>NZ_JAGIAV010000009.1 GCF_017744675.1 Flavobacterium sp. | reverse complement strand
TTACATATTATTATATATAAGCAAACCCGACAGGTTTTGAAAACCTGTCGGGTTTCATGGCGACTAAAACTAAATTCTGCTTCGCTATTCTTAAACCTCGCATTCTACACTTATATATATGTAGAAAAAAAACAAACCCGACTGGTTTTGGAAAACCGTCGGGTTTGAAATGAGAATTACTCTTATATATACTTAGAGTAAAACTATACTATATATAATATGTATTATTGATTTAAAGCGTCTATTACTTCTTTGGTAATTTCGATGCTTTTTAGTTTTGCTTTGTGATCGAAGATTGGACTTGTTACCATTAGTTCGTCGATTCTTGCGTAGTCTATGAACTTTCTTAAATCGGTTACTAATTGTTCTTTGTTTCCTGTAAAGGTTCCTGCTGTCATTTGGTTTACATGGAAACGTTCTGCTTCGTTCATGATATCATCTAATGATGGAACTGGTGGCTGTAATCCTTTGCGGTCGTTTCTAATTAAGTTTAGAAACATTTGATACAAACTTGTTGAAAGCAATTCTGCTTCTTCGTTTGTATCGGCAGCAATGATATTTAGACAAGCCATTGTTTTTGGTTTATCCAGATATTCTGATGGCTGAAAATTTTCTCTGTAAAATTCGAATGCTTGGATCATCAGCTTTGGCGCAAAGTGTCCAGCGAAAGCATAAGGCAATCCATAAGCCGCCGCCAGAGCCGCACTGTCCATACTTGATCCCAAAATCCAGATTGGCACATTTAGACCTTCAGCTGGAAATGCACGAACTTTTCCTGTTGCATTTTCAGATGAAAAGTATTCTTGAAGTTTGCTTACATTCTGTGGAAATCGTTGTGCTTGCTCAAAAAAGTCTTTTCGAATTGCTTCGGCAGTTGGCTGATCTGTTCCTGGCGCTCTTCCTAAACCTAAATCGATTCGGTTAGGATAAAGCGTTTCTAAAGTTCCAAATTGCTCTGCCACTACTAAAGGTGAATGATTCGGAAGCATGATTCCGCCAGAGCCTACACGGATATTTTCGGTTTGACTTGCCACATATCCTATCAAAATCACCGTTGCTGTACTGGCAACGTGTGCCATATTATGGTGTTCTGCCAGCCAGATTCTCTTGTATCCGAGTTTATCTGCTAATTGGGCTATGTCTTTTGTTTTTTGAAATGTTTCTGTTGCATTACTATCTTGGGTGATAATTGCAAGCTCTAATATTGAGACTGAAATTGGGTTTTTCATATAAATTAAGGCTAAAATGCAAAATTAAGCCATTTATGCGAATGCCTTTTGTTTTCTAATGTTAATAGAATTATAATATTCTCTAGTCGTTCTAAATATCTATTTTTTAATAATTAATTATTGTTTTACAATAATTAATTATACATTTGCAATATCAAATTTAATTTTCCGTGTATGAAGACCACTCACATTGTTTCGAGAATATTATTTTATTTCACCCGAATTTTATCAGCCGTCTACTTTTTTCTGGCTGCTTATTCGGTTTTTGCTTTAATAACGGGTCTGTTTTTGACTTTTAAGGATAATGGCAAATATTTTCAGGTTTGTTATCCTTTTACCTCGCATCCTGTTATGCTTGGAGATTATAATCTGCCGTATATTCTTTTTGACTTTCTGGCTCCGCTGAGTCTTTATGGACTTTTCTTTTTATTGAGCAGTAATGTTTTTAAAGTTTTCTTTCAGCCGAAATTGTTTACTCAAAATGGAGTTCTACACTTAAAACGTTTTTATTTATCGAATTTATTTATTCCGAGTATCGTGATACTATTTGCTTTCTTCTTTGTTCCTTTAGATAATGAAGTGGCACTTTTTATCATATTGCACGGAATGCTTGGCGCTTTTGCTTATTTTCTAGCAGCCATTTTTAAACAAGGTTTAAACCTTCAGAACGAACAAGACTTATTTATATAGCTATGCCAATAATTGTAAATGTTGATGTAATGCTTGCCAAACGCAAGATGCAGAGTAAAGAATTGGCAGAGAAATTAGATATAACGCCTGCTAATTTATCGATTCTAAAAACGGGAAAAGCAAAAGGTATTCGATTTGATACGCTCGAAGCCATTTGTAAAATCCTGGATTGCCAGCCCGGTGATATTTTAGAATATGTAAGCGAGTAGCTTTCTTTTAAATTAAATTTTCTGAATCTAAAAATCGGCTTTTTGAGGCCGACAGGCATTCTATTGCCTAAAATTTTCAAATCTCATTTATAAATCATCAAAAATCAATCAAAAAATGAACAGTTTATCAATCAAAAATCTCAGCAAAACGTATGAGAACGGCACGCAGGCGATTGACCATTTATCGCTTGACATTACAAACGGAATGTTTGGTTTATTAGGTCCGAATGGTGCTGGAAAATCGACTTTAATGCGAACCATTGCTGCTTTGCAGGAACCAACTTCTGGAATTATCGAGTTTAACGGAATCAACATTCTCGAAAATCCAATGTTTATTAGAGAAAATCTCGGATATCTTCCGCAGGAATTTGGCGTTTATCCAAAGATTTCCGCTTATCGTTTATTGGATCATTTGGCAGTTTTGAAGGGAATTGTCAATACAAAAGAACGACAGGAACAGATTTTGTATTTACTGCAGCAAACCAATTTACTACAGCACAAAGACAAAGCGGTGCATTCTTTTTCGGGAGGAATGCGTCAGCGTTTTGGAATTGCTCAAGCTTTGCTAGGAAATCCGAAGATTATCATTGTTGATGAACCGACTGCAGGACTTGATCCTGAGGAAAGAAATCGTTTCAACAATCTTTTAAGTGAAATTAGCGAAAGCATTATCGTGGTTTTGTCCACGCATATTGTCGAAGATGTCCGCGATCTGTGTACCAAAATGGCGATTATTTGTAACGGAAAGTTACTTTTGGAAGGAAATCCAAATGAAGCGGTTGATTCTTTAAAAGGCAAAATCTGGACGAAAGCCATTCATAAAAATAAACTGAGAGAGCATCAGAAACATTTTAATATTATTTCGTCGCATTTGAATTCTGGAAAAATCAATATTCATGTTTTCTCTGATCAAAAGCCTGATTCTGGTTTTGAATTGAGTTATCCAGATTTGAGCGATGTTTATTTCAATATTTTATCTCAAAATCAACTTAAAAAATAATGTTATGTTTTCGAAATTAATTCAATTTGAATGGCATAACAATACCAGAAACTGGACTTTTTATGCTACCTATATTATATATCTGATTCTTGGCTTTCTTGTGAGTGCTTTTGCGAACTTTTCGTTTTCGGGCGCTTATAAAAATAGTCCATTTACTTTGACTTATGCGATAGGTTTGCTATCGCTGATCACGATCTTTTCGATCACACTTCAAGTCGCACAGCATTTTTTTAAAGAATATGAAACCAAGTTTGATGCGATCCTCTTCTCTACTCCTATTTCTAAATTTCATTTTTTGGGAAGCAAGTTTATAACTGCTTTTGTGATTGCAGTTTCTTCTTTTGGAATGTTTATCATCGGAATGATTATCGGACATCAAATGTCATGGATTCCGAAAAGCGAAATTGGTCCTTTTGAAGTTTTAAATTACCTCTGGCCTTATTTCGTAATCGTTATTCCCAATATTCTATTATGTCTTTCGATTCTTGCAACGCTGGCTTGGCTTACGCGAAGCAAACTTTTTATTTATGTTGGCGGCTTATTCATCTACCTATTATATATAGCAGGTTCTATTTTTTCTAATTCGCCTTTATTTGCAAATGCTTCTCCGTCTTCCGCGAAAGCGATGTCTTTGGCCGCAAAAATAGATCCGTTTGGGTTGGCTGCATTTTTAGAACAAACGAGATATTGGACATCCATTGAAAAAAACACCCAATTACTTTCGCTTTCAGGCAACTTTTTATTCAATCGAATTGTCTGGATTTGCGTTTCTTTCCTTCTGATTTTTGTTTCCTATAAATTGTTTTCATTCCGAAAAACAAAAACTAAAAAGGTAAAGTCGGTTAAAATCGGTATAAAAGAGACACAACTATTTTCTACCGCAATTCCAGAACAGCAATTTAAAACCTCAAAACATAATTGGGCGGTTTTTAAAAGCAATTTGAAAATGGATATTTATTTGGTTTTAAAAGGAATTCCGTTTTTACTGATTGCAATTTTATTTTCTGGAATATTAATGGTAGAGATTTCAGATGAAATTGACGGTGGAATCAGATTGGCAGAAAATATTACCAATACGGCTTTGATGATTTCAACAATAATGGATCGTTTGCCCTTTATTTTAATTCTGATTACTCTTTTTTATAGTAGTGAATTATTGAATCGAAGCGAAAATTCCAGATTTGAAATGCTCGAAAATACAGCACCATATTCTCAATTTATAGTTTTGATTTCAAAATTGACGGCACTTTTTATGATTCCGCTTCTCTTAATTGGAATCAGTATTTTGATTGGAATTGGCTTTCAAATCATACACGCAAACGCTCCAATTGAAGCTGGACTTTACCTTTCAATGTTTTATTATATTGGATTTCCGTTGTTTCTGATTTCGATTTTGGTGATTGCCATTCAGACTTTCATTAAAAACAAATATTTAGGATTGGCCATTTCTGCATTTATTGTGCTTTTGTTTTGTACCGGAATTGGAGAACAATTGGGAATTTCACATCCATTATTTAGATTTGGAGATTCTTTTAAAAGAGAATATTTTGATTTGAATGGTTTTGGAAGTTATACTTTTCCGTTTCATATTTCGATGTGGTACAATTTTGGTCTGGCTTTGATGCTTCTAACTTTGACTGGAATTTTATGGAAACGAAATTCGACTATTCTAAAAACCATTCACAGAAATTCATTTAATGCTATTCAGAAAACAATTTTTGCTTTCGGAAGTATTCTTTTCATTGGTTTTGGAAGTTTTCTTTTTTATAAAACCAATATTGAATATCCATATTTAACCAAAGATGATCAGAACAATTGGAGCGAGCAATACGAAAAGCAGTTTAAAAAATATGCGAATCTTGACCAGCCAACGATTATTGCGGTAAAAAGTAAAGTCGATTTGTTTCCTGAAGAAAATCGTTATGAAGTGAAAGGCAGTTATGAATTGATCAATAATTCGGAAAAACCAATTGATAGTTTACTCCTATATATAGATCGAAATTCGAAACTGACTTCTGTTGAGATTGAAAACGCCAAAAATCTCGATGATGTTTCTCAATTTCAGCATTATTGGTACCGATTGGAAAAGCCTTTGCAACCACAGCAAAAAATGAAAATGAGTTTTGCTTTTACCTCAACTTGGTCGCCATTTAAAGGTCATACTGCTTTTAATTCGATTATTAAAAATGGTTCGTTTATGCGAATAAGCCGTTACTTTCCAACTTTTGGTTATCAAGATTCTAATGAAATCAGCAGTAAAAAAGAACGTACAAAAAGACATTTAAAACCACAACCGCCTCTTAAAAAACTCGAAGAAAAATCGAAAACAGTATATGATTTCATTAATTATGATGTTGTGGTTTCGACTTCTAAAAATCAAACCGCAATTGGAATTGGAGATTTAATAGGAAGTTGGGAAAAAGACAACCGCAATTATTTTCATTATCAATCTAATGGAAAGATTCCGTTTCGATTTGCTTTTTCTTCTGCCGAATATGAAATTCAAAAAACGAATTATAAAGGAATTTCAATCGAAGTTTATTATGACAAAAGGCATTCTAGAAATGTTGCCAAACTAATTCAGGATCTAAAAAATACCTTGGATTATTGCCAAAACAACTTTGGGAAATATCCGTACAAAACTATCCGCTATGCCGAAGTTTCTGCTTTCGCGGATGGATTTGCCGCAACTTCGTATCCGTCGACGGTTTTTATGAAAGAGAATTTTGGGTTTTACAGCAACTTGAATAATCGAGATAAAGAAGATATCATCAATCAATTAACAGCTCACGAATTGTCGCACGAATGGTGGGGAAATTCACAAATTAGTCCGGAACAAAAAGAAGGAAGCTGGATTTTGACTGAAACTCTCGCGCAATACACCGAATTGATGTTGTATGAAAAAGAACATGGTTTGGAAAAAGCATTGGAAACTTTAAAGATTCATCTGGATTTGTATTTGAGTAGCCGAAGTTACGAACCCGAAACTCCATTATATAAAACGAATTATGAAACGCCGCATTTGCCTTATGACAAAGGAATGCTCATTATGCATCAATTACGAATGCTAATTGGAGAAGAAAAGATAAATCTAGCTTTGCATAATTTCTTAAATCATTATAAATATCCAAATCCAATTCCAGATTCTGCAGATTTACTGAAAGAGATTTATTTGGTTACTGATTCAAAACTTCAACCTAAATTGGATGAAATGTTTAAAAAGATTATTACTTATTCTTCTAAAATTTCTGAAGTTGAAAGTGCCAAAAAGAATGGTTTTTATGAAGTTTCTTTTAAAGCCGATTCTAAAAAATATCTAGAAAATACTACAGGAGTTCGCAAACAAATTGCCAACGATTCAACAATTGATATCGGAATTTATGATGAAAATGGAAAGCTATCTTGTTATACTTTTCCAATTCAAAACAATACAATTGAGGGTAAAATTAAAATCAAAAACAAACCTCAACGCATTGTAATTGATCCTTATTTACTGAATATTGACACTTTTATAAAGGACAACGAGAAAGAGATTGATTAAGGATTTCTCGTTGCTCCTAATTTTTTAAACACATAGAGGCATAGATTTTACTTTACCTCAAAGAAAACCAAAAGAAACTCGTTTCTAACACATAGATTGCTATGTGTATTAATGCAAGTGAAACGCCTTTTGAGAATAGAAAAATCTATGCCTCTATGTGTTTATTTTTTCCGGCCACAGATTCTTTTCTAAATAATTTTCCTGAATCAAAAAAGCAAACCAATTTTAACCCTAAATTTGTAATCAAATACCAAAATTTGGTTTAGCATCTCTGCAAATGACACACAAAATTTTAATTATAGACGACGAAGAAAAACTGAGAAGTCTGCTGGTTCGTATTATTAAATCGGAAGGATTTGAAGTTTTTGAGGCGAAAGATTTAAAATCTGGTTTTAAAAAACTGGAGCAAACGGATATTGATGTTGTTTTATGTGATGTAAAACTTCCCGATGGAAACGGTGTTGATTTTGTGCAAAACATAAAAAGCAGTTTTCCTTTGGCAGAAGTTATTCTGCTAACAGCTTTCGGAAATATTCCAGACGGTGTTCAGGCGATGAAAAATGGCGCTTTCGATTATATTGTAAAAGGCGATGATAACGACAAGATTATTCCGCTCCTTTATAAAGCGGTCGAAAAAGTGCATTTGCAGAAAAAAGTAAAACAGCTTGAAAAACGTATTGGCGATAAATATTCCTTTAATACCATAATTGGAAAATCAAAAGGAATTGAACAGGTTATTGATCTTGCCCAAAAAGTAGCCAAAACCGATTCTACTGTTTTATTGACTGGCGAGACGGGAACTGGAAAAGAGGTTTTTGCACAGGCAATTCATGAAAACAGCAATCGTGCAGGAAAATCTTTTGTGGCTTTAAATTGCAGTACTTTCAGTAAGGAAATTTTAGAAAGTGAACTTTTCGGCCATAAACAAGGTGCTTTTACTGGAGCTTTGAAAGATAAAAAAGGCTTTATTGAAGAAGCAAATGGCGGGACTTTATTCTTGGATGAAATTGGTGAGATGCCAATTGATCTTCAGGCAAAATTATTACGTGTTTTAGAAACCAGCGAATATATTCCTGTTGGAGACACAAGTCCTAAAAAATCAAATTTCAGATTAATTGCAGCCACGAATCGTGACTTAAAGGAAGAAAGCGAAGCACATCGTTTCCGTTCTGATTTGTATTTCCGTTTGAATATTTTCGAAATCAAACTTCCTTCACTTCGCGAAAGAGCTAAAGATATTCCGTTGCTGGCTAATTATTATGTGAAACAGTTTTCTGAAAAAACGAATAAAAAGACTTTACATACGGCTGCTGATTTTCTCGAGAAATTAGAAAATTATTCTTGGCCGGGAAACATCCGCGAACTCAAAAATGTTATCGAGAGATCGGTTATTTTAAGCAATGGCGATACTTTGACTTCTGATATTCTGCCATATGAAATCCAGCATCAAACAGAGAAAACCAACAAACCAATGTCGGCTTTTTCTATGCAAAGTATTGAGAAATTGCACATTCAAAAGGTTTTAAATTATACTAAAGGAAATAAAGCTGAAACGGCGAGATTGTTGGAAATTGGGATTGCGACTTTGTATAGAAAGATTGAGGAATATGGGATTCAATAGGATAAATTCCAAATTTTTTAAATTCCAAATTCCAATGGCAATTTCAATATCAAATTTCAAAATCAATTTTTAATTCGATTTGAAAAGCTCTGGAGGAGCGAAATATTTATAGAAATAATATATTCCCATAGAAAAAAGCTCCAGCGGAGCGACATATTAAAAATGTGGGTGTCGCTCCGCTGGAGCTTCCTACTTTAAAAATAACATATCAAAACGAGAAAAGCTTATCAAAATGATAGGCTTTTTTTATGCCTGATTTTTGGCACGAAAAAACAACTCCTTATTTTACAACACTTTACACTCTACTTAACATTTTCGGAATATATTTTGGCATAAAGAGAAAGAACATAAAAAATTCCTTCTCATGAAAAATCAAGTTAATTCCATTTACAAACAAGCTGAACGCTTTGCCGAGATCACTAAAAAAAATATTATCTCTGGAAATATCGTTCGAGCTAAAAAATGTTTAGCGCTTGCTGAACGGTTATTTATTACTGGAAGTATCGAGACTAAAAATGCTATTTCAAACGTATATGTTTTTTCAGTTTCATCTTTTATGGAAATGCGCCACTGCAATATTTCACATCTTTTCCCGCAAACGCTTAAAGCAGAATATATCAAACAAGTTAATACTTCTGGAGTCTAATGATGAAAAATGTAATCTGTAAAATGTAAAATGTCTTTCCGTTTACTTTTCACATTTACTCAGATTACATCATCTAACAAATAACATTTTACATTTTACATCTCACAATAAAAACAATTTTATGATCACAATTCTTTTACTCGCACTGGCAGTTTTGCTGTTTGCGATTTGTTTTAAATCTGTTGAATTCTTTGAAAAAATCTAAATCATGACTGCACTCTTTATTGTTTCAATTGCCGTTTTCGTGTATTTGGTTTATGTATTAATTAAACCTGAAAAATTCTAATAAGTGTGAAATGTCAAAAGTGAAATGTTAGATGTCTTTCATTTTACAAATCACATCTCACTTTTCACAACTTCACATTTCATTTTTTACAATCAACAACTCACAATATTATGAATACAGAATTATTAGGTGTTATAGGTATTTTTCTCCTAACTTTTGTTTTAGCGATTCCTTTCGGAAAATATATTGCTAAAGTATTTTTAGGAGACAAAACGCTTCTTGACCCAATTTTCAATCCGCTTGAAAAAATTATTTTTAAAATCAGCGGTATCAATCCAGCTGAAGAAATGAACTGGAAACAGCATTTAAAAGCACTTTTAAGCATCAATATGCTTTGGTTCTTTCTCTGCTTTTTTGTGTTGCTTTTTCAGGGTTCTTTACCTCTAAATCCAGATAATAATCCATCCATGTCGCCTGATTTGGCTTTTAATACAGCCATTTCATTTTTAGTCAATTGCGACTTGCAGCATTACTCAGGCGAAAGTGGGGTTTCTTACCTATCACAAATGGTATTAATGTTTTTACAATTTGTTTCGGCTGGTGTCGGAATCGCTGCTGCAGCAATGGTTTTTACCGCTATGCGCGAAAGAACAACTGATAAGCTGGGAAATTTCTACAACTATTTTGTAAAAAGCTGTACTCGTATTTTATTGCCACTTTCAGCAATCGTAGCTATTGCTTTAGTTTTTAGCGGCACTCCAATGACTTTTGAAGGAAAAGATGCTATCACTACTTTACAAGGCGATCATGTTGAAGTTTCTCGCGGTCCAGCTGCTGCTTTTGTTGCCATTAAACATATTGGTACAAACGGTGGCGGATTTTTCGGAGCAAACTCAGCGCATCCTCTAGAAAATCCTACTTATTTTACCAATGCTGTTGAGCTTTGGGCACAAATGATAGTCCCTTTTGCAATGATTTTCGCGCTTGGCTTCTTCCTTAAAAAACGAAGATTCTCCTATATCATTTTTGGTGTAATGACAGTTGGATTTTTACTCTTGGTAATTCCAACAATGTCAAGCGAAATAAGTGGAAATCCCGCTATCGAAAAAATGGGAATTTCTCAGTTAAACGGAGCAATGGAAGGAAAAGAAGTCCGTTTTGGTCCAGCCATTTCAGGTTTCTGGAGTATTGCCACAACAGTGATTTCTACAGGTTCTGTAAACAGTATGCACGATAGTTCGATGCCAGTTTCAGGAGCTATGCAATTATTGGCTATGATGGTCAATGCCTTTTATGGCGGATGCGGTGTAGGTTACCTTAACTTTTACATTTTCATTATTCTGGCTGTATTTATTTCTGGTTTAATGGTAGGTCGAACCCCTGAGTTTTTCGGAAAGAAAATCGAAGCTCGAGAAGTCAAAATCGCTGCTTTTATTGCTATTCTTCATCCTTTATTGATTTTAGCAGGAACCGCTTTAGCTTCTTATTTTGCTGCACATGATACTGCAATGGGGTATTGGTTCAGCGGAAATGCAACGGGCTGGTTAAACAATCCTGGAAATCACGGATTCTCTGAAATGTTGTACGAATATACTTCGAGTGCTGCTAACAACGGTTCTGGTTTTGAAGGTTTAGGCGATAATAATCCGTTTTGGAATATCACTACAGGAATTGTTTTATTGTTAAGCCGTTTCATTCCAATCATAGGACCTTTGGCAATTGCTGGTTTATTAGCCAATAAAAAATACATTCCAGAAAGTGCAGGAACTTTAAAAACGGATACAACGATTTTCGGAATCATGATTTTTGCTGTAATCGCAATTGTTGCTGCTTTATCTTTCTTTCCAGCGCTGGCATTGGGACCACTAGCTGAGTACTTTACACTAAAATAATGTTCGTATTTAAAACATAGCCCAAGGTTGAAACCTTGGAGACAAAGATTGAAAACATACGTTGTGTTCCAACGGTTGAAACCGTTGGCTATGTTCTACAAGCTATATGTTTTTGCATCGCACAACATTTAACAAATAACATTTAACTTTTTACAAGAAAATGACAACTAATAAATCCACATCATTGTTTGAAAGCAAACAGGTAAAAGAAGCTTTATTGCAGTCTTTTGTGAAGCTGAATCCAAAAATGATGATTAAAAATCCGGTAATGTTTACCGTAGAAATTGGAACTGCCATTATGTTTGCCGTTTGCGTTTCAATCTTAATGGGCGCAACCGATCAGGGCAGTTTTATTTACAATTTAATTGTTTTCCTAATTTTATTTGTAACGCTTTTGTTTGCCAATTTCGCCGAAGCTATTGCCGAAGCCAGAGGAAAAGCACAAGCTGACAGTTTAAGGAAAACCCGTGAAGAAACTCCTGCAAGACAGATTCTGCCAAATGGAGAAATCAGAAACATTAGTTCTTCTCAATTAAAAAAAGACAATATTTTCATTTGTGAAGCGGGCGATTTAATTGCTGCCGACGGAGAAATTATCGAAGGTCTTGCTACAATCGACGAAAGTGCGATTACGGGAGAAAGTGCTCCTGTAATTCGTGAAGCAGGCGGAGACAAATCTTCTGTAACAGGAGGAACAAAAGTGTTGTCTGATAAAATCAAAGTAAAAGTAACTTCAGAACCTGGCGAAAGCTTTTTGGATAAAATGATTGCTTTGGTTGAAGGTGCAAGCCGTCAGAAAACGCCAAACGAAATTGCCTTGACTATTTTGTTAGCGGCTTTTACCTTAATCTTCGTGATTGTCTGCGTTACCTTGAAACCTTTTGCTGATTATGCCAACGCTCCTATTACTATTGCTGCTTTTATTGCATTATTCGTTTGTTTGATTCCAACGACAATTGGAGGTTTGCTTTCTGCGATTGGAATTGCGGGAATGGACAGAGCTTTGCGTGCCAATGTGATTACAAAGTCGGGTAAAGCGGTTGAAACTGCAGGAGATATTGACGTTTTGCTTTTGGATAAAACTGGAACAATTACCATAGGAAATAGAAAAGCAACTAATTTTTACCCAACAAAAGGCATTTCTTTTGAAGATTTCGTTAAATCTGCTGTATTGAGTTCGCTTGCCGATGATACGCCAGAAGGGAAAAGTATCTTAGAATTAAGTGAAATGATAGATGTAAAAAATGAAGCAAAGGCAAGCTTTTTACAAACGACTTCTGAGATTTCACACACTATCAAATTTACTGCTGAAACCAGAACTTCAGGTGTAATTTTAAAAGACGGAACAAACATTCGAAAAGGTGCGCAAGATGCTGCTAAAAAAATTGCAGAACAAGCTGGAAATGTTTTTCCTGAAGATACTTTGCAACAGGTAATCACAATTTCTTCAAACGGAGGAACACCTTTAGTGGTAATTAAAAATAACGAAATTCAAGGTGTTATCGAATTGCAGGATATCATTAAAACCGGAATGAAAGAACGTTTTGAACGCTTACGCAGAATGGGAATCAAAACGGTTATGGTTACGGGAGATAATCCGCTTACGGCTAAGTTTATTGCTGAAAAAGCGGGAGTAGATGATTTTATTGCCGAAGCGAAGCCTGAAGATAAAATGAATTACATCCGAAAAGAACAAGCTGAAGGTCGTCTGGTTGCGATGATGGGAGACGGAACAAATGATGCTCCTGCCCTTGCCCAAGCCAATGTTGGTGTTGCCATGAACAGCGGAACGCAAGCAGCAAAAGAAGCTGGAAACATGGTTGACTTGGACAATGACCCAACAAAACTAATCGAGATTGTCGAAATTGGAAAACAGCTTTTAATGACTCGAGGAACGTTGACCACTTTCTCTATTGCGAATGACGTTGCTAAATATTTTGCGATTGTTCCTGCCCTTTTTATTACTGCGATTCCAGCATTGCAAGGTTTGAACATCATGCGTTTACACAGTCCTGAAAGTGCTATTTTATCGGCTGTAATTTTCAATGCGATTATCATTCCGATCCTGATTCCGCTGGCGTTGAGAGGTGTTGAATATCGTCCGATTGGAGCGAGCGCCATTTTAAAACGTAATCTATTGATTTATGGTTTAGGCGGTTTGATTGTTCCTTTTATTGGAATCAAAGTCATTGATTTAGTTGTTGCCCTATTTATGTAAATAGAAGTTACTAAGACACTAAGCTGCTAAGATTCTAAGTTTTTTTCTTAGCCACTTAGAAACTTAGCAACTCAGAATCTTAAAAATAAAAAAAATGAAATCTATATTTTCACTCATAAAACTTACTGCGGTTACTTTAATCTTATTCGCAGTTATTTATCCTCTTGCGATTTACGGAATCGCACAAATGGCTCCCAATCAAGGAAAAGGAGAAACACTTTCTGTTAACGGAAAGGTTGTTGGATATCAAAAAATTGGACAAAAGTTCGATAAATCGAATTATTTCTGGGGAAGACCTTCGGCAGTTGATTACAATGCTGCAGGAAGTGCCGGAAGCAATAAAGGTCCGAGCAATGCTGAGTATTTAGCTTTGGTTCAAAAGAGAATCGATACTTTCCTTGTTGTTCATCCTTACTTGAAAAAAGCTGAAATTCCAGCTGATATGGTGACAGCTTCAGGAAGCGGTTTGGATCCGAATATTTCTCCGCAAGGTGCTTTAGTTCAGGTAAAACGTGTGGCTAAAGAAAGAAATTTAGCTGAAGCTAAAGTAAAAGCTTTGGTAGAATCTAAAATTAACACGGCTGTTGTTGGACCTGAGACTGTGAATGTTTTGGAGTTGAATATGGCGCTTGATGCGTTGCGCTAAAGCGCTAAGATGCTAAGGTTCTGAGATTCTAAGTTTTTCTCCTGCAAGGTTTTCGAAACCTTGTAGGTATGACTTCTCTTTAGAAATACAGTAACCACACGGTTTGTCATCCCGAGGAACGAGGGATCTCCGCAAGTAGCTCGATAAAGATTGGCTATTTACTGTACGGAAGTTCCAGTGAGGTTGCTTCGTTCCTCGCAATGACAAACTGTAGCGAAAAATTTAATCGAAAACCAAACTTTATAAAATTAAATACCTACAAGGTTTTGGAAACCTATTAGGATACTAGACGCCTTTTTTACCCCAAATGCCCTAGCCCCGATAGTAGTGGAAATCCTTTTGTGCCGGGGTTCGGCACAAAAGATTGAAACGGATAGCGGGAAATAGCTCCTAAAAAATCTACTAATATTAATTTAATTAAGAGGGCGATTGCTTCGTTCCTCGCAATGACATATGAAAAAAATACTACTTACTGCTTTAATCGCTTTTGGTTTTAGCAATTTACATGCACAAGAAGAGTCTAAAAGTCCGTTTACATTTTCTGGATATGTAGACGTTTATTATAGTTACGATTTCGGGAAACCGGAAAATCATACTCGACCAAACTTTTTTTATAATTATAATCGAAGCAATGAGGTGAACCTGAATTTGGGTTTGGCAAAAGTGAATTATTCTAAGGGAAATGTGCGAGGAAATTTTGCCTTGATGGCGGGAACTTATGCTCAATATAACATGTCGGCTGAGCAGGATTTATTGAAAAATGTTTATGAAGCGAATGTTGGTGTGAAGATTTCACAAAAACATGATTTATGGATTGATGCAGGAATTATGCCATCGCATATTGGTTTTGAAAGTGCGATTGGAAAAGATTGCGCAAATTTAACCCGAAGCATTCTGGCTGAAAATTCGCCTTACTATGAAGCGGGTGTGAAAATTGGCTATACTTCTGATTCTGGAAAATGGTATTTGGCTGCGATGTATTTGAACGGCTGGCAGAGAATTCAGAAAATCGAGGGAAATCAAACTCCGGCTTTTGGAACACAGGTTACGTATAAACCTACGGACAGAGTGGTTTTGAATTGGAGCACGTATGTAGGAAATGAACAGCCTGATATTGACAAAAAATGGCGTTACTTTAATAATTTCTATGGACAATTTAAAGTAACAGAGAAAACGAATCTAACGGCAGGTTTTGATATTGGTTCACAGCAATCGGCTAAAAACAGTAACAAATACGATACTTGGTTTTCGCCTGTTTTGATTCTGCAATACAAACCAACAGATAAAATTCAGCTGGCAGCACGAGGCGAATATTACAGTGATGAAAAAGGTGTAATTATCGCAACAGAAACTCCAAACGGATTTAAAACTTACGGATTTTCAGCTAACTTTGATTACTTAATTACTGATAATGTTATGTTTAGAATTGAAGCGAGAAATCTGTCAAGTAAAGATGAAATTTTTACCAAAAACAATCTGCCAACAGACACAAATACTTTTGTAACAACAGCTTTGGCAATTAGTTTCTAATATGTGAAATGGTTTCTGTAAAATGTGAAATGTAACATTCAGTCATTTTACATTTTACAGAAAACTTCTTACTCTCAAAAACATGGAAAACGAAAATAACGCACAGCACTTTCTGGATTTGATTCAGAAATCCCGAAAAGGGAAATTTAAGATCTATATTGGGATGAGCGCCGGTGTGGGCAAGACTTTCCGTATGCTTCAGGAAGCGCATTCGTTATTGAAAAACGGAATCGATGTCAAAATTGGTTACATCGAAACGCATATGCGGAAAGAAACGCATGAGTTATTGTCTGGTTTGCCCATTATTCCGCGACGGACCATTTTTTATAAAGGAAAAGAACTCGAAGAACTCGATGTTCAAGCAATCATCAACCTTAGACCAGAAGTGGTTATCGTTGATGAATTGGCGCATACGAATGTTGAGGGAAGCAAAAACGAAAAACGCTGGCAGGATGTTCTGGAAATTCTGGAAGCAGGAATCAATGTAATTTCTGCAGTCAATATTCAGCATATTGAGAGTCTAAATGAAGATGTAAAACGCATAACAGGAATTGACGTTCAGGAAAGAATTCCAGATAATGTTTTGCGTTTGGCAGATGAGGTAGTGAATATCGATTTGACTTCGGAAGATTTGATTGCCCGTTTGAAAGAAGGAAAAATTTACACGGCAGATAAAATTCAGATGGCTTTGCAAAACTTTTTCAAGTCTGAACAAATTCTGCAGTTGCGTGAATTGGCTTTGAAAGAAGTGGCAAGTCAGGTAGTTCGAAAAGTGGAAAGCGAAGTTCCGAATTTGCATGCTTTACGACACGAAAAATTGTTAGCTTGCATTAGCAGCAACGATAAAACGGCTAAAATAGTAATTAGAAAAGCGGCCCGTTTGGCAAGCTATTACAACGGAAGCTGGTATGTTTTATATGTCGAAACTCCACAAGAAAGCAGTACCAGAATTGCCCTTGACAAACAAAGGCATTTAATTAATAACTTTAAACTCGCAGTGCAATTGGGAGCCGAAGTTATTAAAGCGGAGAATTCGAATATTGCCAATGCAATTTTGACAACTGTAGAAGAAAAACAAATTACAACTGTCTGCATTGGGAAACCGCATTTGAATTTATTTAAAGTAATTTTGTCTACAACAATTTTCAGGCATTTGCTAAATAAATTGTCGTTGTCAAATGTCGATCTTGTTATACTGTCTTAAAGGTTTTGAAACCATATAAGTGATATAAGTTCATTTAAATTAGGGACGTTGAAGTTTAACCGCAAAGACGCTAAGATTTCGCAACGCACGCAAAGATTAGATTAAAAAACTTTGCGACCTTGTGACTTTGCGAGCAAAAAACTCTAGCGACCTTTGCGTAAAACCTTGCGTCTTTGCGGTTAAAAAAGTACTTAAATTTCCTTATATCACTTATATGGTTCAAAAAAAATTAAATGTTTTTATAAAATGAGAATTAAAACCAAATTGAATCTGGGTGTTGGATTGTTATTTCTAATGATCATCATTCTTTCTCTCGTAAGTGCTTACTCTGTTTTTTTGATTAAGCAGGACACCGAGAATATTCTGAAATCCAATTACAATACATTGGAATATTCGCGAAATATGATTCTTGCTCTGGACGGAATGAAATCTGATTCGAAAAAAACGATTCAGAATTTTGAGGAAAATCTCGAAAAGCAAACCCGAAATATTACAGAGCCAGGCGAAAAGCAAGCAACCGAAAAACTAAAAGAAAGCTTTGCTCTTTTAGCTAAAAGCACTGCTAATGAAACTGTAAAAGCGCAAATTCGTCAGGATATTTTTGCGATTATGAAACTGAATCTCGACGCCATAAAACAGAAAAGCGATATTGCCAAACAATCGGCAGAGACGGCTAACTTGTCTATTGCGATTGTTGGGAGTTTGTGCTTTTTAATAGCTTTTAATTTATTGGTTAATCTGCCCAACAATATTGCGAATCCGATTAAGGAATTAACGCTGAGTATTAAGGAAATTGCCAATAAAAATTATTCAGAACGTGTTCATTTTACAAGTCACAGCGAATTTGGAGATCTTGCCAAATCGTTTAACACCATGGCACAAAAGCTGGAAGAATATCATGACAGCAATGTCTATAAACTTCTTTTTGAGAAAAAAAGATTGGAAACCCTTATCAATAATATGAACGATCCAATTATTGGTTTGGATCACGAAGGAATTGTTCTGTTTCTAAATGATGAAGCTCTAAAAATTATTGGCTTGAAATCTGAGGATATAATTGGGAAACCATCGTCTCAATTGGCTGTTTCTAATGATTTAATTCGTTCTTTAATTCTGAAAGAAAGTGAAACTCCGAAAAAACAGCCTCTTAAAATTTTTGCTCACGGAAAGGAAAGTTATTTCGAAAAAGAAATTCATAATATCACAATAACGCCAACGGGAGAAGAAAAAGAAATTAATATTGGCGATGTAATTATCCTTCGAAATATTACACTTTTTAAGGAGCTGGATTTTGCCAAAACCAATTTTATTGCTACTGTTTCGCACGAATTAAAAACGCCTATTGCCTCTATAAAATTAAGCCTTCAATTGCTTGAAAATGCCAAAACAGGCGATATGAATGACGACCAGAAACAATTGGTAGAAAGCATTAAAGACGACAGTCAGCGTTTGTTGAAGATTACAGGCGAATTACTCAATTTATCACAATTGGAAACTGGCAATATTCAATTGACTATTGGAAAAAGCAATCCGCATGAAATTGTGAAATACGCCGTAGAAGCTGTAAAAGTTCAAGCAGACCAAAAACAAATTCAATTGGTTATTGATGCTAATGAAAATCTAAAAAACGTAAAAGCAGATGCCGAAAAAACAGGTTGGGTTCTGATCAATTATTTATCAAATGCCATTCGTTATTCTTCTGAAAAAAGCACAATTCTCATTAAATTAAAAGAAGAAAACGATCAGATGGTTTTTCAGGTTATGGATACTGGACTCGGAATTGACGCCAGATATAAAGACAAAGTTTTTGATAAATATTTTCAGATTCCTGGAAGTCAAAAAACAGGAACAGGATTAGGTTTAGCCATCAGTAAGGAATTTATTGAAGCTCAAAACGGAAGCGTTGGCGTAGAAAGCAATTTAGGATTGGGAAGCACTTTTTGGTTTACGCTGAAGGTTTAATGTTTAATGTTTGTTGTTTGTTGTTTTAAAAAAAAGATGATGCTGTAATAAAAATAATTCCTACAAAATTTAAAAAATTATAATATCTTTATTACTGAAATTGCTATTTGCGTTGCATTAATTAATATTCACTTAAGGTTCAATTAAGTACAAAATACAGAATTTCAACATTCGTTAATATTGCAAAACATAACAACAATCAAAGATGTTCCAAAAAACGATTCTCCTTTTATTTTTATTCGGATTATGCTCTGCGAATGCGCAACAAAATGATTCTATCACAAAAATTGACAGTACGTCAAATCATTTAAAATTCAGTTACAAACAATTAATTATTCCATCCATTTTGATTGGTTATGGGGTAATAGGTTTAGGAAGTGACCAGCTTTTGAGTTTCAATTCTCAAATAAGAAATGAAGTTACAGAAGATATAGACGAGAAAATCACAATTGATGACTTCTCTCAATATGCTCCTGCTGCATCTGTTTATGTCCTGAACGCTTTTGGTGTAAAAGGAAAAAATAATATGCGCGACCGTTCGGTTATATTTGCAACTTCATACATTATTATGGCGACAACGGTTTTGAGTTTAAAATCGATTGTACATGAGGAAAGACCTGACGGAAGTTCCAACAATTCTTTCCCTTCTGGACATACTGCAACAGCTTTTGCTGGAGCCGAGTTTCTATGGCAGGAGTACAAAGACAAATCTATTTGGTACGGAATTGCTGGTTATGCTGTTGCCACAGGAACTGGACTTTTCAGAATTTACAATAACCGTCATTGGCTAACAGATGTTGCTGCCGGAGCAGGAATCGGAATTTTGAGTACGAAAGTCGCTTATTGGATTAATCCGTATATCACTAGAAAATTATTCAAATCATCTTCTGAGAATAAATCGACCTCTATGATTATGCCTTTTTACAATGGCAAGCAATATGGATTGGGGTTTGCTAAGGTTTTTTAGATTTTTTTTCCACCACAGATTAAAAAGATTATAAAGATTTCTAATGTCTTTGTCTATATTTTTCCGCCACGAATTCACGAATTTTATTTAAGAAAATTCGTGAATTCGTGGCGGACTTTTCTTATTTTTTGCATTTCGCATTCTTTCCAAGAAATCATTCATTAAAAAAAAAGAACCAATCTTTTTCTAACATATTCAAGCAAAACAAATAAGTTGTCCAATTCTTCTCTTGTTTTCATCTAATCAAGTTAAGTAGTTTAAAATGACTAGCCTTTATAAAAAATATTTAAATTTACTTGCGTAACTCAAAAGTTACATATAAATTTGTGTAACCTTAAAGTTACTCAATTATGAAAACAGAAATTAACCACAAATGGTTTTACAGCCAATCTCCCGAAGAAATATGGATGTATCTTACGGAGACAGAATTAATTGCACAATGGATTATGCCAAATGATTTTAAACTTCTTTTGGGGCATCAGTTTACATTTCGTACCAATCCTATTCCAAGTTTAAATCTTGACGGAATTTTTCATTGCAAAATATTAGAGATTGTTCCTTTTAAAAAGCTTGTTTACAGCTGGAAAGGCGGACCAGGAAATGATGAAACTATCTTTGACACTATTGTCGAATGGACACTGGAAAAGAAAGATAATGGCACTGAATTGTATCTTCTTCATACCGGATTTAAAGAAGAAAATGTTTCTATCCTAGCTGGAATGACAGAAGGCTGGTTGAAAAAAATGGAAAAAATAGAAAATCTTTTAAATGAAAAATAATGCCATTACCTAATCTTGACGCTTTACAAGTAATTGCAGATCCGAACCGCAGGCAAATTCTGCAATTGCTTACTAAAGAAACATATAATATAAATGCGTTGGCCGAAAACTTTGATATGAGCCGTCCTGCGGTTTCAAAACATATTAAAATATTGCAGCAGGCAGGTTTTATTTCGATCCAAGAAATTGGAAGAGAGCGGCATTGTGTTTTAAATCAAAAGGGATTTAATGATGTTAAAGCACTGATTAGTCATTTTGATCTTTTCTGGGAAAATAAACTCAGCAGACTGGAAACTATTTTGAATAAAAAGAAAGATTAATTTAAAAAATAGAAATCATGCAAAAACAAATCTTACTTGATCTTTTAGATCATAACCGCTTTGTATGTAATGCTACATTTAAAAACATAACACCAGAAAACAGTCGGCTTCGATTGAATGAAAAAACGGCTTCGGTTGGATTTATTTACAGACATATTGGCGAAACGGCAAACCTATTAGGAGCATTTTTCGGAATCAAAACAGATATCCAAAACACAACAATCGGGCAATCTGATACAGGAAAAAATTATGATCTTCAAACCAGTCATGCCTTTATGGAACAAGGATACAAAGCACTAGAAGATGTAATAAAAAATTCCTCCGATCAGGATTGGTTCGAAGAAGTAGAAACTTCATTTTTAGGAACGGTTCCTAGAATGAAATTATTGTCTATCATCCTTTTTCATAATTCGCATCATTGCGGACAAATTGCATCTGCGATTGTGAAGGGGAATTAATCTTTGGGAACATTCAACCATTCCAAATGGAACTTTCTATAAAAAAACGAATCCAACGGATTACAAAAGAACCGCAGGTTCGGCAAATATGGTAGGGCTGGATTTCAATCCAGTCGAAAAAGAATCGTAGGGACAATTCATATTGTTTCATAAAAAAACCGGATTAAAATCCGGTCCTACAATATAAATCGTCCCTCCGGGACTTTAATTTTTTTTATTGCTAAAATTTGAAATTGATTTTTGAAATTGTCATTGACATTTTAAGTATTCGAAGTATTATTCTTAATCTCTCGGACTTCACGTTTCAATTCTAAAAGCAAATCTTTCATCGCTCCAGTTTCTGTCATCTCCTGTTTTTTATCCGAACGGCCGATATTGCATTCATATTCCCAAATTTCCAAAATATCAGAAGCCTTCACTTCATAATTTGGATAAAAACTGTTGTCGGATTCTAAAACCAAAGAGTTTTTTTTGTTTTTATTGAGACGCTTATAGACCATTCCTTCATTCTTAGTAATAAGGATATAAGTTTTGCCGTCCATCACCTCTCCCAGTTTTTCCACATAACGGCCAATAATAATAGAACCATCTTCATGAGGAGGCATTGAATCGCCTTCAACGGGAAATCCGCGGTGCTTTCCTGGTCCTAAAAACGGAAGCGTAATCTGCTGCAAACTTTCAATATATTCTGGATCAGCATATCCGTTTAAATAACCTGCCTTTGCTTTTTGAGATACAATTTCGATATAATTTTCTCCAAAACTATCCACTTGAATGGGTAAAATAAGTCGGTTGCCTTCCAATTTTATCAAATTTTGCACATCAATTTTACGTATATCGACCGATAATATCAAGTCAATACTCATGTGAAAATACAATGCAATTTTCTTTAAAATGTCGTACGGCGCTTCCGAAGTTCCATCTTCGTATTTTACGTATCTACCTCTGGTAATGCTAAGGTTTTCAGCTAATTTCTCTTGAGATATTTTATGCTTAACCCTTAATGCTCTGATGTTGTCTGAAAATAAGGACATAATTAATTTGTTATAATTTGGAACAGCAAATATACGAAAAAATGTTACCACCTGTGCTAATTTTGTTTCATACAAAAACAAAAGGAAAAATGGCACGGGCAATTGTACATATGGATTTGGATACCTTTTTTGTATCCTGCGAACGACTCACCAATTCTGAACTTAATGGAATTCCGCTTATTATAGGCGGAGGCGATCGCGGTGTTGTGGCTTCTTGTTCGTATGAAGCCCGCAAATTTGGCGTGCGTTCTGCCATGCCAATTGCAATGGCAATGAAACTTTGCCCACAAGCAAAAATCATGAAAGGCGATATGGAATTGTATTCGCGATTATCTCACGATGTTACCGAAATTCTTCAAGAAAAAGCGCCTATTTTAGAAAAAGCAAGTGTAGATGAATTTTATTTGGATATTACCGGAATGGACCGTTTTCACGGAAGTTATAAATGGACAGATGAATTAGCACAAAAGGTAATTAAAGAAACTGGTCTACCAATTAGTTTTTCGTTATCGATTAATAAAACCGTTTCTAAAATTGCTACAGGCGAAGGCAAGCCAGTAGGAAATCTTGAAATTCCGGAACACAAAGTACAAACTTTTTTAAATCCTCTTTCGATTCAGAAAATACCAATGGTCGGAACGGTAACATTTCAGCTTTTGTCTCGAATTGGTGTTCGCAAAATTCAGACTTTGGCAGAAATGCCTGCTGAGGTTTTACAGCAAATGATTGGAAAAAACGGTCTCGATATTTGGAAAAAAGCCAACGGAATCGATCATACGCCCGTTGAACCTTATAGCGAAAGAAAATCTATTTCTACCGAACACACTTTTTCTCAAGACACGATTGATATTGCAAAGTTGAAAAGAGTGCTTTTGGGAATGGTCGAAAAACTAGCTTTTCAGTTGCGTTCTGAACAATGGCTAACTTCAACGGTTACGGTTAAAATTCGTTACGCCAATTTCGATACCGAAACCAAACAAAGCCGAGTGGCTTATACCTCTGCCGATCATATTTTGACTAAAAATGTAATGGAGCTTTTTGAGAAAGTCTATCAGCGCCGTATGCGTCTTCGTCTGATTGGTGTTCGCTTTAGCGGATTAGTTCGTGGAACGTACCAAATTGATCTTTTTGAAGATACTCAAGAAATGCTGGCACTTTATGCTGCTATGGATAAAATGAAAAGCCGTTATGGTTTTGATGCCGTAATGCGCTGTGCTGGAGCTCATTTTAAACCTAATACTAAAGACGAAATTTTAAAACGAAAAAACGAAAATCCTAAACCTTAATATGTATCTTAACTGTCATTCTTATCATTCTCTGCGTTACGGCACAATTCCGCTGAAAGATCTTGTTGATCTAGCTGCTTCTTGTGGCCTAAAAGCAATGGCATTGACAGATATTAACACCGTAACGGGAATTTATGATTTTATAAGAGATTGTGAGAAGAACGGAATTAAGCCTTTGGTTGGAATGGAATTTCGCTGCAATCATCAATTTCGATATATCGGTTTGGCAAAAAATGCCAAAGGTCTAGCCGAAATGAATCGTTTTTTAACGGATCATAATTTCAGTGGAGAAACTCTTCCTTTACGAGCTCCTGAATTTAAGGAAACATTTGTGATTTATACTTTAGAAAATGCTCCAGAAGCGCTTTATGAAAATGAATTTATTGGAGTTCGCCCAGAAGAGGTTTCAAGTCTTCTGACATCCAAACATAAAAATAAAATGTCCAAAATGGTGGTTTTGCAGCCTGTAACTTTTAGTTGTAAAAGAGAATACAATCTGCATAAAGTGCTTCGAGCTATTGACACCAATATTATTCTATCAAAACTTACCGAAGCGGATTATTGCAAAACTTCAGATTTCATAAAATCATTAGATGCTCTTTTGCCTTTTTATGAGAAATATCCTGAAATCATTTCGAATACACAACGTATCATCGATGAATGCAATTTTCAATATGAATTTGGTGTTTCGCAAAATAAAAAATTCTTCACCAAAAGCCGTGAAGAGGATATAAAAATGCTGACTGTTTTAGCCCTGAAAGGTTTTGAACTTCGCTATGGAAAAGAAAATACAGTAGCAAAGGCACGTGTTGAAAAAGAACTAAAAGTTATTGACGAATTAAAGTTTAGTGCCTATTTTTTAATTATATGGGATATTGTTCAATACAGCAACAGCCAAGGTTTTATGCATATCGGACGCGGAAGCGGTGCCAACAGCATTATCGCGTATTGCCTAGGAATTACGGATATCTGCCCTATCGAACTGGATTTGTATTTTGAGCGTTTCTTAAATCTTAACCGCAAAACGCCACCCGATTTTGATATTGACTGGAGCTGGCAGGAACGCAATGTAATTTTAGAATATATCTTCGAAAAATATGGCAGAGATCATGTTGCTTTCTGCGGAACCAATGTCGAATTTAAATACCGTTCTATTTTTAGGGAAGTCGGAAAAGTCTTTGGTCTTCCGAAAGAAGAATTAGATGTTTTAGCGAAGAATCCAGAAGAGCTTCATCCGACAAATAAAATTGTGAGACTGGTTCAGGAATATGGGCATATGATGGGAAAATATCCTAACCAACGTAGTATGCATGCCTGTGGAATTATTATTTCTGAAGAACCGATTACCAATTATACTCCGCTGGAAATGCCTCCAAAAGGATTTCCAATTGTGCTTTTCGACATGCATATTGCCGAAGAAATTGGTTTTGACAAATTTGACATTCTAAGTCAACGCGGTATTGGCCATATTGACGACAGCGTAAAACTGATTGAAAAAAATCGAGGCATCAAAGTCGATATTCGAAACACTTCGATTTCTAAAGATGAACCTGTGTGTAATTCTTATTTGGCAAAAGGAGATACAATTGGCTGTTTTTATATAGAAAGTCCAGCCATGCGCGGATTATTGCGTAGATTAAATTGTGATAATTATAAAATTCTAGTTGCCGCTTCGTCTATTATCCGTCCTGGAGTTGCACAATCTGGAATGATGAAAGAGTATATTTTTCGTCATAACAATCCAAATCAGTTTGAATATTTTCATGAGGTTTTTAAGGAGCATCTTGGCGAAACGTACGGCATTATGGTGTATCAGGAAGATGTGATTAAAATTGCTCAACATTACGGTGGACTTCCTGCTCCTGATGGCGATATTCTTCGCCGTGCCATGTCAGGAAAAGGAAGATCGCTGGAAGCTTTACAAAAGGTAAAAGAAAATTTCTTTGCAAGCTGTGCTCAAAAAGGACATCCTGAAGCTTTGAGTCAGGAAATTTATCGTCAGATTGAATCTTTTGCGGGTTATTCTTTCTGTAAAGCGCACTCTGCTTCTTATGCCGTTGAGAGTTATCAGAGTTTATATTTAAAGGTTAATTATCCTGTCGAATTTATGACAGCGGTAATCAACAATCAAGGCGGATTTTACAGAACTGAAGTTTATGTACACGAAGCTAAAATGTCTGGCGGAACCGTTCATAATCCGTGTGTGAATAAAAGCGAATATAAAACAACTTTGTACGGAACCGATATTTATTTGGGCTTTATGCATTTGCAAAGTTTAGAATCTAAAATTGCACATTTAATAGAATCAGAAAGAACAAAAAATGGCGATTATCTTTCTTTAGAAAATTTCATCAATCGAATTCCAATTGGTATTGAAAGCGTTAAAGTTCTCATTTTTATTGGCGCTTTTCGCTTTACAGGAAAAACAAAAAATCAGCTTTTGATTAGTGCAAGTTTGCTTTTAAACAATTTTAAACCCGAAAACAGAAATTTAAAACTGCTTCAGGAACCTGCTAAAGAATTCAAATTACCTGTTTTGGAACGTTCGGTTTTTGAAGATGCTTTTGATGAAATCGAACTGTTGAGTTTTCCTATTTCGTGTACGGTTTTCGATCTTTTACAAACCAAACATCGTGGCGATATTATGGCGAAAGATTTGGTGAAATATCATAAAAAGCAAGTTAGAATGCTAGCTTATTTGATTTCTAGAAAACACGTTCCGACCAAAAAAGGTTCGATGTATTTTGGAACTTGGATCGATCATGAAGGCACTTATTTTGATACGGCACATTTTCCAGATAGTCTGGCGAAACATCCTTTTCAGGGCGGAGGCTGTTATCTTTTACTGGGAAATGTTGAGGTTGATTATCATTTTCCGACGATTACGATTCTCAAAATGGCAAAAATGCCTTTTATTCCAGATCCGCGTTATATGGATGCTAAAGATCAATTTCGAACGCAAAATCAAATTAAAGAAGATGTTAGCCTGACGCATCGGGCGCCTTATCCGCAAGGACATGAAATTAATCTTCCGAGACATCGAATGAAATTTAATTCTTAAGCGATGAAAATTGCTCGCAAAGGCGTGAAGACGCAAAGTTTTTATTTTTTAAGTTTTTTAAAATAAAACTTTGCGACTCTGCGACTTTGCGAGATTGAAACTAAACAACAGAAATAGAACATTTTACGTTATATACAAATGAAGAAGCAAGAATATGCCATAGTAGATATTGAAACCACAGGCGGTAATGCCAGTGGAAGCCGTATTACAGAAATTGCCATTATTATTCATGACGGTACAAATGTGTTGGATCGTTACGAAACACTTGTAAATCCGGAACAAGACATTCCTCCTTCTATATTTGGGTTAACAGGAATAAATAATGAAATGGTAGCCAATGCACCAATCTTCGATGATATTTCAGAGAAAGTTTTAGAAATGCTAACCGATCGCATTTTCGTCGCGCACAATGTCAACTTTGATTATTCGTTCGTTCATCATCAATTGGAACAGGCTGGTTTTAAATGGTCGGCAAAAAAATTGTGCACCGTTCGTGCTGCTCGAAAAATCAAACCGGGATTAGGTTCTTACAGTTTAGGAAATCTGTGCAATTCTTTAAATATATCTCTAGAAAACAGACACCGTGCTGGCGGAGATGCTGATGCCACTGCTCTTTTATTTTCTCTTTTATTAGAATGGGATGATGCTGGAGAAATTGATAAAATGATTAAGAAAACGGCACAAGATCAACGCTTGCCTCCTAACCTTCCGCCAGATGATTTTAATAATTTACCCGATAAACCTGGAGTCTATTATTTTTACAATCAAGCGAAAAAAGTAATTTATGTGGGAAAGGCGATCAATCTAAAAAAACGGGTCACTTCGCATTTTACAGGAAATAATATCAAACCGCAGAGACAGCATTTTTTAAGGGATATTCACGGAATCTCTTTCGAAGTCTGTGCGACTGAACTCATGGCACTTCTTTTGGAATGTACTGAAATCAAAAAGCTTTGGCCGACATACAACAGGGCTTTGAAACGATTTGAAGCTAAATTTGGCATTTATCATTATGAAGCTCGAAATGGCTATAAATACCTGGCAATTGGGAAAATGAGCAAATTTCAGACTTGTGTTCATGAATGTAACAGCCTTTTTAATGGTATTAATTTACTGCGAAGTTTGGCAGAACAATTTCAAATCGATCACCGTTTTTGCAAATATTCGAGACCCGAAGAAGGTGAGTTTTTTTATACCCCAGAAGTAAAAGAACTGCCAGATCCTTTGCTTCACAACGAACAAGTGGATAATGCAATTGATTTTTTATTGAATAACAGACCAAGTTTTGCCATTATTGACAAAGGGCGCTCTTCAGACGAACGAAGCTGCATCTGGATTGAAAATGGCCGTTTTTATGGCATGGGATATATCTCTCGAGATGTAGCAATAAACGATTCTGATGAAGTAAAAAGTTATGTCACGCCTTACAAAAGCAATCAATATATTGACCAGTTGATTTTTGCTTACGCCGAAAAATATCCACGTAAAGTGTTCTTTAACAAACACTTTGTAAAATAAAATTCCGAAAAGCTGTAAATTTAATATCCAACTAATTAAATCTACTATGAAGATAGCCACTTATAACGTAAACGGAGTCAACGGAAGGTTAAATGTTTTATTACGATGGCTTGAAGAAGCCGCTCCAGATATTGTATGCTTACAAGAATTGAAAGCGCCTCAGGATAACTTTCCGCTTAAAGCAATTAACGAAGCCGGTTACAACGCAATATGGCACGGACAAAAACAATGGAACGGCGTAGCGATTCTGGCTCGAAATATGGAAATTGAAGAAATAACCCGAGCATTGCCGGGAGATGAAGAGGATATACAAAGTCGTTATATAGAAGCTTTGATTGACGGAATTGTAATTGCCTGCCTTTATCTGCCCAACGGAAATCCAGCACCAGGACCAAAATTTGAATATAAATTAAAATGGTTTGATCGTTTGGCACATCGTGCAGAAACTTTATTAAACTTAAAAGTGCCTGTAGTTTTAGTTGGCGACTATAATGTAATGCCTACAGAATTGGATGTTTACAAACCTGAAAAATGGGTTAATGATGCGCTCTTTAGAATTGAAGTACGTAATGCATTTGCAAGTATTGTTTCTCAAGGATGGACAGATGCCATACGCAAACTGTATCCAGACGAGAAAATTTATACATTCTGGGATTATTTTAGAAATGCCTATCAACGTGATGCAGGTCTGCGAATTGATCACTTTTTATTGAGTCCGCAAATGGCAGAAAAATTAAATACTGGCGGAGTTGACCATCATGTGCGAGGCTGGGAAAAAACTAGCGATCATGCTCCTGTGTGGATTGAAATTGACAAAATATAATTGGAAAATGACACTATTTAGCGACACCGAATTATTTACTACTGGTTTGGGAGGAAAAAAAGTATTTGATATCCCCGATTCTGAATTGATTTTGATTGATAATTTCTTCACCAAAGAAGAATCTGATGTTTTTTATGAAAGAATACTTCGCAAAACCAAGTGGAGAGAACATCAAATGGAAATTTATGATAAAACCTATAAAGTTCCTAGAATGATTGCTTGGTACGAAGACAAAGATAATGCTGGAGCCGACCCAAAAGGACCGGATTGGACATACGAATTATTAAAAATTAGAGGCCGTATCGAAAAGGAAACACAGCTTGATTTTAATACTGTTCTGCTTAATTTATATCGAGACGGAAATGATGGCGTGGGCTGGCATAGTGACAAAGAACATAATACAGGACCCAATCCTATTATTGCTTCGGTTACTTTTGGAGAAACTCGAATGTTTAAACTTCGCCATAAATTCAGAAAAGAAATTCCGCCAATCGAGATTCCGCTGCATCACGGTTCTTTTTTATTAATGGCTGGAACTACCAATAGTTTTTGGCAGCATCAAGTTCCAAAAACAGCTCGCGATGTTTTACCAAGGATCAATCTTACCTTTAGAAGAACCAACCGAAATCTTTGATTTTTATAGCATTGAATCTTTCAAAAGAAGCGATTTTTAATCGAAACGACGTAAGATATTCCTTCTTTAAAAAGTTAAAACATGCACTGTATGAACGTTTTATTAGGCAAACCCTATCTTTTTTACTATTTTTGCAACCTTTTTTTAATACAATACCGTAATGGCTTATTCGAACAATGATTTAGCGCGTTTCTTAGACGCACAGAACAAACTTTATCTTACCGCTCTTTCTGAAATCAGCAAAGGGAAAAAAGAAACACACTGGATGTGGTTCATTTTTCCGCAAATAAAAGGTTTAGGAAAAAGTGACACTGCAAATCTTTATGCCATTAATGATTTAAAAGAAGCTACTGAATATTTAGAACATCCAATTTTAGGAAAACACTTAATTGAGATTTCTGAATTATTATTAACTTTTAAAATGAAATCAGCTGACGGGATTTTCGGAGATTTGGATGCTCGTAAATTGCGTTCTTGCATGACTTTATTTTCTTTGGTTGAAAATGCAAATCCGATCTTTCAGGAAATTTTGGATGCTTTCTTCTCTGGAGAAACCGATCCGCTTACTTTGTCTATTATTAATTCAACTATAAAATCTGTTGACGAACCTGTTACAACCTAACTAGAGTTTACAACGATTATTACATTTAAAAGGCACTAATTTTTAGTGCCTTTTTTTTGTTTGCAACTTTTGCCGTTCAATAAAATCTGCACTCGAAATTATTCTTTTAATAATAATTAGCCTTAACTTGCATAATATCAACCTCAAACCTAACCACATCATGACCGAAAAAATCAAAACTTTGCAAATTATCCATCTTGCCATTTGCGCAGGAACAATTATCGCTTATTTCATTGTAGGAGATATTTCATTAGAAACACTGCATGTGCCTATTATTGATTCTGCTTCGGTACTGTATCTTGTTATTCCTATTCTAGCGTTTGTTTTGAGCAGTATATTATTTAAAGCGCAATTAAAACAGATTGATCCGAAATTAAAACTCGAAGACAAACTGCCCATTTATCAAGCAGCTTCTATTATGCGATGGGCCGTTTTGGAAGGTGCCGCTTTTTTGATATTGTTCTTAAAACCCGAATTTATACTATTCGGAATACTTCTCATTGTTTATCTTATTTTCTTAAGGCCTACAGAAGATAGAATCACCAATGATTTATCCGATCAATAAAAATCAATAAAAAGCATCTCGAAAAAATCAAGATGCTTTTTTTATGTCGTTTTCCAACTGAAAACAAAAATATTATTCAGCTGGTTTTGTTAAATAATAAACTGGAATTCCGGTTAACATAATTAATACTCCCCAACCGCAAGTTGAGAACTTTGTAATTAATAGCGCAACACAAATTGCTGTTGCTACAATTATATATACCATTGGCAAAAACGGATATCCGAATGCTTTATAAGGTCTTTCTGCATCTGGCATTTTTTTTCTCAGAATAAAAATTCCGTAGATCGTCAGAATGTAAAAAATCAAGACAATAATAATTACAAAATCTAGCAAATCGCCATATTTTCCCGTCAAGCACAAAGCCGAAGCCCAGATACATTGTGCCCAAAGCGCCCAAGCAGGAACGCTAGAACTATTTAAAACTGCTGCTTTTTTGAAAAACAAACCGTCTTTTGCCATCGTATAATATACTCTAGCACCTGCCATAATTAATCCGTTGTTACAAGCAAAAGTCGAAATCATAATCATGACTGCGATAATCAAAGCTCCGATATTTCCAAAAATATAATCTGAAGCAACAACTGCAACACGATCAAACTTTGCAGTTGCGATTTCGTCAAACGGAACTACAGCTAAATACATCAGATTTGTGACAACATAAAGAGAGGTCACGATAAAAGTTCCAAGGAATAAACTAAGACCAACATTACGTTTTGGATTTTTAATTTCGCCTGCAATAAAGGTCACACCATTCCAAGCATCGCTAGAAAATAATGATCCAACCATTGCTGCTGAGATTCCTGAAATCAGAGCTGTCCCACTAATTGGCAGCCATGAACTGCTTTCTTTATCAAATGTTCTTGTGCTCCATCCGTCTGTCCAGTTGGCATCCCAAACAGAAGCTTTAGCAGCAAGCGTTAATCCAAAAACAACTAAGCCTAACAGCGATAAAATTTTAATTATAGTTAAAACCGTTTGCAAAATTTTTCCATTTTTTACTCCTCGACTATTAATAAAAGTCAGAATGATAATAGTTAAAATTGAAACCAGCTGAGCTGCATTTAGTTTAAAAGCGCCTAGCTCGTACAGAATATTTTCGTCGCTTAAAGGATCGTACAAATAAGCTGCAAATTTTGAAAATGCTACTCCTACTGCTGCAATAGTTCCAGTCTGAATAACTGCAAAAAAACTCCAGCCGTACAAAAAGGCAATCAGCTTATTGTAAGCTTCTTTCAGGTAAACATATTGTCCGCCCGCTTTAGGAAACATGGCACTCAACTCGCCGTAACTAACTGCTGCGACAACTGTAATAAATCCAGACAGAAGCCAGATCAATGTAAGCCATCCTGCTGAACCCACTTGTCTAGCGATATCGGCACTTACAATAAATATCCCGGATCCGATCATAGAGCCAACCACAAGCATGGTTCCGTCTAAGAGCCCGAGTTCTCTTTTAAAATGTTCTTGGTCGTTTTCTTGCATTTTTATTGGTTTAGGTTGGCTAAAGATATACTTTTTTTGGAAATCTTAATCTTCAAATTATAAATTGTAGAAATTCTTAAAAATCTATTTTTCAATTGCTCAAATCCTAAATTTTAACAAGTCTAATTACGGTTTTCCATAAAATACAACTTTTTAGAGTATCTAAATTTGAAGAAAAATAAGATTTTAATCTCAAACCAGATGACTAGAATAATTTTACAAAATGACAATATAAATCTTGATACAAATAAGCAATACCAAACTCACGGTTTTGTAAGTGATCGAGATTTATTAAAAAAACGTTCAAAAAAATATTTGGATCTGATTGCAGAACTCGATGCTAAAACATTAACAGACACAAAAGGAATGGAGGAACTTATCAAAGCAATCCAAGAAGAATTTGGTACAGCTGACATCGCCAGTTTGCCATTAGGCATTGTTTCAAAATGTTTTCTAGGACATCCCTACGAAGTACACACTCTTGATTTAAGTGGAAGTCAGATTATTAAACACTACAAAAATACGGAAACAATGGAACCACAATTCGAAAAAGCACGATCAGCTGCCAAACATAATGCTTATGCAATAGTAGAAATCTACAATGATAAAATCATTCTAATACGAGAAGATGGAACGGCCTCAAAACTATAATGAACAATTAAACTAAATATTATGTCACAACAGGTAATCTCTTACGCAGACCTCTCCATTATAAATAATGCTTTAAGGTCTATCAGTTCAGATATGAAAGGTGTTCATTCTGAATTAGGAACATTAAATTTTAAGCAAGATCAATTAGAAGGTGAATTGGTAAAACTTGCAGATTCTTTTGCAGACTTTGTAGAATCCGATTTAAAACATAAAGCGTTACAACTAGCCGAAACCAGACAAGGAAATCTGAAGCAGGATTTACAAATCAAATTTGGGTATTATGCTGAAGTTAGAAGGATGGCAACAGGAATTCTTCAAGGAGTAGATACTGGTGTTATAAGTGAAGAAACACTGAGATTTACTACTGAAGAGGTAATGATAAAAGCTCCTGGGTATTGGCTAGCTCCTGCACTGGTGTCTCTAACTGCTTGGATACGTAATGATAAAAATGCCACAGAAAAAGCTTTAAATGAAGCTTTAAAAAGAGACGACTATAAAACGACCTTATTTTTCATGATGGTCATGCGTCGATTAATGCGTAATGATTCAAGTTTAAAATGGCTTGAACGTTATTTTATGCATCAAAATCCTCACAATCTTGATCGTGAATTTATTATCATACTTGAAGCGGTTACCACAGGTGTTTTTCCTCCTGCAGCTCGCCAATTGATGATGACAAATGTTAAAAACTGGCTAGATCAGCTTACTCAGGGAGATACTTTTATAAACGAACAAAAATCGCAATGGGTTAATTTTTTCGAAGCAATAGGACCTATACCAGAAGGGAAATATCCTCTGTTGGAAAAATTTGCTGTTAATTGGGATTTATTAGAAAGTTCTTTAAAAGAAGCAAAAACGCACCATATTATAAATGCCCATTTCAACAGTATTATTTCTTCTTCTTCCGACTTTTCAAAAAGCACAAAAGTACAGTTAGATGAAATTCTATCTCTATTGGTCACAAATTTTGATGATGAAGAACTTCCTTTACAAGAACAGGTAAGATTCAATCAGCTCATTATTCAAATGGATGGGGACAAAAACGCTGCTCAAGCCATTATGGATGCCGAAAAACATATTTTTAATGAGCAGGTAGATTTTTTACAATTACTTACCAATGCCTCATTTAATCCTGAATTATCGGGAGCGACAAAAGTAACTCAAGCACTTGCTGTTTCAATAAGTCAACCTTGGATATTAGAATCTTACGACACTTTTACAGCACAATGCAGAAATAAAATTCCGCAATCTGTAGAGCTATCTATTGATGATTTTAAAGCTTCCACGAAAGACGGAAGCGAAGAAAGCGAATTGCTAAAAAAACAAGAAACTTTCTACGATAAAGTTTTGGAAACAGAATTAGGCAAGCTTTCCTTTCCATACGCTTTTATAATTATTGGAGCTTTAATATGCCTTTTAGGTGTTTGGCTTTTTACTATTCAGCCATTCCTTGGAATTTTAGGATTAGGAGCAGGTGCTGTTATTATTTGGAATTCCATTAATACACATAAAAAAGCTAAAAATAAAGTTATTGAAAACGTTGCTGAACGAAGACAAAAAGGAAAAGAAGTACTAAGAGGATGTATTGCAGAAACTGTAGATTACAGAATAGAACATCTTTTTGAAGATAATAAAGCTGAACAAGTGAGACTTCTTATTTCATCTATTACTCCCGAAGATTTTTCGAGCGTATCAAAAGAAACTGTTAGAAATATCCTTTAATAATAAAATCAAATGATTATGACGAAAATAATTTTAGGCAATCGTTCTGAAGACTCTGAAGATATTGCAAATGAAATAATAAAAGAAACAAAAGTAAAACCCAACCTATTTCAAGGAAGAACTGAAGCTGAATTACAAAACGCAAAATTTCCAGATTGGGATATTATTCCTCCAACTCAATTTATTAATCCAAGAATAAAAAATCAATAATGAAAGGCCTCGTAACTTATTCTGAATGGATAAATCTCCTCAATAAATTTGGCGACGGAAATGATTCAGTATTAGAAGAACTCAACCTAGGAACTTTTATTATTGACGCAGGAACTGCGAATCGCTTCTATACTAAAGTTGAAGAAATCTATAAAAAAAGAAAACAAACTTGGCTGGATAAATTTCAAAGATTTTTTGATTTACAAAGTATAAAGACAGAAGACGATTTTGAGATTGCGTTAAGAAACGGCAAACAAAATCTTTTAGTTTTAAAAAACTTTATCTCATTAAAAGGTTTTCCTGAAGATTTGAAAAAGACACTAAAAGAAGATTTGGAAAGCTTTATAACTGAAATAAGAACTTCACTTAAAGCCAATAATAAAAAAAGCTCAGGAAGAAATGAAAAAATAGCAATCTTACTAAATTCTTTTCAACTTACATCTAGTTTTGAAGAAGAAACTAATTCAAAAGTCTTTCCTAAAGATAATACTATAATCGCTCCAACAAGCAGAAAAATAATATTTTAAAATGGCAAATAAAACAGAATTTAAAACTTCGCTTTTGCGGATGTTCAGAGCAAGAATACCTTTTATTTCAATTCGAAGTATAGAAAGAGCAAGAGTCTTGGAAGTTATTCAGCAACTAGCCGAAGAAATTAATATTCCTATTTACTTTCATAATTTATCGCATGGAACTATAGATATAAAATCAAAGAAAAGTGTCAATGATGATCGTTCAGTGGCTGGCGGTCTAGATTATGCTGTTCAAAATATATCACAAAGACAAAATTTAACTTTTGTCTTCACAGAAGTAAGTGATATTGAAGACGATAATCTTGTCTCAAGACACATATATGATTGTGTAATTCAAGCTATAGAACGTGGTGGAAGTATATGTTTAATTACAACAAAGACCATCTGGCCACAATTGCAACGTTTAGGAATGACAATTACATTAGATGCTCCTAATGAAGACGAAATGCTAGAGGTGGTAAAAGAATGTGTAATGCCATATAAAGGTTCAATTCCGTTAGAATGGGAAGAAGTAGATTACAAAATGGCTGCTACAGTTTTGGCAAATATGACCAAAATAGAAGCCGAAAATGTTTTGGCAACTCAAATGGCTAAAGGCTCTTTAACTAAAGAAGATTTAAAGGAACTTAGTAACGCAAAAGACAAGTTATTTAGTGATATTTCTGGCTTGGAAAAAGTAAAAATAGATCCTTCTACTCTCTCTGTCGCAGGATTAAGTGGTTTACAGCATTGGCTTGATAATCAGAAACAACTTTTGACTGCTGATTTAAAAGCTAGAAAAATGAGGCCGCCAAGAGGCGTCTTATTGGTTGGAGTTCCTGGTTGCGGGAAATCCTTATCTGCTAAATTCATCGCTGCGAATTGGAATTTACCGTTATATCGTCTTGATTTAGCAGCTATCCAAGGACAATATCTTGGACAATCCGAAAACAGGCTGAAAGAAGCTCTAGCATCTGCAGATAATGCCGCGCCATGCATATTATGGATTGACGAAATTGAAAAAGGTCTTTCTGGAGCAACGGGATCTAATGATGGGGGAACATCAACAAGAATGGTCGGACAATTTTTATTTTGGCTTCAGGAGAGCATGGCAAAAGTTTTTGTAGTTTCGACGGCGAATGATGTTAGCAAATTACCTCCTGAGCTTTTGAGAAGAGGCCGATTTGATGAGCTATTCTTTGTTGATCTTCCAGGAGAAACTGAAAGAAAAGATATTATAAATCTTTACATAAAACGTAATTTATTAAATGAACCTTCTTCCAAAACTTTAGGTCAACTTGTCGAAATTTCAGATGGTTTTGCAGGTTCTGATATTGAAGGAGCGGTAAGAGATATTGCTATTCAGGCAGTAATTCACGGAGATAGTATTGTAGACGACACTCTTTTTGAAAAATGTTTTAAAAATGTTGTGCCCCTTAGTAAAACAGCACCCGAAAAAATTGAATCAATTAGAATTTGGGGGCGTGAAAGAGCCGTTCCTGCATCGGGGGTTTCTTGGGAAACATCTTTAAACGATATAGCCATAGGTAAACGCTCGATAATTATATAAAATTTTACTATTTCAATACATTACTGCAAGCCCAACCGCTTGCAGTTTCTTTATTCATTACTTTCAAACATTTGGGACAATATTTTCATTTGTTTTGAAGCATTAGAAATTTTCCCTAATTTTAAATAAAACAATATTTATGACTTGGGATCCTAAAAAATATAACGAATTTAAAGAAGAACGTTCTAAACCTTTTAATGATCTTACAAGTCATATTGTTGACAAACCCAATCTAAAAGTTATAGATCTCGGTTGCGGAACAGGTGAGCTTACGCAAAAATTATCTCAAAAACTTACGAATCCGTTTGTTCTTGGTGTTGACAATTCTGCAGAAATGCTGGTTAAAGCTCCTGTACAAGAAAATCTTGAGTTTAAAGAAATTCCTATTTTAGAGCAGATTAATGCTGAAACCAAATGGGACTTGATTTTTTCGAATGCCGCATTGCAATGGATTGATAACCACAACGAGCTTTTTCCAAAAATTATTTCGCGTATAAACCCAGGTGGTCAGCTTGCAGTTCAAATGCCGCAACAGAATGAAAACATCCTTAATAAAATACTTTTACAGTTGGTGCAAGAAGAGCCTTTTGCATCTTACCTTAACAATTGGACACGCCCTTCTCCCGTTTTAACTTTAGATGAATACGCTAAAATACTCTTTGAAAATGGCGGTAAAGATTTAATCCTTTATGAAAAAGTTTACCCTCTTATTTCTACTAAAAAAGATGACTTTTTCGACTTCATTTCGGGCTCTGCCTTAACCGTTTATCAAGAAAGATTAGGCGAAAAAGAATTTGCAGCTTTAGCATCTGAATTTAAAAAAAGAATAGATTCTTATTTCCCTTCACTCCCATCGATTTACGCCTTTAGAAGATTGATCATTTATGCTAAGTTTTAAGCAAATTAACTCTATAAATTCTTAAACAAAAACCTAAAAATATCATTTTTATATCAAGACCTTTAATACTCTTTTTTTCTATTGAGAATTGAGTCTAAAATGAGTTCTGTTTAAGTTGCAAAAAAAATAAAACTGTATTTTTTCAACTTATAAAACTAAAAATCAAATAATTAAACAAAAAAATTACCAATAAAAAAAATTCGTTTCATACCTACTTTTTTTACTAAAATCATAAGATAAATTTTATTATATTTGATAGAATGATTTCAAGGGCATTTTAAAAAAGCAAAATACATTAACAAGTGTTTAATTTTTTAAAATAAACCAATACACTCCATACTTGTTTGTTTAGACTAACAAAAACACGCATAAGGCACTTTATTATTAACCTACTAATTTTAAGATTATGTCTAAATTGCAAGCTTTAAAAAACTTTCGTTTCCCAAATGTTTTCATTCTTATTTTAATAGTTTTTATTTCGTGCGCATTATTAATTTGCATCAATTTTTTTACCATTAAGATTTTATCTGCCAACAGAGCTTACGTAAACGGTGAATCTCATTATTCGAAAGGCCAAAAAGATGCATCGAGACACTTAATCACATATTTATTTACGAAGAATCCCGGACAGTGGAAATTATACCTTGAAGAACTAAAAGTGCCACAAGGCGATGGTATTGCGAGAATTACGCTTTTAAAAGCTGGAGATAATAAAATTGCCAGAAGAGGATTTCTTGTCGGCAGAAATAACGAAGGTGATTTAGATGATATTATCTGGCTCTTTGAAAATTTCAAAAACGTAAGCTTCCTATCTAAAGCCATACATGAATGGGGACAAGGAGATAAATTAATTTTTAATCTGTTTGTTGTTGGCCAGCAGATTAACGCCAAAATAGAGCGCAATATATTAACTGACGAAGATCAAAAAAAATACTTAAAAGAAATCAGTTCAATAAGTGACCGATTAACGATTAATGAGCGTAATTTTTCTAATACACTAGGAGAAGGAACAAGAAAAATAAAGGATTTGCTAATTATTACAAATATCTTTTTTATCCTGATTATAATCTGCAGCGTTTGTATGTATTATTCGATCATGGTAAAAAGATTATTAGTTTCGAAGAAAGAAACGGAGGTGAAAAACGAAAATCTTATTGTTGTAAATCGCGAATTGGATCGATTTGTCTATAGCGCTTCACACGATTTGAGATCGCCTATCACTTCGTTAAAAGGCCTTATTGAAATAACAGCACTAGAAGACGACGTAGAACAGGTTAGAAATTACTTGCAAATGATGCATCAGAGTCTTGAAAGGCAAGATCAGTTTATTAGCGACATTATTGATTATTCTAAAAACAAAAGAAAAGAAGTAATCATGGAAACAGTAAGCTTGAAAGAACTGTGCAATGAAGCTATTTTACAACTGATGCATATTGAAAATGCAAATCGCATTAAATTCACGCAAGAGCTTTTGATCGATCAGATTGAAAGTGATGGCCTTCGTTTAAAAATCATCATTAACAATCTGCTTTCTAATGCCATAAAGTATGCAGATTGTAGCAAAAAAGAAATGTTTATAACGATAAAAACTTACTTTAGTGAAGGTTTAAATAAAATCGAAGTTACAGATAATGGAATCGGAATTCATGACGATCACAAAGCTAATATTTTTGATATGTATTTTGGAACCAACAAAAACAAAGGTTCCGGATTAGGCTTATATATTGTAAAAGAAGCTGTTGAAAATATTAGAGGAGATATTTCTGTTTTTTCAGAAAGCAGTGTTGGAAGTAAATTTATAGTAACAATACCAAATTCTTATGCCGTATAGATCTCAATTTATAATTATAGAGGACAATCTGATTGATCAATTTGTCACTAAAAAGTTGCTAAAAAAAGGGCTTGATATCAATCCAGTCTGCATAGCTAATAATGGAAAGGAAGGCATTAATTGGATTCTTAAGAATCTGCCACAAAACCCATTAATTATTCTTCTAGACATTCAAATGCCTATTATGAATGGTTTTGAATTTTTGGAAGAATTTGATAGGCTACCAGAAGATATAAAAGCAAGAACTGAAATTTTTGTACTTTCATCAACTCTTGACATTGATGAAATCAAAAAAGTTAGAGAAAACAAATATGTATCCGACTTCTGGAATAAACCTTTCAGGTTAGAAATACTGAAAAATGCGTTTCTGCAAGTTTAATTTAAAATACGGTTTACTTGAGAAAAAGTTCTTGTATAGTATGGCTCTTTTGTAGAAGAAATCATTACTCCGCCGTGTGTAGATGAATGCACAAATTTAATTTCTCCGCCTTCTGCCACTTCTACAATCATTCCAACATGATTAATATGACGTCTTCCGTTTGTTCTAAAGAAAATTAAATCTCCTTTTTGAGCTTCTTCTGTGCTCACCCTTGTTCCTATTCGAGATTGCTCTATAGAACTTCTAGGCAGTTTAATATCAAAATTATTAAATGTACAAATCATTAAGCCTGAACAATCAAACCCTGCTTTAGTTGTTCCGCCTGATCTGTATCTTGTTCCTATATTTTCGGTAGCATTTGCAATAAGCTGTTCTATTAATTCAGAATGGTTTCCTCCTATTCTAACATAAGAAGAATCTTTTTTGATTTCTGGAGCAGTTTCAGCTATTTGGTTAGAAGGAGCTTCTGTCTGCAAACTCGGTTCCTGGACGTTTTTTGTTGCCTGAATGGCATCTGCCTTTTCTTTTGGAATACGAATTTTTAACAAATAGCCAACCGGCACTTTTCCTTTAATTGAAGGATTCTGGCGCTCTAGTTCTGCAACTGTAATGCCGTATTCTTTAGAAATACCATATTTCGTTTCTTTAGATTTTACTTCTCTAATAAATTCTACATCTGTCGAAACTGTTTCTGCAGGAGTTTCCGGTTGTTTTTCTTTTACTAAAGCTAGATCATCAGATGGAATAATTATCTGTTGCCCTATTTTCAAACCTTCTGTTTCCAAAAGCGGATTTGCTTTCTTTAAATCATCAACAGAAACATTATATTTTTTAGAAATTCCCCAAAGTGTTTCTTTAGAGGTTACTTCGTGAGTCCCAGAAGTATTAGGAGGAGTATTATTTGTTGCAACTTCAATATTTTTAGTCTTTGACTTTGCAGTGCTTTTATTTTTATTCGGAATTAAAAGTGTTGAATTTAGTTTCAAAATTTTAGGAGCATTTGGATTTGCATCTGCAATATCTTTTACTTTCACTCCATACTTTTTAGCAATAACTGAAAGGTTTTCTCCTTGCGAAATCTTGTGCTTAATAAAATTATCCTGCGCAAAAGCTCCAACACTGACAAAAAACAATACTATTATTAACCGATAAACCATATTCTAATTATTAAAGTTTTGACACTTTATTTTATGTTACACAATAATTTCAACTCAAAAAAGACAAATATATTGCCTAAAAAGCGAATTTAACTTTTTAAAGTAAAAAAACAGGCATTTTTAACAATTAATTTACCTCATATTAACAGCCTCGGCACAGAAATTGACTCAACTTTTTGAAACGCAGTTTTTTATAAAAAATGCGTATTTTTATAAATAATTCCGCTAAACCAAATTCTATATTGTGAAAAAAATACTTTTGATTTTAGTCTTTCTCCCTTTTTTATCAAAAGCACAGACTATAAAAGGCATCGTTGTTTCTAAAAAGAACAATACAGCGATAGAAGAGACCAACATCATTACTTTGTCCGGAAAATTTGGAACTTTAACCAATACCAATGGTGAATTTACACTAAAGCTTCCTTCTAATTTCAAAAATCAGGACAGTTTACAGTTTTCGCACGTTGGATTCATCACAACAAAAATTGCCTTAAGCGATTTAAAAAAATCCGATTTCAAAGTTTCACTTCAGGAGAATGTTGAGAATTTAAAAGGTTTGATCATTGCTGCCAATCATAAATTAAGATTAAAGTCTAAATTAAACTCAACCAAATTAGCTCCTTTAAAATATAATATAGCTTCTTTTGGATCACTTTTACATGACGGCAAAATCTATATTATAGGCGGAGATGCAAGCTTTGTAGTTGACCCTTGGGAAAAAGTTAAACGAGAACGTCCAGATTTTACTTTAAGAGAGTATTTACGAGAAATTCGCACTAATCCAAATTATTTCTCTTACAAAGAAAAATTATTAACCTACGATATACCCAATAATACTTGGGAAGATTCAAATCTAAAATTCAGAAAAAGAGCTTTTCATAATCTCAATTATTACAATGACAAAATCTATATTTTAGGAGGAAAAAAAATTTCTGACAATGGAGTTTTTGAATATTTACAAAATGAGATTGAGATATTTGATACTAAAAATCAAACCATTACAATTGACAAAACAAATCCCCACCAAGCCGCCAATGCCGCTTCATTTACTTATAATGACAACATTATTTTAATTGGTGGTTCAATAAAAATGAATGATAAAAACAAAAAGACATTTACAAATAAAGTGCATCAATACAACATTACTTCTGGCTATTGGTACGAACTTACAAGCATGCCAATTGCCAAAGAAACTTCAGGTGTTCTTATAAATGATAAAATCTATTTAATTGGCGGAAGTAACGAAAATGCTTTATCTCAAATTGAATCTTTTGATTTAAAGACTGAAAAATGGCAGACAGAAGGAGAATTATTTACTGGCTTGGAAAGACCAGCCGTTACCTTTAATGAAAATACCATTTATATTTACGAAAATAATCTAATGTATCTTTACGACATCAAATCAAAGCAATTGAAAGAATATTTGGTTGATATTCAATTAAAAAATTCTAGCATGTATTATTACAACAACAAATTATACATACTGGGCGGAAGTACTCAAAATGATTTCTCTTCTACTCCCTCTAAAAATGTATATAGTATCGACATTGAGGAATTTGACAAAACACAACTCAATCATATTAAAGTCTTATCATCTGGCTTGAGTTTTTCTAAAGCAAACTAAACAAATATGCCGAATTTATTAAGCATAAAAAAGCCCTGTTATTCACAGGGCTTCTTAATTGTATAAATCTTAAAATATTAAGCTTTTCCAGCAGCGATTAAGTTTAATGCAGAGCCTGCAACAAACCAACCAATCTGTCCTTCGTTATACGTATGATTAGCCAAGATAATATCTTTTGTACCATCTGCATGAACAAATTCAAGAGTTAATGGTTTACCTGGAGCAAATTCTGTTAAATCTAAGAAGTTGATTGTATCATCTTCTTGAATTTTATCGTAATCTGCTTCGTTAGCAAATGTCAATCCTAAAAGACCTTGTTTTTTAAGGTTTGTTTCGTGAATACGAGCAAAAGATTTCACTAATACCGCTTTAACTCCTAAGAAACGTGGCTCCATCGCAGCGTGCTCACGAGAAGAACCTTCTCCGTAGTTATGATCTCCAACTACAATAGACGGAACTCCAGCTGCCTTGTATGCACGAGCTACAGCAGGAACAGCATCATATTCGCCTGTCAATTGATTTTTAACAGAATTTGTTTTTTGGTTATACGCATTTACAGCTCCAATCAACATATTGTTTGAAATGTTATCTAAGTGTCCGCGGAAACGCAACCAAGGCCCAGCCATAGAAATGTGGTCTGTTGTACATTTTCCGAATGCTTTGATTAACAATTTAGCACCTGTGATATTTTTACCATCCCAAGCGTTAAATGGAGCCAACAATTGCAAACGTTCTGAAGTAGGATTAACCACAACCTGAACATTTGAACCATCTGCAGCCGGAGCCTGAAACCCTGGATCTTCTGCATAAAAACCTTTAGGAGGAAGTTCTTGCCCTGTTGGTTCGTCAAGTTTTACTTCTTCTCCATCTTCGTTGATTAATGTATCTGTTAATGGATTAAAACTTAAATCACCGGCAATAGCCAAAGCTGTTACCAATTCTGGAGAACCTACAAAAGCTAAAGTATTTGGATTACCGTCTGCACGTTTTGAGAAGTTACGGTTGAAAGAATGCACAATTGTGTTTCTCTCTTCTTTTTCTGCTCCTTCTCTATCCCACATACCAATACATGGTCCGCAAGCATTTGCAAAAACTGTCGCTCCAATTTTATGGAAAGTATCAATAAAACCATCTCTTTCTATTGTAGAACGAACTACTTCAGAACCTGGGGTGATTGTAAATTGTGATTTTGTTTTTAGATTTTTATCTGCAACTTGTCTTGCCAACGACGCTGCGCGGGAAATATCTTCGTAAGAAGAGTTTGTACAAGAACCAATTAAACCTACTTGGATTTGTAATGGCCAGTTATTTTTAACTGCTTCCTCTTTCATTTTAGAAATTGGAGTTGCTAAATCTGGAGTAAAAGGACCATTTAAATGTGGCTCTAATGTAGACAAGTCAATTTCGATAACTTGATCGAAGTATTTTTCTGGATTAGCATATACTTCTGGATCTCCTGTTAGATAAGAAGCGATTTTATCTGCAGCATCAGCCACTTCTGCTCTATTTGTAGAACGAAGGTAGCGGCTCATAGAATCATCGTAACCAAAAGTTGAAGTTGTTGCTCCAATTTCAGCTCCCATGTTACAGATAGTTCCTTTACCTGTACAAGACATTGCATTTGCACCTTCTCCAAAATATTCTACAATAGCTCCAGTTCCTCCTTTTACAGTTAGAATACCTGCTACTTTAAGAATAACATCTTTTGGAGCTGTCCATCCTGATAATTTACCAGTTAATTTAACTCCGATAAGTTTAGGAAACTTAAGCTCCCAAGCCATTCCAGACATAACATCTACAGCATCTGCTCCACCAACACCAATTGCCACCATTCCTAGACCACCTGCATTTACAGTGTGAGAATCGGTACCAATCATCATTCCACCAGGAAATGCATAATTTTCAAGCACAACTTGATGGATAATTCCAGCTCCTGGTTTCCAGAAACCAATTCCGTATTTATTAGACACCGAAGATAAGAAGTCAAAAACCTCATTACTTTGTGTTTTTGCTCTAGCCAAATCGGTTACCGCATCCACTTTTGCCTGAATCAAGTGATCGCAGTGAACCGTTGTAGGTACCGCCACTTTAGATTTACCAGCATGCATAAACTGCAATAATGCCATCTGCGCAGTTGCATCTTGACACGCTACACGGTCTGGTGCAAAATCAACATAATCAACTCCTCTTCCAAACGCCTTAGTAGGATTTCCATCCCAAAGGTGATTGTATAAAATTTTCTCTGTTAAAGTAAGCGGACGACCAACAATCTCACGCGCTTTATCAACGCGAGCTGGCATGTTTTCGTACACTTTTTTAATCATTTCGATATCAAAAGCCATAGATTTTTTTGTTTTTATTATTCTTTTTTGAACATGACAAGTTACAAAAAATAGAACAATTATTACTAAAAAAGCCCGAGTTTTACGACTCGGGCTTTGAAATATTATTAAACAATCTTTCGATTACATAACTAATTGTTTATTAGATGGTGCAAACTTAGTCAAGTTGATACCATCTACCGCAGCAGTGTATTCTTCCATAGTTGGAGTTCTACCTAAAATTGTAGAAAGAACCACAACTGGAGTAGAAGAAAGCAATGATTCTCCTTTTTTACCCTCAGCATCTTCTACAACTCTTCCTTGGAATAAACGAGTAGATGTTGCCATTACCGTATCTCCTTTAGCCGCTTTTTCTTGGTTCCCCATACAAAGGTTACATCCAGGACGCTCTAAATACAACATGTTTTCATATTCTGTACGAGCTGCACCTTTTGGAGCATTATCGTCAAATTCGAAACCAGAGTATCTTTGTAAAACTTCCCAGTCACCTTCAGCTTTAAGCTCGTCCACAATGTTGTAAGTAGGAGGAGCAACCACAAGAGGAGCTTTAAATTCAACTTTTCCTTGTTGCGCTTCAACATTTTTCAACATCTGAGCAAGGATTTTCATATCTCCTTTATGAACCATACAAGAACCAATAAATCCAAGATCTACTTTTTTATCTCCACCATAGAAAGATAATGGTCTGATAGTATCGTGAGTATAACGTTTAGAAACGTCTTTATTATTTACATCTGGGTCAGCGATCATTGGTTCAGCAATTTGATCCAAATCAACCACAACTTCAGCATAATATTTAGCATTTGCATCTGGAGTTAAAGCTGGTTTTTCGCCAGATTTAATTTCAGCAATTCTCTTATCAGCTTTGTTGATTAACCCTTGAAGAACTTGTCTTTCATTATCCATTCCTTTGTCGATCATGATTTGGATTCTGCCTTTAGCAATTTCCAATGATTCGATCAAAGTATCATCTTCTGAAATACAGATAGAAGCTTTTGCTTTCATCTCTGCAGTCCAATCTGTAAATGTAAACGCTTGGTCAGCAGTAAGAGTTCCAATGTGAACCTCAATGATTCTTCCTTGGAATACGTTCTCACCGTTGAATTTCTTAAGCATTTGAGCTTGTGTAGCGTGAACCACATCACGAAAATCCATATACTCTTTCATATCTCCTACGAAAGTTACTTTTACAGATTCTGGAATAGGCATAGAAGCTTCACCAGTAGCTAATGCAAGCGCAACAGTTCCTGAGTCAGCACCAAAAGCAACACCTTTAGACATTCTTGTGTGAGAGTCACCACCGATAATGATTGCCCATTCGTCGATAGTAATATCATTAAGCACTTTATGGATAACGTCTGTCATTGAATGATAAACACCTTTCGGGTCACGAGCCGTGATTAAACCGAAGTTGTTCATAAATTTCATCAATTTAGGAATATTAGCCTGAGCCTTTTTATCCCAAACTGAAGCAGTATGACAACCCGATTGGTAAGCACCATCAACAATTGGAGAAATAACTGTAGCAGCCATAGATTCTAATTCCTGAGCAGTCATAAGACCTGTAGTATCTTGAGAACCTACAATGTTTACTTCTACACGAACGTCAGATCCTGCGTGCAACACTTTCCCTGGAGCAATTCCAACAGCATTTTTATTGAAGATTTTTTCAACTGCAGTTAAACCTTGTCCTTCGTTAGAAATTTCTTTAGATGGAGCAAATACAGCAGGAGCTTGAATATCTAAAACCTTAGCTGCGAAAGTCTGAAGTTTTTTACCAAATACAATTGCGTAAGATCCTCCAGCTCTAATAAATTCTTTCTTTTGAGGAGTAAATGATCTCGAAATATCGATCAATTCCTGATCACCGTTGTATAATTTTTTAGTTTGTGTATTGATAGTTAAAACCGTTCCTGTAGCAACTGAATAAGCTTGCTCAAGAATTGGTTCGTTATTTTCGTTCAATACTGGTTTTCCGTCTGCATCAAGTTTTTTAACCCAGTTTTTAAGGTCAATTCCGATACCTCCAGTTACATCAACTGTAGTAAGGAAAATTGGAGAAATACCATTTGTACCTCCAACAATTGGTGCAATATTTACGAATGGAACGTATGGGCTAGCTTGTTTTCCAGTCCAAAGTGCTACGTTGTTCACTCCTGACATACGAGAAGAACCAACTCCCATTGTACCTTTTTCAGCAATTAACATCACACTAGCATCTGGATGTTTCGCTTGAAGCGCTTGAATTTCTTTTTGCGCTTCTGGAGTAATCATACATTTTCCGTGAAGCTCACGATCTGAACGTGAGTGAGCTTGATTTCCTGGAGATAATAAATCTGTAGAGATATCACCTTCTCCAGCAATATAAGTAACAACTTTAATTTCTTCAGCTACTTCTGGAAGTTTCGTGAAGAATTCAGCTTTTGCATAACTTTCGATAATTTCTTTAGCGAATGCATTACCATTTTTGAACGCTTCTTTCAAACGATCTGTATCTGCATCATAAAGAAAAACTTGTGTTTTAAGAACATCTGCTGCTTGTTGAGCGATTGCAGCATCATTTCCTAAAGCCAAATCTAATAACACTTCGATTGAAGGCCCACCCTTCATGTGCGATAATAATTCAAAAGCAAAATCAGGCGTAATCTCTTTTACAATAGATTGGCCTAAAATGATTTCTTTTAAAAACTTTGCTTTTTCACCTGCAGCGCTTGTAGTACCAGGTAAAGTATTGTAAATAAAAAACTTAAGAGAATCTTCGCGGTATGCGTTATCAACATCTTTAATTTGGGCAATGATTTCGCTTAATAATTCAGCTCCATCAATTGGTTTAGGGTGCAACCCTTGACTTTTTCTTTCTTCAATTTCTTGAAGGTAATCCTGATAAATATTCATAATAAAAGCGGATTTATTTTTTTTGAGGCAAATTTAAGCATTAAACACGATAATTAAAAAAAATTTAATAGAACAAGGCTTTTCAAAAATTATTATTGCTAAAAAACGATTTTCACTGCTTGTTTTTGCCAAAAAATCAGTTTTATATTAAAATAATGAATTATTAACATTTAAAAATCTTTTCTTTAACAAAGTCGAAATTCAATGTTATTAAGCAAGTAAGTTTTTACATCTATTTTCACGAAGAATCTTTCTAAATTAAAAATTATAACGTTATAGTTCGATCTTAATTTCTTTTACAAGAATTATTTTGAAAACAAAAAAAAAACAGTAGAACGATCTACTGTTTTCGATTATGAATTAAAATGTCTGCTTAAAATTAACTAATGAAAGGAGGGTTTTCACAGGCAAGATCAACAGATTCCACACATGTCTGTGCTGCTGCAGTAGCGTGAGTTTGCACAGGTCCGCATTTTCCATTGCAGGATGTCATTGGACTATCTGCACACGTATAAGTATCACCTCCGCCGCCTTTTATCATCTTAGCAGAAAATTTTGAAATCACATTTTTATCTAAACGTAATTCATTAATAGATTTTTTTTTCATTTTAATGCTTTTTGTTATTAATAATAAAACCAAATCTAAATATTTTTTTTTAATTTATAAATAAAAAATTACATATTATTTAAAATAAATAATATTTTTACTTCAAAAATATCCACAATGCTGTCTTAAAAATTAAATTTAATTTTCAAGATATATATTTAAACTTATATGCAAAATACAAATATTAATCAAATTTATATTACAACTAAATTAAATTTCAAATTAGAAGAAATTTATAAAATTCTAAAGAGCAAACATCAATCTGAAAATTTAGGTGTATTAACTGGATTAACTGGTCTTGCAATGTTTCACTTTTATTATTCTCGATTTAAGAATGAAGATGAGGCATCCGATCTAGGAGTTAAAATTATAACCGATTGTTTTGAAAAAATAAACGATAACTACGAACTTCCAACTTATTGTAGCGGTATTGCAGGCTTTGGATGGGCCCTTGAACATCTGCACATAGAAAATTTTATTGAGTTTGATAATGACAAAGTGCTATCAGACTTGGATCATTATCTTTTCGAAAGACAATCTATAGACGCTTCAATAGGCTACTTTGATTTTTTACATGGAAGCATTGGCTACGGTTATTATTTTCTATCACGTTATAAAAGCACAACTTCACAAAAGCTAAAGAACAGATATAAAATTTACCTCTTAGAATTAATCTCATCAATTGGAAAATTTGCAATAGAATCTGAAAATAAAATGAAATGGGAATCTGTTCTAAGCATTGAAACACAAAAACGCGGATACAATTTTAGTCTTTCTCATGGAATTCCTAGTATTATTAATTTTCTTTCCCGATTACATAGTCATTCAGATTTTAAATTACATGTAAAACCGTTAATCGAAAAAAGTATTTCATACATACTCCACCATAAAAACAAAGAAACTAATCATTATTCTATATTTCCTAATTTCGAATGTGAACTTGGCAATAGCAATCAACATAGTCGATTAGCTTGGTGCTATGGAGATCTAGGAATTGGTATAACCTTACTACAAGCATCTAAAACCCTTAAAAATAACAACATTAATAAAACAGCTATTGATATTTTAAAGCATTCTGCAAATAGAATACAACAACATGACACATTAATTAATGATGCAGGAATTTGCCATGGCGCATTTGGTATAGCGAAAGTTTTCAACAGAGCTTATAAAGAAACTCGAGAGCCAATTTTCAAAAAAGCAACAGAATACTGGCTAAATGAGGGCCTTAAAATGAGTTTTCATGAAGATGGTTTTGCTGGATACAAAAAATGGATTGGCGGCAAACAAACGTGGAAAAACGAATTATCCCTATTAGAAGGTATTAGTGGAATAGGATTAGTTATTATCGACTACCTAACAGATAATAAATTTAATTGGGATGAATGTTTAATGATCAGTTAATATAAAAAATGTCAAATAAAAATCCTTACCAAGCATTTAATAAATTCATTTTAAGAACTCCTCTTTATTCTTTAGATTTTTACAAGAATTTTACAAAGAAAACAAATTTAAATGATGAAGATTTTCTATCTTTAATCAATGATCCGGTTTTAAGAGAAGCTATATATATAGCCTCTCCAGTTCTTTACAATGCAATTCTAAAATGGATCAACAAAGAAGAAACTGGCAAAGGTTCAGAAAATCCAGAAAAATTAAAATTATCTATTTTAAAATATATTTCTCGGTTATCATCAAGATGTACTCCTTTTGGGTTATTTGCGGGATGTACTATAGGAAATATTACCTCTACAACTAATATAGTTTTAAACGGAGCAACTCATAATAAACGACATACTCGCTTCGACATGAATTACTTAGTAGCACTATCACAGAATTTATCTAAACTTGATTTTATAAAAAACCAACTACTATTCCGTCCAAACAAAAGCATGTATGAAGTCGCTGACAAGATACGCTATATTGAATATTACTATACAAACGGACGAAGAAATCATCAAGTTGTTTCAATAAGTAACTCAAAACATATAAAAAAAATCATAGAGATTTCTAAAAAAGGTGCATTGATAAATGATATTGCAAATGAAATTGTTTCTGAAAGCATTAGTCACGAAACAGCAACCAATTTCATCGAAGAACTAATTAACAATCAGGTACTTATAAGCAACTTAGAACCATCAGTCACAGGAATTGAATTTTACAATCAAATAATTTTAATAATAGAAAAATTAAACCAAACTGAAAGTGTATTAGATAAATTACATCTTTTGAAATCAAAGCTAATTGAAATCGACGAAAACATAGGAAATAATATAGAAAAGTATAAAACTATAATTGAAATTTTAAAGGACCTAAACACAGAGTTTGATCTAAGTCACTTATTTCAAACCGATATGAGTATCTCCACGGCTCACAACACACTAAACATTAGTTTGGTAAATTCGGTTAGAAAGGGCATGTCTGTACTAAATAAATTTTCACATAACTCTGAAAATGCAACACTATTAGAATTTAAAAAAAGATTTTACACACGATACGAAAATCAAGAAATACAACTATCAAAAGTACTTGATTCTGAAATAGGAATAGGTTATCATAAAAGATTTGAGCAAAACACAACTAATCCTCTTATTGATGATTTAAGCTTGCCAGAAACCAAAATCAAAAACTCAAGCCAAACATTTGAATGGAATCCTTTTAATTCTTTCTTTCACAAAAAAATATTACAGGCAAATAAAAATAACAACTTAGTTATTAACATTACCCAAAACGAACTAAGCCATTTAGATGAAAATTGGCTTAATCTTCCAGATACAATATCTACAATAATAGAATTAGTAATTATTGATAAAAAAGAAAAAGTAAAGTTTAGTGGAATTGGAGGTTCAAGCGCGGCTAATTTATTAGGAAGATTTTGCCACAGTGATATAAAAATAAATGAATATGTAAACACAATTATAGAGACTGAAAATAACATCAATGAAGACTCTATTCTAGCAGAAATAATTCACCTCCCTGAGTCTCGTGTCGGAAACATACTTATGAGACCCTCTTTTAGAAATTTTGAAATACCTTATTTAGGAAATTCAACATTAGGAGATGAATTTCAAATTTCAATTGATGACTTATATATATCTATCAAAAATGATAAATTGGTATTAAGATCAAAAAAACACAATCGTAAGGTTATACCACGTTTAACAAATGCTCATAATTATTCTCAAAACTCACTTCCTATCTATCATTTCTTATGCGATTTTCAGCTTGAAGGAAAAAGGCAAGGAATGTCTTTTAATTTAGGCAGTATCTCGAATACATATGACTTTATCCCTAGAATTGAATATGAAGATGTTATTCTATATGAAGCAACATGGAATATTGAGAAAAAAGATATTGAGAGTTTAATTAAAAACATAAACAACCAAAATGAATTCATTCTAGAAATTGAAAATTTTAGAAAAATAAAAAAAATACCTCTATTTGCTGTACTTGTGGAAAATGATAATGAGTTACTAATTAATTTTAATAATTTGACTTCAGTTAAAATGCTAATAGATATAGTTAGAAAAAAAAGCAATTTCATTTTAAAGGAATTCTTGCATGCAGAAAAAAGTGAAATTTTAGACACCAATAAAGAATATTACTCAAACGAAATAATTTTATCATTCTTCAATAATCAAAAACTATCAAACAATCTATGAGTAAAATAATGCAACGCGATTATCTGCCGGGAGATAAATGGATTTATTATAAAATATATACAGGACATTCTACATCAGATTTAATTTTAACTGAGACAATTCTACCCATTTGTCAGTCATTATTAAAACAACATATTATTGACAAATGGTTCTTTGTAAGATATTCGGATCCAGAACACCATTTACGAGTTAGATTACACCTAAAGGACACGAGCAATTTCGCTGTTGTAGTACAACGATTTAAAGATATTTTTAAAAAATATATTATAGCAAATATAATTTGGAACATTCAATTAGATACTTATAAACAAGAAATTGAACGCTACGGAGGTAAAAAAAAAGTAGAATTATCAGAAGATCTTTTTTTTCATGATAGTTTAATGATTTCTAAGTTTGTTAGTTTAATTGAAGGAGAAGAAGGGGAAGAAATTAGATGGCTTTTCAGTCTTAGAGCCATTGATACATTTCTTGACAGTTTTCATTTTACAATAACAGAAAAACTCAATTTAATGGATCAATTAAAAACTGGTTTTGGAAATGAGTTTGGCATATCGAGACCTCTAAAAAAACAATTAGACGAAAAGTTCAGAATAAACCGTAAGAGAATCGAAAATTTTCTAAATCCAACATTTTTTACAAATCCAGATTATATAGAAATACAAGAAATTTTAGATACAAAAAGAGAAAATTCTATTGAAACTATCAAAAAAACAATCTCTTCTTGTAAAAAATCAAAAACTAACATTAATACCTTTGTAGCTAGTCATATCCACATGACAATGAATCGAATATTTAAATCAAAAGGAAGAATTCACGAATTGGTTATATACGATTTTTTGTATCGTTATTATCTTTCAACTTATCATAAAAAAGCTAAAGTAACTTAGCAATGATAGCTTCTTCTGTTATACCTTCAGCATCAGCTTTATAATTTTTAATAATTCTATGTCTCAAAATACCAGTTGCAACTGCTTGGACATCTTCAATATCTGGCGAAAACTTTCCGTTGAAAGCGGCATGTGCTTTTGCTGCTAAAATTAAGTTTTGCGAAGCTCTTGGCCCTGCACCCCAATCCAGGCAGTTTTTCACAAAATCGTTAGTCAAACTATTGTCAGGACGAGTTTTGCTCACCAAAGTTACAGCATATTCGATAACGTTATCTGCTACCGGAATTCTTCGGATTAAGTGCTGGAAATCGATAATTTCCTGAGCTGTAAACAGCGGATTGATTTCTGTCTTTACATCAGAAGTGGTTCTTTTCACTACTTGAACTTCTTCTTCAAAAGTTGGATATTCCAATTTAATGGCAAACATAAAACGGTCTAACTGAGCTTCTGGCAAAGGATAAGTTCCTTCTTGCTCAATTGGGTTCTGAGTCGCCAAGACAAAATATGGTAAATCTAATTTATGATGCTGGCCTGCAATAGTCACTGACCTCTCTTGCATTGCTTCTAACAAAGCGGCTTGTGTTTTTGGCGGTGTTCTATTAATCTCGTCGGCCAAAATAATATTAGAAAAAATTGGTCCTTTAATGAATTTAAAATTTCTATTCTCATCCAAAATTTCACTTCCTAAAATATCAGAAGGCATCAAATCTGGCGTAAACTGAATTCTTTTAAAATCTAGCCCTAAAGCCTGAGATAAAGTATTTATCATTAAGGTTTTTGCCAAGCCAGGAACTCCAATTAAAAGCGCGTGGCCTCCAGAAAATATACAAAGTAAAATTTGATCTACAACGGCGTCCTGCCCTACAATGATTTTCGCTATCTCTTTTTTTAGTTCGTTTCTTTTTTGAACTAAATTATGAATTGCTGTTACGTCAGACATTTATGAATGTATTTAAAATTAAAAAGAGTTAGTTTTATGAATTCATAAAACTAACTCTTTTTATTTATTTATTAAAACTTATTTTTTCAACCAATTGTTTGCAAAAGTACAGTCTTTGTATTCGCCAATAATTTTGATGTAGGTATCTTTAATTTTAGCATCAAACCATTTTGCGATGGCATTAATCTGCTTTTCTTTTAATGCTAATTCTTTAATCTTAGTATAATCTTTAGCATAATCTGCAGCATGTTCATCAATGCGATTTGTAACTGTAATAATTTTATATGTCTTTTTTTCTTTTTCGTCAGTGTTCAAAAGTGGCTGAGAAATCTCGTCTCCTTTTAAGTTGGAAACTTGGCTGTACAATTGCGGATCCATTTTAGTCAGCTCAAATCGAGTATCTTGTGTTGTTGGATTTACCAATGTTCCTCCGTTTGTTCTCGTTTCTTTTTCATCAGATTCTGTTCTTGCCGCTTCAGCAAAAGTCAGTTCTTTATTGATAATTTTATTCCTAATATTAGTGATTCGCTCTTTAGCTTCTTTCATAGCCGCTTCTGAAACTGTTGGAGACAATAAAATATGGCGAAGTTCTACTTCTTGCCCCTTAATTTTTTCTACCATAATGATATGGAACCCAAAAGTAGTTTCAAACGGTTGCGAAATCTCGCCTGCTTGTAAACTAAACGCAACATCTTTAAACTCTTTTACAAAAGGAGTCTTACGTGTTATCTTATAAAACCCTCCAGATGGAACAGACGCTTTATCCTGTGAATATAAAACTGCTTTTGTCGCAAAACTCGAACCGTCAAGAACATCTTGTCTTATAGCATTTAGTTTATCTATAACTTTCTGCTTGTCTTCTTTAGAAATTTTAGGCTCCACCACAATTTGTGCTACTTCCATTTCAGCTCCAAAAGTTGGTAGTTCATCTTTTGGGATTTTCTTAAAGAAGTTACGTACTTCTTCTGGAGTAATCTCAACATCTTTAATGATTTTATCTCTCATTTCAGAAGCCAATTTCTGCTCCTTCAAGATGTCGGCAAAATAGGTTTTAAACTCTTCTACAGAACTTTTTTTATAGTATTCAACTACTTTATTGATATCTCCTACTTGTTGCGTCATATAGTTAAGACGCTCTTCCATCATACTTCTTACCTCTGCGTCACTCACAATAATACTATCCTGAATGGCTTGGTGAGCGTATAATTTATCTTCTAAAAGCTTACCTAGCATCTGGCATCTTGTAATATCTTTTGTAGATCCGCCTTGAGCAGTAATTTCCAAAAATCCTTTGTCGATATCAGAATCTAAAACGATATAATCTCCTACCGTAGCAATGATTCCGTCAATTTTCAATTTCCCACCAGTAGGAGCTTCAACTGGCTTTTGGGCAACAACATCAGGAATAATTTCTTGTGCTGTGATAATTGGAGCAAAAAAAAGAAAAAAACAAATTGTTAGTGTCAACTCAATTGTTTTTAGCTGTAATTTTTTTAATAGCATTATTTTAATTTTTATTTGAATGTAAGCCTGTTTTAGATAATCTCTCTTAAATTATTGATGTTCAACCAAACATAAACAATAAAGTATAGTTCTTTCGTAACTTATAACGAACAAAAATAACAATTCAATTACATAATCCAACTATCCGATATACTATTAACAAAAAATTATAGGATAGTATTATATCAATGCTAGGAATCATCTATTTCATTTTTTCATTACAAAGAACGATAATTTTATAATCAATAGCCAAATTTGAATTTTAAAGGCAAATAATTGTCTTATAATAAGCATTATAAAAAAAGTTCTCAACACTACAACGTTTTCGTAACAAACTATTTTCTTACAAATTAAAATTAAATCAAAAAACATTTACTTTAGATGCGTAATTATCATTTTAGGGGATAAAAAATTAGCATTTTATACTTTTTAAAGCCTAAAATTAAATAATTACAAAACTCACTATTTAACTTAACCACATCTATTATGAAAAAACCTATTTTAAAACTATGTCTTATTACGGCATTTTCAGCACTACTTTATTCGTGCTCACAAAATGAAATTAGTGAATCAGATGCCAAAGCAGAAAGCAAACAATTTAAGATTATTGATGTTACGCATCATGACGGAAAACCTTTTAGCACTGGCACTTCTAGTTCTACAACAGGAAAATATGTAGACAATCCAGGAGGCGGTGTTATGATGCAAGCTTTCTATTGGGATGTTCCTGCAGGAGGAACTTGGTGGAATACCGTAAGCAGTAAAGTAACTGCATGGGGAAATGCTGGAATTGGTTCAATTTGGCTTCCGCCAGCATCAAAAGCGCAAAACGGAGCTTTTTCTATGGGATATGACCCAACAGATTATTTTGATTTTGGAGATTACAACCAAAACGGAAGTGTTGAAACAAGATTTGGATCCAAAGCCGAATTGGTAAGCTTAATTACAGCAGCTCATAACGAAAACATTAAAGTTTATGCTGATATTGTAATTAACCATAACAGCGGAGGGCAATCTGAAGCAAATCCGTTTACAGGAACAAATACATGGACAAATTTTACAGGAGTTGCTTCTGGTAAATTTCCGCGTAACTATAATGATTTTTACAAAAACAGTTATGGAAACAATGACGAAGGATCTTTTGGAGGTTTTCCAGATTTATGCCACGCTGCACCAAATGTTCAAAACTGGTTGTGGCTGAGAACCGACGGAGTTGGTAAATATTATAAAAACACCATGAAATTTGATGGTTGGAGATTCGACTACGTAAAAGGTTTTGGTGCATGGGTTGTAAATTCATGGAATGCCAATGTTGGCGGATTTTCTGTTGGAGAATTATGGGACTCAAATGTAAATGTATTAAATGACTGGGCAAACAATGCCAACAGTTCTGTTTTTGACTTTGCATGTTACTATAAAATGAATGACGCTTTTGACGGAAATAACCTTGCATTATTAAATGATGATATGATGTGGAAACGTAACCCATACAAAGCTGTAACATTTGTAACTAATCACGATACAGATGAAATTTGGAGTAAAATGTTGGCGTATTCATATATATTAACTCACGAAGGTTATCCAACAATTTTCTACAGAGATTATGAAGAATGGCTAGACAAAAACAAACTAAACAATCTAATCTGGATTCACAATAATAAAGCAACGGGAACGACTTCTATTTTATATTCTGATAATGACGAATATGTTGCAAGAAGAAACGGATATAACGGAAATCCAGGATTGGTAGTTTACATTAATAATTCAGACGTTTGGCAAGAAAGATGGGTTCAGACGAATTGGGCTAATACTCAAATTAAAGATTTCACAGGAAACTCAACTTGGTATCCAACTACTCAGGCAGACAAATGGGTAAAAATACAATGTCCTCCAAAGGGATATTCAATTTGGTCAATTAATCAGTAATTTTAAAATGACTATTCTAAGGCTGCTCAAAATGAGCAGCCTTTTTTATATTTTGCCACGAATTACACAAATTTACACTAATTAATTTGTGCTAATTTGTGTAATTCGTGGCAAAAAAACTACGTCGAAATGAATCTTGTGAATTAAAGCTCCTTATTTAAGAACCTAATATTTTTATTAAGCCGTAATTAATAGTACTTTTGCAACCTATTTATACGAAATATGAGCTTTTTAAAAGAAATACAACGCAGAAGAACATTTGGAATTATATCGCATCCCGATGCCGGTAAAACGACATTAACAGAGAAATTACTTTTATTTGGAGGTGCAATTCAAGAAGCAGGAGCTGTAAAGAATAACAAAATTAAAAAAGGAGCAACGAGTGACTTTATGGAAATCGAACGCCAAAGAGGTATCTCGGTTTCGACTTCTGTGCTTGCTTTTAATTATAAAGATAAAAAAATCAACATCCTTGATACTCCTGGACACAAGGATTTTGCTGAAGATACATTTAGAACTTTAACTGCTGTTGATAGCGTAATTGTTGTAATTGACGTTGCAAAAGGGGTTGAGGAACAAACTGAAAAATTGGTTGCCGTTTGTAGAATGCGTAACATTCCGATGATTGTTTTCATCAACAAATTAGACCGTGAAGGTAAAGATGCTTTCGATCTAATGGATGAAGTAGAACAAAAATTAGGATTAAAAGTTACGCCTTTGAGTTTCCCTATCGGAATGGGTTATGATTTCCAAGGAATTTACAACTTATGGGAAGAAAACATTAATCTTTTCAGTGGAGACAGCCGTAAAAATATCGAAGAAACAATTGCTTTTTCTGATGTTCAGAATAATCCAGAATTAGACAAAATTGTGGGTGAAAAAGCAGCGAATAAACTTCGTGAAGAATTAGAATTAATTGATGAGGTTTATCCAAAATTTGAGCGTCAAGATTATTTGGACGGAAAGATTCAACCTGTATTCTTTGGTTCTGCTTTAAATAATTTTGGAGTTCGTGAGTTGTTAGATTGTTTCATTACAATCGCTCCTTCTCCAAGAGCAAAAGATTCTGAAACTCGTACAGTTGAGCCGACAGAAGAAAAAATGTCTGGATTTGTTTTCAAAATCCACGCCAACATGGATCCAAAACACCGTGACCGTTTAGCATTTATCAAAATCGTTTCGGGAACTTTTGAAAGAAATAAACCTTATTACCACGTTCGTCAGAAGAAAAACTTAAAATTCTCAAGTCCGAATGCCTTTTTCGCTGAGAAAAAAGAGATCGTAGACATTTCTTATCCTGGTGACATTGTAGGTTTGCATGATACAGGAAACTTTAAAATTGGTGATACTTTAACAGAAGGCGAAATCATGAGTTTTAAAGGAATTCCGAGTTTCTCTCCAGAGCACTTTAGATATATCAACAATGCTGACCCAATGAAAGCTAAGCAATTAGAAAAAGGAGTTGATCAGTTAATGGATGAAGGTGTGGCACAGCTATTTACACTTGAAATGAATAATCGTAAAGTTATCGGAACGGTTGGAGCGCTTCAATATGAAGTAATTCAATATCGTTTAGAGCACGAATATGGAGCAAAATGTACTTATGAAAACTTCCCTGTTCATAAAGCTTGCTGGGTAAAACCAGACGATGCTAAAAATGAAGAGTTCAAAGAATTTAAACGTATCAAACAAAAATTCCTTGCCCATGATAAATACGGTCAATTAGTATTCTTAGCCGATTCTGATTTTACCATTCAAATGACGCAAAGCAAATATCCTTCTGTAAAATTATACTTTACATCAGAATTTGATTAAAAATCTCATTTATTTGAAATATAAAAGGCTGTTTAAATTCTAAACAGCCTTTTTTGTATCTAAATTTCCTTTGTTCTTTTCTCAGAAATATAATTAATTCCTAATCCGCCCGCAATATAAATCCTAGAGAGTTCTTCTGCTGAGATAATTATATTTTGATTCAAAACATTATCTTTCACTAAATTCACATCAAAATTAACTGCTTTAGAAAGATAGTAATCATCTGCTGTAATAGTTATCTGAAATGTCTTAGCATCTTTTGAGACAACTATTGGAATTAAAAACTCACCTGTTTTCGAATTCATTTTCACATTACTTTTTGAACCATTAATAGTTATCTCAAGATTTCTATATGTTTTTTTATCGAAAGGTTTCTTCGTTTTGGCTTCCAATAATTTTCCTTTTACAAAGATTGATTGTTCTTCTGTACTTTGAACATAAGCAACTTTACCAACGGTGTAATGAACTGGCTGTGGAACTCTAATTTCTGTTTCGACATTAGCTTTTTCTTGTCCGCTTACATTTGACACCAATAAAATAGAAGCTGCAACGGCGGCATACTTTAAATTATTGATTTTAGATGTTTCACTATATTGAAATTCTTCTTCTAGCTGGGTTGCTTTCAGTCTTGCGCAAATATTGCTGTCTTTGTTTTCTGCAATGAATTTAGCCACTTCAGAATTCGTTTTTCTACTTAAATCAATTACATTTTTCATGCACGAATTGCAAAATGAACCATTTGCATTAGGAATCATTTTATCAAAATTTTCAGAACAAGGGCTTGCTATTTCTAAGGTGAATTTCTTTTTCATAATGTATCTTTTTAAGTTAGAATCTTTCGCAGATCATTTTACTTATATAGAGTACATTTTACATAAAAAGGTTGGGAAACAGTTTTAAAAAATTTCATTCCAAAATTTTCAGCATAAAAAAAGCGCTAATATTAAATTAGCGCTTTTTTATAATTTGAATTAAATCAACCTTTACTAAGTCATTATATTTCAAAATTCAATCTTTTTTAGGCAACACCAAATTAAAAGAATATTGGATTAGAAAGAAATTTTGTCGACCAAAGTAAATTAAATCAGATTAACTGCATTCTTCTTCCAATAAAAAAGCCCCTTAAAAAGGGGCTTTAAAATTTATGCTTGTCCAGTTGGACCAAAATTAAGCGGAATTGGTGCTTGCTCCGTTTCTTTGATTTCGCCATGAGCAGCCTCAAATCTATGGATATTTTCACCTATAGCACGCAATAATCTTTTAGCATGTTGCGGTGTCAAGACAATTCTTGACTTTACCTTGGCTTTAGGAATACCTGGCATAATGCTCACAAAATCTAAAACAAACTCTGATGAGGAGTGATTAATTATCGCAAGATTAGAATAAATTCCTTCTGCGATGTTTTCATCTAACTCGATATTAATTTGCTCTTGTTGTTGTTTCGGATTACTCATAGTTTCCTAATTAATAAATGTATTCTTCTTTATTAGCCATCATTTCGTTGTAATCATCTTTAGATCCTACGATAGTGTTATCGTACTCTCTCATACCAGTTCCTGCAGGAATTCTGTGTCCAACAATTACATTTTCTTTTAATCCTTCTAGATCATCTACTTTACCAGCTACAGCAGCCTCGTTAAGTACTTTCGTTGTCTCCTGGAATGAAGCCGCAGAAATGAATGATTTAGTTTGTAACGAAGCTCTTGTAATACCTTGTAAAACTGGCGTTGCAGTTGCAGTGATTACGTCTCTTGCTACAACAAGATTTTTATCTGTACGTTTCAATAATGAATTCTCATCACGTAACTCACGAGGAGTAATGATCTGACCTGGTTTCAATACTGAAGAATCTCCAGCATCTTCAACCACTTTCATACCATATAATTTATCATTTTGAATGATAAAGTCTTTAGTGTGGATCAATTGATCTTCTAAGAATAGAGTATCTCCTGGATCTTCAACTCGTACTTTACGCATCATCTGACGAATAACTACCTCGAAGTGTTTGTCATTAATTTTTACCCCTTGTAAACGGTAAACCTCTTGAATTTCATTTACCAAGTACTGTTGTACAGCAGCTGGACCTTGAATTCTTAAGATGTCATCTGGTGTAATTGCACCATCAGACAATGGAACTCCCGCTCTTACGAAGTCATTTTCTTGTACTAAGATTTGGCTAGAAAGTTTAACTAAATACTTTTTAATCTCTCCAAATTTAGACTCGATAACGATCTCACGGTTACCTCTCTTAATTTTTCCAAAAGATACAACACCATCAATTTCAGATACAACAGCTGGGTTAGAAGGGTTACGAGCCTCAAGCAACTCTGTAATTCTAGGAAGACCTCCCGTGATATCGCCCGCTTTAGAAGAACGACGTGGAATCTTAACTAATACTTTACCTGCTTTAATTTTCTCTCCATTCTCAACCATTAAGTGTGCACCTACTGGTAAGTTGTAAGAACGAATCAATTCACCTTCTTTACCATAAACTAATAAAGTTGGGATTAATTTTTTGTTTCTAGCCTCAGAAATTACTTTTTCTTGGAAACCAGTCTGCTCATCGATCTCCACCATGAACGATTGTCCTTGCTCTAAATCTTCGTAAGCAATCTTACCAGTAAACTCAGAAACAATTACACCGTTATATGGATCCCATTTACAGATTACAGTTCCTTTAGCAACAGTATCTCCATCATTAACAAAAATACTAGATCCGTAAGGAATGTTATGTGTATTTAAAACAATTCCAGTTTTTTCGTCAACTAATTTCAACTCAGTTGAACGAGAAACTACGATATCAACAGAGTTTCCTTCTCCGTCTTCACCTTTAACTGTTTTTAAATCTTCAATTTCAAGTCTACCAGCGAATCTTGTAATAATACTAGACTCTTCAGAGATACCTCCAGCAACCCCTCCAACGTGGAACGTACGAAGTGTTAACTGTGTACCTGGCTCTCCAATAGACTGAGCTGCAATAACTCCGACAGCTTCACCTCTTTGTGTCATCTTACCAGTAGCTAAGTTTCTACCGTAACATTTAGCACAAATACCTTTTAAAGCTTCACAAGTTAATGGAGATCTAACTTCTACTTTCTCAATTGGAGAAGCTTCGATAGTTCTCATGATTGATTCAGTGATTTGCTCTCCAGATTTAACCATTACCTCGTTAGTAAGAGGATTAATAACGTCTTGTAATGCAACACGTCCTAAAATTCTCTCTCCTAAAGATTCAACGATTTCCTCATTTTTCTTCAATGCAGCAACTTCAACACCTCTTAAAGTTCCACAATCTTCGATGTTAACAATAACATCTTGAGAAACGTCATGAAGCCTTCTTGTCAAGTAACCAGCATCGGCTGTTTTAAGAGCCGTATCCGCAAGACCTTTACGAGCACCGTGAGTAGAAATGAAGTACTCAAGGATCGAAAGACCTTCCTTAAAGTTAGAAAGAATCGGGTTTTCAATAATCTCACCACCACCAGCAGTAGATTTTTTAGGCTTAGCCATCAAACCACGCATACCAGTTAACTGACGAATCTGCTCCTTAGAACCTCTCGCTCCAGAATCAAGCATCATATATACAGAGTTGAAACCTTGTTGGTCTTCTCTAATATTTTTCATTGCTAATTCTGTCAACTGAGCATTTGCTGAAGTCCATACGTCAATAACTTGGTTGTAACGCTCGTTATTTGTGATAAGACCCATGTTATAGTTAGTTGAGATACCTTCAACTTGCTCTCTAGCATCTGCAATTAACTTCGTTTTTTGTTCTGGAATTCTAATATCACCTAAAGAGAATGATAAACCTCCTCTAAATGCGAATTTATACCCCATATCTTTCATATTATCCAAGAAAGCTGCCGTTGTAGGTACATCAGTCACACTTAAAATGTGTCCGATAATATCTCTAAGGTTTTTCTTAGTCAATACGTCGTTGATATATCCAGCTGCTTCCGGTACTACTTCGTTAAATAATACACGTCCTGCAGTTGTCTGGATGATTTTGTACACCAATTCTCCAGCGTCATTAAAATCTTTTGCTCTAATTTTCACACGAGCATTCAATTCTAATCTTCCTTCGTTTAATGCAATGTTTACTTCTTCAGCAGAATAGAAAGTCAAATCCTGACCAATAATTTTGTGATCTTCTGTAGAAATACGCTCTTTGGTCATATAGTATAGACCCAAGACCATGTCCTGAGAAGGTACAGTAATTGGAGCACCATTTGCAGGGTTCAAGATATTGTGAGAAGCCAACATTAATAATTGTGCCTCTAAAATAGCTTCTGGCCCTAATGGTAAGTGAACCGCCATCTGGTCACCATCGAAATCGGCGTTGAATGCCGTACATACTAATGGGTGTAACTGGATCGCTTTTCCTTCAATTAATTTTGGTTGGAATGCTTGAATACCAAGTCTGTGCAAAGTAGGAGCACGGTTAAGTAATACTGGGTGTCCTTTAATTACGTTTTCAAGGATATCCCAAACTACAGGCTCTTTTTTGTCAATGATTTTCTTAGCAGATTTTACTGTTTTTACAATACCTCTTTCGATCAACTTACGAATAACGAATGGTTTGTATAACTCAGACGCCATATCTTTTGGCAATCCGCACTCATATAATTTCAACTCTGGACCAACGACAATTACCGAACGAGCAGAATAATCTACACGTTTTCCTAAAAGGTTTTGACGGAAACGACCTTGTTTACCTTTTAAAGAGTCTGATAATGATTTTAATGGTCTGTTTGATTCTGTTTTAACAGCAGAAGCTTTACGTGTGTTATCGAATAATGAATCTACAGATTCTTGCAACATACGTTTCTCGTTTCTCAAGATAACTTCTGGAGCTTTAATCTCCATTAATCTTTTCAAACGGTTGTTACGGATGATTACACGACGATATAAATCGTTCAAATCTGAAGTTGCAAAACGACCTCCATCAAGCGGCACAAGCGGACGTAATTCTGGTGGAATAACTGGAACCACTTTCATAATCATCCACTCAGGACGGTTTTCGCGGTTTTCATTAGACTCACGGAAAGACTCAACAACTTGTAATCTTTTTAAAGCCTCAGTTTTTCTTTGTTTAGAAGTCTCGTTGTTAGCGCTGTGTCTTAATTCATAAGATAAAGCATCTAAGTCAATACGAGCTAATAAATCCATAATACACTCTGCTCCCATTTTGGCAACAAATTTATTTGGATCTAAATCGTCTAAATATTGATTTTCTTGTGGAAGGGTATCTAAAATATTCAAGTACTCTTCTTCAGTTAAGAAATCTAATCTTTGTAATGATTCTCCATCTGCATTTTTAGCGATACCTGGCTGAATTACTACGTATCTTTCGTAGTAAATGATCATATCTAATTTCTTAGATGGAAGACCAAGGATATAACCAATTTTGTTTGGAAGAGATCTGAAGTACCAGATGTGAGCAATTGGCACAACAAGGTTGATGTGTCCTACTCTATCACGACGTACTTTTTTCTCTGTAACTTCAACACCACAACGGTCACAGATAATACCTTTGTAACGAATTCTTTTATACTTACCACAAGCACATTCAAAATCTTTTACTGGTCCGAAGATTCTTTCGCAGAAAAGTCCATCACGCTCTGGCTTGTGCGTTCTATAGTTGATTGTTTCTGGCTTTAAAACCTCTCCTCTTGATTCTTTCAAGATAGATTCTGGTGAAGCCAATCCAATAGAGATTTTGTTAAATCTTTTTACTGGATTCTTATCTTTATTGTTTCTATTATTCATCATAGTTTTTACTATTGATTTATTTGCAATTAAAAAATTGATTTTAGATTTATAATCTACTCTTCAAAAAATAAAGAGTTAATCATTCGCTACTACCTCGGGTTACTTCTCTAAACCTCAAACTCTTATTTGAAGTGCTAGTTATAAAATGCATCGCATTGTTATAAAAAATCGGAACGGGTTACGGGTATAAATCTTTAAAAACTGATATAAATGAGTAATCAGTCCCATTAAAAAATGAGACTGACTACCAAACTTTTATTTATTCTTCCAAACGAAGATCTAATCCTAGACCTTTCAATTCGTGCATTAATACATTGAATGATTCTGGTAAACCTGGTTCTGGCATAGTTTCACCCTTAACGATAGCTTCGTAAGTTTTAGCTCTACCAATAACGTCATCAGACTTAACAGTTAAGATCTCACGTAGTGTACTAGAAGCTCCATAAGCCTCAAGTGCCCAAACCTCCATCTCTCCAAAACGCTGACCTCCAAATTGAGCTTTACCTCCAAGTGGCTGTTGCGTAATCAATGAGTATGGTCCGATAGAACGTGCGTGCATCTTATCATCAACCATGTGTCCTAATTTAAGCATGTAAATTACACCCACAGTCGCTTTTTGTGCAAAACGCTCTCCTGTACCACCATCATATAGGTAAGTATGTCCGAAACGTGGTACTCCAGCTTCATCAGTCAAAGCATTGATCTCGTCTAGAGAAGCACCGTCAAAAATTGGAGTAGCAAATTTTCTACCCAAGTTCATACCAGCCCAACCTAATACAGTCTCATAAATCTGACCGATGTTCATACGTGAAGGTACCCCAAGTGGGTTCAACACGATATCAACTGGTGTTCCGTCTTCAAGGAAAGGCATATCTTCGTGACGAACGATTCTAGCAACAATACCTTTGTTACCGTGACGACCCGCCATTTTATCCCCTACTTTCAACTTACGTTTCTTAGCAATATAAATCTTAGCCAATTTCAAGATTCCAGATGGTAATTCATCTCCAACTGTAATAGTGAATTTCTCTCTTCTTAAAGATCCTTGTAAGTCGTTCAGCTTAATTTTATAGTTATGAATTAAATCATTAACCATTTTATTAGTAGCATCATCAGCAACCCATTGACCTTTACTTAAGTGAGCGAAATCTTCTACTGCGTAAAGCATTTTTTGAGTATATTTTTTACCTTTTGGTAAAACTTCTTCACCCAAATCATTCATTACACCTTGAGATGTTTTTCCGTTAACGATCAAGAATAATTTTTCAACCAATCTGTCTTTTAATTCAACAAATTTAGTTTCAAACTCCATTTCTAAAGCGCCTAAAGCATCTTTATCTTGAGTACGTTTACGTTTATCTTTTACGGCTCTTGCAAATAATTTTTTGTCAAGAACTACACCATGTAAAGATGGAGAAGCTTTTAATGAAGCATCTTTTACGTCACCAGCTTTATCTCCAAAGATTGCACGAAGCAATTTCTCCTCTGGAGTTGGATCTGATTCTCCTTTTGGTGTAATTTTTCCGATCAAAATGTCGCCAGGCTTAACCTCTGCTCCAATTCTGATCATACCGTTTTCATCTAAATCTTTAGTAGCTTCTTCAGAAACGTTAGGAATATCGTTTGTTAACTCTTCGTTTCCTAACTTAGTATCTCTAACCTCTAATGAATAATCATCAACGTGGATAGATGTAAAAATATCATCGCGAACTACTTTCTCAGAAATTACAATCGCATCCTCGAAGTTATACCCTTTCCATGGCATGAACGCAACTTTTAAGTTTCTACCTAAAGCTAATTCTCCATTTTGAGTAGCATATCCTTCAGACAATACTTGGCCAGGAACAACTCTATCACCTCTTCTTACGATTGGTTTCAAGTTGATACTTGTACCTTGATTGGTTTTTCTAAATTTAATTAAGTTGTACGTTTTCTCATCAGCATCAAAACTTACCATTCTCTCGTCTTCTGTACGATCGTATTTGATAGTAATAATGTTAGCATCTACGTATTCTACAGTTCCATGCCCTTCAGCATTGATTAATACTCTAGAATCTGAAGCTACCTGACGCTCTAAACCTGTACCAACAATCGGTGCTTCAGGACGGATCAAAGGAACTGCCTGACGCATCATGTTTGATCCCATCAACGCACGGTTCGCATCATCATGCTCCAAGAAAGGAATCAAAGATGCAGAAATCGAAGCGATCTGGTTAGGAGCAACGTCTGTATAATGTACTGAACTTGGCTCAACAACTGGGAAGTCACCCTCTTCACGAGCAATAACGTTACTAGCTGTAATTTTACCTGAAGCGTCCATCTCAATGTTTGCCTGAGCAATCATTTTTCCTTCTTCTTCTTCAGCACTTAAATAGATTGGTGCGCTTTCTAAATCAACAACACCATCTGTTACTTTACGGTATGGAGTTTCAATGAATCCCATTCCGTTTACTTTTGCATAAACACCAAGAGATGAAATCAAACCAATGTTTGGTCCCTCAGGAGTTTCAATCGGACATAAACGACCATAGTGAGTATAGTGAACGTCACGAACCTCGAAACCAGCTCTCTCTCTCGAAAGTCCACCTGGTCCAAGTGCAGAAAGTCTTCTTTTGTGTGTAATCTCAGCTAATGGATTCGTTTGATCCATAAATTGAGATAACTGGTTAGTACCAAAGAAAGAGTTGATAACTGATGACAATGTTTTAGCATTAATCAAATCAATTGGTGTAAACACCTCGTTATCTCTAACGTTCATTCTCTCACGAATAGTTCTAGCCATACGTGCTAAACCAACACCGAATTGTTGAGACAATTGTTCACCAACTGTTCTAACACGACGGTTTGATAAGTGATCGATATCATCAATCTCTGCTTTAGAGTTAATTAATTCGATCAAATATTTTACGATTGTAATGATATCCTCTTTAGTAAGCACTTGCTTATCCATAGGGATATCTAAATCTAATTTTTTGTTCATTCTGTAACGACCTACTTCACCTAAGTTGTAACGTTGGTCAGAGAAGAACAATTTATCTATAATACCACGAGCAGTTTCCTCATCAGGTGGTTCAGCGTTACGCAACTGACGGTAAATGTGCTCTACAGCTTCTTTTTCAGAGTTAGTTGGATCTTTTTGTAACGTGTTGTGGATAATAGCATAATCTGCTTGGTTATTATCCTCTTTGTGTAACAAAATAGATTTAACGTTAGAATCGATGATCTCTTCAACATTATCTTTGTCGATAATGGTATCACGATCAAGGATGATTTCGTTACGTTCGATAGAAACTACCTCTCCAGTATCTTCATCAACGAAATCCTCGTGCCATGTATTCAAAACACGCGCAGCAAGTCTTCTTCCAATATATTTTTTAATTCCTGTTTTAGAAACTTTAATTTCTTCCGCTAAGTCAAAAATCTCTAAGATATCTTTATCTCTTTCGAATCCGATAGCACGGAATAAAGTTGTTACAGGTAATTTTTTCTTTCTATCGATATATGCGTACATTACGCTGTTGATATCTGTAGAAAACTCTATCCAAGAACCTTTAAAAGGAATTACTCTTGCAGAATAAAGTTTAGTTCCATTTGCGTGGAATGACTGTCCAAAGAAAACCCCTGGAGAACGGTGTAATTGAGATACTACAACACGCTCGGCACCATTAATAACAAAAGTACCACTAGGAGTCATGTAAGGAATTGTTCCAAGATAAACATCTTGTACAATTGTTTCAAAATCTTCGTGTTCTGGATCTGTACAGTATAGTTTCAACCTAGCTTTTAAAGGCACACTATAAGTAAGACCTCTCTCTATACATTCTTGAATTGTATAACGCGGTGGATCAACAAAATAATCTAGGAATTCCAATACGAAGTTATTTCTCGTATCTGTAATTGGAAAGTTTTCCATGAAGGTATTGTATAATCCTTCGTTGCCTCTTTCGTCAGATTTCGTTTCTAATTGAAAGAAATCTTTAAAAGATTTAACCTGTACATCCAAGAAGTCCGGATAGTCAGGGATATTTTTTGTAGAGGCAAAATTCAATCTTTCAGTCTGATTTGTTATCATCAATGGACAAAATTTTGATTAAAAAAAAGTAATTTGTTTTGTGTAAAAACACACTGTTTAATCTATACTTTCTTATTATAATCAATACATCTTTAAAAATTAAATCTATAAAACAAGTCTAATTTTCTTTCTTCGTATTGATCAAAAACTTTTTCGTATTTTAAACTATGGGATAATAAAACTTGATATATTTTATTATACGAAAAATGGTTTAGGCCTTTGAGTGTTAACTCAAGACCTAAACCTAGTTCTTAAACTGAGTTTAATTATTTAAGCTCAACAGTAGCTCCAGCCTCTTCTAAAGATTTTTTAAGACCTTCAGCCTCTTCTTTAGAAACACCTTCTTTAACATTAGAAGGAGCACCGTCAACTACGTCTTTAGCTTCTTTAAGACCTAAACCAGTTAATTCTTTAACTAATTTTACAACAGCTAATTTAGAAGCTCCTGCATCTTTCAATACAACTGTAAATTCAGTTTGTGCTTCTTCAGCAGCACCGTCTCCTCCACCAGCAGCAACTACTACAGCAGCAGCAGCAGGCTCGATTCCGTACTCATCTTTTAATATTGTTGCTAATTCGTTAACTTCTTTAACTGTTAAGTTAACTAATTGTTCTGCGAATTGTTTCAAATCTGCCATTTTTTCTATCGTTTAAAATGATTTGTGTAAAAATATAATTTAATTATTGTGCGCTAATTAAGCAGCAAGGAAGCAAGCTCCCTTACGATAATTACTCTGCTCCTTCTTCTTCGCTTCCAGCGAATTTGTTTTGTAAAGCAGAAATAATTCTTTGAGCTGGAGATTGTAATAATCCAATGATTTCTCCGATAAGCTCTTCTTTAGATTTAATAGTAGCTAATGCATCTAATTGGTTATCTCCAATATATACTTCAGAATTGATGTAAGCTCCTTTTAAAAGTGGTTTATCAGATTTCTTACGGAAATCTTTGATAATTTTTCCAGGTGCGTTAGCAACATCAGAAATAAAAATAGCACTGTTACCTGATAAAACTGTAGGTAAATCACCATAATCATTAGAAGAAGCTTCCATTGCTTTTGCAAGCAAAGTGTTCTTTACAACCTCTAATTTGATACCTGCTTTAAAACAAGCTCTACGCAAGTTTGAAGTTGTCTCTGCGTTTAAACCAGAAATATCAGAAATATAAATGATATTTGTACCAGCTAACTGCGCAGTTAAATTTTCAATCGCGATTGATTTTTCTTCTCTAGTCATACTAAAAATTTTTAACTACCAATTATACTGCTTTTGGGTCTAATGCAATAGCAGGACTCATTGTGCTTGTAAGGTGAATACCTTTGATGTATGTACCTTTAGCAGCAGTTGGTTTAAGTTTTATTAATGTTTGAATAATTTCGTGTGCGTTCTCAACGATTTGCTCAGCTCCGAAAGAAACTTTACCAATACCAGCGTGAACGATACCAGTTTTATCAACTTTAAAGTCAATTTTACCAGCTTTAACTTCTTGAACAGCTTTAGCAACATCCATAGTTACAGTACCTGTTTTAGGGTTTGGCATTAAACCTCTAGGTCCTAAAATACGACCTAATGGACCTAATTTCCCCATAACAGCAGGCATTGTAATGATCACATCAACATCTGTCCAACCGTCTTTAATTTTTTGTAAGTAATCGTCAAGACCTACGTGATCTGCTCCAGCCTCTCTTGCTTCAGCCTCTTTATCTGGAGTAACCAACGCTAATACTTTAACGTCTTTTCCTGTTCCGTGAGGTAAAGTAACTACACCTCTAACCATTTGATTCGCTTTTCTTGGATCAACACCCAAACGAACTGCGATATCAACAGACTCATCAAATTTTGCAGAAGCAACAACTTTAATTAATGCAGCAGCATCTTTTAAAGAGTATAATTTGTTCTTTTCAATTTTTGAAGCAGCCTCTTTTTGCTTTTTTGTTAATTTTGCCATTTCTTTTTCTTAATTAAAAAGGAGCATCTCCTGATACAGTTATACCCATAGATCTAGCTGTTCCAGCAACCATACTCATAGCTTTCTCAATTGTGAAAGCGTTTAAGTCTGGCATTTTGTCTTCAGCAATAGTTCTAATTTGTTCCCAAGTAACGCTAGCTACTTTTTTACGATTAGGCTCACCAGAACCAGATTTTAGCTTTGCAGCTTCCATTAACTGAACTGCTGCTGGAGGAGTCTTAACAACAAAATCAAATGATTTGTCTTTGTACACAGTGATTTGCACTGGACAAATTTTGCCAGGTTTATCTTGAGTTCTAGCATTAAATTGCTTACAAAACTCCATGATGTTAACCCCAGCAGCTCCTAAAGCAGGTCCAACCGGTGGCGACGGGTTCGCAGCACCTCCCTTAACTTGTAGTTTAACTACCTTACTAATTTCTTTAGCCATTTTTAAAAAATTTAACATTGCAATCAATGGAAGCGATTACAATGGTTTATTATAGTGTAACAAAAAATTATACTTTTTCTACTTGCATAAAACTCAATTCTAATGGAGTCTTTCTTCCGAAAATCTTAACCATTACCTCAAGTTTACGCTTCTCTTCATTGATTTTCTCAACAGAACCATTGAATCCATTGAAAGGTCCATCAATAACCTTAACCGTTTCACCAACACTAAATGGAATAGAACGAGTGTCTGTATTAACAGCCAATTCATCCACTTTACCTAACATACGGTTTACTTCAGAAAGTCTCAAAGGAACTGGTTCCCCGCCTTTAGTCTCTCCTAAAAATCCAATAACACTAGTGATTGACTTAATAATATGAGGAATCTCACCAACCAAGTTAGCTTCGATCATAACATATCCAGGAAAGTAAACTTTATCCTTAGATGATTTTTTCCCATCTTTTACAGTAACTACTTTTTCAGTAGGTACTAAAACCTGAGAAACATAGTCCTCCATACCTAATCTCGCAATCTCAGTCTCGATATAAGCTTTCACTTTATTTTCTTGACCACTAACCGCTCTAACTACGTACCATTTTTTCACATTATTATCTGCCATCACAAAAAAAATTATCCTTTTAACCAGTTAAAAAATCCAGCCAAAGCTTTTGCAAAAAATTCGTCTACTCCCCAAGTTGCCAAAGCGAATAAAATCGAAAATACAGCCACAACAATTGTCAATTTTTGTACTTCAGCCCAAGCTGGCCAAGTAACATTTGACTTTAACTCTTCGAAAGCCTCTGATAAATAATTAGTAACTTTTGTCATTTGATATATTTTTTATTGCACGGGCGGAGGGATTCGAACCCCCATCAACGGTTTTGGAGACCGCTATTCTACCCTTGAACTACGCCCGTAATTAAAGCCAGTGATTAAAAAATAATCACTGGCTTTCTTTTTATTTTAATAGAATTACTCTACGATTTCAGTAACTTGTCCAGCACCAACTGTTCTACCACCTTCACGGATAGCGAAACGTAAACCTACGTTCATAGCGATTGGGCTTAATAAAGCAACCTCAATAGTTAAGTTATCACCTGGCATTACCATCTCTACACCTGCTGGTAAAGAAATAACTCCTGTTACGTCAGTTGTACGTACGTAGAACTGTGGACGGTAGTTATTGTGGAATGGAGTGTGACGTCCACCTTCTTCTTTTTTCAAGATATAAACCTCAGCTTTGAATTTAGCGTGTGGTTTTACTGAACCTGGCTTAATAATAACCATACCTCTTTTGATATCAGCTTTATCAATACCTCTTAACAATAAACCTACGTTATCTCCAGCTTCACCTCTATCAAGGATTTTACGGAACATCTCAACTCCTGTAATAGTAGAAGTTAATTTTTCAGCTCCCATACCAATGATTTCAACAGGATCTCCAGTGTTAGCAACTCCAGTTTCGATACGACCTGTAGCAACAGTTCCACGACCTGTAATTGTAAATACGTCCTCAACTGGCATCAAGAATGGTTTAGCAACGTCACGTACTGGCTCTTCGATCCAGTTGTCAACAGCTTCCATTAATTCGATAATTTTAGGTACCCAGTTTGGATCATTGTTTAATCCTCCTAAAGCAGAACCTTGAACCACAGGACCATTATCTCCATCGTACTCGTAGAAAGATAATAAATCTCTAATTTCCATTTCAACAAGCTCTAATAACTCAGCATCATCAACCATATCCACTTTGTTCATGAAAACAACGATTCTTGGAATACCTACCTGACGTCCTAAAAGGATGTGCTCACGAGTTTGTGGCATTGGACCATCTGTAGCAGCAACTACTAAGATAGCTCCGTCCATTTGAGCAGCACCAGTAACCATGTTCTTTACGTAATCCGCGTGACCTGGACAGTCAACGTGAGCGTAGTGACGGTTAGCAGTTTCGTACTCTACGTGTGATGTATTAATAGTAATACCTCTTTCTTTCTCCTCTGGAGCGTTATCGATTTGATCAAACGATTTTGCTTGACAGTAACCAGCATCTGACAATACTTTTGTAATTGCAGCAGTTAATGTAGTTTTTCCGTGATCTACGTGTCCAATTGTACCTATGTTTAAGTGCGGTTTGGAACGATTAAAATTCTCCTTTGCCATTTTACTTAATTTTTAATCTTAGTTATATATTAATTTTCAATTTCCTACTTACTTGAGCCAATGTCGGGATTTGAACCCGAGACCTCTTCCTTACCAAGGAAGCACTCTACCCCTGAGCTACACCGGCAGAGCTTCAATTTTAGATTTCTGATTTCTGATTTTAGATTAACGCAAATCTAAAATCTAAAATTTTTCAATCTGAAATTAAAATTTGTGGGGAGAGCAGGATTCGAACCTGCGAAGTTCACACAGCAGATTTACAGTCTGCCCTCGTTGGCCGCTTGAGTATCTCCCCTAGTTTTAAAAGTCCATTATTTAAAGAACTAATTTCAAATCGCATTTGAAATTTTCTGAGCCGATAGAGGGACTCGAACCCACGACCTGCTGATTACAAATCAGCTGCTCTAGCCAGCTGAGCTACATCGGCGAATACATTAAAAAAGTCCGCTATTTCTAACGGACTGCAAATGTAGCTATTTTATCTTTTAATCAAAACATTTTTTCAAAAAAATTTCAATTAAATGTGTGCTCTAATTTTTTCCTTCCTTTTTACAAGCAAACGTTCTAACGATTCTGCCGAAAGCTCAACCGCCTCTTCAAATGTTTTACACTGTTTTTTTACCAAAAAATCATCACCAGGAACATTAATCTTTATCTCCACCACTTTATTCTCTTTATCACTCGTTCTTTCAACCTTTAAAAAAACATCTGATGAAACCACTCGATCGTAGTATTTCTCTAGCTTACCCATTCTTTCTTGGATAAAATCGACCAATTTTCTGTCGACAGTAAAATTAACTGCATGAACATCTACCTTCATAATAAAAATTTTAGGGTTAACATTTAGAACCGCTATTTATTTCTTGGATGCGCATCTTTATATACTTTTTTAAGTTCCGCCAAACTATTATGAGTATAAACTTGTGTAGAAGCCAAACTAGAATGCCCTAGCAATTCTTTAACTGAATTTAAATCTGCCCCATTATTTAAAAGGTGTGTTGCAAAAGTATGACGAAGCACATGCGGACTTTTTTTTACCTTTTCTGAGACCCTACTAAAGTATGAATTTATCAAACGATAAACAAAAGATTCGCTCAATTTTAACCCTTTTTTCGAAACAAAAAAATAGTCGGAATCAATGAGGCTTTCCAAATCATCCCGCTCCTTTATATAGGAGCCGATTTGATTTGCAATAATTGGCAAAATTGGAATTATGCGTTCTTTATTCCTTTTTCCTAAGACTTTAATCACATTATTAGAGCAATCGACATTTTTAATCAATAAATGAATCAGTTCTGCACGGCGCATTCCTGTTACATAAAACATTTCTACTATAAGCTTGTCTCGAATTTCTTCAAAGCCAACAGGAGCATCTATAGTAGTAAGCAAATCTTTCAATTCCTTTTCCGAAAAAGGAATCTGAACCACTTTCGGAGTTTTCAAAGACTTATGTTTCAGCATCGGATTTATCTCTATCTGCTTTATCTTTAGAAGAAATTTATAAAACGCCTTCAAAGAAGCCATCTTTCGATTAATAGAAACATTCGAAATACCTTGATCAACCAAAGAAACAATCCAGCTTCTTACTTGACCATAATTCACCAGATCCACACTTTCCTGATCAAAAGATTCTTTTAGAAAAGACTCAAAAGAAACTACATCATTCAAGTATGCCCCAACCGTATGTGTGGAATATTTTTTCTCCAATAAAAGATAATCCGAAAAAGCTTCTTTATTCGTTTTCATAAAATCAAAAAAATTAAGCATAAAAAAAACCGTTAGCATCAAAATTAAAACATTTTGACCACTAACGGTAATTATTTTCGAAAAGCTGATATTAACTTTCTAAGCTATCTTTCAAGCCTTGAATGTAAGCCGCTTTTTGGATTTGTGCTCTTTTGATAACAGAAGGCTTAATAAAAGCAGTACGTGCTCTTAATTGACGAACAGTTCCTGTTTTATCAAATTTTCTTTTATAGCGCTTTAATGCTCTATCGATATTTTCTCCGTCTTTAATTGGTATAATTAACATAATATAGACACCTCCTCTCGTTAAGGCTGCAAATGTATATATTAATTATGAATTATGAATGATAAATTTCAAATTATTTTCAAAAACCACCATTTCTACCGTATGCGTGAGGGATTGCAACGGAAATCCTTTTTGTTTTTTCTTTAAAAACAAAAAGATTGCAGTGAAAAGCCCGACCCTAGAAACAAAAGCCACTCTGCGTTTGCTGAATGGCTTTTGTTTTTAGGGGTACGCCCAAAGCAATATTACTATTTTAATAAATTTCTAGAAATAACAAGCTTTTGAATTTCAGTTGTTCCTTCTCCAATGGTACATAATTTAGAGTCTCTATAGAATTTTTCTACCGGAAAATCCTTAGTATATCCATATCCGCCATGAATTTGAACAGCATCGTTTGCGATTTTTACACAGGCTTCAGAAGCGTACATTTTGGCCATAGCGCCTGATGTTGTAACTGGCTTATGCTGTTGTTTTAAGAAAGCTGCTTTATGGAGCAATAATTCTGAAGCCTCAATTTCTGTTGCCATATCTGCCAATTTAAAGGAAATGCCTTGAAAATTACTAATTGGCTGTCCGAACTGATGTCTTTCTTTTGAGTATTTTAATGCGGCTTCATAGGCTCCTTTTGCAATTCCTAATGACAGGGCGCCAATAGAGATTCTTCCGCCGTCTAAAATTTTCATGGCCTGAACAAAACCTTCTCCAACCTCTCCTAATCTATTTTCATCAGGAATTCGGCAATTATCAAAAACCAGTTCTGCTGTTTCGCTTGCTCTCATTCCTAATTTATTTTCCTTTTTACCCGACGTAAAGCCTTTCATTCCTTTTTCAAAAACAAAAGCGGTCATTCCTTTAGAATCGCCTTTTTCGCCAGTGCGCACTACTACAACCGCAACATCTCCAGAAATTCCGTGCGTAATAAAGTTTTTGGCGCCGTTTACGACCCAATGGTCTCCGTCTTTAACGGCGGTGGTATTCATCCCGCCAGCATCAGAACCTGTATTATGTTCTGTCAGTCCCCAAGCACCAATAAATTCAGCTGTAGCTAATTTTGGAAGCCATTTTTTCTTTTGCTCTTCGTTTCCAAAGGTTAAAATGTGATTAGTGCATAAGGAATTATGCGCCGCAACAGATAATCCGATTGAAGGATCTACTTTTGAAATTTCTTCTATTACTGTAATATATTCGTGGTAACCTAAACCTGAACCTCCATATTCTTCTGGAACTAAAACTCCCATAAAGCCCATCTCGCCAAGTTGCTTAAACAACGGAAGTGGAAAAATTTGCGCTTCGTCCCATTCCATTATATAAGGTCTAATATTTTTTTCTGCAAAATCTTTAATAGACTGTGCAATCATTAGTTGTGTTTCGTTGTAATCAAAGTTCATTCGTTGGTTTGTTTTAGAACTCCAAATATAAACTAATTATTTTTGCTTTTTCAACAGGAAAATCTTTAATTTTTGCTAAATCCTCAATATTATTAAAATTTCCATTCATACTTCTGTAGGTTACTATTTGTTTTGCAATACCATATTTAAAGTATGAAAATTGAGCCAGTTCTTTTAATGACGCCTCATTAACATTTATTTTCTTCAGACTTGAAGGAATTACCACTTTAAAATGAGCATTTAATTCATTTATAACTTCTGGTGAAAGTCCCCAGATCTCTTTCATTTGGTCCATTGACACAAACGAACCTAGGATTTCTTTTTGTTTTAGAATTCTCGTAGATAGCCCTTCTCCTATTCCATAAATTTTCATTAAGTCTTCTTGTGTTGCCTCATTAATATTTAATACTGCGGGCTTTTCTTTTTTCGGAAAACTTTTTATACTGAAATCTTTTTTCTCAGTAGGATGATTCGTTTTGTTCTGTTTCCAATCTGGAAATTTAAATAATGGAGAAATCTTATTTAATAACGAATCTGAAATTCCAGTAACTTTTTGAAACTCTTCTGCCGAGTTTAAATATTTATTTTCTTTACGAAATGCCGTTAAACGATCTATTTCTTCTACCGACATTCCGAGTTTGTATCCTTTATAATCAGAAATGAAATTAGGGTTAAAAAGATAATTGACCTGCTTTAAACTTTTATCAATCAATTTGTCTTGATCAATTTCCGATTGAAGAGCAAGCCATTGTTCCTTTTCTGGACTTTTTGTTTCTGAGACATTAAAATCGGATAAAAAATAAAACAGCTGTAATCCAATCATTATAAGGAAAAGCATAAAAATGCCTATTCGCTGCTGTTTAGTAAAGCGCAGATATTGCTGTAAAGATTTAAAATTCATAACAAAAACACTTAGAAGAAAAATCCTTCAAATTTATTAAGAAAATTAGTAAGAAAAGTAGTTTTCAAAAAATTGTCGAATCCATTACAAAAGTCCAATTAATTTAATGAATGTCAATACTTAGAGAATCTTTCTTACGAGTACTGTAAAAAAAACAAAGATTTTATAACTTAAAAGATAATAATTGTTTTTATTTTTTACAAAAAACAATACATTTGGCACTTAATAACAAATAAACCAATAAAATAATATGTCAATTTGGAGAGTTAAACCTATATCTGCCTTTGAGGCCGATATGAAAAAAAGTGATTTAAAAAGAGTCCTAGGAAAATGGAGTCTTACTGCCATTGGTGTTGGTGCCATTATCGGTGGGGGAATTTTTGTACTTACAGGTACTGGGGCTTATTATCATGCTGGTCCAGCATTAGCAATTTCGTTTATCATCGCAGGTATTGCGTGTGTTTTTGCGGCTCTTTGCTATTCTGAATTTGCTTCTATCTTACCTGTTGAAGGATCTGCTTATGCCTATGCCTATGGTACGATTGGAGAAGTTTTTGCCTGGATTATCGGATGGGGACTAATTCTCGAGTATGCTATGGGCTCTATGACTGTAGCGGTTTCCTGGTCCGGATACTTTAATAAATTGCTTAAATTATTTCATATAAAACTACCTGATTGGCTTACAACAGATCCTGCAAGTTATACTGGAGAGGGTTTCTCTATGAATCTTCCTGCTTTCTTGATCGTTATTTTAGTTATTTCATTGCTTATTAAAGGAACAAAAAGTGCTGCAAAAGCAAATAATGCTATTGTAATTCTTAAAGTATCTGCGGTAATCTTTGTGATTATTGCTGGTCTTTTCTTCATTAATACAGCAAACTGGAGCCCATTTATTCCTGCAGCAACTCAAATTGTTGAAAAAGAAACTACTCACAATGCTTACGGAATTAGCGGTATTATCTCTGGAGCTGCTGCAATCTTCTTTGCTTATGTTGGTTTTGACGCTGTTTCTACACAAGCTGGAGAAGCTATTAATCCTAAAAAAGATGTTCCGTTTGCGATCATTGCTTCTTTATTAATCTGTACTACTTTATATATTCTTGTTTCTTTAGTATTAACAGGAATGATGAATTACCAAGATTTTAACCCACTAGGAAAATATCCTGAAGCTATTAAAGCTCCTGTTGCTTATGCATTTGATATTGCTGGACAAGGTTGGGCAGGCTTTATTATTACTGTTGCTGCGACTATTGGTTTGGTTTCTGTATTAATGGTTATGATTATGGGACAATCTAGAATTTTCCTTGGAATGTCTAAAGATGGTTTAATTCCTTCTGTTTTCTCTAAAGTAAACCCAATTTCTGGAACTCCAAAAACGAACTTAATGATTCTTGGAGCTATCATTGCAACTGTTGCGGCTTTTACGCCAATTAACAAATTGGCCGATATGACAAGTTTTGGTACTTTGTTTGCCTTTACAATGGTTTGTATCGCTGTTTGGATTTTAAGAGTAAAACAACCTGGATTAACCAGAACATTTAAAGTTCCTGCTTTACCAGTTATTGCGGTATTAGGAATCGCAATTAATTCTTATTTAATTTTTAATTTAAGTAAAGATGCACAGTTGTTATCTTTTGGATGGCTTATTCTTGGTATCGTTGTATACTTTGGATATAGCAAGAAAAGATCTAGACTTAACAATACAGATGCAGATGTTGAATAATTTTCAATTCTAGTTATAAAAAAGCTCCAAATTTACATTTGGAGCTTTTTTTATAAATCAAATACTGAGGTTCTTTTTGAGCGAATTAAATCTTTCAGCCTAATCCAGAAAGCAAGAGTGAGATAAACTCCAAACCCTAAACCGGCTGTAACAAAAGAGATATAAATAAAAAACAATCGCACACTTGTTACGCGCATTCCTAGTTTATCTGCTAGTCTTGAAGAAACATGAAAACCATATTTTTCAAAAAAGAATTTAAGTTTTAAAATTGCTGACATGAATATTTTAGATTTATGACTTTAGATTTTAGATACCTGATTGCTCAGAATTACAAAAGTACAAATTATCTAATTATTTTTAAGCAATTCTATTCCTATTGCGCATTTTAGGCAAGCTTTACGTTCGCAATATTCATTTTTAAGTTCTAATAATGTCTGACTTTCAAATGCAGATTTTGCCTTAATTCCAAACGAATTAAACTTGTCTACAATGACGTTTTTTTCTGAAGCGACCTCATTCATAAAATCAATTAAATTTTCGGCCATTGATTCGCCCATAATGTTTGAATATGCAAATTGAAGCGGGATGATTGTATTTATAATTAATAGATCTACAAACGATTTAGAGAGCATTTTAGATTTCTTCGGACTCTCTTTGTCAAACTGATAATGATTCTGCCAATACAGACTTGCGGAGACATTCAGTAAACGATAAACAGCATCAGCAGATTTTAACGTAATTATTTTGGAAAATAAATTTTGGTGCTTATGGTATAACGCAGCTAATTGTGAAAGCCTAATTGTTGGAAAATTATCTGGTCGGAGTTTAAAAAACTGAAGAGGTTCTGTATAGGCTTTTTCTATTTGGTATTTGTGCAATAAATAAAAATAGCGAAACTTGAGGTCTTTATAATAGACATCTTCCTTTTCTGCTTCTAATAAGTTTGAAGTTCCAAAAAGCAAAGCTTCTAAATTTTCGACTTCAAAACTTTCTTTTCTGATTATGGAAAAAGGAATTGCCTTTGAGATTTGAAGGAAGGAATTTCCATTAGTATTTAAACCAAAATTCTTCGCTAGAAGACAAAATAAGACCGCTTCCCAATCTTGGTTGGTTTCTTCTAATAATTGATAAATAAACTTTGATTTTCGTTCTAATCGTTCAAAAAACAATCTTTCTTGCCAGTTTTTAAAAACAAAACCATCTACATCTTTTAATTGTCTTTCGCAAGAAATCCATGTTTTTGGAGAAAGTAAGGCATTATAATTTTCGATTATTTCTTTTTGGACATAATCTTTAAGCACTAAAACAGGAATTTCAGTATTATTTTCTCTAAAAATTGCCGTATCGTTTTCCCAAACGACATGTAGTATAACATTTTTGTAGGCTGGGTCATTCTCATGATTGTGCAAATACCAATCTGAAGATTTTAAATGAATCTCCACATTTCCAGCCCACTTTTGGTTTCCGATTTCTATATGAGCATTAAAAAAGTCAGGGCCTGCAAGTTCCAGATAATCCCCTGTTTTAAGAATCGTAATTAATTCGCCTTGAGCAGATTTCAAATTCAAGGAATCAAATTTCTTGAATTTCCATAGATAATGCAGAAAATCTTCTTTCATTTTAGATTTTATAGTGTAATTAAAAAATCTAAAAGTAATTAATTTTTAATATTATTCTTACAAATTTAAAATATTTAACTAAGCATGTATAATTTTGCACAAGCTCTAGCATCTGATAACGCCTCGTGGTGATTCAGCTGAATGTTCATTTCGCGACAGCAGTCACTCAATTTTGTTGGTTTAATACCTTTTGCTTTATAAATTTTAACTGTGCATTCCCATTTTGTAGCAATATTTAGATCATCATAATTTAAGCCATGAAGCAGCATTGTTTTCATCAAAACATTACGGTCAAAACTTTCGTTATGTGCTACTACAACTCTATTTTTTAACCTCTTTTCAATCTCTGGAAAGATTTGAAAGAAAGATTTTGCATTGACCGTATCTTTGGGGTAAATTCCATGGACACGAATCGTAAAAGGATTATATTCGTTGTTTGGCGGTTTAATTAAAGTCACATATTCGTCAACGATAATACCGTTTTCGACTGTTACAATACCCACCGAACACGGATGATATCCTGTCGCAGTTTCAAAATCAATAGCTGTAAAATTCATTTTATATTTTTAAAAGACAAATCCATAAACCCAATTGTTTTAAAATTAGATTTATGGATTTTTACTATTTATAAAGGCTTATTTTATTGCACCAATAATGTCATATTTGGTAATAATGTGATGATGTCCATTTCCTAAATCGACCAAAACAGCATCATTTTCTTTGGTGAAAAGTTTTGAAACTTCTTCAATTGGCGTTCCTAATTTTACAATTGGGAAAGGTTTGCCCATTACCTCTTTAATTGGTTTTTCAGCAACATTCTTATCGGCAACGTAACTTCTAAACAAATCTGTTTCGTCTACAGAACCAACAAATCCGTTGATGTCTACAACTGGAATTTGCGAGATCTTATACTTACGCATACGCTCAATAGCATGAGAAACCAATTCTTCTGTACGTACAACGATCAATTCTTTGTCAATGTGATCTTTAATAACGTCTTCTGCTTTTGTTATGTTTTCTTCTAAGAATCCACGCTCGCGCATCCAATCGTCATTGAACATTTTCCCAACATAACGGCTCCCAGAATCATGAAATAATACCACAACAACATCATCTGGTTTAAAATGCTCTTTCAACTGCAACAGACCTTTTATACAAGCTCCTGCAGAGTTTCCAACAAAAATACCTTCTTCAAGTGCAATCTTTCTAGTGTAGACAGCGGCATCTTTATCGGTTACTTTTGTAAAACCATCAATTAGAGAGAAGTCAACATTCTTTGGTAGAATATCTTCTCCAATACCTTCTGTTATATACGAGTAGATTTCGTTTTCATCGAAGATTCCTGTTTCGTGGTATTTTTTGAAAACCGAACCATACGTATCGATTCCCCAGATTTTAATATTTGGATTTTGTTCTTTCAAGTATTTTCCAACTCCAGAAATAGTTCCTCCAGTTCCAACTCCCACTACAAAATGTGTAATTTTCCCATCTGTCTGTTTCCAGATTTCTGGTCCTGTTTGCTCATAATGCGCCAACGAATTTGACATATTATCGTACTGATTTACATACCAAGAATTTGGTGTTTCTTCTGCCAAACGCTTTGAAACCGAGTAATAAGAACGTGGATCTGTAGGCTCAACATCTGTAGGGCAAACCACAACTTTTGCACCAACAGCACGAAGAATATCCATTTTTTCTTTAGACTGTTTGTCTGAGATCACACAAATTAATTTGTAGCCTTTTACGATTGCCACAAGAGCAAGTCCCATTCCTGTATTTCCAGAAGTTCCTTCGATAATTGTACCTCCTGGTTTTAGTCGGCCATCTGCCTCTGCATCTTCAATCATTTTCACAGCCATTCTGTCTTTTACAGAATTTCCAGGATTAAAGGTTTCGACTTTTGCCAATACTAACGCATCAATTTCAGCAACAATTTTGTTGAGTTTTACCAATGGTGTATTACCAATTGTTTCTAAAATATTATTTGAAAAGTCCATTTTATTTAAGTTTTATTAAGTGGTTCTAAATAAAAAACAAGTCTGTTTTATTGGAAGAAATTCCAAACCAGACCAAAACGCAATACAAAATCTCGATACGGATTATGAGGTGCAGCGTAATAGTTACTTTGCGAAAATAGAGCATTAAAATGCTCTGCTTTTAAATAAAAGCGAGTTTGGCGTATTCTAGCATTTACAAATAAATCGAATGTTGCAAAACCACCCGTTTTTTTCTCCTGTTGTACAAAAAACTCTGCGATAACAGGGTTATAATCATCTCCGTAATATTTCGTCATATAATTAAACACAATCCCTGTTTGCATGAATAATGCTTTTTTGAAGAAATGGTTTGAATAATAGAACGTATTTCTAGTAACAAAATCAGGTACATTTAAAATTAAGTCCGACTGATCTACTTTCTGATACAAAAGCGTATTATCTAATGCAAAAGGTCCAAATTTAAACTCTCTGCTTGCTTTTATTTCTAAATAATTAATCACATTTCCGTATTGCATTGGTTTTACAATCTGCTCACTAGCTGCTTTTTGAACATCTGTGGCCATATCTGTAAAATACAGATGATCTTTCAATACCGTATACTGAACTTGCCCTGTAAGCCAAGGAGTTGTAATCTCTGCACTTAATGAATTTATTTTTTCGTTTTTGAAATTATTTGACCAATTGTACGAAATCCAACTGCTTTGATACAAGTTATAATTATTGTTTGGCAGTTTGTTGATGTTTCGATATCTAAAATCAAATTTGATTTTTTCGCTCATATCATATCGAAGCTTGGCATCTAAATCTGAAAGCGATTGATTAGTAATTGATCTTGAATATAAAAATCTACCATTCCATTTGTTTTTCTGATATTCATATTGAGCACCAAAATTATTAAACTGCAAATATAAATTATCTGGAACCGCACTTCCATCAGCATTAACAATAATTCTGTTGTATTTATAATTGGATCTATAATCGTCTATAAAAAATATAAACTTACCTAAAAGAGAATTCTCATAAGCTGCTCCTACCTTATTATATAATCTTTCATATTTAGTCTGATCGTTAATGTTACTTGCTGCATACGATTCTCCAAATCGCTGTATACGAGTAGTTGAACCATCATTGGCAGTAATAGTCGAAATTACAGTCGGCTGTTTATATTCATAATCTTTGTATTCGTAATTAAACTGGTGCGTTATATATAGATTATTGCTTCCGTCATTTGGGTTTACTCTAAAAGCATGATCAAAAAACAATCGTCTGCCTTTTAAAAATGATTCTGCGTCTGTCAAATAAACCTGTAGTCTTTGTCGATTTTTATAATCTTTATTATCGCTTTCAAAATCAGCATCGTTTGTTATACCGCCATTTTCCTCATTTAAAATATCCTGATTTGTAAAGTGCACATTTAATGCATATCGTTTATCGGTTGTCGCATAACTAGTAGTAATTCTTAAATTACCAGCACTAACCAATTGATTGTTATAATCTCCCTCAGATCTTAGTCCTTTATACGCAATAGAGAAATTAAGATTTTTAGAAGCATTTAATGTTATAAAAGAATCTACATTCTGTCCTTTCTTTATAGTAGTATTAAAAAACAGCTCCGTAAAAGGGGTTGCAACAGAATAATATCTAATTTGATCGGCCTGCATATAAAGAGAATGTTTCCCGCTAAAACCAATTTCAGGATACGGAGAAAAACTAGTCAAGCTATATTGAAGTGTATTTAAAGGCTGTCCGATATTAGAAAATTCCTGACGCCCAAAAAGATCCTTTCTAAGATGATTTTGTTTGTATGCACTTTTAATCGTTAGCGATGTATCGGCATAAATAGTATCATGCTCTAAGGTCACAATTTTATACTGATCTATTGTAGCTATTTTTTGTTTTTTCTTTTTAACGGTATCCGTAATACTAGAATATTCCGTATTCATATCTAAATTACTTTTAGGGGCAGTTTTTTTTTCTTGCGAAAACAATAAAGTTGGAACAACTAATAGATATAGAAAAATGAATATTCTCATTTGATGGCTTTGTATAAATTTATTTTGACAAAATTTGCGAAGCAAAGGTAAGATAAAAACGTATAAACGAAAAAAACATACTATATAATATGAAACTAGAATGGTTTCAGCCTTTTGCAAACGAAAACCCCGTATACAAAAGTATACGGGGCTCTCAAAAAAAATCAAAATATTTATTATTCTTATTCCCTAACCGGGTATAATTCAATTTGACTTATTAACTTAATTGATATAGATTATATTCTAAAAATTAGAATTTATCCCAGAACAATTTAGTATTTAATAAATCTCCACCAATATCAGCAGAAGCTTTAGTATAATTTGCCTTATTAATAGTTGCTTCTACACCTGGATAAGTATATCTAACTGGCACATTAAAAATAAGTTTGTTTATAGCTGCTTGAGGTGCTTTTAATACAGGGAAATCTAATCTTCTGTAAGAAGTCCATGCTTCAAATCCTCTATTATAAAGAGCAAACCATGCTTGAGTACCGATTTTTTCTTTATATGTTGCTCCACTTAACGGATTGTTATAATCTACTTTTGGACTTGCAATATAAGCTGCAATAGCAGTAGCATCAGTTACTCCCCAGTCTGCCATAGATGCCTTAATACCAGCATCGTAATATGCTTTGGCCTGAGTAGAACCACCTGGAATTAAATTTTTCTCAGCCGCTTCTGCTAATAAGAAATTCAATTCAGCGAAATCAAAGATTGTTCCTGGGAAAACTGGATTGTTTAATGTCGACGTTATTTGTGAATACGATGTATAAACGTTTCCTGCACCATACGTTCCACCAACAAATGTTCTTCCTACAGGAATAACTGGAGCTGGAGAAGTTAAGTTAGTGAAATATTTAGGCATCCTTGGGTCACCACCTGGAACAATAGCGTCCATAGCAGAAACAAAAGGCTCAGCAGGAATAAAATCAAATCTCTGGCTTGTTACTAAATCAGCATACAATGGATTTTGATTTCCTGATGTAGTTAAATAAGTCAATTTTGTATTATCAGCATTACTAGCCAAAGCACCAGAAGCAAGCGCTGCCTGAACTTGAGTAGTTGCATAAGCTGGATCAATGTCAGACATATTAACAGCCATTCTAATTATTAATGAATTAGCAAATTTTGCCCATTTTACAGTACTTGCTGCGTTACCTGAATAGATAATATCTGCAGCACCAAAGTTAGCAGCTGTGCTATTTGCTTTTAAAACTGCAACATCTGCGCTTAATCTTTTAATAAGATCTTGGTAGATTGTTTTTGCGTCATCATAAGCTGGTAAAGGATATTTGTTAATATCAATTGCTTGCGAGTAAGGAACGTTTCCAAAAGTATCTACTAATACACTATAAGCATACGCTTCTAAAATATCTATAAGCGCTAATTTGTTTTGCTTAACTGCCTCATCTGCAGGAGTTGCAGTAGTTGTTGCCGAAATCATAACTCTCGAGTCATGAAAATCAGCTAGAACATCTCTATACAATACCAAAAAGTGTGTATCAGGAATTTTTCTGTTTGTAATGTTGTACTGGCTTTCGTCAGGATAAGTGGTCTCTGTCCATTGTTGTGCAAATAATCTAAAAACATTATTATTCACACTAGTACTAACCATTTGATCGACTAATTTTTTCTCAGCATTTGTAAACAAATATTCTGATCTGGTAGTTGTTGGTCTTTTAGGATCAACATTCATATCTGTAATGTCTTGGCTGCACGAAACCATCATACCTACCACCGACATTAATAAAAGTACTTTTTTCATGATTTAAAATTTTAATGTTAGGTTACAACCAATGTTTCTTGTTGTCGGAAGTGAACCTCCTGAATAACCTGATGATAAGTTACCTGAACTTAGACCACTTTCTGGATCTGCATCTGGAAGATTTTTACTGATGATCCATAAGTTAGAACCTACTAAAGAAAGACGTAAATCATTCAAACCTGCTTTAGTTATAAATTGTTTAGGGAAGCTATAAGTAATGCTTAACTCTCTTAATTTAACATAACTTGCATCGTAAACAAATGCTTTTTGTGGATTATTATTGTAACCGTAGATACTTCCAGCTACTTCAGGACTTGGTGTTCTTGTAGTATTAGGAGTTCCATCTTCATTTACTCCAGGCAAAATAACACCTCCACCATTAGCAAGTGTATTTCTTACAGGATTTCCTAGCTCGTTGTTTCCTGCTGTAGAAGTATACAAACCAGAGCTTTGTCCATAATATTGATCAAGAGAGAAAATATCTCCTCCTTTTTGAACATCAATTAAGAAACCTAAAGACACTTGTTTGTAAGTAAATTTGTTACGGATACCACCGATCCAATCTGGAGTAACGTTACCAATTACATTATTAGTAGTTGCAGTTTGTAAATACACTCCATTTTTAGTTACTTTTTGTCCGTTTGCATTGTAGATATAATCTTTTCCAAGGATATCTCCATAAGCATGTCCTTTTGTACCAACAATACTAACTCCTCCTTGGAACGTACCAATTGTTAAAACATCAACACCTGGAGCTAAAGCCACAACTGTATTCTCATTTTTAGACCAGTTTAGGTTAATATCCCACTGAAAATCTTTTGCTTTTACAGGAGTTAAGTTTAATACTACCTCAATACCTTTATTTTCAACCGATCCAGCATTTACGTATCTAGCAGAGTTACCAGTTGCAGTAGAATAATCTACTGGGAAAATTTGATCTTCACTTAAACTTTTATAAACACTTACGTCGAAACCTACTCTTCTGTTAAAGAATTGCATCTCTAAACCAAGTTCTTTAGATGTAGTTTTTACAGGATGTAAATCTGGATTATTAGCCGTGTTAGGTCTTGAATAAAGTTGGTTTGAACCAAATGGGTTAAATTTAGTAAATACATCTTGTAATGCATAAAGATCAACACTTCCTTGTGGATTCTCAGCATAACTTGCTCTTAATTTACCGAAAGTTAACCATGGTGCATTAATATGTTTTGTAAAAACATAACTTCCAGAAACCGAGTATGTATTAACATCGTTATTGTTTTTTGGTAACATAGAGAATGCATCATTACGTACCGTTCCTTCTAGATAAAGAAAATCTCTGAATCCTAATGAAGCAGACGCATAAACACTGTTTACTGCTGAATTATCTTCAGTCTCAACTGGGAATGGAGAAGGATTCACTGAATTTGACAATGCATAGATTCCTGGAATAATAAGTCCTCCATCTGTAGAAGCTAATGTAGAGGTACGTCTTGTTCTTAAAGCATTATAACCAACTAAACCTGTAACTGTGAAATCTTCAGTAATTTTTTTATTGAAGTTTAATGTTACCTGATAGTTTTGCTCAGAAAACATACCTGTATATTTTTGATATCCTGAACCAACAGCTAAACGGTTAATTCCAAATGTTGAAGCTAAAGATCCTACCGCTTTTCTCTCTTCACGTAATTCTGAATAAGAATCCGTACTTATTTTCCCTGTCGCGTTTAACCAATCTGTAAGTTTATAATCTAACTGACCATAACCGATGAAACGATTTCTTTCGTCTGTTTGGTAATTTTTATATCTTGTAAAATATGGGTTATCCCAATATTTAGGATTTGTATTTCCATTAGCAGGATCTGCCATATTCCATGAAATATTTTGTCCTCCTGAATTGTTAAAAACTTCTTTTTGAGATTGAATATCAACGTTTGTTCCCCACCATTGACGGAATAGACCTGCAACGTTGTCACCACCGTAACCAGTAGTATTTCTACCTGTAGTACTTTGTGCTAAATAATTTGCAAAAATACTTACAGATAATTTATCTGTCATTTTGTGATTGAATTTAATACTTGCATTATTTTTCTTCAATTCACTATTTGGCAAAATACCAGTCTCTTTATAGTTGTTGTAATTAACAACAAAGCTGTTTTTATCTGTAGCACCTTCAAAAGAGATTGAGTTATTGAATGTCTGAGCTGTTTGAAAAAATGTAATCGGACCATTTTTAGCAGCTAACCATGGAGATTTTTGTCCGTATTTTGAAGAATATGGAGAATAAGATTCCCAAGTATAAACAGAAAGATTTGGATCAAATGCAACACCATAAGAAGCATCATCTGTAGTACTTACTACTTGATTACCATTTTTATCTATAACAAAAAATGCACCTGTTGGCCCAACCGGAGTACCTTTTGGATTACCATTGGCATCATAAGTTGGTCCATAACCTTGTCCGTATTTGTCTTGATAAACAGGAAAAGTCTTTTTATCAACTGAACCAACTCCAAACTCACTAGATATAGTAATTCCCATACCTTTTTGAGCTTTTCCTTTTTTAGTAGTAATCATAATTACACCATTACCAGCTTGGAAACCGTATAAAGCAGATGCAGCTGCACCTTTCAATATATTTAATGATTCGATATCATCAGGATTAATATCCATACCAGCATTACCGTAATCATAGGTATTACGAGCCCCAGCTGTTTGTGATCCACTGCTAGAATTTATATTCGAGTTATTAATAGGCATACCATCAATAACAATAAGCATTTGGTTATTTCCAGTAAGGTTTTTAACACCTCTTGAAACTACGTTTGTAGATCCTCCAAAGTTTGTATTTTTTCTAACATATACCCCTGCAGATTTACCAGCAAGATCATTAATGAAATTTGCGCTTGAAGTTCCACCAACTAAATCTTCTCCTTTTATTTCCTGAGTTGTATATCCAAGAGCTTTTTTCTCTCTCTTAATACCTAAGGCTGTAACAACAACACTTTCTAACTCTGTAGTATTGCTAATTAATTTTACATTTAACGATGTAGAACTAGCTGCAACTTCTTGTGTTTTCATTCCGATGTAAGTAAAAATCAAGACTTCGCTTGACGTTGCTTTGATAGAGAATTTTCCATCGAAATCTGTTTGCGTTCCGTTTTTAGTTCCTTTAACTAATACACCAACACCTGGTAAAGGCATTCCTGCATTATCGGAAACAATTCCTGAAACAGCTCTTTCTTGCGCAAAAGTAAGTTGCGCTACAAGTACTAAGAATAGTACTAAGAATCCATTAAACTTTAGTTTCATTTTATAAATTTTGAATTAGTAAGTCGCAAACATCATAATATTTTCTTAAAACAACAACCCAGTTTTTATATAACGCTTTACTGTTTTTTAATATTTCTTTAACATGTGTTCGTTTTGAAATACACAATCATCTGATTAATAATACAATACAATATATTATTCGTAAAATACTGCGATTTTATCACTAAAAATATTAACATATATTTAACATTTAAAACAGGAATAACCTCAAAAAAACAGGGCAAAAACATTAAAAAAACAACAGTAATATCCTATAAAAGACTGAAGAAAATAAAACATTTTGAATTGAGAATGTTTTATTCCTGCATTTTTTTCACTCATATTCACTTATTTTAACATAAAAAATTGTAAATCAATTCTTCTATGTTTTATAAATATCCGATTTTTATCCTTTTTCTTGAATTTCTTTAAAAATTCTCAATTAAACATTTTTCAAAAAAAATCATAAAACTCAAATATTTTCTCTTGTTTTTAAAAAATATTACTGATTTAATCTCATTTTTGAATAACTCATAAATTTCTATCAATTTTGGCTCTTGATATGATTGTGCAAAAACACAAAATATCCTACTGTTCCAATTTGTACGTATTAATGATTTTTAGAAAAAAAGTACCATCTTTGCTTTTTTTAAACCCTAAAAAATGCTCGAAAAAAATTTCTCAGGATTTGTTTTAGAAACAGGAACCGATGAGGCGGGAAGAGGATGCCTTGCGGGGCCAGTTACTGCCGCTGCTATAATTTTACCCGAACATTTTGAAAATAAAATTCTAAATGACAGTAAACAGCTATCTGAAAAAACAAGAACGCTTTTAAGGCCAGTTCTTGAAAAAGAAGCTGTTTGTTTTGCCGTGACGCATTTGTTTCCAGACGAAATTGATGAAATAAACATTTTAAATGCTTCGATGAAAGGAATGCAGGAATGTATTTTGAAGCTAAAACATATTCCGGAATATATTATTGTTGACGGAAATCGTTCTTTGAATGCAAAACTCGGACTAAAAAATACTTTTGGAAAACAGTTTTCTCAAGAAGAAATTACACTTTTAAAATCGATTCCAAATCAAAGCATTATAAAAGGTGATGGGAAATACTTAAGCATTGCAGCTGCATCTGTTTTAGCAAAGACGTATCGTGATGAATATATGGACAAAATTCATGAAGAGTTCCCAATGTATAACTGGAAACAAAATAAAGGATATCCAACCAAGGAGCATCGTGAAGCCATTAAAGAATTTGGAACTACAAAATATCACAGGATGAGTTTTAGGCTCTTGCCAGAACAATTAGAACTCGATTTCTTTCAATAAAAAAACGACCAATAATTTAGGTCGTTTCTTTTATTTTTTACTTTTTAAAAATTCTGCAAATGTTTTGGTGTCGGAATAAAAAGATCTGACAGCTGTAATTTTACCGTCTTTCAAATCTAAATGTTCCGAAATGGGAACTGACATTGTTTTCCCTGATTTTTTAGATTTGCAGTTTAAAGTAAAATAAATGATCACTTCATTTTTAGAAGCATCGCTAAAATATACTGGTTCCTTTTCTATTTGAAAATCAAAAAACTCAGTCGATTTTGCAAACATTTTAGTCCATTCGCTTAAACCAACATAAGCTCCGCCATAAGGTAAACCTGCAGCTTGATTGTAAACTGCTCCATCAGCTACTACAGTAGCCAAAGCATCAAAATCTTTTGTTTTAAAAAGGCTTTCGTAATATTTTACAGCTAATTTTAGATTATCAGCTTCCAAGTTCTTCAAGATATCAGCTTCAGACAAGGTTGCTCCTTTATCCCAAAAACTAATAATTTTACTCACCTGTCCTTTTCCATTTAAACGTGCAAATTCGCGCCCTGCAATAATAAGATTGTTTTTAGAATCAAGAGCTTTCCATTCCCAGGTTACATAATTGTCTTTTACGATTTTTGCCCCTGATATTAAAACCGCATCTGGATTTTTCTTGTAAAATTCGTTGATCACATTATTAAATGCCACAATTCCTTTTATAGAAGCAGAAGGATCTTCAAAAGTGCTGTCTTCTAACCAAATCGATTTAATCATCTTTAATCTGGTATCGCTATTTTTCTCCTGCCACACTTTTTCATAAACTGCAACGGGATATAATTTATCTTTCTTTTGCGCAAAAAGACCATTAAGCACAAAAAGGAAACAGAATAAGTAGATTTTTCTCATAAGCAATCAGAAATGAATAAGATTTAAATTTAATACTAAGTACTCAAATTTAGCACAAATACCTAAGAAAACTACATATCTTCTATAATTTGTGTTTCCTTCAAAATCTTAACTTTTGCGAAATAGTTTTTCGATTTTTCGAATATATTTTTAGTAAAAAAACGCTTTCTGTCTAAAAAAATGAGGTCAAATAAAAAACCGTTTCAAATGTATATTTGAAACGGTTTACTTTTTTAGATATGTTTTAAACAAATTCAGCTTCGAAGAGCGCTGTAAAATGTTTTATGATTTTAGCTTTTACTTCTTCTTCGTCCACTTTTTCTACACCAAGTTCTACATTTAATGAAGTAACGCCCTTCCCACGAATTCCACATGGAATGATATTATCAAAATATCCTAAATCGACATTGACGTTTAAAGCAAAACCATGCATGGTAACCCAACGTGAAGCGCGAACGCCCATTGCACAAATTTTACGTGCAAACGGAGTTCCTACTCCAAGCCAGACTCCAGTTTCTCCGTCGCTTCTTCCCGATTCTAATCCGTATTCGGCTAATGTTAGAATAATTGATTCTTCTAGCAAACGCAAGTATTTATGAATATCGGTAAAGAAATTTTCTAAGTCAAGAATCGGATAACCTACAATCTGTCCTGGTCCATGATAAGTGATATCGCCTCCACGATTAATTTTGTAAAAAGTCGCCCCTTTGGCTTCGAGCTGTTTTTCGTTTAATAATAAGTTTTCTAGATCACCGCTTTTCCCTAAAGTATAAACATGAGGATGCTCAACAAACAATAAGTAATTTGGCGTTGGCAGATCTAGTTCTTCTCTTCTATTCTTGATTTTTAAATCGACTATATCTTTAAAGATTTCTTCTTGATATTCCCAAGTCGATTTATAGTCTTTTTTGCCCAGATCCTGAAGTTGGATTTTTTTGTTCATTTTAATTATTTTTCAAACTCAACATCAAAGTTAAGTTTGTCGGGATTCTCCATATAATCCGTAAAAGAGTATTGAATTATAATTGATTTTCGATCGTCGCTAAACAAAGCACTTGGATTAGAAACTTTCTTGATCTTTTTTGGGAAGTGATATTTTACAATATAGCTCGACGAAGCAAACATCATTTTTGACATATCTGCAGTGGTGTCTTTTGCTTTTGCAGCTTTTTTTTGCATATCGACAACCGCTTTTCTTGTAAATTTCTTTCCGTCATAAGTATAACTTAGCTTACTGCCATTATCTCCAAAACCACTTCCCATAGGGTTTGAACCTCCTTCTAATTTTTGAAGCGTGCCTAATGTTTGTAAAATATCCTGAAGCTCGTTTACGTTTTTAAAATCAGTTCCCATGTTCATTAAAAACTGTTTTTTCTCAGAGCTCAATTTTGTTGATACCACAAAATTTTCCAATTTTTTAAGTTCTTTTTGTGTCTCTGGTGACAACTTAGCAATACTGTCTTTTTTTTCTTCAAATACTTGTTTGAACGTAAAAGTAGTATCTATATCTTTTTTATTTTCTCCCATTTGCCCCGCAATCTGATCACCTGCCATCTCCATTATAGGAGAACCATCCATATCTACAGAGAATTTTCCACTTCCGTTATCGTTAATAGTAATGTTTTCAGTAAAAGTACAACTTGTTAAAGTCGCTATTAAAAAAGAAAAACTAAGTAATTGGTATAATTTCATCGTTGTACAATTTTTTATCAAATATACGAACTTTTTTAAGGCACTAAAGTTTGAGATTCTAAGTTGCTAAGTTTATTTTAAAACCAACAAACCTTTTTACTGTAATACAACTTCAAGATTGGTGCTTTCAGGATTTTGAACAAAATCGGAAAGTTGAAATTCTAACGTTACTGTTTTTTTGTCTGAACTGATAACTGCTCTTGAATTTGAGACCGAGTGAATATTTTTTGGAAAATGATATTTTAAAACATAAGATTGTGTCAATTTTGAAGCTCCATATTTGGCTTTGAAGTTTTCTGATTCTCCTTTTGCTTTTTCGAATTCGGCTATGTTTATAATCGAAACAGAACGTTTGAATACTTTCCCATCAAAATCATATCCGATTCTGAAATAATGGTTTTCTGCCGTTAAAGCATAATTATGCTCAATATCCGAAACATAATCTTCCGTTTTAAATAAATCTGGAATTTCTGAAACTTTATTAAAATGAAGAGTAAAAACGGTTCTAAATTCTTTCTCAAAAGAACTCCTTTTGATGTTCACTTTTACGTCGGCATATTTTTGAAACAACTGTTGCTCTTCTGGCTTGTACTTGACGAAGTTCTCACTATATTTGCTGATGTAATCTTTAAAAATATAAGTGATGTCTTTAAAAACGTTTTCTTTAGAATACGCTTCTCCAGCCAATTGCATATAACTGTTTTCTTCTCTAAGCTGCTCCATTTCTAATGTACCGCCTCCATCTGAATTAATTGTAAGGTTTTCTGTAATTTGACAGCTTCCAAAAGAAATTAGCAGTAGAAAAAAAGATATGTACTTCATTTTTTAAAGATTATGAGAAGTAAAGATATAATATTTTTTTAGCTTATTTCTTACATTTTAAAGTAAATAAAAATTGATTAGCATGATGGTACTATTTCGCTTCTTATAAAGACTCCAACTCAGGCTTCTTATAAAAAACAAAACCTCTAAACTAGCCCCGATAGAAGCGGTATCCTTTTTCTTGCTTCTTTAGCAAGAAAAAGATATAGCGGATAGCGGGACAAAATGTTCCTGAAAAAACGTCTTTTTCTGCTCCTAATAAAAAACATTACTCTTTTCTAAAACTTTAGACTTTATGACTTTGCAACTTTGCGACTTAAAAACTATCTTTGCACACGAAAAAAAATAGCACAAAATGGCATTATCAGAACAAGAAATCATCAGAAGAGAAAAACTTCAAAACTTACGCAACTTAGGAATCAATCCTTATCCGGCTAATCTTTTTCCTGTAAATCACACTTCGAAGCAGATAAAGGAAACGTTTGAAGAGGGTAAGAAGGTTATCGTTGCTGGTCGTTTGATGAGTGTTCGTGATCAAGGTAAAGCTTGTTTTGCTGAATTACAAGACAGCGAAGGACGTATTCAATTGTACGTAAATCGCGATGTTTTGTGTGAAGGTGACGATAAAACTTTGTACAACCAAGTATTCAAAAAATTAACTGATTTAGGAGATTTTATTGGTATTGAAGGTGAATTGTTTACTACACAAGTTGGTGCAAAATGTATTCGCGTAACTGGTTTTACTTTCTTGAGCAAAACGTTACGTCCGTTACCATTGCCAAAGGTTGATGAGGAAGGAAATGTACATGATGCTTTTAACGACGCTGAATTGCGTTACAGAATGCGTTATGTAGATTTAACTGTAAATCCGCAGGTTAAAGAAACTTTTATCAAACGTACCAAGTTATTTACTGCAATGCGTGGTTATTTTAACGATGCAGGATATCTGGAAGTTGACACTCCTGTTTTACAGTCAATTCCTGGTGGAGCTTCGGCAAGACCATTTATTACGCACCACAACTCGCTTGATATTCCGCTTTACATGCGTATTGCGAATGAGTTATATTTGAAAAGATTAATTGTTGGTGGATTTGAAGGTGTTTATGAGTTCTCTAGAAACTTCCGTAATGAAGGTATGGACAGAACACATAATCCTGAGTTTACTGCAATGGAAATATATGTAGCTTACAAAGACTACAACTGGATGATGGAATTTGCTGAAGGTTTATTGGAGCATTGCGCAATTGCTGTTAACGGAACTAGCGAAGTTACTTTTGGCGAGCACAAAATCAACTTTAAAGCGCCTTATGCTCGTGTTACGATGACCGATTCTATCAAACATTTTACTGGTTTTGATATCTCTGGAAAAACAGAACAAGAGTTGTTTGAAGCAGCTCGCGGAATGGGAATTGAGGTTGACGAGACAATGGGTAAAGGAAAATTAATTGATGAGATTTTTGGAGCAAAATGTGAAGGAAATTATATTCAGCCGACTTTCATTACAGATTATCCAAAAGAAATGTCGCCGCTTTGTAAAGAGCACCGTGATAATCCAGATTTGACAGAGCGTTTTGAATTAATGGTTTGTGGAAAAGAAATCGCAAATGCGTATTCTGAGCTGAATGATCCAATTGACCAAAGAGAGCGTTTTGAAGATCAAATGCGTTTGGCTGCAAAAGGTGATGATGAAGCAAACGGAATTATCGACGAAGATTTCTTAAGAGCTCTTGAGTACGGTATGCCTCCAACTTCTGGAATGGGAATTGGAATGGACCGTTTGATTATGTATTTAACAAATAATGCTTCTATTCAAGAAGTTTTATTGTTCCCACAAATGCGTCCTGAGAAAAAACAAACAGTTGAACTTTCTGATGAAGAGAAATTTATTGTTGATTTATTGAAAGGAAACGAAAACAAAATGGATTTAGGACAGCTTAAAATTACAGCTAATTTAAGCGGTAAAAAATGGGATGCGTCTATGAAAAACTTATCGAAACACGGTTTGACTAAAGTTGTTGTTGATGGTGAGTTTAAATTTGTTGAATTGGTGGGGTAAATTTTAAAGCTTAACTGGACTTTAATTATATTTCAAACCCGACAGGTTTTTAAAACCTGTCGGGTTTTTTATTTAAAAAATTCCTCATTCCGTAGGAATGTCTCGTCGGTAGAATCAAGTTTACATTAGGGTAATACGTTCCGTAGGAACGTTTGATTCGCAAAGTTATTCCGAAGTAAGAGGTGTCCCTACAGGACACAAAACAGTGATATTCCGTTTTTTTTACCAACTCGATATTCCTACGGAACATTAAAAATTGTTATTTAAAACGAATACCTCTCCAATTTTTTTCCTTGAATATCTAAAACAGAAGTAGTTTCTTTTGGGACTTGACCTTTCCATTTTTCTTGTACTGAAGGATTGGATGGATATTTTCCGTTTTTCATTTTTACGAGATAGAATGTTCCTCTGCTTTGCATTAGCAGATTATAAAATTTCTCTGAAGAATTGGTTGTAACTAAAATTGGAAAATCGGTTACAGTAAACGAATTGATCACCTTTCCATTATTGTTTAGAATATAACCTGAACAGCCTCCACTTCCGCAGAAATACGAATTGGAGAAACCAACAAAATATTCATTTTGCTGATCGTTATTTAAATCGAAAGCATCATAATAGAAGAATCTTTGACCTTTGGACATTACGGGTAAATCTTTCTTCAATAAAACCTGCAATTGTTTACGAATTAATGCTACTGCTTTATTATCTTTTTCAGAAACTTCACTTAAATCTGCAGTTCCTCCCAGAGTTTTAGACAACGTATCTTGAACAATAGTTTTGACAATATTTTTTGAATTGTCTTTGTTTTGGCAAGAAGACAAAACCAGAATTCCGATTAGAATTAAAATTTTATTTTTCATGATCAGATATTTAAATTCTTTTATGTTTAAAACCTGTCGGGTTTCTTTGTTGAATTACACCAATAACGCAGCCTTATTCTCAATATCATTCTGCACCAATAATGATTTTATATTATTAAAAGTCACCAATGCAATCTGAGTTAGAGCTTCGTTAGTAAAAAATGCCTGATGCGCGGTTACCAAAACATTCGGAAAACTCATTAATCGTTGAATAGCATCGTCTTGAATAATATCGGCAGAAAGATCTCTAAAGAATAGTTTTTCTTCTTGCTCGTATACATCAATTCCTAAATAACCAATTTTGCCTTCTTTTAATCCTTCTATTACAGACGATGTTTCTATTAATCCACCACGACTTGTATTAATAATCATTACACTGTCTTTCATAAAAGTAAGCGAAGTTTTATTGATTACATGTTTTGTCTGATCGTTTAACGGACAATGCAACGAAATAATATCACTTGATTTGAAAATTTCTTCTAAGCCTACAAAAGAAACGCCATCATTTTTCATTTCTTCGCTTTCCACAATATCATACGCTAAAACCTTACAGCCAAAACCCAATACGATTTTAGAAAATGCTTTTCCAATATTTCCTGTTCCAATAATTCCAACCGTCTTTCCAAACAAATCGAAACCTAATAGTCCGTTTAAAGAGAAATTCTGCTCGCGAACTCTATTGTAAGCTTTATGTGTTTTTCTGTTTAAAGTCAAAATCATAGCCATAGCGTGTTCTGCAACTGCTTGTGGCGAATACGCAGGAACTCGGCATACTTTTATATTCTGTTTTTTGGCAGCTTCTAAATCAACATTATTAAATCCGGCACAGCGCAAAGCAATTATTTTCACCTTCTTTTCTGCCAATTGTTTGATAACTATTTCATTTACAATATCATTTACAAAAACACAAACAATCTCACATTCTTCAATTAAAGCAACTGTTTGCGGATTAAGTTGCGTCTCAAAAAAATCTAATTGAAAACCAAAGTCTTCATTGTACTTATTGAAAAACGTTTTGTCGTACGGCTGAGTCGAGAAAAAAGCGATTTTGTTCTGTAATGATGCATTTATGGCCATAATCTTTTATTCTATAATTTGTAAAATTGTTCGTTCCTTAAAAATAAGCAATTATTTCTATACTATTACTCTTATAAGAGACGTTTTAAGACATTACAAATCAATTTGTTAAATAAAATATAATTTTTAAAATTCAAATTAAACTTGTTTCATCAAAAAAAGTCTAACTCGTATAACAATTAAAAAACTTAACATGAAAAAATTATTTATCGCAGCTATGCTATTTGTTGGAATAGCAAGTTTTGCACAAACACAAAAAGAAAGATTGACGCCAGAACAGCGCAACGAAAAACAACTTCAAAAAATAACCACCGAATTAAATCTTGATGCTAATCAGCAAGCACAGGTAAAACAGCTTTTGGCAGACAGAAGTGCAAAAGCTGAAAAATTAAGAGCAGCACGCCAAGAACAAAAAGAAAGTGGCACTAAACCAACTGCTGCAGAAAGAGAAGCTTTTAAAAATGAATTACTGGCTGAAAGAGATGCAAATGATGCCAAAATGAAAGCGATTTTGAATGCCGACCAATATACCAAATGGAAAGCTATCCAGGAAGAAAACAAAGACAAGGCAAGAGAGAAAATGAAGGAATATAGAAAAGACAGTAACTAATAAAAAGAGGCAGATTAAGCCTCTTTTTTGTTTCTAAACATTCTTTAAACTTTCCTTAATAGTTTCTGTTAAATAAAAGATAAACCTCAAAACGCCATTAAACTTAATAATTTGATCAAAGTCTAATTGCTATAAACCTTTAAATAGACGAAAAATGAAAAAATTATTTATTGCAGCTTTATTATTCGTTGGAATGGTAAGTTTTGCGCAAGACATCAATCAGAAGCCGGCACAAGATCAACAAGAAAAATTAACTCCAGAGCAGCGTAACGAAAAACGTTTGCAAAAATTGACTTCTGATTTAAATTTAGATAAAAAACAGCAAGAGCAAGTCAAACAGCTCATCGCAGAAAAAAGTGCCAAAGCGGAGAAATTTAAAGAAAGTAGAAAAGATAGCAAAACGCCTCCAACTGCTGAAGAAAAAGCGGCTTTCAGAAAACAAATGGATGCAGAAAAAGCAGCTACTGATGCTAAAATGAAATCGATTTTAACTGCTGACCAATATACTAAATGGACGGCACTGAAAAAAGAACATAAGGGCCATCACAGAGGTAAAGATCACAAATCGCCTCAAGAACGCGATCAAGCACATTTGCAAAAACTGACAACAGATTTAAACTTAAATGCAGAACAGCAAAAACAAGTGAGTGAACTTTTATCTGACAGAAGCACAAAAATGGCGATGCTTAGAAAAAGCAGAAGAGATTCTACGGCTCAGCCAACCGACGCTGAAAAAAAAGCCATGAAAAAACAAATGGAAGCAGATCATAAAGCGTATGATGCTAAAATGAAATCTATTTTGACTACAGACCAATACCAAAAATGGACTGCAATTCAAAAAGAGCATCAAGACAAAATGAAAGAATACAGAACAAACAAAAAATAATCTGGTTCTAAAAAAGAAAAGGAGGCTTAAAGCCTCCTTTTTGTATTAAAATGTTTTTGATACTTTATCAATCGCATTGATTGTAAAATCTAAATCTTCATATGTCAATGCATCTGTAATAAACCATGTTTCGTATGCAGATGGCGCGATATAAACTCCTTCTTGCAATAATCCGTGGAAGAATTTCTTGAACGTTTCGTTATCTCCTTTTGCTGCAGTTTGAAAATCGGTAACTGGATTTGCATCAAAGTGAACCGAAATCATGGAACCTACTCTATTGATGGTGAAAACAACGTTATTTGCTTTTAAAACTCTATCGATTCCTGCTTCTAAGTAAGCTGTTTTTTCTTCTAAACGAGTAAAAATTTCTCTGTCAGAATCAAGTGCTTTCAACATTGCCAATCCAGCAGCCATTGCTAATGGATTTCCAGATAATGTTCCTGCTTGGTAAACTGGCCCAAGAGGCGCTAAATGATTCATAATTTCTTCACGTGCCGCAAAAGCTCCAACTGGCAATCCTCCACCAATAACTTTTCCAAAAGTTACGATATCAGCATCAATGCCATATAATTCCTGAACTCCACCACGAGCTAAACGGAAACCTGTCATTACTTCGTCAAAAATCAATAAGATTCCGTTTGCAGTACACAAATCTCTTAAACCTTGCAAGAAACCTTCCTGAGGCGGAATACAGCCCATATTTCCTGCAACTGCTTCAATAATAATCGCCGCAATTTCTCCTTTATTAGCCTCTACTAGAGTTTTTACATTCTCTAAATCATTGTATTTTGCCAATAAAGTATCTTTTGCCGTTCCTTGTGTAACTCCAGGACTATTTGGAGAACCAAAAGTAACCGCTCCACTTCCTGCTTGAATCAAAAATGAATCTGAATGTCCGTGGTAACAGCCTGCAAATTTTACAATTTTATCTCTTTTTGTAAATCCGCGAGCCAGACGAATTGCACTCATACAAGCCTCTGTACCCGAATTCACAAAACGAATTTTATCAATATTTGGAACCATAGAAACAGCCAAAGCTGCAATCTCTGTTTCCAATTCTGTTGGCATACCAAATGAAGTTCCTAGCTTTGCTTTTTCGATTACAGCATCAACAACCGGCTCATAAGCGTGGCCTAAAACCATTGGCCCCCAAGAGTTAATATAATCGATTAATTTATTTCCGTCTTCATCATATAAATAAGCACCTTTAGCACTTTTTACAAAAATCGGAGTTCCGCCAACGGCTTTAAATGCTCTTACTGGTGAATTTACTCCTCCCGGAATTACTTTTTCTGCTTCAGCAAAAAGCTGACTACTTCTTTTATATAACATTATAATTTTAGATTTCTGATTTTAGACTTTAGATTTTAGATTGGCTGTAAACTGTCACTGAGACTAAAAAATCACTTCACTTTCAGTCTTTGCCCTATCGAAATGGCATTATCAGTCAGATTATTTTTCTTTTTTAAATCCTCAACCAATAAATTGAATTTCTTTGAAATGGAATACAAAGTATCTCCTTTTTGAACTTCATATAAATTCGGATCGTATGGAGCCATATTGATTTTCGGATCAGAAGCTACATCATAAGATGATTTTTTTGCTGGAGCCGAAGTTGAAGTATTTATAGGCACATAATTTCTTCCTGTAACTTGACAATCATATTGATGCAGATTGTAACGCTCAATATAACTAATCAGCTTATCTGGATATTTCGGATCTGTTGCATAGCCGCAAACTCTAAGCCCTTTTGCCCAAGCTTTATAATCGTCTTTTTCGTAAGTAAATAAACTTGCATATCGCTTTTTCCCAACCAAAAATAGTGCGTGATCTCTATATGATTCTGAAGCCTGAGGATATTTTCTAAAGCATTCTTGAGCCGAATCATCGTCGTGACGAACACTTTCTCCCAACCAGTCATTATGACATTTTATTCCAAAATGATTATTCGCATCTACGGCTAAATCTCCTCGACCCGCACCAGATTCCAAAATTCCCTGAGCTAGAATAATACTTGCTGGAATTCCGTACGTTTTCATGTTTCCCATTGCAATATCTTTGTATTGCAACACATAATTATTAATTAAATCGCTGGTAACAACTGTTTTCGAAGTAGATTGAATAACCTCAGTTGTGTTATTTGTAGAAGGGTAATTTTTGCCAATTGGCTTAACAGGAGTACTTCTTTTTGCCGATGCCGTTCGGGTTTGAACTGCGGCCGCTTTTTTAGTCGTCGCGATGGCAGGCTTACTAGAAGAGCAGCTTGCTAAAGCTAATATTACGAGAAGTAATACAATTTTTTTAATCATTGGTTTTGAGTATTGGTAATTTCTTCTGCTTCAACTTTATATTCATTCCGTCAATTCCCTGCAATCCGCCTGTATGAATGAGTAAAATTTTTGAATGTGCAGGAAAATAATTTTTGCTGATTAAATCTATAACGCCAAAAACCATCTTTCCTGTATAAATTGGATCTAAGGGCACTTTTGTTTTTTCAAAAAAAGCATTAATAAATTGAATTAGTTCTAAATTTATCTTGCCATAACCTCCAAAATGATAGTCAGAAATTAAATTCCAGTTATCTTTTTTTGCAAAAATACGAATTTCATCGTTTAAAAAGTCACCTTTTAACGCTGGAAAGCCCAAAATTTTCTGATTTTGCAGCGAACTATTAATTAGTCCCGAAATTGTCCCGCCTGTTCCTACAGCACAGCAAACGTAATTAAAAACCGAATCTTCGTTTGTCAAAATCTCTTCACAGCCTTTTACAGCCAATTCGTTTGTGCCACCTTCAGGAACCAGATAAAAATCTCCAAATTTGACAGCTAGCTTTTCTATAAAAGAGGCTTCACTTTTTAAACGATATTCTTCTCTTGAAACAAACTCAAATTGCATTCCGTTTTCTTGAGCGAATTTTAAGGTTGGATTTTCTTCAATTTTATCCAAAAGTTCATCTCCGCGAATGATGCCTATAGTTTTAAATCCTTGCTCTTTTCCTGCATAAGCCACCGCTGCAATATGGTTGGAAAATGCTCCACCGAAAGTTAATAAAGTGGTTTTATTTTCGGCTTTCGCCTGAAGCAGATTGTATTTTAGTTTTCTGAATTTATTTCCCGAAACAAAAGGATGAATGAGATCTTCACGCTTTATTGTCAGCGAAATATCATTCGGAAAACTAATATTTATGAATTGATTGAAAACCTTCATTTTAATTTAATGTAATTCAGAAACTGAAAAAATGATCGCTTTTTCAGATAATTCAAATCGGTTTCTTTGGCGTAAGCTTCTCTTTCAAAACTAATATTTCGATAAGCCAAATCTTTGTTTTTATATTGAATTAGCCGAATAAAGAATTCCAAAATGTACCAAATAAAGAATGGAAGAATTAGCATTTCTAACTGTTGTCTCAAATGTATTTTTTCGTGATTGACAAAAACTCCATTTGCTTTATCAAAATCATATTTCATCAAAACAAAAGGAAATACAGCCATTCCTCGATATCCTTTCGGAATTAAATATTTAGCAACAATCAGAAACATTGGCTGTAAAATTTATAAATTTGTAGCTATAAAATTGTTCGATTTCAATAAAATCATAATCAAATATTTTTATTTTTGATTTTAATTTATCAGAAAAGAACACGAAGCAGATTTATGAAAGAGCAAAGTAATGAAAATAAATTAATCGAAGGCGAAGATTTTTATTATACACCCGAAGGTTATAAATGCTTTACCGAAAAATATCATTTAAAACGGGGTTACTGCTGCAAGAGTGGCTGTCGCCATTGTCCTTACGGATTTGACAAAAGAACAGGAGAAATTCGCAAACGCAATTAGAAAATATGACAATTTGATAATTTTGAAAATTAAATTCCAAATTTGAAAATTCCAAATTCCAATCTAAAACCAACAATCTAAAATCATAAAATGGATATCCATTCACAAAAATTCAGGATTAAAATCCACAAATCCTATCACAGGTCGGATATCCGTTATCCCTAGTTTTTTTAAATTAGAAAATGTGGCGATTTGAAAATTAGATAATTAAAAATAAATTTCATTTTTTAAATTGATTCGCCTGTTTGCTGTCGCTCGGGTCCAAATTCCAATTGAGAATTTAATTTTCCTAATCAATATTTCGCTCCGCTGGAGCTTCTTATGGGTGATTATGATTTCTATAAATATTTCGTCTTTCCAAGGCTTTAAATTTGGATTGGATATTTTTTATAAACTCCGTTAGGAGCGACATATTTATAGCATCAATTAGCAGTCTGTCACATTAAAGCCCCAGCGGGCGACATAATTAAAAAAACAAAAAATTAATCTGTTGTTAATCTAACAAAGCTACCTTAGCGACTTAGTAGCTTAGATTCTTAGCAACTCAGCATCTTAAAAAATGACTTTCAAAGAACAAATACAACAAGGAATACCTTCTATATTACCTCCAAAGCAGGCTTACGATCCGGCTATTAATCATGCTCCGAAACGAAAAGAAATCCTTTCGGCAGAAGAAAAAAAGCTGGCGCTAAAAAATGCTTTGCGTTATTTTGATCCAAAACATCACGCTGAATTACTTCCTGAATTTTCGGAAGAATTAGAAACTTACGGGCGTATTTACATGTATCGTCTTCGACCAGATTACAAAATGTACGCACGACCAATTGACGAATATCCAGGAAAATCTTTGCAGGCAAAAGCCATTATGCACATGATCCAGAACAATCTGGATTACGCTGTGGCTCAGCATCCGCATGAATTGATTACCTACGGAGGAAACGGAGCTGTTTTCCAAAACTGGGCACAATATTTACTGACGATGCAATATTTGTCTGAAATGACAGATGAGCAGACGTTAACGATGTATTCTGGACATCCGATGGGATTATTCCCTTCGCATAAAGAAGCACCAAGAGTTGTGGTTACAAACGGAATGGTTATCCCAAATTATTCTAAACCTGACGATTGGGAAAGAATGAATGCTTTGGGAGTTTCGCAATATGGGCAAATGACTGCGGGAAGTTATATGTATATTGGACCACAAGGAATTGTTCACGGAACTACGATTACGGTTTTGAATGGTTTCAGAAAAATAAAACAAAATCCAGAAGGAAATTTATTTGTAACTTCCGGTCTTGGCGGAATGTCGGGCGCGCAGCCAAAAGCAGGAAATATTGCAGGCTGTATTACGGTTTGTGCTGAGGTGAATCCAAAGATTACTAAAATCCGTCACGACCAAGGCTGGATTAACGAAGTGGTAACTTCTACAGACGAATTGGTTGCCAGAGTGGCGTTGGCGAAAGCTAAAAAAGAAACCGTTTCAATTGCTTATTTAGGAAATGTGGTTGATGTTTGGGAACGTTTTGATCAGGAAAACATCAAAATTGATTTAGGTTCAGACCAAACTTCGCTTCATAATCCTTGGGCTGGAGGCTATTATCCAGTTGGAATTTCGTTTGAAGAGGCTAACAAATTGATGGCTGAAAATCCAGATTTATTCAAAGAAAAAGTTCAAGAAAGTTTGCGTCGCCATGCCGATGCCATCAACAAGCACACTACAAAAGGAACCTACTTTTTTGATTATGGAAATGCCTTTTTATTAGAAGCTTCTCGTGCAGGGGCAGATGTAATGGCAGAAAATAATATCGATTTTAAATATCCGAGTTACGTTCAGGATATTATGGGACCAATGTGTTTCGATTATGGATTTGGGCCTTTCCGCTGGGTTTGTACTTCGGGTAAACCAGAAGATCTATTAAAAACAGATGCGATTGCGTGTGAAGTTTTAGAAAAAATGGCTGAGACTGCTCCTAATGAAATTCAGCAGCAAATGCAGGATAACATTAAGTGGATTAAAGGCGCGCAAGAAAATAAACTGGTTGTAGGTTCTCAAGCTCGTATTTTGTATGCTGATGCAGAAGGAAGAATCAAGATTGCTGAAGCATTTAATCAAGCCATTGCAAAAGGCGAAATTGGTGCTGTGGTTTTAGGGCGCGATCATCATGACGTTTCTGGAACTGACTCGCCTTATAGAGAAACTTCAAACATCTATGACGGATCACGTTTTACAGCCGATATGGCGATTCATAATGTGATTGGAGACAGCTTTAGAGGAGCAACTTGGGTTTCTATTCATAATGGTGGTGGAGTTGGCTGGGGAGAGGTTATAAACGGCGGATTTGGTATGGTTCTTGATGGTTCTACAGAGGCTTCAAAGCGTTTAGCTTCAATGCTTTTCTGGGATGTTAACAACGGAATTTCAAGAAGAAGTTGGGCTCGAAATGAAGGTGCTGTTTTTGCTATCAAAAGAGCCATGGAAGTTGAGCCTTTATTAAAAGTGACTTTGCCAAATTTAGTTGACGAAAGCCTACTTTAAACCAAAGCATTCTTATTCAGCAAAATGAGAACATTAAATATTAAACATATGAAAGCATTAAAATTTATTCCGATTCTTTTACTTTTATTACTTGCCTCATGCGATTCGGTAAGTGCTTATTCTGATTATGACAAAACGGTAGATTTTACACCTTATAAAACGTACGCTTTTTTTAAGCCCGGAATTGATAAGGTCGAAATTTCTGATTTGGATAAAAAACGAATCTTAAAAGCAATCGATGTGCAAATGGAGGCCAAAGGTTTTACTAAAAGTGAAAACCCAGATTTGCTAATAAACATTTTTACCAAATCTAAAGAACAAGTTGATGTTAATCAATATTATGCTGGATGGGGTTATGGTTATGGCTACGGATGGGGCTATGGATGGAATCCTTACATGTACGGAGGAACATCTGTTTCTAGATACACCGAAGGAACTTTGTTTATTGATTTAATTGACGCTAAGAAAAAAGAAATGATCTGGCAAGGCCAAGGAATTGGTACTTTGTACAATGGAATAGATAAAAAAGATGCTAGAATTACTGAATTTGTTACCAAAATTTTAGCTCAATATCCGCCAGTAAAAAAATAATTATTTACATTTGCTATTCAATCAGCTAAAAAATGAAAAACTTTAATAACATTATTATCGCTATTATTAGCATTATTGCAATTCAGCAGTAGTGGCGAGGTGTTATATAAGTATGTAAAAATATAATGTATAGAAACCTCCCAATTGGGAGGTTTTTTATTTTAAGGATAATTAAAAAGTCGCCACGAATTACACAAATTAGCACGAATTGCTTTTTCAAATTGTAAATAAAAATTTGTGTGGATCTGTGTAATTCGTGGCAAAAAACAAAACATCATGAGTTTATTTGAAGAAGTACTTAATGCCCAAAAGCATCTCGAAAATGTAGTTGCTGCTACTCCGCTTACACAAAACTTGAACCTTTCAGACGAATTTGAATCTACTATTTTATTAAAAAGAGAAGATTTGCAAATTGTTCGTTCGTACAAAATTCGGGGCGCATACAATAAAATTTCTTCGTTAAACGAAAAAGAAAAAGCAAACGGAATTGTTTGCGCCAGTGCAGGAAATCATGCGCAAGGTGTAGCTTATTCGTGTAATCTTCTGAAAATTCATGGCAAAATCTACATGCCAAAAACCACTCCAAAACAGAAAGTAAAACAAGTCCAATTATTCGGAAAATCGTTTGTAGAAATTGTTCTAACTGGAGATACTTTTGATGACGCGTACGCCTCTGCAACTGCCGATGCCATCAAAAACCACAAAACATTCATTCACCCTTTTGACGATGAAAAAGTAATCGCTGGGCAAGGAACTGTCGGATTAGAAATCTTGGAAAGTTTTAAAGAACCAATCGATTATGTTTTTGTTCCAATTGGTGGCGGCGGACTGGCATCTGGGCTATCTGAAGTCTTTAAACATTTGAGTCCGCATACCAAAATCATTGGAGTTGAACCAAAAGGTGCACCTTCAATGAAAACTTCGATCGAGGAAAATAAAAATACACCGCTAAAATCAATCGATAAGTTTGTAGACGGTGCGGCTGTGAAACAAGTTGGAGACAAAACTTTCGAAATCTGTCGTTATAATTTAGAAGATATTATTCTAGTTCCAGAAGGAAAAGTCTGCACCACCATTTTAAGATTGTACAATGAAGAAGCCATGGTTGTAGAACCTGCTGGCGCTTTGACAATTGCCGCTTTGGACTTTTATAAAGAAAAAATTAAAGGAAAAAATGTCGTTTGCATCGTAAGCGGAAGCAATAATGATATAGAAAGAACAGCCGAAATAAAAGAACGCTCATTGCTTTATGAAGGTTTGATGCATTATTTTATGATTCAGTTTCCGCAACGCCCAGGAGCTTTAAAAGAATTCGTAAATAATATTCTAGGACCTGATGACGACATCACTTATTTTCAATTTGCTAAGAAAAACAGTCGTGAAGTGGGTTCTGTTGTAGTTGGTTTAGAATTGAAAAACAAAAACGATATTATGCCGATTAAATTAAAAATGACCGAAAATGGTTTTGAATTTCAATACTTAAATGACAATCAAGATTTGTTTACTCAGTTAATTGGATAATAAAAAACAAAGGCTGTCAGATGGGATGACAGCCTTTTCAAATTCAATACAAATTACTAATTGAATTGTGGATGTAATTATTGCTTCAAGATTTTTTTCGAATACGAACCTTTACTGTCGCTTACTTTTACAACATAAACGCCTTTTGGCAATCGAGAAATTTCTATTTTAGCTTGATTTCCTTTTACAAAATTTACATTCTTCTTTAAAACAGGCTGTCCAGTAATATTGAATACCTGTACCTCTCCAGCTCCTTCATGATTGGTGTCAATTTTTAAAGCATCGTCTGTTTCATCAACAAAAATCATCATATCATTCGGACTTGTATTTTCAACAGCAACATTTTCAACAGCTAGTGCACTTTTTGCCGTTGTTTCAACCTGAACAAACTGCCATTGCTGGTTTAAGCCTCCTGTGTAAGCCCAAACTTGAATATTGGCACCATTTGCCGTAGAAACATTTTCAACATCTAGAGATTTACCGCTGTTTACATTTATAATTTTATAATATCCTGATCCAAGACTTGTTACCGTCCATTTAAATTCGTTTGAAGATGAGAATGTTTTCTGTTGCACTTTTAAACCATCCGCTGTTCCGTTATTTTCAACAGCCAGATACATTCCTGTAGATTTTACGATAATGTAGTAATTACCGCTTCCATCAGACACAAATTTCCAACGCTGATTGCTTCCTCCTCCGTTTGTAACATCATACTGCTGAATGCGCGCTCCGCTTGTAGTAGCGTTATCAGCAACGTCTAAACCTTTATTGCTGTTTCTTGAAATAATGTTGTAATAACCCGGAAATTCTGTAACTGGTGGCGTTGCAGTACCCCAAGTAAAGGTAACCGCAGATGAAGCTGGAACAGCATAATCAAATGCTGATGATCCAGAAACGACTTTAATTGTATTAGATGATCCGCCTGAATTGTACACTACAAGCGCCGTTGTTCCGTCAGTATTTTTGAAAGCAACCGACTGAATACTTCCGCTTGAACTTGAAGCTCCAATTCGCACCGCGCCTGGTTTTACAAATTTTGAAATCTGCCCGATAATGTAGTACGCCACATTTTTGGTATAACTTGTACTATTATTAACCGTAATTGCGCCCAAGCAGGTAGTACATCCGCCCGGAGTGCGCGGACCATAGCTTGAATTGTTGGCCGCGTTCCATTCTAAAACTGTTTTTGACCAATTTGTTGTGCTTCCAATAACAACATTTTGCATGTGCCAGCCAAAATCTCCGCTAAAACTTCCTCCTGATCCGGTATATTGTTCTGTAAAATAAACATTTTTATTGGTCTGTGTTTTTACAGTTGACATCGCAGAGATATTTCCTAAATACAAATGGAATGCTGCTCCATCAACATACGAACTGTTGTTTAAAACATCAATTGGATAAGCCGTATTATCGCAATTATGATCAAAAGCAATGATTTTTATATTGCCATAACCTGCAGCAGCCATCTGTGGCCCAAGCTGTTGATTAATAAAATTCTTCTGTTCTGTAGAATTCATCAGCATACTTGGCTCGTTGTTTGGATTTTCTGGTTCATTCTGTGGTGTAATTGCCCAAATATTAATACCTTGTGCTTTCATAGCATCAAAATATTTTACGAAATATTTCGCATAAGCCGCATAATACTGCGTTTGCAGTGAACCTCCAACCCAAGAGCCATTGGTTTTCATCCATCTTGGCGGAGACCAAGGTGTTGCCAAGATTTTGATGTTTGGATTAATCAGTAAGATTTTTTTAATGATTGGAACCAAATACGTTAAATCAGGTCCGTTCAAACTGAAATTATTCATATTCGTATCTCCTGAAGTTTCGTTATAGCTGTAAGAAGAACTGCTTAAATCTGAAGCTCCAATACTGATACGAACCACACTTGCATTTAATCCTGTTGTTGGATTGTATAAATCATTCAACAATTGATTTTGCTGCGTGGCTGCCATTCCAGAAATGACTTCACAGCTTCCTTCGGTAAGTGTGTAACCAAACCCATCCATGGTTTGATAAGTAGTTCCTGCATTTACTGTTACTGTCGATGGATTCGTTCCAGAATTGGTTCCGAAGCTTACTGTAGCTTGCTGTTGAAGAAGTTTCGTCTGATCTCCTGAAGTTATCCAAGAAGTTACCGTCTGAGCATTTAAGCTGTTCATAAATAAAAGCGAACTGCAACATAGCAATTTAACCGCTTTACATACCCGATTTGTAGGTGTTTGAGTAGTTTTGTGCATTCTTTTGTGGTTTTTGGTTTGATAATTAGTTTTTCTTATTTATTCAGTTTTATTTTACTAAAACATCACAATATTATGAGTATTTTTACAATATTCTCAATTAACCAACTTTACAAATACACATCAAATTAAAAAAAACGATATAACAAAAACTCATCTTATTGTTTTTCAAAATACTGAAATACAATATTTTAAAAAACAATAAACCATAAAAAACTTACCCGCAAAAAACAGAATAACTCATCATAAATTGTAAAATCTATACAAATCCTTACAAATTGTCATTTTACTAGCATTCAAAGGACATATGACAATTATCAGGGAAGCAAAAGAAAGATATATTGTATTTTTGCATTTACTATAAAATGCAATAAAAAATGACAGCTTTAAAAGATATATCTACAATAGAAGACATTCAGCAAATGGTAAACAGCTTTTATGCGAATGTTCGAAAAGATGATTTAATTGGTCCTATTTTTAATGATAAACTGCAAGATCGTTGGGAACCACATTTGCAAAAAATGTACAATTTTTGGCAGACCATTTTGTTTGACGTTCGAGCTTATTCTGGAACTCCATTTCCTCCGCATAAACAACTACCTGTAGACAAAACGCATTTTGACCGCTGGATTGCCATTTTCAATTCCACAATCGATGCTCAATTTGCTGGCCCTATAACCGAAGAAGCCAAAATGCGCGCTACCAATATGGCCTTCATGTTCAGCCACAAAATTGAATATTTTAGAAACGCCGAGAATGAAATGAGAAACGCATCAAAAAATCTTAAATAATTTCTTCCAAATAAAAAACAGAACTATATATTTGATTAAATGAATTAAACCCAAATCTATATTCTTTTAATTATGAAAAAAGTAATTTTCTTTATTGCAATCTGTTGCTCATTCTTAAATCAGTTATCGGCACAATCTCAGACTTCGGTTTCTAATTTGTACAAAGGAACTGTCGATGGAAAAACTCCTGTAACGATTTACATTAAAACAGAAGAAAATCCCTGTACTGCCGATTTGATGTATACTTCGATGTATCGTTTAAATAAATCTAAAAATTGGATCCAGCTTGATATTACTCAAAACAAGAAAAAAGAAAATGAGTTTATAATGGTGGAGCATGGATTTAGCGGTGTTTTCATTTTGCAAAAAACAGGAAATACTTTTTCAGGTTTATGGATTAGTCCAGACACTAAAAAACAGCTGAAAGTTGAGCTGAAAGAAGCTACAATGACTAAAAAGGAAATTGAAAGCCACGAAAGCACAATGGAAAAAGTGAATTACGAAAATCACGACTGCTAAAAAACACTTTTCTTCTCAGGCTATAAAATCAATAAAACGCAATAAAATACACTTTCGAATAAAAATTTTGTGATGGATGATAAAAAATCGAGCTGTAAATTCGTAATTTTACAATCTAATCTACATCGTTTTCGAAATGAATCCAAATATTGAAACCAACCCTTTATTAGATCGATTGCCTAAGCATTTACAGCAATTTATTAAACCTCAAGATTATAGCGATTACACTCCTATCAATCAAGCGGTTTGGAGATATGTTATGCGCAAAAATGTTGATTATCTTTCTAAAGTCGCACATCATTCTTATTTGGAAGGTTTACGCAAAACAGGAATTGAAGTCGATTCTATTCCGAGTATGTATGGCATGAATCGAATTCTAAGCGAAATTGGTTGGGCTGCAGTTGCCGTTGACGGATTTATTCCGCCAAATGCTTTTATGGAATTCCAGGCTTATAACGTTTTGGTTATTGCTTCAGATATTAGACAATTAGAACACATTGAATATACTCCTGCTCCAGACATCATTCACGAAGGTGCTGGCCACGCTCCTATTATTGCCAATCCAGAATATGCTGAATATTTAAGACGTTTTGGTGAAATTGGATGCAAAGCGATTTCTTCTCATAAAGATTATCAGATGTACGAAGCGATTCGTTTGCTTTCGATTTTGAAGGAAGCTGAAGATACGCCACAAGAAAAAATTGATGCCGCTGAAAAAGTAGTTGCTGATTTGCAAAATGATATGGGCGAATTGTCTGAAATGGCTCAAATTAGAAATCTGCATTGGTGGACAGTAGAATACGGTTTGATTGGAACGGTTGAAAACCCGAAAATTTATGGTGCCGGATTACTTTCTTCTATTGGCGAAAGCGCTCACTGCATGACTGATAATGTGAAGAAAATCCCTTATGATATTTCTGCAGCCAATCAGAATTTTGATATTACGCAGCTGCAACCGCAACTTTATGTAACGCCAACTTTCTCTCATTTGAGTTTGATTCTGGAAGAGTTTGCTAACAAAATGGCTTTACGAACTGGAGGTTTATCCGGAATTAAGAAACTGATTCAATCGAATGCTTTAGGAACAATTGAATTGAGTACAGGCTTACAAATCTCAGGAGTTTTTACTAATGTAATTGAAGAAGAAGGAAAACCGGTTTATATTCAAACTACAGGAAAAACGGCTCTTTCTTACCGCGAAAAAGAATTAGTAGGTCACGGAACTCTTACACATCCACACGGATTTGGAAGTCCAATTGGAAAACTGAAAGGCTTTAATCTTGCTATTGAAGATATGAGTCCGAAGGATTTGCAAGCGTACCGAATTGTAGAAAATGAAACGGTAAAATTGGAGTTTGAAGGCAATATTATAGTTGAGGGTGAAATTATTACAGGTTCTAGAAACTTACACGGAGAAATCATTTTAATTAGTTTTAAAAATTGTACTGTAACACATGGAGAAACGATTTTGTTTCAGCCTGAATGGGGCAATTACGATATGGCAATTGGCAAAAAAGTAATTTCTGCTTTTTCTGGTCCTGCAGATGTCAATAGTTTTGATTTGATCAATATTGTTCCTTCCACTAAAACGATTAAAGCAAAACATACAGAGGAACGCGACGAATTAGAGCATTTATATGCAACTGTCCGCGACATTCGAAACAATAAAAATTCGCAAACTGAATTGCAATCTGTTTTTGAAAAACTAAAAAACAATCACGCAAACGATTGGCTTTTAGCTGTTGAAATTGCTGAGGTTTTAAAAGATTCAAATGAAAAACAACTTTTGCAAGAAGTGTTGGTTTATCTGGATCAATTGAAAGAAAGACGTCCTGAAATTGCCCATTTAATTTCTGGTGGATTGGATTTGATTTTTAATAGTTCGCATTTGCCACAAAGTCACTAAGACGCGAAGTTTTTTATTTTACGCAGATTTTTGTTGATTTAAGCTGATTCTGCTGATTTTTTTTAATCTCGCAAAGGCGCTAAGTCGCAAAGTTATTTTGTTTGTTTTGTCATTTCGACGAAGGAGAAATCACACT
>NZ_JAGIAV010000008.1 GCF_017744675.1 Flavobacterium sp. | reverse complement strand
CAGCAGCAGGAGAAGTTAAGTTTGAAATCATCGGAACGCTTCCATCAGGATTAACGCTAAATGCTGATTATACACTATCAGTTGCGCCAAATACGCCAAAAGGAGATTATAATGTAGAATATAAAATCTGTGAAATCACTAATCCGCTAAACTGCGACTCAGTAATCATCACTGTGCCAGTTACAGCAGGAGACCTGGTGGCAAATGCAGACAATATTCCATCGGTTTTAGGATCGAATGCTCCTCAGACTTTAGGTAAAAATGTTTTTGATAATGATACTAAAAACGGACAGCCTTTAGACCCAGCAGATGTTACGCTGAAAACTCCAACGCCAGATCCAAAAGGATATCTGACGCTGAATCCAGACGGAAGCATCATTTTAGGCGCCAATCCGCCAGCGGGAGATTATGAGCTGACTTATGAAATCTGTGAGAAGCTAAATCCAAGCAACTGCAGCTCAAATACGGTAAAAGTTACGGTTGGAACCCCAGTAATCGATGCGGTGAAAGATGTGTTCGCTCCAATAAACGGAAATGCTGGAGGAACAACAATTTCATTAACAACAAATGATACTTTAAACGGAAACCCAATTGTTGTAGGAACAGCAGCAGGAGAAGTTAAGTTTGAAATCATCGGAACGCTTCCATCAGGATTAACCCTGAATTCAGATTACACAATATCTGTTGCAGCAAATACGCCAAAAGGAGATTATAATGTAGAATACAAAATCTGTGAAATAACTAATCCGCTAAACTGCGACTCAGTAATCATCACTGTTCCAGTTACAGGAAGTAATCTTGTTGCAAACGAAGATCTTGTGCCTTCAGCGGTTGGAGTAAATATTCCGCAGACAGTAATCAATGTTTTTGTAAATGATACAAAAGATGGCAAAGCATTAGTGCCTTCAGATGTAAATCTTACGGTTACTAAAGTCGATCCGAAAGGATATTTAGCTGTCGACACAAACGGAAATGTTACACTAGCGCCAAATGCACCTGCGGGAGACTACGAGTTAACATATACTATTTGCGAGAAATTAAATCCAGACAACTGCAGTTCAAATGTTGTAAAAGTAACGGTAACAGAACCAAAAATGACAATTGTAGCAAACAGCTATTGTTCAAACAATGTTCCTTATGTTAAGTATACCGTTACACCAGATAATTTCACACCTAATAATTTATTAACGGTTAAATGGATTGATAGCAATAACAATGTAGTGGCAACTCAGACTAATCTGCCATTAAACGGAGATATTTTATGGCCAGGAGCAGAAATTGACAGCAACGGAAATGGAATTGATTGGCCAGGATGGGTGGTAAATAATGGAATATGGACAGAAGGTGCTGACGGATTTGAAGCTACTAGAAGTGGAGCGAAAATCGAATTCTCGTTAAATCCTACAGTTACAGTTCCTATTGCTTATCCGCCTGCTACACCGGATTGTAATGCTCGTCCAACATTCTCTATAAAAGCAAATAATGATGAAGCAGGACCAATAAATGTGAAAAAAGGAGCAAATGCTACAGTTAACATATTTGAAAATGACGTATTGAATGGAGTAAAACTTAGCCCATCAGACGTTATTTTATCAGTACCTGTAGTAAATCCAAATATTTCATTGAATGCAGATGGTTCAATTAATATTGCGACAAATACGCCAGATGGAGTTTACCAATTGACTTATCAGATTTGCGAAGTGGCAAACAAATCAAATTGTAGTCAAGCACTAGTTAAAATTACAGTTGACAATGTTTTAGATCCAGTTTCGCCAACAGTAAATCAAATTACTTTAAATAACGATAATAATGTTAGTGCCGACGGAATTAACGGTTCACTAGAATTTGTCAATGTTTTAGAAAATGATTTGATAAACGGAAAACCAATAAATCCTGCTGATGTTATTATCAAGCCAATAACAGCGAGTCCATATTTTGAATGGAATGCAGACGGAAGCGTAAATGTTAAGCCTAACACACCAGGAGGAAATTATCCGTTGACTTATCAAGTTTGCGAAAAAGCAAATTCAACCAATTGCTCTACAGCTGTATTAAATGTTTTTGTTGAAGTGCCTGCAATTTCGGTCATAAAAACAGCAGTTTTCAACGACGAAAATAAGAGCGGTTTTGCAAATGCTGGAGAAACAATTACGTACAAATTTACGGTAACCAATACAGGAAATGTACCTCTTGTTGGAATCACGATAAATGATCCATTGCCAGGAGTTGTGGTTTCTGGACAAGCAATAAACTTGGGCGTAAACGAATCTAACGAAAAGAACTTTACAGCAGTTTACAAAATAACGCAAGAAGATATTAATCGAGGAAGTGTAAGTAACCAAGCAACGGTAAAAGGAAGCAGTTTAAGAGGTGTCGTGGTTGAAGATCAGTCAGACGATGCAAGCAATAGTGGAGATAGTCCTACTGTATTAGATTTAAACGGATGTTCTATTAAAGTAATGAATGCTTTCTCGCCAAACGGAGACGACAAGAATACAAGATTCTACATCAGAGGAATAGAATGTTATCCAGACAATACGGTTGAAATTTACAACCGTTGGGGAGTTCTAGTTTTCAATATAGAGCAGTATAACAATAACGATCGTGCTTTTGTTGGATATTCTAACGGACGTTCGACAGTGAAACAATCAGATGGTCTGCCAGTTGGAACCTATTTCTATGTCTTAAAATACAAAGACAATGCTCAACAATCTCACCAAGAATCTGGATACTTATACCTTAATAAATAAAATTGGACTACGACTTAGCGTTTAGCTAAGCCGTTCTAAAGCTTAATAAATGAAAAAATTAATTTTAGTTTTTATGTTTTTTTCGATTGTGTCACACGCGCAGCAAGATGCGCAGTATACGCAATATATGTATAATACAATCGAAGTCAATCCAGCGTATGCAGGTTCGAGAGGAGCATTAAGTGTTTTTGGTTTGTATCGCACGCAATGGATCGGATTAGACGGAGCACCAGAAACAAGTACATTTTCGGTCAATACACCTTTAAAAAATAGTGATTTAGGACTTGGAGTTTCTTTGGTAAATGATAAAATCGGGCCAACGGTAGAAAATACTTTATCAGCAGATTTGTCTTATGCCATTCCGACTTCAGACACCTGGAATTTATCTTTCGGGATCAAAGGAACAGCCAATCTTTTCAATATCGATATCAATAAATTGAGTTATGAAGATCAAGATGATCCGCAGTTTCAGAATCTTAAAAATAAATTTTCGCCAAATGTTGGAGCTGGAATTTATTACCATTCAGACAGAGCATACATCGGATTATCGGTTCCTAATTTTATCGAAACCAACCGTTATGACTCAAATGATGTGGCTATTTTCAAAGATAAAATCAATTACTATTTAATTGCAGGTTATGTATTTAATCTAGATCGTCTAGAATACATCAAATTCAAACCAGCTTTAATGACCAAAATGGTAGAAGGAGCTCCATTGCAAGTTGACGTTTCAGGAAATTTTATGTTCAATGATAAATTTGTTTTAGGACTTGCTTATCGCTGGAGCGCATCTGTTAGTGCAATGGCAGGGTTTCAGGTATCAAAAGGAATGTATATAGGTTATGGTTACGATCATGAAACTACACAATTAAGAAAGTACAATTCTGGATCTCACGAAATTTTCTTAAGATTCGAATTCTTCAATAATTACAATAAAATGATATCCCCAAGATTCTTTTAATACAACCTATGAAAGCTAGAAAATTAATATTGATCTTTTTACTGCTTAGTTTTGTTTCCTATGTAAATGCCCAAAATCCATTTGCAGCCATGAACATAAAATATGCAGATAAAAAATACGAAGAGTACGCTTACGCGGATGCCATAAAAGTTTACGAGACTTTAGTAAATGCTGAAACGACCGATCAAGGAATAATTCAGCGTTTGGCAAATTCATATTATTTTAATGGAGAATTGAAAAGTGCATTAAAATGGTACGAACAACTATTTATAATCAACGAAAATCAAGATGCCGAATATTTGTATCGATATGCGCAATCATTAAAATCGGCAGGAGATTATCGCAAGTCTGATGAGATTTTGCAGAAATTCAATCAGAAAGCCAGCGCAGAAAAAAGAGCGGCCCTTATTCGAAATGACAAAAATTATTTAGAAGATATAAAAGAAAATTCAGGACGATTCCAAATTGGCGACGCAGGAGTTAATTCTCGCTATTCAGATTATGGGAGCGTTGTTTACAATAATAAAATCGTTTTTACCTCTGCGCGCGATACTGGCGGAGTGGTTAAAGCCAATTTCCAGTGGACAAATAGATCTTTCTCTAGATTGTATACAGCAGATTTACTCCCAGACGGAAGTGTCGGAAAACCTGAACTTTTAGTAAAACGAAAAAAAGATAACTTTAATGAGTCAAGTCCGATTTTTACAAAAGATGGACGAACAATGTATTTTACCCGAAATAATTTTACAGATGGTAAAAGACGCAGCAACGACAAAAATGTAACGTTATTAAAATTATACAAGGCAGAATTTATTGAAAACGAATGGAAAAATGTAGTAGAACTTCCGTTCAATAGCGATCAATATAGTACGGCGCATCCAGCTTTAAGTATAGACGAAAAAACGCTTTATTTTGCATCAGATATGCCAGGAACGTTAGGACAATCTGATATTTATAAAGTTGCAATTAATAATGATGGAACGTTTGGCACTCCAGAAAATCTTGGGCCAACAATCAATACAGAAGGAAGAGAAACTTTTCCTTTTATTTCTGGAGATAACGAATTGTATTTTGCTTCTGATGGTCGCCCAGGTTTAGGCGGATTGGATATTTTTGCTTCTCGTATAAAAGCAAACGGAACTTACGATGAAGTTCTAAATGTTGGAGAACCAGTTAACAGCAAGCAAGACGATTTTGCCTTTAGTATCGACAGCAAAAGCAGAAGCGGTTATTTTTCTTCAAATAGAGAAAACGGACAAGGTTTAGATGATATTTACTTATTTACAGAAACAAGAAGATTGATCTGTGAACAAAATTTATCGGGAACCGTTACCGATGCAGAATCAAACGAGGTTTTAGCAAATACTTCTCTGACTTTGTTTAATGAAAAATTTGATCCTGTTGGAACAATTACAACCGATGAAAAAGGAAATTATCTTTTCCCTGATTTAAGATGCGGTAAAAAATATACGATTAGAACGGCTAAAAACGATTACAATGCCAAAGAAGTCATAGTAATTATTAGTAAAGAAAAGGGAGAAACGACTCAATTGATAGAATTAAATAAAGTATTTAAACCACTTGCAGCAAAAACGGTAGCGATTAAAAAAGTAGCTATTAGTCCAGTAAAATTGGGTTCTATACGAATTGGAGTAGATATTGCAAAGTTGCTTAATCTTCCGATGAACTTCTTTGATTTGGGTAAAGCTACCATCAAAAAGACATCAGAACCGCAATTAATGAAAGTGGTTAATCTTTTAAACGAATATCCAAATATGAAACTCGATATTCGTTCGCATACCGATAGCCGTTCTTCTTCAGAAAGCAATCAGATTCTTTCAGAAAAAAGAGCACAATCAACCAAAAATTGGCTCATCCAAAAAGGAATAACTGAAAATCGATTAACAGCCAAAGGTTACGGAGAAACGCAATTGGTAAACAAATGTGCCGACGGCGTAAAATGCTCAGAAAAAGAACACATGAAAAATAGACGAAGCGAATTTATTATTGTTGCAATGTAAAATGGCTTTTAATTAAAAAACAGGAGAACCCTTTTCTAAATTTTAGAAAAGGGTTTTTTGTTTAAGCCAAATAATTCCGCTAGGAGTTTATGGTCGGTAGCCCTAGCGGGGCGAAATATTTATAGAGAACATATTTACCACACGGCAAAAGCCCTATCGGGGTGATATATCGCTCCGCTGGAGCTTTTATATCCTGTCGATTTACCACCTATAAATATTATGCTCCGCTGGAGCATTCATTGTTTTAGTAAAAAATGTTATAACTCCGCTAGGAGTTACAGGTCGGTAGAAAAAAAATGTATTTGTTTTGGGTTGTGTTCCAGAGGAACACCTGATTATGCAAATAAGGATGTTTGCCACGTTAATCAAACGTTCCGCTGGAACGTACGAACTGTAATTCAAATTCTGTTCTACCGACCAAACATTCCTACGGAATGATTAAACATAAATTGGGGATATTTTTTTTCTACCAACCTTTAACTTCTAGCGGAGTTTTTAGAAATATGTTTAATTTTTCTGTGAAATAACTCCGCTAGAAGTTAAAGGTCGGTAAATGTTAAAAAATCTAACATTTTTCAAAAAACCATTCTAAAGGCTTTGATTCTTTACAGTATAATATTGAAAACTTAAATTTTGATTTATTATGTTTAAAATGAATTAGTTATGATTTTAAAAAATCGATTTCGTTGCAAATTGTGTTGGTTTTTATTTTAACTTTATAAATCTAAAAATTTTTCATTATGACTGTAGATCAAATACTTAAAGCAAAAGGAAGAAATGTATATTCTATTGTCTCCAATTTAACGGTTTATGATGCGTTAAAAGTTATGGGAGAAAAAAACATTGGGGCAATTTTAATTATTGATGATAATGTTTTAAAAGGAATATTATCAGAAAGAGATTATGCTCGAAAAATTGTTCTGAAAGATAAATCTTCTAAGGAAACTTTTGTTCATGAGATTATGGAAAGTAATGTTTTTACAGTAAAACTTTCAGATAATCTAGAAGATTGTATGGAACTTATGAGCGAAAAAAGGATAAGACATTTGCCTGTTCTGGAAGACGGAATCGTGGTTGGAATTATTTCAATCAGCGATGTAGTGAAGGCAATTATAGAAATTCAAAAAGATACCATCAACCATTTGAATTCTTATATTTCTCAATAAACGATAGCTAAAAAAGATAAAAATTCAAACGAGTCCAATTTCTATTGGACTTTTTTTATTTATTCGAATAGATTTTAGGAAAAGAAAATGCTAAAAAGACGCCATTTTAAAACAAGACTTATATCTTTGTAAGCTAGAATAAAAGCTAAAAAAATGAACAAAGAGAGTAAAAAAAGAGAAGCGTTACTGTATCACGCAGAGCCAACTCCAGGAAAAATTCAGGTAGTTCCAACAAAAAAATATGCAACCCAGAGAGATCTATCATTGGCCTATTCGCCAGGAGTTGCAGAACCATGTTTAGAAATTGCAGCAAACAAAGAAGACGTTTATAAATATACAGCAAAAGGAAATTTAGTAGCCGTAATTTCAAATGGTACAGCTGTTTTAGGACTTGGAGACATTGGTCCAGAAGCTGGAAAACCGGTAATGGAAGGAAAAGGTTTATTGTTTAAAATATTCTCTGATATTGACGTTTTTGACATCGAAATTGATACTAAAAATGTTGAAGAATTTATTCAAACTGTAAAAAATATTGCTCCAACTTTTGGGGGTATTAATCTTGAAGACATCAAAGCTCCAGAATCTTTTGAAATTGAAAGAAGACTGATTGAAGAATTAGACATTCCAGTAATGCATGATGACCAGCACGGAACAGCAATTATATCTTCTGCAGCTTTAATCAATGCGCTTGAATTGGCTGGAAAAAAAGCCGAAGATGTAAAAATGGTCGTTTCTGGTGCAGGATCTGCAGCTATAGCTTGTACAGACTTGTACGTTTCTTTAGGAGTAAAAATAGAGAACATTTTAATGTACAATAGTAAAGGACTTTTAACAAAAGACAATCCTTCACTTTCAGATTTGCAATTAAAATATGCTATCGATGGCCCTAAAATTGAATTGGCAGAAGCAGTAAAAGGTGCTGACGTTTTCATCGGATTGTCTTCTGGAGGTATTTTATCGCCAGAAATGTTATTGACAATGAAAGATAACCCGATTGTATTTGCAATGGCAAATCCAAATCCGGAAATCGATTATAATTTGGCCGTAGAAACGAGAAAAGATGTTATTATGGCGACAGGACGTTCAGATTTTCCTAATCAGGTAAACAACGTATTAGGTTTCCCATATATTTTTAGAGGAGCATTAGACGTAAGAGCGACAAAAATCAACGAAGCTATGAAAATGGCAGCCGTAAAAGCGTTAGCTATTTTAGCAAAAGAACCAGTTCCAGAACAGGTAAACGTAGCTTATGGCGCAATGAAATTAGGTTTCGGACAAGAGTATATCATTCCAAAACCATTCGACCCACGTTTAATTACTATTGTGGCGCCTGCAGTTGCAAAAGCAGCAATGGAATCTGGTGTAGCAAAAAATCCTATTACAGACTGGGCAGCTTATGAAGATAAGCTTCGCGAACGTATGGGGAACGATAACAAAATGGTTCGTTTAATTACAAATCGTGCTAAAGTTAATCCTAAACGTGTTGTTTTTGCCGAGGCAGATCAATTAAATGTTTTAAAAGCAGCTCAAATTGTTTACGAAGACGGAATCGGATTCCCAATTTTATTAGGAAATAAAGAGTTGATTCTAGACTTGAAAAAAGAACTTGGTTTTGATGCCGATCTAGAAATTATCGATCCAAAAACAGATGAGGAAGCCGAAAGACGTAATAGATTTGCAAAATCATTCTGGGAAACAAGAGGAAGAAGAGGAGTTTCTAAATTGGATGCAGAAAAATTCATGCGCGAAAGAAACTATTTTGCAGCCATGATGGTTAACGAAGGTGAAGCAGATGCTTTAGTTACAGGGCATTCTAGAAGTTATCCTTCTGTAGTAAAACCTATGATGCAGTTAATTCCAAAAGCTCAAAATGCGTCATTAATTGCAACTGCAAACATGATGCTTACTTCTCGTGGGCCAATGTTCTTGTCAGATACTGCGATAAACATTAATCCATCTGCACAAGATTTGATTAATATTGCCGTAATGACTGCAAAAACAGCTAAAATGTTCGGAATTGAACCTGTAATTGCAATGGTATCGTTCTCAAATTTTGGTTCTTCAACTAGTGAAAGCGCTTCAAAAGTGAGAGAGGCTGTAGCATATTTACATAAAAATCACCCAGATTTAATTGTTGACGGAGAAATTCAAGCAGATTTTGCATTAAATCCAGAAATGCTTCAAGAAAAATTCCCATTCTCTAAACTAGCAGGAAAAAAAGTAAATACGTTAGTTTTCCCTAATTTAGAGTCAGCAAATATCACTTACAAATTGTTAAAAGAATTGTACAAAGTGAATTCAATTGGACCAATTATGATGGGTATGGGCGAACCAGTTCATATCTTCCAATTGGGTGCTAGCGTTGAAGAAATGGTTAATATGGCTGCTATTGCTGTTATTGATGCACAGGAAAAAGAAATTAAAAAGAATAAAATAGCACAATAAAAGTTCAACAAGGATTATACAAATTTGTCGTAGTTTTATGGCATTTTTGTTATATTTGATACTAATAAACTATATTTATGATAGCGCATTTGCAGGGAAGATTAGTAGAAAAGAATCCTACAGAGGTTGTAATTGATTGTGGAGGAGTTGGTTATCAGGTAAATATATCGCTGCATACCTTCTCCTTAATTCCAAATTCTGAAAATATAAAATTGTATACGCATCTTCAAATTAAAGAAGATGCGCATACTTTATATGGTTTTGTTGAAAAATCGGAACGAGAAATTTTCAGAATGCTTATTTCTGTTTCAGGAATTGGAGCAGGAATTGCAAGAACAATGCTTTCGTCAATAGAACCAAAGCAAATTATAAACGCCATTGCATCTGGAGATGTTGGCACAATCCAGTCTATCAAAGGAATTGGGAACAAAACAGCACAAAGGGTTATACTGGATTTAAAGGAAAAAGTTGTTAAATTGTACGATATAGATGAAGTTTTTGCTGTTCAAAACAATAGAAACCGAGATGAAGCGTTATCTGCTCTAGAAGTATTAGGTTTTGTCCGAAAAGCTTCCGAAAAAGTAGTAGAAAGAATCGTAAAAGAAGATCCAGAAGCTACGGTTGAAACAATTATCAAAAAGGCCTTAAAAAGCTTATAAATTTCACTTTATATAAAAGAATTCTATGCGTAAAATTTGTATTTTGTTGCTGGTATTACTCTGCGGTAATGTTTTGCGGGCACAGGTCACACCGGCGGCACAAGATACAACTAAAACTCAGTTTTCGGTAGGTAAGATAGAGCTCGAAGATCCTCCGAGCGTACTTTCTGCATATCGCTACGATCCTATTACCGATCGTTATATCTACACCAATTCTGTAGATGGTTTCTCTATCAATTACCCTTTAATTTTAACGCCAAAAGAATACGAAGATTTAGTTTTAAAAGAAGCTAGAAGAGATTATTTTAGAAAAAAATCGGATGCTATTGACGGTAAAAAAGCTGGAGCCGAAGCGGCTAAAAAAGATTTATTGCCTAGATATTACATCAATTCGAGTTTATTCGAAAGTATTTTTGGAAGTAATACTATAGACGTAAAACCCACAGGATCAGTTGAAATGGATTTGGGTATGCGTTATACCAAACAAGACAACCCGTCATTTTCACCGAGAAACAGATCCAGCCTGACTTTTGATTTTGATCAAAGAATCAGTATGAGTTTGATGGGGAAAATTGGAACTCGTTTGGAGGTAAATGCAAACTACGATACGCAATCAACATTTGCCTTTCAGAACTTATTTAAATTAGCTTACACACCTTCAGAAGACGATATTGTTCAGAAGGTTGAGGTGGGTAACGTGAGCATGCCTTTAAATAGTACCTTAATTAGAGGTGCACAAAGTTTATTTGGGGTCAAAGCGCAACTGCAATTTGGTAAGACAACTGTTACTGGAGTTTTCTCTGAACAGAAGTCGCAAACCAAAAGTATAGTCGCAGAAGGTGGAGGTACCGTGCAAAACTTTGATTTATTTGCTCTAGATTATGATAACGATCGACATTTCTTCTTATCACAATACTTTAGAAACAAATACGATGCTTCTCTTAAAAATTATCCATTAATTGATAGCCGTGTTCAGGTTACAAGAATTGAAGTTTGGGTAACCAATAAGCAAAATAGAGTAACGACATCCAATAATAACTTAAGAAACATTATTGCGCTTCAGGATTTAGGAGAAGGACAGGTTTCTGGTGTTCCAGATAATCAAGTGGTGGTTATTACAGATCCAACAGGATTTTTTAATAACTCTATAGATTCGCCAACCGATAATACAAATAATAAGTACGATCCTGCCGCTATTGGCAAACCAGGCAGTTATTTAAATTCTAATATTAGAGAAATCGTAACAGCAAAATCTGGATTTAATAATGCTAATACAAGTGAGGGTACAGATTATTCTGTTCTTGAAAATGCTAGAAAATTAACAACAAACGAATTTACTTTCAACGCGCAGTTAGGTTACATTTCATTACAACAGCGTTTGGCCAATGACGAAATTTTAGCAGTAGCGTTTGAATATACCGTTGGAGGAAAAACATATCAAGTAGGGGAGTTTGGAAGTGATGGTGTAGATGCAACTGTAGTTACAGGAAACAATAATGCCAATCAGGCAATTGTAACGCAGAGTTTGGTTTTAAAAATGCTAAAAAGCAGTTTGACCAACGTGCAGAATCCGGTTTGGAACTTGATGATGAAAAACGTGTATCAGATTCCGCAGGCTTATCAAATCAAACAAGAAGATTTCAGGCTTAATATTCTTTATACAGATCCTTCTCCAATAAATTATATTACGCCAGTAACAGGAAGTACATTCCCTCCAAATCCAGCACCAGATGATAAAGTAGACCAAACGCCATTATTGAATGTTTTCAATCTTGATCGTTTAAATTACAATAACGATCCGCAAACAGGAGGAGATGGATTCTTCGATTATGTGCCTGGAGTAACCGTTGATGTTCAGAATGCTCGAATTATTTTTACGACAAAAGAGCCATTTGGAGAGCTTTTGTTTAGAAAATTGAACACCAATTCAGGAGAAAACTATAATGATCCAACCACTTATAATGCGAATCAGAAGAAGTATGTATTTAGAAATATGTACAGGAATACGCAGGCTGGTGCATTGCAGGATAGTGATAAAAACAAATTCTTACTGAGAGGGAAATATAAATCTTCTGGAAGCAATGGTATTCCTATTGGTGCATTCAACGTTCCGCAGGGATCTGTTGTAGTAACAGCTGCAGGTCGTGTTTTAGTGGAAGGTATTGATTATAGTGTCGATTATCAATTAGGACGCGTACAAATATTGGACCCATCGCTTCAGGCTTCTAATACGCCGATTGAAGTTTCATTAGAAAACAATTCAATTTTCGGTCAGCAGACTAGAAGATTCATGGGCTTTAATATTGAGCATAAAATTTCTGAGAAATTTGTGGTTGGAGGTACTTTCTTAAAAATGACAGAACGTCCTTTTACACAAAAATCAAGTTATGGACAAGAATCTGTAAATAATACCATTTTTGGTTTTAACGGAAATTATTCAACAGAAGTTCCCTTCTTGACAAGATTGGCTAATAAACTGCCAAATATAGATACAGATGTTCCTTCTAATCTTTCCATTCGCGGGGAAATTGCGTTTTTGAAACCAGATGCACCAAAAGCAAGTGATTTTGAAGGAGAAGCTACGATTTATATTGATGATTTTGAAGGTACTCAAACGACAATCGATATGAGATCTGCTTATGCGTGGAGTTTGGCCTCGACACCACTTATTAATTCTATTACAGACAATACTTTCAATGCAAATTCCAATACGCTAGAGTACGGTTTCAAACGTGCTAAGTTATCTTGGTACACTATCGACCCTATTTTCTATACCTCAAAGCCATCTGGAATTTCAAACGATGATTTGTCTTTAAATTCGACAAGAAGAATTTACAGTAGAGAGCTTTATCCGAATACAGATATTGCACAAGGTCAGATCCAGGTTATCAATACGTTAGATTTAACTTATTATCCATCAGATAGAGGGCCATACAATAATAACCCAAATTTTAGCAGTAGTGCGCCTTCAGCTAATTTTGGTGGAATTATGCGTGCTTTGAACTCTACAAACTTTGAGCAAGGGAATGTCGAGTATATTCAGTTTTGGGTACTTGATCCTTATGTGGGAACAGGCCAAGCTCAAGGAACTAATAGCGGAAAAATCTATTTCAACTTGGGAGAAGTTTCTGAAGACGTTCTGAAAGACGGAAGAAAGCAATATGAGAACGGTTTAGGACCAGATCAGGTAATGGTGAATCCGCAACCAATTTGGGGAGATGTGCCAGCGTCTCAATCCTTGATTTACGCATTTGATACCAATCCAGACAATCGTAAAAATCAGGATGTTGGTTTAGATGGTTTGCCAGATGCAAAAGAGGGAGCAATTTATACTAATTATGCTGGCGATCCCGATCCAGCAGGAGATAACTACACCTATTTCTTAAATACGGAGGGAGGGGTCTTACAACGTTATAAAAAATATAACGGAACAGAAGGAAACTCAGCTGTAAGTATTGACGATCCTAATAGAGGTTCTACAACGCTTCCAGACGTTGAAGATATCAATCGTGATAATACCATGAGTACAATCAATGCGTATTATGAATACAGTATTGATGTAAAACCAGGTATGCAGGTTGGAGAAAATTATATCACAGATATTAGAGAAGTTCAAAATGTGGAACTTCCTAATGGAGGTTCGACTAATGCAAGATGGATTCAGTTTAAAATCCCTGTTGCAAAACCTCAAAATACTATTGGTAATATTAGCGATTTTAGATCCATTCGTTTCATGCGTATGTTCATGACCGGATTTAACGATCAAATGACAGTTCGTTTTGGAGCTTTAGATTTAGTAAGAGGAGAATGGAGAAAATACACAGGAACATTAGATGCAAATGACACAAATCCTGATGATGACGGAACTCAATTTGATGTTGCGGCTGTAAATATTCAGGAAAACGCAACGAAATGTCCTGTAAACTATGTTATTCCGCCAGGAGTTCAAAGAGAACAGCTTTATAATAACAATACGATTATTAATCAAAACGAACAGTCTCTGGCAGTTCGAATTGGAGGTACAGGATTAGAATATCAAGATTCTAGAGCGGTTTTCAAAAATGTAAGTGTTGATATGCGTCAGTACAAAAAACTGAAAATGTTTCTTCATGCAGAATCGCTTCCAAACGAAACTCAGCTTCTAGACGATGAGATGATTGGATTTATTCGTTTTGGTAACGATTTCACGCAGAACTTTTATCAAATCGAGATTCCATTAAAAGTAACAAGAACTGGCGGGTCATGTACAATCAGCCCAGATCAAGTTTGGCTTGAAGAAAATAATATAGACCTTGCTTTAGAGTTGTTGACTAGAATGAAAATCTTAGGAATGAATATCGATATTAACTCTCCAAAAAGAGATATAAACGGTATTTATTATCCAGACCGAGATCCCGATGTCGATGGAGGTGACCAAGACGGTAAATTGACTTTAGGTATTAAAGGAAATCCGAATTTTGGTTTGGTTCGAAATTTAATGGTCGGAGTAAAAAGTGCGGCAAATCATAAAGATATTATGGGAGAAGTTTGGTTTAACGAACTTCGTATGTCTGATTTGGAAAACAAAGGTGGTATGGCTGCATTATTGAATGTGGATACCAACATGGCCGATTTGATGACATTATCTGCCTCTGGTAAAAAGAGTACGATTGGTTTTGGTTCTCTTGAGCAAGGAGCAAACGAGAGAAGTCGTGAAGATATTCAGCAGTACAACATTGTAACCAATATTAATCTAGGGAAATTGCTTCCTCGTAAATGGGGTATTAATCTTCCGTTTAATTATGCAATTGGAGAAGAAGTTATTACACCAGAATACGACCCCTTCAATCAGGATATTAAATTAGACCAATTAATATCGGAAACGACAGATCCAGCAGAAAAAGATAACATTAGAACAAGAGCAGTAGATTATACAAAGCGTAAAAGCATCAATTTTATTGGAGTAAGAAAAGATAGAGCGCCAGAACAGAAACCGCATGTTTACGATGTAGAAAACTTTACTTTCTCTCAATCGTATAATCAGGTAGAGCGACACGATTACGAAGTTGAAAGCTACGAAGATGAGCAATCAAATACTTCAATTAATTATGCTTATACTTTCCAGCCGAAAGAAGTAGTTCCGTTCAAGCAGACCAAATTCATGAAAACAAGTGATTATTGGAAACTGTTAAGCGATTTTAATATCAATTATCTTCCGTCAAATGTTTCGTTCAATACTAATATTTTAAGACAGAGCAATCGCCAGCAGTATAGACAAGTTGATGTTGAAGGTATTGGCTTAGATCCGCTTTACAGAAGAAACTTTGCGTTTAATTACCAATATGGTTTTGGATTTAATTTGACAAAATCATTAAAATTAAACTATACAGCGGCGTCTAATAATATTGTAAGAAACTTTTTGAACGACGATAATACGCCAAAACAAGACTTTAATATTTGGGATGATTATTTTGATATTGGTATTCCAAACCAGCATTTACAGCAGTTGGTTTTAAACTATGATATTCCAATTAATAAAATTCCAATATTTAGTTTCGTAAAAGCTACTTATTCTTATACGGCAGACTACAACTGGCAAAGATCATCAACGGCACTTTCTCAGTATGTTGACGAAAATGGAGTGTCTTGGAATTTAGGAAATACAGTTCAGAATGCCAATTCAAATACTTTGTCGACGACATTAAATATGAATATGCTGTATAAATATTTAGGTCTCGTGCCGGGAGGAAAACCAGCAAAACCAAAACCTGCGGCGCCTCCAAAACCAGGAGAGAAAATTGTGAATACAACGGCTAAACCGGTTACTAGCAGTAATCCTTTCTATGATGGTTTAATTGGAGTTTTGACCAGTGTTAAAAATGTTCAGATTAACTATACCAAAAACAGCGGTACCGTTTTGCCGGGTTATATTCCAGGAGTAGGTTTCTTCGGTTCGTCTAAACCTTCATTAGGATTTGTATTCGGTAGCCAAGACGATGTGCGTTTTGAAGCGGCCAAAAATGGATGGCTAACGAGTTATCAAAATTTCAACCAAAACTTTACGCAGGTAAGCAATAAACTTTTGAAAATAACAGCCAATGTAGATTTATTGCCTGATTTAAAAATTGATTTGGCAATGGATCGCGCTTATTCTGAAAACTCTTCAGAACAATATACAGTTAGAGATTCTATTGGGCAAAAGTTTTATAAGCCTCTATCTCCTTATTCTTATGGAATGTTTTCTATTTCAACGGTTCTAATTAAGACGGCATTTTCAACAAGTACAGAAACTCAATCGGCGGCATTTGATGATTTTAGAAGCAATCGTTTAGTTATAGCAAACCGTTTGGCAGAAGATCACTATGGGGCAGGAGCAGTGATTCCTAGATATGATGCTGGCGCACTACCACCAGAAAATCCAAATGCGCCTATAGAAGATCTTTCTAACCCAAATAATAGCGAACGAAAAATAATTCAATCTAACGATGGCTATCCTATAGGTTACGGTAAAAGTAATCAGGCAGTTTTGCTTCCTTCGTTTATGGCGGCCTATACAGGAAGTAATGCTTCGAATGTTTCTACAGGTATATTTAGAAGCTTTCCTATTCCAAACTGGAGTATTAAATATAATGGTTTAATGCGTTATAAGTATTTCAAAGACCATTTTAGACGTTTTTCATTACAGCATAATTATAGGGCATCTTATACAATAAGTCAGTTTAGATCAAATTTTGATTATTTGGAAAATCCAAATGGACTAGATGTAAATTCGAACTTCTATAATAAGACCATTATGTCGAATGTTAACTTAGTAGAGCAGTTTAGTCCGCTGATGCGAGTTGATTTCGAATTGAAAAACTCATTCCGTTTATTAACAGAAGTTAAAAAAGACCGTGCCTTGTCTATGAGTTTCGATAATAATTTATTGACAGAGGTAAAAGGAATAGAGTATGTTGTTGGATTAGGATATCGTTTTAAAGATGTGATTATCTCTTCAAGATTAGCAGATAACCCAACAGGAATTATCAAGAGTGATATTAACATAAAAGCTGATTTTTCATATAGAAATAATCAAACTTTGGTTCGATATTTAGATTACGACAATAACCAGCTGGCAGCAGGGCAGAATATCTGGACTTTAAAACTAACGGCCGATTATGCTTTCAGTAAAAACTTAACAGCTATATTTTATTATGATCATTCGTTCTCGAAAGCGGTTATTTCAACTTCTTTCCCTTTAACGAATATTAGATCAGGATTCACACTTCGTTATAATTTCGGAAATTAAATTTGGGTTTCTAAACTAGATTTTATTAGAAGATTATTACATTTGTGGCTTAAATTTTAAACAATCAATTTTCAAACACAACGATTATGAGCATACCAGCAAATTTAAAGTACACAAAAGATCACGAATGGGTTAGCATCGAAGGAGATGTTGCAACTGTAGGAATTACTCATTTTGCACAAAAAGAGTTAGGAGATATCGTGTATGTTGAGGTAGAAACTTTAGATCAGACACTTTCAAAAGATGAAGTTTTTGGAACTGTTGAGGCTGTAAAAACAGTTTCTGATTTATTCTTACCATTAACAGGTGAAATCATTGCTTTTAATGAAGATTTAGAAAGTGCTCCAGAAACTGTAAATTCAGATCCTTATGGAGCTGGATGGATGATTAAAATAAAAATTGCTGATGCTTCAGAAATCGATACATTATTGTCTGATCAAGCTTATAAAGAATTAATCGGTGCCTAAACAGCTGTTATTAATTTGGGCAATTATCTGCTCTGGAATCATTACCTATTTCTGTTTGACAGATTCTAGTAATATACCAGCAATTAATTTTCCAAGTATTGATAAAATTGTACATTTCTGTTTTCATTTTGGATTTACAATTTCGTGGATTTTATTTTTCAAAAAAGAACTAAAAGGAAAAGATTCAGACGATTATAAAGCGTATCTGATTTCATTTATATTTTCTGTCTTTTTTGGAATTACAATCGAAATTCTTCAAAGTGCTCTTACGGTTACAAGAACGGCAGATGTTACAGATATTTTAGCAAATGCACTTGGAGCCTTTGTTGCCGTTTTCTCTGCAATAGGATTTAAAAAGCAAATCGATAAAATATAATTCAAGAAACCCACTTCGGTGGGTTTTTTATTACAAGAAAATCAAGCAGTTAAAAAACTGTGTTTTATCAATTTAAAATGTACTTTTGTGCTGGTTTTCTGCAACTTCAAACGAAATGAATGTAAAGCAATATTTAGACTCTACGTATTTAAAAACTGCATCGCAAGCTGGTCTTTCGGAAGCAGAAAATACTCTTGTAGTCAAAAATGCAATTGCAGAAGCCATTCAAGAAGGTTTCAAACTGATTATGATTCGTCCAGAATATGTTGCTCTGGCAAAAAAAATGATTGTAGAAGCCAATTCTGTTTTATTGGTTGGAACTGTGATTGATTTTCCTGAAGGAAAGTCAAGTCTGGAAACCAAAATTAAGGAAGCAAATGAAGCGATTGCAAACGGAGCCGACGATTTAGATTTTGTTTGCAACTATGAAGCGTTCAAAAATGGAGATCTTGATTTAGTCAAAAAAGAAATCTTAATGGGAACACAAATCGGATTGGCAAATGATAAAACCGTAAAATGGATTATCGAAGTTGCGGCCTTAACCGATAAAGAAATCATTCAGTTGTCTGCCTTAATAAAACATGTTGTAGTTTCTAATTTTAAAGAAGACGATTTTGATTCTGTTTTTGTAAAATCTTCTACAGGTTTTTATAAAACAGAAAATAACCTACCAAACGGAGCAACTGTTCCAGCAATAATCATAATGCTTGAAAATGCCTCTCCACTTTCTGTAAAAGCAGCAGGCGGAGTCCGTTCATTTGAAGAAGCTGCAGAAATGATTCGTTTAGGAGTAAAACGCATCGGCACTTCGGCAGCAAAAGCAATTGCAAACGGAGAAATTTCCCCAAATCAATATTAAATAAATACCCCAATTTTAAGTGAATAAGTTTTTTCTGTCCCTTGTTTTAATTTCTTCTTCTTTTATTGTTTCCGCTCAGCAAAATGGTAATTCTTCAGTTCAGCCTGGTTTTGCTGCAGAAAAGTTTCCAGTTTTTCCTAATTGCGAAAATCTCGAAGGCAAAAAATTAGAAAACTGTTTTTATAAAGAAGTTCAAGATTTTGTATTCAATAATTTTCAAGTTCCTCAAAAATTAAAAGAAAACAATTATAAAGGAGCAGTAAAATTACTTTTTGAAGTAAATGCAGAAGGCGAATTTAAAGTTCTTTATGTTTCTGCAGAAAACGAAGAATTGTCTGAAGAGGCAAGAAGAGTATTCGGTACATTTCCCAAAATAAAACCGTCAACTTACAGCGGAAAGCCTACATATTCTAAATATACAATTTCGATAGATATTCCGCTAAAAAGCGCAGCGCAGCTTGAAGCAGAAGCTTTGGCAGCCGCAGAAATTGAAAAGCAGACAGCAAAACCAATGACAGAATTGGATAGTATCGTGTATAAAAAATACCGAAACCCAGAATTTGATAGTCATTTAAATATTCCTTTTTCGCACAGTTATTATTCTCAATTTGATGCCGAAATGAATCAAGTGGGAAGTAATAGTCACACGGCATCTAAACCTTATACCTATGCTGAGGTTTCAAAATATTATAATTTAAGAGCGGTTAATGAATCGCTGCAGAAAAAAACAAAAACGTGGTTGGGAAGAAAATGGTGGAACGAAAATCTAGTGCAGATTCAGGGAGAAGATTATTGGTTTGCCTTAAATCCGATTTTAGATTTGCAAATGGGAAAAGCTTCAGATCTTGATGCGTCTTACACTTATGTAAATACCAGAGCACTAAACTTTAGAGGTGGTTTAGGAAAACAAATCAACTTTACCACTACCTTTTTTGAAAGTCAAGGACGATTTGCAGGATATTATAACGATTATGCAGAATCTATTAAACCATCTGGAGGAAATCCGGCTATTATTCCCGGAATTGGAATTGCAAAAAGATTCAAAACAGATGCTTATGATTTTCCTTTAGCAGAAGCCAATATTACCTTCGCACCAGGGAAAATATTTGATTTTCAGTTAGGTTACGGACGTAATTTTATTGGAGACGGTTACCGTTCTTTGTTAGAAAGTGATGGAGCAAGTCCTTATCCTTATTTTAAACTAAATACCAAATTCTGGAAAATTAAGTACACCAATACTTATATGTTTATGAAAGACGTTCGTCCAGAAGTAACGGCTGAAAAAACGTACGCGACAAAATTTATGGCCAATCACTATTTGAGCTGGAACGTTTCAAATAGATTAAACTTAGGTTTTTTTGAATCTGTAGTTTGGACAAACTCAAATAATAGAGGTTTTGATGCTAATTTTATTAATCCGATTATTTTTTATAGAGCGGTAGAATTTGGTTCTTCATCTAAAAGCGGAAATGCACTTCTAGGAATAACCGGAAAATACAAATGGAATAATAGCGTAAATCTTTATTCGCAAATCTTGATCGATGAATTTTCTGTTTCTGATGTAGGCGCTGGAAATCAAAGTTGGAAAAATAAATTTGGATTTCAGTTTGGAGCAAAATATTTCAATGCATTTAATGTAAAAGACCTTTTAGTGCAGGTAGAATTGAATAGCGTACGCCCTTATGTGTATTCACACAGTGCTGTTATTACAAATTACGGACACAACAATCAGAGTGTTGGACACCAATGGGGAGGGAATTTCAACGAACTTATTGCAATTGCAAGATATCATAAAGGGCGTTGGTTGGCAGATGCAAAATTGACTGTAGGAAAAAGAGGTCTGGATTTTGATACGGCAGCGAACTCTTATAATTATGGAGGAAATATTTATAAAAGTTATGATGTAAAACGTCCATACGATACAGGTGTGAAAATCGGACAAGGAAATAAAACCAATGTTTTTATCGCAGATGTTCAAGGAGGATATTTAATTAATCCGATGACAAACTTGAAATTATTTGGAAGTCTAATCTATAGAAATTTCGATCCAACTCAAGAAACGGCAACCACTTTTAAGCAAAGTACCACTTGGTTTAGCATCGGATTACGTTCTGATATTTTTAATATGTATTTTGATTACTAGTTTTTAATAAGATTTTTCGAAATAATAGTGTTAAAGAATGCTGAGATCTTAATTTGTAAAGGTTTTATTGAAAAAAATCTAAAATTATAGGTTTAAATTCTACAATCTAATTTGTACATTTGCACCACTCAAAAAAAATACACAAAATACAACGGTATTGAACGCTGCAAAAAATACATTATCACTCAAATCAATATTTCTAGATTTTAAAGAGATTACTAAAGCTGGTTTGGCTATTAGTGTTTTGTTTTCTTCTATTGCGGGATATTTATTAGGGGTTGATGCCGATCATCCTTTTAAATGGAGTGTTTTGGCGGTTTTGGCAGTGGGAGGTTATTGTATGGTTGGGGCTTCAAATGCTTTTAATCAGGTAATTGAAAAAAATATCGATTCTTTAATGGATCGCACCAAAAATCGTCCAGTTCCTTCAGGGCGTATGTCTCCTAAAGTAGCTTTGTTAGTGGCAAGTCTGCTTACTATTGTTGGTATTGCGCTTCTGTATACTATAAACGCTAAGTCGGCAATGTTTGCTGCCATTTCGATATTTTTATATACAAGTGTTTATACGCCATTAAAAACGGTTACTTCGTTATCTGTTTTTGTTGGAGCTTTTCCTGGCGCGATTCCGTTTATGTTGGGCTGGGTAGCAGCAACTGGCGAATTTGGTATCGAAGCGGGAACATTATTCTTAATTCAATTTTTTTGGCAGTTTCCACATTTCTGGTCTATTGGGTGGTTTTTATATGAAGATTACGAGAAAGCAGGAATTTTTATGCTTCCAACAGGTAAAAAAGATAAAGGGACTGCTTTGCAAATCATATTGTACACAATTTGGCTTATCATAGCATCGTTATTACCTGTATTAGGTTTTACAGGGCAATTATTTATTTCTCCAATTGCAGCAGTTATGGTGTTTCTTTTAGGGATTTGGATGCTTTTTTATGCAGTTCGTTTGTATAAGTTGAGAACCGCAAAAGCAGCGAGAACATTAATGCTGGTAAGCGTTTCTTATATTTCGCTTTTGCAAATTGTATTTATAGTAGATAAATTTTTAAGATAGTTATGGAAATGACATTGAAAACAAATGAAGAACAAGTAAGAAAGTCAAAATCAGCAAAACTGATTCTGCTTTTTGCAATGGTTAGTATGACCATGATGTTTGCTGGTTTAACAAGTGCATTTGTAGTAAGTAAATCAAGAGCAGACTGGTTGAAGAATTTTGAGCTTCCATCGGCCTTCTATTGGAGTACGGCAGTAATCATTGCTTGCAGTGTTACGTTTTACTTGGCTAAAAAAGCCATTCAAAAAGACAATAGAAGCGCAGTTACAGGATTGCTTCTTGGAACTTTGGCATTAGGAGTTTTATTTGTGGTATTACAATTCAAAGGATTTGGACAAATCGTTGCAGAAGGGTATTACTTTACAGGAGAAGGTAGTTCAATTACTACAACTTTTCTTTATGTGGTAACAGTTACACACTTGTTGCACTTGGCTGGCGGATTAATTTCACTTTTAATTATAATTTATAATCATTTTAAACAAAAATACAATTCGACTCAAACTCTTGGTATAGAACTAGGTGCGATGTATTGGCACTTTTTGGATTTATTATGGGTATATTTATTTTTATTTTTATATTTCTTTAAATAAGAAAAAAACGTAAATTTGGGAACTTTTTAACGAATATCTTTTATGGGAGCGACAGTTACTACTGCAAACAACGACGAAAAAACTTGGGGAGGCGGTCACAATGAGCCTTTAGGAGCAAGTTATGGTAAAATGATGATGTGGTTTTTTATCGTATCAGATGCCTTAACATTCTCTGGATTTCTAGGAGCTTATGGTTTTTCTAGATTTAAATTTATTGAAACTTGGCCTTTGGCTGATGAAGTGTTCACTCACTTCCCATTTATGCATGGTGTTGCGGCTCCAATGTATTATGTAGCATTAATGACTTTTATTTTGATCTTTTCTTCTGTAACAATGGTGCTAGCTGTTGATGCAGGACACCAATTGAAAAAGACAAAAGTTGCTATTTATATGTTCTTAACTATTATTGGAGGTTTAATTTTCGTTGGTTCTCAAGCTTGGGAATGGAAAAACTTCATTAAAGGTGAGTACGGAGCAGTTGAAACTGTTGGAGGTAGCTTGCTGCAGTTTGTGGACAAAGATGGTAAAAGAGTAGCTTTAGCTGATTTTGCTGTTAAATTGCCAGAACAAAGAGAAGCTTTAACAAGAAGCCATTCAACTTGGTTTATGGAAGATGCTCAGTCATTGCCATCATTCTCAGTTGCTGAAGTTCAGGCTGGTTTTAAAGCTCACCCTGAAATCTTAATCAGAACAGAAAAACTTACAGATAAAAAGAAAAAAACAGTTTTATCAAGAGAAGAATCTGAAAAACGCTTAGCTAGTGCTAAATATGTAGTAGAAGGTGCTAACTTGATCAGAAACGAGTACGGTAATAAATTATTTGCTGATTTCTTCTTCTTCATTACAGGTTTCCACGGATTCCACGTATTCTCTGGAGTTATTATCAATATCATTATTTTCTTTAATGTGTTGTTAGGTACTTACGAGAAAAGAAGAAGCTACGAAATGGTAGAGAAAGTTGGATTATACTGGCACTTTGTAGATTTAGTTTGGGTATTTGTATTTACAGTTTTCTACCTAGTTTAATTTTTAGAATTTAATTATTATGTCACACGAGCACGTATCAAATACAAAAAGAATCTGGTTTGTTTTCGGATTACTTTCAGTAGTAACTACAGTAGAAGTTATTTTAGGTATTTACAAACCTGGAGTATTAGAATTTAATCATTTTGTTGGGTTGAATCTATTAAACTGGATTTTCTATATCTTAACAGTTTTCAAAGCATATTATATTGTATGGGCATTTATGCACATGGAAGGTGAAAAAAGCAGCCTTAGATGGTCTGTAGTTTCTCCTGTTATCTTCCTAGTTTTATATTTATTGTTTATTCTGTTAACAGAAGGACATTATATTTATGGGGTTTTTAAAGATTCTACTATTAAATGGAATTTTTAACATGATATTAATTCGAAAAGAAGCTCCGATTTACGGAGCTTTTTTTATTTTTGTACCTCAATAATTCTCCGTTAATACAATGAAAAAAAATATAGTTCTCTTTGTACTTTTTGTATTGCCAATTGTAGCGTATTTATTTTTTGCTTCTGGTGTAAATAGTTTTACGACACTTCCTGTAATAACACCAAAAGTGGCCGATTTTGGAAATTGGAATTCATTAAACGGAAAAAAAATCTCACTCAATAAAAAGATTACCGTGCTAGGTTTCGCGGGTACAAATATTCTGGAAAATAGAGGAAATTATTTTAATCTAAACGAAAAGATCTATAAACGTTATAATGGTTTTGAAGATCTTCAGTTTGTGGTGCTTTGTCCAGTAGGAACCGAAGCAGAAGCTCAAAAAATAGTGGATGCTTTATCTCCTTTTACCGACGTCAAAAATTGGAATTTTGTATTTGCTTCAAAAGAAGATATTCAGAAATTTTATGACGGACTTCATCTGAAAGAAAAACTAAATGAAAATCTTGGAACTTCTAATGTTTACATCATCGATAAAGAACGTAATCTAAGAGGAAGAAAAGATCCAAAAGAGTATAAAGAAGGGTATGATACTTTTCATCCATCTGAGTTAAGCAACGAAATGCTGGACGATTTTAAGATCATTTTATACGAATACCGCGCGGCTTTAAAGAAAAACCACAACGCTACAAAGCAACTTTAAAAATCATATATAATGTTTAAAAACAAATCATATATCGGAATCTCCTTTATCATTCTGATTTTTGGGATCTATGCCATTCCTAAAATTGTCGATCGAGTTAAAAACGGTGATATCGTAAAAGGAAATCGTTTGGATAATGTGGGTGCTAAATCTTCAAAAGACGCTAAACTTTTGACAATTGGTCCAGCTCCAAAATTCGAATTGACGAATCAGGATAATGTTAAGGTTTCAAATGAAACGTATAAAGGGAAAGTATATGTTTTGGAATTCTTTTTTACAACTTGTCCTTCTATCTGTCCAAAAATGAACATGAGTATGCTGGAAATCGAAAAAACATTTTTCGGAAATCCTAATTTTGGAATTGTTTCTATTACCATCGATCCTAAACATGATACTCCGCAGGTTTTAAAAGATCACGCGAAATTACTTGGAGTAAAATCTTCTAACTGGAATTTCTTAACGGGAGACAAAAACGTAATTATGGATTTGTCAAATAAAGGATTTAATCTTTATGCAGGAGAAAATGATAAAGTAAGTGGCGGATTTGAGCATTCAGGTTTGTTTGCCTTAATTGATAAAGACGGAAATATTCGTTGCAGAAAAGACGAGTTTGGGAATCCGAGCATCTACTATGATGGTTTAGATAAAAAAGGAGTTCGAGATATTCAAGAAGACATTAAAATTTTATTAGCAGAATAAAAATGGAAGATAACACTTTAGAGAAAAAATTTAGTAAATTCATTATTGCTGTTTCAATTGTAATTCCAATTGTTGTAGCAGTTTTGTTTGCGGTTAAACTTAAAGATTTTGGTATTAATGTAGAGCCTTTGTCGTTTTTGCCGCCAATTTATGCAACTACAAATGGGGTTACAGCTGTTGTATTAGTTTGGGCTGTTTTGGCTATAAAAAATGGAAAACAAAAATTGCATGAACGATTAATGACTTTTGCTATTGCTTTATCGGTGGCATTCTTAGTAATGTATGTAGCGTATCATATGACTTCTGATTCTACAAAATTTGGAGATTCTAATCATGATGGTATTCTTGATGCAATAGAAAGCGCGAAGGTTGGTTCGTTGCGAATGGTTTACTTTGTTATTCTAATAACGCATATTTTACTTTCTATTGTAATTATTCCATTGGTTTTAATCACTTATGTTAGAGCACTTGCACAACGTTTTGACAGACATAGAAAAATAGCTAAAATCACTTTTCCGCTTTGGTTGTATGTTGCTGTAACGGGAGTAGTGGTTTATTTAATGATTTCGCCATATTATGCACACTAAAAATAAAATCCAAAATTTAAATTCCAAATTCCAAAGTTTTATTCTTGGAATTTGTTTTTTCTTCATTGGAATTTCTGCGAGTGCTCAATGTGCAATGTGTCGTGCAGCATTATCAGGCGATTCTAATATTAAAAAAGCTGAAGCAGTAAATGATGGAATTGTTTACTTAATGGTAATACCGTATTTACTCGTATTAATAATCGGATATTTGATTTATCGAATGTATTCTAAAAAGAAAAAAGCAGCGTAATGGCTGCTTTTTTTATGTTTATTTAAGTCCGTTTACGGAGACGTTTACTGTTCCGTTTATTTTGATGAAGGCTATAATGGCCTGATTGGTTAGCTGAATTTTATCAAATTGAATGTCTTCAATTTTTCCGTTGACAAATACACCTGGCATTGGCGAATAATTCTTTAAATAACCAGCCATACTTTTTTTGCCTTCTTCCAAATTCGGCTGAATGGAGTAGCGGCAGCTTTCTTCCATTTTTCTCAGAATATATCCTTGTGCGAGCCAGTTTGCAGTTCTCATCAATTTGCTTTTGGTATCTAAAACATAATCTAGCTTCTCAAAATAGATTTCTTTTGACTGTGGATTGTATGACGGGAAGCCATTTAAATAAAGCGTTCCGTTTATAGATCCTAAAACGTCTAGTGCAATAACCATTTTTCCGTCTTTATGCCAAATGGAAACATTTTTTACGGTTACTTTTTTGCTTCCTGAACCAAATTCCTGACCAGCGAAATTTTTGGTCATAATTTTAGAAGCGTCTACATAACTTGAAATCGCAGCAATATTAGCAGCAATCTGATTTGGGATTTTGGCAACAGGTTTTAGAACGATTTTGCTTGCACTGTATTTAGATTCAGGCTGTTTTCCTACAATGGTTTCCATGTTGCATTTCATTCCCATATCCAAGAGGAACGAATCGTTTTTAAGTTTGGCGTTTGTCGAATAAATTTCAATAGGAACAATGCGAAGCCAGCTTTCATAGGTGTCACTCATTTGAAAAGGAGTGCAGATTTTTTCAACAGCTTGAAGAACGTTGGGTTTAAAATCCATTGATTTTTCAATTGCTTCGTCTATTTTCTTTTCGAGTTTGCTTTTAAAAATAGAAATCGCAGGATTTATTAAATATGTAATAGGCATATTTTTGCCAAATACAGTCATTGTTGGACTTTCGCTCCAATCAAGAGATTTAAACTCTGTTTTTGTTGTTAGCTTCCAATTGGTAAGTACAGTCTCGCTTGATAAGGTTATCACTCCGTTGAGATTAAATTCCCTCACATCGTACAATTCTACTCCTAGTTTTTTTGTGCCAATTCGGTATTTGATATTCGCTTTAAGCGGTAAAATTGTTCTAATTCTTTTGTCAGGATTCGATGGATCATTTTGAATTTTAATCGGAGCCTGTTTCCAGATTTTCATTTCAATATCGTCATCTTCAATATTATTGTCTTCATAAATTAATCCGTTAAGGAAAGCATTTGTTTGGTTTTCTATATCGTTTAGTTTTATCGTAATAGGAAGATTGATAAAGGAAGGACTGCTGTCATAAACTAACGGACTAGCGTCGTCTGGTTCGGGTTTTAATGTTTCTATTTTTTGGGTCGAAGAACAGCTTGTTAAGGCGGCAAGTACCGAAAACATTGAAATAATAGAAGTAAGCTTCATTTAGTATGAATTTTTAGACAAGGTAAAATTACAAAAACAATCAGATTTTATTAAAAAAGTGTAACAATAACAAAAAAAGGAAGTCTAATACAGAATAGGTAACCAAAAGTATTAACTTTTTATTATCATAAATTACTTAATAAAAACGTTATTATTGTCTAAAAAATTTAACAATACCATGATTGAAATTAAAGATTTACATAAATCCTATAAGATGGGAAGTTCAGAATTACACGTGCTAAAAGGAATTAATTTCAATATCGAAGAAGGAGAATTAGTTGCGATCATGGGGTCATCAGGTTCGGGTAAATCTACACTTCTTAATATTTTAGGAATTTTAGACGAAGCCGATTCTGGAAGTTATATTTTAGACAAAACACCAATTAAGAAATTAAATGAAACAATAGCGTCAAAGTATCGCAATAAATTTTTAGGCTTTGTTTTTCAGTCTTTTAACTTGATAAATTATAAAACAGCATTAGATAATGTGGCTATGCCCTTATATTATCAGGGTGTTAAAAGAAAGGAACGCTACGAAATCGCAATGAAATATTTGGAGAAAGTAGGTTTAGGTTCTCACGTTCATCACTTGCCAAATGAACTTTCTGGAGGTCAGAAACAGCGTGTTGCTATTGCAAGAGCGTTGGCTTCGAATCCGAAAGTATTGCTTGCCGATGAGCCAACAGGAGCTTTGGATACAAAAACGTCTTATGAGGTGATGGAGCTTATTCAAGGGATTAATGACGAAGGAAAAACAATTTTGATTGTTACGCACGAACCAGATATTGCCGCAATGTGCAAAAGAAATGTAGTCCTAAAAGACGGATTAATTATCGATGATAAAAAAGTAGAACAAGTTAGAGCTTCGTCTTATGTTTAATATTGAACGCTGGCAGGAAATATTTGAAGCCATTTCTAAAAACCGCTTAAGAACGTTCTTAACTGGAGTTTCTGTGGCTTCAGGAATTTTTATTTTGGTAATCCTGCTTGGTGCGGGTAAAGGTTTGCAAAACGGAATTGAGAAACAGTTTGAACGTGATGCTGCGGGTATTATTGAGGTTTGGTCTGGAACAACGACTAAAGAATACAAAGGATTAAATCCTGGAAGACAGATTCAATTTCGCAACAGCGATTACAATCAATCGGTTCAGAAATTTGAAGACAAATTAGATTTGAGAGCCTCAACAAATAATTATTGGGGACAGCCATTTGCTTATGGAAAAGAATCGGGCAGCTACCAATTTAGAGGGGTTAATCCGGATTATGGCGGAATCGAGAATTTAACCATAGTTCAAGGTCGTTATATAAACGCTAAAGATTTAGAAAGTAACGCAAAAGTTGCAGTTATCGGGATGAAATTAAAAACCGACCTGCTTAAGGATAAAGAGGCAATAGGAGAAGAAATCCTGATTAACAATATCAATTTTAAAGTAGTTGGTGTTTTTACAGATCCAGGAGGAGAAAGGGAAGAGACTCGAGCTTATTTGCCTCTGACTACAGTTCAGAAAACTTTTGGTGGAGGAGATAAAATCAGCAATTTGTTTTTTACTTTAAAAAAGACAAACGATTATGACGAAGCTTTGGCACAGTCAGAAAAGTTTACGCAAGATTTAAAAGATTTATTGAAGAGTAAAAATGTAGTGGCGCCTGAAGACGATGGAGGTGTAGGAGTTTATAATTCGGTTAAAGATGCCAAACAGTTTTATGATTTAAACTTATATATCAGACTCTTTTTCTGGTGGGTTGGTATTTGTACCATTATAGCAGGAGTTGTTGGAGTGAGTAATATTATGCTTATCATAGTGAAAGAGCGTACAAAAGAAATTGGGATTAGAAAAGCATTGGGAGCTTCACCTTTTTCTATTATTACTATGATTCTTCATGAATCGATTTTTATTACCACCATCGCAGGTTTTGTTGGACTATTAGCTAGTCTTGCATTATTAGAATTTGTTGGACCAATGGTTCAGAGTGAATATTTCAGAAATCCTGAAGTAGATTTTAGTGTGGCTTTAACTACTTTGGTATTACTTGTTTTTGCAGGAGCAATGGCTGGATTTTTCCCAGCCTACAGAGCAGCCAAAATTAAACCTATTGTAGCACTTAGAGACGAATAATTATGTTTAAAAAAGATAATTGGGACGAGATTTTACAGGCCTTAACCGCCAATCCTTTCAGGACTATCCTGACTGCTTTTGGTGTTTTTTGGGGCATTTTTATCTTGGTAATTTTACTTGCAGCAGGTAATGGTTTGGAAAATGGTATTAAAAAAGGTTTTGACGGAATTGCGACTAATACGATGTTTATGTGGAGTCAGACAACATCAAAAGCATATAAAGGTCTGCCCAAAACAAGACGTTATGATTTTAGAAATAGTGATGTAACAGCTTTAAAAGCTGCATTGCCAGATTTATTATACGTTTCGCCAAGAAATCAGTTAGGTGATTTTAATGGAACAAATAACGTAGTAAGAGGCACTAAAACTTCTGCTTTTACAATTTATGGCGATTATCCGGAACTGATTAAACAGCAGCCAATGGATATCATTAAAGGTAGATTTGTAAATCAGCAGGATATTGAGCAAAGAAGAAAAGTCTGCGTAATAGGAAAAGGTGTTATCAGCGAACTTTACAGTAAGGAAGAGGAAGCTGTTGGTACGTATATCAAGATTAATAGCATCAATTTTATGGTTGTTGGAGTTTATAAATCCAAACAGCAAGGAGGAAATGCGGAGCAGGAACAAAAGAATATTTTTATTCCTTTTACAACTTTTCAGCAAGCCTTTAATTATGGTGATAAAGTAGGATGGATGGCACTTACCGCAAAAGATGAAACTTCTATAACCGATTTAAAGCCTAAAATTTTAGAGATTATAAAATCATTGCATTCTATAAATCCTGCAGATGATAGAGCAGTAGGAAACTTTGATTTGTATGAGCAGTTTAATAAAGTGCAGAGCTTATTTAATATTTTAAAAGTGATTGCGTATTTCGTAGGAACATTAGTTTTGATTTCGGGTGTAATCGGAATTTCTAATATCATGCTAATTGTGGTTAAGGAACGTACAAAAGAAATTGGAATTAGAAGAGCTTTAGGGGCAACACCTGGAGCCATTAGAGGGCAAATACTGACTGAGTCTATATTTTTAACGATTGTTTCGGGTATGCTCGGAATTGCTGTTGCAACAGGAATTATAGCACTTTTAAATATGGCATTAGATTCTATGCCACCAGGAGAAAATACGATGTTTGCGAATCCAACTGTAGATTTAGGTGTTGTATTTGTTGCATTAATTATCTTGGTCGGATCTGGTTTGCTAGCCGGATTCATCCCCGCACAGACAGCAATCAATGTGAAACCTGTAGATGCATTAAGAACAGAATAAATTATCAATCAAAATAAATCGATTAAACCAAGAACAAATGAAAAAAGGAGTAACCGTTACCATTTTAATATTTATCGCAATTGTTTTTTTTGGCGCGCTTTACTATTTGTATGCTAAAAATCAAGAATCGCCGATTGTATTTAAAACGGAAAAAGCAGAAATTAAAACCATCGTAAAAAATACTATTGCGACAGGTAATATTCAGCCTGATGAAGAGATTTTAATTAAGCCAAATATCTCAGGGATTATTGAAGAAGTGTACATCAAAGCTGGAGAAAAAATCAAAGCAGGAGATATGATTGCTAAAATTAGAGTTGTAGCAAATGTTTCTAATGTAAGTAATTCTCAGAATCAGGTGCAGACCGCTAAAATAGCTTTAGATAATCAAGAAAAAATCTATAAGAGACAAAAAACATTGTTTGAGAAAGATGTAATTTCTGCCAATGATTATGATGCGGCATTGTTGGCTTATAATCAGGCAAAACAAAACTATGCTGCGGCAAAACAAGGTTTAGACATCGTTAAAACAGGAACAACATCTTCTTTAGGGAGTTATGCGAATACTTTAATTCGTTCTACGGTTAATGGAATGGTTCTAGCTGTTCCTGTAAAAGTAGGAAATCAAGTTATTGAAAGTAATAACTTTAACGAAGGAACTACGATTGCAAGTGTTGCCGATGTTGGAAGAATGATTTTTATTGGAAAAATTGATGAATCTGAAGTTGGGAAAATCAAAGAAAATATGCCAATTGAGATTACAATTGGTGCTATCGAGAATAAAAAGTTTGATGCAGTTTTAAATTATATTGCTCCAAAAGGGGTGACCGAAAATGGTGCAATACAGTTTGAAATAAAAGCGCAAATGATCAACAGAGATGACACTTTTATTAGAGCAGGATTAAGTGCCAATGCCTCTATCATTTTAGAGAAAGCAGAGAAAGTGCTGGCAATAAAAGAATCTTTGGTTCAATTTGACAAAAAAACACAAAAGCCTTATGTAGAAGTTGAAACGGCTCCACAGAAATTTGAAAGAAGAGATTTGGTTCTTGGGGTTAGTGACGGAATCTACGTTCAAGTTAAAAGCGGTGTAAACGATACAGATAAAATAAAAATCTGGAATCAGGGCTTGATTAACGAAGGAGATAAGGATAAAAAATAATTTGATTATTTAGAGAAGTTTTTGGTTTTTTAAAATGTTAAATTTGCATGCCTTCGTGGTGGTGCTTCATTCAAAATATATGAAAATAAATAAAATAAATAGTCTTGTTTTTGCCATGCTTTTTGGATTTGGTTTATCAGGCCAAGCACAGACAAAACAATGGACATTAGAGGAATGTGTGCGATATGCATTGGATAATAATATCACGATTAAAAATTCGGAATTAGATGTTCAAAATGCTGAAATAAATAAAAAGGACGCTTTTGGTAGATATCTTCCAACATTAAACGGAAATGCATCGCATTCATGGAATATTGGTTTGAACCAGGATGTGACTACAGGTGTTTTGCGTAATCAGACAACTCAGTACTCATCTGTAGGCTTAAATGCTGGAGTTGATATTTACAGAGGTCTGCAAAACCAAAATACATATAGACGAACAAAACTTGCTATTATTGCATCTCAATATCAATTATTGAAAATGCAGGAAGATGTTTCGTTGAACGTTGCTAATGCTTTTCTTCAAATTTTGGGCTATAAAGAAGATTTAAAAATCAAAACAGAACAGCTTTCTATTGATGAAAAACGTTTAAAGCGTTCTGAAGAAATGGTAAGTGCCGGAACAATTCCTCGCGGTGATTTATTTGATTTGAAAGCAACTATAGCAACCGATAGGCAAAATATTGCAGTTTCTGAGAATAATTTACTTATTTCAAAATTGAGTTTGGCACAGCTTTTACAGCTTAAAGAATTTGCCGATTTTGACGTTGTTGATGATACAAATGCGAAGGATGAAAATAATATCATGGCACAAAGCCCAATTGATATTTATAATAAAGCAAAAGAAACTAGAACTGAATTAAAACTGGCACAAACCAATCTTGAAATTGCTGAGAAAAATGTGGCAATAGCAAAAGGAGCTTATCAGCCGACTCTAAGTGCTTTCTATAATTTTAATACAAGAGCAAGTTACTCTGATATTATTACAGGTAGAGCTATCGATCCAGTAAATCCAACTACTCAAATAGGTTATGTTCAAGGAACAAATCAAGCTGTATTAACAGATAATTACTCGACTGTTACAGGAAATGCAAGGCCAATTTTAGATCAATTTAGTGATAATAAAGGACAGTCATTTGGTCTTCAGCTTTCTGTTCCAATTTTCAATGGATTCTCAGTTAGAAATAATGTTGAACGAAATAAAGTAAGTTTAGAGAAATCTAAAATAGATTTAGAGCAAAAAAGTTTAGATTTGCAACGTAACGTTTACACTGCTTTTACAAATGCAAAAGGAGCCTTAAATACTTATGAAGCCGCAACAGTAACTTTAGAAGCTAGGCAACAGGCATACAATTATGCAAAGGAAAAATATGATGTTGGCTTAATGAACTCATTTGATTTCACGCAAGCACAGACGTTGTTGACAAATGCACAATCTGAAGTTATTAGAACGAAATATGATTATATATTTAAAATAAAAATTCTTGAATTCTATTTTGGAATTCCAATTGTTCCAATTCCTACAAAATAATTTATTATGTCAAAAAAAACTGTTTATTTCTTATTAGGTGCGGCTGCGGTTCTTATTGTAGCTTTGGTTGGTCTTTCGAAGGCTGGATTAATTGGAAATAAAGACGAAGGAAAAGAGGTAGAAACTGCAAAAGTAACGGCTTCGACAATTGTTGAGACTGTTTCTGCAACAGGTAAAATCCAGCCTGAAATTGAAATTAAAATTGCTTCGATGGTTTCGGGTGAGATTATTTCATTAAATGTAAAAGAAGGGCAAGTGGTTAAAAAAGGCGATTTATTAGTAAAAATAAATCCCGATTTGTACACCTCAGGATTAGAAAGATCTGTTGCGAATTTGGCCGGAACAAAAGCAAGTCTTACTCAATCTGACGCAAGTTATAGAGAGGCAAAAGCAAATTACGAACGTAATAAAATATTATATGATAAAGGTGTAATCTCAAAATCAGATTGGGATAAAGCCATTTCTACTTTTGAAGTTGCAAAAGCAACAAAACAAAGTTCTTATTACAATGTACAAAGTGCTTCGGCATCTGTTACAGAAGCCCGAGACAATTTAGGGCGTACAACAATTTATTCTCCTGCAGACGGAACCATTTCTGTTTTGAATGTAGAATTGGGAGAAAGGGTTTTAGGAACACAGCAAATGGCAGGAACAGAACTTTTGCGTGTAGCTAACCTAAACAATATGGAAGTTGAAGTTGATGTAAATGAAAATGACATTGTAAAAATTAAAATTGGTGACGAAGCAAATGTTGAAGTTGATGCTTACTTAAAAAAGAAATTCAAAGGAGTAGTAACCAGTATTTCTAATTCTGCGAGTACAACATTGACTTCAGATCAGGTAACGAATTTTAAAGTTAAAGTTCGTATTTTAAAAGAATCTTATCAAGATTTGTTAGAAGGAAAACCAAGCACTTATTCTCCTTTCAGACCTGGAATGACGGCTACGGTTGATATTATTACAACAACAAAAAACAATGTGTTGGCGGTGCCAATTAGTTCTGTTGTGGTAAAATCGGATACTACTGCTGTAAAAGATTTTAAAGTTGAAGATCCGAATGAAGATAAAAAAGCAGCTCCAAAAAGCGACAAAAAATTCGAATGTGTTTTTGTTAAAGTTGGAGATAAAGCAAAAATTAGAATTATTAAAACCGGAATTCAAGACGATACTAATATTGAAGTAATGTCTGGTCTAAAACCAGGTGATGTTGTTATTACAGGGCCGTATACAACAGTTTCTAAAGAACTAAATTCTGGAGATAAAGTAAAGCTTAAGAAAGCCGAAGCTCCGAAGAAATAATATAATACCACAATCAATTTAAAATTTAATACTTTGTCTTTTATTCTCAATATCGAAACGGCTACCAAAAATTGTTCTGTATCTATTGCAAAAGATGGTCAGACCATTGTTTGCAGCGAATTGGCAGATGAAGGATATTCGCATGCCGAAAAACTTCATGTTTTTATTGAAGAAGCAATAGCAAAAGCGGGAATATCTCCGCATGACTTAAAAGCTGTTGCGGTTAGCCAAGGTCCAGGGTCATATACTGGTTTAAGAATTGGTGTTTCGGCTGCAAAAGGATTGTGTTATGCTTTAAATATTCCTTTGATTGCTATCGATACCTTGCAAACTCTAGCTTCTCAAGCTGGAGTTACAGATGGTAAAATTATACCGATGTTGGATGCGCGCCGTATGGAAGTGTACAGTGCTATTTTTAATTCAGATTTAACGGTTGAAAGAGCCATTCAAGCTGAAATTATCGATGAAAATTCATTTCAAGAATATAACGAAAAGCTTTATTTTGTTGGCGATTGTGCCGATAAATGTAAACCTGTATTGACTAAAGATAACTTTGTGTTTTTGGAAGATATAAAATATCCTTCAGCGCAAGCAATGAGTAAAATCAGTTTTGATAAGTATCAAAAAAGCGACACTGTAGATGTCGCTTATTTTGAACCTTATTATCTAAAAGATTTTATGATTGCTCCTCCAAAAAAACAATAAAAAGCAGGACAGTTTCATTTCGTAGAAATGTCTGGTCGGTGAATTAAATTTGAATTGAGAACGATACGTTCCGTAGGAACGTTTGATTTAACGGTTTTAATGATGTTATCTGCATAAATCAAGTTTTCCTAAGGAATAACAAACAATGCTAGACTAAACCTTTTACCAACCCATCAACTCCTAGCGTAGTTAATTTGCCGTATTAAAGAAATAAGTAGTCTTAATATTTATACCTAACAGGTTTTTGAAACCTGTTAGGATAACTGATTTTAGAAATAGAATAAATATTCTAATGGGTTATTTCTGAATCGTATACGGTTGAATAGCAATTCCTGCTTCATCCAAAGCTGTTTTGCAGTTCTCTAATGTTTCAGAAAAAACAGCTCCGTAATTGGCATTTTTGGCCCAAGGACGAACAGCAAAATCAATAGAACTTGCAGATAGATTTTTTACAAAAACCTCAGGAGCAGGTTTCTTCAATACTTTAGGATTATTGTTTAAAACCCCCAAAAGAATTTCCTTTGCCTTTTTAATGTCAGAATCATAAGAAATGGCAAAAGTCAAATCGGCTCTTCTTTCCCCTTGCATTGAGTAATTGATGATGTTTCCGTTGGATAAAGAACCATTAGGTACAAATACGGTTTGGTTATTTGCTGTAAGCATTTTGGTTACAAAAATCTGAATTTCAAGAACAGTTGCTACAACGCCTTGCGCTTCTATTGTATCTCCAACTTTAAAGGGTTTGAAAACAATGATAAGCATTCCGCCAGCAAAATTAGAAAGTGATCCTTGCAAGGATAAACCAACAGCAAGACCCATTGCTCCTAAAATAGCTACGAAAGAAGAAGTTTCTATTCCTAATTTAGAAATAAAGGTTACAAACAATAATATTCTTAGTGCCCACAATAAAATATCAGATAAGAATTTTGTAAGCGTTGGATCTAGATTTCGCTGAATCATTATTTTTCTAATAATTCGATTAATTAGTCTGATGGCGTATAAACCAACAAATAAGATTAAAAATGCAGAAATCAGTTTTGGTGAATAATCAACTAAAATGTCAATAAATCTAGTTATGTATTTACTGACTTGTTCTGGGCTAATGTTCATGATTTTAAAATAAAAAAACCTTCTCAAAGAGAAGGTATATTAGTACTGCAAATATAAAAATATTTGCATTATCAGAAAAGTATGTTTTAAGCCTTCTCGACAGCGTCGTCTGCTATTTCTTCTGCTTCTGCTACAGATTTTTCGCTTTCATCAACAACAGTTTCAGTAATAGTTTCTGGTGTTTCAGTAGCCAAAGAAGCTGTTTTTTCTTTTACAGAATCGACCGCGTCATTTACCGCCTTAGCAGCTTTGTCAGCATATTCGCTTACGGTATCTTTTGCTTTTTCGGCATAGTCTGCTGCTTGGTCAATAATAGGTTCTGAAACCTCTTTTACTTTTTCAATTGTTTCTTCTGCAAAAGCTTCAGCTTTCTCGATATACGGTGCAGCCGCTTCTTTTGCCTGTTCAAAAGTACTTTCGGCATTATTAGCCAATTCGGTTACAGACTCTTTGGTTGAGCCGAATAAATTTTTAAAAAATGAAGATAGTCCCATGGTTTTTAATTAATTGGTTAAGAATACAATATTAATTAATTTTATAGAATTACTCGTTTTTTTAATGGTAAATAATTGATATTTAATGTTTAATAATAAAAAAAGCATCTCAATGAGACGCTTTAGATAATGTTTTGCTTAAAATTAAGCATTTACCGCTTCTACTTTTATGGCTTCATCATTTAGCATGCTTTTTAGCATATTTTCGATACCGCTTTTTAAAGTAAATGTAGATGAAGGACAACCGCTGCAAGCACCTTGCAATAATACTTTTACTGTTTTGTCGTCTTCATTATAAGATTCAAAAGCAATGTTTCCGCCATCAGCAGCTACTGCTGGTTTTACATATTCTTCTAAGATATTAATGATTTGTTGAGAAGTAACATCCAATTTATCAAAAGCTTCATCTTTTGTAGCTTCATTTTTGGTAGCGGTCTGGATTAAACTTTCGTCTAAAACAGTTCCTCCATTTTCTATAAATTGTTTGATGAATGTTCTTAATTCTAAAGTAATCTCATCCCAGTTATTGATTTCATATTTTGTAACCGAAATATAATTTTCGTCAATGAAAACTTCTTTTACATAAGGGAATTTGAACAATTCCTGAGCTAAAGGAGAAGAAGCCGTCTGGTCAATATTTTTATATTCTACGGCGGTACGAGTAAGCATTCTGCTTACTACAAATTTCAATGCAGAAGGATTTGGAGTCATTTCTCCGTATACCGTAATAGGCTGTTTTTTAGGTTTTGTTTCGTCAATTTTAATGATAACGCCGCCTTTGTCAACAAAAGCACTGATTTGCTCTGCAACAGCGTCTTTTACATCGTCCCAATCTACAATGCTATATCTTTCGATAGCGATGAAATTTCCAGAAATATAAACTGTTTTAACAAACGGTAAATAGAATAATTGTTGTGCTAGGGGAGAAGCTTGTGCCTCGTCAATATTTTTGAACTCAAAGTTTTGATTTTGAGTAATGAAATCATCAAATTCAAACTTTAGAATAGTTGGATTTTGGGTTTCTTTTATAGTGATTTTAGTCATGATTATATATTTTTTGCAAATTTACTAAAGTTATTTTCTACTAATGGCTATATTTGATTTTTTAATAAAATAATTAAGACTCTTTTCAAATAAATCGTGTTAAATTGCAAGAGTAAAAAATATTTTGAAACAAAATTGCCTTTATGAAATTTAAAATCAAGGTTTTATTAATTTTTATCATTACTACTTTTCAGTCTTATTCCCAAGAGGGAATTCCCGTTTATTCAGATTATTTGTCCGATAATTATTACTTGATTCACCCTTCAATGGCTGGTGCAGCCAATTGTGCCAAAATAAGATTAACAGCCCGAAAACAATGGTTTGGCGAGGAGGAAGCTCCATCGCTTCAAACTTTGAGTTTTAATGGAAGAATAGGCGAACGTTCTGGAGCTGGTATCATACTTTTTAACGATAAAAATGGATATCATTCTCAAAAAGGAGTAAAATTGACTTATGCACATCATATTATGTTCTCGAGAGATGAGCTAGACTTAAATCAGCTGTCTTTTGGAATTAGCGGAGGTTTAATTCAAAGCCAATTGGATGAAACAAAATTTGGAGGAACTTTTGATCCAATTGTTTTTGGGTCAATTCAGAAAGATTCCTATTTTAATGTTGATGTTGGAGCCTCTTATAACTATTTGGATTTTTATGCGCATGCAACGATTCAAGGGCTCTTAGAGACACGAAGAGAGCTGTATACAGATTATGAAACCGATAATCTTAGAAAGTTTTTATTAAGTGCTGGTTATGTGTTTGGAAAAAACAGTAGCTGGACTTGGGAGCCTTCTGTTCTTTTTCAGCTATTTGATCAAACAAAAGCAAAAACACTCGATTTGAACATGAAAGCTTATAAAAACATGGATTTTGGAAGTTTATGGGCGGCTTTGTCTTATAGAAGAGGTTTTGATGGCGCGCAATATATTTCTGGAAGTGGAGTGTCGTCTCAAAAATTGCAATATTTTACGCCGATTATTGGAGTTAATTACAAGAATTTTATGTTTGCGTATACGTACACGCAGCTGATGGGAGATGTAAAGTTTGACACAGGCGGTTTTCATCAAATTACTTTAGGAGTAAACTTATTCTGCAGAAAAGAACGTTACGACTGTAATTGTCCTGCAGTTAACTAAAAAATATTTTTTATGCTGATAAAATCTGTAAACGGAAAGTCACCTCTTATTCCAGAGGATTGTTATGTTGCCGAAAACGCTACTATTGTAGGAGATGTTACTTTTGGCGCATCTTGCAGCGTTTGGTTTAATGCTGTTGTGAGAGGCGATGTTCATTTTATTAAAATAGGAAATAAAGTGAACATTCAAGATGGTGCGGTAATTCACTGTACGTATCAAAAGCACCCAACAATTATAGGAAATAATGTTTCTATTGGACATAATGCGATTGTACACGGCTGTACAATACACGATAATGTTTTAATTGGAATGGGGGCAATTGTAATGGATAATTGTGTGGTAGAAAGTAATGCAATTATTGCTGCCGGCGCTGTAGTAACTCAAAATACTGTAGTGGCTTCGGGAAGCATTTATGCCGGTGTTCCTGCCAAAAAAGTAAAAGACATCGATCAATCTGATTTTGCTGGCGAAATCGAACGCATATCCAATAATTATGTCATGTATTCGAGCTGGTTCAAATAGAATTTTCAATATTTTAAATTCCAAATTCCAATTTTGAAGTGGATATCTCAAAATAGAAATAGAAATTCAATTTTGATGTGGGAAATTCTAATAAAAAAATTCCAAATACCAATCTAGGTTAAACCAATTGGAATTTGGAATTTTTATTTTTGGAATTTTAGAAAAATCAGAGGTTGATTTTTTCGAAGAAGGTATTTTTATAGCTTTCGCTAATTGGAATTCTTTTATCGCTTATTAAAACCTTGTTTTTCTGAATCGATTTTACGTGTTTGATATTAATAATATATGATCTGTGAATTCTCGCAAAACCTTTGTTAGAAAGCAGATTTTCAAGTTTGATTAAGCTAATTAATGTCAGCGTAAATTTATTATCGGTTGTGTAGATTTTGACATAATCTTTTAAGCCTTCGATAAAAAGAATATCGGCAAAATTCAATTTTACGTTTTCGTATTCGGCTCTTACAAACATAAAGTCCTGTTCAATTTCAGGCGTATTCGTGTTTTCAGCAATTGTTGGAGTCGCTACAGGCTGCAAAACTTGCTGTGCTCTTACTACTGCTTTTAAAAAGCGATGAAACGGAATCGGTTTTACCAAATAATCGACAGCACCAAGATTAAATCCTTCAACGGCATAGTCAGAGTAAGCAGTGGTAAAAATAACAAGAGGCTTTTTTTCGATTGTATTTAAAAAATCAATTCCAGAAAAATGAGGCATCTGAATATCCAGAAAAATCAAATCAACATTATTCTGATTGATAAATGAAACAGCATCAATCGCATTATTGAAAGTGTTTATTAACTCAAGAGCATCTACTTTTTTGACAAAGTCCTGCAATAATTCTACAGCCAAAGGTTCGTCATCAATAATTACACATTTCATCTTTTCTGAATTAATTTCTTAAATTTATTTCGCATTCAAAAGTAGTTTGAAACCAGTAAATTAAGTTTTAAAATTTTCATAAAATACTGGTTTTTACTAATTAAAATTATGCGCTTACTGTTATAGTTTTAGTTAACGTAAAACCATCTGTCAGGTTACCTGTTATAGTGGCCAGCTCATCGGCTAGACTATCTGCAAAAACATTGTCTTTTGTATTTGCCGTATCTGCTTGTCCGTGTGCGGCATAATTAGTGCTTGAATATACTTCGCTTGAAATTGTTTCAGGAAAAGCAATCTGTGTTACTAACAAAGAATTTCCAGAACTTGATAAAACTTCTACGTGTACGTGCGGTGCTCTTCCTTGGTACCAACCGGGATAAATGGAAATAAAGGAAACTTCTCCGTTGGCATTTGTAGTTTGTCTTCCTCTCAGGAAATGCACAGAAGTATAATCTGCTTGCTGCATTTGTGTGCCGCCATATTCAGAATAATTTCCGTCTTTGTCGCAGTGCCAAACATCTACTAAAACGCCCGAAAGAGGTTCGCAATTGTTGTTCTTGTTTTCAATTTTTAAATTAATCAATAACGCAATTCCGACACGGTCAGATTTGATGTTTTCTAAAACCAACTGACTTGGCGTTTTGATAGGAAACGGTCCTTTTGTTTCTGAAGGAGAAACCGTGCAGCTTCCGTCTCCAGAATTATTAGAGTCAGTTTCGTCGTTGTCACTTTTAGAACATGATTCTAAAAATTTTGAAGCTGTTGCCAATGAGGCAATGCCCAAAATGCCATTTCGGATGAATTTTTTTCTGTCCATAATCAGTTTTGTTTAATGTATTGCGGTTTTAATTTCGTCTAACTTTAAATTCAAATGAACTCGGTAATAGTTCTCATCTTGGGTAATGGTTAGTTCGTGCGCGTTCGGATATAAAAGATCAAGTCGGTTTTGGATATTTACCAACCCAATTCCTGAATTTTCGGGATCTTTTACATAATTTTCAATGGTATTTTCAATCCAAAAATCTAGATTGTAATCTGTAATTATGATCTTAATTTTTACGTGAGCAGCGCCCTTATAATCTGTTCCGTATTTGAAGGCATTTTCGACGAAAGAAATCAGCAATAATGGCTCGATAAATTTATTTTTAGTATCGCCATGCACATTGATTACAATGTCTTCAATGTTGTTTAGCCGCAACTTTTGCAATTCGATATAATTCTGAATGTAATTGACTTCTTTTTCTAAAGCCACCGTTTTGTTGTCTGTTTCGTACAGCATATAGCGCATAAGTTCAGACAAGGTTACGATGGCATCAGGGACCAAATCAGATTTTTTGTGTGCCAAAGAATAAATACTGTTTAAAGAATTAAATAAAAAATGCGGATTGGTTTGTTTACGCAAATAGATTAATTCAGTATTTGTTCGATGTGTTTCGGCAATCAGTTTATTTTGCTGATTATTATAAAATTCAGTTAATGTTCTAATAATTGCTGAGATCGTAATAATCAAGATATAGAAAAACGACGGACCAATTTTTAAGAAAAGAGGTTGTCTCATTTCGATTCTTTGATGCATTCTTCCTTCTCGAGGAAAAAATTGTGGCCCCTGAGTTATTGTTCTCGCAGGTATTACATTCTCAGGTCTTAAATGTCTAAATTCGGGAATAAAGTAATTTAACCTTATAATCATAAACAGCGTAATTAGACCAAATGCAAACGTAAAATAAAGCCAGTATTTTTTTTGCAGCAAGTAATTTGGAACCAGGTAAAAATAGTTCAGATAAAACAAAACAATTCCAGTAGTCCATTGCGCATAAAAGTCGTTATTAATCTTAAACGGACTCTCGTAAAACTGAATTAGAGAGGTCAGAATAAAGAAAACCCATATGGCACAATGGAATAAAATTTTGTTGTAGCCTGTATTTTTAATGGTATCTAACTGCATTTACAATTTTATTTTTAATAAAATTAATTCATTTTTGGTTACCGTTGGAGATAAGTTTTGTTGGAGTTTCTGTTTGACTAGATTTGCAACCTTTAAAGCCTCATCTTCTGTTTCAAAACTTTTGGCATTACTTATTACAGGAATGATCGATTGTTTTATTAAAACTTTTTCTTTGTAAGCAATGGTGTATCCCCAGCCAGAGTCTGTTTTAAAGGAAGCTGTTGTTAGGCTTTCTTTTTTCGCGCAAGAAGCAAAAAAAAGAATGGCAAAAATGATCCAATACTTCTGAATGTTATTCCAGAAGTATTGTTTACTATTAGTTGTCATCGTCGCTTTGTTCTTCTGAAGGTTTAAATTCCCAAGCGTCATCAAAGTAAGTAGAGCCCACTCTTCCTAACATGTAGAATCCGCGGTTATTGATGGCAAAACCAACAGCATCGGTTCTTGTTGCGCCTTCCATTGGAGTTCTTTCTGTCCATAAATCAGTTGTTGGATTGTATTCCCAAACTGTTTTTATATTTTCACCTCCTACAATATATCCTAAGCCATCCATAGCAAAACTAGAAGCATTAGCACGGACGATAGCATAATCATCGTTGTAGCTGTAATCATCATCAGTATCTTTATCCACATCTCTTTTTCTTGTCCAAACATCTGTCGCTGGATCAAATTCCCAAAAATCTTCCTGATATACGCCATTATTTACACCTGTTACCAAATACGCTTTGTTTGCAATGGTAAAAACGGTTGCGTTACGTCTTTTGTTTCCGCTAAAACCATTTACCAGAATCCAAGTATTCGTTTGGTCATCGTACTGATAAAAATCTTTTAGATAATTTCCGTCATATCCTGTTCCAAAATAGGCTTTACCGCCAACCTGAAAACCTACAGCAGCATAACGTGCCGTTCCTGCAAAATCTGTTTTTTGAGTCCAGCTGTTTGCAGAAGGATCGTATTGATAAAAGTCTTTCAGTTTGTTTGTCCCGTCATAACCAAGACCTACATAACCTTTTTCGTTAAGCGCAAAACTAGAAGCAGAACTTCTGCCTACTCCTCCAAAATCTGCTTTCTGCTCCCAATAATCTCCGTTTGAGTTATAAACCCATAAATCTTTTAAATAAACATCGCCAGTATAGCCGCCCACTACATAAGCATAATCTCCGATAACGAAACTTGTGGCACTAGATCTTGCAGGACCGTCAAAAGCTGATTTTTTAATCCAGTTTCCAATCAAATCATCATCTTCATTATCATTGCTGCAGCTTATCAAAAAGAGGCTTGAAAAAAGCGCTGTGAATAAAATTCCTTTTTTTAGATTAATCATAGTGTATTTATATTTATTGTTTGTATTTGATGCCTATCCCTAAAACATAGCCATTTCCGCTATTGTAGTCGTATATTTTGTGGTCATTGCTGTCTAGCAAATTGTATTTTTTGTTGAAATCGTAACCTGCTTTAAAATGTAAAAACCAATTACCAGTAACATTTCTTTCGTATTCCAAAGCCGATGTCATTTGCGATAAAACTGCTTTTTCGGCATTATTGCCTGTATCTTTTTCGTCTAAATGATAAAAGTTACCATTGAAACTATTCGTAAGGCTAAATTTGTTTCGAACATTATTAGAATAGGAAATTTTCGAATTTGGGAATCCTATTTTAAAATCGGTTTTCTCATTCATTTTATAATCAAAAGAAACAATCGGCGTAAATTTTGGTGCTCCAAAAATGGATGTTCTTCCAGCTCCAACTGTCACGTTTACTTTTGGGCTAAGCTGCTGGCTGATTTCTAAAGTTCCTAAAACCGTAACGTCTGAAAAATCCAGTTTGCTCTGGAAATTGGCTGTAGGAGCAATAGAAAGTCTCCATTTTGTCTTTTCTGCCATTTCAGACGAATATTCAAATTTGTTTTGAACTTGGTTAAAATTATCCTGATCCGCATATATGTTATAGGGATTCAATTCGTAATTCACCTTCAAATTAGAATATTCTAATGTGTTCGTTATTTTGCCTTTTGATCCTAATTTCTTTGCATAAGAAAGACTCATATTGGTTTCTCCAAAATTTATCTTGTCTGTTGGCTCCGTTTTAAAATTTGCAGAGGCACTAAAATTTTCCTGAGCTTTTAAACCTAAAAATGAAATCAAAAAAAGAGAACAGATTAAAAAACGTGTTTTCATTATTATTTTATTGGTTCAAAATTAGATGGATGACTCTCTTAAAAAAAAGAAGATATATATATGACGTGTTTTGATAGACAAAATCGATGTTTTTCGGGTCGAATTAAGATTTAAGAATGAGAATTAAGGTTGTAGATTGTTTTGTGCAATTTGTAGGGTAAAAAAGGGCGATAGTATATGTTATAGTGTGTCGCCAAAGCGCACAATTTATATTTGCCCAAAAATTAAATTATGCACAAGTTTATATTGATACTGCTTTTTGTACTTAGCTTATTTTCGTGCGGCACAGATACAGATACAGGAGAATTTACTGTTGGTTCAGATTATCTTGCTTTAAGCAATAAAGTGATCCTGATAGATACTCTCACAGTAGAAATGTCAACCATTAACTTTGACTCGTTGGTAACTTCTAATAAGAGCAGGATCTTGATTGGAAATTATGATGATCCAATTTTCGGAAAAGTAAAATCAAACAGTTATTTTCAGCTCTCAGGACCTTACTATGCATTAAATAGTTCGGGTTCTGATACTCAGTCTGTAAATTATGTTTTCGATTCTATTTCGATGATTCTAAAATATGATAAATATTATTACGGAGATACTACAAAAGTTCAAACATTTGATATTCATCGATTACTTCAAAAAGTTAAGGCCAATACAAATGATAGTAATTTCTACAATAATTCTACCTTAAGTTATGGTTCAGAAAGTTTGGGAAAAATATCATTTATACCAAGGCCAACACAAAAAGATTCTATAAATATTAAAATGGATAATGAATTTGGAGAAGCTCTTTTTCAGAAAATAAAAAAACGAGAAATTACAGATTTTGACAGTTTTACAGAATATTTAAAAGGACTGGTCTTAGTTCCCGAAACATCCAATTCGTCTAATGTAATCGGATTTAGTGCTGGAAATAGTAAAATTAGAATGTATTATTCTAAATATAAGGCAGATGAAGACGAGGTATCTTATCATCTTGATTTTAGCATTGTAGATAAAACCAAACAATTCAATTCTATTTCTTTGGATAAAACAGGAACACTTCTGCAGAATCTTCCCATTTCAAGCAGTAATCTTTCTAGTAATCTAACCAATAATCAGGGCTTCATTCAATCAGGAACTGGAGTAGCTTGTCGAGTTGATTTTCCGAATATTAAACAGTTTAAAAATATTTCGACTAATGGAGCTATTGTAAATGCAGAACTGTTTTTAAAGCCGGTAAATAATTCGTATTCTGAGAAATATCCGCTGGCAGATTCTCTTTCGGTTTATGTAGGAGATAAATTAAACCGAATAAGCGGAACGTTGGTAAATTCTGCTGGAACCACAGTTTACGGATTGTTGAATAAAAAAAGCGATGAATTCAATGAAAATATTGGCTATACAATTCCGATCGGGGCTTTTCTTCAGAAAGAAATGCTTAAGGCATCCGATTCAAGATCGTCTCTTATTCTAACATTACCCGCAATTTCTAAATCTGTTAACAGAATTGTTTTGGGGAATCAAAAGCATGCCAACAATAAAATCCAGCTGAAAATTTATTACATCTCTTATTAAATGAAAAATAAAATTGTTTTATGGAGCTGCTTCTTTTTGATGTCGCTGACTTCATTCTCTCAAAGCATTTCAAGTTCTCCCTATTCGCTTTATGGTGTAGGAAGTTTATATGATGCAGATTTTGGTTATTTGCCTTCCATTGGCGGTTCAGGAATTGCATTGCCTTCAGATACTTTTATTAATAATTTAAATCCGGCATCTTTAGGATTTATGTATCAGAATCATTTCCTTTTTGATATTGGAGGAAAAGCTATTGCTACAACCTACCAAAGCAGTACTCGTTCAGAAAAAAGAAATAATTTTCAATTTTCTCATTTAGCGTTTGCTTTTCCGGTTACTAAAAATTCGGGTTTTAGTTTGGCACTTCGTCCATATTCTAGTTCGGTATTTAAAATTTCCAATTTAAAGCTTCCAATCGCCGATAGCCAAGAATCCTATTATGTAACCGCACAAGGATCTGGAGGTTTAAATAGTCTTGATTTTTCATACGGCTATCGATTTGGAAAAAAATTGACAATTGGAGCAACAGGAACAGTCCTTTTTGGAAACATAGTAGACGATCGTGCTTTTCTGATTGCAGATGCCATTACAACAATACATAAAAAAACAGATTATAGCGGAGTGCGTGCAACGTTGGGCGCGCAATTCAAAATAGATTCCACTTTCACCGTTGGAACAACAATTAAAGTTCCAGCCAGAATAAATGCTTCTAAAGTACAGTCGGTAACAAGCATTGCAGATGAAGTAGAAACCTCCATAGAAACCGATAAAGCAGCAGATACAGAGGATTATTATATGCCTCTTGAACTTGGTTTTGGAGCCAGTAAACGTTTTAAAAATAACCTGAATGTGACTTTAGATTACGAGAGGAGTTTTTGGGAAAATACAAAACAATCTGAACTTTATGGAAAATTTGTAAATCAAGATCGTTTTGCACTTGGTTTTACCTATAGCGGCAAAAAGAATGTTAGAAAATATTGGGATAGAGTAGGGTATGCAGCAGGTGTAAATTTTGACAACGGCTATCTCGAAGTCGACAAGCAGCGTGTTAATAATGCATCTGTTTCTATAGGTTTAAACCTGCCTATTGATAACACATTCTCATCACTCCATATTTCTTATTCTTACGGACAAAAAGGCCGAATTGCAAATGATTTGATAAAAGAAAATTACCATAAAATATCGCTCAATTTATCGTTGGACGGAATTTGGTTCGTCAAGCGAAAGTTTGAATAATAATTTAAAAGTCTTTTTTGATTACGGGATATTTATATTCTAATATTGACTCTAGAACTTTAGGATCTGAGTTGACATAAAATATAGGATCATGATCTGCACTTTCAGAAAAACCAACTTTATCGCGCAGCAGATTTTTAGTCTGGCGTGCAACAGCTTCTCCTGAATCTATTATTTTAATATGGTCTGGGAGAATTTTTTTTATTTGAGGAATTAAGTAAGGGTAGTGGCTGCATCCAAGAACCAAATAATCAATATTAGCTTCAATCATAGGTTGAAGGTACGATTCTAACAATTGTGTCATTTCTGGAGAATACAAGTTGCCATCTTCAATAAGCTGTACAAGCCCGTGGCCTACTTGCTCAATGATTTTGGTATTGTGAAACATTTCAGCAGTCTTATTAAACAACTCACTGTTCAGCGTTCCTTTTGTCGCTAGAATTCCGATTACCTGTGTTTGCGAGTTGTTTGCCGCAGGTTTAATAGCAGGCTCAATTCCAACAAACGGAATGTCATAATCTGCACGAAGTTCTACTATAGCATTTGTTGTTGCAGTATTGCAGGCCACAACAATAAGTTTGCAATTGTTTTCAAGTAAAAACTCTACATTTTTTTTGCTTAAAGCAACAATCTCCTCTTTGCTTCTTTGACCGTAAGGCGCATTTTTGCTATCAGCAAGATAAATGGTTTTTTCATTTGGAAGAAGATCATGAATGGCGCTCCAGATGGAAGTTCCGCCAATACCAGAATCAAAAACGCCTATAGGATTATTGTTTGTCATAAAGCAAATTTACTATTTTTTAAATATAATTCGTTACTCTAAATTAAATCAAATCTTGAAATTATCCCAGATATTGGCTTTAATTTTTTGTAAAAAAAAACTGCTCAAATTATACAAATTGAGCAGCTTAATTATCTAGATTTGATTTCTTAGAATCCTAAATCTTTTTTAACATCAGCAGTGATGTTTGGTCCATCAGCTAATAATAAAGTAGAACCATCTAAAACGTATTGGAAACCTTTAGCTTTTCCAACTTTTTGGATAGAAGCTCTAACTTTTTCCATTAAAGGTTTTACGATATCAGTTTCTTTTTGTTGTAATTCTTTTTGAGCATTGTCTCTGTAATCAACAATTCTCTTTTGCATATCTTGAACTTCTTTAGAACGCTCACCGTTTACAGCATCAGTTACAGTTGCAGCTTCAGCTTCGTACTTTTTAATTTTTACTTGATATTCGTCAACCATTTTTTTGTATTCAGCATCATATGTACCACTTAATTTTTGCAGTTGATTTTGAGCATCTAGCATAGCAGGCATTTTCGACATGATCTCGCTTACATCAACATGAGCTACCTTCGCTTGCGCGTTCATTGTGTTACTTGCTCCTAAAATAAGAATTGCAGCAATTAGTAAAGTTTTGATTTGTTTCATCATTTTTAAAATATTAATTAATTATTGGTCGTATTTGTTTTTTGCGTTTCGGCTTCTTTTGCTTTTTTAGCCGCTTCTCTTTCTTCTAAAATTTTCTTTCTTCTTTCTTCCAATTCTTTTTTACGCTGTTCGTAAAGTAATTGTCTTTCTTCTGCTTTTGTCATTGCAGGCTGATCTGTGGCAGGAGTTTCTCCTGTGGCAGCAGCAGGCGTAGCAGTTTTTCCAGTTGTACTTGTTTTAGCATCGCCAGTTGTTGCAGTAGCTGCAGTAGGAACGGCTGGTGTTGTAGCTGTTCCAGAAACCGTGCCATTTTTTTTGGCTTCTCTTTCGTCTTGTAAAGCTTTTCTTCGGTCTTCGTATTCTTTTCTCTTAGCTTCCTGTTCTAATTTTCTGTCTTGAATTAACTTTTCTCTGGCAGCTCTTTTTTCATCAAGCGCTTTTTGGCGATCGGCCATTGCTGGATTTTCGTCAATTGCATTTTCGATATTTTCTTTAGCCTCTTGTTCTTTCAGTTGTTTTTTTGTTAGCTGTTCACGTTTTTCAGTACGGTTTAAGATTCTTAAAACCTGATCGCTAATATCAAATCTTTTATTGCTAAAAAGCATGGTTAGATCTGATGATTTATCAAAAACAAAATCATAATTTTTTGCTTCTGCTATATCTTGCACAGCTGTAAAAACCTGATCTTGTATTGGCTTTGCTAAAGCTGCTTTTTGTCTCATTAGATTTCCGTCAGAACCAAATTGTTTCTGCTGATAATCCATCATTTCTTGTTCAAGAAACTTAATTTCAGTTTCTCTTTCTTCTATTAATTCTTTTGTAAGTAAAGCTTTTTCTGTTTTTAAGCTTTCCTTTAAATTATTTATATTTAATTTTTTCGCCTCTATTTCTTGTTTCCACTTTTGAGCTTTTTGCTCTAATTGTGATTTAGCTTCTTTGTAATCGGAAACATTTTCTAAAATATATTCCATGTCGATGTAGCCAATTCGAGTCGTCTTTCCTTGTGCCTGACTTGTATTTGCTACAATCAAGGCTAAAAATATAAATAAAAATTGTTTTCTCATAACATAACTTTATTTGATGATTTTTAACCAAACGTTATTTTATTAAAATTGTTGTCCAATGATAAAGTGCGTTTCCCAACCATTAGGTTTTGTTTGTCCAGGAAGGGCATCAAACCCATAACCAAAGTCAATACCCAATAATCCAAATGCAGGCATGAATACACGTAAACCAGCACCGGCAGAACGGCTTAAGTCAAACGGATTGTAATCTTTAAACGTTGGATACGATGAACCTGCTTCTAAGAACGTTAAGGCAAAAATAGAAGCCGATGCTTTTAATGTAATTGGGTAACGTAATTCCATAGAGAATTTGTTGTAAATCGTTGCTCCAATTGCATCACCATTTGCATTTACAGGAGTTAACGAGTTGTTTGGATAACCTCTCAACTGAATAGTCTCTCTACCATCCATTGAGTAGTTGGCCATACCATCTCCACCTAGGTAAAAACGTTCAAACGGAATTACACCTCTTTCTTGGTTGTAAGCTCCTAAGAAACCAAACTCAGTAAGGGTTCTTAAAACTAATTTTCCATAAACTTTAGTGTACCAGTCTCCTTTAAATTTAACTTTATAGTACTCTAACCAATTGTATTTTTTCTGATCGACTTTTGCTATATCTGTATCTGCACTTGCGTAATCTGATCCAACACTCACATAACCAGTTTGACCGTTTATAGTTTGTGTTTTAACATAATCACCATTGTTAAGTGGCTGTCCATCTATACCACTTCCAGATGTTCCCGTATATTGAGTTTTGTATTCTTTTTGGTTGTGCAAATCACCATAATCAATACCATTAAATAATGAGTATGGAGGTGTAACTTTTGCACTAATACTAAATTCAGAACCATACATTGGGAATATTGGGTTAGTACCTTTATTACTTCTTGAAAGTCCGATAGTATAAGCTAAGTTTCTTGATGCACCATTACCAAAAGTAAACAAACCTGTATTATAATTGTTCAAGTCGTAGTGCTGATAACTCACCGATTGTGACAATACAAAGTAGTCATCTGGCACAGTTAATCTTTTTGCTAAACCAACTTGTACTGTAAAAATATTAAAACTTTTGCTTTTATCAACAGTTCTGGTGATGTAATTGTTAAGAAATTGCTTACTGTATGAAATAGATGAACTAAACTGTACCGGTTTCTTCCCTCCAAACCAAGGCTCTGAGAAAGATAAACTATACGTTTGGAAATAAGTACTTCCTTGTAAACGAAGAGCAACTTTTTGCCCATCTCCCATTGGTAAAGGCTTGTAAGCTTCTTTGTCGAATATTTTTCGTGCCGAGAAGTTGTTAAACGAAAGTCCTAATGTTCCAATGAAACCTCCACCGCCATAACCTCCTTGAAGTTCGACCTGGCTAGATCCTTTTTCTACTACATTGTATTCAATATCAACAGTACCAGCTCCAGCATCTACGTTCTTAAATTTAGGGTCGATTGCCTCAGGATCAAAGAAACCTAATTGTCCGATCTCACGAATCGTTCTAACCAATTGCTCTTTACTATATTTTTCTCCTGGTTTTGTTCTTAACTCACGGTAAATAACGTGATCGTTTGTTTTGTCGTTTCCAACAACTGTAATTTTGTTGAAATAAGCGATTGGACCTTCCGTAACTCTAATCTCAAAATCGATAGTATCATTAACCGTTTTTACCTCTACAGCATTAATATTTGAGAACAAATAACCGTTGTTTTGGTATAAGTTGGTAATATCTTCTGCATCTGGTTTTGATTTATCGGCAATCCTTTTTTCTAGTAAAACCCCATTGTAGGTTTCTCCTTTTTTGATTCCTAAATAACGGCTTAAAAGTTGATCGGAGTAAACAGTATTACCTAAGAACTTAATATTACCGAAGTAGTATTTGTTTCCTTCTTCAACATTAATTTTAATTGCAAGGGTGTTTTTTTGCTTATTGTATTTTACAGAATCATAAATAATACGAGCATCACGATATCCTTTTTCTTTGTATGCGGCAACTACTTTTTCTAAGTCAGTTTTGTATTTCTCTGGAATAAATTTAGAGGCTTTAAATACACGTATGAAATTTTTCTGTTTTGTGTCTTTCATTGCACCACGCAACTGGGTGTCGGTAAGCTGTTTGTTTCCTATGAAATCAATACTGCTTATTTTTACCTTATCTCCTTTGTCTATTCGAACAAGCATGTTAACTTGATGCCCATTTATAGTATCTGGAGTATTGGTTATAGTAACTTTTGTGTTATAATAACCTTCTTTTTTGTATTTATTTTCTATGTAATTTTTTGTCGTAGTGATTAGGTTTTCGTTGACAATCTTGTTCTTTGTCAGGTTGTTGTCTTTGATTAAAGCTTCTACTTTGCTTTTCTTGACACCGACAATTTTAACTTCATTTAATTTAGGAAGTTCAACGATGTCTAAGTCTAAATAGATACTGTCGTTTTCTACCTTATTAACATAAAAAGCGATTTCGTCAAATAAACCTAATTTACCTAATTTTTTAATTGCGCTACTGATTTCTTCTCCAGGTACAGTGATTTCCTGGCCTTTTTGTAGGCCCGAAAAGGTTACAACAGTCTGCTCATTGAAGCTTATTTTACCAACAACAGAAACTTTAGCTAGAATATATTTTTTTCCTTGATCAAAAGGAACTCTTTCTTGTGCTTTAATTTGTGAAAAACTACCCAAAAGTAATAGGGTAAAGACTATTTGTATTTTTTTTTGCAACACTAAAAAATTATTTAATTTGTTCACTGGTTTTTCCAAATCTACGTTCTCTTTTTTGATAACTAATAATAGCCTCATATAAATCTTGGTCTTTAAAGTCTGGCCACAAGACATTAGTAAAATACAATTCTGCATAAGCGATCTGCCATAGCAAAAAATTACTTATTCTATGTTCTCCACTTGTTCGTATTAATAAATCTACGTCAGGTAAATTTTGCGTGTAAAGATGCTCATTTATAATTGAATCGTCAATAGTGTCTATTGAAATTATATTATTTTTAACTTTATCACTAATTGACTTTACGGCATTTACCAATTCTTCTCTAGAGCCGTAGCTTAAAGCGAGAGTAAGAGTTAAGCGAGTATTGTTTTTAGTTTTTGCCATAACATCCAAAAGTTCTTTTTGGGCTGATTGTGGTAATTTGTCAAGATTTCCAATTGCATTAAGGCGAATATTGTTTTCTTGAAGGGTTACAAGCTCTTTTTTTAATGAATTGATCAATATTTTCATTAATGCCTGAACCTCAAGTTTTGGGCGATTCCAGTTTTCTGTGGAAAAAGCATATAGGGTTAAATACTCAATTCCAAGCTTAGCAGAGGTTTTGATTATTTCTTTTACAGATTTTGTACCATTTTCGTGGCCAAACGCACGCATAAAACCTTGTTGTTTTGCCCAGCGTCCGTTACCGTCCATAATAATGGCTAGGTGTTTAGGTAGGTTTGTGTGATCTATAGATTCTAGTAAATTCATTTTTTAGTATGCGCAATAGCATGGTTTTTTTCCAAAGGTATAGGTTAAAGTCATACCAGAAAAAATATACCAGTCATTATTATTTAAATTTCCAAATTTCATGATATTTGGATTGCTTGTATTCGGGTTGCTTCCGTCAATATTATCAGTAAAGGTATAACGTGCGCCTACTTCAGCAGCTAAGACAAAACGCGGTGTTATATTTGATTTTATACCTAATATAATAGGTATGGCTACTGAGCTTTTATTTTTTTGGGCGTATACTGTGTTTGGGCTTGTAGTATAGCGGTATAAGTTGTTGTAGAAGAAGTAATTTAAACCAGTAAACACATATGGAGTTACTTTGGTATGATAATCGTGTAGATTAAAATCGAAAAAATTGAATTCTAGACCGGCAGAAAGCTCTTTTATTTCATTGTCAAAGCGGTAACCTCTTTGATTTCTTCCAGTCTCATCTGATTTATAATCATTTCCACTAACATTTGATTGTGTATAAGAGAATCGCCAAGCATGTCTCGGACTTCTGTTCCATTTGTATAGAACGCCAAAAGCTAGTTTTTCTGGAGCGATATAAGTTGTTTTTCCAACATCGCCTACAAAGTTACTTCCGCCAAGAAAAACACCAACCTCATTGATTTGAGCATTAAGTGTAATAAAGGGGAAAAAACATAACAATAAATTAAAAATTTTCTTCATTTAATTCAAAATTGCGTGCAAATATAATAATTATCAATACGAATCAAAGTTCCTTTGGTTAAATGTGCTTTTTTTTCAATTTACATTATGATTTTGAGCCATTTAATGATGATTCACTACATGCAGAACGAGAAAATGTGGTATTATCGTATAGTGAAGAATCAGAAAAGAGTTTAATTTCTTTTATCTTCTCCCCAGAGCAGTTTGTTTCTTAAGGTTTTCAAGAAAGTTTCGCCTGGTATTTCAACCATTTTAATTTTGTAATCTGTTTTTTTAATTTTTAGAATCGACTCGTTTTTCACTGAAGAAATTCTCGAATCTAAAGAAACCAAATATTGGTCTTCTCTTCCTGTTACTCGCAGTGTGATTTCGGTGTCGTCTGGAATAACAAGAGGTCTGGCGGTTAAATTATGAGGGGCAATTGGCGTAATAACTAAGCTTTTGACATCTGGGGTTAAAATTGGTCCGCCACAGCTTAAAGAATATCCTGTAGAACCGGTTGGAGTAGAAATGATTAATCCGTCGGCCCAATATGAGTTTAAATATTCGTTGTTCAGGTAAGTTTCAACAGTGATCATCGAAGTTGTATCTTTTCTACTTACTGTAACTTCGTTCATGGCAAAATTAAGTTCTTTGAAAGCGTCATTATAAGGTTCGCATGTAATTCCTAATAAAGTTCTTTCAGAGGTGGTGTAGTTTTGGTCTATTACATATTGCAATAAACTTTCGATGTTTTCTTTCTGAACTTTAGCAAGAAATCCTAATCGTCCAGCATTTATACCTAATAATGGAACACCAGAATTACGAACAAAGGCAGCGGCTCTTAAAATGGTTCCGTCGCCTCCAATACTAATCAGCATTTCGAAACTATTGTCTAAAGCAGTGCTTGGCGAAAAAGTTTTGTATTCTTTTTTTACAAGCTGTTTTTCATAAAGCATGTTCAGGAAATTTTCTTCAATTACCATTTCGACGTTGTTGGTATTGAAAAATGTGAAAATGTCTTTTATAATAGGTTCAGTGCTATTCTGATAGTATTGTCCGTAAATGGCTATTTTCATTCTTTTTAATTAGAGAATTTGTCAATTTGTCAATTAGATAATTGGGAATGCGAAAATCATTTAATTAGCTAATTTTCTCATTGGCACATTCATAATTTATATATTAAGGTACTTGTCTAAGTAGTCTGATCGCTCTTTTAAGCTGTTAATATAATTGTCTTCCTGATGTTCTGAAATAATTTCGTAGCCATATCTTCTGTACGTCTGAATAATTTCATTGATTGCTCCAAGGCCAATTTTCACTGTAATCTGAACATTTTCTGTATCAGCTTCAGAAACAAAACAGCCTAAAATTTTACCATTATTGCTTTCTACAATTTGGGTTACCTCGCTCATAGAATAATCCAAAAGACCTTTTTGCACAATGATAATCGCTCCTGGTTCTTTTAAAAATGGAGTTTCCTGAAAAAACTTCATGATGTCTTCCATTTCATAATAACCAATGTAGTTATTATTCTCGTCAAGAATTGGAAGAAGATTGGTGTGGTTTTTAGCAAAAACTTCTAAAACGTCAAGCCAAAGCATAGATTTTCTAGCAAAAAAACGTTCTAAAGCATATTTGTAATCAATTGCTTTTTTTTCAATGTCAAAAGTTTCAACATCGTCAGAAGAAATGCTTCCAATGAAAACACCATCTTCTAAAATCGGAAAATGAGAAAAATTTACATCGATAAAAAAGTCCTGAATCGAGGCAATCGTTTCCTGACTGTCAATCGCTCTGAAATCGTTTGTGATATAGTTTGTAATTTCTGTCATAAATCAATTGAGGATATTTGATGCAAAATAATCAAAAAATACCGAAAACTGCTCTGTTTTACTTTGTATTTTTGTCGTAACAAATATAAGATTACTAGAATTAATATCTATTTATATGACAAAATTAAGTGTAAATATCAATAAAATAGCCACGCTTCGAAATGCTCGTGGCGGAAATGTTCCTGATTTATTAAAAGTAGCTGTAGATATTCAGCGATTTGGCGGACAAGGAATTACGATTCACCCGCGTCCAGATGAGCGTCATATTCGTTATCAGGATGCACGCGATTTAAAGGCAATTGTTACTACAGAATATAATATTGAAGGAAATCCGCAGCATAATTTTATAGATTTAGTTTTAGAATGCAAACCCGATCAGGTAACCTTGGTTCCAGATGCAATTGGGGCGATAACTTCGTCTGCGGGCTGGGACACAATTAAAAATCAAGAATATTTGACCGAGGTTATTCAGGAATTTCAAAAAAACGGAATCAGAACTTCCATTTTTGTTGATCCGATTCTAGAAATGATTGAAGGCGCTAAAAAAACAGGAACAGATAGAATTGAGTTATATACTGAATCTTTTGCGCACCAATATAGTTTAGGAAACGAAAGAGGAATTGATCCTTATGTTGAAGCGGCTAAATTGGCAAACGAACTAGGTTTAGGAATCAATGCCGGTCACGATTTGAGTTTAGATAATATCAAGTTTTTTAAAGAAAATATTCCAGGCTTATTAGAGGTTTCTATTGGTCATGCCTTAATTTCAGAGGCACTTTATCTTGGTTTAGATAATACTGTAAATATGTATCTGAATAAATTGAAATAATTCTTAAAAGGAAAATATAAAAATATGCTTTATTCAAAAATAGAAGGCGAAGGGAAACCATTTATCATCATGCACGGATTTCTCGGAATGTCTGATAACTGGAAAACTCTTGCTGGGCAATATGTAGAAGCCGGATTTCAAGTTCATATTTTAGATCTTAGAAATCACGGACGCAGTTTCCATTCAGATGAATGGAGTTATGAAGCAATGGTTCGGGATGTGTATGAATATTGTCAAGCACATAATCTAACTCGAATTGATATTTTGGGACATTCAATGGGCGGAAAAGTAGCGATGCTTTTTGCGACAACGCATCCTGAAATTGTAGATAAATTAATTGTGGCCGATATTGGGCCGAGATTCTATAAACAGCATCATCAGGATATTTTGGCAGGTTTAAACGCAGTCGATTTTTCGGTAAAACCAAGCCGAAATGATGTTGAAGCAATTTTGGCACAATATGTCTCAGATTTTGGAACGCGTCAGTTTTTGTTGAAAAATTTATATTGGAAAGAACCAGGACAATTGGCTTTTAGGTTCAATTTGGAGGTCTTTAATAACAATTTAGATGCAATAGGGAAGCCCTTGGCTGAAGGGCTGGTTTTTGATAAGCCAACATTATTCATCCGCGGAGGAAATTCAGGTTACATTCAAGATCAAGATATTGACGGAATTCGCCAGCATTTTCCAAATTTAAAACTAGAAACTATTCCAAATGCTGGACACTGGCTTCATGCTGAGAATCCGAAGCTGTTTTTTGAGCTGACCACGATGTTTTTAAAAGAGTAATCGTTTTTGATAAAAATTTTATTACTTTTAAATAAATTTTAAACCTGAAAAACTATGAAATTATTACTTAGACTTCTTGTTACCGCTGCCTTAGTTTTATTATTGTCTAACATTTTAACTGGGGTTCACGTTGCTAGTTTTGGTACGGCTGTAATTGTTGCAGTAGTTTTAGGATTGCTGAATATCTTTATTAAACCAATTTTAGTATTGCTCACTCTACCTGTAACCTTTGTTACGCTTGGGTTATTTTTATTGGTCATAAATGCTGTGATTATTTTGCTGTGTACCAAAATTGTGGGTGGCTTTGTGGTCGATACATTCTGGACAGCACTAATATTCAGTATTATTTTGTCTATACTTCAATCTCTTACTTATAAAATATTGGGAGACGATAAATAAAACAATGGAGCAGATTAAAACTGCTTCAAATACAATAGATTAAAAACTTGGTTGGGTTGCAAAAATTTTATAATTTTGCAACCCAATTTTATTACGTAAATTAAAGAAGAAGATGGATATTAAAAGAGTAGCAATAGACGCTGTAAACGAGACGATTGTTATGAACGTTGTTCATATGGATTATAAAGGTCAAGTAGCAAAAAGAATTAACGAAAAAATGCCTTTAGCACAAGTTAAAGGATTTAGAAAAGGTGCCGTGCCTAAAGATCTTGTTGAAAAACAATACGGAAAAGCGATTAAGCAAGAAGAGATCAAAAAAGTAGTTGATTTGGCTTTAGAGCGTTATATTCAATCTGAAAGACTAAATCTTTTAGGAACTCCTCTTGCTAAAGTAAACGAAAACCTTGACTGGAATGCTGAAGAATTAACTTTCGAGTTCGAAATTGGTTTAGTGCCAAACTTCGAAATTGATTTAGAAGCTAAAAATGATATCGTAAAATATATTGTTACTGCTGATGATAAATTAATCGACGGACAAGTAGAGCGTATCCAAAAACAATTTGGAAAAGCAGTTCCACAAGAAGTATCTGATGCAAAATCTGATTTAACTGGAACTTTCTCAAACGAAGCAAACGGAATCAACAATACTACTACAATCTCTGTTGATGCGTTCAGTAAAAAAGCTCAAAAACAATTTGTAGGTAAAAAAGTTGGAGATGTTGTTACAGTAAGCACAAAAGGTTTATTTGATGACGATCACCAATTAATGGATTACTTAAAAGTAGGGCACGAAGGTGTTCACGGTTTAGATGTTGAAGTAAACTTTACTATTGAAGCAATCAACGGTTCTGAGCCAGCTGAACTAAACCAAGAATTATTTGATAAACTTTTTGGTGAAGGAAAAGTAGCTTCTTTAGAAGATTTGAAAGCTAAAATTAAAGAAGATGCTGAAGCACAATTTGCACAGCAAGCAGAGCAAAAATTATTATTAGATGTTCAAGATTTCTTAATCGAAAACACAAAATTTGATTTGCCGGAAGCATTCTTAAAAAAATGGTTGCAAACTGTAGGAGAGAAAAAATTAACTGCAGAAGAGGCTGAAGTAGAATATGCAAGATCTGAAAAAGGTTTACGTTTCCAATTAATCGAAGGAAAAGCATTAGCGCAAAGCAATATCCAAATTACATTTGAAGACTTGAAAGAGTTTACATCAAACGCTATCAGACAGCAAATGGCTCAATTTGGACAAACAAACCCAACAGACGAAGAAGTTCAAGGAATCGTAGCTAGAGTTTTATCTAACCAAGATGAAGTGAAAAGACTTTCTGAGCAAGTTGTAGCATCTAAAATGTTAGATATCTTCAAAGAAAAAGCTAACCCAACAACAAAAGAGGTTACTTACGAAGAATTTATCGCTGCATCTTACGGAGAATAAATTTTAGTCTGAAAGTCAAAAGTAATAGAGTCGAAAGTTAAGAAATATACTTTTTTAAAAATTAAGATTTTATTACAGAAACCGAAAGATAAAAATAATTATATTTGAACGTCAATGGAAGTTTTTCTTCTGTTGACGTTCTTTTTTTGCTTCAGGTTTCAGGTTAGTAAACGTTTCTAAATCTAAAAAAAAAACTTAGAATCTTAGTGCCTTAGAATCTTAGCATCTTAAAAAAGAAGACAAATTGGCATCCTTTATAAAAAGGTACGAACTTTGTTTTATCCGTTTAAGTCATTTTCTGACTTTAGACTTTTCAACTTTAAACTAAAAATATGAACTACGGTAAAGAATTCAAGAAATTTGCTACAAAGCACCAAGGAGTAAACGCAATGTATTACGATAAAATCGTAGCAGCAATGACTCCAACAAACATGACTCCATATATTATCGAAGAGCGTCAATTGAATGTTTCTCAATTAGACGTTTTTTCAAGATTAATGATGGACAGAATTATCTTTTTAGGAACTGGTATCGACGATCAAATCGCTAATATCGTTCAAGCTCAGTTATTATTCTTAGAAAGTGCTGATGCTTCAAAAGATATTCAAATTTACTTAAACTCGCCAGGAGGAAGTGTTTATGCAGGTTTAGGAATTTATGATACTATGCAGTACATCAAACCAGATGTAGCAACAATCTGTACTGGAATGGCAGCTTCTATGGGAGCAGTTTTATTATGTGCAGGAGCAGCAGGAAAACGTTCTGCATTGCCTCACTCAAGAGTAATGATTCACCAACCATCTGGAGGAGCACAAGGTGTTGCAACAGATATGGAAATCAACTTACGTGAGATGCTGAAATTAAAAGATGAATTATACAATATCATTTCGCAACACTCTGGACAAACTTTTGACAAAGTGCACAAAGACAGTGAGCGTGACTACTGGATGAAAGCTGACGAAGCAAAAGAGTACGGAATGATCGACGAAGTATTAAGAAGAGGATAATTTCTTAAAGTTAAAATTGTTTCATGTTCCAAGTTTCAACGTTTAACTTGAAAACTTGGAACATGAAACTTTAAACAAAAAAAATAAAAATATTAAGCTGTAAAGTGCTAAGTTTTTAAGTTTTAGGTCAAAAAGCTTAGAAACTTAGTATCTTTGCAGCTTAGTAACATAAATAGAATGGCAAAAGTAGTATTAGAATGTTCGTTTTGTGGAAGAAAGAAGCCAGAAACTAATTTATTAATTGCTGGTATCAATGCACACATTTGTGATAAGTGTATTGAACAAGCACACGGAATTGTTTTAGAAGAATTAAAATCTAGCGGAAGCGCAAAACTAGTTGGGGACTTAATCTTAAAGAAACCAAAAGAAATTAGAGCTTTCCTAGATCAATATGTTATTGGTCAAGATCAGACTAAGAAAGTAATGTCGGTGGCAGTTTACAATCACTACAAACGTTTAATGCAACAGCAATTAGACGACGAAGTTGAGATTGAAAAAAGTAACATCATCATGGTTGGTCAGACAGGAACAGGAAAAACATTGGTAGCAAAAACGATTGCTAAAATGTTAGACGTTCCATTGGCAATTGTTGATGCGACAGTATTAACAGAGGCAGGATATGTTGGAGAAGATGTTGAAAGTATTTTGACGCGTTTACTTCAAGCTGCCGATTACGACGTAGCAAAAGCAGAAAGAGGAATCGTATTTATTGATGAGATTGATAAAATTGCTCGTAAAAGCGATAATCCATCAATAACACGTGATGTTTCTGGAGAAGGTGTTCAGCAGGCATTATTGAAATTATTGGAAGGAACAGTTGTAAACGTACCACCAAAAGGAGGACGTAAACATCCAGATCAAAAATTTGTTGAAGTAAATACTCAAAATATCTTGTTTATTGCGGGTGGAGCTTTTGATGGAGTAGAACGTATTATTTCAAAACGTTTAAACCGTCAGGCAGTTGGATATTCTACTTCTAAAAATACAGACAATATAGACAAGGATAATTTGTTGCAATACATTATTCCAAAAGATATTAAAGACTTTGGTTTGATTCCTGAAATTATTGGCCGTTTACCAGTTTTAACGCACATGGATCCTTTAGATAAAGAAACCCTTCGTGCGATTTTAACACAGCCAAAAAACGCATTGATCAAGCAATATCAGAAATTATTTGCAATGGATGATGTTGAATTTACAATTACAGACGAAGCTCTGGATTTTATTGTAGATAAAGCTTTAGAATACAAATTAGGTGCTCGTGGATTACGTTCTTTATGCGAGGCTATCTTGACAGATGCCATGTACGAATTGCCAACTTCAGATGATATAAGTTTGACAATCGACAAAGAATATGCAGAACATACGTTAAGCAAAAACTTATTGAAGCGTATGGAAATTGCTTCTTAGATAGAGCTAAATAACTTTGTCAAAGTTTAAAACTTTGACAAAGTTCTATTATAGACCTGTTCATTTTTTGAGCAGGTTTTTTTGTTTTTGGCCTTTTGAAAGCAAAAACTTCTCGTATAGTCCTGATCGAAACGGCATCCTATTGCTCTGGCGTTCAGAGCAAAAGATACAGTGAAGAGCAGGACAAGACTTCTTTTGAAATGAAATACTGCTGCTGCTAATTATTGCACTCTAAACTTCTCTCTATATTCAATAGGTTTCATGCCAACCATTTTATAAAAAACTTTTCTAAAAGCTTTTGGATCGTTGTAGCCCGTTTTTTCGATAATTTCTGAAATAGAAAGTTGGGTTTGTTCTAAATATTTTTTCGAACTTTCTACCCTAATATTCTGCAAATATTCGATTGGCGGAATTCCTGTTACTTGTTTAAAACGGCGTGTCATGTTTCTGGCACTTGTTGGAATATCTTTTGTAATTTCTTCCAATTTTTCAATCGTATGATACTGACTTTCGATTTTTTGCTGCAACATGGCCACCAAAGTGTCATTATGCAAATGATTGGGTCTGAAAGTGCTAAAATAGCTTTGTTTGTATCGGTTTAAATCGATAGAAAATGTTTTGGCAATTTTAACTGCCATTTCGTTGCCACAAAATTTTTGAACCAAAAGAATCAGTAAATGAAAAGTTGAGGTCGATCCTCCACTGGTATATAAACTTCCGTCGGCTGTTAGGGTCTCATCAGGTTTTAGTTTTACCATCGGAAAAGCTTTGGTAAATGCGCTGCAAGCATCAACATGTGTCGTGGCTAATTTTTCGTTTAGCAAGCCTGATGCGGCAAATAAAAATGCTCCTGTACAAAAACTGGCCAATTCGGCTCCAGCTTGATGCTGTTTTTGCAGCCAAGGAATAAAACTTCTATTCTTTTTTATCATCTCGCTCATATTGTCGGTAGTAAAAGCGGGAATTAAAATTAAGTCTAGCATAATATCTGAAGTTTCAATAGCATTGCTTTTATATCCAAATAGATTTCCTTGCTCAAGCTGTTCTTGTGACTGAAAAAGTATAATTTCAAATGGTTTTTCGGTTCCCGAGGTAAATTTGTTTGTGGTTTCAAATACTTCTAATATTGCTGCTATACTCAATAATTTATAGTCGTGAGGTACGATTAAACCTAATTTCTTGCTCATGATATTTTTGTTTTTGCAGTTTCTAGTTTTATTCAAAAGTAAGAAAAATGTCTTAAATGACCCCAAAAATGACTTTTAAGGGCATTTTTAAGTAATCTTAAAATTTTACATTTGCTTTAATTAATTCGTAATTTTATAAAGATGAAAACTAAAATATTCTTAAATCTTGCTGTAAAAGATTTAAATCGGGCAGTGACATTTTTTAATGGAATTGGTTTTTCAACCAATCCAAAATTTACAAATGAAAAGGGAGCCTGTATAGTAATTAGCGATACTATTTATGTGATGCTTTTGGTAAAAGAGTTTTATCAAACCTTTACTAAAAAACAAATCTGTGATTCTACAACAACCAGTGAAGCGCTTATGGCACTTTCTGTGGAAACACGAGAACAAGTAGATGAAATGGTGGAAAAGGCTATTAAGGCTGGAGGTACAGATTATCAGCAATCTCAAGATTATGGCTGGATGTATCAAAGAACTTTTCTAGATGTAGACGGACATCATTGGGAAGTCTTTTTTATGGATGAAAGTAAGATTCCAAGTAATTAAAAATGATTTCAGTTGAAGTTGTAATCAAAGCGCCGATAGAAAAAGTTTGGGATTTTTGGATTACACCAAAACATATTCAGAACTGGAACATGGCTTTTGATAATTGGCACACGCCTTATGCAGAAAACGATTTGAAAGAAAAAGGAAGGTTCAAATATGTAATGATCTCAAAAGATAAAACTAAAAGTTTTGATTTTGAGGGAATATATACAAAGGTTGAAAATTTTCAATTAATAGAATATAAGCTTTCAGACAATAGAATTGGTAGTATTCGATTTGAGGATTTTGGAGACCATGTAAAGCTTACTGAATATTTTGAATCCAATAAAACCGATTCTGAAAATATGCAAAAGCAATGGTGTCAAGATGTAATTAACAATTTTAAAGAGTACACAGAGAAATTTTAAAACTAAAACTTAAGATAAAATGATAACAATAAAAAATACAGTAAACGCACCTGTAGAAAAAGTTTGGAAGTTTTGGAACACGCCAGAACACATTACAAAATGGAGCTTTGCTTCTCCAGATTGGCATACGCCTTACGCAGAAGCTGATTTAAGAGAAGGAGGAAAATTCAAATCGACTATGGCTGCCAAAGACGGAAGCATGAGTTTTGATTTTGGAGGCGAATTTACTTTAGTAAAACCAAACGAAGCGCTTTCGTACATTTTAGGAGATGGCAGAAAAGTAGAAATCACTTTTACAGAAACTCCAAATGGTGTTGAAATTGTAGAAAGCTTTGATCCAGAAACGCAAAATCCAGAAGAAATGCAACGCGCGGGCTGGCAGGCAATTTTAGATAATTTTAAAAGTTACATTGAAGCAAACTAAAGTTTAAGTTGCTTAGAGACAAAGTAACAAAGTAACAAAGAGAAATAGTAACTATGTTTTGAAGGAACATACTTAAATTAACTTATATCACTTATATGGTTTAAAAAAGAAAAAAATAAATATCTAACCCAACAAAAAAAACAAAAAAATGACAAAACAAATATGGTTGAATCTTCCTGTAAAGGACGTAGCAAAAGCGAAAGATTTTTTCTGGAAAATTGGTTTTTCGTTTAATGAACAACATGACACGCCAAGTTCGACGTGCATGGTTGTAGGTGATGGACATTTTGTAATAATGCTTTTTGAAGAAATGCTTTTTTCTAGTTTTTCTCAGAATCCTTTAACTGATACTAAATCGAGTTCAGAAGTTTTGATTTCGATCGATGCAGAAAGCAGAGAAGAAGTTGACGAACTGGCCGAAAAAGTCAAAGAAGCTGGCGGTACTGTTTTTACTCCTCCTGCAGAAAGTCAAGGTTGGATGTACGGATTTGGTTTTGCCGATTTGGATGGTCATCGTTGGAATGTTTTATTTATGGACTTTAGTAAATTACCAGAGTAGCATGGAAAAATTAATTTTTAACATCGATATAAAAGCACCCAAAGAAAAGATTTGGAAAGTTTTATGGGACGACGAAACTTACAGAAAGTGGACAAGCGCTTTTTGTGAAGGAAGTTACGTTGAAACGAGTTGGAACGAAGGCGATAAAATTTATTTTTTAGGGCCAGGCGGAGAAGGAATGAATAGTTTAATTGAATCGAAAATTCCGAACGAATACATGGCGTTTAAGCATATGGGCGAACTTAAAAATTTTAAGGAAGTTCCTCCAAACGAAGAAACAGAAAAATGGGTTGGAGCAATGGAAACGTATCGCTTAGATCAAAAAGGTGCTGTAGTAGACCTCCATGTAGAAGTTGATGTAATCGAAAAACATATTGACTATTTTAAAGAAGCTTTTCCAAAAGGAATGGAAATGATTAAAGAGTTATCTGAGAATTAGAGAATAAGAAGTAAGAAATTAAAAAAAGAAGAAAGAGGCAAGAAGGTTACTAGATAAAAGACTTTCTGCTTCAAATGAATTAATGACTAACAATTTATAATTAACAATTTAAAAAAGAACATCATGGCAGCAGTAAATCCATATTTAATGTTTAACGGAACATGCGAGGAAGCATTTCTGTTTTATAAATCAGTTTTTGGCGGGGATTTTCCTTATATCGGAAAATTTAAAGATGCTCCCGCAGAAGAAGGAGAAGTACTTTCAGAAGAGGCTTTAAATAGAATTATGCACGTATCGCTTCCAATTGGAAATACTATTTTAATGGGAAGTGACACACATCCGAGATACGGAGATGTAGGTTTTGGTGATAATTTCTCTATTTCGATCAATACAGAAAGTACAGAAGAGGCAGATAGAATTTTCAACGGACTTTCGGCTGGAGGAAAAGTAGAAATGCCATTGAACAAAACTTTCTGGGGAGCTTACTTCGGAATGTTTAAAGATAAATTCGGTATTAATTGGATGGTGAATTTTGATGAAAATGCACAAAATCAATAATCAAAAAGTTATGTTATTTCAATTATAAAAGATAATTGTTAAATTACTCGAAAAAGCACATTTATATGTGCTTTTTCTTTTCAAAAAAACAAGGATTATTCTTTTTTATCATCGAGAGATTGCCGATTTTTGTCGCTTCAAAATCAAGAAAGAAAAATGGCAGCAGAAGATAAAGAGATCATTTTATTAAAAGTTTCAGGACACGATAAAATTGGAGTTACAGCAGGTTTAACAGCTGTTTTGGCAGCATACGATGCTAATATATTAGATATTGGTCAAGCCGATATCCATGACACACTTTCTTTAGGAATTTTGTTCGAAATTGCTGCTGGTTCTTCTTCGGCACCAGTTTTAAAAGATCTTCTTTTCAAGGCTTACGAATTAGAAATTAAAGTGAAATTTATTCCAATTTCTATTGAAGACTATGAAAAATGGGTAAAATCACAATCTAAACAACGATATATCATCAATATTTTGGGCGAAAAACTGGCTGCTTCTCAATTGGCGGCCGTAACCAAAATTATGTCAGATCAAAACCTGAATATTGATTCTATTATCCGATTAACAGGAAGAACTTCTATTGTCGAAAAGGAAGAATATCCGCGTTCTTGCATTCAATTGTCTGTTACGGGCGAGATTGTAAATAAGATCATTATGACAGCTAGTTTCATGGAAATCTCTAGAACGCTGAATGTTGATATTTCATTCCAAGAAGATAATATTTACAGAAGAAACCGCCGTTTAGTTTGCTTTGACATGGATTCTACTTTAATCCAAACTGAAGTAATCGACGAATTAGCAGAATTAAATGGAGTAGGAGATCAAGTTCGCGCCATCACAGAATCGGCTATGAATGGTGAGATCGACTTCAACGAAAGCTTCAAAAAACGTATGGCTCTTTTAGAAGGTTTGAGCGAAGAAGTTCTACAAAAGGTTGCTGTTAATTTACCAATCACACAAGGAGCGCATCGTTTGATGAAAGCTCTAAAATACTACGGTTACAAAACCGCAATTCTATCTGGAGGTTTCACTTATTTTGGAGAATATCTTCAAAAAGAATTAGGTATAGATTACGTTCACGCCAATCAGTTAGAAATAAAAGACGGAAAACTAACAGGTAAATATTTAGGTGATATTGTAGACGGTCAGAAAAAAGCAGAATTCTTAAAAGCAATCGCCGAGAAAGAAGGAATCCACATCAACCAAACAATTGCAGTTGGAGATGGAGCAAACGATTTGCCAATGCTAAACTTAGCAGGTCTCGGAATCGCTTTTCATGCTAAACCAAAAGTTAAAGAAAGCGCTTCAACTTCAATCTCAAGTCTAGGTCTTGATGGAGTTTTATATCTTTTAGGATATCATGATAGATATATCGATATGATGTAATTTGCTTGTCACCCTCAGCGGAGTCGAAGGACTTTAAGTTTAAAAGAGCTTCGACTTCGCTCAGCCTGACAAACGGAAACTAATAAAAAACAAAACCTCAGTCCTTCAAAAAAGAGCTGAGGTTTTTTTATATGGGCATGTTTCGCCGCGGCGAATCGGGCTATCCGTTTAGTGGAATTAGCGTTTTATTCACGAGATTCTAATTCTCTTTTAATCTCTTTTAAATTTTTCAGATTCAAAAATAGAATAGGCAATAAAGCAATCGGAATAACATTCATCGCACTAAAACCTTTCATGAAAACAATAAATATGTTAAGCGCAAAAAGCATAAAAAGCACAACACAAAAAATAGTATTTACCGTTTTTAATGTCTTCTGATTTTTAACCAGTTCTTCAGTTGTCATATCGCTGAATTTTGTATCCTTCATCTATTATAATTTTATTTAAGAAATTAAATGGTTATTTGTAATGAGTAATTTTTAAAACTTCTGAATTTCTTGCGTCAATAATAATGACAAAAGTACCACCAAGCATTCCAATTGGCAAAGTTCCGTTAATTACCCAATAATTGTCAATGAAATAAGCTTCATAAGGTTTTTGGTCTTTAATATGAGATTCTCCATAAATCTCAAAAAGAATAGGTTCTGCAATTTGGATTGCAATATTTTCGTTTTTTATTACTAATTCCTTATAATTAACAACATTGTGTTGAGAAGCGCCATTAAGCGCTATTTTTAATTCATTTTCTGCATTTTCTTTTCCTAGTTTCTGATGTGTAATATCAGAACAGTTGCTCAAACTAAAAATCAAAAAGAATAAAATGAGTTTTTTTAATGAGTCAAGTTTATCGAATGATTTTAGAATCAAGGTTTTTATTAATTTTTAATTCGTGAAAATTTGTGAAATTCGTGGCAAAAAAAATCAACACATTTCTTTCAATTGCTCCAAATAATCTCTCTGATTCGATAGTCTAGGAATCTTATGCTGACCTCCTAATTTGTCTCTTTCCTTTAGCCAGTCATAAAAAAGATTCTCGCGAGCAACATTAATCACCAAAGGATTTAAAGTCATATTATTATAGCGTTTTGCTTCGTAATCTGAGTTTAGAGTCTGCAATGTTTCATCTAGAACTTTTTGGAAAAGACCTACATCAGCTGGGTTTTTCTTGAATTCAATCATCCATTCGTGTGCGCCTTTTTCTTTGTCCTGCATAAAAATAGGAGCAACCGTATAATCGATAACTTCTGTTTGCGTAACCAGGCAGGCTTTTGCAATGGCTTGATCGGTGTTTTCTACCATTAATTCTTCTCCAAAAACATTAATATGGTGCTTGGTTCTTCCTGTAACTCTAATCCTGTAAGGATTCAATGATGTAAAACGAATAGTATCGCCAATCAGATAACGCCACAAACCAGAGTTGGTCGTAATAACAATCGCGTAGTTTTTATTCAGCTCAACATCTGCCAATCGAATTACTTTTTGATTTGGAGTTCCAAAAGTGTCCATCGGAATAAACTCGTAGAAGATTCCGTAATCCAACATTAGCAGTAAATCACTTGAATTATTCAAATCCTGAATTGCAAAAAAACCTTCAGAGGCATTGTATATTTCGTAGTATCTAAAATCTTTGCTTGGCAGCAATTTTTTGTACTGTTCTTTATAAGGAGAAAAACTTACGCCTCCATGAAAGTAGACTTCCAAGTTGGGCCAAAGTTCCAATAAACTCTGCTTGCCAGTATTTTCTAAAACCTTATTCATTAAAACCAGCATCCAAGACGGCACTCCTGCAAAGCTGGTTACATTTTCATTTTTGGTTTCATTAATAATGGCGGCGATTTTGGTTTCCCATTCGCTCATTAGCGAAGTTTTGCTGCTTGGCGTGCTGCTGAATTCTGCCCAAATTGGCATATTCTCAATCAAAATTGCCGATAAATCACCAAAGAAAGTATTGTTGTTTTCGTAAATCTGAGAACTTCCTCCCAATCGAAGACTTTTTCCCAAGAACAGTTCAGAGTCTTCATTATTATTCAAATAAAGACACAAAAGATCCTTACTTCCTTTATAATGGCAATCTTCCAATGCTTCGTTGCTTACTGGAATAAATTTGCTTTTGGCATTTGTAGTGCCGCTTGATTTTGCAAACCATTTAATTGGTGTTTCCCAAAAAACGTTTTGTTCGCCCAAACGTGTGCGCTCAATTAGTGGCTGTAATTCTTCGTAAGTTGCAATTGGCACTCTTTCTGCAAAGGTTTGATAGGAGTTTATACTCGAAAAATCATATTGTTTTCCAATAACTGTATTTTCTGATGCCGTCAATAAGTTGTGCAATAATTCTTCTTGAACTTCATTAGGGTATTTTAAAAAAAGCTCTATTTGATGAATCCTTTGTTTGAGGACCCAAGATGCAAACGAATTGATAATTGATAAAGGCATGAATCGGGTTTTTAGTTAACTGATTTTAGGTTTTAAATCGCACGATCTGTGTAAAACAAAAAACTTAAAATTTGAATATCGATAGACAAATAGTAACTTTGTCTTCATATCAAAAATAATATTTTTTTGTAAAAAACAATTCGATTTGAGGTAAAGATTCTATCTGTTTAAACGAATTTTAACACAAAAAATTTTAAATCTTTTGATAAATCTAAATCAGCAATTATAAATAAAAATACTAATGCAATATCAAGGCGTACTGACCAAAATGCAAACCGAATTAGGAAGTCCAATTCAATATTATTTGGTTTTCGAAGATAGTTTCTTAAATGTAAATCAATTATTAGATAAAGAAATTGAAATCAATTTTGTAGGCTGCCAATGCTTGAATTGCGGTAAAAAGAAAAAAATATACCGACAAGGTTTCTGTTACGAATGTTTTTATTCAAGTCCAGCGGTTGGAGATTGGATTATGAGACCAGAATTGAGTACTGCCCATTTAGGAATTGCTGACAGAGATTTAGAATATGAATCAAAAGCGCAATTGCAGCCGCACATTGTGTATTTGGCTTCAGCTTGCGAAATAAAAGTGGGTGTTACCCGCAAATCGCAGGTTCCAACGCGTTGGATCGATCAAGGTGCTTCTCAAGCCATTGCAATTGTTGAGGTTCCGAACCGATATTTAGCAGGAATTACAGAGGTAGCTTTAAAAGATCATTATACAGACAAAACCAATTGGAGAAAAATGCTTCAGAACTCTGTAGAAAGTTTCGATTTAATTGCAGAAAAAGCCAAGATTGAAAGTTTGATTCCATCAGAAGTTAGAGATTACTTTTATGTTCAAAAAGATGATGTTTACGAACTTCAATATCCCGTTTTGAGTTACCCTGCAAAAGTGAACAGTTTAAACTTAGATAAGACACCTTCATTCAACGGAAAATTAACAGGTATTAAAGGTCAATATTTACTTTTTGAAAATGGAACCGTCTTTAATATTAGGGGTTCTGAAGGTTACGTGGTCACAATAGATGTCTAGGCTAATCAGGTTTCTGTCGATGTCTTTTATGTATACATCTATTAATTTGTTAATTATATGATAAATTATTGTAATTTTAACTCAATTCCAAAAACAAAAGAGGTGTAAATGTTGATACATTTGATTACAATTTTGTAACAAATGCTTATTGGAAGAATTTATTTTTAAAAAATAAAAGGAGGTAGATTTGAGTCTGCCAGTATTTTTAAATTTTAATTAAGATTTTGTAATCCCCCTAAATTATTCCATAAATGAGTGTTTTAAACAAAATAAATGTACACAGGCGAAGCATAATGCGGAATCTGACTAAGAATGTTGGAAAGGCCAATATGCAGGACGACTTTATTTTGGTCGATAAAAGCGAAATAAAAAGAGTTCTTATTTGCAGACCAAATGGAAGGCTAGGAAACCTTTTATTAATTACTCCGCTTGTTCAGGAAGTGTCTGAGATGTTTCCAAATTGTAAAATTGATTTATTTGTAAAGGGCACAGTAGCTCCGATTATTTTTGAAAAATATGATGTCATTGACAAAATAATTCCTCTGCCTAAAAAACCATTTAAAAGTTTGATCGCTTATTCAAAAGTTTGGATTTCGTTAAAGAAAACACCTTACGATTTAGCGATTAATGTAGATCAAAACTCCTCTTCGGGCCGGTTAGCGGTTCAGTTTTCAAATGCCAAATACAAGTTTTTTGGCGATTCGAATGAAGAGACGACAGAACAAAAAAATGATTTTGAGCATATTGCAAAATACCCAGTTTACAATTTTCGAAATTATTTGGCAAAACTCAGAATGCCAACCAATAGCAACAAAATAATTGCTCCTTTAGATCTTAAACTAACGACATCTGAAGTTGCTGAAGGCAAAAAAATATTAAGCGGAATTACAAATAACGATAAAAAAACAATTTGCATTTTTACCTACGCCACAGGAACAAAGTGTCTTTCGGAAGAATGGTGGGAAGAGTTTTATTCTCAACTTATAGCAGAATATAAAGATTATAATATTATTGAAATTTTGCCTGTAGAAAATGTGTCACAAATTGGATTTAAAGCTCCAACATTCTACAGCAAAGACATTCGAGAAATAGGATCTGTAATTGCAAATGCAGACTTGTTTATTGGTGCCGACAGCGGAATTATGCATTTGTCTAGCGCAGTACATACGCCAACGATAGGATTGTTTTCTGTATCTAATCTGAAAAAGTACGAACCTTACGATAATTGCAGCATTGGAGTAGATGTGAATCTGTACACCCAAAAAGAATACATAAAAACGATAAACTCAATTTTGAATAACGGTAGATTAAATAATTATTCAAAAGCAATATAAAAACAACAAAAAATCCTGTTCTTTCGGAACAGGATTTTTTGTTTAGGTTCTAAGATGCTGAGATACTAAGGTTCTAAGTTTTTTTAGCTTTGAGAAGCTCAGTACCTTAGCGTCTTAGAACCTTAGAGCCTTTTTTATGGATTTTTCTTCTTAAACAATCCATTCAATAAATCACTAGCTTTTTTAGTTACTTCTTGAGTTTTTTGCTCTTTCTCGGTTTTTGCAGCCTGAGTCGTATCTTTTGCTTTAGTGTTTTTATTGATTAAATCGGTAAGTGCTGAAGTTCCTTTTTGAGTCAGTTTTTCTTTTTGCTGATTTACCAATTGTGTTGTTAAATTGCTCACAGCAGCTTTCATATCTGTGCTCACTTTAGGATTTGAAAAGTTACCAGTCAAAGAAGCATTAATTGGAATATTTTCCAATTTAGCGGCATCTGCAGGTGATAATTTTGCAATTAAATTATTGGCCTCAGTTCCTAAATATTTAGCAGGAACATCAAATTTAATGTTATAATTCATCGTTTGGTCAAAACCGTGAGTTCCGCCAATTGTAGCTTTAATATCTTGATATTTGATGTCAAATGGTTTTACATTTACTTTTCCGTTATCAAAGGTCAAGGCCATTTTTAAATCGTTTAGATTCAATTTATTTAAATCTAAGAATTTCACATTTGAAGTAAGCGAATTTAAAACTGTTGAGTTTTTAGCATTTACTGTAGTCGATAATAATTGACCTAATAAATCTCCTGAAATCGATTTTAAATCTGGAGTCAATTCTTTGGCATCCAAATTACCATTCAATTTAATAGTCGAATTTAATTTTCCGTTGATGATTCCAGCAATTGGAGCGATTTTTTTCATCATATCCAACTGTGTAAAAGTTTGTGCAATATCAACTTGATTGAATCCTAAATTCATATCAAAAGTAGGCACTTTTTCTTTTGTAGAAACAGCTCCGTTAAGACCGATTGATCCGCCGAAGATATTTGTTTTAAAGTTTTGAAGAGTTGCTTTTTCGTCTTTAATAATCAATGTTCCAGCAACGTCTTGAAGTTTTAAATTATCATATAAAACCGTTGTAGCTTTGGCATTTAAAGTACAGTTTAAGAAAGCTGGAATTTTCATTGCATCAGCTGGTTTTGCTGGAGTTTTAGTTTCAGTTTTTGCAGGTTCGCCAGAAGTCATAAAATCATCAACAGCCAATTGTTTTGAACTCATATTGAAGTTTCCTTTCAGTTCTTGTTTCTTAAACATAAAACCATAGAAATTCTCTAACACTCCGTTAATGCTGATATCACTTTTTCCTGTTGTTGCATCAAATTGTTTTAAGTTGATTTTGCTTGGATTAAATTCAACCAAAGCCGTGCTGATGTTCATCGATTTGTTGTTCTCATCAGTATATTTAAATCCTGACAAACTCATTGTACCAGCGTTTTTGATGTTTTGGTATTGGCTTTTTTCTACTGAAGCCATATCAAAATTGGTCGTAACGTCTGCTTTTAAAATACCAGCCAAAGGTTTATCCATTTTAATAGGATAGGCTTTTGAAAGATTGGCCAAGTTGATTGTTCCTTTTAAAGCCGCATCAATAATCGGATTTACCGTTATGTTTTTGATATTCGCTTTAGCGCTAAAAACATCCTGGTCAATTCTAAAAGATAGCTTATCTAGGTTAACATAAGTATCATTTAAAATACCAGTTTCGTTGATGATTTTCGTGTCAATTACAATATTCTGAACCGATTTTGGCAGGTTAGGATATTGAAACGAAGAATTGTTTGATGCGATTTCGATATTGAATTTAGGAACCGTCGTATCTGTCAATTCTCCTTTTGCAAAACCATTTACAGTAAAATCTCCAGTTGTTTTTACACCTTCTAAGCTAGAAGCGTAAGCCGAAGGAATTAAACCTAAGAAATTGGTAAATGATGAAGTAGGAGTTTTAAATTTCAAATCGTAAATCTGAGCTTTTTCTGCCATTTGAATGAATCCGTCAAACTCCAAAGGCAATTGGTTGATTAAAGCTTTGTTTTCTTTGAAAGTATATTTGCTCTTCTCTAAATCAATTCCAAGAACGGCATCTAGAGTAAGTTTTACATTTTTCATGTAGTTCATTTTATCCATGTCCAATGAAACTTTAGCTGTAGATTTTGTAGCCAAATCTAGCTTTGAATTGGTAAAATCTCCAGTTCCTTCGTGATTTAAACTGTCAATTACCATTTTAATTTTAGAGCCTTGATCGATATATCTAAAAGTAAAATTTTCAATTTTATAGTTTTGGATTTTCAATGCAAGCGGTTTGCTAGCTTCGTCTTTTTTATCGTCTTTTTTGTCTTTTAAAGCAATATCAAAGTTTCCAACACCATCTTTATTGAAAATAATATTGATTAATCCGTTTGTAGAACTAATTCCCTGAATGCTTAAAGGCTCATCTTTTCCTTTGAAAAGCTCTTTTACACTCATTTTTAAATTCAATTCTCCTAGCGAAACCAATGTGTCGCCTTCAAAAGGAGCTTTGTTGATGATAACTAATTTTTCGATTCCAACCGTTGCGTTTGGAAAATTTTTGAATAAACTTAAATCGGCATCTGTAAAACTTACTTTGGCATCAACACTTTCGTTGATAGCTTCGACGATTTTAGCCTTGATTTGGTCTTTAAACAAAAACGGAATGGCAAATAATGCAGCAACAAATACCACAATTACTATGGCACTTATTTTTAAAACTTTTTTTAGCATATAAATAGATTTGAGGGTTTAACGTGTTAAAATCGACTCTTGCAAAAATAGTTTTTTTTACTAGAGTTTGCAGATAAAGTTTTCTTAATTTTGTAAGAATTTTATTTAAATTTATACGAAAAAAATCCGTTGAGAAATACTTTCAAAACGGATTTTTAACTGAATTTATTTTATTATTTCTGAATAAATGAAACTATTTTCTCAACTAGAACTTCCGAAATAGGAAGCGTTTCATTATTGTAAGTAGCTAAATTAGCTTCCTGATTGCCATCAACAATTTTCATAATATGATTCATCTTATCGATAATTTGCAAATCTGTATTTTTATTGGCTTGTTTTAAATTCTCTGCATCTTTTACAGCAATCTGGATATCATTATTTCCTTGAAGGATTAAAACAGGAATGGTAAGCTTCTGTATTTCGGTTTGCGGATTGTATTTGAACCACGAAATCAAATAAGGCTGAATGCTTGGTCTAAAAAGAGAATTCAGCATCGGGTCTACTTTTTTGACTGTAAATCCATTTTTCAAACTATCGATAATCGGGTAAGTCATGTCATTAAGCTGTTTCATTGACCTTGCGCCAATTTGCGTTTTCAGAATTTGATCTGCTGGCTCGCCCGCTCCTGCAATAGAAACAAATTTGTCTGCTTTTGCACTGGCAACCATTCCAATCAAAGAACCTTCGCTGTGACCGATTATGATTATTTTAGAAAAACGTCTGTCTCGTTTTAAATAATTAATCCAGCTTTTGGCATCTTGAATATAATTTTCAAAAACCAGACTGCTTTCAGAACCGCCTGCCGCTTTGCTTTCTCCAATAGCTCTTTTGTCATATCGTAATGATGCAATTCCGTGTTTTGCTAAAGCTTCTGCCAGCATTTTTAACGAATTGTTTTTCATCATCGGATTATTCCCGTTTCTGTCCGTTGGGCCAGAACCCGCAATGATTAAAGCAACTGGAAATTTTTTGGTTAAATCGGGAGTGGTCAGCGTACCAAAAATTTGGTCATTGTTTATTTTTAATATCGCTGGCGTTTCCTTAAAAGTGATTTCTTTTGTAGTTTGAGCATTTAAAAAGCTCCAAAATAAAACCGTTAAAAAAAGAATTACTTTATTCATTTCAATTCAATTAATAAATATTGATTCCGTAAGGCAATATCGCTTGCACTCCTTTTTGTTTTTGAAATTTCTTAACCTGTTCAAGCAGAAGGTAATTTTCCTCTCCGATTTCTTCTTTTATGAAAGCTTCTTTCGATTTTGCAAAAGGAAGATTTCCAAGCAAGTCGTTTAATGTTTTTTCGTATTCAGGATAATTCTGAGTGCTGTATTTCTTTACTTTAGCGATTCTAGCCGCTTCAGCGATTGCATCATTCAATCCGCCAATTTTATCCACCAAACCAATTTTTAAAGCTTCAGTTCCAGACCAAACTCTACCTTGCGCAATTGAATCAACTTGAGCAAAAGTCATTTTACGGCCTTCTGCAACATGAGTAACAAAAGTGTTGTAAATTTTTTCTACTCCTTCTAAAGTAAAAGCTTTGAACTTTTCGTCAACAGGCAAAAACGGACTGTAATTTGCAGCGTTCTCGTGCGTTTTAACTTGCTCGGAATTAATGCCTAATTTGTTGGCTAACGGACTGAAGTTTGGCAACATTCCGAAAACTCCGATCGATCCTGTAATAGTGTTGTTTTCAGCAAAAATTTTATTGGCGTTGCAGGCAATATAATAACCGCCAGATGCAGCATAATTACCCATAGAAACCACCACAGGTTTAACTTTTTTGGTAATTTCTATTTCTCTCCAGATTAAATCAGAAGTTAGTGCGCTTCCTCCTGGGCTGTCAATTCTAAGAACTATGGCTTTCACATCGTCATTTTTTCTTGCTTCTTGCAAAGAACGACGCATAGAACCTTCTCCAATTGTATTAACATCTCCTTCACCGCTTCCAATTTCTCCTTGAGCGTAAATAATCGCAATCTGATCGGTTGCAGAATTAGCCAAAGCTGTTGTTACGTGATTTTGAGTATAATCTGAAATAGAAATTTTATTGTAATCTTCATCTTTGTCTACTTTTAATGCTTTTCTAATGGCATCGTGATAAACATCTTCATAAGCTACAATATCTACTAAATGCTGTTGTTTTGCCATTTCAGGAGTTCTTGCCAAAAGGCCATTTGCAATTTCGTTTAATTTTGGCAACGGAATATTTCTGCTCTTTGAAATATCAGCAGAAACGGTCGCCCAAATCGAACTTAAAAGTGCGGTAATCTGCTCTCTGTTGGCATCGCTCATTTTATTGTCTAAGAAAGGCTCAACGGCACTTTTGTATTTTCCGTGGCGAATAACCTCCATATGAATTCCAGATTTATCTTGAAAATCTTTGAAGAACATCACTTCAGAAGAAAGGCCTTTAAAATCTAAATCTCCAGCAGGATTTAAATAAATGGTGTTGGCAACAGAATTTAAATAATATTCTTTTTGAGAATAGGTGTTGGCGTAAGCCCAAACAAATTTTCCTGATTTTTTGAAGCTTTCTAGAGCGTTTCTTAAATCTTTGTATTGTGCCAGACCAAGAGATGATTCGTCATTTAAAATCGAAATTCCTTTAATGTTGTCATCTGTTTTTGCAGCTTCGATAGCGTTAAGCACATCGGTCAAACCAATGCCTTTTTTGTCTGAAAAGACACTTACCCAAGGATCTTTATATTTCCCTGCGTAGTCGTTTTTAATTTCTTTTAAATTCAATTCAATAACCGAATCAGATTTGACAGAAACTGTGTCATCGCTTCCGAAAATAGCGCTAATAAAGATTACTCCGAAGAAAAAGAGCATCATAAAAACAAAAATACCAATTACTGTGGCAATTACATTTCCTAAAAACTTCATATGTATATTTTTTTTATAAGTATCAAAAAAGAACAAAATGTTACAAACTAGACATCTAAATTTAGGATTGAATTTGAGACGTCGTTTCACAAATATATTGGTTAATTCTAAAATAGTTTTAGTTAATTTGCATTAATTATGAAATTACAGCATCAAGTCGTTTTATCGATAGGCAGCAACCAAGGCAGCAGACTAGAAAACATTCAAAATTGTATCGATTTGATACATCAAAATGTGGGGACTGTTATTCAGGTTTCAAAACTTTACGAAACTCCTGCATGGGGTTTTGAGAGTGATGCTTTTTATAATTGCGCGCTTCTTTTGCACACCAATTCTTCTGCGCAAAAAATACTCAATCAAATTTTAAAAGTCGAGAAAGAACTGGGAAGAATCCGTTTGAATCAAGAGGGATATCAATCTAGAATTATCGATGTTGATTTGATTGCTTTTGATGATGAAATAATTGAGACTGAAAAATTAAAGGTTCCGCATCCGCTAATGCAAAATAGAAATTTTGTTTTGCTTCCAATGCAGGATTTAAAGTTAAATTGGAAACACCCAATTTTACAAAAAACAATTTCTGAATTAATTGCCGTTACTCCAGATGATAGTGTTTGTACAGTGGTGCAGAAATTGAAAAGTCCAATTGCCGAAATTCTTTTAAACCAATTTAATTATGTTGCTTTTGAAGGAAATATTGGAGCTGGAAAAACCACTTTGGTGCATAAAATAGCAGAAGATTTTAACGGAAAAACGGTTTTAGAACGCTTTGCTGATAATCCGTTTTTGCCAAAATTTTACAAAGATCAAAACCGATATGCGTTTCCATTAGAAATGTCTTTTTTAGCAGATCGCTACCAGCAACTGGCTGATGATTTGGCGCAGTTTGATTTGTTCAAAGATTTTATTGTTGCTGATTATCATATTTTTAAATCGTTGATTTTTGCAAAAATAACCCTTGCAGAAGATGAATATCGTTTGTACAGAAATCTATTTGATATCATTTACAAGGAAATGCCAAAGCCAGATTTGTATATTTATTTGTATCAGAATACAGAGAGATTGCTGCAAAACATCAAAAAGCGTGGGCGTATTTATGAACAGAATATTGAAGCCACATATTTAGACAAAATTAATAACGGCTATTTGGAATACATAAAATCTCAAACCGATTTGAATGTTTTAATAATTGATGTTTCGGATCGCGATTTTGTAAAAAAGCACGAAGATTACCTTTATATATTGAATGAAATTAAGAAGAAGCTTAATTGAAATGTGGCAATTAGAAAATGGGATAATTAGATAATTGCTTTAGAATTATCTAATCATCAAATTGGCACATTCTCTCATTACAAAAATTATCTTTTTAATGTAAAATGTCCTCTTAATATTGGCGTTGAATCATCCACTTTTAAAGCATACCAATAATCGGAAGCAGGAAGCGGAACTTGATTAAAAGTGCCATCCCAACTCATTTTGAAGTGGCTTAATTGTGCTATTAATTTTCCATAGCGATCAAAAATAGTAACTACTGCCTGAGGATAATTTTCCATCCCGGTTACTTCCCAGACATCGTTGTAGGAATCGTTGTTTGGCGTAAAAAACGGAGGGAAAACAAGAACTACAAATTGTCTAGAAGTTCCTCCACATTTTTTTGCTCTTGCGTATGCTGTCTGAAGTCCGCCTGGAACATCATAGAAAACGTTAGAATCTTGAAAAAAGGCACCGTCGACAGAATATTCAAAATAATCTTCTGCTTTTACGGGATAAATAATGGCTCTTGTTCCTTCAACATCCACTCGAGCAATTTGTGGGATCTTGTGTTCTTCGACTGTTATTGTTTTGGTGCTTTTGCAACCTTCAGGACTTGTAACATCAACAGTATATTTGCCAGCCTTATCAACGGAGATCGTTCGAGTAGTTTCATTATTATTTGACCATAAATAAGTCATTCCAGAAATTCCTGCATCTAATGTTACATTTCGAAACTGGCATAATGTCAAAGTCTCATCTGTAACCGCTGGAGGAGTGTTGATTACAATGTTTATCGGAGTTCTAGTTGTATTTATACAGAAACCATTTGATGCTTCGGCATAGTATGTGGTGTTTGTCGTAATTGTTGGAGTTGTAAAGGCTGTTCCCACATAAAGACTTGTGCCTCCTGTTGCTGAAGCATACCAGTTTATAGAACCAACATTTGAAGTCGCTTTTATAGTTAAACTTCCTGGACCACAATTGGTATAAGTGTCTTGTTCTGCAACAGTAATTGATGGAGTTGCATTTACCGTTGCTTTTACTGACTTGCGATTTGATTCACAACCAGCATCGACATAATAAGTGGTAGTTGTGGTTAATGCTGGTGTAGTGTAAGTTGAACCTGTTGCTAGTAAATTGCCGCCAGTAACGGCATTAAACCATCTTATGGTTGCTCCAGAAGTTGCTGTTGCATTAAAAGTAAAACTCCCAGAATCGCAGGCAGGAGCTGGGTCAATAGCTGGTGTTGCCACAGGAATGGTAATTTTGGTGCTGGCGGCAATTTCAAGCGGTGCTTCGCCAGGCATTCCGCCATATTCCACAATATAGCCTTTCGGCTGATAATTACCTGCAGGGTCTCCAGTATTTGATAAGTCGTTCCAAGAACCTCTTATTCCAGCTCCAGGTTGAGTAATGTGTGCATAATCTTCATCTCCAAGCTGATTGGGTTCACCTGTATTCCAAAAAGCAAAATTTGGAGTCGAGCCGTTTGCGGTTCCATTCCAAAAAACAGTTCCTGCTTCTGGACCCGTAACCCATTTCCAAACGCCTTCTGTTTCGGCATCACTTCCTCCAATCCATCCAGTTCCAGAAGCTTGTTCGCCAATTAATTTTGCTTCGTCGGCAGACGAAATAGTAGCCAAATATCCTTGAAGGCCGTAGTACGTGCTCGATGCGGCAAGGTTGCGTGCATTTGTCCAAGTAACGCCTACATTGGAAATAAACAGGTAATAATGTCCTGTTGAAGGCAAATAATTTGCTTGTCCAATTGTAATAGAGAAAGTTCTTGTTCCACTTGCGGTTGCAGACGAATTGGTAAAGACAACATCTTTTACTGCTGAAATAAAATCATCATAAGGAATTTCTGTTGCTGCATTTGTTCCTGATAATTTTAGCTTCCCGGAATTGGCGTCCCAACTAGTTATAATGTTTGGGTGTAAAGTCGGATTTGTTAGTTCTAATCGGTCAAAACCATTAGAGTATCCAGATGAAATCTGGATGTATAGTTCTTGTGTGCCATTTTCAGCAGCGTCATGGCGAATTGTAAAATCAGTGACAATATTAATCGATGTTTGCGGACAGTAAAGCTGATCTCCCTGTGCAATGAGTTTAGGAGGATCAATTGCAAAATTGGATTTCTTTAGTTTTTTTGTTTTTTGACTAATGGTGGTTTTTTGGATATGTTTATTTTTTTTGTTAAAAGCTTTTGAGTTTTCATTTGAATTTGAAATATTAAAACTTAAAACAGAAAAGAAAAGAGAAATAGTTGTTAATTTGATATTTTTCATTCGCTAAAAATATCAATTAATTGAGAATAAAAAAATAAATTTTTATTCAGGCCAGTTTATTTTTTGAAATAAATCCCAAACCACAATTCCGGCACTTACAGAAATATTAAGAGAGTGTTTGGTTCCCAACTGTGGAATTTCAATACATCCGTCACAGATGGCAACAGCTTCTTGTGATACGCCATACACTTCATTTCCAAAAACCAAAGCATATTTCTGATTTTTCGCCACTTTAAAATCCTGAAGAAAAATAGCACTTTCCACTTGTTCAATGGCCATCGTAAGAACATTTTCTTTTTTTAAGTTTTCAATAACCTCTAAAACATTTTCATGATGTTCCCACGCGACAGTTTCGGTTGCGCCAAGAGCGGTTTTATGAATTTCTTTGTTGGGAGGAGTTGCGGTAATGCCGCATAAAATGATCTTTTCAATCAAAAACGCATCAGCAGTTCTAAAAACAGAGCCAATATTGTGTAGGCTTCTAATATCGTCTAAAACTAATATTAAAGGGGTTTTCTCTGATTTTTTAAAATCTTCAATCGATTTGCGATCTAGTTCGCTGTTTTCGAGTTTTCTCATTGTTTTTGAATTGTAGTCATAAAAAAAGCTTCCAAAGATAAGGAAGCTTTTTGATTATTTTAAATGTTTCTCAGATTAGCTTTTTACTGGATCTGGTAAAACAGTACCTTTAATAGTAAGGATTTTTGTTGGTTGCCCTTCAGCATTAGAAGTTACAGTTACTGTTTTTGTAAAAGCACCAACTCTGTCAGTAGCATATTTTACACCAATAACACCTTTAGCTCCTGGAGCAATTGGCTCTTTTGGAGTAGTTGGAACAGTACATCCGCAAGATCCTTGAGTGTTAGTAATGATTAATGGTTTTGTACCATTGTTAACAAAAACGAATTCACGTTTTCCATCAGCATTGTGAGCGATAGTTCCGTAATCGATAGTTTCAGTTTCGAAAAGCATTCCAGCTCCTTCAACTTTAGCAACTTTAGCAGCTTTAGCTTTTTTAGTTGTTTGTGCATTAGTAGCCGTAATACCAGCTACAGCCAACATAGCGAATAAGATTATTTTTTTCATCTTTAAGGGTCTTTTTTTAAATGATAAACAAAGCTATATAAAATTCTTAAATGAGTAACTAAAAATATCTTAAAATATTTTAATTTTTGAAGCTTTCGATATGCCACTAAAAAATCATAAATTCGCTGTCTTAATTTTTCATTTAAAACTATTACAATTTGGCAGCTAAAGAGAAAGTGGTGAAGGAAACACCTTTAATGAAACAGTACAACGAAATCAAGGCTAAATATCCTGATGCATGTCTGCTTTTCAGAGTAGGAGATTTTTATGAAACCTTCGGAGAAGACGCCATTCGAGCTTCTAAAATTTTAGGGATTACTTTAACTAAAAGAGGAGCAGGGTCTGATACCGAAACAGCATTGGCTGGGTTTCCGCATCATTCTGTAAATACTTATTTGCCAAAACTGGTAAAAGCCGGACTTCGTGTGGCAATCTGCGATCAGCTGGAAGATCCTAAAATGACAAAAACTATCGTAAAAAGAGGTGTGACAGAACTGGTAACTCCAGGAGTTTCTTTAAACGATGAGGTTTTGCATTCTAAATCTAATAACTTCTTAGCATCTGTTTATTTTGCTAATAAAAATATCGGAATTTCATTTTTAGATGTTTCGACTGGAGAGTTTTTAACGGCTCAGGGAAATGCAGAATACATTGATAAATTATTGCAGAACTTTAATCCAAGTGAGGTTTTGGTTCCGAAGAACAATAAGAACGACTTCAAGACTGCTTTCGGTGAAGATTTTCATAGTTTTTACTTAGAAGATTGGATTTATAAAGAAGATTATGCTTTAGAAACTTTAACGAAGCATTTTCAAACGAATTCTTTAAAAGGATTTGGTGTTGAAGAGTTAAAAGAAGGAATTATTGCTTCTGGTGCAATTTTATATTATTTATCAGAGACACAACATAATCGTGTGCAACATATTACGGCGATTCAGCGTATTGCAGAAGATGCATACGTTTGGATGGATCGTTTTACAATTCGAAATTTAGAATTGTATCATAGCTATAACCCAAATGCGGTTACGCTTTTGGATGTTATCGATAAAACGCTTTCTCCAATGGGGGGACGTTTGTTGAAGCGTTGGTTGGCTTTGCCTTTAAAAGATGCTAACAAAGTAAAAAGCCGACATGAAGTAGTAGCGTATTTAAAATCAAATCCTGAAATTCTGCATAATATTCAATATCAGATTAAGCAGATTTCAGATTTAGAGCGTTTGATTTCTAAAATTGCGGCAGGAAAAGTGTCACCAAGAGAAATTATTTATTTGAAAGAATCTCTGGATGCGATTATTCCAATTAAAATATTGGCGCTTGAAAGTCCGCAGGAAGCTGTAAAAGTAATTGGTGACAGTTTGCATGCCTGTGATTTGCTTCGCGAAAAAATTAAAACAACTTTAAATCAAGATGCTCCTGTTGCTATTTCAAAAGGAAATGCTATTGCGAGCGGAATTAATGAGGAGTTAGATGAATTACGCGCAATTTCAACTTCTGGAAAAGAATTTTTGGAAGGAATTGAAAAAAGAGAATCGGAGCGAACAGGAATTTCTTCATTGAAAATCTCTTTTAATAATGTTTTCGGATATTACATCGAAGTTAGAAATACACATAAAGACAAAGTTCCAGAAGAATGGATTCGTAAACAGACTTTGGTAAATGCAGAGCGTTATATAACCGAAGAATTAAAAGAATACGAAACTAAAATTTTAGGAGCAGAAGAAAAGATTTATAAAATAGAAAGCGAACTTTTCGAACAATTGGTAGCGTGGATTGGAACTTATATAAAACCAGTTCAGATGAATGCCTATTTAATTGCGCAGTTAGATTGTTTGTGTTCGTTTACCCAAATGGCTGTCGAAAATCAATATGTATGTCCTGAAATTGATGATACTTTTGAGTTAGACATTAAAAACGGAAGGCATCCTGTAATTGAAAAGCAATTGCCAGTTGGAACGCCATATATTGCAAATGATGTTTTCTTAGATAGAGAAACACAGCAAATTATTATGATCACCGGGCCTAACATGTCGGGTAAGTCTGCTATTTTAAGACAAACGGCTTTAATTGTGCTTTTGGCTCAAATGGGAAGTTTTGTTCCTGCTGATAGTGTTAGAATGGGAATTGTAGATAAAATATTTACCAGAGTTGGAGCTTCGGATAATATCTCGATGGGAGAATCTACTTTTATGGTCGAAATGAATGAAACCGCTTCGATTTTGAATAATATCTCTGATAGAAGTTTAGTGCTATTGGATGAGATTGGAAGAGGAACGAGCACTTATGACGGAATCTCAATTGCTTGGGCAATTGCCGAATTCTTACACGAACACCCAGGAAGAGCAAAAACGCTTTTTGCAACGCACTATCACGAATTGAATGAAATGACGGAATCGATGCCAAGAATCCAGAATTTTAATGTTGCGGTAAAAGAATTAAAAGACACTGTTCTTTTCGTTAGAAAATTGGTAAAAGGAGGAAGCGCACACAGTTTCGGAATTCACGTTGCGAAAATGGCAGGAATGCCGCAATTGGTTATTTCGAAAGCGCAGAAGCTTTTGAAGAAATTAGAAAAGAATCATTCAAGTGATGCTTTGAATGGAATAAAATCGGCCAATGAAGAAATGCAGATGAGTTTCTTTAATTTGGATGATCCTTTGCTGGAAGAGATAAAAGAAGAAATTCTCAATCTCGATATTAATGCAATTACACCAGTAGAAGCGTTGATGAAACTGAATGAGATCAAAAGAATGTTGGTTAAAAAATAAAATATAAAAATTTTCAATTTTAAAGTTTAGGTTATCAGAAAGTTATAAAATAAGTCGATTTTTTTTTGAAAAAACGCTTGTGTAATTGAATAAATGTCCTAAATTTGCACTCGCAATACGAAACAAAACAAGTGTTGCGGTTCTTAATAAAATTTGAAAATGCGAAAATAGCTCAGTTGGTAGAGCGCGACCTTGCCAAGGTCGAGGTCGCGGGTTCGAGCCCCGTTTTTCGCTCTAAAACCATACAATGCTCGGATGGTGAAATTGGTAGACACGCTGGACTTAAAATCCAGTGAACAGCAATGTTCGTGCGGGTTCAAGTCCCGCTCTGAGTACTAAAGCCTCTTCTTTTGAAGAGGCTTTTTTTATTGGAAAAATCTAAGCTTTGTGGTTTTTAAGGGTTTGGATTTTGGGAAATCTCAGTATCTTAGAATCTTAGTGGCTTAGCGTCTTAAAAAAAAAATCAACAATCTAAAATCTAAAATTTGTAAATGGGTGCTTTTGTAATTAGCAAGCGATTTAATGATGAATATAAATTTACTTTTACTTCGCGAAAGGGGAAAGTTATTTTTACGAGTTTGAGTTATGAGTTGAGGTTTGAGTGTGAAGAAGATATTGAGAAATTTAAAGCAAATATTGACTTTGCGAAGTTTTTGAAATTTAAAGGCTCTGGAGGAAAGTATTTTTTCAAATTGATGTTAGGTGATGTGCACTTTGCTACAAGTCGAAAATACAGTACAGAATTGCTTCTGCAGAAAGGGATAAAAGAGATTGTGACTTATTCGTCTAGGTCCGAAATTTTAGATTTCTCGTCGAGCGAATCGATTTTTGGAGATGAGGAGCCTGAGGAAGAGGATGAGGCTGCTGAATAATAATAAAAAAAAGCGTTCGCAATTGCGGACGCTTTTTTTTATTTTATGGTGTTGATTAATCGAAAAATTAATCATAAAAAAAACCATCTAAAAGATGGTTTTAAAATCGTTAGAACTTAGGTTCTAATTATTTTTTTACTTCTTCTACTTTAGCAGCAGCAGAGTCAACTTTAGCAGCAGCAGAATCAACAGTTGCAGCAGCAGAATCAACAACAGCAGCAGCTGAATCAACAGCAACAGCAGTAGAATCTACAGCAGGAGCTTCAGCAGCAGCGTCAGCTTTTTTACAAGATACAACAGTTAATACAGCAACAACAGCTAAACTTAAAAATACTTTTTTCATCTTACTTTATTATAAAAGGTTAATTATTAATTCGTGGCAAAGATATAAATTTTTTAATATGTAAAATATTTTTTCACTTTTTTTTTAAAATATTTTCCTTACTCACGTTTATCTTATTTATCAAAGAATATGCCAAAAATATAAATTTTTCTTAAATTATCTAATTTATTGTGTAAATAATTTTTCATTAAAAAATCTTTATAAAAGTAGCCTGTTTTAATTCTCTTACTTGTGGTTTATTTTGTTTTTTAAGACTATTTATTTAGATCGCTCTAAGATAAAAATGAGCTTATTTGTATTCCTTTTTTAATTTTAACACTTTTAAATCGGTCCAAAGGTCATGGAATAAGTTGTATAATGGTTTCAGTAGCGCCTTTGTTATCTTGAATAAATTTTCTGCAGATTTCGCTTTTTTCTTCTAGGAAGTCTTTGTCGTTTAATAATCGATCTAAAACGTCTTTTAATTCTGCGATAGTTGTTATTGGCATACAGCCGCCAATTTCAACTAAATCAATTGCTTCAGCAAAATTTGAATAGTTTGGGCCAATTACGATTGGAATTCCAAAAGTGGCTGGTTCTAGAATATTGTGTATTCCTGGGGTTCCAAATCCGCCACCTACGTAGGCTATCGTTCCATAACTGTAAATTTTAGTCAAGATTCCGATGGTGTCAATTATAAAAACACTATAAGTAGAAAGGTCTTTGGTGTCTTTTTCTGAAAATAAAACGGTCGATTTTGTAATTTTCGACTGTAGATCTGAAATCTGATCCGGTTTAATATTGTGTGGAGCGATGATGAATTTTACATTTTCGGGAGCCTGATTGATGTATTCTGCTATTAAGGCTTCATCTTTTGGCCAAGAGCTTCCAACAACAATTGTTGGCTGATTGTTTTTGAAATTTTCAATATAGTCCAATTGATTGTCTCTTTCTAAAATGGCATTTACACGGTCAAAACGGGTATCGCCAGAAACAATGGCATTTTTAAAGCCAAGGCTTTCTATTTTTTCTTTCGATTTTTCGTTTTGAAGAAAGAAATAGGTAAAAGCGTTTAGCGCTTTTCTATAAAATCCGCCATACCATTTAAAAAACATTTGATTGTCTCTGAAGATTCCAGAAATCAGATAAGTTGGTATTTGGTGGTTTTCAAGTTCTTTTAAATAATTCAACCAAAATTCATATTTAATAAAGAATGCTTGTTCTGGGTGAACTAATTGGATAAACTTCTTTGCATTGCTTTTTGTGTCCAAAGGCAGGTAAATCGTCACGTCGGCTACTGTGTTGTTTTTGCGAACTTCGTATCCAGAAGGTGAAAAAAAAGTTACAATAATTTTATGAGAAGGATATTTTTCTTTAATTTTTTCTATAACGGGAAGTCCTTGTTCATATTCGCCTAATGAAGCAGAATGAAACCAGATTGTTTTGTCTAGAGGCTTTATTTTTTCTTGTAGTGTGTTAAAAACACTTTTTCGGCCTTCTACAAAAAGCTTAATTTTCGGACTAAACAAGGCTATGATTCTTAAGAAAAATCCTGCGATATGTATGGCTAAGTTGTATAAAAAAAGCATGTAATTTTTTTTGCAGCTAAATTACATTTCTTTGAACTATTTTCATTGGTTTGAAGGGATTAATAACTATTTTTGTTCCTCCTTTTAGAGATTTCTGTCTAAAAACAGTGTCTTTAATTTTTAAATAGATTCAAAAATGAAAAAAATCCAAATGGTTGACTTAAAAAGTCAATACGAAAAAATAAAATCTACTGTAGATGCTTCAATTCAAGAAGTTTTAGATACAAACACTTATATCAACGGACCTTTGGTTCATCAGTTTCAAAAAAATCTTGAGGATTATTTAGGAGCAAAACATGTTATTCCTTGCGCAAATGGTACAGATGCTTTGCAGATTGCCATGATGGGATTAGGTCTTCAGCCAGGAGATGAAGTTATTACTGCCGATTTTACTTTTGCTGCTACTGTTGAGGTTATTGCATTATTGCAGTTAACACCAGTTTTAGTTGATGTTGATTTGCATAATATGAATATCGATATTGATGCTGTTAAAAAAGCAATCACTCCAAAAACAAAAGCAATTGTTCCAGTTCACTTGTTTGGACGTGCTGCCAATATGGATGCGATTATGGAAATTGCAGCTCAGTACAATTTATATGTAATTGAAGATAATGCTCAAGCAATTGGAGCAGATTATATTTCTAAATCTGGAGCAAAAGCTAAAGTAGGAACTATTGGCCACGTTGCGGCGACTTCTTTCTTCCCATCTAAAAACTTGGGATGTTATGGAGACGGAGGAGCAATTTTTACAAATGATGATAATTTAGCGCACATCATCCGCGGAATTGTAAATCACGGAATGTACGAACGTTACCATCATGATGTTGTGGGAGTTAATTCGCGTTTAGACAGTATTCAAGCAGGTGTTTTAAATGCAAAATTGCCTCTTTTAGACCAGTATAATGCTGCTCGTCGTTTGGCGGCAACAAAATATAATGCGGCATTTGCTGGAAATGCAAAAATCATAACTCCTGATTTTGACGCCAATCAAAACGATCACGTTTTTCACCAATATGTATTAAGAATTATTGATGCAGATCGAAATGCGTTGATGCAGCATTTGTTGGATAAAGGAATTCCATGTGCGATTTATTATCCAATTCCGTTGCATTCTCAAAAAGCATATTTAGATCCGCGTTACAAAGAAGAGCAATTTCCTATTACCAATCAATTGGTTCAAGAAGTTATTGCATTGCCAATGCATACAGAGCTTGATGACGAGCAAATTAAATATATTACAGACAGTGTAATTGAGTTTTTAAAATAAGAAAGTCTAAGTATTAGCCAAAATATAACCACAAACAACCGCAAAATGAAAGTATTAGTAACAGGAGGTTTAGGATTTATCGGATCCCACACCGTAGTCGAATTGCAAAATGAAGGCTTCGAGGTGGTGATTATTGATAATCTTTCAAATTCTTCAGAAGATGTTTTAAAAGGAATTGCATCAATTACAGGAAAAACGCCTTTATTCGAAAAATTAGATTTAAGAGAAAAAGCAGCAGTGCGGGATTTCTTTAAAAAACACAGTGACGTTACAGGAGTAATTCATTTTGCAGCTTCAAAAGCAGTAGGAGAAAGTGTTGAGCAACCTTTGTTGTATTATGAAAACAATATTAGCAGTTTAATTTATCTTTTACAGGAATTGCAGCAAAAGCCAGAAGCAAGTTTCATTTTCAGTTCTTCATGTACGGTTTACGGTCAAGCCGAAAAAATGCCAATTACTGAAGATGCGCCAGTGCAAACGGCAATGTCTCCTTATGGAAACACAAAACAAATTGGCGAAGAAATCATTACAGATACAGCTAAAGTTACCAATATCAGTGCAATTTTATTGCGTTATTTTAATCCAGTTGGAGCACACGAATCGGTAGAAATTGGAGAATTGCCTTTGGGAGTTCCTCAAAATTTAGTTCCGTTTATTACTCAAACAGGAGTAGGATTGCGTCAGGAATTATCTGTTTTTGGAAACGATTATCCAACTCCAGATGGAACTGCAATTCGCGATTATATTCACGTTGTAGACTTAGCAAAAGCTCACGTAATTGCTTTACAGCGTTTATTAAACAAAAAGAATTTAGCAAAAGTAGAAACTTTCAACTTAGGAACAGGCAAAGGAAGCTCTGTTCTTGAAGTGATTCACAGTTTTGAAAAAGTCAGCGATAAAAAACTACCTTATAAGATGATGCCACGTCGTGAAGGTGATATTACTGAAGCTTATGCGAATACAGATAAGGCAAATAACGTCTTAGGATGGAAGGCTGAACTAAGTCTGGATGAAGCTATGGCAAGTGCTTGGAAATGGGAACAAAAAGTGAGGAATAAGTAATTTTTAATAAAATTATAAATTTTGAAGGTCCCAGATTATAGCAATATAGTTTGGGACTTTTCTTTTAATGACATTTAATTTTTATGAAAAAAGATTTAGATTATAAATTAATATTTGCCTTAGCGGCTGTTGGAATTATTTGGGGCACTACATTTTTAGGAATTAGAGTTGCAGTAGAAACGATTCCACCTTGGTTTGTAACCTCTATCCGTCAGGGATTGGCAGGAATAATCATGATGATCATTTTATTATTCAAAAAAGAATTAAAGTGGATTGGTTGGGAAAACCTAAAACATCAGCTTGTTCCTTCTATTTTAATGATTGTGGTGGCAAATGGTTTTACAACCGTTGCCGAACAGACTGTACCAAGTGGACTAGCTTCTGTAATCAGTGCGATGTCTCCTATACTTATTTTTCTCGGGAGTATTTTATTTAAATTGCAAAAACCAAGTTTAAAAGGGTTTGTTGGGGTTATAATAGGATTTTCGGGAGTTGTTTTTATATTTAAAGATGGACTAGGGGCTTTTTTAGATGCTGATTACAGAATTGGAATGATGTTTATGGCATTTGCGATTACAGCTTGGGCAGCCGGAACAATTTATACCAAAATTCATGGCAATAAATCTAAAAATATAGTTCTTAATTTATTTTATCAATTTACAATGGCTTCGTGTATCCAAGTCGTTTTAGCGTTTATTTTTTCGCCTACTATCGATGTGAATTTATGGAGCACTAAAAGTGTTTTAGCTGCATTGTATTTGTCGATTTTTGGATCTGTAATTGCTTTTTTCAGTTATAATTATGCGCTGAAACACGTTACGCCGGTTCAGGTTTCCATTTTGTCGTACATAAATACGATAATTGCAGTTTTTTTGGGTTGGCTGCTTTTAGACGAAATCATTACAATTGATTTTTTAATTGCCACAACACTTATTATTCTGGGAGTTTTTATTGTAAATTATAAAAAGAAGGAAAAGAAAGTTTCATAAAAAGTATTTATTTTGATTTCATTTATTCTGTAAATTTGTAAGAATGAAAGCACAGAAATTATGGACTCGAATAAAGAAAATAAAAAAATCAATAAGGTTGAAGGGCCTGCAACAGAATATGAAATTCAAAATCCAAGACGACAAGGTATAGATCTCGAAACTTTTAATTTTGATGCTGAGTTTGCAAAAGGTTTGACTCTTGAGGAAGCTAAGAAGGAATCAATTAGAAAAATTAGAGAATGGTGGACAGATAATTTTGATCATGAGTTTGAAAATGGCTTGACACCGGAACAATTTAAAATTGAAATGTATAAAAGAATTAAAAGTTATCCTTGGAAAAAATAAAAAAAACAAAATCCTCATAAACTAATTAAAGTTGATGAGGATTTTTTTATTTGTATAGCCAGTAACTGAATACTCAAAACTGAATACGGATCACTTAAAAATTAAGCATTAGCAGTAGCCGCTTCTTTATCGATTTTGTTAATCAATCCAGTTAAAACTTTTCCTGGGCCAACTTCAGTAAACAAAGTCGCACCGTCAGCGATCATTTGCTGAACAGACTGAGTCCATTTTACAGGAGCAGTTAATTGAATGATTAAGTTCTTTTTAATTTCGTTTGCATCAGAAACTGCATTTGCAGTAACATTTTGATATACTGGACAACTTGGAGTTGAGAAAGTAGTTGCCTCAATTGCAGCAGCTAATTCTTCTCTTGCAGGTTCCATCATTGGCGAGTGAAAAGCACCACCAACAGGTAAAATCAAAGCACGTTTCGCGCCAGCAGCTTTCATTGCCTCACAAGCTTTTTCAACAGCAGTAGTTTCTCCAGAAATTACCAATTGACCTGGGCAGTTGTAGTTGGCAGCAACCACAACACCATCGATAGAAGCGCAAACTTCTTCTACAACATTATCGGCTAAACCTAAAACAGCAGCCATTGTAGATGGAGTGATTTCGCAAGCTTTTTGCATAGCTAAAGCACGCTGAGAAACCAATTTAAGACCGTCCTCAAAAGATAAAGTTCCGTTGGCTACTAAAGCGGAGAATTCCCCTAAAGAGTGTCCTGCAACCATTTCCGGTTTGAAATCTTCTAAAGTTTTAGCTAAAATAACCGAATGTAAGAATACAGCTGGCTGTGTTACTTTTGTTTCTTTTAGTTCTTCGGCAGTACCTTCAAACATAATATCTGTAATTCTGAAACCTAATATTTCATTAGCTTTTTCGAATAATTCTTTGGCAACAGCCGAATTTTCATAAAGGTCTTTACCCATTCCTGTGAACTGTGCACCTTGACCCGGAAATACGTATGCTTTCATTTGTCTAATTTAATTTTTACTTTTTTTTAAAATTGAAAATTAGTTTCAATTGGAAGGCAAAAGTACTATTTTTTTAGCTCGAATAACCCTTAAACATATAAATCCATGCTAATCTTGAAAATCTGAGATTAAAAGGAGTGAGCAAAGTAATCACAACAGCAATAATAGGAAGGATTCTTAAATCGAAATTGGTTTCGAAAAAATATTGTGCAATACAATACGTTGCAATTCCCTGTGCTACTGTTAATCCGTAATTTACATACATGGCGCCAAAGAAATAGCCAGGCTCTTTTTGGAATTTATAATGACAGTGACTGCAGTATTCGTTCATTTTTGGAAAACTGAAGTTCAAGAAAATATTTTTGTCTGTAAAAACTTTTCCTTTATGACAAACAGGACATTCGTTTTTTAAAATATGAGTTAATGCGCTTGACATGATCTTGTTGATTTTTGTTTATACAAAGGTAATTTAGAGGTTTGTAAAAGTCTTTTTTATATCTTCGCTTATTATAGCATAATAAAGACATTTTTGACTAAATTTTCAAAATCTAAATTCCAAATTCCAAATTCCAAATCGAACAAAAGTATTCTGTAATTAGAAAAACAATAAATATTTTTTGTGAATGAAAAGATATCCCATTTATAGTGTGCAGAATTTTAGCTGTAACGATATTCATCGCGATTTTTATGTTAACACTTTTACAGAACATTTAAAAAATCACAGTTTTGTCGAAGAACCGCACCGGCATGATTCCTATTTAATGGTCTTTTTTACCAAGGGTTCAGGATTGCATGAAATCGATTTTGATCAATTCGGAATCAAAAGAGGAAGCCTTTTTGTGCTGCAACCTGGACAAATGCATCATTGGAGTTTATCTGAAGATGTTGAAGGTTTCGTCATTATCTTTTCGCAGGAATTGTATAATCTGTATTTCGGACAAAAAAAGATCAACGATTATAATTTTTATCATTCCATTCATAATCGGCCAGAAATGGTTTTTGAAGAAAATGAAATTCCAAAAATCCTTCCTTATTTTGATTTGCTGATCCAAGAAAATAGTACAGACAATAAATATCAATTAGATAAATTGCTGAATTTGTTAGACTGCATTCATATCGAAATTGCTAGAAAATACAGCGAAACGTATTCGCATCAAACACATTCATACAACATCAAAATCAATACATTCGAATCGCTTTTAGAACAATATTTCAGAACCCAAAAATTGCCTTCATTTTATGCTGAAAAATTAAATATCACGCTAAAACACCTCAATAGAATCTGCAACGAAATTCTCCAGAAAACGGCAACAGAAGTAATCACAGATCGCGTTATTCTCGAAATCAAAAGAATGTTGATTGATAAGCAATTGGCAGTAAACGAAGTCGCTTTCAAAGTCGGCTACGAAGATTACTCATACTTCTCGCGATTCTTCAAAAAACAAACCGGAATGTCACCAACAGAATTTAGAAATACTGTTAGATAGCCACGAATTCACGAATTATTTTTTAATTAATCTTTGGCTATTATTTTGGTTTCACGCAGATTTTACAGATTTGTGCAGATTAAAATAAAATCTATGCTTATCTGCTTAAATCAATTTAAATCTGCGTGAAATAAAAAAAAATAATTCGTGAATTCGTGGCGAAAAAAAACAAAAAAGCCCTGCGAGTAAACGCAGAGCTTTTGTCAACCAATTAAATCTAATCTAAACCAAAGATTAAGCTTGTTTTGCCAATTGGATTTCGATGTTTAATTTAACTTCTTCACCAACAAGCACTCCGCCAGTTTCAAGAGCCGAATTCCAGTTTAAGCCCCAGTCTTTACGATTAATTTTTCCTTCAATATTTAAACCAACTTTAGTATTTCCCCAAGGGTCAGTCATAATTCCGCTAAATTCTACTGGGAATTTAACCGTTTTAGAAACACCTTTAATGTTTAAGTCTCCAGTAATTTCGTAGTCTCCATCATCGATTTTTTTGAAAGTTGAAGATTTGAAAGTTAATTTTGGATGATTTTCTACGTCAAAGAAATCACCACTTCTTAAGTGACCATCTCTGTCTGCATTTGCAGTATCGATAGAAGCAATATCAGCAGAAAATTGAATGTCTGCATTTTCGAAATTATCTCCTTCTGTTGTTACTGTTGCATCGTAAGTTCCAAATTTTCCTGAAACATTAGTAAACATCATGTGTTTTACTTTAAAACCAATTTCTGAGTGAGTTGGGTCAATTGACCATTTTGTAGTTGCCATAATTTTATTTTTTTAAATAATTAATTTGTTTCATTTTGATAAGACAAAGTTACGTTGACAGTTGTCTTGAAGCACTTAACCTAGATTAAGAAATAAAAAATGCGATAATTTTTTGATTATCACATTTATAAAAATTTATGTGAACAAACCCGACAGGTTTTGAAAACCTGTCGGGTTTTTAATGATGATTATTTATTCATATAAAATGTCAACGCTCCCGACGGACATTTATTTACAGTCGAAATTATTTTCTCAGTTGTAGATTGTTCTGGAGTAATCCACGGTTTTTCTTTTGGACGAAAAACATCTGGATTGTTTTTGACGCAATTTGCGGAGTGAATACATTTTCCAGATTGCCAGACAATAGTAACTTCTCCGTTTGTGTATTCTTTAGTGAGATTATTTGGATTCATGGTTTAAAATTTTAAGGATTAGTTTTAATTTTAAAGTCAGACCAATGTCCTTATTTTTATAAAGTTAGTCTTTCTTATTTTGTTTTTTATCAATTAAAGGTTAAAAAAAGAAACGATAATAATCTGATTTCCAGATTTATTATCGTTTCAGCGTAACAGGTATTTAATTGTTTTTTGTTCGAATTAATAATTCATCGGAACATCCATTAATAAGAATTCAGCATCTGTATTCGCTTTAATATTTAAAGTATCAGTTCCTGAAATTCCAACCGCGTCACGAGAATTTAATTCCTGACCGTTGATGGTTACATTTCCTTTTAAAACGAAAGCATAAACTCCGTTTCCTTCTTTTTTGATTTTATATTCGGCAGTAACTCCAGAATCGAAATTACCCATGTTGAACCAAGCATCTTGGTGAATCCAAACCCCTTCATCATCTGCATTTGGAGATAAAACTTGAGATAATTTATTGTGTCTGTCCGCAACATCTAAAGTGATTTGTTGGTAACGTGGCGTAACGTTTCTTTTATTTGGAAACAGCCAAATCTGCAATAATTTAGTCTGCTGATCAGCATTTGGGTTAAACTCGCTATGCTGAATTCCAGTTCCCGCACTCATTACCTGAATGTCACCATTTTTGATCACTTCAGTGTTTCCCATACTGTCTTTATGAGCCAAATCACCTTCAAGCGGAATCGTAATAATTTCCATATTATCGTGAGGGTGAGTTCCAAATCCCATTCCTGCAGCAATCGTATCATCGTTCAAAACGCGAAGCGCTCCAAACTGAATTCTATCTGGATTATACCAGCTAGCAAAACTAAAGCTATGATAAGCGTTTAACCATCCGTGATTTGCATTTCCTCTTGATTCTGCTTTGTGCAATACTATATTTTCCATGATTTTGTCCTTTCATTATTTTTATAGTACAAAGATACTATCATCGTAAAGGAAAAGCACTTAACCTAGATTAAGAAAGATTTTGAGGTTTTTCTTTTTAGGTACAAAGAGACAGAGTGACAAAGGTTCAAAGGTTTTTATCATGCAGTTTGTCATCCTGATGAAGGAAGGATCATACTAGTAACTCTACAAAGTGATTCACCAATCTTTGAAAAATTTTCAAGATTTAGTAGAATTATCTAATTGACACATTCCCAAATTATCTAATTGATTTTTTGAAGCAGAAAATTGGTTTTCAAAATAAGTCTAGTCCCGCTATCCGTTTCAATCTTTTGTGCCGAACCCCGTCACAAAAGGATTTCCACTTCTATCGGGGCTAATTTAGAAGTTTTTGTTTTCAGAAGTAATATAGGAAAGTAACCATGCAGCTTGTCCTCCTGACGAAGGAAGGATCACATGCGAAATTCCATCTGAATGATCGCCAATCTTTGTCGAGCTTCGAGTGAGATCCTTCCTTCCTCAGGATGACAAGATTGCGTTGAGAAATCGTGTTTAAAGAAAAATTAACCTTTGCGCTTTAGCGCCTTTGCGAGACTAAAAAAACTACTTTATCCTAATTAATCTCCCTTTCCCAGTCACTTCATCAAGGTAATTTGCAGAAGAACTTTTCCTATCATGCATAAAAAACTCAATAGTATCTTTCTGAATTTGATCTTTCGGAATAGTTATAACTAAATCAGTATTTATGAAATTATCCAGAAGTATTGCATTTCCATAAGAAACCTTTCCTTTAGGCATGTATTTATTATCAAAAACAAAAACACTATCCTTAAAAGTAATTTTATCTTTTTGGATATACGAATCGTTATCTTCTATTAGATAATTATAACGTCCATTAAGTTTGTCTGTTTTCTGACTGAAGTTTACAGAAAGCAGAACTATTAGTAAAGATAAATAATGCATAAAATTCTAACTGTATTGATTCATAAACTGCTGTACAACGGCATCTGTATTTTCATGGCGTTTCTTTTTCTCCAAAACAATTGGCGGAGCAGCTCTTTCTAAACAATCTGGTACCGCGCAGGTTTCGCAAGTTACACCTACAATTCGTTTTACCAAAGGTTTTCCGTCAATGAATTTAAATTTCTTTTTCATTGTCGGATTAATTAAGATTCCAACCGAAATACTTCTAATATAATTTTCAGCAAAAGGATCTTTTGTAGCCGATGAAAAAACCAAATATTCGTTGCCGCTATTAGCGTAACTCGAAATCTGTGCATCAAAAAAATGAGGTTTATTCTGTCTGATCGCTTCGTCAATCGTTTTTACCGAAACCCATCTTCTGCAATAATGTTCATTCGTCTCATTGGCGTGAGGTTCCTGCTGATGCGTAATATGCAATTCCTTGTTGATTTGATAAACATCAGAACCAATTCGGTGAGACAATCTTAGGAAGAAAAGGTTTTTCAGCTGAAAATCTTTTGGCAATAAATTGGTCAATCGCTGATAAAAAGATTCAGGCGAAACTTGGAAACTCTCAATTAGTGCGACAAATTCTTCCGGTTTTGGATTTTCGTTTTCCAAAAAAGCATTGATTTTATTGACAACCAATTTTCTTGGCAAAAGTAAAGCTCCCGCAAAATAAGAAGCATAAAAATTATTCAAAACCTGATCAAAATTTTCAAACTTAATCCAACTAAAAGTCAGCAGACGATCTGAAATCTGTAGATAATTATACGCTATTTCTTTGGCTAAAATAAAAGCTTTTTGCGGATCATCTAGTTCGGTTGAAAGCAATAAAGTTCTACTTTTTGGAACATAAATCGAACGCAAATCTCCCAAAGCCTCCTGATCTGTAAACGCAATTTCTTTTATGACGTATTCGTATTCCTCTTTTAAAATCGCTTCTAGCTCTTCAATACTGATCTTCGAATCTAAATTGATTTGAAAGGACTTCGAAAAAGCAATTACTTTTTCTTCTAAATCTTCAAAATAATTGCTGTGCGCTTCCTGATACGAACGTAAAGCGGCGAGGAAAAAACTTTCCCGACTTAAATTATAATGCTGTGCAATTTCAATAATCGTACTGATAAAGGCATTGACTTTTGCTGGAGCATTCGCGATAATATCAATTAAGTCGGCTTCTTGAATTCCGAAAAGTTCAAGCGGAATCTCTTTTAAAATTCCAGATTTTAAGATTTCGCCAATCGGAGCGAGGTTATTATCGAGTTTTAAAGACACCATTTGGTCGTAAGTCACATCCAAATGTTCGCATAAAAGCAAAATTTTATCTGTTTTGGGGTATTTTTTTCCCTTTTCAATCTCGTTTAAATACGATTTTGAAAGATTGGTCAGTTTGGCCAAACCAAAAAGAGACAAGTTTTTTTGCGTCCGAACTTGCTTCAGTTTTAGCCCAAAAATCAGCTTTATATAGTCTTTTTCGATATCCATAATGTCAAATATAGACATTCTAAAAACAATCGCAAAATAAATATTTTTAAAATTTAGCGAACGTTCGCTTGTTTTGTAAAAAACTTTTTTATAACATTGTACTGTCGAAACGAATTAATTATGAGTTAGTTATGATTTATTGGTTTTGATAAAATGAAATACGATTGAGAAGAATAACTTTTTAATCCAATAAAAATTAAAATCTGCAGCTATGAAAAACCAATTAGAGATTACTGAAATGGCTATAGAATTCTTAGCCGACAAAAAGCTTGCTTATCCAAAAATCTGGACAGAAGAAGCGACTGCGTTTATCATCGAATTGCACAAAAAATTCGATTCGCAAAGAAAATTATTGCTTTTGCAAAGAGAGCAAAAACAAGTTGCTTTTGATCAAGGCGTCCTGCCGGTTTTTACTCCAGAGACAAAAAGCGTCAGAGAAAGTAATTGGACAGCTGGAGAAATTCCTAAAGATTTATTAGACAGAAGAGTCGAAATTACTGGACCAGTTGACCGCAAAATGATTATCAATGCTCTGAATTCGGGTGCGAAAACTTTTATGGCCGATTTTGAAGACAGCACTTCTCCAACTTGGAAAAACCTAATGGACGGACAAGTGAATTTAATCGATGCGGTGAACAAAACCATTACGTATACCGATTTGGTGAAACAGAAATCGTATCACTTAAATCAAAAAATCGCAACACTGATTGTACGTCCAAGAGGTTTGCATCTGCCTGAAAAACATGTTTTGATTGAAGGGAATGAAGTTTCGGGTTCGCTAGTAGATTTTGGTTTATATGTTTTTCATAATCATAAAAGACTTTTGGAGAACAATTCTGGACCGTATTTCTACATTCCGAAATTGGAACATTATCTGGAAGCAAGATGGTGGAACAGCGTAATTGATTTTACAGAAGATTATTTGAAACTGAAACGAGGAACAATAAAAGTGACAGTTTTAATTGAAACGATTACAGCAAGTTTTCAGTTGGATGAAATCATTTACGAATTGAAAGAACATATCGTTGGCTTAAACTGCGGACGCTGGGATTATATTTTCTCTTACATTAAAAAGTTTAGAAAAAATCCAAAATTCATTGTTCCAGATCGCGATCAGGTAAATATGACTTCACCTTTTATGAATGCATATTCAAATCTGGTAATTCAGAGATGTCATAAACGCGGAATCCATGCAATCGGCGGAATGGCAGCGCAAATTCCTATTCGAAATAATGATGAAGCCAATGCGATCGCTTTCGCGAAAGTGAAAACCGATAAAGAACGTGAAGTTCGAAACGGTCATGACGGAACTTGGGTAGCACATCCAGATTTGGTTTCGTTGGCAAAAGCCGTTTTTGATGAAGGAATGCCAAGTCCAAATCAGATTCATATAAAAAGAGAAAACCGCAAAATAACAGAAGAAGATCTGATTGAACCGCCAATTGGACTGATTACAGAAAACGGTGTTCGAAAAAACATCAATGTTGCAGTTCTATATCTGGCTTCCTGGCTGAATGGACAAGGTGCTGCCGCTTTGCATAATTTGATGGAAGATGCGGCAACCGCTGAAATCTCGAGATCGCAATTGTGGCAATGGCTTCAAAACAAAGTGATTTTGGATAATGGACGAAAATTAGATCTGGCGTACTATCACGAATTGGCTTTGGATGAATTTCAGAAAATCAAAACAGAATTAGGCGAAGAAAAACACGAAGAACAGCAATTTCCTTTAGCTGAAAAAGTTTTGGAGAGGCTAGTTGTAAATGCCGATTTCGTTGATTTCTTAACGATTCCATGTTATAAGTACTTATAATTAAAAAATAAAATCTGCTCTATCTGCGTGATCTGCGAGCAAAAAAACTCTCGCAGATTTTACAGATCAGGCAGATAAAATGATAACGAAAGATTTACACAGATCTTTTAAGGTCAGTTAAAAACTGGACACTTAAAACTGTGAACTGAACACTATTACTTACTAACCAACTTAACTATACTATTTATGAAAACAACAGAAGACAGAATTCAGGAACTGATTAACGATTGGATTACGAACCCGAGATGGAAAGGAGTGGAGCGTCCTTACACTGCAAGTGAAGTAGTGACGCTTCAAGGATCGTATAAAATCGAGCATTCTATTGCAAAAATGGGTGCAGAAAAATTATGGAGAAAGTTAAAAAGTCAGGATTATGTAGCGGGTTTGGGAGCTTTAACGGGAAATCAGGCGATTCAGGAAGTGGATGCCGGTTTAGAAGCAATTTATTTGAGTGGATGGCAGGTTGCTGCTGATGCGAATCTGGCGGGCGAGATGTATCCTGACCAATCACTGTATCCTGTAAACAGCGTTCCGATGGTGGTAAAAAAGATAAACAATGCTTTATTGCGTGCCGATCAGATTCAGACCGTAAATAATATTGAAGATAAAAAAGATTATTTAGTGCCGATTGTAGCCGACGCCGAAGCAGGTTTTGGGGGCAATTTAAATGCTTTCGAATTAATGAAGTCAATGATTGAGGCCGGAGCTTCTGGAGTTCATTTTGAAGATCAGCTGAGTTCTGCTAAAAAATGCGGACACTTAGGCGGAAAAGTTTTGGTGCCAACTCAAGAAGCGATTAATAAATTGATTGCAGCAAGATTGGCTTCAGATGTTATGGGAGTTCCAACTTTAATTGTTGCCCGAACAGATGCTGATGCAGCTAATTTGCTAACGAGTGATGCAGATCCAAGAGATCGTAAATTCTTAACGGGAGAAAAAACAGCTGAAGGTTTCTTTTATGTAAACAACGGAATCGATCAGGGAATCGCTAGAGGTTTGAGCTACGCTCCGTATGCTGATTTGATTTGGATGGAAACCAGTAATCCGGATTTAGAATATGCAAGAAAATTTGCAAAAGCGATGAAAAAGGAGTTTCCAGATAAAATGCTGGCGTACAATTGTTCTCCTTCTTTCAATTGGGCAGCGAAATTATCTGTAGCCGAAATGGAAACGTTTAGAGAAGATTTGGCAGCAATGGGATACAGTTTTCAATTCATCACTTTGGCAGGATTCCACGCTTTGAATACAAGTATGTTCGAATTGTCTAAAGCCTACAAAGAACGCGGAATGGCGGGCTACTCTGAATTGCAGGAAAGAGAATTCGCTCTCCAAAAAAACGGATTCAGAGCTGTAAAACACCAAGCTTTTGTAGGAACTTCTTATTTCGACGCCGTTCAAAATACGGTGATGATAGGAAGATCATCCATAACCGCAATGAAACATTCTACGGAGGTTGAGCAATTTTAATTTTTTTCCGCCACGAATTCACGAATTTTTATTCGACAATCATTGAAAATAAAAATTCGTGAATTCGTGGCGGAAAACTTTATTTCTTCAAAAGGCGAGCTTTCATTTTGCTGAAAAATTCAGGTGTTACACCAATGAAAGAAGCGATTTGTTTTTGAGGAACTTTATGAACTAATGTTCCGTATTTTTTAGTGAACTTTTCAAAACGTTCTTCGGCAGGTAGGCTTAAGTTGTCCATTAATCGCTGCTGGTTCGCAACTAATGAATTTTCAATTAAAATCCTGAAAAAACGTTCCAATTTCGGAATCTCGAGATACAATTGCTCTTGATTTTCTTTGGATAGAGAAACTACTTCTGCTTCTTCTAAAACTTCAATAAAAAGCTGTCCTGGTTTCTGCGAAAAGTAACTGTACATATCGCTCATCCACCAGCCTTCGCAGGCAAATGAAAGTACATGCTCAACAATATTATCGTTGATATTGAAACTTCTTAAAATACCAGAATTTACAAAATAAGAATGCGTGCAAACTTCGCCCGCATTTAACAAAAGCGTCTTGGCTTTGTATGTATTTGTTTCTACTTTAGATAAAAAAAGCGCCTGTTCTTCTGGAGTCAGAGAAACGTGTTTGGCAATATTTTCGAGAATTAATGCCATTATTTTTTATCGTCTATTAAAGTGAATGATGTTGCTTTGAATCTGTTGTTTACAATTTCTCCCGTAACTAAAGCTTTGCTGATAGCATTGCAAAAACCTTTTTCTGAATGCGCATCTCCGTGATCGTGAATCGTTGTTCCGTCAACAAAATAGCTTTTTCCGTCAATGCGAACAGCTAAATCACAGCTTTTGCCTTTCATTCCGAATTGGCATTCTCCGCATGAAGCTTCAACTACTGTTGGTTTATCAAATTTCTTTTTGCTTTGTGCTTGTACAGCGATTCCAATAAAAAGGAATGTCACTAATAATATATTTTTCATATCTACAAGTTTACAGTTATTAATTTTGCGGTTTCTTTGGCACGTTCTATTACTTCATTAATTGGAGTTGAAAGTGTATCGTGACTTAAAACGACTCCCATTCTTCGGTAAGGTCTTGAAGTTGGTTTTCCAAAAATCCTAAAATCGGTTTTGGGTAAAGCGGCTACTTTTTCGATTCCGGTAAAAGTTGGATTTGTCGAATCTTCTGATGCTAAAATTACAGCGCTAGCTCCAGCTTTTTCTAGAGTAATTTCGAAAATTGGCAGACTTAAAATCGCTCGTAAATGCAATTCGAATTCGTTGAAATTTTGCGTTCCTGCTAAAGTTACCATCCCCGTGTCATGCGGACGTGGTGAAAGTTCAGAGAAATAAACGCCTTCGTTTGTCAGGAAAAATTCAACACCAAAAAGTCCGGCACCGCCAAGCGCTTCGGTAATTTTTTCGGCCATATCCTGAGCTTCGTATAGATCTTTTTCTGAAACCAAAGCTGGTTGCCAGCTTTCTTGATAATCGCCTCTTTCTTGTCTGTGACCAATTGGCGAGCAGAATAATGTTGGATTATTATTTTGAGTAATCGTTAAAAGTGTAATTTCTGAATGGAAGTCTACAAAAGCTTCTACAATCACTTCGATAACATCGCCACGCGAACCTGCAACGGCGTATTGCCAGGCTTTTTCGATATCACTTTCCGATTTGATTGTCGATTGTCCTTTTCCAGAAGAAGACATTAAAGGTTTAACCACACACGGAATTCCGACTTTCTGAACCGCTTTTTGTAATTCTTCTGCCGATGTTGCGTATTGGTATTTTGCTGTTCGTAATCCGAGTTCTTTTGCTGCTAAATCGCGAATAGCTTTACGGTTCATGGTAAAGTTGGCCGCTTTCGCTGAAGGAACAACTGTGATGCCTTGTTTTTCGTAATCGTAAAAACGTTCGGTGCGAATGGCTTCTATTTCGGGAACAATAAAATCAGGTTTGTGTTTTGCTACAATTCGGTCAAGAGCTTCGCCGTCAAGCATATTAATGACTTCAAATCCGTGTGCAACTTGCATGGCTGGTGCATTTTCGTAACTGTCAACTGCAATTATAGTTTGTCCGATTCGTTGTGCGGCAATGACAAATTCTTTGCCTAATTCGCCTGAACCGAGAAGTAATATTTTCATTTTGGAGTAGTGTATTGTTGCGTAGTAAAAGTAAAGAAAAAGCTTCTTTTAACCGCAAAGTTTGTCTCTTGATTTTGCAGATTAATTTAACCGCAAAGTTCGCAAAGGAATATGCTAAGAGCGCTAAGTTTTGTTTTTAAGTAAAAGAAAAAGTTCGCAAAGATTTTAATTAATCTTTGCGAACTTTGCGTAATTCTTTGTGCCTTTGCGGTAAAAAAACTCTGCGGTTAAAATAAAATTAATGAAATTGATCTTCTTCAATCTCAAATTCGGCATCTTTTTCCCAGATTTCCATTTCGCAGGGTTTGCAGTTGAATTTTAATTTGTATTCCAATTCGCCCTGTTTTAAAACCAAAGGTTCTTTAACCTTAACACCCACAATATCTTTTTGGTGTATCGGACATTTTTTTAATTCGTATTTGATGCAATATTTTGTGGTCATTACACGAGATTTTCCTGGATCCCATTGTAATTCAAATGCTTTTTCAATTTCGGTAACACCGTGACGTTCGTAGAATTTACGAGCCGTTTTGTTCGAAACGTTGTACATAAAATCCAGTTTAGTTTCTGGATAAGGATGTGACGTTTTTACCAATTGGTGTTCTTCACGTTTGTAATTTGCCAGACGAATTTCTGATAATTGTTCGAAAACATTTCTTCTCATTTCGTTGATTTTTGAAATAGGAAGGAACCAGTTTTGAGTAAACATTACATTGATTTCATCGGCGCTGTAAGGGGTGAAACCTGTTTTTGCCAATTGAACTTTAATGTTTTCTTCGATTGATTCGCCAGTTTTTGTCGGTTCTTTTGCGTGCTCTAATTTTACTGTGCTTACATTTCCGTCTTCGTCGGTTGCGATTAATTCGAAACCATTTTCGTTTTCGGTAAGTAATAAAGTCGTTCCGATTTTACGGATCGCACTGTCTTCTCTTTCAACAATTTTGATGAAAGCAGTATCGTTGTTACGGTAAATGAAAGTTCCGTCTTTGATTTCTTTTAAAACGTTTGGATAAACTTTTCCATTTTCGGCTTTGTTTACGTAAATTCCGTCAGCTTCGTTATTTTCGTTGATGAAACAGAGTCCGTCACCGTTGTTTAACAATTCGCCATTTTCAATTTCGTAAGCGTCTCCAATAGTACGGATTAATTTACCAATATATTGTCCTTTTGATTTTGGACTTTCCCAAGAACCAATACTAGCGTGTCTTTCGTTTACGAAATAATCGGTATAACCACGGTTAAAAGTTCTGCTTAAAGTTGAATCGAAAGTATACGTACATTTTCCAGAAGAAGCCTTAGTATATTTATCGCTTCCTTCTAAAAAGCTATCTAATTTTTGGCGTAAGTAAGATACATTGTTTTTAACGTAAGCTACATCTTTAAGACGTCCTTCAATTTTGAAAGAAACGATTCCAGCTTCAATCAAATTCGGTATCTGATCTGAAACGTCTAAATCTTTAATCGAAAGCAAGTGACTGTTTCGGATTAAAGTATCTCCGTTTCCGTCAATTAAGTTATAAGGTAAACGACAGTTTTGAGCGCAAGAACCACGGTTAGCGCTACGTTCTCCGTTTGCTACACTCATATAACAGTTTCCGCTGAATGATACACATAATGCACCAGTTACAAAGAATTCTAGTTCAACATCAGCGTGATCGTAGATTTGTTTGATTTGATGCAAGTTTAATTCACGTGCTAAAACCACACGTTTGATTCCGGCATCTTTAAGAAATTTGATTTTATCTGCGTCACGGTTGTTGGCTTGTGTGCTGGCGTGAAGTACGATAGGAGGCAAGTCCATTTCCATAATCGCCATGTCTTGAATAATCAAGGCATCTACGCCAATATCGTATAATTCCCAAATCATGGCACGACACGTTTCTAATTCGTTGTCGTATAAAATGGTATTCATTACCACAAAAACTTGAGCATTAAATAAGTGAGCATATTTTACTAATGCAGCAACATCTTCAATAGAATTGTTGGCATTAGAACGTGCTCCAAATTGTGGTGCACCAATATATACTGCATCGGCACCGCTGTTAATAGCTGCCATTCCGCCGATTAAATCTCTTGCTGGAGCTAATATTTCTATTTTCTTCTTCATTTCTAAAACTTTAGCCTTTTGTGGTATTCACGAAAAAAAGTGTGCAAAGGTCTAATAAATTATTTGAGTTTGCTAGTCCTGAAGCGTTTTTTTTGAAATTGTTAACTTAATATGGAATGATAATGGTGTTGTTTTCCTTACCACGGATCAAAATCCGTTGCTTCAAAATGATTCGTTCCTTCGGAACTTGATTCTGTTTCTACCATTTTCCTAATGTCAAGAAAAAGGTTTTTATTTAAGCTCAAAATAAAAAAACCGCCCGATCCGAAGACCGAGCAGTTCTCAAAAAAAAAGCATGAATCGATCGATTAATTTGCTCTCATTTTAATTTGTGATAAAGTATTTTGAATACTGTTCAATTGTTTTGAAACGATGTAAATCTGTTCGTGTTCTAGGTGATTTTCTTCGAGTGCCTTTTTATATTTTTCAATTGCGGCTTCTTCTCCAGTAATGCAGGCGTTTATAATGGCTTCGGTATCACCTCCTGTAAAAGCTGACTTGATATCAATCCAAGTACGGTGTAAAGCTCCAAGCGGACCTCCGCCAGAAGTATCTGTAGATTTTCCTAGTTTGTTGATTTGGTTTTGTAACTCTACAATAAATAAAGCTCTTTCGCGGGCATATTCAAGGAAATCGGTTTTTATTGCGGGATTTTCTACATGCTCTGCTGCATCTGTATATCCTAGTTTTCCATCTTCAAGAATTGAAATTAATCCTTCTAAGGTTTTAATTGTTTCTGTGGTGGTTTCTTCTGCATGTGTCATGACATATAATTTTTTGAAATTAATATGTTACAAAGTTTACAATTATAAAGTGGTTTGTTTTACAGGATTACAAGCGGGGTTTTATAATATTGTGGAATGGAAATTTTGAAACTCTGAAAAAAGTTTCACGCAGATTTAAATTAATTTGAACAAATTTTTTCTTTTTAAAAAACGACAATTCTTGTTTACCGTTTTGCGTGAGGGATAGGAGCGGTATCCTTTTATGGTGGGGTTCACCATAAAAGATATAGCGGATAGCCCGATTCGCCGCGGCGAAACACGCCCTTGTAATTTAAATTGTAACCCAATGTTTGATTTTGTCGTCAAAATGAAAATCAATCATTAATCAATTATTACATGAAAACAATTTTAAAATTTATAATTCTTCTTTTAGTTTTCCATAATGGATTTTCTCAAAATTTAGAAGCTAAAATCGACAGTTTAATTTCTTCTAAGTTTAAATCTGAGAATCCGGGAGCTGTTTTTTTGGCTGTTAAAAAAGGAAAGGTTATTTATAGAAAAGCTTTTGGAATGGCAGATTTAGAAATGAATGTAAAAATGAAACCTGAATTTGTTTTCGAAATTGGATCTATGACCAAACAGTTTACGGCAATTTCTATTTTAATATTGGCTGAAAGAGGAAAACTTAAGCTCGATGATGAAATTACGAGATTTATTCCTGATTATCCAACACATGGAAATGTGATTACAATACATCATTTACTGACACATACTTCTGGAATCAAAGATTTTACAAGCATGAAGTCTATTAAGGATATTGCAAGAGAAGATTTGTCGCCAAAAGAGCTTGTTGATTTTTTTAAGGATCAACCGATGGATTTTAAACCTGGCGAAGAATATAAATATTGTAATTCTGGATATGCGCTTTTAGGGTATATTATTGAAATTGTGACTGGACAGACTTATGAAGATTTTGTAGTTCAAAACATTTTTAACAAAGCTGGAATGGAAAATAGTTACTATGCAAGTCATGATAGGATCATTAAAAACAGAGTTTCTGGCTATCGCGATAAAAGTGGTTATGTAAATGCAAACTATATCAGTTTTTCTATACCGTATGCTTCTGGTTCAATAATGTCTACTGTAGATGATTTGCTAAAATGGCAAAATGCACTAAACGGAAATTTATTATTAAGCCCAAATTATAGGGAAAAAGCTTTTACAAATTATAAACTAAATAATAGGACAAATATAGATTATGGATATGGTTGGCATTTGGAAAAAGTAAAAAGTAAAACAATTCGTGAACACGGAGGAAGTATTTTTGGTTTTAAATCTATGGGAATTTATGAGCCAACAGATCAAATTTATGTGGTTGGTTTGAGTAATTGCGAATGTAATTCTCCAACTGTTATTACAAAAGAGATCGCTTCTCTTTTAATTGACTAAAGAAAAACTTTTTAGATGCTTTGATTCGCCTAAATAAATTCAATAAAAAAACGGCTTAAAGTATAAAAGTGATGAAACTTTTGAACCTTAAGCCGTTTTTATAAAACTTAGAATATGGTTATGCAGTCAAAGCTTCTTTGATTCTGCGTAATGCTTCTTTTAAAATGTCGTTGCTTGTTGCGTAAGAGAAACGAATACAGTTTGGATTTCCGAAAGCGTCTCCTGTTACTGTTGCAACGTTTGCTTCTGCTAAAAGATACATCGAAACGTCGTTTGCATCTTTAATTTCGTGTCCTTTTAATGTTTTTCCGAAGAAAGAAGAAACGTCTGGGAATACGTAGAATGCTCCTTCTGGAACGTTGATTTTTACTCCTGGAATTTCTTTCAATAATCCAACAACTAAATCTCTACGTCCGTGGAAAGCTTCAACCATATGGTTTAACACGCTTGGATCAGCATCTACTGCAGTGATTGTAGCTCTTTGTGCAACAGAATTTGCTCCTGAAGTTACTTGTCCTTGAATTTTTGTACACGCTTTTGCGATAAATTCTGGGGCTCCAATATAACCAATTCTGTATCCTGTCATTGCGAATGCTTTTGCAACTCCGTTTACTGTAATTGTTTTTTCCAACATTCCTGGGATTGAACCGATACTGCAGAAAGTTCCTGAGAAATTGATGTGCTCATAGATTTCATCTGAAACTACGTAAATATTTGGGTGTTTTTCTAAAACTTTAGCCAAAGCTGTTAATTCTTCTCTGCTGTAAACAGAACCTGAAGGATTACAAGGAGAAGAAAACCACATCATTTTTGTTTTTGGTGTGATTGCAGCTTCTAATTGTTCTGGTGTCATTTTGAAATCTGTTTCTACAGATGTTGGAACTTCAACTGGAACTCCACCAGAAAGTTTTACGATTTCAAAATAAGAAACCCAGTAAGGTGCTGGTAAAATTACCTCGTCACCATCATTTAACATTACTTGTGCAATGTTGTATAAAGATTGTTTTGCTCCTGTAGATACTACAATTTGAGTTGGTTTGTACTCTAAATCGTTGTCTCTTTTAAATTTTCTGCAAATTGCTTCTCTTAATTCTAAATATCCTTCAACAGGCGAGTAAGTGCTGTAATTTTCGTCTACTGCTTTTTTTACTGCTTCTTTGATGAAGTCTGGCGTATTAAAGTCAGGCTCACCTAAACTTAAACTAATAATATCTTTTCCTTGTGCTTTTAGTTCGCGTGCTAAAGCGGCCATTGCCAATGTTTGCGAAGTTGCTAAGTTGTTGATTCTGTCCGAAAGAATATGATTCATTATAAAAATTTTGAATGTCCTTAAATTTGCTGTTGTTTAAGGAAGGTTAATTATTAATAGATTTTTTTAGTTTCTAAACTGCTAATTCTGGTTTCATTCCCAATTCGCGTAAATGCTTAAAGTGAGCAACAACGGCACTTCGCATTGTTTTATATTCGTAATAAGGCAAATTGCATTCTTTTGCTGTTTCTTTTACAATTTTTGCAATTTTACCGTAATGAATATGACTGATATTTGGGAAAATATGATGTTCGATTTGATGATTTAAACCGCCTGTGTACCAATTCACGATAGCATTTTTAGGAGCAAAATTAGTTGTAGTATACAATTGGTGAACTGCCCAAGTATTGTCCATTTCTCCTAATTCGTTTGGAGTTGGGTTTGTGGTATGATCTACAACGTGCGCTAATTGGAACACAACGCTTAGAATTAATCCAGCAGTGTAATGCATCACGAAAAAGCCTAGAAGTACTTTCCACCATGTAATTCCGATTAAAATAGGAAGAACAATCCAGATAGAAATATAAATCATTTTTGTGATGATCAAAGTTGTCCAAAGAATCTTAGGGCTTTTTGGTTCTCCATAAGATAGTTTTCTTTTCAAATAAGTACGCATTTGTCTGAAATCTGTTGTCAGAGCCCAGTTAAATGTCAGTAGACCGTATAAGAAAACAGAATAATAGTGCTGAAAACGGTGAAAACGATACCATTTAGCATGTTCAGTAAAACGAATAATTCGTCCTGCATCCAAGTCTTCATCATGTCCTGGAATATTAGTATAAGTATGGTGCAAAACATTGTGCTGTACTTGCCAGTTGTATACGTTTCCTGCTAGAACATAAATAGTTCCGCCCATGAATTTATTGATCCAGTTTTTAGTAGAATATGATCCGTGATTGCCATCATGCATTACATTCATTCCAACACCCGCCATTCCAATTCCGATTACGATTGATAAAAGCAACATCACCCAAAAAGGCATGTTAAGCGTAAGGATTAAAAAGTATGGAGTTAAAAAAACAGCAAATAGAATAACGGCTTTTAAGTGTAACTGCCAGTTTCCGGTCTTTTTGATATTATTTTCTTTAAAGTAATTGTTTACGCGTGAGTTAAGCGTTCTAAAAAACTTTAAATTGTCTTGCCGTGCAAAAGTAGGAGCAGTGTTATTCATAATTAATTTAAATAGGTTTCAAAGGTAATTATTATAAATTTTCAATTTGCAAAATTGAGTTAAATATTTCAATCGTAAAGTAGTACTTTTGTTAAAAAATTATAGCAATGGATGAGATATTGAAATATTTTCCAGATTTGACGGATCTTCAAATCGAACAATTTCAAAAATTAGACTTTTTATACCACGATTGGAATGAAAAAATCAATGTTATTTCTCGCAAAGACATCGATTCATTATATACAAAACACATTTTGCATTCATTAGGAATTGCTAAGGTCATGAAGTTCGAACCTGGAACAACGGTTTTAGATGTTGGAACGGGAGGAGGTTTTCCTGGAATTCCGTTAGCGATTCTTTTTCCTGAAACGCGTTTTTATTTAATTGATGTTATCGCAAAAAAAATAAAAGTAGTTCAAGGTGTTGTTGATGCATTAGAATTAAAGAACGTAAAAGCAGAACAAAAGCGTGCTGAATTGGTAAAAGGCGATTTTGATTTTATTGTGAGCCGTGCTGTTACCAATATGCCAGATTTTGTTTCGTGGATTAATGATAAAATCAAAAAACAGCACAAACACATTCTTAAAAATGGAATCCTTTATTTAAAAGGTGGTGATTTAGCCGAAGAATTAAAAGATTTTCCGAATGCCACTTTATATGATTTGGCTGATTATTTCGAAGATGAATTTTTTGAAACCAAAAAGGTAGTTCATCTTCCTTTAAAATTTAAATCTTAATATTAAATAACCCGATTAGAATTTCTAAACGGGTTATTTTTTTGAACAAAACTATAGCTTAAATTATGAAGCTTTTTTGGGAAGATTTAAAAAGCTATTTGCTTTAAGATCTAAATTGTCAATGAAAGCATGAATTGCATTTTCTGATGCTTCAACTGAATATTTGAAATTTTCATCAAAGAAAAATTCTCTGCAAATTACTGGTTCGTGTGACGAATCGTATACCGCTTCGTCGCTTTCATCCAATTTTTCGTTTTTGTATGGATTAGGATGTGAATGAGTTAATTTAATAATAGTTTGTGCAAACCAGTTATCGAATTTTTTCTTTTTTGGTGTAATATGACGCGCTAGCAATGCTAACCCTACAAGTTCATTTTGTAGAAAGTAAGATCCTTTGCGGTATCTTACATCTATCATTCTCACATTCATTAACGCGATCCAAAGTGCGCCATTAACAGAACCTGCTGCAGGCATATCAAAATCGGTGTCAAATAATAAAGGATTAGTTTGCTCGCGATTGTTAATAGAACACCAAAGCGCTTCAAGACGTTTTTGTGTGTCATTTGTTACTTGGCTATAACCTGTAAAACGCCAGTAAACCCATTCCAACAATGCGGCAGTCAAACCAATTGAACCTTTATGGTTTATTTGCATTAAGGTTTCTTCAAGGTCTTCATTGCCTTCAATAGGATCCAAAAGTTTATTTATTTTCTTTTTTGTCCATTTATAATTAATTGGATGCCCAATGCTTTTAGATTCCATAATAACTTTAGGAACATTGTTTAAATTTCTCATACTTATGCTATTAATATATTAGGTCTTTTAATGCTATTTAAGATTGAGACAAATTTAGTTGGATGAGTTTTTTTTGATAGGAACAATAAGTTTTTAAAGTATCAAAATAAGGTAATTGAGATGTTTAAAGTGTTGATTTTTAAATAAATAAGAAAAAGATTACAAAATCAGCAACTATTATTGTAAGTAAAAGCAAAAAGCCAATTCTCGGAAGAGAATTGGCTTTACTTATATTAGTCAGATTTATAACTTGAAACCTGAAATTTTAAATTGGATTAACCCAAGAAAGGGTATCTGTAATCTTCTGGAGTTACAAAAGTTTCTTTGATAGTTCTTGGAGAAGCCCAACGCAATAAGTTCAATGCAGAACCTGCTTTATCGTTAGTTCCAGAAGCTCTTGCTCCACCAAATGGTTGCATACCTACAACAGCTCCAGTTGGTTTGTCATTGATATAGAAGTTACCAGCAGCGTTTTGTAATTTAGTTGTTGCTACTTCAATAGCATAACGATCTTGACTAAACACAGCTCCTGTTAAAGCGTACTCAGAAGTAGTGTCAACTAATTCAAGAGTTTCTTCCCACTTCGCATCTTCGTAAACATAAAGAGTGATAACTGGTCCGAATAGCTCAGTTTCCATTGTTGTATATTTTGGATTTGTTGTTACAATAACTGTTGGTTCAATAAAGTATCCTACAGATTTATCGTAGTTTCCTCCAACGATGATTTCAGCGTCAGCGTCTTTTTTAGCTTGGTCGATATAACTAGCTAATTTGTCAAAAGAACCTTCGTGAATAACAGCTGTAATGAAGTTTCCAAAATCTTCTGGAGAACCCATTTTCATAGATTTAACATCAGCAATTAACTGCTCTTTTACAGCTGGCCATAAACTTTGCGGAATGTAAGCTCTAGAAGCAGCAGAACATTTTTGTCCTTGGAATTCAAAAGCTCCACGAGTAATTCCTGTAACTACTTGTTTTACATTTGCACTTGGGTGAGCAATGATAAAATCTTTACCTCCTGTTTCACCAACAATTCTTGGATACGTTTTGTAATTGTTGATGTTTGCACCAATCTTAGCCCAGATATCTTTAAATACATGAGTTGATCCTGTGAAGTGAATACCAGCAAAATCACGGCTAGCCAAAACAGTATCTGTAATCATTAAAGCATCTCCAAAAACTACGTTAATAACTCCGTCTGGAACTCCAGCTTCTTTGAAAACGTCTACGATAACTTTTGCAGAAAATACTTGGCTATCACTTGGTTTCCAAACTACAACGTTACCCATCATAGCAGCACTTGCAGGAAGGTTTGCAGCGATAGCAGTAAAGTTGAAAGGAGTAATAGCGTAAACAAAACCTTCTAAAGGTCTGTATTCTACACGATTCCAAACAGAAGAATCAGATTTTGGCTGATCGTTATAGATTTGAGTCATAAACTCAACATTGTAACGTAAGAAGTCAATTAATTCGCAAGAAGAATCGATTTCTGCTTGGTGAATATTTTTAGACTGACCAATCATTGTAGCCGCATTGATACGAGCTCTGTATGGTCCTGCAATAAGTTCGGCAGCTTTCAAGAAAATAGCAGCACGTTGTTCCCAAGCCATGTTTGCCCATGCTTTTCTTGCCTCAAGTGCATTAGCAATGGCACTTTCTATATGTTGTTTTTCAGCTAAATGGTATTTTCCAACAACGTGTTTGTGGTCGTGTGGAGCTGTAATGTTTCTTGTATTTCCAGTTCTAATTTCTTCGCTTCCAATATATAAAGGAACGTCAATTTGAGAATTCCACATTGTGGTATAAGCAGCTTGAACAGCAGCTTTTTCTGGTGAGTTTGGTGCGTAGCTTTTTACAGGCTCGTTTACCGCTTTTGGTACATGAAAAAATCCTTTAAGCATGTTATTTAAAATTTGTGAATTAGACAATTTAAAGTTAGACGATTTGTTTTGTTACGAAAAATCTAACGCTGCACAAAAGTACAAAGGATAAATTAATAAATTGACAATTTTGTGATTAAGATAACGATAAAAGCTATAGATGTAAACTATATCTTAATTTAATGCAAAAGGAGCACACATTCTAAAAGTAGGAACAATTACTTTGAATATTTTTGTAGTAGTAAAATTAATCATGTTAAAATGACCTTTCATTGCGCCGTAAGGAGACGATAATAAACAGCCAGAACTATACGTATGGTTTTCGCCAGGTTTTAAAACTGGTTTTTTCCCAATTACACCTTCACCATCTACCACTTCTAAATCATTTAAAGAATCAAAAATTTCCCAGTGGCGTGAAGTTAATTGCACAGAATCTTTACTATGATTTTCGATGGTAACTACGTAGCTAAAAGCAAAATGAATCTTGTAGTTTTTGAAGTACGTGCCTTCAAAACTAGTCAAAACAGATATTTTTATGCCTCGTGTAATTTGGGAAACCATACTAACGCCGTATATATGTGAGTGTTATAAAGGCAAAGCTACAAAAAAAAATCGTTTAAACTAAAACCTTAACATTGTTTTAATTGACTATATTGATAGAGTTTGCATTTCCTTTTCCAATTACACGCTGATAACGATCGGTTGCTTCTTTGTAATAAACCAGCACGGTGTACTCGTTTTCAGTCTGATAAAAGTTTCCGTCAATGGCATTTTCAAAATCAACAATGCCTTTTTTGTCTGCAACGGTGTACTGAAAATTAGTAAAACCTTGCTTTATCATGACGGCTTTTTCAAAAACGCCCTTTTCGTTATTGTAATCCATTTTATATTCTGGTGAAAGGCTGTAATTGTTAAACATTCCGCTAATATAAATGTCTTTGTTCATTCTAAAAGCAGGTGCAGAAAGCGTAAAATAGACCCAAGCATAATCAGCTTCTATACTATTGTTTGAGCCGTTAATATTTTTGACTACAAAGTTTCCGTTTACATCTTCATAATTCGTATAGATCTGATTTCCCCTTGCCGCATTCGTGTATAAAAATGAATTATAAATATCATTGTTAGAACCTATTTTGGCCACATTATTACTGGCTGAGCGAATGTCTTTGTTTTCAAAATACAAAAATTCATTACCGCCCCAGAATTGGGTTTCTTTGTCATATTTGTAAACGAGCTGATTGCCGATTGTATACTGAGGTACAATATTTTTGATCTCGGTATGAAAATTTCCATTTTGCAATAAAAGCACTTTTACATTCTGTAATGGAGTCTGAAAAGCAATGTCATTGGATAAAATTGCAAATTCAAGATTCTGTTTATAATCAATGTTACTAAGATTACGGCTTCTTTTTACTTGCACTCCAACAGTACAATGATTTTCGTATAAAATAAATTTTCTAGAAAAAACGAGTTCCCTGTCTTCGTTAAGAATTCGAAGCATATAGTTTCCCGAAAGTTTCAATAGCTGTGTAAACTGATTCGGAAAAGTAAGTTTGTAATGCGTATATACTTGAAGTGTATTAAACGAATTTGAAAAATCTGTAATTCTCTGATTATCCATGCCGACAATATAGTCTGTTTTTGGAATATCTGTTGGAAACCAGTTATAATCGCAATGAATAACTTCAAAGTAATAATTGGCTTCATTACCAAATAAATCGTCAAATTGAAATGTAAATGCATCGCCTAATTCGAAAATTGGCGGAACATTATTGCCATTCTGAATAAAAGAAACGGTTTTAATATTATACGGAGGATCAATTTCTTTTTCTTGAGCTTTCGCTAAAGTGAAAATAAAAAGGAATATAAAGCTTGTAAATAAAAATTTAGGCATCGTATTTCGTTGTAAGATTTGTAAATATAACAATTTTATACAACGAAAAAGATGCCAATCTATTAGGTTTAACAATTAAGCGCCCAAAATATATTCTAAGTTGCCTTCAATTTCATCATTGATGTAACTTTCTTCCAAAAGAGAATCAGACAATAATTTTTTGTTTTCCTGCAGTTTGATGATTTTCTCTTCAACCGTGTTTTTCGAAATAAATCGAATTACGTTTACTTTATTCAACTGCCCAATTCTGTGTGCACGTGCAACACCTTGCTTTTCTGCGAAAGGATTCCACCAAGGATCCAGAAATAATACATAAGACGCTTTCGTAATATTCAAACCAACTCCACCGGCTTTTAATGAAATGAAAAATAGCAGCGGATTTTCTTTTTCTTGAAACATCTTCACTTGCTGTTCTCTTTTATCTGCTGGCGTTTCACCAGTTATTTCACAATATTCAATTTTGTTTTCCTTGCACCAATCGGTATAGAAATTCAAATTGGTTACAAACGAACTGAAAATGATTACTTTTTGTTTTGCTTTTACTAAGTTTTCTAGATAATTGGTAACGGCAATAAATTTTCCAGAATCAATTTCAGATTCCTGATCGACCATTTTTGGGTGATTACTCAATTGGCGCAATTTCATCAAAGTATTAATAATGCTGATTTTATCAGGAGAACCATCTGTTTTAAGTAAGAAATTACGAGCTTTAGATTTTTCTTTCTCGTATAATTTTTCCTGTTCAGGATCCATATCACAATAATAAATCTGCTCTGTTAATTCTGGCAAATCTTTTAAAACCTGTTCTTTGGTTCGTCGCAAAATATAAGGTTGGATAAGATTTTTTAATTCTGCTAAAACTTCTTCATTTTGCTTTTTCTCAATCGGATTTTTGAAATTCTCCATGAAGAAAGCATAACTGCCTAAAATCTCTGGATTGATAAACTGCATTTGTGACCATAAATCGTCAAGCGAATTTTCGATCGGTGTTCCACTTAAGGCAATTTTATGTCCGGTGCTGATTTTATTTATGGCTTTAAAAATCTTAGAATTTTTGTTTTTGATATATTGGCTTTCGTCCAAAATCAGATAACGGAAATCGTATTTTTCTAAAATAGAAATATCTCTGTGGATGATGCTGTAACTAGTAAAGATCAAATCGGTTGAATTAATTCTACTTGCTAAAGCTTTTCTGTCATTACCCACATATTGCATTTTCGAAAAGTGTGGCGTGAATTTTCCAGCTTCATTAAACCAGTTAAAAACCAACGAAGAAGGCAAAACAATTAAAGCTTTTAGTGGTTCTCTTTCGATAGTGGTTTCGTTAGAAAATAAATCAAAATTGGTCGTTTTAGTAGTAAAACCTAATTGTTCTTGCACAGAAACAAGAACAGACAAAGTTTGTAACGTTTTTCCAAGTCCCATATCATCGGCCAAACAAGCTCCCATGTTAGAATTGAAGTGTCCTAAAAGCCATTTCACACCGTCAACTTGATACGGTCGCAGAGTTGCTTTTATCAAATCTGAACCTGTAAATTCAGCTTGGTGAATTTGATCTAAATCATTGTCAATTTCTGAAATTCCGTCTAAAGCAGTAAAATTGCTTTTTCTCAACAGCAAAACACCATTTTCTGTTTTCGCTAATTTCGCCAAAGAGCCATATTTGCTAAACCATTCCAGCGGAATCAAGAAATAGTTTCCGTCAGGTAATGAAAAAAGTCTTTCTTTGCTTTTTATGTTTGGAATAATTTCGCTGAAATTGATTTTATAGTTTCCAACTGTGATAATAATTTTAATATCAAACCAATCTCCGGTCGTTTCTTTTGAAGCAGAAATGGTATGGCTTTCGGTTATGATTTCTTTACTTTCCAGTTTTAGATTTTCAATAGTAAAACCTAAATCTTTCAGCTTTTCTTTGTGGTCAATAATCAATTGAATGTTGATGTAAGGATCTGAATTTTCAGCCTCAGAATTTAATCCAAACAATTCATTTTTGATTTTTTCTAAACCAATTTCTGCTAGTTTTTCAACGTATAAATTTTCATCAGCGCTTCGCTTGAACTGAATGATTCGAGGTTCATTGGCTACGCTGAAATCAACAAAAGAATGTGTTTTTTTCGTTTTACTTCCATCAAAAACATATCCGTTATAATCAAAATAAAGATTAAGATAATAACAGTTTTTAAAGAAATCGAAAACAGGCTGAATCGAACAAGAAGCGATTTGGTCACGAAGTTCAATTTCAAAACCATTGGCTTCAATATCAATTTTTTTAGCTATTTCTGGAATGAAATTCTTAAAATAATCATCAACCAATTTTGAAGGAATTTCGATTGACTTTTTCTTTAAAAACGGAGTAAGTTTCTTGCCGTTTAATTCTTTTAATTGTCCTAGTTTTTTATTGACAATCAGCCAGCCTGGTTCATCAGAAAGAATAACCGCTTTATTGTCCATTGGCAAAAATGTAGTTTCATTTTCTTTTAAAGAAAGGGTGTAGGTGATTCCTTCTGAATGTTTGTCAAATTGAATCTGTGGTTCAAAATCCAAAGGATCAATGCTAACTCTCGAACGATAAAAATCCTTTTCTGGGCCTAAATCAATAGATAGCGGGTATTGCTCTTTTACGATTAAGCTGTAAAACGGACTTAAATTGAGTTTTAAATGCTGGCGAATAGCAAATTCAATTTTAGAGTCTTTTTGAAGATCGGCAATTGTTTTTGCTGATTTTACTTTTGCACTGAATTTTTTGAATATAAATTCAGGTTTCAAAGATTCGCAGATGGTGAGAATTTTTTTTGAATTTGGGTCGAGATTTTCATAATCAATACCAAAACTTTCGAGCACGCCTTTGGTTGCTTTTTTGTCTAGATATTTGATTTCGCTGGTGTTTTCGACAATATACGCTGTTGGGATATAGGCATTCAGATTTTTTTCAAAACTGATGTCAAAACAGAACTGAAAGGATTTTGTAGGTTGCAAAATATTGGGATTTGGTTAGGCTTATAATTTAGGTTTTGGGCAAAAAACAAAAGGAGTTTTCAAATTATTGCTATTTTGAAAACTCCTTTTAAATGAACTTATATTACTTATCTGGTGAAAAAAATTAGTTTTCCTGTTTAAAGCAAAGCGGAATAATTTCTCCTTTTGCCAAACAGTATTTTTCAACCAATTCTGGTGCAATTTTATTGGTATAATCTTCTTCGATAACAATAAAACCAATGCTTCTTAATTTATCGAAATAATCGCGTCCGTAAACACGAACGTGATCGTATTGTCCAAAGATTTTAGCTCGTTCTTTTTGATCTGTAATCGAATCGTCTGCAAAAGTAACTTCGCGAGATAAATCTTGAGGAATCTGCAAAATCGCCATTCCGCCTGGTTTTAAAACTCGATATAATTCCTGCATCGCTTTAGTATCGTCTGGAATATGTTCTAAAACGTGATTGCATAAAATAACGTCATATTCATTGTCCTTGAAAGGCAGATTACAGATATCTGCTTTTACATCTGCCAAGGGTGAAAGTAAATCGGTTGTGGTATAATCCAGATTTTTCTGCTTGCGGAATCTTTTGTAAAAAGCTTGTTCCGGAGCAAAGTGCAATACTTTTTTAGGCGCTGTAAAAAAATCAGTCTGATCGTTTAAATACAGCCAAAGCAAACGGTGTCTTTCTAAAGAAAGCGTGCTTGGCGAAAGCACATTGTTACGCTGTTTTCCGTATCCGTAAGGTAAAAACGATTTAAAGCTTTTTCCATCAATAGGATCTGTAAATTTATCTCCTCTTAATGAGAAAGCTAAAATTGGACGCGCCACATAACTCAAACGAATTAATAATGGACGCGGGATTGTATTAAGTACTAATTTAAAAAGTTTCTTCACTGTTAATTAAATTTGAACACGAATTTCACAAATTGACACGGATTAACGTATCGGTGAAATTTCACGAACATTTGATTTGGGTTTAAAGTATTATTCTTTTGTATTTTAAGCTATCTTCTCCAAAATTGACCAATAAGCCTAATTTGTTTTTTGAGGCAGCTAAATAATTTAATGTTTGCTTTATTTCACTTGTGGATAATTCCGCAATTGCTTTAAGCTCTAAAATAATTTCATCAAAAATGACAAAATCTGCAAAGTAGTAACTAGGCAATATAATGTCTTTATAAGTGATATTATATCTTAATTCTCGATTGTATGGAATTTTGTTTCGTTGAAATTCATATTCTAAAGCATCGCCGTAAACCTTTTCACTATGTCCTTTCCCTAAAATTTTATGGACTTCCATACAAATTCCAATAATTTTATAGGATTCCTCTTTTAAATACAAATCACTCATTTTCATTCTTTCATTTCAGTGAAATTTCGACAAAATATTATTTCGTGTTAATTTGTGAAATTCGTGTTATAATACAAGAGGCACTTGTCTGAATTCGTCTTCTTCGTTGCTTTCGATTCCTAGAGCTTTGTAGATGTATTGGAAAGTAGATAATAATTCTGGTTTTCCGTCAACTAAAGCTACATCGTGCTCAAAGTGTGCGCTAGGTTTTCCGTCGGCAGTTAAGATTGTCCAGCCATCTTTCAATTGTTTGATGTTTCTGGTTCCCATGTTGATCATTGGTTCGATTGCTACCACCATTCCTTCAACAAAAAGTTTTCCGCGTCCGCGTTTTCCGTAGTTTGGCATTTCCGGTTCTTCGTGCATTTTTTGCCCGACACCATGTCCGACCAATTCGCGAACAACTCCGTAACCGTGAGCTTCTGTATATTTTTGAATCGCGTTTCCAACATCTTCTACGCGATTTCCTGCTTTAAATTCTCTAATTCCAACATACAGAGATTCCTTAGTTACTTGTAGAAGTTTTTTCACTTCTGGAGCAACTTCTCCAATTTCGAAACTGTAAGCATGATCTCCGTGGAAACCATTTTTAAAAGCGCCACAGTCAACCGAAATAACATCACCATTTTTTAGAGGAATATTATTAGGAATACCATGAACAACTTGAGCATTTGGGCTCATGCAAAGCGAGTTCGGGAAATCGTACAATCCAAGGAAACTTGGAACTGCGCCGTGATCACGAATAAATTCTTCCGCTAGTTTGTCAAGATATAATGTAGTTACTCCTTCTTTAATTTCAGAAGCAATCATTCCTAATGTTTTTGATACGATTAAAGCACTTTCGCGCATTAATTCGATTTCCTCTCTAGTTTTCTGGATAATCATATTTTTCCCATTTTCAGTTGGCAAAAGTACAATTTTTATCTCATTTTTTATGTAAAATTTTTTCGTCACGAATTCACGAATTATTGCAAATCTAAATTGGTGAAATTTAATTTTACCAATTTAGATTTTAAATGTAAAAAGAGAAATTCGTGAATTCGTGGCTATCAAAACAATCGATCGAGGCAAAGTGTTTGAGAAAAAAGCCATAAATTAGTAGATGTAAACGCTTATAATTATGGAAACTATTACAGATAGAGATATAGCTAAAGTAAAGGCCCTTAAGAAAATGAAAGGAAATGCTTTAGGGCTTTTGGGTATTGCAGTGCTTTTGTTTTTAATTGCGATTTATTTTAAAATTCCGATACTGCAAGCTTTTAGCGAAGCGGCTATGGTGGGCGGAATTGCCGATTGGTTTGCTGTTGTGGCACTTTTTCGCCATCCTATGGGAATTCCGATTTGGCATACGGCAATTATTCCGACCAAGAAAAACGAAATAGGGGAGAATTTGGGGAATTTTGTGTCTGAGGAATTTTTAGACCGCGAAAAAATGGAGATTAAATTGGACGAATTCAATTTTGCAGTAAAAGCTTCAGATTGGATTTCGCAGGAAGAAAATGCCAATAAAATTGCCAATGTTGTTGCGGTAAATATCATTCCTGGAATTTTAAGAACTATTAAAGACGAAGATGTCAAACGATTTATTCAGGTTCAGTTTAAGGAAAAAATTGAAGCGATAAATTTTGGCGATTGGGTAGCTTTGGCATTAGAGCCTTTGCAGAAAGGAGATTTAAAAAATCAAATGCTGACAAATCTTCTCGAAGTGATGAGCAACGAGCTGACTAGCAATAAAGATTTAATTAGGCAAAAAGTAAAAGCTTCAACCCCACTATTAAGTTTTGGGTTAGCAGATAAAAGCATTACAGAAGGTGTTTTTAACGGACTCCAAGACTTTTTAAATGAAGCTAAAAAACCAGAAAGCGCCGTGCGTTTAAAAATTGACGAATACATTTTCAACTTCTTAGAAAAAGTAAAAAACTCGGAAGAAATGAGAATTAAAATCAATGATATTATTTTGGGTTTTGTTGGAAAGAAAGAAGTTCAAGATTACATCAACGGAATTTGGGATGAAATAAAATTATCCATCACAAACGATTTGAACAAAGGCGACAATTCTTCTATTAAAAATAGTATTGCTGGATTGATTCAGACTTTTGGTAACGGAATCAAAGAAGATCCAATCATGATTGATAAGATTAATAATTTTATTAAAAATGATTTGTTGTCGGTTCTTTTAAATAACAAAAAAGTAATCGGAGATTTGATCTCTTCAACTGTAAAAAGTTGGGACGGAAAAGAGGTTTCGGAAAAATTAGAATTAGAAATCGGAAAAGATCTTCAATACATTAGAATCAACGGAACATTAGTTGGTGGAATTATTGGGCTAGTGATTTATGGAGTCGAGCAATTGTATCATTTGCTTTTGGTTTAGAAAAAAGAATCTCGCAAAGTCGGAAAGGCGCAAAGTTTATAAATTTCTTTGCGACTTCGCGTCTTTGCGAGATTTTTAAGTTCTGTTTAAATGAACTTATATTACTTATATGGTGTAAATATTACAAAAGCGAATGACAAGTCATTGCATTTGGCTGCTGAACTCCCATTAATTCTAAAATTGTTGGAGCAATATCGCCTAAAACACCATCTTGAATACTTTTCAGCTGTTTATCAACTAAAATAATCGGCACTGGGTTTGTTGTGTGAGCCGTGTTTGGAGATCCATCAGGATTAATCATGGTTTCGCAGTTTCCGTGATCTGCAATTACGATTGTTGTATAATCGTTAGCAAGCGCTGCGTCGATTACTTTTTTCGCGCAAGCGTCAACTGCTTCACAAGCTTTAATTGCAGCTTCCATAATTCCAGTGTGACCAACCATGTCTCCGTTTGCAAAGTTTAAGCAAACGAAATCAACTTCACCTTTGTTTAATTCAGGAACAAGAGCATCTGCCAATTCGTAAGCGCTCATTTCTGGCTTTAAATCGTAAGTGGCTACTTTTGGAGAATTTCTCAAGATTCTAGTTTCACCTTCAAAAGGAGTCTCTCTTCCACCAGAGAAGAAGAATGTTACGTGCGGATATTTCTCCGTTTCGGCAATTCTGATTTGTTTTTTACCCGCTTTTTCCAAAACTTCACCTAGAGTTTCTGTAATATTATCTTTGTTGTAAACCACTTTTACGTTTTGGTACGTTTCGTCGTAGTTTGTCAATGTTACATAATATAGGTTTAGTTTGTGCATGTTTTGCTCGTGGAAATCTTGCTGAGAAAGTGCTTCAGTAAGTTCACGGCCTCTGTCTGTTCTAAAGTTAAAGAAAATGACAACATCTCCTTCAACAATTGTAGCAAGAGGTTTTTGATTTTCGTCAACAATAACAACAGGTTCGATAAACTCGTCTGTTACATCTTTTGCATAACTGTCCAAAACACTTGCAACAGGGTTTTTAGAAGGAGTTCCAACTCCATTCACTACAAGATCGTAAGCTAATTTTACACGCTCCCAACGTTTGTCACGGTCCATTGCATAGTAACGGCCAATGATAGAAGCAATTTTTACCGGAGTGTCTTTAATATAATCTTCTAAATCGTGAATATATTTCCCTCCAGATTTAGGGTCAACATCACGTCCGTCTGTAAACGCGTGAATATAAACCTGATCTAAACCGTATTCTTGAGAAGCATCGATTAATCCGCGAAGGTGTGAAGTATGTGAGTGAACACCACCATCTGAAACCAATCCTAAAAAGTGTACTTTTTTATTGTTGTCTTTAGCATAAGTAAAAGCATCAATCAAAACCTGCTCTTTTGCTAAAGTTTTGTGTTCTACAGCTAAATTTATTTTGGCTAAATCTTGGTATACAATTCTTCCTGCACCAAGATTCATGTGTCCAACCTCGCTATTTCCCATTTGGCCTTCTGGCAAACCAACATTTAATCCGTCGGTTCTAAGTTGTGCGCTAGGATAATTTTTGTATAGACTGTTTATAAAAGGAACATTTGCATTGTCTATTGCAGATACTTTAGGGTCAGGAGATTTTCCCCAACCATCTAAAATCATAAGGATAACTTTTTTGTTCATTACTTTTTGTTTTCTACAAAGATAAGTCATTTCTAAAATAGGCAAGAAGGCTTTGTTACATTTATGTTTAATAAAATGAAGGCAGAGAAAAAATATTAATTTAATTGCAGAAGTCTTTATTTTTTAAAATTAATTCAGACTAAGCTCTTTTTCTGACTTTGTTTTTGACGGCATTATTGCCAATAAAGTATTCAGAATTATGGAAGATGAGTTTTAAGATGCTTCAATATAGAAGATATTCGATCGATTACATTCTGCATTTAATGATTTAAGTTTCAAGATTTTCATTTTGTTTTTCTTTTTTTAAGAAAATGGACTGAAACATTAAGAATGTTACGGTGAGATAAAATCTTACAGAAAAAGCAATATTATGTTAATAATGTTAAAGTTTAAGCAAAAAAGGCCTGAAAATCAGACTTGTATTTTGCAAGGCGTGATTTTTTTATATTTTTGCGATACCCAAATTTTTGTTTAACCTAAAGAAATTCAATGATTTACAAAATTTATCCTTTATTTGTGTTTTTGCTATTGTCTTTTGGAAAAGATTCAAAAAACACTGCCGAACTTCAGAAAAATGCCACTGTAAAGACAATTGCTAAAGTTGAGAAGGTTACAGTAGATTCTAAAATCGAGAGCGTTTATAACTCATTAAATTCAAACAATTTTAAAATGCCAGAACTTAAAACTTTTTCGGAAGCTTTAAAAGGATTTTATTTGTTGAAAGAAAAAGGAGTGATCAAGAAAAATATTCTAACACTAATTGATTTTAGTTTATCATCAAACACGAAACGTTTGTGGGTGATAGATTTAACTAGCAATACCATTTTGTTTAATTCGCTTGTAGCGCACGGAAGAAATACTGGAGAAGAATTTGCTTCAGCATTTTCAAATCTTAATTCATCATTTAAAAGTAGTTTAGGATTTTATGCTACTGGCGAAATCTATCAAGGAAAGCACGGTGCTTCTTTGCGTTTGGATGGTTTAGAAAATGGCGTAAATGACAATGCTCGCGAAAGAGGCGTGGTAATGCATGGCGCAGATTACGTATCTGAATCTTTCATCAGAGACCATAAAAGATTAGGCAGAAGCCAAGGCTGTCCTGCAGTTCCAGTTGAATTGACAAATGAAATTATTCAATTAATAAAAGACAAATCGTGTTTATATATCTATCATCCGTCAAGAAGTTTCGAGATGGAGGAGAGGCTAATTTCTTAATTGCGCATATAAATCCGAATCTAAATCATAAATATCAGCTCTAAAAATGAGCTGATTTTTTTTGCTCCAAGCTGTCCAATACCATTGGTATAAAGCATACTTTTTGGTTATTTTAAAACTCATAGTGGTTTTGCTTGCAATAATGGTGTCGATTCTGTCTTGAGGCCAGTTTCCGTCAACATCCAATATATGCTGGGCAAGTTCTAGTGGGTTTTCAACACGCACACAACCAGAACTCATCGAGCGGTTGTTGCGCCCAAAGATATTTCGATGATTGGTATCGTGAAGATAAACACTATGGTGATTTGGAAACAAAATTTTCATTAATCCCAACGAATTGTCATAACCTGGACTCTGAACATAACGATAATTGTTCGGTTTGTTTTCGTTCCATGCCATTGGCGAGACTACCTTTCCAGCGGTGTCATAGATGGTAATGTTTTTATTGGCAAGATAATTTCGGTTTCTTTTCATTGCGGGAACTACATCTTCTTTGAGAATAGTTGGAGGAACAGTCCAAGTCGGATTAAAAACAACTGTTTTTAAAAAAGAAGTAATAATAGGCGTTCTTCTTTTGCTTGTTCCAACCACAATATTTCTAACCAAAGTAGTGTCTTGACTCTCTACAACATTTAAACTGTAATCGGGAATATTAATAATAAAATAGTTTTCGGCTAATTCTGACGGATACCATCTCCATCGCTCCAAATTGGCAATAATTTGTTTCTTTCTGTCTTCTTTAGAATAGTTTAAAGCGCGGATAGTTCCAACTCCAATAACTCCGTCTGCGGCTAAGCCATGCCTTTCTTGAAATCTCTTTACCGATTCAAAAGTTTTTGTATCATATATCGTTGTAAGACTATCTTTTCCGGTCATATCATTCCAATACAAAAGCCTTTTTTTGATGTTTATTAAAGCAGGGTTTGTATCGTTTAAAACAATTTTCTCAACAGATTCAATCGTTTTTACATGGTCATCTGGAAAAGTATTTATGATTTCAAGCGCTTTTAGCAGCTCTCTGTAGGTTTGTGTTTTGGGCTGAATGTTTTCTATAATGCTATCTAATTTATTTTTATTGAAACCTTTAATTAAAATAGAATTAGCGTCAAATGGTTTCTCTTCCAGATCCCAATTGGTATACAATTTTTTAGGATCTAGCTTGCCTTTGTAAATATGGCTGAGATATTTTTCAAAATTATAAGTCAGTAAAATATCGTAAGCTGCCAAATCTTTATCGCTAAGCGAGGCCACTTTGCGTTCCAATTTTTTTAGCTCAGATATTTTGTAATCCTCTGGATTTAAGCCTAGTTCGGCTGATTTTTCTAATTGCGATAAAACAAAAGTTCTTTTTTTAAGATTTCCCCATACCGTCTGATTTTCAGAAGCGGCGTAAAATTGTTTTAAAGTTTCGCTTTTAAAAGTTCCTATAATAGCGGTATCTATCTCAACTTTTCTTCCATCGGTAAGTATAATCGCTGGAACCTTTTTTTTGATAATAGGTTTAGGTTTAGGGTCTTCTTTTTTACAGCCCACTAAAAGGCATAGTACTACTAAAAAGTAGAGTTTTTTCATTTTATAATTTTTTAAACATCAAATAATGTTCGCCAACATCTTTAATATCAAATGCTTCGCCTACTGGCTGGTAGTTCATTTTTTGATAAAAACCAACAGCGGCTGTTCTGGCATTGAACCAAATCAAATCGACTTGATTTTCATCGCAATAGGTTTCACAATGTTTTACCAAAGCCTCTCCAAATCCCTTTTTTTGATGGGTTTCTAAAACAGCCATTCCTCGAATTTGCGCTTGATTTTGTGCCGCAAATATAGGATTGATTTTTTCGAATAACGAAATAATTCCTGTTAAATTTTCATTTTCAAATAACCCAAAATGATGAGTAGTTTCCAAATCATCGCCTTCAAACACGCAAGTTTCTATAGGTTTTCCTTTTCTTAAAACAGGTTGGCGAACAGGATAAGTCTCTTTGGATGTAATTTCTCTAATTGTAATCATGATTTTTTTTAAAAATATTGCATTTATAACTTTTTAATTTTAAATCAGTTATAAATAATTGTTGTTTTTTATTAAATTTTTTTGCCGAAAAGCTTGTTTTTAACTGAACTTTCTTTCTATCTTTGCCGAACCAATGCGAAAGTAGCTCAGTTGGTAGAGCTCCAGCCTTCCAAGCTGGTTGTCGCGAGTTCGAGCCTCGTCTTTCGCTCTAGAAAACAAACTTTTTAGTTTTGTTTTTGTGAAAATAAAATTTTTGATTTTTATTTGTTTTAAAAATTAAATTTTTTAAATTTGCACCCGGTTAATGCGAAAGTAGCTCAGTTGGTAGAGCTCCAGCCTTCCAAGCTGGTTGTCGCGAGTTCGAGCCTCGTCTTTCGCTCTTCAAAAGCCTCAAACAAATGTTTGAGGCTTTTTTGTTTTTATTCGGTTTTTTTGCCATATAAGTGATATAAGAAATTATCAGTTTTTTTGAGCTTAGTTTTAAATGAACTTATATTACTTATATGGTTTAAAATAAAATTATTTCAGATGGCTTAAGTCGCTTTCTGTTTCTAGCTCTGTCGGAATTTCGTTTTGTTTAAATAAACGAGCGGTCAAATCTCCTTTCAAAGTAATTTTTTCGCCCTTTACTTCTAGCCAACTTCCTTCTCTTAAGCCTAAAACCGGAATAGAATTGAATGCGTGAAATTCTTTAATTCTCGTTTCGCGAGTTTCTCCCATGTGTTTAGATTGTAAATCGGCATCTAAATAATGCGGATTTAAGTTGAATGGAATTATTCCTAAAGTTTGAAAACTAGGCGGGTAGATAATAGGCATGTCGTTTGTAGTTTGCATTGACAAACCGCAAATATTGCTTCCTGCGCTTGATCCAAGGTAAGGAGTGCCGTTTTTTACTGTTTCAGAAAGCAACTGCATGATGTTGTTTTTGTAAAGCTGCGTAACAAGCAAAAAAGTATTGCCTCCGCCTGTAAAAATTCCTTCAGCATTTTTTACTGCATCCTGTGCATTTTCAAATTCGTGAATTCCTTTCACTTCAATGTTTATGGTTGCAAAAGCTTCTGACGCTTTTTTAGTGTACTCGTCATGCGAAATACCGCCAGGACGGGCATAAGGTATGAATAAGATGGTTTTACAGTTTTTAAAATGTGTTTTTAAAGTAGGTAAAAGATATTCTAAGTAGTTGCCTCCGTGTAATGTAGAAGTGCTTGCAATAATTACGCTTTTCATGATTTTTTAAACTCAAATTTTGGTTGTTAAAGATATTAAAAACTCTGTTTTTGTCTAAGTTTTTGCTGTTTTAATTAACATATATTTACCAAGTCGTTAATATTAAATTTGGACCGACTTGAGATATTTTTACCGTTTTAAGAATATTTTTAATTGATTTTATTTTGTTTCAGAAAATTACTTGCTTTTTAATTATTGTAGCGGGACAAGCTTGCTGGTCTCAAACTCAAGATCGTTCTGTTTTTAATGGTAAAGTAGTTTCCAATACTTCAGATTTGGAAGGCATTCATGTCATTAATGCGCAAACAGAAGAAACGGTAACAACAGATGCATCTGGATCTTTCTCAATCTCTGCAAAAGCAGATGATATTCTGGTTTTTTCTTCGATAAGTTTTAAAGAAAAAAGAATTTTATTGAAACAAGAAGATTTTTCGAATCTTAATTTTACGGTCAACCTTACTATGATTATGTATCAATTGCAAGAAGTGATAGTAAAGCGGTACGATAATATTAATGCTGAAAGTTTGGGCATAATTCCGATGGGACAAAAGAAATATACTTCGGCAGAACGTAAATTACAGACAGCTACTGCGCTAAATGCTACAGCAAATGGCGGAACGATGGCTGGAGGTTCTGTTTCAGCAGATCCGTTACTGAATTTTTTCTCAGGCAGAACGGCTATGCTTAAGAAAGAAGTTGCAGTTGAGAAAAAGGAATTTTTTATGCGTCTTCTGGAAAATATGTTTAGCCTAGATCATTTTACTGACCGATTGAAAATTCCAGCAGATTATGTAAAGGGTTTTGAATATTATGCTATTGAGAATGATAAGTTTACCGTGATTTTGAATTCTAAAAATAAAACTTCTACAGAGTTTCTTTTAGGAGAATTGGCTGTAAAGTATAAAGAAATGATTGCTGGTGAGAGTAAGTAGGGTCATATCAATTTTTGTTTTTCTTTTTGCTGTTCAAATTGGTTTTGGACAAAAAAATGATTTTAAACTTTTGACAGGAAAGGTGCAGGAGCAATCTTCTTCGGTTGAAGGAGTGAATATTATAAATAATGCTACTCAAGCAACTGCAGTTTCAGATCCTGATGGTAATTTTTCGATTGCTGTGCGAGAAGGTGACGTTTTGGTTTTTTCGGCTGTAAATTTAGATCCTGTTAAACTTAGAATAACTCCAGAGCATTTGGCCAATAATTCTTTAGTTGTAAAAATGACAGCCAAAGAAGTTGAATTAAAGGAAGTAATTGTCAATGAAAATGCCAATATAACAGCTGAAAATTTAGGGATAATTCCGTACGGACAAAAAAAATATACGCCCGCAGAACGGAAGATTTATACCGCTACTTCAACGTCTGTTGACAAGCTGTTAAATAAAATTTCAGGACGAACTGCGATGCTAAAAAAAGAAGCGAATGTAGAGAAAAAGGAAATTCTTTTTAGAAAGCTGGAGTATCTTTTTGAAGAGAACTATTATACCGATAGATTGAAAATTCCGGTAGATGATATAAAAGGATTTCAATTATTTTGTGTAGATGATGCTGATTTTGCTGTATCTTTGAATACTAAAAACAAAACAATGAGTATGTTTTTAATCACAGATCTAGCAAGAAAATATCTAACAATTCTCGAAAATGAAAAATAAATTAGGAATACTCGTTGTCTGCTTATTTTGTCAGTTTGTATTAGGGCAAAACGGTTTCAGGAAGCCATTACACGGTCAGGTTATAAATGATTTTTTAGCCATCGAAAGTGGTTATGTAATGAATATTAATGCTAATGTGAGAACATTTATTGGTTCTGGCGGATTGTTTGATATTGTTGCGCAACCCAAAGATACGCTGCTGTTTTCAGGCCTGTCGTTTCAATCCAAAAAAATAGTTTTAACCGAAAAAGATTGTGCTGAAATTCTTTTAAAAGTAAAATTAGATTTGGTTAATAACCAGCTTAAAGAAGTTGTGGTTCATAAGGATTTAAAGGTAAAATCGCTTCAGGGAGGTTCTCAGAAATATGTAGATATGCAATTTGAAGACGATAATCAGTCTACCGCAAAAAATACGGCAATGCTATCTGATCAGACCATAAAATATGGAACTGATTTTGTTAGAATCTTTAAAGATGTCAAAAAGCTTTTGAGTAAGAAAGATGAGGTAAAAGAAGAAGAAGTTACCGATATTGCTTTTGTAGAATATGCAAAAGACAATTTTACAAAAGATTTTTATTCTAAAACGCTTAATCTAAAAGATGATGAGTTAGAGCTTTTTCTAATGTATTGCTCAAACGATCCTCGCTCTAAACAATTGGTAGATCCAGATCAGAAGTTTCAGTTAATGGACTTTATGATCAATAAAAATAAAGATTTTAAGAAGGCTGAGACTGCTCAAAAATGAAAAAAAAGTTAGTTTTCCCTTTGCTGGGAGTTTTGTTTGTATTGTCTTCAGCATTTGCTTTTCATAAATTTTATGTTGGTGTTTTTCAGGTAAATTATGCTGCAGAAAAGAAAATGCTGCAAATTACTTCCCGCATTTTTATTGATGATTTGAATAATGCAATGGAGAAAAAGTATCACAAAAAAACTTTTGTAGGTACTAGCAAAGAAACTCCAGCGGATGTTGAATTACTGAAAAAATACTTGTCTGAGCATTTTTTAATTAAAGTCAATGGACAGTCAAAAGCGATAACTTTTTTGTCTAAAGAAGTCGAAGCTGATGATGTTTTGGTTTGCTATTCCCGAATTAAGGATGTTGATAAATTCAAAACGCTTGAAATTTCAAATACAATTTTGGTAGATTGGAACTCAGAACAGCAAAACATTACACATATTTCAGCGTATGATACAAAAAGAAGTGTCCTTTTTACAGAATCTTCAAGGAAAGAATTGTTAAAATATTAATGTATTTGTAAAATTAATGTTTTAATTACTATTTTCACAGCCTAAAGAAATTACCATTAAATTTTTATGAAAAAACTTTCATTATTATTACTTTTTCCTGCAATGTTAGTAGCGCAGGATAAAGCAACAACCACACCTACTAGACAACAGGGAAAGTACGACACGAATAAGTTTAGCCAAATGTACGATTTGCTGGCAACGCCAAATATGTTTCGTACAGCTTCTGGAGCTCCAGGGCCAGCTTATTACCAACAGCAAGCCGATTACAAAATTGATGTTGAATTGGATGATAAGAATTCAAAATTAAGCGGATCTGAAACGATTACCTATACCAATAATTCGCCAGACATTCTGGAATATTTATGGGTACAATTAGATCAAAATCAGGCTAGAGCAAATACGCAGACTTCATTGGCAGAAAGTGATAAAATCAGTCAGGTTTTGCCGCTTGATGGTTTTTCTTCTAAATATTTGAAAAAAGATTTAGAGCGCGGCTTTAATATTGAACAAGTTAAAGATGCTAAAGGAAGCCCAATGTCTTATACGATCAACGAAACCATGATGCGTATTAATTTGACGTCACCTTTAAAACCGGGAGAAAAAATTTCTTTCTCAATCAAATGGTGGTATAATATCAATAACTACAGAAAAGAAGGCGGTCGCTCAGGATATGAATTTTTTGAAAAAGACGGCAATAAATTATATGTAATAGCACAATTCTATCCAAGAATGGCGGTTTACAATGATGTTGAAGGATGGCAAAATATGCAATTCTGGGGAAGCGGAGAGTTTGCTCTTCCTTTCGGAAACTTCGACGTAAACATTACAGTTCCTGCAGATCACGTGATTGATGCAACAGGAGAATTAATGAATAGAAGCGAAGTATTTACTGCTGAACAAGTAAAAAGATATGAGCAAGCACAGAAATCATTTGATAAACCTGTGGTTATTGTAACGCAAGCAGAAGCAGAAGCAGCAGAAAAAGGATTTTCTGAAAAGAAAAAAACTTGGAAATTCAGTGCTAAAAATGTTCGTGATTTCGGAATTGCTTCTTCTAGAAAATTCATTTACGATGCAATGGCAGTAAAAATTGGAAACAGAACCGTTATGGCAGAATCTGTTTATCCAAAAGAATCTAACCCGCTTTGGGGAGAAACTTCTACAATGGTTGTGGCTCATACTTTAAAAAGCTATTCTTCACATACGTTTGATTACCCTTATCCAAAAGCGGTTTCAGTTTCAGCAGAAGATCAAGGAATGGAATACCCAATGATTTGTTGGAATTATGGTCGTCCAGATGAAAACGGAGTGACAAGCAAAGAAGTGAAAAACGGAATGATTGGTGTTATTATCCACGAAGTTGGGCATACTTTCTTTCCAATGATTGTGAATTCAGATGAGCGCCAATGGACTTGGATGGATGAAGGTTTAAATTCATTTTTAGAATATTTAGCAGAGCAGGAATTAGATTCTAATTTTCCTTCAAGAAGAGGGCCTGCAAAAAATATTGTTCCTTACATGAGTGGCGATCAAAAGTTTTTAGAGCCAATTATGTCAAACTCTGAAACTATTCACCAATTTGGAAATAATGCTTACGGAAAACCAGCTACAGGTCTTAATATTTTGAGAGAAGTAGTTATGGGAAGAGAATTATTTGACCACGCATTCAGAACGTATGCAAACAGATGGAAGTTTAAGCACCCAACTCCAGAGGATTTCTTTAGGACTATGGAAGATGCTTCTGCAGTAGATTTAGATTGGTTCTGGAGAGGATGGTTCTATTCAACAGATTTTGTAGATATCGGAATTAAAGATGTAAAACAATATTATGTTTCAGACACTCCAACTACAGATATTAAAGATGTTAAAGTAAGAAAAGGGCGTTTTGGATACGAGAAAGGACCTTTTGTTTATTTAGTTGCAGGAGATAATGCAGAAGTAAGCGATTCTAAGAAAAAAGCTTTAAAAGTAGAAGATTTTAAAACTTTGGCAGATTATGTGGATCAGACTTTTACTGCTGAAGAAAAAGCAAGCATTAAATCTCCTAAATATTTCTACGAAGTAGAATTTAATAAACCAGGCGGAATGATTATGCCTGTCTTAGTTGAGATTACTTACGAAGACGGTTCTAAAGATAATTACAAATACCCAGCGCAAATCTGGAGAAAAGGTAATGATACTGCTAGAAAAGTTTACGCTACTACAAAAGCAATTAAGAGCATTCAAGTTGACCCACAATTGCTAACAGCAGATATTGATGTAACCAATAACTCTTGGCCAAAAGTGGAAACAAAGTCAAAATTTGACTAAATAAAATACAAACAAGAATGAAAAGTTCATCAGGTTTAAAAGCTTGATGGACTTTTTTCTTTTTAGGAAGTGTGTTTTAAAGGACTTTTTAAGTTAATTTTAAAACTCTAACTTGAAAAGTTTAATATCTTTGCGAGAACAAAAATAAAAGTTATGTTTGGTATAGGAGGAGGAGAATTGGTTTTCATACTGTTTATAGTACTAATGCTTTTTGGTTCTGATAAAGTGCCTGAAATTGCTCGTACAATGGGGAAAGCCATGGCTCAATTAAAAAATGCAACGAATGATATTAAAAGCGAAATTCAAAAAGGAGCAGAGGCAAATGGCCTTGATGCAAAAGCTTTGAATGATATTACCGGAAATATCAATGCAGAAATTAATAATGCAAAATCAAATTTACTTGGAGATACAGGAAATCTTTTAGGAGATACTGCAACTGAAATCGAAAAAGTGAAAGAAGATATTAACACTCTATCAGGACCTATTAAACGCCAAATGTAATGCTCGAAAAAATACAGGAATTAGATAAAAATCTTTTAATCTTTCTTAACGGATTAGGTTCTGAAACATACGATAAATTATGGCTTATCATTACCAATCAGTTGTATTGGACGCCATTTTTCTTATTTCTATTCTACCTTATTTATAAAAAAATAGGAGGAAAACAAACCCTGTATTTACTGCTTTTTATAGCAGTTCTAATTGCTTTTACAGATCAGACTTGCAACTTATTCAAACATACTTTCCAGCGTTTGCGCCCTTGTAATGATCCAGAGGTTAACTCCATTATTAGAGTGGTTCAGGTGAGACAATCTTTTAGTTTTTTCTCTGGACATGCTGCAAATACTATGGCGGTGGCAACTTTCTTGTACTTAGTTTTAAAGCGCCACTTCAAATATTTAGGTTTTTTATTTCTATGGCCTTTAATTTTTGCTTATAGCCGTATTTACTTAGGATTGCATTTTCCTGGCGATATTCTAGCTGGATATTTCTTTGGAGCACTTTTCGGATCACTTCTTTATTTAGTATATCGAAAATTGAAACCACAATATTTTCCGGGATAGCTTTTTTTTAAAAGATGCTAAGGTTCTGAGATACTAAGGTGCTAAGTTTTTGAACTGAATTAAAATATATTTTGAGTTGTCTCCAGCTTTAGCTGGAGATATAATATTGACATAAAAAAAAGGCTTTAGCCAAAAATACAAATGAGTATTTGGCTAAAGCCTTTTTTTATTAAAGAAAAAAACTTAGCATCTCAGAACCTTAGTAGCTTAGAACCTAAAAAAAAACTAATTGAGAATTGTTTTTTCACTCCATTCCAATCCATTTGGAAGCTGTTGTTTACTAAATTCAATATGAATGACTCTTCTGCGTTCGTTGTTTGTGGTTTTGTTAGATGCATGAAATAATAAAGGCTTCATGATCATGATGCCACCTTTTTCAACTTCGCAAATTGTTTCTTTTTCGTTTTCAAAATCGAGATTTTCAATTCTCAAAATTCCTTTTGAATGCGAGTTGTTGATAACCTTTAAAGCACCATTGTCTTTTGTTGTGTGGTCAATATGAATTCTTATTGTGAAATTGTTTTCTAATATTTCTGTCGGTGGCTGTACTGCAAATTGATTTTGTTTTACCGTCCAATTTTCAAAATTTTCAGCTTCAATTTTCTGATCAACAGAAATCGTTAAATCCTGATGATAAGCTACGAACCAATTCGATTTTTCTGGCTTATCAAAATAAATGGACTTCGTTATAAAAAATCCCTCTCCAAAAGTAGATTTTATGATTTCCTGCAATTTTTTATTGAAAATTAGCGGAAGAGTCTCCGGAACTTCTTTGTGAAACTGTCTAATAGCAAATAGGTCTTGTGATTTTCTGAAAGTCGCATTTTCTTCATTGCTTGCTGTTTTGTTTTCGATCAATGAAATTATATTTTCAATTTCATTTTCTGTAAAAACATTATTTATTATTGAAAATCCTTCTGAATCTATCTGGTGTAAATGAGTCATTTTAATTGCTTTTAAACATAAAAAAACTTAGAATCTTAGAGACTTAGCAGCTTAGAAACTTATAATCTAAAGCACTCTCGAAACCGTCAATCCATCACGAATTGGCAATAAAACCGTTTCTACTCTCGGATCGTCTTTTAAAAGCTGATTGTATTCTAAAAGTACTTTTGTGCTTATATCATTTGGGTGAACTGGTTCTAGAATTTTTCCGCTCCATAAAACGTTATCCGATAAAATGATGCCACCTTTATTCATTTTTGGAACAATCATTTCCCAATAATTCAAGTAGTTTTCTTTATCGGCATCAATAAAAACCAAATCAAATTTTAAATCTAAATCCGGGATGATGTTTACCGCTTCGCCTAAATGCTGAAAAATTTGTTTTCCCCAAGGAGACATATCAAAATATTTTCTTTGAAAGTCAACTAATTCTTCTTTGATATCAATCGTGTGCAATTGTCCATTTTCCTGCATTCCTTCACATAAACATAGCGCTGCATAACCGGTATAAGTTCCGATTTCGAGGATGTTTACAGGACGAATCAATTTTGAAAGCATGCTTAAAACACGGCCTTGAAAATGACCGCTCAGCATTCTTGGCAGAAGTATTTTTTGATAAGTTTCTTTATTAAGTTTCGCCAGCAATTCTGGTTCTTTCTCAGAGTGCTGTTCGATATAATCTTCTAATTCTTGCGATATAAAATGCATGTTGTAGTATCTTGTAATTAATCGCAAAAATACAAAAATATACACTTAGTATTGGGCATAAAAAAACCATTCGATTTACGAATGGTTTCTGTTTCGGATTTAAATGAAATTTATTTTTTCAAAGCTTCATTTACATCTTTAGCTGTTTTTACAGTTCCGTCTTTAGCTGCTTTAGCCGCATTTTCTACTTTTTCCGCACCTTTTTTAGCTGCTTTTTCAACATCATCTGCTGCTTTTTTAGTTGCGTCTTTTACATCGTTTGCCGCTTTTTCTGTAGCATCTTTTGCTTTTGTAGCTGTAGTTTCGGCTTTGCTTACTGCGCTATCTTTTACTTCTTTGATATCTGTTGTTAGAGAATCAACTTTGTTTCCAAGGGTTAATTCGTCTTCTGCAGGTTTGTTTTCTTTTTTCTCGCATGATTGAACAGCAAATGCTAATAAAGCGATAACAGCTAAGCTTAAAATTTGTTTTTTCATAATTTCAATTTTTTTTAGGTTGATAAAACTTAAAGGTTAAATGGCTGAAAAATAAAATTACAAATTTTAAAATGATTGAGCTCTTTGTAAGATTATTTTTTTCTTTTGAGAGCAAAACAATTCTTGTGCCAAATTTTTAATTTTTTGTGTCTGCCGCAGAATTTTTTTTGTGCTAAAAATTAGTTTTTATACAAACTGAAATTAATTACAATATCATCTTTAACCTTAATCAATCCGGCCATTTTTACTGGAGCTTCCAATTCAATATCAGAGAATTTTAAATTTAGTGTTCCTTGAATTTTATCGTCTGTATTGTATAAAATGAAATCCTTGTATTTTAGGGTTTTATCTGTGATGTAAAAGTTGAGTCTGCATTTGTAATTTTTTCCGATAGGTTTTATGTCGCTGATAGAAACCGTACTATTCGGAAATTTTTTAACCTTTACGGTGCCCTGTAAATCTTTGGTCATGATTTTGTTGCCACAATCAAAGTTTGACATTTTGATGTCGGTATTAAACGTGTTTTTTTTAACTGAATTTACAAAGACAGTGTCTTTTATGGCAAATGTATTAGAGCAATTGTATTTGCCTACAGTTGATAGGCCTGTGATTTCTATTTTTATTTTATTTATTACCACAGCCGTATCTTCTGCAAAAAAAGTGGGTTTAGCACTTCCTAGTAAAAAGAACATTGCTAAACCCATAATTAAGATTGAAAATCTTGTTTTCATTTTTTTTATATTAGAATGCAATTGTTGCTTCGAATACTAAACCTTCAAATTTACCACCATAAAAGTTGTTTAGATTTCCAGTAGCAGGATCTCCTGTAAATTGTGAATAATCTTTATATTTTTGATTAACATAGTTTAATTTAGCTAAAATGTTTTTAGTCATAAACCAGCCAGCACTTGCTTCAAATTTATCTACAGTAACCTTTTTAGCATCGGCATTAGATAATTTTCCAGATACCGTATTGTATTTTCCTCCGATATAGAATTGTTCCGTTTTTCCGAATCTGTAAATAAGCTCTGAAGCATATTGATTAGCGGTACGTTTGTCGTCAGTACCAGCTTTATCTCCTCCTGAAGCTAATTCGATAGTTCCGAAGAATTCAAGTCCTTTGTATTTTACAAAAGGGTTAATCATGTAGGTAGTAGCCCAATTTTTGAAATTAGGGTTAAACGTTGCCTCTGGAGTAGATGTCTTGCTGAAACTAGTAGGAATATCAGTAGTAGTTGTAGAAATAACAGTACCGTTAGCATCGGTCTTAGTAATAGTATTTTTATAAGCGTTATTATTCAATACACCCCAATAACCAAATCCTGATCTATTAGCAGAGTAAATGTTTGCATTACCAAGATTTGCATTATGGTAATAAGAACCAGTTAATCTTATTCTTAAATCTTCATTAAGCTGTTTGTCATAACCAAGTTTAGCTAAGATTGAAGGACTATGTGTTGTATTTGCATTTGGACCAGAAGGGTAGAAAACTTCTTCGTTACTTTGATTCAAATTACCGTTTGTAACACCTAACATACTTACCAAACCATTTCTATTGTAGTAAACCTCCATACCCATTTCTGTAGTGAAAGAATACATGATGTTATTTCCAACAAATGCATTTCGTATTGTATTACCATTATCAGAACCTCTGAAATGAGCATCACCAATATTGTTCTCCATTTGCCCAATTTTAATGGTAGCATACTTCATGAAATCGGCTAAGAAGTCTTTTTTGATGAAGTCTAATTTGTCAATTTGCAAGTAACCGCCTTTCACATAAGAATCATTGTGATGTCTTGAAGCTAAATAAACATCTAAATTTACTCTTACTCCATCAAACAATTGAGCGCCAATATACATATCAGCAGCGGGAAGCGTAAAATTATTTTCGGTATTCATTAAACGATATCCTGTAATTGATCTAGTGGTAGTACCCCCAGCTGTAGTAGTTATAGTCGTAATGTTATTAGGTTGGTCGTTGAATGAATTTGTTGCTTGAAAATCCATATTGAAAGCTCCACCAAGGTCAATACTAAGACCTTTAAATTCTCTATTGTCTTTTTGAACGTCAAAAACGTTGATACCATCTTTACCTCTAGAAATTTGGTTTTGCATATTTCCAAAGCTCACTTGTGCCTGGACGGTAAAGGTGCTGATTACCGTAATAAGTAGGATATAAATCTTCTTCATGGCTTATAAATTAAAGTTTAAATTAAATTTTATAGTCAGGTCTTGCCCTGTTTTTATTGTTCCAAGCATTGCTGTTGGAGACTTCATTCCGAATTCTGTAAAAGTGATTTTATTAGATCCCTGAAGGTTTAATCCATCTTTTGTAACAGTAGTTTTTACAGATGTTTTATAAACTTTGCTAACTCCAGCAATGGTGTAAGTTCCCGTTAGTTCCCAAGTAGTTTCATTTACTTTTTCAGCAGATTTAAGAACATATTTAATTTGTTTGTTTTTATCTGTTTTTAGGGTTTCATAAGCCACTTTATCCATGCTTTTTTTCTCGCTTTTTACACTTTCTGCCAAAAGAGTAACTGTCAAAGCTTCTATGTCGGTTAGTTTTCCATTAGCAATGTTTAAAGTGGCTGTTCCAGTTCCAGAAGCCGATTTCATTTCCCAGTCATGAAGTGTAGAGGTGCCCGCTACAGAAAAAGTTGATTTGCTATCTAAGGTGTATGATTTTTGTGCTGTAGCAAATGAGGTAATTCCTAAAATTGCAACAACAAGAGCGAATAATTTTGTTTTATTAGTTTTCATTTTTGTCATGTTTTTATTGTAAAAAATAAGTTAAGATATAGGCTTGTTTCTTTTAGTACTAAGAGTTGTTATTTTAACTTGTATCAAAGATCAGCCTATATATCAGCTTATTTTATGATAAAAGTCATTGTTAAAATTTTATTAAATAGCTATTTAATAACTACAACGTTTTCATTTTTTTAGATTCCGTTATCAAAGCAAAAAACAATACAGAGTTTTGTCAAAATGCTAGTTTTTAACATTTGATTAGAAAAAATGAAATCTTAAAAAAGATGTTTTTTTAAGAATAGAAACTGGTTCTTTTTAGCTTAAAATGATATTGAAGATTACAGTTAAATCTTTTCCTGCTTTTACAACTCCAAGAGCAGCTTTAGGAGGAGTCATTTCAAAATCGCCAAAAGTAATTTGGTTAGAACCTTGCAGAATAATTTTTCCTTGGCTTGTCGTTACTTTTACCTGAGTTTTATATTCTTTGCTTACACCTGCAATAGTATAAACTCCTGTTAAGTTCCAGGTGTTCTCATCTATCTTTTCAGCAGATTTTAAAATGTATTCAATATATTTATGGGTTTCGGTATCTAGAGCTTCATAAGCGACTTTGTCCATACTTTCTTTATAGCTTTTTAAGCTTTCGGCCAATAATGAAACCTTTAAACTGTTTATGCTGGCAAGCTTAGAATCTTTAACTATTAAATTGGCCATTCCTGTCCCTTCAGTAGATTTCATTACCCAGTCGTGTACTGTAGAAGTTCCTGCTACTTCAAAAGTTGAGTTTGCGGCTACGCTATAATTCTTTTGTGCATTTGCTTGTAATGCTATTGCTGTAAAAATTACAGTCAGTAAAAATGATTGAATTGTTTTCATGTAGATAAAGTATAGGTTAATCATTCAAATGAGGAAGCTTTAAGATCTTCTTAGTGGTAAAAGAATCAAAAGCTATCCTTATTTTTTAGGCCAAAATTATCGCGCGCGCGTAGAAAACGGAATGATAAAAATCATGGCTAAAGTTTTATTAAATAGTTATAGTTAAGAGCGTGAAGGTCTATTATTGCTGAGATTGTATCTTTTTTGAAATAAGATTTAAGTTTAAATGGTTTATTATTAGTGGATTGTGTTTCTTTTGTTGAAAAAGAATGTTATCGCTTTTTTTAATCTATTTTTTGGGAGAAAAAATCAAGAAAAAAGCCGTAAAGCGCTTTAAGTTTTAGAAAATACTGGAAATAAGTTAACTTTGCAGCATGCAAATGGAGAAAAAAGACATACGAGCCTTATCAAAAGAACAGCTTCGCGATTTTTTTGTTGAAAATGGAGATAAAGCTTTCCGAGGAAATCAGGTTTACGAATGGTTATGGAGCAAAGGCGCTCACAGTTTTGAAGACATGACAAACGTGGCAAAAGCTACAAGGTCTATGCTTGAAAATAACTTTGTAATCAATCACATTAAGGTTGATACAATGCAAAAAAGTAGTGATGGAACGGTAAAAAATGCCGTAAGGCTTCATGACGGACTTGTGGTTGAATCTGTTTTAATTCCGACAGAGACTAGAACTACTGCTTGTGTTTCTAGTCAGGTTGGGTGCAGTTTAGATTGTAATTTCTGCGCTACAGCAAGATTAAAAAGAATGCGTAATCTAGAACCAGGTGAAATTTATGACCAAGTTCTGGCTATTGATAAAGAAAGCCGTTTGTACTATAATCATCCGCTTTCGAATATTGTTTTTATGGGAATGGGAGAACCTTTAATGAATTATAACAATGTCATTAAAGCAATTGACATGATTACTTCAGAAGAAGGTTTGGGAATGTCTCCAAAACGAATCATGGTTTCGACCTCAGGAATTCCGAAAATGATCAAGAAAATGGCAGACGATGATGTGAAGTTTAAACTGGCAGTTTCTCTACACTCTGCTATAGACGAAACTCGCGCTCGCATTATGCCTTTCAGTAAAAACTTTCCTTTAAAAGATTTGCGAGAAGCTTTAGAATATTGGTATAGAAAAACCAAAAGCAAAATCTCGTACGAATATGTAGTTTGGAAAGGAATCAACGACGATAAAGCTTCTGTTGATGCTTTGGTGAAATTCTGTAAATACGTGCCTTGTAAAGTCAATTTAATTGAATACAATCCAATTGATGATGGAGAATTCCAGCAAGCTTCAGAAGAATCAATCATGGCGTACATAAAAGCACTAGAAAATATCGGAGTAGTAGTAAAAGTGAGAAGAAGCCGAGGAAAAGACATCGACGCCGCTTGCGGTCAATTAGCCAACAAAGAAGCATAAACATACTCCGCTAGGAAGGTAAGATTGGTAATAAAAAAAGAATCAAGGTACTTCAAGATATACTCCGCTAGGAGTATTTGGTCGGTAGAATTTGGTGGATAACATTTGGTCGGTAGTAATAATGGTAATGTTAATAATGTCCCAGCGGGACATTTGAATACAAAAAAAAAGCATTAAAAACGAGAAACTTGTTTTTATGCTTTTTTTTTGGACAAAATAGACAATTTATTTTTTCAAATCTACTTCTTCTGTAACTCCGTCTTTAGTAACTTTTGCAAGAGTATCGCATTCTCCGTTTCCATAATCGATAGTTGCCGTAGCACCATTTTTAGTTATAGAAACGATTCCTTTTACAGCAAAAGATTTTCTGCAAGCCGCATTAAATTCTAAAGGAGTTGTAATTTCTGCTGAGAAAGTATCTCCGTTAGGAAAAGTTGTAGAGCCGCTTCCGGTAACTACAAACACATTGTCGTCCCAGTCAAACCAAGTATCATAACCAGAAGTCATTTCTTTTATCAAAGTCCCTTTTCTAGTGTAAACTTTTCCATCATCAAAAGTAATAGTCAAATCTATAGCAGCTGTAGAAACAGGATGTGGCGTTACTAATATATTGGTTTCTTTAATAGTTCTCACAATACTTTTGCTTCCCTGAATTTTTTTGCCATTATGGTAAAAACCTTCAAAAGTATAGCTGATAGTTTGGGTAGAAGAAGTAAAATCGTTTGAAAAAGAAACAACCATTTTACCTTTTACCGTATTTCCGTTATTGAGCGTACAGCCTTCCATACCAAAATCTACCGTTTTTGTCCAAGTGTTATTGGTTAAAACCGTAGTAATTGTGGCACAGCTCGGAAGATAATTTTTTATTGTCCCGCTTGGTTTTGAATTTACATTCAGCTGAGCGCTAAATTGATCTTCGGCAATGTTAGTAACATCCTCAACAGAAGCATCGATCTTAGAGTTGGCTATAATCTCGTCGTTGGTAATCTTTGCTGTCGATCCGTCATTTGTTTTTTCATCAGAATTACAGCCAATGAAAAAAGACATAGTAATACAAGTGCTAATTAATAAAAGTTTTGTTTTCATAAATAAATAGTTTTGGGTTCTTCTTTTAAGTCAATGAATTCAAATCAGTATTAGTTAGAGCTATTTTTGGAGTTTTTTTTCAGATTAAGACATAAAATATTTAAATCCTAACTTAAAATAGACAACGTATTTTTATTTAAAATAGTATATTTGGAGTCTAAATGAATATTACATCTCAAATAAAGCAGCCTATTTTTAACGAGATGGAACTTTTCGAGAAAAAGTTCCATGAGTCGATGACCTCTAAGGTTGCCTTATTAAACCGAATCACCTATTATATCGTAAACCGTAAAGGAAAACAGATGCGTCCGATGTTTGTTTTTCTTACTGCAAAAATGGTTTCTGGCGGTACGGTAAACGAAAGAACCTATCGCGGAGCTTCAGTAATCGAATTAATTCACACCGCAACTTTAGTACACGATGATGTTGTAGACGACAGCAATCGCCGCCGCGGATTTTTCTCAATCAATGCGCTTTGGAAAAATAAAATTGCCGTTTTGGTCGGAGATTATTTATTGTCTAAAGGATTATTGCTTTCTATTGACAATGGCGATTTCGATTTACTGAGAATTATTTCTGTAGCCGTTCGCGAAATGAGCGAAGGAGAATTGCTTCAAATAGAAAAGGCAAGAAGACTGGATATTACCGAAGACGTTTACTACGAAATCATCAGAAAGAAAACCGCAACGCTTATTGCAGCTTGTTGTGCGCTTGGCGCGAAAGCCGTAATCGAAGATGATATTCAGGTCGAATATATGCGCAAATTCGGCGAATTGATCGGAATGGCTTTTCAGATCAAAGATGATTTATTTGATTATAGCGACGAAGCAATCGGAAAACCAACCGGAATAGATATTAAAGAGCAAAAAATGACTTTGCCTTTAATTCATGTTTTAAATACTTGTACTCCTCAAGAAAAAAAGTGGCTTATAAACTCCATTAAAAACCACAACAAAGACAAAAAACGCGTAAAAGAAGTGATTGCCTTTGTAAAAAACAATAATGGTTTGGCTTACGCCGAAAACAAAATGGTGCAATTTCAGCAAGAAGCACTTGCATTACTTCAAAACTTCGAAGATTCAGAATACAAAGACGCTTTGACTTTGATGGTCAATTATGTTATTGAAAGAAAGAAATAATCTTTTTTAATTAGATAATCAGAAAATTTGTCAATCAGAGAATTGGTTTACTTCGTTGTAAATCAGTCATGTATTGATGTGTCTTGGAATTTGGAGTTTTTTTATTGAAATTTTTCAAACCTCATGCAACCATTTCAAATCGACAATCGTCTATGCTAATAGAAGTCTGTTTCTAAAACCAAAAACCGAAAGCTTATTAATGAAAATTATTCAGTTACATCAAGAAGAAACTAAAATCATAAAGCTGGCTGCCGAGAACAATCGTCAGGCGCAGCAACAGATTTATAGTAAGTTTTCTTCAAAAATGTTAAGTGTATGCCGTCAATATATAAAGGACATTCAATTGGCAGAAGATGTAATGATAACAGCTTTCATGAAAGTGTTTACCAATATAAGCAAGTTTGAACACAAGGGAAGTTTTGAAGGCTGGATCCGCCGAATTATGGTTAACGAATGCATTTCGTATTTAAGAGTTCAGAAAAAAGTAAAATTTACCGAAGATGAATTTTTTGTTGAAGAAAGCTTTAACGAAATCGACAGTCAGTTTACTGTAGAACAAATTCAATATTTAATTGATGCTTTGCCAGACGGCTACAAAATGGTTTTCAATTTATATGCGATTGAAGGTTATAAACACAATGAAATTGCCAAGATGTTAGGAATAAACGAAGGAACATCAAAATCGCAATTGTCGCACGCTAGAAAAATGCTGCAAACACAAATTACTATTTTAAAAAAACAAGATAATGGAACCGAATAATTTTGAAAAGGATTTCCGTGAAAAACTAAACCAACGTAAAATTGAACCAAGCAACAAAGCTTGGGATCGATTAGATGCAATGTTGAGTATAGCAGAAGAGAAAGAACCAATTAAACTTAAGTCGAAAAAATCAAAAAGAAAATGGCTGTTTATTGCGGCTAGTCTGGTTGGGTTTTTATTGGTTGGAATGCTGTTTTTCAATCAAAATAAAAAGGCGATTAAAACACCAGAAACAGTAGTTGTTGAAAAAGAGAAAGAAACCAAAACCAACATCAAAGAAGAATCACTAACAGAACCGATTTTAAATGCTATTGATTTGGCTAAAACAAAAACTGCAATTGCAGAAAAAACTTCAGTAACTAAAAACGAAAGAAGTAATCCGAGAGTTTCGGGACAAACTTCAAATAAAATTATTAAAAACGAATCAAATCCAATAGAGGAGTCTTCAATCATCATCAAAAACAATCAAGAAAAACAATCAACAAACAATCAAACCGCAGTTGCTGAAACTTCAAAAAAAGAAAGTGTCGACCAATTATTAGAAACAGCCGAAAATAAGGTCTTAGTACAAAATCAGAACAAAAAAGCAAAAGTAAAAATCAATGCTGCCGATTTGCTAAATCAGGTAGATGGCGAGCTGGAACTTTCTTTTAGAGAAAAAGTAATTACTAAGGTGAACAAAAATCTTCAAGAAGTTAAGGTAGCTATAACCAACAGAAATCAGGAAGACAAAAAGTAGCGTTCTTGATTAACAATTTATAATTAAAAAAATCATCATCAATCAAATATTCAATCATTTTAAAACAATCAATCATGAAAAATTTTACCATTTATCTTATACTTTTCTTCTTTTTGGTAGTGAGCAAAGTAATAGGACAGGAGACTTTTGAGTCTGAAGCAAAAAGAATTGCCAATAAAATAGAGAAAATCACAAAAGAAGAAAAAGAGACTTTAAAGGAAGAAGTTGAAGCTGTAAATGTGCAATTGTCTGAAGGGAAAATTACACAGGAACAAGCTGATAAACGCAAAAAGGAATTGGCCGAAGCAAGAGCGGTAATTATAGAAGAAAAAGTGACACTAGCTCAAAATGAATTAAATGATTTGGTTCAGAAAAAAGTAGACGGAAAAATAAAAGAAGATTCTGCTAAAATCTACATGATTCGATGGAAATCATATAGCCATCATAAAGATTCTATTCGAAGCGAAAAAAGAACAACCTCGCAATTTGTATTTGCTATGGGACTAAACAATATGTTGGCAGATGGAAAACTTCAGGATTCGAATTATAAATTTATGGGGTCGCATTTTTACGAATGGGGTTTTACCTATAATTCAAGATTAATGAAAAACGATAATCTGCTTCATGCGAAATACGGACTTTCATTAATGTACAACAATATACGCCCGACAGATAACAGAAGTTTTGTTGTAGATGGAGAACAGACTAATCTAGTAGAAAATCAAGTTCATTTGACCGAATCTCGTTTCAGGAATGTATATCTGGTTGTGCCAGTACATTTAGAATTTGATTTTACAAGACCCATAGAACGCAACGGGAAAACCTATTTTAAGACACATAAAAGTTTTCGTTTTGGAGTTGGAGGTTATGCCGGAATCAACGTAAAATCAAAACAGATTTTAAAATTTGAAGAAGAAGATTTAAAATACAAAACCACTATAAAAGGCGATTACAATGTAAATAATTTCATTTACGGTCTGAGTTCGTATATCGGTTATAGAGAATTGAGTTTGTATTTTAAATATGATTTAAACCCATTATTTCAGAATAATCTAGTAAAAGAGAATAACATTTCGTTAGGACTTCGTGTAGATTTAAACTAAAATTACTGGTCGTTTAGTTAGTGAAAAGAGCATCTCTAGTGAGATGCTTTTTTGATTTAAAAAATGAGTAAAATTCCAACAAGATTTGCGTATTTTTGCTAGCTCTCAACTTTTAAAATTTAAAACACTTTGATTTCACAAACCACCATTGACGCTGTTTTTGAAACTGCTCGAGTAGAGGAGGTTATCGGCGATTTTGTAAATTTAAAGCGCGCAGGAAGTAATTTTAAAGGTTTAAGTCCATTCTCAGACGAGCGTTCTCCTTCCTTCATGGTGTCGCCAGCAAAAGGAATCTGGAAAGATTTTAGTACGGGAAAAGGAGGGAATTCGGTTAAATTCTTAATGGAGCATTCGCAATTTACCTATCCAGAAGCCATTCGATATTTAGCTAAAAAATACAATATCGAAATTGAAGAGACCGAACAGACAGAAGCCGAAAAAGCAAATACAGACATTCGTGAAAGTATGTATTTGGTTTCTGAATTTGCAGCCAAATATTTTCAGGATGTTTTGGTAAATTCTGAAGAAGGAAAGGCGATTGGTCTATCTTACTTTAAAGAAAGGGGATTTACGAATGAAACTATCAAAAAATTCAATTTAGGATATTCTCCAGAAACTTGGGATGCTTTAACAAAAGAAGCATTGGGGAAAGGCTATAAATTAGAATTTCTTGAAAGTACAGGTTTAACAATTCCGCGAGAAGACCGACCTTTCGATCGATTTAAAGGCCGTGTAATGTTTCCGATTCAAAGTATGTCGGGACGTGTTTTAGGTTTTGGCGGACGTATTTTGACCAATGATAAAAAAGCAGCAAAATACCTGAACTCGCCAGAAAGCGATATTTACCATAAAAGTAAAGTTCTTTACGGAATTTATCATGCTAAGCAATCTATAGCCAAACAAAACAACTGTTACCTAGTTGAGGGTTATACCGATGTGATTCAGTTTAGTCAAGCAGGAATCGAAAATGTTGTGGCATCTTCTGGAACAGCATTAACGCCAGATCAGATTCGTTTGATCAATCGTCTTACAAGAAATATCACCGTACTTTTTGATGGAGATGCGGCTGGTTTGCGAGCGGCCATTCGAGGAATTGATTTGATTTTGGAAGAAGGTATGAATGTTCGTGTTTGTTCTTTTCCTCAGGGAGAAGATCCAGACAGTTTTGCACGAAAAAATTCGCACGACGATTTAGTTGCTTATCTAGAAAATAACAGTAAAGATTTTATCCAGTTTAAGGCTTCTATTTTAATGGGCGAAGCTAAAAACGACCCGATAAAAAAGGCCGATCTGATTCGCGATATGGTTACGAGTATTTCTAAGATACCAGACCGAATTCAGCGTGAAGTCTATATTCAGGAATGTGCCCGAATCATGGATATTTCTGAACAGGTGTTAACGAGTACCTTAGCGCAGCTGATTCAAAAAGATATAGCCGATGCTAATAAAAAGCAGAAACAGGAGCATAAACCTTTTGAAGTTGTTAGAAATCAGCCTCCGCATGCAGGCACATTTTCAGGAGGAGATCCAGAAGATCCAAGAACAGGACCGCCAGAAGGTTATGATTATCCAGGAGATCCAGGATATTATCCGCAAGAGCAAAATCAAAAAGTAGATATTTTATACGGTTTTGAAAGAAAGGTTATTGAAATTTTATTATTGTACGGAAGTGTAGTAGAAAATTTTGAGGATGTTTTCTTGAAAGCAGATGAAGAAGGAAACGTAAAAGAAATTTCTGAAAAAAGACAATATAAAGTATTCGAAAAAATATATTTAAGTCTTCAGGAAGATGAAGTAGAGTTGTCTAATGCTCTATTTCAAAATATTTATAAGAATATTATTGATTTTTATAATCAAAATGAGACTTTTAGTTTAGATAAATATTTAATGCATTTGGAGCCAGAATTTGCTCAGGAAGTAACCAATATTTTAATGGAAGACGAAAGGCTAACCATTCATAATTGGGAAGGACAGAATATTTTTCCGAAGCATAAAAGCGAAACCATCGAACAGAATGTTTCAGATACTATATTTTCTATGAGATGGTATTTGGTTTCTGGCATTATTGCAGAATTAAAAAACTCTCTTTTAACCAATCCGCAGGAAGACAATTCAGAAATTCTGAGTATGGTTATCGATTATTCTAAACTGCTGAATAACTTTTCGAAAAAATTAGGGCGAGTAGTAGTGCCTTACCACTAAAAAGAAAAAAAACTCTATCTTATTTTGAGATAAGATAGAGTTTTTATAAAGTTTCCGATTTCTTAAAAAGTTAAGATTTTCGACTTGTAATTAAATAATTTCTAAAGTCTTCGCTTTGTTTACTAAGTCAACTAAATTAGTAACGTTCAATTTAGTTAATAATCTCAGTTTGTAAGTACTGATCGTTTTTTCGTTCAGGTTTAAGATTTTAGAGATTTCGTTATTTTTCTTACCATCACTTAAATAACGTAAAACCTCGATTTCACGGTTAGATAATTTTCTGTACAGACGCTCGCTTTTGCTTTGTTTAGCAATAAGTGCCATGTTTTTGCGTACTGTTTCGTTGATGATAATTTTTCCTTCGTGTACTTTAATAATAGAATGACCTAATGTTTCAAGTTTTTCTGTTTTGTGTACATACCCGGAAACTCCTGCTTTAATTGCATTTGGAGCATACATTTGCTCAGCAAGATCACTGAAAATAACAATTTTTGTTTTTGGGAAATTCTTTAGGATAGATTTAATTTCAAAAATACTTGAAAGACCTTCTAACTCTAAATCTAGAATTAAAATGTCGATCTCCTTCGTTTGAAGAATATCTCTTACCATTGAAAAATTGCCTACGTTGGCAACAATTGAAATTTGATCGTGGTCTTTGAAATAAGACTTAACGCCAAAGTGCGTAACAGGATGATTGTCTGCTAGACATACTTTAATCATAATTTTTACCTTTTTTAGAATTGTTCATGTTTTTGGAACTGTAAAATTAATAAATAAATTCTGTAATTAATTGCAGACAAATGTTAAAATTCTTATTTTAACGTTTTTGGGATCAAACAAACTGGAATTGGATCCATTTTATGCTTGTTGCTGGTGTTTAATCGTTTATAAATTTCAAAGACAGATTTTTCTCTCCCTTCAAAGTCAGATGCCGTCTTTCCTGACTCCGCGGCCAACATTGCCCATTCTAGTTCATCATAACTTGCTCCCAATTGGTCCTCATCGGTACGATTATCTCCAAATAATCCATCAGTAGGTGCTGCTGTTAAAATTGATTGTGGAATTTGCAAAAATTCTCCTAAAGCGTATACATCAGATTTCATTAAATCGGCAATCGGACTCAAATCGACACCTCCATCTCCATATTTTGTGTAAAAACCTACACCAAAATCTTCTACTTTATTTCCTGTTCCGGCAACAAGCAGACCATGAATTCCTGCTAAATAATATAAAGAAGTCATTCTAATGCGAGCACGAGTGTTTGCCAAAGCTAAATTTACTTTTGCTGTATCATCTGTTGAAGGTACAGCGCTTTTAAAAGATTCAAAAACTCCCGTTAAATCAGTTTGAACATCAGAAACATTTGGAAATCGTTTTTTTAGTTGGTCAATATGCTCTCTTCCTCTTGAAACTTGGCTTTCTGCCTGATGAATTGGCATTTCTACACATAAAATTTTCAGTCCTGTCTGTGCGCATAAAGTTGAGGTTACTGCAGAATCTACACCTCCAGAGATTCCAATTACAAAACCGTTTACTTTTGCATTAGTAGCATAATTTTTTAACCACTCTACAATGTGCGTATTTACTTTTTCTGTTTGAATTGTGCTTTTTTTAGCCATAATAGTTTAAGTTTTAAGATGCAGGGATGTATATTTGCAGAATTATTTTGAGTATGCAATTACTTAAAATTCTGATAACACAAATCTAATTAAAATAAAATGAAAATTTATCGCTTTGCAGTGGTTCTGTGCCTGTTTTTTTTGTCTTGCAACCAAAAAAGTAAGGTTGAAAAAGAAGTAGAAGAAATTCCTGTTGATATTAAAGTAGAACGATTTGATAAGGTGTTTTTTGAAACCAAACCGCAAGATCTTGCAAAAATAAAAAAACAATATCCTTTTTTCTTTCCAGGCAATGATGATAATGTCTGGATTCAGAAAATGAACGATCCGATTTGGAGAGAAGTTTATGAAGAAGTTCAGAAGAAATACAGCAATTTTGAGCCTGTTCGCAAAGAGTTTAATGAGCTTTTCCAGCACGTAAAGTATTATTTTCCTAAAACTAAAATTCCGAAGGTAATTACGGTTATTGGAGAAATGGACTATAATGCAAAATCGATTTATGCAGATAGTCTTGTAGTTGTAGCTTTAGAATTGTATTTGGGAAAAAATCATAAATTTTACGAATTTCCGAACTACTTAAAAGAGAATTTTGAAGAAAGACAGATTATGCCAGATGTGGTCTCTAGTTTTTCTTATCGAAATATTCCAAATTCGATAGATAAGAGCTTGGTTGCCCAAATGGTTTTTGAAGGAAAACAGCTTTATGCAAAAGATCTTCTGATTCCAGAATATACAGATGCAGAAAAAATGGGGTACACTCCTGAGCAGATAAAATGGTGTGAAGAAAACGAAGCGTATATGTGGCGTTATTTCATAGAAAATGAAATGCTTTACAGCGACGATCCGAAATTGAGAGGGCGATTTATAGCTCCAGCACCTTTTTCAAAATTCTTTTTAGAAATAGATAACGATTCTCCAGGGCGAGTGGGAGCTTGGATTGGCTGGCAGATGGTACGTTCTTACATGAAAAATAATAGTGATGTTTCTTTGGCTGAATTGTTTAAGCTTGAGCCAAAAGAAATCTTCGAAAAATCAAAATATAAACCTAAGAAATAATGGCAAATATAAACTCAGAGATTAAATTTAATATAGAATTGGATGAAAACCGCGTTCCTGAAAAATTAACGTGGAGTGCGCAAGATGGCGGAGTTCAAGCCGAAGAGGCAAAAGCAATAATGCTGTCTATTTGGGATAGTAAAGCAAAAGAAACCATGCGTATCGATTTGTGGACAAAAGATATGCCGGTAGACGAAATGAAGATTTTCTTCCACCAAACTTTGGTGGCAATGTCAGACACTTTTAAGCGTGCAACAGACGACGAAAAAATGTCGGATACCATGAAAGATTTTTGCGATTACTTTGCAGAAAAACTAGAATTGACAAAATAAACTTTTAAAGTTCTAATAAATAAAAAATCCCAAATTCCAATTTACTACTTTGGAATTTGGGATTTTTTTATTGGAATTTAGCTTTTTAAATTGAATTTAAAAATCCGCTGTTGTTTTTAAAAACCTCTTGGTTTACTTCGTCTATATAAGACAAAAGCTCCTCTTTTCCGATAGATTCTGTAGATGAGGTTATAAAATATTGTGGCATTTCGGCCCAGTTGTTGGCAAACATCTGTTTTTTATAAGCTGCAATATGCGAATCTATTTTTGTTTTGCCGATTTTATCTGCTTTAGTAAAAATAATGCAAAACGGAATTTCGCTCTCGCCCATATACGACATGAATTCAATGTCAATCTTTTGAGCTTCGTGGCGAATGTCAATCAAAACAAAAGCGCAAACTAATTGTTCTCGATTTTCGAAATAATCCGTAATGAACTTTTGAAAAACTGATTTTGTTTTCTTCGAAACCTTTGCATAACCATAACCTGGCAAATCGACCAAAAACCAATTGCTGTTGATTTTAAAGTGGTTGATTAATTGTGTTTTTCCAGGTCTTGAAGATGTTTTTGCTAAGTTTTTATTGTTGGTAATCATGTTTATCAAAGATGATTTACCTACGTTTGATCTTCCTATAAAGGCATATTCTGGTAAAAAATCCTTAGGACATTTTGATGCGTCAGAATTGCTGATAATAAATTCGGCGGTGTTAATTTTCATAGTCTCTCGTTTTAAAACCTCCTAAAAAAAAATAAAATTTAATGGCTAAAAATTCTTTTCAGTAAGCCATTTTTCAAGAATTTCATTGAATTCCTGAGGGTGTTCCATCATTGCGGCGTGTCCACATTTATCAATCCAGTATAGCGTTGAATTTGGCAATAATTTATCGAATTCTTCTGCTACATTTGGAGGGGTTACAGAATCGTTTCTTCCCCAAATAATACAAGTCTCAACGTCCATTTTTGGCAAATCTTTTGCCATATTATGACGAATTGCGCTTTTTGCAATAGTCAAAGTTTTGATTAATTTGATGCGGTCATTTGCTGTTGCGTACACTTCATCAATCAATTCAGGAGTGGCAATTTTTGGGTCATAAAATACGGCTTCAGCTTTTGTTTTGATGTATTCATAATCGCCTCTTCTTGGGTAGCTGTCTCCCATTGCGCTTTCGTAAAGTCCAGAGCTTCCTGTAATTACAAGTCCAGCAACTTTTTCGGGATAAAGTTTTGTGTGGTATAAAGCGATATGCCCTCCAAGAGAATTTCCTAGAAGAATAACCTTGTCAAAACCTTTAAAAGTGATAAAGTCTTTTACATATTTTGCAAAGCTTTTCACATTCGTTTTTAAAATACTTTGGGTATATATTGGCAAATCTGGGATAACAACTTTATATCCTTTCGTTGGGAAATATTGTGCTACACCATCAAAGTTACTTAGGCCTCCCATCAAACCATGCAGAATAACGATTGGAGTACCTTCTCCAGCTTCAAAATAGCTGTATTTGCCTTCTTTTTTATAGTGTTTGTCCATCTAATCTAATGCCAATTTCAATTTCGACAAATATAGGGTTAATTACACAAAAATGAATTTTTGATGTCATTTTTTAACTAGATAATTTGAGTCGAACTTGTAAGAGGTTAAAAATCAGTATTTAAAGCCTATTTTGTTAAAATCTGGATATGTTAAAAAATATGCATTATAATCAATTTTTTAAGAAAATTAGCGCATTATTTTTTTGAATGAATAACGTATTTAAGAATCTGTTAATTAATAGTTAAGGTATTGATTAAATGCAGATTACAGAAAGTGGTAGCAAAGTGGTTAAACTTATTAACAAAGTGGTATAAAGTGGTAAAATGTGGTAATATTTTTTATATTTTTGCTGTATAACATGTTAACTAGTTTTTTTGAACACAATTGTTGGAACATATGAGTGTAAAGTCGACGCTAAAGGAAGGCTAATGATGCCTGCCCCTTTAAAAAAGCAGTTGGCGGCTTCTCTTCAAGACGGATTTGTTTTGAAGCGTTCTGTTTTTCAGCCGTGTTTAGAATTGTATCCTATGGTAGAGTGGGATGCGATGATGAAAAAAATCAACAAGCTTAATCGCTTTGTAAAAAAGAACAACGATTTCATTAGAAGGTTTACTGCTGGTGTTAAAGTGGTTGAGGTTGATGCATTAGGGAGATTGCTTGTTCCAAAAGATTTGGTAACGTTTGCAAGTATTTCTAAAGATGTGGTTTTTTCATCTGCGGTTAATATTGTGGAGATTTGGGATAAAGATTTATACGAAAAATCAATAAGCGGCGAAGATATGGATTTTGCAGATTTAGCCGAAGAAGTAATGGGAAATATTAATGACGACGAAGATGGAATATCATAATCCGGTTTTGCTTCATCAAACAGTAGATGGTTTAAATATTAAACCTGATGGTGTGTATGTAGATGTTACGTTTGGAGGCGGTGGTCATTCAAAAGAGATTTTAAAAAGATTAGGACCAAACGGAAGGCTGTTTGCATTTGACCAAGACGAAGACGCGCTTGCCAATGCATTGCCTGATGAAAGGTTTACTCTGATAAACGAGAATTTTAGGTTCATAAAAAGGTTTTTACGTTTTCACGGAGTAAAAGAAGTAGATGGAATCTTAGCAGATTTGGGAGTTTCATCACATCAGTTTGATGTTCCTGAAAGAGGTTTTTCTACAAGATTTGATGCCGAGTTAGATATGCGGATGAGTCAAAGAAATGATTTAAATGCTTATCGGGTGGTTAACGAATATGAAGAACAGGATTTACGTCGTGTTTTTTTTGATTATGGGGAGTTGAAGAATGCGCCAGTTTTAGCAAGAACAATTGTAGAGGCGAGAAAAGATTATCCTATCAAAACAACCGAAGAGTTAAAGGATGTTCTGAAAAAGTTTTTGCCAGAGAAAGTTCGAAACAAAGTCTTGGCTCAGATTTATCAGGCAATTCGAATTGAGGTAAATCAAGAAATGGACGTTCTTAAAGAATTTATCGAGCAGTCGTTGGAGGTTTTAAAACCAGGAGGAAGATTCTCGGTAATCTCGTATCATTCTTTAGAAGATCGTTTGGTAAAAAGATTCATAAAGAACGGAATGTTTGAAGGAGAACCAGAAAGAGATTTTTACGGAAACTTTTCAGTTCCATTCAAAACTATCGGAAAATTGATTGTTCCAGACAACGAAGAAATCAAGATTAATAATAGAGCAAGAAGTGCCAAATTAAGAGTTGCAGAAAAGCTATAATATATATTAAGGTAGGAAATAATGAAAAGTGGTGTATTTAGCATATTAAAAGCAAGATTTCTGATTCATGAAGATGCAGTAAAAAATTGGCGATTTATTGTCTTTATAATTTTGCTGGCCATTTTGATGATTGCCAATACACAGCGATACGAACAAAAGGTTTTTGAAATCGCGAAATTAAATAATGAAGTAAAAGAGCTAAGATCTGAATTTGTAGATCGACGTTCAGAATTGATGAAGTTAAAAATGGAGTCAACCATTTCGGATAAAATGTTAGAAAAGCAAATTTTTCCGTCGACAGTTCCTCCAGTGAAAATAGAAGTTAAAAAAGAAGAAGAAAAAAGTTTCTTTAAAAGAATATGGCAGTAGACGATAAACATATATCCTACAGAATTTACCTCGTAGCAGTTTTCATCTTTTTGATGGCAATTGCTATTGTTGTTAAATTAACCAATATTCAGTGGGTTGAAGGAGATTATTACAGAAAACTCGCAAAACAGCGTACTGTGAGAAACTTTGTAATTCCTGCCAACAAAGGAAATATTTATTCTGCTGATGGAAGTTTGCTGGCCACTTCAATTCCGAATTATGAAATTCGTTTTGATGCAAAAGCGCCAAAAACAGAAACTTTTGAAAAATATGTAAAACCATTGTCAGATTCATTGGCAACAGTTTTAGATAAGCCAAGTAGTTATTTTCAGAAAGAATTACGAAAAGCACGCGAGAATAAAAATCGTTATTATTTGATTGCTCGCAACTTAAGTTATACTGAATATGTAAAAATTAAAGGTTTTCCATTATTCAATTTAGGAGCTTTCAAAGGCGGAATTATTGTTGAACAAGAAACGGTTAGAAAACATCCGATCGGGAAAATTGCAGAAAGAACAATTGGTTATGACCGTATTGATCCTGCAACTGGAGTAGAAGTAGGAAAAGGAATTGAATGGGCATTTAAAAACTATTTGAACGGAAAAGATGGTAAAATCCTAAAACAAAAAATCGCAAAAGGACAATGGAAACCTATTCGTGATGTTAACGAGGTAGACCCGATTGACGGTTATGATGTGATTTCGACTATAGATGTTTTCATTCAAGATATTGCGCATCACGCTTTGCTGAAACAATTGCAAGATTATGAAGCAGATCATGGTTGTGTTGTGGTAATGGAAACAGAAACGGGTTACGTTAAAGCGATTTCAAACTTAGGGAGAGCAGAAGACGGCTCGTATTATGAGACCACAAATTATGCAATTGCAGAATCTCACGAACCAGGATCGACTTTTAAATTGGTCGATTTAATGGCGATTTTAGAAGACAAAGTAGCCGATACAAGTACGGTTTACGACAGTCACAATGGTGTTGTTAAATATTATGGAAGATCGGTACGCGATTCGCATCATGGAGGTTACGGAAAAGTTTCACTTGCGCGCGGATTTGAACTTTCGTCCAATACGGTAATGGTTCAGGCGGTTTATGATAATTACAAGAGCAATCCGTCAAAGTTTGTGAATCATATTAGAAGTTTTGGTTTAGATAAACCGTTAGGATTGCACTTTAAAGGAGAAGGCAGACCGATTGTTCCGCATCCAGGAGATAAAAGCTGGTCAGGGATTTCGCTTCCGTGGATGGCTTTTGGATATTCGGTTTCAGTTACGCCAATGCAGACTTTAGCCTTTTATAATTCGATTGCGAATAATGGAGTAATGGTAAGGCCGCAATTTGTTTCAGAAATTAAAGAATGGAATAATACCATAAAAAAGTTTGACACAGAAGTAATCAATCCAAAGGTCTGTTCGCCTGAAACGCTTAAAAAAGTAAAAGCGGTCTTAGAAAATGTGGTAAAAAAAGGAACGGGTTCCAAGCTGTATTCTAAAGACTTTTCTATGGCGGGAAAAACCGGAACGGCTCAAATGAATTATGGAGGGAAAGAAGGAAAATCAGCGTTGTATTATGCGTCTTCTTTCGTAGGATATTTTCCAGCAGATCATCCAAAATACTCTTGCATTGTAGTGGTTCATAAACCAAATACGGCTAAGAACAATTATTATGGAGCGGATGTTGCAGGACCGGTCTTTAAAAGAATTGCACAAAAGATTTTTACAGACGCGCCTTCAACAAATAGAATTAAAAAATTAGACACTAGAATTCCGAAACAGGATGCTAGTTATGATAAATATACGGTTGAGGCCAATAAAAAGATGAATCAGATTCCTAATTTAAAAGGAATGCCAGGGATGGATGCGATTGCTTTACTGGAGAATTTAGGTTTGAAAGTGAAAGTAAATGGAATGGGGAAAGTGAAGAATCAATCGATTCAAGCAGGAACCAGTATTAGTAAAAACACAACTATTGTATTGGAATTATCGTGAAAGTATTAAAAGACATATTATATAAAGTAGCCATTGAATCTGTAAAAGGTTCAACAGATGTGGCTATCCAGAAAATTGAGTTTGATTCACGTAAAGTAGAAGCAAATGATGTTTTCGTGGCTATTCGCGGTTCACTTTCAGATGGACATGATTACATAGAAAAAGCAATTCAGCTTGGGGCAAAAGCAATTATTTGCGATACGTTTCCAGCAAATGTTGCGAATGGTGTGACTTATATTCAGGTGAAAGACACCAATACGGCTTTGGCTTTTATGGCAGCTAATTATTTTGCAGATCCTTCTTCAAAACTAAAATTAGTTGGTGTAACTGGTACAAATGGTAAAACTACAATTGCATCGTTATTGTTTCAATTGTTTCAAAAAGCAGGCTTTAAAGTTGGATTACTGTCGACCGTAAAAATCGTAGTTGATACAACAGAATATCCGGCAACACATACAACGCCAGATTCTTTGACAATCAATCATTATTTAAATGAAATGGTTGAAGCTGGAGTGACGCATTGTTTTATGGAAGTTAGTTCGCATGGCATTCACCAAAAGCGTACAGAAGCGTTGCATTTTGTGGGAGGAATTTTCACGAATCTTTCTCATGACCATTTAGATTACCATCCAACATTTGCAGAATATAGAGACGTTAAAAAGTCATTTTTCGACTCGCTTCCAAAATCCGCTTTTGTTTTATCAAACATTGATGATAAAAATGGATCAGTAATGCTTCAGAATACAGTGGCTAAAAAACTGACTTATGCTTTAAAGTCTTATGCAGATTATAGAGCTCAGATTTTAGAAAGCCAATTATCAGGTTTGCTTCTAAAAATTAACGATAATGAAGTTTGGGTAAAACTGATAGGCACTTTCAACGCATACAATGTTTTAGCGATTTACGGAACAGCTATAGAACTTGGAATTGATAGTCTGGAAGCGTTGCGTTTATTGTCTGATTTAGAAAGTGTTTCGGGTCGTTTTCAATATATCGTATCGGATGGCGGAATTACTGCGGTTGTGGATTATGCACATACGCCAGATGCGCTTGATAATGTTTTGAAAACCATAAATGATATTCGTACCAAAAACGAACAATTGATCACTGTTGTTGGATGCGGAGGGAATCGCGATAAAACAAAACGTCCGATTATGGCAAAGATTGCTTCGGATATGAGCGATAAAGCGGTTTTGACTTCAGATAATCCTAGAAATGAAGATCCAGAAGTTATTTTGGATGAAATGGAGCAAGGAGTTGAGCCTCATAATTATAAAAAAATGCTGCGAATTACAGATAGAAAACAAGCCATTAAAACCGCTTGTCAATTGGCTCAGCCAAAAGATATCATTCTAATTGCAGGAAAAGGGCATGAAACCTATCAGGAGATAAATGGAGTTCGCCACCATTTTGATGATATGGAGACGGTAAAAGAGATTTTAAAGCAACTAAATAAATAACAAAATTGAAATTTCAAATTTCAGAATCCAATTCAATGTTGGAGTTTGGAATTTAAAAATTGGAATTTAATTCGAATTAGAATTTAAAAAAATAAAGAAATATGCTGTACTATTTATTTGAATATTTTGATAAAACATTGGACATTCCCGGGACAGGAGTTTTCCAGTACATCACATTTAGATCAGCTTTGGCATTTATGCTTTCGTTGCTTTTGTCGACTATTTATGGTAAAAGAGTAATTAACTTTTTGCGCCGTCAGCAAGTTGGAGAAACAGTTCGCGAGCTTGGTTTGGCAGGTCAGAATGAAAAAGCTGGTACGCCAACAATGGGTGGATTAATCATCATTTTTGCAACTCTTATTCCAGTTCTATTATTTGCAAGATTGCACAACATATATATTGTTTTGCTAATTGTAACTACTTTGTGGATGGGAACAATTGGTTTTGTTGACGATTACATTAAAATATTCAAAAAAGACAAACAAGGATTAAAAGGTATTTTTAAAGTTATTGGTCAAGTTGGTCTAGGAATCATCGTTGGGGCAGTTCTTTATTTTAATCCTGCTGTTACAGTAAGAACAGATACGGGTCGTGCAGATATTTTTAAAACTGCTGCAAATTCAACAGTTGTTGTGCCTGCAGGAGTTGAGGAGAAATCTACAGCAACTACAATTCCTTTCGTAAAAAACAACGAATTTGATTATGCTGAAGTATTATCTTTTATGGGAGATGGTTACGAGAAATGGGCTTGGCTAGTGTTTATTCCGGTTGTTATTTTCATTATTACAGCAGTTTCAAATGGAGCTAATTTAACTGACGGAATCGACGGACTCGCGGCAGGAACCTCCGCCATATCAGTCCTCGCCCTCGGAATATTTACGTTTGTTTCTGGTAATATCATTTTTTCTAATTATTTGAATATCATGTATATCCCCAATTCGGGAGAAATGACGGTCTTTATTTCTGCCTTTGTTGGAGCGCTTATCGGATTTCTTTGGTACAATTCGTTTCCGGCATCTGTATTTATGGGAGATACAGGAAGTTTGACTATTGGAGGAATTATTGCAGTATTAGCAATTGCAGTGCGTAAAGAAATTTTGATTGTTTTATTCTGTGGAATTTTCTTAGCAGAAAGTGCTTCCGTAATTATTCAAGTAACTTATTTTAAATATACCAAAAAGCGTTTTGGTGAAGGCCGAAGAATTTTCCTGATGTCACCTTTGCATCATCATTATCAGAAAAAAGGATATCACGAAAGTAAAATCGTAACCCGTTTCTGGATTGTTGCTGTGATGTTAGCCATATTGTCAATTATTACCCTAAAATTAAGATAGATGAGACTAGTGGTTTTAGGTGGAGGAGAAAGTGGTGTTGGAACTGCGATCCTCGGGAAGAAACAAGGATATGATGTTTTTGTTTCTGATTTCGGAAAAATAAAAGAGAGTTATAAAGAAGTTCTTATCATTAATAAAATAGCCTGGGAAGAAGAGCAGCATACAGAAGATTTGATTCTAAATGCTGATGTGGTGATGAAAAGCCCAGGAATTCCAGACAAGTCTCCGATAGTAAAAAAGCTGATTGCGGCAGGAGTAAAAGTGATTTCGGAAATTGAATTTGCGATACCTTATACAGAAGCAATGACCATCGGGATTACAGGAAGTAACGGTAAAACAACCACTACAATGCTAACACACCACTTGCTGAAATATGCAGGATTGAATGTAGGATTGGGAGGAAATATCGGAAAGAGCTTTGCCTGGCAGGTAGCAGAAAATAAATTTGATGCATACGTTCTTGAATTAAGCAGTTTTCAGTTAGACGGAATAATAAATTACAGACCCGATATTGCGATAATAACCAATATAAGTCCGGACCATTTAGATCGGTATGAGTATAAATATGAAAATTATATCAATTCGAAGTTCCGAATAACGATGAACCAGACTGAAAATGATTATCTCATTTACGATGCAGATGATGAAGCAAGTACAGAATGGTTAAAAAAGAACAAAACAAAAGCGAAATTAATTCCTTTTTCATTGACGAAAAAATTTGATGAAGGGGCTTCTATAAATAACAACAAAATGGAAATAAAAATCAACCAAGAAGAGTTTACAATGGATACAGAACACATTGCGTTAGAAGGAAAACATAATATGAAAAATGCCATGGCAGCAAGCTCTGTAGCTAAATTGATGCAAATTAGAAATGCAACAATTCGTGAAAGTCTATCTAATTTCCAAGGAGTTGAACACCGTTTAGAGAAGGTATTAAAAATACAAAATGTTCAATATATCAACGATTCAAAAGCGACAAATGTAAATGCCACATTCTTTGCTTTAGACAGTATGAATGCGCCAACAGTTTGGATTGTGGGAGGTGTTGATAAAGGAAACGATTACAACGAACTAATGTCATTGGTACGTGAGAAAGTAAAAGCAATTATCTGTCTTGGAATTGATAACCGTAAAATTATCGATGCTTTTGGAAACGTAGTTGATATTATGGTTGAAGTAAACAATATGAATGATGCAGTAAAAACTGCTCAAAGATTAACAGAAAAAGGAGATGTGGTTTTGTTGTCTCCAGCTTGCGCAAGTTTCGATTTATTCGAAAATTATGAAGATCGTGGAAAACAATTTAAACAAGCAGTACATAACTTGTAGAAAAAAGTTTCAAGTTTCAGTCCCGATAGCTATCGGGACTGAAACTTGAAACAAGTAAAACTTGAAACTAAAAACAATGAAGGAGTTAGTGAACAAATTAAAAGGAGATAGGGTAATATGGTCATTCGTGGCTTTATTGGCTTTGTTTTCGTTTATGCCTGTTTTTAGTGCGAGTAGTAATTTGGCTTATATCGGGCACGGAACAGGAAATACGTTAGGGTATTTAGTTAAGCATTTAGCGCATATCTGTATTGGGTTCTTGATCATTTACTGGGTGCATCGAGTGCCATATCATTATTTTAGAGCGATTTCTAAAATTGCGCTTCCAGTAGTTTGGATTTTATTAATCTATACACTTTTAAAAGGAACTGTAATTGCAGGAGCAAATGCAAGCCGTTGGATTCAGGTGCCGTTTATCGGAATCACGTTTCAAACATCAACATTAGCGGCAATCGTTCTGTTTATTTATGTGGCGCGTTATTTGTCTAAAACGAAAGAAGAAAATGAGCCTTTTCAAACCTCGTTAATTCAGCTTTGGATTCCGGTTTTTATTACGTTAGCGCTTATTTTACCAGCGAACTTTTCAACGACAGCTTTGATTTTTTCAATGGTTTTAATGCTAACATTTATTGGAAAATATCCGTTAAAATATATTGCTTTTATCATAGGTTCGGGAGTTGCAATGCTGGCATTCTTTCTTTTGGTGGCGAAAGCGTTTCCAGATTCAAGATTCTTTAGCAGGGTTTCTACTTGGGAAAGTCGTATAGCAAACTTTACCACAGATAAACCAGACGAAGACGATTATCAGATTGAAAAAGCAAAGATTGCAATAGCATCTGGAAAATTAGGAGGATTAGGTCCAGGAAAAAGTGTTCAGAAAAACTTTTTGCCACAATCTTCTTCCGATTTTATTTATGCCATTATTGTAGAAGAATACGGTTTAGTGGGAGGAGTTTCAATCGTGATTTTATATCTATTGCTTCTGTTTCGATTTGTAATTGCATCTCACAAAGCGCCTACCTTGTTCGGAAAATTAGTCGTCGTTGGTGTTGGGTTTCCGATGATATTTCAAGCGATGATTAATATGGCGGTTGCAGTAGAATTATTGCCGGTTACAGGGCAAACGCTTCCTTTAATTAGTAGTGGAGGTAGTTCGATTTGGATGACTTGCCTTGGGCTTGGGATCATCATTAGCGTGACTAAAAAGGAAGATGAAATCGCAGAAGAAAAATTAGAAAAAGAAAAAAGAAAAGAAGCTTTACAGCGATTAATCGATAAAGAATTGGCAGAAGACGATGTGATTCCTCAAGAGATTTATGATGAAGAACCAGCCTATTCAATAGAAGATAATTCAAGAAACCCAATGAATGCGGTTTTAAACAAGTAAAGTTAATATATAATAATTTTTTAAAAAGTTGTAATTCTTAGAGAGATGACAAAGTATAAATTCATACTTAGCGGAGGAGGAACAGGAGGACATATCTATCCTGCGATTGCAATTGCAAATGAATTAAAATTACAATTTCCTGATGCAGAATTTCTTTTTGTGGGTGCCAAAGATAAAATGGAGATGCAAAAAGTGCCTCAGGCAGGTTACGAAATAAAAGGCCTTTGGATTGCAGGTTTACAGCGAAAATTGACTTTACAGAATTTAATGTTTCCGCTAAAGTTGGCAAGCAGTTTATTAGAGTCAAAAAGAATTATTAAAAAGTTCAAGCCAAATGTGGTAATTGGAACGGGCGGTTTCGCCAGCGGACCTTTATTGCAAGCCGCGGGTTCTGCAGGAATTCCAACCGTTGTTCAGGAACAGAATTCTTATCCAGGAATTACAAATAAATTGTTGAGCAAAAAAGCCAATGCAATTTGTGTGGCATATCAAAATTTGGAACGCTTTTTCCCAAAAGAGAAAATTGTTCTAACGGGAAACCCTGTTCGTCAGGATTTAATTGATATTGAAAGCAAACGCGACGAAGCAATTGCATTCTATGGTTTAGATCCGAATAAAAAGACATTATTGGTTCTAGGAGGAAGTTTAGGCGCGAGAAGAATCAATCAGCTAATCGAAAAAGAATTGCAAAATTTTCTTTCTCAAGACGTGCAAGTTATCTGGCAATGCGGGAAATTATATTTTGAAGATTATAAAAAATACAATCAGCCGAATGTAAAAGTGGTTGATTTTATTGAAAGAATGGATTTTGTTTACGCAGCAGCAGATGTCATAATTTCACGTGCAGGTGCTTCGTCGGTGTCAGAATTATGCATTGTGGGAAAACCGGTGATTTTTATCCCGTCTCCGAATGTTGCTGAGGATCACCAAACTAAAAATGCGCAAGCAATTGTAGACGAAAAAGGTGCGATTTTGTTGAAAGAATCTGAGCTTGATAGTCAGTTTAGCATTGTTTTTGAAGCGCTGCTGAAAGATCATGGAAAACAAAAACAGTTGAGTGATAATATTAAAAAATTGGCAATGCCAAAAGCAACTCAAGCTATTGTTGCAGAGATTATAAAGTTAATTAAGAAATAAAATGAAGTTGCAGGCTTATAGCCTAAAGCTTAATGCTTAAAGCAAAAAAGAAATGAATTTAAATCAAATACAAAACGTTTATTTTATTGGTATTGGAGGTATCGGAATGAGTGCCCTGGCTCGTTATTTCAAGTTTATTGGAAAACAAGTTTCAGGCTACGATAAAACGCCTTCTATGCTAACTAATGAATTGATTGAAAGTGGTATTGATATTCATTTTGAAGACAATATTAATTTAATTCCGAGTGATTATTATGTAGAGAACACCTTGGTGATTTATACGCCAGCGGTTCCAAAAACACATTCAGAATGGAATTATTTTATTGAAAGAAATTACGAGGTTAAAAAACGTGCAGAAGTTTTAGGAATCATTACTAAAGATACTTTCTGTTTTGCGGTTGCGGGAACGCACGGAAAAACCACAACGTCTAGCATTTTAGGGCATATTCTATTTCAAAGCGGTGCAGACGTAACGGCTTTTATTGGCGGAATCGTAGAAAATTACAATTCAAATCTGATTGGAAGCGGTAAAACGGTAACAGTGGTAGAAGCAGATGAGTTTGATAGATCATTCTTGCATTTGCATCCAAATATTGCTTGTGTGACTTCTATGGATGCCGATCATTTGGATATCTACGGAACTAGCGATGCGATTCAAGCTTCCTTTAGAGAATTTGCTTCTAAAGTTGAAGATAAAAATAATCTCTTTATAACCAAAGAATTGCCTTTAGACGGTGTTCAATGCGCTATAAACGAAGATGCTGTATACAAGGCTTATAATGTTCGAATAGAAGACGGGGCTTATGTTTTTGATGTGCAGACACCATCAGAAATTATGAAAGATTTGCGTTTCGGACTACCTGGAAAGCACAATTTAATGAATGGATTGATGGCTATTGCAATGGCTAAAACTTATGGCACCCCAACCGACTCTATTGCAAAAGCCATTGCTTCATTCAACGGGATTAGAAGACGTTTTTCATATCAAATAAAGACTGAAAAATTAGTATATATTGATGATTATGCACATCATCCGACAGAAATAAATGCTGTTCATCAAGCAGTTAGAGAATTATATCCAGGACGCAAAGTATTGGCAATTTTCCAGCCGCATTTGTTTAGCAGAACAAGAGATTTTGTTGACGGATTTGCCGAAAGCTTATCTCAGTTTGATGAAGTGTTTTTGATGGATATTTACCCAGCAAGAGAGCTTCCGATGGAAGGAGTGACTTCTGAGTGGCTTTTGGGTAAAATGACAAATTCGAACAAAAAAATTGTTGCAAAAGAAGATTTATTAGGTGAAATCAAAGCCAGTGATGCACCTATTATTGTAACAATTGGAGCTGGTGATCTGGGAGAAATGGTTCCGTCAATTAAAAAGATTTTAAATGAAAATATTTAATTGGGCTAATATCAGATTAGTACTAATTTTCGGATTGGTTTTGTTTCTTTATTCGTTTGCTCAGCATCGAAATGGCGATCGAAAACTGAAAAAATCGATGGTTGTTTTTGTAGGAGAAAATACGCTTTTTGTGAAGCCAGAGACGGTTAATAAATTGTTGATAGAAAATAAAAGAGACGCTTCCAGTATTAGAAAAGATGAACTAGATTTGAATAAGATAGAGAAAACCCTCGATACGCAAGAGATGATTGAAAAGTCAAATGTTTTTGTAAGTATTGATGGAGTTCTAAAAGCAGTAGTAAAACAGAAGACGCCCATAGCAAGAGTTTATGATGGCGGCGCTTCTTTTTATATTGACTATGAGGGTAATAAAATGCCCTTATCAGACAATTTCACTGCGAGAGTTCCTCTTGTTTCAGGGGCAATAAATGCAAAAAATAACGAAGATTTAGCAGCTTTATTTCGCACAATTTATGACGATGCGTTTTTGAAAAAAAACATCATTGCTATAGAGATTATGCCGAATGGAAGCTTAAAAATGTTTAATCGTAACTATGATTACTTCATAGATTTTGGAAGAACGATGAATGTTGATAAGAAATTTAGAAACTATAAAGCCTTCTTTCAAAAAGCGGTTTTAGATAGTTCGTTATACAAATACAAAAAAATTGACCTTAGGTTTACGGAACAAGTAGTTTGCACTAAATAATAGAAAATGGAAAAAGATAACATTGCAGTAGGTCTAGATATTGGAACAACCAAAATCGTTGCCATGATTGGCAAAAAGAATGAATATGGTAAGTTGGAGATTTTGGGCATTGGCAAATCCAAAAGTTTGGGTGTTGCCAGAGGAGTAGTAAACAACATTACGCAGACGATTCAATCGATACAGCAAGCGATAATCGAAGCAGAAAATAATTCAGGATACAAAATCAAAGATGTGGTGGTAGGTATTGCCGGACAGCACATAAGAAGTATTCAGCATACTGATTACATCAGCAGAAATAACCCTGAGGAAGTAATTGGCGAAAAAGATATTCAGCTCCTAATCGATCAGGTAAATAAACTGGCGATGTTGCCTGGAGAAGAAATTATTCACGTTTTACCGCAAGAGTTCAAAATCGATGGGCAATCTGAGATTAAAGAGCCAATCGGGATGTACGGAGGAAGACTAGAATCTAGTTTTCACGTTGTAGTGGGGCAAGCGTCTTCTATTAGAAACGTTGGAAGATGTATTCAGAGTTCAGGAATTGAATTGTCTGGATTGACATTAGAGCCATTAGCTTCTGCTGATGCGGTTTTAAGTCAAGAAGAAAAAGAAGCTGGTGTTGCGCTTATCGATATCGGTGGCGGAACGACAGATTTAGCTATTTTCAAGGATGGTATCATTCGTCACACTGCAGTAATTCCTTTTGGAGGAAATGTAATTACAGATGATATCAAAGAAGGCTGTTCGATTATCGAAAAACAAGCTGAGCTTTTAAAAATAAAATTCGGATCTGCTTGGCCAGGCGAAAATAAAGATAACGAGATCGTTTCTATTCCTGGTTTAAGAGGAAGAGAGCCAAAAGAAATTTCGCTTAAAAATTTATCAAAAATTATCCATGCAAGAGTGGTAGAAATCGTAGAACAAGTTTTTGCAGAAATCAAAGCTTACGGACACGAAGATCCTCGCAAGAAACTAATCGCTGGAATTGTATTGACAGGTGGAGGTGCGCAATTAAAGCACATTAAACAGCTGGTAGAATACATTACAGGAATGGATACTAGAATTGGATATCCTAATGAGCATTTGGCAGGAAACTCTGGAGAAGAAATTTCTAGCCCGTTATATGCAACAGCAGTAGGATTGGTAATGAACAGTATCGAAAACAGTTCGCAAAGCGCTGTTAGAATGGAAATGGTACAAGAACAGCCAAAAATTGTTTACAGAACCGCTCCGCCAGTACAGCGATACGAAGTTGAAGAAAACTACGTTGAAAGAGTAGAAACCATTGAAGAGCCAAGAGAAGTTGTAAGTCAGAAGGCACCTAAAAGTGAATCTACAGAAACCAAAATAAGAAGATCATTTTTTGATCGATATGTCGACAAAATCAAAGAATTTTTAGACAACGCAGAATAATAAAAAGAGAAGGATTATTTCTTGCCCCAAGTCAAGAAGTAAAAAATGTACTTAATAAGAATTTCAAAAAACCAAAAAGATGATGAGCAACTCAGAATTTGGAAGTATTTCATTTGATTTACCAAAAAATCAATCAAATGTAATCAAAGTAATAGGTGTAGGTGGAGGCGGAAGTAACGCAATTAACCACATGTTCAAACAAGGTATTAAAGGCGTAGATTTTATCGTTTGTAATACCGATTCGCAAGCGCTTCAAAATAGTTCAGTACCCAATAAGATTCAGTTAGGAGTTAATTTAACAGAAGGGTTAGGAGCAGGAGCAAATCCAGACGTTGGACAGCAGTCGGCTATCGAAAGTATTTCGGATATCGAAAAAATGCTAGATAAAAATACTAAGATGGTATTTATTACTGCTGGTATGGGCGGAGGAACAGGAACTGGTGCAGCTCCGGTAATTGCACAATTAGCAAAAGAAAGAGAAATATTAACAGTTGGTATAGTGACGATTCCTTTTCAGTTTGAAGGGAAAGTGCGTCAGGAGCAAGCTATTATTGGAATCGATAAATTGCGTAAGCAAGTCGATTCTTTAATTGTAATCAACAACAATAAATTAAGAGAAGTATACGGAAATCTTGGTTTTAAAGCAGGATTCTCAAAAGCGGATGAAGTTTTGGCAACAGCCTCTAGAGGTATTGCTGAAGTAATTACGCACCACTATACTCAGAATATCGATTTACGTGACGCGAAAACTGTTTTGGCAAACAGCGGAACTGCGATCATGGGATCTTCTGTAGCAGAAGGCGAAAACAGAGCTAAAGATGCTATCGTTTCAGCGTTAGATTCTCCTTTGCTGAATGACAATAAAATTACGGGTGCCAAAAACGTATTGTTGCTTATCGTTTCTGGAACTAATGAGATTACTCTTGACGAAATTGGAGAAATCAACGATCATATTCAAGCCGAAGCAGGTTACAATGCCAATATTATCATGGGAGTTGGTGAAGACGAAACTCTTGGTGAGGCTATTGCTGTAACTATTATTGCTACAGGTTTTGATGTTGAACAGCAAAATGAAATTGTAAATACAGAACCAAAGAAAATCATTCATACGTTAGAAGATGAGCAAAGAAGTGTTCATAATTTAACGAATAAACCGCTTGCTTCTTTCGACTTGACTGTCGATACACCTGCAGCAAAAGTAGAAGATAAAGTTGTTTTTGATTTAATCGACGACGATGAAACATTTACTCCAACTCCGCAAGCTGTTGCTCCAGCTATCAATCAGGAAGAGTTAGTAGTTATGTCTGAGTTTATCAAAAATCTGGATGTAACTTTCGAAATTGTTTCGCCAATTACAGATATCGATTTTACAATTTCTACACCAGAAGCGCCAGTTGTGCAACAAGTACAGCAAGTACAGCAGCAGCCAGTGCAGCAACAAAGAACATTTGAAAGAGAAGAACAAACAACTTTCTCTTTTGATCTTCCTTTGTTCAAACAAGAGCCTATAAGAAGAGAGCCAGTTGTTGAAGATAATAGAGTTTTATTTGAATTGTCAAATGAAACGCGCGAAATCAAAGTAAATGATCCAGTGCAATTTGTTTCTGTAACGGAAGTTTCAGACAACGGAATTATTAAATATTCTTTAGAAGAATATATGGAAGTTGAAAATGATTTATTGACTTCTAAACCAGTTGAAAAAATAGTTGAGGATACCATTCCAGAGGAATTAAACATCACGCTAAAACCAAGACCAGATTTTACTAGTCAGCCTGATTTTTCTACAACTTCTGAAGTTTCTCCTTTAGAATTGACTATCGAAGAAACTTTACGCTTAAGAGCTGAAGAAAGAAGAAAGAAACTAAAAGAATTTAACTATAAATTCCATAACAATGTTTCTAGAATTGATGAGTTGGAAAAAGAGCCAGCTTACAAAAGATTAGGAATAGATTTGTCTAATTCTCAGTCTAATAATACTAATTCTAGAATCTCTGTTGGAACAGACAGTAATAATGATTTACAATTACGTTCAAACAATTCGTTTTTGCACGATAACGTAGATTAATTTTTAGAATCATAATATTAGGTAACCCGAAAATTGGATTTAATTTTCGGGTTATTTTTTTTATCTTCGCACAGAATTTCAAAATTTGACTTTTAAATAGTACTTTTAAAAACAATATTGTCACCCTGAGCGAAGTCGAAGGGCTTCTTGTCGGAATGGGTTTCGACTAAGTTTATACTGAGCGAAGCCGAATGGACTTAGCTGACAAACTATAGTAAATAGTCGAGAACAATTTCAAATTAATATATCAATTAATAAGTTTAGGCTTATTTTAAATAAAACATAAACATGAGTTTACAAACACAAATCATGGACGAAATTAAAACCGCCATGAAAGCAAAAGATACTGTAGCTTTAGAGGCTTTAAGAGCTGTTAAGTCAGAATTATTATTAGCATCAACAGCTTCTGGATCTAAAGAAGATTTATCTGAAGACGAAGAAATTAAATTACTTCAAAGATTAGTTAAAACTCGTAAAGAAAGCGCTAGAATCTTTACAGAGCAAAACCGTCCAGATTTAGCAGAACCAGAATTGGCTCAAGTTGCTGTAATCGAGAAGTTTTTACCAGCTCAATTAAGCGAAGAAGAAGTAGAAGCTGTAGTAGCAAAAATCATTGCTGAAACAGGAGCTTCTGGAATTGCTTCAATGGGTAAAGTAATGGGATTAGCATCTGCTCAATTAGGTGGAACTGCTGAAGGAAAAACCATTTCTACAATTGTGAAAAAATTATTATCATAAAATTCCAATAAAAGAAATTCCAAATTCCAATACTAAGCTTGGAATTTGGAATTTAAAAAATTGAAATTTTAAAAAACTGACCTCGTAGTTCAACTGGATAGAATATCAGATTTCGGCTCTGAGGGTTGGGGGTTCGAACCCCTCCGGGGTCACTAAAAATTTTGAAAGTCTGAGAATATGCATTCTCAGGCTTTTTTTGTGGTTCGAAAAATTTTAAGATTTTCTTCTAATTTTAAAAATGCCTATATTGAAAGGAGATTTTGGTTCGAATCCCATCATGGATCTGTTACGAATTAAGATTCTCGTTCTGCTTTTAAAATTAAATTTTAGTTCCAACTTGAACGCTTAAGTTCGTATATCTATTTTTTAACCTCTCCATAACGTTCGCTTGGCGCTATAAGGGTTGGGAATAAACAGAGATATTTCTCTTTAAACACAAATTTCCCAAGGACAAAACCATTTTTAAATTAAGCCTAAAAACCCCTAATCTCTTGTAATAGCTGTTGACGGTTCGGTTTTATTTTTATTCATCAGTTTCGTAGTTTCAGAATTATAAAGTTCTTTTCCTTTAGTAATTTCTTTTGCGTCTATAAAGTCATCAACACTTATATAAATTAGATTATCATCGTCTTCCAAGTTTTTATTTTTCTTTTCAGCTAATTCAACACTTCCTTTTCCTTCAATTAAAAACAAATATATTTTCTTCTCAAAGTTTACTTTAGCAAGTTCAACTATTCGTTTGTAAATTATTGCATTGATTTCTGGATAACTGATTCCTCGAAAACATTTTTTAATAGAGCATAATTCTTCGGTTGGAAAAAAAGGATAAACATCTGACCTTTCTAATTTGCTTAAATTTTCGCTACAATATTCATAATACTTATATTGAATTGTCCCTTTCGGAATTTGCCCAAATGAAAGATTAGCAAAGTTAATTATAACAATGAGAATTAAATTTTTCATTTCTAATGTTCTTCTTTTTTTAAGTTCGTAAACTGACCGCTAACGTTCTGGTAATAAGGTGCGTTTGGGATTAAATTAAGCTCATTCTTCGGATTTGCCAAATCACTCAAATACAAAACCATTTTTCCATTAAGCCTATTACCCAAATCTGTTGTAGTAGCTGTTAGCCGTTCGGTTTTTTATTCATTTTCTAATTCATCCTTTGTTAAGTAGATGTAAGATAAACTGTTTCCATCACCGCCCATATATTCATCATTCGCAATATTTAATTTTAGTTCAGTGAAAAAATAATTTCCATCATCATTTTCCGAGTATGAATATTCTAATTTTTCAATAGCTCTATTTATATCTTCTCCTATCTCAATTTTTGTATTTACAATAGTTAATTCTATTCCGATGTGAAATTCAATTTCGCTAAGTTTATTTTCGTCATCATAATTAAAGAAAAACAAATTTCCCTCATTTTCAAAGTCCTGATAAATATCTCTTTTCTGAATTATATTGAACGATGTATCTCCATCAAAAAAATCAGAGTTATCAATTTCCATATCATCATCCTTATGACTTTGATTAAGTTTCAATCTTATATTTTCACGAGATTCGTTCCAAAGAATTTTTTCAGAAAGGATTTCGATTCCTAAATTTGGCAAATATGTAAATCTCATAATTTTAATGTTGATTTGTTGTAAAATGACGGCTAACTTGTATGTACTACTGACAACATCAGACTTATCATTCCAAAATTGGGTAGATATGTCTGACAAGGGTCAGGGTTTATTCATTATCAAATATATAATAATAAACTTATAAATAATCAAAAGAACTTTTAATTCGTTGAATGCTTTTCGTGCTGACATGGGTATAAAATTCAGCGGACTTACTGCTTTACTGAATCATCACAAACACGATTAATAAAAATAATATTAACGTCGAATCAAAAAATTAAACATCATTTAAAATTTTCAAATCTTCAATTAAAAGGTTCGAATGCTGTACCGTCAAGGTCACTATAAAATTTAAAAAACCTGCAAAGTTTATATTTTGCGGGCTTTTTTTATGGTTCGAAAATTTGTTATCAAACCTGTTGCAACTGTTGGCAGTGGCTCTTCATATTCGCCATTATTGCCATTTCATAAATCCTTCGTAAGCAAAGTATAGCACAATGGCATACAGGCTGTATTTCAGAATTTTTTTCGCTGTTTTATAACTTTTAAATAATAGCGGATTATAACTCGATTTGTCGAAAGTTACTTTTGTTGTCTGTTCCATTTTTTCTAGTTTTTTATAGTTGTAAATAAATTATTTTTCAGATTCAGCTTTCAAGGCATTAAGCCAATAATCTATCGAAGTGTCGAGACTGGATTGAAAGTTGCTTTTTAATAAAGATACCAACCAGCCCTCCATACTTTCTTCTACATTTATTGTGGTTTGCCCGTTATGTTCTTTAAAATACCAAGTGTGTATTGCAAAGGCTCCAAATGCGGGTCCAGACCAGCCAACCATTTTGTTGGTTTTGACCGTTTGTAACGTAGAAGTAATGTCTAATCCGTTGCTTTTCCAATAGAAAGATGTTCCTGGTTTAAACGCGCCATCAATTTTTGGAGTTACAATTTCCTTTTGCCAAGTGTCCCAATTATTGACGTCACTAAAGATTTTCCAAACCTTTTCAATAGGCGCATTAATTACTATGCTTTTTCTTGTGATTACAGGTGCATCAAGATGAATGGTTTTTGAGGTTTTATAACTACTGAAATACTCAAGTGAAAAAATAGTTACAGCAATTAGTAAAAGGAAAGAAATAAAAATAATTAGTATTTTTTTGAGTGTCTTGATTTTCATAATAATAGAATTAATAGTTTGATGTAATTTCCCTTGCCCAATTTTCTATGCTTTCTGGAGCTGGTCTATCTGCTTTGTCAAAGAAGAAATGCTGATTAATTTCGAGTCCGCAATAAGTAAAAATACCTTTGTCTGATGTTAGCGATAAAGCTTTATGCATTCCAATTTCTTCATATTCGGCTTGTGATTTTCCGTGAGTATTGATTACGGTTGTTTGTTTGCCTGTAAATAGTCCCTTTTGAACACCTTTATCGTAACGATAGGCAAAACCATAACTAAAAACTCGGTCTATATATCCTTTCATAATAGCTGGCATTCCTGTCCACCAAATCGGATAAATAAAAGTAATATGGTCTGCCCAAGAAATAAACTCCTGTTCTTGCTCTACATCGTTGGTAACTTTCCCCATTCGCTGCCCTTGAATATCGCGAATTATTACTTCCTGCCCGCTGTTCCATAAATGTTCTGCAAGAGTTTGTTTTAGATGGCCGTTTAGGCTCTCTGGATTTGGATGGGCATAGATAATTAAGTGTTTCATTGTTCTGTTTTTTGAATTTGTTAGAACAAAAGTAGAGCAGCAATTTTCGGTAAAATTGTAAGAAAACGAAATTGGCGTATTTCCTTTTTTCTATGCATTGTCAAATCAAATCCTTCAAAAGCCGTGAGATTGTTATTTTTTGTATTTTTATTCCCCAATAAATACGTACCATGCCACTTTACATCAATACAGAACATTTGAGAAATGAAATTGAATATCCTCGACGATATCAATCTCAAAATCTCATAAAAAGTTCAGTAGTTGTTTTTCTTAGCATTTTACTATTTCTTTTAGCATTCAAACCATTTGGGGTTTATGATCCAGAACTCAGGATGCATTATTTCTTTATTTGTTTTTTACATGCCTTGGCTCCAGCACTCCTTTTGTTTATTTATTTTAGAACACTGAATTATTTTAGACTATTGAAAAATAAAACGGAATGGACTTTACTGAAAGAATATACTTGTATTGGAGTTCTATTTGTTTTTATTGGCGTAACCAGCTTTTTAATGCGTGATTTACTTTATACCAATTCCAACAATTGGTCGTGGAATTATCTTTTTGAAGAAATTAGAAATTGCTTTGTAGCTGGCATTTTCTTTTATTTTTTTCTAAGATTATCCAGTTTTTATTTTGAGTCTAAAAAAGGATCGCCATTTATCCTTCAATTTATTCCGTTACAGACGGAACCCGAAAAAACAGTTACAACTAATCTTTTTATTAGCACGCAGGTAAAACAAGATGATTTTAGCTTAGATATAGATCAGTTGCTTTTTGTAAAAGCGGATGGAAATTACATTGAGTTGACAAAATCAAATGGCGATCAAATTGTCACAGAAGTAAAAAGGATTTCTTTAACTCAATTTGAAAATCAAATAACAGATTATCCGCATTTTTTTAGATGTCACAGAACTTATTTAGTAAATATGTTTAAGGTTGAAAAAGTGTCTGGAAACTCACAAGGATATCTGCTTTCATTCAACGAAACCAATGTCAAAATTCCAGTTTCAAGAAAGCAGGTTGACAGTTTTAATAATTATTATCAGGAGCTTCGCAGCAAATCCATTACTTAAGTTTGTTGTTCGTCACAAAAGCTAGTTGTCAGTAACAAGCGCCATTTTACTGTGTTTTCTTATTGTACGTTTGCCAGCAATAACACAAAACCAAATTATTATGACAATTGCGACTGCTTCCCAAAATCAAGATTCTGAGTCTTCTAAAAAACTTCTTTACATCGACAATATCAAAGTTCTTCTGATCATATTAGTGGTGCTTCATCACACTTTTATTGCTTATAGTGCTTCTGAGGGTTGGTATTATAATGAACAAACCAATATTTTAGGTGCACGTATTTTTGCTACAGCAATCATCAGTATCAATCAATCTTTCTTTATGGGGTATTTTTTTCTGTTGGCGGCTTATTTTACCGGACCTTCCTATTCTAGAAAGGGAGCTTTTAAATTTATAAAAGACCGACTTATTCGATTGGGAATTCCTTTGCTATTTTATTCTTTCATACTTACTCCATTTATGTGTTATTTAGTGTACTATTTTGCAAAGGAGCATCACATTACATTCTTCGAATATTTAAGTGGCTACAATAGCTGGATCGACTTAGGTGTTACATGGTTCGTAGCTGCTCTATTGTTTTTTACGTTAGTCTATGTAGCCGTAAAAAAGATATTCAAAATAAACTTCAACAAATCTATAAAGGCACCAGATTCGCGCGCCATACTATTGTTTTCAATAATACTAGGAATTATTAGTTTTTTGGTTAGAATTATATTTCCTGTCGGTTGGGTTCTTAAACCAGTTGGTTTTCAGCTTGGGCATTTTCCGCAATATATTGCTCTATTCATTATTGGTTTATTGGCCTCAAAAAACAATTGGTTTGATCAGCTTTCAGAAAAAACAGGCAAACAACTCAAAAAATCGGCGGGATTGTGTCTATTGTTTTTTCCTGTATTTTTTATCATAAAGTTTAAACTCGACACACCTTCTTCTTGGTTTTCGGGAGGTTTTCACTGGCAGACATTATTATATGCAATATGGGAACAATGGATTGGGATTTCTATTTTAACGACGCTTTTAATTAAAGGAAAAAGAAATTGGAATACTACTTCAGAACTGCTCACTAAAGTATCACGCAGTAGTTTTGCCGTTTACATTTTTCATCCGTTAATCATAATTGTTTTTACATTGTGCGTTAGAAATTGGGATGTTGAACCTGTAATAAAACTTTTGATCATGACTCCTTTAATAATAATTGGCAGTTTTATATTTGGCTCACTTGTTTTATTGATCCCAGGTGTAAAGAAAATTTTGTAATAGTCTTATTTAAGTATGAAATTCTAAATAAATGGTTTGAATTATTTACTGCCATTATAAAAAAGCCTGAGAATCGAAGTTCTCAGGCTTTTTTATAATTACTTCATTACTTTTTTCCAGAGTTTTTTATCAGATAATAGACAGAAAATACAAAGACCAGAATATAAATAATTGCCAGCGCAGGATTCTCAAATTTTAAATTTTTGAAATCAAACTGCTTGTATATAGTTACACCTAAAATGATGGCAACTATCCAGAAGACAAATGTAATTGGTTGGTTTTTATTCTCCATATTTTAAATTGATTTTGGTTAAGTTTTATTTTTTCAATTCAGATTTACAATTTACCCTGTTCAGCTCTTAATAAATCAAAAATACTCTCGCTTTTAAAGTTCTCCATAAATAGATTGATTAAAGGAACTGTTGGGCTTTTTGGATATTTTTTTAAAAAACGATTAAATTCTTGAATGTTTTCTGGATAAATATATTGTTCATCTGCTGCTCTTTCTGCAGTTGGCGTATTGTCTTGACCAACCAGATAATCCATTTGGTAATTTTTGTATTCTTCTTTTACAGATGCAATCAGTTTTGAATTTGGATATTTGGACATAAAATTTTCCCATGAAATAATTCTGTCTCCCAAATCTTTAAAAGAGATTACGAGTCCTGCATCGGCAGAATATAAAGTCTTATTTTCTTCGCTTTTTAAAGACAAATAATCTTTGTAATCATCTGTTACATAGTTTTTAAAAATCTTATAATAAAAATCAGGAAGCGGATCTATTTCAACATATCCTTCTCCAATTTCAGAAAACTCCAATTCATGTTTAGCAAGTCTTTCGCCTAAAAGCTTAACTGCTTTTTTGTCGGCTTCGTCTTCATTATAAAATTTGTCTAATATTCCAGATTCTTTTTCGGCTATCTGTCCCAATAGGGTATTATTTTCCTCAATATATTTTTCATACAGCACGTTTGCGGTTTCTTTATTAGGCAATGATTTTAACTTAAGAATAACTTCATTTTTGTTTTTAGAAAACAATTCGAGCAGGCTAGAATTTGATTGTGCTGTTTGTGCAGAATCTTCAACTTTGGAGCTGTCTTTTTTTATTTCTTTTGGGACTGAAACGCTCTTATTATCTGTTTGCTTGCAAGAAGAAAGTAAAATTACAGAAGTCACTGCGATAACGGATTTTCTCATTTTATGGGTTGAATTTGTAAACTATGTTTTTTAAAAATGAAAAAGGACAAAAAAGATAAAATCCTTTTTTGTCCTTGTATTTTTTTTAGAATTGATTTAGGATTTAAAGAAAATTAGAAAGTGCGTTTAAACTCGCCCATTCCACTAAAATCTTTATACTCTGAATATATTTCAATACCAAGAAGTATCCATTTTCTCGTTCCTCCAGCTTGATATTCAAAGGTGTTTTTCTTTTCTGTTTTATTTATGTTTATGTACTCTGTATGCCATGTTGTGCCACTTATAAATCCGCTTCTTTGAATTAATGCCGAACGTACATTCTCTCCATCACAAATTGCATCCAATTCAATTTTTGTACTGAGATCATCTTCAAGGATAATCTTTGAAAAATAGGTGTTACGATTTAAAGACTGTGTATTTGTTTCTCTATTTTCAAATTCAAATTTTTTATCTTCTTGCTCATTGGTTGGTCTTGTAACAAAAGATAAAGCAAAAAATGAAAAGAGAATAGCAACAGATAACCCTACTTTTTTACGAATCTCTGCGGCTTTTTTTGCAGAAAAAACAAAAAGCCCTATAAACAGTCCAACATTTAATATTCCCCAAATTAATTGTATCATGATTTTATTTTTAGCATATCAAAAGTACATTTTTATTTTAAAAATAAGAGAATACTTATGTTTAATTGTTCGTCAATAATACGATATTATTTTGAAAACTAATAGTTTATTTCTTCGAAAACAAATTCTCGACAACCCAAGCTGGACCAATCAATAAAAACTGAAGATCTTTTAGAAATGAAGGTTTTTTACCTTCAATATTATGTCCGTAAAACTGTCCGATCCAAGCAATAACAAAAATCCCTATTGAGAATGCCCACAAAGGAACAACTTGTCCGATATAATAATTGATTACTAAGCATATTCCAGAGAATACAGCAATTTTTAGCGCCATCGCAATAGATAATCTGATATAGAAAACAAGAACAAAAAGCAAAACTACAAATGCCCAATTTTCGATAATGGGCAAGTTTAACTGCAATGTATTAGCAATTATCGTACTCGGAATACTCATAAGTAAACCTACAATAGATAAGAAAATAGCAGGCACGCAAACATAATGTATGGCCTTATTTTTTGGGTTCTGATGACTTACGGCATATTCTGCAAACCATTGGTCTAATGTTCTCATTTTTTGTGGTTTTAAGGTTAGATGCGTAAATCTAATGAAATTTCTTTTACGATTTACCGTGCTGTATTTTCATTATTTGATCAACAATCGAAATGGCTTTTTCTAATGTAATTCCGTTTTCTTGGTCGATTGTTAGCGGATGATTTTCTTCAATCATTTTTATTTCAGGAATTAAGCCTAATTCTTGTTCGATTGCAATGGTTTTAAGCGAAATTGTTTTTCCATAAGTTGGCACATCCGTCTGCATCCAACCAAAATAAGGTTCTTGATTTACCCGATTTGGATCTTCCCATAAATCCATTCTCAAGCAGAAATTATCTTCGCTTATCGTAGTCCATACATTAAAAACCAAATCTTCGTGATAATCAATAATCGGAATGGTTAATCTGCCGCGATGAAAAAAATGTTCTTCATCGACATAGCACCAGCTTCCTCCGTATTCAATTCTTTGTTCTCTTTCTTCGGGCGGAACAGCAAAATAATAAGCGGGAAATTCGTTTCCAAAACACAAAGGCATTTCATCAAAAACTTCTCCGCAGCAAGAACATTTATAAGTATACATTTTTTAATTTTTTAGAACAGTTTTTTGATTGTACTGAAAAACATTATCCCAAAGTTCGTCAATAACAGCAAGCGCTTCATGGAGCGGAATCACATTCCATTTTCCATTCGTTTCTATTCCCAAACCAATGCTTTTTAATTTTAATAAAGCATCGTTGACATCAAAATCCAAATCGGTATTGAGTTTGGTTTTAAACCAAGATTCAATCTGATTGTCTAATTCTTCGGCGGTTAAAGATTCTTCACTTTCGTGTAAAAAAGTATAAGCCAGAATAGTTTCTTTTAAAGCTTCTTCTTCAGAAGAATTTAAGAGCGAATAAAACGCTCCGCTATTGTTTCCGACATTTTTAAAATACAAACTGTCTGAAAGCGTTTTAGAATATCTAATTTTCTTGTTGATGAAATTGTTGTATTGTCGAAAACAGTATGCTCCCAAAATTCCAAGCGCAATTAAACCTTGATTTAAGGAAGTTTTACTGTTTAATAAATCGATTGTTTCTCCTGTTTGATACGCGCCGTACATATTAATCAACGCTGGAATTACTTTGGCGCTTAATAGCGAAAGTCCACCAAAAACACCAGGAACCCAAAGCAATAATTTGTCCTTCAGAGACATTTTCGGAATGGCATTGGGAAAAATCGTTTCAAGATCGTTTTTAGGAACACGTTTAAATATCTTCAACGCAATAGAACCCGGATCGATTGGCATTTTACCCAATTTGACTTTCTTCTCTTTAAGATAATCTGCATCGCTATAATTCAAGTAAATTAGAACACGATCGTAATATTCAATCTCGACTTCTTTGGTCCAGAAAAAGTATTTTTTAATTTTTTCTTTTGCTTTATGATGCCCACGCGCATAAAGCTCGAAATCTTTAAAAGCATTAAAATCAATAGAAAGATGCAATCCGATGAGATCAGATTCGTGAAAAGCATCATTTAAGGCTTTCTGGTTAATTCTGTAGTAATTGCCACGTTCGAGAACTTGTAGTAGCGTTGCTTTAAAAAGAGGAAAATCGCTTTTGTTGATAAACTGTTCGCGTTCTTTTTCGCTCAAATCTGGATCGTAGAGCGCATAATGCTGTTTTAGATTTCGGTTAAGATTAAAAGATTCGTAATGATAATAATGTTCGATTATTTCCAATAACTTCTTATAATGATTTACCTTTTCTTGATCTTCAGAAAAAGCTGCGATTTGCTGTTCCAGTAAAAACTCTTTGTTAAACGGAATATAATGTTCTCTAGTCATTTGGACTTTAATTTCGTGGCATTTACAGAACGCAAAAATACTGCCTGAAATTTGAATTTAAAGTTTATGGACGATTTTTTTTTAACCGCAAAGCACGCAAGGTTTCTTTTCAATTGGATTATATGCAATCGTAAAGTTCGCAAAGCTTTGCGGTAAAATTGTTTCCCGCAGAATTTGCGGATTAAGCAGATAAAAAATAAAATCAGTTAGATCTGCCGAATCTGCGAGAGAAAACTTAGCGAACTTTGCGCTATTCTTTGCGTCTTTGCGGTTAAACAAGAAACAAAAAAAGTGAAATTTCCAATCGGTACCAGCGATTTGAAATTCCACTTTGTGTTCCAAAAAAAAAGTGACAAAAAATTAAGAAGCTCTCTTCAAGAAAACTTTCTAGAAACTAAAAATTATTCAATACAATATTACCACTAATTAAAAAGGTGGCTATAGGTGTTTATACCTGTTTTTGTAGATGTTCAAAGATTTGGAGTGGTTGAGTCTCAAAGACTATTGTAATGCCGACTTCTTTAAGTCGATTACACCCTGAATATATTTTATTAATTCTTCTCTAGTTACAGCAAAAGGAGCTTTTTCAGCTTCAGATTCTAAATACAAATTGGCGATACTTTCGGCATCTAGATTTTGAGTGAGGAAATGATGCTCTGCATATTGTATAAGTTGGTCTACAAAAATTTCTCGCTGTTTTCCTTTTTCGATCGTTTCAGGATCGCCTTCTCTTATTTTTTCGATTACAGATTCTGGCAAATCGATGGTGAGATACATACAGTCAACAGCAACTTGAGAAAGCAGTTCTTTGGGGACTCTTCCTGTTGCATCACAATAAGCACATGGCGCAGGAACCCATTTTAATTGTCGGTTTAAACGGCGGATATCATCCCAGTCAACAAATCTTTTTCCTAGACATCTAGGACACTTTATAGTAGATCTTTTAAAGAGATTAAAAATGTTCATCGGTTTATAAATAGCTTAGGGGATTGGTTCGCAGCGAATTTAAATAATTAAGTAAGAAAAGTTGCGTAATTTGTTCTTTTTTTTAAGAAAATAAGGAACAAAATTGCAGATTTGTATATTTCGCGGTTTTCTTAGTTCTAGAAAAAAAAATATTTCTAAAAATGAGATTGCAGTTAGTTGAAAATAAAACGACTCTAACTGTACGAAAAATTATACTTTTGTTGCGTTAGAAAGGTTTTAAAGGAATAAAAAACTTTAAAGAATTTTAAATATCTTTGAATTATGAGCACAACAGCAAAACCAAAACATATCGGCAGAAATATTAGCCGAATTAGAGAATTTAGAGGCATGAAACAAGAGGCGTTAGCTATTACGCTTGGTGTTAGTCAGCAACATGTTTCTAATATTGAAGGAAGCGAAACCATCGACGACCAAAAGCTAAATGCAATCGCAGAGGCTTTGGGAGTATCTGCAGAAACTATTAAGAATTTTAGCGACGAAGGGGTATTTAATTATTTCAATACTTTTAATGAACCCAATTTTGCAAACAGTAATGGTGCTTTTGGTCAAAACAATAATTGTTCATTCAATCCACTCGATAAGTTGATTGAATCTTATGATGAAAATAAAAAGCTTTATGAGCGTTTATTAGAATCTGAAAAAGAGAAGATTTCTTATTTGGAGAAGTTGCTTAATGGGAAATAGATCTTTAGAAAATATTATAAAACTGGAAAAAGAGACTTTTGTGAAGAAAGTCTCTTTTTTACAACTATTCTTATTGCAGATTAAATTTAGATTTTCTTCTTTATTGTTGATGACTTTCCTTCGATAGATCTTACTTATGTCAATCATTTTTTTAGCAAGGAGAATGCTGTTTTTTTTGATTTAGCCAATTTTGCATGTCAATACGTATAACAGTTCCATGATAATATCCACCTAGGTAATTTTGTGCAAAGAAACTTTGATAAGTATCTATATTATTATGATAGCCTTCGAGATCTTCATATGTTTTGTTGTCTATTACTAGTCCAGAATTAACTTCTTTACGAGCTTTAGAACACATTTTACTAGCCTGATTAACTACATGTCCCATATACACTACATCGTTAATTCCACTTCCTTTGAATCCTGCTTTTATCATCAATGCATTTCCTTTACAAATTCCAATTCCCGTTTTAATTTCGCTAATTCCTTTTTTGCAAAGTTTGTAATTTAAATTGTTAATTAATGATTCAGAAGCATATGCTGCATGAAAAACTTCTAAAACGTCTTTTTTTTCTTGTGCTTCGAAAATAGCCCAAACACTATCACCAACGATATTGATTTCTTTGCAATTTTGAGAACTTTGAAAAATAGCAACTATTTCTGATATGTAAGCTCTGTAGATTTTGGCTAATATTCTTTTCTGATATTTGTTTGGTAGATTTGATGAATCTCTAACATCTATGAATATTGAGTAACAATTGAAATAATATCCATTGTTATAAGTTAATATATCAGAATTTGGAATTTTTTCAAGTTCATCGAATGTTGATGAAGAGTCTATTATTTCCTCAATCCTTTCGTAACTTTCTTCAATATTAAATTGGATGTGATTTGTAACTTTCATATTTTTATAATTTAATAAACATTCCAAAACCAAGTTGTTTTATAAAATGTTTCCCATTTTCCATTATATTTAATTTGATAGGGAGTCCACATATCAACTTTAATTTCACTATTGTTAATATTTTTTTTTGTTCCAAATTTTACTTCATCTGTAAGATTGCTGTAAACGTATGAAGATATTCCAATATATTCATCTGCTTTACATTCATCACTAATAACAACTGATTTGTTAATAGGATTTCCAATCCAAATTAAATCTTTAGTATTGTTGTCTCCTCCAATTCCAACTTTTGTACATAATATTTTTCCATCATCTAAGCCAATGCCAAAATCGACAGCAGAATATTGCGATAGGAGATTATTAATTCCACTTTTAGAGTTTGCAATCATAAATCGAATTTTCATAGCAGCTTTAACCGCATTACTTAATGTTGTTTTTGTAGTGCCTTGAAAAAAAGCTAAAACACTATCTCCGTTGAAACTTCTAACCTCTCCACCTAATGAAGTTGCAATTTTTACAGTTGTATGTAAATACGCTTTGTGGATTTTTGCAATTGTAGATTTATTATGTTTGTTTAGAATTCCAGTTGAGTCCCTTAAATCAATGTATAATACTGTGGCTTCAAATAGTAGTCCTGAATTATTAAATGTTAGTTTAGTATTTGTTATATCTGGAACAAAACTAACTTCCTCTATTTTGAAATCTGTATTGATTATTTCAGTAACCTTATCGGTAATATCTTTTTTTAAACTCATAATTAATTGTCATGATTAAAGTATACTTTATATATAAGTAAGCTTAATGGTGTTAAAATTCCTGCAAATGTGAAACCAATAGCGATGTTGAAAAGTGAAAATTTTCTACATGCTATTTGACTTGTAATTATGGCTTGCATAGCTAAATCTTTTTCATGATTAGAATTTAAGCTCTGACAGCCATATTGTGTTTGAATTTGTAATATTAACTCGTCTTGACTCATTTGAGCTATTGTAGCATAAAATAAAAGATTGTTGCTTCTGTGAAGAGGTGTACTATGTGTAGTATGTTTAATTTTTGCAACCATTGAAGATAAGCAAATGAATATTGAAAGTGTACACATGCATGTAATAAATATTAAATACCAATAAATAAAAATATTTAAATTATTATTTATTAATTGAGCCAAACCAATTATTATAGCACCGTTAAAAGCTATTAAAGATGTGTTTTTACTCTCGCTGAACTTAACCATTTCAAATGCATGATTGTATTGTTTTTCTAGATAATCAACTGTTGACATGAATTATTTTTTATTAGTTGCATTTTTTATCAAAGATGCTTATTAATTTGTTTTTAGTTTTACGGAAATCCGTAACTCAATAAATTTATTTCCAAACAATTATATTAATAAAAAACTACCTGAAATCAGGTGTTTCTACGGGAATTTATAAATCATCAAAAAACAAAAAAGCCCAACTTTAAAAAAGTGGAGCTTTTCAAAAATTTTTTAATTTTCTAATTGACAAATTATCCCAATTACCGAACAGGTAAATTGTTTAGTAAAATCTGATATTTTCTTCCCACAGGAATCATTTCGCCATTACACATCGTTAAGGTTTTAGATGTGACACTTGCAATTTTTTCGGTATTTACAATATACGAGCGATGTACTTGAACGAAATTAGCACAATCAATTTCTGAGACAATGCTTGAGAGTGAACCGTAAATAATATGCGGTAAATTGAGTTTGGTGCTGTATAGTTTCATATAGTTTCCTAAACTTTCGATATAGAGAATATCGCAAAGCGGCATTTCTATATTTTGTCCGCTAAGGCGGTACGAAAATACTTTTGTGTTGGTTTGCGTTTCTTTTTTAAGGCTGTTTCCAGAAAAATAAGTCTTGGCTTTTTCTATGGCTTTGGTAAATTTATCTGGCGAAATAGGTTTTAAAAGATAATCGATCGCATCGTTTTGGTAAGCTGAAAGCGCATAATCGGAATAAGCTGTTGTGACAATCGTAAGCGGGCGGTTAGGTTGGAGTTCCATTAACTCAACACCCGAAATTACAGGCATATTAATGTCAAGGAAAATAATATCGTATTGGTTTTCGTTGAGCAGTTTTATGGCTTCCATACCATTAAAAGCACTCCCAGAATGCTCCAGTTCGTCAAATTTGGAGATGTGCGAAATCAAGGCTTTGTGTGCCGGCGATTCATCATCAATTATCAGACAGCGGTAGGTAAGTGCCATATACTCAATTTTACGATAAACAAGTTTTTTTCTTTTTTACAGCTTAAATAATGTTTTAAACCGTAAACTTCCAAACGCCTTTTTAGGTTTTCAATCCCGATTCCTGTGCTCGAAAGTCGTGATTCGGTATCCAGGCAATTATTTTTAAGCGTAAAGCACAAATTTCGGCAATTTACTTTCAAATCGAGATTGATAAAAGGTTCGGCGGTTTCGGCAGAAAATTTTACCGCATTTTCTACCAAAGGCAAGAAGAACAAAGGCGGAATCTCGATTTGGTCATGAACACCTTCAATGTTTTGCGTTACGGTCAGTCGTTCGTTTCTAAAAGTGTAATATTCGATATATTTTTTTATAAAAGCTATTTCTTCTTCCATTAAAACAAAATCTTTTTTGGAAGCTTCAATTTGGTAACGCAATAAATCGGAAAGATTTAAGATTCGGTCTGGAACTTTTTCGGGTTCTGCCAAGGCTTCTCCGTAAAGGTTATTCATTGCATTCAGCAAAAAATGCGGATTGAGCTGCTGTTTTAAAAACGAAAGTTCCGATTTGAAATTTATAATGTCTTTATCGGCCTGGCTCATTTTTTTCGAAATCACAATATGCAAAAAATAAAAGAAACAGCCGTTTATGATAAGCGATACAATCTGAAGGGTTTTTAAATTTCCTAATCCGACAAGCGGAAAAAACCAATTCATAAAAAAGTAAAAGCCTGTCCAATAAATCGCAAGAAGAGTAAAAAAGATTTTAAACCTTTTATGGAATAAAAAAGGATTGATAATGCAGATATTGAACACCGTAATCCAAACAATGCAAGGAAAATAACCTATGGCAATTTCGCCCAGAATATAAGACCAGCTATGTCCGTCGAGTTTTATTTCGTCGTAAATACAGGCCAAAATGACCAAATAAACAAGCGTATTTACGATTAGATTTCGTAGAAAAAAATTCTGGTAGATTTTTGCAATTGTCATAGCGGCAAAAATAATATAATCGTATAGTCTGTAAGCATTTATCAAGAATAATTTATACCAACGCCATTCGTATAAATCATACGCCGTTGGTATAAAATTGCTGTTAAAATAGGCTTTTCTCCATTATTTTTGATCTTGAGTTTCTATAATCTTTTTAATAAAAATAAAAATGTACCAGTTTAAAGAATTACAGGAAGCAGAGATAATTGTGGAAGTTTTTAAAACAAATGTCCAGAAAGAATCTGATCGAGATTACATTATGGCAGAAATGCAAAATCAGTTCCCGGCTTATAAAGTTAATTTCGATTTAGAAGACTGCGATAAAATTTTAAGAGTTGAAGGTCTTGATTTGAAATATGAAAATGTTATCAATCAAGTAAACGGTCTAGGCTATACTTGTGTGCGATTAGAATAATTTTACATTTTCTGTTTCAAATCAGGTGTAATTACGTTACTGCATTTGTGTTTTTTCTAAGTATTTTGCATGTATTCTAATTTTATAAATAAATCTCAAAATGATAAGTTTTATACTTTCTATTTTCCTTTTTCTTCTTGAGCAGTTAGTCTGATTTAACTGTTTTTTCTTCGGGTGTTTTCCAATAACTTTTTATCCTCTAAAAGAGGCCTTCTTTTGCGTATTATTTTTCTAATTTTACGTCATGAAAAAAAAGTTCCAGCTCTTCGATTTTAGCCAGAAAGTCAATTACAAAAACGAAATTTTAGCCGGTTTTACCGTTGCAATGACTATGATTCCAGAATCGTTGTCGTTTGCTATTTTAGCTGGATTTCCACCATTAGTTGGCTTGTATGCGGCTTTTATTGCGGGATTGGTTACGGCAATTTTTGGAGGTAGGCCAGGGATGATTTCGGGCGGAGCAGGAGCAACCGTGATAGTTTTAATCGCTTTAATGAAATCGCACGGAATAGAATATGTTTTTGCCGCCGTTGCTCTTGGCGGTGTCGTGCAAATCTGCATCGGACTTTTTAAACTCGGAAAATTCATTAGATTGGTTCCTCAGCCTGTTATGTTTGGTTTTGTAAACGGTTTGGCTGTTGTGATTTTTATGTCACAGTTAGAACAGTTTAAAACAGTTGTAAATGGGCAGGTTTCTTGGCTTCAAGGAACTCCGTTGTATATTATGCTGGGATTGGTCGCTTTAACCATTGCAATTGTTTTAGTTTTTCCGAAAATCACAAAAGCGGTTCCTGCATCTTTGGTTGCTATTATGGTGGTTTTTGCCATCGTAATTATTTTTAATATCGAAACCAAAACGGTAGAAGACATCGCTTCGGTTCAAGGCGGATTTCCTCCATTTCATATTCCGAATATTCCTTTTTCTTTTGAAACCTTCAAAGTCATATTTCCGTATTCGGTAATTGTTGCGGCTGTAGGTTTAACAGAAGGTTTGCTTACGCTAAATTTAGTCGACGAAATAACTGGAACAAGAGGAAATAGCAACAGGGAATGTATTGCGCAAGGAAGCTCTAATATCTTAAATGGTTTTTTCTACGGAATGGGAGGCTGTCCGATGATTGCACAGACTTTGGTAAATCTTGGAGCGGGTTCTAGAGCTAGACTGTCTGGAATTATTGGTGCTTTGACGATTTTATTGATTATACTTTTTGGCGCTCCTGTAATTGGAAAACTGCCAATGGCGGCTTTGGTTGGCGTTATGATGATGGTGGCCATTACCACTTTTGAATGGGCAAGTTTTAGGATTATAAATAAAATGCCGAAACACGATATTTTTGTTGGAATTCTAGTCGCCTTAATTACAATTGTATTGCATAATCTGGCTTTAGCAGTTTTAATTGGCGTAATTATTTCAGCTTTGGTTTTTGCTTGGGAAAGCGCCAAAAGAATTCGTGCAAGAAATTATATTGACGAAAATGGAGTAAAACATTATGAGATCTACGGACCGTTATTCTTTGGTTCAATAGCGGCTTTTCTAGAGAAGTTTGATATTGAGAATGATCCTGACCATATTGTAATCGATTTTAAAGAAAGCCGCGTTTCTGATATGTCAGCAATTGAGGCTTTGAATAATATCACTAAAAAGTACAGTCAGAAAAATAAAACAGTAGAGCTTCAATACTTAAGTCCCGACTGCCGACAATTACTCAAAAATGCCGATGCAGTTATTAATGTAAATGTGATTGAAGACCCGACGTATAAAGTGGTTTCTTGAGTTAATTAGAAAATGTGGCAATTTGCCAATTAGATAATTGTATTATATCATTTTTACATTTTCTCATTGCCACATTATCTCATTGGCACATTTTTTCTAAGTGAATAATTTGATTTTTGTAACTTTACAAAATGAAGCTAACAGAAACCTTAGAAGATTTTTACACGATTAAAGTAAACGGAATGCCCGAGAATCTTAAAAAAGAAATCGGACATTTTAATGTTTTTAAGTTGGATGACTTTGTTGGAAGTATTTGTAAACCATTCCCGTACACCAGAAAAGACTTTTATAAAATCAGTTTGATTGTAGGGAAAAACAAAGTGCATTATGCAGATAAGGTCGTAGAGATTGAAGAGCAGGCTTTGTTTTTTGCTAATCCGCAGATTCCTTATAATTGGGAACAGCTTGATGAGAATCAAACCGGTTTTTTCTGCATTTTTACAGATGCCTTTTTTAGCCAATATGGAAATTTAAAAGAATATCCTTTGTTTCAGCCTGGAGGAAATCCAATTGTTCCTATTTCAGCCGAACTGGTCGAATCTTTAAAATTGGTTTATTTGAGAATGTTCGACGAAATCAATTCGGATTACGCTTTTAAATATGATGTACTTCGAAATCTCGTTTTCGAAATCATCCATCTCGCACTCAAAACGCAAACCGTAACTACCTCATTATATAGTAAGTCTAACGCAACGATTCGAATTTCTTCTTTGTTTTTAGAATTGCTCGAACGTCAGTTTCCGATTGAATCGATTACACAGCAAATTAATTTCCGTTCACCTTCAGAATATGCCAATCAGTTAAATGTGCATGTCAACCATCTAAATAAAGCCTTAAAAGAGACAACCGGAAAAACAACTTCTCAGATTATTTCAGAGAGAATTGTTCAGGAAGCCATGATCCTTTTAAAACAAACCAATTGGAATATTAATGAGATTACGTGGTGTTTAGGCTTCGAAGAATTATCTCATTTTATTAATTTCTTTAAGAAAAATGTTCAGATTTCGCCTAAAAACTATCGCTTAGCTGAAATTGTTTGATTTTTGCAACTTCTCATTTGATTGCTTCAGCTTTTGAGAAGCACTTCGCCAATACCTTTGTCCTGTAATTATAAACATTAAAATTTAGAATCATGGGAAATAACAAAGTTTGGTTTATCACAGGTGCTTCAAAAGGACTTGGATTAGAATTAGCTAAAAAATTATTGGCAGAAGGTTTTAAAGTTGCTGCCACATCAAGAAATGAGTCTTCTTTAATTGCGGCATTAGGAGATTCATCAGAAAATTTTCTTCCGCTAGAAATGGATCTAGTCAATGAAAAAAGCGTACAGGCAGCGATTAGCAAAGCCATAAATCATTTTAAAACTATTGATGTTTTGGTAAATAATGCTGGTTACGGATTATTAGGAACACTGGAAGAACTAACAGATGCCGAAGCAAGAAAAAACTATGAAGTAAATGTTTTCGGATTGTTGAATGTAATTAGAAATACAATGCCTCATATGCGTGCGGCAAAATCAGGACATATTTTTAATATTTCTTCTATTGGAGGTTATTATGGAGAATTTCCGGGCTGGGGAATTTATTGCTCAACAAAATTCGCAGTTGCAGGTTTAACAGAATCTTTAGCAGCAGAAATAAAACCTTTTGGAGTTCATGCAACAATCGTTTATCCGGGATATTTCAGAACCGATTTTCTAAAAGACAGTTCGCTTTTATTACCAGAAAATCCAATTGCGGAATATAAAAACGTAAGAGAATCTGAAAGTGCTCATAAAGATGATATTAATGGGAATCAGCCTGGAGATCCAGTAAAATTAGCAGAAGCTTTAATTAAAGTGAGCCAAGACCAAAATCCGCCGTTGCATTTGTTTTTAGGAGAAGATGCCTTTAATATGGCGAATCAAAAAATAGCTAGTGTTCAGGGGGAATTGGGACAATGGAAAGAGGTTTCTGTTGGGACTAATTTTTAATTAGAAAATTAGAAAATGTGCCAATTAGGAAATTTGTCAATTAGATAATCAGAAAATGATTTAAGATGGCGCATATCTGTAGAGACGCACTGCAGTGCGTCTAACATCCAGTATATGTAATAATTAAACCCGACAGGTTTTTAAAAACCTGTCGGGTTTGGTTTTTTGGGAGCATTCTGTTTTTCTTTTCTTTTTGAATTGCCTCCAGCTTTAGCTGGAGGAATATTTATATGTAAAGTAAAAGGCTTTAGCCGAACTAAAATGTTTGGCTAAAGCCTTTTTTGTTGCTTTAGAGAACCTCCAGCTAAAGCTGGAGGCAAGTCATTTTAATAATGTTAGTCACAAGGAGAATTATCTGATTGACAAATTTCCTAATTGCCATATTATCTAATTGCCACATTATCTAAGTGTTGATTGCACATCACTCAATTTTCCATCAATTTCTCCAATTTGAAGGCCTAAAATATGAGCAATTAAAGGATAAACAGAAACATTCTGAAATGTTTTTACCTTTTTGTTTACTTTAAAAGCTGGGCCTTTTGCATAGAAGATGGCGTGCATATCTTTTTCGTTATTATCATATCCGTGAGTTCCGCCGTTTATATGTGTGCTCGCCTTACTTACCAGACTCCATCCTTTTTGGGCTTCAATAACAAAATCATGTACTCTAGGATTCGTTCCATAATGAAGTCTTTTCGGAACTTCAGTTGCTTTCCAGAATTTAATGTGCGGAACTTTTTTGAGGGCATTGGCAATAGAATCCTGATAACCAGGGTTTGCCTGTATACTCATAATAGGATTGATAACATCTTTATAGCCTAACCATTCTGGTTTTAAATAATCTAGAATCGCTACTTTTTTATCATTGCTGATATTGGCCATGCCGTGATCTGAGACAATAATTAAATTGATTTGTTTTCCGATAGGCAATTGATCTAATCGTCTAGAGATTTCACCCATAATTGAGTCCATTTTAATTACCGTTTTTCTGGTTTCAGGGGAAAGCGGACCAAAATTATGTCCTGTATGATCGGGTTCGTCAAAATACAGCGTAACCAAATGTGGTCTCTGTTTTTCAGGAAGCTGTAACCATTTCAGAACCGTATCGATTCTAGCTCCGTATGGAACTTTGCTATCATAATTTTTGAAGTAGCTTGGATTTCTTTTATCGATATCAGAACCTGGCCAAAAGAAAGAAGCGGTTTTTACACCTTGTTGTTCGGCTAAATTCCAAATCGGATTTCCGCCATAAAAACGAGAATCATTTTTAGTATCGCTTGATAATGAAAAAGATTGGTTTAAAGAAGTGTCGTAAAAAGTATTATTAATGATTCCGTGATGATCTGGGTAAAGTCCCGTTACAATCGAGTAATGATTTGGAAAAGTTTTACTTGGATAAGATGGTTTCATTGATTTGGCATGAACGCCTTCTTTTTCAATTTGTTTCAGATTCGGAAGATTGAATTGCTTTCCGTAATCCCAACGAAATCCATCCATAGAAATTAGAACAACATAATTGTCTTTACTTTGAGCTTGTAAAAAAGTTGTAAGAAGTAAGAATGTAAAAGATAAAAGGTGAGTGGTGAATTTTCTCATTTTGCAATTTTAAATAGAAATACAAAGGTAGAGATAACATGTTTTTTAAAGAAAAAGAGAATGTTAAATAAAAAAGGTTGCCACGAATTACACCAATTTCCGCGAATTGCTTTTTCTATTGAGGGTGAAAAAAATTAGTGAAAATTGGTGTAATTCGTGGCAAAAGAATCTTTTCTAATTCTTTTAATCTGTGGCAAACAAAAAAAAGCGCCAGATAAAAATCCAGCGCTTTTAAGTTTTAAGAAGAGAATGAATTACATCATTCCTGGCATTCCGCCACCCATTGGCATTCCGCCTCCAGCGTTTTCTTCTTTAATATCAATTAATGCACATTCTGTAGTTAAGATCATTCCAGAAACAGATGCAGCATTTTCAAGAGCTACACGAGTTACTTTTTTAGGATCGATAATTCCAGCAGTTAGCATGTCTACATATTCGTCAGTTTTTGCGTTGTATCCAAAATCACCTTTTCCTTCAGAAACTTTAGCCACAACAACAGAACCTTCAAGGCCAGCGTTTTCAACGATAGTTCTTAATGGAGCTTCAACAGCGCGAGAAACGATTTGGATTCCAGTTGCCTCATCAGCGTTGTCAGCTTTTAAGTCAGCTAAAGCAATTTTAGCTCTTAATAGCGCTACACCACCACCAGCAACGATTCCTTCTTCTACAGCAGCACGAGTTGCGTGTAAAGCGTCATCTACTCTGTCTTTTTTCTCTTTCATTTCAACTTCAGAAGCTGCACCAACATAAAGAACTGCAACACCTCCAGCTAATTTAGCCAAACGCTCTTGTAATTTTTCTTTATCGTAATCAGATGTAGTAGTTTCCATCTGACCTTTAATTTGGTTCACACGGTTTTTGATGATATCTGCTTCACCAGCACCGCTTACGATAGTTGTATTGTCTTTATCGATAGAAACTCTTTTTGCGTTTCCTAACATTTCGATAGTTGTATTTTCTAGAGTATAACCTCTTTCTTCAGAAATTACAGTTCCGCCAGTTAAGATTGCGATATCTTCTAACATTGCTTTTCTTCTGTCTCCAAAACCTGGAGCTTTTACAGCAGCAATTTTAAGAGCACCTCTTAATTTGTTTACTACTAAAGTAGAAAGTGCTTCACCGTCAACATCCTCAGCAATAATCAATAATGGTTTTCCTGATTGTGCCACGGGCTCTAAAACTGGAAGTAATTCTTTTAAAGAAGATACTTTTTTGTCGTATAATAAGATGTATGGAGAGTCTAATTCAACTTCCATTTTCTCTGGATTTGTTACAAAGTAAGGAGAAAGATATCCTCTGTCAAACTGCATTCCTTCAACAACGTCAACAAAAGTGTCAGTTCCTTTAGCTTCTTCTACAGTGATAACACCTTCTTTTCCAACTTTAGCAAAAGCGGTAGCGATTAATTCACCAATAACTTCGTCATTGTTAGCAGAGATAGAAGCAATTTGCTGGATTTTGTCAGAATCGCTTCCAACCACTTTAGCTTGTTTTGCAAGGTCAGCTACGATAGTTTCAACAGCTTTGTCGATACCACGTTTCAAGTCCATTGGATTTGCTCCAGCTGCTACGTTTTTCAAACCTTCTTTTACGATAGCTTGAGCTAATACTGTAGCCGTTGTAGTTCCGTCTCCAGCTAAATCATTGGTTTTAGAAGCAACTTCTTTCACCATTTGCGCACCCATATTTTCTAATGCGTCTTTTAATTCGATTTCTTTTGCAACAGAAACACCATCTTTAGTAACAGTTGGTCCACCAAATGATTTTCCGATAATTACGTTACGACCTTTTGGTCCAAGAGTTACTTTTACAGCATTTGCTAATGCATCAACACCACGTTTTAAACCGTCACGTGCTTCAATATCAAATTTTATATCTTTTGCCATTTTAATTTTTTGTTTAAAGTTTGATTTGTTTCAAGTTAAATGAAATTCTTAATTCAGTACTTAATAACATTGTTTTAGATAATCGCTAAAATATCATCTTCGCGCATAATTAAATAATCAGTTCCTTCAAGTTTTAGCTCTGTTCCTGCATATTTACCATAAAGAACAGTGTCTCCAACTTTTACAGTCATAGTGTGATCTTTAGTTCCATTTCCTACTGCAACGACAGTTCCTTTTTGTGGTTTTTCTTTGGCAGTATCCGGAATAAAAATACCTGAGGCAGTTTTAGTTTCAGCTGCAACAGGTTCAATAAGTACGCGGTCTGAAAGCGGTTTAATGTTTAAAGCCATGATTTTATATTTAATAAGTTATACGTTTTTTTTCTGTTCTATTAACTTTCAGAAATTGTGCCATCATAGAAAAACTGACATTTTTTCCTAAAAAAAATGCCAGCTTTGACAGGCTGGCATTACATTTTTATATAGAGCTAAAATTATTTAGTAGCTGGTGCTGCTGGAGCAGGAGTAGTTCCTTGAGCTGGAGCTGCTGGTGCATTTACAGGAGCTTCAGTTTTGTCAATGATTTTAGATTCTGTATCACTTAAAGATCCAGAGAAGCTTAAGCTTGAAAGTAAAATTAGCACAATTAAAACAGTAGCCAAAGTCCAAGTACTTTTATCTAAAAAGTCAGTTGTTTTTTGTACTCCACCTAACATTTGCGTTCCGCTGATAGTAGAAGACAATCCGCCTCCTTTAGGGTTTTGTACCATGATAACTATGATCAATAGAAAACAAACTATTGTAATTAAAACTAAAAAAATTGAAAATGTGCTCATTACTTAATTATTGTTATTGTTATTTTGTTGTAAAATCTTTATATCCGATATGCGGTCTGCAAAGAAAGTAATTTTTTCTGGATATTTCAAAATTAATATTTCATATGCCTGAATTGCCTTTGTATATTTCTTTTGTTCCAGATAAACTCTAGCCAAAGTCTCTGTCATTAGGTATGAATTGTCCTCTGAACCGCTTTCGATTTGTACTGCTGGAGCATTGCTTCCAGGTTTTATTGGAGAGATTTTCGGATTATTTTCGATAAACTTATCGATAATTTCAGCTTTTTTTAGTCTCTCTTCTTCTAGTTTTGCTTTTTCGGCAGCCTCTTTTTCAGCTTTTTCTTCTGGAGACATTTCATTTGAACGGTCAATAGGTTCTGTTCTAGATAATTGCAACCATTCTTGAAAAGAGTGTTTTTCGCTAAGAGAAAAATCCAAAGGTTTTCCGATTTCTAAATGTTCTGCTGCTGTTTTGGCAGGTTCATTAGGCTCTTCTTCTTCGATTATCTCTTCAATCGACTCTTCATTTTCCTCTATGATTTCCTCTTCTTCTTTGTCTTCAGATTGTAGAACTTCTTGAATCTCTTCTTTCGGTTCTTCAGATGTTTTCGTTTCAGCTTCTCTTATTGAAGAAAGAATAGATCGTTCAACAGTATTCATTTTAAATTCTGGAATGATCATTTCTTCAATAACACTATCATCTTCCTCTTCTTCAACCGAACTTAAAACAGGTTCTTCTGCAACAGCTTCTTCTATAATAGAATCGGCCTTGATTTCTTCCGTTTCTATAGGCTGTTCTGCATTTGCAGCTTCCGCTTCTTTAATCGAACTTAAAATAGAGTTTTCTATACGCTCATTTTTAGGTTCATCTACTTTTATTGGTTCTGGTGCCGAAAGTGTTTCAGAAACTTTTATAGAACTTAGAATTGAATTTTCTATACGATCAATTTTTGGTTCTTCTGTCTGTACAGATTCTGAAGACGAAATCATTTCAGTTTCTTTTGCCTCTTCCGAATTATTAGATTCAACAGATTCAATTTCCTGTTCTGTTTCTTCTATTATTGGTTTTTCAAAAGTTATAGTTTGTGCCTCTTTTATGGCCAGAAAAATAGACGGGTCTATCTCAGGAAGCGGTTTTGATTCTTCCTTTGCTATTGACTTTTCAAAAGTTACCGTTTGAGCTTCTTTTATTGCCAAGAAAATAGAAGGATCTATTTCTGGAAATTTTTTAGGCTCTTCAATAATTGCAGGCTCTTGAGTTTTTAGTTCTTCTACTTTTACAAAATCTTCAATTTGTATAGAATCTTCAACTTTTATGGGTTGGACAACTGAAGGACTTTCGACAGAAGAAGTTTGAACCTCTTTATTGGTGTCTAAAACAGGCTGTTCTTCAACGTCTGTTTTTATTTCAATTGCTTTTTGAATTTGTTCTGGCGAAATAATTTCGCTATCAAAAACAGTAATTTCTAGAAGATCTCTCAGTTTCTGTTCGTAAAAATCATTTTGAATAGAGGTGAAAGCCTCAGAAGTTATAAAATCAAATAAAACAGAACGATCAGATGTGTATGCTGCTGTAACTTTCAAGGCATAATTATACTTAAAACTGTTTTGATTGTAAAGTCCTTTTAATCGCAATGCGCGTGCACTTTGAAAATATGGAAATTCATTCAAAACACTTCCTAATGCGTCTGCCTGCTTTTCTGTAATAGCATCGGGTTTGTTCATTAAGTAGGTATAATCGCTAACGTTCATTATTTGTTTTTTTGTTTAATCGGTTAATTGTTTAATAGTTTATTTGTTTGGTTGTTTAATCGATTAAACGGTTTTGCGATTAAACGATTCAACAAGTTGCATTACCATTTTGCCAATGATTGATTAAAGATATCTTGGGTAATCCTTTCAAAAATAGTTGTAATAGCGGTGTTTAAAACAGATCCTGTTGGTAAGTCTCTTCCAGGGAAATCATAATAGAATTCAAAAGACTTTTCAAAATTATCTGTTTCTTTCTTTTTGTTTGTAAAGCGTACATTAACACGAATCGATAAACGGTTTTGAGCTGCTCCTGCTTGACCATTTGCATCCACAGCAGTTGCCGTCATGGGCGTTATTCGGTAATCTGTAATTTCTCCTTCGTAAACCAGATCTCCTCCATTACTTACTAAGTTTAGATTAGTTTGATTCATAATCAGATCCTGCAAAGCCAATGTAAAAGTTCTATCGATTCCAGGCTCAATCAAATCTGCATTATTATGAAAGAAGTTAACTTGAAATGTTTTGGCATCGATTTTTCCTGTTCCCGTAAAATTATAAACAGAACAGCCACTCAGCATAAAAAGGCTTAATAAGGCGAAAAGAGAATATATTTTTTTCATAATATTTAAGAGGAAATCCTGATTTTTTAAACTCCAAATTCCAATTGTGCCAAATATAGGTAATTGGAATTTGGAATTTCGAAATTGTAATTTAATTATTTTTATAAATCGAATTGTTTGATTTTACGGTATAAAGTTCTTTCTGAAATACCCAATTCATCTGCGGCAGCCTTACGTTTTCCTTTGTTTTTTTCTAATGATTTTTTGATCATTTCAATTTCTTTCTGCTCCAAACGTAAAATCTCTTCTTCTTCAATGGTTTCTGCAAATAAATAATTGTCATCTTGCATTTGATAACTATCTTCACGAACAGCAGGAGTTGTTACAACGGCAGTTCTTGGCTCTTCTTCAAAGTCAATTTCGCTGTCGTTTTGCTGATTTCCGTATATTTTTTGAATCAAATTCGGATTGATATCTTGTACTTTAGAAGTCCCGTTTTTCATCAATTCTAAAGTCAGTTTTTTCAAATCGTTTAGATCGCTTCTCATATCAAAAAGCACTTTGTACAAAATGTCTCTTTCAGTGCTAAAGTCACTTTCTTTTTTGCTGTCGCTAATAACAGATGGCAGATTGCTTCCTTCGGCTGGCAAATACGATTGTAAAGTAGCTAAGCTAATATCTCGATTAGTTTCTAAAACAGAAATTTGTTCAGCCACATTTCGAAGCTGACGAATATTACCGCTCCATCTGAATTTTTGTAAAAGCTGAACAGCATCGTCATCCAGTCTTAAAGGTGGCATTTTATATTTATGAGCAAAATCGGCAACAAATTTTCTGAATAACAAATGAATGTCTTCGTTTCTTTCGCGTAAAGGCGGCAGTGTAATTTCAACCGTGCTTAAACGATAATACAAATCTTCACGGAACTTACCTTTTTCGATCGCATTAAACAAATTCACGTTGGTTGCAGCTACGATACGAACATTTGTTTTTTGAACTTGAGATGAACCTACTTTTATAAATTCACCGTTTTCTAAAACACGAAGTAATCTAACCTGAGTCGTTAATGGCAATTCACCAACTTCGTCAAGGAATATCGTTCCGCCGTCTGCCACTTCAAAATAACCTTCACGTGTGCTTGTTGCGCCTGTAAAAGCTCCTTTTTCGTGTCCGAAAAGTTCACTGTCAATTGTTCCCTCAGGAATTGCACCGCAGTTTACGGCAATATATTTCCCATGCTTTCTATGTGAAAGCGAATGTATAATTCTTGGAATGTTTTCTTTACCAACACCACTTTCCCCAGTTACCATAACCGAAATATCAGTTGGAGCAACTTGAATGGCTTTCTCGATAGCACGATTTAATTTTGGATCATTACCAATAATCTCAAATCGTTGTTTTATTGCTTGAACTGTTTCCATAGTAGATTTTGTTTCAAGTTTTTATTTGTTTTAGATTCCAAGTTTTGCACTTTGTCCAAAACTTAAAACTTTGGCTTATATTTTTTTGTTTTGCCACAGATTAAAAAGATTAGCACAGATTTTTTTTAAATTTAAATAATATATCTTTTATGTTGAAGAGATTTTGTCTGAAAATTAACCAACAAACCAACTTCTGAGTTTGATAATTTTATGTAATTTAAAATCTGTGCAACATGCTCGCTTGAAAATTCTTTAATAGCTTTTACCTCTAAAATAATATCTTCATTAATTACAAAATCAGCGTAAAATTTATGAGGTAACACTTTTCCTTTATATTCAATTGAATATTCCTTTTCTCTTTCGAAAGGAATTTTATTTTCTTTAAATTCTACTTCAAGAGCATCTTTGTATACTACTTCTAATAAACCTGGGCCAAGATTTCGATGCACTTCCATGCAAATTCCGATAATCTTATAGGTTTCTTCTTCTCTATAATGTTGCATAATATTAATTTTTCATCACAATTTAAAAGTAAGAAAAATATTAAAAAAAATACTTCTAATCCTTTTAATCTGTGGCAAAAAAAAATTAATTCATTTCACTCAACCCCACAGCTTCACCCTTAAGAGTTCCGCTTGTACAGCTTGTTATTTTTACGTTTACGAAATCTCCAATTTTGTAATTCTCTTTCGGGAAAACAACTGTAATACTTTGAGAATTTCTTCCTGAAAATTCATCTTTTGATTTCTTAGAAACTTTCTCCACCAAAACTTCAACGGTTTTTCCAACAAATTCCTCGCTTCTAAACCAAGCATGTTTTTGTTGTAAATCAACTATTTCTTGTAATCTTCTGGCTTTGGTTTCTTCATCGACATCATCTTTCATTTTTCTTCCAGCCAAAGTTCCAGGGCGTTCAGAATACGAATACATATAACCGAAATTGTATTTAACATATTCCATCAAACTCAACGTATCTTGATGATCTTCTTCCGTTTCTGTTGGGAAACCAGCAATCATATCTTGCGAAATCGAAGCATCTGGAACAATCGCTCTAATTTTGTCAATCAGAGCCATGTATTCTTCGCGAGAATGCAGACGATTCATTTCTTTCAGAATTCTATTGCTTCCCGATTGAACTGGTAAATGTATATGTTTGCAAATATTTGGATATTTCGCAATAACATGCAAAATACTTTCGTGCATATCCTGTGGATTTGAAGTCGAAAAACGAATACGCATTTTAGGAAAACCAGCGGCAACCATTTCAAGCAATTGATCAAAATCAACAGCAGTTGCTTTTTGCATTTCAGAAGCGTTTACAAAATCCTTTTTCAAACCGCCTCCGTACCAAAGGTAGCTGTCAACGTTTTGTCCAAGAAGCGTAACTTCTTTATAGCCATTATTCCACAAATCCTGAATTTCATTCATAATACTTTGCGGTTCACGGCTTCTTTCGCGTCCGCGTGTAAAAGGCACAACGCAGAATGTACACATATTATCACATCCGCGAGTGATAGAAACCAAAGCGGTGATTCCGTTACTCATCAAACGAACAGGCGAAATATCTCCGTAAGTTTCCTCTTTTGATAAAATTACATTGATGGCATCGCGTCCTTCTTCAACTTCAGCCAATAAATTCGGAAGATCTTTATAGGCATCGGGACCAACAACAAGGTCAACGATTTTTTCTTCTTCCAAAAACTGGCTTTTTAAGCGTTCTGCCATACAGCCTAAAACACCCACTTTCATTTTTGGGTTGGTACGTTTTACAGCGTTGTATTTTTCAAGACGTTTACGAATAGTCTGTTCTGCTTTGTCACGAATCGAACAAGTATTTACCAAAACCAAATCGGCTTCTTCTAAAACCGAAGTTGTATTGTAACCGCCGTCAGACAAAATGGAAGCTACGACTTCACTGTCCGAAAAATTCATCGCACAGCCGTAACTTTCTATAAATAGTTTTTTAGTATTCTCAGGTTTATTTTCCAGAACAAGACTTTCGCCTTGTTTGCTTTCTTCAATAATCTTTTCCATTGCAAAAATTCAAAGTGCAAAGATAGCGTAATTGAAATGAATATGACAAGATGTCAGATAAAGAATTAACAATGTTTTCAGAAATGTTGATAGCTAGTGTTTTATTTTATCTTTCACAGTTATTAGGAGCTATTTCCAGCTTTCCATTCCTTGTCCTCATAAAAAAAGCAAAGTTTCTAATGTTTTAAAAAGAGCTTCCGTTGGTCGCTTTTTTAAACCAAGAAACTTTTGCTTTTTTTACTCCGGGCAATCCATTTCAATCTGGGCTATGAAAATAGGTTTCAAAAAGCACATTTCTCGGTCATAAATCATTAAAAGTTATACCTATATATATTATCGATATTATTACAGATAAATCTGCAATTTTAAGTTTCATAATATCAAAATACTTCAAAAATGCATTCGTAAGGTTAATATTTAAAAAAAATAAATACTTTTGTTGCAGAAAATAAGAGCAATGGCAAAGAATTTAGTAATAGTGGAGTCACCTGCAAAGGCGAAAACGATCGAGAAATTTCTCGGAAGCGACTTTCAGGTTGAGTCAAGTTATGGTCACATAGCAGACTTACCATCAAAGGAAATAGGAGTAGATGTAGAAAATGGTTTTAAACCTAAATATGAAGTATCTCCCGATAAAAAAGCCTTGGTAACGAAACTAAAATCACTTTCTAAGAATGCCGAAACGGTTTGGTTAGCATCCGATGAGGACCGCGAGGGAGAGGCTATTTCATGGCACTTGGCGGAAGAATTAAAGCTGGATACAAAAAAAACCAAACGAATTGTTTTTCACGAGATTACAAAATCTGCGATTCTTAAAGCAATTGATAATCCAAGAGAAATTGACTATAATTTAGTAAACGCACAGCAGGCACGTCGTGTTCTAGACCGTTTAGTAGGTTATGAGTTATCTCCGGTTTTATGGAGAAAAATCAAAGGCGGACTTTCAGCAGGTCGTGTACAGTCGGTTTCTGTACGTCTGATTGTAGAAAGAGAACGCGAGATTCAAAATTTTAATGCGGTAGCAACATATTCAATTGTTGCAGAATTTGTAAATGAAGCAGGAAAAGCTTTCAAGGCAAAATTGCCAAAAAACTTCAATACTAAAAAAGAAGCCGAAGATTTCTTAAATCAAAACATCGGTTCTAAATATAAGGTAGCCGATTTAGAAACTAAACCTACCAAAAAATCTCCAACAGCACCTTTTACAACTTCTACGTTGCAACAAGAAGCAGCAAGAAAATTATACTTGCCAGTTGGAATTACCATGCAGTTAGCACAGCGTTTATACGAGGCGGGACTTATTACCTATATGAGAACCGACTCTGTGAATCTTTCTACAGAAGCGATGAACGCGGCTGAAGCAGAAATCATCAAATCTTACGGAAAAGAGTATTCGAAACCTCGTGTTTTTGCTAATAAAAATAAAGGAGCGCAAGAAGCGCACGAAGCAATTCGTCCGACAGATATGTCTCGCCATTCTGTAAATATCGATCGTGACCAAGCTCGTTTATACGATTTGATCTGGAAAAGAACTTTAGCTTCGCAAATGAGCGATGCGCAGTTGGAAAGAACAAATGTAAAAATTGAAGCAGATAATCATAGCGAAATTTTTACAGCTTCTGGAGAAGTATTGCTTTTTGAAGGTTTCTTAAAAGTGTACTTAGAAGGTCATGATGATGACGAAGAAGAGCAAGAAGGAATGCTTCCGGCTTTAAAAGTAAACGAAAAACTGGCTAATAACTATATTACAGCCACAGAACGATATTCAAGACCGCCGGCACGTTATACAGAGGCATCTTTGGTTAAAAAATTAGAGGAACTAGGTATTGGGCGTCCATCAACTTATGCTCCAACTATTTCAACAATTATCAATAGAAATTATGTTGAAAAAGGAACATTGGAAGGTGTAGAACGTAATTATACGCAGCTTACTTTACAAAATAGTAAAGTAGGAGAAAAAGTTCTAAAAGAAAATACAGGTTCTGATAAAGGAAAATTAGTTCCAACCGATATCGGTACTATCGTTACGGATTTCTTGGTAAAGAATTTCGGAAACATTCTAGATTATAATTTCACTGCAAAAGTAGAACAGGATTTTGACGAAATTGCCGAAGGAAACATCGACTGGGCAAAAATGATGCAGGATTTCTACAATCAGTTTCATCCAAATGTAAAAGAAGTTGAAGCAAATGCGGAACGCGAAAGTGGTGAAAGAATTCTAGGAAAAGATGCTGACGGAAGACAAGTTTCTGTTCGTTTAGGAAAATTTGGGCCAATGGCACAGATTGGAGAAGCAGATGATGAAGATAAAAAGTTTGCCAGTTTGATGGCAGATCAAAATATAGGAAACATCACACTAGAAGAAGCTTTGAACTTGTTCTTGCTTCCAAAAAGTTTAGGTGAATATAAAGGAGAAGAAGTAGAAGTGAATAATGGCCGTTACGGTCCTTATGTTCGTCACGGAAGCGTTTTTATTTCATTGCCAAGAGGAGAAGATCCGCTTAATGTTTCTAAAGAAAGAGCTCAAGAGCTAATTGATGAAAAAGCAGTTGCCGATGCGCCAATTGCAGTTTATAAAGGAGAAGCAGTTCAAAAAGGAGTGGGGCGTTTTGGGCCATTCATTAAATGGAACGGACTTTTTGTAAACGTAAACAAAAAATACAATTTTGATAATCTTTCTCAAGCTGATGTTGAAGAGTTGATTGAAGAAAAGCTTCAGAAGAATATCGATAAAGTTATTCATAACTGGGAAGAAGAAGGAATTGTAGTAGAAAAAGCCCGTTGGGGACGTTCTGTGATTCTGAAAGGAAAAACAAAAATTGAATTAAGCAAAGATGTTGATGCAACAAAATTAACATTGGCTCAGGTTCAAGAAATGATTGCTGCTAAAGCACCAGCGAAAAAAACACCTGCAAAGAAAACTGCAGCTAAATCAACAACAGCTAAAAAGGCACCAGCGAAAAAAACAGCTGCTAAAAAGAAATAAAGTATATAAATGGAATTTGATTTTCTAGAACCAGTTAATGACGGAATTGTAAAATTCGTCAGCGCACTGTCTTCGCAAGAGCTTGGAAGCAAAGTTGTCTTTCATACCCAAGATCAGTTTCCTGATATTGAACAGATTAATATCGCTATAATTGGTGTTTTAGAAGACCGTACCAACATCAAAATGATTAACGAAGTTAATCTTTCTGCTGTACGTAAAAAGCTTTACAGCATGTTTCCAGGCAACTGGGATGCTTCAATCGCAGACCTGGGAGATATACTTGCTGGCGATTCTGTAGAAGATACATATTATGCTTTAAAGAAGGTTACGGCTACATTAATTAAGAATAAAGTCATTCCTATAGTCCTGGGAGGTTCTCAGGATCTGACCTATGCTTTGTATCGCGCTTACGACGATTTGGAGCAGATGGTAAATTTGGTTGCAGTTGATAATAAGTTTGATTTTGGCAAGGAAAATGAGTCTGTTTCGGCTAACTCCTATTTAACAAAAATTATTATTGATGAGCCAAATAATCTCTTCAACTATTGTAATATAGGATATCAGACGTATTATAATTCACAAGAAGAAATCGATTTGATCGAAAAACTGTTTTTTGATGCGTATCGATTGGGTGAAATTTCGAATAAAATTACTTTGGCAGAGCCTGTATTTAGAGATGCAGACTTGGTTAGTATAGATTTAAATTCGGTAAAGTCTTCTGCGTCAGGAAATATGGTGACTTTTGAGCCAAACGGATTTAATGGAAAAGAAATTTGTGCTTTGGCTAGATATGCCGGTATTAGCGATAAAGTTTCTTCTTTTGGGGTGTTCAATCACAACAGCACATTAGCCGAATCGGCTATTATTGCTCAAATTGTATGGTATTTTATTGAAGGGTACCACTATCGCTCAAAAGAATATCCATTTGGTAGCCGAGCAAACTATTTAAAGTATATAGTTCCGCTTGATGATGAAGAATTAATCTTCTATAAAAGTGATAAAACAGACCGTTGGTGGATAGAAATTCCATATGAATCAAACGGCAGCAATAAATTGAAAAGAAATACGTTATTACCATGTTCTTACGACGAATATTTGTCGGCTTGCAATCAAGAATTGCCAGAAAGATGGTGGAAAGCGCAACGAAAAAATGCTTTGTAGATCAAAAATTTAAGTGAATTCTTAGGTTTTTAAAACGTGTAAAAAAACGTTAAAATTAATTAGTAAGAAAATACATATATAACATAAAAATTAACGTTTTACATCGATTTTTTGTGGCAGTTTATCGATAAAATATTTTTTTTTTATTTTATTTAACATTATTTTTGAACGGTAAAATAAATTCGCAAGTAGTATTGTTTTTTAGATAAATAATAAATACGTTTACGGACTTTTAATAATGAATAGATAATCCCAAATTTATATGAAGAAGTTTATTGCATTTGCAGCAATGTTAACACTAGTAATCGGCTGTGGTAAGTCAGGTGACAAAGGTGAATTAGTTGGTGTTACAGGAGGGAAATGGCATCCTGAAAAACCTTATGGAATGACTTTGGTTCCAGGCGGATCTTTTATTATGGGTAAATCAGATGCTGATTTAGCTAACGTAGAAGATGCTCCAACTAAAACTGTAACAGTTCGTTCATTCTATATGGATGAAACCGAAATTACAAATAGTGAGTATCGTCAATTTGTAGAGTGGGTAAAAGATTCTACAATGAGAGTTCGTTTAGCAATCTTAGCAGACGAAACCGGACAAAAAGCTACTGATGGAAAAGGTAAAAAAGGCGGAAGTATTGCTGACTACGCTTTTAATGATTCTGATCCAGAAAAAATGACAGCTTACGATAAATATATGTACGACAACTACTATAGTGTTGGTACTAAAGATGATCCGTATGCTGGAAGGAAGTTAAACAGAAAAGTTAAGCTAATTAAAGATACAAAAGCATATCCAGATGAGTATTACGCTGAAGTAATGGATTCTATGTATTTGCCAATTGAAGAATCATACAATGGTTTAAGAACAATTGATGTAAATAAATTGAAATTCCGTTATTCTTGGATGGATATTCAAGCTGCTGCAAAAGCAAAAGTTGGAAAAAGAAGCGACTTCGTAAAAACGGAACAAGTAAATGTTTATCCTGATACTGCTGTTTGGATTAAAGACTTCGCTTACTCATACAATGAGCCAATGCATAACGATTATTTTTGGCACAAAGCTTATGGAGATTATCCTGTAGTAGGTGTTACTTGGAAACAAGCTAAAGCATTCTGTGCTTGGAGAACATTAAACAAAAACAGCTACATTAAATCTAAGAAAAAAGGACGTGATTTAGTAAATGCTTTCAGATTGCCAACTGAGGCAGAATGGGAGTACGCTGCTAGAGGAGGTCTGGAGTCTGCTACTTACCCTTGGGGAGGTCCTTATACTAAAAGTGATAGAGGTTGTTTCTTAGCAAACTTTAAACCAAGTAGAGGAGATTATGCTGCTGATGAGGCACTTTATACAGTAGAAGCTAAATCTTACGATGTAAACGGTTACGGATTATACAACATGGCAGGAAACGTTTCAGAGTGGACAGATTCAGCTTACAATCCAAACGCTTACGAATATGTTTCTACAATGAATCCAAACGTAATCGATGGTAAAAACCAAAGAAAAGTTGTTCGTGGAGGTTCTTGGAAAGACGTTGCTTATTTCCTACAGGTAAGCACTCGTGACCACGAATATGCAGATTCTGCTAGAAGTTATATCGGATTCAGAACTGTACAAGATTATATGGGAACGCAAGTTACCGGAAACAGAAAAAAGTAATTTATAATTTTATCAATATCCAACAAATCTATTTTAAACCTAAAAAAAAAGTATTATGGCATTATTAAGTAAAAAAGCAATGAATTTCGCTTATGGTATGGGAGCGGCAGTGGTAATCGTTGGAGCGTTATTCAAAATTACTCACTTTGAGATTGGACCGTTGACTGGTACAGTTATGCTTTCTGTAGGATTAGTAACTGAGGCGTTAATTTTCGCGCTTTCTGCTTTCGAACCAGTTGAAGAAGAACTAGATTGGACTCTAGTTTACCCAGAATTAGCTAATGGACAAGCAAGAGAGAAAAAAGCTAAAACTGAAACTCCAGGTGACGCTCAAGGATTATTATCTCAAAAATTAGATTCATTATTAAAAGAAGCTAAAATTGACGGTGAATTAATGTCAAGTTTAGGAAACAGCATCAAAAACTTCGAATCTGCTGCTAAAGGAATTGCTCCAACTGTAGATTCAATCGCAGGACAAAAGAAATATTCTGAAGAATTATCTTTAGCTGCTGCTCAAATGGAATCATTAAACAGTTTATATAAAGTACAATTAGAAAGTGCTTCTAGAAATGCTGAGGCTAACAAAGAAATCGCTGAAAATGCTTCTAAATTGAAAGAGCAAATGGCATCTATGACTGCAAACATTGCTTCTTTAAACAGCGTTTATGGTGGTATGCTTTCTGCAATGAGTAACAAAGGATAATTAGTTTTTAACTAAATATTAAATTTATTAATAAGAACTAATTAGAAAAAAATGGCAGGAGGAAAATTAACCCCTAGACAGAAGATGATCAACCTGATGTATCTGGTTTTCATCGCAATGTTAGCAATGAACGTATCAAAAGAAGTAATTTCTGCTTTTGGTTTGATGAATGAAAAATTTGAAGGTGCAAATACTAGTTCAACAGAGACAAACGCTAGTTTATTAATGTCTTTAGATCAAAAAGCAGCTGAGGCAAAAGGAGAATTTGCTGTTGCTGCAACTACAGCTCACAAAGTTGAAACAATTACAAAAGAATTTTATGATTATATAGCTACTCTAAAAGCTCAGGCTGTTAAAGGTTTTGAAGTTGATAAAGCAACTGGAAAAATGCCTTATGAGTCTATGGATAGAGGAGATAATATCGACGACTGGTTTACAGGAGACGGTTACACTAAAAAAGGTAACGAAATTATCTCTAAAATCGAAAAATATAAAGCTGATATTAAAGCAGCTTTAGGAACAGACAAAAAATACGCTGGAATCATTTCTGAGGTTGAGAAAAAATTTGACGTTTCTGATGTGAAAAACAAAGAAGGTCTTAAAGAAAAATACTTAGCTTACCACTTTAAAGGATTCCCAGCTATTGCTACAGCTGCAAAACTTTCAGCTTGGCAAAATGACGTTAAGAAAACTGAAGCTGACGTTTACAACAGTGCATTAGGTAAAGCTGCAGTTGCTGCTGCTTCTTACAGCAACTACCAAGCAATCGTTGTTTTAGATAAAAATGCTTATTTCCAAGGTGAAAAAGTAACAGGAAAAGTAGTTTTAGGTCGTTATGACGAAAACACAAAACCTACTTCATTCCAAGGTCCTGGACAAATCGTTAACGGACAAGCTGTTATCTCTTTAACTGCTGGTGGAGTTGGAGAGCAAGACATCAACGGACAATTTACTTTCTTAGAGGACGGAAAAAATATTCCATTAAAATTCTCTGGAAAATATGTAGTAGTTCCAAGACCAAACGCAGCTACAATTTCGGCAGACAAAATGAATGTAGTGTACAGAGGAGTTGTTAACCCAATCTCTGTATCTTTTGCAGGTGTTGATGCAAACAAAATTGTTGCTAGTGCTCCAGGTTTAGCTTCTGCTGGAAAACCAGGAAAATATAACATGAGCCCAGGTCAAGGTACTGAAACTACAATCTCTGTAACAGGTACTTTACCAAACGGTGATAAAGTAACTGATAAGAAAACATTCAGAATTAAAGGTATTCCTGGTCCAACAGGAACAATTAGAGGTGAGATGGGAGTTGTTAAAGGTCCTAAATCTAACTTAGAGATTGCTACTATTGGAGCTAAACTTCTTGATTTTGATTTTGAAGTTGGTTTAGATGTTGTTGGATTCAATATGAAAATTGCTGGACAGCCTACAGTGGTTGTTACAGGAAACAAAATGAATGCACAATGTAAACAAGTACTTTCAAGAGCAGGTAAAGGAGACCAAGTTACTATTTCTGAAATTAAAACTAAACTTGTTGGAGCTGGTAGTTATTTATTACCAAGAACTGCTCCTGTAATTTACGAAATACAATAATAAAGTAGTGTAAGCTACATTCAATATCTTATAACGATACCACGATGAAAGTAAGAAATTTTTTAATAGCTATTGTTTCTATCGCTGGAGGTTTTGCTTCTAATGCGCAATCTAATTTGCTAAACGCTAAAACTCCTGCTCAGATTGGACTTAAAACTCCTGCTCAATTAATATCTGATAATGATAAGCCATTGGCTTATGGTTATGTAGATGATAGAGATATCTTGATGGGAAAAACAACATGGGAAATCATTGATTTGAATGAAAAGATAAACTTCCCAATGTACTTTCCGGTAGATACAGCTAATATTGGTCCTAACAGACGTTCTCTTTATGACGTTTTAACTAAAGCTATTAAAAGTGGAAAAGTTACTGAAGTATATACTGACAGTTATTTCAACACTAAAAAATCTATGAAAGACATCGAAGGATCATTATCTCGTATTGATACAACAGATGCTGGTAGAGAGCTTATTAACCAATACCCAGATGACTACAAATCACGCGTTGTGAAGAAAAAAGTGGTTTCTGGTAAAGGTAAAAACAAGTCAGTTTCTTATGTTGAAGAGACAGTTGGGCCAACAAGAACGGTTCCTGCTGAATATATCTTAAAACAAGATCTTACTGCTGCAGATGTTACTCAGTATAAAATTAAAGGATACTGGTATTTTGATAAACGTCAAAGTGAATTGAAATATCGTTTACTAGGAATTTGTCCTGTAACTCCAGACGTTTATACAATGAATAGTGATGAAAAGGATTATATTGAATTGTTTTGGGTATTCTTCCCAAATGCCAGAGAAGCATTGCATGAAGCAAAAGCTTTCAATGACAACAACTCAGCTCTTCCAATTTCATTTGATCAGATTTTAAATTCAAGACGTTTTAATGCTGTTGTTTACAAAGAAGAAAACCTTTACGGAGACAGAGCAATTAGCGATTACATGAAAGACAACGCACAAAATCAGTTGTTGGAATCTGAAAGAGTGAAAGAAAAAATTCGCAACTTCGAACAAGATATGTGGAACTACTAAGTTGATACATAGTACTATAATTAAAAAACTCTTACTACCTTTGTAGTAAGAGTTTTTTTTATGTCAATAAATTAATAACGCTGTCTTATAAGTTTTAACGCATTATATTTTATTTATGTAAGAAAAATAACAATATTTGTAATAAAATTTCGTTTAATGTCTTGTAAAAATTATCATGATGAAAGTTAGAAATTTATTAATTGCTATTGTTACTGTTCTAGGAAGCGTATCTTCTAATGCTCAGTCTAATTTACTTAATGCCAAAACTGCCGATCAAATAGGGATTAAGACGGCCGCTCAAATGATATCGGATAATGATAAACCTTTGGCGTATGGTTATGTCGATGATCGTGATGTTTTAATGGGAAAAATGGTTTGGGAAATTATCGATTTAAACGAAAAAATCAATTTCCCTTTATACTTTCCTGTAGATACTGCCAATATCGGTCCAGACAGGCGTTCACTTTATGATATTTTGACGAAAGGAATTAGAAGTGGAAGGATAACAGAAGTTTATGCGGATAGCTATTTTAATACGAAGAAATCTCTAAAAGATATTCAAGGCGCCTTATCTCGTGTCGATACTACAGATGCAGGGCGAGAACTGATCAACCAATATCCTGATGATTATAGAACGCGTGTTGTTAAGAAGAAGGTGGTTACTGGTACAGGAAAAAACAAAAAGGTTACTTATGTAGATCAAACAGTAGGGCCGACGAGAACAGTTCCTGCCGAATACATTTTGAAACAAGACTTAACTGCTGCCGATGTAAGTATGTATAAGATTAAAGGGTTTTGGTATTTTGATAAAAGGCAAAGCGATTTAAAATACCGCCTGCTGGGGATTTGCCCTGTAACGCCCGATGTTTATACTATGAACAGCGACGAGAAAGATTATATCGAGCTGTTTTGGGTTTTCTTCCCAAATGCGAGAGAGGTATTGCATGAGGGAAAAGCTTTTAACGATAAAAATTCAGCTCTGCCAATTTCCTTCGATCAGATATTAAATTCAAGGAGATTTAATTCTGTTATTTATCGTGAAGAAAATGTGTATGGAGATCGTGACATTAAAGATTATATTAAAGACAATGCACAAGCCCAATTGTTAGAATCAGAACGAGTAAAAGAGAAGATTCGTAATTTTGAAGAGGATATGTGGAATTACTAAGGTCTTATATCAAATAATAAGAAAAACTCTTGCTACCTTTGTAGTAAGAGTTTTTTTATTTTATCTATACACTTCACAATGCTTGATTATTTAATTGTCGGATCTGGTTTAGCTGGAATTTCTTTTGCCGAAGTTGCCCTTAAGAACAACAAATCTATTTTGCTTTTAGATGACAAATCTCAAAATTCTTCTAGAGTTGCGGGCGGTTTGTACAATCCGGTAATTTTAAAGCGTTTTAGCGAAGTTTGGAATGCAAAAGAGCAATTGGGGCTAATGAATGATTTTTATAATCAGGTGGAAGGAAAACTAAATGAAAAGTTCAATTTTAAAATGCCAGTTTTAAGAAAGTTTTTTTCTATTGAAGAGCAGAACAATTGGTTTGCAGCTTCAGATAAAATAAATTTGTCGCCTTTTCTTTCGACTAAGCTAATTTCTAAAAAATACAATAGTATCGATTCTCCATACGATTATGGCGAAGTTTTGCATACGGGATATGTAGACACTGCTTTATTGTTGGATGCCTATAAAAAATATTTGCTGCAAAATAGTTTATTGAGAGAAGAATCCTTTGATACCAATCATATAGAGTTTCTAGATTCAGGAATTCAGTACAAAGATATTCAAGCGCGAAATGTTATTTTCGCAGAAGGTTTCGGAATGCATAAAAATCCTTTTTTTAACTATCTTCCTTTAGATGGAACAAAAGGAGAGTTGTTTATTATAAAAGCACCAGATTTGAATCTTGATGTAATTGTAAATACAAGCGTTTTTATTTTGCCTCTGGGCGATGATTTGTTTAAAGTTGGAGCAACTTACAATTGGTATGATAAAACGGCTGAACCGACGGAAGAAGGGAAGCAAGAACTTGTAGAACGTATAAAAGAAATCATTACTTGCGATTTCGAAATAGTAAAACACTTTGCGGGAGTCCGTCCAACAGTTGCCGATAGAAGACCTTTGCTTGGAACGCATGAAAAGCACAAATCGTTGCACATTCTTAACGGATTGGGCACACGAGGTGTAATGCTTGGTCCTGCAATGGCACAAGCTTTATACGATCATATCGAAAATAATATTCCGTTAGACCGTGAAGCCGATATTAAGCGATTCCATAAAAGATATTTGAAGACTCTTACTTCTGACCAGCGTTAGGATCGTAAGAAACAAACATATTGATGTAAAGGTTTCTCGAAAGGCGTAATACAAAAGGAAATAAAAGGACCAGTGTAACAATAATTGCCAAAAATGACTGTTCTATTGTGGTGTTAAAAAACACAAAAGAAACGATAAAGGCAGCAACACCTACAGCTACGTTTAGAGCATAACTAACATACATAGCACCATAAAAAAACGAAGGTTCAATCTGGTATTTGAATCCGCAATGGCTGCAATGATCGTTCATTTTGAGAACTTTGCTTAAGTGAAGTGGATTCTTGTCTTCGTACATGCTTTCTTTTTGGCATTTTGGACAACTTCCTGTTAGAATACTATTTAGTTTGGAGCCTCTTTTGAACATTTTAAATAAATTTTATCGTCTTTAATTCACCGCGATGGTATTTGGATACAGTGTGAATCGGAGAGTTTATTTAAAGCAAATATAAGGTATTTTCAAGCTTTAAGCTACTTAAATCAGGATAAAAACTTACAGCTCGCTTTGATTTGTTTTGGAGTATAATATCCATTACAGACTATTTTCTTTTTTTCTAAAAGTTCAAATTGGCATAAGGTTTTTAGTTTTCTAATATTCCAAAAGCTATTGTTTTTCAGTATAAAAACTTCAATTAAAAGTTATACTTTTGCACTTTCAAAATTGTAAACAGCAAATCACTGTTTTACAGTTTTTTTAATTTCTAGAATTTCAGAAACATATTATGCTTAATATACACAATCTTTCCGTTTCTTTTGGAGGAACCTATTTATTTGAAGAAGTTACTTTTCGTTTAGGTGCTGGCGACCGTGTTGGTCTTGTTGGTAAAAACGGAGCGGGTAAATCTACAATGCTTAAAATGCTGGCTGGTGACTTTAAACCAGATTCAGGCGTTATTTCGCAAGAGAAAGATATTAAAATGGGATTCCTTCGTCAGGATATTGATTTTGAACAAGGAAGAACCGTTTTGGAAGAAGCTTATGAAGCTTTTACTGAAATTAAAGTTGTCGAGAAAAAACTAGAAGAAATCAATCATCAATTGGTGACTAGAACCGATTATGAAAGTGAAGAATACGGACAAATCATTGAAGATCTGTCTGATTACACACATCGTTTTGATCTTCTTGGAGGTTATAATTATGTTGGAGATACCGAGAAAATTCTTTTAGGTCTTGGTTTCAAAAGAGAGGTTTTCAATAACCAAACCGAAACTTTTTCTGGAGGATGGAGAATGCGTATCGAGCTTGCAAAACTTTTATTGCAGTCAAATGATGTATTGCTTCTGGATGAGCCAACCAACCACTTAGATATCGAAAGTATCATTTGGTTAGAGAATTTCCTTCGCAATTATCCTGGAGTTGTGGTAATTGTATCGCACGATAAAATGTTTTTGGATAATGTTACCAACAGAACAATCGAAATCTCTTTAGGAAAAGCGTACGATTTCAATAAACCTTATACGCAATATCTGGAACTGCGTCATGAAATTCGTGAGAAGCAATTAGCAACTCAAAAGAATCAGCAGAAAAAGATTGAAGAAACAGAAAAATTAATCGAGAAATTCCGTGCAAAAGCTTCAAAAGCTTCAATGGCGCAATCGTTGATTAAAAAATTAGATAAAGTAGAAAGAATCGAAGTTGACGAAGATGACAATTCGGTAATGAATATCTCTTTTCCCGTTTCTAAAGAGCCAGGAAAAGTAGTTATTGAAGCGGAGCATGTAACAAAAGCGTACGGAGACAAAACGATTCTTAAAGATATTAGTTTATTAGTTGAAAGAGGAAGTAAAATTGCTTTTGTTGGACAAAACGGACAAGGAAAGTCTACTTTTATTAAAGCGCTGGTAAACGAGTTTGAGTACGAAGGAAATATTAAATTGGGGCATAATGTACAATTAGGATATTTTGCTCAAAATCAAGCTGAATATTTAGACGGAGAAATTACTTTGCTTCAAACCATGGAAGATGCAGCGACAGATACAAACCGAATGAAAGTTCGTGATATGTTAGGTTCTTTCCTTTTCCGTGGAGATGATGTAGAGAAAAAAGTAAAGGTGTTATCTGGAGGAGAGCGTAACCGTTTGGCACTTTGTAAATTGCTGTTACAGCCAATTAACGTGCTGCTGATGGATGAGCCAACGAACCACTTAGATATCAAATCTAAAAACGTTTTAAAAGCGGCACTTCAGAAATTCGGAGGAACTTTATTATTAGTTTCTCACGACAGGGATTTTCTTCAAGGAATGTCGAATATCGTTTACGAATTTAAAGATCAAAAAATTAAAGAATATCTGGGAGACATCAACTTCTTCTTAGAGCAGCGTAATTTGGAAAATATGCGCGAAGTGGAGAAAAAAGACGTTGTTAAAAAAGAAGCTCCAAAAGAAAAAGAAGTTGCGAAGATATCTTATGAAGATCAGAAGAAAACAAAAGCGCTTCAAAACAGATTAAGCAAAATCGAAAGTCAGATTCAGCAATTAGAAAAACAAATCCAGCACGACGATAAAATGCTTGAGACTAATTATGACAAACATATCGAAGATGCTTCATTTTTTACGGCTTACAATAAAAAGAAGCAAGATTTAGAGCAATTATTAATTGATTGGGAAGTTGTTTCGGAAGAGATTGAAGGGATGAATGCTTAGTTTTTTTGTTTCAAGTTTCAGGTTTCAAGTTTTCTAAAACCGTATAACCTTTGTCAAAGTTTTAAACTTTGACAAAGTTTTTTTTTTTAGTTAAAAAACATCCACAATCTTCATAACACAATCGGTTATTCCGAGGTACGAGGAATAACTTGAAACTTGAAACTTGAAACTTGAAACTTGAAACTTGAAACTTGAAACTTGAAACAACCTATTTAATAATCCCAATAGATCTCGAGTGTTCAATCGCTGTACTACTATCTTTAAAATAGCAAACCGAAACATTCAGGCTTTCTAAATTGCTAAGTATTTTTTTTACTTCTTTTTTTTGAGTTTTGCCTGTCTGTCTAATATAAACAGCAATAACGGTAACAGGAAATATTTTGCAGATTCTTTCATACAGCATCGGATCGTGCTGAGAATCATCGCCCATTAAAACATATTTTAAGGTAGGATAAAACTCCACCACATGTTTTATTTTTTCGAATTTATGATCGTGATTGCCTCTTCCGCTCATGAAGAAATCTGTAATTCCTCTTTTAATGTCTTTTAATAGAAAAACCGCTTTCGGCAATTTGTTAATTCGAGTGAATTGGGCAATAAAGTAATATAAATTCCATTCGCTGCTAGAGATGTAGAAAAAAGCATTTACTTCTTCCGCGTTATCTCTTCCAGCAGAACTCAAAGCTTGATAGTGAGGTACAGCATCTTTAAATACTTTTCGGTCATTTACATTTTTAAACAGTAAAATATAGAGTTTGCGAAAGAAATTATTCGTGTGCGAAATCAGGAAAGTATCATCGATATCAGATATAATTCCGAGTTTTCCTTTGTGTGGCCGAATAAAAGTCCCTTTGCAGGTTTTGGTTTCGTTTTTATATTTTAAACTTACCTCATAAGGTGTCCATCCAAAATGGGTTTCTTTTTCTAGAGGAATGCAGAATTTGAAATAACCATCATCTAAGGTCTTAGTATGAATGATTTCATTGTTATGATGAAGATAAACATCAAAATTTTTAATGGTCTTTATTCTGAACAATCTGAGAATTGAAGTGGCATTTTTAAATTTCTTTTTTTCGAAATTATAATTCTGCTCTCTTTTTAAAACGTGTCCCATTACAATTAACTCCTGTTCATTTGCATAACCTCGATATAATTGTAGAATTGGTTTCATTAATTACGTATATTTATGTAACTGTAATTTACTTAATTTAATTGGTTTTAAAAATAAAATTTTGAAAAAGAATATACTGTTTGTTGTAAATCCGATTTCGGGAGACTTGGATAAATCGGATTTGATTAATGCTGTTGAGGAATTTGCAACGACCAATGGTTTTGATTTGAAAGTCTATGAGACAACTGGAAAAAATGATTTAAAAGAGATACAATCTATATATGATGAATTTGAGCCGGAACGAATTATTGTAGCTGGCGGTGACGGAACCATAAAAATGGTTGCCGAAGCCATGGAAGATCAAGATGTTATAATCGGGATTTTACCCGCAGGATCGGCCAACGGACTTTCGGTAGATTTAAATCTGCCTGCAGAAATAGAAGAGAACCTTAAAATAGCGTTTTTGCATCATTATATCGAAATGGATATGATTTGCATCAACGGTAAAAAAAGCATTCATTTAAGCGATCTTGGTTTAAACGCCAATTTGGTTAAGAACTACGAACAAAGCGATGTTCGCGGTTTTTGGGGATACGCTTTACAAGCATTTACAACACTCAAAGAATCCGAAGAGCCTTTCGTAGCGACTATTTCAGCTAATAATAAAACAGTCGAACATGTAGCGCGAATGATTGTGATTGCCAATTCTCAGAAATACGGAACAGGCGTAATTATTAATCCAAATGGGGCAATGAATGATGGCAAGTTTGAGCTTGTCATTCTAAAAAGCCTCGACCTGCTTTTAATCGGAAAAATAATTACAGGAAATATGCCAATCGATTCTGATGATATTGTAATAATTTCAACCGACAAAGCAGAGATAAAAACAGATTATCCCGTTAATTTTCAAATTGATGGAGAATACTGCGGAGCACAAACTTCTTTGCAAATTGATATTCTGCACAAACAAATGAAAATTGCGGTTCCGTGATTTTGTGTTAAAAGAATATTTTGGTTCGCAAATATGTCGCTCCGCTGGAGCTTTTGAACCTTGTAAATAAAACAATTTCTACCGATATTTAGCTCCTAACGGAGCTTTTTTTTAGCTCTGGAAGAGCGAAATATTTATAGAAAAATTAGTCGTAAAATTAAAAAGCTCCAGCGGAGCGACACATTTTATTTAAACGGATTACGTTCCTGCCATTCTGTTTTGGGTTCCAAATAATTGAAAAACCTAGAAATGTTATGATTAATTAAAGCATTGCTATGTGTAATTAAGCCATACATTTTAACAGGTTTTGCCCCAACAGAACTTTTGATTTCAAGTGCGGTTCTGGCAAAAACAATTTCGCGAAAACCTTTCTTGATAGAATACGCAATCATATCGTAGAGCATGTTTAGGTATAGCATTTTTTCGCGCTGTACGCTTTCATCATAACCAAGAAAATACGTATCCATTACGTCGCCGTTTTTGATTAAAGTGTTAAAACCAATCAGTTTTTCGTCTAAGAAATAACCGTACAGAAGAAAATTTTCTCCCATGATTTCTTTAAAAAAGCTAAAATGATTGCGAGCCAGAAAGAAAGTGTTGAAAGGCGCATTTTTGGCAACATGAAAATACAGGTCGTAAATCACATCTTCGTATTGTCTGATGTCAGAAAGAGACATTTGTTGCTTTACAATTCCGTCCGATTTTTTACGCGCGCGTTTGTATTGATCGCGGTATTTTTTGGATAAAGCATCAATATAATCTTGTTCTGTTTTCCAGTTTTCGTTGATTTTAAAAATCATATTGGGTTGCGTAGAAAACGTGTAGTTGTTTTTGAATTCAGCCTGAAGCGGTGCTATTTCTTTTGCTGTAAAATCTTTTATGCTAGTAATGTGAACTTTCTTTCCGCTTTCTTTTAAATCCTTTTTTAATTGATTAATCGCTTTATGAAGTGTTTTAATTGCTTTTGACTCTTTAATTGTTTTATCAAAAATAAAAGCATTTTGACCTGTAAGCATATTGTTTCCAACGAATAAAACGTGCGAAGCGAAATTCTTTAAAGCAAAATTGCGAACAGAAGTTTTTAAGCATTTGTCACGCTCCCCAAAAGACTCTAGTTTTTCTGCAAATAAGAACTGCGTTAAAACAATTCCGATTAGTTTTTTTTCTTCAAAAAGTCCGATAAAATGGCAAGTCATATTTAATGGACATGAATTTTCCAGTACTTCGAGATATTCTCGTGTCAAAAAAATGTTATTTGCTGCAAGCGAGTTCCATTCTAAAGGCAATAACGATGCACTTTTGTAAATCTGGAAAGAATATGTTGTATTCAAAAGAGTGAGCTAATTTCTTCAAAATTAGATAATATTTACAATAACTGTTCTGAATTAAGTTATTATTAAGAAAAACCCGTTTGCAGAAGTTTTCAAACGGGTTTTGTATGTTGTTATTTAAGCAAATCCGCAGATAATTCCGCCCATAAGAGTGAGCGTAAGCATCCAATATCCAGCGTGAATGAAAATATATTTCCACGATTTTCTTTCGAATAAGCCATTAATTCCAATTAGCGGAAATGCAAAGAATAATCCAGACATAAATCCGTGCAATGCGCCATGTTTAAAAGTTCGGTATGCTGTTCCATAATCGGCCATAAAAGCAGCAAAAGACGGTTTAGCGCTATCCATTAAAGGAGGTCCGCCAACCATTCCGATTGCACCAGACTGATGAATAGTCAGCGACATCAAAGTCATCGTGATCATCAAAGAAAAAACGTACGTTAATCCGAAGATTTTAAGCATATTTCCCGATTTTAATTCTTCTCGAGTAAAATTATTTTCTTTCATCCAGATAGTTCCGAATACTTTTGGGCTGTACCAGATAAAACCGGTTACCAACGTGACGATTGCCGCAATAAACAAAGCTGCGAAGTTAATTTGCATGATATGAGGTTTTTAGAATTAGTTGGTTCAAATGTAATCAAAAAAGAGGCAGGTTTTTCAGAATTACAAAAAGAAATATAAATCCTACAAATATTTTTTTATCAAACTTTACCGATATTTAGTGTATTATAGCTGTGAATTGTATATTTTTACGGAAGTAACAAATCCCCAAATCTGTTATGAAAGTTTTAGTTACCATTTCATTAGTATTTGCTTTTTCGCTAAGTGTTTTGGCAGATACCGTTTCGGATAAAGAAAAAGAAGCGCTTATAAAATTGTATCATGCAACAAATGGTTTGCAATGGAAAAAGAAGTGGGACTTAAGTCTATCTGTTTCGACCTGGTACGGAGTTAAAGCTGAAAATGGAAAAGTCGTGGCGCTTAATTTAGCAGACAATAATCTGCAAGGAAAATTGCCCGAAGAACTTTATGATCTTGTAAATTTAGAATCGCTCAATCTGGAAAAGAATAAAATTGAAGGAAGTTTGTCTTCGTCGATTTTTAATCTGAAAGAATTAGAATTGCTCAATATGGCAGATAATAAATTGTCTGGTGCAATTCCGTCTTCTATTTGCCAATTAGCAAAATTGAAAGATTTAGAGCTTTTTATGAATGCGATTTCAGGAGAACTTCCGTCAGAAATTGGAAAACTCAATCAGTTGGAAATTTTAGCTGTTTGTAATAACCAAATTAACGGAAAACTTCCTGCTTCGATTTATAAAATTTCAGGATTAAAAGTATTGCTTTTAAACAACAACAAGTTATCAGGAAGTTTGACCAACGAAATCATTAATTGGAATGCACTGCAGAATTTTAGTTTGTTTGACAATGATTTTACAGGCGATATTCCTAAGGAAATAGAAAAACTTAGCAATCTCGAAGAATTAAATCTGTCGTACAATAAATTTGCAGGAGAAGTTTCAAAAAAGATAGCGCTGTTAGACGCTTTAAATATGACCATGATGGACGAAGACGGAAACCCATTTTTATTAGAAATAAACCAAGAAAATAAATTACAATAGTTTACCCAAAACCAATCGATGCTTATGAATGAATTTTACATTTAGTTAATTAATAAAACCGTAATTTTTTACGGTTTTCGTATTTTTAGACATGAAGCTTTCTTGAAAAAAATAACATATAATTTAGAAAGGATTTTTTATGTTTGTCTAAAATTTTATAATTTTAACAAAAGTATCTAGAGAACCAAAGGCCAAGCAATTGGCGGTAATAGTAATCGCTTAATAAAAAGAAATCATGACGCTACAATATCAAGGAGAACAATACGGAAAACCAACCACTTTTACTATTAGAATTATTGGTAACAATTTGTCTAAAAGCAGTTCTAACTATCAGATTGATCTTTTGGTTGGAGATAAAAAATTGCCAACTTTTACAAGTGAAATTCACCAAAGTCTTTCTAATTGCTTAAGAGAAATCTATTTGTTTAGAAAGCATAACGGAATCAAATTTGATGAATCGACAGAAAAAATCGTTTCGCTTTATGTTCCTTATGATAAAGTTTTGTACAACTACAATAAATACGCTTTGTTTAGAGCATAATTTTTTCTCAAAACAGATAATAAAAAAGACCATTATTTAAAATGGTCTTTTTTGTTTGTTATCGGATTATCTTTAAATAAGCGCTATACGGATTGTCTTTAAGCGAGGTTCGCATATAGTATACGTTTTCGTCTTTTTCTTTTAGGTCGAACTGAATCAAGCCTGCGTCGCAATAATAGTAAAGCAAGTTATCGTCGGCAGGAAATTCGATGTTTGAAATAGGAAGTGTGGTTAGTTTTTCTTCAAAAGCGATTTCGCCGTTTGATAAGTCCAATTCAAAAAGTTTCTTGTTGCGAGTATAGCCCCAAAGATTATCAACCTCTTTAACGATGTATTCGACATTATCACCTTTAAAATCGGTTTTCCAAAGCTGAGTTCCCGTTTTAGAATCAACAGCGTAAATAGACGAAACTTCTGGGCCTTGTGCTGCAAAATACAGTTTTTTGTCGTGGCAAACGATGCGTTCCTTAACGTTGTTTTGATTCTCTTCTATTTTAAACTGCCATAAAACATCAAGGCTATTTGGCTTTAATGCGTATAGCCAATTTTTATCGCCAGCTATAAAAACACTTTCGCCATCTGTAACTGGTTTTCCGGTCATGGTTTCGTCAAAGCTTTTTTTGTTTAGCAGTTTTCCGGTGGTAGCTTCAAAACAATATACATTGTTTCCGCTTGGGATAAAAATCTTATTATCGAAAAATAATGGCTCAATATCGTTGTTTGGCGTGTCTAATTTGTAGTTCCAAGCCAAGCTTCCGTCTTTTAAATCCAAAGCATACAAATTACTGCTCTGATTTTGGTTTTGAGCCGTTATAAATAGTTTTCCGTTAGCTATAATCGGAGTCTGATCTTTCAAAACAATTTGATCTGTTATATTGCCTAATCTGGATTTCCAGAAAATAGTTCCAGTTCCGTTATCTACAGCATAAATTTCGCCATTAACAAACGGAATGTATACAACACCGTCCTGAAGCGTTATTTTGTTGGCGCACATCTCAGTATTAGCATCCGAAGCTTTTACAGTCCAAACAATACTTTCTACCTCTAGATCCCAAGAAAAAAGAGAACCATCGTAATCGTAAATTAAAAGCGAAGTGTCGTCTAGAGAGATTTTTTTAAGCGGTTTTAAAGACTTGTTGGTAACAGCTTCTTCTGCAGGCAATTTGCTGTTGCTATAATTGGTTTTGCTGTCGGGCGCTTGTCCAAACATATTTGCAGAGGCGAATACAAATAAAAGGGCAATTAATTTGTGTTTCATTTTAAGATTTGGGTTGATTTTTTGATTGTTTTTTCTCAAAGATTTAACGGAGTAAATATAAACAAAAAAAGCTCCAGATTTCTCTAGAGCTTTTTGTCTTAGTAAGTAGTCCGTGGGGGAATCGAACCCCCCTTACCAGGATGAAAACCTGGCGTCCTAACCGATAGACGAACGGACCTGCTTTGCTATTGCGGGTGCAAAAGTGCAACTATTTTTGGATTGTACAAAGCTTTTTTGAAAAAACTTTTTGAATGATTTTAATAAATGATCCTATTTTGTCGATTCTTAGTAGTGAATAAATGAAGTTAATGTTTGTGTATTGGTTTGATTAGGAATTTGTTGTTTTGGTAATAGGAGGTGAGTTATTGTTTGTTTTTGATGTAAAAATAATTTTTAAAAATATTGTGAAATTTTTATTTTAAAGGAATATTCTTATGGTTTTTTGAAGAAGAAATGAAGATGAAAAAGCTGCAGTCATATTTGACTGGACAAATACGTTCCTCATTTTCTCTTTGCATCTTTATAAATTTGTTTGATTCTAAAATAGTAGTAAGAGTCAAGGATGGTAAATACAAATAATTAAAGGAAGGATTATGAGAGTAGAAGAGGAAGAATCTATGGTAGATTTTTTAAAATCGATTGATAAAATGAAGTATTTTACAAAATTAAGTTCAGACCGTAAGGGTAATGATAATTCTATAAATATGATGTTAAAAGTGCATTCGTACACCGAGCTGAATCTGACTATTTCAACTTTATTAAAAGCAAGTATCAATATCATGAAAGATGATTTTGAAAAAAATGAAATGGAGATAATGCTCTTACTTGAAATGGCTTTGCAGTTGCTTCCTATTGACGAAATGGAATTGCTAGATCAAATCTTTGGTACTATTTCTGAAATAAGAAAAACTTCAAATGAGGAGTGAAATTATAAAAAAATAAAGCTTCAGAGCAATCTGAAGCTTTGTCATAAATTATCTTTCTATCTTAAAATAAGCTAATTCTTCTTGGTTTCTCGTTAAATTGCCTAATCGTTCAAATCCAACTTTTTGCAGTACATTTTGCGATCCTGCGTTGTCAAGATCGGTTATAGCTACCACTTCTTTGGTATCTGTATTTGCAAAACTATACTCCGTAAGAGCCTTACACACTTCTGTAGCAATGCCTTTTCCCCAATAGTTTCTGCCAAGTACATATCCGATTTCTATTTGGTTGGAGTTGTGAAAAAAAATACGGGCAACGCACATTCCTATAAAATCATTATCTACAGTGTTAAATATGGCCCATCTGCTAAGATTTTTCTTTTTGTAATTCTCAAGCAATTCGTTAAACATTTCGACATATCGCTCAGGTGAAGTTTCAGGAAGGTATTGTGTAACCTGTTCGTCCTTAAAAAGATCTAAGAACAATTGTTTTTCTTGAGGCAAAAATTCGCGAATAATTATTTTGGGGCTTTGATAAAGAGTGCGCATCGATTGGATTTTTCTTTTGTAAATATATCGAAATTTACAGAAAATAAATACACTAGATTTTCTCCTTGCTAGCGTTCTGCTTATAAACGGACGAATATAAAAGCTTTATATTTTGTTATATGATTTATAATGAATAAGTTATATATTTGAGATAAACATTGTAAAAATGGCAAAAGCAAAGGAAGAAGTAATATGGATAACGGGCGCTTCATCTGGCATTGGAAAATCAATAGCCATTGAATGTGCAAGATTAGGATATAAAGTAGTGCTTTCTTCCAGACGCAAAGAGCTATTGGACAAAGTTGCTGACACAATAAGAGAATCAAGCGGAGAAGCGTTGGTAATTCCGTGTGATATAATGGAAGAAACCGCTATCGAAAATGCCGTTCAACAAATCATAAAAGAATGGAGGTGTTTGGATATAGTTATAGCTAATGCAGGTTTTGGAGTTTTTGGCAGTATCGAAAACCTAACAGCCAAAGATTGGAATAGACAATTGCAAGTCAATGTTACGGGCTTAGCGCTAACGGTAAAATATGCATTGCCGCATTTAAAGAAAACCAAAGGAAGAATTGGTTTAGTGGGAAGTGTAGGGGCGTATCTTCCCAATCCTAATGTAGGCGCGTATGGCGCTTCAAAAGCGGCTGTAAACTCTATTGGTCAGACTTTGCAAGTTGAATTAATGGGTACAGGAGTAAGCTGTACAACGGTGCATCCCGGATTTGTAGTTTCGGAAATTGCGAGAGTTGACAATGACGGAGTTTGGCATCCAGAACAGTCAGATTCGCGACCGTCAAATTTGATGTGGCCTACAGATAAAGCCGCGAAAGTCATGATAGAAGCTATTTTAAAGAGAAAGAGAAATTACGTTTTTACTGCTCATGGCAAACTAGCTGTGTGGCTGCAAAGATGGTTTCCTGCAGTGATGCGATCTATAATCTCAAAAGGTGCAAAACCAGATTCGTAATTCTGAAGCTTTCTTTTTGAGAATTAAATCTATGTTAAAAGAGAAGTTTTAAATCAATATTAATTTGAAATTTGTGAAATGTCTAACTAACAACGAGATATTATGGAAGTACAGATTATAGAGCTAGAAAAAAAATACTGGCACGGAGTTGAAAATCATGATTATGAAACAGTAAAAAATCTGACGTCGTTTCCATGCATAGTTGCGGGGAAAAACGGTGTTCAGAGTATCAGCGAAGCCGAGTTCAAAAAGATGTTCGACTCTGGGCAAACCAATAAAATAAAAGTACTCAAGATCTACGATGTAACAGAAAAACTAATTAGCGAAAATACTGCCGTAATAGGATATTATCTGGATTTTACATTATTAGAAGACAGTCAAAAAGCGCCTATAAAATGTGTCTGTACTTCTACCTGGATTAAAGAAAACAATAAATGGGCTTGTGTGATGCATACCGAAACGGAATTGGAGAAATAATAGTTGTTTGAATATCTCCTCGCGATAAATAAAATGTTGTGAAATCAAAAAGCTTCAGAGGGAATCTGGAGCTTTTCTCTTTCTTTAGTGATTTCGAAAAAATCAGGGAATTAATGCGTTTTTCTAAAATAGCAACTATCTGCCCAAATAAAATGAAACGAAATTAAGGGGCTCAGTACATATTGTAAAAAAGATAAATTTTAAACTGGTTTTATTTCTTTTTCTTGTTAACCTTTTTAGCAAGTTGCATTGCATTGTAAACATTTAAAACTTTTCCCGATTTAGATAATTCAGAAAACTGAACTTTTTTGTCTTTTGTTCCCGGCACTATAACTTCCAAGTTATACGAGGTTCCTGAGTCCAAAATAATTTGTTTAACCTGTGTTGCTGTAAGATTTGGGTAATATAAGCGAATCAATGCTGCTGTTCCGCAAACCATCGGAACAGACAATGAGGTACCAGAGTCAAATTCATATTTATTGCTAGCTGAAGTAGAATATATTTCATCTCCCGGAGCAAATAAGTCTACATTTTGTTTTCCATAGTTTGAAAAATCAGATACAAATGTACTGTCCGGTTTATGCGTAACAGATCCTACAATGATTAGATTAGAACAAAATTCTTTGGTATCACCCAGATTTATATCTGTTGGGTAGTATATTGTTTTATCAGTATCATTTTCGGCATTACCAGCACTACGAACTAATAATACATCGTGTTTTTCGGCATATGTAAGTGCATCTGCGAGCCAATCCTTATGTAAAGAGAAACTATTGCTAAAAGACATATTTATTATCTTTGCACCATTATCTACAGCATAATAAATAGCCATGGCAATATCTTTATTATTTTCGTCTGCCATTGAAGCAATATTCAACGGCATGATTTTTACATTTTGTGTAATTCCTTTTATGCCTATATTATTTTCTCTGTTGGCTCCAATAACCCCTGCCATTTTGGTGCAATGATCCTGAATAGATCTATGTCCTTCTTTATTATTGCTTACATTATTATTACCATAACCCTTTTCTAAAACGTTAGGATTATCACCAATTAACAGGCGTTCATTATAATTTACATTTAGATTTTTATTGATAATAGAATCTAGCTCATTTTGTTGGTTTATGATGTCTTGCAATGTGTTTTGACCAACTTCAAGGCTGACCATTTTATAACTAATTAACGCTCCTAAATCCTTGTCATTGTCATCACGTCTCAGTCTGTATCTTTTGTCGTTTATTTTATACTTTTTATATAAACTATCCAATTGTTGATAAGTGTAATCTTCTTTAGGGAAAAAATATTTTAAAGTATCCTGAACTAAAGAATAAGTTGCAACATGATGATCTAGCGATTTTAACCAATTTTTATAAAACTTATTTTCTTCTTCCAGTTCTTTTAATGCTCTGTTGTATTCGTTGTAGTTAAATATATTTTTAGGGTCAATTTGTGATTCGGTTTTGTCTTTAAATAATGGTTCCCATGCTTGTACAATACGCGTATATTCGTACTTGTTCCATACCACATAACCACCGCTCTTAGTTCCTATGAAACTCCAGCCGTTAATGTCATCTATATAGCCGTTATTATCGTCATCGATACCATTATTTGGGATTTCTTTGTTGTTTGTCCAAAGTTGTCCTTGTAAATCTTCATGATTTATATCAATTTGAGTATCAATTACGGCGACAATGATACTTTTGTTTTTAGGTTTCTTTTTATTTGTACGATACCACTTATTTAATGAAATTCCAGGAATCGAATCTTCGAGATAATCTTTTTGATACCAAGTTTGTAATTCTAAAGGCGTTAATTCTTTGTTTAATAGAATGTTTGTATTTGTAATGTTTATTTCTTTTGTTGATTTACAACTCATGAAAAAGAAAAAAAATAGAGTTATAGTGCAGAGTGACCTCATTTTGTTATTGTGATATTTTAGATTTATATGTAGAATTTTGAAAATGTAATTTAACGATAATCTTCAGATGAACACTTCCTACTCTTGTCTGTATCAAAATGGATTCCTGCCTCAATAATTAAATGCATATTTTTTACTTCAATCTCCTGCGCTGGCGCGAGCGTCACGCTCGTGAACAAGACGAGATGTTCAAAGGTAAGTAAAAAAAAGTTCCAGATTTCTCTGAAGCTTTTTGTCTTAGTAGTTCGCCCTGTGAAGACTCAAATGCGTATCCACCACGGCGGATATGAGTCTGAAGAGCTGTTAAATTTAGAATAAAAAAAAACACCATTTTTTCAAATGATGTTTTCTTTAGTAGCGGGAAGCATTCAAATATCTAACCGGATTATTTTAGATTATTATGCGATTTTTGCATTAGCATCTTAATTACAAAAAAACTTTCCATTGTGTCAATTGTCCAAATCCGTTATAATTGCTATTAGCTAAAGTTTTTATTTTCTCTTTTCTAATTTAAGTATGACATTTCGATCTTTTGATTGATAATATTTCAATCTAATATAAACGTTTTCATCTATCACGCCTCCTTTTGATTTAGCGTTATTGTATCCAAAGTCAGTTAAGTCAAAATCTGAAAATTCGAATTTTACATTTCTAACTTTGAATCGTTCAGTATCGTGTCCAGATGATGGCATTCCATGAAAGTCACTCACATAACCTTCTATTGATTTTAATCCATTGTTCAAAATGCTATAAGTTCGGTATATCTTTTTTGTTTGTAGAATGACCAGAAACACAAAAATAATGATTGAAGCATATTTGATTATTTGCGCTTTTGTTGTATCGAAGCTTTTGCTTTGCGATAAAGGATTCTGAATCAAATTTTCTTCTTTATCTTTTTTATTTCGGAGTTTATTAACTGATAGCCAATAAAAAAACAGAGGTATAATTATAAACCATGATTTTCGTATCACTTCCAAAATTCCAAAATCGTATATTAGATCAAATTGCTTCATTAAGCTTGATTTTAAATTTTACCCGCTAGTGCGAGAGTCTAAGTTCGTCAACACAAAGTTATTAAAGAATAGTCTAAACAAAAAAAGCTCCAGATTTCTCTGAAGCTTTGTCTTAGTAGCGGGAACAGGACTCGAACCTGTGTCCGCCGCGGCGGATATGAGCCTGCCGAGTTAAATTTTGGAAATAAGATTTTTAATGAATTCTCTTCCTATTCCAGTTTTCAAATATTTTTCTCTTTTCATAGCTTCAGATTTTGAATTGTAAAATTCAACGTGCATAACTATCCATGGTCTGAATTTTGGAGTATAGCCTTTTGTCTCAAGAAAATTATGAGATTTAAATCTCTCAATTAAGTTAGAAGTAAAGCCAGTATAAGTTTTCCTGAATTTTTCAGAATAAAGAATGTAAACAACAAATTCATCCATCTTGCAAAATGCTATAAACAAAAAAAAACACCACTCGTTGTAAGTGGTGTTTTTTCCTAGTAGCGGGAACAGGACTCGAACCTGTGACCTTCGGGTTATGAGCCCGACGAGCTGCCTACTGCTCTATCCCGCGATGTTTCGGGTGCAAAGATACACACTAAATACGGTTTTGCAAGTTATTTTAGAGTTTTATTTTTTAAAATTTTCAATAAAATAGCTTTTTCTTATGTTTTGTAGTTTAATAATGCTTCGTAAACGTTTCCTTTTAAGCCTAATAGCAGACCAAAAGCGGGTTCGGTTTTTATGCCGCTTTCTTTTAGTTTTATGATTTCCAATCGGAAGTTTTCGCCTTTTGAGTTTAGAATTTCGTGTTCAATAAGCATGTGTCTATAGCCGTTTTGAAGTTCGGTAGGCGTATTTTGTCCGAAGATTTCGATTTCGAAAGCATCAATAAAGAAATTCGCAATAACAGATTCTTGGTTATTCATGAGATCTTCTCTAATAGAAAAACGGTTTTCTTTTCCAAACAGTTGCTTTATCTTTTCGATAAAATCAGCTTTGTTTTTCCAATAGCAGACAATGTCCAAATCGCTGCTTTCGATCGCAATATTGATCGGAATCGTGCCAACCAAAATCGGATCAAATGCAGCAAGATTTTCCAAAACCTTATGTTGGGCTAAAACAGTAAATGCGGATTGCTGTCTGGGATTTCCAGATTGTAAATAAGATATATCCTTAAAATTAATCATTTTCGATATAACCTTTTTCTTCGTTGATTTCCAGTTCTAATTTTTTGTTGATATCGACTTTAGCATTCGTAAAAACAAAAATTGTAGCGCCATATTCTCTAGCATATTTATTCGTGACTTGACCGCCAATGGCTGCCGTTTCAAAATATGGACCGCTTGCTTTCAACTCTTCGTTGTTTTCATCAAAATCCTTAACGCGAATAAGATCTTTATAGGGAATACTGAGATCAAACCAATTGATGTAGTCGGCATTGAAAGAAACCGCTTTAATTCCTTTTTTAGAATAAAAATTAATTGCTCCGGCTTGTCCGTAGTTGTCGCAAAGCACAATAGTTTCTTTCTGATTGGGCAATAAAGCATAAAGCGAATCTGTTTTTCTAGCCAATTCTTTCCAGCCCAACATGTCGGCAAAATCCTGTGGCATATGATGCTCTTTTCCGTCTTCCCAACGAAGCATTCCCAGTTTTTTGTATGGTTCAGAATGTGCTACCATATATTCGGGACTTTTATTTGGAAAAGCAACATCATAAATCGGAATAAAAAGCAATAACGGAATGAGAATGAAAACGGGTTTTAGATAACGTTTCCAGCCATTATTTAGAATATCTGAAATATAAACAGATCCAAAAGCAAGGTAAATAGGGTATAATCCAATAGCATAATAGGCTTTTGCTTTAAAATAAATGAAAATCAAAAGTGTGAAAACAAACGAAGCAAAAAAGAGCTGGTATTTTTTGAAAGGCTGGTAAAACAAAACTGCATAAAGTCCGGCTAAAATCACAAATAATCCGCCGACGAAAAATAGAATCTGCTCTTTTAGAAAATCGCCTAAATTGACATTCACCAATTGTGTTTTGGCCAATTCCTTCATGTGATGGACAATTGGGAAATGGTTGCTGTATTGCCAATAAAGATTAGGTAAAATAATAAGGAGTCCGAGGAGCAAGGCCAGATAAAACTCTTTTTTACCTAGTATTTTTCGCTGTTGAGAAAGCAAAAGAGCTGGAATTAATCCAAGTAATAAAAACAAGATGTTGTACTTATTTAAGAAACCGAAAGCAAAAATTATCGCTCCATAATACAACCATTTAGTATTTTCTGAAGTCAGATATTGTATTAAAGCATAATAGAGCGCAGTCCAGCACAAAATATCAAAAGAGTTGGGCTGATAAAGCATGTTTAAACGCAGCAAGCAGGAAAGCAAAACGCATATTGAGCCCAGAATTAAAGCATAAAGATTGCCTTTAAGAAGTTCTGTTGCTTTCCAGACAATCAAAAGTGTCAAAGCGCCAAATAGGGCAGGGAAGAACTTGATCCAGAAAAACGAATTTCCAAGCAAAAGAATGATATACGAAAACCAAGACGTAACCGGCGGAACGGATAAATAGCCCCAAGCCAAATGATTGGCTTGATCGAGATGCAGATATTCGTCGCGCTGTAAATCGTATTCCGGACTAATTAAAACATATTGCAAGATGAATTTTAGAATTATAAATCCGAATAAAATCAGGTTCTTTTTGGTCATGCGGTTTTTGGTTTTTTTGGTTTGTTTGCTTTTGTGCTGTAAATGGTTTTAAATCAAAATGTAATTCTGTAGCTAAGATAGGACTTATTTTGATTTTTGAATATCTGAAATATTTCTTGATGAAATGATGTAAAGTGCAGACCTTTAAATGTTTATGGTTTTAAGATGTCAATCGAATTAACATTTTTATTACCTTTAGTATCAAGCAAATAACTTTAAAACAAAAATACCATGAAAAAGAAATTATTGATTTTAGTTGTCTTTTTGGGGACAATTTCATTTGCAAACGCACAAAGTATAGGAGACGTTACAAAAGCGGCCAGTAAGGCGTCGACAGCAGCAGTACCCGCTTTTGATGTTGCTAGTATCGCGAATCAGGTTATGGGAGTGCTTTCTCCAAAATTGAAATTAACCGATGCTCAAAAACCATTGGTAAATTCGTTGGTTAATGAAACACTAAATAAAAAGAAGAACATTTTGCCTTCAATGGCTACCGACAAGGCAGATTATACTTCTAAAATGACTGCGACTAGAGAGTCTTTCATCTCTAAAATGAAAAAGAACATCAGTCCGACACAATTTGATGCATTAACAGCTTTATTACCCAAATCAGCTTCGGCAGTAACACCGTTGGCAAAAATGCTTTATTAAAAATGGTCTAAAATAAAAAAGCTTCAGATATTCTGAAGCTTTTTGTTTTTTATGCCTTTAGGAGTATTATTCCTCTACTGCAGTTTCAAATTCCATGTGGTCGATTATTTCGGCCTCTGGTTTTTCTGGTTTAGATGCTTTTAAGGCATTAAATCTTTCCAACATTTCTGTTTCGCCTTCTTCACCGCTGAAATAAGGAAAAACGTCCATAATTGCGGTTTCAGAAATCGCTGGAATAGAATATTCTCCCATTGTATTTTTCATTATATGAAGTGTATTGTCAAAAGCTTCGCGAACATCATTTGCTTGAACCAGCATATACATGCTCGTTTTTCTTTCCTTGCCGCTTTCTTCATCATAAGCAATTAAAGTGATTTTAGATTTAAACCATCTGTCTGCATTTTCAAAAGGATGAATTTCGGCATAATTTGCCACTTTTATAGCTGTGATTTTAAATTCTTCACTAGTATAAGCAGCCATTTCTTCGGTCATTCTTTTTTCAGCTTCTGTATAAGACAAAGCATCAACCAAATAAGGCTCGGTTAAAACTTTTTGTCCTCCAGTTTCATCTGTTTTTCTATATTTTACTTTGCATTCGTACCAAACTGCGCTCATTTCTTTTAAGATTTTTAAGGATGCCAAAGATAAATTTTACAGTACAAAAAATGGTTAAATCCTCAAATAGATATTCACAATTTTAGCTGTTTTTTGATAACGTTTTGATGTTCTGAAAGTTGTGTTTCAATATCTGATGATGTTCATTGTAATAAATAAAAAATATCCTGCTTTTGTATTATTCGGATTTAAAGAGCTGTAAAACAGATGTTTGTTTTTGCTCTGAAAGAATTATAAAAAAATATGAAATTTCTTAAATCCAAAGAATTCGTTTATACGTAACTATTTATAACAATGTCTAGGAATGAGGTAATTTCGAATGATAGTGGTTTTTGGAGCATATTGAATCTTACCGCATTTCTAGCTATTGTTTTTTATTAATTATTAAAAATCTAAGGTTGGGGAAATTAAACATTCAGAAGTTAAAGGAGACTTTAAAATACTTGGAAAGCAAACAGCGCGAATTAAAAAGACAAAATCAAAACGATACAAGAAGTCTAGAATCGATGATTAAATACTTAAAAAAGGACATGATCGAACAGCACAATTTGTCTGATCATCACGATTTGATTAAACAAGAAATTAAAGACACCGAAACCTTTATAGAGAATGTCAAAAACATCATTAACACCAATTCTTAAAGCGGTTTCCTGTAGTAGAAATTGATGTTATTCCAACTTGAATTTTTCGTTTTTACAATCCAGAATCAATTTGTGATTGAGAAAAAGTTTATTGCCAATCATTCCTTGCATTCCTGAACGTTTCATCAAAAATTTCTGCAGATCTGACGTGCCTTCAATATGAGTCACTTGAGAGAGATCTAAAGTTACTTTGCCAAATTGTATTTTCCTTTTCGCGGAAGCAGAATAAACACTTAACGTATTTCCCCAAGAATTTCCTTTTTCGGTTTTTACAGCACTGTTTTTAATTCTGTATTGCTCCCAAATTTCCTTAGTTGTTACAAGTTCGTAACCGCTTGTTCCAGAATCGTACAATAGTTTTAGATTTTGATTTTCGATAATGGAAGGAATTAGAATTTTACGTTTTTTAAATTCAAAATCAGCAAAATCATTTTCCTGAATTTTTTCTACGAAAGAGCATTGATTGTTTTTAAAATCTAGAATAGTAATTCGTTTTTCTAGTAAATCGGTTCCGATTGTTCCAATTATATTCGCTGCTTTCGGATCGTCAAAATTAACTTTTTCGCCATAATCCAAAACTTCAAAAGTGTTTGACGAGACTTTCATTTTTCCAATTACAAAATCAGCTGAAATCTCATTGTTTGCACTATCAATTTTAATCTGATTTTTGAATTTTCCAGTGATTGATTCTAAAGATTTTTTGTAGAAAACAGTAGTAGCCAAACCCGAATCAAACTGCATGTAAAAGGTTTGGTCAATTCCGTTAATTTTTATTGGCAAAAGCAAAGCCGAATGGGAGTTTTCGTTACTGGCAATCCATTTTATAGGAATGTTTTCTGCAGTTCCAGAAACTTTCAAATAGTTTTCTGGCGGAGTAAATTTCTTTTGGAAATAAAAGTATCCTCCCAAAAGGAATAAAACGATAATCACTAAAAATACACTGGCAATCTTCTTAAATAATTTCATGGTTTGTTTTTTCTGCAAGATTCGGGTTTCGATTCCGATTTTCGTGCTAAAACCATACGACAGTTTTACGCCATTTTTATGACTTGTATTATAAGAATTTGTTTTTCAGTTTTATAGCTAGCTCTTGTTTTTGGTTTAAACAGATTCCGTTTAAAATGACAATAAGGAGTTTAAGGCTTAGATATGCAATTAAAGGAACAATAAAAAGTGGAAATTTTAAAGAAAATGAATTTTGCAGAAACGGACTTACAATCATCAAAATAGAAAACACAAGGCTTAGAATAATTTGAATGCTTGCAATTTGTTTTCCTAATTCTTTGTTTGCCGCATCTTGGGTTTTGTAAGTTAATAGTAAAGGGAAAATGACGCTTCCAAACGGAATAATAAGTCCAGACAAAACAGAAAGATTAATAAGTTTGGCTCTTTCAATTTGAATGTTTTCCTTTTTGACGATGAGGTTTTCGGGATTGGTTTCCAGTGCTTCGGCAATCGTTTTTAAAGTAAAGCCTTTCAGGATATTTCCAGCCTCAATTCTCTGAATCGTGCGTAAAGAAAGACCCGATTTTTCGGCAAGTTCATTTTGAGTCATGTTTTTTTCTTCTCTCAAAAATTTAACTTTATTCTTCATTGTTTTAGGTTGGAGGTCTAGAGACGAAATTATGAAAAAACTTTTGATGAAAACAGCATAAAAAAATCCTTGAATTACAGGGAAATTGGAAGTTTTAATAAAAAATTAAGTTTTTTTCTTTAACAAAAATCATTAACTTGTTGTGTAATAAATAGATTCCTTAATGTTATTATTATAAAATTTTCCAGTTATGCGAGTATCCGTTGTCCGAAAAAATATAAAGTTTTTGCCAGATTCCAGAAGAGTTGTTGCCCGATATTTTATGAATGGGCAAGAAAGGACCCAGCAAATGGTACTTCGGATAATGATGCTAGACGAGAAACAAGTCCTACAGACTCTGGAGCAGACACTTCGCGAATTTGCGAGGAGACATCGAAATATTTCGGCAGTATTTTTTAGACATTGCGAGCGAATAAGGCCGATAATCGAGGGCATGCAGATTGATTATGAAGCCCTGTCGCTAGACCGAAAAATGCTTATTGGTTCTTATTGCACAATGGAATATGCAATAGAATCGGCTGCGATTTTTAATCCTTCGATTGTAGAAGATTTTGATCAGACGGGCTTAGAAGCGGGAGAAAAGCGAGTAATTATTTCTTTTCGAGCAACTGGTGAAGGTCATATTTCGTCGATTGTTTTTAGAAGAGCTATTTTAGATCGAGATAATGATTTGCATATTATGAAGATTGGAAATCATATTGATCAGGCAGAAATCGAACATAAAACTTTGTTTAATAAAGAACGATTTCTCACCAAGCTTTACGAAATGCATACAACTGATAAATATATCGGACAAATTATGCAGGATCTTCCAGAAGAATTTGAATTTGCGGTTCTTAAAAACATGCTGATTGAGAATTTAAAAGATCCTTTAATCCGTGAGGAAAGAAAAGTGGCTCTGGAAGAAATTTTGTGGCTGGCGAATTCTTTTTACGATTTGCAGTTTAAACATGATTCTGATATCACAGAACGTGTTATATTTCCGATTTCTGATTCTGAAAGCCGCGGAATTGAAGATGCTCGTTTTGTGCGTTTTACCGATGATAATGGTTCGACTCGCGTTATGGCAACGTATACCGCTTATAACGGACATACGATTCTGCCAAAATTAATTTCGACCGAAGATTTTTATAGTTTTAGAGTAATGCCGCTTCACGGAGAAGGTGCGCAGAACAAAAATCTAGCCTTGTTTCCTCGAAAAATAAAAGGCAAATATGCCATGTTGGCGCGAATTGACGGAGTAAATAATTACATTATGTATTCTGATCGAGTAACGCAATGGAATAAGCCTGTTTTACTGCAAGAACCCCGTTTTACTTGGGAATTGACGCAAATAGGAAATTGTGGGTCGCCGCTTTGGACAGAAGAAGGCTGGCTTGTCATTACGCACGGAGTAGGTTCTATGCGACGTTATTGTATTGGCGTTTCTCTGTTTGATTTGGATGATCCTTCAAAAGAAATAGGAAGATTGGCAGAACCATTGCTTTCTCCTCTAGAAGATGAACGTGAAGGATATGTGCCAAATGTGGTGTATTCCTGCGGAGCCATTATTCATAACAACAGTTTAATCTTGCCTTATGCCGTATCGGACTATTGTTCGACTTATGCTGTAGTAGATATGGTGGAGCTGCTAGATGCGCTTAAAAAAAGTAAGTGATAATTTATATTCAATTTCACTCAACAGTTTATAGGTAATCTGCGTATATCTGCTATAATCTTTTTAAATCTGCGTGAAAATCAATGCGTAAAAGTATTTCACGCGGATTTAAAAGGATTTGAACAGATCAAACTAGATTTTACTGTCTTTTGTTGAGGTTCGGAATTTTCTCTGTTAGGTTTTTCCAATATCGTTTGGGCATGTGTTTGATATGAAGTTTGGTGTTTTTTCGCGATTCGATATTGACACTGCTGAAATAATTACGCCATAAATTCTGGAAAAATTCCTCATTTTCATCATTGATTTCGGCTAAAAAACTCGAAGAAGCATTCGACTCAAACTGCATTTCGACCGTTGAGACATTTTCCAGATCATAATAGATTCCGTATTTGCGTTTCGAGTCGTAAATCAGCCAGCGCTGGTCTGCATAACGGTTTTTAAAATGCTGTTCGATAAGCGGTAAAACATCGCAATCTGGCTCTATGATGGCATAATACAATTCGTCTTTTGTGAGCTTAAAACGAACAAAAGCTTTCATTCTATGGCTTTCTTTTCCCGTTACATGCGCTGCTTTTTTCACATTCAAAACTTCGCTTCGGCTTAAATCTCCTTCAATATTAATTGGACTTGCAAAAACATAGGCTGCAAATCGAAACAAAGTTTCTTCTATCTGATCTAACCCAGATAAAAAAGCAAAATAAATATTGTTGAAACCATGAATAGAAAGACGTTGCTGCAAACCATTTAAAACACGATTGGCTTTTTCACCATTAGTTAGTACCAAATGCGTATTAGAAAAAAGTAAAGTGTTTGATAGCTCCTCTTTCGCAAAAACAACATCATTAAGTTTGTATTCATAGATTTCAAAAACCGCTGTTAGCCAGCCTTCAAAACTTCCATCATAAACTATTTGGGTCATTTGAATTAAAATAAAGCAAGCTGGTTCGAAAAATTATTCTTGTATTTGCTGTTCTGCAAATTCAGAATCTGGCTTTTTATTTGAATCGGAGTCAGATCTTTTTGCAGATGAAATGGCGAAGAAAAAGCCAAAAAATACTTTGATCGGCTGTAGGCAATTCCTAATTTCTTTAAATCTTCTGGCTGTAATTTTTTGAAAGTTCTTGCCGCTACAATTTTTTTAGCACTCAAAAATCCTATTCCAGGAATGCGCTGAATTAGCTCTAAATCTGCCGTATTTATATCAACTGGAAACTGGTGCAGATTTCGCAAAGCCCAACCTAATTTGGGGTCAATATCCAAATCGAGATTCGGCTGGTCAAAACCAACAATTTCGTTGACATTAAACCCGTAATATCGAATTAGCCAATCGGCTTGATACAAACGATTTTCGCGAATCATTGGCACGGGAGTTCCAATAGCTGGAAGTCTGTTGTCGTAACTTATTGGCACATAACCCGAATAATATACGCGGCGCATCTTCATTTGTTCGTAAAAATAATTGGCCATTCCCAGAATTTCCATATCATTTTCTTTGGTTGCGCCAATCACCATTTGCGTGCTTTGTCCTGCTGGAGCAAAAAGCGGTGTTTTATAATTGGATTTTTTCTCTTCCTGATAACCAACAATTTCATTTTTAAGATATTCCATCGGTTTTATCACGTCTTTATGATTTTTGTCTGGCGCTAGCAGTTTAAGGCTTTGCTCTGTTGGCATTTCGACATTTACGCTCAAACGGTCGGCATATAATCCGGCTTCTTTGAGCAATTCTTCACTTGCGCCAGGAATTGCTTTTAGATGAATATAACCATTGAAGTTTTCTTCTAATCGCAGTTTTTTTACAATTCTCACCAAACGCTCCATGGTATAGTCGGCATTGTCAAAAATGCCCGAACTTAGAAACAGCCCTTCTATATAATTTCTTCGATAAAAACCAATCGTTAAATCAACCACTTCTTGCACGGTAAAAGCAGCACGTTTGATGTCGTTGCTTTTTCGGCTCACGCAATATGCGCAGTCAAAAATGCAATGATTGGTAAGCAGTATTTTTAATAAAGAAACACAGCGCCCGTCTTCGGTAAAGGCATGGCAGATTCCGCCTCCAGTATCTCCTAGTCCTTTGTTTTTATTTTTACGGGTGCTTTGTCCCGAGGAGCACGAAACATCATATTTGGCTGCATCTGCTAAAATTGCCAATTTCTCCATCACTCTTTCCTGTACCATTTTGCTCTTTTTTAGTTGTTTTTGAAACAAAGATTCGTTCTCTCAAAACTAGGAATTCATGCTAAAAAAGAGCTAAAAGAAGTTGTTCTAAATTGTATCAATTTTTTTTGGGAAGGTTATTTTTACATTAAAAAAATAACTATATTTAAGATTCAAAAAACAGGTATAAATACGGGGTTGTAAATTGCTAAAACTTTTTACATTCGCCGAAATAGAAAAACTGATTTCCCCCCTTAACATTAGTTTTTCAGATTTAGAAGTATTAGCAAATATTAGGAACAAACGGCTAAAACAATGAAATTTGTAAAAGGACAAGATGTTTCCTACACGGCATTGAGTGGGAGATCTTATAAGGGAACCATTATCGAAAGAAAAATGGATTTTAAAAAGGGGTTAATCATAAAATCGACTTCGAAAGAAAGAGATTTTCATTACCTCATCGAAATACAAAAAAACGGCACGACCGAGAAAATTCTATGTGCCGAAAATCATCTTAAATTATTAGAAAAGAAAAAACGAGCAGCGAAGAAAGTGGCGTAGTTCAAAATTTGTCGTTTTGGTTTCAAATTAAAGAATCAAAAAGCATCTTTCAACCCAATTCTTTTCAAGCTATTTACCATTCTAAAAACTACTTCGTCTGAAAACATAAAACTGGAAAGTATTTCTTTTATTTCTGTTGCGGTTTGAGGTTGTAGTTCTAGAAGGTTGTTTAAATGTATTTTTGCTTTTGCATCTTCGCTCAATAGCGATAAGGAAACTGCTTTTAGTAAAGAATCCCAGATGGTTTCGCTAAAATCCATTTTCTCTGCCCAGTATAAAGATTTTTGGTAGTCTTTTTTGTGAATGTAATAATAGCAATATCCAATATTAATCCACCAAGGATGTGATGGATTTATGCGAGTCGAATTTTCTAGCAAGTTGAAACCTTTTTCAAAATAGCCTGCAAAAATGAGCATACAGCCAATTCCAGAGGCAATTCCAGAAGCATTAGGATTTATTTTTAGACATTGTTCTGCGGCAGAAAGGCAGTTGTCTTGATCTTTCTTAAAACAGTTTAAAAGCACAAGTGCGTACCACGCTTGCTGGCAGTTAGGATCTATTTGTAAAGCCTTTGAGATGCAATGACTGCTTTTTTCGATGGTTTTCTTGTAATTCTCTATTCCTAGACCAATAGAAGCCAAATGCATTTCGCCTAGCATGGCCCAAGCAATAGAATGATTTGGGTCTAATTCTACAGCTTCATTTAAATGGGATAGCGCATTGGCATAATTTTCAATAGAATAAGAACATTGGTATTCATGATAGCTGCAAATTGCCTTTAAAATCCCTGAATTGCTGGCTATTTTAGATGGCGCTGTTTTCACCATTTCTTTAAAGATAATGCCATAATAGCCGCCAATTGTAGAGACAATATCTTTTACGATCTCATTTTGAATTCTAATGCCATCATCGATAGTGGCAGGGGTAAACACTTTGGTCAATATGAATTTTCCTGAAGATGAGTCTATGAGATTGATTCTGATCTGCAGTTTGTTATTGATAATTTGAATGTGTCCGTTGATGATAAAATCGGCTCCTACTAGGCTCGCAGCTTCCAAAACATTTTCATTAATTTTCGAAACAACATCAGAGGTAAAATGGCCTATTACAGAAATGTCTTGAAAACGGGAAAGTTCGGCACTTATTTCTTCGGAAAGAATTTGTGAAAAAGCTTCTAAATCAGGTTTCTGAGCGGTAGATTTAAATGGGAAAACTGTAATAATCGGAATGGCTTTACTTGTGCTGATTGGCAAATCCATTTGTCTCAGCTTGCTGTTATGAATAAATTCGGGAACATAACGGCCTTTTGGGACATGAATAATCACCGAATTGTTTTTTCCATCAGTAGAATAATATTCATTGAGCAGTTTTCTTAATCTTCCTGCATGAATGCGAACCATTGCATCATCATGCGGGTTAAAATGAGAAGGTCTGCTTAAAGCGTTTACGGCTATAGAATACTCTTTAATATACTGCTGTCTTTCGTCTATCGTTTCTTTTACAATGTACCGCAGAAAATTGCTCAACAGCATTGAGTTTTTGAAAGAATAAAACTTTAAAACATTTTCCAGTTCGTTATAGATAGTATCCGAAGGGATTTTTTTTATTGACTCCATAATAAATTATTTGAAATTATTAACGTCTAAAAAAAAGTCACTGGCGTATAAAATGTTAAATAAGATGTACTTACAAATTTATAAAATAATGTGAAGATTTAACATATTAATATTATTAATCTTATGTTTTAACCGTTAAATGTAACCGTTATTAACTCTAATCGTGCATTAGCATTGATTATATTTGTTTGATAATCAGTTGATATCTAGTCCTTTTTTTGCTTTTTTAACAAAAAAAATGACGTTATGAGATCGTTTTAATCCTTCAGTCTCATCCAAAGACGAAAATTCCGATAGTATTGAAAAACTTTTGGAGGTCGAAAAACCAGTACCGAGAATGCAGATTTTTTAAAATAAATCGAATTTATTTTAAGCCAAGATTGTAAAAAGCAAATGAATAGTAAGTAGAGTTATCCCACTATATAAAACAAACTATAATCATTATGAAAAAAAGGTTTTTACAAATGGTAGCGATGAGGCATCGGGCCATTATAATTTGTTTTCTCATTTCCGCTTTTGCTCAAGCTCAAGAGGAAGGATCAAAAAGCATGGAAATCTACGGTTTTATTATGACTGATATAGGTTATAATTTCAATCAAATCCAATCGGATTGGTATGATGTAGTAAGGCCAACCAAACTTCCTTCTTTTAAAAACGAATACGGCCCAGATGGCAGTTACTACGCTTCTGTTCGTCAGACCAGATTAGGCTTTAAGAATTATTTTGACACAGGACTCGGCGAATTAAAAACAACGTTTGAGTTTGAATTGTTTGGTACAGGTGTAGATGCAGGACAAACTACTTTTCGTCTGCGTCATGCTTATGCCGAATTAGGAAAATTTGGAGCAGGGCAAACGTGGAGCCCATTCATGGATATTGGCGTATTTCCGAATTCATTAGAATATTGGGGGCCAACCGGAATGGTATTCTTCCGTAATATTCAAATACGTTATATGCCAATTCAAGGCGATACCCGTTTAACTATTGCATTAGAAAGACCTGGAGCAAGTGCCGATCAAGGAGATTATGCCAATCGTGTTGAACTGCAAGGCGTAAAAGCAAGATTTCCGTTGCCAGACCTTTCTGCAGAGTATCATCTTGGAACCAAATGGGGTTATGTTGAGTTAGCTGGTATCGTAAGAAAAATTGAATGGAAAGACCAGAATAACGACCAATATAATTTGTCTGGAGATGCAGTAGGATGGGGACTTAATTTAAGTACAAACATCAATTTCAGTAAAAATGATGTTTTTAGAGGTCAAGTTATGTACGGAGAAGGGGTGCAGAACTACATGAACGACGCTCCTGTAGATATTGGTATTAAAAACAATCCAGGAAATCCAGTAACGCCAGTAAAAGGAGTTGCACTTCCTTTGGTAGGTGTTGTGGCCTTTTTAGATCATAATTGGAGCGATAAGTTTAGTACTGCGATAGGATATTCTATGATCGATATCGATAACTCAGACGGACAAACAGATCAGGCTTTCAAAAAGGGACAATATATTCTAGGAAACCTTCTATATACTCCTGTAAAAAACTGTATGGTCGGAGTGGAGTTTCAGTGGGGTAACCGCGAAAATTACAACGACGGGTGGAGTACTTCTATAAACAAACTGCAGTTTTCTTTTAGATACAACTTCTCACAAGCATTTTATAAAAAGAATCAATAAAAAGCATTCTGTTTTTTAATCACAAAAAAAGAAAAAAATATGTATAAAACTGTACAATATCTACTGTTGTTCGGATTGTCTATAAGCACACTTAATGCGCAGACCCGAACTGAAAAAGATCTTCTAGGAGAAAAACAGATTCCTGCAAACGCTTACTACGGAGTGCAGACAGCCCGAGCATTGGAAAATTTCCAGATAAGCGGAATGACAACACAATTTTATCCCGATTATGTTCGAGCTTTTGCTATGGTTAAACTGGCCGCAGCACGTGCTAATGCCGATGTTGGCCGACTTAAAAAAGACAGATTGGCTGCCATAGAAAAAGCTTGCCAAGCAGTAATAGACGGCAAATACCACGATCAATTTCTGGTTGATTTGTATCAAGGCGGTGCTGGTACTTCTGCCAATATGAATGTGAACGAAGTTCTGGCGAATATCGCATTGGAACTAAGCGGACATAAAAAAGGTGAATATCAATACATCGAGCCTCATGATGATTTAAATATGGGGCAATCTACCAACGATGTGTACCCAACTGCTATCAAAGTGGCATTATTGCTTCATAACGATAAGTTGGTCAAAGAAGCCGATCTTCTAGCAAAAGCTTTCCATAAAAAAGGAGACGAATTTAAAGATATCATCAAAATGGGACGTACTGAAGGACAGGACGCCGTACCCATGACGGTGGGGCAGGAATTTCATGCTTTTGGTAATCAATTGGATGCAGAAATTAATGCTTTAAAAAAATCAGAAGTTTATCTATGTGAGCAAAATATGGGCGCTACTGCTATCGGGACAGGAATTACGGCCTCTCCAGGTTATGCTGAAAAAGTAGCAACGCATCTTGCAAAAATTACTGGCAAGCCCATCGTGATGAGCAAAGATCTTATCGCGGCAACTACCAGTCAGCAGGGATTTGTAATGTATTCTTCTACGCTTAAGAGTATGGCAGTTGCACTGGCAAAAATAAGCAGCGATTTGATCATTTTGGCTTCAGGGCCGCGTACGGGACTTTTCGAGATCAATCTTCCTGCACTTCAGCCAGGATCATCAATTATGCCAGGAAAAGTAAATCCGGTTATGCCAGAACTTATGAACCAGTTATGTTTTAAAGTTATGGGAAATGACCTCACAGTTACAGTTGCCGCTCAGTCTGGCTTATTGCAATTAAATGCTTTTGAACCTGTTCAAGCCATTGCAATGATGGAATCGCAAGGATTGTTTTTTAAAGCCATGCCATTGTTTAGAAAAAACTGTATCGATGGCATCACAGTAAATAAAGACATTTTAGCGCATTATATGGACAGAAGTGTTGGTGTTGTAACGGCTCTAAATCCTATTTTGGGTTACGAAAAAACGACAGAACTGGCCAAAGAAGCGCTTGCAACCAATAAAGGAATTCTGGAGCTGATACGCGAAAAGAAATTGCTAACAGAAGATCAAATTAAAAAGCTGCTTGATCCAGCAACTTTAACAGGCCAAAAATAACCTCAACATAAAAATTAAACGAAAAAATCATGAAATTAAAAATAGACTTTTGTAAAAAAATAATCCTGCTACTGATGTTATCACTAAGCATCAGCATGTTTGGACAGGCTAAGCCTAAAGTTCTAATTTTAGCAACAGGCGGAACTATTGCCGGTTCTGCAAAAAGCGGTGTGCAGTCAGGATATACTTCTGGACAGGTAACCATTGATGCAATGGTAAATGCAGTTCCAGAAGCTATGAAAATAGCAGACATTAAGGGAGACCAAATTTCGAATGTTGGATCTCAGGATATGTCATTTGAAATTATGCTAAAAGTAGCCAATAAAATCAATGAATTAGCTTCTAGCAAAGATGTAGACGGCTTTGTAATTACACACGGAACCGATACGATGGAAGAAACAGCTTATTTCTTAAATCTAGTGGTTAAAACAGATAAACCAGTAGTGCTAGTAGGTTCAATGCGTCCGTCAACCGCAATTAGTGCAGACGGACCTTTAAATCTGTATAATGCAATTGCGGTGGCTGCCGATCCTAAAGCAAAAGGGCGTGGAGTACTTTTGGTGATGAACGATTGGATTCATTCTGCTCAATCTTTAACAAAAGTGAGCACAACAGCGGTTCAAACTTTTATGTCTCCAATTCGCGGACTTATAGGCACAACTTCTTATGGAGTGAATGACTTTTTAAACTTTCCTAGTCAAAAATTTGGTAAAAACTCAGAATTTGATGTAAAAGGAGTAAGCACTTTTCCTCGTGTCGATATCATTTATGCAGATGCCGATATGCAAGCAGACTTAATTGATGCTTCAATTGAAAAAGGAGCTAAAGGAATTGTCATTGCTGGAGTAGGAAACGGAAACATGAATAAAGCTTCTCTAGATGCTTGTGCGAGAGCCAGCAAAAAAGGAATTATTGTGGTACGAAGCACACGCGTTGCGACTGGACTTGTAGGACGTAATGTGGAATGCAATGACGACGAGCTTGGGCTTATTGCTTCATATGCTTTGAATCCGCAGAAATCCAGAATCTTATTGACGGTAGCGTTACTGAAACAGAGAAGTTTGGCAGAACTTCAAAAGATATTCGAAGAGTATTAAACGCAGAATTTTAATGTATGTCCCCAAAAAAAACTTAACTCTCAACAAAGAAAAACGAAAGTAAGGCCTGTATTTACGAACATATTTTGAACTTGTTTGTAAAAGGAAATAATTATATCAACTTGAAAATTAAATGTATATGAAAAATAAAATAATGACAAGAGCGATTCTCGCGGGTTTCTGTGTGTTATTGGTTTCCTGTAATACAAAAAAGGACGAAAATACGGTGGTTGACTTAAAGCAAGTCAAGAAAGAAATTCAGGCAAAAGAAAATGAATATGCCGCAACATACAATGCCGGCCAGTTGAAAGAGATTGGGTATTATGCTGATGATGCTATTACTTTTTACCAGAACAGACCGCCAATTATTGGTAAAGATGCTAGGTATGAGTTTTTAAAATCAGATTTACAAAACAATACCAATATAATCTCATTTGAAACCAAAGAAGTTTTTGTTTCTCATGACGGTAATCAGGTAGTAGAAGTAGGATATTATAAAGTAACCGACTCTACAAAAACGCCAATTAATACTGGAAATTACATCAGCCTTTTCGAAAAAAGAGATGGCAAATATGTGTGCTTGAGAGATATGAGCGCCTCTGATGGATTGACAGAATAAAAATATATTAAAATACTTTCCAATTTATTTTGGAAGCAACACTTGGCTAAGGCTTTAGCGAGTACTTAAAAACTATAAACTACGATTATGAAAAAATTACTATTTATACTTTCATTAGCTTTTGGATTAAATGCCACAGCACAGACTTCTACGGATGAAATTAATTTGATTCAAGACCTTTACGGAAAATCGAAAGCAGATGTTGTACACGAATATTTAGGTTTGACCGATGCGCAAGTGGCAGCATTTCAGCCTATTTATGATAAATACGAAACCGAGCGCAAAGCTCTAAGTCAGCAGAAGATTAAAATTCTGGAAGACTATGCAAACAATTATGCGACCTTGACCGATGCAAAAGCGACAGAACTAACATCGGCAAACTTAAAATACAATCAAGACTCAGAAAAACTGCTTGCCAAAACACATTCTAAACTGGCAAAAGCCATTGGCGGCATCAATGCTGCCAAGTTTGTACAGTTGGAGCTGTATCTGCAAGTAACCATAAGAGCCGAAATTCAGGATGCTATTCCTTTTATTGGCGAATTGGATAAAACCAAAAAACACTAAACAATTTCTGGGTACAGAGTAGAAAGTATAGAAAAAAAATCATTTTCTACTCCGGATATTAATATTTTATACTCTTACTATGATAAAGAAATTTACAAAATATTTGACAATTGCATTAATCATGTCTGCCCAGCTAATTTTTAGCCAATCTGATAGTGATGGTAAAGAACTCGGACTTCCAGGAGACAATCTAGATTTATATGCCGTGATGACTTTGTTTCAGAAATCAAAAACCATCGAGGAATTTGAAAAAAATCTGAATCTTGAGAAAACAGGAATCAATAATCTCGATTTGAATCTGGATAAAAAAGTAGATTTCATAAAAGTTATTACCAAGAAAGATGGCAATTCGTTTACGTTTGTTCTTCAAGTTGCAGTGAGCAAAAGCGAGAATCAAGACGTTGCTGTTATTTTTGTTGATAAAGACAAAAATGGAAAGGTAAAAATGCAGATCGTGGGCGATGAACTATTGTACGGAAAAAATTATGTTATTGAACCCGCAAGCAAATCAGAACCTGCAAAAACGGCAAACCCAGCTTATACAGGAAGCGAACCTGCAACCACTACACCAGCCGTAACAGCAGTTGTAGTAGAAACGGTGCCAATTGTGCAATATGTATATTCTCCGGCTTATGTGCCGTATTATCCACCTTATTACTACGGATTTTATCCGCCTTACTTCGCTGCTTTTACCGTACTGGCAGTAGGTATTTATCGTCACAACCATTATTACCATCATCATGGTTATTATGGCGGACATTATCATGGCGGAAATAACGTCTATATTAATAACAGAAATAGTTTTAATAATTACAACAATAATAAAATGCGTTCGAATACCGTACGAAACAATACGGCCAATAATCGATACAATAACAATCGAGGAGCATCTGCTAGCACCCGACCAGCAGGAAATACAGGTGCATCAGGAAGAACGCGCCAAAGTACACCAAGTGCAGGAACCTCAAACCTTAATAACAACAGAGGTTCGTCAAGTTCTAATTTTGATCGAGGCAGCTCTTCGAGTTCCAATTTTAATCGAGGCGGTTCTTCATCAAGAGCAAGCGCAGGACAAATGGGCGGCGGCTCTCGTGGTATGGGCGGCGGAGGCTTCGGCGGCGGCGGTGGCGGACGAAGAAGATAATCATAGTATGAATAGATTGTAGAAAAACAGGTCGAATTTTATATGGCGTTTTATAATGCTTCATCAAAAAATGCGTAAGTCTTTTGGGTTTACGCATTTTTTTTATAAAAATCAAGTGTCCCTACAGGACACAACGTAAAAACAGTGCATTTTTTTTACCGACGAAATATTCCTACGGAATATAAGCGCTGTTATCATATAAGATAACCCTTTTTCAAAAAATTATTATGAAATTTGAGTTATTGAAAATGAAATAAATAAATGCTATGGAAGCCAACGAATTAAAAGACTTAGAATACATCAAAAAACTATCAACTCAATATTTAAATATTCTAAAACCAGCTGCAGATAAAAGCTGTAATGCCGAAATTAAAGTTTTAAATTATTCCGAATTGGGTTGTGTCATCACAAGTATGCTAAAACTGTGCATTATGGCATTGGAAAACGATACAGATAATAAATCTTCAATAGATGTAGGATTGGTTTTAGAGCAAGCGCTTCATTTATTTCCAACTGACGAAATGGAATTGCTAGATGTTATTAATGAAATATTGATTAAGGAATAAAAAAAAGCTCCAGATTTTTCTGGAGCTTATGCTATGCAAGGTTTTCATCAGCAAATCTTTTACAATATGCTTTTATCATTTCTCTAACGGTTCTAAACTGCTCCGTTATTTCAGCATCAGTTCCTGTTGCCTTTGCTGGATCGGGAAAGTTATAGTGAAATTTAACTGCTTTTGTTGGAAAAAACGGGCATCGTTCTTTCGCATTATCACAAACTGTAATTACAAAATCAAAATCAATATGGGTGTATTCGTCAATATGGTTAGAAGTATGGTTTGAAATATCGATTCCATCTTCTTTCATTATCGAAATAGCTTTTGGGTTTACTCCATGAGTTTCTACTCCAGCGCTATACACTTCAGCCTTATTGTTTGCAAAAAATCTCATGTAACCTTCAGCAATCTGACTTCTGCAGCTATTTCCTGTGCAGAGTATTAATATTTTCTTTTTCATAATTAAACGAATAACCAAATAACCAAATGATATTTATAAGGCAGAATTTAGGTTCAAAACCGAAAAATAGCTGCAGTAAAATAACAGACGCAGTTATAATAATTGGTTTTTTATATTTAATGAATTTCTCTTTCATTTTTTAGCAACATCCAGAATTTGGAGTACAACATGATGCGGCATTATCATTTAACTGAATTAAATTGATCTTTTGCTTTTCTGTTGGAATTCCGCAAGAATCTTGTGCCAAACAAGCAGTTGTTTTATTTTTTAGAATAAACGTTTTTCCATTAAAAGCTAAATCATATTTGCCGATTGTATCGTTTTGGTATTCGACTTCAATTTCCAAATCTTCAATGTTTAGTTTGTTTTCTGATAGTTCGATTATGTGCAATAATTTACTAGGTTTCAATCGATGCTCAAAATCGTTGGCATTCCAAAGCTGAAAGTTTGCGACTTTTTCATTTCTAACGACACCGCCGCAATCAATAAAATGTTTCGTAATAACTCCAACTTCAGTAACATGAAAATGCTCTGGAACAAAAGTTCCGTTTTCTAGCTGAAATTCAACATTGTCTAATGTTGGTAAAATCTGTTTTACTTCTGATAGCTTCATCTTTTTTTTGTTTATTTGTTTAATGCAATATTGCGATATACTTTGTCAAAAAAATTGCTTTAGCAGCATTTTGATTTTGAAATAGTTTGTGTGATGTTTAGGAAATAGGAGTTCAAAATATCAATTGTTTTTTCGTCGATACAATAGCAAATTGCATTTCCAGAAATATTTCCTTTAATGATTCCAGCGTTTTTGAGTTCTTTTAAATGTTGAGAAACTGTAGGTTGGGCAAGAGGCAATTCGTTAACAATATCTCCGCAAATACATTCATTCACTTTCAATAAATATTCGATTATAGCGATTCTTGCTGGATGTCCCAAAGCTTTAGCAATAACAGCAATTTGATTTTGTGCGTCTGTAAAATGTTCTGTTTTAGTTGCTCCCATTTTTTTATTTTATAATATTGCAATATTACGATAATAATTTTAATTGATGAAATTTTTTAATAACGCAATTTTGAGCAAAATAAAAAAGCTCCAGATTTTTCTGGAGCTTTAAGTTTTGATAATCCGGTTTATTTGACTTCAGTAGCCTCGGGAAATTTCCAAGTTCCATTAAGCACTTCTTTATGCGGACGATATAGTCTAACCCAGTAATTCCAGCCATCAGTAACAGGAATACAATTTGGTGTTTTTCCGTCGCAGCCTCCAAATTGAATAGTGATCGATCCGTCAGCATCTTTTTTTTCCGTAATATTATTTAAAGTATACATATTAAGATCGTTTTTCTCAAAATATCCCGCTTTATTGTATACACTCACAGACCAAAATCCGTCAACTGGAACATTTTTTACTTTGAGTTTATAAATTGTTTTTCCGTCATTTTTTTTAGGATAAACAGAAAGATACAGTGCATCTTTTTCTGGGTTTCCTCCCCATCCTGTGGCGCTTCCTAATAAATGGCGTTCTTCGTCGACCTTGCCTTTTGAGCCGAACATTCCTTTTGTGTCAGATATTTTTTTAGAGGCTTCAATCAAAGAATCTCTCACTTTCTTTTGGCTCACTTGATCCCAATTTGGTACAGAAAAAGTTCCTTTATCTTTTTGGCTAACTTTAATTGCATCTTGCAATGCCGTTACTATCGGAAGATCTTTAGGATCATTAGGATCGATAAAGGTTCTGATGGCTAACATAAGATATCGTGTTCCAATTTTTTCTTTGCTAAAAGTGAAAGTGCCTGGTGCATAATAGGTTTCAGAGTATTGATCTTCATCAATGGCTTGCATAGACATAAAACGTTTGCCTGAATTGGGTAATGTAACGGTTACTGGTCCAGCATCAAGATCAAAAACGCCAGAAGAATATAAAACATCTCGATTAGCTCTAATAACAGTTTGTTTTTCAATGGGCATTAATGTTTTAAAGTGATGCCAAGTGCCAACGCCGCCAGCTTCTTTGACAGAAGTTGTAAAATACAAATCTGTTTCGGCACGATTAAAATTGGCAGCAGTTACGGGAACACTGTTTTTTTGCGATACTGAATCGGCAATTGTGCTTACAGAATCTTGTTTGATTGTTTCAGAACCAGTTTCTGATTTGTCATTATTTTTCTTGCAGGCAGAAGTGAGCAATGCTAAAGTTACTAAAAGAAAGATCTGATATTTCATAATTTAGTGGAGTTAAATTAAATGAATTAATTGGATTTAAATATTAAAGTTAAATTTTATACCATTAACGAAGCTCCTTTATAATTAAAAAATGGTTTCAACTTATAACTTGAAACCATTTTTGATTTTTATGAAATGTTTTTAAAAAAAACAAAAGCTCCAGATTTCTCTGAAGCTTTTTTAAAATATTTTGGAAAAAGAAAATCCTTAGAAATTAGTATTGATCTTTTTTGAGCGATCTGCTATGTAAGAGATCAACCAGATAACTTGTCCTTCTTTTACAAAATAAATTTTCTTTGATGAATAGTCTGGAATACTTTCAAGACAAGTTACAAGAATGTTGTTTGCCGAAATCAAGTATTTTTGGTCGTAAGTGCTTAAAACTCTTGCAGCTTCTTTGTTTGTTTTGGCAAGGGTGGTAAACTTACTGAAGTTGTTTTTAAGAATTGCATCATAATCAATAACATCTTGAAGAGTTAAAGAAACATAATGGTCTTTATTAACATTTTCGTCAAAGAAAAGAGTCGAAAACGCCCAAACAGCACCACCAGATAAATACAATTTACCTTTTTTTGCCAAAGGAGGATTAGCATCAAATAATTCTTTGGTCTTTTTACGTAAGATTACATTATAATCAAAAGATTTCTCCTGATAAGTTGACATATCGTTCACCTGACTTTTATTTACCACTGTTTTTTCTACAGCATCAGTAAGCGTCATAGTTCCGAAGTTAAGCTCAAGAGGAACAAACTCTAATTTACCATCTTTAAGTTCGTCGATATAACCACCTTTAGTAGTTTGAGCACCAATATCAAGAAGGAAAGCGTTAGCAAAATCAACAGGCGGGATAGCACCTTTTACAAGCGTTTTTGCTTCTTCGTTTACTTCTAACACTTCTAATTGTTTACCAGTTAAAAGAGCAATCTTGTTTTTTAGAACATCTAAATTACGTGCTGAGGCAAAAACAGGAGCCGCTACGATAAAGATGTTTTCTTCAAGAAGTTTATTCTCAGTTCTAATTTTCTGCAATTGGTTGGTAACCGTAACAGTAGTTTTTGTGATATCTTCTTGAGTAAGTTCGCCATTAGCCGTAATATGGTCAGCAAATGGGATTCTTTCAGTCCAGAAAGAAAGAATTTTATAATCAGCTTTTCTGATGTTACTTACATCAATAACAGAAACTTTTATGGCTCTACGTCCGATCTCAATTCCAGCGTAAACACTTTTTTGAGAAAATAAAGTAACAGAAAAAAATAAAGTTAAAAGGGTAAAAAATAAGATTTTGGGGTTGTGTTTGTTTTGCATTGTAGTTATAATATAATTTGTTTTAAAGATTATAAAGTTTCTTGTATGGTATTTGTGTGAAAATCATAATTTTAGAATGAAAACAAATGGTTTCATTACGGAATTGCAAATTTATGAAAACATTTAATAATATAAAATCAGATAGTAAGAAAACGTGATATTAAATTATTGTAAAGAATAACGGCTTTTATGCTGATAAAGTATATTTATAAAAAAAAGCTTCAGATTTCTCTGAAGCTTTGCCCTCCAATATGGAAAATTTTATCTGCCTAAAGCATAAGTGATTCCTCCAAGTAAATGCTGTACAAAAAGAGGATCACTATAACTTTCAGGGCTGTGTCCTAAAGCAGTGTAAAATACTCTGCCGCCATCATATTCATGATACCATGCCAAGGGATGATTATCGCCGTTTTTGCCACCTTTATATGAAGATTCATCAATTTTTATAAGCACATTTACGTTTGGATTTGAATATTTAAAATTGTACCATTCATCTTTTCTTTCCCAAATTGCTGGAAGATGTTTTGTAGACGGATGTTCATGATTTACAACTATAAGTTTGGCATTTTGCGGCTCGGGATGTCCGTCAAAAATTCCGCCAATCATTTCTGTGTACCAAGACCATTCTGGTTCGCAGTTGGTGGCCGAATGAATGCCAACAAAACCATTTCCATTTTGTATAAATTTTTGTAAAGCCAATTTTTGGCTTTCGTCTAAAACATGGCCTGTGGGGCTTAAAAATATAACGGCTTGGTATTGCTTTAAGTTTTTCGAATTAATTGCCAGAGAATCTTCAGTAGCATCTACAATAAAATGATTTTCCTTCCCCAGTTTTTTTATCGCTGCAATTCCGGCAGGGATGCTTTCATGTCTAAAACCGTTGGTTTTAGAAAAAATAAGCACTTTTTTGATTTTATAAGAAGCTGTCTGTTCTTTGTTTTTTATATGGAAAGAAACTAGAAAACAGCTTATTACTACAATGAAGCTGAATAAAAATATTTTTTTTATCGAAAATAGGTGGTTCATTTTGGAAATTTTTATTTTGGGAAGATAGAAAAAAAAATGTTTCTATTAAGTCTGTTTTCTAGGCTATTGCAAAATGGCTAGTTCTTAATAATCGATACAGATTGTTATTGTTGTTACGCTGTTTACAATTGAAGAGTTCGTAAATGCCTCGAAATTTGCGTTTTGAAAAATTTTCAGATATTTGATGTATAAAATCTCATTAACAATTATAAATTGGTAATCACAATAATATGAACACTCAAAATATTGTTCCCGAAGATTCTATTTCGCTTTTTGTGAAAAACATATGGGTGTTTGAAAATGAAGATAAAAATGCACATACGACATTACCTTTTTTTGCAGATGGCTGTCCAGGTTTGATGTTTCAGCAGAGTGATAACGGATTGATTGTAAAACCTCATGATAAAAAGATGCCAGAAGTTTTTCTCTACGGCCAAACCATTCTGCCAATCGAGCTTGAGATTTCGAGTGCATTTCTTATAATTGTTTTTCAGTTGTATCCTTATGTTTTAAAGACATTTTTTGATATCCCACCCCAGAGCATAAATGATAATTGTTATTACTTCGATGATACTAATGAAGATATAAAGTGGCTTAAAAAACAATTAGAAGAGAGTGAAGGCATAAAAGAGAAAATTGAAATTATATCCGAATTGCTTTTACGGTATTTTGAAAAGAAAAAGGAAAATCTTGATTTTGAAATACGACAAGGCATAGAATACATCTTTCAAACAAAAGGGCAGGAAAATATCCGTTCGATTGCCAGCAAATTAAAGTTCAATATTCGCACCTTTGAGCGAAGATTTCTGAGTGAAACAGGGCTTACTCCTAAGCAATTTGCCAAGATTATCCAATTTCAAGCTTCATTGGACCAATTGACCGTGAGAGATTATACCAAACATACCGATATTGTGTATGAAAATGGATTTTCAGATCAATCTCATTTTATAAAAGTTTTTAAAGCTTTTACTGGTAAAACTCCAAAATCATTTGAGAGTTAGTAGTCGCTGTCGCTTTTATTCTATTTTTGATCGTTTATCTATTGCAATTTTGTATCACTAATTTAAATTATTGATATAAAATGAAACTAATAATCTTTGGAGCCACTGGTACAGTTGGCATTGAAATCGTAAAACAAGCATTAAAAAATGGTGATGAAGTAACAGCCTTTGTTCGTGATCCCCAAAAAATGCAAACTATCTCTCATCCTAACCTTCATATTCATGTAGGTGATGTTTTGAGTTTGAATGATGTTGAAAACGCATTGCACAATCAAGAGGCGGTTTTTTGTGCCTTAGGCGATGGCAGAAAAGGTAAAATACGTGCAGAAGGAACAAAAAATATTATTAAAGCCATGAGCAAAGAAGGAATAAAAAGGTTGATTTGCCAAACGACTCTCGGTTTGGGCGAAAGCTATGGAAATCTTAATTTTATCTGGAAACATATTATGTTTGGTATGTTGCTAAAAAAAGCATTTCAAGATCATAAAGTGCAAGAAAAATATATTTTGGATAGCAGTTTGGATTATACAATAGTCCGACCTAGTGCTTTTACAGATGACCAAATTACGAATACTTATCGCATCGGTTTTGATGGAAGTTATAAAAAACTCAATCTAAAAATTGCCCGTAAGGAAGTTGCCGATTTTATGATACGTCAACTAAATACCAGTGAATTTTTAAAAAGAACCGTTAGTATTTCCAATTAAAATGAGAGCGCCAAATATTTTACTCATTATTACAGCAACGTTAACAGCATTAATGGCTGGACTTTTCTTTTCCTATTCTATTTCAGTGACTTTGGGATTGGGAAAACTAAACGATAAGGAATTTCTAAATGCCATGCAGAACATCAATAGAGAGATTCAGAATGTACCATTTTTCATTTGTTTTTTTGGCACGTTACTTTTGCTTCCAATTACCAGTTTTGTTCACTATAAACAAAAATCGTTTCTGTTGCTCTTGGCAGCTACATTGTTTTATTTAATTGGTGTGTTTGCTGTAACTGTATTTGTAAATGTTCCGCTCAATAATACTCTGGAGTCGTTTGACCTTACAAACGCCTCAAACGCAAGTGCAAGACAAATGCGAAACATTTTTGAAAACCGCTGGAATTTTTGGAACAACATAAGAACCCTGTCATCCTTATGTAGCATATTTTTGATTATTGTAGCTTGTGTATGTAATTCGCACAAATTAAAAAAGCACAGCTAGCGCGAACGTCTTTCTTGTGAATGTAAAGAATATTAAAAATATAAACTTAAATAAAAAGCTTCAGAGAAATCTGGAGCTTTTGTCTTAGTAGCCCTACCGGGACAATTCTCGAACCGTTTTACAGATGATTTAAAGAAGATTAATTTCATTTAAAGTAAAAGTCTGGTAGTTTTTGCTAAAAATTATTTAAAAATTTTATTTCAATTCCTTTGATAAATTTATCAGAACTTGATCAAATTTTGTTGTAAATTTTTCATAATCATCACTTATTATTTCTTTATGGTTATCCTTTCCTGTAATAATTAAAATCATTGTATCAAAAAGGTCTTTAAATTTATCTGAACTTTTAAGAAGTTCTAGATACTCAGTTGAGTAAAAATCATATTCATATAAATGACCATACCTTTGGCGAAAAGTACCTAAATAAACAGTAATTTCTATTAGAGTATGCCTATACTCTTTTAACCTCATAACCTCATGTTCATCACTCAATTTTTTAGTTACTTTATTTTCATTTAAGACCGTATCAACATAAACTGTTATACAACCAATTTTATCTAAATAAGAAGACAGTTGATCAAAACTGTCTAATCTTCTAAGTAAAAAACTATTTTTCTTATTTTCTGCATTTGATTGCTTATTAATCGAACTGGTTAAAATTGCTAAGATAATTAAACTACTCAACGAAAGAATTGTATTAATTGTCCCTCCCAAATAATCACCAAAAGTTCCCCAAACTGTGGGATCATTTGATAATCTATGACCTGAAAATTTAATTATATAACACGATATGGGAATTAAACAGATTAAGATTGATATTATTATCAACCATGTAACTACCTTGTTTTCTTTAAAAAAATCTTTCATTAATTAACTTAGATTACTTTGTAATACTTGTTTTTAATCAAATTTAACAATAAAAAACCCCTCAATTTGAGGGGTAAAAGTAGCATAAATATAATTTATGAGAAATTTTATTTTTAGAGCTTTACATTTAAAAGCTCCTTTCCTAAACGATGTAAACCGTTTTCAATTTCTTTGGCTCTTTTTTCAGATATATATGTCTGTTTATTTGCATTTGTATATTGTCTAAATAATGTTGGATTTATGCCTATACTTTTTGCAAATTCTCCTTTATTAATTACTTCAAAAACATCATTGAATATTTCTGATACTTCTAAATCGTATTCAAATTCAAATCCATTTTTAAATAACTCATAAGTTTCAATATCATGTTCTTCAGCTGTTTCAATGTATAAATCAACAGCTTCTTTCATATTTTCTTTTAATTCATTGATACTCTCACCGTCGGCCACCACTACACCAGGTACATTTTGTGTTGTCCCCCAATAGCGACCGTCAGATTTCTCAATCTTAACTTTGATTGCCATATCCTGCTCTTTATTGGTTCTATTTCTTGTTTTATTTACTATAAATGGTAATTTCAAGTTTTTTTACCTTTTAATTCAGAGGAAGTTTCCTTTTTTTTCATTGTTTTCATGATAAATTTTAGTTGAACATTTGTTTTTCCGAATACTAAATTCGAGTGATTAATAATAAACTTGTAGCCTTATCGCATTGTACATTACGTAATTATACAAGTCTTTTTCCCAAGTTAAATTTACTCGAGTTTTTTATTGGTTAGTTAGCAATATATTTATTGCAATGAATCCCAACAAGTCTGGGACTGAACTAAATCAGCCCCGCTTGTTTTAAAATGCCATGCTCCGTGCCTTTCGGAATATCCTTTTTAGGATGAGGCAGCACAACTATTCCTTTTTTCACTGGGTGTTTAAATGTATGATGACTTCCCTTAGATCTTATGAAGACCCAGCCATCGGCTTTCAACATCTTAAACAATTCATCGCTGCTCATATTCCTAATATCATTAAATTGAATTGCAAATATATAACATTTTTGCAATATATATTAAAAACGATATATAAATTATATTAAATTTAGCTAATGCAGAGAATGTATTTTATTCTTAAAGTTTAAAAAAAAATAAAGTACTTTTCGTATATATGTTTTGATCCGCTTTATGAAGGTTTTATTTCGATTGAAAAGATATTCAAATTGATTTTCCAAGTTATGAGATGGAAAGGCTGTACGAATTTCTCTAAATTCGTACCCACATCTACATCAAATATTTTTAGAAATCTTATTTAAAAAAAATCCAGATTTCTCTGAGCTTTTTATCGTTGTAGCGGGAACAGCACTCGTGCCTTTGTCCACTGTGGCGCATATGATCCTACTAGGGTGAATCCAAACAAAAAAAGCTCCAGATTTCTCTGAAGCTTTTCGTCTTAGTAGCGGGAACAGGACTCGAACCTGTGACCTTCGGGTTATGAGCCCGACGAGCTGCCTACTGCTCTATCCCGCGATGTTTCGGGTGCAAAGATACGTCGATTTTTTAAAAATCCAACGAAAACTTAAAAAAATGTTTTATTTTCTGTATTGACTTGATATGACTACCTTTGCATCTTAAAATATCATGCAAATGTCACATAAAGCAGGTTTCGTAAATATTATCGGAAATCCAAATGTTGGAAAATCAACATTGATGAACGCTTTCGTTGGAGAACGATTGTCGATCATTACATCAAAAGCGCAAACTACACGTCATAGAATTCTTGGAATTGTAAATGGAGAAGACTTTCAATTGGTTCTATCTGATACTCCTGGAATTATTAAACCGGCATACGAAATGCAGGAATCGATGATGAACTTTGTAAAATCGGCTTTTGAAGATGCTGACATTTTAATCTACATGGTCGAAATAGGCGAACAGGACCTTAAAGACGAAGACTTCTTCAAGAAAATTATCCACGCTAAGATTCCGGTTTTATTACTTCTAAATAAAATTGACAATTCTAACCAAGAACAATTAGAACAGCAGGTTTCTTTCTGGAAAGAAAAAGTGCCAAATGCAGAGATTTTTCCAATTTCGGCTTTGCAGAATTTCAACGTGCCTGAAGTTTTTGGAAGAATTATCGAATTATTGCCAGAATCTCCAGCTTATTATCCTAAAGACCAATTAACAGACAAACCAGAGCGTTTCTTTGTAAACGAAACCATTCGTGAGAAAATCTTATTGAATTACAGTAAAGAGATTCCGTATGCGGTTGAAATCGTGACAGAGGAATTTCATGAAGATGAAAATATTATTAGAATCCGTTCGGTGATTATGGTAGAACGCGATACGCAAAAAGGAATCATCATCGGACATAAAGGGGCTGCTTTGAAAAAAGTAGGAACAGATGCTCGTGCTGATTTGGAGAAATTCTTCGGAAAACAAATTCACATTGAACTTTATGTGAAAGTGAATAAAAACTGGAGAAGCAATGCTAATATGCTAAAGAGATTCGGATATAATCAATAGCTTTAATTGTTTCAAGTTTCAGGTTTCAAGTTGTATACTGAGCTTAAAAACTTGAAACTTTAAACCTGAAACAAAATAAAATCATAGGTACTTAGAAACTTAGCATCTTAGCAACTTTTTTATGTACCTTTGCAAAAAATTTAAATAAGGCATTTTGGATTACAAGTGATTAGGTTTTTAGGAAGCTAAGAATCTGAAATCTAAAGTCTAAAATCTAAAATTCAATAAAATGAGTAATAACATTGTTGCGATAGTAGGAAGACCTAATGTAGGGAAATCGACCCTGTTTAATAGGCTGATACAAAGAAGAGAAGCTATTGTAGATTCAGTATCTGGGGTTACCCGTGATAGAAACTATGGTAAAAGCGAGTGGAACGGAAAAGAGTTTTCTGTCATTGATACAGGTGGATATGTTCGAGGGTCTGATGACGTTTTCGAAGGCGAAATCCGTAAACAGGTAGAGCTTGCTATCGATGAAGCCGATGTTATTATTTTTGTGGTTGATGTTGAAGAGGGAATTACGCCAATGGATGAAACCGTTGCAAAATTGCTTCGTAAAGTAACAAAACCAGTTTTATTGGCTGTAAATAAGGTTGACAATGCAATGCGTGAGAAAGACGCTGTTGAGTTTTACAATCTTGGTTTGGGCGAATATTATACTTTTGCAAGTATTTCTGGAAGTGGAACAGGAGATTTATTGGATGCTTTAATCGAAGCTTTTCCAGAAAAACCTGAGCCTGTTACGCCAGAAACAGAATTGCCTCGTTTTGCAGTTGTAGGACGTCCGAATGCTGGAAAATCTAGTTTTATCAATGCCTTAATTGGTAAAGACCGTTATATTGTTACTGATATTGCTGGAACAACTCGTGATGCAATTGATACTAAGTTTGACCGTTTTGGTTTCGAATTTAATTTGGTTGATACAGCAGGAATTCGCCGTAAAGCAAAAGTAAAAGAAGATTTAGAATTTTATTCTGTAATGCGTTCTGTAAGAGCAATTGAGCATGCAGATATTTGTATTCTAGTAATTGATGCAACTCGCGGATTTGAAGGTCAGGACCAAAGTATTTTTTGGTTGGCGGAGAAAAACCGTAAAGGAGTTGTAATCTTGGTAAACAAATGGGACTTAGTAGAAAAAGATACGATGTCTACTCGTGATTACGAAGAGAAAATTAAAAAAGAATTAATGCCATTTACAGATGTGCCTATTTTATTCGTTTCTGCTTTAACAAAACAGCGTTTATTAAAAGCATTGGAAGCTACGGTTCAAGTTTTCGAAAACAGAAAACAAAGAATCCCGACTTCAAAATTCAACGAATATATGCTGAAAGTGATTGAAGCATATCCGCCACCAGCAATGAAAGGAAAATATGTGAAAATTAAATATTGCATGCAATTGCCAACCCAAACGCCTCAGTTTGTATTTTTTGCTAATTTACCGCAATATGTAAAAGAACCTTATAAGCGATACCTTGAAAATAAAATCCGTGAAAAATGGGATTTTGCAGGAGTTCCAATCGATATTTATATAAGAGAAAAATAAAAAAAGAATCCTCCAGGGGATTCTTTTTGTTTTGTAATCTAAGGTTGCTAGCTATCAAAAGAAAAGAGTAATAATAATGTTATTTTAAGTAGGAATTTATTTGTGTTTGATGTTTTTTTAAATGAAATTTGTTTCTATAAAAAAAATAGTATATGAAAAGAAAATTACTGTTGTGTACATTCTTTCTCAGCTTAATAAGCTGTTCTCAAGATGATGCAAATAATAATGAAGCTGTTACTCAGGAGACATCAATGAATATTCTTCTTAATTCAGACAAAACAAATATTACAGGAAAAGATGTGAAACGAGGTACACTTCCCGTTACTGTTAGCTCTGTTGTAATTAAAGTACAGCCTTGGTATGAAAGTGGAGGAATTGATCCAAGTAGAGTTGCAAGTGTTTTTAATTTTAATATTGTTGCGGATAACACTACTAATGCTGCAGATGGATTCGAAATAAGAAATTTTAGTACAGGTGTGTCAAGATTAATAGTTACAGCAAATTCTAGCAGTACTGGACAGGAATACGTTTATGGTAATTGGACAAATGAGTCTAGTACATCATCTGTTAACGATTTATTCATAAAATGGGAAGCGAAGCCTGCAGAAGTTAACTATATATCTAATTTGCAAACCATAAATGCAGTTGCTGGCGTAAACTCTCCAGTATCGTTTACATTATTAGCAATTAATGGACGCGCAATTTCAGTTTTCCAATTATCTGATGAATTAAAAAATTGGAATTACAGTGCTAAAGTGCAAACTAAATACGAAGGGGGTAGTGGTTCAGGATTAGCAACTGTGGATAGAGCTCATAATGGTATAACTCACCTGGACGGTTATTATGCTTCACAAGGCGCACCACTTAAGCATTTAATTACTATTTTCGATGATAAAGGCGAAAAAGTTGCTGAATATGCTGTGCCAGTAACTATAACAAATGGAGAGAGTACCAATACAATATACACAATCCTTTCTGATAAAATACCTGAAGGGAATAAATTACAAACTACCATATTAGTTCCTGATTTCAAATCGCCAGCACCAGATCAAAAGGATATTTAATAAAATGCTTTGGTCTTGAACATGATTTATTAAAATAGTCGTAAAAAAGTCCCCTTGAATAGGGGATTTTTTTATGTTTGGTGTCTACATAAATACAAGATCAATTTTTTATTGGCATTATCTTTGAATAAATGTGAAAAACACAATTTAAACCTTTTGCCTTTTTTAAAGTCTTACCGATCTAACTAACCAAATTTTATGACCAGAATTTATTCATTCCTATTGTTTTTAGCTTTTGTTTATTCGGCAAATGCCCAGAACAATATTGTTATTAAAGGAACTGTAGTCGATATTAATTCGCAGCTTCCGCTTGAACTTGCTACTGTTTATTTTACTGCAGTAAAAGATTCTACCATTATTGAATATGCTACAACCGATAAAAACGGAAATTTTGTTATCAATACAAAAAAGTATGATAAACCAGTTTTCTTAAAAGTAAATTACACGGGATATCAAGCGTATTACGAAGAACAAAAAGGACTTACAGAAAGTAAAGATTTCGGTAAATTGTACATGCTTGAAAATGCAAATGTCTTAAATGAAGTAATAATTAAAACCGAAGCTCCGCCAATTACCATCAAAAAAGATACTTTAGAATTTAATGCACCTTCGTACAAAGTTCGTCCAGATGCGAATGTGGAGACTTTATTAAAGCAATTGCCTGGTTTTGATGTGGATAATTCGGGAAAAATTAGTGTAAATGGGCGAGAAGTCAATCAGGTCTTAGTCAACGGAAAAGCATTTTTTGATAAAGATGGAGCGATTGCCATTAAAAACCTTCCTGCCGATATTATTAAAAAAGTTCAGGTTTCTGATTTTAAAACCAAGAAAGAAGAGCTTGCAAAACAAGAATCGAGCTCAGATTATTCGAGCATCAATATTACAATTGACGAAAAGAAAAACAAAGGATATTTTGGTAAAATTCTTGGCGGATATGGTTCTGATGAGCGCTACGAAAGCAGTTTAATGATGAACTTTTTCAAAAACAAACAAAAAATAAGTGTTTTGGCTTCATCTAATAATATCAACTCAACTGGATTTTCTATGGATGAAGTTTTTGATAATATGGGAGGCGGAAGAAACGCAAAAGGCAATCAAGGAGCCAGCAGTGGCGGAAAAGGAATTACGCAGTCTACATTAGCCGGGATTAACTATTCTGATGATTGGACGAAGGATTTGGAATTCATGAGCAGTTACAATTTTACAAATGCTGTAACTAAAAACGATAGCAAATCCAATCAGGTAAGTTTCTTGCCTACGGGTAATATTTTGACTGAAGCCGATGCTAAAACGAGAAACGAAAATACAGGAAACAATGCCAATTTTCAATTAGAATATAAAATCAATCCAACAATGCATATTGTTATTGCTCCAAAATTGAGCCTTTCGGAGTCAAATAGTGATTCTTCTTCATCGACTTATTCTGAGAATGAAAATGGCGAAGCATTGAACGAAAGCACGGGAACTTCGCACAATGAAAGTTCGAATACTAGTTTTTCCAACAGCATTAATTTCAATAAAACCTTCGAAAAGAAATCAAGAAATCTGAGCATTGTTTTTAATAACAACAACACTAAAAATGATTCTAACGGAATCAATGTTTCTGAAACTATTTTCTATCAGGATGCAAAACCAAACGATGAAAGAAATCAAAATGCAAAAAACACTTCAAAGAGTGATAATTATGCTATTGATTTAGAGTATACAGAACCTATTACAGATTCTCTTCGAGTGCGTTTTGGGACTGAATTTAATTGGCAAAATTCGATTAATGATCAAAAAACATTTGATTTTGATGAAGCCGAACAGCAGTATTCTGATCTAAATTTGTCTCTTACAAATTACACAACCTCAACGCAAAATTCGATTGCGCCAAAAGTTGGAATTACTTTGCAGAAAAGTAAATTCACTCTTAATTTAAATTCGAGAACTGCAATTGTTGACTTCGATAATCATTCTTTCTATTTAAATCAAGCGACAGATTTGAATAAAAAATATTTGCTTCCTTACGGAAATGCACAACTTCGATACAAATTTGACCGTTCGAGAAATTTGACTTTTAAATATGATTATTCGAATGCGCTTCCGTCGGCAACACAATTAATGCCCGTAGCAAACTTAAATAACCCGTTGAACAGTGTAATTGGAAATCCAAACTTGAATCCGATAGAGAAAAACAGTGCGGGAATTGATTTTAGAAATTTTGATTTTAGAACACGCTCTGGTTACACTCTTTTCCTTAGAGGAGATTATTATAACAATGATGTAGTTTCGACTTCTATTTATGATGAAAGTGGAAAAAGAAATACGACTTATGTGAATATTTCAGGAACATATTCGGCTTCGCTTGGGGGAAACTGGAATCAGCAGATTAAAAAAGATGCGCATACCATTAGATATGGACTTCGATTAAGCGGTAATTATAATTTTGATAAAGGATTTACAAATGCTGTTTTATATAATGCAAAATCGGTTGTAATTACTCCAAGTATTTATGCGTCTTACGATTATGGTGAAGTGCTTTCTATTGCACCATCTTATAGTTTATCATATAATGAAACACGATATGAAAACTATTCAAGAGATGCTACGTCAAACGTAATCCATAGAATTAATTTGCAAACAACCTCATACTGGCCTGCAAATTTAATTTTCGGAAATGATTTTGGATACACTTATAATTCAAATATTTCAGGCGATTTCAAAAAGGATTTCTTTCTTTGGAATACCAGTTTGTCATACGGATTTTTGGATAAAAAATTATATGCAAAAGTGAAGGTTTACGATGTTTTAAATCAGAATCAGAGCGCGACAAGAACCATTTCGTCAACATCGATTAGAGATGAAGAAAATACGGTTTTAAAGCGTTATGTAATGTTTTCTCTAGCGTATAAAATTGGAAACTTCGCAGAAGGCAAAAAAGAAAGAAGACAAAGAGGATCTTGATTTTTTTTTAGGTTCTCAGATGTTAAGTTGCTAAGGTTCTAAGGAGCAAAGGCAAGGTTATATAAAAAATGCCTGTCAAATTATTTGATGGGCATTTTTTATATAACTCCATAACTAATAACCTGGTTTATACTATTTTTTGTGAAAATAAAAAACGAGACACATTATAAATGCATCTCGTTTTTAATACTAAAACTAACTAACCTAACCGCTTACAGTGAGTACTTAAATGTAATCCCATAAGTTCTTTGATCACCAATAACTCCAGCATATTGTCCTGCGTTACCACCTGCAGGCAATAATTGCTCGTAGTAATCTTTATTGAAAAGGTTTCTTCCCCAAATGTGGATAGATAATCCTTGCGAAGCACGGAATCCTAAGCGAGCATTGAAGATTGCATAACCTTGTACTACTAAATATTTTGAAGCCGAAGGGCTTGAAGAAAATTCAGAACGAGCGTATCCGTCAGCTGCAAAGAAGATTTTTCCAGCATTACCAAAAAATCTTGCATTATCTGAAAGCTCTCCTCCAAGAGAACCAGCCCATCTTGAAGCACCTGGCAATTCTGTTCCAGAAACATCTTTATAAGCTACTGGAGCACCAGTCTCTTCTAGCGGAAGCGGCGCATTGGTAAACTTCACATATTTACCATCTGTATAAGTTGCAGCACCATTAACTGTTAAGTGCGAATTGATAACAAAACTAGCATCCAATTCAGCACCTCTTACACGCACTTTGTCAGCATTTGCAAGATATCCGCGGTTTACACCCAATTCAGCTGCCTGAACGTTAGTTTGAAAATCTTTGATGTCTGTATTAAAGAACGTTAAGTTGAAGATTGAGTTTTTAAACGGAGATGTTTTTACGCCAACTTCATAATGATATACTTTTTCTGGTTTAACTACTGCAAGATCAGTCATTGGCTGACCTGCTGCATTTGTTGGAAGCCCTGCTACGTTAACTCCAACTGGTTTGTAGCTTTTAGCAGCTGTTGCATAAATATTGATTTTGTCTGATGCTTTGTAAGTAAGGGTTATGTTTCCAGAGAAATCAGTGTTATCTGTATTAGAGTCAAATGCCTGATCAGAGTAAACCGATTTTTTCAGAGCCAATAAGGCAGGATCTGTAGTTTGAAGACCTCCATATGTTTTACGAGAATAACTTGCATCTTTTTTATCAAAATTATATCTCAAACCTGGTAAAATGTGGAATCTATTAGTAACAGCCCAATCAATCTGACCAAATACGGCAGCACTCGAAGATCTAATTCTTGCATCAGTATGAATTCCGTATCCTTCAAAAAGACCTGGAGTTTTCCATAACGGACTTGTTGTGCTTTGAGAGAATCTCCATTGTGCATTTCCAGATTCTTCTGTTCCATCTGTCTGAGAAGTTTGATCTATAAAGAATACTCCTGCTACACCGCTAATTTTTGATGTCAATTGTCCAGCGTAACGAACTTCTTGTGTAACTTGTGTTTGTCTTGTTGGGTTTTGAGATTTAGCTAAAACCTGTAATCCTGTGAAATCTCTGTCGTTTGAAGGATCCCAATTCCAGAAGCGCCATGCAGTTGTAGAAGTAAGAGTTCCGCCTCCAATTTTAGTATCAATATTAAGAGAAATTCCTCCTAAATCTTGACCAGAACGCCAAGGTGTATCATGATCTATTTTACGGTCAAAAGCATTTGAACTTGGCAGTTGATAATTTAGATCTTTAATAATAGCATCAAACTGGCGGTATGCAGCTCTTTGAGTAGGAGCAACACCAGCAACAACCTGCGCGTACCCGTCAGGACGCTGTGTTGTAAGATCTCCAGCAAAAGTAATATTTGTATTTTCAGTAGGAGTCCATAACAATTGTCCTCTGAAACCTTGATTGTTTAAAGTGTTTGTTGGTCTTCCTGTAGCAACGTTATCAATTAAACCATCACGCTGAGTTCCTGAAAAAGATAAACGGCCAGCCACTTTTTTCCCCAATGCTCCAGTAATAGAAGCTTTAGCTTGTAAAAAAGCATAGTTTCCGTAACTTAATTCAAAATCGGCACCAGTTGTGAAACTTGGTTTACGAGATGTAATATTAAATGCTCCAGAAGTAGTATTTTTTCCAAATAATGAACCTTGAGGACCACGTAATACTTCGATTTGTTCTACATCAATAAAATCTAAAGTTGTCGCTGCCGGACGTGCATAATAAACACCGTCAACATAAAAACCAACTCCAGGGTCTATACCATCGTTGGTAAGTCCGAATGGTGAACCTAAACTTCTAATGTTGATTCCTGTATTTCTTGGGTTAGAAGAATACAATTGAACAGAAGGAACCAATTCTTTAATACGGTTAACATTGAATGCTCCCGCTGCTTCTGCTTGTTTTCCTGTAACAACAGAAACAGCAATTGGCACATCTTGCACCTTTTCGATTCTTCTTCTTGAAGAAACCACCACTTCGACAAGTTTATTTTCTTCACGTAAAGTGATCAATAGTGGCGAAGCTGGAATAGAGGTAATTTCAAGTTCAGCCGTGTTATAGCCAATATATTGAACTAAAAGTGTAAGAGGTAATTTTCCTTGAGATTCTATCGAAAATCGCCCTTCAGAATCTGTAATTGAACTAAAAGTTGTTCCTTTAATTACCACGTTGGCTGCTTCTAAAGGAATATTTTGATCTGTTGTAACAACTCCTTCAATTTTTTGTGCGAATGAGATTGAGAACGTTAAAACTGCAAGTATTGTAAATATATTTTGTAAAGATGTTTTCATTTTTATATTAAGTATATATGATTAGTAGAATTTAATATTAAATTTTTTTTACCAACACATACACATCATAAATGAAGAAGTATTCACCGTTGTGAATTTATAATTATAGTTTTTTTGCAAAAGATTTTTTCCACCTGATTTACTAGAATGTACTTTCATGAGTTAAAATTTTGTAAATGATTAGTTAATTATTTTTGGCAAATATATACAATTAATTCTATCGATTTACTAGGATTTAGAAAATATTTTTTTATTTTTTTACAAGTGAAGCGATTGTAATACCTTCCATGGCTTTTAGAGTTTTGTCTCTAATAAGCATTAAACCGTGACGCAGACTGCATTCAGACTCGGTTTTACAATCTGAGCAAGGCTCATAAAAATTTAGAGAAGCGCATGGCAAAAGTGCAATTGCACCGTCAAATAATCGGTGAATTTCTGCCAAAGTGATGTCATTTTTAGATTTTATCAGATAATAACCACCAAACTTTCCTTGTTTACTGCTCACAAAACGGCCGCGTTTTAGATCTAATAAAATCTGTTCTAGGAACTTTTTAGGAATATTAGCCCCTTCAGCAATTTCCACCGTTCTGGAAATGTGATCTTCGTCTTGTTCTGCTAAATAAAGTAAGGCCTTAAGGGCGTATTTTGCTTTATGTGATAACATCTATATTAAATTGTAAAATGTAAATGTATGATATTTTACTCTTGAAACCTAAAACTTGAAACATAAAAAACTTGAAACGAAAGAAGGTTTACCAGCCTCCGCTAGATCCTCCGCCAGAGAAACCTCCACCGCCAAATCCACCACCGAAGCCTCCGCCACCGCCGAAACCGCCACCAGATGATCCTCCACCGAAGCCACCAAATCCGCCTCCGCCACTTCTTCCAAGGTTACTTAGGATGATAGCGTCAAGCAGGCTAGGGCCACCACCGCCATTGTTGCCCGAATTTCCTCCACCTCTTTTGTTTCGAGAAATCAGAATTAAAACAATAACAATAATTACAATAAAAGGGAAGAAAGGAAAATCTTGTCCTTTGCTTTCTTGTTTGCGTTCGCCTTTAAATTTTCCTTTAAAAACATCAATAATAGCATCAGTTCCTTTGTCTAAGCCGTTATAAAAACTTCCTGCCTTGAACTCTGGAATAATGATGTTTCTGATAATTGTTCCGCCAATTCCTGCTGTTAAACGATCTTCAAGACCATAACCTGGATTGATAGCTATTTTCTTCTCATTTTTAGCCAAAAGAATGACAACGCCATTATCGTCTTCTTTTGTTCCTCCAATTCCCCAAGTTTGTCCCCATTTTGTTGCTAATTGGCTTACATCTTCTCCTTTTAGACTTTCAATCGTAATAACTACGATTTGAGTAGTAGTCGAATCGGAGTAGCGAATTAGTTTTTCTTCTAACTGCGCTTTTTCTGTCGAACTTAAAATGTTAGCGTAATCGTAAACAGAAGTCTGAAAACTAGGTTTTTGGGGAATCTCAAATTGCGCAAAAATAGCATTGCTGATAAATAATGCGATAAACAAAAAAGTAATCTGAAAAATTCTATTGGAATTTAGGATTTGAATTTTGGAATTTTTCATTATTTATCCTTTTGAGATTTCGTTAGATAATTCGTTTACATCATCTTCCTGAGAAGGAAAATATTTTTTAAGCTGTTCTCCGGCATTCAAAATGCCATCGACAATTCCTTGTTTGAAGTTGCCAGCTTTAAAATGATTGGTCATAATGTCTTTGGTAGAATGCCAAAAATCATCGGCAACCAAATCATTAATTCCTTTGTCTCCACAAATTACAAAGTTCTTGTCTTCAACTGCAAAATAGAGCAATACGCCATTTTTGAGTTTAGTTTCGTCCATTCGCAATTCATGAAAAACTTCTAAAGCCCGATCGTAATGGACTTTAGAAGTTGTTTTTTCTATATGTACTCTAATTTCGCCAGAAGTATTATTTTCAGCCATACGAATAGCTTCAACAATTTCTTGCTCTTCTTCTTTGGTTAAAAAATCTTCTACTTTTGACATTTGAGTAATTTTAGATTTTAGATTGCTGATTTTAGATTTATTCTCTAAAACCTATTAGAATTTTACTTCAACAGGTTTGTCTGCTCCAGTAGAAGCTTCAAAGTATGGTTTTTCTTTGTATTCGCTCAAGAACCAGTTGTTTGGAATCTTTAAAACATATCCGTTGTAAACTTGTACAGCTTCGTTAAAACGAGTTCTAGCAGTTAAAATCTGGTTTTCAGTACTAGCTAATTCGTCTTGTAATTTCAAGAAATTCTCGTTTGCTTTTAAAGTTGGATATTGCTCAACAGAAACCAATAATCTTGATAAGGAAGAAGATACTCCGCTTTGAGCTTGGTTAAATGCTGCCAATTGTTCTGGTGTAACATTGCTAGGATCGATAGTTACAGAAGTCGCTTTTGCACGAGCTTCGATTACAGCAGTCAAAGTTCCTTTTTCAAAATCTGCAGCACCTTTTACAGTGTTTACTAAATTCCCGATAAGATCATTACGTCTTTGGTAAGCCGTTTGAACATTTCCCCATTCTTTATTTACAGCTTGGCTGTGTTGCAAAGCAGTATTTTTAATACCAATCGACCAAAATGCGATAATAGCAATAAGCGCTACAATAATTCCTACAGGGATTAACCACTTTTTCATATTTGTTTTGATTTAAGTTTATTTCAATTTTTAATTACAATTCGTTTTTAATGTCGTTCAATTGCGTTTTTATCGATTCTAATTTACGTATTATTTCGAATTTATCTAACGTTTTCTTCTGACCTTCTTTTAAATGTATTTTGGCGCCTTCCAAAGTAAATCCTCTTTCTTTTACCAAGTGATAGATCAATTGAAGGTTGGTAATGTCTTCTGGTGTGAACATTCTATTTCCTTTGGCATTTTTTTTAGGTTTTAGAATGTCAAATTCGCTGTCCCAAAATCGTATCAAAGAAGCATTGACATTAAAAGCTTTGGCCACTTCGCCAATACTGTAATATCTTTTGTCTTTAGAAAGTTCAATATGCATGGTTCGTTTTTTTCTATTTTACTTCAAAAATAGTATTTTTTGTACTATTAATCTAATGATTGGTTTTCTTGGTTTGCCATTTGCGAAATCGCCACATATTCTACAGCCGAAATATTTCCGTAATAAAAATTCAGCGGATTAACCACTTTTCCGTCTTTATGCACTTCATAATGACAGTGCGGACCTTCAGATCTTCCAGTGCTTCCAACATAACCAATAACATCGCCACGTTTTACGTGCTGTCCCGGACGACAGTTGTATTTGCTTAAATGTGCATACAAACTTTCATATCCAAAACCATGCCTGATCACAATATGATTTCCGTATCCAGAAGCCGTATTGTCAGCTCTATCGACTACGCCGTCTCCTGTTGCATATATTGGAGCGCCTGTATTGGCGGTAAAATCCATTCCGTTATGCATTTTTCGCACTTTCGTGAAAGGATCAATGCGATATCCAAAACCTGACGCGACACGTTTTAAATTTTCATTTCGAACTGGCTGAATGGCAGGAATGGCCAATAACAAATTCTCTTTAGCTCCAGCTAATTTCAAAATCTCATCTAAAGATTTAGACTGAATAGCCAATTGCTTTGTAAGTTTGTCCACTCTTTTTGTGGCGTTTAAAACCAATTGCGAATTGTTATATCCTTCGAGAACTTTATATCTGTCAGAAGCTTTAAAACCTGCTTTTCTTATAGAATCTGGAATTTCGGCTTTGTTAAAATAAACACGGTAAATATTATTGTCACGCTCTTCTAGGGCATCTGCCACCTCATCAATTTCATCCAATTTTTTATTTAAAATGGCATATTGCAGTTTTAAATTTTCAATTTCGCGTGCCTGTAAACGATCTTTTGGAGTTTCGAAATAAGGAGTGTTGATTAAAAGAACAAAAATTAGAAATCCAAATAGTGCAGAAGCCAATAAAAACAGTAAAGCGTAACCAATTTTTATTCTTTTTCTGGTTTTTATTTTCGTATAAGCCAGATTTTCTGAGTCGTAATAATATTTTACTTTCGCCATATTTTAAAATACGCTATTTTTGCAGCTTGCAAAATAACTTAGACGAAGAATATTGTAAAATGTTTCACCAGTCTGACGTTATTTTTCACAAGAATTAATGATTAGATATTGGGGCTATTTTATCATTAGATAATGCGCAAAATAGACAATTTATTGTTTAAAAAATAAGTTTTTTGAGTTCATTTTAAAAAACTTAACGTATGATCAAATGAAACCATTATCTAATTGTCTAATTTTCAAATTGACACATTAAAACAGACACATTTTCTAATTAAAATATGAAATCACAAGACGTACGTAAACAATTTTTAGATTTTTTTGAGAGCAAAGGACATACCATTGTTCCATCAGCTCCTATTGTCCTTAAAGACGACCCAACCCTTATGTTCAATAACTCGGGAATGGCCCAGTTTAAAGAATTTTTCTTAGGGAACGGAACTCCAAAAAGTCCAAGAATAGCCGATACGCAAAAATGTCTTCGTGTTTCAGGAAAGCATAATGATCTTGAGGAGGTTGGTATTGATACGTACCACCACACGATGTTTGAAATGTTAGGAAACTGGTCTTTTGGTGACTATTTCAAAAAAGAAGCAATCAACTGGGCTTGGGAATTATTGACGGAAGTTTATAAAATTCCAAAAGAAAATCTTTACGTTTCTGTTTTTGAAGGAAGTAAAGAAGATAATGTTCCGTTTGACCAAGAAGCTTGGGATATCTGGAAAACTTTAATCGACGAAGACCGAATTATTTTAGGAAATAAAAAAGACAATTTCTGGGAAATGGGAGATCAAGGACCGTGCGGACCATGTTCTGAAATTCACGTTGATTTACGTTCTGCAGAAGAAAAAGCTTTAGTTCCAGGAAAAAGTTTAGTGAATAATGATCACCCGCAAGTTGTTGAAATCTGGAATAATGTATTTATGGAATTCAACCGTAAAGCAGATGGTTCTCTAGAAAAACTTCCTGCACAGCACGTAGATACCGGAATGGGATTTGAGCGTCTTTGTATGGCGTTGCAAGGAAAAACATCAAACTATGATACTGATGTTTTCATGCCATTAATTAGAGAAATCGAAACGATTACTGGAGCTAAATATACTGTAAAAGCATCAAATGAAGCTGAGGAAAAAGTAAACATTGCGATTCGTGTTGTAGCAGATCACGTTCGTGCGGTAGCTTTTGCTATTGCAGACGGTCAGTTGCCTTCTAACACTGGCGCTGGATATGTAATCAGAAGAATTTTGCGTCGTGCTATTCGTTACGGCTTTACTTTCTTAGGTACAAAAGAGCCATTTATTTATAAATTGGTTGAAACATTAAGCGAGCAAATGGGAGATTCTTTCCCAGAAATCAGAACACAAAAAGCACTTTGTTCGAATGTAATTCGTGAAGAAGAAAACTCTTTCCTTAAAACATTAGATCAAGGATTGATTCTTTTGGATGCTGTAATTTTAAATAATGTTGGTGACACAATCGATGGTAAAAAAGCTTTCGAATTGTATGATACATACGGATTCCCAATCGATTTAACAGCTTTGATTCTTTCAGAAAAAGGATTGAAATTGGACGAAAAAGGTTTCCAAGAACAATTACAATTGCAAAAAGAAAGATCTCGTGCGGCTTCTAAAGTAACGGCTGGAGACTGGAATGTAATTATTGAAGATGATATTCAGGAATTTGTTGGTTATGATAGATTATCACAACAAGTTAAGATTACAAAATACCGTAGAGTTGAAAGTGCAAAAGATGGAGAAATTTTCCAATTGGTTTTCAATGCAACGCCATTTTATGGAGAAAGCGGAGGACAAACTGGAGATAAAGGATATCTGGAAGCTCAAAACGGAGATATTATTTATATCATCGACACTAAAAAAGAAAACAACCAAACGATACATTTGGCGAAATCATTGCCAGAGAATCTTACAGGAACTTTCAATGCGGTTGTTGATGCAATTCAAAGAGCTAAAACTTCGTCAAATCACTCGGCTACGCACTTGTTGCACCAAGCTTTGCGTAAGATTTTAGGAACGCATATTGAGCAAAAAGGTTCGATGGTAAGAAATGCTTCGTTGCGTTTTGACTTTTCTCATTTTGCTAAAGTTACAGATGAAGAATTGTTAGAAGTAGAGAACTTTGTTAATGCAAGGATTCGTGAAAGTTTGCCATTAATAGAAAAAAGAGCAATTCCGAAAGATCAGGCTCTTGAAGATGGAGCAATTGCTTTGTTTGGAGAAAAATATGGCGATTTAGTTCGTACAATTAAATTCGGAGATTCTGTCGAATTATGCGGAGGAACGCACGTTGCAAATACATCTGATATCTGGCACTTTAAAATTATTTCTGAAGGAGCTGTTGCAGCAGGAATTAGAAGAATTGAAGCAATTACAAGTGAAGCTGCAAAAGAATATTTTGAGTCTCAATCAATTTCTTTCGGAGAAATTAAAGAAGTGCTTAAAAATGCTCCAGATCCGGTAAAAGCGATTCAAGCATTGCAAGACGAAAATGCGCAATTGAAAAAACAATTAGAAACTTTATTGAAAGATAAAGCAAAAAATATGAAGGCTGATTTAGCTAAAGAATTACAAGAAATCAACGGCGTTCGATTCTTAGCTAAACAAGTAGATTTAAATCCTGAAGGAGCAAAAGATTTGGCTTATGAGTTAGGTAATGCTTACAACGATTTATTTGTCGTTTTGGCTACAGCACACGAAGGAAAACCAATGTTAACATGTTATGTTTCTAAAGAAATTGTAGCAAGCAAAAACTTAAACGCTGGACAAGTTGTTCGCGAATTAGGTAAATACATCCAAGGTGGAGGAGGAGGACAGCCTTTCTTCGCAACTGCAGGAGGTAAAAATGTTGACGGAATTACTGAGGCGCTTTCAAAGGCGGAAGATTTCTTGAAATAATTTTTTTTAATCTCGCAAAGACGCAGAGTCGCAAAGTATTTTATGCTTTGCGACTTTTTTATTTAAAGCGTGGTGTTTTTAATCTCGCAAAGACACGAAGGCGCTAAGCTTTTTTATTTTTTAAAATTTTATTTTGTAAGTTTATACTTTAATTTTTAAAAATGACTGAAAATGAAATTTCGGCTGTTGTAGTTGATGTTTGTTATAAAATACATGTAAAACTTGGACCTGGATTACTAGAATCTGTTTATGAAGCGATCTTATTTCATGAATTGGAGAAAAGAGGTCTGAGAGTAGAAAGACAAAAAGTATTGCCGGTAATTTGGGATCAAATAAATTTAGATATCGGATTTCGGGCAGATTTGATAGTTGAGAATAAAGTGATATTAGAAATCAAATCAATTGAACAACTTACAGATGTACATGCCAAACAAGTCTTAACTTATCTCAAAATCACAAAAATGAAATTAGGTTTGCTAATTAATTTCAATGTTCCAATAATTAAGTTTGGAATAAAAAGAGTAGTTTCAAACTTATAAAACTTAAAAAGTAAGTAAAAGAAAAAGTCGCAAAGCTGCATAAAATACTTTGCGACTCTGCGTCTTTGCGAGATTATTTTAAAAAAAGAAGAATAATCACTTACGTTCCCCAATCTGCTGGCGCCACATCGCATAATACAATCCTTTTTCAACAATCAAATCTTCGTGTTTTCCTTGTTCGATGATTTTACCTTGTTCTAAAACAAATATTTTATCAGCATGCATTACAGTCGATAATCGGTGGGCAATTAAAACTGTAATTCGGTTTTTGTCTGAGATGTTTCTAATGGTATCGTTGATTTCTTCTTCGGTAATCGAATCCAAAGCAGAAGTTGCTTCGTCAAAAATCAATAAATTCGGATTTCTTAAAATGGCTCTAGCAATAGATAAACGCTGTTTTTCACCTCCAGAGACTTTGATTCCGCCTTCTCCAATTGTAGTGTTTAAACCGTCTTCTGCACGTCTTAAAAGTTTATCACAACTCGCTCTTTTTAAGGCATCGTACAATTCTTCGTCGGTTGCATTTGGCTTAACAAACAATAAGTTTTCACGAATGGTTCCCGAGAATAATTGAGCATCTTGCGTTACAAACCCAAGTTGTTTTCTTAAGTCTAATAAATCAATTTCAGTTGAATCGATGTCGTTATATAAAATCTCTCCTTCTTCAGGAGTATACAATCCAACCAACAGTTTTACTAAAGTTGTTTTTCCAGATCCCGACGGACCAACAAAAGCAACAGTCTGTCCTTGTTTGATTTCGAAATTAATATTTTCAACCGCTTTAAACTTAGCTGTTTTATGTTGAAAACTAACATTAGAAAATAGCAGCTTCTGGATCGCTCCAACATGTTTTGGAGTCTTTGGACGGAACTCTTTTGGGGCATTCAGTAAATGTTTGAAATTCTCCATAGAAACTTTTGTTTCATTCAGGGCAATAATAAAGTTCCCTAATTCCTGTAATGGGCCAAAAATAAAGAAAGTGAAGAATACCATTGTCAGCAAGTCACCAACTATAATTTTTCCTCCGAACAAAAAATAATAAAGCGCAAAAACAACACAAGTTCGCAAAAAGTGAACGGTTGTTCCTTGAATAAAACTCAAACTTCTAATAAAACGGATTTTCTCTAATTCTAATTGAAGAATTTTAAAAGTATTTAAGTTCAGACGTTTTTCTTCTTGATACGTTAAACCAAGACTTTTTACCAACTCGATGTTTCGTAAACTTTCAGTTGTAGAACCCGCAAGAGCATTTGTCTGATTTACAATTTTTCTAGAAACAATTTTAATCTTTTTACCTAGATACAAACTAACCAAAGCAATAATTGGCGCTGTAATCAAGAAGATAATCGAAATTCTAAAATCGATTCTTGCCACATAAACGATTACAAAAATGAAGCCGATGATGGTTTGAAAGATTAGAGAAATAGAAAGTGTAATCAGTTTTTCAGAATCAATTCTAACTTTTGTCAGTTTACTCAAAGTTTCGCCGCTTCGCTGATCTTCAAATTCAGCATACGGAAGATCAAGAGATTTTTTAATTCCGTCCGTATACATTTGAGCACCTGTGCGCTGAATGACAACATTGGTAAAATAATCCTGAAAGTTTTTGGTGATTCTTGAAATCATCGCTGCGCCAAGGGAAAGCACAAGCCAAAAAGCTAAAGATTTAATAAATCCGATTTCGTTTCCTTTGTATTTTGCCAGACCAACTCCGCAATCCTGCATAAGTTTTCCAGTAATTACTGAATCCGACAAACTGAAACAAATGTTGATAGAAGCCATAATCAAAGCAAAAAACAATAGCATTTTATGTCTGATAATGTAAGTATATAATAATTTCATATAAGAATTTAAAAAAATGGAAGATGCAAAAATAAGGAATTGTTTTAGTTTGTGTAATTGGTTTTTGTTATTAAAAATGTAAATTTTTTACAGGTGAAATTTTAATTGTTTTTTTTAAAGTTTTGAAGGTTTAATTTTTTAGCGAGGTAATAAAAACTAAGAAAGTAGCTAGGTATTTATACTGTATTTCTTTTTTTAAATGATTTTTTTAAATGTTACGGTATATTTATGTCACTTGTTATTAGTGTAGTAAGAAGTTTTTAAAATTAGATAATATTTTGGATGTGGAATTCCGTAAGGTTTTGAATTTGGGTTGTATTACGTTTGCACCAATAACAAATTTAACCTAATCAAAATGAAAAAAATTTTATGTTTATTTGGTGTTTTAGCACTAGTTTTTACATCTTGTTCAAGTGATGATTCGTCAAATTCGTCAGATCTTGTTTTGCTTAAGAAAAGTGTCATCACAAGTCCAGATGGCGATAAGGCTACCGTTAATTATAAGTACGACGGTAACAAAATAGTAAGTGTAACAGATGATACGGGGTTTTTTAATCTGCATTATACTTATACAGGAGATTTAATTACAAAAATTGATTACAAGCTCCCTAATGGAAAATCAGAACAAATAAATACTTTTACATACACTAATGATGGAAAGCTATCAACTTTTTTAAGAGTTGAATATGAAGATGAAGGTGGTGTAGCGGTAGCAAGAGGTTACAAGGAAGTATATACTTATAATGCAGATGGTACAATTTCAGTAAAAGGGTATTCAGGAAGTGATGTTGCTCAAACGGTTGCTTCGGGAACAGCTACAATTAAATTTGTAAATGGCGAGGTAAGTGAGATTATAAGTTCTAACTCGCCAAATCATAAATATACTTACGATGATAAAAATAATCCAACAAAAAATATTTTAGGGATGGATAAAATTGCATTTGCCGATGGAGAAGCAAATGGCGTTAAGTTCAATATTTTAACAGATAATTCAGATGGTAATTTGTGGACAAAAAGCACTTTTACTTACAATGATGCTGGATATCCAACAAAAGAAGTTGATACAGGATCTGACAGTTTAGGTACTACTGAGTATTTTTATTAAAAATTAGACCAGTTATTATTTATAAAAAACCAGAAACAAATGTTTCTGGTTTTTTTTCATTTGATGGAGGAGGAAAGAATGTTAAGTATATTTATTAAAAGAAACTCTCTATTCTGAAAAAAAGAGGCCAATACAGTAAGTATTTGGCTTTTTGCTTTTTTAGACCTTTCCCATTTTAGAAGACCATTTCACAACTCCCTTATAAATTAACTGAAGATTGCCATCGTCTTGTAAATGCAATGTTGCTCCAGGATATTCAGATGTATTGCTAGTCCAAATAGTTCTTATAAGTGCTGGAACTGTACCAAAACTGCCCTTTATTACTATATTTCCATCTGTTTGTAAGAAGCAAGAAGAATTTTGGTAGATTGGATTTCCAATACTCCAAACAATTTCATTGTCTTTTAAGTCACTTATGAATAAAAAGCCTGCTATAAAATCTAGTTTATATTGGCCATTAGGAGATTTTGGCTGTGTCCATGAGATTCTATCAATTCTTTCTCCTGATTCTACAATAGACTTTATAGGAAAGGGATACCACTGATTTATTGATTTTTTATCAGTTTCAGATAAAATACTCATCTCATTTACGCCTTTTCCATCTGTTGTTAGAGAAGCAGGTACGTAATAGTGCATGATTGAAAAAGAATCATATTCACTATAATTATTTACAATAGGTTTATTAATGATTAGTTTGTCAACATCTTCTTTTGATAAACCCATTAGATCATAATAGTAGCTATATACTTTAGGGAAATCCCATTTAATTGTAGCATTTGGGTTTGTCATTTCGTGCTTTAAACCCAATGCATGTCCGAATTCATGTAATATAGTTCTTCTGGAACTTTCATTGTCATAAATTGGCCCTAATCGCATTGATGGTGTATTTTGATAAGTCGTATAAGCTGGACTTGGAAGTAAAAGCCTTGCTCCCAATTCAGACCAAGCACCTGGAGTGCCAAGATTAAACGCAATTCGGATATGGGCATCTTCTTCTTTTGGAACAAATTGAAACTTCAAATTTGCATAATTGGTCCACTCATTTGCATATTTTTTTACGATTTCCTGTTCGGTTTGATTTCCATCCAAAAATTTGATTTTAATAGTTTGGCCTATTTCCCAGCGAGGGTTATCAATAATTGTTGCATCAGGTTTAAATACATCATTGGTTTGCGTATTAATTAAATCAAAAGTGCAAACCAGTCCCTCATCATTTGAATGAATGTTCTTTTCTGCTCTATCAGAAGTACATGAAGACAATAAGCAGATTAGACCAATTATTGAAAAAACCGTTTTTTTCATACGTTTTTGATTTAAGGATACCGCAATTTTAATGAAAAATGAACGTATAATGCTGTTTTGATTTAAGTTGTGGCTTAATCTGTTATAAAAATGTCTTTTTGTGGAATTTAAAGAAGGCGAAAAACGCTCCTTTTGTATGAACCTTTCTAACTCAAAACGATTATGAAAAAAATGTATTTCTTTTTGTTAAGCTGCTTAACTGTTTTAGTCTCTTGTAATAATGATGATGAAAAAAGCCCTGAAAAGAAATTGATTTTGCCTAAATCAATAATTAGTAAATCTGTAAATGGTTCATACACCAGTGTAACGAACTTCCTTTATGACGGGAATAAAATTTTAAAAATTAGTAGCTCAAATAAGAGAAATGAGTACGTGTATGAGGGCGATAAAATTGTAAAAGAGACAAAATACAGTTCTGAATCAGGAATAGAGTTGAAAATTTCGGAAACATCATTTACTTATGAAAATGATAAATTGGTTGTCGTAGATAAAATTTCAGAAGGAACTCGATTTAAGTACTTGTACATTTATAATGAAGATGGAACAGTTAATCGAGAAGAATATTTGATAAATGATAAAATGGGGAAAGAATTAAAAACCCCTACACTTCAAACTTTATCTTTTACCGAAGGAAATTTGACAAAAATAGAATCATATTATGAATATGATTCTATTACTTTTTCTGAAACCTATTTATTCAACTACGATACAAGTAATAGTGCATTTAAAAATATTTTAGGATTAAAATATTTATTGAATGAAGGGAACCTTGATACTATAGGCTCTTTTTCTGCTATAAATAATTTAAATAGAGTAAGTCACTATACAACATGTCAATCTGATAATATTAAGTATAATTATACTACTGGTGTTAAATATGAATACAATAAAGAAGGTTATCCAACTAAAAAAATATCCTTTGCGGTGGATGATGTAAATGAAATAACTGAATATATATACTAATTTGGACAAGATACCAAACCATGAAAACCAAATACTTTCTGTATTTGGTTTTTTTATTGATGAAAATTGGTGAAATTCGTAATTAAAATAAAAAGCAATGCAATTCAGAACCCAAATACCAATTTCCAAAAGCAAAAGTCCAATCGATTATAATTCGAAAATACTTTCTATTGGTTCTTGTTTTGCAGAAAATATGGCAGAGAAATTCGATTATTTTAAATTTCAAAATGAAACCAATCCGTTTGGGATAATTTTTAATCCTGTTTCAATTGAAAAGTTATTTGATAGAATTTCTAAACAAGAATTGTTCGAAGAAAAAGATGTTTTTTTCCATAACGAACGTTGGCATAGTTATGAAGTGCATTCTGATCTGAGTAATTCAGACCGACAAGAATTGCTGGAATCATTAAATAAAGCGATTACAGAAACGCACAAACAAATAAAAGAAGCTACACATATAATCATCACTTTTGGAACGTCTTGGATTTACAGAAATCTAGAAAAAGACGAAATTGTAGCCAATTGCCATAAAGTGCCTCAAAAGCAATTTTCAAAAGAATTATTATCAGCAGAAGTAATTCAGAAAAGCATTCAAAATACAATTGAGGCTATTCAAGGTTTAAATTCTAATATCAATTTTATATTTACGATTTCTCCAGTTCGTCATATCAAAGACGGTTTTGTAGAAAATCAATTAAGCAAATCGCATTTATTTACAGCATTACATAGTATTCTAAAATCTGAAATCTACAATCTACAATTAGAATATTTCCCTTCCTATGAAATCATGATGGACGAACTCCGTGATTATCGATTTTATGCCGAAGATATGCTTCATCCCAACCAAATTGCGATAGATTATATTTGGAAGCTTTTCAGCGAAAGCTATATTTCAGAAAACAGTTTTTATGTGATGAAAGAAGTAAACGAAATTCAGAAAAGTCTTCGTCACAGAAGTTTCAATCCAGAATCAGATCAGCATCAAAAATTCTTAGCCAATCTTCAGCAGAAAATAGATGCTTTAGGAAAAAAACTTCCCCATATTAAATTCTAAAGACTTTAGGTTTGATTTTCAGTCATCATAAGATTTAAAAAAACTTCGTGCCTTAGAGCTTTCGTGGCAAGAAAAAACTCATTCAGCAATAAAATTTTAGAATAATTCCTCATAATTGTGTAAATTGTTAAGGTTTAAATTTTACATTTTTGTAAGATGTCTAATCCTGCTTTTTTCAGAAGCAATTTTAATCTTAATGATTTATTGACGTATGAATAAGAAATCCATTCACTATTTAAAAAAAACACTTCGTATACTTCTTTGGTGTGTGGGTTCTGTGATTACATTATTATTGCTTGTCATTATTTTAATTCAAGTTCCGTCAGTTCAAAATTTCGTTAAGGACAAAGCGATAACGTATCTTCAAGGTAAAATAAAAACCAAAGTCTCTTTGGATAAAATCTTAATCAAATTTCCAAAAGATGTGGTGCTGGAAGGTTTTTATTTTGAAGATCAAAAAAAAGATACATTGCTGGCGGGTAAAAGATTAGAGGTCGATGTTGATCTTTTTAAATTGGTTAGCAGCGAATTGGAAATCAATTCGGTTTCACTGGAAAATGTAAAAGCTAATATTTCAAGAAACAAAGAAGGCGTTTTCAATTTCGATTATATTATAAAAGCATTCGAATCTAAAGAGCCAAAAGTAGAAGACCCCAATGCAAAACCTTTCAAAATTTCTGTTGTAAAGGTAAATCTAGATCAGGTTAAATTTAATTTCAAAGATGATTATTCGAAAAATGATATTCGAGTAAATCTAACTCATTTTGATACCAAATTCAAGAAATTCGATTTGGATAAAATGGATTTTAATATTCCGAATATTAATTTGAACGGACTGAAAGTAGTTTTGGATCAGGATGTTGTTGAGAAAATTGCAGAAGTTTCGGTTAAAACCATTGATACCGTTTCGAAACGTCCAGATTTTAAACTGAAGTTGGATAAAATCACTTTGGCTAAAATTGATGTTTTATATGATAATAAAGACTCGGAATTAAATTCGGGCATTCGTTTAGGAAATTTAAATTTAGTAGTAAATGAGATTGATATTAATAAACAGTTTTTGGATTTTGATACTTTTGAAGTTAAAAATCTTAAAGGAAATTTACGTCTTGGCGCAAAAGATAAGCAGATTCAGGCTCCAGATTTAGATACAACCGCGATAAAACAAGCAGGCTGGAAAGTAAAACTCAACGAGGCTAATCTTGAAGACATCGCTTTCAAATTTGATGATATGCAATCAAAACCAAAAACAAAAGGTATTGATTATGCGCATCTAGATTTGGATAAATTCAATTTTAAAGCAGAGAAATTGTATTACGGAAATGATACCATTTCGGGAAATATCCAAACCTTAACTGTAAGCGAAAAAAGCGGTTTGCAGATTCAGGCTTTAAAAACAGATTTCTTTTATGGTCCAAAAAATGCTTCGTTAGAGAATTTGTATTTAAAAACGTCGCAAACTCTTGTTCAAGATAAAATTAAGGTGCAATACAAATCGCTTGAATCGCTTCAAAAAGATTTAGGAAATCTTGCTGTCGATGCCAATTTAAAACAGTCAAAAATTGGTTTCAAAGACATTTTGCTATTTGTTCCCGATTTGCAGAAAACCAATCCGTTTAAGAGTAATCCAAATGCGATTTTGTATGTCGACAGTCGAGTGAACGGAAAAGTGAAAGATTTGAATATTTCGAAATTCGAAATGAGCGGAATCGGGGCTACAAAAGTTTCCCTTTCGGGGAAAATCGCCGGACTTCCTGATGCCCAAAAAGCCTATTATGATTTGAATATCAAGAAGATTTCGAGCACTTCGAAAGATATTAATATGTTTGTGCCAGCAGGAACAATTCCTAAAAACATTCAATTGCCTTCACAACTGAGTTTGCAAGGAAAATTTAAAGGTTCGGTGCAGAATTTCAAAACCAATTTGGCTTTAAACAGCAGTTTCGGAAATGCAAAAATAGATGCTCTTTTTGATCAGCGAATCAAGAAAAGAGAAAAATACGATGCAGATGTTTCGCTACAGGAATTTGATTTGGGCCGATTGATTAAAAACGATTCAATTGGAAAAATTACGCTTAAAGCGAAAGTAAAAGGAAATGGTTTAGATCCAAAAACCGCAAATGCAGCAGTTGATGGTTTGGTACAGAAAGCGGTTTTTAATCGATATACGTATCGAGATTTAGCATTAAAAGGAAATATCGAAAATGGTTCTTTCGCCGTAAAATCAGGAATGAAAGATCCAAATCTGAATTTCGATTTGACTGCCAGCGGAGACACAAAAGAGAAATATCCAACCGTAAAATTAAAATTGAATTTAGATATTGCCGATTTAGAAAAACTGAATCTGCACGCAGGTCCAATGAAACTTCGCGGAAATGTCGATGCCGATATTACCAACAGTAATCCTGATTTTTTGAACGGAAAAGTGTTTTTGTCCAATATTCAGATTTTGCAGAATGCGGAGCCAATTGTCTTAGATTCCATTCGTGTTTTTGCTTTCGCAGACAAAGACAGTAATTCGATTAAAATTTCGTCTCAGTTTCTAAAGGCAGAGGTGAACGGAAAGTACAAACTGACGACTTTGGCAAATTCGATCCAAAAATCACTATCGAAATATATTGATCTTAAAAATCCGAAGGTCAATGCAGAATCAGATGAGCAAAGGCTGGCATTTATGCTAAAAGTGGATAATGATCCAATACTTTTTAAATTATTGCCAAAATTGACAGGTTTAGAACCTTTCACGATCAATGGGAAATACAATAACAAAACTGATTCTCTGGAAGTAAAAGGAACGATTCCGAGAATTGTTTACACCAACAATACCATTTCTGACGGAAGAATTAATATTGAAGCCAAAGAAAATGCTTTAGAATATTCGGTTTCTGTAGCTACAATTGAAAGCGGCTCTTTAAAAATTCCGTTTACCAGTTTAAGCGGAGAAGTGCAAAATAATATTTTAACCTATGCGCTTGAAGTTCAGGATGCCAAACAAAAACAACAGTATTTTATAGCGGGTGAATTTAAAGCAGAAGATTCTAAAAATGTTTTAAAACTAGATCCAAACAGCTTCATTTTAAATTATGACAAATGGAAGGTCGATCCGGAAAATGCTATTGAATTTGGAGACAAACGACTTTACGTCAATAAATTCAATTTGAATAATAACGGAAATGAGTTAAAAATTCAATCGCAAGGAAATCAAAATAATGCACCATTGCAAGTCGACTTTGTGAACTTCAAAATTGAAACCATTATGAATATGGTTAAAAAAGACGAGTTGTTGATGCAAGGTTTGATAAACGGAAATGCGTTAGTTGAAAACGTTATGACAAATCCGACTTTTACATCAGATCTAAAAATTGACGATTTTACTTTTAAAGGATCAAAAGTTGGCGATTTAGAAATAAAAGTTGACAATAAAACAGCTAATACGCTTGCAGCAAATGTAACGTTGAGCGACGAAGGAAATGATCTGAAACTGACAGGAGATTACCAATTAGACGCTGGAAATTTTGATTTTGATGTTGCAATCAACAAACTGTACATCAAAAGCATTCAAGGTTTTAGCATGGGAAATATTACCGAAGGACAAGGTTTTTTATCTGGAAATTTTAAATTGACGGGAAATACTTCTTCACCAAAAATTAACGGAGAATTGAACTTTAATGATGCTGGTTTTAGAGTGACACAACTGAATTCGTACTTTAAAACTAAAAACGAAAAAATCACTTTCAGCAACGAAACCATTTCATTTGATAAATTCTCTCTTTTCGACGAAAATGACAATGAATTGTTTGTAAACGGAACTATTCAGTCTCCAGATTTTGTAAAATATAATTTCAATTTGATTGTAGAAGCAAACGATTTTAGAGCAATTCATTCAAAAGCAAAAGACAATGATTTGTTTTATGGCGATTTGTTTTTAGATACAAAACTGAATATCAAAGGAAATTTGGATAGTCCTGTGGTCGACGGAACAATTAAAATCAATAAAGAAACCAAATTTACAGTCGTAATGCCGCAATCAGATCCTTCTATAGCAGATCGTGAAGGAATTGTAGAATTTGTGGATGAAGACAATGCCTATCTTAAACAAACGGTTGATATGCAGAACAAACTCAATCAATCGGAATTGAAAGGAATGGATGTGAATGTGGGCATTTCAATCAATAAAGAAGCAGAATTAACATTGCTAATCGATAAATCTAATGGTGATTATTTGAATTTGAAAGGAGAAGCGGAATTAGTAGGTGGAATTGATCAGTCTGGAAAAACAACTTTGACAGGGAAATATGAGTTTTCGGATGGAGCTTATGAAATGAATTTCAACGGAATTAAAAGAAAATTTGATATTCAGAAAGGAAGTTTTATTACCTGGAACGGCGAACCAACAATGGCAACTTTAAATATTACAGCCATTTATAAAGTAAACACAGCGCCAATTGATTTATTAGGAAGTCAGATAAAGGGAGAACCTCAAGCGGTACAAAATACCTATAAGCAAAAGCTTCCTTTTCAGACTTTATTGAAAATGAATGGAGAATTGCTAAAACCAGAGATTTCATTTGGAATTGTGCTTCCGGAAGGAAATTATAATGTTGCTTCAAATGTTGTAGATATGACACAGGCAAAACTGAAACAATTAGAGCAAGATCCAGCAGAATTAAACAAACAAGTTTTTGCTCTTTTATTATTGAACAGATTTGTGGGCGAAAATCCGTTTGCAAGCGAAAGTGGCGGTACAAGTGCAGAATCTTTTGCTCGACAAAGTGTAAGCAAAATTCTTTCGCAGCAATTAAATAATCTGGCCGGAGATCTTATCGAAGGATTTGAAGTGAATTTTGACTTAGAATCTACCGAAGATTATACTACAGGAACGATGCAAAACAGAACCGATTTGAATGTGCAAGTTTCTAAAAAACTATTAGATGATCGATTGAAAGTGACTGTTGGAAGCAGTTTTGGAGTTGAAGGACAAGAGCGCGCCAACGAAGAAACGACCAATATTGCGGGTGATGTTGCTTTAGATTATCAATTAACAAAGGATGGCCGTTATATGATTCGTGCGTATCGCAAAAATCAATACCAGGTGGCGGTTGAAGGTCAGGTAATTGAAACTGGAGTTGCATTTGTTATCACGATGAGTTACAATAAATTTAGAGAACTTTTTCATCGTACAGAAACAGAAAAAGAATTGATTAGAGAGGAGAAAATCCTCAAGGAAAAAGAAAAGCAGAAAAAGAAAGAGCAGAAAGAAAAAGAAAAATTGCAGGAGAACGAAGACGAAAAAACAATTGAAGGAAATGAGCAGAAAACATAATCATATAAACCCATTTTATATAAAGTGTATGGCACTGCTGACCTTATTTTTTGTTGTAGGATGCAGTAATACAAAATACCTTCCAGAAGGCGATTTGCTTTATACAGGCGGTTCTGTAACCATAAAAGATTCGATTATGAAAAAGAAAGATCGAAAAGCATTGGAAAAGGAACTAGAAGGTTTACTGCGCCCAAAACCAAACAAACAGTTTTTAGGATTGCGCCCAAAGTTACTGATTTACAATCTGGCTGGCGAACCTAAAAAAGACAAAGGAACAAGATATTGGTTGCGAAATAAGGTTGGAGAACCGCCAGTACTTTTTAGTCAGGTCGACTTGGATTATAATGCTTCTGTTCTTCGGAATTTTACAGAAAATAGAGGCTACTTTAAAACGCGCGTCAGTGCCGATTCGACTGTTCGAAACAAAAGAGTTACGGCAGAATATATGGTTACGCCAAGACAGCAATACATTATAAAAAGTGTCATTTTCCCAGATGATTCTTTAAAAATGTCAAAGATTATTGCAAGAAGCCACCGAAGAAGTTTGCTTAAAGTTGGCGCGCCTTATGATTTAGATGTCATAAAAGCAGAAAGAGAACGAATTGATGCGAGATTGAAAGAAAAAGGATACTTCTATTTTAATCCAGATTATATTTTGGCAAAAGTAGACAGCAGTAAAGGCGATCACGAAGTGCGAATCAGATTGGTTATAAAAGATGATACGCCTGTAAAAGCCTTGACGGCATATAAGATCGATAAGATTTTTGTGTATCCGAATTATTCTCTAACGAATGATAGTGCGGTTTATCGAAAAAAAAATATCACGCAATACAAAGATCTCACGATAATTGATACGGCAGATACTTTCAAACCAAGAATTTACGACCGAACGATTTATTTCAAAAGAGGTGATGTTTACAATAGAAAAGATCATAATTTGACTTTAAACCGATTTGTAAATCTGGGAACATTTAGTTTTGTAAAGAACGAATTTAAACCTTCAGATTCTATCCCAAACGCTTTAGATTCGTATTACTATTTGACTCTTTTGCCGAAAAAGTTTATTCGTGTTGAAGTAATCGGAAAAACCAATTCTGCGAGTTATACAGGTACCGAATTAAATTTAAATTGGAATAATCGAAACTTTTTAAGAGGAGCAGAATTGTTTACGGCATCTGTTTTTGGTGGTGCCGATTTTCAGCTTGGAGGAGTAAATAAGGGAAAAAACATATATAAACTTGGAGCCGAAACCAGTTTGACTTGGCCACGATTTATAACACCTTTTCATATTGAAGGAAACAGCGAATATGTGCCTAGAACCAAAGCAACGCTTCGTTACGAATACCAAAAAAGAACACAGCTTTATGCCCTGAATTCGTTTAATACTTCGTTTGGATATATGTGGAAAGAAAACATTCGTAAAGAGCATCAGTTGAACATTGTAGATGTAACTTATGTGAGTCCGAATCATGTTACACCAGAATATTTGGAAGATATTAAAACTGACCCAGCATTAGGAAAAGTAATTGAAAAACAATTGATTTTTGGTCCAACGTATAATTATACGTATACCAATACGATGCAGAAAAGAAAAAAGCATACCATCTATTTTAATGGAGAATTGGATTTAGCAGGAAACCTGACAGGAGCAATTACTGGCGCTAATATTAAGAAAAATGATACGATAAAAATCTTTGATGTCCCGTTTAGTCAATATGTCAAAATCAGATCCGATTTTAGACATTATTTAAAGCTCGGAAAAGAAAGCGAATTGGCTAGTAGATTGATTGTTGGTGCAGGTTTTGCTTACGGAAATTCGAGAACGCTTCCGGCATCTAAACAATTTGTGGTAGGAGGAACCAATAGTATTAGAGCTTTTAGAGCCAGAACATTAGGACCTGGAAGTTATGTGATTCCGCCCACAACAAACGATAATTATACACCCGATCAATCTGCCGATTTAAAACTGGAATTCAATACTGAATATCGAGCTAAATTATTTAGCATTGTGAGAGGTGCTGTATTTTTAGATGCGGGAAATATTTGGCTTTTGCATGCCGATCCCAATAAACCTGGAGCAGAAATTTCCAAAGATTTTATGAAAGAAATTGCCATAGGCGCAGGAGCTGGTTTGCGTTTCGATTTGTCATTTTTGGTTTTAAGAACCGATTTAGCCATTCCACTTCGAAATCCAGCATTGCCAGACGGACAACGCTGGGTCATTGATAATATTAATTTAGGAAGCAGTTCCTGGAGAAAAGACAACCTCATTCTGAATATCGCAATCGGCTATCCGTTCTAAATCTATTGGCCACGAATTCACGAATTTTCGCTAATCCGTGTGAATACTTATAATTGAATTTCACAAATTTTAATTTGTGAAATTGAAAAAAAATAATAGACAAAGGGATTAGCGAAAATTCGTGAATTCGTGGCTAAAAAAAGAAAAAATGAAGTAAATTCGTTTAAATAAATTATCGGAATGCAAAACTTGATCAAAAGAATTATAGGTGTTGGTGCTATTGTTTTACTTATTGTCTTGGCTTTTAAATACTGCCAGTTCAAAAAAGATGACGATTCAGATATAAGCTATAATACCAATTTGATTCAGCAGCAGATTCTTAATGTTGGAAAATTGGTTGTAACCGAAGGGCATTTCTCTGAAGTGATTACATACAAAAATCAGCAGAAATATTTAATGGACATGATTTCTTTTGAGAAAAAAGCTTTGATTGTAGTTAACGCAAATGTCACTGTTGCTTACGATTTGCATCAAATGAAATATGATATTGATGAAAAAAATAAAACCATCACGATTTTAAATATTCCAAAAGAAGAAATTACCATCAATCCAGATATTCAGTTTTACGATGTAGAACAAAGCAAACTGAATCCGTTTACGGGTGATGATTACAATAAAATCAATAAGTCGGTAAAAGCAAATCTGGCTAAAAAAATCGAAAATTCTACACTTAAAACCAATGCCCAAAATAGATTGATTAGCGAATTGTCTAAGATTTTAATCATGACCAATTCAATGGGCTGGAAACTTGAATACAAAGGAAAAACTATTGAATCGGAGACTGAGTTGACTCAGGATTTGAAATTGTGATTTTGAGGTTCAAAGCAGCAAAGTGACAAAGTAACAAAGGCTTCTTTCCACAATCTTGTCATTTCGACGAAGGAGAAATCACACT
>NZ_JAGIAV010000007.1:176027-224119 GCF_017744675.1 Flavobacterium sp. | reverse complement strand
AGATGGTACTGCATTATTGTGGGAGAGTATGTCGTCGCCTTTCTTTTGAAAACCCCGTTTCTAACGAAACGGGGTTTTCTGTTTTATAGCGGTTTTGGAATTTTAATTTAAGCTTGAAAAAAGTAAGATATTTAAGTAAAAATCACTATTTATAGTGATGTGGAATAAAGGTTAGAATAGTAGTTTTGTATTAAAGTTGCAATGTAAACGAGGTGTATCAAACTATATTTTTGGAGAAATTAATTGATATTTTCATGCAATTTTAATTTGATTAAAATCAGATTTCTTATCACTTGCTCGAATAAATAGTATTAGCATTGGGGAGCTTTACTATATTATTCGAGCTTAGTTGTATAATTTAGATTTAAAGGATTAGTCAACTAAACCATTTTCTACAGCATATTTTACCAAGCCTGCTGTATTTTTAGCATTTAGTTTTGATAATAAGTTGCGACGGTGCGTATTTACTGTATTTAAACTTATAAAAGTTCTCTCTGCAATTTCGGCCGTATTGTATTCTTGAGCAATCAAAACTAAAATCTCTTTTTCTCTCGAACTTAATTCAGCTAGATTAGAAACTTGTTTTTCTATTCTTGAGCTATTAATAAAATGTTTTTCTTCTACTTCTTCTGCAAAATAATTTTTGCCCGATGCAATTGTATTAATAGCTTTTAAAAGTTCTTCTTTTTCAGCATTTTTTAATAGATAACCATTTACCCCAATTCTAATTAATCTTGAAATAATCATGACATTGCTGTGAGTGCTTACAATTAGGATTTTAATATGCGGATATTGTTTTTTAAGGATTTTGCTCAATTCAATCCCATCCATTTCAGGCATGCTGATATCGAGAATGATGAAATCAATAGGTGTTTTTTGAATGATATTTAATGCTTCAAGTCCATTAATAGCCTTGTCAACAACAATTATATTGGGTTCCTGCTCCAACAAAGAAATAATTCCTTGCAGAAACATAGTATGGTCATCAACAATAAGTAGATTAATCTTAGTCATTCATTAGAATAATTAGTTACTTTTCAATTCGTCAAGCTGATTTTTTAAATTCAAACCGTTGATTTGAGGTTTTGGCATCAATTGCAAAACAGGAAATTCAATATTAAAAATGGTGCCTCGTTTTGGTTTTGAATCGATTGAAAAAGAACCGTTTAGTTTGCTAATTCTATTCTCTAGATTAATGAGGCCAATTCCTTTTAAAATGTTTTCGCTTTCGAAACCTATGCCATTGTCTTCAAATAAGAGATTGAATATATTTTCGATATAGTTTAATTGAATTTCTATTTTAGAAGCCTGTGCGTGTTTAATTGTATTGGTTAAAAGTTCCTGTATAATTTTGAAAATTTCGATTTGAATATTTTCGTCTAATTCATTAATTTCTTTTTTAGGATAAGGGATATAAGAAATCTGGATTTTGCTTGCTTCACTGATATTATTCAAATAAGATTCTAAAACTTCTAGAAATTTATTCTGGCTGAATTTCTTTGGAAGTAAAGTATGCGATAAATTGCGAACCTGCTGATATGTTTCATCCAACTGATTGCTTATTTTTTTAATATTTGAAAAATTAGAAGGATTTAAATGATTTACTTGCAATTTGATTGCAGCAAGATTACCGCCAATACTGTCGTGGAGTTCTTGAGAAATACGCTGTCTTTCTTTGTCCTGTGCACTGATTGAAGCTTTAATTAATTCTAATTCTTGGTCTTTTAAAATGCTATTCATTTTTTGAGAGCTAATCTCCGATTGTTTAATGTTTAAAAGTTGCTGGACTTTGAATCTTTTGTAAAATTGAAATAATAAGGCGACTATAGGAATCAAAAGAATAAAAAATGCGTTAATGGTGAATGATTTAAGATTCTTTTGCTGATTAATTTCTAAGTCTTTTAACTGCTGATCTTTTTTTAGAAGTGATATTTCATTTCGTTTTTTATTAGATGAATTTTGATACGCTAGAATTGTATTCTCATTATTTTTTTTCGAAATTTCATCCTTAAGAATCATATTTTTAATTGCTTCTTCTTGGCTTGCCAGTGTTAGTCTTTTAGCCTCATTTTCAAATTTTAAAGATTTGATCTCTTTCTGTTTTTGGGCTGTTTTGTATTTGATTTCCAATTCGTTGATCTCTTTGGTTCTCTCCATTTTGGAAATAGAATCTTTTAAATGGGTTGATTTTTCAAAAAATGAATAAGCATTTTTATAATTATTCATTTCGATCTCAATTTTTCTCAATTCATCGTAGATGTCTATTTGGTTTTGAAGTAATCCAAAATGAATTGATTTTTGAAGCGCTTCAGAGAAAATCAGCTTCGCTTCATTATATTTTTTTTGTGAAACATAACAATCGCCAATGGTGCTTCTTGAGATAATTGCTAATTGGTTAAGCTCGTTTTCATCTGCAATAGCAAGTGCTTCTTGAAACATTTTTAATGCTTCATGGTAATTGTTCTGCAGTTGATAGTTTTCGCCTAAACCAAGTAAAATGATGGATTTTCCCTGAAAGTTATCGGTTTTTTCGCAGAGTACTTTACCTTTTTTATAATAGATATTTGCATTATCATAATCTTTTAGCCTCGAATAAATATCGGCAATATTAATATAGCTTCCCAAAATTATTTCTGAATCATCTTTGAATTCCAGACATTCCTTAAATAGTTTTAAAGCGTTTTGATAATCGCCGAGTTCAGTATATGTCTGTGCTAAGCCGTGCATATGGATATAGAAAAGATTTTTCTCATTATACTTTTGAGAAGCTTCTATACCTTTAAGGTGCCATTTTTTACTTTCGTTAAATAATCCTCGTTTGTTATAGTTAATCGCCAAAAGGTTATAGCCTAGAGAAAAAAGGCGACTTTTTAAAGAATCGTTGGTGCTGGTGTTATACTTAAAAGCTTGATTTGTATAATAAATAGAGGAATCAATAACGGCTCTTTTGTTGAAATAATAAGCAAGAAGAAGATCTGTGTTGGCAATAGATCGGTTATCTAATTTTGATTTTAAAAGTTCGTGCGCTTTTTTGTAAGCCTTTTTTTCCTCTCCTTTATTATAGGCGTCATAAAGGTTTGTAATTTTTGGATTTTGCTTAATAGTTGAAGATTTTTTGACATCCAAAGGCTTCTTTTTACTTTCAATCTGTGCTTGCAGACTAAACGAAAAAAAAACAATGAATATTAAATAAAACCTTTCTGACCAGATTGCCATACGTTTTTGGATTATACTCTAAAGAATTAGAGTAAATTTTAAAAGCTTTGTAAACTTGGGGCTAAGAGTTGTTTCTCTCGAGAGATAAGTAAAAGTACTACAAATTAATTAAATGAGACTTCTGAAAAATAAAATTTTTAGATGAAGTTGTGATATAAAAAACAGTTGTAAATTGATTTAATTTTATTGTAAATCAATGCGTTACGATTTGTGTAAAAAACTAAAACTTTCTTAAATTAATTTGAATGTAAATTTTCTTACAGTAAATTAGTGTGGCTATATACAAAGAAAATGGATCATGATAAGTAGAATTTTTTTAGTCCTTGTATTGTTGATTTTAACGATATCGGCGCACGCGCAGAAGAAAATAGAAGTAACAGAACTGCCAAAACCTGCACAAGATTTTTTAAAGAAACATTTTAGTTATACATCTGTTGAAATTGCCAAAAAAGATGCAGAACATGGAGAGAAAGGCTATGAAGTAAAGCTGAAAGACGGAACAGAAGTTGAATTTTGGAAAGATGGATCCTATCGAGAAGTTGACGGTGGAAACAAACCAATTCCAACTGATTTTATCCCCGATAATATCAAAGCTTATGTAGCCAAAAATCATCCAAATGAAAAGATAACGCACATTGACTACGGGCATAAAGATCTTGATGTTGATTTGACTAATAACATCGATTTGGAGTTTACAAAAGACGGTAAAATTTTAAAAGATAAGAAGAAGCAGTAATATCTTTAATCGATAGCCAGACTCTTGAAAATATGAAGGTGAGAAAAAATAGTTTATATTTACATCTTCTATTATTTGCTTTATGGAAGAAAATAAACATGTAACGATTTACGACATTGCCGAGAGACTAAATTTGGCAACCTCAACCATTTCACGAGCTTTAAAGGATCATCACACCATTAGTGATAAAACAATAAAGAAAGTGAAAAAAACTGCTGAAGAGATGGGGTTTGTCCCAAATACTTTAGCTGCAGGTTTGCGTGGTAATAAAACCAGAACGATTGGTGTTTTGATTCCTACCGTTACGCAGCCCTTTTTATCATCATTAATTAGCGGAATTGAAATTACGGCTCAAAAATCTGATTATACTGTTATCATCATGCAGTCGCATGACTCATACGAAGAAGAAGTCAATATGGCTAAGTCGCTTTACAGTAATCGTGTTAGCGGTGTGATTTGTTCACTAGCTATGGAAACTCGTGATACGGCTCATTTTCATCAATTCTCAAATAATAATATTCCGTTAGTCTTTGTTGACAGGGTTCCTAAAAATTACAACACTTTTAGAGTGGTAATCGATAACTATTCAGCAGGTTATAAAGCAACCAAACACCTTATTGAGCAGGGCTGTATTCGTATTGCGCATATTACGGCAGGATCGGAATTGGGAAATTTATACAGCGAAAGAAAAAGAGGTTATATCGAAGCCTTAAAAGATCATAATGTTGATATAGACGAAAATCTGATTATCAATTTAAATTCTGTTACTTACGAAGATGGTGTAAAAGCCAGCAATGCTTTGTTTGATTTAAAACCAATGCCAGATGGATTATTTGCTCCAGGAGATATTCTAGCTGTAAGTGCTGTACAGACTGCTAAAAAACGTGGTATAAAAGTACCTGAAGAATTTAAAGTGATTGGTTTTAATAATGACCCGATTTCGCAGATCATCGATCCTAATTTGTCGACTATAACGCATCCGGCTGAAAAAATGGGAAAAGCAGCAGCAGAAATCATTATCAAAAATTTGAAATCGGCTAAAAATGACGATGCCAAAGAAATTACCTTTTTAAACACAGAAGTGCTCGCAAGAGAATCTACACAAAAATAATTTCAGCTTTAAATAATAAAGACTGACTTAATCGTACTACAGGGCAGGATAGTTTTTTAAATTATCCTGCCTTTCTTTGTTAAATAAATTATTTTTTTGAAAAAAGTAGAGCTAAAATTTTTTTCTTAAATAACAATCCTATATTTTTACGCAACCGATTGCAATTATTGTTTTATTTAAGATAATGTATTTTTTAAATTAAAATTTTATTAAATACTTTTATTTGAGGGTAAAATATTGCTTCTTTTAAACTTGAGATCGTAAAAAATAAATTAATACCAAATGAGTTCATTAAGATTTGTTTTCCTTTTTCTTTTGATTTCCCTTTCGGCTCCGGCACAAAAGGATTATAAATTGTGGCTTCAATATAATGCCGTAAAAAATACTGCATTGGCTTCCGAATACAAAAACAATCTTAAAGGTATTGTGGTTTTAGGAAATTCAGAAACGATTAAAATTGCTGAAAAAGAACTTAAAACAGGTTTTCAGGATATGCTGGGTATTAATCCAGAAATCAAGTCAGATGTAAAAGGGGAGAATAATTTAATTATTGGTTCGCAATCTAATTTAAGCATTGAAATTAAAAATGAGTTAAAATCTGATTTTGATAAAATAAATGAAGAAGGCTTTATTATTAAATCAATTTCTCTTAAAGGCAAAAAACAGATTATTATTACAGCAAAAAATGATGTTGCCGTTTTGTACGGGATTTTTAATTTCCTGAAAATATTGGAAACCAATAAATCTGCTCAGAATTTAAATATTGCCGATTCGCCAAAAACAAATATTAGAATTTTAAACCATTGGGATAATTTAGATAGAACTGTTGAAAGAGGTTACGCTGGATTTTCGCTTTGGAACTGGCAAAAACTTCCAGATTTTATAGACCAGCGTTATATTGATTACGCTAGAGCGAATGCTTCAATTGGAATTAACGGAACGGTTTTGACCAATGTAAATGCAAATGCATTAATTTTAACTCCGCAATATTTGGAAAAAGTGGAAGCTTTAGCCAATGTTTTCAGGCCTTACGGAATAAAAGTTTATTTAACTGCAAGATTTTCGGCACCAATCGAAATAGGAAAATTAAAAACGGCTGATCCAAAAGACGCAGAAGTTATCAAATGGTGGAAAAACAAAGCAGCAGAAATTTACAAACGAATCCCTGATTTTGGTGGATTCTTGGTAAAAGCCAATTCAGAAGGTCAGCCAGGACCGCAAAATTACGGAAGAGATCATGTAGATGGAGCCAATATGCTTGCTGATGCCGTTGCACCTTTTGGTGGTGTAATTATGTGGAGAGCGTTTGTATATTCAGAACATGATGCCAATGACCGTGCGAAACAGGCTTATGCAGAGTTTCAGCCTTACGATGGAAAATTTAAAGAAAATGTAATTGTTCAGGTAAAAAATGGAGCAATCGATTTTCAGCCAAGAGAACCTTTCCATCCTTTATTTGGTGCAATGCCGAAAACGCCTTTAATGATAGAATTTCAAATTACGCAGGAATATTTAGGTTTTAGCACGCATTTGGTTTTCCTTCCTAAATTATTTCAGGAAGTTTTAGAATCAGATACGTATCAAAAAGGTAAAGGTTCCACTGTTGCCAAAGTTGTTGACGGAACTTTATATCAAAATAAACTAACGGGAATTGCAGGTGTTGCCAATATCGGAAACGATTTGAATTGGACAGGACATCCTTTTGCACAAGCCAATTGGTATGGTTTCGGAAGATTGGCTTGGAATCCGTATTTAGATTCTGAAACGATTGCCGATGAATGGTTGCGAAGCACTTTTTCGAACGATGAAAACTTTATTCAACCTGTAAAAAATATCATGATCGAATCTCGAGAAGCAGTTGTCAATTATATGACACCGCTTGGATTGCATCATATTATGGATACAGGCCATCATTATGGACCAGGACCTTGGGTTTCTAATTTGTCCAGACCAGAATGGAATCCGACGTATTATCATAAAGCAGATAAAAACGGAATTGGTTTCGACCGATCTAAAACTGGAACGAATGCAACTGTGCAATATGCACCTGAAGTTGAGAAACTTTTTGATAATTTAGAAACCTGTCCAGAAAAAGATCTTTTGTGGTTTCATCACGTTTCATGGGATTATAAACTGAAAAATGGTGAGACACTTTGGAACGGTATGGCGTTGAAATACCAAGAAGGTATAAATCAGGTCGCGACAATGCAGAATGTCTGGAAGAAAGCAGAAAAATATATCGACAACGAGCGCTTTCACGAAGTTGAAATGTTATTGGAAATTCAGTACAAAGAAGCAAAATGGTGGCGTGATGCCTGTCTGTTATACTTTCAGCAGTTTTCTGGAAAAGAACTTCCGGCGGGAGTAGAAAAACCAACGAAGACTTTGGATTATTTTAAATCGCTAAAATTTCCATTTGCACCAGGAAATGGATAAATTAAGTAAGAGTGGAACACAGAAAAAAAACAGATTTTTTCCGATAAAAAATAAAAAAATCCGTGTAGATCAGCGTTTTCGCGATAGCGAATCCGTCCAATCAGCGTACTAAATAGAATATATTTTAAAAATTATGAGCAATAAAACAGCAATTGTAACTGGAGGAAATTCGGGATTAGGTTTTGCAACAGCAAAAAAACTTTGTGATAACGGAATTAAAACCTACATCATCGGGAGATCAAAAGAAAAAACAGAAGATGCCTGCAAGGAAATTGGAGAAAATGCCATTCCGGTAATCTTTGATTTGAATGATTTAAAGGGAATTCCAGCGATGATCGAAAACATTACAAAAGACAATCCGATTGATATTTTGGTCAACAATGCTGGAATCAATATGAAAAAAGAGTTTTTGGATGTGACAGATGAAGATTTCTTAACTATAATTCACACCAATCTTCTGAGTGTTTTTGCTGTAAGTAGAGAAGTAGTTAAAAACATGAAAGCGAAAGGAAGCGGAAGTATTATCAATATCAGTTCGATGGCATCGCAGTACGGAATTCCAAAAGTAATTGCGTATTCGTCAAGTAAGGGTGCGATCGAAGCGATGACACGTGCGATGGCGGTCGAATTGGCTCCATCAGGAATTCGTGTAAATTGTATTGCTCCAGGATTTATAAAAACTAAAATGTCATCGACAGCCCTTGATAATGACCCAGAAAGAAAAAATAAAGTGCTGGGAAGAACACCAATGGGATTCTTAGGAGAACCTTCAGACATTGCTGATGCGGTTTATTATTTCGCTTTAAGCGAATCAAAATATACTACTGGTACAGTATTGCCTGTTGATGGCGGAAACAGTATTGGTTTCTAAGTTTAAAGGAGATCTCTCGCAAAGGCGCAGAGTCGCAAAGTTTTATATTAAAAGGCTTAAAGAAGAAAAACTTTGCGTCTTAGAGCCTTCGTGGCATAAAAAAAAAAGAAGTATGATGAAAATGCAGCAAACCATGCGTTGGTTTGGACCTCAGGACAGCGTAAAATTGATCGATATAAAACAAGCCGGAGCAACAGGAATTGTGACTGCTTTGCATCAAATTCCTGTTGGCGAAATCTGGTCTGTTCAGGATATTCAGGAAAGACAAAAGATGATTCAAAATGCGGGATTGGAATGGACAGTTGTAGAAAGTCTTCCTGTTCATGAAGAAATCAAACGCGCTTCGGGGAATTATCTTCAATACATTGAAAATTATAAAATCAGTTTAAAGAATCTGGCAGATTGCGGAATTAAAATTATAACCTACAATTTTATGCCCATTTTGGATTGGGTGAGAACCCATCATAATTTTATAAACGATGACGGAAGTAAAGCTTTGCTGTACAATCAGGATGCATTTACTTATTTTGATGTGTTTCTTTTGAAAAGGCCGAATTCAGAAAATGATTATTCAGATGCCGAAAAAGAAAAAGCATTACAATTTGGAAATCAGTTGTCTGAAGATGAAAAAGCGCTATTGTTTAAAAATGTATTATTAGGATTGCCAGGAAGTAAAATCAATTTTACAGCAGAACAGATTTTGTCACTTTTGGATAATTATGCTAATATCAATAATGAAAAGCTAAGAGAAAACCTGATTTATTTTCTAGCGGAAGTGACGCCAATTGCAGAGCAAAACGGACAAAAATTAGCTATTCATCCTGATGACCCGCCGTTTTCGGTTTTAGGTCTTCCGAGAATCGTATCGACAGAAGCCGATTTGAAAGCGATTTTTAGTGCGGTTCCTTCAATAGCCAACGGATTGTGTTATTGTACGGGTTCGCTTAGTGCTGATCCGAAAAATAATCTAGAAAAAATAATTGACGATTACGAAAACCGAATCCATTTTTTGCATCTGAGAAATACCATCCGCGAAAGCGAAACTGTTTTCAGAGAATCGGAGCATTTAAGCGGTGATGTTAAAATGGAAAGCATTGTTGAAAAATTATTGATTCTAATGAATAAAACCAAAATAAGTTTGCCAATGCGCCCAGACCATGGTTTTCTTCACGAAGTAGATGAAAAAACAGAAACTTATCCAGGCTATTCTTTAACGGGCAGATTAAAAGGTCTTGCAGAGCTAAGAGGTTTGGAAATGGGAATTGCCTATAAACTGAATTTGTAATTTATTTTACAACAAAACTATATAACTATTAAACCAAAACATATGAAATTCATTAAACCATGCTTATTTGCCGTCACGACTCTGCTTAGTATAAGTTGTACATCGCAGAAAAAACAGCTTACGTTAAAAGATGCTTTTAAAAAAGATTTTTATATAGGTACTGCTTTAGATTTGAATCAGATTAATGAAAAAAATCCAAGAGAAGATTCGTTGATTCGAAAAGAGTTTAATGCCATTACTGCCGAGAATATTATGAAATCTATGTATGTTCATCCGCAGAAAGACAAATACGATTTTACATTATCGGATAAGTTTGTAGCATATGGAGAAAAGAATAAAATGTTTGTTCACGGGCACACTTTAATTTGGCACAGCCAATTGGCGCCTTGGATGGAGAAAATTGCTGACAGTACAGAAATGAAAGCTTTTATGCAGGACCATATCAATACGATAGTTTCCAAATATAAAGGGAGAATTGGTTCTTGGGATGTGGTAAACGAAGCTTTAAACGAAGATGGAACTTTGAGACAATCGGTTTTTTTGAAAACACTTGGAGAAAAGTATTTGGTTGACGCTTTTAAATTGGCAGCAAAAGCAGATCCTAAAGTAGAATTGTATTATAATGATTATAATATCGAAGAACCGGCTAAAAGAGCGGGAGCAATTGCTTTAATCAAAAAAATAAAAGCAGAAGGCGGAAAAGTAGATGGCGTTGGAATTCAAGGACATTGGAGATTGGAAAGTCCGTCGATAGAAGAAATTGAAAAGAGTATTTTAGAATATTCGGCTTTAGGAGTTAAAGTAGCGTTTACAGAATTGGATATTACCGTATTGCCCAATCCGTGGGAATTGAGAGGAGCAGACGTGAATCAGAAATTTGAAGGAAGCGAAAAAATGAATCCGTATCCAAAAGCATTGCCAGACTCTATCCAAAATAAACTGGCTGAACGTTATGCTTCGATTTTTAAATTATTTTTGAAACATAAAGATAAAATCAGCAGAGTTACTTTTTGGGGTGTTTATGACGGGCAATCTTGGCTAAACGACTGGCCAATAAAAGGAAGAACCAATTATCCGCTGCCTTTTGATGCTGATTTAAAACATAAAAAAGCATACGATAGCATTTTAAAACTGAAAGAAACTAAAAAATAAGCGCTAAAAAAGCCTGAGTTTTGCTAAATTATTTACAATCGGTTGTGAAATGAAGAATAATCTAAATAAAGCGAAGTAAATTTGCTTACTATGTTTTTTTATCTAATTTTACACAACCGATTGTTTAAATAAAATTAAGCACAAAATTGTCATTTCGACGAAAGAGAAAATCACATTAAAAACTGCAAACGGTGTTGTAGGATTCTGTGTTTGATTGGCGTCATTTGTTCGCTATCGCCCGTTGCTCGAAATAACAAAAAACGTATTAACTTTAGAAAAACCGCTTTTGCTTACATAACTAATCAACAAAATGACCACAAACCCGCGAATGACTAACATTTCACAAAAACTTTCCGTCAAAGAAAAAATTGGGTATAGCTTAGGAGACTTGGCAGCCAATTTGGTTTTTCAGACTTTGATGACGTATCTGGCGTATTTCTACACCGATATTTATGGCTTGTCGCCAACTGATTCTTCCATTATCATGCTGATTGTTGGATTGATTGCAGCTTTTATTTTTAATCCAATTATTGGTGTTTTGGCAGACAGAACAAGTACCAAATGGGGAAAATTTAGGCCATGGATTTTAATAACTGCGATTCCGCTTGGAGTGGTGGCCTTATTAGCATTTTCTACTCCTGATTTCTCTTATAAAGGAAAAGTAATTTATGCCGTTGTAACGTATACTTTATTGTTGCTTTTTTATGCTGGAAACAACTTGCCGTATTCTGCTTTAAGTGGTGTGATTACAGGCGATATGAAAGAACGAAACAGTATGTCATCGTACCGTTTTGTGGCAGTTATGTTTGCCCAATTTTTTGTTCAGGTTTTCATGCTCGGAATTATAAAAAGTGCTGGAAATGGCGATAAGGCAGTCGGAATCGAGAAAGTAATGACTGCTTTGGCAATTATTGGAACGATCATGCTTTTGATTACTTTTTTAACTACGAAAGAAAGAATCATTCCGAAACCAGAACAAAAGTCAAGCGTTAAAGAAGATTTAAGTGATTTAATTAAAAATAGACCTTGGGTAATTATGCTTACGCTAACGACTTTGGTTTTTGTGACTTTGGCGATGAAAGGCGGTTCGTATGTGTATTATTTTGAAAACTATGTGAACAAAGAACAATTAGCTGTTTTTATTCAGCCTATTTTAGATTTTCTAACTACAATTGGATTAAATCATTTTGGTAACGATCCTGTTTCTGCAGGTTTTGGTTTATTCAATGCAGGCGGAATTATTTTCATGATTGTCGGGATTACCTTATCCAAAAATCTGGCTGACAAATACGGAAAACGAAATATTTTCGGAGTGTTTTTATTCATTTCGACTTTATTTATTATCGCTTTCTATTTCTTTCCGCCAGCCTCAATCGGATTGATGTTTTTCTCTCAAATCTTGCATGGCTTTTTCTACGGAATCACTATACCAATCCTTTGGGCAATGATTGCTGATGTTGCCGATTATTCAGAATGGCTGAATAACCGTCGTGCAACGGCGATAATTTTCTCTGCGATGATGGTTGGGTTAAAAACGGGATTAAGTGTTGGAGGTGCTTTGACAACCTTGTTTTTAGGTTATTTCCATTACGTTCCAAATGCACCTCAACAATCAGAAACAGCTGTAAACGGAATCAAATTACTAGTAAGCATTTTCCCTGCAATCCCTTTTTTAATTGGAGTTGGATTGCTGTTTTTCTATAAAATCAATAAAGAAATGGAAGTTCAAATTGAAGCAGAACTAAAAGAAAGAAGAACTTAATTATTTAAACAAAATATCAATATGCCTGAAGATAGCATTGAACACATTAATTTTGAACAGATTGATGAACTGGCGATTTCTAAGCCTTTAGTGTCCCATATTTATACAGCCGATCCTTCGGCGCATGTATTCAATGGTAAAATTTACATTTATCCGTCGCATGACATCGATGCGGGAATTCCGTTTAACGACAATGGGGACCATTTCGGGATGGAAGACTATCATGTTTTTTCTATGGAAGACATTTCATCGGAAGCGGTTGATAACGGAGTCGCGCTGCATGTAGACGACGTTGCCTGGGCAGAAAAGCAGATGTGGGCGCCAGATGCGGCGCACAAAAACGGAAAGTACTATCTGTATTTCCCGGCCAAACGCGCCAGTGGAATTTTCCAGATTGGGGTTGCCGTTTCAGATTCGCCTGTCGGGCCTTTCATTCCGGAGAAGGAAGCGATAAAAGGAAGCTACAGCATTGATCCGGCGGTTTTTGAAGACGAAGATGGAAAGCATTACCTCTATTTTGGAGGAATTTGGGGCGGACAGCTTCAGAAATACCGAAACAACAGATATGATGAAAAGAACGAAGAGCCTTTGGCAGAAGAAAAAGCACTGGGACCTATCGTAGCTTTGTTAAGAGATGATATGCTGGAGTTTGCAGAAGAGCCGAAAGAGATTAAAATTTTGGATGAAAACGGAAACGAAATCCTGGCGGGCGATAACAGCCGCCGCTTTTTTGAAGCTTCTTGGGTGCATAAATACAACGGAAAATACTATTTCTCGTATTCTACCGGAGACACGCATTTCATCTGCTATGCGATTGGCGACAATCCGTACGGACCGTTTACGTATCAGGGAAGAATCTTGAATCCGGTTGTGGGCTGGACCTCGCACCATTCGATCTGCGAAGTGGATGGCGAATGGTATCTGTTCTACCACGATTCAAGCCTGTCAAAAGGCGTAACGCATCTGAGAAGCATGAAGGTGACCAAAATCGATTATCTGGAAGATGGCTCGATTATCACCATTGATCCTTACGGAATAAGAAGATTGATTGATTAAGATTTTTTGGCTAAAAAAATTTCGTAAAAAATACAATCGGTTGCGTTCTGATTTTGTTTTTTTGTCATTGCGGGAAACTAAGCAATCCTTTACTGGATTAAATGGTAAAGTTGCTTAGTTTCCCGCAATGACAAATCTTATGATAAATGTCTTTTGAAACCGTTTTGCGTGAGGGATAGAAGTGAAAAGCCCACAGACGCGAGGAACGAGCAGGCGAGGACTTGTAACGGATAGCCCGGTTCGCCGCGGCGAAACACGCCCAAATTATTAAGATTAACGATTAAAAAAATAACAATTTTAACCTAAAAAATAATTTTTTTGTAAAATATTTTTACCTATTTTAGCATAACAGAACGGAACAGAACGGTATGCTAAAAGAAGAAGAAAAATTTGAGTTTATAATTAATCACGAAAGTGATATTCCGAAGTATCAGCAACTGGTTGACGGGATTACCAATGCCATTGCGGAGAATATTTTGCAAAAGGGAGATTTGCTTCCATCTGTAAATGTGATCTGCAAAACGTATCAGCTTTCGAGGGACACGGTTTTTAAGGCGTATTCGATTTTGAAAGATCAGAAAGTAATTGATTCTGTGCCAAACAAAGGTTATTATGTAGCTGGCGAAACTAGAAAGGTGCTTTTGGTTTTGGATACGTTTAAGGCTTATAAAGAGGTTTTGTATCATTCGGTTGTGAATAATTTGCCCGATAATGTGATTGTTGATGTGCAGTTTCATCATTATAATATTGATGTTTTTAAAACGATCATTAATAACGGAATCGGGAAGTATTACAAATATGTGGTGATGAATTTTGACCACGCTGACATTCCGCCCGCATTGTCGGCAATTTCAAAAGATAAATTGCTTTTGATTGACTGGAATATTAGGGCTGATAAAGCAAATAATTATGTTTTTCAGGATTTCGGAAAAGCTTTTTATGATGCTTTAAAAGTAGCGGTTGATTTGTTTAAAAAGTATAAAAAGATAGATTTTGTATATCCGGATTTTACGAATCACCCTTTGGAAACGGTTGAATTTTTTAAGAAATTTTGTGCTGATTTTGGTTTTGAATACGACATTGTCACAGATCCAAAAAAGTTCAATATCGAGAAAGGAATTGCATATATCAGTGTAAGCGACAGGATTTTGGGATACTTTTTAGAGCAATGCAAAGAAAAGGATTTTGAACCCGGAAAAGACGTTGGTTTTCTTTCGTACAACGAAACGCCAATGAAGAAATTTATATACAAAGGAATTTCAGTTGTTTCGACTGATTTTAATGAATTAGGAACCAAAGTAGCGGCATTTATTACGCGTGACGAAGAAACGAAGTGTTATGTGTCGACAAAATTAATAATAAGAGAATCATTGTAAGTTATGTATTATATCGGTTATGATATTGGAAGTTCTTCTGTCAAGGCAGCCTTGGTAGAAGCAGAAACAGGCAAAAAAGTCATTGTTTTGAATGAGCCTCAGAACGAAATGGAAATCCTTTCAATTCACCCAGATTGGGCAGAACAGGATCCAGAAATTTGGTGGCAGCACATTTGTACGGCAACAAAAAGAGCAATTAAAGAATCGAATATCGACGCTTCTAAAATTCAGGGAATTGGTATTTCGTACCAAATGCACGGATTGGTAATTGTAGATAAACAAGGTGCTTCGTTACGAAATTCAATTATTTGGTGTGATAGCCGTGCGGTTGAAATCGGGAATAAAGCTTTTGCAGAAATTGGAGAAGAAAAATGCATGACGCATTTATTGAATTCGCCTGGAAATTTCACCGCTTCAAAATTAAAATGGGTTAAAGAAAACGAACCTCAGCTGTATAGCAAAGTTGATAAATACATGCTTCCGGGAGATTACATCGCTTTGAAATTAACTGGCGAAGTAACGACAACCAAAAACGGTTTGTCTGAAGGAATGCTTTGGGATTATAAAGAAAATAAAGTAGCCGATTGGCTTTTGGATTATTATGGGATTGATAGGTCTTTGACGCCAAAAATTGTAGAAAATTTTACCAATCAGGGTGTTGTGACTGAAAAAGCTTCTCAAGAATCTGGTCTTCCTGTTGGGATTCCGATTGTGTATAGAGCAGGAGATCAGCCGAATAATGCTTTGTCTTTGAACGTATTGAATCCGGGAGAAGTGGCAGCAACAGGCGGAACTTCTGGGGTTTTTTATGCCGTTAGCGAAGTGTCGTCTGGAAAAAGCACGAGAGTAAACAATTTTGTTCATGTAAACTACGAATTAGAAACGCCAAGAGTTGGTAAACTTTTAAATATTAACGGAGCTGGAATTCAGTACAGATGGCTTCGCAATAATATGGGTAACGAAAGCTACGAGGCAATGAATGAAAAGGCTTCGAATGTGGAAATTGGATCTGAAGGTGTTGTGGTAATTCCATTTGGAAATGGGGCAGAGCGTATGTTTAATAACAAAACGATCGGGACGCATTTCTTAAATCTGAATTTGAACATTCACAACAGTGCGCATTTATTTAGAGCTTCTCTTGAAGGAATCGCTTTTTCTTTTGTGTATGGAATGGAATGCCTAAAAGATGATAATGCCACAATTAATGTAATTAGAGCAGGAAATGATAATCTTTTCCGTTCGGAGATTTTCTCAAACACTGTGGCAACTTTAATTGGTTATGAAATCGAAATTTATAATACAACGGGGGCTGTCGGTGCAGCTAGAGCAGTTGGTTTGAAAGACGGAGATTACAGTAAATTTGGAGCTAATGTAAGTGATAATGACCACGTAATGACGTTTTTGCCACTGCACAATAAAGAGCCTTATGAAGCGGCTTATAAAAAATGGAAACAAGAATTAGAATTAATATTAACAACTAAATAAAAAAACAAATGATAGTTTTAGGAGATAAAGAATACTACAAAGGTATTGGCCAAATTAAGTTTGAAGGAAAAGAATCTGATAATCCATTGGCATTTAAATATTATAATCCAGACCAAGTTGTAGCTGGAAAAACAATGCGTGAGCATTTTAAATTTGCAATTGCTTACTGGCATACTTTCTGCGGACAAGGTAGCGATCCGTTCGGACCTGGAACTCAAAATTTTGCTTGGGATGCATCATCAGATCCGTATCAAGCGGCAAAAGATAAAGCGGATGCTGCTTTTGAATTCATCAGTAAAATAGGATTCGATTATTTCTGTTTCCACGATTACGATTTGATTAATGAAGGGCCAACTTTTGCAGAATCAGAAAAACGTTTAGCTTTTATTACAGATTACTTAAAACAAAAAAAAGCAGAATCTGGAATTAAATTGCTTTGGGGAACTTCAAACTGTTTCTCAAATCCAAGATTTATGAACGGTGCAGCTACAAATCCTGATTTTAATGTTGTGGCAAGAGCTGGAGGACAAGTAAAATTGGCTCTAGATGCTACAATTGCTTTAGGAGGAGAAAACTACGTATTCTGGGGAGGTAGAGAAGGTTATATGTCTTTACTAAACACAGATATGGGAAGAGAATTAGATCACATGGCGCAATTCTTAACAATGTCTAGAGACTATGCAAGAGCGCAAGGTTTTAAAGGAACTTTCTTCATCGAACCAAAACCAATGGAGCCATCTAAACACCAATATGATTTTGACTCTGCAACTGCAATTGGATTCTTAAAAGAATACGGTTTAGACAAAGATTTCAAAATCAACATTGAGGTAAACCATGCTACTTTGGCACAACATACTTTCCAACACGAATTGGAGGTTGCTACAAAAGCTGGAATGTTAGGAAGTATCGATGCTAATAGAGGTGATTACCAAAATGGATGGGATACAGACCAGTTCCCAAATAACATTCAAGAAACTACTGAAGCAATGTTGGTTTTCTTAAAAGCTGGCGGATTACAAGGCGGTGGAGTTAACTTTGACGCTAAAATAAGAAGAAATTCTACAGACTTAGAAGATGTTTTCTTAGCGCACATTGGCGGAGCTGATACGTTTGCAAGAGCTTTATTGACTGCAGATAAAATTATTTCTTCTTCTCCATACGAGAAATTAAGAAAAGAAAGATACAGCTCATTTGATTCTGGAAAAGGTAAAGATTTCGCTGATGGAAAATTAGGACTTAAAGATCTTTACACTATCGCTCACGAAAATGGAGAATTAAATCTTCAAAGCGGTAAGCAAGAATTGTTTGAAAACATCATCAACCAATATATTTAATTGGTAAGATTTTAAAAATAAATTAAACCTAACAGGTTTTAAAATCTGTTAGGTTTCTACAAAAAAATATTTAGTGGGCAAAATATCTGAAAACATTTAGATTTTTAAATATGATAGTCATAAGACGTTAATCCTTTAAGAATGCTTTTTAGATTACAATTGAGAAATGTGCATTAAGATGTGGGTCTATATTTTGATTTTAAGTTGAGAGAATAGATTTAAGGTTTAGTTACTATTTTCTTTTTATCTGAAAGATTAAAATGGAGCCAGTTTGATAAAAATTAATAGTGGTTAAATTTTTATTGAAGGTTTTTTGAAGAACAGAATCAATCGACATGCACATTTTTTCTCGCTAAAATCTTTTAGACGCACTGCCGTGCGCCTCTACTAACTTTAAAAAACACAAAAAACATGAAATTTTTTATTGATACTGCTAATCTTCAGGATATTGAAGAAGCACAGGCTTTGGGCGTTTTAGATGGTGTAACCACCAATCCGTCTTTAATGGCAAAAGAAGGAATTACTGGAAAGCAAAACATTTTGAATCATTATCTAGCGATCTGCAATATTGTTGACGGTGATGTATCGGCTGAAGTAATCTCGACAGATTTTGAAGGAATGATAAGAGAAGGAGAAGAATTGGCCGCTTTGCATCCGCAGATTGTGGTTAAATTGCCTATGATTGGCGATGGAGTAAAAGCATGCAAATATTTTTCTTCAAAAGGAATCCGTACCAATGTAACTTTAGTATTTTCTGCAGGTCAAGCCTTGCTTGCCGCTAAAGCAGGAGCGACTTATGTTTCTCCGTTTTTAGGTCGTCTAGATGATGTTTCAACAGACGGAATGCATTTGATTTCAGAAATTAGAGAAATCTACGACAATTATAATTATCAAACTCAAATACTTTCTGCTTCAGTAAGACATACAATGCATATTATCAATTGCGCTAAAATAGGATCAGATGTTATGACAGGTCCGCTTTCTGCAATAAAAGGATTATTGAAACATCCTTTGACCGATATTGGTTTGAAGCAATTTGTTGAAGATGCTAAAAAGATGAATTTATAGTATTTTTTTATTTTCCTTTTTATAGTTTTTAAGACTCTCTTTCTGTTGTTGGGGAAGGGAGTTTTTTTATTGATTTTCTATTTTATTTTTAAATATCAAAGCCAGCGTAGAAGACTTTTTGTCGTCTGATGCTGGCTTTTTATTTGATTTATTAAGTTCTAAAATGCTTGTTTCATCTACCAAGCTGTTAATGCACTTCTTTTCCAAGTGTTAGTATTTACGCATATATAAACGTAATCATTATCTATTCTGATATCTCCTTTTACTCCTGTGGCTGTGGCTGAAGTTGGGGCAACATTTAAAGTTGTCATTGTAGGCAAATTACTGTCTGCATATTCTTTATTAACTAAAGAAGTTGTTCCTCCTGAAGTAACTAAAGCTTTTGTCAAAGTAGGAGCTAGTAATTGATTAGTATTAGTTTTTCTAATAGCTATATTTCCAGCGCCATCTGATATGATAATATTATTGCTTAATGTTGATGTTGGGGAACTAGCCCACCCTATAAAAACATTATTATCTCCAGTTTGATGCAAGTTATTTAATCTGCCAATTTCAATATTTTTGTTACCATTTATTAATCCACTATTAGTAGCTATAGGAATATCTCCCCCTATAAGAACATTATCACTTCCTGTTCTTATAGCTGAACCTGCACTAGCTCCTATAGCAGTATTTCTAGTATTAGATGGACTTGTTTGGTTTGGGTTTCCAGCCAAAGCACCATTCCCCAAAGCAGTATTAGAATTACCAGTTTTATTTGAGTATAAAGAATTTGTACCTACTCCAGTATTATAACTTCCTGTAGTATTATTATATAAAGCAGTATTACCTATTCCAGTGTTAAGTGAACCTGTAGTATTTAAAGTTACAGCTCCTGAACCTGTTGCTGTATTGTATGTACCTGAAGTATTTACAAGTAAAGCTTCATTTCCTAAAGCAGTGTTTTCGACATTATTAGAGTTACCTTTACCAATTCTAACTCCATTAATAGTTTTATCAGCACCACCTAATTCTTGCAGAGATGTATTATCAACAATACCTGTAGTTGTTGCAGAAACTGGATCATATTCTTGTTGAGAAATATCACTGAATTCTAGTTCTCCATTCTCATTTGTTTTTAAAATTTTATCACGTTGATTTGTTTCTAAATCAGCGACTTTTATTCTGTTGTGGTTAATGCTCATTTTTTTTGAATTTTAGTAATTCATCTATTATTTTGATAAATCTGGATAAATCGTTTTTTACATTGTTCATTAAAATTAATTGATACTATCTCAGAAGCTAGTTTAGTACGGGGCTATAATTGTTTCGATAGACATTTGCGGTTTATCAGCAATAACAGCCAAAAGTGTTGCTCCCAAACTATACATAATTTGTGATGAGGGCAAGAGATCTGAACTTTTTTCATTATTGTCTACCGAAAGCAAATAAAGAATTGCAAAATAGCTTGTTAAATTCAAGATTTAAGAAGTTTTTTTGTGGGGAATCTAATAGGTAATCTATTTCACAATTTTCTAATAGTTCGAAATACGGTACATAAGGTTTATGATAAGTGTTCAAATTGAAAGGAGCCATAAAGGATGACATCCGAATCAACATGCAAAAAAGAGTATTCTTGAATACTGTAAGTTTTTATTTTGCCCAAAGCCTGCGGCCTTTATCATATTTTTCTCTAATTTGCCAAGATCTGTTTTAGTCGATTCGAATGTCAAAGCTAATATTTATATCACATCAAAGGGAACTGTTGTTGAAAGTGCTATTATATTTTTAAAAATTCTAAATCAGGAATGTAACCAATACATTCGGTTATGGTTCGATAATCTACCATTATTTCCATTCCACTTTGAATAAAAGTTTTTGCTTTTAATTCCAATCTGTCTCTGTGTACATACACAACAGTGTTAGGAATTGGGGAATGGTTGCAATATCTTCCTAAATCATCGGTTTCCCACCACTTTCTTTGCATTTGGCTTTGGAATAGAAATCGGGACTTATCACTCATAGGTTTATCTATTACCCAAATACCAATTGATTCATTAGGAAGAATATCTTGAATAGCACTTATTTTAATATTGGTTAAATCTTCTTTATTGATTTTATAACTCATTTATGGGTCTACTGGTTTGATATTATGTGTTAAAATACCATTTGCAAAATAAGTATGTGACGGACTTAAGGTTAGAGGATAAATTTTTCTTTCTTCTAGGTTGACAGATACAGAGATTACTGGAATGATTTCTTTAGATAAGCCATACAAATTATCTCCAACGACAACTTCACCGATAGGGATGAATTTCCAAAGACCATCTCTTTGAACTAATTGCGAGTGAAAAGGAGTAGCCTCAAGTAATCCATTATTTAAGATGATTGTTTTATGAGCAATTTCTGGTTTAATATTGGTTATTGGTGCTGTAATTCTTTTTTCCATTAAATAATCACAAGACCATTTATAAAGTTTAGTAACATCATTCGTATCATTCAGAGTATCAATTTTGGAAGAAAGTAGTAAATCATTAACTTGTAAGGTTTCAATTGGTTTTTGCGAACCATCTGGCAGCGTAATTAAAGTGCCTTCGACAAAACAAACAATTGAACCTGTTCGCCAACTTGCTGACGAAGAAAAGGCGGAGTAATTCCCTGCTGCATCATATGCTCTAACTTGATAATAATATGAGGTGTCATAATTTCCGGTATCATAATATTGAGTATTTGAACCTGAATATCTAGTAACCCATGTTCCAGCAGAACCTGCTTTTCGCTGTAAGTTATAACCCGTAACACCATTGTTATCTGTTGAAGCATTCCATCCAATAAAGATGGATGTTGTATATTCTCCATCTCCGTCATTACAATATATACCTGTTGGTACACTTGGAGGTGTAGTGTCATTAGCAACCACAAATTGATATACATTTGAAAATACGGAAGTGTTAATTGCATCTTCAATCATAAACCAAGTCGTTACAGTTGGAATAGAAACACCTCTAGGTGAGTTGGATCCTGCAGTCGAATTACTCCAAGGTCCTGTTGAAGAAGTAGTACTGGTTTTTACTGTTAAGGTCGAAGGTGAATATCCAGTACCAGAAACCGTAAAATATAAATTTCCAGAACTATAGCTTGTAATTGTAATTGAAGGCGCAGTTGCAAAATGATTGTAACCTCTCCATTCGCTAATGGTAGCAGGATTTGAACTAGAAGGTCGAGAGGAACTATTTTGATTGATTGCAACATACGAGCCATTTTCAGCAGCATCCAAAGATATGGATGCTGTTCTGGTTCTACCTAATTCTACATTTATATCTCCTAAGGAAAGAGAGCCGGTTGTTGAAAGTGCCATTATAATTTTAGTTTTAAATGTTCAAGAATAATTTTCAATTTTTTATCCTGTTGTTCAATCTGTGCCTGTTGTTTTTTAACTGCTTCAAATAATACAGCAACAGCATTTTGATATTTAACAGCTTTTGTTCCATCTTCTCTGGTAAGCACCAATTCAGGGAAATTTTCTTCAAGTTCTTGGGCAATAAATCCGATATTGTCTTTTTGATCGTTATCAATTCGATCATAAACAACTCCTCTTGAAGCTTGAATTCTTTCAATTACATTTGAAATTGGTCTAATATTTTCTTTAACTCTTGCATCAGAAAAAGCGGTAACATCTCCAGATACGGTTAAAGAAGATCCAGTAATTGCTCCAGTAAAAGCTGAGAATGCTGCATAATTGCCAGAATGTAAAATATCATACCACCCTCCCCATGTTGTGTCAATTCCTTTACGAAGCCTAAGGCCAGGTAACCCAGAACCATTTATACCACTTTCGTTTCTAAAGCCTAATTGATAAGAAGAGTCTCCCGTAGAAGATGTATTTCCATCCCATGGAGCAAATGTCATAACTCCGCCATAATTTCCAGTACCACCAACAACTGCTGAATTGACAAAATCGAAATTAACTGTTCTAGCATATGTATTAGGTAAACGGTCAACTAATGTTCTAGGCCCATCAGTAAACGATATTCTTCTGGTAGAAGTTGCTGTTTCTGCATTTCCACCAATATTTAACGAACCTGCAGTTCCCGTTAGACCAGTTCCGTTTCCACTAAAGTTATTCGCGATTACTGTTCCTGTACTTGATTGGATTTTGACAGCATCACATGAAAATGCATAAGTCGAAGCATTCCCAGTTATTGGATTTGTTCCTTGATTAACCCCCCAAAGAATTGGATAAGCTGCGGCATCAGTTCTATTAGCTAATAAATCTACAAGTCTTGAAGAACCGCCAGCGCTTCCTGTAATATTTATGCCCCAGTTTCCACTAGCACCTGTTCCTGTTAATGTTGGAGAATATGAATTATAATTACCATCATGCAATACTCTTCTCCATGGCGTAAAAGTTGTTCCATTCGAGCTCCATCCTCTAAAACACAATGAATCATTATTATGACCTCCTGCTATTTGCAATCCTGTATCAATTCCTTTGGCAACAATTAGATTGTTGTAAGACGAACCAGGACCATTTGTCCCTGTTGAATTAACATTGTAAAAACCAGATGCTGTAACAGCGCTATTGTAATTAAGATCTGATCTTGTTCCATCTTGATGAGGAACTTTGTCCGTATCATTTGTTGGAATTGTAATATTTGAAGAACCATCAAATGAAACGCCATTAATTGTTCTCGGTGTTTGAAATTTAGTAGCTGTTGCAGCATTTCCTCCAATACTAAATGATTGTGAGATACCCGTTAAACCTGATCCGTCACCTGTAATTGTACCTGCTGTCCAGATTCCATCTCCAATGGCAGATTTAGGAGAACCATTATTGCACCATACCATTTGATGTCCACCAGCCATAGTTCCTCCTGATGTATTATTGGTATGTTTGTAAGCAAGACCATAGAGAGTGCCAAAATTTGAGCCATCGATAGAACTTCTATAAGCTGTTCCTATAGACCATATTGATTGTGTTTTTGTAGAATCATAAGTTCCAAAAATACCTTCTGAACGATCAGTTCCAGGAAATACAATATCTCCGCTCATTGTTCCGCCAGCTAGAGGTAATTTTGTCGAATCAGCAATAGTAATATTTGCAGAACCATTAAACGATACTCCATTAATTGTTCTAGCGGTTTGCAGAATAGTGGCTGTTGCAGCATTTCCGGTTAAAGCTCCAGAAAAAATTGGCGCAGTGACAGTTCCTGTAAACGTAGGTGAGGCTAGAGGAGCCTTTAAATCACCGTTTCCATTTAATTTATTAATAGCTGTTAAAACAGTATCAGTGGCTGAAATTGTTCCAGCTGAAGAACTATATCCGGTTAAAACAGAAGCAATCGATCTCGCATTTGAAAAATATAAATTTCCAGATTCAGGAACATTTGCTGTAGTTAGAGCCTGCCAAGTTTTATCTCCTCTCCAGTATTGAGCAGTTGTGCCTGCAGTAATATTATTTTCTTTTGTTGAATCAGCAATCGTAATGTTTGCAGAACCATCAAATGATACCCCATTAATTGTTCTAGCTGTAGTTAATTTTGTAGCAGACAAAACATTTTTAGCTGCATCGGCGGTATTATCTACACTTCCGAGACCAACATCGGCTTTAGTCAAGGTCACAACGCCAGTTTTTCCTGCAACACTGTCTACTGCACCACTTGTAATGTAAACGTATGCAGATCCACCCCAGCGATAAGTTTTGTTGGAGTCTTTAGCAATGTAAATTTTTCCTGATTCACCCGTTGCTGGAAAACCAGCTAGATTTGTAAATTCTAATACATCATCAACATAACTGGGCAATTGTGAAGTTAAGATAATACCGCTGGCATCCAGTGTAGCAACCCCATTCGGAGCACCTTTTTCGCTAGATGCAATTCTTGCAGTTGAATCTGTTGCATTGATTGTAATGTTTGCAGATCCGTCAAAAGCAACGCCATTGATAGTTCTAGCAGTTGTCAATTTTGTTGCAGATAAAACATTTTTAACTGCATCTGCAGTATTATCGGCGTTAGGTAAACCAACAGCAGTTTTGTCTAGCGTCTGCCAGCTTTTATCACCTCTAAAATATTGACTTGTCGTACCTGCGGCTATATTTGCCTGTTTTGAATTTAATTGTGTCTGAATACTAGATGTGGCATCATTAAAGGCATTTTGATTGGCATTTTGAAATTTTCTCGATGCAGTTTCACTAATTTGATCAGCCGTATAATCTCCTGTTTGAGACGTAACAGTTCCGTTACGGCCAAAAACAGTAGTAACAGCATCTGGTGGAGTCAACAATTCTTGCCAATCACTTATTAATGCTGGATTTGTCCCTTTTAAGATATAAGATTTGTTTACATCACTTCTAATAGCCATATCTCCTGTTTCTGCAATTAATGCTAACATGGCGGTTTGTGAAGCGACTACGAAGGTATTTTTAATTGCAACTGAAGGCAATTGGGTCCCGATAATTTTTCCATCTGCACCTAGTCCCGCATAACCGTTAACTGCATTTTTGTTTGCAATATTTTCAGGAGTAAATCCGAGAGCAGATTGTTTTGCATTCCATGTGGCTTTTTCAGTATCAGAAACAAAACGATTACTCGTATCCTGAGCTATAATACTCGGAGCATGAGTTGTTGGATGTGTGTAATTTACGAGTGTTCCGAGACGCATAATTTCTGAATCTGAAAGGAGACTTTTTCCTGTGACCTTGTCAACTTTGTTGTTTTGCAGTACTTTACCCATTTCTGCAGATAATGCTTTTGTAGCTCCTCCGGTTGTAAGGTCATTTACTAAAATATTATTTAGTGATGTTTGGATTACTTCAATAGCATCTACTAATTCCTGAATGGTATTTAAGTCGGCATTATCAGAAGCAAGCAAAGTATTAATATTGTCAATAAAACCTTTTAAAATTTTACCTTGTCTGGCATCAAGAGCTTTGCCCTCAAGGGTGTAGTCTAATGCATTGTAACTGATGTCTTTAATGTAACTAAATTCTAATTCACCATTGGAATTTGTAATTAAAATTTTATCGGGACTGTTTGTCTCTAGGTCGGATACTTTTATCCTATTATGATTTGTATTCATATGTATTGATTAAATTATTTAGTTTTACTGGTTTAGAAAAAATAGAAATAGGTTAAAGCTTTCGTTATTGAAAAGAAAAATAGGCCATTATAGGCAGGTTTCTCTATGAATCATGACAGTAAATAGCGAAGAATAAAGAAGAATTTTGAGTTCTACTCATCAATTTTAGCTAATAAATAATCTATCTGAGCTTGCTGTTCTTTTATTGCTTCGAATAGTATAGCAACAGCATTTTGATATTTAACGGCTTTTGTTCCATCTCCATGGGTAATTACCAATTCAGGGAAATTTTCTTCAAGTTCTTGAGCAATAAATCCAATATTATCTTTTTGATTGTTATCTATTCTATCGTAAACAACCCCTCTTGAAGCTTTAATTCTTTCAATTGCATTTGAAATCGGACGAATATTTTCTTTGACTCGGGCATCTGAAAAAGCGGTAACATCTCCAGCAACAGTTAAAGAAGCTCCCGTGATTGCACCTGAGAATGCTGAAAAGGTGGCGTAGTTGCTATCTGTTAGAACAGTTTTCCATGACGTCCAACCAGAAGTACCACTAGTAGTGGTATTTCCTCTAAATTTCATTCCGCTACCATCTCTTGATATAGTTAATTGCTGTCTGCCATCACCCGAACCCATATGTAATGTTGAGGTATAGCTATAACCTGAAGATGGTGTTTCTTCTCTTGCAATAGTTGAAGTATTGCCAGATAAATTATCTAGTTGGATACCAGGTTGAAATGGAAACCCTGTAGAATTTCCATTTACGCTTATTGGCCATACACCAGATGCATTTGAGCCATTTAATTTAGCAGCATAATTAATCAAGTTCTCAGTATCAATAATAGTCCTCCAGCCAGACCAAGAACCTGAAGTCATATTTCTACTTAATAAATTACCATTCCAAAAAGAGTTTGCAATTTGAAAACCGTAGCCATCTATGCCTGACCAGTCACTACCCGCAATGTTAATCCAATTCCACCAATCATTATTTGGCATTCCCATTACCGTATTGCCATAGAAGAAACCAGATGGATTTGTTTCGTCTGAATTATTAGCATTCCCATTGTTTTTAGATATTGAACGCCCTCTTGCATTTCCACCTTGAACTACGTTATTTGGATTGAAGTTTCCAACATGCAATGCTGTGTTTCCATTAATTGTCACAGTATTTCCAAGTGGATTAATATCAAGAGGATACCCATTATGGGATTGTATGAAATTTCTATTCGACTCAGTTCCGATTGCAAAATTTGAGTTGAGAGGGGTGCTACTGTTTGAAGAAACTTTCAATAACGAGCTGTCATTTCCATCATGCCAAATTCTATTCCATCTATTCCAAGTATTACCATCACCATTTCTTGATCTAAATGATATTTCGTTCCCAACATGATAGACGGAATTTAACTGTAAACCATAACCGCCAGCATCAAAATGAACTAAAGGACCATTGAATGGTGCATTATTAGCGTATGTGAATCCTGATTTACTTCCGGAAATTGTATTTGCATCCAGATTTACCCAACCATCATACCATCTATTTGTTGCAGTTGTAGCTAAACCCAACGAGTTTATGAAATTTGCGGGTGTATAATATCTTAAATATTGATCATCTGAGGCATAAATTCTATTAATTGGAGTAGCTCCACTATCGCCAGAAATAGTATTAATCCATCCTGCTTGAATGTAACCATTACCATCTGTTCGGACAATTTTGTTTGGTTCATTGTTTGTTGACGAATGAACGGCTAATCCTCCTGCAGTATTTGCATTTCCGGTTACATTGATAGTCCAAGTGCCAGAAGCTCCTGAGCCAGTGGTAGAAGCTTTTGAATTTAATTGTGTTTGGATTGAACTGGTCGCATCATTAAATGCTTGTTGAGTCGCAGATTGAAATTTTCTTGATGAGGTTTCAGTAATTTGATCGGCATTGTAATCACCAGCCTGAGCCGTAACCGAACCGTTTCTTCCAAAAACTTTTGTTACTTCGCTAGTAGGAGTTAATAATTCCTGCCAATCATTTAAAATGTCTGAATTTGAGCCTTTTAAAATAAACGATTTACTTAAATCGGTTCTTACTGCAATATCTCCGGTTTCTGCAATTAATGCTAACATTGCAGTTTCTGAAGCTACAACGAAAGTATCATTTACTGTAATGGCAGGAAGCTGAGAAGAGATTAATTTTCCATCTGCTCCTAAACCAGCATAACCATTAGCAGTATTTTTATTCGAAGCATTTTCAGGAGTAAATCCTAAAGAGGTTTGCTTTGCATTCCAATTTGCTTTTTCAGCATCAGAAACAAATCGATTTTCTGAATCTTGTGCAATAATATTTGGTGCGTGAGTAGGAGGATGCACATAATTTGAGAGTGAAGCCAAACGAGTAATTTCACTATCAGAAATTAGGCTTTTTCCGGAGATTTTATCGACTTTGTTGTTTTGCAAAGTTTTTCCCATTTCAGCCGATAAAGCTTTTGTTGTACCGCCAGAACTTAAATCGTTTACTACTATTGTACTTAAAGAACTGCAAACCACTTCAATCGCGTCTCCTAGTTTTTGAAGTGTATTTAAATCGACATTATCAGTAGCAAGCAATTCGTTTGCGTCATCAATTAAATCTTTTAAGATCTTTCCTTGTCTTGCATCCAAAGCCTTGCCTGGAACAATATAATCAAGGGAGTTGTAACTGATGTCGTTTATGTCGCTAAATTCTAATTCACCATTGCTATTGGTCTTTAAAATTTTGTTTTGTTCATTTTTTTCTAAGTCGGAGACTTTTATTCTGTTATGATTTGTATCCATTTTTGTTTATTGATAATTGCATGTATTTAAAGCCTTTCTTTGGAAATGATATGCACGTAAATCCAAATTCTACATTCTTTTTTGACTAAGATTATTTCAAGGTCAATTTCAAAAAGAATTTTCGGTAGAATTTGGATTAAGTACTTGTAGAGTTTTTAAAAGAAGAAATTATTTTTATTGATTAAGATGACGTTCTTCTTTAGTTATCATTATGCATTGCTTCTTTATAGTTGTGGGTTAAAACTCCATTTGCAAAATAGGTGTGAAATGGATTTAGGGTCATTGGATAGATGTTTCGTTTTTCTAAATTCACAGTTACAGAAGTAACAAGAATAATTTCGCGGTCTATCGTATATAAATTATCTCCAACCACTATATCTCCCAAAGGAATAAATCTCCAAAAGCCATTGCGTTGAATTAGTTGTAGGTGAGTAGGAGTGGCTTCGAATAATCCTTCATTAACGATAATTGTTTTTTCGGCAACTTGTTTTGTAATTTTTGTGATAGGCGAAACAATCCTATTTTCAGATAAATATTCGCATGACCATTTATACAATTCATTAGGAATATTGGTATCGTTAAGCGTTTCAATTTCCGCAGAAAGCAATAGTTCGTCAAGAGTAAGTTCTTCAATCGCTTTTCTTGTTCCGTCAGGTAATGTGATGAGAGTGCCTTCAACAAAACATCCGCTTCCACCATCGCCTCCACCTGTGGGTGGAGTATAGGTAATTTCGCATGTTCCTGTGATGTTTGCATAATTCTGTACTGTTGCCGCTAACCACGCATCTGCTTGTGCATTGGCATCTGCAAGACTTATGGTAGAGACAAATTGATTTGGAAGAGCAGTAAGTGTAACAACACTTCCGCTGTATCCTGTTCCGCAGTTATTTTTTTTTGCGCTTAATCTTTTTTCTACACTATAATATCTTATACTAGGAGCACATGTTGTAGTATCTAAAACGGGTGCGATATAATCAGGATCTGTAACTACATTTGGTTTAGTTGGCTGTCCTGTTGGGCTTCCGTCATCAACATAATATAATTCGAGTGCTCCAAAAGATTTGTATCCTGTATTTCCCATACGTTTGTTTTTTAATATTTAATTACGATTTTTCCTGTAGACGAGTCTTTGATGTAGGTAATGTATCCGAGATTAGTAACGGCCTCAATGTTTTTAGCCAAATTAGTTCCTTGGATTGGCACTTTTTTTGAAAAGTTCTTTCGATCCACCAAAGTTCCGCCAACATTAATGATGTCATAACCCGATTTTTGCATTGTACCGCCGAGATACGTAACTATTTCTACATCTATATTTCCTGTTTCGACAGTTCTATACCATGAGCCAGCCATTCTTATCTGAACAGTATTTAAAGTAGGATAGTCTGTTGTTATTTTACTGAAATTAACAAGACAGGCTTCAACACCATTTGCTTGCGTATTATCACCAGCCCACATAATATAAGAATCTGCTGCTAGGGCATTTGTTGGGATTTCGTTATTAAATCCATGACCCCATCCCATCCATTTATTATCTAAGGCGGTTCCCGAATTAATAATTCCGGTATAAGTGTCGAAATCTTGCCCTGCTCCTATGGCCCATTTGTATCTAATAACCATGTAGTTAAAAGGTGATAAGTTAACATCAGGTTCAACAACACAAGACGGATTTACTCCTCTCCAGGCTGTAACTCTGCATGAACCTACGTTATTGGCATAGGCCTGAACATTTGCTGCCAACCATGCATCTGCTTTTGCATTGGCATCTTCAACACTTACTGTCGATATAAACTGGTTCGCATTTGCAGTTAGTGTAACGGAAGTTCCCATGACTCCGGCAGCGCAATCATTTTTTGCCGCAGTCAATGACTTGGCTATATTGTAATATTCCATACTTTGTTTATAATTGATTATGATTTGTCTCAACTTAGAGAAGAATTGCGTTAAGCATAACTAAGTTTGATAAGGTGAGAAAGCTATTTTTAGATGCTTTTTGATTTCACCTTTTTGAAGTGCTATTAATTTATTTTATTGCTGAAAAATTGAATTTTATAAAAAGCAATATTAAATAAAGCAGATTGTATTGAAGTAAATAGATGAAGAATATGATGGAAGTTTGTACTTAATTTGTACAAATAAATTGGCTGTAAAAGCCTAATAAAAGTTAATAGGAACCACGCCAAAAAGGCAATAAATTTGTGGTTCCTAAATAACTATTTAAAAATTATGATCAAGAATTATTCTTGTTCTTGCTTTACAATTTCGCCAGTTTCAATATTCACACGAATATCTCCGTATTCTTCTTTGATTGCTTTTTCTAATTCATTGAAGTTTTGCTGCTGAACGGCAATCTGACTTAAGATATCTGCTTTTTGAAACTCGTATTGAATAGACAATTCTCCCAATGACAGTCTCGCCTTATCCATAAAGACATTAAAATCTTGTAACTTCTTTAATTGTTCTGCATTGATTGTTTTTGCTTCTTCTTTATTGATTTTTGTATTTTCCATTTTTATTGTTTTGATGTGTATTTAATATTTTATTTTAGATAAATGTTAATCATTTAAAGGAATCGAGCTTACATTTAATTGTATACTCTAATTTCTAAATTAACATGTGCACCAGCAACTGGTGTTGAATTTTCTTCATATACAAATTGTACCGTGTCACTAGTATTTTGGTAAGCTCTTATACTATGTGAAACATTTCCTGATACATTAGGTATTCCAATTGTGGCAAAAACTATCGTCTTGTTACTTGGAAAAGCCCCAGCTAATGTGGCATTATATACACCGGCAGACCCCGAAAATACAATTGTGCCTCCAAAAGTGTTCTGCATTACAGTGGGAGTAGAAAGGCTGTTTGTTCTTATATAAGCTGTATAAACTTTATAAGGTAATCCTTGAGATGCAGAGGTAGTAACAGATCCATCTGCCATTAAATATTCCGAACTTGTACCACCTGCTTTTTTATAAGAATTGGCAGTGATATCCCCTTCTTTATTTAGTTTAAATGTTGAAATTCCATTATTTGTTGATTCAATAGCAAATCCTGTCGAGGCGGGACCTGCAGTTAATACAAGATTTCGCCCTATAGTATCATTTTGAATTGAATTAATACACGTACTGCCGAGCCCAGAATTTGCAAGTTTTAGTAAAGGAATAGATCCTCTTGTAGAGGTCATAGATATCATACCGAGATCTGTGCTGCTGCTATTGAAAGTTTTAATTCCTGTTATTGTTTGATTAGTTGTTTTATCGACATAATTACTAAGCTCTGGAGTGCCAATCTTCTTCTCAACTCCATCACTACCCATTACATACAAATCGGTAGTGCCATCTGTTTTGGCGTATAATTTTGCATGACCAGCCATTGCAGTTGCAGAATCAGAAGCTGCTAGTGTTAAGAAGCCATCTGTAATATCGGCTTTTTCGTTTAAGGTTGTAAATGAAGTTCCAGATACGTTTCCGTCGTGTGTGATAAATGCTTTTTCGACTTGTGTTTTTTGAACGCTGATGGCTTTTCTGTTGAGATTTTCAGTACTCGTGTCAAAAGTAGAAGTGGTAGCACTAGAACTAGAATTTTGAACCAATTTTAAGCAGTTCGCACTATTATTTTTCTCAATTGTTAAAACATCATCTGCCGAAGTATTGTGTGTTAGCTTTAAAGCTCCGTCTTTAGTTTCATTACCAGAAGTATGAATTACATTTGTGTCTTCAGCATAAATTTTATCATCAAAAGAACCATCTCCTTTTACAAATTTTTCAGCTGTTCCGCCTTCGCTAACAAATTTTTTAGCTGTTACAATTCCTTCAGCATCAATTTTAGCTTTTACAACATTATCTTTCGATACTTGCAAAGGATCTCCTGTTGCTGCTGAAGAAGAATTTAATTGTAAACCTGCTCCAGATCCAGTGTTGGATACTTTAATACCGGTTCCTGCTGCTGTATTTTGAACCGCAATACCGCTTCCAGCACCGCTAACTGTTACATCCAATACTTTTGCGCCAGCATCGGCACCGCTGTTTGTTAATACGATCCCGCTAGTTGAGGTAGGAGTGGTGTTGTTGAAAGTCAGGATTCCGTTTTTAGTTTCATTTCCTGAGGTATGTAAAAAACTGGTAAAGTCAATTTGTTGACCTGAACCGCCTCCTGGATTTGGATTCGGACTTAAATTTTTATACCAATAATCGACTTCAATATTTCTATTATCAATGTTACCCGAAAAAGTAATTTTGGCCATTTCGTAATTGATGATGTAATCTCCATCATTTCCTTGGCCTTCTTTCTCTAGCAATAATTGTCCGTTTTTAAATACTTTAACACTATAGTTGACTGGTGCATATTGTAAAGAAATGGTATTGCCGACAAAATTGTCAAAATGCTCTTTAAGAGGCATGTAGCTGTTTCCTGTAATGATGCCGATATTTTGTAAACCTGCGCGTAAAAGGGCAGGAGTTACATAATGCTGGTCATCGGTTCCTGTTTCGACCATTTGAAAGTCGGCTTTGTCTTCGTCAATATGAACGAAACTTTTAAAAACCTCTTGGAAATCTGCCCCTGTCGGAATATCGCCGTTTTCGAATTTATAGCCAATGTTAGTTCTGTCTGTTGCCATGTTGTTTGAAATTTATTTTCTTTCTGTAAATATTATTTTTGATTAGCTTGATTTTGAATCCCAACAAACAATTTCGTTGGGATTCATTTTAGAATTTATAGGGTTAGAATTTTTTCTTCACTACTAAACATGCCTGAAGAATTTTCAGCAAGGACTTTGAAATGATGGTAAATTCTCTCATCATCAGCATTTTTAATAGTTAATTCGTCGGTTTCTAATTTGGTATCCAGTAAAGCCAACGTCACGATGTTTTCATTAGAAATTTTCTCTTGAATTTTATCCCAGTTTCCTTGATTATTCATTTTATACAAATGATATTTACCATTATGAACCGTTTTCTCCCAACTAAATACAATTGGTTTCAATACAGATTCATTTTCTCCTGTTGGAGCTCCAGTTGCCGTTAACTCTGGAGATTCTGGAGCAGTATTATCAGCAATTATTGTAGCTGTAATTTTTGATGGCTGAGATGGCGTGTAATCAATATTGATAATCTTATTTTCATCTGTCGAACTCGGATCAGCATATTCAATTTCTCTTGAAACCGTAATTCTATAGAAAAGACCATCACCAAAAGGAACACTTTCTAAATCTTCAAATTCATCATAAACCGTCCAAACACTATTAAAATCAGTAGATAAAGTATCCTCATTAATCAAAATTTCTTTGACAGGAGTCATCGTTCTAATCGATTGTGCATCAAGCATATTTTTTGCACGATAGATATTTATTTTTTTAATGTTGTATTCTGGTTTGTAAGCATTTAATTCGATTTGAATAGAAGGCTTGATTCCTAAAACCTGATTTTCTAAAACAGGCATAATTCTCTTAATCTCTGGTGTTTGCGGAGGACTAGAAGGAACTAATTTTACAGGTCCCAAGAAAGTGCTAAACTCACTAAAATTCAATTTAATATCCATTTCACGAACACCATAGAAATAGATGTTTTGTGAATTACCGTCAAGATTAAAATCTGTAAACTGCGTTCTAAACTCAGCTGCATTTGTGATTTTCATCATTGGAGCAATATCTAAATCAGGATTCGGATATTTTAAAACATTTCCGTTCTTGTCTTTAATGGTTTGCTTTTTATTAACTGGTACATAATCGTTATCATTAATATATTCGTAAATAACAGGAACTTCAGTAAGCGGCACAAAAGTGGCATGAATAGCTTGTTCAATAAAATGGATGGCTAATAAATCTTCTTCAATTCCCGCTGTCTTAGGAATAATAACTTGATTAAGAGCAGTTAAAGCGGTTACGTCTGGAACAGTTTGTTTCTGTGTTGTATTATGCCATTTGATAAATTCATTAATCTCATCTCTTAATAATTCACTGTCAGGAACTGGGAAATGATAATTTTCTTCAGAAACAGTTTCAGGAGGATAAGCTTCATAATTCGCTTTATTCTGCAACCCGTTAAAGTCTAAGAAATTTTGCCATCTATTAGTGAAATATTCTTCATTATTTCCGCCAAGTTTACTCAGCTCTTCACGAATTGTAGCAATTGTTGCTGTCTCGTATAAAGCACTTAATAAAGCCTGATCATTTGCTCTGTAATGCAGCATCCCGTAAGGTTTGTGCGTATATCTAGTTGTGAACGTGTATGTTGATCTATTGAAAAAATCAGGTCTTGTTGCATATAAAGCTCCTTTTACATCCTCAGGTTTTACAGGTTTTTCTATTCTAACGGCATACATTGGAGTTGGAACGCTAATTTTAGAATCATAATCATAACCATTCGAATGGCTGCTAATTCCAAAAATTGAATAATGCGTATTTTCTCCTTCTCTTGGCTGAATGTTTGCTGCTGTAATTCCGTTTGATGGATCAGCAAAAAGATATGCTTTATAGCTTGGATAATAATTTACTTTTTGCTCTTTTGGGTTGTGGTTTGCATCCTCTTCAAGAATAATATGATCATAAGTCGGATCCATTTCTTGGGTTCCGTCTTTTTTAATTTTAAAATTAGGATCATTGACAATTAAGACTAAATCTTGGTTTGTTCCGATATTGTCTGCACGTACAACTTTAAATTCTTTTCTAGGTTTTACAGGAATAGGATTTGAGCCATCAAAACAGCTTGTAGTAAACAAACGCACCATACCATTTGCCCATTCAACTGAATGTGTATTGTTTGTGTTGTATTGCGGATGCTGAGCCAGTTTTAATCCTTTGAAAGTAAGCTCATATAAACCAAAATGCTTTTTCTCTTCTTCAGGAAGCGGAATTGGATTGTCGTCACTATCTAGTATATATTCTCCATTAGCATCTACTTGATAAGCTTGCTCCAAAGCTTTTCTAATTTCGACTTTGTCACTCCAAATTCCTCTTGTTTTTTCTACCTGTAAAGTATCATTTCCTTGACTGTCTTTTTGCAAAACAATTTCTCTATGTACAGTTTTTAAAACTTGTGGCAATTGAACCTGAAAACCAATTGGACTTGGCTGTCTCCAATTTGCAGGCGTTAGCATATTCTCTACTAATGAACATAATTCGTTAACTGGTTTTTTGATTTGCTTTATCTGTTCAGAATCGACTGTTGCGTCTCCGTCTGAAAGCAGGCTTTCGCTTACTTCTTTTTTAAGTACTTCGACATCTGCATATTCAAATTTCTCTGCTGTAATGATAACATTAATATTTTGGATGATATAGTTTTCTTCGCCAACGGTTAAAATACCTCCAATAAATCTATCTTTATTGGCATTGGTCAAGTTGACTTTTATGTCTTCGCCGCTACTTAGAATTTTGTATTCGGTAATTCTAATAATTGAGGTAAGTTCATTTGATAAACTATCTGTGATGGTTGCAATTTTTGCATGTTCAATTTGAGGAAGACTATCTCTGAAATAAAGTTTAAAATAATCAGCAAATAGCTCTTCATTATCTGGATAGATTTTATCAGCAAGTAAAGCATCTTCTTTACTCATTCCGTCAGGAATACTGTAGCTTAATAATTCTTGAGCAGAATAATATTCAAAAAGAAGTCGAATGTAAGTTTTATCAGTTAGTGCATTATTGTCTAAAAGTGTTTTCAGTTTAACTTGTTCACTCATCGAAGTAAACATCAACGGATTTTCTTCGGTAATCAATAAAGAATTAATTCCAGATGGAGGCAATAATGTATTATTTGGTTTAATATCAGAAGTAATCTCTAATTGTCTTCCAGATGTTGCCCTTGAGAAAATATTGATGCCGTAACCTTGATATACGTGCGTTTTTAAACCCGTTTTTTCTTGGCGAACATTTAAAAATGATTTTCCAGACTCAGGAATGATAATAGGAGAAGGCTCAAAAGACCCTGGCGTTAATTCCTTAGTAACGTTAGAATATTCTGTGTCACAAGCTAATTCAGGTTTTTGCCAATTTGTTTCACCTTTAATTTTGTAATCAACTCCTGCATAGATTGGGAATGTAAAAGAACTTCCGTCAAATTCGTCTGTAGAATCGAAGAAAGCAGTGTTTACACTGTAATCTGCGATGTCATTCATAAACAAACTCAGATATCTTTTCTTTCCATCAAAACTATATCCATTAGGATCTGTAATTTTTGCAGATTGATCGTCTTCATCAGAACCCGCGTTAAGACCTGGCAAAAATTTACTTAATTGTACAGGAAGAGGCAAACGTTCTGTGTTTACAGAAGTTGGAATACTCATAGAAAGGTGCTGTACTTCTTTTGGAGTTGTACCTCCTTCTAAATTCTTAAATGTTATGTACTCTGTTAGATAGATATATTCGCCAGAAAGAACAGCTTGATCAATATCAATACATCCTAAACCTAACATTCTGGCAATGTGATAATCATTTGCAGCAATGTTCAATAAATCTAGATTAGATATTTCGGTTGTATTATGTGCAAATTCTGCCGTTTCTCCATTTTGAGGTTCATTAGTAGGAACATTATCTTTAAATTCAACAGTTTCTATTGCAGTTGGATTTGTGCCGTCAAGACTTAGATCGATGTAACTTTCAACAACCTCTTTGATGTTTTTATCTCCTTCAGCTGTTGTGCGTTTCCATTTGTCTTTATAGTTGTTTACATTGACATATTCTCCATCATTAAATTTTAACCATTTTCCGTGAACAGCATTTAGCTTTGGTTCTAATTGTTCAAATGCTTTACTGTCACTAGTAGTTAAAGCATATTTTCCTTTTAAATCCCAGTTGCCATTTATATTTGCATTTTGGATAAAATCACCATAAAATTCAAAATTGATTTCACTTAATAAACATTTATTTGCTTTAAAACGAATGCTTCTTCCATTGTCAGCTACAACGCGAATTGCATTAAGCTGTGCAGATGGATAAGTTTTACGATTTGTTACTCTTTTTGATGCAGCGATGCTGTTTTCAGCTACAGATAATGTTTCTAATTTAACAGTGCCTGAGATATCTGCAGCATTAAATTTAAGTTCGGCAGCAAAAAACAATTCAGTTTTGTTTTCAATCTCAATGATTTCGTTTCCATAAGCTTGAATAAAACCAGATGGATCTGTCATCGGATCAAAACTAGCTCTTGTTAAAAGATATTTTGCTTTGTTTTTGAAATAAACATAGATTGATCTTTGCAGCGCAGGAGTTTTATAAACCCAAAGCGCTTTATTGCGATCTACAGACTGAGGCTTTTTTGTTAAATCTAATTTATGGACAGCTTTAGTATAAGGCGCTCGATATAACTTTACGAAATCATCAGGTTTATTAAAATTAACATTGCCACCTTTATATAAATCTCCTTTCGGAAGGTGGTTTGCACCCAATTCTCCAGCCAAAAGCCAACGGAGATGAATTCCTTTTGTACTATCAAGACCCTTAGAACCTGCTGCAGCGATTTGTAAACTTGTAGATTGTAAGGCTGTTTTGCTTGAATTAAGATCAACAATATAAACTTCTTTGCTTACAGTAAAACTGATTTTAAAGTTGCTAGGATTAGAAACATTTGGTAAAACAATTAGAGCATTGTAGCTATCCATTACAGAAGGTGTTCCGTCAATTCGAATGGTAGCTTCTACACTAGCCAAACCAGGAATAACAACAGTATCTTGAAGTCTGAAAACCAATCCGCCTAGACTGCTTGCATTATGGATTCTTACTCCTGAGGGCAAAGTAAGAGGAACACGACTTTTGTTTCTAAGAACCAAAGTTCCAGCACTTTCGTGTACGGCAAGACCTTTCTTTAAAACAGGATAAACTAATTTATTTTGAATGATGCTCACATTAGGTAGACATCCAATTTGTGCACTTGATAAATCACTACTTAATTGATTTAATTCTGATCCTAAAGTGCTAAAATCAGGAACTCTGATGTAGTCTGTATTTAGCATAGAAAGACCGCTACTTTTTACTACCGGTGTTTTTCCTAAAAAGGTTGTAATTGGCGTTACCAACTCGGTAGCATTGTTTACGGTGCTTGTAACACCGTAAACAAAAATATGTGATTTTTCATCCAGATTTTGATATAAATTTTTCAGCAAATCAGTATCGTTGACCTGCAAACCATCAGTAACCACTACAACAACGTCTGGAATTACAGTCAAGTTGTTTACAACTTCTAAACCAGAAGCCCAGTGATCTGATTGAGGATCGGTTGATCGTGAACCAAAACCATTAATCCAACTTAAAAAACTGGAAGTATTGCCCGAAATTCTTTTTTGAATAACATGCTCTGATCTTGAATTGCTGTCGCTATTAGACATTCCGATTAAAGAAAGCGTAATTTTGCTTTGAGCTTGAGAATTGATAAATGAAGTCAGCCCGTCTCGTATTTGCTGCGCTTCATTGCCATTTATCGAACCCGACTCATCGACAACGATAGCGATGTATGTCTCGCAACCTGAGGATTGGCTTTCTTGAAGATTTATAGAACTCATTTTTATTGTTTTTTAAAGATTTATATTTTCTATAGTTAAGGTTACCGGCTCGGCAGCACGAACTGTTAATGGTGTTGAATACTGTGCAGTAGATCCGTTATTATTCCACATCCTATATTCGAACTTGATATTTAAATTTGAATCAGTAATTTTTTTACTGTTATTCATAATTAATACCTGCGCATAATCTTTAGAATGCAACACTTGATAGTTTGTTTTTGCTACGCCAGCATCGTCTACTACAGCAATAGTTTTTTGAATTTCTTCTAATGGAATTTTAGGAATATTAAACGGCTCCGGATTACGAACTAAAAGCGCTACGACTTCACCAGTGTTAGTATTTACAATTCGGTTTACTTCTGTAGATTGAGCAGGATCAACAGGAGACATTTTTAAGATTCCCTCAATAGCACGATCAAATAGATGTTGATATTTTAAAGCAATTGAATTGCTTAGAGTGTCATCAATTCCAAAAATAACATTGTTTAAAGATGTAATCTGATCCTCACTTAAGCTTAATGGTATATCAAATAAAGCTTTACGTCCTGTAGCTTCATCTAGTTCATAACTATTAATTTGCTCTGCAAAATCTCTGTATCGAGACGTTTGGAAACCAAATTGGTGTACCAATACATTTTCCGAGTCTTCGATTTGATTATTTTGATTTTTATCGAAATAGTTTTTCGCTAAAACAGTATATAATTTCGAAGGTTTTAGATCGGTTAATTTGACCTCATATCCATACGATTTTGGTTTTAAGGCATCTCCAATTGTAATGTCACATTTTATTTTACCAGTACTTCCTTTAATCATGTTTTGCAACATTTGGATGTTTAGAGGAATTCTAGGATCGTTATCGTCAACCCATTTTGTGTTTTCTTTTTCTGCACGCGGATACGTAGTAGGATTTTCTACGGTTTGTACTGGTAACGGATATTGAATAAGTACATCATTCAAAGGATCTTTAATAATAAGATTTAAAGCACCATCAATTTTTGTTCTGTTGTCATACGCATCCCATTCTTTAAGCATATGATACACATAAGGATTCTTGAAGAACATTGTTATCTTACATTGTTCATTTCCATAGAATGAAGGTTTAGATAATAACAAACTTCCATCTGCATTTGGATAAGAACGGTTGTAATCTAAATACTGTCTCAATGAAGTCAATGGCGATTTAGACAAATCGGTTAATTCATTTTTAGCAGGAGCATCTTGTCCAGCAGGAACTACAGGATCTGGAACAGGGTAGTGCCCAACAGGTCCTAATGTTTTGAAACCATAATAGTAATCGAATTTAGTAGTGTCTTTATCATCCACTCTATCTGTAAGAGTAAATTTTAAGCAATAAGTTGAATTTGGTCTCCAAATCGGTTGAACGGTATTTTGAATAGCAGCTTCCATTGCTTTATTATCTCCACTAACAGCATCAGAACCTGGAATAGTTAAATTGTGCACCGCACTTTCCTTTGTCAACCACCCAATTTCTTGAATAGAAGTAGAGTAGTTTACTTCGTTATCATCATCCGAATCTCCTCCAGCAGAACAAATAAGAGCGTTAATTGTTAATAAATTGGAAGATTTTGTTTCTCTTGTGTATACTATTTTATCGGTGCTGCCTAAGTCTGTTTGATTCGCAGTCGAATCTGTTAGAGCAGATGCAGACGAAACAACCGAAACAGTCTCTTTTGGATATAAAGAACAGTTATCAAATTGATCATTAAATAGAGAGAAATAAATTCCTTTTTCATTTTGCTTGGATGAAAGCATTAGAATCTCATTTGTCGAAGGCTCATTTTTAATGTTAATAATTGATGCTTTATCATTTGCATTTCCTCTTTCGATTAGTCTTATAAGGTTTAATGAAGTATTTAATACAAACAAGTATTTTTCATTATAAGCAATAACAGAATTATCAGCCAAAGTATTATTTGATAAATAAAGAGCAGAATCAAAAATTACATCGTTTTTCACAACTGTAATGGCAGTTCCATTAATTTGAGCCAATCCGAATTTTCCGTTTGTCAATTTAACCGTCAGCAATACTTTGCCATTGGCAATTACTGCATCGGTAATTTCAGAAATGGATGGTTCTGAAACTAATTTTGTATCTGCTATTGTAATTGTTTTAACACTCGCATCGATACTGAAATGAATGATTTTTTTGTTTTTAGTAATCAAACTGAAATAAGTATTATTATGCTGAAGAACTTTAATTGCAACCTCATCTACTTTTATACGGCGAACTAGAGAACGGTCGGTACCATTTACCCAGTTAATTTGAGTTCCATCTGACAAAGTATTAATCCAAAGCAGTTCATTATTTGGCAATGAAATCAGCTTGTTGAAACCTTCAGAATATGTATTCATATACTGCATTCCAGAATTTCTGTTTAACTCAGAATCAAGTTCAACAATAGCAGTTGTTGCAGCAGGAGCTGCGCAACCCACAATAAAAGTATCATCAACAATTGCTTCTCCAATTCCTTTGCACTGTGTTGCATCTAAAGCTTGAGTGATTAATAAATTAGTATTTACCACTTGCATTGATGTTACCAAGCCATTCAATAAACGCTCTCTCAACAGATTTCCTTTTGCATCTATTTGTGCGATAACAGTAGTTTTTGGTGTTGGATGAAATGAAATTAAATAAGTATCATTGTATTTGAAAACTTTATCAAAGGCAAAAAAGGCTTTTCCGTTATATCCATAAAAACGAGTAAATGTTAATGGAGCAGAAGTTCCAGTTGGATTATCATTACCCGCTTCCGCTTTTAATTGTGCTAATATTGTCATTAAACGGTCATACTCAGCTACATCACTTGGTTCTGACACAATGAATTCGCCATCAGCTGAAGCGTAAGTAGCATTAAATAGCGCAGCAATTTTATTTCTAATCTCTAAAATAGCATTAGCATTTGCAGCCACAGGACTAATAACAATTCTATCAATTTTATTCTTCGATAAAATAGCACCGTTTTCATCAAATAAAGTAATTGGCGATCTCAGCTCTGCTTTAGTATAGCTTACTTCTTCGAGAGCTGTTGAATCTGCAGTTTTTCTAATTTTAACAGGTACGTATTTTGCTAGCTTATCTCCGTTTTCAAAGACCGAACTATAGGCTCTAATATTGACTGTTTTTGCTTGAGTTGTAAGTTTTAAAGTTGGTTCAATAGCAGATTCAGGGAAAATAATTTCGACTTGATCGTAATTTTTGAATGAAAGCGATCTTCTAAAACCATGAGGATTGCTTTCTGCAGAAATGTTCATAAAATCCCCCTTATTAAGCTCACCATCCACGATTTCAGGACCTTCACCAACGAGTTTAAAGTACAGACCATTGATTCTATCTGCTTCATATTGAGTAGGTACATAATAACGTTTTCCTAGTTTTTTATTTAAAAAATTGACATAATCTGGTTCAATGCTTTCAGAGACACAGAATAACTTAGAAGGTGTGATTCCGAATTGTTCCGGAACATGCCAACCAGGTTCTCCTGCACTTAAGTATGAAAATGGATTAGTTGCCAAAACACGAATGCTATCGTATTGATCTATTACCTTTTGCCATTGCGCCCACGGTAAATCTTTTACAAGATCTCTGGATGTTGAATCTACAACTGCTTTAAAAGGATGATAAGGTTCCCAAGAGTTTCCATTTGCAGAAAGTAATTCAATCGATTCAATTGAATATTGGTGTTTCACTTGTCGAAGTTTTCGACCTGCTTTTGATGTTGCTTCAGGCGGCATTAAATCAATATAATTTTTAGCATCTGCTGTGTATCCACCAATTATTTTAGTAAGACTGGTATTTGGCAATACTCCTTTAGTCATTTTAATATCGATAAAAGTGTCTAACGGAATCACTTTAGAAATGGCAGTTGTGCTAGGCATCTGATCAAAATAATCAAGCAGGAAAGCTTCATTTGTAAGCATATGCACTCCTTTTACAGAATCGGCTGTTCTGTTATCATTAGCATCTCCATAGGTACCTTTAGGAAGCGGACTGTACGGTGTACGATCGACAATTCTGTTGATATCCCATTGAAGTTCAATTAAGAAATTTTTACGAACTCTAACGAAACCGAGTTTAACACGTACACTTAATTCTAATTTTGCATAAATCAAGAATGGTTTAAATGACTCTACAGAGAAAATGGTGTCTAAGACAATTTCAACATTAATGATCCAGATTTTAATCTGAATTCCTCCACCAGCGGCAATATAACCACCCATTTGAGGACGTTTGAATGAAATTTTTCCGCCCATTTCCAAGTAAGCCCATAACTTGACTTTTGCAGGTCCGAAGTTTTTCTCTAGTTTAAAGTCTAATCTTGCCCCAGCTTCAATTCCTTGAGCCGAAAGCATAATAAATGCTTTAGCTGTAAATAAAGTTAAGATTCTAGCCGTAATCGGATCTTTTTTAGAACCAATATTGATGTACCAAGGTTTTTGATTTTTGAAGAAAAATCCAGCTTCTAATAAAGCATGTACCTTAATGATTTCTCCGCCTTCTTTTGGCATTTGAAAATCGGCTCCGGCTGCAAGTTCTAGTGAATCATCTCCAAAAGCAACCATTGCAAAGAATGGGGGAGTGCTTTGATCTTTTTCAATAGGGCCTAATCTGTCACCAAGTACATTTAATCCTGCCTCAATATAAAATAATGTTGGCAGAGAGAGCAATAACATTGCTCGCATATTTAAAATCGTTCCACCTGTTGATTCAAAGGTTGCACCAGCTCCAATAGAGAATGGCGAATCGTATTGTAAAGAATCTGGCGGTCCGCTGAATTTTTTAATATTGACTCCGGCTTTTGGGTGTTTGTAGAATTCGTACCAAGAATTTTCTACCGTTAATCCAGCTGCTTTTTTAGTAGCCACATATCTAAATCCTAATAAACCTCTAAAGCCCGTTATTGAAAGAAATCCAAGCGGAATACCTGTAGGTAATTCGATGCTTGCATCAACTAAAAATGCTGGATATTTAGGTGCAAAACGCATACCAACACTTCCCGTAATTTTAGCTTTTGGCAATTTTAATGAAACCTCTCCCATAAACTCAGGCGATACACCTGGTTGAGGAAGCGAAATCATACCATTGATAATAGCCATCGCATTTTCCTTAGAAGCTGTTCCAGGAATAAGTAAATCGACTTCGATCGTTTGGATTCTGACGAAAGAATCTTTGAATCCTTCTTCTGTGCTGTAATAGTATTTAATACCTTCACCACGAGCATCTAACCCTAATGGATTGACACTAATAGCCCCATCAAATCCCCAAAAATTATATTTACGTCCATTAAGTTGCGTTGAACCAAAGTTGATATTGCTTACCGCCATCTGGACTGGTCCAAGATTCACAGATAAATTAATAGGAATTGGAATAGAGCCTCCTTCAACTTCAATATTTCCGTCGCTATAAATGCGAAGTTTTTCAACATCAAAACCTTGTCCTTTTGTCAATGTAGACATTAATGTATTCTCAGGGAAAGACACATAACAAGAAGTTCCTACATAATAATCGTCGTCCTGTTTTCCAAGTTCAAAACTGTGGAAATCAAAATCTACTAGACCAAATAAATTGGCTTTTGGCTCATTTTCTTTATCAAAAGAAGCGGTTAGATTAAAGTCTCCATCATCGTATAAGTGACCTTCGATGTCAACAATAAATGGAGTATTACCTTTCTTAAATTTTGGAATTTCTAATGCACCTTTTATGTTAGAAGAGATAACTCTATTTTGTTTGAAGGAAATATCAAATTTGTTAAAACCAACTTTGAAACGATTACCTAACTTGAACCACATATAATCAGTTTCCTCAACGGGATTCCCAACAATTAGAGATTCTAATCCAATTGTTCCAGAAATTCCACCTTCTGTACCAATTAATAATTGTTTTCCAGTGATTTGTAATGTAGCATCGTTTTCTTTTTTAAACCATTTTTCTGGTAATTTGATAGCCGCTTTTTCAGCGTAAACTCCTCTAAATGCGGCGCCTCTTCCGTCAGCATCTGCTTCGGGAATATTTTTGTCTCTGCTTAAATCTACTTTTAGTCCTGAAAATTCTGCGATTAATCCAGTATTTCCAATCATAGATCTGTTTAAACTAAAGCTAGAGATATTATTAAAGATAAATCCGCGATTAGACGAATATTCTAAGCTTCCGACATCAAACTTTAAGTAACTGAAATAATTTTCTGGCAATGGATCATCCAAATTTATGTCAGTAACATTTTCTTTGCCTGTATAAACTGGTTGTAGCCATTTGCGAGGAAATTGAAGCCCTACGCTAATTTCATTAATAGCCATTCTGAACTGAAGCGTTAAAGCCTCTTTGATGTTTTTTTCGATATTATCGAAATATCGAGCAAATAATTTTTTCAAACGATCTAATCCTTCATTTCCAACATTCAGAAGAGCATCGTAAGCAAATTTTAGTAAGTCAATGTCTAAGCTACCTATTTGCTGTGATAAGTGCTCTACTTGATTATCAAAAGAGGCATTTGTATCGTTTAAAGTTGCTATAGCGTCTGTATGCACGCTATTAAACTGATTAACAAAATCTACTAGCGCATTTGCACCAGGATAAAAAGTATTAATAAGTTCATTTAAAAATGTTTTTTCATTGATTTCTGCTAATTCAAAAAGAATACGCAATACAGATTCAATAGCATTGTCAAATGATTCAAAGTTAAAATCATTGATATACTTTAAAATAATCCAAGAGTAATCAAAACTGATTGGAATTTCGGTCTTGCCATCGACAGTTGGATTCAAAACCAGCTTTAAATCTTGTGCTAGCGGAATATCAAGTCCAAGTGAATTGTACGTGGTTAATGTCATGCTGTAAAAACCAGAGGAGTTGTCATAACTCTGGCTAGCAATTAAATCTTTGACAAAAACAGAATCAAAAAGACTTGCGAGGGCATCTCTGATTGCCTCTAACTCATTAGGGATTTTGTCTAATGGTAATAATTGGCTTAACGAGGGGTGCATTATTTGATTTGACATATTCTAAAATTTATTTTCTGTTGTTAGTGGTTTACACAAACTCATTCAATTTTTTTAGGATCTTGCTGTAATTCTCTCCAAATGTTTCTGTTAGAACAAGGCATAGGTAGAGTGCATTCCTTTCGGGCAAGAGAGGACAAAATAATTTTGAAATGTGTTTTTGTGTTGTGTTTTACCTGTTTCTTAGGTAGTTGTGTTTTTTAATGGTGTTATGACCATGAATTTTTAATTGTTTCAATAGTTAGTTAAAAAACATTGTTGTTAAGTCTTTTTGTCTAAATCAGAAAATTGTTTTTCTATGTGAGTTTGCTTTCAATTTTGATTGCTGTTTCTTTTTCACATTGCAAATATTTGAAAAAAAACAGGCTTTAAAAAACGCATGCAAGGTCACTGAACAATTGTATTTTAAGACTTAACACAGTTGTTCAGAAAGTGAACAATTATGTTTTTTGGGGAAAAGATGAAATGAGTTTTTGCTATGAAGAGCAAAGAGAATTTTAATGTATTACTTCTATGAAATGAAGTATCTAGAAAAGAAGTCTGCTTTAATAACAGAATAAAACTATCTTTTACTGCGCTTAAATTTTAAGCGCAGCACTGAGATAGTATTTTGTAAAAAACTAATTGTAGTATTCGATTTTTCTTTCGGCAACCAAAGTTGGTTCTCCATCTGGTGTTCCTTCAAGGAATATGTTGCATTTTATCCAGTTGTTATGGCTGTCGTATTGGTAGGTGTAGTAACTTATCTTTTGAATGATATCTTGGTCTGGATAATCAGGAATGTATTCTCTTTTTATAATATCACCCTGTTCATTAAATGTTTTTACGAAATTTCTAGTAGGATTGGCTATTCCTCCATTTCCTGTCACATAATATTTTACAGTTTCTACATAATCTTTAATGGAATTGTAGCTATAATCTTGTTGCGCAATAACTTTTTCGCATCCAAACATAATTATCTTGATAATACGTGATTTTGAATCATATTCATATTGCAATTGTAAGTCTTTACAATAAGAACACTCAGTACCTAAAAAGTGATATGCCATTTTATTCTGAGCATATAAACCAACTGTAATTTTTTGATTTACAACTTGCCCTTTTTCATTATAGATAAATGTTTTTTGATTTATTAAGTCATTATCATTGGCTTTTTTGTTCATAGTTTCTTTGCCAGTTCTATATACAAAATACTCTTTCTCATTAATAATTCTTCCTGCATCGTCAATTTCGTATTCAAATTTATCTTCTCTATAGTGAGGCCAAGTTCTACCATCTTCTTTAGATATTTCATCTTCTTTAGGAATTCTAATTTGATTTAATTTGATTAATAAATTATAATCCATCACAGGATAATACTTTTTTAAAGTAGATCTTAATTCTTTTTTTTCTACCCAGTCAGTTTCATTATATTCATATTCGTATTCTGTTTTAGAATCATCTTCTAGATAGTTTAGACGTGGAAAAACAATACCTGATCTTTTTTCAAGTCTTTGGAATTTATCAAAATAGAAATATACAGAGCCTCTAATTCCATTACTAAAGATAGCATTTGTTTTTTTATATTCCGGCATATCCTCTTTTGGTTTACTTATTTTGAGATGAACAGATTTTACAGAATCTTTTAAGTTTTGATTACTAATCGCATTGTATTTCTCATAAAATAAGTTATTATAATTTTGACTGTTTTGAGCGTTGACAATATTTGATAATAGTAATGAGTTAATAAAAATCAAAAAGCTAATTGTTGTTTTCATAAAAATTTAGTTCTCAGTAAAAAGAGGAAATTTACTGTATTTTTAGATGTGATTGTCATCTTTTTTTTCACAGAATATTATTTGTCTC
>NZ_JAGIAV010000007.1:0-176017 GCF_017744675.1 Flavobacterium sp. | reverse complement strand
ATATTATTTAGAGCACTTGAAATAATGTTTTTGCTTTAATTCGTTTATCATCGGTTATGTTTTCAAGTATATTTTCAATTTCTGTAAAGACTGCTTTTAAAGGATCGTTCGATTCGAGAAAAGCTATTTTACCATTTTCATACAAAGTAGGCTTATAATTTATTTCAACAAAACCCTCTACTGAACCGCCTACAACAGCTCCAAATAAACCACCTTTTAATTCTGCATCTAATCCAAAGTTTAAACTACTGTCAAGTTTAGCTTCAAATCCTGTTAAGGACGCTATAAAACTGAAAAGATTTATGATTTCAGTTATTGCATAATCTTCATCTTTATCAAGTTTGTAATTGTTCATATAAGAATTAGCATTAAAAACTCCCATAAGAAATCTAGCAGCAGCAATAAAATAATTCCCATTAGGATCTCCTTTGGAACTAATTTCTTTATCTATAAATAAATTTAAACTATCGAGATTACTTCCAGGAATTTTGCTCTTACCATATATAAGTTCATATTGTTTTTTTCCTTCTTCGATTTTCTGTTTTTTTAATTCGTTAAAAATTTCAGCTTTTTTGGTTTCAATATCTTTCTCCAATATTTGACTCAAAGCGGAGTTACCTTCGAAAGTGACATATTTCTGATATAATTTTTTTAATTGAAATTCAAGTAGATTTTTTAGTAAAGAATCTTCATTAAAGTCAATATTCATTTTTAAATCTAAGTTCAATTCTGTTTTTGTATGATTAAGGAATTTTTCTATAAATGCAACAATTGTTTTTGCTTCCATTTTTACAATATTAGCCTTTTTCATTGCTTGAATTATTTTGTCACATATAGAGTTGTCACTTATTGTTACATTGTTTGCTTTTCCATCAAAATCAAAGATTCCAACTTGTTTGTGAAGTTCGAGTCCTTTAAAAAGTTTAAAAGCTACGGCAGAAGTAAAAGCGAAATCAAGTCCTGCTATCCACATTTCATGAAATGTAGGCATATGAAGACGATATTTTCCGTCAGTTTTAGGAGAATCTGCATCACCTGAATAAGCTCCAATATGTAATGAGACTTCTTTCGATACATTACTACTACTTAAATATTTTAACGTAAAATCGTCTTCATCGTAAGTAATATCACTAAAATTAAAATCATCACTAGTCAGGGAGTCTGGCGAACCTGTTCTTGTAAATTCATATAAAGTCCCTAGCATAATTCCCTTTTTATCAAATTCTATTTTGTCAAAAAGTTTCCCTATATAAGTGGGTTGAATTTCAGAGCCAGGGATTAGACTTTTAAAGATGTTATTTATGAGTGAAAGATCAATTTTTGCATCAATATAATATTGATTTTCAATTTTTATTTTTGAAAATACCCGTCCTTTATTTCCTTTTGTAAATGGGGCATCATCATATTCTGCCTCATAACTATAAGCCGCTCCTGCATTTATATTTATATCACCGTGAACACCAATCGAGGGGATTTTCTCAAAAATGTTAGAGACAGAACCATAGCTTTTAGTCTCATTTTGAATTGTAGGATGTTCGACATTAGAACTAGGTATATCTAATCCTTTTTTTAACTTGGTACCGATCAGTGCTCCAACTTCTGCATCAATTCCTAAATTGTATTTTACTTCTAGCTTGGTTATGTAGTGTTTAGGGTCGAGATTTAAAGATTCCAAGCATGTGAAAATTTTAGATGCTGATTGTAGTACTTGTCCAACAAAAACATTCATGACCATCGTTAATAGAGCTGTTTCATTTTGCCTTATAGGAAATTCATATTCTGAACTTTGAGTTAATGTTAATCCGGCTGTAGCTTCAAAACCCGCAAAAGCACCAAATAGTTTTTTCGAACGACCATGTCCAGAATATTGACCAATACCATAACTAAATCCTTCGAGATGTTCCACACTTAGTTCAAAAACTTGTTCGTCCGTGTATACTAAAGTAAGTTCAGTTGCTTTTGTCATTTTACGAGAAATACTTTTTTCTACATCTGCCTTAGTTTTTACAGGAATTCCCCATGTTATCCCTACGCCTACACCAAATTTTCCGCCAAGTCCTCTAGGCCAGTAATCGACCAATGTCTGTATAACAAAATTATATGCAGAGACAAAAAAATCTACAGTTTCATGATATAAAGAAACTGCATCTTCTTTTACTTCTTCTGCTATTTCAGATAGGGCATCCATGGAATCAGACATAAGATCAACAATATCACTTAAAGCTTCATTTTTAATATAGTCCATAGCGGTTGAAGTTTCATCTTCCGGTTCTTTTTTAACTAGCATTTCATCATGTCTAAAATTTAAAAAATAATACATGGTGTCTGCAAATTGTCTGGAAGGAATTCTTATGTTTTCTCCTGGAACGGTTGTAAAAGAAGTTGTAATTCCTAGAGGATCAAAAATCATCTTACTATTTGCATTTAATTCTTCCATTTTTTTTAAAAAACGGTAATAATTTGGTAATGCCGTATTTGGATCCTCTTCTTTATACTCATTATCAAAAATATCCACCATGTCCAAATGATCAATTGTATATCTTTCGTAATTGTTAGTTCGAAATCCCCACTCATTTACAGGTTCGCTTCCTTTTTTTTCAGAATTGTAATAGTACAATAAATTATGATAAAATTGAAAACGAGCATCATCTTTTCTTTTGTCTTCAGGGAATGGGATTCTTTCTTTTAAAATAAAGATTGGAACATTGTTGTATGGATCCATAATAGCATAATCTCCACCTCCGTAATAATTGTCTAATACTATTTTAGATATAGTATCACCTTCTTTTAGTTTGTATAATTTAGCACCATTATCATCAAATAATAAAGGAGCAGTTTTGCTTAATTCGTTTTGAATATTTGTCATCGGAACACTTGCATTGGCAAATTCCAAATTATAATCTAATTTTGCGAAACCAATACTTTTTATGGGAGGAATTCCTTCAATTGCTCGTTTTGAATTTTTTGCAATTACTAAGGGATGCTTGTCGATTTCAGTTTGAAATTTTTCATTTGGAACACCATATACATGTTTGCCATCATTTCCAGAATTGATATAAGAGAAACCGAATTCTGGTTTGGCCTCAATGGTAATTTCATCACCACCTTCTATTATAATTTTATAATTGGGATGCGGATTAGATATATCACTGCCAATATAAAAAGACGATCTCGAGTTTACTTTTCCAACATATTTTTTCTTTTCGTAGTCAAAAATGTTATCTCGACTCAATGCCGCATCAATTGCTAATAAAGTTTTTGAATCAACAATTCCATTGATATCAATAGATCTATTTGCTGTAAAAATTGCAGTTCCTTGGAAAGTTTTTATTGCATTTTCCAGATTGACATCAAAAATTCCTGTTGCTATTAATTCATTTGGAATTGTATATTCATCGTATATTGCATCAATGGCTGTTATGGCCATTTTTAGAATTGTAATATGCTCTCCAAAAGATTTGTATTTAAGTCCAAGTTTTTGATTAGCGACATCGTTTTTAGCTAGTTTTACTAAATATTTACTAGTTGATAGTGGTTCATTTAACAGAACTCCTCCAATTTTGTCATCTGTGAGATTTTCATCTGTTAATGGTATATTGTTAATTGCGTTTTTGGATATATGTAAGGACATAATTTAAGCGATTGAAGATTAGTTAATACTTGTTAAGGTAATGGGCAAATTGTCGTAAATGATTTCGTTTGGAGAATCAGCAATTGCCATATAATTTAGATCAGGATTTTCATAATTAACAAAAGTTGGAATTCCTAACGTTAAGGTATATTCTTCAAGTGTAAAAGTTTGATAAGCTTTAGAAGTATATTTTTTGCATTTTATAAATAGTGGTTGGTTAGGAAAATCACTATTTGCACTTAGATATGCTTTTAAAGAATTGTATTCATTATGAGTTAAAGTAATCGACTCAAAAGTTTCAAATATAGCATCATTAATACTCGTATCCCCTGATTTTGAATAAGTAAGGAACTTAACAGTATTAGATGTGTTTTCGGTATCAGAAATTGAATACTTTGTTAATTCAAAGTTTCCAATTTTTGATGTTTTAACGATCTGATTTAAAAATCCAGTATGCGGATTCGTAGTGTTTTCATAATCGTAATCTGCAGTATTAAATTTTAAATTGAATTTGCCTTTTCCAATTATAGCGACGGGATTGTCAGCTTTATTGCTTACACTTTTAAAGGCGACTTCGTCTTTGTAAGAAAAAAAGGTGACATGATTTTTATCAATAGCAATTCCTGCAGTTGGTAAATAAGCTTCACCTTTTTTAGAGTCAATTACTAATGGAAAATTTATGGAAGAATAAGTGTAAATTCTAAAATCTCCATCAATTAAATCATTGAAACCAAAAATATTATTCATCTTTAAAGAGAAAAAATTATTCCAGATAGATGAAATATTCTGCGTGTTCTTTGTATCTCCTTTCGTGGATTTTTTTAAAAGAAAATAGTTACTGCCTAGTTTATTGTCATTATATTTCCAGTTTTTTAATTTAACAGCCTCTGATTCTTTGAGTAGTATTTTATTACTTCCGTCTCCATCTGCAATTATAAAATGTTTCTTTTGGGTAGTATCTATTTCTGTTGAAATTTTGCCTACGTAAGAGGATAGAAAATTTGCGTTTATCGGACTTCCTATATATATTGGAATTTTGATATGAAACCACTTCTTATTATTGTTATAAACCTGATCGGTAATTTTAAGAATCGGCCAATTAGTATAATAATTCATGCCAGAATATACAGGATCTTTGATAGCGCTATCTGCAGAATAAAAACCAACATTTAACTCATCCTTAAATTTAAAGAAGTGATTGTATGAAAAACCCCAATCATCTCTGATGTCAATGTAGACCGTATTTTTGTTGTAAAACTTCTGCAAGAAATTATCACCGTTATCGGCTCCTTTAATTCTTAAGCCTTGATTTTTTGCAGCACCATAAAATGCGGTAATATCCAGATAACTTAAGATTTCTTCTTTTTGGAATCTGTTGTTAAATTTTAGTTTCAGTTTATCAGCTTCAGTTGCGTTGCTGTCAATAACTAGTTTGTCGATTTCTAATGTATGGTTTGAAGCTTTTAGTAATTTAAATGTTGGTTCGTAGCCAATCATATCAAGGATAACTTCAACTCCTGCAAGGGTAGATCCACCGGCAAATTTTCCGATTTGGCACCCTCCTTCAACAATTAAAGGATGGAAAGTATCGGTGTCATCGAAGAATATTTTTTCGATAAAAGTAGTGTCAGGAAGTTCTGAAAAGTTTAAACCTAAACAATCTGATTTCGCAATTAAATTGGTGCCATTTTTTGAATTCAGTTTATCTTGTACCTCTTTTATGACTTTAAGGATATTGCTAGAAGCCCATGAACCATCTGATTCGAGGATGTTTCCAACATTATCAACCAATGAGGACTTTTTAATTCCTCTGTAAATAAACATTTTTACAGGGAAGCCACTCACATACGTATTCAAAGGAAGTAATGCAATGTTTAATAACGAAGAATTCGTATTACTTGGAATTGCCAGAACTAATGATTTTGTAATGGCATAAGCAGGAGCGTTTTCAGAAACAGAAAAATTATTATCCAAATTGTATTTTTCAACATTGCCGACATCTGGCTGCTGTCCAAAAGCTAGTTCTGCTAATTGATCGGTTTCTATTGAGCTTTCTTTTGTAAAAAAATATATTTTCGACATGTGTTTAGTTTTTAAATCTAAAATTCAATTGAAAATTTTAGAGCGAATTGTTGTTTAAAATTGGTTACTTGATTCTAAAATAAATGGTAGAATCTGTTTATAAATCTTACAAAGTAATAAGCCAACACCAACAGAAAAATCCTCCCCAACCAGATCTGCACTTTTTGCCAGAAAGTCAAATAATTGACAAATTTTGTGGTGTTAATGGTTTTTACTTCGGTTTCTTTTACTTGTTGCGATTTCCATCGGGCGTAGAGTTCCTGCTCTTTGAGTTCGCAGTCTACATTGAGTTTGTTGTTATCAAGACGAACCTTTGGGCTTTTTAATGTACGCCCTGGTTCGGCTTGAGTAACATTTTTAATAACTACTTTTCCGTTTTGGCATTCGAGCAATGCTTTGAAAGAACTGCTGTCTTTCTGAATTTTAAAAACAGTATCGTGTACCGTTTCCTTGATTGTGATCGTTTTGGTTTTTTCCTCACTTAGAACCGGCTTCGGACTTTTGCACGAAGCCAGAACTAAGACTGAAAAAAACAAAAAAACAAGACGTTTTAAATTATTCATCATAAATTATAATTTGTTTATTAAATGTGTTTTAGAGTCGTAAAAAGCCTTTAATACTTTTAATTTCTCTTTTTCTTCGGGCTACTTTATAGCCTTCTCGTCCTCCCATGTCGTTTGTATTGCCTTCAATGGTATAGATAAGGCTTCCTGCAACTTTATCTACAATTCCGGCATGGCCAGATCCATTATTAAAGTCGATGATAAAAACATCACCAGGTTGTGGTTCTTTTTTCACTAAAGGTTTACTAGAATTGTATTGGTCTAGTACACCTCCAGTTTTCTTTAAAGGATTTTTGACTCCTAATTGCAATGCGGCTTTTTGAGTACACCAGTAAACAAAAGCCATACACCAGGGATATCCTTTTGGCAGTCCGACGCTTCTTAAATAAATCTCGACTTCAGGACCAGCGTTACTATTTCGTGGCATTTCTTCGACACCAACTTGAGCAAGCGCAGTTTCTAAGGTTTTTTCGGCTAATGTCATTGTTGTTTTCCGTTTAGTTGTTTAAATTTTTGCAGCTCGTCTACCAATTGCTGATTTACCAGCATGAGCTCTCTATGTTGTATTTCCATTTTTTTGATGGTTTCGGTTGCAGTGGTCAGTCGAGCGGTAAGATCATCAAGCAAGTCACGATAATATTTTACGGCGCTCACGGCATTGTCAAGTTCGGCGGCTCTGTCTTGAGCTAATGATTTTCTCATCGAGAAAAACCAGGTAATAAATGCGGCAAAAAATGCGGTAAGAGTGGGGTATAGAAACTGTTCCATTAATGTTTTAAAAATATTTGTTAGGATTAAAATTTGTTTTTGAGAAACAGCTTGGAGTATTTTTTTTTTGGAAGAAATGTGGCCTTAATTTTCTGTAGTAATTGCTGTAGATGTTTCTTTTTCGAGTACAAAGATTGGCTTAAAAAAGGGGTAAAAAAAACGAATGAAAGGTGTTTAAACACTTGTATTCTGGTGCTTTACAAAGTTGTTCAGTCAACGAACAGTTGCTGTTTTTAATGAAAAAAACAGCACATCTTTGCAAAGCGATCCAGATGAAATGCCAGTTAACAATATCGTTTTACTGTTCTATAAAGTTTTAGTCTGATTCGAAAGCAGTTCTTCTATTTTTTTGAGTTCAGAAGTTATCGGAGTACAAAGAATCTCATACAAAGTGGTACGAGAAATAGGGTAGACCGGATAAATATATTTGCGCCAAACCACAGTAGTAGGAATATCTTCAGTTTTGTGTTTTTGATACAATTCTTTGATAAGCTTATAGCGTAAGAGTTTATTTTTTTGGATGCCTAGACTTCTGTTGTTAGATATTGCCATAATGAAAGAGTAAAAATGATTGAAAGAATTGTTTTAGATTAAAGAAATACGGCCATTTAAGGCTTAATAATAATTGTAAATGCATTACAGATAACCAAAACCATTTGATCCTAATATATCAATGGCCACTCTCTCCTAATGCCGAAAATCGTCTGGAGCTTCGTCCTGAAGCCATTCTTGCATAAGCACTTAATAATTTAAGTCAGCAGAGTCCGCACGACAATACCGTTCCAGAGTTATAAACTTGGAACAATCTGGGAAAAAGAATGGTTTTGTGTTATTTGATAAGGGCAGAAAGCGCCCGCTTTTTCGGTTCCTGATTTTCTTAAAAAAGTTAAGAAAACAGGAACCTTTTTTAATTACTGCAGTTTTAATTTGATTTTAAAAACTGTCAGGTTCGGAGCAAGATGGCAATCAAATTAAATTTGATAAGCCGCTTTGTGCATTTTTTAAATTGAGGATTGGTAATGAACCATCTCTTCTTAATTTATTAAAAGCTCGTCTTTTCTGTAAATGATACTACATTTTGAGAAACTCAATTTCAAACCATATCATAATAAACAATATGATCGTTAACCTGATAGCTTTTAGGATCTTTGGTGGGGCTTATTTTTACGCTCATTTTTGTATTGCTTAAAAGTTGAATTTATTTTGAAATTGATCCACTCGCGAAAAATCAATATCGGTTTTATATTCGTTGCAATTAAAAGAGCTCCTAGAAGTAGAGAAGCGTAAATGTCATGGTTTGGTAACATTGATTTATAGTGTTTTTGGGTTGTTTTTGATTTTTTTTTAGGTTTTTAATTGAATTGCGATTCGCTATTTTCTGAAATAAACTCTTCTTCTATAAAAGGATCCGCATAGTAGGGCTTAAAATGATATTTCGTTACTAGTCTGATAACATCTTTTATTTTATTTTCAAGATCTGCTGAAATAGGGCGAGGTTCAGCTTCTGCATTTTCCAAGATATGCATCCATTGAAAACGCTCTTGATTAATACAGATTCTCTCTCCGGGAGTAAAAGTTTTTATTTTTTCTGAGCAAAATTGAAGCGCAACATATAGCTGTGCAATACGCTCTTTAATTTGGTATTTATTCATGTTTTCGCAATTGTAAAATAGTTCGTAATTTTTTTAGATCATATTCAATTAGGTTTCTCTCCGCGCTATTAGGATTCTTAACCAGCCAGGATTCTAGTTCCTGTATTTTTTCGATAATTTGAGAAAGAGTCATTTTGATTTGGATTTAAGATTGATAAATGTTTTATGCATAATTGTGTTCACGAATTTTAGTATTAAATGTTGATTTTGTAAATAAAGACATTTGTTTTTTTTACAAATATCGAAAGTTATTTCGAATAACAAAATAAAATCGAAACTTTTTTCGATTAATTTTGCATTCTGCGATTTACGAGGAGTTTTGAGATGCTGATGGTAAACAAATTAGAATTAAAATGCTTTATTTGTTTACCTTTTTTAGCATAGAATGCTTTTTCAGATTTATATTTTATAGACTACAATAAATTATTTTTAAGATAGTGATAAAGCTTTATTAAGTGGTTTTCGTAAAAAGTTTCGATTTTTGGCGAAGTTTGCAAATGTAGAAGCTTACTGTTTTTTTAAGACAGCAAATTCACAAGATTAAGATTGAATTGCTGTAAATTGCTTTTTAATTGTAGGATGCAAGTGTGTTTTGCTTAAAGAGGATAAAATAGCCCTAATCACAAAAAAAATAAGGACGGGCTATGCTTTATGAGGAGATTTAAAAATGTTTTTCCAAATTAGTTGAATGATTCTTTTTCACAAATCAATAGGAGCTCTAATAATTCGATACTAATTTTTCCTTCTAAAAATAGTCTACGCAATAGTTTTATGTACTCTTGTTTTTTGGTAAGCATGATTATGTTTATTATAGGTTAAGTAGTAAAATTCGTAATATTCAATATCCAATATTTGAGGTTTCCCGTAAAGGATTATGTGCCTAAAATGATATCTTGAAAAATTCTCTTAAAAATTAACATTTATAAATGAGGCTATTTTTTTGTCTTTTTTGCTTATAAGAAAGAGAGGAGGTCTTTTTTTTGATAAAACTATTTTTTGATAATTCAATTTCTGAAAAAAATCATAAATTCTCAATAATTGTATTTGTTGAAAATCCTAGATTTATTTTGATGGTTTTTATATTGTCTTTATTATTTATTTAACATTTTGTTGTTTTACTGGGTTGTAAATGGTTTAGAAGAAAAAGCCTGTAAAAATAAATTGTTACAGGCTTTTTCTTTTGTTAGGATTTCAAGAGAACGTAATTTTTTATTGTGTTTTAAATTAATTTGAGATTTTAATTCAGCATTTTATTGCAGGAAATTTATGGATCCTATTGTAAAAGCAAAGATGAGAACTTTAGATGCTTAATAAAAGAGAGTGCAAGGTCTTTGAACATCCATGTTCGAGGTTTTTACAGACTTGTACAGTAAAATGAAAGAATGTTTGAGGTTGCGTTGTTAGAGGATTTACGATGCCATTTTTTGGCTTAATTCTTCGATTTTTTTCAATTCAATTGTTATCGGTGTACAGAGAATTTCGTACAGTGTAGTTCTTGAGATGGGGTAAACAGGATAAATATATTTACGCCAAACAACTGTGGTTGGGATATCTTCCGTTTTATGTTTTTGATATAAATCTTTTATAAGTTTATATCGAAGTAACTTGTTTTTTTGAATTCCGAGGCTTCTTTGAGTTGATACTGACATGGTAAAAGGATTAAAGTGATGAAATAATGTAGTGAAGTAATTGTGGTATTTATCGTTAAAAAAGAATTTCTAGGTTTTGTTTTTGATTTTGTTTTTTAGTTCATTTCTATATTGTTTATATGTTGTTCCTATTTTGAAATTTAGCCATTCATGAAACATAAGAATAGGTTTCAGATTGGTTGCAATTAATAAAAGTGCTAAAAGTGCTGATGCATAGATGTCGTTATTAGGCTGCATTGGTGTGTTCATTTTGTTGGTTAAAGAAATTGAATACATATCCATGAATAAAATCAACAGAAGACATAGATAGAGGGATATTTGTTCTCGTTCCGTTTTCGTTAATTATGCTTGCCTCAATAAACCAGCTTGAACGAATTGGTTTAAATGCGGAAGCTATAATTGCGACTCCATCTGTAAATTCTTCATCGTTGAATTCTTTGGTAAGTTTTTGCAATTCTAGAACTCTAGATCCTTTTAGATTTCCCTTAGCATCTTTTTTTAAAAGATTAAAGACAATTTTTACAAGTGAGGCAGTTTCCTTATTTGTAGAAAGTGATGCAATGTAATTTTGCACTTTTTCAATTCCGATTGTTACAGTGTCGTCCCAACCTTCGTTAATTCGATATCCAATTGTGATTTCTTCTTTTTCATTAGAAAAGGTGTGTGACATTTGTTTTTCTTTAAAACCGTAGACTTGGTTTTTTAAATCTAAAATCGTTTCAAAAAGTTGAAATGTTTCTGTCTTTACATTTTGAATCATTTCGGAAGTCTTTTTTAGTTTTAATAGCGCTTTCGGGATCGTTTCTGCGACTAATTTTTTATAAGTGTCTCTTTCTTGATTTTTTTTGCTTTCGACTCTAATTAAGGCTTCTTTTAGCTGTTTAGCGGAAAATTGAGACAAGTCGATTGTTTGGTTACTGATAATTGATGTGTTCATAGTTTATTGGTTTTAAGTTTTAGAATACGGTGTTAATTTCTTCTTTAAGCGGATCTTCGTGATAAGGCTTAAAATTGTATTTCAGAGCCAGTTTGGAAACTTCTATAATTTTGTTTTCTATAACTGATGAAACAGGTCTTGGGGTCGCGTTTTCATTTTCTAAAATGTGCATCCACTGAAAACGTTCCTGGTTAATGCAGATTCTTTCTCCAGCCGTAAATGTTTTAATTTTTTCAGAACAAAACTGTAAGGCTAAATAAAGTAGTGCAATGCGTTGTTGAATTTGTGTGTTACTCATGATTTTCTTTTAATTGATTTTTTAATTTGTTAATGTCAGATTCGATTAAACTTCTTTCAGGACTATTTGGATTTTCAATCAGCCAATTTTCCAATTCCTGAATTTTCTCTTTGATTTGAATTGTTCCCATTTTTAATTCGGATTAAAGTTTTGATGGTATTTATTGTTTTTAGATTTTCTAGAAATGATTATTTTTAAACTAGTAGTATTTTACATCTTTTTGAGATTTTAGGGTAATATTTTTATTTTTAAATTTTTAATAGTTTAATTTATTTTAAATCAGGATTTTACATTTTATTTTAAAATACTTTAATTTTTGTTTCCCCAATATTTTCTGGCTTAACCCCTTGTTTTTCAATTTTATTTTTCTTTACTTTGCAAATATAATGTAAAATAATACATTAAAACAAATATTTAACGTAAAATAATACATCTTTTTATGGGGTCAACAGAAAGAGTGCGGGAATATCTTGATTATAAAGGGATTAGTAAGTATAAGTTCTGTAACGATTTAGGATTTTCTAATAAATTTTTGGATAATAGCAGCAATATGGGAACAGATAAGGCGTGTAAAATATTACACTACTATCCAGACCTGAATTCGGAGTGGTTATTAACAGGAAACGGATCAATGATTAAAGAAGAAAATACAAGTCTAATGATTATGAACAATGACAGAAAAACAGTCGATTCGCTACATGCAAGTCAGGAAATACCGTTGTATGATTTGGAAGCCGTGGCGGGTTTGAGAGAATTATTTAGCAGCGGGGAGCCGCAAAGAATTTTAGATACCATAAAAATTCCAAATTTGCCAAAATGTGACGGAGCAATTTCTGTAACAGGAGACAGTATGTATCCATTATTAAAATCTGGAGATATTATTCTGTATAAGGAAACAGAATTTGAGAATATCTTTTTTGGCGAAATGTATCTTCTAAGTGTAAAGCTAAATGACTGGGAAGAATACATTACAGTGAAATATGTTCAGAAGTCAGAACAGGGACAGGAGTATGTAAAATTGGTAAGCCAGAATTCACATCATCAGCCGAAGGACATTCATATCTCAAAAATTTCTGCTTTGGCATTAATAAAAGCTAGTATACGTATTAATACCATGATGTAAATGGGTTTAAAATCATAGTTTATGCAAGACAAAGACACGTTTCTTTTTAAAAAAGTACATTCTATTATTTTTTTTTAAATTTGTCAATAATTCGAAACTAATATCGAATGTTGTTTAGGTATTATTTCGCAACACTTTTTTAGATGAGTACAATAAATGAAAAGATTGATGATATAGCAATTAAAGAATTTAGGGGGAACAATAGTTCTTTTGCAAAAGTTATGAATACAAGCGAGGCAAATATTCGAAACTACAGAAAAAGTACAATGCCAAAACTTGATTTTATTGTTAAGTTGCATGATTTGTTCGAAATCAGTTTCGAATATCTACTTTCCGAAAATATTGAAATTGGTAGGTATAAAATTGAAGATCCAAAAAGTACGGATGAGAATCAAGATTTGGTTCATAAAATGTTATTAACAGAGAATAACTTCTTAAAACAAAAACTTGAATTTTTATCAGAGCAAATAGAGTTTTATAAAAGTAAAATAGAGTTTCTGTCTCTGCAGAGAAATGTGAAAAAGACTCAAACAACAAAAGAAATAGCTGAAGGACTCAGAATTATTGATGAAATAGAAAATTTGTTTATCAAGAAACCAGTTAAGTAATTTCCTTAGAATCTTAGATTGAAAGATTAAAAAAAGCGCAAAATCAAAAAGATTTTTGCGCTTTTTTATATTAGTTCTAATCGGTAAATACTCTATTTATCCAATAAGCCCCAAATCATATCGCTCCTCAAAAAACGTCTTTCCCCATTCCTCAACCTCTTCAGATTTTGTCAATTCAAATCCCATCATTTTATACATTTGAAGTGCTTTGTCTTGCAAGTTAGTAGTAAGCAGAAAAACGTTTTTGAACTTTCTCTCTTTACAGAAATCTATCGCTTCGGTTAAGAGTTTTTTTCCAATTCCTAATCCTCTAAAAGCGGGATCTAGGAGAAACCATCTTAGTTGTGCTTCTTCGTTAGACTGATGTACAATCGCAACACAACCCACAATTTTATTATTGTATTCTGCCATCCAAATTCGATCATTTTCTGGGGAATATTTTTCTAAGAAATCGTAAAAAGTCTTGATTACATATTTCTCAAAATCAGTTGAGAAATGATACTCTTTTCCGTAAATCGCACCGTGCAGATAAATAATGTAACCAATATCACCAGGAGTAATTTCATAGCGATAGGTAATATCTTCTCGCGCTATTTTATTTTCTGTAAGCAGATTTCTAACTGTATTCATAGAATCGACTAAAATCTCTTTTTCGGAAGAATTTAATTTTTCGATTTTACCTTCAATCTTATTTTCAGATTTATCATTTAAAACACTCAATAATTCATTTCCAGAATTTGTCAGTTTAATATTGAAAGCGCGTTTGTCTTCAGAAGAAGTGACTTTCTCAATTAAATTTTCCTTTAAAAAACGCTTTAAAATTCGGCTTAAATATCCTTTATCCAGATTTAAAATTTCGGTGATTTTCTGAGCCGTTATTATTTTGCTTTCGCTGATTTCATATAAGATTCGTATCTCAGTTAAAGAATATTCGCTATCTAAATAATGTTGACTTAAAATATCTAAATGAGCAGTATAAAATCTATTGAAACTTCTAATTTTTGAAGTTGTAGTATTCATGATTGGAAATATTGTATTGTTGAGGTACAAATATATAAATTTAGTTGCTTTTGTCAACTAATTTTAGTTTTTATTTCATTTGAAAAGAATTTTGAAGAGATTAAAAATCATTTCGAGGCATTTTCATTAAGTATTTGTTAAGCACTTTTTGTCTTAAATTCTGCTTTTTATAAGAGAAAGATGATTATATGAAACTGCGTTTTTCATTTTTTACTTCAAATACTACAAAGTCTCACTTTACAGCTTTTTTTCGACTTCAAATGTTAATAATATGTTTCGTTTTAGAGGTGGTTTATTAATGTAAACGTAACCTAATCGACCTACCCCCAGTTTTAATTTTGGAGACATATAAGAAGAACCCAATACTTTCTATATGCCAATTTTAAAACCAAATTATGTATAAGAAGTTTACAGACGAAGAACTTGTCGAATTATTAAAATCGGGCAAGGATAAAGCTTTTGATGAACTTTATTTTCGATATCGAGATTTGCTCGTTCGATTCGTATATCTCCGAATGAAATCGATTGCTATTTCAGAAGAAATTGTGCAGGAAGTTTTTGCCTCTATTTGGGAACGACGCAAAACAATTGTGATCCAGAAAAGTTTTGCCGCATACATCTATACTTCGGTTCGCTATATGACTTTAGATTATATCAAATCGCACGAAGTTACCGATCAATACATTCAAGAAGTTTTAGAAAAAAATACCGTTTCGCAAAGTAGTTATAACGCAATAGAAGATTCTATTTATTACGACGAATTGAAAAAAGCGGTTGATGAAGCGACATCATTACTTCCTAAAAAATCTAAGGAGGTTTTTATTCTAAGTCGCGTAAAACAGTACACTAATAAAGAAATCGCCGAAGAATTGAATGTTTCGATCGAAACGGTAAAATACCATATTACGTATTCGCTGAAGTTCATGCGTACGTATTTGGGCGAATTCAACTAAAAGTAAATTTCTCATTAAGAACTCAGCTTTTTTCTTAACAGAAGCGTAACCTTTTGCGCCTACCTAAAATTACAATTCCCAAGACATACTATTAAAGACATAAAGAAATTATAATGCCTGAAAATTCAAATAACGAAATCAAAAATTTTCTAGAAGGAAAGTATTCTCCGAAAGGACAAGAAATGTGGAATAAATGGTACGATCGTACAGATGACTTTTTTGATAATATGGAAATGGTTCAATCTGACCGATCAAAACTGAAAAAAGAGTTAAGACAAATAAAGAATACCAACAAAGTTATTGCTCTTCACTATAAAAACTGGGCTGTAGCGGCCTCTTTAGTTTTTCTAATCGGATTATCGGTGTTTTTTTACCAAACATCAAATGCTGTTGAAAGCAAACAATTTGCAGTAAAATTAGGAGAGCATGCTCATATAAAATTAAGTGACGGAACACAAATTTGGCTAAATGCAGGAAGTGTTCTTAAATATCCTATAGCATTTAAAGGAGGCACCAGAGAAGTGTATTTAAGCGGAGAAGCTTTTTTTGATGTAGCCAAAGACAAAAAGCATCCTTTCATCATTCATACCAATAAAATGGATACTAAAGTTCTCGGAACTAGTTTTAATGTTCAAGCTTATCCGGATCAAACTACACAAGAGGTTTCGGTGGCAACGGGAAGAGTAAACGTGAAATCGACTGTTACAGAAGAAAATGTGTATGTAACTCCAGGTCAGAAAGCGGTTTTTAAATCGCAAGACAACAAACTTCAAGCTTTTAAGGATATTCCAGTAAATAACATTTCGCTATGGCGAAAAAATATTATGGTTTTTGAAGAAACGCCTTTGCCAGAAGTCGTAGCCACAATCAATCGCAATTATAATGTTTCAATTGAAGTCAAAAACAAGAATCTAAATGCGTTAAAAATTAGCGCCTATTTTAAAGAACTGCCTGCCGATCAGGTGATTGGTTTGGTGTGCAATATCATCAACGCTCAATACAAAATGGATTCTGGGGTTTACAAAATCGAATAATTTTTTAAACAATAAAAATAAAACTACGTAGCAAACTAATAAACAAAACAATTACACTAAATCTAAAAACTATGAGTGAAAAACTAATGCGGTATGCCGCAAAATGTCAGAGCATAAGGACAATAGGAACCAAATTATTCCTGTTTATGGCTTTGTTTTTTGCAGCACTAACAGTACAAGCCGGTAATGTTGACATTAACAAAAGAGTGACTTTAAAAGTTGATAATGAAAGTATAAAAAATATATTTCAAAAAATTGAAAATCAGGTTGATGTGCATTTTATGTACGAAAGCAGCCAAGTAAACGCTAATCAGAAATTAAGCTTAAAATTGAATAACGTAACGCTAGAACAAGCGTTGGATAAAATTTGCGGCAATGTCCTTAAGTATGAGATTGTGAGCAACAATATCGTAATCAAAAAAAATCAGAAACTTGCAGAGAATAAAATTACTGTTTCGGGAACTGTTTTGGCAGGCGACGATAATATGCCTTTGCCAGGTGTCGGGATTAAAGATAAATTTTCTGATGCAGCCACAGCCACAGATTTTGACGGAACATTTAAACTGGAAGTAAACGCTTCAGAAGCGACGCTTATTTTTTCTTACGTAGGTTATGTTACGCAAGAGGTGAAAGTTACTAGTTCGCAAAACATTACAGTAAAATTAGCTGCCGATGTAAAACAGCTTCAAGAAGTGGTAGTAATGGGTTACGGAAGCGTGAAAAAAAATGAAGTTTTAGGAGCTGTTGGTTCTGTTTCTATGAAAGAAACTTCAAGCAGAACGTACAACAATGCTGCTGAATTATTGCAAGGAACTGTTGCCGGAGTTACCGTAATAAACGATGGTGGTGACCCAACGGCTTCGCCAACAATCAACATTCGTGGTATTGGGTCTTTGAATGCTGAAACACCTTTAATTGTTTTGGACGGAATTATTTACAGCGGTTCTTTAAATACAATTAATCCAAATGATATTGCTTCGATAAACGTTTTAAAAGATGCGGCTTCGGCAGCAATTTACGGTGCGAGAGCTTCTGGCGGAGTAATTTTAATCACTTCCAAAAAAGGGGTTTCAGATAAAATTAATGTCAATGTAAATTACCAAGGTGGTTTTCAGAATGTAGCTAAAAAATTAGAAGTTTTAAATGCGGCAGAATATGCCGATGCAATGAATTTATCAAGGGATAATGCTGGTTTGCCAAGAATTCCTGCTTTTGATCCTGCTTTTGAACCAACAGCAAGAACAACAAAAACCAACTGGATGGACGAAATTTTCCGTACAGGAGAAATTCAAGATTTATCTCTTTCGGTAAACGGAAAAACAGAAAAATCAAATTTCTTTCTTTCTGGAAGTTATAGAAAAAACGAAGGTATTTTGCTGAATACGTATGGCGAACGTTACACCGTAAGAGCCAATTCATCTTTCAAATTGGCTGATAATTTCACCATCGGAGAAAATATTTCGTACTCCTTAACCGATGGTCAAACGGCTAATACAGCAAGTTCGTACACAGGAGCAATTCAAGCAGCGATTTTATATCCGCCAAACGCAACGATTTACAGAGAAGATGGTTCTGGCCAATTTGGTGGTGTTCCAGAAAAATATGTTGGTTCTTATGGAGACGTTATCAATCCTGTAGCGTATTTAAAAAGATTAGACAATAAGAATCCAATTTCTACTATTTTGATCAATCCTTATGCAGAATGGGAAATTGTTCCAGGTTTAAAAGTAAAATCAAACTGGGGTTACACGAGAATTCAAGATAATGCAACAGACTTTACAGTAAAAGTTACGGAACCAGGAAAGATTTTCGATTTCAACAGATTGACGTTGAAAAACATAACGACTACAGATTTATTGAGCGAGCAGACTATTTCTTATGAGAAATCATTCGGAAAGCACAATTTAAAAGCTTTAGCAGGATACACGTATCAAGAAACCAAAAGAGATTTTTACACCATTGAAGGAACTGGTTTTGACAACGAAGATCCATCGCAGCGTTATTTGTTGAATGCAAAATTAATTCAGCAGACCGCAGCAGGAAGATCAGATGAAATTATTTCTTCTTATGTGGGAAGAATCAATTACGATTTCAATCAGAAATATTTAATATCAGGAATTGTTCGTCGTGACGGAACTTCAAAATTATTAGAAAATAACCGCTGGAAAGTATATCCTTCTGTTTCTGCAGGTTGGTTAATTTCTGAAGAAAATTTCATGAAAGGCATCGAGCCAATCATTAGCAACTTAAAACTTCGCGCAAGCTGGGGACAAATTGGAAACTTAGGAAACCTTGGACCATACCAATTTAGTGTGCCTTTGGTACAAACCCAGGCTTTAATTGGAGCAGTTCCGTCCATCAATTATGGTTATGCAGAAAGCGAATTATCAAACCCGAATTTAAAATGGGAAAGTTCTGAGCAAACCAATATCGGTTTAGATTTTACCATGCTAAATAATACTTTGGTAGGATCTGTTGATGCTTATGTAAAGAAAAACAAAGACATGTTGGTACGTGACCAATTGCCTGGAGTTTCTGGAACGCCGCAAGGAAGAATCGTTAACTCTGGTGATGTTGAAAATAAAGGAATCGAGGTGAGTTTGACGTATCAAAAAACACGTGGAGAATTTAAATTTGATGTTACGGCAAATGCTGGATTCTTAAGCAATAGAATTGTTTCTATTAAAGACGATTTAAATTCCTTAGAACCTCTAGGTTTGAGCCGAGTTCGTAGTTTGCCTTTAGCGAATATTTACCAAGTAGGAAGCCCAGTTGGAGCTTTCTACGGATATGCTACTGACGGATTATTTCAAAGCAATGATGAGGTGAAAGCATATGTAAACAAAAATGGAGTGATGTATCAGCCAAATGCTGTTGCGGGAGATATTAAATTTAAAGATGAAAACGGAGATGGCGTAATCAACAACAGCGATAGAGTTGTTTTAGGAAGTCCGTTTCCAAAAACGACCTATAGTTTAAATGCAAACTTTAAGTACAAAGGATTTGATATGAACATTTTCTTCACGGGAGCTGCAGGAAATAGCGTTTTCAATGCCGTAAAATATACAGGATTAAATGCTTCTTTCCCGGGTTATAACTTATTGGCAGATTCTAAAGATGCTTGGTCGCCAACCAATACCAACACCAATGTTCCCATTCTTTCAGCAACAGACAACAATAACAACTTCGGGCGTATTTCTGATTTATATATTGAAGATGCTTCTTTCTTAAGATTGAAAAACGTTTCGCTTGGTTATACGATTAAAGAAAGTTGGTTGAACGGAAAAGCGAAATTGAGATTTTTTATTTCTGGACAAAACTTATTTACAATCACGAAATATTCTGGAATGGATCCTGAAGTTGGACTTAAAAGTTTCGGAATGGATTTAGGTCGTTATCCGCTTTCTCGTATTTACATGACAGGTGTTAACGCAACTTTTTAAAAAATAAAAAACAATTAAAATGAAAAAATTAAGTCTTTTATTATTGAGTTTTGTGCTTTTGATAAGTGCTTCGGCTTGCGAAAGCGAACTTGATGTTGTGCCGCAAGGAGCTCCTTCTAGCGGAAATTTCTGGAAAACACCAGCAGATGCAAAAGCAGGAGTAAATGCAATCTATGCTTTGTATTCTGATGATAATATGTACGGTCGTGGTTTCTTTTGGCTAAATAATGCCAGCGATGATATTGGAACAAAACCAAGACAAAATGCAGAAAGAATCAAAAATTTTATAGTAGACGGATCAGAATCGGATACAAAAGATATTTGGAGAATTCACTACGAAATTATGAAACGCTGTAATGACGTGATTCGTAACATTCCTAATATTTCTTTAGATGAAAAAACAAAAAACGGAATGTTGGGAGAAGCTTATTTTAATCATGCCGTAATGCATTTAGAATTGGCTTACCATTATGGAGACGATCGCGCTGGTATTCCGATTCAAGACAGACAAAATCCAACCAATGTGTATGTGCCTCGCGCTAAAAATGTAGCAGAAAATTACGTTTACATTGCAGCCGATTTAATCAAAGCAGCCGATTTATTGCCTTATTTCGATCAGCTTACACCAGACAATTATGGGCGCGCTCATAAAACTGCAGCATGGGCTTATTTGGTTCGTACCTATTTGTATGCTAAAGATTGGGACAATGCTATCAAATATGCCAATATGATTGTGGCTAGTGGAAAACATAAATTATTAGACAATTTTGAAGATGTATTTAAAATCAGCAATAACTGGTCTTCAGAATATATTTGGTCGGTAACTTCAAGTGCAGAAAATACTTCTTTAGGTTCGATTTTTCCTGGAGTTTGCTTAGAAGATAAAGGTTGGGGAGTTTACAACGGTTGGGGAAATTTTTATCCAACAAAAGAATTATTCGATGCGTATGATCCAAACGATAAAAGACGTAGTGCTACGATTTTACAAAAAGGAGACAAATTTGTTTATTTCGGAGAAACAGTAACATTCAATGAAGGAAGTCATGTCGTGAGTTCAAGTAACAGAACTGGTTATCAGTTTAAAAAATACATGGAACCTTTTAGTTATCCAAAAACAACTTCGGGCGGAGTAGATATTCGTTACGTAAATGCGAATGGAGACAAACCTTCAACAGCTTTAAATGTGCCTCTTTTGCGTTATGCAGATGTCATTTTGATGTTAGCGGAAGCAAAATTAATGAAAGGTCAAAATGCAGATACAGAAATCAATATGATTCGCCATCGCGCAGGTCTTGCCGATATTTCTGGCGCAACAATGGTCGATTTGAAAAGAGAAAGAAGATGCGAATTGGCAGGGGAGTGGACAGATCGTCATTTTGACTTAGTGCGTTGGGGAGATGCAAAAGAAGCTTATGCAAAACCATTGCACCATTATAACGGAAGCGTAATTTATCCTGCTCGTAATTTTAATCCTGCGATTCACCACGTTTGGCCAATACCGCCAGATGAAATCGCAGTGAGCAAAGGAGCTTTGACTCAAAACCAAGGCTGGTAATAAATAATTTTGTTGTGTTTTTATAGTTTTTTACGCTGCAGTCTTGGTCAGGAGACTGCAGTTGTAAAAAAAAATTGTCATTCCGAGGAACGAAGAATGACAAGACTACTTTTACTATGTGCATTTAAATAAGTGAAACGCCTTTACACATAAAGAAAAGCTATGTTTCTATGTGTTTAAAACAAGAATAGCAAAACCCATTTCTCATAAAGTTACCTACAGCTTTAAAAGAATAAAAATCATTTTCGATGAAAAAAATAATCACCCTTTTTTGCCTTCAATTTTGCTTGTTTGCTCAAGCGCAAGAATACACTTCGTCTAACATTCATTCCCACAACGATTACGAAAGTAAATTGCCATTTTACGGGGCTTATTCTAACGAAACAGGCGTTATAGAAGCCGATGTTTTTTTAGTGAATAACGAATTGTTTGTGGCACATACTTCTAAAGGAATTGCTTCTCACAATACGCTTAAAAGCATGTATTTAGAACCGCTTTCTAACAAATTAAAAACGTTGGAAGGAAAAGCGTATCCGAGCAACAAACCTTTGATTTTAATGATTGATATTAAGTCAGATGCCGATTCGACTTTGAAAGCAATCACCCAACAATTAAAGACTTTTCCAGATATCATTTCGAATAAAAACATCAAAGTGGTTATTTCTGGAAACAGACCTTTGCCTTCGCTTTGGGCAACATATCCAGATTTTATTTATTTTGATGGAAGGCCAAATGAAAACTATACTCCAGAGCAATTGGCGAAAGTTGAAATGATCAGTGAAGATCTGCATGAAATCACAGTTTGGAATGGAAAAGGCGTTTTGACGCAGCCAGATGTAGAAAAAATCCAAGCCATTATCAAAAAAGTCCACGATCAAAACAAAAAAGTAAGATTCTGGGCTACGCAAGACAACGTGAATACGTACATGACTTTGATGAATTTAAAAGTTGATTTTATTGGAACAGATAAAGTGGCTGAGTTAACTCAATTTATCAATAATATCAAAACCACATTTTATCAGAATACGGAATTTCATCAAGCTTATGCGCCTAAAAATGGTTTCAAGAATAAACGCCCGAAAAATGTTATTCTCTTAATTGGAGACGGAATGGGATTAACGCAAATCTATTCTGGTTATACGGCAAACAAAGGGCAGCTGAGTTTGTTTAATATTCCAACTCAAGGACTATCGATCACAAAATCTTCAGACAGTTATATTACAGATTCTGCGGCAGGAGCAACGGCTATGGCAACAGGACATAAAACCAGTAATCGTTTTATAAGTGTTGACGAAAAAGGAAAACCGCTTGAGACCATTGCAGAACAATTGGCAAAGAAAAACTATAAAACAGCGATTATTTCTGCTGGAAATATTACCGATGCAACTCCAGCGGCGTTTTATGCGCATCAGCCAGAAAGAAGTTTAAGCGAACCAATTGCGAATGATTTCCTTTCGAGTCCATCCGATATTTTAATTGGAGGAGGACAAAAAGAATTTATTGCTAGAAAAGATGGTAAAGATTTGTCTAAAACCTTAATTGAAAAAGGATATACTTTCTCAGATAAATTCTCGAGTTTAGATACCATTAAAAACAGCAAATTTGTAGTTTTAGAAGATGCTGCGGTGGTTTCTATGAAAAATGGCCGAGGGGATTTTTTAACCAAATCTTTAGCGAAATCGACAACTACTTTTTCAAAAACAAAAAGTCCGTTTTTTATTATGGCGGAAGGTGCTCAAATTGATTACGGCGGACACCAAAACAACGTAGAATATGTGGTGAGAGAAATGCTTGATTTTGACAAATTGGTTGGTCAAGCAATGGAATTTGTAGATAAAAATCCAGAGACGTTGTTAATCGTAACCGCCGATCACGAAACGGGCGGATTATCTCTTATCGATGGAAGTATCGAAAAAGGCTACGTTCACGGAAGTTTCAGCACCAACGATCATACGGCAATTCCGGTTCCAGTTTTTGCTTACGGTCCAGGTTCTGAAAAATTCATGGGAGTTTACCAGAATACAGCAATTTATGACAAGATTATGGAGTTGATTGGAGGGAAATAATTTCTTTTCAAATGATAGAATTCAAAAGGAGCGTCTGGAAAGACAGCTCCTTTTTTGGTTTTTATCTAAGATGTGTCGCTCCGCTGGAGCTTTGGATTGATGTTTCGAATTTTTTCTATAAATATTTCGCTCTTTCAGAGCTTGAAAATGTTTCTACAAAAGCCCCGTAGGGGCAAAATATAGGTAGAAAATATATTTAAGGTATAAAGAAATAGCCCCATAGGGGCGAAATATATCGCTCGCTGGAGCTTTTGATTTGTGTTTTGAATTTTTCAGCTATAAATATTTCGCTCTTCCAGAGCTTGAAAATGTTTTGAAAAAGTCCCAGCGGGACGAAATATGGGTAGGTCTCGTGGGGACGAAATATATTTACAATACATTAATTTTTGTAGATAACCTTATTCAAACATAGCCCAAGGTTTTAACCTTGGGAACACAAAGAGAGATTAAGCTTATCTATTTTCCTTTCAATAAATTAATACTCACTGTTGCCGTATCCGCATCGGGAAATCGTTTAAAAATAGATTGATCTGGAAATAATCCTGCTTCGGCCGCAATGGTATTAAAAACATCAATTTCAACAATATACTGATCCGAAAAACCATGAGTAGCATCATAAGCTGTTGCGGGAGTTCTGCCTAAATTATTAGCTGTAAGTTTCGGATTTATGGTATGAAGCTCAATCAGAAGCAGACCAAATTTACGCACATACGGCGACCATTTTTGTAAATGTTCCAGAAGATTATCTTCAACCAAATTATTGCTAATTCTTTTCCCTCTGTAAGCAAATGCGCCTGTTGAGGTGCTCCCCCTATTTTCGTTACTATGTTTCGGATCTTGCCAAATTCTATTATGGTCTAGAAAAGTTCTCACATTCAGAAGATCTTTCAAATCAATATTATAATTTTCTTTCAGATCATCTGCCAGCAAATCAGGACGTCCGATATCGCCCCAAATTACTTTGGCCCAAATATCTGCATTGATAAGATTGGCTCTCGTGACTTTCAAAGCCGTCTGATTATAATCGGCACCGACTAAAAATAACGGATATTCGTCAAGCATTTTTCCGCGTAAAGTCTGTCTGTCGATTACTTCAAAAATATGCTGCAGAAAAGCGCCATTTCCGCATCCCATATCTAGAATTCCTTTTGGCTGTTCTTCAATCGGAAGATTAAAAAGTTTGATCAAAATTTCGTCAACCACTTTAAAATAAGTATCGTGAGCACCGCCGCTTCCCCAAACATTCATTTCACGATCGACATGAATTTCGTTTTCACCTTCAGCAGTTCGTAAAGCATCTGGATTTCCAAAAATTAATTCTTCAATTTTAGCAAATGTGGGCAGATAAGAAACCGTAACGCCATAAGCACTGGCTCTTTTGGCAAAAAACAAACCTGCTTCGGTGAATTGATAATTTCCTTTTTTTTCTAAAAACCAGCCTAAATGCACAAAAAAATCTAATATTTTTTTAAAGTTTTCGGGTGATTTATGAAACTCTTCGGGTCTGAAAGAAGTTTCCATAAAATACTTATGAAACATTCCGTTCATGGCCAGTCGAACAATAGTGGGGCCGATGAGGTAGCCTTCAATATGTTTTAAAATTTGCTCTTGAATGCTATTGGTCAGAGGATCATTGGAAGGTTCAATTCCGTATCTTTTTTTATATTTTTCAAAAATAGCATTGAGTTTTTCAAACGGCGTATCTTCAAACAAACGCGGATGAAAATGTATCGATAACTGAAGCAATTCGACCACATCTTCGTAGAGATAAAACAGCGAAAAAGCAGTTTCCGTTTTCTCATTTACAGAAATTGTAATTTTCTGTGTTTTATTATCGATCACATATTCTAAAAATCCCTGAGAAGCGAGAACTCGTAAAGCGACATTTAGATAGCCCTCGTTAGCATTAAAAGCAGTTGTAAGTTCAGATAATTCTATTTGCTTTTTGTTTAAGATAAATTCTAGCACAGATTTATTTTTAAGCGCGATTGCTACAGGAGCAGTAACCAAGCCATCAAGATGTCTGAAAATGGAACTTAAGAGTTGTGATTTATCGGTCATAATGCAAAAATGAAGGTTAGTTAAAAATAATGATTTTTTTTCTTACTTGAGACATCTTGTTTTTAGTTGGTTGACGTTTTTTCTAAAAAACACGATTTTAAGCAATTTTGGTTTTTTTGAGTTTTTTTTCGAAAAAATAACACTAAAAAATGGCTAGCAAATAGTTGTGCAATCGATTAAATTTCTATGAAAATCATAAAACAAACATTAAAAGTCAAAATGACAATAACTAATCAAAATCCTGTATTTACTGAATATTTCGTTTTTATTTGCGAATAAAAAAGCGATTTGTTGAAAAAAAAATTTACTAAAACGTTTTTGTAAACATCACTTACATATATTTGTGATGTACTAAAATATGCAACTATAAATTTTTTGTCTGATGAAAAAGATTACAATTAGAGATATTGCTAAACAGGCAGAAGTTTCTATTTCTACTGTGTCTTTTGTTATCAACGGAAAAGGCGAAAAAATGGCTATTAGTCCATCAGTGATTAAAAAAGTTCAGGATGTTGCACAAAAGTTGCAGTACAAACCAAGTATGATTGCAAGCAGTCTGCGAACAGGAAAAACAAGATCTATCGGACTTATTGTAGAAGATATATCCAATCAGTTTTTTGCAGATTTGGCAAGAGTAATCGAAGACGAAGCAAAAAATATTAATTATAGAGTTTTTTATTGTAGTACAGGCGACGACAATAATCGTTCGGAAGAATTGGTTCAAAGTCTTTTGCAGGCAAATGTTGAAGGATTCATTATTACGCCAACCCGAAATCTCGAAAAAACAATTGGCCAGCTTTTAAAATTGCAAAAGCCAGTAGTGTTGATCGACCGATATTTTGCCAATCAGAAAGTAAGTCATGTTGCAATGGATAATTACGAAGGTTCTTACTCGGCCGCTAAATATTTAATTGGCAAAGGACGAAAGAATATTGCGGTGGTCAATAATAGCACTGGAATGATCCAGATGAAATTAAGAGAAAAAGGATATGTAGAAGCATTGAAAGAAGAAGGAATTTATAACGAAAAGTATACGCTGCACTTAGATTATCATTCAAGCGAACAAAGCAGAGTAGAGGCAATTATAGATTTTTTTAGAGAAAATGATAAGATCGACGCCGTTCTTTTTTTAGCCAATTATCTTGGTTTAGCAGGACTTCAGGCTTTTAGAACTTTAAAATATAAAATTCCAGACGACATTTCGGTCATCAGCTTTGATGATCACGACAGCTTCAAACTGCATACACCTACAATATCGGTTATAGCTCAGCCCATAGAAGATATAGCAGTCAAGTCCATACAATTGCTAATGAGCCAGATGACCAGTTTTGAAGACCATAAAATTGAAAAAATTCTCAAAAAAGGAAATTTAATAATTAGAGAATCAGTTTAAAAAAATTAGTATTTAAAAAAGGATCCCTTTTTTTTAATCTTTTCACTAAAACGATTTAGTTAAAAAGAACAAGCAGCTGTAGCTTTAAACTGCTGGCTGTGAATATTGAAAACAGAGTTACAAATTTTTATTAATTATTTAAAAGCAAACAACAGAAGAACAAAACACAAACGAAAATCAAAACCAAAACCAAAAAAAAGCTTATGAGACAAATATTAGCAGTATTAGGAGTGATATTGCTTAGCAGTTTAAGTGCTGCCGCGCAAAATCGATTAATAACCGGCATAGTTACAGATGCAGAAAACAAGGGAATTGTAGGTGCATCAATTGAAGTTCAAGGAAAACCATTTAGCGGAGTTACAGATGCTGAAGGTCGATTTAAAATGAATGTGCCGGAAGGTAAAGTTACCCTGAATGTTTCATTTATGGGGTTTCAGTCAAAACAAGTTGTATTACAGGAAAAAGAAACAAGAGTTGCTGTTACACTAATTGAAAATACTCAGGAATTAAAGGATGTTGTAGTAACTTCATTTGGAGTTAAGAAACAAAAGAAAAGTTTAGGTTACGCCGTTGGAGAACTAAAAGGCGAGGATCTGACAAAAAATAAAGAAATCAATTTAGGAAATGCTTTGCAGGGCAAAATTGCCGGTGTAAACGTTTCGGCTCCAGTTACAGGACCTTCAGGTTCAAGCCGAGTTGTAATTCGTGGTGCTACTTCTGCATCAGGATTGAACCAGCCGTTGTATGTGGTAGACGGAATTCCGATTGACAATACCCAACAAGGAAATGCTGGAATGTGGGGTGGTGCGGATAAAGGAGATGGTATGTCTTCTTTTAACCCAGACGACATTGCTTCGCTGTCTGTATTAAAAGGTAGTGCCGCTTCTGCTCTTTATGGGTACAGAGGATCAAATGGTGTTATCTTGATTACAACCAAAAAAGGTAAAAGCGGAACAGGAATAGGAATAGATTTCAGCACTAATTCTTCTTTTAACACACCTGCAAGTCTTTTAAAATGGCAAGATCAATATGGTGCAGGAGCTCCAAATGCTAGCGGTGTGCCAACTAGATTTACTAATTTGCAAGAACTTAGAGACTCGTACTATTTTGCATGGGGAGATAAATACGATGGAACGCCATCTTTATCTCTTGATGGTAAAACAAGACCTTATCAAGCTTATGGAAAAGATAACGTGGAGAATTTCTACAGAACAGGATATTCTTTCAGTAATACTTTAGCTATTTCTGGCGGAAATGAGTCAACAAACTTTAGATTGTCTTTCGGAAATACAAAAGACGAATCTATTATGCCAGAAACAACCTTTGGCAGAAACAACGTGGCTTTGAGTTTAAACTCTGCTCCAAATAAGAGAATCAGTATAGAAAGTAATGCGCAGTATATTTCTGAGAAAAGCCATAACCGTCCGTACTTAAACGATTCGCCAAGAAACCCATCTTTTCCAACTACTTTTATGACTCCAAGTTCAGATATTAGATGGTTAAGCAATCCGTATGATGCAAACGGCGGAGAAGAAGACTTTTTAGGAGCAAACGTATATCATACCAATCCTTATTTTGCTACAAAATCTCCTTTAAACGATGACCTTAGAAAGCGTTTTATCGGGTCGGCAAAAGTAAATTATAACATTACCGATAAAATTTATGCTAAAGCTGTTATTGGTATTGATGATGTTAATTACGAATATACTGAAATTGAGCCTACAGGAATTAATTACAATCCAGGCGGATCTATAGAAAACAGAATTGAAACTCGTTCTGAAGTAAATGCTTCTGGTTTCTTAGGTTACAAAGGAGATATTGCCAAAGATTTTTCTTTAGACGCTTTTATCGGTGCAAACCGTCAGCATAACAGATACAGCGGTATCAAAATGAAAGGAAACAACTTTATTGTTCCTTACAAATATTTCTACGGCAATACACAGCCAGATAAAACAGAAAAATTATATTCTGAAAGCGAAGTAAACTCTCTTTTCTATTCTGCAGATCTTGGATATAAAGATTTCTTATTTCTTAGTTTAACAGGACGTGAAGATTGGTTCTCAACTTTAGATCCAGCCAATAATAGTACATTTTATCCTTCTGTAAGTTCAAGTTTTATTTACTCTGAAGTTATCGGTCTTCCTGAATGGATTTCTTACGGTAAAATTAGAGCAGGATGGGGTAACGTAGGAGGTGCATTGCCAGACGCTTACGCTTTATCTTTAACGTACACAACGCCAGACGGACAAACAGATTCATTAGGACAGCCAATTTTGGGTGTAAATGGAGAAACAATTCCAAATAGAACTTTAAAACCATACAATGTAAGTACAATCGAGTTTGGTTTTGAAAACACATTCTTCAACAACAGAGTAAGTACAGATTTAACGTTCTACAGCAAAAAAACAACCAATGATATTACAGATGCAGATGTTTCTCAGGCTTCAGGATATAGAACTACAAAAATCAACGTTGGAGAAATCTTAAATAAAGGGGTAGAGTTTGCTGTTAATGTAAAAGCAATTAAAACACCAAGTTTTTCTTGGAATGTAGGTTATAACTTTGCTTACAACCATAGTGAAGTTCTAAATCTTTCTGATAAAATCACAACAAAAACATTAGAAGGAAACAGAGACGGAAGAGCTAATGTAGTTTTAGAAAAAGGACAGCCTTTTGGAGTTATTAAAGCGTACGACTATTTAAGAGATGCTAATGGAAATATAGTGCTTGGCACGGACGGAAAATTCTTAAGAGGAAATTTAATCATTGCAGGACAAGGTGTTGCGCCAACATCTATGGGACTTTCAAATGATTTTTCATATAAAAATTTCACTCTTTCTGTTTTTGTGGATGCTAAATTTGGAGGAGAAATCTACTCAGCTACAAACCAGTTAGGAACTCGTTACGGATTAAGTGACATCACATTGCCAGGTCGTGAAAATGGTGTTCAAGTAAGCGGAACAGATGTTAACGGAAACCCAGTTAATACAACAGTTTCGGCATACAATTACTGGAGAAGTTATAGCGACGTAACATCAAACTTTGTTTACGATGCCGATTTTGTGAAGCTTAGAGCAATCTCATTTGCTTATAATTTCCCGAAAACATATTTGCAAAAAACACCATTCCAGGCTATTAGTTTATCATTTTCAGCACATAATTTATGGACTATTTATGACAAAGTTCCAAACATCGATCCTGAGTCAAATTACTCAAACAGTAATGCGCAAGGTATGGAGAGAGCTTCTATGCCTTTGACAAGAAATTATGGTTTTGCACTTAATGTCAAATTCTAATACTAAAAAAGATGAAAAATAGATATATCAAAATATTTTGTGTCGCAATTGTTAGTGCTTTGACATTGGCATCATGCGATAAAGGATTCGAAGAAATGAATAAGAATCCTAATGCTTTAACAGATCCAGCGGTAAAATCAATGTTTACGCTTGCTGAGATTTATGTAGACGGACAGGATTTTTCTAATACAAGAGGAAACAATTTATACGCAGCACAAATTGTACAGCAATTTTCTTCACTTGGAGGACCAGGTTCAAAATACACTTATTCTTCTGAATATTCGGCTGCGCTTTTTGGAGAAACTTACGGAAAAGGATTAAATCAGATTTTCCAATTATTATCTGTGGTAGAAAATACGCCTGAAAATTCAAATATGATTCAGGCTTGTAGAATTATGAAAGTGTTTTTGTTTCAAAAACTGACTGATACTTATGGAGAAGTTCCATATTTTGAAGCCGGAAAAGGATACAACGGAAACGTATTTTCTCCAAAATATGATACGCAAGAAGCTATTTACAACGATCTTTTAAAAGAATTGGATGAGGCAGGAACTGCACTAGACGCAGGGAAACCTTTTGTAGGCAGTGCCGATTTGTATTACCAAAGCGATGTAGCGAGATGGAAGAAATTGGCCAACTCTTTAATGCTGAGAGTAGCAATGCGTCTGTCTAAAGTAAACCCTGCAAAAGCAAAAGAATTTGTAGAAAAAGCCTATTCAAAAGGAGTTTTTACTTCAAATGATGACAGTTTGGTTTTACGCCATGATGCAGGTCCAGCAGGAGTTAAAACCAATCCAATTACTTCTTCATGGGTTAGAAACGATTTGAACGGCGGTGATTCAAACATCAAATTCAGTAAAACTTTTATCGATTTATTGAAAAATACAAACGATCCTCGTTTAAGAATTTATGCAAAACTAGAAGCAACAGGAGATAATAATCCGGCAAATCAGCAAGGTTTGGCAAATGATGCAAAAGAGTTTCCGGGAGGAGACAAAAAACTTTTCTCAGATCCAAATACCTCTACAGTATTGCGTTTAGATGCTCCAACATTAATCATGTCGTATGCTGAGGTTCAGTTCTTATTGGCAGAAGCAGCAGTAAAAGGATGGAACGTTGGCGGATCTGCCCAAACGTATTATGAAAACGGGGTAAGAGGTGCTATGAATATTCTAACGATTTTTGGTGACAAAGTGCCTGCCGTTTCACCAGCAGAATACAACACTTACATTACCACTTATCCTTTTAAATCTGCCGGAACAGAAGCACAAAAAATAGAACAGATTATTACCCAAAAATGGATTGTATTATTGTTCAATGGTTTTGAAGCATTCTCAGAATATAGAAGAACAGGTTACCCAGTTTTAGTTCCAGTTAATGACCCAACGGGAGATACAAAAGGAACAATTCCGAGAAGATTAATTTATGATCAGTCAGAACTTATAACAAACGAGGCTAATTATAAAGAAGCAATTCAACGTCAAGGTTTAGATTTAATGACCACAAGAATCTGGTGGGATAAATAATTTTTAAATTTGGTTGGTTAGTTAAAATAAGTCGGGTACTGAGCATACCCGGCTTATTTTTAAATCAATTAAAAGAGTAAACTAAAAAGGAGACAATTTCAAAAGTTAATTTGCAGAGTCAAATGCCTTTTTTTCGCAGCAAACTGAGAGAGATTCTGCTGAAAAAGATGGATTTATTTCCTGCTTTTAAAGATTTAAAATTAGATGCTTAAAGTTTATTCATTATTTGAATTAAAAACGATCCATATCAAACCCAAATAAAGCAATGGCAGTAGTAAAGAAAAAATTTCTAGTTGTATTTTAGAGTTACTAACAAAGAATAAATTTCTGAAGAGAAGGAATAAACTTGGTCATTTGTTTCCTTCTCTAAACTGCCAAATTATATGCCTTTTTACTAATTTTAGAAGGTATTAATATAGAATACTCCGTAGAATGAATTATCAAATAAAACTTCATTGGCTAAGATGCCTGTTTTTGACAGGTTTTACTTCAATTGCTTTTGCGCAAAGTATTGATTTAAAAAGCAATTGGACTTACCGTGAAGAAAAAACACAAAAATGGTATACGGCTACTGTTCCAGGAGAAATTCATACCGATTTGCTCAATAGCAAATTAATACCAGATCCGTTTTACAGAGATAACGAAGAAAAATTGCAATGGATTGATCGAAAAAACTGGGAATATAAAACCACTTTTCAGGTCACACCAAACATGCTGAAAAAGAAAAATGCAGAATTAGTTTTTGACGGATTAGATACTTATGCGTCAGTTTACGTCAATAAGCAGTTGGTTTTAAAAGCCGATAATATGTTTCGCCAATGGCGTGTTGAGGTCAAGAAAATCTTGAAATCAGGAAATAACGATTTGAGGATCGTTTTTCAATCGGCGCAAAATGTTGTCGATTCACTGGCAAAAAAAGATTACCCGTTTGTAATTCCAGACAATCCGCGTGCTTATGTACGCAAAGCCCAATATCATTTCGGTTGGGATTGGGGACCAAAATTTACAACTTGCGGCATTACCAAAATTCCTCGATTAGAAGCTTATGACGAAAAGACTCCTGAGAAACCGTATGTTCTAAATCGAAAGATCGAACTAATACAAGAACGGGATAGTTTGGGCCGCTCTTTTTATTTTAAAATTGACGGAAAACCGGTTTACATGAAAGGAGCCAATTACATTCCGTCTGATGCTTTTCTTTCGAGAGTAACCAAAAAAGAATATGAAAAAGTAATTGCATTAGCAAAAGAGTCCAATATGAATATGCTTCGCGTTTGGGGCGGAGGTGTTTACGAAGATGATTATTTCTACGACCTGTGCGATAAATACGGAATAAACGTTTGGCAGGATTTTATGTTTGCAGGCACAATGGTTCCTGGAGACGATGCTTTTTTTGATAATGTAAAAAAAGAAGTCCAGTACCAAGTAAAAAGATTGCGCCATCATCCGAGCATCGTTTTATGGTGCGGAAACAACGAAGCTGATGAAGCCTTTAAAAATTGGGGCTGGATGAAAAGCTTTAAAATTTCCAAGCAAGATTCTATTCGTTTGTGGAAAGATTACACTCGTTTGTTTCATGACAGCATCCCGAAATGGGTAAAAGAAGTAGATGATAAACGTCCGTATTTAAGTTCGTCACCGTTACACCATTGGTCAAAAGCCAAAAGTATCACCGAAGGAGACAGCCATTATTGGGGAATCTGGTGGGGATTGGAAGATATTGAAAAGGCTAACACCAAAACAGGACGTTTTGTGAGCGAATACGGAATGCTTTCTTTGCCAAATTATGCTTCAGTTGAAAGTTTTACATCGCCAGAAGACCGTCATTTATATTCTGATATACTAAAACTACATTTAAAGGCAGGCAAAGGTTTTGAAAAATTAGATTCCTATTTGGGAAAATATTTTATCGATCCATCTAAAATAAAAACGATGAATTTGGAAGATTACACGTACTTGAGCCAGTGCATGCAGTATTATTCCATAAAAAATATTGTGGGCATCCATCGTTCGAAAGCGCCTTATAATATGGGAACTTTAGTATGGCAACTAAACGACTGTTGGCCAGTTGCAAGTTGGAGCATTACTGATTACGAGAACCGGCAGCCGAAAGCAGCTTGGTACGCTATAAAAGAAGCGTATAGAGATGATATAAAACCAGAAATCGATTTAACGCGTCCGATAAATTTAAAACTCGAAGATCCAAAAATAACTTGGCAGATAAAAGGAAATGCAATTGTTCTAAAAGCAGCAAAAGCTGCTAAATATATTTGCATTTCGGCCAAAGGATATACAGGAAAATGGAGCGACAATTATTTTGATTTAGCGGCGGGAGAAGAAAAAACAATTTCGTTTGAAAGAAAAATAACAAAATCAGAGATTAAGATTTATTCTTTGTTCGATGTTTTAGAAAGAAATAAATAAGAGGTTCAAAGGTACAGAGAAACAAAGTGACAAAGGTTTTCTGTAGAGGCGCACCGCAGTGCGTCTCCTTATGAATTCGAAAAAAATAAAAAATTACAAATGATAAACAGCAAACTAATTTTTAGCGGAGTTTTAATTTTTAATCTGTTTTGCGGCGCTGTATTTTCTCAAAAAAAGAAAATAGAGAATACTGTTAATTACACACAGTATGTCGATCCAATTATCGGATCTGCAGGTCATGGACACGTATTTGTGGGCGCAAATGTTCCTTTTGGAGCGGTGCAGTTAGGTCCAGTAAATATTTTTGAGGGCTGGGATTGGTGCAGCGGTTACAACTATGCCAGCAATACCATTTTAGGTTTCACCCACACACATTTAAGCGGAACCGGAATTGGCGATTTAAATGATATTTTGGTACTTCCAGTAAGCGGAAAAGTCGGTTTGACTAAGGGAACGAAAGAGGATATGGAAAATGGTTATGGATCGTATTTCTCTCATAAAAATGAAATAACCAAACCTGGATATTACAGTGTTTTATTAGACAAATATAAAATCAAGGCCGAATTAACGGCCAGCGAAAGAGTTGGTTTTCATAAATATACTTTCGAAAACACAAACGATTCACATATTTTAATTGATCTTGCTGACGGAATTGGTTGGGATAGACCTGTAAAAACGTTCATTAAAAAAGTTAGCGATACTAAGATTGAAGGATATCGCTATTCTACAGGTTGGGCGGCAGATCAGCGTATTTATTTTGCAATGGAATTCTCTGAACCGATTAGCAATATGATGGTTTATGACAGTACAGCTGTGGTGGAAGGAACAGAAGGAGAAGGCTTAAAAATAAAAGCCGTTTTAGATTTTAAAACCTTAAAAAACAAACAGATTCTGGTAAAAGTTGGTATTTCGCCAGTTAGTACAGAAAATGCATCTGCGAATATAAAAGCAGAAATTCCAGATTGGAATTTTGACGCCATTGTAAAATTAGCAGATTCCAAATGGAATAAAGAACTCCATAAAGTTCAGATTAAAGCAGATGAAAAAACAATGAAAGTTTTCTATACTTCGTTGTATCATACGATGTTTGCGCCTTCTATTTTTAATGATGCTAATGGAGATTACAGAGGAACAGATAAAAAAGTCTACGAGAAAGCCAATTTTACCAATTACACGACTTTTTCGCTTTGGGATACTTATAGAGGATTACATCCATTATACACGATTACGCAGCCAGAAAAAATCAATGATATTGTAAAATCGTTCCTAGCAATTTATGAGCAGCAAGGCAGATTACCAGTTTGGCATTTAATGGGTAACGAAACCAATACAATGAACGGAAACCATTCTATAGCCGTTATTGTTGATGCTTACTTAAAAGGATATCGTGATTATGACATCAATTTAGCCTACGAAGCCATCAAAAAAACAGCGATGCAAACGCGCGACGGTATGGATTATGTTCAAAAACTAGAATATATCCCAGCGGATAAATTATTAGAATCTGTTGGAAATGCTTTAGAATATGCAATCGATGATTATTGTATTGCTTTGATGGCGAAATCTTTAAACAAAACAGACGACTATAATTATTTTACCAAAAGAGCCAATTTATACAAACAGTATTTCGATAAAGAAACCACTTTTATGCGTGGCAAATTGACAAACGGAAATTGGAGAACACCATTTAATCCGCTTTCATCAGCGCACCGTAAAGACGATTATGTTGAAGGAAATGCTTGGCAATACACTTGGCTGGTACCTCAGGATCCGTACGGTTTAATTGATTTATTTGGAAGCGAAGAAAAATTTATTGCTAAACTCGATTCACTTTTCTTACTGACAGATAAAGTAGAAGGCGAAGATGTTTCGCCAGATATTAGTGGTTTAATTGGTCAATATGCTCACGGAAACGAACCTAACCATCACATTCCGTATTTGTATGCGTATGCAGGACAGCCTTGGAAAACAGCAAAATTAATTCGTGAAATCGATGATAAATTTTATTCTACAAAACCAGACGGATTATGCGGTAATGAAGATTTAGGACAAATGTCGGCTTGGTATATTCTGTCTTCAATGGGATTCTATTCCGTTAATCCCGCAAATGGAATTTATGTTTTAGGAAGTCCGCTAGTAAACAAAGCCATAATTCATCACACAAAAGATATTTCTTTTACGATAAATGCGGTTAACAACAGCGCTTCAAATATCTACATCCAAAAAGCAGAATACAACGGAAAACCATATACAAAATCGTACATCACACAAGATATGATTGTAAAAGGTGGAGAATTAAAACTGTATATGGGAAACAAACCATCAGCAACTTGGGGAGTTAAAAAGGAAGATAGACCTCAATAATTTAAGATTTCTGATTTTAGATTTCCTTGTATGTATTTAGACAAAGATTAAAAGCTTAAAGCTTACGGCTTAAAGCATAAAGCAAAAAATATGAAAATAAAGAGTTTAATTTTTTTAGGAATATTACAGTCCTGCTTTTTTTTAAATGCACAGGTAAAAACGGTAGATCCTGTAGAGTACGTAAATCCTTTGATGGGAACGCAATCGCTGCATAATCTCTCGAATGGAAATACGTATCCGGCAATCTGCAGACCGTGGGGAATGAATTTCTGGACGCCTCAAACGGGAAAAATGGGCGATGGCTGGGCTTATACGTATACAGCCGAGAAAATTAGAGGATTTAAACAAACGCATCAGCCTTCGCCTTGGATGAACGATTACGGACAGTTTTCGATTATGCCTGTTACAGGTAAATTGGCTTTCGCCGAAGACGATCGCGCAAGCTGGTTCAGCCATAAAGCAGAAGTTTCAAAACCGTATTATTACAGCGTTTATTTGGCTGATCATGACGTTACAACCGAAATTACTACAACAGAAAGAGCCGCTCATTTTCAGATTACTTTTCCAGAAAACGAACATTCTTATATTGTAATTGATGCTTTTAATAAAGGATCTTATATTAAAATTATTCCATCAGAAAATAAAATTATAGGATACACGACCCGTAATAGCGGCGGTGTTCCAGATAATTTTAAAAACTATTTTGTCTTGTATTTTGATAAGCCGTTTTTAACCAATTCTACCTTTAGTGATACTACTTTAGAAAAAGGAAAGTTAGAATTAACTGCTGGTCATGCGGGTGCTGTAGTAGGATTTAAAACGAATAAAGGAGAAAAAGTAAATGTCAAAATAGCATCGTCTTTTATAAGTTTTGAGCAAGCTGAATTGAATTTAAAAAACGAACTCGGCACCGCTTCTTTTGAAGAAACTGTTGCCCAATCTAAAGCAGAATGGAATAAAGTTTTAGGAAAAATAACTGTTGAAGATACGAATGTAGACCAGTTAAAAACTTTTTATTCTTGCTTATACCGTACCGTTTGTTTTCCTCAAAAACAATACGAAATCAATAAAGATGGAGATATAGTGCATTATAGTCCGTATAACGGAAAAGTACTTCCGGGTTACATGTACGCAGGAACCGGATTTTGGGATACTTTTCGCGCTTTGTATCCTTTGTTAAATCTGGTTTATCCTTCAATAAACAAAGAAATGCAGGAAGCATTAATAAACGATTATAAAGAAGGCGGATTTCTGCCAGAATGGTCAAGTCCTGGCTTTAGAAATGTAATGGTTGGAAATAATTCTGCTTCTGTCGTTTCAGATGCTTATATGAAAGGACTTCGCGGTTACGACATTAATACTTTGTACGAAGCCTTACAGCACGGAGCCAATAATGAAGGGCCAATGGATGCAGTGGGACGAAAAGGAGTTAAATATTACAACACTTTAGGATATGTGCCGTATGATGTAAAAATTAACGAAAATGCAGCCAGAACTCTGGAATACGCTTATGATGATTTTGCAATCTGGAAATTAGCAAAAGCATTAGACCGTCCTAAAAAAGAAATCAATCTGCTCGAAAAGCGAATGATGAATTATAAAAATCTCTACAATCCTTCTGTTGGATTAATGAGCGGCAGAAATAAAGACGGCAGTTTTCCAGCCCATTTTAATCCGTTTAAATGGGGTGACGCTTTCACCGAAGGAAACAGCTGGCATTACAGCTGGAGTGTTTTTCATGACATTCAAGGTTTGATCGATTTGATGGGTGGAGAGAAAAATTTTACAGCAAAATTAGATGCTGTATTTACAACGCCTCCAGTTTTTGATGATAGTTATTACGGATCTGTTATTCACGAAATCCGTGAAATGCAGATTATGAATATGGGACAATATGCTCATGGAAACCAACCTATCCAACACATGATTTATTTGTACAATTATGGGGGAGAGCCTTGGAAAACGCAATATTGGTCTAGAGAAGTGATGAACCGTTTGTACAAACCAACTCCAGATGGCTATTGCGGAGACGAAGATAACGGCCAGACTTCTGCATGGTATATATTTTCGGCTATGGGATTTTATCCCGTGTGTCCAGCAACAGAAGAATACGTTCTGGGAGCGCCATTGTTTAAGAAAGCAACCTTACAATTAGAAAATGGGAAACAGCTGATTATTAATGCGCCAAATAATTCAGAAATCAGCAGATATGTAAACGAATTAAAATGGGATAATACGCTTTATACCAAAAATTATATCAATCATTTTGATGTATTAAAAGGCGGAGAGTTAAATTTTGAGATGACTAGTTCTCCTAATTTAAAAAGAGGCACAACAAAAGAAGCATACCCATATTCTTATTCAACTTCAAAATAAAAAGATATGCAGTCACGTAGAAAATTTATAAGAAACGCAGGCATTTTTTCAGCAGGATTATTAGCACTCCAAACAGAAGCTTTCGGGTTTAATTCAGACACTTTTCAGTTGCCGCTAAAAGATTTTGTTTCGAAAAGGCCTCCTGTTGGCGAAAGAAAATTTACAAGCAAAGCAATTGAAGCTGCTATCGTACGCATTAAAAAACAAATCGCTAATCCTGAATTGGCTTGGATATTCGAAAACTGTTTTCCTAATACATTAGACACGACAGTTGATTTTGAAATTATTGACGGAAAACCAGATACGTATGTAATTACAGGAGATATCGATGCCATGTGGCTGAGAGACAGTACAGCGCAGATTTGGCCGTATATCCCGTTTGTAAAAGAAGATCCAAAACTGGCAGAATTGGTAAAAGGAGTTATTAATCGTCAAGCGAAATGTATTCTGCTAGATCCGTATGCGAATGCCTTTTATAAAGATTTTACGAAGGAAAGCGAATGGAAAAACGACCTTACCAAAATGCAGCCTGGAATTCATGAAAGAAAATGGGAAATCGACAGTTTGTGCTATCCAGTTCGATTAGCGCACGGTTATTGGAAAGAAACAGGAGACATCAGTTTGTTTGATGCAAAATGGAAAGAAGCCATGCTTTTAGTGCTACAGACTTTTAAAGAACAGCAAAGATTAGATGGAAAAGGCGGACCTTACAGTTTTCAGCGTCAAACGGCTTGGGCTACAGACGGAGTTCCGTTAGGCGGTTACGGTTATCCAGTGAAACCTTGCGGATTGATTGTTTCGACTTTCAGACCAAGCGATGATTCTACTTTGTTCGGTTATTTGATTCCGAGTAATATGTTTGCTATTGAAGTACTAGGTTATTTGATCGAGATTTTCTCTCTTCCTGCTTTAAAAGACAATGATCTGGTTGAAAAAGCGACAGAATTAAGAGATCAGGTGCAAAAAGGTTTAAACGAACACGGAATCATCAATCATCCAAAATTCGGAAAAATTATTGCCTTTGAAGTCAACGGATATGGCAGTTTCCACATGATGGACGATGCCAATGTGCCTTCGTTATTATCATTGCCTTATTTAGGCGCTATTGCTCCAGACGATCCATTATATCTCAATACAAGAAAAGTGGTATTATCAGAAAACAATCCGTTTTTCTATAAAGGAAAAGCAGGAGAAGGTATTGGTGGTCCGCATACTGGAGTCGATACAATCTGGCCCATGAGTATTGTTTTAAGGGCGATTACAAGTGTAGATGAAAAAGAAATAAAAGCCTGCATTAGCAATTTAATTAAAACCAATGCCGATACTGGATTCATGCACGAATCATTTCATAAAGACGATGTCAACAAGTTTACCCGCAAATGGTTTGCTTGGGCCAATACACTTTTTGGCGAAATGATTGTGCACACGAGCCTTCATTATCCTCAAATTTTAAAAGACAAAAATATCTAGTACAAAAAAGCTAAATAAGTAAGAATGAATACATCACACGCCATTGGGCTGGATATAGGAGGAACGCATATTACCGCTGCGGTAATTAATAAAACAGATATGAAAGTTTTGGACTTTTCGCTCTGTAAAGAATCTTTTGATTCGAATTTGCCTACAGATCAGGTCATGAATATCTGGAAAAAAGTAATCTGCACTTCAATCGAAAATTCTAAAATAAAAGATATTACCGGAATAGCGGTTTGCATGCCAGGACCATTTGACTATAAAAATGGCATCTGCTGGATTAAAGACCAGTCTAAATACGAACATTTTTACGGATTAAACATTAGAGAGCTGCTTTTGGAAACGCTTGGTTTTTCAGCGGATTTTCCTGTTCTTTTTGAAAATGATGCCGTTTGTTTTGGAAAAGGAGAAGTTTTTAAACAGCAAGAAAATCTTTCTAAAAAAGTAATGGCGGTAACTCTAGGCACAGGACTTGGAGCTTGTTTTATTGATAAAGGAGTCTCAATAAGTTCAGGAAATTCTGTTCCTGCCGATGGAGAAATTTACAATCTGCCTTATCAAGATGGCATTGCAGAAGATTATGTTTCCGTAAGAGGTCTTTTATCACATTACAAATCCTTAAACGGAATTGAGCTGCAGAATGGCTTAGAATTGTATAATCTAGCAAAAAACGGCGATCAGTTAGCGATTCAAGTATTTGAAAGAATGGGAGAGGACTTAGCGGCAGTTGTTATTCCGTGGATTAAAAACTTTACGGCAGATCATATTATTATTGGTGGAAAAATTGCCAATGCGAGCGATTTGTTTTTATCCGCATTCAATAAAACAATTCAGGAATCAGGATTGAAAGTTGAGGTTTCCATTTCAAATGATAATGAAGTTGCGGCCTTATTGGGAGCAGTCAGTTTCCTTTGCGATTAAACAAAAAACGGATGAGTGTTAAGCGCTCATCCGTTTTTTGTTTTAATTAATGTTATAAGTTTTTATTCAGTTATTAATTTTCTATCTCTACAATTTGGGTTACAACATTGCTTTTGGTTTGATTTTTTTCATCAGGTTGAGAGCCTCCAATTGCAATTTGAACTTTTCCGGCAAACTGTTTTAAGCTTCCGTCTTCTGTAACAAAAGAGAGATCTTCAGGAGAAAGATTAAAGTTAACAATAGTATTTTCGCCAGGTTTCAAGTTAAATCTTTCAAATCCTTTAAGCGCTTTTAATGGTGTTTTTACTGCTGAATTTTGATTAATTAAATACAGCTGTGCAACTTCTTCCCCTTCCATTTTTCCTGTATTGGTTACTTTGACAGATACAGTAATTGGCTTTCCTTTTTTTATTTTAAGCGGAGTTTTTAACCCACTGTATTTAAATTCGGTATAACTAAGTCCATACCCAAATCCATAAAGCGGAGTGCCTTTAAAGTAGCGATATGTTTTATTATCCATTTTATAGTCAGTAAACAAAGGCAAGTCAGAATCATTTTTGTAAAATGTAACAGGAAGCCTGCCCGCCGGATTGTAATCTCCAAAAATAACATCTGCAGAGGCTGTTCCTGCAGATTGCCCTCCGTACCAAGTATTGAGTATTGCCGGAATATTTTCAGCTTCCCAAGGTATTGCTATCGCGCTGCCTGTCATCATCAGAAAAACTACTGGTTTTCCAGAAGATTTAAGCGCTTTTAAAAGGTTTGTCTGCACCTCTGGAAGTAAAATAGAGGTACGGTCTCCGCCATTAAAACCAGGCGCATTCACAGGCATTTCTTCTCCTTCAAGCTGAGGTGAAATACCTCCCGCAAAAATAAAGGCATCTGCATTTTTATGACGCTCGATTAAAGTATTGAAGTCGGTTTTTACAAAATTTCCGGTCTGTAGAGATACTTCTGCTTTTCCTTCTCCTTGCCAGTATTCCAGCACTATTTTGTAAACTGCATCTTTTTTGGTTTGCAGTTTATATGTTTTTTCTCCCCAGCGGTTTTTGTCCCATGAATCTATAACTTCTTTTCCATCAATTATAAATCTATATCCGTCATCTGCAAGGATTTCGAAATTTATAAAACCATTTTCATCCGCTTTAAAATTAGTAGTGTAGCGTGCCGAAAAATTATTGGCTTTTATATTTTGGGTAACCATGGCGCCTTCCTGCCAGAAATTATTGATTTCAGATTCTGTTCTTGTCGTTTCAGGTTTGCCAGATAGTGTGGTGTTGTTAAAATATTCTGCCTTAAAGCCTTGTTTTCCTTCATAAGAATAACGGTTCTTAAAATCTTTATAAACCAGCAAGGTATCATTAGTAAAATTGATAGCTTTTTCATAAACTACTTCGGTTTCTGGGCTTACTTTTTCTTTTATTCCCTGTAAAACCGTGGTTAGTTTTGATGGAGTACCGTTATAATTTCCAAGAATAGAGATTGCATTATCAGCGTTTGGACCTAATACTACGATCTTTTTCAGTTTTTTGCTCAATGGTAACGTGTTTTTGTCATTTTTAAGCAATACAATAGACTGTCGAGCCATTTTTAAAGCATGATCTTTGTGTGCATCGCATTCTAAAACCGAAGAAGGAGTTTGGGCATATTTCACCATTGAAACTGGATCAAACATTCCTAGTCTGAAGCGAATCATGAAAAGACGTTTTACAGAAATATCGATTTGTTTTTCAGTAATTTTTCCGTCTTTAACAGCCGCCACAAGAGATTTGTACGCATCAGTTCCGCAATCTACATCCGTTCCGTGATACACAGCATCTGCTGACGCCGATTCTGCATCAGGATGTGTTTTATGGTTTTTAAAAAAATCGTCTATCGCCCAGCAGTCAGATGTTACATATCCGGTAAATTTCCATTGATTTCTAAGAATATCAGTCATTAAAATATCGCTGGCACAGCAAGGCTGCGTTCTAAATGCATTGTACGCGCACATAACTCCTGCAACATTAGAACCGGTTACTAATTTTTTAAAAGCAGGCAGGTAAGTATCCCAAAGTTCGTATGGTGTTACATCAACATCAAAAGTATGGCGTAAAGATTCTGGTCCGCTATGAATGGCGTAGTGTTTTGCACAAGCTGCGGCTTTTAAATATTTAGGATCGTCACCTTGAAGCCCTCTTACAAAAGCATCGCCCAAAGTTGCCGTAAGATACGGATCTTCGCCATACGTTTCTTGTCCGCGGCCCCATCTTGGATCTCTAAAAATATTAATATTTGGAGTCCAATAGGTCAATCCAAGATAACGTTCATTGGTTCTATTAAGCTCAACGGCCTTATTGTAGATTGCCCTACCTTCTAGAGCAGAATAATCAGCCATTTTAAAAAGTGAATTTTTGTCAAAAGTTGCTGCCATTGCAATAGCCTGCGGAAAAACCGTTGTTTTAAAAGGAGTTCTGGCTACGCCATGCAACGTTTCGTTCCACCAATCATAAGCCGGAATTCCAAGGCGAGGTATTGCGGGTGCAGCATTTAGCATCTGCGCTACTTTTTCTTCTAATGTTAATTGGCTGACTAAATTTTCGACTCGTTCTTCAAAAGTAAGATCCGTATTCTGAAAAGGATATTTAGTTACTTTATTTTGGGCTGAACACCAAAATGAGAATAAGATCAGAATAGAATACTTTATATTTTTTGTTTTCATAAGAAATGATTTTTTTATTTTGAAGTTTACCAAATTTTCGAACTGCTTGTAAAAAATGATACAACCGATTGCGTAAAGAAAAGAAAAATATATATAACTTGAAATTTTAATCAAAAAAAAATAACTTTATATTATCTTATTTGTTGTTTTTTATGACAAAAATTACGCATTATATTTTTTATTAATAAATTTTATGAATATAGTTGTAAAAATAATATTCATAGCTGCATAACTCATTTTAAAATTATATTATATTTACGACTAATTGTATAGTAATGGAAGAACATAGACATGTAACTATTTATGATATTGCGGAGAGACTTAATCTAGCCACATCTACAATTTCACGAGCATTAAAAGACCATCATAGCATAAGTGACAAAACCATTAGGAAAGTTAAAAAAACAGCCGAAGAAATGGGGTTTGTTCCAAATACTTTGGCAGCAGGATTGAGAGGAAATAAATCTAAAACAATTGGGGTTTTGATTCCCACGATAACCCAACCTTTCTTATCGTCATTAATTAGCGGTATTGAAGTTGCAGCAAGAAAATCCAATTATTCAGTCATTATTATGCAGTCGCATGATTCTTATGCAGAGGAGGTTAATATGGCAAAGTCGCTTTATAGCAGTAGAGTAAGCGGTGTTATTTGTTCGCTGGCTATGGAAACAAAAGACACTTCGCATTTTGAACAGTTTTTAAACAATAATATTCCTCTTGTATTTGTCGACCGCGTTCCTAAAGGTTTTAATGCATTTAGAGTGGTAATCGATAATTATACAGCGGGTTATAAAGCAACCAAACATCTTATCGATCAAGGATGCAAGAGAATTGCACACATGACCGCCGGTGCAGAATTTGGCAATTTGTACAACGAGAGAAAGAGAGGTTATATTGATGCCTTGGCTGAACACGGCATACCCTTAAACGAAGAATTGATTATAAATCTGAAGGCCATGACCTACGATGCTGGCGTTAAAGCCTGCAACAAATTGTTTGGCCTAAAAATCCCGCCAGACGGACTCTTTGCTCCAGGGGACATTCTTGCTGTTAGTGCTGTACAGACGGCCAAAAAGAGAGGCATTAAAGTGCCCGACGATTTTGCGGTAATTGGTTTTAATAACGACCCTATTTCGGAGATCATCGAACCTAATATTTCAACCATTACGCATCCCGCAGAGAAAATGGGAAAAGCAGCGGCAAATATTGTGATTGATAATATAGAGTCTCATAAGGAAGAGGAAGTAAAAGAAATTACTTTCTTAAATACAGAAGTGCTTGTTCGTGAATCATCAAAAAAAGTTTAAATTTCTTATTCATAAAAAAAACAGCTCTTGCACATAAATGCAAGAGCTGTTTTTTTTTATGTCCACTTTAATATCAATTTCCTGATTTAAAAAACTACAGAGAAAAATGTAATTACCAAAACTATATACAATCGGTTGTTATTTTAAAAACTCTTTAAATAAAGTGAACTAAATTTGCATAATACATTTTTTTGCATAATTTTACACAACCGATTGTTTTTAAGTGAAAATTTAATCTCGATCTGCGATGTCGATGCGTATGGGATCTGTTCTACCATGATTCCAGGCTGTCAAAAGGCGTATCCTCACGGAATAAGAAGACTGGTCGATTAAGAATAATTTTAATTTTATTTTCTATGGAAAAAGAAGAATCAGAGGAGAGAATTTGCCAGAATCCACATCATGAAAGTAAGATCGAAATAAACTGTGTGATATTCTGTTTTGAGGAGAAAAAACTAAAAGTTCTCCTGGTTAAAAATGAAACTAGTCTTAACGGCTTTAAATGGAAATTGCCTAGTGCAGGCTTAGCTGGAAAGCCAATGCTACAAACGGCACAAGAAATATTAAAAAAACATATTTCTTCAGATGATTTCTTTTTGGATCAATTAAAAGCATTTGGCCATCATTCTCCATTACAAGAAAATATTTCAATTGTCTATTATGCAATGGTGAGAAAAGAAAATGCAATTGAGGAGGAAGACTTAAATTCTGATGTAATTTGGATAGAAGCAAATAATGCTACTTATTTAGAGAGCAGCGACAGAACAATTTTAGATTTTAGCCTTAAGGAGCTGAAAAAAAATATATGCTGCAGTGCAGTGGGCTTTAATCTTTTGGCGGAAAAATTTACTTTGCTCCAAGTTGTCAAATTGTATGAGGAAATTTTAGGAATGAAAATCAACAAAGTAAATTTTAGAAGAAAGATTTTGCAAAGAAGATTGGTGTGCAGTTTAGATGAAAAAGAAGAAGGAGTATCTTATCGAGCAGCTCAATTTTACAGCCTAAATGTTCCAAAAGATGAGGTAAGTTGGAATGCAAAATTTAATTTCATTTTTTGATAGATTGGCTTTAGACTAAATTCCTTTTCAAATATCTTTTCTGATAGTTCAAGAACGTTTTTATTTTGAAAGATAAATTTGTTCTTTCCTTAATTATATAAGTGGAGTCTAAAATCACTTAAACGTTATTCCATTTTAGCCTTTTTCCCTTCTTAAGTTTTCCTCTCAATTTTGAGTTTTCAATAAGCAATCGATTGCTTTATGTTTTTGTATTTCCTATACAATGGGTCGATTTTAAAAATTGTAATATTTAACTGTAAAATTCATAAGCCTAAGTAATTACAGCTATTACAAAGTTTTTAAGTCACAGAAAAAAAGCATAAAAACTTCAATTTTATGGTTTCTTTAAGAATATTGCGTAATCCTAATATTATTCCTAAATATTGCTATAACGTTGTAGTTAATTTTGATTTATATCCAATATTTTATAGTTAATTATACGATAAACATCTTTTTTTTAGCCTTTTTTTTCTTATTCGATAAAAAATAATTTACACAACCGATTGTGTGTGAAAAATTGTTTTCTATATTTGTAATAAATACACTTATCTGTAGTGGTGTTTTTTACACCTATATATAAGTTGGAAAACTTACTAACAAAAACCAATTAATAATTAAATCAATTTTTATGACTAACCACTTTACTGCAAGTAAACAGAGACATTTAAAATGTTTATGTTTTTTTATGCTGATGTTTGCGTTTTCATTTCAATCTAAAGCACAGACAACAGTTACAGGAACGGTAACTGATGCTAGCGGCCCGATTCCGGGGGCTAATGTTAATTTAAAAGGAGCCAAAAACGGTGTAAGCACCAGTTTTGATGGTACTTATTCTATAAATGTACCGGCAAACGGAGTACTTATTTTTAGTTTCATCGGATTAAAAAGCAAAGAAGTAGCTGTAAACGGACAGAAAAATATTAATGTAACACTTGAAGAAGATGCCAATAACTTAAAAGAAGTTGTGGTAATCGGATACGGTACACAAATTAAAGAAGCGGTTACAGGATCTGTTGCTTCTCTTGGTGGCAAGGAATTGAACGAGGTTCCAGCAGCCAATATTACCCAAGCGCTTCAAGGAAGACTTCCTGGAGTCGAAATGACTCAGACTTCTTCAAAACCTGGAGCAGCAATGCAGATCAGAATACGAGGAACTAGATCATTAACAGGAAGTAACGATCCGTTGGTGGTATTGGATGGAGTGCCATTTGCAGGATCAATTGGAGATATAAATCCTTCAGATATTAAGTCTGTCGACATTTTAAAAGATGCTTCTGCGACTGCGATCTATGGTTCGAGAGGAGCAAATGGTGTAATCTTGGTTACTACTTTAAGAGGGAAAAAAAATCAGAAAGCAACATTTACATACAATGGTTTCAGCGGTATCAAACAGGCGTGGTCTAAATATCCTATGATGGATGGACAGAAATTTGCGGCTTTGCGTGACTATGCAGGTCTTTATGCAGATGGGGTTGATGAGAAAAGAAATGTAAATACAGACTGGCAGGATTCACTATATGGTTCAGGAGAAATGATCAGCCACGATATAAGCGTTTCTGGAGGAACCGAAACTGGAGCTTACAACGCAGGTTTAGGCTATTATAAAGAAGAGTCTGTACTTCCTGGCCAAAGCTACGAGCGTTTTAGTCTGAGAGCAGGTTTAGATCAGCAGATCAACAGATCTATCCGCTTAGGATTTAATACCAATAGCAATTACACGATTACGAATGGCGATAATATAGGAACGGGAACTATTTTGCAGACTTCACCACTTGCAAATCCGTACAATGCAGATGGTTCTTTGAAAAGAACAGTTAGTATGGCTGCAGATGACCAATGGGTTTATACAAGACAATCCATTAAAAATTTAGGAGATGGTTATGTAAACCTAAACAGAGCTTTCAGTTCGTACAATAATATTTTTGCAGAAGTAAAAATTCCGGGGGTTGAAGGTTTAAAATACAGACTGAATACAGGTTTAAATTTCCGCACATCAAATGCTGGATATTATGAAGGTCAGGGAGTATTTGATGTAAACCCAACAACACTTTCTAATGCGGCAATCACAAACGGTTGGTCTACGCAATGGCTTTTAGAGAATTTACTAACGTACGATAAAACTTTTGCACAGAAACACACGATAAATTTTGTGGGATTGTATTCAAATGAGCAATATACAGGACAGAGTTCAAGAGTGACTAGAAATGGTATTACTTCCGATGCCTTCCAATTTTATAATTTAGGACAGAGTGAGGAAGAAGCTGTTATCAATCCAGCCGATCAGGATTATACACAATGGGGATTAACGTCTTACATGGCAAGGTTGATGTATTCTTATGATAATCGCTATTTCATTTCGGGAACTGTTCGTTCTGATGGTTCTTCAAGACTTTCTCCAGGAAACAAATGGGTGACTTATCCAGCAGTTTCAGCAGGATGGACACTTTCTAATGAGTCTTTCCTTAAAAATGTGAGTTCTATTAGTTTATTGAAACTGAGAGCAGGATATGGAGAAACATCCAATCAAGCAGTATCTCCGTATGCAACTTTAGGAGCTTTAAGTACAAGACCTTACAATTTTGGAAGCACTAATTCGACTGGTGTATATGTAACAGAATTGCCAAACCCTAATTTAGGATGGGAGTTTTCAACAACATGGAACTATGGTTTAGATTTCGGATTCTTCAACAATCGTTTATCAGGCACAGTTGAATATTATAAAACCAATACAAAAAATCTATTGCAACGTGTAGGACTTCCAGCAACATCTGGTGTAAACAGTTATGTAGCCAATGTGGGAGAAACACAGAATAAAGGTTATGAGATCTCATTAAACGGCGTTATTTTAGATAATCCTAAAGGTGTGACTTGGACTGTGGGAGTTAACTTCTACAAAAACGAAAACAAGCTGGTGGCTCTAGCTTCTGGAGCTAGCCGCGATGAAGCCAACAACTGGTTTGTTGGATATAACATTAACTCTATTTATGATTATCAAAAAGTGGGAATCTGGCAAGAAGGAGATCCGTATATGTCAATTTATGAGCCAGGGCCAACAGGAATTAACCAGCAGGGAACCGTTGTAGGATCTATTAAAGTGAAATATACAGGAGATTATAACGCAGATGGTTCTCCAACACGTGCTATAAATGCGAGTGATCGCCAGATTATTGAAACAGATCCAGACTTTCAAGGAGGTTTCAACAGTAACGTAACTTATAAAGGATTTGATTTTAATTTAGTTGGAGCATTTAAAAGTGGCGGAGTGTTAATTAGTACACTTTATGGAGGAGCAAGTTATATGAACTTGTTAAACGGACGTAGAAGTAATGTTGATGTAGATTATTGGACTCCTGATAATAGAGATGCAGAATTCCCTAACCCAAGAGGTATCAGAAGCGGTGATAATCCGAAGTACATGTCGACTATGGGGTATTTTGACGCTTCTTATGTTAAAATTAGAGCGCTTACTCTAGGATATACTATAGATCAGGACTTTACAAGAAATTTAGGAATCGACAAATTGAGATTATATTTCACAGCACAGAATCCGTTTGTTTTATTTTCTCCATATCATGATAAATCTGGAATGGATCCTGAAACGAATTCATTTGGAGACGAAAATCAGGCTGTTGCCTCTTATCAGAGAAGATTTTCGGTTATCGGTACCAATACGCCTACTACCAGAAATTATTTATTTGGGCTTAATTTAACATTTTAATCTGACGAAGACATGAAACGATATATTTTTAAAAATTTAATTATAGGGTCAGCGGTTTTATTCTCCTTAGCTGGCTGTTCTGATATATTAGAAGAAAAACCTCATGACTTTTATGAACCTGGCTACTTTAAAACAGAGCAGGGAGTTAAACAGGGATTAACTTCTCATTACGCACACTTGCGCTGGATTTACGGACAGGCTTATTTTTATAATGCCTGCCAAACAGGTACAGATGAAGCAACTTATGCGCAGAGTGCAGATGGAAACTTTAAGGATCACGATTTATCTGGAGTAGGTATTATTAATCCAACTTCAAGCCGTTCGGATGTTTTATGGAATAACTCTTATTATGATATTAATACGGCTAGCGGTATTATAGAAAATGGTGCAGCCGTTGGAGTTGCCAACAGTTTAATTGCCGAATCGAAATTTTTCAGAGGATTTGATTATTTCTTGCTTGTGCAGACTTTTGGAGGTGTACCGCTAGATTTAGGAGCTGGAGAATTAAAGTTCAACAGTAAACCATCAAGATATTCTAAACGTAACACAGTTCCTGAAGTATATACAAAAGCCATTTTTCCGGATTTGGTTACAGCGGTCAAAGATCTTCCTGATGCGCCGAGATTGACTGGTACGGTGACCAAAACGGTAGCACGTTTGTTTTTGGCCAAAGCTTACCTAACGTATGCTTGGTGGTTGCAAAATCCTAACAATATACCAACTTATCCAGATGCTCCAAGAACAGATCCTGATGGGCATGATGCGCAATGGTATTTTCAGAAAGCCTATGACTTGGCTGTTGAGGGAATAAATAATCCGGGTTCTTATGGGTTATTAGACTCTTATTATGATGTGAATGCGGGGGCAAATGACAGAAACAAAGAAGTAATGCTTTATGCAGATCATACACAGGAAAGCGAATATTATAATGGAGCCAGCCTTACTTATGGTAGCGGTGGTGCCCCGGACAACTTTTCAGGCTGGATGGTGACTTGGAACTATACTGCTATTAGAAGTAAAAACGGAACTGCTGCGGTATCTTCAGTTCAAAGAGAAGCAAACCAATTCCTAGGACGTCCGTGGACAAGAATGGCGCCGCCAATCGAAGTTTTTACCAACACTTTTGCTGATAAAACCAACGATTCTAGATACGATGGAACATTCACAACTGTTTTTAGAGGAAATTGGAATCTTACAGGAACAGGTCTAACAGGCGTTGCTACTTTAACTAATGCTAATGGCTTGACAATTAAACCGGGAGATGCTGTTTTAACTTTCCTTAATGATGAGCCTGCAACAGCCATAACTTATCCTTCTGGACAAGGAGACAGCGGAGTAGGTGCAGGAGTATTGCCAGGAAGAGCAGATTATGTAATTTCTCCAAAAGGCATTAGCAGAATTGTATACCCAGGTTTCTGGAAACTTGGACCATACAGAACAGACAATGCAGGCGGACTAGGCCAACCTAATGCAGGAAGCACAAGACCTTTCCCAGTGGCAAAATTCTCTGAATTATACCTTGTTGCAGCAGAAGCAGCTGTTAAAGGAGCTACAGGATCATGGAGTGCCAGATCTCTTGTAAATGTGCTAAGAGCCAGAGCAGGAAAATGGAAATGGGACAATAATGGAAATACAGCTAAAATACAGGATAATAGTACTGCTATGACCAATGCGACTCCAGCTGTAATTGATATTAACTACATTCTTGCAGAACGTTCACGTGAATTTTTTGGAGAAGGTTACCGCTGGTATGATTTAGTGAGAACACAAAAATGGAATGAAATTGCGGGGAAATACTCTATCGGAGGATCTAACTATGGACAACACACACCTGAAGTAGTGACCAGAACAATTGACCCGCACCATTACCTAAGACCGATTCCGCAAGGACAGATTGACGGAATGGAAATGTCTGCTGATGAAAAAGCAACTTATCAGAATCCAGGGTACTAAATTCTCATTTTTTTAAAAACTAACATTCCTAATAGTATTAATTTTATAAATGACTTCTGTTACGGTTTAAGTTAGTTTGAATTAGAGCCGAGAGTAATGCTCTCGGCTTTTTATTGTATTTTCAAAATATTTCTTTAAATAACAATATAATGAACAAGAAAAAGACATTTTTATTAATGGCATCTTTGCTGCTAAGTTTTGCAAATTTACAGGCTCAAGAAAGCAGTTCGAAAAAGAAAAACGGGAAAGCTCCAATTTTTTCGAACGTCATCTATAAAGGAGATGATCAAATTTATAAAAACAATCCGTTAAAAGAAGATGAGTTTTATTCTCCTATTCTTCAAGGATGCTATCCTGATCCTGCCATTACTAGAAAAGGAGACGATTTTTATATGGTATGCTCTTCATTTGCCATGTTTCCAGGAGTGCCAATTTTTCATTCTAAAGATTTAGTAAACTGGACCGATTTAGGAGGAGTATTAAATAACGTTTCAGAATTTAACCCTCACGATACAGGAATCAGTGCAGGTGTTTACGCACCGGGAATTACTTATAATCCTCACAATGATACCTTCTATATGATTGTTACTGCTTTTACAGGCGGTTTAGGTAATATCATTGTAAAAACTAAAGATCCTAAAAAAGGCTGGGGAAGCCCAATTAAATTAGCGTTTAACGGAATTGATCCATCTATTTTCTTCGATGATAATGGAAAAGGTTATGTTGTTCATAACGATGCTCCTGATAAAGGAAAGGAATTGTATAACGGACACCGTGTAATTAAGGTTTGGGAATATGATTTGGAAAAAGATCAAGTAATTCCAGGTACAGATAAAATTATAGTAGATGGTGGTGTCGATCTTTCTAAAAAACCAATTTGGATTGAAGCGCCTCATTTGTATAAAAAAGACAATCATTATTATTTGATGTGTGCCGAAGGTGGTACAGGAGGAAACCACAGCGAAGTTGTTTTTATTAGCGATAGTCCAAAGGGGCCTTTTAAACCATCTTCTAATAACCCAATTTTAACCCAGAGATATTTTCCTCAAAACAGGCCAAACAAAGTAGATTGGGCAGGACACGCCGATTTGGTACTTGGGCCAGATAACAAATATTATGGTGTATTTTTAGGAATTCGTCCAAATGAAAAAGATAGAGTAAATGCAGGACGCGAAACATTTATGCTGCCAGTAGACTGGTCTGGCACTTTTCCTGTTTTTGAAAATGGATTAGTTCCAATGGGACCAAAATTAAAAATGCCAAACGGTGTGGTAAATAAAACGGGCAAAGAAGGATTTTTCCCTAATGGCAATTTTACATTTACAGAAAATTTTACTTCAGAAAAATTAGATTACAGATGGATCGGGTTAAGAGGTCCAAGAGAAAAATTTATTTCTGTGGTTAAAAAAGGATTGCAGATTAATCCGTTTCCGGTAAACATCAAAGAATTAAAACCAACGTCTACCTTATTTTACAGACAGCAGCACAATACTTTTACTTTTTCAACAGGATTAGAGTATAAACCAGAATCTGAAAATGATCTGGCAGGAATCGTGTGTCTGCAAAATGAACAGTACAACTATGTTTTTGGTGTAACTAAAAAAGGAAAAGATACTTATGTACTTTTAGAAAGAACTGAAAAAGGACAATCAGAAATTATTTCAAGCGCAAAAATAGAAATCAAAGGAACTTTACGTCTGCAAGTAAAAGCCGAAGGAGACAATTACCAGTTTAGCTATGCTTTAAACGGTGTTGATTTTCAGAACCTTGGAAACCCAGTTTCAGGAGACATTCTTTCCACAAATGTTGCAGGCGGATTTACAGGAGCTTTGATAGGATTATATGCTACTGCATCTAATAATTCAAATGTAAAATAGCAATAGCCAGCAAAGAAGTACTTTATTAATGTGCTTTTAGATAGAATAGAATCTTTTAAACTTTAAAAGTAAATATGAAAAGATATTTAAAATATGCATTGCTTTTACCGCTTTTTATTTTAATAATAGAATGTAAGACCAATCAGTCATTAGTAAATTCTTCTGGAAAGTCGGCTTCGGCAAATTGGGTAGGATCGTGGGCGTGTGCACAAATGCTTGTAGAACCGCACAATATGCCTCCAGCTCCAGGTTTGGCCGAAAATACATTGCGCCAAATTATAAAAGTTTCGATTGGAGGAGAACATATTCGACTGCGCTTCTCCAATTTATTTAGTGATCAGCCGACAGTTTTAAAAAAAGTCAGCATAGGCAATGTGCTTGAAGCTCCAGCAATAGATAAAAACACGCAAAAGATCCTCAGTTTTAATGGAAATCAAGAAATAATAGTAAAGCCCGGAGCTGAGGTATTTTCAGATGACTTGAATTTTCAGTTAAAAGCAGGTCAGCTTCTTGCCATCACTATTTATTACGGAGTTTCATCAGAAAAAACATCTGGACATCCTGGCTCGAGAACAACTTCTTATATTTTGCCTGGCGATCATCTTAGCGATGACGTTTTCTCGGGTGCAGTAAAAACAGATCATTGGTATTCTATTATGGGACTCGATGTTATGGCATCAAAAAACACATCGAATATCATTTGTTTAGGAAACTCCATTACAGACGGACGCGGATCTGGAACAAACAAGCAAAACCGCTGGACCGATATTTTGGCAGCTCGACTTGCAACAAATAAAACGACTAAAAACATTGGAGTTTTAAATTTAGGAATAGGAGGAAATTGTGTTGTAAGAGGCGGACTTGGGCCAACGGCTTTAGAACGTTTTGATCGCGATGTGCTCTCGCAAGCAGGCGCGAAATGGCTTGTAATTTTGGAAGGAATAAATGATATCGGCGGAATTAAACGAGCTGAAGATGCCCCTGCAAAAGCGCAGGAAATTATAGACGCTTATAAAATTATGATTGAAAAAGCGCATGTCAAAGGCTTAAAAGTCTACGGATGCACGATTTTGCCCTTTCAAAAATCATTTTACGATGCGCCTTTTAAACAAGAGGCGAGAGATATTGTAAATGCATGGATTCGAAATAACAACTTTGATGCGGTAATAGATTTCGACAAAGAAATGGCTTCAAAAGAAGATGCTAAAACCATCTTAGGCAATATGCATGATGGCGATTTTTTGCATCCCAATGAGTTAGGATATCAGAGAATGGGCGAAGTAATAGATTTAAATTTATTTAAATAAAACAGATTTAATTTTTAACACATAGAAACATAGATTTTTTTGCTTTTGTTTAAGATTGTCGAAAAAGCAAGCTTTAACACATAGCTATGTGAATTAAAATTAGTGAAACGCCTTTTTTAATGATGTTTTGGGACTATGATTCTATGTGTTAAAAGTAATTTCACGCAACGGGTTAACCATTATTAAAAAGATATATCAGCCAGTTGTTTCTGGCAGTACAATAAATTTAACAAGATATCATGAAATCAATAATTAGATTTTTCGCAGTTGCTGTTCTTTTATTTATGGGGCAGAAGGGATATTCTCAAGATCCAAATTTTCATGTTTATTTAAGTTTTGGCCAGTCCAATATGGAAGGCGCGGCTCCAATAGAAGCTGAAGACAAACTAAATGTAGATCCTCGTTTTCAGGTTCTGGAAGCAGTAGACTGTCCAGATTTGAATCGTGAAATGGGAAAATGGTACACGGCAATTCCGCCATTATGCCGATGTAAAACAGGATTGACGCTAACAGACAATTTTGGACGAACTATGGTTGCCAATCTTCCCAAAAATATAAAAGTGGGAGTGGTAAATGTTGCGGTAGGAGGATGCAAAATAGAACTTTTTGATAAAGACAATTTTGATAATTATATGAAAACAGCGCCAGATTGGATGCTGGGTATGATTAAAGAATATAATGGCAGTCCGTATGCGAGGCTTGTGGAAATGGCAAAAATTGCACAAATAAAAGGAGTTATAAAAGGAATTTTACTGCATCAGGGAGAATCTAACACAGGTGATACATTATGGCCAAAAAAGGTCAAAATAGTGTACGACAATCTGATGAAAGACTTGAACTTAGATCCTAAAAAAGTGCCTTTGCTTTCTGGAGAAGTAGTTCATGAAGAACAAAACGGGAAATGCGCCAGCATGAATAAAATCATTGCAACTCTGCCTCAAACTATTCCAACATCATATGTAATTTCTTCAAAAGGCTGTGCGGTTGCTCCAGATTTCTTGCATTTTAATCCGGCAGGTTACAGAGAATTAGGAAGACGTTATGCCGAAAAAATGCTTTCGCTTTTAGGGTATAAATCCAATAATCCAAATGATCCTTTTATAGTTCAGGCACCAATTGGATTTGACCAGCTAAATCCAGCAGTTCCAGCAGGAAAAGTTGAAACGGTAAGTTATGAGTCAAAAACAGTAGGAACAGTTAGAAAAGCAACGGTTTATACGCCGCCTGGATATGCTAAAAACAAAAAATATTCAGTTTTATATCTTTTGCACGGAATTGGTGGAGATGAAAAGGAATGGCTAAATGGAGGAAGTCCGCAGATTATATTGGACAATCTTTATGCAGAAGGAAAATTAGAGCCCATGATTGTGGTTATGCCAAACGGAAGAGCAATGAAAGATGACAGCGCCACAGGAAATATAATGGCGCCAGACAAAGTGCAGGCATTTTCAGACTTTGAAAAAGATTTATTGAAGGATTTAATTCCTTTTATCGAAAAAAAATACAGTGTTTTTAAAGATAGAGATCATCGTGCCATTGCAGGACTTTCTATGGGAGGCGGACAGTCTTTGAATTTCGGTTTAACAAACTTAGATAAATTTGCTTGGATTGGAGGCTTTTCATCAGCTCCAAACACTAAGAAAACAGAAGAGTTAGTGCCGAATCCTGAAGAAACAAAAAAGAAACTGAAACTGCTTTGGATTTCTTGCGGAGACAATGACTGGCTTCTTGAAAACAGCAAACGCACACACGATTATCTATATAAAAATAATGTGCCTCACATTTATTATCTAGAACCAGGCGTTCATGATTTTAAAGTTTGGAAAAACGGTTTATACATGTTTTCGCAGTTATTGTTCAAACCTGTTGACGAATCAAGTTTTGCAAAATACACTGTTTTAGGAACAGTAGCGCAAACCAATATTCGAAATGCCAAATATCCTCAGATACTGCCAGATAACAGAGTGATTTTTAAAGTCAATGCGCCAGAAGCCACAAAAGTGCAGATCGATTTAGGACGAAAATACGATATGCAGAAAGATGGACAAGGCGTGTGGAATGTTACAACCGATGTAATAAACGGAGGGTTTAATTACTATTCGCTTTTAATTGACGGCGTGGCAGTAGCAGATCCGTCAAGTGAGACTTTTTATGGCATGAGCCGTATGGCAAGCGGAATCGAAATTCCGAAAAGAGACGGAGATTTTTATGAATTAAAAGCAGTTCCGCATGGCGAGGTAAGGATAATGAGATACTTTTCGAAAGGAACCAATTCATGGCGCGAAATGTATGTGTATACCCCGCCAGGATACGAAACTTCATCGGAAAAATTCCCTGTATTATACCTTTTGCATGGAGGCGGAGAAGACCAAAGAGGTTGGAGCACTCAAGGAAAAGCAAATTTGATTTTGGATAATTTGATTGCAGAAAATAAAGCAAAGAAAATGCTTATTGTAATGCTTGACGGAAATATGGGAAGTACTGGCGGTATTGCAGCTTTTGGAGAAGAGACATTAAAAGCTTTTGAAAACGAGCTGAAAAACGGAGCAATACCTTTTGTAGAAAGCAATTTTAAAGTGGCTACAGACAGTAAAAACAGAGCTTTAGCCGGTTTATCAATGGGCGGGTTGCAAACGCTTTATGCCGGAATTCAAAATTCGGGTATGTTTTCAAGTTTAGGAGTATTCAGTTCTGGCTGGTGGGCAAACAACCCAAAATTATCAGATCCTCAATATGATTTTATGAAAAACAATGCCCAGACTATTAATGCTAATCTAAAGAATTTCTGGATTTCGATGGGAGGAAAAGAAGATATAGCCTACGAGAACTGTAAAATTATGATGAAGAAATTCGATCAATTTGGCATTAAATACGGCTACAGTGAATATCCTGGCGGACACACTTGGCCGGTATGGAGACATGATTTATTTCTGTACTCACAGTTATTGTTTAAATAAGAAATACAAAATAAGCTGAAGATTTTGATTTAAAATAAATGGAATCTGGATTGAATTGATAAAAAGCATCTAATGAAAAACTATTTGAAATTTATAAGCACTGTAATTATTATTTTATCAAGTACATTGTTAAAGGCTTCTCAACCTTTTATAACAGAAGATAGAAGCCAGAATGTTATGGTGCTGAAAGAAAAATCGCTTTCACTTTCTTTTTTTGTAAATTCAAATTTAGATGCAGGAGTTTTGCGTGCTGTAAATAATCTTCAGTTAGATTTTGAAAAAGTTACAGGTCAGCGTCCCATTATTTTAAATCAAAATTCCAATATTTCATCACCGCTCATTATTATTGGAATGATCGGATCTAATTCGGTTATTGATGATTTAGTTAAACAAAAAAAAATAGACGGAAAAGAGCTCAAAGGCAAGAATGAAAAATTCATCATACAAGAGGTTAAAAATCCTTTCAAAGGAGTAGCAGAAGCACTCGTAATTGCAGGAAGCGACAAACGCGGAACCATTTATGGAGTGTATGAATTGTCTAAACAGATTGGCGTTTCTCCGTGGTATTATTGGGCTGATGTGCCTGTAAAACACAAAGAAAACATTTACTTCATTAAAGGAACGTACACAGAAGGAGAACCTGCCGTAAAGTACAGAGGCATTTTCCTTAATGATGAAGCGCCAGCCTTAAGCGGTTGGGCAAAAGCTACTTTTGGCGGTTTTAACAGCAAATTTTATGAAAAAGTTTTTGAGTTAATCCTGAGACTGAAAGGCAATTACATCTGGCCTGCCATGTGGGGAAATGCGTTTTATGATGATGATGCAGCCAGCGGACCTTTAGCAAATGAAATGGGAATCGTAATGGGAACTTCTCATCATGAACCAATGGCTTTGGCACAAACCGACTGGCGACGTTACATTAAGAAAAATAATTTGCCGAATATTTGGGATTATTCTAAAAACAAAACGGTTTTGGACGAATTCTGGAAAACAGGTATTCAGCGAAGCAAAAACTGGGAAAAACTCGTAACCATTGCGATGCGTGGCGATGGAGACGAAGCAATGAGTGAAGGCACCAATATAAGTCTGCTCGAAAATATTGTAAAAGAGCAGCGCAAAATTATTGAGAAAGAAACTGGTAAAAGTGCCAATAAAACACCGCAAGTCTGGGCTTTATACAAAGAAGTTCAAGATTATTACGATCAGGGAATGCGCGTTCCTGATGATGTAATTCTTCTATTTTGTGATGATAACTGGGGAAATGTCCGCAAACTTCCAGATCTTTCTAAACCTTTGCACAAAGGTGGATACGGAATGTATTATCATTTTGATTATGTAGGCGCACCAAGAAATTCAAAATGGATTAACATAAGTCCAATACAAAGAGTTTGGGAACAGATGAATCTGAGCTACGAAAATGGAGTAGACAAAGTATGGATCGTTAATGTTGGCGATTTAAAACCAATGGAATTTCCAATAAACTTCTTTTTAGATATGGCTTGGAATCCTAAAAACTTCAACTCTCAAAATCTTTTCCAATACACAGAAAACTGGACAGCAGAACAGTTTGGGAGCAAATATTCTAAAGAAATCGCCAGATTATTAAATACTTATCCAAAATTCAACCGCCGTGTGACTCCAGAAATGCTGGACAGCAAAACCTACTCATTAGAAAACTACAATGAGTTTGAAACCGTTGTCAACGATTATAAAAACTTGGCATTGGATGCTTATAGAATTTACAACGAACTTCCTAACGAATATAAAGATGCTTATTTTCAGTTGGTTTTATATCCAATAGATGCCTGCTGCAATCTTTATGAAATGTATTTCGCGCAAGCAAAAAATAAGAAACTGGCAGAGCAAAAAAATAGTCTTGCCAATTATTATGCCGATGAGGTTAAAGTTAAATTTGAACGCGATTCGATTCTTCAAAACAAATACAATAATGAGATTTCAGGAGGCAAATGGCCTCACATGATGGATCAGATGCGCATAGGATATAAAGCTTGGCATGATGGTCCTAAAAATATTCTTCCAGATTTAAAATACCTGTCGGATAGCGAAATAGTATCTCCGAAAGTTTTTGTAGAAAAAGACGGCTACGTTTCTATTTATGCCGAACATTTTTCTAAAATGAATAATTCTAAAAAAATATATTGGGAAATAATTCCAGATTTTGGAAAAACACAAAGCGGCATTACGACCTTTCCGCAAAATGGTTATCCTACGGCAGAAGATAATATATTTGTAGAATACGAGATTAATTTTGCTTCAGCGAGAGAATGCAATGTTGAACTTTTACTGGCTCCAACCCTTAATTTTAATAGCAACAAAGGACTTCGATATGAAATATCTTTTGATGGCGAAAAACCGCAGCTGGTCAATTTTAATGGACATTATAAAGGTGAATTAGGAAAATGGCAGGCAGAGCACATGATTCATTCCACAACAAAACATACGATTCTGAAACCAGGAAAACATATGCTTCGTTTCAGAGTTTTAGATCCGGGAATTGTGCTTCAAAAAATACTGATTGATACAGGAGGTTTAAAACCTTCGTATTTAGGAGCCCCAGAAAGTGAACGAGTATCTCAATAAATTTTTAGATGAAGTCAAGAAATATGAAAAATCATTTATTTAATCTGCTGTTTTTCTTTGGAATTTCCCTAGTGTTCGCTCAGGAAAAATCAGATTTAAAGCTTTGGTATAAAACCCCTTCGGGAGAAATTTGGGAAAATGCGTTGCCGTTAGGAAATGGTTTTCAGGGTGCAATGGTTTATGGAAATGTTGGAAAAGAAATTTTTCAATTGAATGAAACTACAGTCTGGAGCGGAAGTCCTAATCGAAATGATAATCCTCAAGCAAAAGAAGCTTTGGATCAGATAAGACAATTTCTTTTTCAGAAAGAATACAAAAAAGCCGAAAAACTAATCAATGAAACCATCATTACAAAAAAATCTCATGGGCAGATGTTTCAGCCCGTTGGGAATTTAGAATTGCATTTTGCCGATCAAAATTATTCGGATTATTATCGTGAATTGGATATTGAAAAAGCAATCGCTAAAACAATTTATAAAGCAAATGGAGTCACTTTTACCAGAGAAGCTTTTACCTCTTTTGCAGACCGAGTTTTGGTTATCAAACTTTCTGCAGATCGACCTGGCCAACTATCATTTACAGCCGATTTTACTTCACAACATAAAAAACAAAAAATTGCAATTAATAACAATAACGAAATCTCACTTTGGGGAACTACCAGCGATCATGAAGGAGTAGAAGGAAAAGTACAATTTAATGCACTCGCAAGGGTAAAAACGCAAGGCGGAAGTATAAGTGCCGCAGATAATAAGCTAAAAATAGAAAAAGCAGATTCTGTAGTGATAATGGTTTCTATAGCTTCAAACTTTGTAAATTATAATGATATAAGCGGTGACGAAAAAAAAGAGGCTCAGTCTTATCTTGATAAAGCATTTGTCAAGAATTATGATAAGATGAAAACAGCCCATATTGCGGCATATCAAAAGTATTTCAAAAGAGTAAACCTTGATTTAGGTGCAACAGAACAAGCTAAATTGCCAACCGATGAAAGACTGTCTAATTTTAGAAACGTTCAAGATCCGTCTTTTGTAACGCTTTATTACCAGTATGGCAGATACCTATTAATTTCTTCTTCGCAACCTGGAGGACAGGCCGCAAATCTGCAGGGAATCTGGAATGGCAGCATGACACCGGCATGGGATAGCAAATACACCATTAACATTAATACAGAAATGAATTACTGGCCAGCCGAAAAAACGAATTTGTCCGAAATGCACGAGCCTCTTTTAAAAATGATTCAAGAGCTTTCGCATACCGGGCAGGAAACAGCCAAAGTCATGTATGGCGCGAGAGGCTGGATGGCGCATCATAATACCGATATTTGGAGAGTGAATGGTGCAGTCGATGGCGCTACGTGGGGAGTTTGGAATGCAGGTGGAGGATGGCTGAGCCAGCATGTTTGGGAACATTATTTATATACAGGAGATACAGCATATTTAAAATCGGCTTACGACATATTAAAAGGAGCAGCTCTTTTTTATGCTGATTTTCTTGTTGAAGATCCTGCTAATGGCTGGCTGGTCGTAGCGCCTGGAAATTCACCAGAAAATACACCAAAAGCACACCAAAATTCGGCAATGACGGCAGGTTCTACAATGGACAATCAAATTGTATTTGATGTTTTTAGTACGCTGATAAAAGCTTCAGAAGTTTTACAGAAAGACAAAGAGTTTGCGGATAGCCTTAAAATACGGAGAAAAAAACTGCCTCCGATGCAGATAGGAAAATACAATCAGCTTCAAGAATGGCTTGATGATGTGGATGATCCAACAGATAACCACCGCCATATTTCACATCTTTATGGTTTATATCCGTCCAATCAGATTTCGGCTTACAGAACTCCAGAACTTTTTGCGGCTGCGAAAAATACATTATTACAAAGAGGCGATGTTTCTACTGGATGGAGCATGGGCTGGAAAGTAAACTGGTGGGCAAAAATGCAAGACGGAAATCATGCCTACAGCTTAATTCAAAATCAATTAACGCCGCTTGGAGTAAATCAAGAAGGCGGCGGAACTTATAACAATCTCTTTGATGCGCATCCGCCGTTTCAGATTGACGGCAATTTTGGCTGCACTTCTGGAATTACAGAAATGCTGATGCAGAGTTCAGACGGCGCCGTTCATCTGCTTCCTGCTTTACCCGATGCTTTAAAAGAATACGGACAAATAAGCGGATTAAAAGCAAGAGGAGGTTTTGAAATAAAAGATTTGAAATGGAAAAACGGAAAAATAACCACCGTAACTATTTACTCTAATCTGGGCGGCAATTTAAGATTAAGAACTCCTAACGAGCTGGGTTTAAAAAACAAGAAAAGTTTAAAAACAGCCTCAGGAACAAATCCAAATGCCTTTTATCAGTTGGAAGAAATCGAAAAACCGCTTATTTCTAAAGAAGCAAACCTTATGCTGTTGGACATTAAAACGTCTTTTTTATACGATATTATGACGGAAAAAGGGAAAACCTATACTTTTTACCTGCTATAACTTAAAACCAAATCTATAATGAAAAACAAAATTTTGTTTTGCCTATTCGCCTTATTCATCGGAGCCAAAATATCAGCCCAAATGCGGTTATTTGATTTAAGCGAAGTAAGACTAAAAGAGGGGCTATTTAAAAATGCACAAGATGTAGATCTTAAGTACATTTTAGCATTAGATCCAGATAAACTTTTAGCGCCCTATTTATTAGAGTCAGGGCTTCCGCCAAAAGCAGATCGTTACGGAAATTGGGAAAGCATAGGATTGGACGGCCATATTAGCGGCCATTATCTTTCAGCCTTATCCATGATGTATGCTTCAACTGGAAATGCAGAACTTAAAAATAGGTTAGATTATATGCTTTCAGAACTGGCGCGCTGTCAGGATAAAAATGGAAATGGTTACGTAGGAGGCATTCCGCAAGGCAAAGTTTTTTGGGATCGCATCCATAAAGGAGATATCGATGGAAGCAGTTTCGGATTGAATAATACTTGGGTGCCAATCTACAACATTCACAAACTTTTTGCAGGGCTTATTGATGCCTACCATTATACAGGAAGCGAGAAAGCCAAAGAGATCGTGATCAAACTAGGAGATTGGTTTATAGAATTAATCCGCCCGCTTTCAGATGAACAAATCCAGAAAGTTTTAGCAACAGAGCATGGGGGCATCAATGAATCTTTTGCCGATTTGTATATCATTACCAAAAACAAAAAATATCTTGAAACGGCGGAGAAATTATCGCATAAAGCATTTTTAAATCCGTTGTTGCAAAAAGAAGATAAATTGACGGGTTTGCATGCCAATACGCAAATACCTAAAGTAGTTGGCTTTGAGAAAATTGCAGTTCTTTCGGATAATAAACAATGGTCGAATGCCGTAGAATATTTTTGGGATAATGTGACCCAAAAAAGAACCGTTGCATTTGGCGGAAATAGCGTTTCGGAACATTTTAATCCGATAAACGATTTCAGCGGAATGGTAAAGTCAAACGAAGGGCCAGAAACCTGCAATTCGTATAATATGGAACGCCTTGCTAAAGCTTTGTTTCTAGATAAAAACGATGTGCATTATCTGGATTTTTACGAGCGTACGCTTTACAATCATATCCTTTCGAGCCAACATCCCGAAAAAGGAGGGTTTGTTTATTTTACACCTATTCGTCCCAATCACTATCGTGTGTATTCGCAGCCTCAAACCAGCATGTGGTGCTGTGTAGGAACGGGACTTGAAAACCACACCAAATATGGCGAATTGATTTACAGCCATTCACAAAATGATCTTTTTGTAAATCTTTTTATTCCGTCGGTTTTAAAGTGGGAAGAAAAAGGCATAGAACTAGAACAAACCACAAAATTTCCTTATGAAAATCAGACCGAATTGGTTTTAAAACTTAAAAAAGCAAAAACCTTTGCTTTGAATATCCGTTACCCAAAATGGGCCGAAAGTTTTGCCATATTCATTAACGGAAAAGAACAAAAAATAACCTCTAAATCTTCTGAATATGTTGCGATTTCAAGAAAATGGAAATCAGGAGATAAAATAGAAGTGCAATTTCAAACAACGCTACATTTAGAAAATCTGCCAGACGGATCTAATTGGAGCGCTTTTGTAAAAGGGCCAATTGTACTGGCAGCCAAAACTTCTACAGAAGGATTAGATGGTCTGTATGCAGATGACAGCCGAATGGGACACGTGGCGAAAGGAAAATTTATGCCGCTTGATGAAGCTTACGCATTGGTTGGAGAAAAAGCAGATTATATCTCGAAACTCAAAGAAACGGGAAACTTAAGATATAGTCTAGACTCATTAGAACTGGAACCTTTTTTTGAAGTGCACGACGCCCGTTATCAAATGTATTTTCAAACCTACTCCAAAGAAGAATATAAGGAAAAGCAGGAATTGCTGAAGCAACAGGAAAAAGAAGCCATGGCTTTAGAAGCCAAAACAATAGATAAAATAAATTGTGGAGAGCAGCAGCCAGAAGTAGACCATTTGTATAAGGGAGAAAAAAGCAATTCGGGTTACGAGGATGGAAAGTTCTGGCGCAATACCCGTTCTTATATTTCGTATCAAATGCTGAATAAAAACAAAAAAGGTCAGTTTTTGCAAATCACTGTTTTGGATGAATTCAACAGCGATAATAGTACGATTTTGATTAATGAAAAACCAGCAGTAATAGCCGCTTCTGATAAAAAAACAATCAAAATAAAAATAGAGAATAGCGAAGTGCTGAATATTAAAATTTTAGCAAAAGAAGGGAAAATCAGTCCAAAGTTTGCTCAGCTTAGAATTGTAACGGATTAATATATCTGTGGTAATTAAAAATAAAATTTAAACACATAGAAACATAGATTTTTTATTGCTTTTGTTTGAGATTACAGAAAAAGCAAGCTTTAACACATAGTTCTATGTGTAATATTCTAAGTGAAACAACTTAATGAATCACCAAAAAGCTATGTTCTATGTGTTAAGAACAACTATGCAATAGATGAATTATAATATCTCCGTCTGATATTTTTTAGAAAAACGAAAAACAACTATGAAAACAAAAGATTTTATATATACGGTTCTGGCGATTGGCTTGACTATTTTGACAAGTCAGGCGCAAAAAGATAAAGCTCAGAATCCTATTATTTTTGCAGATGTGCCTGATTTATCGATAATCAGAGTTAAGGATGCGTATTATATGAGCAGTACAACCATGCACATGAATCCTGGAGTTCCGATTATGAAATCTAGCGATTTAGTCAATTGGCATCTGGTTAATTATGCGTACCAAACTTTAGAAGATAATGACGACCGATTGAATTTAGATCACGGAAAAAATGATTATGGAAGAGGTTCTTGGGCGAGCAGTCTGCGCTATCATAACGGAATGTATTATGTGAGCACTTTTTCGGGAACAACAGGCAAAACCTATATTTTTTCTACAAAAGATATTGAAAAAGGCCCTTGGAAAAAGATTATTTTAAACAATTCTTATCACGATCACTCTCTCTTTTTTGACGATAATGGCAAAGTCTACCTTGTTTGGGGAGGCGGAAAACTTCAAATAGTCGAATTAAAAGAGGATTTATCAGGAGTAAAAGAAGAAACCAAGAAAGTTTTAATAGAAAATGCCAATGCGCCTGCGCAAAGCGAGATTATGCTTCCGGCTGAAGGATCCCAGCTTTTTAAAATTAAAGGAAAATATTATCTGTTCAATATCTGCTGGCCCAAAAATGGCATGCGTACCGTAATTATACACAGAGCAAATGCTATTACAGGACCTTGGGAAGGAAAGATCGGACTGCAGGATTTGGGCGTTGCGCAAGGCGGATTTATTGATACTCCAGATGGCAAATGGTTTTCTTATTTGTTTAGAGATGCTGGAGGCGTAGGTCGTATTCCGTATCTGGTTCCTGTAAAATGGGAAAACGGCTGGCCAATCTTGGGAGAAAATGGTAAAGTGCCTCAATATCTTGACCTGCCCGCCAATAAAAGCCTAATTCCAGGAATTGTAAATTCTGATGAATTTAACCGTAAAAACGGAGAAAATGACCTGCCGTTGGTTTGGCAATGGAATCATAACCCAGATAATGCCTCTTGGTCGGTTAAAGAAAGAAAAGGGTATTTGAGATTAAAAACATCTAGAATTGACAGCAGTTTTACGCAGGTAAAAAACATTTTGACTCAGAGAACTTTTGGGCCAGTATGTTCTGGAACTACCATGCTGGAGCTTTCTAATCTGAAAGAAGGAGATTTTGCTGGACTTTCGCTACTGCAAAAAGATTTTGGTTTGGTTGGAGTAAGAATGGAGCAAGGGGCAAAAAAAATAATCATGATAGAGGCCGAAAAAGGAAATCCGAAGGAGATAGAAAGTGTGCTATTAAATCAGAACAAAATATACTTAAAAGCGGATTGCAACTTTAAAAACCAAGCCGATCAAGGAAGATTTTATTACAGTTTAGACGGAAAAAAATGGATTGCCATAGGAAAACCAATCAAGATGCCATACACCATTCCGCATTTTATGGGGTATCGATTCGGCTTATTTAATTACGCTACCAAAATGGCAGGAGGTTTTGCCGATTTTGATTATTTCCGTCTGGAGGATAAAATTTCAGAAACGAACTAATCTTGATAGAAAAGCTTCAAAACCATTTAAAAGTATAAAACGATGAAGATAAGATATTGGTTTGTCATAAGTTTGTTTTCGGCAGTTAGCGCAAATGCACAGCTGCTGCCATATAAGAATCCTTCGTTAAGTTCTTCTGATCGCGCAAAAGATTTAATTTCAAGATTAACGCTGGAAGAAAAAGCAGCCTTAATGTGCGATCAGTCTGATGCTGTTCCGAGACTTGGCATTAAAAAATTTAATTGGTGGAGCGAAGCTTTACACGGTTATGCAAACAATGATAATGTGACTGTTTTTCCTGAACCTATCGGAATGGCGGCCTCATTTGATGACCAATTGTTATATCGCATTTTTGATGCGGTTTCTGATGAAGCAAGAGCCAAATACAACCAATGGATTAAAGACGGAAACGAAAATAAACGTTTTTTAAGCCTATCGGTATGGACGCCAAATGTCAATATTTTTAGAGATCCAAGATGGGGACGCGGACAGGAAACGTATGGTGAAGATCCTTATCTCACATCCAGAATGGGAGTGTCGGTTGTAAAAGGATTGCAAGGTCCTGCTGATGCCAAATACCGAAAACTTTTAGCGTGTGCGAAACATTTTGCCGTGCATTCTGGCCCTGAATGGAGCAGACACGAATTGAATTTGAATAATGTAAATCCGCGTGAATTGTACGAAACCTATCTGCCTGCGTTCAAAGCATTGGTGCAGGAAGCCGACGTGCGAGAAGTAATGTGTGCCTATCAGCGTCTGGACGATGAGCCTTGCTGCAGCAATACGCGATTATTACAGCGCATTCTTAGAGAAGAATGGGGATATAAATACATGGTCGTTTCAGACTGTGGCGCCGTAACCGATTTTTATACCACGCATAAAGTTTCGTCAGATGCGGTGCATGCCGCTTCTAAAGCCGTTTTGGCAGGAACAGATGTAGAATGTGTTTGGGAAAATTATCCTTTTAAAAATCTTCCCGAAGCTGTTGAAAAAGATTTGATTAGAGAAGCAGACATCAACAAAAGTTTGCAGCGCGTCTTAGAAGGCCGTTTTGAATTGGGAGAAATGGATGACGATGCCATAGTTCCATGGGCTCAGATACCGGCCTCAGTGCTTAATAGTAAAGAGCATCAGCAGCTGGCTTTAGAAATGGCGCAGAAATCAATGACATTGCTGCAAAACAAAAATAATATTCTTCCATTGTCCAAAACATCAAAAAAAATCGCAGTTATTGGACCCAATGCTGCCAATGAACCGATGTTATGGGGAAATTATAATGGAACACCAGTTAAAACAATTACAATCAAAGAAGGAATAGAATCCAAAACAGGACAGGATAAAATCTTTTATGATAAAGCCTGCGATCTGGTAGAAGATAAAGTCAACCAAAGCTATTTTGATCAGATTTCTTTTGAAGGCAAAAAAGGAATGAAAGCCACGTATTGGAACAATCCTAATAGAGAAGGAAATAGCGTTATTTCAACTCAGATTACCAATCCTATAAAAATGACAACAGCCGGGCAGCATGAGTTTGCTTCTGGAGTTAAATTGGAAGGCTTTTCTGCAAAATACGAAACGGAGTTTACCGCAAAAACAACAGATACGCTTGTTTTTAAAACCGGTGCAACAGGATTTTTTGAATTATGGGTTAACGGAAAATCTATTGCAAAATATACAAACTGGAGAACAGTTCCTGCCAATATTCCATTTCCGGTAGAAGCTGGAAAAACCTATAAAATTGAAATTGATTTTGCGCAGTCCAACAACTGGCAGGCGAATCTGGAGTTTGATTTTGGTAAAGAATTTGACATCAATTTTGCTTCTTTAATCGAAAAATTAAAAGGCATTGATACTGTGGTTTTTGTTGGAGGGCTTTCTACTTTGCTTGAAGGAGAAGAAATGCCGGTTTCTTATCCTGGTTTTAAAGGAGGAGATAGAACCAATATAGAATTGCCAGCTGTACAGAGAAAATGTTTAAATGCATTAAAAGAAGCAGGAAAAAAAGTAGTTTTTGTAAACTGTTCGGGTTCTGCAATTGCTTTAACGCCAGAAACATCAAGCTGCGATGCTATTTTGCAAGCATGGTATCCGGGAGAATCTGGAGGACAAGCCGTTGCCGATGTGCTTTTTGGAGATTATAATCCTGCTGGAAAATTGCCTGTTTCCTTCTACAAAAATTCAGAAATATTGGGCGATTTTGAAAACTATTCGATGAAAGGACGCACTTATAGATATACTACCGATGTATTATTTCCTTTTGGTTTTGGATTAAGCTATTCTAAGTTTATCGTGGGTACAGGAAAATTGAGCAAAAGCAAAATAAAAGCAGATGAAAACATTCAATTGCATATTCCGGTGCAGAATGCCAGTAAGCGTGACGGAACCGAGATTATTCAGGTATATGTTAAAAAAGCAAATGATGCTGACGGTCCTTTAAAAACATTAAAAGCTTTTCAGCGTGTTGCTGTAAAAGCAGGAAATAAGGAAAATGTTGTTATAGACTTGCCTGCTTCTTCATTTGAATTTTATGATGCAGCAACGATGGGACTGAAAGTAACTTCTGGCGAATATGAAGTGTATTATGGCACTAGTTCGGCAGCAAAAGACCTTAAAACCCTTAAAGTAGTTGTACAGTAAAAACTCGTAAAATATACCAATATGAAATCTAAAGTAAGTCTTGTTTTGTTTCTGTTTGCTATCGTTTGCTCTTATGGGCAAAAAGCCGTTTTAACTTCGCCCAATCAAAAAATAGCGGTAGCATTATTTGGCAGTCAGAATACTAATTCAGGAAATTGGCATTTGCAGGTTAAGTATGCCAATAAAGACAAACAGGACGAAATAATTCCGAAAATAGATTTAGGAATTGTACGAAGCGATCAGTCATTTTCCGGCAATTTAACACTTAAAAAGATTGGAAAGCCAGTTGTTATAAAAGAGCAATATACAGCTTTGCATGGCAAGAAATCGCAATGCTCTAATACGGCAAACGAATTGGTTTTTTATTTTGAAAACGAATCAAAAGCGCTCTTCAATGTAATTCTAAGAGTTTATAATGATGGAGTTGCGTTTCGTTACGAATTTCCAGAAAAAAAAGGGACTTACACCATTTCAGATGAATTAACCGCCTATTCTATTCCCGAAGGAACAGACCGATGGTTGGAGAAGTTTGATTTGTCTAATGAAGGTTTGTACAATAGCATGAATAATGCAGAAGTGCAGCAGGACTGGTGTTATCCCGCATTGTTTAAGTCAAAAAATAATAGTTGGTATCTTATTCATGAAGCCGATTTAGACAGAAATTATGCAGCCTCAAAACTAAGCAATACCAAAAATAAAGATCAGTATAAAGTCACGCTTCCCGGAACAGAAGAAGGCGTAGGAGAGCCTTTTGCTACAATAACATTGCCTTGGAAATCTCCATGGAGAGTTATCATTCTAGGAGAACTTAAAGATATTGTCCAATCTACTTTGGTCGATGATGTCTCAAAACCGTCTGTTTTAACGAATACCGATTGGATACAGCCAGGAGTAGCATCATGGAATTATTGGTCGAATAACCACGGAACAAAAGATTTTAAAACCGTAACCCAATTTGCCGACTTGGCGGTTGCCATGAATTGGCCGTATACACTTTTGGATTGGGAGTGGGATCAGATGGAAAATGGAGGCAATTTAGAAGATGCCATAAAATATATTCATTCAAAAGGAATCAAACCTTTAATGTGGTACAACTCAGGCAAGTTTAAATGGATTACATCAACGCCTGTAGACCGAATGCTGACACACGAAAACCGCATCAAAGAATTCGAAAGGTTAAATAAATTGGGTGTTTACGGCATAAAAGTAGATTTCTTTTTGAGCGAAAAACAAGAAATTATAAATTATTACTTAGACATTTTAGAAGACGCGGCCAAGTATAAAATTATGGTTTATTTTCACGGATGCTTGGTTCCGCGAGGCTGGCAGAGAACCTATCCGCATCTTATGACTTACGAAGCTGTGCGTGGAGCCGAATGGTATAATAATGGGCCAGAATTAACCGCAACGGCAGCAGAACACAACAATACACTGGCTTTTACCCGCAATGTCGTAGGATCGATGGATTATACTCCTGTAACTTTTACCAACTCTCAATTTCCGCATATCACGTCTTACGGGCATGAGCTGGCGCTAAGTGTGGTTTTCGAATCAGGGATACAACATATGGCAGACCGACCAGAAGGCTATTACGAGTTGCCAGATGCGGCCAAAACATTTTTAAAGAATGTGCCCGCTGCTTGGGATGATACGATACTGCTTGACGGATATCCAGGAAAATATACTGTGATTGCCAGAAGAAAAGGAGCAAATTGGTTTATTGGGGGCATTAATTCTGGGAGAAAAGAAAAAATCCAGAATCTAAAATTTGATTTTTTACCAGAAGGGCAAACTTACAAGCTTACCCTTATTGCAGATGGAAATCATGATAAAGCTTTTTCTGTGCAGTATTTGCTGGTAGATAAAACAAGTTCTGTTGAGGTTAAAATGTTAAACCAAGGTGGTTTTGCAGCAACGCTAGTAGTAAATAAGTAATTCGGATATGTTTGTCAAACTTAAATTTATAGCGCCATTTTTTCTGATATTTTTATTTGGTTTTAAAAGTATAGATAAAAGTTACATTCTAGAACACGACCGTCTTTTGATTCCTGTAAAAGAAGGAATGCTGCATATTATTCCGCTAACAGATAATTCGGTTAGAATTCAGCTGCATGCCGAAAAGGCAAAAGAGCAGGAAGAATTGATTCTAGTAGAAAAACTTGCTGTCCCTGAATTTAAAGTAATAGAAAACAGTAAAGAAATCCAGTTAAAAACCAAGAGTCTAACCGTTCTATTTGATAAAGAAAAACAAAGCTTAAAGTTTAAAGATCAAAAGGGAGAACTATTTTTAAGTGAAAGAGCGGCAGGCAGGAAAATGGCTTTAAACCATAATGATAAATATAAATCTTTTACCGTCGAACAGCGCTTTGATTCGCCAGAAAACGAATTTCTTTTTGGTTTAGGCCAGTTTCAGGACGGACATTACAATCTTAAAAACGTTACTCGAAAATTAACGCAGGTCAATACTCAGATTGCCATTCCTTTTCTGTACTCGAATAAAGGATACGGAATTTTATGGCACCAATACGGCTTAACAGAATTTAATCCAAATGATAGTTTTATCCCGCTTTCAAAAGAGATTAAATCTTCTGAAAAAGAGAAAGAACAAGAAGTAACCACAACTTCTGGAACTCAGAAAGTATTGCAGAGAGAAGTGCTTTACAAAGGGAATTTTAATGTAGAAAAGAAAGGCCAATATTCTATTATGCTGGATTTAGGAGATATGGATAGCAAGCATTTGGTTATAATTGACGACAAAAAAATAATGGATCAGTCCAATTTATGGCTTCCACCTACTGTTAGCGCGCTAGTAGATTTAGAGGCGGGAGAACATCAGGTTCAAATAATCTGCAATATAGCCAATACGCCAAAACTGTCTTTTAGAAAAACAGATAATTCAACTACTTTTCGATCAACTTCTGCTCAGTCTTTAGATTATGTGGTTTTTAAAGGCAAAAATGCAGATGAGGTGATTAGCACCTACAGAACCATTTCGGGCAAATCGCCTATGCTTCCGTTATGGGCATATGGCTTTTGGCAGTGCCGAGAGAGATATACTTCTAGTGAGCATTTGATCAGTACCATAAAAGAATTTAGAAAAAGAAAACTGCCTGTAGATGTTATAGTGCAAGATTGGCAATATTGGGGAGATAATGGCTGGGGTGTGCCTCAGTTTGATGAAAAAAATTATCCAAATCCGTCAGGTTTTATAAAAGAATTACATGATTTAAAGGCTCATTTTATGGTTTCTATCTGGTCAAATCCAGATAAGAATGCCGCGATAGGAAAACAATTTGATGAAAATGGATTGTACATTCCTAATACCAAATGGCTGGATTACTTTAACCCTGAAACCCAAAAAAAGTATTGGAATGTCTTAAATGATAATTTATTTTCGAAAGGAGTAGACAGCTGGTGGATGGATGCCACAGAACCTGAAAATGATGCGCTTGCTGGCACGACGGTATATAAGGGACCAGGAGATTTTTATCGTCTTACTTATCCGTTGTTTGTGAGTCAGTCGGTTTATGAAGGCCAGCGAAACACAAATCCAGAAAAACGAGTTACCATTTTAACCCGTTCGGCATTTGCGGGACAGCACCGATACGGAACCATAAATTGGTCTGGAGATATTGGCGGGAATTGGGATAGTTTTAAAAGACAGATTGTTTCTGGAATGAATTTTACCTTGACGGGAATGCCTTACTGGACAACCGATATTGGCGGTTTTTTCAGACCTGGTGGCGGACAATATACCGATGAAAATTTCCATGAATTATTAACCAGATGGTTTCAATGGGGCGCTTTCAGTACCATATTCCGAATTCATGGCTATCAGACTGAAACGGAGCCTTGGAAATATGGGGGTAAGGTTGAAGAGAATATGAGAAAAATGCTAAATCTGCGTTACACTTTAATCCCTTATATCTACTCTGAAACCTCAAAAATAAAAGAAGGTTCCACTTTTATGCGACCTCTTGTAATGGATTTTCAAAACGACGTAAATGCGGTAAATCAGCCGTACGAATATATGTTTGGAAGTTCGATATTGGTAGCGCCAGTAACAGAAGCAGGAATTAAAAAATGGGGAACTTACCTTCCAAAAGGTTCAAGTTGGATAGACTTTTGGACTGGAAATAGTTTTAATGGAGGTCAAAAAATAGAAACAAATACCGAGATTGATAAAATTCCATTGTTCATAAAAGCAGGTTCAATTCTTCCGATTGGTCCAGAAATGCAATATACAGCAGAGAAAAAATGGGATGATCTTGAAATAAGAATCTACGAAGGGGCAGACGATCAATTTACTCTTTATGAAGATGAAGGAGACAATTACAATTATGAAAACGGAAAGTATGCCACTATAGCATTTAAGTGGAATGATGTAAAGAAAACCCTAACCATTGGCAAGCAGAAAGGTTCGTTTCCAGAGATGATAAAACAACGAAAGTTTAAGGTTGTAAAAATATCTTCAGCACACTTAAAATCAGACACAATCAATAAGCAGGAAAAAATAATTCTTTACGACGGAAATTCAGTTGTAGTGAAATTGTAAAAAAGAAAGAAAAGTATAAATAACTACTATGTCATATAAAATAAATTTAAAGCAAATAAGATTTTTAGCAGCATTGATAATTCCTGTATTGGGTTTTGGACAAAACCCTATTGTACAGACAAGTTATACCGCCGATCCGGCTCCAATGGTGTACAATAACAAACTGTATTTATACACTTCGCATGATGAAGACAATTCTACGTGGTTTACCATGAACGATTGGAAATTGTATACGACAGAAGATATGGTAAATTGGACAGACCATGGGGCAGTATTATCATATAAAGATTTCAGCTGGGCGAAAATGAATGCTTGGGCAATTCAATGTATTGAAAGAAAAGGCAAGTTTTATTTGTATGCGCCAATTACAGACAATCAAGGTAAAAACGGAATTGGGGTAGCCGTTTCAGACAGTCCGTACGGGCCATTTATAGATCCGCTAGGAAAGCCATTGGTGCAAAACAGCAACGCCGATATTGATCCAACGGTTTTTATAGACGATGATGGACAAGCGTATTTATTATGGGGCAATCCTGTTTGCCATTATGTGAAATTAAATGAAGACATGATTTCGTATAATGATGAGGTACAGGTATTTCCAAATACGGTAGAAGCATTTGGAAAACGCACAGGAAAAGAAGATCCACGCAGACCTACGACTTACGAAGAAGGGCCATGGCTTTATAAAAGAAATAAATCGTATTATCTGTTTTTTGCCGCAGGGCCTATTTCTGAACATATCGGTTATTCGACAAGTAAAAGTCCGCTTGGGCCATGGAAATATCAGGGTGTTGTAATGCCAACACAAGGAGAGAGTTTTACCAATCATCCTGGAGTAGTAGATTTTAAAGGAAAAACCTATTTCTTTTACCATAATGGCGCATTGCCAGGAGGCAGCGGTTTTACGAGATCTGTAGCTGTAGAAGAGCTTCAGTTTAATTCTGATGGAAAAGTTAAAGAGCTGAATATGACCGAAGGCATCAAAAAAGGAATCGGTACGCTGAATCCTTATGTTAAATCAGAAGCAGAAACTATAGCTTGGTCAAAAGACGTAAAATCAATGCAGAACAAAGAAGTAGGCGTATTTATAACGGCTATGAAAAATAATGCCTACACAAAAGTGCGCGATGTTGATTTTCGCGAATCGGGTGCTTCAAAATTTACTGCACGTGTAGGTACCACACACAACGGAAATGTATCTATGGAAATAAGATTGGATAGCCTTGATGGAGAATTAGTAGGAACCGTAAAAGTTCCGATGACGGGAGGAGATGACAGATGGGCTTTGGTAACGGCAGACATCAAAAAAGTTTCAGGAGTACATGATCTCTTTTTTATATTCAAAGGAAAAGCTGCTGAAAAAATCATGTACTTTGATTATTGGATGTTTTCGAAATAATCATTTAAAAGCAGTATTTTGCAAAAAAAAATTCTAGCCATTAACCAAAAATAAGTTTTATGAATTTTAAAAGTTTAATTTTTTTATGTTTAGTCAGTTTCTTTAAGCTAAACGCCCAATCTATAGTAAAAAGCCCCGACGGGAAAATTGCTGTATCGGTCTCTGTAAATAACGGAAAGGCTGAGTATAATGTAATTTACAATGATAAAACATTCATCGAGAAATCTCCTCTTGGTTTAAAAACAAATGTTGGAGATTTTAGTTCCGGATTGACTTTAGAAACAAACGTTAGCCAAAATAAAATCGAAGAATCCTATCAGTTGCGCAACATAAAAAAAAGCAATGTTAAGTATACTGCTAATGAAGCCGTTTTTTCGTTTACCAAAGATGGCAAATCTGCTTTTGATGTCATATTTAGAGTAAGCAATAATAATCTGGGATTTAAATATAAGCTATACCCGCAGAAAGAAACTCTTTCTTGTGTCGTTCAGGAAGAAGTTTCAGGTTTTTTACTGCCTAAAGGAACCACTACTTTTTTATGTCCGCAAAGTAATCCAATGACAGGATATGCCCGAACAGCTCCTAGTTATGAAACCTCCTACACTCTTGATGATGCTATTGGAAAAAATGGATGGGGAAATGGCTATACGTTTCCATGTTTGTTTAAAGTAAACAATAGCGGATGGGTTTTAATTTCTGAAACAGGCGTCGACAGCGGCTATTGTGCAAGCCGATTAATAGGACATGAGAACGGATTATATACCATCGGATTTCCGATGGTTGGCGAAAATAACGGAAACGGAACCACTTCTCCAGGAATTCCGCTTGCGGGAGAAACGCCATGGCGAACTATTACCATTGGAGAAACATTGGCGCCAATTGTTGAAACTACTATTCCATTCGATTTGGTTAAACCAAAATATCAAGCTTCTAAAGAATATCAATATACAAAAGGAACTTGGAGCTGGATTATGAAAATGGATGGCAATACCACTTTCCCAGTACAAAAGCAGTATATCGATTTTAGTGCTGCAATGGGTTATGAAACCATTTTAATTGATGCACTTTGGGATACCCAGATTGGTCGTGATAAAATAGCAGAACTAGCAGCATACGGCGCACAAAAAGGAGTAGGACTTTATTTATGGTACAATTCAAACGGATATTGGAATGATGCTCCGCAAGGACCGAGAGGAATAATGGATAATTCAGGCATGCGACGCAAAGAAATGGCATGGATGAAAAGTATCGGGGTAAAAGGAATTAAAGTCGATTTTTTTGGTGGAGACAAGCAGGTTACCATGAAATTATACGAAGATATTTTAACAGATGCGAATGATTTTGGAATACTAGTTATTTTTCACGGCTGCACACTGCCTAGAGGCTGGGAGCGTATGTATCCAAATTATGCATCTAGCGAAGCAGTTCTGGCAAGCGAAAATCTGCATTTTGGACAGCAAAGCTGTGATAACGAAGCAATAAGTGCGGCAACGCATACTTTTATTAGAAACGTGGTAGGAAGCATGGATTTTGGAGGAAGCGCTTTGAATAAATTCTATAACAGCGATAATATTCCGAATAAAGGTTCAAAAAGAATGACCTCTGATGTGTATGCATTGGCAACTTCTGTACTTTTTCAAAGCGGAGTACAGCATTTTGCTTTAGCGCCAAACAATCTATCAGATGCTCCCGATTGGGCTATAAAATTTATGAAAGAAGTGCCAACCGTATGGGATGAGGTTCGATTTTTAGAAGGCTACCCAGGAAAATATGTAATACTAGCCAGAAGGAAAGGTGCAAAATGGTACATTGCCGGAATTAATGCTGCAAATACAGTATTAAAAACAAAACTAAAATTAGATATGCTTGATTCTGGTGTGCCAGTAAATTATTATATAGACGATGAACAGCTAAACGGAAAAGTAAGCACATTGAAAATAAATAAAAACAAAGAAGTTGAAATAAAAATACCTAAAAATGGAGGGGTATTACTAACCAATTAAAATGATTTTCATACTTGAGATTTAATTGAATCTTTACTAAAAACCAGCTTACATTTTAAGCTGGTTTTTTTATATCTCTAAGCGTCTACCAAAGCCAAAAGTTTACTCCTATTACGAAAGAGTACAATCGGTTGTTTTTTTGGCAATATTTATTTTTTATAAAACCTTAAAAAGCATTATTCTAGAGTTTTACAGTAATTAAAACACTCTTTTTGTAATAATACACTGATATTATGAGAGGGGTTTTGTTATTAAGTGTAAAATACACAATTATTAATGAATTTGAGATTAAATTGAAAACCTACTATCGTTTCGAATCAAAAAGCTCTTAAAATTAAATAATCACTAAAATATTAAGATAAAAAATATTTATTGTGTTTTTATTTGTGTATTTTTTTTAATAATTATCAATAAATTTTCAAACAATCGGTTGTGTAATTCGTTTTTTTATATATTTTTGTTAACATAAAATTCACATTCATTTCTCAGATAAACCAAAGATTTCATTAATCAAGTAATGGAGTCAGCTGAACTATAAAAAACTTACTAACCAACCTTAAACCACAAAATAATGACTCACAATTCGACATGAAGCAATGATAATTATAAGCAGTTATTTATTGTTCCACAGGATACGTCTTTCCTTGTTTATGCTGCTTATCAATTAGAGAAGAGATAAATAAAATAATTAGTTCAAACATTTAATTAATATGAGAATAAAATTACGTGGAATTTTTAATGGCTTGAAGTATCTGCCTTTAGGAGTTTTGTTTCAGTTTTTGTTTACAGGTGCATTACAGGCCGCTGAGAAATCAGAACCTATGGAAAAAGCAATATTCCAGACTAATCAAGAAATTATAATAACAGGACGCGTAACCTCTGCCAACGATCATCTAGGGATTCCAGGGGTAAATGTTGCCGTAAAAAATGTGCCACATGCAGTTGCTGTTACAGACATAGATGGTAAATATGTTATAAAAGTGCCATCCTCTCAATCTGTTTTGGTTTTTACAAGTGTAGGGTTTAAAGCCTTGGAGATAGCCGTAGAAGGTAAGTCTGAAATTAATGCGGTAATGAACCAAGATCAGACAGATTTGGGGGAAGTAATTGTTGTAGGATACGGAAAACAGAAAAAAGCTAGTTTGGTGGCTTCGATTGCACAAGTTTCAGGTAAAACACTGGAGCGTTCGGCGGGAGTTAACAGTATTGGTGCGGCCTTAACGGGTAACGTGCCTGGATTAATTACTTCTGCGAGTACGGGGATGCCCGGAGAAGAAGATCCTCAGCTTTTCATTCGTGGAGCCAGTACCTGGAACAATGCGCAGCCGCTTATTTTGGTCGATGGGGTAGAAAGATCCATGAATAGTGTTGAAATCACTTCTGTAGAGTCGGTTTCGGTTTTGAAAGATGCTTCTGCTACCGCAGTTTATGGAGTAAGAGGAGCCAATGGTGTAATTCTTATTACAACCAAACGCGGCCGCTCTGGCGCTGCACTAATTAGAGCTACAGTAAATACTACGGTAAAAGTACCTTCAGAACTGCCTGCCAAATTGGATGCTTACGATGCACTTATGGTGAAAAACAGAGCAATTGAATACGAATTGGCATTGAGTCCTGCAAGCTGGAACGATTATCTTCCGCAGGCGATAATTAATAAATATAGATTTCCGGCCAATACGGATGAAGCAGAACGTTATCCGAATGTTGACTGGCAAAAAACACTATTTAAAGATTATGCAATGTCTTATAATGCAAGTTTAAACGTAAGTGGCGGTACTAAATACGTAAAGTATTTCGCCAGTGCCGATTTTATTAGCGAAGGGGATCTTTTTAAAAAGTATAATAATAATAGAGGGTATGACGCTGGATACGGTTACAATCGTTTAAATGTGAGAAGTAATTTAGATTTTCAGATTACGCCAAGTACTGTTTTTAAAGTGGGACTTGCCGGTTCTCATGGTGTTAAGAAAAGCCCTTGGGGAGCGTCAGGAAGTGAGTATCCAATGTGGGATGCGGCTTATTCAACAGCCCCAGATGTGTTTTTGCCTTATTATTCTGATGGTTCTTGGGGGTATTACGCTCCAAATCAGGGAAAAGCTTCAAACTCTGTGCTGAATTTAGCGATAAGCGGCGTGCAATATGTAACCAACACGAAGTTGAATACCGATTTTACGCTAGAGCAAAACTTAGATATGATAACTAAAGGGCTTAGTTTTAAAGGAATGATTGCCCTTGATAATACTTTCGTAGAAAACAACAGAGGGGTAAACGATTTATACAATGATGTTCAGCAGAAATGGATAGATCCAAACACTGGATTGGTGCTGTATAAAAACAGTTTTGACTTTAATAACAGATTTGATTTTCAGGAAGGGATAAAATGGTCGCCTAGTGCTGGAAGCGTAAATAATGGCGCTTCAGCCCGAAATCTTTTCTACCAGCTGCAATTAAATTATCATAAAAAAATTGCTGAAAAGCATGATATAGGTGTTTTGGGACTTTTTAACCGATACCAGACTGCAACAGGAAGCGAGATTCCGCATTTTAGAGAAGACTGGGTTTTTCGTACCACTTATAACTACGCAGATAAATATTTCATAGAGTATAACGGAGCTTACAATGGATCGGAAAAATTTAATAAAGAAAACCGTTTTGCTTTTTTCTCTTCTGGAGGGGTAAGCTGGATTATTACCAAAGAAAATTTCATGAAGGGTACCCAGTCATTTCTTGATTTATTAAAATTACGTGCTACATACGGTGAAATTGGTGATGATAACGTTAACGGAAGATGGCTGTATATGTCACAGTGGGCATATGGCGGAAATGCACTGCTAGGTACGACAGGAGAAACGGCAGAATCAAGTCCGTATACTTGGTACAAAGAGGCGTCTGTAGGAAATCCTGATGTGCATTGGGAGGTAGCGAAAAAAAGCGATATTGGACTTGACTTTGGTTTCTTCAAAGGTCTGGTTTCGGGAACTTTTGATTGGTATAGCGAAGACCGAAGAGACATTTTATTGGACGGTCTTAGAAGAGCAATACCTTCTTATTATGGTGCAGTTGCTCCAGTTGCCAACCTTGGGCAGGTTCAAAACAGAGGTTTTGAGTTGGAGCTTAAATTTAATTATACTTTCGGAAGTGGCTTAAATCTTTGGTTGAATACCAGTATGACACATGCCAAAAACAAAATCATAAGTGCTGATAATCCTGAATTGCTGCCGGATTATCAAAAAGGAGAAGGAAAAGCGATTGGGCAGAGTTATTCGTATGTAAGCAATGGCTACTACAATACATGGGATGAATTGTATGCCAGTACAATCCATAGTACAAATGATGGACAAAAGCTTCCAGGTAATTACAATATTCTGGACTTTAACGCAGATGGTGTTATTGATGCTAAAGATAATATTCCGTTTGGATATTCTGGAACACCGCAAAATACTTATAACACCACTTTTGGTGTAAACTGGAAAGGCTTTAGCGCATTTGTACAGTTTTATGGGGTGAGCAACGTTACCAGACAGGTAGTTTTAACCAGTTTATCTGAGCAGAACCATGTGGTTTACGATCAAGGTTCTTTCTGGTCATCAGATAATACAAATGCCGATTCGCCAATGCCACGCTGGCTGTCAACTGCAAGCGGTTTTAATAATGGAAACAGATACATGTACGATGCCTCATACCTGCGTTTAAAGAACGCTGAGATCGCCTACACATTTGACGGAAAATCAAAATGGATAAAATCTGCAGGTCTGCAAAGCATTCGAATATATGTCAACGGAAACAACTTGTATCTATGGTCAAAAATGCCTGATGATAGAGAGTCAAATTTTGCAGGAACGGGATGGGCATCACAAGGAGCATATCCAACTGTAAAGCGATTTAATCTGGGAGCCAATATTATGTTTTAAACTGAGAATTATGAAAAAATATATAAACACTATAGTAAAGTACAGCATTGTTTTAAGTACGCTTTTAATTGCGGGATCATGCAGTGATTATCTTGAAAAATCGGCTGATTCTGATATTTCTTCTGAAGAGGCATTCAAAAATTTTGAAAATTTTCAAGGTTTCACAGAAGAATTATACCAATGCATTCCTGATTTTACCAATGCATACTGGACAAATTCATGGAACTGGGGAGAAGACGAAATTCAATCTACGGCTCGTGATTTTCATTTTGTGTGCAAAATAGACAAAGGAGATTTCTGGGGATGGCAAGCTGAATTTGACGGATGGCAGGCAGGCTGGATGAACAGAAGAAATGTAAGTACAAACAACGATCGTTTTGCTAAAGATTTATGGACATTAGGCTGGGCAGGAATTCGCAAAGCGAATATAGGTCTTGCTAATATTGATAAAATGACGGAGTATACCGAAGAGGAAAAGAAAATGATAAAAGGGCAGCTTTTGTTTTTCAGAGGATGGTTTCACTTCGAGTTCATGCAATATTTTGGGGGACTTCCTTATATCGATCAAGTACTTCCGAGTGATCAGCCATTAAAATTGCCAAGACTTACGTATCAGGAATGTGCAGACAAAGCAGCAAGCGATTTTAGAGAAGCGGCAGATTTGCTGCCAGTAAATTGGGATGATACCAATGTTGGAAAGAGAACATTAGGAAAGAATGAGTTGCGTATTAATAAAATAATGGCTCTTGGGTATTTAGGAAAAAATTACCTATGGGCAGGAAGTCCGTTAATGAATAAGGTATCTAAAGGGAATCCAGGTTATGATGCCGAATATTGTAAAAAAGCGGCAAAAGCTTTTGCTGAACTTCTTACCATTACAGAAAGCGGTGCTTCTCAATATAAACTAGTTCCGTTCAACAAATACAGTGATAATTTTTATACAACAGGCGGTAACTGGAGAATGCCCGGTTCTACAGAAGCTATTTTTAGAGGACCTTATTATGGAGCAAACGGATCTAACTGGGGAACTTCAAAACAATACCAGCCAGCTCCTCAAATTTGTGACGGTGATGTGAAATTTTTGCCAACAGCAAATTATGTTGATAATTACGGAATGGCAAACGGAATGCCAATTAAAGATATTACCAAAGCAGATCCAGAATCAGGATATGACCCGCAATATCCTTGGAAAGGAAGAGATCCGCGTTTTTATAATGATATCGTATTTGATGGTGTAAAATGTGTTACAGGATCGATGCCTGCCAACGAAGAGCAAAACAGATATGCCAATCTTTATACAGACGGAAGTTATAGAAACATCAGTTCAGGAAGCAGAACAGGATATTTGCTTTATAAATTCATTCCAAGAACAGCCAATAAGTTTGATGATGGGTTTGGGTATGGCAACAACCTTAATATTCACCTTCCGTGGATGCGTCTTTCAGATATCTATATTATGTATGCAGAAGCTGCTGCAGTAGGATATGGAGGTGCAGCAGGAAAAGATCCTCAATTCTCAAAAACAGCTGTTGATGCCATAAATGTGATCCGCGACAGAGCAGGCGTTGGTCATGTTGCAGCCGCATTTACTACTGATTTAAATACATTTATGGGAGAGGTAAGACGTGAACGTGCAGTTGAATTAAGCTTTGAAGGACATCGTTTTAATGACTTGCGCCGCTGGATGCTTTTAATTGAAAGCCCATACACTTTGAAAAAATCAATTGAATTTGATAGAGCTGGTCCGCTAGATGTCAATAATCCGAGCCAGAATAAAGTGCTTAATCTTCGTGAGGTGGTAATACTGGAGCGAAAATTTTCTGAAAAACATTATTGGCTGCCATTAAAAAATGCAGACGTGAATATGTACATGGAATTTTTACAAAATCCAGGATGGTAGTTCATAGACTATTTTAATAAACTAAAAAAAATATAGAATAATGAAATTTATACAGCTTAAAATAGTGCTATGTTTTGCAGTATTAACTTTGTTACCTGCTAAGATCCTTGCACAAAATAATCAAAAAATAAACTTAACAGGGATTATAACCGGAGCAGAGGGCAAGCCTATTGAAAATGCAACACTAGCAAGTACTCAAGATAATGTTTCGGTAACAACAGATGCCACAGGAAGTTATTCGATTACAGTAACGCCAGATGCAGATTTAGTAGTGCAGGCACAAGGATATCAATCACTTACTATTAAGGCTTCTGCGGGAATAGACGATTTAAGTCTTAGCCGTATTGCATCAGATCAGGTACAGATTGCTTTCAAAAAAGAAGACGCCGAGAATTTGATGGGAGGTGTTTCTTATATAAATGTGCCTCAAATAATCGAAAAAAATTATACCACCTATAGTCTTGACGGAATTCAGGCTCTTGTTGGAGGATTTAATGGTAGTTTATGGGGTATGGGAGCATACTTAGTATTAGTAGACGGAGTTCCAAGAGAAGCTAATTCGGTACTAACTACAGAAATAGATCAGATTACGTTATTAAAAGGAGCATCTGCTGCAGCGCTTTATGGGAGCCGAGCGGCTAAAGGAGTAATTTACATTACAACCAAAAAAGGAAAAATTCAAAAACAGCAAATTACATCAAGACTAGACAATGGGGTTTTTATTCCAAAGAGTCTGCCTAAATATCTTGGATCTGCAGAATACATGCAGTATTACAATCAGGCAAGAGTTAATGATGGTTTAGATCCTTTATATTCAGACGAAACGATCTATAATTTTGCTTCAGGAAAAAATCCGTACCGATATCCAAATGTTAACTATTATGCGCCAGAATACATAAAGAAATTTTATTTTAACTACGATGCCAATGTCGAAATAACTGGCGGTAATAAAGTAGCCAAGTATTTTACAAATGTTAATTTTCTTTCGCAGCAAGACCCTTTGCAAGACTTTGGTGAAGCGGCTAATAATAATAGGAATAGATTTAACATTAGAGGTAATGTAGATCTTACGATTAATGATAGAATTTCTGCGACAATTGGTGCTAATGCTATTTATTCTAACACAAGAGGCGTAAATACTGATTACTGGCAAAGTGCCTCAACATTAAGACCGCATTTATTCAGCCCTTTATTGCCAATTAGTATGATTGAGCCAGGTGATAAGGCAACACTAGCTCTTGCTAACAGCAGTAATTATATTATAGACAATCAATATCTGTTAGGAGGAACTCAGCTTAACCCGACCAATCCGTTTGCAACCATTTATGCAGGAGGATATAATACTTTTACAAGCCGTCAGTTTCAATTTAACACAGGTGTTGATATAAAGTTGGGAGACTTGTTGGATGGCCTTTCATTTCATACCGATTTTGCAGTAGACTATGCAACTTCATACATTCAGTCGTACAATAACAGTTATGCAACCTATGAAGCGACTTGGAATACGTATGCAGGATTTGATCAGATAAGTTCTTTAACGAAATACGGAAAAGATGCAAAATCAGGCGTTCAAAACATAAGCAATAGTGCCTTTGCTCAAACCGTCGCTTTTTCTGGGCAATTTGATTATGTGAAAAAAATAAAAGAACAGCACAATGTATCGGCGATGCTTATTGCTTCAGGATTTCAACAGTCACAATCGGCAGTTTATCATAAAACCAGTAATGCCAATTTAGGATTAAACGTAGCTTATAATTTTGATCAAAAGTATTTTGCAGAATTCAATGGTGCCTATGTTCACTCTGCTAAATTTGCTGAAGGAAACCGCGGCGCATTTTCTCCAACAATGTCTATTGGATGGAGATTATCGCAGGAATCGTTCATGAAAAACATTGACGAGATCGATAATCTTAAATTGTCAGTATCAGGCGGAGTTTTAAATACAGATCTTGACGTAAACGGCTATTATTTGTATCAAAGTATTTATACCCAGACTGATGGAGCTTGGTTTAGCTGGAGAGATGGCGCATTGAACAGAAGCACCGACTCAAGAAGAGGTGAAAACTTAGATCTTGGTTTTGCAAAAAGAAAAGAAATAAGCGTTGCTTTGGAAGGTTCATTCTTCAAGAAATTAATCACACTGAATGGTAATTTTTTCGTTAATAAAATGGAAGGAAACATTATTCAAGCGGCAAGTTTATATCCAAATTATTACACTACAAGCTGGCCAAACACTTCGTTTATTCCTTATATAAATTACAATGATGACAAACGCACAGGTTTTGATTTTGATTTAAGATTGAATAAAAAGGTTGGAACTGTAGATTTGGCACTTGGATTTACAGGAACTTATGTAAATACAGAAGCTTCTAAGCGTGCAGAACTTTATGAGAATTCATATCAAAATAGACAAGGCAAGCCTTTGGATGCTTTATGGGGACTTAAAAGCGATGGCTTCTTTAGAGACGTAAATGATATTCAAAACTCGCCTTCGCAGACTTTTGGACAAGTTAAACCAGGAGACATCAAATACAAAGACCAGAATGGCGATGGTATAATTGATGTGAAAGATGAGGTTTATTTGGGTAAAGCAGGATGGAACGGAGCTCCGTTTACTTATGGAGTTAATTTTACGGCTAAGTGGAACAACTTTACATTCTTTACAATAGTTACAGGCCAGACTGGTGCTTACGGAATGAAAAACAACTCGTACTACTGGATAGATGGAGAAGATAAATATTCTATAAAAGTTCGCGATAGCTGGACAGAAGAAACAAAAGACACTGCTACGTTCCCTAGATTAACATCCTTAAATAGCGATAATAATTACCGCTCATCAGATTTCTGGATTTATAGCACCAATAGAATCGATCTTTCTAAAGTTCAGATCACTTACGATTTTCCAAAAAAAGCGCTGGATCAAACTTTCTTTAATGGTTTAAGTGTTTATGCGCTAGGAGCCAATCTTGCGACCATAGCAAAAGAAAGAGAATATATGGAATTGAACATTGGCAGTGCTCCGCAAACCAGATATTTCAATCTAGGTCTTAAAGCATTATTTTAAATTTTAGAAACACTTAATTTAATTAGTATGAAAATAAAACTATTAACTTTTATATCGATTGTGTTTGTTTTTTGCAGCTGCGATGACTTGATAGAGCCTGCGATAGAAAATAACAGGGGATTGAAAGATATGTATGCTGAAGCAGAATATGCTCAGGGTATTCTTTTAAATGCCTATACCAGATTGCCTGGAAATTCTTGGTCTTTTAATGATGTTGCTACAGATGATGCTGTTACCAACGACATCAATAGCAACTACCTAAAAGTAGCAACAGGACAATGGACGGCCAATTTTAACCCGTTAGATCAATGGACAAATTCAAAAAGTGCCATTCAGTATCTGAATATATTTCTTGCAGAAGCAGATAAAGTAAAATGGGCAAAGGATGATAATGTTAGCGTATTGTTCAGAAACCGTTTAAAAGGGGAGGCTTACGGACTGCGTGCACTTTATATGTATTACTTATTGCAGGCTCATGCAGGAGTTGCAACAAACGGAGAGTTATTGGGTGTTCCAGTTTTGCTAGAGCCTCAAACTTCAACTTCAAATTTCAATGTGGCCAGAAGTTCATTTGAAGATTGTATGAAACAATTGTATGCCGATGTTGCAAAAGCGGTAGAACTGCTTCCTTTAGATTTTGAAGATGCTGCGACTCTGCCTCCTGGATATGATAATCTAGCCGATTATAATCGTGTCTTTGGACAATATGCTAGACAAAGAATGTCTTCTAGAATTGCACAAGTGGTAAGAGCTCAAGCGGCTTTATTGGCTGCAAGTCCAGCGTTTAGCTCTGGAAGTACGACTACGTGGGAAAATGCGGCTAAATATGCTGGAGATTTGCTAAACCTTAATGGCGGAATTACAGGAATTGATCCAAACGGATTGAATTGGTTTAATAATGCAGCTGAATTGAGCAGTTTAGGCGGAGGGGTAAATCCTAAAGAAGTAATCTGGAGATCGGATATTGCAGAAAGCAACACTTTAGAAAGTGATAATTTTCCGCCAACACTTTTTGGAAAAGGACGTGTAAATCCAACTCAAAATTTAGTTGATGCTTTTCCTATGGCAAATGGATATCCTATTACAGATCCAGCCAGTAATTACAATGCTGCTAATCCGTATGCCAATCGCGATCCGCGTTTGCAAAAATTTATTTTAGTAAATCAAGCTACTGCGGGGGTAAACAATACCGTAATAACAACAGCAAGTGACGGAAGTACAAATGACGCGCTAAACAAAGTGGGAACATCAACAAGAACAGGTTATTATTTGAAAAAATTATTGCGTCAGGATGTTAACTTGAATCCAAATGCAGTCAATAATCAAAGACATTACAAACCTCGTATGAGATATACTGAGCTGTATTTAATTTATGCTGAAGCGGCAAATGAAGCTTGGGGACCTTTGGCTACTGGTTCTGCAGGATTTTCGGCCTACGATGTAATTCAAGCCCTAAGAAAAAGAGCAGGAATAAGCCAGCCTGATTTGTATTTGGAATCTATTAAATCAGATCAGTCTGCCATGCGCAATTTAATTAGAAATGAACGCCGATTAGAATTATGTTTTGAAGGTTTTAGATTTTGGGATCTGCGTAGATGGAATCTAAGCTTAAATAGTGCAGCAGAAGGAATGAAGATTCAAGGAGGCGCTTATCAAAAAATTACAGTAGAAAATAGACTTTTTCAAGAGCACATGAAATACGGGCCAATTCCATATTCTGAGGTTCTTAAGTTTAACGCTCTAATTCAGAACAAAGGTTGGTAGGATTGCATTCTATCTAATGTCTATTATTAAATTATAGAAAAATGAAAAACAAGATATTTTTAATGGCCGCTGTTCTTTTTATTTTATTGACAGCATGCACTAACGAGGAGCAAAATTTTGATAATTACGAGTATTCAGCAGTTTATTTTGCCTATCAGTTTCCTGTTAGAACCATAACTTTAGGAGAAGACATATTTGACACTTCGCTAGATAATGAGCATAAGTGCAAAATAATGGGAACTTTGGGTGGAGTTTATAAAAATGATAACGACGTGACAATTGACGTTTCGGTTGCCAATTCTCTAACATCAAATCTTTTATTTAATAACGGAGGCGATCAGATTGTTGCTATGCCAGCTAATTACTACACGCTTTTAAGCAATAAAATCGTTATTCCGAAAGGACAGATTTCTGGCGGAGTCGAAGTGCAGCTGACAGATGCTTTCTTTGCAGATCCTCTAGCAATAAAAAAGACATATGTTATTCCGCTTCAAATGACCAAAGTTGTCAATGCAGATTCTATTCTATCTGGAAAAGCACTTGCTGCAAATCCATTAAGAGCAATAGCTTCTGACTGGAGCGTAGCACCAAAAGATTTTGTGTTTTATGCCATTAAATATGTAAATCCGTGGGATGGGTTCTATTTAAGAAGAGGTAAAGATACTTTTGTTGGAAATAACGGAAATACGGCCCTTAATAGAGTAGTAACCCGTCATAATCAATATGTTGAAAAAGATCAGGTTAATAGAATCAATACTTTGGGCATGAAAACTATAGATTTTCCGATTACGATTAAAGACAATGCAGGAGCCAATATCAATTTTAATCTAGTGCTCACATTTGATGATAATAATAATTGTACCATTTCTGGAAATAATAATGCTCAGTTTACAGCATCTGGCACAGGTAAATTTGTAAAAAAAGGAGAAAAAAACAGTTGGGGAAGCAAAGATCGCGATGCACTTTATTTAGATTATAAAGTCAATTTTCAAGATTTTAATCTAGCGACCCAAGATACATTAGTACTTCGTGATCGAGGCGTAACTGCAGAATTGTTTACGCCAGTTGCCAAATAATTGAAATTATTAAACGTATAAATTTAAACGATATGAATAAATTATATAAAATGGCATTACTGTTCTGCATTGCTGCAGCAGTCTGGTCCTGTGCAAATGATAGTGTTTTAAATTTTGAATATGATAAACCGGAGTCCATTGCCAATCAGGAAAAAATAGATGCTTATAAAGATTTAAAAACTTATGTTGACAGATCTAGTAATCCAGATTTTAAATTGGGTGCCGGAATATCATTGTCGGAGTATGTTTCAGGCGGAGTTGTGAAAAGGCTTGTCGATCGAAATTTTGATGAAATCACCATGGGATACGAAATGAAACATGGGGCGGTAGTTAAAAATGATGGCACGTTTGACTTTTCTGGAATTGAAAAACTGCTTGCCGCGAGTCAGCAATCTGGAGTTACAGTATTTGGACATACATTATGCTGGCATGCCAATCAAAACGCAACCTATTTAAAGAGCCTTATTGCTCCTGTGATCATTCCGTCAACAGGCGGGCCAAGTTGGGATCTCGTAACAGGGAACGATTTTGAAACCGACAATGCTTCTAATTATCAAGTAAATTCAAATATAACAGCATCCTTTACAGCAGCTGGCGAAGGCGCAAATGGAGCTGGCAGAGCACTTAAATTAACCAATGCCGCAGTTCGCGCAAACGACTGGGAGGCACAGCTGTTTATTAAATTTTCTCCAGCAGTTCAAGCAGGTGAAAAATACCAGCTGTCTATGGATGTTCGCTCCGATGTAAATGCGTCGTATTCTACGCAGGCGCATGTAACTCCTGGAGCATACAAGCACTGGGACTTTTTCGGTACGATTTCTTCTACGCCGACTTGGACAACCTACACAAAAGAGATTACCGTTTCTGCAGAGCAGGCAACTTGTGGAGCAATTGCTTTCAATCTTGGAAAAACGGCTACAAATTATTATTTTGATAACATTACATTAAAAAAGTACAATCCAACAGGAGGAAGCACAATCATTGAGAAAACTCCAGAACAAAAGAAAAATATCATTAATGAAAGTCTAGAAAAATGGATCTCAGAAATGGTAAAAAAATGTGCTCCTTCAGTAAAAGCTTGGGATGTGGTAAATGAGCCAATGGACGATGGTAAACCTTATGAGTTAAAAACAGGTGTTGGCAAAACTTTGGCCGCTGACGAGTTTTTCTGGCAAGATTATTTAGGAAAAGATTATGCTGTAGAGGCGTTTAGAGTGGCGAGAAAATATGGTAATCCGACCGATAAATTATTTGTAAACGATTATAATCTTGAGTATAATCTGGATAAATGCAAAGGACTTATTAAATATGTCGAATATATTGAAAGCAAAGGACAAAAAGTAGATGGTATTGCCACGCAGATGCATATTAGCATTAATTCGAATAAAGAGAATATTGCCACAATGTTTCAATTATTGGCAGCGACAGGCAAACTTATTAAAGTATCGGAGCTGGATATAGCAGTAGGAACTGGAGACGTAACGGAGAGTATGCTTCAAAAACAAGCTGAAATGTACAAATATGTTGTAGATATGTACTCAAAATACATTCCTACCAAACAAAGATATGGCATTACCGTTTGGGGAATTACAGATAGCAAAAAAGATTCTTCTTGGCTTCCTGGCGAAAAGCAAGCTTTATGGGATATTCAGTTTACCCGTAAGCCAGCCTACACAGGATTTGCAGATGGATTAAATGGAATGAAATAAATATATTCTTACTATATTTTTATAGCCCGATGCAATTGCATCGGGCTTTTTTTTTGGAAATGCAATTTATGCTTAAAAAATAGGTTTCTTATAGCAACCGATTGTTATTTTGTCTTTTTTAACTTGTTGTCAGCTCAAAATTGGTATAAGATAAATTGCAAAACGATGTATTTTAACTAGTTTTAGTAAATTTTTACTTATGTTTTTGGAATTTTTAGGAATTTTATTTGGTTTTTTTAATATTATATTTTTTGTATAAAATTGGTCAGTTGGCTACCGAATTATTATTTTTTATTTTTAAAATTATTTTCAAAATGCATAATTTTTAATTTTAGTGATGAAAAAATATTTTTAATGTTTTTATTTCTATAGTTTTTTGAGTTTTTTTTAAATAAAATACAAAGCAACCGATTGTTTTATTAGTTGTTTTTTTATATTTGTTGTACTATGTTTTAGATCTAATTGATTTCATATTAAAAAGGTCTTTTTACAATATAAACTGAATTCAACATACAAATGAACCCTTTACTAAATTAAAACAAAACCATTAACTATTTAAACCAAACAAAAAACAATTAATATGAAGTTAAAGCTCAAAATTGCACTAATCGGACTGCTGTTAGTTGGCAGTCATAGTATAATGGCACAATCAAAGACCATTCATGGCGTGATTACCGACCCTTCGGGATTTCCGTTGCCGGGTGCCAGTGTTAATGTAGAAGGTACGCAAAATAGCGCATCGACAGATTTTGACGGTAAATACTCTTTAAAAGGAGTTAATCCTACCGATAAAATAACGTATTCTTATGTTGGTTTAGTTTCACAGACTATTACTGTAGGAGAAAGAAGCTCGATCAATGTAACTCTTGTTCAAAATACCCAAAATTTAAATGAAGTTGTTGTAGCCTACGGTACTCAAAAACGAGCGAAGGTTACAGGAGCGATTTCTACGGTAAGCTCAAAAGATATTGCCGCAGTGCCTATCACCAATGCAGAATCTGCTTTACAAGGACGTGCTGCAGGGGTTACAGTGGTAAATGGTGCGCCTGGTTCTAATCCTACCGTAAGCATTCGTGGACTAGCAACAATGGGAAATAGTGCTCCTTTATACGTAATTGATGGAGTTTTAACTGGAAATCTTTCTGGATTAAGCCCTAATGACATCGAGAGCATCTCGGTTTTGAAAGATGCTTCTACAACCGCTTTATACGGTTCTAAAGCTTTTAATGGTGTTGTTATGGTGACCACTAAAAAAGGTAAAAAAGGCCCAGGTCAGTTAAACTTTAGCACTTACGTTGGTGGACAGGAAGTGACAAAACGATATAGTGTTTTAAATACGCAGCAATATTTGCAATACGCTAAAGATTTAGGAAGCGATTTAACAGCAAGAGCTGCAGAGTTTGGAAATATCAATACCAACTGGCAAGATCAGATTTTTCAAACAGGAGTTATGCAGGATTACAACCTAAGTTTTTCAAATGGTACAGAGACTTCAACAGGACGCTATTCTGCAGAATATATGAAACAGGACGGAGCTATTATAAATACAGGTTTCGAACGTTATTCTTTTAGAGCCAATAATACACAGGATATTGGAAAGCTAAAAATAGGAAGCAATATGGGAGTTTCTTTCAGTACTATTAATCCAGAGCGTAGCTCAGGAGGAAGAACTTTACTTGAGCATGCCATTAAAATGGCTCCGTATTTCCCAATTTATAATGAAAACAGTTTGGGAGGTTATCAAGGTCCTAGTGCAATTGATGGGAATGATGCTGAAAACCCAGTGCGTGTTGCTAATTTAGGATATCAAAAAATTAACAACCTGTCTATTATCGGGAATATTTACGCAGAATTGGAAATCTACAAAGGATTGAAATTCAGATCGCAAGTTTCCTTAGATTACTTTACAAGTAAAGACCATACTTTTATTCCAAGCTTTCAGGATGGCTCTTATCACAAACAAGCATTTTCTTCAACAAATGAAACAAATACTCAAGGACAAACTATCGTTTTCGATAATAGTCTAACGTATAAAACGACTATTGCTCAAAAGCACAACCTTGAAGTATTGGGAGTTATTACTAAAATTGACGGAAAAGGACAAAGTTTAGCGGCAGGTAGTAAATACTATATTTCAAACGAAATTGATCAGTTAAGATATAACGAGGGAAGTTTAGGATCTGCTAATTATGAAGAAAAAAACTTAGGATATATTGCTCGTATCAACTATGATTATGATGGTAAATATCTTTTAGCAGTTTCAGGACGTAGAGATGCATCTTCTCGTTTTGGGGCAAATAACCGTTGGGGGAATTTCTACTCAGTGGCTTTAGGTTGGAATATTGCGAAAGAAAACTTTATGCAAAATTCTATTTTCAGCACCTTAAAACTAAGAGCTAGTACTGGAACAACAGGAAACGATAGAATAGACAACTATCAATACAGCGCTACCTTATTGGCAAACTACAATTATCCAATTGGAGGAGAAAATGCACCAGGTGTTTCTTTAGGTGTTGCGGCTAATCCGGACTTGAAATGGGAGTCAAAACTAGATAGAAATATTGGTGTTGATTTCGGTTTATTTGATGATGCCTTAACAGGTTCGTTTGAATATTTCAATAATAAAAGTAGCGATATTCTTTTTGCAGTTCCTCTTGCTGCTTCTGTTGGATCTGCAGGCGGCGGAACTCAAATTCAAAATATTGCAGACGTAAAAGTAAGCGGTTTTGAAGTTTCTATTGGTTACAATGACAGAAAAGGTGACTTTACATGGTCTGCAGTAGCAAATTTAGGAACAAGTAAAAATGAAGTGGTTGGTTTAGCGCCTGGAGTGACTAGCGTATTAGGAGGTCCTTCTGCAAGAGCAGGTTTAGAAAATTTCTCTAGATTAGAAGTAGGGCAGCCATTATTCTATTTTTATGGATACCAGACTAATGGAATTTACCAAAATCAGGCAGAAGTAGATGCTGTTTTTGGACCAGGTCAAACGGCTATAAAACCAGGTGATATTAAAATTGTAGATCGCGATGGTAATAAAGTGATCAATTCAGATGATAAAACAAACATCGGAAATCCGTACCCTGATTTTACTTATGGTTTAAACCTAACTGCAGCATATAAAAACTTTGATTTCAATTGCTTTATCACAGGAGTTGCAGGAAACGATATTTATAATGCAAATACTTTTGACCTGAAAGGAATGAACCGTTTGTTTAACGCCAGCACAGATGTTTTAGACAGAGCTAATGTTGTAAATGGAGTTGTTACTAATCCTTCAGCTACATTGCCAAGAGCACAAGGGGCAGATATCAACTGGTCATCTGCCAACCAACGTTATATTGAAGATGGTTCTTTCACAAGATTAAAAAACATCGCAATAGGATATACATTGACAGGAGATGCTTTTAAGAGTTATTTCTCAAAAGCGAGATTCTACTTAAGTGCGCAAAACCTTGTTACAATTACAAAATACTCTGGTTTAGATCCAGAAATTGCAAGAGCAGATGGTAATGCAAATTCAGCAGGTATCGATTTAGGAAGATATCCACAGCCAAAATCGGTAATTTTTGGAATTGATGTTACATTTTAATATTTAAAGACGATGAAAAAAATTAAATATATACTTATAGTACTGTCTGGAGCTTTAACTCTAACTTCATGTGACAGTAGCGAATTAGAATTGACTAATCCCAATACTTTATCGCCTGAAACTTTCTTTAAAACTGAAACGCAGGTGCAGTCTGCCGTAAATGCTTCGTATGCAAATCTTCAGACGAGAGGACTTTATGGAAGAAATCTTTTCTTCGCCATGGACCTTATGGGGCATGATGCTTTAGGAAATCCGCAGTTGGAAGGTAACAAGAAACCTTTTCAGGATTTTTCTTTTAATGCAGGAAATGATATTATTCAATACTATTGGGAATCTTGTTACACAGGAATATCCAGAGCCAATTTTGTGCTGGATAACGAGCCTAAAATCAATGCCCTTCCAAATAGTGTTTTGTCTCAGGAAAGAAAAAACAAATATTTAGGAGAAGCTCATTTTTTAAGAGCTTACTATTATTTCCTATTAGTAAGACGCTTTGGCGATTTGCCAATTTATAAAACAGGTACTATTGTAGGAAATGCAAGAAGCCCTAAAGCAGAAGTATATGCCTTGATTGAAGAGGATTTGGTATTTGCAACACAAAATCTATTGCCAAAAGGATCAGAATCAGCAGGAAGAGCCAATAAAGAAGCGGCTTATGCGCAATTGGGTAAAGTATTATTGTACCAAAAGAAATACGACGAAGCTTTAGCAGCTTTAAATAATGTGACGGGTTACAGCCTTGAAGACAAAGGTAATTTTTACAACAACTTCATGGAAGAAACAGAACATGGCAAAGAGTCGATTTTTGAAATCGAGTTTGACGAAAAAAATGGAACGGGTGATCAATGGGGAGCTGTTGGAGATAGCAGCGGAACTGGTTTTGATGAGTCAACACTTAGAGGTCAAGAGTACGGAAACCTTAGCTGGTACAACGTTTATCCATCAGATAATCTTCTAGATTCTTATGAGGTTGGAGATAACCGTTTCGGAGATACTTTTTATGTTCCTGGTTCAACTTATTTAAAAGGAACTAAGGTAATGATTCCAAGCAATTTTACTACTTCAGCTGGTATTAGAAGAGCAGGATGGAAAAAATATCAAAACTATTACAATAGAGAAGATGAGGCAACTCGATCAAGCATCAACTTTAAAGTAATGCGTTATGCAGATGTATTGCTTATGAAAGCAGAATGCGAAAACCAAAGAAATGGCGGTTCGCAGACAGCAGCCATAGCTTATATTAAAGAAGTACGCGATAGAGCAAACCTGACAACTACTATTGCGCCAACAAAAGATGCAGTTTTTGCCGCAATCGTTCACGAACGTCAAGTAGAATTTGCAGGAGAACAATCTCGTTTTGATGATCTTATAAGATGGGGTCTGGCAAGTACAGTATTGCAAGGCACAGGTTTTACTCCTGGCAAAAGTGAATTATGGCCTATACCAAATAGAGAAACATCTTCTAATCCTAAAATAAAACCAAGCGATAACAATCCTGGTTATTAAGATAATTAAATTTTGGTTAGTTTAAGTTAAGTCAAGTTAAGTTAAGTTAGTTTTTTGTAAACAGCGCATTTTACTGCGCTGTTTATTGTTTAGAGCAATACAATCAAAGAAAAAACAGATTGCATTTTCGAATCATTTAATTAAATCAAACAAAAATGAAGAATACAGGCAAAATTTTATTTGTGCTCTTATGCAATTTATTTGCAGTACATACAGAAGCGCAAAATCCTATTATCAAAGATATTTTTACTGCCGATCCAGCTCCTCTAGTGCATAAAGGTACTTTGTATTTGTACACAGGCCATGATGTAGCCACTCAGGAAGACACCAATTATAAAATGTCTGATTGGCACGTGTTTTCTACCACAAATATGAAAGATTGGAAAGATCACGGAGCATTGCTTTCGCCTAGCACATTTTCTTGGGCAACAGGCGATGCATATGCTGCTCAGTGTATAGAAAGAGACGGGAAATTCTATTGGTTTGTTTCTACATTTCATAAAAAAGATGAAGCAAGCCAAGGTGGTGCGGCAATTGGTGTTGCAGTTTCAGACAGTCCGATAGGGCCTTTTAAAGATGCAATTGGAAAAGCGCTCATTACAAACGAAATGACAACAGATATGAAATACGGTTGGGACGATATTGACCCAACAGTATTTATAGATGACGATGGACAAGCCTACATGTTTTGGGGAAATGGAAGTTGCAAATCGGTAAAGCTTAAAAAAAATATGATAGAGTTAGATGGAGCGATCACCACTTTCAAACCTAAAAATTATATTGAAGGCCCGTGGGTTTACAAAAGAAAAGGACTTTATTATCTCGTATATGCTAGTGCGGGCACAAAACCAGAAATGATAGAATACTGCACTGCAAAAAACATTGCTGGACCTTGGAACTATCAAGGAATTATTCAAGAAAATGTACAGAATAGTTTTACTACACACCCCGGTATTATTGACTATAAAGGCAAGTCGTACTTTTTTTATCATAACGGAAGTTTGCCAACGGGAGGCAGTTACAGACGTTCAATTTGCGTAGACTATATGCAGTACAATAAAGACGGAACCATCAAAAAAATAGTGCAGACTGCCGAAGGTGTAAGCGCTGTAAAATAAACTTCATTTTGTTTTTTCTGATGAATAATTAATATTTAAACAGATAAATATGATTGCATATAAAAAAAAATCAAACCGATATTTAATTGCAGTTTCGGCTTCGGTACTAATGGTCCTGCTCGCTGCGCCAATTTCGGTTATGGGACAGAAGAAAAAGAAAACAGCAAAAACAGAAGCTGAAAGACCCCAATACCGAAATCTTTTTAAAGAAGCGGGCTATAGCCAAGATGAAATAGACAAAAAAGTGGCCAAAGCCTATTTTGATATTTTTGAAGGGCCAAATAAAGTATATTTTGAAGAAGGAGATGCTCTAGGATATGTCTCTGATGTTAAAAATAAAGATGCCCGTACCGAAGGAATGTCGTACGGAATGATGATTGCCGTTCAGCTCAATAAAAAAGAAGTTTTTGATCGTCTTTGGCGTTGGTCTGTAAAATACATGCAGCATCAAGATGGGCCAAGAGAAGGTTATTTTGCTTGGAGCGTAAATCCGTTTACTAAAAAGCAAAACTCTCCAGGATCTGCTTCAGATGGCGAATTGTATTATGTAACCAGCCTTCTTTTTGCTTCCAACAAATGGGGAAACGCGACAGGAATAGACTACTACAAAGAAGCCAGAAAAATACTGGATGCCATGTGGAAAAAAGACGGAACTGGCAAAGTGCATAATATTATAAATACCGAACACAAACAGATTTCATTTGTGCCAGAGGGCGGAGGCTATAATTGGACAGATCCTTCTTATCATGTTCCTGCTTTCTACGAAATATGGGCATTGTATGCTAAAGATGGCCACGAACAATTCTATAAAGAATGTGCAGAAGTTTCGCGTAATTTTTTGCATAAAGCTTGCCATCCTGTAACAGGTCTGAATTCAGATTATACCGAATTTACTGGCGAACCGCACCCAACACCTTGGATGCCTGCTGGATTTCGTTACGATTCATGGCGCGTGCCTATGAATGTGGCAATGGATTACACTTGGTACGGAAAAGATAAAAAATGGCAGGAAGAATATGCAAAACGATTTCAAAATTTTCTTCGATCTAAAGGATTGGACAAATTTGAGGATCAGTTTAATCTAGATGGTTCAACCCCAGATTTTATTCTTCAAGCAGGCCCTGTTAAAAAACTCAGACATTCCATTGGTTTAGTAGCCACTTCAGCCACTGCATCATTAGTCAATCCCGATAAGGAGAGTTTAGATTTTGTTCACGCAATCTGGAATGCAAAACTCGAGCCTTATGAAGACGGTTACTTTGATCCATACTATGATGGACTAATGTATCTTTTTAGCCTAATGCATCTAAGCGGAAAATATCAAATTATTGTTCCAGAAGTAAAATAACTTTTTAAACACAAAATTATGAAACAGTATAGCATTATTATCGTATTAGTATTATCAGGAGTCATGAGTTTTGCTCAAAACACGACTACGATTACCGAAGATTTTAAACCTTCAGCGCTTAATCAGCCAGGGCAGGAATATCCAAAAGTTAATTCTCAGGGTTATGCACGATTTCAAATTGCAGCTCCCGAAGCAAAATCTGTTGTAGTAAGCCTTGGGCTGGGCGGAGCCAAAGGCGGAACCGTTCTTACAAAAGATCAGGACGGCTATTGGAAAGGTACGACAGAAGGCGCAATGGACGAAGGTTTTCATTATTATCATGTAACTATTGACGGCGGAGTTTTTAATGATCCGGGTGCGCTTAACTTTTACGGATCGACACGCTGGGAAAGCGGGATCGAAATTCCAGCGCATGATCTAGATTTCTTTGCTTTGAAGAATGTTCCGCACGGAAATGTGCAACAGATTCTTTTTCCTTCAAAAAGCACTAATACCTCACGCAGAGCTTTTGTATATACTCCGCCTTCTTATCATAAAGATAAAGACAAAAAGTATCCAGTTTTGTATCTGCAGCACGGCTGGGGAGAAGATGAAACGGCTTGGAGCAATCAAGGGCGTGTTAACTTAATTATGGATAATTTAATTGCAGAAGGCAAAATAAAACCGTTCATTATCGTCATGACATACGGAATGACAAACGAAGTTAAATATGGAGGTTTGGCAAGTTTTAAAATAGAGCCATTTCAAACGGTTCTCATAGACGAATTAATTCCTTATATCGATTCAAATTTCCGTACCATTTCCAACCAAGCAAATCGTGCTATGGCTGGCTTATCAATGGGCGGAATGGAAACGCATTCTATTACTCTAAATAAACCAGATGTTTTTTCGCATTACGCACTCTTAAGCGGTGGCACTTATAAACCGGAAGAAATTAAGGACAAGTCAAAAGTAAAACTGATTTTTATAAGCTGTGGCAGCCGCGAAAGACCAGAATCGGTAAAATCTGCGGTAAAAACGCTTAAAGAGGCTGGATTTAATGCCTTTTCTTATGTTTCTGAAAATACAGCCCATGAATTTTTGACTTGGCGCAGAAGCTTCAAAGAATTAGCTCCGCTTTTGTTTCAATAACATTGATTTTGCATAAAGACAATCAACAAAAAAGTAAAGTATGAGACTATCTATTATCGCAGGTATTGCAATTGTCAATTTGTGTTTTCAGTCAGTAAATGCTCAATCAGAGCAGTCTATAGCAGAAGATTTTAAGCCTTCATCGGTAAATCAGCCAGAAAAAATATTTCCTCAGGTCAATTCGCAAAGACGTGTTCGTACCAGTATTGCTGCGCCAAACGCAAACAAAGTGCAGCTAGATATTGGCGGTGTAAAATACGACATGAAAAAAGATGACAAGGGAATTTGGACAGGCGAATCGAATCCGCAAGATGAAGGATTTCATTATTATCAGTTAAATATCGATGGCGCTTCCGTTCCAGATCCAGGAAGTCTTTATTTTTATGGTGCAGGAAGATGGGGGAGCGGTATAGAAATTCCTTCAACCGATCAAGATTTTTTCGCTTTAAAAAATGTTCCTCATGGTCTTGTAAGTGAAAATATCTATTTCTCAAAACTGACTAATACTTTTAGACGTTGTTTTGTATATACTCCAGACGGTTATAATGAAAATACAAAAACACGTTATCCCGTTCTTTATTTGCAGCACGGAAGTTTTGAAGACGAAACAGGCTGGTCATCGCAAGGAAAAGCAAACCTTATTTTAGATAATCTGATTGCTTCAAAGAAAGCAGTTCCGATGATTATTGTAATGGACAATGGGTATGCTTATAAAGATCAAAACAATGAGACATCGGATAAAAATAAGCCAAAAGAATCCATTTTTGAAGAAGTGCTTATCAAAGAAGTAATTCCGATGATTGATGCGAAGTTCCGCACCATTCCCAAACGAGAAAATAGAGCTATTGCCGGTCTTTCAATGGGAGCCAATCAGACCATGAGAATTATGATGAATCATTTGGATACTTTTTCTTATTATGGCGGATTCAGCGGTACGGCAAATTATCCAAATTCAGATGCTATAAATGTTTCATTGTTTTTAGATGGAAAATATAAAGACGGAAATGCACTAAACAAGCAGTTTAAACTTTTCTGGCTCGGATTAGGAACCAAAGAACCTGTTCCTTTTCCTAAATCGGTTGGTGCATTTCGCAATATGTTAGACCAGCAGGGCATCAAATACGAATATTACGAATCGCCAGAAACAGCTCACGAATGGCTTACATGGCGCAGATGCTTGAATGAATTTGCTTCTAAGTTGTTCAAGTAAATAGTAAAATTTTTGCTATATAAAAAATGCTGTAAAGAAGTATGTGCCTAATAGCGTAATTATTCTATGATTTAATTGCATGTTTTTGAGAAGTATGCAAAAAACGAAAAAGCCTTTAAACATCTTCTTTTTAAAGGCTTTTTTGATTTTTAAGGTGTCTTCTGTCGTTGGTGTAAAATAATTAAATCATCTGATTTTTAATGTTATACAGAATAAATTTATTATTATTGTAGTATAGTACAGAATAGTACTAAATCTTACTAACTAATAATAAATAATTATGCAAGAAAAAATTACAAAAGAAAAAGTATGGGCAAAAAGCCTGCTGACTTTAATGCTATTTTTATTAACGATTTACAGCTGGAGTCAGAGTTACGAATTTGAAAACGGCACCCGTACAGGAAATGCTGACATACAAAACTGCGATTCCTGCTCAGGAAAAATTGTGGGTAATTTAGGAGGCACAGGCAGTGTCTCGGTAAATGTAAATGTGGCCGCGACTGGCTGGTACAATCTGCAACTGTTTTATTGTACAGGAGATCCGCGTGCAATTCGGCTGACTGCGGGTTCTGCTGCAGCTATTGCGATTCCTTGTGAACCAAGTGGAGGATGGAGTACAGCAGCCTCCAAAAATATAAGCGTTTATTTGAATAGCGGTACAACGACTTTACTTTGGGATAATACAAACTCCTGGGCTCCCAATCTCGATAAATTTATTTTGACACCTCTAGCGGCTGGGACTAACCAAACCATTGCTTTTGGAACCAATAATAGTATCGTTTACAATTTAACCAATAAAACGTATAGTATAAAATTTAATGGCGCAACTGTAATCAGCAATGCCTCTGCCTATGCAAATAGCGATCAGCAGTATGTCAGCAATAACTTTGCTTCGGCGGTTTATACTTCGCAATCATTTACCGATAATGTGGGAAGCGGAACCAAACACATCTTTACTTTGAGCGGAAATTATGCGCTTGGAATGCAGCAGATTTTTTATACGTATACCAATAAAAATTACTTGGCTGTACAAGTGGTGCTAACAGGAAATGGGTCAAACTGTTATAAAATGTCTCCTTTAACGAGTAATCAGGTCACACCAAATTTTGGAACGGGAGATACCAGAGCTGTATTTGTTCCTTATGATAATGATGCCTGGATTCGCTATAATGCCTATACTTTAAATTCAGCTGATTTTACAGCTTCAGAAGTGACGAATATCTACAATAACACCAATCGAAAAGGTTTGGTAATTGGCTCTTTGGAACATACAAAATGGAAAACAGGCGTTACAGTAAGCGGCGGTGGTTCTTCATCAGCTTATGTTTCGGTTATTGCGGGTTGGACAAAACAAGATATAACCCGCGATGCAAGAGGACATGGCTGGGTGAATGTAGGGCAGACCAGTTGTCCTTCTCCAAAAGTAATGATTAATGCCACAGACGACTGGAGAACAGGATTTGAGGAATTTGCGCAAGCAAATGCCGCCATGCAGCCCAAATATATTTTTGACTGGACAGCACCAAAACCAATTGGCTGGAACAGTTGGGGAGCTATGCAAACCAATGTCAACTTAACGAAAGCTAAAGCAGTTGTGGATTTTTTTCATGATGACTGTCCTGCATTTAAAACTCAAGACAACACTTTATATATTGATTTGGATTCGTATTGGGATAATATGAGCGATACCGAGCTGGCACAATTTGTTACTTATGCAAAAAATAAAGGGTATAAGGCCGGAATCTATTGGGCTCCTTTTGTAGATTGGGGAAAATACAATCGTCAAGTCGAAGGAAGTTCCTATATGTATAATCAGTGTTGGACAAAAGTGAACGGAAATCCATTAGAATTGGATGGCGCTTATGCCATGGATCCGACAAGTCCGGGAACCAAAGCAAGAATTCACTATTTTATAAATCGTTTCAAAACTGCAGGATTCGAAATGATAAAAATTGACTTTTTAACGCACGCGAGTATTGAAGCAGATAGTTTTGCCAATAATCAGCTACACACAGGTATGGAAGCGTATCAGGAAGGAATGAAATACTTGGTTGATGAAATTGGAGGCACAATGTTGGTTCAGGCTGCAATATCTCCTAATTTGGCTACTGGTCCTTTTGCGCACGTAAGACGTATAGCGTGCGATGCCTACACCAATATAAATGAAACAGATTATACGTTGAACAGTACAACTTACGGCTGGTGGCAAAATCAAATTTATGATTATATAGATGCCGACCACGTTGTTTTTGGCACTGCTTCAATAGGACAAAATCGTGCTAGATTATTAAGCAGCGTGGTTACAGGAACGGTAATTACAGGGGATGATTTCTCTGCTGCAGGTCAGTGGAAAACGACTGCTCAGAATCTGTTGCAAAATAATGATGTAATGAATGTTGCCCGTAACGAGCTGCACTTTATTCCTGCCGATGGAAATACAGGAAATAATGCTGCAAATGTATTTTCTGCGACACACAACAATGTTACTTATGTAGCGGTTTTTAATTACGGAAGCACGGCAACAACCAATACTATTAGTCTGAGCCGTCTAGGACTTGGATCTGGAAATTATACGGTTAAAGAACTTTATTCGGGAGCGACAAGTACTGCTCAAAGCTCATTAAGTGTCCAATTGCCTCAGGCCGATGCGGCTATTTATGCGATTACAAATGCAGGAGTATTAAGTATGCCAAGTTACAATTGGCCAACTGCTTCTACTAATTATGTTTTTCCTAATCCGGCTTCAAATAGCATTAGAATTAAATTTGATCAGAAAATCAATGGCAATGCGGCAATTTCATTATATGACATAAGTGGCAAAGAAGTTTGGAAAACCTCTACGACTATTGAAGATATGATTAGTTCAGAAATACCAGTAAGTGGACTTATAAAAGGTATATATATGGTGAAAGTAAAAGCACCTGGATATCCAACGCAAAATTTTAGATTTGTTAAGAACTAAAAAGTCTAAAAAACTTTCAGAAATCCCGATTTTCACATTAGCTGAAAATCGGGTTTTTTTATGGAAGCGTTTTAGAATATTAAAATGGTAATTTTTGATTTACAATTTTTTTGAGATACATATTTTTAGTTAGTTTTTGGAGATAATGTTACGATTATTGTCAAAATGACTATTTTGAAGAAAAAAAATCAAATGCAACTTTAGTAGCTTTGTGCGTTGATTTGTAGATGTTTATGTTTTTAATGATGAAAAAAATAAGCACTATTTATTGTAATATTCTTGCAGGGTAAATTTTAATTCGTATCATTGTAGTATAGAATAGTATAATAACCAAAAACAAAATTGATGAAACCACATTGTTTATTAGTAAAAAAACTGTTTTTGTCTGGTATAATGATGCTCTTTTTTAGTCCGTTTATGCAGGCACAGAAAAGTATAAAAATAACTTTTGGAAAAAATGGAGCTATTAATTATGATGCTAAAAATAAAACAATAGCAGTAAGCCAGTCAGGTAAAAATATTTTTTCTGGAGCTACAGCTTCAGTTGTTGTTAATGGCAAAACAATTTCTATCAATGATTATCCAGAAGCCGTTTTATCAAAAGAAGCTTTTACTGATAATTTAGGAAAAGGAACAAAATACATTCTAACATACAAGGATAAAAACAATCCGACTGTAATTCAAAATTTCTTCACCTATAATAATCAATCTTATTTTATAACTCAAATTGAAATTTTAGGAAACCAACAGCAAATAGCGACCAATTATATTGCGCCACTAGATTTAGGAAAAATAGCTTTTGATAAAGTAGAAAATCTGCAAACCGTTTATGTTCCTTATGATAATGATGCTTGGGCGACTTATAATTCTAAAAAATTAGATACAATTTCAAGTAATACAAGTGCAGAAGTTGGAATCGTATTCAATAACACTTCCAGAAATGGTTTTATTGTGGGTTCTTTAGAACATACAGTTTGGAAAAGCGCTGTAAAATCAATCAATAAAAATAAAGTGCCTTTATTCTCGGCTTGGGCAGGTTTTTCTGAAAAAGAGATCACACGAGACAGCATTGCGCATGGTTTGGTAAAAGGAAATAAAGTTTTGTCGCCAAAATTCTTTGTGGGTTATTATTCAGATTGGAGAAATGGAATGGAAGAATATGCTAAAACCAATCGTGTAGTAGAAAAACCGTTTGTTTTTGAATGGAATAAACCAACTCCTGTAGGATGGAACAGTTGGGGTGTTTTGATGGAGAAAATTAATTTTGACAATACTACTAAAGTTGCTGATTTTTTTGCCAATGAAATTCCGCAGTTTCGAGTGGGCAATACTGCTTATATAGATCTTGATTCGTTTTGGGATAATATGGTAAAAGGCGGTTTTACAGGAGATTTCAGTAAACTCAAAGAATTTGCAGATTATTGTAAAAGTAAAGGGTTGGAACCAGGAGCGTATTGGGCGCCTTTTACAGATTGGGGCTGGAAAGACGGACCAAACCGTAAGGCAGAAGGAAGCGATTATACTTTTGGCGAAATGTGGACCAAAACCGGAAATACCTATTTTGATTTTGATGGTGCGCGAGCAATTGATCCAACACATCCTGGTACGCTCAAACGTGTTGATTATGTAATTAATAAACTTAAAGCGTGCGGCTTCAAAATGATTAAAATTGACTTTTTGGGACATGCGGCAGCCGAATCTTCTTCTTTTTATGATAAAAATATCACAACAGGAATGCAGGCTTACAAAGTGGGAATGGAACATTTGGTAAATGCACTGGACGGACAAATGCTTATTTATGCTGCAATTTCTCCAAACATGGCAACTTCTCGTTATGTTCATGTTCGTCGTATTGCATGCGATGCCTGGAAAACCATCGAACAGACTCAGTATACTTTGAATAGCGTGAATTACGGCTGGTGGCAGACTTATTCGTATGATTATATCGATGCCGATCACGTTGTTTTTGCTGATGTTACAGAAGGAGAAAACCGTGCAAGATTAATTTCGGCTATAATTACAGGAACCTTAATTACAGGAGACGATTACAGTAAAGACGGAATTTGGACCAAACGTGCAAAAGAATGGCTTCAAAATAAAGAGTTGCTTAAAATTGTAGCTCATGGAGTGGCTTTTCGTCCGGTAGAAGGAAATACAGGAAAATATACCACCGAAGTTTTTCAGCAGAAAATTGGAAACGATTGGTATGTTGCGGTTTTCAATTATGGAAACGGCGCCAAAAGTTATGCATTGCCATTGGAGAGATTAGATATTCAGAAAGGCAATTATCAAATAGAAGATCTTTTTACTTCTCAAAAAAGTGAAATAAAAGACAATACTTTAAATGCAAATCTTGGTGCTAAAGATGCTCATTTGTATAAAATCATAAAACGATAATAGATTCAGCATGAAAAAATATCTTTTAAATACTATTCTGCTGGCTCTGGTATGGCTTGTTTCGACTACAGCAAATGCCACAGTAACGCTGCCTTCTTTCTTTACAGACAATATGGTTTTGCAGCAAAAAAGCGCAGTTCCGTTTTGGGGAGAAAGCGACCAGAAATCAGTGTCTGTTACCAGTTCGTGGGATAAAAAAACATACAAAACCACTGTTGTAAACGGGAAGTGGAAGGTAGTTTTAAAAACACCTGCTTACGGCGGACCTTATACCATTGCGATAAATGACGGAGAAGCAAAAACACTTCAAAACATTTTAATCGGTGAAGTATGGTTGTGTTCTGGGCAAAGCAATATGGAAATGCCGCTTGAAGGCTGGGGAAAAATTGAGAATTACAAAGAAGAAATTGCAAGCGCCAATTATCCTGAAATTCGATTATTGCAGGCAGAACACGTAGAAAGTACTTTTCCATTACATACACTAAAAGTACAGCACAATGGATGGAATGTATGTGATCCTAAAAACATAGCCGATTTTAGCGCAACCGCTTATTTTTTCGCCAGAAAAATTTACAAAGAAAAAAAGATTCCAATTGGATTAATCCATTCTTCTTGGGGCGGAACATTGATAGAAGCCTGGACAAGTTCTGGAGCGTTAAGTACGATTCATGATTTTGATGCTCAGATTGAAGCGATGAAATCGGAATCAAGCAGAGAAACTTTAGAGAAAAAATACAATGCTGATTTAGCCGTTTGGGAAAAACATCTTACTAGTGCTGATAAGGGATATCAGAACGAAAAAGCAATTTGGGCTTCGGTTGGTTTTGATGATGCTTCATGGAAAACAATGAAAGTTCCTTCTTTTTTCGATAGTAACGGATTAGGAAATTTTGATGGAATTGTCTGGTTTAGAAAAAAGTTTATCATCTTAGATAATAGTAAAGATTTCAACCTAAGTTATTTTGCCGATGATGATGATGTAATTTGGATAAATGGAAATTACATAGGCGAAACAAAAGGATATAATGTAGAACGCCATTATACCATTCCTTCAAAATATTTGAAAAAAGGAGAAAATGTCATTACCGTAAGGGTATATGACGGAGCAGGAAATGGAGGAATTTATGGAGAAGAAAATATCGCTTTAAAATCAGATAAAGAAACGGTTTCATTAGCAGGAGATTGGAAATACAATATTGGTGCAGACAGTAAAGATTTGCCTGCACGACCTTATCTGGCTCAGGGGCAAAACAGGCCAAGTGCAATATACAATGCCATGATTGCGCCTTTGGCAGATTATAAAATAAAGGGAGTAATCTGGTATCAGGGAGAAAGCAATGCAGAAAGAGCCTTTCAATATCAAAAGTTATTTCCGCTGCTTATAAACGATTGGCGAACTCATTTTAAAGACAAGAATCTTCCGTTTTTCTTTGTTCAGTTAGCCAATTACAAACAGCAGAAACCAGAACCGGGAGATTCAGATTGGGCAGAATTAAGAGAAGCGCAATTTTTAGCTTTAAAGCTCCCAAACACAGGAATGGCGGTTACAACAGATATTGGAAACGGAGAAGACATTCATCCAAAAAACAAACAAGATGTGGGTGGTCGTTTGGCGAATATTGCTTTGGCAAAAGTATATAATACCAAAATCGCCTATTCGGGACCGCTTTATAAATCGTATAAAATTGAAAACAAAACCATTGTACTTGATTTTGATTTTAATACTGATATCAAAGCCAAAAATGGCGAACTGAAAGGATTTTCGATTGCAGGAGCTGACCAGAAATTTTATTGGGCAGAACCCAAAATTGTAAACGGAAAAGTGATCGTATATGCGCAGAACGTTCCAAATCCTGTTTCGGTTCGATACAATTGGGCCGATAATCCAAATGGGAATTTAACAAACGCCTCAGGTCTTCCTGCATCGTCCTTCAGAACAGATAATTGGAAAGGAATTACACAAGAAAAGAAGTAAAAAATAATACATAATAAAATGAAAAAACAAAGTATCAATTTAAGGCAGTCTTTTGCGATAGCATTTTTTATTCTCACGAGTTATTGCAGTCCAGTAACAGCACAAGAAATTATAGCTGTAAAAACAAAATCTAATGCATTGGTTTTACAGGTAAATAAAGGTAAAGAAGTAAGCACTATTTATTTAGGAGAAAAACTGGTAAACGATTCAGATTATGCCAAAATACAAGGGCAGTTTCGTCAAGGAACCGATTATTCAGGTATTTATAATGCAGCTTATACCGCTTCTGGATCTAAAAATTTATTAGAACCAGCGATTACCGTAACTCATGCTGACGGAAATACTTCGTTGGATCTATTATATGTAAGCCACAAAACCAATACAATTAGTACAGGAGTTTCTCAAACGGAAATCACATTAAAAGATCCTGTATATCCTGTTGAGGTTCATTTGTTTATTCAGGCGTATTACGATACTGATGTTATTGAGCAATGGACAACGATTCAGCATAACGAAAAGGGAAGCATTACTTTGAACAAATACGCTTCGGCTAATTTGTATTTAAAAGGATATAATAGTTTCTATTTGAACCAATATCATGGTGAATGGGCAAAAGAAATGCAGCCAGAAGAAACGAAACTAACGCACGGAATTAAAACTTTAGATACTAAATTAGGATCTCGCACCAATTTATTCCAGCCTTCAGTATTTATGGTTTCTTTGGATAAACCAGCTTCAGAAGATGAAGGAAAAGTTTTGTTTGCAGGTCTGGAATGGTCAGGCAACTTTAGAACCGATTTAGAATTAGATCCGCTGAATAATCTTCGTGTAATTTCAGGAATTAATAATGCAGCAGCAAATTATAAACTGGCTAAAAGCGAAGTTTTTACAACGCCTAAATTTTGGTACACTTTGTCTTCTAAAGGAAAAGGAAATGCAAGCCGTAATCTGCATGACTGGTCAAGAAATTATAAAATCTTAGACGGAAAAGGCGATCGTTTGACCTTATTAAACAACTGGGAAGCAACATATTTTAATTTTGATGAAGAGAAATTGAAAGTCTTAATTGCTGATAGTAAAAAACTAGGCGTAGACATGTTCTTGCTAGACGACGGATGGTTTGGAAACACGTATCCGCGTAACAATGACGATGCGGCTTTAGGAGATTGGGACGTTAATAAAAAGAAACTGCCAAACGGAATTGGAACTTTAGTAAAAACAGCCAAAGACAACCAAGTAAAATTCGGAATCTGGATAGAGCCAGAAATGGTAAACCCAGCAAGTGATTTGTATAAAAAACATCCGGAATGGGTTGTGAAACAGCCAGGAAGAACAGAACATTATTTCCGTAATCAGCTGGTTTTAGATTTATCAAATCCAAAAGTTCAGGATTTTGTTTATGGAGTGGTAGACCATCTTTTTACCGAAAACCCAGAATTAGCTTATATTAAATGGGATTGTAATGCCGTAATTTACAATGCCTATTCTAATTATTTAAAAGACAAACAAAACAATTTTTATACGGATTATGTAAACGGACTTTATAAAGTATTGGAACGTATTCGTGTAAAATATCCAACAGTACCAATGATGCTTTGTTCTGGCGGCGGTGGAAGAGTAGATTACGGAGCTTTGAAATACTTTACAGAATTCTGGCCAAGTGATAATACAGATCCGTTAGAGCGAGTATACATGCAGTATGAGTATTCGTATTTTTATCCTGCCTTAACTATTGCGGCACACGTTACAGATTGGGGTAAACAGCCTATAAAATACCGTACAGATGTTGCCATGATGGGAAGATTAGGTTTTGATATTGTGGTGAAAGAATTAAACGATAAAGATCTTGCTTTTACTCAACAGGCAATTAAAAACTATCATGCATTGAGCAATACAATCTGGCATGGAGACCAATATCGTCTGCAAAATCCGTGGGGTAATGATGCGGCTTCTGTGATGTTTGTCAATAAAAACGGAAATGAAGGAGTGGTTTTCAGCTATTCGGTTAATTCAAGATATGAAGCTGGAACACATCTTCCAATTAAATTAAAAGGATTGCAAGCGGGTCAAAATTATAAAGTAGAAGAAATAAACGTATATCCAGATAAAAAACCAGTGGTAGAAAGCGCTGTTTATTCAGGAGATTTCTTAATGCAAGTTGGAATCAACCCAAATGTGACGCCATCAAACAGCAGCGTAGTTCTAAAAATTACTAAAGCCTAAACTAAATTATAAACATTAGTATATATTTGTAATACGATATTTTCTAAATAAATACCTATTAAAACGTTTTATGAAGCAAATTATTCAACAGATCAAAAATCTTGAATCTATTAATTCCTTATCTAAACATGAGCAATTGGTTCAGGGAATAATTAATGCGATTGATGAAAAGGTAGTCACAAAAGGTGATTTACTTCCATCTGTAAACACTTTTATAAGCGAACTGGGTTTTGCAAGAGAAACCATTGCAAAAGCATATAAAGAACTTGTTCATAGAGGAATAATCGAATCAAAAAACAGATTGGGTTACTTTGTTGCTACCAATGACGTAAAGCAGGAATTGAAAGTGGCATTGCTGATATTTGCTTTTGATATTTTTCAGGAAACGTTTTATGAGAATTTTAGAAAAGGGCTTGGAAAGAATGTGCAATTGGATATTTTCTTCCATCACAATAATTTTGGAACATTCGAAAACATTGTGCAGAGCATAAAAGGAAAGTACGGAATGTTTGTTATCGCTCCAATTCCGAACAAAAAAACGCCTGCCGTCTTAAAACAGCTGCCTACAAATAGAGTATTGCTGGTAGACCGTTTTATAGAAACAGATGAAGATTACAATTATGTTGCACAAGAGTTTGGAGATTCGTCTTACAATGCTTTTGTGCAGCTTAAAGATAAAATTAAAAAATACGACGAATTGATTTTCTTTTTCAAGCCGTCGTCTGCAGAGCCTAATGAAATTCTAAATTCTTTCAAGAGATTTATGAAAGATTATGATATTAAAGGCGTTATAAAAGAAGAATATACAGCTGGTTCTCTAGAAAAAGGAAAAGTATACTTTACCATTCATAATCTGGAACTTTGGGAAATGCTGAAAGACTCAAAAATAAAAGGGCTGAAAATTGGTAAAGACATTGGCTTTATTTCGCACAACGATGATATTGTAAAAGAAATCATTTTTGACGGTGTAACAACATTTTCTACCGATTTCGCCGAAATGGGGAAAAGAGCAGCTGATTTTGTTTTGAACAGAAAAAAAACACAGGAAATTATACCAACAGTTCTTATCGATAGAAATTCGTTGTAATTTATGAACGTTTTATCCATTGTTAGTTTTTTACTGATAACAGGTTTAGTAGCTATAATTTCGGCACTAAAAACTCGAAAAAAAAAGGTACAGACAACCGATGGACTTTTCTTTGCCGATCATAACAATAATTTCTTTATAGTTGGAGGAGCGTTACTGCTAAGTAATATCAGTGCCAATCAGTTTATAGGCGAAAACGAATCTATTTATACCAATAACATGAGCGTGATAGCATGGGGCGTAAGCTCTGTGCTCGCCATGCTTCTGGTTGCGGAGTTTTTTCTTCCAATCTATTTCCGTACCGGAGCCATGACCATTCCAGATTATCTAGGAAAACGTTATGATGATTCTACTAAAAGGTTGGTTTCGATTATCTTTTTATGCAGTTACATTGTCAATTTGTTGCCTGCCGTTTTATATGGAGGCGCAGTTGCCTTAACCGGAATGTTTAATTTTTTACAGCCTTTAGGATTAACTTATTGGCAAAACATTTGGTTTATGGTTTGGGTAATCGGACTTACCGGTTGCGCTTACTCTGTTTTAGGCGGTCTTCGTGCCATATCTATTAGTGATACCGTTTTAAGTATTGGATTACTGACTATTGGAATCGCTTTTCCTTATTTTGGCTTCAAATTCTTAGGAAATGGAGATTGGTTCAAAGGGCTTCATATTTTACTTTCAGAGCATAAAGAACATTTAAATTCTATTGGCGGACCTCACGATGAGATTCCGCTAACTACCATTTTTACAGGAATGTTTATTATGAACTTGTATTATTGGGGAATGGAACAGTTTATTGTACAGCAGGCTCTTTCGGCAAAGAGTTTATCGCATAGTCAGAAAGGAATGGGATTGGCTTGTTTGGGAAAGTTGCTTTGTCCGTTCATTATTAATATTCCTGGATTAGTTGGAGTGCATCTTTATGATAAATTGGAAAATACAGCTGAAGTTTTTCCGCTTGTTATAAAAGATACATTGCCGGCAGTCATGATTGGTTTAACTGCCGCAGTAGTTTTGGGTGCTGCAATAAGTACTTTTAATGCAGGACTTAATAGTAGCAGTACATTATTTGTGTTGAATCTCTATAAGCCGTGGCTAGAGAAAAGAAACAAAGAAGTAACCGAAAGACATCTGGTTTATACTGGACGTAAATTTGAGATTATTGTTTCGGCTTTGGCAATGTTTTCGGCTCCATTTATCATATTCAGTAAAGCAGGTTTTTATACTTATTTGCAGCAATTAGCGGGTATGTTTTGCGTGCCAATTTTTACCATTATTCTAGTGGGTTTTGTATTTAAAAAAGTACCGCCTCAAGCAGCAAAAATCGGAATGGTATTTTTTATTCTGAGCTATATTATTTTCAATTATATCCTAGATATTCAATTGCACTATTTGCACATGCTGGCTCTGCTATTTGTCCTTACTTCTGTATGCATGTTGCTGGTTTCGAAATTTTATCCCACTTACAGTTATACTGAGATTAAACTGGAATCTCTTGAGCTGGCCCCTTGGAAAAATCGTTATTGGTATTTTGCCCTCTTAATAGCAGGTATGCTGAGTATCTTTGTTTTATTTTCAAAATGGGGCATTGCTTAATTTCCTTTAGCAATGGTATAAAATTCTAAGAATCAGAGAAAATAGGATCTAAATTTTGATAGAGATGCACGGTTGTGCATCTTTTTTTGTTTCAACAAACGAATAAATCCTGCATTTTTTTAGAAATTTTATTTACTGCCTTATGAATCAAATTCATACGATTTTCCTTGTTTTGAGTGCAATACTTGAAATGTTTTGTCTGATATTTCTTTAAATGGATTAATTAACTATTCTCTTTTTCATTTTTATTCCCGTGTATTTGTATTAAAGACGAAATAAATCGCTGAAAAAAATAGCAAATTCTTAAACATAAATTTGGATGTAACCAAAATATTTGTATGTTTGTAATGTTGTAGTATAGTATAGTATAAGCCAATTCGTTTTCTCCTATTTCATGCTCAATAAACAAATAAAAAAACTAACTCTCTAATTTATTAACTAAAAAACCAAATTATTATGAGAATTGCAATAAGATACTTATGCTTCTTAGTAGTTATGCTGTCTGCCGGTACACTTTATTCCCAAACTATAACCGGTAAAGTTACAGATAATGAAAATTTACCTTTGCCTGGAGCAACCATTCAGGTAAGAGGTACTCAGAATTCTACAGCAACAGACATTGATGGTAGTTACAAATTAACAAACGTAAAATCTGGCTCCATACTAGAATTTAGTTTTATAGGATTTGATACGAAGACTGCTGCTGCAAGTAAATCTGAAATTAATATTTCGTTGACTCCAAGTACCCAAGAATTGACTGAAGTTATAATCGTAGGAGCCAAAATGAAAAAAGGCGATCTAACGGGGGCTGTAAGCAGTGTTTCTGGAGATAAGCTTAGAGAAGTTCCTACACCAAATGTGGTACAGGCTTTACAAGGACGTGCTTCAGGGGTATATGTGCAACAAAATGCTGTACCTGGTCAGACTGGTACAATAAGAATTAGAGGAAATAACTCTTTAAACTTTGGAGGCAACCCCATATTCGTAATCGATGGTTTGATTACCGATGGTAATTTTGAAAACATTAATCCTGACGATATTGCGAGTATGGAAGTTCTTAAAGATGCTTCTGCTACTGCATTATATGGTTCAAGAGCGGCTAACGGAGTAATCGTAATTACGACAAAAAAAGGGTCAAGATCTGGAGAAGCAAAAATACAGTATGATACTTGGACAGGCGTATCTGAATTTGCTAGAACGCTCCCATTGATGAATGGCCAGCAATTATTTGATCTAAGAGTTGATGCTTATGCGAATCGTTATATGGACGAACATCCAGGAGCTGATCGTGCTGCTTATATCAATCAAATTAAGTCAGATGGTTCGACTGTATTTGCGCCTTATGAATTGGAATCTTACAGAACGGGTAAAAGTTACAACTGGCTGGATCAGGTAACGCGTTCAGGTTTTCAAACCAATCATAATTTAAGCTTTAGCGGAGGAGGAGAAAAAGGAACTTATTTTGTGAGTTTTAATTATGTTGACCAAGAAGGTCTTTTGAAAAACTCTGATTTTAAAAGATATAATGGAAAAATTAACCTTACACAAGATCTAAAATCATGGTTGCAGTTTGGTACCAATACTACTTTTTCAAGAAGTGAGACTAATTATCAGGAAGGAAGTGCTTTTGGTGTGGCATTGGGAGCAAACCCATTATTGCCTATCGACCCTAAAGCTACTTATTTGAGATATGGTGAAGTATTTGACCAAAATTTATACAATCCGATAAAAAGTCTTGATATCATAAATTCAAGTGCTCGCAATAGACTTACAAGTAGTAATTTTTTAAGTTTAAAACCAGTAAAAGGACTTGACATCAGAACTACTCTTTCTGTAGATGTTACAGATCAGGTAAATTTTGATTATGTGCCAAGTTATACAGGACAATCGCTTAGAAATTCTATGAATGGTGAAGCGCATCATTACAGATATTCGCAATTAAATTATCAATGGGATAATACGGTAAGCTATAGCAAAGTTTTTGCTGCAAAGCATGATGTAAGCTTAATGGGAGGATTCTCTGTATTGAGTAATTCAGGTAATAGTACAGAGGTTAGAGCCCGCGGATTTGTTAGTGATGATTTGACCTATATGGCATTATCAGGTGCATACCAAAAAGATAATACACAATTAGGTTCGAACTTTACAGATTATACAAACCAATCTTATTTCGCAAGAGCCAACTATACTTTTGATGGCAAATACAATATTACAGGAACAATAAGAAGAGACGGTTCTTCTAAATTTGGTCCTAACAATAAATGGGGAACCTTTCCTTCAATAGCAGGAAGTTGGGATATTGCAAAAGAAAATTTCCTTCAAGGATTTGAAAAATTAAACCAGCTTAAGTTTCGTGTAGGTTATGGTATGGTGGGTAATCAGAATGTAGATGCTTACCGATATTTTGCCCTTTATAATGCACAAGTAAGTAATAATTCTGGAACTTACGTGTCTGATAATTACATTGATAATTTTGATTTAAGATGGGAAAAACAAAAACAGTTCAATATCGGACTAGATGCAGGTTTCTTCCAAAACAGACTGACAGCAAGTGCAAATTATTTCCATATAAATAATGATGACCTTTTAATGTTGCGTAACATGCCAGTTTCATCAGGATATAAATATAAACTGGATAATATCGGTTCTACAACAAATGAGGGTGTCGAATTAGAACTTAGCGGAGACATTATTAAAAACAAAGATTTAAGATGGAATGTTTCTGCCAATATATCATCTGCAAAAAATAAAGTTACAAAACTTTACGGAGATGCAACAGAGATATACAAATTGGGCGGTTATAGCAACAATGAGATCCAGCGTACAGGGAACTTTTTCTTAGGCAAATCGGTAAATACAGTTTATGTGTTTGAATATGATGGTATAGCGCAACAAGGAGAAGACCTTAGCAAAGTAAATTATGGAAGCCGCACTGTTCAGCCTGGAGATATTAAAATTAAAGATCGTAATGGCGATGGCGTAATAAACGACCAGGACAGGTATGTAGTTGGCGATTTGAATCCTGATTATTATGGAGGTTTTGCTACAGATCTTAATTATAAAGGTTTTGGATTAAATGCAGTATTTGCTTATTCAATAGGTGGTAAAAGACCAAGCGGTACTTACGAAAGCTATATGAACTCAGGAGGAATGAGTGCAGCGCATACAGACCTTTTAGATCGTTGGACTCCGACTAATACCAATACAGATGTGCCAAGAGCTTATTATGGAGGAGGAAGATATACTTTGGGCGAGACAGATAAGGCAATACAAGATGCTTCATTCTTGAGATTAAATGCACTTACATTATCATATACATTAAAAGACAAAGTTGCAGAAAGTGTTTTTCTTAGAAACGCAAGGTTTTATCTAACAGGATCTAATCTATTTACGATTACTAAGTATAAAGGCTATGATCCTGAAGGAGGAGATTCTTATCCAATGTCTAGAATGATAGTTATGGGATTAAATATCACTCTCTAATCGAATTAATTTTAAAAATTATTTTTATGAAAGCAAAAATTATAGCCTTTGTGGCCCTAGCTATATTATCAGGATCCTGCTCTTCAGATTTTTTGGATGAAGAGCCTAAAAGCTCACTTACAGCTGCTCAAGCCTATGGCAGTTTAGGAAAAATAGAACCTGTTCTTTTGGGAGCTATTACCAATTGGAGAAATATGCAAAAAGACCGTGCAGGGCTTTATACTTCTCTGGGTACAGACGAAGCACAGCAGGGAGCTTTGCAGGTAACTGGAGATGCAAATCAGGCAGGACTTGATTTGTACAACGGTTTTCTAAGTCAGGAGAATCAGGCAATTGGACAATTATGGAATGACAGATGGCCAGTAATTGAAGTGGCCGCTCAATCTATTAGAGCACTAGGCATTAATACGGAAGATGATAGTGCCAAACGTGATCTTTTAATGGGTGAAGCCAGCTTTTTAAGAGCAACATTAATGTTTGAGCTTACACAATATTGGGGAGAAATACCGATTAATGATAAAGCAAAATCGGCAGAATTTGGTTTAAAACGTCAGCCACTTCCTTTGGTTTATTCGTATATCGTTGCCGATTTGGAAAGAGCAGTAGAAAAACTTCCTGTAACACAAAGCAATCCTGCATTTCCTGCAAAGGGTGTCGCTCAAGCACTTTTAGGAAAAGTATATCTATATGCTCCAGAAGCATCAGGATACCGTGATTATACAAAAGCAAAACAATGGTTTGAAGCCGTTATAAAATCTGGAAAGTACAGTTTGCTACCTAATTACGCAGATGTTTTTAGTCCAGATCATGCTAATTCTCCAGAATCTTTATACGAATGGCAGTATAATAATAACTGGCCAGACAACAACCAGATACAATGGCAGACAGGTTCAAGAGTTCTGGCAAATATAGACCAGTATGCTTATTTTGGAGGTTATGACCTTATACTTCCTACGCAGTATTGTTATAAAGATAAAACGGCTGGTGGATTATGGGAAGCGGGAGATGTGCGTAAAGCAGCAAGTATCCGTTACGATTTTACATACAAAGGAATTACCCCAACCCTTCCTGCTGGTTTAGGAGGCGATGAGCTAGATCCGCACATTAAAAAATATGAAGATATTCGTGTAGATGGAAAACAATCGTTTTGGAATTCAGGAAAAAATAAAGCCTATATCAGATACTCTGACGTATTGCTTAATTACGCAGAATGTTTAAATGAATTAGGAAGCACAACAGAAGCTGAAGGATATGTGAACCAAGTTCGTACAAGAGCCTTTGGAGGAACATTACCTGACGCAATGAAATGGAGTGGTCTTTCTCAAACGCAGTTTAGAATTCAGATTCTTGACGAACGTATGCGTGAATTAGCTTTTGAAGGCTGGAGAAGAATGGATCTTATTCGTACAGGAAAATTGGTAGAGTTAGTAGGCGCTCGTAACAAATGGGCCAAACAAAACGGTACCATTGCAGCATTTCATAGCCGCTATCCTATTCCTATCGGAGAGATTAAGCTTAATGATGAGATTGGTCCAGAGGATCAAAATCCTGGATATTAATATCTAAAAAAGTTTAATAGTAATTTTTTATTTTTTGGTCATGTGATTTGGTTAATGTCACAGTTTTGATTTGTAATGCCATTTTGGGTATAGGTGTAGTAACAGTACTGAGCTTTTCTGTTAGAAACTGAGCCCAAAATGGCATTCTTATTTTAATAAATTACAATTTTATAATCATTCAAATAACAGTATGAAATTCTATACTATTCAGTTTTATCTCTATTTATTTGTTTTAAACGCCTTATCGTTCAATTTTTATGCTCAAAATAGAGTAGGCTTAAATTCTTCTGATATTACTTGGAAACTAAAACCCCAAGCAGAAATCGGAAAAGACAGCAGTAAAATATTTACTTCAAATTATTCAGACGCCGACTGGGTAAAAGCGGTTGTTCCGGGAACAGTTTTTAATTCCTATGTTGTAAGCGGATTAGAAAAAGATCCCAATTTCGGCGATAATATTTATCAAGTCGACAAATCGAAATACGACCGCAGTTTCTGGTATCGAACAGAATTTACCATTCCCGAAAACTTCACTAAAGAAATAATCTGGCTCAACTTTGAAGGAATAAATCGCGAAGGGGAAATTTACCTTAACGGAAAAAAAATCGCAGTTTTAAGCGGTATGATGCAGCGCGGAAAATTTGATATTACAAAATTGGTGCATCGCAAAGCAAAAAACGTATTAAATATTCTGGTAAGCATTCCGAAACAGCCTTTAAACAATTACGGAAGCCCAACGTATATTTCAAGTGCCGGTTGGGATTGGATGCCGTACGTTCCGGGATTAAATTCAGGAATTACAGATGATGTTTTCTTAAGCAACACCGATAAAGTAACGATTGCAGATCCGTGGGTTCATACCAGTTTGCCAACAAACGCCCGTGCCGATCTTGAAGTAAAAGTAGATCTTAAAAATTCATCAGCACAAAATCAGGAAGGTGTACTTACGGGAGTTATCATGCCAGGAAATATCACTTTCTCTAAAAAAATCAGCCTTGATGCTGACGGAATCACAAATGTAAAATTGACTAAAGAGCAGTTTCCAGAACTGTCTATTCAAAACCCTAAATTATGGTGGCCAAATGGTTATGGCGATCCTAATTTATATACTTGTGAGTTTACATTTAAAGTTGGCAATGTCGTTTCTGATAGCCAGAAAATAACTTTTGGAATTAAAAAATATACTTACGATACAGAAGGTGGCGTGCTCCATATTTCCATTAACGGAAAACGTGTTTTCTTAAAAGGAGGAAATTGGGGAATGAGCGAATACATGCTGCGATGCAGAGGCGAAGAATACGATTTGAAGGTTAGGCTTCATAAAGAGATGAATTACAATATCATTCGCAACTGGTTAGGTTCAACTACAGACGACGAATTTTATCAAGCCTGCGATAAATACGGTATTATGGTTTGGGACGATTTTTGGTTAAATGCCAATCCAAATCTGCCATTAGATATTCATGTTTTCAACAGTAATGTAATCGAGAAAATAAAACGCGTTAGAAACCACGCCAGTATTGCACTTTGGTGCGGAAATAACGAAGGTCTTCCACAGCCTCCATTAAACGGTTGGATTGCCGAAAACATCAAAACATTCGACAATAATGATCGTTATTATCAGCCATGTTCCAACACAGGAAATTTAAGCGGAAGCGGGCTTTGGGGAAATAAAGATCCAAGATTTTATTTTACAAAATATCCAGAACCTTATCAAGGCACAGGCGATGGGCCAAGCTGGGGACTGCGTTCTGAAATTGGAACAGCTGTTTTTCCTAACATCGAAAGCTTTAAGAAATTTATTCCTGAAAAAGATTGGTGGCCAAGAAATGAGATGTGGGACAAACATTTCTTTGGGCAAAAAGCATTCAACGCTGCTCCAGACAATTACGACAAAAGCATAACCGAACGTTACGGTAAACCAAATAATCTCGAAGAATACACAACAAAAGCCCAATTATTAAACATTGAAACCAACAAAGCCATGTACGAAGGCTGGCTGGACCACATGTGGGAAGACGCTTCGGGAATCATGATCTGGATGAGCCAGTCGTCTTATCCAAGTATGGTTTGGCAGACTTACGATTATTATTATGATTTAACAGGAGCCTATTGGGGCGTAAAATCGGCTTGTGAACCTTTGCACATTCAATGGAATCCTGTGAACAATTCGGTTAAAGTGATTAATGCCACAGGAACCGATTTTAAAAACCTAAATGCAGAAGCTGTTGTTTATAATTTAGATGGAAAACCAGTAAATAAGTTCAAACAAAATGCAGTTGTAGATGCATATTCGAATACCGCAACAGAAAGTTTTGTTATTCCGTTTTACTCGAATCAGAAAGATTTGGCTTTTCAAAAGAATGTTACGGCATCTTCGACAGACGGAGGAAATGTAAAAGATATTACAGACGGCGATTCTAATACCAGATGGGCAAGTAATTCAACAGATGACGAATGGATTTACGTAGATCTTGAAAATGAATATGTGATCAATCGCGTAACTTTAAATTGGGAAAATGCTTTCGGAAAAGAATATAAAATCCAAATCAGTTCAGATGCAAAAAACTGGACAGATGCAAGTGTAATAAAAGACGGAAAACAAGGGCTTCAAAATATAGCATTTGACGAAGTAAAAGGACGTTACGTTCGAATGTTAGGTATAAAACGAGGTTCTGGTTGGGGATATTCTTTATACGATTTTCAAGTTTTTGGAGCAGAAAACAATACCGATACTTCAGATTTAAGTCCGGTGCATTTTATTCGCTTAAAGCTAAAAGATACGCAGAATAAACTAATCAGCGAGAATTTTTATTGGAGAGGAACCAATATGAAAGACTTTACAGCATTAAACAAACTGCCAAAAGCCAACGTAAATGTGACTTCAAAAGTCGTAAAACAAAACGGAAAATATAGGATAAAAGCTAAAGTTTCAAGTCCGTCAGGAATTGCATTCGGAATTCAGATGCAAGCTTTAAATGACAAATCAGGAACTCAGATATTACCTGCAATTGCATCCGACAGCTATTTTACTTTACTAAAAGGAGAAAGCAAAGAAGTTACAATTGAGTTTGAGGAATCGGCTGTCAAAAACGGAGAAAAACCAGTAATAAAAGTGACTCCATATAATAAATAATCGATTTTTTCGAAACAAACCTAATAGGTTTTAAAAACCTGTTAGGTTTACTTTAAAGAATAAATATAATTTGCCACAGATAAAAAATCATTGTAATCCTTTTATCCCGATAGCTATCGGGAGTGGCTAAAAACAACAAACAATTATGAATATCAAACAAATTAAAGCACTACTTTTTATACTATTGCCATTATTAGGCTATTCGCAAAGTAATCCGTTAGAGTTATGGTATACCAAACCAGCAGCTCAATGGGAAGAAACACTGCCTTTAGGAAATGGCAGATTAGGTCTTATGCCTGATGGCGGAATTGCAACCGAGAAATTAGTTCTAAACGAAATTACTTTATGGAGCGGATCTCCGCAAGATGCCAATAATTATAAAGCCTACAGTTTTTTGCCTCAAATTAGAGAATTGTTATTAGCGAATAAAAATAAAGAAGCTCAAAAATTAATTGATGAGAATTTTATCTGTAAAGGAGCAGGTTCTGGAAGCGGAAATGGAGCCGATGTGCCATTTGGTGCCTATCAGGTTTTGGGAGATATGACATTGAATTTTGATTACAAAACCAAATCAAAAGCTCAAAATTATACTAGAAATTTAGACCTCCAGACTGCGGTAGCAGCAACTCAATTTACGATCGACGGTGTAACCTACAAACGTGAATATTTTACAGGATTTGGTGATGATGCTTCTTTTATAAGACTGACCTCAAGTAAAAAAGGGAAGCTGAATTTTACTGTTCAGCTGAGAAGACCAGAGCGTTTTAAAACAGAGAATGGCACTGATAATTCGCTAGTAATGACCGGTCAGTTGAATAACGGAACTGATGGAAAAGGAATGAAGTATGAAGTAAAGGTAAAAGCCCAAACAACAGATGGAAATGCAGTCTATGCTAATAGTGCAATTGAAATAAAAAATGCAACAGAAGTAGTTTTATTAATTTCTGCGGGAACAGATTATAAAGATAAAAACTTCGAATCTTCGGTAGATAAAATTTTAGAAGCAGCAATGCAGAAGAAATATCAGGATCAGAAGAAAAAGCATATTGAGAATTACCAAAAGTTGTTCAATCGTGTGACTTTGAATTTAGGAAAACCAGCGCAAAAAACATTGCCTACAAACGAGCGTTTAGATGCTTTTATTAAGCAGTCAGATTCAGATACAGCGCTTCCGGTTTTATTTTACCAATACGGGCGTTATTTGAGCATAAGCAGCACCAGATTAGGATTGCTGCCGCCAAACTTACAGGGATTATGGGCGAAAGACGTACAAACGCCTTGGAACTCAGATTATCATTTGGATGTAAATGTTCAGATGAATCATTGGGCATTAGAAACAGCCAATTTATCAGAATTAATTCTTCCTTTAAAAGATTTGACTAAAGCGATTGTGCCGAATGGAGAAAAAACAGCCAAAGCCTATTACAATGCTGATGGTTGGGTAGCACACGTAATTACCAATGTATGGGGCTTTACAGAACCAGGAGAAAGTGCTTCTTGGGGAATCACAAAATCAGGATCAGGATGGTTGTGTAATAATTTATGGAGTCATTATCTCTACACAAACGACCAAGCTTATTTGGCAGAAATTTATCCAGTTTTAAAAGGAGCAGCACAATTTTATAAAAGCATGCTGGTAAAAGATCCAGAAACAGGGTGGTTGGTAACTTCACCATCTGTATCTCCAGAAAATTCATTTTTGCTTCCAAATGGAGATGCGTCTCATGTTTGTATGGGACCTACAATCGACAATCAGATTATTCGCGAATTATTTAATAATGTTATAATCGCGTCAAAAAAACTTGGATTGGATAATGATTTGAGCGCTGAACTAGAGAAACAGCTAAAATTATTACCGCCACCAGGAGTTGTTAGCCCTGACGGAAGAATCATGGAATGGTTAAAAGATTATAAAGAAGAAGATCCTCAGCACCGTCATATTTCTCATTTGTATGGATTATATCCAGGATCTTTGATTACTCCAGAAAACAAACCTGAACTTGTAGACGCAATTAAAAAAACGCTTGAAGTAAGAGGAGATGATGGAACAAGCTGGTCAATTGCATACAAAATGCTATTTTGGGCTCGTTTAAAAGATGGAAACAGAGCTTATAAATTATTTAAGACAATACTTAGACAAACACATGATACCAATATTAATTATGGTCCTGGAGGTGGTGTGTATGCAAACTTACTTTCTGCCGGTCCGCCTTTTCAAATTGATGGAAACTTTGGAGCCACAGCAGGAATTGGTGAAATGCTGATACAAAGCCACGCTGGATTTATAGAATTATTGCCTGCAATGCCAGATGCTTGGTTAAAAGAAGGCGAAGTGAAAGGATTAAAAGCAGAAGGTAATTTTACCATAAACATGAAATGGAAAAATGGTAAAGTAATACAGTATGAAATACTATCGCCATCATCTGAAAAAGTAAAAATTAAAGTGAATGGAGAACTAAAAGAAATTACTTCTTCTAAATTGTAATTTTTATTATTCAATAATATATTATTATCAATAAAATTAAGTCAGATTCTAAATCAATTGCCTCCAGATTTAGCTGGAGGTTATAGAAATTAGATTGAAATAGGCTTTAGCCAAATATTATTATTTTGGCTAAAGCCCAATCTTAATAGATTCTTTTAAACCTCCAGCTGAAGCTGGAATTGAAATAAATCTGTTGCTATTTGCCTAAAAAAAACAAGACCCGACAATCTTTTAAGGCTGTCGGGTCTACTACTTAAATTACTAATACTACTTAAACAAAAACGGATTCTTCATTTTTTAACAAAGACAGATGTATCGTAACGCCTGAATGGCTTTTTTCTTCCTCAAGAACAGCCTTAAAAGTTTCTTCGGCTTCTGTTTTTTTATCAAGACCTAAAAGTCCTAATCCCTGCATATACAAACAGTGAATTTTGTTTCGTTTGTCCAGATCATCTTCCCAAATCATAAGATCAGGAAGCGAAACTGCAAAATAATCAATCGTCACATGATCGTTTACGTGTTTCTTAGCGTAAGCAACAAGCTTTTCAAAACGTTTATTCGCTTCAGCAAAATCATTTAATTTTAGGAAAGACAATCCTTGATAGAAAATTTTATCCGGCTGTTGGTCATTGTAAAAAATAGCTGCCGTTGGTTCTTCTAAACCTTGTGTCGCTTTTTTCCACCAATTATGAGCCTGTTCCAGATCGTTTTTCTTTTCATAAGCCACACCAAGCCAGTAATGAATATCATTTTCTTGTGCGCCTGGCAGTTTTCCTTCGCCTAAATTGTCAGGATAAATTTGTGCTTGTTCTAAAAGTGTTATGGCTTTATCGTAATTTCCTTGTGTAATTTCCTGTTTGGCAATTTCAGTTAAAGAAATCAAATATTGGCCGCTTACTTTTCCTTCGCCGCCTTCCCAAGGATGGAAAATTCGATTTTGTAATAACGTAAGTGCTTTATCGTGTTTTCCTAAAAGATTGTACAAAGCAACTCTTTCCAAATAGACATCATCTCTTTGAATAACCAACTCTAAATGTTTTTCTAAGAAAGCCAGTCTGAAAACCAAATCTCTGTTCAAACGTTTGTACAACTGATCTAATTCCATTAGAATTCGAGCGTCTTCCAAATCCAATGAAAAGGCTTTTTCAAGACTTGCCAATGCTTTTTGCTCGTCGTTTAATTTGTTATAATAAGCCAATGAAAGATTACGGTGTACAGTTGGGAAGCTATCATCAATTGAAACCGATTTTTCCCAACACGAAATCGCATCTTCATAAAATTTTGACGCATACCAGAAGTTTCCTAAATAATACAACGCTTTTGCATCGTTAGTCTGCTTCTGAATAACTTCTGAAAGCACCAAAGCAGCTTCAATCTGATTTGGGAAACAATAATCAGGTTTTGCCTGAGAAGCCATTTTGAAACACTTTTCGGCTTGACCGAAATCATGCAATTTTTCATAAAATGAACCCGCAAAATACCAAGCCATCGGGTAGGTGTTTTCATCTTTCAAACCTTCATTTAATAAGGCAGAAGCTTCTTGATACAAACCTGCAGCATTGTAATCTAAAGCATATTCGATATACGTATGAATATTGTTTCGGATAAGTGCATTTAAATACACTAAATCTTGTCTATCATTACTTAAAAGATACTTTTCGAAAAGCAATCCGAAATTGAAAGAATCATTTTCTAGATAAGCATTAGCAAGTTGCAGCGCTTTTTCTTTTTGATTTAATTTTCTAAGGAAAGCTACCTTCAGATGCAAGGCTTTATGATCTTCTGTATTTTTAGAAATCGCTTTTTTAATATGAATTAAAGCCGAATCAAAATCACCTTTTAAAGCATCAAGCTGCGCCACATAAAAATAGCCCTGATTTTGCAACGCCGCATTCCAGGTTGATTTGTAAAAAGCATCGTAAGCTTCTTCATTTTTATTCTGATATTTAAGCGACAGTCCTAAATTGAAATACGCCTTGCCATCATACGGATTTGGATTTCGCTGTGTCAGCGTTTTAATAGCGGCTCTAAAATACGGTTCGCTTTCTGCAAATTTAGCTCGGCGCATCAGCCATAATCCCATCGCATTATTGGCGCGAACATCGCCAGAATCACGTTTAAGCGCTTCTTTGTAATACGGAATCGGACTATAAGTCGCGTGTCTGTATTGCTCTAAATGCTGTGCTGTCAGGAATAATTGTTCGTTATTTTCGATATCCTGAGGCGCGAGTGCAGGTTTTGCCGCTTCTGGAATTTCATCTTCGTTTTGAGCTTCGTAATTCCAATCTACTAAAATTTTGTTGTCTGCATCTGTTACACTGATTGACAAGCCTTCTAAACCTGATGAGGTGTTGAAATCAATTGTTTCTTCAAAAGAATTGTATGGCGATGCATCATATTGCTTTTGGAATAAAACGGCACCATTATTTTTTAAAGTAACAGTCGTTTTCGGATAAACTCCAGTTGTATATGCTTTGATAACTAATTTATCACCGATGTTTTCTAAATTGACCATCGCATTTTTGGTTGCATTTTTCACTACTCCCAAATCACGATATGGCATAAAATACTGCGTAAAATCTTTTTGCTCGCCTGGCATAATCCAAGTAAAATCAGGCTGGTTATCTGTGTAAACACCGCACATTAATTCGATATACGGACCATCTTCATCCGTAAGGTTGCGATCCCACGCGCGCCCGAAATCGCCGTGTCCCCAAGTCCATTGTTTTTTTCCAGGAGAAACATGATGATTGGCAACGTGCAGTAATCCGCCTTTGGAATCATTTTCGTATCCGCCCACAAAATTATATTTGGAAGCAATAGCCATATAGGAAGTCGGAACCGGAATGTTTTTATAACGGGAAATATCTGTTCCAGGCGAATAATCGACTTTGTAATAGGTTCCTTTTGCAATCGGGAAAGAAGAAACATCGCGTTTTCCGTGATCAAAAACAGCATTTACATCAGGCGGAAAAACAGACTGATAATCATCATTTACTTTCACAGCGGGATTTGCCCACCATAAAAAAGTTTGCGGAAACGAAGTCCTGTTGTATAACTGTGCTTTAATTTCTAGATACGCTTTATCAGGATATAGTCTGAAACCGGCCATTCCTTTGGTTCTAAACATACGCTCGACTTCACTGCACCAAACTGTTGCGCTTCCGTCTTCATGTTCTTCAATTGTAAAATCTACAGGATCAAAAGTAGTAGGTCTGTGGTGCTGAGGCCAGTTAAATTCGATTCCACCCGAAATCCACGGACCTGTAAGTCCTACCAAAGCCGGTTTTACAACCTGATTGTAGTAAACAAAATGGCGGTTCTTGGTTTTATCATAAGCCATATGAACTCTTCCGCCAAGTTCAGGCAGAATCATTATTTTAATGAACTCATTTTCAAGATATACGGCTTGATATTCTTTGTCGGTTTTTTCATCCGCTATTTTCTCAATAACTGGATAAGGATATACCGATCCGTTACTTCCCTGATACACTCTTTTCTCAATAAATACAGGATTTTTTTCAGGTTTGCCCACCTCATAAGTTGGCAGGATAATTTTTTCCTTCCAAACATTTACTTTTTGCATGATGTAATGAAATTTAAATTATTGAATATGTTTTGATTGATCAGAAGCCATAAGCTCCTCAATCTCTTCAAGACTTTTGTTTTTTGTTTCAGGAAGTTTTCTGAATACAAATAAAAACCCTAAGGCACAGATGATTCCATACAGCCAGAAAGTGCCTGATGTGCCCAGATAGTTGTTGAAAATTGGAAAGGTCTGCACTAGTAATGCAGAAGCAATCCAGAGTGCAAAAGTGGCAATAGACATCGCTACACCTCTAATTCGGTTAGGGAAAATTTCAGATAAAATAACCCAAGTAATAGGAGCCAGGGACATTGCGTAAATAGCAATCGCCAATAACACCAATAGCAATAATGGGAAACCAGTAACATTGGTATAATAAAAGTAGCCTAGTAAAGCGTAGATTACGGCAAGTGCTCCCGAGCCAAACAACATTAGTTTTTTACGCCCTAGTTTGTCTACAGTTCCCATAGCAACCAGAGTGAAAACCAAGTTAATGCTTCCTGTTATGACAATATTCATAAACAAATCGTTGATGCTGTAACCAGCCGAAACAAAGATTTCCTGAGCATAATTGAAAATGATATTAATGCCGCACCATTGCTGGAAAGCAGCCAATACAATTCCGATAATTAAAATTGAAAATGCTTTTTTGTCGAATAATATTTTGAAATCGGTTTTTTCGCTTTCGTGTGTAAAAGTTTCTCTAATTTTTGAAAGTTCTTGTTTAGCATAATCAATTCCTCCAATCTTGGCAAGAGTATCTTCTGCCGAATTTTGATTGTCTTTTTTAGCCAAATATCTCGGACTTTCCGGAATTAGGAACATTAATAAAAAGAAAAGCACTGCAGGAAAAAATCCTGCCCAAAACATCCATCGCCATCCAGTTTGTCCGTTCCAGGAAGCTAGGATTTGTTCATGAGAATAACCAGTCGGAATCACTTCTGTAATTAGCATATTAGTAATCTGCGCGGCAAGAATTCCAATAACTACGGTAAGCTGGTTTATAGATACAAAAAGTCCTCGGGTTTCTTGAGGAGCGATTTCGGCAATGTATAAAGGCGAAATAGTAGAGGCGACTCCAATTCCGATTCCTCCGATAATACGCCAGATAATAAAGATATTGAACGTTTCTGAAGCTCCTGTTCCAATTGCCGATAAGGAGAATAATACGGCAGCGGCGATCAACAGAGGACGTCTTCCGTAAGTGTCGGCCAGTTTTCCTGCAACAGCCGCACCCGCCACACAGCCAACAAGAGCACTGCTCATTGCCCAGCCTTGAAGTGCTGGAGAATCTGAAATGCCAAAGTAAATTTCGTAAAATGGTTTTGCTCCGCCAATAACAACCCAGTCGTAACCAAAGAGTAAACCACCCAATGCTGCAACCAGACTAATTGATAGTAAAAAGGTATAATTGTAATTTTTCATAAAAAGGTTTTAATAGCTTTTGTAAAATTAGCGGAAGAGCAACCTTTGATTTATGGATATTTTTTTTGAATAGATGGATTATAATCTGATTTTTTGATGCGCTGTTTTAAAATGCGAAAACAATTGCGTTACTGCTTGTATTCTGTTCGGTATTGAATGGGAGAGGTACTCATTATTTTCTTGAATAAACGGGAGAAATATAACGGATCATTGAAACCTAAATTAAAACTGATTTCTTTGATGCTCATAGTAGTAAAACTAAGGTATTGGCAGGCTTTCTGCATTTTTAGATAATTGAAATAATGTATAGGAGAATAACCTGTCTGTTTCTTAAATAAGGTGAAAAAATGCGAGGAGGAATAATTGAAATAAGCAGCAACATCGTTTATTTTTAACGAAAGTTCGAGATGCTTTTTCATATAATCAATAGCCGACTCAATAGTATTATCCTCTGAAAATTTTCGGTTTTTTTGAATGAAAAATTTCTCATATAGAAAGGTATTCAATAACTGCCATAACGAAAGATTTGCAAATTCGAGATTACTGGAGCTGTAGCCGTCTTCCATAACGTCTAATATGTTGTCAAATAATTCAATACGCCTTTCTTCAAGAGATAACTGCGGTGCTGAATCTGGATATTCTGTTATGAATTTTTCGTAAAAATAAGATGCCTGAGATCCAGTAAAATGAATCCAATAAATACTCCACGGATTTTGCTTTAAAGCGTAATAATCATGTGCAACTTCTGGTGGAATAATATAAAAGGTATTGGCTTTGAGGGTAATGGTTTTGTTTTCTCTGCTGATAATGCCTTCTCCTTTATAACAATAAATCAGAATGTACTGTTTGCTTCCGTGTTTTCGTTTCATGGAATGATGGCTGGCATTAGGAAAAACACCAATATCGGTAAAATACAAACCAGAAATTAGCGGATTCTTTTTGATGTTAGAAAGTATGTTTTTAGGAATCACAATCATGCGCTGTCCTAAAAAACCTTCTTTGACTTTTATTTTTTCCTTCTGCGATGCGTTTTTCATTTTCCAGAATCTTGTTTTTCAAATATCATAATTTAATCCATGCTTTCAAAAAAAATGTCCATTTTAAGCACAATTATCAAAAGTAAATTTGAAATTCTAATCTAACTTAAAACTTTTCTAGCCTTTTTTAAACCAATATGAATTCTACCAATATAATTGCATACGAGTCTTTTGGCTGGCATGCAGAGCAGGAAATTTTCAAATTTACAATTACAAACAGCCAAGGAAATTATGTAGAGCTTTTAAATTATGGTGCCATAGTAAAATCCATAATGATGCCGGATAAAAACGGAAAGAAAGAAAATGTGGTTTTAGGTTTTCCTACTTTAGAAGGGTACGTAGAAGACAAGGCTTATATTGGGGCGACTGTCGGACGTTTTGCCAACCGAATAGATAATGCTTCGTTTTCTATTCGAAATAAAACCTATTATCTGGATAAAAACGACGGAAAGAATAACAATCACAGCGGTTTGGCAGGATTTAATTCTAAAGTATTCGATTTTAAGATAGAAGAAGATGCTGTGATTTTTTCACTTGAAAGCAGGAGTGGGGAAGGTGGTTTTCCAGGCGATGTAGATCTAAAAGTAATCTACAAATGGACCGATCAAAACGAACTGAAAATTCAGTTTTTGGCGGAAGCCAGCGAATTGACGCCGCTGAATTTTACCAATCATTCGTATTTCAATTTATCTGCCTGCAAAGACAAAATCCACAATCATAAATTAACTATTCAGGGATCAAAAATCCTGGAAAGTACGGCCGATTATATTCCGACAGGAAAAATAATATTAGCTGATGAACATTTGTTTCTGAATGATAAACTCGCTGCTATAATGCAGAACAAAGGGCTAAATCTCTATTATATTTTTGATAGAAGTAAAGTCGATGAAAAACCTGTCTGCGAATTGATGGAAGAAAAATCAGGAAGAGTAATGCGAGTTTATACTTCGTATCCGGGAGTGCAGCTTTACACAGGAGATTATTTGGATAGCAGCGTAATTGGCGAGCATTCGAAATTGTACCAATCTTTTGACGGACTTTGTTTAGAATGCCAATATTATCCTGATAGTCCAAACCACGAACATTTTCCTAATACCCTGTTTGGAGCAGGTCAAATCTACGATGAAACCATTATTTATGCTTTTGATATAGCAGCTAACAAAATGTAACTATCACCTTTAAATATTTATATAATGAAAAAAAAGTTTGTAAACCGATTTTTAATGGTCGTGATGCCGTCAGTATTTTTTCTGCTGACGAATTGTACCGCGCAAAATACCTCACTTTCGCTAAAATCTAAGGACAATCTCAATCAAATTTCGCTGTCTTTAAGTGAAGACGGGCAATTGTCTTATAAAGTGACACGTCATGATAAAGCCATTATTTTGGATTCTCCGCTTGGACTGACTTTTGAAAATGATGATTTTACTTCTGGTTTATCTGTTGTAAAAGTTTCGCCAATAGAAGAAAAACGCGAAAAATATGAACTGAAAGTCGCTAATAATAAAACGGCAGATCATGTTTTTAAAACCAAAAGCATCACCTTTAAAAACAAACAAGGCGCTTTGATGACGATAGATTTAATTGCAGGAGAAGAAGGCGTAGCTTTTAGATATAAGTTTGATAACAAGACAAATCAAATCAAAATTCTTAAAAATGAAGTAACGGGATTTCATATCGATCAGAAAGCAAAAGGCTGGCTGCAACCGTATAACAAAGCAGGAGATTATACGCCTGGTTATGAAGATTTTTATGTAAATGTAAAGTCAGGAGACCCGATAAGCGGTGCTCGAAACGAATCTGTGGGTTGGTGCATGCCGTCACTTTTTAATGTGAATGAGGCTAAAAATTGGGTTTTAATTGCAGAATCTGGTACAGATGGTTCATTTCCGGGCTGTCATTTAGCGCCAGATTCTAAAGACGGAATTTACAGAATTGCTTTTGCTAAAAATGATGAAAAATTCACGTTGCCATTGGCTGATAAAGGAAATGCTTATCCCGAGTCTGCTGAACCGTGGACAATGCCTTGGAGAGTTATTATGATTGGCGACAAAGCAGGCGATATTTTATTATCTACGATGATTACCGATTTGGCTCCAGCCTCTAAAATCAAAGATGTTTCTTGGATTCAATCTGGAAAAGCAGCTTGGTCGTGGTGGTCGCATCCAGAAGATTTTACTCCAGAAATGTATAATAAATTTACGGATGTTTCGGCTTCCTTTGGTTTCAAATACACGCTTTTTGATGCTGGCTGGGAAAAAGCAAACAAGGAAGGAAAGATTGTAGATTATGCATTGTCGAAAGGAGTGCAACCATTAGTTTGGGGATTTTCGGCAGAATACTTTGATCCAGAAAAAAGAAAAAAGAGATTTAAAGAATTGGCTGAAATGGGAATAAAAGGAGTGAAAATTGATTTTTGGTGTTCAGACAGACAAGAAGTGATGGCAGCTTTGCAAGGCGTTTTTGAAGACGCTGCAAAAGAACATTTATTGGTAAACTTACATGGAACAACAGTTCCGAGAGGATGGCACAGAACATGGCCGAATTTTGTAACGGCAGAAGCTATTTTAGGAACCGAAAGTTATTTCTACGAACCAAGATTTCCAGAAAAAGCGGCAGAACAAAATACCGTATTGCCCTTTACAAGAAACGTTGCTGGTCCAGCAGATTACACGCCGTTTGCTTTGACTTTTAGAAAATATACACGTTTAAATACCTCAGTTCATGAATTGGCAATGGCTATGATTTATACCTCAGGAATTATTCATTTCGCCGATTCAGAAGAAGTATTTAATTCGCTGCCAAATGAACTTAAAACTTTAATAAAAGAAATGCCTGCGACTTGGGATAAAACTGAAGCTATAGTAGCGGAGCCAGGAAAATCAATTGTTTTATCACGTAAAAAAGATAATCTTTCTTATATCATCGGAATAAATGGTACTAACACCGCCTTACCAGTTTCGATTGATCTGGCTCAATACGGAAAAGGCTATTCAAAATTCAGAATCATTTCTGAAGGTAAAGATCCGTTGATGGATTTTAAAGTAGAAACTTATCCAATAGAGGCTAAGTGGAAATACAATATGGCTCCAAAAGGTGGTTTTATTGTACAGTTTGTGAAGTAATAATGGATTAGCATGTATCGATTTGCTTGAAATAAAAGAGCTGTCCGGCAAGACAGCTCTTTTTAGTCTACAAATTTTATTACTAATTCAAATTTAAAAGAAAATTAAGTTTTTTCTTTCCAGAGACTATTAAAATTAAAGTAAAGAATTGCCGTTCTTAGAGCAATAAGTGCTATTTTGAAGCACTTACGTTTATTTTAGGCTGCATTACAACTTCTACTTTATCAGCGTTTGGCAATACTTCGCCTGCATATTTTTTAATGTCTTTTGCAGAAATACTTTTAATAAGTTTCTCATATTCCTCACTGCTTACAAACTTGTCTCCCGTTTTTAACTGATCGACTATAGTGTTCATCCAGTAGGAGTTAGATTTAATATTCTGCTGATTGCTTTTGATTAAATCTTCTTTTATATCTGATAAATCTTTGGCAGAAACATCATTTTTTACAATTGTTTCCAATTCTTCATAGACAATTTGAAGCAGTTTGATGTCTTTGTCTGGATTGCAATCGAAGCTTACGCGAAGAGAAAAAACCGGAGATGGATTTTTAGATAACGAACTCTGCGTTTGTACGCCGTAACTGCCTCCTTCATCTTCTCTAATTTTATCTAAATAACGTTTGTCCAGCAGCTGCGAAAGCATATAAGCCATGATTTGATTTTTCTCTGAAAATGCCACATTTCTGTTTTCCAAATGGACATAAATACTGGTTTTTGGAACACTCATTTCCCGTACCAATTTTTCTTTAACAAGTCCTTTTCCAGTTCCAATTTTATGGTCTTTAAACTTTTCTTGGGTTTGGTTTCCTTCGAGATTTCCTAAATATTTGTTGATGGTTTCCAGATCATTTTCAGCAATATTTCCAACAAAAACAAAAGTAAAATCTGAGGCATTTGAAATACGTTCTTTATAAATTCTGGAAGCATCATCAAACTTTATCTGGTTTAGATTTTCTTTGCTTAAAAGGAAAGTCCGTTTACTGTGATTGGTATCTAATAAAGCAATTGTATCGCCGAATATTTTGCTGTTGTTCTCATTTGCATTTTCAAGCGCATTGTTGTAATAATCCATGATTCGTTTGTATGCTTGAGTTTCAAATCTTGGATTTTTAAAGTATAAATAAGTCAGTTCCAAAAGCGTTTCCAAATCTTTTTTTACTGCGCTTCCGCTGAAACCTTCGTAATGTTCTGCAATAAACGGACTCAATTTAACTGCTTTGCCCGAAAGTTGTTTCTGCAAATCGGTTGCTTTAAAATCTCCTAATCCTGAGTTTTTGGCTAAGACAGTTGCAATTTGTGAAGAGGCCAAATCTTGCTGGGGCAATACAGAAATACCGCCTGGACTAAAAGCTGAAAACAGAATTTGATCCTGCGCTAAAGTCGTTGGGTAAATGATGACCTTGGCACCGTTTTCTAAAACATATCCTTTCGCTTCTTTAATACCTTTAATTTCAAATTTTTTAAAAACTGGTTTTGCAGTCAGCTTATCTGTTACCAAATCTGCATGGGCAATTGTTTCCGTGTAAGGCTCTAGCTTTTGTTCTTTTACCTTTTTAATTACGGTTGTATAATCTGTTTCTGTTGGGTAAGTCACATTTTCTTTTTCTGGCCCAGAAACGGTTAAAATTTGATTTTTCTCCGTCGGAAGTGCGCCAAACTTTTTGTTAACCTGATTAATATCTAATTTATTCAAAGTCGTTTTTACAAAATCGACTTCTTCTTCTAAACTCATTACAGGGGAAGCTTCTAAAAAGTAATGCTGCAATTGCGAAGCCCAGCTTTCATTACTGATTTTATCTTTGTTTTTTAATTGGTTTTCATAACCGGTACGCATATTTTCTTTTACACGCTCCAGTTCTTCTTTTGTAAAACCATTCTGAATCGCTCTTTCATATTCTGTATAAGCCTGCTGGAAAGCTTCTAGCAATCTTCCGTTTTTAGGATTAACAGTTAAGGAAAATAAAGAAGATAAACGGGTTAAACTAGAATGGCTTACACCTGCAGATAATAAAGCAGTTTCGTTGTTTACAATATATTCTCTAAAACGATTATTCATCATTTGCAAAACCAATTGTTCGGCAATGCCGTTTTCAAATTCGTTTTGATCCTGAACAAGTGGTTTGTTCTTTTTGAAGTTTAAGGTTATTGATGTTTTTTGCGCTTCTTTATCTACTGCCAGTTTATACAATAGTTTATCATTGTCTGGAACAGATTCGTACGTGCGCTCTGCTGCATTTGAAGGCATCGGAATTGACCCCATTATTTTTTTTACCTGCTGTTCTATTTTTGCAGGATCAATATCTCCTACAATTACTACAGCCTGATGATTTGGCAAATACCATTTTTTATAATAATCCCTTAACTGTTTGTATTTGAAATGATCTATAAGATCCATATCTCCTAAAACATCTCTTTTTGCATATTTTGAACCGTTGTACAATACGGGTTCAAGCTGCGAACCTATTCTTAAATCGGCATTTCTTCTGGTGCGCCATTCTTCATGAATTACGCCTCTTTCGGCATCAATTTCGGCATCTTTTAATGACAAAAATCCAGACCAATCGTGTAAAACATACAAACACGAATCTAATAAAACGGGATTTTTAACCGGCACATTGCTAATGTTGTAAACCGTTTCGTCGTGCGATGTGTAGGCATTAATATCGCGGCCAAACGTAACGCCGTGTTTGGCTAGCATATTAATAATTCCTTTTCCTTTAAAATGCTCTGTTCCGTTAAAAGCCATGTGTTCCAGAAAATGTGCCAGTCCGTTTTGATTGTCATCTTCTAAAATAGCGCCGACATTTTGAACAAAATAAAAATCGGCTCTTTCTTTCGGCCATTCGTTATGCAGAATAAAATATTGCATTCCATTGCTTAAAGTTCCGTGAACTACATCTTTCCGCAACGGAATGGTGGTCTTAAACTGCGCTGAAACCTGAGATAAACCCAAGATCATAAAATGCGCTAAAAATATCTTTACTTTCATTTGTTTGGTATTAATTATTCTTTTTTTGATTGATTTTTCTGCATTCTATTTTTTGAAAATCAGGCAGGGTAATTCTGCTGTTAGTTTGAAGGTCTCATAAGAAACCTCCAAATAACAGTCTTTGGGTTGTATAAATGTATCGGCTTATATTACATCCAGTCTGGGCGCGCGCGCCCTTTTAAATAGAAGTCAAAATACTGTTGCATTTTGAGCGTCCAATCTTTTCTATTGGCAGCATCATCCAAAGTATGGCCTTCTTTTTTGTAGTTAATTAATAAAGCTGTTTTTCCTAAACGGCGAAGCGCAAAAAACAAAGATTGCCCTTCCTGATAAGGCACTGCACGGTCATTATCATTGTGAAAAATAAGGATTGGCGTTTGGATGTTTTTAGCCGAAAAAATAGGCGAATTTTTGATGTATCCGTCCAGATTATCGTGCATAGAACTTCCCATACGATATTGATCGGCTTCGTATTTAAACATCGTCGAAATACCATTGGATCGCATTACAGGATAATTGGCAGTAAAATTGCTTACCCCAGAACCCACAATTGCACAGCTGAAAAGATCTGTTTTTGTAGTTAAGAAAGAAGTTTCGTAACCGCCAAAACTATGTCCCTGAATTCCAATTTTGCCTTTCTCCGTAATGCCTTTTGAAATTAAATATTCAACCCCGCTGATGACATCATTGTAGATGCTGTTTCCAACATCACCATACGTATAATGTACATCAGGCTGAAAAACAATATAACCCTGGCTTACAAAAGTTGGAATATTAATATTGGAAGTGCTGACTTCAGGCTGATGGTACTGATTAAATTCCTCGGTATGTTTTTCGTAAAAATGAACAATTACAGGATATGTTTTTTTGCTGTCATAGTTGTCCGGAAGATATAGATTTCCCTGGTTTTCTTTGCCGCTAAAACTTTTCCACGTCAGTAATTTCGCTGTTCCCCAAGCATAATCTTTCTGCTGTGGATTGATGTTGGTAATTCTTTGCTGTGATTTAAAATTTTCAATTCCCCACCATAAATCTGGAAAAGTACTATAGCTTTCTTTAGAAAATAAAACACTCGAATTATCTCCAGATACTTCTTCAATGTGTACGTTATATTCTGAAGGAGCGAATACTTTTGCAATAGAATTGGCATCAATTAATTTATAAACACCTTTCGATTTATGTTCTGTATCGAAACCATTTAGTGTAATGGATTTTTTGTTGTCTAGATTCCCAATATAACCTTGTTCTCCGTATCGAAGTTCAATTTTGTTTTTTCTTCCATACTGCTGCGTTATCGAATATGCCTTTTTTTGATTGGTCAGGTCAATAGCCCACAAATCAAACTGATCGTATAAAACGACTGTGTTTCCGTTATGTAACCAACCTGCGATTCCGTAAGCGGTATTTGCCGATTTCATATCTACATTATCATCTGAAATTGGAAAAGGAATTTGTAAACTGATATTTTTGAATTGCACAGAATTGCTGTCAAAAACGGTCCAGACTTTTGCCTTTTCATCATAAAAAACAGCAAAACTTCCTTGCGGATTCCAAGTTGGACTGCCAAAAACGCCTGTCAATACTTTTGTAGATTTTCCTGTCTCGGCATCGATCCAGTAAACATCATTACGTTCGTTAAAAGTCCAGTCTACTTCTACAGCGTAAGGTTTTTTATCTAAACCAAAAACGCCTTTAAAACTGCCAGATTCTGGTGTTAAAACCTGATCAAACTCACCAGTTGAAGCAATTTTGATTACTTTTTTATTTTGGATATCATAAAGAAATTTCTGCTCGCTTGGAAGTGTTTTTGAATTTCTCAATAATTCCTGTCTGCGTTCCATAGTTCCTTGATTCGATCTCCAGATTTCAACACCCGATTTAGGAATTTGAATATTTTCTGGACGCTTATTCGAGTTTACTGACAAGCTGATGAAACGACTGTTTTCATTTAATCCGTACGCTGTTTTTGAAATTGAATAACCAGACTCGCTTAACTTGATTTCATCATAATTGAATAAGACTTTTGCTGCATTAGTATTGAGATTAAAATAATAAACCATATTAAAATCGGCACTGTTATTTCCTTTTAAGGTAAAAGTTCCACCGTTTTCTTTATCGTTTAATTGAAAATCTCCAAAATCAGAAGCTTTTCCACTATAGATAGTTTCTTGTTTACCGCCTGGATTTCCGTGTTTTAGAAACACTTTGTCTTTCTCGATTTGGGCGTACACAATGGATTTGTTTTTTAAAAAACGAGACGATTTGATGTTGTTTACAGCAATACTGTCATTACTTTCTAAATTGTAACAAACCAAACGTTGGAGAAAAAATGGACCTTTTTCAGCCTCTGGACGCGTATAATATAGAAAATCAGTTCCTGCAAGAGCATTGGTATAATGTTTTGTTTTCCAAAGTCTTTTTGCTCCCGTTTTTAAATTTTGGAGTATAGTACTGTCTTTCTTAGTGTACTGAATCCAGTCTTTTTTTCCAATGAATTTCAGATCACCGATATTCTCAAAAACCAGACGTTTTCCTTTTGGAGCTTCTTGAACAATAATCTGCTTTTTATTTTCTTTTTCTTCCTCTTGAAATACAGTACTGTACGACATCCATTTACCAGTATAGGATAAAGATTTGCTATTAATTCTCTCCCACGACTGATAAGCCGATTCGTCAACTGTTTTTTTCTGTGCAGATAAACTATGTACACTCAAAGCGAATGTACATAGTAAGACTATTTTTTTCATATAATTAGATTTTCAGAAAGCGAATTATTCGTTCTTTAAAGCATTGATAACGCCTGTAAGTTCATCAACCAATTGTCCTGGATTTCCAGAATAACCTTCAGAAGTAAAACGAATTTTCCCGTTTTTGATTACTACTTTTCTTGGGATACCGCTAGATTTGAAAATTGCTGCATACTTTGAGAAAGATTCATTGTTTGTAGAACCGCCTTTTTTTACTAAATCAAAATAAGTATCTAGTTTTAATCCTTTTTCTTTTAGATAAGCAACAGCTGCTTTTTTGTAACCTTCATGATTTTCTTGAGTGCTGATAAAGTACACTTCGACTTGTTGGTCTTCTTTGAAGTTGGTAACCAATTGCTGCATTGCTGGAAAAGCCTTTTTACAAGGTCCGCACCAAGTTGCCCAAAAATCGATTACGATAATTTTACCGTTGTTTAAATCCAGTTGCTTTGTTTTTCCATCGGTTCCCTGAACTTTAATGGCAGGAGCGGCAATATCGATTAAAGCGATTTTTTCTTCAGACTTGTTTTCTTTTTTCAGCTGCTCTAAATAAGCAGGAAAATCACTTTCTTTTTTGCCTTCTTTTAAATACGCTTCTTTCAATTTAGCCGTCATTCCTTCTGATAAAGTATTTCTTCTTGCCGCATTTTTCAATACCTCGATAATAGGTTTGTTTAATGCTTCTAAAGCTCTTACGTGTATGTCGTTAATGCTTGCTTTTTCGTAACGTTTTTCTAATGGAAGCGCATCAAAAGTTTCCAGAACTTCTTTGTACTTTTTCAGCATATCGAACATACGAATCTGAATTACTAATTCGGTGTTCAATTGATTTTTAGCATTTTCTGTTGCCTGATTGGGTGACCAGTAAATTCCTTGCATATAAGACAGGTCATTTACTTTTGCCTTCATTTCTTTTATCATAGGCACAGCCATTGTTTCGATTACCGCTGGATCTACAGATTTTAGATATAAAGCTTTAGAAATATACTGGTGATAACCATCATTGATTGAGGCAAAATTCATTGTTGGAATCAGAGCCAGAATATTTTTGTAATCTTTAGTTTCGAAATAATACCCAAATTTTATTTTTACAATATTGTCATACAGATAATTTTGTGATGCAGGCACTTCTTTACTGTATGGAAAATCAGTTAAAAATTGATTAGCCGCTTTATACTTCTCAGTCGCATCAGCAATTTTATTGATTTTTTGATAGGTATTAAACCTTAAATACGCACCATTTGGAAATTGCTTCTGAATAACTGTTTCTAAAGAATCTGCTTTTTTCTGATCTTTTAAATCAAACAAATAAATATTGCGGAGTTTTATAAAAACTTCTTCGGGCATTCCTTTCGTATTTTTTGCAAATTGCGTTAAAACTTTAGGTGCAATCTCCTCAAATTTTTCAGGTTTTTGTTTTTTCAAGATTTTGATGTAGGTGTCAAAAAATTCAGGAAATCTGTCTGGATGGTCTTGAACTTCTTTTTTTAACCAATATTCGGTTGCATCTCCATCAATAGAAAAGTCTTTAAAATACCCGCTAAATTCTCCGTTGAAGTTTTTATTTCTAAAAGTTGCCCAAGCCAAATCGGCTCCAGGCATTTTTACTTTTGGTTCTTTAAAAGCCACCAGCATATATCCTTTGTCTTGATTGGTGTCTGTAACTAATCCATTTTCGGTATTACCATAGAATTTGAAAGCCATGAATGCACAATTTTTCGGAACCGTAAAATCGGCACTCCACGTACTTCCATTTTTTTTCATTTTAATATCTTCAATTTCCCATCTGTAGTCGTTGAAAACATAAGCGTAACCGTTGATTTCTTTAATATTTTCTAGTGGACCGCCTTTTGGATCATAAGTCATATTTATAGTTGCTCCAGGAATAGGAATGTCTGCCATTCCTTGTAATCTGGATGTAACTTCTTGAGCCGAAACAGGTAAGGTAAGGACGCAAAACGCCAATACCAAAAGCTTGATATTTAATTTTTTTAACATTGTAATGAATTTATTTGCCCAGTTCTGGGTTTAAATCGATGTAATTTTGGTTGATTGGGAATACATATCCATCGCTGTTAGGAGCAAGGGTAAAGGTATTTCCTTTAAAAATTCGTGTGTATGTTTTCTGAAAAGCCGGATCAAGATTTAATCTTCGCTGATCGAACCAGCGGAAACCTCTTCCTATAAATTCTTTTTGTCTTTCTGTTAAAACAAGATTCAGAGCTTCGGTACTTGTTGTAGCGCTTACTTGATATGCGGCATTGGCTCTGAATCTTTTTGCTCTAAGAATATTAAGATAATCCACGGCCTTTTGAGTTTGTCCTGCTCTGGCATAACATTCAGCAGCGATTAAATACATTTCGGGAACCGAAACTCCAACGTTAATTCCGTTTGTAGTGCTATAGGTGGCAATTCCAAAACCTCTTCCGGTGTAAGTTGGAGAAATAGCAATATTACCAGGAATGGTGTAGTAATCATAACGCAAATCGGTGGTTCCAAAACTACTGAGCAAATCATTAGAAAGAGGTGCTCTGTTATACGTTAATAGCAAAGTTTTAGAGAATATAACCTCAGGATTCTGAATTAAAACGGGATAACTGTAACCAGTAGCAAATGTTTTTAAATCAATTAATCCATTTTGCATTTGTAAAGCTTTCTCCGCATTTTCAAGACTTAGTTGATATTGGCCCATATAAAGGTACGTTCTTGCCAATAATGCATAAGCTGCTTTTTTGGATGGAAGCACGTTAAAAGGAGGTGTATCCTGGATATCATTTGCCAAAGCACTCTTTAAATCAGAAATAATCTGATCGTAAATCTGACCAACTGTACTTCTGTCTAATGACGAAAATAGTTCTGGTTTTAATAATAGCGGGACCGCTTTTTCTGAATTAGCAGAAGCTGGATCAAACTGAGGACCGTAAGTATTTACTAACTGAAGGTATGCAAATGCTCTATGAACAAAAGCTTCAGCATAGATTTCTTTTTTCTCGGCATCTGTTCCTTTTTCACTGCTCATAACGCCGTCCAGAAGAACATTACTGTAATAAACGGCTTTGTATAATCCGATATAGTCTGAGTCGCCCTGAGACGGATCGTAGATTCTATCCTGCCATGTATAGCTGTTTGCCCAAATGGTACTTACACCATTTTGATAGGTCGTAGGAAATTCTACATCGGCATTGGCCAATAAATAAATACCTCCAGAACCACTAATGTCGTTGTAGGCATTAGCAATGGCTCTGTAATCTGAAGTATATTTTAAAATTCTGTTGTTTCCAACTTGCTCTACTTCAACATAATCTCTACAAGAGTTTAGTAGAAGTGCAGGCAGAATATATAGTGTGAATTTAAGAAATTTCATAAATCTGTTTTTTAAAATTAAAAACCGCAGTTAAATTGTAAAGAGTATGTACGCTGTGGAGGAAGTGTATTGTAGTTGTTGTTTGACAAATACTGAGGGTCAATTCCTAAATCGTTTTTAACCCATAACAATCCTAAATTCCTGGCTGCGAAATTAAAACTCAATGATTTTATAAAAGTTTTTTCTAACCATTGGCTTGGCACATTATAACCTAATGAAACTTGCTGTAATCTAATGTTATCTGCTGGAAGTACATTAATATCTGCCATTTGATAACGGTTTAAACTATTAAAACCGATATTGGTCAAACCAGGAACATTAGTATTTGCTTCGTCTCCAGGTTGTCTCCAGCGATCTGCAACAAGTGCGTCTTTTGCAACGGCTCCGTTTTGTACTCCTACGTAAGAAGGGTAATTTTGTAAAACTGTATTTCTAAACACATGCCCACCATAATACGTGATTTGAACTCCAAGCCTGAAGTTTTTAAACGAGAAATCGTTCATGAAACCTCCAGAATAAGGAGCAAATGTAGTTCCCATATACTTTAGATCGTCTTTATCTACTGCAGCAATTCCCTGACTTGAATTTACAATTGTACCGTCTTTTTTGCGTATGGTAGATTGTCCGTTGCTGTCTAATCCTGCCCAATCGTAGGCATAAACATATCCAATCGTTTTGCCTTCTGTGGTTACACCAGACAGATATTGGTTAGTAGTTGTTGCTTTAAAACGAGAGTCTGTAACTTCATTAGTATTGTAACCAAGATTTACAGTACTGTTCCATTTAAATCCAGCATTAAAAATAGCTCCTGAAATAGTAAAATCTACTCCATGTCCTTTTAAAGTTCCAGTGTTATAATTTACAAAAGACCAGCCATAAGTTGGATTAAATGGCAGACTTACTAAAATGTCATTTGTTTTTTTATAGTATAAATCAACACTTCCTCGTAAACGATTGTTGAAAAAACCATAATCTAAACCGTAATTTGTTGTTGTGGTTGTTTCCCATTTAATTTCAGGATTTTCAGGAACACTGATAGATCCAATTGGCAATTGCGTATTAAAATCGACAGATCCAATGCTAATTATTGGGCTTTGGCTTCCAAAACCACCAGCAGGAGAGATTGCCGCTTTACCGTAAGTAGCTCTAAAGGCTAAAGTGCTCAGCCAGCTAACATCTCTTAAGAAAAACTCTTTATTTATATCCCATTTTGCTCCTGCAGACCATAGTGGTACAGCTCTATTTTTTTTGGAAGCTCCTAATAGGTTGGTGTCATCAAAACGAACACTTCCTGAAATATGGTAACGGTTCATAAAATCATACGAGCCTAATCCGTAGTACGATAAATAACGGTTTCTTGATTTACTAATACTAGTATCTGAGCTTCCAATTATACTCTGCCATCCGTAAACGGTAGTGTAATAAACTGTTGGATTTATGGCTTGTCCTGAGTTAGTGTCCGTATTGTAGCCATAGTATCTTTGACTGGAACCTTCTCTGCGTTCTTCTCTGATTTCTGTACCTGCTAAAAAGTGTAAACTGTTATCTTCGTTAAAATTTTTATTGATATTCATCTGAAAACGCATGCTCTGAGTGTCATTGTTAGTATTCGTATTAGATAAATAAGATCCAAGCGGTATACCATACACTAATTTTCCAGCAGAGTTAACAGATGTTGCCTGATTGATCATGTTTCGGGTATAATAACTATCCAACTCACTCAAAGATTTGGTTTTATTTGTTATGGAAGTATACATTCCCGATGCTTCAAAATTTAACCAATTTGTAACTGTTGCTGTTAAACTTGCATTTAATCTTAAATTGGCTCCTTTGGTTATTACATTAGAATAATTCAGTTCATCTAAATAATTGTAAGACCAAGGTAAATAACCTTTTGCTTCGAATCCTTTTGATACTGCTGGCGTGAAAAGAAAATAACGGCTAATGCCATTTCCGTTTTCATCGGCAATCATATCATACGGACGCAAAGCCGTAGCGGATACATTTGATAAGGCTTCGTTTGCAACAGTATTGGTTTGGTATGTTGTTGGAACATAGTTGACTCCCGTATTCAGTTTTAAGAAACTTTTGAGCTGAAAGGAGTTGTTTAATGTGATATTATACGATTTAGAATCATTTCCCTGCATCGCCGCATTATCTTTATTATAACCTAAAGACAAATAGTAGGTGCTTTTTTCGTTTCCACCATTTATAGATAAGTCGTATTGTGTAGTAAATGAGTTCCTTAATAAGTATCTGTCTATCTGATCCAAATTATTATTTTGTCCTAACTGGTTTAGAAGAAGATCTCTTTGAGCCAAAGAAATTTCGCCTCTTTTTTGTCTAAACATTATTTCCTGTGCTGCGCTTGGATTAAGAGCTTGCCAGTTCGAAATATTGTCAGCAGCGAAACCGCCGTTTACAAGATCTTTTTCGTAATCAATGTATTGAGCTGAATTCATGACGCGCAGTTTTCCCAAATCAATTTTCTCGCCTACCGTTGTAGTGGTGTTGAAATTTATAACGGGTTCTCCTTTTTTGCCTTTTTTGGTTGTAATTACAATGACACCGTTGGCGGCTGCAGAACCCCAGATCGAACTCGCAGCAGCGTCTTTTAAAACCGAAATGCTTTCTACATCATCTGGATTAAGATAACTTAAAATAGAAGATCCCGGAACACCTCTTTTAGAGAAAGCAAAATCTTCTCTCGATTGCGGAAAACCATCAATTACGATTAATGGCTGTCCTGTTCCTCCATAATTATTAGTTCCTCTCACGCTAATAGAACCTGTTCTTGGATCTACATTTACACCGGCAATTTTTCCTTCTAGCCTTGATTGAATATCTACTGTAGGCACTTCTGCCAATTCTTTTGCAGTAATTAAACCAATAGCTCCGGTTACTCTTTCTTTTGGAATTTCGGTATATCCGTTAGAAACGGTAATCTCTACACTATGAAGTTCCATTACATCGGGAACAAGCACAGCATCAATTACTCTCTTATTATTTACTGGAATAGTTACCGTTTTAAAACCCAACGAACTAAAAACGATAGTATCATTTGGAGCGACTCTCATGCGATAATCGCCTTCTTTTCTGGTAATATCCCAAGTTTGTTTTCCTTTCAAGACAACATTTACTCCAATAAGTGGTGCGCCTTTTTTATCGGTTACTTTCCCTGTTAGTTCGTATTCTAATTGTACTGCTTTTTTATTATTTCTTTTTACAACAACCTGTTTGTCAATAATATCATAAGTTAGATTATTGCTTTTTAAGGCATTGTTTAAAATTTCCTCTAATGGAGCATCTTTTTCTAAAGTAATCGTATTAGGACTTTTAAGGACATCATCATTATAGAAGAAGACATAATTAGTCTGCTTTTCCAAAGTAGAGAAGAAGTCAATTAGCGGAGTGTTCTTGAAACGAACATGTATTTTATTTTGACCTAAAGAAGGGTTCGCATATAAACTACACATACTTATCCAAATAAATGCAGTAATAGATCTCATAAGCAGCAGATATAGGTAATAGTGGTATCGTCCAGAAAAATACTTTTCTGAATTATGTTTTTTATTCATAATTTTGTTTTGAATTAAGATGCAGTCAACTCACGTTGACTACTGTTCTACATTGCCAAAAGATGCGCCAACATCTTTTGGTTTTTTTTTTGGTTAGTTTTTACAAATAAGGGTTGATATGTTTACTTTTGGTCTTATATCATAGGCTTTGGTGGTTTTTAGAATTGCTTTTTTTATTTAATTGTAATAGTTCTTTGGTTTGCGTTCACAGTACATGTGCTGTTGGTAATACTGGATAATGTACTTGCCAGCGAATTCAGATTTTCATTTAAGGCAAAAGATCCTGAATAATTGGTTTCTAGATTCAAGTTTGAACCTTTAATAAATTCAATTTTATAATATTTTGAAAGCTTGCTTAAAATCGTATTCAAGTCTTCACTTCTGAAAGTAAAATAGCCTTCACGCCAAGACAAGATAGATTCTACCTCTTTTCTTTCTACTTTGAGCTGTTTTTTATCTTTATTGATCGTTGCAATCATTCCTGGAGTCAAATCTTCCTGAATTTCCTGATTGCTTAAAAGTCCTTTTTTAGCATAAGTAATTCTTACTTTTCCTTCTAATAAAGCAGTTTGAACGGTTTTGTCTTCAGGATAAGAACTTACATTAAAGACAGTTCCAAGCACGCGTACATTACATTCTTTTGTTTTTACAAAGAAAGGTTTGGTTTTATCATGCGCTACATCAAAAGCGGCTTCTCCTGTTAAATAAACTTCACGGATAGAACCATCAAATTGAGTCGGATAGATTAGGGAAGAGCCAGAATTCAGCCATACTCTTGTTCCGTCTGTTAATACAATCTGTGTTCTTTTTCCATAAGGAACACGCACCGTATTAAAGGCAGCTGCGCTTGAATTTGTGTTTATAGCTTGTTTTCCAACCGTAACTTTTTCTCCATTTTTGCCATAGCTGATAACAGCACTATCTTGCACCGCGATAGTTTGTTTGTCTTGTAAAACAAGTGAGATTTCTTCTAAATCAATATTAGAATCAGTCGAAGTATTACTTGCGGTAAATTGCTCTAATGCTGTTTGCGGTTTACTGCCTACAGTATTATTACGATTGATAAATACAGATAGAGAGACTAATAAAACAACACTTGCAGCTGCAGAATAGATTAGGAGTCTTTTCTTTCTCCTTTTTCTCGATTCTTCTTGCTGAAGCTCGATTAGTCCAAGATGAATTCGATCCTTTAAGGATTCTTTTTCATCATTTGATATTTTATTAAAATTAATTTGCAAGGCGATGTTTTTTATGGGGTCTATATTTCTATAGAGAACAACCCTTTAAAAACATAGACAAAAAAAATAACCTTTTTTTAAAGTTTTTTTCGAAGTTCTTTCAAACATCTGTATATCAGTGTTCTGCAAGACTCAATAGAAATGCCTAAAATTGAAGCAATTTCTTCATAAGGTTTGTCTTCATTGAATCTGTAAAATAGTGCGGTACGTTGTTTTTCGGTAAGATCCTGCATAGCATAAGCCAATTTTGAGTTCAACTCTAAATTGTTTTCTTCTTCAATTAAAGTTTCTTCAAAAGACTCTTCTTTGGGTGTAACTGTATCGTAATCAGTATTTATATGAAATATTTTTTGAGAAGCTTTATTCTTTTTTAAAATGTTTCTCTGCGTAATTTTAAATAAGTACGATTTAACGTTTACGCTTTCAGCAAGACCATTTCGGTATTTATAAATGTCCAAAAAGACATCATGAATTGCATCTTTAGCAATTGTAGGTTCGTTAGTATATTGTAAAGCGAAAGTAAGTAAAACATCAGCATAGATATCATATAGCTTTTCAAAGGAGGTAATATCACCTTTTTTAATCTGCTGCCATAAAAAAATATCTGTTTTGGTATTCTCCATTTAAGGAATAAAATTGCTTACGTTTTTAAAGCAAATCTATAACTTTTATGAGTAAATGGGATAATTTTTCGAATATATAGCATGAAATTCGTTGTTTTGGTCAAAAAAATGGCGATTATTTTGTTAATTTTTTGAATTTGAAGATAAGAATTCAAAAAGCAACAAAGATTGTGTTTTGAAGTATCCCAAAATTTTAAAAAAGATGGCTTGCATTAGTGGGCAAAAACAAAAAAACCTCTAAACTTATGTTTAAAGGCTTTTGACTTTTAGAGCTTTTTTTGAAGCTTCATCTGGCGGAGAAAGAGGGATTCGAACCCCCGGACCTGTTACAGTCAACAGTTTTCAAGACTGCCGCATTCGACCGCTCTGCCATTTCTCCAGTATGTTGCAATCGTTGCGTGATTGCGAGTGCAAATATAAGGCGTTTTTTTAATTGTGAAAGTTTTTTTTAAAATTATTTTCAAATCTATTGTGCAGACCACTACACTGAAATTTTCAGGAGTTTGTCGGATCAAATTGCAGTGCAATTAACTAATTCAAAACCAATGTTTCAATATATTTTGGACTTTTCTTATTTGCCCCTAAAGGCAGATAAGTCCTAAAGGTAGATAATTAGTATGCAAAGCATTTTTCAAATGTATTTTTAAATGTTGTGTATTTCTAGTTTTTATTTGTTTTGTGTATTTTATGTCTTAAAAAAGTGAATAAAAATCATTGTAAAAACAAAAATCATGAATAAAGTTTAATAAAAAATATGGTATTTTATTTTTTAGTTCATTTTTTTTTCTACTTTTATCGTCAAATAAAATTAGTTTACTTTGATTGCAGGAAAAGCAAATACAATTATAAAAACAAAGTCTCTTACCTTAAGAGGTCTTCAGCCTATCTTTAATTGTTGAAGAAATTGATGCATAAACACTACTCTTAAGTGTTTAGTATCATTATTGTATTTTTTTATTTTCTCAACCAAACCCAACCAAATGAATTTTACCAATTTATTAAACCGTTGTATTGATTGCAAATCACTTTATCTAAAAGGGTTGCAACCAATATTCAATTGTTAAAAGTTTTCATTTTACAGTTTTACAGATTTTTATGCCCGAAACTCTTCATTTTAATGAATTGTTAAGGTGTTTCTATTATCAATCTTGTTAAATTTTAAACTAAGAAAATGAAACTAAACAAAAAACTAAAACTATTTATTGTGCTATTGTCCTGTATTTCGACATATGCTCAAAAAACTATAAAAGGAACTGTTACAGACAAACAATCTAATATTCCCATGGTAGGAGTCAATGTTATTGTTCCTAATTCAAAAGTAAGCACAGTTACAGATTTTGATGGAAAATTCCAGCTTCAAGTACCTGAAAACAGCACTTCAATAGAACTGTCCTATATGGGATATCAAACCCAAAAAGTTACTATAGACGAAAAATCTAATTATACTGTTTCTATGACTTCAGGCCAAGGCCAAAGTCTAGATGAAGTGGTGATTATTGGTTACGGAACACAATCTAAAAAAGATGTAAGTTCCAGTATACAATCTATAAAAACCAAAGATTTGCCTCAAGGAACTTCTTCAAGTTTTGAAAACAGCCTGCAAGGGCAGACTCCTGGGGTTAACATAAGTTCGTCATCGGCTACGCCTGGAAGTGCGATAAGTGTTAATATTCGTGGTGTTTCTTCTATTTCGGCCAGTAGCCAGCCTTTGTACATAATAGACGGAATTCCGATAGTATCCAGAAATAATTCAGCATTGAATGCCAATATACAACCTGTGAATCCTTTAGCAGATTTGAGCCCAAATGATATCGAATCTTTTACAATTTTAAAGGATGCCGCAGCTGCTGCGATATATGGATCACGAGGTGCTAATGGAGTAATTTTAATTACGACAAAAAGAGGGAAAACAGGAGCAAGTACCGTGGATGTCAACTATTACACTTCTTTTGCACAAATTTCGAAATATCCAAAAATGGTAGACAGCGAAAAGTTTAAAAAATTTTTCAACACTGCTGCAGAATTTGACGGACTAGGTTCTGATTATTTTGATTGGATTGATACCTCAAAAGGAATTAATACCAATATTTATGACGAAATTTTTAGAGTTGGCGTAACACAAAATTTAGATCTTAGTGTTAAGGGAGGAAGTGAAAAAACAAGCTATTATCTAAGTGGAAATTATTATAATCAGGAAGGAATTCAGTTAGGCCAAGGTTTTAAGAGATTGAGTGCTCGAATGAATTTGGATCATAATATTAACGAAAAATTTAAAATAGGAAACACCTTTTTTATAACACGAAGCAATCACCAGCGAACAATTGGAGAAAATGATGAATATGGAGTTGTAATTAATGCTCAGGGATGGGATCCTACAGAACCAGTTTATGATGAAAAGGGAAATTATACCAACCCATTTAAATACAATACTTGGTGGCCGCTTGAAAACCCAGTTCAGATTGCCAACGAATATAAAAATGCTTCTCAATCTACTCGTGTGCAAGGTACAGCATATGTTGAATGGAAAATTATACCGGATTTAAAATTTAAATCTGCTTTTTCATTGGAATATTCCAACTTAGTTGAGGATTCTTATGTTCCTTCAGGCACAAATAAATCCAAAACAGGTGAAGGTATTTATGCAACATACGAAGAAACCAATTGGCTTGTTGAAAATACTTTAAACTACAATAAACTATTTGGCGAAAAACACAATTTTGGAGCCATTTTGGGCTGGACAATACAAGAGAATGAAACTCGTTTTTCAGACCAGTCTGGTGTAGGGTATGCTACCAATACAACATCTAGTATTTCGGCAGCAAGTACGATCATCGCTAGTTCTTCAGGTAGAAACCAATATGGTTTACAATCCTTTTTTGGAAGAGCAAATTATGTTTACGATGAAAAATATATAGCATCTTTTACACTGAGAGCTGATGGTTCGTCTCGTTTTGGAGAGAATAATCGATATGGTTATTTTCCTTCGGGATCTGTAGCCTGGAGAATTAATAAAGAGAAATTCTTTAAAATTGAAAGTATTTCTGATTTAAAAATAAGAGCCAGTTACGGACTTACAGGAAATCAGGAAATTGGTTCAAACTGGCGAGGAACGTATACTTTGAATGCCAATTACAATGGAGTTCCAGGAATAGCGCCTAATCGATTAGAAAACCCGGACTTGGGCTGGGAAAAAACCAAACAGCTGGATATTGGTCTAGATTTAGGATTGTTTAAAAACCGAATTAGTATTACGGCTGATTATTTCAACAAACAAACAGATGATCTTTTATTGCAAGCCAAAGTTTCGGGACTTACTGGTTTTAACTCTGTTTATCAAAATGTTGGCGCAATAGAAAATAAAGGATTCGAATTCGGGATAAATGCTGCTGTCTTTGACGGAAACGATTTTAAATGGAATACAGGAGTAAATTTTACATTGCTGGACAACAAGATTAAAAAATTGATCAATGATGGAGAAGAAGTAGGAAGAAACCATATTCTTAAAGAAGGACAAGAGGTAAGTACTTTGTATTTAATTAAATTTTTAGGTGTGGATCCGCAAACTGGAGATGCCAAATTTGAAGACATAAATAAGGATGGCATTATCGATTTCTCTGACAGGCAAATTGTTGGCGGCGCATTGCCAACTTATTATGGAGGATGGAGCAACAATCTAAGCTACAAAGGATTTACCTTAACTGCAAACTTTGTATTCTCTGGAGGAAACAAAATATTCAATCAAAGCCGACATGTTTATGATAATTATGGTTACACAAAAAGTGGTATTCCATATTCTAACATAAGCGAAAGAGTTTATGATAATTATTGGAGAACTCCAGGCCAGATTACAGATGTGCCAAGACCTTCTACAAAAGATGGACAAATGCAGCGTTTCAGCACGCAGTTCTTGGAAGACGGCGATTACATCAGATTAAAAACCTTAAGTCTTGCTTATAAATTGCCTTCAAAAGTTATTCATAAAATAGGCTTAAATAGTCTTTCTCTTTACATACAAGCTCAAAATTTATTTACCATAACAGATTATTTAGGTTTTGACCCAGAGGTTTCTACTAATACGTCAAGTCAGCAAGATCTGAATATTCTTCAAGGAGAAGATTTTGGAACTTTAGGACAAGCACGCACTTTTACATTAGGATTAAGTACAACATTTTAAAACTTAGAATCATGAAAAATAAAAAGATATTGATATTCTTGTCTGTTTTGCTAGCCTTTACGGTTTTTGGATGTGACGATGTATTGGATACTAAATTAGATGATGAAATCCCGGCTGCAACAGCGATAACAGATAATATTTCATTAAAAGCGGCAGCTGTAGGGCTATATGATGTAATGCAGAACGGGACTTACTATGGAGGTGAATTCATATTAGCTCAGGAATTAACAGGAGGCAATGCCGATGCAACAGGATTTCAGGAACGTTTCGCTCAGTTGGACAATGCTATTGTTCCTCCATCAAATGCTTACATTCAAAGCAATTGGGTAAATGTGTATACTCTTGTAAATGCCAGCAATTTGATTTTGTTAAAAATGGAAGAGCTTCAGCTGAAAGATGATAATTCTAAAGGCACTGCACTTTTCTGCAGAGCATTAGGGCATTTTGATGCTTTGCGTCAGTTCGGACAGTTTACAGATCTTAACTCAAAATATGGTATTCCTGTTTCTACTCGCTATTTAGATGCAAAATCGGCTACGGAAATTTCCAGATTTACTGTTGCACAGTCTTATCAGCAGATTATTTCAGATTTACAAGAAGCCGTCGCAATTTTAAAATACGACAGTAAAAGATTCTTTATTACAAAAGCTGCCGCTGAAGCTTTGCTTGCAAGGGTTTATTTGTATAAAGGCGATTATGATAACGCTATTTTGTACTCCAGTAAAGTAATTGACAATAGCACCTACAAATTGAATTCAAAGTATAATGATATTTATGATGTAGAAGGTTCAGCCGAAGCTATATTCGAGTTACAATTTTTGGGTATTGATGGTAATAGTTTAACGGAGTTTTTATCTGTTTCGCCTCCAGAGGTTTCGGCTAATTACAGTTCTTTTTTCAAACCTATGGACGATGACAATGATCCAAGAAGCTATAAGTATTATGATTCAGGAAAAGAAGTTTATTGCGATAAATATGGAACTCGTGATAGTGAAATAGATGGAAACGCAATTATCATCAAACTTTCAGAAATCTATCTTATTCGTGCAGAGGCATTGGCAAAAAAGAATCCTCAAAATTTAACTTTGGCTTTGGCCGATTTAAATGTAGTGCGTCAAAGAGCATTGCCTGCAAAACCTTATGCTTTAATAGATGTTCCAGATCTAGATGCTTTTGTTAGTGTTTTGATTGAAGAAAATAAAAGAGAATTAGGTTTTGAAGGACATCATTGGTTTACTATAGTTCGATTAGGCAGAGCAACTTCTATTTTAAATATTCCTGCTTTTAGAACAGTATATCCGATACCGCAAAATGAAATTACAATTGCCCATGGCAAACTAGAACAAAATCCTGGATATTAAAAATCCCCCAGAAGAAGCTGCTAATACGGAATTCATCCATATAAAAATGTATTTCGTTTAGCAGTCTTCTTTAAAATTCAAAAAAAAGAAAAAAGAAATGATAAATAAAATGCCATTTGCGCTTTGTATACATGGAGGTGCGGGTGTAATAACTCCCGAGAATCTATCAGAAACAGATAAAAAATTAATAAAAAACGACTTAATTCTTGCGCTTAATGCTGGAGAAGAAATTTTAGAAAAAGGGGGTAATGCCGTTGACGCAGTTACTGCAGCTGTTGTAGTTTTAGAGAACAGCATTCATTTTAATGCAGGAAAAGGAGCTGTCTATTCGCGAGAAGGCAAACATTTGCTGGAAGCATCAATCATGGATGGAGCTACTCTAGAGGCTGGGTCAGTAGCAAATAGTGCTAAAATTAAAAATCCAGTTTTATTTGCCAAAAGCTTATTAGAAAATAATGAACTTATAATGATATCGGGTGAAGCCGCTGATAATTTAGCGCAGCAAACTCATCACGAACTGGTAGAAAATAATTACTTTGACACCGATTTTAGGAAAGAACAATTTTTAGAAGCGAAAAAAATTTCTGAAACAGCAAGTTTTCTTGATCACACTAATTTAAAGATGGGAACCGTTGGAGCTGTTGCCATCGATAGAAATGGCAATATAGCGGCAGCAACATCAACGGGAGGTATGACTAATAAATTGGATGGACGTATTGGAGATTCTGCAATTATTGGAGCTGGTACTTATGCTAATAATAAGACTTGCGGTGTTTCCTGCACAGGTGTTGGAGAGTATTTTATTAGAGCAACAGTAGCTTCAATGGTTTCAAATTTAATGGAATTTGGAAAAATGTCTCTTAAGCAAGCAACTGAAATAACAATAAAAGGTCATCTTACACAGCTAGGAGGAGAAGGCGGACTTATAGCTATTGATAAAGATGGAAATATTAATTTTTCATACAACTCTCAGGGAATGTATCGCGGTTTTGTAAATGAAAAAAAGAAAGAAAAGAAGATATTTATTTGGGATAATGAAGAGCTTTAGTGCGACTTTTCAGCTATTGGCGATTTCTTGTAAATTGTTTTAGAATATAAAGCCGTTACAAGGAAAAATATAAACTTATTAAAGTTCAAGTCAAAGATAAATGAACAAGAAATGATATGTATTTTCTTGGAAGTCATTCTTTTTGAAGAAAAATTTAAATGTAAAGAAAATGAAATTAATCCAAAAATTCCCAGATACAATCACCATTATTTTAGTGATCACGATTCTTTTTATTGGTTTGACATGGGTAGTTCCTGCAGGAGAGTTTGATAGATCTCTTGAAAACAATACAGAGAAAATTATTGCAGGTTCCTACAAACATGTAGCATCGGCTCCTCAAGGAATTAAAGCTTTTTTAGAAGCTCCAATAAAGGGTTTTATTTCGGCATCGCAAATCATTGCTTTTGTCTTTTTGGTTGGCGGCGCTTTTTCTATTATAAATCTGACTGGTGCCATAAATGCCGGACTTTTTAATGTAATTGAGTTTAGTCAAAAAAGACCGAAACATAAAATTTTTGTTGTTCCGTTTCTAATTGTATTATTTTCTTTTGCAGGAGCTACATTTGGAATGAGCGAAGAGATTCTAATCTTTATTTTGATTACAGTACCCATGGCAAAAGCTATGGGATATGACGCAATTGTAGGAGCTGCTATTCCAATTGTTGGCACTGGTGTGGGCTTTGGCGGAGCCTTTAGCAACCCATTTACTATCGGTATTGCACAAGGTATTGCCCAAATTCCAATTTTTAGCGGTATGGAATATAGAATTTTTGTCTGGTTTGTTTTGACAGTTTGTGCTTGTGCTGTAATTACTCATTACGCAATAAAAATTGAAAAAAATCCCCAGAAAAGTCTCTTGTTCGGTCTTGCCGACGAAAAAAGCAAAAACAATCTAGAGGTGTCGGATTTTAAATTGGATACAGCGAGGAAAATTATTTTATATGCACTTTTTGCTTCAATCCTAATATTAATTTATGGAGTTAGTAACTACAATTGGTATATAAACGAAATTGCGGCCTTATTTTTGGCTTTAGCATTTTTTGTTTCCATTATCTATAGAATGTCCGTATCAGAAGCTATAGATGCTTTTGTATTCGGAGCTAAAGACATGATGACTGCCGCTTTGGTAATTGGACTGGCTAAAGGGCTTTTAATTATTACGCAGGAAGGTAAAATTATTGATACCATACTTAATTCTATTGTATCTATAACACAAGACACGCCAAAAGGGATATCTGCTGTATGCATCTTTTTTTTCCAATCGTTTTTAAACTTTTTTATTCCTTCCGGATCAGGACAAGCTTCTTTAACCATGCCGATTATTATTCCTATTTGCGATGCATCAGAAATAAGTAGGCAAATGGCAGTGCTTACTTTTCAATTAGGCGATGGTTTTACCAATCTTATTATTCCAACAAGCGGCGTTACAATGGGAGCACTTTCTTTGGCTAAGATACCTTATAGCAAATGGTTTAAATGGATGTTGCCTAGAATGCTGGTGTTTTTAATAGCGTCAATGCTGTTGATTCTTCCTCCTTTATATTTATTTAATTGGTAAAATGATGCTAAAATGAAAATACTAGCGATAACTTTTTTGATGATTTTAAGTGCCTGCTCTTCTGAAAACAATCGTGAAAATGCAGTTCCAAAAGCACCAGAAGCCAAAAATTACGTTTCTTATTTTTCAGGAAATAAAGTAGATAAAATTACTGCTCCGCAAGGAGGAATCTGCTTAATGGGAGGAGCTGCAGAAAATGATGAAGCAATGAAATGGTTTTTGAAAAGGGCAGAGGGAGGAGATGTTTTGATATTAAGAACTTCTGGATCTGATGGCTATAATTCTTATTTATATACTTCTTTAGGTGTTGCGGTCAATTCTGTTGAAACCATTGTTTTTAAGAATGCAGCAGCGAGTTCTGATCAATATATATTGGATAAAATAAACAAGGCCGAAGCGATTTGGTTTGCAGGCGGAGATCAATGGGAGTATGTTTCCTATTGGCGAAACACTCCAATTTCTGAGGCAATTAATAAGACCATAATTGAGAGAAAAGTAGTTGTAGGAGGAACCAGTGCAGGCATGGCTATTCAGGGAGGTTTTTATTTTTCGGCTCAAAACGGAACGATAACTTCACAAGAAGCACTATTAAATCCTTTTGATGCTAAAATCACGTTGTCACATGATGTTTTTTTAAATAATGCAATTTTAAAAGATGTAATTACCGATACGCATTACGATAACCCCGATAGAAAAGGAAGACATGTAATTTTTTTAGCCCGAATTATAAATGATTATAAAGTTCAGGCAAAAGGAATTGCTTGTGAGGAATACACCTCGGTATGTATAGACGATAAAGGAATTGCTAGAGTATTTGGCAATTATCCTTCAAAGGAAGATGTAGCTTATTTTATAATGCCTAATAATGAGATTCCAGATAATAGGCCAGAAATTTGCAAACCAAATAATCCACTAGAATGGAATCTAAATAATGTTGCAATTAGTGTTTATGAGATAAAAGGAACTAGTGCAGGAACCAATACATTTAATTTGAATAACTGGAATGAAGGAAAAGGAGGCGTATGGAAAAAGTGGTTTGTAGAAAATGGCAAATTGAAAGAGTGAACGAACGGAATAGTGTATTAATTAACTCCTAAAGAAATATCAATAAAATAAAGATGTATTATTATCTTCAAAAGTACAATAGATTCTTGTTGCAACTAAATGTAAAGAACGAAACCTCTCGGCTCAGAGCTGTAGTTTTGGGTTCTGCAGCTCATAATGGGCCAAATCCAACATTAGAAGAGGCTTATGACCCTAAGTCATTGGAACATATTAAAGCAGGAACTTATCCTATAGAAAAAGATATGCTTGCCGAGATTAAAGCTTTTAATGCTGTTTTTAAAAAATATGGAGTAAAAGTATACCGTCCGGAAATGATTGAAAATTACAATCAGATTTTTGCTAGAGATATAGGATTTGTAATTGATGATGTTTTTGTGAAATCAAATATTCTGCCGGATAGAGAAAGAGAATTGGACGCAATACAATATGTAATCGATCAGATTGATCCGTTGAAAGTAGTTCAGCCTCCAAAAGAAGTTCATATCGAAGGCGGCGATGTTATGCTTTGGAATGACCATATTTTTATAGGTACTTATAAAGGAAGCGATTATAAAGATTATATCACTGCGAGAACCAATATGCATGGTGTAAACTATATTAAATCGCTGTTTCCGAATAAAATTGTAAAAGAATTTGATCTAGTAAAATCTTCATTGGAAGCCAGAGATAATGCTTTGCATTTAGATTGCTGTTTTCAGCCTGTCGGAAAAGACAAAGGAATCATCTATAAAAGAGGTTTCCGCGAAGAAGCAGATTATCGTTATTTGGTGAAGCTTTTTGGAAAAGAAAATTTATTTCATATTGAAAGAAACGAAATGTACAACATGTTTTCAAACGTCTTTTCAATCGATGAAAATGTGGTGGTTTCCGAAAAGAATTTTACAAGATTGAATAATTGGCTTCGCGAGAATGGATTTACTGTTGAAGAGATTCCATATGCCGAAATCTCGAAACAAGAAGGCTTGCTAAGATGTTCAACGCTTCCATTAATTAGAGATTAAAAATAGTTTTTCTATTTCAGGTTTCACGTCTTGTAAAAACTTGAAACTTGAAACTTGAAACTTGAAACCTGAAACTTGACACGAGGCTTTAGCCGAATTGTCGAAGCAAACAAAAAAATATAAAAATGAAACAGACAACAAATTCCATCTTGATGATTCGTCCAGTTGCATTCAGAATGAACGAACAGACGGCTGTAAACAATTATTATCAAAAAGTATTGGACGGACTTTTGCCAAGTACTGTTAATGCTAAAGCGCAACAGGAATTTGATGCTTTTGTTGAGAAACTTAGAGCGGTTGGAGTAGAAGTTATCGTTGTTGATGATAATTTGGAGACAGATACTCCAGATAGGATTTTTCCAAACAATTGGGTTTCATTTCATGAAACTGGTGATGTAGTCTTGTATCCAATGTTTGCTGAAAACCGTCGGAAAGAACGTCGCGACGATATTTTGGATACCTTGGAAGAAAAAGGCTTCGGGATTTCAAATATTATTTATTATAATTCTGCAGAAAAAGATGGTATTTTCTTAGAAGGGACAGGAAGTTTAATATTGGATAGAGCAAACGGAAAAGCCTATTGCGCACTATCGCCAAGAGCCGATGAAAAGCTTTTTTTACAATTCTGTAAGGATTTTGATTATACACCTGTAATTTTCAAAGCTTTTCAAACAGTTAACGGAGAACGCAAGCTAATTTATCATACTAATGTAATGATGTGTTTGGGAGAAACGTTTGCAGTGATCTGTGCAGATTCTATTGATGATACAAAAGAGCGCAAAATGGTTTTGGATAATTTAATAGAAGATAAAAAAGAAATCATTCTCATTACAGAAGATCAAGTGAATAGTTTTGCTGGAAACATGCTGGAAGTTCGCGGGAAAGATGATACAAGATATATTGTCATGAGCACTTCGGCCCATCAAAGTTTAACTCCGAAACAGATTACCCAATTGCAGAATCATGCAGAAATTTTAAGTTCAAGTTTGGATACAATTGAAGCCTGTGGTGGAGGAAGCGCAAGATGTATGATGGCTGAAGTTTTTTTACCAAAGAATTTAGGCTAAAGATCTCTATGAGACTTGTGCCATGATTGCGTCACGGAATTTTTATACGATTTTATAAATCGTATAAAAAACAAAACCCTTCAAATCATTGATTTGAAGGGTTTTTCAATTTTTAGCTTTTTCTAAACTTTCAAAAGTTCTTTTAAGCTTTCAGCGGAGAAAGAGGGATTCGAACCCCCGGACCTGTTACAGTCAACAGTTTTCAAGACTGCCGCATTCGACCGCTCTGCCATTTCTCCAGTATGTTGCTCTCATTGCCTGATTGCGGGTGCAAATATAAGACGGTTTTTCGGTTCTAAAAACTTTTTATAGACTTTTTTTCGAAGTTTTTTCGAATAATTTTCAAGTGTCTAATTATCAGTATTTCCGAAAATGAGATTTTTTCAAAAATTAATCCAAATCGTCTAAAATTGGAGTTGGTTTTTTGTTTTCATCAACAGCAACAAACGAAAAAGTTCCTGAAACTACCGTTTCGCGAAGCTCAGAATACATTTGTTCCATAAAAATATCAACATGAATTTTACAGCTAGTTCTTCCAACGCTATCTACTTTTGCGACTAATTCGATTAAAGTTCCGGCTGGAATTGCTTTTTTAAAGTCAATTTGACCTGTAGAGATCGTTACAACTTTTTTACGGCTAAAACGAGTAGCACAAATAAAAGCAACTTCATCCATTAAATGCAGCGCTGTTCCTCCAAATAAAGTATCGTAATGATTGGTTGTACTAGGGAAAACCGCTTTAAAAATTCGAGTTTCTGATTTTTGAATTCTTTCTTCTACTGTTCCCATATTAATATTTAACGTATTCTATAATTTCAAGTCCGTATCCAATCATACCAACTCGTTTTGTTTGTTCTGTATTTGAAACCAATCTGATTTTAGAAATATCCAAATCATGAAGAATTTGGGCTCCAATACCATAATCTTTGCTGTCAATAATAACTTTTGGCGCTTTTAAAGTTCCGTTCGCTTGTAATGTTTTAAGCTCAGAAATTCTGTTTAAAAGGTTAACAGCCGTCATGTCTTGATTAATAAAGATAACAGCACCTTTGCCGTTCTCATTAATCACTTTAAACATGTCGTCTAATTGCTGTTCTGCATTATTAGTTAGCGTGCCTAACAAGTCGTTGTTTACTTGAGACGAGTGAATTCTTGTTAAGATAGGTTCGCCAAGATTCCAAGTTCCTTTTGTTAAAGCAATATGAATTTGTTTGTTGGTCGTTTGTTCGTAAGCTCTTAATCTGAAAGTTCCAAAACGAGTTTCGATATCAAAATCTTCTTTCTTTACGATCAAACTATCGTGTTGCATTCTATAAGCGACCAAATCTTCGATAGAAACCAATTTCAAATCGAATTTTTTTGCCACTTTAATCAATTCTGGCAAACGAGACATCGTCCCGTCTTCGTTTAAGATTTCGCAGATTACGCCAGCAGATTTAAATCCTGCCAAACGAGCAAAATCAATTGCGGCTTCAGTATGTCCGGTTCTTCTTAAAACACCGCCTTGTTTGGCAATTAAAGGAAAAATATGGCCTGGACGAGCTAAGTCGTGTGGTTTTGTATTAGGATCAACTAATGATTGAACTGTTTTTGATCTATCAGCAGCAGAAATACCAGTTGTAACGCCATTTCCTTTTAAATCAACAGAAACAGTAAAAGCAGTTTCCATATGATCTGTATTGTTGGTTACCATGGCACGAAGATCTAGCTCTTTGCAACGGCTTTCTGTAAGTGGCGTACAGATTAGCCCACGTCCGTGAGTAGCCATAAAGTTGATCATTTCTGGTGTTACTTTTTCGGCAGCAGCCAAAAAATCGCCTTCATTTTCTCGATCCTCATCATCGACTACAATGATTACTTTACCTTGACGAATATCTTCTATAGCTTCTTCAATGGTATTCAATTGTATTTTTGTTGTTGACATAATTATTTTTGCTTTTGAGCAGGTAAAAACCGCTCAGAGATTTTCTGAAATAGTTGTGAAATTGGAGTTGTAATCGCATCAAAATTAATTAAACCGTTGTCGTTTGTAGCACGATAGGTTAATAATATTGCGAGTGGAGACAGGACAAAAGATGACATCCATGAACCTAAAAATGGAGACATACCGCCTTCTTGTGATACTCGTTTTCCAAATGTATTGATGAAATGGAAAGTAATAAAGATTAAAACGGCAAATACAATAGGAAGTCCAAGTCCTCCTTTTCGAATAATAGCGCCAAGTGGAGCACCAATAAAAAACATTAAAAAACAAGCAAAAGCAATAACGAATTTCTCGTATAATGCAGTATAATGTTTGTTGATTTCTCGTTCTTTATCTTTTAAATCTCTTTGCGTAGTTTCGATAGAATAAATATTGCTGCTAATATTACTTCCTGCCATTTTTAAAATATCTACTTTATCCTTGTTAGAATAAATAGATAAAAGATCGTTTGGAAGCGGTTTTTTCTTGATGTTTTTTTGTGGACTAGAATAAGACTTTTTAATCCCAACTCGCTGGTTAATATTTTCAGAAAAAGAAACAATTTCGTTGTCTAGATTCTTGCTCAGAGAGTCTAAGGTATAGCGCAATTCGTTTACATTCAGCATTGCATTTGTTCCATCAATGCTTTCTTTGCTGTCATCAACTTTGTTAAGTTCAGATAAATCGATATTGATGATCTGCGTTTTAAATTTTCCTTTTATAAAAGGCATTTTAGGACGATCCTCATATTTTTTTGGAGTAACATCTTGGTAGTAATAGCCATCATTTAAAACCAGTTTTAAAATGCTGGATTTTTCATTGCTGATAAGTTCACCTGTTTTAGCTTTAATTACGGTTTTATTTTCACCCATATTATTCGCTTTCTCGTGAATAGTTACATCTGTTAAGTGATTGCCGTTTTTGCCAGATTTTTTGTTTACTTTAATGTTGTATGTGCCGACATCGTTAAACTGACCTTCAGCAATAGCCATTGCGGGTTTAGCCTGTGCGATGTTTTTTCTAAAGTTAACAAATTTATATTCGGCATACGGAATAACGTTGTTTGCAAACCAGAATGCGACAATACTTAAAACGAAAATAAAAATAATCAAGGATCTCATTGCTCTTTGCAGCGAGATTCCTGAAGACTTCATGGCTGCAAACTCGTAATTTTCGGCCAGATTTCCAAAAGTCATAATAGAGGCTAATAAAACCGATAACGGTAAAACCAGCGGGATAATACGAGGCATAGAAAAAAGCAGGAATTTCACGACCAAAATTAAGTCGAGATCTTTACCTGCTAGTTCTGAAATAAATAGCCATACTGTTTGAAGTATGAATATGAAAAATAAGATTACAAATACCGTGGTAAATGTAAAGAAGAATGTTTTTAATAAGTATTTGTCTAGAATTTTCAACCTTGTGATTAATCTAATTTATTAATGTAGTATTTCGGGTATTTACTCGCTACAAAGGTAAATTGATTTTTTGATAATGGCTGATTGGTTTTAAAAGAATTAACGGTTAAAGTTGTTTTTGTTCCGTTTTTTCCAGTTTCAATCAAATTATAAATGTGTTTTGTCTGAACGTCAACACCTAACAAAATTTCTTTTCTTTGGTCTTTTCCGCTTGTTGGAACTAATTTGATGTATTGAATTTTTCTTCCTTTTACATTCTGAACAATATCCATTGTGTATTTGTATCCAGAATTGAAGAAAGTAAGCATTTTTGAAGGAGTGATCGCGTTATCATCTTTCTCATTTACTTTAGAAATGGTAACTTCTTCGTCTTCAGGAACAATAGTGTACGTTTTCTGACCGTCAAAGATTTTGGTAACACCCATGAAATTCAAAACATATTGGTTTCCTTTCATCGTTACATTTCCTTTACTGTCTTGATTAATGTTTTCTTTGGCGTTATTCAAAGAATATTTAAAATCGATAACAATATTGTCGTAGCTTTTTATTTTAGAAGTTACTTCGTTCAATAAATCTTTCGCTTTTTTATCTTGAGCCTGAATAGAAGTGAAGCTCAAAAGCAATATAACTGCCATTTGAAAACACTTTTTAGTCATGTTTGTGATAGAATTGTTGTTGATTTCTTGAATTTTTGCTTTCATGATTGGATTAATTTTGTTCATTATTAAAAAATTGATCAAGAGCATTTAAATCTAAGATGTTTACACTGCGTGCTTTACTGCCTTCAAACGGACCAACAATTCCTGCTGCTTCCAGCTGATCGATCAAACGACCGGCTCTATTGTATCCTAATTTTAATTTTCGCTGCAATAAAGAAGCAGAACCCTGCTGTGCATTGACAATTATCTCTGCCGCTTCTCTAAATAAAGTATCTCTTTCGGAAATATCTATATCAAGATTAATGCCACTTTCTTCGCCAACAAACTCTGGAAGCAAATAAGCTGTGGCATACGCTTTTTGTCCGCCGATAAAATCGGTGATTTTTTCAACCTCTGGCGTGTCTATGAAAGCGCACTGCACACGAATTACGTCGTTTCCGTTGGTGTATAATAAATCTCCTCGTCCAATAAGCTGATCCGCGCCTTGAGTATCCAAAATTGTTCTAGAGTCGATTTTAGAAGTTACTCTAAACGCAATTCTAGCAGGGAAATTGGCTTTAATTAAACCTGTAATAACGTTTACAGAAGGTCTTTGTGTAGCAATAATCAAGTGAATACCAATAGCACGGGCTAATTGAGCCAAACGCGCAATCGGGACTTCAACTTCTTTTCCAGCCGTCATAATCAAATCGGCAAACTCATCGACAACCAAAACAATGTAAGGTAAAAATCGGTGGCCAGCTTCTGGATTTAATTTTCTAGACTTGAATTTTTCGTTGTATTCTTTAATATTACGAACCATCGCATCTTTTAATAAAGAATAACGATTGTCCATTTCCACGCAAAGCGAATTTAAAGTATTAACAACTTTTGCATTATCGGTAATAATAGCATCTTCCGTGTCAGGAAGTTTAGCTAAATAATGTCTTTCGATTTTATTGAAAAGCGTAAGCTCTACTTTTTTCGGGTCAACCAAAACAAATTTTACTTCTGCTGGATGTTTTTTGTATAAAAGCGAAGTTAAAACCGCATTTAATCCAACAGATTTACCTTGTCCCGTTGCTCCCGCCATTAATAAGTGAGGCATTTTGGCTAAATCGACAACAAAAGTCTCATTAGAAATGGTTTTTCCTAATGCAATTGGCAACTCCATTTCGGCTTCTTGGAATTTTGCAGCTCCAATAACGCTTTTCATAGAAACCATAGTTGGGTTTTTGTTCGGAACCTCAATACCGATAGTACCTTTTCCAGGAATTGGCGCAATAATACGAATTCCTAGTGCTGATAATGATAAAGCGATATCATCTTCTAAACTCTTAATTTTAGAAATCCTGATTCCTGCTTCTGGCACAATTTCATATAAAGTAACCGATGGACCAACAGTTGCTTTGATTTGTGCAATTTCAATTTTGTAGTTGCGAAGTGTGTCTACAATCCTGTTTTTGTTTTCTTCTAGTTCTTCCTGATTAATTGTAATTCCTCCAGTCGAATATTCTTTTAATAAATCGATGGTTGGGAATTTATAATTGGATAAATCCAAAGTTGGATCAAATAATCCGAAATCGGCAACTAGGCGAGAAGCCAAGTTTTCTTCAATAATATCTTCTTCCTCTGCTTTTTCTATTACAAAAGCCTCGTCTGGTGTGGCCGTAATTTGTGTTGGCGGCGGCTGAATGGGTTTTAAAATCGGGTTTAACTCAATTTCTGACGGATGAGAAATAGTTGGTTTTAAAGCTTCTTTGTTGATCTCGAACTGAGAATCGACAGTTTTAAGATGAATATTATCCAACTCAGGATCGTTTTCTTCTTCCTCTTCTTTAATAGAAAATTCTTCCAGATTATAAGCGCTTTCAGGCTGCTGAACTGCTGGTTTTAAAGTATCTAATTCTGATTTCAATTCTTTTTTAGTAGAATCAAAATATGACTGAATTTTTTCTGGCGATAATTTGATTTTGAAAATCAAGTAAACGATTAAACCAAAAAGCAGTGTAAGCAAAGTACCTGTTTTTCCGATATAATCTTGAAGAAATAAATTTAGTTCATAACCAATTGTTCCTCCTAATTCTGGTGCAGAAGTGGCGAAAAAACCAAATAATACTGAAACGATAATGATGGCAAAAAGATCCCAGAACCAAGTGTTTTTTAGTTTTTGGGTCGAAAGTTCCAATGCTAAAAACATTCCGGTAAGGAAAAATAAACGAACGAAAATGAAAGAAGCAAGTCCGAAACCTCTATAAATAATCAAATCGGCAAGATAAGCTCCGAATTTTCCGAGCCAGTTCTCGGCTACTTCAGTACGATCACCAAGTTGGTTTACAATACTTTGGTCATTCTGCCATTGTCCGTTAACATAAAAAGAAATAAATGCGACCAAAAGCGCAATAGAAAACAGAACCAAAAGACATCCTAGAACAAATTTTTGCTGTTTGGACATCTTAAATGATCTTTTATTTCCTTCTTGCTTGTCGTTTTTTTTATCTACAGTTTCTTTTTTATTTTTTGCCATTCTTGCGTTTTCCTTTGCCTAAATAAATTTTGGAATATAAATAATCAAGCCTATTGCTATTGCAGTCATTGCAGCAAAAAATACCGCCCCTGCAGCAATATCTTTAATAAAACCGATTCGTTTGCTATAATCGGGATGTATGAAATCAGCAATTTTTTCGACTGCTGTATTTAAGCCTTCTACAGCTAAAACTACACCAATTGCCAGAGTTTGGCAAAGCCATTCGGTTTGTGAAATATGAAAATAAAAACCTAAAATAGTCATTATGATTCCTAATGAAAATTGAACCATTATACTATGTTCGGTCTTAATTAATTTTACAGCGCCGTTAAAAGCATAAGTCATGCTTTTTAAACGGCCTGTAACAAATGTATTGTCTTTTTGAAACTCCATTTAAGGGAAAATATTATAGTGCTGCTAAAGCTGCTTCGTAATTTGGTTCATTTGCAATTTCAGCAACTTGTTCTGTGTGAAGGATTTTTCCATCTGCATCAGCAACAATGATTGCTCTTGAGTGTAAACCTGCTAGAGGTCCGTCAATGATTTCTAATCCGTTTGCTTTACCAAAGGCACCAGTTTGAAAATCTGATAAGTTTACTACATTTTCTAAACCTTCAGCACCGCAAAAACGTTTTTGAGCAAAAGGTAAATCTCTAGAAATACATAAAACAGTTGTGTTTTCTAATCCGCTTGCACTTTCGTTGAATTTTCTAACAGATGTAGCGCAAGTTCCCGTATCAACACTTGGGAAGATATTTAAAACTAATTTTTTGCCAGCGAAAGTACTCAAAGAAGCAACTGATAAATCGTTTTGAACTAATTTGAAGTCAGCTAATTGCGATCCAACTGCTGGCAATTCGCCTGATGTATGAACTGGATTTCCTCCTAATGTGATAGATGCCATGATTTTTGTTTAAAATTAATGAGGTTCAAAAGTAAGGATTAATATTTGAATCTAAAAGTATTTGTTACGGGTTTAAGGAGAGATTAAGGATGGTTTTTGGATAGCCTCAAATTCATGAATTTGCGGTTTATTCCAACAAATAATTTCTCTTTATAACTTTTATTTTGGTGGAATATTGTTGCAGTACTTTTACTCTCAATTTTGTCATTCCGAGGAACGAGGAATCTTCGCAAGTAGCTCCGTAATCTAAGCCGACAATCTTTGTCGAGTTACTAACGAAGATTCCTCGTTCCTCGGAATGACAAGATTACGCGGAATAAGCGTGTGAAAATAATTACTTTGACTGAAAACCTAAAACATCTTTTAAAAACGCCTGCCCGCGAGAGGGATAGAAGCTGGCTACCGAAGTAGCGCGGATAGCCCGACAGCATCCCGATAAGAGGGCGGATATGCGCAAAGAAAGTTTGCCCTCTTATCGGGATGGTGGCTCGCCCTGATTATTTTAGATTTTAGAATGTAGATTTTAGATTTATTTAAATGTAATTCGTATTATTGTCATCCTGACGAAGGAAGGATCGCACTTGTATGTCGAGAATGATTGGCGACTTAGATTATGGAGTTTCTGGTGTGATCCTTCCTCCGTCAGGATGACAAGATTGTGCGGAAAACTGCGACTGAACACTAAAAAGCTGACCACTAAATACTAAAAAAAGCGCCTCGCAATACGAAACGCTTTCTCAGCTTTGTTTTTTTTATTTGTTCTTGGGAGGGGATCGATTTATTTATCGATAGAACCTAAAACACGTTTCATGAACGTATTTAAAGCTTCTTTTTTATCTGTTCCTTGAGCAACTAATTTTTGTACTTCAAGGGCACCGTACATATTTGAAATCAATTCGCCGATTACGTCCAATTCTTCGTCTTTAAGAGAAGGGATTTCGGTCATCGCTTCTAGAACTTCGATCGTTTCAATGATATAATCTTGATCGTTTTCTTCGATGAATTGCGTTAAATGTTTAATTACTGGTAATTTCATAATTTAGACTTTCTTAGATTTTAGACATTATTAGACTTCTTAGACTTTGTTAAATTTTAGACATCTAAAAAGTCTAAAAATCTAAGTTCGTCTAAAGGATCTAAATTTATGCAATTGCGTTTACAAGATCAATTAAAACTTCTTGTTTGTTGGTTTGCGTTTCGCCAACTAATTGTCCGTTCACGAAAGTAGCAAAAGTAGGCAAGTTGCTTACATTAGCTAATTTTCTTGATTCTGGAGAATTTTCTGCATCAACCAAAACAAAAGTGATAGCTTCATTCTCTGTTGCTAATTTTTTGAATTTTGGTTTCATAATACGGCAATTTCCACACCATGAAGCTGAATATTGTACTACTACTTTTTCGTTTTTAGCAACTAAATCTGCTAACGTATCTTCGTTTAAGTCGATTAACATAATTTTTTTATTTTTTAGACACTAAGTTGCTAAGGCTCTAAGAGGCGAAGTTTGCTCTCGAACCGAATAACTTTGTGTGGATTTTTAGATGGATTTTTTTAAGTCGTTGAGATTCTAAGATCTAAGTTAATCTTAGAATCTCTTGACTTTTATTGTAGAATAGTGTTTAAGATTCAAAAGTTAAGTTAAAAAACTTTGCAGCTTAGAATCTTAGTATCTTAGAAGCTTAATTAGCGCTTAAGTATTCAGCAGTACTAACTCTGTCAGCAGACATTGCTTCTTTACCAGCTTCCCAGTTTGCAGGACAAACTTCACCTTTAGTTTGGATGTGCGTGTAAGCGTCAACCATTCTTAAGTATTCGTTTACGTTACGTCCTAATGGCATATCGTTTACGCTTTCGTGGAAAATTTTTCCAGTTTCGTCGATTAGGTAAGTAGCTCTGTAAGTTACGTTTGAACCTTCGATGATAACTGAATCTGTATCTTCGCTGTAGCTTGTAGATTCGATATCTAAAATACCTAAAATGTTAGCTAAGTTACGGTTTGTATCAGCTAAGATTGGGTAAGTAACACCTTCGATTCCACCATTGTTTTTTGGAGTATTTAACCAGGCAAAGTGAACTTCGTTTGTGTCGCAAGAAGCACCAATTACGATAGTATTTCTTTTTTCGAATTCTGGTAATGCAGCTTGAAAGGCGTGTAATTCAGTTGGACATACAAAAGTAAAATCTTTTGGGTACCAAAATAAAAGTACTTTTTTATTGTTGTTTACTGCTTCTTCAAAAATGTTGATTTTTAAATTGTCACCCATTTCTGAGATAGCATCTACTGCAATACTTGGGAATTTTTTTCCTACTAAAGACATAATATTCGTTTTACGTTAAAAATTTATTTGGTGCAAAAATAGGGCATAAGTACAGGTAGTTACAATAAGATGTGATTATAAAAATTTATAAGTTGATAAATTTTGATTATTTCAAGTTGTAATTTATTGAATATCAATATTTACTGGCAAAACACCTTTGAAACTATTTTTTTCGAAAAATTGAATTCCTGCTGTTTTTTGAAATTCTTCAAAATCTTGATAAGCCTGAATTAATCCTGAAGCCTTTTTAAGATTTGGAATAAGAGGTAAAACGTACGGATTTCCGAAAACGTAAACAATGCATTTTTTGGTTTGAAGAAGATCTGAAAGTAGCTCAAAAACTTCGTCGTTTACTTCGAAATTATTCAGCGGTTTTGCTTTCGGAACAAATAATGAAATGATGATAGTTTCAAATTTTTCTAATTCATTTTTGATTGCCGAAATATCCGAAGTTTCTAAACTTTCAAAAGCAAATTCTGGCGAAGGCAATTTTGCATTTAAAGTGTTGAAGAATGTATTTTCGGAACTTTTATATAAACTTAGTTTGGCTAATTTATTGTTTTTATGAGCATCAAGAGCCAATTCTGAAATTCCGTTATTTACAATTTCGGTAATGGCATTTTGAGCAATTTCAAGATTTAGTTGAGATGTTTTTTCGAAATTTAATTCGCCAGAAACAGCTGTGTTTCCAGAAAGGATTCCTGCTTTTTCTTTGGCTTTCATGATTCTGTTATAGCTTTCAAAAATACGATCTGGCGAAGCGTTTTTATAAATTGCTTCAATTCCTTCCGCAACATTTTCCGCAAAACATAAAACATCGTTTCCAGCATTGAAAGCTTCCCATTCTAATTGACCTTTTGTTTCGTACAATTTGGAAACGCTATGCATGTTTAAAGCATCAGAAATCACTAAACCATCATAACCTAATTTATCTCGCAAAAGATCCTGAATAATTGCTTTTGATAATGTTGCAGAAGTATCTTTTCCGTCATTTAGACTCGGAACTGCCAAATGTCCAATCATAATCGAATCGACATTGTTTTCGATTCCTTTAATGAAAGGATATAATTCGTTTTCTAATAATTCTTCTAAAGTTTCTTTTAAAACGGGTAATCCCAAGTGCGAATCTACATTCGTATTTCCGTGTCCAGGAAAATGTTTTAGACAGCCTAAAACACCTACTTCAGACATTCCTTTTAAATATTCGATAGAAAAATCGGCTACTTTTTGTTTGTTTTCGCCAAAAGAACGATATCCAATAACAGGATTATTTGGGTTGTTATTGATGTCTGCCAAAGGCGATAAATTATACTGAATTCCAGCTGCTTTTAAATCTAAACCAATTTGTTTCCCAACTTCGTAAACTAAATTGGATTTGTTTTCTGGTAAAGCGCCAAGCGTAATAGCATACGGATATTGCGGTGTTTTTTCGATACGCATTGCCAAGCCCCATTCGGCATCAATGCTGATTAAAAGTGGAGTAGAAGCGGCTTTCTGATAGCGAGCAATTAATGCTTTGATTTTTTCATAGCTATCATCATTGAAAACAACTTTTTTCTTGCTTTCGTAATTCGTTGCAGCGCTCGCACGACTATGGAAAAAAGTCAATCCTCCAATATTATGTTCTTTGATTAAACGCTCTGTTTCCTGAATATTTTCTTCGGTATCATTGATGAATACTGCTGGAAAGAAAAATTGTCCTATTTTTTGTCGTAATGCTTCGGCTGTGATTTTCATTATTATAAAGTCTTTTTCATGCAAACACTATTATCCATCTTTTCATAAGGCGGATAATTGGGAATTATGGTGTAATTTAATTTTTGATATAAGTTGATGGCTTCAGGCTGATTTTTTCCAGTTTCTAAAATAGTATACGTATAACCGACTTCTTTTGCCCAGATTTCTAAAGCTTCCAAAACTGATGATGCAATGCCTTTTTTTCTGTAATCAGGATGAACATACATACGTTTTATTTCTGTTGTGCCTGGTTCTTTTTCGCGAAAAGCGCCACAGCCAACAGGAATTCCGTTTTCGTAATAAACGATCGTGTGTTTTATTTTATCGGTCTTGTTAAACTGATTGTAAAACGCATGATCCTCTCCATCTCTAATCGCTAAATCCTGATCTAATAAAACAACCAGATTTATAAAATCAATATCGTCTGAATTAGTACGTTTTATTATATTCATGATTTATTGCTTTGTTTCTTTAGCCTCTTTGTGTAAAAGCTTTGTCAAAGTTTTAAACTTTGACAAAGCTGCTAACGTTAAACTATGTGTTGAGAAACGAGTTTCTCTTTTATTTACTCTTTTTAAACAAAATCAAATCTATGTTTCTATGTGTTTAAAAGAATATTTTACTTCAACTTTGCCTTCTTTTGTTTAGCCAATTGTTTTTTGGTTTCAATTGCTTTTTCTAAACGATTCTTGAAACGGAAAAGCTTTGGCAATCCTTCTAATCGGTCTTCAATGGTGATTATTTCATAAACCACAATTGCTTTTTCTAAAACGCGGATTTCATTGTCCAGATCGTTTTCGTTTTTGTAGATCGTTGCTAGTCGATCGTAAGGATGATTTCCTTTAAAGCCTTCTGCAACATTCTCTTCATACAACTCAATCGCTTTTTCAAGATTTCCATTTTTTTCGAACTCAGTTCCTTTCAGATTTCGTTCGTTCTGCAAATTTTCATTGATTTCCATAGGTTAAAGTTTGATTTGGGATTAAACTTCTTCTGATTTCTTCCCAAAATCTTTTGGGAATATTAAAAAACGTGATAAAATAAGACCTGGAATTGTAGCTATTAAAACCCAAATAAAGAAGTTTCCATAGCCTAAATATTTTTGAATGTAGCCACTTAACATTCCTGGCAGCATCATTCCCATTGCCATAAATCCTGTTGCTAATGCATAATGTGCAGTTTTTGATTCTCCTTCGGCAACATGAATTAAATACATCATAAATGCCGTAAAACCAAAACCATAACCAAATTGTTCTAAAATAACGACGATATAAATGTAATAAATTGATGTTGGGTGAAAAAATGCTAATAGAATAAAACCAATAATTGGTAAATGCATCGCTAAAAACATAGGAAACATCCATTTAGTAAGGCCATGTTTGGAAATGGCAATTCCGCCTAGGATTCCGCCCAGAGTCAATGCGGCAACTCCAAATGTTCCGTAAATAATTCCAACGGCTTCGGTGTCTAATCCCATTCCTCCAAGTTCTTTAGAATCTAGTAAAAACGGACTTAACATTTTAAGCAATTGTGATTCTCCTAATCTGAAAACTAAAACAAAGGCTAGAATTAATCCGATTTGTTTTTTCTTGAAGAAACTAATAAATATCGTTCCAAAGTTTTGATGCGATGTTTCTTTATTGCTCTCTACAACATTGATTTCATTTTTTGGAGTAAAAATGAAATTGTAAACGGTAATAAATGTCATTAATAAACCAACACAAATCATAGTGTAAGACCAAGCTTTTGTATTGTCGCCAAATTTATGTTCTAAATATCCAGCAAAAAGTACCACCAAGCCGTTTCCTGCGAGCATAGAAAGTCTGTAGAAAGTACTTCTGATTCCGATAAAGAAAGATTGTTTGTCTTCTGGTAAAACCAATAAATAAAAGCCGTCAGTAGCAATATCATTAGAGGCTGAAGCAAAAGCGGCGACCCAAAATATGGCTAAAGACATAATGAAAAATCCGTTTGTTGGAATTACAAATCCGACCAGCAAAAAGGAAATCGAAATTATTAACTGCATCAATAAAAACCATTTTCTTTTGGTTCCAACCAATTCAATAAGCGGACTCCAAAGCGGTTTGACAACCCAAGGCAGATACAATAAACTGGTATAAACTCCAATATCTTCATTTGAAATTCCGAGATTCTTGTACATAATTACAGAAACCGAAATAATTATGGCATAAGGCAATCCAGATGCAAAGTTTAGAAGTGGAATCCAGAACCAAGGTTTATTATCTGTTTTCATTAGGTTGATTTGGTGTATAGTTTTTAAATGGTTTTTTTAAGTCTATAGCAGTTGGCGTACTTTCGTTGGCATAATAATCAATAAAAGTTACCGCGCAGGCTTTGTAGAGATTGAGTTTTCCGGCTGCTATTGCAAAATTGATTTTTCCGTCAACTTCTTTTACAGTCACTTTTTCAACGATTTTTGTAGCATCGTTAATATCAATTTTTGAAACATGTTCGCCTCCATAAACCACCATATAGCGAACTTTTGTATTCAGCGGACTTTTGAATGTAAAGTCATATTTAATGCTGTCTTTGTTGTATTCCAATACTTTTGGCGTATCAATAATGACATGTTTTAAATTTGGAACTGCTGCAGGAAGCGCAGGATATTTATATTGATTTTCCTCTAAATGGCGAACCACATCGAAGTTTTTGCCCATAAACCATTTTGAGCTGAAATAAGCACTTCCAGAAACATTTTTGAATGTTCTTAAGAAATCAATTTGTGCTGGAATTTCGGTCATGTAATTCCAGTTTTTATCACCGTCGGCTCTAATTTTGTAAGTAGCATGACCAATATAAATTGCGGTATTATTAGAATTTTCAGACCACCATTTTACCAGTTTAGAATACGAAGCTCTAGGATTATTCATGCTCCAGTACAATTGAGGTAAAATATAATCAATCCATTTTTGATCCATCCATAAAACAGGATCTGCATACAAATCGTCGTAGTTTGAAGTCGATTGCGTTTCAGAACCTTTTGGATCTTGAGATTTATTTCGCCAAACCCCAAACGGACTAATTCCGAATTGGACCCAAGGTTTACTTTCTTTAATGGTATTTGAAATCGCATGAACAAAGTTGCTCACATTTGCACGGCGCCAATCTGCACGGCTTAAACCTGCGCCATATTTTTGGTAAGAAGCATTGTCGTTAAACACTTTTCCTGGAACAGCATACGGATAAAAATAATCGTCAAAATGAATCGCATCAATATCGTATTTGTCAACCACTTCTTTTACTACTTTGGTTAAATGCGCCTGAACTTCTGGCAATGCAGGATCGTAATAGTATTTTCCGCCGTATTCTATCATCCACTCTGGATGTTTAAAAAGATCGTGATTTGGACTTAAAAGGTTTTTATTCAAATCGAAAGTTGCACGATACGGATTCAGCCATGCATGAAATTCAAAACCTCTGTTGTGCGCCTGTTCAATCATCCAAGCCAAAGTATCGTAATACGGATTTGGAGCCAAACCTTCTTTTCCTGTCAAAAATCGAGACCAAGGTGCAAATTCTGAAGGATAAATAGCATCTCCAACACTTCTAATTTGAACAATTACGGCATTGTAATTCAGTTTTTTATAAGCTTCTAAAATTTCGAGGTAATCAGCTTTTTCTTTTTCTACATTATCCGTACTTGTTTTCGGCCAGTCAATATTTACAACCGTTGCAATCCAGACACCTCTGAATTCGTTTTTAGGATGCATATTGTTTTCCTGTGCATTAGAAATCAAAGTAGTGAAAAATGAAAATAAAAGAAAGAATATTAAGTGCTGATTTTTATGCATTTCAAATGTTTATTTTAACAAGAACCAAAAATAGTTTTTTTCCGCCACGAATTCACGAATTATTTTTTTTAATGATTGCGTGTTTTTCCGCCACGAATTGTTTTTTTAGGATTGTGTGCTTTTTCCGCCACGAATTCACGAATTATTTTTAAATGATTGATAATATTCCAAATAAGTAAAATTTGCGTAATTCATTACGTAATTTTCCGCATCGATTATAAATAAATTCGTGAATTCGTGGCTATAATTTAATCCGGAAACGAAATCTTTCCCATTGTTACCGATGGAATTCCTTTACTGTTTCCAAAATTGTAATCGCCTCCAGAAACGGTTTCATTTGCTAAAAGCGCAAATAAAACGGCTTCTTTTGCATCGCTTAAAATGCCCAAATCGTCGCTGGTATGAAATTGGCAAGGCAATAATTCCTTTAACCATTTTACCAGTAACGGATTATTGGTTCCGCCTCCAGACATATAAATATGAAACTCTTCTGCAGGAATTGGAGTGTTTTTTATGGTGAAATAAATTGCTTCTGCAATTGTTTCTGCACTTAAACGTGTTAAAGTCGCCAGCAAATCTGATGCCGAAATGTTTTCTAAATTACATTTTACCAAAGCCGACTGCACAAAATCGAAATTAAAAAGCTCCTGACCAATCGATTTTGGGAAACTTTTCTGGAAGAAATCATCTTTTTTAATTTCGTCTAAAAGTTCTTGATTTACAGTTCCTTGCTGCGCGATTTCAGCATCTTTATCGTAACTTTTTTCAGGGAAATAATGTTTAGTAAAAATGTCGATTAACGTATTTGCAGTTCCAGTATCGGTTACAAAAACTTCCTCGGCGTTTAGCGAGGCTGGGAGATAGGTATAATTTCCGATTCCGCCCATGTTGAGCATGATTCTGTTTTCGCCTTTTTTTCCAAATAATAAATAATCGCCGTAAACCGCCAAAGGCGCGCCTTCACCACCTGCCGCAACATGTTTTTGTCTGAAATCTGAAAGTGTGATAATTCCCGTTTTTACTGCAATATGATCGCCGTCGCCAATTTGTAAAGTCGCATTTGGAAATTTTTCCTGCTGATGCAAAAACTTCGGAGCGTGCAAAACCGTTTGTCCGTGCGAAGCAATTAAATCTACTTCGCTTGACGAAATATTCCATTTTTTCAGACAATCGTTAATCATCTCGCTGTGCAATATTCCAATCCACTCATTTAATAAAGCGAAATGCTGAAAATCGATTGTTTTCTGAGCAAATACTTTTCTGATTTCGTTTTTAATGTCTTCAGAATAAGAAATTGTTTCAAATTCTAAGATTTTTACTTCTGTGTTTTCGCCAGAACCAGAAACAGCGCACAAAGCAATATCAAGTCCGTCGAGAGAAGTTCCAGACATTAAACCAAGTATTTTTCGGGTTTGTTTTCGAGCTATAGTATAAAGTGCGGATATATTTTTATTCATTTAAAATGAGGTTTTATAGAAGTCAGTTTATTGATAACGCTAAAATGGGATTAATTTGGATATAAATTTAGGAAAAAGGAGAAAATTTTATTTCTGTACAATGTGGAAATCACCGATAGCGCGGATTTGCAATCCGTGCCC
>NZ_JAGIAV010000006.1 GCF_017744675.1 Flavobacterium sp. | reverse complement strand
GAGCTGAACCTGTTAAAGCTGTTCCGTTGATTGAAGCGATTGTAATTGTATCGCCGTCAGCATCGCTGTCATTGCTTAATGGCGTCAATGTAACAGTATTGTCTTCTGCAACCGTATACGAATCGTTTACCGCTGTAGGAGCATCGTTTACAGCAGTCACTGTAATATTGATGTTCGCTGTAGCTGTTCCGCCGTGGCCGTCTCCTATTGCATATGGGAAAGAGATGGCAGTTGCCGAGTTGAAGTTTGCATCCGGCGTGAAAGTGATTACGCCCGCTGCTGAGATATTTACTGTTCCGTTTGGAACTGCGATAGTCTGAGCTGAACCTGTTAAAGCTGTTCCGTTGATTGAAGCGATTGTAATTGTATCGCCATCAGCATCGCTGTCATTGGCTAATGGCGTCAATGTAACTGAGTTGTCTTCTGAAACTGTGTAAATATCTGCAACTGCTGTTGGATTATGATTCACAGTTGGTGTAACTGAACTAGAATTATTTCCAGAGACAGGGTCGTTTTCCAAACCTGAAATAGCAGCTGTATTCGTATAAGAGCCTCCAGCATTAACGGTTGCTACAACTGTAAGAGTACTAGTTGCCCCACTAGCAAGATTTCCGATATTCCATTCTGGTGCTGACCAGCTTCCTGATGAGGCTGATGCACTTACAAAAGTATATCCTGATGGAAGATTATCTATAACTTTTACTCCTGTTGCCTTACTAGGTCCAGCATTAGAAGCTGTAATGGTAAAAGTAACATTACTTCCAACATTTGGAGACATATTGTTTATCGATTTTACAACTGAAAGATTGCTCTGCACTAAAGGCGTAGCAGTAGCCGAATTATTTCCAGCAGTATTGTCGGGATTATTTCCAGTAATGCTAGCTGTGTTGGCATAAGATCCTGTCGCATTTACTGTAGCAGTAACCGCTAAAGACGCGCTTGCTCCATTTGCAAGAGATCCTATCGTCCAGTTTGGCGCTGACCATGTTCCTACAGAAGGCGCAGCACTTACAAAAGTGTATCCTGAAGGAAGCGCATCATTCACTGTTACGCCTGTAGCTTTATATGGACCGTTATTCTTGGCTGTAATAGTAAACACAACATTACTTCCAACACTTGCTACGGCATTATCTGCCACTTTCGTAATTTGAAGATCGGCAGGGCAAAGCGCTGCATCAAAACTTCTCGTTGTTACCGATGTTCCTCCGCATGCAGTAGTTACCGAATACTGAACCGAAACGGTACCTTCGCCTGTAAAACTCAAAGTATTTCCAGATAAAGTTCCCGGACCGCTGAGAATACTCAATGTTCCTCCCGCTGGAGTTGGATTTAATAGAACTGGATCATCGACACAATATTTTGAATCTGGTCCGCCCCCTGTTGAAATAGGCTGAATTGCAGGATTAGATTCTGCACCGCAGATTTGCACATTTGCTGTTGCAAAAGTATAGCTTGTTTCATTTGTTGTGTTATTTGTCCCATCCCCCATACTTCCGCTGATGCGATGCCCCACATAACCAAACTTAGTTTCGCAGCTCTTTACCAGCATTGAAGTATGTCCTCCAGTTTCAACTGCGAGAATATTATCAGAACCCGTTAATCCTCCGGGACTTGCGGGATTATTAATTGCTCCGGATCCAAGTCCAAGAAGCGAACCGTTACTGTTGCCAAAAGCAAATATTTTATTGCTTGCAGTAAGAACATTCACCGCCGCGTATTGCGCATCATGTTCTTGAGGACTAAACCATTTAATGTCATTCATGACAGGTCCCGATGTCGAGTTGTATCTAGGCTGAATCCATGATAGCCTTTGCGAAACTGTCCAATCTCCTAACTGGCCGTTAGCATTAGTGCCTAAAGCGTACAAATTGCCGTCTGTAGCTAAAATATAATGTGACCTTGCCGTACCGTTACCTGTCGATCCAATCATTTTTGGCGTAATTCCGCTAGGAAGCGCCATTGGCGCGGCATAATTTTGATTAGCCGCAGCCGTGTTGTTTCCTAAAAATACACCAACGCCCCAAACATAAACCGTGCCGTCAGATTTTAATGCCATAAGTCCGTCGTTATTGCCTCTACAGGCCACAACATCCGTTAAATAAGGATTTCCAGCTTCTGAAGTTCTGACTTTATACCAGCTTGTTGCATTTCCTGATGCGCCATTTCCTCGTACGGCTGCAGTTTGGGAAATTACCCAAACATCGCCGCTGCAGGTAGTGATTGCAAGTGTCCTATAGGTTGCAAACATCATTTTTACATCTCCTGGGTTTACTCCAGCAGGCAGACCATTTGCATTTCCGCCTATTGCAAGCTTTTGAAAAGTAGCATTGCCAGTTAGGGATGCATCTAATACCATTCCAACTTTAGACCAGGCATACAAGCCATCTGTCGCTAAAAGTATACCTTGCACATTACTGGAAGAAGAGCTTCCTAATGCCACTTTTAAAGGCACTGCTCCCACCGATAAGGCCGGAAAATTGGTCCTGTTTATTGTTAGCGGAGATAAAACGTTTGTTCCAGTATTGGAAATGGCTTCTCCCCAAGTTTGAAATGATCCGTCAGAGGTTCTTACCACCGTGGTGTGCCAGCTTGAAACAAAGTTATCGTACTCAATTGTCGCCGCATTATTATTTGACGCGGCGCCAAAATTAGACAGATCGGTATTTGAACATCCAGAAACTGGAGTGGCACATTGTGCATTCGATGCGTGGCTGGATATAAAAAACACAAAAAACAGAGCAATTGCTTTTCGTAAATTCAAGCCGCTATTTAAATAAAAGTAGTTTTTTATCATACTTGATCGTTTTGTTATTTTACTATCTGAGGAAGATTATACGTCTGCGCCTGATTGTTGAAATCATAAAAATCAAACATCAGATACGTTTCCCTATCCGCTGTTCCTGTTATTTTGTATTTCAACAATTGGGTAGTATTGCTTAAAATGATTTCCTTCTCTAAAGGTTCAGCTTTCATTGATACTCCAATTCCAGCAATGGACAAGCCTGGCGCTGGCAATTTAGCGGCCGTATTTTCTTTTATAGAAATTTTTACAGGAACTGCAACAATCAGATCTGAATAGCTTTTTCCTCTCACTACCTTCTCAGAAAATGAAATTTTTGAAAAATCAAAGGCCATTTTAACAGACTCAGCCTTTATGCGAAAGTTCTCAGGCAGTACGGCATGGCTGCACTCTGCGTCATGCTGTATGGTTTCACGAAAATTAATATCATATTCTCCCGGTTCGGAAAATTCATACGTATTAATTTCGCTGCCTCTCAAAGTGAGGTAAATATTTTTCTTGGCATTAGTGATCGTCCAGGCTGCAGATTCATCAATGTCTCCAAAATCAATTTTTTCACCAAAAGAAATTGTCTTATAGAATTGCTGATGAGAATTGCTGTAATCGTTTTGAGCTGTCGACCTATGCGTGTAAAACAAACAGTAGAGCAGCAGGCAGATTAACATTTTTTCTTTTTTGAAAGATGTCAGGAAATTAGTCATGATTGTAAAAAGTTTAGTTAATTAAGCTATTTGCTAATAGGCCGCGAAAATACCATTAAGAACAAGCGTTAAAAACTGGTATGCTTTCATTATAGCGCAAAAACGAAAGCTTTTTTTTCTCACATTTCAAATAACCAACTAAAAAACAGACCATTACCAAATACACATTCGGAGCAATTCCCCCAGAGAGGGGGAAAGGATATAACTGAATATTCGTACTCTTACTGGTGAGATAAAGTTTGGAATAGATGTAAAATCGGCTTCTTTGAAATGCCGATTCTCCCAAAAAAAAACATCATTCGCACATATTTAACCTCAAAAAAGAATATTCTCAGGAAAGGATTTTGAGAATAATTACAGTATTACTACTTGTTTTCTCTGCCGTTTTATTTTGTAATATTGCATCACCAAAAACAGGCTATCTTATCCCAAGCCACTATCAGCTTATTACCCTTTAATTAATTATATGCACTTTAGATCATTTTTACTATTCCTTTGCGTTTTTATTTTTAGCACCTGCAGTTACTCCCAAAATTCAGAGTACGATAAAGTTTTTGACGAAACCTCCAGAGTTCTCTTAAGCTCCAATCCTAAAAAGGCCCTGAGCAATACTGCTTATTTATATAAAATTGCCCAAAATAATACTGAGCGCATTAAAGCCAACATGTTAAGGGCAACTCTTTTGCGCCAATACGGCTTGCGTACTGAAGCTGTTTCAGTCCTCAAACAAGCAGACAGCATCGCAAATGCTGATTTGAATTATACCCAATTGGCTAGAATCAATGGCTTTCTATCTACTCTTCATCGAGAATACGAGATTTACAGCTTAGGAAAAGTGTATCTTAACAAAGCGGTTCAGGCAAGCAAAAAGATTAAAGACAAGGCTGAGATGTATAAATTCTTGGGAAATCTTTCACAGGAAATCGCTTATTATGAAATGAACTCTTCGCGCTATCCTAAAGCGATTAAACAGCTGAAAAATGGAAATATACTCTTTAAAAAAGCCGGTCCTTCCATTGACTTAAATTTCCAAACTGCAGTAAACGATGAGCTTATCGCTAAAAATTATCTTTCTTTAAAGAATGCCGATTCGGCACTCTTTTATTATAATAGGGCAAAAAGCGAACTTGAAGCATCACAGTCTTCCGCAAGCCCTCTTAAAGGTTTTATTTTAAATGGATTGGGAAATGTGTATGTTGAAAAAGCCGATCCTACGCAAGCCCTTTTGCACTATAATAAAGCGGAACGCATTGCAGGCCAGTCGAATTTTTTCATCTTGAAACAGGAAGTGTATAGCTCTTTGATGGATTTTTACAAAAAAAATAACAATAAGAAATACATCGCCTATAATGAATTGAATCTGAAACTTCATAAGGATGAAGAACAGAGCAGGAAAGCCATTGCAGATGATCTGATTAAGACTCTTCATAAAAATCAAGTCAAAAGCCAGACCCAGTACAAAAAAAGCACGATGATCATAACGGCTGCTTTTATTTTAATTGTTCTGATTACGATTGCTTTTTTCAGCTACAGAAGAAAACAGGATTTCAAAAATTTCGCAAGAAGCATCACCAAAAGTAAAGCGGCTAAAAAAGAGGGTGCAAAAGAATATATGTCGGAGGCGACCGAAAACAGCATCCTGAACAGTTTGAAGGAATCTGAGGCATCGCATTTTTACCTTAACAGTGAAATTTCTTTAACCACTCTAGCCGCAGAACTAGGCATTAATCACCGCTATCTGTCCTATGTGATCAATAAAAATACTGAAAAAGATTTCGCAGGATATATCAATGAATTAAGAATCAATTACATAGTGGAACGTTTACGTAACGATCCAAGCTTTTTAAAATACAAAATCAGCTATCTTGCTGAGCTCTGCGGTTTTTCATCGCACAGCAGGTTTACCACTACATTCAAAAAAATCACGGGGCACTCGCCTGTTGATTTTATAAAAGATCTGGAAAATGGAACTAATGCCTGATATTTTGCATTCTATTGATTCTAACAGTACTCTTTTATGGATTCCTCCCTTGTCATTTCTGACGGCTGTTTAACTGCTGCTTGAAATGCACAAACGAATATAGGGCTAAAATTGAAATATTCTATTTATTTCAGACATTCCCATCTTCCTTCACAGGGTGTTTCCTTGTTAAATTTTCTTGAACGAAGCGCCGGAGGATTCTGAAAAAGTTAAAAAAATCTTTTTCATTTCTATTCATAGCGATAATCCTTAACTTTTTGCGGGATTATTTTTCTCAATACCTTTACCCTTCCAAAAAAACCGCTTAAATGGATTATTACCGCAATACCTCCTATTGGAAAAAATACAGCGCTTTTCTGCCTGAAGAATTGCAATACAAAGACAGCAGGCTGCCCCAAGAAGAATACTGGCAGTGGAGACACTTCAATATCCATTTGGATGCGATGCGCAATGGAGAAGCTGCGGTAAAAATCATCATCCTGCATGGTGCGGGCGGCAACGGCCGCATAATCGGACTATTTGGGAACTTCTTAAACAGCCATGGCTATGAGTACATAGCGCCTGATCTTCCGGGCTATGGCTTAACCGCAAATCAGCAAAAGAGCAATTTCGAATATTCCCAATGGGTGGACTGCATCTCCGACCTTATAGATGAGGAGCTGCTTAAAGACCCCAGGCCCATAGTATTGTTCGGGCTCAGTATGGGCGGCATGCTGGCTTATCAGGCTGCAGCAAAAAACAAAAAAGTAAAAGGCATCATCGCCACCACCTTGGCCGATCCAAGACTGCAGCCTGTGAGAGACGACCTGGCAAAATATGCATGGCAGAGCAGGCTGGGCATGCCTTTACTTAGAATTTTCAAAGAGCTTACGGATTCACTTTCTGTGCCTATAAAATGGCTCTGCAAAATGGAGCGCATCACCAATGACAGCCAATTCTCAAAAGTTTTTGCTGAAGATCCCCTCGCTGGAGGCAGCAAAATTAAGCTGCGCTTTCTGAGGACCTTTATGGATTTCACCCCTGCCATCGAACCGGAAGAATTTAGCGCCGCCCCCCTGCTTTTTTTGCAGCCTGCCAAAGATGCCTGGACCGCATGGGAAACCAGCAGACCGTTCTACAATAGGCTAAACTGCCAAAAAAAAATGGTCATCCTTGATAACTGCGGCCATGCCCCCTATGAGCAGCCTGGCGTTTCGGTGATGAGAAATGAAATACTCCAGTTTTTAAAAACCCTGCATTTCACCTGATTTCCTGTAACATGTAAGCGCAGCCTTCGCCAAACCTTATCCATGAGGAGGCAAAACTCACTTCCCCTTTGCAACGATAAGATGCGCCAGCGAAGGATCATTCAATAGCCTTTCCATTTCGGTCTGAATGATCTCCTGCACCTCCTGCTTAATCTGGCCAAAGTTCTGCTGGATCATCCCGTTATCGAGCTTTCTGACAGCAGGAATTTCTTTGTAACTTTCTTCCTCTTTTCGTAGAGCCCCATGGTCGTTTACAATCTCTGAATGGAAAGTTTTCAGCCCAATCCTGCAGTCTGGGTTATCGGCCACCATCCCGACAAATTCCCCTGAACTTAGAGATGCAATCTTGGAAGGGGGCACGGCCGATTCCAATTGTCTGGAACGGTTTACGGAAGTGTCCGCGCTATTAATCGAGATGCTCTGCCTATCCTGCATGATCTTGCCGAAACGTTCGGAGAGCTGTTTGGCCGTATCGCCGGTGACCTGCCCTGAGATAATGTTTCCCGTGATATTGAAAATCACGTCGGCCTGCTCGCGTCCGTAATCCTTGCGCAGCTGGCTGAAGTCCTGAATTCCCAGACAGGTGCTGACTCTGTTGCTTCTGGCTGTGGCTATCAGACTGTCCATATTATTGAGATAGAGGGTAGGAAACTCATCAAAAATCAGGCTCGATTTGAGCTTGCCCTTTTTGTTGACCAGCTTGATGAGCCGGTTCACATAAAGCGACAAAACCGCCCCATAGATCTGAATCTTCTGCGGATTGTTGCCCATGCAGACAATCTTGGGCTCTAGGGGATTATTGATGTCAAGGGTAAAATCATTTCCCGAAAGCACATAGTACAGCTGGGGTGAGGAAAGCCTTGCCAGGGCAATTTTGGCCGAAGCGATCTGCCCCTCGAGCTGGTCCATCGCATCGTTGAGATAGGCATTGACAAAAGGGTTGATCAGCGCCTCGATTTCAGTTTCTGTCCGCAGCAGCGTAAAGAGCGTGTCATAATCAATCTGCATGAGTTCGATCACATGGGGAAGCGTGCAGAACTCCCCGCCATTGTATCTTCTGAGATACCAGATCACGGCCGACAGGAAATTGATCGGCGACTCCACAAAAAAATCCCCCTGGCGCTTTATCCATTCCCGGTTGAGCCCCATTAAAATAGTCCTTGCGGACTCAGAAGCGTCGGTAATATCTTGCATGCTCTGCGGATCCAAGGGATTGCACCGGTGCATGATATTGTCAAAATTTATGAAATAGCATGTGGGCATCACCCCATACGCATGCTTATGCTTTTCAAAGGCATTGTAAACAATTTTGGAAAGGTCGTCGTACTTGAAGTCATAGACAAACATGCTGAAGCCTTTGGCAATATGTTGGGTGATCACATGGCGGATCACAAAGTAGGATTTGCCAGATCCGGGCGTTCCAAGAACCATCAGCCCGCGGAAGGGATTGATGATGTTGATCCAGCTTGAGCGCTGCCTGTCTTTAAGATAATAGCGGGCGGGAAGATTAATTGAATACTCGTTCTCCAAAAGCCGTTCTTCTTGGGGAAAGGTCTCATTTTCCCGGTTAAAAATATCCCCCAAAGCAAGCCTGCCTTTAATCACCCGCGAAAGCATGGTGCCTCCCGAAAGCGCCAAGAGAAATCCCGCAGATGCAAGGAGCATGTAAAGCACTGCTGCATAAGCCTCATCTGCAAACAGCAGAAAAAATCCGCTTAAAAAATAGAGTCCCATTCCAAAAAACAGCTTATAAAAAGCATTCTTAAAATGCATCTTCTCGTTTTTCCTTCCCTTTGCCCCCAAGAGCGAGATCAGCAGAAAACACAGCGCGGCGATCTTGGAAATATGGAAATTTCCGAAGAGTCCCGTGCGGCAGGCCGCTTCCAGAATCTTATCTCCAAAACCTCCCGTGAGATGCCACAATTTAAAAGCTCCATAGCAATAATAGTAGAAATGCCCCAAAAGCAGCACGATGCTGATGAGCCTTGTCATGTCCACTATTTTTCTGAGCGCCTGTTCATTTTCTCCCGTCTGCATGCCCATATTATTTTAATGTTTCGCTTCATCTCTATCTCAGATCTGAATGCCCTTTCCTTTTTCCTTTTCGCCGTCTTCTCTTCAGTCCCGCAGGAACATAATCCGCCTGCCGCTCCGGTCTGAAAAGGCCCTCAAGTCCACTAGCAGAAATGCCTTCTGAATTGCCTTTTGGAATCTCCTCAAAAGCGGCGTCTCTTTGCTCTTTATGCTCCTTTTTCAAAACTGTTCCAGCAGCTCCACTATCGCTGGCTGCAGCACCTTGCCCGCAGCGTTCCAGCATGCCTTTGGCGCTGTATCTTTTTCCCAGATCGCTCCCGTTTAAAACGCATCTTGCCACATGGTCCACGTAGGTGATTCCGTATAGCTGCCCCGCATCGCTCTTTCTCAAAACGGCATGAATCCCTTCTTTTCCAAGCAATGCGGCAAGCCTTTCCATATCCATATCTTTGTGCAAAAAAGCGGTGTCCACTGCATTTCGGATCCTCTTCTTTTCAAAGGCCTTTTCGGCATTATTCAAAGCAAACCTGCCCTCTAAAAAAGCAAGCGTGGGTTTGATGGAAAAATCGCTCGCTTTAATTGGAACTCCTACCGCTTTTCCGCCCTTATCCAATATCCGGTACACCAGCCCGCCGGACTTAAAAATCCTCGAATCTTCCCTTCCTCTGTCCGCTTTAATATTGTAGAGCTGCAGCACCGCATTAAGCTCTGCCAGCGAACTGTACTTGTAGCTCAATAGCACGGACTGCAGCACTCCGCCCATGGCTTTTTTGGACTCTGTCCTGCCGTAGGAAACTTTAGAAACGGCAACGGGTTTTACCAGAGCCTCCTGCGATTTCCTCCCTTCAGCCCTCACCAGATTAAACTGTTTTTCAATCTCTTTTCTGGCTTTCTCGGACTGGTTTCTGCCAATGTTCTGCATATCGATTCTGCTTCCGTCCTCCCTGACTTTTATCGACACCAGATGGATATGCGGATGCCCTGCATCATCGTGCCGATAAACCAGATAAGGCTGCTCCCCGAAGCCTATCTTTTCCATATAGGCATCGGCTATTTTCATGAGCTTTTCTTTGGAATAATTCTCCGAAGGGTGAAAGTTCAAAGAGATGTGCACGCTGTTTCTTTTCACGTTGCCGTTGAGCGCGTTCTGATGCAAAAGGCGGTTGAGTTTCATTGCAGCAGTAAGCTCCTGGGCTGCCAATGGATAGTTGCCTTCCCCGATGCACTCGGCCGCGCCCTGCTTCACCTTGTTTTCATTATACCAGAAAATGCTCTGCACCGAATGCCCCGTCTTTATCACTGCAACCATTTTCGGGTTATTTTTTGGGTCATCTTCACAATTTCCGACACCTCAGCAAGCACCCTTTCCCGCTGCGATTCGGTCTCTGAAATCCACTGCCTGAACTCGGCATTATGCTGCAGGGTATGGAGCCTTCTAACGCTCTGGTTGAAATTGTTTCCTATTGCGGCAAGCTCTTTTCTCAGGCGGATGAACTCGAGCATGAATTCATCCAGAGAGGCATCCCTGTTCTTTACCGTCACGGGCCTGTTCAGAAGGCAGCTTCTGAGGTATTCGCTCATCTGCCTGCATGTGGTTGTCTTGAACCTTCTTTCCAATGCCGCATATTCGGCGGCGGTAAAGCGCACCGCCGCAATGCGCGTCCTGTTTAAAATCTCTTTTCCCATCTTTTTTCCTTTTCCTTTTTTCAAACAATCCTCCTTTGAGTTTCACTGCCTGCGAGTTCCGAGCCAAAGGGCAGCCAGATCGTTTGTTTAACAAACGGACATCTGGCCGACTGCAGGAACATTGCAGTCTTTGAGCTTCCTTAAGCATGTAAGCCTAAAAAGCCTTTTCAAACGATCTTCAGGACGAAATTAGAAAAGCCGCTTGGATTCCTCGCATCCCGTCCATATTTCGAACGGGGTGTTTTGATGGCTTCTGGCTATCTTTGGAACCAGTGGATTACTAATTTTAAAAACGAGGAATTATGCTTACAGAAAATGATGCCGCCCAGGTTTTTGATACCATAATGAGTATCCCGGGCATGAACGAACCGGTGAGGATTGATCTGAAGATTTCGCGAAAAAATGTGCTGCTGCTGCATCACGTAATCGGGCGCGGACTGATTGAAAATGACCCCGGCCCTTCGGCGCTTCTCAATCGCACGGCAAAGGAAAACATCGAGGAGCTAAAACAGCTTTCGGCGGACTGCCTCGGCAGGGCCGGACTGACCGAACTCAATGAAAAACTGGCAGGTCTTGGAAGAGAAAAAAAACAGTAGAAAACAAAAAGAAAGCCGCTATCCGAAAGTTTAGCAGCTTTTTTTATTCTTATCCTGCCGCTTCTATTTTTGTCCGCGCGCAGCTTTAAAACATTATGATTTGTATGCTATTTTGAACAGGGAAATAAGATCATATTCTGCAGCAGGCAGAATGCCGATTCTGAAATTCTTGACATTTGGGGAGCCCTCACGATACGCTTTTAAAAACCGCGGCAAAACCCCAAAAAAAACAGTTGCCTGCATAAAAAACTCCCTAAAATTAGGGAGTCATTCGGCAGCCGGCGGGTGCCTGAAACGGTATGGGGCAATTAACTAAATCTTTGTGCAGAACCTCCAGACGAACCCCGCCGGTTCCCTGTTATCTTTCTGACAGATTATGCAGTCCAAAAGCCTTTCATATTATTATAAAATTACGACTATAAAACCCAAAAATATTACAGCATATCCCGATAAGATTACAGGATTCCAAGCTCTCGCCGTCGTGGATCCCGACCTTTCTCTAAAAGAAAAAAAAAGGCGCCTACAGGACGCCTTCATCTCCAAATGAATAATACTTCTCCGATGTCACGATCAGATGGTCCAGCAGCCTGATGTCCAGCAGTTCTCCGGCCATCCTAACCTTTCTGGTAATGGCACGGTCGGCCTCCGATGGGGCTGTATTTCCTGAAGGATGGTTGTGGGCTATGATGATCCCCACAGCGTTGGCTTTCAGCGCTGAGGCAAACAGCAGCCTGATGTCTACGACAGTGCCCGTGATGCCTCCTGAAGAAGCCTCATAAATGCCAAGAACTCTATTGCTCTGGCTCAGAAGCAGCACTTTGAACTGCTCGATGAATTCTATCTTATCGGGATTCCAGCAGCCGATAAGGATCCCGTAGGCGCATTTCGAAGAAGCGATGTGCGGCCTTTCAGAGCTCTTCACTTTTGTTTTGTAGACCAGATCTATTTCCGATACGGTTTTCCAACTGCTTTGCTGTTCTGTCTTCATGGTGCTGTATATTTAAGATTAATAACAGCACCTGCCCAGGGAAGAGGCAAGCGAGCGCAAAAAGCAACGCAATAAAGCGGGACGTGCGTCCCGCATTTATGGGGGAATTTTTTGTAGCGAACTGCAGTGCTCTTCCCTAACTTTGTGATGGGATTAAACTCAAATAAGCCTCGTCAGCAGAAGTATTTTTGCAAGCGGGCATCTGATTTTATGTAATCATTTTTCTTTGCAGGCAATCCTTCCCTACTATGTTTCTCTGCCTGCCAGTCCAGTGCTATTAACAGTATTGCTTTTTTTTGGGGATTGGCCTGCAGCGGCGTAGATTATTTCATAGTAACGGCCTAACGGCCTCCGACAGGTCCTCCAAAGCAAGAAATGCGGCAATATACTTCTGGACTTCATTTCGCCGTTCAGGCTCAGTTTCAAAAGTGTTGATGTGGAACTCCTCATCCTGATCCTGAATGTGGATGATTTCCGTATAGCCTCGTGAGATAAGGCTGCCCTTGAGTTTAATGACTGTGAGCTGCTGGCGCGGGTCCAAATCTTTTCTCACCTTTAACCGTATAGATTTTTCCATTTCAAAAGATCTGTTTGTTTAACATCCATTGTAGTCCATCCAAAATTAAAAATTTAATCCTATGCACCTCTCTGTGGAATTGTTAAAAATTTATATGAAATAGAATAATTTCGACATAATCATCTAAAAGCAGGATGAAAAATGATTGGGAAGGGGAATGATGTCGAAAGCAAACCATTTCATAGAGTGATTTCCATAGCCAAAAGCCCTCAGTGCATAAAGCTGCAGAACATGGATAAAAAAGGCGTGAAAAGGTTTGCCTGCTTATCGCTTTCTTAAGTAAAAACATGCAGGATATGGAGCGAAAGCTCCATATCCTATCATAAAATTTTAAGCCTTAGGCACTCCTAAAGAAATTCTGTTTGCCGCATCCCTTTTCTTCTGATCAATTACTTTCGCGTAAACTTGAGTAGTCTTAACGCTTCTATGGCCCAGCATCTTTGAAACAGTAAAAATATCAGTTCCAGCAGTAATTTGCAGCGTTGCGAATGTATGCCTAAAACAATGGAAAGTAATATGTTTCCTAATTCCGGACAATGCTACCCAAACAGGAAGAGTGCGGTCTACATCCCATTTATTTAACCCTTTAAAAACCAGTTCTTTCTCCCCTTTTCTCTTTCCTAAAAGCTCATAAGCTTCTTCCGAAATAGGCAGCGACTCTGCTCCTTCTGTTTTCTTCTGTCTAAATATGATATAATAGCCATCATTTTCAATGCGATGGATTTCGGACCAGACCAGCTTGGCTATATCCACATAACGCAATCCTGTCAATACGGAAAACATAGAAATTCTGCGCACTAAAATATTTGAACAAGGTGTTGCAAAGAGTCTTCGCGTCTCTTCAAGGGTCATAAAGCTGCGCTGCGATTCCATTTCTTTAATGGTTCCGATTTTCGCATTTATATCGGTTCTCAGCTTGTCCTCTTTGTATGCAGCTTTTAAAGCAGTTTTTATCTTATTGTAATAGGAAAGCGCTGTATTGCGCGAAAGCTGCTTCTTATTCTTTCTCATGCTTCTGGCTTTAAGAAGATAATCTCTGAAGTCTTCAATCAGTGCAACTGTAACATCCTTAAACAGCAGATCATTTCCATTTAAAAAGGCTTCAAAATGCCCTATCGCACAATTCCAGATCGATAGATTTTTTCCTGATTTTTTCTGTCCAAGCTTCTTATAATACATTAGGAATGATTCATTTCCTCGCGCTTGAATCTGCAGCTGCTCTTTTTCAAATGGAGAATAGATTTCCGATTTATTGATCTCATTCTGCCTTCTGGCTCGGATCAGTTCCGCCGTATGCAGGTTTTCACTATTTGCCATTTTCTGGTACTGGTCAGCCGGCTTCTGATAAATGTATAGCTTTAAGAACTCGCGTCTGGTAAAATCATTGCTATTTGCATTCCAGACAGCAGGGTAAAAATCCAAGTACAGAGACATTCTGCCTTGAGAAATAGCTTTCTTTCTAAGGGTTACGATCGTTTTACTCATTGCTCTGAAGGTTAAATAATAAATTGATATCTCTCTTGGAAACATATGCAAACCTGCCGACATTAAATTTTAAGATTCCTGCTTTTAAAAGTATATTGTACAAAGCAGCAGGAGAAATGCCCAGCTTCTTTTGCAGCTCAGCGATTGTATAGCAGTTTTCAATTCCCGGAAACTTCTGAACAGCTTCTTCGTTTCTTCCATTTTTGTAAATGCCTTCAGAAAACTTATCAATGGCTGAACGTTTTATAAAAGTCCTTGATCCAATTTTACTAATGGCAATTTCACTTCTTGAAATCACTCTGTAAAGCGTTCTTCTGCTTATTCCCATAAACAGGCTTGCTTGATCAATAGTGAAAAACTCAAGTTTTTCCAGCTTTTCCACGTCGGCAGCATGCGTGGATATCATTTCTTCTCTTCTTACCTCTCTTTTCTTTTCGCTGCATCTTTTCTTGTAATTTTTGCTGCCGCAGGCCAGCGAGCAAAATTTCGTTTTAATTGTCTTTGCTGTAAATTCGCTATTACAGAACTGGCAGATTTTGGCAATCCTAATGTTTGAACTCATAATCTTTTATATTTAAGTTACCTACTGCACTTAAAATGCCTTTCAAACTCCCATAATCATTATTTCTAATTCTGGAATTCCTCTTGCCAAAATATTGGACACAACACAAGCGATGTCCGTACAAATGATATGTTTGCTAACTTCTCCTCCAGAAGTTCCGATTCGAATACACCCCATCAAAATGGGTATTTTGCCATAATTCATCCTTTTTTGTCATAGGATTTGTACCTCGAAATTCGAGATACAAATAAGGTACAAGTTTTAGCAAAACAATACTCAAATATTGCAAAAAACAGCACAATAAAAAAAGAGCTAAAATGTTAATTACCAACATCTTAACTCTTTTTGTTATTTTTGATTTGCGTTTCTTTGCGTTTCTTTGCGCCTTTTATTTGCCGATGCAAAAGTTAGCAAAGATGTTTCCTAACAATTCATCATTTGACACCTGTCCAGTAATAAGTCCGAATTGATATAAAGCTTCGCGAATATCAAGCGCCATTAAATCGCTTGAAAGACCAGATTCTAGACCAAATTTTACTTTTTGGATTTCGTCAAGTGCTTTTAGTAGCGAATCATAATGTCTTGTATTGGTTACGATAGTTTCGTTATTACGAAGTGCTCCTGTATTTACAAAAGACAATAATTCATTTTTTAGATCTTCTACTCCTATTTTTTCTTTCGCAGAAATCAATAAGAGTTTCGCATTTAGATTTTCTAACTGATTGGTAATATTGGCCACTTCTTGAGCAGATAAAATATCTTTTTTGTTGACCACAATAAGCAGTGGTTTTAGCGGATATTTATTCTTAATCTGCTCGATTTCATTTACAAATTCAGCGCTTGATGTTTGAAATTTCAATCCGTCAAATAAGTAAATTACCACTTGTGCCTGATCTATTTTTTCGAAAGTCTTCTTGATCCCGATGCTTTCTACAACATCTTTGGTATCACGAATTCCAGCCGTATCAATGAACCTAAATCCGATACCGCCAATCACCAATTCATCTTCAATTGTATCACGAGTTGTTCCTGCAATATCAGACACAATTGCACGTTCTTCGTTTAATAAAGCATTTAGCAAAGTTGATTTTCCAACATTGGGTTCGCCCACAATAGCAACTGGAATTCCGTTTTTGATTACATTTCCAACCGCAAACGAATCGATTAAACGTTTTAACACAAACTCAATTCGGTTTAACAACTCATGAAATTGTGTTCTATCAGCAAACTCCACATCTTCTTCAGCAAAATCCAATTCCAATTCAATCAAAGAAGCAAAATTTAAAAGTTCTTCACGAAGTTTGGCAATTTCATTACTAAATCCGCCGCGCATTTGCTGCATTGCAATTTGATGAGAAGCTTCATTATCTGACGAAATCAAATCGGCAACGGCTTCTGCTTGCGACAAATCTAATTTTCCGTTAAGAAAAGCCCTCAATGTAAACTCACCTGCATCTGCCATTCTACAGCCATTTCGAAGCAATAATTGAATAATCTGCTGCTGAATATAAGTAGATCCATGACACGAAATTTCGATAGTATCTTCACCTGTGTATGAGTTCGGGCCTTTAAATACCGAAACCAATACCTCGTCAAGCGTTTTACTCCCGTCAACAATATGTCCTAAATGCAGTGTATGCGTTTTCTGTTTGGTTAAATCTTTGTTTTTAATAGACTTAAAAACCGAATTCCCAATTGTAATAGCCTCAGCTCCAGAAATACGAATTATGGCGATAGCTCCAGCTCCCGAAGGCGTAGCCAAAGCAACTATAGAATCTTGATTTATCATGCTGCAAAGGTATAAAAAAAGGCTCAATTTCTTTTCTGCATGAACGTATGCTTCATTTATATGACAAATCTTTAAAATTATTAAGATTAATAAATCATTAATTGTTAAATTACTGATAAATATCAGGTTGTATTCTTTGCAGAATGAGTAAATTTGAGAGACAAATCTTAATCTTAAATACGATGAAAAAGATATTATTTCCAACCGATTTCTCTGATGCTGCAACCAATGCGTTTGTTCATGCTTTAGAATTTGCTAAAGTTGTAAACGCTGAATTAATCTTACTTCATACGTTCGAGATTCCTGTTTACGACAGCCAATTTTTTCCAGAGAATTATGCTTCTATATATAGTTCAATCGAGTTAGCAAAATTTGAAATGTTTAAAGACGAAATTCCAAAACTTCGAGAAATTGCTGCCAAACGTAATTTAGAAGATATTGTAATCAAACACCGTTTAATGGATGGTGACCTTATTTATAATCTTAAAAACGCAGTCGAAGAAGACAAAGTCGATTTTGTAATTATGGGAACCAACAGCGTTTCTGACTGGACCAAATTTTTTACTGGTTCTAACACCGAATCTGTCATATCTGGTGTTGAAGTGCCTGTTTTATGCGTTCCGATTGACGCCAAATACAAAAAAGTCAAAACAATTGGTTTTACGACATGCTACCGCGAAAAAGACAAAAAAGAATTGAAAAAAATTCTGAAAATAGCTAAAAAAACAGACGCTAAGGTGAAAAGCCTATATGTAAAAACATCTAATTCTGATGTTACCGATGAAATGAGAAAAGAGTTTGAAAGAGAATTTGCTGGAGAAAATGTCGAATTTTTAGTTTTACCAAGCGATGATGTAAAAGAAACCATCCTAGATTTTGTGCTATACAAAGACATTGACATTCTCACAACGATTACACACAAACGTTCTTTCTTTGAGAGTCTTTTTGATTCGAGTTTTACTAAAAAAATATCAAAAGATGTTCCTATTCCAATTTTGGTAATGCATGAAGATTAGTTCTAATACATGATGATTTTGTAACTTAAAAACTATATTTGTATTTCAAGCAAAATAATAGAATGAAAGCATATCCAGAAAACGTTACAAAATACTCAGAACTCTATAATAAAACCAACAAAAAATACAACAGCATAAGCCTTTTGAGGTTAGTAAGTATTTTCTTTTTCTTGTTTTTTATGTTTTATTACATCAAAACAGATCAAATGCTTTATGTCACCTTAGCTGTTTTGTCTTTTGCTGGTTTTATTTTTTTAATGAAAATACATTCGCGCGTATCGTTTCAAAGATTGCTTGCAGAAACGCTATTAAAAATCAATCAAAGAGAAATTGCTTTCCTAAATAGAGAAAAAATACATTTTGAAAATGGTGCCGAGTTTATCGATTTCCATCATCCGTATGCTTACGATTTGGATATTTTTGGAGAACATTCTCTATTTCAAAATCTCAATAGAACGGCTTCTTATATCGGAAAAAAAACACTTGCCGAACTATTGCTTCATACGCTTCCTGAGACTGAAATTTTAGAAAATCAAGAAGCTGTAAACGAATTAAAAAGTAAAATACACTGGAGACAGGAATTTCAGGCGCTTGCTATTATTAGTCAAGATTCGAAAGCATCTTACGAAGCAATTAAACATTGGACTTCCTTCAAAAACAATTCATTACCTAAAATTTTAGTTGCACTTTCAATCATTCTTCCCGTAACATTTTTCGGGGTTTTGGCAGCCTATTTTATTACGTCAAAAACCATTTTGCTATCTTATCTGACTTATATTTTTATTGCCAATTTGATTGTTTTAGGAAGATCAACAAAGAGAATTCAATCGGAAATAGCCAAAGCGGACAACGTCGATAAAATCATAAAACAATACAGTTTATTGATTGAAAAAATTGAAAATGAATCGTTCCAATCTAAAAAACTTATTCATTTGCAGGAACAGCTTAATTTTAAAAATGCCAAAGCAAGCCAGCATTTAAAACAGCTTTCTGAGTTATTTTCTAGAATGGATACGATAAGCAATTTTGTAACAGCGATTTTATTCAACGGAACATTTTTATTCAACTTGCATGTTTTAAGAGCGCTTTTAAAATGGAAAGAAGATTATGCTTCTGAAATGAATCATTGGATTTCGATTATTGGCGAAATCGAAGCTTTAAACAGTCTAGCGAATTTAGCTTATAATAATGATGATTTTACTTTCCCTGAAATCAATTCTGATTATAAAATTGAATTTAAGGACTTAAGCCATCCTTTACTTAATCCAACAACAAGAATTGGAAACGATACTCAATTTCATCCACAATCTTTCGTGATTTTGACAGGATCAAACATGTCTGGAAAAAGTACATTTTTAAGGAGTTTAGGAATCAATATGGTACTTGGCGGCATTGGTTCGGTTGTTTGTGCTTCTCAAGCTAAAATACACCCGCTTCCGGTATTGGTCTCAATGCGATTATCGGATTCTTTATCGGATTCTGAATCGTATTTTTTTGCCGAAATTAAACGTTTAAAACAAATTATGGATGCACTTGACAATCAGCCTGCTTTTGTTTTACTAGATGAGATTTTAAGAGGCACAAATTCTGATGACAAACGAAACGGGACAATCGAAGTGGTAAAGAAAATTATTTCTAAAAAAGCCATCGGAGCAATTGCTACTCACGACATTGAAGTTTGCCTAACTACTAATGAATATCCTGAAATTTTAACCAATCAATGTTTCGAAGTAGAAATTAAAAACAACGATTTACACTTTGATTATAAACTTCGAAACGGAATCTGTAAAAACAAAAGTGCTACATTTTTAATGCAGAAAATGAACGTGATTTAATAGTGAATTCTTAGTGGTCTATGATTTTTAGCTGAAGAAGAAAATTAATAATTATAGCTCTTTCAGCTTTCTAATTCCTTTTTCTATAAAGGCTACTTTGTCTTGTTTTGCTTTTTCGAGCAAACTTTTTCTTTCTTCCGGAATTTCATAGTATTTCTCGGCCCATAAACTTATTTCAACTAAAACAGGGAAAAGTTCAATTCCTTTTTCTGTCAATTGATACAAAACTTTGGCTTTACTTTCTGGGTGGTCTAATTTAATTATAAGATCATTTTCTTCTAAAACCAGAAGTCTGCTTGCTAAAATATTAGTCGCAATCTTTTCTTTCGATTTTAAAAAATCGCCATACGTGCATTGTTTCTTAAACATCAAATCTCTAATAATCAGCAATGACCATTTATCTCCCCATATTTCTAAAGAAGTATTTATTGGACAATCTGATCTTTTTTTTGAAGAAGCCATAAAAATAAATTAAAAATTAACTTGCGTTTTGCAAGCGATTAATATATTTGCACTTGCAAAATGCAAGCAAATTTATTTAATATTCTAAAACAAAACAAATTGCATATTATAAAATCAGTAAAAAGCATAATTAATGGAAAATAAAAGATTACAATTTCTTCAAAGTTATATTGGGAAACATTTTACAGGAAGCCCTTCTCCTTTCGCACATTGGTTAAACGGAAAAGTAATTTCTGTTGAAGAAAAAGCAGTAGAATTTGAGTTTGAAGTTAGAAAAGAAATGACGAATCCTGTCGGGATGCTTCATGGAGGCGTTACAGCGGGAATGATAGACGATTGCATTGGTGTAAATTTTATGGTTTTAGGGCTCGAAAAATTTTATCCGACAATCAATCTATATATCGATTATTTTAATCCTGCTTTCGAAAACCAAACGGTAATCGTTAGAACGAAACTAGAAAAACTAGGAAAAACGATTATAAACATTAAAGCAGAAGTGATCAATAAAAATTCTTCTAAAATAATGGCACAAGCTAGTGCTAATCTGGCTATCAGTGACGTAAAGATTCCAAACTAAAAAAGAAAAAGCTTTGTCAAAGTTCTAAACTTTGACAAAGCTTGATATAGTTATTCCTTGGAATTTGGAATTTCAAAAAATTGGAATTTCAGAAAATTAATTTTCCTCATACATTTCCATCCACAAGCGTGTCTCTTCCAAATCGAGTTCTTTTTCTATTTTACGGAAGATTTCTTCGTTTACAGAACCTGACTTATGCATAGATTCAAGTTTTGATCGTTCCACATTAAGCAGATCAATTTGAATTTTAGTAAAATCATTAAAAATTTCACCACCAAGAAGTTTTCCGTTTCCGAAGAAATTGGCAGGAAGTTCTGTTTTTTGCAAGCGATTGAATTTTACTTCGTATTTACTTTTAATGTTATGGAGGAGTTCATCATTCAACAAAGAGAAATTATCTTCTATATGCGCGATAGTTTCCGACACAATAACATTTCTGATGTTATATTCTTCTGCCAATATAGAATAACGCTCGATTTTCAGCTTTTTAATAAGCCAGGGAAGCGTAAGCCCTTGTATCACCAAAGTTGAAAGTATAACGCAGAAAACTAAGTATATAATTAAATTTCGAAGCGGAAATGCTTCTGTTTTATTCAACATTAGCGGAAGCGCCAAAGCCGCAGCCATAGAAACTACACCACGCATTCCCGACCAGCCAAAAATGATCATATTGCGATAATCAAATTCTTCTTTTTCTCGAATTCTTTTGCTAAAAAATCTCGGAAGCATTGTAGCGGGAACCACCCATAAAAAACGAACTAAAATCACCACAATACTGATAACAGCTCCCCAAATAAATAATGAATTTCCAGAGTAATTGCTGATCCCTTCAATAATCTGTCTCAATTGAAGTCCGATTAAAATAAAAATTAATCCATTCAAAATATTATTCAACACATCCCAAATTGTGTTAGTCATAATTCGGCTTTCATGAGAAAAAATCGTTCCCGATCGCGCCGCAAGAAAAAGCCCCGTAGTTACAACAGCCAAAACTCCCGAACCTTCAAAATGCTCTGCAATTAGATAAGAAGCAAATGGAGTCAATAGCGTGAGCGTAACTTCAATAATATCATCGCAAACAAATCTTTTATGGATATAATACATTATTAAACCAACCACAAGACCTACTGCTATACCTAGAGCTGACATCAAGACAAAATTTAATCCTGCTTGCCACAAAACAAAATTGCCTGCTGTAATAGCTGTTAGCGCATATTTGTAGGCAACAAGACCACTAGCGTCATTTACCAAACTTTCTCCTTCCAGAATAGCAATTAATCGCGGATTAAGCCCTAAACCTTTTGTAATAGCAGTTGCAGAAACCGCATCGGGAGGCGAAACAATAGCGCCCAGTAAAAAAGCCAACGGCCAAGACATATCATCAATAAGCCAATGGGCAAAAACTGCAACTAATCCAGTGGTAAAAAATACCAGACCAACGGCAGCAAAAGTGATCGGACGTATAGATTGCTTAAAATCAGACCAGCTGGTATGCCACGCCGCGTGATACAGCAGAGGCGGCAGAAATATAATAAACACAATTTCTGGACTCAGAGCAATTACCGGAAGCCCAGGAACAATACTAATAACAACACCGCACAAAACCAAAACAATCGGAATTGGGAAATTATATCTTTTACTAACAAGGCTAAGAAAAGCAACGCCAAAAAGCAGCATTATAATAACGGTAATATTCTCCATTTGAGGTGGTGTTTATTAGATTTTGAATTATAAAATTTGGGTACTAAATTAAGATTTTATAACAACTAAATTAAATTACCTTTAAAAAATATAGATGCCAATTTATTGACTTATGTCAAACTTTTTGGCTATAAACAACTTTAGATTTGTTGCTTATTATTTCTAAAAAAGCTTTTATGATAAGTACAGAATTAAGTCCGTTGGTGCAATTTGGAATTTCAAGTAAAGAACGTGTTGAAAATGCTTTAGAGCAACTTAAAAACGGAAAAGGTGTTCTAGTAACCGATGATGAAAATCGCGAAAACGAAGGCGATCTCATATTTTCTGCTCATCATATGAATGTTCAAGATATGGCATTAATGATTCGGGAATGCAGCGGCATTGTATGTCTTTGTTTAACTAATGAAAAAGCAGACCAATTGGAACTTCCATACATGGTAAAAGAAAATACAAGCAGTTTTCAAACTCCATTTACCATTACAATCGAAGCTAAAAACGGAGTAACAACTGGCGTTTCTGCAAAGGATCGAATTACCACAATAAAAACAGCAATTGCAGCAAATTCAAAACCAGAAGATTTGGCAAGACCTGGGCATATTTTTCCGCTTAGAGCGAATGACAAAGGCGTTTTAGAGAGAAATGGCCACACAGAAGGAAGCGTTGATTTAATGAAATTAGCCGGTTTACAGCCCGAAGCCGTTCTTTGCGAATTGATGAACGAAGACGGAAGCATGGCGAAACTAGACAAAATCATTAGCTTTGCACAAGAACACGATTTGGTAGTTTTATCAATTGAAGATATTATTTATTACCGCAAATTCGTTAGAGATTATAATTAAATGATATACGAACAGCTTGGCAATTCCATTCGAAAAAGCATTGACGTTTCTGATCAAGATTTAGAAACTATTCTCTCCTATTTTAAACATGTAAAAAAAGGAAAAAATGAGATTTTGCTGGCTCAAGGTCAAATTAGCCACGAGACTTTTTTTGTTGCAAAAGGCTGTTTGAGAATCTTTTTTATCAATGAAGAGGGGAAAGATGTTACAAGATATATAGCTTTTGAAAATCAGTTTGCTACAGCTTTGGTCAGTTTTATTACTAAAATGCCAGCGGCAGAAAATATCCAGGTTGTTGAAAAATCGGAATTATTGACTATTTCTCACGAAGATTTTAATCATTTAATGAAAATTATTCCGCAATGGCGCGAGTTTTACAGCAATTATCTAGAAAAAGCGTATGTGAATAATACTAATCGCTTGATGTCTTTTACTACTATGGATGCTTTGGAAAGATACCATCAGCTTTTAAAAATAAATCCTGCGATTGTGAAACGACTTCCGAATAAAATTGTGGCTTCTTATATTAATATTTCTCAAGAAACTTTGAGTAGGTTGAAGTCGAAGGTTTGATTTTTACTTTGATTGCGGAGTTACTTGCGGAGATGTCTCCTTCGTCGACATGACAAACTGCATGGAAATAAATTACGGAATTTCTAGTGAGATTCCTCGTTCCTCGGAATGACAAACTACACAAAAATACCTTTACTAAAAAAAATCTGTTTAATCTGCCAAATCTGCGAGAAACATTTCAACCCATTTTAATAAAAAAGCCGAATCTTAAATTTAGATTCGGCTTTAGATTTTATGATTCACAGCTGCTGCAAGAAACAAGGCTTGTTACTAATTCTTTAGAAACACTTTGGCTTCTTTGGTAATACAAACTTTTGATTCCTAATTGCCAAGCTTCAATCATTAATCGGTTTACTTCTTTAATTGGCAATTCAGCTGGAATATTAAGATTCAAACTTTGTCCTTGGTCTACAAATTTCTGACGAATCGCAGCCTGTTGTACAATTTCAAGCTGGCTAATTTCTTTAAAGGTTTTAAACACATCTTTTTCTGTTTGAGAAAGCTGCGATATATGCTGTACACTTCCGCCGTTTAGCATAATTCCTCTCCAGATTTCTTCATTGTCTAAGCCTTTTTCTTCAAGCAATTTTTTAAGGTATTTGTTTTTACGCATAAAATTACCTTTGCTCAATCCTGCTTTGTAATAATTGCTGCTGAAAGGCTCAATTCCTGGAGAAGTTTGTCCTAAAATTGCAGAAGAAGATGTTGTTGGCGCAATTGCCATTGTAGTGGTATTACGTCTTCCATAACCTTTTAGCAATTCTGGCTCGCCATAAATTCTAGCTAATTCCTGCGTCGCTTTATCGGCTTTATCACTAATATGTTTAAAAATTTCTGTTGTTTTCATTTTAGCTTCCATTCCTTCAAACGGAATCATGTTTTTCTGCAGATAAGAATGCCATCCTAAAACTCCTAAACCTAATGCGCGATGTCTTTTGGCAAATTTATTAGCAGCAGAAAGATAATAGTTGCCTTCTGTTTTTTCGATGAATTCTTGCAAAACAGCATCTAAGAAAAAAATTGCCAATTTAACCGCTTCCGTATCTTTCCATTCTTCATATAACTCTAAGTTCATAGAAGAAAGACAGCAAATAAATGATTCATCATGAGTTGACGGAAGCATAATCTCACTGCACAAATTACTGGCATTGATTCTTAGATTTTGATCTTTATAAACTTGCGGTTTATTTTTATTTACATTATCGCTAAAGAAAATATAAGGCAAACCTTTTTGCTGACGGCTTTCTAAAACTTTGGCCCAAATTTGTCTTTTATCGGTATCGCCATCAATCATCTCTTGCATCCAATAATCTGGCACACAGATTCCGGTAAACAAATTCTGAATTGGATTTCCGATACTTTTAATTTTCAAAAATTCTTCGATATCCGCATGATCCACATCCAAATAAGCAGCAAAAGCACCGCGACGAACTCCGCCTTGCGAAATTGTATCCATTGCTGTATCAAAAAGTTTCATAAAACTTACTGCACCACTACTCTTTCCGTTGTCTGTTACCGCACTTCCGCGTTCGCGTAATTCGCCAAAATAACCAGACGTTCCGCCACCAATTTTGGTTTGCATGATTACTTCTCCAAGCTTATGCGTAATTCCTTCAATCTTATCTGGAACGTGTACGTTAAAACAAGAAATTGGCAGTCCTCTTTCTGTTCCCATATTGGCCCAAACAGGCGAACTAATACTCATCCAGCCTCTTTCGATCATTTCTACAAAAGATTCTTTCAATTCTGGTTTGTAGAGCCTTCTTGCTGCGGCCGTACAAATTCTATCGATTGCTCCTTCTACAGTTTCTCCTTTCAAAAGATAACCGCGGTTTAAAATCTGTTCGCTTTCAGAATTTTTCCACCACATTTTGCTGTCGTTTTGTGGCTCAAAATTATTTGCTGGGTTTGTGTCTATTGTATTCATATTGTAATGGGCTCGTATTAGAAAAGATCGTTTGCAGTGATACTTTTATCGTGTTTTGTATATTCAACTGGACGTTTAGCAAAGAAATCGTCTAAACTGTTTGCAAAAACTTCTTCTTCAAACCAAGTCATTTTTGAATATTCTTCTGGAGAAACATTAAAAATCGTTTCAATATTGATTTGTTTCAAACTTTCGTCAATTCTAAATTTCATGAAGTTTACCAAATCTTCTTTATTAATCGTTTCAATCGCACCATTTTCAAAAATCCAATCCAAAATATCTGCTTCAACACCAATTGATTCTTTAACTGTTTCTCTTACCAATTCTAAAGTTTCTGCATCAAAATACTCAGGAAATTCTTCACGGATTTTATTAATGATATAAATTCCGCCATTAGCATGAATCTGCTCATCGATAGAAGTCCAAGCGATAATATTGCTTACATTCTTCATATAGCCTTTGAATCTTGTGAATGACAATAAAATGGCAAATTGGCTAAATAAGGAAACATTTTCAATCAAGATACTGAACAGAATCAGCGAAACCATATATTTTCTGTTGTCCTGAGATTTTGTGTCTTTCAATACATTCGAAAGATAATCTACGCGTCTGCGTATTACAGGAACTTCCAATAGTTTTTCAAATTCGTCATTGTAGCCTAAAACTTCCAGCAAACGAGAATATGCTTCTGAATGTCTGAATTCGCATTCAGCAAAAGTAGTTCCTAACCCGTTGAATTCTGGTTTCGGAAAATGCTCATATATATTACCCCAAAAACTTTTCACGGCTACCTCAATCTGGGCAATTGCCAATAGACTATTTTTGATGGCGGTTTTTTCAGCCAGATTTAAATGCGCATGAAAATCTTGCGTATCGGCTGTAAAATCTACTTCAGTGTGTACCCAATAAGCTTTATTAATTGCTTCGGTAAATTGCAGAACCTCAGGATATTCAAAAGGTTTATAATTGATTCTTTTATCGAATATTGACATATATAGAGAGTTTTAAGTGACTATTTTGAAATAAAAATCCGAGCGCTTATTTTGGGGAGAGTGATAGCGTGATTTCTATAATTACAAATTTAGCCCACAGTTATTCTTTTGTCCAGTTTTAGATGTTAAAAATCTGCTCAATTATCAACAGTTTTAAAACTTCAAAAATTCAGGTTGGAGCAAATTTTATCAACATGAAAATAATAATCTGTAATTTACAAGGAACTAGCTGTTTCCTTAAAATTAATATGGAGTTATCAACATGAAAACCTACTCCTTTTTGATCACAAATGAGAAACAGTTATCAACATCTAATTTGCTAAAAGTGAAATTTGAAGAGCAATCTTTGGATGAAAAAACGCTAGCTATTAATAATTGTTCTAAATAATTTCGCGTCATTTAAAAACATAAAACTCTTAAATACAGACATTTAAATAAAATGAGATTTTAAAAACACTCCTAACTCTGGAAAAATTGGCGCAAAAAGCATCGTTTGTTTCAAAATACAAGACTTCCGTCTAAAGCAGTTAAAGAAAAGACAAAGCCAATCTAAAATTGACCTTAATGACAGATTAAAACAATATTAAAAAGTACCTAAGCAAGTCTTAATTTTCAGAAAAACTTCATCAAAATGTCTTTTTAAAGCAAATTGTTCTTGGTTTAAGAATATTAATTTTTACATTTGCTTTTATTTTTATTTATTCTAAATAGAGTAAAATATTCCCAAAAACACAAATTAAATCTTGTACAATTCAATAACCATAAATTATCGAAATATGAAAAAGAATCTTTTCGTTTCTTTTGCATTTGCTGCTACTTTATTTGTAAGTGCTCAGCAAAAAAACGCTTTGTTAGATGCTGCATTCTGGAAAACTTCTCCAACTGTTGAAACGGTTCAGGCAGAAATTGCTAAAGGAAACAATCCTGCAGAAGCTAATGCAAACGCATTTGACGTTACAACATTAGCCATTAACAATGATGCTCCGTTTGCTACAATTAAATTTTTAGTAGAACAGCCTGGAAATTCAGTTACAAAGTTAACTCACGATAATCGAATCTATTTGCACTGGGCGGCTTACAGAGGCAATACTGAATTGGTACAATATTTAATTGCTAAAGGTTCTGATGTAAATTATGAAGACAGCCACGGAACTGCTCCTGCTGATTTTGCTGCTTCAAGCGGCCAGTCAGATGCAGCGATGTACGATGCTTTTTTTAAAGCTGGACTTAATCCGAAAAAAAAATATGCCAACGGTGCCACTCTTTTACTTTTAGCTATTGCTTCAGACAAAGAATTAAAAGCTGCTGACTATTTTTCTACGAAGGGAATGTCTTTAAAAGATGTTGATAATGACGGAAACACGGCTTTTACTTATGCTGCAAGATCTGGAAATATTGCTCTTTTGAAAAAGCTTTTAGAAAAGGGAGTTAAACCAACTAGCGATGCACTTTTATTTGCGGCGCAAGGAAGCCGTAGAGAAAGCAACACTTTAGAAACTTATAAATATCTGGTTGAAGAAATAAAAATTAAAGCAACATCTCAAAACAAAGCTGGACAAAATGTGTTTCACTTTTTGGCTGGAAAACCAAATCAGACAGAAATCATTAAATATTTCTTAGAGAAAGGTGTTGATGTAAACAAAGCCGATAAAGAAGGCAACACGCCAATTATGGCAGCAGCTGGAGCTAGAGAAACTATAGCTTTAGAGTTGTTTCTTCCTTCTGTAAAAAACATAAATGCTCAAAATTTAAAAGGAGAATCTGCCTTGACTTTTGCCGTTAGGAATGGAACTCCAGAAGCTGTAAATTTACTTTTAACTAAAGGTGCAGATGTAAACGTAAAAGACAAAGACGGAAATAATTTGGGCGTTTATCTTGTACAATCTTATCGTCCTGCAGGAAGAGAAAAAGCGACAACAGATCCTTTTGATGCTAAAGCCAAATTGCTTCAGGAAAAAGGATTAAACTTGGCTGCTCCTCAAAAAGACGGAAACACTCTATATCATTTAGCTATTACTAAAAATGATGTCGCTCTTCTTAAAAAAATCACTGATTTAAAAGTAGATATCAATGCAAAAAATAAAGATGGTTTAACCGCTTTACACAGAGCGGCAATGACTTCTAAAGACGATTCTATTTTAAAATATCTAGTTTCTGCCGGAGCTAAAAAAGATATCAGTACAGAGTTTGACGAAACGGCTTATGCTTTAGCAAAAGAAAACGAGCTTCTTACCAAAAACAACGTTTCTGTTGAATTCTTAAAATAAACAATTAATTAATAATCAATATTTGAAATTCCAAATTCCAAACTCTATTTTTGGGATTTGGAATTTGAAATTTGAATATTGGAATTTAAGTTACAAATCCACACAAATACATAATTTCAAATGAAATCAATATTAAAAATTGCTCTTACAAGCGCTTTTATCTTTTTAGTTTCTTTCCAATCACAGGCGCAATCAAGCAAATACAAGATTATGCTGCAAATGAACAATTATATGGGAGAAGGCGCTTATATCGTAGTTTCTCTGGTTAACTCAGCTGGCGAGTACGAAAAAACACTTTACGTAATGGGCGATGATAAAAAATGGTACAAATCTTTAAAAGAATGGAATAAATTTCATGCTGCTCAAAAATCTGATGATATTAGCGCTAAAACTGGTGCTTCTATAACAGGCGGTGATCGTAGCGTAACTACTATCGAAATTGATAATTCAAAAATTAATAAAGGCTACAAATTACGCTTTGAGTCTGCTGTAGAAGATCAGAAATATTATGTAAGCGATCTTGAAGTGCCGCTTACTACTGAAGGTCTTGCAGCAAAAACAGATGGCAAAGGCTACATCAAATACGTAAGATTAAATAAAATATAATACGATTCCATTTCTAGAATACACTCAATGACTCTTTCTTTTTGGCGTTACGCGCACTTGGCTCTAGCCTTATTTTCTTCTATTTTTTTGCTTTTGGCTTCGGTAACAGGAATCATTCTGGCAGTCGATGCAGTTCAGGAAAAAACACTTCCTTACAAAGCAGAAGATTTTAATAAAATAACTCTAGGCGAAACCCTGCCAATTTTAAAGAAACAGTATTCTGAAATTACAGAATTAAGTGTCGATTACAATCAGTTTGTAACGCTTCAAGCCATTGATGCAGAAGGAAATGATGTTAAAGCATACATTGATCCAAAAACTGGAAAAGTATTAGGAACTCCTGCAAAAAAATCTGAATTCATCAACTGGATTACGAGTTTGCACCGTTCGCTATTTCTTCATGAAGCGGGACGTTTTTTTGTAGGTGTAATTTCTTTTTGCTTACTGCTAATATCCATTTCGGGTTTTGTGCTGGTTTTAAAAAGACAGCGCGGGATCCGAAATTTCTTTTCTAAAATAATCAAAGAATACTTTGCACAATATTATCATGTTCTTTTAGGAAGATTGGCTTTGATTCCGATTTTGATTATTTCGCTTACAGGAACTTATTTATCGCTAGAAAGATTCAACTTTTTTATGGGCGAAGAAAAAGCAAAACCTGTAAAAACTGAACTTTCAGATAAAGCGAAAACAACTTCAATTTTCAATACCACTTTATTGTCTGATGTAAAGAAAATCGAATTTCCTTTTACAGACGATCCAGAAGAATATTATATCATTGAACTGAAAGACAGAGAAGTTGAAGTAAATCAGGTTACAGGAACTGTAATTTCTGAAAAGCTTTCGCCAATGACAGCTCAATTTGCGGCATTAAGCCTTGATCTTCATACAGGAAGAATTAACGGAATCTGGGCGGTTATTTTGGCTATTGCGTGCCTTAATATTTTATTCTTTATTTATTCTGGTTTTGCAATTACTTTAAAAAGAAGATCTAGTCGAATTAAAAATAAATTTAAGGCTAGCGAAAGTACTTTTATCCTTTTAGTCGGTTCTGAAAATGGAAGCACTTTCCGATTTGCCAATTCCATTCAGAAACAATTGATTAATCACGGACAAAAAGTTTTTGTGAGCGAGTTGAATAAATATGCCACTTATCCAAAAGCCGAACACATTATCGTTTTTACGTCGACTCATGGTTTGGGAGACGCGCCTTCTAACGGAACGCAATTTAAAGCTTTGTTAGAAAAACAAAATCAAGAACAAAGCATTCATTTTTCTGTAGTTGGTTTTGGTTCTAAATCGTATCCCGACTTTTGCCAGTTTGCTATTGAAATCGATCAGCTTTTAGGAAAGCAAAAATGGGCAGACCGTTATTTAAATCTACAGACTGTAAACGATAAATCGGCTGTTGAATTTGTAGAATGGGTAAAATTATGGAGCGAAAAAACGGGAATTCCTTTGGCGACAACTCCATCATTATACAATCACGTTCCAAAAGGCTTGCAAAAATTAATGGTTTTGGATAAAACGCCAATTTCTGAAACCGAACATACTTTTATACTGACTTTAAGAGCTAGTTCAAGAGCAAAATTTAGTTCTGGCGACTTATTGGCAATTTATCCTGCTAATGATTCTAGAGAACGCCTCTACTCTATCGGAAATCATTCTGGAAACATTCAGTTAGTGGTAAAACTTCATCCCAACGGATTGGGTTCTGGCTTTTTGAATGCTTTGGAACCAGGAAATATCGTAAAAGCACAGATTGTAAAAAATCCCGCTTTCCATCTTCCAAAGAAAGCGCAAAAAGTAGCTTTTGTTTCTAACGGAACAGGGATTGCTCCTTTCTTAGGAATGATTGAACAAAACAAAGCCAAACAGGAACTTCATCTCTATAGCGGATTTAGAATGGAAACACCAACTTTAATGGCTTACAAAAAGTTTGCTGCAATCATGATGCAGAAAGAACATCTGGATAATTTTCATGTCGCTTTATCTCGCGAAGCCGAACACATTTATGTAATGGATTTGATTAAAAGAGATTCCTCGTTCTTTACTAATTTATTGAAAAAAGGCGGTGTTATTATGATTTGCGGTTCGCTTGCCATGCAGAAAGATGTCGAAGCTGTTTTAAGCGAATTGTGTGTATCAAAAGGATTAAAAACACTTGAAGAATACAAAGCCAATAAACAATTTTTAACGGACTGCTATTAATTATGAATTGTTGATGGTTGATGGTTGAAATGTCACTCCTTGGAGCTTTAAAATCTCTACTAACAATTATCTATAAATATTCGCTCCGCTGGAGCTAAACTAAAACCTTTTTATGCGTAAAATGTTCTCCCATAAAATTTTATTCTTTTTTGTAATTACTTGTTGTTTATCTGCACATTCGCAAGTATTACGAAAAAGAACGACTTTGCTTATGGGCGGACGTTTTGATATTAGCATTGTCGATAAAGATTCGCTTTCGGCAGAACAAAATATTGATATTGTAATTGGCGAAATCACTCGAATTGAAAATTTAATTTCCGATTGGAAACCCGATTCTCAAGTTTCTGAAGTCAATCAAAATGCGGGTATTAAACCCATAAAAGTAGATCGTGAAGTTTTTGAACTGGCGCAAAGAGCCATTAAACTTTCTGAAATAACCAATGGCGGATTTGACGTGAGTTTTGCTGCTTTAGATCGCGTATGGAAATTTGATGGTTCGATGACCGAAATGCCTTCAGCAGAAGCTATAAAAAAATCGGTAGAGAAAGTGGGTTATAAAAACATCATTTTAGATAGTCTAGAATCGACTATTTTCTTGAAATTAAAAGGAATGAAAATTGGTTTTGGTGCTTTAGGCGAAGGCTACGCAACCGATAAATGTCGTACCATGATGATTGCAAAAGGTGTTCAAGCTGGAATTATTAACGGTTCTGGAGACATGAGCACTTGGGGAAAACAACCCAACGGAAAAGATTGGAAAATCGGAATTACGAATCCGTTTAAACCGGAGAAGATTTTAGCTGCTATTCCGCTAAAAGAAGGTGCTGTCACTACTTCTGGCAGTTATGAAAAGTTTGTTGTTTTTAACGGAAAGCGTTATTCCCACATTATAAATCCTGCAACTGGTTATCCTGCAACTGGTTTATGCAGCGTAACGGTTTTTGGTCCGAATGCAGAAACCGCAAATGGCTTAAGCACTTCGATGATGGTTTTAGGGCAAAAAGAAGGTTTGCTTTTACTTCAGAAATTCCCTGATTACAGTTGTGTAATGATTACAGATACAGGGAAGATTATTAAGTCTACGAACTTCGCTTATAAATTGTAAATTGTAAGATGTCAAATGTGAGATGTCAAATGTCAGTGCTGAATTGTGCTTTTCTTTGTCTTCCTGAGCGACTGCGCAAAGTGAATGTTTTAATCTCGCAATCCCGATAGCAATCGGGAGCTGAGACGCAAAGTTTTATTTTATTTTACTTGAAGTTTTTATCATAAAGTTTGTCATTTCGACGAAAGGAGAAATCACACTAGTAATTCGACAAAGATTGGCGATATACCAAGCGGAATTGCTTGTGTGATTTCTCCTTTCGTCGAAATGACAAAAAAGCTGGAAAGATTTGGCTAAAGCCTTTTTTATTGCTTCTAAATAACCTCCAGCTAAAGCTGGAGGTTATTTAGAAAAAACTTTGCGACCTTGCGACTTTGCGAGATTGTTTCATTTCCATAAAAAAATACATTGTGCATATCCTTAGACTTCACTCAGGAAAACATCACTAATCCACATTTTACATTTTACATCTTCACATCTAACATTAAAATAACATTAGAATCAACCTTGCAATTCTAATAATCTTCTAATTACTTTATTTAGATTAAATTTAAATTATCGCATAAGTTTGCATCACTTTTATTTGCAGACTCAATATGAGAACAACTTTACTTCTATTCTTATTTACTATTTTAGCTTGGTCACAAACCGGAAAAATTACAGGAAAAATCTATTTTGCCAATAACGAAACTGCTTTTGGGGCATCTGTTCAAATTACAGGAACAAAGAAGTTTGTGGTAGTCGATAACGATGGTCAGTTTGAAATAAAAGGTTTGGCTTATGGAAGTTACAATTTGGAAGTCTCTTCTATGGAAGCTAAACCGAAAACCATACATATCTCGGTTAATCGACCATTGCATCAAATCAATATTGCATTAGAAAAAATAACAGATCCGAAAGCGCTTAAAGAAGTAAAAATTGAGAAAAAAAGCTTCAAAAAAGACATTATAGAAAAAGGCTTTGCAGTTAATGTAATCGAAACGCAAGAAGCTGCAAAAAGAAATTTGCAAACCAATGATTTACTGGATCGTTCAGGTGGTGTTAGAATCAGGCAAAATGGAGGTTTGGGTTCTGCGGTTACGTACAATATCAACGGAATGTCTGGAAATGCTATTCGAATTTTCATCGATGGAGTTCCAATCCAGACTTATGGCGCATCTTTCAGTCTAAATAGTATTCCGCCAGCTTTGATTGAACGAATTGAAGTTTTTAAAGGCGTTGTACCTGCTTATTTAGCCGATGATTCGCTTGGAGGCGCTATTAATGTGGTTTTGAAAAAAGGGGCTAAAAATAGTTTAAATGCTTCTGTTTCGTACGGTTCTTTTAATACCGTTCAATCTAACGTAAATGCTTCTTTTAGAGACAAAAACGGATTTACAGTAAAGGCCAATGCTTTTCAGAATTACTCTGACAATGACTATGAAGTTTGGGGAAAATGGGTTTACAATATCGCACCAAACGGACGTTACGAATACATTCGCGCCAAGCGATTTGAAAGCATGTACCGTTCTTTTGGAGGAAGATTAGAAGCTGGTTTTACTAATGTCGATTGGGCAGATAATCTTCTTATCAGCTACAATGGTTCTCAAGATTACAATCAGATTCAGCACGGACAATACATGACAAAACCTTATAAAGGTCGTTTTAGCGAATCTGCAGCAAATGTCTTTAGTCTGAATTACAGCAAAAGAAACTTTCTAATTAAGAATCTAGATTTCTCTCTTATTTCTGTTTACAGCCATAGAAACGATGTGATTAATGACACAGTAAAGTGGAATTACAATTGGAACGGCGAAAAAGCCCTTGGCCTTTATGGTCAACCTATTTTGACGAATACGGGAGCACAACAAGGCGCGCCAACGGTTAATCATATGAAATCTGATATTTTTAATACTCGAGCGGGTCTTAGCTATTCGATTACGGAGAATCATAAAGTGCTTGTGAATGTTATGACGTATATTCTTGACCGAAATGATTATGATGAAATGCAGCCCGAAATTACACGAAATTTCATCATTACGAGAGATTTAGCCAAAACGGTTTCTTCATTCGCTTACGAAATGACTGCGTTTCAATCTCGATTGAGAGCGAATCTTTTTCTCAAAAATTACAACATGAAAAATGAGCAAAGAGATCCGCAGGTTACAACCGAAAATGGTCAGAATGTCGTAAAAGAAGTTGTTACTTCTAAAAGAACAAATTACAATGGTTACGGAATGGCAACCTCCTATTCTATTCTTCCAAAAGTGATGGTAATGGCTTCTGCGGAAAAAGCAATTAGACTTCCTTCAGAAAATGAAATATTTGGCAATCCTGGAGAAAATATCATTAGCAATTCTGGACTAAAACCAGAGCAGAGCAATAATTTTAATGCAGGTCTTCGCTTTAGTCCGTACGAAATGAATAATCATAAACTTACGGTTTCAGGAAATGCTTTTTGGAGAAATACCGAAGATAAAATTGTTCGCCAGATTAGTGATCGCGTCAATGAAGCCATTCAAGCTTCTCCATTTGTCAATTTAGGAAAAGTACAATCTGTTGGGTTTGAAGCATCCTTTCAATATTCTTATCACAATCGCTTTTTTGCTGGTATGAATCTTTCCAAATTCAATTCCCTGTTTAAAGACAAATACGATAAAAACGGAAACGTTCTTCCAAATTACAACAAACAGCTTCCAAACGAGCCCTTCTTTAATTTAAACGCTAATCTTCAGTATAATTTTAGAAATGTTATTCAGAGTAAATCAGAACTCAATCTGTATTACTACTGCGGTTATGTAGCGCCGTTTTACACTTCATGGTTGGAAACGGATAGAACTACAGCACAATTTCCTCAAGATTTAGGTCTAAGCTATGTTTTTCCGAACAAGCAATTCACAGTAAGTTTTGATACGCGAAATGTGTTTGACGAACAGGTTTACGACAATTTTGCTGCCCAAAAACCGGGAAGAGCCTTTTATTTAAAACTCAACTATACCTTAAATAAATTTTAATCATTCAATAAATAACTAATTTTTAAATGCTATAAAGATGAAAAAAAACACATTTAAATTATTTACATCTAGCTTAATGGTTGGTGCGCTTGCATTAACTGCAGCTTGCAGCAGCGACGATAACAAAAATACAGAAATTGTTAATCCAGTAACAGATGGCCGTTGGATTACCGTAGCGGGAGCAGTTATGCAAACCGATCCAGGTGACGGAAATGGCGGTACAAAAGTGTATGCAATCAGCAAAGAAAATGCTATAGATCCTAATTTTTCTGTAAACGTTTACGATAACGGAACTCCTGTACAATCTAGCAGAACTGCACGCTTACAATCTTCTGTAGATGGAAGTACTCTTTTCAATATCACTTATACAGGTGCTAATGGAGGTGAATTTATGACGTACAAAGTAAATGGCGGAAACAAGTTTACAGAATCTGAGGCTAAAGTAAATATTTCTCAATATGCTGGCACTTCCCCAAGATGGGTAAAACTTTTTGATGGTGACAAAACTGGTGTTGCAGTAAATGTGGCTACTCCTGTTGTTAGTGTAAACGAAGATAAAAGCTACAAAAACACAAGAGGAAAAGCTACTGTATTGTCATTAGACATGAAACAAACTTTAATTTCTGCTTACAAACAATACGATATTCCATTAACTGCTGAAGAAGAAGCTCAAGGACACCACATTTTCCGTTTGGATGCCCCAACATTGAACAAAGCTGGAAACAAATTAATTATCGGAACTTGGATGCGTAAAACCAATACTGCTGATCCGTCAAAAAACGAAAGTTCATTTACACGTTTGGGTTCAAAATCTGTTGTTGTAGATTATCCTTCTTTAGAAAATCCTGTTGTAATTACTTCTAAAGTTGCCTTTGGAGATACTAGCGGTTACAGAAGTTTTAACAGTTTTGTGGCTACTGATGGAAACATTTACCAAGCTACACAAAGAGATATTCAAAAAGGTTCTTACATTTTAAGAATTAATCAAAACAATCAATACGATGATAATTACGTATTTAGTTTAGATACTGCTTTAGGAGTTAAAGGAAGTTATATCGATGCTTGGAGATATGTTGGAAACGGAATTGCTTATGCGGTTTACACTTACGAAGGAACAGAACAAGGTTTCTTAGCACGATTGGATCTGAATGCAAGAACGGCTCAAAAAGTAGAAGGCATTGGCTATGATGCCGATCTAAATTTCGGACAATATCAAGGTTTTGTGGTTGACGGAAACAATTTCTACATTGCTGTTACTCCAGTTGGAAAAGATGGCAACATTTATGTAATTGATATTCCTTCTGGAAAAGTTACTAAAGGTGCTAAACTGGTAAACAAACCAGGAAACCACTACATCGGTGTTTTCTAAAAAATACGGACTAAAAACAGTCTGTGAACAATTCTCATTTTGAGATTTTTTTTTAAAATTGGAACATTCCGCTTCTATTCTTAGTAAGCGGAATGTTTGTTTATATGATGTGTCAAATCCTATCGGGTTCAATTTAAACACATAGCTAACTATATGCATTATTTTTTCCTTCAACATATTTATGACGCGTAAAAACTATGTCTCTATGTGTTTAAAAATTTTACCCCACAGATTATGATTAGAATTTTGAAGCAAATTCTTTAGCAAAATCTTCTAATTTGATTTTACCGTCTACTTTTCCATCATTTGTCAAGAAATCAGCCGCAATCGTTTCATTGCGTAATCCTGTACCCATTTCGGTATATAAACCAGCCATTTCTTCTGGAACTCCTGCTTGAGTCATTCCTCCAAAATATTGCTCGTCTGTAAATTCGATCCAAGGAAGTTCTGGTTTGCCAATTGCAAATCCAAAAGCTTTTACAATTTCTGAAGGAGTTTTTACATCACTAATGATATAGCGAATGTTTTTACCCTCTTGAGTTTTCTGTAATTCTTCTGCTGCAGCCACCGCTATATCTTTTGGATGCACTAACGGAATATGATTTGATGCAGGAAAATTAGCTCCCATAATTCCTGCTCCTTTTATCATCGGAATATCATTAAAGAAATTGATGTAGAAATATCCTGCTCTTAAAAACGTGATAGAAGTGTCTAATTTTTCATAAATCTTCTCTATGTTATGCAAACCTGCAATTGGTCCGTTTCCTGTTGGCAAATCAGCTCCAATGCTGCTTAGCATTACTACTCTTTTAAGGTTTGCTGTTTGGATTGCTTTCGCGAAAGCGGAACCAGCATCTGTAGTATTTTTTACAATATTTACTCCACCCATATTTGGAGGTGTCATGGCAAAAAGAGCATCCGCTCCTACAAAAGTTCTAGAAAGAAAATCAGCATCATTAACTGATCCTATTGCAGCTTTAGCTCCTAAATTTTCAATGTCCCTTTTGCGATCTTCGCTACTGCTGATAACGGTTACATCGTGACCTGACTGTACTAATTGTGCCGTTAATGGCTTTCCTATGTTTCCTAATGAACCTGAGATTATAATTTTCATCTTAAAATGTTTTTTATTTGACAAGACAAAGGTATCTTTGTACTTACTTTTATACAAGTACTTACCCTAAAGTATGTATCATGACAGCAATTAAAGAATCGTCTACTATTCAGGAAAACAAACAATATGCGTTGGAAAAATGTCCCGTAACTTTTGTTATGGAGAAAATTGGAGGCTACTGGAAACCTATTATTTTATATCATTTATCGACCGGTGATAAGCGTTACAGTGAATTGAAAAGAGCAATTCCAGCTGTGACAGAAAAAATGCTTATTCAGCATTTAAAACAATTAGAAGCAGACGGATTGGTTATTCGCGAGGCAAAACCTGTTGTACCGCCATTTGTAACATATAAATTAAGCCATGCAGGAAACGGATTGCTTCCTGTTATTGATGCCATGGCTTCATGGGCTTTTAAAATGAAAGACGGCGTCTATAACATTTAATAGACACCGTCTTCTAACAAACAAAAACTAATTAACTTAACTCATTTTGTGAAATTGAACAGGCATTAATTTCACTAGTCGACTTAATTTATTCCATAAATAAAATCTAATTTAATCTGCTGAAATCTTGTCAGATCTGCGTGAAATACTTTTACACGTAGATTTTTTCACGCAGATTTAAAAAGATTAAAGCAGATATACACAGATTAAATCTAATCCGTTGGATTAATAATATTTGATCCAACAACTCAATTCTGTTTAATAAAAACCAAAGCTTCTTCGTAATTGGCAATTTGTGTTAGGGCATTAAAAATATATTCTGCTACCAATGCTCCTCCGTCTGAATTAATCAGTTCGATATCGTCGTCTGGCGTGTGGTATTGCGGATGTCCGCCTGTATGAAAACCAACCGCAGAAATGGATTCTTTGTAGAAAGAAACATGATCGGAGCCGCCAACATCACCGGCGTGAATTACGGGATTTAATCCGCTGTTTTCTTGCAGTTTTTTCATCAGCTCTACTCCGTTCGGAAAAGTTCCTGCTCCGCCCATATAAAGCTCTTTTTTATCGTTTAATCTCCCGACCATATCCATGTTTAGCATCACTTTTACGGCTTCTTTTGGAATTGGAAGATGATTAATGAAATATTTTGAGCCCAACAATCCTTCTTCTTCTCCGCTAAACGAAATAAAAATGATGCTTCTTTTTGGCTTCATCTTCATTTTAGCAACTTCCTCCAAAATACACAGCAAAGCCGAAACTCCAGAGGCATTGTCATCTGCTCCGTTATGAATGGCAAATGTTTCTTTCTTTTTGCTTCCAGAACCTTGTCCGCCCCAACCCCAGTGATCGTAATGAGCTCCGATAACAATGTATTCGTTTTTCAAATTAAGATCTGAACCTTCGATATAGCCTACAACATTCTTCGTTGCTACAGAATCCGATTTCATTTTATTGATGCCTTCTTTGACAAAAATTTTGAATGGCTGATAATATGAATTACCGAATTCTTTTAAACCATATTTTTTAAAATACTTCTCAATATAAGCCGCCGCCTTGTTATTTCCTTCAGTACCGGGAAAACGACCTTCCAATTTATCCGACGAAAGATATTTATCGTGTTTATAAAAGGTCTTCTCCATTTGTGCATTCACGAAAGTGCAGCAAAATAAAAGAATTGCAATGAAGTGTTTTTTCATAATTAGATGTCTATAGAATGGAACGCGGATGATACGGATTGGCTTTGCGAAAACGCGGATAAACGCAGATATTACAAAAAATAAATTCAAAAAAAATCCGTAAAAATCAGCGTCTTTACGAAGTAAATCCGTGTCATCCGCGTTCCATCAACTCAAAGATTATAAATCAAAAGAGGTATGTTTTATATATTTTCGATCGTACGTATACAAAACGTGTATTTTTTTGTCTGTGGTTTGGATGATGGCTGGATAGCTAAATTCTCCTTTTTCCTGTTTTTCCAGATTGAATAATTTGGTCCAATTTAAACCGTCTTTAGAATATTCAACATCCAAAACATTTCGTCCGTTAAACCAGTCTTTGCCGATAGGAAGCGGATTATTTACTAATAAAAACAGGTTTTTATCAACTGTTAAGGCATCAATACCAGAATTTGAATTGATGACATTTATGGTGTTGGTTCTAATCCAGCTTTGGCCATTGTCTCCCGACCAGCTCGAAACCACTTTATTGTGTTTGCTGCGGCACAGCATCTGAATATCAGTTTTACTGTGAATTAAAAATGTTGGTTGAATGATATCAAAGTTCTGATTATTTTCTACGGCTATTTTCTTCCAAGAGTCTGTTGCTTCTGTGTATTCTTCAACATGCACACGCCATTCGTCTGTATTGACACTTTCGGTGCTGCTTCCGCATAAAATTACGCCAGGAGTCGTTTCGATTGGTTTGTTTCGAATTGGGCCTAAAATTCCGTTTGGAAGATATTTTGGTTCTCCCCAGGTTGTTCCGTTGTCTTTCGAAACAATCATAGCGCCAAACCATTCTCTCGGATTTTTTCCAATTTTATAAAACAAATACAAATTCTGGCTTTTGCTTTTAAACAAAACAGGATTCCAGCAAGGAAGTGTATCGCCATTTTTAATTAGTGGCTGAATCAAATTTTTAGGTGCCGACCATTTTTTGTCTTTATAAGCCGAAATGTAAATTCCGACGTCTTTTGCACCTTCATATTTTCCGCCAAACCAAGCTGCCAAAATCTCGTTTGGCTTATATTCCACCAAAGTCGATGCGTGGCTGTTTGCTGTAACAGGCGGATCTGCAATATAACTGCTTTCGATATTTACGGCTTTTATCTGAGCAATTATTTTATTAGAAAAAAGAAATAAAGCCAATAGCGCCGTAACAGTATATTTTGTCTTTACAATCATTTTATTTGGATAAAAATTATAATTATTTATAACGAATTAAAGCTGGGGCAAAATTCACTGCACTATTTATAAAACAAAAGGAGAGTTTCCTCTCCTTCTGCTCAAGTAACAAATCGATTGATTTTTTACTTTACCAAATTAATTATTTTGTGTCCCACCAAAGTCTTGTTCCACCAGAATCTGGACCTCCTAATTTAGAAATTCCTTCATCTACACCAACTTTGTTTGCTGAGTACTCATTTGTAGTATAAATAATTCTTTTCATCAAAGATTTACCAACTCCAGCATCTGGATTATCTGTGTTTAAAACTGGATAGATTACTTTCGCATCGCTTCTACGTAAATCTGCCCAAGCTTCCCAAGATTCTGGGAAAATTGCTAGGTATTTTTGAACCGCAATTTGAGTTCTTTGATCAGCAGTAGATGCAGACCAAGCAACTGGCAATTTAACTGGAATATCTTGTAAATCTAAAGTTGGGTATAATGTCAAGATGTTTGGCAATGTTGGTAATGTTACTCCATTGATGTATGCATTAACAGTTGCAGCCTCTGTAATTCCCCATTGAGCAAGAGATAATCTAATACCTGTTTCGTACAAAGTTTTAGCATCTGCTCCCATGTTCCATCCATTTAATGCTCCTTCTGCTCTACTCAAGTAGTTTTCTGAAGCCATAAAGATTTCAATGTTTTTAGTTTCGCTAAGTGTGTTATTAGGACCATTTCCTAAAACATCATTATTGAATTTAGAGAATTCTGTAGTTCCAAATTGATCTTCTAAACCTCCAACAGGATTTCCTCTGTATGGTCCTGTAGAAACTGGCGCAAACCATTTTGATAAACGTGGATCGTTGTAACCAACCAAGATACTTTCCATAGAAGCTGTCATTACATAACCCCAGCTGTTTACAATCATGTTTAAATTGTTTGGTGTAATGTTACTAGCTTTAAAGTAAGCGCTTTGATCATTGGTCTGCATAACTCCTGCAGCTACCGCAGCTTCTGCTTGAGTTTTTGCTTTTGTAGGTTCTTTATCAGAAATTCTTAATGCCAAACGTAATCTTAAACTGTTTCCAAAGATTCTCCATTTGTCAACACTTCCTGCATAAACTCTATCATTTGGGGCAAGAGAAGCAACTGAAGTTGCTGAAGTAGAAGTTAATGTTGCATTGGCTTCATCTAATAATTTAAAGAAATCGGTATAGATAAATTCTACACTGTCGTAAGGAACTTTTTCTTTACCATTAACAGCTTCTGTATAAGGAATTGGCCCATAAGCATCAACCATTTGGTTGTACATGAAAACTTTCCAGATTTTTAATACTGCAGTAGCTTCTGCATTTCCTTCAGATGCTTTGAAAGCATTCTTTAAAGCTGGAGCTGCAACAGTGTAAAATCTAGTCCATCCTCTACCTTCATATCCATTTACGAAAGCATTTCTTTCTGTTCCGTATCCACAGTTTAAGTAGTGGATAAAAGTTGATGATAAAATACCGGTTGCAATACCCCAAGTACCTTGATCATCTACTCCTGGTGACGAATAAGAACCATTATGGATACCTGCATATAGTGCAGATGCAAATGCTGGTCCAGCAAGTGTTGGGTCTAATTGACTCTCTGTAAGCGAATTCGGATCTGTATTTATTTCCTCGAAGTCTTTTGTACAACTAGAGAAAGTAGACAGCATCGCTATCGCAAGTCCTAGTGTTTTTATTTTAAAAGTATATTTCATGATATCTCTTTTTTAATTAAAATCCGAATTTAACATTAACTCCATAGTCTCTCGTTGAAGGAATGTTGAAAGATTCAATCCCTTGTAGGTTTCCTGTTCCTGCTCCCGCTTCTGGATCAAAGTGTTCTGCTTTGTTTAAGAAGAAGAATAAATTTCTACCTACTAATGAGAAATCGATACTTGTAAATCCTGAGTTACCTAATAAACGTTTTGGCATTGAGTAACCAAAAACAAGCTCTCTTAATCTGATGTTTGTAGCATCGTAAACGAATGGCTCTGCAATTGGAGTTCTTTGACCGATTGCTGTCCAGTATTGCTCAGCATTGATGCTTGTTGTGTTTTTAGTATAAGTTCCGTTTCCGTTATCTACAACACCATCCACAACGATTCCGCCATTTCTTCCTGCCAAGGTAATATCACTTACCCCTAAACCAGCTTGTCTAGCTTGAGTGTATGAAATCACTTCACCGCCAATTCTAAAGTCAACTAAGAAGCTTAAAGAGAAATCTTTGTATTTAAAGTTGTTTTTGAAACCTGCAGTCCAATCTGGGTTAAAGTTACCAGCACGAACATCAAAACCATTTGTAGCTAAAGGAATACCTGCACTATTTACAAGAATTTGTCCAGCAGCGTTTCTTTGGAAACCTTTGATGTATAAGTCACCGTACTCGCCACCTTCAACTACTTTACTTCTTACTAAACGTCCTTCACCAATTACTAATTCGTCACGTCCTTCAAAGATAGATTTTACTTTTGACTTATAAGAAGCATAGTTTGCTGTAATATCCCAAGTAAAGTTTTGTGTTTGAATTGGAGTTGCAGTAAGCGTAAACTCGATACCTTTATTTTCGATATCTCCACCATTTACGATTGCTCTAGAATATCCAGAAGATTCAGGAGTGTTGATGTAGAAAATTTGGTTGTTAGTCAACGTTTTAAAGTATGTAAAATCTAAACCTAAACGGTTGTTGAAAAATCTAACATCGGCACCAAACTCAGAAGAAGAAGAAATCTCTGGTTTCAAGTTTGGATTTGCTTTTGTGCTTTGTCCGTATAACATACCACCGTTTCCTCCGATGTATGAAAATCTTTGTTGCGTTTGATAAGGATCTGTATCGTTACCAACTTGTGCGTAAGAAGCTCTTACTTTTGCAAAACTAATTACTTCTGGCAATGTTACCATATCAGAGATAACTGCTGAAAGTCCGAAAGATGGATAGAAGTAATCACTTGGTAAAGTAGAAGACCAGTCATTTCTAGCTGTTAAATCTAAGAATAAATAGTTTCTGAAACCAATTTGACCAAATCCGTAAACAGAGTTAATTCTTTTTTCTGAAGCTGTAGAAGTAGATTGGATCGTTTGTACGTTTGATAACGCAAAGAAGTTTCTCTTACTTAAAACACCGCCAGATCCTAAAGATGAACTATTTTGTTGCAATGAACTCGCACCTGCATTAAGTCCAATAGAGAAATCTCCGAATTTTTCGTTGTAAGAAAGCAAAGCATCAACGTTTAACTCGCTAACTGTTTCATAAGATTCGCTGTAAGAACCCATATTGCTATTGAAAGCATTTGTTGCATATCTGTTTCTTACGTTTTTGTTTGTCATTTGGTCTAAACCAGCTCTACCTTGTAAGCTTAATGTTTTTGTAAACTCATATTTAAGAGACGCTAAACCAATAAATCTATTTCTTTTGTCTGTACGAGCATCATCTCTTAGAGCAGACCAGAATGGGTTTCCTCCAGGAGCTCCAGTCTCGTCAAGGAAATAGTTTACTTGTCTTTGTCCTGCAGCATCAAAATACTCAAAATCTTTGTAATCGTTGTAAGCAATACTACGAGGCAATAAATAAGCAGATGTTCCGATAGACTCTTCTCCAGTTCTTAATAAATTGTCGATGTCCTGAACGATATAGTTTGTTTTTACATCTAATGATAATTTATCAGAGATTTTGCTTGTCAATCTTAAGTTAAGATTGTGTCTGTCCAATTGGTTTCCTCCAACAATACCTTCAGCACGCGTGTTTGTATAAGAGAAATAACCTTGCGCTTTTTCGTTACCAGCTGTAACAGTCAAAGTGTTGGCTAAATTATAACCTGTTTTGTAGAAATCAATAACGTTGTTTGGCTGTGGCGAATAGCTTTGTGTCGCTGGTCCAGCATAATTTGGATTACGAACTAACTGCCATGCAGAAACCTGACGTCCGTCTAGAGGTGCTCCCCAGCTTGAACTTGAGTTAGAAACATAAGCACCATTTGTACCTTGTCCGTACTCATTTTGTAAATTCATCAAATTATAAGCCGAAGAAGCCATAAAGTTAGATGATAACGAAACTGAAGTTTTTCCAGATTTACCCGATTTAGTTGTAATCACGATAACACCATTTGATGCTCTAGATCCGTAAAGAGCTGCTGCAGATGGTCCTTTCAAAACAGTCATCGAAGCAATATCTTCTGGGTTAATGTTAGAGATACCATCAGGCTGTGTAGTTCCTCCTGTATCAATATCAGGGTTAGTTGTTGTTGTTCCGTTACTAATTGGCACACCATCTACAACATAAAGAGGTTGGTTGTTTCCGTTAAGAGATCTGTTACCTCTTAAAGTAATTCTAGAAGAAGAACCAACACCATTTGAAGTTGTAGAGAAGTTAAGACCTGCTACTTTACCAGAAAGTGAGTTAGCAACGTTTAATGATCTTGCTTCAGACAATTCATCTACAGAAACGTTTTGTGCAGAATAAGTAATTGCCTTTTTCTCTCTTTTAATACCAAGAGCGGTAACCACCACCTCTCCTAACTGCTGTGCATCTGGACCTAAAGATACGTTAATTGTAGATTGCGATCCAACAGCAACTTCTTTAGTACCAGATCCTACATAAGTAAAAACTAAAACTGCCGATTGATTTGGAACATTAATGCTGTATTTACCATCAAAATCTGATGAAGCACTTGTTCTAGTTCCTTTAACAATAATATTTGCTCCAGGAATAGGAATTCCGCTTTGAGCATCTGTTATCGTTCCTTTTACTGTTGTCTGCGCTTCTAGGCCTTGGAACCCAAAAAGGCATATGACAAACAGTAATTTTAGTACGCTTTTAATCATATTAGTTGTTTTTTTAGAGTTAATAACATGTTAAACTTAAGAATACATTCTGTTAACAAAATATAATTTCGACAAATGACATTTTTTCACAGGTGTTGGTAAATCTTTGGTCATTTATTGAAAGAAAACGTTTTCATTTGTAATCCTACTCTGCCTTATAAAAAAAGGCCAAAACACTATTATCTAATAGATTTTGGCCTTTTTTAATTGTATTCTTTTTTTTATCAAAGAAACGTTTAAAATTATGCGGTATTTAACGTCTTTTAGTTCGAAACTTTAAATTTGGTTTTTAACAGATCAGTCGAATTTCCACCTACCATAACTTCAAAGTCTCCTGGCTCTACCACAAACTGTAACTGCCTGTTATACAGACCTAACTCATCTTTTGTAAGTGTAAATTCTACAGTTGTGGATTCTCCTTTTTTAACATTTAACCTCTTAAAACCTCTTAAAGTTTTTTCTGGAGTCGTAACAGAACTGTAAACATCATTTACATATAATTGCACAACTTCGTCTCCATCCAGATTTCCAACATTTTTCACATCAACAGAAACTTTTACTTCTCCATCTGGTTTAATTTCGTTGGCACTGATTTTTAAATTCGAATATTCAAACTTCGTATAGCTTAAACCGTAACCAAAAGTATACAATGGATTTTCGCTTTCGCTAACGTATTTGTGAATCGCAGATGGTTTTTGATTGTAATATATAGGTAACTGCCCAACTGATTTTGGAACTGTAATCGGCAATCTTCCTCCAGGATTGTAATCTCCAAATAAAACATCGGCCACAGCTCTTCCTCCAAATTCTCCTGGGAACCAACCTTCTAAAACTGCTGGGATATTATCTGCAATCCAATTTGTAGAAAGCGGACGTCCATTTAAAAGCACACAAACTACTGGAGTTCCTGTTTTTTGGATGGCTTCAATCAATTCCTGCTGCATTCCGTGTAAATCTAAAGTAGCAGCATCTCTATTTTCTTCAACCAATTCGTTTGATTCTCCTAAAACTACAATGGCAACATCTGCTTTCTTAGCGGCATCAATTGCTGGCTGCATGTTTACTTTTTCTAAATTCCAACGCAAGTGAGCTCTGGCTCCCCAGCCTCCTTCCCACATTTCAATGCGGACTTTATATTTCTTTCCTGCTTCAATATTTTTTGGAGTGGTTACAATGCTTGTCGCACCTTTTGTCCAGTTGTCGATCACCAATTGATCGTCAACCCACATTCTGATTCCATCATCTGAACTTAAGCCCAACCAACCGTCAAATGATTTATCTGATTGAATATAACCTGTCCAACGAATAGAGAAATCATCCACATTGACACCATCACCAGGAGCCCATGGCCAGTCAAATTCTAATTGGTTGTCGATACGCGTTAAAGCTGGAGTTCCTTCTAAATTTCTATTATTAAAATATTCTCCTTTTAATCCGTTTTGAGATCCATCAGAAGTAAATAAATATTTAGATGGAATAGCTTGTCCTTTTATAATCAAAGGCACGCCTTCTTCATAAACCACATTGGCTGTTTTTCCCATTACTTGCTGCACACCTTCAAAAACGGTTACTCCAACACTGTTTTTAGGAGCATAACCTCCCATTCTCGAAGCATTAGCATTCGGTCCGATAACTGCAATATTTTTAAGATTTTTACTTAGTGGTAAAATATTGTTTTCGTTTTTTAATAAGACCATCGATTTATGAGCCGCTTCTAAAGCAACAGTTTGGTTTTCTTTGGTATGAAAACGCTCTTTAATCAGGTTTTTATCGGTATACGGATTTTCAAATAATCCCAATAAGAATTTCAAACGCAAAACTGCTCCCGCTGCACGGTCGATGTTTTCCATTGTCAATTTCTTTTCGTTTACCAATTCAATGATGGTATTTTGCCAGAATTCGTTACTGAAATCGTAAAACTGCATATCAACTCCCGCAGAAACCGCTTCTCTAATACTTTCTTTTGGAGAATCAGAAACTTTATGAGTCGTTTGAATGTATTTAATAGCGCCTAAATCTGAGACTACAAGTCCTTTAAAACCCCATTCGTTTCTTAAAACATCTGTCAACAACCAGTGGTTTGCCGCACAAGGAATTCCGTCCAACTCCGAATACGCACACATAGTTCCTAATGCACCTCCTTTTGTAAATGCTTTTTGGAAAGAAGGCAAATGATCTTCTCTAACTGAACGTTCTCCCACTAAAATTGGAGAAGAATTTCCTCCCGCTTGTGGAATACCGTGAACCGCAAAGTGTTTTGGCTCGGCAATAATAGAACGATCTGATTTTAAATCGTCTCCCTGCAATCCTTTGATGAATGCCAATCCTATTTCGCTATTCAAATACGCATCTTCGCCAAAAGTTTCAGCTACTCTTCCCCATCTTGGTTCGCGGCCTAAATCTAAGTTTGGACCAAAACCAAAATGAACGCCATGCGCTCTAGCTTCCATACCGATTACTTTACCCACTTTGTCCAAAACAGAAGTATCCCAAGTTGCACCAAGTCCAATGTTCATTGGGAAAGCGGTACTTCCTTCATCTAAATAACCGTGAAGCATTTCACACATAATCAGAGCAGGAATTCCCCAACGGTTTCCTTTGATTACATTGGTTTGAAGATCGTTGATCATTTTCGCTGAACGCGGATAAAGATCATGAATTGCTCCGATTCCTAATTTTCCGATTTTTTCAGCCGATTTACCTTTAGCAAAATCTTCTTTTTCTTTAAAAAAATCTCCTCTATACATATCCATCTGACGTACTTTTTCTTCAAGTGTCATACGGCTTAACAAGTCTTTTACTCTGTCTTCAACAGGCGCTTTCGCATCTTGATACAGATACTTTTTCTGGGCGTGTACTTGGTTTAAAAAACCAACAGCCATTACAAAAATAATGGCTGTTTTTCTCATTCTTAATTGTAACATAGTTGTGTGTGTGTGTTTAATTTTGGATCACTTTAAGCTTTGTACCATTCACAAAATCATCGTGCGAAATAAAAAAGCTGTTAAGTGTTTTTCCGTTTATCTCAATCGAATTGATTTTTCCATCATTATTGATTTGTCTTTCAATTACAATGCTTTCTTTTTTATAATATCTTGGATCTAATTTGATTATCACTCTATGAAACATTGGCGTTGTAATCGCGTAAACTGGATCTCCTGGAGAAATTGGGTAAATTCCCATCATCGAATACACCAACCAAGCCGACATTGTTCCTGTATCATCATTTCCTGGCAATCCTTTTGGGCTATTTTGAAAATATTGTTTCACCAATCTTTTTACATTTTCCTGAGCTTTATATTCTTCCCCTTTTACATAATTAAACAGATACGGATTGGCAATGTCTGGCTCGTTTGCCATATCAAATTGTTTAGTATCGAAGATTTTCTGCAACTGCGCTGAAAAAGCTTTATCCCCGCCCATTAATTTCATTAATCCCTTGATGTCGTGAGGAACCATAAAATTATACTGATAAGCATTTCCTTCTATAAAACCAACATTTTCTTCAAAATTAGCTCCAGATGTAGGATCAAAAGGTTCGTACCAATCTCCATTTGCAGTTCTTGGGCGAAGTAAATTCAGATTTTTATCGAATAATTTTCTGTAGGATAACGAACGATTATAAAAACGTTTTACATTGTCTTTGTCTCCAAATTCGTTGGCCATAAGCGAAATAGCATGATCTGAAATATTGTATTCCTGAGTGGTCGAAACGGGACCTTTGCTGTCGGTTGTCAAATATCCTTTTTTGATATAATCTTTCAATCCCGGACGAAGCGGGTTATTTTCAATATTATCGGCGCCTTTCAACATCGCATAGTACGCTTTACTAACATCATAATCACGAACTCCTCTCAAGTAAGTATCTGTAATAACAATACTTGCAGGATCACCAACCATAGTAAAAGTTTCAGTCGAATTCAATTCCCATTTTGGTAACCAGCCGTTTTCATCAAACATATCCAACATACTTTTTACCATATCAGATTGCTGTTTTGGATAAACCAAAGACATTAACGGATGCACATTCCTATACGTATCCCATAATGAAAATACGGTATAACGAGTCCCTTCGGTTTTACGAATTTTAGTTCTTTTGATTACTGGATATTCTCCGTTAATATCATTTAAAGTATTAGGATGAATTAAAGTATGATACAATGCCGTATAGAAAATTGTTTTGTCATCCTTGGAGCCACCTTCAACCATAATTTTCGATAATTCTTCGTTCCATTCGTTATAGGTTTCTTTGTAAATTGCGTCAAAAGATCTGTTACCCACTTCTTTTGCTAAGTTTTCACGGGCATTTTCGATACTTACGTACGAAATTCCGATTTTAACTTCAACCGTTTCCTGTTTTTCGAATTTATAGGTAAAATAAGTTCCAATACTATCTCCTACAACAGTTTTGATGGTATTATCCATCATTCTTGCTTTTCCGTTGTAACCCATCCATTGTGCTTCAACACCGTTATATTTGGTAGGCTTTTTCCAAACTCCGAATTTATCGGCAGGTTTAGAAAATTGAGCCACAAAATAAACTGGGTAAGCATCTTCTGGGCTGTTGTAACAAAACGAACCAACCGAACGCATTCCTTCAATTTCTGTAGAAGAAACTACTTTTATCATGGCTCCTTCTTCATTTGTTAAACCTAAACCAAGATTTAATAAAATATTAGACTGCCCTTTCGGGAAAGTGAATCTGCTAATCCCAACTCGTTTTGAAGCTGTAAATTCTCCTTTTACTTTATACTTGTCAATGTTTACGCTGTAATAAGCCGCCTTTGCCACTTCATTAGAATAAGTCGAACCGTATTTTAAATGATCGATTTCTACTTTTCCCGTAGTTGGCATCAATAAGATAACGCCCAAATCTGGACAGCCAACGCCACTTAAATTCACTTGACTAAATCCCGTCAAAAAAGTATTTTCATTCACATACGGATTAGAAAGCCACTGGCTGTCTTTTTCCATCGGAGTGTTTTTTACTCCAGCCACATTAAACGGACTAATACTTGCCATTCCGCGCGGTGCAATCGGGCCTGGAAATGCTGCTCCGTAATTGGAAGTTCCAATTATGGGATTGACAAAATCGGCAGGCTCCTGCGCAAAAATAGTAATGCTAAAAAACAGCATGTACAAAATACATGCTGTTTTGAATTTGTTTTTATTATTTAAAACCATAGGTTTCCTTCTTATCTGTTAATCGCTTCAATTTTTAAAGTCCAAGCTTCTTTTGCTGGAAGATTGTTTCTTAAACTTTCTGGAATAAGTACTTTAAATCCGTTTCCTTCTTTGGTCCATTTTAAAGAAGTTTTAGAGCCTAACATGGTAATTTTTGTTCCTTTTTTAGGGCTAATCGCTTTTACTGTAACTTCAGCAGGAATTTTATCTTCTCCTTCTTTAGCTAAATAAAAGGCAAATACGTTACCCGCTTTATTTTGTGTAAAACAGATGTTTTCTTCTTTGTAAGGCTCGATTGGTTTGGTGTTGTAAATCGCTGTGCTGTTTACTTTCATCCAATCTCCGTAAGCTTGCAACAAGTCGTAAGCACCTTTATCCCATTCTCCTTCTGGGCTTGGCGCAACGTTTAACAATAAGTTTCCACCTTTTGCCACAATATCAATTAACAAATGAATTCCTTGTCTTCCTGTCATATAAGTAGCGCCTGGAGAATAAGACCATCCGCCACCAGCTGGAATACAAGATTCCCACGGATAAGGCAACGTTTTAGCAGGAACACGTCCTTCTGGAGTTAAGTAGTTTTGATTTTTACCGTGAACTGCTCTATCTACAACAATTAAACCTGGTTGTTTTTGACGTGCTTTTACAACCAATTCGTCCATTTTCGGATCTTGATCTACCACTCTGTGTTTAATGAAACCATTTTTAGATTCGTTTTCTGTAAACTTCTCATCGTAGTTTTCTTTAATGTTTACTTGGTCTCTTTTTCTAACCCATCCTCCATCAAGCCATAAAATGTTTACTTTTCCGTAGTTGCTTAAGATTTCTAAGATTTGGTTATGCGTGAAATCAACATATTTCTGCCATTTTTCTGGATATAAAGCAGGATCGTAGTTTACGTTTCTGTCGAATGGAGGAAAGTAAGGATCCCAGTAATTTTCGTTGTGCCAGTCTGGTTTAGAAAAATAAGCTCCTGTTGAAATACCTTCTCCTCGAAAAGAATTGAAAATCTCTTTTAAAACATCAGCTTTTGGATTGGTATGAAAAGGAACCTCTTTACTCGTAATTTTATAATCAGAATATTTAGTATCGTACATATTAAATCCGTCATGGTGTTTTGTAGTGAAAACCATGTATTTCATACCCGCATATTTGGCTGCTTTTGCCCATTTTGCAGGATCAAATTTTACTGGATTAAACGTTTTTCTTAATCCTTCATAATCGGCAACGTATTGATTGTAATTGTTTGGATTACTCCCTTTTTTACGCTCACACCATCCGTAATCTTCCGGACAAATAGACCAAGACTCTACAATACCCCACTGGCTGTAAGTTCCCCAGTGCATTAGCAAACCAAATTTTTTGCCTTGCCATTCGTCTAAGTTTTTCAACACTAACGGATCTGTTTCTGGTACGTATCTTTCATCTTCATATATCGCCTGAGCAAATATCTGAGCTGAAAATAAAAGGGCGATTATGAATATTCCTTTTTTCATCTTTAATCTATTTATTAGGTTTTATTTATTCTTTTGTTTTTTGTTTAATAGTGGTATTCTCAGTTTAATTTTTCAAGTATCGGCTGATCTGTAAAAGTTAATTCTGTTTTGCTATTCTCATTAAGTTGCTCCAATACAACAAACTTATTTTCACCTGCTTTCAACCAACAGCCTGGTACATACAATGTTTGTTGCGGTCCTACTTTCCAGTAGCGACCAAGATTGTGGCCATTAACAAATACAATTCCTTTTCCCCAAGCTGTCATATCAAGAAAACTATCTGCTGGTTTATTTATGTTCACAATAGATTCATATAAAACTGGACGCCCTGATTTTACCGTTTCGTTTTTAATAACTGGCACTTCATTCATCGGCATTTTATACATTTCCCAACCACCGCTAATTTCATATTCATTTATAAAAACTGGAGAAATAATACCTTTAGTATTATGTACTATTTCGGCTCCGTAATTAATACGCCCCATATTTTCAACTAGAATTTCTAAACTGCCGTTAAAAGGAATCGAAACTGTCAACTCGTAGTTTTTGAAAACTCTATTTAACTCGCCCACGTTAACTCCATTTACATAAACTGTAGCAAAGTCTCTCAACCCCTCAATTTTTAATTTGCCAGAAATGGGTTGAGTAAATCTTTTTCGATATAAAACATATCCATGCCCTTGACCCAATTTTTCAAATGTTAAGGGCTGGTCATTTACAACAGGTTTTTCTTTTTTTATCCAACTTAAAACATCCATACTAGATTTGATAGGCTGATTAGGATATTTTATAACTGGAATTTTCTCTGGAATCGATGCTAATTTTGTTTTAGAATACTTTTGCATTACTTCACGTATAGCCATAAATTTTGGTGTTGCCCAACCTGCTTCGCTTATTGGAGCATCATAATCATAGCTTGTAATATCAGGCTGAATATCTCTTTCTTCATTATAATTTGCTCCAGAAGTAAATCCGAAATTAGTACCGCCATGTGCCATATAATAATTAAAAGAAACACCTGCATCAAGGTACTTTTTAGTTTGGTTTGCAATCTCCTCTGATCCAATTTTAACAAATGGTTCTGCCCAATGATCCAACCAGCCAGGATAAAATTCTGCCACCATATATGGCCCTTGTCCTTTATGGTATTTATCTACTTGCTTCTTTAAATTATCAATATTTGACTCTCCATTTGCTGTTGGCAAAACACCTTCGACCGTACCGCCTTCAAACAGCCAACTTCCGTCAGAAGTAAAAAAAGGCTCTGGAAATCCAGTTTGTTTAAGTATATTGTAAATTGCTGTTTTGTATGCTTTATGATCCTCAGCTTTAATATCTGTTCTTTGAGAAACATACGAACCAAATTCATTTTCAGCCTGAACCATAATAATTGGCCCTCCTTGATTGGCGAAAAGCCCTTTTACCTCTGCATACAAATGTTCAAGATACGTTTTACAAGCTTCTAAAAATGCTTTGTTATTGGTACGAATTACTAAATCTGGGTTATTTTGCAACCACCAAGGATATCCTCCAAATTCCCATTCACCACACGCATACGGACCTGGCCTAAGAATTACATACAAGCCTTCACTTTTGGCAATACGTACGAACTCTGCTAAGTCCCTATTTCCTGTTTTAAAATCCCATACACCTGGCTCTATTTCGTGATAATTCCAAAACACATAGGTTGCAACAGTATTCATTCCCATAGCTTTAAGCATTTGCAATCTATGTCGCCAATACTCTTTAGGAATACGCTCATAGTGCATTTCTCCTGAATGTATTTTAATAATTTTCCCGTCTTGCTGAAATTCTCCATTAGAAATAGAAAATCCTTTGGTTTGCGCCCAATTAAAAAATGGCATCACGCAAATCAATAATATCCCGAGCTTAAGTAGTATCTTATTCATTTTTTAAAATAATTAATCAATTAAAATTTCATCGACAAACAGCCAAGAACTTTCTCCTTTTGGACTTTTCTTTAAGTTGCCTGCAATTACTTTTACAAAGCGTGCATTTTGCTTTTGGAAATTGATTTTAAATTCTTTCAATTCTGGAACTGCATTTACAGCATACGGACGCATAAGTTTTCCTACTTGAGTGTATTTAATTCCGTCATTAGAAATTAAAACTTTAACTTCGATTGGAAAATTAACTCCTGCTCCCTGACTTTCTAAAGCTCCAACTTTTACTTGTTCGATACTTTCTACTTTTTCTAAGTCAATTACCAATTCCATATCGTTAACCAGCCAAGCTTGCCATTGTCCGTCATGGAAATTTTTGCTTCCGCGAATGGTGTTTACCATTGTATTGGCGTCTCCTTTATAATTTGAATTATACGGCGTTAAGTATTTCACTTTTTTCGCAAATGCTTTATGAAAAACTATAGTATCAGTATATGTCTTTCCTACTGGTTTGTCATCTTGAAATAAAGACGCTTTTAAAACCGTGGTTTCTTTTATTGCAATTGGACTTGTATATTTTATAGCATGGTGATCAATGCTTTGGTTTCCTAAAACATAACGAATATCTGGATTAGGAAACTCATTTTTCAATTCTACCTTAATCTGTTTATTAGGCAAATCTGCTGTTGAAGAAGCTGTTACCAAATAAGCGCTTTTCGCATAATTGATTCCCAAATAATCGTAACGTTTAAATAAAGAAAACAATCTCGTTGTAAAATCATTCCAATTGCGTTTCTCTTTCGGACTCCATAACGTTTCTGATAATGCCGCCAATCTTGGGAAAATCATATATTCTGAATCTTTTGGTCCTGCAATATGTTCTGCCCATAAATTGGCTTGTCCACCCAAAACATGAGCTGCTTCTTGAGGCGTCATGGTTGAAACTACAGGATCAAATTTATACACTTCACTTAACGGATTGTAAGCATCAAAAGCCAAAGGTTCTTCATTCTGCGGGCCTTGGTAGAAATTGAAATAACAAGGAGATTCTGGAGACATTATCACATCATGACCTTGATCTGCAGCTTCAATTCCGCCTTTCATTCCTCTCCAGCTCATTACCGTTGCATCTGGAGCTAAACCGCCTTCTAAGATTTCATCCCAACCGATAACTTTTTTACCTTTTGAGTTGATGTATTTTTCCATACGTTTTACAAAATAGCTTTGCAATTCGTTGACGTCTTTTAAATGTTCGTCTTTGATTCTTTTTTGGCAAAGCGGACATTTTGCCCAATTGGTTTTAGTCGCTTCATCGCCACCAATATGAATGTATTTTGATGGGAAAATTGTAATGACTTCATCAATTACATTTTGCAAAAACTCAAAAGTCGTTTCTTTTCCTGCACAATAAATATCAGTTAAAGGCCAAACTCCTCCCGACGGAACACCAATTCTCTGATTGAAACAAGCCAATTCTGGATAAGCTGCAATCGCACTGCTTACGTGTGCCGGCATTTCGATTTCTGGAATAATTTCGATTCCTTTTGTCGAAGCATATTTTACAATTTCTCTTAATTCATCTTGAGTCAAGAATCCGCCGTAAGTCCCTTTTTCATCAGGATTTGTTGTTAATCTGGCGTTCCAGCTTGTGTTTTCCTGATCTACTCTCCAAGCCCCAACTTCTGTTAGTTTTGGATATTTTTTAATTTCGATTCTCCAACCTTGATCATCAACCAAATGCAAATGCAACACGTTCATCTTATGCATCGCCAAACGATCGATTGTAGCTATAATGTAATTTTTATCGAAGAAATGACGAGACAAATCCAACATTAAACCTCTCCATTTAAAACGAGGTTCGTCGTTAATCGTTAAACTCGGAATCTGCCATTTTGCAGAAGTAATTGCATATTTGCTTTCAATCGCCTCAGGAAGTAATTGTCTTACGCTTTCTAATCCATACAGAAAGCCGACATTTCCTTTCGCAGAAATCACTATACTTGTCGGATTTACATCTAAAACGTAAGCTTCATTCTTTAAATTCGGATCTACTTTAAACTGAACAAAATTGCTCGCTGGCGCTTTCGTTGTCGTTTCTGGTTTCCATCCTGCAGCCACTTCAAATTTAGAAGCCAAAGCATTTGCCGCATCTTTTTGGAAATCACCGTTTACGACAAACTTTGTATCTTTTGTAAATTCAAAAACACCTGTTTTAATAAGAGTCTGACTTGGTTTCGGGATGATATGAATATCACTTTCCGTGTAAACTTTCTGCGCTTGAACAGAGAAAATTGAAGCAATTAAGGTTAATATGAATAGTATTTTTTTCATTGGTTGTTTTTTGGTTTCTCTTTGTGATTATTTCTTAAACACATAGAAACATAGTTTTTTTTTAAGCTTAAAAAAGGCGTTTCACTTTGTATAAATGCACATAACGTTCAACGGATTAAAATCCGTTGCTACAAAATGATTCGTTCCTACGGAACTCCTGCAAAAGAGCCTTCGGCTCGAAACATATTGTAGGGATGGATTTTAATCCATCCATTTTTGGCAAAATTATTTCTCCCAAGACATTTTAAATTTCGCGTCTTCCATTCTGTGACCTTTTGCATCATCAGAAACAGCATAATTAAAACCTGATCTTAAGCTGTAACCAGCATATTCGCCATTTTTGTTCAAAGCAATAAAACCAACTTGAAGGTACTCCATGTCTTTGTGGTTTTTATGTTTGTTGTAAATACGTTCTGTAATTTCTTTACAAGCATCAAAAGGCGATTTCCCTTGACGCATTAATTCGACCACCATGGCGCTTCCCGCAGTTCTAATCACGGCTTCTCCCAAACCTGTTGCCGCAGCCGCTCCCACTTCGTTGTCCAAGAAAAGACCCGCGCCGATTATTGGGGAGTCACCGACGCGTCCGTGCATTTTCCAAGCCGCGCCACTAGTGGTGCATCCGCCTGAAAGATTGCCATCTTGGTCTAACATTAGCATGCTTATGGTATCGTGATTTTCTATATTGATAACTGGTTTGTATTTTGACTCTTCCAGCCATTTTTTCCAGTCTCTTTCAGATTCGGGAGTTAAAAGATTTTCTTCTTTAAATCCTTCTGATAAAGCAAATTGCAACGCACCTTGCCCTGCTAACATTACATGAGGCGTATTTTGCAGTACTCTTTTTGCAACAGAAATTGGATGCATGATTCCTTCTAAGAAACATACAGACCCACAATTGCTGTTGTGATCCATTATACAGGCATCTAGTGTCACTTTCCCTTCGCGATCCGGATATCCTCCATAACCAACACTGCGGACATTCGGATCAGCTTCAGGTATTTTCATTCCAGCTTCGATTGCATCCAAAGCTGATTTTCCTTCTTTTAAGTTTTTCCAAGATTCTTTATTGGCAGGCAAACCGTGATTCCATGTCGAAATGATAATCGGCTTGGTCTGCTTTTTTTCTTTTTCTTCTGCTTGTGGTTCATTTTCGTGATTTGCAGCAAATCCGCTTACACCCAAAACAGAACTAATGGCTAAGGTGCCTAAAGTGGTTTTTTTAATAAAATCTCTTCTATTTGACATGTCTTTTGGTTTAAATTCAACTTTCAGAAACTAAATGTTCTTCAATGTTGCTAAATTAATCAGTAATAATTTTTAATCCCACTAAAATCGACTATAACGCGGATTTTATTGCAGCAATCGTTTTTAAATTACTATCTGATAAAGCATTTCCGTCAAAAAACGAAACTCCCGTTGCACCATTTTTCTTAGCCAGTAAAATGGCTTCTTTCAATTCTGCATCCGATTTTAATCCTGGAATATAAATTCCTGTATTAACTTTCGTCTCTTTTCCTTCTAAATCTGCTACTCCTTGTTTCGTTGCATAACCCACCCAGTCAATTTCTTCATCATAAAAACTGTGGTAAATCATTGGATATACTTCGTCAATATTCCATTTATCCCAACGCTGACGCACCATGTGGTCTGCCATTTCTGGATAAGGAAACACTGCAGCTGTTAGCTTTTTATTGTATTTATGAGCGATTTTATAAGCATCGTCAACCACTGCTTTTACTGCATTTAATCTGAAATTTTTCCATTCCATATCAATCGAAGTATTGTGGCTTTCTTTTGGATTTTTGTGGTGTTCTTTTTCGAATTTGCTTACACAAGCATCACAATAACAGAAATCAAATTGTGGCAATTCTACATCTTGAACCAAGTTGTATTTTGGCAACAAACTAATTGGCAAGAAAATATCTGGGAAACGAATGTAATCTAAATGTACACTTTCAATTCCTTCTACTTTTGCTAAACCTTCAACTAAACCTAAAACGTGGTTTCTAGATGCTTCTTTAGTTGGGCAAAGCCATTGGTAATAATCTACATACGGACGGTTATCAAAACAAGATTTTCCTTCTTTGCTTACTTGATACCAATCTGGATGCTGTAACGCCACTGAATCATTTGGGCGGTTCATGGCCATAATCCAAGCATGCACTTTTAGTCCTTCTTTTGTTGCAAGCGGAACTAATCTTGCTAATAGTTTCGGATCGGTTTGCGTGTTAATTAAAACTTCGTCGATGCCGCCGTCTTTGTATTTTTTGAATTCTTTAGAATAATCTGCATCCGATTTTTTAGCATCGGCAGTAGTCCAAACTCCAAAAGTAAATTTTGCGTTTTCTTCTGCTTTAGCCTCTTTTTGTCCGCAGGAGAATAAACTCAGCGAAAGCGCCAAAACTACAATCTTTGAAAAGTTCTGTAACTTATTCGTTCGTAATAATTTTACCATCTTCTTTAATTATTAAGGTTTTGTTTGAAAAAGGACTTTTTACCAAGATATTAAATCCTGACGAATGATTTTCTAAAACTGGTTTTAAAGTCTTTCCATCCACCACTATATTTTTTTTACTGATGTTTTGCAACGATTTTGCCCAAGATTTATTCTTTTCGAAATATCTTTTTTGAGCGCGATACAATGTATACAGCTCCCATTTTACCTTTTCTTCCTGCGGAATTGAAAACTTATCATCGCTTTCTTTTGATGAAAAGTATACATAAGCCCATTTTTCGGGCTCATGCATATTTATCACTCCCATAGGCGACCAAACCCAATTGTATTCTGGGAGAAATTTTCCTTCTGAATCTTTTTTACGTTCATATTTTCCGTCAACAACGGAATGTTGCCAATTCACACGTGAGAAATTGACTCTCCAGAATTTATCTTTCGGAACAATATTATCAAAATACGATGTCTTATAAACCGACCACGGAATGGCAATTTCTAATGTCCAGCCTTTATCGATATCTAATGCATTATTTAAAGTTCCGTCAATTTTCACAGCCGATTTTAAACCTGTGATATTCCAGTCGTTTAAAACTGTATTTTTTTCTCTGTAAGGTTTATTGATGAATAAATCCCAAGCGGTGTTTAAGGCGTTAATTTCCAATTCGTAATAATTGTGAGTATCATTATCTGGATCAACAAAAACCTCAAAATCATTATTGTAAAAAATAATGGTATCGCGTTGTCTTAGATTGGCCCAAACGTGAGGCTCTTCTATTTTTGCCAGAATATAGTAGCAATTATCGTCCCAAAGCATTTTGACTTGAGTATTGTATTTTGGTTTTTCAACGCCTTCTATGTCGATAAAAGGAGTTGTCCAAGCTGCTTTTTCCCAAGCTTTATCTGCTCCGTCTCCGTCAATAACAATTTCATTTGAAGTTTTATACGCAATATAACTTTTAGGGCTGACCTCCTTTTCTGCTTGTGCATACATCATCAAAGAAAAAAGACTTACGAACAGGGACAATAATTTACCTCTACTATGCATCATTATATTATAAACTATTATCTTTTGTAAACTGAATTACTTCACTTAATTTTCCGAAAGCGATCGCTACATGAGTATCTGCCGCTCCGTAATAAACAGCTAATTTATCTTCCTCAATATCGTGTAAAGCCGCGCAAGGAAAAACTACGTTTGGAACATCGCCAACCATTTCATAAGTCTCTGCTGGTCCTAACAAATAAGGCTGAGTTCTATATTTTACCTGATCTGGAAAATCAACATCTAAAAGTGCTGAACCCATTGCATAACGGAAACCGTTGCAAGTATTGATCACTCCGTGGTAAATCATTAGCCACCCTTCGTTAGTTAAAATCGGGATTGGTCCTGCACCCACTTTTGTACATTGCCAAGCGCTTTGCTCAAACGGACTTGGTTTCATTACCAATCTGTGTTCTCCCCAATATTTCATGTCTGGGCTATAGCTAATCCAAATATCTCCAAAAGGAGTGTGTCCGTTATCACTCGGACGGCTTAACATAGCATATTTGCCATTAATTTTTTGTGGAAATAAAACTCCGTTTCTGTTGAATGGTAAAAAGGCATTTTCACATTGGAAAAATTCTTTAAAATCAAATGTATAACCAATCCCAATTGTTGGTCCGTTGTAACCATTACACCAAGTAATCCAATAACGGTCTTCGATCCAAACCACACGCGGATCGTATTTATAAGCCGATTCGATCATTTCTGTATTTCCAGATTTCATCTCGATTGGTTCGTGGTTGATATCCCAATTGATACCATCTTTACTGAAACCAGCAAAAATATTCATTTGAACCGCTTTGTTATCGCATCTGAAAACCCCAGCATATCCATCTCCAAAAGGTACAACTGCACTATTGAATATACTGTTTGACGTAGGAATCGAATATCTGTCGATAATTGGATTCTCAGAATATCTCCACATTACATCTTTACTGTTTTCGGGTCTGTCTTGCCAAGGAATAGTACTCATTTTATTGTTTTTTTATTTATTAGTTTTTTGTTTGTTTTTTGTTTGTTTTTTGTTTTTGTCATCCTGACGAAGGAAGGATCACTCTAGAATTTCCGCAATCTTTGTCGCCAATCTTTGTAGACTTCCGATGCGTTCCTATGGACTTTGTTCAAAGCTATGTGTTAGAAACTAGTTTCTTTCTATTTCCTTTTTTAAGCAAAAGAAAGCCTATATTTCTATGTGTTTAATTTTATTCTCAACCCAAGAAATCTTGTTTCTTTCTTCTATTTTCTTTCTTCTAAAAATCTACTCTTCTATCTTTCGAACCCGGTCTAACCAAGTAAATTTTAATATTGTCGTCGTCACCAAAAAAACTGCCAAAGCCACTCCAGCTTTTGGATAATCTCTGATAATGAAATAAATTGGAAGCAAAATCATGCTTGACTGCCAAATAATACCGATAACACAATTCATCATATCTAAATAGAAATCATTATTTTTTTGGAAAGACTGATCTTCGCTTTTTAATTCTTTATAAACTGGATTCCAGAATCCCCAGGGTCTAACATTGCTGTAGAAAGATTTCAAAACTTCCATATCGGTTGGTTTGCTTAAATATGTTCCTAAAAGACAACCTAAAATCGACATTCCGAAAATTAATGGGAATAAGTAAATCGAAGGCACTTGCGAAAGATCATGCAGGAATGTTCCAGCTGCTAAATTTGCTTTATTCTGATCTAAAACGAACTGAAGAGAAGCTGCGATTAATCCGCCGACCATTCCCCAGAAATAACCCCATCCGTTAAAACGCCACCAGATCCATTTTAGGAAGTTGGCTGCCACGTAACCTCCATACAGCGCACTTGTAATCCAAAGTGTTAAGGAGTTGATAGAATCTGCGAAGAATCCCATGAAAACACCAAGACCAACAACCAAGAAAGAAGAAATCTGACTTACTTTGATATAATGTTTGTTTGAAGCAACTGGTTTGAAATATTTTTTATAAATATCATTTACAATATACGCTGGCCCTGCATTTACAAAAGCTGAGAATCCAGACATGAAAGCCGCTAAAAGACCAGCCAAAAGAATTCCTTTAATTCCAACTGGGATATAAAGATTAACCACTTTGGGCATCAATAATTCTAAATCGGCACCGGTTAAATTTACGTTTGAATTTAATTCTGGAGCTAGATTTACTAAAGCAATAACCACAATTCCTGTGATTAATAAATATCTCGGAATGAATAAAATCAAGTTGGTAAAACCGCTCATATAAGCCGCTTCTTTTACTGATTTTGTAGAAAGAACACGTTGTAAATCGTAACTTGGAGTTGGACCTGCAACGCTGGCGAAGAATCCTTTGAAAAGCGTCATTCCGATGAAAGCGCCAAACATTTTATAACCTTCCGTATCAATTAATCTGTTGAAAGTTTCGAATTTATCGCTCCATTGCGTTTCAAATTGCCATCCGAAGAAAACATTTTTCCATTCTGGTGTAATAACCGAATTGATTTGAATATCTGTATAATTAATAAAAGCATAACCAGCAATTAAAACTCCTGCTACAATCATAATTAAATATTGCACAACCTCTGTCGCAACTACAGAGAACATTCCTCCTTTAACGGTATAAATTGTAGTTAAGAAAATGATTAACAAAGCATAAGCTTGTTCTGAAGTTAGGAAAACACCGCCATTTAGATGAACTGTTAAATCCCAAGGAAGAATAATGGTTACAAATTTGCCAATTCCAACAAAGAAATAAGCGATGAAACCGATGGTAGAAATAATCGCAAAAATAGCAACAATAATATGCGACGCTTTCCCTGCTTTATCACTTCCAAAACGAGTTAAAATCCATTCGGAACCTGTCATTACTTTCGATCTTCTAATCCAGACTGCGAGGAACATCATAACGAAGATCTGATTCCAAATTGGCCAAAGCCACATAAACATGAAGCTTTTTACGCCATACAAAAATAAAACCCCAATCATCCAGGAAGTCCCTGAAACATCAAACATTCCTGAGCCATTGCTCAATCCTAAAAAATACCATTTGATAGATTTCCCGCCAAGGAAATAATCATCCAGTCCTTTTGATGCTTTTCTTGAAATCCAGATTCCTATACCAACCGAGAGTACGATATAGATTAAAATGATTGATACGTCTATTATGTTCATTAAATTATTTATTTTGAATTAGTTAGTTCAGACCTCAGTTTTTGTTTGGTTGCGCTCCCATTACAAAATGAAGCACACCGCCTTGTAGCATTTCTTGGTGAGAAATTGCTGTTTTATTAAATGCTTTTCCGTTTAAAGTAGCCGATTGGATATAGAAATTCTTTTCTGAAACATTCTCTGCTTCAATCACAAAAGTTTTTCCGTTTGGAAGATTTAGAGTTGATTTATTGAAAATCGGACTTCCAATTTCGTATTCGCCAGAAGCTGGATTCATTGGATATAATCCCATTGAACTGAATACATACCACGCCGACATTTGTCCGCAATCTTCGTTTCCGCTCAGACCATTTGCAGTCGTATTATATTGTGTATCTAAAATATGGCGAACCCAATATTGCGTTCTCCAAGGCTGACCCGCATGATTAAACATATATGCAATGTGATGGCTTGGCTCGTTTCCGTGCGCGTACTGTCCGATTAGACCAGAAATATCTGCAGAAACGTTGTTTCCAGTAATTTCAGAACTCTCAGTAAATAACTGCTCCAAACGTTTGGTGAAAATGTCATTTCCACCGTGAAGTTTAATAAAATTGTCTACATTATGAGGCACAAACCAGCTGTGCTGCCAAGCATTTCCTTCTGTATAATCGGTGTGTTCTCTGTGGTTTGAATGTTTTGGGTCGAAAGGTTCGTTCCAAGATTTTCCATCTTTAGATTTTCCTCTCATGAAGCCAGATTTCGCATCAAATAAATATTCGTAAGCTTTGGCACGTTTAGAGAAAAACTCATAATCGGCTTGTTTCCCTAAAGCTTTTGCCATTTGCGCCACGCACCAATCATCATAAGCATATTCTAAAGTAATGGTAACCGATTCGTCTAGTAGATTATATGGAATGTATCCGTATTTTTTATAAAAGTTCAATCCGCGTTCGTCTTGCATCATGGTTGCTTTCATAGCTTCAAAAGCCTTTTCAGCATCAAAACCTTTTATGCCTTTTAAATACGCATCCACAATAACGGGAATCGAATGGTATCCTGTCATCGTATTGGTTTCATTAGAATATAAAGTCCAAACCGGAAGTATCTTTTTGGTTTCGTAATACGCTAACATCGAATTCACGATATCAGAAACTCGATTCGGATCTAAAATAGTAAGCAGCGGATTTTCAGCTCTAAAGGTATCCCAAAGTGACAAAGTAGAATAAGCCGTATAATTTTTTGAAGTAACAATTTTATCGTCTTCTGTTCTAAATTGTCCGTTTTTATCGCTGTATGTTACTGGTGCCACTTGAGCGTGATATAAAGCGGTGTAGAAAATTGTTTTTAGAGAATCGACTGGAGTTTCAACTGTAATTTTGCTTAAAGCTTTGTTCCAAATTGCAGAAGCATCAGTTTTTACTTTTTCAAATTGCTGATTCTCTTTATCTAAATTGTCTTTCGCATTAGCGATACTTACAGACGAAAGTGCCACTTTTACACCTAATTCTTTAGAGTTTTTAGAATCGAAGAATAATTGAAGAGCTGTATTTTCGCCTTCAGCAGTTTTAGCCGAAACTACTCTTTTATCAGCAGTAATAATAGATTCTGTAATGGGTTTAGAAAACTTCGCTACAAAAAACACTTTCTGATTTTTTGCCCACCCTGTACTAAAACGGTAACCGCTGATCGTATTTTCGTCTTCAATTGTAATGCCCGTTTTTGTTGCCTTATCCCAATTAATGGCAAAACCTAAGTCTATAACAACAGATTGTGTGTCGTTATTAGTATAGGTATACTTATGGTAGGCGGTTCTTTGCGTAGAAGTTAATTCTACATTGATTTTAGGATCCTCAAGAAAAACTTGGTAATAACCCGGTATTGCTTTTTCGTTAACATGATTATATTTTGATTTATACGGTAGGAAATCGCGTGAAGTGGCCTTGGCGGTTAAGTCTAACTTTTTGTTTGTCGGCATAAATAAAATGTCTGCCAAATCACCGATTCCTGTCCCGCTTAAATGTAAATGACTAAATCCAGAAACTATAGAGTCAGAATAATGATAGCCCGAGCACCAGTCCCAGCTCGAGATTCCATTATCTGGACTCACTTGCAGCATCCCAAACGGAACCGTTGCACCAGGATACGTATGTCCGTGGCCTCCAGTACCTATAAAAGGATCTACATAATTTGTTGCAAAACTTTGTTTATGTTGATTTTTATCTACATTTATTTTGCAACTTGCAGTAAAAATTACCGTTAGAGAAAGCAGCGTAATTTTCCTCATATCAAAACAATATTAATTTAACTTTAAATTTAGATAAATTCAACTTTTACCAAAATATTTTTAGACGGACGACATTTAAACAGCTCTAAACATCAAAAAATAGTAACAAACGACATTTTTTTCTACGATTATGATTTTCAACTCAAGCAAACCTTATAGTTTACCTATACGTTATCATGTTTACTTTTGGCTGACGTATTTTGTATTCAATACATTCCGTTGGGGAAGCTATTTTAACGATTATGTTTACTCGTTAAAAACCACTTTACTCGGTTTCCCAATTCACATGGCTTTGTGTTATCTGAATATTTTGGTTTTAATGCCTTACTTTATTTATCGAAAAAAATACTTCCTATATATAGTAACCGTATTATCGGCAATTTTTGTGATGGTTGTGATTAAATTTAATCTGACTTATTTGCTCATTACACACAACGTTTGGCCTGAAGGTCCGCAAACCATCAATACGCTTACACTCAATTATACTATAGATATGATGATGGGCGAATTGTATGTAATGACTTTTGTTACGGCAATTAAAATCACTTTGGATTTTATGAAAGAGCAAAGACGTGTAACCGATTTAGAAAAATCGCAATTGGAAACCGAATTGCTATTCTTGAAGTCGCAGATTTCTCCGCACTTTTTCTTTAATACCTTAAATAATATTTATTCGCTTTCTGTAGAAAAATCAAATAAAACACCCAAAATCGTTCTGAAGCTTTCTGAGTTGATGCGTTACATGCTTTATGAAACAAAAGGCAAAAAACAGACTCTCGAAAATGAGATTATGTGCATCCAGAATTATCTGGATTTGGAAAGAATTAGAAACGGAGAACGTCTGGAAGTTGACATGTCTATTTCAGGAGATATTCACGATAAAGAAATTTCGCCTGTTTTACTTTTGACTTTCGTCGAAAATGCATTTAAACATGGCGTAAACAAAAACACAGGAAATGTTCTAATTGACATCAGATTTAAAGTGAAGGGAGATTTTTTATACTTCACGGTTTCAAACCCAATGCCCGAATTTACCGTACATAAAGATAATTTTAACAAGTCAAGTGGTATAGGTATTGAGAACGTAAAAAAAAGACTTGAATTAGGATATAATAAAAATGACTATAAGCTTTCATTTAAAAATAAAAAGAATATTTTTGTCGTTAAACTAGTTATAAAAGTTGTATAGCCCTCGCTTTTAGCTATTTCTAAAACAATACCTACAAATATCACATATCGGCCCAAAACAACCAGTACAAATGAAAATAAAGTGTTTAATTATCGATGATGAGCCATTGGCAATAAACGTTATTAAAAATTATATTGAACAGATTGAAGATTTAGAATTAATAAACACCTTCAGCAATTCTATTGAAGGATTAAATTTCTTAAAAAACAATGCCATAGATGTAATTTTTCTAGACATCAACATGCCTGTTTTGGACGGTATTAATTTTATCAAAAGTTTAGAAAATCCTCCTTTGCTTATTATTACAAGTGCTTACGATCAGTTTGCGATCGAAACTTACGAACTTGACGTTTTAGATTATCTGGTGAAACCAATTGAGTTTCCGAGATTGATGAAAGCGGTTAACAAAATCAATAAACGATTAAATAACACCACTAAAACTCCACAGGAAAATAGCAAAGAGAATCCTTTTATTTTCGTGAAAATCGATAAGAAAAAAATGAAGAAAATTTTCTTGAACGAAATTTTAGTTATCGAAAGCTTAAAAGATTATTTAAAAATCAGTACTACTTCTGGAAAATTTATCATCCACAGCACTTTATCTGATTTTACAAGTTTATTGCCTGAAAGAGATTTTATCAGAATCCACAGATCGTACACAATTGCGATTGACAAAATCGACGCCGTTGAAGGAAACAGCATAGAAATTGAAGGACTCCGCTACGTAATAGGAAGATCTTATATCGACGAAGTCAAACAGAAAATATTGAATTCTTCTATATAGTTTTAACCGCAAAGAGCGCAAAGATTTACGCAAAGTTCGCAAAGTTTTTTTTACGCGGAGCGCACAGAGTTTTTTACGCAGAGTTCGCAAAGATTTATTTCTAAATTGTGTCAGAATTGAGAATAAGAAGTTCGCAAAGCTATTTCGTTAAGCTTTGCGAACTTCTTATTTTTATCAAAAATCTCAAAAATAAACTTTGCGAACTCTGCGCAAAAAAAACCTTAGCGAACTTTGCGTAAATCTTCGCGTGCTTTGCGGTAAAAAAAACGTAAAAAAGTAAAGAAAACGAAAATGCGGCCAACCACGACCGCATTTTCTCTCAATTATAGGTAACTAACCAAAATAAACCATGAAATAGTCTATTATCTTTATTGCTGCAAAACCACTAAAAGTGATATCTTTTAAACGCTTCGATCGCCGAATAATCTGCCAATCCTAAGCTGTGATATTTTTCTGCAGTCAATCTATTTCTGTCTTCAACTCGTACCCAAAACTCTCTGCTATCATCACCCTGAAACATAACGCCGTCTTTTTGAGACTGGTGATAAAAAATTGCATGTCGTTTCTTTAAAACTTGGTCAGGACTCATTGGTACTGCCATGTCAATTTGGTACGATTCCCATTCATGCCATGCGCCTCGGTACAGCCAAACCCAGCAATCGTTCATAAAGTCTTTGTGTTTTAATCTCTTTAAAGCTTCAAACAAACTGTCTAAACATACTTTATGAGTTCCGTGCGGATCTGCTAAATCTCCAGCGGCATAAATTTGATGCGGTTTTATTCTTTCTATAATATCGCACATAATGTCGATATCTGCATCTGAAAGATTATTCTTTTTAACCGTTCCTGTTTCGTAAAACGGAAGATCCAAAAAGTTTACGTTAGCATCTGGCAAACCAATGTAGCGTGTTGCTCCAAAAGATTCGCTTCTTCTAATTAATCCTTTTAATTTTCTAACTTCAGGCGAATCGATTTCTGTCCCAGTTCTGTTTTTAAGAAAATCAATTATTTCCTGAGCAACTCTAGAATCTGGACTCACCGCTTTTGAAATTTCTGCAAATTTTAAAGCTTCTTCGTTAGAAACTGCAATATTTCCAGAAGTCTGGTAAGCTACATAAACCTCATGCCCCTGCTCTACCAAACGGTCAAATGTTCCTCCCATCGAAATCACATCATCATCTGGATGCGGACTGAAAATAATGACTCTTTTCTTCTCCGGAGTAGAACGTTCAGGCCTGTACGTATCGTCAGCATTTGGTTTTCCGCCTGGCCAGCCTGTAATAGTTTGCTGCATTTTATTAAACATCTTAATGTTCAAATCGTATGCAGTTCCTTCCTCCGTCAAAAGACTTGACATTCCGTTGTCGTTATAATCTTTATCCGTCAGTTTAAGGAAAGGTTTCTTCGTTAGTTCACTTAGCCAAGCCACCGCTTTTAATTTTAGTTCGTCTGTCCAAACACACGATTTTACTAGCCAAGGCGTTTTTACTCGTGTCAATTCAGACGAAGCTTCTGTATCGAGAACAAATGTTGTGTTGTTATGCTCTTGCAAATACGTAGCCGGAACGTGCGAAGAAACTTCTCCTTCGATTGTATTTTTTATAATGTCTGCTTTACTGATTCCCCAGCCCAACAAAACGATTCTTTTTGCATTTCTTACGGTTCCAATTCCCATTGTAATGGCTTTTCTTGGAACATTATCAATTCCTAAAAAAGAGGAAGCTGCATCAACACGCGTGATATGATCCAAAGTAATACTTCTGGTTCCCGAATTCACATGAGAACCTGGCTCATTAAACCCGATGTGTCCCGTTCTACCGATTCCTAAAAGCTGAAAATCTAAACCTCCATAAGATTTGATTTTCATCTCGTAATCGATGCAATATTGCTGTAATTCCTCGGCACTCACCTGCCCGTCTGGAATATTGATATTTTCTGGCTGAATATTCACATGATCGAATAAATGCTCGTGCATAAAATGATAATAACTCTGAATATCATTTTTATCCATCGGATAATATTCATCTAAGTTGAAAGTCACAACATTTGCAAAACTCAACCCCTCTTCTTTGTGCATTCTAACCAATTCTTCGTAAACCTTAATTGGCGAAGAACCCGTAGCCAAACCTAAAACACAAGGTTCGTCTAGTTCGTTTTTTCTCTGAATTAAATTGGCAATTTCCTGAGCGACAAGTAAAGAAGCTTCTTGAGATGATTCGAAAATAACGTTGTGAATTTTTTCAAAACGAGTTTCTTCAAATTTTCCTGCTTCTCTAAAACCTATATCTTCTTTAATCATTTGCCTTGCCATTTAATTTCTAAGATAAAAGTAGAATTAAATAATCCGTTGCTCTCAAAAATTCGACTAATAACGACTGCGCTTCGGCAAAAGACAAAATAAGAATGAAATAGTACGCTGATAAAACAGATTCGCTTTGCGAAAACGCGGATAATCGAAGATTTTAATCAAACGTTCCTACGGAACGTATAATCATAACGCAATTTTGTTTCTACCGACGAAACATTCCTACGGAATGAAATTGTTCTTTAGAACCTAATAATTTACTCAACAACACCAATTTCAGCAATCGAAACTGTTTGTGCTTTTCCTACCGCAGCTGTAGCGACAAATTTCAAAAATCTTGCTTTTATTGCAGTAAAACTTTTAACTTGTTCAATTGGGTTATGCTTAATATTCGAAAATTCTCCTTCTGATTGTTTGTCCCAATAAAAGCTGTCTACACTTGTATACAATTCATAATTTGAAATCAAATTTAAATTATTACCAACTTGTTGTGGCGTATAAGTAAAACCTTTAATACTTATCAATTCTCCCATATCTATAACAACAGTTTGAGGCAACTTGTTTTCATCATTCCCAAAACTCCAATCTGTATCTGCATTTCCGTCAATTATTCGCTCTACAGATTTACTGTCACCACTAGAAACCGAAATTACTTTCCATTTTTCTTTAGAAACACCATATTTAGCCGATTTTACCGCACTGTTGATTTTCTCTTTTGTATTTCTCGAAATGGCTTTAATTTCTACTTCTTTATTGTATACGAATGGAGCTTTGTATAAAGTGCTTTTCTCCGAAGGATTTTTTCCGTCAAGCGAATAATAAACAGCATTTCCATCTTCCGATTTAATTGTAACCAAACCATTTTTATCACGAAAAATTTGAGGTTCTCTAACGAAAGATGGAGCATTATATGCTTCGATTGTACTGATCACAAATCCCGCTTTCGCATCCAAAATATTAATTCTAAGCGCAGAAGCTGTAACACGATCTAGACGTAAAATTCTTTTATAACCAATTGTAGTTTCATTGGCAATCGTTTTCCATTGTCCGTTTACATTTGCTTCAACCGAAAAAGCTTTTACGCGTTGTCCAAGTTTAATATATTCTTGAAGTAAAATTCTATTCAGTGCAGTTGGCTTTTTAAATGTAAATTCGATTGTAGCTTGTTTTACTTTATCGTCTGTTGCCCAATACGTATCTTTATTTCCGTCAATCACATTTTGAGGTCCAAAATTAGAATCGACTGCTCTTGTATTGGATGCTTGAACTTGCGCTTCTTTTAATAATTCTGTATTAAAATCGGCTTTAATTGTGGCAACCAATTCTTTTAATCTTGCTTCGTCATTTTCGTGAACCAAACCGCGTCTGTCAACTGGAAGATTCAACAATAGAGTTGCATTTCTCCCAATCGATTCGTAATAAATATCAACCATTTCGTCAAGCGAACGCACTTTATCGTCTTCAACCGAATGATAAAACCATCCCGGTCTTATCGAAACATCGGCTTCGCCAGGAACCCATTTTTCTCCATCTTCGTGTCCAGACATAAATTCGGTGTAATGCACTTTTCCAGCCAATTCGTCTTTCTGACGTAGCAAAGACCAATTTGTTTTTCCTGCACGACCTTCCTCATTTCCAATCCATCTTGCTTCTGAAGGTCCAACTCCCCAAACTAAGGTTTTTGGTGCAAGACTATAGATCAATTTATAGGTCTCATCCCAATTATAATAGGTTAGTGTGTTTATTTTTCTAGTTTCATTTGCACCTCCGTAATAACCGTCTCCGCCATTGGCACCATCAAACCACATTTCGAAAACATCGCCGTAATTGGTCAATAATTCTTTTAACTGATTTCTGAAATAGGTAATATATTCAGGTTTCCCATATTGCGGATGATTTCTATCCCAAGGCGAAAGATATAGACCTAATTTTAAATCGTATTCTTTACAAGCTGCAGCCAATTCTTTAACCAAATCGCCTTTTCCATTTTCCCAAGGGGAATTCTTTACAGAACGTTCTGTATACGCTGAAGGCCATAAGCAGAAGCCGTCATGATGTTTGGCAACGAGAATAATTCCTTTCATTCCTGCTTCTTTCACCACGCGTGCCCACTGACGAACGTCTAATTGCGACGGATTAAAAAGTTCTGGCGATTCGTCTCCGTAACCCCATTCTTTATTGGTAAAAGTATTTAATGAAAAGTGTACAAAAGCATAAAATTCCATTTCCTGCCAATCGATTTGTTTCTGCGTTGGAACTGGTCCAAAAGGCTTTGGAGCATTTGCCAATTCCTGACTTGAAGCATTAGAAATTACACCAAAAAGACATAAGGAAAGGAATATTTTTTTCATTGCTAATCTGCTTTAAAATGGTCTATAAAACATAAATGTAGTACAAATTGAAATCTATCAAACAGAATTTCGACCAACAGCAGATTTTAAAGTGTTTTGGTTTAAAATGATTTTATTTGACCAAGCCGCTGGGCATAATTATAACTTTTGTCTTTTTGATGCTTAAAAACAAAAGCCCAGATCTAAAGATCTGGGCTTTGCTCCTATTTTGATTGTAGTCTTACAACTTGAATATTTTATTTTACAGAAAAAAATGTATTGCTTTAATTATCAAAAGCAATAGCAGCTTAGTTGCCAACAACTGCTTTTAAAGCTATATATTTTCCAATATCTTTAAAGTTATGTCCTTTTTCTCGCATAGCTTTAATGAAAGTTGGCGTTGCTCCAACTGCTTTTGCCCCCACAACATCATCTAAATCTAGATCTGAAAAACCTAGATCCTTATATTCCTTAATTAAATCTACTGTGATATTTTGCGATTTTAAAGCAACCAGATTTTCAGACGAAATGTTTTTATAACCTACTTTTTCAAATTGATTAATATATTCTGGAGTTACATTTAAAGATTTTAAAGCAATTAAATCATCGTTTGAAAGATCATTATAACCCGCCTTTTTGAATGAATCAATAAAAGCTTTATCTATATTTAAAGATTTGAAAGCAATGATATTATCCTCATCTTCATGCGCATTTTCATTCTTTTTTGTTTTTGCTGAAGAACGGTAATCATTAATATATTTTCCGTCAATATTCTGAGATTTTAAAGCGATCAGATTATCTGGCGAAACATTTTTGTAACCCGATTTAATAATATCTTCAATAAAAGCTTTATCGATATTTAAAGATTTAAAAGGAATCAGCGTTTCAACATCTATATTTCCAATTCCAGCATCTTTAATAGAATTGATGTAATCTTCACTTACGTTTAAAGCCGCCAACGGAATTAATTGGTCTTTGTCTACATCTTTATACCCTTTTTTATGCAGCATTTTTACATACGACGTTTTTATGTTTACCATAAAGAAAACCATAAGATCAGTATCTTCTGCCAATGTAACGCCTTGTGCAGCCATTTCTTTGGTGAAATTTTTATTAGGAACAAATTTATACGTTCCCATTCCGGTATTTCCTTCAAATTTTCCGGTAAAATTCATTGTTCCCGCTTCACGTGTTAGAGAAAATGTTCCTTGTTTATCTTTTGATAATCCGCTAAACTCGCTAATATCAAAAGTACTGGAAGAATTGCTATGTTCATCGTTTTGAAATTGCACATTTACCGTATTGCCTTTGATTGTGGCAAACCAATTTCCTTCAGTTTCAATTCCCTTTTGAGTGTTTGCATTCGCTTTAGTTTCTTCGTTTTTAGAATTCGAAGTTAGCGTCTGACTTTGCGCTGCCGGTTGATTAAAAAGGCAGGCAAACAATACCAATAATGGTAACAGGAAAAAATATTTCCATGTAGTGTTTACGTTTGATTTTTTTGAATTCATCATAATGATTCGTTTTTTGAGTAATGATTGATTATAGTTAGTTGTAAGACTCAAAGGAAATTGTGGCGCCGCTACTTTAAGCAGGCTAAATTGATAACTTTCTTTTTCTACGCTGCCTTGTTGTAGCATTTCGTTATCGGTCAAAAATTCAAGATTACTTTCTAATGCTTTTCGCCATTGCCAAGCAAAAGGATTAAACCACTGAAAAACAAGTACAATTTCTGCCAGCAAAAGATCAATGGTATGTTTTTGCTCGATATGAATTTTTTCGTGCAGCAAAATCTGATTGTACGTTTCCCACTCGTATTTTTCAGGATTTATAAAAATATTATTAGCAAAAGAACAGGGTGCTTTATCACCCGTTATTTCGACAATCCTAAATTTTCCATCCCGAATAATCTCTGATGTATACGCTCTGTAAAACAATATAACCGCTTGCATCAAGAAATTAAATGCAAAAACAATAACTCCAAACCAATACAAATAAACCAGCCACTGCATCGCCAAAGCCATATTGAATTGCTGCTTTGTTTCATTTATTAAAACTTCATTTACAGGAAGTGTTTTCAGTTCGGCAGTTGATTCTTTTGTAGTTACTTTTTTAATAGAAGGAATAGCTGCAGTTACTTTCTGTTTTTGAAGCGAAAATTGTTGCGGAATTGGAAGCAGTGGCAGAGTAAAAGCCACTAACATGCAGGCAAGCAAAACAAATCTATTCAGATTATAAAAAGTTTCTTTCTGCAAAAGCAGCTTATAAAACATAAGGCAGGCAAAAAGAATAAGCGCTGTGTATAGAATATAAGGTATCATATAGAATCTTTTTTAATCATGTTTACGATTTCTTCCAATTCATTTTCGGTTAATTTTTGTTCTTTGGCAAAAAAGGCAAGCATTCGTGGATACGAATTATCAAAATACTGACTTACAATATCTTTTAGAGCAAATTGCTGGTATTCTTCTCTCTGAATTACTGGAAAAAAGCAATGCATATTCCCTATTGTTTCCCGATTTAGAAACCCTTTTTCCTCTAGTATTTTGACAATTGTCGCAACACTATTATAATGTGGTTTTGGATCTGGCAATAATGGAATAATATCTCTAATAAATGCTTTGTTTAAATCCCAAAAAACCTGCATGATCTGTTCTTCTCGTTTGGCTAATTTTATCATAGTAGAAATCTTTTGACAAATATAACTACTAATAAATTAGTAGCAAAACTAATTGATTAATATTTATACTAATTAATTAGTTAACCCAATAATTACAGGGCATTCAGACGATGACTTTTTACATTAACACCTTAAATAATAAATAATTATAATTCAAAAATGAAGTTTAGACACAAAAATCACGATATTTTTGATCTATCAAATTGTTGAAATCGGAAGTTGATAGAAAAATTCCAGGAGAAAGAAAAGCATGTTATTTTTTACCAATTTCTAATTAGAAGGTCTAAAAAAATCTATCAAATAGAGTTTTGACCAACAACAGAATTTAAATTCTCTTGGTTCTGATTTTAGAAATAGAAATTAAAATAACTGACAAAACCACAAAAGCGATTAAAACAAATGCACCATTTACAATAGCGGTTTTAAAACCTAGTTTAGTTACGTCAATAAAAGGATAGGGATAAAAATTGGTCAATATTCCGTGAAACAAAGTATAAATGATATAAATGATCGGATAAACCAACCAAAACAAAATAACTTTAAAAGAAATCTTTTCTGGACTGACAAAAAATAGCCAATAAAAGAAAAATAAGGTTGGGACAACGGTATGAAATATTTCGCTCACAATAAGGTGATGACCTTTTAAATCGACGATGGAACGAAGAAGCAAATTAAAAACGATTCCGACAATAAGGATATAAACTGTTATGGCAGTAAGAGTAGTACATTTTCTAAAAAATGAATTTAATTTAGATTTTCCTCCAAAGAATAAAATAGCTCCGCAAATGAAAACGATACTATTTGTCAAAATGGTAAAGAAACTAAAAAAACGTACTGCAGCACTGAAAAAAGTAAATTCAGACCCTTTTAGCAGCAGATAAAATTGAACAGGCAAAGCATATAATTCTAGGGCAAAAATAATTCCTAGCAAAATCTCCCCTTTTATTGTAGTGGTATTTTCTACTTTCATAGTGCATGAACTATAAGTCAATCACTAAAATAAGCATTTTTATTCGATTTTGCTACATCACTCTTTTTTGCTTCTCGCTTTCGGCAATTGTTTTCTCAAGTCTTGACAGTTGCGTTTTTTCCTGTTTGGCACTCATAATCCAATGAACCATCACTTTTTTATAGGATGGTGCTTGTTTCTCAAAAAACTCCCAAGCTATTTTATTGCTTCTAAATTCCTTTTCGTAAGCTTCCAAAAGTGGAACTGGTGTTTTCTCATGAGAATAGATTTTAGACTTATTTTCTGTTCTAAAGCTAAAAGCCTTTAAACCCGCCTCGGTCATCAAACCTGCTTTAGTCAAATCTTCCATTTTCTGAATATTAATGGCACTCCAAATACTGGAAGGTTTTCTAGGCGTAAAACGAATTGTATAACTGTCCTTGTCAATCGACTTTCGAACACCATCAATCCAACCAAAACAAAGCGCTTGATCTACAGATTCTGGCCAACTCATCGATGGCTTTTTACTGGTAACTTTATAAAATCCAACCAAAAGTTCTTTTTCCTTCTGATGGTTTTTCTCTAACCATTTTCTAAAATCTTTTTGATCTGTAAAGAATGTTGGTGTCATTTTGTTTTTTTATAAATATATAAAGGATCTCGCAAAGTCGCTAAGACGCAAAGTTTATTGTAAAAATTAAACCATATAAGTTATTTAAGTTTAATTAAGCCAAAAACTTAAAATTACTTAAATAACTTATATGGTTTAAAAAAAATTTGCGTCTTCGCGACTTTGCGAGCAAAAAATCTAATCTACTTTTACTTCAATAACAGAAGCTTCTAAATTTCCAGTTGTCGCCTTGAACTGAATCTTTTCTCTCTTTCCGTTTGATTGAATAATTGCAACACATTTTCCGTTAAAAAGCTTGCAAGAATTCGCTTTAAAAGACTCCAAATTGGCTTGATAACCATTATCAACTCCAACTAATTTTCCTCCACCAGTCACTTCAAAATTAATTAAATCCATTGCGTTTGGAACTAGGTTTCCGTCTTTATCCAGCATCGAAATTGTTACATAAACCAAATCGTAAGTGTCGTTTTTTATTTCTGTTTTATCTGCTTTTAAATCCAATTTAGAAGCTTCTCCTGCAGTGTGAATTTCTTTTTCTAAAACTACTTTTCCATTCTTTCTTGAAACCGCTTTTAAGGTTCCTGGTTCAAACTTCACTTTCCACGAAATATGCAGATCATCATTTTGTTTCGATTTTTTACCAAGAGATTTTCCATTTAAGAATAATTCTACTTCATCGGCATTGTTGTAATACGTCCAAACGTTGATTTCTTGATCTTTTTTCCAGTTCCAATGCGGTAAAATATGAAGAACTGTTTTATTCGACCATTCGCTTTGGTACATATAATACACATCTTTTGGAAGTCCGGCTAGATCCACAATTCCGAAATACGAACTTCTCGCAGGAAACGGATACGGATCTGGTTCTCCGATATAATCAAATCCTGTCCAGATAAAAGTTCCCGCCATGAAGTCCTGACTTTTGATGGTTTTCCAGTTCTCTTCGTGCGTTGCGCCCCAATACGATTTCACCTGATCGTAAGCCGAAACCGTCCAATCTGCATTGCCATCAAATGGAGCTCCGTGTTTGGTTGGCCAAGCTTTAATAACATCCGATTGATCGTAATGTCCACGCGTTTCTAAAGCCGAAACACTTTCTGAAGCCAATATTTTCTGTCCTTTAAATTTCGTTGGGAAATCTTTATAATCTTCGTGTTTGTAATTGAATCCCAAAAGATCCAAAGCTCCTGATTGATAAATGAAGTTTTTCTCTATAACATTTTCAGTTAAAGCAGAAGTTACAGGACGTGTTATATCTAAAGATTTTACAATTTTAGCCAATTCTCTAGTAATGGCAATTCCTGTACTATCAAACTGTTCTCTTATTTCGTTACCAATACTCCACATCATTACCGATGGATGATTGCGGTCTCTTTTGATAAAATCTTTTAAATCTTGTTTGTGCCACGCATCCCAATCTTTGTGGTAATCGTTGGTTACTTTTTTCTTTTTCCAAACGTCAAAAGCTTCGTCCTGAATGATGAATCCCATTTCGTCGCACAATTGCATCATTTCTAAAGAATGCGGATTATGAGACATTCTAATCGCATTTGCGCCCATTTCTTTCATCAAAGTCAGTTTTCTTCTAACGGCATGAATGTTTTCTACAGCTCCCAAAGCGCCATTATCGTGATGCAGACAAACTCCGTAAATTTTTGTTGGAACTCCGTTTAACGAAAATCCTTTTTCAGAATCGAAACTGAAATATCTGAATCCAAGTGGAGTTTCATAATTATCAACTAGTACCGATTTCTCGTAGATTTTAGTAATTACTTTATACAAATACGGATTTTCAGTATTCCATAATTGCGGTTTTAGAACATCGAGATTATGCACTTTAGTTTCAAAAGTTTTAGCACCGATTTTTTCTGTAGAAGTCTTATTCGCTACTTCCTTATTCTTAGCATCTACAATCGAAGTCACCAATGTAAATTCTCTAGCGCTATCATTGTCATTATTGATTGTAACTTCTAAATGCACTTGCGATTTCTTTGTTGAAACTTCAGGTGTCGTGACAAAAGTTCCCCACTTTCCAACATGCAATTTTTCACTTGCCACCAATCTCACATTTCTATAAATTCCAGAACCCGTATACCATCTTGAATTGGGTTGAGCATCATTATCAACCTTTACTGCAATAATATTGGCCTGTCCATAATTTAAATAAGGAGACAAATCATATCCAAAAGAGATATAACCATTTGGGCGGACTCCTAATGATTTACCATTTAAAAATACTTCGCTATTCTTAAAAACACCATCAAATTCAACCGAAATTGTTTTGCTTTTCCAACTGGCAGGAATTGTAAAAACTTTGCGATACCAACCTTTACCTGCAGGTAAAAATCCTTGCGCTTGTTTGGTTTTAGCCTCTTTATCAAAAGCGCCTTCGATACTCCAATCGTGCGGCAATTGAAGCGTTCTCCAATCTGACACATTAAAATTCGCATTTATTGCTTCCGGATAATCTCCTAATTTGAAGTTCCAGTTTTTGTTGAAGTCTTCGACAATTCTAGCTTGTTTTTGTGCAAAAATTGATGCCGAAAACAATAATGCAAGTGTAATTTTTTTAAGCATACTTTTATTTTTTCTCTCGCAAATTCGCAGAGTCGCAAAGTTTTTTTTCTTAACCATATAAGTGATATAAGAAAATTTAAGTTTGGCTTAATTGAACTTATATCACTTATATGGTTTAATTTTCTTAGCGACTCTGCGTCTTTGCGAGATTATTTTTATTTACTGAAATTCAAAATTATCCAACAGCAACCCTTTCAAATCATCTCCTTCCAAAGTTATTTTATACGTTCCTGCGTTGATATAACCTCCCGATGTCGTGTTTAAAATTTTCCATTTTTCTGGTGAAGGAAAAAATTCAATAGTGTCGTTTCGCATTAAAATTCCATATGCATCTTCCATTTTGAATTTTACTTTCATTGGTGTTTCATTTCGGTTTATAAAACGGAAACGCATTAAATAAATTCCTGCAACGCCAGGTTTTACCTCAAACTCAATACTATTATTGGTTTTCTTTGTGAACTCAACATAATCAGCTTTTTTGAAATTTCCTTTTTCAATTCCTGTTCCTGTTGTTTTTGTTTTTTCGGCTTCAATAATTACAACGGGCCTTGAATCGTCTTTTTCGCCCATATCATACGTTGGAACAACTACAATTGTTGAAATTGTCTCCCCATTATCAAAAAGAACCTTCTCGCCTTTCTTTACTTTTTTAGTGAAAACATCAAAAGAAATTCCGTTGCTGTTTTTCGCTTTTTCTTCTATCTTTTTATAATCTGAAAGCCCTTTTAATGACTTTATTTTATCATCAACTAAAACATAACCTGTGGATTCTTCTTTTGCTGTAAACGAACCTGAAACTTTAGAATCGGTAGAAAATTGTAAATAATCTGCACCAAATATTTCAGAAGGCAATTCGGTAAAAACAACCTCAGAATTTGAATACTGTTTAGAATTAAGATCCAGCCACGAAGCAACTCTATTTATTGATTTATCATAATGGCTTAAAAACAGATTTTCAATATTTTTAGAAGATTCACTAGCTGGTCTTGCATGATAATCTTTTGTTCCGATTGCAATTGCTGAAATTATGGCTTGCCCCGCTTTTACATTTGGAAATGAAATTTTAATTTTTCCGCCAGTGCTTTTTACTTTAAAAGTCTTTTTTAAAGCTTTATCATGTCCAACTTCTGCCCAAATATCGAAATTTTTTAAAACTATAGTATCATTAATTGCAACATCAAATAATCGCCAACCTTTGCAGTCTAATCCGCCACCAGTTCCGTACCATGGTTCTGAGAAATACAATTCGATTACATATTCTCCGTCTGGTGCCGGAAACTCATAACGCAATTTATCAACTCCGTATCTAAAATTCTGGAATAATTCTGGATCTTTTGTACCGTTAACAGGATCAAAACTGCTTCTTTGGCTTGCAAAAAAGTCTGGCAATTTTTCGAAATTATCGGTCCAAGATAATGATCCCCAAGTATTTTGTCCGCTTTTGTGCGTGTCTGTGAACCAAGTATTCCCGTTACTATCTGTATATTCAGAACCACCACAATTTACTCTGTAAATATAATTTAAACCACTTTTTGCTTTTAAAATATTCGTTTTATCAGGAGTTAAAAAATCTAAATTTGGCGCTTTCGGAAGATTATTCAAAACAATATAATCTTTGGCAACCGCTTTTCCGTTTACATATCCAACAGCGTATAAAACATTGTACTGAATATTGACATTGTTAAACTGAAAATGCTTTCCGATTCCGGGATTTTTTAGTTTTCCAAGTGAAACTTTATTCACATTATTAAACAATTCTACCTCATCACAATTCGAGTAAATATCGATTCCGTTTTTGATTCCCGCTTTTTCCCAACGATTTAGCCATGTATGCGAAACGATATACACCATCGGATTGGTTTTGTTGGAAACATAATTAGCGCGGTACATGTAATATGCATCTAAAGGTTCGCCCCAAATCGTGAAAAGTCCTTTGTAATTTACGGGCCCGACTTTGTCAATATCCCTAAATCCTTCTCCGTTTTGAACACGTCCCGGATTTTCGTGCGAAGCAAAAAGCCAGTTGAATTGCCCTGCAATTTTATCTCGAACTGATTCAGCTTCTCTAACTTTAATTTCCATTAACTGAGAAAAACGGTTTTCGCTTAAAATTCCTTTTTGATCGAATTCGCCTTCTGTATGCAAATCGGCAGAACGCCATGCGCCGTATTCTCCGTTTAACAACTGAGTCGTCATTTCCAAATGATATTTTAACGGATCTCCGCCGTACGTTCCTGACCAGTTTTGAACGACATTCCAATCTGTTCCTTCTCCACCATTACAAGTTGTCACGATTCTTTGTGAAGCCGATAACGGATCCATTTCACGGATAATCTGCGTGCATTCTTCCGCAAATGCTGCTGGAATTGTACTTTCGTTCTGCAGGCCCCACATTACAACTGACGGACTGTTTCTGCGTTCTTTAACCCATTCTCGCAATAAGATTTTGAAATTTTCTTTAAATTCTGGCGTATCGTACCAAATATGTGCAGAAAACTGACTCCAAAATAAGATTCCGTTTTCGTCTAATTCTTTTTGATACAATAAATTATGAGGCTGGTGCGCTTCTCTAAAAGCATTAAATCCGCCTGCTTTAATCTGCTCGATTCGGGCATGAATTTGCTCGTTTGAAAAAGCATGGCTATTTCCAATTTGATGTTCGTATTCACAGACACCGTTTATAAAAACGGGTTCATCATTAATAAAAAAACGATTGTCTTTTCCGTCACGGCTTACTGGCCAGCTTACCCAACGAATTCCGTAAGGCGTTGTTAATTGATCGATTATTTTTCCATTCTCAGAAACAGAAGTAACCAATGTATACAAATACGGATTAGACGGCGACCACAATTTCGGATTTTGAATTTCGGGCAAAGTCTGAGCAATAGATTTTATTTCGCCTGACGCATTTTTAACGGTACTTTTTGAGCTTGAAACTTTCTTTCCAGAAGCATCAAAAAGAACATTTTCAATGGTTAGATTTCGATCTAAAGTTCCGTAGTTTTTTATTTCTGTCGTAGTCAGTAAAATCGCTTTTTGTTTGGAAACCGATTTGTCATTCCAGATATGAACGCCAAAAGGTTCGATTCTAACATCGTTTGTAACGATTAAAGAAACAGGTCTAAAAATTCCCATTGGCTGAGAACCTTCTGAGAATCCCCATTCGCCAGAACATCCTCCGCAAACCCAAGGAAGATCGGCAATAAAAGAAGGATGCGATGCTTTTACCAAAATTTGGTTTTCTTTTTCTAAAGAAACTGCTTTGGTAATATCAAGCGTAAAAGTGGTTCGTCCACCTTTGTGTTCGCCCACTTTTTTTCCGTTTACCCAAACTGTCGCGTAAGAACTAACGCCTTCAAAAAATAAAAAGAGCCTTTTTCCAGCGGTAGTCTTATCGAGTTTTAATGTTTTTTTATACCATGCAATACCGTGTAAATTTCCATGTTTTGTTCTTCTGAAATCATAATACTGATCCCAATTGTGAGGCACACTAACCTTTTGCCAATTGGAATCAGTTTTTGGATTTTCTACAAAATCTTCTTCTTTCAGCGGAAGATTATCCAACATTACGGTCTCCCAAGATGAATTCAGCGAAATTTCTTTGCGAACTGAACTTTTGCCCTGACTCCAAACAGAGCAAAAACTTGTGAAAAAACAAAAAATAAAAAAAACTATTCTGTTCATATTTTTAAAAACCATATAAGTTATATAAGGTAATTTAAGTTTTTATTTTACCCATTTTTGTCATTTCGACCGAAGGGAGAAATCACACAAGAAGCTCGACAAAGGTTGGTGAATTTCTGAACGGAAATTCTTGTGTGATTTCTCCCTTCGGTCGAAATGACAAACTATGTAGAGTTTCTTGTGAAGATCCCTCGTTCCTCGGGATGACAAGATTGTGTTTATTCTTTGAGCAAACCTGACGGGTTTTGAAAACCCGTCAGGTTTAACTTTATGTTGAATTGCGTGAGGGATTGAGGCGGTATCCTTTTATGTAGCGGAGCGGAATAAAAGATATAGCCGAAAGCCCGACCCGGAGGGACACGCCCAAATTATTCTTTTAATTCTAAACTTTATTTATACCTACAAGGTTTTGAAAACCTTGCAGGAACGTAGATTAATAAAACAACCAATCCACTGCTGCTTTCTCTCCTGCATCAATATATCCAACATCACGCGGTGTAATGTTCTGGTCTGCATCTATAAAACCTAAAATCAATACTTTTCCTTTTCCTAAATCTAATTTATTTTCACCTGGTTGGAAAGTATAGGTGTGAATGTTTACACGAGGCAAATCTTTTAAATTAATCGCACTTGCCAGAATCACTTCGGCTTGACCGTGAGCATTTCCTGCTGCATCGGTTTCTAAACTAGGAGGCAATAAAAATCTCTTTTGATCTGAATTGAAATACCCAACTACTAATTTAACCGCTTTTGTATTTCTAAACTTCAAGTGTGTTCCTTTTTCATTTTGATCGTTTTCTACAAACGAATATCCCCTTAAGTTTTGAAGTTCTGGAGCTATTTTTGTCAATTCAGAAATATCTGTTCCGTACACTTTTGTTCCTGTTTTCACCAAATAACTTCCCGGTTTTTCATCGATAAAAGTTACTTCTGCCGTTTTCCAAGGTTTTCCTTCTTTGCTTTCTACTTTTCCATCTTTTGAAGATTTTAGTTTTTCTAGGTTTCTTTTGAAGTTAGCCAATTCACGTTCGTAATGCGGTAATAATTCAGCCCAAGTTTTGTTGTTCCCGTCGTCTCCTCCAATCGGAATTCTACGTTGTGCTGTCTGCATACTGTTGGCATAGTAATAGGTATCTTTCGTTAGCTTCACCAATAATTCGTAATATTCTAAACTTTTTTCTAAATGAGGAGTTGCTTTGTCTAAATCGGCAATATCATTTGAATAGCTGTATCTTAAAACCAACAACGCTGCTTTTACTTTTTCTGAAAAGAAATCGGCAAAAGCTTTGTACGCATGCATGTCATTTTTAAGACGCGCAAATTCTTCTTTTTCTTTCGTTACGCTTGGTTCCGCTTTGTCGATGGCTTCGACAGCCAATCTTCCGTGTTCTGTAATTTCAGCAATAATCTGCGTTGGAAGTTCGCCAGAATGTGGTTCTTTGTTCCATTCTTTTTTAGCATATTCTAAAAGCAATTCGCCTGCTGGCCCGCAAGATTCGTGGAAACCTGGATACACTCTCCATTTTGACGGATTCACCAATTGGCTTTCAAACATTCCTAACAATAAAGTCTGTCTGTTTCCTTCTGTGATTCCGAAACGTCTTAACGTTTTTGGAGCAATTTCTCCTGTTTCTTCATACGCTTTTAAAATATTATTGGCTGCTTCTTGGGTCGTTCCAAATTTCGTTGCTAAATCTTTATCCCAATATTTTACTTCTTCATTTCGGTCTCTTTTACTGTCCCAAGCATATCTTGCCCAAGCTTTGTACCAAATCCAATCGCGATCCATTTCTAACAAACGTTCGCCTGATTTTGTTTTATCCGAAGAATACGGCCAATCCCAGTAAGAAGCTTGCGGATATAAATGTAATGCATTTGCTCCGTGCACGCTGTGCATTGCTTTTACCGTTTTCTGAATAAAATCTGGAGAACCATATCTAAAAGGCTCTAAGTTGGCCAAAATGTGAACGTTTTCAATATGAATTGATTTCAAAGCGCTCAATTGTTTGTGCGTTTCACCCCAAGGCCCGCCTGGTGTATAAGTCGTTAAAGACTCTCCCGTATATTTGCTTTCTGTATAAAGGTTTTTGTATAATGGCAGCGATTTCTCCATTACCAAAGGTCCGTCTGTATCATGAGAACGTAAAATAATCGGCGGTTCTTCTGTTTTCCCTAATGCTTGTAAACCGTCTCGAACCCCTGGAATAATCGTTTTGGTAAACCATTCTACATCATCATCAACGGTATTGATTGCTTCTCCCAAACAAACCATTAAACCAACATTTGGATATTTTTCGATAAAAGCCGCAATAGATTTTCTAGTATAATCAGACAATAATGGTGTAATTGGTCTGGAACGATCTTGCGTTTTAATGTTGTAATGTTCTGCAAAAGGTTTAGAAACAAGAATATTGTAAAACATCTGAATGACCCAGATTCCTCTTTTATTAGCTTCAACGGTCAGGAATTTATAGATTTCTTCATTCTTTTTGAAATCTTCGTCGCTTACCTCAACTGCAAACGGATAATCTTTCAATTTTACTAAAGAAGCAAATGGGTGGCCGTTCCATAAATACAAAGAATTCATGCGGTTGTCGACCAACATATCTAAGTATTTTATCCAAAGTGCTTTATCATAAAACCAAGGGAAAGTTTCTGGCGTATACGGATACTCGTAAACATCGCGCCCTGGAAGATAAACCGGTTTCTGCATTCCAATACAAGCGCCACGTAAAACCATTTCTGGACTGTCTTCGATATTAATTTCAGAAGGAAGCTGGCCTGAACTTTTTATTCTATCTACCAATTCTAAAGCTCCGTACAAAGTACCACTCGCATCTGTTCCTTCAACGTAAATGATATTCTTTTGAGAACGAATTAAAAAACCTTCTTTCTTAGTTAATTTGCTATCATCGATTTTAGCGCTTTTCGCATTCTTTTTCCAAAATTCAGTTCTTTTTTCTCCAATAACAATTACTTTATCTTTTGAACTTTTTAATTTATCGGCAGAAGCAACGGTAAAGCCTTTTGCTGAAAGCGTTTCTAATAATTTCTCTGCTCCAAATTTTGCTCTTGGCGAATTGGCATCACTAACAATAGTAATGTTTTGCGCTGTCGCGAAAGAGACATAAAAACATAAAAAAAGTAATTGTAAATATTTCATGGCATGCTGTTTTGGGTATTCTATTTAAAACAATCTGCTTAATCTGCTAGATCTGCGGGAAAAATTTAACTCTCGCAGATCTAGCAGATTTCGCAGATTTATAGTGAAAAAATGTGCTGTTTAACTTTTACCTATTTTCACCAATATTTTTATTAATTCTGAAAGATTTTCTTCAAATAAGCTACGTTTGCTCCGTAATTAGCTTTTACGTTATGAACTTGTGTCACATCTCTAGAACGCTCTACGATCAACCATCCGCTCCATTTCATTTCGTCTAGAGTTTGTTTTATTTTTGGCATATCGATCGCAGGGTCATTTTCTAACCAAAATTGATCGGTGTTTGAAGCGTGAATTTGCGCAATGTATTTCTTTCCTAAAATCTTTAATTCCGAAGAAATATCTCTTTTGTTGTCTAAAGCATTTGCAAAGTTGAAAGAGCTTTTAATGTACTTTGAACCAACTTCATCCAAAAGTTTTTTCTCTTCTGTTGCGCTTAAAGAAGTTTCAATGGCAATTACACCGCCAATTTCCCCCACTTCTTTTCCTGCCCATTGCAATCTTTTAATAACTTCTGGTCGCAATTCTGGATTTTTAACCAAATCAGTTTGCGTTCCTAATGGTAAATACGCTACTTTAACTTTCATGTTTTTCATTGCCTGAACACAATCGTTAATCATGGGTGTGATTTCTCTCGTAGCAAATGATTGCGCGTAAAATCCAGACATGGCAATGGAGCTAATCCCGACTCCTGTTTCTTTTGATTTATCTAAGAATTTTTGTCTTTCTACAGAATCGCCCAGTTTGCTGTCAAAAGTTGGTCTGTTTCCTAAACCTCCCATGTCTAGTTCGATTCCGTCTGCTTTTAATTCAGCTGCCAGACCAAAAGCTCCTAGTTTTTGTCTTTTCAAAATCATCCAGTCACAAACCGCAACCTTATATTTTTGCTTTTTGTTTGAAGACTGAGCCATTGCACAGCTGTTGAATGTTGTTGATAGAACAACAAGGAAGGCAATTAATAAATGTTTTTTAGATTTCATGCTCATATATTTTTTGCCACGAATTCCACCAATTTTCACGAATTACTATTTTTAAAAATTTGTGGAAATTGGTGAAATTCGTGGCGAACTTTCTTTTACTCTTCTTCCGCTTTTACTGCGGTTACTACTTTTCCTTCTTCACCTGGCCAAACACCGTTTTTGATCGGAAGTGCCACTAATTTACTCGGATCAACTTTTACGTATTTCAACTTTTCTCTTCTCCAAGTGTAAACAATATGCACCATTCCGTCTGAACTTTGAATCATGGAAGGATAAGAATATTGACTGATTTTTGAATCTTCTAAAACCAAAGCTGCATTCCAGTGAATTCCGTCTTTCGAAACCGAAACATTCAAAGGCGTTCTTGGTCCTTTTGCTTCTTTTCCTGGAGGAAGAACGTGATTATAGACTAGCAAATGTCTTCCGTCTTTTAAAGTTACAGCATCTGTTCCTGAGTTGTTATTTGGAAGTCCGATTAACTCAATATCTGACCACGTTTTTCCGTTGTCATTTGAAAATGTGCTGAAAATCGCTCTATTTCTGGTTCTTCCAATCGCTTGAATACTTCCATCTTTATGAAATAAAATACTCGGCTGAATCGCATTGATTTTTTGTTTTCCTCTTGGAAGCGTATCGCCCATTACCCAAGTTTTCCCAAAATCTGGAGTAGATTCCATACGAAGCCTCCATCCGTCGCCTTCAATACTTGACGGACATAATAAAGTTCCGTTGCTTAATAAAACTGGTTTATTTTTGATTGGTCCTAAGAAACCGTCAGGCATTTTTTGAGCTTCAGACCACGTTTTTCCCCCATCAGATGAAGTTCTTATTACGCCCCACCATTCCGATGGTTTTGGTCCTATTTTGTAGAAAAGCATTAAATCGCCACCTGGAATTTGATACAAAACCGGATTCCAAGTTGGTAATCTTGGGCCTTCTTTCATCACTCCGTCAGCCACTTTTACGCCTTCATTCCAAGTATCGCTCCCTTTTGGTTTGATGGCCACATAAATGCAAACGTCTGGGTGTCTTTCGTGAGTTCCTCCAAACCAAGAAGCAACTAAATCACCATTTGTAGCTTCGACAATTGTAACCGCATGACAAGACGGATATGGCGCTTTATCGTAAACAAACTGATCTACTAAAATACCTTCTTTCCAAGTCTTTTTTTCTAAAGCCGATTTACAACTTCCTAAAAGGAAAAGTCCAAACAATACAAATGCTAATTTTGTTATCTTCATTCTAAATTTTATTATGAATTAAAATTTTCGATAATAAATACATTCCTACTATTATTTTATGGAAAAATATTTATTAAGTGTAAAAATAACACCCAAAACTTAACAATGTATCCTGTACTGTCCCGAAATACTGAAAATGGAGCTTATTTAACGCTTATCGCAAAATTTCCTGACGAAAGTGTTACAATAACTTGATTTTTATCTGAAGAATAGGCATATGAAGTCTTATCTAATTTCTGTTTGTTGATTGAAACAGCTGAAATATCGCTCGCAGGAAGATGCACAACAGCAGAAGTATTCGCAGGAATGCTAATATTCCAAACTAAAGCCTTTTTATCTTTTTTCCAGTCGCTTTTGATCGTTCCATAAACCGATTCGTAAGAAGCATTCACATACGTCAATCCAGCGTTGAAATCGGGTTTCAGGATAATTTGTTTGAAACCTGGAGTTTCAGGATTACTTTTTATTCCCGCCATATTTTCGTAATACCAAATCAATAAATCGCCCAAAAGCATGACGTGATTTTGCGAATTCATCGCTGGATCTGCGGTGTTTCCGTTCCAAAGTTCCCAAATAGTTGTTGCTCCGTTTTCTACCATATAACCCCAACTTGGATAGGTTTTGTTGGATGCTAATTTGAAAGCCAAATCGCCGCGCCCGAAATTGGTTAACGTTCGCATTAAAAACTGTGTTCCGATAACGCCTGTGCTTACATGACCATTTTTAGTGACTTCAACTTCATGAACCAAATTTTCGAATATTTTGGTTTGAAGTCCGTCTGGAACCATTCCGAAAGTCAAAGGCAATAAATTGGCTGTAACCGTATTATTGCCGTAACTGTTTTTATCTGTATTCAAATATTTGGCATTGAATGCTTTTTTGATTCTCAAAGCTAAATCATCATAATGCTGAATGTCATTTTTTGAATTGGCAATGACAGCAAATTTCTTCATGATATTTAAAAGCTGATAATAGAATGCGCTAGAAATCAATTCGCCATCTGTTAAACGAGCAGGATCTTTGGAACGGATTAATTCTAAAGATTCAGGCGGAACACACCAATCACCGTATTTATCTTTTGTCATTAAATCATCAACCAAATAATTCTCTTCCATATAATCCATCCATTTTTTCATGTATGGATATTGTTTTTCGACCACTTTTTCATCACCAAATTGCTGATACAACATATCTGCAACCGTGATATACGTTCCTGGCCATGTTACATTGTCGCCGTAATAACGCCAAAAAGCAGGTGCCACATCTGGAAGGCCGCCGTCTATAGTTTGCGAGTATTTAATATCGTCTAACCATTTTGCATATAAAGTCTGATTATCAAATAAGAAACTTTCGCCGTAAGCTCCAGTCGTTCTGTCTCCCAACCAAGGCTGACGTTCGTTTCTTTGCGGACAATCAATTGGCATTCCTTTGTAATTGCCGCTAATTCCCCACCATGCATTTTTGAAAATCTGATTCATTATTGGATTTGAAGAATCAAAAGTTCCTGTGGTTTGAATGTCATCATAAACTACTTTTCCAACAAAATTTTCTACAGTTGGTTGTGTGGTAAATCCCGAAATTTCAACAAATCTGAATCCGTGGAAAATAAAACAAGGTTCCCAAATTTCTTCTCCTTCGCCTTTTAAAGTATAAATATCTGTGGTTTTCGCATCACGTAAATTGGCAATGTACAGCGAACCATCTGGCTGAAGCGATTCAGCAAATTTCATTATGATTTTGTCGCCTTTATTTCCTTTTACTTTCAACTGCAGCCAGCCCACCATATTTTGTCCCATATCTAAGATATAAGTTCCTTTTGGAGTCTGTTTTATCGAAATCGGTTTTACTTCGCGCTTCACTTTCATGTTAGCCGACATCTGCCCTTCGTAGAATCCACCTGGTTCTTGAACATAATCTGCCGAGAGCCATTTTTTATCATCAAAATTAACGGTATTCCAGCCTTTCATTTCTTTGCGGGCATCATATTCTTCTCCGTCGTATTCGTTGTTGGATAAAATTGGTCCGTCAGTTGTAATTTTCCAAGTATCATCGGTTCTGATGACCTCTTTGCTTCCATCTGTATATTCCACAAACAACTGCAAAGCCATTTTCGGGTAACCAAAAGTTTTGATTTTATACGGTTTGTAATCCTGACGCATGGTAAAAAAACGTCCGTTTCCTAAAATCGTTCCTAACATGTTTTTGCCTTCTTGCAACTGCGAAGTCACATCAAAAACATTGTATTTTATATTCTTGGTATAATCTGTCGGAACTGGTGCTAAAACCTGATCTCCGATTTTATTTCCGTTAATGTACAACTCATACAAGCCCATTCCCATGATATACACCTTGGCATTTTTGACTTGCTTTTTCAGGTTGATTTCTTTTCGAAGATAACGTGCTGACAATCTCGAATACTGCGAAATACTATCGCCCCGAGAAGCTTTTTCATAACCAATCCATCGCGTAGATTTCCAATCGGCATAAGTCAAAATCCCAATGCTGAAATGTGCATTTTCTTTCGATTGAATTTCTCCTTTATTGGTAAAAACAGTTACTTTCCAGAAAACATCTTGTCTATTTTCAAGCTTTTTTCCGTTATAGATTACGTTTACAGAAGCGTCGCTTTCTACTTTTCCACTATCCCATAAATCACCGTTTCCTGCGTTTAGTTTTTCTAAACTAGAAGAAGCAATAATTTGATATGCTGTTTGCTTTACATCGTTTACGTCTGCTTTTATTTTCCAGCTTAGTCTTGGCTGTAAAACGTCAATTCCTTCTGGATTGGTCAGCATTTCGCATTTTAAATCACTCATCATGATTTTGTTTTGGGCTTTCGCCGAAATGGTGAAAAGTGAAATGATTAAGGTAAGATGTAAAAAAAACTTTTTCATGGTATTATTTTATTGTCTTTGCGATGATTTTTATTTCACGCAGATTTGGCAGATTTAAGCAGATATTCGCAGATTTTATTCTTTGATATGAAACAAGATTAAGAATAAAAAATCCATTTTAATCTGCTAAAATCTGTTTAAAATCTGCGTGAAACAATTCGATTTACTTAGAAATCACTCTTTCCAATTTCTCAGAAAACGCAATCTCTTTTCCGTTTTTGAAAACTCTAAAGCCTTTTCCTTTTTTATATTTTTCTCCTGTTTTGTCCCAAAGAATAGTAATAATATTGCCGTGATACAAAACTTTATCCAAACAAAACCAATCCCATTTTTCTTGCGGAATCAACGGATTCACTTCAATCTTTTCATCAGCTCTTGGTCGTAAACCAACCAATCCTGTAATCATTAAATCATTGAAAGTCGAGTGATTATAATAACGGCTTCTTTCTCTGTCGCCCATTAACCAATAACCCGTCGTTTCGTCTAAATATTCGCCAAGATAGGGTTTTCCTCTATAATACTGCGACTGCACATACAGTTCCATTTGTTTGAAATAATCTGGTTTTGCTACAAAATCCTGATTGTAATTATTTAAAACATTTGCCATTGCCGTTAAAGTCTGCGAACTTGCAAAAGGCCAAATCGCACCGTCCCACTCACAAGTTCCTGTCCCGTGAGTTCTAAAACGTGGACTTCTTCTTTCTGCGGTTGTCAATCCAAACGGAGCCGAAAATCCTTTTTCATCTTTCACCTGCTCCCAAGCTTTTTCAAATCCTTTTCCTTTTTCTGGAAGATTAAAATACCAAGGAATAAATCCAATCGCCTCACGAACTTGTGCCAGCGTATCTTTTTGCGTTAAAGTTTCAAAAAACTCACTTTTTGGATTCCATAATTTCGTTTCGACTAATTGCTTCAAATCATCAGCTTTAGCTTTGAATTTTGCTTCCACGTCCTTATCACCTTTCATTTCAGCCATTTTACAAATCGCTACAGCATTTCCATACATATAACTGTTAATCGTAGGTCTTGCATTTTGCACTTTTCGTCCGCCGCTTAAGGATTCTTCCATTCCGTCTTTTACATCATGTTGCCAAAACAACCCATCCTTGCGCTGACGGTCTTTTTCCCAAACGGCATAATCTGTAACCATGTCTGGATACATATCCAATAAGAATTTTTCATCCTTATTCACCAAATAACGATTGTATAAAGCATCGGCTGTCCAACTGCTGAATTTATACAATTTGTTCATTGGTTTTCCATCATTTCCGCGGTACCAAATTTTTATATCTTGCTCGATATATTTTGGATCATGAACCCATCTGAATTCATTAATATGATGCCCCAAAGCACAACTAATCATATTGTATTTATCAGCATACGAACGGTCTACTAAAAACTCTGTAATCGCAAATCCTTGCGGTGTATTTTTGATATGTTTGCGAACACTCCACCATCTGAAATAATAGATTTCTTCAAAGTTTTGCTGCGGACATTCAAACAACGGAATATTCTTTTCCATCCAAGTCCAAGCACTGTCATTCGGAATCGCAAATTTTAAGTTTTCATCTTCCATCGTATTGAAATAATCAACATAATGTTTGAAATCTTTTTCTTTTAAAATAGCTGATTTTCCTAATTGTGAAGATCCTGCACCAGATTTGCAACTTATATTTAAACAAGTAATTATGATGGTAAGTGCTATTATTTTATGTTTGAAATTTGTCAACATTTAGAATTCAATCTTTAAAAGTTAAACCATATAAGTCATATAAGTTCAATTAAGCTTTACTTTATATTTTCTTATATCACTTATATGGTTTTAAAATATTTTTAATTTCCCGTAAAAATGTACGTCTGCCCCGCTTTCATATTCACATCGTAAATATTATAATTTGGCAGTTTTACTTTTTCTAGTTTTGCTTCATTTGAAATAATGGGCTTCTTCACTTCAACATCATAAAACAAAGGATTTGGATTTTTTCCTTTTGCTTTTTTGATTGAAGAACCGCTTAATGTATTCTCTACTTTTAAACGACAGTTTCCACCAATTCTCGAATAGATCTTTAAAGTCGAAACTTTATTGTTTTTCCATGTCATATCGATTACGAAACCACCTCTTGCTACTAAACCTTTTATGCTTCCGTCTTTCCAAACCGTTGGCAAAGCAGGCAATAATTGAATCGCTCCTTCCTGACTCTGCATGAGCATTTCGGCAAAACCTGCTGTACATCCAAAGTTTCCGTCAATTTGAAAAGGCTGGTGCGCATCTAGCATATTCGGATACGTTCCTCCTCCTTTTCTCTGATCTGCTGTTACTAAATGCAATTGATCCTGAATTAATTTATAAGCATGATTTCCGTCTAATAATCTCGCCCACAAATTCACTTTCCACCCCATTGACCAGCCTGTAGATTCGTCTGTTCTGTAAATCAGTGATTGTTTGGCTGCTTGAAATAATTCTGGTGTTTTGATTGGTGAAATCTGATTGCTTGGATACAATCCGTACAAATGCGAAACATGCCTGTGATTGTCCTTTGGATTATCCCAATCGTCTTGCCATTCTTGCAACTGACTGTGTTTTCCAATTTTCATTGGAGGCATTTTTGCCAAAGCACCGCTCACTTTTTTCGCATAAGCAGCATCTGGTGAAACCAATGCAGAAGCTTCCATAACATGCGTAAACAAATCAAAAATCAGCTGATTGTCCATTGTTGTTCCAGATGCAATTGTCGCTTTTCCTGTTCCGCCAGCGTGTGTGTTCTCTGGAGAACTTGATGGAACGACAACTAAATATCCTGTGTTTGGATCTACAATCATGAAATCCAAAAAGAAATCGGCAGCGCCTTTCATTATTGGATAAATTTCTGCCAAATACTTTTTATCTCCAGTATATAAATATCTTTCCCATAAATCCTGGCAAACCCAAGCACCTCCAGTCGGCCACATTCCTGAAGCAGCTGAATCAACCGGAGCTGTAACACGCCAAATATCGGTGTTATGATGTAAAACCCATCCGCTGGCATTGTACATCATTCTAGCTGTTTCTGCACCTGTAACACTTAATTCTTTAGCCATTTGAACAAACGGTTCATGCATTTCCTGAAGATTCGTTACCTGCGCTGGCCAGTAATTCATTTCGGCGTTAATGTTTGTCGTGTATTTACTATCCCAAGGTGGTGTAACCATATCGTTCCAAATTCCTTGCAGATTTGCTGGCTGTCCGCCCGGCTGAGAACTTGAAATTAAAAGATAACGACCAAATTGGAAATATAAAGCGGCCAATTGCGGATCGAATTGTTTCGAAAAATCCCTAATTCTTTCGTTTGTTGGTTTATTAACTAAATCATTAGAACCTAAATCCAAAGAAACTCTGTTGAAAAATTTTTGGTAATAATCAACGTGCGTTTTTTTGATTTCGTCGAAACTTTTTGGCAAAGCCTGATCTAAAAACGATTTGCTTTTCGCAATTTCATCTCCAGAAATATCTTGGTAGTTTTTAAAGTTAGTTGCAATCGAAATGTACAAAACAACTTCATCAGCTTTGTTGATGCTTAAAACGCCATTGCTTGCATCGATTTCTCCGCCTTTGTTTTTAGCGGTAAGCCTTCCTTGAAATTTTACTTTTCCTTTTACGCCTTCAAAGTTAGTCCCAACTCCTGAAAGTATAATCTGGTTTCCTTCTGTCGAAGCAACCGTTTTATCAATCGGACTGTTCATGAAAATATTACACGTAATCTGACCTGGTTTACTCGCCGAAAGCTTCACCACAATCACTTGATCAGAAAATGCAGTTAGAATTTCTCTTGTAAATTCAACACCATTTACTTTGTATTTCACTTTTGCCGTAGCATTGCTGATGTCTAAATCTCTGTAATAATCGGTGTATTTTTGATGTCCTGCGAATGAAATATAAACGCTTCCAAAAGTCTGATACGGCATTCCGTCATTGGTTTGCGACATGATATCTTTCGTGGCCAAATCTTGCGCTTCATCAAATTTTCCATCAAAAATAAGCTGCCTTACTTTTGGTAAAGCTCCGATTGATTTTGTGTGTGCGTTGCTGTTTGGAGATCCCGCCCAAATGGTTTCTTCGTTCAATTGCAAACGCTCAACTGCTGGATCACCAAAAACCATTGCACCCAAACGTCCGTTGCCTAATGGCAAAGCTTCGTTCCAGATTGCTGCTGGTTTATCGTACCATAATTTTAAGTCGTTTTGTGCCGTTGCAGTCAACGAAAAAATTCCAAGACAGATTGCTGTTATTTTAAATTTTAACTTCATACTTATTTTTTTTTCGCCACGAATTCACGAATTTTCTCTAATTCTACTTTGTGGTTTATTTCTCTAATTTTTACCAAATCTATCGTGAGAATTTTATTTGGTTAAATTTGAGATAATCACCGCAATCTATATCAAAATAAAATTCGTGAATTGCTTCGCCTGTTCGCTATCGCTCGGGTCGTGGCTATCTCAACTTATTTCTTAACCTCGTAAACTTTCAGATTCTTTTCTCCGAACATTTCATATAATTTGTTGATGTCTTTTAGAGCATTTTTTGGCAGTTTTTCTCCTTTGTCTCCAAAAACAAACAGCTTTTCTTTTGGTTCAATAACACAAGTCGACTCGTCGATTTCGCCTTTGTCGTTTTTCACTTTATTCAAATCTAAATCTAAATATTTCGCCATAAACGGATACAAAGCCATACGTTTCGAGATTCCGAAATCATGTCCTTCTTTCGCAAAATGAGCATTCTCCACTAAATCTTTCTTCCCGTATAATTCATAAGTTCTCTGAATGAACGGAAATTCTAATTCAGGAACTGCAAACGTCCAATCTTTTCCATCTGAAACAATCAATTGCGGTTTTGGAGCCATCATGGCTGATATTTCGGCGTTGTTTGTTGCGTTTCCACATAAGTGAACTCCGCGTCCGCTTTCGCATGGACATCCGCCTGAAAAGTGAGACGAAACCATTACAACTGGAGCTGAAACTTTTACACGGTCATCAATAGCAGCTAAAAACATCGTATGCGAACCTCCGCCAGAACCTCCTGTAACGCCAACTCTTGTCATATCAGCATTTTTAACGGTCTCTAAATAATCTAAGAAACGAATTCCTGTCAGCACCTGAACTGTTGATGCAATGCTGTTTCTGTGCGTTTCTTCGGGAAATTGCAATAGCGATTCTCCCCAAGCAAATAAGTCATACCCCACTACAATTGCTCCCATTTTGGCCATCATGGCACATCTGTACTGTTCGTCTTTTCTATATCTTCCATCGCCAAAATGCCCGTCGGGAGTTAAGATAACAGCCGCTTTTTTATTTAGTGGATACGGTTTATAAATCGATCCCGTTGCATAAACTCCAGGTAAAATTTCCAAAGCAATATTCTCTACACTATAGTCTTTGTAAATTCTTTTTGGAGTTAAAAGTGGTTTAGATTTTGGCATTGGGGGAGCCTTTTCTAATCCAAATGAGGTTATCATACAAGCTTTTAACTCCGTTTTACGTTTTTCCCATTCTTCTTTGTTCGAGTAAAGGCTTTCTAAGTAAAACAAGCGTTCTTTTCCTTTATCGACTGAAACTTTATGGTTTTCATATTTACGAATAATATACGTTCCATCTGGCTGTTTGAAATACATCAATTCGAATGGAGCTAAAATGTTGGTCAACGAAAGCGACAGATTTCCAGGTTCAATTCTCCAATCGGCATAATCCAGCTCTTTTCCTTTTAACAAACCTCTGTCATCGTTGATTGTGACATTAAAAATAGTCTCAATTTTCCTCAGAGTTTCTGACACTGGTTTTCTAAAATTAGTATCAGAAGTGCTTTGTGCATTGGCAAATGTCAAAGCGAAAATGGAAACTAAGATGATGTATTTTAAATCTTTCATTTTAATATTGTTATGTGTTGGGACGCTGATGAAACGGGTTTACTTCGTAAAGACGCGGATAAAAACGGATTTTTTTATTATTTAAAAAAGAAAAAATCCGTGTTAATCAGCGTTTTCGTGTAGCGAATCCGTGTTATTCGCGTTCCATTATATTGAGCATTCTATTGTATAAATTCCAGATCCTAATTCTAAAATCTGCTTTTTATTCTTTTCATTATAACTTGCTTTAGCCCTTTTATCATTAATTTTTATTTCTGAATTCTTAGAAACAGGCAATTTTATCGTTGCTGTCGTATTCACTGGAATTTGAACACTTAGGATAAATTTGCCGTCTTTTTTCTCCCAAGAAGAAGCAATTTTTCCATAAACCGATTGATAATCCGCTTTCGCGAAAGTCATATCGCCCACTACTTCTGGCTGAATAAAGAAATGCTTGAATCCCGGTTTTTCTGGATCGGACATAATTCCCGCTAAACTTTGGTAAAACCATTCTTCAATTTGCCCTAACATAAAGTGATTCCAAGAATTTCCTTTTGTAGGATCCCATTGTTCCGTTAAAGTGGTCAAGCCAAATTTAATCTGAAAACCATAACCCGGCGCATCATAATGATTATGCATTTTAAACATGGTTTCGTTCTTGCCGTTTCTTGCCAAAGTTTGAAATAAGTAGCGATTTCCAACATCTCCCGTTGTCAAACGATCGCCTTTTGCTGCAATGTCAGCTAGCAAATTCTGCATAACCGCTTCTTTGTACTGAGGCTCTACGATGTTCATAAAAATTGGAACAGAGTTGCTAAACTGACTATTCGTTCCGTATTGTTTGGTTTCTGGATTGAAAAATGCTGCGTTGAAAGCTGTTTTAATCTCAGAAGCTAATGTTTCATATTTCTCAAAATCTTCCGTTTTGCCTAATAACTTAGCTGCTTTAGCTGTCAAATAAGCTCCATAGTAATAATGCGAAGTTGCCGAAAGCGCAATCGGACTGTTTTTTGAATATCCAGCAGCATGAGTTCCGTAATCGTACCAATCGCCTAATCCGTGAGAAACGATGTGATTGGTAGATTTTGTTTCTAAATAATCGACATACTTTTTCATGATAGGGAAATATTTCTCTAATAATGAAGCATCTCCGTAATATTCGTAATACATCCAAGGCAGAATCACGCCTGTAACGCCCCATTCTGGAGAATCGGTAAAATCGCCACCAAATATGACATATTCGGGAACAATGGTCGGAATTAAACCGTTATCTCTTTGTGAATCAGAAATGTTCTGCATCGTTGCAGGAAAGAAAGTCTGCAGGTTGTAATTGAACATTAAACCTGGACCATTCAACTGAATTTCTTCTAGCCAGCCTAACTTTTCACGTTGCGGGCAATCAGTAAAAACACTTTGGAAATTGCTTTTTATCGAATTGTTTATCAGTTCGTGAGTTTTATTGAAAATGGCATTCGAACATTCAAAACTTCCTGCTTCTCCAGCCGAATTGTAAATGAAATTCGATTTTAAATCTATCAAAGTTGGAAGCTCCTTATTTTTACCTTCTTTGTAATTAATATTTTCAATTTGAACATATTGATAACCATAGAAACTGAATTTTGGTGTCCATTCTTCTACTCCATCACCTTTTAAAGTGTAATCGTAATAATAAGGTTTTCCAGATCTTCCCTGCGCAATTGTGCCTGCTTCATTTAATCCCTCCGCAACCCAAACACGAACAGTTTGCCCACTTTTTCCTTTTACTTTAATGGTTGGAAATCCAGAAAGATTTTGTCCCATATCAAAGACATAGAAATTCGGTTTCAGCTCTTTTGCATTTTTAACTTCATATTGTTTTTGGATGGTAACTGGCGGCGCAGTCTGCGGTCTTAAAACTCCTTTTGGCGCTTCTTGAATCACTACTTTTTTCCAATCTCTATCTTTGAAACCTTTACTTCCCCAGCCTTTTTGCTCTAAATTGGCATTGTAATCCTCTCCTCCAAAAATGCTGTTGTACGTAATCGGACTTTTGCTGTATTTCCAAGTTCTATCTGACTTTACAATTTCTTCTGAACCATCATTGTATTTGATTTTCATCTTAAAGAATAAAGTCGGCGGGCCAATACTCACGAAGAATTTGGTATATCTCTCCGCCAGCGTGTTGTACATTCCGTTTCCTAAGAGAACACCAATTACGTTATCGCCTTTTTGAAAATCTTTGGCGCTTAATTCGTAAACATTGTAATTAACCGTTTTATCGTAATCTGTCCACAAAGGTGCAAATTGGCTGTTCCCCACTTTCTTTCCGTTAATTGTTAGTTCGTAGTGTCCTAAACCTGAAATATAAACAACGGCCTCTTTGACTTCTTTTTCTACTTCGAAAGGTTTGCGAAGCATGATACTTCTTCTGGAAAGAGAATCAGAAGCGTTGATAATCGAATCTTTCTTTTCTCTTTTATAAGTGGCACTATGAAAGTTTCTTCCTTCTGGCAAATGACTGTCGGCCTTTGTAATTGCTCCGATCCAAGTTGGATTTAAATCTGATTCTAACGGAGCCGTTCTTAAAGAAGCGTTTCTACTCCATTTTGAAACTTTTCCATCTTGATTCCAAACTTTGACTTTCCAGAAATATTTGGTTTCGCTTTTTAATGGTTTTCCGTTGTAAACGATATGCAGGTTTTTGTCTGTATTTACTCTGCCAGTATTCCAAATGTCTCCATCATCATTATTTAATTTTTCTTCTGAAGAAGCTACTAATATCAAATAAGCGACTTGTGATGCATCAGATTCTTTTGAAACTAATTGCCAGCTAAATTTTGGTTGATTTTCTACAACTGCCAATGGATTTTCAGCCATTTCTGTTTTTAAGCGTACAGGCAGAATTTGTCCTTTAGAAACTAAGGTTACTAAGAGAGAAAATACTAATACAATGTTTTTGAAAAACTTCACTTTTATATTTTTTTTCCGCCACGAATTCACGAATTAACTCTAATTTTTCTTTGTGTTTGATTTTTCGAATTTATACCGAAGTTATCGATTCGATTAATCTGTGAAATTATTTCAATCTGTAGCAAATAAATTTACGACTAGGGATTAAAATAATTCGTGAATTCGTGGCTATTCCTATTTACATTTTTTTAGTTACTAAAGACTCAATATTGAATACTGCTTCAGGGATTTGTTTTCCTGTTTGAGGCAGATCGTCGTAATCGTCTGTGTCTGGAGCTGTGTCTGGATTTGGTGAATATCTTTGTTCTCCTGTGCGGAACATAATTCGTTCAAAACCATCTGTTGGCGCATACAATATCTTTGTTGACTCTTTTTCGTCGTTTACTTTTACGGTGTACGAACGGTTTTTAGCGTCTAATTTTACCGCAACTTTGTACGTTTTATTCGCTTCGTATTTTGCAATTGTGTTGAAACGTGCTCCCGTTTTTACTTTCAATTGTCCGTCGCTGTCAAAAACCAATCTTACTGAAGGCAGACCTTGTTTGTTTTGGAATTCAATCTGCAATAAACCATGATTATTCTGCTCTGGCATTATGGTGAAAACTGCTTCCATTTTTGCTGCGAAAGGAATTACTCTTTCTGCACGAGAATAATCAAAAAAATCTTGATCTCTTAAAGTCAACCATTTTTTGCCATCAGCTTTCTTCTCGATTTTTGTGGATGCCCAAGCAAGATCATACGTATTCCAGAATTTCAATTCTTCTCCGTTTGGAAGCGTATTGAAAACATCGTTTGCATTTTCTGTCACCACCGAAGTTACTGGAACTGGAATCGATGCTACCCAAATATCTTCTTTATTCATGCTGTAACCCACCCAGATTTTTCCGTCTGGTGGAGTTCCGTCGCCTTCTGTGATGCCACGTACGTATTGCGGACCCGCAGATTTGTAGTTTCCGCCATAACGCATCGGACTAACTTCTCCGTGAACCAACAATAGATCTGTATAATTCAATCCGTCATCACTCTTAGAAATTGCCAAAGGCCAACGGTATTCTGACGGATTATAAAGCGTTGCATAACGATTGTCTGATGTTTTTTGTCCCCAGATTTTAGCATTGCTATTTACAAAACCTGGCGCACGCAACGGCATATAATCCCAAGATTTTCCGCCGTCTTTACTGATCGAAGTTAAAGCGTGTTTCCATAAACCAACCACATTTCCGTTTGGCAAATGATAATAACTAAAGGCTTTGTATGGTTTCTGCAAAGGAATCAATTCGTCGTCACGATCAGCTTCTTCAACCCATTGCTGTAATAGTAACGGATTGGATAAAATTTCTTCGCAGGCTTTTTTGAATCCTTTGTCTTTTGAAGCGGTATAAAATGGGAACTTCGATTTCGATTTATCCCAAGTTTTATTGTATCTGATGAAATAGATTTCGCCAAAACTTCCGTCTTTTTTGATTTCACGAATGACACGACCAATTCCTTTTCCATCATTCGGATCGTCTTTTTCATCCATCGCGATTCCGTAATAAGCCAAAGCAAAAAGTCGTTTGTCTTTTGAAGTATAAAAGCCCATTCTTTGATGCATAATGGCATCCAAATCTTTAGCAACACCTTCTACGCCTTCTTTTTTCCATCCGTCAGGAATTCTATAAATTGGAAAAATAACTTCTGGTTTTGTCCAAGTTACTCCGTCTTTAGATCTCATCAATAAAGTCTGGCTCGGCGGAATATGTTCTCCAGAAGGATCGCTTAAATAATGCAGATAAAAGTTATTATTCCAATATGCCATCATCGGCTGGTGATTGTATGTCCATCCAAAACCGTCTGCTTTTTCTGGATGTTCGCGGCTTGCACGCATGATTTGTGTAGCGTGAACTCCAACCGCTGGACTTAACATTCCGTGATGGTAATCAATGTTTGAAAGTGTTTTACCAACATAACGAACGGTGTCGTTTTGAGCATTTACAGCTGTACCAATCAAAAGAATTGTGGCTGTGGTTATGATGTTGGTTTTTATGTTTTGGAAAGTAATCATATTTATATTTTTGGTTTCACGCAGATCTTGCTGATTTTAGCTGATTTGCGCTGATCTCTCTTTTTTCTCTCGCAGATTGTGCAGATTTTATTTTTATCATCTTAAATATTTATCTGCTAAATCTGCTTCAATCATTTAAATCTGCGTGAAATTTTCTAACTTTTTTATCTGCCTAATCTGCTAAATCTGCGGGAGAATTTTTACTCTCGCAGATCTAGCAGATTTTACAGATTTATTTTTTATCAATTAATCCTTTTAAAGCTTCGTTTGAAATTGTTGTAATCGTTCCGTGTTTGTGTCCTTCCGGAAGACTTATTTTTGAAGAAACATCTTCAAAATGAACAAAATCTGAAGTGCTTAAAGCTTTATAATTTTTTGAACCGTAATTATCATAATACAACAGCCAGTTTTTCCCCACTTTAACCACTGTCGGCCCCTCTGATAAATATTCCGTTAAAGGTTCAGAGCTTTTCTCAAACGGACCTAAAGGCGATTTTCCGAAAGCTACTTTTATGTTTCGCATTGGTCTTGTGTTGTCTTTTAAAACCAAAACATAGTCTTTCTTTCCTTTTTTGACAATCACACAGTCAATTACGCTGAAACCTGGATCGTAATATAATTTTTTATCCGAAAAAGTTTTGAAATCTTTAGTCGTTACATAATACATTCTGTGGTTGTTTTTCTCGTCTTCCACTCCTTTCGGAAATCGGAACGGAATTGTCGATGCCCAAATAATAATGTATTCCTTTTTTACATCATCATAAAAAATCTCCGGCGCCCAAACGTTTATTACTTCAGGCTCGTTTTTCATTACGGGAATATATTTTTGCTCTGACCAATGAATCAAATCTTTTGAACTAGCGTAGCCAAAACCATTTCCACCTTTCCAGTCGGTTGTCCAAACCATGTGGTACGTTCCGTCAGCTCCTTTTGTAATCGACGGATCACGCATGATTTTACTGGCTCCAATTTCTGGTTTTAAAAATGATCCTTCTAGTCCTTTCCAATTGTAACCGTCTTCGCTGTACGCCAAATACAAACCTTCTGTTGCGGGTTCTCTAAATGATGTGAAAAGATACAAGTCTTTCTTTTTCTGCGCGTAAGATATCGCAAAAAGTGAAAAAGTTAATAGGATGAATATTTTTTTCATATTGTGTTCCGTTTAAAACTTTGTCAAAGTTTAGAACTTTGACAAAGTTGACTCGACAATTTTATTATTCTGTAATCGCTTTTTTATCTAAAGAAGCTCCTTTTTTAATTTTCGTTGTTACGTTGTTTAAAACATTGTTTTTCAAGAAAATATTTTTAGTTTCTTTTCCATCTGCTTCGATAAAAATATCGGTTGGATTAAATGGAAAATTATTATTAATCAACATATTAGAAACATTATCTAATTTAATAACTGGAACGCCTTTTATTGGTGTTGAAGACCCAACGTTGTCTAAAATCACATTTTTTGAATCTGAAATTTTGAAAGAAGAACCAACTGTTGCGTTTACTTTTACATCATGAAATTCAACATCTGTTGCCGTGTTTACCGTAAAACCTTCTTTTCCGTCGATATTGATATTTGAAAAAGTGATGTTTTGAATTGGCATTTCTGTAATTCCTAAAATTTGTCCTGCTTTATTCACATTTGAAGCTGTGATATTACTCATGTGAATGTTTCTGAAAATTGGCGTTTTCTCTGTTACAGGCTCGACTTGAGTGCCTTTATCGTAAAAAAGACTTAATACAAAAGCTTCTTCTTTGATGTTTTTCATGACTATATTATCAACGCGAATATCCTCAACCACTCCACCTCTTCCACGAGCCGATTTGATACGGATTCCTCTGTCGGTTCCGTCAAAAACACAGTTTGAAATCGTGATTTTTTTGATCCCTCCTGACATTTCACTTCCAATTACTACTCCGCCATGACCACTTAACATCGTACAGTTTGTGATGGTTACATTTTCTGTCGCTTTTCCGTATTTGCGTCCGTCGCCGTCTCTTCCTGATTTGATGGTAATACAGTCATCTCCAACACTGATATGGCAGTTTGAAATATGAACATTGGTACAAGAAGAAGGATTGATTCCGTCTGTATTTGGCGAATGTGGATTGAAAATCGAAATTCCTGTAACCGTTACGTTATCACAGAATTCTGGGTTAATTGTCCAAAAAGGAGAATTTTTGAATGTAACACCTTCAATTAAAATATTTTTGCAGTTATAAGCCTGAAAAAAAGAAGGTCTGAAGAATTTCTTATCAACCGTTCTTTTGTAATATGGTTCTGTGTAAAGACCTTTGTTTTGCTCTTCCCACATGGTTTGGTATTTGGTTGGAGGTAAAGGTTCTTTTGCGGTTTCGATTCTATACACTTCATTCCACCATGCTTTTCCTTGTCCGTCGATTACACCTCTCCCTGTAATGGTAATGTTTTCAATGTCTTTCGCATAAAATAAAGGCTGGAAACTCTTCATTACAATTCCTTCGTAACGCATTTCTACATAAGGCAGGAAATCATCGAAGTTTTCTGAAAACTTCAAAAGCGCTCCTGAATCTAAATGAATCGTGATGTTGCTTCTTAGCGTTAATGCTCCTGTTAAGTATTCTCCTGCTGGGAAATAAATTGTTCCACCGCCGTTTTTTGATGCTTTTTCGATTGCATTCTGAATGGCTTGGGTGCATTTTTGGCCTTTGTTGTTTCCGCCTTCATTTAAGATGTTGTACCAGCCGTCGTTTGCGAATGCTGTTAAACTGGTGATGAAGCAGAGTATGATTAATATATTTTTTTTCATTGTTGTGTTGTTTTTTGGTTTCACGCAGATTTAGCTGATTTTAGCTGATCTGCGCAGATCAAATTTTAATAAATCTGTTTAATCTGCTTTAATTTTTTTTAAATCTGCGTGAAAAAAATTTTACTCTCGCAGATTTGGCAGATTGTACAGATTCATTTTTTCTACCGATTTCACAGATTAAAAAGATTTTTTTTATCTGCTTGATCTGCAAAATCTGCGAGAGATTTTTATTTTCATTTTTGTCATTCTGAGGAACAAAGCAACCACATTTACAAAATCAAATTTTGTGTCTTATGCTAGTGAGGTTGCTTTGTTCCTCGCAATGACCAATCTATATGGCTACTTTGACTTCAAAATTAAAACCCAGTCATTGCCATCTTCATTCTTGCCTTCTGGTTGGAAATTTTGAGTTCCTTTATTTTCAAATGTTCCGATTTTGGTTTTCTTGCCGTTTCTTGGATTGTACCACGTCGCTTCGAATTTATCTCCGGCAATTTTTCCTAGTTTTACTTCTATAATTCTTCCGTTGTAAGTATAAAGCAAAGCATATTTTTCTCCTTTTATGGCCGGAATATAATCGTATTTTTCTCCTTGGTTAACAACTAACGAAACATCTGGAGTTCCTTCTAAAAATGGAAATTCTTCCATTAATTTCTTGATGTAAACCATTTGTTTTGCTCCAGGCGCATTAATGGCTGATGTCCATAATTCTTTATTTCCGTAAGCTGGTTTATCGCCTTTTCTGAACATTTGCATTACGGCGTTGTGTCCGTACGTATAACCTGCAGCGCCAGATAAAACCGACCAATATCCGTAACGGCGCACATCGCTTGCGGTCCATTTTGGCTGTAAAGTATCGTGCAAACCGTGTGGAATTCCTTCGTATGAAGGTTCTCCGTCAAGTGTTGGTTTAGTTGGTTTTAAGTCGAAATCTCTTAAAACAAATTTATAATTGTCTTCTTTGAAGTTCGTTTTAATAGAATCCTGATCGTATCTTCTGTGTCCCGATTGGAACATGTTGAAATCTAACCATTTTGCATTATGAAAGTTTTCTGAAGAATCGGTTCTTCCAAACGGATGAAAAGTTACTAACTGATTTGGATTGTTCGTTTTTAAAGTATTTCCGATGGCATTCCAAATATCTTGGAATTCGTTTCCATACGTGTCTCCACCGTTTAACCAAATCACGTTGGTTCTGTTTTTATATCGATTAGCCAAAAACTGAGCGTATTCTGTTGCTTGTTCTTTACTTACTTTATTTCCTTTTGAAACATTTGTTCCCCAAACTGGAACCATTGCCAGATAAATTCCGTTTTTCTGAGCCACGTCTAAAGTGTAATCTACGTGATCCCAATAATCGTATTGTTTTGGATCTTTGAAATCATTTCCAGCCGTAATTAACGGTTTTGAAACGTCTTCGTTTATTAAAGCAGCATCGCCATAAACGTTAACAGCATTGATGTTATGCAAAACCATGACCTGAACAACATTGAATCCTTTTTCTTTTCTGTCTTTAAAATATTTCTCAATTCCTGGTCTATCCAATTTTCCGAATGCGAGCCAGCCTGTGTCACCCAACCAGAAAAATGGTTTTTCGTTTTCAGCTACAAAATAATGCTGATTTTTAGATACTTTGATTTCAGGCAGTGATGCTTTTGTTTTAGCAGATTGCGAGAATCCGCTTTGTGCTGTAAACATAAAGCTTATACTAAGAGCGTATAAAGATTTAATTTTCAGATTCATTATATTTTATTTTGAATTGTGTTTTTATTTTTTCTGCCACGAATTTCTCGAATTTCTCGAATTTTTATTCTACCTGTATTTTTATTTCACGCAGATTTTGCTGATTTTAGCTGATTTGCGCAGATTTATTTTAAAAATCTGTTAAATCTACTTTGATCTTTTTTAAATCTTCGTGAAAATTTACTCTCGCAGATTTAGCTGATTTAAAATTAAATTTGGGCCAATTCGTGTAATTCGTGGCAAACTTCACCTTTATTTTTTCACTACAAAAAGTACTTTTTCTTTTATTTCGGCTTGTGGAAGCGTTACTTGTTTCCCTCCGCTGATGTTGGCTTTTTTGGTTATATTTCCTGTTGAAGCATTGATTGCGAATACTTCAAATGTTCCTTTTTCGTTTGCTAAATCAATTGTGATGTCTTGATCGTTTTTCAGATAGAAAAGATAGCTTTTTCCTTTGTTTTCTAATTTCCAAAGATTGTCTGAGAACGTATTTCCTTCAACTAATTTCATTTCGCTTAAAGCGGAATAAAATTGAGTAAATTCAATTTTTGGGATATTCGGCATTGAAGCTCCCGCCATCAAAGCCGGCCATCCGAAACGAGAAGATCCGTCTGTTGAATATAAAATCACTTTTTCAGGGTATTTTTCTCGGTATTCTCTAACAGCACGATAGACTTGATTGTCGGTTTCTTTTCCAGTTTTTAGTTTTCTCGCGTGCTGTCTTGGCGCTAAATTAACGCCTCCTTGCGGCGCATAAGCAGAACCGTCTTCTTTGTAATACCAATAACGAATGTCGATTACATCAACTGTTTTGACTCTTTTGACATCATTTAAAATCGCATCCTGAACGTCTTTGGTTGCACTTAAACCAATCAAGCCTTTTTTACCAGTTTCGTCTTTCCATTTTTGAGCTTCATCAAGCCAGAATTCCATAAAGTGAAGCGGACCTGTATATTCGGCGCTTGTTAACTGAATTACGTTGCTGTTTTCCTGAAAGTTTTCGAAAGATTTTCTAATGAAACCTTGGTGTAACTTTCTTCTTTCGGCATTTGTAACATCATAAAACTGTTCCGCCATAAAAATACGTTTGTCTCCTGCGTAAGGCGGTGGCTCGGGAAATCCTGAATTATTAATGTTATTTGCTGAACGCCAAGGTGAACTTGCCCAATGCGCTCCAGCTTCTAAAATATTATGCTGAAAGTATTGCTGATTAATTAACATTTGTCCGTTTGGCTCTGCCAATGTTGCAAACTGCGCTAAACGGCTCCAATACCAATCGTTGAATTTTGTTAAATCGTATTTGCTCAAATGATCCCAAGCCAAATCTTTCCCGCTTCTTGCAAATGGCTGTTCGTAAAATGGAGGCCAAGTATCATCGTCAATTCTGCGTACGCGTTCGTGATCGTCCATTCTACGGTCATACCACAAACCGTAATTGTGTTCTAAAGCGATGATGTTATTTGCAGTTAAATAATCAACGGTTTCTTGAACTCTGTCTGTTAATCCGTTTCCTGTTCTTCCTGGTACAAAACGAGTTACGTGCGGTAATGATTTGTTTACGAAATCATCTGTAAGATCACCTCTCCACCAAGCAACATTCATTTGTTTTCCAGCAATTACTTTTCCGTTAAAAGCTAACCAGCCATTTTCTATAGTAACTTTTGATTTATTCTCCGATTTATTAGAAGCAGAATTCTTTAAATCATTTGCATTTTTTAAACCTGAATTATTAATGTTAATCGGGTTTTGTTTTGAAACTTCTGCAATCCATTCGGGCAAGCTTTGTTTGGCTGTAACTGAAGCTTTAGTCAATTCTTGCGCCACTTCGATTGTTGGACTTGAAGATGGTTCTGATCCTAAATCATAAATAAAAGCAGGTGTTGGAAGTTTTCCTAGTCTGTTTTCTAATTGCGCGTAGAATAAACTTCTTGGACTAATATGTCCGTTTACATCCTTCCAATGCCCGTTTCCTCCAAATTGTCCCCAAACTCCAAAAGCCCAGTTTTGAGCAGTTGGCGGACTATAACATTCTACTTTTGAAGCTGAAGATTCCCATATAACAGAATTTGCAGCTGTCCATCCAGCTCCTCTTCCGCCTTGTTCTCTGTTATTATAGCTTAGTTCCTTTCCGTCAATGTTAGCGATATCAAATAAAACTCCAGTTGCCCAGCTTCCGATTGCTCCACTGTTATTGAATGGAAGATGCGATTCGCACTGTACAAAAGCATTCGGACCTGTTGTTCCAAATCCGCCCACAGCAAAATCATGATATCCAAATTCTGAGTAACAGCGTTGGAAAAGCGTTTGCTGACCTTCTGTATAAAAGGTATGTCTTCTGAATGAAGCAATTTCTGAAACGGGTTCTGTTGCGATACAATCTTCAACAGTAATCTGCTGACTTGTTTTTAAAATTGTAACTGCTCCGCCTGCAAAATGTTTAAAATTAACTTGCTTTACCCAAGCATTTCTGGTGTTTTCAATGCTAATCGCTTGCCATCTGTGCTCTTCATCTTTTTCATTTGAAGCATTGAAAGTTGATTTAATTAAGATATTCTCTACTCCTGTATTTTCAATTCTTCCTGGCCATGAATAAACGGTTACTTTTGAAGCGCCGAAAACATCATCTAATGCCATTGTAATTGGAGCATTCAATGTAACTTCATTTCCATTTATTTTGGTCACAACTCGATTCCAAGTCATATCCCACGAACCTTTTTTCCATCCAATCCAAGAAGTTTCTCCGCCGAAATCCTGCATATTTACTTCTTTAATGAAATTGTCTGTCAAAGGTTTGGTGATTTCGATTTCGTCTGAAACTTTTAATTTTGAAGCGTTTTTTAACTGGATTTTCTGCGTTCCAAGCGGTGTGTAAGTAGTATTGAACTCGAAAGAATCTTTATATACTTTATCATTTATTCCTAAAATTCGAATTAAGGCTTCTCTTTCTAGACCTGTTCCTAAAAGTACCGTTCCATTTTCGGTGTTTCCACTTCCTTTTAAAACAACACCCGATTTTCTGATGTATAATGTTCCGCTTACTTTGAAAATTCCTTTATCTAACAAAACAGCTCCTCGAAAGCCTGATTTATCCGGTTTTAATGCGCTTACATAATCAATGGCATTTTGGATTTTCTGCGTGGCATCTTCTTCTTGTTTGGAAACAAAAATCTTGTTTCCCAAATTCGGAATTGCTTTTTCTGATGCCATATATCCTGCAAAAGAAAAATCAGGAATCTGATTTCCTTGACTGTCTGTTGTAAAAGAAAGTTTTCCTTCTTTGGTTTTTACAATGTCTGGGAAAGTGTTTTGGGCGGTGATGTCTGCATTAAACGACAGAGCAAAACACATTACAAGTAATGTGTTTTTGAAAGAAGTACTATTTAAATTAATTAGATTCAATTTAATACTATTTAGATTTTATATTCTTCACAATCTTGTCATTTCGACGAAGGAGAAATCTCACGCGGGATTCACATTCTGTTGCCGACCTACTTGTGTGATTCCTCGTTCCTCGGAATGACAAACTATATGGATATTCTTTGTGTTATTAAACCTGACAGGTTTTTAAAACCTGTCAGGTTTCCATTGAAAATATTCCTATATAACTAAATCACTATTGCAATAATGACTTTAATTTAGCCAAAGTATCAATATTATTCTCGATTTTCGTCCAATCTACTTTGCTGTTTGGATCGATTCCGTTGAAATATTTTTCGATGTTGGTGTAACCGTCTCCGTTTGAATCTTTATTGGCATCTGAAGCATCATTTGGATTTAAACCGTATTTCTTTTCCCAAGCATCTGGAATTCCGTCATTATCAGAATCTTTATATGTTTTTCCTTTGTAAGTTGGGTAACCGCCAACTTGATCTGGATGTGTTATAATTCCTTTTTTATAGGAATCAGCAGGTAATCTTCTTTTGATGAATTCTTTACCTATTGTATTTTCTAAACCGTCTTTTACTTCGATTTTTCCTGTACGAACTTGTTTCAAAATTCTTTCATCAACAGCATCTCTTTTCGGAATTGTCGCTCCAACATTCGCTAAAACATATTCATATGCTTCTTCTGCTCCCATAATTTTAAACTGAGGCATTGAGAACGGTTTTGGCTGTTTGATTGCTGCTAAAAATGCTGCCGTTTCAGCTTCTGGAAGATTTTCCAATTGTACTCCGCCATTCCAGTTATCTGCTGTAACCTCAGGAGAACCAACAATGAAATTTCCTGAAACATAAGCTCTTCCGTATTGTTTTGGCTCAATATATCCAGATTCAGGCTTTACAATTCTATGTGCAATCGGCTCTCCTGCTGGCGTAATTGGACCTGGTTTAAAATAATTGTTGATGATGTTTAACATCGAACGATAATCGCCGCCATCTAAGGTACGATTCCACCAATTAAATATTACGTTATTCACAAAATTAAAGTCGCCATACATTCCGATAGAAGCATTTCTAGAAATGTTGTCGGCCCATAAGTTACGCATAAAAGTACTATTTAATCCACCAATTGTACTTCCGAAAGCGTGATTATAAGTATCTAAACCTTCTGATGAAATAGTATTTTGAATCGTGATATTACACGCTGGCAATTTCTCTAGTTTCGATTTTGCATTAGCGGCAAATTGATGTCTGTAAAGAGAAATATTTTCGTCTAATCCCCAGCTTACAGAACAATGATCCACGATGATATTTCCCATCGGATTTCCGCCAAGTGCATCATCTCTTCTTGTTACTTCGGTTGCACCACGTCTGAAACGCATGTGTCTGATAATAACGTCGTGCGTGTCAATTTCTAAAGTTTCTCCCGCAATGCAAATTCCATCGCCAGGAGCAGTTTGTCCAGCAATGGTTACGTAAGGCGCACGCATACTGATTCTTTTTTTCAACTGAATTATTCCCGAAACATTAAAAACGATTGTTCTTGCTCCAACGGCTTCGCATGCTTCACGAAAAGTTCCTTTTCCGCTGTCTTCTAGGCTGGTAACCACAAATATTTTTCCGCCACGTCCGCCTTGTGTATATGCTCCGCCTCCTTCAGCACCTGGAAAAGCTGGAATATCGGCTTGTACAAAATCTTTAGGATAAGAAGCCCACGGCAAATAAGGTTTTCCTTGTTTTGCTTCTTCTTTAATAATATGATAATTGGCATTCCAGATTTCGCTTAATCTCTTTTCTTCATCAGCTAAAACAGCATCTGCTTTTGCCTGAACCTCTTTTGGAATTACAGGATATTGAGCGTAGGCCGATGACACAAGGGAGCAAAATGACAAAGCCATTAAAGTTCTTTTTATAGTTCGCTTTGGAAAAATATTTTGCATGAATGGTGTGGTCTAGTTAATAGTTTTTGGTGTTAGGCTTTAAGAGATTATTCTTTCGAAGTAGCATCTTTTCCTTTATTCTTTTCTCTCTCTTCAATGCGTTTGTGCCATTCTGAACTTTCTTTATTTAAATCGTAACCTTGCTTTGATAAATAGTTGTTGATTCTTCCTTTGTATTTCCCAAACCAGCCGTGTTTTTCTTTAGATGACCCCGCATCCATTGCGTGTTCTCTGGCTTCAACCAAAGCATTATAAATATATTCTTTCTGTTCTGCGGTTAAGTTTGGAAGCATGTCGTTGTAACCTGCAACCGTAATTGGAAGCACGCCATACGTCATTCCGTCTTTGACTTCAGTAATTTTGTCTTCTGATAATTCTTTACCTAATTTTTTAAGGTACGATTTATGCAATTTTGCAATTGACTCGTCTGCTTTTGCTTTCAGCTTGTCAATTTTTTCGTTTTGTTTTTCTTTAGCTAAAGAAGTGTCTTCTTTTACTTTTTTTATTTCAGTGTCTCTGCCGTCTTGAATTTCGCTTAAATCTCTGAATTGCTGTGCTATTATATTTGAAACGGCTTTTTCTTTTGCTTCGTTTTTCAAATCTAATTTTACGACGATTTTAGCTGCTCTTTCGTTGGTAACTTTGACATATTCTGGATCTAAATGCTGTTGTGCAATATTGCTTCCAAACATCAAAAGCATCATTACAATCCCTACAGTTTTTATTGATTTCATCTTAATAAATTTTATGAATTACAATATTAATCTGCTTAATCTGCGGGCTATTTTTTTTCTCTCGCAGATTTAGCAGATTTACAGATTTTTTATTCTGCTGTTTTTAATCTCGCTGATTCTTATTTTAAATCTAATAAAGGTCTAACTAATGTTTCTTTGTTATTCGCTAGATCTTTCCAGTTTACTTTTATTGCGGGATTTACACCGTTGATGTAATCTTCAATATTAGAATATCCGTCTCCGTTTAAGTCTCCTTGTGCGTCAGATGGATCATTCGGGTTTAAACCGTATTTTTTCTCCCATGCATCTGGCATACCATCTTTATCTGTGTCTACATAAGGTTTTCCTTTATATTCCGGATATCCGCCAACTTGAGAAATGTCTGTAATGATTCCTTTTTTATAAGAATCCATCGGTAGACGTCTGTGTTCGAATTGGTAGAAAGTCTTTTTCTCTAATCCTTTTGCATATTCAGGAACTCCGGTTTTTACAGTTCTTACGATTCTTTCGTCGACTTTATCTCTAATTGGCAGCGTTGCTCCAACGTTTTTAAGAACAAACTCATACGATTCTTCAGCTGTCATAAATTTATTGAACCATGGCATTGGGAAAGGTTTGTCTACTTTCATTTTAGCAAAATATGCTGACGCTTCATCATAAGTCATTAATTCCCCTTTTTTGTTTTCAAGCTGAATTCCACCGTCCCAGTTGTCTTTCGTCACTTTTTCATTTCCGTTCACTACGTTTCCGTTTACGAAAGCTCTACCAAAAACCATGTATGGCAATTTGCTTCTTCCCGATTCTGGTTTTAAAATTCTATAGCTGATTGGCTGAGTTAAATCGGTTACAGGACCTGGTTTATAGAAGTTGTTGATGATGTTGTAGTTTGCTGTGTAATCTCCACCATCTGTAGATCTGTTGTACCAGTTGAAAACCACATTATTAACAAAATTGAAAATTCCATTCCATCCAATAGAAGGGTTTCTACCAGCATTATTAGCCCACATATTTCTCATGAAAGAGCAGTTTTCTCCACCTAAAGTACTTCCGAAAGCATGATTGTAAGTGTCTAAAGCTTCTCCAAATAAACTGTTTTGGATGGTAATATTTACTGTTCCCACTTTAATATCTGGATATCCTGGCCCTGGGTTGTACATGTGCCTGTAAATTGACATATTTTCGTCTAATCCCCAAGTGGCAGAAACGTGGTCGATCATGATGTTTCCAACTGGGTTTCCTCCAATTGCATCATCACGACGTCCTACGAAAGTTTCTCCGCGACGGAAACGTACATGTCTGATAATTACGTCATGCGTATCAATCCAAGTTGATTCTCCTGCAATACAAATTCCATCTCCGGGAGCAGTTTGCCCAGCAATTGTAATGTAAGGTGCACGAATGATTAATGGACTTTTCAATCTGATAATTCCAGCAACGTTAAATACCACTATTCTCGCTCCTCCTTGTTCGCAAGCTTCACGTAAAGTTCCAGGTCCGCGGTCTTCTAAGCTTGTTACTGTGTATACTTTTCCTCCACGACCTCCAAAAGTGTACATTCCTCCTCCTTCAGCACCCGGGAAAGCTGGAATTTCAGCCTGAGGTAAATCTGTTGGTCTTGATGCCCACGGAATGTATGGTTTTCCATGTTTTGCTTCTTCTTCAATAACAACTAAAGCTTTTTCCCAAGCTTCGTCAGAAAGTCTTTGAGCTTCTTCTTTAATTGCTTTTTCCTGCGCTTGAACTTCTGGACTAATTTTTGGATACTGGGCAAAGCATTTTGCGCTTCCTAAAAAAAGCAGAGATGCGATAAATAATGCGGAATTTTTCATGTTAATTTCTAGTTGTGGTAATTCTTTTTAAACAAATCACCTGTATCTTTTGACAAGTACAGGTGAAAAGCTTTGTATGTTATTTCTGTTTTTTTATTGTAAAAAAATTATTCTTGGTAGTTGAAGGTTCCAAGTCCACCAAAGTTATCATTCCAACCAATAGTTTGTAATAGCCAAGGATTTGAAGTTAAAGCCGTTGTATTTAAACCATTAATATAATAGTTTGGATTGAATTTGATATTAACTGGCGCTCCATTAAAGTTATCCATAGGAGTAACTAATGCTGTACGTATAAAGTTTGCATTATAAAATGCTGCTAACGTTGTTAATTGAGCTTGGAAATTTGCCGCATCTGGGTCTGCCACTATACTTGCACGAGCACTAGCCAAAGGATCTGTAGTTGCTGAAGTTGTTGAAACTCTATATTGCAAAAAGTTACCTGTACGTTTAGTTCCGTTAATTGGTGTTAAACCTAATTTACTAACAGTACCACCTACAACTCCAGGCAGAACTTCATTATCATATAGCATCCATCTTTGAACATCCCAGAAACGTTTTCCTTCGTAAGCTAATTCTACTCTTCTTTCATATAAAACCGCTTCAATAGCTTGATATTTATCTGACAATGTACCGATTCCATAATTATTCGCAGCTGGTATACCAACACGATTTCTGATTTTTCCTAAATAATTTAAAGTATTGTTGGTCTGCCCTAAAGCTGCATAACACTCTGCAATATTCAATAATAATTCAGCGTAACGATATTCAAAAATATCTGTTCCAGAATACTGGAAGTTAGTTTCTTTACTAGCATTAATGTTAGTCATTTTTCTAACAAAAGCTGGACTAGATATTGCAGTATTACCATCTGAGAAACCAGCTTTATTTGCACCATCTACCCAACGGTAGGCCCAAAGTACACTATTAGGAGTTTCTTTACTTCCCCATTTAGAGCCAGAAAAAGCAAAGGTTCTGTAAAATCTAGGATCTCTGTTTAAGAAGAAAGTAAAATCGTTGTAGCCATTTGCGGCAGTTGGTCTTTTACCATCAGCCATTGGAAACAAATCAATCATTTCTTTAGGTGCAGCTACTCCTCCACCTGTTCCACCAAGACTTAATAAACGAATTCCTTTTTCCCATGAATTGTTATTTGATTGTGTTATACCAATTCCGCAAAGTTGCACTGCAATTGCTTCTGAACAAAAAGCATTATCAATCAAGAACATTTGTTCCCATTGTTTTGCTGTGCTTCCATATAACCCATAACCGTCAGCAGTCAATTGAGCTTCTGCTTCCAATCCTGCTTTCAAAGCCGCTTCCCAACGCTCATTTGATCCATCCCAATTTTTATTGAATAATGGACTAGCAAATGTTAAAAGCACTCTAGATTTCTGTGCCATAGCAGCCCCTTTTGTAAAACGTCCATAAGCTCCAGAACCCCAGTTTCCAGGCAATAAACTTGCGGCCATATCTAAATCTTTAACAATTTGTGCTACAACTTCAGAAACTTTTGCTCTAGGTAATTGAATTGAAGGATCAGTAGCCGATGCATCTTGAACAGTCGTTACAATAGGAACACCTCCATAAACACGCATTAAATCAAAGTACTGCATAGCGCGCAGGTAGTACATTTGTCCTTTTGACTGATCGCGAAATGTTTTATCCAAATTTGCACCTTTAACATCTACATCTTCTAAAAAGGCATTACATTCTCTAATTCTATTGTAAGGATGGTTATTAATACTAGTCGCTAATTTTGCTCCATAATAACCACTTGCATCAGCTGAGTTTATAAGTGTTTTGTTCGGATTGATAAAATCCTGCGTACCTCCTATTTCTTCCGTTAATCTTGAGTTTGTATCTGTATAAGATCCAATAATAGTAGCAATTGGAGACTTATAAGCACTATAAAAATCATAATATTGATTGTCTACATAAGCTTGTACACGCTCTTGAGTTTGGTAGAAAGTATCATCGTAAAAACCATAACCTTTCTTATCTTTTAAAAAATCATCACTACAAGAAACAGCACCTACTGCAAGTAATAGTGATAACGTTATATATTTAAATGGTGTTTTCATAATTTCTTTTAATTTTGATTAGAATGATACGTTAAAGTTAAGCGACCAAGTTCTAAGTGTAGGATAATTTACAGAAGAGTTATCATACATATTTCTATAATGATTTGGATAAGGATTGTATAAATCCCAAAGATTATTACCTGTTACACCCAATGTGATGCCAGAAATTTTTGTATCTGCAAAAACTTTCTTAGGAATATCATAATTAAGACTTAAGTTTCTAACAAAGCAACGGAAAGTACTGACCTGCCAAAAATCTGATGGACTAGACATATAGGTCCATTGTGCTACGTTTGGATACTTACCATTTGGATTATCATCACCATACATATCGCTCCAGAAGCTTTCTCGAGACCACATATTGTGCGCAGATGATGTACCTTGATTTACTAAATCTACAAAATTAGCACCTCCCCAAGAAGTTGATATTTGAGTTCTTAAAGAAAATGCATCATATTTGAACCCTAAGTTTGTTACAATATTATAAGTTCTACTGCTATTGGCTAATTTCACATAATCGTTTTCTTTCATGATTTGTCCGTCTGCCGGTGCTAAAGTTCCATCTGGAGTAAGCTGTCCAGCAACATCCTGATAAGCTAAAGATCCTTTTCTCATACCTGCCATAGAATTGATATCAAAATATCTTGGTACTCCTCCAACTGCAGTAGCACGCTCTGTTAAATATGCCCAGTAATTAGCAATATCTTCATCTGTACGCAAAATACCATCTCCAGTTGATGTTCCTTTCCATACTGCAAATCCCCACACAGGATTAAATGTTGAATAACCTACACGTGTAGTATTGCTTGATGGCACAAGGTTTCCTTGATCAGGATACTTTTTGATTTCATTATTGTTATAAGCAAAGTTTACTCCAATATTGTAACTCATATTACTTTTTATCTTATCACTCCAGTTAATTGCAATTTCATGTCCCCATGCATCAATTTGACCATAGTTTTGTTCAGCATATGCTCCTCCTACAGAAATTGGCACACCTACAGCACTACTCATGTCTGTTAACATGTCTTTATTTTTATCGTAATAGAAATCATAAGTTAGGCTTAATCTGTTTTTCAACAAATTAATATCAACTCCAACGTTGTTTTTTATAGTAGTGTCCCATGTAACATCTCTATTTGGATTTACTCTAGGAGTTAAACCATTCCCATTAAATCCACCACCGCTAGTTGCAGTACCAGGTCCAAACTGAAAACCTTTATCTACGATAAGATCATAATATTGTTCCCATCTCCAAGGCTGAATATTATCTTTTCCCGTTTTACCAATAGAGTAGCGAATTTTAAAGAAGTCAACCCATGGCACACTTTTTTCAAACCAGCTTTCTTTAGACATTACCCACCCCAATTGAACAGATGGGAATGTTCCCCAATAATGCTCTGGTGCAAATTTTGTTGAAGCATCGCTACGAAGAATAAACTGAAACAAATATTTTTGTTTATAGCTATAATTTAAACGTCCAAAATAAGACAGTGTACCTCCTTCAACTTTTGTAGCTTGACTGTTAGAAGTGCTTAATGTTCCTGCAGTACGATAATCTCCCAAGTAATCTTTTCCTGTGTTCTCATAAGCCAAACGCGTAAATGTATTGTATATTTCAGAAGCCTCTCCACCTACCATTGCTCCAATTTGATGGTCTCCAAAAGTTCTGTCATAGTTGATCATAAAATCTCCTTGAGTACTTTTACCGTCTGTATTATTATAATAAACTCTTGAGTTTCTTACATTCGTCTCTAGAATATAACTACCTGTTGGATTCGTTGTAGCATTATAAAAACTAGGATTAGCAGCACTTGCTAAGTGTTTATCTTGAAGTTGATAATCTCTAATTCTAGCTAAATCATATGGCAATTGAATTTGCTCTGTATATGCCGAACTTTGATTTCTTGAATACGTTACTTTAAAAGATAATCCTTTAACAGCCGCAAGCTTATAATTTAACGAAGCATTTACGTTGAATGTATTATCATTGGTAACTTGATGTGAACCATTATTCAAATTGGCAAAATAATTCCACCCTGCAATATTATTATTTGCATTCGCACTTCCAAAGTTTTTGTTTGAATTGGGAAAAGGAGAAACATAATAATTTTTACCATCTATATTGGTTTCCCAAGGCACATACTGTGGCATATGCAATAAGAATCCGTAATCTGCCTGTTCTCCACCAGCAGCAGAAGCATAACTACCATCACTAATGTTTGATGACGCTTTTGTAAATGATTTATCAACTGTACCAACATTCCCAGAAACAGAAGCAGAAAAATCTAAATTCTTAGCAATTTTTGCGTTGATACCTGTACGGAAGTTCCATTTATCATATTTTTGATTTCCTAAGTTTGCATCTTGTGTCAAATAAGTTGCACCTGCAAAATAGGTAATATCTTCAGTACCTCCAGTAACATTAAACGAGTGTTTTTGCTGAATAGCTGGTTTCCAAGCTTCTTTTAACCAGTTATAATTTAAGCCTTTCATTTGCTCTAATTCTACATCTGAATATATGGTGGCTGGATCAATTACAGCAGGCGCAGCTACTCTCGATTTAAAGAATCTATTACTGAAAACTCCAAACTCATAAGCATCCAATACTTTACTGTGGCTAACTGCATCATTTATTGCAAATTGGCTATTGTACGAAAACTTTGCCTTACCAGCTTTACCGCGTTTTGTTTTAACAACAATTGCTCCTTGTGAAGCACGCGAACCATAAATTGCTGCAGAACCATCTTTTAATACCGTAATACTCTCAATCTCAGAAGGATCTAGTCTATTAAACTGCTCTAATGTAGGCTTACCATTACTTGGATCAACTTGGATCATATCGTCAATGATGATTAAAGGAGTACTAAAACCACCATCTTTAGACAAACTAAATGTTTGACGAATCGAAATACTTCCTGCTTCACCCGGACGGCCAGTTCCACTCGTAACATTAACACCTGGAACTAATCCTTTTAAGGCATCAGATAAATTAGTTACTGGCAAATCCATTACATCATCTGGCTTGATAGTAGCAATAGCTCCAGTAAGTTCTTTTTTCTTCTGACTACCATAACCAACTACAACTATATTTTCTAATTGATTAAAATCGTCTTCCATTTTTGCATTAACGATCGAACGATTATTAAGCGGAATTTCTATTTTTTTCATTCCAATGAAAGAAAAAACTAAGGTTCCTCCACTTTTAACTTTAATCTGATACTTTCCATTGTAATCTGTCGTCACTGAATTTTTAGTAGATTTCTCCGTTACATTAACTCCAGGCAATAGTCCGCCGAGATGATCTGTAACTGTTCCCGTTACTGTAACTTGATTACTTTGAGCATAACTCAATACACTCATCAGTGTAAACAAAAGAAAACTACATCTTTTTATAAGTGCTTGTTTCATAAATGTTTTTTTGGTTAGGTTATTAATGTTAGTTAGTCATGTTTAATGTGTCACTTAACAAATTCTTAATGGAATCTTAAATCAATTTCATTAAATGTTTAAAACACATTTATTTTAATATTCCAAAAATATGACGATGACATATTAGAACCGTCCTGCTGTATCCTGTTTTAATCATGTTTATATCAAAAAAAACACTCAAAAAAAACAATATTAATAAAAAACAAATGGAAAAAATGGACGAACTAAAATATTTAAGACAAATGTTTGCTTAAATCAAAATTTAAGAACCCATTTCAAACGAAAAACGATAAGATTATTATCAAAAATAAACATATAGTATATATTCTTTAAAACTCTATTCTATGATAGCTGATAAATAAGAGCTTATAAAATGCTGTTTTTTACGAAAACGATAGAGAGGAATACTCAAAGTATATTTTTTTGAGATAAAAAAACTTACAAAAGAGCCTTTCTGAAACATACAGGTTACACCAAAAAAAAAGTTAATATTTTTTAGAAGAAGCTTATATTTTTAAACGTAAATTCTGACCAACGAAATTCAAATGGCTTTTTTTCGTTTTTTAGATGGCCACACTAGCAGATGCTTTAATCTTTTAGAGAGCAACTATAGAATTCTAATAAAAATGGCATAAAACTAAAAATGCTCAGTATTACAACCGAGCACGTTCCAATTATGAAAATTTTAAAACTAAATATGAGCTTACTTATTTGGATTCCATCCGTTTAAAACCAAATCTCTATCGTATTTTTTGATCTCCTCTTTCTTTAATTGATGCGACCATGCAACACGTTGAGATACATATTTAGTACTTGCACCTTTACTTCCAAATTCTGCATAATACGCTGTTTTATCTTTATCTGGAAATCTAGCATCGCTCCATGCATTCCACCCTTCTGAAATAATATGCGAACCTATATCTGTATTGATAAAAACAGTTTGGGCATATGGCCTCCAAGGTCTTCCCAAAAATACTTTGTCAACCGATTTGTCTTTCGCAGTAAGCTTGCAATCGGTAAAAACAAAACCATAAGATTGTCCTTGCGGAGTCGAAGCTGCTGTAATATAAGAGTTGATTAAACTTTCGATGGTACATTTATAGAAATAAGCAGTTGCTGCGCCGAAAATAAAATCGGTTGTTCCGTTGATGAAACAGTTTTCAAAATAGGTTCGAGTATTTCCTTCAGATAAATAAAGCGTATCCTGATTTCCTAAAAGATTGCAATTCCTTACGATAACTCTATCTCCTTTAATATGAAGTGCCACAGCCTGTCCTACTCTTCCTGCTGTATTTTCAATAGTTAAATTTTCAAGTGTACAATCGTTTCCTTTAATCAGGAAAGAATAGGAAGTTCCTGTCCCAAATTCCTTTTTCCCTGACGGATCTGGTTCGCGAAGCGGTTTTCCAGAATAATCATCAAATGAAATAATGGTTTTATCTCTGTCAGTTCCTTTTAAAGTAATGAAGGATTTAGAAACTGGAATTTCTAACTTCTCCACATATTTCCCTGGCTTTATAGTTATTATCACGCGTTTTTCTGAATTGTCTTTTACATTATTGATCGCTTCCTGAATGGTTTTGAAATCTCCAGAACCGTCTTGGGCTACGGTTAATGCTAATTTGTTATCGAGCGTTTGGGCTGATAAAATAGAACTAAAAGTAAAAAATAGGGTTATAATGTATTTCATCAACTTTTTCTTAATTGCAATATCGCTTATTAAATACATATTGATTGAAATTAATACCAATCAACACTGCCATCATCTTTAAGAAGAAATACTTTTCTCGTATTATTTGATTCATCGACAAAATGATATAAAGTATTTGTTGTTAATGATAAATTTGAGACCATACTCCATTCATCTTTTTTTAAATTTTCTTGTCTTACTTTTCGACAAAGCTCATTATTTGTTCCAAATTCTAAGATTTTGACATCGTTCTTAGCATTTTTTAATTCCTTATTTACATAATTATTTAAGTTAGTGTTGTTTTTAGGATGTAAAGAACTTAGATAAATTATTTCTCCAAATTTATTGATAATAAAAGGTTCATTTAATTCTTGCAATACAGAATAGCGAAATTTAGTAACGCAGTACAAATTATCTTTGGCTACATTCTCAAATATTGCAGTTGGTTGATCTGGATTATATGAATAATCAACAGGTCTCCACCAATTATTTTTCCAGATACATAGATAAAGAGCTTCCCGATATTTTTTTTCTAATGGTATTTCGATATTTGCTGTTTCGAAATACTCTGAAGTTACATCAAGATTATTGTTTTCAAAAAAATCTGGATGAATCAGTTTATAGTCATTTTTTATTGAATTTTCTGGTGCTATTTCAAATTGTCTTCTGTAGACTTTTGGTGCATTTTTATAGGGCAAATTAAAAAATCCTGGGCCGTTATTGGTCAAAGCATCAAAGGGATATTTTTTTTGTTTTTTTACATCCAATACAAAGCACCAACCGTGTCCTACATCTTCAGAAGCTTTTTTATATCGAATACCATCAAAACCACAAGGAATTCCAAAGGCACGAAGTGCAAAAACTGCTAAATTGCACATATCATCACATTTGCCTTCCTTGTCAAGTAATAATTCTGAATAAGAAGGAACTTTTTTTCGAGAAAAATATCTGCTTCCACCAAATTTAAAACGTTTTTGATAAATTTTGTTGATATAACTTGTGGCAGCCAGAACATTTGTGAAACTATAAATAGAATCTTTTTGTTCTTGCGAAAAATCATCTAAGATCTCCTTTCGCCAGCATTCTAATCTCTCATTACTTACTCTGTACGGTAGAACATATTCGTAAAAATCAGCATCGGATATATTTCTACAAAAAGGACTTTTTTCTTTTACCTCAAATGCGCTATCAATGTTCTCTATTAAAAATTGAGCAGAAATATGTTTTGAATCAGGAAGAAAAGTTTCTCTTTCTTGCAATTTCCCTCTAGTTTTAGCAATTGAATCTAACCATTTTTTTTGGGATGTTTCATCCTTGAAATTAGATATATTATAATTAACAATAGCACCTTTATTATCTACCCAATCTATTAAAACGGTACCCTTACTACCTATGTTTGCAATTAAAAATAGTGCAGCCTGCAATTTATCTTGATTTCCTTTCTTTTTATAGTGATTGACGACAGACATTAACTCTGGTTTGTCTTTAATTGCTTTGACTACAGCACTTCTATCAATTTGTGAATAACAATTAAATCCAAGATAGAATATTATAAAAAAGTATTTCATGAATTTTGTATTATAAATAACAGAAGCACCAAACTTGCTAACATTTGGAACTTCTGTTATTGTTACACCTACTTGGTTTTGTCAATAAAGATTTGTTTTAAACTAAAAAAACTTTTTACTAATCAATTCTTGTAATTGATAAAATTTCTCCCGTATGAGAATTTATTTCAATTTTATATTTGACAGGAACATTGTATAATATACTGCCTCCATTAACTTTATACTTATTTTCTCCTTCATATTCTACTATTGAAATTGAATTTTCAAAATAATTATTATATGATCCCATCCAATGATCCGTATTATTTGAATCTACCCAATGCGACGAAAAATTAGTTAAAGGTGATGGAGATACTCCATTTACATAATAAAATGGAATAGTTGAACTTCTATTAAGTAGTTGCTCTATTTCGATATTCAAAGTAAAAACATTTGTTACAATTTTAACATTTGTTGTACAGCCTTCGCCATAAATATTGTTAATAACGGGTGGACTTATTTCATATGTTTCTGCATTCACATAACCTAAAAATGTAGCTGGAGAAAAATTCATATTATTATAAAACACTCCAGAATTAGGGTTCTCAGGGTTCTCAATACCAGGTAACGGTGGCTGTGGATCTGGTGGAGCAGGTTGATCATCTTCCCAACAAACCTGTTCATATTCAGGAAGTACGATTAATCTGGTAGTGTAATAGCAATATGTTGACTCAAGATCTCCATCACATTCCTCTTCTGTCGCATAGAATGACACATAAAAACCTGTCCAACGTTGAGCACAAATTTTAAGTGATTTAGCAGTAGATGTTCCAAACATTTCAGATAACTTTTCTTCACTTGCTTTTCGTTGAACTAATCCTGGATTTCCATTTTTTATTCCTAAAATTTTTGCATCCAAAGCCATAAAATATCCCCTCCACGTTCCTTTATTCCAAAAAGGCAGTTTGTTAGTTGTCTTTAATTGCGTACGAGAAGTCATATCAAAAGTAGTTTTCCCTTTACCGTCTTTAACTAAAGCAAGTACTCCTATTACATTTTCTTTATCAGTACTTAAAAAAGGCACAAGAATTCTTTTTTTGTTTTCAATTAACAAAAATTTTGCTTCTTGCCATAATACTTCATTTTTAGAAAGCCTTCTTTCCAATGATGCAGCATATTCACTTTCTTTCAGCTCTTCAATAACATTTTTTAAAACTATATTGTCTCCATTATAAACCCAAACATTTTTGGGGTTAGTTACTTCTATTTCATCTTTTTCAACTTTATCAGCTGCACAAGATGCTAATAACAGGAACATAAAAAGAATTTGAATTTTTTGTAAATTTTTCATCATAATTATAAGGTTTGGTTATTAATTATTTTAAAGTTAATTGATTCCTTGCCTTTTGCTTGATTCGCATTACTTCTGGGCTCGGAACTTTTATAGTAGTTTCTAAAATTTTTTTTGCATAATAAGCAGACTTGTTTGCATCATGTTTTCTATTATAGAAATCTAATAATTGCTCTAGTGGTACAAACAAATGAGGAGAAACATAATGAATTCTTAAATAATCATTCTCTGCAGACTTATAATCTCTGAGCTTTTCATTAAGATTTGCAGTTTTTTTATATAGTATTGAAGCGCCTGAAAAAAGTTTTGCTTTTTCGTAATAAACTAATGCTTCTTTCGGATTCGTTTCTTCTAAAGAGTTTGCATAATTAATTAAAAATCCTGCGTCATTTCCTAACCTTAAAGCAGCATTACTATAAAGAGTACGTGATAATTCAGGATTAGAAAATTGTGATTCACTTGCTTCTTTCCAAAATCTAAAACCTTCGTACTTATAATTGACCAAAAAAAGTATTATAGCACTTACTAGACAAAATAATAGCTTTTGTAATCTGTTTTTTATATCAAAATTTACAAATACAACTGGCGAATATTTTTGCAAACCAATCTGATTAAGAAAAAGTAATTTAAATGATAAAAATTGAAACGGAAATGACAATTGTGAAAAAACAAAAATTGCCGAAAAAAAGGTTAATGAAGCTAATGATGAATTTTTTTTCACACAAATCCAAAAACTTTCATCTGATTTTAAAATCCACAAAAGACATAAAAGGATTAACAATATTCCTGTAAGACCATTTTCAATTAAAAATTTTAAAGACTCATTAAATGTCTGTTCAGTAAACCCTGCAAGAAGCATCTCCCGATCTGTTCCTCCATTCATAAAGTATTCAGACTGAAAATCAAGATAATGCGCTCCAAAAAAGCCATATCCAATACCTGTAATAGGATTGTTTAAAAATGATAAAAATGTTATTTTCCATATTAGTAATCTACCATAGACAGAATCCATTCCTTTATGAAAAATTATCAAACATAAAAAGACAGGTATTATGAAAAGAACATACCTTAATTTTTTCAATTTTATAATACCTTTTGCTAAAAGTAAAATGAAAAAAGCAACCAGTACTGACAACATTGCTGCTCTTGAAGCACTTTTAATAAGCACAAACAACAAAAAGAGAGTGATTAAAACATAAAGCAGTAATCTTGAATATTTTTGTATCGTCTCTTTTTGAAAAAGCTGATAAAGTACTAAAGTTAAAACAAGTGCAATAAATCCTCCCAAAGGAGCAGGATTAGAAAAACCACCCAACATTTTCCAATAATAATTCCCTGAGTCAACGTATCCATAGAATTGAAGTAAACTATAAAATGATAATAAAAGCCCTACTCCAATGACACAATTATAATAGTATATGATTTCTTCTTTATCTAAACTAATTGTTTTAATTGAGAGATAATAAATTAGAAGAGATATTGTATTTAAGATGTATATATCATTAAAAGATCGCAATCTGAAAACACGCGAAAGCAACACTAAAATTAAAACCGAAACAATGAGGATATCGATTTTACCCAACTTTACAGGTTTGCTACAAATTATAAAAAGTAAAGCACTAGTGACAAGAACAAAAAATAACCTGTAGTATTCAAATTCCTTCTGAATCCAAAAATCTGCATTGTAATTATAAACCAAACTCAAAAATAGAGCACTTGTCAACAGAAAAAGCTTTATGCAATTTGTTTTTATTAAGGCAGTCATTTCTTATTATTAAACAAAAGTAAATATATAAACTATTACGTCTTAAAATAAAAATAATACTAAGAATATATATACAAATAATTCATTTTTGTTAAATATATAACTTGTAAAAAAAATATAATACTTTAACTAATAATGTTAAATCAAAAAATAATTCTTAAAAACTGTAAATTCTAGTATTTTTATTGTTTGATTAATGCGACATCCAAACCGTCATTTCTCCTTGTCCTTTATTTCCCCATGCAAAATACGGAATCAATTTTACAGTCAAAGATTTTCCGTCTTTTGTTGAAATAGGTTTGTAAAGTGTTTTATTCCAAGAATTATCAGCAGCAATTTTTGAAGTCGCTTCAATTGTAACTAATTTTCTGTTTTTCAATTCCGTAAAATCAGGTTTAAAATCAGAACTCAGGTTCAAAATCACATCATTTACACTTGTATTCGCAGGCAACTGATCTGATTCTAAACAATACACCAAAGGACCTCGTTTTACAGCCACCTGATTTTTCACTTCTTCCACTAACGGATTCGCTTCCATCAATTCAACAGGCATTGTCATATTCAATTCGATCACATCACCTTTTTTCCATTTTTGATTTAATTTCAAATAAGTTCCTGAAACGATTTGATCTAAAACTTTCACATTATTAACTAAAACTTCTGTGTCCTGGCTCCAACCAGGAATTCTTAAAAAGAGAGCCTGTAAATCTTTTGGCGCTTTAACAATTTTCAAAGTTACTTTTCCGTCCCAAGGATAATTCGATTGCTGTTCAATTTCTAATGCTTCTCCGCTTAATGTTTTTGTATTCAAATTGTTACTTCCGTATAAATTCACATATAAACCTTCTTTTGAAAGGTTATAAGCGTAATTTCCAACTTCGGCAACCGTTCTGGTTACGTTTGGCGCACAACAGTTTGATAATGCAATATAACCTTCACGTACATTTCCCCATCTTTGGTGAAAAGGCAAATCGTTTGACACATTCAGCGGATTGTTGTACAAAAATTTATCTCCTTCTAAATTCATTCCGGAAAGTACACTGTTATAAAGCGCTAATTCTACAATATCAGCATATTTGGCATCTCCAGTAATTTGAAGCATTCTCCAGTTCCACAATACATTCCCAATATTCGCGCAAGTTTCGGTGTGAGCCGTTGCATTTGGCAATTGAAAAGGTCTTCCATACGCCTGATGAATTTTCTGCACCACAGTTGGATCATAAGAAGTTCCGTCTGGTGAAACTCCATCATATAACGAACCACAGCCTCCTGTAATGTACATTTTACGGTATGTAACGTCATCCCAAATAGATTCTAAATTGTCTAATAATTTCTTTTCTCCCGTTTCTGCATATAAATCTGCAACTCCTGCATATAGATAATTAGCTCTTACAGCGTGCCCCATCGCGGTGGTCTGCTGTCTAAACGGAACTCTATCTTGATTATCATCGGTTCCATCATTCGTAGTTCCGCGAATGTCAATCAGATTATTAGCCAACTCTAAATATTTCGGATCTTTTACGGTTCTGTACATTTCGACAATTCCCATATAATGAGACGGACAAATCGCATTTCTAGCCAATTCTGGCGATGCTTTTTTGTAGAAATCATATAAGAAATCGGCAACTCCTTTGGCAATATTCAAGAAATTTGTTTTTCCAGTAGCACGATAATGAATACAAGCTGCCGTCATTAAATGTCCCATATTGTATTTCTCGAAACCCAGTTGTTTTTTAACTTCTTCCGGGCCTAACGTTCCCCAACGTTCGTCAATTAAAACGGGAGTATGAATATAACCATCTTTACGCTGTACTTTCGCGAAAAGCGCAATGGCTTTATCCATTTCAGCATCAAGTTTTTTATCTTTTGTAACAGCATAAGTCGCTGCCATTCCTTCAAAAATCTTGTAGAAATCACCATCATGAAAAGAAGGTCCTTTGAAAGTTCCTTTGCTTAATCCTGCCGCAATTTCGAAGTTTTTATAAGCATGAGAAGTTTCGCTATGATACAAATCCCACATGTATGGCAAAGTGTTTTTAGTTTCTACATCAAATTGTTCTTTCCAGAATCCGTTGGTCCATTTTACATCTTGTAAGCCTACGCTTTGCAATTTAGAATACGGACTTTGTGAATTCGCAACCAAACCTTTGTTTTGAGCCACTACTCCAACACTAATAAAAAATAAGCTAAGGGAAGCATTTAATAAATTTTTCATTCTACTATAATTTTGAACCATATAAGTCATATAAGTTCATTTAAACTAAACTTTTTCCAATTTAACCAGATTGATATAAGTTCATTTAAGTAAAACTTAAAATTTCTTATATGACTTATATGGTTTAAATATTTACTTCACAAAGAAATTAATAGTTCTGCTCATCGAATCTCCATCAGCATCTTTTACTGTTAGTACAAATGATGCAAATCCTTTATTTTCGGAAGTGAACTGAATTTCTTTTCCTTTTAAACTTACTTTACCGTTTTTAACTTCAGTTAAAGTATAAACGGGTTTGTTGTCGTATCCTTTGAAAAGATCGGAAGCAGCTAAAACCTTTTTATCCTTTAAATTGATAAAATAATGAGGTTGAGCCAGCCAGTCTAAATAATTATCCAGTTGTGTGAATCCGTCTTTATCAACATCTGAATTTGCATCTGAGAAATCTCCTGCTGGTGAATTTTCGTTTAAACCAAAAGCTTTTTCCCACCAGTTTGGCAATCCGTCATGATCGGTATCCCAATCTGCAGAACGAGTTTCTGACGGAAAATTTGGCCATCCTCCAGCATCTTCTTCACTATCAATCATTCCGCCATAACCGCTTTTACTTCCTTTATAAGTATATGTTCCCTTTAAAGTTTCATCTATAATTCGGTTATCGTGTTTGTCAAAATACGGCTGATTTGCACCAACATCTGAAAGTACATTTTTATAAGCTCCTTTAGCCGATTGTGTATTTACATAAGATTCAAAAAACGGCTTATTTACGAAAGTTTCATACTCCACTTTCTCCTTATTGGTTACAGTAAATTTTCTGCCTTTGTCCTGTGTTTTCTCATCAAAATAACCCGGCATGACATTTCCATCAAAGTAATAACGCTGCATTCCTTTTCCAACGCCTTCATGCTGTGCATTCAAAGCCACAAAAATCTTAGTTGAAGCTCCTGGTTTATAATAGTTGTTTACAAAGTTAACTTCGTTTGCACCACCGTCTGTGGCCCTTTTTCCCCAATTATAAACTACGTTATTACGAATATCCAATCTTCCAGTATAAAATCCGTCGCCGCTTAAACCACCGCCAATACTCCAGTTACGACCTTCGTTGTGAGCCAACAGATTGTGATGGAAACTTCCGATATCTCCGCCAATTGTTGCCGCATATCCGTGCATTTTTCCTGCTTCGTATTTATCGTGTCCCGCTACGTTTAAGGCCTCAGAAATTAAAGTTCTTTGCAAAGTAATATGATGCGCACCACGGGAACTAAACGATTCATCAATAGTCCAGCTGATGGAACAATGGTCGATAATACTAAAATTAGCGCCCGTTAATCCCATTCCGTCAAACGTTTTTCCACCACCAATTCTCACCTTCAAAAAGCGAATAACTCCGTCATCTCCCGTTAATCCAATTGGCGCTCTAGTAACCGTAATTCCTTCGCCTGGTGCAGTTTGTCCCGCAATGGTAATATAAGGCTGATTCACAACCAATCTCGAAGCCAGTTTAATATTTCCCGAAACATTAAAAACAATCGTTCTAGGTCCAATTTCCTGATTAATAGCATCACGTAAACTTCCTGGGCCGTCATCGTTTAGATTTGTAACTTCGATTACTTTTCCGCCACGTCCTCCAACAGCATAACGTCCGTAACCTTCAGCACCCGGAAAAGCCAATTGAGCAGGCTTAAACGACCAAACATTTCCTAAAGTTTCCTGACCGTTGCTATCGACTTCATCTACTCTCCAATAATAGGTTGAACCACTATACAATTCTGAAACAGAGAAATTTTTATCAGTTAATTTTCCTTTGAATTCTTTTGAAGATTCTGTTGCATTTGCCACCGCATTTTGATCTAAACCGAAATACAGTTTATGCGCCACAACATTTTTTGGAGCATCCCATTTTAAAATAACATTTTTATTAACTTCAACATGTTCGTCTCTGTTTTTTGGTTCTGGAGTGCGTGCCTGATTCATCAAGTTTGGTGTATCGATTTCAAAACCGTTAACCACAATTTGTTTTACAACATCTGGATTGTTGGTTGGATCAATTTCAAAACGAACAATTACATCTTTTCCCTTTTCTGTGTTGAATGAAATATAGGCCATCGAAGCATCCACCTTAGCATTGGCTCTCTGACTCGCATTTACGGTTTCCTGAAGTTTTCCGTTTACAAAGATTTTAATCGGTGAAAAAGTTTTTCCTGTAATGACATCAAATGCATTATGAAAGGTCAACAGCGTATGTTTTCCTGCTACTAAACCGCTAATTTTCAGTTCTAAATTTTCGGCTGTAACCAATCCGTCAGAACCTAATCTATTGTAATATGGAGCACTCATTCCGACCTTGTACCATTTTGAAGTAAAGTTTCCTTTTAACTTAAAGGTGACTCCATTAAAAGTTTTTTGGTCTTCTTTGTTTTCATTAATTACCCACGAATCGTAACTCGGATCGTGAACTTCTTCTAATCGTCTTTGAAAAAAGTCAAAATCGACTTTTACGACTTGTTTGTCGGTATTCTGTGCTTGCCCGTTGGTCGCCAAAAGCATCGCAAGAACCGAAGCACTTATTAATTTCTTAATCATTTTTGTGTGGTAATAGTTAGTTTAATCTTTTCAGTTTCTGATTTTCCAATCAGGTTTATAATGTCTTTTTTTCTTTCTTCTGGAACTACTTTTAAAACCTTTACTTCTCCATTAACCAATTCGGCTTCAACGGTAGTATTTTGTTTTGCATATAATTTAAAATGAACATTCCATTCTTTTGGCCAAGCTGGAAAAAGATAGATTTTTCCAGCTGTTTCTTGCAAAAGCATTTCCTGCATGCCAATCATTCCCGAACCGCCCCAATTGTGGTCTGGAACCCAGTCAAAACCTGGTCCCCAAAACGCAGGAAAACGTCGTTCAGAATTCGCCATTTTCAACGTATTGTATTTTGCTGCTTCATTGGTCAATCCTAAACGAGCAGCGAAAATATTGTCTTGTTTCCAACCCACATGACTTCTGAATTTTAAAGCATCAGGATCATATTTCCATGTATTCAAAGCGGTTTCTAAATCTGGTTTACCAACGCCGTAAATTCCCCACGGATAAATAGGGTACAATTGGGGCACTTCTGAATTATTAACACGTTCCCAAGTCTTCGCAGGAAGCAAAACTTTATGATTTTCAATCTGCCCAAAATTCAAAGGCGGAATTCTCGTTTGAAATGCTTTCAAATAATCAACATCTTCTTTTGATAATTCTTTCTGCGAAAGATTTAAAAGCTGTTCTGTAATAACTTGTAAAGCCGAAATCGTACTATTTGAGTTATTCGTCATTTTGTAAGTTTCAGCAGCTGAACCCGGAAAAAGAATTAATTTTCCGTTTCCGTCTAAGGCTTTTCGACCTCTTTGTTTCGCTAAATATTGATAATGTTCATCGAAAAAACGAAGACAGCTAATAATGAATTGGTTGTATTTCTGAATGTCTTCTTGAGCATATTCTTTCTGCTGTAACATCATTTGGCAGAATTCTAAAACGGTGTCCCATTCGTATTCTAACCAAGCATTGTATTCCATTCCCGGATCGTAACCTGCGGGACGTTTCCATTCGTATTCAGCTGGATTTGGAAGTCCGAAATTTTCTAATTGTTCTGTGAACGATGCTCCGTTGTGTTTCCAATAGACTTTACTGCGTAATTCGGCATTTTTTTGAAGACTTACATAATAATCCAATTGTGATTTCATCATGTCAAAATCACCGCTTTTTACCATCGGAAAATAAACCAAACGCTGGTTTTGAGCTGTCATCGTTCCTCCGCCCCAATTTCTAAAATCAGGTGTAAAATTCAACTCTTTATTCGTGTAAACAGGATCAACCGTAAAAAGTCCGCCGTTGAATTTGGTTGGATATTTTCCGTAAGCATTGCATCCTAGCATGTATCGGAACAATTGATAATTCTGCCCAATTTGATAAACGGAATCTTTGACTGCAGATTGATTTTTTTGTGTGAAAATAAAACTGCGGTTCCAGAAATTGTTCCACCATTTTATCGTGTTTTTCTCGGCTTGCTTTGCTGTTTTTTTATTCGATGAAATCAAACTTTGCAAGTCATTATTCCAAGTTGAAAAATCTGATTGACTTGTGTTTAAATAAATTTCTAGCGAATGTTTTTTTGAAGGTTTAGTACTCGTTAAATTAAAACCTTTGAAATCGGTATCCTGATATTTTCCTCGATACGTTCCGTCTGGTTTTAAATTATCGCCTTTCATGAATCCACCGAAAGTCAAATTCGCAATCGGATTCAACATTTGATCTTTAACCGATTCCATTTTCTGCTGTTTTACAGCAACATCAAATACAGTTTGTTCGCGATTTCGGTGATAGAATTTAAGTCCGTTATTTTCAAAAGCAATCGAATCTTTAAAAATGACAACATCACCCTGAGGTGCCCATTTATAGGAATTAGCATTATTTTCTTTTCCCTTTGAAATACGGTTTTGATGGCGCCAGCTTTCATAAGAAGCCGTCATTTTCAGCGGATTTTTGCTTTCTAAATCGACATGAATAATCGGTTTAAAAACATCCACCCAAAGTTTGATTTTAGTGTCATTTTGTCCGACCAAAATATAACCGTCTTTTAGTTTCAGTTCCTGACGAAAACCAGCTGCCCCTTCAAACGGATTCGGACTTAAAGTAATTTTCACGCGACCTAATTTCAATAAAGTATTATGTTCGTCAAAAGTCCCGCTTCGTGAAAAATAAAAATACAAATTTCCTTTCTCGACCCAGACATTCGTACCAATATCACCGCCGCCCAAAGGCATAGATTCTGATGAATTTGCGCTTTGTGTTGTCCAAACTTGATTATAACTATCGAGTACAGGAATCTGTGCTTTGATGCAAAGCGTGGTGAAGAGAAGTATGTATTTAAAGTATTTCATCATTTTCGTTTCCTGCAAAGTTTTCAAAATCTTGCAGGTATTATTTTTTATTTTTCTCTCGCAGATTTCGCAGATTAGCTGATTTAATTTTATCTGCAAGATCTGCTAAATCTGCGGGAGACATAATTCAATCTTTGTAGAGCTACTTGCGGAGATTTCTCCTTACGTCGAAATGACAAACTAGGTGGAAACTCATAACTCATAACTCATAACTTATAACTCATAACTACCACTCGTCTGTCCTAAAAGAAGAAACCGGCAAACCTCCTGCGCTAAATAATTCCGCTTTAGCGAAATCTTTCCATAAATAACGTACTGCAACTGGTTTAGCCACTTTATCAGAAGTTAAAACCACTGATTTTCGTCTTACAACCGTTTTTGCAGGATAAAAAACTTTATCTTCTCCTGCTATTTCAAAACCTGTCACTTCTTTATCGTAAGACGTAATTCCGTTAGCGACATCATCAAAAGAAACGGTTACAGCACCGTCTTTAATTTCCATGCTCTTGTATTTCGGACTTTCGAATTCGAAACCTTCAATTCCGTAGGTTCTTGCTAAAGCCTGAAAAGCTAAACGGTTTCCTCCTTTTTCCTTGTCCATTGGATGAATGTTGTTTTCTTCTCCAACATCCATTAAAACTGCCATTGCCGAATTCGGAATTTCTTTTGAAGCCTTAAACTGTGCCTCTCTCAAATAAGCCGAATTGTATTTCTCCAAATAATCTTTCGGGTGAAATGAAGCGTAATTAAACGGTGCAATCTGAGCGAAATAAAAAGGAAAATCTCCTTGATTCCACATTGTTCTCCAACTGCTTACCATCTTTTTCATTAAAGCTGTATATTCATTTGCTCTTTCGTAATTCGATTCTCCCTGATACCAAATGCAACCTTTTATTCCATAACCAATAACAGGCGAAAGCATTCCATTAAATAAAGTTGTCGGAACACGATTCGGATCTTTAGCCAATTCTTCTTTTGTAGTCGGAATTTTAGCGCTTGCAAAATCTTTCAGCATTTCCGCATTCATCCACGCTTCCATGCTTGAACCTCCGTAAGAAACATGAATCAATCCCACTGGGACATTTAAAACTTCCTGTAAAAGCGAACCAAAATACCAAGCCGTCGCACTAAAATTGGAAGTTGATTTTGGAGAAGCTTCTTCCCATTTTTCTTCGAAATCGTCTTTTGGTTCTAAAACCGTCGCACGCGGAATCGTAATTAAACGAATGTTTTTGTTAGTTGATCTTACAATGATTTCGTTTCCGTTTTTTACTGGTTGTCCTTGAAAACCTTTTAATGGCATTTCCATATTCGATTGTCCCGAACAAAGCCAGACTTCACCAATTAAAATGTTTTTGATGGTTACTTTTTCCGTTCCTTCTGTTACTTCAATTGTAAATGGTCCGCCTGCTGTTGGCGTTTGCAATGCTGTTTTCCATTTGCCCGAAGCATCGGCTTTTGTTTTGTAAATTTTAGAATTCCATGATGTTTTGATCATGACATTTGCATTCTTTTCTGCCCAGCCCCAAATTGGCGCGTTTGATTTTTGTTGCAACATCATATTGTCTGTAAACAATGCTGGCATTTTGATTTTTGCATTGATTTGAAGGCTTGCTAAAGCAACCACAAATGCTATAATTGAGTTTCTCATTTTCGTTGTGTTTTATTAGCCACGAATTCACGAATTAATCTCAAATCTGATTATAAAAAATTCGTGAATTCCTTCGTCCGTTCGCTATCGCTCGGTCGTGGCGAAAAAAAATTATTTTTCTTTTAAAATTACAATCGGTCCTAATAATCCTGCTTTTAGCAATGGATTTCCTTCCAATCTAAATGGTGCTGTTGTCCAGGTTAATCTTTCTTCTTTTGGCAGTTTTTGATCGCCTATTAAACGATTTGCCCATGTATTGGTCACTTTTATTACGATTGTATTTTTCCCTTTTTGTAAGGCATTCGAAATATCTGTTTTGAATGGAAAAGTCCAAAGTGTTCCGCAATCTTTACCATTAATTGAAACTTCAGCAATATTGGCGATTTCGCCTAAATCCAGCCATATTTTGTTGGTGTCTTTTCCTTTCCAAACAAACTCTTTTTTGTAAACCACAGTTCCTGCATGATACTTAATCTGATCATTTTCAGAAGTACTCCAATCAAAAAGTTTATTTGTTTTTATGACTTCTTTCGGGCCTTTAAATTCAGGATCAAACTGAAGTTCCCAATTTTCATCTAAAACCTGAACTTTTTCAAATTCAGTTGGTTTTCCTTGAGCTAAAACTTCTTTGGTTTCTTCCTTAAAAATCACAAAACCAGATTCATTAGCTTCTAAAGTCAAAGAAACAATCGTTCTTCCGTTTTCTATTTTACAATTGGCTAAAGCCGATGTTTTATCCGTAACGGGATTGTACCATTGAGGCACTTTTCCATTTATTCTAAAGGAAGCATCAAATGTTCTTTTTTGCTCTTTTTGATTCGAAAGAAAATAGACTTCTTCGTTATCTGCTTTTCTGTGCGCCCAAGCAATTGTTTCAGCATCTGCTCTGTTTAAGTTTGGAAAATAAACATCTTGCGTGATTCCGATGGAAGCAAAATCATTTCCTAAATAGGGTAATTTGACAACGGTTCCTTTTCCAATTTTCCATGAAGTGGAATTAGAATTATTCCAAATCTCATCAATCACATGCTGCCATTTCTTTTTATCGGCTTCTGATTGAATTCCCGGTTGAATAGTTGGTTTTTCGTCCACAAAAATCGTTGCTCCATCTTTTAGCAATTGCAGGATTTTTTCGGCGGAAGCCAAAGACAACATTTTATTCGGCGCCATTTTATGACTTCCGGGAAACAGTAAAGCTCCATATTCAATTCCGCCTTCAAAAGTTACTTTTCCTTTTACGACTTTTGCTCTGTTGATTAAAACATCAGCGTTAAAGGAATCGTATTGATAACCATTCAGCGGATTAATCCATTGCGACAAATCGGTGATGTTTTTAGAATAGGTCACTTCTTTCGGCATTTTTGCAGTCGGCTGATCTTCATTCTCTAAACGGATTTTCTCGTTTTCCAATCTTTCCTTTCCAAAAACATTCGGAATAAACGGCACCAAACGATCTGGAACGAAAGAACGCGAAGGAAAATCTTCACCAATGAAAACCGCCAAATCAATTACAGGTTTTCCTTTCTGCAATTGAAACTGCACTCTTTGACAATAATCAAACCACGCTTTTCCGGGTTTCCACCACGTTTGATCTCTTTGGAAAAAAGTTCCGATATCGTCTAAAGTCATTCCCGGTTTTCTATCCGTCCACGGATTATGTACAAAAACATGATAGAATAAACGGTTAATTCCTAAAGCATAATTGCGATCTGCAGTTGTTTTTAGATTTCCTGGATGCTCGTCCCAATCCATTCGCAAAGCCGTAAAAGATTCAGCCTGAATAATGTCTTTCCCATAAATATGTCCGCCCGAAATGGCATCGACCATATCGAAAGGTTTGTCGTGTGTTGGGCTTTTCAGCCAAAATTCACCGCCCGGATAATCTACATATTTATAATGCAACAAAGCATCGCTCATCATGGTTGGAGCGACATTTTCAGAACTTAATTTGACTTTATATTCTTTGGCAATCTGAGCGACAGTTCCGTAGAAATTATCTGCCACTAAATCGGCAATTGTTTTTCTAATATCGTATAAAACTTTCTCTGAGAAATCGGCACTTTCTACTGGAATCCCTGCCATTACAGGAAGATATTCAACAATATCGTAACCGCGTCTCTTTTTAAATTCGGCTTGAAAAACTGAAGACCAGTTTTGGCTTCCGCATTCCCAGCTGTCAAAATGAAGAATTGCCAAAACTCTTGAAGCCAATTCAGGACCAGCAGAACGAACCGCTTCCCCAAACCAATGATCTAGTTGAAAACGAATTAATTCTGGATTAAATTTATCTACTTCTAAACCTTTTCCTGCTCCACCTGTTGCATTTTCGTGTCCTGTAGAAGTATGCCCCATTCGGATAATTTTCCATTTCCCTTTTGGCGCTTTCCAATTTAGATTTCCTTCAGCATCCACAAAACTCGAAATATTAACGATTTCTGATTTTTTAAATGCATCTGAATTCGGAATTTCTTTCTCCGTTGTTTCTGGAGTCAAACGCCAGATTGATCCTGATTTACCTTCGTAATTATTGATTAAGGACTGATTTGAAAGCGTAATTTTACTCACTTTCAGATTTTGTTTCCATTTCGCAAAATCCAAATCTTCTGCACCTGGTTCTGTTCCAATTGGATCATAAACAAATCTGAAATATTTTGCTGTAACTGGCGTAATCGTATGCGTATTTGGAAAATCCATATCCTGCCAGCCGTGACGCGGTGCAATCAATCTTTCATGAAATTTGAAATGAACTCCGTCATTGCTAACTTCCACAATCAGACGTTGCGCCTGATAATCTCTTCCTTTGGTTTCAATTACAATCGATTTGCAGGTAAAAGGCTGGGCAAATTCGTATTGAATCCAACCTGCATCTGCCAATTTGAAGTTTTCGTCTTTCTTCGGATCAGCCAAAAACGAAGCATCAGAATTGTTTGATGTCGTTACTTTAGGTAATTGAATTTGAGACGTAGTTTGATATTCTTTTATCGGAATTGCAAAAACTGCAATGTCTTTATAATAATCTTTGTAATGCTCTGGAACAAGAAGTTTTGAAGCGACTTTTTTCCCTCCTAAAACTTCTGTCGTTGACCAAACTACTTTTTGCATCGCCATTTCAGGTGTAATCCACGGACCGCCTGCAACGGCAAATCCGTCGGCTCCATGAAAAGCGAGTTTTAAACCTAAACGATCTGCCTCTTTAAGAGCCCAGTTAATCATATCCCAAAATTCAGGAGTCAACTGTAAAACCGGCGGATCGATCAATGGCGGATTTGCTGGACCTTTAATGGTCATTAAATAAGCGCCTGCAATTCCGTTTTGTTTCATGGCTTCTAAATCGGCCGTGATTCCAACTTTAGAATACGCCGATTTCATCCAATACCAATACACCCAAGTTTTGGAGGATTCTAGTGTTGGCTCAAAAGATTCTTTTTTATGGACTTCCTGCCCAGAGACGAAGCTTGCGAGAAGAAGGATAAAAAAGAGGTGTTTTTTTTGAAACATTTTGTCATTGTTTTGTCATTGCGAGGAACGAAGCAATCACGCTTAGTTGCTTATGTCTTGAGATTGCTTCGTTCCTCACAATGACTTCATTAATACTTAAACTTCTTCAAACTATTTTCTAACTGATTCTTCGAACCGCTGAAAGGCGTTAAATAAAAACTATATTGATAATTTCCAGATTTGATCTGATATTGTTCAATTGGTTGAGCTACAATTGTCCAGCTGTCATTTCCTCCCACTCCCATCTGAATTAAATCGATGTTTACAGTCAAAAATCCTGGATCTTTTAAATCATAAGTATGAACTGCTCCACTCAAGTTTTCCTGTGTGTAAGGCCAAGCGCTCATACTTAAAACTTTGTCATCATTAACTACCATAAAACCTTGATTTTTCTGCGGAGTTGTCAATGCCATCCATCTTACATCGCATCGGTTTCCGTTTTCTTGCGGTTTTGGATAATGTTCGATAAAGTCATTAATTGGAAGCGAATATTTCCCAACAAACGAGCCAAAACTTCTGTCGCTGTAATTCTCCAATTCTCCTTTTCCGTACCACGAAATCTGATCGAATTTTCTTTGAACTCCCATCTGCATTCCGATTTTTGGAAGGTTTGGCAGTTTGTCTGAAGCTTTCAAACTGTAATCTACTTTTATCACTCCGTCTGGGCTGATGTTGTATACTACGTTTACGCTTGCGCTGTCTTTTATAATTTCGTAATCGCTTATCACTTTAATTTCAGAAGCCGATTTATCGATTTTCACATTAACCAATTTTGGTTTCGCTTTGTACCATTGCTTCAACAGCTTTTGCGATTTCCATCCACGTTTGTCGTTGTCTGTAAGCGGTCTTACAAAATTAGGCAGCAACGGCGCAAAAACCTGTTCTTCTCCGTTGAAAACATACGAGCTCAAAGCTCCGTTTGTTTTTCCAATCGTAATATCAAAAGTTTTTCCTTTGATCTTAAATTCTGAATCCGATTCAGAAACATTTAAAACTTCTTTTTTAGCATTCAAAACTAAAGCTTCTTTCTTTTTCAACTGAAATTGATCTTCAGCAACCACATATCCTTTTGAAGCCCAAAGTTCATCTGCTGAAAGCTGAAATTCAATATTCAAAAGATATTCGGCATCATTTTTCATCTTTGGAAGATATGAGCTTACATCTATTGTTGTCGATTGCCCTGCTTTTACTTTTAAAGGTTTTAAAATCTGAGTTTTGATTACATTTCCGTTTTCCAATACTTTCAAAACAGGAATATATCCTTCTAAAGATTTAACCGCCTGACGATTTTTAATTTCTAATTGATTTCCGTTTAAAGTTGAAATCGCTGGCTGATAGACCCATTTATTTTCAAAAATTGAGCCTTTTGGTTTTCCGTTAGAATCTACAATTCCTTTTGTATTGAAATTTCCGTCATGGTATTTTTCTCCAAAATCTCCTCCGTGAGCAAAATAATTCTGACCTGATCTCGAATCAAATTTCACTAAACCTTGATCTTTAAATTCCCAGATACAACCTCCAATAACTCTTGGAAGCGAACGAAATTCATCCCATAATTCTTTTAAATTTCCAACCGAATTCCCCATGGCATGAGAATATTCAACGAAAATAATCGGACGCGTATCTTTCTTTTGATCTACTAAAAATTTCGGTGTGAAAACGCCTGGATAAAAACGGCTTACCATATCGACATATGAATCATCTTGTGGATTTTCGAATCGATAGGCGTGATCGATTGTTTTTGGATATCTTGGATCAAGCGGATCGATATAACCTTCTAATTTTGCATTTCCTTGCGCTGGCTCATAATGCACGGGACGCGTAATATCGAAATCGTGAACCCAACCCGACATTGCTGCGTGATTTGGTCCTTTTCCACCTTCGTTACCCAAACTCCACATTACAACCGATGGATGGTTTTTATCACGCTCTACCATTCTAATCATACGCTCCATATAAGCATTTGTCCACTGCGGATCGTTACTTAATTTACCGCCAATTCCGTGCGTTTCTTGATTGGCTTCGTCCATCACCATGATTCCGTATTGATCGCATAATTCGTAAAAATAAGGATCGTTTGGATAATGGCTTGTACGTATAAAATTGAAATTGAACTTTTTAATCGTCGTAATATCTTGTTTGATATCTTCTCTTGTAACGGCTTTTCCTCTTGTTGGATGATGATCGTGACGGTTTACGCCATAGACATACGTTTCTTTTCCGTTGATGAGCATTTTTCCGTTTTCTTTCGAGAATTCAATAGAACGGAAACCGACTTTACAGCTTTTCGCTTCTGTAACATTTCCGTTTTTGTCTTTTATCGAAATTACCATTGTGTATAAATTCGGCTCTTCTGAACTCCATTTTTTTGGATTTTTAATGTTTTCTTGAAAGAATCCAAAGCGAACATTGTCCAAACGAGGATAACTTTCGTTGATTAAATCAATTACAGGTCTTTGAAGCGGTTCTTTGAATATTGCCGTATTATTGGCATCGTACAACTGAACATTCATCGTATAATCTTTGATTTTTTCTCCTGTCAAATTTTCTACTTTTGGTCTTAATTTGAAAATCGCGTCTTTGTATTCTTTGTCCAGTTTCGTTTGAACAAAGAAATCCTGAATACGTAATTTTGGTTCGGCCATAATGAAAACTTCACGCTGGATGCCGCTCATACGCCAGTGATCCTGATCTTCTAAATAAGAACCATCTGTCCAACGAATTACGCGAACTGAAACTACATTTTCTCCCGCTTTTAAATAAGGTGTAATATCAAATTCTGATGGCAGAGAACTGTCTTCTCCGTATCCTAAAAATTCTCCGTTTAACCACACTTCAAAACCTGAACTTACAGCACCGAAATGTAACGTAACCGTCATATCTTTCCAGTTTTCAGGAACGGTGAAACTTCTTTGGTAAGAACCAACTCCATTATAATCTTTAGGAATATAAGGCGGATTTATAGGTCTAAACGGATAAACGGCACTTTTATAAATCGGATTATCATAACCTTTCATTTCCCAGTTGGATGGCACTTCGATTTTATCCCAGCCTGAAACAGTGTTTTTATAGAAATCTTTTGAGGCTTCTTTTAAGTTTACTGCATATTTAAAATCCCAATCGCCATTCAGCATTTGGATTCTACTTTTGGTTCTGTCGCCTTTTAATGCGTCTTCAACACTTGTGTAAGAATAAGCAGTCGCTCTAGACGGCTGTCTGTTGATATTTGTTATCGTTGGATCTTCCCAAGGTGCAAATTCGTATTTCTTATGAAGTTCTGGAACTCCTGCAGGTTCTCCCGTTACGGATTGTGCTTGGGTTGTGAAAATTGTGAGAAGTAAAATGTGAAATGTGAATACTGATTTTGGTATCGAAAATCGAAACCTTGAAAAGTGATTATTTTGAACTGACTTGGACATTCTTTTATATTTTTTACTCGCTTTTTTATCATTTCGACAAAGGAGAAATCTCCGCGAGGAGCTCTACAAAGATTGACTCGCATTATGGAGTTACTTGTGAAGATTTCTCCTTCGTCGAAATGACAAACTGGGTGTTTTATTTCGTGATTATTAAACCTGACAGGTTTTTAAAACCTGTCAGGTTTAAAACGTACTATATCTTAATTCTTTGTACTTTGTACTTTGTACTTTGTACTTTGTATTTAATTCTTCTTTTTCTTCTCCGGCGGAGCCACAAAACTCAATTTGCTTTTTCCTAAATCTTTAGAAGTAGCTATTGCGATTCCTCTTTGTTCTGCTTTGTTCACTGCACAATAGAAATGATATACTACTCCATCATGTTTTACCACAAAAGATTTATGGGCAAACAAATCATCGTAGGGTTCAGACGACTTGATTAAATCGTCTCCTTTCCAGTCGGTCCAGTTTACTAAATCATTGGAAACGGCAAAACGGTTAAATGCACCTTGATTCCAACCTGTCCAGAAAGCTCCAAAATAGAACATTACCCAAGTATCGTTAATACGTTGAATATAAGCATCTCCCGAAATTCCCTTATGATGATTGATTAGCGGTTTATTGCCATAACGCTCCCAGTGTTTCATGTCGTTTGATACCGCCATAGCAATACGTTCTGCGCCTTTAGCAGGATTTATGCTGTCACCACGGGCATTATAATACATGATAAAATTGTGTCCAGTTACTTTATCTTTATCACGAATTACACTGTTTTTATACATTGTGCTATTATCCCACCACTTAGCATCTTTATCTTTTGGTGTTAAAACCGGATTTTCTAATCTTTGAAATTCGTGTGATTTTGTCGGAGCTTCTTTCGTATATGCCATTCCGATTGACAAAACGCCTGCTTCGTAACCTTTGCTGTCTCCTCCGAAATAGCTCATCCAATATTTGTCATCGTATTTTTCCCATTCGTAGCTTCCGCCCCAAGTCATATCTTGCAGCGAAATATATCCAGCTTTTTGATTGACGTCCCAGTGTTTTTCATTTTCTGAGAACGACATTACTTTTCCTAAATATTTCCAGTCTAGCAAATTATCACTTTCTGCTAACCAAGTTTCATATCCTCTTCCGTCATAAATTAAATACGTCATGTACCATTTGCCATCTTTTCTAAAAACACTTGGACAATCCATTTTATAAGAGTTGTCTGTTGGCACCATCACCAAACCGTATTTGTAAGGCGTTTTTACTTCTTCGTAAATTTCCTGCATGACGCTGTCGGTGATTTCTCTTTTTTTGTATTTGGTTGCACAACTGCTTATAAAAAGCGCTGAAACAGCAATAAGGAGATATTTAATTTTCATTTTTTGGTTATGTTTTGTTTGCTTTTGCCACGAAGGCACTAAGACTCAAAGTTTTTTATTTTTGTTTCACGCAGATTTAAAAGGATTTATGCCGATTTAATTAGATTTTTTTTTTAAATAATCTGTGTTTATCTGCTTCAATCTCCTAAAATCTGCGTGAAATTATTTTTATTTTCTCTCGCAGATTTTGCAGATTTAGCTGATCTTTTATCTTCTTAATACAAAAAAAATCTTGCATCTTGCTTCTTTCCTCTACCCCCGTCTTACTTCTTCAATTCTTTTAACTTCGATTCCATCACGTCTTTATTCAATTTTACTTTTACCATTCCTGTTGGATGAAATCTTCTTTTCAAATCGATTGCATTATAAACTATCGTGTAAACATCGTTTCCTTCTGGGATTAGGCAAAGCGGAGTTCTCATAATATCCCACCATTTTTCTACTTTGGTTTCGATTGGCAAATAATGCGCTTCCGCCCAATTAACTCCGTCTGCTGATAACGAATACGCAATCATATTTGGTAAATGATGTCCCCAGCCGTCTGGACCTCCGTCGAAAATTGCGATGTACAAACCGTTTGGTAATTGACTTACAATTGGATTTTCAACAAAAAGCGGGTGCATAGTTTTAATGGGTTCCAAACCTTTGTTCATTCTCAACCAAGGACCTTCTAAACTTTTGGATTCGGCTAAAGCCACAAACCAGCCTTTTCCTGATTTCTTCGGATAATCTGCCCAAGAATTAAACGGATATGCACCACTGTAAAATCCGAAATACTTGTCGCCTACTTGGTATGGGAAAAAAGAAGCCACACCTTGACGACCTTCCCAAGGCTGAGAATCTAACCCTGGTTCCATAATGATTCCCATATCTTTATACGGACCGCCGATTCCCTCGATTCCCTCTACCGTCGATTCACAACGCCAAATTCTTCCAAATGAGTGATTTGGTTCTATCTCTTTATTAACAGTATACGCCAAATAGTAACCGTACCATTTGTTTGCTTTTTCATTAAAAACAGGCATATACGACCAAATCGCAGCGCGACGATCGTTCATTGGGTTGTCGTCTTCAGTTACAGCGTAAGTTCCGCTTGCTTGATAAATCGTAGACTCTCTTTTCCAATGGATTGCATCTTTACTTGTCCAATGTCCGATTTTGGTTTTTACACGATCATAATAATAATCAACGCCTTTTTCTCCTGCTCTTTCTGTTGGAAACATATGATAGGTATCACCCACTTTTACTACACGTCCACCTTCAAAACCTCCTTGGATTCCTTCTGTACCAGTCATTCCTTCGTCGATAACGGGTTTGTTTTCTCCACCAATAATTTCGAAAAGCGGTTTTTCATCTGAAAATCCTTCTACGATAAATGTTGGATTCCAAAGTTTTCCGTCTGGTAATTTTGCATCTCTTGATTTTAGACTTTCGGAAGCTTTTACAACTCCCAAAATAGCAAATAATCCTTTCCCGTTTGGATTTATAATTTGAATTCCTTTTGAAAAAGAGAGTGCATAAACATTTACTGGAGGCAATCCCGTAATTGTAACTCCATTTTCTAAAACCAATTTGGCATCTTTAAAATTTTCAGATTGAAGATATTCAGTGCTCTTATCTTGAAAAACACCAACCAAAACCGTTACAGGTTCTTTAAATTTTAATTGTAATGGAGTATTAGTTCCGTTTTTATATTTATCTAAAGGAAGTTCAATTCCTGTCACCCCTTGCAATTCTGGTGCTAAACGAACAATATTGTGTTTGCTTCCTGAAAAAACGTGAGCGTATTGAGTCGTTTTGAAAGTCTTGTAATTTGATTTTATGATTTCGAATGAAGCTGGTTTCCATGCGGTATTTTGGGCTGTGACTTGAACGCAAAATGTCAGCACAAAGAAAATGGTTGTGTTTAATTTGAAATTGTATTTGGTACTTATTGAAAACATTGGTTTTTATTTTTTTTTTAGTTTTTGCGTCATTGCGAGAACGAAGCAATCCCATTTGCTATATAAAACATTGCGTAATTATTAGTGAGGTTGCATCGTTCCTCGCAATGACAAACTGTGCGTTATAAACTATGCGCTAAACACTAATCACTAAGAACTTAAATCGCTTTATAACTCACTACATACTCCACATTCGCTTTTACAATCAACTGATATTTATTTTTTGCTAATTCTGTAATCGTACCAGAATTTGCTTTTGGTTTGCTTGCACTTTTGAAAATTAATTTTCCTTCTCCTTCGCCTGCTTTTACTTTAATTTCTTTAGTGCTGCAATACACCGCAACTTCTCCGTTTGGTGTTGGCACTTTTCCTTCCATCCATTTTAAACCTCCTAAATTTGGTTTGATTTCATATTCTGAATATCCTGGAGCGGTTGGTTTTACACCCAAATAATATTTTCCTAATAAATAAATCGGACTTGCTCCCCAAGCGTGGCAAAGGCTTTTTCCATAAGGGCGACCGTACATTTCTAAATGCTCTTTTCCGCTTTGTTTTGGATCGTATTTTTCCCAGAATGAAGTAGCTCCCAGATTTAGCATTCCGCCCCAATAATCGCGAATTTCATCTAAAACAAATTTTTGTTCGTCCATAGCGCACAAGGCTTCCAACTCGTAAAAACGCATGTATGGCGTTGTAATTTGAAGAACATCTTTATTCAGCAACACTTTATTTTTTACACTTTGTTTTTGTTCTTCCGTAAAATAATTGAAAAAAATACCGAACATATTGGCGTATCTGGTTACAATATTCTGCATTTTACCATCGATACGCTGGTGCTTCATTACGTTTTCTTTTTTATCCCAAAAGACATCAAATAAGCTTGTCTTTAAATCAGCTGCTAATTTTTGATATTGTTTTTGGTCTTCATTTTTACCTGCGATTTCAGCACTAACAGCCATCGCTTCTAAACTTCTCGCTAAAAGCATTTGTTCGAAACTAACCTCGCCTGTTTTTGGTAATCCGTCAGCCCAATCAATAAAAACCCAGTCGCCTTCAAGAGGTTCTAAGAATCCGTTTTTATTTCTTCTTTCTAAACAGAAATCCATAAGCGATTTCATTCTTGGATAATAGGTTTTAATGAATTTAGTATCGCCAGTATGCAAGTAGTAATCATAAACACCCACAAACCAATACAAGGAATAATCCATAATGATATTTACGTGAGCTGTTACGGGATCTTTTCCGCGAAGCGCTGACATCGTTCGTTCTACTGAAGGCGAATCAAAGAATAAATAATAATTCATTAAATAACTTTGATACGCATCGCCAGACCAAACCCAACGATCGCGTTTGATTCCGTCTATAAAAAATTCACGAGACGTTAAATGCATCGTATAAGCCGACACATCCCAAATTTTATTCAATAATTGATCTGAAGATTTGAATGCACCACGATAATCTAATGGCAGATATTCATAAAGCATCGAAATCGAATCGTATTTTACCCCTGCATCAGCTTGAACCTGAACATAGTGAAATGCTTTTGATCTATCGTGCGTATACGTTTCAGACTGTTTTCCATCAAAAAATAAATGATCTAATGTTTCGCATTTAGCAGAATCCAACGCTTCTTCACGAGATTCACCATAATAAAGTGCGATCTTGCCTTTTCCTTTTAAACCGTGAATTTTAATATATCCAAAAGTTTCTTTTCCAAAATCGACCAATTCACCACCTGCTATTTTTTCTCTTTTTTTCGCACTTAAAGGTTTTGTTGTTAGTTTGAATTCTGAAGGTTTACTTTCTGGTGAATTAAAATTCCAAGAACCAACAGTAACCCATGGCGTACCCGATTGCTGTGCTTTTCCTGCTTCGTCAATCCAAAGTTTATCTTCGTTGGTTACTTTCCAAGAAGCATCCGATTTAACATATTGACCCGAAATATAAATGGCTGGCAAGACTTCTTGATTGTAAACTTTAAAGGAAATTTTATGTTTTCCGGCAGGAACTGTAATTGATTTTGGTTGTCCGTAAATCTGAACGCCATCTAAAAGTAATTGAAAAGGTCCTTCTGAGAAGATTTTCACCACGTCTGGTTTTGGAATGTCCACTTCTGTTTGAAAAGTTACCAAAGCATAAGGACTATAATATTGCCAAAGTGGCGGAAATACTGCTTCTCGTTCTGTGCGTCTTACCTGCATTTTATTGCTTAACCAAACTTCGAAATCGCCTGGATACCAAATCCATGTCGCCTCTTTTGATTTCTCTTGCGCTGACAAAGAAACGGAAGGACAGAAAATAATAAGAACCAATAAAAGGTTAAAAATGGAAAAGCGGTTTAACATAGTAAGTTTATTTTGGGACTAAAGTTAAGTGTTCCCATCACATTTCACACCCTGTACTATCCTGCTATTTCATAAAAAACAATACTTTTTGATAATTTTTTAAGGGAAAAATTATGAGTTATCACTTTTTTAGTATTAAAATAAATGATGTTACGATTTTTTATGGGACGCTGATGAAACGGATTCGCTATCGCGAAGACGCGGATAAACGCGGATTTCTTTTTTTTGTTCACCATCAAAAGCTTTGTCAAAGTTTTAAACTTTGACAAAGCTTGCTGCGTTGATATAATTACAATCCGTGTAAATCCGCGTCTTTACGAAGTAAATCCGTTTCATCAGCGTTCAATTGCATATTTAAAATCTAAGCAATAAGCTTTTCAGACTCATTTTCATCTTCTAAAATGTAATTAGAAGGTGTCGTTCCTAAATGCTTTTTAAACATATAAATAAAAGCACTAGCCGTTTCGTAACCTAAATCTAGAGCGATTTCTTTTATAGATTGTTTTTCGCCTAATCTTTTAATGGCTTCTAATAATTTCATTCGCGTACGCCAATCGCTGAAATTCATTCCTAATTCCTTAATAAAAAGACGCGATAAAGTTCTGCTGCTCATAAAAGAAAGTTCAGCATAATAATCAATTGTTTGTTTGCTTGAAACATCATTCATTAAGAGTTCCACTACTTTTTGAAGTCTCTCGTTGTTTGTAGTTGGCAGGAAAGTGGCACTTGGAACGATTAAGGCTAATTCATCCAGAAAAACTGCAATTATTCTTCTTTGCGAATCTGTTAAATTGCCGCTTGTTCCAAAAGAAATTATTTTGAAAACCAATTGCTTCAAAAACATCGGAATATCAAATGAAAAACTATTTGCTGGCAATCCTTCCATCACAGACGGATCAATAAAAACACTATAATAATTGACATCTTTCTGAAACGTTACCTGATGTTCTACTCCACTGGGGAGCCACAACCCCTGAAGCGGATTCACAACCCAAATATTATTTCCCACCACAACATTCATTACACCTCGTGTTGCGTAAATTAATTGCCCTCTTGGATGTGAATGTGAGAAGCACATTTCATTGGTTACCATTTCAGTATAACCTACAACAGGTATTGATGGATCAATTTTGTATCCATGATCGGTTGCTACTCTATATGTCCGATATTGATTATTCATTGTCCAAATATAGCAATTTCGACATCCTTATTTGTTTCAATTTTGTAAAAAATTAATACAGCTGTAATTTTAAATAATACCATTAACCTAAAAAACACTCATGGAAACCGTTAAAGTACAACCAGAAGTAATAAAAAAAACAACCTATTCGATACTTTTTATAATTAGCTTTTCGCATTTAATTAATGACCTTTTACAAGCTGTAGTTCCGTCAATTTATCCGCTTATTAAAGACAATTTCGGATTAAGTTTTACACAAATCGGAATCATCACTTTTACTTACCAAATCGTAGCTTCTATCCTTCAGCCATTTGTAGGAATGTATACCGATAAAAATTCAAAACCTTATTCGTTAATTGTTGGAATGTGTTTTACAATGACTGGATTATTTCTGGTTTCAATCGCTACTAGCTTCACATTCTTGTTATTATCAGTAAGTTTGATCGGCATTGGATCTTCGATTTTTCACCCAGAATCTTCACGCGTTGCACATTTAGCTTCGGGAGGAAAAAAAGGATTGGCGCAGTCTATCTTTCAATTAGGAGGAAATGCAGGAAGTGCTATCGGACCTTTATTAGCCGCATTTATCATCATTCCAAACGGACAAAGTTATGTGGCTTGGTTTTGCATTATTGCATTAATTGGCGTTTTTACTTTGTACAGAATTGCAATTTGGTACACAAACCATTTATCTGAAAGAAATGCGAATAAAGCAGCAATGAAAATTGAAACACATCATTTATCTAAAAACCGTGTAATTGCATCCTTAATCATTTTATTGGTTTTAATTTTCTCTAAATACTTCTACATGAGTAGTATTACGAGCTACTATACTTTCTTTTTGATTGATAAATTTCATATCTCTATTCAGCAATCGCAAGTATATTTATTCTTGTTCTCTGGAGCTGTTGCAGCAGGAACTTTAATTGGCGGACCAATTGGTGATCGTTTTGGGAGAAAATATGTAATCTGGGTTTCTATTCTTGGAGTTGCGCCTTTTACTTTGATGCTACCGTATGTTTCTTTATTTTGGGTTGGAACTTTATCTGTAATTATCGGGTTGATTCTTTCTTCTGCTTTCTCTGCAATTTTAGTTTATGCAACTGAATTAATGCCAGGAAAAGTTGGTTTAGTAGCTGGTCTTTTCTTTGGATTCGCTTTCGGAATGGGCGGATTAGGTTCTGCTGTTTTAGGAAAAATCGCCGATGCCACAAGTATAGAATATGTATTTAAAATTTGTGCATTCTTGCCGTTAATTGGTGTAATTACTGGATTCTTGCCAAATATTGAAGGAAGAAAAAAAGCTTCTTAAACTTTTTATAAAAAACAAAATGCTCCAGAATCTTGGAGCATTTTTTTTGTTCTAACACAGCTTGTATTTAAGACTTGTATTTTGTTTTTTCTTGCGGAGTAATTTCTTTAAACAAAACTTCGTCCGCATATTTCACAGTATACTTTTTATCAGCAATTAAATTTTGATAGCCTTCAGAGGTATAAAAAACTGGCATAACAGATCTTTCAATTATTTTGATATTTTTTCCGTCTAATCCATCTATTTCTTCATTTGAAAAATAATAAATATTGAATTTAAAGTTGCGATTTTTTCCACTGTCCATGATATCATCCATTACGCCAAGAAGCGTACCAGGAAAAATCTCGTCATTCAATTTTACAGCCAATAACTTATCATCCAATCCAATATACGATGCATTTGTTCCGTCTGCATGATCAACAATAATTTCTGTTTTAAAAACAGTATTTCCGTTATTGTCCAGTGCAATTTTTCTAATATCAGTAACGATACCTTTTCTCATACCGTATATTGTATCTTTTGTTTTAGAAAACACAAGATAATTTTTCCATATTTCAGGCTTTACATTAAATCTGTTCGATTCATTAATCGTTATCGTTTTATTTGGTTTAAACGGAAGCAGATAAGCAACAGAATTATCTATTTGAGGTTTAATAAGTCCTCTAGAATAGCTATAACTGTAAGAGCAGTTAATTGGTTTTTCTTTATCTATAGGATAAAGCTTGAAAAGCGTACCTGAATCGCTAGTAAGATTAAGGTTATAAATTTTTCTAAATGCTGACACATCATCAACATTTGAGATATTTTCTAAGTTGAACTCTATAAAAAAATTACCTGGCACTACCTTAGTATATTTAAATTCAAGACTATTATCTGAATTTTTAACACGGGTTACATAAATCTGATTTTGGGAAATAATGGAGTTGAAACTTACTAGAAAAAAAACTAAAAGGCCTAAAATATTCTTTAACATAATCTACATTTTTTATCGTTAAACATTTTGTTTGATAACGAAACAAATGTAATACAAAAACTACAATAAAAACATATTACATGTAAAAAATGTAATCATTTTATTACTTAATAATATATTACCAAATAAAATTATATATAGATGTAAGTGCCAAGTTTATTTTAAAATACTGAAGTGTAGTAACAACTCTAGCTAGAGACAATTCATAAAAAAACAGATAATTTTCAATCAATATGAGATCTTATGACACAAAAACAAGCTCTTGTAACACAAAAATACGCTCTTGTAACAAATTAAAATTTTCGAATTGTTTTCTGAAATACCTTAGATATTAATTTAACCTAAAAAATTATGGAAGCAACTACATTCAACAAAGCAAAACAATTGCTGGGAAGCTGGTTACCCCAAGACCCACAAATTATTGAAAATTGGATTCAAAAAATAAAGGACTTTACACAAAAAAATCCAACACCACTTATTCCTCAAATTGCCGAATTTCAAAATCTAGTATATTCAGACCCTGTTTTGTATGCGAATGTACAGGGAATGTTTGCCGAAGCTCATTTTTTAAAAAAGCAAACTCCGTTAATTTGGGAACCAGAACCTATGACTTTTGAAGATTTCCTTGTTTTACTCAACGGAATCATGCAAACTGCTCCAGAAGCTTACCAAACTAGCGCTCCTGGAAATCAAACACCTGCGGGTATGATTGGTTTTCCTATCAATGCACTTTTAGCTTGGCCAATGGCAACCAATTTTGGGTATGATGTTTTTTCAAATGCATTGGTAAATCAACAGTTGAAGAAAATACTAAACTATTGGTCTAAATTTTTGGTTTCGGAAGATTCGAGATACGTTTTAATAGAAAATGATCCTTCAGAGAACGTAATTGCATGGTTGAGCGAATTAGCTCAATCTGAAATGATGCAAGTTGCCCAAGGAGCTTTAGGTTTAGAACCAAATCCTATTCCTCCTTACGCCACATTTTCTGATGTTTTTCAGTCCGATCCTACAGATCCATATTACGGATTCAAAAGCTGGGACGATTTTTTCACAAGATTATTTTGCCCAAATGTACGCCCTGTTACCGCGCCTAATGACGATTCGATTATTACAAATGCCTGTGAGTCGGCACCATTGCAAGTGGCTACTAATGTCTCTTTGTCTGATCAATTTTGGCTGAAAGGGCAACCGTATTCGTTAGAAAACATGATGAATTTTGATGAATTAGCACCTCAGTTTGATGGTGGAACAGTTTACCAAGCCTTTTTAAGTGCTTTGAGCTACCACCGCTGGCACAGTCCTGTAAACGGAAAAATCGTAAAAACGGAAATTGTAAACGGTACTTATTATTTAGAAAATTTATATCAAGGTTTCTACAATCCAGATGGACCTGATTCGAGCGCACCTAACAATTCACAACCCTTTTTAACAGCAGTTGCGACCAGAGCCCTTATATTTATCGAGGCAAATAACCCAGCGATTGGACTTATGTGTGTAATACCTGTGGGTATGGCAGAGGTTTCAAGCTGTCAGATAACAGTAAAAGCAGGCGACATTGTAAAGAAAGGTGACGAGCTAGGAATGTTCCATTTTGGAGGTTCAACACACTGCCTAATTTTTAGACCGGGTGTTAATTTAGATTTCACCACTTATGAAAATCCAGGTTTGGACGCTCCTAATAATATTCGTGTAAACACACAAATAGCAAAAGTGGTTTAGAGTCTTAGATAATAAAAACAGTTTTATTTTTAAAGCACTAAGACACAAAGTCTATTTTAAATATTATGATTCAATTGCGTCCAGCTTTAGCTGGATGAAAAAATAATCAGAGCTCAAAGGCTTTAGCCAAATTGTAGATATTTTGGCTGAAGCCTTTTTCTATTCTTGTTTTATACCTCCAGTTAAAACTGGAGGCAATTCAGAAAACCAGATATCTTTATTTTAAAAATTACTTTATATCAATTTCATTATTTAATGTGATAACAATTTTATTCTTTTCCTGCTCAACCGTAACAGAATTCCCGCAATTAAAACCAAGTTCCTGAAGCCATTTTCCGCAAAGACGAATTTCAGGAAATATAACATAACGACTATATGATCTTGAAATGTATTTTCTATGAATTTTTAATTGTCTTTTTGCTGATTGTTTCATTTTATTATTTATTTCAAAAAGCAAATATAGTAGGAATTTTAATATAAATAATATTTATAAGACTATAAATTATTGTTTTAGGGCAATTTTTAGTATTTATAATATCATTTTTTATTATATTTAAATTATAAGATATTTGCATGAAATAGCAATAAATTAACATTGTGTCGAAACCGAAGTTAAATAGAATAAAGATTGTTTTAATTGAAAACAATAGAAAAAGTAAAGATTTAGCCAATCATTTAGGTAAAACGGTGTCTACTGTTTCGCGCTGGTGTACAAATGAAGCTCAACCTTCTATTGAAACACTTTATGAGATTTCTAAATATTTGAAGGTTGATATTCGGGAGTTGTTGGTTTCTACGAAATAAGAAAAGTCTTTTAGTTAGGTCATAAAAATTTAATAATCATTCATTTCCCATTAATTTATGATACCATTTAATTTTTTTTTGTCTTTCGATCTCATTTTTCATTATTCGGTTATTATCTTCTAAAATATTTAGTTTGGTTTTAAGTTCTACAATTTCATTTTCAAAGTGCAATACCTTACTTTCAAGCTTAACATTATCAATACTTAAAGATTTTATTTCTAATATTTTAGTTTCTTTAATCCTTTTTAATTCATTTTTTTTATTTTCTAAATGTCGTATTTTCTCTTTAAAAGTCAAATTTTCAGTCTTACTTGAATCTACTTCAATTTTTAACTGTACAATATCACTATTTAAATATTTACTTTTCTCTAATTCATTTTTAATTATTATTTCGTAATCGTTAATTTTGTCTAACAAAATTTTCAATCCTCTGTTCTGTTCTTCGATTTTATTTTTTAATTCAATGTTTTCATTTTCATTGATAAACAACTTTGATTTAATTTCTTTATTTTTTGATTTTATATCTTTAAGATCAATGCAAAATCGTTCTTGTTTTGATTTGTATGAAACGAACTTATTGGCAGTTGTAATAAAGTACTTTCTAAAAATATCTGTTTCAATATCATTTCTAAACCTTAGGGCTTTAATAAAATTATTATATACTTCATGAAAATTTGATATTTTAATATCTTCCCTGATTTTTCTATAAAAATAATCTGCTTTACCAGAATTCAGTTCTTCAACTATTAAAGTATTAGGTGTTTCAGTTTTAGCAAATTCAAGAACTTTGCTGTTTGTTTTTATTTTATTTCTTGGAATTTGTGATTTTAAGACAAGACCACTAAATGAAGTACAACGACTCAAAGCAACATAAACTTGACCATCTTCAAATGCAGAACCTAAATCAGCATAAACCCGATCAAATGTTAGCCCTTGACTTTTGTGTACAGTTATAGCCCAAGCTAATCTTAAAGGATATTGTGTAAAAGTTCCTATTATTTTTTCTTCAATTATTCTCTTTTCTTTATTCCAAATATATTGTATATTATTCCAAGATTTTTTTTCAATTTGCACCTTACTTTGATCAGCAAATTCAACAATTATTCTATTCTCTTCAAGTGATGAAATTTTTCCAATTTTTCCATTAAAATATCTTTTAAGATCTCCAGAGTCATTTTTCAAAATCATCACTTGAGCATCAATTTTCAAATGCAAGTTTTGTTCTGTAGGTAATACAAAATTTCCCTTACTATCTTTTGGAAAAATTCCAATAACTTCTCCTTCAAAAAATTTAGCTTCAGTCTCTAATTCATGTAATTTTGTAGCATTAGTTTGATTTACTTGAGCATTTGTCGTTGAAAGAATTATATGATTATCGATTCCATTCGATGAAAAAGTTGGATTATACTTTTTATTTAATTCATTAAGCTCAAATTCATTTATTTGATTTACTCTTATTTTATTTAATAATTCAATAAACTCTTGCTCTTTTTGTCGATAGATTTTTTTAAGCTCAATATAAACTGGCCTATTTTCAACAACAACTTTTGAGCTAAAAAAGAAAGGACTGTCATAATAATTTTTTAAAATTTGCCACTGCTCAAAATCTGCAATCGGAGGAAGCTGAAATGTATCGCCAATCAAGATAACCTGCACACCTCCAAATGGTAAAAATCTCTTTTTTCTAAAAACTCTTAATATTCTATCAATGACATCAAGTGTATCGCATCTTACCATTGAAATTTCATCAATAATGAGAAGTTCAAGTTTTTCTATAATAGTTTTTTTATCATCATTGTATTTAAAAGTATTATAAATCGTTGTGCTATCCAAATCGTCAAATTCTTTATTCAATCTTAATCTTTTATCATTAGGTACAAATGGTCCAAAAGGCAAATGAAAAAAAGAATGAATTGTTTGCCCTCCAGCATTTATTGCTGCAACTCCAGTTGGAGCTAATATAACAGCCTTTTTAGATGTGTTATCTTTTAATGATTTTAAAAAAGTTGTTTTTCCTGTTCCAGCTTTTCCAGTCAAATAAACAAGTTTATCTGTATGCTTTACAAAATCATAAGCATAATTAAACTCTATATTATCCTCGTCTAATTCTAAGTTTTCAATTGTTATCATTTCTTATTTTAAAAAATTCCTCAATGCTTATCACTACTATTTAATATCTTTGTATACATACAAAATTGCATACATTTTAATCATTTATAAATATATAAAAAAACGCTTCCTTTAAGAGAAAGCGTTCAAATAATTTATATGAAATTTTAAATTCTAATTCCCATTAAAAATCAAATACAAAGCCAAAATCACCAACCCCAACAATCCAAACAACAACTTCACTTTCTTACTAGTTTTAGGAATATCCGTTTCATCTGAAACATTAACCTCAGGATTTTTATCCACTAAAGAAATAATAACTGCAGCAATTAAAAGCACCGCAAAAATGTAAAACGAAATCAATAAAAAGTGAGGCCAAACTGGATATTTATCGGCTGGGAAAATCCACAGATATAAGACACCAACAAATAAACTAAAAGCAGAACCCCAAGAAAGTGTTGCATTAACCGCTTTTTTAGTAGTGCTTTTCCAGAAAACACTCAAAAGGAAGACAACAGATAACGAAGGCGCCAGAAAACCTAAAACCGCCTGAAAAATGTTGAATAAATTCTGTCCTTTGATATTGTCAATTGCAACGGCAATCAAAATCGCAAATACGCAACCTGCAGCAATCGTTAAACGCCCAATTCTAATTTGATCTTTAATAGTCGCTGTCTGGTTGATTTTCTTTACATAAATATCATTCGTGAAAACGGTGCTTAAAGCATTCAGCGAAGAACCAATTGTTCCTACCAAAACGGCAATCATAACGCAAATTACCAAACCGTTCATTCCGCTTGGGAAAAGGTTTGTAACCATTGTCATATAAGCCAAATCGGAGTTGCTTCCTAATTCTGGATATAAAGCGTAGCACAAAATTCCAGGTAAAATAAATAACGGAAGCGCCATCACTTTCAGCCATCCGATAAAGTTCACTCCAAGTTGTCCCTGTTCTAAGTTTTTCGCTCCTAAAACACTCTGCACCATCGATTGATCGGTACAGAAAAAAGCAACTGCAGCAACGGGATATCCTAATAAAATGGCAGGCCACGGATAATGAGCATCATCAAAAGGGCGAACTAAATTCCAAAAATTAGATGGTGTTTTTGCTGCTAAAGCTTCGATTCCGCCCACTTTCTGCAATCCTAAATATGAAAGCGTTAATGAAACTACAATCAGCAGAATCATTTGAAAAACATTGACTTTAGCAATTGCTTTTAATCCTCCAGCAAAAGTGAAAACTCCAGAGAAAATCACTAAAACGGTAACGCTCTGCCACATCGGAATTCCCAAAATCTGACGCACTAAAACGCCTCCGCTGAATAATCCTAAAGACAACCAGCTTACCAGAATTTTTACCAAAGCATACCAAGCCAAAATGTTTTGGGTACTGTCGCCATAGCGTTTTCCCATATATTCGGGCATGGTGCTTACTTTACTCGCAATATAACGTGGTGCAAAAACCATCGCCAAAAGCAGTAAAAAAACAAAAGCGTACCATTCGAAATTTCCTGCTACAATTCCCGTTACATAACCAATACTGGCAAAGGCTAATAAAGAAGACGGACCAACATTTGTCCCCCACATATTAAACCCAATGCTGTACCAGTTTAATGAATTTCCAGCTAGGAAAAGCGTTTCGTTTTTCTTTCTCTGCTTGACACTTACCACATAACCAATGATTAATAATGCGACCAAATAACCAGCCACAATTACAAAATCAAGTGTCGTTAATTTATTGTAGATACTGTTCATAGCCCGTATTCGTTAAGAATATCGGCAATTTTAACCGGCATTCCAGTTTGCAGCGATTTGTCCATTGCTTGCAATAAAGCTACGGTTCCAATTCCCTCTTCCATATTTGGATACGCTTCGAAATTCTGTTCGATACTGTCTACAAAATATTCTAAATAATTCTGGTATTCTCCGCCGTGATGACTTTGTCCTTCAAAACGGAAATAATATTTTAAAGTGCTATCGCCCCAAGTAATCACTTTTTCTTCACCCGTTTTATCCGTAACTGCATAACGCAATTCGTGATAATCGGCTTGGCTTGCTCCTTCTGTTGCTCTTAAAATGGTACTCATGCCGCTGTCACGTTGCGCTGGCTGAGTTGGCGAAGTATAAACACCACTTACTCGTGCAATTCTTCCGTCAGTTGCTTTGAAGATAAAATGCATAGTATCTTCATTTTTCAATCCAGCCGATTGTCCGTTAGCGCTGATCATTCCGTAACCCATTACTTCTTGAATGTTTGGCAGATACCATCTGATGAAATCTACAGGATGGCTCAAACCTCCATAAAGCCATTTAAAGGACTGCAATAAAGACCATTCTTTCTTTAAAAACCATCTATGATCAGCGTGATATTGGGCTTCAATGGTAATTAAATCTCCAATTAATCCAGCTTCATAATCGGCTCTTTGTCTTTTTGCTGGTTCGAAGAAACGGGAACTTTGTCCAATGAAAACTTTTTTTCCTGTCGATTTGCTTAGTTCTAACAATTCTTTAGCATCAGAAAGATCATCGATAAACGGTTTTGTACAAACGACGTGTTTTCCATGCAATAATGCTTGTTTTACGTGCTGTGCGTGCAAATGGTCTGGTGTATAAATTGCGATAATGTCAATTGAATCGTCGTTTAGTAAATCATCGTAATTGGTAGTGTACGAATGAAAATCGAATTCCTTTGCTCTCTGCTTGCAGATTTCTTCATTTCTGTCGCACACTTTTACAAGTTCTAATTTTGAACTTTCTAAAGCCGCCGACATGGTGCTTCGTCCTTCTCCAAGTCCCAGAATGGCTATTTTTAACATTGGTTGTTATTTTAGGTTTTTGATAGTTTTTTTTTCGCCACGAATTCACGAATTATTTTTTGAAAATCTTTGCGATTATTTTTTCGAATAATTCGAATTAATATTCCGTTTAGATTGTAAAAAAAATAATTCGTGAATTCGTGGCTATCTCTTTTATTTTGTTTCTACTTTATTCAAGAAAATCCAAGTTTCGTCTGGTTTTGTACCATCGATTCCGCTTTGGTATTTTTTCATTAAGGCATTCCAATCGTCTACACGAGGATTGTTTTGTGTTGTTTTCGGATTTAGTTTATCCAGATTCTCCCCTTTCGGAATACTGATGACCAAGATTAACTGACGGTCTTTTTTAAAGACTTGCAATTGTTGGAAATCGGCATTACAGAAACCTTTTGCTACTTCTGGCCATTTCTCGAATTGCGTTTTGTGATATTCTACGTATTCCTTTTGCAGTTTTTCATCAGCAGGTAGATTCGCTGTTAAAACCACATTTTCCCAATCTGAGGCTGGTTTTGAATCTTTGCATCTTTCGAAGTTTTGGAAATCGTAAACCAGATCTTCATAGATTTTTATTTCTAAAGAAGGAAAAGCACTCGCCAGTTTTCGCTTTGTTCTTTCCGGCTGATTCATTTTTCCGTAAATCACCAAATGATTTTTCCATTGGTACAATTCCTGACCCACGATTCTAAATCCAACTAAAGTCGATTTGATTTTTTCGATATCAAAATCAGAACCGATTAATTCGATTGCATACGGTTTTGGCATTTCCTGCAATCCCCATTTTTCGTCGATTACCACTTCTTTTTCTAGATCTTTGTAAGGCGCTCTAATTCCTGCAGCATCTTTAATTTTAGTGCTTACATAAGGATCGTTGTATTCCCAGATATTTCCTTTTGGACCGTTATGGTTTTTAAGGATTTTCTTTTCAGCAATCCAATTGTTTTTAATGGTAAACCCTTCACTTCCTTCATCGGTATACAAATACAGCCATAAAAACGGATCGTGTGCATACGGACTGTTATAAACTTTATCAATATAATTTTCTTCAATTCGGCTTCCTGGCTGTGCGGAAAGTGTGTAGATTCCAGAAACATCGTGTAAATGTTTCGCGTAGTGATGAATTTTATTTCCTAGTATTTTATTGTTCTGCATCACATTTGGCGTATGCGTCCAACCCCAGCCCATTGCGATTCCAGAGTACGATACATCTGAAATTTCGTTGTGCTCAATGGTAATATTTCTAACAAAACCAGCACTGATTCCCAGAGTTCCCCAATCTTCATTGGTTACGTTGGTAATTAAGTTATCAGCAATCACTTCATCAGAACACATTTCTCTTTCATCTTTTATGATTAAAGGCAAATGCGCTTCAAAAGCTTCTTCAGAGAAAATCCCAACATTGATGGCACTTCCGCCAATATCTTTAAATAAATTTCCTTTCACAGTATTGTGATTTGTTCCTTTATTTAAATCTAAACCTGTCGAAGCCAAATGCTCAAAACGGCAGGATTTAAACTGAATGTTATTCGCATAATTGACTTCAACCGCTGCGCGAGGTCTTCCTACCCAAGCTTGATTCTCTAAATTCGCCTGATTTGGAGTGCCCGGCTGTTTCAATTTGTAAGCATCTAACAAATACAAACCTGACTGCAACGGCACGTGACCTTGCTGCGAAGGACGAAGCCAATTGCTGTATTGAAACGAAATTCCTTTAAATCTAAAATGATGCACAGGTGAATCGATTGTTCCTTTTACTTCAACCAAATTTTCTAAAACTGGAGCCATAACCGTAACCGAATTAATTTCTTCTCCAGCTCTTGGAATGTAATAGATCTTAGCATTCTTCTTATCCAAATACCATTCTCCAGGTTCGTTTAAAAGTGAAAAAGCATTGTTTAAGAAATAAGCCGAATTTCCGTTGTTTTTAGAAATCCACGGTGCTGGCCAAGGATGTTCGCTCTGAATACGGCTTTCTGGTTCTTCAAACGAAAGTTTAGCACTGTCTTTCTGTACTTCAATATTTTTGATTCGCAGGTTGGCATTTGACCACCATTGTACAATAAACATTTCCATTCCCGGTTCGAACTTAACCGATTTATCTTTAAACGGAATCCAGCAAGTCTGTTCTTCGTGATTCCAAGACAGAATACGTTCCATTGTGGTTCCGGAAGTATTTTTGGCTCTTACGGCTTTCTTACCATTTACCCATAATTGTCTGTAATCGATAAGGCTTCCGGCTTTTTTAGGAGCATCTGCCACCCAAACTGCACCTTTTTTAAGTCCGTTGATAACGGTTGTCGATTTTGTCCAGTTTTTGATTTCGATTCCGCCGCTGATTATTGGTTTTGCATTTGCATCAGCTTCAATTGTGGTTGGACTTTCTGCTGTTCCAGAATCTTCAGGTCTAATGAATAAAGGTTCATTTAAATAATACGTTCCGTTCATCACGATGATACGAATCCCGTCTTTTATAGAAGAATCTTTTAAACGACGAAGTTCTCTGGCTTTTCTCATCGCCATGTGAACCGTTGCCAGCGGACTTTCTTTTGTCCCCGAGTTTTTATCATTCCCTTTTGGAGAAACCCATATTTCACCAGCATTTATAGAAAACGAAACGCAGAGGATTAAAAAGAAGCTCAGGATTTTAGTAAATGAATTCAAACGCATTATTTAATATTTTGATTTTTTTTGGTAAAAAATTATTAGGCAGTTAATTTTAAGCATCTATAATTCATACATAAATGTATTTTTAACACTATTACCAAATAATTCGTCCAATTTACTTGAACATAAAGATATATGTATCCTGTACCCTCCTGTTTGAGTTTTTTTTTCGCCACGACTCGAGCGATAGCGAACAGGCGAAGCAATTCACGAATTTTATTTTTATATACTTTGTCTAGTATTATTCGAATTAATTCGAATAAATAATAGCAAAGATTTTAGAAATTAAATTCGTGAATTCGTGGCTATCTTTTAAATTTTTTAATAGATTTGTGTAATCGATTACATTTAACTGTTATTATTTATGCGAGATAGAATTTTTCACATAGATAAAAATGACACCAAAAAATTACTAACAATGAAAACCAACCGACTACATCTCTTTTCTCTTGGAATGGCAATTATGCTTTGTCTGAGTTTGCAAAATGCAAGTGCTCAAAGTACATCTTACGATACTTATGCCAATGTCGAATTCAAAATGCCAAAAGTTAATGAACCTGTAATTCCTGCTAATACAGTAAATCTAAAAGACTTTGGAGCAGTAAATGGCGGTTATGTTTTGAATACAAAAGCTTTTGCAGATGCAATTGAGGCGCTTTCTAAAAAAGGAGGCGGAAAATTAATTATCCCGCCTGGAATTTGGCTTACTGGTCCGATCATTTTAAAAAGCAACATCGAACTTCATGCCCAAACTGGTGCATTAATCAAATTTTCTACAGATAAAACTTTATACCCCATTATCGAAACCAGTTTTGAAGGTTTAAATACTTGGCGATGCATCTCTCCTATTTATGGTAAAAACCTTGAAAACATAGCTTTTACCGGAAATGGTGTTTGGGATGGTTCTGGCGAAGCTTGGAGACAAGTAAAGAAAAGCAAACTGACAGACGAACAATGGAAGAAATTTGTAGCTTCTGGTGGAGTTTTAAACGAAAAGAAAGACAGTTGGTATCCTTCTGAACAATATATGAAAGGTGCAAAAGGCGCAGATCAAAATGTGCGACCTGACTTAAAAACAAAGGAAGATTTTGAAGCAATTCACGATTTTCTTCGTCCCGTTTTGGTGAGCATTCAAAACAGCAAAAGAGTACTATTTGACGGACCGGTTTTTCAAAATTCTCCCGCCTGGAATATTCATCCTTTATTAATTGAAGATTTAATTGTTAGAAATGTAACGGTTAGAAATCCGTGGTTTTCACAAAACGGTGACGGACTTGATGTTGAATCTTGTAAAAACGTTGTGATTGAAAATTCAAGTTTTGACGTGGGCGACGATGCGATTTGCATTAAGTCTGGAAAAGATAAAGACGGACGTGACCGAGGTGTTCCGTGCGAAAATATTATTGTAAAAAATAATGTTGTTTATCATGGTCACGGCGGCGTTACTGTTGGAAGCGAAATGTCGGGCGGTGTAAAAAACCTGCACGTTTCAAACTGTACTTTTATGGGAACTGATGTCGGACTTCGTTTCAAAAGCACACGCGGACGCGGCGGAGTTGTAGAAAATATCTTTATTTCAGATGTTTTTATGACTGATATTCCGTCTCAAGCTATTTCTTTTGACTTGTATTATGGCGGAAAATCAATTGCAGAAACATTGGCTGAAGGCGGAAATACGAAAACTACAAAACTAGTTCCTGTAAACGAAGAAACGCCTCAGTTTAAAAACATTTCAATCAAAAATATTACCATTAGAGGTGCTCAACAAGCGGTATTTTTGCAAGGTCTTCCTGAAATGAATTTAGAAAATATCGAGATTACCAATTTGATCGCAAAAGCAGACAAAGGCTTTTCTATAATTGATGCAAATGGAATAAAAATCAGCAATCTAAAATTAGATATAGCGGCTAAAAATGCATTTGAAATCTACAACGCTCAGAATCTTTCTTTAAAGAATGTTGAGTTCAATCCTACTTCTTCAAATGCAATTACAATTGATGGCGGAGCAAGTAAAAATATCGATTTAAGTGGCTTATCTAAAACTACTACTATTGGGAAGGATGTTGCTAAGAAAGCGGTTAAATTTTAATTTTTAAACCATATAAGTGATAGAAGTTCAATTTAGCCCGGTTCTTAATTAGTTCTCGCAAAGACGCCAAGTTTTTTATTCTTTGTGACTTGGCGTCTCTTTTTGCGAAATTCTTTATAAACATAGCCCAAGGTTTCAACCTTGGGTACGTAACGTAATCATCCTGTGTCCCCACGGTTGAAACCGTGGGCTATGTTTAAAAAAGATAGAATTTCGGCAATTCTGTCATTTCGGCTGAAAGAGGATCCTATTAATATTAGAAAGGCGAATCGCAAATGTTACGTCCAAAAAATATTAAAACTTTGCGACTTGGCGTCTTTGCGAGATTTTTTATTTGCATTTAATTAAATGAACTTATATCACTTATATGGTTCAAAAAAAATTATAGCTTGTAAAATGTTTTCGCATTCTCAAACCAAATCTTATTCTGGTCTTCGATTGAAAATCCTGCAATATAATCTTCTAATATTTTTACCACTTCATTATAATCGGAAGCTACGTTTAAAACAGGCCAATCCGATCCGTACATCAATTTATCGGTTGAGAAATTTTCAAATATTACATCTAAGTATGGTTTTAAATCTTCTGGTTTCCAGTTTTTCCAGTCGGCTTCTGTGACCATTCCGGAAATCTTGCACCAAACATTGTCGTATTTTGCAATTTCTTCGATGCCTTTTTTCCAAGAATTAATGCTTCCTGATTTGATGTCAGGTTTTGCGATATGATCGATCACAAATCGCTGATTCGGGAAATCCTGAACCAAACTGATAGCTGCTGGCAATTGTCTTTCGAAAATCAAAATATCGTAAGTGTAATCGAATGTTTTTAAAGCTTGAATTCCGTTTCTAAAAGCTTCTCCAAACATAAAATCGTCTAGTTCGCCTTGAACAACGTGTCTAAATCCTTTCAGTTTTTTTTGATTAGAAAAGAATTGCAAACGTTCTTCAATATTTTCATTTCTCAAATCTATCCAGCCGACAACGCCTTTTATGAAATCATTTTTAGATGCTAAATCCAATAAGAAATTTGTTTCTTCTTCTGATTGGCTTGCTTGAACTGCAACACAGCCTTCAAATTGATTTTCTTTTAAAATTGGCTGTAAATCCTCAGGAAGAAAATCTCTCTGAATGTTCTGCATCGTTCCATCAATCCAGCTATCGCGAACGGGATCAAATTTCCAAAAATGCTGATGGGAATCAATTCTTTTACTCATAATTTCTTAGTTAACATCACTGATTAATGCGCGGTCTAAATGTACGTAACCTCCGTCTACAAAAACAAATTGTCCAGTAGTATGCGATGATTTTTCTGAAATGATGAAAAGTGCCGTATCTGCAATTTCTTCTGTTTTGGTCATTCTGCTTTCCAGCGGAATACTTTTATTGATTTTATTTAAAACCGTTTGACCGTCTGGCAATGTCCTAATCCAATCTTCGTAAGCTGGCGTATAACTTTCGGCAATAATAATAGCATTCGAACGAATTCCAAACTGAATCAAATCGACTGCCCATTCTCTTGTTAGGCCCAAAACTCCACCTTTCGCAGCAGCGTAACCAGAAGTGCCGCCTTGACCTGTCAAAGCCACTTTTGAACCAATATTTAGAATATTCCCTTTTGATTCTTTCAAATAGGGCAATGAATATTTAGCTAACAGAAAATAACTTGCCACATTCAATTTCAAAGAATTCATGAAATCTTCGTAGCTCGAATCTAATCCTGCGCCATCATTCACACCAACATTATTAATTATAGCATCGATTCTTCCATATTTAGCTCCGATTACTTTTACAGCACTTTCCATTGCAACAGGATCAGTTACGTCTGTTTGCACAAATAAGGAATTAACGCCTCTTTTTTGAAGTCTTTCTACATATTCAAAACCTCTTGCGTTTCGATCTACCAAAACTGGAATCGCACCTTCATCTGCTAATCTGTTTACAATCGTTTCTCCGATACTGCCTTCTTTTCCAGCCGAACCAGAAACAACGACAATTTTATTTTTTAAGTTTAAATCCATTTCTTTTTATGTTAGATGTTATTTGTGAGATGTAAGATGTGAAAGGCGGAATCTAAAATAGAGCCACTTTGTATTTTAAAACAAAAGCCACATATCACATATTACTTTTCACTTTTCACAAATTAATCAATTTCAATCAACGCTTTGATCACATTGTTTTTAGGATCAATTAAGCTTCCAAAATCATTAATCATTTCAGAAAAACTTGTTCTGTGCGTAATGTATTTTTTCGGATCGATTTTTCCTTCTTTCAAACATTTCATTACATATTCGAAATCTTCGATGGTTGCATTTCGGCTACTCATCAAGGTCGATTCTCTTTTGTGGAAATCAGGATGACTGAAACTTAATTCGCCTTTTTGAAGCCCGACCAAAACAAATCTTCCGCCATGCGAAATATAATTGAAGGCGCTGTTCATTACTTTCTGATTTCCAGTCGCGTCAATTACCACATTTGCCATATCGCCGTTAGTCAATTCAGCCAATTTTGCGGCAACATCATCATTCAACGGATTAATTGTTTCGTCTGCTTGCAGTTGCTCTTTACAGAAATTCAATCTATAATCATTGATATCCATTACGATGACTTTTGCTCCGGCAATTTTAGCAAACTGAATTAAACCAATTCCAATTGGCCCTGCTCCCATCACCAAAACCGTATCTGTAGCTTTTACAGCCGCTCTTCTAACTCCGTGCGCTGCAATTGCCAAAGGCTCAACCAAAGCCAATTCATCATAATCTAAACCTTGACCGTACAGTAAATACTGCTCTGGAATCGAAACATATTCGGCCATTCCGCCATCGATATGCACTCCAAAAACTTTGATATTTACACAACAATTTGTCAATCCGTTTCTGCAGGCAACACATTTTCCGCAATTGAAATACGGAATAAAAGTTACTTTATCTCCTGGCTTAAAATCTTCGGTATTCCCTTTTACATATTCTGCAGCCAATTCGTGGCCTAAAATTCTTGGGTATTCAAAATACGGCTGCGTTCCGCCAAAAGCGTGAATATCAGTCCCACAAATTCCAATTCTTTTAATTTTTAATAAAACCTCACCTTCTTTTGGTTCTGGCATATTTGTTTCTTTTAGTAGAAATTCCTGCGGTTTTTCGCAAACAATATATTTCATCTTATACTTTCTTAATTTTTACTTTGATATGCTACAACTTTCTGTTTGCATGCATTTTATTTTTAGTTTGTTTTTTCTTACCAAGCGCTTTCGTTTTGCCTCTTTTTCAAAAACAAAAAGCTATTTTCTATCCGTTAAGATCTGTTCTTCATTCATCAAATTCAACATCTGTCAAAAAATCCGTATCAAAAATAATAAATGTAAAAAGTACAATTACAAAAATACTTTTTAAAAATTAATATCCGAGATATATTTTATTTTCTTCGTAAAAAAGTAGTGAAACTTTAAACTTCTGTAACTTTTTTTATTTGTTTTGTAAAATTTAAGACACAAATTGCCATTTTATGTAAAAAAATATTTTTTAAAATAGAGGATTTCTTGCTCATATCAATCTTATTCCTACTTTTGTAATTGTACTTTTTACATTTATAAATACAATCGATTACATATTACCCACTATCGCTATAAATCTATTCACAAATAGAGTAGAAAACTTTGTAAAAGTTTCAAATTTGACAAAGTAGCGATTAACATCAAATATTAAAAAAATGAATATTCCTTATAAGCCTTTATTACCTGAAAAAGAACAGCCAATCATCATTATCGGGGCAAGCGGTATAGTAAAAGATGCCCACTTGCCTGCTTATAAAATGGCCGGTTTTAGAGTTTTTGGCATTACCAATAGAACCATTTCAAAAGCATACGATTTACAGAAAGAATTTAAAATCGATCACGTTTTTGAAAATGTGGCCGAAGCTGTTAAAAATGCACCCTCAAACGCCGTCTATGATATTACGGTCTTACCAGATCAATACATCGAAATTTTAGAACAATTGCCTGACGGGGCTGCGGTTTTGATTCAGAAACCAATGGGGAATGATTTGGCTCAAGCTCGCGAAATTGTAGCAGTCTGCGAAAGAAAAAATCTGGTTGCCGCAATTAACTTTCAGTTGCGATTTGCTTCTTTTATAAGCGCTGCGCGATATTTAATTAACAAAGGAATCTTGGGTCAGTTATATGATTTTGAATTTAAAGTGACTGTAAATACGCCTTGGGAATTGTTTCCGCTGATTAAAGAGCATCCAAGATTGGAGATTCTTTTTCACAGTGTGCATTACATTGATTGCATTCGTTCTTTTCTAGGAAATCCGAAAAGTGTAATGGCAAAAACGGCTAGGCATCCGCTTAAAAAATTATCATCAAGCCGATCTACTATTATTTTAGATTATGGTGAAGATATGCATGTGGTAATCAATACAAACCACGATCATCATTTTGGTCCGAAACACGAAGAAAGTTACATCAAATGGGAAGGAACAAAAGGTGCCATTAAAGCAAAAATGGGTTTGCTAATGAATTATCCTGACGGACTTCCTGATGTTTTCGAATATGCTTTGCCAATAAAAGAAGGCGAAAACGAATACCAATGGACAGAAGTTAAACTGGAAGGTTCTTGGTTTCCAGAAGCTTTTATTGGAGCAATGTCTAATCTGATGCGTTTTAAAGAAGGTTCTGACTCTACATTATCTGCGAGCGTGCAAGATGTATTAGGTACCATGAAAGTTGTGGAAGCCTGCTACATCAGCAATAAAAATGGCGGTATTTCTTTTGATGAAGTGTAAATAAAACACTATATTTCAAAACCAAAAAGCAAAATTTAAGTCCTCTTCCAAACCAACCTAATTTAGGCATTCCTTTGAAAGAGCTGATGTATAAAAGCAATTAGAAACTTAACAACTCAAAAAAAACTAAAAAACTATCTAAACCATGCAAATTACAAACCAAGCTGGCGATCAACACGAAGTGCCAACAGAAGGAGGAAATCAAAAACAATATCTTCTTCCTTTTATTTTAGTTACATGCCTATTTTTTCTATGGGGAATGGCCCATAATCTTGATTCTGTTTTGATTCCGCACTTGAAGAAAGCGTGTGAATTAAACAATCGCCAATCTACTCTTATCGATACTTCTGTATTCTTTGCTTATTTTATTATGGCGATTCCTGCGGGAATGCTAATTAAAAGGTTTGGTTACAAAAACAGTATTATCACAGGTTTACTAGTTTTTGCTATTGGAGCATTTTTATTTGTTCCCGCTGCTAATACGCGAACGTATGAGTTATTCTTATTTGCTTTATTTGTAATTGGGTGTGGATTAACGATTTTAGAAACTAGCGCCAACCCTTACGCAGCGATTTTAGGGCCTGCAGAATCTTCTTCAAAGAGATTGAACTTAGCGGCTTCTTTCAACGGATTAGCGGCAATGGTAGCGCCAATTGTGGGTTCGTTATTTATTCTTTCTGGAACCAATCATACAAAAGAGCAAATGGCAGCAATGCCTGAGGCCGAAAAAGCAGCTTACTTATTGGGTGAAGCGGCTTCTGTAAAAATGCCTTATATCGTATTAGGAAGCGTTTTGGTTTTGGTTGCGGTTATATTCTATTTTGTACAATTGCCTTCAATGAAAGCAAGTCACGCTGAAGCTGAAATTAAACCTGGTTTTTTCTCTGTTCTAAAATTTAGACATTTAAGCTGGGGCGTTGTAGCACAGTTTTTCTATGTGGGAGCACAAGTGTGCATTACGAGTTTCTTTATTAGAATTGCCCAGCAAGGAGCTGGGTTAGACGAGAAAACAGCTGGATATTACCTAGGAGTTTACGGATTCCTTTTTATGGCAGGACGTTTTATTGGAACTTTCTTTTTGCGCTTTGTAAAAGATTATGTCTTGCTATCGATCTATTGTGTTGTGAGTGTTTTACTATGTTTAGTAGCTATTTACGGTTCAGGAATCGTGGTAATTTATGCGCTTGGAGGAATTGGATTCTTCATGTCTATTATGTTTCCTACTATCTTTTCTTTGGGAATTAAAGGTTTAAAATCGAATACCGAAACGGGTTCTTCTTGGCTGGTAATGTCGATTGTGGGTGGTGCAATTATTCCGTACGGAATGGGAACTTTAATCGATATGAATCATGATGATATTCAGTCTGGATATATTATTCCGTTAGTGTGCTTTTTGATTATTCTTTCTTTTGGAGCGTTTGGGCACAAAGTGAAAGCGGTTACAGAATAGTTTTTTTTAGCCACAAATTACACGAATTAGCACAAATTTATTTTTTTAATATCAATTGCCTCCAGCTAAAGCTGGAGGTTTTTATTTATAAAAAACAAAAGGCTTTACTCATAAATTTGGCTAAAGCCTATAAATGCAGCATCTGTTAACCTCTAGCTAAAGCTGGAGGTAATTGATTTAATTTTTTTGCCACTAATTACACGAATTTTCACTAATTATAAACATCTGTTTTGTCAAAAATTCGTGCCAATTCGTGTAATTAGTGTCAATAAAAAACGCCTCCGAATGGAAGCGTTTTATTTAATCGCATTTCTTTAGAATTAATGGTGTTTCCCATTAGAGTGATCGTGGTCGTGGTCATCTTTGTCTGACTTTCCTTTTTTGTTTCCTTTATCATTTCCGTAATGGTTGCCATTGTCTCCTTTAGGTTTTTCACCTCTATTTTTTTGAGGTTTTCCATGGTAGCCTTTTGGATACTTAGCTCTGTGTTTTGAATGATAGTAATAAGGAGCATCTCCTCTATAATCTGTCAAAACTACTTTGTAACCAGAGTACAAATCATATTGTCTGTATCTTGACGGAAGTCTTCTATCGCGAATCCATTTTCCGCTGTTATCGTAAAGAAATACACTTTGATTTATATCATAATACACATCGATGTCTGGCAAATAATAATACCTGCTGTTATCGTAGCCTATTGGTCCCCAATTTGGAGGAGTGCCAATATTTACATTTACCGATACTTGCGCTTGAGCAAAAAATGCACTCATAAAAAGTACTGAGGCGAATATTAACTTTTTCATGTCTTTAAATTTAAATGTTAATTTACTAACTATTAATCGAAATTAATGCCAAAATTTAAGATTTAAGCATTCATTATATAAATATACTAAACAAATCGACGAACAGTATTTTTTAAACGATGTATTTGATGTGGAAGTCTTTTGGTCTGCCAATTTAAAATAGCAAGATTATATATTATAAATAAAAACGCCTCATTACTGAGGCGTTTTATTTGTCATGTTTTGTTAGTGATTTTACTTCAAAAGTATCATCTATGTGGAACTCTACTAACTCTCTTTTATATTAATTTGAATGATGAATCAAAAGTAAAGAAATGGTTGCAATTTTAAATATTTATTAGACCAAAGACACAATTCTAACGACAAACGTACAATTTTAAGAAATTCTGTCTCTATTTCCAGCCACCACCCAACGCTCTATATAGATTAATAACGGCTTGTAATTTTTGCAGATTATCAGCTACTCCGCTTAACTGCGCCGCTAAAAGGTTTTGTTGCGATGTTAATACATCTGTATAATTGGTTGCTGAACTATATTCTAAAAGTTCTTGTGTAAAGTCTACTGCTTTTTCTAAAGCGGCAATTTGTTTTGCTCTCGAATCTTCTTTTTCAACCGCCATTTGATACGAATACAAAGCATTTGAAACTTCCTGACCCGCCACTAAAAGACTTTGCTGGAAATTATTGTAGGCTTGCAATTGTTGTGACTGTGCAGTTGTCAATCTCATTTTATTAATTCCATTATTGAATAAAGGCTGTGTCAATCCGCCAATAATCGAATAAAAAATCGAATGGCTGAAGAAATCGTTTAATTCTAAATTTGAGAATCCGGTGCTTGCTGTAAGTGTTAAACTTGGATAGAAATAGGTTTTAGCCAAATTAGTAGATTCGAAAGCTACTCTGAAGTTAAATTCCGCTTGACGGACATCAGGACGATTGTTTAACAATTGAGCAGGCATTCCGATTGCGATTTTCTCAGGAATAATCTGTGTTCCTAAAACACCTCTGTCGACTGGTCCAGGAGCTTGTCCTAAAAGTATATTTATCGCATTTTCTGTCTCACGAATGTTTTGTTTCAAATCTGGAATCAAAACTTCTGCGGCATGCTGATTGGCTTCACTCTGAACAACAGCTGCACCAGTTACAATTGCACCTTCTTTTAAAGCTTTAATCGTTTCAACGTTTTCGATACGGGTTTTTAAAGTCTGTTCTGTAATTTCCAACTGTTTGTCATAAGCTAAAAGCAAGAAATAATTATTCGCAATATCTGCAATCAATTGTGTCTGAACTGCTTGTTTTGCCGCATCAGAAGCTAAATAAGTTGCTAAAGCGGCTCTTTTAGAACTGCTTAATTTTCCCCAAACATCAATTTCCCAAGAAGTGCTTACGCCTAATTTATAAGTTGTTGTTAAAGTATTGATGTTAATTCCTGCCGGAAAGTTTAAACCTGCCTGAGATTGTTTGTTATGCGTTACGTTGGCATCCAATTGCAATGAAGGATAATAAGCCAATTTGCTCTGACGCAGAGAAGCTCTTGCTTGCACAATATTCTCAATCGCATTTTTCAGATTCAGGTTCTGATCTAATCCTTTCTGAATTAAGGCATTCAGTTTTTGATCTTTAAAAACAGTATTCCAAGGCATATCTGCAATTGCAGTCGAATCTGCAGAAGACTGATCGCGATACAATTGATCGGTTTTTAAAGTATTGGGACGTTCGTATTTACTGGTAACAGAGCACGCACTAATAAGCGCTGCTGTGATGGCCAGTAAAATATATTTATTTGAACTATTCGTCATCTTTGTTGTAATTAAATTTTAGTCTTTGTGAGCTTCTATTAAATGAATTTCGTCTTCATCATCATCCTCATCATCATAACCCTCTTTAGCTGGACCGCTTACTTTTTCTTGTAAGGTTTGGAAAATGATAAACAATACAGGAATTACGAAAACCCCTAAAATTGTACCGATTAACATTCCTCCTACAGCTCCTGTACCAATCGATCTGTTACCGACCGCACCTGCTCCTGTTGCAAACATCAACGGAACCAATCCTAAAATAAAGGCAAATGAAGTCATCAAAATAGGTCGTAAACGCGCTACAGCTCCATCAATTGCGGCTTGTAAAATCGGAAGACCTTTTCTTCTTCTGTCTAAGGCAAATTCGACAATCAAAATACCGTTCTTCGCCAGCAATCCGATCAGCATGATTAAAGAAATCTGCAAGTAAATATTACTGTTCAATTTGAAAATAATCGAGAACAAGTATGCTCCCGCCAATCCAAACGGAATGGAGAATAAAACGGCAAATGGTAAAATATAACTTTCGTACTGAGCACTCAACAAGAAGTAAACGAATACCAAACATAGAATGAAAATGAAAATTGTCTCACTTCCTGATGCCAATTCCTCACGCGTTAAACCTGAGAATTCGTAACCATAACCTGCGGGAAGATTTTCTGCCGCCACTTCCTGAATTGCTTTAATTGCATCTCCAGAACTGTAACCCGGTTTTGGAGCTCCTGTAATCGAAATCGAAGTAAACAAGTTAAATCTTGAAATCGATTCTGGACCAAAAACTCTTGTCATTTTTACAAATTCTGTAATTGGTGCCATGTTTCCAGCACTGTTACGAACAAAGATTTTATTTAATCCTTGCGTATTGGTTCTAAACTCTGGTGAAGCTTGAATCATTACACGATATTGTTTTCCGAATTTGTTGAAGTTCGAAGCGTACAATCCGCCATAATATCCTTGCATGGTTGATAAAATCGTATTTACCGAAACTCCTGCATCTTTCGCTTTCGCTAAATTAATATCCATCATATACTGAGGGAATCCAGGGTTAAATGGTGTTGTCGCATATTGAATTTCTGGACGCTCAGATAGTTTGGCTAAGAATTCGTTATTTACCTTATAAAATTCAGAAGTGGTATGGCCTCCTTTATCTTGCAATTGAAATTCGAATCCGCCACTTTGTCCAAAACCTTGAATGGTTGGCGGCGAAATAAAGAAAATATTGGCTTCACGAATTCCGCTTGTCTTGGCAAAAAGCTGTCCGATAACATCGTCAACACTTAGTTCACGCTGATCCCACGGAAGCAATTTTACAATAACCATACTATAAGCACTACCTGCACCCGCTGTAAAGTTTTGCCCAACAATACGAAGTGTATTTTTAACTCCAGGAATTGTCTTTGCAATACTGTCTACTCTTTTTGCAATAACATCTGAACGCTCCATCGAAGCTGAAGGCGGCAAACTAATATTAGCGAAAACTGTTCCTTGATCTTCAGATGGTACGAAAGCTGAAGGCGTTGTTTTCATCATATAAACTAATGCAGCTCCTGCTATTACAATAGCGGCTAGAGCAATCCATTTCTTTGCAGAAAGAAAACTTACCGAACGTTTGTATCTTGCCGTAACATTATCAAACGCCACGTTAAATGAAGTATAAAAACGCTGTAAATAGCTTTTATGTTTATGGTCATCGGCATGAGGTTTCAATAAAAGTGCACACAACGCTGGACTTAAAGTCAATGCATTGACTGCCGAAAGAATAATCGCAACGGCTAATGTAATACCAAATTGTTTGTAGAAAACTCCGGTTGATCCTCCAATAAAAGTTACTGGAATAAATACCGCGGCCATTACCAAAGTAATCGAAATAATCGCTCCAGAGATTTCGTCCATCGCATGTATCGTTGCTTTTTTAGCCGATTTATAGCCATGATCGAGTTTGGCGTGAACGGCCTCCACGACCACAATTGCATCATCGACCACAATACCAATGGCCAGAACCATCGCAAAAAGCGTCAATAAGTTAATCGTAAATCCGAATAAATTCAGGAAGAAAAATGTACCTACAATCGCAACCGGAACCGCAATTGCTGGAATTAAAGTCGATCTAAAATCTTGAAGGAAAATAAATACTACGATAAAAACTAGAATAAAAGCTTCTACCAACGTATGGATTACTTTTTCAATCGAAGCATCCAAGTTTTCGTTTACGTCAACAAGAGTGGTATATTTAACTCCTTTCGGGAAATTTTTCGCAGCTTCGTCAATCAGTTTTTTAGAATTGTTGATTACGTCACGCGCGTTAGATCCTGGAGTCTGGCTAATGGCCATCGCTGCCGATTCTACACCGTTTGTTTTAATTGTCGAAGCATAACTTAAAGATCCTAATTCAACTTTAGCCACATCTCTAAGTCGAAGCATTTGTCCGTTTCCAACCGATTTGATTACAATGTCTTCAAATTCTTGCGCCGTTGTTAAACGTCCTTTGTATTTAATTACATATTGAAAAGCTTGATCTCCGTTTTCACCAAATTTACCTGGCGCAGCTTCAATATTTTGTTCAGCCAAAGCAGCCGAAATATCGCTCGGAATCAATTTGTATTGCTGCATTACATCTGGTTTCAGCCAGATTCTCATAGAGTAATCTTTTGCACCAAAAACGGTCACATCTCCCACCCCAACTACACGCTGAATTTGCGGTACAAGGTTGATCTTAGCATAGTTCTGCAGAAACGTTTGATCGTATGCTTTATCTTCACTATATAAAGAGAAAATCAACAAGTTACTACTCTGGCTTTTGGTAACGGTAACCCCAGCTTGAGTAACCTCTACTGGCAATAAACTGGTTGCTCTAGAAACCCTGTTCTGAACGTTTACCGCTGCTAGGTCTGGATTTGTACCTACTTTAAAGAAAATTTTAATAGAGGCGTTTCCGTCATTGGTTGCTGTAGAAGTCATGTAAGTCATGTTTTCTACACCATTAATCTGTTCTTCCAACGGAATTACGATACTTTTCAGTACCACGTCGGCATTGGCACCTGTATAACTGGCAGCGACGTTTACAGTTGGAGGCGCAATATCTGGATACTGCGATATAGGTAACTCAATTAGGCCTAAAACACCTAAAATAACGATAATAACAGATATTACCGTCGAGAGTACGGGTCTTTGTATAAATTTTTTAAACATTTTTTTTATTTTAAATCGGCGTAAACTGTTTCTGGGCTTTGATTTTGGGCTTTAATTTCAGTTCCTTCTTTTAGAGAGGCTACGCCTTCTAATACAATTTGATCTCCAGCATTTAAACCGCTTGTCACTACATAATAATTGCCAGCTGAATTGTCTAGAACTGTGATATTGGCATTTTTAGTTTTTCCGTCTTTACCCACAACTACTGCAAAAATTTTATCTTGAAGTTCGAATGTTGCGCTTTGAGGAACTATAATTACATTTTTAACGTCATTTGGAATTCTAACCGTTGTGCTGCTTCCGCTTCTGATAATTCCTTTTGGGTTAGGGAAACGTGCTCTAAAATTTACAGTACCTGTTTCTGTATTGATTAATCCGTTTACAGTTTCTATTTTTCCTTTTTGATCATAAGTTGAACCATCTGAAAGCAATAAAGAAACTTCCGGCATGCTTTTTATTTTTTGGTTTAATGAACCTCCAGCGTCTTTAGTAAAATTCAGCAAGACTTTTTCATTCATAGCAAAATAGGCATATACATTCCCAATACTTGAAACTGTTGTTAAAGGTTCTGCCGTGTTAGAGCTAACCAAACTTCCTAAACGGAATGGGATTGATCCCACAACTCCATTTACTGGACTTGTTACCGTTGTATACCCTAAGTTTACTTTTGCATTTACTAAAGCTGCGTTTGCCTGCGCTAAAGAAGCAACAGCCGACTCATAAGTATATTGTGCAGACTCTAAATCGTATTTGCTGATAATTCCTTTTTCAACCAATGGTCTTACTTTGTTTACAGCCAATTTTGCTGAACTTACATCTGCCTGAGCACTTTTAATGCTTGCCGTTGCTGTACGAACTTGCTGCTCATATTCTGGAGCACTAATCTTAAACAATGGCTGTCCTGCTTTTACAACTGCGCCTTCATCAACAAAAATCTTGTCGATGTAACCTTCAACTCTTGGGCGGATTTCTATATTTTGCTGTCCTTGTATACTAGCCGGAAAATCGCTGTGTAACGTAGCTGATTCTGGCTGTAATACCACAGTCTTATATTCTTTAATCTGCGGAGCTCCTCCGGCTTGTGCCGATTTATCATTTTTACCGCAAGAAGCGATAATAAGTGATGCTGCTAGAATGCTTAAAAATGATTGCTTATTCATTGTAAAAAATGTGTAATTATCTATTATATGCCAACAAAAGAACTAAAATATAACACACAAAAATTTTCAAATAGACGAAGACCGAAAGACAATCGATAAAGGCAAGATGAGAGCCGACGGAATTTTTTCAAATATTAAACAAGTGTTTAATTTTTGTCTTATCGGCTCTAAAATGCTTTTTAGAGACTCTAAATCGGGGTTTAGCGATTGCCTAAATTTCATATTCAAATAAAATGTAATATTGTCCCTAAAATCATAAATTCTAATGGCACCAAATTTTTTTAGGCCTTATTTATTTACCGGATTACACATTCTTGGCTGGTCTCTATTAGGGTACCTTATGCTGTTTTATATCCCGCTAACTTGGAATGTTGTGCTTCCGCAAGCATTCTGGCTTTGGCAGAGCATTGTACTGTTTTTACTCATTATTCTTTTTTATTCAACGGCAAAAATTATAGTTCCCAAAACCATCATTAAAGACAATACTTCGGCTTTTTTAATTTGGGCATTTGCTGCAGTTATTGCCATGCAGTTAATTGCCTATTTTTATACTTCGCAAACCGACCTTCACAATCAGATTATGAAGGCTATTGGCTTTAAAAAATACAAAAATCCATATTTTGACAATTACGTTTTCACCCTTACATTACTAGTTTTAGGAATCAGTACCAGTTGGGCCATGTTAACGCATTGGCAAAAAGCGGCTCAGCACAAACTGAAATTGGAACAAGACAAAACAATGGCAGAATTGGCCATGCTGAAAGCGCAAATAAATCCGCATTTCTTTTTTAATTCGTTAAACAGCATCTATTCTTTGACTTATACTGATATCGAAGATTCTAGAAATGCCTTGCATACTTTAAGCAGAATGATGCGCTATTTGCTTTACAGCACCGAAGGTGAACGTACGACATTACTTAAAGAAGTAGAATTCTTAAAAGATTTTATCGCTTTAATGAAACTTCGTGCCAACAGCAAATTGACGATTACAACAGAAATACCTGAAAAACTGCACGATTACCCAATTGTACCAATGTTATTACTACCTTTAGTAGAAAATGCATTTAAACATGGTGTGCATGCAACTGATAAAAGCGAAATACACATTAAACTTTGGCAAAATAATACGAATTTGGAATTTGAAGTAGAAAATACTTTTTTCGAAAAAACATCGGTTTCAGAGGAAGGCGGAATTGGTTTAACAAACACCAAACGAAGACTGCAATTGATTTATCCGAATCAGCATTATATTTCTTTTGGCGTTACCGATCACGGAACTTATAAAATTAAATTGAAAATAACTTTAGAGCAATGACCGTATTAAAATGTATAGCAGTAGATGATGAACCATTGGCTTTAAAACTGGTAGAAACGTTTATACAACAGACTCCTTTTTTAGAATTAATAACAACTTGCGACAATGCAGTAGACGCAATGGGCATCATTCGAGAGACAAAACCCGATTTGGTTTTCTTAGACATTAATATGCCCAATTTGAGCGGAATGGAGTTGGCAAGACTTCTTCAAGATCAAGCGGGACCATTGCCAAAAATCGTTTTTACTACAGCTTACAATCATTATGCGATTGAAGGCTATCGTGTAAATGCCGTAGATTATCTCCTTAAACCTTTCAGCTACGAAGAATTTCTTCGCGCTTCGAGCAAGGTTTTACAATTAACAGAAGAAGCCAACAATACCTTTACTTCTATTGCCGCAGACGATGAATTTATTTTCTTGAAAGTAGAATACCAATGGGTTAGAATTTCATTGAAAGACATCACTTATATCGAAAGTTTAAAAGATTATGTAAAAGTACATCTTGAAGATTCTCAAAAAGCTTTAATGTCTCTTATTTCACTTAAAGCATTAGAAGAAAAATTGCCTTCATCCAAGTTTATGCGCGTCCATCGCTCGTTTATTGTTTCTCTAGACAAAATAAGCGCCATAAGCAAAAACTCAATTTTTATCGACAAAATAGAAATCACGGTTGGAGAACAATACAAAGAAGCTTTTAAAACATTGGTCGATAAGTGGCTAAAATAAAATTAGAATTAGAATTACAATAATCATGGAAAAAAGATCAAACAAATATTACCTTACTCTAAGCCTTAAGGAATATGCTAATGGAGAGACCAAACCAGCAAAAGAACTTGGAATCGAATTTGACAATCACGACGAAATCTTCGGAATTATAGAACGAATAAAATCTAAAAACATTTTTGCAAACGAATCTGAAGCTGTTCAATTTGCTTTAGGATTAAAATTGTTTACTGAAATCAAATTAAAAAACAGAAAAAATCCTCTTTTTGAAGAATTGAATGAAGTTTTTCCCATCTTCATGAAAAAATTAAAAAGTCTTTAAAATCTTCTTTAAAAATCAGCCCTCAGCGCGATTTTTCTTTAAATTTTGAATGTTAAATTTCTGCCAAGAAAAAAACAATCGAATTCTTACTGGCAATATTTTATAGCAATTTTCCGTTCCAATTAGGCATGTCCCACTAAATGCTTTTCAAAAATGAAGTTTAATTTCTGTTTTGAAATTCTTCGCTTCACATAAAATGATAAAAGCATTTAGGCATTCTTAATTGAAAATAAAACGTAGGATTTCGTGCGAAACTGACCATTTCATAGTTAACGAATCTCTACTTCTCTTTCGAAATGTTGATAATGCAAAAATTATTTTTTAACCATTAAAATGAAAGCATTATGATAATTCAAAAAAGTATTTTTCTTCTTGCCGGAATTCTTGCTTTAGCCAGCTGTTCGAATAACGACAATACTAACCCTGGCACCGATCCGGGCCCAACAGGACCTCCTGTTGAAACTGGCGCAGCCAATACCACTTATAAGCCCGCATTTTCTGGACAAACGCGTGCAGGAAGCATCCAAACTACCACAAACTACGAAGCTAAAGTAATCACCAACGGTTTAAGCGCACCATGGGGAGTTGCCTATCTTCCTGACGGACGTCTTTTGGTAACCGAAAAATCGGGTAAAATTAGAATTGTGACACAAGCTGGTGTTATTGGCAATCCTCTAACTGGAGTTCCATCCGTAAATCCTGCAGATCAAGGAGGGTTATTAGGAATTTGTTTAGATCCATCATTTGAAACAAACCGAATGATTTATTGGGTATTCTCTGAGGTTGTAGCTGGCGGAAATATTACCGCTGTAGCAAAAGGGCGAATATCAAACAATGAAACGGCTATTGAAAATACAACTGTAATTTACCGTTCGAATACACCAAACGCAAGCACACTACATTATGGAGGCCGCGTTTTATTTGACAAAACTGGAAATTTATTTGTCAGCATTGGAGAAAGATCTGTATTAGAAACGCGTCCGTTGGCGCAATCTGTAACTAGCAGTTTAGGTAAAATTGTTCGTATTACCACAAACGGACAAGCTGCACCAGGAAATCCTCCTTTTACCCAAACGGGAGCTTTACCAGAACTTTACACTATCGGGCATAGAAATCCGCAAGGTCTGGCGATCCATCCAACAACGGGTGAATTATGGCAAAGCGAACACGGACCTAGAGGTGGAGACGAAATTAACCGAATTAAAGCGGGAGCAAATTATGGCTGGCCAACAATTACTTACGGAATTGAATATAGTGGTACGAAAATTGGAGAGGGTATTACACAAAAAGACGGAATGGAGCAGCCTGTTTATTACTGGGATCCTGTAGTGTCGCCAAGTGGCATGACTTTCTACGCTGGAAACCGCATTCCTGAATGGCAAAATAATCTATTTATTGGCTCGTTGAGTGGCATGCATATCGTACGTTTAGCTTTTAAAGACAATAAAGTGGCTGGTGAAGAAAGATTATTAGCCGGAGAAGGGCAAAGATTTAGAGATATTACACAAGGAAAAGATGAAGCATTATACGCCGTTACCGATCAAGGAAGACTTTACAAAATTGATAAAAAATAAAAAGTAAACTTGTTCATTATTACATGCCAAAAACGCCCCAATATGGGGCGTTTCGTGTTTTTAAAGATTTTGTTTTTTTTAGTTTCAAGTTTCATGTTTTTACACTATGCATCAAGGTAGAACTTGAAACTTGAAACATGAAACATGAAACTTGAAACTTGAAACCTGAAACAAAAAAACTAAGCTTTCGCTTTTCTTTTTACTGTACAGCCAATTTCTTTAGTTTGTGTTATTGCTGGTTTTTGTCCGCTTTTTAGTGATGCGATTACATCTTCTGCGTATTTCACTTTTTGAGGATTGTTTCCTTCTGGATCGTTATCAATTGCTCCAACATATTCCACTACATTTCCTTTTGCTGTTTTAGAAACGATAAAAATATGAGGAGTGCGTTTTGCTCCATACTCATCAGTAATTTTTTGCCCTGGATCAAATAAATATGGGAAAGAATACTTTTTCTCTTTTGCCAAATCTTGCATTTTTGCAAATGTATCTGCAGTAGAAGCTTCTGGATCGTTTGGATTAATGGCAATTACTGGATATCCTTGTGGTTTGAATTTTTTATTCAAATCGATAATTCTCTGCTCATATCCGATTGCATACGGACAAGTATTACACGTAAAAACTACGATATATCCTTTTGCATCTTTAAAAGTTCCGAAAGAAACGTCTTTGTTGTCAACGTTTTTCAGTTTGAAATCTGGAGCTGCATCGCCTGCTTTAAGCGTTGCTGCATTTTGTGCGTGAGATAGAAAAGCAGAAAATGCCAATGCTAGTAATAAGATTATTTTCTTCATAATGGTTTACAGTTTTTTATATTCAGTTAATAATTGTTCGTAGGTAAACTCGCTTTCGATAAATTTTCGTTTGTCATTTTTAATAAAAAGCGTTGCCGGAATACTTCCCGACCAACTTGGGTCTATTCTATCTATAAATTCCTGCGGACTGCTCTCGTTTAATAGAAAAACTTCATTCTTTAAATTTTTCCTTTTCACAAACGGAACTACATTTGAAGCTAGCTTTGATTTAAAGTCCAAACTCACCAATAAAACAGCCAATTTCTTTGATTTATGTTCTGCTCCCAATTTTTCGAAATGTGGCAATTCTTTTATGCATGGTGCACACCACGTCGCCCAAAAGTTAACGACATAAGTGCTGTCTTTTCCGTTTTTGATTCGCTCGTTCAGCTGATTAATTGTCAATAGCTTCACATTCTGATTGTATCCTTTTACAGAAAAAAGCAAAAACAGAAAAAAGGAAATTTTTAAAAGTTTATTTTTCATAGATCTTTTGACCTTAAAATTAATTTGTTTCTTACAAATATAAACTAATGCGTAATTAGATTTTGTTAATGAAAATTTAATGGTCTTTTTTTTAAGATGCTAAGATTCTGAGATACTACGGTTCTAAGTTTTTCTTTATGTTTCGTTCCTACAGAACTTTAAATCTTTGTATAATATTTTACAACGGATTAAAATCCGTTGCTACAAAATAGAACATTCCTATGGAATTTTAAAAAAAGTAAATTATAAAATCTAATGTAAAAAAGAGCCGTTAGGCTCAACCAATATTGTAGAGTTGGATTTTAATCCAACGAAAAAATTATGTCATTAGAAATTGAGTCACTGCAAAACAAACATCCTATGGAATTTTAAAAATCAAATTATACAAATCTAATATAAAAAAGAGCCATTAGGCTCGATTAATATTGTAGCGTTGGATTTTAATCCAACGAAAAATTATGACATTAGAAATCGAGAATCGTAGATTCGAAACATTTTATCATCATCTTTTTTTCCAGTCATCTTTTTTTGACTAATTGACTGGCACTGATATTCACCTCAACTTTGCTGTAAATTCACAAAAAAATCTCGAGAGTAGATTTAAAAAGTTTTTATGAAAATACTATCGATGCTATTAATCTTGATTTGCAGTGTGAGCTGCCAATCGCAAACGAGTTCTAAAATGAATGAAGAGAAAACAAATCCGTTGCTATGCGATCCTGTGAGCGGAATGTGCGAAATGCCTATTGGCGAAAAATCGAATGAAAAAACAGCAATCTCAACAGAAAATAAACCTGTGAAAATTGTCTACTATACTGATCCAATCTGCTCTTCTTGCTGGGGCATCGAACCTCAACTTCGAAAATTAAAACTAGAATATGGTGATTATTTTGAAATTGATTACCGAATGGGTGGTTTATTGCCCGATTGGAGTTACAACAGTGGCGGAATAAGCAAACCTTCAGATGTAGCGCATCATTGGGAAGAAGCTAGTTTACATTACGAAATGCCAATCGACGGCAATGTTTGGATTGAAGATCCGTTAGATTCTTCTTATCCTTCTTGTATTGCCATGAAAGCGGCACAAATGCAGAATAAAGCAAAAGCGGTTTCTTTTATGCGAATTCTTCGCGAAAAACTTTATCTCGATAAAAAGAATATTGCAAAATGGGAAAACATAGCCGAAGCAGCCAAAATCGCTGGTTTAGATGTCGAAAAACTAAAAGCAGATTATGATGGGGTTGCTAAAAAGCTTTTTCAAGAAGATTTAAACTTGGGCAGAACGCTTGGCGTACGAGGTTTTCCTACTTTGTTTTTTGCTGATGCTAATAACAACCAACTTACTATTTACGGTTCTAAACCTTATGCTTCTTATGAAAATGCTTTGTTAGCCTTATTTCCAGATGCAAAAAAGAAGAAGATTAAAAATGAAAATCCGTTAGATTTATTTGATATTTTCCCCACATTGGCGACAAAAGAATACGCTGTTATTTTAGACAAATCAATCTCTGAGGCTAAAGCTACTTTGGAAACATTGTATCAGCAAGGTTTATTAGATAAAAAGACAATCAAAAACGGTTCTCTTTATATTAAAAAGTAGAAGACTATTGATTTTTTGTTTTAGATTTTTCTCTATATCTATCAAGAGCAATTTTATCAGTTGGCAGAACAAATGGGTTTTCATTTACATCAATCCATTCAAATCGGTTAATATCGGGAGTGCTGATTTTCATATCTTCTAGATTAGTGATTTTTACGATATAATAAATCAGAAGAATCTGCCTTCCGTCGTCTAGAATAGATTCAACAAAATGTTCTTGGGTGTACAAGTGTTCTATTATTTCTATTTTTACATTGAGTTCCTCCAAAAACTCTCTGTGAAGGCAATCTAGAATACCTTCGCCGAATTCTACACCGCCGCCTGGAAGTTTGCAAAATAGTTGGCCTTTGTGATATTCGTAAAGTGCTAAAATCTTATTATTGCTTTCGCAAATAGCATATGTTCTTACATTAAAACTAGAGAGAGGTTTCATAAAAAGGAAATCAAGATTCTTGAGATGCAAATTTAAAAATTAAAAAGCCGTAAAGTTTAATTTCTTTACGGCTTTATATCTATCTAAATTTTAAATTATATTTCTTTCAAAATCAAATCGGCTACCACATCTATTGCCTGATTGATAATGCCTTCTGGTGTTCCTTTAAATTCAAAACGCTTGGCAATCTCTTTTTCGGCAAAAATTATGTGGATAAAAATCGTTCCTACAGGTTTTGAGTCGCTTTCACTTCCGCCTGGTGTAGTCAGTCCTGTTAATCCAACACAAATATCAGAATTGATATAACGGCAAAAATTCTGTGCCATCAATTTGGTTACCTCCGCAGATTCGGCACTGTAGTGTTCAATTGTTCCCCACGGTATGTGCAATAAATCCTCTTTCATCGAAGAATGATAACAAACTATTCCTCCTATTAGAATTTTTCCCGAATTAACAACTGTCGAAAATTCATAACACATCTTTCCAGCAGAAGCACTTTCTGCAAATGATATTGTCATGTTCTTCTCTATTAAAGCCTGACAGCAAGCTGTTACCTTTTCTGATGCCATATTGGTATAGATTTAATTACACATTAATTTCATCTCAAATGTAGATTCTTTCCATTCTACTAAACTTACATAATTTCTTACAATATTTATATTATAAGTAACTGTTAATTATGCAACTATAATATAATTTCTTATAAAGATTCTGAAGTATTAACTAGCTAAATTTGTAAATACAGCTTTTTTGAGTTATGCTTTTTATATGCCAAAATAATCGATACGAGCTCAAAATACTCATAACGAAGAAAGCTATTTTGCACAGTATTACAGAATAACTGTAAAGAACATTAGTCTTCTATGCGAAGATTCAAGAATTAGAAAATAACAAATCAAAAAAACACTATTATGGAAAAGCAACACAACCATGATTATGGTCAATTTGATCCTGATTATATCGAACAAAATACGCTTGCTGATGGTACTTATTCTAATGAAGACCAGTTTAAGCAAGTTCTGAAGAAACATGATAACCGCGAATTTGGCGAAAGCGATCCCGATTATTATGAACAAAATACTCTGATTGATAATGATAATTATGCACGAGATGAAGATCCGTATCAATATCACGAAGAGTTTGTTGAAGATCCGTCGCATCCAAAAGGAGATTTTGAACACAATACTATAAGAGCAGAAAATATTCCGAATCAAGAAAGAGTTGTTAATGAAGATGATGCCATAACAAATGATGACACTCCAGATGATTTAAACGACGAATATGATCCTGATTCAGATTATAAAAACGATATCGAAAAAGACACCGATCTGGATAAGGATGAAGAATTAAATGATTTTGACGCCGAACATTATCCTGAAAATCATCCTAGAGAATAGCGAAAATTTTGTAAATTGTAATGCATAATTGATATGACTTTAGCAACTCAAATTGTCTGGCTTTTTTTACTTGCAATTCCAATTGCTTGTATTAGCTGGACTGTCACTCACGAAGAGATTTTTAGAGAACCTCACGAATGGTGTGTCAGACATTCCAAAAATGACAAATACATACTATCGAGAAAGTTCTTTTACCTTCTTACGTGCGAATATTGCTTTAGCCATTACGTTACAATTGCCTTTCTGATTATTTGCGATTATAAACTTTTGTTAAATGATTGGAGAGGATATATTTTGGCAGGGTTTTCTCTGGTTTTTATGGCAAATGTCTACATGAGCCTTTTTGCTCTACTACGCCAAGCGATTAAGAAAGAAAAGGTCGAAATAGAGAAAATTGAAAGCGAAACTGACAGCAACGAGAATAAAAATTAAAAATAACTATTAAAGTAAGTATAATTAAAATAAATTGACATCATGGAGAATTTGAATTTTATAGACCCATTGTTACACGGAATTAAACCTGAAAGTAAACCATTAAATCTGTCAGTAAAACAAATGGTATGCGCTGGTGTTGGTGTTCTTTTGGCATCGGCAGTTTTAAAGAAAACAGGGCACAAAAAAGCAAGTGCAGTAGTAGGAAGTCTTGCGTTGCCAATTTTAGCATCGGCTTGTTATAAAAAATACAATCAAGTAACTAAAGAAAAAATTGATGCACAATCTAGTAGCGGTATCGAATATAATCATTAATCGTATATAGACTATCATAAAAAAGAGCGCTTATCTAAGATGAGCGCTCTTTTCAATTTTAGAAGATTGCGTTACGAGATATTTCCTTCAACCCAATTTAATGCTTTATTAAAATCTATTTTTTTATAACCACGAAATTCACCTGGGACAATATAACTAAATCCGTTTGTAAAAGAGATAATTTCTTCTGTATCTGTAACTATTGCAGCCCTATTCCATTTTCCTAAATGCTTAAGTCCCAAAAGTCCGTCTTCTAGCCAAGCGCCAGGTGTAAAATTTTTAATGTCAGTATCCAAAACCAGCAAAAAATTAATTTCATTGATCTGTTTTACCAAATGTTCAACTGCTGGAGTTACAGTAGTCAAAAAATCTTCTTTTGTTACTTCTGCCAATGCTCTAAAGGCAACAATATTATCTGTAGTATCAATTTGATGTATCATGATTTTTATACTTTTTGAGTTACTTAATGAAATTCTATTTGAAATATTTTAGCATTTTTAATTCCAACTCAAATATACTCATTATCAATCAGATAACACTTACATTTAACTATACGTTTATTATATTTTTTTAAGATACTAAGATGCTAAGGTTCTGAGATTCTAAGTTTTTTCTCGTTGTTACTTATAGAGATGCACTGCTGTGCATCTAACGCAAGGTTTTTCCATTCTTATTTTCCCTAAAATACGTTAGACGCACTGCAGTGCGTCTCTACAATTAATCTTTGCGGACATTTTTTTATAAAATCGTCATGCCGAAGAGACACACTGCAGTGCGTGTTTACGGATAATCTTTGTGTGTAAAATTTTTACAATTTGTAAAAAATAAGCAAAGAAAAAAACTTAGAATCTTAGCATCTTAGTCCCTTAGAATCTCAAAAAAAAAGCCTGCATCTAATCGAAACAGGCTTTTTGAAAAAAATAAAAAATAAACTAACACACAAACTTAATTGTATCCTTGGTTTTGTTTGAATTCTTTAGTCACATCAATTGTGGACTGCGGAATTGGGAAAACTCTTCTATAAGGTTCTGAAGCTGATTTTGCTGTTCCTGGAAGATCAAATTTTCCGAAACGGATCATTTGTGGTCTTCTGTACAATTCCCAATACAATTCAAAACCAATTTCGTTATATAGAATAGTCTGGTCAATTGAAGTCAAAGCTTTACCAGTTACGCCTCCATATAAAGATTCTCTTTTTCTGCTTGTACGCAATTTGTTCAAATCGTCCATGGCTTGACCTGTATTTCCTTTTCTAAAATACGCCTCAGCTCTCATCGTGTAAATTCCTCCTAAACGATATAACGGAATATCTACATTGCTGTTTCCGTTTCCTCCTTCTGGATCAAACTCATATTTAAAAATACGTGCTCCCTGATTGATTTCGTTTTGAGCAAAAACCGCTTGAGCAGGATTTTTGAAAGTTAAAGAAGGTGTAAAATCCATTCTTGTTGTGGTGCTTTTTTCCATTACTAATGGCGAAACTTTGATACGTCCGTTAAGCATTTCCAACGAACCAGAAGACAATAAGATTGGTCCATATTGTGGTCCGTACTGAATTCCTCTATTAAAGTGAAACCAAGGCAAATTAGCGCTTTTAGGTACAATATCAGTTGCAGGAACGCTCACGTCTGTACCGTCATTCATAAACCACGTTCCATCTCCATATTGGTATTTCTGTTGGAATCTTGGGTCGTCATGGTTTCCATCCCATGTTGCAAAAAACTCAGGAGTTGTACACGCAGCGTTTGTACCTCTATTTGCAGCAGAAGTTCTTTGGTTACGCTCCATACACACATAAGCGAAACTGTTTGAACCGTTTCTGATGTAATCGATCTTTTGAGAAATCGCAAAAATCAATTCTTTTCCTTTCTCATTGTCTCTTGCGAAGTTTTTGAAATAATCACTTTCTAAAGAATATTTTCCAGAATTAATCAGCAATGAAGTATAATAAATTACACGATCCATGTCTGTTCCTGTTCCAGTTGCAGCCGCTTCATTAAAATTGAAGGTTGAAGCTGTATTGAAACGATCTTTAAAAACAGCACGGTTTAAATACATGGTTGCTAAAAATCCGTAAGCCGCTTCTTTTGTAAATCTTCCGTGGTGCGTTTGCTGTGTTCCCATTTCTGCCAAATCTGGAAGAAGAGCTTCTACATCAGCTATTAATTTATCGATTTGCGTATCGGCTTTTAAAATCTGCAAAGGCGCATTCGGATTCATCGGATCTCTGTATGGCGCTTGTCCGTACAAATCTAAAGTTGTGTATAAATAATACGCTAAAAGTCCTTTCGCTTCCGCTAAAAATAATTTCTTCTCTGGAATTGAACTTTCTTCCACTGATTGAATTGCAGTTAACGAACGCGTAATTCCGTTGGTCAATTTATTCCAGTTATCCACCACAATCGCATTATCCGATTTCCATGTAAACTCGTGCATGTCTCTCCATTTTCCACCATCTCCCCAGTCACTACCGCGAGTTGGCAAAATTGCTTCATCTGTAGTGTATTCCTGTAAAGAAAAAACACCTCCGTGATCTACAAAAGTTCCGTCTCCCAAACGATCATAAGCTGCTGCAAGAGCTCCAGCAGGATTTGAAGCATCTTCTCCTAAAACCTCATCCAACACCACTTCGTCAAGGTTTGTACAGCTTGCAAAAAGCCATATAAAAGAAAATATTGCTAATGTTTTTATATTAAAAATTGTAGTTGTCTTCATAATAATTATAGTTTTAAAGTTGCTCCAAAACTGAATGTTCTAGAAGTTGGATAACTTGCATAATCGATACCAATCGATTGGTTTCCTCCATTTGATTTCGGACTATTGATTAACGGATCGTAACCTGTGTAATTTGTAATCGTAATTAAGTTCTGACCCGTTATGTAAAGCGTTAATCCGTTGATCCAGTTTAATCCTTTTAAGTCAAAATTGTAACCAATACGAGCTGTATTCAATCTAATGAAATCTGATTTTTCTAAGAATAAAGTAGACAAAATTGGCGAGTTGGCAGGATTTGCTCCAGACTCATAATAACCTGTAGCTACGTTACGATCTGATGCCAAGTTGTTTATATTTAAAGCATTTAAACCTGTATTATTCAATAAATAACCGCCTGTTTGTCCGATAATAGAGAATGAGAACGTAAAGTTTTTGTATCTCATATCACTGTTAAATCCGTAGTAGAAAGTTGGCAAGGCTCCTTCAATAATAATTCTATCGCTATTATCAATTTTGCCGTCTCCGTTCTGATCTTTAAATATATTTCCTCCGTTTGCATCAAAGCCAATATGCTCTAATAAATAAAATGATCCCGCTGCGTAACCGCTTTTATAAATATTGGCATTTACACCCGATTGTCCAGGTCCTGAAATGGTTCCTGTTAAAATTTCTGAAACCGGAAGATCTTCAATTTTATTATTCAAAGTCGCACCGTTCATATCAATATTCCAAGTGAAGTTTTTAGTATCGACTATTTTTGAACCTAACATAAACTCGATACCTTTATTGATAATTTTACCGTCAATATTGGTCCAGATTGTAGTGGTCGGACTCAAAGCTTGAGAAGGAACATTCAAAATTGCATCGGTAGTGGTTTTATTGAAATAATCTAATGTTCCGTACAATTTGTCGTTCCATAAATTGAAATCTAAACCTACGTTATACTGCGTTACCACTTCCCATTTCAAATCAGGATTTGGCGTTCTGTTTACAGATACTCCGTTTACTAAATTTAAATCGTCGTATAAATAATAGCCATCAGCTCCAGATAATGAATAACTTGCCTGCGTAATTTTATTTTCAACTTCCTGATTTCCTGTTTGTCCCCAGCTCGCTCTTAATTTTAAATTGTTCAAAGTCGAAGACTCTTTCAGGAAACTTTCGTTAGCAATATTCCATCCTAAAGCAAAAGATGGGAAATAACCGTATTTATTGTTTTTACCAAAACGAGTCGATCCGTCGCCTCTCATAGAAGCCGTTACCAAATATCGGTTGTCGAAACTATAATTCAACCTTCCAAAATAAGACTGCAATTCGTTTTCTTGTGCATAACCCGTTGTTCCAGATTGTGTTCCTTTAAATCCAGGATTGATTGATGGAGGAACTCCCTCGCCTTGATTCGCAATTCCGTCGATACTGAAACTTGTTCCCGATCTTTCAAATTTTTGATAAGAGAAACCAGCCAAAGCTTCAATTTTATGCTTATCTAAATTTAAATTGTAAGTCAAATAATGCTCAACTAGAGAGTTTTTAGAATCTAAATTATTCTGAACATATTTTCCTTTCGGATTTAAATCGGTCAAGTTTGGAAAAATAGTCGTGTTTCTTTCTGCCATCGAACGATCAACGCCGATATTTAATTTGTATTCTAATCCATCAATGATTCTTAAAGAAGCTTCTAAGTTTCCTAAAACTCTCAATGTTCTCGTTTGATCTTGGTAGATGCTCAACAAATAGGCCGGATTGTAATGCGCGTTCATGTTGAAATTCGTGTATTTTCCATTTGCATCAAAAACCGAACGCGTTGGATTTGCCATCAAAGTATGAACGATCAATTGTCCGTTAGAACCTCCGTCATCACTTGTTGGAACTCCATCATCTTTTGTTTCACTCGCTGTAAGATTCATTTTTACTTTCAAACGTTTGTTATCCAAAAATGATTCTGCTGCGTTAATTCTTCCAGAAAGACGTTTGAAATTACTGTTGCGAACCACACCTTCCTGATCCATTTGTGCAATCGAAGCATAATAGTTTCCAGAATCTGTCTGTTTAGAAAAAGAAAGCGAATTGTTTGTAGTAATTGCACTTCTGTATATTACATCTTGCCAATCTGTATTTCCTCCGTGGTCAAATGCTTTATCTTTAATTGCATTTCTATATTGGCTTGCGCTTAAAACATCCAATTTGTTCGCCACAGTGGCAACTCCCGTATAAGTATCAAAAGTTAATGTTCCTTCACCTTTAGAACCTTTTTTAGTCGTTACCAAAACTACTCCGTTAGAACCTCTTGCTCCATAAATGGCAGCAGCCGATGCATCTTTCAAAACGGTAATCGATTCGATATCGCTTGTGTTCAAAAAGTTTAACGGATTTTTAGCCGAAGAAGTTCCAAAACCTACGTTACTTCCAGAAGGGCTTACATCATCATTAGACAAAGGCACACCATCTACAACAAACAAAGGCGTACTTCCGCTTCTAATAGATCCAACTCCACGAATGGTTACGTTTACTCCCGCTCCTGGCTCACCGCTTGTGTTTACCACACGCACACCAGCCACTTTTCCTTGCATTAAATTATCTACAGAAACGTTGACACCTTGTTTGAAGTTTGCTGCTTCCAATTGCGTAACGGCGCCCGTAACGTCTTTTTTAGATTGTTTTCCGTAACCTACAACCAAAACCTCATTTAATTCAGCCGTATTTGGTTCTAATTGAATGGTCATAAAACCAGTTTGCACTGCAACCGTTTTGGTTTTATAACCCATATAAGAAATATCAAGCGTTTTTCCTTCTCCAACTGTAATTTCAAATTCTCCGTCAAAATTGGTAACTGCCGCATTTGACGAACTTGTTTCTGTTACTGTTGCGCCAGGAATTGGCAGTTTATTTTCGTCAACAACTTTTCCTTTTACTTTAATTCTATCTACAACTTTTGTGTTTACCGCTTTTGGTGCAGCTGTTTTTTGAATTAAAATCAGTTTGCCATTAATATTATAATTGAAATTTGCTTTTTGCGAAAGGTCATTCAAAATGGCAGTAATCGAGGTATTGCTAAAATTTACAGCATAGGCAGTATTATCAGCAATTACAGCTTGTCCGTAACTGAATTTGTAATCGGTTTGTTGTGTTAATTTTGAAAAAATAGATACAAGGGTCGCTTTTTCTATTTTATTTGCTACTTTTGATTCTTTTAAGTTCGTTTTACTGTAGCCGCTCTGAAAGGCAAGTAAAGCCAGGACTAAAAAGACAAAACTCTTTAGATTTAAATAAGAAGGTTTAAAATACATGATTTAAGTAATTGTTTTTACGATGCTTAATTATTAATAGCAGTTGTTCCCGCAACTGCTTTTTTTGTTTTTAATCCACTTTTACTATTTCGCCATAGACTTTAAATTTTAGGTTGGTGATATAATTTATTTGTTCCAAAACATTTTCTAATGTCGCGTCCTTCTTGATGAATACCGTTAACGGCGTTGCTAATACGTGTTCGTTGTTATACTGAAATGAAACTCCGTATTTATATTGTAAAATGGCAATAACTTGCTTTAAAGTAGTTTGATCTAGCGTTACATCTTGATTGTACCAATTCACCAAAAATGCTTTATCTGCCATTTGTTTGGTTAACTTTTGAGCTTCAAATAAAGCTTCTTGATTAGGCACTAAATCTACACTCTGCCCTTTTCCAGAAACATTTACTTTTCCGGTTACTACAATTACCTTACAGTTTGATTTTGATAATTGAATGTGAAATGAAGTTCCTACAACTCTGGTTTGTATTTCACCAGAATAAATAATAAAGGGGTGCTTTTTATCTTTGGCCACTTCAAAAAATGCGTTTCCTTTTAGCAAAGAAACTGTCCTTTGATCGCCTTCAAATTTTTCAGGATACTGAAATGATGAGTTTGCTGCCAGATAAATTTTCGAACCGTCACTTAATTGGATAGATTGGGGGATCGATGACGTATTAAATGTGATTTGTTTTTGGTTTAAAACATCTGGTTTCAAGAAAAATCCTAAACCAAGCAGAAAAAGAATGCTGGCAGCGGCCATATATTTTATGTAAGCACGGAAAGATTTCTTCTTTCCAATTCTTAGCTGAATTTCGTCGTAGATATTTTGAGATTCGATCTCTGGATTTCCCATAAGATCATTATCCCATTTTGAATTTTGATATTCCTCAAAAGCAAAATCGTGCAATAAATTTTCTTCTGCCGATGAAGTTTTTCCTCGCGAACTTTTATCGAGCAAATAGTCTAAACTATGTTTAATTCTTTTTATCATAATACTTATTGTTATAGATAAGTACTAGGAACTCGAAATCGTACTATTGCCGAATATTATGAAAACATCAAGCGAAAGTTATTTTAAAATTTAGTGTTAAAAATAATGATTGGAGCCAGCCAAGCCAAGTCTTTTAAGCCTTCGCGAAGTTGTTTTACAGCAGATGAAATTTGATTTTTTACAGTTTGCTTTGAAATTCCGAGTTCGTCTGCAATCTGATCGATGGTCATATCTTGAAACTTATACATCAATAAAACCTCTTTTCTTTTCTCTGGAAGTTTGTCTAATGCAGCATAAAGCAGATCCATAATTTCTGGATCTATAGTTGAAAAATTGTCTATAATGTAATCTTCGAATTTTTCTTCTAAAATAGTCTTATCAAAACGATTGTTCTGATAATGTTTGAAAACCTGATTTTTAACCGCACGAAATAAAAATGGTTCGATCGCATTAATATTCAGTTCTTCTTTTCTTTCCCATAAATCTACAAAAACATCCTGAACAATGTTCTGCGCCAAGTCTTTGTCCTGAGTCATCGTATAAGAAAATGCATTGAGCTTTTTCCAATATTGGTTATACGTTTTTTCAAAAATTTCAGGATTATTCATACGGCAATTACAGGCTTTTTAATACCGTAAAATAATAAAATGAAAAGCCAATGTTTTTTGCGTCAAGGTTATCTTTAAATTAATAAATAAATACTTTTGCTGTAGAAATACTACTTTTTTGAAGCAGAAATAGAAATGACTTTGCGATTTCTTTTTTTTAATCTAACACACATATCGCATTCCGATTTTAACTTAGTCCCTTTCAAAAAATGCAATTTTCTTTTGGTGCGTCCCCAGTCAACAGTATCAATTACATTTTAGAATCATGAAACCATTTTTACTCACTTTATTATTTGCCAGCTCTTTAAATCTAAGTGCTCAGTCGCAAGACGACAATCTGAAAATTAACCAGATTCAGGTTATCGGATCGCATAACAGTTATCGTCAAGCGATCGAAACTGATTTATACAATCTCATTCAAGCCAGAGACACCACTCGTTCTCTTAAAGGTTTGCAATACACTCATATTAGTATTACCGATCAGCTCAACAAAGGTTTACGCAATCTAGAAATTGATATTTTTGCTGACACTAAAGGCGGAAAATATGCACATCCGAAAGGTTTGGATATCGCGAAATCTGAAGAAGCTTACGACCCAAACGGATTGATGAAAAAACCAGGTTTTAAAGTTTTTCACATGCCCGATATCGATTTTAGAACTTCTTGCTATACATTCGAAATCTGCCTTCAGGAATTAAAAAAATGGTCGGATGCTAATCCAGGTCATATTCCTGTTTTCATCACTTTGGAACCAAAAGACGGAGACGCAAATTTCTTCGGAACAAAACCAGAAGATTTTACCGCAGCGGTTTTCGATCAAATGGATAAAGTGATCCGTAAAGAATTAGGAAAAGGCAAACTGATTACGCCCGACATGGTACGCGGAAAATACAAAACACTCGGAGAAGCAGTGTTAAACAACAATTGGCCAACTTTAAAAGAAGCCAAAGGACGATTTTTATTCTTACTAGATAACAACGGCGCAAAAAGAGATTTGTACGCATTGAATCATCCGTCCCTTAAGGGACGCGCCGTTTTTATTAACGCAGAGCCAGGAAAACCAGAAGCCGCAACTTTATTCAGAAATAATGCCGAAGATCCAACAATTACCAATTTAGTAAAAAAAGGTTACATCATAAGAACCCGAGCCGATTCTGATACTAAAGAAGCACGTGCCAATGATTACACACATTTTGAGGCCGCCAAAAAATCAGGCGCGCAAATCATTACTACTGATTATTATCTGCCAAGCACTTTCTTCAATTCTCCGTACCAAATTAAATACGATGACGGAAGTTATGTTCGAAATAATCCTGTAACTAATTAGTTTGGATAAAGATTGAGAATTTAACCGCAGAGTTCGCAAAGATTTTACGCAAAGTTCGCGAAGTTTTTTAAGCTAAGTTTATAAATAAAAAGTTCGCAAAGCTTTGTCATTTAGCTTTGCGAACTTTGCTTTTGAGCACTAACTCAAATTAAAATTCTCTTCAACTCTGCGTAAAATCTTAGCGACCTCTGCGTAAACATATTTATGAATTGCTCGCAAAGTCACAGAGTCGCAAAGAATAGAAATAACTTTGCGTCTCCGCGCCTTTGCGAGATTAAAAAAAATCTTAGCGAACTTTGCGTAATTCTTAGCGTGCTTTGCGGTTAAACAAAAAATCACTTTAAACTCCTAATCTCTCCCGTTTTCAAATCAACAGTAAAATGATCTGCAGGAACTTCATGCATGAATTTATTGAAGATAATTAAGAACAGCTTCATTTGCTTTTGTAACGGAGTATTGTTTGAAAAATTAGCTTTAGCACCTTCTAAAAATAAATCGGATAAAACTTTGTATTGTTTTGCTCTTTGAAGGCCAACATCGGCAAGAGCCAATTCGTCTGCACTTCTAAAACGATAAAAATCAATTAAAAGATCATTTCCTGTCCAATTGAAATCTGTTTTTTTGAGTTTGTTTTTAACTAAAATCTGTTCCGATTTTGTTTCTGCTTCTTTCCATTCTTTTTGCAATTGTTCTTTATTTTTCAGAATAAAATCGAAATCTTTATCTGATTTGATATTTGCCAAAACCAATAAATCTTTCGCAGAAACATTTAATAGAAAATTAGCAAAATCTGATGGCCAATCGTCTTTTAAGAAACTTAGACGAACTAGTTCTTTCAAATGAAAATCAGTAAAATCATGATAATTTTTAGTCTTCAAAATGGCAGCATTCCAAATATCTTTCGCATTCTGACTTTCCAAAAACTGATATTCCATTTTATACAAATCAAAAAGTTCATCGTATCGCCGCACATTATCAATTGTAATGGTCTGAATATCGACTACATTATCTTTCTTTAAAGTCAGTAATTTGTAAGCTGGAATATAAGCGGCAAGCGACGGTGTTTGAACATTTACCATTGTATTTCCTTTTGGCGAAGTTCTAACTCCCGTATCGTTTATATGCATGTGGCCTGCAAAATGAATCTTCAATCCGGCATCGGCAAAAACCTGAGCGACTTCTTCAACTGGAACTCGGTTTAACTGCCATTTATTGGGCCCTAGCAGTTCTTTTATTTCCGCGGAAGCGCCATCATTAAAATCAATCATCGGGAAATGGCTAAAAGCAACCAAAGTTTTTCCTTGTTTTTTGGCTTGAGCCGAAATGTTCTCAACCCATTTAATCAAATGTTTTTTGTTTGAAAGTACATTATTATATCCCGTACTAGCTTCAGAATAACTTTTGGAATCTTTTGGATCACCGTCTGTTTTCTTCGGAATATAAACGTTTCCATCAATTGCCATTAACCAAAGTCCGTCAATTGGTTCAACGACATAACTAACGTCTGGGACTTCATAACCTGGTGCAACTTCGTAAACTCGATTGGACAATTTTGCACTTTCTAAAGCTTTATCAAACGAATAATTTTGGCTAGAATAATTCGAAAAAGGAGTTGCCCAAAATTTATATTTTTTGTTCGGATGAAAACCAAAATCTTTCAGATTATCCGTAATTCCTAAATAACCCATTTTAGCAATATCGGCTGTGATGACAACAGGCTGTTCGATGTTTAAATTGGGCTTATACATGCCGTCTTTGCTAAAAATGGGCTGGCTCTTACCTTCTTTCCCTAAAAAATCTTCTTTCCCAGATTCCTGTGCAAATGGCCCAACCGGATCGTGATTTCCTGTTGTAATAAAGAATTCTATTCCGTATTTATTTGAATATTGTTCTAAAATTTCAGCTAATCCGCGTACATGAATTGGTTGTCCGTCATCGGTATAATCTCCAGGCAATGCAACGTATTTGATCTTTCGCTTGGCGATATCATCTAAAGCCGCTAAAAAAGCAAAATAGTTTTCATTAAAAATTCGAGTAGAATGCAATTGCGAAGACATCGTTCTAACCAAGGTATATTGATTCGTTTTCGGATTCAGAACGCCTTTATATTCTGAATCTGAAAATCGGCCAAATAAGTCTTGCAAATGGACATCAGATAAAAACGCAATTTGTGTTCCGTTTAAATTCTGAGTTTTTTGAGCCGAAATCGAACTATTAAAAACAGCAAAAAAGGTCACTATAAAAAGTGAAGTGATTTTTAATTTCATAGGTTTTAACTTTAATAAATTGGGGACACTTATTAGAAGTTTTGGACTTTTTAACGCATTGCAATTTTATTCATTTAAACCAGAAATCAGTTTATGTTAGTGTTATGGAATAATAATATTTTTAACTCCTTTGGGTGAAATAGACTAAAATAGTTTCATTCGACAAATGAAATCTAATATGATCTGCCGAAATCTATATTAATCTGCGTGAAAAAATAGACCCATAAAATATTTCACGCAGATTTATACAGATTAAAGCAGATTTTTAATGATTTAAATTTAAATTGGTAAATAAATTTGAAAAAAAATAATTTCACCAAACGCGTTGTTTTGTAATTTTGATTGAATGCAAAACCTAGAAAAGAAATAAATTGGAAAAAATGTCAGAATACCAATCCTTAATTGATCATTTGAAAGCTCGAGTAGCCTTTTCTGACGAAGAGCTTAATCAATTTATATCTGAATTTAAAATCACTAAAATAAAAAAGAGACAGTTTATTGTACAGCCTGATTTTGTAGCTAAATATAGAAGTTATGTCGTAAAAGGTGCTTTAAGGGCTTATGTAGTAAGCGATGATGGACAGGAACATACCATTGCGTTTGCGATTGAAGATTGGTGGATTTCGGACTACAACAGTTACATTTATCAAAAGCCTGCGACTATGTTTGTGGTGGCACTTGAAGATTCGGTTCTTTTACAAATCGATTTTGATTCTGAAACTAAATTGAAGAAAGCCAACCCTAAATTTGAAACCTTTTTCCGTATTACGGCAGAACGAACTGCCGCTTCTTTTCAGCGAAGAATTATTACGAATCTTACCTCATCTGCAGAAGAACGTTTCGAAAGTTTTAATGCTGAATTTCCTTTGGTTGTAAAACGTGTGCCACAATATACTTTAGCTTCGTACTTAGGAATGACAACTGAATTTTTATCTAAAATACGAAACAAGAAATTGAAGAAATAAAAGTTGAATTACTTCAACCTTTTTTCATAATCTACTTCATTTTTAGTCCATTTTAACCGCCAGATCTTTGTAAAGAATTTAAACACAAAGAAAATGGAAACAAATAAAAATACCGCTTTAGTAGTTGGAGCAAACGGAGTAATCGGCGCCAATCTTATTGATTATCTTTTATCTACAAAAAATTGGAATGTTATTGGACTTTCTAGAAAAGGAGGTGCAGACCGCGAAAATCTACAATTTATTTCTGTTGATTTACTCGATAGCGAAAGCTGTAAAAAGCAGCTATCTCAGCTGAAAAATATCACTCATATTTTTTATACCGCTTATCAGGATCGTCCTTCTTGGTCTGAACTTGTTGAACCCAATATGAAAATGCTTCAAAATGTGGTTGAAACCATTGAGCCTATTTCTACAGATTTGCAGCATATTAGTCTAATGCAAGGCTATAAAGTATATGGCGCTCACCTTGGCCCTTTCAAAACTCCAGCTAAAGAAACGGATGCTGGACATATGCCACCAGAATTTAATACGTCGCAACAACATTATTTAGAGAAAAAACAAGAAGGTAAAAATTGGACTTGGAGTGCTATCCGTCCGTCTGTTGTTGGCGGAACGGCATTAGGAAACCCAATGAATCTGGCTCTTTTAATTGCTGTTTATGCCTCAATTTCAAAAGAATTAAATATTCCGCTTCGATTTCCAGGAAAACTTGGAGCGTATGATAAACTAATGGAAATGACTGATGCTGGATTACTAGCAAAAGCTACTGTTTGGGCAGCAACAAATCCGAAATGTGCCAATCAAGCTTTTAATATTACCAATGGCGATTTATTTAGATGGGAAGAACTTTGGCCAAAAGTTGCTACTTATTTCGAAATTCCTGTTGCACAACCGCTTCCAATGCAATTAAAATCTGTAATGGCAGATAAAGATATCGTTTGGAAAGATATGCAGGAAAAATACAATTTAGAAAAACACAATTATGAGAAATTAGCAGCTTGGGAGTTTGGAGATTTTGTCTTTTCTTGGGATTATGATTTTTTCTCGGATGGAACTAAAGCACGACGTTTAGGTTTTCACGAATTTATAGATACCGAGGAAATGTTTTATGCTCTTTTTGATGAATTTCGTCTCAAAAAAATCATTCCTTAAAATTTACCGCAAAGCACGCAAGGTTTTTTGTTCATGATTGCGCATAGAAACGCAAAGTTAGCAAAGCTATATGGATAAAGCTTTGCTAACTTTGCTTTTAAATCGCTCGCAAAGTCGCAGAGTCGCAAAGAATAGGAATAACTTTGCGACTCTGCGACTTTGCGAGATTAAAAAAACTTTGCGTGCTTTGCGTAATTCTTAGCGTGCTTTGCGGTTAAAAAAAAGGCCATCTAAAATAGACAGCCCTTTTATCACATTAAAACCTAAAAATTTAATGTATCTAAAACCATTATGGCAAATGGGTTATTTTTTAATAAAACGTCTTACCGTTTTGATTCCGTTTTTCTCTACTGAAATCAAGTAAATACCCGTTTTTAAAGTCGAAACATCGACACTGTTATTATTTACCGTTTGAGACGAAACAGTTGCTCCACCTTCTGTATTAATGATATTTACATTTCCTCCCGAAACTTCTGTGGTGAAAAAGATTTGACTTTCTGTTGGATTTGGATAAATTTCTAAACTAGCAATCGATTGTTCAGTAGTTGGTGCAGCGGTTCTTGCTGTTGAACCTGATTTTGTAATTCTAAACCAGTTGATATTAAAACCTGTATTTTGAACATATATCCCAAAATTGTACGTTCCAGCATTTACGTTTACAGTTTGCGTAATTGTTTGCCAGTTTTGCCAGCCTCCTGTATTAGGCACATTTATAGCACCAAGCTGAATTGTTCCTGCATTTAAATCAGAGGATAATCTTCCGCCTGTAACCGCACTTGCAACTCGATATTCAATTTGATAAGTTCCAGAAGTTGGGAAATTAATATTGTAATACGCCATCCAATCGCCTGTGTCGCAGTAGCCAACATTTAGTCCACCGCCTGTGTCTGTTGTCGCTTCGGTTTGAACACCGCTCATCGTATTGTAATTTTCTGCTTGAATTAAAGTTCCTGTTGCTGGCGGGTTACTGCCTGTAATAACTTGATTGATGGCATTCAGCAAAGATTTAGAACCTGTTGCATCTTGAGACAATTCCCAAATCATTACTCCTGCTGCATTTTGAATTGCAAAAGTTGTTTTTTGTTTGATGGTTGGAATTCCGTTGTAATAAATCGTGTTTCCAACTTGATCTAAGTTTTCAGCACCTGGATATTGCGCTACAATATTGGCATAAGAAATTCCTTGATTGGCAGAAGCGCCAAAACCATATCCGTAAAACGGAAGTCCGATTACAGCTTTGCTTGCAGGCAATCCTCTTCCTGTCCAATAATTAAACTGATTTACCGCCATGCTGTACGGAGAATGCTGCCCTGGATTGTTTGGCGCCCAAGGTCCTGTTGCATCATAAGCCATAATATTGATCCAGTCGTAAGCTGCAAAAGTAGATGAAGGTACATTTGCACCACCATATCCTTCTGAAAGCGCTGCTGAAATCAATTTTCCATTGGCGTGCAATTTATTTGCTAAGGCAATAACAAATCCTCCGTAATCTCCATTAATCGCTGGACCTTCTAAATCGACATCGACTCCATCAAAATTGTGAGCAACAACATAATCGTATATTTTTTGGATAAAAGCCGTTCTATTTGCTGGAGTGATCAGATTAAAATAATTGTCTCGAATGGCTCCTCCTTCTGAAACCGAACCTCCTCCTAGCGATACAAAAACTTTTACATTTTGAGCATGTGCCGCATTTATAATCGTATTGCTGCCTGAATTAAAACTCAAATATCCGTTTGCATCAGGATTTTCGAAAGCAATATTGATGTGCGTTAGTTTACTGTACTGAATCGTACTTGAAAAAGCATTCAAATCAATCCAATTGGGAATATACGCGATTACCTTTTTTTGGGCAATTCCCAGATTGAAAACTCCTAATACTAAAATGATCGTCCATTTTAGTGGCATTTTTTTGTAATTGTTTTTCATAATATTCAATTTTCAATAGTTAATAGTAGGGTTTAATTATTGCTTAAAAGCAGCCTTGAACAATTCTATTTTGAATGTTCAAGGCTTTTACTTCTTTTGAAATTATTTTTTGATAAAACGTTTCACCGTTTTTGCACCGTCTTTGTGGAAAACAACAAAATAGATTCCCGTTCTAAGGCGTGAAACATCAATACTGCTATTATTTATTTTTTGCTCAGAAACCAACGTTCCTGTCTGATCTATGACGCTTACTTTCTCTCCATTTACAGAAGTGGTAACAAAAAGGGTGTTTTCTGCTGGACTTGGGTAAACATTTAATTCTGTTACGGCAGGTTCCTCAACTGTTTCAACTGCAGCCATCTTTGCTGTTCCGGCCACTTTTGTAATTTTAATCCAGTTGATGTTCATTCCAGTATTTTGAATGTAGATTCCGAAATTATACGTTCCTGCATTTACGTTTACAATCTGAGAAACCGTTTGCCAGTTTTGCCACCCTCCAGTATTTGGAATGTCAACGTTTCCTAAAACAATTGCTCCTGCATTTAAGTCAGAAGATAATCTTCCACCGGTAACCGCACTTGCTACTCGATATTCAATTAAATAAGAGCCTGTTGTTGGGAAATTGATATTGTTATACGCCAACCAATCGCCTGTTTCTGTATACCCTACATTTGAACCTCCACCAGTATCTGTCGTAGCTTCCACTTGAATACCGCTCATGGCTGAATAATCTTCTGCTTGAATTAAAACTGAAGTTTGAGAACTTGTTGCAGGAACTAATTTCCATTGTCCGCAAGTCTGATTATTGTTATCCCATTGCTGTACAATCGCTCCAGAAGCTGTGCTTGCTCCTGCCACTTCAACGATTCTTCCGCTGTGACGGGCCACAATTTTATAATAGCCATCACCGGTCGAAACCAAAATAAACTGCTGATTTGTCGTTGCATTGTATGGATACTGCTCTACTCTTGCCCCATTAGCTTTATTGAAATTATTAATGTCCATTGAAAATCCGCTATGGTTGGCAATGATTTTATACATTCCGTCTCCTAAATGCGTAAACGTAAATTTCTGATTGTTTCCAGAATTCAAAGCGCCTTGATTGATTCCTGCTCCGTTTGACAGGCTTGAATTCCAAACGTCCATGTATAAACCGCTATTTCTGTTTTGAAGAAAGAAAGTCTGATTTCCTAAAGTTGTCGTTCCGTTTGCAATTACTCTAATTGAACTTACTTTATCGTTCCAAGTAGTATTTAAACAAGCATTATCAGAATTGATTACGGTTGAAGCTCCACCAAAATTATCATCTTGATACAAAATAGCTTGATAGCCTTGTGTAATTTTTAATGAAGAAATATCATCATTTAAAACACCTAAAGAATTTAAACGAGCCAGATCGTAATCTCCGATGGTTAATCCGCCAGAGAATCCTGTGTAGTTGCAATCTTTGTAAACCGTAATTACATCTGTCGTAGCTGGAACCGAAGGCGTAGTGAGTCCGTAATAACCTCCAAATGTGGCAATAACTTTTGTTGGCTGGGGCGAATGAAGCGATGGTGACTGATCGGCAACATCATCGTAAGCAAATCCATAAGCCAAATTATCGATATTGATTCCTGGCAAATGCCAAAATTTAGAATAATGATTCGTTGGATTTACCTGATAAAACTTCGATGCATCGTACCAGTTTTGCTGGCCTGGATTTGTTGTGGTTACATTCACCACATGTCGGTTAATCGCAGCCGTTAATTGTGCTTGAATTACGAGATCTAAATCTCCATCAACCAATCTTCTGTCCAAAACTCCTTTTCCTTCTAAAGCTTCTTGCGTAGTTGGTCGATTTTGCACGCGTCCCGTTCTTCCCACAAAAGCGCCAGATTGTCCTACCATTTCTAGCTGTTCTCCAATCACTCTTCCTTTAAATACTCCTGCATCGCCTGCATAAAAGATCAAATCTTCATTTTTGTATTTATTCCAAATTGCATCGATGTACGATTTTAAATAGTTGGCATATTGTCCAGTTCCTTCGGCGTAAGCTGCCGTTTTAGAAGGCGCTGTAATTTCTCCCGTTGCATCATTTACGCAACCTTGAAATTCTGCTGGAACATTCGCTTTAAAAGCCGCCACAATATCAGCGTGTTTTTTCAAATCGCCTACTTTTTTCTGATAACCGTTTGCGCCGAATAACTCCAATCCCATTGGATATTTGTATGAATCGACTCTTGTTGGATTTCCAAAGAAACCGTATTGATTGTTGGTCAATTCTATCATTTCATACAAAATTCCTTGATTCGGGTCTGTGGCATTCTGCGGATTTGGCGATGCATATCCTGAAGGAGCTCCGCTGGCACCAAAAAAGTAAAAATACAGTTGTGAACCTTTAGAAATAAAAACTCGACATCCTGCAATTAATGGCAATGTGAAAGTTTTATTTGGAATTTCGCTTAACTTGGTAAAACAAGCAGCATACTTAGAATTTTGTCCCGGTCCTGTATTTCCTCCATAAGTGGGTCCAGTAACTGTATTGTAAGAAGCGCTCATGGGCAAAACCTGACTTGTCTTGGCATTGACCCAAACGTGATTTCCAGTGCTATAATCGATACCCACAATGGCAACATATAACTCACTGTCTGCAAACGGCGAATTATTACTAATCGTAAAAGGAACTGGTCCTTGAGCATGCATTAAATTTGAAAACACTAAAAAAAGTGTCATCAAAAAAGAAAATCTTTGAAGTCTAATTTTATTCATATCTAAATAATTTTAGGGTTATGTAAATAGATTTTAAACCAAAGCCATTTTCAAATGAATGACTAGAAAATCCGCCAGGTGCAATTGGTCTGCCCTCCTTAAATTGCACCCAACAGATTTAAAAATTATTTCTTAATCAGTTTTTTAGTCCAGCTTTTTTGATCTGATTTGAAGTTCAGAATATAGATTCCTCTTCGAAGTTTGCTTACGTCAATTACGCTTTCACTTCCTTCTGCTTTGTTTTGCAGAATCAAAGTCCCTGTATTGTCATAAATTGTAATGACTTTATTCTCCAAGTTTTCAGGAGATGAAACTTGAACATAATTTGTTGTCGGGTTTGGATACACAGCAAAAACAACTTCTTCTTCCTGAGGTTCTTCTGTAACATTCAAAGCCATTCTCGCTGTAGAAGACGATCCGTAAGCTTCAATTTCAAATAAAGAATATCCGTAAGGCGCCAAAGCTTTCGCAGTACATAAAATTCGAAGGTATCTTCCTGTTCCGCTTACCGCTAAATCATCTGTTCCTCCGTCTGAGGCAGTTTGCGTGTTTATTGTTTCGCTTTCTGTGAAAACATTATCTGTAGAAAGCTGCACTTTGTATTGCGTTGCATAAGCTGCTTCCCATTTTAAAACCACTCTGTTGATGTTGTAATTGCTTCCTAAATCAACATAAATCCATTCAGTCGCATTGGCAAAAGAACTTGCCCATCTTGTACCTGCATCTCCATCTGTTGCTTTATTGGCTGTAAAAGTTGCATTTTCTTCTGTAGAAGCTGTCGCTGTTTTGCCTAAAGCTAAATTTACATTCGGATTTGGAGTGATATTTCTAATCGTTACGTCGGTGAAAACTCCTGTTGTTAAAGTTCCATTTGCATGAGAAGTAACTGCCATTCCAACATAAATAGTGCTTGCCATTGCGATTGTTCTTGGCGTTCCTACTGGCGTCCACGTTGTTCCATTATCTGAAGAATAAGAAGTAAATACATTTCCTGATCTTACTAAACGAACCCATTTTGGAGCCGCGCCTGTTGTAACTTCTGCAGTTGTTATTCCAGAAGTGGTATCGCGAGTTAGAAACTCAATTCCTGCTGCTGCACTTGCATCGGTCATAGCGTGTTTTGAAGTCGGTGTAAGCGTTTCACGGAACATTACTCCTGCTTTTGCATACGTATTGGTGTTGGTCAAGGAATTTACTTTAGCAATAATTTCAGCATCGCCAGTAATAGGCTGATTCACAAACTGAAATTGATCAGTTGTATCCCAAATATCATTTCCTGCACCTTTGATCGTAAATGTTCCGCTAGCATGTGTAGCTTCTCCTGCAGGAGTTACCGCGCCAAGATCTGTACTTGTCCAAGGTGCTGGCAAAGTGTTCGGATTTTCTGTAGAAACTAAATTTAAAGCTCTTAGATTATCAAAGTAATACGTGTTTCCAGAATTGGTTCCCGGTTCAAACAAGAAAACAAAACGGTTTACTTCGCTGTCTAAAGTGGAAGCATCTGGTGAACTTACATAGGTAAAAGTTACGGTGTGCCAAGCATTGCTTTGTTTGACTACTCCTTGATAAATACTGTGTCTTCCAACAGGATAATTTGCTGGAACCGATGCACTGCTTTCTGCCTGCCAAGAAATAATAGACCCAACTGGTGCCGAAGTATAAACATCCATAGCGAACTTTTTAACGCCGCCTTTGAAATCTCCGATATTAGTTATCGTACTATTGAATGAAAAATTATCATACAATTCAGTCGATTTGCGAACGTATTTTCCAACGTTTGTAGAAGTATTGATTCCGCTTGCGTTTGGATTTGCCGTGTTTGGCGTATACGTTCCAATCGCATCTCTAAATGTGATATTGTGAATGGTTTGATAATCTTCGTACACCACGCCTGGCGTAAAAGTATCTGGAAGTTTAGTCGATCCTATTCGAATATTATCAAAATAATAGGTATCAGCTGTATAAGAACCTGAATTAAACAATAAAACCATTTGATTTACCGCTAAGTTTGAAGTTCCTGCATCTGGACTTGAATTGTAATAGAATGTCAGCGTTTCCCATTGATTTTGTTTGGTTGTAATCGCGACATAGTTGCTATTTCTTCCTGTCGGATAATTGGCGGGAAGCGATGTGGCGCTATTTTCGAAATTCATGCTGACAACTGTTCCTATAGGTGCCGATGTATACACATCGATCATAATTTTATTCGTCTGATTTTTAAATAAACCAGCATCTTCAATTGAAGTTTGTGTATTAAAGAAAAGAACATCATATTGTTCAGACGCATTTCTAATGTACTTTGCCACATTCGCGGAAGCGTTAACCGAATTAGTTCCGGGATTTGCTACAACAGAATACGTTCCAGTGGTTGTTCCTTTTATGATTTTATTTACGCCATCATAATTTTGCAACACATCTGTTGCAATAATTGGTTTTTCTGGCGCTGCTTTTGTCAGCAGATTATCAAAATAATATGTCGCTCCAGAATTCGAATTCGATTCAAAAAGAATCACCACATTATTGATTGACAAAGCGCTCGTATTGGGATCGATTATTTTTTCAAACTCAAATTCTAAAGTTTCCCATTTATTCTGAACTGTCGTTGTTGCTTTAAATCCGCTATGTCTTCCCGACGGATAATTTGTTGCTGTTGTAACATTGCTGTTTTCTAATTGCATCGAAATTTTTGTTCCAACTGGCGCAGAAGTATAAATATCAAACGAAAGTCTTTTTCTTCCGTAAACATAATCGTTGGCGTTGGTAATGGTTACGTTTCTGATGTTTAAAACATCGTACAATTCGCTTGAATTTCTAACGTATTTTCCAACCAAAGCCGAAGTGTTAATTCCAGTTGCAGAAGGATTCGCAACAGCTTCTGTCAAAACTCCCGTTTTTACTGGGTACAATACATTTCGATTACTTTGAAAATCTTCATGTATTTTTTCAACTGGCAATGCTGGTTCGGTCGTAACCGCCAATTTGTAGTTATTGACATTACAGCCAGAAACTGTTGCAGCTACAGAAACATCTCCTCCAGAAGTTCCCCAATTTACAGTAATCGAATTTGTTCCCTGTCCTGATGCAATTGTTGCTCCTGCTGGAACAGTCCAGTTGTAGGTCGCCCCCGCAATTGCATTTACAGAATAGGTTTTACTAGTTTCATTTTGGTACACTTTGTTATCGCCTGTTACCGCATATTTGAAACTCCCATCGTAAACACGAACATAATCGACTTGTAATTTTGCTGGGAAATCACCTGGAACTGGCGCTACTCCAGCTCCGTTTACACTGGTGTAAGGCGTTCCTGCACTACCAACAGCAAGGTTTAAAATGATGTAAAACTGACTATCGTTAAAAGGCCAGCCTCCGTTTACGGTTGTATTTGGCGTTGCTGTATGAAACAAAACATCATCAACAAACCATTTAATGATATTTGGTCCCCATTCTACGGCATAAACATGAAAATCCGAAGATAAATCTGTTGGAGAACTGTAGCTTCTTCCTGTAAAATGATATCCGTTTCCATCATAATGGATAGTTCCGTCTATAGATTGCGGATTTCTGTGTTTGGCTTCCATTATATCAATTTCACCAGTATACGGCCAGTTTCCGTTTACAGGAAGCATCCAAAAAGCTGGCCATGCTCCTTGTCCATTAGACAACTTCATTCGGGCTTCTATCCTTCCGTACTTTAAAGAATACTTTCCTTCTGTTGTGAGTTTTGAAGAAGCATACGGCTGATCAGGAAATTGTGAATTCGGCGCATATTTCGCCTCGATGTTTAAGTAACTGTTTGTTCCTTCTTTTACAATTGTCGCCTGATTGGGATCGTAACGCTGTGCCTCAGCATTTCCAAATCCGCAGAGCGACGGACAGCCGTTTCCTGAAATACTCTGCCATTTGGTTAAATCTACCGTTGTGCCATTAAATTCATCAGACCAAACGAGCGTATTACATTGGGCTTGAGTCTTGAGAAATGGCATCAGCAAAAATAAAACTGCTACACAGAATTGTTTAAATAAATAAGAATTGCTTTTCGGTGGTCGGCCGAAAAAAAAGTCATTTTGCTTCATTTTAAAATAGGTTTTTAGTTAGTAATTGCTATTGCTTCAAAACAAATCTATTTCTAAAACAGATTGTATTTTCCGACAACAACAGCGCAATATTAACCAAAAAATCAGGCAAGACTTACATTTTGGAGTACGGTTTGACTACGGTACTATTAAAAAAATGTAACAAATTGCACTTTAAAAAGCGTAAAACTACTTAGGATTTAACTTATAATGCAAAATTTAAAAATTGAGAATAAATTCGGTAATATTCACATCAGACGGAAGCTGCAGTTTTTTGCGAATACGGTATCGGGTATCTTCAACACCTCGAACTGAAATTCCTAAAAGCGGTGCTATTTCTTTTGTATTGAAATTCATTCGCAGATACGCACACAATCGCATATCACGCGGAGTCAATTCTGGATAACTTGATTTTAACCGTTGCATAAAATTATCATGCAACTGATTGAAAATTTCTTCAAATTCGTTCCAATGTTTGTCTCCTTGCAATTCGTGGTCAATTAATTTATTGATTTTCGTGAGAATGCCAAAGTTTACATTCGGATCGTTTTTCTTATCAATCTGTCCGATCAATTCTTTTATCGAAAGCAAAATTTCATTCAAATGAATCAGATTGACGGTGTTTGAAGCTACTTTAGCATTTTTAAGATTTATTGTATTTTGAAGATTTTCGCGTACAATAGCCATATTTTGCTGTTCAAATGTCAGTTTCTGTTCATTAAGTTCTGCACGGCTTCGAAGCAATTCTTTTTCCTGATTCTCTATTAATTGGCGACGTTGACGCTCTGCAACAGATTTCTGATATCTAACAATCAAATAAATTACAATGCTATAAAGCGCAAAATAAAATAAGTAAGCCCAAAAAGTTCTATACCAAGGTGGTAAAATTTCAAATCTAAAAACAGCTTCTTCACTCACCACGTCATACATATTTTTTGCCCTTACGTGAAAAACATATTCGTTTTCAGGCAAATTGGTATATTCTTTCTCAGTCTGAAGAGTATAATCCGACCAAGTTGGTTCAAAACCTTCTAGCCAATATTCATACTTTGTTGCATCGGCATCTTCAAAACAAAGTGAAGCGAAAGAAAAATGAATGGCATTATTAGAATACGATAAAACAGTCGAAAGCTTATCACTTATTGATCCTTTCTTGTTCGGAAGGACATCATAACGGCTGGAAAATAGCAAACTATCTTTCGGAAAAATGCATTTCACCTCAGAAATAACAGCTTGATACTTCGTTTGATATCTCTTGTTTTTAATGGCGCTATAATGAATCAGGCCTTCTTGCGTTCCAAAGAAAACATCACCGCTATTTGTGGTTTGGATATTTTCGAAACCGGGAACATAAATATAGCGAAGCTTTCGAAAAGGAAGTTCTTCAATTTTAAAACTTCCATTTTTCTGTCTGCTTATTTTTCCTGTGTTTTCGCCAGAAACGTACCAAATATTATCCTGATGATCCGGTTTTAATAATCGAATATGATTTTCCAATCCGAGGTACTTTCTGAAAACAGGATCTGGAATCATTTTTTTTGAAGATACATCCTGTCTATAAACACCTTTTGTGGTTCCAAATAAAATCTGATTATCGACTTTAAACGTATTCAAAAACAAACTCGACGGAAAACCATTTTTGTCATTATAAAACTGAATAGAAGCAACAGCATCAAATGTGGCATTGAATTTCAGTTTATAAATCCCTTTATAACCATGTGCAATCCAAATGTTTCCATTTTTATCGGTTTCCATAATTCTGCTGCTTTCTTCAAAGCCTTTTATTCGATGCTGAAAAACCCAAGAACCATTTATTTTCTTCAGCAAGTACAATCCAGTATAACCGCCAACAAGCAGTAAATCAGAATGATTCGGAATTAAAATTCCCTGCCACGCGCCATCAATTTTGGCTATCGCTTTCGCGGAATTTCCATTGATTTCGAATATTCCGTTTTTTTCAAAAGCCAATAACGAGTTGTCAAACCCCCCCACATTCCAAACATTTTCAGACATTCCAAAAACATGCTGAAAGGCTATATTTTCCCTTTTTCCGCTTTTATACGCTTCCCAATCTAGCCAAAACAAACCGTTGTCTGTACCGATATACAATTTATTCTGGTAAATCTGACTGCAATAAATTTTGGTTTCAGAATTAGTGCCATCTATAATTTTTGACAAAGGAGACGAAATCTGAATCAGAGAAATTCCGCCTTTAAGCGTGACCCATAAGTTTCCTTCTTTATCGATTTTAAAGTTGGTCACGTACTCATTCTGAAGTCCCATTTGTTTATCGATATGCTGAATCAAATGTCCTGCACTGTCTATAACTATCAAGCCCGATTGGCGAGTTCCGATTCCAAAATAACCATCAGAAAGTTCAATTCCTGCCGAAATCTGATTTTGTTTTAATAAAGGATCTACTTCGGTTACAAATGGCTTTATTTGATTTTCGCTAAAAATAAAAAGGCCTTTTTTTTGCGTAAACAATAAAAGTCCGTCTTTAATTTGAAAAATCTTTCTCACCTGCAATCCAACAAACTTTTCGCCACTTTCTACAGGAATTAAAGCATCGCCTTTTAGCTGTAATAATCCTTTTTCATTGTCTGAAACATAGATTTCTCTTCCAACTTCGAAGAAATCATCAAAACTCGTTTTGGCATCTATTACTTTGATTGCATTGCTTTTATAGATAAAAATCCTTTCGTAAGAGAAAAAAATCACTTCACTGTCTCGAACAACAGTGTGAAGCACGTCGCCAAAATTTCGAGCCGATTTTGGAAGCAATTTTACCAAAGAAGTATATTGATATTGCCCGTTTGGAAGCTGAATCATGAATCCGAAATCGCCCTGAGCACCGATATATATTTTATCCTTTTTATCAATTGCCATCGAACGCACCATGCTTCGGTTTTCTGGCTGCGTTACAATGGCCCAGCGAATGCCGTCAAACTGCATAATCCCAAAATGGTTGGCAAAAAACATCATGCCTTTTGAATCTTGCAAAACATCCCAATTTTCAGATGCGGCTTTATAAGCTTTCGGACTATAATTGGCAATAAAAGGAACTCCAATCTTCTTGATTTGAGAATTGATAATTGGAGAAAATAATAGGAATAGAAGTAAAATTCTAATTTTAAATTTCATCATTCTGTTTGCGTCTGTAGGTTAGTTTTGTGATTTTTTTGGAATCACAATCCGGAGAATACTTCTTTGGGAAAAGTTATTTTCTAGACAAAAAACATTCTTTCTTTTAAATGTATTATTAACAATTATTCATTAATACTCAAGTAAAAAAGAGAATGTGCAAACTCAAATATAATAAAATTAATTTTAGTGCAACAAATTGGATTGAAATTAGAAAATGTGGTAATTAGAAAATTAGCCAATTAGAAAATGTGACAATTAGAAAATTCTAAATTCTGAAATTGCTTCGCCTGTTCGCTATCGCTCGAGCCCAAATTCCAACGATAAACTTTGTCAAAGTTTTGAACTTTGACAAAGTTGACTAAGAATTAAAACTGGTAGTCTTCGACTTCGCTTAGGCAGACAAGACAACTTAAAACTTATTATTCAGGCTGAGCGAAGTCGAAGCTCGCTACAACAAAACCTGAAACTTGAAACCTGAAACAAAACTAAAACCTCAAACCCCAAGTTTCTCACTCAACTCTTCATAAGAAGAAAAAAGCTCTGCTCCTTCTTCTTCTAAATCTTCGTTATTAAAACCGTTGGCAAAACCGTAGACTTTAAATCCGCCACGTACTCCTGCTTTTACTCCCGCTTTGCTGTCTTCCACCACAATGCAGTCTTTTACTTCAAAACCCATTTCTTGGGCAGCATGCAAAAATATTCCAGGTTCTGGCTTCCAGCTTCCAATTTGATAGGAGCTAAATATTTTATTCTCGAATTTATCCAACAAACCCGCAACTTCCAGATTCAAACGAATTTTATCTACAGGTCCGCTCGACGCAACGCAATAAGGAATCTTTAATTTTACAATAAAATCTTCAATGCCTTTCATTGGTTTTACTTGCGTTTTAAAAGCTTCAAAACTCTTTTCTCGATATTCGCTTTCAAAATTTTCAGGCAGTTTTTGGTCTATGGCTTCTTCGATATGACGGAAACAATCTTTTAGATTTCTACCATTAAAATGTCGGTAAGCATCTTCCAATTCCATTTCAAATCCGTGTTCTTGTGCCATTGCCAGCAATATTCCGTTACCGATTTTCTCTGTATCGACCAAAACTCCGTCACAATCGAAAATTATGCATTTAATTTCCATAATTGATTTAATATATTATTCTCTTAATTAAAGCTTGGAATTATAAACCAAGTGATTTGCTAATATTCCAGAAGGTATTTTTGATTGTTTGTTTAGTATTTCTGTATTTGCAAAAACAATAAAATTATCCTTTGCTCTAGAAACTGCGACATTGAGCATATTAGGCTTGTTATCCCTATCAAAAAACATTGTTCCCGAATCATCTTTTCCATAGACCATTGAAAATAAAATAATAGGTCTTTCTGCTCCTTGCAGAGCATGGACTGTTCCTAATTTTAAAAGGTTTACATCAAATCCAGCATTTCTCAATGCGTTACGCAAAGTATTTTTTTGTCCAACAAAAGGTGTAATGATTCCAACAATGTTTTCAATACTCTCTCCAATTCCATTCTTTTTATACTTTAGTTCGATATTGCTTTTATTAGAAATTAGCCAATTTACAATCGCATCTACTTCATTTTGATTATATCTACTGGAATTTAAAGTTGTTGATTTTCCTTCTACATGTATGCAATACATTGGAGGAAATAATAAATTGTCAGGAGCTTTTCCTTTAAGAGCTTTCAATTGACCTTTATATGCCAAAACATTACAATACTCAATTATTTCATTATAACAACGTCTATGCTCCAATAATGTTAATCCTTTTTCATCAAAATTGTCTGATTTAACATTACATGCATTTTGAGCCATTTTCATTATACTTCCTGTTGAAGATAAAAATCCTTTGTGGTCATACTCTTTCTCATAAATCTCATTCTCATAATTCGTTATTATTTCGCACTTTTTAAGATTACCAATATCAACTTTATTAGATACATTCCAAATTGGCTCAATTTGTTTGACATCTCCAACGATTACTGCTTGTTTTGCAAGAGAAAAGGTTGCAACACCAACTTCTGGTGTTACCTGTCCTGCTTCATCAACAAGTAATAAATCTACAAAATCATAAAGTGGTGGATTGTCAAAAATATTAGTTCCGTCCTCACTTTGTTTGAAAAATTTATAATAACTGAAAAATTTCGGAGCCATATAAAATGTACTAACAAAACAAGGCGTTAGCATAGCATGGCGTCTCCATCTATTTTTAATAGCACCAATGCCTTTTTTCTTAAAATTAGGATCTGTTAAATCTATTTCTAATTTCATAAGCCATCTGCCCTCCCAATAGTGTAAGGCTAATTGAAAAGCCTTATGACGAAGGCTTACATCTAGTTCATCATAAAAGCAATTTGGTTCTGTTTTATTTCTTATCTTAGAATATTCAGAATCCCAATATTTATCTTCATTCTGTGGAGGATTTCCAATAATTGAATTTTTAACTTTCCAATCTTTCCATCTTTTTACAGAGTTTGAAATTGAATCAGCTAATCTTATTTTTTTATCTATTTTATCAAGAATATCAATCTTATTATATAAAAAAACATCAGTTTCTTCTACTAATGAATCTCTCAACAAAATTCTAATCTCGGATTTTCTATTTTGAAGAGCTGATTTAAATCTAAAAAAACAAAACAGCTTTCTGAAAAATGGTTCATTACTAAAGTAAAAGATAATTTTTTCTTCCAATGTTTTAAGATCACTAATATCTGAATCAAAATAAGATTCGTTTAAAAGTACACCTGTATAATATTTATCTTTAATTGCTTTAGAAACATAATATTCATTCTCAAATTGGCTTTCCATACTTAAATAATCATTCCAAATAGCAGAAGCTTCTTTCAGATTATTTTCAATCTTAATTATCTCATTTCTAAGCTCAGTGGTTACCGATTGAATATTTAAAATTTCCTTCTTAAAATAAATTTTGCTTTTTTCAATAAAATAACTCTTAGCTTCTTTGAGATAAGATTGATTTTCTATATCATTAAACAATCCTTCACCATCTTCTTTCTTATAATTAATCCCCTTTAATTCTTCTATTGTTTTTATTTTTGATGATAAATAAGTTGCATATCCATTGATTTTAGGAATCCACCTTCCTTGTAAATCTCCTTCTTTTGTATTTGATTTAGAAAAACTATCTATAATATTTGTAACAGCTTGATTATTTGTTGAACAAGCCAGAATTAAAGATGCTTCACCACCTTTAATTGCACTTTCAACTATTTTATTCGCAACCATGCTCTGCAATAAAGTAGTTTTTCCTGTTCCAGGAGGACCATTTACTGCAAAAACTTTATCATTATGCTGTAAAAAGGTATACAAACTTTTTCTCTGTGAAATGGAAAGAGGGTGTTCATATCCCATTTGTCCTAAATGCAAAAAATTGGAATCTATAAATTGCTTTACTTCCAATGGCAGATTTACAGTATTGTTTTGTAATGTAATGACGTTCTTTAATAAATTTGGAATCTCTTTTTCTTTTAATATTTTTTCATACAATTTTATTATACCGATAGCAGCATTAATTTCTTCATTAGGCAAAAGAATGATTCCACTTTTTAACGTTTCATATCCTGAGGTTATATAATCTTTAAAATCTTGGTCAATTGCCAATTTAAAAACATCTTGCAGATAGTTTATATAATCCAAATAGTTGGTAAATTTTTCTTTTCCTACGGCAGTAGCTTTATCAATATTTTCTAGGGATCCAAAAATGAACTCTGTACGCTCATCAGCAAGCGGCTCTAAATATTTTCTTTGAAAAATGGGAAAAGTATCATCTGGAACATTTAATTTACCGAACCTATCTACTTTTGCAAAAAACCAAAAAGGAAATTTTGGTTTTTTATCCTTTAAATACACCAAATTTTCGGTAGTAGGCTTAATTTTAATAGGAGAAATTAAAATGTGTATATCTTTTAGAGAAACCCAATTTTCACTTTCTTTATTTGTTATTCCCTTTTTCTTATTTAAATTTTCTTCTTCAAAATCTATTAACTTATTTATTTTTTCAAGTTCATTTATGACAGTATCTTCAATATTAAAGACATCAACTTCAAAATGTTTAAGGTTTTTAAGATCAATATCACTTTTTAAAGAGTCAGATAAATTTTTTTTCCAATATGTAAGCCATTTTTTATATTCCATTATAAATATATTTAGTTACATTCATTTACATTTTTCAATTAAATAATCTACTTTACTTGCTTTATTAACTTATCTAAAATTAAAGAAAATTCATCAGCTTGATTAAAAATCTTGACATACACAGATTTTATAGTTTCTTTATCTATCTCAATTCCATCTGATTGTGGAGTTAGTCTTAAAATTTTCTCAAATCTTATGTTTAAATTTTTATTACTTCCTATAAAAATAACCCTTTTGTTGGTAAGATATAAACTTCCAGAATCAATATATTTTGTATAAACCGCATTATTATTTTTTTGAGGATTTAAAAAAAATCTTTTTATTTTTTTAGTATCAGAATTGTAATTAATAGGTTTGTGTTTATAGTTTTTTAATTCATGCCATTCTACAGCATCAATTTTGAAATAACATTCTTCGGATTTCTGAATCTGAATATCACATTTAATTGTTTCAAGAGGTAAATTTTCCAGTTTCCAATAAATTCTGAGTCTTTCTAATTGTTTATTGATTTCTTTATTAAAGTTTAAATCAATATTTAATCTTTCTCCTGTTTCCAAAACTTCCTGTTGAAGGGAAGGTGAAAAATCTAATTTATGAATAATATTTTCAAGGTAATTTTGCATGAAATTTTGTTTGCCATCTCTACAAATTTTATTAACCAATGACTTTGGAAGTTTAAGATCCTTTTCAATTTTCTCCAGTAAAATTTCTTCTTTTTTTACTAACCTTCCATTTGAGATAGATTTATCGAAAAACTTTTTATAGACTATAACTCCAATATCTTTATTTAATTTCCCTATCGATTCTTCACTTAGCGATAAAATTGATTTTAAATTATTTAAGTTATCAAAATCTGAATCACATAATATTCCATCATCTAAGCAATGATTTAAATAAACAGCATAAAATTCTTCTAGGTTTAGTTTGAATTCATCTTTAAGACTAATTTGATAACGCTCTTCTATTTCATAAATAAGATCTTTAGAAATCTGATTTATAGGATATGATGCCAATAAATTATTTAACTCAATAACACTATTTTCTACTGGCAATTGCTTAAATATTCTTTGAAAAAAACTAACCTGCACTAAAGGAACTTCTTGAAAAACATTATTTACCATAATTTATTCGTATTTTCTATATTCTTCGTAAACTGGTTCGCTCCAATTGCAAACACCTCCATGATGAGAACAAGTCCCTCTTCCTGTTGAATTTGACGTTGTTCCATCACAACATCTTGTTACATAATATGCAATTCGTTTTTTTAAAGGATTAATTTTGTTATAAAGCTTCTCAGCATCTTTATCTCCAAGACCAATTGCAGTTTTACTATCAGAAACAGCCTCTTTGAGATTACCTGTCTTGCTATAACATATCGCTCGTTTTACACGTAAACCAGCATCATTTCCATTATTATCAATAAGTGTATCTAAAAAAGGAATCGCCCTTCTATATTCTCCAGAATTAATAAGGTCTAGTGCTACTATTCTCGAAATATTACTTTTTTCAATTTCGATTTTATCTCTATCCAAGGGTAATTTAGCAAAAAACATTGCTCTGCCTAATAGTTTTTTTGCATCACTTATTTTATGCTTATCCGCTTTTTCTGAAATTGCATTGAGATAGAAGGATAAACTATCATTCCTATTTTTTTCTTCCTTTTCTAATTCAGCTTTCTGTTTTTCTTCTTGTGCTATTTTAAGTTTTAATAAATGAGCCTCCTTTTTATCGATCGAAGCATAATGAGCTAAAAGCGGTATTGAAAACAAGAAAAGAACCAGTCCAAAACTAAATTTTATTTTTGTGGTAAGATTAAATCTAAATTTTTTTTCGATCCACTTATGTCCTGGAGGAATTATCAAAAACCCAATAACACCTAAAAATAAAGTCAATAATGGATGTTTTAAAGATACTACTGCCCATAATAAAAAAATCAATCCACCACTCCAACTTAAAAAATTCTGAATAGGATTAACTTTTTTAGTTTGATCAATACGTCCAGTAAAATAATGCTTTAAAACTTGTGATTTTTCTGGAATCAAATTAGGTACATACTTCATATTATTATCTTTATCTTTTAAGATTCAAACTTATTAAATTCCAATTTTCTAAGATTACTGTTTTCCGTAAACATAAGTTATTTATTAAAAGAAATAAAAAAGCAATAAATAAATTTTATCACTTATAAATTTGATTTTCAGCATTCTGTACAGAATTACTCCTATTCTGTATTTTCAATTCCGTTTTGCTTTGTACTTTTATATTCCTATCCAACCTATTTTTTTTAAATATAAAACCAAAGAATTTTGAAAAAACATCTTTTTATTATAACTCTTCTAACGGCTAATTTTACGGCTTTCTCTCAGAATAAAATCATTACCGTTAGCAACACTTTAAAAGTAGATCGAGAATTTGAAACCATCGAATTAACTAAAAAATCTCTTGGATTGGCTTCTAATGCAAAACTCGAAGATTATTCAATTAAAAACGGCAATACATTTTTAGAAACGCAAACCGTAGATACTGATGGAGACGGAAATGCAGATTTGCTTTTATTTCAACCAAAAATCAAAGCTTCTTCTAAACAAGATTTTGAAGTTTTGGTTGGATCAAATCCTTCCTCTTCAAAAGTGATTAGCTGTTATTCGCGTTTTGTTCCAGAACGCACAGACGATTATGCTTGGGAAAACAACAAAGTCGCTTTTAGAACTTACGGACCTGTCGCACAAAAAATGGTGGAAGACAAAATTCCTGGCGGAACTTTAACTAGCGGAATCGACGCTTGGCTCAAAAGAGTCGATTATCCAATCATTAATAAGTGGTACGAAAAAGCTACTAACGGAACAGGAACTTATCATAAAGATACTGGAGAAGGTTTGGATAATTTTCACGTGGGCGACAGTCGCGGCGTAGGCGGAATTGCTGTAAACGTTGACGGGAAATATTACTTTTCAAAGAATTTCATCAGCTGGAAAACCATTACAACAGGTCCGATCAGAACGAGTTTTATTTTAACGTATGCCGATTGGGATGCGAAAGGAAACAAAATAACCGAATCAAAATTGATTAGTTTGGATTACGGAAGTCAGCTTTCTCGTTTTGAAATCAATATTACAGGAACCAAAACCATTTCTGCAGGTTTAACGCTTCATGATAAAAAAGGAACAATTGGTACTAATTTAAAAGAAGGCTGGCTGAGCTATTGGGAACCTATCGATGATTCTGAAATCGGAATTGGTTTAGTTACTCCAAAAGGTTCTTTAACTAGTTTTGACCATCATGTTACGAACGAAAAAGATCTGAGCAACTTATACGGAAACATTGCTGTAAAAAACAATAAAGCCATTTATTATGCAGGTTTTGGATGGAAAAAAGGAAGTCCGTTTCAAACCAAACAAGAATGGGAAAACTATTTGAGTTCTTTTGCAGAAAAGATTAATAATCCTTTGATTGTTAAGGTGAGGAAGTAATGGTTTTGTCGCGAAGGCGCTAAGATACGAAGATTTTTAAGCCACAGATTAGAGGATTAAAATGATTTTATTTCACGCAGATTTTGCTGATTGAAGCAGATTAATTCAGATTTTAATTCAAAACAAATCTGCTTAAATCTTTTTAAATCTGCGTGAAACAAAAAACTTTGCGTCTCAGCGACTTTGCGAGATTAAAAAACTTAGCGACTTAGCGCCTTCGTGGCAAAAAAACTATCGCTTAGCCGGAAAATAATTCTCCTTCAAAATAATCTCCAGCGGAATATAATGCGTCCGTTCCGTTTCTTCTTGAAGAACCAGTTTTTTATACAAATAATTAATTCCCATATAACCTTGATCTTCGGGTCTTTGGTTGATTAAGAAATCAATAACTCCTTTGTTTAAGTATTCGATGTTTTCTTTCAGCAAATCAAAACCAATAATTCGAACCCCTTTTATATTGTTTTTTTCTAAAAATTCTGCCACAATATAAGCTCTCGAATTCGGTACAAAAACGCTATTTACTCCCGAGAACATTTCCAGATTGAGCTGATCTCTTCCTGAATCTTTTAGAGAAAACTCAGAAAATTTAAAATTCGTCAATTCATCGTGATCCTCAAAATAAGAATAAAAACCCTTTATGCGCTGCTTATACACAGAAGTGCTTTCAATTTCTCTTGTAATTTTAAAAATCAAAACATGGCGTTCGTTTTTCACAGCAAAACTAATTAACCTTCCAGCCAAATAACCGCTCTGAAAGGCATCTTGTCCCACATAGGCATGTTCGTTTTCTTCAGAAACATTCGAATCGACCATTACAATCGGGATATTCTTCTTTTCATATTCTTTTAAAAACTGAACAGAATCTTCATAAAAAATTGGTGCAAACAATAAACCATCGTTATCGCATTCTAGCACTTTTTGTGCAGATTCTTTAAACGATGCCAGATTGTAATCGTAGAAAAAATAGTCTAAAACAATTCCGAACTTACTGAATTCCGAAGCCGCTTTTTCAATTCCATCAATCTGACTTTTCCAATATTCCAGCGTTTCTGATTTTGGAAGGAAAACCGCAAAATGAAACTTTTTGTTCAGAGCCAAATTACTTGCCAATATATTTCGAGTATATCCAAACTCTTCAATTATAGCATTAACCTTATCAACGGTCTCTTGTGCTACTTGTCCGCGTTTGTGTATAATCCTGTCGACAGTTCCGGCAGAAACATTAGCTAATTCGGCAATTTTTTTTATTGTTATGATATTGATTCTTTTTAAGTTAAAAAAATAAAAGCAGTAGGGTAAAATTAATTTATTTTATCAAAAATAAGTTGTTTTACATTACATTTTGCATACATTTGTAAAATACCGTGTACGCACACGCAAATATACACATAACATTAAAAAACAAAAATAAAACATACTAAAATGATACTAGATTCCTTACATAATGCATCAAAATACTACGGTTTGCATCCCAATTTCAAGAAAGCTTTTGATTATGTAAGCCAAAATGATATTGCGAATCTTGAAGAAGGCGCTTTTGAAATTGGTGAAGGTTTAAAACTAATTGTAATTGTGGGAGAAGGAAACACAAAAGAAGAAGCGGTAAAAGGATTTGAATGCCATGACAAAAACATTGACATACAGATCTCGATTAAAGGTCCTGAAACTTTTGCGTGGAAACCTAGAGAGAAATGTGTGAATCCGAATGGCGAATACAGTGACGAAAGAGACGTTCGATTTTTCCATGATGCACCAGATACCTTTTTTGAAATGCAGGAAAAACAATTTGCCATCTTATTTCCAGAAGATGTTCATACTGCAATGATTGGTAAGGGAGCGCTTAAAAAGATTGTTATTAAAGTAAAAATATAATTATGAGTACGATTCAGAACTCGATTGATGTTATTGTAAAACAAGGAATGCTTCCGCTTTATTTTAATGCTGACGAAAGCAAAAGTCTTGCGGTTTTAAAAACCTTATATAATATCGGAATTAGAGCCGTTGAATATACAAGCCGTGGCCCTGAAGCGCTTTCTAATTTCAAAAAAATGATTGAAGTAAGAAATGCCGAAATGCCAGGAATGCTCTTAGGAATTGGAACCATCAAAAATTTGGCGCAGGCAGAAACCTATTATGTAGCAGGAGCCGACTTTTTTATCAGTCCGGGTTTTGTTCCTGAAGTAGCTTCATTTTTAATTTCAAAAGATATTTTATACGCTCCGGGCTGTATGACTCCAACTGAAATTATTGCAGCTGAAAATGCCGGAGTACAATTCATTAAACTTTTTCCTGGAAATATTTTAGGTCCAGATTTTATGAGTGCCATTAAAGACATTTTTCCAAACTTAATTTTCATGCCTACAGGAGGCGTTGATACTACCAGACAAAGCATTGAAACTTGGTTTAATGCTGGCGTTTCTGCCGTTGGAATGGGCAGCAAATTAATCAGCAAAGAAGTAATGGAATACGAAGCTTATGAGACAATTGAAAAAGAAACAAAGAGAGTTTTGGATCTGATTGAAGCTATCAGAAGTTAAAATTCCAAAATTTGAAATTCCAAATTCCAAACTCAGTGACGAATAATTGGGAATTTTAAAAAACAAAATATTAAAACTAATCATAACCACACTTTATATTCCAAATTGGAATTTGGAATTTAAAGTATTGAAAATTAAACTAAATAATGGATTCGATATTCAATCTAGAAGGAAAAATTGCCTTGATTACGGGAGGTGCCGGAGTTTTAGGAAGCAATTTTGCAAATGTATTGGCAAAACAAGGTGTTATTGTCGGAATCGTTTCTCAGTCGCTTGAAAAAGCAGAGAGTACTGTAAAAGCTATTGAAGCAAACGGAGGAAAAGGTTTTGCTGTTCAAGCGAATGTTTTGGTTAAAGAAGAATTAGAAAAAATTAGAGATTTTATCGTTGAAAAATACGGCCGTCTTGATATTTTGATTAATGCTGCCGGCGGAAATATGCCAGGTGCCACGATTCAGCCAGATCAAGCTATTTATGACATGAAAAGTGATGATTTACAAAAAGTAATCGACCTAAATATTATTGGAACTATGCTTCCAACTCAGGTTTTTTCTGAGCTTTTTGCAAAGCAGAAATCAGGAAACATCATCAACATTTCTTCGGCATCGGCGCAAAGACCTTTAACGAGAGTGGTGGGTTATTCGGCTTCCAAAGCGGCAATTGACAATTTTACACAATGGATGGCGGTTGAATTGGCTCAAAAATACGGCGAAGGAATTCGTGTAAACGCTATTTCTCCAGGCTTTTTCATTGGAGAGCAAAATCGCGCTTTATTACTGACTCCAGAAGGAAAACTGACTCCAAGAGGCGAAAAAATCATTGATCACACGCCAATGGGAAGATTTGGAACTCCAGAAGATATTGACGGTGCGCTTTTATTTTTATGCAGCGACATGTCGAAATTCGTTACGGGAATAACATTAAAAGTAGACGGAGGTTTTGCCGCTACAAGTATTTAAAAATATTAAAACAAGTACATAAAAATGGAACAAACATTAAGATGGTTCGGACCAAATGATCCTGTTTCTTTACAAGATATTAAACAAACCGGTGCAACTGGAATTGTAACAGCTTTACATCACATTCCAAACGGGCAAGTTTGGAGTATTGATGAAATCATTAAAAGAAAAGTGGAAATTGAACACGAAGATGGAGATCCTAAAAAAGGAGCTTCTGGCTTGACTTGGTCGGTTGTGGAGAGTATTCCCGTTCACGAAGACATTAAAAAACAGACTGGAAATTATCTTCAATACATTGAAAACTATAAAGAAAGCATCAGAAATTTGGCTTTATGCGGCATTAAATGCGTGTGCTATAATTTCATGCCGGTTTTAGATTGGTCAAGAACCGATTTGTCTTATACGGTTGAAGACGGTTCAAAAGCTTTACGTTTTGACATCAACGCTTTTGCTGCTTTTGAATTATTTATTTTGAAAAGACCAGGTGCTGAAAATGAATATTCTGAAGAGCAGAAACAAAAGGCAAAAAGCTATTTTGAGGCCATGACTGCTGATGATAAAGTAAAACTTCAACAGAATATTCTGGCTGGACTTCCGGGTGCAGAGGAAGCTTATACCGTTGAAGATTTCTTAGTGACTTTAAGCGCTTACAATCATATTGACAGACAAGCTTTAAAGAATAATCTTTTTCACTTTTTAAAAGAAATTATTCCGGTTGCTGAAAGTAAGGGTGTTTTGATGGCCATTCACCCAGACGATCCGCCTTACCCAATTTTAGGTTTGCCAAGAGTGGTGAGCACAGAAGAAGATTTGATCGAATTAATGAATGCTGCTCCTTCTCCATCCAATGGTTTTACCATGTGTACAGGTTCTTACGGTGTTCGTGCTGATAATGACTTGCCAGGAATAGTAAGACGTCATGGCGATAAAATGAATTTTATTCACTTAAGAAGCACCCAACGCGACGAAGAAGGAAGTTTCTACGAAGCCAACCATTTGGAGGGTGATGTTGATATGTACGAAGTGGTAAAAGCAATTTTGGAAGTTGAAAAAAGAAACAACAGCAAATTGCCAATGCGTCCAGATCACGGACACCAAATGCTGGACGATTTGAAGAAAAAAACAAATCCGGGTTATTCTGCTATCGGCCGCTTGCGAGGTCTTGCAGAACTCCGCGGACTTGAGATTGGAATAAAACGATCTTTATAGGATTTTGCCGCTAAGGCGCTAAGACACGAAGTTTTTTTATTTCTCTCGCAGATCTTGCAGATTATGCAGATTTTAATGAGATTTAAATTTAATAAATCTGTGCAATCTGCTTAAATCATTTTAATCCCGATAGCTATCGGGAGCGTGAAATAAAATAAAACTTGTTTTTTTTAATCTCGCAAAGGCGCTAAGACGCAAAGTTTTTAAGACATACAAGCAAACATAGCCCAAGGTTTCAACCTTGGGAAATGTATTGTGATTTACGTTGCGTTCCAATGGTTGAAACCATTGGCTATGAGAAAAAAATCGCTAAATCTGCGTGATCTGCGAGAGAAGAAAATTCGTGACTTAATGATACAAAACCTTTGCGACTTAGCGTCTTTGCGAGACTAGAACACAAAGTTTTTATATAAAGCCTTAGCGCCTTAGTAGCAAACTCTCAAAAAAACTAACTAACCACAAAAACCACAAAACCATGATTCGCCAAATCCTTCTTACATCCTGCGGTCTTTTCATGAATACTTTATTGGCGCAGGAATTACCTAAAATAATTACATCCAAAACCAATTATCTCCCTGATTTCAGTTACGCAGGATATCATTTCGGCGAAAGCCAAATTCCTGAAGCCAAAGGAAAGGTCATTAATGCCACGGATTTTGGAGTAAAAGCCAATGACGAATTAGATGATTCAAAAGCGCTTTTAAAAGCTTTTAAAGTAGCTAATGCCGTTGAAGGAAACGTAATTTTGCAATTGCCTGCAGGACGAATTATTCTTAGCGAAATTCTCTACATCGAAAGAAGCAATTTTGTCTTACGCGGTGCTGGTTCCACTGAAAATGGAACCGAGATTTATTGTCCGAGACCGATGATGTATCTTAAAGATTCGGAAGTCTTGGCTGAACTCCGCGAATATCTCACTACTTTCGACAAAAGACAGCGCGAACCCGAAAACAATATCGATCTTCCTTTTTCGCAATACGCATGGTCGGGCGGTTTTATATGGACGCAAGTTCCAGGCGAACGTGTAAAATCGTATCTCGATAAATACGAACCTGAATCTAATCCGTTGGCGAAAGTCAGTTCGGGGAAAATGGGCGAACATATTATAACCGTTTCGGATGTAAAAGACTTGAAAGTTGGAGATATTGTCGAATTGCAATTGTTTAATAAAGATGGCGAAAACGGCGAAATCATTAAAGATTTATATCAAGGAGCCAAAGTAAAGCCTGGTTCTCATCATTGGAAATTTCCAAAGCTGCCAATTGTGAGACAGCAGGTTGAAATCACTAAAATTTCAGGCTCTAAAATTACCTTAAAAACACCATTAACCATTTCGGTTAAACCAAGTTATCAGGCACAGTTGGTAGAATGGAAACATTTAAACGAAGTCGGAATTGAGCATCTTCGTTTTACTTTTCCTGACATTCCGAGAGTAGCGCATCATGTTGAACCTGGCAATAATGGGATTTTCCTGACTCGTCTTTTCAATAGTTGGGTTAAAGATGTTAAAATCACCAATGCTGATAGCGGCATTTTAGCCGAAGAAGTTTCTAACATAACGATTCAAGATATAACAACCGACGGCCCACATTTGGCGCATTATACCGTAACTTTAGGCGGAGTACATAACGTTTTGGTTCAAAATCTGAAAATATATAATTCTGCTGTTCATCCCTTAAGTTTCAATACTTTTGCGACTAAAAACGTCTATAAAGATTGTGAAATATTTACAGATCCTGTTTTAGACCAGCATTCTGGAGCCAATCACCAAAATTTGTTTGACAATATTACCGTTCATTTAAAAGCTGATAAAAACAATAGTTACGCTTTGTTTGGCGGAGGCGGCGCTGAATACTGGAAACCTTCTCACGGACCTTTCAGCACTTTTTGGAATCTAAACGTTCAAGTTGAGAATCCAGATACTTCAAAACCAGTTTTACTATACGGAATGAAAGACGGTGCTTTAGCCAGAATTATTGGTGTTCTTGGAAATGCAAAATTCGAAATCAAATACGATATTGATCCTTATATTGAATTTTTGAATATGCCGATCGAAAAAATTCCTTCGTTGTATGATTATCAGTTAAAAAAACGCTTAAAATAGCCAAAATATCTGCTACAGTTTGCAAGGATTTTTTCGCCACGAATTCACGAATTTTCTCTAATCCATTAAATTGATTTTATTTGTGTTGAAATGGTTAAATACACACGAATTATTCAAATTAAGATTGCGAATAATTCGTGGATTTGCAGCTAACAAATACCACATAAATCGAGTCCTAAAGATTAGAGTAAATTCGTGACTCGAGCGACAGCGAATTGGCGAAGCAATTCGTGGCTAAAAAAAATTAAACATAAACGCTATGAAATATAAAATAGCTTTTCTCACAATTGTATTTGTTTTCGGGAATCTATTTTCCCAAAATAAATACCGCCTTAAAAATTTTTCCACAACTGATGGGCTTTCACAGAGTTCTGTCATTGCTATTCATCAGGATAAATTGGGGCAAATGTGGTTTGGAACCCGCGATGGTTTAAACAAATATGACGGAAGCCGATTTACGATTTTCAGAAATGATGCTACTGATAAATATTCCATCAGCAACAATGATATTTTAGCGATTGAAGAAGACAATTCGGGAAAAATCTGGGTCGGAACTTACAATGGTTTAAACTGTTACGATCCTGTTTCGAATCGTTTTACCAGATATCTTCATACCAAAGCCAATCATACGATCAGTAATAATGCCGTTTGGAGCATTAGGGAAATTGGCGGCGAAATGTGGTTCGGAACTTCAAAAGGATTAACGATTTACAACAAAAAATCAGGATTGTTCACTTCCGTTTTTCATTCAGATGATGATGCTTCTACCCTTCCGAGCAATAATATTTTAAACATTCTAAAAACTAAAAATGGCGAAATCTGGATCGGAACCACAAAAGGTTTATGTCAGCTGAAAGATAGAATTAACGGAAAATTCAGCTTTAAAAATTATCCGTTAAACACAACAGATTTACTTAATGTGCAATCTGTAATCGAAGACAAAGATGGCAGTTTATGGGTGGGAACAAAGAACAAAGGGCTTTTAAAATTCAACTTAAAAGAAAAGGCTTTTGTTTCGTTTTTACCTGCCGACAAATACCGCGAAATCAATACGGATATTCGTTCTTTAGTAATAGACAAACAAGGCGCTTTATGGGTTGGCGCTTACGACGGAATTTATATTTTAGGACAAGATAAAAGTCTGCAGAAAATTAACAACACCAATAATAACAACGGAATCGACAAAGTAAAGTCCGTTTTTATGGATAAAAAAGGTTCCATTTGGATCGGATGTTATTACAAAGGAGTAAATCTTTGGGATGTTTCAAACGTTAATTTCTCCAATTACAATCAGAATTCTAAAAAGATTCCGATGAGTTTTGATGTGGTAAGTTCGATCATTGCAGATAAAAACCAGAACATTTATTTTGGTACTGAAGGCGGAGGAATCACGATTTACAATAAAAATACCCAAGCTGTAAATTATATTAACAGCACGACTGGGCAAGCCAACAAAAATGACATCAAAGCCATGTGTTTGGCAGACGATCATATTTTATGGATTGGGACTTTTTCTAAAGGATTATCGGCTTATAACACCGTTTCTAAACGAATAGAAGACAACCGAATTGCGTCAGACTTAGCCGCTTTGCTAAAAGACAGCGGCGTATATGCTCTAAAAACAGAAGGCACTATTTTATGGATTGGCACTTTTGGAAAAGGACTGATTCGCTACAATACGGTCAGCAAAACTTTTGATTCTATTGGAAACGACAACACCAAACCTGTTTTTTTAACCAACAATATTCTAAGAACAATCTTAGTTGACAGTCAAAACTTCCTTTGGGTAGGAACACAAAATGGTCTAAATCGCATTCCGCTTCAAAATTTTAATCCGAAGAAATACCAAATACAGCATTTCTTTTACGATCATTCAGCTTTATCAGGTGATGATATCCTGACTTTGTTTCAAGATTCCCAAAACAAAATCTGGGTCGGAACAAAAGCAAAAGGACTTCATTATTTTGATGGAAAAAAATTCAATCCAGTCAATCTAAAAGTTGGAAACAGCGTCATTACTTCCATCCATTCTATTTTAGAAGATGACGATAAAAACTTATGGATCAGTACCAATCAAGGAATCATTAAATACAATACAATCAAGAAGTCTATCGCAATTTACGATCAGAAAGACGGTTTAGCGAGTAACGAATTCAATGATAACTCGGCTTTAAAATTAGATTCAAATCAGTTTTATTTCGGAAGTCCGTCGGGAGCAACTTTTTTTGATGCCACAAAAATCTCCTTAAACCATTATGCTCCTCAGGTTCTAATTACCGATTTAAAAATTAAAAACGAAACAGTAAATGCGCATGATAAAGACGGAATTTTAGAAAAAAGCATCGGTTTTACCAAAACGATAACCCTTGATTACGACAAAGCGAATTTCTCAATCAGTTTTGCAATTCCAAATTACATTCGATCCAAAAACAATCAATATAGTTATCGTCTAACAGGTTTAGAAAACAACTGGACAACTACGAAAAACAGTGAGGTTAATTTTGCTATTCAGAACCCAGGAACGTATACCTTTGAAGTACGCGGAGCAAATAACGACGGCGTTTGGAATAAGACTCCTGCAACTTTAACTGTTATTGTAAATCCCGCTCCGTGGCGCAGTATCTGGGCATTTATGTTGTACGGAATTGTAATTGGTTTAGGTTTATACGGTTTGATTTGGATTATGAAATCGAAAGCCCGACTGAAACAAAAATTGGAACTGGAATATCTGGAAACGCAGCGAATTGAAGAAAATAACAAACTGAAACTAGACTTCTTTACCAATATTTCGCATGAATTCAGAACGCCTTTAACTTTGATTCTAGGTCCGTTGCAGCAAATTTTAGCCGATTATAACGGAACCAACGAAATGTACAAAAAGCTTCTGGTTATTGAAGGAAGCGCCAATCATCTGTTGAGTTTGATTAACCGCTTAATGGATTTCAGAAAACTAGAAAATCATCAAGTTACGCTAGAATCTGCAAACGGAAATATTGTCAAATTCACCAAAGAAATCTTTTTATCTTTTATCGAATATGCCAAAGACGGCGGTTACGACTATACATTTGAAACTGAAAACGAAGAAATTCTGGTATATTTTGACCGCTATAAATTGGAGCGTGTCTTTTATAATCTGATTTCAAATGCTTTTAGATACACTCCAAAAGGTGGTTCTATCAAAGTCAAAATCAATCACGATCAGCAGAATCTTTTTATTGCTGTTGAAGATTCTGGCGTGGGCATTTCTGAAGAACATATTGATAAAATTTTCGATTTGTTTTTTGAAATTCCGATGCACAATCAGGTTCAGAAGAATTATAATAAAGGAACAGGAATTGGCCTTTCGATCGTAAAAAACATTGTAGAACTGCATAAAGGAAAAATTGATGTTACCAACAAAACAACGGGAGGCGTTATTTTTAAAGTGACTTTGCCGCTTGGACGCGAACATCTTTTGGACAGCGAAATTATTCCTGATTTTAAAATCAGTGATGATGTGGCGCAATATGCAGCCCAATTGGAATCATCGGAAGTTGTTGAAAATGATGACATCGAAGACTTAATTGTGAACGATGAAAAACAGACTATTCTACTTGTTGAAGACCATAAAGTCTTGAGAAAGTTCATGAAAAATCTTCTCAAAAAAGACTACAACATTATTGAAGCCGAAAATGGCAGAATCGCTTTAGAAAAAGCGTTGAAGTTTGTTCCGAATTTGATTATCAGTGATGTGATTATGCCTGAAATGGTTGGAACAGAGCTTTGTTCGAAAATTAAAGAAAACATTAAAACCAGTCATATTCCGGTTATTCTGCTCACTTCTAGATCATCATTGGTTTACAAATTTGAAGGATTGGAAAGCGGAGCCGATGATTACATCAGTAAGCCTTTTAATTTAATGGAATTCAGGCTTCGCGTAAAAAATCTTCTCAACACAACGGAACGTCTACGAATTAAATTTTCAAGCGAAGACAGTTTTATTCCGTCAGAAATCACGGTTTCTTCTCTAGATGAAGAACTTTTGAAAAAAGCTTTTAAAATTGTAGAAGAAAACATTTCAAACGAACAATTTGATATTCCGTTTTTCTGTTCAGAATTAGGCGTAAGCCGAACCATGCTGTTTCTAAAAATTAAAGCTTGGACCAATTGCACGCCAAATGAGTTTATTCACGAAATCAGATTAAAACGTGCGGCTCAATTATTAGAACAAAATAAATTGACGGTTTCAGAAATCAGCTATAAAGTCGGTTTCAACAATCCGAAATACTTTAGCAAATGCTTCCAGAAAAAGTACGGAGAAACTCCCTCTCAATACGCCGACAAATTTTATAAATCTTCGGCCACTTTTTAGAAAATCCGTATTTTTAAAGGCTTTAAAAAGGGTATCTGTATTTTTAGATACCCTTTTTTGTATTTCTATTTCTTTTGCCACTTATACATTTGCGATATGAAAATCAAAAAAACAAATTTCTTATTGCTGCAAATTCTATTTGTAATCCTCATAATCGGAATGAGTTTATTGCTTTTCTACTTTATCTAACTTATTAACCTTAAAACCAAAAAATGAATGTTTACAAACCAAAAAAACAAATCGTTTAAATGGTGTTTGCTGGTATCTTTTTTACTGGCAAATATCGTGATGCACGCACAAGAACGAAAAGTGACTGGAAAAATAACTTCCAGCGAAGATTTACTCGGACTTCCTGGTGCTAATGTATATATCAAAAACTCCTCTGTTGGCGCTTCTGCCGATATGGACGGAAATTATACGGTAATTGTAGGAGAGAAAAATGCTGTTTTAGTTTTCAATTTCGTCGGATTTCAGACCGTTGAAGTCCCTGTAGGAACTAAAAATGTTATCAACGTAAGTTTAAAACCAGACACAAAAGCACTGGACGAAGTTATTGTAGTAGGTTACGGTACGCGTAAAAAGAGCGACATTACAGGATCTGTTTCTTCTGTCACAGCAAAAGAACTGACGGCTTATCCTGTTTTAAATGCAGAACAGGCTTTGCAAGGTCGTGCAGCGGGTGTTTCGGTAATGTCTAATAATGGTGGCGAGCCTGGAGCTCCTACAAAAATCAGAGTTCGTGGAGGAACCTCAATTAATGCCAGCGGAGACGCTCTGATTGTGGTTGACGGCTTTGCAGGAGTTTCTATGCCAGCTCCACAAGACATTGCTTCTATTGAAGTTTTAAAAGATGCTTCGGCAACGGCAATTTACGGATCTCGCGGATCGAATGGGGTTATTATGGTAACAACCAAGAAAGGAAAAGCGGGAAAACCTGTAATAGAATTCAGTAATTCGACTTCTATTCAGTCGGTAAATAATAAATTGGATTTGTTAGACGCAGATCAGTTTGCTGCTTACAGAAAAAGTTTTACTACTCATACACAAGGTCCTGCAAATACAGATTGGCAAGATGTTATTTATCGTGAAGGAATGATTTCGAATACGCAATTGTCTTTTTCTGGCGGATCGGATAGCGTGAGATATTATGTTTCTGGAACGTATTTCAATCAAAATGGAGTGGTAATCAATTCTGGAATTGACAAATACACTATTGTAGGTAATCTTGAAGCCGATTTATCGCCAAAGTTTAAAGTGGGTTTAAACACTTTTACAAGCAAACAAAACAAAGAAGGAATTGTGAGCCAGACAAGCGCTGGAGGAACTGGTGCCGCTGGTGTAATTGCTTCAGCTTATCGTTTTATGCCTGATAAAGGAATTTACAATGCAGACGGAACGTATACCACCACTGCTCCAATTGGAGACGATATTGACAACCCATACGCAACCGCAATGGAAAATATCTTGGAAACGGTTTCTGTCGTAAATCGAAACAACTTCTTTGCCCAATACCAAATCACAAAAGATCTTGATTTTAAAACTACTTTAGGTTTAACAGACAACAATTCGCAAACAGGAAGATTTATCCCTTCTACTTTAATTGCAGGAAAAAATATCAAAGGAGAAGCTTCTGTAAACAATACCAGATTTTCTTCTTTCCTAACAGAGAATTATCTGACTTTCAAACGTGAAATTATCGACAAAGGAATGTTGACGGTTTTGGGAGGATATTCTTATCAGAAAAACAAAAACGAAAATTCGTATGCTGCTTCTAGAGGATTTTTAACGAATACCAATTCATACCGAAATTTAGGCGCTGGAACCGTTTTCTTAAAACCTGATTCTGGCTTATCTGAAACGGAATTGATTTCTGCTTTCGGAAGGTTAAATTTTGATTATGCTGATAAATATTTGATAACGTTTACTGCAAGACGAGACGGCTCTTCAAGTTTTAGTAAAAATTACAAATACGGAACTTTCCCTTCGGGAGCCATTGGATGGAACATTAGCAAAGAAAACTTCTTAAAAGACAATAAAACGGTTTCTAACTTGAAATTAAGAGCGAGTTATGGAGCAACAGGAAACCCTTCAATCGGTGCCTACTCTACTCTTTCTCGATTTTCTGAAATTTATTTTGTGAGCGGCGACGTGATTACCAATGCGGTACAGCTGACTTCATTGGATAATCCGAACTTAAAATGGGAAACATCTTATCAGCAGGATTACGGAATTGATTTAGGTTTGTTTGATAACCGAATTAGCATTACAGCAGATTATTATAAAACGATCACCAAAGATTTATTGTTCAACAGACCGCTTCCAGGAATCTCTGGAATTGCTTCTCAGCTCCAAAACGTGGGAGAATTGGAAAATAAGGGATGGGAATTAGGAATTAATACGCGCAACTTTATCGGTGCCGATTTTACTTGGTCGACGAACTTCAATATTTCTTCAAACAAAAATAAAGTGTTGAAATTAGCTGACAACAAAGATCTATTAATCAATTCTGCTCCTGGACATTTCTTAGCTACAGAGTCGCAGATTTTAAGAGTTGGCCAGCCTGTTGGTTCTTTCTTCGGATTTATTTATGATGGTGTAATTCAGCAAGGTGAAACCGTTTTGCCAGGAAACTTTGAAACGGCTCCAGGTGGTGAGAAATTCAGAGATGTAAACGGTGACGGAAAATTGGATTCTCAGGATAAAACCATTATCGGGAATCCGAACCCAGATTTCATCTTCGGGTTCAACAATGATTTCACGTATAAAAATCTGGACTTGAATATCTTCTTCCAAGGTTCGCAAGGAGGTCAAATCTTAAATTATACTTTGATGGAATTGGCTTCTGGAAACAATAATGCTACAACTGAGGTTTTAGATGCTTGGACACCAACTCATACCGATACCAATGTTCCTGCAAATGCAGCAAGAACGAAAAGAATTACTTCACGATTTGTTTATGATGGAAGTTATATCCGTTTAAAAAACATCTCTTTAGGATACAGTTTAGACGAAAAAATAGTTGCAAAAATGGGATTAAGCAAAGTTCGTTTTTATATCAGTGCGCAAAACATTTGGACAATTACCAATTATCCTGGAACAGATCCTGAAACAAACTATCTAAACGATTCTAATTCAAGAAGCAACACTTATTTAGGATTGGATTACGGAGGATATCCAAACGTAAGAACGTTTACAGCAGGATTCAATTTAAAATTTTAATCTAATACAACTATGAAAAAATATATAGCTCTTCTTTGTTTTGGAACACTCGCTTTTTTCAGCTGTTCTGATCTAGAAGAAAAACCAGTAGGAATTATTCGTCCAGAAAACTTTTTCAACAACACAGACGATTTACAGGCCGCTGTAAATGGAGCTTTCGCTAATATTGCCCACAACAATTATTGGGGAAGAGAATTTACAATTGCCCTAATGCTTCGCGACGATATGGCCGATATTGGCGATAGAACGACGCAAGCCGCGCGTATCGACGTAAATGACATGTCTATGAATGATACAAATGCTCTTGTAGCCAACTTTTGGCCTCAATCTTATGTTATTATCACAGCAGCAAATCAGGCGATTGAAGGCGCTAAAAAAACACCTGGAGATCCAGCAAAAGTCAACGCTATTGTAGCACAGGCTTATTTTGCAAGAGCTTTTGCCTATTATCATTTGGTTCGTCTTTTCGGAGATATTCCGTATGTTGATTTTGTGGTGAATGATGTGTCGCAAGTAAACTCTTTGCATAAAACCAAAGAAGCAGATGTTTATCCGAAAATTATTGCCGATTTAGAATTTGCAAAACAGTGGCTAGATGATAAACCAAAAGTAAAAGCAGTTCCAGGAAAAGGTACAGCTGCAGGATATTTGGCTTCTGTGTACCTTACTTTAGGAAATTTCCAAAAAGCCTATGACGAAGCAAAATATGTCATTACAAATGAAGCGAAATTTGGTTTAGGACTAGATGCCGATTTTCAAGATTTATTTAATGCTACTAAAACGGCTTCTTTAAAAGAACCTCTTTTTACAATCGACTTTAACAACTTAACATCAGGAAATTACGGTCAGGATTATACAGCGTTCTTTACAGGATCGTTAAAAGATGACAGTTATAGCTACGGACAAGGTTTCTCTGTTGCTGTTCCTTCCTTAAAAGTGTTCAACACTTGGGATCAGAGAGATTACAGAAGAGCGGTAAGTTTTGATACGATCATCAGAAAGAAAACAGGTCCAGGCGGATCGCTTCAAGTTTATCCTTCTAGCGACAACGAAAAAGCGCCTCGTCCGCATATTGCGAAATATTTCCGTTTTCCGGGAAAAGCAGGTGCTAACGGAAGAACTTCGCAGCATAATTACATTACCATGCGCTTTGCTGAAGTTTTATTAACGGCTGCCGAAGCTTTAAATGAAATTAATCCAGGAACAACAGAAGCCGATGGTTACGTAAATCGCGTTCGCGCTAGAGCAAGAAACAAAGCAGGAAAATTGGTTTCTTTTCCAGCAAACGTAACGCCTGGATTATCTCAAGTTAATTTCAGAAAAATGGTGATCGACGAAAGAAGATTAGAACTAGCTTTTGAATATGTGAGATGGTACGATATTAAAAGGCTAAAAATCGGACCAGAAGTTTTTGGACCAAACGGCTTAGAACCGCATGCTAATTTTGATCCAAATAGGGATTATTTATGGCCATTGCCGGGAACAGAATTGGCTATTAATCCGAATTTAAAACCGAATAATCCTGGTTATTAATCGTATTTAGGACGCGGATGAAACGGATTTTATTTATTGCTTAATGCATAATTATTCTCCCGCAGATTGAGCAGATTGAGCAGATTAAATTTAATTTTAATCTGCTTGAAAAAAAATCAGCCAAATCTGCGAGATCTGCGAGAGAAAAAATCAGCGCATTTGGTTTCACGCAGATTTAAAAAGATTTTAGCAGATAACGCTGATTTAGTTTTCCCGCAGATTTGGCAGATTAAGCAGATCTAATTACAATCAATGCGTATTAGATGAAATAAAAAATCTCCAAAATCTGCAATCCCGATAGCTATCGGGAGCGAGAGAATATTTTTTAAACGCATTTTAAAATAATCTGTTTAAATCTGCTTTAATCTGAAAAATCTGCGTGAAATAAAAAATCCGTTTAAATCCGCTCCCGATAGCTATCGGGATTGCGATAGCAAATCCGTCCAATCCGCGTCCAAATATCACAATATATATTATTTTAATATGAAGAATGTCAGTTTCATTTCTCTAATTCTAGGCTTTGCATCGCTGGTAACGGCATGCAAGCCTGGGATTAACCCTCAAACCAAAACCGCATCAGCAGCGGCTGAAAAACTAGAGACGCGTTACAAAATGCTGCTAGATTATCCAGCCGATTCGATGTCGATGCCGAGAAGTATGAATACCAAAACCCTTGAGATTCGCAAAGTGCCGTCGAGAGACTGGACAAGCGGTTTTTTTGCTGGAAACCTTTGGCAATTGTACCGACTTACAGGCAATTCAAAATACAAAGAACAAGCTCAAAAATGGACTCCTTTCAGCAAAAAGGAAAGTGTCAATAGTAATTCGCATGACGTAGGTTTTAAAGTGTTTTGCAGTTTTGGAGAAGCTCTAAAAGTGGAAAACAAGAAAGAATACGAAGCCGTAATTGTTAAAGGCGCCGAAACTTTATGCACAAGGTTTAATCCAAAAGTGGGTTCTATACGTTCTTGGGATTTCAACAAAGAGATCTGGGATTTTCCGGTAATTATCGACAATATGATGAATTTAGAATTGCTATTTGAAGCCTCTAAAATATCTGGAAATCCGAAATACCGTGATGTTGCGATTCAACATGCCAATACAACTTTAAAAAACCAATTTAGAGAAGACAACTCTTGTTATCATGTTATCGATTATAACCCCACTACAGGCGAAGTACAAAAGAAAACAACACTTCAGGGTTACAACGATGATTCGGTTTGGGCTCGAGGTCAAGCTTGGGCAGTTTACGGATTCACTATGTCGTACCGATACACAAAAGACCTTGCCTATTTAAAACAAGCCGAAGGAACGGCAAAATTTTTTATGACCAATAAAAACCTGCCAGAAGACGGAATTCCGTATTGGGATTTAAAAGACCCAAGTATTCCAAATGCTCCACGCGATGTTTCTGCCGCAATGGTTATGGCATCAGGATTATACGAATTGTATACTTATACTAAAAATAAAAGTTATTTGACTTTCGCTGATAAACTAATGGCTTCAGTACAGACAGAAAAATATATTTTGGATACACAAATCAAAGCACCATTCCTATTGGATCACAGCACTGGAAACTGGCCAAAACACGACGAGATAGACGAACCAATAATCTATGCCGATTATTATTTTTTGGAAGCACTTTTGAGGAAGAAGTAACAAAGGAACAGAGTTACAAAGTGACAAATTTTTTTAGCCTTTGTCACTTTGTCTCTTTGGCACTTTGAGCCTTTGTCACTTTGAGCCTTTGTCACTAAAAAAATAACCTATGAAAAAACAACACAACAATACATTCTCAATTTTTGCACTTTTTGTTTTGTTTCAGATTTGTCTGGGCAGTTTTGCTCAGACAAAAATGAACATTAACGACAATTGGCTTTATTTAGAAAATCATACTTCAAACCTCAACGAAGCACAAAAAGCTTCAAATTGGGTTTCGTTAAATTTACCACACACTTGGAATGCCGAAGATGCCACTGATTTGGTACCTGGGTACAGACGTGATGCCAGCTGGTACCAAAAGAAACTCAATATTCCTAAAATCGATCAAAATCAGGTTTATTCTTTGTATTTTGAAGGATCAAACGTAACGACTAAAGTCTATGTAAACGGTAAGGAAGCTGGTTCGCACATTGGCGGTTACATTGGCTTTTCGATCGACATTACTAAACTAATCAAAGAAGGAAACAACGACATTTTTGTTCGCGTAGACAACAGTTATGATATCGAAATTATTCCATCTCAAAAAAGCGATTTCTTTATTTACGGAGGAATTACACGTGATGTGTGGTTGGTTTCGAAAAACAAAAATCATATCGGCAATATCAAAATCACAACTCCCGAAGTTTCAGCTAAAAAAGCTTCTGTACAAGTTGTTTCTTCGATCATAAATCCTGATAATTCAAAAGAGTTATCATTAACGATAACTTTAAAAAATCCGAAAGGCAAAAAAGTAGCAAGTAAAACAATTTCAGTTTCAGATAAAACTGCAACCATTACTTTCGAAAACATCAAAAACCCAGAGCTTTGGGATACCGAAAAACCAAATTTATATAAACTGACGGCTTCTTTATCCGAAAAAAATCAAATCAAAGACAGCGTTTCTGAAAAAGTTGGTTTTAGATGGTTTGAGTTTAAAGATCACGGCCCTTTTTACCTTAATGGAAAACGTCTCCTGATTCGCGGAACGCATCGACATGAAGAACAAGCTGGAGTTGGCGCCGCAATGACCAACGAACAGCATTGGGCCGACATGAAATCGATAAAAGATATGGGTGCAAATTTTGTGCGATTGGCACATTATCCGCAAGATCCAGAAGTGTATAAAGCGTGTGACGAATTGGGTTTATTGGTTTGGGATGAACTGCCTTGGTGCCGTGGCGGAATTGGAAATGAGGTTTGGAAAACCAACACCAAAAATATGCTGGAAGAAATCATCAATCAAAATTACAATCATCCGAGTATTATAATCTGGTCTTTAGGAAACGAAATCAACTGGCTTCCCGATTTTCCTGATGGCGATAATGCAGAAAAAACAAATACGTTTTTAACCGAATTGAATGATATCGCACACAAATTAGATCCGACGAGAAAAACTGCCATTAGAAAATATTATGAAGGTTCGCATATTGTAGATGTTTTCTCCCCTTCTATTTGGTCAGGATGGTATTCTGGAAGCTACAAAAGCTATCAAAAAGCAATTGACGTTTACAAAAAAGAATACAAACATTTTATTCATGCCGAATATGGCGGAGACAGCCACGTAGGTCGTCACAGCGAAAATCCGGTTACAGGAGAAAATGTCATAAAAGCCGAAGGTTGGGAAGAAGCGATTGTTCAGACAAAAGTGGCAAACATAGCACAAATTGGTGACTGGAGCGAAAATTATATAGTTGATTTGTTTGACTGGCATTTGCATATATCCGAGAATGACCCAACGTTTGTAGGGAATATTCAATGGGCATTTAAGGATTTTGCAACGCCATTACGTCCAGAAGATGACATTCCGTACATGAACCAAAAAGGACTTACAGACAGAAATGGAGTTCCGAAAGACGCATATTATGTTTTCAAAAGTTATTGGGCGACAGCACCTTTCACCTACATCGAATCGCATACGTGGGCAGAACGTCAAGGACCTGAAAATACACCGAGAACTATCAGTGTTTTTAGTAACTGCGATAAAGTGACTTTATCCCATAACGGAAAATCATTAGGAGAAAAACAGCGAAATCTTTCCCTTTATCCTGCAAATGGCTTAACTTGGGATGTCAATTTTGCAAAAGGTGAAAATGTTTTAATTGCCATTGGAAAAACAAAAGAAGGAAAAATAGTTTCTGATACCTTGAAAGTGAATTACCGTTTCAATAAAAATGACACGGCGGTTTCATTACAATTGTCATCAGAGAAGCTAAAAAACGGGAATTACTTAGTAACCGCAATTGCAGTAGACAATAACAATTTACGCTGTTTGGATTATGAAGCAAGTGTTTATTTTCAATGTTTAAAGGGAGGAAAAACACTAAAAAATCAAGGAACACCAACCGGAAGCGAATCCATCAGAATGGCAAACGGAAAAGCGTCTATCGAAGTGATTCCTGACGGTTCTAATACTCCAATCGAAATGACAGCTTTGAATCAAAGTTTTAAAGGGGAATATTTAAAGATTCCTATTGAGTAAAAAGATTCTAAGACTCTAAGATGCTAAGGTGCTAAGATTCTAAGTTTTTTATACCGCAGATTAATGGATTAAAAAGATAAAAAAGTTCCGTTAGGAACGAAAGATCGGTAGCACCGGATGAAATCCGGTGGAATTAATTACGTCACACCAATTAAGTTCCATAGGAACGACATATATTACGCAAACAAGATTACAAAATGAAAAAAATTCTAACATTATTATTCCTTACATCATTCGCAATTGGACAGTCGCAAGGTTTAATTTCTAACGTCCCAAACCGAAACATCACTTCACTAAATGGAGTTTGGAATTATATTGTCGATCCCTATCAAACTGGGTTTTACAGTTTTCACTTAGATCAATACGATAAAAGTGAAAAACCAGCCAAAGGAGCATTTTTTACCAATTATCATGCTCAAAACAAACAGGAACTGGTAGAATACGATTTTGATAAATCACCAACAATCAATATCCCTAGCGATTGGAATTCACAGATTCCTGAACTGAAATATTACGAAGGAAATGTTTGGTTCAAAAAGTCTTTCAATTATAATTTGGCTGTCAAGAAACGTCTGTTTTTATATTTGGGAGCCATCAATTATAAGGCTGATGTTTATTTGAACGGAAAAAAACTGGGAACTCATGAAGGCGGTTTTACACCATTTAATTATGAAGTGACTTCAATCGTACAGCCAAAAGACAATTATCTGGTTATAAAAGTAGATAACACGCGCCATAAAGAAGATGTTCCAACTGTCAATACCGATTGGTGGAATTATGGCGGTATCACACGCGATGTGACTTTGATTGAAGAAGAAGCTTCATTTGTAGAAGATTATAGCATTCAGCTGAAAAAAGGTAATGCCAATGCTATTTCTGGTTTTATTAAAATCAATAATTTAGAAGCTTCTCAGAATAATGTTTCGATTTCTATTCCGGAATTGAAAATCAATTATAAAGGAAAAGCGGATGCAAAGGGAATTTTAAACTTCGAAATTCCTGCTAAAAAAATCTCGTATTGGTCACCCGAAAATCCGAAATTATATGAAGTAACGATTGACTTTAACGGAAAAAAATTAAAAGATCAAATTGGATTTAGAACCATCGAAACCAAAGAAGACAAAATTCTGCTAAACGGAAAACCAATCTTTCTACGCGGTATTTCGATTCATGAAGAAAATGCTAAAGGCGGACGTGCTAATTCTCCCGAAGATGCTTTGCGTTTGCTAAACTGGGCAAAAGAATTAGGTTGTAATTATGTTCGTTTGGCGCACTATCCGCATAACGAAAATATCATTCGCGAAGCTGATAAAATGGGAATCATGGTTTGGGAAGAAATTCCAGTGTATTGGACTGTCGAATTCACGAATAAAAATACGTATCAAAATGCCGAAGATCAATTAACTGCTTCTATCACGAGAGACAAAAACAGAGCCTGTATTATTATTTGGTCTATGGCAAATGAAACTCCGATTTCTGATGCTAGAAATACTTTCATTAAAAACTTAGCTTCACACACAAGATCTTTAGATAACACAAGATTAATCAGCGCTGCTTTATTAACTAAAAAAGAAACCATTGATGATCCAATTGGTGAAGTTTTAGATGTTGTGGCTTTCAACCAATATTTGGGCTGGTACGGCGGAAATCTAGAAGATGCCGAAAAAATCACTTGGAAATCAAAATACAACAAACCGATTATTGTTTCTGAATTTGGAGGCGATGCTAAAGCAGGTTTCCACGGAGAGAAAAACGAGCGCTGGACCGAAGAATATCAGGAATATTTATACATTCAGAATTTAAAAATGATCGAAAAGATTCCACACCTAAGCGGATTAAGTCCGTGGATTCTGGTTGATTTCAGATCACCGAAAAGACTGCTGCCAGGAATTCAGGACGGCTACAATCGTAAAGGTTTAATTTCGAATGATGGCGAAAAGAAAAAAGCGTTTTATATCATGCAGGATTGGTACGCCAAAAAGAAAAAGGAGCAATAAATTATAACACCTATTATCAATTCATTAACAAAAAACAGGTTGTAAATTATATGATTTTTCTTCATTATTAATTTACTTTGTAGTTAATCTAAAAATTGTAATCCTATGAAAAAATTTTATTTACTAGCAGTTACATTGTTTGCTGCTTTTACAGTTCAGGCACAAGATATAGTAAAATTTGCTCCTCTTGATGCTAGTCCGGTTGATATTTCTTATTTCCCAAACAAAGCCGTTAAATTCAAAAAAACGGACAATCCGAATCCAGTTATCAAAGTTCTTTATGCAAGACCTTCTGCAAAAGGAAGAACTATTTTTGGCGATGTAGTAAAATTTGGTGAGGTTTGGAGAGTTGGCGCTAATGAAAATACAGAAATCAAATTCTACAAAGACGTAACAATTGGTGGTAAAAAAGTTCCTGCGGGATACTACAGTTTATTTGCTATTCCAGAAAAAGATAAATGGACAATTATCATCAATAAAGAAATAGATTTATGGGGTAGTTATGCTTATGATGAAAGCAAAGATGTTGTGAGAGTTTCTGTTCCAGTTAAATCTGTAAGCGAAACGATTGAAGCTTTATCTATCGCATTTACAGCTCAAGGTAATATCGCTAATTTAGTTATTGGATGGGATAAAACAACGGTTGAATTGCCTATTACTGTTAAATAATAAATTGACAATCATAATCAAATAAAAAAAAGAGACATCAAAAAAATGTCTCTTTTTTTATTCTATGTTTTAGACAAATATTTTCAGAACATAGCCCATGGTTTCAACCATGGGAAACATGCGGAATAAACAGGAAGAGATTCACATTACGTTCCCAAGGTTGAAACCTTGGGCTATGTTTGATTTAGATTGTTTACAATAACGATTTATATCGCCCCGCTGGGGCTTTTAGAAATGGAAGAAACTGATTTCTACAAATATTTCATCCCGCTGGGACTCTCTTAGAACATTTAGTAGCTCCAGCGGAGCTTAATATTTATAGAAAATTCTAAGTCATGAAACTAAAGCTCCAGAGGAGCGACATATTTTGTCTTATTGAAACTAAAAAAGAGACATTATAAATGTCCCTTTTTTTTAAGCTTTGCGACTTTTTTTTTGCCACGAATTACACAAATTCCCACAAATTTAAATTATCAATTAGAAAAAAAAATCGTGCTAATTTGTGTAATTCGCGGCTATAATAAAAATCATTTCTAATCCTCTTTAATCTGTAGCTAAAAATTTATGCAATAGTTTCTAAAATCTTATCCAATGTAATTGGCAAATCTCTCACGCGTTTTCCTGTGGCGTTAAAAACCGCATTTGCAATTGCGGGTGCCATTCCTACTAAAGCTGTTTCTCCAAGACCTTTTGTTCCCATTGGGTTGCTGATTGGATCTTTTTTGTTTACGAAAAATACTTCCTGCTTTTCAATATCTGCATTTACAGGAACATGATAATCGGCGAAGTTATTATTGATTGGACGACCAAAACGATGATCGATTTCTAACGCTTCCATCAATCCCATTCCGATTCCACCTACTGCTCCACCAAACATTTGTCCAGCAGAAGTTTTCTGACTGATAACGGTTCCAATATCGGCGCAAGAAACCACATGAGCCAATCTGATTTTACCCAAATTCGGGTTCACAAGTACTTTTACAAAATGAACAGAAAACGAATAAATCGAATATTTCTTAGCTTCTTCGGCGGCTTTAGAAAGATTTTCTACTTCAAAATCTTCTAATTTATTACTGCTCAAAAGTGTGGCTAACGTAACCGATTTTGATTTGTCTTTTTTAGAAGAAACAGCACCATTTTCAAAAGTTAGATCTGTAATGGCGATTCCTTTTAAAGCAGCATTTTTGCTTCCTATTTCGATTATTTTGTTTACCAATAAATTGCAGGCATCGTGCACTGCAGAACCCACAGATGAAGTCGTTGCCGATCCTCCTTGCGTTGGACCTTTCGGCAACCCGCTTTTACCCATTTCGATAATGACATTTTCAGTAGGCAAACCAATTGCTTCGGCTCCAATTGCCGTCATCATTGTTGCTGTTCCAGGTCCCATATCGTTGACACTGCATTGCAGCACTAAATCTCCATTGGCTAAGAATTTTGCTTTTACCGAAGTTGGACTTCGATAACAGCCAAAAGTTCCCGTTCCCATTCCGTAACCTACGAGCCAGCTTCCTTCTTTTACAGAACCTGGTTCATTTTTACGATTGTTCCAGCCAATGCGTTCCATTCCTGCTTCGTAACATTCTAAAAGAAATTTGCTGCTCCACGGTTTATTTTGTTCCAGATCTTTTTCAGCATAATTGCGTTTTCTGAATTCAATCGGATCTAAGTTTAATTTATATGCTAATTCGTCCATGGCACTTTCCAAAGCAAAAGAACCTGTTGCTTCTCCTGGACCGCGCATCCAGATTGGCGTACAAGTATCTAAAGGCACAATTCTGTAACGCGTAGAAACATTCGGACAATCGTAAATAAATCGAGACATGTTTACCGTTCCTTCCATAAAATCTTCGTAACTCGAAGTCATAGCAACGGCTTCATGCGTCAATCCAGTCAATTTTCCATCTTTCGTAGCGCCCAATCCCATTTTTTGAATGGTGTAAGGTCTAAAACCGACATTGGTAAACATCTGTTCGCGATGCAAAACCAATTTTACGGGACGATTTAATTTTTTCGCACCAATCAAGGCTGCAATTTCATACGGCCACGTGTGCAGTCCCATACCGAAAGCACCTCCAACGTATTCTGCATGCACTTCAACATTTTCTACTGGAACATCAAAAACTCCAGCTACGCTTCGGCGCGTTCCTTCAACACCTTGACTTTTGGTATATAAAATCGGTTTATTCCCATCCCATTTGGCAATGATATTTGCTAATTCCATCGGGTTATGAACTTCGGTTGGAATCGTATATTCTGTTTCCAAAATAACCTCAGCATTTTTATAACCATCGTGTTCGCCGCGATGGTAATCATTTCCTTTATCGGTTTCTACTTTTTTCTCTTTTTCCGCTGCTTTTTTAAGTTCTGTCGAATGTTCTTCTTTAAGATAATCTGCTTTAATCAAGCTTGCTGCATAACGCATACGCTCAAAAGTATCGGCAATCACCAAAGCAATTGGCTGATCGTAATACAAAACCGAATCGTCTTTAAAAATCTGAAGCGGCTGTCCAAAATTATGTTTGTCTTTTGCTTTCTGATATCCAGAAGGCTTGTCTACATTCAAATGGGTAATTACTGCCAAAACTCCTGGCGCCCATTCGGCTTTTTTAGTATCAATGCTTTTGATTCTTCCTTTTGCAATTGTACTTCCTACAAGGCAGGCGTAAACCACACCCGGTGTTTTATATTCGGCTGAATAAGTTGCAGAGCCCGTTACTTTAGCAAATCCGTCAACTCTATTAATATTACTTGTCTTGCTCATAATTTAATTATTTTGATGCTGCTATTGTAAGTGCTTCTGTTACTGCGTTTCTTCCAAGCGTTAGTTTAAAATCATTGTCCCCATATCCTTTGGCGCCTTTCATAGACAAATCACCTGCTTGTTTGAATAGATCATCTGAAACTGTTTTTCCCTTCAAGAATTTTTCAGTTTCAGTCAATCTCCAAGGTTTATGTGCCACACCGCCCATTGCTAGTTTGACATCATTTATAGTATTATTTTTTATATCTAATGCTACTGCGACCGATACCAATGCAAAGGCATAACTTGTTCGGTCGCGAACTTTTAGATAATGGACATTTTTAGTAAAATTATTATCTGGAATTTCTACCGAGGTAATCAATTCTCTACTATCTAAAGTATTGTCTTTTTCAGGCGTGTTTCCTGGAAGTCTGTGGAAATCAGTAAAATTAATTTCTCTTTTTCCTTTTGGACCTTCTACCAAAACTTTCGCGTCAAGCGCAGCCAAAGCCACACACATATCACTTGGGTGAACCGCAATACAACTATCTGAAGCGCCAAAAACCGCCGCCATTCTATTAGAACCTCCAATAGCACCGCATCCGCTTTTTGGATTACGTTTATTGCAAGGCATATCGGCATTGTAATAATACGAGCAACGTGTTTTTTGAAGCATATTACCGCCAACCGTTGCCATATGCCTGATCTGCTGAGAAGCACCTGCGGCCAAAGCCAATGCCAGCAAAGGATATTTTTCTTTTATAGAAGCATCTTCGGCAACCTGACTGTTTTTAGCCAAAGCCCCTATTGATACTTTTCCTTTTAAAAACTCGATTTTCTTTAAATCTAATCCATTGATGTCAACTAATTTGTCTGGTGCCACAATGTTCTTCTTCATTAAATCAACCAGATTGGTTCCTCCAGCGATAAACATAGAAGAATCATCTTTTGCTTTTCCTGTAACTGCCGATGAAGACGACAAGGCTTTAATGATCTGAAAGTTTTTCATAGTTCCTTCCCTCCTTCCTTCACTTCAGTTATAGCGTCCACAATATTGTGATAAGCACCGCATCTGCAGATGTTGCCGCTCATATATTCCCTGATTTCTTCTCTGCTGTTGGCATGGCCTTCTTTGATACAGGCAATTCCCGACATGATTTGTCCTGGAGTGCAATATCCGCATTGAAAGCCATCGTTTTTGATAAAAGCTTCCTGCATGGGATGCAGTTTTTTTCCTTTTGAGAGTCCTTCGATTGTAGTTACTTGGGCATTTTGCTGCATCGTTGCCAGAGAAAGACAAGACAAAATTCGAGTTCCATTTACATGAACGGTACAAGCGCCACATTGTCCGTGGTCGCAGCCTTTTTTGGTTCCCGTAAGCTGTAATTGTTCGCGAAGTAAATCCAACAGTGTAGTTCTAGGCTCAATATTCAAATTGTGTTTTGTGCCATTTACTTCAATAGAAAGTGGTACGGTTTCTAAATACTCCGCAATTTTTTCATCCCATTTCTTGTCTGAAGCCATTACCAATGAAGGAGGTGCCAGAGCAAGAGCGGTAAAAAGTCCTGATTTCTTTATAAAGTCACGACGCGAACTTGCATCTTCGGGCGTTACTTTATCTTGGTTTGTTTTTTTAGAAGCCATTCAGTCTATTTGTTAAATTAGCCAATTCACTTTTGTCATTCTAACAAATTTAATGATCTTCTATCACAAAAAGTTATGAAATTCAAACATTACTCTTATTTAGAATAATTACAATTTCGTATTTTTTAACCGCAAAGGCGCAATGTTTTCGCAAAGTTCGCAAAGCATGATAAATAAATTCTCGCAAAGTCGCAGAGACGCAAAGTTTAATTCAAAAAAATAACCATATAAGGGATATAAGGAATTTTAAGTTTTTTCTTAATTGAAATTATATCACTTATATGGTTTAAAAAACTTTGCGTCTCTGCGACTTTGCGAGATTATAAAATTGTATTTTTACTGAAATAAGCCCAAATTATGCCACAACAAGAAATCATTTATCTTGATAATAATGCCACAACCCGTGTTGATGAACGTGTTGTAAATGCGATGCTTCCGTATTTTACTGACTTATATGCGAATTCAACGGGAACTCATTTGGCTGGATTAACGGTAAAAGAGGCGGTTGAAAATGCGGCTTGGCAAGTCGCAGATTTGATTCATGCAGATGCTGATGAAATCGTCTTTACTTCTGGCGCTACAGAAGCTATTAATTTAGCTATAAAAGGTTTGGCTGATCAAAACCGAAAACATATTGTTACCGTTCAAACCGAACATAAAGCAGTTCTTGAAACTTGCCGTTTTATGGAAAGCATTGGTTTTGAAGTTACTTATTTGCCGACTGGTTCTGACGGACTTTTAAATCTTCAACTTTTGGAAGAAATAATTACTGATAAAACACTGGTTTTCATTGGAATGATTTCTAATAATGAGACAGGTGTCATACAAAATAGTAGCGCAATTTCTAAAATTCTGAAAGCTAAAAATGTGCTTTTTATGTGTGATGCCACACAGGCTGTCGGCAAGATTCCGATTGATATAAGAAACCTCGGAATTGATCTTTTGACTTTATCTGCACATAAATTTTATGGTCCGAAAGGAGTTGGCGCTTTATACATTTCGGCGAAAGCCAAAATCAAATTGTCCCCTCAAATTCTTGGAGGCGGACAACAGAGAAAATTAAGAAGCGGAACGCTAAACGTTCCCGGAATTATCGGTTTAGGAAAAGCTTGTGAAGTTGCTGTAAATGAATTAGAAAAAGATCAAAATAGAGTTTCTCTATTGCGAGACAGACTTGAAAAAGGTTTATTGCAATTTGAAGATTCTTTTGTAAACGGAAATACTCAAAACCGAATTTACAATACTTCAAACATTTGTTTTCCAGGTGTAAATTCAGAACAGTTGATTTTGGGTTTGGGAAATATTTCGGTTTCAAATGGCGCTTCATGTTCGGCAGTGACTTCTGAACCTTCGCATGTTTTAAAAGCAATGGGATTATCTGATGAAGAAGCTTTGAGTTCGATTCGTTTTAGTTTGGGAAGATTTACGACTTCTGAGGAAATTGATACTGCTGTGGAGCGGGTTTTGGAATTGGCTGGGAAGCTACGTGGCTGATAATTTTTCACCGCAAAGGCGCAAAGTTCGCAAAGTTTTTTTCTTTTTTAATCTCGCAAAGTCGCAGAGACGCGAAGTTTTTTTGTCATCCTGACGAAGGAAGGATCACACACGAGAATCGACAAAGATTGAGACATTCTATAATGGAGCTTCTAGTGTGATCCTTCCTTCGTCAGGATGACAAACTGGATCTAGACAATCGACATAAAAACCTTTGTTTCTCTGTTTCTCTGTCTCTTTGTAACTCTGTTACTCAATTCGAAATCAACTTAGAATAATCTTCTTCCGTATCAATATCAATATTTCCTTTTTCGAAAGGAATTGAAACTACATCATCAATATATTTTTTAATGAGTTTTTTGGCGCCTTCTTTACCTTTTAATTCCAAAAGCTCTTGAAAATATTTTTTTTGAAATAGAACCGGCGTTCCTAAGGTTTCTGAATATGCCGAAGCAGCGATTCTTTTTTTAGTTTTATTGGATTCCAAAATTAAACTTTCAAAAATAAAACTCGTGACAAAAGGTTGATCGCAGACTGCTAAAATACATTGTTCGCAATCTGGATTTGCAACTAGTAATTTGCTAACTCCTTTTACAATTGACGAAGACATTCCTGTTTTCCAATCTGGATTGAAAGAAAATGTTATTTCAGATGCATTAATTTCTTTTTCGATTACATCATAATTAGCGCCTGTTACCACTATAACAAACGAATTTTTAACTTTTAAGGTTTCTGAAATTGTATTCTTGAGCAGAGTCGATTCTTTGTATTTCAGTAATTGTTTTGGCCTGTCTAATCTGGAAGAATTGCCAGCGGCCAGAATAATAATACCTGTTTTATGATGAAGTTTATTCTCCATAATGAATTTCGTCGTGTATTTTCCCTTCTTTATATTTCAACGAAGTTCCGCTTTTTTCTGAAGCTACAGCTTTTATTTCTGATACAATTGACAAAGCGATTTCTTCAGAGGTTTCTGTGCCAATATCTAAACCAACAGGGCTGTGAATTCTTTTAAGCTGTTCTTTGTTTACAGTAATTCCTTCCATCAAAAGATCGTCGAGCATTCTGTTGAATTTTGATTTTGGTCCCAGAATTCCGATATAATGAAAATCGGTCTTTAATAACTCTTTTAAAACTGCCAAATCGTATTTGTAATTGTGCGTCATTAAAAGAAAATACGTCTGATCGTCAATTGTTATATTATGCAGAAATTGTTCTGCTTTTACAACCGAAACCTCATTGGCTTTCGGAAAACGTTTTGCTGTCGCGTGTGTCGCTCGCCCTTCTCCAACAGTAATTCTCCACCCTAAAACTACAGCCATTTTTACCAATGGCTGAATATCATTTCCTGCTCCAGCAATTACAAGTGAAATAGAGGGTTTTACATATTCGATTAAGGCTTCGTTGCTGTTTTCCTCTTGAAGTCTTTTTACTACCGATGTTTTGTTTTCCAACACTTCTTTTACATCAGAAATTAGGTTTAAAACTTCATCATTATAATTTATAAGCGGACTGTCTTTTCTGAAAAACAAAGCGGTTCCCATCTGAAAAGTATTTCTTTTTAAAGAAAAAACGGTTACGATCACCGCTTCTTTTCTTTCTAATTCTAATTGTTTTAAAAGCCAAATCGGATTGTTTTCAACCTCTTCATTTATATATTCAAAAAGGATATGAACAATTCCGTTGCACCCAAGCTGCAGTCCCACTTCAGCATCATCTTCGTTATTTGTATTGTAGGTTACAAGTTTATTTTGCTTCTGATTTATAGAAAGAAGTGCTTTTCGTAATGCATCGCCTTCCAAACAGCCTCCACTAATTGCACCGGTAAGCATGCCGTCTTCGGTAACAAGCATGCGCGCGCCAGGCTGTCTGTAAGACGAACCTTCAACTTTTACTACTGTTGCTAAAGCCGTTTTCTTTCCCTCAGATTTTGCTTGGGTGTAAGCTTTCAGGATTTCGCTGATTTCTTTCATAGTCAATCTTCATCAATAGAAATTAATATTGATGGTACTTTTTTATCAGCCTAAAAATAAAAAAATATTACAAACTTAAGTACTGTCAAAGTCGTTAAGTTTATAATATTTTCTTTGAAAAGCTTTATTTAAACGGTCTTACATTATTTTACTCGTTTAATTCTAAAAAATAATCCAGCTTAGATTTGATTACTTTTTTGTTCCTGTCTAGCAAATAGAGCTTTTCAGGATTTTTGCTGTAGTAACCATAATACGTTTGATCTTTTTCTGGTTTGTCCCAATTAAGAACAAAAATTGTTCCATCAGGATCTTTTTCTAAACCTCTTTCTGTGTTGATATTACCTTTTTCTGTAAAGCTTTTTTCAGGCTGTTTTCCTTGGTATATACTGGATAACTGGAATTTATTATCTACAGCATCAATTTTTAAAATTGTTTTTATTCCTTCGCAATCTGCACATGGCAATGTTCCTTCATATACAGAAATGCTCTCAACGGTATCTTCTTTTTCATTATTTGCAATGGTGTCTGTCAAAACAGCATTATTTTCATCTTTACTATTTTTAGAATTGCAAGATGTTACAATAACAGCTGCAAACGCAAGAATAAATATTTTCTTCATATTATTTTTTTTCTTCAAATATAAAGATTATTCTTACGTAATATCAAATTTAACTATTAAAGTTTAAAGCTAAATAATTCCCATGACCATGGCTGTTTGTATTGCCTCTGCAGTATTGGTAACTTTCAATTTTTCGATGATGTTTTGCCTATGACGTCTTACAGTATAGACCGAAATATGCATTTCTGATGCAATCTGTTCGCTTTTGTATCCTTTTGCAACATTGGTTAGAACTTCTATTTCTCTTTTTGAAAGAATGGCTTCTGCCTTATTTTTATATTTCTCAGACTCGATTACCTCGCCTGTCTGAATATTAAAAATCTTTCCATCAATTCCTTTTCTAGGTTGTAAATCGGTCGATGGAATATAAAGGCACAATGCAAGAGAAATACTGCCGTTGCTAAACGTTTTGAGATAAATTGTTCGATGATTTATATAAGCACATTTTTCTACCGATTCTTTCATTCTTAGTCGGCTAAACGTGCTGTAATTACTATATTCTTCTTTTGGTATTCCTTTTAAAAACTGATAGAAATTAAGTTCTAAAACATGTCTTTCGATCAAATCTTCTGAATTGATTTTGGTAAAAATACATTCTTCAAAAGCAGAATCGATTACAGCATTTTCATTTGGGAGTCCGAAAACAGAACCGAAATTTCCAGCGTAGATATAGCTTTTATCAGATTGATAATCGGATAACACGGCCACACATTGTTCAATTTTGACATAATTGTTCACAAACTGCTTGTACATTTCGATATCATTAGATTCTCCAATTTCAAATTTTTGTTCTAAAAATGTGGTCATTAATTGGTTTTCGATCGAAGAAGTCTGTGGCATTTAAATCTGTAATTGGTTAATTTTACGTATTGCCTCTTTTTTAAAGCAATTCTATTTTTGGAACATTAAAAATATCACTTTCTATCCCAAAAAAATAATCTATGAAAACATTTTTTCCTAACATTTTTATTATTCTTAGTCTTTCTGTTTTGTTAAGCTGCAATAATAAAAACGAATCTTCAAAAGCCGCATCGAAAGAAGAAACAAAAACAGATTCTGCATTTGTCAATGGTTCGCCTTGCGATATTAAACTGTCTTCTATACATTTTACAAAAGCGGTTAACGGTGCCGACTCGCTAATAAAACTAGAAGCAAATGAAAAAATCACTTTTAAAGCGGGTGAAAAATCAGATTACTTTTCTGATCCAAACGGAAAATTGTCCAACACAACTGCACCCATGCTTTTGTCTAAAGTAGACAACACAAAACCTTTTACGCTTAGCGCGAAAGTTACGCCTGAGTTTACAGAGAAAGGTTTGTATAATGCTGGTGTTTTATATCTTTATGTGAATGATCGTTTTTATCAGAAATTTTGTTTCGAACAGGACGAAAGAGGCAATCACAGAGTGGTAACCGTTCGTACCATGGGAACTTCTGACGATAATAATCATGATGTGGTGAAAGTACCTTCTGTTTACATGAAAATCAGTTCTGATACTAAAACGGTTGCAAGTTATTATTCGCTAGATAAAAAGAATTGGCAGATGGTTCGTTTGTACAAAAACAATTATCCAAAAGAAATCTGGATGGGAATTAGCACACAATGTCCTGTAGACAAAGGAACGCAAAGTATTTTTGAAGAAATCAATCTAGAAGAAAAAAGTGTTTCTGACTTCCGTTTAGGCATATAAACTCAGTTTTAATTTTTTATCAATAAGGTAATCATTTTTTTAAACAGGCGTATGATTTATATTACTAAGTTTTGTATTTTTATCAATAGCAAAATATAATATTACCTAACTTTAAAAATAAACTACATGGGAAAATTTGTAATCACTACTAGAGCCAACGGAGAGTTTCAATTTAATTTAAAAGCCGGTAATGGTCAGACCATTTTAACAAGCGAAGGCTACACTACAAAAGCGGCATGTAATAATGGAATTGAGTCTGTTAAAAAAAATGCGGCAGACGATGATCGTTATGACAGATTAGAATCTAAAAGCGGAAAACCATATTTCAATTTAAAAGCTGGAAATGGCCAAATCATCGGTTCAAGCGAAATGTACGAAAGCGTAGCCGCGAGAGAAAACGGAATCGAATCGGTAAAGAAAAATGCTCCTGACGCTACTATAGACGATCAAACGGCTTAATACCTATTTTATCATAAAACAAAAAGCTGTTTCTATTTATTTAGAAACAGCTTTTTTTATTGGAAATTAAATGCTGAAATTACTTCTTCAAAGCTTCAATTCCCGCATGAGTTGGAACAACTTGTTTGATAGTTCCATCTGCATTAAACTCTAATTTATCGATGCAGACTTCTCGATGAAAACCTCCAGCATCTCCCATTTTGATTCCTGTTGGATAAGAGAATCTGTGATAGGTAATATACCATTCGTCTTTGTTCGGAAGTTGTAAAACAGAATTGTGTCCTGTTGCATAAATGCCTTCTTCTGGGTTTCCTTGAATGACGATATTATCTTTTGGAATTTCAAGCGGTCCTGTTGGAGAATTTGAAATTCCATATCTCACTTTGTATTTCGGACTTCTTGTATCGTCTTCGCTCCAAAAGAAATAATATTTTCCGTTTCTATAGATTACGTAGGTTCCTTCACGGAAAGTATCATCAACTGCAATTACTTGAGTTGTTCCTGCTTTGATCGAAACCATATCAGGATTTAATTCCGCAACTCCTATATACATATTTCCCCAATACAAATAACTTTTACCCGTTTTTGGATCTGTAAAAACATCTGGATCAATTTCTTGTCCGTCTTTTATGCCTTCGGGTCTTGTCGCCACAATTGCTTTTCCGCTGTCTTTAAATGGTCCAGTTGGATTATCCGAAACGGCAACTCCAACTTTTTGTGCTGCTGTAAAATAGTAGAAATATTTGTATTTCCCTTTTATCTTTTTCTCCACGATACAAGGCGCCCAAGCATTTCTGTTTGCCCAAGTCACGTCTTTTTTGAGATCGATAATGATCCCTTCATCTTTCCAATCGACTAAATTATCAGAAGAAAAAGTTTTAAAATAATAACCCGACCAGCCATCAAATCCGTCGCTTGTTGGATAGATGTAATATTTCTTTGTTTTGTTGGAATACAAAATCTCAGGATCGGCATAATACCCTTCCAAAACTGGATTATGGTTTACTTTTGGAAGCTTTGCTGGCGTTCCCCATTTGTCTGTAATTCGCTTTAATTCAGAACAAGTTATCGGAAGAATAGTTCCATGACGCGGATTAAAATCCATTGAGATGTCATTGTCAATTACGCTGAAATTTTCTAAATCTTTCGTTTTTGTAAATTGATATCTTCCTTTGGTGTACACATCGTACATCAAAATATACTCGTCTGAATTATTTAGTTTGAAAACACTCGAACCTTCTACTCCATCTTTGGTCTGCTGCAGGTAGTTATCATTTTCAATCCAATTTCCTGAAGTCAAATCTTTTGTAACTGCCACTTTGATTCCTGGCGTATTGGTTTCTGTTTTGTAAAAAAGATGGTATTCTCCATTTTTTTCGATGATATCACCGTCAATACAGGCATTTCCCGACTTTGGAACAAATAACAATTTTGGAGCACTTTCTAAAGCCGTGAAATCTTTATTCGCATAAGCGTAATAAATTTTATCTGGTCCTCCTGCATGCTGCATGCTAAAGTAAATCATGTATTTACCTGCTTTTGCGTCGTAAATAGTTTGTGGCGCCCAAACACGTTTTAAGTCTTCGTTTCCTGAAAATGCAGTTTGGATATTGACAACGTTGCTTTTCCAGTTTACCAAATCAGTGCTTTTTAGTAAAACCATGGCACGATTGCTATCCCAACCTTTTGAAGAAGTCATATCGGTCAAAACCATATAAAATGTCTTGCCGTCTTCGCCACGCAATATATGCGGATCACGGACTCCTCCTGTCGAACTGATCGTTTTACTGTCTAAAATAGGTTTGTTGTTATTAAGTACATAATAATGATACCCATCAGTGCTAACGGCATAATTAACTGCTTCTTCTTCGACTTTATTTCCAATAAAATAAACGAACAAATACGCTGTTAGATCTTTGTCGGCAATAACGGGCGGAATTCCTTTTGCTGTATTTTGGGCTTGTAAAGGATCAAAAAGGCTTAGTAATGATACAAGGCAAAGAAATATTCTTTTCATTTATTTTTTACTTTTTAATTGATATAAAACAGAACTGTGAGGTTTTAATTCTAATCCGATTTCTTTTGAAGTTGTTTTTGATTTTTCGCCTGTCCACATATTCAAAATTTCTGCTGAACCTGAAATTCCTAAATCAGAAAGGTTTACGGCAACTTTTTGCGAAGCATTATCCGAAATATTAAACAAGGCTAGATAAACACTTCCATCATTTGGATTTTTTGAAGTAATGGCAATTTTTCCGTCTTTCTGGAAAAGCTGTTTAACCTCGGTGCTTTGATTGTGCATTTTTACGACTTCTTTATTTGTCAATAATGATAAGGTAAAGGCATCATTACTTGGCAAATCGCCTCCAAAGAATAAGGGAGACTTGAAGATGTTGAAAAATGTAATCAAAGTATATTGCTCGTCTTTTGTTAAACGTGTCATACGGTCATTGCCTCTTTCTCCTCTGATTGAAATGCGTCCTAACGGAATCATATCGCAATCTGGCCATGTTCCCGGCGCGATATACGGATACCATTTTTGAGCAACATCCATTAAATGTGTGATATGCGGCCATGTGTCCCAAACATCATCTACCATACGCCACATATTGGCATGTGTAGATACGTGTGGCGCTGCTGAAATTGGTGTTTCTCCTGGCGATGTGCTTAAAACAATTTTACGTCCGCATTTGTCAATTGCATTTCTGATTAAATTGATTTCGCCTTCGTGATACGGTCTTGATAAATCATCAATTTTAATAAAATCTACTCCCCATTGCGCATATAATTCAAAAATAGAATCATAATATTCCTGCGCTCCTGGTTTGTCTGCTACAATGGTATAATTATCTCTCAGCCATTCGCATTGCAATGCTGTAGAATAAACTTGGTCTGCTGTGATTCCGTTTGCTCCTTTGATTGGCAATTTGTCTTCAACCGCTTTTTTAGGAATTCCGCGCATAATATGGATTCCGAATTTTAATCCTTTTTTATGGATGTAATCGGCTAATGGTTTAAAACCTTGTCCGTCTTTTGCTGAAGGAAATCTATTAACGGCTGGAAGATATCTTCCGTATTGATCGATTACGTAACGCGGATCTGTTTGATTGTAACCTCCTGCTTTGTCATTTTCAACAAACCATCGAATGTCTACAACAACATATTCCCATCCAAATTTCTTAAGCTCTTTTGCCATATAATCGGCATTGGCTTTTACTTCGTGTTCTTCAACTGTTGGTCCGTAGCAATCCCAGCTGTTCCAGCCCATTGGCGGGGTCTTGGCCCATTGTTTGAATTCTTCTTTTTGAAATGTTTTGTTTTGAGCGTTAGTTCCAGCTGATAGAAAAAAGGCTCCTATCGCCATTGTAAGTAAGTTTGTAATTTTCATTGCGTTTTTTATGTGTGGTTTTTACACTTTAAATATAATGAAATTTTATTGTTACAGACAAAAATTAGACCTGACAGGTTTTAAAAACCTGTCAGGTCTTTTCTTGCTTTGTTATTTCACATTTACAGTAACCTCAACAGGTTTTAACCACTGGCTTGTAAATTTCACTTTAATGGGTGCTGTCGAATCTCCATTTGCCTGAATATATGCGGCAATATGTCCGTGGAAAACACGCTGTACATTATCTGTATAATCAGTCATGTCGCTGTTGTTTCCTGCTTCCAATCCTAATAATGTTGCTGCGCCATTGATGGTACAAGTCACTTCGTTGTCTGAAAGCATTACTGGAAGTCCGTTTTGGTCTTTTACCTGAACCATAATTTTAGCCACGCCTTTGTCTTTGTTAATGGTAATATCTTTAGCGGCAATGGTTAATTCAAATGGCTGTTGAGTAGAATTGATGGCATAACGGCTTACTTCCTTGTCGGTTGCATCTAAACCAACTGCCTCTAATTTTCCTGATGCAAACGGAATATCCCAATAGATAATTCCCGTTTTTTCATCATACAACTTCGTTTCTCCCACTACTTTTCCATTCAATTCTAAACGGGCTTTTGCTACATTGGTATAACAAACCACTCGGATTTTTTGTCCGTTTTCGTAATTCCAGATTGCCCATGCATCTTTAGAAACATCTTTATCGTTTGTCAACGGATATGTTCCTAAATATGCCATTGGTTTATCTGACCACAATGACTGGCGGAAATAGCCTCTTGGCTTGATAACTCCAGCAAAATCAACTAAACCAGAATAAAATCCTCTTGAAGGCCATCTTCCTGATTCTCCTAAATAATCGATTCCTGTCCAAAGGAACTGCCCGAAAATATGTTTGTTGTTTTTTACGGCGAGCCAAGGTTCCATATCGTGAACATTTTCACTTCCAAAAATTACTCTTTTTGGATATTTTTGGTGATCTGACTGATATTTGCTTTCTGTATAATTGTAGCCTGTAATGTCTAAAGCGCCTGGATATTCTGTTTCATTAGACATCGCAACTCCAGCTAAACCTGCTGTTGTCGGGCGTGATTTGTCGTATTTTTTAACCGCTGCAACCAAACGTTTTGCGATCGCGCCAAGACGCATCGCATCTGGAGCGTCTTTTTTGTAACCTCCGTAAGCAGCTTGTCCGAATCCGTTTTTTCCTTGATCTAAAACAGGGTGCGAATATGGATCGTTTGGATAATCTACTTCGTTACCAATACTCCATCCGAAAACAGAAAGATGGTTTCTGTCACGACGCACAAAATCTTCTAGGTCTTTTTCTGCCCAATCAGCAAAAATATCAAACGAACCTTCAAATCCTGGCGTTCCATAGTTCCAGCCTTCTAACCATTTGCGTTTTGGGAACTCCCATTCGTCATACGCTTCGTTTAAAACTAACAATCCTAATTCATCACAAAGTTCATAAAAATCTGGTGCTTGCGGATTATGACTGGTACGAATGGCATTTACGCCTATTTCTTTCAAGGTTTTTAATCTGGTTTCCCAAACTTCTCTTGGAACTGCAGATCCTAAAACTCCTGCATCATGGTGCAAGCAAACGCCTTTCATTTTCATCCATTTCCCGTTAAGGGCAAAACCATTATTAGGATCGAATGTAAAACTTCTAAAACCAGTTTGCGTTACTGTTTTATCGATTTCTTTTCCGTCTTGTAAAACAGTAGTTTTTAATTCGTATAAATTTGGATTCTCTAAATCCCAAAGTTTCGGATTCTTAACATTGATTTTTGTCGAAATTTTTCCGTTCTGGTTCGCCGCCACGTCTACTTTAGAAGATGATTTTGCTACTGATTTTCCGTCTTTTGAGAAAAGTTCATTTACAATTGTCAAACTTGCTTTTCCTTTTGATGCGTTTTCAACCTCAACCTCAACATTCAAAATTCCGTTGCCTTTATTTACTTCTGGATAAGCGTAAACACCCCATTGCGCAATGTGAACAGGATTTGCATAAACCAACCAAACATTTCTGTAAATTCCGGAACCTGTGTACCATCTTGAATCGGCACTTTGACTGTGGTCGACACGAACTGAAATAGTATTTTCTCCACCAAATTTGACGAACTCAGTGGCGTCATAAGCAAATGAAATATAGCCGTTTGGACGTTTTCCTAAAGAATGTCCGTTAATGAAAACTTCGCTTCTGTTGTACACTCCTTCAAAATACAAATAGACTTTTTCACCAGATTTGCTTTGCGGAATATTAATTGATTTTCTATACCAGCCAATTCCGCCTGGAAGATATCCTGTACAGCTTGCCAAAGTTGGACTCAACTGTCCTTTTACGCTCCAGTCGTGCGGCACATTTACTTGTTGCCATTTACTATCATCAAAAGCATTATTTTTTGCATCTGGAGTTTCTTGAAGATTGAATTTCCAGTTGTCATTTATTTTTTTAGAATCTCCAAACGATATCTGGCTAAATGCCGATACGCATGAAAAGAGAAGTACGGGGATTAAAGTTTTCTTAGTTAACATTTTTTCTAAAGGTTCTAAGATGCTAAGATTCTGAGGTTCTAAGCTTCTTTTTGTTTATTAATTGTTTCTTTTGTTTCAGGTTTCACGTTTCAGGTTTCACGTTCAAACGTAACTTGAAACCTGAAACGTGAAACAATTTTTTAATACTGCAACTCTCCCACAAACGTCACTATAGACCTTGCTGGGATTTCTAGGTTTCCATTTTTTTGAACTTCGGCTCTTTTTAAGTTTAATGTATCAGAAGTTACGTAAGGTGTGAACTCGTTGTTTTTTAAAGTTCCTTTTGATAAATCAAATTTGTATTGCTGAGCTGATTTTCCGCAATTGACTGCCACTACAATCAGTTTTTTATTTTGAACGTCTTTGTAAGCAGTAAGCATTACATCATTTGCTTTGTCTAATTCGTTTTGGTTTGGAACATCTAATCTAAGCATTCCTGGACGAACAAAAAGCGAATAGTTCCCTAAAGCCCAAAGCAGTTTAGAATCATGGAATTGGCCATCATTTCTCACATAGTCTGGAGCTGTTCCTCCGTTGCTTTGTCCATCATCCAGATAAATTAAGCCGTCTTTGTAATCTACTCTTGTAATAGAAGTCCACCATTGCCATGATGCGGCATTGGCTACTGCAATATCATTATGAATTAAGCGGGCTACAAACAAAGCAGTCTGCATTCCCAAATCTCTTCCTCCGCCAGAACCTCCCGGAATTTCAGCTTCTCCTGGATTTTCTAAAATGCAATATTCCGATTGCCAGTATTTCAAACCTGGTTTTTGTTTTATTGCTGCAGCAATTAATTTTCTGCTTAAAACTTGTCTTTCAACTGGCCATGTTGTAAAATAACTGTGCCCGAGAATTACATTTTTTACGTTTGAAAACTTAGTTACATTCGTTTTAGTGTTTCCGAAAAAATAATCAATCTGATTGTCGCGGTTTTCGGCATTTACATTTTCGTACAAATAATCGATTTGTGCGGCTTCAGCAATTACAATCTCGGTGCTCATTTTTTTAGTTTTCAGTTTTTCTGAAAGCGCTTTGGTCAAATCGTATATTTCCTGATTGGTTGCCGGTGTTCCTTCTTGACTGTTAGTGTCTCCATTTTTTGGCATCCATTCCCATTGCGGTTCGTTTATCGGACTCACATAATCGAATTTTATCCCTTCTTTTTTCTCCAATCCTTGAATACTTTGAACTAAGAAATCGGCAAATTTTGGAATTGCACCATCTTTTAGATTCAGTTTATTCTTTTGAGAAGCAAAAGACAATCCGTTGTTCGTCATATGCACTGGCGGACTATTGGTAAAAATCAGAAACTTTTCTACTCCGCGTTTTTTGGCCGCTTGCAGAAACCATCTTTGTCCTTCTTGTTTTGAAAAATCGTAAGTTCCGTCAGCATTTAAAAAACATTCGCTTCTTCTCCATTCGTCTGAAACTTTACTGTTTTCTCCTTGCTCAGTACTTCCTGCACCAAGGTTAAATCTCCAAATCGAAAGCCCAATTCCTTTTGGATTTCCTTGTGTATCGATTTCTTTGCTAAACAGCAAATCTGCAATGGCATTTTTTTTCTGTTCTGGCCAATTCTTGCCTACAAACTGTGTTCTCCAGGCATCAGAACCTCCAAAACCGTCCATGGTTTGTACTACGTTATCTGTGCTTATAGTAACCGTTCGTTGTGCAAAAGACAGCGAGCATGTTACTAGTAAAAGCGAGAGATATATTTTCCTCATTTAATTTTTTGTTTTTTAACCGCAAAGGCGCTAAGTTTCCGCAAGGTTCGCTAAGTTTTATTAAGCTTTGCGAACTTTGCGCTTTTCTTTGTGTCTTTGCGGTTAATTTTACATTCTACTTATAATTCCCAACATACGTCACAACCGATCTTGCTGGAATTTCTAAACTCGCTGCATCAACCGTAGTTCCTTTTTTCAAACTCATTGTTTCTGAAGTTGTGTAAGGAGTCAATTTGTTATCTGTAACTGTTCCTCCTGAAAGCTTTAGATTGTACTTTTTGGCCGATTTACTAATGTTTACTGCAACAATTACTACTTTTTTATTTACTGCATCTTTATAAGCCGTAACCATAACATCGTTTAAAGCAGTTGAATTGTCAATACTTGGAATCTGAACTCTTACCATTCCAGGTTTTACGAAGAACGAAAAGTTACCCAAAGCCCAAAGCGTTTTAGAGTCTCTGATGTATCCATCATTTTTGCAATAATCTGCATTTCCTGCTCCGTTAGTTGCGCCATCATCCACATGAACCAAACCGTCTTTGTAATCTCCACGGCTAATTGCTGTCCACCACTGCCAAGACGTGACGCCTCCAACTGCAATGTCTGTGCTGATGATACGTGCTGTCCAAAGCGCCAATGACATTCCTAAATCTCTTCCCGGTCCTGCACCTCCTGGCAATTCAGATGTTCCCGGACTTTCTAAAACAGAATATTCCGATGACCAAAGGCTAATTCCCCCAACTGATTGGATTCTCGCTGCTGCCGACTGTCTTGAAGAAATCATTTCGTTCAATGGCCAAGCTTGCCAATAGCTATGTCCAGAAATTGTCTTTTTCACATTGCTTAAACCACTGATATTTTTAGTAGAATTAGCTGCAAAAAAATAATCGATCTGGTTGGATCTGCTTTCTTTTCCTGAAACAGTTTTGTATAAAGGTTCGTAAGCTCCTGCTTCTCCTACTACAATTTTTGCCTCTAAGCCTTTTGCCAATAATTTTGGAGAAAGAACATTTATAAAACTATAAATATTAGCATTGGTAGCTGGAGAACCTTCTTGTCCAGAACCATCCCATTCATATTGAGGTTCGTTAAACGGGCTCACGTAATCTATGGTTAATCCTTGTTCTGTTTTTAGTTTATCTAAAGATGTTGCCCAGAAATCGGCTAAATCTGGCATTTTACCTTCTTTTAGGTTGTAAAATTCTTTGATTGTTGCGTGAGCTTTTCCGTTTTGAGTTAAATAAACTGGAGCACTGTTGGCAAAAGCCAAAAGTTTATCTACACCGCGTTCTCTTGCCGCTTTCATAAACCAAACTTGACCTGCTTGTTTTGACATATTGTACGAAACTCCATCTGCAGTAAAACATTCTGTTCTTCTCCATTCGTCGGCAATATCACTTGCTTCGCCTTGTTCTGTACTTCCTGCTCCAAGATTGAAACGCCATAATGATAATCCAATTCCTTTTGGATTTCCGTCAGCATCTACACCTTGGCTAAATAGTAAATCGGCTATTTTATTTTTTTTGTCTGTTGGCCAATTTTTTCCAATGAAATTACATTGCCAAGCATCAGAAGCTCCGAAACTTTCCATGGTTTGAAGATTCATATCTAAACTCACATTCAATTCTGCTACTGCATTTTCTGAACCTGAATTTTCAGATTTTTCAGCATCACAGCTTACGAAAAGGGAACTTGCGAAAAGTAAGCCTGCACATAGCAGACTCACTTTATTTTGATTATTAAACTTCATGTTAGTATCCAGGATTTTGTTTAATGACATTACCACTCAAATCGATTTCTAATTGCGGAATTGGCCACAATAAGTGTTTCGAAGGATCAAAATTGATTCCTTTGTCTTGCGGTTCTCTCAAGTTAGTGGTTTCATAAGGATCTGTTGAACTTAAATTGTATTTTACAAAAGTTCCGTTTGGCCCCATTAAAGATTCTATTACCGGTCTTCCTGTTGTTGGGTCTTTTTCGCGACGGATATCAAATAAACGCAATCCTTCAAAAGCCAATTCTAAACGGCGTTCTTTATAGATTTGTTTCAATAAAGTTGGGCCAGAAATTCCTGTTTTTGGATCTAATTTTACACGTGCTCTAATGATGTTGATATCTGCTAATGCATCTCCACCTAAATGGTAATTTGCTTCTGCTCTTGTCAAATACATTTCCGCCAAACGAATCAATGGAATGTTTAATGGCAAGTGGCCGTCTTTTTTATCTAAAGAACGACGTGTTGCAATCGGAATATAATATTTGCGGCAAATACGTCCTGATTTATTGTCGTTTAAACTAAATTTATGCGTTGGATTTAAAACTTCATCTCCGTAAGCTGCTTCTCCCCATTTTGTGATTGTGCTTCTGCGACGAATTACATCATTTTCAGAAAGATAGGCATTTTCTAAGTCACTTGTTGGCATGCACCATCCCCATCCGTCTAAAACATCAGCGGCATCATTGCTTGGAAAGTTCTTTTTGTCTTCTCCTCTAGCTCCAGCTAAAGTTGGCAAAGCAGCTCCTAAATCTCTGTTTTGAACTGAAGAAGACTGCGCTTCTAAAATAGATTCAACTCCATTGTGATTGTTGACATTCCAAATATTTAAGAAATCTGCTTCTAATTGGAAAGGCCCTTCTGTAATTACTTTGTTTGAATATGTTTTTGCTTCAGCCCATTTTTCTTGAAATAAAGAAACACGCGCCAATAAAGCATAAGCCGCCCATTTGTTTATTCTACCGTCTTTATTTACAGGAGCGCTTTCTAATTTAGCAGCGGCATCTTTAAGATCGGTTTCAATTTGCGCATATACCTCTGCAGCAGAACTTCTCTGTAAAGTTAAATCTCCCGTTCCTAATGATTTTGTGTACAAAGGAACTCCTCCAAAAAGATTTACCAATTCGTAATAGCAATACGCACGCACAAATAAAGATTCGCCCATATATTGGTTTTTCTGAGCATCTGTAATTGGCGATTGAGCCATTCTTTCTAAACCTATATTGGCAGATTGAATGGTATAATAATGGGCTGTATAAATACTATTCATATCACCCATATTATCAGGAGTGATAAGATATTGCGAACATGGTCTATGTGCTCCGCTGTCTTGTCCTGTATTTCCCATCCAAGCGTCGTCTGTTGACATTTCGTTGGTTACTCTTGGCGCAGTCAAAGTCCACCAGTCTTTTGCCAGCAATAAACGTTGCGTTAATTCATTGGTATAATTTTCGCATTCTTGCGCGGTTTGGAAATAGTTTTCCAAAGTCTGCGTTCCTCTCTGTTCTTTTTCAATAAAATCGCTGCAAGAAACTGCTAATAGAGAAAAAGCTATTATTGATACTATTATTTTTTTCATGATCGTTTTGATTAAAATGCAACATTAAGTCCCATCAAGATTGTTGGCTGTACCGGATAATTCCATCCTCCAAAACCTGATCCTTTTACTCTATCTTGTTTATCTGGGTCACCTCCAGCTACCTCAGGGTCAACACCTGTATAGTTGGTCCATGTCCATAAATTTTGACCCGATAATGAAACTCTTAATTTATCTAATCCAAATTTGTTGTAGAAAGAATATCCTACCTGTAAATTTTTCATACGCACATAAGAGCCGTCTTCCACATAAAGAGAAGAGAATTTGGTAAAGTTTTCATTGTTATCATCTTTAGACAAACGAGGAATATAATTTGAAGTTCCTTCTCCATGCCAAGCCATCTGATCTAATCCGCTAACTTTGTTTGTTAAGCTTGCACCATTATACAAATCTGAAATATTGGTGTTTACAATATCGTTTCCAATGCTTGAATAAAAATTGGCTACTAAATCGAAGTTTTTGTAGGCAAAATTCAAATTCAAACCAATATTGTAATCTGCCCAAGGAGAACCAATTTTAGTTCTGTCTTTGTCGTCTAGTTTTCCGTCGCCGTTAATATCTTTAAAACGAACATCTCCCACTTTTGCGTAAGGCTGTAATTTAGTTCCATGCTCATCTGTATGCGCATTAAGTTCGGTTTGGTTTTGGAATAATCCGTCAGCTACATATCCGTAGAAATAACCTGGCTCATCTCCTTTTACAGTCAAAGTTCTATTGCTTGATCCATAAAGCCTTTCTCCGTCAGCAGAAAGCGACAACATATCTACATTTACCGTTGTAAAAGTTACATCTACACCATACGAGAAATCGCCTTTTTTATCTTTATAAGAAAGCAATAAATCGATACCGCTTGACTGCATTGATCCAATATTTGTCCACATTGTAGAATATCCTGGGAATCCGCTATAAGTTGGAAACTGTTTTAAGAACAGCATATCATGTGTCTGCTTTTTGTAGTATTCCAATGAACCTGTAACTTTATTTTTCCAGAACCCGAAATCAAGACCAAAACTTATATCTTCTACCGTTTCCCATTTAATGTCTTTATTTGCCATTGAAGAAGGAAAAGAAGTATCTACCACGTTACCACCAATTACATAATATCCTTGTCCGATATTTGACTGATAAACTGCATCTGGCAAACCTTGGTTACCTACTTTACCCCATCCTGCTCTTAATCTTAAATCGCTAACAACCTCTTTGGCAGATTCCATAAAACCTTCGTTTAAAATTCTCCAAGAAACCGATGCCGAAGGGAAATTTGCCCATTTGTTATTGGTCATGAATTTTGAAGAACCATCACGTCTAAATGTTCCTGTAAAATAGTATTTACCATCATAGTTATAAGAAAAACGAGAAATATAAGACATCAACGAACTAGACCAGCTGTTTCCTTTACTGTCTTTATTTTTAGTAGCAGCATTTAACTCTCTCATAGAATCTGAGTTATTTGGCACACCTTCTCCGTAACCCCAAAGATTATTTCCGTTGTATTCTTCCATCGTGTTACCAATCATCAAAGAAGCATTGTGTTTCTCTGCAAATGTTTTAGAATACGTAATGGTATTTTGCCATGTCCAATCTACGTTTGTAGTATTCCACTTTTCAACCGTATTAATTTCTTGTTTTTCGTGAGCCGCATCAATTATAAAGTCTGGAACAAATTTATTTCTTACTTCGTCTCCAACTTCAACAGACGCTTGTGTACGGAATACTAAACCTTTGATAGGTTCGTATTGTAAATACCCGTTTGTATTTAAGTTGTATTTGTTTGTATAATCATCATAACGTTTTACAGCTGCAACCGGATTCCAAACATAAGATGGAGATCTTGCATAAATGCTGTATTCATTTTCTGTTCCGCTTAACTGATCTGCTGGTTTGTAAATTGGCGTAATTGGATCAATTTTATCAAAATCTGCCCAGTTGTTTGGTGCTCCCCAAGTTTCATAACGTGGGTTTAAAGTAATTCCTGCTGAGAATTTATCAGAGAATTTGAAATCATTCGCAATTCTCATAGTTACTCTTTCCCAACCGCCAATTCCGTACATAGAGTCAGAATCATAGTAATTTAAACTGATGGCATAGGTATGCTTATCAGAACCTCCTGAAAGACCTAAAGAAGCATTTGTAACTGGTGTTCCTGTTCTAATTCCTGCTTTCCACCAATCTGTCGTTTTTCCTCGGTATTGAGATGGGTTCGGAAGATAGTCGGAATAGCCAGAATTGTTATAAGCTTTATTCATAATTGTCGCATAACCCTCGGCATCAGCCATATTATAAGGATTATTCATAATTTGCATACCAGAACTTAAATCAAAATTGAATCTCGTTTTGCCTACTTTCCCTTTTTTAGTGGTAATTAAAATAACACCATTAGAAGCACGAGAACCATAAATTGCACTTGCAGAAGCATCTTTCAAAACCTCCATAGATTCAATTTCATTAGTGCTTAAGAAATTGATGCTTGTTCCCATCGGGATTCCGTCTACTACATACAACGGATCTGTGTTTAAGTTTAAAGTCGAAATACCGCGAATTAAAACCCTTGGCTGTGCGCCCGGACCACCTTGTCCTGTAACCTGCACCCCAGAAACTTTTCCTTGAAGCGATTCTGCTACGTTACCAACAGTCATCGTTTGCAGTTCTTTTCCTTTTACAGAAGAAATCGAACTCGTAACATCGCTCTTTTTTACAGCGGCATAACCTACTACCACTATCTCATCTAATGTCTGACTTGATTCTTGCATTACAACACTAATCTCTGTTTTATCTCCAACAGGCACAAGCTGAGAAGTAAACCCTACGAATGAAAATTCGATTTGTGCATTTTTGTTTGGAACACTGATAACATAATTTCCATCAAAATCGGTTGCTGCCGATGTCGAAGTTCCTTTCACTATTATATTTACTCCTGGAATCGGCACATTGGCTTTATCCTTAACAGTACCTTTTATTTTTATTTGTCCAAAAGATACAGCAGTACACAAAAGGGCAATAAAAAATCCTATATATTTAAATTTCATATCAAGCTGTTTTATTTGTTTACTGTTACAACTATGTTATAACACACTATTTTTTTGTGATAAATACTCTTTCTAATTCGGTATCTAAAACTACTTTATATACACCTGGAGCGGCAGGATATTTGGCATTTCCATTTTCTCCTGGCGACATAGTTGCAATTCCGTTTTTGATTAGTCTCCAAGAAGGATCCCACCATTGGCCTGTAAAAGTTGCCTCCAATGTTCCTGTTAAAGTATATTCGCCCACTAATTGATAAGGATTGCTAGGATTGTTTGCAAGGTGTAAACTTTTTTGAGTCCAAGCATCCCAAGTATCCCAAGTTGCTCCTTGAATTCCGCCGCCGCAAACACTTACAAATGGTCTTCTTTGTGCAGCATCATCATGCCATAAACCGTTTGCAACATCTGCCCAAACTTTACTTGTTGGCGTATATTTCTCTACAGTATATTTTAAGGTATTTGGATTTACTTTTATTTTGTAATATCCTTTTGTTGGTAAAATAATTGGAGTTGAAGCCACATCATCTGCTAATTCTCCTGAACTATTTAAGCCAAAACAGTGAGGGGCAAAATCAGATTCCTGACCTAAGAAATAGACTTCTTTGTTGTCTTTATCAGCATAATACTTGAATTCGAAATCCTGTCCGTTCTTTTCATGGAAATACATCGGAACCCCAACTGCATCTGTCGTTAAATTGGTTCCTTTTGGCTGATCGCATAAATAAATGGCTGGATACTCGTTTGTAGCTACGATATTTACGTTTAATGTTCCTGTATTCGGAATCGCAAATTTGTCTTTTGCTGTAATCGTTAAAACATAATTGGCAGCCGTTACTGGCAATTTATACGTTTTATTGAATGTATACGACTGTGGTGCTCCCGATAGCTGAATCATTTCATCGATTCCTAAAGCTTCACATTTTACTTGTACATAATCGATTCCTGAATCATCGTTTACCACAAAATTTACTGGCATGTCATTGCTCGTAGACAACAAAATAACCGCACCTTCTTTTGGCGTCACCATGGTTATGCTAGGAGCCGCAAATTCACCATCCAAACGCAGGTTAATCTCTTCGTTGACTACATTTCCTGAAACGTCTGTAATCGCTAATTTAATTTTGAAAGCTTCTGACGTTCCTCTATCTGCAGGAACTTCAAAAAAGTAACTTAAATTATAGGTTTTTAAAAGCGGATCTGTTCCAAAAGAAATTACTTTATCCAGCGATAATTCTGGAATCTGAATCTCTACGCTTTTTAATCCTAGATCATCTGCAAGTGCAGCTTTTATTTCAAATTTTCTACTTGGAGCTCCATAAATCTCTTTTGTAGAAACTACCACCGTAGGGTTATCAGAACTTGGAAATCCTGATTCATTGTTTTGGCATCCAGTTGTTGCGAGAAGGCCAAAAAGAGCAAGAAAAAATAAAAATACATTTTTTTTCATTTCTTTAATTTTTGAGGTTAGGTTAGTTAGTTTTTTTTCTAAAGTCAAAGTTTGTTTTTTAATTATCGTAGGTTATTCGAGGTTATGCTATTTTTATACGAGGCAGAAAAAACAGCAGTACATCATTATGTGGTCATTTTCATATTATTTTGAGTTTGGTTAATGGTTAGATATTTCTTTTTTATTTCCTTTTAAGTTTATAATAAGTGTCTTTTTTAAGTAACCCGCAGTTTATGTTTTTAAACTGCGGGATGATAAGTAATGTAAACCAACCACTACTAATCTAAAATTTAAAGAGGGCTCATCTCTTTAAACAGATAACTAACTATCTTAATTAACACTTATGACTAATAGCAAAAGTCTATTTCTCGATTGCTATCACTGCAAAGAAATGTTTAAATAACACTTCTAATGAGGGGTAAATTGGAAAAAAAAGGAGGTCAAAATTGCAATTAACCATTATTTTGAGTCAAATTTTGAAGAGTATTTAAAATCATGGGGGATTTTTTACAAAATATACAATTATTGAATAAAACGCAGTTTTTCAGCTAAAACGTTTGAGTCGGATAAAAAAAATCGGGTTTTCATTTTAAAAAGACGCAAATTATGCAACGGCAAAAAGGAATCTATTGCTTATTTAATGATATTCAAGTCAGAATTGAATGACGTTTTATACTTTTTGATGTATTCTGAAGGCGTCATGCCAAAGAGTTTAACAAACTGTTGCCTGAAATATTTCGGATCTTCAAAACCTACTTCTGTACTGGCCTGAGTAATATTCATATCTTCGGTTAGCATGAGCATTGCTGCTCTTCTAATTCGCAGTGAACGAATAAAAGCATTTAAGGTTTGACCAGAAATAATTTTGATTTTGGTATAAAGCGTTCTGTGGCTCATGCCCATTTCAAGGGCAAAAGTTCGAATCGTAAAATCTTTTTTATGAATATTAGCTTCCACAATCTCGATACATTTTTTTAATATCTCTTGATATTCGACAGGAACTTTCTGCGTATTTTCTTTTAATGTTATATGATCTAAGAAATAGGTACGCAGGTTATGGCGGTTTCGCAATAACGATTCGACTCTTGCGGTAAGAATATCATCATCAAATGGTTTGGTGATGTAATCGTCTGCGCCTTCATTAATGCCCTGCAAATGGGTCTCCGGATTTTTAGATGCCGTTAATAAAATTACTGGAATATGCGATAACGCACTATCTTCTTTAATTCTTCGACACAACTCTAAACCGTCCATAGCTTCCATAGTAATATCACTAATGACAAGATCTGGCATCTGTTTTTTGGTCATTTTTAAACCTTCTTCTCCATTCTCGGCACTATAAACTATGTAATTATCCGCAAATAACTTAATGAGATAGGCTCTAATTTCTGCATTATCATCAATTATAAGAACAGTTCGCTTATCGGTTAACATGGTCTTTTTAAAATCACTGTCGGCAATAGAAGTCATTGCTGTAGAAATCGGTTCTTCGATTTCATCTGGAATCAATTCGTCAAATAATTGGCTTCGCTGCGGTTTTTCATTCGTAATTTCTATATCCTCAAAATGACTATTTCCTTTTAAAAATGCCAATTTAAAAGTGCTTCCTTTTCCTTTTTCACTGCTGCAGGTTACAGAACCTTTATGTTTGTCAACGAAATATTTTACGATATAAAGTCCAATGCCAAATCCAGTTCCAACCGAAACTTTTGAATTGATCTGTTTGAATTTTTCAAAAATAACATCAATATCTTTTTTATCAATTCCGTCTCCGCTATCCGCTATTTCAAGAAAAACTTCTTGATCATTTTCCGTCAAAGTCAAATTGATCTCACCTCCTACTGGCGTGTACTTGAAAGCATTTGACATTAAATTGAAAAGCGAAATTTCGATCTTTTCATAATCTCCAATAAGGGTTATTTCATGATCTGGAATTGTAAAAGTATAATGAATGCTTTTATCTTTGGCCTGATTGACAAAGCATTGGTACACTTCATTAGAAAGATTGTTTACATTAATTGGCGACAAGCGAAGAGAATCAGCATCGTTTTCTGCTTTTCTTAATAAGAGAAGCTGATCAACCAAACTCAAAAGTCTTCTGGCATTACGATGTGCAATGGCCAAATCGCTTCCAGAAGAACCATTTTCTACAATTTCTTTCTGAACTGCTTTTTTCAGCGGATTAATAATCAGCGAAAGCGGTGTTCTAAATTCGTGTGAAATATAAGTAAACATAGAAGACTGCTTTTCGGCAATCTCTTTTTCTTTTTTACTTTCAAGCTCAGCGATTTTTACCTTATACTTTAATTTTTCTTTGTTTTTATTGTAATCCAAATACAAGAACAAGATTCCGCCAATTGCAGAAAGGTACAATGTATACGCCCACCAGGTTCTGTACCAAGGCGGTAAAACCTCGATAGAAACTAAACTGACTTCTTTATTCCAGCCTCCTTTAAAATTGGTAGTTTTTACTTTAAAAGTATATTTTCCTTCAGGAAGTCTTGAATAATTTGCCTTTCGAGTTTGGCCTACATAATTCCATTGCTGATCCCAGCCTTCTAAAAAATAGGCGTAATTTATTTTATCTGCATTATTATAGTCTAATGCCACAAATTCTAATGACAGAGTGGTTTGATCGTATTCCAGACTAACTTCTTTTATTTTATTTGAATCGACATCAACCTCAGCCTTACTTTCTTCAATAAGCTGATTATTGACGTAGAAATCAGTAAGAAGCACATTGTTTTTTTGAATAAAGCCTTTTATCGTTTGGGGATAAAAAACATTAAAGCCGTTTATACCTCCAAAAAGAAATTCTCCAGATGAAAGTTTTGTTCCAGCATTAAAACTAAACTGATTGCTTTGAAGTCCGTCATTTACAGAAAAATTGCGGAATGTTTTACTTTTTTTATCGTAACGGCAGATTCCGTTGTACGTGCTCATCCATAAATTTCCTTCCTTATCTTCTAATAACCTCAGAATGGAATTTGAAGGCAGACCATCATCTATTGTTAATCTTTTAAATGTATTTGTTTTTCGGTCAAATAAAAGCAGACCGCCTTCTTGGGTTCCCACCCAAAGATTTTTGTCCTTGTCTTCGTGAATACATCTTATCGGATTTCCGATTATTTTTTTAGTGATTTTCCGAGTATTTTTATCAATAGATAAAAGCGAAGTGTAATTTCCTGCCCATAGTTTTCCATCAGAAGTTTCGATCATGCACTGCAGATTATCGATTCTTTTATCAAAAAGTTCAAAGGCGTCTTTATCTCGGTTTAAAAGATACAGCGTACCTTCGTTTGTCGAGCTTGCCCAAATATTTGCCTTTGAATCTTTAAAGATAAACCAGATATTTTTCTCGGTTTGTTTGGTATGCGTATTATAGCAAGAATAATTTTTTACGCTATTAGTGCTCTTGTTTATTTTATTGATTCCTCCAGCCCAAGTCGAAATCCAGATATCGTTATGATTGTCACGAACTATTCCCGTTATAAAAGGACTAGAAAGCGCGTTCCCATAATTGGTATAACTGTTGTTTTTTCTATCCCAATATTTCAAACCAGCGCCGTCTGTACCGACCCAAACGTTCTTTTTTTCGTCTTCGCAAAAAGACAAAATAAAGTTGTCTGCTGGATCTTGAGCATTATAACGAATACTTTTGAAATATTTTGGCGTATCGCTCAGCATACTGATTCCGCCACGAAGCGAACCAAACCATTTGTTGCCCGATTTATCTTCGTACAAACTCCAAACCGAATTGCTTTTGGCCAACTGTTCGTTATAAGAAAGAAGTTTTTTACTGTTTGGATTAATGTAGAAAATCCCGCAACCGTCTGTTGTAACCCAAGTTTTTCCCTTTTTATCTTCTAAAACATCTGTAACGCTGCATTTATTGGTAAAATAGTTTTCTGAAATAGAACCTGTTTTGGTATTCATTAAAAATAAACCTTCGTCTGTTCCTAACAGAAGATTTCCATCAGAAGAAAGTTTCATGGCTTTTACGCCAATTGAAAGCGGGAATACAACTTTTAAGTCTTTTTCTTTATAATTATATGCGCAAACTCCAACATTGCGGACATATATCCAACATCCAGATTTTTGTTTATTTTCCTGAATTGCAATAGCATCATAATTAGAAATCGTAATTCTGTTTCCTAATGCGTTGAGCGGAATATGTTTTCCTGTGAAAGAACCGTTTTCAAAAGCCAATAATCCAAGTTTCTGTGAAGCAACCAAAACCAAATTATCTGACACGGAACGCATCTGATGTATAATATCTTGAAGCACTTTGGGTTTATCGTCCCACATCGTATACTGGACGGTATGAAATGATGCTTTTGTTTTATCATAAATACAGATTCCGCTAGTTCCTCCTACCCAAATATTATTTCTAGAATCGCCTTCAATATTGTAAATGGTATTGAATAACAGAGATTTCTTATCGTTGATTCTGTTTCTAAAGACTTTAAAATTATAGCCGTCATAACGGTTTAAACCATCATAGGTTCCAAACCACATATAACCTTCTTTGTCCTGATAAATTGTGATGATGGAATTATTGGACAAACCGTCTGAAATATCAAGAAATTTGATCGGATAATCCTGCGAATATCCTACCAAAGAAAACCCAATTAGCAGTAGAAGATGTAGAACTAAACGCTTCAAAATGTACATTATTATATTATTGTAAAAAGTACAATTATAAGCTAATTTTAGGAAAATTTTAAAAAAAGAAAGCAGAAATGGCAAACATTCCTGCTTTCTAATTGTGATTTTATGTTTGGTCTTGTTTTTTAATAAACCATTCCCTACTGAGCATTATTTCTATGGGAATATTTTCACCAGTAAAAAGATAAAAAACTTAATCCAATAAAAATACGATTAATCCTCTTGCTCCGTGGGCTCCAAGAACCAGAGACTGCTCAATATCAGCTGTTTTTGACGGACCAGCTATAAAAGTTCCAAAACCATATTCCATGTTTCCAATTCTTTGATACGCTTGCTGCATTGTTGGAACAAGATCTTTTTTATGAACGATAATGGCCAAATATTGCGCTATGAAAGGTGCAACACGCTGACCTAAAATATCATCGGTTACCCAAAGCGCGCTGTTTTCTGCAACTCCAAAATGTGCTTTTACAACCGTTAACTCCACATCTTGAAGCGAATGCGGATCAACCGTTTTCCAATCTAAAGAAGCAATTTCTGAAAGCTCTGGAATCGTAGTGATGAGTCTCTTTTCTAAATTATAATTCGATTTGATATAATTGATGATTTCGCTGTAATCTGCAACTTCTACAGGATCGCCTCCAATTCCTTTTAAAACGGTTTTATAAGTTTCTAACACATCGAATTGTTCAGAACCTAAAAGATTCAGATCTGGTAATTGTGCAGCCTCATTAGGCTGGTTTGCTTTTATTCTTTTTAAAATTTCGCCTTTACTACTCATTCTTTTTATCTTTAGATTCTCTCGAATTTTTCTTGTACCATTCTCTAAAAGATTCTTCGGGAACATCTGGCATTTCGCGTTGATCGTACCATTTGTTCATCTTATTATTGACCATTCCCGGAATGTTCTTCATTACAAATCGTCCTGACTTTCCAGCAATAGTAAAAACTGTCGGATTTGCCAGTACAGTTGCCATTGTTTTCATGGCTACCGTTTTGGCTTTGGGCGTATAACCTTCTTTTACCAAAACCTGACGCCATTTGTACAATTGGTCGTGAATATCGATTTTTACAGGGCAAACATTGGTACACGAACCGCAAAGCGTACTTGCAAATGGCAAATCGGCATTTTTGCTCATATCTAAATTTGGCGCTAAAATAGAACCAATTGGTCCCGCAACCGCGTTGTGATAGCTGTGTCCGCCACTGCGTCTGTAAACTGGGCAAGTGTTCATGCAAGCGCCGCAACGAATACATTTTAATGAATTTCTAAAATCTTCTCTTCCTAATTGCGTGCTTCTTCCGTTGTCTACAATTACGATATGCATTTCTTTTCCGTCTCTTGGCTTCTTAAAATGGCTTGAGAAAGTAGTTATTGGCTGTCCTGTTGCGCTTCTTGCCAATAATCTTAAGAAAACGCCTAAATGCTCTCTCTTCGGAATTAATTTCTCGAATCCCATGCAGGCAATATGAACATCTGCTAAATGCGCGCCCATATCAGCATTTCCTTCGTTGGTGCACACCACAAATTCTCCTGTTTCGGCTACCGCAAAATTGACTCCTGTTAAAGCTACTTTTCTAGTTAAAAAAGTATTTCTTAAACTCTGGCGAGCCGATTCTGTCAAATATTGCGGATTGAAGTTTCCTTTTTCCGTACCCAAATGTTCGTGGAAAGTTTCGCTTACATCTTCTTTCTTCAAGTGAATCGCCGGAAGTACAATATGGCTTGGCGGTTCTTTACGAAGCTGAACGATGTATTCACCTAAATCAGAATCGATTACTTCTATTCCTTTTTCGGCTAAATAATCGTTTAAATGGCATTCTTCTGTAAGCATCGATTTGGATTTCACCATTTGCTTAACCTCATGTTTGGCCATGATAGAATGCACGATTTCGTTGTGTTCTTTGGCATCGGCTGCCCAATGCACGATTATTCCGTTTCGTTGCGCATTCGCTTCAAATTCAACTAAATAATCATGAATATTAGAAAGCACATTAAATTTTATTTGAGAAGCTGTTTCTCGAAGCAGTTCCCAATCTTTAATCTGATACGCTGATTTATCTCTTTTGGCACGCACAAACCAAAGTGTTTCGTCGTGCCAATTGACACGCTCTACGTCTTTGTTAAACTTGGCTGCGGCTTCGCTGTGCGGTATTATTTTTTCTGATGACATCTGTAAAAATTGTTTTTACCATTAAGATATTAAGTAAATTAAGCTAAACTTTATGACCAAGAAAATTAAGCTTACTTTAAAATCACTTAAATCTCTTATTTTTTTATCAATTAAATATTTCAAGCTAAACTTAATTCACTTAATATCTTAATGGTAGAAAAAAATTAATTTTCGAGTGAATTTAATATTTCAGCAATGTGAATGGTTTTGATTTTGCTTTTTTGCCTTTTTAGAATTCCGTCTAAATGCATTAAGCAAGACATATCTCCGCCTGTAATATAATCCACATTATGACTTTCGTGATCTTTAATTCTGTCTTGACCCATTTTTACAGAAACGGCTTCTTCGGTAACGCAAAATGTACCTCCAAAACCACAGCATTCGTCTTTTCTAGTCAATTCAACTAAATCAAGATCTTTGATACTGTGCAATAGTTGTTCTGGTTTAGAGAAAAATGGCGCGTTCAATTCAGACATTTGCGAAAGCTTTAATCCGCGCTGGCCGTGACAGCTTACGTGCATTCCGACTTTATACGGAAATCTTCCGTCGATATGGTCGATTTTTAAAACGTCGGTTATAAACTCCGTAAGTTCGTAAACCGTATTTCGAATGGCTGTTGCCTTCTCTTCTTGCTTTTCGTCATGCAAATGGTCTTTTACATGCAAAACACAACTTCCAGAGGGACAGACTATGTAATCAAATCCAGAAAAATTGGCAATAAAATTGGCATCGCATCCTTTTGTTAAATGCGCGTAACCGCTATTGGCCATTGGTTGTCCGCAACAGGTTTGTCCCATCGGAAATTCGACGTCACAACCTAATTTTTGAAGTAATTCGTAGGTTGCTATTCCTACTTTTGGATAAAATTGGTCGACATAACAAGGTATAAAAAGTCCAATTTTCATGTTGTAGTTTTTAGTGTGTTGTTCATTAGGCGTGTAGGATAAAAAATGTAGAAATTACGTTTCTCAGCAAATTTACAACATACAGACCGTTTTTACCTAATGTTTATAGAATTTCAAGTCAATTAAATCATTCTGTATCGGTTTTGGATTCCAGTTATCATGAATGGCCAATGCTGCTCCCAAAGCACTAGCCTGCGCCATCGAAGCGGCATACACTTCTACGTCGGGAAAAGCTTCTGCCAATAAGTTCATGTAAATCGAATTTTTACTGAAACCTCCGTCCACAAAAATCTTTTTTACCGGACTGTTCTGAATGACCAAATTTGTAGAAAAAACCTGCTGCTCTACCAAATCCAACATTAATTGATGATAAGCGGTTTCGTAATTTTTATAATACGAAAGATCTCTTTTTTGAAAAGGGCATTCTTTCAGAATATCGAAATTGTACTTTTTAGGATAGATAATCTGATAATTGAGCGCTCGCAAGTTGGCTACGATTTTTTTGTCAAAATAAACTTCTTTGTAGGCATCAACAGAAACATTGAAATGCTGTGCCAAACGTTTGGTCTGTACTTCATGCTCGTTTCCAGCAAATAAACGCGCTGCTTTTACTGGTTTTTCGGTGTATTGCATGTAGCAAAGGCAATCGTTCTGCAATTCGTCAAAAGTCAGTCGTTTGTTGTTGAATGGATTTAAAGAAATACTCCAAGTTCCCGTAGACAACAATACAAATGGTTCTGTAAAGTTGATTGTATATGGTATGATCGCCGATGAGCTATCATGCAAACCAACTCCAATTGCAAGGTTCTCGCGGGTCATAATGACATCTTTGCCAAAATGTATTGGCGGTATTTTTTCTGAAATATTTTCTTCTTTGAGCCATTTATGGTATTTCATTTTTTTGAAATTCCACAAATTGGTGTGACAGCCAATACTGGTAATATCGGCGTAAGCTTCATTCGTTAAAAGAAAACTCAAAAACTGCGGCAAATGCAAACAGTATTTTACTTTTTCGAAGATTTCTGGCTTTTGTTCTTTCAATCGGTAAATCTGCATTCCAGAATTTAAACTGCCTAAAACCGGAGAAGCTGTTTTTACCGCAAACTTCTTTTCTCCTTTGTATTTTTCATAGAAATCAGTTTTTAAATCCTCTGGATAATCTTTTAGATAATTATACAGAGGAGTTAAAACTTTTCCGTTTTCGTCAATATAAACAAAACTGGCTCCGTAAGTGCTGAAATTGATTGCTTTTAAAACATAATCACTAAGTGCTTTTATTTCAGACAATCGATCTAAAATCCAGTTTTTCAGCACTTCGATATCTTCACACGGAAATCCGTCTTCGTCTGTCGTTTCCTCCAGATTTACCGATTTCTCCCAGACAATTTTATAATTTTCGTTAAATAAAAAAACCTTTTTGTTTGTTTTACCAATATCAAAAATCGCAACTACATTCATTTATTTTAATTGTAAATTGTTAATTATCAATTGTCAATTTATAATTATAAGCCTGTTGCCATTGTTTTTAAACCTCTCTCGCCAACTAGGTTTTCTCTAACCTGAAGCGAACGGTATAATGCTACCGGATTTAATGCTGCTCCAGAACGCAGACGAGCTTCTGCAACTAGTGCGCGAACATCTGTACGGAATGCATTTTGAAGAATTTCTTGTGCTTTTACGACGTCATTTTCTTCTTGCGCTTGTTCTAATGCTTTTCTATCTACAGAAAGCGCTTGAGCGTAAGCAATCATAATCGCTTCAACAGATTGCAGTAAATCTTCTAACGGATCTTTGATGTTGTGAGAAGCATCGATCATCCATCCTAAATCTTTGGCGTGATTCATTCCTCTTGCATCCATTCCTTCAACCAATTCATTGAAAATCAAGAATAATTGATATGGTTTTAATGCTCCAGCGGTTAAATCGTCGTCTCCGTATTTTGAATCATTGAAGTGAAAACCTCCTAATTTATTATCCATTAATAAAATAGAAACAATTTGTTCGATGTTTGCATTTGGAAGATGATGTCCTAAATCTACCAGTGTTTTTGCTTTGTCTCCTAATTTTTGAACATAAGAATAAGACTGTCCCCAATCTGCCACTGTTGTAGAATAAAAATTAGGCTCAGCACATTTGTATTCCAAAAATAATTTCCAGTTTGAAGGCAATGCATCGTAGATTTCTTCTAAACTTTCTAATGTATTCTGATACGCTTTTCTGAAGTTTAATTGTCCAGGAAAATTAGAACCATCCGCTAACCAAACGGTCAAAGACTCCGATCCTAATTCGATTCCGTGTTTAATCACTTCGATATTGTGGGCAATTGCCTGTTTACGAACTGCTTTGTTTACGTTTTGTAAAGAGCCGTATTTGTAAGTGTACTCAGCGCTTGCCTGATCTTGAAACGTATTCGAGTTCATGGCATCGAATTTTAATCCGTGCTGCGCTGCTAATATTTTAATTTCGTGATAATTGGTTGGAATATCCCACGGAATGTGAAGTGAAATCGCTCCTGAAGCATTGTTTAATTTGTGAAGCAATCCCACATCTTCGATTTTCTCTTCTAAAGAACGAGGCTCTCCTCCTCCAGCAAAACGCCCAAATCTTGTTCCTCCTGTCCCTAGAGCCCAAGATGGAATGGCAATTTGAAAGTCGATTAATTTTTGGATAATCGCTTCTGTATCATTTATTTCTGACGCTGTAAAAATTAATTTATTCTGGTGTTTTTTTAATAAATCTTCGTTATGAGATTCAATGTGGTTTGATGAGATTAACATAGTTATTTATTCTTTAATAGAGTTTACAATATATAAATTTTATATTTCTAGTATATTTTTTTAACACGCATTGCCTAAATTTTGGGACGCGGATTTTACGGATTCGCTATCGCGAAGACGCGGAAAAAAACGATTTTTTTGTCTCACGCAGATTTAGGCAGATTTAGGCAGATTTAGACAGATTTAAGCAGATCTAAAGATTCTAATTTGAGATGATCTAAAAAAAATCTGCGTTCTCTGCTAGAATCTTTTTAAATCTGCGTGAAACCATAAAATAAAGATCTGCTTCAATCAGCGTTTTCGCGATAGCGAATCTGCGTCATCTGCGTTCAATTTTACGCATTTAATATTCTAAACTTATATACTGTACTCTGGTTTTACTTCACTTTTTTGTTACGTTTTCTTTGCTTAAAGCGAATGTTATATGCTAAAAAAATCTAACGTTCGAAAGAATTCGAACGCTAGACCACAAAAAACCACTTTTGCTTAAACAAACTTATATAAAAACCTAAACAATCTTTATCTATAAAAGCCCATGGCAACGCCGCCGTCTACGTTTAAAGCGTTTCCTGTAGATTTATCAAGTAAACCTCCAACAAAAGCATAACAAGCATTTGCGATATCATCGGGCAATATGATTTCATTTAATAGCGTACGTTTTGCATAGTAAGCCGGAAGTTCTTCAACTGTAATTCCGTATGCTTTTGCACGACCTTCTGCCCATCCTCCAGACCAAATATTTGAATCTGAAATTACAGCATCAGGATTTACTGTATTGACACGAATTTTATCTGCACCAAGTTCTGCAGCCATAAGACGTGTTAGGTGCGCTTGAGCTGCTTTTGCCGAACCGTAACCCGGATTGTTCGGACCAGCAACCACAGCATTTTTAGAAACGATATTTACAATATCACCTCCAAAACCTTGTTTGCGCATTACTTCGATTCCGGCTTTAGAAACAATAAATTGTCCTTTAACCAAGATATCGTACAATCTGTCCCACTCTTCTAAAGTGTGTTCTGCGATAGATTTTGAAATACTGATTCCAGCATTGTTTACAATAATGTCAACACCTCCAAAAGCTAAAGAAGCTTCGTCTAATGCTTTTTCTGTACTTACTTCATCCGTAACATTCAATAATGTGCTCGAAACCGCATCTTTACCAAATGCTTTTACAAACTCTGCTGCAGCGCCTTCTAAACGCTCTTCGTTAATATCATTCAAAACAACACAGGCGCCTTCTTGAGCGAATTTTTTAGCGATAGCTTTTCCAATTCCGCCTCCAGAACCCGTGATTAAAGCCACTCTTCCAGACAATGCTTTTGGTTTTGGCATACGCTGTAATTTTGCTTCTTCTAATAACCAATATTCAATATCAAAAGCTTCTTGATGCGGTAAAGAAGTATATTCTGAAACTGCTTCTGCACCTTTCATTACGTTTACTGCATTGATGTAATATTCAGATGCTAAACGTGCCATTGTTTTGTCTTTAGCAAAGGTGAACATACCAACTCCAGGATATAAAATAACCACTGGGTTTGGGTCACGCATTGCTGGTGAATTTGATTTTTTACATGCATTGTAATAGTCTTTGTACATAGCACGGTAAGCTTCAAAAGCTGGCGCTAATTTTGCTTTTACAGCCGCAACATCAGATAAATCTTCGTTTGGATCTAATTCTAAAACCAACGGGCTGATTTTAGTTCTCAAAAAGTGATCTGGACATGAAGTTCCTAATGGAGCTAATTTTGAAAGATCATTAGAATTAATGAATTCTAAAACTCTTGCATCATCTGTGTAGTGCCCAATCATTTGGCGTTCTGACGAACAGAAGCCTCTTAAAATTGGAGCTACTTTTGCCGCTTTCAATTTACGGTCTGCTTCTGAAAGACTGTCGATTTTCTTTCCTCCAAAAACGGGACGTTTTTTTCCGTAGTTATCTTCTAAATAAGAAGCACATTTCTCGATTACTTCCAATGTATTAATGTAACTGTCAAATGCAGTGTCTCCCCAAGTAAATAAACCATGAGAACCTAACATGATACCGCGCAGTTTTTTACCGTTTTTTTCTGCTTCTTCTAGACAAGCTCTCAATTGAAGGCCAAGATCAAATCCTGGACGCTGCCAGCCTACCCAGCCGATTTCTCCGTTGAATAATTCTTCTGTAATTTTCTTTCCATCTTTCGCTGCAGCGATCGCAATTGCTGCATCTGGATGCAAGTGATCGATATGTTTGAATGGAAGAAAACCATGCAAAGGCGTATCGATAGAAGGCGCTTTTGACGCTAAATCGAAAATACAGTGGTTGAATAATTCTACCATTTCATCTTCAAACTCAATGCCTCTGTAAACATTTTCAAGATTACGAAGTCTGTCCAAATACAAAGCCGCACAACCTGATTTTGTCAACGTTCCAATATCTCCGCCAGAACCTTTAATCCACATTACTTCAGAAGAGGCTCCAGTAAGAGGATCTTTATCTGTAATTTTCACAGAAGTGTTTCCTCCTCCGTAATTGGTCAATCTTAAATCAGCTCCTAACAAGTTAGAACGATAAATAAAAAGCGCTACTTCATCACCTGCTAGTGCTGCTGCCTTAGCTTCATCCCAAAGGTAGCTTACATGCTTAAAATTCATATTATTAATTGTGTTTGTATTCGACATATAGTATTTTAGATTATTTCTTGTAATTATTTATAATGAGTTCCCAATTCCTACCAAGATGATTGCTAGCATAATAAGCCCAATTCCCCAGAAAAAAGTTCTTAATGTTTTCTTAGAAACTCCCGTCCATTCTTTTAGGTAAAATCCCCAAAAATTTGCTGTTAGAATAATGGTTGCCATGTGCAGAATCCACGAACTGGCTCCATTTCCTAATTTGCTTTCTCCCATTCCATAAAAGAAAAACTGTAAAAACCACATGGTTCCAGCAAGAGCAGAAAACAAAACGTTTTTAGTTATTGGCGTAGATTTGTCGGTATAATTTTTAATTGATTTATTTTTAAAATTCAAATAAAGACACCAGATGAAATTGGTTGTAAGTCCTCCCCATAACAAGACAACATAAGTCACATTATTTTGAAACAACGGATTTGCACCATTTACTACAGCATGTTCTGCCATCGATTTTCCAGCTTCGATTCCATAATTAAAAAACGAACTTAAAATTCCTGAAATCACCGCTACAATCAAACCTTTTACCAGATTGAAGTCTTTATCCTTATCTTCATGACCAGTTGCAAAATCTTTCTCTTTCAGCATTCCTGCTTTCCCAGAAATGGCAATTCCAACCAGATACACTACAACTCCTAATAAAACAAGCTGTCCGCCAGGATTAGAAAGCATATGAGAGAATGAAATTTTCCCATCAGTTGGAACTAAATCATAATATATAGATGGAACCAAAGCTCCAAATGCCGAGCAGAATCCTAAAGTAATAGAATTCCCTAAAGACATTCCTAAATAACGAACTCCCAGACCATAGGTCAAACCGCCAATTCCCCAGATTAGCCCCATTGTAAATGTGAAGGTTTTTATTGATGGAGAAGCTGCTGCAATAATTTCAGTAAAATTTGGAATCGTTAAGTAAGCTGCAATTGGCGGCACAATCAGCCAAGAGAAAAATCCTCCTACGAGCCAGTAGCTTTCCCAAGCCCAGTCCTTCACTTTCTTAAAAGGCATATAAAAACTACCCGAAGAAAATCCTCCGATAGAATGAAAAATGATTCCTAATAATGATTCCATTTAATAAATTTTAGTTTTTGGTTTGTTAGATAGTAATTTGGTTTTGTAAAATAAGAGAATGTCAAAAACAAAACTGTCCTGTACTATCCTTTACATATTTTATATTTTTTGTTAAAACTAAAGATTATTAGAAATAACGACCTGTAATTATTGGGTAAACAAATTTAAAATGGCTATTTTAGCAATCGATTTCGTAATTATTGATTCTGCATTAGGGTTAAAATTTGCAAATCATAAAAAAAAGATTACAAGCCTTGTCAAATTCTCTTTTTCGTGCTTAAAATGATTCTGTATAACAGATTCTTTTATACAGAAGAGATTTTTTTAGTTAGTTAGATTAAAAATGAGTTTCGCTGAAGGGCGAGATAAATTTCCTCACAATGAACATGATTAAATTTATTAAAATAGACGAAGATTCTCGAGTTCCCAAATACAAACAAATTGTTGACTCTATTCTGCAGAACATCGCCAACGGAAATTTAAAAATCAATCAAAAAATTCCATCTATCAACAGTTTTAGCGAAGAGTTCTACATGTCGCGCGATACTGTTGAAAAAGCGTATAATATTTTAAAAGAGCGAAAAATCATTTCTTCTATTAGAGGAAAAGGGTATTATATTACCCGAACTAAGCTAGAATCTAAGGTTAATATTTTGTTCTTAACCAACAAACTGAGTTCGTACAAAATGAAAACCTACAGTTCGTTTATTGATACTTTGGGAGCCAATGCACATGTAGATCTTCAAATTTACCACTGTGACGAAACGCTGTTTTTAAATATCTTAGATAAGTTTGAAGGAGCTTACGATTATTATGTTATCACAACACATTTTAAAACAGATGAACTGAAGCACTTAAGTTTTACGGATAATGTTGTAAATGCCATTAAAAATATCCCGCAAGAAAAGCTGGTTGTTTTAGACAATATCAAATTAGGAACTGGTGATGATGTAATCAAAATTTATCAGGATTTTGAAAATGATATTTATAATGCGCTAATTGAAGGCCTTTCTAAAATATCAAAATACAAGCGTTTGATTCTGGTTTATCCAGACAAAGCGGTTTATCCTTATCCGAGACGAATTCTACACGGATTCAGAAAATTCTGCGTTGAACACGAAATCAATTTTGAAATTCTGAGTGAAGTTTACGATGATATGATCCTTAAAAAAGGAGATTTATTTATTACTATTGAAGAATCTGATTTGGTGAATTTAGTAAAGCAGATTCGTGATGAAGAATTTGTTTTAGGAAAAGATATTGGCGTCATTTCATACAACGATACTCCTTTAAAAGATTTGCTAGGCATTACCGTAATGTCTACCGATTTTAATGTAATGGGAGAAACCGCCGCGAGAATGATCTTGAATAAAGAAAGAGGTCAGGTAAAAGTTCCTTTTAATTTTATTGATAGAAATTCTATCTAAGGTTCTGAGGTTCTAAGATGCTAAGGTTCTAAGTTTTTTAAGCTTCTGAACACTAAGGTAAACAAACTTAGAAGCTTAGGAGCTTAGCATCTTAGAAGCTTAAAAGTTTTTATCATACGGAATATATTGATCCCATTCCCATGGCGTGAAAGTGTCTTTTATTCCTGTTTCCAGTAAATACTTAATTATTTTTCCTGTTGGATAACTATTTGACATGATTACCATTGCAATTCCCTTGTCTTGGAAAACAATTCCGTAATGCTGAAATCCAGAGCCTTGACCTTCTTTAAATGCACCATAACCATAAGGTGTTTTTACCAATCCCCAACCTAGACCATAAGAAAGCTCGGTTTTGTCATTCCAATTTCCGTCTTCTAAGGCTCCAGGTCCAAATTGATTTTTAGAACGAATACGAATCTGCGGACTAAACATTTCTTTATACGATTTAGCACTTAGTATTTTTTTGTTCAAAACTGCCGTTATAAACTTACTATAATCTTCTATAGTAGTTTCTAGTGTTCCCGCTCCTCTTGGGGCATTATCTTTGTCTTTTTCCTGAATCTTACCGTCATTATCATATCCGTAAGCAAAATCTTTTTCAAATTTTTCCTGCCATTTATAACTCGACGCAGTCATGCCAAGTGGCCTGAAAATCTTTTCCTGTGCCATTTCTTCCAAAGTCTTGCCTGTAATTTTTTCTAACACAACCTGAAGGTAAGTTAACCCTTCGCCAGAATAGCTGTATCTTGTTCCTGGTTCGAACTTAATCTTCAGTTTTTCGTCAGATTCAAACCAGCGCCAATTAGGTAATCCCGAAGTGTGGTCTAAACACATTCTCGCCGTAATTTTTTTATATTCTGGATAGGACTTTAATTCTTTAAAATCTTCGTGCCAGACTTTAAAATCATATTCGTAAATAGGTTTAAGAAGATAATCTTGAAGCGGTTTATCTAAACTTATTACACCCTCTTCTACCAATTTCATCACCAAAACTGCAAAAACAGCTTTACTTAAAGAAGCTCCATAAAGATTGGTCTGCAATTCTAACTTCTTCTTGGCTTCGACATTGCTATAGCCAAAAGTTTTCATGTAAACAGGTTTTTTAGCATTAAAAACCGTTATAGCCAATCCTTTTACATCTGCTTTACTTATGAGACTTTCGATTGCATTTGTCAAACTATCTGACGAGATTGTGCTTCCATCAAGCCTTTTTATAATAGAATTTTGTCCTTGAGCAGAGATGGCACTAATCAAAAAAATAATTAAAAGTAGGTTTTTCATAGTTTACGTTTATTCAACAATTATTAAGCTACTCCTGCTTTTATCAAACTTCTTTATGCATTCATTTTATGCAAAACAGCTTGATAATAAGTCAAGTAAAATGATCAAGAATTTTATAATGATTTTAAATCCCATTTTTTATTATATTTCAGTCCATATAACCATACAAATATATTCGCCATAAAAGCACAAGACAATACTTATAAATAACCATTTTTATGAAAGACATAAAAGATGATTTGAGCAAAAAGCTTCTGGAGCAAAAAAACTCGGGAAACTTAAATAATAAGCAAGTCTTAAAAACATGCCAAGAAATTGCTCAAAATTTTGCCCATTTAGAAAACGGCATTGCTGTTCTAAGCGATTTATATAACAATAAAAGCTATATATACTCAGGCAAAATTGCAGATGAGCTTGCTATTTTTAAAAAAGATCAGATTCAAGAAATTGAAAGTATTTGGGAAGAAGAACTTTTTGGCAAATTAAATCCTGATGATGTATTGCAGAAATATCTTTTAGAACTTCATTTTTTTCAGTTTATAAAAACAATTCCAGTAGAAGACAGAAAAGACTTTTGTGTCATTAGCAAACTAAGAATGAACGATAAAACAGCTACAAAATCTTTACTGCACAAAATGTTTTATTTTTCAAATGACTATCAAGATGTAGAATTAGCGCTTTGCCTTTATAATTTTGATTTTTCTCTGGCACAGCAATATGAAGGTGCAATTCTAAATACTGCAACTGGAAATATTATTAAACAAAACGAAAAAGAGAATGAGTTTTTTCTTTCGGTAAGGGAAAAAGAAATTCTTAAAATGCTTCAAGCAGGCAAACAAAGCAAAGAAATCGCATCTCTCCTATTTATTAGCGTTAATACTGTTAGCCGACATCGACAAAATATTCTTGAGAAAATGAAAGTTAGCAATACGGCCGAAGCCTGCTCAATTGCTACAAAATTGAAGTGGATATAGTTTTTTTTTAAGATGCTGAGATTCTAAGATGCTAAGGTTCTAAGTTTTTTTCTCTTTGTCTTAAACTTTGCTCTTATAAGTTATATTCTTTGTACTTTGTACTTTGTACTTTGCACTTTGGTAAAATAAAAAAACCCCGCTATAAAGCAGGGTTTAGTTGTATTATTTTTTTGATTCTTCGATAGAAACTTTTCTGAACTCTTTTAAAAGTTTTTCAATTTCTAAAGTTGATTTACGTGCTCTTGGTCCAGCAGCTTTAATTCCTTTCTCAGTCAAAGATTCAGCTTCAGCTTTGAATGTTTCAATTTCGGCGTTGATTTTTACTAATAAATCTTTCATGCTTATATATTGTTAAATTAAGCCACAAAAATAAAAGTTTGTGTGATAGTTACAACAATTTTGCTGTTAAATTTAATGCAGTTTTTCATTCAATTCCTTTACAATAAATTGACTTCTATTTTTTTAAAATCCCCAACAAACACAATACATTAACAATCAAACACTTATTAACAAAAGTGTTTTTACCACACCTGTTTTAAAGCTTTGTAGAAAAGTTTTGCCTACTATTATTTTTTTTCTAATGTTGTCTGAAAGTACTTCTATTTGTTAATTTCTGACAGAAAAACCACGTTCTAAAAAGGAAAAAATCCTCAGCAGTTTGCTTAAAACTCCTCAATTTTAACCACAGAATTGAGAAACTTGTAAAGTAAAATCGCTTGATTTAAATTCTCTATGTCTATTAAATTATGAATTCGTCTATTTTCTATTTAATTTCGACTTTAACTTTCGCAGAAAGCTGTTTGGCTAAATTGGTCACATAATTGGTAAAAAAAGCCGAATCATTGAAACCTTTATCTACGCTCAACTCCCAAGCTGCAATTGCATAATAGCTAATTTCTTTTTTGTTATCTACTTTTAATTTTGCCAAATACGAATCGGTCAGCTGTCCTGTTTTAGGAGCTTCAATGCAGCCTTGATATATGTTTGCCGGAACTAAAATTGCTGTTCCTAAAATCCATTGGCGCTCATAAGTCAGATAATCATGCTGAATCAAGCAAATCCAATCTCCAGCTTTAATAACCTGAAGCGGATTCTTATTGTTTAAATTAGAAATCGCAGCCAGAAAAGTTTCTTTTCCTTTAATACCATCTATCGAAACTGTATTTTTATAGCCATACATTCCTGGCCAAATCGAAGTAGTTTCCTGCACTTGATAAAGGTTTCCAGAAGCATTCCAATTTTGGTAGTGGTAACTTAAAACGGAATTTACAGGACCTTCTGCAACAATCTTAAAAGTCGTCCTTTCAATAGTATTGATCGTGTCGTTTCCTAGAATTCCAAGTCTATTTATTTTATTATCGATTAATAAAGCATAACCTCCTAACCCAACAGAATTTCCAACCGGAAAAATATCTCGTCCCCAATCGTACATGACATGATAGTTATCTTCGACTGCTCCTTTGCTATTTATACCCACATTTTCTGGAGTTATGCCCGGTAGTTTCTTTCCAAAAACATCCTTAGAATTTCTTCCGTCCAAATAGTGTCTAAAGCCAACTTTGTCATTTTCCCAAGTTGGTCCATCAGTTTGGTATTTTTGGTAACCTAATTTTTTATGAACTTGATCTGCCATTAAAATTTCTTGCGTATCAGGATGAACAGGAAGATTCTTTCCTTCTCTTTTCCCAAAACGAACACTGGTCTTTACTGTAAATTTAGGATCTGTATTTGACCATTTTAATTGCACTATTTTCTCTTCTTTAGGCTGGAAATCGGCAGTAAAAAAAAGTTCGTCCCATTTTCCGTCACCGTTAAGATCATTTGTCTGTGCTGGAATTGTATCTGTTTTAAACAGCAAAATCGGAAAATCTCCTTTTATATTGCTTTCGCCAATATTCTCTCTTTTTATAGAAAATGCCTTTTGCGAAAGCGCTAGAGAACTGCTGTTTTTTAAAACAATCGTTTTTTCTGACTTATTCTGAGAAACTTTGCAACTTACCAATAAAGTGACTACTAAAGTAATGGGAAGATAAAATGATACTCTTTTTTTCATTTTTTATTTTTTCTGAACAATTTAAGTGTTTTAATTGTTATAATAACACTTTAAGAGAAGAACTTTGTTCAAAAAGCATTATCCAAAACATCAATAAAAAAGCAGGATAAAGAACAACATTTATCCTGCTTTTAAGGAGCCACATTTTCTGCTAAAAATGTGCTTGCGAAAAAATATAAAAAAATAAAATATATTACATTAAAAAGTACATAGCTTTGTAATACTCTTGAAATTTTTTTTGAGAAATTTTTGAAGTTCTAAAAGATTTATTCTCTATTTTAAATTCCAACCTACTGTTAAAAAAGGTGTTTAGTTCTTTTAAAATTTCAGTTCTTGTTTTTGACTCATCAAAAAGCATCAGATTTTTTGTCACTTCTAAAAACGAAAGGCTTCTGTAAAACTGAGTATTAAACAAACAAACTAAAATATTTGAGCCTTTTTTGCCATGAGATAAAAAGTTAAGCAACTCGCTATGATTGTGTATTACATAAACTATGCGGTCTGCTTCTTTTACTGTTTCATTAAAAAATGAATCTTCAATAAAATCGAATGTTTCTTTATATCTTCTCTTAAACATCTTTAAGAATGCCCCTTTACTATCAAATACCAAAACTTTTTCCTTCTTCATAACTCGTAATTTTAGAAACATTACAAAGTTAAATTGGCAAATAATCTGGAATAGCCTTAAAATGCCATAAAACTGATATTATAAGGTAAACTTTAAACTTTTATAATATGCGTGACATTCTGTTCCACAAATCTCAAAAGTTCTTCCATTTTTCTGCGATCGTAATCTTTTCTAGAAATCGAAATAATATAATTGTTTTGCTCTTTTATGTATAAGAATAAAAAGTTCTTGGTTAAAATTGCCTTTTCTATTGTTGTCCATTTATGAGTTAATCTCCCTAACGGAAATCTAATGCAGACTTTAGAACCCGTAAAAACAAACTTATATCTATTGTTTAATTTTTTAAACCTTAAAAATTTCCTAGCTAACTGAAATGTCGCTTTTGAGACCACATCAACAAAAGAATTTTCGATAATAATAAAAAAGACAACAACAACTAGGCTTCTTATTATCCAAAGAAAAAAATCATCTTCTAAATTACTATTGGTAAAATCAAAAAAAATGACGGAAAGCAAAATCCCTACTGAAATAAAAACAATTCGCTGCCTAAATAAATGTTTAAAGTACATTTTGTTTAGCTTTCTTATTTCTGAAAGGTTTAACGGAAATTCTAAAGAAAAATTTGTGGCATTCATGATTTTGTTTCAGATTTTAATCGTAACACAAAGTTATTCTTAAGATTTCCAGTAGAGAAGACCTCTAAGCTTTTAAACTATCAAAATAAGACTTTTTAAAAACTTTATTTTGTAGGTTTTTTTAAAAGAGAAAATTACCTTTTTTTATATGAAAAATTATCATTAAAAAAGCTTCAAAAAGACAAATAAACAACAGTATAAGACACAAAAACCAATACTTATTTATTTTATTTTCAAATAGTTAACATTAACAAAAGTTTTAATTATTCGCCGAAATTATTTATCTATTTTTGCGACTAATCTAAGTTATTGAGAATATTTTCCTACAATGAATTTACAGTCAACAGAAGAAGAATTAAGAGAAAAAATTAAGGAACTTTCTTGCCTTTATGAGATCTCTAAAACTATCTCAAAATCCAGCTCTATAAATATTCAAACCTTATACGATATTATTGTAAGCGTAAAAAATGCATGGCGTTATTGTGCCGATTGCGTGGTTGAACTTCATATTAAAGATTACCATTTGTCCACTTCAGAAGAAATGGATAAAACCGTTTTTCAGTCTAGCACCATAATCGTAAACCAAACCAACTATGGCCACATTAAAGTGCATTATCCTGCAACAAAATACAATTTGAGTGACTTTAGTAGCGATGAGCAACAGCTTCTGGATACTATTGCTATAGAAATAGGAAATTATGTCGACAAATATCAAATTTTAGAAAGAAAGGCCGCTTTACGACGAACTATAGAGCGTATAGAACGTCTATCTCTGCTTGGCGAAATGACTGCTGGAATTGCACATGAATTAAATACTCCGCTAGGGAATATATTAGGCTTTGCTGAACTTATTAAAGAAGAAAATTCAAATTCAGAAATAGACGCTGATATTTCAATTGTTATCAATTCGGTTATTTATGCTCGAGAAATTGTCAAAAAGCTCATGTACTTTTCTTGCGAAATGCCTCAGAAATTGGAATTACAGAAGTTAAAACCTATCATCATTTTTGCTTTGTCATTTTTAAAATCCAATTTTCAAAAAAAATCAATCCGACATGAACTAGTCTTCAAAGATGAAAATATTATAGCTAAAATAGATTCTGTTCAAATTACTCAGGTTCTTTTCAATCTGCTTATAAATGCAATTTATGCTTCGCCAGAAAAAAGCACTATCAAAATAATTGTAGATAACGACGAAAGTAATTTATATCTAAAAATCGAGGACAGCGGAACTGGAATTCCAGATTCTATAAAGCAAAAAATATTTGAGCCTTTTTTCTCAACCAAACCCGTCAATTATGGTTGCGGACTTGGTTTGAGCGTAGTTCATGGCATCGTTAAAAATCATAATGGAGAAATTACGCTCCAAGATAATTTTCCTAACGGATCGATTTTTACAATCCGAATCCCAGTGACTGGAGCTCCAGGTGCTGCAGCAACTTGTTCACTAAACATAACGATCGCTGCACAGCCTGTATCTTATACTACAAACTGTGCGGGAATAACTACCAGCGGAACCTATGCGCCTGGAACTGCAATGACAGCTTCAAATACGATGACCATTCCTGTTAATGTGACCTATGTTGGCGCATATAATATTTCAACCAATTCTGTAAACGGCATAAGCTTTTCTGGAAACGGGACATTTGCCTCAACAGGATCTCAAAATGTAATTCTTACTGCAACAGGTACACCAACAAGTGGTGGAACATTCTCCTATGCCATTACTGCCAACAGCACAAATGGAAGCACTGCCTGCAATAAAAGCATAGTGTTTGCTTTTAGAACTATGAAACTTCTAGGGCTTGGTGAAAATCTCTATCAACCAGCTACGGCAAGCACTTCACAAGCGGGAAGAGCAATATTAGCTTCCGCAGCAAATTTTGGCCCTACAGGTACTGTACAAGTACAAGGAATAACTATTATTAATGGGGCTTATAATACCGGCACAAGTTTAAAAAATCTTATCAATTCAAATAATATTGATATCATTTACATCGGTTATAACTATAATACTAATGATGCCACAACCTTGACTATATTAAGCGATTTTGTTAAAAACAAAAAAGGAGTATTAATTCAGGCTCAGGAAAATGGAAATACTGGCTTAGCAACACTAATAAATTCTATTTGCGGTAGCGCTTTGACTGCCTCCGACATTAATAGTTCTGGTGCCACATACATAAACCCTCTTGCCAATATTGCCGATCCAATTTTAAATGGCCCATTTGGAAACATTCAAGGATTAAGTATAGGTGGCGATAACAATAATTCTTATTATGTTCCTACAATCTCAAATATCGTGAGTTTAGCCACAATAAGCGGCAACACCTCTCGAATAAGTACATTCAGGCATAACACTTTAGGTTATCTGTTTTGTGGAGATGGCGGAATGGTAGCTGGTAATTCTACCGATACCTCAACAACAATTTACCCTGCTAAAATTTCAGCAACAGGATTACCATTATCAAAAGCTTATACTTCAAGTACAACTGTTTATAATAGTATTTTTTATGCCAATACAATCGCTTGGGCAATTCAATATGTTCAAAATAATACAGACTCTAGTTATGTGATTCCGTAAAAAGCTAACCTACGTTTAATTTAAAAAATATGGCTAAGAAAAATTTAATATCGATTGTATTGCTAATCTTTTTGATAAACAAATTAGCTTCTCAAACCGTGAATATTGGCGAATTAACTGTTGCACCCAACACACAGTTTTCAACTTTATCTGATTTTGAAAATACTATAAACGGAGATCTTTTACAGGACGGGAATTTTTACGCCTACGCCAATTTCAAAAACGATGGATTAATAACCTATACCAATACTACAAATGGCACAACTTTTTTTTCTGGAAAACAAATTCAGTTAATAAATGGAACTCAAACTGCTCACTTTCAAAATGTCGTTTTCGATAACATTTCGTCAACCGTTCCTTTTCATCTGGCAACTATCATTAATATCGGGAAAAATTCTGCATTCAAAAAAGGAATAATTGATGCCGAAAGCTTTAACGGCAAAATGGTTTTTGAAGAAAATGCTTTTCATACTGATGCCAGTAATCTTAGTTTTGTTGACGGAAAGGTAGAAAACTTAGGAAACCTACAATTTGAATTTCCTATTGGTGATGATCTTTATTTCAGACCATCCTTACATGAAAAGGCTGCCGACATACAAAATGCTTATACCACGCAATATTTTCTAAAAAATGCGGGACCGCAACATCCTTATACCAGTAAAGAAACTGGCATTTTAATTATTGATGAAAAAGAATATTGGAACCTCAGTCAAAATAAAGGAACCGAAAAAATAGTTCTAACTCTTACTTTAGATACCAATACAACTCCTCCACTGTTTTTTCAGGAAACTGAAAATACAACGCTTGGCATCGTACGTTGGGACGATAGTACAGCAAAATGGATAAATGAAAAAGGCTCTACAACTGATCTATTAAATGGAGCCGACTATACCAAAATAGTAACTACTCAAGTTAGTGGCTATGGTATATTTACAATTGCTATAGTAGAAAAACAAAATAATGTGCCAACGGGTGATTTAATAATTTACAATGCAATTTCACCAAACGGAGACGGCATAAATGACAGTTTTCATATTAAAGGAATTGACAATTATCCTGATAACAGAGTGGAGATCTATAATCGTTGGGGAGTTAAGGTTTATGAGGCCGATTCTTATAATGAAAGTGATGTCATGTTTAAAGGATACTCTGATGGCAGAACTACAGTGAATAGAAATGCCGGTTTGCCGAGTGGGACTTATTTCTACATTTTGAAATATAAAAAAGATAATGAAACAATTGAGAAAAGTGGGTATTTGTACATTTCTAGGGATAATTAAAACTTCATTCTTTTTTATGCCATCAAACAGTTTTCTAAAAGATAATCTGCGTGTGTCTGGATGAGAATCCCTTTTTTCATTGAATCAAATCTCAAAATAAGAACTCAATAAAATAGGGATTCTTTATCCAACTACAAATTTATGTGGGCAAAAAGGGTTTTTACAAGAAAAAAAGAGAAAACTGGAGTTTTCTCTTTTCTAAAGATGAATTATCTATTACAATTCCTTAAACATTAACAACCAAGTAATATTTAAGAGAATTATCTTCGGCAAATGTATGGCATATAGTAGTTGTACATATCCCTAAAAGGGTTTTATACTATCAACTTAAGACATTTGCTTATTTGATTTCTTTTTGCAGCGTTTTTAAAGAAGGCTCATTCGATTCTTTTATTTGATTGACTACAATCTTGGCAATGCTAGTTGCTCCTAATAAAGATAAATGTGTATCGTCTGCTTTATCTTTATCATAATAAGGATTTTCTCCTGCTTTGAAATGCAAATGCAGTTCTTTTGATTTTTCTGGTCCATATGACTGCTCTAGCAATTCGGTGTAATACTCCAAATCTATAAAAGGCACATTTAATTCTTGTGCCACCAAACGGGTTTCTAATGGATAATTACCATGTGTTGGCACTAAAACTCCTTTTTCATTAAAGTTACGCCTCGAAATCGAAGTCAGCAAAACGGGAATAGCTCCTTTTGCTCTGCTTTCTTTTACAAACTTTATCAGGTTGTATCTGTAAGCAGTGTGCGGATTTGTGTATCGGCTTGGGTCTTCTATTTTAGCGTCATTATGTCCGAATTCTATAAAAACGTAATCTCCTTTTTTAAGTTTAGTGTAAATAGAATCCCAGCGTTTTTCTGCTATAAAGCTTCTAGTGCTTCGGCCGTTTACGGCTTTGTTCACTACCGTTACATTATTGGTAAAAAAAGGCTGTAAAACTTGTGCCCATCCATGTTCCGGATTTTTATCTGGATCTTTTTTGTTTGCCATTGTAGAATCACCAATGCAGTATAGGGTTGTTTTTTGGGCTACTGCCGCTGTGCTGATTAATAGTGCTAGAAGAATGTATTTTTTCATTTTTTTTTTTCGTTTTTTTTAACCGCAAAGTTTATTTTTTTAACCGCAAAGTGCGCAAAGGCTACGCAAAGAGCGCTAAGTTTTTCTTTTTTTAATTCTTTGACGTAAGAGCGCTAAGCTTTGTGGATATTCTTTGTGTTAGACGCACTGCAGTGCGTCTCTACGGCAAATCTTTGGCAAAAAAGCTTTGTCCCTTTGTTCCTAAAAACCTTAGAACCTTAGCATCTTAGAACCTCAGAACCTGTTACGCAGTGTGCCTCCACGGCAAATATTTGTACATACAGCTTTGCGTCCTTTGCGTTTTCTATGGGCATTTTACTTTAAAAAAAAACTTTGCGTGCTTTGCGGTAAATTCTAGTGCTTCGATACCGCTGTAGGCACACTCGCTTTTTGTCCTATAAAAACATCCGTCATTAGCACGTTTTCTGCGTTTTCGTTAGATAGAGCATTTTTTGCTTGTTTGATTTCTATGTTTTTTAATGTTATGTTTCTGATTTTTTTGTCTGGAAATCCTTGAATTACGATTCCAGATTCTGATGCTTTATTACAACTAATATCCGAAAAATGTACATTTGATATATCCGATTGAAAGCCTTTGCCTTCTCCGTGGTAATTGGCTGTGATGTATAGGCAATCTTCGACTTCATCTAACTGAATGTTTCTCACAAATATATTTTTGATATATCCGCCTCGATCTGCATTGGTTTTTAAATATATACCACGTTTTAGATAGCCTACTGTTTTGCAGTTTTCTACAAATACATTTTGTACGCCTGCCGACATTTCACTGCCTATTACAACGCCATGCAGACCTTTAAAATTACAATTTCTGATGACAATGTTCTGACTTGGAGTCGCTGTATTGGATCTTCCCTCATGATCTCTTCCTGCTTTTATAGCTACATTATCGTCTCCGTTATCGAAAGTGACATTTTCAATTAGAACGTCTTTTGCATATTCTGGATCGATGCCGTCATTATTGTGATTGAGCGACTTATAGCTTACTCCACGAACCGTTATGCTTTCTGATTTTAAAAGGTGCAGACACCAAAATGGCGAGTTTTCTATTCTGATATTTTCTACTAATATATTTTTACAGCTTAAAAACTGAATCATTTGCGGTCTTAAGAAATAACCTTCTCCAAATTTTCTTTCGTCTAATGGAATGTTGTTATGATTCATTTCACGGCTTCGGTTTTTGCCTTCGTTTTCTTTTGCTTTAAAGGTTTTCCAAGTCTTTCCCCCTTCTCCATCAATAGTTCCTTCACCCGAAATGGCAATATTGGTACAGTTATTCGCATAAATAAGCGGACTATAATTATACAACATTGTTCCTTCCCAACTTGTTAAAACCATTGGCAGATAATCTTTCGGATTGTCGCTGAATTTAATTTTGGCTTCTTTTTCTATTTTCAGGTTTACATTGCTCACAAAATGAATTGGTCCGTTGGTTTTATAGATTCCTTTTGGTACTATAATCGTTCCGCCATTGTTCTTTTTACACAATGCCATCGCTTTATCAAAAACCTTTTTGTTGTCGGTAATAGAATCACCTTTTGCTCCTAATTTTAATATATTGATTTGATATTTAGGAATTACAGGGAGCTGAATTCGTTTTACAATAGAATCGACTCTAGCAGAAGGAAAATCGCTATTCTGTGCAAATGAAGCCCATGAAAGGAATATTATGAAGAGGTATTTCATTTTTTTTAGGTTCTGAGGTTTTCTTTTGAGACGAGACTGTGTGGTATTTTAGGTTTAGTATAGAAGCTTAGCATCTTAGTCCCTAAGAACCTTAGTCCCTTATCAAAAATACCAATTTGCAATCTTGTCTTTAAGGATATTTTCGATTGAATATTGTACTGCTTCTTTTTTGCTTAATTGATGCGACCATTTTACTCTTTTCGAAGGCTGAAATCCTTCTCCACTGCAATTATACTCGGCATAAAAAGTTTTTTTTTCTGCTTCTGGTTTCGACCAGTTTTCCCAACCTTCTGGTTTAATCTGTTTTCCCATTTCGCAGTCCATAAAAACGGATTTAGCATAAATGCGCCACGGTCTTCCTAAATAAACGTCTTTTGCATCTGGATTTGCAGTGAGTTTACAATTTTTAAAAACAAATCCGAAAGGTGTTCCTTCAGGCGTTGAAGCGGCCGTGATGTATGAACTTTTTATGCTGTGAATGGTACAGTTTTCGAATAAGGCAGTTGCTCCACCAAAAATAAAATCGGTTGTTCCTTCTATATAACAATCTTTAAAATATTGTTTGGCATCTTTTCCAGATAAATACAAAGTATCTTGATTGCCTAAAAGATTGCAATTGGAAATCTTGACACGATTTGCCACTACCGATAATGCAATTGCTTGTCCGTTTTCGCCAGAAGTGTTTTTGATGGTCAGATTTGATGCTGCAAAATCGTCTCCTTCCACCAAAAGTGTGTAGGTATAAAAAGTACTGTTTCTTCCTAAACCAATTTTAGAGAAATTATCATCGTAAGTAATAATCGTTTTTTCTTTGCTTTCACCTTGCAAAACTACATTGGTATTCCACTCTGGAATTCGGACTTTTTCGTTATAAATTCCATTTTTAACATAAATGGTCACCTTCTCATACGGAAATGCAGGCGTTGCATAAATGGCATCTTGTATCTTGGTATAATCTCCAGAGCCGTCTTGCGCTACTGTAATATAGTTTACATTTTTCTTTTCTGCTGCTCCTACTTTAGTTCCGTTTTTTACTGCCCAATCAGGGTATTTTTTTAAAACTTCTTCAGGCGCATCTGAGTACCAAGAATACCCATTTCTTCTCTCTGAACCAATCTGATCTAAAGATTTCTTTTTGATTCCATCACGATCACAAAAGAAAGGTTCGTTGGTTTCTAAATCCATAAATCTTGCCCAAATTGGTTTTGCATTTACGGCAGGAATCATCTTTTTGTCTACCACTTTTCCAGCTTCGTTTAGAACTCTTTTCTCTTCTAAATTGGTGATTTTAGTTTTTTCAAACCATGTTGCAGCACTTTTAACAGCCGTCACAATTTCGGGTGAAGGTTTATCAATTGACATTAGAAGCAATGTAATTTTTGCCGATTCGTAACCACTTAAAGAAGCGAGTTCAAAAGCTCTCGCATTTGCAGGAGCAAGTGTAACTTCATCATGCTGTGCGCACCATGCAGTTAAAACTCCGTTTTGCTTATATTGTGTTTTTAAAATGCAATCAATTCCTTTATTAAATGCTTTTTTGCATTTTTCAACCATTTCTGCCGAAGGTTTTATGCTATAGTAATCTGTCTGGTCTGCAACAGCTTTTATAACATTCATAATGTTTACCATCGAATCGTCATTGTAGGTAATATGGGTGTAATATCCTTTTTTTAACGGGTAAAACTGTGGCCAACCTCCATTGGAATATTGCGCTTCCAAAAGGTAATTCAATCCTTTTAAGAAAGATGCTGCGTAGCGTTCGTCCTTGACCTGCGCATACATTCTCGACATAAAAAGCATTTCCTGACAAGTCGCTCCGTTGTCTGTTGTGGTTTCTGCAGCTGTTTTTTTGAGCGCAATTAAATCTTTTTTCTGCTTTTCGGTCAGTTCATCCTGCATCTGGATATTCTTTGGCCAACCTCCAATATCTCTTTGGTACAATAGTACATTTTCTGCTATTTTTTTAGCTTCCGCCGAAGCAAACCAAGAAGCATCGCTTTTTCTGATAATTTCAGACCATTTTTTATACGAAGTTTGCGCATGAAGTCCAATACTTGAAAATACAAGAAGGATAAAAGCTATTTTTTTTAACTGCACCATTTTTTTATTTGTTTTAATGCTTCCTTATTCTCCACTTTCAAAAGCGAAAAACAAGCCTATTTTTTTACAAATTGTAAGAAAAATCATTTAAACACCTATTTAAAACATCTTTTTCTTAGCAAATGTATTTTGATATTACTTTTTTTATTTCGCTTGATAGAATCAAATTATGAAAGCCGTTTTTTAGTAAAAGTCAAAAAAACTTTTTACAATATTTTTCACATTTACATTTCACATTTACATTTCACATTTACATTTCACATTTTACATTTCACATTTTACATTTCACTTTGCAACTTTGTCACTTTGTCACTTTGTAACCCTAAACCAATCTACTTCAACATTCCCAGAATCATTTTTCACTTCTTCGCCTAAAGCGAAAAGTCCAACTTTAGCACCAATCCATTTTCCCTCTTTAGCTTTAAAATCATTTCCAACTTTTTGATAATTTTTATCGTCAAGACTGTAAAAGAAACTGCACATTCCGCCTTTGCTTATTTGTACTCTCAAGTAAATCGTGTTGCTTTCTACTGCTATTGGAGTAGTTTCTGTTTCCGAAACCGTTTTGTCAAACGTTCCTGTTTTCTGACTTAAGTACAATTTCCCGCCATTATTTTTAAAATTCAGCAAACTATAATCCAATCCCATTACAATTAAACCTGTAGATTCTTTATTTAATCTCGAATTGAAAGTCAGTTTTGTTGTCGCTGTAAATTCTTCTGCTGGAAATTTTTGCAATACTAAATTTGGAGCATTAAAGATATTCTGAGAAGTGGTATTGCAAAACAAATTCAGATAACCTAAACTGGTTGGAAATCCCCAATTGATTTGTCTGTTTGCCTGCCATTGCCATTGCAAACCTAATTTTGGCTCATTAAACTCATCAGATTCTGCTGGAGTTTCTATTGGATATTTTTTGCCAACATTTGGTTTCTTATACGTTGTAATAGGTTCGCCAATTCCGTTTTTATCAAAATCTTCGCCCATTACTGGCCAGTCATTTACCCATTTCATAGGTTGCAGATGTACAATTCGCCCGTAAGCGCCTTTGTCTTGAAAATGAAAAAACCAATCTTCGCCCGTCTGAGTCGTTACCCAAGCACCTTGATGCGGACCATTTATAGCGGTCGAACCTTGTTCTAGCACCTTCTTTTTTTCGTAAGGTCCGAAAACATTTTTCGATCTTAAAACCGTCTGCCAACCTGTTGGAACACCGCCTGCAGGAGCAAAAATATAATAATAGCCATTTCGTTTGTAGAATTTCGGGCCTTCAATTGTTTCTTCGCCTTTATGTCCGTCAATTACCATTACTTCATCGTTATTGACAACGGTTCCTTCTGGATTCATCGTGCAGACAACTAAAAGACTTTTAATCTGCGCTCGGCTTCCTGCAAAAGCATGAGTTAAGTATGCTTTACCATCGGTATCCCAAAGCGGACTTGGATCAATCAAGCCTTTTCCTGCTTTTACCAAAAGCGGTTCAGACCATGGTCCTTCTGCTTTTTTAGTTTTAATCATATAAATTCCAAAATCGGGATCGGGATAGTAGATGTAAAATTCGTTTTTATGATAGGTAATACTTGGTGCCCAAACTCCATTTCCATGCTGTACACTATCATAAGTTTCAAACGGCGGCTGTTTTACCAAAGCATGACCAATAATTTTCCAGTTTACCAAATCTTTAGAATGCAAAATAGGAAGCCCCGGAATGCAGTTAAAAGAAGAAGCTGTCATATAATAATCATCGCCTACGCGAACAACATCTGGATCTGAATAATCCGCATGAAGAATCGGATTGGTATAAGTTCCGTCTCCATTATCTGATGTCCAGACTTGTGCGGTATTCTTCTGAAAACAAAAAATAGGCAACAGAAATAGGATGATTTTTATGTTTTTCATTTTTGAAATTATTACTTTTTAGTAAAACCAGACAGGTTTTTAAAACCTGCCGGGTTTGTAAGCTTAATGTTTGCTTTTTCAGAATTTTGGCGCAGTCCTTCGACTTCGCTCAGGAAGACAAACCATCAACAATTAACAATCAACAATCAACTATCAACCATTAACAATTATCTATTCAATTCTACAGCTGCCAAAATAAATGGTCCTGTTGCTTTAGGATCGTTGTCTTTTTTTCTTTCGTTTACGTAATATTCATACGATCCGTCACGGTAAGGAGTTCCTCCTAAACCGGCTACTTGACAGCAGTTTGTCAAAGTGATTCCGCCATCTTCATCCACTTTTTTGATCAAAATTGTCGTTAATCCGTCAAAAGCTTTGTTGGCTGCTTTTTTAAATTTGGCTGGCAAATAGCCTTTGTTTGCTCCTTTTGCATAAGCATACGCAAACATAGCCGAACCTGAAGCTTCTAAATAATTGTCTTTTTCACCACCTTTGTCTGTAACCTGATACCACAAACCAGATGATTTATCTTGAAATTTCAGGATAGCCTCAGAAGCGTTGTTTAAATACTTTATCAACTCTTTTCTTTTTGTATGCTCTTTCGGCATGTAATCTAAAACATCAACCAAAGCCATTACGTACCATCCTAAAGATCTAGACCAGAAGTTTGGCGAGTTTCCTGTTTCTTTGTTTGCCCAAGGCATCTGTTTGCTTTCGTCCCATCCGTGGTACAATAATCCTGTTTTTGGATCTGTAGCTTTTAATTGAATGATTTCAAACTGTTTTGCGATATCATCAAAGCTTTTTCCGTTTTCAAATGTAGCTGTGTATTGGGCATAGAATGGCTCTCCCATATACAAGCCATCCAACCACATCTGATTTGGATAGATTTGTTTGTGCCAGAATCCGCCGCTTTGTGTTCTTGGCTGTTCTGCCAACTGCTTACGAATTAATTGCAGTGCTTTTAAATATTTGTCTTCTTTTGAAGTGGCATAAACATCAAAAAGCAAACGGCCCGGCAATACTAAATCAATATTGTATTTGTCAAATTCATACGTATTAATGCTTCCGTCAGCCTGAACCAAATTATCTACATACCCCCTTATATAGGCTTTGTATCTTGGGGCTGGATTTTTTTTGTACAGTTCTTCGATAGAGTGCAATACTAAAGCATGAACATAATCCCACTTTGGCTTTTTAGCATCGTCGATCATATAGGCTTCTGGATGGCGTTTCATCAAGGTTAAGGCCATTTTATCAGACCATTTCAGGTTTTTTCCAATTACAATATCTTTTTTTGCTGGCTCTTGCGAGGTTACTTTACAACTTGTAATGGTCAAAACGCAAGCCATTAAAACCGACATCAAATAACTTTGCTTTATACTACTTTTCATTTCAACAAATATTTAAATTCTACTATTTTTAAATCTTTTAAATCTTTTAAATCTTTTAAGTCTTATAATTTGTGACAAAATCAATTTACATTTTGCCTTTTTTATTTAACACATCCAATTGTTTGTCTAAATATTTCGTAAACTCTTCTTTTGTTTTAATTCCGTTTACTTCTTGTTCCCAAGCGCCTAAAAGATAAAAAGTCACCGCTTTTGTAGTTGGTTTAAAAACTAAGAGATAATCTAGATCTGTATCTGCACTATTTTCGATAGTACTAATTTCATAAAAAATTGCCATTCCTAACTTGTCTGGCACCAAAGATTGCTCTCCATAAGTGGCCAAGTAAGCCCATTTTTTATTTTTGCTTTCCTTTTTAAGCAATTCAGCCGTTTTTTGTTTTACAATTCCCGTACAAATTCCTTGTATTGCTTGCGATGCTTTAATGGTATGCTGCGTGTATAATTGATCTGGTTTAATCGTTAATTCTGAAACAAGATCAATTTTATCAGAAGCGGTTTTCCATCCGTAATAATTTACTTTTACCGTCGATTCATTTGCTTTGTTAGCCACTGTCGCAATTGTCGAATCTACTTCGCGGAAGTGTAATTTTTCGTTGTTTAAATAACGGTCGATAGAACCAATTCCGATTCCTTTACCCGCTTTCAAAATATCAGCTCCCCAATCGCTCATGTTGTGGTACGAATCGAATCCGTCTTGCCCTACGATTGGCAAAATATTTTCTGAAGTCTTTTTTCCGAAGATATCAATCGCATTTCTCCAGTCTAAATACAAACGGTAGCCAATTCTGTTATTCTCCCATCCTGGGCCCTCGTAACGAATGTCAAAAGAGTGATCGGTATGTTCTGGAGCCAGCTTTAATCGGTCCACATTTTTAAAAACTGTACCGCCTTTATATTTTCTTCCTTCCCATTTTCCGTCTGTTTTTGCAGATATTTCGGCGTAAGTTTTATTTTTTTTAATATCATATTTTTGTGCATTTACAGTGGCTAAACCTGCGAAAAATAAAATTGCTGTGGTGATTTTTGCTTTCATTATTATTCTAATTTATTTAAAAATTTTATCTAAAAATCGTACGCTGTACGAGATTGTTTGTGTAAACCAAGGATTGTAAAACCAAAATGAGTGTGGCGAATCTGGAATAGTCTGCACTTCATTATAGATTTTATAATTATTCAAAATCGCAATCATATCGTCTCGTCCTGCATGAAATCTCGGAATGCTGCTGCAGATATATAACACTGGCGGCGTATTTTGATCTGTATGGCTCAACGCCGAAGCATTTTTCCAATTTTCAGGAATTTCATCTGATTTTCCTCCTAACCAAAATGCGGCCATATCTCCTTCTGAAGATTCTGGATGTTTGAATGCCAAAACACCATCTACATCTATTATCGCATGGACTTTTGAAGTAGAACGGCTTTTAAAACTTTTATCTTCAAAAAGCGGATTGTTATTTGTTGTACCAATCAAAGCTGCCATTTGCCCTCCCGAAGAACAGCCTAGAACCGCAATTTTGTTTGGATCTACATTAAACTTTGCCGCATTGTCTTTTATAAATTTTATGGCATTCTTTACGTCAATAACTCCTGTTGGATATTTTGCTTCTAATGATAATCTGTATTCTATTGCAAAACAAGAATAGCCTTTTGCTGCAATTTCTTTTCCTATAAACTGCATCTGGCTTTTATTCCCTGATCTCCATCCTCCGCCATGAATCATAATTACGGCAGGATTTTTTTTCTTTTTGGTATTGACAAATGCATCAAAATGCAAAACACGATCCTGATCTTGATTGTAAACTAGATCGAATGTTTCTTTAACCTCTGAATTTGCCTTTATTTCTGGAATTGTGATAAACGGATATTTCTTAATTAATTTAGTGTAAGTGCTTTTGATAGTATACGAAGTATCGACCTTGTATTGCTGACTTTGCATCACAAGAACATTAAAAAACAACACTAAGATTAATTTCAATTTTTGCATTTCTATTCTTTACTTTTTAGTTAAGAAAGGAGTTCGACTTATAGTCAAACCCCTTTTTAACAACTTCAAAAAACATAGTTCTCAAAAAACTAACCCACTAACTAATAGCCAGGATTTTGAGGGAAATCTTTATTCTGATTTAAATCTAAAGCAGATTGCGGAATTGGTCTTAAAATTTTAAGTTTACCATCAACACCTACAAAATTTGCTTCTTTAATTTTATAATTATAAGCCGAAGCTCTCGCTACTAATGTTCCTGTACGTTTTAAGTCGAACCAGCGTTTGTATTCTCCTAATAGTTCGCGTCCTCTTTCGTCTAAGATATAGTCGATATTAAATTGAGCTAAAGTCGCATTGGCAACACCAGCTCTTCTTCTCACTTCGTTTAAACGGTCTAATCCTATTGAAGGCTGTCCTGCTTTTAAATACGCTTCTGCAGCAATTAAATAGGTTTCTCCTAATCTCGCTACGATAATATCTCTTGTGCTTACAGGTCCTGTACTTGATGGTGTAGTTGGATCCGGATCGTCAAATTTCTTAACTGGAATAGTGTAACAGTCTAAGTTTTTAATTAGGGTGTGAGCTGCAGAATACTCTCCCCAAGGATGATAAACAAATGTAGAAGATAATCTAGAAGCGTTTGCAGTCATCCAAGCTGTTTTATCTGCAGGCGTAAACCATTTTGGTTCGTAGAAATGTCTCACTTTTAACGAAGCCGGATTTGAACTTCTGTAATACGGATAATATAATATAGTTTTTGTAACTCCGTTTGTAGTTTCAGGCCCTTCTAAAATTTCTGTCATAAAAGTAGCATTCCATCTTGCATCGCCCTTATCGTATAAAGCTAAAGCATAATCTGTAGGACATAAATTGTAGCTTCTTAATGGCGCTCCTGTTTCTGCACCTCCTAAGTAAGAACTGAAATAGTAAAACTGATTGTTTCCTAATGTTGTAGGACTTGTACTTGTTGAAGCCTTATCGTACTGAACAGAAAAAATAGTTTCTGCGTTTAAATCATTTCCAGGTTTAAATAATTGATCGAATGCCAATGCTAAAGTCTGACCACCAATTGCTGCATCTGCGTAAGCTGCTGCTTTTGAAAAATCGTCTGGTTTTGCAAAAGTTTCATAACCTCTTGTTAAGTACACTTTTGCCAAAAGATCGTTTACGGCTCTTTTGTTTACTTTTCCATTTGTTGCATATGCTCCTGTGCCAACATTAGCTAAAGCAAAATCTAAATCTGCAATAATTTGCGTATACACTTCTTCGGCACTGTTTCTTGTAAAAGATAAAACTGGAGTGGTAATATTCTCGTCTACAATTGGAACGCCTCCATAAGTTTGCACTAATAGAAAATAAGCTTGAGCTCTTAAAAATCTTGCTTCCCCCAATAATGTATTTAAATTAGCTGTTTGTTCTGTGACTTTCGAATAGTAAATTGCTTTATTAACCGATTGAATGAGCTGATAGCAAGGTCGGTACAAATCGGCTACGTTATCTGATGTCGGGATCAATAGCGAATATTGGCTCAAACCAGCTGGTTCTGGAGTTCTTCCTTCGGCATACATATCGGTTCCTGCTTCAAAAAGCCACGGATTTCCTCCGTAAATGCTTTTAAGCCAAGCATAATTGGTATTTATTAATAACTGAAATCCAGATGCTGTTTTATAAGTTTCGTCTGCAGGTACGTTTGATAAACTTTCCTCCTCAATATAATTGCTACAAGAACTTAAGCTTGTAACAATCATTCCTAACATTATTATGATTTTTTTCATTTGATATCTTTATTAAAATTTAACACTTAATCCCAATTGCGTTGTTATGGATGCTGGACGGTTTACTCCAAAAGGCGAAGCTGCCCATTCTGGATCATATCCATCAAAATTTGTAAATACAAATGGGTCTAAAACATTCACATAAATTCTTAAATTACTGATTTTTAATCTTTTTAGTAATTCAGAATCTAATGTGTATCCTAAAGATATATTTTTAATTTTCACGTAAGAAACGTCTCTATAGTAGGCAAATAATGAAGTCCAATAAGCTCCTGCTCCTGTTGCCACTGGTCCAGGTCTTGGGTTTGTATTGTTTGCATTAGCCTCGATTCCTGCTCCGTTTGTTGGAATAAAGTAATCCATCGCTAACTTTTGGCGTCCTCTATCGCTTACATCAGCAAAGTTTTGGTGGAAAGTGCTCAAAACGGTTTGCCCTTGACTGGTTAAAACAGAGAAGTTGAAATCAAACTGTCCAACAGTTAATTTTGAATATAAACTTCCTTGCCATTCTGGATTTGGATTACCAATTACTGTTCTATCATCGTTGTTAAATTTGCCGTCTCCGTTCAAGTCTTTTGGTTTTGCCTGACCTGGAAGCATATTGTATTTTGCTGCCTCTGCCGCTTGACTTTCTTGCCAAACGCCATCGTAAACATAATTATAATTAGGATTTAAAGGAGAACCTAAAATTAATTTATTACCAATATCGCTTACTTGATCTTGATTGTAAATTGACTCTAATTTGTTTACGTTTTTAGTGAATGTAAAAGTAGTTTCCCAATTCACTTTTGCACTTTTAATATTTTTTGTAGTCAACAGCACTTCTACCCCTTTGTTGCTCACAGAACCAACGTTTGCAAAAGTATTTTTATATCCTGTTTCAAGAGGCAATTCTTGCTTATAAATTAGCTTATCAGATAATCTGTCGTAAACATCTATTGTTCCTGAAATTCTATTTTTTAAGAATCCGTAATCAAGACCAAGGTTAATCTCTCTTGTTTTTTCCCAAGTTAAAGCTTGATTGGCTAAATTTTCAGACTGCCAGCCCGAAACCACATTGGCTCCGTTGGCGTAAAAAGTCTGCTGGTTTAATAACGCTTGAGAAGTATAAGGTGCAACATTGTCGTTTCCTGTATATCCTAAACTCGCACGAAGTTTTAAGTCTGAAACTACAGTACTGTTTGCTAAGAAAGATTCTTTGCTAATTTTCCATCCTAAAGCTACAGAAGGGAAACTTTGCCATTTATTGCCTTCAGATAAAACAGAAGAACCATCCCATCTTGTAGAAGCCGTTAATAGATATTTGTCTTTAAAAGCATAATTTAAACGAACAGCATAAGAACTCAATGTATTTTTTTGATACCCTGAACTTATATTATAACTCGTCTGAACACCAGATCCCATATTGTTTGACCCAACATCAAAAGGCTGATTGTTAGAATACAGATACGAAGTTTCATCTACGTTTGAATACAAACTTTGTAATAATAAAACACTAAAATCATGCACTTCGTTGAAAGTATGTTTTAAATCGATTTGGTTATCCCAAGTATAATTAAAGTTGTTGAAGTTTTTAATCGATGCTGAGTTTTTACCATTTAAGGTAACACCTGCATTAGTCTGTGCTTTATAAGCTGTACTAGTAACCGTATTTTCTATACCACCTGCAAATGTTGTTTTAAACGAAAGCCATTTTAAAGGCTGATACTGGAAGAAAACATTTCCAACAGTCTGCCATGTTTTTTCTGTTTGAGAAGAATTGGCAATTTCCATTAAAGGGTTTACGGTTGATGTTTTATTGATAGCCCAAGAACCATCAGGATAAGTTAGTTTTCCTGGAAGAAAAAACAATGTTCCTACTTTCTCATTTCCTTGTGCATCAACTGCCCATGGAGACATTAGCGGACTTAATCTAAAAGCATCCTGCATGGCTAAATCACTTCCTAATTGTGTATCAAGACGTGCAACTGTAATGTTCGCGCCAGTAGTAAATTTATCATTGATTTTATGGTTTAACCCTAATTTGAAAGAGTACTTATCAGTAGAATCGTTTTCGATAAGTCCTTCATCGCTTTGAACACCAAATCCTAAATTGTAGCTTAATCCAGAATCTGAACGTCCTGTAACATTTAAGTAATTGTTTTGTGTCATACCTGGCTTAAGAACAGCATCGGCCCAGTCATAACTGTAACCGCTGTTGGCGCGAGAAACCAGTAAAGGGCTTTGATTTCCGGCTAAAGCAGCCAATTGTGCTGGAGTTTGCGTAAGAGGCGTTGCACTCATATAAGCAACTTGATGGAATTTCCACCATTCTTCTCCAGACATCATTTTCGGCATTCTTGTAGCCGTTTTATTTCCGTAAGAAGTATCAAATGTTACATTGATTCCAGATTTTGCATTGGCACCACTTTTTGTAGTTACAATAATAACACCGCTTGCTCCTCTAGAACCATAAATTGCTGCCGAAGAAGCATCCTTTAAAACGTCCATTCTTGAAATGTCTTGCGGATTCAAAAAGTCAATATTATCAACTGGCACGCCATCTACAATATATAAAGGTGATGATCCAACCAAAGAATTGTTTCCTCTAATTACCACTTTATATCCGTCGCCAGAACGTCCTGAACTAGATGAAATCTGAACCCCAGGCGTGCTTCCTTGAATTGCTTCAAGCGGACTTGTCGTATTTCTTTCAGTGATAGTTGCCGCGCTAATGGTACTAACAGATCCTGTAAGGTCGGTCTTTTTTACAGAGCCATATCCAACTACAACAACTTCTGTTAATGTGTTTGACTGTTCGGCTAGACTTACGTTAATTTTAGTTTTTCCTGCAACGCTTACTTCTTGTGTTTGAAATCCTAAATAGCTAATTATTAAAATCGCTTTACTATTTGATACATTGATTTTAAAACTTCCTTCAAAGTCTGTCGAAGTTCCGTTTTTAGTTCCCTTTTCATTAATATTTACCCCTGGCAGCGACATTCCCGTCGCATCGGTAATCTTGCCTTCTATTGTGGTTGTCTGAGCATTTATAGAACTGCACAGCAAAAAATTCAGGAAAAAGAAAAACACGAAGCCGTATTTATCTTTTTTCTCAGATAATTGTTTAATATTCATGTGGTTTAATGTTTGGTTAATTGATAGTGTTTAGTTGTTAATAGATTTTACTTTTTTCTCATTGATATAGGTATTAATAAAATTTATGTTCTTTACGTTTTTTAATAAATAGAGCGAATCTACCTTCTGGATTTTTACATTTTTAAGTGTAATATTTTCCACAGGAGATGCAGCATAACCTTCGGCCCAAACGCTGTACTTTCCGCCATTTTTTACCGTTACATTCTCTAAGCTTACATTTCTGATCACTGGAATAAAGTTGCCTGTTTGAGAACCGTATACATTGTAGAACATGTTTAGTTTTAAGACACATTCTTTTACCGTTCCCACTTCCAGATTTCGCACATAAATATCTTCAATGATTCCGCCTCTTCTGGAATTGGTTTTAATGCGAATGGCACGATCCAAATGCGGACTGTCCATTACACAATTTTCAACAAAAACATTATTTACGCCTGCCGAAATTTCACTTCCAATTACCACACCGCCATGACCATCAATCATTTTGCAATTCTGCACAATAATGTTTTTACTTGATATGGCTACTCTTCTTCCGTCGGCATCACGGCCCGCTTTAATCGCAATGCAATCGTCTCCTGTATTGAAAGTGCAGTTTTTAATTAAAATATTTTGGGAATACTCTGGATCACAGCCATCATTATTTGGACCATGGCTGTTAACCGTTACTCCGTCAATAATCATATTGTTGGTTTTTATTGGATGTAAAATCCAAAAAGGGGAATTAATAATTTTTACATCTTTTACTAAAGCGGTATTGCATTCAAAAAACTCTATAAAATTTGGCCTTAAATAACGTCCTTCTCCAAAAACTCTTTCTGATACTGGAACACCTTTTTCTGCCATATCAACCAAAACCTCTCGATTGGTTGGATCATTCTGAGACGGAATGCCTTTTTTCCAGCCATAATCTTTTCCGCCAGACCAAATCCACCAATTGGTGCTGTCTGCCTGACCGTTTAAAGTCCCTTTTCCCGTAACAGCAATATTGGTTTTATTTTTTGCATAAATAAGCGGAGAGAAATTCATTACTTCTGTTCCTTCCCAAGAAGTATGAACAATAGGATAGTCTTTCGGATTTAAGCTAAAAAGAATTTCAGCATTATCCTCCAAATGCAGATTGACATTGCTTTCTAAATGGATAGCTCCTGTTAGGTATTTTCCGTTTGGAACCAAAACTTGCCCTCCACCATTTTTTGCGCATTCTTGTATCGCTTTTTGGAAAGCCAAAGTGTTTAACGTTTTTCCATCGGCAACAGCTCCAAAATCGTTTATGTTGTAGACTTTATTTGTAAAATGCGTCTGAGGAATATTTTTTACAATCAGATCCATTCTTTGCCACGGATTTTCTGTAGAAGCAGTAGAAAGATGTCGTACGCATGATGAGATTAGCAACCCTAAAGCGGCTAAAAAAAGAATCTTTTTAAGTGTGATTATCTTATTTGTAATCATTTGCGCAGATTTTTCTTGTTTCAGTGTTAAAAACATCTTGATTTATGTAATCGATTACACGAAAATAGAAAAATAGTTCTAAGAGACCAAATTAATTTAGAAAAAAATTATATATTTAATTTTTATTAGAAATTTTAATTACATTTAATGCAAAAATTTTGATAATTTATTATCATTGTAAAAGCTAAAACGTTAGAGATTATAATTATGGTAATCGATAACAATTTTTATTACATAATGAAAAAAAATGTACTTTTGTCTAAAATAATCCGAAAAACTTTTTTTGAATGAGTGAAAAAGTAACTATTTATGATATTGCTGAAAAATTAAACATCACAGCTGCAACGGTTTCCAGAGCGTTAAACAATAATCCTAAAATAAAGGAAGCGACGCGCGAATTGGTTATCAAGACTGCCGCTGCGATGAACTACAAGCAAAACAAATTGGCGTTGGCACTAAAGAGTGGCCGAAGCAATAATATCGGAGTTATTGTTCCGCGTATAGACAGCAACTTTTTCGCCTCAGTAATTAGAGGAATCGAAGAAGAGCTTTATCCTCACGGCTACCAAGTAATTATCTGTCAGACGCATGAAAGCATTAAAAGAGAGAATGAAAATCTCCACACCTTGGTAGATGCACAAGTAGACGGAATCATGATGTCGGTTACGGGTATTTCAGATGAAAATGATAGTGCTTTCAGAAATGTATTAGAAAAAAATGTACCGCTGATATTTTTTGATAGAAGCAAACATATCGATGGCGTAAGTTCTGTGACGATTAATGACTTTAAAGGCGGTTATTTAGCCACAAAACATTTAATTGATGAAGGCTGCAGAAACATTGCTCATTTCTCTGGAGATCAATCGCTGGATATTTTTAAAAACAGGTTTTTAGGATACAAACAGGCTCTTTTAGACAACGGACTTACTTTTAATGAAGAATATGTTATCTTTACTAAAAGTAGCGTAGAAGCTGGTAAAGATGCTGTGGATAAGCTTTTGCAATTGCAAACTCCTCCAGATGCTATATTTTCATCAAGTGATTTTGCAGCATTGGGAGCAATTCAAGAATTAAAAGAAAGGAATATTAGTATTCCAAGTGAGTTTTGTGTTGCTGGTTTTAGTAACGAACCTTTTACAAAATTCATGGAATTGTCTATCACTTCTGTAGATCAGTCGCCATTAGAAATGGGAAGAATGTCTGCTCGAGTTTTCTTAGAGCAAGTAGACAAAACAGATGCCATTAAAATTGAAAAAAAGGTAGTCCTTGCCCCAGAATTGCATATTCGCAAATCTTCTACAAGAACCAATTTCTAGCCAACAAAAAAGCATTTTAAAACCGTTTAATTTTAAACCATATAAGTCATATAAGCTCATTTAAAGGTGAGCTTATTTTTTTTATTGTAACGTAAAATATATCGCTCCTACGGAGCTTTTATCTTGATGCGATATCGTTTCTACCAATATTCAGCTCCGCTGGAGCTTTTACATTACCGTATATCCTATCCTCTTTAAACCATATAAGTCATATAAGCCCATTTTAGAATGGGCTTTTTTTATGCAAGCTTCGGAGAAGCGAAATATTTATAGATAAAAATTATTCATTAAGAATATAGCTCCAGCGGAGTGGCATGTATTTAGGTTGCAAAAAATATGTCGCTCCGCTGGAGCTTTATGTTGTAACCCCTAACCTTTTGCTATAAATATTTCGCTTCTCCGAAGCTTTCTCAAAAACAAGAGATGCAATAAAGTGTATCTTCTAATAGACCTTTTTCTCTTTGCAACTCTGCAACTAAAAAAAAATTAAATGAACTTATATCACTTATATGGTTCAAAAAAAAAGACGCACTACTGTGCGCCTCTTCATATAAACCTTTGTTACTTTGTCTCTCTGTAACTTTGTAACTTAAAAACTTACAAAGAAACCCCTCTTTTCCAAGGAATAAAATCGTTCTGGTTTAATATTGCTGCTTTAGTTTTTACCGTACCGCTAGCAATATCGATAATAGTTTCAAGCATTTCATCCGCCATTTCTTCGATCGATTTTTCACCTTTGATGATTCCTCCAGTGTCAATATCGATGATATCAGACATCTTTGCCGCTAACTCTGAGTTAGAAGATATTTTTACAACTGGAGCGATCGGATTTCCTGTTGGAGTTCCTAAACCTGTTGTAAACAATACCATATTTGCCCCCGAACCTACCATTGCGGTTGTGCACTCTACATCGTTTCCTGGCGTGCAAAGCAAGGTTAATCCTGGTTCGTTAATATACTCTCCGTAATCATAAACACCAGCAATTGGAGAAGTTCCTCCTTTTTTAGCTGCTCCTGCAGATTTCATGGCATCAGTAATCAAACCGTCTTTAATGTTACCAGGAGAAGGATTCATATCAAATCCTGAACCTGCATCAACAACTGTTTTTTCGTACCATTTCATCAAATCCAAGAAACGTTTTCCGTCTTCGTCATCAACACAACGGTTTACTAACTCCTGCTCTACTCCACATAATTCTGGGAACTCAGAAAGAATTGTCGTTCCTCCTAATGCCGCTAATTTATCAGACAATACTCCTAAAGTTGGGTTTGCAGAAATTCCAGAGAATCCGTCAGATCCACCGCACTCTAAACCAATTCTAAGTTTAGACAATGGAGCGGGTTCTCTCTTAATTTCGTTTGCTTTTTTAATCGCTTCAAAAGTATCTTTTACAACACTGCTCAACATCGTTTCAATTGTTCCGATAGATTGCTGATCGTAAATTAAAACAGGTTTTTTGCTGTCTGGATTAATTGCATCTAAAGCTTCTTTGAAAATTGAAATTTGAAGATTCTGACATCCTAAACTCAATACCGTTGCTCCAGCCACGTTTGGATTGTTTACATAACCCGCCAAAAGCTTCGCTAAACTGTGAGAATCCTGACGAATTCCGCCGCAACCACCTTGGTGTGTAATAAATTTAACTTCAATATTATTGAACAAGTTAGCATCGTTTGAAGCTTCTTGATTTCCTGCTCCACCAGTTTCTGATTTCACTAAAGAACGCAACAATAATTGATAATCGTTTTCTTTAGGTTTCATCAATTCTTTCTCAAAAATATCTTTTAAGATTTCGATGTTTCTGTTTTCACAAAAAACCAATGGAAAAAACAACCAAACATTTTCTGTTCCAACTTGTCCATCTTCTCTGTGATAGCCCTGCCACGTTCTATCTTTCCATTTATCTACATTTGGAGCTGTCCAGCCAATAGTTTCAGTTTTACCTGTAACTTTATCACTCTCGTGTTTTACGTTTGCAGTAGAAAGCAATCCTCCTTTTTCGATTCTTGCACTTGCTTTACCTACTAAAACACCATACATAATGATTCTGTCTCCTACATTAAAAGGAACCATTGCAATCTTATGTTTCATTTTCACATCAGACTCAACAGTAATTGATTGTCCTTCAAAATCAATCACTTCGCCAGCTGACAGATTTACCAAAGCCACCGCTACATTGTCTGTAGGGTGCACTTTTATTAATTTTTTCTGCGTTGCCATAATTAACCTTTGTTCTTTTTGTGTGTTGTTCTTTTTTATTTTATTCTTTCTTGAAACTTAGCAAAACCAGTTTCAATTCCGTTTGAATCTATTTCTTCTAAAGCAATTGTAATCGCTTTAGTTAATCCTGGAATTTCAGTTAAATCCTGATCCCAGAAACCTTTGTTTTGTAATGTTAAACGAGCGATTTTCTCATAATCATCAGACTTCCAAAGTCCGTTGAAGAATGCTGTAATATCTTCACCATCTTTAACCGGTAAACTTTGACCATTCCAAGTTCCTTTGTAGAAACGAATTAAACTCGCAAATGAAAAAGTCAAATTAACAGGCAGTTTTTTATTAGCATTAAAATATCCTAATAAACTAGGCAAAACTCTTACTTTGAATTTCGATACAGAATTTAATGCAATATCAGCAAGTGCATGTTTGATAAATGGATTTTTAAATCGGTCCATTACTTCCTCAGAATAGGCCGTAATTTCATTTTTGTCCATATCAAGAGTTTCACTAATTTCACTGATAACACTATTTACAAATTTTCCAGTAAAATCTCCGTTAACAGTTTCCATTACTAATTTATTACCATGCAAAAGTGAAAAAGGAACCATTGCCGTATGAGCACCGTTTAAAATACGAACTTTAATCATTTTAAAAGGACGTATATCATCAACGATTTTTACATTCAAATCTGTTTTGTGAAAAGGCAATTTTGCTTTTAAATCATCTCCACCTTCAATAGCCCAAAGGAAAAAAGGTTCAGCCGCAACAATTAAATTATCCTCATAATCTAATTTACTATTGTATTCTTCAATTTCAGCTCTTGGATATCCAGGAACAATTCTGTCAACCAAAGTACTATGATAGGTACAAGCATCTGATAACCAAGCTTTAAATGCATCTTCTAATTTCCATAAATCAACATATTGTAAAATATATTTTTTAAGTGTCTCAGAGTTATAATCAATTAATTCGCAAGGAATTATTGTAACTCCTTTAGAAGCATCTCCTTTAAAATGTTTAAATCTTTCATATAATAAAACCGTCAACTTTGCAGGAAATGATACTGGTGGCTGCATCTCTGGAGTATCACTTTCAATAAATTCAATTCCAGCTTCTGTAGTATTAGAAACAATAAACTGAAGTTCTTCTTCTTTAGCTAAAGCCAAATAATTTGTAAAATCAGTATATGGGTTTACAGTTTTTACGATATTATTAATTAACTCAATATCTTGTATTTTTTCACCTTTTTTAATTCCGTTCATAAATAAGGTATAAAGACCGTCCTGATCATTAATCATATTTACCATACCGTCTTTCAAAGGTTGAACTATTGCAATACCGGCATTAAAATCAACTTCTTTATTTAGTCTGTAAAAAGCATAATCAACAAAGGCTCTTAAAAAGTTACCTTCTCCAAACTGAACTACCTTAATTGGCTGTAACTTTTCTAATCCTGTATTTATTCTATTTAATTTTTTCATTTTAAATTTTCTTTAATGCGTTATAAATAACCATTTACAAACCTTATTCCTTCATTTCTGCCTTAAAATTGTAAAAGAAACATCACACCCGATTGAGTAAAACAAAGTCTGCTGTGAGGAATGGCGAACTTTATTTTTCAAGCGCAATGTTCTATTACAATCTCTAAAAATCTAAAAAACTTATAAAATAAGGAGTCGGCATGATTACTCCTTAATCTATTTTCTAATATCTTTTATAATGTCAAGAACCTGTTTCACTTTTGCAGTCAGTCCTTCAAAATCTTTCTTTTCTAATATGTCTTTTGAGATTAATTGCGAACCCAAACCAACACAAGTTGCTCCAGCATTCAGCCAAGAATTCAAACTTTCAACCGTTGGATAAACTCCTCCTGTAGGCATAATGTTTGTCCACGGGCACGGGCCTTTTATTGCTTTAATAAATTCTGGACCATAAATATCAGCTGGAAATAATTTTACGATTTCGCAACCTAATTCTTCTGCTCTTGCAATTTCTGTCAAAGTCCCGCAGCCAGGTGACCAAAGCACTTTTCTGCGATTACAGGCAATTGCTATATCTTCTCTAAAAACAGGTGTTACAATAAAATTTGCTCCTAAACTCATGTATAACGAAGCCGAAGCTGCATCTGTTACAGAACCGACTCCTAGAATCATTCCCGGAAGTTCTGCTAAAGCATATTTGTTTAAAGCTCCAAAAACTTCGTGAGCAAAATCGCCTCTGCTTGTAAATTCCATTAATCTGGAACCTCCATCGTAACACGCTTTTAAAACTTTTTTACTTAGCTCAATATCCGAATGAAAAAACAAAGGAACCATTCCGTTGTCTTTCATTGTCTGAGCCACTTCAATTCTTGAATATTTTGCCATTTTTATTTTTTTATCTTGATACTAATGCAGAACCATCACCATCAATCATATTCTCCACTTCTTTTAGCGTAACCAAATTGTAATCCCCAGCAATAGTATGTTTTAAACAGCAAGCCGCCACTGCAAAATCTAATGCTCTTTGGTGGTTGTTTTGATATTCTAATAAACCGTAAATTAATCCGCCCATAAAAGCATCGCCGCTTCCTACACGGTCTACAACAGGAGTAACTTCTTTTACGGCTGCACTATAAATTGCTTTTCCGTCGTATAAAATTCCGCCAATTCTTTGGTGTGAAGCACTTACAGAATAGCGAAGTGTTGTTGCTGCAATTTTCAAGTTCGGAATCAATTCAAACAATTTATCGTACACTGTTGGAAGTGATTTTTCGTCCTGATAATTCGGGTTTACTTTTGGAATTCCTAACATGAAATAAGCCGTATCGATATCTCCTAAAATCACATTGCTGTATTTCAACATCTCTGGCATTACCTCGCTTGGCGTTTTTCTGTATTGCCAAAGTTTTGATCTATAGTTTAAGTCGCATGAAATTTTAACTCCCAATTTATGAGCGACTTTAATTGCTTCTAAACAAGCTTCTGCTGCACTTTCAGAAATCGCTGGTGTAATTCCGCTCCAGTGAAACCATTCTGCTCCTGCCAAAACTTTCTCCCAATCTACCATACCTTTCTGGATTGTTGACATGGCACTGTGCGCACGGTCGTAAACCACATTACTTCCACGGGTTCCTGCACCAGTTTCTAAGAAATAGATTCCTAAACGCTCCCCTCCAAAAACCATGTTTTTAGATTCGACATTCATTTTTCGCATTTCTTTCAATGCAGAAAAACCAATTTCGTTTTCAGGCAAACGGCTTACAAATTCAGCATTGATCCCATAATTTGCCAACGACACGCACACATTAAACTCTCCACCTCCATACGTCGCACCAAATGCTGTAGATTGTGAAAAACGTAAATGTCTCTCTGTCGAAAGACGAAGCATGATTTCTCCAAATGCAACTACTCTACTCATATTATTTTTATATTTATTTTACCATTAAGGCATTAAGAAAATTAAGCTCTACTATATGTTTTCTTTGCTAGTAAAAGTTAAGCTTATTAAGCCTGCCTGCTTAATTACCCTTATTTAAGCAATCATTTATTACCCCAAAAACTTAATTTTCTCAATGTCTTAATGGTTCCAAAAAAACTTTTTGTTAGAATTTGAAATACTCTTTAGCATTGTTGTATGAAATGTCAGAAACTAATTTTCCAATCCATTCCATATCGTTTGGCAATTCTCCTCTTTTGATTTCGTCTCCCAAAAGATTACATAAAATACGTCTGAAATATTCGTGTCTTGGAAATGACAAGAAACTTCTAGAATCTGTCAACATCCCAACAAAACAGCTAATTAAGCCCATATTTGAAAGCGCATTCAATTGTTTTGTCATTCCGTCCTTTTGATCTAAGAACCACCATCCTGAACCGAATTGTACTTTTCCGCGAACGCTTCCGTCGTTGAAATTTCCAATCATCGTTGCCATCACTTCATTATCAGCTGGATTTAAGTTGTAGATGATTGTTTTAGTCAATTTATCTTTACTGTCTAAAGCATTTAAGAAAGCAGATAATTTTTGTGCTTGCGGATAATCTCCAATAGAATCCCATCCTGTATCTGGCCCCAAAATTCTGTGCATACGAGCATTGTTGTTACGCAATGCACCTAAATGAAATTGTTGCACCCAACCAAACTCATGATAGGTTTCTGACAAGAAAACCAAAATAGCGCTATGGAATTTTAAAACTTCTTCTGGAGACAATTCGCCGTTTTCTCTTTTCTTTTTGAAAATTGCATTTACTTCACTTTCTGTAAAGTTTTCAAAATCAATTTGGTTTAAGCCGTGATCACTTAATTTGCATCCGTTTGCATTAAAGAATTCGATTCTTTTTCTTAAAGCAGACTGCAAATCGGCATAAGTGTTAATTGCAAGTCCGGACACATCCCCTAATGTGTCCAGATATGCATTATAACCATCATTAGCAATTAAGATGGCTTTATCAGGTCTGAAAGCTGTACTCATCTTGATTCCAGTTGAGTTGTTTGCGAATTTTTGGTGGAATTCTAACGTGTCAATTGGATCTTCTGTAGTACAAACTAATTCAGCGTTTACTTTTTTAAGAAGGTTTTGCGTGCTGTACGCTGGAGAATTGATTTTCTCAGATGTTTCTAAATAAATTTTCTCCGCCGACTTTTCATTCAATAACTCATAAATATCAAAATAGCGAGCCAATTCTAAGTGAGTCCAATGGTACAATGGATTACGCATAGTGTATGGAACTGTTTTTCCCCAGTTTAAGAATTTATCTTTATCAGATCCGTTTCCTGTTACAAACTGTTCGTTGATCCCTAATGTACGCATTGCACGCCATTTGTAATGATCTCCGTTAATCCAAACTTGAGTGATATTTTCAAAGATTTTATCTTCGGCAATAAACTGTGGATTTAAGTGATTATGGTAATCGATAATAGGCTGATTTTTAGAGTAATTATGATATAGCTCTTCAGCATATTTATTTTCTAATAAAAAATTATCGTTAATGAAAGTCTGGCTCATGTCTTTTTAATATAATTTGAAGATTATTCTTCGTTTGAAGGTTTTCCTATTGTGGCAAGAATTCCTCCGTCAACGTATAAAATGTGACCGTTTACAAAATCACTTGCTTTTGATGATAAAAATATTGCTGCTCCAGCTAAATCACCTGGATCTCCCCATTTTGCCGCTGGCGTTCTGCTAATAATAAAATCATTAAATGGATGTCCGTCTACGCGGATTGGTTTTGTTTGTTCTGTAGCAAAATATCCAGGACCGATTCCGTTAATCTGAACATTGTACTTTGCCCATTCTGTCGCCATGTTTTTAGTCAGCATTTTTAAACCTCCTTTTGCAGCGGCATAAGCAGAAACGGTATTTCTACCCAACTCACTCATCATCGAACAGATATTGATGATTTTACCTTGTCTCCTTGCAATCATTCCTTTTGCAACGTGTTTAGAAACGATAAACGGACTTACTAAGTCAATATCAACCACTTCTCTGAAATCTGAAACTTCCATATCCAGAAGCGGAATTCTTTTGATAATTCCAGCATTATTGATTAGGATATCAATTGGTCCAACTTCGCTCTCAATTTTCTGAACAGCTGTTTTTACTTCTTGTTCTTCCGTTACATTAAATTTATATCCAACAGCATTGATTCCTTCCGCTTTTAATTCATTAACAGCATTGTCAATTTTTTCTTGAGAAGAATTTCCGTTTACCACAATCGTTGCACCCGCCTGACCTAATCCTTTTGCCATTGCCATTCCCAAACCGTGTGTACTTCCTGTGATAAGGGCAACTTTTCCTTGTATATCAAATAAATTTGCCATCTTATCTCAAATCAGTGATTTTACAAACATCCATATCTCCGTAATCTAAGTTTTCACCAGCCATTCCCCAGATAAAAGTATAATTGCTAGTTCCTGAACCAGAGTGAATAGACCAAGGCGGAGAAATTACAGCCTGATGATTGTTCATCCAGATATGTCTTGTTTCTTGCGGTTGTCCCATAAAGTGGCAAACTGCTTGGTTTTCTGGAATATCCAAATAGAAATAAACTTCCATTCTACGATCGTGAACGTGGGCTGGCATTGTATTCCAAACACTTCCAGGTTTCAATTCTGTCATTCCCATTTGCAATTGGCAAGTAGTAACCACGCTTCCAATAATCATTTGGTTTACTGTACGGTGGTTTGCCGTTTCCATTGTCCCTAATTGCAATTTATTAGCTTCAGCTAAACTTACTTTTTTAGTTGGGTAAGTTGTATGAGCTGGTGCCGAGTTCAAATAAAATTTAGCAGGATTGCTGCTGTCGTCACTTTTGAAGATTACTTCTTTATTTCCAGCTCCGATATACAAAGCATCTTTAAAACCTAACGCATAAGCTGTTCCTTCAACCACAACAGAACCACTTCCTCCAACATTGATAATCCCTAACTCTCTACGCTCTAAAAAATAAGGCGCTTTTAGCGGATCTATAGTTTCTAAAGCCAAATCACCTTTTACAGGAACTGCAGAACCTGCAATGTACCTGTCGTAATGAGAATAAACCAATACCACTTCATCTTCCTGCATTAGATCATCAATTAAGAATTCTTCTCTCAATTGCTGCGTATCATATTTTTTTACGGCTTCTGGGCTTGACGCGTATCTTGAACTATATTTTGTCATAATTTTAAATTAATGTAATCGATTGCACAAAATTATATTTTTATATTTAAATAGCATAATTGAAATGGAAAAATTATTTCAATTGAACTAACTTTTCTTTAAAGATCTGTTATTGGAGCATATTTAGGAACTAGTGTTTTCATTACAATCCAGCCTGTCAAGTAACAAACTGCACAGATAGAAAATATGATAAAATATCCAGCCTCAATTCCTTTAAACCTCATAAATACCATTTCTGACTCTTTAGCGTAATCAAACAGAACTCCAGATCCTTTATTAATTAGGGTTGAACCTAATCCGCCTGCTAAACCTCCAATTCCTGTAATGGTTGCAATTGCCTTTTTAGGAAACATATCTCCCACCGTTGTAAATATGTTTGCCGACCAAGATTGGTGCGCTGCACCCGCAATTCCGATAATGATTACAGGAACCCAGTAACTAATGTAACCTAATGGCTGCGCTATTAATGCCAATAAAGGAAAAAAAGCAAAAATTAGCATCGCTCTCATTCTTCCTTCATACGGGTTCATGCCTTTTTTCTCCACAAAATATGTTGGAAGCCATCCTCCGATAATAGACAATAATGTAATTAAATAAAGCACAAATAATGGCAAAGCTGCTTCTGTAGAATCCATTCCGTAAACAGAACTTAAATAAGCTGGTGTCCAGAATAAGAAAAACCACCAAACCCCATCGGTCATAAATTTGCCAAAGGCAAACGCCCAAGTCTGTTTGTATTTAAAGCAATCTGCCAAAGATACTTTTCCTTTAGCTTCAGGCTTAAAGCCTATTTTAATATCTTCAATATCATCTTGCTGAATATAAGCTAATTCTTCTGGTGAGACTTTCGAATGTTTTTCTGGTTTATCATACATAAACATCCAGAATCCCATCCAAACAAATCCTAAGGCTCCTATGATAATAAATGACATTTCCCATCCAAAAGATTTTGCAATAAACGGAATTGTAATTGGCGCCGCTAAAGCTCCAACCGTTGCACCTGCGTTGAAAATACTTGTTGCAAAGGCTCTATCTTTTTTAGGAAAGTACTCTGCTGTTGTTTTAATTGCCGCTGGAAAATTTCCTGCTTCTCCAACCGCCAAAACAAAACGAGCAAAAATAAATAAAGCCACACTAACATTGATAACCAATGCTGTATCGCTTATTGTACTGATTATTTCTTTCGAACCATGAAAACTCACAAACCATTCTCCTGTAATAATTCCTGAAGTTGCAATACCGCAGAATGCATGAAGACAAGCTCCCACAGACCAGATTCCGATTGCCCAAAGGAATCCTTTTTTTGTATCCATCCAATCCACAAACCTTCCTGCAAACAATAAAGAAACTGCATAAAAAATAGAAAATAAAGCCGTAATATTTCCGTAATCGTTATTGGTCCAATGAAATTCTGGCGCAATAAAATCACTCCAAGTTAGAGAAAGTACTTGTCGGTCTAGATAATTAATCGTCGTTGCAAAAAACAGCAATGCGCAAATACTCCAACGGTATTTTCCTGTAGTTTTTATGTTCTGGTTTACTGCAACAGTTTCGGTTTGATTCATAGTAAGTGGGTATTATAGTTTTGTAATTTTTGGCACTCCCTTAAAAGACTATATTTACTGCTTTCTAAAAATAGCATAATCAATAAATTAACACCTCTAAAGAAACTCAATGTAATCGATTGCACAAATATAGTTTTTAATCCGTACAATCCAAATAATATTATATAAAAAAATATTTTACCTCCTAAAATAAGCATAATGCATAAAAAAAGGAATACAAAATTACACATTAAACAATATATTTGTTAAAAGCTAATAGGTGAAATTTATCCTTTTTTGGAGTAAAATTGTCCTGAGACCTATGTTCCACAAAGCTGTTTCTATTTATTATTAGCTTATAAGACCAGCATTCGAAATTCTTCCTTATAAAAACTAAACAACTGTAAAACAATTAATTAAAACAAAATTGAAAACAACAAAAAAAATATCGTTACAAAGAATTGCCTTTAGTTTTCTTCTTTTTTCTGGAGTATTTAGTGTTAGCGCACAGAATCAGGTGATTCCGCTTTGGAATAAAATTCCAGACGAAATAAAAGCACCCAATTATCAAGAAAAAGAAATTTTAAAAGAGGGTAAAATGCAGAGTACAAGCCAAGTTTCGGTTCCAACATTAAGTATTTTTATCCCAAAGGAGACAAAACCAAATCAGACTGCAGTAGTTATTTGTCCTGGAGGCGGTTACTCACATTTGGCTTTTGAAAAAGAAGGAACAAAAGTCGCTGAATGGTTTAACAGTTTAGGAATTGCCGCTTTTGTATTAAAATATCGAATGCCTAGCGATTTAACCATGAAAAATAAAAATATCGGACCATTGCAAGATGCTCAAGAAGCTATTCGCTATGTGAGGCATAACGCGACAAAATGGAGTATAGATCCTGATAAGATTGGAATTTTAGGTTTTTCTGCGGGAGGACATTTGGCTTCGACTGCGTCAACCCATTATGACGATCATGTTTACGAATCTGCCTATAAAGTGAGTGCACGCCCAGATTTTTCGCTATTGATATATCCTGTGATTTCAATGGAAAATGAAATTACACATAAAGGTTCGCAAACCAATTTACTTGGAGAAAATCCATCAAAAGAGTTGATAGATCTGTATTCGAATGAGAAAAAAGTAACGTCAAAAACTCCTCCCACTTTCTTAGTTCATGCTACAGATGATACTGTTGTTCTTCCAGAAAACAGTATCAATTACTATTTAGCTTTAAAGAAAAACAAAGTTACAGCAGAGTTACATATTTACGAAAAAGGCGGTCACGGATTTGGATTAGGCGTTAACGATACCAGCAAATTCTGGACTAGAGATTGTGCCGAATGGCTTAAAGCAAACGGTTACAATTAAAAAAGGGTTCTAAAATTCAGTCCGTCGACTTCTTTTTAAAACCCTAAAAACAGACATTAATGTATAATGCAAACTCTTATACAAGTACCCACGATCAAATGAATATGTCAATTTAATTCAAAAAAAATGTTTCTCCAAAAACATGTTAAAACTTTAAAATGATATTCTAAAAAAGGTAAAAACAGCATTGTTCTTCAGTTTCAACGGGCCAAAATTAAAAGCCTAAAAAGAGATAACCTTACGGTTTTCCACATTGTATGAAAAAATTAACAACCTAAAGCGAAGCCAAAAACCTTAAGTAATTGTACCGCACAAGATTGTCGAAATTGACTTTAACGAAATTTTGTAAAAGAAAATACTAGATTATTAACAAAAACCTCAGTAAAAAAAGGAAAAAAAAGACTCCTTTCTTATCCTAGATTAAGTTTCTTTTTCTCAAACCGCGCGTACCTTTGCAAGTGAAACTAATTAGAGAATGTGAGAATTAGACAATGTGGCAATTAGATAATATGTCAATTAAAACTCAGAACTTAGTATCTTAGAATCTCAGAACCTTAGAACCTCAAAAAATGAAAACGCTACAATTTTTATTACTCGGAAAAAACGAAGCTATTTTGGCTATTTTACTTCGTCTTGTAAACGCAGATGAAAACTGGAATGCTGTAGCTTTCAATAACGAAAAAGAAGCACAAGAATACTTTCAAAACAATAAAATCGATATTGTTCTTTTGAGTTCTGCCATCGAAGATCATGTCGAAAAAGAATTTACTTCTTTCTGTCTAAAACATCAGCCAGACGTGGAAGTAATTGAGCATTTCGGAGGCGGAAGCGGTTTGCTGAAATCTGAAATTCTGCACCGATTGCATTTGAAGGGAAAACTTTAAATTTGTATTTCAAAGCCCTTAAAAATGGAGAAAACGTATTCTGTAGTATTCTACTCGAAATCAGTTGTTGATACGGTCAAAAAAATGAAAGATTTTTTGAAAAGCAAAATCAACTGGTACAACAGCTGTAATTCTGAAGCGCATATTACAATTTGCGAATTCAAAATTGACGATTCTCAACTTGATTCCATTAAACAAAAGCTTATTAAAATCTGCGATGCGTTTACACCATCTCAAGTATATTTAGATCATTTTGGTTCTTATGACAATGTAGGAGCTTTTTTTATTGCTCCAAACGAAGAATCTAAAAACAATCTAAAACCTATAATGAAAAAGATTCACGAAACCCTGAAATCTTTAAATCTCAAAAAAAGTGACGATCCTCACCTGTCAATCGGACGACGATTAACTCCTGAAAATCTAAAAATCGCATCGCAACTTTTCACTACTATAGATATTAATTTTCTATGCAATGAAATTATTCTAAGAGAATTTGATCCAATAAAAAAACAGTTTTTTGTAATTGATTCAATTGCATTTGGAAACAATCCAGAGCCTGAATTCGTGCAGGGAAGTTTGTTTTGATTTTTTTTAACCGCAAAGACGCAAGCGTAACGCAAAGTTCGCAAAGGTTTAGTAGATTTTTTTATCATTTCGGAATGAGAAATGACAAAAAATGCGAATAAAAAACTTAGCGACTTCACGTCTTTGCGAGCCAATCCACATCAATAAAAACTTTTGCGTGCTTTGCGTAATTCTTAGCGAACTTTGCGGTTAAACTAGCATGAAACTTGAAACTTGAAACATTAAACTTTAAATCAACAAAAACCAATCTTCATTTTTTCGTATATTTGAATTTTACAATTCACCCGCAATATGAAATCCCTAGATTCGTTTTACAAAGAGATTACAGAAGGATCTACTGTTGATCCGAATTCTTTGCTTCCAAATGACATTCAGAAAGAAATCGGACATTTTAATGTTTTCGATATAAAAGAGCTTTTGGAGCGTATGAAAGGAAAACCTGGAATGCCTTATGACAGAAGAGCTTATTACAAAATAAGTTTGATCAGAGGGCATAATAAAGCTGAATATGCCGATAAAGTAATCGAAATCGAAAAGCAAGGATTATTATTTGCAACGCCAAAAATTCCGTACAACTATTTGCCTCAAGACACCAATCAAGGCGGGCAATTCTGTGTTTTTACAAGCGAATTTTTATCTAAAAACAAAAGCGGGATCGATCTAGACGAACTTCCTATTTTCGCTTCTGACGGCTATCCTATTTTTCAACTCTCCGACGAAGAAGTAGAAGAAGTTTCTTTGATTTTCAACAAAATACAAAAAGAAATCAACTCCGATTATATTTATAAATACGACTTGATTCGAAATTATGTGGCAGAGCTAATTCACTTCGGACAAAAATTACAGCCCATTACGGCATTGTATTCAAAGCACAATTCGGCAGCGAGAGTTTCTTCCTTATTTGCAGAATTGTTAGAAAGGCAATTCCCCATAGAATCTCCAAATCAGCGATTAGAATTGCGAACCGCAAAAGATTTTGCTGCACGATTATCTGTGCATGTCAATCATTTAAATAAGGTTTTAAAGGAAAACACCGGAAAAACCACCACCGAATTAATTAGTTCTCGTTTAACAAACGAAGCCAAAATATTGTTGAAGCAGACAGACTGGAATATTTCTGAAATTGCCTACTCTCTTGGTTTTGAAGAACTGGCGCATTTCTCTAATTTCTTTAAAAAACAAACAACTTATACGCCTTTAGCTTTTAGGAGTTAATTTTTGTTTCAAGTTTCAAGTTTCAAGTTTCAAGTTTCAAGTTTCAAGTTTCAAGTTTCAAGTTTCAGCAGAACTTTGTCAAAGTTCGAAACTTTGACAAAGTTTTGGAATTTGGAATTTAAATATTGGAATTTTACAACTTGATTTGAATTTCGCAAACATCGGTTTGATATTTACAATTCTCCAGCACTGCTTCGTTCCTAACTTTGTCTCATCAAATTAAAAGATCGAAAAAATGAATTTATCAAACAACAAAATCTTAATAACTGGCGGTGCAAGCGGTATCGGACTTGGACTTGCGGAACGATTCATTCAAGAAAATAATACGGTGATTATCTGCGGAAGAAGAGCTTCTCTTTTGGAAGAAGTAAAAGCAAAATTTCCCTCGATTATTACAAAAGTATGCGATTTGTCTGTAGAAGCAGAACGCATTGCTCTCTATGAATGGATAAAAGTAAATCATCCTGACTTAAATGTTTTAGTAAACAACGCCGGAATTCAAAATTGGATGACAATAACGGATGCTAATTTTTATGAAAACATGAAAAATGAGCTTACCACCAATATCGAAGCTCCTTTGCATTTAACTTCATTATTTATTCAATTACCATCACTTAAAACGGTAATGAACACCACTTCTGGATTGGCATTTTCTCCTTTTGCAAAAGTTCCCGTTTATTCGGCTACAAAAGCGTTTTTCCGTTCGTTTACACTTTCGCTTCGTCATTTATTAAAAGAAAAAAATATTGAAGTAATCGAAATTATTCCTCCAGCCTTAAACACCGATTTAGGCGGAATCGGACTTCACGACGCGCATCCAAGCGTAAGCAGTTTTATAGAAGCTATTTTCGAACAATTGAAAGAAGGAAAACAAGAACTAACTTTCGGAACAAGCGAAACCAGACTAAACGCAAGCGCAGAAGATTTGAGAAATCATTTTAATGCCATGCATCCAACTATGTAAAATGATTGATGTGAGATGTGAGATGTGAAATGTAAAAAAAAAAGAATTTCACCTTGACAACATAAAAAACATGACAAAAATTTCACATCCACATTTCACATTTTACAACTAACATTTCACAAATTAAACAATTAAAAAAGATGGCAGTAAACACAAAAATAGCTCTAGTTACAGGCGGTAGCAGAGGTTTAGGAAAAAATATGGCAATTGCAATTGCAAAAAAGGGATTAGATGTAATTATCACTTACAACAGTAAAAAAGAAGAAGCTGACGCTGTGGTTTCAGAAATTGAAGGTTTGGGTCAAAAAGCAGCAGCATTACAATTAAATGTGGCAGATTCAGGAACTTTTGATGCTTTCTTTGAGCAAGTAAAAACAGTTTTGAGAGACACTTTTAAAACAGACAGATTCGACTTTTTAGTAAACAACGCTGGAATCGGAATTCATAATTCTTTCATTGGAACAACCGAAGCCGAATTTGATCAATTGACCAATATTCAATTCAAAGGTCCGTTTTTCTTAACTCAAAAAGGGCTTAATGTAATGAACGACGGCGGCGGAATTGTAAATATTTCTACTGGTTTGGCTAGATTCTCTTTCCCAGGTTATGCGGCTTACGCTTCTATGAAAGGCGCAATGGAAACTTTGACAAAATACCAAGCAAAAGAATTAGGCGCAAGAAAAATTAGAGCGAATATAGTTGCTCCAGGTGCCATAGAAACTGACTTTGGCGGCGGTGTAGTTCGCGACAACGAACAAATGAATCAGCAAATTGCTTCTGTTACGGCTCTAGGCAGAGTTGGTCTTCCTGATGATATTGGCGGCGTTGTAGCTTTCTTATGTACAGAAGATGCTCGCTGGATAAACGCACAAAGAATTGAAGCTTCTGGTGGGATGATGTTGTAAAAGAGGTTTCACGTTTCAAGTTTCAGGTTTCAAGTTTAACCGCAAAGAACGCTAAGGTTTACGCAAGGTTCGCAAAGTTTTTTACATAAAGCTTTTTGGACTTTGAAACCTGACAGGTTTTAAAAACCTGTCAGGTTTGAACTTCAAACTTCAAACTTGAAACCTGAAACCTGAAACAAAAAAAATAAAAAACAAAACCCGATGAGCTTTAAAAACTCATCGGGTTTGTCATTTCAAATAATATTTGAATTAGTAAACTTTTAATTCTTTTCTATGGAGACATCAAAACCTCCGTCTTTATCAAATACAACGTCATAAAACTTAGTGTCTTTGGTTACACCAACTTCATAAGTTGTTTTGTTTTTATCATCAACTACTTTTGCGATTTCTCGAATTGCTTTCGCTTTGTAATTTTTTTTCAAATAAGACTGAGCTTTAACCGGAAGATCTCTAAACGCAATCTGCAGTTCAAAAGCTTTCATGTTTCCCAGATTATCGTAAATCGCAACTGCTTTTGTGGTATCGTTTACATTATATCGCGCTTCAAATCTAATTTCATCTGCATCATCACCAACATATTCTTCAGACCAAACAGGCACCTTTCCTGGATATTCTTTTTCAAAAGCTAGTCTAACCTCTTCTGGCGGAGTGACAACTTTTTTCATATTGGTTCCTTCTTGTGCCATTAAAAAACTACTGCATAAAAAAGTAAAAGACAAAAGCACGTTTTTCATAGTTTCATTTTTTTAATTAAACTTAAACAACGTATTAAAATTAATACTTTTTTTATTACAATAACAGCAAGAGAAAATGATTTTGTAAAAAAAATTAGACTCTTTGAGAATTAAGCTTCAATTAAGATGGAATTTACAATTCGAGCTTTTTTAGTCGATCTGTCAATTCTCTTTTATAGGTAATTCCGATTGGGATTCGCTCCTTTTTAATGACCACAAAATCTTTTTCTGTCGAATCAATTTTGTCCAACGCAACGATATACGACTTATGAATACGCATAAAACTCTTTTCAGGCAGGCATTTTTCGAATTCTGTTGTTGTTATAGAAGCCAAATAGGTTCTTTTGGTGGTGTGAAGCTTTACATAGTTTCCAAAACTTTGGGCAAACAAAAGCTGATCTAGCTCAATATCCATCAAATAACCGTCAACTTTTACGCTAACAGAATTTATTGTTTCTTCTGTTTTTTGTTTAACGCTTTCAGTGGCAAAAAAACGGTCGATTGCTTTTAGAAACCTTGGAAAATAAATTGGTTTTAAAAGATAATCAATTACGCCATAATCGTAGCTTTCTAAGGCAAATTCAGAATAAGCTGTTGTTAGAATTGTTTTAGGATGCGTCGGCAGGATTTTAAGCAATTCCATTCCCGAAATCTCAGGCATATTGATATCGAGAAACATTAAATCGACTGGATTTTCTCTAAGATAATTCATTGCTTCAATGCCATTATAGCCCTGAAAAACCAATTCTAACTGCGGATTCTGTTTGATATAATTGGCCAAAACATAATGCGCAGCGGGTTCATCATCTACAATAATGCATTTCTTTGTTTCTCTCATCCTACAAACTTTTTAAGTTGTATTTCTAAATCAACAATATAAACTTGTTTGTCGTCTTGAACGTCTAATTTATAATCTTTTCCATAAATTAAATTCAGACGTTCAATAGTATTTTTTAAACCTATTTTAGTCGAAATCACATCATTTTTCTTCGGAATAGAATTGGCAACATGAAGATGCAGCAATCCATTTTCGACGGTAATAGTGATTTTTACAAAGCAATTTTCGATAGCGCAGGTTCCATGTTTAAAAGCATTTTCGATAAATGCAATTAACAGCATCGGAGAAATTTTATACGTGTACTCGACATCCACTTTGCTTTCAAACTCAATCTCGCATCGGTACCCCACACGCTCTTTTTCTAGCTGCACATAACTGTTTATAAACTCCAATTCGTCTTCTAAAGAAACACATTGTTTGCTGTTGCTTTCTAATTGGTAACGCATCAATTGCGAAACCTTCATAATCAAATCGGGTGTTCGGTCTGGAAACTGAAGGCTGATTCCGTAAAGCGTATTAAATGTATTAAACAAAAAATGCGGATTTAATTGTCCTTTTAATGAATTTAATTGCATTTGATTGAACAATAAAGCCGCATCGGTTTGCTTTCTGTGAATACGATAAAACTTAAAAACAATAATCGGACTGAGAATGCAGACCAAAGTTCCTAAAACACTTGCCAATTGGTATAAATAACTTCTTTGATGTGAATTTTGGTACAAAAGGCATTTACTAAACAAGTCCATCATGGTAATCTCGTACAAAACGACAGAAAAGACAAAAACACCAAAAAGCGTAAGAATTATATAAGTAACCGGTTTATTGCCTTTGAATAAAATGGGAAGTAAAAAAAAGCGGTTAAACTGCGCATGCATGTACAAAATGCAATAGAAAAATATACCCATTAAGATAGAAGTGAATGAGCTAATCAACATCCAATCGTTTTTTAGGGTATAAATTGTAAAAGAGAAAAGGATAACGGCAACCTCCTGCCACCATTTGTTATCCAATATGTTATCAATTCTTTTGTTCATTCTTAATTGTGAAATAGTTTACAAAGTACGAACAAATATTTAATTATTTTTTTCAAAAAATGACCAATTCAATTCGTCATTTACTAGTGCAGTACATCACTTAACCTGACTTTTATCAGCATAAGAGAAATAAATTTGTCGCATCAAAAAACATTTTTATATCACACCTTGAGTTTATGTATTTCAAAAAAATTACCTTTTTATTTTTATTGATTTTTGCCTCAATCGGTTATGCTCAAACCCTATCTTTAAAAGAAGCTCTAAAGATAGGTCTTGAAAACTACGGTTCTATCCGAGCAAAAAACAATTATGCCAATGCATCAAAAGAAACTCTAAAACAATCTCGCCGCGATTATCTGCCCAACTTAAATTTATCGGCTCAGCAGGATTACGGAACCGTAAACGGACAAAACGGACCGCTTTACGGATTTGGAGGTTTAGGAGTTGCTTCATCTGGTCTTCCTCTTCCAGAACAGAATTGGAATTCAGCTTTTGGCGCACTTTATTTAGTCAACATGAACTGGGATTTTTTCACTTTTGGAAAAACACAGGAAAAAATCAATTTATCTAAAATTGATGTTCAGGCTAAAGAAAAAGATTTAGAGCAGGAAAAATTTCAACAGGAAATTAAAATTTCTGCCGCTTATCTAAATCTATTGGCAAGTCAGCGATTACTCATTTCGCAAGAAAAGAATCTTTCACGTGCAGAGATTTTCAAGAAAACAGCGGTAGCAAGAGTTAAAAACGGTTTATTGGCCGGAGTTGATTCTACCTTGGCAACTGCTGAAGTTTCTAAAGCTAAAATGGCTTTAAACTTGGCGCGAAACTTCGTTAAGGAACAAAACAACAAATTAGTCGATTTAATGGGAGTTGCTCCGCAAGATTTTGTTACCGACACTTTATTTGTAACGCAAATTCCAAAAGAATTAGTAACGAAAGAAATTGTGGGAGACAGTCTTCACCCTTTATTGCAATTCTATAAAACGAAAATCGATTACAGCAATCAGCAGGTTAAATTGTATAAGAGATTTTATTATCCAACGATGAGTGCCTTTGGGGTTTTACAGACTAGAGCTTCGGGTTTTGAAGCGGGTTATTCTGTTGATCAATCGAACTTTAGCAGAAATTATTGGGACGGCGTAAATCCAGATCGCACCAATTACTTAGTTGGAGTTGGAATTACTTGGAATTTGACTACACCTTTTAGATCTAGCAAACAGGTAAGCGCTCAGAAATTTGTTTCTCAAGCTTTGCAAGAAGAATACAATCAAGCTGATCGCGAATTAAAGTCTCAATTGGCTTTCGCCGAAGATAAAATCAAAATCACTTTGGAAAACTATGCCGAAGCACCTATTCAAGTTGATGCCGCGCAAAGAGCTTACACTCAAAAATCGGCATTATACAAAAATGGTTTAACCGATTTAACCGATTTAACCCAGACTATTTATACCTTAAATCGTGCTGAAATCGATCGAGATATTGTCAACAACAACGTGTGGCAGTCGTACTTATTGAAAGTTGCTGCAACAGGAAATTTTGACTTATTTATAAATGAATTTTAATTCTAAATCGTAATGAATTTAATACGTTTTGCACTCCGCAAACCCATTTCCATTTTAGTACTGGTTGCGGGTCTATTTTTCTTCGGAATTGGTGCCATCAAAGACATTAAGGTAGATATTTTACCAAAAATGAATTTGCCGGTTATCTATATCGCACACCCATTTGGAGGTTATACGCCAGACCAAATGGAAGCTTATTTTGCCAAAAACTACGTTAACGTTTTGCCTTTCTCGAACGGTATCAAATCGGTAGAAACTAAAAATATTCAAGGGTTAATGATTATGAAATTAACCTACTATGAAGGAACCAACATGGCTCAGGCAGCTGCCGAGTTAAGTGCGCTTTCAAACAGAATCCAAGCGGTTTTCCCTCCAGGAACACAACCGCCGTTTATCATTCGTTTTGACGCTTCTTCACTCCCAATCGGACAATTGGTTTTGAGCAGTAAAATAAGATCTAACAACGAATTACAGGATTTAGCCAACGTTTATGTTCGTGCTTCCTTTACTTCTATTCCAGGTTTATTATCTCCCGCTCCTTTTGGGGGAAGCCCAAGAACGATAGAGGTTAACGTAGATCCAGACTTATTGCGTTCGCACAATATGACACCAGATCAGATTGTAGAAGCCATTCGTTTAAACAATCAAACGGCTCCTTCAGGAAACGTTAGAATGGGCGATAAAAACTTTATTACACCAACGAACAACACTATTAAAGAAGTTAAAGATTTTGAACAGATTCCGTTATTCAAAGGCGGTGTTCAAAACCTAAAACTGGGCGATGTTGCTTCTGTAAAAGACGGTGCCGATATTACTGCAGGTTATGCTTTAGTAAACGGAAAACGTTCGGTTTACATTAGTATTGCAAAAGCAGGAGACGCTTCGACTTGGGATGTGGTTCAGAAATTAAAATCAGAATTGCCTAAAATTCAGAGTACACTTCCTGAAGATGTAAAATTATCTTATGAATTTGACCAGTCAGTTTATGTAATCAACTCGGTAAAAAGTTTGATTACAGAAGGTATCATTGGTGCGGTTTTAACTGGATTGATGGTATTGTTATTCTTAGGTGACCGCCGTGCAGCATTGATAGTAATTATGACGATTCCGATTTCGATTATTTCTGGGGTTTTATTCCTGAAATTATTCGGACAAACGATCAACTTAATGTCATTATCAGGACTGGCTCTTGCGATTGGTATTTTGGTGGACGAAAGTACTGTAACCATCGAAAATATTCACCAGCATCTCGACATGGGAAAACCAAAAGCACTCGCTATTTGGGATGCCTGTAAAGAAATTGCTTTACCTAAATTATTGATCTTACTTTGTATTCTAGCTGTATTTGCGCCAGCATTTACAATGGTTGGTATTCCCGGAGCATTGTTCTTGCCATTGGCTTTAGCAATTGGTTTCTCAATGGTGATTTCGTTCTTATTATCTCAAACTTTTGTTCCTGTAATGGCCAACTGGATGATGAAAGGACACGACAAACATGCACATACTCCTGAAATTACTGACGACGAAGCAGAATTTAATGCTTGCGGATTAACGCCTGAATCGGAACAAAATTTAATTGGTCAGAAAAAGGATCTTGTTGAAAGAGAAGATTTCAATAATGATGGAAAAGTAAGTGGTTTCGAAAGATTCAGAAATCGTTTCATGCGACTTTTAGATCGTTTGTTTGTTCATAAAAAAGCAACAACTGTTATTTATCTAACAGGTTCGATAATTCTAGCTGTTTTGTTTATTAGTTTTATCGGAAAAGATGTTTTCCCGAGAACCAATTCAAGTCAGTTTCAATTGAGAATGCGCGCCGTTGACGGAACACGTTTGGAAAGAACAGAAGAACAAGCAAGAATTGTTTTGAAAGAATTGGAAAAAATGGTTGGAAAAGAGCATATCGGAATTTCTTCTGTTTATGTCGGCCAACACCCTTCTCTATTCTCGATCAACCCAATTTACTTGTTCATGGCAGGTTCTCACGAAGCGGTTTTCCAAGTGAGCTTAAAAGACTATGAAGCAGACATGGATGACTTTAAAGATGAATTTAGAGCAAGACTTAAAAAAGTGCTTCCAGATACTAAGCTTTCTTTCGAGCCAATCGAATTAACCGATAAAGTGTTGAGCCAAGGTTCTCCTACTCCAATCGAGATTCGAATTGCCGGAAAAGACAAAAAGAAAAACGAATTGTATGCGACTCAAATTGTTGACAAACTAAAAGCGATTTCGTATTTCAGAGACGTACAAATTGGTCAGCCAATTCATTATCCAGCAATGAATATTGATATTGACAGAACGCGTGCTGCCGAATTAGGAGTTGATATGAATGATATTTCTCGTTCACTGGTTGCTTCTACCTCATCTTCTCGTTATACAGAAAAAAATAACTGGGTCGATGAAAAAGCAGGATTATCGTATTCTGTTCAGGTACAAGTGCCTTTAAACAAAATGAAAAGTAAAACCGATATTGGAGAAATTCCTGTACTGAAAAATTCACTTCGTCCTGTTTTAAGTGACGTTGCCAAAATTACACCAGGCTTTGTAAGCGGTGAAAACGATAACTTAGGGGCCATGCCATACATTACCGTTACAGCAAACATCTATAAAACCGATTTGGGGACGGCTACTAAAGATGTAAGCAAAACGATTAGCTCTCTTGGCGAACTGCCACGTGGTTTGTTCATAACGCCAATTGGACTAAGTACTGTATTGACAGAAACATTAAGCAGTTTACAAACGGGGTTATTGGTTGCCGTATTTGTAATCTTCTTAATGTTGGCTGCTAATTTCCAATCTTTTAAAGTTTCGCTGGTCATCTTAACAACGGTTCCAGCCGTAGTTTTAGGATCTTTATTAATGCTAACGCTTACAGGTTCAACGCTAAACTTGCAATCGTATATGGGAATCATCATGTCGGTTGGGGTTTCTATTGCCAACGCCGTACTTTTGGTGACCAATGCCGAACAGTTGCGTAAGATAAACGGTAATGCCTTAGAATCGGCTCGTGAGGCCGCGGCGTTACGTCTTCGTCCAATTATCATGACTTCGGTTGCGATGATTATGGGTATGTTGCCAATGGCAATCGGACACGGCGAAGGAGGCGATCAGGTTTCTCCGTTAGGAAGAGCGGTTATCGGTGGACTATTATTTTCTACTTTTGCCGTACTCTTAATCTTGCCGCAAATATTTGCATGGGCACAAGAAAAAACAACGACACAATCGGTTTCTTTAGATCCTGAAGACGAAGAAAGCATCCATTATATCTCATCGATCAATAAGTCGAAAGTTGGAAAGTCGTAAGTCGAAAGTCATAACTCGTTGAGTGTAATTATTTTTTTAACACATAGAAACATAGATTTTAGTATTAAAAAAAAAGGTAAAAGAAAAAACTAGTTTTCACACATAGTCCCGATAGCTATCGGGATGAATTGAAACAAGTGAAACGCCTTTATTCGTAAAGAAGAGCTATGATTCTATGTGTTAAAATAATTAATCCAAAAGCTTAAAACATATTCATTATATAAAACCAAAAAATGAAAAATAATATAAAATCAATCGCATTATTATTTACAGCACTAGTTGTATTAAGCAGCTGCGAAAAGAAAAAAGAAGAAACTGCGAAAGCAGAAATCGAACCTAAGGTTGAAACTTTCCTTTTATCGAAAGAAAAACTAACGACAGAATTACGCTTGCCAGCTGAATTAACAGGTTTCCAACAAGTTGATTTGTATGCAAAAGTGAGCAGTTTCGTAAAAACTTTAAAAGTTGATATTGGAACTAAAGTAAAAAAAGGACAGCTTTTAATTGTTTTAGAAGCACCAGAAATCAGTTCTCAATTGGCTGCTGCCGAATCTAGATTGAAATCTATGGAAGCGATTTACGCAACCAGTAAAAGTACCTACAATCGTTTGTACGAAACCAGCAAAGTAGAAGGAACGATTTCTAAAAACGATTTAGAAATGGCAAGCGGAAAAAAGAATTCTGATTACGCTCAATTACAAGCTGCAATTGCGGCCCATAAAGAAGTAGCGATAATAAGAGGATATTTAGAAATCCGTGCTCCTTTTGATGGTGTTGTTGCCGCTAGAAATGTCAATTTAGGAACATTTGTTGGCCCTGCAGGAAAAGGTTCAGATTTGCCTTTATTAACGATTCAGGAACAATCTAAATTACGTTTGGCGGTTTCTGTTCCAGAATTGTACACCGGATATTTGCATGAAGGAGACGAAATGAGTTTTAATGTAAAATCGTTACCTGATACTTTCACCGCTAAAATTACCAGAATGTCTGGCGCTTTAGATTTGAAACTACGTTCTGAAAGAGTCGAAATGGACGTGCACAACACCAAAGGAAATTTATTGCCAGGAATGGTTGCCGAAGTTATTTTACCGCTTAACGCGAAAGACAGCACCTATGTAGTTCCGAAATCGGCGGTGGTGAATTCTGCGGAAGGTTTGTATGTGGTAAAAGTAGTAAACCACAAAGCAACAAGAGTTGACATTAAAAAAGGAAGAGAAATCGAAGATAAAATCGAAATTTTCGGTGACTTAAACCCACAAGATAAACTGGTAAAAATTGCCAGCGAAGAAACTAAAGAAGGCGATGTCATAAACGAATAATACCGATTATGTATTCAATACAGTCTAATAAAAATTAGACTGTTTTCATACTATATCGGCATTAATAACCTGCGTTTAGTCTTCTTTTTAGTAGATTACCAATTACTGTACGCATTCTTCGGAGTGCAAATCTAAAATTTGCCTTAGGACAGTTCCCTCTGATTTGTGGGGAGCTGTCCTTTTTTAATTAAAATTGAATGTTTTGAATTATAAAGCTAGCTCTACTTCTGGCTCTTCATTCCATTCTTTACCAAGCAAAATTCTTCCATTTGCCTTTTTGCTTCTTTTAACTCCATCTTCTCCCCATGTACCCCATTGTTTAAAAAAGAAAGCTACCCCCTGTTCATCACATTGTCTTTGAATATCAATTGCCCATTCAGGTTTCATTGGCCTAGCTTTATGTCCACTTTCACCACCAACAATAACCCAATGAATATTTTTTAAATTTAATTTACCTACACTTCCAATCAAAGGTTCAATAGATAAAAATCTAATTTCAGCATCAATATTTCTTAGAATATCTATTCTATTTTTGCACTTTGCATTTTCAACTGTTACTCCTAACCAAACATTTTTAGGTACTTTTCTTGTTTTGAAATAATCCTCTAGAATATACTCTCTTTTCGTTAGTATTTGATATTGATGTTTTGGAGTAACTTCTATTGTTTCAAAAACTTTATCTAGGAAATCGTAAGGCATTTTTTCATGAAATAAATCACTCATTGAATTCACAAAGAACTTTGTAGGCTTCTTTGTTTTTTTTGGAAGCTCTAATCGATCTGGCATTAAAGTAAACTCAAACCCATTTTCGTATCCAGGAGCTCCCATTGCTTGAAGTCTTTTTGCCATAACTTCAGCATAACAGTTTTTACAACCTGATGTAATTTTATTACATCCTGTTGAAGGGTTCCAAGTGGCATCAGTCCATTCTATTTTAGAATATTTCACTTTAAATTTATTTTGATATCATTTATAGTTGCTAAGTTATGTATTTTTTCAGTCTTAGTTTTAACGCTTGTTATTTTATTCTCCTTTTCAAGTTTTTTTAAAACTTCATTACAGTGCTTAGGCAAACAACCAAAATCTAATGTCCTTAAGTAAATTCTATACAATGAAGTTTCTTTAGTGTTTAATATCAAATCTCTTAACATCAATTCTAAAAGTCCTAACTTTTTTATCGTATTCTCTTCTTCAAAGACTGACAATTGTCCATCAATAATTTTTTCTTCATCAATATTATAGTTTGCATCACCAGTGTGTGGATTAATTTTCCAACCTACTTTTAAAAATTTTTCCAATCCTAAAGTATGGTTTGATCCAAAAATAAGTCCATATATATTTATACCTTTTTTTATGGAAAATGGTGCTAACATATAATTTGTGTCAACTAAAGATTTATAATATTCAAAAACAACTTTATGCGAATGAAATGGTTTTGAATCTTCAAAATTTTCTTTTGTGATAGTCAAATAAGATTTAAACTCCGGAAGTTCATTAAATCTTCTGACAAATGAAGACGATATAAAAAAAATAAAATCAGTTCTTTTGAAACTTATTAATTTTTTAAAAATATCATTTGTAATTTCTTTAATTCCAAACTGATCTAAAATCATTAATTTAGGTAGATTATTATGAATAATCATCTTGGGATACAGTTCAAGAAATAAGTCCTGAAATGGTTTGTTATATAGATGAACAAAGATCTTATCTTTATTGTATCCAAAATCATCTATATGTTTTGACAAGATTGAAAATGTTTTTTCATCTTTTTCATTATATATTATGTTGATTTTTACCTTAGTTTTAGAGATTAATTCTTCATATTCATTTAAAACATCTAAAATTATTAATGGGCTACCTATTGTACCATTTACATCTTTTCCCTCCCCAGAAAAAAAATCATATATAAAAATATTCTCCCAATGAGTAGTTTCATATGAAGAAATAAAGACTGGTAACCATTCAACTAAATAATTTCTAAAAATTTCTAGTTTTGCTTTTGTTCCATCATCAAAAGGTTTTCTAAAATGATTTTTTGCCATAAAAAGTTATTTGATTTTCCATTCTATTATAAGCTATATCACAATTAATTCTATTCTTTTTTGGTTGTTTGAAAAATAGTAAAATTACTACAATAATATAAAATTGAAATAGATATTAATATACAAATGAGCATTATTTTTAACAAAATTAACTATTTAGTCTAAGTCTAATTACGGTTTTCCGCAATCACTAAATTAATAAAGTTATAATGAGGCTTTATAACCTATTTCAAAAATGACAAAACCCCAACTTTAAAAATCGAGGTTTTTCCATTTTATAAACCTTACTCCTCACTCAAATAAGGATTCAAAATCTCCGCCAATTCATTGACCCAATAATAATTGTCTTCAAAATTTGTTAGTCCAATTTGGAGGGTTTCGTGCTGTCGCATTACGCCGAGCGCTAAAATGCAGTTTACTTGTCTTAAGATTTTAGCCATATCTTCTGGATCGATAATATGGTTAAAAAAATCAATTAGCCTTGTTTCGACTTCTTTGGAAAGGGTGTTTTTATCTTCCATTTTTTTAGAGAATTTAAAGCCTATTTTTGATCAGATATCTTGCTAAGAAAGCTAATACCAAATCATAAAGGCAAATTTTACTTTATTTTAAATGTGAAGATTTAAGAGCTTCAAATATAGGAAAAATCTTTAATTTATAGTCTTTTTGCTACAAATACTTTATGTTCTTTAACAAATATACTAAAACTATATTTTGGTGAGCATTTATTACATTTTTGTCATTTCATAGACAATCTTGTCATCCTGACGAAGGAAGGATCTTCGTAAGTAGCTCCGTACAGAATGTCGCCAATCTTTGTAGAGTTTCTTAGGGAGATCCCTCCTTCGTCGGGATGACAAACTAGGTGTGTAAATCTCAGTTTTTACGTTTTTATTTTAAAACATAGCCTCTGGTTTCAACCAGAGGAACGCAAAGTATATTAAACATTTCGTCATTTTCAACGTAAGGTTTATTTCATTAATCTTAATTAAATTAAGTCCCAGAGGGACGAAATATTTATAGAAAAAAACATCCCATTCCAAAAGAGCCCCAGCGGGGTGAAATAGTGTCTACAATGTGTCGCTCCGCTGGAGCTTTTGGTGGGGCGCGTTTTGTGGATCTATAAATATTTCATTCCTCTGGAATTTTTAATTGTTGAATCTTTTGGTGATATGTATCGTTCCTATGGAACTAATTCTTGACATCGATCATATCCTTCAACGGATTAAAATCCGTTGCTACATTATTTTTTTTCATTCCTAACGGAATTTTTAAAGAGCCATTGGCTCGGTTTATTTTGTAATCTGGGATTTTAATCCCGGGTCTAAGAATCCCGAAAAAAAAATCCATAAATCGAATCATTTCCTTCAACGGATTAAAATCCGTTGCTACAATATTTTTCATTCCTAACGGAATTTTTAAGGAGCCATTGGCTCGGTTTATTTTGTAATCTGGGATTTTAATCCCGGGTCTAAGAATCCCGAAAAAAAGATCCATAGGATCGAATTATTTAATCTGCAATAATTCAAAAGACATAAGAAAAACCTTCAATTACTTACCTGAACTTATATGGTTCAAAAATAAATGCTATTTTTGTTACTCTTTCAAAAGCGTCTTGTGATTAAAAACACCCCATTTTAATCAAAAATCAATAATACTTTACCATTTATGAATGTTTTACTCATTGAAGATGATAAACGCATTAGCGAATTTATTATAAAAGGTTTAGAAGAAAACAACTTTACCGTGCATCTTGCCGAAACGGGCGAAATGGCACGCGACCTTGTTCAGGAAAACACTTGGGATATTATCCTTATGGATATTATGCTTCCGGGAATTGACGGAATTCAGCTGACGAAATTAATGCGTTTTAAAAAGATTCATACTCCAATTTTAATGCTAAGCGCTTTGAGTAATACCGATGATAAAGTTACTGCACTAGATTCTGGCGCCGATGATTATCTCGTAAAGCCTTTTCATTTTAAAGAACTCATTTCGAGAGTCAATGCGCTTACGCGAAGAACGAAATTCAATTACAACGAACCCGAAACTTTATACACCTGCGGAACTTTAACCATCAATCCAGACGAACATAAAGTCACCGAAAATAACGAACTGATCGATCTTTCGCCAAGAGAATACAAACTGCTTTTGTATTTATTAGAAAACCGAAATAAAGTGATGTCACGAACTCAGATTCTAACTGCGGTTTGGGGAATTAATTACGACAATAACACCAATGTTGTCGATGTGTATATTTCGTATTTAAGAAACAAAATCGAACGCAATCATAAGTTCATTCACACCATAAAAGGAATCGGTTACATGCTAAAAGAATAATTATGAAAATCCGTAATCGCTTTACTTTAATTTCTTCTTTGACATTCAGCGTCGTGTTTGTCATTGCTTCGCTGATCACGTATTTTTCTTTCTACAGCTATTCGGAAAAAATCGTGTATAACGAATTGCAGAAAACCTGTTTGTTGACGGGTATTTTCTATTTAGAAAAAGACGAACTTCCAGAAAATCAGCATTTAATTATTGGACAGCAATTCCGAGAAAATTCACTTGAAATCGTAACACGCGTTTACAATAAAGAAAACCAAATTGTATACGGCGATAAAACTTCAGATAACAATATCAATGCTTCAAAACTAGATTACATTAGAAAAAACAGAAAACTAAGTTTCAAGTCCAAACATCATTTTTATTTCGGTAGTTATTACCATGACAATCAGGGAGATTTTGTGGTTTTCGTTAAAAAAAATGACACCGATTTCAAGACCATGACCGATCGATTATTAATCATCATGATTTTGGTTTTAATTTCGGGATTGGTCAGTATTTATTTGGTTAGCCGAGTGCTTTCTAATTTGGCTTACAGTCCGATTAAAAATATTATCAATCAGGTAAATGAGATTCAGGCTTCGTCACTAGACAAACAAATTGTTTCTCCTAATACCAAAGACGATGTTCAGGAATTAATTGAAACGTACAACAATCTGCTGAAACGTCTTTCGGATACTTTTATCATTCAGAAAAACTTCATCAATTATGTTTCGCATGAGTTTAAAACGCCTTTGACGGCTATTTCTGGAAATCTCGAAGTCTTTGCCCAAAAAGACAGAACTAGTGCCGAATACAAAGAAATGTCTCAGAAAGTGTTAGAAAACGTCTATCAAATTGAAGACACGATGAATACTTTGATGATGCTTTCGGGTCTTCGCGAGAATATGGAACTCAACGAAATTTTCAGAGTCGACGAATTGGTTTGGGACATCAACGATCAATTGTCTGCGAGTTATCATTTAAAAGGTCAGATTCAAATTGCCTTAGAAGTTGGCAACGACAAACTGCTTTCGATACAAGGAAATTCAAACGAAATCAAAATCGCTTTATTCAATATCATCGAAAATGCCGTTAAATATTCAGATGGAAATCCGATAAAAATCAGTTTATTAGAACAAAATGAGCAATTAAAAATTGTCGTTGAAGATCAGGGAAAAGGCATTAGCGAAGACGATCTTCAATTTATCAAACAAACCTTTTACAGAGGTAAGAATGTGAGTGATATAAAAGGAAGTGGCATCGGTTTGACTTTGGCCAATGTGATCTTCAAACAAAATAATATTGAGTTTACCATTACGTCCAAAAAAGGCGTTGGAACCACCGTAACACTGGTTTTTCCGAAACTCTAATCGTTTTCTAATCCAACTCTTACTCGTTTCTAACAGACATCAAATTACGGTTTAATATCCCGCAAATAGCTTTGCACTTTATTAAATCTACTTAATTTGAAACGTTTATTTATAACCTTGTTTTTAATTGTATCGCTTAAAAGTGTGGCGCAAATTGCCATTACAGATACAATTACTCTTTCTAGAAATCAGGCCGAGGCTTTATTTCTGGAAAAAAATATTTCTATAATTTCCGAAAAACTGAATATCGACATTGCCGATGCACAGGTGATTCAGGCAAAATTATGGCCGAATCCAACATTGACTATTGGAGAGATCAACCTTTGGAATAATGCAACGGCTCAGCAATTGCCTCCTTTATGGGGAAATTTTGGTACAACTTCTCAGGTTACTGCCGAATTAGAGCAATTGATTCAAACCGCAGGAAAGCGTAAAAAGCTGATTGCGATGGAAAAGGTAAGTGCCGAAATCGCTAAAGAATACTTCAAAACTTTTCTACGCAATTTAAAAATCGAATTCAGGGAAAACCTTACCGATTTGCAATACAATCAAGCGCAAGAAGCGGTTTACCAGAAACAGCTTTCTTCAATGCAGACTTTATTGAAAGCCTACAAAAATCAGGTTTCACAAGGAAATGTCGGCAAAGGCGAATATGTTCGATTAAAAGCTTCTGAACTTCAGTTTTTAAAAGAAATCAACGATCTGCAAAAAGAGAATAACGCTTTACAAAAAGAACTGAAAGTTTTAATGAATCTTCCTGCCACAAGTTTTATCAAATTGACCGATGAAGGTTTTGTTCCAGCAAATAAAAATATCGAAGACATCAATCTGGCTAATCTTATGGAATCGGCAATTGAGAATCGTCCCGATATGAAAGTCCTGAAACTTGGAAACGAATACAACGACAATAAATACAAATACGAAAGAGCCATGCGTACACCAGACGTTACACTTGGCATTAGTTACGACCGTGGAGCGAGTTTAATGAATGATTTTGTTGGAGTTGGATTCTCGCTTGATCTTCCTTTTTTCAATCGAAACCAAGGAAATGTAAAAGCTGCTAAAATTGCGATTGACCAAGGTAAACTCTTAACAGAAGAAAAAACTTTAAGCGTACAATCTGAAGTTTTAAATGCGTATCAGGATTACATCACTACTAAAAAATTATACGAAAGCGCCGATGCCAGTTTTGAAAGCGATTTGGATAAACTTCTGGAAAGCTATCGTAAAAATTTCATGCAAAGAAATACCAGCCTGTTAGAATATCTGGATTTTGTCGATGCGTATTTAGACAACAAATCGATATTGCTAAATTCTAAAAAAGACTTGAATAAAAACTTGGAAGAACTGCGCTACATCACAGGACAGGAAATCAATTAACACATCACCTACTCAAAATATAAAATAGAATGAAGAAACTTATTGTAATCCCAATGCTTGGGTTAATGCTCGTTTACGGATGTGGCAAGAAAGAAGAAGTTAAAAAAGCGCAGGATGAAAAATTCTGCATTGATAAAGAATTAAAAGAAAAAATTACGATCGAACCAGCACAGAAACGTGCCGTAAGCGAATCGATTAATCTTACTGGAAATATTACTTACAACGGCGATCACGTAGTTCAGTTTAACAGCCTTGTTGAAGGTATTATTACCAAAACTACTTTCTCCTTGGGCGATTATGTGAAAAAAGGGCAAGTTCTGGCAGAAATTAAAAGTACAGAATTAAACAGCATGCAATCTGAAAGCAGATCATTACAGTCGCAGATTACGGTGGCGCAACGTCAGTTACAAGCGACAAAATCAATGTTTGAAGATGGAATTTCTTCTCAAAAAGATTTGTTGCAGGCACAAAGCGAATTGGACGTTTTAAAATCTTCTTTAGAAAATGTGAGAGCCAATCTGGCGATGTTTAGCGCGAGCAGTGATCGATCTGTTTTTCAAATTAAAGCGCCAACTGAAGGTTATATTGTGGACAAAAACATCAGCACAGGAACTCAGATTACCAGCGAAAGCGATCCGTTATTCACGATTTCTGATTTAAAAGAAATTTGGGTTTTGGTTAATGTTTATACGAGTAACCTAAAAAACATCAGCGAAAATATGGCGGTTGATGTTACAACTCCAGCTTATCCGGGAGAAATCTTTAAAGGAAAAATCAATATGATGGCAAAAGTTTTTGATGCCGACGAACATGTTTTGAAAGCACGAATTGTAATGGACAACCGAAACCTGAAATTAAAACCAGGAATGACAGCCGACATTACAATCGATAAAAGTGTGGGTGGTGAAGAATTGGTTTCTGTTCCTGCAAAAGCAGCCATTTTTGACAACAACCGCGATTATATCTTAATCTACAAAGACGATTGTACCATTGAAACCCGAGAAATAAGCCCGAAACTGAAAAACAACAGCTGGCTTTATTTTGACAAAGGTGTTAACGAAGGCGAAAAGGTGATTACCAAAAACCAATTGCTGATTCACGAAAGATTAAAAAACTAAGATCCCTAAAAACGGATAAAAAATACAAGACATGAAAAAATTTGTACAAGGTCTGGTGGCTTTCTCCTTGAAAAACTCACTCATCGTGTTTTTCCTGACTGCCGTTTTATTGGTGGCCGGAATCGTGAGTTACATTCATACACCCATAGAAGCATTTCCCGACGTAACCAATACCAGAGCCAGAATTATTACGCAATGGCCTGGACGAAGTGCCGAAGAAGTAGAGAAATTCATCACACTTCCTATTTCGAAACAAATGAATACGATTCCTAAAAAGGCAGAAGTTCGTTCGATTTCCCTTTTCGGATTATCGGTAGTTACGGTTTTATTTGATGACGGAGTCGAAGATTTTTACGCACAGCAATACGCCTCAAACCGATTAAACGGACTTGATCTTCCAGAGGGTGCCGATGTCGAAATCGATCCGCCGTCTGGAGCAACGGGCGAAATCTTTAGATATGTCATTAAAAGTGATCTGCCTATTAAAGAAGTTCAGGCGATTCAGGATTGGGTTATCGAAAGAGAATTGGTTGCCGTTCCCGGAGTTGCCGATGTGGTAAGTTTTGGTGGAGAAGAAAAAATGTTTGAAATCAAAATTAACCCTACGGAACTTGAAAATTACAATTTATCTGCATTAGATGTTTACGAAGCTGTTTCAAAAAGCAATATCAATGTGGGTGGAGATGTCATTCAGCGCGGCGATCAGGCTTATGTGGTACGCGGAGTTGGATTAGTAAATAAAGTCGAAGATATTGGAAATATTTTAATTGAAACCAAAGGGGGCGCACCAGTTCTAGTAAAACACGTAGCTGAAGTTTCGATTTCGGCAAAGCCAAGATTAGGACAAGTTGGATTAGATGGCGACGATGATGTTGTAGAAGGAATCGTAATTATGCTTCGTGGTGAAAATCCGGGCGAAGTAATTGGAAGATTAAAAGAACGTTTGGCAGAACTAAACGAAAGAGTTTTGCCGGATAATGTCAAAATCGTTCCGTTTATCGATCGTACCGAATTGGTGAATACAACTGTAAAAACGGTAACCAAAAACTTAATTGAAGGCGTTTTACTAGTTTCTTTGATCGTGTTTATTTTCCTTTACAATTGGCGTACTTCGTTGATTGTGGCGTCTGTGATTCCGCTTTCATTTTTGTTTGCTATTGTAATGTTACGAATTCAGGGACTTCCTGCGAACTTGATTTCTATGGGAGCACTCGATTTCGGATTACTGCTCGAAGGAACATTGGTTATCGTAGAAAATGTGTTTGTTTCTCTCGAAAAGAAAGCGCATAAAGTCGGGATGGAACGCTTTAACAACATGAGCAAAATGGGATTAATCAAAAAAAGCGTAGGAAGTGTGGCAACCTATATTTTCTTCGCCCTGATTATTTTGATTGTCGCTTTAATGCCAATTTTCTCATTCACGAAAGTAGAAGGAAAAATGTTCTCTCCCCTAGCCTTTACTCTAGGTTACGCTTTATTAGGTTCGCTGATTTTATCGCTTACTTACGTGCCTGCCATGTGTAAAGTGATGCTGACGAAAAACATTGTAGAGAAAGAGAATAGGATTTCGCGTTTCTTTAGAACTAATTTATACAAACTTTTTCAATGGAGTACAAAACATCGTAAAACGACACTTTATGCTTTCTTAGCTTTATTAGCAATTTGTTGTGTGCGATTTGCATTTTACGGATCAGAGTTTATTCCGAAGCTGAATGAAGGGGCAATTTATGTGAGGGCAACGCTTCCTAATAGTATTAATTTGGATGAATCGGTTCGTTTGACTAAAGAAATGAAAGCCAAAATCAGGAAGTTTGAAGAGGTTAAATTTGTGCTTTCGCAAACGGGAAGACCAAACGACGGAACCGACCCAACGGGATTTTTTAATATCGAATTCCATATTGAACTAAAACATAAAGACGAATGGAAACACGATATCAGCAAAGAAGAACTGATTGCCGAAATCAAAAAAGTACTCGATGTATATCCAGGAGTTGCGTTTGGTTTTAGTCAGCCCATTCAGGATAATGTAGAAGAATATGTAGCAGGAGTAAAAAGTCCGCTAGCGATAAAGATTTTCGGAAGTGATCTTTTCCAGATGGAAGAAATGGCCGCAAAAGTCGCTAATTCGATTAAAGATGTTAAAGGAATTGAAGACATCAACGTTTATAAAAACATTGGATTGCCAGAATTGAGAATTCAGCTGAATGACGAAAAAATGGCACGTTACGCCGTAACTACTGCCGATGCGCAAGCTGTGATTAGAATGACAATTGGCGGACAAGCTGCAACTAAATTTTATGATGACGAAAAGATATTTGACATTACCCTGCGTTTTGAAAAAGAATATCGTGATTCTAAAGAGAAAATCGAAGGCATTCTGATTCCAACAATGAATGGTAAAAAAGTGCCTTTAAAAGAAATTGCAACCGTAGAATACAAAACAGGTCCAACGTTTATTTATCGTGAAGGAAACAGCCGTTACATTGCTGTAGGATTTAGTATTGAAGGCCGAGATCTTGGAAGTACGATCGAAGAAGCACAGAAAAAAGTAGCTGCAGAAGTTAAACTTCCCAAAGAAAATGTCATGAAATGGGCAGGAGAATTTGAAAGCAAAGAAAGAGCTTCGAAACAATTGGCGATGATTGTACCTGTCGTTCTAGTACTGATTTTATGTCTGCTGTATTTCAACTTTGGTAATTTCAAAGATACACTGGTAGCCATAAGTGCCATGCCGTACGCTTTTATTGGTGGTTTTATATCACTTTGGGTAACAGGAACAGTTTTCGGAATCTCGGCAGGAATTGGATTCATCATTCTCTTTGGTGTCAGCGCAATTGACAGTATTGTCCTCATCGGAATGATTCGCGAAAACATGCGTGCGGGAATGCATTTAAAAGACGCCATTTCATACGGAATTCACAGCCGAATTCGTCCAATTGTCATGATTGCTTTAATGGGCTCATTAGGATTATTACCTGCTGCTTTATCAACAGGAATGGGTTCTGAAGTTCAAAAACCCTTAGCCATCATGATCGTAGGCGGATTAATAACCTGTATGATTCTTTCGTTAACGGTTTTACCACAAGTTTTCTATCTGGTTTACCGCAAAAAAGATACGAGTCCCGATTCGTAGTTTGTAATTGTAATTATTTATTCTGAAAGCACCTTTGAACTCTTATGGTTTGGAGGTGTTTTTTTATGAAAAAATGATCACATATTTACTCATTTTTGTCATTTCGAGGAACGAGAAATCGCACAAGAAACTCCGCAAAGTAGGTCACAATTCTTTGTCGATTAACGTGTGTGATTTCTCCTTACGTCGAAATGACAAACTGTGCCGATTCACACCATCTTGTATCCTCTGTTTGCAAATTCTACAGACAAAATAAGCTAACCTGAAACTTTAAACCTGAAACAAAATAATTTGTATTTTTGAGAAAACAAATTCACAAAAATGGTTGAAATAAAAACATTTAATCAGGCAACAGAATTAAAAACTCCCAGACGTGTTTTAAAATACGTATTGGTGTTTTGCACTTCGGGAGAAACTACGATTTCTGTTGATGAAAATGAATTTACATTAACCGAAAATTCTGTTATCACGATTACTTCTGGACAAATTCATTATTTTAAAGACATTGAAAATGCTTCCGGATTTATTCTAGAATTTACTTATGCTTTTTTCTGTAAAGACGATAGCGACATGGAACTGATTTTCCATAATGGTTTGTTTTGCCATTTTGCGATGAACGAAATGATCAAGGTCGATCAGCCCGAAATTGTAGTTCGTCAGCTTGAAGAAATTACAAACGAAATAAACCTACAGCCGTATCAATATCTAATTTCTATTCACAGCCGAATTGAGTTGATTTTAATCGAAATCAACCGAACCAAAATAAATCGTGGAGACGAAATCTACAAACCCGATGCTTTATTTCTTCAATTTCTGGAAACAGTTATAAAAAACTTCGATAAAAATCTTTCGGTAAATGAAATCGCTGGTTTGATTGGCACAACCGAAGCCAAACTCAACGAACTTTCGAGATTGCATACGAGTAAAACAGCACAAAATGTTATTTTCGGTTTGATAGTTTCTGAGGCCAAACGACTGCTTACTTATGAAAAACTTTCTGTAAAAGAAGTTGCTTATGCTTTAGGTTTCAATGATCCTTTCTATTTTTCAAACTTCTTCAAAAAACACGCTCAAGTTTCTCCAAAATCTTTTAAGGAGAAAATTGTTAGTGCCTAAATGTTTTTAAACACATAGAAAAATAGATTTTTATTCTAAACTTCTTAAAGTAAATAAAAGAGAAACTAGTTTCTCAACACATAGTCTCGAAGCTTCGGGATGTATATAAAGAAGCGAAACTCCTTTTTTAAGCTTTTACTCTACGCTTCTTTGCGTTTAAAAAATTATAATTACATGCTTTTTCCGAGATTCTCTATTTCTTAGCAAGCGTACTTGCGAGATCTTTGTATCATAATAATTACTAACAATTTAGTCATGAAAAGATATCAGGATTTTGCCATTTTTCTTTTACGTATTGCATTAGCCAGCGGATTTATTTCTGCTGTTTCAAGTCGGTTGGGATTTTGGGGAGCGCAGTCTTCAGGTTGGGAAAATTTCTTGGCTTACGCCGAAAAAGTAAATTCCTTCGCACCAAAAAATTGCATTCCCGCAATTGCCATTACAGCCACAATATGCGAATCACTTTTGGGTTTGCTCCTTTTCTTTGGCTACAAAACAAGATTGGCATCAATTGCCGCATCTGTTTTAACCTTATTTTTTGCATTAGCAATGACCTATTCTTTTGGTGTAAAAGATCCTTTAGATTATTCGGTATTTGTCTTTTCGATGGGCGCTTTTCTTTTATCAACTGTCGAAAAATACCAATGGAGTCTGGACGAAATTCTTTCAAAAAATTAAACACATAGAACCATAGATTTTTTGGATGAAAAAAGAAAGTAAAAGAAACAAGTTTCCAAACATAGCTAAACTATGTGCATTTGAATTAGTGAAACGCCTTTTTAAATCTTCGAAAACTATACTTCTATGTGTTAAAAATAAATACACACAACGAATTAAACAATTTAAAATCAATTACAATGGAAAAACAAATCACAAAAACAAGCGAAGTAAACTGGAAACCTCTTATTGAAGAAGGTGTAAATACAGATGGAATTTTTTATAAAGTATTACGCTTTGACGAAGCCACTAACAGACCTAAAACTTTTTTATTAAAATTTGAAGCTGGCGCTTCTTACCCAAATCATATCCATCCAAGCGGAGAAGAAATCTTTGTTTTAGAAGGCGAAGTTCGATCTGCAAAAGACGAACTGAAAGCTGGCGATTACTTATACATGCCACCTGAAAGTACACATTCTGTATTTTCTAAAACAGGTTGTACGCTATTGTTTGTTGTACCAGAAGAGGTTGTTATTTTGAAGTAAATAAAATATTGAGTAGCCTCCTGCTTTAGCTGGAGGTCTACTTACGAGTCCTTTGAGGCTTTAGCCAAATATATTTTTTGGGCTAAAGCCTTTTTATTTTACCAATTAAAAACCTCCAGCTAAAGCAGGAGGCAATTCAAATAGTTGCAATATTTAAAATTTCTATAACTAATTTACCTCAAATCCTTCTTAATAACCAAATATTTCAAATTGGTATTTCCAGCATTACTTATTCCATGTTCTGCATTTGGCGGGCAGTATAAACTGGTATTTGGTCCGACAACTACCGTTTTGCCATCTAAGAAAAAAGAAGCCGAGCCTTCTAGAATATAAAAGAATTCTTCTTCCGGATGATGGTGTGGCGCATGTGTCGATTTTCCTGGTTCGACAATACTCATTTTTAAAGTGTTTTCCTGAGTAAAGTTTTTATCTGCAAACCAATATTGATAACCTACTTTGGTTTTGGTGGCTTTGTCTATTTCAAAATGATTCACACAGTTTTCGATGGTGTATTGTGGTTCTGCTATTTCTTTTTTGGTTTCCTGAGCAAAGGTTATTTGTTGGAAAAGCAAAAGAGCGATTGCGGTTTTTAGGGTCGTAAGTGTGTTCATTTTTTTATTGTAATGTTACGAAAAATTGACATTCATAAATAATTGGAGAAAATAAAATGGAATCAGTAACATGAAAATTAGAGTTTTGTCATAACTTTGTTTATTAACTTTAGTAAACTTTAAAAATCATGCAAGCAATTAATATCACAGCATATACAGAAGATGACTCTCAGATTGAAGCTGTAAAAGCTTTTATGAAAGCATTGAAGATAAAATTTGAAATTGCAAATATAAAACCTTATGAGCTATCTTCTGAACAACAGGAGATTTTAAATAGCCAGATTAATTTAGACAGAAGTCATTACAAAGATGCTGAATCAATTTACACTGATTTAAAAAAGAAGTATGAATTATAAGATTATCGTTTCTCCAATTGCATTAAAAAATATTGAGGAAGCTATTGAATATTATATCATAAAAGTCAGCAAGAAAGTAGCCTTAGACTTTCTTAATGATTATAAAAAAACCTATAAAGCTCTACAGATAAATCCATTTTATCAATTTCACGATAACAATTACCGCTATCTCCCTTTTAAAAAATTTCCATATGTGGCATTTTTCATTGTTGATGAATTCTCGAAAACTGTCTTTTTAAACGCTGTTTTTCATACTTCACAGAATCCCGAAAAATATCCTGTTCGATAACCGTTAAATTGTAGTTTATATACGTTTCAGCGGGACGCAACCTTTTATCTATATTTCATTTTATTAAAATAATATCCAATCTTTGTAGAGCTACTTGCGAAGATTCTTCGTTCCTTAGAAAGACAAAAATGAGGGTAAACTTTGCGTCTTCGCGACTTTGCAAGATAATTTAAGCAACAAACATCAATCTTTGAAGAGCTACTTGCGGAGATTCTTCGTTCCTCAGAATGACAAAAATGAGGATAAACTTTGTGCCTTCGCGACTTTGCGAGATAATTTAAGCAACAAATTTGAATCCGGTTTTGCAGAATATCAGAAATAAAAAACTACTTTTAAAACCGCTTAAAAAGCAACTTTTAAATCTCTTTATTATGCCTTCACTCCAACTTAAAATAAAATCAACCCTTTTATTTGTTATTACTTTAACTTTTACAAATTTTATATACGCTCAAACATCAAAAGAAAAAAATCATGCCTTAATAGCAAAAGGCGCAGTTCTCACAAAACTATCCGATCAATTCAGTTTTACAGAAGGACCTGCTGCGGATAAGAAAGGAAATATTTATTTTACGGATCAGCCTAATAATAGAATCATGAAATGGTCGGTTAATGGCGAACTTTCTGTTTTTATGGAAAATGCAGGAAGAGCTAACGGTTTGTACTTTGATCGTACAGGCAACCTTTTGGCTTGCGCCGATGAAAAAAATGAGCTTTGGAAAATTGACAAAAACAAAAATTATACGGTATTAATAAACAATTTCGAAGGAAAAAGGCTGAATGGTCCCAATGATCTTTGGGTTGACCCAAAAGGTGGCATCTATTTTACAGACCCTTTTTACAAAAGGGACTACTGGACGCATACCTCCAAAGAAATAGAGAAAGAATGCGTTTACTATTTATCTCCAGATAAATCCAAAATTATCAACGTTGAGAATGATCTTGCAAAACCTAATGGCATTATTGGAACTTCGGATGGAAAAACCTTATACGTAGCTGATATAGCGGCAAATAAAACGTACTCTTATACAATCGAAAGTAATGGCTCTTTAGGCAAAAAAAAGCTGTTTACTGAATCTGGTTCAGATGGAATGACAATAGACGAATCTGGAAACATTTACCTATGCGGAAAAGGAGTTACCATATTCAATCCACAAGGAGAAAAAATAGCCCATATTGAGGTTCCTGAACCATGGACAGCTAATGTTTGTTTTGGAGGAAAAAAATTTAAAACACTATTTATTACAGCCAGTAAAAGTGTTTATACATTAGAAATGAACGTTCGGGGAATCAAATAATCTGAAATCTATCGAAAAATTGTTCATCGCAAAATGTTGTACTCCTCTTTTTTGAATCTATTAAATCAAATGCTATGAAGAGCTGTAGGCTCGACCAAATTATTGTAGGACCGGATTTCAATCCGGTCATTTATAGATTTTCACAATGCAAAAGATCCGTAGGATCGATACATATTCTTACCTGTTCACTATTTGCCGTTCCTACGGAACTCATTTGATGTTTCTATTTTATTATTCAACGGATTAAAATCCGTTGCTACAATATTTGTCATTCCTGACGGATTTTTTTTCAGATCTGTTTCGAAATCTATCAAAAAAGATACTTCTCGCCTAGCCCCGATCGAAACGGCATCCTTTTGTGTTGGGGTTCAACACAAAAGATATAGTGTAGAGCGGGACAAATATTCTTGAAAACGAAAATTTTGTTGCTCCTCAAAAATATTTCAAAAATTACAAAGCTTGTAAAATCAGCACTTCACAAGTATTTTTTGAATTACTTATCGTGCGATAAGAAAATATTATGATAAAAATATTTTGTAATTCGAAAAACCGCCATACATTTGTCTAACAGTGTTAAACGATTTAATACTTGAATACAATGGCTAGCAAAGATCGAATTTTAAGACAAAAAGAAGAGACAAGAAATAATATTCTTGGCGCTGCTTATGATATCGTAAAAGAAGAAGGCTGGAATGGTTTGAGTATGCGTAAAATTGCTGACAGAATCGAATATACTGCTCCTATTATTTATGAATATTTCTCAAATAAAGAAGCAATTTTAGAAGAACTGACAGGCAAAGGTTTTATGAAACTGGCTAAGGAGTTGCAAGCTGCAATAGATAAGTTTGAAAAACCCGAAGATCAGTTAGAAGCTATGTGGATGACCTATTGGGATTTCGCTTTTACTAATACTGAAATGTATCAACTTATGTTTGGTGTTCAAATGACTTGCTGTGCGCAGCGATGTTCGGCTCAGGAGGCACCTTACAAATTATTCACCGATGTTATTGCTGAAATCATGAAGGACAGCAACCCAACGCAAGATATTATAAAGCAAAAGTACTTCACTTTCTTTTCTGTTATTCATGGTTTAATCGCCATCAACATCATTAACAAAAGTGATATTTTAGAAACAATTAATGCTCAAATTTTGAAGGATGCCATTGGTGGTATCATCAAATCAATACAATAAAAAAAATTTTTCAATTTTACTTAACAGTGTAAAATGATTTAAACGGGATAATGTAAAATCCTTTTTTTTATAACTTTCGCTTAACACTGTTAGAAAATTTAATAAAGGTAATAAACGAGTTTTTTTTACTCATTTACTTAACAATGTTAGATAATTTAATACTGATTTAAAATAGAATTGAAAAGGTTTTGCTGTATGGAAATTTGCGCACTTTTACTTAACAACGTTAGATAATTTAATTTAATTAAATATGAATCCCGAGAATTCCAGAATTCCAGAATTTTTTACCCGAGAAAATGTTCAACCAATTAAAACCACTATGAAAATGAAAAATGTAATTATAACCAGTTTTATTCTGGCATTAGTGTTAAGCAGCTGCGCCGATAAAAATCAGGCTCCTACTGCTCCACCTCCACCAGTTTTGCCAGTTTTGGCTATCACAAGTGCAAACACAATCACTGACTCTGAATATCCTGCTTCTATACAAGGAACTGTAGACGTTGAAATTCGTCCGCAAGTAAGCGGAAACCTAGAAAGAGTTTATGTTGACGAAGGTGCTTACGTAAACAAAGGACAAACATTATTTAAAATCAATGAACGTCCGTTTCGCGAGCAGTTAAACAATGCTTTAGCAAGTCTTCATGCGGCCGAAGCGGCTTTAATCAACGCTAATTTAGAAGTTGATAAATTGACTCCGTTAGTTCAGAACAAAGTAGTTTCTGATTATCAGTTAAAAACAGCTAAAGCCACTCAAAAAATTGCTAATGCAAACATCGAGCAAGCAAAAGCAATGGTGGGTTCTGCTAAAATTAATTTAGGATATACTAACGTAACAGCTCCAGTAAGCGGTTATATTGGAAGGCTGCCTAAAAAACAAGGAAGCTTAGTTTCTGCAACTGATGTTGAGCCTCTTACTACTCTATCTGATGTTCACGAAGTATTTGCTTATTTCTCTTTGGGTGAAACAGATTTCATCAACTTTAAAGAGCAATATGCAGGAAGTTCATTAGGCGATAAAATCAAAAAATTACCTCCAGTTACTTTGATTTTGGCTGATAACAGCGCTTATCCAAAAACAGGAAAAATCGATATGGTTGATGGCCAGTTTGATAAAACTACAGGGGCTATCACGATTAGAGCAACTTTCCCAAATGCTAACGGAGTTTTACGCTCTGGAAACACAGGAAGAATCCGTTTAGGATTAAACCACGACGATGCTATTTTGGTTCCGCAGGCTGCTACTGTTGAAATGCAGGACAAAGTATTTGTTTTCACCGTTGGAAAAGATAACAAAGTGACTAAAATGCCAATTACCGTTGTAGGGAAAAGCGGTACGAATTATTTAATTAAAGACGGCGTAAAATCTGGTGACCAAATCGTGTTAAGCGGTATTGACAAACTTCAGGACGGACAAGCGATTCAGCCTGAAAAATCAACTAAAGTTGCCGAAGTAACTAACAAAAAATAATTATAAAATCAAATGTTCAAAATATTTATACAAAGACCAGTACTGGCAACTGTAATCTCCATTTTGTTGGTGATTCTGGGTGTGCTTGGTTTAACTAAACTGCCTTTACAACAGTTTCCCGATATTGCGCCTCCATCAGTTTTGGTAACGGCGGTATATCCTGGAGCTAACGCAGAAACGGTTTTACGTTCTGTTGCACCTTCTATCGAAGAGTCTATAAATGGTGTAGAAAACATGACTTACATGAGTTCTACTGCAAGTAACGATGGTAGTTTGGCGATTACTGTTTTCTTCAAACTAGGAACAAATGCAGATCAGGCCGCAGTAAACGTACAAAACAGAGTTGCTCAAGCAACAAGCCAATTGCCAGCAGAGGTTGTTCAGCAAGGTATTATCACGGCTAAACAGCAAAACAGTTTCATCATGGCGATTGGTATGTACACAGATGATGAATCAAAATACGATCAGACTTTTGTTGCCAATTATGCACAGATTAATATTATTCCAGAATTAAAACGTATTCCTGGAGTTGGTTCTGCCAGTATTTTTGGTGGAGTAAAAGATTACTCTATGCGTGTTTGGTTAAACCCAACTCAAATGTCTACTTACAAAGTAACGCCAAATGAGGTGATGGCAGCGATTCAGGACAAAAGTTTGGAAGCTGCTCCAGGTAAATTTGGGGAAAGAAGTAAGGAAGTTTTTGAATACGTAATTAAATATAAAGGTAAACTTAGTAAACCAGAAGATTATGAAAATATTGCTATACGTTCTAATGCAGATGGCTCAGTACTTCGCTTAAAAGATGTTGCGAGAGTTGAGTTAGGTGCTTACTCCTACAACAGTTTAACTCGTTTAAATGGTAAAAAAGGAGTTGTAATTGGAGTTATTCAGTTAGCTGGATCTAACTCGAATGATATTCAGATTGCAATCAATAAAATGATGGAAAAAGCTTCTAAAGATTTTCCAACAGGCATTAAACACAATATTTTCTATAGTACAAAAGTATCTTTAGACCAATCAATCGAACAGGTTGAACATACCTTACTGGAAGCTTTTATATTAGTTTTCATTGTGGTATTTATCTTCCTGCAAGATTTTAGATCAACTTTAATCCCGGCTATTGCTGTACCTGTAGCAATTTTAGGAACGTTCTTCTTCATGCAGTTATTCGGATTCTCGATCAACCTTCTAACGCTTTTCGCATTAATTCTGGCGATTGGTATTGTGGTAGATGACGCGATTGTGGTCGTCGAGGCCGTGCATGCGAAAATGGAGCACAAACATCTGCCTCCAAAAATCGCCACCCATGAAGCAATGCACGAAATAACGGGTGCTATTATCTCGATTACGCTGGTAATGGCTGCTGTATTCCTGCCGGTTGGTTTTATGGAAGGCTCTACGGGAGTTTTCTATCGTCAGTTTGCCTTTACGATGGCAATTGCAATTGTAATTTCGGCTGTTAATGCCTTAACTTTGAGTCCAGCTCTTGCGGCTTTGTTCTTAAAAGACAATCACGGAGAGCATGATGCAAATGCACCTCATGAGAAAAAAGGATTTAAAGAAAAATTCTTTACCGCTTTTAATAGCAGTTTTGAATCGCTAACCAATCGTTATGTTGGCGGAATAAAATTCTTAATCAGAAAAAAATGGTTGAGTCTAGGCGGATTGGCTTTAATTACTGTAGCAACTGTTTTATTAGTAAAAACAACTCCTGCAGGATTTATTCCTACAGAAGATCAAGGATTTATTGCCATTGCAGTTAACACTCCATCTGGAACATCTCTTGACGGAACTCAAAAAGTAATGACTGAAGCTGAAAATACATTAAGAGGTTTAGACGCTTCAAGATTCGTAACAGCGATTTCAGGTTTTAACTTATTAACGAATTCTACAAGTCCATCTTCTGCAGTTGTTTTCGTATTGCTGAAACCAAACGAAGAACGTGGAGAAATCAAAAATATTGACGAAATCATGAATCAGGTTCGTGGCAAACTGGGCGCTATTTCTGGCGGAAGTTTCTTCGTATTCAGTTTCCCAACAGTTCCTGGATTTAGTAACGTTGAAGCTTTAGATTTGGTTCTTCAGGATAAAACGGGAGGAAAACTAGACAAGTTCAGCGGTATTTCTCAAAATTTCATTGGAGAATTGATGAAACGTCCAGAAATTGCGGTTGCCTTTACATCTTTCAAAGCCGATTATCCTCAATTGCAATTGGAAGTTAATGATGAAAAAGCGAATCAGTTAGGCGTAAATGTAAAAGACATTTTACAAACCATGCAAGCTTATTTTGGTAGCGCGCAAGCATCAGACTTCAACCGATTTGGTAAATATTACCGTGTGGTTGTTCAAGCTGATATTGCCGATAGAGCAGATCCAACAGCAATTGACCGTGTATTCGTTAAAAATAAAACAGGCGAAATGGTGCCGATAAATACTTTAGTAAAACTAACTCGTATTTATGGTTCTGAAACCGCTTCTAGATATAATTTGTTTAACTCAATTTCTATTAATGCCATTCCGAAACCAGGATTTAGTTCTGGAGATGCCATTAAAGCAATTGAAGAAGTAGCAAAACAACAATTGCCTGCAGGTTACGGGTTTGAATTCTCGGGCCAAACGCGCGAAGAGATTTCTTCAGGAGGTCAGTCGGCTACAATTTTCTTACTGTGTTTGATATTCGTTTATTTCCTACTTGCTGCACAGTATGAGAGCTATATCCTTCCTCTAGCAGTTATCTTATCAATTCCTGCAGGTATTTTTGGAGTATTTGTAGCTATCGGTTTAACAGGAATCGAAAACAACATTTATGTTCAAGTTGCTCTTGTCATGCTGATCGGACTTCTCGCCAAAAATGCCATTTTGATTGTGGAATTTGCGGTACAAAAAAGAAAATCAGGTATGGCCTTAGTAAGAGCGTCAATTGATGCTGCAAAATTACGTTTGCGACCAATTATCATGACTTCTCTTGCCTTTGTAGTGGGTCTTGTGCCAATGATGAGCGCAAAAGGACCATCGGCTCAAGGAAATCATTCGATTAGTATTGGAGCAGCGGGCGGAATGCTTTCTGGAGTAATTCTAGGATTATTTATCATCCCAGTATTATTCATTGTGTTCCAACATTTACAAGAAAAAATCAGCGGAAAACCAATCGCTGTAGTTCACAACGAAGAAAAATAAAATATGGAAAACTATATAACGACAATCCTTGTTGCCATCATCTTTGGCATCGGATATATATCATACAGAATCTCGAAAGATCTTGAAACCAGAAAAGATACTTGTTCAGAAATTTAAGCTGAGAGAGATTTAAAAATATATTTTAATACATAGAAACATAGCTAAACTATGTGCATTTAAAATAGTGAAACGCCTTTTTTAAGTTTACAAAACTATGTTTATATGTGTTGAAAAAATTACACCCAAAGCCAAAGGGTACAGAAATCTAATAAAAAGACAATGAAAAATTATATAACCAAAATCGTGACCTTCGCCATTCTGATCACGACCATAATATCCTGTAAAGTTTCAAAGGATCTTGAAACTCCAAAAGATGCATTTCCTGAGAATTTCAGGAATGCATCGGTTTCGAGTGATACCACAAGTATTGCCGATATCGAGTGGAAAAACTTCTTTACAGAAAAAGATATTATCAAATTGATTGACAGTGCCGTTGCAAGAAACAACGACCTTCAGATTGCCGAAAAAAATATCGAAATTGCCCAATATCGTTTTACACAATCAAAATGGGGAAATGTGCCTCAGGTTAACTTATTTGTAAATGCGAGTACAAACAATCCGTCAGACAATAGTTTTACTGGATTAAACTTAAATCAGGCAATTGGAGCTAAACATATTGACGATTATTCTGCTGGAGCTTCTCTTTCTTGGGAAGCTGATATTTGGGGAAAGATCAAAAACCAAAAGAAAGGGGCTTACGCAGGATATCTTCAGTCTGAAGAAGTAAAAAAGGCATTGCAGACCAATATTGTGGCTAATGTTTCGAGAGGATATTATAACCTTTTAATGTTGGATGCACAATTGGATATTGCCAGACAAAATCTTCGTTTAAATGATAGTACGACTAATATTATCAAATTAAAATACGATGCTGGTCAGGTAACAACTTTGGCCATTCAACAATCGGAAGCACAGAAATTAAACTCAGCACAGCTGATTCCATTATTGGAGCAAAATATTGCGATTCAAGAGAATGCATTGAGTGTTTTAACTGGTTCTTTCCCAAATTCGAAAGAAAGATCAGTTCGTTTAAGCGCACTAGAAGTGAAACACAATACAGCAATCGGAGTTCCGTCTGCATTAGTAAGCAGAAGACCTGATGTAAAAAGTGCCGAACTGGCTCTAAAAGCTGCCAACGCAAATGTCGGTATCACGAAAGCGGATTTATACCCAGCTCTCAGAATTACGGCTCAAGGCGGCGTAAACTCTTTTGAAACCAGCAATTGGTTCAACATTCCAGCTTCTTTGTTTGGAACAGTTGCAGGAGGTTTAACACAGCCACTTTTAAACAATAAAAAACTTAGAACACAATACAATATCGCTGTCGCGGAAAGAGAAAAAGCAGTTTTAAGTTTTAGACAATCGGTTCTAGTTGCCGTTAGCGAAGTTTCGGATGCTTTGGTTAAAGTAGAGAAATTACAGCAACAGGAAACTTTCTTAAAAGAAAAAGTAAAAACGTTACAGCAGGCTATTAAAAACGCTAACTTATTATTTAAAAACGGATTAGCAGAATATCTTGAAGTTTTAACGGCTCAAGCCAATCTTTTACAAAGCGAACTAGAACTTGCCGATATCAAAAGACAGCAACTTACAGCCAATACAGATTTGTACCGCGCTCTAGGCGGAGGCTGGAAATAATACCCGTTACATTACCCGTTAATTATTTATTTTTTGAGATGAAAACGCTGTGGAACCTTTTGGTTTCATGGCGTTTTTTGGTTTTTTAATTTGCCACTAAGGCGCCAAGGCACTAAGATTTTTTTAAAGTCTCTCGCAGATTTTTTTATCTCATCAATACCTTCCTGATACATTTCTATAAATTCATATATTTACTTTCAGATTATTAATCATTCTATGAAAAAATACTACTTCATTCTTTTTATATTTTTCGTTTCGATAATTAGCTGTGAGAAAACTAAAACAGTAACTAATACATCTGAATTAGATACAACCAAAATTGTTAAGCCTCTTCCACCATTAGACTATGAGAAGTATATGAAGAATGTTCCTAAGACTGATAGTTTATGTAATGGTGAAATTGAAAGAGCAAAAAATGATCTTTCAAAATACGATGGAGTCTATGTTCAAACAATATGTTTTGGATGCGATTTTAAACCTTATGAAGAAGAAATTAAAGAAGTTCTTAAAAAGAAGAAATTTAAACTTGGAATTCAAGATATTGGTTGTGTGAGATATGAAGGCCAGACTGTAGGCTGTTATAGTGCTTACATAGATTTAAAAATGAAAGCAAAATATGGTGAAAATTATAAATCAGAAATAGAAAATGAAGCCATAAAAATTCTAATTAAGAATATAAATACCAATGATAAAATTATTAGTATTTATGACTTGGAAAAAGCCGAAAAACCACAACTTTTAAATTATTATGTTGAAAGTGATTATTATACAACTATAAAGACAGATTTACCTATAAATAAAAAAAGTGCTCATAATCTTTTTGTTGATGTAGATTTCATTGTAGAAAAAAATGGAACAATAAGTAATTTAAAAGAAAGTAATTGGGTGAATGAGAATGGTATTAACAAAAAATACGAAAAAGATTTAATTAATCTAGCCTTAAAAACCCTTAAAAAAGATTACAACAATTGGAGACCTGGATCCTATAAAGGAAATAAAGCCAGAGTACAAAATAGTTTAAGAATTAGCTTTCAATAAAATGCAAACTATTTCCAAATAAACCCAATTGTGTAAAATCCGTTGTGAGATTTTGCTTTCTTTAAAAAACAAAAAACTTCGACTTATTTTCTTACTTTTGAAAAGAAAAAACTTAGTGTCTTTGCGCCTTCGCGGCAGGACATAATTAATAAATTTAAACTAATGAAAAAAATAGCATGCTTCGCGCTTTTAGCTTTAGCATTTACAAATTGCAAACAAAACAATTCGGAGAAAGAATTAGAATCGGCTAAAACTCCTGTTGATACTGTTGCTGCAGCCAAAAAAGAAATAAAAGAAGAGAATCCAGAAGAAGGAGATTGTAAGGATATCGAAGTGGAAATGGGATCTGGAAGAGAATGTATTATAAAAGATACAGATATCAATCAGGTTTATCAAAATATCATTAAAAATAAAGAAGTAGATGAATCAGAATTTTATTTAACCACTCTTCCAACTGAAAAAAAATCTATTGAAGTAAATAAAGAGGGATTAATCTCTATTGATTACGAAATTGCTAAAGACAAAGTTGCTATTACGATGAATTATGAAGGTGGTGTAACTGAGGTAACGATAGAAAAAATAAATAATACAGTTAAAAAAAGCATTTATCATTATGCTGATTAATTTTTTTTTGCCACGAAGGCGCTAAGACACAAAGTTTTTGTTGCCACTAATTTTTCGCGAATTAATATTTTAGAATAAAAAAATTAGTGAAAATTAGTGTAATTCGTGGCAGTCATAAATAAATCTTTGCGACTTAGCGCCTTAGTGGCAAATCTCCAAAAAAATGACTTTCGATAAAGAAACATACCTCAACAATCTAAAAGTAACTATTGAAAGTTATTATCCTATTTCTGACAAATCGTGGAAATTGATTGAAAGCACAACAGATTTCCAAACGATCAAAAAAGGAGAAACCCTATTACGAAATGGAGAGATTGCCAAAAACCTTCATTTTATTGCAAAAGGAGCTTTAAGAGCTTTTATAACAGATGAACAAGGGAATTTCTATAATAAAAATCTTTTCCTTGAATATTATCTTGCAGGCTCTAAAGTTTCATTGATGCTCCAAACTCCTTCTAATTTTACTATAGAAGCTCTAGAAGATTCGATTATAATCAATATCAATTATAAAAGATATATTGAACTGATTAATGAAAATGATGACCTAAAAAACTTCTATATTGCTCATTTAGAAAAAAACTGGATCATCGACAAAGAACAAAGAGAAGTTGCCCTTGTTATGCAGAATGCTACTGAAAGATATGTCAATCTTTTGGAGAAACATCCTGATATTGCCGATCGTATTCCGTTGCTGCATATTGCATCGCATTTGGGCATTACTCCAACTCAGTTAAGCCGAATTAGAAAAAGTCTAGAAAAAGATTTATAAATCAACATATGTAAAGGCTTTTCAAGGAAGCTCATTTTATCTTTGTTCTAGATTTAAATTCGATATCAAAAAATGAAAAATACAGACCTCATCAAAGACAATATTGACAATCTTACAGCGCTTTGGAAAACGGTTGCCACTCCTCTACTTTCTTACCATAAAAATGATCCTTTTCAATTCAGTCAGATAAAAAATTCAGGCTGGCCAAATAGATTATGGTTTCGAGAAGATATTACAGAAGAAAATCTGCCTCAGATTCTTGATATTATAGACCAAAACCCAGGTTTGATTATTCCGTATTGGAATATTTTTAGAAGCAATTCCAATGAAATCTTCGAAAAAAACGGATTCCAAACACGAATCCAGCTCATGGCAATGGCTTTAAAACTGGGAGAAAAATTTTCCTCAGAAAGTAATCTTACTTTCAAAAGAGTTTTTAATGAAGAAGATGCCCAAACTTGGTCCGACATTTATCCGCTATCTTTTGGCTATGTAATTAGCAAGGAAACATTGGTTCATAATTATGAAAACATAGAGTTTTATTTGGTTCATCTAGAGGATAAACCAATAGGGACGCTTACTCTTTTTCAAACCAGAAATATTATGGGAATTCATGGTGTTGGGGTTATTCCAGAAATGCGTAAAAGAGGTTTCGCCGAAGAAATCATGAAATTTGCCATTAACAAAGCTATTGACGCTGAAGCTGAATATGCGCATCTACAAGCTTCTCCTTTAGGGAAAGGCATTTATACCAGATTGGGTTTTGAAGATTTGTTTTTGATCACCAACTATTTTTTAAATTCCAATATTTAAAAATTCCAATTTTCTGGCTTTGCGTTTACTTTCTTTTGAATGTTTCTCGCAGATTTATTTCTCGCAAAGACGCAAAGTCGCAAAGAAAAATTAAAAAACTTTGCGACTTTGTGACTTTGCGAGAGCTTTTATTTCGTTTAATACATACCAACTATCAATTTACATTTCACAATTAACAATTAACCATTCATAATTAAATTCTGTCCAAAATGCCCCTAAAATAGTCGCAAATGTGTAGTTCGTTACAAAGAAAACATTATTAGATTTGTAATACATTAACTAATAACTATTTAAAACAAATACCCAATGAAAACAACAAAAATCATTTTTTGGACTACTACTATTCTTATTTTTTTATTTGAAGGCGTTATGCCGGCTTTAACTTCACAATCAGAACTGGCTAAAGAAGGCATTAGACATTTGGGCTATCCAGAATATTTTGGAAATGCGTTGGTTGTATTTAAAATTCTTGGCGTTTTAGCTTTAATTATTCCACAAGTACCAGGACGCGTAAAAGAATGGGCTTATGCAGGATTTGCTTTCGATTTTATTTTTGCTTCCATAAGTCATTTTGCTGTTGACGGAGTTGATTTTCAATCTTTCTTCCCTCTAATCGTCTTTGCCATTTTAATTGTATCGTATGTAACATATCATAAAATACAGCGTTATAAAAACATAGCACTCTAAAAACCAAAACTTTATGATTGAAGTTTTTAAAACAAATGTTCAAGAAGAATCTCAATGCCATCAAATCATTGAGAAACTTCTTGAGCATTATCCAAACAGCGCGATTAACTTCGATTTAGAAGATTGCGACAAAATCCTCCGTATTCATGCGCCTGCTATTTCGAATACAAAAATTATCGACATCTTAAATTCGCACGGCTACTTTTGCGAAGTCCTTCCTTAAAAAATTAACACCTCTCAAATGCTTGACCTATAGCATTTTAATATTTTTTATTGTATATTTGAAGGAGTATCATTTCCCCTAATTCTATAAATTTAATTTCACAGCTTCTGTACTGAGGTTTTTTCATAAACCAATCGGTATACATCAACTGTCGAATTTTCAATTTCTAAAATTAAAAAAAAATGAAGAGCGCTATTCAAAATACCTTACTGGAAACCTACAGTAAATTGCACGATTTAATTTCCTCTTTTTCAAAAGAAGAAATCAATATTGTTCCGTTTGAAGGGAGCTGGACTGCTGGGCAAACTGCGCAACATATTATTCTGGCATGCTCTGGTTTAACTATGCTATTTGCAGGAAATACAGAAAAAACAACCAGAGAACCTGATCAAAACGTAAAAGCTCTTGATGCTATTTTTTTAGATTATTCCACCAAATACCAATCTCCCAAAAACATAGAGCCTCCTGATATCGAATATGAAAAAGGAACGCTGCTGGCTTCTATTAAAAAAATACAAAACGATTTATTTGAAGCCGCAGAAACTTATGATTTGACACTAACGTGCCTAGATTCTAAAGTACCTGGATTTGATCATTTTACCATTTACGAATGGCTCTATTTTGCCATTATACATACGCAACGGCACACACAGCAGATAAAATCGATTTACGAGCATATCAAAAAACAATAGAGCCTATTTAACTCAAAATTAATTTTATGAGATCAAAAGTTAAGACCATTGTTTCCTCTGGTTTAGTTGCAGGAGCATTAGACATAACTGCCGCTATTTTAATTTATGCAGGGATACTGCATAAAACAACAGCCGAAAAAATTTTACAGTCTATTGCAAGCGGAATTTTTAGAAAGGAAGTCTACACAGGCGGACCAGAAATGACTTTTGCGGGTTTGGGACTTCATTTCTTAATTGCTTTTATTTTTGCCTGGTTTTATTTTAAGATTTTCCCCTATATCCCATTTTTCAAAATAAACACTTTGCTTTCGGGTGTCTCTTATGGTTTCTTTATTTGGGTAATAATGAATCTCGTTGTGCTGCCCATTGTGTTTCCGGTTTTACCCGAGAAGAATTTAGATTTTCCGCTTTTGCTTTCTATCCTTATTGTGATTTGCTGCGTCGGTATTCCGATTGCTTTCATAACTAGGAAATATTATGCGAAATGGTATTAAACTAAGTAACAAAGGGACAAAGTTACAAAGGGACAAAGGCCAAAAAACACTTTGGCACTCTGTAACTTTGGCACTTTGTCTCTAAAAAATAAAAAGTAACAAAGGCAAAAAAAAACTTTGGCACTTTGTAACTATGTCACTTTGTCTCTAAAAATAAAAAGTAACAAAGGCCAAAAGAAAACTAAACTTTTCTTCGTCCTGTAATTAATGATATAATAAACAGCACTAAAAAGATAAAGAATAGAACTTTTGCGATACTTGCGGCTCCGGCAGCGATACCGCCAAAACCAAAAATTCCGGCTATGATAGCAAGAATGATGAATATAACTGTCCAACGTAACATAATATTGATTTTTTAAGTTCTTAATACGACTATTTTATAAACCTTTTTGTTTGTTTCAAAATTCTTTTATTCCTACAAATCTTGTTAACTCTATACGCTTAATTATTATCCCAATAAATTAAAACAACGCCAGAGTACACGCCACTTTCACTATTATTTGCCAGCCTTACAGAATTACCATGTTTATGCTTTTGAGTTAATTTTTTGATCGATTGGATTAATTGCCGCTTCTATCTCAAAGTAATTTTAGATAAAATTTACAACGGTAATGAAAGAAGCTACGAAACATGGTGTGATTCTAGAAAAAACAGATCGAACTTTTGAAGAATTAGGTGTTTTAAATCCAGCCATTTATCAAGACGGAAATACTGTTCACATGTTTTACAGAGCTGCAAAAAGAGGAAATTTTTCTACCATTGGGTATTGCCGTTTTGATGGGCCAACTACATTGGTTGAAAGAAATACACAGCCAATTTTTGTTCCTGATTATATCTATGAAATTCATGGCGTAGAAGATCCAAGAATTACCAAAATAGACGACAGGTTTTATATGACATATGTCACCTATGACGGAATTAATGCTTGTGGAGCCTTGGCTGTTTCAAAAGATTTGAAAGTTTTTAAGAAAAAAGGCATTATAACGCCAAGATTTATTCTTAATGAATTTACAAATTTGATTCGAAAACATTTACAGAATCCTAGCATTGCAAAGATTTTGGCATTTAATACAGAAAGAAATTATCCGCTTACAGAAACGATCAAAGACAATCTGTTTGTTTGGGATAAAAATGTGGTTCTTTTTCCGAAAAAGTTCAATGGAAAATTCGTTGCCTTGCACCGCTTATTTCCATCGATTCAGATTTTTTCGTTTGAAAAGAAATCAGAACTGACCGAAGATTTTTGGAAAGATTACTTAAAAAATCTTCCCGATCATATTATAATGGAACCAAAATATGATCACGAAACAAGTCACATTGGTCCAGGAGCCCCGCCAATAGAAACAGCAGACGGCTGGCTCTTAATTTATCATGCTGCTGAAAGAAGAGAGAAAGGTTTGGTTTATCATGCCGCCGCTGTTTTGCTGGATTTAGAAGATCCTTCAAAAGTTATAGCCAGACTGCCAAAACCTATTATCACTCCTTCAGAATATTACGAAAGACATGGTTATGTCAATTATGTGGTTTTCCCAACAGGAACAGCCATTTTTGATGACCAACTATATATTTATTATGGCGCTGCCGATGATAAGATTGCGGTGGCATCTCTGAACCTTAACGAGTTATTAACCGAATTAAAAATGAACTCTCATGAAAACAATATCTAATAAATCAAAAATCGTTTTTTTATCTACTTTTCCGCCTACGCAATGCGGCATAGCAACCTATACTCAAGATACCATTAAAGGAATCACAGATGTTTATGGTAAATCTATCAAATGCGAAATATGTGAACTTGTTGATAAACCCAAAGAACAACCAACACAAGCATTTACCTTAAACACCAAAAATCGAGAAGAATATGCCAAAGTAGCCGAGGAAATTAATCAGGATGAAACTGTGAAATTGGTTCATATTCAGCATGAATTTGGTTTGTTTTCAGGAAATTACGGAGATCATCTCTTAGATTTTTTAAATGTCATTAAAGCACCAGTTACCTATACTTTTCATAGTGTAATTCCGAATCCGAATGATGAATTAAGAACATTCGTAAGATTGCTTTTGAGTTATAGCAATTCGGTTTTTGTAATGACAAATAAATCTAAAGAAATACTAATCAACGACTACGACATCAATGAAGAAATAATTACTTGCGTGCCTCATGGAACCCATATTGTAATCTACGAAACTCCAGAACAGGCAAAAGAAAAATTAAACATTCAAGACAGATTAGTACTTTCAACTTTCGGCCTTTTGGGTGAAGGTAAAAATATCGAAACAGGCTTACAGGCCTTACCAAAAATTATCCAAAAAGCACCAAATGCTTTATATCTAATTATTGGCAAAACACACCCCAACTTAATTAAAGAGGGTGTTGATACCTATCGAGATAAATTGGAAGGTTTGGTTAAAGAATTAAATCTTCAAGATAATGTTCGTTTTATCAATCAATATTTAGATACTAACGAGCTTTTAGAATATTTGAAAGCGACAGACATTTATATGTTTACTTCAAAAGATCCAAATCAAGCTGTGAGCGGCACTTTTGCTTACGCGATGAGCTGTGCTTGTCCGATTGTGGCTTCTAAAATTCCGCACACGAGAGAAGTTTTAACAGCAGATTCTGGAATTTTATGCGATATCGGAAATTCTGATCAATTTGCTGAAGCCGCGATTAAACTAATCGAAGATGAAAATCTAAGACATGAAATGGGAGTCAGCTCGTTTACCAAAATGAGAGCTTCATCATGGGAAAATGTCGGAATTACCCAAATGAACACTTATAAAAAACTCATCAAAAATCCGTCAGAAATTAAATTCAGCTATCCTCCTATTCAGCTAAAACATATTAAGAAACTAACAACTGAATTAGGAATCATTCAATTCAGCAAAATTTCGATTCCAGACTTAGATTCAGGATATACTTTAGATGACAATGCTAGAGCATTGATTGCGTTCTGTATGCATTACAAACAGACTCAAGATAAAGACGATTTGGCCTATATTTTAATCTATTTAGACTTTATTATCCGTTGCCAAAAACCAAAAGGAGACTTTATCAATTATGTCGATAAAGAAAACCGTGAGCATGTTGAACAAAATGCCGAAGTAAATTTGGAAGATTCTAATGCAAGAGCTCTTTGGGCTTTAGGAACTGTGGTTTCAATGTCTGATATTCTTCCAGAAACCATTACCAAAAAAGCAACAAAATGTTTATTGAATTCATTAAAATGGGCCGAAACAATTCAGTCGCCACGTTCAATTGGTTTTGCTACAAAAGGACTGTATTTGTACCATACCAGAATTCCTAATCTATATGTTGCAGCAATCATTAATAAACTGAATGCTAAACTTTTGGCAAATTACGAAGATACAGCTACAGAAGATTGGCAATGGTTTGAAAATTATCTGACTTATGGAAACGGAATTCTTCCAGAATCTATGCTATATGCGTACTTAATTACCAATAAACCGGTTTACAAAAAAGTAGCTTTAGACTCTTTAGATTTTCTGATTTCTAAAACATTTGTAAAAGGAACTTTTAAAGCCATTTCAAACCAAAGCTGGCATCATAAAGGCTCAGAACCGAGTGAATATGGAGAGCAGCCAATTGATGTTACTTATACCATTCAAACTTTAAATGCATTTTATAATGTTTTTAAAACTCCAGAATATAAAAAGAAAATGAAAGCGGCATTTAACTGGTTTTTAGGCAAAAATCATTTAAACCAGATTATGTATAATCCTGTAAGTGGCGGCGGTTACGACGGACTTGAAAAATACAATGTAAACTTAAATCAAGGCGCAGAATCTACCGTTTGCTATCTCACCGCAAGATTATTAATGGAAAAACTGGCAATGTCGCAATCGCGTGTTATTCCGTTAATAAAATCCCGAAGCGGCATCGCTATAAATTTATAATAAAAGAAATTGAAGCTAACCAAATACTTCATTTTTAAACCCTGAAAATCCCTTTCTTAATGGAAGGGATTTTTTTTTTACACCAATAATTTCAAAAATAAATTTGCCTATCTACTAATAGGTAGTATATTTGCATAAAAATTATGATCATGACAACAAGAGAAGTAATTGTAGATAAAGCAGATCAGTATATTCGAAACAAAGGTTACAATGCCTTTAGTTTTAAAGATATATCAAATGATATTGGCATAAAAACAGCCTCCATACATTACCATTTTCCAACAAAATCAGATCTTGGAGTAGCTACCATTAAAGAACATATTGCTCGATGTGAAGCTTTGCAAGAAAGAGTAGCTAATGAATCTCCATTGGTAAAACTAGAAGCTTTCTTAGACGTACAAGCACAAATTAAAAAAGAAAATAAAGTATGCATTGTAGGTTCATTGGCTACCGATTTAAATACTTTGGACGATTCTATAAAAGCAGAACTAGAAAAATTTGCGCAACTGGTACTTACTTGGGTTACTGAAATCCTAATAGAAGGAAAAGAACTCAAGATATTTGATTTTGAAATGTTGCCAAGAACAAAAGCAATAATGATAATAACCAATATGGTTGCCATTGTACAGCTTTCAAGACTTACAAATGATAGTGATTTTGATTTGGTAAGAGAAACGATATTAACAGAATTAAGACCAAAAAAACAATGAAAAGAGTAGTAATTACTGGATTAGGAGCCGTAACTCCTATTGGAAACAATGTTGCAGAATATTGGAATTCCTTGAAAAATGGAGTAAGCGGTGCTGCTGCAATAACTAAATTTGACGCCTCACAATTTAAAACCAAATTTGCATGCGAGGTCAAAAACTTTGATCCGAAAGATATTTTCGAAAAAAATGAAATTAGAAAATATGACCTTTTTACACAATACGCCCTATATTCTGTAAATGAAGCTGTAACGAACGCTAATATTGATTTTGACTCTTTAAACAGAAACCGTATTGGAGTTATCTGGGGATCTGGAGATGGCGGCGTTTCCACTTTTGAAGAACAAATTGGCGAATATAAATTAGGAAATGGAACGCCAAGATTCAATCCGTTTTTTATTCCAAAAAGAATTATCAATATCGCATCGGGAGCTATTTCAATTAAATATGGACTTCGTGGTGTCAATTACACTACAGTTTCTGCCTGTTCTGCTAGTAACAACGCCATCATAGATGCTTTTAATTACATTCGTTGGGGAAAAGCAGACATGATTATTAGTGGAGGTTCTGAAGCTTCTATAACAGAATCTTCTATTGGCGGATTTAATGCTTCAAAAGCATTATCAACTTTAAATGATGATTGCACTAAAGCCTCACGCCCATTTGATATTACACGCGACGGATTTGTTTTGGGCGAAGGTGCGGGCGCAATTATACTGGAAAGCTATGAACATGCCATAAAAAGAAATGCCGTTATTCTTGCCGAAATTGTAGGTGGCGGATTAGCTGCAGATGCATATCATTTAACAGCCACACATCCAGAAGGTGAAGGAGCTGTTCTCGGAATGGGATTAGCTCTCGAAGAAGCAGGAATTTCTCCTGACCAAATTGATTATATCAATACACATGCGACCTCTACTCCAACAGGCGATTTAAGCGAATTAAAAGCTGTGGAGAAAGTTTTTGGCGCAAATCCGAATGCTAATATCAGCGCAACAAAATCAATGACAGGACATTTGTTAGGCGGTGCCGGAGCAATTGAAGCAATTGCCTGTATTAAAGCAATTCAAGAAAACATTATTCCACCTACCATAAATACTCAAAACGTCGAGCCAGAATTTGCAGACAAGTTTAATTTGACACTTTCAAAAGCGCAATCAAGAACAGTAAATTATGCGATGAGCAATACCTTTGGTTTTGGCGGACATGTCGCTAGTTCAATTTTTAAAAAGTTTACAGAATAACTTTTACTCTCATTATTATTCAAAAATCCCTTTCCATTAAGAAAGGGATTTTTTGTTTGTGCGCCACAACGCCAATTTACTGCAATTATTGTGCTTTTATGAAAATTATATAAGGCTCAAAAAAAGTTGTGTAAAATATTTTAACAAGTATTGGGCTAACTTTCCTATATCATTTAACGAGTAGAGCAAAACTGTTAAATTATTGATTTTCATTTTCATAATTCACATTAAAAACTCAAACATTTTGATTCTCGATATTAAAAATACATTCACCGAAATTGGAGAAACTACCATCTTCGCCAAAAGGTTTTTTAAAGAGGTTTTTATTCCGCCTTATGAGACCCGAGAGTTTCTAAAGCAATGTTATGTCATAGGATATAAATCTTTCCCTTTGGTGGCGATTACAGGTTTTATTATGGGATTGGTGCTTACACTGCAATCTCGTCCAACATTGGTACAATTTGGTGCAGAATCCTGGCTTCCCGGAATGGTCGCGCTTTCGCTAATAAGAGAAATCGCTCCTGTGATTACAGCTTTAATCTGCGCAGGAAAAATCTCGTCGGGAATTGGAGCCGAATTAGGATCTATGAAGGTAACCGAACAGATTGATGCCATGGAAGTTTCAGCTGTAAATCCGTACAATTATTTGGTGGTAACGAGAGTGCTAGCTTGCACTTTGATGGTTCCTATTTTAGTGTTTTTTGCAGATGCCATCGGAATTATTGGCGGTTATGTTGGCATAAACATTCACGGAGATGTTAATTTTTACAGGTTTTTAACCCAAATCATTCAATCCTTAGAATATTTAGATCTTCTTCCGGCAACGTTAAAAACTTTCTTTTTTGGATTTGTGATCGGAATCATTGGATGCTATAAAGGATTTAATGCATCAAACGGAACTGAAAGTGTGGGGCAAGCAGCCAATTCTGCTGTTGTAACAGCTTCTTTAAGCATTTTTATTATCGATATGGTTGCTGTTCAAATAACCGATTTATTCTTTTAAAATGATGGAGGAAAAATTACATAAAGAACCTAAAACAAAAGAGAAAAATCAAACTCCAATTATAGAGATTAAAGATTTGCATAAAACTTTTGGAAAAGACAATGCCGTTTTAAAAGGCGTAAATCTCACTTTGAATAAAGGAGAAGATTTAGTGGTTTTAGGACGCTCTGGCTCTGGAAAATCGGTAACCATAAAATGTATTGTGGGATTGATCGAACCAGACAAAGGTGAAATTAAAGTTTTTGACGAAAACGTTCTTAATATATCAAAAAGCGAGCTGAATGAAATTAGAGTCCGAATCGGATTTTTGTTCCAAAGCGGAGCACTTTACGATTCAATGTCGGTTAGAGAAAATCTCGCTTTTACTTTAACTAAACACAAACGCGATTTAAGCCCTGAAGAAGTTGAAAGTGAAGTAATGGAAGCATTGGAAAATGTCGGTCTTGCCGAGGCTGTAGACAAAATGCCTTCTGAACTTTCGGGCGGTATGAGAAAAAGAATCGGTCTAGCGCGCACTTTGATTTTAAAACCTGAAATCATTCTGTACGATGAACCTACAACAGGTTTGGATACCATAACTTCTAGAGAAATCAGCGAATTGATCTTAGACATTAAACACAAACAAAAAACTTCTTCGATCATTATTACTCATGATATGGCTTGTGCAAAAATGACCGCCGACCGTATTATAGTTTTAAAAGATGGTGTAATTCATGCCGAAGGAACTTACGAAGAATTAGAAAAAGACGAAGACGAATGGGTGCGCTCATTTTTTGAATAAAGCAAAATAAATAATAGAAATCATGGAAAAACAATCTGGATATACTTGGAAATTGGGAATGTTTGTAACAATAGGCTTGCTGCTTTTTATAATGGCAGTATATTTTATAGGAAAACAGCAGAATCTTTTTGGTTCTACCTTCCACATTAGCTCTCAATTTAAAACAGTAAGCGGATTAGAAGTCGGAAACAATGTTCGTTTTTCTGGAATTAATGTCGGAACTGTAGAACAGATCCAGTTAAAAAACGACTCGACTGTTAAGGTTATTTTGGTGATGAAAGAAGAAGTTAGAAAATTCATTAAAACTGATGCTACAGCCAGTATTGGTTCTGATGGTTTAATGGGAGATAAAGTCCTCACTATTTCACCCGGCGCCAAATCTCAAAAAGTGATTGAAGATAACGGACAAATCGCTTCTGTTGACGGAATCGAAATGTATGATATTATGAAAAGCGTGAAGAAAAGCGTGGATAATATTGGCGTGATTTCAGACGAATTAGCCATTTTCAGCCACAGCATGAACAACGGAAACGGCGCCTTAGCAAGATTGGTTAAAGATGATAAAATGGCCAACAGTGTCTCAAACACGCTTTCTAACCTAGAAAGTGGTACAAAAGGCTTTAGCGAAAATATGGAAGCGGCAAAAAGCAATTTCCTTTTTAGAGGCTACTTCAAGAAAAAAGAGAAAGAAAAAAAGGAAAAGGCAGAGGAAAGAAAAGAGAAGCAGGAAGAAAGAAAAGAGAAACAGGAAGAAGCTAAAAAAGAACAGCAAGAGAAAGCTGCCAAAGAAAAAGAGGAAAAAGAACAGAAAGAGAAAGAACAGAAAGAGAAAGAAGAACAGCAAAAGCAGGAAGATACTAAAAAGTAAATTCTAAAAATTCCAAAATCTAAATCCCAAATTCCAAAATCTAAAATCTAAAATTTACAAGCTAGCATCTCACATCTCACATCTCACATCTCACAATTCACAATTCACAATTATAAAAGTATATGCCTAGTACATTCAAACATACCGCCTTTAAAGTTTTAAAGATTACTGGAATTACGATTGCTGTGATTTTGTTTTTGCTATTTATTATTCCGTTGCTTTTTCCTGGAAAAATTGCTTCGGAAGTAAAGAAAATTGCCAACGAAAGACTGGATACCAAACTTGATTTTACCAAATCTAAACTTTCATTTTTTACGCACTTTCCGTCCTTAACTGTTTCTTTAGACGATTTGTCTTTAACAGGCTCTAAGCCTTTTAGCAATGATACTTTATTAAAAGCAGATCAGGTTGCTTTTGGAATTGATATAAAAAGACTGTTGTTTGATAACGAAGTTAAAATCAATAAACTCTACGTTTCTGATGCCTCGATTAATATTATGGTGAACGAAAAAGGTCAGGCTAATTATAATATTTATGTTGCCCCAGAAGACAGAAAAAATGAAAAAGAAGATCCAAATGCTCCTGAAGAAGGAACAGCTATTCGATTGGAACGTATTGATTTGCAAAACTGCCATGTGAAATACAACGACCGCTCTGCCAAAATTTTAGTTGATGCAAAAGGGTTTAATTATATAGGAAAAGGAAATTTGAGCGAAGACATTTTTGATCTCGCAACCGATGCCAAAATCGACAATCTGGATTTCTATTATGATCGAACAGGTTATTTAAGACGAAAAAAAGTTCGCGCCGATTTAATTACCCGAATCAATACGCATGCTCTTACTTTTATTCTTCAAAAAAATGAACTTCATATCAATAAACTGCCTTTAAAGTTTACTGGGATATTCAGCATTTTAAGAGACGGATACAAAATCAATATCAAAGCCGCTTCAGAGAACACCACCGTAAAAGATTTACTTTCTGTAATGCCTCCCGAATATCTTACTTGGCTAGAAAGAACTGAAATTTCTGGAAGAAGTGATTTGTTGCTTAGTTTTAAAGGAGATTATAATGTTTCGAAAAAGCAAAAACCAAATTTGGCATTCAATCTAAAAATTAATGAAGGAGCTGTAAATTATAAAAACGCACCAGTTCCTTTAACCGACTTCCAAATGGATTTGAATGCCATGCTTCCGTCTTTAGATGCAGAACAACTACTCGTTAATCTGAGAACACTGAAATTTAAGGTTGGCGAAAAGGATTATTTTAATGCTTATCTGCACAGTAGAGGTTTAAGCGAAATGTCGATTAATGCAAGTGTAAAAGGCGCTTTGGACCTTGCTGTTGTGGATGCAGCATTAGGTTTGGAAAATATTGATTTGAAAGGGATTTTAAAAACCGATATTCAGGCGCGCGGACTTTTTAGCACTTCAAAAAAACTATTTCCGAAAACTATTGGCGGAATTTCGCTTCGAAATGGATGGCTCAAAACCAAGTATTATCCAAATCCTATTACCAACATCACTTTTGTGGCAAACATGCTTAATAAAGCTGGAACGTATCAAGATTTGATTGTTGCTGTAGCGCCAGCATCTTTTGTTTTTGAAGGAAATCCTGTTTACGTAAATGCTACTTTATCTGATTTTAACGATCTGGCTTATAATGCAAAAATTAAAGGCGAACTGAATGTTGGCAGAATCTATCAGGTTTTCTCTCAGAAAGGTCTTGATTTAACAGGTTATGCAAAAGCAGATCTTTCGTTAAAAGGAAAACAAAGTTATGCCACAACGGGACAATATGATAAGTTGGACAATAAGGGAACCTTATTGCTTAAGAATATCAAAGCAACTTCAGAATTGTTTCCGAAAGCCTTTTTTATCAAACAGGGAAATTTCCGTTTTCAGAATGAAAAAATGTGGTTTGAAAAATTCAATGCTTCGTACGGAAAATCAGATTTTGATATCAATGGCTATCTCTTAAATGCTATCAACTACTTTTTAGAATCAAAAGGCACTTTGAGCGGAAACTTCAATTTAAAATCAAAACTCATTAATGTTGATGAATTTATGGCTTTAAAAGAGGGCGAAAACAAAGACCGAAAGATTGAAGTGCAATATGCCAAAGAAGATCATCCAAAAATGAGCGGTGTTGTTATTATTCCGAAAAACCTAAATGTAAGTTTAAATGCAAATGCAGAAAAAATCGAATACAATAAATTGGTTTTTAACAAATTAAACGGAAAAATAGGAATAAAAAAAGAAGGGTTTTATTTAGAAAACATTACCTTTAGTATAATTGACTGTATTTTAGGTGTTAATGCGTTGTATAAGGACGAATCTCCAACGGCGGCACATTTTGACGCGCACTTTACAGCAAAAGATTTTGATGTGCAAAGGGCATACAAAGAAATTCCGATGTTTCATGACATGGTTACCGCGGCCGAAAAAGCACATGGAATAATCTCTGTTGACTACAACGTAAAAGGAGATTTGAATGGAAATATGGGGCCAATTTATGAATCTATGCAAGGCGGAGGAACAATTAATCTTCGTGATGTAAAAATTAAAGGACTAAAACTTTTTGATGGAATTAGTTCTAAAACTGGACAAAGCGGTTTGAACAATCCTGATATGAAAGGTATTGAAATCAAATCGACCATAGATAAAAATCTTATAATAATTGAGCCATTTACCTTTAGCGTAGCCAGTTTTAGACCTACGATTAAAGGAACAACAAGCTTTGACGGACTTTTGGATCTGAGAATGCGTTTAGGTCTCCCACTCTTCGGAATTATAGGTTTTCCGATTGTAATTACGGGAACGCATGAAGCTCCAAAAATTAAAATATTCAGCAAAACGGGACAAGAAATTAGTCCTGCTGTTTATGACGAAAAAAACAATAAAGTAATTCGAAAAGAACACGTTAGTAAACCCAACACAAAATAACAATGAATTCTAAATCTCAATATAAAAGCAGTGCATTCGAAAAGTTTGCCACAAAAGTTTCAAAAGCTGCCGGAAGCACTCCGGCTTTTATCGGCGCCTTTTTATTGGTTGTTGGCTGGGCCATTTCGGGGCCTATTTTTGATTATTCTGAAACTTGGCAATTGGTAATTAATACAGGCACAACCATCATTACTTTCTTAATGGTTTTCTTAATTCAAAAAGCGCAAAACAAAGATTCGCTTGCCATTCAGTTAAAATTAAACGAACTCGTTGCATCCAATGATTTATCAAGCAATAGTCTTGTTGATATCGAAAATATGACCGAAGAGGAAATGATCATTATTCAGAAATATTACCATCGTTTAAGCCAATTGGCAAAAAAAGATAAAACGATCAGAACATCCCATTCACTTGCAGAAGCAGAAGATGTTCATAGCCGTAAAACAGAAAAAACCGTAAAACCAAATACAACTAGAAAAACTACCAAAAACACCTCTAAAAAAATAACCAAAAAATGAAATTGAGCTCTACTAAAACCTATTGGCCTCTAAAAAATGCCATAAAACAAAGTTACCCTTCAATAGATTCTGATATCCACACCGATATTCTAATTATTGGTGGAGGCATAACAGGAGCTTTAACAGCCTACAAATTATTAAATGAAGGAAAAAAGATCGTTCTTGTAGACCGTCGCGATGTCTGTGGCGGAAGCACTTCGGGCAGTACGGCTTTGCTGCAGTATGAAATCGATGTTCCTTTACATCAGCTCATTAAACTTCGCGGCACCAGATGCGCAGTCGATAGCTACCAAAACGGTAAAAAAGCCATTTTCGACCTTCGAAATATAATTGATACTGTGGGGTGCGACTGTGGTTTTGAATTTAAAAAAAGCGTCTATTTTACCACTTTAAAAAAAGATGTCCCTTATTTGAAAAATGAATTTAAAGCCCGAAAACAACACGGTTTTGAAATCAGCTGGCTCGGCAGATCAGAATTGCAGAAAATGGGCTTAAATGCCATTGCTGGAGTAGAATCTAAAACTGCTGCGGTTATGGATCCGTTTAAACTGGCGACAGATCTTTTATTTCATTGCCATGAGAAAGGAATGCAGATTTTTGACCGAACGGATATAACTTTTATTCAGCATCAAAAAGGTACTATTCTAGCCACAACCGATTCTAAACATGTCATTACAGCCGATCATATTATACATTGCACAGGTTACGAAAGCACAGAAACGCTCAAAGAAAAAGTAGTCGATTTGAAAAGCACTTATGTTATTGCTTCAGAAAGTCACCCCGACCTTCCAGAGAATTTTAAAAACACTATTTTTTGGGATACAGCATCGCCCTATCATTACATCAGAACTACAGATGATAACCGCATTATAATGGGTGGCGGAGATGAAGAATTTAGAGACACTTCAAAGCGTGATAAATTGCTTCCTAAAAAAGAAGTCTATCTGCTAAAACAGTTCTTTAAAAGATTTCCAGATATAAATTTTAAAATTGACTATTCCTGGGCAGGCACTTTTGGAGAAACCAAAGACGGTCTTCCCTACTTTGGAAAACCAAATCCGAGAAAAAATGAACATTACATTCTAGGTTTCGGAGGAAACGGAATCACTTTCAGCGTAATTGGAATGAATTCAATCCTGGATTCTCTTAATAATAAAAAGAATACGGATTTAGATTATTATCGATTTGGGAGGTAAAAAAAAATGCTTTTTTTTTAGTGACAAAGAGACAAAGGTTCAAAGTGACAAAGATTTAAGAACCTTGTCAATTTGAACCTTTGTTCCTTTGCAACTTTATATATCATGCTTTAGAGCTAACGACTTCAAATAAAAGCAGAACTTTTTTGTAAGCCCTCCAAGTAAAACCTTTGCAACTTTATATATCACGCTTTAGAGCTAACGACTTCAAATAAAAAGCAGAGCTTTTTTTATAAGCCCTCCAAGTAAAACCTTTGTCACTTTGTCACTTTGAACCTTTGTCCCTTCCCCCATCACGCCGTAATAGCCAAAGAATTCAAATTAAACTTATATTCTTTCGGACTGCAATTGAATTTTTGTTTGAATATTTTAGAGAAATAACTTCTGCTGGTGAAACCAATGCAGTACACGATTTCTGAAATATTAAGATCGGATGTTCTAATTAAGATTTCGGCTTTTAGAACGCGCATATGCGTAATGTAATCATTGACTGTACGATTGTGAATCATTTTGAAGCCTTCCTGAAGTTTGTTTGGAGATAATCCTGATTTTTTGCTTAGGGATTTGATTGAAAAAGCTTCTTCGGGACTTGATTTTATAAATTCTGAGAGTTCTTTTATTTCTTCCAATTCTCTTAAAGTCAGTCCGTTTGATTCATTCGCGAAAGCGTGCAAATCGTCTGAGTGCTGCTGAATTTCCATTGCTAGAATAATTCTCATAATTCCTTCTTTCAATAAATTGCGAACAATTCCTGTTTGTGTAATTGAGTTAAGCTGTTCGATTTTTTCTGCAATCTGTAAATTATAAGAACCTATATAAAAGAAATCTGTTACCTGATTATTTTCAAAAAAAGTATCTTTTACCTGCTGGTTCAAAGAATGAGCTTGATTGTTGGCATCAATTTGTGTTCCTACAATAATCAGGGTTAGTTTTGTTTTTTTTCCTTTTTCAAAGAATAAAACATTGTCTTGATTTTCTTTAGAGGTAACAATTGCAGTCTGAAACGTTTTTAGTTTTCGTTCTTCTCCATTCAATCCAAAACTGTGCGAAAGATTACCTGTAGAACAGTAGGCAAAATAAATAGGCGACGATTTTACATTTAGAAAATCCAATCTCACATCTGTAGAAAACGTCATATCAAACTGAACATACGAAATATTATCTGTAAAGGAAGCTCCCATAATTGAACCTTCAGCAAAGCTATTTTCTACTTCAAGTGCATATTCATCTAAATCAAACGTCACCTTTCCGCCAAAACTAGTCTGAAGTTCATCAAATATATTTTGAGTTTTTTCTGTATTTATAGTAACTATTTTCATGGTTTGCCGGATTTAAATTTATAATTTGCTAAACAGATTATTTTAGAAATCTGAAAGTCAAAGTTCGTTTAAAGACCCACCAAAAATGTTATATAATTTTTTGGTTTTGTTTTATAATTCCTTATAAATGTTTATTTTAACATAATCCCACATTGATTTAATAAATAGCTATGAAAAGTTTTTCGTTTGCCCCTATTAGTTCTCCCACTTCCAAAATTCTAATTTTAGGCACCATGCCTGGAACAAAATCTTTAGAACTCAATCAATATTATGGACATAATCAGAATAACTTCTGGAAGTTTATGTTTCAGATTCTAGGTAAAGAATTTTCTACTGATTATGAAGTGAGAAAAAATTTGTTAATTGAAAATAATATTGCCCTCTGGGATGTCTTACAATTTTGTGATCGTGTTGGAAGTCTAGATAGTGCCATTAAAAACGAAATCGCAAATGATTTTGAATATTTCCTAGAAACTCATCCAAAAATTGAAAGCATTCTTTTTAACGGGCAAAAAGCAGCGGCATTTTTTAAAAAGTATGTTCACTTAACCAAAGAATATCAAACTTTTACACTTCCATCGACTAGTCCGGCCAATGCTGGCAAGACTTTTCAAGACAAATTGAACGAATGGAGCATTATTAAAACCTTATTATAAACCCTTTCATTTTATATAATTAAAATGCAAATATTGGAATCATGTAACTTTTTCCGTTTAAAATATAACAAAATACAACCACTCTCGATCTAATTTTACATCAAAGAAAAATAAGCCATAGTGAAGATAGGATAACGAAATGAAAAGGCTTTATTCTTATTAAAATTTACAAAGCAAACTGTAAAAAGTTTAGTCTATAAAGAGAACATTGGTTATGTTAGTTTATTTTTGGGAAAAAGCTACTCTATAGAAATATAGAGTAGTTTTGTTTTATAGATTAGCCTCAAAACTTAAAAGCATGAAAATTCAGACCTATAATAATCATATACGATTCTATACCCCACACCATTTTATATATTATCCTGTTTTAATTTTATTCTTAATCGCCAGCATTTACTTGGCAATTACAACAGAAGATCATCTAATATGGGCCTTTATCAGTGTGGCATTTATATTTCTTTTTGTACTGGCTTATATGCTGCGCCAGCACTACGCACTAACGCTACAAAACAGAATTGTGCGTTTAGAAATGCGTTATCGCTATTTTACCCTGACTGGCAAAAGATTCGAAGAATTTGAATACAAACTTACAGACGATCAAATATTTGCATTACGATTTGCACCAGACAACGAGTTGATTCCGCTTATAGAAGATGTGCTAAAAAACAACTTAACAGGCGACGCAATCAAAAAAGCAATCGTACACTGGAAAGCAGATTATCATAGAGTTTAATAAAAATCAAATTCCAAATCTGAAATTCCAAATTCCAAATCTGGATTTTTAAATTTTAAATCTCAAATTCCAATAGCAATCTTAATTTAAATTTTCAAAGTTATTTTTGGTATTGCCATTTTCATTGATATTTGAAATTTGACATTGTCATTGACATTTAAAATTGTTATTGAACTTTTTTCTTGTTGAAAAGGATATACAACAGAAACAATACAATCCAAACTGCAATAATTACAGCAAAATAGATTGCTATAATAGTTGGGTGAAGATAATTTGGTTCGTAGAACAATTGATCTAAAGTTTTTAATTTTTCTGCTAAAGCTTTCCTATCAAAATTATTTCGGATTCCGTTAAGCGATTTGTCGTGATTATTTCTGTAACGATATACGTCTTGCGTTAGGAGTTTCGGAATTAAATTTGTCTCTACATTGTATTTCTTTAAAAGTGTATCTAATTGCTGAAAAGTATACAGTAAGGAATCTTTCTTCGACTTATACAGCAAGTTATAGCGATCTACGGCAGCTTTATACTGCTGCTTATCAATAGAATCCCCATGAACAGGATTAAACAACGATTTATTTTCTAAGAAAATGCAAATCTCCTCATCGTGTTCTGGATGAACGGGAACACTCTTAAAAATAATCTCTGTAGTATCTCCAATACTCTTTTTTGAGATTACTCTTTTGTGCAATTCTTCTTTATCAAAACCAATTATATCAAAGATGCTGTCTGCTTTACTTGTGGTTTTATCAAAAGTGCTGGTTAAGGCTCTTATAGTATCAATACCATAATAATTGGTTTCTATAATAGGATATTCTCCCGGTTCAATTGTATCTTCTTGCTTGATTACAGGATAAGGTTTTGGAAACAAAATGTTTTCATAATTAAATAATTTCTCCGAACTATACGAAGTATATCCATATAGAAACGGATTTAGAACATTCAGTAGTTTTTTATCTTTATTAAAAGCATTTTCCGATAATTCCGATTTCAGTTTGGCATTCATTCCGAAACTGTAACTAACAAAAAACGAAAAAGTCAGGAATGAGATAAAAAGCAAACAAACACTAACCTTAATCAAATTGCCTCCTTTATAGTTTTCTCTAGAATGATTTCGAATTAGAAAAATAAGAAAGAAAAGCAAAAACAAACCACTCACAAAAAAATGCGAAATCGAAACGTCGTCGTAAAATTTAAACCTATAAAATTCGGTATAGATAGTAATGCTTTTCAGCCCATTAAAAGTAAAATAACCATATAAAAAGTAAGCTAAATGAATTAAGGCTAATACAATAACAGATTTTACAAAATAACGCTTTAGATTTTTGTTCATTTTTTTTAAAGTTGCTAAGGTTCTAAGATACTAAGACTCTAAGTATTTTTTTGAGGTTCACAATATACTTAAAATTTATTTTAGCAAAAAAGTATTACAAATAAAAAAGACGCGAAAAATCGCGTCCTTAAAATTTTGGTTAGATGCACAGCAGTGCATCAAAGGATAAAAACTTAGCATCTTAGAAGCTTAGTATCTTAGCCCCTTTTTATTTAGAAATATCAAACCCTTCCTTAACAATTTCGCTTTCAACCTTGTCAATCAATTTATTGGTTTTGCCTGTGAGCCTTTCTTTTTTCCAGTCTCCTTTTACATAAATAATCAATGTAATAAGAGCTGTTACAACAGAAGCAGTTGGGAAAGCCCACCAAATTCCGATTTTTCCTAAAGACGTATTATGAGACAAAATATAAGCTAGCGGAAACTGAATAACCCATTGCGAAACCAAAGTTAGAATCATGGGTAATTTTGTATTTCCAACAGCTCGGAAAACGCCCGTTAAGCAAAGCTGAAGTCCTAAAAATCCCCAAGAAAGGCATGTAATTCTCAACAATTCTGTTCCACCTTTAATAACGGCTTGATCGTTCGGAACGAAAAATGCAATTAAATACGGCGCAAAAATAAAAGCTATGATTCCGAGGCCTGTTAATAATCCAAAACCAAGATAAGCTCCAAGCTTTGAAATTTGGGCAGCTCGATCAATATTTCCCGCACCAATATTTTGTCCGACAAGAGTAGCAATCGCCATTGATAATCCTAACGCTGGAATTAAAATCAGCTGAATTAGATTTGAACCAGCACCATAAGAAGCAACCGTTAAGGTTCCAAAACGCACAATCAAAAATGTAATCGCCATCATTCCCAATGCGCGCATCGACTGCTCGATTGAAGACGGAAAACCAATTTCAAAAGCTCTTTTGATATGTTTATAATCAGGTTTAAAATCAGAAATGCGAAGATGAATGCCGTGTTTTCCTCTAAACAAAATGGCAAATCCGATTATAATTGCCAGAAGCTGCGTAAACAAAGTTGCCAAAGCAGCTCCTTTTACACCTAAAGCTGGAATAAAATTCCATCCGTAAATAAACAGCGGATCTAAGGCAAAATTCAAGATAACAGTTCCTAATACAATATAAACGGGCAGCGTAACACGGCCAACTCCACGCATTATCGATTGGAAAATCATAAATCCGAAACTAAACACCAAACCAACAAACGCCACGCGCATAAATCCTAAAGCATCAACATAAACCGTAGGCTCTACCTTTAAGAGATATAAAAAATACGGACTTAAAATATAGCCGATAATAGATAAGAAAACCGAAACAATAATCACCATCGACAAAGTTTGTGCGGCCACGTGATTGACCATTTTCTGGTTTCCTGCTCCAAAATATTGTGCAATTAGAATAGAACCCGCAATCGCCAATCCGGTTCCTAAAGCAATGGTTAAAAATATTACGGGCGTACTTATAGAAACCGCCGCAACGGCATCTCCTCCTAAACGTCCTACCCAAAAAGCATCAACCAACTGATATGCGGCTTGTAATAAATTAGCAATCATAATTGGAATCGCTAATTTTAATAATGAAGAAAGGATTGGACCTTCTAACAATTCATTTTTTTTCATTTATTCGAAATAATTATTTTAAAATCAGTTGACATATCAACTTTTAAAGTTCAAAAAAAATTAAAGCATTTCTAGCTTATCTGCATAAGATCTTACCGCATTTAGCGCTTCGATTTTTTCTTTTGGAGAAAAAACAGACATTACTTCCTCTTCTGCTCTTTTCATCAGCAAACGAATATTTTTAGCCAGTGCAATTCCCTCATCTGTAAGACTTACAATGTTTTTGCGTTTATCTATTTTATCTTTTACCACCTCAACCAAGTTCTTTTTTTCAAGGGCTGAAATACTTCTTAAAATAGACGATTTATCGCGCATTGTTTTGTCTGACAATTCTCTCTGCGAAAGACTTTTATGATGCAAAATCATCAGCAATGGCAATTGTTCCAGCTGCAATGTGATTCCTGCTTCGAACATTAACGCATTTGTACGTCTGAAAATTGCTCGTTTGATGCGATGAATCTGAAAGAAGAAACTATCTGATATTTCCTCTTTCCAAAAATTTGAAAAACTTTCTCTATCGGTATGTTTTTTTTCCATGATGCAAAATTACAAAAAAGAGTGACATGTCAACTATTTTTTAAACAAATTCTTATTTTACTGATATCCAATTCATTCACAAAAATAATTTGAAAGCAAAAACAAAAATGAACGATTATTTTTACTAACTTTAATTGTTAAATATTACCTAATAAAAACTTAAAAACTACTCTGATGAAACAATTATTTATTTTTTTGGTAATGATGCTCCTTTGGATTCCGTTAAATGCTCAAACTGTTGCAGAATCTAGCAAAAATGAAGACTTAACAACTAATCTAAAAACCGAAAACGAAAATTTTCAAGATAATACAATAGAAGATCTGCCCTGGCACAATAGAAAATTTAAAGTTTCTGCTGGTGGTTTTTTCCCTGTAAATAATACTGTAGTTAAAGTTGAAGGCAACAACGGAAATATAGGAACTGAAATTGATCTTGAAAATGATTTAGGATTTGCTAAATCAACTGCCTCTTTTTTGGGAACATTTGACTGGCGCATATCCAAAAGATCTCGATTAGGTTTTGAGTATTTTGTACTAGACAGAACGGCAACCAAAACCCTGCAAAGGGAAATTAACTTTGGAGACCATACTTATCCAATAGATGGGAGCGTTCGAGGTACTTTTAATGTGCAGATTATGAGAGTCGCTTATGGATACGCAATTCTTTCTAAACCTAAATATCAAGCTGGTCTATTAATTGGTGCGCATGTGCTTTTTGCAGACTTAGGCTTAAAATTAGAAGCCAATACACAAAGTGTAGAATATCACGATAATTTTGACTTTACTGCTCCATTGCCAGATATTGGAATATGGGGAGAATTTGTTCTTGGAAAACGTTGGGGTTTATATGCCAACGTAAATTATCTTGCCGTAAAAATTAATGATACCGATGGCAGAATTATAAGCTACAATTTGTCGGTTTTGTATAATGTTGTCGACAACTTTAGCCTTACTGCTGGTTATACCGGCTTGAATTTTAGAGTAGATACTATACAGGAACGCTTAAATGGTTTCCTAAAATGGGGCTATAACGGACCAACAATAACAGCTGTTTATACTTTTGGAAAACATGTTAAGGTGACTAAATAAAGGTTCTAAGGGACTGAGGGACTAAGGGGCTAAGGTTCTACGTTTTTTTTAATCATAAACATTTTTTTTAGCGAACAAGAGGCCATAAACAAACTCGCTTCGATCACAAATTCAAAACAACTGAATCGAAACAGGTATGACTTATGTTATTAAAAAACCATAAAATAGCAATTATTGGCGCTGGACCTGTCGGACTTACAATGGCTAGATTACTTCAACAAAAAGGAATTGAGGTAACAGTCTACGAAAGAGATAAAGATGCCTCTACGCGAATTTCAGGAAGTACGCTAAATCTTTATAAAAAATCTGGACAAGAAGCCCTGAAAAGAGCAGGATTATTAGAGCGTTATTTTGAAATGGCAATACCATTGGGAAAAATTGTTACCAGTGAGCAGGGCAAAATATTATACTCCCGACAAACGACAGCCCAAGAACAACGTGCTAATCCTGAAATAAACAGAAATCATTTACGGCAAATCTTACTTGAAAGCCTAACAAATAATACCGTGGTTTGGGATAAAAAACTAACCACGGTTACTGCAGCTGACAGGAAGTGGCATTTACAGTTTGAAGATGGTCACTTTGCAACGGCAGATTTTATTATTGGAGCCAATGGTGGAATGTCCATATTAAGAGATTACGTTACCGATGCAAAAATTGAATATACCGGAAGTTTTATTATAATGGGTGATGTGCTGGAACCAGCATCAAATTGTGCAGCATTTTATCAATTGTGCAATAATAATATGCTCTTGGCCCCGCACAAAGGGAATATATTAGCAGCAAATCCCAGAAATGATAACATGTTAACCTATGCATTAACTTTTAAAAAACCCGAAGAATGGGTTAGTCATAATGAATTAGATTTTGAAGATACCGAAAGTATTATTTCTTTTATATCTAAAAGATGTTCTAACTGGCATGAATGTTACCACGAATTGTTTCGATCGACCTCTTCTTTTATAAAACGCTCTACAACAAAAATACCCTTAAAAACCTGGAAAAATAATCGCCCCTTGCCTATAACTCTTATCGGTGATGCTGCACATGTTATGCCTCCTTTTGCCGGTCAGGGAGTAAACACAGGACTTTTGGACACCATCGTTTTATGCGATAATCTTACCAACGGAAAGTTTAAAACTATAGAAGCTGCGATAAAGGATTACGAAAAAAGAATGTTTGTTTATGCACACGAAGCACAACTGCAAACCAAAATGATCGAAACTATTATCTATCATCCGTATGCTGTTAATATGCTGCGTACTTTTTCGTAACCAAAATAAACCCGATAAAACTTCTTGGCAATTGTTTTTTTTTAGCGCAAAGCACGCTGAGTTTCTTTTACCCCAAATTACGCAAAGTATATTTATTGAGAATCTATACAAAGTATAAAAAATAAGTTCGCAAAGTTTTATCTACACAAAGCTTGGCGAACTTTTCATTTTAATAATTCTTACAAAAAAATCTTAGCGTGCTTTGCGTCAATCACAGCTCCCGATAGCTATCGGGATTGCAATAAACCTCTTTTAGCGATAATAAAAAACAAACCCGATAACTTTTTAGCCATCGGGTTTATTACCAAACTTAAACTTACTTAACTCAAAATATAACTTATAATCTTAACATTCTTAGAGCCTCAGAACCTTAGCATCTTAGAACCTTACTTCTCGATTGGAGTAAATTTTATAGCTGTTCCTCCTCCAGCTGCCAATTTGATATCTAAAACAGTATTGCTGTTTACTTTCTGTTTAGAGATTGCAACAGGATACGGATTTGTTTTATAATTTGCTCCAGGTCCGTCGGCATAGATTTCTGCTTCGTATTCTTTGTTTTTATCCAAAAATGAAAGCGCAACTTTTAAGTCTCTTGCATTTCTATTGGTAATAGAACCCAAATACCAATTTTTCTCGTCCCAGTCTTTACGAGCAATTGTAGTATACTCTCCAATTTTAGAATCTAAAACTTTGGTGTCAGACCAAGTGCAAGGCACCTCTTTTACGAATTGAAATTCAGGTTTTCCTTCATAGTTTTCAGGCAAGTCTGAAGCCATTTGCAACGGACTAAAAATAATGACATACAATGCCAATTGATTTGCCAAAGTTGTCTGCACTTTTGCACCAGAAGGCGTTTTGTAATCAAAATTGAAATTTCCTGGCGTGTAATCAAACGGTCCGGAGAGCATTCTTGTAAACGGCAAAGTAGTTAAATGTTCTGGTGTATTTCCTCCATCTACAGACCATGCATTATATTCTTGTCCGCGTCCGCCTTCTTGCGACATAAAGTTCGGATAGGTACGCTGTAAACCAGTTCCTTTCATTGGTTCGTGGTTATCGATCATGATATGGTATTTAGCAGCAGTTTCTATTACTTTTCTGTAATGACGTGCTCCATATTGGCTATCGTGCCATTCTTTTTTATCCAAATATTTGTTTACATAACCTGTTTTAACCGAGTTTACTCCCATTTTTTGATACAGTTTGAATGCATCTTCCAATTGGTTTTCGTAATTTTTGGTTGCTCCTGCCGTTTCGTGATGGCCGATTAAGCGAACATTTTTCATAGCCGCATATTTGGTAATTTCTTCCAAATTAAAATCGGGATAGGCTTTTGTAAAACTAAAAGCAGAACCATCCGCTGTCCAATCTCCATCCCAACCTTCATTCCATCCTTCAACCAAAACTCCGTCAAAATTATTTTTCGCGGCAAAATCTATGTATTCTTTTGTGTTTTTGGTTGTTGCACCATGTTTTGGCCCTTGTCCCCAAGTATATTTTTCTAAATGCATTCCCCACCAGATTCCGATATATTTTGAAGGTGTAATCCAAGATAAATCTTCAATTTTTGAAGGCTCGTTTAGATTTAGCATAATGGTTGAAGTTGCCACATCTCCTGGAGTTTGACCTACTACAATAGTTCTCCAAGGTGTTTTAAAAGGTGTTTCTGCATATACTTTTACACCATCTGCCCACGGCACTAAATCACTTTTGTATTGTTTGTCTGTAGTTTTTAAAAGCGTCATTGAGGCAAAATCTGTTAAGTTGGCTTCATGAATGGCTACATACAATTTATCTTTAGTTTCAAAAGTTGCAGGCGTATTAATGGTGTCTGTTTTGCTCATTAAGGTTTTGCGGTATTCGCTTTCGTAATAACTATTTTCACGGTGAACAGGAATCCACCAAACTTCGTTATTGTCTTTAAACGTAAACTGCGTTACTTCATTAGAAATTTTGACTTTTCCTAAATGAGGCTGTTTCGGAAATTCATAACGAAATCCTACTCCATCATCAAAAACTCTAAAGATAATATCAACCAAACGCTCTTCTCCTTTTGCTTCTTTTAAGTGAACAATAAGTTCGTTATGGTGATCTCTCACTTTTTTGAATTCGCCCCAAGGCTGTTCCCAAGTTTCATCTGCCGATTTTTCTTCTGTTGAAACAACTTCAAAACCATCGGTCATTTTGGCTAAACCTTGAAATTCAAATCCCATAAGAGAAGGCTCTATAACCGATTTTCCGTTTGAAGAAAAACTGTATTGAGGCTGTCCGGAAGGCGTTAGTTCAAAAGTTAATTCAGAGATCTTTTCAGGAGAACTGATTTTATACGTTTTTTTAGTACTGCATGCCATCACGAGCATCGAGGCAAAGGCTACTATACAGTATCTATATTTTCTGTTTTTCATTATTTAAATTGTATTAATTACAGCTCTATTTTATTTCGCTTATTATTTGTTTTGCTTTTGCTGGCTGCATCGAAACAAAATAATTAAACGCTTGGTCGAGTTTTTTCTGGGCTTCGATATTTCCTTTTTTCTGTACGCGTAAATCATACAATTTGCTTATATCTGGAAATACACTTTCTGTGTTTTTTACTCCAGCAAAAGTTTTTATTTTTTCGATAAAAGAATAGCCAAATTCAACTGTTGGCTCCACCATAGTTCCCTCTCCGAAATCATTCCATGTAATCAGCTGCAGGTAATTTACATTTGCATTTTTTGCCAAAGCAAGCGTTTCATCCAATGTCGCTCCGTTGTTGTGTTCAATCGTCCATCCTATAGCTGCACCACCTCCGCCTTCGGCATAAAAATCTTTAAAACCAGGATACGCGCTTCCCATTGCAACTCCTAACTTTGGTTTGGTATTGGTGTAGAAATTTGTTAGGAAACTGTTGTCTTTATACACCCACGCATATTCGCCAGAAGCATTTTCTCCTGCCATCGAAGAGTGATCCCAAAGTGTCAAGAAAGTTGGTTTTGCTGTTAAAGTATTAAAGACGTTTGTCCATTCAGCTGGGGTCTTTAATACAATTGGTCCAAAATTCATTAACAGTGGTTTTCCATTAATCTTGATATAATTAGCATCAGTAAAATAATTCTTTTCTACATAAGCCAAATCGGTTTTGGCCGCGCTGGTTACCGAAATTGCTTTTCCTGCATTAACAACATTGGTCAAAAATCGATCTTCGTAAACAATGGCATATTCTAAACCAACTTTGTCAAGCATTTCGATAAGCTGCTCTGTATTTTCTTTGACCATTCTGTAATCGTTCACATCATAAGTGCCGTACCAATCAATCAGAATTCCGTCAATTCCTGAATATTTCATCAACAGTAAATGATTTTCGATCACATTTTTATCTCCTGAGTGATAAGGTCCAATCAGCGGATAATAGTATGATGCAATTTCTCTTCGGCCGTTTGCTCCTACGCTGTTCGGATTTTTGTTTGCCATTGTCCAGTGATATCCCCATTTTTTATCGGCACTGCTTTCGTTGGTTTCAAACCACGGCATATAATGCATATAAATCTTGGTGCTGTTGGTTTTCTCAATCGCAACAGGGGCTGTTTTTTCTGGTTCTACTGGTTTGTCTGAGCCTTTGTCATCGCTGCTGCATCCGGCAACCATAGCAATGCTCATTAACCCAAAAACCAACGATGTGATATATCTTTTCATATTGAGAATATTTTATTTTTTAGCCACAGATTAAAAGATTAGAAAGGGATTTTTTTTTCAAATTAATAAGTCCCAGCGGGACGGTATATTTATAGAAAATCCATTCAGAATATCAAACGAACCCCAGCGGGGTGAAATATTATTACGTCTATATGCCGCTCCTATGGAGCTCTGCTTGTTATTCATAAATAATTCTATAAATATTTAGCTCCTCTGGAGCTTTTCATATGAATACTAAAAACCTTTGACAATCTTTTAAAACATGTCAGCCTTCCACGACTAACCAACATGGAAGACTGACACTTTAATAACCTAATACCCAGGATTCTGTTTTAGGTTTTTATTTGTTGTTAAAACGGTGCTTGGAATTGGAAAAATTGCTCTGTATTTCTCTGTTGGACCTTTTGACCACCATGGCAAAAAGAATGTTCCAAAACGGATATTATCTGTTCTTCTTCTTCCTTCAAATGTGAATTCTTTCAACAGTTCTTGATCTATAAACGCAAGGTCTATCGTTGCTGGCAATTCTTCGCCTGCACGAGCTGCCACTTGCTGTACAAATGGTCTGGCTAAATCTGGCGAACCTAAGCGAACATAACATTCTGCCTGCATCATTAAGATTTCTGAATAACGGATTAAAACAAAATCGTGATCACGCTCCCATTGTTCTCCTGCTTTCATTTCGTATTTATGCAAACGAACTCCTTCATTTTCTTTTGCATTTTCCAGACTTGTTAGATTTTCTGTGTATGTCAATGGTTCTCCGTTGTCCATAATAATCACAGATCCTGTTGCCAAATTGATCTGATCGCCCTCTAGCATACATTTTTTTCTTTTGTCTGTATCTGCAAAAGAAGAATACACTCCTGGCTGTGCGCACATTCCGTTTGCGCTCCAAGGATAATTGTTTGGAATTGCCGAAATAGCCAATTTTTGGTTGTAATGGCAAGACATGGAGTTCATGTAATTTCCAACTGTTCCTGCTTTTGAATCGTACGGAATCGCAAAAATAATTTCAGGAGAGGTTTGATTCTCGGTTACAAAGTTGGCAAAGAAATCTGGCGTTAAACTATATCCTGTAACTTTCTGGCACATATTGATGCAATCCTGCCAACGAGGTTGACCAATGAAGGCTTCTGAATTAAGATACAATCTAGCCAAAATAGAATAGGCTACATTTTTAGTCAATTTAGAATACACTGGATTTGGATTCAAATACGGAATAGCGTCTGTCAATTCTTTTTCAACAAAATCATAAACCTGTTTTCTTGTTGAATTGCTTGGAAGATCTGTATCTTCAAAATTGGTTACAATTGGCACATTTCCGAACAAATCTAAAAGATTGTAGTAATAATAAGCTCTAAGCGCTTTTAATTCTGCAAAAATCGGTTCTTTTGATTTTTCGCTAAGAGATGATTTGTTGATTTGATAAATGATTGCGTTGATCTTAGCAATTCCAGTGTAATTGTAACGCCAAGCCGAAAGAATCATTCTGTTATCTGCTTTCCAAGTATGTTTTTGGGCATCTTGGTATTGTCCGCCATCGTACCAGTTTGTACCTCTTGTCGGAATTGTAGCTTCATCTGAAACCACTTCATTCAAAAAGAAAACATATTCGCAAGTTGGAAAGTTATTTGAGATCGCATCAGAGAATCCTCTTAACGAAGAATAAGCTCCACCTACCAGCGCATCGATTTCTTTGGATGTATTTCCGAAATTTCCATCTTCTACCTGATCATACAACTGTTCGTTCAAATCAGTACATGATACCGTAAAAAGCATGCTTAAAAGTATTGCTGCTGTTATTTTGATTTTCATTGTTAATATTTTATGGTTAGCAAATTCGCTTAATTATTCAGCGTAAAATTTAATCCAACAGAAATTGTAGTTGGTCGAGGATAATTATTGTATTTATCAATACCAGGAGCCGCCAATCCCGTTTGATCTGCGCCGTCCTGAGCATTTAAACCAATCTCTGGATCTACACCTTTGTAACCTGTAATTACAAATAAGTTTTCGCCCATTACATACATTCTAAATTTAGATTTTTTGTATTTCAATGGTAAAGTATAACCAAAAGTCAAAGTTTGAAGTCTAAAGAAAGAAGCGTCTTCGATCCAGTAATCTGAATATTTAGGAGACGAAGTAATGCCGCTGCTTAAGAAAGAATCTGGCACATTAAAAGCTGGCAATCTGTTCGGATCGTTTAACATCATGTTTGTCGCATTTAAAGCTTTTTGGCCGAACATTCCGTATCCAGAAAATCCAAGATCAAAATTTCCATAAGTAAAATTCATTCCAATACCTAAAGTCAAATCTGGCTGAATGTTTCCTAAATCTGTTTTGTCCGCGTCAACCAATGCATTTTCAGCAACTACTTGCCCTGCCGCATTATAGTACTGTATTTTTCCGTTAGCATCTAAACCAGCATTTTTGAATCCCCAGAAGGTTCCAACAGGATATCCTTCAGCAATAATCTGAGAATATTGTCCCGACATACCTGCTAAACCGTGAAGAGATCCGCTGTAGATAACATCTGTTTTATAGGTTGGGTTTGACAATTTTTCAATTTTCTGAACGTTGTGTCCAAGAGTTAAATTAGCACTCCAATTGAATTTATCTCCTTTAATAATGTCAGCATTCAATGTTAACTCTACTCCTTTGTTTGACATTTCACCAACGTTTGCCAACATTGTTCCTACTAAATATGGAGGCTGAGGCACTTCATAAGTGTATAATAAATCTTTTGTTGTTTTAGAATACCACTCAAAAGATCCTGTAATTCTATTGAAAAGTCCGAAATCGAAACCAACGTTAACTTGCTCTGTAGATTCCCATTTCAAATCAGGATTCGGATTTTGTTTTGGAGAATAAGCCAAACTCCACGTTTTTGTAATTGGATCATAATAACTGTCGCTTCCAACTCCTAAAATAGAAAGCGATTTATACTCTCCAATTCCATCTTGATTTCCAGTAACTCCGTAACCAACTCTCAATTTCAAATTGTCTAACCAACCTTTTGAAGATTGCATAAATTCTTCGTTAGAAATTCTCCAAGCTGCTGAAGCCGAAGGGAAAGTTCCCCATTTATTATTTTCTCCAAAACGGCTTGATCCGTCACGTCTTACTGTTGCAGTCAATAAATATTTACCATCGTAACCATAGTTAGCACGAGCATAAAAAGACACTAAATTTGATTTTCCTTTGTATGAATACACATCGTTTAAGCGATAGTTGTAACCAGCTCCTAAATTATTATAACTGAAAGCATCTGTTACGAAACCTCCTCTTTGCGCTCCAAAACCTTGGTAGATATTTTCAAGGTAAGAATATCCAGCCAAAGCACTAATGTTATGCTTGTCAATTACTTTGCTGTAATTTACATATAGCTCGCCTTGTGCATTGGTATATTCTGCATACGTTCTTTGTGCAAATCCGCCTTCAGTCTGCCCTTCCATAACGGCATAAGATGGTTTGTAAGTACCTCCTTTTACAGCATTATGCTCCAACGAAATATTGGCTGTCGCAGTAAAGTCATTCAAGAATTTTACATCCGTTTTAAAGTAACCTAAAAGTCTGTGTCTTTCGTTATCAACAGTTCTGTTGGTTAAAATCTCAACTGGATTTTCGTAAATATTTCCTGTTACCACACTAAAATTTCCGTTGGCATCGTAAACCGGAATCGTTGGATTTAAGTTATAAGCTCTTTCAAAAATTCTGTAATCAATTGGGTGCCATTTGTCAATATTTGCAAATAATCCCATATCAAATTTCACTTCTTTGTTATCTCCAAGAAATTGGTAAGCACTAACATTTCCGCTTAATCTCTCCAAACCAGATCTTTTTATTACACCTTGATTGTTTAGGTAAGAAAGCGAAGTTCTAAAACCGCTGTCTGCTTTACCAGAATTAATGCTTAAAGTATGCGATTGAGAAATAGCAGTTTGTTCAATTGCTTTCTGCCAATTGGTATTTGCTCCATAATCTACCGCATCTGCAATTTGATTTTGACGAACATATCCTCTCCACTGATTTGCTGAAAGAAGATCCAAATTATCATTCACAAAGCCAACACCTGTTTGTCCGTTATACACAACAGAAACTCCTTTTGTTCCAGATTTTGTAGTAATCATAATTACCCCATTTGCTCCACGAGAACCATAAATTGCTGTCGCCGAAGCATCTTTAAGAACGTCAACCGACTTAATGTCTGAAGGCTGCACTACGTTAATATCAACTCCTGCAATACCATCGACCACAATTAGCGGACTGTTGCTTGCTGTTAAAGAAGTTCCTCCACGAAGACGGATTGTAGAACCCGCTGCTGGATCTCCAGAAGGGCGAATAATATTCAATCCTGCCACTTTTCCTTGCAAAACCTGCTCTGTAGAACCAATAGTTCCTTTTACTAAATCATCTGCTCCAACGGTAGAAATAGCTCCAGTCAAATCTGATTTTTTCACTTTTCCGTAACCTACAGAAACTACCTGAACTTCTGCCAATGTATATCCGTCATTTTGCAAGCGCACTTCATAATTAGAAGTATTTGCTGTAATCTGAACTTTTTGTGTTGTCGATCCGATAAACGAAACTTCGATCGCACTTCCTACGGCTACCTGAAGGCTAAATTTACCATCAAAATCTGTTGTAGTTCCGTTTTTAGTTCCTACTTCAATGATAGAAGCTCCTGGCAATACATTCCCTGTATTGTCATAAACAGTTCCTGATATCTTTTTCGTCTGCGCGAAAGAATTGGCAGTAAGAAAAAGCATAAATATCATCAATACCGCTGCCTTAGCAGTCCACATTTGATGCAGGACGCTTTTTGTATTTTTACTATTCATTAGAATTGGTGTTTTAATTTAATAGTGATTATTTATCTAAAGTTTTTAGCGGAATCGTCGTATCCGAAATCGTTTTGTCTTTATTGTCTTTTACTAAAACATGGATTTCGCTTAAGTTTGGAACTCCGTTTAATTCTGATACTAAATTGACAAAACCTTTAATTTCTGAAGTTCCTCCAGTAAACTCACCAGAAATTGTTTTTGGTCCAGCAGTAATCTTATAGATCAATTTGTTTACTCCTACCTCATTGTTTTTTCTTGACATTCCAAGAAAATCTTTCTGACTAATTTGGGATGGGAAGAATGCAAAACTTGGTGGCGGTGGCGGAATAAATTCTCCTGCATAAATAACCTGATCGCCAGAATTTGCCGTCCAATTCTCTGCTACCATCAGAAAATTTATCTTCTCCATAACGAAGCCATCTGGCGCATTGAAGTATTGCTTAGGAATAAAATCCATTTTGTAAAAACCATTGCCTAAGTCTTTTAATTTTGTTTTTGCTGCAACCTCAGGTTTTGCAGCTTCATACATTTGCTGAATAGCCCAGTCATTTAAACCACCATGCATGTGTACGCTTGGAGTACCCGCAAATGCAGGATTAAGATTTGCATTAAACAAAATACTTACTGGTTTATCAATTAAAGGTTTTGTTGGATAGGATCTAAATAATTCTCCTGAAGTATAAAATGAAGAAAAATCAGTATACTTCATATTGGCAACTTCACTTTGTTTAGATCCGTTTTTGTTTTTTAAACGAAACCAAAATCCATCACTTGCTGCAATTTGTTCTGGAGTTTTAGAAAAATAAAGGGTCGGAGTTAAAGTAAAACTCCAGATTTTATTTCCTTCGTATTTCAGTTTTGCAAAATCTGATGAGTTTTCCCAGTGTCCAGCATCTGGTTCAGATGGAGACCAGATCCAGATGTATAAATCTTCTGTTTCGGCAAATGTAGATGCCGACATATCAAAATACCAAGTAACTTGTTCATCATATTTGTACACAACAGGAAATGATGACATTGCTCCTACAGATCCAGCAGCTTCTTGTGCCTGAATAAAATTAGGAGCCATCAACAGGGCAAGTAAAATTGTATATATAAACTTTTTCATATTACTTTTTAATTAATAGCATTTAATTTAAACACATAAGACACGAAATCTATACCGCCAGAAGAATGAGCCAATTGAAGCTGCATTTCCTTGCTTTTACCTGGAACCGAAATCAATCTCAATTCATCTGTTTTCTGCGTTTTCTGCGCATCGCTATACAAGTAGATTTTTGTGCCAACACCGTTGGTCTGCTGAAAATCTGAGCTAAGTGCCCAATATCCTTTTGGAGCAAATAACGGAGGGACATCTCCTGTTACTTCATAACTTGTAGGTTTGTTGTTTCCGTCTACGTTAAATTTGATTTTAAAATCTTCGTAGTTGAAATACGTACTCAAGTTTTCTTCGTTTGGTTCGATCTTATTTGCTTTCGCAACTTCATCTACCATTTTCAGATTTGTTAATCCCCAATTTCCATTTACTTTTTCATAAAGGGTAATTGGTTCTACATAGCTTCCGTCGTCTGTGTTATCGCATCCGATAGCAAAAAAACACATCATAAAAGCTAGCCAATAAAGACTTTTACATTTCATAAATTTTTGGTTTTCGTTAGTTTGTTATCCCCTTCAAAAGGATACAGCGAAACTAGACCTTAAATAAATCCTAAAAAAAAAATCTGAGAAAAATCAAGATGAAATCGAACCAAATAAATACACAAATAATTAAAAATCAAATACTTAAAAATAAATCGATAAGTAAAAAATCAAGACGGTGTTTAGATAAAAATTGGCCATTTTTAAATGGTAAAAATGACAATATGCAAAATAATAAGGATATTTTTTTCACTATGCGTATATATAAGTAGTTTTTATTGTATAATTGCAAATAAATTACCCATTTTTAACACTTACAGCTTATTTTCACTCCGAAAATCCCCCTTCAAAGCTATCTTTTTAAACAATTACAAGATTCTAGAAAAACAAGTTTGGCTTAATCTCAAACTTATTCTTAATTTTAAAATCGAATTAACTAACTATATCATCAACTACCTTTTTCCCTAAACCAAAACAAAATCATGCAAAGAATATTGATGCTGCTTTTCTTCTTAGGAGGATTTTCTCTTACTGCAAAAGAGACTAATCCTTATTTAGAAGAATTAGACCAGGCACTCTTAAAAAAAGAGGTTTACCTGAAACAGAAATATAAAAAAATAGGAGATTTAAAGAAAAATCTCTCCAAGTATACGCTCAACCAAAACAATGAAGAACTTTACAATTGTTATATGGCATTGTTTGACGAATACAAATCATTTAAATATGATTCTGCTTATTACTATCTGGAACAGTCCAAAATCAAGGCCAAAACTCTAAAAGATCCAAAGTTTTTATCTAAAAGCCGAATCAAAGAAGGTTTTGTGTTGTTATCTTCTGGTCTTTTTAAAGAAGCGATTGATACCTTAAATGTAATAGATGATAGTAAACTCGATATCAAACATAAATTTGAATACTATAGCATAAAAGCCCGTGCTTATTATGATTTAGCCGATTACAGCAGTGATCAGCGCTTTAATATTCATTACATACAGCAGGGAAATCATTTCTTGAAGAAAGCTTTAGAATTAATCGGAACCAATACAAACGAATATTGGGCAGCAGAAAGTTTAAAGCGCTTGAAACAACAAGATTGGCGAGGTGCCGAATTTGCTTTCAGCTATTGGATTAACAATTATAATCTGCCTCCTGATTATTACGGAATAGCCACTTCAAGCCTCGGGTATATTTATTCTGAACGGGGTTATACCAAAAAGGCTATCCAGTATTTGGCTCTTGCTGCAATCGCTGATGTTAAAAACGCTACTAGAGAAACCGTGGCACTTCGAAATTTAGCGAATGAGCTTTTTAAAATGGGCTATTTGGATAAAGCCAACGAATACATCAATATTGCAATGGACGATGCTACTTTTTATAATGCGAGACATCGAAAAATTGAGATTTCGTCGATTCTTCCGATTATTGAAAAGGCCCAGCTGAATAATGTAAAAGATAAAAATGATAAACTGGAGAAGATTATTATTCTCTTGACGATTCTTACCGTCATTATTTTCGTTTTTCTTGGCATTATTTTCAAACAATTAAAAGAGAAAAATAAAGCCAGAAAAATTATGGCCGATTCGTACTTGAAATTGCAGGAAATGAATGTGAGCCTGAGTGAAGCAAATGCTATTAAAGAAGAATACATTACTTATTTTATCAAAGCAACTTCGGCGTTTATTAATAAAATTGATCATATTCAGAAAAGTACGCTGCATAAAATCATCACCAAAAAAACAGATGAAGTTATTGCCAGTTTAAAACGTTATAATGTGAAGGAAGAAAGAGAAAATCTTTTCCATCAGTTTGATGAAATTTTCTTAAAACTGTTCCCAACATTCGTTACCGATTTCAACAACTTATTTCCGAATGATCACAAATCTATTGTCAAAAAAGGCGAGCTTCTAAATACGGAATTGCGAATTTTTGCCCTTTATAGACTCGGAATTCAAGACAGCAGCCAAATGGCAGAATTCCTTGAACTCTCTGTAGCTACAATTTATACCTACAAAACCAGAATTAAAAGCAAATCTGATTTTAAAGATACTTTTGAGCAAAAGATTATGGAAATTAAGACTATTTAAGTTACTGAGATGCTAAGGTTCTAAGATGCTGAGTTTTTTTTGCCACGACCCGAGCGATAGCGAATAGGCGAAGCAATTCACGAATTTTTGTTTTTAAAATGATACGTGAAATTTATGGACGATAATTGCACGAATTGATTGGAAAATAGAAAATTCGTGAATTCGTGGCTATTTTTTTTTTTATGATGAAATGAGCAATGCCACAAAAAGCTCCAGAGGAGCTTAATATTTATAGAAAAAAAAGCAACACCCCATCAGTAAAGCTCCAGCGGAGCGGCATATAAATTTAAATATGTCGCTCCGCTGGAGCTTTTTTATTTCACACAAATATCTCTTTTCTATAAATATTTCGTCCCGCTGGGACTATTTTTTTTTTAGCCACAAATTCACGAATTTTTATTTTAAAATGATACGTGAAATTTATGCGCAATAATTGCACGAATAGATTAAAAAAGAAAATTCGTGAATTCGTGGCGGAAAAAAAATTATTCGGCAGATTCTAGCTGCAAAATGGTATTCTGATAAATCTTGCTCAATGAAAACAACTGCTCTGCAAAAATCATAAGCGCGATTGGAATAAAAAAGAACATCAATAAGCCTCTCTCGTATAAAAAATAGGTCGAAATCATGGCGAGACGAGTATATTCTAAATAATAAATCCATTTGCGTTGTTCGAGCAAAGCTCCACAATTGATTAAAGTTAGAATCACCAGCGAAAGCACAAATATCTTATCGTAGCTTTGCAAATAATCAAAATAATAAGTGAAAACAGTTAGGATAAGCGTGCAGATCCCTAATTGGATATAAAGGTAATTTTTAAATCGAAGTCTTTGATTTGGCGCTGCTTTATCCTGAAGAAAACGCTTTTCTAGAATCGGACGAATATCCTGATCCATATCGGCTGGACTTCCGAAAACAGCTTTCCATCTGTTTTTGAATCCGCTAGAGCGTTTCCATAATTCGTAGATTTCGAAGTAATAATGAAAATGCTGCCATAAGAAACTATAGCTTTTTAGCGGATGCGTTAGTCCGTATTTTGGTTTTTCCTCTTCCGTTTGGAAAGTTCCGAAAAGGCGATCCCAAAACGTAAACATATCACCGTAATTTTTGTCTAAGTATTTTTCATCAGAAGCATGATGAACCCCATGAACCGAAGGCGTTACAAATACATACTCGAGCCATTTTATTTTTCCGATAAGCTGTGTATGAGTAAAGAACGAATAAGCTCCGTGAACAATTAACATCGTAATAACCATAGTAGGATGAAACCCAATTAAAGGCAGAACGCACCAAAATCCCGTTCGAACAATCGCTTGAAATGTCGTAATTCTGGCTGCCGCCGTAAAATTAAATTCTTCGCTATGATGATGCACAATGTGGGCTGCCCAGAAAAAATTGACTTCATGCCCTAATCTATGGTACCAATACCAGACAAAATCGGTAGCGAGAATAAGCGCAAACCAAACCAAAGCATTGCTTGGAATCTCAAATATTCTATAATCGTCATAAATCAAATAATACAACTGATAAAAACTGGCTGCGACAAATAAGTTAATCAAACGCTCTGCAATTCCGATGGAAATATTAGAAACAGAGCTTTCGTAATTAAAAATTTCAGGCCTTTTTCTGCGTTGAGCAAGCTTATATTCTAAAAATAAAAAAAGAAAAAAGGCCGGCATAGCAAATGCTAGAAAATTGATGTTTTTCATTGAAATGATACTTTTCGATTCTAAAAATTATACTTAAAAGCTCAAACGAAAAAGACACTTCCATCAATTACGTTTTTCTAGGAGAGACAAAAAATGTAATCAACGAAAATGATCTTTTACGGATAAACCTGATTTTTAATTCTGCTTAAATAAAGGAGCTTCTAGTGCTACTTCTTTAACCGATTGTGTTTCGGCTACTTTTTTCAAAGCAATAACATAAGCCGCAATACGAGGCGTTATATTGTGTTTTACTGCAACTCTAAAAACAGTATCAAAACCTTTCTCTAAAATATCCTCCAAACGTTTATTAATCTGGCTGATTCTCCAAGACTCCAAAAGCGAATTCTGAAGCCATTCGAAGTAAGAAACGGTCACACCACCTGCATTGGCCAAAATATCAGGCACAACTAATATATTTTTTTCATGCAAAATCTGATCTGCATCTGAAGCAACTGGACCATTGGCCCCTTCAACAATAATTCTTGCTTGAATGTCTTTTGCATTTTTCTGTGTAATCACATCTTCTTTCGCAGCTGGAATCAAGACATCAACATCTAAAAGCAATAAATCTTCGTGTTTTATAGCAACCGAATTCGGATAGCCTTTTATGGTTTTGTTGTTTAGATTGTAATACAAAATCAATTCTGGAATATTAATCCCGTTCGGATTGTAAAATGCTTCCGAAACATCACTCACAGCTACAATCTTTACTCCCTTTTCATGAAGGAATAAAGCCGAGTGCAATCCAACATTTCCAAATCCTTGAATTGCTGCAGTAGCTCTCGCAGGTCTTATTCTTAATTTTTCCAGTGCCAAAAGCGTAATAATACTTACACCTCTTCCTGTTGCTTCTACTCTTCCTAGAGATCCGCCAGAGTGGAGATGTTTTCCAGTTACTACCGCATGAATTGGTCTTCCGTGCAATAGCGAAAATTCATCCATCAGCCAGCCCATTTCGTCTGGACCTGTTCCCATGTCTGGAGCTGGAACATCCTTTTCTGGTCCGAAAATATCGGCTAAAGTTTTGGTGTATGCTCTTGTAATTTTTTCTAATTCCGTTTTAGAATGGTTTCTCGGATCGCAAATGATGCCGCCTTTTGCTCCACCAAATGGAATTCCGGTTACAGCAGATTTCCAGGTCATCCAGGCGGCAAGTGCTTTTACTTCGTCCAGATTTACAGCAGTATCATAACGAATTCCACCTTTTGAAGGCCCTAAAGCGGTGTTGTGAATAACACGGTATCCTTCAAAATTCTGAACGTTTCCGTTATCCAATGTGATAGAAAAGTTTACTGTGATTTGTTTTTCTGGGCGCTGCAATTTTTGTCTGATAGAATCATCTAGATTTAAAATATCTGCAGCGATATTAAAGCGATCAATCATGGATTGAAACGGATTATGTTTTATAATTTCTGAGCTCATAATATATAGTTTTTAGGTTTGGGTTATCTTTTTATATTTAGTGATCTTCTTTTCTTTTGAAGATGCTTTCTCTTTTATTCTTTCAATTTAGATGCAACACGGAATTTTGATCAGGCAGCGGCGCATCAAAATTTTCATATTTCTGTTGGTTCTCATATCTCGATTTTTTAATGATTCAAAAAAAAGCCTTTCATGGTGCAATGAAAGGCTAAAAAAAAAATAACTAACAAGTACTTTCTCTATTAACGCCATTTCAAAACGTGATTCATCATACAGCACATCGCAAAGCTGCATGGAAAAGACGTTTTAATATTTCGGCTATAGTTTTTCATTGTTGAGACAAAGCTACAAAAATATATTTATAAATTCTATAGAATTAGTCGAGTTTATTTTGACCAAAATTAAACAATCCCATTAAAACACCTGTAAACTAAAGGATTACGTATTAAAAAAAATTACTGTAATTGTGAAAAAACGATAAAAACAACGGCAATTAAAGCCAAAACCAATCCCAAAATATTAATTTTAGATAGTTTTTCTTTGAAGAAAAAAGCACCAATAATGGTTCCTAAAATAATGACTCCCATGTTCATTCCAGCAAAAACCGTAGACGGATTTTCTGCAAATGCTTTATGCGCTTTTAAATAGAATAAAATATTCCCGAAGTTGAAAACTCCAACCAAAATTCCAAAAGGAATGCTTTTTACAGAAAAACTCTCTTTAGCTATAAGTAATTTATACAATACTATTGCAACAGAAACAACAAAAGCAATTAGAAAGACAAAAAATAAAGATGTTGTATAAGGAGCAACAGTATATAAAGCTATTTTCTTGAAAAGAATGTCGATAATTCCAAAACCAAATAACACAACAGCTGGATAAATCCATTTGTTTTCCGCATTATCTGAAGGCTTTTTAAGAATGCATAAAAGCGCCACAAAACCAACTAAAACCCCAATAACTTTATAAGTATTAAATCCTTCATTAAACAAAAGCCAAGCCGCGAGAATCGGAATAAAAAGTGATAATCGTTGCGCTGCATCGGTTTTTGCAATTCCCATATATTTTATAGAAAGCGCTAGAAATAGAAATAAAATAGGAAGCAAAATTCCAACTGCGGTATAAATTTCTAATGGCGCATTATCGTCTAATGCATTAAGATCTGGACTAAAAGTAATATAACAAAGAGTTATCGCCGCGATATAATTGAAAGAAATGATTTGCGAAGGATTAGCATTATATTTTCTTGAAATTTTGAAAATAACGCCCACAATAACACTGCAAAGAATACTTAATATAAGGAATAACATAAATTTATTTTTGGATTGTAAAAGTAACTATTGTAAAATAAAAAAGCCTAGCCGGTTTTAAAAAACCAGCTAGACCAGATTATATTTCCAAACGTTGGGCAAAATAAAATCTAATTTGATCTGCCAAAATCTTTTTATCCCGATAGTTATCGCGAGCGTTAAATAATTTCATGCTTAGATTTTTCACGCAGATTACGCAGATTGAAGCAGATATTATACCGATCAATTTTAGACTAATGATTAGATTTTAAAAAATTACTTTAGTCAAAGTATTAAACTCAATTATCTCTTTTAGAATTTACTAATGTAACTCCCGTAAATATCTCTAAATTGATTTCCTTTTGCAAAACGATCTTTGCTCAGCTTTTTATATTCAACCAATCCCCAAAGAATGAATTCTTTCATAAAATAAGCATCTTCCTTTGCTAATTGAGGCTGGTATTTTTTCAATAATTCGTCTAATGGCGTAACTTCGTCTAAAATACTTTTGTATTCCTTATCGGAAGCATCGTCTAGCAATTCGAAACCGCTTTCCGCGAAAAACCATTCTACGACATCAGAATATGGCGTTTTTTCGTCTGGTTTTTCTAATTTTTCGATTTTAGGAAAGTATTCTGGAAACAAAGTTCTAATAGCAGAACCGATCAAACTTTCAGCTACAACATCGGCTCCCTCCTGCTCTCCTTCATACACCAATTCTACTTTTCCTGTAATAGCTGGAATGATTCCGACAAAATCTGATAAACGCAAGGTTGTTTTATCAACACCCGAAATCAAAGCACGACGTTCGGCAGTACTAATCAGGTTTTCAAATGCTGTAATACTCATTCTCGCACTCACTCCGCTTTTATTGTCGATATATTCGCTTTCACGTGCTTCAAAACTAATCTGTTCTAAAATATCCCTCGCCAAACTCGGAACATACACCACATCCGTTTGATTCTTATCTAACTTAGATTCCTGTTCGGTAATCGTTCTGGCAATCTCGATACTTTCTGGATAATGCGTTAAAATCTGCGAACCTATTCTATCTTTCAAAGGCGTTACAATACTTCCTCTATTGGTATAATCTTCTGGATTTGCTGTGAAAACAAATTGCATATCGAGAGGCATTCTCAACTTGAAACCTCTAATTTGAATATCGCCTTCCTGCAAAATATTGAATAAAGCAACTTGAATTCTAGCCTGTAAATCAGGCAATTCGTTAATTACAAAAATGCAGCGATTTGCTCTCGGAATCATTCCGAAGTGAATTACACGATCGTCTGCATAAGACAGTTTTAGATTGGCCGCTTTAATCGGGTCAACATCTCCAATTAAATCGGCAACAGTTACGTCTGGAGTGGCGAGTTTTTCGAAAAAGCGCTCGCTTCTGTGCAACCATGAAATCGGAGTTTCGTCACCTTTCTCAGCAATTAAATCCTTCGCAAAACGGGAAATCGGATTTAACGGATCGTCATTAATTTCCGATCCTTCCACAAACGGAATATATTCGTCTAACAATTCGACCATTTTTCGCGCCAAACGAGTTTTCGCCTGTCCGCGAAGTCCAAGTAAATTGATATTATGACGAGATAAGATCGCACGTTCCAGTTCTGGAATTACCGTATTTTCAAATCCGTGAACCCCTTCAAAAACAGGTTTCCCCGATTTGATTTTCTCACGAAGATTATTACGCAATTCATCCTTTATGCTTGTACTTTTATATCCAGCGGCTTTTAATTGACCTAATGTCTTTATAGTATTTATTTCCATTGTATTGAAATGTAAATTTTATTATTTGTTTTGTTTTTTTTGAAAGGAAAAACATTTTGTCTTCACTTTGTGTTAGACGCACTGCAGTGCGTCTCTACGATATGCGTTGTGGTTATATTTCAATCTTGCGTTAGACGCACTGCAGTGCGCCTCTACAATATGCATTATGTTTAGAAACCTTTGTCACTTTGTCACTTTGTACCTCAGAACCTTAGCATCTTAGCACCTCAGAACCTTTATCGAACCCTTTTCTTCCTATTCGCTTCATAATCCTCAAAAATCATTTCGCCTAAACCTTTCAATCCGGTATAAAATGCTTTTCCTTGATTGGCCTCAGTAAACTGATTTACAAAACGCTGTAAATAAGGATCTCTAGCAATCATAAAAGTAGTAATCGGAATATGAAGTTTTCTAGCTTGTTGCGCTTGCGTGTAACATTTGTCGACAATATATTCATCTAAACCATTACTATTCATATAATAAGAACCATCACGTTCGCGAACACAACTTGGTTTTCCATCCGTAATCATAAAAATCTGCTTGTTGGTATTTCGCTTTCTGCGAAGAATATCCATCGCCAATTGCAAACCCGCAACTGTATTGGTATGATAAGGTCCAACTTGCAAATAAGGCAAATCTTTGATTGGAATAGTCCAAGCATCATTTCCGAAAACCAAAATATCGAGTGTGTCTTTAGGATATCTAGTGGTAATTAATTCTGCCAAAGCCATCGCGACTTTTTTCGCAGGCGTAATTCGGTCTTCGCCATACAAAATCATACTATGGCTGATATCGATCATTAGAACGGTACTCATTTGTGCTTTGTACTGCGCTTCTTCTACAACCAAATCATTTTCGGTCAGCATAAAACTTTCAACTCCGTTATTAACTTGAGCATTTCGAAGACTTTCAGTTAGCGAAATTCTTTCTAGACTATCTCCAAAATTAAACTCACGGAATTCGCCAGTATGTTCATCGCCATTTCCTGCATGTTTTGTTTTATGGCTTCCGCTTCCAGATCTTTTCAAATTTCCGAAAATCTGATCTAAAGCTTGTTGTCTAATGGCACGTTCGGTTTTTGCAGTTATTCCAAAACCATTACTTCCATCGCCTTTTACTTCATCTCTGATGTATCCTTTTTTCTTCAGGTCTTCGATAAAATCGTCAATAGTATAATTTTCGTCGGTAAGTTTATATTCTTTGTCCAGCTCCCGAAGCCAGTTGATTGCTTCATCAAAATCGCCCGAAGTATGGGTGATTAACTCTTTAAAAATCGTAAAAAGTTTGTCAAACGGAGACTGAAAAGGAGCTTCGTAAGTCTTAAAATAAAAGCCTTTTTTAAATTCGTTTTTCATAATTCTAAAATTACATCTTTTTGGAATTATGAAAAACGAAACGTTTATTAATTTTTAGTTAAAATATTCAACCAAAAATCAGGACTAACAGTGTTAGATGTGATAATTATTCAAACTTTCCATCCAAATAAAACCAAGCGCCATTTTCAAATTTAAAAGTAGAAAATTCATAATGCACTTGCGGTTTATTATCTGAATCTAGAAAGTAAGCTTTGAATTCGACTGTATTTTCAGAAGAACTCAAAATCTCCAATTTTTGCCATTTATTAGAAACAGCCCATCTTAAAATCTCTGATTTCGAATAGTATTTTCGTTCCGAAACATAAGTGGTTTCCATTAGATAATCGGCATTATGCGTAGCGTACGCCGAATATCTAGATCGCATTAAACTTAATGCTGACGGCGCTTTTTGGTTATTGTTTAAATATAATCCGCAACAATTTTCAAAAGGCAGTCCTGTATCGCAAAAGCATTTTTTATTCTCCATCAACTGGCTCTTCTCCATTAATTTTAACGTGAAGCTGATTCAATAAAACTTGATAACGGGTTATTTCGCGAACTTCTTCATCTTCTTCAGTAAAATCAATCATTTCGTCTAATGTTTCGCTTACTTCCAATAATTTGTTGTTTGCTTCTCTATCATTTTTCGCAGCAATCAAATCAATGATTTCCTGTACGTTTGCTTTTAATTCTTCGAATTTACTATTCATGGGTTCTTTTGTTGTTTTTGTTTCAGGTTTCAGGTTTAAAGTTGCAAGTTAACGCACGAACCTGAAACTTGAAACATGAAACCTGAAACAAATATTTTACTCTTCGTTTTTACTTTCGTTGAATTTTTTCATTATTTCCTTCAACTTTTCTTTGCGTGAAATTTCAGCTTGTTTGGCTTTCGCCTGGGCTTTGTGCAATTTATCGTTGTGCTTTTTGATGTTTCTTTCGTTATTTCTTCCCATTACACCTCTCTTTTAATTTGTTCTAACGTTTTTTCTGTGAAAATCAATTCGTTGATAATTTGTTTTCGCAATTCATCAATATCATCATAATCAAAATGTTTAGCCCAATTGGTCAGCTGCTGTAGATTTCTAATTTGTTTTAATCGTTTTGTGGTTTCAAAACTTGTTCTTAAAACTGCTTTTCCGTCGTATTCTGGATTCTTTTTATGCTCGTAATTGGCCTGATTATTTTCGAAATCGGCTTTTATGTAATACAATTTTTCTTCGGCATTGTCTGGATAAAAATCTTCCCATTTGGCAAAACCAATTTTAGTTTTCGATTCTGTTTCTGGATTTCTAGCAATCAAACGCCATTTGCTGTTTGCCAGTCTACCCCAGTGATTCGAAACGCGATACATTCCTTCTTCTGTATAATAATAAGCGCTTCCTGCCTTGCTTTCAAATTGTTTTTTCAATCCATCAATGGCATCTGGAAGGACCTCATGAAAAGCACAAAACGTATTTTTAAAAGAATTCGGATGTGGTTTAAAGTTTTTTTGCATGTGCAAATATACTCAGATTAGAGCGAACTCCCTAAACCAAGCCTAAATTGCTTACCTTTGTTCCTTTAATTCAAAACAAAAAAATCATGTCTAAAGATTTAGAACAAAAAATGCCTCAAAAAGGAGTTTTTACCGGCATTATCGAAAAAGATGAAAATAATAATTATTTCTGTGGCGTATATCTTTTAGACTATAAAATGGTTGAAGCTAAATTTAAGGTTGGCGATTGGATTACCATAAAGTCTGTTATTGAAAACCCAAGCGACATGAGCTATAAACAATATCCAAAGAAATCTAGAAATTTCGATAAAGCGAATCATAAACCTGAGTAATTTTGTTTCAGGTTTCATGTTTTGTTTGTTTCAAGTTGTTTGTTGGGACGTTTTTTCTTAACCGCAAACTTGATTTTTAATCGCAAAGTCCGCAAAGAATTACGCAAAGAGCACAATTTTTTTTTGAGAATCATTAAAACGAAAAGTTCGCAAAGCCATGTATTAGACACAGCTTTGCGAACTTAATATTTAGATCTTGTTAACTTTCAGTAGAAATATTAGCGTTCTTTGCGTAATTCTTTGCGTGCTTTGCGGTAAAAAAGACACAGTTCAAAAAACACTCAAAACACTCCGTTAACATTTTAATAAACCAACTTTCCTGAATATTTTTTACATCAAAACTAAAAAGTTAAAAAAAAGTGTACCTTTGCAAAAAATTTGTCGATTTGAACTAAAACAAAACGATTTCAAACTAATAGACAAGTAGTTACCTTTTATTTATGAAAAAAATAGTTGAATACCGCAAGTTACTAAACGTAGAAAAAACTGCAGAGTTAAAAGATTTAAAGACAATTTATCGTAATGCGATGAAGGAATCTCATCCTGATAAATTTGTGGGAAATGAAGCTGGTTTAAAAGAAGCAGAAGAAAAAAGTAAAACGATTATCGAAGCTTACCACTTTTTAGTAAGTATTCACCCTGATACTATCAAATTAAATTTACCTGAGTACACAGAAACAATTTCAACTTGTTCTATTACAGATTATAAATTTGTTGAAGGTCGTTTAATTATTGACTTTTCTAACGGAAGTGTTTACGAATACATCAGTGTTCCAAAAGCAACTTACGTGAAAATGGTAAATGCAGATTCTCCAGCAAGATTTGCTAAAAGACATATCTTAAACTCTTTTACTTGGAGAAAGAAAACAAATCAAGAATAGTTTTTCTACTACTATATTTTACAAAAAAGCACTCTGTAAAACGAGTGCTTTTTTTATGTCTAAAATTCAAATATTTTCTTAGAGATCGTTCAAATAAGTTTCTCATTAAGAGTTTTAAATCAAATTAAGCCAATAAACTTGCTGATTTTAGGCATTTTAGACTCAAAAAAACTATAACAAAATTTTAGGTTACAAAATTCTGTATGTTTTATAATTTTAGATACTTTTGTTGCACAAATCAATTAACTAATTAATTTTTTATAATGAAAAAAATACTTTTTGTACTTACAGCTTCTGCAGCTATCATTTCTTGCAGCAAAGTTAAAGATGGAGAATACCTTATTACTGGTACTGCTACAGGAATTGAAAACGGAAAAACTATCATCTTACAAGGTCAGGATCCTGCTACAAGAATGCCAGTTTCTCTTGATACAGTAAAAGTTGAAAACGGAAAATTTGAAATCAAAGGAAAAGTTACTGAACCAGCTTTCCATACATTAATATTACAAGGTGCTAACGGACCTATCCCATTTATCTTAGAAACTGGAGAAATTAAAATCGCTATTGATAAAGATAGTATCCACAAATCTAAAATTTCTGGAACTTACAACAATGATGAGTATGTAACTTTCATGGAAGATATGAACAAAACTCAAAAAAGTTTAATTGATTTCCAGAAAAAGAACAACGATAAAATGAAACAAGCTCAACAAGCTCAAGATACAGCAACTATCAATGGCTTGATGAAACAATACATGGAAATTCAAAAAGAAGTTCAAGAAGGAAGCAAAAAGAAATATTTAGCTTATGCTGAAAATCACCCAAAATCTTTCATTACAGCTTTAATTATCCAAAGCATGCTGAACGATCCAACGGCTGATATGAAAAAATTAGAAGGACTTTACAATGGTTTGGATGAGTCTTTAAAAAATACTGCTCCTGGAAAAGAAATCAAAACAAGATTTGGTCAAGCAAAAATGCCATCTGTTGGTGCAACAGCTCCAGCGGTAGGCAGCGCTAAATGAAGAGCAGATTTTTCGGCTCCTAATCCTGAAGGAAAAGTAGTTTCGCTTAAAGAAAGTTTAGGCAAAGTAACTATTGTAGATTTCTGGGCTTCATGGTGCGGACCATGCAGACAAGAAAACCCTCATGTAGTGGCTCTGTATAAAGAGTTTCATTCAAAAGGTTTAAACATCATTGGAGTTTCTCTAGATAAGGATGCTGCAAAATGGAAAGAAGCTATCGCAAAAGATGGTTTAACTTGGACTCAAGTTTCTAACTTGAAATTTTGGGATGAACCAATTGCAAGACAATATAATGTTGAATCTATTCCTGCAACTTTTATCCTTGATGCATCAGGAAAAGTAGTAGCACAAGATTTAAGAGGTGAAGAATTGAAAGCAAAAATCAAAGAATTGCTAGCGAAATAATTCTCCCTTATTTAATATTCAAAAAATCTCCCTCGTGGAGATTTTTTTGTTTTATACTCTATCAAAAACGTAAGCGGATCTTCATTAACAAAAAATAGAACTCGATGTAAACAAATTATTACATTAGAACGTTTACAAATCACAATCTGAAAACCATCTGCAAATGTCAATTTTAAATATTTATTTTCGTCAAAATTGATAAACACACCAATAAAAGTAGTATCTAACAACTTTTTTAAACATCAAATTGAGAAGAAAAACGACTAATTACCTGTAATAATATTCTTTCTTTTAAAAAAAAGTTCAAATCAGTCGATTTTTATTTTATTCAATTCCAACGAATTAAAAAATAACTTTAAAATAACTTTAAATTAAGTCATTTTTTTGTTTGGAAATGTAGAAAACCTTCCTATCTTTGCCACCGCTAAGAACAACTAAGCACAACGCTAGAGATTCGGGGAGATACTCAAGCGGCCAACGAGGGCAGACTGTAAATCTGCTGTGAAAACTTCGCAGGTTCGAATCCTGCTCTCCCCACGAAAGTCCTAATCTTTGATTAGGACTTTTTTTTTGCTCTAAATTTAGGGATAAAAAGACCTGCGAATCTTAGATTCGCAGGTCTTTTGTTTTTGCTCCATTTTTTCAAGTCTTTTAGAAACGCTCAGAACTTTTGTGGCAAAATTGTGGCAAATGAACACACAAGAGTTTAAACTTATATAAATTTATTCCTTAACGATTTTGCTTTGCAAAATATCAATTCCATTTTGAATAACTGCAAAATAAGTTCCAGTTGGAAGATCAACAACGTTTATGACTTGGTTATTACTTGAAAGACTAAGGCCTCTAATTTTGTTTCCAACAGTATCGTATATTGTTATCGTTGCATTTGCTTCCAATTTAGGCACATTTACAATGAAGCGATCCCGCACTGGATTTGGATACAACACCATATTTAAGGATTCTACCTCTTCTTCATTAAATGCTTTTTTTGCAGAGTTTGTACAAGAACCTAGTTTGTCTCCATGATTCAAATGAGCCTGAACTGCGCTTGGCGCTACACAAATGACATTGTTATTATGGCAAATCTGCACTTTATCATTTTTATTTCCACATCTTACATCCATAGCGTTTATTTCAATTGAGGCGGTAGATTGACAGCCTCCTGTGTAGGTTGCAATAACCGTATAAGTCCCTGCTTCAGACACTGAAATAGATTGAGTATGTTCTGCCGTATTCCAAGTATAGCTACAATCTTGGTTGCCTTGTAAAATTGCGGTTAGAGTGAGAGAAGTTGGCCCATAACCTATGTAAATCGTATTTTTATCGTCAACAGCAGAATTCATCGCATAAACATCCGGAATTAACACCTCAACAAAAGGACATTCTATATTTATATTTATAATGGAAGAAGTTGCTATTGCTCCATTATTATCTGTCGCTTTTGCCGTCAAAGTATAAGAGCCTACAGGCACATTATCCCAGTCAAAAATATAAGGAGCGGAAAAGACTTCTCCCAATTTATTATCCCCTTCAAAGAATTCAACTTTAGAAATACTTCCATCAGAATCAATTGCATCAGCAGTTATCGTAATATTTGCTGGAGCATTAAAACTTGAATTATTTACAGGGGAAGTAATTTCAATTGTTGGCAAAGCATTTACAGAAATATTCACAACCTCTGAAGTTGTTACAGCGCCTTTGTCATCAGTTGCTTTTGCTGTTAAAGCATAAGAATCTGCTGCGACATTTGTCCAAACGAAATTATAAGGAGCCGTTGTAACTTCGCCTAATTTTGTTTCTCCTTGAAAAAATTCAACTTTGGAAATTGTTCCGTCTGTATCTGCGGCGTTGGCTGTGATTGCAATATTCTCACCTTGATTAAAACTTGAGTCAATAATAGGAGAAGTAATCGATACTGTCGGCGCTTCATTATAAGGAATCAGAGTCAATGCTTTGGAGAAGCCATCAATCAATGAATAGCTCAAAATCGTGTTTTCTCCTTCTAAAGTAACCTGAACAGCATTTGGATTTACAGCTGCTTTCCATTTTCCGTTCAGTTTAATCGTTAAATAATAAACAGAAGAACGCCAAGATGTAATCGGATCTGAAACTGTATTTAAATTAGGATTATTAGCTGTAATTTCCAATGTGCCATTTATTTCCTTTATTCCAACTAAAGCTTCACCTGATATGCTGTTTACCTTGCCAATATTAATATTTTTTGCGCCTGTAAAGAAAGCATAAGAAGTCAGGTCTTCTGGCAAATATTTAACGGCATGAAGACTGTCTGTCTGTTTCAATACCTGATAGAGTTCTCCATTATTAATCCTAGTGCTCAATGCAGCCATATCTTGCGGTGTGGTGCCAGGAACCATTACAAATTGATATTTCGCATCGCTTGGTGATTTTCCATGGCTAATATATGCTTTACTAAAATTAGCGGTAGCGGTTGGCGAACCCGTTTTTGTTGAATATACAGGAGTGGTTTGTGATCCTCTTCCAACTGTAATATCACCTGCTCCTTGCGGTACAAAATAACCTGTTGTTTGACCGCTTACGATCCAAGCACTATTACTCTCAGTAGATAGAACATTATTGTAAGTCGCATCTGCAATTGCTGCATCAGAATTAACATAAATTGAAGGATTGTCTGTGGTAGATATTGCCTGAAATAAATTGGTAGCAGTATTGCTTACGCTATTTGTAGAACTAATGCCGCTTCCCAAGCATACAAAGATATTGTCGAATGTAAATACCGATTTATGGAATTTTAAATTGTTAGCACTGTATCTTGCCCCATTTGCTGAATCTTCAAGAAAATCCATTGCAAAAATCCCGTTTTGCCCTAAAGATAAAGCGCCGGCAAAACTCTTTTTCTGGTACTCAGTAGCTATATCAACTTTAGCTTGCAGCTCATTATAAGGTAAATGAATTGTTGTGGCGCCTGGAGTTACATTCCAATCCCAGCCATCTCCTCCTAAAGTAGTTGGCACTCCGCTTTCAGCACGATTACCATTATACAACACTTCCAAAGCGCCATAACTTTGATATCTTCCGTATCTGTTTTGAGCAGCATAAATCTCAGATCCCCACAAATTATCAGTCAAACCTTTCGCCATGGCAATCCAATTATTTTTTCGCTTAACGCCTAAATTGGCATAGTTAAAATGATAATATCCGTCCATTTGGGCTGTCTGCACAGGATAAAAATTATTTTGGTAAACATAATTATAAAAAGTCGCTAGATTAGATTCATACCCAGTCCCTTTTAAATCTCCTCCTACTTCGACCAAATGCTGAAAATTTCCTGTAGTAATAGGAAAATTTTCCTCTGGAATTCTTCCTGAGATTGACATTGGATAAACGACTCCTTTAGAAGTTTGCAGAGCTAATGTTTTAAAGGCATTCGACATATTATCATACGCTTGCGGACTGATCTTATAAGCTGTATTTCTTAAAGAATAAGCTCTTTCAGTCCAAGTGCCTAATGCATACATATATCGCATATGTGCAATCCCATGGTGCGCACCATTTCCGTCAGGTTTCAAACCGTCACTTTCTCCTTGCGTAGTATTGGTAAATAGACTCAAATAACGCGATGCGGCTTTTAAGTCGCGTACTTGATTGTCTACATCAGAATCCAATGTAGCCATTTCTAGCCAAAACGTCGATTTTAAATGAATCATATCGGTATTTACTGGAAGAAATGGTGTCCCTGGATGATAGATAACATTATATTCGTTAGACCATTTTAGCATTTTGATTACTTCAGCTCTAAGTTCTGGAGCAAGTGCAGCAGTGCCAGCTCCATAATAATCTGACAGACTTTGTAAAAAGCCAACTGGAAAGTTTTGACAAGGAGTGTAATTATTTGACTGTATAGAGTTTCTACCTCCTTCAGCAAGTCCCTGATCCAATAAATATTCCACAAAAAGCTGCAACTTAGCTCTGGCATCAGTATCACTATTTCTAACCGCCGCTCGGGCTAAATTACCAACATGGGTTGATATAGTAACCAATGAATTTGGGTCTTCAATCTCAGTGGTCAATCCTTTGCCAGTAATAGAGCCATCTGCATTACGGGTAATATTGCAAGCGGCAACATAATCTTTAGCAGCTTGTACATCAGCGGCAACTGGAATATAGACAGGACGTGGGTATCTCGATTTTATGACAGAAACATCTGCCTGCTCCTGCCCTGATGATGGAGGAGCAATAGGAACGGTTTGATTATAACAATTGTATGCTGTTGCCCCTACACCTTCAAAAAAATCCATTTTAGCAGGATCTCCCTTCGGAAAATGAATCATATCCAATTTCATGTGAGGACCTGGAGTTCTAGTCTGGCTATCTCCATACATAGTAAAGGTATCAAGATAAATTGTATTTGCAGTATTTGGGTTTTCAGGTTTGTAAATAATTTCCATTTTTCCGAGAGCGAAAGCAGGCAATTCATTTTCGTAATTGTAATCGTAACGATAACTGCGGTGATAATCTCTCCAACCCTTATAATTCAACAGCATATGGCCTTCACGTTTCAATACACCTCCAGTATCATAAAATCGAAAAACAAGCGTATCATTGCTTACTTTTTGGCTGTAGACATAAAATTGGGCATTGCTTGCACTAAAAGATCCTGTTTGAGCTGATGTAATCCCTAAGTTACTCGCCGTTAAAACTGAATTTCCATTTGCGTTCCATTTAAGCGCTTTTCCTCCATCCTTATAATGCTCTGAACTAATTGCAAGTGTTCCTTCAGATGAAGAAAAATTGGCAGGAACAGCTGTGTCAAAACTATATTTTTGTTGGCCTGGCGGCGGTGTTTTAAAGACTTTAACATCATCAAACCAAGCAGTGCCCACAGCATTAGCATCTAAAGCCACATATACTCTTAATTTAGTAGTATTGACAGGAATTGTAAAATTGTTGGTTGTCAATAAGGTCCAATCGGTTGCTCTTGAAGCTGTAATAGAAGAAGATCCTATTGATGTGGTTCCATTGTAAGCCACCAAAACCAATTTCGCCCCTTCTGTTGCCGAACCTCCGTTAAGCAACGTTTTTGCCATTATCGAAGCATTATAGCTTTGGCCAATTGTAAAACCACTAGTGATATCAGGTCCAGCCCATAATGAAAATTGTGTACTAGCTCTTGTATATTTTAATGAATGCGTTGGCGACACTGAAGTGCTTACATCGAGAACACTGTAACTGTTTATCCATCCAGTTGCTGCATCTTCAAAATCACTTTGATAAACAGTGTCTGAAGGAGGTGCAACAGGTGTTTTATATACTTTAGCATCATCAAACCAAGCCGTTCCAATTGCATTTGAATCCAATTGTACATACACTCTCAGTTTTGTTGTATTAGCAGGAACAACATAATTACTCGTTGTTAGATGTATCCAGTCTGTTGCTCTTGTAGCTGTTGTCGTAGTCGAACTTATAAATGTAGTTCCGTTATAAGCCACTAAAACCAATTTTGCTCCTTCAGTTGCAGATCCTCCTGTAAGAGCTGTTTTTACCATTATCGATGCGTTATAACTTTGCCCAATCGTAAAACCAGCTGTAATATCGGGTCCTGCGAAAAGCGAAAAACTTGTGCTTGCTCGAGTGTATTTCAGCGAATGTGTTGGCGATACCGAAGTACTTGCATCCAAAACACTATAACTGTTAATCCATCCTGTGGCCGCGCCTTCAAAATCGTCCTGATAAAGAATATCCTGTGCATTTGCTTGATGCGAGACCGCAAAAAACAATAACAGACAACTAATCAAATGATAAAACTTTTTGTATCTCTGCTGGTCATGCAAAAAACAGCAACATAATTTAAATCGTAAAATTGAGTAATAATTTTTCATAAAACTGTTTTTGGTTAGTTAAATAGTTCATATCAAAACTAATTCTACCAATAAACAAACTGGAACACAATCTTCCTTTTTTAGATAAAAATCATCCTAAACTACTCAACTTTAACCAATTCTATCTAAAACAAATAAACAGCCCGAAGGCTGTTTATTAATCGTAATGTTTTCCACTTAAAAAATCTCAAAACTAAAATTTGAAAGGTTCTAGCTTGAAATAAAGTTTATAATCTTTTATAATTCCTTTCTTTCCACCATCAGTTCTTGGCAGATAACGAATGCTTTTAATTTCTTCATTCTGTCCTAAATCAATCACAATTTGATGCGGATAATTCGACTTTTTGCCTACAAGGCTAGTTTGCCACATTGTTGATTCTTGTTTATCAAAAACAAAACTTCCTACATTGTTTGAGGTAGTAATTTCTTCGCTATCCGCATAAAGTAATTTCCATTTTTTTGGAGATATTGCTTTGCCATCCTTACCAATTAATTCAATTTCTGCCATTGTCGCATTTGCATCTGTTTTGTTTTGTGCGCTTATAGCTTCAAAACAAAAATATCGTCCTGAAATTGTTTGCTCAAAATTCACTTCCTTCCAATCTTCCGTTGCATCAAAAGTTCCTGTTAAAATTGGTGTTTCTCCTGCTAATTTCAGTTCTTGTCCAGGCTTTCTACTCAGCAACGAAACATCTGAATTAATTTTATCCAAAATTGGGTGATTTATTCCCGTTATAGACGCTTCAACTGGTTTTTCCAAATCCAAAACAATAATTTCATTTTGTCCTTTTTTAAGCCAAACACCTGGCATGTACAGTGCTTGTTGCGGACCGATTTTCCAAAAACGTCCAATGTTGTGTCCGTTCACCCAAACCATTCCTTTACCCCAAGTACTAACATCGAGATAAGTATCATCGGTTTTGCTTAAAGTAAAATTAGCTTTATACCAAGCCGGACCAATTGGTTTCGTATTATTGTACTTTTTATTTGACTGAAAATCATAATCTACCGGAAAATTATAAACTGTCCAATTCTTTAGTTCAGTTGTTCCTTTGGCATCTTTCAATTCCACTTTTTCGGTAATTCCTTTTCTGTCCAGAATATCTTTTCCGTAATTGATTCTTCCTGTTCCTTCTACCAAAATATCCAAAACGGCTTTGTCTTTGGTTGGCGGAATCTCCATTACATTGCTGGATTTATCTCGGTCAAATACGCCAATTAATTTTCCATCTACATAAACCTGCGCCCAATCATGGACTTCTGTAACGATTAATTTTCGAGGCTTTTCTGATGCAGTCAAGTTAGTTCTGTAATTAATTCTGCCCCAGCCTTGATCAAACATTTCCATAGATTGAATAGTGGCTGATTTTTTCCCTTTTGGCAGATTTTCAAATAAAGAGGCGCTTTGTGTGAATTGTATTTTCGGAATTTCCATTACCGAAATTTGATTTGGAATTTCTCCCAAAGTCTCACCAGGATTAAGATAATTTTTCAGCAAATCTCGAACGGCATAAAACTTTTCGCCAATATTTCCTTGTTCGCTTATAGGTGCGTCATAATCATAGGAAGTAACCATTGCCGTATAAGGCCCTGAATTTGCTCCTCCCCATTGCCCAAAATTTGTTCCTCCATGCGCCATATACAAACTAAACGAGATTTTCTGATCTAGCATTTCTTTTAGACTGCCTATAAAAGTATCAACAGATCTTGTTTCATGCTGCAGACCGTATCTGTCATACCAACCTGTCCAATATTCACTGCACATTAATGGCGCTGTAGGATGCTGTTCTTTAAACCTTCCAAATTGTTTTTCGATATTCGAACCTGCGCCAAAGTTTAAAGTAATGGCAACTTCAGGATCGGTTTTGTAGGCATCAAAATTGGAACCCCAGTCGCAACGCATTAATTGTACTTTGTCAAATCCTGCACTTCGAAGATTTTTTCGCATTACTTCCATGTACTCACTGCTATTCCCAAAAGCCGCATATTCATTTTCTACCTGCGCCATAATAATTGGACCGCCATTTTGTATTTGTAGAGGTGCGAGACGCTTGCCAACTTCACCTAAAAATTTTGAAGCGCGAGCCATAAAAAACGGATCTGAAAGTGTTCTTAACTGGATGTTTTCTTTTTTCAACAACCACCAAGGCAATCCTCCCATATCCCATTCGGCGCAAACATAAGGTCCTGGACGAATGATGCAGTACATGCCGTTTTCTTGTATAAGTTTAACGAATTGGACAATATCTTTTTCTCCGCTGAAATCAAATTTGTCCTGTTCTTCTTCATGATAATTCCAAAAAAGATAAATACAGATCGTATTCATTCCCATCGCCCTGCAGTTTTTTATACGCTGATCCCAATATTGTTTTGGAATACGAGGATAATGAAGTTCGGCAGCTCTGATCAAAAAAGGTTTTCCGTTTAAAAGAAATTCCCTGTTTCCTAAAGTAAAATCACCTTTGGCAGAAGTTTGAGCGCTTGATGTTACTGAATTGCCTTGACCTACAACAATCAAATGGCAAAAAACAAAACATATAAATAGTATTTTTTTCATTTTAATAGTATTTCAAAAAAAATCAATGCTTGTAAAAAATGATAATGATCCAACATCAAATCAATTGATCTTTACTGACTGTCCTTTATTTTCATTATCAGGCAGTCTTATTTTCTTAGATATGGTTTTGTTGTTCATTTCAACTAAGATAGTTATTTCTGATAATTTCTGAGACGGATCTGAAATCCAAATTTCTGGCTGATTCTCATTAATATTTTTAATAAGCATCAAAGAGGGCTGATCGACTGTTATTTTCAATTGTTTATAAATCAAAGCCTGAGGTTTGTAAAAACAAATCTGCATCATTTTCAGTCCGTTATTTGCCACAGCTTGAACCTCATTATTGTTGGCTACAATATCGATATTATCTACACTTTTATTCATTTTTTTCAGCGAAATATCGGGCAAAACGCAATAGGCATAACTTTTATTTATGGGTTTCGCTCCATGATCAATAAAGAGTTTGAACACTTTTCCTTCAATATCGGCATCGCTATATCCTTTGTTAATGTATTTCCAGCTTCCTTTTTGTGCATTCGTGCTTACTGTTGCTTTTGTTTGTTGCAAAAAATAATATCCAATTCTATCATGCCATATCCATGACGGATTTTCTAATTTTTCAGTTTCTGCCACTAAAGAAGGGTGATTTCCAATTTTAACCTCGCCTTTCAGCCAGCATTGATTCAAGGTCGTTGTGATGTTTTCTTCTGAATTACTATTTATACCTGTTCCTAAACAAACAATTTCTTTATCGAAAAAGAACCATGTTTTCTTGGCTCTTACATCATTGTAATTCATGTCGTAAACCGTGCATCCGTACTTTTCATCGCTGATGCCACCAACAAAATCGGTGCTTCCGTTTTCGCCCCATTCAATTATTGCGGGAAGGTTATTTGGATAATCCCTGCTTGTGATGCCGGGTATTTTATCCCATTCCCATAAAGGCATTATATTGAAATATTCATTTCCAGTTCGTTGGATATTTGTGGCGCCATCGGCTAAAAATTGTCCGAATAAATTTTCTCCATTACCTGTTTCAGTTCGTTTTGTTCTTGAGGAAACCGTTCTGACATTGAATGCATAGTTCTTTCGCTGATGCAAAGTATAATCAGCGCAATAAAATTGTTTATGAAAAGATTCTATGCCGAATGATGCAGGCCTATCTTCCTTAATCCGTTTTATTGCATTTTCAATTTCTACAGCATCAAATGGATTTATGCTTTTGGCAATGGCTAATATTTGCAGCATATTTTCGGCGTATCCATCTGGAATTGCGTTCTTTTTGTCCAAAATATCAGGTCTGGATATGCTTCTCCCTTCGATATTGAAATCACTATATCGTCCTCTTATTGCTCTTAAGAAAGTTTGTGTCAAATATGTATGCAACAATTTTAGTTTTTCATTACTGAGCGCAAATTTTGTGTTCTTAACAGCCGAAGCTGCTTTATATTCGCCCATTAAGAATACTACGCCATAACCTGCCAAGTACAATTGTTTTCCGTGCTGAAAATAAGAATAATCATTTTGCAGACCTTCTAGAGTTGAAAACTCGATAGGAGCAAATAATTGGTTTACTGCCAAATCCATTAATTTTTCATCTTTGGATGCACAGGCTCTGTACAAATAATGCATGGCAATATCAAGTTTGTTTGCTCCTTTTTCTTTATAAGGATCTCCGCGTTTCATTGATTCCAATAAAGCATCTTTACATTCTTTTGGATAAACAAGGTTTGCCTCATCCAAAAGCACCAGAATTTCGCCAATAGCAAGTGGTGTCGCAATATCATTGTACCACCAATTTTTACTTTTGGGAGCAGTCTTTAGCCAATACTGAAGTCCTGCGATAATCTGCTCGTTTAATTTATCGTTCGGCTCTTTATTTATCGCAATAGAGTAATTTTTAATTCGCTGCAAATGCGTTATCGGCTGCCATAAAGTTATTGCTGAACTTCCGTAATCAATGTCGCTCCAACTTCCGTCTGACTTTTGTGATTGCTGTAGTTTTAGCAAATCATCAGATGTGACTTTAGTTATCTGTATTAAATGGTTTGAAATATTTTTCCTGACGATATCAAATTCGTCTTGTTGTGCAGAAACGACTTGAAATTGCAATAAAATAATAAACAATATAGAACAGAAAAATTTTTTTCTCATAATTGGCACCTTTTTGTCTTCAATGAAAAACTTATTCTTTTACAACTGCTGTTTTTATGGTTTGAATAGTTCCATCCTTATTATAATGAAGTTCTTGAAAACATACCGATCTTCTCCATTGTACATACTTTCGGTCTTCTGATGTTTCTGGAATATTTTGCAATGCCAAATCTGCAGTATGATAAAACAAATACCATTTTCCTTTATATTTTACAATGGAATGATGGTTCGTGCCGCTATTTACGGGACCTAATATCTCTCCTTTGTAAGTATAAGGACCTAAAACATTATCCGCCATTGCATATAAGATCTTGTCTCCGCCATCACCATCTTTTCCTGAATAGGACATATAATATTTGCCGTTGTATTTATGTACCCAAACCGCTTCGAAAAAATGATCTGTTCCTTCGATGATTTTTACATCGCCGCTATAAGAGATCATATCCTTATTCAATTTTACAGCATTTACCGCTAATTGCCCGGCGAAAAGGTAAGCCTGTCCATCATCATCAATAAAAACATTGGGATCGATAAAGTCCCTATTGGCAACTACTCCTTTTGAAGTTCTTGACAAAAGTGGCTTTCCCAAAGGATCTTTAAATGGCCCATAAGGCTTGTCACTGACTGCTACACCAATATGATCCTGATCAGTTGGAAAATAAAAATAATATTTTCCGTTTCGTTCTATACAATCAGGAGCCCATGCATATTTTGTTGCCCAAGGAATTTCTTTTAGCGAAAATGCGACTCCATGATCTGTAAATTTCTCCATATCTGTGGTGCTGTAAACATGCCAATCTTCCATATCCCACCATTTTGCATTATCTCTGTCATGACTCGGATAAATATAAAGCGTATTCTTAAATACTCTTGCTGAAGGGTCTGCACTGTAGGCAGTTTTAATAATTGGATTTTGCGCCAATCCAATGTAACCCACAAACAAAATTTGAATTACTGAAACTATCTTGAAAATCTTCATTTTTAAAATTCATATTTAAGTTATAAACTTTAGCTGATCTCTTATTTTACAGTCACAAGCAGCGGATTTTTCAATTCCTCAGAAAAATGATTCAAGTAATCGAACCATTGCGTAGCATTTATAATTTTTCCTGCCTTATCCCAAACAGCTCCAGTATAATAAACAATAGCTTCGTTATTTTTTGTTTCGGCAATAGCTAATGATTGGTCTTTTCCAACCAACATGTTTTTGACAGGAGTAATTAAAATACTGCCGACTCCAGTCGTTCCATCTTCTCCGTGTTTTGGTTCCCAGTAACCTAAAATTCCTTTTTGTTCATTTAATAAAAGCACTCCGTTTTCTGGTCTTTTGCTTATGCCTACCGCAACCGGCATCGCCCTGCTTCCTGTATAAGTGTAAACATTTTCGATGCGGTTAAGCTGCGAGCCGGCGTCCAATGAAATGGTTTTGATGCACGAAATTTTGGTTCCTGCCGCATCCCATGCATCATATTCTAATTGAAATGTCGAACGCAATGGACCATTATCTAACAATTTCCAACGATGATAATTTCCAGAATAATAAATACTATCTTTTATGTAAGGCGCCATGCTTCCTGCTCCTAGTGTGAATCCGACTTTGTAATAATCTAAGCCGTTTCCATGATCTGTGTGATATTCACCTGTTTTGTAACGCTCGTTTATCACCATTTTATCGGTGCGTTTTACCCAAACGTCTAAACCATACGCATCATCTCTTGTTTTTTCAAGCGCTTTTCCATAAGCCCTGAACGCGATTTTGTCATTCTCCCAAGCGAAGTCATCCATTCTTTCTGGAACATATCGGGCAAAAGTCTTCACTGCAATAGCTTGCGGTTTACCTTTCTGTATAGAAAGACGAACAGTGCTTTTGGCTTTCATATCTAGTTGCAAAAGCAGATTTTGAATCTCTGACTTTCCTCTATGTTCTAATTGATATGGGATTTGTTTTTTTGTTGCCGAATTGATTACGACAAAATCTGCAGTATCAATTTGTGGAAAATGAGATAAAATTGCTTTCCATTCAACCGATACAACCGCTTCCTTTCTTTCTAAATCAGAAGTATTCTGTATTTCAATAATTCCCTTTGACTGTGCAAAAAGCATTGAGGGCAAAATCGCAAGAAAAAAGCAAACGTATTTTAAGTTTTTCATTTTAATACTAGTTTTAATCTTAAAAAAATCTGCCAATATTTCTAAAAAGATCTATCAGCAGAAAAAATAAAGTAAAATTATTCGTTGGATGGCTTTCCGATAGTAGCCAAAATTCCGCCATCTACATAAATAATCTGGCCATTGACGAAGTTGCTTGCATCTGAAGCCAAGAAAACAGCTGTTCCTGCAAGATCTTCCGGATCTCCCCAACGTCCAGCAGGTGTTCTGCCAATGATGAATTCGTTAAACGGATGTCCGTCTACACGGATTGGCTCCGTTTGTGAAGTTGCAAAATATCCAGGCCCGATACCGTTTACTTGAACATTATGCCTGCCCCATTCTGTTGCCAGATTTTTAGTCAACATTTTCAATCCGCCTTTTGCAGAAGCATACGCGCTGACATTGTCACGACCAAGCTCGCTCATCATCGAGCAGATATTGATGATTTTTCCAGACTTTCTAGCAATCATGTCTCTTGCTACCAATTTTGACATAATGAATACGCCAACTAAATCTACATCAATCACTTTTCTAAAATCTTCTACTTTCATATCAATTGCCATCACACGCATGATGATTCCGGCATTATTAACGAGAATATCAATTTTTCCATGCGCGGAAATCATTGCTTCTACTTGTTTTTCAGCCTCAACCTCATCGGTTACATCAAAAACATAACCTGTTGCTTTATATCCCTTACTTTTATATTGTTGTATCGCCGTTTCTAGCGGTTCTGCGGTATTATTGGTAATAATCAATTCTGCTCCTGCATTTGCCAAGCCTTCGGCCATCGCCATTCCTAATCCGTGAATGCCTCCAGTTACTAGGGCCGTTTTTCCTTTTAAATCAAATAAGTTCATTGTGTATATTTTGTTATTTTCTAAAAATTTTTATTTATCCAAAACAAATCCATCGTTTGTTTTTTTAAGCCATTGCTCCAAAACGGGTTTCAGTTTTTTCACAATCGGCAAATCAGCATTATAAATGTTGTTCAACTCAAAAGGATCTTTTTTCAGATCGTACAACTCATACTCGCCTTTTCCTTTTTTCTTGACATAGGCTAATTTATAATCATTGGTACGAATACCTCTAAAGCCCGTATTTATTTTGACATTGCTACTGCCTATAGCTCCTAAAAGATATTGTTCAGAAGGTTTTGCTCCTTTTCCGTTAAGATAATATTGGGCATAGCTTTTTCCGTCAACATCTTTCGGAATCTTATTTTTCAGTCCCATCAAATCCAAAAGAGTCGGATAGATATCTGGAATGCTTCCTAAAAATTCATTATCGATTCTTGGCATGATTCGTCCTTTCCAATAAACGATATATGGAATTCGAATTGATTCTTCGTAAATATTGTTTTTGGATATTTCCGAATGTTTCCCGAGGCAATTTCCGTGATCGGCAGTAATGACTACAATCGTGTTTTCATCAAGTTTCAAGTCTTTTATTCCTTGAATAATTCGCCCAATCTGCTCGTCAACTCCTGTTACATTGGCATAATAGTAACGGACATCTTTTCGGTATTGGTCTCCCATTTCTGTTCCTTCTGCCGGAATATTTGGATCTTTAACCAAATCTTTCATAGGAACATCTTTGTAGAGATCATAATATTTTTTAGGAACCGTTTGATAATTCGAATGCGGCGGATTCATAGAAACAACCAATGAGAAAGGAGCGCCGCTTTTGCGAATTTTTCCTCCTTCATTTTTTAGGAATGCCAATGCTTTATCTGCTTCATGAGTTGGCCCCCATTCGTTCACATATTTAAAATCATCTCTTTTGTCATTGGTATCCCAATACATTGGCTTATCATGCTCGTCATAAGTTCCGTAACCGTACCAATAATCAAAACCATGGCGTCTGTCTGGCGAAGTCCATTCATTCCAAGCCACTTCTCCTACATTGTTTGATGTTGGAATATAAGGTTTGTATGGCGAATCCAAATGCCATTTTCCAATATATCCATTTGAATAGCCGTTTTGCTTTAAAACATCCGACCAGCATACGGCATCTTTTTGGAGTTCGACACCAAAAGGAGCTGAACTCGAATTGACATTGCTGTACACATGATTTTTTAATGGATATTGTCCTGTCATCAGCATAGCCCTTGCTGGCGAGCAAACCGGAAAGTTGCTTACCATTTGGCTCACTACCAAACTTTCTTTGGCAAATTTGTCCAAATGCGGAGTCTGCACAGGTTCTTTTCCTTCGAATCCTAAGGTCTGTTCTCTCCATTGATCGGCTAAGATAATGACCAAATTAGGCGATTTTTTAGATTGTGCAACAGTCGAAATCGTATATAATGCAAATAGCAAAAAGAACAAATTTGCATACTTATTGCATTTTATTTTTTTCATAATCATTTTTTATATTTTCATTAATTCTATTAAAATCTCTGATTGATATTCTTTAAAAGTAAGGCCGCCCACCACAGCGGCCTTTTCAAAAAACAATTAAAAATTATCCGAAACCACTGGTATAATTTATTTTAATATTTTAGTAAGCACTTATTAATTATTGTATTCAATTTTGTTTTATTGAATTTCTTTGATCCATTTTGGCAGCTTTTTCAGCCTTAATTTTAATTGAGCCAGATATAAAGAAGAAGGTTCTACAGCTTTATCAAGTGATTCAGAAAGTCCTAATTGTTCCATCTTGAACGTTGTTCCTTTACTTTGAAAACCAACAATAATTGGATTAGGAATTTTCCACCACTCAAATACTTGTGTACTTGGCCAGAATTCAAAATCTTTTACAGCTTCATTGGTTTGCTTGTAATTCCAAAGCACCAATCCCTGCATGTGGTTCGGCATATTTTCTGTGGCACCGCCCCCGCGTCCATTCATTAAACCGCCTTCTACCTCATCTAGCAAAGTATTTCTTGGCTGGCTAGAATGCGATTCAAAACAAGTAGTTGCCGGATAAGTGCACTTCCAGATAACAGTATTCATAGAGCAGTGAGAGGCTCCGAAAGAATGCCATTGAGATGCGAAATCAACGCAATTTGCAATCAAAACATTTGTAGAACCATTTGAGTTTATCGCCTGATGGCCTGCATTTCCGTCGATCTTGCAGTTTAAAACAGAAACATTGGCACTTTGTGCAATTGTTGCCGCAACACTGCAATCGGTAAAACGGCAGTTTTTAATCCATGAGTTTGTATTTCTTCTCATGTTGACCATAGTATAACCGCTGTCATCTTTCCATGAACGGTGATGAACAAATTTTTCTGTCCAATTGCCCACAAATGCAACATCTTCTATTCCTACTTCCTGGCTATTAGCAAATTTTGAGACTTCCCATTTGTATTTCGAATCAATGGTATACGAAATTGGTGCGAATAAAGTCAGTGTTTCATTTTTTATGCTTTTGATCTGATAAAAGACTTTTACTTCTATTCCTTTCTCAACAAGGTAGGTCCACTGAGGTTCCACTTTGTTATTCTTTAATTCGGATGCGATCAAATCTTTATTATTATCTAAGAGATATAACATGATCCAATCTCCAGGATTTAGCCCTTCGGTTGTATTTAGTTTTATCGAAAAATCGCCAACTTTGGCTGAAGCCGTTACTTGTCCGATTTTTTTATCAGCTCCACCGCTTCCAAAAATAAACAAAGGCGGCACTGTCCACATTTTTGACGGATCTGCTGGCGGAAGCGCATTTTTCATAAACAATTCGGTGCCACCCACGCCAGAACCGCTTCCTCTAAAAACAATATTGCCTTTTTTGGAAATGATTGAATTTGGAGCATCGCCATCTTCATTAACCAAAAATCTTCCTTTTGGAAAAAAAACAATTCCAGAACCGTTTTTGTTTGCGGCATCGATTGCTTTTTGAATTGCAATTTTATCAGAAACAGCATCATCTGGCTTTGCGCCAAAAGCTGTCACATCAAAAATTTTATAGTTGGTTATATTTGGGATTTCTTTTTCGCCTTGATGATAGCCAACATAAGAGAAATCAGGCAAAAGCGCTCTGTCTTTCTTATAGTCTTCAAAAATTTTGGCTTCTTTTTGTGCAAAAGCAGTTGTCGCAGCAAACAAACTCAAAAGGATGATTTTTCCTTTTCCAACTTTCTTATTCTTATTGTTCATCTTAATTAATTTAAAAATGGTAACCGAAAAACTCTTTAATTAGAATATGCCCCCACATAAAACAATTAAATATATTTTATAAATCTGTAAAACACTCTTTATCTGTTGAAGATAATTATTTATCCAATTATAGGTACCATTTTTTATAACGCAATAACGCTTCCAAGAAATAATAATCAGCATAAGTTAATGGAACATCAATTTCGCTTTTATGCGGAATCGATCCTACACTGTGCATTAAGAGATAACCTCCGTTTGCACCTAATTTTGCACGGTATTTTGGACCTGATAATGATTTTAGAATCGTTTTTGCTGTATCCACATAATTTTGTTTTTCTGCGCCATCAGTATATTGTCCCAATTCGAGCAACGCCGAAGCATAAACTGCCGCCGCCGATACATCTCGTAATGCATTCGGGATATTTGGTGCATCAAAATCCCAATACGGAACTTTGTCTGCAGGCAGATTTGGATTGTTCAAAATGAATTTTGCTACACCTTTTGCCTGTTTCAAATACTCAGGATTTTTTGTAAAACGGTACATCATCGTATAGCCATACAAAGCCCATCCTTGTCCTCTGCTCCATGCACTAGAATCTGCATATCCTTGCGCCGTAACTTTCTTGCGAACTTCGCCTGTATTCAAGTCATAATCTAATACGTGATAACTGCTATAATCAGGCCTAAAATGATTTTTAATTGTTGTATTAGCGTGGTTTTCTGCGATTTCTGCGAAACTTTTATCGGTGCTATTATGGCTTGTCCATTCCAGCATTTCCAGATTCATCAGATTATCAATAATTACTGGACCGACAAAACCTTTCTGCTTAAGTGCACCTTCTGTAACTTCCCAAGATTGGATCACTTTTGCTCCTGCATGATATCTTGTCGCCAATGATTTTGAAGATTGAAGAATCACTTTTTTGTATTCTTCATTTTTTGTCAATCGATAAGCGTTTCCGAAACTGCAATACATCATAAAACCTAAATCATGGTTTTTTGTATAATACTTTACCGTATCCAATATCGTAAGCCTTTTTTCAGCCTCTTTGAGCAACAACGGCTTTTTGGTATATTCGTAGATATACAAAAGCGTACCGGGATAAAAACCACTGCACCACCAGTATGCATCAGAACTAACATTGTGACCGCTCTCAAATGTTCTAGGCATTGAGTCTGATGGTGTGGCTTTCTCCAAAAACTGATATTGCTTCTCGGCAAAAACAAAATTCTCCTCGATCATTTTTTTCATTGCAGAATGATCCTTGCTATTGTCTTTTTGAGCAAAAATAGATGAGCTGCAAAATGACAATAGTATTAAATAATACTTTATTTTCATGAATTTAAATAGGTTATAAAAGTTGGTAAAAATGCCGTTAGTATTTTTACCAACTTTTTAAATTAGCGTTTAAAATTACCAGCCTGGATTCTGGCTCTCTTTAGGGATTAGCGTATTCGATGACATTTCCAAAGAAGGGATCGGGAACAGTAAAAACTTATTTCCACCAGCAGAAGCATTCCTGCCTCCTAAAGCACCGTATTGCTGATTCCCTAAAGTCAATGGACCTGTAGTTGGCGCTGCGGCCATATCATCGCTTACTGCTTTCATAGTAGCGGCAAATTTATTCCAACGAATCAAGTCCATTTTGCGCAGACCTTCAAAACATAATTCGCGCATACGTTCATCTTCAATAAATTGCTGAAAAGCTGCTTTAGAACCCGCTGCTGTTGCTGTAGCAGCATCTGATATTGCGTATGGAGATGAAACATCTGTACGTCCATAACCTCTGCGTCTAACTTTATTCACTGCCTCTTGTGCCGCAGCTGTTGGACCGTTCACCTGATTTTCGGCTTCAGCGTACATTAATAATACATCTGAATATCTTAAGATAGGGAAATTAATTGCAGTGTAATTTTGATCTCCTGAAAGGTTAATTTCATATTCTCTTCTCCATTTTCCGCAATCCCTGCCGTATTGTATTGTCTTGGCTAAGTTAGTCTTAACTCCAGTTGCGTTGGCCACTGTATAAGTTGTCAAATTCCAGTCACGGCGTAAATCTGCTCCTGTAGCATCGTAAGTTCTGAACAGTTTTCCTGTTCCTTTTATGAAGCCCCAGCAGTAAGTTCCAAATAACGGGTTGGTAGCAGCAGGCTGAAAAATAATACCAATATTATTTCCTACACGTCCGCCTTCATTATATCCCCCACCGCGTGCTTTAAAATCAGCTTCCCACATCAATTCATTAGTGTCATATTTATCTGAAGCTTCAGTAATAAATATTTGACGGTAAGCATTATTAGAAGTGTTTCCATTTGATGGATTAACTACATTATAATAATTGGCAGGTTTTCCGGCAGGCGGATTAGTCTCAAAACTTACATTTAAACTATGTTGCCCAGAATCGATTACTTTTTTAGACCAAGCCAATGCATCAGCATACTTTGACGCATCATTCAGAGGATAACCTGCCATTTGCAAGCATACTCTTGCAAGAACTCCCTGAACCACGGTTTTGTAAACACGGCTTGAATATAAAGCTTTAGTTGCGCTGACTTTAGCTTCAGCCTCTGTCATGTCTTTTAATATTTGAGCGTAAACTTCTTTTGAAGTCGTTCTAGCCATTTGAACGCTATTAGGACTTGTTGTTGGTGTCAATCGTAAAGGAACATCTCCAAAATGGCTTACGAGCATAAAGTAATAATATCCTCTTAAGAATAAAGCTTCGCCCAAGATTTGCTGTCTCTTGTCTTCGTCCATTTTTGGCAAATTAACATGTGCGATCAAATCATTTGCTCTATTAATTCCATCATAAAGATTTGCCCAAAAATCTGTAACGTTTACCGCGGAAGCATCAAAACTGTATACCATCGTGCCAGTTAATGTAGCAGCACGCGCATAATATCCTTCATCTGTAGAAGAATCCAATTGCCACCACAACTGGCTTCCATATAATTTTTCAGAGCCTAATGGATCATAAACTCCAGCCAAAGCATTTGTGATTCCTGTTTCATCTGTATAATACTGCTCTATGGCTATTTTCTGTATAGGTTCTGTATCTAAGTAATTTTCACACGAAGCCGTGCTTAACGCCACCAAACCTAATAATATATATATCTTTTTCATTTTGAAAGTAAATTAATGTTGTTAGAAGGAAATGTTTGTAGTAAAAAATACCGTACGTGCTCTCGGATAAGAAGAATAATCAAAACCAGGTGTCAAAGCTGAGTTATAGGTATTAACCTCTGGGTCAGAACCGCTGTACTTAGTCCATGTATATAAATTTGATGCTGATAATGCAAATCTCATCGATTTAAGATGCATTTTTTCTATAAGTTTTTTGTCAAAATTATATCCAAGCGCCACGTTTTTCAATCTCAAATAAGAACCGTCTTCCACTATTCTCGACGAATATCCCACAGGCGTTCCTACATAACCTTTTGTTCTTACAATATCAGAGTTTGGATTTTCTGGAGTCCAACGATCTTGATAGCTAGCAAATTGATTTAAACCTTCACGACCTGCTCCCGCTCCCATTTGATTTCCATCAAATAAAATTCGGTTCGCATTCATAATATCGTTACCATATGACCATTGAAAGAAAATGTTCAAATCGAAGTTTTTGTACGTGAAATTATTTGTAAATCCACCAATATTTAAAGGATTTCCATTTCCGATTTTAGTATAATCCTTAGCAGTGATTGTCCCATCTCCATTTTGATCTACATATTTAACGTCTCCAGGCTGTACATTTACATTTCCATTATTAGCAATACCTGTTTTTAATTTGTAAGGATCAGCCGCTGTTCCGCTTCCTGTGAAATCAGAATATTTGTAAGTTCCTGCATATTCAAATCCATACATTTGTCCTAAAGGCTGTCCTACTACGGCATTATAGGCACTTACTCCTTTATATTCTGTATCCCAATTAATAATAGATTCTAAGTTGTTTTGTCCTTCTGCTAAGGCTAATAATTTATTTCTGTTAAAGGAGATATTCGCACTAGTTGTCCAAGTAAAATCTTTCGTAATGATGTTTTGAGTAGTCAATGACAATTCCAAACCTTTGTTTTCTACACTACCGATATTTTTAAACGCTGTTGTAAAACCAGAAGACAATGGAAGGTTTGTTCTCAATAACAAATCTTTAGTCGTTTTTTTATAAACATCTGCAGAGAAAACGATTCTTTGTTTTAAGAATCCTAAATCAATACCTGCGTCAAATTGTTCAGTCGTTTCCCATTTTAACTGAGAATTCCCCAATTTTTGAGGCGTTGCACCTGTCACATAATTATTGTCAAATACGTACGTGCCATAAAATGGGTTGTTTGGATCATAATAAGTAGTAAGATAATCGAAATCGCCTACTCGGTTATTACCAGTCTGTCCGTAGCTTGTACGCAATTTACCTTCAGATAAAACTTTGTTTTTTAAGAACTTCTCTTCGCTGAATTTCCAAGAAAGCGCACCAGAAGGGAAATATCCCCAATGATTTTCTGAAGGAAACTTAGAAGAACCATCTGCTCGGTAGGATGCTGTTACAAAATACTTAGATGCATAATCGTAGTTTACTCTACCTAAAAACGAAGCCATTGTCCAAACTGAATTACCCGGATCAATTCTTAAAGCTGTACCCGAATCAAGCGAATCGAATCTCAAATCCTCATTAGCAACTGGAATTTTGTTAGCGGCTTTTCCATAAGACTCACTTTCTTGCTTTTGGATTGTAAATCCTCCTAGAACAACAAAGTGATGCTTTTGTATTTTCTTATCCCAAGTTAAAGTGTTTTCATTCAAGAAGTTAGTATAATTATTATTCATCATTTTTCCATTAACACCAGAAGCACTTCCTGGACGTCCTAGAGTAGTATAGGAGTTATAGAATTCATCTTTCTCAGATTTATTGTCAACATATCCTACTGTTGATCTTAATTTCAATTCTTTGGTAAATAGATACTCCAAATAACCATTAATTGAGAAGTTATTGGTAGTAGTCACATTATAAGTGTTCTTAAGGTTGATCACAGGATTTACCCTTAAATCAAATCCAGAATTAAGGTTTGGGTCTATAAATTCATCCTCAGGATTTGCCACATTAGGAGAATATGGGCGCATTCCCCAAACTGAAACCATTACGTTGGCTGAACCATTATAAATTGCTGCACTTGGATCGATACCGGTTTGTTTCAAGTAACTGTAATTTGAATTAATTCCGATTTTAAGTTTATCTGTAAATTGATAATCGGCATTAATACGCCCTTGGTATCTTGTATAATTTGAATTCAATAAAATACCGTCTTGATCAGTAGCTGAACCGCTAACAGCATATTTTAATTTTTTTGTTCCCCCTGTTACCGAAAGATCATTCTTTGTGAACAAAGCCACACGAGTTGACAAATCTTGCCAATCTGTACTTCCTTCGTTTCTGTAACTTTCTAAAGTTCTATTTGGATCTGTAAGATAGATTTCAGTTGGTGATTTTGGATTTGAAGTCGCAAGCGGATTGAGTTCTAATTGGTACTTCACAAACTCGTACGTACTCATCATGTCCATCTTATTTGCAATTTGCTGCACACCGATTGAACTTGAAAAAGAGAAAACCGGTTTTCCTTGTTTACCTCTTTTAGTTTGAATTACAATAACTCCATTAGCTCCTCTTGCACCATAGATCGCAGTTGCCGAAGCGTCTTTTAAAACGTCTATCGAAGCAATATCCTCAGGGTTGATTATGTTGTTATTTCCACCTTCAACCAAAAACCCATCAATAACATATAAAGGGCTATTAGCCTGTGTTACTGAGTTGTTACCTCTAATAACGATATTGGTGCCGGCACCTGGCATTCCGTCTGCTGAAGTTACTTGAACACCAGCAACACGACCTGCCAATGCATCATCAAAAGAGCGAACTGGCGTTTTATTTAAATCTGACATGTTTACGCTGCCAACAGCGCCTGTCAAATCTTTTCTTTTAACAGTACCGTATCCAATTACCACAATTTCATCCAAATTGCTTGTCGATGACTTTAATGTAACATTTATATTCTTTTTATCCCCAACAGCTACGGTAGAAGTCTCAAAACCTATATAAGTAAAAATCAATTGGTCTTTTGATTCTACTTTTATGCTATATTGTCCTGTATAATCTGTTAATGTGGCCTCTTTAGTTCCTTTTACTGTAATTGTTACACCAGGAAGAGGATCTTTCTTGTCGTCTACAACAACTCCCGAAATAGTTCTTTTATCCTGTGCCTGTGCGAAAAACGGAATAATGATCAAACAAATACCAACAAATAAATGTCTTAAAACCTTTTGAGAAGGCTGGTATTTTAAATTCAATTTTTTCATAATTCTTAAATTTAGTTTTGGTTAAAGTTAGTTTAGTTTTGTCATGTTTGTATCGATTGCGAAAACGTTTTCTTTTCAAAATCATTTTTCAAATTTACCTCGATTTGGTTCTTTAAAAGGGTGATAATTTTCCTTTTGAGGGTTAAAATCTTCCTTTTTACAGGGTCTCAGCCCACATCACACTTTTTCGACGTTTTTATTTTTAATCCGACACTCATCAAATGATTTTTGGTCCATTTATTTCATATTCCGATTGGGAGCTTTCATAATTGCAGCCAATTCAATAGCTAGAGTTTTTGTTTTTTCAGGCATTTGGGTGGCTAGATTGTGTTCTTCCTCCGGATCTTTATCCAAATCATAAAGTTGTGGCTGTTGTTGCAAGCCTGAATCTACATTTTTATTAAGGAGCCATAAAGGCGGTTGTTGCATCTTTGGAGCAATATATTTCCAATTCCCTTTTCTGATGCTCATCGTAAAAGCTTCCTCTATTAAATATTGACGTCCTTTATTGCTTTTCCCTAATAAAGCATCAAGCATATCAAAACTATCAACGGCCGTTTCTTTATGATTAATTTTTGCTCCTATCAATTTGGCAAAAGAAGCAAAGAAATCAACCTGACTAATCAAGGCATCGTTTTTTGCTGGTCTGATTTTATTAGGCCAATAAACAATAGTCGGCACCCGAGTTCCCGCTTCATAGGCGCTGTATTTTCCACCTTTGAACTTTCCTGACGGTTTATGATTTCCAATATTGGTCAATGCTTGATCGGCATACCCATCATCTAAAACAGGACCGTTATCGCTGCTGAAAACTATAATAGTATTATCAGCAATCTTAAGTTCATTGAGTTTTTTCATAATCTGCCCCGTTACCCAATCCATCTGAACAATAGCATCGCCTCTAGGCCCCATGTTTGTGCTTCCGACAAATCTTTGGTTAGGAGCGCGCGGTACATGAATATCAGGCAGCGCAAAGTATAAGAAAAACGGTTTTTGGGTGTGGCTTGCAATAAAATTGGTTGCCTTATTGGTTAATACATTTGGAAATTCTTCGTCTTTCCAATAGGCATTATGTCCCCCACTCATATAGCCTATTCTACTTATTCCATTAATAACAGTACCGCTATGCTGCGCATCGGCAAGCATTTTCAAAATCTCTTCGTCTTCTCCACCAATAGGATCAGTGCCTATCCTTTTATCATAATTCACTTTTATAGGATCATTAGCATCTCTATTAACTACAGTATGATTTTCTACAAATACTGTCGGTACACGATCTGGCGTTGCAGGAATTAAAAAACTGTAATCAAAACCTATTTCTAGTGGTCCTGGTTTGATTTCTTTATTCCAATCAGGTTTTCCATTTCCTAAACCGAGATGCCACTTCCCGATTACGGCGGTTGAGTATCCCGCATTTTTAAACATATCAGCAATAGTTTCTTTATCAGGATCAATAATAAGAGGAGCATCTCCTTGCAAAATGGCTGCTTTATTTCTAAAAGCATAGCTTCCTGTAAGCAATGAGAATCTCGATGGTGTACATGTTGAAGCCGTGCAATGTGCATCTGTAAACTGAATGCCGCCAGTAGCAAGAGCATCTACATTTGGAGTTTTTACAGCAGTTGCTCCATAACAGCTTAAATCGCCATAACCCAAATCATCTACATAAATGAATATCACATTTGGCAATTTCGAGGTCTGTTCTTTCTTTTTTGGCGAGCATGATCCCAAAAACAACATAAGAAATATACAACAAGTGAAATTTATCTTCTTCATCTTTTTTAGCATTATATTCTGAAATTATTTGATGAATCAAATTTACTTTCGACCATTCTTTCGAAAGAGTATTTTCATCCTTTTATGGATTAAAATATTCCTTTGTATATACTTCAGCCTTATATATTCCTGTACTGCAACTATTCATCTAAAAAAAATTGATTTTAATTATATTGCACCGTTCAATCATTTTATTATTTTTGACGAATAATTACAATCCTAACAGATTAATTTTCCCCTTCATAATTTAATCTACATTTTAACTAAAAAACTCAAATATTTTAACAGTATCAATTCGATACTCAATTATATTAATCAAAAAAAGATTCCAATGCCTTTTAAAACTCATAATCGGGTATTTCTCTTTTTACAGATTTGCGTTTGGGGTTTATTTTTTACAACTTCAAAAAGCAATGCTCAGGCAAAACCCATATCATTCAATCATCTTGATGTGACCAATGGGCTTTCGAATAATTCTGTTTTATCAATTGCTCAAGATTCTGCCGGTTTCATTTGGCTAGGAACCAAGTATGGTCTAAATCGATATGATGGACGTACATTCAAAGTTTTTAAAAATGATCCTGCCAATAAAAAAAGCATATCTTCTAATGACTTTATCAAAAAACTGGAATTAGATTCAAACAAAACAATGCTTGTTGTTTCTGATGGGTTGGATTTATATCATTCTGAAGATAATTCTTTTGAAAGTATTATTTCTCGAAAAGAAAATGTTGTACGCGTTTTAAAAGATTCTAAAGACAACTTATGGGTTGGAACATTAACTAAACTATTGTTTAGAGGCTCAAATAGTAAAGAGTTTATTGCTATCAAAATCAGCCAAAACAAGTTACAAATATCAGAGCTCTTTGAGGACAATCAGCATCATATTTGGGTTGGAACTTCAGATGGTTTATTTGAACTTTTTTTTGAAGGCAAAAAGCTTCATATCAAACGTCATTTCAATTCCATATTTAAAAAAGATGAAAATATTGGATTAATAACGACAATTGTTCAGGATGAAAGCCTCAAATATTGGATTGGAACTCGAAAAAATGGTGTTTATCTTTTTGATAAAAAGACTTCAAAACTAATACATTTCATAAAAGACATCAATGACAAAAATTCATTGGTAAACAATAATGTCCGCAAAATTTTACGACACAAAAACGGATCACTTTGGATTGGTACGCAAGATGGTTTATCGATTTTAAATCCGTATACGCATCATTTTATCAATTACCAGCATGATCCAATTAATTCTAATAGTTTAAGCCAAAATTCTATTTATGATATTTTTCAGGATAAAAATGGCTCAGTTTGGATTGGCACCTACTTTGGAGGCGTAAATGTTGTTTATTCTGTCAATACGCCTTTTACTGTTTATCAGAACAAAATTGACAAAAACAGCCTTAGCAGTAATATAATAAGCACAATAGTTGAAGATAAAAATCAGAATCTATGGATTGGCACTGAAGCAGGCGGACTAAACTATTTCAACAGAAAAACCCAGCAGTTTACAATCTATAAAAACAACATCAACGACAAGAACAGCTTAAGTTCAAATTTGGTAAAGTCTATAGTCATTGACAAAAACCAAAATATTTGGATTGGTACAGGTCTTGGAGGATTAAATTTCTTTGATCTTAAAACATCTAGCTTCAAAATCTATAAACAAAATTCGGGCGACAATAATAGTCTTGTATCTGATAATGTTAATTGTTTGCTTGTAAACAGACAAAACAAACTATTTATAGGCACTGATATTGGTTTGAATATTTATGATATCGCGCAACAAAAATTTAGTTTTTCTGCAACTAATGGAAAAACCTTTTTAAATAAATCGATCAACGCGCTTTATGAAGATAAAAAAGGAAATATTTGGATAGGCGGTCCAACAGGAATTCATATTTACCAAAATGCTAAGCTTCAATACAAACACTTTAAAAATAATGAAGGCAAACAGTTTGAATATGATATAAACTGTTTTTTTGAAGACAGCCAAGGGCTAATGTGGATTGGAAGCTATCATCACGGATTAGCATTGATTAATCTGAAAAACAATACTTTCAAAACTTTTGATGTGAATAATGGCTTATCCAGCGATAATGTATTGGCTGTAACGGAAGACAATGATACCAACTTATGGATAAGCACTGATAATGGGTTGATAAAATTTAATAGAGCTACAAATTCATTCAGAAGTTTCAATATTCTTGATGGTCTTCCAGATAATCAATTCAATACCAACTCTGTACTAAATGACAGTCAGGGACAAATCTTCTTTGGCACTTACAATGGATTGATTAGTTTTAATCCGCAGAGAATTGAGCGAAATGCATTTCCGCCAGCCACTGTCCTATCGAATCTTAAATTATTCAATATCCCTATTAAAGTTGGAGACGAAAGCGGTCTATTAAAAAATGACATCAACTTTACTGAGACGCTTACTTTTGATCATAATCAAAACATTTTTACAATTGAATTCTCGGCATTAAATTTCATAAAATCAAACAAAAACAAGTACGCTTATATCCTTGAAGGTTTTGAAAAAAATTGGAATTATGTTGACATTCCTTCTGCAACCTACACTAATTTGCCTGCTGGAGATTATCATTTTTTAGTGAAATCCGCCAACAATGATGGAGTATGGAATAAAGAAGTCAAACAAATCACTATCGAAGTGCTTCCTCCAATCTGGAAAACTTGGTGGGCCTATCTCATTTATTTTGCCACTGCTTTTATTATCACTTATTATATTATGAAGTTCTTAAAAGCAAGAACGGAACTAAAACAAGAACTTCATTTTGAAAAAATGAAACTTGATTTTTTCACCAATGTCTCGCATGAAATCAGAACGCCATTAACGCTGATTTTAGGGCCAATTGAAAAACTAGAGAAATTAACTGCTGAAAACACGCCAGCAAAAAAATATGCGCTAAGTATAAAAAATAATACCGAAAGACTGTATCGCTTGGTAAATGAATTGTTGGATTTTAGAAAAGCGGAATCTGGAAATATGCGTCTTTATTTTTCCGAAGAAGATCTGGTTAGCAATTTAAAAGCAATTTACGGAAGCTTTCAAACGCTTGCCGAAGCAAAAAATATAGAGTATACTTTTAAAAGCAGTGATCCTGAAATTTTGGTTTATTTTGATAAAGACCAAATGGAAAAAGTGTTTTTCAACCTATTGTCAAATGCATTCAAGTTTACGCCAAATGGAGGCGCAATACAATTAAAAATCGTATTGAAAAAACAAAAAGTAAAAATTACCGTCACCGATAACGGCAAAGGCATCGCAATCCATAATCTTGACGCCATATTTACAAATTTTTATCAGGCAGATCAAAACATGGGAACCGGAATTGGGTTAGCACTAACTAAAAGTCTAATTGAACTTCATAAAGGAAAAATCAGTGTAAAGAGCAAACCTGCATCTGAAGAAAAAGAAGGAAAAACAACATTTGCAGTTGAATTGCAATTGGGTAAAAATCACCTAAAAGAAGTTGATATCACGCCAATACCGAAAATTGAAAATATAGTTATTGAAGAAACTGAAGATATAGGAGCTGATAGCTTTATTGAGAATCAAACAGAAGAAAACAAAGATAAAACAGCCACCATACTAATTGTTGAAGATAATGATGAAGTAAGAGATTTTATCAAACAGTCTCTCGAAGTAAATTATCATGTATATGAAAGTGAAAACGGATTAGAAGGCTGGAAAACAGCACTTCAAATCATGCCAGATCTTATCATTAGTGATGTCATGATGCCGATTATGGATGGACTAGAGCTTTGCGAAAAAATCAAGACAGATGTTCGCACCTCACATATTCCTGTGATTTTGCTCACTGCAAAATCTGCATCAGTTCATCAAGTCCAAGGTTTACAGCAAGGTGCTGATGTATATGTAACTAAACCCTTCAGTGATCAAATTCTACAATTGAATATTAAGAATTTGCTTTCCTTAAAGGCAGCATTGCAAAAGAAATACAGTGAGCAGATTTTAAAACTGCCAATCATAACCACTACTGAATCTTCGCAAGACGAAATTTTTCTTCAAAAACTGCAACAAATCGTTGAGAACAATATTGGAAACGCAAATTTAGATTTAGGATTTATTACCACTGAAATTGGAATGAGTAAATCTGTTTTGTATAAGAAATTCAGTGCTCTTACCAATCTTTCCTTGAATGAATTCATTAAAAACCAACGCTTAAAACATGCTGTAGAATTGTTCCAAAAAGGAGAAACATCGACCTTAACCGTAGCATTGCAAGTTGGGTTTAATGATGTAAAATACTTTAGTCGAGAATTCAAAAAAATGTACGGTATCACACCAACTGAATATATTAAAAATAAAGGGCAGAGCTCACCATAGTTATATTCTGCTTTTGACAAAACAAATTCAGATTCAGTGTTTATAATGTTAAGCCAATATAATTTTTAGAAGTATAACTGTATTTCTGTCAACCTTATAAGTAATACTTTAGGTTAGGATTAAATTTCTTCTGGCAAATTATTTATAAAATTTTGCGATCTTTCATTTAGATGGATTTTAAATAAAATTATTAGCATATAATTACGAAATAACACTTCTGTTATTTATTAAAAGATAAATCTCGCTGCGATAAAATAACCCCCTCCAATAACTAATAATGGAAGAGCAATTGACAACAGAATTAATGTCCATATAAATACTCTAAAGTAACTATACAAACTTACTTCCGATGGATCTGAAGGATTATAGATGACAGTTGTTGTCTCCCCTATTTCCCAGGTAGGAGGATCGTTTCCTTCTGCTAGTTCATATGTTACCAATTGGTTATCTTTTGTGCGGAAAGTAAAGATTGGCGCAAACACTTCGCCGTCTGATTCGTACCTGTGAAGGTCAATAACAGTTGCAGTAGCTTTATCTCCATTTTTTAGAAATAACATTGTATTACGGAAACAGAATATTGCCAGCAAAAGGAACACTAGTCCTAATCCTAGAATTAAATAATATTGCCACATAATTTTCTTTTTTATTTTTTCCATTTCAATTACTTTATTATATCTAATTGATAAATAAACACTAACGAATATAATACAATTTTTAAAAAGTAAGTTATATCAGAAACCTACAAACAAATAAACAAGGATAATTTTCAGGAATTAATTAAAGTTTTTCATTTCAATTGCAGTGCAGCCGAACTGTTGAACTGACTGTAAATCGTATTCAGTTTTATAGCCTAAATAATCAATAATGAAAAACAGAAATTCGCAGCCCGATCGCCTAAGCAGGCTGATTGCAGGAATATAGTTTTCGAGTTCATCAATCATTCAAAATAGTTTACCATTGATCATTACCTGAATTTTCAGTATCATATCTTTGATTTATTAATTGTTGTTTGACTCAGGAAAAAATAAGGAATTCCTATATTTATTGCCGCAAAAATGGACGCAATATCAAATCGAATCTCTATTTTAGTAAATTTACTTCTCTTTTTACATCGGCAATCCTAACTATAGGCTTCGAATCTGTTTTCGCTCATAATTATCGTACGTTTATAACAATGGGAAGAGAATTCGAACCCTAACCTTACAAATCTTGTAAAATCATTATCAATCAATTAACCATAAATATCCCATTCAAATCAGCCACACTCTTCTCAAATAGTTCTGTCACATTTATGAGAATCAAATTCAAGGGTTTAAGTAATTTATAAATTAACCCACTTATTTACAGAATGATTTAAAATTCTAAAGATAAAAGTTAGTCCGGGATATGACAGAACTTCTCAAGGCACTAAAACAAAAAACCCCAATACTGAAAGTAAATCCCAATAAGACACAGCGAAAATAAGATTGCTGCCATAACGCTTGTATCCGAAATAGACTTAATTACAAAAACAAAATAGAGTATCGAAATTATAACACATACAATAAAAACCCATTGTATTGTAAACAAATATTCAAATTGATTAGGAATACCAAAAGCAAGTATATAGAAATTATTTTCTGATGTATTGTTTATAGCCAAAACAAACCCAATAATAGTTATAAAAGCAAATAAAGAAGTTAGGATAACTATGGTCTTCATTATTTTATTCTTTCCAACATCTTTTCTATTTCTGACAAGTAAATAAGCAAAGGTTAAAACTGAAACTAACAAAATAGTAATAGCTATAAACAATGGAGCAAAAAATAGCAGATCAAATTCATTCAGACTATTGGCGAAATTAGAAATTCCTCCGCTTATAAGTACATCGGTTGCAAAATTCACTTTATCATTTCGTTTTAATTCACTTACATCTGGCTGGCGTGTAGGATTTGAGATAAAATCACTTACAATTTTACTTCCAATCATCGAAAATCCGGGGCCGTGTCCGCCAGTTGGTACGCTCACCAAAAAGCCGTTTTTAAATTTATTCACCATTGCCTTTCCGTTTGATGGCGGAGTTATAGGATCAAATGCACCTGAAAAAACTAAAACCGGAGCCGTAATTGTCGCTAATTTCGATAAGTCATTAGGGCCAGTTGCCGTTTTGTTGATTCCTGAATTCCATTTATCACAAACAGAAAAATCAGATTTATAAAACGATAATCCGCCTTTTAATTTCTGAAATCCATTTGCTTTTTTATTGAATGCCAAAATAGAATTGTTCGGAATAACTTCATTACAACTTACACAATAATACTGACCGTAGTCTAATCCTAATGCTCCTGAAAAAGAAGCAACAAGTGCACTCAGTGTATTTTTATTTCCTTTATTAAACTCCGTAATCAATAAGGGTAAAACTTCTATCAGCTTTTTATAGTATAAAGATTGCTGGATGGCAATTTTAAAGTCTTCTGCATTATAAGTAAACTTTCCACTTGGAATAACTTTTTTGTCAACATCGACCGTGATAGGATTTTTGGTTAATTTTTCTATGGTTTCGTAATACGTTTTTTCTAAGTTCGGGTATTGTTGGTTACAATCGGGATTATTTTCGCAGGCCTCAAAAACTTTATTAAGACTGCTTATATAATTTGCTGTATTAGAATTATAATACTCTGTTATGTCCGAAATTGATGAATCGAGAATTAATGAATTAATATCCTGAGAAAAATCATTTGCATAAACCTGAGCGGTATAAGTTCCGTAAGAAACCCCATAAACTGTCCATTTATCATATTTTAAAGCTTCTTTTAGCGCATTCAGATCTTTAGCAATAGATTTACTGTTGTAAGCCGTAAGATCAATTCCTTTATTTATTAAATCTTGTTTACACGCCAGTGCCGCCATTGTTTTTTGTTGTTCGTCCTGTGTACTATTCTGATTTTTAGCCAGAATTTCTAAAAACTTAGTTCCTAAATCAGGACAAAATTTTGGCGAGGAATATCCTGTTCCTCTAACATCCATTAAAACTAAATCATTATTTTCTCTTAACGGATGATCCAGCCATCTCCATATACTGCCTACTTCTCCCGCACCAGGGCCTCCTTCCAGATATACAACCACATTTGCTTTTTCTTTTTTAGCGGTATTTTTTAAAACAGCAACGGCAATTTTTATCTTTTTACCAGTTGGTTTATCCCAATTTTCAGGGACCGTTAAGTAGCCCCATTCTACTTTATTTTGCTCGTTAATAAGTGCTTCTCCGGGAAAAAAAGTAGTGGCTTTTTCAAACTTGTATGCCTTGCTTTGAGACATCAAATAATTGGGTAACAGCGATAGTATTAAAAGTAATGTTATTAGTTTTTTCATTATGGTCTTAATTAAAATATTGCGTTTTTATAATTTCTTCTTTCAAATAAATTTCACCAATACTAGTTTTTAGTGAAATATGGCATTTATACTTTTCATCTATTTTTATTTCTTTCAAATAGAATTTTTCCTCATTAATTTCAGTTTTGTTTTCTACAATCTCAAATGATTTTAGCGGAATAGTTAGTCCGTGACCATGTGCTTTTATCACTGCTTCTTTTTGCGTCCAGTATTCAAAAAAAGCGTCTTTTATATTATCTGATGATTCAATTTTCTGTCTTTCTTTTTCTGTCATTTCGAACTTAAAACTATCCAGTTCAAAATCTGTTATTATTTCAATATCAACTCCCACTTCATGCAAATCAGTCAATGCGCAAACCACGATTCCTTCTGAATGTGTGATATTAAACTGGATAACATGGTCTTCAAAATAAGGTTTGTTGTGTTTTGTGTATTTTATCTCCTTGTCATGAAGTTTGTGTCCATAAATTTCTTCTGCTGCTTTATACAATAATACCCGTCCTAAAAGTGATAATTGTGCATCCTGCCATCTTCTGTATCTCTTTATTTTTTCCTGATAATAAACCGGAAAGCCGGGCAAAACTTCGGTTAACAATCTTTCGTGATTCTCTTCAGACTGATAGGTATAATAGACGTAAATCAAAATCGATTGTTTTTAGAAATTAAAATCAAAATCTAATGCTGTTTTGCTTTTTACTTCTATTTCGTAATCATTGAAATCCATATTTAACAAAGGGTTTTTAAGAATCTCATGCAAAATTTCGCTGTATCGTAAAGCAATTATATGTATCGAGTCCTGATCAAACAAATCAGCATTATACTCTATAATACCTTTCAGTTTGTGATCATTTTCTATAAAATTAAATACAAGTGGCATTCTGCTGTATTTATTTTGTACAGGATAATAATTCAGTTTTACATTATTTAATTCGACAATATTCTCAAAAGAAAACTCCGGATTTTGATACACCACCATTAAATCGAAAATAGATTGAGACAGCTTATTAAACGGCACATCCTGATGGTCATTAATCTCTAGTAAATTATTATGCGTATTTTTTAAAATATCAATAAAAGTCTGATTTGGCTCTATCTTCGTTCTCAAAATTAATGTCTGAACAAACATTCCGATCTGATCGTTTAATTCTGTCCTGTTTCTACCTGAATTAACTGTTCCTATACAAATATCATCCTGATTAGATAATTTATGTACAAGTACATTTATGGCCGTTAATAATACCGTATAAAAAGTAACCTGCTCCTCACCTGCAATTTTTTTTAAGCCCGAAGTAACACTTGGCGCGATTTCAAATAAATATTGTCCTGCTGTTTGCTGATCATTCTTACTATCCGAATCTCTTTCAAAAGTATTTTTAGGTTCATAATGCTCCAGATAATTGCTCCAGAACAATTCATTTTTTGCAACATTTTCTTCGAAAGCTTTATTATACCATTCTGAATAATCTTTAAACTGAATTTTTAATGCACGATCTTCTGTTGCATCCTTAGAACTGTTATAGCTTTTGATAAATTCCTGAATAAAAATTTCCAGAGATAATCCATCCATTATAATATGGTGTGTAGAAAAAAGCAATATCGACTTTCCAGTTTCCAGCTGAAGTAACTGAACCCTTATCAATAATTCTTTTTCTAAATCAAAGGGAGTGTTTACAAGCTGTTCAATAATTTGATTTACCTCCTCTTTTTTTACATCATAAACAGAAACCGAAAATTTTGCCGCATCCCAATCCTTTCTTTTTTGATGAGGTACACCTGCTGTTTCAATAAAATTTGTTCTTACGATTTCGTACTTCTTAATTATGCTGTTTATTCCGTTTTTAATTTGGTCGACATTCAGACTTCCTTCCACCTGATAACCTGCTGACATATTGTAAGCAGCAGAAGTATTATTGAATTGAGAAGCTAACCAAATCGCATATTGCTGAGGTGTCAGATTGTATAAATCTTTTGTCTCTGCAACTGGTATTTTGTCTATTACAATTGGTTTAAGTGCTTGCAGATAGGCTGCCAGCAATTGTATTGTAGGGTAATCAAAAATAGCTTTTAACCCAATATTGTAAAAAAGCTGATTGACTATTAACCCAATTAGTTTAATGGCGTTTAAGGAATGGCCTCCCAGAAAAAAGAAATTATCGTTCGTGCTGATAGGCTGATTAATATTTAAGACTTCCTGCCAAAATTCAGATATCTTTTTTTCTAAATCAGAAGCGGGTGCTTTAAAATCGTCTAATTTTATATTTTGCTGAATATTTTTTTGCGCCAAAGATTTTCTGTCTACTTTTTGGTTTGGCGTAAGCGGAAATGCTTCTAAGGGAATAATCGTATTGGGAATCATGTAATACGGCAGATTGTTCTTTAAGATTTCTAAAATTTTCTGAACATCAATTTCTTCGTCTCTTTTTAAAAGATAAGCTACCAAAAATGCCTCTTGTTGATTTCCTTTTTTAGCAATTACAACCGCATCTTTTACTTCTTTTATTTTGTTTAATTGCGATTCAATATCCCCAAGTTCGATTCTATATCCTCTAATTTTTACCTGATTATCATTTCTTCCTAAAAATTCAATTTCTCCATTTTCATTCCACTTTCCAACATCGCCGGTTTCATAACATAAACCTGCGTAATTAAATGGATCCTGAATAAATTTTTCTTTCGTTAAGGTTTCATTATTATAATATCCTTTTGCCAATCCGTCACCTGCAATATAGATTGCACCGGGCGTTCCTATAGGTTTAAGCTTTAGAAATTCATCTAAAATATAAAACTGTGTATTATTAATGGGTTTTCCAATATTTGATGCATCGGCAGGATTTTCTATTTTTTTTAAACTGGACCAGATTGTAGTTTCTGTAGGTCCGTACATATTCCAGACTTCTAAATTTGTATGAATCAGCTTTTCAGCTAATGCTTTACTCAATAAATCACCACCACAAAGCAGTTTTAAGCGTTTGCTTCCCTGCCAGTCTGCATTGTACAGCAATTGATAAAAGCTTGGTGTTGCCTGAATAATGGTGGGTTGTATTTCCTCTATTTTCTTGATCGTCAAATGTGGATCTGAGAGTACTTCCTGATTTGCAATATAAAGTAACGCTCCGGAAATTAAGGGTACAAAAAATTCTAATATCGAAATATCAAAAGAGTATGTTGTTACAGAAAATAAAATATCTGTTGCTGAAACTCCCGGTTTTTGCTGTATGCTGATTAAAAAATTGAGTAATGATTCGTGACCAATTTCTACTCCTTTCGGATTTCCTGTTGATCCGGATGTATAGATAATATAGGCAGTATCTTTGGGAGACACCTTCTCCGCTAGAATTCCTTTATATTGATTACTATCTGCAAGTATACTTTCCAGCGTTAGTATATTAACCGTTTCATGAACATCTAATCGATAATCTTTTTCAGTGATCAATATTTTACTCTGGCTATTCTCTACGATATAACTCAGCCTTTCGAGCGGAAAATTTGGATCGAGCGGAATATAGGCTCTCCCGGATTTTAAAATGCCTAATAGAACTGCTACCATATTGGCCGATCTTCCTAATAAAACGGCAATTGGCGATTTGTCATTTTCTAAATAAGTCACATTAATATATTCAGCAAATTGATCGGATAAACTGTTTAGTTCCTGATAGGTATAGGATTGTAAATCGTCTTTAATGGCAATTTTTTGAGGAGTCTCGTTTGCTCTTTCAACAAACAGATCTATCGTTGTTTTCTCTTTTGGATACTCAGCAGCTGTTTCGTTAAAGGATACAAGTATTTGCTGTTTTTCTTCTTCCGTCAGGTAGTCAAACTCTTTTAATTTTCTGTCAGGAGATGCTATTATGGCATGAATCAGATTTTCAAAATGATTTACAACTGCTTTTATTGTTTTATCATCAAAATAATTAAGGTTATAATCAAAGTCGATTTTTACATCTTCAGACTCGTCAAACTCTCTGATATAGATGGCAAGCGCAACACGTTCTGATTGATGTGTTAGGGGAATTACCTGTGTTTTTGTATGTTTGAAATCATCTGAAAAGTTTTGCTTTTCATACGAAAGTGTAATATTAAAAAGTCTTTCTTTTTCGTTAAAAACTTTAAGTTCCTGAATTAATTTTCCCAAAGGAAATCTTTGATGGCGGTAATCTTTTCTTAATTGATTTTTGATCTCAACAATTAAATTTTCAAAAGTTTGCTCAAAGTCCAACGGAATTCTTAAAGGAGAAATTCCCATAAAAAGTCCAACTGTTTTCTTGTAAACCGATTTGCTTCGATTTAAAACCGGTAATCCAATTGCAAAATCGTTGTTCTGATGTTTTCTTCCAAAGTAGGTATATAGAGCTGCCAAAATGATATTAAAAGTAGAGCATTTAAAACTGGAGGATAATTCGTTTAACTGATTATAGATTTCTCTATTTACGATGAGTTCCTGACGATTACTTTTATTTATCTGAACTGTATCATCGATCTTTTCGAACAAATTTTCCGGCAGTGTACTAAATTTTTCTGTCCAGTAGGCTTTATCCTGAAAATAAGTATCGGAGTTTTGATACGTTGCATCATCTGTTATAAAATCTTTATAAGTAAAAGGATAGTTTGATGTTATGATTCCGGATTCTAAAATCTCATTGTAGTTTTGAACCAGTCTCTGAAACATTAAAGAAGTTCCCCAACCATCTGTAATAATATGATGGTAAACTGAAAACAGATAATAAAAATTTTCCTCGACTTTTACTAAAGTAAAAACATGCAGAAGATTTTTACTAAATAAATCAAAAGGCTTCATAAACTCCTTTTGCATATAATTTGTTACTTCTTCCAACGAATGTTCGTGTTGCGAAAAATCAACAAATCCTAATTGCGAATGATGTTTATCCAGTACTTTTACTGTTACATCTTCCTGAACTTTTTCAAGAGTAACACGATATACATCGTGCTGATTGATTAATGCTATGTATGCCTTATTAAATACTTCAAAATTTACTACCCCTTTAATTTCTATTTTAGCCCCAATATTATAAATAGGCTCATTAGGCAACAATAGTTGCTCAAAATATACATCTTGTTGAGGTAGCGTAAGTTTCATAACTAAAAATTTTATAACAGTTGTACTTGGCTGATTTTACATTTTCATGCTTGTTTTGATCTTTAATTCCCTACTTTTTCGTACCATAAATTTTCGGTACTTAAAAGTTTATCCTCGATTTTAACGTCCATAACAATTTGTCCGTAATCAAATTTGATAATTCTGTCTGCGTATTTAAAATAGGCATCGTCATGTGTAACTGCCACAATAGTTTTGCCTTCTTTTTTTAGTTTTGGAATTAGTTTTTCATAAAAATATTTTCTGAAATGAGGGTCCTGATCTGCCGCCCATTCATCTAGTATTAAAATTGGCTTGTTTTCTAAAAGAGCAAAAATCATAGACATTCTTTTACTTTGTCCTTTAGAAAAATTGCGTCTTGCAGAATCTTCCATATCATCTAAAATGACTTTATCAAGTTCCATTATTTTCAATAATTCCTGATAGTCCTCATTTTTCTCAATGGTGTAATTGTCATAATTATTAGAAAATATATGATTGTCTGTAAAAACTGCTGCCAGTAAATTTTGTGTGGGTGTACTATTATTGGCAAGAAGTTTATTGTTTACAAAAATCTCTCCTTGAGAAGGTTTGTATAATCCAGTTAGAATATTAATAAAGGTACTTTTACCACTTCCGTTACCTCCAATTACAAAAATGACTTCGCCTTTTTGAAGTTTAAAATTTAAAGGTCCTAACCCAAAACCATTATCAGCTTCCTGACTTTTATAATTAAAACTGATATTTTTTAACTCGATCGAATTAAACTCTTCCAATAAAGATACTTTTGCTAAATGGTCTTCATTTTCTTCTTTATTTTCAAAATCACTTAAGAATTTTTTAATTCGCCCGTTTGAAACTAAATACTGAGAATAAACATTCTGCATGTTTATTAAATTATTTACTGGTCCGGATATGAAAAGTAATATCACTACATACGATCCAACCTCTGTTTGAGAAAGAAGATTAAATGCCGGAAATAAAAATAAAATGGCGCCTATAACGAAATACAGTCCGTACTGACTGATGAGATTGATGGAAAGAAAAACAAAATTTATTTCGTAATCTAAAGACTTCGATTCGTCTCTGTTGGGAATTAAATGTTTGCTTAAAAGATTTTTCCTTTTATTATTATCGACCTTAAGCTCTTTGAATCCTTTAATAACATCGTTTACATAACTGTAATAATGTTCATTGTTTTTGCGCAATACGGCTATTTTTTTTGCCATTGTTTTTATTACAACAAAAAAAACAGCTGCAATTAAAACAATGAGCCCCAAAACAATTAGTCCGGAATAAAATGAAATCCAGAACATATACGTTAAGCACAATACGAGCATTAATACGGAGTTGACTGTATGTGTTACAATTCCTGAAAATGAAGCAAATACTCTAATATCTTCTATTGCGGTATAAAATCTTTGCGAGCCAAATTTTTGAAGTGTAATTAATGGTGTGCTTAGAATTTTCCTGAATATGTTTTTCTCATTCTCGTACAGGATGTTGTAGATGTACTGGTTTAGTTTTTTTTGAAAAATGATATTTAATAAATAAGAATATCCAATTACAGCCAGAAATACGATCCACATATAACTTTTTGAAAATTCAACTTTTCCTGAAATGGTGTTGTTGATTATATAAAGTGTTCCAAAACTAAGAACCGTGTTCGGGATAGCATACAGAATTATATAAAGGAAATTTGTAAATTTTAATTTTAACATAATTTATAAGTTTATTTTCAAACATTATTGTTCTGTTCCTGCTCTTAAGTTTTATATTCTAACTCTCTGGTATTTTCAACGCATTGCTGCAAGATGTTTGCAATTCTTTCGGGATGATTATAAATAAAGAAATGATCTCCGGTAAGTATTTCCGAATGGAAACTGGCATTTGTAAATCGTTTCCAGTTTGCAATATCTACCGAAGTTTTTTCTAAATCTCCCATAACGGAGTAGATTGGTACATTTACGGCTCGTTCATTTACGAGTTTATTTCTTTCTGCCAGTTCAAAATCAGCTCTGAAAACGGGCTCTATAAAATCCATAAATTCAAGATTCGATCTTAACTCATCGGGCAAACCGCCTAATTTTTTAATTTCATCCATGAACTCAAATTTTTCGTATAAATATAATTTCCTGTTTTCTTTGATTCCCGGTCCGGGATTTCCGGTAAAAACAAGATACGCCGGAGCACGATTAATTTTTTGAAGCATATTGGCTACTCTTAAACCAATACCGGTTCCTAAACTGTGTCCGTAAATTATGTAAAATGATGCGGTTTGTCTGGCTATTATTTGCTGAAAAATATCTTCGGCCGCCTGATCAAATTCTGTCAATAAAGACTCTTTTATGCGTTTGCCTCTTCCGGGAAGCTCCAGAGTTACAACATCAAAATCTTTTAAATAAGGCATTAAAAAATTAAATGAGTAACAATTTCCTCCAGCAAAGGGTATTAGAAATAATTGTATCTTTTTCATGTTTACTATTCTTTATCTTTTAATGCATGAATTTATTTAGTGCATTACTTTTTTTATTGAATTCTGTCTAATGCATCATCATTTCCTAATTTTTTAGCAGGTCTTTTGGTATTTACATTTCCGAAATTATAGGTAAATTCAATACCAATTTTTCTACTATCATTGTAGCGCATTTTTTCTGAACTATAATTCGAAAAATATTGGTCTGAAGTGTAGACATTTCGTTTAAGTATATCAGTAGCCATCACTCTTATTTGTCCTTTATTTTTTAGGACATTGATTAAAAAAGAAGCATCAATATTTCCAACTGCTCCAATGTGTGTTAACTCCGACGTTAACTTAGATGAGTATGTACCAATAACTTCTAATTTTAGGTTCTTGGAAAAACTAATTGTATGGTCTGTTTTAAAATTGTACCAGAACGAAGACAAACTATATTGATTTCCTAAAACAATTCCTTTAGATTTTGAATATCCTGACACAGATCCGCTATTCTGGCTGTTCCACCATGACGTAATTTTAATCGGGTAAAAAACATCAATATAAAAATCATGAGACTGATCCAGGTTTTGCAAAGAAAAATAGGTTACTCCTGTATCAAAATCCTGCTTATACGGAAATTGTCCCAGCATACCTTTGATATAAACATAATTAATCGAGATATTGAGTTTGTTTAAATTTATACCTAAAGAGAAATTATCATTGTATTGTGGTTTTAGTGCCGGATTACCTGTAAAAACCGTATAGTTATTTATAAATATGGTATAGGGAACCAACTCATTATAAGGCGTTCTAATAATTGTTTTCTTATATGAAAAGGAATAATTATGAAGATCATCTATATCGTGCTGATAAAAAAGCGTTGGGAAAAACTTGAGATACTGTTGAGGTTCTCCACCTGTATATGTGGCATCTGTATTTTCTAATCGCATCCCAATTTGAAGTTTATCTTTTTCCCTGTTTTTATATAAAATACCATAACCGGATAAAATAGTTTCTCTTAATTTGGTATCATTAGAATACTCGGGTACCACGACATTAGAGCCATTTTGATTTTCCTCATATACAATTTGGCTGTTTGAATTTGAAGTTTGGTTTTTTAAACCTGCTTCAAGTTTCCATTCTTTTTTTAAATTTTGAATAAAATCCAATTGAGCAATCCAGATATCAATTCCTGTTGAATTTGTGGTTTGATATTCATTTGGAACTCTAATCACTTCATCATTTTTACCTAAAACATAAGAAGGAAAAGATTGGAAAAAATCGCTTTGGTATGGCGTATAGGTTCCCAGTGCATTTAATTCTGTGTCTCCGGATTTTGAAGAATAATGATAGTTTAAGTTATAATTACTTGTATATCCTTTACTTTTTAAGGGACTATTTGTAACTAAAACAGAATCGATTGGCGCATTTAATTTACTAAATTCATTTGTAGAATCGAAATGCCCGGTTCTGCGAAATGGATTTGTAGTAATAAGGGCTCCTATATATTGTCTGTCTGTTAAATCATATTGAATTCCGCCCTGAACAGAATAAAATTTTTGATAAAATACACGCTTCACATCTTCATTTATTACATCTGTCCCGTTAAGTATTCTTACTGTATTATTGAAACTCATCTGGTCGCTTTTACGATATCCCAGAGTTCCAAAAGTGGTCAGTTTTCCTTTTCTGTAGGTAAGACTGGCATTGGCACCATACTCACCGTATTGTCCCTGAGCACCAGTTACTCTAACATTTCCTGTATAACCATCCATCTGGCTTTTTTTTGTAATAATGTTGATTACGGCTCCATAAGTCGCATCATATTTTGATGATGGATTGGTTATTAATTCTATTGTTACAATATTACCCGCAGGAATCATTTGCAAAACACTTTCGACAGAACTGTCCGGATATTGTTTATTATCAATAAGAACCAATGTCTTCTTCGATTGTAAACTCACTTCGTTTGCTGCAGATATAGTCACAAATGGTGTGTTTTTTAATAAATCAAGGGAGGTTCCGGCTGCGAGAGCACTTTCTTTCACCTTAATTACAAAACGATCACTTTTTCTTTCTACAAGATCAATTTTCTTGGTAATGACAACTTCATTTAATTTATTGACATCGGGTACAAGAATTAATGGCGGAGAAACCACAGTAGCATTTTCTTCTAATTTAATTACGTCAGAATAAAATGGTGCAGATCCTAATGCATATGCTTTTAGATAATAATTCCCCGGCACAATATCTGACAGATGAAATAAACCCAAAGAATCTGTCAAAGTTCCTTTTACAAAAGTGGAGTCAACTGAACGAAACAAGGAAACTTCCACAAATTCCTGAGATTCTCCTGTTTCATTTAATACACTTCCTTTTAAATCTGCATTTTTTTTTAATTGTACCTTTTTAATGGTATCAAAAAGCTCATTTTTTGATCCTGAAAAAGGTACAATTTTGTACTTCTCAATAAGAGTGGTATTGGTAAGAATACCAAACTCATTATTCCTGCTCGGAATTTTGTTTATTGAAAAGGAGAAATTAAAAACTAACATAAAAACCAATATCAATATAGCAGAGCAAAACGCTCTTTTTTTCTTACATTTTGTATATAGACAGGCTAATAAATACCTCTTGAAATTCATAGATTAAAAAAATTATATTGCAGTGTAAGAATGTTTGTTTTTAGTAAATATTTATTTGATTTCAGCTTATTACAAACTCAATTCATAAGCATAAAGAATCTCTTTTTCACCAAAAAGTCTTTCGGCAATAATTCCTCTTTTAGTACATTCTTCAACTAACTTGTTGGATTGTACAATAGGATTAGATTCATCAGTATATTTCAAACTGCTTATAAATTCTAACCAAGGCTCCTGCCCCATTGCATATACATAAGCTTCTTTAGGATTGAAAATGTTTACCAAATGCATTCCTTTGTCATAATCTGATCCCGAAAGTCTTCTGGACTGATCTTTGTCTCTTTGCAAATCCTGAGTCAATAATGGTCCGTACAACCATGTTAATGGCGCACCATCACATTCCATTCCTAAGAATACTACATCTACATCTCCTGTAATACGATGTACATGTTTGTATAAATTGGCTTCCATCACTCTTGCATCGGCAACGAATAAGAAAGAGAAAGTACCCACTTCGATATGATAACAAATTTTTGCATTTACGTTTAGATCGCTATGCTCTCCTGTAAACGGAATACCTGTTAAAACACAGTTTTTAAACTGTAGTTTTTCCATTTCTCCAATTTCAGTTACATTATTGAAACCAATTTTATTAAAAAGTAACTTTAAGTTTGGATCCTGCAACGCTCCTGAATTAGTACGAGGAATAATGATATTTTTGATCTTGTGACGTAATGGAAGCAATGTTTCTAACAAAATATGATCCTGATGATTGTGTGTAATCAAAACATAATCGATTGTATCTGGTAAATCAATGTCAGAAAAATGGTTTATTGATGTTTGGTAACCGTAATAACTAATTACCGGATCAACTAAAATACTGATATCCTGAGTCTCAATAAGAATACAAGCGTGTCCAAAATAACGCATTCTTACATTTGATCCTTCGTACTTATCATAGTTTTGATGTTCCTCTTGAGTAAAAAATGTTTTAAACAATTCTAAATCTGCTTCCGGAATATTTAATTTTTTTACTATTTCTTCAATTGTTCCCGGCTCTCTTTTCATTCTGCTCAAATCATCAATACCAGTATGTCTGAACGGAATATTTAAATTAACAACATTGGGTTCATCCAGTTTTGGAGTACTTAAACAGAATGGACGTTCGTCATTGTCTGTAGTCCATAAAGCGATACTTTGTGTGTTTTCATTATAAAATTCACTGTCGTATAACAAAGTCTCAAAAAAACGATATGAGGCATTATTATTTAAATCGTAAACTAACTCTACGTATCCTTTCAGAATTTCCGGTACTTTATCGTACAAGCTTTCCAACGAATATCCTTTTGCATTCGCTTTAAGCATTGCATCTAACTCCTGAATGGCAGCGGCAAGGGCAATTGAACTTGCTTGTTCTCTGATCGTAGTTTCTTTAAGTTCTTTAATATCCTCTACTCTTGAATATTTATAGTCAATAAAAGGACCTCCCAACATTTTAGGGTTTTTAACTGCAGCAACGTGAATTTGCTCTGATTGGATGTAAGAGTTCATGATTTTTAAATGCCTTCCTACTATGTTCATAGCAGCAGTTGCCGGCGATATTAAATGAGGCCATGCATACCATCTCTCTATTAGAGGTTCAATCACTACGTTAGGTTTCAAATACCAATTATTATTTTCCATAAAAAAAAATTATTGTTTAATATTAAATAAGGTTTTTACTGATTCATCTGTATCTTAACTTAAGTACAAGATGCAATTGACTTTTCAACAAAATAACAGCAAGTTTGCTCCTAAAAATTACGGTCTTTATCTCTAAATTTTACGGTCTTTAATTCACTTTCAAAATGTTCTTTTGCAAGAGAAATACATCGTGCAAGCCTTTTATTTATTCATTATGAAGTGATATTAGAACTAATCAAAAATCAAAAATTCCCTAACAGCTACTGCTATTAGGGAATTTTTAGGTTTGCAACCTCATATAATACGGAATGTAAAATATACTTTTTGAAAGAGCAATTAAACCTGAATCAATGCATTAGATAATTCTATGATTGCTTTTCTATATCCTTCAAGATTGATTGCATTGAGAGCATCCCAGTGTCCTCCTTCAATAAATTCATGAGTGGTTTCATTTGTTGTAAAACGTTCCCATTCTTTCCTGTTAATTGAAGACTGGTTTCTTTTGGCCTCAAACAATTGGAGTTTATTTTTTATTTTTCCGGTTTGTTCGTAGTCGTAGAAAATCTGGAAATTAGTATTCAAGAAATACCTTAAAGATTCCGCGTTAACTTCGTCTTCACCAATAAGCCTTTTATATTGCTCTATCAGCCAGTCTGTTTCATTTTCAGAATCAAACAAATCAGTACTTTTTGCCTTAGCAACAGTCTCAATTAATACAAGTGATACGCTTAAATTGGTTTCTTCCAGAATTTTAGCCATCTCAAAGGCGATATTACCTCCCATAGAATAGCCTACAAGAATTAAATCTCCTTCTTTCTGATTGCTAAGTAGCTGTTCACAAAATACAGCAGCGGCCTGCTCAACAGATTCAAAGCAAGGTTCTCCTTCTTCTAATCCGGAATACTGAAAACCGAAGCAATTAAAATCGTTTCCAAGCATTTGAGTCAACGGTTTATAAAGCATACTGTTTCCTATAACCGGCGGAACAAAATAAACATTAGTTGCCGTTATTTCCTGCCTGTTTTCCAGGTTCAGTAAAGGTTTATATTCCGTTTGAACATTCGCTAAAGTTTCGATAGTTGGATGATGATATATGTCCTGAACTTTTAACGGGATGTGCATTGTTTTCTTTATTAAAGCATGCATCTTTAACGCTTTTAAACTATTCCCTCCCAATTCAAAAAAGTTGTCCAGAATACTTATCTTATCTTTTTTAAGGACTTCCTGCCAGATGGCCAATAGTTTTTCTTCGGTTTCATTGCGGGGTGCAAGATAAAGTGTACCGCTTTCTGTTTCCTGTGTTTCAGGAGCAGGCAGCTTTTTCTTATCGATTTTTCCGTTTGGGGTTAAAGGCATTTGAGCTATTTTTACCCAATGTGCAGGAATCATGTATGATGGCAGAGTATCTCCAATAAATGCACGCAAGGCTGAGATTGCAACTGTTTTTTCGCTCACAAAATAGGCCACTACTTCATTTTGTCCGTCTGAGTTTTTATGGGCCACAACACAGGCAGAGGCAATATCGGGATGTTTCTCTAAGGTGTTTTCGATTTCTCCCAGTTCAATTCTGTAGCCTCGTATTTTTACCTGATCGTCTATTCTTCCTAAAAATTCAATATTCCCGTCGGATTGCCATTTGCCTAAATCTCCGGTTTTGTACATGCGTTCTCCTTTATGGAAAGGATTTTCGATGAACTTCTCAGCTGTTAATTCAGCCTTATGAAGATAACCTCGCGACAAGCCTTTACCACTAATGTATATTTCTCCTAAAACGCCTACAGGCTGAGGTTGCAGGGCTGCATTTAAAATATAAAACTGGGTATTAGAAATC
>NZ_JAGIAV010000005.1:177991-414328 GCF_017744675.1 Flavobacterium sp. | reverse complement strand
AAATAAAAGCCCCGAAATTAAATTCCGAGGCTTTTATTACTATAAATTAATTTTTATTTCTTTTGATAAGGATATGTTTTATCCAAATGAATTCTTAATCGTCCAGTCGCTGTATAATCTTCCGGAACAAATTTACGAGGATTTGTTATAGATTCTGGATTTGGATGCTGCGGATCATTATCAGGATAAGTAAGATCACCTGTTGGTCTTCTAGGGATACCTCTTGGTTCTGTCTCATCAACATTTGGCGTAGCAGGATCGTCTACCATTGGATCCCAAGGATAATAGTTTCTTATTCCAAAATAAAAAGATGTCCCGTCTAATGTTCCCCAACCCACCTGATCGCTAGGCTTTGTAAGCTCAAATCTTGTTGTATAACCATCTCCATCATCATCAAGATCCAAAAAGTCAGGAATTCCGTCTCCATCAGTATCGTCTATTAACTCTTTTGGCAAATTAGGATATCTCACAGTATCTCCTTGATTGTACACATATCCATCACCATTAATATCCTCCAAATAAGTTGGCACACCATCACCTACTGTCGTTTGTGTAGAAGGGTTATATTCAAGATCAGATCGTTTTAGGGCAAACAATTTAAAACTGAAAACTAACGGAGAATATGCAGGAATATCTGTTTTAGCATTCGCATAATATGCTAGTCCTGAAGGCAAAAACATTACCCCAGCACCATAATCATTATAAGTAATAGTTCCATCATTGCCTGTAGGGTTACGGGTACCTACTTTAAATTGTGGCATAATCTCTCCCCACCCCTCTATTACACCATCTGAAGCATAAATATTCAAATTGAAGTCACGGGCCAATCCATAAGAGGTATCAAACTGAGTGCCATTTAAAAGCGTTCCTGTATAAGAAACCGTAACTCCATCAAAATTACATGGTGCATCACCAACACCTTTATTTAAAATTAAGTAATAAACTTTATAATTTACATCCCGGCTATAAACAGGTCTAACTTTCAAAGGATACTCTTGTTGATCCCAAATAGAAACTTGAGTTCCTCCAGTAGGAATTTTTTCTATTTTAACATCAAAAGTCGTCTTATCTACAACAATATAATTAGTCTTTAAAAATTTTTCAATAGAATCATTATCTGCTTTATACTGCTCTGCATAATCCCTTACAGGAACAATTACTGCTTCATCGTCATCGCTTTTATGACAAGAAACGATGGCAAGACCAGCAAGCAACAAAACAAAATAATATTTAAATTTATTCATTATTATCATTTTTTTAGGTGCGCAAGATACAATATTGATTTATTTTTGTAAAGAATTTAACTTGGATTTTAGAAAAATTATGAGAATAGATAAATACTTGTGGTGCGTTCGTTATTACAAGACTAGAAACATGGTTACTGAAGCATGCAAAAAGAATCAGATCACTGTAAATGGGCAGATTGCAAAACCTTCAAAAGAAGTTTTTCCTACAGACCGAATTACTTTTAGAAAAGATCAAATTACACAAATTATAACCGTTTTAGACATTCCGCAAAATCGTGTTGGAGCAAAGTTGGTGGATTTATATCAAAAAAACGAAACTCCACCAGAAGCTTTTGCACATTTAGAAATGCTAAAACTATCAAAAGAACACTCTAGAAGAACTGGTGCGGGACGTCCAACCAAAAAAGACCGAAGAGATATTGACGATTACGGAGACGATTTTTATGATGACGAGGAAGACCATGATGAAAATTAAATTCCAAATCTCAAATTCTAAATACCAAATGCGATAAATTTGAATTTCACAATTTCATTCTTGCTTCACAAAGTTTGGAATTTGGAATTTTTAAAATTGGAGTTTTAAATTATTTATCTTAGCAAAAAAATACACTATGAGCAGCAATATAATCTTGACCAATCAGGAAATCGAACATAAAATAAAGCGTATCGCATATCAAATCTACGAGACTTTTGTAGACGAAGAAGAAGTTGTTATTGCTGGAATTGCTTCTAACGGATTTGTTTTTGCCGAAAAAATTGCATTGGCACTTCGCAATATTTCTACTTTAAAAGTTTCTATCTGCGAAGTCAAAATAAACAAACAGAATCCGCAAGAAGCGATACAAACTTCTCTAAGTACCGAAGAATACAAAAACAAAGGATTAGTTCTAGTTGATGACGTTTTAAACTCAGGAACTACATTAATCTATGCTGTCCGCCATTTCTTAGACGTTCCGCTTAAAAAATTCAAGACAGCAGTACTTGTTGACCGAAATCATAAAAAATATCCAGTAAAAGCAGATTTTAAAGGAATTTCGCTTTCTACTTCTTTATTAGAGCATGTTCAAGTCGTTTTCAATTCAGAAAATGGCGACTATGCTTCTTTAAGCTAATATTTCTAAAATATCCTGAACCGTTTCTTCGACAGATTTATCATCTACCGAAACTTTATGTTTTGCCTGATTGTAGTAAAAACTTCTGTCGAATAAATGTTTCGCGATAAACTCTTTCATTTCTTCCTCATTCATATTGGCAATCAAAGGACGTTTACTTTTATTATAGACCAATCTATTATATAAGGTATCAATGGATGCTTTTAAATAGATAGATTCAACATCATCTCCTTTTAACAATTCATGATTATTAGCATAACATGGAGTGCCTCCCCCTAAACCGATAATAGTATTTTTGGAAGACTGCAGCAATTCTACGAACATTTGGTGTTCTAATTTTCGAAAATACACTTCTCCATGCTTCTCAAAAATCTCATTTATCGACAAATTTGCTCTTTCTTCGATGCATTTATCTAAATCTAAGAACGGAATATTTGTAATTTTTGACAAATTTTGGGCAATTGTAGACTTTCCGCAACCCATATAACCTAACAACACAATTTTTTTCATATTAATAAAACCTTATAAACTAAGCATTTGAGAATTTTTCCAAAAAAAAGACAAATTTATGATAAAATAGCTTGGAAACTTCAAAAAAAACTCCTTATATTTGCACCCGCATTCAAGAAATTAAATGACTCGATAGCTCAGTCGGTAGAGCACATCACTTTTAATGATGGGGTCCTGGGTTCGAGCCCCAGTCGGGTCACAAAGGTCGGGTAATTATTTTACTCGACCTTTTTTCTTTTAAGGCCATGTGGAGAAACGGTAGACTCGCCATCTTGAGGGGGTGGTGCTCGCAAGGGCGTGAGGGTTCAAATCCCTCCATGGTCACTATTAAAAAATCTATTTTGTTGTAAAATAAGGATTTACAAATTTTATTAAAATTAATTTAAAATTCGTTTCAAAAAACAGCCAATAAGCTAAAATAAGTCCTTATATTTGCACCCTCATTGAAGAAATGACGACTCGATAGCTCAGTCGGTAGAGCACATCACTTTTAATGATGGGGTCCTGGGTTCGAGCCCCAGTCGGGTCACAAAAGGTCAAGTATTATTTACTTGGCCTTTTTTGTTTTTAGGGAATATTCAATCAAAACACATCTTCGTAATTCCTCACCTCTCCTTAAACATCTTTTCATTTACACAAATATTATTTAAAAAGAAATTCCTTTCAGAATAAAAACTTTCCTAAATTCGTTGGCAAATAATTAAATCACTAATCCCAAATTAGTATTATGAAAAACCTACTATTAGCATCATTAATGATGATGACCTGCTCTATCTGGGCACAATCTGCAACCGGCTATTTTGACAAAGCAATGAAAAAAGCAGAAGCTGGAAACACCAAAGGCGCAATTGCCGATTACACTAAAGCGATCAGCATGAATGCTAAATTTGTCGAAGCTTATCAAAATCGTGGTGTAGCAAAATTCAAACTAAATGACCTCAAAGGGGCGCAAGCCGATTTTAGCAAAACAATCGAGTTAGACGACATGAACGCCGATGCTTATACAGGTAGAGCTAATGTCAACTACAAATTGCAAAACTATCAAGGAACTATTGACGATTGCACAGCTTCTTTGGGCTTAAATCCAAAAGATTACATTGCTTATAATTTAAGAGGATTGGCTTATAACAAAATAGGCGACAAGAAAAATTCTTGCAAAGATTTTACAAAAGCAATTGAATTAGGAAGCCAGAGCGCAGCAAAAAACAAAGCAACTTTCTGTAAATAACAGCCTCATTTAAAAAATAAAGACAGCCTGTCAAGATTTTCAATCTTCAGGCTGTTTTCTTTTTTGTCAAAGTAATATATTTCTTAAGAAAAAAATACCTGATTTTAGGTATAAAATATATTCTGAATACCTAAACCTCTAATCCTCTATCTTTTTAATGTAGTTTTAATGCCGAATCTAAGATTTTATTTTACATTTGTTGACTTAATCGAGAAAAATGATAAACAATATTAAAACTGTTTTCAGCATTAAAGATCTTGAGAACTTATCTGGCATAAAAGCACACACTATACGCATCTGGGAAAAAAGATACAATATTCTTGAACCTATGCGAACCGATACTAATATCAGATTTTATAATCTTCAAAATCTGCAGAAACTTTTAAATATTACTTTACTGCACGAATACGGTTATAAGATTTCTAAAATCGCAACATACCCTGAAGAAAAGATACCGCAATTGGTACGTGAAATAATTTCGAAGAAAAACTCTCAAAACTACGCCATTACTTCTTTCAAAATGGCAATGATGAATTTTGATCAAGAGCTATTCTTTAATACGTTTGATTGGCTTATCACAGAGAAAACATTTAAAGAAGTTTTTAAAGAACATTTTTTACCTCTTTTAAAAGAGCTGGGATTACTATGGCAATCTGAAACAATTACTCCTGCAAATGAACATTTTATGAGTCATTTAATTAAGCAGAAGATATTAATTTACACAGAAAGCCTTCAAATTAGAAAACCTACCAAAACTGATCGAATTTTTGTTTTATCACTTCCGTTAAATGAAATTCATCAAATCGGGTTATTATATCTTCAATACGAAATCCTCGACAAAGGCTACAAAACCATTTACCTAGGCGAAAGTATGCCAATTGAGAACTTGCAGGATTTAACCAAGCATTTTGAAAATATTAGGTTTGTTTCTTTCATGACCGTTCAGCCAGACAGAAGCGTAATTAATCAATATGTAAAAACTATGGGACAGAAATTATTGCAAAAGAACAACGAAATTTGGCTTATGGGTAAAATGGTTGAATATATAGACGAGAAGATTCTAACAGACCGAATTCGTGTTTTTGACTCGATGGAAGAAACTATTAATATGCTTTAATTTATTTTTTGTTTAAGTTTTTCGTATATTTGTTAAACAAATGAGAAAAACTATCCAAATAATAGGCTCAGGCTTCTCTTCTTTAGCAGCCGCATGTTACCTTGCCCAACAAGGGAATAAGGTTACTGTCTATGAAAAAAACAGCACAATTGGTGGGCGCGCCAGACAATTTAAAGAGCAAGGCTTTACCTTTGATATGGGACCAAGCTGGTATTGGATGCCAGATGTTTTTGAACGCTTTTTTCAAGATTTCGACAAAAAACCTTCCGATTATTACGAACTGATAAAATTAAATCCAGCCTATCGGGTTTATTTTGGAATCAACGATTTTATTAGCATTTACGATAATCTGGAAGAAATAAAATACACTTTTGAGACCATTGAAAAAGGAAGCGGTCAAAAACTGCAAAACTTTATCGACCAAGCCAAAAGCAATTATGACATCGCAATTAAGGATTTGGTGTATCGCCCAGGAATTTCTCCGCTTGAGTTAATTACCAAAGAAACAGCATTAAAACTCAATCAGTTTTTTAAGAATGTTAGTACTGATATACGAAAAAACTTCAAGAATGAAAGATTAGTTCAGATTCTTGAGTTTCCGGTTTTGTTTCTCGGCGCAAAACCAACTAAAACACCTTCATTTTACAATTTTATGAATTACGCCGATTTCGGCTTAGGAACTTGGCATCCTAAAACCGGAATGTTTGATGTTATTCGAGGAATCGAAAAATTAGCTTTAGAACTTGGCGTTACCATTAAAACCAATTCATCAATAGAAAAAATTGCGGTTGAAAATAATACTGCAGCGGGAATTGTAATTAATGGCGAGCTCTTAAAAGGAGATATTGTTTTAAGCGGTGCCGATTATCACCATTCTGAAAATTTGCTCGAAAAAGGACACAGAATGTATTCTGAAAAATATTGGGAAAGCAGAGTTTTTGCTCCATCTTCTCTCCTGTTTTTTGTTGGTTTCGATAAAAAGATAGAAAGCATTTCTCATCATGCGTTATTTTTTGATGTCGATTTCAATCAGCATGCAGCCGATATTTATGATAACCCAAAATGGCCGAATGCACCATTATTCTATGCCAATTTCCCATCCAAAACAGATGCGACAGCCGCACCCGAAGGTATGGAATCTGGTTTTTTCTTAATTCCTCTCGCACCCGGAATTGAAGATACCGATGCTTTACGAGAAGAATATTTTGAAAAAATAATCACTCGCTTTGAGGAACTTACCCAGCAAAAAATTAAAAATAACATTATCTTTAAAAGATCATTCTGTAAAAATGACTTTGTAGCCGATTACAATGCTTACAAAGGAAATGCTTACGGAATGGCCAATACCCTATTGCAAACGGCTTTTTTAAGACCAAAATTGAAAAGCAAAAAAGTCAAGAATCTATATTTTACAGGACAATTAACCGTTCCTGGTCCAGGTGTTCCGCCTGCTTTAATTTCAGGAAAACTCGCAGCTGAATTAATTCAAAAATCTTTTAGATCTTAAAAAATGAAATCACTATTTGACGCCGTTTCTTTCAAATGCAGCAAACTGGTAACCAAAAATTACAGTACCTCATTTTCGCTAGCCGTAAAAATGCTTTCACCAAGCATTCGCGATGCCATTTACAGTATTTACGGATTTGTCCGTTTTGCTGACGAAATTGTAGATTCATTTCATGATTATGAAAAAGAATATCTTATAGAGGATTTTGAAAAAGAGTATTACAAAGCCATGCAATTGGGCATTAGTCTAAATCCGATTCTAAATTCGTTTCAGCACACTGTAAAAGAATACAATATCACAGACGATTTAGTTCAAGCTTTTTTAAAGAGTATGAAAATGGATCTTATAAAATCCAATTATCAAACCCAAACCGAGTACATTGATTATATCTACGGTTCGGCCGATGTTGTCGGATTAATGTGTTTAAAAGTTTTTGTCTCTGGAAAAGAACATAAATATGAACAATTGAAAAACGAAGCCATGCGTTTAGGCTCGGCTTTTCAGAAAGTAAATTTCCTGCGAGATTTAAAAGACGACAATACAATCTTAAACCGAACTTATTTTCCGGGCATAAATCTTAACAATTTCAACGAAGATTCAAAAAACCAAATCATCAAAGAAATAGAAGAAGATTTTAGAATTGCCTATCAAGGAATTGTAAAGTTGCCAATTGAAGCCAAATTTGGAGTTTACACCGCTTATGTGTATTACAAAAAACTGCTCAAAAAGCTAAAAAACACACCTTATTACGAGATTGGAAATTCTAGAATTCGAGTTTCTAATTATACCAAAGCGGGACTTTTGACGCAGTCGTTTGTGACTTATAAATTGAAGATGGTATAGATTAAACATACCGTTTTGTCATTTCGACGAAGGAGAAATCCTCGTTGCTAAATCGACAAAGATTGAGGAGCCACTTGTGAAGATTTCTCCTTCGTCGAAATGACAAGATTGGGTGAATTTTTATTAAACCAAAACCTTTTGAGTCAACCTTTTATAATTTAAAGCTAAACTCAAAACGAATAAAACGATAATTTTAAAACCTCAACATTTATAAAATGATTTCCTTTTTAATCTTTTTAGGCGTTTTCCTTTTCATGGAATGTGTAACGTGGCTTACGCACAAATACGTGATGCATGGTTTTATGTGGTATTTTCACGCCGATCATCACCAACCGAAATACGAAAACACCTTTGAGCGCAACGATATTTTCTTCGTCATTTTTGCCACTCCGAGTATTATTTTATTCTACTTGGGCGTTCAAGGCGGATTCAATTATTTGTTCTTCATCGCGTGCGGTATCACACTTTACGGAGCTTGTTATTTTTTAATTCACGACGTCCTGATTCATCAGCGCTTTAAATGGTTTAAAAACACCAAAAACAAATACCTCATCGGACTCCGTAAAGCGCATAAAATACACCACAAACACCTTAACAAAGAAAAAGGAGAATGTTTCGGAATGTTGTTTGTACCATTCAAATATTATAAAATGTAGCATTATTTGAGCGTTTCCTGTCGCGGCGAAACGAGGTCATGTATTTCAAGAAAGATTTGTGATTATGAAATTATATAAGATAGTTACCGTACAACACATCAATGCAACTGTAGAAGATTGCTGGGATTTTTTCTCGAGTCCGAAAAACCTTCAGACTATTACGCTCGATAATATGAATTTCCAAATTCAGGATTATGATGGCAAACGCATGTACCACGGACAAATCATTACCTACACTTTAAAACCACTTTTCGGCATTAAAATGTCTTGGGTTACCGAAATTACGGCTTGCCAAGAAAACGAGTATTTTGTAGACATTCAGCAATTTGGACCTTATAAATTGTGGCATCACAAGCATTTCTTTGAGTCAACACCAGATGGAGGAACCAAAATGACTGACATTGTTCATTACGCTTTACCTTTCGGAATATTCGGAAGAATAATGAATCGCTTGGTCGTAAAAAACAAACTGAAAAGCATTTTCGATTATAGATTTAATAAAATAGAAGAGTTATTTAATTCTAAAAAAGCTTAAAGAATTTAAACACATAGAAACGATTAATAAAAAGAAGTTCCAGTAACATACCGCATATAGCTATGTGTTAGAAACTAGTTTCTTTCTAAACTCTTCAAAAGAAAAATAAAATCTATGTTTCTATGTGTTTAAAAAATAAAACCAACCAATGACAAAACAAAAAGTTACTTTATTCTGGTTTAGACGCGATTTGCGTTTAGAAGACAATACAGGATTATTTCATGCTTTGCAATCTGATTTTCCTGTTGTACCTCTATTTATTTTTGATGATGATATTTTAGAACATCTTCCGAAAAATGACGCTAGAGTAACTTTCATTTACGATTTACTTGAAAAAATAAATTCAGAATTAAACAAAATCGATTCTTCCATCTTAATCAAAAAAGGCAAAACAAAAGAAGTTTGGAAATCGCTTATTGAGGAATTTGACATTCAATCTGTTTTCTTCAATAAAGATTATGAACCTTTTGCCATCAAACGTGACAGCTTAATTTCATCTTTATTAAAAGAAAATAAAATTGAATCCTTCTCTTATAAAGACCATGTGATTTTTGAAGAAAAAGAAATCACAAAAGCAGATGGACTTCCTTACACCGTCTATACACCATATAAAAACAAATGGCTGGAGAAATATCATCTTTCTGGTTCTGCTCCAGAATATGATTCAATTTCTTTTCAATCCAATTTTTCAAAATCTAAATCCAAATTTCCAGAATTAGGTGAAATCGGTTTTGAAAGAAGTTCCATAAAAGTACAGCCACATAACTTAACACAAATTGCAAATTATAAAGAAACGAGAGATTTCCCTGCTTTAGACAGCACTTCTTATCTTTCACCTCATTTGCGTTTTGGAACGGTAAGCATTCGAAAATTGGTAAATTGGGCAAATAGAAAAAATCAGACTTTTTTAAGTGAATTGATCTGGAGAGAATTTTTTATTCAGATTCTGTATAGTTTTCCAAATTGTGTCAATCATAATTTCAAATCTAATTACGACGGAATTCAATGGCGAAACAACGAAGAAGATTTTAAACGCTGGTGTTCGGGAACCACTGGATATCCGATGGTCGATGCAGGAATGCGACAGTTAAACGAAACAGGATATATGCACAATCGCGTACGCATGGTTGTCGCAAGTTTTCTCTGCAAACATTTGCTTATAGATTGGCAATGGGGCGAAGCCTATTTTGCAGAAAAACTTTTAGATTTCGAATTGGCTTCCAACGTTGGAAATTGGCAATGGGCTGCAGGAACGGGTTGCGACGCTGCTCCTTATTTCAGAGTTTTCAATCCAGAAATCCAACAGCAGAAATTTGATCCAAAAGGCGAATACATCCGCAAATGGATTCCTGAGTTTGATTTGGGTTATAACGAACCAATGATCGATCATGCCTTTGCTAGAGATCGGGCGATTGAGACTTATAAAAAAGGAATCGTTAAATGAAATTCCAAAATTTTTAAATCCCAAATTCCAATTACATACAAACTTGTGATTGCGAAGAACGAAGCAACCACACTATTAAAATCACGAAAGATATACTGCCTGTGATTTGCTTCGTTCCTCGCAATGACAAACTAAATAAAAAAACCTCTGTCAAAGTTTGAAACTTTGACAGAGGTTTATGCATTTAATATTGGAATTTTCGAAGTCTAGTATTTCAAATAATTATCCACCACAATTTTCGCCTTCAAATCAAACATTAAATTGTACAGACCAAAGAAAGTACGGTTCATGTAGATAAAGTGTTTCGAACCGCGATTCCCGTTCATTTTTTTAAGATTGGTGTCTTCTGAGAAACGCTTCCCTAATTCGGCGATTGCATTGAAGAATTTTTCATCGGCAAAATCGAAAGTTTCGTTCTGGAAAGGTTTGGTGAAAAGCGATAATAAATCATGAAACATTTCAGTGAAATATTCAATTTCTGCTGGAGTATCGTCTTGACGAAGAATTTCTAATTCGAATAATTTCTCGTTAAAAAGCTTCTCGTCTGTAATTACATTTTTATTAATCAATTCGAAATAGGGCGTATAAAAATCTTCCGGAATCTGTTTCATACAGCCAAAATCTAAAGCAATCAATTGGTTTTGATCATCTACCAAGAAATTTCCAGGATGCGGATCTGCATGTACCTTTCTCAAAACATGAATTTGATACATGTAGAAATCCCAAAGTGCCTGACCTAGTTTATCTCCAACAGCTTTATCGGTATTTTTTACAGTGAATTCAGAAAGGTGAATTCCTGTCATCCAGTCCATTGTGATGATTTTCTCTGACGAAAATTCAGGATAATAATTCGGGAATGTGATGTTTTCTATTTTACTGCAGGCATCAACCACTTCCTGACTTTGTTTCAATTCCAACAAATAGTTGGTTTCTTCAATCAGTTTGTCTTCAACTTCTTTAAAATATTTATCAGAATCTTTTCCTTGCAGATTAAACATTCGAATCGCAATTGGTTTTACCAAAGCCAAATCTGACGAAATGCTATTGGCAACTCCAGGATATTGAATTTTAACCGCCAGTTTTTTATCTCCTTTTTTAGCTAAATGCACCTGACCAATACTGGCTGCATTTACAGAATTCGGATTGAACTCATCGAAAATCTCATAAGGCGTTTTACCAAAATTGTTTTTGAAAGTTTTTAAAACCAATGGTGCAGAAAGCGGCGGAACAGAAAACTGCGATAAAGAAAACTTCTCAACATAAGCTTGAGGCAGAAAATTCTTGTCCATACTCAACATTTGAGCCACTTTCAAGGCACTTCCTTTTAAGCTTTTTAGTCCGTCATAAATATCTTCGGCATTGTTCTCGTTTAGTTTATCACGGGTTAAATCAGGATTTACTATCTTTTCGGCATAATGCTTTACATAGTTTACGCCAATTTTAGCACCAGTTTGAACCAATTTACCCGCTCTTTCTATTTTTGAAGTTGGGATATAATCTATTGTTTTCATTATCTGCTGTATACTTTTTCTTTAAACAAAAATTTCCCGAAATCAATCAGATGATTCATCGGCGCCACATTCATCAATTCAAATGACGCATTAACTGACTTTTCGATAAAAATATCGGTTTTCTCAAAAGCTGGCGATTCGTCTTCCATCCAGAATTTAATCGTAAGCATTAATTGCACCCAAGAAGATTCTTGAATGGCTTTTTCTTGAAATTTTTGAAATCTCTCTTGTTCTAATCGATAATCATCTGTTAAAATTTCAGCAACATATTCTTTAAAACTATTTCGAAGTGTTGTCAGCTGCACTAAATTTTTAATCGGATTTCGATCTATTTTAAGCGATTGCAAAACATAACTTCTATTGGCTGTGAGGATTTCGAAGAAAGTAAAGTAAAAACTCAGCATTTTATTTTTCATGTCATATCCTTGATATTCTTCATTCTTATGAAGAAGACTAACTGTGTTTTCAAAAAACAGTCGGAATATTTCTTTTTCTAAACCTTCTAATGTTCCGAAGAAAGCATAAAACTCAGCTTCTGTAAAATCATTTTCTTTGGCAAAATGATAAACCGATTTAGGTTTTTGTCCTTTTTCCAGAACCTCTTCCATATATTTTGAAACGATATCATCCTTGGTAATTACCTTTTTTTTAGTCGCCATTTTATTAAAATTTAGAATTTGCCATAAAGGTAAACATTGTTTAAGTACCTTTACTATTCCTTAAACAAGATACACTGTTAAATATATTATAAACTATTATGGCTCAAAATGTTCTATTAACAGGCGGAACCGGTTTCATCGGAAAATATTTGACAGATATTCTGATTGAAGCAGGATTTTCTGTGTCGGTTTTGAGTCGTTCTGAGAGAGAAGATACTGCAAGAATGACTTATTATAAATGGGATATCAAGAAAAACTATATTGATAAGAATGCCGTTTTAAATGCCGATTATATTATTCATCTCGCTGGTGAAGGAATCGTTGAAAAAAGATGGACTAAAAGACGTAAAAGAGCGATCATTGAAAGTCGCGTGCGTCCGATTGAAATGATTTATTCTATTTTAGAAAAGAACAATAAAAAACTCGAAGCGTTTGTTTCTGCTTCAGGAATCGGAATTTACGGTGCCATTACGAGTCATAAAATTTGTACTGAAAACACGACTCCAGCTGATGATTTTCTAGGGATAACTTGCCAAAAATGGGAAGATGCCGCAGATAAAATGAATTCTCTAAACATTCGAACCGTTAAAATTAGGACTGGGATTGTCCTAGGTAAAAATGAAGGTTTTTTAAAAAAAATGATTCCTACCTTTAAATCAGGATTTGGTGCCGTACTAGGTTCTGGAAAGCAATATCTCCCTTGGATTCATGTGGAAGACTTATGCCAAATCTATTTAAAAAGCATTGAAGACGCCCAACTAGAAGGCGCCTATAATGCTTGTGTAACAGATAATACAACAAATGCCCGATTTTCTAAAACGCTGGCCAAATTGTACGATTATAGTATCTGGCTGCCAAAAGTTCCGCCTTTTGTACTAAAGATTTTACTTGGACAAATGAGCGTAGCAGTCTTAACTGGACAACGAGTTTCTTCTGAGAAAATTCAAAAAACCGGTTTTGAATTTCAATTTACTGATTTAGAAAAAACGCTTATAAATTGTATCAAGTAATTTTACTTCAGCGTAAGCATGGCATCTTCGCTGCGTACTATGCCCGTTAGTTCGGTATTAGCCGTTTTAGCAATTTTAGTCGCAATAGTATATGGAATATGAATATTAAAATCGGATACCTCGATCGGAAAGTCTGAAATAACCTGAATTCCTTCTGGAACTCTTTTAATCAAAGCATTTACGATAATCTCTTTCGATTTGCCTCGCAAGTTAAGCTTTCCTTTTATCTGGTATTGTTTTTCAACCTCACTAATATCCTTCAAATCAAATTTTTCAATCTTTCCTTTAAATATAGCTTTAGGATAACGATTGCTTTCCATGTAGTTATCATTGAAATGCTCTTGCATGAGATTTAATTTAAAACGAAAATCTTTGACAATAACGGTACAGATAAAAGTACTCGTTTTAGGTTCTAAAAGTATGGCAACTTGTCTATTTACAGCTCTTACTTCTTCGTATAAAGGAACAGAAGCCTCAAATTTTATTGTTCCGGTGTTGGTGAAAAACTTGTCTTGGGCAATGACAGAAAAAGCGGTAAAAAGTAAAAATAATAAAGTAGTTGTTTTCATAATCGTCTGCATTTAAACAATTATGTCATCCTATTTATTCAGACTAAAAGAAAAATAAAAATAAGAATCTCATTAAATCTGAGAAATTGAACGGCAATACTCAGTGAAAAATTTCGTAACCTAATAATTACACTTAAAGTTACGAAATTTCTTAATGCAAAGTTCTGAGGCTAATGCTAAAAAATTGTGAATTTTTCTTATTGTGAAATGAGAAATGGCAGATGTGAAATGTATCTAATTTAACTTTTTACTTCTGTGCAAATCTCAATCAAAAATCCATTTAAATCTCTTGCGTATGCGACGACTTGTCCCCAAGGTTTTTCTACGGGTTCTGAAACGATAACGGCTCCAAAAGAAGTTGCTTTTTGCAAAACTTCAGGCACATTTTCTGTAATAAAACCAATTTCTATAGCAAAAGGTTTGTCTTCTAAACTGCTTTCGACAAAACCATCAGGCAAATTTTTTGAAGCTAATTTTTTTGAAGCAAATGAAAGCGTTGTTTCTCCTGTTATTAATTCGCCATAATCGTTATCTGGCGTGACAAATTTTCTCGAAAAACCAAATGCATTTTCGTAAAACGAAATAGATTCTTCGACATTTTCAACGTATAAAATAGTATATCCAAACTTGACCATATTTTCTAATATTTAATGTATAAAACTAAATATAAGAAAATTTAGCTGATTTCTAAAAGAACATTGTATTTTTCTAGGCTCGCTAAGTCTTCAATCGAATTTATATTGGCCAATTTTTCGTGTTCTTCAACCTCTTTTCGAACTTGGATATGTTTTATAGCTTTTCTAAAACGGCGCACCTCTTCTAAGTTAGACAAAATTAGTCCCGGAACTTGAACACTTTTCCCTTCTTTATCTTTGGCAACCATTGTAAAATAAGACGAATTGCAATGTTTGATAACTCCTGTTTGAATATTTTCTGCTTCTACACGAATTCCTACCACCATAGAACTTCTTCCCACATAATTAACAGAAGCTTTCATTGTTACCAATTCACCCACTTCAATTGGTTTAAGAAAGTTTACAGTATCTACAGAAGCGGTTACGCAATAATTACCGCTGAATTTAGATGCCGATGCAAAAGCAATCTGATCTAATAATTGTAAAATATATCCTCCGTGAATTTTCCCGCTAAAGTTGGTATGCGAAGGCAACATTAATTCTGATATACTAACTTTTGATGATGAAACGGGCTTAAAATCTGTGCTCATGTTTTTGTTTTTGGTATTTTTTAGTTGTATTGTATTCTCTATTACGCAAGTCTTTCTTCTTGCGTCTTTTTTCTTTTTACTTCTCTTCTAATTCAATAACTCGTTTTCATCTGAACTTGCAGCTCTTGCAATAATATTTTCTGGAAGCGATTTCTTGGCCTTTGCTCCCATTTTTTTTAATCTTTCTACACTCGAAATTAGATTTCCTTTTCCGTCAACCAATTTGTTCATGGCGCTTTCGTATTCGGTTTTGGTATCTTTTATCTTATTTCCAATTCGAACCAAATCAGAAACAAAACCTTCAAATTTATCATATAAAGCTCCAGCCTGTCTGGCAATCTCCAAAGCATTTTCCTGCTGTTTTTGATTCGTCCACATGCTGTCTATTGTTCTTAAAGTGGCCAGAAGCGTACTTGGCGTTACGATTACAATATTTCGATCGAATGCTTTTGTGTACAAAGAAGGATCTTCGTTTAAGGCAATGGCAAAAGCCGGTTCCATCGGAATGAAAAGCAATACAAAATCTGGACTTTCCATTTGATACAAATCATGATAGTTTTTACTGCCCAATTGATCGACGTGCCTTTTTATCGAAATAACATGCTCTTTTAATAATTCTATTTTCAAAAGCTCAGATTCTTCATTCACCCATTTTTCGTAAGCTGAAAGTGAAACCTTAGAATCAACAATCATTTTTTTTCCATCAGGAAGATTAATTACAACATCGGGCAAAACACGGTTTCCTTCACTATTGGTAAAACTCTGCTGTACTTCGTATTCTCTTCCTTTTTCTAATCCTGATTTTTCTAAAACGCGTTCCAGAACCAATTCACCCCAATTTCCCTGCATTTTGCTGTCGCCTTTTAATGCTTTGGTTAGATTTAAGGTTTCTTTGCTCATTTGCGCGTTCATTTCGCTTAAACCAATAATCTGCTGACGAAGCGCCGCATGATAATCGATGCTTTCTTTATGAGTCTGCTCTACTTTCTGCTCAAAAACCAAAATTTTATCCTGCAAAGGCGTCAGGATATTTTTCATATTAACGGTATTTTGTTCGGTAAATTTAGCCGACTTTTCTTCTAATATTTTATTGGCTAGATTTTCAAACTCTTTGGTGAATTTTTCCTGAAGCTCATTAATTTCACTTTTTTGTTCTTTATGGCGTTCCCATAAATTTTCGAAATCTACTTCTTTTTTAGAAAGCTGAATTGCCAGACTGTCTTTTTCTGTTCGAATGTTTTCCTTCTCCGTAATATGGAGTTGCAATTGTTTCTGCAAATTATTTTTTTCATTTTCGAACTGTTCTTTCTGCATTTGCAATTGGCTGTTTAAAGCATTTAATCGCTCCTCGGAAATAGCTTTTTCTGACTGAAATTTTGACGCATAAAGCATTCTTCCTAAGTATATGCCCACAAAAAGTGCGACAACAAAACCTAATAAAAACAGTATATAATCAGACATATCTAAGTTTATTTTACGTAAAAGTACGCAATAATACGTAGTGCTTAATTTTTAAAATAGAAATTTCACTAATTCATTTTCAATTCAAACTAAACCAACATTTTATTTTTCAAAAAAAAATTAACCTCAACGCAACCTTTTTTTGAAACCGCTATCTACTAAGATATAAACCTATTAAAATAATTATGAAAAAAATAATGCTTGGCCTATTTATAGCCTTCGGATTCAGTGCTTGTTCTTTAAGTGACGGAAATAACTATGTAGATTGTGGAGCTAATACTGCTGTAAATTTTACTGGTTTCCCGTTCTATTGCAATTATAGCGTAAAATCTTTGCCAAATAATCCAGCAGCAGTTGTTATTGGATCTGAAGAAAAAATGAATGAATATTTTACAAAACATGCCAACAGCTGTCCCGTTGCAAGTGATCCAAATATCGATTTTACAAAAGAATATTTAGTAGGGCTTTTTGCTGGTGCCAAACCTACAAGCGGATATTCTATTAAAATTACGTCTATCGTAGAAAATAATTGCGAAATCGTAGTGAACTACTACGAAAAAGCTCCTACAGCAGGCGAGACCGTAACACCAAGTACTACTTACCCATCTGATTTTGTTTTAATTCCGAAAACAACAAAAGGAATGATTTTCAATAAAACAAATGAGAATGCAGACAATATGATTATTGGAAGTTTCCGTAACCAATGTACTGGTGCAGATTGCCAAAAGTTCTATCAGATTAACGATTACAACACCTTAAAATTCTTAAATGTTGGAGCAAACCAATATGATTTTGGACAATATAAATATACTCCAACCATTAAAAGAGGTGAATATACTTTATTATTAAAAAGTGTTCCAGCAGAGATTTTGGCTTTAAAAGGACAGACTAAAACGTATGGTTCTCCAGATTCTGCAGATCAAGGTGGAATTTATTTTGAATTGCGTCAAGGAGCAAGCGTAACTAAGGTTTATATCGACAATAACGATACTGCTGACCAAAGTGCAGAAATAAAACTTTTCAAAAAAACGATTCAAGAAAAAATTACAAGCTTAAAATAATACAATCATGAAACAACTTTTTTTATCTTTTATTATTTGTTTTCTTTTTACATCGATGATTTCTGTAAATGATTCTAGAGAAACTGCAGCAGGATCAATCATAAATACTTGGATTTGGGAAAAATCTATAGGAGGTTCTGATAATCCTTATGTGGCAACTCCAAAATCTATCGGGTTTACCAAAAAAATTATCTTTACCCAAGACGGACGAGTTATTACTTATAAAAACAATGTAGAGATAAGAAACAGCGCCTATCAGATAGAAAAAGGAAAGGGATTTTTTGATGAGTCCGAGCATGATCTAATTACGTTTGAGGGCAAAACTTATGTAATAGAAAACCTTGACAATCAAAACCTAACAATTGTAAGCAACAGTCAAGACGGTACTCGAACTATTTTTAAGAGATAGTTTTGTAAGCTATTTAAAACTATTTTTGCAAAATCAAATTTGAACCATTTCTTGAAAGACGAGTTAGAAAAATATATCAAACTGTGCATGAAAAATGACAGAGAGGGACAACTGAAAATTTATCAGTTGTTCTCTCCTGTTTTGTATGGTATCTGTTTGAAATATATGAAGAACGAAGATGACGCGAAAGATGTTTTTCAGGAAGCTTTTGTAATTGCCTTTCAAAAAATAACCCAGTATAAATTTGAAGGAAGTTTTGAGGGCTGGCTGAAACGGATTTTTATAAACAAACTCATCGAGACTTTAAACAAGAAGAAAAAAGAGAGTTTCTTTTTAGACGTTTTTGATCCCGACACCGATTTTATAGAAGAAGAGGAATTAGAAGCAATTCCGATAGAACAGGAAAAACTGCTGGAATACATTCGGGATTTACCAGATCAATATCGGACGGTTTTTAACTTGTATGTATTTGAAAAAATGAAGCATCGGGAAATCGCAGAACTCTTAAAAATCTCCGAAGGGACATCAAAATCAAATTTAAATCGCGCCAAACATATATTACAAAAGCGAATTTTGAGCATAAAAAATTTTAAAACAGCATGAAGAAGCACAAAATAGAAGATATTTTTTCATCAATGGAAGACTTTTCAAGTATTCCGCCTCCAGAATTATGGAGTCAGATTGAAGAAAAATTAGACAAACCTAAAAAGAAGAAGAGAGTTGTTCTTTGGTGGTCGGCTGCTGCATGCTTATTATTAGGGTTGCTTCTGCCTTCAATTTTACATTTTACCAATTCATCTGAAAACATAAAACTTAACAATGGTGGTTTAGAAAACAACAGCAACAAAGTTGTTCTTGACCAAAAAACAAATGATAATGCTAACAGCAAAAATTTAGATCAAAATAAAAATATTGGCAAAACAACTGATTCTTTAAATGAAAATTCTAGAGCAAAAAATCAGTTTAATACAGGCTCAGGAATTCAAATTCCAGAAACCTCTGTAGCACAAACCAATTCTAAAAACCATAACAACAAAAAAGATTCTAAATACAGTGTACCAAGTCCGGCCAATACTCCGAACCAGTCTGTTGCGTTTCAAAATTATAATTCATCAGAAGATAAATCAATTGTAAGATCTTCTAGCAAATCTGTTTTAGGAAATTCAGTAAGAAAAAATCAATACGATACTAAATCTGGAATTCAAGATCAAGAGACTTCTGTAGCGCAAGCAAATTCAAAAAATAAAACCAATAAAAAAGATTCTAAATACAGCGCGCCAAGTTTAGTAAATACTCCAAACCAATCTGTAGCATTTCAGAATTATCGTTTATCAGGAGAGAAATCGATTGTAAAATCTTCTAACAAATCTATTTTAGGAAATAACAACTCGAAAGCTTCAAATAAAGGAATTGCTGAAGAAAGAGTTGCATTTGGAAAGCAAAGCAAATTTAATTCAACACCCAATAAACAGCTTTCAAATTCTATTTTTGACGAACAACCGACAGCTAAAAACAATAAAAATCTTGCTTTCAACAGCAAAAGTCCTTCTTTAAATAATGGCTTTTCTGCAAACAATAATACCTATAAATCGAGTGTTGCAGTTTCGGGCAATAATGAAAACAGACGCACAGATAAGGCCGTAATTATAAAAGACGATTTAAAGCTTAATAGCAGTTTGAGCAAAACAGACTCCATACAATTGGCTGAACTTCAGAATTTAGAAAAAGGAATTTCAAATCCGGAGAAGAAAAAAGAAGAAAAAGAGAAGAAAGACAACCTGATTGACAAAAAAGAAAGATGGGCTGTTGCTGTTTTTGCGGGTGTTGCAAGTTCTGAAAACACTAAAAACGAAAAAACTTTAGGCAATACAAACGATTCTAGACAATCGAATTCTTATGGAGTAAAAACAAAATATAGCATTAATAAAAAATGGGCTGTTGGTTCTGGTTTAAAAATTAACGAATTAGGGCAAAGCGTAGCCAATGTATCTTATGTAAGCGCTAAAAGCAATGCGTTTTTTAATTCTGGGAATTCGTATGCCGATAGTCCAGTTGCTGCAGCAAATTCATCAAGTCAGGAATATCTTTTAATTTCAAATAGCACAAAAGAAGCGATGAAAAGCGAGAACGTGCAAACAGGTAAACTAGATCAAAATTTAAGATATATCGAGATGCCGCTTGAGGTTTCTTATTCTATTTTTAATAAAAATAAAGCCAGCATTAATTTAAATACAGGAGGTTTTGTTGGCAAATTAATTTCCAACAATGTGAATTTAGACGGACATTCTATTGGAGAAAACATGAATGCCAATGATTATGTTTATGGTTCTACTTTGAGCAGTACGGTTCAATATCGCGTGTACAAAAAGACCAATGTTTTTGTTGAACCTGCTATGAATTATTACATCAATCCGTTAAACAGCCAGTCTTTCAACCAGTTCCAATGGGGATTAAATTTTGGTCTGAATGTTTCTTTCTAAAGTGAATTTATAGTAATTTTCAAGAATACTTGAGAATTGAATTTTATGGATTTTACTACCGCTTCACCTAATTTATTATTAAGCAAAGAAACTGTTTTTGACAAAGCCACATTACAGCCAACTTCTTTACAAAAAGAACTTGAAAGCGAAGAATACAGTGCTTATCGTTTCGTGCTGAACAATAAAAGCATTTGCTACAGAGAAGCCAAAATTACTCCAACCAAAACAGGTCAGTTTGTTACTTTATGGAAACGAAATCAAACTGGAGTAATAGAGCCTTTCGATTATTCGGACGATATTGATTTTGTAATTGTCACAGTTCGAAAAGATCAGAATTGGGGACAGTTTATTTTTCCGAAGAAAACGCTACTTGAAAAAGGTATTTTTTCGACCCAAAATAAAGAAGGAATAAGAGCTACAAGAGTTTATCCGCCTTGGGATGAAACCACAAGCAAACAGGCGCAGAAAACACAGAAATGGCAGTTGGATTATTTCTTTCCCTTTACCAATCCAGATCAAATTGATTTAAACGAAATCAGAAAAATATTTGCATAAAAAAAGGCAGTCGTAAAAGACTGCCTTTCTGTTTTATAAAACTCTATTATTTCTTGATGACTTTATCTTTAAAAATCACTTTATTGTTTTCTGTAACCGTATAGAAATAAACTCCCGAAACTAGATTGCCAACAGCAACAACTGCTGTACTTACTTCAGATTCATTTTTCACACTAATTGGATTTCCAATTGCACGGCCATTAAAATCATATAATCTAATTTTCAAATCTCTTCCCTGCGCTGTTTTGACATCAAAATTCAAAACATCTGTTGCAGGGTTTGGATATGCTTTTACAAAATATTTGTTTTTAGCTCCAAAATCAGGTGTAGAAAGCACATCCTGCTTCAATTCGAAACGAGCAATTACTGGTCCGTGATCTGACGTTGTTGTAATGTAATTTGCGATATCATTTCTTGGGTCATAAACTGCGATTGATTTAGGAATATAATCATCATTTAATTCATTTGAAATTAAAATATGATCTAAAAACCCTTGTGAACTCAAGAAACTATAAGCTCCAGCCGTACTAATCTCGAATGTTAAAGCATTATAATTAGCGGTATCATCTACAAATTTCTTATAAGATGAAACTGTACTTGCATTACCAACCCAAGCTTTTACATCATCATTAAAATCTCCCAGAAGAATTAAATTTGCGTCTGGATATTCTGCATCTAGTACATCTTTTAAATAATCAATATCATATTTGCGCTGATTGTATTTTGAAATATCAGTTCCGCTGTTTGCACGAGCGTGAAGATCAATCAGGTTAATATCTTTTTTAATTCCGCCAACATTAGCTTCAACTTGAACCAAATAAGGAAGACGTCCTGATGAGAAAAAGCTATCATCATTTTTTTGTGGGGTATCTGTTCCTGGATAACCAGGTAAAACTACAGTGTTAGCACGAATTTGATCGTATAAATCTTTAAATAACACTTTTGTACTTTTTACAGTAGTGGTTTGCGTATTGTAAATAACAACCAATTTTTGAGGCGGAAAATATGGATCCAAAGGCTGAAATGAATAAGACCAAGAAGTTGAGATTGTCTTATCAAATGTTTTTCCGTTAACACTAATTTTTTGAATTAAAGCATCTAGCGCTGGCTCATCTGAAACTTCCTGAACAACATAAACATCCGCATTTAATTTGTTCATTACTTTAGCCACGTTTTCTATTTGCAAGGCGTCATTTGTTGGTCCAAACTCTTTACCAGTAGCATCTTTAACATCCGTTCCAAAAAACTCTAGATTATACGTCACGACATCATAAGTATCAGCTTTTAATATAGAAGTCCCTGTAAATGATCCAATTTCTTTGTTTAAAGATGTCCCTGTAACCGTTAAAGCACCCGAAATAGTTAGTTGCTTTGCAGTTGGAGCAAATCTCGCATAAACAGTTTTTCCTGCTTCAGCATCTGCAGAAGAAACAATAACGCTTGATGCAAATGAAATATTATCTAATGATAGTTGATACGAAGCTGGAGCTGAAATCGTGATATCACCATAACCAGCGGCACTAAAAACAAAAGATTGACTAGCAGAAACCGTATTTGGACTCACATCTGCAAAATCTAAAATTGGATTCGAATCCACATATTTTGATCCGTCAACTATAGCAAAATCATCAAATGACCATTCTGCTGCATTTCCAGTTCCGCCAGAAGCTGTTTCGTAAACCCAAGCCAAATAAGTATGGTCTGTTTTGTAAGCTGTTAAATTGATATAATCAGATTTTGTATAAGTTCCTGTATTTCCAGGAAATTTACCGTCTAATGCTGTCCAAGTTGCTGTATTTGGGTCGCTTACTCCATCATAATTGGTTGAAACCAATAATTTCAAGGATGGTCCATCATAAAATTGACGAGAATAAAAAGATAATACGGGAATTTGACTAAAACCATCTAAACGCAATCTTGGAGAAATTAACCAGTCTTTACTAGATCCAGCATCTGAATATCCATTCATTAAAACAGCTCCAGTTCCAGAGTTAACATTTCGTGATTGATTAGTATAAGCCCATTTGTTTATTGGTCCAGCTTCATTATATTGCATCCAATCGCTATTTACAAAAACATTTGCATCATCAAAATTTTGCACCAGAGGATTTACTCCAAGAGCTGTCAAATTAACTGTTTTAGTTGTTCCTCCTGTTGTTTCATGAGTTATTGTGCCTGTAAAACTGCCAACTGAAGTTGGAGTGAATTTTACATAAACTGTTGGCGCTGCATTAGCATCAAAATCAGTTGGAACAAATGTTAAAGATGATGAGAATGTCGAATTATCTTTCGAAATAGTAAAACTTCCTGATGCCGTAACTACTACATTTGCTGTAAGATCTGAAGCTCCAATCTGATAACTTTTTATTAAAGATTTAAAATTTGGTTCTGTACCGCCCAAATTCAATACAGCAACAGATGGAGTTATGGCAGGTGGCATAACGCTTAGTGTTGCCACATCTACTTTATTAACCGATGCTTGAACGTTTCCAACAACATCTTCTGAGATAGAAAAAACAGAATACGCTGTACTCAAAGGCAATCCTGTAAAACTTTTTACATATTCCAGATCAGAATTTGTTACATCAAAAACTCCTGATTGTAAAGCTGCTGTTCCATTTGCGTCTTGTCCTGCTTTTATTTGTGCAACTGTTGGCTCTGTGCTACCACCTGGAAGTAAGACAAAATACGTTTTTCCTATTTCGTTTATTTTATTAACAAAATTGAAACTTAGTCCTGAAACATTAACTGCTTTTGGATAACCAGAACTATTAACTGGAGCAAGGATATCTTTATCAATCGTAATATTATCTATTGCATAAGATTGGCGAGAACCCGAAGAACCTGATGCTAATCTTGCAATCCATCTTATTTGAACCACTGCTTGATTATCACAATCAGTTGGCAACGTAACACCAATTCTTTTAACAGTATTATCTAACGGGGTAGTAACTGCTGTAAGTTGTGGTGTTGTACTATTATTAATATATGCTGTTGAAGGTAAAGTGATAAATGGCCCACTAACTCCAACTCGATATTGCAAAGCCATTTCCTGAAGACGATAATTGGCTGTTCCATCATAAGGATTTCGTATAACCATAGCATCGTATTCAACTCTAACACCAGTAATACCGGTACTCGAAAACGCGAAGCCAATTGCAAAATCTGCACTAGTAGTATTTAGAAAACCAATCTTGCCATCGAAGTTATGAATATTTCCACTAGCAGTATTTGCTGTACTACTAGCTATTAAAGCTCTATCGCCAGACAATGCTGTACTATAAGTTGATGTGTTTTGACTTGAACTTACCAACCAACCTTGAAAACCAGCTGGATAAGTAGTAGAGTTTGCGGCTAATCCAGTAAATTTTTGATCGATAGGCAGTGTCTGTGCCGCTGGCATTGTCTGAGCAAAAAGATCTCCAGAAATGCAACTAAAAAAACATAAAAGAGCCAAAAAGCGCGAAAAGTAGAGTTTTTTCATACGTTAAAGAATAGAGTTTTTAGAGTTCAAATTTATTGTCTTTAAAGTTAAGCGAATATTACAAAACCATAAACTTAATGTTTACTTATTTATCAATATAATTCAATAAAGCTTAACATAAATTTAAAGATAATAAAATAAAAATAACAAAAAAGACCTAACACAAAACATTATTCAAAACAACAAACACATACAAATCCCTTAAAAACCTTTGTACTTCCTACAAATACTACATATTTATCAACAAAAAAAGCAGTAAACTTTCGCTTACTGCTTTTCAGATTGTCTTGTTATTTACTCTAAAAATAATTAGACTGCGGTATAACCACCATCGGCTATAATATAACTTCCTGTTGTGAAAGAAGATTTTTCAGAACTTAAAAATGTAACCAATTCGGCAATTTCTTCTGCTGTTCCTAAACGGTTCATAGCAGATTTTGCAGCAACTGCCTGCATCATCTCTTTGTTTAAATTATCTTTTAAAAGTGCTGTTTCAATATATCCAGGTCCAACAGCATTGCATCGAATGTTTTTCTGAGCATATTCTACCGCTATATTTTTTGTTAATCCAACAACCGCATGTTTAGAAGCCGTATAAGCTGGACTAAGCGGAGCTGCAACTTGCCCGTGAATCGAAGCAATATTTACAATGCTTCCGCCTCCGTTTTTCTCCATTTGTTCTAGCTGGTAACGGCAAGCATAAAAAACACCATTTAAGTTTAATCCAATTACCTTATCCCAAGCTTCAGGATCATATTCTCCTGTTGGTTTGGCTGGCCCGCCCATTCCTGCATTGTTACACGCAATATCCAATCGGCCGTATTTTGAAACCGTAACTTCAACCATATGTTTGTTGTCATTGGCACTCGACGAATCTCCTTTTACAAAAAAAGCTTCTCCGCCTTTATCCTTTATCATTTTTACGGTCTCTTCGCCGTGCTCTACATTTATATCAGATACTACTACTTTTGCTCCTTCTCGAGCGTAAGCTTCTGCCACTGCACGTCCGATTCCAGAACCACCGCCAGATACAAAAGCTACTTTATTTTCTAAAAGTGCCATTTTATATATGTTTTAAATTGATTCTTCTAATTTACGAAGATCTTAAGCAATGACGAAGCTTTCAAAAGAGTTTAAAATAACATTAACGCATACCGCTAATGTTATGTTATTTGACATTAAATTGAGCTAATTTTAATGAAAATTTCGTATTTGTATAATTTACTGCTCTTCATCCAATTTCATATTTCCTCGATCCTTATGATTATCTGGATGCGAATTTGGATATCGATTTGGAGTAATATCAGAATTATGATCTTTATTCTCGACCGTTTTATTGGCCTCTTCTTCCGTTTCAACTCCGCGGTTCGCATTTGGGTTATCAGTATTTGTTTTACGAAGTTTTTGGTTAATGTCTTCATTCTCATTTCGCGCTCGCTCCACTATTTTTTTATCCCCATCTGCATCAGTTACCAATTCTTTGTTCAATTTGGCATCTTTCAGTTCTTTGTCGTGCGAAACGTTTTTTCCTTTAGATTCGTCAATATTTTTCTGCGTTCCGTTTATCTTTTTTGTTCCTAAATCATTCGTTTCCATTGCATTATTATTTTTTACATTCAACTTTATAATATTACGAATTCTAACTGCGAAAAAATTATGACTTCGCATTGCTTTTCTTTTATAATTGCCATCTGATTTTTTATTTATTACCTTTATTCAAAGCAACTTAACAACTTCAATTATTATGAATTTCTTCAAAATCAAAACCAGCTGGTCCAATGCCGAATTTATCCCAATCAAATTATGTATGGCTTCTGCTTATATTTTAATTGGCAGTTATTTCCATAAATTTTTCGAAAACTATTATCCTGTTTTAATTGCCGTTTTTATTGTTACCGTAATTTGGTTTGTGTATCAATGGCTGAAAAAAATGAAATCCCACTCAGACATACCCTACTAATTGTTCGTTTTTTATTTTATGAAAGAACTATCTTTGCAAAAAATTAAAAATGCACCGACACTTCATTCTTTTTAAACCTTACGGCTACTTAAGCCAATTTATTTATGAATTAAAAAGAAAGAAAAAGCTTTTAGGCGAGCTGTATGATTTCCCAGAAGGAACAATGGCAATTGGAAGATTGGACGAAGATTCTGAAGGATTGCTTTTTTTGACTACTGATGGAAATATGAGCGAACTCATTCGAAGTAAAAAGGTTGAAAAAGAATATTACGTGCAAGTTGACGGATTAATTACTCCCGAAGCGATAGAACAATTGCAAAAAGGTGTAGAAATTGGTCTCGACGGCGGCAAATACAAAACAAAACCCTGCAAAGCTTTTATCGTAACTGAAATTCCCGATTTTGGAGCAAGAGCCAAAAAAATAAGAGACGAACGTCATGGTCCAACTTCTTGGGCGTCTATTACTGTAAATGAAGGAAAGTTTCGTCAGGTTCGAAAAATGACTGCTGCAGTTGGTTTTCCGACTCTTCGTCTCGTTCGTGTTCGAATAGGAAATGTATATTTGCAAAACCTAAAAGCAGGCGAAGTTCTCGAAGTTTCTGATTTTCAATTAGACAATGTGCCAATTTGATAATTAGATAATTTTCTAAAAAACCTAATAACTTATAATTCATAACTCAAAAAGATGTTAAACGTTGTTCTTGTAGAACCAGAAATACCAAATAATACCGGAAATATTGGCAGATTGTGCGTTGGGACAGAAAGCCGTCTTCATTTAATTCACCCTTTCGGATTTGTAATTAACGACAAAAACCTGAAACGTTCGGGATTGGATTATTGGGTTCATCTTGATGTAACCGAATATCAAAATGTAGAAGAATGGATTGCACAAATTCCAGATCACTCTCGCGTATTTTTAATGAGTTCGCATTCTGAGAAATCCTATTTAGAAAACGAATTTCAAGATGGTGATTGGCTGGTTTTCGGGAAAGAAAGTGTTGGTTTAAGCAAGGAGTTTATGGCAAGATTCGAAAATCATTTAACGATTCCAATGTCTCCGCTTATTCGCAGTTTTAATATTGCTAATTCTGTTGCCTTTGTGGTTGGTGAAGCGAAAAGACAAATTGGATTGAAAAAGGTTTAATCGTTTATTTGTTTAACTGTTTAATCGGGAAAACTTCTTCTGAAAAAAGAACTATTAGCCCTGATGGAAGCGGCATCCTTTTGTGGTGGGGTTCACCACAAAAGATATAGCGGACAGCAGGATTTAGCTCCTAAAAAAACTAACTCACAATAAACTTCCCTTTTTCGGCATCAAAAACAATATGTTCGTCTTTGAACAAATTGCTGAAACTTCCATTCGAAATTAAATTACAAGGTTGGTCTTGCGTTATGTTTTCTGGCGTCATCATAATCATTTCATCGCTTAATTGAATTGCCAAATCGATGTCGTGTGTTGAAAATAGAATGCATTTTTGAGTTTCTTGCGTCAGCCTCTTTAATAGTTTGAATAACGAAACTTTGTGTAACAAATCCAAATGTGTTGTTGGTTCGTCCAAAATAATTAATGGCGTATCCTGAGCCAAAGCTCTTGCAATTAATACTTTCTGTAATTGTCCGTCGCTAATTTGAAAATGTTTTTTTGAAGCCAAATGCTCAATTTGAGTTAAGCGCATTGCCTCGTGAACTTTTGCAATATCTTCATCAGACAATTTATCAACCCAGTTGGTATAAGGCTGGCGTCCTAAAGCGATCAATTCGAAAACGGAAAGATTACTTGGAGGCAGTTTTTCGGTTAAAACCAAACTCAGATTTTGTGCCAACTCTAAAGGCCGATAATCTGAAATCTTTCTTTCGTTTAAAAAAACATTTCCAGACAATGGTTTCTGAATTCCAGTAATCGTTCGCAGTAAAGTTGATTTTCCTATTCCATTTGCTCCTATTAAAGTAATGAGTTTTCCTGAGGCTAAGTTTAAATTTAAATTCTCAGCAATAGTCGTAACGCCTTTCTTGGATTTGTATCCAATGTTTAGTTTTGAAGTTGTTAAGATGTTTTTCATTTCTTTTAGATTCTAAGTTACTAAGATGCTGAGATACTAAGTTACTAAGATGCTGAGATACTAAGTTTTTTTTTAGATTAAGGAAAAATCTTTTTAATCTATTAATCTGTTGCAAAATAATTTATTGAAAATTTCTTTTTCTAACTAAAAGCCAAATCACAACCGGTGCGCCAATTATAGAGGTAACTGCATTTATAGGAAGCGTTACGTCAAAGCCTGGCATTTGGGAAACGATATCGCAAAACAACATTATTATGGATCCGAAAAAGAGAGTGCTCCAAAATAAAATAGTGTGGTTGCTAGTCTGAAAAGTCAGTTTTGCGATGTGTGGTACTGCTATACCAATAAAAGCAATTGGTCCAGCGAAAGCTGTAATCGCTCCAGATAATATACTGGTAGCAAATATGATTATTAATCTGGCTTGCTTAAAATTTAATCCCATACTTTTAGCGTAGTTTTCGCCAAGAAGCAAGGCATTCAGCGATTTAATACTTTTTACACTTAAAAGCAATCCGATTCCAACGCAAGTTGCCAAAATTGCAATGCCTGTCCACGAAAGATTTCCGAGGTTTCCCATTGACCAAAAAGTAAATTTTTGAAGTTGTTCTGCTGTACTAAAATAACTTAAAACACTAACAATCGATGTTGTAAAACTTCCAAACATTAAACCAATAATCAAAATGGCCATTGTATCCCGTAATTTCTGCGAAACCCATAATATTAGGAACAAAACTAATGTGCTCCCTAACGTTGATGCTAAAACCATTCCGTAAGATGACAGAACTATTGCGCTTAAAAACGACGGTAAAAATCCTGCTCCCAAAATCACAAAAGCAACACCAAGACTTGCTCCAGAACTTAATCCTAAAACATCAGGGCCCGCAAGCGGATTTCGAAACAAAGTCTGCATCAAGAGTCCACTAATTGAAAGTCCGGTTCCAACTAAAACTGCTGTAATCGCTTTTGGCAAACGGTAATTAATGATAATATATTCCCAAGTCGATTTTGCTGCCTGTCCTCCTGTTAAGCTGGCTACAACATCTTTTAGCGGAATTGTAACCGAGCCTAGACTAATGCTGGCAAAAAACATTAATAAAAGACCTAAACCCAGAACGGCAAATAAAATGGTATTTCGTGTTTTGTTTACCAAAATTAGTTCAGTTTAGAAGCAAAAGTAAATTCATAGCTCGTCAATAAATCGGGATGAAAAATTTTGATATAATCTTTCAAAACCAAATCTGGACGGCTTGGTGCTAATTCGTAGTAAACCGTTCCGCCTGTCGCTCCTACTTTACCTTCAAAATTGTAAATCGTTTTATTTTTAAAAGCATCAAATTCGGCATAATGAGGATTTGCTTTTTGCAATTCGCCCAAACTTTTAAAAGATCCCGAAGCGATCCATATATTAGCATCTTTTGCTTTGTCTAAAACTTTTTCAAAAGACAAACCTTCACTTCCAGTTCCTTTTAAATCAGCCCATAAATAATTGGACTTGGCATCTTTCATAAACTGCGCTACCCAACTGTTTCCTTTAGCAACATACCAAACATCTTCATACATAGAACCGTATAAAACTTTTGAGGTTGCAGGTTTATCGTTAACGAGTTTCTTTGCCTGATTGTAGCTTTCTACAATTTTATCAAACAATTCTTTTGCTTTGTCTTCTTTTCCAAACAAAGCGCCATAAAGTTTAATCCATTCTGCTTTTCCTAGCGGAGACTGTTCCATCCAATCGCCTTGAATCAAAACATTCAAACCGCTTTTTTTCAGATTATCCAGCATCGGATTATTATTATCGACACCAAACGTGACAATCAAATCTGGCGACAATTCTATTAATTGTTCGATGTTCAATTTTTCATTTTGCCCAACGTTTTTTACCGAACCTTTGTCGATTAATGCTCTTGTTTTTTCCGAAGAAATGTAATCGGTATGCGGAAATCCTACCAATTTATTCTCCACTTCCAGCATTTCCAAAAAAGGAATATTGGTTGTTGAAGTTACCACAACAGTTTCTAGAGGAACTTTTATAGCCATATATTGTTTTAAACTATCCGGAATTTGTGCGTCTTTTTCTTTTAAAATGTAAGTAAAATTTCCTTTAGCATTTGGCCATGGATTGGTCACATTTACAATAGAATAGCCTTCATATTTTACGATTGAAAGTCCAGATGCAAATTCGATGTTTTCTTTGGCAGGGGTAGATTTTACAGTGTCTTGCGTTTCATTTTTTTTACATCCAATTAGAATAAGGAGTACAAAAACGACGGGTAATTTATGGAAAAAATATTTCATATTTTATGTTTTGTGTAGCCACAAAGGTAAATCAATTTCTATTTTTTTTGTTTACCTTTATTCGTACAAATTTAAACAAATAGCATTTTATTTGATGAATGTACCAAAAACAAAAATCTGCTCCAGTTGCGAAACCGCTTTTTCTTGCGGCGACACTTCACCCGAAAATAAGTGCTGGTGTAATGATTACCCACCTATTTTCAATCTTTCAGAAGGAGGCGATTGCCTTTGTCCTGCGTGCTTTAAGGAAGCCTGCGAAGATAAAATTGATGCTTATATCGAAACCATAACTCCTAAAAAGGCTCTTAATAATAAAGCTATGCATCTGCCTAAAAATGATAATTTAATTGAAGGAATCGATTATTATATCGAAAATGGCAATTATGTTTTTAAAGCTTGGTTCCATCTAAAAAGAGGAACTTGTTGCGGAAACAACTGCCGACATTGCCCTTATTAGTAGTCGTGAGTTATAAATTATGAATTATGAGTTGATCTTCATAATTAATTTATAACTTGCTCGAACTCATAATTCATAATTCAAAACTTATAATTAATAAAATGATTTACTTGGTAACGGGCGGCGAACGTTCTGGCAAAAGCGGTTATGCTCAGAAATTAGCTTTAGAACTTTCTAATTCTCCTTTATATGTAGCAACAGCACGAAAATGGGATGCGGATTTTCAAAACCGAATTGACCGCCATCAGAAAGAAAGAGACGAGTATTGGACCAATATCGAAAAAGAGAAGTATTTAAGCGAAATTGATTTCTCTGGCAAAACGGCCTTAATTGACTGTGTAACACTTTGGCTGACTAATTTCTTTGTTGACAATAAAAACGATGTGGAAATAAGTTTGGAAGAAGCTAAAAAAGAATTTCTTGCTATTGCCGAACACAAAAATGCCAACATCATTATCGTAACAAATGAAATCGGAATGGGTGTTCATGCAGAAACTCATATCGGGCGAAAATTTGTTGAGCTTCAAGGCTGGATGAATCAATTTCTTGCTGCAAATGCCGATCAAGTTGTGTTAATGGTTTCTGGAATTCCAGTTAAAATCAAAGGTTAAATTCCAATACAGAAATTCCAAATTCCAATAAATTGAAAAGAAATCCCAAATTTTAAATTCCAAATTCCAAAGCTAAGCTTTATCTTTACTAGAATTTCCATTTTCAGATTTGGAATTTGGAATTTAAAAAATTTGGAATTTAAAAAAATGAGCCATTTAGACGATATATTAAAATCCCGCCGAGATACCCGACATTTTACATGCGATGAAGTTCCTGATGAAGTGCTAGAAAAAGCATTACAGGCCGGACATTGGGCGCCGTCTGTTGGGCTAACTGATGCAACACGTTATTACTTAATTAAATCGAATGAAGTAAAAAAGTCTATTAAAAACCTTTTTTTAGATTATAATAAAAAAGCAGAAGAACTTACCGACAACCCTGAACAGAAAGAACTCTATAGATCTTTAAAACTCGAAGCAATCGAAGAAGCTCCAATCGGGCTTATAATTGCTTACGATCGTTCGGTTCTGAATCAGTTTACAATTGGAACAATTGGCAGTAATGAGGCGGTAAAATTCAGTTCGGTTTGTTCGGCGCAAAACATTTGGCTTTCACTCACAGAACAAGGCTACGGAATGGGCTGGGTTTCAATTTTAAATTATTATCAGTTTAAAAAAATCCTTGATTTACCAGAAAACATTGAGCCGCTAGGATATTTCTGCATCGGAAAACCGGCAACCAATTACAACAATCAGCCCATGCTGCAGCAATTGCATTGGAAACAAAAATCGGAAGCTCCTATCTGCACTGAAATTAAAGAAATACATCAAGTAAATCTTCCAGATTTTGATTTGAAATCGGAAAATAAAACAGAAAACAAATCTGATTTCCATTCTCTTCTGCAAGAAAAAATAGATTCAAAAACAAAACCTGTTGGTTCTTTGGGAACTTTAGAATCTTTAGCTTTTCAGATGGCAACGGTTTTTGAAACTTTAAATCCAAAAATTCTAAAACCTAATATTGTAGTGTTTGCTGCCGATCACGGAATTGCCAATCATGGCGTAAGCGATTATCCGCAAGATGTTACGCGACAAATGGTCAATAATTTTCTCGAAGGAGGTGCTGCTATAAATGTTTTCTGCAAACAAAATAACATTGAATTGTCTATTGTCGATTCTGGCGTCAATTACGATTTCCCTACAAATGCTAATTTAATCGATGCTAAAATTGCCAAAGGAACGCAATCTTTTCTTCACGTTCCTGCCATGAGCAAATCTGAAGTCCAATTGTGTTTGAATAAAGGAAAATCGATTGTCGAAAATATTGCAAAATCAGGTTCCAATTGCATTGGTTTTGGCGAAATGGGAATCGGAAATACTTCAACGGCTTCTGTTTTAATGAGTATTCTAACAGGTTTTCCTATCGAAGAATGCGTCGGAAAAGGAACTGGAGTCGAAAACGAAAAACTGCTTCTAAAACAAAACTTGCTTAAAAAAGCAATTGATAGTTATTCTGGCACAACCGAATTAATATCACAACTTTCTTATTTTGGAGGTTTTGAAATCCTTCAAATGTCTGGAGCAATGCTTGAAGCTTTTGAAAATAAAATGCTGATTCTAGTTGACGGTTTTATTTGTACAGTTGCATATTTAATTGCTTTTAAAATAAATCCGAACATCAAACAAAATGCTGTTTTTTGTCATTGCTCTGCCGAAAAAGCACATTCAGAATTGCTGAAATATCTGGGAGCAAAACCTATTTTAAATTTAGATTTGCGTTTGGGAGAAGGTACTGGCTGTGCTGTTGCTTTTCCGATTTTAAAATCGGCCGAAGCTTTTTTGAATGAAATGGCTAGTTTTGAAAGCGCTGGAGTGAGTAGGAAATAGTGCTCAGGCGCAGTTTTCAGTCACAGTAAACTTTACGATAAATCTGGAATTATATACTGATACTTTAAAATAATTATGTTACCGTATTATTTATTCTCACTTTTGTCATTTCGACGGAAAACCAATTATATAAAATGAAAAAAGAACTCCACATTTTCTTTACCTGTCTAATGTTTTACACTAGGATTCCATGTCCAAAAAACATTACGCATCATCCCGATTATTTAAATAAAGCCACAAGATATTTCCCTTTTATTGGATGGATTGTGGGAAGTATTTCATTTTTAGCTTATTTTCTATTTGCCCAATTTCTTTCAACAGAAATTGCTGTAATCTTGGCAATCATTGCCTCTATTTTAACAACAGGCGCTTTTCATGAAGACGGATTTGCAGATGTCTGCGACGGCTTTGGCGGAGGCTGGACCAAAGAAAAAATCTTACTGATTATGAAAGATAGCGCCATTGGCGCATACGGAGCAATCGGATTGGTTTTACTATTTCTATTAAAATTTAAATTGCTTTCAGAAAACATTTTACTTTTCACTGATAACATTTTTCAAGTTTTTCTCTTGTTTATTTCTGCTCATTCTTTGAGTCGTTTGGCGGCAATCAGCATTATTTTTACACATGAGTATTCTCGTGAAGATGCTTCGAGTAAAAGCAAGCCAATTGCAAAACAATATACTTGGAAAGAAGTTTTTGGTTCTTTCTTCTTTGGCTTAATTCCGTTAATCGTCTTTTCCTATTTTGATTTAAAATTTCTTCTTGCGGTAATTCCTGTTTTTCTTACCCGCTATTTCCTAGCCCGTTATTTTCAAAAATGGATTGATGGCTATACTGGAGATTGTCTTGGCGCTACGCAACAAGTTTGCGAAGTGGTATTTTACTTAAGCCTATTATTTTTATGGAAATTTATCTAGTCCGTCACACCGAAACCATCTGCGAAAAAGGAATCTGCTACGGACAATCTGATGTTGACATTGCAGAACCATTTGATGAAATTTTCGGAAGAATCGTTTCAGAATTACCTTCAGAAGCCTTTATTTTTTCGAGTCCTTTAAAACGCTGTGTCATTTTAGCCAAACACATTCAAGAAAATATTAAAACCATTTCTTATCAGGAAGACGAACGTTTAAAAGAAATGAATTTTGGCGATTGGGAATTAAAAACCTGGAATGAAATTCCGCCAGAAGAACTCAATCCGTGGATGGAAGATTTTGTAAATATCAAAGTTACAAATGGAGAATCTTTTGTCGAACTGCACGACAGAGTCGGAGATTTTTTATCTGAGACTATTTCAAAAATAAATCAGCCAATCGTAATTGTTGCGCATGCGGGAATCATCAGGAGCATTTTATGCCACCAGAGTTCACTGCCGTTAAAAGATGCTTTCAATAATAAAGTTGATTTCGGAGAAGTTATAAAAATCGATTTTTAGTGCAAATTGTTTATAATTTTCTATGAAACATAAAACAAATTTGAATAATCAATATTTTTAACTTTATCTTTGCTGCAAATTAAGGTTGTGTTTTTTACTATTTAAAAATACATTAAAAGGGAATCAAGTAAATTCTTGAGCTGTACCCGCAACTGTAAGCTTAGTTCAGAAAATGAATGCTTGCTGTTAACTACAACCACTGTTCGCCGCGGCGAATGGGAAGGTAAACAGCAAGACGCGAGCCAGGAGACCTGCCTTTATAACAATTATCAAGCTCTCGGGAAAAAGAGTGAAGAAATTATGACTTTAAAACGATTTTTTACTTTTTGTTTATTTGTGATGTGCCAGGTTATCTCGGCGCAAAGCGATTCTATTACCAGTCTTAAAGAAGTTTTTGTTTCAGACAAAAATTTAAGGACTTACTCGGCTTCACAGTCTGTTTTGAAACTGAATGATTCTATAATCAACAAAAACGAGGCACTCTTAACCGATTTATTAAACTTTAATTCGACTTTGTATTTTAAAGAATACGGACGCGGAATGCTTTCTACAGTTTCTTTCAGAGGAACAACTTCTTCTCAGACAGCTGTTATCTGGAACGGAATAAATATTAATTCTCAAATGAACGGCAGCACCGACTTCAATACTATTTCGGGTTCCGATTATAATTCGATAAGCGTAAAAGCCGGCGGTGGAAGTGTAATTTATGGAAGCGGTGCTGTTGGAGGAACGGTGCATTTAAATAACGATTTGTTGTTTTATAATCGTTTTGAGAATAATTTACGACTAGATTACGGCAGTTTTAATACAATTGGGATTAATTATAAAACTGCTATTTCTAACAAAAAATGGAGTGCTCAAATCGGATTTTCGAAAAACAGCTCAACAAACGATTATAAATACTTAAATCGTTATACATGGAGAGGCGAACAGCGATGGAATCAGAATGGGCAATACGATATTATTACGCTGAGTGCCAATGTTGGCTATAAATTCAACAAAAATCATATTTTAAAACTTTACAGTCAGACTTCAAACACTGATCGCAATACTTCGCTAATTACAGAATCTGAAACCAAAAGCAAATACATAAATGGTTTCAATCGGAATCTTTTGGAATATGACGGAACTTTCGGAAAACTAAAAACCAATTTTAAAACGGCTTATATTTTCGAAAACTACCAATATTTTGCCAATAATGCTTTAAAAAATTATACCTACGGAAAGACCGAAAACTTAATTACGAAGCTTGATGTCGATTATCATTTATTCAAATCAACACATGTAAACGGAATTATAGATTATAGCAGGACAAACGGTTACGGAACAAGTTTTGGCAATCACATTCGCGAGATCAGTTCTGCCGCTTTATTGATTAGACAAGATTTTGGTACTAATTGGAAAAACGAATTGGGCATTAGAAAAGAATTTACTGACAATTACAAATCTCCCATTTTATTCAATTTAGGATCTTCTTATAAGTTTAATGATTGGTATAATTTAAAACTGAATGTTTCTAGAAACTTTAGAATTCCAACTTACAACGATTTGTATTGGAATCCAGGCGGAAATCTAGACCTAAAGCCTGAAAGCTCTTATCAAGGAGAGATTGGAAATGTCTTTACATTCAAAAATCTGACTTGGACGCAGAATTTTTATTATATGAAAATTACCGACATGCTGCAATGGGTTCCAGGCGTAAACGGTATTTGGAGTCCGATAAACCAAGACAAAGTAAACAGTTACGGAACTGAAACCATGTTGGGCTGGAAGAAAAGCTATGGCAAAAACATTTTTGCTGTAAACGCTACTTATGCTTATACGGTTTCGCAGGATGAAAAAACTAAAAATCAGATCTTTTTTGTTCCATTCAACAAAGCTACAGGAGCCATTTCATATTATAGAAATAAAATAAGCGCTTATTATCAAATTCTTTATAACGGATTTGTTTATACAAGAGCTGATAACGATCCTAACGAAATCATTAATGATTATACGATTTCGAATATCGGAATCGATTACGATCTTAAATTTTTAGATTCATTCAAAATAGGTTTTCAAGTTTTAAACCTCTTTAATAAAGATTACGAAAGTTTAGAAAACAGACCAATGCCAGGTCGCAATTTCAATATGTATTTAACCTTAAAATTTTAATATATGAAGTTTAGTAAATTACTTTTAATAGCGTTAAGCATTTCGTTATTCGCTTCTTGTTCAAGTGATGATAACGATGGCCCGAAAGGTGCTTACGACAATGGTTTTTTTATTTTAAATGAAGGAAGTTCATCTGTAGGAAGCGTTTCTTTCTCAAGCAACGATTTTACTTCTTTTAACAAAGATGTTTATGCTTCTGTCAATGGTTCTGATTTAATTGGCGGATATCTGCAAAATATCTTTTTTGATGGAGATCGAGCATATGTCATCTCAGGAGGATCAAATGTAATCAATGTTGTAAATCGTTACACTTTTAAATTAATTGCAAAGATAGATTCTGGTCTTGCAAATCCAAGATACGGCGTTACCAAAGACGGAAAAGCTTATGTGACAAATGCAAATACCTATTCTTATATCAATCCAGCAACTGGAGACACTGACGATTATGTTGCTGTAATTAATCTGGCTACCAATACCGTTGAATCAAAAATTGCGTTAAATGCCACTGCAAACAGATTAATCTTAGAAAATGATAAATTATACATTACAGAACCTAATAGCAGCACTAAATTATTAATTGTAAACATTGCAACAAAGGCAATAGAAACAGTAGAAATTGGCTCTAGCGGAGATTCTATCGAAGAAGAAAATGGAACTTTATTTATTCTAAGAGCTCCTTATTCTGGATTAGGCGAAATTGTGAAATTAAAGCTATCAGATAAATCTATTTCTAGAATTACATTTCCAGAGAGTTTAACTGGTTTAGGTTTTATGGACATTAAAGACAACAAAATTTACTATACCGCTGGAAGCTCTGTTTATGCTATGGACATCAATGCAACGACACCTTCTACAACGGCAATTGTAAATTCGCCAGCTAGTTACATTTACGGTTTTGCTGTAGAAAACAACCGCATTTACATTGCTGATGCAAAATTTGATAAAGACAGTAAAGCTTACATCTACAATTTATCAGGAACTTTAGAAAAAGAATTAACTGTTGGCGTAGGTTCAAACGGATTCTACTTTAACAATTAATATATACTTGAAATTAGTTTTTGTTTTTTTATGGAAAAGGCTTTCATCTCTGAAAGCCTTTTCTATTTTTATATCTTATTAGATTAATGTCCTTTCGGAGAATTTTGAAAGTACATTCCGTGTCTTAATCCGTTTATGATTTTCGAATCTGTCAAATAAGGCGTACTTGGCGCTGAATCATCAAAAATTCTCTTAGCAGTAGAACCCGTAATTTTTGAAATAGCCAGATTTAGTAACGGCTCTGAAGAATCTCCTAAAACACCATACGTGCTAACTTTCTCGTATTGCTGATAAGTAGGCTGCAAACCTTGTGTATAATCTCCGAAACCAGCAGAATTTGAAATTTTAAAAACCAACGGCTGCATAGCATATTTATGATTTGGGTTGATACCTTTTTTAGTAAAGAGCGTTTCAGAATCATAGATCGTATATGAACCAACATTCTTACCTGTTGTAGTTTCTCCAATCTGAACTACATTAATATAAGGTTTTAATCCATTAACAACCAATTCACTTGCAGAAGCTGTACTTTCAGTTGTAATAATATAAACGGTACTTAAATTTAAGCTGTTTAATGCCTTTCCATCAATATTATTCACAAATCTGTAATTCAAACTTTCTAAATCATCGGCAGTCATGTCTTTCATCCACTTCGTATTAAACTGTGTTTTAGCAAAGATCTGGTTATCAAATTGTCCTGTAATCATACTAGAAAGCCTAATTGCCGAAGTAACAGCTCCTCCTCCATTATATCGAAGATCCAAAACCAAATCTGTAATTCCTTGCGATTTTAATTCTCCAAAAGCTAGGTTTAATTTATCATCATATCCTGAATAAAAACCATTATACATTAAATAACCAATTTTATGGCTTCCTGAAGTAATTACTTTATTAATTAAAATAGGGTTTTCTTCTAAAACAGTTTTAGTCAAGTCAACCGATTTTCCATTCAAAACAAAAGTGCTTCCGTTATAATCTGCCAAGTTTAGCGTATAACTATCTTTGTTTAATAATAAATCCTGATAATTTGAAACCGTAAGCTTTACACCATTTACACTTGTAAACAAATCTCCTCGTTTAATTGCTTTGGTAGAAGCATCTGAATTTGGAATAATATATCGCACATACCCCACAACATCATTAGAGCCAGAAGCAACACGGCTCAATCTGAAATCGACACCATTATTTTTTGTAACACCGCTTAATTCCTGTTCTAGAACAGTGTAGTCTTCAACAATCCAGCTAAAACGGTCAATGGCATCACCATTTGGGTATTTACTTACTGGTTTGTTTAATAAATCTTCAAATAAATCTTCGGGATGAGAGTATCCTCTTAAAAACTGATCAAAATCTGGTTGTAAATTACGGCCATCGGCTAGATTTGGAACATCTTGCTGCCATAAATAAACTTCATTTAATCCTCTCCAGATAAAATTATTAATCTGCAAGTCTGCTGGCGCGGCAACATCATCCTGATCTTCGCAAGACTGCAAAGAAAATGCGAATAAAAAGAGAAAAAGAACGCTCTTTAAAGTTGTTTTCATATCGTGTTGGTTATCTATATTCTGAATAAACGTAAAAGTAGTATCTTTAGTTTTACCTTCATCACAAAAGCAGTATTTTTTTTACATAAAAAAATATTTTATTTTTTGTTGTAACAAATAGAATTGTGCCTCGTCTTGAATATATAAGCTAACGATTAACCATCAGATTAATGAACCAAGTTGTATTTATAGAATTAATAAATCCTTTTAAAGACAAAGTTTTTCGTCTGGCAAAAAGATTGCTTACAAGTACTGAAGAAGCAGAAGATGCAACTCAGGAAGTAATGGTAAAATTATGGAACAAAAAAGACAATTTAGAAAGCTACAATAGTGTTGAAGCATTGGCGATGACTATGACCAAAAATTATTGTCTCGATCAGCTGAAATCTAAAAGAGCCAGCAACCTGCAAATTGTTCATAATAATTTTATCGATCGGCAGCCGCAATTGGACAAAAAACTAGAAGATCAGGATAGTTTAGAATGGGTCGAAAAAATTATAAATGAAATGCCTGAACAAATGCAACTGTTAATTCAGCTTCGGGATGTTGAACAATATGAATTTGAAGAAATAGCCAAAATCGTAAATATGAACGAAACGGCAATACGAGTGGCACTTTCGAGAGCGAGAAAAAAAATTAGAGAATCAATGACAAATACACACCTTTATGGAACTAAATAAAATAGAAGAGATATTAGAAAAATACTTTCAGGGAGAAACTTCTATTGCTGAGGAAAATCAATTAAAAGAATATTTTTCTTCACCAAATGTTGCGCAGCATTTGGAGCAATACAAACCTATGTTTGGCTATTTCTCTCAAGCAAAAGAACAAAAATCGACGTATGAAATTCCACTACAATCTAAAAAACGTAACGTAGCGTGGTTATCGATTGCGGCATCAGCTGTTCTTTTATTGGGTATCGGAACTTACTTTTTTGTTAGCGAACAAAATGATACAGCTGCAGTAGCTTCGCAAACAGAATTAGGAACTTACGATGATCCAGAAGAAGCTTTAAAAGCAACTCAAAAGGCTTTGGCTTTATTATCAAATCATGTTAATGTAGGTATTGAAAGTGTACAGTACATTAAAGAATATGAACAATCAAAAAACAAAATTTTTAAACAGTAAATTAAACACAAAAATAATCATGAGAAATTTCATTATAACCTTAGTATTCGCCTTTGTTACCACCACTTTTTATGCACAAAGTGCTTTTGACAAATTTGATGGTCAAGACGATGTAACCTCTGTAATCGTAAACAAAAAAATGTTTGACTTGATGAGTAAAGTAAAAGTTGATGCTTCTGATAAAGAAACACAACAGTATATTGCTCTAATCAAAAAGTTAGACTACTTAAAAGTGTTCACGACTAAAAATCCAAAAATCGAAGCCGATATGAAAGCTACTGCCGACAAATATGTAAAAACTGCCGGTTTAGAAGAATTAATGCGTGTGAATGATGGAGGGAAAAATGTTAGAATAATGGTAAAATCTGGAGCTTCAGACACACAAATAAGAGAACTTTTAATGTATGTTGAAGGTGCAAAAAACGATGAAACTGTTTTATTATCTTTAACTGGTAATTTTGATATAAACGAAATTTCTGTATTAACAGATAAAATGCAGCTTCCTGGCGGTTCAGACTTAAAGAAAGCTTCTAAAGGCAAAAAATAAAAATGAGAACAAATATTATCATCGTAGCACTTACAGCTCTCCTAACTTTAGGAAGCTGTAATTCTGAACCAACACTGCAAAAATATTTTGTTGAGAATTCGGAGAAAAAAGATTTTATCGCTTTAGACATTTCGCCAAACATTTTAAATGTTGACAAAGCCAATTTATCTAAAGAACAAAATGAAGCTTTAAATTCGTTTGACAAAATGAACATTCTAGCTTTTAAAGCAGACAAGAGCAATCAAGCACAATTTGAAACAGAAAGAACAAAAGTAAAAGCCATATTGAAAGATCCGAAATATCAAGAATTGATGAAATTTGGTTCTGGTAGAGACGGCGCTTCTGTAAGCTATGTTGGAAATGATGATAATATTAAAGAGTTTGTCATTTTTGCCAATAGAAAAGAAACTGGGTTTGCTGTAGTTCGCGTTTTAGGCGAAAACATGAATCCAAACAACATTATGACATTAATGTCTGTTTTGCAGAAATCTAAAATAGATATGGAACAGCTAAAGCCTTTAGAACAATTACTTAAAAAATAATACAATCTTACTTTTACAATTAAGGAAGCTTCAATTTTTATTGGAGCTTTTTCATTTAACAAAAATTAGGATTATACTTACTAATTCATTTAAAATTTCATTTTGTCATTAATGAAAATTAGCTACATTTACGAACTGAAATTACCAAAAAAATCAAATCTCAAAAATCTAATTTAACCAGAATTAATATGATACAAAAAACATCAAATGCCTTTATCGCGGCATCTTGGGTAGCTCTTGGAGCAGGAACAGTCGGATTTATCGTTGGACTAGCAAGAGCTGAAATGTTATTAAATGAAAAAGGATATTACTTTACCGTTTTAATGTTCGGCCTTTTTGCTGTAGTTTCATTGCAAAAAAGTGTAAGAGACAGACTTGAAAAACTTCCTGTAACAGATATTTATTACGGAATCTGCTGGTTCGGAACCTTGCTTTCAATTGTTCTTTTAGTTGTTGGATTATGGAATGCTACAATCCTGCCAAGCGAAAAAGGTTTCTATGCATTTGCTTTTTTATTAGCATTGTTTGGAGCAATTTCAGTGCAAAAAAATACTAGAGACAATATGAATTTTGGTCAAGGTGAATAACACCAAATTGATTTTAAACTAAAAAAGCTCCAATTTTCATTGGAGCTTTTTCTTTTATAATAGAATCTGAGATTATTTACTCAAATACATTTTTCTTCTAGAATACAATTCGTAGAACTGATCGTCTTTTAAGTCATCGATAAACAAGATGCTTTCTCCTGTTGATTTCATTTCTGGCCCTAATGCTTTGTTTACATTCGGGAATTTGCTGAAAGAGAAAACAGGTTGCTTAATTGCATAACCGTTCAATTTCGGATTAAAATCAAAGTCAGTTACTTTGTTATGACCTAACATTACTTTTGTAGCGTAGTTTACATAAGGTTCTCCGTAAGCTTTTGCAATAAACGGAACCGTTCTAGAAGCTCTAGGGTTTGCCTCGATAATGTAAACTGTATCATCTTTAATCGCAAACTGGATATTGATTAATCCAACTGTTTTTAAAGCTCTAGCAATTTTATGCGTGTGATCTTTAATTTGCTGCATCACAAATTCTCCTAAGTTGAAAGGAGGCAATGTCGCGTTACTATCTCCAGAGTGAACTCCACAAGGCTCGATGTGTTCCATAATTCCGATGATGTAAACATTTCCATCAGCATCACAGATTGCATCAGCTTCTGCTTCGATTGCTCCAGCCAAGTAGTGATCTAACAATAATTTGTTTCCTGGAATTGCTTTCAACAAGTCGATAACGTGCTCTTCCAACTCTTTTTTGTTGATTACAATTTTCATTCCCTGACCTCCTAATACATAAGAAGGACGAATTAAAAGTGGGAAATCTAAAGTATCCGCTAATTTTGAAGCTTCATCTGCCGTTTCAGCGATTCCGAATCTTGGGAAAGGAATATGTAATTCAGTCAACAAGTCAGAGAAACGCCCTCTATCTTCTGCTAAGTCAAGTGCGTCGAAACTAGTTCCGATGATTTTTACTCCGTATTTAGAAAGTTTGTCAGCCAATTTCAAAGCTGTTTGTCCTCCTAACTGTACGATTACACCTTCTGGCTTTTCGTGTTGGATGATATCATAAATATGCTCCCAGAAAACTGGTTCGAAGTATAATTTATCAGCTGTATCAAAGTCTGTAGAAACTGTTTCAGGATTACAGTTAATCATGATCGTTTCGTAACCGCATTCTTTAGCTGCTAAAACTCCGTGTACACAAGAGTAATCAAACTCAATTCCTTGTCCAATTCTGTTTGGTCCAGAACCTAATACGATCACTTTCTTTTTATCTGTTACGATACTTTCGTTGTCTACAAAACGTTCTCCGTTTGCTTTTTCAATTTCAGCTTCAAAAGTTGAGTAATAATAAGGCGTTAAAGCTTTAAACTCAGCCGCACAAGTATCTACTAATTTAAATACACGGTTGATTTTTTGCTCCATACGTAAAGTGTGTACTTCACTTTCTAAGCAATTCATCATGTGCGCTAATTGTCTGTCAGCAAAACCTTTTTGTTTCGCTTCAAGCAACAATTCTTTAGGAAGATTAGAAACTTTGTAGTTTGAGATTTCTTTTTCTAAAGTATAAAGCTCTTCATATTGTTTCAAGAACCACATGTCGATTCTTGTAATTTCGTGAATGGTACTCAACGGAATTCCCATTGCGATTGCATCGTAGATTACAAAAACACGATCCCAGCTTGCATGAGTCAGTTTGTCGATAATTAATTCGTAATCTTTGTATCCTTTTCCGTCAGCACCTAAACCATTTCTCTTAATCTCTAAAGACTGAGTTGCTTTATGAAGTGCTTCTTGGAAAGAACGTCCGATTCCCATAACCTCACCTACAGATTTCATCTGAAGACCTAAAGTTCTGTCTGAACCTTCAAATTTATCGAAGTTCCAACGTGGTATTTTTACGATTACATAATCTAAAGTTGGTTCAAAAAGAGCTGAAGTAGATTTTGTAATTTGGTTTTGCAACTCATCTAAGTTGTATCCTAAAGCTAGTTTAGAAGCGATTTTTGCAATTGGGTAACCAGTTGCTTTTGATGCTAAAGCGGAAGAACGAGATACACGAGGGTTAATCTCGATTGCTACGATATCTTCTTTTTCGTCTGGCGAAACTGCAAATTGTACGTTACATCCTCCCGCAAAGTTTCCGATGCTTCTCATCATTAAGATGGCGTAGTCACGTAATTTTTGGAAAGTTGTATCCGATAATGTCATTGCTGGCGCCACTGTAATCGAATCTCCAGTGTGGATTCCCATTGGATCCATATTTTCGATCGAACAGATAATTACAACGTTGTCATTTTTATCTCTTAAAAGCTCTAATTCGTATTCTTTCCATCCCATTAAAGCTTTATCAATTAAAACTTCATGGATTGGAGAAGCTTCTAAACCACGAGTTAAAAGCTCATCAAAATCTTCTTTTTTGTAAACCACAGCTGCTCCAGTTCCTCCAAGTGTAAACGAAGGACGAATTACAAGTGGAAAGCCAAATTCTTGAGCAATTTCTTTTCCTTCTAAGTAAGAAGTAGCTGTTTTTGCAGGTGCTGTTGGTACGTTGATTTTTTCTAAAAGCTGCTTAAACTGCTCTCTGTCTTCTGTAATATTGATTGCGTTAACATCAACTCCAATCAATCTCACTCCGAAATCTTGCCAGATTCCTTTTTCTTCAGCCTCCAAACACAAGTTCAAAGCCGTTTGTCCTCCCATTGTTGGTAAAACAGCGTCAATTTGCGGATGTTCCTTAAGAATTTCAATAATCGATTTTGTAGTTAATGGTTTCAAATAAATATGATCGGCCATAGATGGGTCGGTCATAATCGTCGCTGGATTTGAGTTAATCAAGATAACTTCAATTCCTTCTTCACGAATAGAACGAGCAGATTGAGAACCTGCATAGTCGAATTCGCAAGCTTGACCAATAACAATAGGTCCTGAACCTATTATTAAAACGGATTTAATTGATGTGTCTTTAGGCATTTTTTATGTATTGTGTAGTTATTTACGATTTTAAAAAACATTCATAGTTTATTCGAAACTAGAATGTTGCAAAATTATTACCGAAAAGGTATAAAAAAAGGCGATACTAAAAAAGTAATCGCCTTATGTATGTTTATACAAACATTATTTTTTGTGTCTAGGCTCGCTAGAAACAGTTAATTTATGTCTTCCTTTTGCTCTTCTACGCGCTAGAACTTTTCTTCCATTCGCAGAAGCCATTCTGTCCATAAATCCGTGCTTATTTCTTCTTTTTCTTTTCGATGGTTGAAATGTTCTTTTGCTCATTGCTTTGTATCTTTAAAAATGGTATCTATTAACTCGTTTATTTGGTTTTGGATATCGTTGTTCAAAAACCGAGTGCAAATATACAAAGACTTTTTTTTCTAGCAAGTACTTTTATAAAAATATTTTTAATTCCTTTTACTATCTTTGCAATCACAAATTTACATTAATTATGTTTCACAAAAATATTAAACTTATTTTGGCCGGACTTCTAGTAGTGGCGGGCATTTGGCAATTTACAGAAAGTAATATCGGAAATGGTATATTTTTGATTTTATTGACTGCAATTCCGATTTTTCTTTATTTTAAAAACGAATTCATCCTTTTAGCTTTCCTTAAATTAAGAAAACAAGACTTCGCAGGGGCTAATAAATGGTTATCATATATCAAAAATCCTGAAGGGGCATTAGTAAGAAAACAACAAGGATACTTAAATTATTTACAAGGTATCATGTTGTCTCAAACCAATATCAACCAAGCAGAGAAACATTTCAAAAAAGCAATCGAACTTGGACTATCAATGGATATGGATTTGGCTGTAGCTAAATTAAACCTTGCAGGAGTTGCCATGTCACGCAGAAGAAAACTTGAGGCTACTAATTTATTAAACGAAGCTAAAAAATTAGACAAACAAGGAATGCTGAAAGAGCAAATCTCAATGATGAAAGAACAAATGAAGAAAATTTAAATTCTTCGAATTAATTTTCAATTTTTTAAAATCCCAAATTCCAAAAGAGTTTGGGATTTTTTTAATTTTAGAGTTTAGATTCTCTTTTTGCTCTCCTAAGCGAAGTCGAAGGATTTGATGCCTAATGCATTCAATCGGCCAAAGTATCGATAACAAAACCAGGAGGCATAGGCATAATAACCATTTTTTTAATTTCTTTTAAATCTATCTTTTTATTCGTTTTAACAAATTGATGATTAATTTTCAATTGATTTAATGATTTCCCAAAAAGCCAAAATTGTTTAGGACCAGATTCGTGAATTTTAAGTTTTTTAAACTTTTGTTCGCTCTTTAATACAAAGGCATTCGTTTCTCCATCCTCAACTTTACTGTTTTCAAAACTTTCTTCCTTTGGAAAAGTTATAGTATCCAATATATTTTGAATTCTTTCCTTTTCCTCTCTGTTCAAAATAGTAAAAAAAGTTTCTTCTTTATTATATCCGTAAACATTCACATAATAAAGTGTATCAGATGAATTGAATTTTAAATAATACGATTCATGGATATTCCATTTGAAAAAAGTAAAATCATGTTCTTTTTGTGGAGACTTACAACCTACTAAAATTAGAAATAAAGCGATTATACTGATTCTCATACTTTTCATTGAATTTCTTTATGGAACTACTTGCGAAGATTTCTCTTTCCTCGCAATGACAAACTAGCCTGTTAACTTAATGGTTACTTTGCGCAAACCTTTGTCAAAGTTTAAAACTTTGACAAAGGCTGAAAACTTAAAACATCAACTCCAAGTTTGGAATTTGGAATTTGATTCTTGGGATTTGATTTTTTTTTGAATTTTATTCCAATATAATAGAAGGCAGATTCTCATTTAGCCATTTATACTTATTGAGAATCATAATATGAGTTCCTCCTTTTACCAAAATGCATTTATTAATGTACTTAATTGGAAAAACCTCATCTTGATCTCCGTGAATATGCACTACGTTTTCATCGATTTTATCTCGATCCCAAAGAATTACACTTTCTACGGCCCATTGCAGATAACCTAAATCACGAACGGAAAGAAACTTTTCGTATAATTTAATTCTTTTATTGACTTTTTCGCCAAAAGAAAATTTAGCCAATTTCTCAATATTCAGAATTAACTGCATCGGGATTAGTTTGTAAGCTTTTGTACTCTTACCTATTTTCATTCTTCTCGGGAATTCTAGATTGCTTCTAACGCTTGAGATGATAATTACTTTTCGTGTTTTGATATGCTTCGAAATTTCCTGCACTAGAATTCCGCCAAAAGAAACTCCGACCAAAACAGGATTTTCGTCTTTAATATTTTTACTTATTCGAAGCGCATAATCTGATAAAGATTCTTTTGGATTGGGGATTTCCCATTCTAAAAGATGCATTTCGAAACTATTTTCATCCAATTTTATCCTTTCAAAAATAGATGAACTGGCCGCCAAACCGGGCATGAAATAAACTGGAATTTTACTCATAATATTAAAATGAAATTACCATTAGGATATTTATTCTAAAAAATAAAGGTACTTTTTTTAATATCATGACAATCAAATTTCAGACCTATTTTAAAACGATTCAAAAAAAATTGAGGTTTGAATCAAAAACTTAAAGTTTACATCTTAAAAAAATAATTCGATATTGAAAATCAAATGATTACCTTTGCATTTCGAAATATTTTTTGATTTTAAAACTTATAAAGAATTTTCTTTCAAGAATATTTTGAGTCCCAAATCATTATTTACCAATAACCTAACAAGAAATTACTATGGAAACTTCTGTAACTATGGAAATCAAAGACAACACTTTTGCACGCCAATTTGAAACTGTCATCCCTGAAGGTATGTTAGCAGTTGAGTATCAATTTCAAGAGAAAAAAATCTTCTTAACCAAAATCAACAAACCAGATTCTTACGAAAACGAAGAAACAATCAACACTTTGCTTAAGAATATTTTAGACTTAAGTTCTGAAAAAAATTACAGAGTAGTTCCTATTCATCCAAAGATTGTTTCATTTTTCAAAAAAAATCCTAGATACAAAGAATTGCTTCCTCCTGGAATTAGAATCTAAAAGTATCCAATAACACGGAGCCATAATCCTCCTATTACCATATAAATTAAGAGCATAATCAAACCGGTTATAAGCCCTTTGATCCACCAGCTCTTTAGGTCAACGTAGCCGCTCCCGAAAAATACGGGTGCCGGACCGTGACCATAATGGGTTAAAGTTCCGTAAAGAGATCCGACAAAACCAAGCATAAAGGCTAGCAATAATCCCGGAATTCCGAGCGAAACCCCAACACCAAGCAAGGCTGCGTACATTGCCGCAACGTGCGCAGTGGCACTTGCAAAAAGATAATGGCTAAAGAAATACACCAATATTATAATCGGAAAAGCCATCTGCCAGCTTAATCCGCCAATTTCAGCTTTTATCAAATCGCTAAACCACGCTATAAAGCCCAATTCGTTCAACGAGCTGGCCATCATTACTAAAACCGAAAACCAAACAATGGTATCCCAAGCTCCTTTTTCGGCTTTTACATCTTCCCAGGTTAAAACTGAAGTCAGCAGTAAAATTACCAATCCGATAAAAGCGGTTGTGGTAGCATCAATAGAGAACAAATCTCCAGTCATCCAAAGAAAAAGAAGAATAAAAAACGTTAGCAGCATCATCCATTCATCTCTTGTAATGGCTCCCATTTCTTTCAATTTCTGCATGGCTAGCTGTGGCGCATCACCTGTTTTCTTTAACTCTGGAGGATAAATTTTATAAAGTACAAACGGAATGACAAAAAAGGCGCACAACCCCGGAACAATCGCTGCAGCAGCCCACGACATCCAACTAATTTTGATCCCTAAATTTAAAGCAAACTTTTGACACATTGGGTTACTTGCCGTTCCTGTTAAAAACATCGAAGAGGCAATCAGGTTCATATTATAACTATTCAAAGTTAAATAGGCTCCTAATTTTCTATGTGTTTCTGGTTTGTCTGGCATTGAACCAAAACTCATCGACATTGATTTCATGATCGGATAAACAATTCCTCCTCCTCTAGCGGTATTACTGGGCACTGCAGGCGCCAGAACCAAATCGGCCAATCCTAAACCGTAAGCTAATCCTAGAGAACTTTTGCCGAAAATTTTTATGAATAAAAAGGCTATTCTGTTTCCCAGACCTGTTTTTATGAATCCTCTCGCTATGAAAAAAGAAATTCCGATGAGCCAGATTACTTTATCTCCAAATCCTTTTAATGCCAATGTGATCGATTTGCCAGGATCTCCAGGCGCCAAGACTTGAGACATCGCCGTCAGGGCAATCGCAATCATACACATTGTTCCCATTGGAGCCGCTTTTAAGATGATTCCTAAAATGGTCGCTACGAAAATCGCAAATAAATGCCACGCTTCTACTACAACACCTTCTGGAGCCGGAATAAACCAAATGGCAACTAAAACTGCCAGCGTAATTAAAGTCTGGGGAATTTTTACTTCTTTCATAAAAACAAAAATTAAGTGAATTAAATTCTAAGCTGTAACTGAATTAAAAACAGATTATCATTGTAGGTTGATGTATCTGGAATACTTTTATCAAATCGGTCGATTTCAAATCCCATCTCAATTCGTCCTGTATATGATTTCCCGAATTCTAAACCAACCATTGGCGTGTACGTGGTGCGAACGTTTGAATCAATCTTGTAACTTGGATCGAAAGTCTCATAACGACAAGAAATTTCTAATGCTGTGAGTTTGTTATAATTGATTTCATATCTAAAATTTGGCAGAAAATATATGCCTCGCATTTGATAATCGGCCACATTATCTGTTCGATTAGTGACTGGCAAAGAATAATACAAATTATGATTTGTTCCTTGCTTGTATTCTATCTGCAAATCAAAACTTAGTTTATCGGTTAGTTGAAAATCGCTGGTAATATCTGCTCCAATTGCAAAAACATCTTCTTTAAACACTTTTCCGAAACCACCATTTAAACCTAGATTAATTTTATGCTCTTTAGACAAACCGAAAACCCATCTTGAAGAAAATTGTTTTCCGTTGTCTTTATCCATTTCCTGATTTTTACCATTTCCGTTTATAACCGAAACTGCATAATTAACTGGAATTTTCTCGATATCGAAAGCTCCCGTTGCCGATGCTCCTATCTGGAAACTTGTCCATCCATTTTTTCCAAATTCATAATACTGATTCGAAAAATCAAAAGATTTAATAATATCTACTGGCACAAGCTCCTCGATACCAAAAGCTGGCCGAAATTGTCCTCCTGTTAAGGCTATATATTTATTAAAAGTATATTTTCCGTAAGCATTCTCAAGAACTTTTCCTTTCGGATCTGATTTAAAATCTGCTAAATTCACCAGAATAACAATTTCTGTAGTTTCGCTTAATTTGGTATTTAGCCCCACACGCATTCTTTTTATATCGAAAGAACTTTGAACGGCATCTCCCGCTGAATGATGAACTCCTAAAACATCTACATTATCTCCAAAACTTTCCAGATATCTTGCCTGAAGAAGCCCTTTTAATTGAAATTGAGGGTATTTTACTTCTTCAGTTGCTTTTTTATCGGTTTCTTTTTTATCATCTCCCTGATTCAAATCTCCTTGGGCATGCAAAAAAGTTGGCGTTATAAAAAAAAGAAAAAAAATTGGCATTAGTAGACTTTTACTCATAGGCTTAAAATAAAATGGAACAGTAATGCTTATAGGCGACTTAAAAATCGGCTTTATCTTAGGATCAAAAAAGTTAACTTCTTATAGTTAACAAGAAATGGGAATACTAAAATAACAAAAAAAGATCTTTTATGTAAAAAAAATTGCATTAAAATATAGTTACTAATACAAAAAAGGGCATAAGAATAAAAACTTATGCCCTTTTAAAATTTATATTAAAAATATTATTTTTCGATTTCTCTCATTGAGTCCATCTTTTTATGCGCTAAGAAACCTGCAACGTCTTCAAAATGTTCTTTTACACGTTTGTTTCCAAATTCGAACACTTTAGTTGCCAATCCGTCAAGGAAATCACGATCGTGAGAAACCAAGATCAAAGTTCCGTCGAAATCTCTTAAAGCATCTTTAATAATATCTTTGGTTTTCATATCTAAGTGATTCGAAGGCTCATCCAGAATTAACAAATTAACTGGTTCCAACAATAATTTAATCATTGCCAAACGTGTTTTTTCTCCTCCAGAAAGCACTTTTACTTTTTTAGTAATATCATCTCCCTGAAACATGAAAGCTCCTAAGATATTTTTAATTTGAGTTCTAATGTCCCCAACTGCAATACTATCAATTGTTTCGAAAATCGTGGCATTTTCATCTAATAAAGCCGCTTGATTTTGAGCAAAATACCCGATTTGTGCATTATGACCGATTTCAACACTTCCAGAATCAACACCGATTTCTTTCATGATTGCTTTAATCATGGTCGATTTTCCTTCACCATTTTTTCCAACAAAAGCCACTTTTTGTCCGCGCTCGATTACAATGTTTGCATCTTTAAATACTACATGATCTCCGTAAGCTTTAGACATTTCTTTTACAATAACTGGATATTGTCCAGAACGTGCCGCTGGCGGGAATTTTAAACGCAAAGCAGATGTATCAACTTCATCAACCTCTACTATTTCAAGTTTCTCAAGCATTTTTACACGAGATTGAACAGCGTCTGTTTTAGAAAATGTTCCTCTAAAACGCTCAATAAAAGCACGATTTTCAGCAATCATTTTCTGTTGTTCATCATACGCTTTCTGCTGATGGATACGGCGGTCTTTTCTCAATTCTAGGTAATGAGAATATTTTGCTTTGTAGTCGTAAATTCTTCCCATTGTCACCTCGATCGTACGGTTTGTAATATTATCTACAAACGCTCTATCGTGAGAAATAACCACAACTGCTTTTGCTTGAGTCAATAAGAAATCTTCTAACCATTGAATACTTTCAATATCCATGTGGTTTGTTGGCTCATCCAGCAAAATCAAATCTGGTTTTCTCAATAAAATCTTCGCTAACTCAATACGCATTCTCCATCCTCCAGAAAATTCTGAAGTCTGGCGTGCGAAATCTTCTCTTTCAAAACCTAAACCAACTAGAATTTTCTCAACTTCTGCTTCGTAATTTACTTCTTCGATTGCATAAAATTTCTCGCTTAAGTCAGAAACTCTTTCGATCAATTTCATGTATTCGTCACTTTCGTAATCGGTACGAACTGTCAACTGCTCATTGATTTCGTCAATTTCAGCTTTCATTGTAAAAATCTCGCTGAACGCTTTTGATGCTTCTTCCATCACCGTTGCACCATCTTCAGTAAGCAAATGCTGAGGCAGGTAAGCGATTACAGCTTCTTTTGGAGCAGAAATACTTCCTGTAGAAGGTTTATTTACACCTGCAATTATCTTTAAAAGTGTCGATTTTCCCGCACCATTTTTACCCATAAGGGCAATTTTATCATTTTCATTTATAGCAAAAGAAACATCGCTAAAAAGTGTAGTTCCGCCAAACTGAACCGAAATATCGTTAACTGTAATCATTTGTATTTGTTAATTTGTTTAATCGGTTAATCGTTTATCTGACTACCCATTTTTTTCGTGCTGCAAAGATAGATTAATTAGATAATTAGGCAATTTGAAAATTAGATAATTTTGAAAATGTGTCGATTAGATATTTTTTCTAATAAAAATAGACATCTTAGTAGCAATGAACGAAACTCAAATGGTTTTTTAATATTTCAAAATTTTAATCTTACCTTGTAGTATAATTTTAAAAATCAGCAAAATATGAGAACGAAATTAAAACTGACTATTTACTTAATTGCAGGGTTAATATTTGGATTTTCTGCAAATGCACAAAAAACGATAATAAAAAAAGAGGCTCTGCCTGCAAATGCACAAACTTTTTTAAAGACGCATTTCGGATCGAAAAAACCGAGCTACATATTAGAAGACAAAGAGATTCTTTCAACAGAATACAAAGTGAAATTTGACAACGAGATTGAAATTGAATTTGACAAGAAAGGGAACTGGAAAGAAGTTGATGGAAAAAGCAAAAACATTCCAAAATCTATCGTCCCTAAAAAAATAGCTTCGTACATTAAATCCAATTTCCCAAAAGAAAAAGTAACTAAAATAGAAATTGAAAGCTCTGGTTACGAAACAAAACTTACTAACGGCTTAAAATTGAAATTTAACTTGAAAGAAGATTTCGTTAAAATCGACAAATGAAAAAAAATGTGCCAATTTGATAATTAGTCAATTAGTAAATGTGACAATTAGAAAATTCTCAAAAGCTTTAAAACAAAACCCGACAGGTTTTTAAAACCTGTCGGGTTTGCAAAAATTATCTAATTGACTAATTTTCTAATTATCTCATTAAAAATTAATCCTTTCTCCATTTTTTAGTTTCTTCAAAAATATGTTCTAAGATTGAAGCTTCAACTTCATCAAATTCGATATTTCTGCGTCCCATAACTAATTTTGCAGTTTCAAAAGCCTTTTTAGTTACATAAGTTGTGAATCCTGCCGCGCCGCCCCAAGAAAAACTTGGAACAAAATTACGAGGAAAGCCAGATCCGAAAATATTAGCGCTTACACCAACGACTGTTCCTGTGTTAAACATCGTATTGATTCCGCATTTACTGTGATCCCCCATCATTAAACCGCAAAACTGAAGTCCAGTTTTAGCAAAACCTTCTGTTTCGTAGCTCCATAATTTCACTTCTTCGTAATTGTTTTTTAGGTTTGAGTTGTTCGAATCTGCACCGATATTGCACCATTCTCCCAAAACAGAATCTCCTAAGAACCCTTCGTGACCTTTATTTGAATTGGCAAAAAGAACAGAGTTTTTCACCTCTCCACCTATTCTAGATCCAGGCCCAACAGTCGTTGCGCCATAAACTTTAGCCGACATTTTTACCATTGCATTTTCGCATAAAGCAAACGGCCCGCGAATTGCAGTTCCTTCCATAATTTCGGTATTCTTACCTATATATATAGGACCTGTTGACGCATTTAGAGTTACAAACTCTAATTTGGCTCCTTCTTCGATAAAAATATTCTCTGGAGCAATTACATTTACACTTTTAGGAATTGGCTGCGATGTGCGATCTTCGGTAAGAAATTTAAAATCCTGACGAATTGCCGCATCGTTTTTCGAGAAAATATCCCAAGTATGTTCAATAGTGATACAATCTTCGTTGTATTGAATAATTTCGTAAGAATCAAAATCGACTTCTTCTTGATTTTCGCTTGTAAAAAATGCAATTACATCTTCACCTTTAAAGATTGCTTGATTTTCTGTTAGATTAGAAACCATCTCTGCAAGAGTATCATTTGGCAAATACGCTGCATTGATCATTACGTTTTCTTCCATTTCGACCATTGGGAATTTCTCCGATAAATATTCCTCAGTAATGGTAGTGATAGTCGAACCAAGATATTTTTCCCATTTTTGGCGAATGGTCATGATTCCGACTAAGATATCAGCTACAGGTCTAGTAAAAGTAAAGGGTAATAAAGCATTCCGAACGGGACCGTCGAAAAGAATGTAGTTCATAAATAATTGAGTGTTTGTTAAAATTTGATTTGGTTACCTGGCATCAAAGTTACAAATATTTATGTTTTACATTAAGCAAGTTTATATGTAAATCGCCACGAACTCACGAATTGATACAAATTACATCAGACTGCTGATTTCACAAATACTTTAAACATAAGCTTTACAAAAGAATAATTCGTGAATTTATGGCTAATAAAAACCATAAAAAAAGCCTTCCAGAATATGGAAGGCTTTTGTATAATTTAAAACAGCTATTATTTTTTAGCGTGTTTAGCGTATTTAGTTTTGAATTTATCAATACGTCCTGCAGTATCGATAAGTTTAGATTTACCAGTATAAAAAGGGTGAGATGTTCTAGAAATCTCCATTTTTACAACTGGATACTCAACTCCGTCAACTTCAATTGTTTCTTTTGTATCTGCAGTAGATTTAGTGATAAAAACGTCATCATTAGACATGTCTTTAAATGCAACTAATCTGTAATTTTCTGGGTGAATTCCTTTTTTCATCTTTTCTTTTATTTATTGTTTTAGAGCATTTTCATTTTGAAGCTTTTTCATGGTTAGAAAAAGGTATAAACAACACTACTCTTTTTTTTGTTTAAAAATTTAATTATTTTTGAGTGTGCAAATTTACAATTCTTTTTTAATAAACAAACAGTTAGCCTACTTTTTTTTAGTTTATTTCGAAAAGCTTTTTTTATATTCGATTATAGTGGGAATTACTATATTTGTGGATTAATTTTTAAACATATCAAATATGATTAATGAAGTTATAAAAAAGAATGGTGTTACGTATGGTGTAATGATTGGAGTTGCATCAGCTTTGGTTACCGCAACAATCTATGCTATTGATTTAAACCTATTTACAGCTTGGTGGATGGGAATACTAGGAATCGTGATTAGCCTTACCATCAGTATTATTTTACTTTCTAAAACCAAGAAAGAGTTAAACGGCATTTTTTCTTTCAAGGATGCTTTTACTACTTATTTTATAGCTGCAGTAATTGGTATTTTAATATCTACAACTTTCAACATTGTATTGTTTAATGTAGTTGATCCAGGAGCGAAAGACACTTTGAGCGAAATTATGATTAAATACACTGTTGGCATGATGCAGAAATTTGGCACACCAGCATCGGCAATTAATGAAGCTGTTGCAAAAATGAAAGAAAACAATCCTTATTCGACTTTCGAATTATTAAAAGGATCGATTTTTGCTATGGTGATCAGCGCAATTTTTGGATTAATTTTCGCAGCATTTTTTAAAAGCAAATCTACACAAGAATAAAAATATAAATGAATTTATCTATACTTATACCGCTTCTAAACGAGGAGGAATCACTTCAAGAACTCTACACATGGATCATTAAAGTGATGCAGTCTAACAATTACTCTTATGAAATCATTTTTGTAGATGATGGTAGTACAGATAATTCTTGGCAGATTATTGAAGGCTTTTCGAACGAAAACCCAAATGTAAAAGGGATTCGTTTCATGAAAAACTTCGGAAAATCTCAAGCTTTACATGCTGGTTTTGTAAAAGCAAAAGGTGATGTCATCATTACTATGGATGCCGATTTGCAAGATAGTCCAGACGAAATTCCTGAATTGTACGAAATGATTACAGCTCAGAAATACGATTTGGTTTCTGGATGGAAAAAGAAACGTTACGACTCTGTTGTGGCAAAAAATCTTCCTTCAAAATTATTTAACTGGGCGGCTAGAAAAACTTCTGGCGTTGAGTTAAACGATTTTAACTGCGGACTGAAAGCTTATAAAAATGTTGTGGTAAAAAACATCGAAGTTTCTGGCGAAATGCACCGCTACATTCCAGTTTTGGCTAAAAATGCTGGATTCGGAAAAATTGGCGAAAAAGTGGTAATTCACCAAGCTAGAAAATATGGCGAGACTAAATTCGGAATGGAACGTTTTATAAATGGTTTTCTGGATTTAATTACGATTTGGTTCTTATCAAGATTCGGAAAAAGACCGATGCACCTATTTGGCGCTATGGGTTCTTTAATGTTTATCATCGGATTTTTATCTGCAGGATATATTGGAGTTTCTAAACTATACCATATGTATACTGGAATGAAATACAGTCTGGTTACCAACAATCCGTGGTTTTACATTGCTTTGACGACTATGATCCTAGGCACTCAATTATTTTTAGCAGGTTTCTTAGGCGAAATTATTCTAAGAACCAAAAACAATGAAGCACGTTACAAAGTAGCGCGCGAGGTTAATTTCTAAAACACATTAATCGTCTTTAAAATCTTTTTAATTAAGGCACAAAATTATTGCATACAGCACCTTTAGCCCTTGATAAAAAACTATTTTTAAACAAACATAAAATAAAATCTAATGAATATAGCACCAAATATATTAGACGCTGTAAACGAATGGTTAACACCTACATTTGATCAGGAAACGCAAGCTGCCGTTAAGGAATTAATGACAACTTCTCCGAAAGAGCTTGAAGAGAGTTTTTACAAAAACTTGGAATTCGGAACTGGAGGAATGCGTGGCGTTATGGGTATTGGAAACAACAGAATCAACAAATATACGCTTGGAAAAAACACTCAGGGATTATCTGATTACCTGCACCAAGTTTTTCCAAACGAACCTTTAAAAGTAGCAATTGCTTACGACTGCCGTCATAACAGCAACACATTGGCAAAAGTGGTAGCAGATGTTTTCTCTGCAAACGGAATTCAGGTTTATTTGTTTTCTGATTTAAGACCAACTCCAGAATTGTCTTTTGCACTTAAATATTTGAAATGCCAATGCGGAATTGTTTTAACAGCTTCTCACAACCCACCAGAATATAACGGATACAAAGTATACTGGCAAGATGGCGGACAAATTGTTCCTCCGCAAGACAAGGAAATTGTTAATGTAATTGAAAACTTAACGTATGATAAAATTAAGTTTAATGCTAACGAAAGCCTAATTCAATATATTGATACAGAAATTGACAAAGCTTTTATAAATTCATCAATCGAAAACGCAAGTTTTAATACTCCAGCTGAAGCAAAAGACAATCTTCATATTGTTTTTACTTCATTGCACGGAACTTCTATAAAATCTATTCCAGACGTTTTATCGCAAGCTGGATATAAAAATGTTCATATCGTTCCTGAACAAGCAATTCCAGACGGAGATTTCCCAACAGTAAAATCTCCAAACCCAGAAGAGCCAGAAGCATTAACAATGGCTTTGGCTTTAGCAGACAAAACAAACTCTGACATTGTAGTAGGTACAGATCCTGATTGCGACCGTTTAGGAGTTGCTGTTCGTAACAACGATGGCAAAATGATTTTATTGAACGGAAACCAAACGATGGTTTTAATGACTTCTTTCTTGTTGAAACAATGGAAAAAAGCAGGCAAACTAAACGGAAAGCAATTCGTTGGTTCCACAATCGTTTCTACTCCAATGATGATGGAATTGGCTACGAGCTATGGTGTTGAGTGTAAAGTTGGATTAACCGGTTTTAAATGGATTGCCAAAATGATCAAAGACTTTCCTGAACTGGAATTTATCGGTGGTGGTGAAGAAAGTTTTGGTTTTATGGTTGGAGATGCCGTGAGAGACAAAGATGCCGTTGCTGCGACTTTATTAATTTGCGAAGTTGCCGCTCAAGCTAAAGCTGCGGGAAGCTCTGTTTACAAAGAACTTTTACAGCTTTATGTTGAAAATGGTTTTTATAAAGAATTCTTGGTTTCATTAACTAAAAAAGGAATGGAAGGCTTACAGGAAATCAACCAAATGATGATTGATTTACGTAAAAATCCTTTAAAAGAAATCAACGGACAAAGAGTTATTATGGTTGAGGATTACCAATCGTCTATTGCTTTAAATTTACTTGATGGCTCAGAATCAACAATGGATATTCCAAAATCGAATGTATTGATTTATTACACAGAAGACGGATCTAAAATTTGCGCTAGACCAAGCGGAACCGAACCTAAAATTAAATTCTACATCAGTGTAAATGCTGAAATCGAATCGGTTTCTGATTTTGATGAAGCAGAGAAATTCTTAGACAATAAGATAAAAAATATCATTGCAGACATGAAGTTGAACTAAATTGTCTTCAACATAATTGTTCTTAACAATTGAAAATATAAAAACCGGATTTAATCTATAAAAGATATAAATCCGGTTTTTTAATTGGAAAAAATTCTAAAAACAGCCTAAAACTATTTTTCATTATTCAACAACTTGTATTCGTTTATTATTTTTTGCCGTTTCCATTCCCCATTCAGCAATAGATTTCAGTAAAGGTATAAGCGTTTTACCAAATTCCGTTAATTCATATTCCACTCTTAATGGTGGTTTGCTGGTATAAACTGTTCGAGTAACCAAACCATCTTCTTCCATTTCCTTCAATTGCAGGCTCAATGTGCGCTCTGTAATAACCTTGCATTCTTTTCTTAATTCGCTATATCGCTTTTTTTCAATTAAATGAATTAAAATAACTGCCTTCCATTTTCCGCCAATATATTTCATAGTCAGGCTGGTACTGCAAGGATATTCTTTATCGTCTATACTATACATCTGTTACTATCATTTTTAACCGTTATTGCAAAGGTAATTCACTATACTTAGTTTTGCAACAATAAAAAGTATAGTTTAATTTAAATTTATAAATATGAGTTTTTTAGATCTTGCAAAAGTTAGATATTCAACAAAAAAGTACGACAATACTAAACAAGTTTCAAATGAACAAATTCAAGAATTAAAAGAAATTCTTCGTTTAAGTCCATCTTCTATTAACAGCCAGCCGTGGAAATTTACATTTATTACAGATCAGACTTTAAAAAAAGAATTAGCTTCAAAATCTTATGTAAACGAACAATCAATTAATGATGTCAAGCTTTTAGTTGTATTTAGTGTAATGGATAATATAGAACATTTTGAAAATCGAAATCTTCCTGTGCTTCCAGAAGCGTGGGTAAAAGGTTTTTACGAACCATTAATAAAATCGAACGGAAATGAAGCCGTAAAATCATGGTTAGAAAATCAGGTTTATCTTTCGCTGGGTTTCTTTTTAAGCGCTTGTATGAATATGGGATTAGACGCTACACCAATGGAAGGAATCGAACGCTTGGCTTATAAACAAATTTTGAACCAAGACGGATATTCGCCTTTATTTGCTGTAACAGTGGGTTATGCCGATGTTGCAAATGATTGGGCACATCCTACGATTTTACCAAAATCTAGATTTGAATTGAAAGAAGTTGTAGAATCTATTTAAAACTTCAATTTTTCCATAAAACAATAATTTCAAAAATCGGATATACGAAAGTTATCCGATTTTTTTTGTTTCAAAATGTTGCCTGATCTTTAAGCCTGTTTACAAAGCTAATATTAGCTTAATAATGTCTTTTTCTTATTTTTACTTTTTAAAGAAAACTTTTTTTATAAAAAAAAGCAAAAAGAAATTGAAAACACCCCAATTGGATTAATTTTGTGCAGTAAAATTATGCTCAAGAATTCCCAAAAAGAGCTATCACACTAAAAGAAAACAATATCAAAACAAATAAATGAGTAATTTTAAAAAAATAGTTCCTTTTATATACCCGTATAAAAAATACGCATTCTTAAATATCTTTTTCAATATTTTGTATGCTCTTTTCAGCACACTTTCGTTCATGGCATTAATCCCTATGATTCAGGTTCTTTTTGACAAGACGAAAAAAAATAACATTGAACCTACTTACGAAGGAATTGGCCATATAAAAGAATACTTAGAAAACTATCTAAGCTATTATATAACCACAAATACCGATAGCCATAATCCAGGTTATGTGCTTTCTATAATGGTTGCAATCATTATTTCGATCTTTTTATTAAAAAACTTAGCCGATTATTTGGCAATGTTTTTTATCACTTTTTTACGAAATGGCGTTTTAAGAGACATGCGAAATGCAATGTATAAAAAAACACTAGAACTGCCTTTAGCATTTTATTCTGAAAAAAGAAAAGGAGATGTAATTTCGAGAATTTCAGCCGACGTTAATGAGGTGCAAACTTCTTTTTTAGCAATTTTAGAGCTTATTGTAAAAGAACCTTTAACCATTCTTTTCACCATAATTGCTATGCTGGTAATCAGCGCTAAACTGACTTTATTTGTATTTATTTTCATTCCTATTTCAGGATACATCATTTCACTAATTGGAAAACAACTAAAAAAACAATCAAGCAAAGCACAGGAAGAGCAAGGTACTTTTCTATCTACTATTGAAGAAACAATTGGAGGATTGAAAGTCGTAAAAGGATATAATGCTGAAAATTACTTTAATAAACTTTTCCAAAATTCTACAGATCGTTTCTTTGGTTTATCGAACACGATAGGCAACCGTCAGAACTTAGCTTCTCCTGCCAGCGAATTTATGGGAATTACTGTAATTGCAGTTTTGCTTTGGTACGGTGGACAAATGGTTTTAATTGACAAAACTTTAGAAGGCGCTTCATTTATTGCTTATATGGGATTGGCTTATAATATCCTGACTCCTGCAAAAGCAATTTCTAAAGCTTCATACGGAGTAAAAAGAGGAAATGCAGCCGCTGAACGTGTTCTTGAAATTTTAGATCAAGAAAATCCGATTACAAGTAAGGTCGATGCTGTCGAAAAAACAACTTTTGATGACGCTATTAGCGTTCAAAACATAAACTTTAAATATGAAGAAGAAACAGTCTTAAAAGACTTTTCTCTAGAAATTAAAAAAGGACAAACTGTTGCTTTGGTAGGACAGTCTGGAAGCGGAAAAAGTACCATTGCGAATTTACTAACTCGTTTTTACGATGTCAATGATGGTTCTATTTCTATTGACGGAGTTAATATTAAAGACATGAATCTTCAGTCACTTCGCAGTTTAATGGGATTGGTAACACAAGACAGCATTTTGTTTAACGACACTATTAAAGCGAATATTGCATTAGGCAAATTTGACGCGACAGATGATGAAATTATCGAAGCTTTAAAAATCGCCAATGCTTACGAATTTGTAAAAGACCTTCCAAAAGGCATTTATACTAATATCGGAGATAGCGGAAACAAGCTTTCTGGCGGACAGAAACAACGTTTATCTATTGCTCGTGCGGTATTGAAAAACCCGCCGATTATGATTTTAGACGAAGCAACATCGGCATTGGATACTGAAAGCGAAAAATTTGTTCAGGTAGCGCTTGAAAACATGATGCAAAACCGAACTTCAATTGTAATTGCACACCGTCTTTCAACAATTCAAAAAGCAGATGTGATTGTAGTTATGCAAAAAGGAAAAATTGTGGAGCAAGGAACGCATGATGAATTAATTGCAAAAAACGGAACTTACAATAAATTGGTAACCATGCAGTCTTTCGAATCCTAAGACTTTCACATCATCAAATAATCTAACACAGATTAAGGAAATATTAAAACTTTGTTTAATTTCTTTAATCTGTGTTTATTTTTATAACTTTAGGTTGGTTAAAGAATAAATCATTTAATCTCACAAAAATGTATCTTAAAAACCCCAACATAAAACTTCCTGACGATCCCGATACTATTGTTTGGAAATATCTGGACTTATCTAAATTTCTTGATTTACTGCTTTCGAAAAAACTATTCATGTCACGGTCGGATAAATTTGAAGACCAATACGAAGGCACTTTTAGCGAACCCACTTACGAGGAAATTAAAAAACTAGCGGTAGACAATCCCGAATTTTTAAATTACTACAAAACACATCGCGAGAAAGTAGCGATTAGCAGCTGGCATATTAATGAATATGAATCTTTTGCCATGTGGCAGATTTTTACCAAAAACAATGAAGGTTTGGCTATTCAGTCTACCATTGGAAGGTTGCAAAAAGCGGTAAAACCTGAAAACAATTTTGATCAGTATATTGGCGAAGTAAACTACATTGACTACAAAAAAGAATACATTCCGTTTGAAGATTTATTCTTCCCTTTTTTGTTTAAAAGAAAAAGTTTTCAATACGAAAGAGAAGTCCGTATACTGAGCGACACTTCAAAAAGCGACATCAAATTAAATGACGGATTAAAAATCAATGTAGACATCAATCAGCTGATTGAAAAAATATACATTCATCCAAAATCTGAAAACTGGTACAAAAAACTAGTCATAGAATTAGTAGAGCGTCTAGGCTTTGGTTTTGAAATCGAAAAATCAGATCTGGAAAGTGATATTCTTATCTAAGGTTCTAAGATGCTAAGATTCTAAGGTGCTGAGTTTTTCTTATTGTGACTTAAACAAAAACCGCGTAGAAATAAAATTCTACGCGGTTTTTTTATTTTTTTTAATCACATCAAGATCTTAGAATCTTAGCAACTTAGTATCTTAGAATCTCAGAACCTTTAAATAGGCTTATAAGACTTCACTTCCCATTTTTTAGAAGCCAAATCTATATAATTGTAATGCAGTACATCGTTTTTATCAAACTGGCCATTTTGGTTGGTGTCTTCGATTGTTCTAAAATACAGACGGTTTTTAGATTCAATTAAACTCCAATCTACCAATTCTTGCAAATCAGCCGAAACTTTGGTGAAGTTTTCTCCGCTAATATCGCTTAAGTATAATGTTTTGATATCACTGGTATCAATTTTTCCGTCTTTATTAGTATCTGAATCTGTTAGCGTGTAAACCATCACATTATTATGCGTTTTATCGGCAACCGTTTTCAAATAGGTAGCTGTTAAAATCAAAATTGGTTTATCAGATAAAGGTCGGATAGAATCTGAATCTACTTTTTGGAATTTTAAATTCTGCAGATACCCTGTAATTTCATATTCACCTAAATTAGAAATTGTAAAACTCACGTCATTTACGCTCGAAGTACCAAATCTTGCTTTAGATCCTCTTTCCAAAACCCTTAAATCTCCAACTGGATGAATCAAATAATTGGTTCCTTCCATTTGAATTGGCAAATCGGCAATTTCAATTTGAGTGGTATCTGTTTTGGTAATGCTTACTTTATTTGAAGCGCCGTAGCTTACTTTTGGTTTTTGAACTTCTTCTCGGCAACTGATTACTGTTCCGATAAGTATTAGGGCGATATATTTAAAATACTTTTTCATCTACAATGATTATATACGATTATCAAATATACTATTTTTGATTGTATTTTTTGTTTTTATTGAATTTTATAACCAAACGCAAAGCAGACTAAAGCCTTGCATTTAACTTAACGTTAAAAACCCTTGAAGTCATATAATTTGGAATCGCATATTGATTTTTTGAATACACATCACGAACCCAAGTATTTGTAATGGCGTTTTGATTATTAAAGAGATTGAAAATTTCTAGTCCCAGAGACAGTTCTTTAAAGTTTTTAAGCCAGCCTGTTTTTGTGTTTTGTGTACTGCTATCAACAAAAACTTTTGCAAAACCAATATCGGCTCTTCTATAATCTTTTAGCCTGTTTTGATACAAATACGGATCTGAATAGGCTGGCGCACCGCCTGGCAAACCAGTATTATAAACCAAATTTAAATATACTTTCACGCTTGGAATATTCGGCATATAATCCTGAAACAGCATCGCAAATTTTAAACGCTGATCTGTCGGACGAGCAATATAGCCTTTGTTCTCGTAATTTTCTTCAGTTTTCATGTAGCCAAAACTTACCCAAGATTCGGTTCCAGGAACAAATTCGCCATTTAATCTAAAATCTAAACCTTGAGCGTACGCTTTTGCATTATTATTGGCCACATAACGAATTCGGACATTATCTATCGAATACACATTTACATCTGAAAGCGATTTATAATACAGCTCCGTTACCCATTTAAAAGGACGATTCCACATTTTAAAATTATAATCGTTACCCAAAACCACATGAATTGCTTCCTGAGCTTTTACATTCGGATTTACAACTCCTTCTAAATCTCTCAATTCACGATAAAACGGCGGCTGATGATACAATCCTCCAGAAATTCTAAAAACCATATCGCGATCCCAATCTGGTTTTATGGCAAATTGCACTCGCGGACTCACCACAAATTGCGTTTTTCCTTCTTCTGCCGCTCCCGCAACATTCCATCCTTGAAAACGCGCTCCTAAATGATACCAGATTTGGCTTGAACCAATTTCCGATTGTTTGTTCCATTGCGCATAACCAGAAAATCTATTTATGGTATTAAAATTGGTTGCACGGATATTTTGGTACGGCAAAAGCAGACCTGTATAAGGCGAATATGGCTGGTTGTTTTTAGGCAGAATTACCAAAGGCGGATTGATAGAAAACCCAGCAGAATCGATTACCTCCCACTCCACTACTCGATCTCGTATAGATTCTCTGGTATATTTTACACCAAATTCCAACTGGCTTTCTTTCCAGTTTTTAATTCCTTTCAATTCAATGTTTGCAATTAAAGCATCCAAATCATTTCTTGCATGATTCAGTTGAGAACCAATTCCGCGAGTAAAATCGACTGAAGAGACATCTTCGGAATCTTCAGCATTTACATTTCCTAATCGATATTGAGCTAAAATATCAAAATGCTCTTTTTCTGTGGTATGAAATAAAGAACCAATTAATTTTAGAGTAAGTGTAGGCGAAGCCTTGTAGGTGGTTTTTAAAGCTCCGAAATAAGTGTCATATTGGTCTTTTTCTTGTCCGTCATAATAAACCGAAAGTGCCATCGGCTGATCTGCTGTTCCAAAATTGGTTTGGCGCACCAAAGGCTCATACGAATATTTATTCTCAGAAATATTTCCTAAAAAACTCATCTGCCATTTTTCAGAAATATCATAATTAATATTCGTTTGAATATCGGCAAAAGTCGGTTTGTAATTGGTTTCTGTGTCTTGGCTATTTACTAAAAGACTATTGTTTCGATAACGGACTCCTGTAACGGCAGACCATTTTTTGTTTTTAGAAACCAGATCGACTGCAGCGCTTCCGCCTAGAAAACTGGCTTCAAAAGCAGCTCCAAATTCTTTAGGCTTGCGATAGGTGATATCTAAAACAGAAGACAATTTATCTCCAAACTTGGCTTGAAATCCTCCTGCAGAAAATTCAACGTTTTGAACCAAATCTGTATTTGTAAAACTCAAACCTTCCTGCTGTCCTGAACGAATTAAAAACGGACGATACACTTCTACTTCATTTACATAAACAAGGTTTTCGTCATAATTTCCGCCTCGCACCATATATTGTGTGCTTAATTCGTTATTTGAATTTACGCCAGGAAGTGTCTTTAGAATGTTTTCGATTCCAGCATTTGCACCCGGAATTTTCTTTATCGTCTCGGTATCAACAGATGTAATTCCCTGAACTCGTTTTCTATTTCCAGAAGAAACAAAGACTTCGCCCATTTGTTCCTCAGAATTACTCATAATCGGATTAAAAACAAAAACTTCATTTGTTTTCAAACTAACCGTCAAACTCATCATTTTTAAAGAAACGTGAGTAAAGATCAAAGAAACTTTTTTGTTGGATGGAATTACAATTTCGTAAAAACCATTAGAGTCAGACTGTGCAAAAGTTCCCTGCGAAGAAACATTCACACCCGAAACTGGATTTTTTTCTGCATCCAAAATCAGCCCTTTAATACGGGCATTTTGCGCCAATGCAATACAGCTAATAAATAAAAAAAGAAAAGCGAATGTAAACCTATTTTGACTCAAAGATTTTGGGTTTTATTTTTGTTGACTTCTAAAAAAACGTGTTTCAAAGATAGTAGTATTTCCTACATTATCAACTACCTCAATTTTTAAAACGTTTTCTCCTTCTGCCAAATATTGGTCATCGAAAGTATGTGTAATTCTTCTGGCTTTATTTTCGTATTCAAACAAAACCCAGTTTCCGTTCAAATATCCGTTATACGATTTAATTCCCGACAAAGCATCACTTATCGTAAAATCAATTTTCTTTTGATCGCTAATCCATTTTCCTTCAACAGGCTTTGCAATTTTTATAACAGGCGCAACAGTATCCAGAACCAAACCGTATGCTCCTAATATTTTTGCTTTGGCCGTAAAAACATCTCCTTTTCTAATCGTTCCGTTATAGCTTGTTCCTTTACCAATATAAAGTTTGTCCCTTAAAGATTCGGGATAAGTATCATCTTTGATTGTAATAGTAAAATTAGAATGCACAGGAACGGTATCGTCATGAATAAAAACTTTATTGTTTCTAACATCAAAATCCATATTAAAATCATCATAGAAAGTTCCAGCTGGAAAGAAAACCGACATATTATCTTTCTCAAAATTGGCATCTCTATTATATTTGATAAAATACTTTCCGTTAACCGGTTCTGCTTCTACAACTGGCGTGATAGAATCAAACTCAATTGGAACTGTAATCGAATTCATGTTTCCAAAATAATCTGAGACTTCGATTTTATAATTTGAAGCCAAATTAGGTTCTGTTTTTATAATACCTCGCAGAGAATCTGTTTTGATGATACTTAAAGCAAAAGGTGTTTTCATAAAAAGCTTCTGCACGCGCTGTCCTGTTTTTTTATATCGAGAATAATCTATAAAAGCATTGATGTAACGCATTTCATCAAAAGAATAGGTATTAAACTGATAATTATAATTCTGATTTCCGTTTAAAAAAGTCGAAACATTAAATACCCCATTTTTGTTATGCGAAACATCATCAGTATCTACAGCATTGATTCCGAAACCAATTTTTCCGTTAGCTTTAATTTTTGAAGCCAAATAAGTCCCGTCTTTTTGAAGCGCCATACTAACCAACAAAGGCTGTTTTGACTGATTTACCGTTGCGTTCCCCAAAGGATAAACATACAAACTAGATAAAGTAGGTTTTTTGGTGTCTTTTAAATTTTGGTCAAAGCCAAAGAAAATTGGGTTGATCACAAATTCTGTTTTGGTATCTCTTATTTCAAAATGAAGATGCGGACCTTCAGAAGAACCAGTGTTTCCAGAAAGCCCAATAATGTCTCCTTTTGCAACCGGAAGTTCACCAGGTTTTGGAAACATTTCGATCTCATAAGCTTTTTCTTTATAATGTGTTTTTTTTACATAATCCAAAATTGCACCTATGGGCGTCTGTAAATGTCCGTAAACAGAAGTATAGCCATTTGGATGTGTAATATAAATGCATTTTCCGTTTCCGAAAGTCGAAATTTTAATTCTAGAAACATATCCATCAGCAACAGCATGCACACTTAACCCCTCTCTCTGATTGGTTTTCAAATCGAAACCAGCATGAAAATGGTTGGGTCTTAGTTCTCCAAAATTGCCGGAAAGCTGCATTGGAATATCGAGCGGTGGACGGAAATAGTCTTTAGGATATTGCGTTTGAGCAAATATAAAATTACAAATCAAAAGGGTAAGGACAGAAAATCTCATAAGCAACATTTTTGCTAAGATAAAAAATTAACAGGGTAAAACCGAGGATATTGGCCACAAAAACACAATAACTTGAATTTCATTTATTTGGGTATTTTTAATGTAAAAAAATCGATAAAAAATTGCATTAATAAAAAGGAATACTAACTTTGTATGATTAAGTAATGAATAGGATGTATAATGAGTGTAATTGCAGAAATAATTGATACTCTTGAATATAAAGTCGAAAAGCTTTTTGAGAAATCAAAAGGTTTGGAGCAAAACAATCAAGTATTACGATTAGAACTAGCCAAAGCTGCGCAAATTATCCAGAAACAATCTGAGGAAATAGAAGCTTTGAAGAAGCAAAATGAAACACTTAAGATAGCCAATTCGTTGCTCGGCAGCGACAATAACAAGAGAGAGACAAAGCTTAAAATAAATTCATTAATTCGCGAAATTGATTACTGTATAGCACAACTATCAGATTAACAGCATGGACGGAAAGCTTAGAATTAAAATATCAATTGCCGACCGCGTTTACCCACTTACGGTTGAACCCGCTCAGGAAGAAGGACTTAGAAGTGCTTCTAAAAAAATTGATGCCATGATTAAGCAGTTCGAAGAAAATTACGCAGTTCGTGACAAACAAGATGTTCTAGCTATGTGCGCATTACAATTTGCATCGCAAGTAGAACAAAAACAGATTGATAACGCAATCGATGGAGAAGAGACTATCGAAAGAATCAAAAGATTAAATACGCTTTTAGATCAATATCTCGAAAAATAAACGTTCTTTACAGAAACTAAGATACTGCCTACATTAGTTCACAATTGGTAAACTCAACACTAACAATTTAGAATGAGCAAATCGTCGCTACTATAGTATGCCCTCCATTTGGCTGGGAAACTTGAACAGTGAGTTAGCTCAAAACTTGTCTTTACGAGTTTATACAAGCAATTAATGTAGGCTTTTTTTTATATATAAACCCTAATAAACATGGACATCATAACGATCATTATTGGTATTGTAGGTATTGCAGCAGGATTTGCAATAGCTAAAATTATCGAGAAAAGTAATATTTCAAACCTAATTAAAAACGCTAAAAAAGAAGCTGCTTCGATCTTAAAAGACGCTAATTTAGAAGCAGAAAATATTAAAAAAGATAAAATCCTTCAAGCAAAAGAGCGTTTTATCGAACTTAAATCAGAGCACGAGCAAGTTATTCTAGCACGCGACAAAAAAGTAGCTGAAGTAGAAAAACGTGTGCGCGATAAAGAATCTCAAGTTTCTAACGAACTTTCTAAAGCTAAAAAAATAAACGAAGATTTTGAAGCTAAAACAGCTGAATATCATAATAAAATTGAGCTTTTAGACAAAAAACAAGCTGAAGTGGACAAGCTTCACAAAAGCCAGTTACAGCAATTAGAAGTAATCTCTGGACTTTCTGCTGAAGAAGCAAAAGAGCAATTGGTAGAAGGCTTAAAAGCAGAAGCTAAAACAAAGGCAATGTCTCACATTCAAGAAACTATTGAAGAGGCAAAATTGACAGCACAGCAAGAAGCTAAAAAAATCATCATCAACACGATTCAAAGAGTTGGAACAGAAGAAGCAGTAGAAAACTGCGTTTCTGTTTTCAATATCGAATCTGACGATGTAAAAGGACGTATTATTGGCCGTGAGGGACGTAACATTAGAGCACTTGAAGCTGCGACTGGAGTTGAAATCATTGTAGACGATACGCCAGAAGCAATCATTCTTTCTTGTTTCGATCCTGTTCGTAGAGAAATTGCTCGTTTGTCTTTACACAAATTAGTAACTGATGGACGTATTCACCCAGCGAGAATTGAAGAAGTTGTTGCTAAAACAGCCAAACAAATCGACGACGAAATTATTGAAGTTGGAAAACGTACTGTAATCGACTTAGGAATTCACGGTTTACACCCTGAATTAATTAAAGTTGTCGGTAGAATGAAATACCGTTCTTCTTACGGACAAAACTTATTACAGCACTCAAGAGAGGTTTCTAAACTTTGCGGTATTATGGCTGCAGAATTAGGACTAAACGTAAAACTGGCAAAAAGAGCAGGTTTATTACACGATATCGGAAAAGTGCCAGATACAGAAAGCGATTTGCCACACGCGCTTTTAGGTATGCAATGGGCTGAGAAATATGGTGAGAAAGAAGAAGTTTGCAACGCGATTGGAGCACACCACGACGAGATTGAAATGAAATCTTTATTATCACCGATTATCCAAGTTTGCGATGCCATTTCTGGAGCTAGACCTGGAGCTAGACGTCAGGTTTTAGATTCTTACATCCAGCGTTTGAAAGATCTTGAAGATGTAGCTTATGGATTTAGCGGAGTTAAAAATGCTTATGCAATTCAAGCTGGTAGAGAACTTCGTGTAATTGTAGAAAGCGAAAAAGTTTCTGATGATAATGCAGCAAACTTATCTTTCGAAATTTCTCAAAAAATTCAAACGGAGATGACTTATCCAGGACAGGTAAAAGTTACCGTTATTAGAGAGACAAGAGCTGTAAATATTGCTAAATAATCTATAGGATATATAAAACAAAAGGCTGTCAATTGACAGCCTTTTGTTTTATATCGCATTTTGAGTTTTACATGTCATTAAAAACAATTTTAAAGCTTGTTCCTACCCCTACTTCACTTTCTACTTCAACAGTTCCTTTCATCGCTTCAATTTGATTGCGTGTAATGTACAATCCTATACCCCGCGCCTCTTGATGCTTATGAAAGGTTTTATACATTCCGAATAGCAAATCTCCATAAACCTTCAAATCGATTCCGAGACCATTATCTGTAATCTTAAGCGATTTATAACCTTCTGGTTCTATCGCAAAATCGAAAGTAATTACAGGATCGCGATCTGGATGCGCATATTTGATCGCATTTGTTGTAAAATTCAACAAAACACTTTCCATATAGGCCGGATTAAAATTAATGGTCAGATACTTCGGAACATTGTTTATAATAGTCACTTTGCGCTGTTTATCATAACCTTTGATTGTCGAAATAGTCTTTTCTATATACTCACAAAGTTTAAGAGGCACTACCGCAATATTAAGATTACTTTGCGTTTTTACAATTTGAGTAAGATTTGAAATGGTCTCATTCAGATCATTCGAAACAGCACGCAAATATTCTAGCATCTCTGTCACCGTCTGTTTGTTAACATCAGCATCAATAAGGTCTAAAATCGATTTTATATTTCCGGCCTGCGTATTTAAATTGTGCGAAACAATATGAGAAAAGTTTAAGAGGCGACTATTCTGATCACTGTAGAGCTTCATAGTTTTCATAAGCTCCAACTCTTTCTCTTTTTGAGCCGAAACATCAGTATGCGTTCCGATAACACGTAAAGGCCTTCCGTTTTCATCTCGTTTAATAACTTTTCCGCGGTCTAAAATCCATTTATAATTGCCGCTAGATGTCATCACGCGATGGTAATTTTCGTAAAACGGAATCTTATTATCAAAATGATCGTGGATATCAGAGTAATATTTCGGAAGATCATCAGGATGCACAATTTTATCCCAACGCTCTGGCTCGTCAAAAATATCAGCAGAATCGAGTTCTAGAATTTTAAGAGACAAAGAAGAATAAAAAACCCGATTGGTCACCATATCCCAGTCCCAAATTCCAGCAGTTGAAGCATCAAGTGCAAATTGAAAACGTTCCTCAGAAATTCTAAGCTTTTCTTCCTTATCTTTTAGTTCTGTAATATCTGAGACATGCCCATAAAAAACTACATCTCCATTTTCTGAAGACTCTGTTTTGGAAGAAATCTTAAACCAGCGAATTCCTTTTTTAGGAAGAGTTGCCCTAAATTCAATTTCCCAAGGTTTTATCTCTTTTCTAGCTTTGACTAAAGACTGAAAAAAAAGGTCCCGATCCTGTGGCAGGATTCGATCGTAAACTATAAACTTAATGTCATTAGTAAAATCCGATGAGGAAAGTTCAAATATTTCATCTGCCGATTTACTTACGAGAGGGAAAGTGTAATTATTATCTACATCAACAACAAACTGAAAAAGTAGGTCGGGCATTTCGGCAAATAATTTTTTGTAAAATTTATTTACCTCCAAACAATCGTCATTTCCATATAAATCAAAAACCATACACTACTTTTTTATGTAAATAAGATATTCAGAACTTATTCAAAAAAAGGCAAAATAAATCACGATGCTTTTTTGCTTTTTATTTCTATTAAAACAAAAACTTAATACAATATATAAATTTTCAGAATAATATACGCGTAATACTACAAAAATTATTTCCTAGGATGAAAACTATGCATCACTTCTTTTAAAAAACTGCGGTCCAAATGCACATAAATTTCTGTTGTTGTAATAGATTCATGCCCAAGCATTAATTGAATAGATCTTAAGTCGGCGCCATTTTCAAGGAGATGCGTCGCAAAAGAATGCCGTAACGTATGCGGACTTATGTTTTTCTTCAATCCCATTTTTTGTGCAAGATCTTTTATAATAGTAAAAACCATCGCACGTGTTAACTGATTGCCTCTTCTATTTAAAAACAACGTGTCTTCTGCTCCTTTTTTAATGTTTAAATTAGAACGAACAGCATTTCTATAAATATCAATATATTTTTGCGTTAAAGATCCTATCGGAACAAATCTCTCTTTATTGCCTTTACCCGTTATTTTAATAAAACCTTCATCAAAAAAAAGATCCGAAATTTTTAGCGAAATCAACTCCGAAACACGCAATCCGCAGCCATACAAAGTCTCGAGCATCGCTCTATTGCGTTCGCCCTCGTTGGTGCTTAAATCAATTGTTTCTATTAAAGCATCTATTTCTTGTAGCGATAAAGTATCGGGCAATTTACGCCCAGTTTTAGGCGCTTCTATTAATTCTAAAGGATTATCATTTCTATAATCTTCAAAAACCAAATAATTAAAAAAGCTTTTAAGCCCAGAAATAATTCTCGCCTGCGACCTTGGATTTAGCTCTTTTGCAACGGTATAAATAAACTGCTGTAATATTTCATCGGAGATTTTTATTGGCGAAACATCTATTTGATTGGTTTCTAAAAAGAGACATAACCGCTCAATATCAAAACCATAGTTTTCGATTGTATTTTTAGATAAACCTCGCTCAATCCTCAAGTACGACTGATAATCTTTTATATACCTGCTCCAATTCATACATACAAAGTAAACATTTTTAGACATAAAAAATATCTCATACAACGAGATAAAAAAACTTTCTCAAGGGAGAAAGGTTTTTCAATATTTAATATTGAATTTATAATTTACATCCAAAAGCCAAAGAAAATACGTTGTTTTTAATTTTATAATTATTATCTCCAACATGAAAATCCACCGCATTTGACAAACCTAAGCTATAACGAAGATCTACTGAACAAACCTCCAGAAAATTATAGCCAATACCAAAGTCCAAACCAAAATCGATAGTTTTAACATGATCTGTAATATTTACACCATTTTCTTCAGCATGCATTAAAAACCCAATTTGCGGACCTGCCTGAACGGTTAATCCATCAATAACAAAATATTTAGCCAAAATAGGCAAATTCAAATAGCTTAATTTAATATCATTATTGTACGCAATACCATCCTGTACAAATTTATTTTTCACTCCGTGAGTTGAATATAGAAGTTCAGGCTGAATGCCATATTTTTCTTCCGGTTTAATTTCCGAAAAAATACCAACCTGATATCCTATTAAAGTTTCATTTTCATGAAAATCACTAGAACTAGTTGGAAAATTAACGCCACCTTTAATTCCAAATCTACTCCCAGTTGCTTGAGCATTCGCAAAACCAAATACCATAAGTAATAGAGCAGATAAAATACTTTTTTTCATTCTTTACATTTTTTTGTTCGGTTAAATTAATTAGTCAAATATAAAAATATACTTACTAAAAATTTACTTTTTTAATTCATAAATAAAGAATTAACATACGCATAAAAAAACCTTCCTTTATGAGGAAGGTTTTTAAAATATTTCGAAATTCTGATTAGAATATATACGCTAAAGAAAGCTGTAAATTGCTATTTTTTGCGCTATCATAATAATCACTAGAATTATCAATATTTTTATCAGTGATTGGAGATAAACCAATTGTGTAACGAAGACCAACTGATAAGTTCTCAGTAAAACTATATCCAGCTCCTAAATTAAATCCTAAATCTGTTGATCTAGTATAATCTTTAAAATCATTACCATTTGCTTTAGCTGATAATAAAATACCAAGTTGTGGACCAGCTTCTACATTAAATTTTTTGTCAACAATGTAGTATTTCGCTAATACAGGAATGTTTAAATAATTTAATTTTACATCTGAAGCAGGACCATCAAATTTAGCTCCTTGAGTAGAGAATAAAAGCTCTGGCTGAATATAAAACTTCTCGACTACGTGAATTTCAGCCAATCCACCGATATGAAATCCAACTAATGAACTATTATTGTTTACATCTCCTCCAACAATATTGGAAATATTAAGACCTCCTTTTACTCCAAATCTTGTTGACTGAGCATTTGTGAATGCAAAAGCCATAATTGCAATGGCAGATAAAATAATTTTTTTCATTCTGATATGTTTTGGGTTAAATTAATTAGGTCAAATATAAAAATATTCTTCATAAATCAACATTAGGAATTTAACAAATAAAATAGTAACTAACCTGTTAATTGTTAATTTTGAATTAAGCTAATATAAATAAGATTTTCAGCAACAAAAAAAACCTCCTTGAATGACAAGAAGGCTTTTTTGAATTAACTAAAGAAATTATCTAGAATTTATAATTAACTCCAAGATTTAGAGATGAAATAGTTCCATTATTTGAAATTCCTTTGTAGGCAGCATATACCTCAATTTTTTCATTTTGATAACCAAATTTTGGCTGATATAAAAATCCTCCATCTATATCTCCACCTGCTTTAATAGCATATCCTAGATCTGCTCCAACAAAAAGTGAATCAATAAGCGAATATTGAGCTGTTCCCGCTACTGGAATAAAACCAGCCGTCTCGCCTTTTTCAGTTACAGAATAGCCCATAAAAGAGTAAGTGTAATCTTTACCCAAATAAGTAGTATAACCTGTAGTAGCACCAGCACTAAATTTATCATTTATCTTAAACATGTATGCCACATCTGCACCAAGGTTAACAGAAAATGCATCTTTAGCATCTCCCATAGGTAGTCCTGCATGAACACCAACTTTAAATTTTCCTTCCTGAGCATTTGCCCATCCAAATGTCAATACTGCAATCGCAACTAAAACAATTTTTTTCATAATTTCATTTTTTTTATCTGATTAATAATAATCAAAACTAAGATTAGACCTACAAAAAACACTTCGCAATAAGCTTAAAAAGTATTAAAATAAGACAGAAAAAAAATATTAAAAAAGAAACTGATTTTCAGCGGAGTAAAAGATTTTTAAAGGCTTTCAAAATCAAAATTTCACTTCTCAGTGGGAATTTTATTAATTATTTAATCTAAAACATAAGGCAATAAAAAGCTAAATATGTAGTTTTGAACTTTGAATAACATTTTAAAATACCAAATTTTTAAAAACCTTTTTTATGAAAAAAATACTTTTAATAGCTGTTATGTTTCTTGCAACATCGGCAGCAGTACACGCACAATTTGTACAAATCGGGGTAAAAGCAGGGGTTAACTTTGCAAATCAAACAGGAGGTTCCGATTTTGATGGAATTTCTGTTGACAAAGAAGGAATTACGAGCTACCACGCGGGTCTTGTAGCAGAACTTAAATTATTAGAAAAATTCTCTATTCAGCCAGAGCTTTTGTATACTACACAAGGAGCAGAATACAAAAATGCTGTTTCAGAATTCAAAAACGAAATGGGTTATATCGCTATCCCTGTGATGGCAAAATTTTATATGACTAAATCTCTTAGCTTAGAACTTGGTCCACAGGCATCATTCCTTGTTAGCAATAAAAAAGAATTTGATGTTGCAGATCCAAAAACATTTGACTTTTCTCTTAACGCAGGTTTAGGATTAAAAGTGGTTGGAGGTCTTTTTGTTCAAGCTCGTTACGGTATTGGTTTAACAGAAATTTCAGATAAAGCTGATTTCAAAAACTCTGTGTTCCAACTTTCAGCTGGTTACATGTTCTAAAAGAATATCACATACTTTTACAAAAACCGCTCTATTTATTAGTGCGGTTTTTTTTATTTTTACACTTATTTGTGAAATGTTTATTGTGAAATGTAAAATGCATCACATCCTAATTAAAAACTAAATTACTTTATGAAAATCTGCATTATCAACGGACCGAATTTGAATCTTTTAGGAAAAAGAGAACCTGAAGTTTACGGAAGCCAAACCTTTGAAGATTATTTTGAAACGTTGAAACAAAAATTTCCAAACGTAGAACTTTCGTATTATCAAAGCAATATTGAAGGCGAACTGATTGGCAAAATTCAAGAATGCGGTTTTACTTTTGACGGAATTATCCTGAATGCTGGTGCTTACACCCATACTTCTATTGGTTTAGGCGACGCTATGAAAGCTGTTACTACTCCTGTAATCGAAGTTCATATTTCCAATACTTATGCACGCGAAAGCTTTAGACATCAATCTTATTTATCTGGAAATGCAAAGGGCGTTATTTTAGGATTTGGCCTAAAAAGTTACGAATTGGCGATCCAGTCTTTTTTATAAAACAATTCTGTTAGGCGAAGTTGAAAGTTTGGTAAAGTAAAAGGCTTCGACTTCGCTCAACCTAACACACGATCTCATTTTTGTCTTTTAGAATTTAACAAATTATTAATAAGCTCAGATTTAACTTATTATATTTTTGTAAGATAAGCCACACTACATGAGAAACTTTATTTTATTTGCCTTTCTATTTTTTTCGCTTTCTAATTTTGCCCAAATTAGAGGAACTGTAACAGATGACAAAGGAAATCCGCTTCCTTTTGTATCCGTTTTTGAAGAAAACACTTATGCAGGAACCACTACAAATGAACAAGGGAAATATCAGCTGAATGTAAAAGAAATTGGAGGAAACAAAATTATTTTTCAATATTTAGGATATAAGACTCAAAAAATAACCGTTCTCGCAGCAACGAAAACTGTTATTTTAGACGTTAAGCTTCAAGAAGAAAGTTTTGCTTTAAACGAAGTTATTATCGATCCTAAAAACAATCCTGCAAATGCTATTATAAAAAGCGCAATAGCCCATAAAAAAGAAAACTCAGATAAAACGGGAAGATATACCGCCGATTTTTATTCGAAAGGAATGTTTAAAGTAAAAGATCTTCCTAAGAAAATTTTGGGCAAAAAAGTAGAATTGGGAGATGATATGGCCTCTAATTTGGATTCTACCGGAACCGGGATTTTATATTTATCAGAAACTATTTCTAAAGTTACTTTCGAAAAGCCAGACAAACTAAAAGAAAAAATTATTGCCTCTAAAGTTTCTGGCAATAATCGCGGCTACAGTTACAACACGGCAGCATTGTCGACTTATGACTTTTATGACAATACCTTAGATTTTGATGTAAAACTCATCTCTCCTATTGCCGACAATGCTTTCAATTATTACAAATACAAATTGGAAAGTACTTTTTACGACAACAACAATCAGCAGATTAACAAAATTAAAGTTATTCCGAAACGAGATAAAGAACCTGTTTTTGAAGGGTACATTTATATTGTAGACGACAGTTTTGCCATTTATGCCATCGATTTAGATATCAAAGGCTACAGAATGAAAAACGAATTTACCGAAGTAATGACTTTAAAACAGAATTTTAGCTACAATAGCCAGAATAAAATATGGTCTAAAAATTCACAGACACTTTCGTTTACTGCAGGCATTTTTGGTGTAAAGTTCTCCGGAAACTTTAATTATGTATATTCGAATTACGAATTTCCTGCTTCGTTTGAAAAGAAAACTTTCGGAAATGAAATCGTAGCTTTTGATCTTAATGCCAATAAAAAAGATGACGCTTTCTGGAATGAAATCCGCCCGATTCCGTTAACCATTGAAGAGAGTTCTGATTATGCTAAAAAAGACAGTTTGCAGACGATTAGAAAATCAAAAAAATACACCGATTCTATAGATGCTAAAAATAATAAATTTAAGGTTTGGGATATTTTAATGGGTTACGATTATAAAAACACCTTCAAGAAATATTCTTTCGATTATAAAGGCTTGCTTAATGTGACCTCTTTAAGTTTCAATACCGTTCAAGGCTTTAATTTGGATTCTGGTTTTTCTTTTAAAAAATGGAATGAAGAGGAAGGCAAAAGCACTACGATAAGCACCACGTTTAATTACGGATTTTCGGATGAACGTTTTCGTGCCATTGGAGAATTCAGCCATCGATTCAACAACATTAATTACGCTACAATTTGGGGTTCTGGAGGTACAAAAACAGCCCAATTTAATAGTGCCGAACCTATTTCTAAGTTAATCAACTCCATAAGTTCTTTGTTTTTTAAAGACAATTATATGAAGCTTTATAACTTGGAATTCGTTCAGATCAATTACGGACAAGATATTGCAAATGGAATAAATCTTACTGGAAAAATTGGCTATGAACAGCGCAAACCACTTTTTAACACAACCGATTATTCGTTTTTCAAGAAAGATGATGTTTACTCATCAAACAATCCGCTGGCACCAAATGATTTTACAACTCCAGCTTTTGAGCAGCATCATTTGTTTAAAGCCCTTGTGACATCGAGAATCAATTTCGGCAACAAATACATTTCAAGACCTGACGGAAGATTTAATTTCAAAAATGACAAATATCCAACCGTTTACCTAGCATTTGAAAAAGCATTTGCGGCAAGTGAAAAAAAGTACGAATATGAAAGAATTGGCGCTTCTGTTCAATATGATTTATCACTTGGAAACAAAGGCCTTTTGGGAACTGTTTTTAGAGGAGGCAAATTCTTTAATGCCGAGAATATTTCGTTTATCGATTACAGACATTTTAATGGAAACCAAACCCATATTGGAACAAGCGATCGCTATCTGAATGTTTTTAATATGATGCCGTATTATTCGAACAGTACCAACGACAGTTATTTCGAAATGCATACTGAATACAATGATACTGGTTTTATCATGAATAAAATTCCGTTACTAAATCTTTTAAAATCAACTATGAATATCGGATTTCATGCTCTAGCAATTCCTGACCGAAAACCGTATTCTGAATTTACAGTCGGTTTAGACAATTTAGGTTTCGGAAAATTCAAATTATTCAGGATCGATTACGTGCATTCTTATCAAAGCGGCATCCAGCAAAATGGCGTTGTTTTTGGATTGAAGATTTTGAATGTGTTAGACTAAGGGACAAAGTAACAAAGTAACAAAGTAACAAAGCGACAAAGTTATCTAAAAGAAAATCCGCTTAAATCCAAGGTCTGGTTTCACGTAGATTTTACAGATTTAAGCGGATTTTTTATTTTGACTTTCTTTGTGAGGCTTCGACTTCGCTCAGCCTGACAAAAAAATACCAATTATAAAAAGAAACCTTTGTCGCTTTGTTACTTTGTTACTTTGCTACTTAAAACTAACTATAATCATCTGGTTCAACATGTATCAAAACATGTCCTAATTCAGGATTTTTTTCTCTTAGCGTATCTTTTAGTTTATGTGCCAAATCATGTCCTTCTTTAACAGAGATTTTTGCCGAAACAATAGCGTGCAGATCAACATGATATTTCATTCCTGCTTTACGAATAAAACATTTTTCAGTACCCAAAATCCCTGGAACCGTTAGTGCTATAACACGAATTTCTTCTACCAAATCTTCATGAAGATTTTCATCCATAATTTCGCCAAGAGCAGGTCTGAAAATTTTATAGCTGTTGTATAGAATAAAAAACGCCGCAAAAAGAGCCGCCCAATCATCTGCAGATTCGTAACCTTTTCCCATAATCAGTGCAATCGAAATTCCGATAAAAGCTGCAATAGAGGTTATCGCATCACTACGATGGTGCCAAGCATCGGCTGCAAGAGATGTGCTATTAGTTTGTTTGCTTCTTTTCATTACTAAGCGAAAAGAATATTCTTTCCAGATAATAATTGCTCCTAACACATAAAGCGTCCAAGATTTAGGCAAATCATGCGGAGTTCCAATATTAGCAACGCTTTCGTACCCAATAATTGTTGCAGAAGTAATTAAAAACCCAACAACCAAAAACGTGATAAGTGGCTCTGCACGACCGTGACCGTAAGGATGATTTTCATCTGCGGGCTTATTCGAATATTTAATTCCGAACAGCACCAAAAACGACGCAAATATATCTGTCGTTGATTCGATTGCATCTGCAATCAAGGCGTATGAATTGCCAAAAAAACCTGCTAAACCTTTTATCAGGGCCAAGCAGGTATTTCCGGCTATACTAAAGTATGTAGCTTTTATAGCTTTTTGTTCGTTTGTCATGTATGACTATTTTTTTTCGCCACGAATTCACGAATTAAACAAATTCAATTTTAAAATTGAATTACTCGAATTTTAAATAAAATTCGAGTAATAAAACACGATATTAATTTTCGTTTAATTCGTGAATTCGTGGCTAATAACTTTATGCTCTTACGATTTTAGCACCAATTGCTCTTAAACGCTCATCGATACGCTCATATCCACGATCGATCTGCTCAATATTTTGAATTGTACTAGTTCCTTTTGCAGAAAGCGCAGCAATCAATAATGAGATTCCCGCACGAATATCAGGAGAAGACATTGTAGTTGCTTTCAATTGAGATTCGAAATTATGCCCCATAACCACAGCTCTGTGCGGATCGCATAACATAATTTTTGCCCCCATATCGATCAGTTTATCCACAAAGAACAAACGGCTTTCAAACATTTTTTGGTGAATTAAAACATCTCCTTTTGCTTGAGTTGCTACAACCAAAACGATACTTAATAAGTCAGGTGTAAATCCTGGCCATGGCGCATCGGCAATAGTTAAGATAGAACCGTCGATATCTGTTTTCACTTCATATCCATTTGTATGAGCTGGAATATAAATATCATCGTTACGTTTTTCAATCGTAATACCTAATTTTCTAAAAGTATTCGGAATCAAACCTAAATTCTCCCAGCTTACATTTTTGATCGTAATTTCGCTTTTTGTCATAGCCGCAAGACCAATCCAAGAACCAATTTCAATCATATCTGGTAAAATTCTATGCTCGCATCCACCAAGGCTTTCAACACCTTCGATAGTCAATAAGTTCGAACCAACTCCAGTGATTTTTGCCCCCATAGAGTTCAACATTTTACACAACTGTTGCAAATAAGGCTCGCAAGCGGCATTGTAAACTGTAGTTGTTCCTTTTGCTAAAACCGCAGCCATTACAATGTTTGCAGTTCCTGTTACAGAAGCTTCGTCAAGAAGCATATCTGTTCCTGTTAATCCTTCTGCTGGAGATTCTACTCCGTAAAAGTGATCTTCTCTGTTGTATCTGAATTTTGCTCCAAGGTTAATAAAACCTTCAAAGTGTGTATCTAATCTACGGCGACCGATTTTATCTCCTCCTGGTTTTGGGATATATCCTTTTCCAAAACGAGCCAAAAGCGGACCAACAATCATAATCGAACCACGAAGCGCTCCACCTTCTTTTTTGAAAGCTTCAGTTTCTAAATATCCAACATTAACTTCATCAGCTTGAAAAGTAATCGAACCTGGTTCGTTACGTTGAATTTTCACCCCTAAATTCCCCAACAAAGTGATTAATTTATTGATGTCTATAATATCAGGAATGTTATTAATTTTCACTTTCTCTCCTGTTAGAAGCACGGCACATAAAATTTGTAATGCCTCATTCTTTGCTCCTTGTGGAGTGATTTCTCCTTTTAAAGGAGTTCCTCCTTCGATTTTAAAAATTCCCATAGATTTTTTTTAGGTTCTGAGGTTCTGAGATTCTGAGATCCTAAGATTCTAAGTAAAAAACTCAGCATCTTAGTCCCTTAGCATCTTAGCACCTTTTTTTATTTCTGATTATTGTTTTTTTGAAAATTCTTTTTTTGACCGCCTTTATTATTGTTTTTGTTATTCTGCACTTTCGGCTGTGCACCAGAAGCTGTTTTGTTAGACATGCGTTTGTTGGTACGCATTAAATCTGTCGTGTTCAATAATTCTTCAGTACTGTGCAGTAAATTGATTTTGCCTCCTGATAATTCATATAAATGCTCAAAAATCACATCATCTTTTACTGTGTCTTTGTTCCAGCTTAAAAACGATTTTTTCATGTGATTGGCAATTACCATTATCAGCGCATTTTTCATTTCGCCTTCCTCCCATTTATTAGCAACTTCAATCATGTATTTGATGTTATTGCCATAAAATCTGTATTTTGGGAAGTTCTGCGGATATTGCAAAGTTTCTGGTTTTAACTGCAATACATCGCGAGACGGAATTGGATATGGCGATTCTACATTCAGTTTAAAATCAGACATGATAAAAAGCTGATCCCAAAGCTTATGCTGAAAATCTGGCACATCACGCAAATGCGGATTCAGACTTCCCATAACCTGAATGATATATTTTGCAGCTTTGTTGCGCGTTTCATCATCTTCGATTGCAGTGGCCTGATCAATCAATTTTTGTAAATGACGACCGTATTCTGGAATAATTAAACGCTGTCTTTCAGAATTGTATTCTAAATTGTAGACAACATCGCTAGCGGCTTCTCTTTTATATTTTTCGATCATAAGTTTATAATGAAACTATACCTTCTATTGTAGAAACTTCTTTGTATTTGCTGATCACATCATCTGAGCTGTGCATAGTAACATCAACCGAAACACTGGTAAATTTACCTGTTTTCGATTTTGTTGTTTTAATCACCGCTCCCATTCTGTCGAAAGCTTTTTCAACACGCTCTACATTATCTGCTAGAGAAGGCACAATAAATTTGTACAAGTATTCTGCAGGCCAAGTATTTGCGTTATCAAGCTCCAATTTCAATCTTTCGTAAAATTCGGCTGTATCTTTTTCTTTATCGTTCTCCATTCGTAATTAAAAATAAACGCAAATATACGTTTTTGATTTCAGATTTCAGATTTTAGAATTTAGATTTTTTGACTCTAAAAAACTAGTATTTTTTCAGCCACGAATTCACGAATTTTTATCTATTCTTTTTTCTGAAATTTCAATTTCACGAATTTTAGCTAACTTGGCAAATCAAAAAAATAAAAATTCGTGAATTCGTGGCTGAAAAACTCTGCGACTTCGCGACTTTGCGAGATTAAAACACATTCACAATGAAAAAAATCATCTTCTTACTTTTTACATTTTTCACTTTTTACAATAGCAATGCACAAGAAGTTAAAACTCTAACCTATTTCCAAAACGACACTTTAAAACTCGATTTAGATTTATATCTGCCAAAGAAAAAAGCTAACGAAAAAACCCCATTGATTCTATTTGCTTTTGGCGGGGGTTTTTCTGGCGGAGAGCGTACAAGCGAAAAAGACTTCGGTTTGTTCATGGCAAAAAATGGTTACGCCGTTGCGAGCATTTCGTACAGTTTATATATGAAAGGAAAAGATTTTGGCTGTAAGGGGACTTTAACCGAAAAAATAAAAGCGATTCAAATTGGCGTTAGCGACATGTGGCAAGCAACTGCCTTCATGGTTGAAAATGCCGAAAAATACAATCTTGACACTTCAAAATTCTTTATTTCTGGAATTAGCGCTGGTGCAGAAATTAGCTATCATGCCACTTTTTGGGATTATAAATTGATGAATTTATACAAAAACAATCTTCCAGAAAACTTTAAATACAAAGGCCTAATTGCGGGTTCGGGAGCTCTTCAGGACATTAATTTAATTACAAAAGAAAAAGCAATTCCGATGTTAATGGCGCACGGAAATAATGATGATACCGTTCCGTACGCTGCAAGTCCGCACCGCTCTTGCCCAACAAATGCTTCTGGCTGGCTGATTCTTTTTGGTTCTTATGCCGTTTACAACCAAATGATTGATCTGCACAAAGATGCTGAATTAATTACTTTTTGCGGTGGCGGCCATGAATTCTCAGGCTATCTTTTCCACCAAGGACAGCAATATGTTTTAGATTTTATGAATGATGTCTTGGATGGCAAAAAATTCCAATCGCATTTGATTATTCCTTCCAATAAAAAAGGAAAGGATTCTGGGAAGTATTTGTTTTGTGAGTAATATTTTTTTAGGCTAAAGCCGAAATTCTAAATCTCCAAAAATCCCGTTGGTTAAAACCAACGGCAATTCAAATAAATTTATTTTAGAATATTTTTTCCATTTTAGAAAATGCTCCAGCGGAGCAAAATATCTATAGCAAAATTCAATTTCACACCAATCAAAAGCTCTAGCGGAGCGACAATAAACTATTTGAATTATGTCGCTCCGATGGAGCTTTTACATTTATTGCGTCTATTTTTCTATAAATATGCCGTCCCTATGGGACTTTTCACTTTTGCCTAAAATAAAACCATTTCCTCTTCCCAATCAGCAACTTTTATTTATCAAAATATCAAATCTTTCGTTTCTGATAAATATTCTTTTTAATTATAAATAAGTTTAGGTAAATTTGCGCTTTATTTTTAGAATAGTGCAAAAAGAAATTATTGTCTTGCTTGGCGGACCTGGTACTGGAAAATCAACACTTATTAACGAATTGGTAGCTCGTGGCTTTTGCTGCTATCCTGAAATCTCGAGACAGGTTACCATGAAAGCACAAGAACGAGGCATCGAACAGCTGTTTCTAGAACAGCCGCTTTTGTTTAGCGAAATGTTGTTGGAAGGACGTATTGAACAATACAAAAACGCTCTTGAAGAACCTGATAATGTCGTTTTTATCGACAGAGGAATTCCTGATGTTGTAGCTTATATGGATTATATTGGCGACGAATATCCAGAGCATTTTACAAAAGCCTGCGAAGATTTCAAATATTCTAAAACTTTTATTTTACCGCCTTGGGAAGAAATTTACCAAAGTGATTCTGAGCGTTATGAAAATTTTGATCAGGCAGTAAAAATTCAAGATCATCTTGTGGAAACGTATAAAAAATACGGTTACGAACTGATTGAGGTTCCAAAAGATACAGTTGAAAACAGAATTCTTTATATCTTAGACAAAATTTAGCGGCATGGTTTAAAGTTGCAAAACTAGAAACTGTTTTTCTAAATTTTTAACTTTAAAACAAACGCAATGCTCGAAGCGCAGGATATTCTTCTAAAATACTGGAAACACGACAGTTTTAGACCGTTGCAAAAAGAAATTATCGATTCTGTTCTTGAAGGACAGGATACTTTTGCTGTACTTCCGACGGGCGGCGGAAAATCAATTTGTTTTCAGGTTCCTGCGATGATGAAAGAAGGAATCTGTCTAGTAATTTCTCCACTGATTGCCTTAATGAAAGATCAAGTGATGAATTTGCAGAAAAGAGACATCAAAGCGATTGCTCTTACTGGCGGAATTCACGCTGAAGAAATGATCGATCTTTTGGATAATTGCCAATACGGAAACTACAAATTCTTATACCTTTCACCAGAAAGATTGCAATCAGACTGGATTTTAGAGCGCATTAAAAATTTACCTATTAATTTAATTGCTATCGACGAAGCGCATTGTGTTTCGCAATGGGGTCACGATTTTAGACCGGCTTATCTTAAAATCTCAGAACTGAAAAAATTCTTTCCGAAAATTCCATTTTTAGCTCTAACGGCAACAGCAACTCCGAGAGTTATTGAAGACATAAGAACACAATTAGAATTAAAAAATCCGAGACATTTTCAGCAGTCGTTTGAGCGAAAAAATATCGCTTATATGGTTTTTGAAGTCGAAGACAAATTATACCGCACCGAACAGATTCTTAAAAAAAATCCGCAACCTTCTATTATATATGTACGAAATCGCAAAGCGTGTTTGAATATGGCTTCGCAATTGCAGTCGCTGGGCTTTACGGCAACATATTATCACGGCGGACTTTCGTCTAAAGAAAAAGATAAAAACATGCAGTTGTGGATGTCCGAGCAGGCACAAGTAATTGTGGCTACAAATGCTTTCGGAATGGGAATTGACAAAGACAATGTAAAAACCGTTATTCACACACAGCTTCCAGAAAATTTAGAAAATTATTATCAGGAATCTGGACGTGCAGGACGAAATGGCGCAAAAGCTTTTTCGGTTCTTTTATATAATAATTCAGATTCAATTCAGACAGAACAGCAGTTTTTAAACATTTTGCCAGACAAGAAGTTTCTAAAAACGATGTACAATAAACTTTGCAATTACTTTCAGATTGCTTACGGCGAAGGTCTTGACGAATCTTTTTCATTTAAACTGAATCATTTCTGCAACAAATACGAATTCCCTACTCTTAAAACATACAATGCTTTACAGTTTTTGAATCAGCAGGGAATTATCACAATGTCTCAGGAATTCTCAGAAAAAATCAGTGTTCAATTTTTGATAGAATCTAAAGAAGTGATTCGCTACATGAGCCTGAATCCAAATGACGAAGAAATTTTGTTGGCCATTTTAAGAACTTATCCTGGCATTTACGACGTAAAGTCTAATCTTAATTTAGCTTTACTGGCAAAAAAATCCAATCGCTCTGAAGAACAGATTGTGGCACTTTTGGAAAAACTGAAAGAAAAAGAAATCATCGAATACAAGTCTAAAAACAACGATGCTACTATTTTGTTTAATGAAGTTCGCGAAGATGACCACACTATAAATAGAATTTCCAAATATTTAGAAAAACAGAATGAAGTTAAAAAAGATCAGCTTTTATCTGTTTTACATTATATAAAAGACAACAAGACCTGCAAAAACAGATTGGTCTTAGATTATTTTGGCGAAGAAACAAAAGAAAACTGCGGCATCTGTTCGTACTGCATTACATTAAAAGGAAAAATAACCGAAGCCGATTCGATTGCAGATAAGATTTTATCATTACTCAGAACCGCTTCTTTGACTTCGAGAGAAATTGAAAACCAAATCAAAATGGACACCAAAGACATTTTATCGGTTCTTCAGGAATTGCTCGAAAATAATCATATCATTATACAAGCGAATAATAAATACACTTTAAAATCATAATGGAGAAATTGAGAATTATATTTATGGGAACGCCAGAATTTGCCGTTGGCATTTTGGATACCATTATCAAAAATAACTACGAAGTTGTTGGCGTAATCACTGCAGCTGATAAACCAGCGGGACGCGGACAAAAAATAAAATATTCGGCCGTAAAAGAATATGCGCTTGCTAACAATCTTACTTTATTACAGCCTACCAATTTAAAAGACGAGAGTTTCTTAGCAGAATTAAAAGCGCTAAACGCCAATTTGCAAATTGTAGTTGCTTTTAGAATGCTGCCAAAAGTAGTTTGGGAAATGCCAAGTTTAGGAACTTTCAATCTTCATGCTTCTTTGCTTCCAAATTATCGTGGCGCCGCTCCTATTAACTGGGCCATTATTAATGGAGAAACTAAAACTGGGGTTACTACTTTTTTTATTGATGATAAAATTGATACTGGTGCTATGATTTTAAATTCGGAAATCAATATAGAGCCAGAAGAAACTGCAGGTCAATTGCATGATCGTTTAATGCATTTAGGAAGCACAACTGTAATTGACACTTTAAAGGTTATTGAAAACGGAAAGGTTACAACAACAATTCAAGAAGATAATGACGATATTAAAACGGCTTACAAATTAAATAAAGAGAACTGCAAAATTGACTGGACTAAATCTGGAGCAGAAATTAATAACTTAATTCGAGGCCTAAGTCCGTATCCTGCTTCTTGGTGCTTTTTAAAAGACCAAAATGAAGAATTAAACATCAAAATTTATGAAGCTAAACTAGTCTCAGAATCACATTCTTATGAGATTGGAAAGCTAATAAGCAGTAAAAAAGAGATCAAGATTGCAATAAAAGACGGCTTTATTCAGTTATTAAGTCTACAATTTCCAGGAAAAAAGAGAATGCTTGCTTCAGAATTATTAAATGGAGTGAGTTTTTCGGAGGTTGCAAAAGTGTATTAAGGTCAGTAAAACAGGGGTTTGTACCTGTTTTTTATCGATGAACAACATTCTTTATGAACAAAAAAAGCAAGTTATTAACAATTTTTGCTAAAAATAAAGAAAACACTTGCACGCAACGGATTTCCTACTAAATTTGTGTATTAACAATTTTTTTTAACCAACAATTAATAACTAATTATTATGAACAAATCAGAATTAATCGATGCTATCGCTGCTGATGCAGGAATTACAAAAGCTGCGGCGAAATTAGCTTTAGAGTCTTTTTTAGGTAATGTAGGAACTACTTTGAAAAAAGGTGGAAGAGTTTCATTAGTAGGTTTTGGATCATGGTCAGTTTCTTCAAGAGCTGCTAGAGACGGTAGAAACCCTCAAACAGGAAAAACTATTAAAATCGCTGCTAAAAACGTGGTAAAATTCAAAGCAGGTGCTGAATTAGAAGGTGCAGTGAACTAAGTAAGAAAGTTCTCTAAACTTATAATATAATTAAAACCTTCCATATGGAAGGTTTTTTTATGCGGTTTAACGATTTTATTTGGGATTTTAATTTTTTTATGACTAAATTTAATAAAAATTGTAACCGTATGATTTCAGAAAAATTAAAAAAAGGACACCTGCTTATTGCCGAGCCTTCAATAATTGGAGATTTATCTTTTAACAGATCGGTAATTTTATTAGCAGACCATAACAAGGAAGGATCAATTGGTTTTATAATTAACAAGCCATTAAAATATACTATTAATGACTTAATACCTGAGATTGATGCTAACTTTAAGATATATAACGGAGGCCCTGTAGAACAAGACAACCTTTATTTTATTCACAATATTCCTGAGTTAATTCCAAACAGTGTGGAAATTTCAAATGGAATTTATTGGGGAGGCGATTTTGAGTCCACCAAAGACCTAATAAACAACGGATCGATTAGTAAAAACAACATTCGCTTTTTCTTAGGTTATACCGGCTGGGAAGAAAATCAGCTCGAGAATGAGATGCAAGGAAACTCTTGGATTATTGCCGATAATAGTTATAAAAATAAAATTATCGGAAAATCTACCACTCATTTTTGGAAAGAGCAGATTATTGAGCTTGGCGGTGATTATCTTATATGGTCTAACGCACCAGAAAATCCATATCTGAATTAATTTTCAGTTATGGATTCATTTAGTTTCTGCACTAATAAATGAGCCAGATTTGTTGTAAACTCCTTTTTTCGATATTTAGTTATCGGCTGTATTCCCATGATTACATTAGTCAGAAATAATTCGTCAGCTTTTTGAAGATCAAATGGCGAAATTACTTCTTCTAGCACTTCTATGCCTTCTATTTTTTTAGCCAGCGCTAAAATTTGTTTACGCATAATTCCGTTTAGTGCACCTTCTGAAACTGGAGGTGTAATAAGCTTTTTCCCCATTACCATAAAAACATTTCCTTGAAGTGCTTCTACTACATTTTTGCTGTCATTCAGCAAAATACAGTTGGCAAGATCATTTTCATGCGCATAAATGCTTCCCGTAATATTAATCATCTTATTAGTCGTTTTAAGAGACGATAATAATTGTTTTGTCACATAGAAGTCTTTATAGAGATCTACTTCATATTCGTTAGAATTTATGCTATAAGAAGTATTTTCAAGCGGCGTTGCGTTGATTAGGAATGAAATATCGTTAGTTTTTGGAAGATATAAACCGCCATCATTTCTAAAAACAGTAATTCTTGCTCTTGCCGAAGCTGAGATTCCTTGTTCATTTACCAAATTAAGAATCTGCTCTTCAAAATATTCCATTGTAAAATTCATCGGAATCATCATTCTGACTACTCGCATAGAAGCCATTAGTCTAAAATAATGATCCTCAAGAAACAAGATTTTTCCGTTGATAATTTTTACTGTTTCAAAGATACCGTCTCCGTATAAAAAAGCGCGATTTTGAGTTAATATAGTATCTTCTTGCGCTATGTTTCCGTTAAAATTAATCATAAAAAAACCCTGAATTTTGTTCAGGGCAAATATAAGCTATAAAATAGACTTTTGCTAAACAGATCCTATAAGATGTTTTAGATCTGAGATTTGATTCTCCCACAATTGTTTAGCTTCGCCTAATTCCTCTTTATCGGCAAAATCGACTACCATTAATGATACATCTTTAGTTAATTCATCTACTAAAATATGAAGCTCAAAAAAGTACTCAGTATCTTTACTGCTTTCGTCAACCCATTTAAATTTTACTTTTTCACCCGATTTTTTTGAAGCCAAGCGCGCTTTTTCCTGCGAATCGTTCCAAATGAAAGTAAAAAACTCACCTCTTGAATTGACATTGTCAGCAAACCATTCTTGTAAACCTGACGGCGTTGATATATATTGATACAATAATTGTGGCGAAGAATTGATCGGAAACTCGATTTCGTAACGTATTTTTGACTCCATGTGCTACTTTATTTTTTTTCGAAATATAAGAATATATGTCCAAAAACAATGCATTTTTAAAAATATTTTTTTTTCTTCATTTTATGCTTGTATGCTTTAATATTATTTATATCTTTGCACCCGCAATCAGGAATTCATGATAGCAGTCCAGGCGAGGTAGCTCAGTTGGTTAGAGCGCAGGATTCATAACCCTGAGGTCACGGGTTCAACTCCCGTCCTCGCTACTCAGAAAGTAAAACCCTTAAACAGAAATGTTTAAGGGTTTTTTATTATTTTTAAATAAAAATAACACTAGTTTTTATGGAAGGCGAAATAAATTTAAGCACTATTTTAAAGAATCTTAATCCAATTCTTAACGACGGAAAATATGTTTTTATAAAAGTAGATTCTATAGACTTGATTCCTTTTTCTAAAATTTTGTTCCTGTTTAAAGAACAAGAAGGAATTACTGTAGTGCTAGAAAAGCGTTTTGCAGAAGAACTTAATCTAAACTTTTCTTATGTTGCTTCTTGGATTACTTTAGAAGTTCATTCTTCTTTGGCTGCGGTAGGTTTGACTGCTGCATTTTCTCAGGCTTTAGGGAATGCCAATATTAGCTGTAATGTAGTTGCCGCTTATTTACACGACCATATATTTGTTGATGAAAATGACGCTCAGAAGGCAATGGATGTGTTATTAAAATTAAAAGAAGAAAATAAAAATTCTTTGTAATTAAAAAATCAAAAAATATCCGCGATAACTGCCATTAAAATAGTTATTTTGCAAAGGTAATTTATGAATATATGGATATAGTCAAATTTAAGATCACATCAAAAACAATAAAAGTCGAAGTACGTAATTCGAACAATTATGTTTTTAATTTTAATACTGCTTTAGAAATCGACAAAGCAGACAGAGATGTTTTATTAAAACTATATAATGCCTTAGATCTTCTTTTTAAGAAAGAAGCCACGATTGAAAACAAAAATTATATTTCGCCCAATCAAACCAATATCCTAGATCAGATTTCTGCTGCTGATTTGGAAAAGGATAATAATTAATTTCATCCAGAGACTATCTTTTGTAAATTAAAAACCATTTACAGTTAATTCTTTTAACCAATATCAAATGGATAACAAAATCATTTCCGAAAGAATAGTTGAGTTGAAAAACGCTGATCTCAAATTGAGAAACAAGCTTATTGAAAGCAAAAAACTTTCTGAAGGATATGATGAAGAAATGGAAAAACTGCATCAGCAAAATGCAATAATTTTAAATGAAATTATAAATACAATTGGTTATCCTACGATTGATAAAGTTGGGAAAGAAGCGAGCGAAGCTGCTTGGCTAATCATACAGCATTCTATTGGATCTCCAGATTTTATGAAACGATGTGCAGATCAATTGCAAAATGCAGTCAAAGAAAATCAAGCAGATCCTATTAATCTTGCCTATTTAATAGATAGAATAGCCGTCTTTGAAGGAAATCCACAACTTTACGGAACCCAATTTGATTGGGATGAAAAAGGAAATTTAAGTCCCAATTTATTCGATGACTTACAAATGGTAAATCAAAGAAGACAATCTATTGGACTTAACTCTCTTGAAGAGCAAACTGAAATTATTCGAAAACGAATAATACAAGAAAATCAATTGCCTCCCGAAGATTTCGAAAAACGAAAACAAGAAGCTCTTGAATGGAGAAGAAAAACAGGATGGATAAAATAACTTCAAATCCAACTGTAAGTCTAAATTAATCCCTCCTACTGTAAAAAGTCAATGGACAGTTTTTACCGATTCGAATAAAAACAGTAATTTTAATCTGTATCCTTAAAAAAAGACTTTTCTGTATCTGTACCCAAATCTTGAATAGCGATAATTTTGCTAAAAAAAGTCATGGAATCTAAAGTAGCAACACAGGAAAAAACAACATTTAGAGAAGTTTATGTATTTGACATGGAGATTTTGCAAAACATCTTTATTCAAAATATGCGTGAAAAAGCCGAAGATAAAATGCTATTTGGAGTGCCTTTTCTTCTCTCAGAAAAAAGCAATGTAATAAATGCGTTTGCCAGTTTAATACTGGATGAAAACAACGAAATCGGGTTTAAAATTTATGATGCTGGAAGTTTGACCAATTCAGACAAAGCAAAGTTTAATGCATACATTCAAAATTTTCTAACCAAAAAAAGAAGTGGCAATTTCAATAATGTTGCACAACTAAAACAAAGCACGGAACATTTTATTCACTATCTGAACTTTTAAACGCTAAAAAAAAGCAAATGAAGAATCGTGAGACATTATATTTAAAAATAGCTAAAATCATTGAAGATCAGATTCACAATGAAACCTTGGTGCTTGGCGACAAATTGCCTTCTGTCAGGAGCGCTCAAAAACTGTATAATGTTAGTCTAAACACCGTCAAGCAAGCGTATTTAGAACTCGAAAGCCGTTCGCTTATAGAATCACGCCCCAAAACAGGGTATTATGTAAGCAAAAGTTCGCAGCGCACAATGGCTCTCCCAACAATTGCCAGCATCAACAATCACGAAACAGGAAATACGCCCGAAGAGCTTATCGATAAAGTTTTCGGAACCATCAATCAATCAGATGTCACACAATTTGCACTGGGATTACCCGGAAAGAATTTTCTCCCTATTGCAAAACTAAATAAAGGCATTATTAATGCAGTTCGCAACAGAGATGATGCAGGAACAGCTTACGAGCCAGTTCAAGGGCCAGAAGAACTTCGCCGTGCTATTGCCAAATGGGCAATTGTAATGGAAGGAAAAATTACCGAAGATGATATTGTCATTACTTCTGGCGCTATGCATGCCATTTACAATGCGCTTATGGCGGTTACCTCTCCAGGCGACAGCGTGGCAATAGAAAGTCCTGCTTATTTCGGAATACTTCAGGCCATTAAGGAATTGGGATTAAAAGCAGTTGAAATTCCGACTCATCCTTTGTACGGCTTAGATCTAGAAGCTTTGAAAAAAGTACTTCCAGAAATAAAAGCATGCTGCTTTATTACCAATTTCAATAATCCAATGGGATTTCAAATGCCAGATGAGAATAAGAAGGAATTGGTTAAACTGATTACGTTATATAATGTTCCGTTGATTGAAGACGATATTTATGGCAATCTATATTTTGGTTCAGAACGCCCAAAGCCTTGCAAGTTTTATGATGAAGCTGGTTTGGTTTTATGGCTCGGATCGGTTTCTAAAACTCTTGCGCCAGGTTATCGCGTTGGATGGATTGCTCCAGGAAAATTTAAGGATAAAATAATCCGTCAAAAATTGGTGCAAACGGTCTGCAATTCTTCATTGTATTCGGATGTTATTACCGATTTTTTAGAACACGGGCGTTACGATCATCATTTGCGGACTTTCAGAAATAAACTTTATGCCAATTACCTTCAGATGAATCGCGCTGTTGAGGCTTATTTTCCAGACAATACCAAAATCGCACAGCCAAAAGGCGGTTTTATGTTATGGTTAGAATTAGACAAAAGAATATCCACAACAGAATTATTCAATACTGCCCTAAACCAGAAAGTCAATTTTGCGCCTGGGAGAATTTTTTCGCAATACAATCAGTACAACAACTGCATGCGTCTGAATTATGCTTTGGAATGGAACGAACGCGTAGAATCTGATTTGGAAAAATTGGGCAGAATAATAAAAAACAGTATTTAATAGAATTATGAAAAATAAAGATCAAGTAGAAATAGCAACCTATAATCCGAAGTATCAAAAAAGCTTTAAGGATTTAAACATAGAATGGATTTCGAATTATTTTGTAGTTGAACCAAATGATGTAAAAGCACTCGATCACGCTGAAGATTATATTATAAACAAAGGTGGAGAAATTTTTGCCGCGGTTTTAAATGATGAGGTTTTAGGCGTTTGTGCTTTAATAAAAAGTGACGGAAAAGATTACGATTATGAATTAGCCAAAATGGCTGTAAGTCCGAAAGCACAAGGAAAAGGCGTTGGATTGTTATTGGCAGAATCGGCAATAAAATGGGCAACGGAAAAAGGCGCTTCTAAAATTTATCTGGAAAGCAACACCAAACTGCAACCAGCCATTAAATTATATAAAAAACTAGGTTTTAAAGAGATAACAGGTCTTTCTTCGGCTTATGATAGAGTCGATATTCAGATGATGCTTGAGATAAATCTTTAAATTTAAATATCACATAAAAAACATCTCATCGTTCCAGTAAAAATAAACCCTTAGACTTTTTTGTTTGAGGGTTTTGCTTTTTAAAAATATTATTCAATTACCATCATAGACTAACAATTATTAAACAAAATACAACTCATTTATTTTCATTAAATTATAATCTACGGAAAGATTATTTTTACTATTTTTATTACAAACATTCTCTTTTTATTTATTATTAAAAAATTCCTGAATTTGATTTTTTCTGTTCAAAAAATCAAATCACTTTTTCGTGAAAAAAAATCAATTTTTAATCTTTAATAAATAATTACAATTATGAAAATCAGAAATTCTCAGTCCGATGGTTTTAACAAATTGATTACTAAAATTAGTTTGCTATTAATGTTGCTTCTGCCTCAATTTTTCATTGCGCAGAAAAAAGCCCCCAATGTAATTGTAATTATGACAGATGATGTTGGCTGGGGAGATCTTGGATGTTACGGCGGAGGTGTTATGCGAGGCGCTCCAACTCCAAATCTAGATCGTATGGCTGCAGAAGGTATGCGATTCGTAAATTATTATGGACAAGCGAGTTGTACAGCTGGCCGTGCCTCTTTTATCACGGGACGTATCCCGATCAGAACGGCACTTTCTTCTGTACTGGCACCTGGCGATCCTAATGGTCTAAGTGCAGAAACTCCTACCATTAGCGAAATGTTCAAAAAAGCTGGATATAGCACAATGTTTACAGGAAAATGGCATTTAGGAGATAAACAAGCCAATTATCCTACCTCTCATGGTTATGATGAAATGATTCATATGTTACCTTATTACGCTGGAGTTTATGCGTATGACAACAAGGAATTACATCCTAACTTTCCGTCTGATGATCCCGAGTTCATGAAAGTATGGAATACGATTAATCTAGGTGTTTTTGAAGGCAAAGCAGGGCAAGCGGCTAAGGCTGAAAAACAGAAATTCACTTTTGACGATTTAGCCACAGCTGATGATGATATTAGAACTGCCACGGTAGATTATATTAAAAAACATTCGGGAGATAAAAATCCATTTTTTATAACGGTTTGTTTCGAAAAAGTACACAATCCAAATAATCCTTCTCCACGCTGGAAAGGAAAATCTCCTGGAGGCGGAAAATATCTTGATGCCTTAATGGAAGTTGATGATAATAGCGGACAAATTATACAAGCGGTGCGTGATGCAAAAATTGACCAAAACACTTTGATAATCTGGACAACTGATAATGGTGCATGGTTAGATGCATGGCCAGATGCTGGATATACCCCATTTAGAGGTATGAAAGGTTCTGTCTATGAGGGCGGTTTCCGCGTTCCGGCTATTGCGTGGTGGCCAGGTCATATTAAAGCTGGTTCATTGAATACTGATATGTTTTCTCATATGGATTGGTGGCCAACTATTGCATCAATTATTGGCGCGCCAGTTCCAACTCATATCTGGAAAGACAACAATGGATCTTCAATTGTATTTGATGGCATTGATCTTAGTGCTTCTTTATTAGGTACGGGTCCTGGAAAACGAACCGATTTCTTTTATTTTGCCAGTCAGTTCCTGGGTGCTGTTCGCGTAAAAAATTTCAAATTTGCTCTTACAGCAAAAGACACTTGGCTAGGCACAGATAAAACACTGAGAGTTGCTGCGACTTATGATTTATTATGGGATCCTTCAGAACAATATGACATGACCTTTAATGGTGCTGCTCCAAACGGTGGCAATCAAACTTCTCCAGGTCGTTATAGCGGAACTGATAATGGATGGGCAGGAATGTATTTTGCTTCACACATTATTCCATTTTTAGAAGACATAAAAAAATATCCTAACAAAGAGTATATCCCATTTGGTGAAGGTTTAAGAGAAATGATTCCCGAAGGATTCAAATAAAATTAAATATCAATCGCAAAAGCATTAATTATTCTTTGTTTAAAAGCTAGAACTTGTGATTATCAATAAAAGAACCCCATTAAACAAAAATGTTCAATGGGGTTTTTAATAAAAATAATCTTCTTTTGTAACATTTCTTTAGCAAAAGCGTCCAATCTTAAATTTAATTACGGTTCTTTGTAACTTATTACATTCCCGATTTCAGATTGCTCAAATTTCTGAATACAATAATATTGAAACCAATGAGTTTAGACTAGGAAGCTAGTCACGATATTTTCGTTATGGACAATAAAAAATTTATTTTAAGTTTAAAAAAAGGTAATGAGGCAGCTTTCAAGGAGGTTTACTTCAGTTACTATGATAAACTAATAAATATTGCTCGACGATTTAATTCTTCTGTATTTACTCCCGAAGATTTTGTTCAAGAAACTTTCATTAGATTATACCATAAAAGAGAACTGCTTAACGAGGATGTTTTGTTAGACAAACAGCTATTTGTTATTTGCAAGAACCTCATCATCAATCACGTTAATAGAGAAAACAAAATAGTGCAGCTTGATCCTACTCAAGTTGACCTGCCGCAGGAAGAATCAGATTCAGGAATTTTTGAAGAACGACAAGAAAAATTGCAAAACTTCATAAATCAGCTTCCGGAGCAACAACAAAAAATATTCACTTTACACAAACTGGAAAACCTTAGCTATAAGGAGATTGCAGAAATAACGGATCTTTCTGAAAAGACCATTGCCAATCATATTTATCTCGCCAGTAAATTTATTCGAAAAAAAATCGAAAACCATTAGGAACTTTTTAGTTCTCGTTTGTTATACTAAAAAACAAGGACTAAAAAATGCACATTGAAGCTTATAAAACTAATGTTCGAACAAAAAAAGATGCAAGTTTACTTGTGGCTCTTTTACAGTTCGTTATTTCAGATTGTATTATAAATTTCGATTTCAAAAATCGCGAAAGAATTCTTAGAATCGAAACGAATAGAGAAATCAAAGAAATGGTTTATGGTGTTTTTACTAAACAAGGATTTTACTGCAAAAAGCTTTAACACCTAAAAAATTATGAACAAGGAAAATTTTGATGAAGAGTTTGAAAAATTATGGAACGAAACTCCCGATTCACATTCAGATGATGTAAAAGAAAATTCGTGGGAAGAATTTCATGCTAAAACTTTTGCAGAAAAGAAAAGAAGGTTTAAGCCTTGGCATCTTTACGCCGCTGCTTCGGTTTTACTTTTTGCGCTTATCGGAACTGGAATTTATTTCAACAATGGAACTTTGGCTGAAAGTGCTGTTGTTGCCGAGAATACGATTGAAAATACAACCTCGGTAATAAAATTTGTCTTTTTGCCAGACAGTTCAAGAGTAGAATTGGCTCCAAATTCTAAAATTATTTACGGAAACGATTTTGCTTTAAACAGAAAAATCCAAATGTGTGGTGAAGCGTATTTTAAAGTTAAAAAAGACAAACAGCATCCTTTTCAGGTTTTCTGTGATGAAACTACAACTACCGTTTTAGGAACTTCTTTTATAGTAAAAGAATCTAAAAATGAAGAAGTGACAGTAGAACTTTTTGAAGGAAGCGTTCAGATGAATGTAAAAGGCAAGACCCAAAAATGGATACTGAAACCTGGAGAAAAATTCACCTACGGAAACCAAACGGCTTCAGTTACAGAATTCAGCCCATTTATAGATTTTGACAACCAAAAACTTTCTACTGTAAGCCTTTATATCGAAGAAACGTATGGATATAAAGTGAGTCTTCCGAAAGAAAATCAGGATCAGAAAATTACGATCCGAATCAATAAAAAAGAAGATTTAAAGACAATTTTACAATTATTATCAGAAATGTATAACCTAAACTTTGAAATAAATGAAGATTTAAAAGAGATCACTTTTCAATGAAAAACAAGAAAGGATGCAAGCCGCGAAACTACACATCCTCCTAATGTTCAGGATAACATTAAGTTATCCATTTAATAATATTCAAAAATACAAAAATTCATGAAGCATATAATTTCAGCGTGCTTTTTTTTATTCAGTTTGTGTATGTCTGCTCAAAGCGTTACCGTAACTGTAGATCAAAATGTAACCTTAAAAGAATTCTTTAAACAGATTGAAAGTCAAACCAATTTTAAATTTGCTTTTACTGACCAAATTGATACTAATAAAAAGTATTTTACTCAAAAAAGCACTTTCAAAAATACCGACATCAGCAAGCTTATCGCAGAATTGAACCAAACTTCGTCTGTGCAATTTTCCATCGTAGGCAGCAATATTTTTGTGAAACAGAAAGCTCAAGTTCAAAAGCCTATCAAAAAAAAAAGTAAGCTGACTGGGCATGTTTTAGATGACGAAAGACAACCGGTTATTGGCGCTAATATCTACATTAAAGAATTGGAAACAAGCGCTATAACAGATGCTAACGGAAAATACAGTATTGAAGTTCCAAACGGAAGCTATACCGTTCAGGTGAGTTATGTTGGATTTAAAAATGAAGAAAAAAGAGTTTCTGTATCAGACGACACCAAAGTCAATTTCAATGTCGATGCTGATAGCCAGCAATTGGGAGAAGTTATTGTAATGAACAATAAAGCGGTTGACATTAAAACTACACAAATGAGTGTGAACAAGCTTTCTATGCAGGAAATCAAGAAAATTCCAGTTGCAATGGGCGAACCAGATCCTTTAAAATCGATTTTGACGCTTCCTGGAGTTACCAATGCTGGAGAAGCTTCTTCGGGTTTTAACGTTCGTGGTGGTGCAGCCGATCAGAATCTAATTCTTCTGGATGGCGCTCCCGTTTATGCAGATTCGCATATGTTTGGATTCTTTTCTATTTTCAATGCTGATATTGTAAATGGTTTGGATTTGTATAAAGGAGGAATTCCGTCAAAATTTGGAGGTCGCGTTTCTTCGGTACTAGATGTTACGCAACAAACGGGAGATTTTGAAGAATATAAAGTAAATGGAGGAATCGGAATTATCTCAAGCCGACTTTTAGTTCAAGGTCCGCTACAAAAAGAAAAAGGCTCTTTTATTCTTTCTGGTCGTGCTTCTTATGCTCATTTATTTATGAAACTGGCTGATAATAATAATTCGGCTATGTTTTATGATTTAAATACAAAATTGAATTATCGTTTTAATGCCAAAAACACGCTTTCGTTTTCTGGTTATTTCGGGAATGATGTATTTGATATTAACGATCGTTTTGCGAGTACTTACGGAAGCACAATGGGAATTTTAAGCTGGAAACACAAATTTTCTGACCGTTTAAACAGCAATTTATCTACCTTCTATAGTGATTACAGATTTAATCTAGAAATTCCGATTGAAACCTTCAAATGGAACAGCAACATTCAGAGTTACGGGTTGAAATACAATTGGAATTTCCAGCAGTCTGAGAAATTTAAAATCAATTACGGTATCGATGGTTTGTATTATAATTTCAATCCTGGAGTTGTACAGCCAACTTCTCCAAATTCGCAGTTTAATTACATGCAGCTGGATAAAAAATATGCTTTAGAAGCTTCTGCCTTTGTTGATTTTGAAAATCAAATTACAGAAAAACTGACTTTCCGTTACGGACTACGTTATAGTATGTTTTACCGTTTAGGAGACGAAAAGATCAGCACTTATGAAAATGGTCAGGCTGTAGTGTATAACCCGTTGTACAATATTTACGAAGAAGGAACTCCAAACGGGAGTATCTCTTACGGAAAAGGAAAGACGATCAGTAAGTTCAATAATTTTGAGCCGAGAGCTGCCTTGTCTTATGCTTTTAATGACGAAAATTCTATAAAAGCGAGTTACAACAGAATGGCACAGTACATTCATATTTTATCCAACACGCAATCTCCATTGCCAATGAGCATCTGGACTCCAAGCGGACCGTTTACAAAACCTCAGCTTTTGGATCAGTACGCTATGGGTTATTTTAGAAATTTCAGAGATGGAGATTACTCTTTAGAAACCGAATTATTTTATAAAAATGTTCAAAATCGTATTGATTATATTGACGGCGCTGATATTTTGGCTAACAACAATATTGAGCAGGTGATTCTAAACGGAAAAGCCAGATCGTATGGAATGGAATTGTTGTTTAGAAAAAATACAGGAGTTTTCACCGGATGGGTTTCGTATACTTTATCAAGAGCTGAACAGAAAACACCAGGAAGAACTCCAGAAGAACCGGGAATTGCAAATGGAAACTGGTATTTATCTGGATATGACAAATTGCACAATTTAAGCATTGTAGGAAGTTACGAGCTGAATCCGAAATGGTCTTTTAATGGAAATTTCACTTTACAATCTGGCCAGCCGGTAACGTATGCTAATGGATATTACGAAATGGGCGGCATTCATGTTCCAAATTATTCTTTGAGAAATGAAAACAGATTGCCACTTTTCCACCATCTTGATCTGGCTGCGACGTACACGCCAAAACCAGACAAAAAGAAAGGATGGCAGAGCTATTGGGTATTTAGCCTTTACAATGTTTACAACAGAAAAAATGCTGCTTCTATGAGTTTTACAACCAATGAAGACACAGGCGCAAATGAAACCAGAAGACTTTCGATTTTCGGAATTGTACCTGGAGTTACTTATAATTTTAAATTTTAATGCTATGAATAAATTGAAAAAATATATGATGAACAGAGCACTGGCATTAATAAGTCTTCTTTTTGTTTTTTCTTTCGCTTCATGCGAAGAAGTCGTTAATTTAGATTTGCCAACTGGCGAAACCAAACTGGTAATCGATGCTGAAATTATCTGGAAAAAAGGAACTGATGGAAAAGAGCAAACTATAAAAATTAGTAAAACAGCTCCTTATTACAACAATTCTACACCAAAAGTTTCGGGCGCGCAAGTACGAATAGAAAACGGCAGCGGGGATGTTTTTACTTTTAACGAAACTGAAGCTGGAGTTTATAAATGCACTAATTTTGTTCCAGTACTAAATGCCGATTATAAATTGTTTATTACTGCCGAAGGACAAAGTTTCACAGCAGTTGAAAAACTGACTTCTGTAACTCCAATTACTAAAATTGAGCAAAATATTGTTCCTGATTTTAGCGGAAAAGATATCATTGAACTGACTTATTATTATAATGATCCAGCAGATGAGGTCAATTATTATGTAACCGATTATCAAAGTTCATTTTTGATTTACCCAGAATATGGAATCACAAATGATGAATTCCTTAACGGAAACGAAATCAGTACAAGATACTCTCATGAAGATAAAATGAAACCTGGAAACACGGTAACAATTACGCATCGAGGAGTTTCTAAAAATTTCTATAATTATTGGAAATTAATTCTGGAAGCTTCTGTTTCGAATCCGTTTTCTGTTCCTCCAGGAAGCATTAGAGGAAACATTGTAAATACGAGTGATATTAATAATTATGCATTCGGTTATTTTAGACTTTGCGAAGCCGATCAGGTTCCTTATGTAGTAAAATAAAATGGTTATCCATAAAAAGACAAAAGCCTTAAACGTGATGTTTAAGGCTTTTGTCTTTTCCAATCTGCTTTATCGATTTCATACACAAAATTCAATTTTGGTTTTTCACCAAAATAAGCCACTTCTTCTTCGGCTATTTTCTGGGCTCCTACTCTTGAAATTGCAATTTGTGAACGGATATTTTCTGCGCCAATATGAAATCTAACTTTAGAAACATATTCAAAAAGATAATCCAGCATTGTCTTTTTTACGCTTAAATTAAAACCTTTTCCCCAACATGAAACAGCATAAAAAGTATAACCAATAAAAACACAATCATCTTCAGGATTGTAATCATAAAATCTTGTACTTCCGACAACTTCTCCAGTTTCTTTGTTTATAATTTTAAAAGCACCTTTGCTTTCTATGGCTCCTTCAAAAAACTTTTCAAAAACTTCTTTTTTCCATCGGTCTTTGTTTGGATGCTGTTCCCAAATTTTAGGATCGGAAGCTACTTGATACAAGGCATCAAAATCTGTTTCTTCTAAAGGAGATAGAATGCAAAGGTCATTTTCTAAAATGGGTTGTAAATTAAAATTCATTATTTTTTATTTTTATAACACTAACTCTTCAAAAATTGGTTCTACCAAAAGCGACGCATACAAAGATTCTATAGCATGTTTAGAACCGTGTATTTGCCATTCTAAAACAACATGATCTAGATTACGGCGTTGTGTCATCAGTTTTGATTTTACACCATAAGCAGAAAAAAGTTCCTTGCACCTTTCGTGTCCATTATCGGAACGTTTAAAAGTTATTCGCAACACTTTATGTTCGTTGATAAGGTCAATTTTATCCTGAAGAACGGTTAGCATCGTTAGAATTAAAAGAATCATAAGCGCCGCACAAGCCGAAGCAAAGTAATACCCCGCTCCTACTCCCATACTAACTGCCGCAACAGACCATATTGCGGCTGCAGTAGTAATACCGCTTACATGACTGTCTGATCTAAAGATTACTCCCGCACAAAGAAAACCTAATCCTGTGACAATATTAGAAGCAATTCGGTCTGGATTTCCTGGTCCGCCAATCCATTCGGACATTAAGGTAAAGAAACAAGCGCCAACAGAAATCATTATGGTGGTGCGAAGCCCGGCAGCTTTTCCCCGATATTCTCTTTCGGCACCAATTAAAGCTCCCCAAAATGCCGCCAAAAGCAATCTTATGATAATTTCTATTTCCATTTAAAGTCTTCGTATTTTTTCAAATAAAATTACATAAAAAACACAAAAAAACCTCCAAAATCAATAGGACTTTGAAGGCTTTTGGTTTCTCTAAGATTCTACTTTAATCAATTTATCGAGAATTATTTCTTTATGCTTTGCACCCCATTCGCTTAATTGGCACCAGATTGGCACTAATTCCTTCGCAATATCTGTTAACTCATAATCAACTCTTGGAGGAACTTCGGGGTGTACGGTTCTTTTGACTAATGCTTCTTTTTCTAACTCACGAAGCTGGAGCGTAAGCATACGTTCAGTAATGCCGCTTATTTGATTACGCAATTCACTAAACCTCAACTTTCCGTTTTCAAGTTTGCAGAGAATAAGCAGTTTCCATCTGCCTCCAATTTTACATACCGCATAAGTTAGATTGCAGCTCTCCATAATATAACTTTCGTTCAACATATTAGTTGAATTTTCTTTTCTTTTTCCCATTACTTACAAAATTGTTAGTACCACACATTTAGATGCGTACTACGCAAAATTAATGATTACACTATAAGTTTGTTGCCTATTTTAAAACAAATAACATGAATTTATCAGAACAAGTGCATAAGACATTAGCTTTTATTCAAGACATTGAAGTTCCAACAAATCTTACTTCTTGGGAAACAGGAAGGCTTTTTTACGAAAAATTTATTCCATTAGCAGGAGAAAAAGAAACTGTTTTTCAAATCGAAGAACAAACTATATCAAGAGAGGAACATTCAATTCGGTTACGAATTTATCGCCCCAATGATGCCGAAAATCTTCCTGTCATTATTTATTTTCACGGAGGCTGGTTCAATGCCGGAAGTCTTGATTCTCATGATACGCCATTGCGCCAATTCACCAATCTTATACAAGCCACTATTATTTCAGTAGATTATAGACTTGCCCCCGAACATCCTTTCCCTTCTGGACTAAACGATTGTGAATTTGCTGTGGAATGGATTATAGAGAATGCTTCTTCACTTCATATCAATGCAGATAACATTTCTATTGCTGGAGATAGTGCTGGAGGTGCTTTAGCAGCTACAATTACTAGAAAATTCCGTAAAAAAATTAAAACACAATTACTTATTTACCCGGTTACAGACAATTCTTTAGAAACAGCTTCTTGGAATGAATTTCAGAATGGCCCGTTATTAAATTTAGAAGGCGGTATTCAGGCTTGGAATTGGTATCTGCCAGCAATAAAAAATCAAAATAATCCTGATGCTATTCCTTTACTAGCAGATGATTTAGAGACATTGCCTCCAACATTTATAGCCGTTGCCGAATATGATCCTTTGAGAGATGAAGCAATTGAATATGCTGAAAAACTGAAAGCAAAAGAAGTAACAGTAAAGCTTAATTTATACGAAGGAACTACGCATGGATTTTTTCAAATGGGCAGATTTATTCCAGAGGCTAAAGTTGTAATGCAAGACATGGTTGATTTTTTTAAAACATACAATTCTACAAAATGAAAAAATACGCTTATATAGGATGTTTAGGATTTATAGCCGTTATCACTACCGAGTTTGGTGTTATTGGCATTTTACCTCAAATAGCAGAACACTACGATATTTCGATTGACAGAGCTGGAATGCTTCTAAGTGCCTTTGCTTTGGTCATTGCATTGACAGGGCCATTTATGACTTTATTGGTTTCGGGTTTTGATCGTAAAAAAATAATGATAACAGCAATCTCCATTTTTCTTCTTACCGGAATTATATCATCATTTTCTCCTCCTTTTTGGCTATTAATGCTAGTACGAATATTGCCTGCATTTTTACAGCCTGTTTATATTGCCACGGCTTTATCTGTAGCCGTTTCAAAAGGAGATAAAAAGAATGAAAACGAACTAATGAGCATTGTTTTTAGTGGAGTAGCCATTGCAATGGTTTCTACTGTTCCGTTTGCAACTTGGCTCGCTAGTAAATTGTCTTGGGAATATTCATTTGTTATTCAATCTATTGTTAGTCTTATTGCTTTGTTTGTTGTTTATTTTTTCCTTCCGAATATGCCTGTAAGAGAGAAAAAATCTTATGGCAGTCAGTTAAAAATATTGAAGCAACCTACATTTATTATAAGCACGGTTATGAATTTTTTCATGATCTCAGCATGGTTTTCTACTTATAGTTATTTTGCCGAATATCTTAATAAAGCCAAAGGGATGGACAATACAATGGTTAGTTATATGCTGCTTTTATTTGGCATTGTTGGAATTATCGCCAATCGTTTTTCTGGAAAAATGTTGAATAAAAATATAACCAATACGACCGCATTGTTTTTGTCTGGCACTATTCTCATTCCGATATTTTTGCATTTTTCAGGCACCAATACCATAGCTGTAATTTTCGTTATTGCATTATGGGGATTTTTATATTCGCCAAGTTTTTTAAATGCTTCGACTTATATGATTTCATCAGCTCCCAATTCTTTAGAGTTTGCCAATAGCCTTGCTACTTCATTCGGAAATATGGGAATTACATTAGGAACAACAATTGGAGGATGGATTATTGCTACAAAAGGTGTTCAATACACGCCTTGGCTTACTCTTGTTTTTGGTATATTGGCATTTTCAATGATAATCATTCGAAGATATTTGGAGAAAAGCAATGAACTCCTGCAAACTAGCAATTCTATAGTCTAGAATAAGTTTGATAAAAAAACCTTCAGGTTCAAATTGAATCTGAAGGTTTTTCCACTTTATCTAAAACTTACTTATATTCTTTCTCTTTCTGCGCGTACCAATCTTTCATGACATAAAAAGCTTTCTTTTTAATTCCTTGATCTGAAATTAATCCTTTTCGGTTAAAGAAATCCTGAATGTTTGGCAATTGTCTTCTTGGTGATCTAAAATCGACTAAAATCCAAGGAGAAACTCCGGCCAGACCTTCAATTCGATTGAACATCTGTGTGTTTTGAATGTATAATTCTTCCTGATATTCTTCGTTCCAGCGTTCTTTTTTATCGCCGTGAAGACCTTGCAAAGCTTCGCCTCCAAATTCACTTATAATAACGGGTTTGTTATACGGAATTACCCATTGCATGTCTTTGCAAGATTCATTTGTTCCTCTGTACCAACCCAAATATTGATTGAAACTCACTATATCTACATATTCATTCATATTGTCATGAAGTGTATTAATATTATTGGAGCTTGAAGTAACTTCCATCGCCATACTAATTAAACGAGAGTTGTCTTGCGTTCGAGCATATTTTGCCAATTTGCTTAAGAAAAGATCTCGATCATCACCATGCGGCGTTTCGTTTGCAATAGACCAAATTACAATTCCGCATCGGTTTTTATCTCTGTAAATCATATCGTGCAATTGATGCTCTGCATTGGCATACGTATCTGGATTTGTCCAAGAAATCGTCCAATAAACGGGAACTTCAGACCAAATCATTAGTCCCATTTTTTCGGCTTGTCTTACCATATTTTCGTTGTGGGGATAATGTGCCAAACGAACATAATTACAACCCAACTCTTTTGCCCAAGTCAGTAAAGTAATTGCATCTTGCTCAGACCATGCTCTTCCTGATCTGAAAGGTGCTTCTTCATGAATACTTATTCCACGCAAAAAGACTTTTTTTCCGTTTAAAAGGATTTCTTTTCCTTTGGTTTCAATAGTTCTAAAACCAATTTGATCTACAATATTTTCATCTGCTTTGCTTATGGTCACCTCATATAATTTTGGTTTTTCAGGTGTCCATAAAACTGGATTGGCTCTTATTTCGAAATACGCCATTCCTTTTGCATCAGTCGTAACACTTTTTTTGATTTTTAATTCCGGAATAGAAACTGAAACTGACTGATTTCCCGTTTCATTATTCAATTTTATCCAGCCCGAAATTTTACCTTTTTCTTTTTTATCCAATTGAACCAGATAATCTTCAATATACGTGCTCGGAACTTGAGCTAAAGTCACGTCTCTGGTGATTCCGCCGTAATTCCACCAATCCATGTTTACTGTTGGGACATTGTCTTTATGGCGTTTATTGTCGACTTTTACTACTACGAAATTATTTCCGTCGACTAATAAATCGGTTACATCAAAATTGAAAGGTGTGTAACCGCCAACATGTGTTCCTGCCATTTTTCCGTTTACATAGACTTTCGCATCATAATTAACAGCTGCGAAATGCAGAATCCCTTTGGTTTTAGTATCTTTTTTATAATTAAAATCTTTCTGAAACCAAACTGTTCCTTCGTAAAAAAACAATCTTTGATCTTTCGAATTCCAATCTGACGGAATATCCATAACTGCTGAGGTTGCAAAATTATATTCGCTTAATTCTGTGGTGTTCCATTTTTTATTTTCGAAAAATCCGTTGTTTTTAAAAGGCTCCAAGCGGTAATTGTAATAGCCGTTTTCGAGAGGATCTACAATATATCTCCATTTTCCGTTTAACGTAATGTTGCTTCTAGCTGCAATATTAGTCACTAATGGAATTTCTTGTGCTATTGTTTTTCCAATTAAAAGAAAAGCACAACACAGCATTATCATCTTTCTAGTAGTTAAAATCATTTTGGTTTAAAAAGGTCTTTAGTTAGTAAAATATGAATTCTATAAAGTTAAAAAGTTTCTTTAAAGCGGTACTAAATCAACCTCATCCATTTCTACGAAATAACTCATCAAATACTTATCAGTTTTTAGACTATAATGCTTATATTGTAATTTTCATATAAAAAAAGCCATAATAGAATGGTTCTTTTATTTATGTTCCTACCTTGTCTTTAAAGTTAATTTTGCTTTATAACTCATAAGATTTAATTTTCTTTGTACCCACGAGCGAAACGATTGTGCTAACATAGGTCAATAACTAGAACATATTTAGAATTTTTAAAATAAGATGTTAAAAAGTAAAGAAAATATTTTAAAGTTGTTAGTTTTAGCAATACTATTGGTTGCGGTTATTTTTTTGGCTAACTATCTTTCAGGAAATGAAGCTTTTTATAAAAGAGCACTTGAAAACAGAAAAGAAGAATCATACTCTGGTATTGTAATCGAAAAATATATTGATTCATCTCAACATTGTACTCCAATGCTAAGATTTACAAACAATAGCAGTGTTTCATTAGAAAATAGTTTTTGGGACGAAGTAGAAGTTGGTGATTCAATAGTTAAAATTAAAGGTCTAACTTATATTAATTTATACAAAGATAGTAAGCTAAAAGTGGTACTTGATTATACCGTATATTTTCAAAATTTAATAGATCGAAAATCAAAAAGGTAAATAATAAGTTCAACTTAAAAGCTGTGCAAATGTCTCCCCCTGCTAGCGCGAGCGTCCCGCTCGTGACCGCAAAGTATAACAAAAAGCCACTTCAATTAAGAAATGGCTTCAGTCTCTTCTATCAAACCTAAGAGTTTACCGTAAGCAATTGCTGCTTTGTGAACTTGAACCGTCCAATCTTCGGCGGCATTGTCATCGGCTCCGTCTGAAATGTATTTTAAACTTAAAAATGGAATATTTTCTTTCATGGCAATCATGGCCAAAGCATAAGCTTCCATATCTACCACATTATACATGTCTGAACAATGTTCCATTTCGAAGTTATCTCCCGTTCCGCAGATTCCTTCTTGTAAGTTGTCCATCAACAAACCATATTCTAAAACTGGAGGCAAACCAGAGAGTGGCGTTTCGAATTGAGCAAATCCTAAACCTCGAACATCCATATCTCGTTGTACAAATTTGGTACAGCAAATTACTTCGCCTTTTTGAAAACAGCTGCTTCCCGCCGATCCAAGATTTATAATCACAGAAGGTCTTCTCTTTTGGATTTCTTTCGTCAATTCGTAAGCGGCATTTACTTTTCCGATTCCGGTAAATAAAACATTGTGTCCTTTAAAAACTTCTGCTGCTTCAGATTCTAGAGCAAAACAGAATAATATATCTTCAACTGCAAAAGATGCGGTCTGATTAATTTGTATCATGCATAATTTATTTTCGGTATACAAAAATAAGCTTAAAAATTTACGTGGCTCCAACCTAAATTTAAAATCCAAAAAACACGTTAAAGTCTGCTTTTGATGCTGAATTTTATTTTATAAAAAATACATTTGCTAAAACCATCAAAAGATTAAAACCAGAAAGAAAGACTGCATGGATAATGAAAAATTTATTTTCTGCCTGGAAGGCGTTCGCGATATAGACGATCATACCGCTACCAATGTGGTAAAATGTCTGGAAGAATTGGCAATTGACCAGGGCATTTCTAGCATTCATAAAACTTGCGACACCATTGAAGGTTTAGAGGAAAGCTTGAACATTCTGCTTTATGAAGATCACAATTTTAAAGATTATGAAATCATTTATCTTGCAATGCCTGGACAGCAAAATAATATATGCCTTCATGATTATTATTACAGCATAGAAGAAATTGCCGAGCTTTTTGAAGGGAAAATGAAAGGTAAAATTATTCATTTTGCCAATTTGAAAGTTTTAGATTTAAACGAAGAAGAAGCACAGTATTTCCTAGACATAACTGGAGCAAGAGCGATTTCTGGCTATGGCTCAACATATAATAAAATTGCCAGCTGCAGCACTATTGATAAAGCGTTTTTTAGTCTGTACCAAGAAAATGACAATTTAATTGAAGTAGTCGAAGATCTTTATACCAAACATTACAATCTATGCAAACTGCTCGATTTTAGATTATATTATTAAAATGAAAAAGAAGCAGGCAGAGAAAATAAAAACCTATAATCCAAAAGGTTTTCGAGAAAAGTTTTTAGGAGAAGACAATCCTATCCATTTGCTTTTCAAGTCAAACTCGGACCATTTTTTCTGTCTCGAAATCGAAGAAATGATGCATATGCAGCATCCTGTTCCTCCTTCTAAACATTCCTGCCACACTTTAATTTTTATTTCTTCAGGAAAGCATACTATGAAATTGGGCTATCAGGAATTTATTACGACCGATAACGAAATGATAATGATTCCGTCTGGTCAGATTTTTTCGCTTGATAATGTCAACAATATCCACAAAGGTTATGTCTGCCAATTTCATCCTGATATTTTGATTCGAAAATACGGCAGCCGCGAACTGCTGAATGATTTTGATTTTCTAAAAATTTCAGGAAATCCAAAAATTAAATTAGCACCAGAAGATATTGCACCAATTACCAATATCTTGGAACGATTGAAAAAGGAATATTCGGAAACCACTATTGCCGATTTGAATATTGTGCAGTCTTATTTGATCACGCTGTTTTATGAAATGAATAAGAATGCTGTAAAAACTTCTAAAAGCATTTCGGCGGCTGAAGCCATTACGACAAAGTTCAAAGAATTGATTCATGACCATATAAAAACCCAACATCAGGTTAATTATTATTCTTCTTTACTAAATGTTACTCCAAACCATTTAAATAAATGTGTCAAAACCGTAACGGGAAAATCTGCCGTAAAATGGATTGACGAAAACATATTATTAGAAGCCAAATATTTATTGTTTCAAACTACTCTATCGGTAGGCGAGATTGCAACACAAGTAGGCTTTGAAGATCAATCGTACTTTAGCCGATTTTTTAAAAAAACAGAAGGGATTTCTCCTATTCGATACCGAAAAATGATTGATAAGTCCTAATTATTGATTATAGAATCCTAACAAATATGTGAGTGTTTTTCAGAAATTTGCTTCCTCAAAAATGCAAATTATGATTTATGTTTTTAAAACTTCCGTTGATAATCAGACCAAATTCGAATCGGCCTCTGCATTACTAAATCAATTATTACCAGAATCTCAATGGAATTTTGACCTTGAAGATTGTGATAATATTTTAAGAGTAGACAGCGAATTGAATGTTGCTGAGCTACTTCAAAACAATACTATTTTCGATTGTATCGAATTAGAATAACTTTTACAATCCTTTTATTTTTTAATGGAATCGCACTAAAAACCAAAGTTTTGAAACGATCCTACATTCAATGATTTTTTAACTTTCAGTTTCTGCTGCAACTAAATTAAAATTGGAAGCGAGCATCAAAATTAAAAAGCGGGATTGCAAACTAAATTACATCCCGCTTTTCTCTATTTAATCAACCACGATTTTTTATTTAATCCAACGAGGGTCTCCAACTTTTCTATCCATTAATGTTTGATTTTTAATTGTAAAATCACCGCTTGATGCATTAGTAAATTGAGGATCTAATGTAGTTGCAGAAGCATCTGGTCTATTATTACTTCCTGTAAGCTGCAAGCCTGACGAATTATAATTATTATTATTCGAGAAGGTTGGAGCACTTGTTGCCGTATTATTTGTATACACCGCCGATCCAACTGCAAATAAAGTATTGCGAACTGCTAATACATTTGTCGCAAAACGTACATACAAAATCCTACTTGCTGCCGGTAATGTAGGAGCATATATTGTGCAAGCATCAATTACCACATTACTTGTTAAACCTGTTCCTGTCAAGCCTGTAGCCGCATCTAAACGTATGAAATCACGAGAAGAACAAGTGTCGAATGTACTTTTTGTTAAAGAAACACTTGCCACATAAGCAGTTCTGAAATCGATAAAATCAGCACCGGAAGCAGTATTTACATTTTTAATAATACTATTATCAACAGTGAACGATTTTAATTTTGCTGATGCATTTCCGTACATTAACTGAGATGGGAAATCATGAATATAACTACCGCTTATTAAAACATCTCCCAATTGTGTAGTGGCTGCTGTACCAATTGTAATGGCACCACCAGTTGTTCCTGCTCCACTTAAATCGATATCAATTAAAGAGAAATTAACTACTTCGCTTGCATTGCTAGGATTGTTTGCAAGTGTGAAATTAAATTTAAGTTTTGGTTTATCACCAGGTCTCAAACCTCTTAATGTTAATGTTTTATTTACTGCTATTGTTCCTGTTTGAGCTGTATAATCACCAGGCATGAAAACTAAAACAGATCCAGAAGGTGCGCTAGCAATTTTTTGAAGCACATCATCTCCTAATTTAACTAGTATTCCTGTTCCAATATCAATTCCTGTCGTAAATGTTGCATTACCTGTTTTCTTAGTCCCATTTAGTAAAATTGCTGTATAAGCAGTTTCAGGTGTTAAGCCTGTTAGAGTAGCCACACCAGCTGTTTTTTCAGCCGCTGTAACAGTATGCACGATATTTCCAGGCATAGCAGTAATTTGTGTTACTGCGCTATTTGGAACCCATCTTAATGTAACTTTAGTTGCTTCAATATCCGCATCTTGAACCGGGAACATTATTTGTTCTGATAATGTTGTTGCAGTAGTTACAGACCATTTAGAATCTTCTAAACCAGCAGCGCTTACCGATTTTACTCTTATAGAATAAACCGTTTCTCCTTCTAGTGCTACTTGAATAGGAAGTTCAGAAGCCGAAACATTTATAGTTTTATAAATGGTTGAGAAGCTAGGATCATCTGCACTAAATTCTACTACATAATGATCTGGGTTTTCTTCTGTTTTTACTGTCCAATTCAATTCAACCGTAGTTGAATTTCTAATCTTGGCTGTAAGTCCAATTGGCGAAAATTCTCTTGTATTTCCTATATTGTCTAATAACGCTTCATTATAACTTTCACAGCTTGAAATTGCAATTGAAAGAAGTAATATGGTTATTAATCCTTTAAACATATATTTTGTTTTCATCATAATAATTTATTGTTTATTATTAATTCTTTGAAAAATTTTAATAACCGTAATCATTTTTTAATTGCCCATTACTTCCATCAATAAACACTTGCCATATTGGCCAAAATTGTCTGTTATCAGGGTTAACTCCCACTTTATAAAGAGAGGCTATCTTAGCATCGGCGGCTGTTCCTGTCCAAGTCCATGGAGTAGATGAATATGCTGCCCCAGGATTTGCAGTTTCTCCGCGATTAAGCCCATAGATATCTAAGCTAACGTTATCCGATTGATATTTATAATATAAAGTTGCTGGTACGTCGGCATATTGCCCACTACGCGTAGATAATTCTGCCATTTTTTGTTTTGCTTTATCTAAGTTTGCTTTAAGCAAATTCCAACGAATAAGTGCTTGTTTACGCTCCATCTCACCCGTAAACTCAAATTTATTTTCTTCGACAAGAGCATTAAACATTGCTTCTTTACTAGTTAATGCATCCACATAAGCGTCAACTTTTACAGCCTGAGCAGCTGTAGCAAATGATCTTCTTCTGATTTCTTTTAAATAAGGCGCCGCTGCACTAGGCCCTTCCAATTCGTTTGCAGTTTCAGCAGCAATTAAAAGTACCTCAGCGTAACGCATGTACATTTTATTAACTCCATCATCATTTGTAGACGTTACATAACGTTTCATCCACTCATAACGATATTTACCAAAATACCAAGTATCTAGAGAACCTAATTCTTGTTTAGCAATACCATTAACCGCAGCACCATATTTATAAGGCACACAAGTAACATTTCTTCGTGTATCAGCTTGATCATAATCATAGAAAACAAATGGTAACGGACCTGCTACGCCACCGCGATTAGCTCCGTTAGCTTGAAACTGATCGGAAGCAGCGGTATGTTTTACTGCAAAAGTGAATAACATTCTTCCGCGTCCATCAGAAAAAGGAAGTTCCCAAAGAGACTCTCCTCCTGCAGCAGTATTTTCTTCATTATACTTTCGCCATAATCCCTCAAAAGTAGATTCTAAACGAGCAGAACCGCTCTGAATTACTTCACGGGATTCTTTTAATGCCAGTGCATACATATTAGCAACTGAAAGTTCTGGATCATTGCTTCTTCGCACACCATCAGGATATTGCTGGTAACCGCTTGCAGCCAAAGCCAAACGTGCTCTAAAGGCTTTTACGAAAGCTTTATTTACGTGCTCTACTGTACTCGTGTAAGACGTTTCATTTGGCCAAGCCACCAATGTTGAAGCTTCCCCAAGGTCTGCAATTAATTGTTTGTAAATAATATCTCTGCTTGATTTAGGCAAATATAAAGTAGCACTGGTAATCGGCTCAAAACGAGCTGGAACATCTCCCCAAGATTTAAGTAAGTCAGCATAATAAATTGCTCGTAACGTTAAAGCTTCTCCTAATAATTGTCCCATTTCTGTTCCTGGCAACGGATTTCCATATTGACGTATCCCTTGAATACAAACATTTGCACGCTCAATACCTGAATACATCATTGCATAAGCATTATTGGTAGTGTTCATTTCTGTATTAGTAGGCTTAGCATCGTAAACACATAAATCTGCTTTATCACCTGCAGTTTGAGAGGTATTATACCATTCTACATCTGTATTCAATCCGTAGTAAGGTAAAAATCTTCCTCTGTAAGAGTTTGTTTCAGCAAATGGCACTTTTATTCCGTCAATAGCTCCTTTTGCAAGTCCCGCTGTAGAGAAAATTATAGAAGCATCCAATGTTGATTGTGCAGGCGCATCTAAATAGTCATCTTCAAATTGCTGGCAAGAACTAAATAGACCCGAAATAATCAATCCTGCTATTATTATTTTATGTTTCATTTTGTAGTCTTTTAAATTAGAAATTAAGATTCATCCCAAAAATCATTTGCCTGCTTCTTGGATAAGGACTTGAATCGACCCCTGGAGTAAGCGGGTTTTTTCTTCTTGTTGAAACTTCCGGATCAGAACCCGAATAGTTTGTCCAAACAAAAACATTGCTTGCCGTCAAATAAAATCTCAATTTAGAAACTCCAAGTTTAGAGGTAAACATCTCAGGCATTGAATATCCTAATGTTAAAGTATTTAATCTTAAAAACGATGCATCTTCAACTGCCCAATCAGTAAATATTGCGCTTCTCATATATGGAGACCACATTGTTGTATTAGCATTAAGATCTGCCAACGCCGTAGGATCTGTTACCAATTGACCCGTTGCAGGATCTAAGTTTGTCCATCTCTTTCCATCGGCCATTGTAGAATTTAAGTTTTTATATCTTCCTGAAGCTGTTGCTGTTGAAAACTCAATTTTATCAGCATTATACACTTCATTACCAATACTCCAGTTAAAAGCTGCCATTAAATCAAATCCGTAAGCATTTCCGTTGATTATAAAACCACCTGAACTTTTAGGATTAACATTTCCAATAACTGTTTTATCATTTACATCTACTTTGCCATCTCCGTTAATATCTTTTAATTTCATATCTCCAGGTTTAAGAGCGCTTCCGTCTCCCACTAAAGAAGTAGATGTATTAACTACACCACTTTTTAAAACATATTTCCCTCCAACATAATCAAAGTCTGAAACTTCATATCTTCCATCATTTTTATACCCATACATAGTACCTAATGAAGAACCAACAGCTATCAGATAATCATCTCCGATTTGTGAAGAAGCCCAACCGGTAGAAGCTCCAAAATCATTCATTACTCCTAATGAGTTAATACGGTTTTTATTTACTGCCATATTGAATGAAAAGTTCAACCCATACTTAGCCTTTTCAATAGCAACAACATTTATTGTAGCCTCAAAACCTTTATTTTGTGTTTCTCCCATGTTACGATATTGGAAATCATATCCAGATCCTGCAACTGGGAAATTAATTAATAAGTCACTCGTAATATTTTTATAGATATCAAAATTCCCACTCAAACGGTTTTTGAAAAATGCGAAATCCAAACCAAAGTTTTGAGTTACTGTTGTTTCCCATTTCAAATCAGGATTAGGCATCGTTTTCGAAGGTGCCCAAACACTAGTAACTCCATTAATCCATGATGTTGCTGTAGATTGAAAAATTTGAATTTGCTGACCAACAGGTATATTATTATTTCCTGCCTCACCATAACTTGCTCTCACTTTTAAAAGACTTAGCCAAGATTTATTTTTTAAGAAGTTCTCCTCGGAGATTTTCCATCCTGCTGCAAAAGCAGGGAAATATCCCCAACGATTTTGCTCTAAAAATTTACTAGAACCATCTGCACGAAAAGTAGCCGAAAGGATGTAACGGTTTTTGTAGTCATAATTTGCACGTCCAAAAAATGATAATAATTTATCATCTGGGCTGTAGTAGTTGTCAACAGATTGAGGAGTTCCTTGCGTTGTTAATTTTTTTGCCTGATCAAAATCAAAAAACTTAGGATATCCGTGAATCGTATTAGTTACCGTATTTGACTCATAAGTAATATTTTCTTCTCCAACAAGAGCAGTCAAATGATGATCTTCTCCCATTATTTTTTTGAAATCGTAATTTAATGTATTAGCATTTCTAAAACGTCTGTCTTTAGTATCAGACATAATCATTGCAGGCATATTTTGTAAAGCACCTACTGGCGCATTAGCTACATAATAAGTTGTAAGTCCGTAAAAGCGATAATCTTGAGTATTAAAATTATCCAAACCTAAATCCACATTCAATTTTAAATTGTCTGCAATCTCCCATCCAAAACTTCCTAGCATATTAAAGTTTTTACGAAACTGCTGACGATCGTTATCTGAAACAGATTTAAAAGGATTTATCAATATATCAGATCCATCTCCAGTTACGTCGTCTGAAGTCAAACCTGGCACAGGAAGCGGTGCATACCCAACAATAGTACGCATACGAGAATCTGATGAAGATTTCTCATTTTGCTCATTTACACCACCGCCATCGATCTCTGTATCCGAATAACGCATAGTAAAACCAATGTCAATCTTATCGTTTAATTTACTTTTTAAAGCTAATGCCAGGTTATTTCTTTTATAATTTGAACCTATCATAATAGCTTTTTCATCATAATGAGCATAATTGAAATTATAATTAAGCTTATCTGTTCCGCCTCTAATTCCTAAATCACGGCTTTGAACTTCACCTCTACGTCCAAAAATTTGCTTTTGCCAATCATCTCCCTTCAATCCTTTGTACATATCATGATCTTGCCAATTTCCAAAATACTTAGTATAAGAATCTGGATCAGAAGGCACCTTTGTTCCTGTTTGAGAAAGCAAAGCATATTCGTATTGCCACTTCGTATAATCTTCAGGCGATAAAACATCTATTTCATTAGCCATCGTTTTCATACCGTAAAACATATTGAAGTTCACAGCAATTTTTCCGTCTTTTCCTTTTTTTGTTGTAATAAGAATAACCCCATTTGCACCACGTGATCCGTAAATTGCAGTTGAAGCCGCATCTTTTAAAACGGTCATGGTATCAATATCAGAGGAAGAAATGTCATTCATGTTGTTCACAGGAAATCCATCCACAATAATTAAAGGTGAAGCATCTTGAGTAAGAGAACCACCACCACGAACTCTAATTCTAATATCTGCATCTGGAGATCCCTCAGCAGCAGTTACCTGCACACCGGCAATTCTACCAGTTAAAGCTTCAGCTACATTGGCTACTGGTACTTTTTTTAGATCAGCACCCGAAATCGTAGATACAGCTCCTGTCAAATCAGATTTTTTAGAAGTTCCGTATCCAATTACAACAACTTCATTTAAGTTATTAGCATCTTCAATCAATGTTGCATTTACTTTAGTCTTTCCGTCTGTAGAAACATTAATGCTTTGAAATCCAATAAAAGAAAAGGTCAATACCGCCTTCGGATTCGTTAGCTTTATTTTGTAATGCCCGTCAAAATCGGTAGAAGTTCCGTTCTTAGTTCCTTTTTCTAAGACGTTTACCCCAGGGAGAGAAAGTCCCGCGGCATCCTTCACGGTTCCCTCTATCGTTGTGCCCTGTGCATGTACTTGACTACCGATCAATAAGCACAGTAAGAAAACAAGTTTAAAGCAAAAATTTGCTCCTTTGTTTAATAGTTCTTTAAAGTTCATGGTTGATTGTTTAAGTTATTAAAAGTTTTTTCTTTTGGGTTTAGGTGGTTTTTTGTGGTTACTTTCAATTCATTTTTTAGTTATTATTCACGATTTTATTTTAACAATATTTTATTTATATCTCAACAAAAGGCTTTATCCCTTTCTAATTTTACTTTATTCACTTAATCGATTTCGAACATTGAAAAAAAAAGTTGTAATCGATTACACAAACATAGATATTTTTTTTAAACCAAAAATAAAATTTCCCAAAAAAATCCTAAAAAAAATTACATAATAAAAATTTTACCGCCTTTTTATGCAACATGTATAATTTAATTCGATTTAAAATATTAAAAATATTATTATTAATCGTTGATTTGATTTGATTTTTACAAAAAAAACAATCGATTACATGAATAATAATTACGGAATTATTAGGTGTTTATTTTACACTTAAAAAGTTAAATTAAAACTAAAGAAAGAGCAGAAATTTAATTTGGAAGCCAAAATTTATAATGATTTTACCTATAAATAGAAACCTTTGCAGAAAAGAAAAGGTAATTTTGACTATAAGTTTAGATGTGTTAAGGCATAAAAAAAGCCCTTAACAAACGTTAAGGGCCTATAAAAGCTAAATTTTAATATATTAGATGCGCTGAAACTCCAATTGTTTTTGATGTAACCTCATCAATATGAAGGTAATAACCATTCCAGTTACGGCCATTGTAATACCTATAAGATTTGGCGAAGCAAAATTATAACCTGCTGCTAAAGGCAATCCTCCTAGAAACGCTCCCAAAGCATTCCCAATATTAAAACTTCCTTGAAGCGCTGCTGAAGCAATCATCTCAGCATCTTTAGCTGTTTTAATCATCAGCATTTGAATTGGGGCAATAACTGAGAAAGAAATTGCCCCTGTTAAAAATGTTAAAAACAATGACATATATTGATTGAAAGAGAAAAAGTAAACCATCAGCAAATCAAGTACCATTACAAATAGTAACGCAAGAACGGTTGGTGCTGGCGAATATTTATCAGCTAATTTTCCTCCAACAAAATTCCCGACAACCATTCCTAATCCTGCTAAGATTAAAATTGAAGAAACATCTTCTGGCGAAAACTTCGATACATTAATTAATAAAGGGGCAATATAACTGATCCAAGCAAACAAACCTCCAAAACCAATTGCAGTAATTCCGATAATTAACCAAGCTTCTCTTTTTTTGAAGAATTGAAGTTGTGTTTTCATATTGACACTTTCCCCTTTTTCAAGATTGGGCATCCATAAATAAATTGCCAAAAGAGTCAACAATCCAACAATAGCAATTAGTACAAAAGTATAGCGCCAAATAAAATGGTGACCTATATAAGTTCCGATTGGCACACCAATCAAGTTCGCAATAGTTAAGCCAGCAAACATTATCGAGATTGCCTGCGCTTCCTTTCCTTTATCAGCCAAACGGCTTGCGACTACCGCTCCCACTCCAAAGAATGCGCCATGCGGTAATCCAGATAAAAATCGAGAAGCAAATAAAACATTATAATTTGGAGCAATAATTGACAATGCATTAAAAACTGCTAGCATTAAAGCTAAAATTAAGAGCATTTTTTTAGGTGCATAATTTCTTCCTGCGATTACTAATAAAGGCGCTCCAATAACAACTCCAAGTGCATAAGACGAAATTAAATAACCCGCAACTGGAATTGAAACTTTCATATCTGAGGCAATGTCTGGAAGTAATCCCATCATTACAAATTCTGTAATACCAATAGTTAACCCTCCTAAAGAGAGTGCAATAAGACTTTTTTTCATTTTGATCTAGTGTAGAAAGGAATAGATTTCTACGATGCAAAATTAACGCCGTTATCCTTAAAAAAAGTTGTAAATTTGTGACATAAAATTGTACATTTAAGTTATGCCAAAATTAAATCAGTTTAAAACGCTTGTGCTTGATGAATTTGAAGAAGAGAAATTTCATCTTCCTCCGCATACTCATACGTATTATGAAATCATTTATATAAAGAAAGGAAGCGGCGTTCATCACTTGAATAATAACCTTTTACCTTATAAAGCTGGAGACTTATTTGTTATTTCACCAGACGACGAACATTATTTTGACATAAAGAAAAGTACGCGATTCATTTTTATCAAATTCACAGATAATTATTTCAATTCGAAACAGAATTTAACTTGCGATGAGTTTTTAGTAAATACTCCGGAAAGTTTTATGCGAGATAAAATCTTAAAAGAAACCGTTTTAAAATTTGACGAACCGTGCAAAACAATATTAAAAAATACAGTCGAAAATATTGTTACTTACGATCAATATATTGATGTCACTTCATCGCCAATTGTTTTCTATCAGATTCTTTCCATTTTTGGTTTAATTAAAGAAACGCTTCGTTGCATGAATCTACAAATGCAATCTAAACATTTAGATACAGAACAAATTGCCAACTATATTCATCAGAATATTTATCAGCCAAAACTGGTTCAGATAAAAGTGATTGCAGAGCATTTTAATATAGCACAAACCTATTTCAGCGCTTATTTTAAAAGAACATTCAGCATTAGTTATCGCGAATACATTCATAATTTAAGAATGACTTTAATCGAAAAAAGATTTCACAACAATCAGTTGCCGATTAAACAAATTGCTTTTGAATTTGGTTTTACAGACGAAAGCCATTTGACGAATTATTTCAAGAAACGAAAAAACATGAAACCAACAGATTTTAAGAAATTGTAGTTATCGAAATCTTAAAAAGTAATTTCCTCAAATATTTTTAGCTAAATTTGTACTTCAAAAACAATTTCTTTGCAAAAGAAAATCCACATAATGCTGCTTTTTATAACACTTAGTTTCTTTTTGAATCCGAGTTATACTTACGCATGCCATACTGGACACCATAAAGAAATTGCTTCTAAAGAAGAAAACAGCTGTTCTAAAAAATGCTGCGAAAAGAAAACTTCAAAACAAGAAAAACACAATTGTGACGGAAAATGCCGTCATTCTGGCTGTACGACTTCTGCTTTGCAATTTGTTATTTTAAATTCAAATGATTTTGATTTAGAGAATGATGTTTTCAATTTTTCTTTAAAAAATGCTATTTCCTCTTATAGTAATTCTACTATTTCTTCTGGATTTACTTCTATTTGGCTGAAGCCGAAAATATAATTATTGTATTTATGACAGCCCATATTGGGCCTTTTTGAAATCAATTTTTTTAATTAATTTTAAAGGAAATAAAAATCCTTTATCAAATATCGTATACAATGAAAAAATCAATTATAGCTTTAGCAACAGTACTAACAATATTATTTAGTGCAAATAACATTCAGGCCAATACAGTAAAACTAACATCAGGAACAGAAATTGCTGATGCGAGTCAGTTACAATCGGTTTATGATGCTTACTTTAATGTAAAAGACGCTCTTATTAAAAGTGACAGCAAATTGACTTCGGCGAAAGCCGCTGATTTACTGACAGCAATTACTGCAGTAAAAATGGATAAACTAAAAAGCAACGAACATACAGTTTGGATGAAAGTGGTTAAAAAATTAACTGCCGATGCCAAAAGTATTTCAGCTACAACAGATCTTAAAAAACAACGTGAGACTTTTAAATCTTTATCTAAAAGCACTTACGATTTAATTAAAGTTTCAAATCCAGAACAGCCAGTTTACAAACAATATTGCCCAATGGCAGATGCTGATTGGTTAAGCAAAGAAAAAGCAGTTAAGAATCCGTACTATGGTTCTTCTATGCTGACTTGCGGAAATGTGGTAGAAACGATCAAATAATATGAAGCTTTACATCAAAAATATGGTGTGCAGCCGATGTAAAATGGTAGTGAAGTCTGAGTTCGAAAAACTCGGACTTCAAACTACTGCTGTTGAACTGGGCGAAGTAGAACTCGAACAAGAAATCAGCGAGGAGCAAAAACGAATTTTACTAGAAAATCTTCAACCTTTAGGTTTTGATTTAATTGACGATAAAAAAACAAAAATCGTCGAAAAAATAAAAAATCTCATTGTCGATTTGGTTCATCATAAAAACAATGATCTTAAAATAAACTTATCTGAATATTTGGCTGAAAACCTGAATCAAGATTACAATTCGCTGAGCAATCTGTTTTCGGAAATTGAAAATACCACGATCGAAAAGTACTTCATCAGCCAGAAAATTGAAAAAGTTAAAGAACTATTGATTTACAATGAGCTTTCGTTAAGCGAAATTGCAGATATTCTAAACTACAGTAATGTCGCGCATTTGAGCAATCAATTCAAGAAAATTACAGGCTTTACTCCTACTTCTTTCAAACAATCAAAAGATAAAATGCGTATTCAGATCGAGAACATTTAATTTCTCGTAAAAGCGAAAAATTATTCTCTCGCAGATTTAAACAGATTGAGCAGATATTTTTGATTAATAAAAATTAAATCTACTCAATCTGCGAAATCTGCGAGAGACTTAATCACAAAGAGTGCAAAGATTTTATTTAGCCACAGATAATAATGATTAAAAGGATTTTAAAAATCTCTGATAATCTTTTTAATCTGTGGCTAACTTTTTACATAACGATTTCGCAATTTATTCAGAACATAGCCCAAGGTTTCAACCTTGGGAAACGCATTGTTTTCCAATCTTTGTGTACCCAAGATTGAAACCTTGGGCTATGTTTTATATAGAATTCGTAAAGCTATTTTTAGACAAAGCTTTGCGAACTTTTTAAATTTCTCAAAACAGAAAAAACTTTGCGCACTTTGCGTGGTCTTAGCGTGCTTTGCGTAACTCTTTGCGCACTTTGCGGGTCAAAAAAACCTTATCTTAGTAAATCTTACAAATCATTCCCAAAATTCTACAAATCCAACTCCCCAATAGTTCGGAAATTTGCATTGTAATATTAAAAACCAATACAATGACTCATCAATATATAATTTCAGGAATGTCATGCAACGGATGTCGAACCAAAGTCGAAAAAACTTTAAATGAAGTAGAAGGCGTTCAGGCAGAAGTAACTTTGAATCCGCCAATGGCTACGATTACAATGGAAAAACATGTTCCGACAGAAAAATTTCAAGAAGTTTTGTCTGCTGCGGGGAATTATACTATTGAAATGGATTCTCCTAAAAATCATGGCGAAGCTAAATCTTGCTGCTCTAGCCATAAAAAAGAGCATCACGATCACCACCATCATAAAACAGAAACTAAAAAAGTGCATCAGCACAGTGCAAATGGCGTTTATTATTGTCCGATGCATTGCGAAGGCGACAAAACCTATGACAAACCGGGAGACTGTCCTGTATGCGGAATGGACTTAGTACCGCAAGTTGCGATAACAGCAACACAATTTACTTGTCCGATGCATCCAGAAATTGTTTCAAACGAGCCAGGCGATTGCCCCATTTGCGGAATGGATTTGGTACCGATGCAAGCTTCTGAAAGCGAAGAAAACAAAACTTATTTCGATTTATTGAAAAAGATGAAAATTGCGATTTTGTTTACACTTCCGATTTTCATTATTTCAATGTCAGAAATGATTCCGAATAATCCGCTTTATAATATAATGTCTATCGAAAAATGGAATTGGATTCAGTTTCTATTTTCAATTCCCATTTTATTTTATGCGGGTTGGATGTTTTTTGTTCGCGCTTACAAATCAATTGTGACTTGGAACTTAAATATGTTTACGCTAATCGGAATTGGAACAAGCGTTGCCTTTCTTTTTAGTATTGTCGGAATGTTCTTCCCAGACATTTTTCCCTCAGAATTCAAATCGCATCACGGAACGATTCATTTGTATTTTGAAGCTGCGACCGTAATTATTACTTTGGTTTTATTAGGGCAATTATTGGAAGCTAAAGCACACGGACAAACCAATGGCGCGATAAAAGAATTATTAAAACTAGCTCCAACCGAAGCAACTTTAGTAGAAAACGGGAACGACAGAGTAATCTCCATTCACAATATTAAAAAAGGCGATTTGCTTCGTGTAAAACCAGGAGAAAAAATTCCAGTTGACGGAAAAATTACTACTGGCGAAAGCAGTATCGACGAATCTATGATTACAGGAGAACCAATTCCTGTAGATAAAAAAGTAGGCGATTCAGTAATTTCTGGAACAATAAACGGGACAAAATCATTTGTGATGGTTGCCGAAAAAGTAGGATCAGAAACCATACTTTCGCAAATTATACAAATGGTAAATGATGCCAGCAGATCTCGCGCTCCAATTCAGAAATTAGCCGATCGCGTTTCTAAATATTTCGTTCCAACTGTTGTAATCATTTCGGTTTTAACCTTTTTTGCTTGGGCGAAATTCGGTCCAGAACCCGCTTACGTTTACGGATTAATTAATGCCATTGCCGTTTTGATTATTGCCTGCCCTTGCGCACTTGGATTGGCAACTCCAATGTCGGTTATGGTTGGTGTTGGAAAAGGCGCTCAGCACGGAATCTTAATAAAAAATGCCGAAGCCTTAGAAAACATGAATAAAATTGATGTTTTAATTACGGATAAAACAGGAACCATTACCGAAGGAAAACCTTCAGTAGAAAAAATATATGCAGTAAATAATGACGGCGATTTTCTGCTTCAAAACATCGCTTCTTTAAATCAGCACAGTGAGCATCCTTTGGCACAAGCCGTAGTTAATTTCGCGAAAGCAAAAAATAGTGCGCTAAAAGAAGTTCAAGGTTTTGAAACCATTGCAGGAAAAGGTGTTGTCGGCACTATCGAGGGTAAAAAAGTTGCTTTAGGAAATAAAAAATTAATGGATGAAATAGGCATTTCTATTCATTCAGATTTAGAAAACAAAGTAACTGCCGAGCAAAATCTTGGAAAAACTATTTCGTATATTTCTATTGAAAAAGAAGTTTTAGGCTTTGTAGCCATTACCGATGCCGTTAAAGAAAACAGCGCAAAAGCGATTAAAGAATTAATCAATCAAGGTGTTGAAGTAATTATGCTGACTGGAGATAATCACAATACAGCAAAAGCCGTTGCGGATCATTTGCATTTGAGTTCTTTTAAAGCCGATTGTCTTCCTGAAGATAAATTGAAAGAAATTGAACGTCTTCAAGCGCAAGGAAAAGTTGTCGCTATGGCTGGAGACGGAATCAACGATGCACCTGCTTTGGCTCAATCGAATATCGGAATCGCAATGGGAACAGGAACAGATGTTGCGATTGAAAGTGCTAAAATCACTTTGGTAAAAGGCGATTTAAACGGAATCGTAAAAGCAAAAAACCTGAGTCACGCTGTAATGTCAAACATCAAACAAAACTTATTCTTTGCTTTCATTTATAATACATTGGGCGTGCCAATTGCGGCAGGAATTTTATATCCTTTTTTAGGAATCTTGCTTTCGCCAATGTTAGCTGCGGTTGCTATGAGTTTGAGTTCTGTTTCGGTAATTGTAAATGCTTTGCGATTGAGAAATTTAAAACTGTAGGTTGGACGTAATTATTTCAAACACATAGAAACATAGTTTTGCATTGTGCGTAAAGGCGTTTCACTTATTGGAATACACATAGCGCTATGTGTGGAAACTAGTTTCTTTTATTCCCTTTTTATACACAAAAATCTATGTTTCTATGTGTTAAAATTAAATTGCGCCTAATTTTTTAAAATATAATCTATCATGAAAATCAAATATATTCTTCTTTTATTTTTAATCGCTTTTCACCTAAAGGCTCAAAAAGTAGTACGTTACGATTTGCACGTTCGAGACACGATTGTCAATTTTTCGGGTAAAGAAAAACGTGCGATTTCTGTTAACGGACAAATTCCGATGCCAACTTTGACTTTTACCGAAGGTGATATTGCAGAAATTTATGTGCACAACGAATTAAAAAAAGAAAGCACTTCGATGCACTGGCACGGATTGTTTCTGCCAAATAAAGAAGACGGAGTTCCGTATCTGACTCAAATGCCAATTGAGCCTGGAACGACTCACAAATATACTTTTCCGATTATTCAAAACGGAACGTATTGGTACCACAGCCATTCTGGTTTGCAAGAGCAAATTGGTTTGTACGGACTTTTTATCATCAACAAGAAAAAAGACGATTCGACAATTAGAAAAGGAATTGATGATTTGCCGACAATTCCGGTTATTTTAAGCGAATGGTCGGATTTGAAACCAGAAAATATTCAGCGAATGCTGCACAATGCCAATGATTGGTTTGCAATTAAAAAAGGAACCACGCAAAGTTATGCCGAAGCTATAAAACAGGGACATTTTTCGACCAAAGTAACCAACGAATGGAAACGAATGAATGCTATGGATGTCAGTGATGTTTATTATGAAAAGTTTCTGCTTAACGGTAAAAACGAACAACAGCTTTCTGATTTCAAACCTGGTTCTAAAGTCCGATTAAGAATTGCCAACGGTGGCGCTTCGAGTTATTTCTGGCTAACCTACGGCGGAGGGAAAATTACCGTTGTAGCCAGCGATGGAAATGATGTAGAACCTGTAGAAGTCGATCGCTTGATTATTGCGGTTTCTGAAACTTATGATGTTGTGGTTACGATTCCAGAAGACAATAAATCTTTTGCTTTTTTGGCTACAGCCGAAGATAGAACAGGATCTGCGTCTTTGTTTTTAGGAAATGGCGAAAAACAGCCTGTTCATCATCTTTCGAAATTAAAATATTTTGAAGGAATGAAAATGATGAACGACATGATGAAAATGAATGGCGAAATGAATGATATGGGCATGAAAATGTCTTTGAATAAAATGGATATGAATGCCGTGATGTACCCTGAAATTTCGGGTGAAGATGAAAGTGCAAAACCTGCAATGGATCATTCGAACCATAATATGGAAAACATGAAAATGGAAAGCGACAGTACGGAAACTTCTGAAATTGTGACTTTAAATTACGGAATGCTGAAATCTCCATTTAAAACTAATCTTCCAAAAGATGCGCCAGTAAAAGAATTGCGCTTTACACTTTCAGGAAATATGAATCGTTATGTTTGGAGTTTAGACAATAAAGTGGTTTCTGAAACGGATAAGATTTTAATTAAAAAAGGAGAAAACGTTCGAATTGTTTTGTACAATGGTTCGATGATGCGCCACCCCATGCATTTGCACGGACATGATTTTAGAATTCTCAATGAACATGGCGATTATTCTCCTTTAAAAAATGTGATTGATATTATGCCGATGGAAACCGATACGATCGAATTTCAGGCCAATGCAGATGGCGATTGGTTTTTTCACTGTCATATTTTATATCACATGATGGCAGGAATGGGACGTATTTTCACTTATGAAAATTCAGCTCCAAATCCGCTGATTCATCATCCCGAAATGGCTTTTAAAATGCTGAAAATGGATGACAGAATGTTTCATTTTATGGCTGAAAATGATTTTGCAACCAACGGAAACGATGGTGAAGCGATGTTAGGCAATACAAGATGGAGTATCGGAACCGAATGGAGATTGGGTTATAATGATGAACATGGTTACGAAACTGAAACTCATATTGGAAGATATATTGGAAAAAATCAGTGGTTGATGCCTTTTATTGGTTTTGACTGGAGATACCGAAGAATGGGAATGGACGAACAGGAACACAATCTTTTCGGACAGAAAAACACCAAAGACAATCGTTCGGTTTTTAGCGCCGGTCTTGAATATACTTTGCCAATGCTGATAAAAGCGCAAGTTGAGGTTTATACGGATGGAAATGTACGTGTTCAATTTGAACGAAAAGATATTCCGCTTGCCAAACGTTTACGAATGAATTTGATGTGGAATACCGATAAAGAATATATGGCTGGACTGAAATATATCGTGGCCAGAAACTTTGGCATCACTACTCATTATGACAGTGATATGGGAATTGGATTTGGGGTTAATTTGAACTATTGATTTTTTTTCTTAAACCATATAAGTGATTTAAGTTCATTTTAGAAAAAGCATTCTTACAGGGAAATAAATTATATCTTAGTTTTCTAAAAATCAATTAATATGAGAACCTGCTTTTTCTTGCTACTATCACTTTTAAGCAATACAACATTTTCACAATTTGCAGTAATAAAAGATAATGACGGATATGTAAATATTAGATCGGAAGCCTCAAAAGGAAATAATATTTCTGACCAATTAAAAAATGGTTTTGTGGTGTATTGTTTCGAACCCGAAAAGAATTGGATCAACATCGATTATTCTAAAAACAATAAGGATTTAAGCGGTTACTTATACAAAGACAGAGTTAAGTATTTATCTGATTTTGAAAAAATTCCATTAATAAAAGAAACTAAAACTAAGGTAATTTTCCAGAAAGACAACGTTACGATTAGTATCGAAAGTAAAAATTTTGAATCAAATACAGCAAAGCTCACTTTTTCAAAAGACAAATCTTTTCTAGAGAAAATCAACGGAAAACAATTTTGGGGAACTGATGGCGGAATCCCTAAAACAGCATTTAAAACGATAACTGTAGTAATAGGAACCAAAACGATTGAGCTTCCTAAAAATGCTTTCGAGGATTTATTTGAGCCTAATCTTTCTAGTACTCGAATAAATTATGACCAAACTTCTAACACTTTATACATTTCTTCTACCAATAGTGATGGAGCTGGAAGCTATGAATTGGTTTGGATTATAGAAAAAGGGCAATATAAAGAGCGTAAAGTAGCTCATGGTTTTTAGTTTTAAAATGACTTTTATAAAAACATTAACAATCAAATTATTCTCACAAATAAGAAATCAATTTATATTTGGATTACCAATTATAATCTCTAACACAAAAAATATTTAAACAAAATGACAAAGGTAATCACCGCAGTAACAGTTGCTTTTTTTTCAATTAGCGTAATGGCTCAGGAGACTAAACCAGCAACAAAAGACAAAACCAAAAAAGAATCTTGCTGTAAAAAAGCAACAGACAAAAAAGACACAAAATCTTGCTGCGTTAAAAAATAAATTGAAATTCTATTTCAGCAAAAGACCTCGCCAAAAACGAGGTCTTTTTCTTTAGCCACCAATTTCACGAATTAGCACTAAACTTTTCCGTTTGAAATTGGTGGGAATTCGTGAAATTGGTGGCAAAAAAACTATTCTACCGTCGCAACATTTCCTGTACGTGTAAGCACTCCCCAACTTTGACTTTCTCCTTTTAAAGCTTTTCCTAAAGCTTTAAATAAAATCACATACATTAATTGTCTGTACACAAATCGTTGCGGAATCAGCCAAATTAGCTTCGTAAGTTTTTCTTTTTCAAAAATAAAAGCAACTACGCTTACTAGCATATCAACCAGCATAAAAGCAATGTAATATATCAGGATTTTATGAAGACTATCAGAATCGTTATGGTTCCAAATCAAACTCACAATAAGAACTAGATCTGCCAATGGCGCAAAAATGGGCAATACTATTTGAAAAATCAGAATATTGGGTAAAGCCACCATACCCAAACCTTTATATCTCGGATTAAAGCAAGCGTCTCTGTTTTTCCAAAAAGCCTGCATAATTCCATAACTCCAACGAAAACGCTGTTTCATAAATTCCTTCAAACTTTCGGGCGCCTCTGTAACCGCAACGGCTTCAATGCAATTTATAATATGATAGTCATTTCTTAGAATACGAATCGTCAAATCACAATCTTCGGCAAGTGTATCGGTAGTAAAACCTCCTGCTTTTTCTATGGCAATTTTTCTAAAGGCACCAATTGCACCTGGAACGACCGTGATACCATTAATCAAATCAAAAGCTCTTCGGTCAAAATTTTGTGCTGTAGTATATTCTATGCTTTGCCATCTGGTAAGCATAGTGTTTTCGTTTCCTACTTTTACATTTCCGGCAATTGCTCCAATTTCTGCATTATCTTTCAACTGCATGGTAAAGCCTTTCATTAATTGCGAAATAGCATCTTTTTTCAGTTGCGTATCAGCATCAATGCAAACTACATATTCGTTTTCGGTAAGTTTGATTCCGTAGTTCAGTGCCGAAGCTTTTCCTCCGTTTGGTTTGGTATGTATTTTTACTTTTGGATTATTCTCAAAAGCATTTTTAATCATCTCGAAAGTTTTGTCTTTTGATCCGTCATCCACAAAAACAATATCAAAATCCGAATAGTCTTGTCCTAGTAAATTTTCAATAGTTTTTACTGCATTGATTTCTTCATTATAAGCTGGAACAATAATGCTGACTTTCGGATTTCCTTCACTAGTTTTATACACTGGAGGATGTTTATGATCGTGCCATCTTTTTACAAAAGCCATTATAGCCATTAATGCAATTCTTAAAAAACCGAGGAAAATGGCAACCCAAAATGTAGCCGAAATAAAATGTCCGAACCAGTACCCAAAATCAAAAATCAAATTATCAACGCTTATAAACTGACCTTTGGCTTTAGGCATAATCTGGTCTTTTGGTTTACCAAGCAAATGTGAAACTGTTGTAAACTGAATATTTTTGTCTTTAAAATATTTAATAATTCTCGGCAAAGCGTCAACAGTAGCTTGTCTGTTTCCGCCTGCATCGTGCAACAAAATAATTCCCTTATCGGGATTTGCTTCATATTCTTTTATGGTTCTGGTGTAAATCGAATCGGCACTAACACCTTTTTCCCAATCATTTGGATCTATACTTTCTCCAACAGTATAATAATTCTGCGCTTTACTTAATGCAATTGGTCGTAACTCTGCTTCAGTTGTTGGCTCAGCATCTGCATTATAAGGTGCTCTAAAAAGCACTGTGCTTCTTCCAGTAACAGCTTCAATCAACAGTCTTGTCGTTTCCATTTCTGCAGCAGCTCTTTCTGGACTTACCAAAGCAATATTGGGGTGCGTAAAAGTATGATTGCCTATTTCGTGTCCTTCACTATATATTCTTTGCAATAAAGGAATATTGTTTTCGGCCTGAATACCAATAACAAAAAAGACAGCTGGCACTTTTTCTCTCTTTAAAATATCTAATATTTGTGGTGTGTAGGTAGGATCTGGACCATCGTCGAAAGTTAGAATAACTTGTTTATGAACATTACCAAACTTGCTGATTACATATTTAGTTGGCAGTTTTACATATTTTTGTTCTGTAATAATATCTTCATCTTTTTCGATTTCAAGATCAATTTTTCCTGGTTCAGGATCTGCAATTACATTTAATATTTCGCCATCGCCAATATATGCCGGACTTTCAATGCGAGTATTGACACGTTTCATTACTGCAAAATCAAAAGGCTTTTTAGCAATGCTTTCATTGGTCAAACTTCGATGATAATAATTCCACAAACGCTGGTCTTCGCTACCTAATCTCCATAAAGCTGTTCCTGCCAAACCATATTCATCACTAAATCTGATGGTGTTAAAATTGGTCGCAGCATCTTCAAAATCAACTTCATGCTTTTTGCCATTGCTATCTGTGTACTTAAAAAAATTATTGTAAGTGCTATTGTCAAATTTTATTGTGGCATTATATTGTTTTGCAATCGCAATTGCCTGATCGTAGGTAATGGTTTCGCCTTCTTGTTTTTCTTCCCAATCATATCCATAACCAGCAAAACAAAGAATAATTTTGTCTGACGGAACTTCTTTTGCCGTTTTATCTACTATTCTTTCAATCCATTTCTGACTGCTCACTTCCCCAGGAACGCTACTCGCATAATGCTCATCATAAGCCATTAAAAACATATAATCATTGTACTTTGCCAATTCTTTGACATTAAAATCGTCATCTCCAGCCATTATATCTTGAGAAACCAAATATCCAAGCGGGTGCAGTTTTTCATATAATTCTTTCTGAAAAGCAATTATAGGTTCGTCGCTGTTTTCTTTAAACTCTTCAAAATCGATATTAATTCCTTGCAGTTTGTATTTATCTAAAGTCTTTACAATGTCATTAATAAGCCTTGTTTTTTTTGATTTATCATGAAGAATTCGATGAATTAGATCGCCGTCAAAATCGCCTTCTCCCAATGATTCATTGATGTTATTTATTAATGGAACAATTTTCACTTTCGCTTTTTTCAACACCTTCAGGGCAGCGGTGTCTATTTCGGTTTTTAGCAAATCGGTTTTAGGATCAATAAAAAACCATTCTGGAACTACCATATTGAGTTTATCCACATTTTTTTGAAGTGAAAATAAACTCTGCGGATCCCAGTCAACCAAAAAAGCAGCTCGAACCTCAGAAGCTGTTTGGGTTACACGAGGTTGATTGGCGAGTTTCTCAACTTTTGATTTTGACCTTAGAAAATAGTCAAATCCTTTAAACTTTTTTAATTCTTTAGCCGTTAACTTTTTTGGAATAGTTGGATTTTCTAAAGTTTTCCCTGCTGTTGATTTGTTTGCTAAAAGTGGCAACTCTGGCTTTAAACCTCTTTTCAGGGTAATCAAGAAAATAGGAACCATTAAAATAAGAAGAAATAAAATAAGTCGGCTGGACCATTGAAATGTTCTCCAACGTTTTTTAGTCTCGGTTTGAAATATTTGTTTTTTTTCGTCCATATACTCTTATTCTTTTGATGAATTAACTATCTATAAAAGTAAAACCGTCAGATGAAGACAGAATGAAAACAACAAATTATTACAGTGTAAACCCAATAAAATGCAACTAAATTTACGAAAGAAAATTTTACAAAAGCCAATCCAATTCAGCAAAAAACACTGAATAACAAATAGTTGATTACAGTAAATATTTTATCTGCATAAAAAAAGCCTGTTTTTACAACAGGCTTTAAATTATATTTAAATGTCTTTTTTTATTTCACACGAATGCTCCATTCAAAATCCATCTCAGAAACTTGAACACCTTCCTCGTTTGTTCCTATGGATTTCATCCAGAACGTCTGCCCTTCTCCGGTTTCTATGGTTTTTTTAATAGCATCGGCAATTAAATGTCCGTCTTTGCAGACAAATGTAATTCTTCCTGTCGCTTTTTTTGTGAAGTTTCCTTTGTTGTTGGCCACTAACATTGAGATTTTTTTACCGCTTTGCTGAATCTGAGAAATCACCAAAGCTCCAGTTGTAAGTTCTGCCGCCATAGCTTGTACCGCAAAATACATAGAGTTAAACGGATTCTGATTGATCCATCTGTGTTTTACCGTAACAGTGCAACTGCTATCGTTTATATCTTTTACTCGTACTCCACATATGAATGCAGAAGGCAATTTGAATAAGACGAATTTATTAAGTTTTGAAACCGAAAGTGCCATAGGATATGTTTTTTATGTAAAAATACAAAAAAACTATGCACGCACAATAAATTCTTTATTTATCAGAAAGAACCCAATAAAATATGGAGTTTCGAATGATTTTCAGCAATTTAAACCATATTTTGCTATTGTTTATTTGTTAATTTTTTGTTAATATTTGGTACTATGCAAAACAAGATACTGTTTTTTAGACATATATTTGCATAAGAAATTACTATATACTTTTAATCATGGAAACAACAACACCACTCATCATGGAAAAAACATCAGAAAAGAATACAGCAGCCTTTACTCATTTGAGTACTTTGAGCCAATACATAATTCCGTTCGGGAACTATATTTTTCCGCTAATCATTTGGACGAATTATAAAGACAAATCTGAATTTGCAGATCATCACGGAAAACAGGCTTTGAATTTTCAGTTAAGCATTTTGCTTTACAGTTTAATTTTAGCACTTATTGCTATTCCGATTTTCGTTACTGTCTTTTTGCAGAATCTTCCAATAGAAGCAGTTTTTAATGACGACGATTTTGTAATTAGAAACTTTAACATTCAGGCAAACATTGGAATTTTAAGTGTCGGAATCACAGCTGTAGTCCTTTTTGGAGTTCTAAAATTTGTTGAATTCTTTTTAGTGATTTATGCTTCGATAAAAGCTTCAAACGGAGAATTGTATAAATATCCGCTTACGATTCCTTTTATAAAGAACTAAAAATTAAAAATTAAAAATTAAAAGTTGTAGTCGAATCAATCATCAATCACCCGAGCCAGAAGGGCAAACTGGCGAAGCAATCATCATCAATCAAAAAACGAATTGTTCAATCAAAAAAAAACAAAATGAAATTATGAACATTGAAAACACAAAAGCACAGATGCGCAAAGGTGTTCTTGAGTTTTGCATCTTATCGGTTCTAAAAGAAAAAGACGCATATACATCTGAAATATTAGACACTTTAAAAAACGCAAAATTACTAGTTGTAGAAGGAACCGTTTATCCGTTGTTAACTAGATTGAAAAATGACGGTTTACTAAATTATCGCTGGGAAGAATCGACCTCTGGGCCGCCACGAAAATATTATGGATTAACCGAAATAGGGCAAACTTTTTTAAACGAACTTAGCGGTACTTGGACAGAATTGTCCGATGCCGTAAATCTAATCACCAATCAAAATCAATAAGTCATGAACAAAACAGTAAATATTAACTTAGGCGGGATGTTTTTTCACATCGATGAAGATGCATACTTAAAATTGTCACGCTATTTTGACGCTATAAAACGATCACTTAACAACTCATCTGGTCAGGATGAAATTATTAAAGATATCGAAATGCGAGTTTCTGAATTATTAACAGAAAAACAAAAAAGCGAGAAACATGTTGTTGGACTGAAAGACGTTGACGAGGTGATTGCAGTAATGGGTCAGCCAGAAGATTATAGAATTGAAGACGAAGAAAATCCAAATCAGTCTTTTAATAACTACAATGCCAGAAAACACAAAAAATTATACCGTGACAAGGAAAATGGTATGATTGGGGGTGTAGCGACAGGTTTAGGACATTATTTTGGAATTGATGCCGTTTGGATTAAAATCATCTTCTTAATCTTTGTTTTTGCAGGTTTCGGAACAGGAATTTTAGCTTATTTCGTTCTTTGGATTGTAACTCCTGAAGCGATAACGACTTCTGAAAAATTGGAAATGACAGGAGAACCTGTAACAATTTCGAACATCGAAAAAAAAGTTCGAGAAGAAATAGATTCGCTTTCTGAGAAATTCAAAAATGCTGATTATGACAAAATGGGAAACCAAGTAAAGTCGGGAGCTGGGAGAATAAGTAGTTCATTTGGAGACTTTATCATGACGGTTTTTAAAATCTTTGCTAAGTTTTTAGGAGTGATTTTAATTATATCGGGAATTTCAACCTTAATCATGTTGCTAATAGGTGTTTTTACTTTGGGCACAAACATTTTCGTAGATTTCCCTTGGCAAAATTTTATTGAAGCTGGAAACTTTACAGAATATCCGCTTTGGTCATTTGGATTGCTAATGTTCTTTGCCGTTGGAATTCCGTTTTTCTTCTTAACGCTTTTAGGATTTAAATTGTTGTCTCCAAACTTAAAATCAATAGGAAATATTACAAAATATACGCTTTTGGCACTTTGGATTATTTCGATCGCGATTCTTGCAAGTATCGGTATCAAACAAGCAACCGAACTTTCATCTGATAACAAAGTAGTAGAGAAAAAAGTACTAGCAATAAAACCTACAGATACGCTGTATATTAAGTTTAGATACAATAATTATTATACAAAAAGCTTGAATCATTACAGAGAATTTGAATTTGTACAAGATTCTGCAAACAACGAATTGATTTATTCTAATGATGTACGTTTACACATATTACATACAGACGAATCGACTCCGTTTATGCAGATCGAAAAAAGTGCAAGAGGAAACTCTTTTACAAATGCAAAAAAACGTGCAGAAAAGATCAATTATAAGTTTCAAGTTGACGGAAATCATTTACTTTTGGATAATTATTTTCTGACAGATGTAAAGAATAAATTTAGAGGTCAAGAAGTTGATATCTATCTTTATCTTCCAGAAGGACAATTAGTAAAACCAGACTCTTCTGTGAGAGATTACTACAATTCAGATGATAATTTCTTTGAATTAAATTATAAAGGAGATTACAATTACAAAGTTATTGGCACTAAAGTAAAATGTTTAAATTGTCCTGCAGATGAAGACAATGACAACGATTATGAGAATGATTATGAAAACAACAATAACTATGAAAATGATTCTGAAAGCGCTAATGACACTATAAAAGAAGTTTCAGTTAAAATTAACGGAAAAGAAGTTCTGAACGGAAAAAAAACAAAAGGAAGACTAACTACTGATAAAAACGGAGTGATAATCAAAATTAACTAAACCATGATAAAAATAATCATCCATATTACGAAATTTATAATCATAACAATTACTGCTTTATTGTTTGCTTCATGCAATTTCAACTTGAATACAATTGAAGGAAGCGGTAATGTGACCACAGAAAAAAGAACCGTTAGCGGAGAATTTAAAAATATCTCTGTAAGCAATGCGATAGATTTGGTAATCGAACAGTCTGATAAAACAGAAATTACAGTTGAAGCCGATGATAATCTTCAAAAAGAAATTGTTACCAAAGTAGAAAACGGGACGCTTATTATTGAATGCAAATACAGTTCTTTCCGTAACATTACATCCAAAACGGTTACAGTAAAATTACCAGCTATTCATAAAATAGAAGCTTCGAGCGCATCAACAGTTGAAACTAAAGGACTTTTCTTAGGCGAAGATATTACTTTGGGAGTTTCTAGTGCTGCATCGATGGATCTGAAAATTGAATCTGACAGGATTTCGGCAGATGCTGGAAGCGGTGGTTCGATAGGCATTGAAGGAAAAGCATTAAACCTTAGCGCTTCTGTTTCAAGCGGCGGAAGTATTGATGCCGAGGAATTAAAAGCAAATGATGTTCGAGCAGATGCTTCTAGCGGAGGAACAGTTTCTGTATATCCAATTTTAAGTCTAAAAGCAGATGCTTCTAGCGGAGGAAATATAAACTATAGTGGTGATCCTAAGAAAATAGAAAAATCTGCATCTTCTGGAGGAAACGTGAACAAAAGCTAAACAGACAACTGTTAAATATAAACGAAATCATTCACCCAAAGTGGATGATTTTTTTATATTTGTCAAAATCAAATCTAGAATTAATGAAAAAAAGTACAGCGCTGCTCTTATTATTATTTGTTACCACTTTCACTTTTGCACAAAAAAGAGAAAAAATTAAAGGCTCTAAAATTGTAACTACGTCAGTAAAAGAAGTTGGAAGTTTTGATGCTCTTGAAGTCGATGATAACTTGGAAGTTTATTTGGAACAGGGAGAAAAAAACGAAATTAAAATTGAAGCCGACGATAACCTGCACGACATTGTAGGAATGGATTTAAGAGAAAAAACACTTAGATTATATACTAATAAAGAGTCTACTATTTTCAAGAAATTATCTGTTAAGGTTACTTACACTAAAACGCTGAATAAAGTAATCACCAAAAATGAAGCTATTGTTTATGCTATTCAAGAATTGCAGTTAGACGACATTACCATGAATTGTCTTGATTTTTCTAAATTATACTTAAACGTAAATTCAAAAAAATTCTCTCTAATTGCTGATGATAAAACCAGAACAGAACTTAACTTAAAAGCTGAAGATGGTAATTTACAGTTAAGTAAATATGCGATTGTTAAAACTTTGGTTTCTGCCATAAAATTCAAATGTGATTTGTACCAAAAAGCAACTGCTGCCATCGAAGGTATTGCGGAAAAAGCAACTATTAGGCTAGACAATAATTCTGTTTTTACTGGTACAAAATTTACATTGAAAGAGGCAAATGTGACTGCTGAAGGCTCTTCTGTTGCAAGCATTTTAGCAGAAAACACTATAGCAATTGCAGCTGGAGACAAGTCTGAAATTTCATTGCTTGGCGATCCAAAAATAGAACTTACACGCTTTAGCGAAGAAGCAAAACTGATAAAAAAGCCAGGTGCACCAAAACCAAAAGCAACGACATTGTAAACTTTGAAAACTTTGAAAACTTTTTAGGGTTTAAGATATAATGAAAAAGTCCCAATCATAACGATTGGGACTTTTATTTTATAGTATGTAAACTGTGACTGAGATTGTAAACTAAAAATTACTCTTTAGAAGCTAAATATCTTTCCGCATCCAACGCTGCCATACATCCTGTACCTGCAGCAGTAATTGCTTGACGGTATACATGATCTGCAGCATCTCCTGCAACGAATACACCTGGAACGTTTGTATTAGATGTTCCTGGAGTATTTACAATGTAACCTGTTTCGTCTAATGTAATGTAATCTTTAAAGATATCTGTATTTGGTTTGTGACCAATTGCTACGAAGAAACCAGTTGCAGGAATCACAATAGTTTCTCCTGTAGTTTTGTTTAATGCTTTAATCGCATGAACTACATTTCCATCTCCTTCTACTTCAATAGTATCGTGGTTCATTAAGATTTCGATGTTTTCTGTTTTACGAACACGCTCTTCCATAATTTTAGAAGCTCTAAATTTCTCGCTTCTTACCAACATTGTTACTTTTTTACAAAGCTTAGATAAGTAATGCGCTTCTTCGCAAGCAGAATCTCCTGCTCCAACAATCACAACATCTTGGTTTCTGTAAAAGAATCCGTCGCAAACTGCACAAGCAGAAACTCCACCACCCATATTTAAATAGTGCTGTTCTGATGGCAATCCTAAATATTTAGCCGAAGCACCTGTAGAAATAATTACAGTTTCACAGTGCAATTCGATAGAATCGTTAATCCAAACTTTATGAATATCTCCAGAAAAATCTACTTTTGTTGCCCATCCATCACGAATGTCTGCTCCAAAACGTTTTGCTTGTTCTTGCAGCTGAATCATCATTTCAGGCCCTGTTACTCCATCAACATAACCTGGAAAGTTTTCAACCTCATTAGTAGTAGTCAATTGACCACCAGGCTGCATTCCTTGATATAACACTGGATTCATGTTAGCTCTAGCCGCATAAATAGCTGCAGTATACCCCGCAGGACCAGAACCTATAATAAGGCATTTAATTTTTTCGATTGTATTTGACATAGTAATAGTTTTTTTGAGTTGCAAATGTAAACTTTATTATAAAAAATACGGACGAAAATAAATCCTAAATAACTATGTCAAAATAAGTTTTATTTATTTTCATTTTTTCCTTTTATAAACCAAATTTATTTATATCTTTGCATCCGCTTTCGGGCAGTACAGCAAAACATCTTCGGGGTGTAGCGTAGCCCGGTTATCGTGTCCCGCTCTAGGCGGGAAGACCACAGTAACGTCACTAAGCAAAGCTACGGGGTGTAGCGTAGCCCGGTTATCGCGCCTGCTTTGGGAGCAGGAGGCCGCAGGTTCGAATCCTGCCACCCCGACAAAAGCCGAACATTTCTGTTCGGCTTTTTTGTTTTTCATACATTGCCTTCCAATGATTGAAACCATTGGCTATATACTCAAAAAAAACCGAAACGAAATAAGTAGCCACGAATTCACGAATTTTCTTTTTAAATACTTTATCTAATATTATTCGAATTAATTCGAATGAATAATTGCATAGATTTGAAAAAATAATTCGTGAATTTGTGGCAAAAAAAACTCTCTTGTTATTTCTCCATACTTATATAAGAAGGATACGTTTCACGATTTGGCAAAGTAAATTCCTCATCAAAAGGCTGCGGTCCTTCTCCATTATTGTATAAAGCGACGCGTTTTACACCAGTCGCTGTGCTTCCGCCAGTACCATTTACAACATTCTGAATATTACCAGGGCCAGCAAAACGAGTAATACACATTTTTTCCAGCTTTACATTTGGACTATTTGGCACTTCAAAACCATTTTTCTTATTTACATTTCCATCTGTCCCTGTAAAAACCGCATACGAACCCATTCCTATTGTATGATGTTCGTTTACCGTATTGGCTACTTTAAAAGCCGCATAACCATCGATTCTACTACCTTGGCTACTCCAACTTGCTTGATTTGGTGCATCATACGGAGGCTCGTTTTGAAAGAAAAAAGTTCTTCCGCGTTCTCCTAACCATAAAACTTCATATTCTTGATAATGTTCTACAAATAATGCATAAAGCGTAACATCATCTCCAGTCACTAGAAGTCCGTTTTTACATCTGTCTCTGGTCCAACGTGCATTGCCTCCTTTTTGCGAACCGTGATCGGCGCGCCATAACCAGAAATGATCACCAACAACATTATTACTATTTATCTGCATAGAAACCTGAATCTGAATATTTTTTGACTGAACTCCGCCTACTCTGCAGGTAATATCACTAAGCAAAATAGGATCTGCTGCATGATCAGCTTTTGCCCCTTCGTTACCAATTCTCACCTGATAAGTCGTACTGTTGAAAGAATCCATTAAAAGTCCGGCAATGACAATTCCGTCTTTATCATCAGCATAAATACAGCCCCAAGTATTTTTTTCGGTCGGCTCAAGTGTTACAGACGCTATTCCGGCACCAAGAAGAATCGCATCTTTTCTGTTTACCTGAATGGGAGCATTTAAAGCATAATGTCCCGGAGTAAAAAATATGTTTTTACCAGCTTTCAATGCAGCGTTAATCTCTACATCGGTATCGCCTTCTTTGGCAACATACCAACTTGCCATCAAATCTTGCGTTTTTCCTTGCCCCATATCTTTTGCAGACCAAGAAACTCCAATCCTGTCTTTTTGCCAAGCGGGAACAAATACTTTGTATTCTCCGTCACTATCAATAAATAGAAAAGGCTTTTCTCTAATAATAGGAGTTGTAGAAACTGGCGAATTAGCCTCATCTGCTTGCGGAGGATTTACACAACCCTGCCAAACCATATTATAAGAACCTCCCATTGCACCAGAACCCGAAGGAAAAACAGCATTTCTGGTGTACCATTGCTGTTGTCCGCCCCAATTTGGCCTTGATGTTGTATAATGCGCATCTGCAATAAATCCGCCACTTCCCCAAAAATTGGTATCTCCTATATCCGAAATATATTTTGAAGTACTATCAATCAAGAGTCTTCGTGCGCTTGTTGATTGAGAAACCGTCCACGAGAAATCGCGCGTCACTTCTACATTTTCTACAGAACGCCAAAATGTACAAGTAGCATTGGCTCCGCCAGAAAGGTGAGGTCTTGTAAATATTGCACCTAATTTAACATCCGAAGGCACTTTGCCCAAACCTCCAATATGGGAGTAGAATCCCAATTCTATAGCATTTGCTTCTGCAGATGATGCCGAACCTGATCCGCCAAGATCGTACGTCTGGCCGTTAACATTTGGTTTAAAATAATAGGCTTGACGTTTTGTTATCCATTCCCCATTTGATCCACCTAAACCAATACTGCTGAATTGTGAATTGATTTCATTTCGAGACGTTTCTGCTTTTTCATATTTTCGATCGTAGAAATACATATTGTCTCCAAAAATCTGGTTTTCGAGCGAAATAATAATCGTAATATCGTTTCGTGTAATCTTATAATAGTTCTCATATTTATTGGCATTGGGCTTATTATCGGTAAATGCTAATTTAGATGTTGACCCAACCGATACAAAATCTGTTGCCAGACGACTTCCTCCTCGCGTAATTATATAATTCCCTGAGGAACCAAAAGCCGACCATGATAATGTGATAGCATGCTTCTTTTTATTGTAAACTATTTTGCGTTCTATTTTATTTCCCTCTAGTTTTTGGTCTGCCGAATAAGGCGATGCAAAACTGCATAAAAGCAGCCCAAACGCCAATACTATAAATAATGAGATTACTTTTTTACTCATAAGAATGTTCTTTTTGTGGTTTGATAGATTGTAATTATTGTAGTTTTAAAAAAGCCCAAAATAGCAATAATCTAGAACCTTTGCGTCCGTTTTTGGGTTCAATTTTCTTATCAAAAACACTACAAAATCCAGAAATTTTGTCTTTTTCTAACATAAATAAACCCTATCGAACGCATCCATTTTTCTTTAATAGCTTTTTTTTGCCCGCAAATAGAAAGAGAAAATGAAATGAAAAAGATCATCCTATTTATTGCCTTAGTTTTTTCTACCATTGCGATAGCACAGCAAAAAAGCATTACTGCTATTGACTCATGTGAATCAATTAAAGAAACTATTTTATTCAAAAAAAATGCGCACGCTTCTTATTATCACGATAAATTTAATGGCAGAAAAACAGCAAGTGGCAGAAGATTCAATAACGATGAACTCACTGCTGCCCATAAAAAATTTCCTTTTGGCACAATCTTAAAAGTAACAAATGAAGCAAACAAGAAATTTGCGATTGTAAAAGTTACAGACAGAGGACCTTTTGTAAAAGGACGAGAAATTGACCTTAGCAAAAGAGCTTTTATGGATATCGCTTCCAATAAAAAAAGCGGTTTGGTTTATGTAACCATCGAAATCTTAAAATAAGACTTTTTTTGACGCAAAACTAGATTCTTGCCATTTTGCAGCAAGAATGCCAAGCAAATTTCCTAGAAATCTTACTATAATTTTATTCATATCTAAAATTATTTTCTGCCAAACACCCATGAAACCCCGATTAATCAAACTTTCTTAAATGTTAACAAAATAGATTTTCAAAAACCATAAATAATTGTATTTTTACGGTTCAAAATTCAGAAAATAAATGGGCAAAATCATTGCTATTGCTAATCAAAAAGGAGGCGTTGGAAAGACTACTACATCGGTAAATCTTGCTGCCTCATTAGGTGTTTTAGAGAAAAAAGTATTGTTGATCGACGCTGATCCACAGGCCAATGCAACATCTGGTCTTGGAATTGACGTAGAAACAGTTGAAACTGGAACTTACCAAATACTTGAGCATACTGTAACACCAAAAGAAGCCGTTTTAAAATGTACAGCTCCAAATGTAGATGTGATACCTGCTCACATTGACCTTGTTGCTATCGAAATTGAATTGGTTGACAAAGAAAACCGCGAATACATGCTTAAAAAAGCATTGGAAGAAGCAAAAGAAGAATACGATTATATCATTATCGACTGTGCTCCTTCTCTTGGTTTGTTAACCTTGAATGCCTTAACAGCAGCAGATTCTGTAGTTATTCCTATTCAATGTGAATATTTTGCACTTGAAGGATTAGGAAAATTATTGAACACTATTAAGAGTATTCAAAAAATACACAACCCAGATCTTGACATTGAAGGTTTATTGCTTACCATGTACGATTCAAGATTACGTTTATCGAATCAGGTTGTAGAAGAGGTTCAAAAACACTTTAACGATATGGTTTTTGACACTGTAATTCAGCGAAATGTAAAACTAAGTGAGGCTCCGAGTTTTGGAGAAAGTATCATTAATTATGATGCAACAAGTAAAGGTGCCGTAAATTATATTCATTTAGCACAAGAAATTATAAAGAAAAACAGTAAATAGTTTTTATGACAAAAGTAATTAAAAAACAAGCCTTAGGAAGAGGATTATCTGCCTTATTAAAAGATCCTGAAAACGACATTAAATCAGTAGAAGATAAAAATGCTGATAAAGTTGTTGGAAACATCATTGAGCTTGAAATAAGTGCGATTGAAATAAATCCGTTTCAGCCTAGAAGCAATTTTAATGAAGAATCATTACGAGAATTAGCCACTTCTATTAAAGAACTTGGTGTAATTCAACCTATTACTGTTCGTAAATTAGATTTTAACAAATACCAGTTAATCTCTGGAGAGCGTCGTCTTCGTGCTTCAAAATTAGTAGGCTTAACTCATGTTCCTGCCTACATTAGAATTGCAAATGACAACGAATCGCTGGTTATGGCTTTGGTTGAAAATATTCAGCGCCATGACTTGGATCCAATTGAGATTGCTTTATCATACCAGCGTTTAATCGACGAAATTCAATTGACTCAAGAGCAAATGAGTGAAAGAGTCGGTAAAAAACGTTCGACAATTGCCAACTATTTGCGTCTTTTAAAATTAGATCCGATCATCCAAACAGGTATTCGTGACGGTTTTATTAGCATGGGACACGGTAGAGCCATTATCAACATTGAAGATTTAGACGTTCAAACTGATATTTATCAAAAAATCGTTAGCCAAAATTTATCTGTTCGCGAAACCGAAGCTTTAGTTAAAAATTATCACGAAGGCTTACAGCCAAAAGCTGATGGAAAACCTAAAGCTGATGCCGCATTCGTAATTAGAGAAACTCAGAAAAACACTTTCAACGATTATTTTGGCTCAAAAGTTGATATAAAAGTCGCTGGCAACGGAAAAGGAAAAATTACAATTCCATTTAATTCTGAAGCTGACTTTAACAGAATTATGAAATTAATAAACGGATAGTGAATAAAATTGTCCCCATTGGTCTATTGTTCTTTCTAACAGGAACCGTTTCTCTTTTTGCCCAGGTAAAAAAAGACACGGTTTTGGTCGTAAAAGACACTACTGCATTAGAAGAAATAGATCCGCTAACACCAGCAAAAGCAGCTTTTTATTCTGCTGTTCTGCCTGGTTTAGGTCAAGCATACAACAAAAAATATTGGAAAATCCCATTGGTTTACGGAGCAATCGGAACGAGTTTATATTTCTACATAGACAACAATAAAAAGTACCATGATTATCGCGATGCCTACAAACGAAGATTAGAGGGCTATCACGATGACAATTATCAATTTTTGGATGACAGCCGACTTATTGCCGGACAAAAATTCTACCAAAGAAACAGAGACCTCTCTGCTTTATTTGTTGTAGGGTTCTATGTTTTAAATATTATCGATGCCAATGTTGACGCGGCTTTAATACAGTTTAATGTAAACGAGAGGCTATCCATGCGTCCAGAAATTTATCCTGCCGATGTAACGTTTAAACCAAACGTCGGACTAACCTTTAATTATACGTTTTAATAGATTGAATTCTATTAAAAAAATCAAAAACAAATCATAATGAAAATTGCGCTTTTAGGATACGGAAAAATGGGTAAAGTAATTGAAAGAATTGCTTTAGAAAGAGGTCATGAAATAGTTTTAAAGAAAGATGAATTTAATACCTATGACGGACTTTCGACAGCCGATGTTGCCATCGATTTCAGTGTTCCATCAGCGGCAGTAAACAACATATCTGCATCTTTCAATGCCAATGTGCCTGTAGTTTCAGGAACTACTGGATGGTTAGAACATTATGATGAAATGATCGCACTTTGCAACGAGAAAAAAGGAGGATTCATCTCTAGTTCTAACTTTAGTTTAGGAGTAAATATTTTCTTCGGATTAAATGAATACCTAGCAAAGATTATGAATAAGTTCGATTCTTATAAAGTTTCGATGGAAGAAATTCACCATATCCATAAACTTGATGCTCCAAGCGGAACAGCTATTTCTTTAGCTCAAGGCGTTATTGAAAACAGCAATTACGCAGAATGGACTTTAGAAGAAGCAAAAAACAATCAAATTCATATTGAAGCAAAAAGAATTGGAGAAGTTCCTGGCACACACACCGTAACTTATGATTCTGCTATTGACAGCATCGAAATCAAACACACTGCCCATAATCGTGAAGGTTTTGCCCTAGGCGCTGTTATTGCCGCAGAATGGCTGGCAGGAAAACAGGGGATTTTCACTATGAAAGACGTACTAAATTTACAATAATCGACTAAATTCAAGACCACTAAAATCTTGAATTTGAAACTTAAAATACCATATTATGACACTTTACTCTTGGTTTGTATTTTTCTTGGCCGTTCAAATTATTCATTTTCTTGGCACATGGAAACTGTATCAGGCTGCAGGAAGAAAAAGCTGGGAAGCAGCAATTCCGGTATACAATTCTATCGTCTTAATGAAAATTATAGGACGTCCTACTTGGTGGACAATATTGCTTTTTATCCCAATTATCAACCTGATTATGTTTCCTGTTGTATGGGTAGAAACACTAAGAACATTTGGTAAAAAATCGACTTTAGATACTATTTTAGGTCTTTTTACTTTAGGTTTTTACATCTACGTGGTCAATTACACTCAGAAATTAGACTACAATAAAGACCGTAAACTAACTCCTGAAAACAAAGCTGCAGATACAGTTAGTTCCCTATTATTTGCTATCATAGTAGCAACATTAGTACATACTTATGTGGTACAACCTTACACTATTCCGACATCATCTTTGGAGAAATCTTTATTGATCGGCGATTTCTTATTTGTAAGCAAATTAAACTATGGTCCTAGAGTCCCTATGACAACTGTGGCATTACCAATGGTTCATGACTCTATTCCTTTAACTAAAACCAAATCGTATTTAAGCTGGCCGCAATTGCCATATTTCAGACTACCAGCCATCCAGAAAATAAACCGATGCGACATTGTCGTCTTCAACTGGCCCGTTGATACCGTTCACTATTTCTTTGAACCAAAAGGAAGACCAGGCGTTATCAAACCAATTGATAAAAAATCAAATTACGTAAAAAGATGCGTAGGTATTCCTGGAGATAGCTTATCAATAAAAGATGGTTATGTTTTCATAAACGGAAAAAAATTAGTTTTACCTGAAAGAGCAAAACCTCAGTATTCATATGCAGTAGCATTAGACGGAAAAACACCTATCGACTTTGAAACTATTTTCAAAGAACTAGATATTACAGATCCTGCGGGTTTTAGAACCGAAAAAAGAGACACACTTTATTTAGGTGCTTTAACAGAAGCTGGAGCAGAGAGATTCAAACACACTCCTGGAGTTACGGCGGTAATCAGAAAAGTGGATACTGGAGATAATAATGATATTTTCCCTCATATCAACAAATGGAACCAAGATAACATGGGACCGATTTATATTCCTCAAGCAGGAAAAACAGTTGCTTTAACGAATGAGTCACTTCCTTTCTACAAAGAGATTATCACCAATTACGAAGGAAACACATTAGAATTGCAAGGTTCAAAATTCATCATTAACGGAAAACCTGCCACAACATACACCTTCAAACAGAACTATTACTGGATGATGGGAGACAACCGTCACAACTCAGAAGATAGCCGTTACTGGGGTTATGTACCTGAAGACCATATCGTAGGAAAACCAGTTTTCATTTGGATGAGCTGGGACACTAACGGAAAAGGCATCAACAAAGTTCGCTGGAGCAGAGTATTTACAACCGTAGACGGTGAAGGCCAGCCACATTCTTATTTTAAATACTTCCTAATACTTCTTGCTATTTATTTCGTAGGAGATTTTATCTGGAAAAAAAGAAGAGAAAATAAAGCATAATAAAAAATAAGTTATTTTTGTTTCAGGTTTCAAGTTTCAGGTTTAAAAAACTTGAAACTTGAAACCTGAAACTTTTAAACAATATAGAGAAATGAATTCCTTAATACTTCCAACTTACTTTCCATCTATCAGTCATTTTGCTGTAATAGCGCAATCTGACAGCGTTACTTTTGAAATGGAAGATAATTTTCAGAAGCAGACTAATAGAAACAGAACCTATATCTATAGTCCAAACGGAATTCAGTTATTAAATATTCCTGTTAAGCATTCTAAAGCAACACATCAGAAGACAAAAGACATTTTGATCGAAAACGAATTTGATTGGCAGAAACAGCATTTTAAATCGCTTGAAGCCGCATATAGAAGCTCACCGTTCTTCGAGTACTTTGAAGACGATATCACTCCTATTTTCGAGAAAAAACACCAATTTTTGATGGACTTAAACTTCGAAGTTTTAGATGTTGTAACAAAATGCCTTCGAATGAAATTGGAATTTGGAAAAACTACAGAATACTTTCATGAAGTAACTGATTTTACCGATTTCAGATATTTGGCAAATGGTAAAAAAGACACTAATTCTTTTGAAAAATACACTCAGGTTTTTGACGACAAACATGGTTTTATCAATAATTTAAGTGTTTTAGATTTACTTTTTAACGAAGGTAAATTTGCAATGGATTATTTGAAGACACAGAAAATAGTGTGAGTTGTTAAATGTTAAATGTGAGCAGTGAACTGTAAAATGTATTTTTCACTTTGACTTCTCACTTTTTACTTTTCACCAATAAAATCATTCCATTGAAAGTCTTGTCATTATCGGATAATGATCTGAATTTTCGAAATCAGAGAAGCTTTCAAATTGCTTTACTTTCATTTTACTATCTGTAAAAATGTAGTCGATTCTTGCAGGATAATATCTGAATTTATACGTAGCTCCAAAACCTTCACCAGCTTCTTCAAAAGCATCTTTCAGTTTTCCTTTTATGTTTCTGTATACATACGAAAACGGACTATTATTCATGTCTCCGCAAATAATCATTGGAGTTTTGCAGTTTTTTATATGCTCTCTAAAAATTTCAGCCTGCTCCTGCTGCTGTTTGAAACCTTTGCTTATTCTAGCATAGATACGCTGTGATTTCTTTTGGTTTACATTGTCAATATCATCTGAGATCTCGCTCACATCAGGAGAAATCTTGATTGATTGCAAGTGCATATTATAAACACGAATAATATCTTTTCCGCGCTTAATATCTGCATACACGACATTGTTGTCAGATTTGGGAAAGATAATATTCCCTTGCTCGATAATAGGAAATTTAGAAAAGATTGCCTGTCCTGTTTTAATTTTCTTCCCATCAATAAAAATATAACGATGCGGATATACTTTTAAATCCAAATGCGCCGAATTGGAATATTCTTGAATACACAAGATATCCGGATCTTTTTCATCTATAAAAGCCTTAATATTTGCTGGAATATCGTCTCGGTCCAACCACTTAAAAACATTAAAAAGACGAACATTGTAACTCATTACAGAAAAATCTTTTTCGTCTTTCACATATTCTTTTGCAGAAAACTTATAAAATTTGCTGATAAACGTAATTCCCGTCAATAAAACCAAACCAGATAGAATAAGGCGTTTTTTAAACTGAATTCCCCAATAGACAAAAAATAATATGTTTGCCGCAAAAAAAGCAGGCATAAACAAAGTAAGCACCGATAAAAGCGGAAAACTTTTAGGTGCTAAAAAAGGTAAGACATAGACGCTAAATGTAAGCACAGTTAGCACTATGTTCAAAAAGAACATTATTTTATTAAACCAAGAAAGGTTTTTCATATTTTCCTCCTACAAGTTTATTTTCCAGCTTTGAATAAAAACTCTTTTTCTTCTTTTGTCAGACAATCGTATCCCGACTGACTGATTTTGTCTAAAATTTCATCAATCTGCTGCTGCGTTTTATCTTTCGTAACAATTCTTGATGTCGTTTTTTCTGTAGGTTTTTTGTAATTTTTATGAACTTTTGTAAATGGGGTCGTAGGAGATTTTCTAAAAAGATTTACAAAGAAATCTAAAGTTTTAGAAACAATAGCACTTAAATCGGTACCGCCTTGAAGCAGTTTGATATAAATAAATCCGAAGAAAGCGCCAGCAAGATGCGAAATATGTCCGCCCATATTCCCTAAGCGGAACTGCATTAGATCTAAAATTATAATAACAGCTGTAATATGCCAAAGCTTTACATTTCCGAATAGGAACAAACGAACATTCATTAGCGGAGAATAAGTCGTTGCTGCTACTAAAATGGCCATTATAGCTGCAGATGCTCCAACAATAGAGCCACTGATATTAGAAAAATAAAAACTTAACGCAAAAGCCACTCCAGCAAAAAGAGCGCTTAAAATATATAATCCTAAATATTGCTTTTGAGTAAAATAAGTTAGAAATAAAGTGCTGGCAAAATTAAGTACCATCATATTGAACAACAGATGAAAAAATCCGTCGTGAAAAAAAGCATACGTTAAAAAAGTCCAAGGTTTAAACATAAAAACCTGCGGATCTGACGACAAAGCAACCCAACTTGGAAAATTAAATAAACCATTTGAATAGTTATAGAAGAAAATAAGCGATACAATAAAACATGCTATATTCCAATACATAACACGCATGGCAATGCCTCCCAATCTATATTGTAATTTTAAATCGTCTAGAATATTCATAGAAACCCTTATGTTTTAGAATTTGTACTTTAAAGTTAAAAATTAATTCCAACGGTTGTTATTAAACTGATTTTTTTTCCAGTACCACATAATCATAAATCCGAAAAACGCACCACCAATATGGGCATAATGTGCAATTCCCGATTCGATTCCCATTAATGAACTTCCAAAAATCCCGAAAAAACCATCAAACAAAAGCATATAAATCGGCACAAAATACTTCGCTTTTATAGGAATAGGAATAAACATAATTCCCAATTCTGCATTTGGAAACATAAAAGTAAAAGCCACCAATAAGCCATAAATTGCTCCAGAAGCTCCAACTACAGTTCCAAAATACGCATTTGTAAAATGTTTAAATTCTGAAGCTGTTAAAATCTGCTGCCATCTTGTATCAATCTTTCCTTGATTTAAGATACTTAAAATATCAGCCTTCTCAAAACCGTGCCCCAATAAAATAGTAAGACTATCTTGGTAGAAGTAATAATTAACTGCAAAATTCACAAGAGCCGCTCCTAGCCCGCATGAGATATAGAAAAATAAAAATTTCCTTCCTCCCCAAAAGTGTTCTAATGTAGACCCAAAAGAATACAATGCAAACATATTGAATGCAATATGAGCAAAACCGCCATGCATAAACATGTGAGTAACAGGTTGCCAAACTTTAAATCCAGGATTTTCAGGAAAGAAAAGGGCTAGATATTCATAAGATACTGGCACTAACTGAGCACCAATAAAGAATATTATATTTATTATTAGTAGTTGTTTAACTACTGGTGTGATATTCATCATACAGCAAACTTTTTATCTATATCTTCAACACGCATCGTGATGAAAGTAGGTTTTTGAAAAGGTGAAATGTTCGGATCTTTGCAAGCAAACAAACCGTTCACTAAATTATCTTGTTCTTTTTCGGTTAAATAAGATCCTGTTTTAACCGCTAAACTTTTGGCCATTGACTTGGCAATGGTATCGTTCTGACTGTAACTGCTTGCAGGAATTCCGTCTTGCAAATCGCTCAATAATTGCTCTATAACCAGCGGAACTTCACTTTCTGTAATATTTACTGGAATTCCAGAAATTACAATGTGATCGGTTTTGCTTTCATCAAAAACAAATCCTGTTGTGGCTAGAGAAGGCTTTAATTCTTCGATCAATTCCATTTCGGATGCCGAATAAAATAAATCGAGAGGAAAAAGCAACTGTTGGCTCGCCGCTTGATTGACTGTCATATTCAGCAAAAATTGTTCGTACAAAATACGCTGATGCGCACGCTGCTGATCCACAATAATCATTCCTGATTTTATTGGAGATACAATATATTTTTTATGAATTTGATACGTCTTCTGAGTGGCCTGTTCTACTTCCTCATCATTAAACAAAGAAGAAGTTACTTCTTCGTTTTCGAATGTAAAAGGCGAACTTTCTATACTTTCAGGATTTTCGACATCTAAACCAACATATAAACTTTCCCAGCTTGCTGTTGGCTCTACTTTTTTAGAATAACCTGAATACGAAGATCCAGAATATCCAGAAGATGAAGACGATGATCCTGACGAAGACGAAAAAGAAGAACCCGAACTATATCCTGACGATCCCGAAGCAGCTTTACTATAATGCTGATTGGTTTTATCATCAGTAAACGGATTAAAAGTTCCATCTACTTGGATCGTTGGCACCTCTGCTTCAACATCTTTATAATGATATGGCGTATCTAAATTGGCATCTCTGTCAAAATCTAAAACAGGTGCAACATTAAATTGCCCTAAACTATGCTTGATAGACGCTCTTAAAATAGCATACAACGCTTGTTCGTCATCAAATTTAATTTCCGTTTTAGTCGGATGTATATTAATGTCAATTGTATTTGGCGGAACTTGCAAGTACAAGAAATAGCTTGGCTGAGAACCATCTTTCAACAATCCATCGTATGCAGACATTACGGCATGATGCAAGAAACTGCTTTTTATAAATCGATCGTTTACAAAAAAGAACTGCTCTCCTCTATTTTTCTTAGCAAATTCAGGTTTGCATACAAACCCCTGAACATTTATAATTTCGGTATCTTCGTTTACTGGAACTAATTTTTCATTTGTTTTTCCAGACATAATGCCTACAATTCGCTGGCGATATCCTGACGCTGGAAGATTATACATCTCACTTCCGTTATGGTAAAAACTAAAATGAATATTAGGATGCGCCAATGCCACACGCTGAAATTCATCCATCACATGACGAAATTCAACCGTATCTGATTTTAAGAAATTACGGCGAGCAGGAATATTAAAAAACAGGTTTTTAACCGCAAACGAAGTTCCTTTTGGCAAAACAGCGACTTCTTGCGAAATAAATTTACTTCCCTCAATTACAATATGCGTACCTAATTCGTCCTGATCTTGTTTGGTTTTCATTTCCATGTGCGCAATTGCGGCAATAGAAGCCAAAGCCTCACCACGAAAACCTTTTGTACCTAAAGAAAATAAATCTTCAGCCTGACGGATTTTGGAAGTTGCATGGCGGGCAAAACACAGGCGTGCATCGGTAACAGTCATTCCAACACCATTATCAATAACTTGCACTAGCGATTTACCAGCATCTTTTATAATTAATTTGATATCAGTTGCTTTGGCATCAACCGCATTTTCTAACAATTCTTTTACAACTGAAGCTGGTCTTTGAACCACTTCTCCAGCAGCAATTTGGTTAGCAACGTGATCAGGAAGCAATTGAATAATACTCGACATTAAGCAAAAATAATTTTAAAGTTTAGATTAGATTTTAATAAACCAAGAAGTACAAATTTAGTGAATTTTGATTGGCTTTTAGAATAAGAACAATCATAAAAAAAACAAAAAACCTATACCATTGTGACACAGTATAGGTTTTAACATTTTAAAAACAAATGTGTTTTATTCGTTCTCTATTTTTTTTGGCGAATCTTCAATTTGAAGCGCTCCCGAAGTTAATAATGGCTGATTAAAAACGTGAGCTATTGAAGCTTGCTGACGAATGTATGCCATTTTGATTGCCGCAATTGCAGCTTCCGTTCCTTTATTTCCGTGAACTCCTCCACTTCTGTCAATTGACTGCTGCATATTATTATCTGTTAAAACGCAGAAAATAACCGGAATATCAGTTTGAACATTCAAATCTTTAATTCCTTGTGTAACACCTTCGCAAACAAAATCAAAATGCTTAGTTTCTCCTTGAATTACGCATCCAATTACGATAACCGCATCAACGTTTTGTGTCTGAAGCATTTTTTTTGCTCCGTAGATCAACTCAAAACTTCCAGGAACATTCCATCGGATAATTTGTTGAGCAGGAACATCACAATCAATTAAAGCATCAAAAGCACCATTATAAAGTCCTTCTGTTATAGTATCATTCCATTCAGAAACAACAATCCCAAATCGAAAGTCTTTCGCATTTGGGATTGTGTTTTTATCGTATTCTGATAGATTTTTATTTTCAGTAGCCATCTGTATTATTTTAGATTTTTTATTTTAGAATTTAGATTCTTTAATACAAATCTACAATCTAAAATCTAAAGTCTAAAATTTTTATTGTGCTAATCCGATCAAAGCATCAACAGATGCTGCTTCTGGAGTACTGTCGTAGTTATCTTTAATATCATTAAAGTATTTCAAAGCATCTTCTTTTTGCCCTAAAGCCAAAGCCGTTTTTCCAGCTTTTAATAAGAAACGAGGCGTTGTAAAATCGTTTTTGTTAGACTCAGCAGCTTTTACATAAAAATCTAAAGCTTCTTTTTGCTGATTTTTTTGAGAATAAGCATCTCCTGTAGCACCTTTTGCTAAAGCGCTTAAGATTACATCTTCTGATTTGAATTCACCTAAATATTTAATTGCCTCATCAAATTTACCAGTATTTAAGTAAGCGATACCAGCATAGTAGTTTGCAAGATTTCCAGCATCTGTTCCAGAATATTCATCAGCGATTTTGATAAATCCGAATTTACCTTCTGAACCGTTTAATGATAATTTGAATAATGAATCGCTAGAAACACCGTTTACTGCTTTTTCGAAGTTTTGCTGTGCAACAAACATTTCACTTGCAGCTTCTTCTTGTTTAGGAGTTGCAATAAATTTTTGGTAAGCCAAATATCCAATTGTAGCAACTGCGATACCTGCAACTAAACCAATAATGATTTTTTGATTTTTAGCCACCCAATCCTCAGTTCTTGAAGCTGTTTCATCTAATTTTGAGAAAACTCCAGCAGTTGTACTGTCTTTTTCATCAATAATTACTTGTTGCTCTTCAGTAACCACCTCTTTTACTTCCTTTTCTTTTGGTGTCTTATATCCTCTTTTATTGTAAGTTGCCATTTAAAATTTATTTAGTGAACGGCAAAAATAAAATTTTTATTGAAAATGACGTAAAAAAATTCAATTTTATCACTATTTTAAAAGAAATATTTTCATTTAAGATTTGCGCTTTCGCGGAAGCGATAAAATAAATTGGCCGAGAATCGCCCTAAAGCCCATTATATCGATAATTTTCGGTAATTTGCAACCTCAAATTTTTACTGCTCAAAAACGGTAAATTTTACACTTGGAGTCCCTAAAAAATGCATTTAAACAAAATCTCATTATTTAATTACAAGAACTTTTCTGAAGCAAGTTTTGATTTCGACATCAAAATCAACTGCTTTGTGGGTAAAAATGGCATTGGAAAAACCAATGTGCTTGATGCTATTTACCATTTGGCTTACGGAAAGAGTTATTTTAATCCGCTTGCGGTTCAAAATATCAAACACGGCGAAGAGTTTTTTGTGATTGATGCCGAACTCGAAAAAAATGAGAGAACCGAGCAGATTGTCTGCAGCTTAAAAAAAGGGCAAAAAAAGGTTTTAAAGCGAAATGGAAAACCTTATGATAAATTTTCAGATCATATCGGGTTTATTCCGCTTGTAATTATTTCGCCAGCCGATCGCGATTTGATTATTGAAGGAAGCGAAACGCGCCGTAAGTTTATGGACAGCGTGATTTCGCAGTTAGATTCAACTTATCTACATGAATTAATACAAAACCAAAAGGTAATTACGCAGCGAAATGCACTTTTAAAATATTTTGCGCTGAATCATGTTTTTGATAACGACACCTTATCTATATATAATGAACAGCTGCAAGGTTACGGAAAATCGATTTTTGAAAAACGAAAAGATTTCCTCGAGCAGTTTATACCTATATTTAATGTACATCATCAAGCAATAACAGGATCTGAAGAAAGTGTACAGCTAGTTTATGAAAGTCATTTATTCGAAAAAGACCTTTTAACGCTTTTACAGGAAAACATCAATAAAGACCGAGCGCTACATTATACAACTGTCGGAATTCACAAAGACGATCTGTCTTTTGAAATTGATTCGCATCCGATAAAAAAATTCGGATCACAAGGTCAGCAGAAATCTTTTCTGATTGCTTTAAAATTGGCGCAATTTGAATTCCTAAAAAAACAAAGCGGTGTAAAACCAATTCTTCTATTTGATGATATTTTTGACAAGCTAGACGAAACGCGCGTTGCCAAAATTATAGAAATGGTAAACAGCGAAACCTTTGGACAGCTTTTTATTTCTGATACACATCCAGAAAGAACCGAAGCAATTGTAAAATCGACGCACCAGACTTATAAGATATTTAATTTGTGATTTATTTTTTTTTGCCACAAATTCCACGAATTTGCACTAATTTATTTTTAGCTTTTAACTTTGACACAGTTTCAAACTTTGTCAAATCTATGCGATAAATAATTAAAAATTAGCGTAAATTCGTGGAATTCGTGGCAGACCAAAAATCAGTCTTCCACAATAAACCTTAAAAACAACTGCAATAAAAAAGAATATGCTAACGAAAGAATCATTGCAATTTTTAGACGATTTAAAAAAGAACAACAACCGCGAATGGTTTCAGGAAAATAAAAAACGATATGAAATTTTCAAGAAAGATTACCATCAATTGGTAAGCGACTTTTTGGATGCCATGAAACCGCTTGATGCTTCACTTGAACTTCTTGAAATAAAAGATTGCACTTTTAGAATTAATCGCGATATCCGTTTTTCTAAAGACAAATCTCCTTACAAATCCCATTTAGGTGTTTGGATGTCGGCTGGAGCAAAAGGCGCAAACCGTTCTGGCTATTATGTGCATATCGAAAAAGGCGCAAGTTTTATTGCCGGCGGTTTTTATTCGCCAGATGCAGACGAATTAAAAAAAGTTCGTAAAGAAATTGCCTTTTTCTACGATGATTTACAAGAAATTTTAAACGACAAAAACTTCAAAAAAGAGTTTGGAAGCTTAGACATAAACGAAAGTAATTCGCTAAAAAGCATGCCGCGAGGTTATGAAAAAGACCATCCTGCAATTGAATTTTTAAAATTGAAAAGTTTTACTGCAACCCAAGTTTACAATGTTTCTGAAGTTTTGGAGAAAGATTTCGTAAAAAAAATGAGCCAAAAACTCATTGCTTTAAAACCATTAAACGAGTTCATCAACCGCGCTTTGGAAACTGAAGAATTTTAGAAATAAAAAAAATCGCCACGAATTCACGAATTATTCAAAATTAATTCGTGAATTCGCAGCGAAAAACTTTTATAATGAAAAGGAAAATACTTTTTCTTGGAGAATCTTATCGCGCTGATGCTATAACTTGGATGAAAGGCCTGAAGGAATTTGGCGATTTTGAAATTATCACTTGGGAACTTCAAACTTCCAACACTCACAGGTTCAAACGTATTTTAGAGTATTTCTTTGCTCCTCTTTCTATTCGAAAAATCATTAAAAAAGAAAAGCCAGATATGATAATTGCTGAAAGAACGACCAGTTACGGTTTTCTTGCGGCATTATCTGGATCTAAAACTATCGCTATCGCACAACAAGGCCGCACCGATTTATGGCCAGAAGAATCTAAATTGTATCCTTATAAAAAGTTCATTCAGAAATATGCTTTCAAAAATGCGCATTTAATTCACGCTTGGGGACCTGTAATGGCAGTTCACATGAAAGCAACTGGCGTTGATATGAATAAAGTTTTAATACTTCCAAAAGGAATTGATTTATCGCTTTTTACTCCTTCAACCAATCATTCGAACAAAATTAGCGCCATTGTAACACGTTCGCTTCAACCGGAATATCGTCACGATTCTATTTTAAAAGCTTTCGGAATTTTAAATCAAAAAGGAATCGATTTTACATTGACCATTGTTGGTGACGGAACAAGGTTACAATTTTTGAAAGATTTAGCTACAGCACTTCAAATCGAAAACAAGGTGATTTTTACAGGAAGAATTCCGAATACCGAACTTCCAAAATTATTACAGCAATCTAATATTTATATCAGCATGCCTATTACCGAAGGTGTTTCTGCTTCTTTGTTCGAGGCAATGGCTTCTAATTGCTTTCCTGTTGTTTCAGACATTCCAGGAAACCAAAGTTGGATTACGCATCGTGAAAACGGACAATTAATTGAAATTGATAATGTCGAAATGTTGGCACAAGAATTAATTTGGTCTTTCGAAAATCCTGAATTAAGAAACGAAGCAATTACTCGAAATAGAAAATTTGTGGAAGAAAATGCGAATTATGATATTAATATGAAGGTTATTTCAGAGAAATATCATGAGTTGCTAGACTCTAGAAGTATTTAACCGCAAAGTTCGCAAGGGTTTACGCTATGAACGCAAAGCTTTGCGAACTTTGCGCAAACTTTGCGTCTTTGCGGTTAAACCAAAACTTATAATTCATAATTTTGAACTATATTAAAAAGCCTTTTATTTATGGAAATCCAATCCAATTTTTCTTTAAAAAAATATAATACTTTCGGCATTGAAGCCAGTGCCAAACAATTTGTTGCTGTTCATTCTATTACTGAATTAAAAACAGTTTTAGCAGAAAACAAAAACGAGAAAAAATTTATTTTAGGAGGCGGAAGCAATATGCTTTTAACAAAAGATATTGATGCTTTGGTTATTCATATTGATTTAAAAGGAAAAAAAATCACAAAAGAAGATGACGATTTTGTTTGGGTCGAAAGTCAGGCTGGCGAAACTTGGCATGATTTCGTTCTTTGGACAATCGACAATAATTTTGGAGGTTTAGAAAACATGTCGCTTATTCCTGGAAACGTCGGCACAACGCCAGTTCAGAATATTGGCGCATACGGAACGGAAATAAAAGACACTTTTGTTTCTTGCGAAGCGATGAATATTGCCACTCAGGAAATGAAAACTTTCGATAACGCCGAATGTAATTTTGGCTACCGCGAAAGCATTTTCAAACACGAAGTAAAAGATCAATACATCATTACTTCTGTTATTTTTAAACTGACTAAACGCAATCATAAAATCAATACTTCATACGGAGATATTTTGGCGGAATTGGCCAAAAACAATATTACAGAGCCAACATTGAAAGATGTGAGCAATGCTGTAATTGCCATTAGACAAAGTAAATTGCCAGATCCAAAAGAATTAGGAAATAGCGGAAGCTTCTTCAAAAATCCGATTTTATTGAAATCTGATTTTGAAAAAATCCATCAAAAATTTCCAGAAATGAAATTTTACGAAGTTTCAGAAACCGAAGTAAAAGTTCCAGCGGGTTGGCTGATCGAGCAAGCCGGTTTTAAAGGAAAACGTTTTGGCGATGCAGGAGTTCATAAAAATCAAGCTTTGGTTTTAGTGAATTACGGAAATGCGACAGGACAAGAAATTTTAGCCGTTTCAAAAGAAGTTCAGAAAACGGTTTTCGAAACTTTTGGCATTCAAATCGAAGCGGAAGTAAATGTGATTTAATTTTCTTTTGCCACAAATTTCACGAATTGACACTAATTTAATTTGTGCCAATTCGTGAAATTCGTGACGACAAAACAACACAAAAAATGTATACGCCAGATTTATACAAAAACGAAAATCAAGAAGAAATCAGAGCTTTTTTGAAAGAAAACAGCTTTGGAATCCTGATTAATCAGACTAACGGAAAATTGTGTGCCACTCACATACCGATAGAACTGGAAATGAATGCTTATGGAAAAGAAATTTTGCAAGGGCATATTTCAAAACTGAATCCGCAAGCTGAAGGTTTTGCGGAAAACGATCAAGTTTTGGCGGTATTTACGGGGCCACATAGCTACATTTCTTCTTCGTGGTACGATCATGAAAATGTGCCAACATGGAATTATATAGCCGTAAATGTTTATGGAAGAATCAAAATTGTAGATTACGAAACTTCTGTAGAACAATTGAAAAAGCTGGTAGACAAGTACGAAGCAAACTCGAAGAACCCTGTTCGCGTTGAAGATTTATCGGCAAAAACAATGCGTGAAGCTCGAGGAATCTTTGGCTTTGAAATCGAAATTGAAGAAATACAAGCTACCAAAAAACTCTCTCAAAATCGCGACGATCACAATTATAAAAACATAATTTCGGAATTGGAAAAAACCGAAAACCCTCAGGCTATTGCTGTTGCAAAAGAAATGTCAAAATGCCGAAAGTAAATCGGTTTTAGCTATTGAATTTAGCGAATTCATAAGTACATTTGCAATCGCAGAACGTGAAATTAATAGAACCTAATAAATCAGATGCTTATATACATATTTTACTTTTTTATTGCTATTGTTGTAGTTCAATTATTTTATTATCTAGGAGTTTTTGGAAAATTTGCTTTTGCCAAACCACAACATGTGAAACCTAAAAATCTTCCGGTTTCTGTTATTGTATGTGCTAAAAATGAAGAAGAGAATGTAAAAAAATACATTCCGCTTTTGGCACAGCAAGATTATCCAGATTTTGAAATTGTTTTAATTGACGACGCCTCTAGCGATGAAACTCTTGAAGTTTTTGAAGAATTTGAAAAAGAATTTTCTAATATCCGTTTGGTAAAAGTCGAAAACAATGAGGCTTTTTGGGGAAATAAAAAATACGCCTTAACACTTGGCATAAAAGCAGCAAAGAAAGATTATTTACTTTTTACAGATGCCGATTGTTTTCCAAGTTCTAAAGATTGGATTACTTCTATGACTTCGCAATTCACTATGAACAAAACAATTGTTTTGGGTTATGGCGGTTATGAAAAAGTAGAACGCTCATTTTTAAACAAAATTATCCGTTTTGAAACTGTTCTAACAGCGATGCAATATTTTTCGTGGGCAAAAATCGGACTTCCTTATATGGGAGTTGGAAGAAATCTTGCTTATAAAAAAGAAGAGTTTTTTAATGTAAATGGTTTTATTGACCACATTCAGATTCGCTCTGGCGATGATGATTTGTTTATTAACCAAGCCGCAAATAAAGCAAACACTACTATTTCATATACACCTGAAAGCTTTACTTATTCAAAACCTAAGCTAACCTATAAGGAATGGTTTACTCAGAAAAGAAGACATATTTCTACTGCAGAGCATTACAAGTTTTTTGATAAAATGCAGTTGGGATTATTTTTCCTTTCACAATTATTTTTCTTTTTATTAGTTATTATACTATTAGCATTTCAATTCCAATGGATTGCCGTATTGGCAATTTTAGCGACACGCTATACTGTTGTATGGACAGTAATTGGATTCTCAGCAGGAAAATTAAAAGAAAAAGATATTAAAATTTGGTTTCCAGTTGTTGAGATAGCGCTTATATTAACGCAAATTAATATCTTTATAACTAATATCTTTTCAAAACCCGTATATTGGAAATAAACTCTAAAATAGAAAAAGCAAAAAAAGGCGATCAGATCGCCTTTACTTTTTTATTAGATCATTATTGGAATGAGGTGTATTCGTTTATGCTTAAACGAACCGAAAACGAAACCATCGCAGAAGATATTACCATAGAAACCTTCTCTAAAGCTTTTGACAAAATAGCTTCTTATAATCCAGAGTTTCAATTTAACACCTGGCTTATTGCAATCGCAAAAAACGTCTATATTGATTTGCTTCGAAAAAAGAAAACCAATCTTTTTATAGAAATCACAGACAACGAAGACCAACAGGCATACAACATTGCCGACCCTACTCCATCTGCAGAAGATGCTTTAATTAAAGAACAGAATCTTTCTCGTCTGCTCTTATGCATCAAAGAACTTAAACCGCACTACCAAGAAGTAATTCAGCTTCGCTATTTTCAAGAAATGTCTTATCAGGAAATTGCTGCTAAGATTGACGAACCTTTAAGCAGCGTTAAAGTAAAACTTTTGCGCGCTAAAAAATTATTAGCTGAAATTATAGAACGTAATAGATAATTTATTATCTTTAATTAAAGAATAAATTATTACTATTTTTATTCTTAAAAAGAACACATTTCCATAATCTAAAAACTACAACTTTCATGTTGTTAGCTAAACTCTTTCTGCGTATGATTTAAAGCTACTTAACCTTAAAACCCAAAAATCATGTCTAAATTAAGCATTTATGAAAACAAGTGGACCGATCTTGTTTTCGAGAACAAAAACAAAGAATACGGTGCGTATCAATTACGCCAGGAGAACTCCAAAAATTCTGTTACAGCTCTCTTTATGGGTTTATTGTTAATAACGGCTTTAGGAAGTGCACCTGTACTTATTAGCAAATTTAGGACTTCACCAGTTGAAGTTGATCCAGAACCTCAAATTTACGAACCAACGATTGTACACGTTGACCCGATTGTTGTGCCGCCACCACCAGCTCCGCCTGCACCAGTAGTTGAGCAAAGTGCTGTGAGTAAAACAGACGCCGCGCAATTAACAAATCCTGTAGTGACCAGAACACAAGATGCAGTTGAAAATATTGCACCAAACACAGATAATGGTCCTATTGTAGACAATACTGCAGGAACAGGAACTTCTGTCAATGTAATACCAACAACAGGAGGCGGAGGAAATGTAGATGTGACTTCGGTTGCGCCACCAAGCAACGAGCCGGTTTCTACAGCTATTTTGGACAAACTTCCAGAATTTCCAGGCGGAATTGCTCAATTTTACAAGTATGTTGGAAGCAATTTCCAAAGACCAGAACTTGATGCAGAAAAAACACTAAGAGTGTATGTTTCTTTTGTAGTTGAAAAAGATGGATCACTTACTGACATTATGGTAAAAAATGATCCTGGCTACGGAATGGGAAAAGAAGCTATTAGAGTTTTAAAATCATTAAAAACAAAATGGAGCCCAGGAATTCTAGATGGAAAACCTGTGAGAACTGCCTATAATCTTCCAATTACAATAAAAACGGAAGTTGATTAATATAAATATTTTGAAAAGTGGAAAAAGGCAGAACTTAGGTTCTGCCTTTTTTTTTATATTTAATTTTTGAATCAAACCAAGTCAAATTAAATTTCTCTTAATGCCTTTTACTTTTTCGCACCCTGCAATAATTCTTCCGTTAAGATATTTGCCAAAATCATGGTTTTCTTTAACAGCTTTAGTAATAGGAAGCTTAACTCCAGATTTTGAATACTTTATTCGCATGAAAGTTAAAAGTGATTATAGCCACACTTTAAGCGGTATATTTTGGTTTGATTTGCCTCTTGCACTTTTACTATCTTTTCTCTTTCATAATATAACTCGCAATCTTTTGTTTCAAAATCTTCCAACTATAATAAAAAACAGAATACTAATTTTTACAGATTTCAATTGGAATATTTATTTTAAAAAGAATTGGATTACCGTTACAACCTCTTTGCTAATCGGAATATCTTCTCATATTTTTTGGGATGCATTTACCCATCAACATGGTTATTTTGTAGAGCAAATCGGTAGTTTCAAAAATACAATATCCCTTTTTGGAAAAGAAATTCCATTTTGGAAAATAGCCCAACATTCCAGCACTTTAATTGGTTTTATTATCATACTATTCGCTTTCTCCAAACTTCCAAAAGGATCTTACCCTAAAACTTCTACTAATAATTTATATTGGAGTGCAGTAGTTTTATTTACGTCAGCTATTTTATTCATAAGATTCATCGTAGACCCAAAAGCCTTGAATTTTGGAAATTTAACCGTCACTTTTATAGCCTCTTTTTTAATTGCGATAACAGTCGTTCCATTAATAATTAAATTTGAATTAATTCCAAAGAAATAACAAAATCAACTACATTTACCACTGCAAAACGGAATTCATTTTAACTAAATTAAAAACAAAATAATGGGAATATTTTCAGCCATTCTGGGCAATGCAGGTTCTGTAAGTCAGGAAGATTTGATTAAGAAATACGGACAGCTTTTAACAACAAATGAAGAAATTGAAATGGGTTTTAAACTTATTCGCGATACTTTCATTTTTACCAACAAAAGATTAATCTTAGTTGATGTGCAAGGAATTACAGGAAGCAAAACAGAGTACAAATCTATTGCTTACAAAAACATCACAAGGTTTAGTGTCGAAACCGCAGGAACTTTTGATCTAGATGCCGAATTAAAAATCTGGATTTCTAGCGAACAACAACCAAGCATTGTAAAACAATTCAACAAATCGGTTAATGTTTATGAAGTGCAAAAGATTCTTGCCTTTCACGTATTAGGATAAAAAAACAAACCCAGCAAATAGAAATTTGCTGGGTTTTATAATTTAAGAAACAACTCTTATTTCTTTTTTGTTGTCGTTGTTTTCTTGGTTGTAGTTGTCTTTTTAGCAACTGGAGCTGTATTTACAATTTTTTGCTGTACATACGGTTTATACAAACCATCTTTTTCTGCTCTTTTCTTAGCATCATCAGCTCTTTTCTTAGAGTCTGGATGCGAACTCATCATTTGGTCGATAAATGAAGCTTCAGATCCTTCGCTCATTTTTGCCAAAATTCTAAAAGCAGATTCCTCGGCATTTACATCATAACCGTTTTTCTTCATGAAATTGTAAGCAAATAAATCGGCTTCAGACTCTTGTTTACGGCTATATTTACTGTCTATAATCGCACTTCCGATTTTCCCAAGCTGACTATCTGTAACTGTTGCTACAGTTGCCGATTGCGAAGCTGCTCCGTCCATCAAAGCTTCTTTTTGGTAAGCTGCACGAATAGCATCTCTCGAATCATTGTTTGCTACGTGCCCAATCTCGTGTCCAATTACAGCAATTAATTCGTTGTCATCCATAATATCCATTAAACCAGAATATACACGAACACTTCCGTCGGCAGTTGCAAAAGCATTTACTTCTTTCAATTTATAAACTTTATAATTTAAAGTAAACCCATCTCCTGAAGCATGTTTTCCAAAAACACGATTTAATCTTAGAGTGTAACCATCTGTTGGCCCTGCAATTTCATGCTCTGCATCTAATTTATCAACTGCTTCTTTAGATAATTTTGCTGCATCGGCACTACTAAAAGTAAAACCAGTAACTCCCTTTTGAACTGCTCCAATTGCTTTATCGCCAAAATTAATCTGCGCATTTGTTTTAGTGAAACTAAAAGCAGCCAATAAAACTCCCAATACAATAAATTTCTTTTTCATTTTTACTTTATTAATTTAATAACAAATATATTACAAAAACATCTTCGTATTCCCATCAGAAATTTAGTTTTTTTAACATTTAAAGGTATAAATTTTAAAGCACTAAAACACAACTAATTGCCATAATTACAACCTATTTCCATATTTACAGAGAAAAAATCTTTGTAAAATCAAAAAACAGACACCTAAGCGCACACATTTAACTTTTTTATTACACATAATTGAAGCGTAGTTCTACTCATTTTTAATGTCCAATTGCTAAATTAAAGCCTAAAGAAATCTTCAAATAAACTACATTCCGTATCTTTGTACTTTGAACATTGATATATGGAAACAGTCACTGAAAATACACTTACCGCAAAACCAAAGTGGTTAAAAGTAAAATTACCTATCGGACAAAAATATACTGAACTTAGAGGTTTAGTTGATAAATATAGTTTAAATACCATTTGTACTTCTGGAAGCTGCCCAAATATGGGAGAATGCTGGGGCGAAGGAACCGCGACTTTCATGATTTTAGGAAATGTTTGCACTCGTTCTTGCGGTTTCTGTGGCGTAAAAACCGGAAGACCAGAAACGGTAGATTGGGACGAACCTGAAAAAGTAGCTCGTTCTATTAAAATAATGAATATCAAACATGCTGTAATTACTAGCGTTGATAGAGACGATATTAAAGATGGTGGTTCTATCATTTGGATGGAAACGGTAAGAGCTATCAGAAGAATGAATCCTCAAACTACTCTTGAAACTTTGATCCCAGATTTTCAAGGAATTGAAAGAAACCTTGATCGTATTGTAGAAGCAAATCCAGAAGTTGTTTCTCATAACATGGAAACGGTACGACGTTTAACTCGCGAAGTTCGTATTCAAGCTAAATATGACAGAAGTTTAGAAGTGCTTCGCTACCTAAAAGAAAAAGGAATTAATAGAACTAAATCTGGAATTATGCTTGGTCTTGGCGAAACTGAAGAAGAAGTTTTCCAGACGATGACTGATTTGAGAAATGCAAATGTTGACGTAGTTACTATTGGACAATATTTACAGCCAAGTAAAAAACATCTTCCTGTAAAAGAATTTATTACGCCTGAACAATTTGCTAAATATGAAAAATTTGGTCTTGATTTAGGTTTCAGACATGTTGAGAGCGGACCTCTTGTTCGTTCTTCTTATAAAGCACAAAAACATATTTTATAAATTTTAGGTTAATCGTTTAACTGGTTAATCGTTTAATCGCATAGACGTTTAACGGTTTAAAACAATTAAACGATTTTAACGATTAAACGAATAAAACAAATAATTGAAAACAAGAATTGCTATTAATGGATTTGGAAGAATTGGAAGAAATTTATTTCGATTGCTTTTAAATCACCCCGAAATCGAAGTTGTTGCCATAAATGACATTGCTGACAATAAAACCATGGCGCATTTAATAAAATACGACAGTATTCATGGAGTTTTGCCTGCTGAAGTAAGTCATGATGAAAATAGTATTATTATAGATGGAAAGCATTTTTTCTTTTTTCACGAAAAAAACATTTCAAATATAGATTGGAAATCGCATTCGATTGACATTGCCATCGAATCGACAGGTAAATATAAAACGCATGAAGAATTAAATGCGCATTTGGAAGCTGGTGCAAAAAAAGTAATTCTTTCAGCTCCATCAGAAGTTGATACCATAAAAACAGTTGTTCTTGGTGTAAACGAAAATATATTGGATGGAAACGAAAATATAGTTTCTAATGCAAGCTGTACAACAAACAACGCTGCTCCGATGATTAAAATTATCGAAGAATTGTGCGGAATTGAGCAAGCTTACATTACAACTATACATTCTTTCACGACAGACCAAAGCCTTCACGACCAGCCACATAAGGATTTACGCCGTGCGAGAGGTGCTAGCCAGTCAATTGTTCCAACAACAACAGGTGCAGCGAAGGCATTAACGAAAATTTTTCCTAAATTGCATAATAAAATGGGGGGCTGTGGTATAAGAGTCCCTGTTCCAGACGGTTCATTAACAGACATAACCTTCAATGTAAAGCGTGCTGTAAGCATTGAAGAAATAAATAAAGCATTCAAACAAGCCTCAAAAACAAATTTAAAAGGGATATTAGATTATACCGAAGATCCGATCGTTTCGGTTGATGTAATAGGCAATACACATTCTTGTTTATTTGATGCACAGCTAACTTCAGTTATCGATAAAATGGTAAAAGTTGTAGGCTGGTACGATAACGAAATTGGCTATTCATCAAGATTGATCGATTTAATTTTACTGATAAGAGAAAAATAAGATTCATTGTAAAAGCATTGCCATACATGAAATACTATCTTTTTATTGTTGTTTGTTTTTTTAACTCGTTTTTGTATTCTCAAACCAAACAGAATACGGATAGTCTGGCCTATTATAACAAGTTAGCCAATTCAAATCTTAACAATAAAAAGCTAAATCAGGCGGTTTACTACACCGAAAAGTCGATTAATTTTTGCGAAGAAAACGGTAAAAAAGAGAATCTGGCCAATCAGACTTTTAAGCTTGGCAAAATTTATTATAACCAAGGAAAATTTGAAGATGCTTTAAAAAATTTCCACAAAACAGTTTCTTTATTTGATACCTTAAAACCAAGCTGCACAAAAGTTTTGGCATTGCATTATATTGGCGTAACCAATACTGCCAAAGGCGATTATAAAACAGCAACTGTTTATTATACAAAAGCTCAAGATTTACTAAAACAGCTCAACATCAATGATAATGCAGAAGTGCTAGATTATCAGAAAGCTTTAGCATTTAAGGCTAATAATGATTTGAAGTCGGCAGTAAAAACGTTCAAAGCAATCACCCAAAAACCGGATAATAAAGCCGTTCTAAAAACCAAAGCAGATGCCTTTTACCAGCTTGGTCTAATAGAAGGACAACTTAAAAGAAATGATTCTGCTATTGTATATTTTAACAAAGCCTTAGATTACAATACCCAGATCAATGATCTGCAAAAAAAATCTAAAATTGTTTTAGCCATAAGCCAATACTATAAACAGAATAAAAATTACGATTTAGCTTATTCTTATTTAGATGAACATTATCAGATAGAGAATTATCTTTTAAAACTAAAAAATGCTAAAATTGATTTGGACGAATACGAAAAATTCAAAAAAAATCAATCTTTAAATAATACCATTAAAAAAGAAAGCGAAGAAAAATTCCAGCTAAAAACGTATCGTTATTCTAAGTTAGTCAGCATTTTAGCCATTGCTTTGATCTCGATTTTATCTCTTTTGAGTTTGGCGCTGTACAAAAACAATATCATTAGAAACCAGAACAATTTACTGCTTCGGGAAAAGAATAAAGAACTTATTTTAGCCAAAAACAATGCAGAAAAAGCATCAAAAGCACGATCTGAATTTTTGTCTACAGTTAGCCATGAGCTCCGGACACCGCTGAATGCCATTAATGGAATTACGCATATTTTACTTGAAGATAAACCAAAGAAAAAACAACTAAAGTATTTAGAGTCTTTAAAGTTTTCTGGCAACTATCTCACCACTTTCATCAATGAAATTTTAGAAATTAATAAAATTGATTCGACTAAAGTTGAAATTGAAAATATCAGTTTTAATTTAAAAGAACTGCTTTTTAATATTCAAAGTTCATTAAAAGAATTGGCAACCGCCAACAAAAATTATTTCAACTTAGAAATAGACAAAGCGATTCCCGATACTTTAATTGGAGATCCGACCAAACTATCTCAAATTATTCTCAACCTTATCAATAATGCTTTAAAATTTACCCAGAACGGACATGTAAATGTTATTGCTAAATTGTATTCTCAAGAAGAAGATAACGCAACAGTATATTTCGAAATCGTTGATACTGGGATAGGAATTCCCGAAGACAAGCTACAATCTGTTTTTGAAAGCTTTTCTCAAGGTTCTATTGAAGTAAACAGAAAATACGGCGGAACAGGTCTTGGCCTTACTATTGTAAAAAAATTAATTGAACTTTTAGGAGGCGAAATAAAATTAAAAAGTGAAGTGGGTAAAGGTTCTACGTTTACCTTCAAATTAAATTTCAAAGTCAACAACGAACCGCTGGAAGTAATCGAAGAAGTCAAACCTTATAACGATAAACAATTGAAAAACAAATCTATTTTATTGATTGAGGACAACAAAATCAATCAAATGATCACTCGTAAAATGCTTGAAAATAAAAACATCGCTTGCGAGATTGTTGACAATGGAGAAGATGCTGTTGAGCTTTTAAAAATCAAACGATTTGATATGATTTTAATGGATGTGCATCTTCCTGGCATTAACGGAACAACAGCTACTAAATTGATTCGTGAGTTTGACAAAGCGACTCCAATTATAGCATTAACTGCAATTTCGCTCGACGAAAACCGAGATATGCTTCTATCTTATGGAATGGATGATGTAATTACAAAACCTTTTGTTCCAGACGATTTCTACAGTACGATTGCTAAGTTTTTTGATTAGCTAAGTCTCTAAGCTTCTAAGATACTGAGATTCTAAGTTCTTCTTTACATATTCCAAAATCGTTGCGTCGAAGTCTTGCTGATGGTTGATAAAAGAGCTTTTTATAGGCAGATAATACAATTGATCTATTAGTTCTGAGTCTTTCAGTCTCACATAATCTTTTTCAGTAGTAATCATTTTCCTTCCATTTGCTTTATTTCGAATTGTATCTAAATCTGCATCAGAAAAATGATGGTGATCGGGAAAAGTCAGACACTCATCGCTTTCATTTTTTAAATAATCAAAAAATGGCTTTGGTTTTGCAATTCCAGCCAAAAGCAATTTAGATTCTGATTTAATTTCGCTTACTGCAATTTTTTCGTTTTTACCATAAATAAAGATGTCATAATCTATAAAACTAAAAAATACTTGCTGGCTGCTTTTCAATTTCAACTTTATTCTAATTTCAGCCTGCTCTTCTTCCGTTAAAATTTTAGGGCATTTGGTAACAACCACTATGCTTGCTCTTTCTGCTCCGCTTCTGCTTTCACGCAAATTTCCTGTCGGCAGCATAAAATCGTCTGCATACAAATCGCCATACGAAGTAAGTAAAATATAAAAACCAGCTTTTACTTTTCTATGCTGATAGGCATCATCCAGTAAAATAATTTCAGGTTTTACTTTTTGAGAAAGCAATTGCTGAATTCCATTTGTACGATTGGCATCAACCGCCACCATAACGTTTGGAAATTTTTGATGAAACTGAAACGGCTCATCTCCCAAAATTTCAGCATTCGAATTTTCGTCAGCCAAAACAAAACCTTCAGATTTTCTTTTATAACCGCGGCTCAAAGTAGCCACTTTATATTCATCAGACAATAAACGAATCAGGTATTCAATTTGAGGTGTTTTTCCTGTTCCGCCAACACTTAAATTTCCAACTGCTATTACTGGAAGATCAAATGAAGTCGATTTTAAAACGCCTTTATCAAAAAGAAAATTACGGACTGAAGTTATGAATCCGTATAAAATGGCGAAAGGGAAAAGTAATTTTCGAAGTAAGTGCATAGAAGTTATTTATCTGAGTAATGGCCCATTGCAGAAACAACAAAAATTGTCACAGTTTCATCTTCCAGATAATATATTATTCTGTCTTTTTGATTTATTCGTCTAGACCAAAATCCGGTAAGTTTATATTTTAGGGGTTCAGGATTTCCAATTCCTTCAAAAGGAGTCTCTGAAAGTTCTAAAAGAACTTTTTCAATATTTTTTATACTCTTTTTATCTCCAGATTTATAATGTTGAATAATTTGCTTTTTCGCTAATTCCTTTATTTCAATCCTAAACTTCCCCATACATCATTAGGATTAATTTCAGTACTATTATTATCTTTTGCAGATTTCAAAACCATATCTACAAAATCAGGATTATATGGGCTTTCTTCTTCGTTTACCTGTCCATAATTATCTGATTCAACAATTTCAATACCCCTAACATTTTTAAAAAAGGCATCGAACATAGCCATGAATGCTTTGCCCTCTTTTGTTCGTTCATTAATTTTTATTGTAGCCATGACTTTTAATTTAGAACTACAAATATACGAAAAGTCGCAATTTGATTTACAAAATATAAATCACCCCTTTTACAAACAAATGTAAACGGATTGATTCGGAAGCAAATTTCAATTTACCAAAGTATAATTTTTTTCGTTATTTTGTTTACGGTTTTGACACAAGTCTTAGAACTTGAAACCAGAAACCTAAAACTTGAAACAAAACAGAAAAATGAAAATCAAAAATATCATATCGGTTCTTGAAGAAATGGCACCTTTGACTTACGCCGAAGATTTTGACAATGTCGGACTTTTGGTCGGAGATGCTGAAACCGAATCTACTGGAGTTCTAGTCTGCCATGATGCTTTAGAAAGTGTCATTGACGAAGCTATTTCGAAAAACTGCAATTTAGTTGTTTGCTTTCACCCGATATTGTTTTCTGGAATTAAAAAAATCACAGGAAAAAATTACGTGGAACGTGCCATTTTAAAAGCAATCAAAAATGATATTGCCATTTATGCCGTTCATACCGCTCTTGACAATCATTCGCAAGGCGTAAATAAAATTTTCTGCGATGCTTTAGGATTAATCAATACGAAAATACTGGTTCCTAAAAATAATTTCATTCAAAAATTAGTCACTTTTACCGTTCCAGATAATGCAGACAAAGTTCGAAATGCACTGTTTGAAGCTGGTGCCGGAACAATTGGTAATTATGACAACTGCAGTTTCAATACACAAGGCTTTTTTACTTTTCAAGGAAATGAAGACAGCAATCCTGTAATTGGAGAAAAAGGAAAACTGCACACTGGAGAAGAAATTAAAATTGAAGTTGTTTTTGAAAAACATCTGCAATCCCGCATTTTAAAAGCACTTTTTTTAAATCATATTTATGAAGAAGTAGCTTATGAAATCTACAACTTAGAAAACTCACATCAAAATATTGGTTTAGGAATGATTGGCGAACTGGAAGCTGAAATGGATGAAAAAGAGTTTCTTATTTCGGTAAAAGAAAAAATGATTGCAGACGGAATTCGCCATTCTGCATTTTTAGGAAAAAAAATCAAAAAAGTTGCTGTTTTGGGAGGCTCAGGAAGTTTTGCCATAAGAAATGCTATTCAGGCTGGAGCCGATGCTTTTCTAACTTCCGACTTGAAATATCACCAATTTTATGAAGCCGAAAACAAGTTACTTTTGGCAGATATTGGTCATTTTGAGAGCGAACGCTATACAAAAAATTATATTGTTGATTATCTTCGAAAAAAAATTCTTAATTTTGCAATCATTTTATCGGAAGAAAATACAAATCCAGTTAAGTACTTATAAAATATGACGAATACGAAAGAATTAAGTGTTGAGGACAAGTTAAGAGCAATATACGATTTACAGCTTATTGACTCTAGAATTGACGAAATCAGAAACGTTAGAGGAGAACTTCCTTTAGAGGTTGAAGATTTAGAAGATGAAGTTGCAGGTTTGAGCACTCGTTCAGAGAAACTGAAAGGTGAACTTGAAGTGATTGAGGAGCAAATCAAAGCAAAGAAAATTGCTATTGAGGAGCATAAGGAGGTTATTAAAAAGTACACAAAACAACAAGAATCAGTACGTAACAACAGAGAATTTAATTCTTTGACAAAAGAAGTTGAATTTCAAGAATTAGAAATTCAATTGGCTGAAAAGCAAATCAAAGAAATGAAAGCTTCTATCGAGCACAAAAAAGAAGTTATTTCTAATTTAAAAGAAAAACTTGATGCTAAAAGCTCTCATTTAAAACATAAAAAATCTGAGTTAGATGCTATTATGGCTGAAACTCAGAAAGAAGAAGCTTTCTTAACAGAGAAATCTGCTGAGTTTGCTGCACAAATCGAAGATAGATTATTAGCAGCTTACAACAGAATCAGAAGCAGTGTTCGTAACGGATTAGCTGTAGTTTCTATCGAAAGAGGAGCTTCTGCTGGATCTTTCTTCACAATTCCACCTCAAACTCAGGTTGAAATTGCTTCAAGAAAGAAAATCATCACTGATGAGCACTCTGGAAGAATCTTAGTTGATACGCAATTAGCTGAAGAAGAAAAAGAAAAAATGGAACAATTGTTCACAAAATTCTAAATATCAAGTCCCGATTAAATCGGGACTTTTTTTTTGCTCTTTTTTGCCACTAATTTCACTAATTCCCAATAATTATTTTTTGTCGATGAAAATGGGAATAAAAAATTCATGTTAATTCGTGTAATTCGTGGCAGACCTTTTTTTACCTTTAGAAAAAAAATTACAAGTTTTGGGAATTAAAAAAGGTATCCGTTTTATTACTTTAAAATCTGTTGGATCTTATATTAACTTTTTGAGTTATGTGCGTCCGCAAAAGGCTGTTGAACTTTCTTATGCGCTTTTCAGCCAACCTAGAATTGGCCGATTGCAAAAAGAAAATCTTCCTAAAGTTTTAAAAAATACAGAAACAGAAATTTTCCATCATAACGAACATCATTTTCAAACGTACATTTGGAAAGGAAATGAAACTAAAATTCTATTAGTTCACGGCTGGGAAAGCAATTCTTCGCGCTGGAAAAAAACTCTGCCCCATCTTCAAAAATCCGGAAGCACTATTATTGCGCTTGATGCTCCTGCACATGGGCAAAGCAGCGGTAAAGAATTTAATGTGCCACTTTACGCTGAATTTATCAATAAAGCAGTAGAAAAATATCAGCCAGAAATCATCATTGGGCATTCGATTGGTGGTGCCGCTTGCGTTTACCATCAATATTTATTTCCAAATACGAGTATTAATAAAATGGTGATTTTAGGCGCACCGTCAGAGTTAAAAACTTTGATTGACAATTATGTTTCCATGCTGAGCCTCAATACCAAAATGTTTTCTCTTTTAGAAAGCAAGTTCTTAGACCGATTCAATTTTAAACTAGAAGATTTTTCAGGACAGAAATTTGCATCAGAATTTACTATTCCTGGATTTATTGCTCACGATACTTCTGATAAAATTGTGGCTTTCGCCGAAGGGCAAAAAATAGCGAGCAATTGGAAAAATAGTCAGTTTATTGAGACGTCAGGTTTAGGTCACGGAATGCATGATGACGAATTGTATGATAAAGTGATTGAGTTTCTTTTTTCTTCTGAAGGGACAAAGTAACAAAGGGACAAAGTGACAAAGGCTCTTAACTGAGACTGCGACTTATCCTTAAACTACTATTTTAAAAAGTCTGAATAATTCTTTTTCTCCTTTACCTGTAATTTGTATGGCACGCGAATTTTTTGTTTTTCGCAACCAATCTTCAGCAATCATTTTATCCAATAAAGAAGAACCGATTGATCCTGCGATATGATTTTTTCTTTCGCTCCAATCTAAACATGGTTTCAAAAATATACGGCGTTGTTTTTTGAGATCTTCGAGATTAATTCCGAAGTCAGAAAACCATTTTTCGCCTTTTGCGCTTATTTCAAATTTGGTATCCAAATCTAAAATCACTTCTTGTTCTAGCAGACTTTCGGCAAGAGCAACACCAATTTTTCCTGCCAAATGATCGTAACAGGTCCGACAATGTTTTATTGGAGAATGCTGATCTGTCTTCTTTTTTTCAGGCATCGCAGGTGGAATTAAACTTGCCATAGCTTCAATTGCATAAGCTGTTTCTTTATTTGAAAACCGGTAATATTTATGCCTTCCTTGTTTTTCAACTGCTAGCAACCCTGCTTCCAGAAGTTTTGCCAAGTGCATACTCATATTTTGAGGCGAAGTATTTGCCGTTATTGCCAATTCTGTTGCTGTAAACGCTTTTCCATCAAGCAATGTCCACATTACAATTGCGCGTGTTGGATCGCCAATTAGCGATGCTATTTTTACAAATTGGTTTTCCATTTTCAAACAATTATAGTTAAGGATAAACTGAAGTATTAAAGAATAAAGGTAAATAACTTTGCTAAAAAATATACACCATGTCAACTTTATTTCTACAATCGGAGATTAAAAATCCGTACTTGTTCTATCAAAAAATGATGGATCAAAATCCTGTTCATTGGGATGAATCAAACAAAATCTGGGCTGTTTATTCTTATGAGTATTGTACTGAAATATTAAATCATAAAAGTGCACAGATCCCAGCGGTTTCAGAAAACAATCTCAATCTATATGCTTTAAAAATCAGTCGTAATCTAGCCAGACTTTCAAACGGAATTCAGCATGAAATTGCAAAAGAAATCGCAACGGTTCTTTTTTCTAACATGAAATCTATCGCAATTGAATCGCTTCTTTCAAAATTGTTTCAAAGCACTGTTACTAACAACATAAACTGGGTTGAATTAATCTGTAAAAAACTACCAGTCCTGACCATTTTGAAAAGTTTTGATTTTAATGATCGTGATTCTCATTTTATTGCAAACAATATCGAGACGCTTACCAAACTAATGCATCCTAATAAAAAGCCTGAGGACATCGATTTGATCAATACAGTTTCGGAAGAAATTTATATAATTACAGAAAAACATATCGATGCATTTTCATTTTATCAAAATTTAATTACTGCGATTTCGAAGAAGCATACTATTTCTGTTGACGAAATAAAATCTATATTTATAAGCAATTTAATTGGCCTTTTTATTCAAAGTTATGACGCTGGAAGAGGTTTATTGAGCAATTCATTATTGCAGTGTTTTTCAAAAGAAAACAATTGCGACAAATCAAATAAAATTCAGATTCAGAAATTGGTTGTAGAAACGCTTCGATTTGATCCTCCAATTCATAATACACGTCGGATCGCTTCAGAAGATATTCAGCTTGGCAATATTATTATTAAAAAGGGCGAATTAATACTTGTTGTACTCGCGGCAGCAAATCGCGATAGCAGACAATTTAAGGATTCGATGATTTTTGATTTGGAGCGAAAAAATAATCAAGATCATCTAACTTTTGGCACTGGTGGACATATGTGTGTCGCGAAATATTTTTCTATTACTCTTGCCACAGAAGCTTTATATTATCTATTCAAAAATTTTAAAAATATATCTATTTTAGAGAATGAAATAGAATATGAACCTCTTATAAACGCCAGGTTGCCAAAAGCAATTTGGATTTCAATTTCTAATTAAAAAAATAAAAAATGATAGCTGTAATTTTTGAAGTAATCCCAAACGAAGGAAAAAAAGAAGAATATCTGGATATTGCCGCAAGTCTGAAACCGGAATTAAGCCATATTGACGGATTTATTTCGATTGAACGTTTTCAGAGTTTAAGTGATTCTGGAAAAATTTTGTCTCTGTCTTTTTGGAGAGATGAAGAAAGTATTATGCAATGGAGAAACCTAGAAATGCATCGCCACGCACAGGAAAAAGGCCGAAATGAAATTTTTAAGGATTATCATTTGCGAATTGCAACGGTCGTTCGCGATTATGGAATGTTTGAAAGAAATGAAACGCCTGAAGATAGTCGTGAGTTTCATCATTCTTAAAAAAAAGATGCTAAGATTCTAAGTTGCTAAGGCTCTAAGTTTTTTCTTTTGAAACAAAAACTTCGTTTTTATTTTTCTTTGCAATCAAAATCTAAAATTCTAAAAAGTCCAACAATCTAAGAAGTCCTAAATTTTAGCTACTTTTGCAGTATGGAAGAAAATTTGAAACGTCTTAATAAATTTATAGGAGAAACTGGTTATTGTTCTCGTCGTGAAGCCGATAAACTGATCGACGAAAAACGTGTAACAGTAAATGGTGCTGTGGCTGAAATGGGAACTAAAGTTTCTTCAGACGATGAAATACGCATAGACGGAAAATTAATCGTTGAGAAAAACGAAAAAATGGTTTATCTGGCTTTCAATAAACCAGTGGGAATTGAATGTACTACCAACTTAGAAGTTAAGAACAACATTGTTGATTATATTAATTATCCGAAACGTATTTTCCCAATTGGAAGATTGGACAAAGCCAGTGAAGGATTGATTTTTATGACGAATGATGGTGACATTGTAAACAAGATTCTTCGTGCGCGAAACAATCACGAAAAAGAATATACGGTTACCGTAAACAAACCTATTACAGAACGTTTTATCCAGAGAATGGGAAATGGTGTTCCGATTTTGGATACGGTTACGAAGAAATGTAAGGTGGAACAAATCAGTAAATATACTTTCAAGATCATTTTAACGCAAGGTTTAAACCGTCAGATTAGAAGAATGTCTGAATATTTAGGATATGAAGTTACCGCGCTTAAACGTATTCGAATTATTAATATTTCTTTGGATGTTCCGGTTGGAAGATATCGAGATTTGACAGATGCTGAAATAAAAGAACTAAATCAGTTAATAGAACCTTCTAGTAAAACCGAAGAAGCGAGTTTTCCTAAAGTTGAAAATTCAACTTCTGCTGCAACTCCAACTCGACGAAAAAACTTTATCTCAAAACATGATCCTCGATTTAAGAAAAGAGGAGATAATTAAAAAAAGGCGCTTATTTAGCGCCTTTTTTCTTTTCTATAAAAGCTTTATTTCAATACTGGAAATTTAGCAATCACATCTCTGTATTTCTCACTAAGCGTTACGTGATGGTTTCCTTTTAAAACAATCAAATTATCACTCAAAACTATCTCTATAATTTTATTAGAATTTACAATAAAATTACGGTGTGTTCTAACAAATTGCAACGGATCTAAAAGCTCCATAATTCTGGTAAGCGAAATAAGAATTACAAATTTTTCCGTTTCGGTGATAATATTACAATAACGATCTTCTACTTCGACATATAGAATATCTTCAATATAAACCTTTTTCAAGGCTTTTTTCTTTTTGATAAAAAGTGAATCGTTACTTATTACCGTATTTTGATCTTCACTATGAAAAACATTTAGCTGTTCATAAAACTTTTCGAGAGCCATTTCTATTGCATAAAGAATTTCAAGTTCATTAAAAGGTTTCATTAAAAAACTGAAAGGCTTGGTAAGTTTGGCTCTTTCAAAAATCTGACGATCTTTCGAATTGGTTAAAAACACAAAAGGTTTTACACTGTTTGGAACAACGTTTATAGTTTCTGCAAAAGTAATTCCTTCGGGTTTTCCATCTAGAAAAACATCAATAATTACAATATCTACCACATTGCTATAAAACATTGTAAGCGCTTCATTGTACGTTGATGCAACTCCGACAATATTATAATTACTATCTTTAAGTACCTTAACAAGCGTATCACTTTCTGAAACGGTATCTTCAATAATCAGTACGTTTATATTATTCATGATTTCTAAACTTTTGTAATGCAATAATAATTTTAGTTCCCGCGCTTTCTTCGCTTTCAATCTCCAATCTACCACCGTTCTTATAAATCATACTTTTACACAACTGCAATCCAAGACCGGTTCCTATTATATCATCATTCTCTTTTTTCGAAAGTAGTGTCGTATCTTTCAGCAAATCATTTATCGTATTTTCGCTCATTCCCACTCCAGTATCTTCGATCACCAGATAACAAAATTCCTCTGTAGAAGTTCTAGTGTAAATACTTATCAAACCATTCTCTTTCGAAAATTTAATCGCATTATCTAAAAAATTCCTAATAATGATTTTAAGCGAATCTATATCTGCCAGTACATATTCTGATGTTGCTACTTCATTTTTAAAACCGATATTTTTACTTAACATCAATGGTTTATAATTGTATTCTACATGCTGAACGATCGAAGCCAAATGCAAAGATTCCTGAAAAAAATAAGATTGTTTGGTCTGCAATAAAGCCCAATTCAACAGATTATCCAGTAAATTATAAGTACTGTTTGCTATTGAACTGTTATTATGCAGCAAAGTGTCCAATTCTGTAAAATTTTTGCTTTTAAGATTTTCTATTAGCTTGCCGTTACTGGTCTTTAAAGCATTAACAGACGATCTTAAATCATGGCTAACAATAGAAAACAATTTATCTTTTGTAGCATTTAGCTCATCCAGTTCGTTTTTCTGTTTTAAAATAATTCTATTATTTTTAATTTTTTGTCTGTAAAAATAAATTCCTGTTCCAAATAAAATTAACAGCAAAACAGAAGAAGCTAAAAATCCATTTCGCTCTGCCGCTTTGATTTTGTTTTCGGCTGCTAGAATATCAACTTCTTTTTGTTTTTGTTTGATTGCGAACTTTTTTTCAAGATCTGCAATTGCCCAAACTTTATTTTGATCGTTTAACGAATCTTTCCATTTTTCATATTCTTTTCTATAGTTCAATGCTAGCGGAAAATTTTTCCTATTTTCCTCAACTACAGCCATATTTAAAGTTGCATTTTGCTTTAACTCTAGTGCTTTTGTATTATGCGAAAGACGATATGCTTTTTCAAAATAAGGAATCGCCTGATTATCTTTATATTGTTGATAATACAAGGTTGCAATATCCATATAAGAGCCAATTAAAAGCAACGTGTCTTTTTCTATTTCTTGCCGTTTTGCACTTTTAAACAAATATTCTTCCGCTTTATTATAGTTTTCAAGATGCAGATAACATAAGCCTATATTATGCAGAACGGTGCTATATTTTATATCATAAAGCTGTTTGTTGGTTAACTTTTCAGTTTCATGAAAATAATGTAAAGCGAGTTTAAAATTATTTTTGCTTAAGGCGATTTCGCCCAGCTTCATTTTAACTTTGTATGAAAACGGAAAACCGCTTGATATTTGATTTAGTTCTTTTTTAGATTCATCTAGTAGCTTCTTTTCTTTAAAGCTTATTGCCCTAAAATAATGGCAATAATCTAGGATTTCTTTATTTCGAGATTCGTTTATTTCTTTCATCGAATAAACCAAAGTAGAATCCCAATTATTTTGAAGAAAGAAGTTCTGCGCTTTGTAGAAATTAGTATTTTCTTTAAATTTCTGAGCCTTTGCTTGAATTGCCGTGCTCATCAAATTCTCTTGCTGGGTGTGTTTTTGCGAAAAAACAAATAAGGAAAACAATAATAGCGAAGTAATAAATACTCTTTTTATCATTACACTTTTATACTTTGTATATTAAACTGATAAAATTTAGAAGTGCTGTAAATTGAATTACAGCACTTTTTTGATTAGGAATTAACCTGACTGCACATTAGTTACTGTTCCTCTAGAAGCAACAGGATCTACATCCCAAAGAAAAGTCTGTATTTGTTTAATATTTGAAAGTCCTCCAATAAAATGCTCAGCATTTGCCGTGAAAATTATTTCATAGATAACTAGCTCTCCTGATAATTCTTCGGGCATATTATATACTATAAAAAATTGCAATTGAGGATTTCCATCAAGATCAATAAAAGTATTTTGAAATATACTATAATCTAATACTTCGTTTACAACCTTTGTCTGGTCAACGTAGACTACTGCATTTACAGAAAGTACATTCTTATTTGCATCATAATAAGCTTCCACATAAGGCGAAAGAACCTCTACTGATTTCTTTTCTTTAAATGAGACATGACCAATAGCATGAGCTTCATCTTTAGTCGTTATGTCTACACCTGGAGGATCATAGGGTAGAGTATTATTCTTGGGGGAATTTAAAGTAATTTTTTCCATGATTTTATTTGTTTAAGGACATTAATAAAATTGTTTTGGGATAAAAAATTGCTATTAATCGATTGAATCAATAAAAAAGCAATCATTTTTTACAAATCAAATATATACATATTTTCTTAATAACTGAACAATCTTATACGACAAATAACCTAAAAATCAGACAAATAACATAAAAATGATGTTGCCAAAAAAATTACAAAAAAAATCCCATCATTTCTGACGAGATTTTAAAATGCAACCTACAAATACTTTATTCTTCTTTGTCTAAAAATTCATAATACAATGCTTTAGACAAAAAGTTAGCTTCTTGATAATTTGAAATCATTTCTTCTCTTACTGATTCTGTATATTTTCCGTCTAAATTGTTCTTTTTAAAATATTCTCTTCGAGCTTCGTCATTAAAATTTAATCCGCTCAAGAAAATGGGTTCTACTCCTTTGTTTACCGAAATATTGTAATTGGTAATCAAGCTTCCCCAATTTATGTAACTGCATAGAATAATCGTTCCGTAGAAATACCAAATCATTTGATTGAATAGAAAAGCATTTGTTTTCTGTTTGTTTATTTTCTGAAATGAAATAACTAATCCTATAATAGCCAAAATTAAAAAGGCGTATACTCCTAGCCTTTTATAAGTAAGACCATAAAAAGAAACATATTCTGAATTTTTGATTATGGCGCTTATGATTAAAACTACGTTTAAAACTAACCAGACTTTTGCCAGTTTTTTTAGAGAAGAAGCATCTTCATCAAAATTGAAACCGCCTTTAAAGTAAAACATAATTACTCCAACTGCCATTAAGATCGAAAAAATTACAGCGTTTACTCGTTCGTGTGTGTCGGCGCTTAGATTTGTTTTCTCTACTACTTCAAAAAACTGCTCGTAATTGTAAGTCGCAATAAAAACCAAGAGCATGATATTTAGCAGAAACAAAGTGATTACACCGCTTTTTCTTTCGAAATCTAAATCTAAAAACGAAAAAGTGCTTTGGTTTTTTACCTCAGAAATATTGCTGAAATCGTTGCTTAATTTCGGATTGTACTCATAACAAACTTCTGGAACCCAATAATTCCAAAAACTGAAGGAAATATAAAATCCTAAAATACTGATCCCGATTAATTGCGGCAGATCAATATCCAGTTCGTAATCTGTAAATAATGAAGAGAAATGATCGCTTCCGAAAGAATACACAATAAAAAACAATCCAAGAAAGATAATCGGAATAAGCACAAAGGCAACTAGCTTTTTAGCAAAATCGTTGTGAATTTTTCGCTCTGGAAGCCATTGCTGAAACATAAATATTCTCCCTATAGAAGTAAATCCGTTTAAGATTATTAATGGAAAAACCTGAATTGTTTTGAGTTTTCCACTCTGAATTTTAAATTGTAAAAATAGGATTGACAAGGCTAAAGCAAAAAAAGAAGCTGCATCTCCGTACCAAGCAAAGGCAAAACAAGACAAAATCGAGGTCATTACCAGAACTAAATGGGATCTCTCGACAAACTTTTCCTGACTGTAAAAACTAATCAGGAGCGTTAAGAAAACGCCGAAAATAGAAATATTGATTCCGACAGATTCGTTGTAAAAAAGCAGTATAAAAACCGCTGTGCAAGCTAAAATAATTTGATGTTTTTTCATGATTGATAAATTTAAAAGTACTTTGTAATTCAAAGTTTTTAGATAAAAAAATAGTGTTATTAGGATTTCATTAATTTTTCAAGGTACGATAAGTGTTCTTTAAAGGCAGCGCGACCTAAATCGGTTACCTGATAAGAGGTTCTTGGCTTTTTGCCCACAAATTCTTTTTTCACTTCGATATAACCTGCTTTTTCAAGCGCAGAGGAATGACTCGCTAAATTACCGTCGGTGATGTTTAAAAGCGCTTTCATCTCGGTAAAATCTACCCAGTCGTTAACCATCAGAACGGACATAATACCCAGTCTGACACGGCTTTCAAAATCTTTATTTAGTTTATCAATAATTCCCATTGGGTTATTTGTATTTTTTGAACATCACTAATCCGTATACGATGTGCAGGATTCCGAATCCTAAAATCCAGAAAATCAAACCATATCCTATATTAAAAAGTGCAATACATCCTAAAATCAGTTCCGAAAAACCTAGATATTTAATATCTGAAAATGTATATTTTTCTGCGTTGATAACCGCCAATCCGTAAAATATTAATGTTGAGGGTGCAACCAAACCAAAATAACCATGATACATCATTGCCAAGCAAAATACTCCACCGGCTACCAGCGGAACAGCCAAATTGAACAGCATCTTTTTTGTTGCCGATGTCCAAATAGGCAGATTGTATTTTCGGCTTTTTCTAATGGTGAAAAAGATTCCGAAAGCAAATGCAAATACTAAAATGGTGATTCCGATCCAGAATAATTCTGAAACCAGATTGGTAGAATATAATCTATGTTCATCGTTTAGATAATCCATTCCGTTTGCTTTGAAAAGCTGGTAAACATAGATTCCGCCAATTAAAGCCGAAAGACCCGCGAAAACTCCCGAAAGTCCGCTTAATGATATAAATCTTGAAGAGCGCTCCATCATGGAACGAATATGTGCTAAATCTTCTTGGTGCTTTTGATTCATAATTAAAGTACTTTGCACTACAAAGTTATTATTTATTTTGGATTGGCAAATAAAAAACGTGAAAAAATAATTGCTTTATATCTTAATCTGTACTCTGCCCCTTTAAATGTATAATCCCTACGGGATATTTTATGCGGGCATTAATAATTTTGGGCTACCGATATTTAACTCCTAGCGGAGTTATCTCGGAGAGATTAATATTGGTAGAAGAAATATTTACCTACCGATTTTTGTCCCGTAGGGACTAGATTTTTTAAAAGATATCCAATATAAGACCTAACAGGTTTTAAAAACCTGTTAGGTCTCTTCATGCAATCGCGTGAGGGATAGGAGCATGCTACCGAAGTAGCGCGGATAGCCCGACCGTCTCGTTGCAAAAGGGCGTATAACCACAAAGCATATTAGCCCTTTTGCAACGAGATGGTCACGCCCAAATTATAAAACTAAAAAGCCCATTCTTAACGAACAGGCTTTTGAGTATTTGGCTTTATTTTAGAACCATCTTCTGCGTTTGAATAAAAATACGCCGAAAGAGGAAAGTATTACTGAAATTAAAAGCAGGATCCAGATTCCGTATTTGCTTTCTTCTAAGCCGTTTGGTACGTTCATTCCGTACAAACTGGCAATTAATGTCGGGATCATTAAAATGATGGAAATCGATGTCATCTGTTTCATAATATTATTCATATTATTGGAGATTACGGAGGCGTAGGCGTCCATCATTCCAGTCAAGATGTTGTTGTAAATATTGGCTGTATCTTGCGCCTGATTTAATTCGATTTCGACATCTTCTAATAATTCCGGATCGTAACTCGCTTTGTGTGCTTTTAGATTTTTAATTCTTTGAAATAAAACGTCATTTGCTTTTAGCGAAGTGATGAAGAATACAAAGCATTTTTCGATTTGAAGCAGCGCTTGCAATTCTTCGTTTTTGATCGATTTCTCTAAATTATCTTCTGCCAGTTTTATTTTCTGATTGATTTGTTTTAGGTATTTCAAATACCAAACGCTTGATGACAAAAGCAATCGTAGCACTAGATTGAAATTATCTTCGATTTCAATGTTTTTGCGTTGTGAATAGGATACAAAATCGGCAATAATTTCGGTTTCATAAAAACTAATGGTAACGCATATATCATCTTTAAAAATGATTCCGAGAGGAACGGTGTGAAAAGGAATTTTGACATCTCCGCTTTTTATCGGAATACGCATAATAATCAGTGTCCAACCGTCTTCGATTTCGATACGAGGTCTTTCGTCGATATCCTCAATATCATTGTAGAATGCTTCGGGAATTTGAAGCTCTTCTAGTAAGTAATTCTTGTCTGTTTCTGTTGGAGATTCGATGTGAATCCAGCAATTTGAAGTCCATTTTTGGATTTCTATCAATCCGTTGTTGTTTGTGTAAAAGGCTTTCATTTCAAAATACAGGGTTTTATCGCAGCATTTTGAAATTCAAAAGCTGCTTTAATTAAATACTAACGAATAATAATAATCGTCCATTTGGAGAAGTGTTTTTTAAGTGGTGCAAAAGTATCTTTTATTTTTAAGAACCGAAACTTTAAACTATTAATTATATATTAAAATGGCACTTTGCACAGATTTTAAACACATAGAAGCATAGTTATTGCAACTGTGCAAAGGCGCTTCGCTTTTTTTAAATAACCATAGTTAGAACTTAAACTATGTGAAAGAAATTTGTTTCTCTTATGTATTCTTTTTATAGGCTTAAATCTATGTTTCTATGTGGTAGAAAAATTCAAACTAAAAGCATAAAAAAAAGCCTGTTCGATTGAACAGGCTTTCCATATATTGTGATGCACAATTATTGATTTCTTGCGCTTCTCATTTTTCTTGCTAAAAGTGTATTCTTAAGCAACATTGCAATTGTCATTGGCCCTACTCCACCTGGAACTGGTGTAATGAATGAGGCTTTTTTGCTTACTCCGTCAAAATCAACGTCACCTTTGATTACATATCCTTTTGCATTTGAAGCATCATCTACACGTGTAATTCCAACGTCGATAACGGTTACTCCTTCTTTTACCATATCTGCTTTTAAGAATTCTGGAACTCCTAAAGCTGTAATAATAATATCAGCATTTTTAGTGAATTCTGCTAAATCTTTAGTTCTGCTGTGAGTTAAAGTAACTGTTGAGTCTCCAGGATTTCCTTTACGGCTCATTAAAATACTCATCGGACGTCCTACGATGTGGCTTCTTCCGATAACTACTGTATGTTTTCCTGCAGTTTCTACTTTGTAACGCTCTAACAATTCCATAATTCCGAATGGTGTTGCTGGAATAAAACTTTCCATTTCAAGAGCCATTCTACCAAAGTTAGTTGGGTGAAATCCGTCTACGTCTTTGTCAGGATCGATTGCCAATAAGATTTTTTGCTCATCGATATGTTTTGGCAAAGGCAATTGAACGATGTATCCGTCAAGGTTATCATCTTCGTTCAATTCTTTGATTTTTGCTAAAAGTTCGTCTTCTGTAATTGTTTCTGGCAAAGCAACTAAAGTGGAATCGAAACCAATTTCTTGGCAAGATCTTACTTTACTTCCTACGTAAGTTAAACTTGCTCCATTGTTACCAACCAAAACCGCTGCCAAATGAGGCACTTTTCCTCCGGCTGCTTTTATAGATTGAACTTCGAGTGCAATTTCGTTTTTAATGTCGTTAGATGTTTTTTTACCGTCTAGTAGTTGCATTTGTTGTGTTGTTTCTAATTTAAAGTTTGTTTTGTTTCACGTTTCATGTTCCAAGTTGAAAACGAAACTCAATTTATCTATAGAAAAAAGTTTCAAACTTCTGTTTCATAACCTGAAACTTGAAACTTGAAACTTTTAATTTTATTATCTCGGCATTCCTCCTGGCATACCACCCGGCATCCCTTTCATACCTCCCATCATTTTCATCAGATTTTTTCCGCCTGGGCCTTGCATCATCTTCATCATCTTGCTCATTTGGTCAAACTGTTTCATCAGCTGATTTACTTGCTCGACTTTAGTTCCCGAACCTTTTGCGATTCTGGCTTTTCTTTTTACGTCGATTATGGCTGGTTTACTTCTTTCTGCTGGTGTCATCGAATAGATAATCGCTTCGATATGTTTGAAAGCGTCGTCTTCGATTTCAACATCTTTCATGGCTTTTGAAGCTCCTGGAATCATTCCAACAAGATCTTTCATGTTACCCATTTTCTTTACTTGTTGAATCTGCGTTAAGAAGTCATCAAAACCGAATTCGTTTTTAGCGATTTTCTTTTGAAGTTTTCTTGCTTCTTCTTCGTCAAATTGTTCTTGAGCTCTTTCAACAAGAGACACAACGTCTCCCATTCCTAAAATACGCTCAGCCATACGTTCTGGATAGAAAACATCAATTGCTTCCATTTTCTCTCCAGTACCAACAAATTTAATTGGTTTGTTTACAATCGATTTGATTGAAAGCGCTGCTCCACCACGAGTATCACCATCTAATTTTGTTAAGATAACTCCATCAAAATTCAAGATATCGTTGAAAGCTTTTGCTGTATTTACAGCATCTTGTCCTGTCATAGAGTCGACAACGAACAATGTTTCTTGCGGCTGAATTGCTTTGTGTACACGTGCAATTTCGTCCATCATTTCCTGATCTACTGCCAAACGTCCTGCTGTATCGACGATCACAACATTGAATCCGTTTGCTTTAGCGTGTTTAATTGCGTTTTGAGCAATTTCTACAGGATTTTTATTTTCTGGTTCTGAGTAAACCTCAACACCTATTTGATCTCCCACAACATGCAACTGATTGATCGCCGCTGGACGGTAGATATCACACGCTACAAGTAATGGTTTCTTGTTTTTCTTTGTTTTTAAGAAGTTTGCTAATTTCCCAGAAAAAGTTGTTTTACCAGAACCTTGAAGTCCAGACATCAAAATGACTGTTGGATTTCCTGAAAGGTTAACTCCAGCTACATCTCCACCCATTAACTCGGTAAGTTCGTCTTTTACTAACTTAACCAATAATTGTCCTGGCTGTAATGTTGTTAATACATCCTGACCAATTGCTTTGTCTTTTACTCTTGCTGTAAAATCTTTCGCAATTTTAAAGTTAACATCGGCATCAAGTAACGCACGACGAACTTCTTTTAAAGTATCGGCAACGTTTACTTCTGTAATTTTACCGTGTCCTTTTAATATATGGAACGCTTTATCTAACTTATCGCTTAAATTATCAAACATATCATTTTCTTTATATGAAGTGCAAAGATAATCTAATTAGATATTTCAGGCAATTTTTATTTGAGTGGTTTTTTGCCACGAAGTCGCTAAGGCACAAAGTTTTTTTTGCCGCTAATTGCACTAATTTCTCGAATTACTTAACTGGTATTTTTTCTCTCGCAGATTGCGCAGATTTTGGAAATTATTTTCTTGCTCGCAAAGTTCGCTATGTCATTTTGCTCGCAAAGTCGCGAAGTCGCAAAGAATATGAAAAACTTTGCGACTTCGCGACTTTGCGAGATTAATAAGTTTAGCTTAGAACTGGAAGTAAATGAAAGGTTGTGAACCTGCGACTGCAGTTGCGTAGACAATCCAATAAACGAATCCTAAGATTATGGCTTTTATTAGTAAAGGCGTTTTGTCAAAAACAGATTTCATTCCGTTTGTGAACGATTCTGGTAAGAAATGCCAAACGTAACCAAATAACATTAATCCGAATACATTTTTGTAACCTAGAACAATTGTTTTCCAAAGTTCTGGTTCGAAGGTTAATTGACCAATATTATTGATTACTTGTAAAGCTGTTTCGAAATCTCTTGCTCGGAAGAAAATCCAACAGAAAACCACAAAATGGAATGTGATTAGGATGGAGAAAAATCTCCACAAGAAATTTGGACTTTTATCTTTTTTCGAAGGAAAAAATTCCATAAATATTTTATGAACAGCCAAAGCTAATCCGTGAAGCGCTCCCCAAACAATAAATTGCGCTCCCGCTCCGTGCCACAAACCTCCTAAAAGCATTGTGGTAAACAAGTTGAAATTGGTTACTAAGGTTTGTTTTATTTTGCTTGAAAGTAAAAATGACAAAGCAAAAACTAAAATACTGCTTCCTGCAATGATAAGCGGAATTATACTTTCGTTATAACAAGACATTCCCCAAAGCAATAATCCGAAGAAGAATAAACTTGGAAATAAATATCCTGCGAAAGATCCTTCACGGTTTCCTCCAATCGAAATGTATAAAAAGTCTTTCAGCCACGTCGACAGCGAAATGTGCCATCTTCTCCAGAAATCGGTAATTGAAGTTGATTTGTACGGAGTTCTAAAGTTGACTGGCAGTTTAAATCCAAGCAATAATGCAATACCAATTGCCATGTCTGAATATCCAGAGAAATCGCAATAAATCTGAATGGCATATCCGTAAGAAGCCATTAAGTTTTCAAACGAAGTATAACTCATTGGCGTATCAAAAACACGATCAACAAAGTTTACAGATATGTAGTTTGAGATTACCGTTTTCTTGATTAAACCTCCAATAATTAAAAACAATGCATTATTTACATCTTGTTTCGTAAGGTTTAATTTTTGATAAATCTGAGGCAAGAAATCTTTCGCACGTACAATTGGCCCAGCCACTAACTGCGGGAAAAATGAAACGAAAAATAAATATTCAATATAGTTTTTCGTTGGTTTGATTTCTTCTCTATAAATCTCAATAATATAACTCATGGATTGGAAAGTATAGAACGAAATTCCAACAGGAAGAAAAACATTATGAAGTGCAAAATTACCATGAAACATATCATTGTAAGTCGCAATCAAGAAGTTCATGTATTTGAAATAGCCTAAAAGCGCTAAGTTCAAAATGACACTTATAATCAAATATAATTTCTTAACGCCATCTCTGCTTTCTCTATAAATAATCTGGCTCAAACCATAATCTACAACAGAGGAAAGCAATAAAAGTAGAAAGTAAATTCCGCTTGACTTATAGTAAAAGAAAAGCGAAAAGAGAATAACATACGTTAACCTCAAATAAAATGTTTTGCGTAAAAAACCATACACAAAATAGAAAACCAGAAATAATCCTAAGAATAAACCGGTATTGAATAAAAGTTTTTCGTCGGGATCGTAAACAAACCAACTCTTAACTTGTTCTATTGTAATTGCACCAAAGTTTTGAATAAACCAATTATTAATGCTCTCTATTGTTGTCAACTTACTTCTTTGATTTAAAATTATCGTATGATCTTAAAAACGCTTGAGTAAACAAATTTCCTTGTTTCTCGTATCCTTTTTTTGAATAATGAACCCAGTCTGGCCCTATTAATCCTTGTATTTTTAATTGTCTGATGCCGCTCATTCCGCCAAACTCGTCATATAAATCCCAAACGGCAAAACCATCTTTTTGGGCTATATCGATAATTTGTCTTGCATAATCATCAATATAATTATTCGGTTTTCTTCTTAGCAACGAAGGCGGCGGAGTCATTACAATGATTGGCGCAACTATTTTCTGGGCTCTGATATTGCTGATAAACTCTCTTAATTCTTTGATATAATTACTAACATCTAAGTGCTCGTAACTTTCATTTGTTCCTAGAGAGAAAACCAGTAAATCTGGATGCAACGATTTTAGCTGATCAAAGAATAATGGGTATTTATTATAATCTGAATATTTAGCTCCGTTTACTCCAATACTACTGTAAATTAATCCTGGAGCATCTTTTTCTAAAACAATTCCGTTTAACTCGTATTCTTTTGCTTCTTTATTTGGAATCAAGAAAATTCGGCTCAAAGCATTTTGCGAATTATAATAGTGCGAATACGAATCTGATTCTATTGCTAACGGAACAAACTCAGACATTGAAATGGTCTTTTGCCTCGTTTCCTTTGTGGCAATTTTTAACGTTCTTCCCGCTCGGATATTATTAGATTTTAAATGATTGTCTCTTTTAATTTCTGCAACCGAAACATTGTATTTGTCTGCAATGGATCCAAGCACTTCCCCTTTTTTAATCTTATGTGTAATAACTTTAGGCTCTGTTGTCTGGATCGAATTGATTTTAGACGAAATTGCCAAATCAAACATATTCTGATTCTGAGGCGTAATAATTTTTATGGTGTTGAATTTATACGCTGGATCTTTTACATTCATCTCCATCACAAATCCGCCAGAATCTCTCCAAAGTCCAATTCCGCTTAATCCAATCGGACAATTCTTAACTGGGTGAATATTTCTATAACTTTCCCACGTCCTATTCGATTTAAAACGCTCGTTGTACGATCCGTTTGTTTTGGCCAATTGATACGGAAACACTAAACCACGTCCTGCATTACCAAATTTTTGCTGCAGATTTTTTCTGATCTCATTGGTCATCAAATCTCCTTGAATATGCGAATCTCCAATATGTACAATATTGATTTTTTGATTCTTCTTATCTTCATTTTGTTCCAACTTCTGAAAGAAATCGGCTAATGCTTTTGCATTATAAATCTGACCGTCAGAAGGAGCCTCAATTGCTGCAGTATCTGCTTTGTGAATCATACTTTTTGGTGTTGGATGTACGTCTGTTTTGGGAGTTTCTTCATTTGTTGCAAAAAAAAGACAACAAAAGAAAAGAATAAGTTTGTTTATCATACACTGTCTTTTGTTACTGAAACGGAATCGGGTTTGGCTCTTCTTACTGGTTTTGGCTTAGTTCCCTCAGCATCTCTTTTCTGTCTGAGCACTTTATATTCTTCGTATCCTTTATTCAATTGTTGGTAAAGCAAATTACCAATCGCTTTTGCTCCGCGCTGGTTAAAATGCGTGTAATCTTTGTTGGCTTTTGCCGGAGTTTCATCTACCCATTTAATCATAGAACCATCTCCTCCCATCAAGGTATATAAATTCACAAATCCTGCTTGTGTTTCTAATGCGTAATGTTTTTGCGCTTTCACTAAAGGAACAACAGCAGAATCGGTTTTCATTTCCAAATCATATTTGGTTGATTTATCGGCAGTCGAAACAATTAGGACTGAAACTCCTGGGAAAGATTCTTTTATTTTATTTACCGTCTTGGTCATTCCTTTCTCGTACCAAGAATAATTTTTGGTGCCGTAATTTAAAACATTGGTTCCGTAATGCAGAATAATCAAATCGTATTTCAGACTATTATTAAAAGCTCTCATTACATCTGCATTAAACATCGAAATTGGAAGTCCAGAATTTCCTCTTTGCGAAAAGTTATCTACGTGAACTCCTGATCCGTTATCAAAATTAAATCCGTAAATCGGAATAGAATCTGCTTGAACGAAGTTTGCCTTGAAAGCTTTTAAGCTTCCTGATGAAACTTTTAGCGTGTTTACTAAACTATTCGGAGAAAGGCTTTTCTTAATCGTATCTTTTCCGATAATGAAGTTCACTTTTCCTGTTTTAGACGAACGTCCATAAAATAATGTTGCATTATCCAAAGAAGTACAATATTTGTTCAATCCAGCTTCGTATTGAACCCAAGTTGAATTGGACTTGTCATTTGCAAAAAATACATGTCCGTTAACTCCAAAAGGGCTTGTAGGTCTTTTTACATTTAAATAAGACTGCGTTTTCCAGTTTTTAGAATAACTTGATTTTACAGAACCTCTTGAAGCCGCAGATTCTGAAGTTATAGGTACAAAACCAACTCCATTTCCTCCAAAACGTTCCTGATAATTGGCACGAACATCCTGTACGATCAGATCTCCATCGGTCATAGAATCTCCGTAATAAGCAATTCGAACTTGGTTCTGCGGATTTTTCTCTAGCTGATACAATTTCTCGTAGAAAGAAATCAGGTATTGATATCCTTTGTAGTTTTCGAATGTTTCAGCAGGAAACTCGATTCCTTCGGTTTGATCAAAAACAATTTTCTGTCCGTTCATTGCTTCTTCACTTTTCGCAATACTGTCTTTGTCTAGTGATAGCGAATCTTCAGCAACAGATTCCAAAAGCAAACTGTCTATCAATATATTTTTAGAATCTAACTTACTCTCAGAAAATATTTTGTCCGGAAGGATTTGTTTAAACCCAATAAAAGCAACTAGCGCTAAAGCTACGATTGCAAAAGACTGAAAAAAATAAGATTTTGTATTCACTTAATAATTATAAAAATATGAAGAACTGCATTCAAAAATTAAACCAATTCAATAATGGTTAACTTCTTGCAGAAAAAATTTGTGCAAAGATAGAATAACATTTTGTTTCTATTTCATTTTAACAAGAAAGTAGAACAAAAAAAAGAGGCTAGAATTTCTAACCTCTTTAATCAAAAAAAAATAAAAAAAAACAAAGCTAATGATTAACTAGATTTTTGGTGCTATCCCAATCTTAGAATGAAAACCCGTATTTCTTAGATTTTTAATATGTGAATTTATTTCAATATAGCATATTGCAAAGTTGCATGACCTCTTTCTCCTGCATCATTTGTCATAGCAAGGAATTTTACTTTGTAATAGTTTCCTGCCACATCTTTTATTACATAAAAACGATCTGTTCTAATACTTGGCAATGTACTTGGCCCTCCACCGCTTCTCCAGTTTGCCCCAATAATTCTTTGGTCTGTTGCAGAAACGGTAAAATTTGTCTCAATAATATCAGTTTTAGAAAATGCCTCGTAACTTTTATCAGCCGTTAATACTTGGTAAGCTTGTGTTCCGCCTTTCATATTTGTTACAATAAAATCAGAGTACCCGTAAGTTACTTCACTTCCTGCATTTAAGTAATTTGTAAATGTTGTAAAATTCAAATCCCATTTTGCTTTTTGTGGCTCAACAGATACTGTGTTTCCTGTTATTAATGAGAAAAATGTAAAGTTGTAAACAGCATCTTTAGCAATTGTTGCCTCAGTAAAAGTTTTAGAAGCTAAGTCTGCATATTGAATTTTGTACCCAGCACCATTTCTTAAGATCCTTACTTTTTTCCATCCTCTAGCTTCACCATCAACGCTAACAGAACCAGCTGCTGGTTTTGAAGTAGATACTGCGTATCCTAAATTCACTAAATATACTTTGTTATCAGCGTCTGTTGCAGAAATTTCAGCAATTGCAGTTCCGATTCCTGCTCCAGCACCCGCTAAAACTCCTGTCGGGTTATCCACAAAGCCGTTTGATGCTGCTGTTGTTCCTGCACCTACAGTTACTTCTGCATCAATCTCTTGTGCTAAAGTAATATCAGAAGTTTGTAATTTTTTTACAGCCATCTTAAGAGAACCGTTGATGATTACTCTAAAGTCTGAGCCTGTAGAAAATCCGAAATCCCAAGTTGCTCTGTTAACAGCCTTAGATTCTCCTGTACTTAAATCTAAATATAATTGATTTGGCTGATTTGGTCCTCCAACTGAAGCATTAATTGTAGCTCCTACTGAAGGAACTTCTACGGCTTTAGTATCGTCGTCGCTTGAACAAGACACAAGCGTTAGCAATGAAAAAGATAAAACTAAAAATGTTTTTTTCATGGGTAGTATTTATTTATTATTAAAGATTAAGGTTATATGTCAACTTGATGAAATAAGAACGACCGTAAGCCAACATCAGCTCTGACGATCCTGCATGCCCTGCACTTTGTCCTGTATTAGTTTGCTTAACATTTGTAACATTACATATGTTTCTCGCTCCAATAGTTGCTTCTAACTGGTTTTTGAAAAACCCCTGACGAATTGAAGCATCTAGCCAATGGCTTGGATCTATATCTGATAAAACATAAGACGAACTTCCTTCTATAAACTGTTGTGTTTTTCCATTAAATTTATAATAGGCAGATAAAGTAGTTCCCCATTTTGGAAGCTGATAAGAAACGCTACTGTTAATATTGAAAGAATACAAAAATTTGTCATCGGAGGAAAAAACTTGATTTTCGATTTTTCTTGAAACTCCAATTAGTGCAGCGCCTATATTAAAATTTAGATTGTCTATAGTAAATTGATTCATTGCAGAAAAATTCCACATCCTATACTTACTAATATTGATGTATTGATATTCTGGATTCCCCGTGTCTGGATTGAATCTTACTAAAGCCATATCAATTCTATCATCTACATTTAGAAAACTTCCTGCCAGCGTACCGGCAATCTTCAAACCAGAACTTAAATTTGCTGATTTTTTAAGACTTGCTTCATAAGAAGTACTTGTCTCGGGAACTAAATTTTCGTTTCCTGTAAAGAAATGCCCATCAAAAATTTGTTTGGTATAAAGTTCTTCAAAAGTTGGAGTTCTAAAAGAAGTGCCATAAGAACCGCGAAGTTCTAATCCATTGTCATATAAATATCTTAAACCAAGAGAAGATGCATATTGATTTTCAAACTGAGACTGAACAGAAAAACGGAGTCCAGGTCTAATAGAAAATCTCGATGTTGCCATAATCTCCGACGAAACAAAAAAATCATAATTCTCTAATGTTTTTCGAACTGGAGAATAAATATTATTTCCTTCCTGAACCAAAGCATATCCTTGATTATTTACAAATTCGTACCCAATCTGTAAATCAACTTTCTTGCTATCAAAAAAATTACTCACCGTACCAGTAGAATAAAGAACCTCCATAGACTGATCTTTAACGGTTGTACTGTTTGCTTCCGTTTTTGTGTAGAGATAATGCCAAAAATCTTCAACATTTCTTTCTTGCTTTTGATGAGAAAGCGAAACATTATAATTCAGTCTAGCAAATATTTTTCCCGATGCATTCAAATTATGAAAATATCTATTGCTCAAATACCTTTTATCATTAGCATATCGGTAAGATCCTAAAGTAGAATTATATCCTGATTGCACTGTGGTGTTATAATAGTCAACATCTTCATCTAAATATTCAAACTTGTAAAATATTCGAAAGTTATTTTTGCTATAAGAGATTAAAGCATTCCCATTAAGCTGTTCTTTCGGAAGCCATCTGTATCCTCTTGTCTGATCATTTTCAAAATAATCTTTTCCATTTTTATCATCTAAAAAACCTTGAAAATCATTTCGGTTTAAACCAACACTTGCAAACCAATGTTCATTAAACGTATGAGCCGCTCTGATTGATTGTATATGTCTTCCCTTATCAAAAAGAGCATATTCATCTTTTACCGTTTCCTCCTGAACAAACGCAGTTACATTCCATTTATATGTAGATTTTTTTTTTGTAATAATATTTAATACGCCACTTACGGCATTAGCGCCATAAACTACTCCCATTGACCCCTCTACAATTTCAATTCTTTCAATATCATTTAAATTGATTTGCGACAAATCTGTATTATTTCCTAACCCTGCCTCATTTACCAAAGGAACATTATCAACCAAAATTTTAAAATATTGCGAATCCAGTCCAAACATCGAAACAGTCGAACGCCCACTTGTTCCACTTGGCCTAACGGTAATATTTAGGTATTGATTTAACACATCAGATAAATTATTTGCTGCTAGATTCTGAATATCTTTATTCGAAATCACTCTAACATTAAAAACAGATTTTTTTATAGATTGTGGCTCAAACTGTCCCGTCACCACAACTTCTGACAATTTTTCAGCTGATTTAATAGTATCTTTTTGCTGTGCAAAAGAATATGTACAAAAAAGAAGCCCAGTAAAAAGGTTAATTTTAAATTTCATTATTTTTATTCAGTCTTAATAATCCATGCAAATATATAACTATTTTTAATTGTTCTAAATAAATTTTATATATTTGCTCAAATTTTAAAAACAAACAATAAGTTATGATTTCAAAAAGCCTTTTTATGTCGGCCGCTTTGGCTTTAACATGCAGTCTTGGTTTTAGTCAGGACAAAAAACAACAAGACATTAAGTCAATTAAATCAATGTGTGGTTGTTACGAAGTGAAGTTTAATTTTACAGAAACTTTCTCTTATCCAAAAGATTCTCTTACTTATAAACCTTCTGAAACTAAACACGAATCGGCTCTAGAATGGGTAGAATTATTAGAGGATACTCCAAACAAAATCGTAATGCAGCACTTATTGATTGTAAGCGACGATATGATCATTAAACATTGGAGACAAGATTGGCTATATGAAAACACAGACTTATACACTTTTGATAAAGGCAACTCGTGGAAATACAAAAAACTAGACAAAAAAACGGTTAAAGGGCAATGGACTCAAAAAGTATATCAGGTAGATGATAGTCCTAGATATGAAGGTTCTTCAACATGGGTTCACGTTGACGGACAGGATTATTGGGCAAACGTTGCCGATGCTCCGCTGCCAAGAAGAGAGCAGACAAAACGTAACGATTATAATGTTTTGAAAAGAAGAAACATTCACGAAATCACTGCTACTGGATGGAATCATGAGCAAGACAACGACAAGTTGGTTCGTGACGATGCCGGAAAAGATGTATTGCTTGCCCAAGAAAAAGGATTTGATGTTTACAATAAAGTTGCCGACAGCAAATGTATTGCAGCTCAAAAATGGTGGGCGGCAAACAATGCATTATGGAAAAACGTTCGCGACAAATGGCAAACTCTTTTTGACAGGCATCAAGACTTAAATTTAGAAGCTAAAGTAGATAGAAAAGCGCTGTACTCTTTATTATTTGATTTAAAACCAGATACGGCAAAAGCAGAAACAGATAAAATCATTGACAAATTTGTTAAGTAATTTAGAAGTTAGTTGTTGTAAAAAAGCCTGAAGTTTTGAGACTTCAGGCTTTTTGCTTAGAATATAAATATTACAATTCGTTTTGTATGATTAAAGGATTTGCATCAATTTCAGCTTGAGGAATTTGAAATATAAATCTATTATCGCCAACGGGAATATTAAATTTCCCGAAAGCAGGATGATTTGAGCCTGGATAATCTCTTGTAAGACCAACACCTAAGCGCTTCATGTCATACCAAGCGCAGCCTTCTCCCCATAATTCTATTCTTTTTTGAAGAACGATTTCATTAATTAATGCTGAACCTGAATTTGTAGAAAGTATATATGCAGGATCTCTTGTTATTGTTATTTCATACAATATCTGTTTTGCTGAAGTTTCATTTCCTAATCTTGCAAGCGCTTCTGCTTCTATATAATACATTTCAGAAGATCTCAAATAAATATAACTGCCTGAATCTATAGTTGGATCTCTAAATTTTATATTAGCATAAGTTGGTAGAGACGGATAAGTTAAATTTCCTGCTGGCGATACAAAAGCTTTTTTTCTAAAATCAGTATCCGAAATACTATTATATAAACTTTTGTCTATATTTTTATAAATTCCCATTCCTCCCGCATATCCTGATGCATTTGTATTATCAAAATGTCCAAAGAAATTTGCAACAAAAGTACTAATTGAAGAGTTTAATGTTGCTCCCCACATAGTTTCATTAGATTTTGTAATATAAAAACCATTCATCCACTCTGCCTCATTAAGTAAAGTATACTTTTGTCTTGCAGCATGAGCCATAGCCGCTGCATCCTTGTAGTTACCAATCTCCAAATATACATCTGCTAAAAAAGCCTCCGCAACTGACTGATCTACAGAATCATTATTCAAACGTTTAAAGGATGCTAATAATTCGATAGATTCTTTCAAATCTCTTTCAATTAAACTATAAACCTCGCTCACGGTAGATCTTGCCTTGCCTTCTAATGTAGGTTCTACATATAAAGGAACACATAATTTGTTTTCATTATCTATGTAGGTAGGCCCATAAGTACGTGCCAACATAAAATAGAAGTAACCTCTTAAAGCCAAAGCCTGGCCGCGAATTGCCTTTAAATTTCCATCTGTGGTATTTGACGGAATACCACCTAGAACAATATTTGCTGACTTAATCTGAGGATAGTAAGTATTCCATACTAATCTAGATCTTGAATTTGTTTGTTGTCTACCAATGTAAGTATAAAACGATTGATACCAGCTAGATTTCGTCATTAGCATATCATTAGACATCATATCCATTGCAGCCAGTACCGATTTGTGACCATAATCTTCATGATTACTTCCAATTGCTAATCCATAAGATCTTAATGCGGAATAAATTCCACTTACAATAGCTTGATTTGCCGATGCAGAAGTTGCTAATTGTTCTTTATTTATTGTTGATTCCGGCACTGTATCAAGAAACTCTTTATCACAACTTACAAGAGTCAATAAAAATACAATTGCTATTATTATCTTTTTCATGTTTTAAAAATTTACTGTTAAACCAAATGAAACACTTCTCATCACACCATACACGTTAAGAGATTGTCCATTATTTACTCTTTCGCCTAATCTATTAAGTCTTGGATCCATTCCTGTTCTCTTAGACCATAATGCTAAATTTGATCCCATCAAAGTAAATTTTGTAGATTGGATACCTAAATCCCTAAGCCATGTGTCATTATAATTATATCCTATCGAAACATCTTGAAGACTTATATAATCAGATTTTATTAAGAAATAATCTGAATTTCCCATTTGATAGATTGATATATGATCAACTCTTGGTACGTTTGAAGTAGGATTATCAATCGTCCATGCTTTTGTTACATCTTTGTGATAATTTTGTCCTATATTATCCGATCCTGAATACATTGCGGATTGATAAAGTCCATCATACATATACCCCCCAAATTGATATGCGAAACCAGCTTTAAAAGTAATATCCTTATATCTAAACAAGGCCCCAAACCCGCCATATACATCTGGATTAGCGTCTTTTTTACTCAAATATGTATTAGCATCTCCAAAGACATTAGTAGTTATTCTGTTCCCTGTCAACTTCCCATTAACATCTTTCTCATCTTTATACCATAGTGCATTTCCGTTAGTCTTATCTACTCCAGCAAATTCTCTTAAAAAGTATGAATAAGCAGGAGCTCCAACTTCAAAACGATAGATTCCATCGGTAAATGCTTTTGGTAAAGATGTTATCTTATTTTTATAATTTGTTGCATTACTCCAAATATTGAAGTCAATATTTTTATTTTTAATAACATCGATTCCTAAATTTATTTCTATTCCCTTATTCCCCATGTCTCCAATGTTTTTAGAAACAAATGCTGTTCCTGTAGACAAAGCGATAGGAAAATTATATATCAAATCACTAACGTTTCTTTCAAAATATTCAGCTTCAATAGAAATTCTATCAAATAAGGTAATATCAAATCCTACATTTAGATTTTTAGATTTTTCCCATTTAACACTTTTATCTGCTTCAAAAACATTTAAAATACTAGCATTACCTTCAGAGTCCGGGACTACTTCGTATTGAGTTTCGTAAGCATAATAGTTCCTTAAACTACCAAAGTAACTGCGATGACTAATTTGTGAAGTAACCGGATAGTTTATATTGTCATTACCTTGCTCTCCATAGCTCCCTTTTATTCTAAAATCTGTAATCCATTTTGTTTTAGGAAAGAATGACTCCTTACTCACAGACCATGCGGCTCCAAAACCATAGAAATTACCCCATCTATTTTCTGGAGCAAATACTGATGAACCGTCTCTTCTAAAACTACCGTTTACAAAGTATTTATTTTTATAGTTATAATTTAACCTAGAAAAATAACCTTCAACTTTATACAAATCATTATAGCCATCTAAATAGCCATATTTGGTTGCATTACTAATAATTGGCAAATCAGATATAACAATATTGCTTTTTTGACCTGCTAACATTTTTGAAGTGAAGTCAGATGATTCATGTCCAACCAGCAAATCAATTGCGTGCTCACCAAAAGTCTTCTTCCAAGATACTAATTGCTGATTAGTTAATGTGTATTCATTTTTAGTAGCTGTTCCTATTCTACCATTTACTCCCATATCATCACCCCCCTCACCAGTTGTACTTGTTAAATAATAACCAGATAGTAAATCATACCCAATATTATATCTAAAATTAAAATCTTTTAAGAAATCAACAGAAACATATGCTCTGGCTCCAAACTTATTCTCTTCATTTAATTTTGTATTCAATAATGTTGTTGCATATGGGTTCAAATTTGATCCATATGGTCTATCTCCTTCTTGATTAAAATCATAAGATTTAGTACCATCTTCATTATAAATCATATTACCATTTCGATCTCTTTGCCAAATAGTGTAGATTGGAGCTATATTGCGAGCCCAACTAAATAAATTACTATAAGTTGAAGATGAGGTTTTAGAAATTGGAGCATTTTGATTTGAATGCGCATAATTTAGGTTTGTTCCTATTTTCACTTTACTAGAAACATTGTAATCTAAATTAGCTCTTAATGTTACACGCTCAAAATTTGAATTAATAGTATAGCCACCATCTGATAAATAACCAATAGACAAATAAGAACTAAGGTTATCTGTAGCGTTTGATATACTCAAATATTGCTCTTGTCTAAAAGCAGGTCTAAATAATGCCTTCGACCAATCGTCGTGATACAATAGTTTTGCATCAGCATTAATTTCTCCTGTTTTTGGATTTACAACCTGATTGTCAGCTACATTATAATTATTATAACCTAGAGAATAAGTATCCCCTTTTATCAAATTTTGGGCAGCAATATTTGAAGCATTTATCGATGTCTGACCTTGATAAATTAATCCGTTTTTAATTCTATTATATGCTGCTTTATAATATTCGCCTGGATCAGTAATCATATTATATTCAGGAACAGCTCTTGAATTAACTCCAAGCTTAGTTTCATAAGTAATTGTTAATTGTCCTTTCTTTCCTTTTTTAGTAGTAATAATAATTACCCCGTTTGCTCCCCTACTTCCATATAACGCATTAGAAGATGCATCCTTTAAAAAACTAATTGATTCAATATCTTGCGTTGATATAGAGTTTATATCCCCGTTAAATGTTATTCCATCAACTACATAAAGAGGAGCATTTGAAGATGAAATAGAACCAATACCCCTAAATCTTACTTGAGGAGCATCTCCAGGCTGCCCCGAATTTGCACTGATTTGTACTCCGGCAACTTTCCCTGTTAATGATTGTACCGCATTAGATGCCTGAGAAGTTTCTAACATTTTAGAATCAATTTTAGAAACAGCTCCTGTTATTTCTTGTTTCTTTTGTGTTCCATAAGCTACAACCACAACTTCGTCCAATTCTTTTCCACCTTCCTGCATTTTTACATTCAGAACAGAACTTGATCCAACAGTTAAATTAACATCTTTAAACCCCATATAGGAAAATATCAAAATATCTCCTGTTTTAGCCTTTATTGTATACTTTCCATCAACATCTGATTGTACACCATTTTTAGTATCCTTTACCATTACATTTACTCCAGGAATTGGCCCATTTGCGTCTGAAACTACTCCTGTAATTTTTTTCTCCTGAGCAATCGTCGATTGCAAAATCAGAACAAAAAAAAGCATCATAAATCCTTTTAATTTTTGTTTCATTATTTTTTGTTTTTTAATTAGAGAGCGCGAACTTAAAAAATTTAAATAATTTTAACAAGAACTAAACTACTTTTAACACAGTTAAATATAATATTAATACTACAATTTTCATTGTGCTATAAGAATAATATATTATGCTAGGAATAAATTTCGAATGCCTTTTGAGAAAAGTATAGCAGAAATGGAGTTAAAAAAGAAACCGTCTTATTGAAGACGGTTTTTTATCCTTTTATCATTTTCACTAAATGGGTACTAATTCAAAATAGTTAAAAATGAATATAAGGAAGTATTTTAAAAACTGATGTTATTTCGAATTCGCAAAGCAAATTAACCAAGAATTAAATTACAAATCGTGCCCACTAAGCCAAAAAAGCAATAAAAAAAGCCAATAGTTTAAACTACTGGCTTTTGCGTATTTTGTATTTAACTAAATTTTACATTCTCTCTGGAACTTCAATTCCTAATAAGTGGAATGCAGATTTAATAACTTCGGCAACCTTTTGAGATAGTTGCACTCTAAATATTTTTTTAGTCAAATCTACTTCTCCTAATATATGTACTGACTGATAAAATGAGTTGTATTCTTTTACTAAATCGTAAGTATAATTGGCAATTAAAGCTGGGCTATGATTTTGAGCCGCATTCTGAATTACTTCTGGAAAAAGTTCGATTTGCTTTACCAATTCTTTTTCTTTTTCGTGCATCTCTTCAATTTCAATTTTAGCAGAAAAATCAAAATCGGCTTTACGGATTATGGATTGAATTCTCGCATAAGTATACTGAATAAACGGACCTGTATTTCCAGCAAAATCTACAGATTCTTCTGGATTAAATAAAATACGTTTTTTAGGATCTACTTTTAAAATGTAATATTTCAAAGCTCCTAAACCGATTGTTTTGTAAAGTTTCGCCTTTTCTTCGTCAGAATAGCTGTCCAATTTTCCTAAATCTTCCGAAATCTGTTTTGCTGTATCGGTCATATCTTGCATCAAATCATCAGCATCTACAACAGTTCCTTCACGGCTTTTCATTTTACCAGAAGGCAAATCTACCATTCCGTATGATAAGTGATATAGACTTGAAGCCCAATCGAAACCTAATTTTTGCAAAATTAGGAACAACACTTTAAAGTGGTAGTCTTGCTCATTTCCAACGGTGTAAACCATTCCGCCAACATCTGGCATATCTTTTACACGCTGAATTGCAGTTCCGATATCTTGTGTCATATAAACCGCTGTACCATCAGAACGCAAAACAATTTTACGGTCTAGGCCCTCGTCTGTCAAATCAATCCAAACAGAACCGTCTGGATCTTTTTCGAAAACGCCTTTATCTAAACCTACTTGAACAACATCTTTACCTAATAGATAGGTGTTGCTTTCGTAGTAATATTTATCAAAATCAACTCCAAGATTGGTATAAGTTGTCGCAAAACCTTCATAAACCCATTCGTTCATTTTCTTCCAAAGTGCAATCACTTTTTCATCGCCTGCTTCCCATTTCTTAAGCATATCTTGCGCTTCTACAATAATTGGCGCTTGCTTTTTTGCTTCTTCTTCTGTTTTACCTGTTTCGATTAAACCGTTAATTTCATTTTTGTATGCTTTATCAAACTCTACATAATATTTACCAACTAGTTTATCTCCTTTTAATCCCGAAGTTTCTGGAGTTTCTCCATTTCCGAATTTCTCCCAAGCCAGCATCGACTTGCAGATGTGAATTCCACGATCGTTGATAATTTGGGTTTTGTATACTTTTTTGCCTGACGCCTTTAAAATCTCTGCAACAGAATATCCTAACAAGTTGTTACGAACGTGTCCTAAGTGTAGAGGTTTATTAGTGTTTGGAGAAGAATATTCTACCATTACGGCTTTTTCATCTGGATTTGCAACTACAAATCCGAATTGTTTTTGGTCTTTTATTCCGTTAAAGAAATTTACATAATAACTGTCTGAAATAACAATATTCAAGAAACCAGATACTACATTAAAGCGAGCCACTTCAGAAACATTTTCTACTAGATAATTTCCGATTTTATTTCCCAATTCGGCTGGATTACTTTTAATCACTTTCAATAAAGGGAATATCACCATTGTAATATCGCCTTCAAACTCTTTTCTAGTAGTTTGAAACTCGATTTTATCAACAGTAACATCAAATAATGCTTGTATTGCTTTTTGTATAGAAGGTGTAAGAATTTGTGGTAATGACATGTAAACTTATTTTAAAGTGAGCAAAGATACTGCTTATTCATCAATTAGAGAAAATCAAAAACATATTAAATTCAAGAAAAGAGTTTCAATTTGATAAAAAAGATGCGTTTTCAAATGTTAAAATTATCAAAAAATCAAAAGTGTAAACTCTTACAAGACAGACAACGAGAAAAAAAATATGTTTTTTTCTGCAATTTCTTGTAACATATCCAATGCAAAAGAGTCTTACTTAGTGACTTTAAATTTTTTTAAAGCAAAGAAAAACAAAAAAAAGAAAAACTAACAAAAACAAAAATCATCATCAATCAAATCAAAAATAATCAGTAAAAAAATCATGAAATTAAAATTCTTTCTGTTTGCGTTATTAGGTATAATCGCAACTGCACAGGCCCAGAATACTGGAAGTATTTCTGGAAAAATTACAGAAAAGTCAAACAATGCACCGATTTCTTATGCTACAGTTTCGCTTAAAGAAAATGGAAAAGTAGTTTCTGGCGTAAATACAGATGACAACGGAGACTTTTCATTTAAAAACATCGCTTTAAAAAGCTATACAATCGAAATTCAATATATCGGATTCAAAAAATATATTGGTTCTGCACTTTTAAGCGAAAACAGAAAAACAGCAACTGTAAATGTTGCTCTTGAAGAAGAAGCAACTCAGTTAAAAGGTGTAAATATTGTTGCTGAACGTTCAACAATTGAACAAAAAATTGACCGTAAAGTAATTACTGTTGGTAAAGATTTAACAACTGCTGGAGCTTCTGCATCTGATATTATGAGCAATATTCCATCTGTAAATGTAGATCAAGACGGAAAACTTTCGCTTCGCGGAAATGACAATGTTCGTGTATTAATCGACGGACGTCCATCTAACATTGACCCAGCTCAATTATTGAAACAAATCCCATCAACTTCGATCAAAAAAATTGAGTTGATTACAAACCCAAGTGCAAAATACAATCCAGAAGGAATGTCTGGAATCATCAATATTGTATTGCATAAAAGTGCAAACACTGGTTTCAACGGAAGCTATAGTGGAGGTATTACTTTTGGAGAAACTGCAAAATACAATCAGTCACTTGATTTGAATTATAAAACTGGAAAAGTAAACTTCTTTGGAAACGGAGGACAAAATTTTGGAACGTATTACAACAAAGGTAGAATTCTAAGATTGGATCAAGACGTAGAACAGAATTTGAAAATTTCTAACGAAAATGATAACTACTTGTATAAGTTAGGAATGGACTATTTAATTAATGACAAAAACACTTTGTCATTCTACACCAATCAGAACAAATCAACTGGAAACGGAAATGTAATTACCAATATTGATTACAATAATGGTGATCCAAATATTTTAAACATTTACCAAAATTCTCTTTACAAAGGACCAACAAAAACTGGAACTTACAATTTGGCTTACAAGCACATTTTCGAAAAAGAAGGACATACTTTAGATTTTGAAGGTAACTATAGTGACACTAAGGCAAATCAAGACGCAAGTTTTGACACCAAAACAACAAGCCCAACCAATACTTCAAATAGTGTAATTTACAATGATCAAATTGGCGATAAAAGAAAATTAACGACTCTAAACGTTGATTATGTAAATCCGTTAAACGATAAAACAACGCTAGAAGCTGGTGCCGAGGCTAGAATTACAAGAACAAACAACGATTACAACACAGGTAATCCTCTAGTTCCTGTTGATGAAAGAATTTCAAATTATACTTACGATACTGATATTTATTCAGCTTATGTAACTTTTGGACAAAAGTTCAAAAAATTCAGCTACCAATTAGGAACTCGTTTTGAGAGCTATAAAGTTGAGGCTAATTTAAACCATGGTCAGGATAAGTTTAATGATGATTATATCACTTTATACCCATCTGCTTATTTCACCTATAATTTAAATGAGAAAAACACATTGCAGTTTAGTTACAGCCGTCGTGTTGACCGTCCGAGTATTGAGCAGACAAAACCTATTCGTGAGTTCTCAACTCCATTGGTAACTTCATACGGAAATCCTGAACTAAGACCTCAGTTTACCAACTCTGTTGAAGTAAATTATACTAAAACTCTTGAAAAAGGAAGTGTTACTGCTGGTGTTTATGTAAGAAGCATTAACGATCAAATAAGCAGAACTTTAAGTCCAGATCCAAATGATCCTTCTGGATACAAACAAATTTTGAGTTATACAAACTACGATCACAACAGCGCGTATGGTTTTGATGTTTCGTTGAATTACAAGCTTACAAAATGGTGGGATATCCAACCCTCTATTGACTTTTCAAGCATTAAACAACAAGGTGTTGTATTTGAATTTGACCCTGCAACAAGCACAAGTGTACCTCACGACCGCAGTGTAACCACTACAGCATTTAATGCTCGTATGAATTCAAACTTTAAACCTACAAAACGTTTAAGTTTCTTATTGTTTGGTTTTTACAGAGGCCCTGTTGAAGACGTTCAGCAAAACAGACATGAAATGTATAAAATAGATATTGGTTCTCGCTATACTTTGCTAGATAACAAAATGAATATTAGCGTACGTTTTAATGACGTTTTCAAAACAATGAAATATGCTTTTGATGGAATTTATCCTTACCCACAAACAGGTCAGTTTTCTTGGGAAAGCAGAACAGTTTACTTAGGCTTAACTTACAGCTTTGGAGGTGGAAAAATCAAAAACCTACAGCGTAAACAAAGAGAAGATAACACTAATAAAGGTGGTGGCGGAATGTTTTAATCCCACTTTAGTTAGTAGATTTTAATAGTTCTTGTAGAAAAGAAAAGCCTGGAGTATGCCAACTCCAGGCTTTTTTTATTTTCTCTTAATGAATTATAAAAAGTTTTTTAATTCTTTTACTTCTTCAGGATTTGCCGTTTCAGAATTATCTGTTATTGCTGAGGAATGATAGAAAGTTAAATCTAATTTTTCTTGAAGCAATTTAATGTTCGAAGATCGCAAACCGCCTCCTGGCATAATTTCTATTCTATCTCCAGCCAATTCTTGAAGTCTTGCTAAAGCGTGAATTCCTTCTTCTACATTTATTCCCTGACCAGAAGTTAGAATGGTTTTGAAACCGCAATCAATTACAGATTCCAAAGACTTTTCAGGATTTTTAACCACATCGAAGGCACGATGAAATGTACACGGCAGCGGATGCGCTAGATGGACTAATTCTTTATTTTGTTTTTTACTTATTTTTCCGTTTTCCTTTAAGATTCCAAACACAAAACCGTCTACACCCAATTTTTTATACTGCTTAATATCTTGTTTCATTTCTGTAAGCTCTTCATCAGAATAGACAAAATCGCCACCGCGAGGTCTAATGATGACATGCATTTTTATATCAAGACTTTCACGAACTTTTACTACTAGAATGGAGTTTGGCGTAGTTCCTCCTAATGTCATGTTTTCGCATAATTCAATCCTGTCTGCACCGTTTGCCTGAGCAATTAATGCCGATTCATAATTAAAACAAGCTATTTCGAGTTGATTTTTTTTCATTTTGATTGAAATAAATTTTATTCACCGAGACCTGACAGTTTTTTAAAACCTGTCAGTCCTACGCCGCAATTTATAAAAAAAACCTGCTCCCAGTAAAGAAAGCAGGTTAAAAAAAATATAATGTAAGATGATTATTTTACCATTTAATAATAGCACTTGCCCAAGTAAATCCGCTACCGAAGGCTGCTAAAACTACAGTATCTCCAGATTTGATTTTTCCTTGCTCCCAAGCTTCAGTCAAAGCAATCGGAATAGACGCTGCTGTCGTGTTTCCGTATTTTTGAATATTGTTATGAACTTGATCGTCTGTTAATTTGAATTTATTCTGAATGAATTGCGAGATTCTCAAGTTTGCTTGATGCGGAATTAACATATCAATATCTGAAACCTGAAGACCATTTGCTTCCAATCCTTCATTGATAACCTCGGCAAAACGCACTACCGCATTTTTAAACACAAACTGTCCGTTCATATAAGGATAATAGCTCTCGTCGTTAGGGTCATTATCTGCAATAATATCGGTTACCCAACGCGCTCCCATTCCTGGTGCTTGCAAAGCCAATTCTTCTGCATGTTCGCCTTCAGAATGCAAATGAGTAGATAAAATTCCTTTTGCCAAATCTTCTTCACGGCTTAAAACTGCTGCTCCTGCTCCATCTCCAAAGATTACAGAAACTCCACGCCCGCGAGTGGTCATATCCAATCCAGTCGAGTGAACCTCAGAACCAATAACCAAAATATTTTTATACATTCCAGTTTTAATATATTGATCTGCAACAGAAAGTGCATAAACAAATCCTGAACATTGATTTCTAACATCTAGTGCACCAACTGTTCTTAATCCTAAATCTCTTTGAACCAAAACTCCTGGACCTGGAAAATAATAATCTGGACTTAATGTAGCAAAAACTACAAAATCAATATCTTCTTTGGCTATACCAGAACGCTCGATTGCAATTTTAGCTGCTTTCACCCCCATTGAAGTCGTAGTGTCTTCTCCACGGATAATGTGTCTTCTTTCCTGAATTCCGGTTCTTTCCTGAATCCATTCATCATTGGTGTCCATTATCTTAGACAAATCATCGTTAGTCACCACATTTGAAGGAACATAATATCCTAAACCAGCTATTTTTGAATGATACATAATCTATTATTATTTATTAAAAAATTGGATTGCAAATTTACGCATACTTTAAAATATACGTACACAAAATACTATTTTTTTCGTTATTAGCAATTTAATATAGTTTAATTCTAAAGCAACTTATCATCATTTACTTCCCGAAAAGGCAGTTTTCGGACATAAACATTGAAAAAAATTAAAAATCAGCTACAAAATGTAACAAGACAAAAGTATCTTAGACAAACATTTTGAATACCAATTTACAAACCCATAAAATTCAAATTATGAAATTAAAGGTTACGCTGTTTTTATTTTTAAACGTAAGCTTTTTCTCTTTTGCCCAAGAGAATCTGACTTATCAAAAACCTTCAAAATCTATTTTAGATTTGGCAGATTACCAAAGAGCTCCTACAGTATCTATGGATACCAAAAAAGAAAACATGCTCTTGATGTATCGCAACACTTATAAAACACTGGATGATCTCAATCAAGACGAGGTTCGTTTGGCAGGTTTACGAATTAATCCTGTTACTAATATTTCGAGCACTGTAACCTATCTTACCAATCTTAAACTGAGAAAAATAAGCGGAAAGGAAGAAATTCAAGTTAAGGGCCTGCCTGATAATCCAAAAATAACAAACATTCTATGGTCGCCAAACGATAAAAAAATCCTATTCTCTCACACCACAAATTCTGGTGTAGAACTTTGGGTTTTGGATGTGGCAACAGCACAGGCAACAAAACTTACAGAGGCTAGAGTAAATGCGAATCTTGGAAATCCGTTTAACTGGTTTTTGGACAGTGAAACTATCTTAGTTAAAATGCTCCCTAAAAACAGACCTGCTCTTTTAGACTCTAAAAAAGATCTGCCTACTGGTCCAATTATTTCAAACACTTCAGGAGAAAAATCTCAAAACAGAACTTATCCTGATATGCTGAAAAACAAAAACGACGAAGCTAATTTTGAAAACTGCATAACTTCTGAATTATACAAAGTAAAACTAAATGGTGATGCGGTCTTATACAAAGACGGAGCGATGTTTGCTGGAGAAAAAATCTCGCCAGACGGTAATTACATTATGCTGACTACCATTCAAAAACCGTTTTCTTATGTCGTTCCTTTAAACAGATTTCCTTCTAAAACCATTGTTTATGATTTAAGCGGAAGAGAAATTAAAACTGTAAACGAGGTTCCTTTGAACGAAATTATGCCAAAAGGTTTCATGGCTGTTCGAAAAGGAAAAAGAGAAATGGCTTGGAGAAACGATAAACCTGCAACATTATCTTATGTAGTGGCTTTAGACGAAGGAGATCCTGCTAAAAAAGTAGATTTTAGAGATGAAGTTTTTCTTTGGGACGCGCCTTTTGATAAAGAAGCTACATCATTGGCAAAAACAGCACAGCGTTTTAGTGATATTACTTGGGGAAATGAAAATTTAGCGGTTCTTTCAGAAGAATGGTACGATACTAGGAATACCAAAACATTTTTGATCAATCCATCTAACCCAAGCCAACAGCCAAAACTGATTACTGATAGAAATTCGCAAGATGTGTATTCGGATCCTGGAGTTTTTGAAACCAAAAAAAATGCCTATAATAAATATGTTTTAGCCATCGAAAAAAATAATCTTTTCAGAATTGGAGAAGGTTATACAAAAGAAGGGCAATTTCCTTTTGTAGATGAATTCAATTTGGAAACTTTAAAATCTAAACGCATTTATACTTCTCCTTATAAGGATAAAAAAGAAGATATTTTAGAAATCGAAGATTTTAAAAACGGAAAAATTCTGGTTCAAATCCAGTCTAAATCAGAATACCCAAATTACTATTTCAGAAATATCAAAAAACAAAACAGCTTAACACAAGTTACTGACTTCAAAAATCCTTTTGAGAGCATTAAAAATGTAAGCAAAGAAGTTATCAAATACAAACGCAAAGACGGATTGGAACTTTCAGGAACTTTATATCTTCCTGCAGGTTATGATAAAACTAAAAAAGAAAAATTGCCGCTATTGATCTGGGCTTATCCAGCAGAATATAAAGATAGAAATAGCGCTTCTCAATCAACCCAAAACTCAAACGAATTTACATTTCCTTACTATGGATCATTTGTCTATTGGGTTACAAAAGGATATGTGGTTTTAGACGATGCCGCTTTTCCAATTATTGGCGAAGGAACAACAGAACCAAACGACAACTTTATTTCGCAGTTAGTTGATAATGCAGCAGCGGCAATTGATGCCGTTGACGCTTTAGGATATATTAATCGTAAAAAAGTGGCCGTTGGAGGACACTCGTATGGAGCATTTATGACAGCAAATTTATTAACGCATTCAGATCTTTTTGCGTGCGGAATTGCTAGAAGCGGCGCTTACAACAGAACTTTAACTCCTTTCGGATTCCAATCTGAGCAAAGAAATTACTGGGAAGCACCGGAAGTTTACAATGCAATGTCACCATTTATGAATGCGGAAAAAATGAAAACTCCGATTTTATTAGTTCACGGAGAAGCCGATAACAATCCTGGAACTTTCACTTTGCAGACAGAGCGTTATTTTCAAGCCTTAAAAGGTTTAGGAGCACCAGCAAGAATGGTTATTCTACCAAAAGAATCACATAGTTATGTCGCTAAAGAAAACATTCTTCATTTGCTTTGGGAACAAGATCAGTTTTTAGAGAAATATTTAAAGAATTAAATTCCTCTTGATTTTAAAGATAAAACCCGACAGGTTTTTGAAACCTGTCGGGTTTATTTTATCATGGTTAAAGAAAAAAATTATCTAATTATCTAACTGACACATTAACTAATTTATAAATAATTTAAAGCCAAAAACACTTCTTGTTCAAGCGGTAAATCTATTTCGCTTTCAAAGAAAATCAATTGCCTCTTATAAACGGTTTCAATTAGATAATGGCTTCCTCTGAAATAAGTTCTCCTAATTTTCACCATCAGCCGTGATTCTGAAACCATTTTAAACTGATGCGGATAAACTAGCGTTTTGTGTGTTTCGTCTGGATAAGACAATAATAAATGAGTCGGAATTTCATTTACTTCTCCAAACAAAGAAGCCACGTATTTAACTTTTGGGTCTTCGTATATTTTTGCAGGATCATCTTTTACCAATACTTCGCCATTTCTCATCACGATTGCCTGATCTGCAAAAGACAAAGCATCTGTACTATCATGTGTTGCAATAATACAGGTAATTCCTTTTTGTTTAAGATAGCGGAACAAATTACGACGCAACGCATTTTTTCTAAAAGCATCAATTTGGCTAAATGGTTCATCTAACAGAATTACTTCTGGTTCTAGAGCTAAAACTCTTACTAAAGCCACTCTCTGCTGTTGTCCACCACTCAAGAATTTGGTCTTAACATGAGCAAACTGATCCATTTCTACCATTTCCAACAATTCCTGAACACGAAGTTTCTTCATGTTTGCAAAACCATTTGATAGAAACTTCCCCACGTTTTCAGCAACAGTTTCATAAGGCGATAAATCAAAATCCTGCGCCAGATATTTCATATAAGGCATTCCAGGAATCAAATTAAACTTTGGTCCTAATACTGGCTTGTCACCATAAAAAATGCTTCCCTCGTCCAGATCGTATAGTCCGTATATAAGCTTGAGCAGCGTACTTTTTCCGCAGCCACTCTCACCAATTATGGCAATATTCTGACCTTTTTCAATAGAAAAAGAGATGTTTTTTATAACGGGGCTTTCGGTGTATGAAAAAGATATATTTTGTATGTCGAGCATGAGTTGTAATATGAGACGTCAAATTTACAATGTTTAATTTCTAAAGTCAAAAAAAAGCTGCTTCAATTATGAAACAGCTTTTTCTACCTTTTATTTTATAAGAAATTATTTTCCAGCTTCCTTTTTAGCATCGTTAACCATTTTGTCGTTTGCTGTAATTGAAAATTCAACACGACGGTTTTGAGCTCTTCCTTCTGGAGTGTCATTTGTTGCAATTGGATCTGCAATTCCTAAACCTGAAGTTTTGAAACGGCTAGATTTTAATCCTTTTGAAACTAAATAAGCTTGCACAGAAGCCGCTCTTTGTCCAGAAAGCGTTAAGTTATATTCTGGTTTTCCTGTATTATCTGTGTAACCAAAAATTTGAATATCTGTATCTCCGTACTCAGTAAATACTGGAACTAATTTATCTAGGTTCGCTTTTGCTTGAGTTGTTAAAGTAGATTTGTTCGTATCAAAACGCACTGCATTTTCGTTTAATGTCAAGTGAATTCCCTCTCCAACTCTTTCAACAGAAGCACCTGGTAAAGCCTGATCAATTTCACGAGCTTGTTTGTCCATTTTATTTCCGATCAAAGCTCCAGTTCCACCACCTACGGCAGCACCAATTGCAGCCCCTAAAGCAGCGTTTCCGCCTCGACCAATATTATTTCCTAAAATACCACCAATTACACCACCTGCAACTGCTCCAATTCCGGCTCCTTTTTGTGTATTATTTGCGTTTTTTACAGAATCACAGCTCGTAAAAAAACTTGCTATAACCATTAAACTGCTTAGACCTAAAACTGTTATCTTTCTCATTTTCTATATCTTTAAATAATTAATTAGCTCTTTGGAATTGGTAAACTACATCTTTTACCTGACCCCCAACGTTGATGTTATCAATTAACTGAAACGAGCTTTCAGTTACGCCAGCAACTTTAAGCAAATAACCATCTCTTACTTTTTTTGCTTTTTCTCCTGCGTTAAGAATTTTTAACACAAACAAACCTTGGCTATTGATACTCCATACAATTGGCGAAGAAAATCCAGTACAACTTGGAGAAGTTAAAGCCATATTTCCTTTATTATTATTTGAAATAAAGCTCCAAGTACTTCCAATAAAACATTTAGAATCGGCTAAATCAAATGAATTTACTTTGATGTAATCCGACCCCGGATAAGACACATTGGTAAGCACCCAATTTCCTTTTAACGCTACTTGAGTCGATTTGTCAAGTTTTGTTGAAAGCGTTGTTGCTTCAGATGATGAAGCTGTTGTTGACGAAGCTGATTTGCATGCAAAAAACATAGCGGCAATCAAGCATATAAAAATACTCTTCTTCATTTTGTACAATTTTTTTAGATTAATAACTTGCCTTTTTAACAATTATTGTACCACAAATATACGATTCATTAAGATATTTTTCGTTTTAGAATCTATTTATTTTCTTTCAAAATTAACATTTCCGACATTTTGTCACCCAAAAAACAATTGGTATTCTATTTGAATGAATGAAAATCATCAAATTAAATCAAAAAATTAAAAAATATGGCAACAGGTAAAATTAATGTTTCGGTAGAAAACATTTTTCCATTAATTAAAAAGTTCTTGTACAGTGACCACGAAATTTTCTTGCGTGAGCTTGTTTCTAACGGTACTGATGCTACTTTAAAATTAAAACATCTAATTAGCATTGGTGAAGCTAAAGTAGAATACGGAAACCCAATTATTGAAGTTAAAGTGGACAAAGAAGGCAAAAAAATCCACATTATCGATCAAGGTTTGGGTATGACGGCTGATGAAGTTGAAAAATACATCAATCAGGTAGCTTTTTCTGGTGCTGAGGAATTTTTGGACAAATACAAAGATTCTGCAAAAGATTCTGGAATCATCGGACATTTTGGTCTTGGTTTCTACTCTGCATTTATGGTAGCTGAAAAAGTTGAAATTATTACAAAATCGTACAAAGATGAGCCTGCAGCACATTGGACATGCGACGGAAGTCCTGAGTTTACTTTAGAGCCTGCTGACAAAACTTCACGCGGAACTGAAATTATTCTTCACATTGCAGAAGATTCTCTTGAGTTCTTAGAAGATTCTAAAATTGCTGGCTTATTAAACAAATACAACAAATTCATGCCTATTCCGATTAAATTCGGAACAAGAACTGAAACACTTCCTAAACCAGAAGATGCTCCAGAAGATTATGTAAATGAAACTGTTGAAACTGACAATATCATTAACAATCCAAATCCAGCTTGGACAAAACAGCCTTCTGAATTATCTGATGAGGATTACAAAAACTTCTACAGAGAATTGTATCCAATGCAATTTGAAGAGCCGTTATTCAACATTCATTTAAATGTAGATTATCCGTTTAACTTAACTGGTATTTTGTATTTCCCTAAATTGGGTACAGACATGCAGATCCAGAAAGATAAAATTCAGTTGTACCAAAACCAAGTTTACGTTACTGACAACGTAGAAGGAATTGTTCCTGAATTCTTAACTATGCTAAAAGGAGTGATCGATTCGCCAGATATTCCGTTAAACGTTTCTCGTTCTGGTTTACAGGCTGACGGAGCGGTTAAGAAAATTTCAAACTACATTACTCGTAAAGTAGCTGATAAATTAAAAGCTTTATTTAACGAAAACCGTGCTGATTTTGAAGCAAAATGGAACGATATCAAAATCGTTTTAGAATACGGAATGCTTTCTGAAGAGAAATTCTACGAAAAAGCAGGTGCATTTGTTTTATACCCAACGGTAGACGACACGTACTTTACTTTAGACGAATTAAAAGAAAAACTAAAAGAAAACCAGACGGATAAAGATGGTAAATTGGTAGTTCTTTATGCCGGAAACAAAGATGCTCAACACTCTTATATTCAAGCTGCAAAAGATAAAGGATACGAAGTATTGCTTTTAGATTCTCCGATTATTTCACACTTAATTCAGAAAATTGAAAACGATAACAGCGGATTAACTTTTGTACGTGTTGACTCTGATCACATTGACAACTTAATCAAAAAAGAAGAAAATGCTATTTCTAAGTTATCTGATGACGAAAAAGCAGCCCTTAAAACTTCTTTAGAAGCTTATATTCCAAAAGCGTATAGCGTTCAATTGGAAGCGATGGATTCTCAAGCAGCTCCTTTCATTATCACGCAGCCAGAATTTATGCGTAGAATGAAGGAAATGAGCCAAACTGGTGGCGGAGGAATGTTCGGAATGGGTAATATGCCAGAAATGTACAATTTGGTTGTAAATACCAATTCTGATTTGGCTTCAAGCATTTTAAATACAGAAGACAAAACGCACCAAGAACACTTAGTTAAACAAGCTTTAGATTTAGCTAAATTATCTCAAAACCTATTAAAAGGTGAAGCGCTTACTGCGTTTGTTAAGAGAAGTTTCGAAATGATTAAATAATTCATTTCAAAATAAATATTTAGAAATCCTGCAAATTAAGTTTGCAGGATTTTTTTTGTCCTAAAAATTACCCTTCAAAAAAGGGCTAATCTCCCCTTTTCTCGCAAAACATGATTCTATAACTTTAAAAACCAATAAATTACAAAAACAAATCTAAAATTCTAGAAATCATGGATAAAAAGAAATTTACCGAAAATGGAGCAGTTCTAGCAATTATAAAAGATTTAAAAGAACAGATTAAAGACAAAAAATACTCTGACATTATAGACAATAATAATTGCCAGTATGTTGATCTCGTACAAGAAGGAGGCGGCGTTCTCGGAATCGCTCTAGTCGGTTATGTATATGTTTTAGAAAAAATGGGAATTCGTTTTTTAAGCCTGGCAGGAACCTCAGCAGGAAGCATTAACACAATGCTTATGGCAGCTGCAGGAACTTGCGATATGGAAAAGTCAGAATGGATTCTAGATTGTTTATGCAATAAAAACTTATATGATTTTGTTGATGGCGATCATGACGCACGTGAATTTATCGATGCCTTATTAAGTGATGCTGGAAATTTGAAATTAATAATGAAAGGCTGTCAGGTGGTGGATAACTTTAAAGATGATTTGGGATTAAATCCGGGAAACAATTTTCATCAATGGATGACCAATCTGCTTTCGCAAAAAGGAATAAAAAATTATGCCGATTTGAAAGCATTAAGAGCAAAAGGAGTCTCAGACGAAAACAAATTATATCGAATAAATCTACCAAATCAAGGAGACAAAGCAGAATATACAAGAGTAGATCATTGGAGTCAAATGGCAATAATTACGGCAGATATTACCACAGAAAGCAAAATCATATTTCCGAAAATGATTGATTTATTTTATTCTAATCCAGATGTACAGAATCCAGCCGATTTTGTGCGCGCTTCGATGTCGATTCCGTTATTTTTCACCCCTTTTAAAATAAAAAATATCCCAAGCGGAATTGAGGCTTGGAATAAATGGAATGATGCAACATGCCTCCGAACATCAGTGCCATCTGAAGTTATGTTTATGGATGGCGGTATTATTTCCAATTTTCCAATCGATATTTTTCACGAAAACCTTAATGTGCCTGCTTCTCCAACTTTCGGAATTAAACTGGGTTATGATAAAAACGAAATTAACAAGAATGAAAAATTCTCCAACCTAATAAGCTCGATGTTCGACACTGCCCGATACGGTTATGACTCTGAATTTTTGCAAAAGAATCCAGATTTTAAAAACCTAATCGGATATATTGATACTGGAAGCCATAACTGGTTAAACTTCAACCTTACCGACGATGCAAAAATCGACCTTTTTATAAGAGGCGCTCAAAATGCAGCCGATTTTCTAAATCGTTTCAATTGGGAAGAATACAAAAAAATTAGAAAGGCAAAAAGCGATTATTACAAATCTGTTTAAAGTTATTTCTAAAATTACTTATGATAATTTTTTCTTCTAAAAAGCGTTATTGATCCTGTAAATTAACCATTACAGGATTTTTTAATTGTAATTCGTTTTTTTATTACATTTGATTGCCTTATTAATCTAATCCAAAACAAATACCACTATGAAAAAAACTATCGTTTTATTAACAACTCTTTGTGCAACAGCACTTATTTATGTTTCTTGTTCAAGCGACAATCACGATGAAACAGCATCAACAAATCTAACCAGCATTGGAGCTTCAGTTGCAGTAGACACTTCAAACGAAATGGATCTTAACACTGGTCTTTCAATTGGCACCAACACCTCAACTACTGGAAAAACTGCCGAAACCGCTCCTGGAGTTTGCGCAACAATTACAGTTACAACAAATGCAGGAAATTATCCTAAAGTTTTTTTAGCTGATTTCGGAACAACTGGGTGCCAAGACGGAAACCTTACAAGAAAAGGAAAACTAAAAATAACGCTTTCTGGACCAATCACTGAAACTGGAAGCAAAATGACCATTGAAAGAATTGATTATTCTATAAGCGGAATCAAATTAGAAGGAACTATTGAATATGTCAATACTACAACTACTCCTACCGTACCACAATGGACTAGAAAAGTTACTAATGGTAAATTGACAGATTTACAAGGAGCTGTTTACACCAATTCTGGAACTTATACTACCAAACAAACTGCAGGTGTAGATACGCCTTTAGTTCTATCTGACAATGTTTACGAAATTACAGAAGGCACACATACCGTAACATCGTCAAATGGCGTAACACTTACTTTGACTGTACAACAATCCTTAATTAAAAAATATTCTTGTTTATTTATCTCTAAAGGACAATTAAAAGTACAAGGAGGCATTTTAAACGGCGTTATCGATTACGGAAACAATGACTGTGACGCACTTTATACTTATACTCACGAAAACGGGACTTCATTCAATTTATCAATGTAACACCTTTTTCTACACTGCTTTAAAATCCCAATTTAGAAATAGATTGGGATTTATTTTTTTTCTAAAAATAAAACGCCTGTCTCTTTACATTTAAACTATTTTCTTTATTTTGCACCAAAATCTCAAAAACCAATGAAAAAAACATTAATTGCTTTTGTTACACTTGCAGTATTAGCATCTTGCAGCAAAAAAGAAACAGCTGCTGACAACCTACACATCACAGGAAACATTAAAGGGTTAAAAACCGGAACTTTATATATCCAAAGAATTGTTGACACTTCTCTTGTTGCCATTGACAGCATTAAAATTGACGGAAATTCGGCTTTTGAAAGAGACATTAAATTAGAATCTCCAGAAATGCTATACCTATATTTAGATCGAGGCGTAACAAACTCTTTAGACAATAATATTTTATTCTTTGCCGAACCAGGAAATATTAATATTGACACCAATTTAGACAACTTCATCGCTGGCGCAAAAATCACTGGATCTAAAAATCAGGAATTATACGAAGAATATCAAAAAATAAACTCTCGTTTTAGAGATGAAAACCTTTCAATGGTAGAATCAAAATTTAAAGCGCTAAAAAGAAAAGATCAAAAAGCAATTGACAGTATTGATGCAAAACAACAGTCAAACATCAAAAGAAAATATCTATACGCTACAAACTTTGCCATCAACAATAAAGACCACGAGGTAGCGCCTTACATTGCTTTAGCAGAGATTTACGACATCAACTTAAAGTTTCTTGATACGATTCAAAAATCGATGACTCCAAAAGTTGCCCAATCGCTTTATGGAAAGAAACTGACAAAATATGTAGCTGATATTAAAAAAGAAGAACAAAAAACTCCAGCCGCTAACACTGAAGCTGCAGCAACCGAAACACAAAAGTAATTCGTTGTATAACAACAAAAATGCCCTGAATTTTTCAGGGCATTTTTTGTTTATCAAATACAGTAGGTTTACTTACTTTAAAATTCAAAATGCAATTCTTGAGGCAATTCAAAATCAATGACTCCAAAAAAAACATCGCCTACAAAAAAACGCACTGCCGAAATTATAAAAATGACAGACACAACACCTTAATAAAATAAAAATCAACAAGTTACACACTAAAATTAACACTTTTTGATCTTCTCAAAAATCCTGTTTTTTAAAAGAACAGGATTTTTTTATGCCTTTTTTTTTGGCATCCATTTTTATTATCATAAATAATTGACAATCAAATAATTAAAAGTTAAATTGTCAGAATTTACATAAATATAAATTTAATTTGTAATAACTTAGCTTCAAATTAAAAAACTACATTTATGGAAAATTTAACCAGCAACATCAGTCGACCTAAGTATGATTACATAGATTCGTCCGTTTTTCACAAATTAGAATCTTATAATCCAAAACACTCTCAAGCAGAAAAAATTCCTGATCAAGATCCTTATACATTAAATGGTCAAAAATTGCGTCTCAATTTTATTCGCAGCCAATTAAATTTAGATTTAGATTTTCTGTCTGGAGAAAAAGTTTTCACCAACAATGAAAGCTTAAAAGGCAATATCGAAAATTACATCGGAATGAGCCAGATTCCTACCGGAATTATTGGCCCATTGGTAATAAACGGAAGCGTTGCCCAAGGACCTTTCTATGTTCCTCTCGCTACAACCGAAGGCGCATTGCTTGCCTCTTACAATAGAGGCGCAAAAGCCTGTAGAGAATCTGGACCAATAACTGTAATTACGCTTCAAGAAGGCGTACAAAGAACCCCAACTTTTAAATTTAAAACCGTAATCGAATTAGGCAAATTTGTCTCATGGGTTTTAGACCATACCGAAACCTTTTCTATACTAACACGACAAAGCAGCAATTACGCTATTTTAAATGATATCGGCATCAACATAGAAGGAAATATTCTGATCTTAAAATTTGAATTTTCTACTGGTGATGCGTCAGGACAAAATATGGTTACTATTTGCTCAGATAGAATATGTCAGTACATTATAGAAAACTGCCCCATAAAACCTGTGTTTTGGACTATTGAAGGTAATTTTTCTGGAGATAAAAAAATAAGCCCCTTGAACACTCGAGTTCGCGGAAAAAAACTTACTGCAGAAATCGAAATAAAAAAAGAGGTCGTTAAATCGGTTTTAAAGACCACTCCGGAGTTATTGTTCGAACAATGGAAAGCATGTGTTACAGGAGCCCAAAAAGCAGGCGTAGTAGGCAGCGGAATGCATCCATCGAATGCGCTTGCTGCTTTATTTATTGCTTGCGGACAAGATGTAGCCTGTACGGGTGAAGCTGCTCTTTCATTTACCAGAATGGAAATTACAGAAGACGGTGATATTTATTATGCCATCACAATGCCCAACATGATCGTGGGGACTGTTGGCGGAGGAACGTCTTTTCCAACCCAAAGAGAATGTCTTGAGCTTTTAGGCTGTTACGGAGTAGGAAAGAGCGGTAAATTTGCCGAAATAGCAATTGCATTATGTCTAACAGGCGAACTCTCTATTTTGGCAGCAATGTCTTCAGGACAATTTACATCAGCACACCAAAAATGGGGAAGATAATTTTTTTAAATTCCAATTATTTAAAATCCAAATTCCAATTCTTAACACGAACTGGAATTTGGAATTTTTATTACCTCTCAAACCTTTGTCAAAGTTTTAAACTTTGACAAAGGTTTGAGTTTAGAACTTGCAGCCCAGCGATAGCTAACGGCGAAGCAATTTGGAATTTGGAATTTTAGATTTGGAATTTTAGATTTGGAATTTGTACCCGAGCGATAGCGAGTGGGCGAAAAAAATTGGAATTTGGAATTTTAAATATTGGAATTTCTCAAGATTTGGAATTTGGAATTTCAAAAATTGGAATTTATTTATTTTTGGAACAAAAAAAAAACCACCACATTTCTGTGATGGTTTTTGAGCCGATAGAGGGACTCGAACCCACGACCTGCTGATTACAAATCAGCTGCTCTAGCCAGCTGAGCTACATCGGCCTATTTTGCGAGTGCAAAGATAGAAATGTTTTTTAATAATCCAAAAAAAATTTCGCACCTCTCTCTATAATTAAAAAAACCACCACATTTCTGTGATGGTTTCCGTTTTTTGAGCCGATAGAGGGACTCGAACCCACGACCTGCTGATTACAAATCAGCTGCTCTAGCCAGCTGAGCTACATCGGCCTATTTTGCGAGTGCAAAGATAGAAATGTTTTTTAATAATCCAAAAAAAATTTCGCACCTCTCTCTATAATTAAAAAAACCACCACATTTCTGTGATGGTTTCCGTTTTTTGAGCCGATAGAGGGACTCGAACCCACGACCTGCTGATTACAAATCAGCTGCTCTAGCCAGCTGAGCTACATCGGCGTCATTACGGGTGCAAATATAAAGCGGTTTTTCGTTTTCCCAAAATAAATTTGCACTTTTTTACACTTTTTTTTGCTTATAATGCGTTGATTTTTTCAATCAATTGATTAGCAGCTTGTTCTAATTCAACATTAATTTGCTTGAAGTGTGCTTTTTTATTTTCAACGTTCTTTGCGTTCACTTTTGTAATCAAAGTATCGAATGCAGCAATAGCTTCATCGACCAAAGCATTCGTTTCTGGAGTAGGATTTCCTGTTGTTGACATCTCAAACAAGTAAACTGCCTCAATAATATCTCCTAATACGAAGTTGATGTCTTTCTTTAAATTCTTAACGTTTGCCATTTTCTTTTTATTTTAATTTGCGTTTGCAAAAATACATATAATCTTTAAATTTAATGCTAAGAAATGTAAATTTCTAAAATTGAAGCTTTTCCGTTCAAATTAAATGCATTTATTGCAGCTGGAACCAAAACAGTGTCTCCTTTTTTATAAGCTTGTTTGAATCCGTTATACTCAATTTCAAAATCTCCTTCGATACACATATAAACTGTAAAAGTTTCTCCTGTTTTAGCAACTTCTAATTTATCTTCTAACGGAAGAAAATTAGTTGTAAAATAAGGACAGTCTACAACCGTATTTGAAGTATTTGTTTTTGTCTCGTATTTTTTCTGGGTATCAACTTTATTATAGTTAATGGCATCCAATGCAAGATCTACGTGCAATTCTCTTTTGTTTCCTTGCGCATCAACACGATCAAAATCATATAATCTATAGGTAATATCAGAAGTTTGTTGAATTTCTGCAACTACCAATCCCGCGCCAATTGCATGAACTGTTCCTGTTTCTAAGAAGAAAACATCTCCCGATTTTGCTTTCACATCATCTAGAATAGAAACTAGAGTATTATCATGCAAATGTTTTAAATATTCTTCTTTACTAGAATCTTCTTTAAACCCTACAATAATTCTAGCGTCTTGATCTGCTTGCATTACGTACCACATTTCAGTCTTTCCGAATGAGTTGTGACGTTCTTTTGCTAATTTATCATTTGGGTGAACCTGAATCGAAAGATCTTCTCTCGCATCTAAGTATTTAAAAAGTAGCGGAAATTGTTTCCCGAATCTTTCGTAAACTTTAGTTCCTAAAATAGCATCTGGTGTTTCGTCAATCAAATCCATTAACGATTTTCCTTTTAAAACGCCATTTGCAACCACACTTACATCGCCTGGTACAGTAGACAATTCCCAGCTTTCGCCAGTAATTTTAGAAACGATTGGTTTGTTTAGAATTGTTTTCAGTTTTTCTCCTCCCCAGATTCTTTCTTTTAAAATCGGTTCAAATTGCAAAGGGTATAAGTTTTGGCTCATGTTTTTTAGGCTAATATATTTGTTTAATTAATTCTTGTTTGATACTATTTTGATCATTTATAATACTAATTCTTGTACGATTTCTAAGGCTTTCGGTATATGTTTGGCCGCATTGGCGCTGTCAAATATCGAAATCAGCAAACCATTTCTATCTATTATATAGGTAACGCGTCCTGGCAGAAGTCCGAACAGATTATTACGCACCCCAAAAAGTTTTCTTAATCTCTTATCTTGATCTGAAAGCAAAATAAAAGGTAATTTATGTTTAGCAGCAAATTTATGATGTGACTTTACACTATCGCTGCTAATACCAATTACCTCAGCTCCCAAATCTTTAAAATCTTGATATTGATCCCGAAAGGTGCACGCTTCGGTTGTACAGCCAGGTGTATTATCTTTTGGGTAAAAATAAATTACCAGTGGCTTTCTTCCTAAAACGCTTTGGCTTTCAAAAAGTTCTCCATTGTTGTCTTTCGCAGTAAAATTCGGAACTATATCTCCTATTTTCAATGACATTTTTTATTCTCCTTTATAAGTTACAAAATTTCGTTCCGTCTCGTTCAATACCACTTCCAGATCGAAGTCGGTATGAATACGTTGTCTAATTTTATTCCATATCACAACTGCAATATTTTCTGCAGTTGGATTTAAATCTGCAAATTCTGGAACGTCCAGATTGAGATTCTTGTGATCAAACGGAATTTCTACTTCTTCTCGTATAATATCCGCTAATACTTTCACATCTAAAACAAAACCAGTTTCGGGGTCAATTTTTCCTGTAACACTTACTGTTAAACCATAATTATGACCATGAAAGTTCGGGTTGTTGCATTTTCCAAAAACAGCATCGTTTTTTTCAAATGACCAATCCTTTCGATGCAGTCGATGTGCAGCATTAAAATGCGCTTTTCTTGATATGGTTACTCTCATTTATGCTTCTGGTTAGTTGGCTATAATTTATGGTCTTCGAGATAATGATCAAATTCATCAAAAATTATCTTAAACCATACGGTATAAATTTCGGGCTGTTTTTCAATATCTGCTTTCACATCTTCAATACTCATCCATTTCCAGTCTTCTACTTCGTCTGGGTTTATGTTTGGTTCTTCATTATAATAACCAATCATAACATGGTCTAGCTCATGCTCTGTCAAACCATTATCAAAAGGTGCTTTATAGATAAAATGAAATAGTTCTTTCAATTCAGCCTTAAACCCCATTTCTTCAAACAATCTTCGGCTTCCTGCTTCGATATTGCTCTCGCCTTCTCTCTGGTGACTACAGCAAGTATTGGTCCACAGTAAAGGCGAATGGTATTTATGATGAGCACGCTGCTGGAGCATAATTTCGTTTTTACTATTTAAAATAAAAACCGAAAAGGCACGGTGCAAAAGCGCTTTTTCATGTGCTTCTAATTTTGGCATTAAGCCAATCTGTTCATCGTTTTGATTAACTAGTATTACGTTTTCTTCTGTCATAAGGCTTCTTAAGCAAACAAAAATACGAAAAAAGAAATGGCTTAAAAATGCTAATTAAAATTGTCAAAAGCTCGGCACACAACCTAATTTCTATTTTTCTGATTTACAACCCAATAATTATGCTAAAATTTAAAAGCTGTTAAAATTAAGACATAAAAACTACATTGTCTCATTTTACGTAACTAATAAAAAGTTAAAACACACTTAAAAAAATCTCAATAATAACTCTGCCTGTAATTTGAAGCTAAATCTCGACGTATCTTTGAAATACAGATTAAAGCATCCAAGAACTTATGAAATCTAAAAACCTAATTTTCAGCCTTTGTTTTTTACTGCCGCTTTTTATTTTACAAGCCTGCGGACAAAACAATAAAAAACAATCTGCCAAAACTGCTGTTATGGAAAATAAAATCAGTAAACCCGGAAATCCTTATTATTCCAACACCGACACAACTAAACTAAATGTCAGCAATGCCGAATGGAAAAAGGTTTTACCCGAAGATGTTTATGCTGTAATGCGTGAGGCAGACACCGAAAGACCTTTTACCGGAAAATACTGGAATACTGACGAAAAAGGAACGTATTACTGCGCCTCTTGCGGCAATTTCCTTTTTAGATCTACTGCAAAGTTCTCCAGCAGCTGTGGGTGGCCAAGTTTCTTTGAACAGGAAAATAAAAAAAGCATCGTTTTTAAAGAAGATAATTCGCTAGGAATGGAAAGAACGGAAGCGCTTTGCGGACGTTGCGGCGGACATTTAGGCCATATTTTTGATGATGGTCCTCCTCCTACAGGAAAACGCTATTGCATGAATTCGATTGCTCTTGATTTTATTCCAGATCACAAATAATATACAAATGAAAAATATACTTTTAATATGTCTTTTGGCACTTTCGCTACATGGCATTTCTCAAAATAAAAAATCTAATCTCGAAACCATTACGCTTGGCGGAGGATGCTACTGGTGTGTAGAAGCCGTTTACGAAAATCTGGATGGAGTAAAATCTGTGGTTTCAGGATTTTCAGGCGGAAATGTTGCCAACCCAACTTACGAAGAAGTTTGCACGGGAGAAACAGGTCACGCAGAAGTAGTTCAAATTACATACGATAAAACGGTTACTGACATTAACGAAATCTTCAAAGTGTTTTTTACCGTTCATGATCCAACGACCTTAAACCGTCAGGGAGCTGATGTTGGAACGCAATATCGCTCTGTTATTTTTTATAGAAATGAAGAACAGAAAAAAGCGGCTCAAAGCATTATTGCAGAATTAAACAAAGCTAAAGTTTACAACAGTCCGATTGTGACCAAAGTCGAACCATTTAAAGCTTTCTATAAAGCCGAAGATTATCATCAAAATTATTATGCCAACAACAAAAATCAGCCGTATTGCAAAATGGTGATTCAGCCTAAACTAGAAAAATTTGAAAAGGTTTTTAAAGATAAATTGAAAAAGAAATAAATAGTAATAATTGAATATTGTAAGCTTCGGAGAAGCGAAATATTTATAGCAACAATATTTTTTTACCATACAAAGCTCCAGAGGAGCGACATATATTAGAATTTAAAAAATATGTCGCTCCTCTGGAGCTTTTTCTATTTGTCTTATTGAAATTCTATAAATATTTTACCCCGCTGGGGTTTGCCAATAGGACAATTTTACAAATATTCTATCAACCAAAGAAGGCTGTCTTCAAAAAGATGGCTTTTTTTTTATTTCATAAACCCTTATAAACACTGGCGTTTTCTTCTAATTTGAAAAATATTTTAATTTTTTTTCCATTTTTTGTCCAATTCTGAAAGTTCGATTGTTATTAGGGTATAAACAATTAAAAAATATACATCATGGAAACTAGATTAAATTTATTCGAACAAGGTCAAAAAGCAATCAGTACATTATTTGGAATCAGTGGCTATTTGAAAAAAGGAACAATCGAACCATCTCTTATGGAATTAATAAATTTCAGAGTATCTCAAATCAACAACTGCGGTTATTGTTTAGACATGCACTCAAAAGAAGCTTTAGCAGCTGGAGAAACACCACAGCGTTTATTTGGATTAAGCGTGTGGAAAGAAACTCCTTATTATACAAAAAGAGAAAGAGTTGCTCTTGCTCTGGCAGAAGCCGTAAATGCTTGCGATGTTCCAGACGAAATTTATGAAATTGCAAAAGCTGAATTTACACAACAAGAACTAATAGATCTTACGCTTGCAGTTGCCGCAATTAATGCTTGGAATCGTCTTAATATTACTTTTGCTAATACTCCAGGAACTTATCGAGTTGGACAATTTGGATAAATCGCAATTGATTTTATTTTGTAAAAACAATTAACTTTATACCACTCCAAGTAAAATTATTCAATTATAAAACATTAAAAAATGAATGAGTTTTTATTGATTTTCAGAAGAGATTTTAAAACAAAAGAAGCACAGCCTTCTCCAGAAGAATACCAACAGCACCTGCAGCAATGGCAAAACTGGTTTGGCAGCCTCGCCGCTCAAGATAAACTGGCGAGACCTTTACAGCGTTGGGACGGACAAGGAAAACTAGTCAATTCTAAAGGAGTTACAGATGGTCCATTTGTTGAAATTAAAGAATCAATCGGCGGCTTAATAATCATTAAAGCCAAAGATTATGATGAAGCTGCCGAAATCGCACAAGGATGTCCGGTTCTAAATTTTGGCGGTAATGTCGAAATTAGAATGGGCGTTTAAATAATAAACCAACTGAAATAAAAATGCCTTTGTATCTTTATGAAGGCATTTTTCTCTTAAAATATGGAGCACAAAGAACTTTTACCTAATTTATTCAGAACCGAATATCAAAAAATCGTTTCAGTTCTCTGCAGCTTATTTGGAATTCAGCATATCGAAATTGCCGAAGATATTGTAAGCGACACTTTTTTGGCCGCTTCAGAAACTTGGGCAATTAAAGGGATTCCAGAAAACCCAACTGCTTGGCTGTATACTGCAGCGAAAAACAAAACCAAAAACTACTTGAAAAGAAACAACATTTTTGACACCAAAATAGTTGCCGAAATAAAACATAATACACCTTTAAACAATTCTGAAATCGATATTGATTTATCTGATCAGAATATTGCCGATAGTCAGCTTGCGATGATATTTACGGTTTGCAATCCGTGCAATTCTGAAGAAGCTCAAATCGCCCTTGCTTTAAATTTATTGTGCGGTTTTGGAATAAATGAGATTTCGGATGCTTTTTTATCTAATAAAGAAGTCATTTATAAAAGAATTAATCGTGCCAAAGAAAAACTCAAAGAAGAGAATATCAAAATCCAAAATCCGAGCAATTCTGAAATAAAAGACCGAATACAAACCGTTCTTAAAACCATTTACCTGCTTTATTCTGAAGGCTACTACTCTATTTCGCAAAATACCACTTTACGAAGAGATCTTTGCACAGAAGCCATGCGTCTTACTTATTTATTAATTCAAAACGAAAGCACCAATCTGCCTCAGACTAATGCTTTGATGGCCTTAATGTGTTTTCATTCTTCAAGATTTGATGCCCGAACGGGTTTAAACGGCGAAATTATTTTATATGAAGATCAAGATCAGTCGCTTTGGAATCAAGAATTAATAGACCGAGGAACTTATTTTTTAAGCCAATCCTCAACTGGAAATATACTTTCAAAATATCATCTTGAAGCTGGAATTGCCTATTGGCACACCATCAAAAAAGAAACCATCGAGAAATGGGATAACATTTTAGAGCTTTACAACAACCTGATCATTTTAGAATATTCTTCCATTGTGGCTTTAAACAGAACGTATGCACTATCTAAAGTAAAAGGCAAGCAAGAAGCAATCAAAGAAGCCGAAAAACTGAATTTAACCGATAATCATTTTTATTATTCTCTGCTCGGGAATCTATACTCTGAAATTGATTCCAAAAAAGCCTTACAACATTTTGAAACGGCTCTTCGTTTAGCCAAAACTGCTGCCGACAAAAACATCATCAGTAAAAATATCGAACTGTTAAATTAAATAGCTGCTTCAGCATAAAAAACAAAAAGGGGAAATGACTATTCATTTCCCCTTTTGTTATGAGTACACTTTGTCAAAGTTTAAAACTTTGACAAAGTTGAACTAGCTTACATTATTGTTTTGCTACTTTTTTAAATCGCATCATTGCGACATCGCCTTCATTCAAAATCAACTTTCCATCTGTATCGATGCTATAGCTTGTAATTTTTGACATTTGTTTTACAAACTGCTGTTCTCCTCCACCTTCACAAAACATCATTGTTGTTGGACCAGGTTCTCCAAAAGTCAACTTTTTACCACTCAAAGTATAGGGTGCGCTGTAACCATTGCATCCATTATTTCCAAAAACTTTTGTCTCTTTCTGATCAAAGGTAATTTGTGGTTTTTTATTCGGATATAATCCCTCAAAAGCAATTCTTGGTCCCGAAATGTATTCTAATTCCCAAGTGGTGCCAAATAGATCGCCAGCGCTTTTATCTGTTTTTGATGCCGAGCATGATGCAAATAATAACGTTAAAACGGAAAGGACTGCAAATGTGTATTTTTTCATAAAAATGTATTTTAAAGATTTATAATTTGTTTTTTGAAGATTAAAATCACTCTCTAAAAATTCTTTACTCAATATTCATGCCCAGTTAGCGGTTTTTTAAAATTTAGATTTTAGTAAAAATCATTATTTTCTTTATCTAAGTTACTGCATTTTATTTAAAGTTTTATCTTTCAATATTTTAATTTCAATTCAATCGCTTTATTTTTTTTGTAATTTGCATCAATCAAAAAGCCAAAAAATCATCAATAAAAAACCCGAAAAATGAAAAAATTTCTATTTTTTGCCCTTGCATTGACCGCAACCTTTGTTCATTCGCAAGAAAACCTACCAACAGATTATCTCAGAAAAGAATTTCATAAAGGACGACGCGAGGCTTTTAGGGCTTTAATGCCTGCAAACTCGGTTGCCGTTGTTTTTTCTTATCCAGAAAAAGTTTTTTCAAAAGACATTAATTACAATTACCACGCAAATCCCGACATGTATTATTTAGCAGGATACAAAGAACCAGATGCTATTTTATTGCTTTTTAAAGAACCGCAAGGAGCAGAAAAATATAACGAAGTTCTTTTTGTAAGAGAAAGAAACGCAGCTCGCGAAACTTGGACAGGAAGACGCTTAGGAATTGAAGGCGCTAAATCGAAATTAGGTTTTACAACTGCTTATAATGGAAAAGATTTTAATGCATTTGATATTGATTTTTCAAAATTTGAAAAAGTCATTTACGACAAATTTCCAACAGATGTTGCCGAAAGCAATAATCCGGATAACTTATATGCTTTATTGAAATCGTTTAAATCAAAAGCTGGAATTACAACAGCAAATGAAGCTTCCACAACTTTATTTGACAAAATAACCAATTCTCTTCGCGAAATAAAAACCCCAGAAGAACTCGTTCTGATGCGTAAAACGGTAAAACTTTCTTGCGTTGCTCACAATGAAGTGATGAAAGCAGTTGGACCTGATATGAGCGAAAATGAAGCTGACGGAATTCATGCTTACGTTCACAGACATTATGGTGCAGAGGACGAAGGCTATCCTCCAATTGTTGGAGCTGGAGCAAACGGATGTATTTTGCACTATGGAGATAATAATGCTACAAAAATCGACAATCAGTTACTGCTGATGGATGTTGGTTCTGAATACCACGGTTATTCTGCAGACGTTACAAGAACAGTTCCTGCAAACGGGAAATTTACTGAAGAGCAGAAAGCGATTTATCAAATCGTTTATGAGGCGCAGGAAGAAGTTTTTAAAATCTGTAAGGAAGGAACTCCTATTCAGGATTTAAACAAAAAAGCAAAAGAAGTCATAACTGCTGGATTGCTCAAACTAGGAATTATTACCGATCCTAAAGATTCCAGAATTTATTATCCGCATGGCTGTTCGCATTTTCTTGGTTTAGATGTTCACGACAAAGGAAATTACATGGGAACTTTAAAAGAAAACATGATTCTTACAGTTGAACCTGGAATTTACATTCCGCCAAACAGTAAATGCGATAAAAAGTGGTGGAATATTGGCGTTCGTATCGAAGATGATATTTTAATGCTAAAAGATTCATACGAAAACCTTTCGGCAGATTCTCCTAGAAAATGGCAGGACATCGAAGCTTTAGCCAAACAAAAAAGCACTTTTAACGATATGAAATTGCCGAAAATATAAAACCTTAAAAGTTTTAAAAGCACCCTAAAAATAAAATCTAAAACAGTTATAAAACCATTGGTAATTACAAGTATTTACTAATGGTTTTATTATGTAATTTCATGAATATTCGGATTAACACAAATACAAATAATTAAAAACAAATGCGCTTCAAACAATAACAGGTCTAATAATTTAATTTTAAAACATTTCACATCTCTTTTTTTTGTAAATTAGATGTCCCAAAATAGACGCTATTTATCGCACTTCAATTTCCCAAACTAGTGAAGATAAGCCGAAAAAAACGACGGATTCAAGCAGGCTTCATGGGAATCTTCAGTACCTAAATCCAGGGACCTCATCTGCAAAATGAAATCCAATTTTTCTAGTTAAATATCCTAACCGTAATTTTTCGAGTCAGGAAATCTGCCTCTTAGCACTAATTAAAAAAATGCGCTACAAGAGAACTCTGTCTTTTCCATAAAACGCAACTATGACAAAGTTCTCAAAAAGAACACGCAATAAACAATTCTGGAAAAATTTAACCAATAAAAAAGAAATGAAATGAAAACAATTAAAAACAACTTAATGCCTCTATTCATACTATTACTTTTGATGTTAAGTATGAATATCTATGCACAAGACCCATTAAAAGCAGCGCCTAACGCGTATAAAAAAGTAATTCTTGAGAATGAAAGGGTAAGAATAATGCAAGTTGAGATTACTCCGGGAGAAACAATTCCATGGCATCATCATCCTGACCACACCATCTATGCATTGGCTGATGGAAAAATTGAAATAACCGATAAAGGCAAAGCGCCCGTTACTATCGATATTAAAGCCGGAGATGCCATGTACATACCTGCTGTTACACATATGGCAAAAAATATAGGGGATACAACTGTGAATTTGATTGTAACAGAAATAAAACCTACAACTAAAAAATAAACCATTATTAGGTATCTCAACCTTTTAATTTAACTCAAAGTAACAACCTCAAGTTGTTACTTTTTTTTTGAGGTTATCTTTAAAGTGGAGCCAATATATTTTCCGTTCTTTGTAAACATTAAAAAAACTAAAAATGAAAGCACTTACCTTTTCTTCTTTTGGAGAATCAGATGTTTTAGAATATATAGAAATCCCTAATCCACAATTAAAAAACGATGAGATTTTAGTTGAGATGAAAGCCATTGGACTAAATTTTGCCGATGTTTACCGACGTAAAGGGAATTATCACTTAAAAGGAAATCCGCCTTTTATTGCCGGTTATGAAGGCGCAGGAATTGTGGTTGATTCCAATAGTCATCCAGAATTTAAAATTGGGGATCGCGTGGCTTTTGCAGATGCTCCGTTTGCCAATGCAGAACTGGTTGCCGTAAATGTCAATCACATTATTCCGTTGTCTGAAAGCATTTCTTTTGAAACCGCAGCTTCTGTTTTATTGCAAGGTTTAACAGCTCATTATTTGGCCACCGACAGCCATAAAACTGCAAAAGGAGAAACTGTTTTAATACATGCAGTCGCTGGTGGTGTTGGACAAATACTAACACAAATTAGCAAACTTTTGGGAGCAACTGTTATTGGTTTAACCTCATCTTCTGAAAAAGCAAAAATCGGATTTGAACAAGGCGCTGATCATGTTTTTCTTTATAATGACGATTGGAAATCGCAAGTTTTTAAAATTCTTCCAAATGGTATTGATGTTGTTTACGATAGTATCGGAAGCACTTTAAAAGAAAGTTTTGAAGTCACTAAAGAATGCGGTCAAGTCGTTTTCTTCGGAATGGCGGGTGGCGATCCTGAACCGGTAGATCCAAGAATGTTAATGGATGGCTCTAAAACTTTGACTGGTGGAGATTTGTGGAGTTATTTAAACTCTAAAGAAGAAAGAATTAAAAGAGCAACTCAATTGTTCAGCTGGATCACTGAAGGAAAAATCAAACTTTCTGAACCAACATCATTCAAATTATCAGAAGGAAAACTGGCACATGATTTCTTGGAAAGCAGAAAAAGCACCGGAAAAATTATTTTGATCCCATAGTTTTTTTCGCCACGACTCGAGCGATAGCGAACAGGCGGAGCAATTCACAAATTTTATTTTTAAAATCTATGCGTAAAGTTTTTAAATAAATTCGTGAATTCGTGGCAAATATTACAATTGATCAATTTCAATTTTAGTAATTTCTGATAATTCTAAAATTCTGTCTACATCTTCTTTATTGGCAACAAAAAACAAATAATTATCGCCATTTGTATTGTAGCTCATTAATTCAAAGCCTCGTTTTTCTAAAGCTGTTTGTATGTACGGAAACAAGTCATGGCTATAGGTTTCTTCGGGATATTCGAAATTCAAATCTTCACCAATCATTTCAGAAATAAAATATTCTGCATCTTCAGGATCGAATTTCCAGTCGCTGTTCCAAGCATCAATACTTTCGAAAAAATCAAAATGGCCAAAAACAATGGCGTGATATTCAGTACTTCCTTTTTGGTAATTTTCGAGAAGAATTTTCGATTGCTTTTTGAGTTCTTCCTCTTCAATATTGCCTCGAGTAACCAATTTTACAAATTCTTCAAAAGTTTCTAAAGTAGCTTCTTCCGTTTCTACTAAATTTTCAGACGAAGGAAGTTCTACCGTTTCAGGAATTTCTATATCCAAATACTGGCAGATGCCTTGCAAAACCAATTTAAAATCTTTTATTCCTATTGCTTGGCTTTCATTCTTTGGATTGTCTATATCTAAAAGCTCGCTTTCTAATAATCCTTGCGTGTAGTCGAAGAAATGTCTTCCGGAGTACAATATTTTAAAATCGTTTGTTTCTAAACTATTAGTACAGCAAAAAAAGATGACAAAGTTTTTTACAGAACGCTTAAAGAACTTCTTCTCCTCTGAAGTCGGTTCTGAATAAAACTGAATGTGAATAAAATCATATTCTAATCCTTCCTGAATCGCATCATCAGAAAGAGCGGCAATATCCATTTTTTTATAAAGCTCATTTAAAACTTCATAAGGATTGTTAAAACCTGCTTTCTTTATTTCTGCATTTCCTTCTTCATGATCCAGAGAGGTTGGAAAGTTATATAAATTAACAATAACATCTTCCTGAATTCCTTTTACTTTAAATTCAAGATTATACTGCTCACTATATAGATAGGAGTAAATAGAATTTATGATATCAAAAGAAATTATGGATTTCGGATCACTATTGCGCCCAAACAAGTTAGAGAAAAAGTTCATAGAGAATATTTTGCATTAAAAACTAATCGTTTGAATATTTAAAACTTTGATTCATTTTATCGAAAGGAATTACTTCGTTGACAATAGATTCTAACTCATAATCTGTTAACAAACCTCTAGCCGACTCTACAATTTTTGGTGAAACGTTTATTTCATAATCGATGAGTTCTCGTTTTAGAATCTCTTCAAGAATGGCATTTTGACGATCGGTCAAATATTTTTTGTGCGATTTAAAAACCAATTCGATATCGTCTCTAAATTCTTGGTCGCTGAGTTCGTTGTAAGTATCTTGTTTCGACATATCGATCAATAAAACTTTGAAGATAAAATCCTGTAGATTTTTTGCCAGATAATTCACTTCATTCATGTCGTGCCAAACGTAGACAATTGGCACATCTCCATTATTTTCTTCGTTTAAGAAAAAACAATAATGATCGCCACTGCCGCTTTTGGCAAACGGAATAAACTTAAATTCTGGATTAATGTTACGATAATCTTCTGGGTCTTGAAGTTCTTCTATTTCTTCGGCAACAGATTTTAAATTCAGCGATTCAAAATCATACGAATGCAAAAGTAAAGGCGGATTGTCTTTTAAAGTAGGATAAACATCTGTATACCAATTTGGACCATATTCTCCAACATCCAACATACCATCGGCATCTAGTTGTTTGTATAAGAAAGGGTATTCAAATCCGTATTTTTTTTCGATTTCTTGTATGGTCATCTTTGGGGGAATATTCTATTAAAATCAGAATACTAAGATAACAATCTTTACTAGACCAAAAAACCTGAAGTCAATTATTTCAAGGATTCCGCAATCATTAAGGCACATTTTTCACCATCGATTGCTGCAGAAATAATTCCGCCAGCGTAACCTGCACCTTCCCCGCAAGGGTATAATCCTTTGATTTGCAAATGCTCTAAGGTCATAGGATCTCTCGGAATTCTTACTGGTGATGAAGTTCTGCTTTCTGGCGCATGTAAAATGGCTCCGTTAGTTAAATAACCACGCATTGATTTTCCAAAATCTTGAAAACCTTGACGCATAATCTGAGTCAAAAATCCTGGAAAAACCTGTCCCAATTCAACCGAAGTAGTTCCAGGAACATAAGAAGTTTTCGGAATATCTGCTGAAACTTTGCTTTTGGTAAAATCTATCATTCTTTGAGCCGGAACTTTTTGAGTCTCTCCCGCCAAATGCCAAGCTTTTTGTTCGATGCTTTTTTGAAATTCCATTCCAGCCAAAGCGCCAAATTTTGCAAAAGGTTTAAAATCTTCCAATTTCAATTCGACCACAATTCCAGAATTTGCCGTTGACTGATCTCGTTTAGATGGCGACCAGCCGTTTGTAACCACTTCACCCGGACTTGTCGCACATGGCGCGATTACACCACCCGGACACATACAAAACGAATACATTCCTCGGCCGTTAACTTGTTTTACAATTGAATATGGTGCTGGCGGTAAATGCTCTCCACGGAAATCACAGCTGTACTGAATACTATCTATTAATTCCTGCGAATGTTCTGCACGAACTCCTAAAGCAAAAGGTTTTGCTTCTATTAAAATTTTCTTTTTGTCTAATAATTCAAAAATATCACGTGCTGAATGTCCTGTTGCCAAGATTAATTTATTGGCATGAATTTTATCTCCGTTCTGAGTTACAATTCCTTCAACTTCATTATTCTTTACCAGAATATCGCTCACTCGAGTTTCGAACAAAACTTGACCTCCAAATTCTCTAATTTTATTTCGAATATCTTCAATAATTTTAGGCAATTTATTGGTTCCAATATGCGGATGTGCTTCTACCAAAATATCTTCTGAAGCTCCAAAAGCTACTAAAAGTTCTAAAATTCGAGTTACATCGCCACGTTTTTTAGAACGCGTGTACAACTTTCCGTCAGAGTACGTTCCTGCTCCACCTTCGCCAAAACAATAATTCGAATCTTCGTTTACAATATGTTCGCGGTTGATTGCTTTTAAATCACGACGACGTCCTCGGACATCTTTTCCCCGTTCCAATACGATTGGCTTTAAACCTAATTCAATCAATTGTAAAGCGGCAAAAAGTCCCGCTGGGCCTGCTCCAACCACAATTACTTCTTGTGCATCGGAAACATCTTTATATATAGGAAGCTCGATTTTAGTTTCTTGAAAAGGTTCGCCTTTCAAATAAATAAGAACTTTCAAATTGATTTTAATCGCTTTCTGACGCGCGTCTATAGAGCGTTTTAAAATCGAAACATGCTGGATTTCTTGAGCAGAAACTTTGATTTGCTTAGACAAATGGTCTTTTAGCAATGATTCGTTTGCAGCAATTTCTGGTGTAACTTGAAGTAAAAGTTCTTTAGGCATTTTTGTGTTTTTATTCTATTAGCTTTTCTTTCTATGAAAAGAACATGCAAAAGTACTATTTTGAAATGAGATTTTATATTTCCTGCAAAATTTGCACACAGATTGGCGCAAAGTATATCGTAGAGGCGCACTGCAGGTGCGCCTCTACAGAAGATATGAAACAAAATCTCAAAGTTTTTTCTCTCGCAGATTTTGGAGATTTCGGGGATTTTTTTAGCATAAAGCATATTAGAGACGCCCTGCAATGTGTTTAATATATTGCGAAACACATTGCGTAGACGCACTGCAGTGCGCCTCTACAGAAAAAACTTAGAACCTTAGTATCTTAGAATCTCAGAACCTTTAAGAAAGACTTTGTACCTTTGTCTCTCTGTCACTTTGAAACTTTAAAAAAAAATGTCTAGAAAAATAAAATTGATTTGGGATTTCCGCGGACCAGCTTCAGCTAAAACAGCTGAGCATCACGAAATTCATTTAAAAGAATATATAGCAATCGAAAAATTGCCTTTAAATATTACCGGATTCAAAATCATAGACGAAATGTACGCCATCGCTTTTATGGTTGTAACCGACGAAAATATGATTCAAGTAAGAGATGCTTTGAAACCGCATCGTGGGGAAATTTATGCTGAATAAAATTCCAATATTTTAAATTCCAAATTCCAAAAC
>NZ_JAGIAV010000005.1:0-177907 GCF_017744675.1 Flavobacterium sp. | reverse complement strand
GTTGGAATTTGGAATTTAAAATATTGGAATTTAATTTGCGACTTCACTAATAAACTTAATACGCATTAAACGCAATTCATCAATATCGTAATCGCCGTCAAATTCTTTTAGGGCATCTTCGATTTTATCCGATTCTGATTCCATGAAGTAATCATGAATTTCTTCTTGCTGATCGTCATCTAAAATATCATCGAGCCAATATTTTATGTTTAGTTTTGTGCCAGAATAGACAATTTGTTCCATTTCTTTGATTAGCGCATCCATCGAAAGTCCTTTCGCGGAAGCGATATCATTTAATGAAAGTTTTCTATCAATATTCTGAATAATGTATAGTTTGTTGGCAGAGTTTACTCCTGTAGATTTTACGACTAAATCGTCTGGGCGAATAATGTCGTTGTCCTCCACATAACGACTGATTAGGGCAACAAATTCGCTTCCGTATTTTTTAGCTTTTCCTTCACCTACACCATGAATATTGTATAATTCTTGTATGGTTATCGGATATTTCAAAGCCATATCCTCGATTGAAGGATCTTGGAAAACCACAAACGGAGGAACTCCCAATTTTTTAGCCACTTTTTTACGAAGTTCGCGAAGCATTCCAGTTAAAACTTCGTCTGCAGTTCCAGACGATTTTCCACCAGTTACGATTGTTTCGTCATCGGCTTCTGTGTATTCATGATCTTCAGACATCATAAATGAAACTGGCTTTTTAATAAAATCTAAACCAGCTTTGGTGATTTTGATTACACCATAAGTTTCAATGTCTTTAGACAAATAACCAGAAACCAGAACTTGCCTTAACAATGCCATCCAATATTTTTCGTCATGGTCTGAACCAGAACCAAAATAAGGCTGCGTATCTGTTTTGTGCGCTTTAATCACAGCATTAATACGCCCGATTAAAGTAAACACAATTTCTTTTGATTTGTAAATATGTTTGGTATCGCGAACAATTTCAAGCAATTTAACCACTTGATCTTTGGCTTCGACTTTATGTTTCGGATTACGAACGTTGTCATCCATATCGGCACCTTCGCCGTTTTCGCTGTCAAATTCTTCACCAAAATAATGCAGCAAGAATTTTCTACGCGACATTGAGGTTTCGGCGTAAGCCACAACTTCTTGCAAAAGTGCAAAACCAATTTCTTGTTCGGCAACTGGTTTTCCAGACATAAATTTCTCCAGCTTTTCTACATCCTTATAAGAATAATAAGCCAAGCAATGTCCTTCTCCGCCATCACGTCCTGCACGACCCGTTTCTTGATAATAGCTTTCTAGTGATTTTGGAATATCGTGGTGAATTACAAAACGAACGTCTGGTTTATCAATTCCCATTCCGAATGCGATTGTTGCTACCACCACATCTACGTCTTCCATCAAGAACATGTCTTGATGTTTGGCCCGGGTTTTAGCATCAAGACCTGCATGGTAAGGAACAGCACTAATTCCGTTTACTTGTAAAACTTCAGCAATCGATTCTACTTTTTTTCGGCTTAAGCAGTATATAATTCCAGATTTGCCTTTATGCTGTTTGATAAATCGAATAATATCCGACTCAATATTTTTTGTTTTTGTGCGAACTTCATAATACAAGTTCGGTCTGTTGAATGATGCTTTAAAAGTATTTGCATCAGCCATATCAAGGTTTTTCAGGATATCTTCCTGAACTTTTGGGGTTGCCGTTGCAGTAAGGCCAATAATTGGCACTTTACCCAGCTGCTTAATTATATTTCTTAGATTTCTGTACTCTGGCCTAAAATCATGTCCCCATTCTGAGATACAGTGCGCCTCATCAATAGCAACAAAAGAAATTGGAACGCTTTGTAAAAAGGCTACATATTCTTCTTTTGTTAATGATTCTGGGGCAACATACAAAAGTTTAGTCAATCCAGAAGTAATATCTTTTTTGACTTGAGCAATTTCTGTTTTAGTTAAAGAGGAGTTTAATACATGTGCAATTCCATTTTCAGACGAAAGGCTTCGAATGGCATCAACCTGATTTTTCATCAAAGCAATTAAAGGAGAAACAACAATCGCTGTTCCTTCTCGAATTAAAGCTGGTAATTGATAGCAAAGAGATTTTCCACCACCAGTCGGCATAATTACGAATGTATTCTTTCCGTCTAAAATACTTGTAATGACTTGCTCCTGCAAGCCTTTAAATTGGCTAAAGCCGAAATACTTCTTTAATTCTTTATGTATTTCAATTTCATTTGAATTCATTCTCTATATTAATGGTATTTTGTATAAATTTGCAACACATAAAGATACAACTTTCTTTTATACATACAAATTTTAAATATTCTGTTTTGATCACAAAAGAAAATATATTGGCGATCGCCAAGAAAACAATACTCTCTGAAAGTGAAGCAATTACAAAACTAATTGATTTTTTGGACGAAAATTTTTACGAAGCAGTCCAACACATATACAATTGCAAAGGCCGTTTAATCGTAACGGGAATTGGAAAAAGTGCCATAATTGCTCAAAAAATGGTAGCTACTTTTAACTCAACCGGAACTCCTTCTATGTTTTTGCATGCTGCAGAAGCAATTCACGGCGATTTAGGTATGATACAAAACGATGACGTCATTATTTGTATTTCTAAAAGCGGAAATAGTCCAGAGATTAAAGTTTTGGTTCCTTTGTTAAAAAGATTTGGAAATACCCTAATTGCTATTACCGGAAACATTACTTCTTTTTTGGCAAAAGGTTCAGATTGTATTTTAAACACTACAGTAAACATCGAAGCTTGTCCGATAAATTTAGCACCAACAAACAGCACCACAGCACAGCTCGTTATGGGAGATGCTCTAGCGGTTTGCTTAATGGAAATGCGTGATTTTAAACCCGAAGATTTTGCTGTTTATCATCCAGGTGGTGCTTTAGGCAAGAAATTATTGCTACGCGTAAAAGACATGATCGAGCATTCATTAAAACCAGCTGTTACTCCAGAAACCTCTATCAAAAAAGCAATTTTCGAAATTTCTGAAAAAAGATTGGGCGTTACGGCAGTAATTGAAGACAATAAAATTATCGGAATTATTACGGATGGAGACATCCGAAGAATGCTAAACAACGTAGATACTATTGCGGACTTAACTGCAAGAGATATTATGTCTAAAAATCCTAAAGTGGTTTCTTCAGAAACTATGGCGGTTGACGCATTAAATATTTTAGAAGATTTCTCAATCACGCAATTAATTGTTGCTGACGACGGAGAATATAAAGGAGTTTTACACTTACATGACATTTTAAAAGAAGGAATCGTATAATGGCAAAGAAAAACCTTGGCGAGATGTCATTTTTAGATCATCTTGAAGAATTAAGATGGTTATTAGTTAGAAGTACACTTGCAACATGCATCATGGCATTTGTTACTTATTTTATTAGTGATTATTTATTTGATCAAATTATTTTAGGTCCGATTAGGCCAACATTCTTTACCTATGTTTGGTTTTGCGACTTATCGCATTCGTTAGGTTTTGCAGATAGCATTTGCATTACCGAGCTGAACTTTATTATTCAGAATACCGAAATGGAAGGTCAGGTTAACATCTTTGTATGGATGTGTCTTCTGGCAGGTTTTATTCTGAGTTTCCCTTATATTTTATGGGAAATCTGGAAATTTATCAGCCCAGCTCTTTATGAGAAAGAAAGAAAAAATGCAAAATTGTTCATTTTCGTTTCTTCATTGCTTTTCTTTTTAGGAGTATTGTTTGGGTATTTCGTTGTAATTCCGATGTCGGTAAACTTCGTTGCAACTTTCTCTGTGAGTGATGTGGTAAAAAACCAATTTACACTCGAATCCTATATGGGAATGGTAAAAACAAGTATTTTAGGAAGTGCGATCTTTTTTGAGCTTCCAATAGCCATTTACTTCTTAACCAAATTAGGCTTGGTAACTCCTGAATTCTTAAGAAAATACTGGAAATATGCTGTAGTAATTATTTTAATTATCGCCGCAATTGTAACTCCGCCAGACGTTGTAAGTCAGACCATTGTTGCTATTCCGATGCTAATTATCTATGAAGTCAGTATTCTTATTTCGAAGATTGTCTATAAAAATAAATTAAAAGAAAATGTCTGATATAGTTCAAGAATTTAACGACTATCGTTCTAAAATGAACGAAAAACTGCTTGCTGACAATAACAAAATTGTAAAGCGAATTTTTAATCTTGACACCAATGCTTATGCTGAAGGTGCTCTTGATGTAAAAACAAAAGAACTTCTTGGTCTTGTTGCTTCTACAGTTTTAAGATGTGACGACTGCGTAAAATACCATTTAGAAACAAGCTATAAAGAAGGAGTTTCTAAAGAAGAAATGATGGAAGCAATGGGAATCGCAACTCTTGTTGGAGGAACAATTGTAATTCCACATTTAAGAAGAGCTTACGAGTTTTGGGAAGCTCTTGAAGAAGCGGGAAAGTAATTAGAAAATGTGTCAATTAGATAATTAGATAATTACCTTAAAAACATAAATATCTAATTTTGAAAATGCAATAATTTGTTAATTCATTTATCTGATTGATTATTTTACTTTTAATTTGCCTCTTCAAATAAATTTTAAAATTGAATTTGAGCCAGTACAATTATCTCATTTTCAAATTATCTAATTATCTAATTGAACTAAATGAAGCTAAGAGCCGATAATTTAATCAAAACATATAAAGGACGTAGTGTTGTAAAAGGAATTTCTGTTGAGGTAAATCAAGGAGAAATTGTAGGACTTTTGGGACCAAATGGAGCTGGAAAAACAACGTCTTTTTACATGATTGTGGGATTGGTAAAACCAAATCAAGGAAACATCTTTCTTGACGATTTGAATATTACCGATTATCCAATGTACAAACGTGCTCAGCAAGGAATTGGTTATTTGGCGCAAGAAGCTTCTGTATTTAGAAAATTAAGCATCGAAGATAATATTCTAAGTGTACTACAATTGACCAAACTTTCTAAAGAAGCGCAGATTGCTAAAATGGAAAGTTTAATTGAAGAATTCAGCTTGGAGCACATTCGCACCAACCGAGGCGATTTACTTTCTGGAGGTGAGCGTCGTCGTACAGAGATTGCACGTGCGTTGGCCACCGATCCAAAGTTTATTTTGTTGGATGAGCCTTTTGCAGGAGTTGACCCTGTTGCGGTTGAGGATATTCAGCGAATTGTAGCACAATTAAAAAATAAAAATATCGGAATCTTAATTACCGACCACAACGTTCAGGAGACCTTAGCGATTACCGATAAAACATACTTAATGTTCGAAGGTGGAATTCTTAAAGCAGGAGTTCCAGAAGAATTGGTAGAAGACGAAATGGTTCGTCGCGTTTACCTTGGGCAAAACTTCGAACTTCGCAAGAAGAAATTGGAATTTTAAAAAAGTGATCAGTGTTCAGTTTTTTTTAATGTTCAGTTTTACTGATTACTTAAAACTGAACACTGAATACTCCTATTCTACTGTAATAAAGTGCAATTGTTCTAAGTCACCATTGTAAATATTAACATCAACACGATGTTTAATTCCTGGCAAAGAAGCTTTTTCTGTAAATTGCCAAAACAGCCAATCATCTTCAATTTTTTCTCTATAGAAATTATAATTGGCAATCCAGAAAAGATATTCGCTAAACTCTTCCTTCAAAAAATCTGAATAATATCTTTCACCCGAGTAAATTATTGGGCGAACTTGGTAATGTTTTTCAACTTTATTCAACCAACGTTTTAAACCTTTTTTCAAACTGTCTAAAGGCTGGTTTTTAGGCAATTTTTCGATATCCAAAACTGGCGGAAGATCTCCCTTCTGCAATTTTACAGTTTTAATAAAAAGATCGGCTTGTTCTATAGAATTTTCGTTGGGACGATAATAATGATAAGCGCCACGCATGATTTTATTCTCTTTTGCACCTTCCCAGTTTTTTTTAAATTGTCTATCAACTCGGTCATTTCCGGCAGTGGCACGAATAAAAACAAATTGAACGGGATATTTTTCGTCCAGAATTTCGACTTCTTCCCAATCGACTTTTCCTTGAAATTCAGACACGTCAATTCCGATTACTTTCCCTTTATGATTTTCGAGAACACGAATATTTCGTACGTCAGAAAGATGTTTGTCTACCTCATCTTCATCTAAAACTTTTTCTGTTTTAAAACCTAAATAATAAGCAAGTCCTTTGCGATAATGATAAATTATCCCAATGAATAAAAGTCCGAAAAAAATCAATAACAATGAACGAAAAAGCCTACTTAGAAAAGATCTTCCAGCGGGCTTTCTTGAATATGTTTTACGATAAGTCGTTTTTCTTGCCATTAAAAAGAATTACTTTTTCAAAAACAGATTATTGATAATAGACAACAATACATAAAAAGCAATAATTAATGGAATTGCGATGTATTGAAGCAAAATAATCATTAATACCGAAATAATCAGAAACACAATCTGAAGAGCATTTTCTTTAAAACTGAATTTTTTAATTTTTAACGCAAACAACGGGATTTCGGCATTCAAAATATAAGCGCTGCATAATGTTATAACTAGCAAAACCCATTGATTGGTTAAAATTTCCAGAACCATCAAGGAGTCTGAAAATGAAATAACCAAAGGAAGGCTTAAAATAAATAATGCATTTGCCGGAGTTGGCAATCCGATGAAAGAATCTGTCTGGCGAGTATCGATATTAAAATTAGCCAAGCGATAGCAAGATCCTAAAGTAATGATAAATCCTAAGAATGGAATTGCTGGATGTGTTCCTAATTCGTGTGCGCTATTGGTGAACATGCTACACATAACATATCCTGGCGTTACACCGCTTGTTACCATATCTGCAAGAGAATCTAGTTGCAGTCCGAGCGGACTTGAAACTTTAAATAATCTGGCAAAAAAACCGTCAAAAAAATCAAAAAAGATCCCCAAACAAACCATGTAAAAAGCCATTAGATAATTATTTTCGGAAACAAAGACAATTGCGACACAACCGCAGAAAAGATTAATTAATGTAATTAGGTTTGGGATATGTTTTTTAATATTCATAGTTTAAAATTTTGATAATGGCAGAGAACAAATTTAGCATAATAACTGGATGCAAAACGAGTTTTTTCGAGAGTTTTTTAATTCGAAGTATGACTTTGGGAATATTTAACTAAAGGAACTTATTAGATGAGTAAAATATCATATTTTTGATAAAAATTTTAAAACAGGCCTCGATCTGCAAAAACATATACGTTGAAGAAATATTTAGTGTTTTTATTCTTTTGGAGTTGTACTTTTCAATATGCGCAAACCGTTCGAAAATATTCGAATGAATTTATGAATATTGGGGTCGATGCCGCAGCTCTTGGAATGGCAAGTGCCGTAACCGCTTCTTCAAATGATGTAAATGCGGTTTACTGGAATCCAGCAGGTCTGACACATCTAGAAGATCACCAGATCGCTTTAATGCATGCCAGCTATTTTGCCAATATTGCACAATACGATTATATTGGTTATGCAAGTCCAATTGATGACAGAAGTGCTTGGGGAATTTCGATGATTCGTTTTGGAGTTGACGACATTATGGACACCACGCAGTTAATAGATAATCAAGGAAATATAGATTACAACAGAATTAGCCTGTTCTCTACTGCAGATTATGGTTTTACTTTTTCTTATGCTCGAAAATTGCCTGTAGACGGATTTCAGTATGGAGTGAATGCAAAAGTAATTCGAAGAATAATTGGAAAATTTGCCAATTCATGGGGTTTTGGATTTGATGTCGGACTTCAGTTTGAAAGAAATGACTGGAAATTTGGCTTAATGCTTCGCGATATTACTACAACTTACAACGTTTGGAATATTGACGAAAAAGAATATGCTAAAATTGCTAATGCGATTCCGGGAGAAAACAACGAATTGCCAGAAAGTACGGAAATAACATTGCCTAAAGCGCAATTGGGAGTTTCAAAAAGATTTGATTTCCATAACGAATGCAGTCTTGTTACTTCTGCAAATTTAAATATGCGATTCGAACAAACAAACGATATTATTTCAACAAAAGCTATAAGTATAGACCCAGCTCTAGGGTTTGAGTTTGGTTATACCGATTTGGTTTTCGTACGAGCTGGTGCAGGAAATTTTCAGAATGTAACACAATTGGACAATACTGAAAAAGTAAACTTTCAGCCTAATATTGGTTTAGGTTTTAGATACAAAGGCATACAGATTGATTATGCTTTAACCGATCTAGGAAACCAAAGCACAGCACTGTATTCTAATATTTTTTCGTTGAAAGTAGATTTGGGTATCTTTAGATAATTAAAACCCATAAAACATTTAAAATTTTAAATCATGAAAACTGTCATGTCAAAAAAAGCATTTTTTATTGTATTATTCTTAGCAAGTTTTATTGGTTTCAGCCAAAGTTTGGCTTTATCGAAAGATGCTAAAATAAGCGTTTTGACATGCGGACTTGGAAACGAAACGTATTCGTATTTTGGACATACGGCGATTCGAGTAGCCGATCCCGCAAATAATATTGATCTTGTTTACAATTATGGTGCTTTTGATTTTAGAACACCAAATTTTGTAGCAAAGTTTGCAAAAGGTGATTTACAATATTTTATTATTACACATTCTTTTTCTGATTTTCTAAATGATTATAATTATGACAAAAGAAGTGTTTACGAGCAAGAACTTCAAATTTCTACTCCGTTAAAGCAGACTATATTTGACAACCTAAACAAAGCTCTTTTCTCTGACGAAAGATCGTATACTTATAAATTTATTGATAAAAACTGCACTTCTATGGTTGTAGATGTAATCAACAAATCACTGGGAGAAAATGTAATTACTAAAAAAGAAGATACAGACAAAACCTATCGTTCTATTCTATTTCCTTACTTTGATGGTCATTTCTACGATCAGTTAGGAACAAGTATCATTTTTGGAACTAAAGTCGATCAAATGGGAACACGAATTTTTCTTCCTTTTGAATTGAAGAACAGTTTAGACAAAACAACTTTCCAAAACAAGCCTCTAGCTGCAAAAAGCAAAACGTTATTAGAGTTTACAAAAGAAACTCCATCTTCTCGGTGGAATAACATCTATACCTATCTCTTTATTTTGCTTTTTGTAATCTTTGCCAGAAACAAAACAGTTGACAAAATCTATTTTTCGATTCTCTCTTTAATTGGAATATTCTTTGTTATAATGGGATTTTATTCTTTTCACCAAGAACTGGCGATGAATTATAATGTGTTGTTATTTAGTCCACTTTTACTGGTTTTAGTTTTGTTTTCAATTTTCAAAAACAAATTATGGACTTATAGATTTTCGCTAATCAACTTTGTACTTTTAGTGATTTACTTTTTGTTTTTGATTAACAAAGCACATTTTTTCATCACTTTACCTTTAATCATTACAAGCGGAGTGGTTTTAGTGCGAACCGCAATTCGCAACAAAAAACCAATCCCGATTATAATCTAAAATATTACTGTCCTCTATAGAACAAAACTGTGGTAATGGTTTTGAAGGTGATACTTAAATCCAGAAAAACACTTCTGTGTTTGATATAATACAAATCGTATTGAAGTTTAACCAAACTCTCATCTATTGATTCTCCGTAGGAATAATTTACCTGCGCCCAACCCGTAAGTCCAGGTTTAATTACATGGCGTGTTTCATAAAAAGGCATTACAGCTGCGATTTCTTCAACAAAAAATGGTCGCTCAGGTCTTGGGCCAATTACGCCCATATCTCCTTTTAGAATATTAATAAACTGTGGAAGTTCGTCTATTCTTGACTTTCGCATAAATTTACCAAACGGAGTAACTCTTTTGTCATTGTGAGTTGCAAAAACAGCTCCATTGGTTTCCGAATTTTCGGTCATGGTTCTGAATTTATAAATTTTAAAAACAACTCCGTTTTTACCAACTCTTTCTTGTGTATAAAAAAGACTCCCTTTGTTTGCAAAGAGATTGCAAAGAAAAATTATCGGAATAAATACTAAAGAGATTAAAAGACCAAATATAGAAAACACAAGTTCTATAAGCCGAACAAAAGACAAATAAAGCTTATTGCTATTACTTCTGCTGAAAGGAAAAAATCTATAAAAATCCCTTTCGATATGATGAACCGGAATTCGTTGTATTTTATTTTCGTAAACCTGCGCATACTCTCGAATAATAGCTCCTTTTTCTAATAAATGAAGCAATTGTTGATATAGATCTGAAGTAATACCATCTGTTTTTTGCGAAGCAATAACAATTTCTGAAACATGATTTGTCGATACAAAATGTTCCAAATCATCCTTCTTTATTTCTTTTACATAATGAAAATCTAAGTTTTCATCTGCAATAGAATCGGAATTTACGAACCCAATAATTTTGTAATGTGGATCTACATTTTCCAATTCTAAAACCAATTTTTCAACTTCGCTCTGATCGCAAATTAAAACCGCATTTTGCGAAAATCGATGTGAAGCCAAAAAATAGCAGTAAAACAATCGCCATAAAAGCAATGTAAATAAAATCGTAAAATAAAATATAAGGATAACGAGTCGCTGTTTTGGCAAAACAGGAGAAAGAATAGGCGTAAATAAGTAAGCCAGAACAGTCGCTGTTGCAGTAAAAAAAACATTCTGCAGAATATGAAGCTGATTGCTTGCTACCTGTAGATTATAAATTTCGAATATTACTCCGAAAATGTAGAGGTAGGCTATTAGCAAAAGAGTGCTCAATGCATTGCGCACATGAAAATCAAAATAATGATAGTCGAATATTGAGCTTAAGAGACACAAAGCAGCTAAAGTAAAAATAGCATCGAAAGAAAGAAGCAATATCCTCCGTTCCGAAATCTCAAAATGCATTTTCTTTTTTGATAACATCACTTGTAGGTTTTTAATTTGGGCAAAGCAAATGTATCGTAAAAAAATATAACTAATCTATTAATTTTCTGTTTCTTCAGGAATTTTTACCTGTATAGAGAGGAGACATAGGGCGTATATAAAAGCTGGTGCCGCCGTTCGCATTGCGGCATGGTTTATTGTTAAGAGCCAAAAAGTAAAGAAGGAAAAAAAATATAAGTGCTGTTTATTATGTAAATATAGAAAGAATGGTACTATTAAAAGAATTAAAAAAGCTATTCCTCCAAAAATTCCATGCTCGGCCAGCAGTCTCGTTATCTCGTTATGTGAAGCCACTTCTGCTCCTAATTCTTCTACTCTCTTTGATTTACTCAGTCCTGCCCCAACCCCAAAAATAGGATTATCGGTAAAAAGCTTTATTTCTATATCCATAATCTCTTCTCTTCCTCCTAAACGATCTTTTTTCTCACGCCCTAAAGCATCTTTATTCGCATAACGTTTCTCAATAAGTCCTTTTGTTTGGGAAGAACTATATGTCCAGACCCCAATACTTAGGATTCCTGTTAAAATAAATACTAAACTTAATTTCTTTTTTCCTTTTGCATTAGAAAAATAATAGAGTAAAAGCAAAAGACACACAATCATTGCCGCTGCTGTCATAATTCCACCTCTCGAAAAAGTAACAATGCCTCGATAACTGATAAAAATAAATAATATCGAATTTACTAATAACTCTAATTTAGATTTTGAGAATAGAATCAACTGTGTAAAGAAGATAAACATTCCAAGTCCCAGAATGGTAGAAACCTGATTTGGCCCAAAACCTCCTGATGTTTCAAAATTTGATTGTGTACCAGTCACAACATCTTTAATACTTGGTGTATATAAAAATAGATATATAGTTATGGAAATTATTGGGAATCCCATTGCTATTAAAACTTTACCAAGCGTATCAAATGTAATTCTTCTATTGTACATATAAATCGCACAAATAGCTATGCACAATGGACCTGATAAATTAAAAACTAAAACTTTTTTTATATCAATATCAATCCCAGCTTCGGATATCGTAACGAAAATAGCCGGAACTAATAGTAATAGAAACACTAAATATATTAATCCATTTTTCGAAAAATTACTATAAATCATTCCACAAATCATGAAGAATATGACGGAAAACTTTACAAATTCATTGTTTAAATTTCCTCCTGTCATTCGTAAAAGAACCTCTGCTCCTACTAAATAAGCACTTACAAAAAGTACTTCATTGTTTTTATTTTTACGTTTATAAACAATTGTAAATCCTATAATAATAATAAGTAAAGCATATATCTTGGATATAAAAGGAAGAACAAATACAACTAATGCTAGCAATGCATGAAAAACAATTATGGTTAAATAGGTAAGTTTTGTGTTTTTCATTTTAAAATATTTATTCTGCAAAAGTAATCAAAGATTCTAACCATGTACTGTACTCTTCTAAAATTGCTTTTTCGCTAAAATTTTGATTCACAAAAAAATTCAAACGATTACCCAATAATTTTCGGGTATCCTGCTCTCCAATCAATTTTTGAACAGAGGTTACAAACTGATCTAAATTATTCGAATCAATTACCAAACCTTCATTAGCTGAAGGAATAACTTTTGAAATTTCACCAACATTTGTTGCAACAACTGGTAGACTTGCAAATCCATATTCCAAAACGGCAAGAGGAAGACCTTCCGAGAACGAAGTCAAAACTGCAATTTCGCACTGTTTTAGCAAATCGGTGACATTATTTACTGCTCCATAAAAAAATACATCTTCAGACAACCCTTTATCTTTAACCTGTTGCAATAGATTAGCACTATACGAATCATTAAAATCTTTCCCTATCAAATGAAAAGTCCATTCCGGATTTTTTTTTTGAATTTCCTTTGCCCCATTAATTAACAATTCATGGTTTTTTTGAGGCCGCAAATTTGCAACACAAATTATTCTTTTACCATCTTTTCCTTCTAATTTAAAGGTGTTTAAAGAAGCCGTAGACTCGATTATAAAATTAGGGAAATATATAACGTTGGGGCAATTCAGATAATTTTGCGCCCACTTTTTTAGAGCTTCGTTGACAGAAATAATTCCTAAAAAGAAAAAAGATGAGAGTTTTAAGATCAAATTTTTTCGTGCTGAAAGATTCTGTGAAATTCCATAATGATCATGCCAAATTATTTTAATCTTTGGCATTGCTAGTTTCACTAAAACCGCAATAAAGAATGAAGAGCTATGTGCATGGACAAACTCAACTTTATTTTTCTTAATGTAACTTCTTAATCTAAAAATTGCACTTATATCTAGAGCAGATTTTTTTGCTAAGAATGCATAATTGACTCTTTGATTTACATAATCTAAAAGCAAACCTTCACATCTTGTCGCAACTAATCCTGAAAATTCAATTTTATTAGCAAGTGAATTTGCATAGTTTACAGCCATACGTTCTGCACCGCCAACTTCTAACGAATCTATAATCTGTACAATTCTCATTTTATCAGCAATTCTGCGATTTCTTTTTCAAAAACATCTGTTGTAAAATTGCGTGACCATTCCATCGCTATTTGACTTTTTTTAAAAAAAATACTTTGGTTTATTATTAAATCTTCAATCTGCTTAGCATCTTTGTCCAAATCCATTTCAAGCAGTTTCCCGCGTTTACCTGAATCTAACATATAAGGAACACATGATACTTTTGTTGCTATTGGAATAGATCCCCAAAACATACCCTCTGCTATAGCTTTTGGCCATCCTTCACTTTTTGAAGGCAAAATTACAAAATGGCTTTGTTGATAAGCTTTCTTTAAAGTTTCCTTATTCTGATTTCCTTTTAAAATTATATATTTCTCCAATTTATTCATTTGAACATAATTTTCTAAGGAATCTCTTTCTACACCATCCCCATACAAATCTAATGTCACATTATGCCCCTTTATCATTAATTTCTCAACTAATTTTACACTATATAAAGGATTCTTACCAGACACTAAACTTCCAACAAAAATGAACTCAATTCCATCCTTAAAATCCGTTTTTTCAATATTTTCTTTTTCAGATTCTGAATAAGTTGCTGTGAAAAATGATTTTATATTTTTTGATTGATTTTCCCAATCTCCATATACCAACACCTGCATATTCCTTGTTAGAAATGCATTATTAAGAATCCATTTTTGCAAACGATAGCTCCAAGGCTGTTTGCTTTTAGGATCCCAATTTCCGGCATATTTTGCTGTTTTAATTTTATTTGGAAAAAGAATTTGAACAAAACAACCAATTAACCCCATATTTCCAGGACATCTTAAATGAATGTGATCTGCTTCTTTCATTCCCAAAAATATCTTCCAAAAAATAAATGGCAATTTAAAAACTGAAGCCAAAATATTTTTCACACTAATAAAATTAAAATTAGGGGCTGTCTTAAATTTTATATTATTATGTTGATACGAAATATCTATTGGAGTTATTTCTCGTTTTGTTAATGGAGCAACAATAATAACCTCATCAACATACTTCAACCAAATATTCATTTCTTGAACATAAGGTGAATATCCCAAATATTCATTGTTTTTATAAACATGAGATACGTGGGTTATGATAACAAATTTAATTGACTTCAATCTTTGTTTTTTACAATCGTTAGAATTCTCTATTTTCTAATTATCAGAAATTGGCAAAACAGGTTTAGCAAAAATCAAACTGAAATAGCCTACCATCCTTCCAATCGCTTCTGTTAATGGAACTTTCTTATTTTTCTCAGTCAAGACATTAACAAACCGAATTAAAGCCAATACAATAGTAATAGCATTCCATTTAAAACGATCAATGAATTTTGGATTTGGATTTTTAATTCTCCAAACATACCAACCATTTTTAACTACCATTTTCCCATACTTATATTGATTTGGTCTCCCTGATGGATCATGATAATGATACAACTTGGCATTTGTATTAATTACATTTTTGCCAAATTGCAAAGCTCTTAAACTAAAATCAGCATCTTCATACAAACCATATCCTTCAAAAAATTTTGAAAATTTAATTTTATCAAGTATGTGCTTTTTAAAGGACATCGACATGCCAATCAGCAAATCCACTTCATAAGTTTTACCCGTAAAAGGAAAACCACAAGTTCTTCCATGCGAATAAAGTGGCATTCTACTTGGTCCTAAGTTTGAAGCTAAACCAAGAAAATTTCTTGCAATGTTTCTTAAACCTTCTTTATAAAAATATCCTTCAAACAAATAGAACTTCTTTTTATTGTAATTTCTGTTCTTCTCTTGAGGCTTCCATTTATTTTCATTAATTGCAATTCCTCCAACACCAACAACATCAGCATCGTTCTGAAATGAATTGCAAATTTCCTTAAAATACGAAGGTGTTAATACAGTATCATCATCCAAAAAACAAACAATTTCAGATTCTGGATCTATTTTTGAAATTCCGAAATTCCTCTGTTTCGTTAGGCCTCTATCTTGATCCGAAACTTTGAAATACTTTAAATTATCATATTCATATTGTTGCAAAATTAGTCTAGTCTGGTCATTAATAGATCCGTCAATAATTAAAATTTCATTTGGATAATTTTCTTGGATTTTAACCGACTCAAGCAGTCTCTGCAAAGGCTCAGCCCTCATATAAGTGCAGATTATTAAAGAAACTCTCATTTTTTGTTGTATAATTTGTTCGCCCAATATAAGCTTCTGTCCCATTGAATGTTGTAATTGCTGTAATATCTAATAGGATTTTTAATTTTTTGAACACTGTAGAACTTAAAGAACAGAGTCGTTTTATAACCTTTTAATTGTTGTTTGGTTAGATTTAAAAGATTGTACAACATAACTGTTGGAGATGGTTTAGGCTGAATTAAATCATTGGACCAAGCTAAAATATGCTTTTCTCTGAAACCTCCAATTGGCGCTTTGAGATGAATTATATCTGGTTTGGGAGAAAATATTACATCAGAACCTTGGTTTCTAAGTTGCATTCCATAGTCACTATCTTCTCCATAACCAAATTCAAAACTTGCGTTGTAAGATACAGATTCTATGTTTTTTGATTTTACAATACTACATCCAGAGCCAAAATTACTTGATTGAAATCTAAACTTGATTTTTTTATTTTCAGCATAATCGGGTGCATAACATCCAAATGTTACTTGTTCTAATCCATCTTTTTTTATTACCTCAAAAGCTTCTTCTAAAAAATTCTTATCAATTCGGATATCATCATCTGCCATAAATACCCATTCGCTGTCTATTTCTACAAGAGCTAAATTTCTCGCATTACACGCTCCTGTTTTATGCGTAAAAATATGCTTTATGTAAAATGGCCAATTGCCACTTTCAATAAAATCAAATTCTGAAACGGAACCAGTAGCAGGATTTTGCTCTACTATTATAACATTTTTTGGCAAATATGTTTGCAATGCTAAATCTTTTAAGAAATCGTACAAGTATTTTTTGCGCCCAATTGTCGGAATTATGACATCTAGAGTCCCTTCTACTATTACTTTTTTTTGCGATTGGTTTTCTACAACTTGTAATAAGTCATCTTTTAAATATCGTTTACTGTAGAATAGCGAGAAAAAAAGAGGTAAAAGAGCAAACTTTCTTTCGTAAAGGAATAAATTTATAAACAACAAAAATATCCAACTTACTTTATAATGTTGCTTAATAAATCGAAATAAAAGAAAATTATCATTTTTAAATTTTGGGAATATTACATCAGTTTTTTCAAGCAAACTAGGTTCAGAGTAACAATATAACCCTAATGGCATAGCCAATTTTGCTATTGAATGCAATAAATAATCAAAGTTTGAATCTTTATAAATTTGATTATTTAAAGTATTTAAAACCTCTGCATGAATTCCGCCGATATGGCTACTCATAATCCAAGTTGGATAACTAACTCCTTTTTTAATATTTAAGAATAGAGATAGATCTGAATATCCAATCGCTTCTGAAAAAAAAGAATTTGATGACAAATTATAAGATGCCATTATTTTTTTATGGTGAAAAATTTCTTCAAGTTTGGTATAATTTAAATTTGATTTTAAATCTAAATGGCACCACACGATGAGACTATCGGGATATTGCTCTGCGATTTGAAATAAATTGGAAGTCATACTTTTTTCAGAAAATACAACATTTTCTCCTTTAGAGCTTACTTCTACAATTTTATTATTCTGATGATAAATAATTACCACTTTATAGTTTTTTAAAGTTTATCATTTTTTGGTAAAAATCAATATTCTCAAATAGCAGTTTACTTATATCAAATTTTTCTTCTATTCGACTCCGTGCACCTTCACCTATTTTTTTGGCTAGTTGCTTATCTTCAAAAATCTCTTTAATTCGTCTAGCGTATAAATCATGATTTGAAGGATGTGCCAAAAAACCACTCTCTCCATCTATAATCAATTCTTCAGACCAGCCAATATTACTATTGACAACTACTTTTTGCATGGCCATAGATTCAATTGTTACCATCCCGAGTGTTTCTGCAAAAGTTGGAAACACACAGACGTTTGCTTTCTTTATGTAATTTTGAATTTCGCTGTATGGAATTTTACCTAGATAATTTACATTCTTCAAATCATCTACGGTAAATAACGTTTTCATTAACTCCCAAGTTGATTTAGAGTTTGTTTTTATATCTGGAGCATCGCCGCCAATTAAAATTAATTTTGCATCAGGAAAATCTTTGCGCACATCCTTAAAAATTTCAGGAAGCTCTAAAACTCCTTTTTTTCTAACTAAAGTTCCAGCATATAAAATCAGGTTTTTTTCAAATTCTTCTGGTTTTTCGTTTTCAAAGTTTTGAAGATTCAAACCATTATGAATTGTTTTAATTTCTTTTGCTTTTATCTTAAAAAGCTTACTCGAAACTTCTCCCGCAAATTTTGTTGGGGCAATAAATGCATCTGCGTTATTGATTGCTAATTTTTCAAACCAGAAATTCTTAAGCTTTTGTTTTCTATTTTCCAAATAGCAGAAATAAGCATCACTTCCATGAAAACGAATTATCAACGGAATTTTAAAACCCATAAATGCTGTAATTCCTGTCCAATCTGGAGCTTCAATGATGTCAATTTTTTCTTGGAGAATAATTTTATTAATGAATTTATTTATCTTTTTTCTATTCCAATAAAAGTTAAAGAATTTTCCTTTTCTATTATTCAAACTATAAATTGTAGCATTCTCTTCTTTAATAACAAATTCTTCTTTTTGCCCATATACAAAAACAGAAACTTGCACATTAAATTCTTTTAGCTTTTCGGCCAAAGTAAAAACACTTGTACCAATTCCTCCATCGTGACCAAAGGCATTATGAGGATAATGAGAAACAATGTAAGCAACATGTAGATTTGGTTTCATTTTTTTATTTTGTTCAATTTTTTCTTCACGCTGCGTTTTAACTGTCTCTCTTTTGTTTTTAAAAATCTTTTAAAACTAAATTTGTAACCTCCAATAGTAAGAAATCTACCTGCGGAAAAACATAGTAAAAACTCATTTTCGGCACTCTTATTCGAATTTAAAGCAACGCTTTTCTTTAAATAAATCTCCTGTTTAAAATTTTTCTTTTTCTTCTCTCTTTTGGAGAATGAAAAGATTTTTGAAAAAAAACCAAAATCTTTTTGTTCAACAAATTCTTTATAGTTTAATACTTTTGATACCCCAAATACTTCCACAGCATTATTAATAACCAAGTCTATCTTAGTTTTTTTAAGCTTTAAGAAAGAGAAATAAACTAAAAGCGGAGGCAAAAAATAATCTTTATTTATGAAATAAATATTTTTTGAAGGCTCAAGATTGTTCTCATTTGAAACAAATTCAGCCTCAAAATAATTTGACAAATATGTTTTTATTTCATCATTATTCCTGTCCATATTTATAGAAAAAGCTAAATCGGAAAACTTAAGTTTTTCATCTAAATGATTGTATTTTGTCCACCTTTCAGGATAATAATCTTTATCATTAAGCTCTTTGCTTTTTTCTCCATCAAAATTTTTGAATGGCCTTATAATTTTTGAGTCACTTTTTTCTCCCAGCCACGCTGTCCACCAAGAAAAAGTAGAATTACTAATTATAAAATCATCGCACATTGCTCCTAAACAAAGTTGTTCTGTTTCATTTAAATCATTTCCAAAAAATGCATTTTCTAAAAATGAAAAATGATATTTGCAATAATTGATGTCGTCGCTCAAAACAATAAGATTACAAGAATCCCATTCAGGAAAAAATATTGCTAAGCTATTCAAGTAATAATTTATCGGAAGCTGAAAATAGTCTTTGTGGTTTACAAAATCTCCTCTGCGAATAGAAATTAAAATTGTACGCTTTTTAAAAGCTTCGCTATATCTTTTCTTTATTTTTTCTTTTAAAGAATCTGAAAACTCGAAATAGTGTTTTGTCAATTCAATATCAAAATATTTTTCTGTTTGCAGCCAGCCAATAATATCATAATGATTAGTTCCAAAAGTCCATTGATGATAATGGTATTCTTTTTCTTCAATCTGATTAAACAAAGATTGATCTAAAGACAAAAGAGGCAGTCCATTTTTAAAGGCGTTTTGATGTTTCCATTCTAAAAAAGAGAATTCATGATTATTTCTGGTCGCTAAACCAATAGTCGAGGCTATTTGAAAAAGCTGATTTCCCAAATTACCTTTCTTCCCTATTTTACTAAATGTTATCATCTTTAATGTTGAAAAGAACTATTATTTATTAAAAAAATCTTTAATAATTCTTGCTGTAAATAATCTTGCCCCTTCATCTGTCATATGTCCACATGAAGAAAAATATTTATTTTCGATAACTGTATTCTCGTAATTATGAATTTCTGGATATGCTTTTTTTATTTTATCAAAATAATTCATCCCCACAACATTTTCGCACATAGGAGTTGTAACAGCAATAAAATTGATTTTATTTTTTTTGCAAATTTCTTTAATCTCTTCGTAGTATTTATTATGTGGCAAAGGATTTAAATTGACAATATTATTTTTCATATTGCCATTTTTATGTTTTTCTAAAGGATAATATCCTAAATTATCTAAAGCATTGGTTTTTTCTTTTGATGCTATTTTATAGATTTCGCGAAAACCAATCTTAGAATCAAATTTCACATATCTATAAAAAGGTATATAATATAACTCTTCAAAATTTTCTTCTGTCGAAAAATGATCTTTAATAACCTTTGAGCAATGCATGTAAGGTAAAAACTTGGCTGCTACCCCTTCAGATTCTTGATCATTAGAAAGATTTAGATCTGCTTCTAGAATTACATTTTTGATTTCATATTTTCTTTCGATCATCAATTTCAACATTAATGAAGCTTCAAACAAATGTCCTCCGCTCATTCCATAGTTAAATGTCGTTAACCCTTTGTTTTCAAACATTTGTGACACAAAATGATTATTTGCTCTTGAAGAACCTAAAATCACTACATCATATTTTTTTGCTGTAGAATTAAAAACAGTTTCGATTTTTCCACGATTTCTGGACTGCATAAAAACATAAGTATACAATCCGTCAAAAACAACCGCGACCAAAACTATTAAAAGAAAAATTCCTAATATGTATAATAAAAACTTCTTCATTAAAATTGAAAATAAATAAATTCTTTATAATCTGAATAAGTTCCAAAAGCAATAATAGCGATAATAGCGAGAGCCATTTTTAACATGCTTCTTTTTCCTGAAATTGGCTCAACTTTAGTTTTATTATTCCATTCAACTAAAACAAATAAGCCAATCATCAATAATAATTCATAATTATACCTTTCATTATCTAAATATTGAGAACTGAATTCTCCATTAGTAAATATTCTTTTTAGATATAAAACGGCATCTGTGATGGTACGTGCTCTAAAAAATACCCATGCTACACAAGTCAATAAAAAAGTAGTGAGAATGCTAAAAAGTACTTTTACAGAATCGAAATTCCATTTTAAAGTAATAGAATCCATATTGTTCCGATTGCTATTAGACAACAGTAAAGGAAGGAAATAAACCGCATTTATAAATCCCCAAACAATGTAAGTCCAATTGGCACCATGCCAAAATCCGCTTACGATGAAAATGATGAACGTATTTCTAATTTTCATCCAAAGTCCGCCTTTACTACCTCCTAACGGAATGTACAAATAATCTCTAAACCAAGAAGAAAGCGAAATATGCCAGCGGCGCCAAAACTCGGCAATATCTCTTGAGAAATAAGGGTAATTGAAATTCCTCAACAGATCTAAACCAAATAATTTAGAAACCCCTAACGCAATATCTGAATATCCCGAAAAATCTCCATAAATCTGAAATGCAAAATAAATTGCTCCCAAAATCAATGAAAAGGAATTCATTGAAGAATAATGATCAAAAATGGCGTTCGCATAAACGGCGCAAGTATCCGCAATGACCACCTTTTTTACCAGTCCCCAAACAATTTGATAGACTCCTTCTTTTGCTTTCTCTAAATTAAATTCACGTTTTTCTTTTAACTCAGGCAATAAATGCGTTGCTCTTTCTATTGGTCCTGCAACTAAAAGTGGAAAATAGCTCACAAAAAGGGAGTAGTCTATAAAGTTGTATTCAGCTTTTATTCTTTTATAGTAAATATCAATTACATATGATAATCCGTGGAAAGTATAGAATGAAATTCCGACTGGTAAAATTACATTTAACAAAAATGGATTTACTTTAAACCCAAATGAAGTAAACATTTCTGCAAATGAAGTTGCAAAGAAGTTATAGTATTTAAAAATTCCTAAGAATCCTAAATTCACCAAAACACTAAGCCAAAACCAAAATTTACGCTTTTTTTCTGAGTCGCTTTTTTCAATTTGGATCCCAGTGAAATAATCTAAAAATGTAGAAAAAACGAGCAGAAATAGAAATCTCCAGTCCCAACAGGAATAAAAATAATAACTCGCAACAATTAACAAAGCATTTTGCGTGCTTTTAGTTTTATTGAAGACAAACCAATACAGAAAAAAAACGATTGGTAAGAATATGGCAAAAGCCAAAGAGTTAAAAAACATAACTTAATTTAAAAAATTATTAATTCTTACTGCTATTTTCTTTGAGAATTCATTAGCCCCTTTTTCAGTTAAATGAAATGTATCGTAATAATTATCATCAAAATTTGAAATATCATCATAAGCCATATCGATAAATAATATGTTCTTATCCTTTTTTTGCAGCAAATTTAATTCATTAACTATAAATTTTCTTTGCTGATTATAGTTTTCTGTTAATCTCAATTTATGCTCAGGCATCCAAACCAATATAATTTTTGAATCAAATTTTAATCTTGATCTATAAAACGCTATCATTTGATGCAAAAGTTTTATTTCTTTTTCATTGTTAGATTTTACTTCTTGGTTTTGAAATCTTTTCAAGTTATGGTCATCCACTTTAAAGGCTCTATTTTGAGGACAAAACCCATTTAAAGTTTTAGCATTTTTCTTTACTTGATTTGAGAAATTAGCCATCATCCCTTCTTTTATTAAACCAAAATTTTGATTGTATTTAAGTAATGGGAAAATTTTAAAATAATTAAATTTAGTATCAAATTTTGAAGTTAAAGATTCTAAATCTTTATTATACAAAAAGGGATAAAACTGCCACTCCTCTGGAATTGCATTGTTTTTTATAAAATAGGCTAAATCAATATTTTGAATTACTACTTTAGGAATTTTATTCTTTTTAATATAGATATCAAATTTGTCCTGCTGTAAATTATAGCCACCCGCATTGAAACTTAAATTGAAACAACTAGATTTTAGTTTTTCTCCAATAATATTAGAATTATAACCCACGAAACCTCTTGAAGAACCATTAATTATAATATCACTATTTATTTTTCCATCTAAAATATTTTTCCAATCATTAATTTGAGTATTTTTTAGATTACGTAAACCGTTGTCTAAAAAATATTGAATACCAAAAGCAACTATAAAAATTACTACAATAATTTCAATAATATATTTCAAAAAAGCCTTCATTAAAAACTTGTATTAAAACTGAAAATAAATAAACTTACTTTGAATATCGAACTGTCCAAACAATAGAATTAGCAAAACTGTTATTATTATTTTGACTCTCGAGAATTGATTAAATAAAGGACATTCTTCTTTTCTATTCATCCATTCCAATAAAATCAAATAAGACAAAACAATCACAATAATATAGCTTACTTGGTTTTTTAAATCGCTTATATTAAAAGTAAATGAGACTATTCTTTTAATATAATCTAATGCCATTTGTATATTTTCTGATCTAAAAAAAATCCAAGCAAAACAAGTCAATGCAAAAGTAAATAACATACTTGCAAGTACTTTAAATGAAGAACTATTCCATGAAAGAGCTGTTTCTTCTAAATTATTTCGATTTATTTTTAGAAGTAATAAAGGCAAAAAGTAAAGTGCATTAATAAATCCCCAAGCGATATAAGTCCAATTTGCTCCATGCCAAAAACCGCTGACTAGAAAAATAACAAAAACATTTCGCACTTGTTTTAGTTTTGAGCCTTTACTTCCTCCAAGTGGAATGTATAAATAATCTCGAAACCAAGAGGAAAGCGAAATGTGCCAACGACGCCAAAATTCTGCAATATCTCTCGAAAAATAAGGATAATTAAAGTTGCGCAATAAATCAATACCAAACAATTTTGAAACGCCTAAGGCAATATCTGAATAACCTGAGAAGTCTCCATAAATCTGAAAAGCAAAATAAACTGATCCTAAAATCAATGAAAACGAATCCATTGCGGCATAATTATCAAATATTTTATTTGCAAAAACAGCACAATTGTCTGCAATGACTACTTTTTTAAATATCCCCCAAACAATTTGAGAAAGTCCTTCTTTGGCTTTTTCAAAATTAAATTCTCTTTTTACTTTTACTTGAGGCAATAAATGTGTTGCTCTTTCTATCGGCCCTGCAACTAGAAGCGGAAAGTAGCTTACAAACAAAGAATAATCTACAAAATTGTATTCTGCTTTAATTCTTTTATTATAAATATCAATTACATAAGATAATCCGTGGAAAGTGTAAAATGAGATTCCAACAGGAAGAATCACATTTAATAACATCGGACTTACCTTAAAGCCAAAAGAAGAAAGCATTTCTGCAAATGAACTGGCAAAGAAATTATAATATTTAAAGATTCCTAAAAATCCTAAATTCACTAAAATACTAAGCCAAAACCAGAATTTTCGCCTTTTATCTGAATTGCTTTTCTCGATTTGAATTCCTGTGAAATAATCTAAAAATGTAGAAAAAACTAGCAGAAATAAAAATCTCCAGTCCCAACAGGAATAAAAATAATAACTCGCAACAATTAATAAAGCATTTTGTGTGCTTTTGGTTTTATTGAAGACAAACCAATACAAGAAAAAAACTATTGGCAAAAATATGGCAAAAGCCAAAGAGTTGAAAAACATAAATTTAAGATCTGCTTAAATAAAACACAGCAAAAGTCTCTCGATCATTTAGCTATACCATTTGTTAATGAATTCCTGAATTGGAAGATAAAAATCTTGAACATTTTCCTCCACTTTTTCAGGTTCCCAATTCCACCATGCGATTTGCTGCAGTTTACTAATGATCTCAGGATTGTATTTCATCTTTATTACTGTTCCTGGAATTCCGCCTACAATAGCATAATCAGGAACATCTTTTGACACAACCGAACCGGCCAAAATTGTAACTCCATTTCCTATTTTAACGTTTGGTAAAATAATAACATTCATACCGATCCAAACGTCATTTCCAATTATAGTTTTACTTTCTGGAGTAACGATGTTTTGTTTTATTTTATTTTTTGATTCTTCATTCAAAAACACACTGTCATTTCTCAAATGATTAAAATGCGGAAAAGTAGTAATCTCACTAACTTGATGGTGTCCTGAATCTAATATAAAATTGACATCGTTAGCAATAGAGCAATATTTTCCTATTTCTAGTTCAGAATTGTTGTGCCACTGCCAAACAAATGCTCCATTATGATAGGTTTTGTATCCTATAGAAACATTTTTAGCAAGATGCAAATAATGTTTATTTTGTCCTTTTAAGAATGTATAGTATTCATTCCCGAGGACTTTCCACGCTATTTTTCGTAAAAAATTTTTCATTTTACTATTTGCATTATTGCTTCCCAAGTACGTTGAGAAGCTAATTGAGGCGGGTGTTGATTGATAATTTCGAACCACTTTTCGACACTTTCTAAAGTCTCGTTTTTCTCCAATCCATCCTTAATTTTAGCAGCAATTTCGTCTGCAGAATTTAACCAGATAACAGCTTTCTGATCTGGCATTGATCGAAAATGCACGTAGTTATAGATTTTAGAAACAGAAAAATCTGGATCAACTTTATTTGAGACATCGTAATTTAAATAAGCACATGGCTTTTTCAAACAAGCATAATCAAACGCCATTGAAGATCCTAAATTTACAACCATTTCTGTATGAAAAATGGTATTGACAAGCAACTTAACATCATCCTGAGTTGGCAAAACAGTATTCCAACCTTCTCCTATTTTTTCCCAACTCGGATCAATTGAAACAATTAAATCTTTATTCTTAGCTAAAACCTCATCATATCTCCCTGAAAAATCAACGGGACAACGTCTAAATATAATGCCTAATGAATGATTCTTCTCTTCGTTTAATTTTCGCACTGCATTGGCAAAATCAGATAAATATTTTGGATCATCTGGACAAGTAACAGCATCATCTCCAGAATAGCAGATGTATTTTTTACTTAAATCCATCTTATGCCTGCCAAAGAATTGAGCCCTATCTTCAATAATGTCTTGATCAAAATGACTTTCAAATTGTGGTGTTCCTACAACAAAAATCTGGTTTTCGTTTATATATGGATAATACTTTTGAAGTTCAGACTTCATGTGTTCGCTCCATACAAAATAATAATCCGTTTCAACCACCATTGTTGCTTTTGGCAAATTATCCCACGAAAAAATAAAAGTTCCTGTTGGTATCTTAAGTTCGTTGGCCGCTAATAAAGGAGCTATTGCCAAAACAGGACGCTGGTTGGTACAAAATACAAAGTCTGGTTTTTCCTTTCGAAGCGTTTCTAAACAACCTTTGTAAAACTCCGTTTCCCTTTCTTGCTTTTTTATCTTCTCTCTAACTTTTTCTAAGCCTTTTTCGGAATTATTTATTGAGATGAAGAATTTTGCAAAACAACTTTTAACTGTACCTTTTATACTTTTAAAAGAAAAAGGAAAACGATAAGAATCGTAAACAGTATCTTTTTCTTTTTTTATACTAAGATTTAGCTCAATATGCTTTCGAGCATTTTTGTAACTATCTGTTAGAGGATTTGGCTTAGCATTTTTAATTTTGATTTCTTCAAAACCGATTTTTTTTAAATCAAATGGCGTATTATTCCAATACGTTATATCAAAATTTTTCTCTAATCCAATTTTATAAAAATTAGAAAAAGCAAAATTTCTAAGTCCAACTCCGTCTGGCAATAAAATAAAAATCTTTTTAGGCATTAGCTGTCTTTGAATTGTTTTTGGTGATTAAGTTGCCAAATATCCGATTTCTGAAGACAACTAAGAAATAATTCTGCACTATTTCCTTGACCAAAATCATTCTCTGTTTTTTGCACTCGATGAGAGTCTATAATTGAAAGAGCTCCTTCGATTTCTCTTTCAGAATAATCCACATTTATTATATCAGCATGTATTGCTCTATTTTGTTGTCTAGTACCAATATTGATAATTGGAATGCCGTAATAAGGCGCTTCGCGAATACCTGCGCTGCTGTTTCCAATAATAAATTTGCTGTTTTTTAAAAGAGTCAAAAAGTACTCAAAACGAAGTGATGGAAAAATTTTAAATCGTACATTATTTTTTAACTTCTCGTAGTTATCCAAAATAAATTGGCTTCCTAAATCATTGTTTGGATAAATGACCACATAATTGTGATTATCATTTAGCAAGGCAGAAACAAAATTTTCTGCATATTGTTTCATTGCATTTATTTCTGTTGTAACAGGATGAAACATTACAATTGAAAAATCGGCATATGGAATTTTATAATACTCTTTTACCGTTACTAAATCTGGCAGTTTTTCCGAAAACATGATATCAATATCTGGAGAACCAATTGTAAAGACAGATTCTTTTATTTCACCCATTTGGATGAGTCTTTTCTTTGCTTCAGCATTAGATGCAAAATGTATATGACTCAATTTGCTTACACTATGCCTTATTAATTCGTCAACAGTTCCCGAAACTTCGCCTCCTTCAATATGTGCTACAAGAATATTGTTAAGAGATCCAACTATTGCTCCTGCCAAAGTCTCAACACGATCTCCATGAACGACTATCATATCTGGCTTTATAGTATTGCAATAGCTTGAAAATCCTTCTATAGTTTTTGCAAGAGTGAGATCCATTGTGGTTTCATGAGTATGATTCACGAAGGTATGAATGTTTTTAAAATTGCATCGTTCAATTTCAATTAGGGTGTACCCGTACTCTTCTTGCAAATGCATACCTGTTACAAATACAAAGACTTCAAATTCTTGCTGTTTTTCAAGAATTGTGATTAGGGATTTTATTTTCCCAAAATCGGCTCTGGTACCCGTTAAAAAAAGGATTTTTTTCATCGATATTATTGAATATCTTCCCAAGTTAATTGTTCATCATTCTCAATATCTCTTGTTGCCATCTTGCCGATTATATCATTAAAACTTTCAGCCAAAATTTTTCCGGTTCCAGGTCTTTTTACCCAGATATTTTCTTTGGTAAAAACTTTTCCTTTTTTAATTGAAGCAATAGAACAAACTGTTGCAAAAGCAAAGTCTATAGTTACTTGCTCTTCATCTGCAGGTATTTTGGAACCTCCACGCATTTGGGCAATTTCTGCACTTGAAATGATTAATTCGCGACAAGCATTTTCATCCATACTGCACACAATATCTGGTCCTGTACGTTGCATGTGGTCTGTAAAATGTCTTTCTAAAATACTTGCTCCTAAAGCAACGGCTCCCAAACAAGCATTGTTATTTAAAGTATGATCGCTTAAACCGAAAACTTTATTTGGAAAAGCTTGATTCAATTCGACCATAGCTCCAAAACGAACTAAATGAATTGGTGTTGGATATAAATTTGTAGTGTGCAATAAAGCAACTGGAACATTATATTTATCAAATACCGCTACTGCTTTTTGAATGCTTTCAATTGTATTCATTCCTGTACTTAAAATGACAGGTTTTCCAAAAGAAGCAATATGCTCTAAAAGCGGATAATTATTGCATTCACCAGATCCTATTTTGTAAGCTGGAATATCAAACTTTTTTAGTCTTTCGGCTGCTGCACGAGAAAATGGTGTCGAAATAAAAATCATGCCTTTGCTTTCTACATAATTTTTAAGTTCTAACTCCTCTGCTTCGTTAAGCGAACAGCGTTCCATAATTTCATAAATAGAGACATCAGCATTTCCTGGAATGACTTTTTTTGCTGCACCAGTCATTTCGTCTTCCACGATATGCGTTTGATGTTTTACAACTTCTACACCAGCTCTCTTAGCCGCATCTACCATTTCTTTAGCAACTTGAAGAGATCCTTCATGATTAATTCCGATTTCGGCAATCACTAATGGCGGGTAATCTGGGCCAATTTTACGGCCTGCTATTTCTATATATGGATTCATTTTTTATTTGTTTTTAATAAATATTGAGCATAGTCAAAATCTTCTTGCGTATCGATATCAACGGTGGCAAAAATATGATTTATCTCAAATGGGCAAGCATCTTTTGATATAATTATATTATTTAAAATTTTTTCAGATTTTGTAATATAAAGTAAGCCGTTTTCAAAGAAAAGTGGTTCAAGATCTTGGCTTCTTTGTCCTATCTCATAATTAAATGGAACGAACTTACCATCAGTTATTTTTCCAAATTTCTGATGATTCTGGGAAACTGTAAATAAGCTGTCATAATTTCCTTTTAAATAAAGATCAAATGCATCTTCAAGCAAGTTTTCTGGACGTAACGGATTTGTTGGCTGTAATAAAATTACATTTTTTACTTCTTCTCCAATTGATTCTAATACATGCTTTAATGCTGTCACTGTCGGTTCCAAATCTCCTGATAATGATTCTGGGCGATCAATTACTTTTACACCGTATTCTAATGCAATTTTCTTGATTTTATCATCGTTTGTTGAAACATAAATCTCATCAATTATTTCATTATTTTTTTTTGCATATAAAATTGAATGAGCCAAAAGAGGAATTTCACCAAGAAATTTGGTGTTTTTTTCTGGCAATCGTTTAGAGCCTCCTCGCGCAGGTATTATTGCAATAGTTTTCATTAACTAAAATTCAATTTTGCGTTTTCGATAATGGTATTCATTCCTTCATTCCAGCTTTTTGTAGAATATAAATTTTCAGGAATTGAAATTGTAGGTGTTTCTTTTTCCTCTAAAAATGATTCTATGGCTTGTACCCAATCTTCAATAAAATTAGGGTTTTCAATCAGTTTTCCTAATTTTCCATACTGTAAAACTTCCGGAACTCCTCCATTTGCAGAAGCAATGCAATAACAGCCACAATGTAAAGCTTCAATTAAACTCAATCCAAAACCTTCATGCCAAAGCGTTGGAAACAAATAACAATCTGCTAATTGATAATACTTTGGCAAATCATTATTGGGTATTCTTCCTAAAAAAGACACCCCTTCTATTTTTACATCTCGATTTGCACCAATTACTAAAAGAATAGCGTCATTCTTGGCTGCATTAATTCTTTTCCAAACGTCTAAAATAAAATCTAATCCTTTTTTCGGGCGATCTTGAGAACACCAGATAAATACTTTTTTGTTTGTAATATTTAACTGTTTCCTTATATTTTCTTTTTCTTCAAAAGTTACTTTATGAAATTTAGAGGTATCAATTCCGTTGTGTAAAACTGAAAATTTTGTGGGTAGAACAGTATAATATTTTTTATGTGCTTTATATGAATCATGAGTCAACAAAACCATTTCATCTATCCCTTCAAAAAACCATCTCCCTAAAAAATTCTCATAAAATGGAGGAAACCCATGGTAAAAGAATTGCAAATAACATTGATTCTTTTTTTTTTTAATTTTTAAAAATTCAAGTAACGGTTTTACAATTCCAAAATTATCAATGATTTGAATTATACACTTGTCATTCTTTTCAAGAATTTTTTCAAGCACATTAAAATATCCTAAGTAAGGATTCTTAAAAAATTTCTTTCGAACTTTTAATAGATTATTATTTTTAACCAAGCCATAATCTATTCCATTGTATAAAGTTTCAGGCTTCTCACAAATAATATAATCAATAGCATGATTACTGCTTAAATAATTATGATATAGGGTTGTCCAGCTCCCAATATGAGAGTAAGGTAATGGAATTTGGGAAATCAGAATTACTTTTGACATTTTGGGACTTTGTTATCTTTCTTATTTTTTTATTTTGAATGAAATACTATTCAAATCATCACTAACCTCTAAAAAATATGGAAGTGTATGATAAAATGAAATAGTATGCAACAACAGCAAATCATTAATTTCTTTTAAAGTGTAATATTTAGGGACTTTCTTACCTAAAAGTTTCTTCATTTTATATTTCAATGAATTTTGGAAAGGATCTTTTATAAAACGAAGATTTAAAATTCCATCTTTAAAATTAGGCAATTCACTAAACAGAAAATGAGTGATAATTTCCTTTTTATTAAACATTAATATTTCTTTGTCATCCTTTTTTAAGTCTTCAAAATCATTTTCTGAAATACCTATTCCCCAATTTGAATTATTTACCTCTGCTCTTTTATTTTGAATATTTCCTAATAGCTTTTGATAATTAATTCTCACAATATCTGTCAATTGCAAATCTTTTGTAAGAACTTTTTTTTCAGCTTTTCTATAACTAGTATGCCATTGATGAAGCATTAAAATTTCTTCGGAATAAAAAACACTTTCAGTTCCATTTTTTTCTAATCGATTGTGTACATCGATGTCTTCTGCGCCCCAAAAATGCAAAAATTCATCGTATGCAGTTACTGCTTTTAAACTTTCCAGATTAAATAATGATAATCCCTGTGCTCCAACTTCACTACTGAAATCAATTTTAAAATCTTCAAATTTCTTATCCGACTTAGATTCTTTTTCATTGAGAAAACCAACTTTAAAATAATAACCTTTAATTGGATTTTTTAATTCATAAAGTTTAGAAATAAAATTTGAGCTAAAAATCATATCAACATCAGCTGTAAAAATGTATTCTGTGGTAACATTTTTCAATCCTATGTTAATTGCTTTAGCCCTTGACCAAGGCTGAAATTCAGAGTAATTATAAATATATTTTACAAATTTATAATTAGAAACTAATTCCTTAATAATAGATGCCGAGAGTGAATCTGAACCATAATCTACTAAAAGAACTTCAAACTCAGAATTTGTCTGCTCCTTAAGTGAATCTAAAGAACGCTTAACCCTCTCAGACTCTCTATTTCTATATGGATAAATTATAGTGATCATAAATTAAATTCTAAGATAATTGTCAATATATTTCAAAATTTCTGAATTTTCATTTTTAAACTTTCTAGCAAAAAATGCACAATTGTCACCATATTCATTATTCACAATACTATTTTCAAAAATCTCACGATGTTTCTTTGAAATAAAAGCAGGACCGGGAGCAATTCTCCAATCAACATAAGTTAAGTTTCCTTTCAGATTTTTAATATCCGAATTCCCAATAATTGTAGGTATTAGGATCTCTTCACTACAAAATGAATTTTTAAAAAATCTCTCATATTTTGGATTATCTTCTAAAAAGTCTAAAATATAATTAACGGTTGAATGTGTTAAAACCCACCATGTAGGACCAAAAAAAACTCTCTCAAAAGGAAAGTTTTTTTTAGGAAAATATAAACTGATTTTTTTCTCCAAACGCAATAAGACTTTTATCCAAACGGGTTTGTTCGGTTTTCTTCTGTAAAACAGATCAAAATAAAAATTGGTTATCCAACCTTTTTTAAATTCGGCAGGAAATCCTTCTTTTATACTCACAAACTCTCCGCCCTCGTTTAATAATGAATACAGAAAATCATTGTTTTTTATTGGGTAATCGCTTCCGCTAATTAAAGCGTAATAATCATAACTTCCTTTAAGCGCTTCTGCCATTAAATTAAGAATGGCTTTTTGGTGTGACCAGCCTCCCCACCAAACTTTATGCCTTTTGATGAATTTAATATTTTCAAATTCATTCAAGTTTGTAGGCATTAAAGAATTTTTATCAATATGAATGAAAAAATAAACATTCTTGTCATTTAAAGCAGCTATCAATCTTTTTAAATGCTCATAATCATGATAAGCCGTTATGAGATAAGCGATTTTAATTTTATTTTGCATATCTATTTTAAATCAAATAATTGCTAGCTTCCTCTTTTGAAAGTCCTTTCCATCTTAAAAAATACCTCATCAATTTTTTATTTAAAATGATTTTTCCAAAGATTTTACTTTTTATAATATAAAGCCATTTTGAGCTAGGCTCTATTGATTTGAGTTTAAAATCAATTTCTGAGGAATCTTTTTTTAATTTCGACACTTCATCATACATCCATTCTTCTACGACATTCCCCATATGAAAAGCATAATTATCTTCCGTAGATAAACGCCAAAAACCATTTTGTACCACCGGAATATCTAAGATTTTACTTTCGCTGTCTCCTCCTAATTTATAATTAGAATATTTTGCTTCCAAGCTGTCAAAAATTTCTCCCCTATATGTTCCTACAAAATGTCCAGCTCCAATAACAGCTTTATTGCTGTTACTCGACAATGTAAAATATTTTTCTAAATGAGCTCTATTGTAAAAATCAGGATTTCCAACACTAATGGCAAAGTTTTTTAAAGCTGACGGGGTTTTAACTTTTGAAAAAGCCAGTTTTTTTGAAAAAAAATTATCCCAATAAATATTGGAAGTATGGGTTCTTAATGAGCGAGATGATGGTGTAGGGCAAACTACTCCAGCTTTAGGAAAATTTTCAAAAATAGAATACGTCGCTTTTTGCCAGCCATTCAGAAATAACACATCTGAATCTGTAATTGTAATTAATGGAAAATTATGCCCAACTATACCTTTTAAAATCGCATTTAATTTTCCAATGTTTGTTGTTTCTAAAATTTCATGGATTTTTTTCTCCGAGTACAATTCCTGCAAATAATTCTTCACCTCATCACAACTTCCATTATTGACAACGGTTATAAAAGTTTTTTTATGAACCGTATGAAATAAAGACTCTAAACATAGCTTAAGAATAGCCAGACTATTTTTAAAATAATCATTTTGGTTTGGAATATAAACTGGAATAATAATTTGATGAGAATATGTCAAACTAGCCGTTTCCTGATCTTTGTTCGGATTAAAACCTAATCTCATTTCATTATAGTTTTATACATTTGAACAACTTTCAATTTGTTCTCAAAATAATCCAATCTTTCATTTGCTATTTGTTGGTTTTTTAATGATGCATTTTCAAGCAAATTTAAATTTGAAATTGCTTTTAGAATATTTTCTTTAATTTCTTCGATAGATTCTGGATTTTGAATTAAAAACCCATTTTCATTATTTGAAATTACCTCTTCCGTAACACCACCAGGATTTGATTGTATTGGGAAAGCCCCCATAAGAATTGCTTCTAATAATGTATTTGGCATTCCATCGGAGATACTATTTCCTATATAAATTAAAGATTTTCCCATTAGCTCAATCAATTCGCTATGCGAAAGCTCATGTCTATCAAAAGAACTAAAATTTAACTGATTATTTTTTATATATTCTTTCACCTTTGAGTGTGAACCAAAAACAACCACTTGATATCCTTGTATTTGTGTTTCTATAGATTGCAATGCCTTTACAATATTTAGACCTCTACCTAAATGATGTTCATATCCTTTAACTAAAATAATTTTTCTTTCAGAAACGGGTAGTTTTAAAGTTTCCACCTCTTGCATTTTATAACCTGTCCCGCCAGGAATTACACCTAAAAATTTTCCGGAAAAGTTTAACTGGACAGCCAGGTCAAAATCTCTTTTACAATCTGTATGCAGAAAATCAACCCTTTTTAAAACATTCCTGATTTTATAATTATACGCTTTAAAGTTCATAAAGTAAAAAATATCACTACCCCAACAAGAATACAGCCATTTTGCTTTTGGAAACTTCTTCATTGTTTTCAAAATAGGATATGAAGAACTATGCATTTCAAAACTATGAATTACATCTGGTTTTATTTCTAAAATTATTTTCTCTAGGGCTTCGTTTGCTGTCACTTCTAAATAAGGAAGAATTTTTTCGTATAAATTGGGATAATTTTTACTCAAAAAAAATTCTCCTTTGATATAAGGCGTTTTTCTTTTTTTCCATCCAACAAACTGCTTTACAGAATCAAAAGTTTCTAGCTTTCCTCTTCCTAAAACATCAAACCAATATAACTCGAAATCACTATCTTGCAAGTTTTCCATCCATCTTAGTATATGAATAGATGGCATTGAAATTAGCAGAATTTTCATAATTCTTATTTTTTTTCTTAAATCAGACTTTTGAATAATTTACTAGCAATTTGCATGGTTTTATCTTTTATTCCTCTGATAGCTAATTTGTTTAAAATAAATCTATAACAGTCTATATCCTTTTTTAAAAATACTATAAATTGTAAATCCAATTGTTGTTTTTATAGCTTCTGAAAATTTAAAAAGCTTAAGTTGTATACTCAAAAGTTCTACAAAATAATAAACTTTATACTTATTATTTTCAACTAAAGCTTGCCTGAGAATAAATTTACAACGCACTTTTAAATGTTCTTTTAAAATATTCGGACTTAGTTTTTTATTTTTTTCAATTATGGATATATGCTTTTTAATAGCTTTAAATTCTGATTTTATTTCATCGAAATTTAGTTTACCTATTTCATGAGACAAAGAGCTATCATGTATACGATATTGAATAAGTTCCTCATCCAAATAAATTACTGTCGGTTCTTTATACAGCATTCGGAGATTAAAATCCCAATCGTCTAAATTTGTAATTGTTTCATCAAATAAATAAGACTGCTTTTCTAAAAAACTTTTTTTCCATGTTGGAGTACATATATAGTATGCAATTTTTCCTTTAAAATAATCATGAAGTACATCTTTAGATAAGAAAACATGTTTTTTCTTCAGTACATTTTTATTGAAGTCAACATATTGTAATGATGAAACAATTAAATCAGGGCTATTTGAAAAATTATTACTAATATACTCAAGAGCATTTGGCAGTAAAATATCATCACTATCAAACCATTTAATATAATTACCGTTACTTAAATCAAATCCATAATTTCTACATGAGTTCGGGCCTTTTAGAATTCCATCAGGTCTTTTAAAATATTGAAATCTAGAATCTTGCTGAATGTACTTTCTCAAAACCACATCAGTTTCATCTGTCGAACCATCATCGATTATTATACATTCCCAGTTTTGATAACTTTGCAATAATATGCTATCTAATGTTTCAAGAATTAAATGTGCCCTATTATATGTTGGAATTATTATGGAAATTAAAGATTTCATACGGTCAAATTATCCTTAAAAAATCTACGAATACATTTTAAGAAAGGTACTATTTTGCAATTTTTGAAATATTCTTTTAATAAAAAAATCCATTCCTCAAAAGTTACTTTTCTATTTTTTTTAATGACAATTTCATAATTCATTAACAACTTATTTCTCTGGATAGAATTAAAAAATTTTAATTTTTCACGAACTATATCTGTAAAAAACAATTGTTCTGCCTTATTTTTAAGTTCATAATTATCTTTCTTACCCGTAATATTTATTTCAGAAAGTCTAACAATAACATAAGAGTTATTAATTGCATATATCTGTCCATTTTCGCTAAAATCTATCCAAGCCATATCATCACTATGCCATGCCAAAGGGTATTCTCTAAATCCATGTTTTAAATACGATTTTTTAGTAAAAATGTATTCCGACAGAGAGCTTCTTGTTATTCCGCTGTAACGTTTATAATAAAATTCGAAAGCTGTTTCCCATTTTTGATGCTCAAATTTTTCTGAAGTTTTCTTAGCACCTTCAGAAAATGTTTTAGATGCAAATCGCACAACATTGGTTTTACTCTGAAATTCTTGTAGATTCAAATAAAACTCTTCTACAACATTATTAGATAGAAAATCATCATCTCCTAAAATCATTATCCATTCTTCTTCTTTTGACAAATCAATGCATCTCTGCCATTGTTTTACTAAAGAAGTACTGCCTAAATTTTTTTCAAATCGATAATAGTTAAAATTTAGTGTTTCTTTGAATTTTTCCAGTAAATGATGTGGAGATTCATAACTTGCATCGTCACCAATATAAACCACAAACCTTTTATCTGTCTGGTTTGCCAATGATTGTAATGTCTCTTCAAAGAAAGTAAGTTTATAATATGGAATAACTATTGCCAGCATTTATTTCTTCCTAATTATTTTTTTAATGAAATCTTTAATAATCTTCTTAACTGATATATTGTTTAGATTTTGCTTGTTATTAATTGCAAATCTTTCTATAAACTCATCAATAGATTTTGAAGACATAAATTTTAATTCTTTCCATACTGTTGGTTCAATAGGGTGAATATTTTTAAAATTGATGTGATTAATACTATCCAAAGATCTCCAAAATTGGAAATATTCTTCAGTATCAAAATCATCTCTATGCCCCCAATTTTTAATTTTAAAATGGATTTGATCTTCATTTCTAGCCCAAGACTGATGAATGACCTTTATATTAGAAAAATGATTTCTAATATTGTCATTTCTTCTTGTATTGGTATTAATCTTTTGATTCGTAATGAAAGGAAACCTTTCATTACTTTCTATATACAAATACCCATCTGACAATTCTTTAAATAAAGTAATCAATTCTCCTCTTAAGCAAATAGGCGTAACAGTAGGAAAAATATTTAAGTACCAATATTTATTTAAATATTTAGATGTTTTTTTAAAATCAAATATGTATTCATCTACATCTAATTGTAATTTCCAACCCTTTCCTAATTTTTTCAAAACCATATTTCTTTCTCTGGATTCACACTCCATTGGAGTCAAAGAAGGGATGTAAAAAGTATCGAAATAAAATTCTATTATATTTCGGATGTCAAAAGCTTTAACTTCCTGAAAAAAAGAATCAGGAATTTCAAAAGGATTCCCGCTCCATGTTTTATAATCACTATCTATACCAACAACAATTTTATCTACATAATTATACAATTGCTTAACTGATGTTAAAAACATGTAATAATCATAAGAAACGAGATAACCGACTTTGATCAAAATATACTTTTTATTTTATTTTTAATTACCCAAAATAAAAATGCTAAATAATAGAATTTAAATTTTTTAAGATTAGAAAACATATTTCCAATTGATAAACCAGCTTTAAAATCTTTTAAAAAACTTTTATTGAGGCTGTTCTTGTAAAATTTATAAATCTCTTTATCTTGATTTTTATAAAAATCGCAGAAATATCTGTAATCAGAAATCATTTTTTTGGTCTTTAAATCCTCATCAATTTTACTCCATACTCCACCACTGTGTTCTCGATAACAAGCTCCGTTAAAATCTAAATATTTTGCTTTACCACAACTTCCTAAAAAAGAGGTTAAAAACAAATCGCCACAATTAACTTTGTCATAAAAAGAAGGAAATTCTTTTATCACATTCCTAAAACACCTTGTTAGTGTTGGAAGCCAAGCTCCTTTTTTCAAGTCATTTTCGTTGTAATCACTTTTATAACTTTGTAGAAATGATTTAACTTTAAAGTTATTAAATTGGTCAACTACAGAACAATCATGATAGCACACTACATAATCTAAATTGTTCTCTAAAAAATCAACTTGTTTTTGTAGTTTTAGGGAGTCTGTCCAATAATCGTCCCCTTCACACAAAGCTATGTAAGTACCTGAACATTGTTTGAGAGCAAAAATAAAATTAGGCATCATTCCGATATTTTTCTCCTGCTTAAAATATTTTATTTTTGAGGCTTTGGGATTACTCCTTAAAATCTCCTCAATAACTTTATCTGTTTGATCTGGAGAGCTATCGTTGGCAATAATCAATTCTATTTCAAAATCACATTCTTGCATTAATACGCCTTCTATGGCTTGATGAATGTATTTTTCATGCCCATAGGTAATCATACAAACACTTACTTTCACAGTATTTTGCATGTCTAGAAATCTAAAGGCTCTAATTCTTTAAGAACTTTACCTGGTATGCCAACAACTAGAGAATTATCAGGAACATCTTTTGTTACCACAGATCCAGCACCAATAATTACATTCTTACCAATTTTAACTTTAGGCAATACAGTTGCATTGGTTCCTAAAACACTATAATTTCCAACTATACAATTACCAGAAATACTTACCCCCGGAGATAACTCTACAAATTCACCTATTATAGAGTCATGTCCTACTGTACAATTTAAATTGATTAAAGAACCTTGTTTTATAATAACATCTGATGTGATAACTGTTCCCGTCATAATATTACATCCTTTTTGAATTTCGTTACCGAAACTACCAATATGTGCATATGGACTAACTGTCGAAGAGAAAACGCCACCTATTTCAATGAATTTATCATAAAGTTTTTTTCTTAAAATTGGATTGCCAATTCCGATCGTAAATCTATTATCAATTGTTTTAAAATAAGCTGAAGCATCATCAATATTTTTCAGAATGGGGAATTTATTATATAAATTTCCGCATACGTCTTCATTAACATCATCATAAAATGCCAAGTTATCTAATTGGTTTAATTGATGGAGTACTTCTAAAACTTCTTTTGCAAAACCTTTGCCGCCAATAATCAACATAAAATAGTATTAATAAGTAAAACAATTTTTTCTAATTCCTCTAATTGTAACTCTGCATAAAGTGGCAAACACAATATTCTTGAAGCAATGCTTTCTGAAATCGGCATTTCATCACCTTCTGTGTATTCAATTGTGTTTAACGACGGATAAAAATAGCGTCTTGGGAAAATTTGATTTTTATTTAATTCCTTTTGAACTTCTAACAATTGTTCTTCAGTATTAAAAATCACTGGATAATAACTATAATTCCACTGCGTATTATCTCGTATTTTTAAGCTTTGCAGTTTTGAAAAATTCAGTTTATTATTATAAAAGTCAACTACCTTTTTTCTCTCATTAATTATTTTATTCATGTATGGAAAAACAGCTAAACCCATTGCAGCCTGCAATTCAGATATCTTTCCATTTATACCTAAGCCATGAAAAGCTAATGGGCCATTGTGACCAAAATTATGAGAAAAAAACAGCTTATGTTGTAAATCTACATCATTAGCAAACATTGCGCCACCTTCTCCAGTATGAAATAACTTTGTTGCATGGAAACTGCAAGTACTGAGATCACCATAATCAAATATAGATTTATTATCGAATTTTACACCAAAGCAATGTGCAGCATCATAAATAACCTTTAGGTTATGTTTTTTTGCAATTAATTCAATCTCATCAACATTACATGGGTTTCCAAAAACATGTGTAGCTAATATAGCTTTAGTTTTGGGTGTAATAGCCGATTCTATTTTAGATTCATCAATAGTTAAATATTCGGGATGTATATCTACAAAAACTGGAGTGCAATTTTCCCAAACTATTGCTGCTGTAGTAGCCACATAACTAAATGGTGTTGTTATAATTTCTCCATTTTCGCCCAATAACTTAATTGCTATTTGCAGTGGCACAGTTCCGTTATTGGTGATAATTATATTCGAAACCTTCAAATAACTTTTTAATTTTTCTTCAAGTTCTAATACAAGTTCTCCTCTATTTGTCAACCATTCATTGCTCCAAGCACGTTGAATAATTTTATTGTATTCTTCTAAAGGAGGAAGATACGTTTTGGTTACATTTATCATTATTCTATTTTGGCTATTTCATTTTTTAATAAGTTGATTCTTGGATCCATTTGAACTTTATTAGAATAGACTTCCATGATTTTTTGTTTTCCCTTGCGAGAAATTGAATATAGTTTTTGAGGATTTTCTATTAAGCTTACAACATGACTCAAAATCGAACCTGAATTACTGTCTATTATAATTAAATCTTCATTTGAAATAAAAGCAGTATTCTGCTCAAACTCGTCAGTAACTAAAGCTACAACTCCATTTAAAACGGCTTCTACCACTGTCCCTAAAGGAAATCCATCAAATGCTCCTTTGCCCAAAACAAATGCTTTATTTGGCGAAATTAAAACATCCATATTTTGATAAATTTCACCTAGAGCTTCAAAATTCTGATATCCATAAAATTTTATCCTCTCTTTAATTTCAGAAACATCTATATCATTTTTATTAAAACCTCCTACCACATGAAAATTAATAAAATCATATTTATGCGCAATAATCTTCGTAAACTCAATAAATGTATCATAACCTTTATCTTCGCCTTTTGAACTATATTTAGCCGCACAAAAACAAATATCGAATGTAGACTTATTAACTAAATAACTTTTTTTATTTCTTATATCTTTATTCAATGAAATTTGAGGCACAACCCCGCCAAAAATGAATTCTATATTTTCAGGATTACAAAGTTTTTTGTCAAGCAAATAATCGTGAGTTATTTTTTGAGTTACTATAACTTTGCGAAACATGTGAGAAGCTAAAACTTTTTTTAATTTATTATCACTAATAATTTCGTTTAAGCTAAATCCTCCACCCGGATAAAGAGTAAATACAAAAGGAATATTGTATTTTTCCAACCACACTAAATTTTGCGAAATGTTATTTAGAAATATGCAATAAAAAAGCTTTGTATTGATATTTACAAATCCTTTCCTCAGCTTTATTTTGCCCTCTGATTTATTTTGAGTTTCAAATTCTTTAATATGCTCTTGATGTTTTTCAATTGAAGTGTTAACAATTTTATAGGCTGTTGGTTCTACAACAATTTTTGAATATTTAAAATAATTAAGTATTATAGTAAATTCTTCTAGTCTAAACCCTGAAATGGGGTGAGGAAAAATATCATCAAAAATCAGTATATCACTTTTATTTATCCCCTTAAAAAGAATAAAATAATCTTTATAAAAAATACGCTTAACGAGAATTAAAACTTTTTTAATTTTTCTTAAAACCATTTTTATAAATCTATTTTCATTTTTTTCCATTTCAAATATGGTCTTACGATACCTCCCCAATACCCAAAATATTCTTTTCTATATAGCCCCTGTTCATCAAGTTCAATTGAAACTATTTTATCTAACTGCGCAATTATCTCAAAATTATTTCCAACCAATATTATTGTAAAAAAATATTGTCCTTTATTTAAAAGATTCTCAGGAATTGTACAAACACTTTTATAAGTCCCTTCTGCCAAAGGATCTCTTTCCAAATTTGGAGAAGCCAATACGTAGTTATCATTACTGTCAAAAATCGAAATAGAGCAATTAATTATTTGATTTTTAACAAAATTTACAAACTCAATTTCCATTTCTATTGGATTTTCAATGTAAAAAAACGGTTTGTCTGATCTAAGTTTTATGCTCGTTATCTTTGCATTTTCATTACCAGGAGCCTCTTCAATTTCCCATTTTAAATCTGTAACAATCTCATTTGAGTTTAAATTATAAACATCCAATGCTTCATCAATATTCCCATCAAACTTTATAGTTCCATGCTCCAAAACTATCCCTCTAGTGCACAGACTTTTAACTGCCGCCATATTATGACTCACAAATAAAACTGTCCTTCCCTCTCCTCTAGAAATATCCTGCATTTTACCAATAGCCTTTTTCTGAAATTCAGCATCACCAACCGCTAAAACCTCATCTACAACCAAAATTTCAGGTTCTAAAAAAGCTGCAACGGCAAACGCTAAACGAACTGTCATTCCAGAACTATATCTTTTTACTGGCGTGTCTATATAGCGTTCACATCCTGAAAATTCAATAATCTCATCAAGCTTTGATGTGATTTCTTTTTTGGTCATTCCTAAAATAGCTCCATTAAGAAAAATATTTTCTCTTCCTGTCATTTCACCATTAAATCCAGTTCCAACTTCTAATAACGAAGCAATACGCCCTCGAGATTTAATACTTCCTGTTGTAGGAGCGGTTACTTTTGAAAGTATTTTTAAAAGTGTAGACTTTCCTGCGCCGTTCTTTCCTATAATTCCTAAGACCTCTCCTCTCTGAACCTCAAAATTAATATCTTGTAGAGCCCAAACATAATCTGAAGTTCCTTTTGTAGAGCGATCGTTAATATCACCAATTTTTAAATATGGATTTTCTTTTCCTCGAATTTTATGCCACCAGCGGTTAAAGTCATGACTTAAAGTTCCTGTTCCAACTTCACCTAAACGGTATTGTTTAGAAATATTTTCGGCTTTTAAAATAATGTCCTTCATTTATACAGTGTCTATAAAACTTTTTTCAGTGCGATTAAAAATCAATAATCCGACAAAAAATACAATTAATGTAATTGCCATTGCGTACACTAAACCTAAAATTGATATGCTACCAATATTTAAAAGCATGTAACGGGAAGTCTCTATTACATAAGCTAAAGGATTATACTGTACAATCCAACCTAATCTGGGAAGTTTTTCTTTTATTAATTCCATCGGATACATTACTGCAGATATATACATTAACAATTGTACTCCAAAGCCAACTAAATTATTTAAATCTCTATATTTTGTAACCATTGATGAAATCATCATACCTAAACCTAACCCCAAAATTCCCATAAATGCGATTAGAATAGGGAAAAATAATATTGCCCCGTTAAAGCTAAGGTCAGCTCCTTGAAAATAAAAAAAAATATAAAAGAAAATAAATATGCAAAATTGAATTCCAAACTTAATTAAATTGGAAATCACGATAGATAGAGGAGTAATAATTCTTGGAAAATAGACTTTCCCAAATATACTGGCATTAGATTTAAATGTATCTGAAGTTCCGTTTAAACATGCTGTAAAATAATTCCAAACCATTATTCCTGCCAAATTAAATAAGAATGGAGGAATGGAGCCTGTTTTAATACCTGCAACGTTATTAAAAATAATAGTAAAAGTGATAGAAGTAAATAAAGGCTGTATTAAATACCAAAGCGGCCCTAAAACCGTCTGCTTATAAACTGTAATTATATCTCTTTTTACAAAGAGCATTAATAAATCTCTGTACTGCCAAATCTCCTTAAAATTCAGAGAGAAAAATTTATTCTTGGGTGTTATTTCAAACAGCCAATCGTTTGTGTTTTTAGAATCCATTAAAAAAAACTGAAAAATCCTATTTTAAAAAATTAACAAGATTTTTAACATTTTAGAATTTGTTTAAAAATGTCAAAAGGCGTTTTTAAAAAACACCTTTTGATTATATTTGAATTTATATTTTTACTTAATTTATTTGTCTAAAACTTCAAAAGTAGAATTCATGCTCTTAAATTCTGGTACTATTTTTTTCATTTTAGCTACAATATCATCGTTTTCGTAGAAATCAGCTATTCCAATTAATTCATCAACATCATTATGAAGAGTTTCATACTCATCCTGAATTTCTTGTGCAATCATAATCTTATTATGATATGTTGGAAGAGTCTTTGAAGTATCATTTAATAATTCTTCATAAAGTTTTTCTCCCGGCCTTAAACCAACAATTTTAATTTTGATTTCTTTATCTGGAATAAAACCAGCTAGCTTAATCATTTTTCGAGCTAAATCTATAATTCTAACTGGCTTACCCATATCAAAAATGTAGATTTCACCTCCATTACCCATTGCTCCCGCCTCTAATACCAATTGACAAGCTTCTGGAATGGTCATAAAATATCGAATAATATCCTGATGTGTAATTGTTACTGGACCTCCTTCTGCAATTTGTTTAGTAAATAATGGCACAACAGAACCATTTGAACCTAAAACATTTCCGAAGCGAGTTGTGATAAACTTAGTACCACCTTCTACATTTTCTCTTTGATTTTTCAAGAATAAAGACTGTACATATTTTTCTGCAATACGTTTACTAGCCCCCATTACATTGCTCGGATTCACAGCTTTATCTGTAGAAACCATTACAAACTTTTTAACTCGATATTTACAAGCTAAATCCGCTAGGTTTTTAGTTCCCTTTATATTCGTCTGAATAGCCTGAGCTGGATTTTCTTCCATCAAAGGCACATGTTTATATGCTGCTGCATGAAAAACAACATGAGGATTGTAATTTTTAAAAACTTTCTCTAATGCCTTTTTACTTCTTACGTCAGCAATTACAGCTACAATTTTAGTATCGACATTCATAGCTTGTGTCTCTAAACACAAATTGTGCAGAGGTGTTTCAGCATGATCTAAAACAATTACATTCTTTGGATTAAAATTAAGGACCTGCCTCACAATCTCGCTACCTATCGATCCAGCCGCTCCAGTAATAAGAATTGTTTTATCTTTTAACTGTTTAGAAATTGATTTACTATCTAGAACTATGGGTTTCCTTTCTAACAAATCTTCAATCTGTATATTTTTTACTTTTTGCGAAATCTCTTTTTGGTTTTCCCAATCAGAAATCAATGGAACGGTATACACTCTGTAATTAAACTCTAGACATTGATCTACAATAATAAGCTGTTCATCTTTTGTCAAACTTTTATCCGCAATAATTACTCCTTCTGCAGCAACAGATCTCATAAGAGCAGGAAGCTTCTTTCTTAAGATTAAAATTGGCAAATCCAACATACGTTTGGATGCATTCTGATTATTCTTATCTACAAAACCAACTATTTTGAATCGTGAAGGTGTTTCAAATTTTAAGGCATTTGCCACTGAAATTGCATTTGCATCTGTACCATAAATAACTGTTCTAACAAGCTTTGTGGTCGCTTTCTCAGAAAAATACATTTCGAAAGTCTGTTTTACAATAACACGATATAAAAATAATCCACAAAAAGACAAAACTAAATTGATAAAAAGAGCAGTATTTAAAAATGCTTTATGACCTGTATACAACTCAAAAACTAAATTAACAAATAAGAAAAACACTAAAACTGACATTTGAGAAAAAAGCAGTTTTATCGCATCAATGTATGAGGAGTGCCTAATAATACCTGAATAAGTTCTAAAAAGCCAAAAGAAAAATATATTGACAGTTATTAAACTTGTTACAAAATAAAAATCATGCGGTGTTATAATATATCCTATAGCTGTACCATCAAAAAGCAAATAAGTAAAAGAAAATGAAAAGAACAAAACCATTACATCAATAGCAACGATAATCCATCGAGGCAAATAACTTAAATTATTAATATTTGCTCTAAGATTTCTTGGAGAAAAGGTTTTATAAAGTAACGAGGTTATATTATTTGGTTTTTCTGTATTCAATTTAGCATTTTTTAAGTCAGTAAAATTTGAACTTTATACAAAAATACAAATTAAAGGTTTTAAATAACTACTTGGTGATGCAAATTAAACTTTAACACCTTTTTTCTTTTGTTTCAAAAACTCTAGAAGATATGTTCCATAACCTGATTTAAGTAATGGCTGGGCCAACTCTTCAAGTCTTGCATTATCAATAAATCCTTGTCTCCAAGCAATTTCTTCAATACAGCCTACTTTTAAACCCTGTCTTTCTTCAAGAACTTGGACAAATTGCCCTGCTTGCATCAAACTGTTAAAAGTTCCTGTATCTAGCCAAGCAGTTCCTCTACTTAATATAGCGACTTTTAATTTCCCTTTTTCGAGATATACTTTATTGACATCTGTAATTTCGTATTCACCACGAGCACTTGGTTTAATATTTTTTGCAATTTCTACGACAGAATTATCATAGAAGTATAAGCCTGGAACAGCGTAATTAGATTTTGGCTCTAATGGTTTTTCTTCAATAGAAATAGCATTTTTATGTTCATCAAATTCCACCACTCCATATCTTTCTGGATCCGCAACGTGATAAGCAAAAACAACTCCTCCTTCAGGATCTGCATTATCTTTTAAAAGTTGTGGCATATTAGTACCAAAGAAAATATTATCCCCAAGCACCAAAGCAACCTTATCTTTACCTATAAACTCCTCCCCAATTACAAAAGCTTGTGCTAAACCATTTGGATCTGGTTGTTCTGCATAACTAAATTTACAACCAATTGTATTACCATCTCCTAAAAGCTTTTTAAAATGTGGCAAATCATGTGGAGTAGATATAATTAAAATCTCATTAATTCCTGCCATCATTAAAGTTGACAATGGATAATATATCATTGGCTTATCATAGACAGGCATTAATTGCTTGCTTACAGCTAATGTCAATGGGTGCAATCTTGTGCCAGAACCTCCAGCTAATATAATCCCTTTCATAAAATTAATTTTAGATTTTTAGAGTTCTCAAGTTTTCTAAAATTCTGATCTTAGGTTTTTAAATAAACATTTTTTTTAAACTTTCTTTATAATGAGGAATATCTACATTATAAACTTTCTTTATTTTTTCCTTATTTAATAATGAAAATCTTGGTCTTCTTGCTGGAGTTGGATACGATGAGGATGGAACTCCCCCGACTCTGCAATTGTAATTTCCAAGTTCTTTAATACTTAATGCAAATTCATACCAACTAATTTCCCCTTCGTTTGAATAATTATAAATTCCAGGAATCCATTTTGGAGATTCAACTATGTCAATCATTACTTGTGCAAGATCTGCAGCATAAGTTGGTGAACCAATCTGATCATTTACAACATTAATTTCATCTCTTTCCTGCATTAATCTTTGCATCGTTTTAACAAAGTTATTTCCAAACTTACTGTAAACCCAAGAAGTTCTAATAATAATCGATTCACGATTTTCTTTTAAACAAGCAATTTCCCCAGTCAACTTACTCTCTCCATAAACATTTATAGGGTTAGTTTTAGCTTCTTCATTTAAAGCAATGGACGAAGAACCATCAAATACATAATCTGTTGAAATATGAATTAATTTGACATTGTTTTCTGCAGAATATTTTGCAATTAATTCTACCGCTTCCTGATTTATTCTAAAAGCTAAATCCCTTTCAGATTCAGCTTTATCAACTGCCGTATACGCCCCACAGTTAAATATAATATCAGGATTAATATCTTCCAATTGAGATTGAAGCAATTTTAAATTGTGTAATGTTGCTTTATTACGATCGGCAAATACCCATTCGTACTGAGGATAAGCAGGTACTAAAACTGAAAGTTCAGATCCTAATTGCCCTGTTTTCCCAGTTACTAGAATTTTTTTCATTAAAATAAACTATTACAATTATCAATAAATGGAAGAACTTGATCTTTTTCTGAAACAATTGCTTCATCTAAATTCATTCCCCAATCAATGTTTAGAGATGGATCATCAAATTTAATTCCTCCTTCAGAAGCTTTATTATAAAACTGATCGCATTTATACATAACAGAGGCCGTTTCACTTATAACCGAAAAGCCATGTGCAAATCCTTGAGGAACTAACAACTGTTTTTTATTCTCGGCTGACAGTAAAATACTAAATGATTTTCCAAATGTTGGAGAATCTTTTCTCAAATCAACTGCAACATCAATAATTTCGCCTTCTAAAACGCGAACTAATTTTGTTTGAGCAAAGGGAGGATTTTGATAATGCAAACCTCTCAAAGTTCCCTTTTTTGAAAAGGATTGGTTATCTTGAACAAATTCAATATTAATTCCTAGATCTTCAAATTTAGTTTTACTATAAGACTCAAAAAAGTATCCCCTTTCATCACCAAATACTATCGGCTCTACAATTACCAAGTCTTTTATAAACGTTTCTTCGATTTTCATCTTTTAAATTTATATTCATTTAAAGAAATTAATAATAACCTCTTTTATTCTGCTTTTCTCTTCAACCCTTAAATTAGACCCCGACGGCAGACACAATCCTTTCTCAAACAATTCTTCAGCAATATTCCCTCCATAATAAACATATTTTTCAAAAAGGGGCTGAAGATGCATTGGCTTCCATAGTGGGCGGCTCTCTATATTAACTTCCTCAAGAGCAACTCTCAACCTTTCTCTTTCTTTCTTTGTTTCTAATAATATTGTATTTAACCAATAATTAGAAACAAAATTATCGCTTTGACTATCAAATAGTTGTACACCTTTAATATCTTTAAAAACATCTTTATAAAACAGATGATTATTCTGTCTTAAATGTATATTTTGTTCCAAAATTTTCATTTGTCCAAGACCAATTCCTGCACAAATATTACTCATCCTATAATTGTACCCTATTTCGCTATGCTGATAATGCACTGCTATATCTTTTGATTGAGTAGCATAAAAAATTGCTCTCTCTTTTGAGTATTTATAATTCGTAATTAACGCTCCACCGCTTGAAGTCGTAATAATTTTATTCCCGTTAAAAGAAAGAATTCCAAAAGTACCTAAACTTCCACATTTTTTCCCTTTATAACTACTTCCAAAAGCTTCTGCACTATCTTCAATAATTGGTATTTCGTATCTATCAGCAATTGCATGTACTTCATCTACTTTATAAGGCATTCCATACAAATGAACAGCTATAATGGCTTTAGGCTTTTTCCCTTTTCCGATTCTATCTTTTATTGCAATTTCAAGATTCTCTGGACAAATATTCCAAGTATCTCTTTCGCTATCTATAAATATTGGATTAGCGTTCTGATATAAAATTGGATTAGCAGAAGCTGAAAAAGTCATACTTTGACAAATTACCTCATCTTCAGCTTTCACACCCAATAAAATTAATGCTAAATGTATCGCTGATGTCCCTGAATTTGTTGCTATAGCAAAATTTTGATTCTCAAAATAACTCTGAAGTTCATTTTCAAACTCATCAACATTTGGACCACCAGAAGTAATCCAATTTGTTTCAAAGGCTCTTTGAATATATTTTTGCTCAAATCCACTTTCTTGAGATAACGACAAAAAGATTCTCTTACTGTCCATTATTAATAATCCAATAATCTGATGGATAACGAACATCGTCCTCGCTTACTTTACCTAAGGGTAATGTAGAAAAGGACGCTAATTTTGAATTTACTTCTAGAGATTCTATAGCATTTGCATAACCTGCTGGTATGTGAACAATTTTGCTGTCTGATTCAGAAACCAAAACAGTCTCAATAACCAAATTCTTTGAAGGATTCTCCCAATTATCAATCTTTATAAAATGAATTTTAAAAGATCCTGAAAAGCAATAAAAATTTTTAGCATCTAATTTATGTCCTTGCCAAGCGCGAATAGGATTTTCTTGAGAATTACTTATAATATAAAACCTTTCAATATTTGCAAAACTAAAACCGTTTACATATGATATACTTCCTCGATGATCTGAAAATTTTCCTCCCTGAATTATTTTAGGCTCCATGATCCAATCGTAAATTATTTTTGTTTAATAAATAAAATTTTGATGAATAAATTAACAACAAAGGCAGAATAACAATTACGAAAATCATTGCATCTTGAACTTTATGATAAAGAAAAATAACTAATAAAGAAATTCCCGTCTGAGCTAATCCATAAAAAAGAGATACCAATCGATGCTGTATTTTATATTCATTACTCAGTATTTGATAAAAGTGTAATCTATGTGCTTCAAAAATATTTTGCTTAAGGTAAAGTCTGTGCAAGATTGTACAAACTGAATCAACTCCATATACTGCTAAAAACAATAACCAAATAAGTGATTCTGTTACTAGAATAAGTTTTAATACTAAATAAATTATCCAAAAAGCTATCGCAATACTTCCAACATCACCAGCAAAGCATTTCGCTTTCTTTCTGTAATTAAAAAATAGAAAAACTAAACTTGCAAGTATTGCATATTTTATAAACACTCCATCTGCAAAAAACTGGATTTTTTTATTGACATATAATAAAGACCCCATAACTACTAATGTATAAAGCCCCGTAATACCATTAATCCCATCCATAAAATTATAGGCATTTATTAGTCCAATTGCCAAAACGTAAGAAACTACAATTCCCCAAACAGGCATCAATTGAAATAAATTTAGATTATAAAAAATTAAAGTAATCGAAAGAAAATGAATCGAAATTCTAATTTTATTTGATAGATTTTGAATATCATCCCAAAAACTAACTAAACTCACTAAAGTTATTCCAGTAAAGAAAAAATAGTTACTTTGAATATTTTGCACAAAATAAAGTAGTGCCGAAAACCAAAAAATGATTCCGCCGCCCCTTAAAGTTATTTCAGTATGTGAACTTCGTTGATTTGGTTTATCTATAATATTAAATCTATCTGCTACTTTAAAATAAAGAAGCATAATAATCATTAAAAGTAGGCCAAGTACACAATATTCCATATATATCTTTAAAATTTATGCATCAAATTATAATAATTTTTCTCTTTTCAAATATTCTAAAACTGATTCTGGCTTCCATCCTATAATTTCTCTCGCTTTCGAATCGTCAAAAGTTAAATCTGAAGTTATTTTTTTTAATTTATTTGAATTAAGAGGGGCCTTATCACCCAAAGAATCTCCAATTCTACTTATACATCTAGCAATTTTTAACGGCAAACTGAAAAACAATTTATCTGAAATAGCGTAACTTAATTCAGTAAAACTGGGATGCACACCATCAGTAAGATTATAAACACCTCCTGCTGAACAACTCAACAAAATAAAAGATGGTACATCTTTCGCTAAAACCATACTTTTTCTCGCTTTACCCCCATCAATATTGAAATAATAACCTTTTCTGATCGCTTTCAGCATAGCTCCTAAGTTTCCCGGAGGATTTTTACCTACCAATAAAGGTAATCTTAAAATTGTACAAACGACTTTATGTTCTTGACACCATTTAATTACTATTTTTTCTGCCTCAATCTTACTTAATCCGTAAGGTTCACAAGCTTTCAAAGGAAATTCCTCATTTATTTCTATGCCAACATCCTGTCCATAGACTGAAACTGAACTAATAAAAACAAATTCTCTTGGAGCTCCTACTCTTTCTAAACTTTTTAATAAATTTTTTGTGCCGATAACATTTACATTATGAAAACTTTTGTTTTCAATTTCTGTTTTTGGAGAAAAATGAGCTTTCCCTGCAGAATGAATTACCATATCAAAAGACTCTTTAAATTCTACAGTCTCCTCATCCAATAACACATTATAATCTGCTGATGTTCTAGACAATTTTATAATTTCATGATCTTTATTAAGTTCGTCAGAAATAATTTTTCCAAGAAATCCAGTCGCTCCTGTTAGTAAAATTTTCACTTTATTTATTTTAGATATCTTTTCATTTAACGTATTTAAAAAATGATTTAAATAACGCAATACTTACATAGTAGAGTGATATTATTGCAGATAATTTTTCGTTTTGTCTATAAATCTTATAATACCAATTTATAACCTTGAACTTATTAGAAGACACTGAAGATTTTCGAACACGATATTTAGCTAAAACACTTTCTGCATTTTTTCCAACATACCCTCTTTTTAATATGCTTAACCAAAAAGCATAATCTTCATGTCCCTGCTTGGTAAAATATACTTTACCTAATTTCTCCCTATCATAAACTGCTGTCAAACATGCTATAACATTGCCTTTTAATAATTTTTTATAGTTAACTTGAGATGGAGCAATTATAAATCTTTCATTAGACTCTCCATTTTCATTTATTTTCTCGTAATTTGAAAAAACAATGCCAACTTTTCTATCTTGAAATAGAGGTATTTGTAATTGAAGTTTATTACACTTCCATAAGTCATCACTATCCAAAAAAGCTATAAATCTCCCAGAAGCCATTTCAATTCCAATATTTCTAGGAGTAGTTGGAGAACCTGAGGGAGCATTTGTTCGAAAATACTTTATTCTAGAATCGAGTTTTATAAATTCTTCAATAATAGATTTAGAATTATCAGTTGAACAGTCATCAACAATTAACATTTCCCAATCCTTATATGTTTGTGCGATTACTGATTGAATTGTTTCCGCAATAAAACTTTCGGAATTATATAGTGGAGTAATAATTGATACTTTATTAGATTGCATTGAAGTAATATGAATTATGATGAAAAATTACATTTTAGGAAGCTAAAAAATCTTCCAATTTATTATACCCAAATTCAGCTGAAAAATTGCTTAAATAATAATCTCGAGATTTTAGGTTAAACTTTTTACTATCTAAATTCTCTATTTTTTTTATGAATTCTTCTGGTTGGTTACAAATGTAACCAGCTTCATGCTTCTCTATATCTTCTATTCCTGAGAAAGCTTCTTGAGTACCTAATATTATTTTCCCATACATTAAAGCTTCAATCGTTTTTGTTTTCATTCCTGATCCTAATCTAACTGGATTTATAACAAAATCTGCCCCTTGATAATATGGAGTTAAGTCATCCACAAAACCATGAATCTCTAAGTTTAAATTTTGGCCATACTGTTCAATCAACACCTCCATACCAGTACCTATTATAATCAATTTTGAACTAATAAAAGGCAAAACATTTTTAATATACCACTTTATAGCATCAATATTTGCAAAAAAAGAGCTTCCTACAAATAGGTGATAGCTACTATTATTTTCTAAATTATCCAAACTTTTAAATTTATCTTCAATTGTGATTGGAATGATTAGGTCTGCATTTCTTCCATAAATTGATTTGAGAAGATTACTATCAATATTTGTAAGACAGATTATTTTGTCTGCATATTTAACTATTTTTTTTTCATTTCTCCTTGCATAATTTACCATTAGTTTATTTATAAAACCATCTACAGAAGCTTTATCTTTATAATATTTAACCTCAATGTTGTGAAAAAAAACAACTATTTCAACATTAAATTTTTTTAAAATACTTGAAAACCCTCCTAACAAAGAATGATCGATAAATATATAAGAAATTTCATTTAGCAATAGAGCTTTTTTTATTTTATTATAAACTTCACGAGAATAGCCCCAGGGATTACCAAAAATGATATTTAAAAATTTATGAGCAATTGTTTTATCAGACAAATAAAATTCAATAATTTTCTCATCGCTCATTTTCTTTAATATTTCAACATTCCTTTTTGAAACAATTGATCCGCCATCTATTGAATTTAATTCCCTCCCGATATAGATAATATGCTTACCTTTTAATTTATTCTGCAACATAATATTAAATCCTTAATTAAAAAAATCATGAAAATCTGGTTCAAGTAAATTTAGATTCTTGAAATAATTATCATCTTTATAATTCACCAAACTATTGATAAGTCGAATTAATTCTTCTATACTTGAAAAAAAAGGATCGTAATTAAAAAAATTATTAAAAGATTCTAACATCTCAATTCTAGAAATTGCGCATAGTTTATTATTAGCGATACACTCTAACAGAACTCCGCTAACTCTATATTTAAACCTTTCAGGATAGGCTATCAATATAACATCTGACTTTAAAAACAAGTAATCGTAGGCTTCTTGGCTTAAATAACCTTTGATTGCCATTACATTAGGCTTATCATTTTGAATATCATTTTTGTAAATAAATAATATTTTTTCATCTTCAAGATACTTTAGAAACTCATTAGATTCTATTAAATTATTTATAAAGATCTTATCAGAACTACTTTCAGAAGGAGAGAAGATAACCTTTCTATATTTTTTTAACTCATCCAATATATTAGAATGAAAATCTTCTTTTAATTCTTCATTTAACACTTTTGAATTTGGGAGTCCATGTGGAACCATAAATAAGTCATAATCTCCTCTCGCAGATAAATATTCTTTTGTTTTATCATCTAAAACGATTAAAGAATTAGCCATTAGAATACGATCTAAAAAGAAAAATTTGATCCTGCTTTCATAAGAATTACTAACATTAATATGATTAATTAAATAGCTTTTTTTTATTCCTGATAATGCAAAAGATATTTCCTCAAAACTAGAAAAAATTACAAAATCATATTTCTTAAAGTTAACAGAGAATCTTATAAAAAATAATCCAATTAAATAAGCAAGCCTGTTAAACAATTTACCATAGTTTCTTTTAAATAAAGTGTTAGGTAGAGAATATATAACCTTAGATTTATCAATATCTAATTGTTCTTCATAGTCTTTAACAAAAACAAACTCTAAATTATATCCAGCTTTGATTAAACTTTTAATATATATATTATTAAAATTAACATGTCCTTTTTGTAATAAAGGATCAATGTATAAAATTTTATTATGCTTATTCATATTTAAATTTTGAATAAAATTCTGAGCTAAAAAGAAGAAACATCGCAATAATACCAAATTGGACATTATAGTAAAAAGTAAATGCCAACCATGGTATAGCCGCATATGCCATGAAATTATGTTTTATCATTTTGGCATATTTGACAGTAAGTCTAAAAATTAAAAAAAGCCCTATCAAACCGTTTGCTAACGGTATACTAGAAAAAGAATCGTGCACACCTCCATACTTATTATTACTTATCTCTACAGCTTTATAAGCATTTACTAAATCTAAGCCAGACAATAACTTAAAATCATCTGAAAAGTAAGAACCATATCCTTTCCCAAAAAGTAAATATATTGGATTACTAAAAAGTTCATTAAAAATACTCATAATTTCAATGATTCGAACTCTTGGTGATTCGGGAATCAAATTAATACCATCTAATCCTTGGAAAACATTAACCAATAATGTTACATTTTCTAATTTATATAAAAATAAATTATATTCAGAATCTTGGACATAAGATGTAAACTTGATAATTACAAATAACACTATTGGAATCATCATAAAACGAAGTCTTTGTTTTCGCTTAACAATATCTATACCTGTCGTATTTTTATTAAAAGCAGTTAATATAAACATTATTAAAACGACACCCATAAATATTATCCCTTTTCCTCCCATTCCTCCATCCATTAGGAGAAAAACAGTTATTAAGAAAGAAAACAAAGGTAAAATGTAGCTTTTTAAATGATAATACGCAAAAATTAAAGCCATACTAAAATAAACAACTTCAATTATAATAGATACATCCTCTTCTCCATATTGTGATGTAAATCCTAGAATATATACAAACAATGCTGCTATTGGTGCTGCAATCATTATTTCTAACAACATTTTATATAATTTACCTACAAACGAAAAAAAGGGCATCCTAATCAAAACGAATGCGGTGAAAAATAATGTCAGAATATAGGACGTATATAAAATAAAGTATTCAACATAATATCCCATAAATATTAAACCGAATACTCCAACTAAGATTCCTGAAGCTCCAATATAAATTATCGTCTTATAAAGTGAGTAAAAAGTAGATTTTACTGGAATTTGTTTTTTTAAACGTATAGTTCTAATAAAAAAACTAAACATTATTAAATGATAAACACCTATAGGTCCAAGTAATTTTAATTTAGAGTAATTAAACAATCCATAATGACTATCCTCCGGATTGGTTATCTGCGAAAATGGTATAGCTAAACATGTTATTGTAAAAACTATATGAAAAAAAAAGGCTTTTTCAGTTTTTCCTCTAAAAAGAAAATAAATTACTGTAATTATTTCTGGAAAAGAAACAAAAATACCTGTAATTTTTTCATGTGTTAAAGAATTTGCAATGATTAAGAGTATATACAAGATTATATTTCTATATGAAAATCCACTCATACAATACTTTTGAAGTTATTTTTTAAAACTGTTATTACTTCTGTATGCTTAACATTTTCAAAAACCCTCACAGGCAACAACTTAAAATTATATTTCGTCGTTTGTACAATTAGTCCAGCTATTTTTTTACAGAATTCAATCCCAAATTTCAAATAATTTAGCGGATTAGCACCACAATTCTTTATAATGTATTTTAATATCTTAGGTTCTAAAAATGGCTCATAAACCAACATTGCTGCATGTAAAGCAGCTAGATTTAGTTTTTTATCAACATTATATCCTATTAATACTTCACTAGTTGTTTGGGGATAGATAGTTTTTTCTGACCAAATTCTGGGAATAAGTGGGTTCCAATTATTTCTAATTTCTGGTCTAAGAAAAGGTAATTTATCAACATCTCCAAAATGTTTTTTTAATGCGGTCCACCCTCCACCGCTATTCTTGGAAGCACCAAAAATACTTACTGGATAATTTACATAATAATATTCATCAATGTTTATAGCTAAAGACATTGCAAAATCAATATCAGGACAAGAACCTACTATATAACGACCAATCTTTGACTTTAGTTTTTCAAGCTCAGACCTTAATACAATTCCGTGATAAAACCTTGGCAGCATATCGTATGCCATTGCCCCTTTTGATAAAGTTTTATCTAATTCAAATATTGGATTCATTTTTATAAACTCCAATTTATTAGGCATTTTAGGCAACCAAAGATTTGCAGATTTATGATAATAATTTTCCTTTTTAAATATCACTGATTCCCACCAATATGAGCCAGGGCTATATATTAAACAACTGATAGATCTTTTATCTAATATATTTACAATTTCAAGTATATCTGGGCAAATAAAATCATCATCTCCAATAAAAATCAAATACTTACCATTTGTATTGGTTATTGCTAATTCTGTATTATCAGCAATAGGAATGGATTCTTTATTGTAAAAATACTTTATTCGAGAATCGTTTTTGTGTAAAAGATAGTTTATACAAACTTCATTATCATCAGAATTATCCTGCACAACTATCTCATAATCATAATCATTACTTAAATTATCTACAATAGAATCTAAAACGGGTAAAAGCGTTGAATATCTATTTTTAGTAGGGATAATTATAGAAAGTAAATTTTCATATTTTTTCATCATCTCTTAATTGTAGTATATTAATTCTATATCCAGGATTCATTTTATTAAAAATTGTTAAGTTTATATACAATGAAATTAATCCAATAATTATGGAGTATAAAAACACAAAATATCCCTTTTGTAAATTTATTGTAAGCAGATAACTTACAAAACCAATAATAGCAGTTATTATTAATGGAATCATTGTACCATTTATTAGCCATCTTTTAAATTCACCTTTTAAAAACTTTGAAATTATAAAATAACCGAGATAAAAATATGCAAACACATTCATAATTAACCATGTGTAAGTTGCTCCTATTAGTCCATATTGCTTAACAAAAAAGATCAAAGCAGGTATTATACAAATTATAGCTGCAATTCCTAGTCTGACATTTACACTTGTATGTCCATTCGCAATAGCAAGGTAATATGGCATAAACTGAAAAGATAAAAATACTGCTCCAACTAAAAGAATTTTTGTGACATTTTCGATTTTATTGGCAATAACAATATCATGAGTCCAAATAAGTAAAAAGTCTTTTGTAAAGAGAAAAAGAAGCATCCCTCCTGTAACAGCTAACGTTGACAGAATAAAAGTATTAATATGAAACAATTTTTTTATTTTATCTTTTTCATTATTCTCAGAATACTTGACCATTCTCGGTAATATTGCAACAGCAATTGGGGTTATTATTAGCTCTGGCACTTGTGAAAGAGTTCCTGCAAGAGCATAATAACCAAACTCTTTTAATGACAATAATTTACTTATAACTAGTTTATCAATCTGTGTATTTAATGAAGAAATTATTGACATCAACATCATTCCTCCAGCAAAACGACCAACCGTTTTTAATATCTCTCTATCAAATGTATATTTAACATCAGTTTTTATATATCTCCATAAATTGTATCTTGTAACAAAAAAGAAAATTATATTTATAGATACTTGCCAAATGAAAAATGTAAGTAATGTTGGAAAAAAAAACAGGGGTAAAAGAACAACTCCTGATCGAAAAAAACTGCTCGACACTTGAATTCCATTAGACAAAACTTGTTTTTCTAAACCTGTTAAACCACTACTTTGTAAAGTAGTGAATAATTGGAAAGCAACACTAATCCCCATTAAACTAATGTAAAGAGATAAATCTTCATTAGAGAATGTATTCGAATTTAACCAGTTAGCGGCAATAATTTTAGAAAATAAAAAAACAATGATTATTATAAACAAGCAAACTGCCATATATACTCTTTCAATTGTAAAAAGCATATTACCAATATACTGTTTATTTGTATTTCTAGCAACTTCTCTATTAAGAGTAGCAGATAAGCCTCCATCCGCGAAGTACATAATTGTTAAAATAACAGTGTAGAAATTAATTACAGCATAGGATTCTATTCCTAATAATTTTATGTAAAATGGTATAAAAACAAATACAGATACAATTCCCCAAATTTTACCAACATAGTTGGCTATTATGTTTTTAAACATATTTTAAATATAAATCTCTTAAAAATTATTGAATGGAATATCCCCCATCAATAATAATACTTTGTCCTGTAATCCATTTTGCATTCTCAGATATAAGGAATAATATGGTCGGTACAACATCTTGAACTTCACCAAAACCAAGAGGATGCATATTTTCAATTTCCTTAATTTGGTTCTGATTTATTTGAGTAAACAGTTTTTGAGTCATTGGCGTGTTAATAATACCTGGTAAAACTGCATTAATTCTAATTTTCCTTTTAGCAAATTCTAAAGCGCTAGCTTTTACTAATCCTAATAAAGCAGACTTCGTTGCACAATATCCAACTTTTCCAGGCTGTCCAAGTGTTCCCATTACAGATGACAAAAAAACAACACTGGCCCCATCATTACAATACTTCTTTTTCGTAAAATGTCTTAATAATTCAATCCCAGAAAATACATTTATATCAAATATGCTTCTAATCTTATTTGTAGAATATAACGACAAAGGAAGTGTTTCTTCAATTCCTGCACAATGTATTAACCCATCAAATTTTTTATCTTCTAAATTGAAGTTTATAAATAACTGATCAATTTGATCGACATTATTAAAATCAAAATTAAAATCAAAAACTTGTGATTTATGAATCTGCAAAAACGAATCTATTTTCGAAAAATCTCTGCCAATTGCATAAACAGTATGTTCATCAGCAATTAATTGCTTTAAAGTTTCGAAACCTATACCCGATGTTGCGCCTGTTAAAAGAATGTTCATAACTTATTATTAAAAACTCTTTAATTAAACTTATTTATTCCAATTCTTTCAATTAGAGAATTTACTGTTGTTATATTTTCGATATCGTCTGAATTTAAGGTTATAGAGAACTCTTCATTAACTAATCCGATTAAAACCATCGCTGCCATAGAATCCCACTCGTCTAAATCTTTGATATTTGTTTCACCATTAACTTCTATTTCTAATTCTAAATCTTCTTGCAGTCTTAGAAAAAAATCTTTTTTATTCATAATTAAAATATTTTATAATTTATTATTTATTGTTATTAATCCTCCAGCCCACGACAACCCTACTCCAAAACCTACGATCGCAATTTCCTGATCTTTAAGGATCATATTCTCTGAATAGTTCTTAAGTGCTATAGGTATAGTACAAGAAACTGTATTCCCACCATCTTCCAAATTTATATAAAACTTTTCACTATCAATTTTTAGTCGCTTGCGCATAAAATTTAACATAAACGAATTGGCTTGATGAAAAACAAATTGATTTATATCACTTATTTCTTTCTTGTTTTTTATCAGAACTTCTTTAGTAAAATTAGGGATAACTTCACTCGTAAAATTAAAAACTTCAGGACCATTCATATACAAATGATTATCCGTGTAAATGTTATTTGATCCATAATTCACTTCTTTTGCTTCTGGATCAAATGGAGATTTACTACATCCATTTTTCACAATTAATTTATCATATCCCGCACCGTCTGTCCCAAATAAAAATTCTCCAATACACTCTTTATCTGAATTTGAAATTAATGTCGCCGCAGCTGCATCGCCAAAAATTGCTCTATTGGAACGGTCATTTGGATGCAAATATTTAGAATAGGTTTCTGCAGTTACTAATAAGACCTTCTTTGCTTGACCAGAATTAATTAATCCTTTTGCTATACTAACTCCATAAACGTAACCTGAACAACCTAAATTAAAGTCAAGAGCACCTATGTCTTTTCTTAATTTCAAATGGTTTTGTAAAACACAAGCTGTAGTTGGTAGAAAATATTCTGGACTTTGAGTACAGTATAAAATATAATCTATTTCTTCCTTGTTTATTTTTTTTAATAATTTTTCACATGCTTTTTTTGCTAAATCAAATGCAGTCTCATTATCCTCAACCCAATATCTATTTATTATGCCTACTTTTTCCTCAAATTTCCCAAAATCATAATCAGGAAAGCGATTAGCTAAATCAACATTACTTATTTTTTGTTCAGGAAAAACATATTCTATATTTGTTATAACTGCTCCCATTTTTTAATTAAATTCTTAGAAAATAAATTTATATACTAATTATGGCAAAACCTATAATCCTTGTTTCAGGATAGGAATAAATCTTGCTTTATTATTGTACAAAAACTTATAAATTGTTCTTTCGCTTATCGAATTGGTTTTATTGAATGTTTTATCAAATAAATAAAAAATGCTCTGTGTTGAATCTAACTTCTTTGTTTCAGATTTTGTTAAGATCACGTTCTCATTTTCTTTTAAATTAAAAAGAACCAATTCATTTTCATTGACTTCTAATTTAAAAGTTTCATTATTGATTTTAATGAATTCCTCCATCCAAATTTTTAACATATCAAACTTTTCATCTATAGTTTTTGGTAAATAGAATTTGACATGTTCCATAATTTTCGCTGGACTACCTGAATATGCTCTATCTGGTAATGTATCTTTTGTAATTACAGAATTAATTAAGGCTGTACTTCTTTTTCCTAGAACAATTCCTGAACCAACAACACAACTACCAACTAACCAAACATCATCATTTATAATAGTTTTTCTCTTTGCATAAAGAATACATCCCTCGATTTGTTCACCACTAGCTACATGTGTCCAGATTTGAGAATACATCCCTACTCTTACACCATTTCCAATTTCTAATCCTCCTGCCCCATCTAAGATAGTATTTTGTCCAAACCAGCAATTATGTCCAATTCGCATCGAATCTTCTGGCATAATTAACATATCATTGTGAAAAACATTCCAATCTCCAACTATAAATTCACCATGAATAAAAATTCTAGTATTGTCGTTTATAATATTGTTGTCACCTATATTTGCAATAGCCTTAGGATTATTCCCTAAAATCTCAATAATAACATTTTTTCCAATTTTATTATATTGACCCAAAACAACATTTGGATGTATTTTTGCTGAACTGTCTATTTGATTTGTATTCATTTATAAATTATTTATTCTCAAACCACCAACCAGAAGGAATTGCTAAAAATCGGTTCATGAATTCATTTACGCCTTTTAAATAGTCCTTATTATTAAAAACTGAATATACATTATTATTTATATGAACTCCAGTTGCATAATAGCCATTTTCTTTAAAATAATTAATGGCCAATTCTTTATTATCACATAAAATCCCATATACCCAATAGTTAGGTACGCAATTTACTGTTAATTTTAGAGAGCTAAAATTTTTCATCTCCATAATTTTTTGATCCCAAACTAATGCATTTTTCTTTTGATGTACAAGCAATTTTTCAACATCATCCATCTGTTTTGTTCCCAAATATGAATTCAATTCACTCATTAATCCACCGTAGCCCTCTAATTTAATATCGCACTCAGGATTAATTTCTCCATTATTAGTCCTAAACTTTGTTCTATCGATTCCGTAATCTCTTATCATCAAGGCTTTTTCATAAAGCTCTTTATCTTTAAAAACGATCGCACCACCATCTATAGTATTAGGTAATCTCACAGTTTGAAAAGAAAAGACGGTTATGTCTGTCCCAACATTTCCTAATTTTCTATTTTTATATTCAGAACCAAAAGCTTCTATACCGTCATCAATTACAGGAATGCCAAAAGAATTTCCAATTGTGTTTATCTCATCTATATTACCTAAATAACCACAAAAATGATTATGAAAAATAGCCTTTGTATTGGTTGTAATTTTAGATTTTAAGTCTTTTGGGCACATACCTCCCGTTTCAGGATTAATATCAACCCAAACAACTTTTAAATCTTTAACTGCAAATGGCTGATTCGACGCCAAACAACTTACTGGACTAGCAATAATCTCATCACCATTTTTTAATCCTAAAGTTGAAAGAACAATTAGCATCGCAATGTTATAAGAACTTACAGAAAGTACATATTTGCATTCAATAAAGTTTTGCAGCTTATTTTCAAATTCTCGTCCATATTTACCATATCCTAATTGCCCAGAATAAAGTATCTTAACAACATCAAAATCAACCCCTTGCGACATGTAAGGTTTATAAATTGGTACCATTACCAGCCTTGTTTTATTAAATAAATCATTTTATCAAGATCTTCTTTAGTAACCCACCATCCACATGGTAAATGAACCATCTTGCTATAGAATAAATCTAAATTTGGTAATTCAGCCGGAAAATCATTTAAAAAATCATGCAAATCATTTCGTTTATGAAGTTCAGAAGCCATTATTCCATTTCCAGACATCATTTTTATAAACTCATCACGATTATCAACTTTCAAAGTATACAACCAATATGAAGGTTCTGTTCCTTCGTAATATTTAATCAACTCAACTCCCTTTACATCTTTTAGATTCTCATCCAAATATCTTCCATTATCTATGTACTTTTGAACTAAATTTTCAATATTTTGTAATTGAATTAATCCAACTGTAGCGTTCACATTATTCATATGATATTTGTATCCTTGAAAAGTGATATTATTATCCAGGCGAGTTAATTTTTTATCTAATCCAAACCATCTAATAATTTTACCTCTCTCGTACAACTCACTGTCTAATATCTGTAATGCCCCTCCATCGATAGTTGTTAGATGTTTAATCGCTTGAAAAGAATAAACTGTAAATGGAAAATGATTGCCCGTTTTTTTGCCATTAAACTTAGCACCTAAAGCATGCGCAGCATCTTCAATGACCGGTATTTTGTATTTATTAGACAACTCTTGTATAGTTTTTACATCAACAGGAATACCTGCATAATCAACTACAATAATTGCTTTTGTTTTTTGATTTATCGATTTTTCAATAGAAGCTACTGAAATATTACCTGTGTCGTAATCAACATCTGCCCATCTTATTTTTGCACCAACCATTTTAATTGCTACATTAGTCGGTTCTGCTGTTAATGCAGTACTAATAACCTCATCTCCTTCCTTAACTCCAGCTAAAATTAATGCTATATGCAAAGCTGCGGTTCCTGAATTCAAAGAAAGACAGTGCCCTCCTCCAATATATTCTTCAAATTTTCTTTCAAACTCCTCAACTGCTTCTCCTTGCGCAACATATCCGCTATATAAAACTTCTTCAAGTTTTGGCATTAAAATATCTCGACATGGAATACTTGTTTTTACTAATGGTAACATAATGAATTATTGGTTATGAGAAGCTAGTTCTTCCTTTACATACTCTAGAGTTAATAACAATTTTTTTAACTCTTCAACACTTAATCTTCTTGTATTATCTGAATTATATTCAGTATCTACAAGTTTTGGTCCATCCTCTTGAACGTACTTAGTGTAATTCAAATCTCTAAAATCAGCTGGAATTCTGTAAAAATCTCCTAAATCATCTGCTTTCGCCATCTCTTCCTTTGCACAAAGTGTTTCATACATCTTTTCGGAATGACGTTCACCTATAATTTTAATTTCATTATCTGCATTAAACAACTCTTTCAAAGCTTGCGCTAAATCTTCAATTGTAGCTGCTGGAGATTTCTGAACAAAAATATCTCCTGGGTTACCATTCGTAAAAGCAAACATAACTAGCTCAACAGAATCATCTAATGACATCATGAATCTTGTCATTTTTGGGTTTGTAATTGTTAATGCTTTGCCTTCCTTTATTTGTTTTACAAACAGTGGAATTATAGATCCTCTAGAACACATAACATTTCCATATCTAGTAGCCGTGTAAATTGCATCTATATTTTTAACTCTAGAATCTCTGGCTTTAGAAACTGCTAATTTTTCCATAAATGCTTTAGAAATTCCCATTGCATTGATTGGGTATACGGCTTTATCTGTACTAAGAACAACTACTCTTTCTACATTGTTTCTTGCAGCCGCCTCTAATACATTTTCTGCACCAAGTATGTTTGTTTGAACAGCCTGCATAGGATAAAACTCACACGAAGGCACTTGTTTAAGCGCAGCAGCATGAAACACAAAATTTACCCCATTCATTGCTGCATTGATACTATCAAAATCACGAATATCTCCAATAACAAAATTTAATTTATCATTTTTATACTCAATACGCATATCTTCTTGTTTTTTCTCATCGCGAGAAAAAATCCTAATCTCCTTCAAATCTGAATTTAAAAAACCTTTCAACATGGCATTTCCAAAAGAACCTGTACCGCCTGTAATTAATAAAATCTTATCTTTAAACATGATTCACTATGTATTTTAATTTTGAAAATTTATATAAAAGCCATTAAATGTAAGTATTGTATAATCTCTTTACAATTAAAAAAACTAATGTTAGAAAAGTTCCTAAAAAAAAACCATAAAAACCTCCCTTTATCTTTCCTACCTTTTCTACATTTAAAGGTAAAATTGGCTCGTCAATAACTTGAATTAATGGAGTTTCTTTTCTTAAGGTAACCTTTGCTAATTCAGACTGTTTTACTAATTCCGTTAATATTGCAGTATTAGCCTGAACATCAACTTGCCTTCTAGCTGAAGGTGTCCGCCTAACATTTAAAGCTGGATTCAGGTTGAAAGTGTTATCATTTGCTATAGCAACTCCAGTAATTGCACCATTCAACTCTCTACGAATAGAATCAGTTTGTCTTTCCAAAATTTCCATGTTAGTACGAGCCTTTTTACTTTTCGTACTAATATAAAACTTACCTACTTCTTTTGCTAGAGCTCTACAAAAATATAATGAGAAAAGCTCATCTGTCGAAGATACCTCCATAGTGATAATAGCGACCTTTTTATCTTTCTGCGCTACACTAAGCGATTTTTTTGAAAGGTTTTGATAAATTACGCCTAAAATACTATCTTGTTCTCTAATAAATAATTTACGATTTGAGTTTGGTAAAAACTGAATTTTTGACAAATTTGGATCTTTTTCCCATTTCTCTCTCCAATCGTTGTTATCAATGTACATCTCGGCTAATGATACAATCCTACCATCTACATTTACAGGAGACATCAATGTTTTTTCAACCATTGATCTTGATTTAAATAATTCCGCCAAATTAGCACCTGTAAAAAGACTGCCTCCACTACTCCCCATATCTAAACCTAGAGAGCTTGCTAATCCAAGTGCACTACCTAACCCACCGCCACTTTTCTCATCCTCGACTGCAAAAGATAAAGTAGCAGTATAAGTAGGCTTTTTTATCAATGAATATGCTACTCCTCCAATTACCCCTATGAGTACTCCTATGACAATAAGTTTCCATTGCAAAAGCAGATATGAACACCACACTTTTATTGTTGCAATTAATTCTTTAAATGAAACTTCCTCGTTTTCCATCGGTTTATTATGCATGTAATCTTTATTTAAACGCAGTTACAATTAGCAATGCCAAACTAGCAAATGCAGTTCCAAGTCCTGCCCATTCACCAGCACTCATTTTTTTCTTTTCTGGTTTCTCAGGTACAACAATTTGTGAATCAGGTTCTACTTTGGGATAAGATCTGAAAAACAAAAACGAACTTGTTACAGCAGCTTTGCCGTTAGGATAAATAATATAAGCTTTTCTCTTCCATCCTTTGTTATCTACACCACCAACAGAGTTAATATAATATTTAAACCCTTTTCCGTTTCTGTAAGGTATCTCAGATGTTAACAGCACATTACCAGTAACTTTAACACCTTCATTATAAACAGCAACTTCAATTTCATCTCCAGGAAATAAAGTAACATTCGAATAATGATTCTTATCTTTTACAATTTTCTCCCAATTAACAGGAATAGTTGTATATTTTAATTCGTCTCTTAATTTTTTTGATAATTTGGATTTAAGAGTATCATTAGTTTTAAGATTTGATTCATCTAAAGTTCCTTCCTTTTTCTCTAATGTTTCCTTTTTCTCCAAGTTAAGATTTATACTTTCCAATTGCTCTATCTGCTCTTCTTTAATTGGTCTTTTAATTTTCATCCCATCCAAATTAGCTATAGATGTTAATCCACCTGCCCTCATTACAACATTATAAACTCGTTCTTTTTTATTCGCTAAAACATATTTACCTGGATAAGTAACAGCACCACTTACTTTAACCATCTCTGGCTTCTCATAAACTGCCATTCGGCGAATATTAACAACATCAAAAGGTTTTAAAACGAAATTTTTTATTTGTTCATTATTGTCTGCAGTAATCTCTAACTCAACTAATTCTACACGTTTAGGATCTGCATCATCAATAGCATCAGATTTAATCATTCTAGCAATTTCGACCCTTTTAGAAGCAGAACCTGTTAATCCACCAACTTGAATAACTAAATCATTTAAAGTTAAATTTTCAAAATATTCATATTCGCCAGGATTTTTTACTTCTCCATCTATGGTTACTTTATATTCTTCTCTAAAATCTAAAATAGAATATACAGTCACTATATCTTCTCTTTTTAATTCAATATCTGCATTTAAATCTCCCGATAATGCTGCGCCTAAATCTACATTAACAATCTCTGTTGTCAGATCAGTCTTTAAACGAATAATCCTTGCTCTTTTACTATAAGCATCTTCTTTTAATCCTTCTGCTCTTGTTACAAGATCTGAAATTCTCATTCCCTCTGTAAAAGAATAATAATCTGGTCTAAAAACAGCACCTTCAATCTTGATACGATTTTCGAATCTATTTAAAATTTTCGTAACTCTAAAAACATCTCCTGACTGAGGTTGATAAGAATTATATTCACTTTCATTAATATCGTGAACTTTAAATTCTTTTCCAGTCTTTTGCAAGACATTTACAGATGCTGTATAAGCAAACTCATTAAATCCTGAAGCGAAATTCAATAAATCAGAAAACTTTTCTCCTTTTTTCATTTCAAAGATTCCGGGTCTCTTTACTTCTCCTTCAACAGTAACTCTTTGACTATAGGCAGGAATTCTAATTACATCATTCTCTTTTAAAGCAACATTATCAGACTGATCTCCTTTAACTAAAAACCTGTAAATATCAATGTTCTTGTAAACTTTGTTATTTCTTATTAACTCAATATTTCTATAACTGCCATTTTTTCCAGGTCCACCCGCCAAATGCAAAGCATTATAGACAGTTGCTAACGAGGAAATTGAATAATTACCAGGTTGTTTACCACCAACGATTGTAACTTTTATAGTACGTATTTTTCCTAAACTAATACTCACTTGAGATTGTCCAGAGCGAACAGTGCTATATACTCTAGCAATTGCCGCTTTTATTTTTTGTGTAGCTGCCTCGATAGACATTCCAGAAACGGAGATTTGTCCGACATAATCGATGCTTACTTTTCCTTCAACACTTACAGGTATATTAGCATTATATTCTTGAACCCCATAAACACTTACTTGTAATTCATCTCCAGGACCAAGAATATAATTCATAGGAGTAGCCAAATTCAAATCTGGCTCAAAATTTAAAGTAGGATTATCAAATAGCTCTGATCCAAAAATTAATGCATTTAACGAATCTTTTACTTTATCATTTTTTATCTCGCCCTGTTTCCTTCCAAACTCTGAAGTTTTCTCTCCTGTTTTTGATTTACTATCCTTGTTTTTATCTTTAGCACTATCCTTAGCATTCTTCTTGTCATACTCATTAAGTTTGACTCTAAGTTTATTAAACTCTGTTTGGCTCATCCCTTTTGATAAAGCCATAGATTCAACTTGATCGATAGTTGCATTGTTGCTTTTTAACTGAGCACTAATTTTTGCTAAATCATCATCAGATAAATAATCTACTTGTACTGTACTTAGATCTTTAGATCTCATTATATCCTGTGCAGTTGCATTACAAGTAATCAATGCAAAAAATAATGTAAGAACGTATAATATTTTTTTCATGTTAAAGGAAAAATTATTTTTTAAGTTATTTTTTATGAGTATTGTTTTTGATAATAATCCTTATAAGCCCCTGAAGTTACATTTTGAAGCCACTCTTGATTGTTAAGATACCAATTAGTAGTTTTTTCTAATCCTTCTTCAAAGGTAACTGAAGGTTTCCACCCTAGCTCTCTATTAATTTTTGAAGCATCTATAGCATATCGCAAATCGTGACCAGGTCTATCTTTAACGTAGCTAATTAGTTTTTCTGAAGTTCCGTCTTCTCTTCCTAATTTACTATCCATTATTTTGCATAACAACTTAACAAGATCTATATTTTTCCATTCATTAAATCCACCAATATTATAGGTTTCATGATTCTTTCCTTCATGAAAAACTAAATCAATTGCTATTGCGTGATCTTCTACAAACAGCCAATCTCTTGTATAATTCCCGTCGCCATATACTGGAAGAGATTTGTTATTGATAATATTATTAATAAAAAGAGGAATTAGTTTTTCAGGAAAGTGATATGAACCATAATTATTTGAACAATTAGTTAAAACATATGGCAAACCATAAGTTTCACCATAAGCTCTCACAAAATGGTCAGAACTCGCTTTTGAAGCGGAATATGGTGAATTTGGATCATAAGGAGTTTCCTCCGTAAATAATCCTGTTGCACCTAATGAGCCATAAACCTCGTCAGTACTGATATGATAAAATCTTTTACCCTCAAAATCATCTTTCCATTGATTTTTAGTAGCATTTAATAAATTCATTGTTCCAATAACATTAGTTTTAACAAAAGCAAGTGGATCTTCGATAGAACGATCAACATGTGATTCTGCGGCTAAGTGTAAAACTCCATCAAATTTATGAAGTTCAAAAAGTTCATTAATAAAACTTTCATCAACAATATCACCTTTTACAAAAGTATAATTTGATTTATTTTCTATGTCTTTTATGTTCTCAAGATTTCCTGCATACGTTAAAGCATCCAAATTAAAAATTTGATACTCTGGATATTTGTTCACAAAACGTCTCACTACATGCGAACCAATAAAACCAGCACCACCTGTTATTAGAATTTTTTTCATTTCTAAATGCCTTATATTAATTTAATAAATCTGAATTTTGCTTCTCCAATGCACTGTATATATCTTTCACGTCCTGCGAATTCTCTTTCTGCAAAATTAGATTAGCAGTTTCTGTATAAACAAAAATGGTATTTTTCAAACCTAAAAAAGTTGTATGTTTATCACATCCAATTACCATATTACCATTAGAATCTGTAGAATGACCTTTTGAATATAAGTAATCATATACTGATTCAAATGACCCTAAATCTGACCATGAAAAAGAAGCAGGAACAACTTTAATCTTTTTACTGCGTTCCATTACTGCATAATCAATACTGATAGAAGGAATTTCCATAGACAGATTTAAATCTAAAAATCCTTCTTTACTTGCCTCCCATACTGCTTTTGACTTTTCAAAAACATCTGGTTGGAATTTCTTCAATTCTTCTAGTAGAACACTTGCTTTGAAACAAAACATTCCACTATTCCATAAAAAATTACCTTTTGCTATAAACTCTTTTGCTGTAGTTTCATTTGGTTTTTCGCGAAATGAAATTACATTATCTCCTTCTGCTTCAATATAACCATAACCTGTTTCTGGTTTAGTTGGTATTACACCGAAAGTTACAATAAATCCATCATTAGCTTTTTGTACTGCCTCGCTTATAGCTTGATTATAATTCTCCATCTGATCTATAATATGATCTGAGGGAGTAATTATTAAAATGTCGTCAGGTTCAGATGCAAATGCAGCAAAGGCGATTGCAGCAGCTGTGTTTCTTGGAGTTGCCTCAATAATATTTAAATAAGAAGTATTGGTTTTATCCATTACTTTACCGCTTAGTTGATGATTGTCTATATTACCAACAACCATTACTTTATTTGCTAGATGACTATTTCGTTCCACAGTCATTTCAAACAAAGATTTTCCCTCAAATATTTCAAGATATTGTTTTGGTCTACTTTTACGAGATAATGGCCACAAACGACTTCCTACTCCTCCTGTAAGGATAACATGTGTAATATTTTTATTTGAATTCATAATTATTTTAAATAAAAAAAGAAGCTAAAATCTAAAGCCTATTGTCAGCTAAAGATCCTAAAACTCCTTTTACGTCATAAATTAAACTTTTTTCTTTCTGTAAATTTGAAAAATCTAATTCGAGAAATTCCGCATGGGAAACTCCAAGAACTATAGCATCAAATTTATTATCAGGAAGAGAGTCTAATGTTACTAAATTATATTCTTTTCTTACATCCTGCACATCTGCTAAAGGATCAAATATTGTTACAACAATTCCATAATCTTTTAATGCTTTAACAACATCTACGATTTTGGTGTTTCGAACATCTGGGCAATTCTCTTTGAAAGTAATTCCGAGCATTAATAACTCGGCGCCATTAACAGAAATACCTTTTTTAATCATTAACTTCACTATTTGTGAAGCTACATATTCCCCCATGCTATCATTTAGACGTCTTCCTGCCAAAATTATTTCAGGATGATAACCGAACTCTTGGGCTCTTTGCGCTAAATAATATGGATCAACCCCTATACAATGTCCGCCAACAAGACCTGGTTTAAATGGCAAAAAATTCCATTTTGTTGCCGCTGCTGTTAGGACTTCTTGCGTATCAATATTCATTAGATTGAAAATCTTCGCCAATTCATTAACAAAAGCGATATTAATATCTCTTTGAGAATTTTCAATAACCTTAGCTGCTTCTGCAACTTTTATTGTTGGAGCTAAATGAGTTCCAGCAGTAATTACAGACTTATATAAAGCATCAACTTTTAACCCAATTTCTTGCGTTGACCCTGAGGTTACTTTTAAGATTTTTTCAACTGTATGCTCCTTATCACCTGGATTTATTCTTTCTGGCGAATAGCCTGCAAAAAATTCTTCATTAAATTTCAAGCCCGAAACTTGTTCTAACACTGGAACACATTGCTCTTCTGTTACACCAGGGTAAACTGTCGATTCATAAATAACAACATCTCCTCTTTTAAGAACTTTACCAACCGTCTCGCTAGATTTATAAAGAGGCGTTAAATCTGGTCTATTATTTTTATCAACTGGAGTAGGAACTGTAACTATATAATAATTACATTCAGCAATATCATTTAAAGACGTAGTACAGTATAATCCTTTTCCTGTATTTGGTTCATTAACTAAAACCTCTTGCAAAACATCGTCTTCAACTTCTAAAGTTGTATCAGTTCCCGATCTTAAAGAATTGACTCTAGACTCATTTATATCAAAACCAATTACTGAATATTTTGTCGCAAATAATCTAGCTAATGGCAATCCTACATACCCTAAACCAATAACTGCAATTTTAATATTTTTATCTAATTCCATTTTCTTAATTTCTTTAGGCTATCAAAAATTCACGGCTTCGCCATTCCAAGTCACAATATCTGACTCAGATGCCTAAATTAATCATTTTCGCGCAAATATAGTATAATAAGTCTAGTTATTCAATACGGTTTCACGTAATACTCGAAAACAAATTGTTAATTTAAAAACACTTAACGACAACACATTATTAATCAGGCTGTAAATAATTCCTTCATAAAAAAAACAGAAGAAAAAATCTAAAAAAAAGACTTCTCTTCTGTTAATTTTTATTTTATAACGTTATTATTTATATTTTATTTTTAGAACACATCCTAAAGTTTCCAAGATTAAAGTATAATAATTATTAGAAACTTCTTGAACAATTGCATTTTGATTAATAAATGCTCCCGATTCTAATTTAATATTATCTCCCACTTGAAGGGCGGAAACAGCAACTTCACTAACATTTGTTGCTTTAAGACTGTTTTTTATCGCTTCGATTTCCCAGTCTTTTACAATTGCGGGTTTCCCTAACCAAAACAAATATCTAACCACTCCAGCAACTTGAAAAACTAAATTCCTTTCCGAATCTTCCAACTGAACAAAAACATAAGAATTAAAAAGTGGCACTTCGATCTTTTTCTTTCTATCAGACCACTGTTTAACCTGAATAATAAGTGGACAATAACATTCAATTCCTAATTGATTGAGTTTATCTGCGACTTTTTTTTCCCATTTAGGTTTTGTGTAAACTACGTACCAATTCATCTTTTTATTTATAACGAAGTAAATCTTACTACTTCACATTTTCACATCCTTTTACTTCACTACCAGACAAACTTACGAACCTATCCCATTGTAAACAAAACCAATAGATTCTAATTTTTTTGCGTTCAAAATATTTCTTCCATCAAAAACAAAAGCGGGCTTATGCATAGAATCGTATATTTTTTTCCAGTCATAAGTAGTAAATTCATCCCATTCTGTTAAGATTGCTATTGCGTGAGCGTCCTTGCAAGCTTCATAAGCATTGTCAAACACATTCAACGCTTTTACATTTTCTTCACTTGATCTTGTTTCTAAATAGTTAAGATCACTTAACATCTTATTTTCTGAAACTTTCGGATCAAAAACCGAGATTTTAGCTTGTTCGTTTATTAGATCATCAGCAACATAAATCGCAGCAGATTCTCTTGTGTCGTTTGTATCTTTTTTGAAAGCCCAACCTAAAAAAGTAATTTTTTTATCGGCCACTGTATTGTACAATGTCTGAACAATTTTATTTGAAAATCTTCTTTTTTGATGATCGTTCATAATAATAACTTGTTCCCAATAATCGGCAACTTCATTTAATCCATATGACTTTGCTATATAAACTAAATTCAGAATATCTTTTTGAAAACAAGAACCTCCAAATCCGACAGAAGCTTTTAAGAATTTAGAACCGATTCTGCTATCCATTCCTATTGCCCTCGCTACTTCATTGACATCTGCACCTGTTTTTTCACATAATTCAGACATCGCATTAATAGATGAAATTCGTTGCGCTAAAAATGCATTTGCAGTCAATTTAGACAACTCTGATGACCAAACATTTGTTGTTAAAATCTTTTCTTTGCTTACCCAATTTGCATACACGTCTACTAAAGCATTAATCGCCTCCTCGCCTTCAGGGGTTGTATCCCCACCGATTAAAATTCGATCTGGATTTAACAAATCTGTAACCGCAGTACCTTCCGCCAAAAATTCTGGATTAGACAAAATTTGAAACTGAACACCATTTCCTGTATTATCCAATATGCTTTTAATAGCTTCAGCAGTTCGTACTGGTAAAGTAGATTTTTCAACTACTATTTTATTTTGCTTAGCAACTCTTGCAATCTGTCTTGCGCATAATTCGATGTACTTTAAATCAGCAGCCATTCCTTTCCCTTTTCCATAAGTCTTGGTTGGCGTATTTACCGAAATAAATATCATTTCAGCTTCGTCTATTGCTCCATCAACATCGGTCGAAAAAAATAGATTTCTGCCTCTTGCCTCTGCAACAATTTCAGAAAGCCCAGGTTCATATATTGGAATATTTTCAGGATTTGGATCATTCCAATCTGCTATTCTTTGTTCATTTAAATCCACAACCGTAACCTGAATATGAGGACATTTTTGAGCAATAACAGCCATTGTAGGTCCACCAACATAACCTGCACCAATGCAGCAAATTTTTGTAATTTTCATTTGATCTATTTTATCTTGATCTTAAATCTATTTTAAATTATTCCAATACCATTCAACAGCTTCTTTTAAACCTGCTTGCAGTGAGTATTTTGGATTATATCCTAGCATTTTTTTGGCTTTTTCAATACTTGCCAAAGAATGAGGGATATCTCCTGCTCTATTTTCTCCGTAAACGACTGGAACATCTTTTATTTTTGAATCAAACTGAGATAAATATTCTTTTAAATATTTAACTAAGTCATTTAATGTATTTCTATCTCCAAATGCTGTATTGTAAACTGCATTAACCGCTTCTGAATTCTGGCAAGTCATTGCCAATTCATTCATTTGAATAACATTGTCAATATAGGTAAAATCACGAGAGTAATTTCCATCTCCGTTAATTACAGGACTTTCATGATTCATAAACTGCTTTACAAATTTTGGAATCACAGCTGCATAAGCTCCATTTGGATCTTGTTTTCTTCCAAAAACATTAAAATAACGAAGCCCAATTGTTTCTAATCCGTATGTCTTGCTAAAAATTTCAGCATATAGTTCGTTTACATATTTGGTAATCGCGTAAGGAGACAAAGGTTTCCCTATTACATCTTCTACTTTTGGCAATCCTTGAGAGTCCCCATAGGTTGAAGAACTTGCCGCATATACAAATCGTTTTACTTTGGCATCTCGCGCCGCAGTAAGCATATTTAAAAAACCCGAAACATTTACCTCATTTGTCGTAATCGGATCTTTTATTGATCTTGGAACAGATCCTAAAGCTGCTTGATGCAAAACATAATCAACTCCCTCAACTGCCAAATTACAATCAACTAAATTTCGAATATCTCCTTCGATTAATTTAAAATCAGGATTATCTAAAAAATCTTTTAAATTATGACGATGACCTGTAGAAAAATTATCTAGACAGATTACTTTATAATTTAAGCCTAAAAAATACTCAATCAAATTTGAACCTATAAATCCGGCTCCACCAGTAATTAAAATTGTATTTTTTGTTTTACTTTCCATTTATCAAAGTTTAGCTTTTTCTAATTCGATTCAAAAATGTCTTCCAAAATTTATTTTTAACTTCTTCTTCGTGATAACCATTTGAATAAGCTCCGTAACCGTAACCATACCCGTAGCCACTACCATACTTTGCTTTATTTTCATAACCATTCAATACAATGCTTACATTGTTCAACTCTCCACGTTTAAGTCTAGTGTTTAACAACGTTATCATATCTTTCTTAGTATAATTCTGTCTAACAATGTACAATGTTACATCTGCGAATTGAACCAATTCTAATGAGTCTGCCACTAAACCTACAGGAGGAGTATCTAAAACTATATAATCATACTTCTGTTTCAATTCATCAATCAATTCTTTCATTGCATCGCTTAAAATAAGCTCTGAAGGATTTGGAGGAATTGGCCCCGAAAGTATTACATCCAGATTTGGAATCTGAGTATGATTCGTTATTTCTTCTAAATTATTTTGTCTAATTAAATAATTGACAACTCCTAAAGATGATTTTAATTGAAATTCATCTGCTAATCTAGGTTTTCTTAAATCCAAACCAACAATTACTGTTTTCTTTTCGCTTAAAGCGAAAACAGTAGCTATATTTATAGAGCAGAACGTTTTTCCTTCCCCACTTATTGAAGATGTTATCATTAATGTTTTAGATCCGCTAACCTGTTGCTTTTTATATAAAAACTGAAGTGAAGAACGTATCCCTCTAAATGACTCAGAAAGCGCTGATTTTGGTTTTTCAAAAACAGCCATACTACTTGAATCCTTGTTAACACCAATTACACCAAGTAATGGAATCTGAGTCAATTTACTAATATCTTCGCTATTCTGAATCGAATTATTAATGAAAAAGATTATTAGAACAAATAACAAAGGAACTAAAACTCCTAAAAATAAAGCCATTACATAATTCACAGAGGTCTTAGGACCTATTAAACCTCCACCAATATCTTTGGCTGGATCAATAAAATGAATATCAGACAAGTTAGATGCTCTTACAATCTCTGCTTCATTTCTTTTTTGAAGAAACTCTGTATAAACATTATCATTCAAATCATACTTTCTTTTGATTTTCAATAACTCTTGCTGTTCGGCAGGAAGTTTTTTAACAGTGCTTTCTGCTTCACCAATTTTAGCATTTAATAAAGATAAATCATAGACTAAAGAAGCTTTTGCTGTAACTATATTCTCTTGGAGAACATTTTTTACTGCAGCCATTTGATTGTCAAAATCTTTAAAAATTTTTTCACTCTTTACGGCATAAGCCATTTCAGACCTTTGCGTAGAAAGTGCTATCAGTTTTGAAACATTTGCAACAATATTTGGATCTTCAATTCCTGCAACAGAAGGTGCAGGTAATCTAGAATAATCATCACTACTATTTAAATACGATTTTAACGAATTATAATACGCTATTTTTCTAGTAACTTGATCTTTTTCAACATCAAAATTCATTATTTTTTCTGAAACTCTAGAACCCCCATCTTGAATTTCATAAATATTTTTATCTTTTTGAAAAGATTTTAATTCATTACCCGTTTGTTTCAGTTGAGATTCCATTGCCACAAGAGTACTATCTATAAATCGAATAGTATTTGTCGCAAATTGATTTTTACCATCTAACTGCAATTTAATAAGCATTTTAACAGTAGAATTCAAATAATCAACCATTCTTGCCTTATTTGTTCCTTGTAGTGATAAAGTCAAGAGCGAGCCTCCAGTTTTACCAGCATCCACATTAATACCTCTATAACGAGATACTGTTCCATCAAAATCATTAAATCTGACAAAATACTCCTTCCCCTTATAAAATCCTGGATTATCCGTAATTTGAAGTTTCCAATTCAAAAATGGAAGATTAACACTTTCCCCTGTCTTATACTTTTTAATAAAAGTTCCAGGTTGAACCGAAGTATTACTATAAGAATTATTACTATAAGCAATTAACGAAACGGAACTATTTTCAAATGGAATCTGGATTTGATATTCATTTTCGCTCAAAAATTTTATACTAATTAATGCATTTGCAATCTGCCCCTTTGTTTTATCAATATCTACATAAAATGGTACAGCTCCATAAGAATCTATTAAATTGTATTTTCCTTGTTCAAGATAATCAATATAAAATTGAAGCTTATTTACAACTAACTCATTATGAGATCTTGACTGCAGAATTGTTGAAATACCGTTGACTTGATCTGAAATTCCTCCCCAATTGAAAACTAAACTGGTATTTGAAGTAAAAAAGGGATTACTTTCTTCTTTGATAGAAATCATTGTCTGCATATCGTAAATTTTTTCTTTGCGAATATTTACCTGATAAGCAATCGTGAATGTAATAATTAAACTTACAAGAAACCATTTCCAGTAACTTGCAATTTTCAACAGAAAACCTTTAAAATCAAAATGAGAATGATTTTCAAAAATGGCAAAATCTTTAATGTCTAACATTTTAAAAATCTATTTTATTTTATAATTAGATAAACTGTTGTTGCCAAAGACAATAATGTAATTATTGTTCCTATAGATTGTATTCCCGTTTGTCCAGTTCCCCATGTTTTTTGTCTTAATGGTTTTACGTAGATATAATCATTAGGCTGTAAATAATAATAAGGTGACTTCATTACATTCACATCTGTAAGATCAATATCATGCATCTGCACACCGGTAGGAGTTTGGCGAATTACTGTTACTTCTTTTCTATTACCAACTGTGGTAATATCACCTGCATTCGCAACAGCTTCCAAAATTGTAACATTCTCTTTAAATAGTGTTTTTGTTCCCGTACTTCCTACTTCACCATTAATAGTATATCTAAAACCAGCTAATTTAACTGTAACAAAAATATTGGCTTCACTTTTAAAATACTCCTCCAATAACTTTTTCTCAATTTTTACACGTACTTCTTCTAGAGTATAACCAATTACATTAATTTCTCCTAGAATTGGCATTCTTATATTTCCGTGATCATCGACTGTGAATCCATCAAAATAAAGTCCAGACTCTGATTTTGAAGGTTGGCCACTCTCCGTTGTATTAAAAATAGAAATCAATTTGGGATCGATTGCTTTTATATTAACACTTATAATATCATTTACTTGTAATCGATATGGTTTTGATTCGACTGCAGCAATCGAAGTCTGCTCACCTGAACTATTTTTATCCTGAAGATAAACCAAATCTTTAATTGGAATACATGAGATAAATAATGTTGAGATTAATAAGAATAGAAAAAAACTTTTTTTTGTCATTCGTTCAATTTTATCGCAAATATTTTTTCCGTTACTATCAAGAAAACCTACTTGCTATTTGGGGTTTTGTTAATTGTTTTTAAATGTTTTTTCAAAAGGTACTCGATGTAAAATACTTCTTCCTAATGTAATTTCGTCTGCATATTCTAATTCGTCTCCAACTGATATTCCTCTTGCGATTGTTGAAATTATGATCTCAGAATCTGCTATTTGTTTATAGATATAAAAATTGGTTGTATCACCTTCCATTGTTGAGCTTAACGCAAAAATAATCTCTGCCACATTGCCAGATTTTACTTTTGTTACCAAGCTAGAAATATTCAACTGACTGGGTCCAACTCCTTCAATTGGTGAAATTTTTCCTCCCAAGACATGATATATCCCTTTAAATTGGCCAGTGTTTTCTATAGCCATAACATCTCGAATATCTTCTACAATACATATCGTTTCATGATTTCTAATTGGATTAGCACAGATTTCACAAATTTTAGTATCAGAAATATTATGGCAACTTTCGCAAAACTTAATATCCTCACGCATATTTAATAACGCCTGAGATAAAAAGGCAGTTTGTTCTTTTGGCTGTTTTAACAAATGAAGAACTAATCGAAGTGCTGTACGTTTACCTATACCTGGTAACTGTGACATTTCGTTTACTGCTTTTTCAATTAATTTTGATGAAAATTCCATGACGACAAAAGTAATACTTTTAATGGTTTAGCCTAAATTACAGGCATTAAATTCAAAGCTTAATTCTACTAATGATTTATTACGAAACCCCTTTCTTTTACGCGTTCAAATAATAGATTAATACTGATTTGTAGCCAATAGCACCAACGTACAAGCTACTTCAACTTGAATATCATTTAATTCTAACAATTGATAAAGCTCTGGATTTTCTGTTCCAGGATTAAAAATTACTCGTTTAGGATGCGCTTCAATAATGTAATTATAATAATCTCTTTGACGAACAGGATTTAGGTACAAAGTAATAGTGTCGATATTTTTAACAGGAATGGCTTTAGTTTGAATTTTAACTCCAGCAACTTCTCCTGCTTTTTGACCAATTGCTAATACAGAATGACCTTTTCCTGCCAACATATTTACAGCTCTATAAGAATAACGTTCAGGATTTGTTGATGCTCCTATAACTAATGTTTTTTTACTTTTCATAGTTTTTATTTAGACTGCAAAAGTAATCAAAAAGAACGATTTAACTTTATGTCTTTGATTCAGAATCGATAACAATAAAAAACATTATTATAACATAATTTCACACAAAAGCATCAAAAAATAACTACATTTACCTCACTAACCAATACAGTATGGAATTATTTATTTATCTCTTTGCCGCCTTATTCTCGGTATTAAACCCAATTGGAACTGTGCCAATTTTTGTTGGACTTACCCAACATGATTCTCAAAAAGAAAGATCTCGAATCTCTCTTTGGACCGCAATTAACGTTTTTATCATCTTATTAGTTTCTTACTTTATAGGCCAATATGTTCTAACATTTTTCGGAATTAGCATAGACGCTTTAAGAATTGCCGGCGGAATTGTAATTGTAAACTCTGGGTTTTCTTTGCTTTCGGGCAAATTCAACAAGAAACGAGGAATCAATAAAAAAATTGAAAATGAAGCACAGCAAAGAAATGATATTGCATTAACACCTTTAGCAATTCCAATGCTTGCTGGTCCTGGATCTATGTCTCTTTTAATAGCTTTCTACCAGGAGCACCATGAAATAAACGAAATCATAATTTCTTCATTAGCAATTCTTGCTATAGCCGTAGCAATTTTCGCCATTTTAAAAAGTGCTCATTATTTAGCTAGAATTTTAGGAGCTTCGGGAATCGTTGCTATTTCTAGAATTGTTGGTTTTATAGTTATTTCAATTGGTATTCAATATATAGTAAGCGCTATCGTCAATATTATTAAAGGAAATTTTTAATTAATATTATTTTTTCGCTCAAAAGAAAAGGGATGAGATTTTTCAATAAATCTCATCCCTTTATTTTTTTAATAGTAGCTACTTTTAATTTCTCGGCAAGAAAACTTCAGCCATCATACATCTTGCGCTTCCTCCACCACAAGCCTCGATTGTATCCAAACTCGAACTTAAAATTTCAGCATGATTCTCCAATTGGGCAATCTGTTTCGCAGTTAAGCTTTGATGTGCAGAGGCACTCATGACAATATATCTTTTATCATCTTTCCCGCGAACTTCCAGCATATTTCCAGCAAAATTATTCACTTGATCTTCTGTAATGAGAATGATTTCTTTTTTATCCTCTTTCAAATTATCCAAAACCATTTTGCGTTCTTTTTTATCATCGATAGAATCCGCACATATAACTGCAAACGTTTCTCCCAAACACATCATCACATTAGTATGATAAATTAACTTGCGTTCTCCGTTAACCGTTTGAAAAGCTTCAAAAATTACAGGAGCATAATCAAAATCTTCACAAAATTCGATGAACAATTCTTCATCTGCTCGTGGAGACAATGCACAATATGCTTTTCCGTTTGCTCTGTCTAACAACAAACTTCCTGTTCCTTCCAAGAAAATACCATCCTCTTCTGCAGAAGTATAATCAATGATGTTAGCAATTTCGAATCCTTTTTCTTCCAAGGTATCCAAAATATCTTCACGGCGTTCTTGACGGCGATTTTCGGCAAACATCGGGTAAAGTGCCACATCTCCATTTTCATGAAATGAAACCCAGTTGTTTGGAAAAATACTATCTGGAGTATCAGTATCCAAATTGTCATCTATAACAGTTACATCTACCCCAACCGCTCTTAGTTTTTCAACAAAGGCATCAAATTCCTGTTGCGCTTTAGCATTAACCGTACTTGGCAAAAGTCCATCTAAAACTTTTTGATAATAATTATTTACAGCCGTCTGCTCATTCATTCTGAATGCAACTGGACGAATCATCACGATAGCATTAGTAGTTTGTTTCATGATTTTATATTTTTTTTGTTTTAGATTTCAAGTTTCAGGTTTCACGTCTTGTAAAAACTTGAAACCTGAAACTTGAAACAAAAAACTATTTTTAATCTCTAATTAATGGAAGCGTTGAACATCTTAGCAAGCCTTCTTGTTTTGAAATTTCCGCATATGGAATTTCTTCAACAGTAAATCCATTCTCGCGAAGCCAGTTATTCAATCTTGTAAAATTCTTTTCGGAAACCACCACATTTTCATCGATTGAAAAGACGTTTGAAAACATATTATACATTTCGTTTCTTTCAATATGAAATAGATTTTCTTTTCCAAAAAGCTTCACCAAATAACGATAATCTGCTTCTTCGCGGAAACCTCTTTTATAAATAATACCTTTATTTTTCCCAACAGGCTGAAAACAGCAATCTAAATGCAAAGCATTATCTCTCGCTTCCAATGAAGATTTTACCAAATCAAATTCTTTTACAATTTTATTCGGAAACAGTGATTTAATATAATTTACACCATGCATATTGGTTCTCGCAGTTATGTAATCTTTATAATCGCTTCCTTTATAAGTTCCTATAAAAATATGGTCATTCCAAAGCATAACATCACCGCCTTCAATATGAACTTCTTCTGGAGGTCGTACTACTTTTGCAGGATCAATCTGATCGATAATATATTGTATTGCATCCAATTCTCTTTCTCTATCTGGCAGAATATTTGATTTTACAAAAACGTCATCAATTACAAATCCTATATCTCTAGCAAAAATCTGATTATAGTTCTCGATCATTTCCGGACGATATACGGTTACATTATATTTCTGAAAAACAGCATTAAAAGCATCCATTTCAGCAACCATATCTTTTTCTACAGGATAAGTTCCTGCTTTAATATGTTCCAATGATTTAGGATCATAAGCCTCTTCTATAGTTGGAGTTGGCCCATTATGAACAGCAGAACCCAAAACTACAGCTCTAAGCCGAGACGTTTCGTTCTTTACATTTAATTGCAACATAACTTTATTATATTTTGAGCAAATATAAAAAAAGCTTCACAGTAAAGTGAAGCTTTCGTTTTTTATTTATTAGACTTAAACTCTCGTAAAGGATGTCCTGTATAAATTTGTCTTGGTCTTCCAATTGGTTCTTTGTTTTCACGCATTTCTTTCCATTGCGCAATCCAACCTGGTAGTCTTCCAATTGCAAACATAACAGTAAACATATCTGTCGGAATTCCTAACGCTCTGTAGATAATTCCAGAGTAGAAATCAACGTTTGGATATAAGTTTCTTGACTTGAAGTATTCATCTTCAAGAGCCGCTTTTTCTAATTTTCTTGCAATTTCTAAAATCGGATCTTCAACACCTAAAGTCTCTAATACTTCTGTAGCTGCTTTTTTGATGATTTTAGCTCTTGGGTCAAAGTTTTTATAAACTCTGTGTCCGAATCCCATTAAACGGAAAGGATCATTTTTATCTTTTGCTTTCGCCAAAAATTTATCTGTATCTCCACCATCTTTGTTGATTTCTTCAAGCATTTCAAGTACTGCTTGGTTTGCTCCACCATGAAGTGGTCCCCATAAAGCAGAAACTCCTGCAGAAACTGATGCGAATAAACCTGCGTGAGAAGAACCTACCATTCTAACTGTAGAAGTAGAGCAGTTTTGCTCGTGATCTGCGTGAAGAATAAATAATTTATCTAAAGCATTTACAATTATCGGATTTGCAGCGTAAGGTCCTGTAGGCAATTTAAACATTAATTGCATAAAGCTTTCTACATAACCTTTTGTATTATCGTAATAATTTAAAGGATAGCCCATAGATTTTCTGTAAGTCCATGTAGCAATCACTAAAAATTTAGCCATTGTTTTACAAATAGCTTCGTACATTTCTTTTTCGTTATCAACATTAACCGCTTTTGGATTGAAAGCCGTTAAAGCACTTGTTAAAGCAGATAACACTCCCATTGGATGAGCTGTTTTAGGGAAACCGTCAATGATATTTTTCATTTCTTCGTTTACCAAAGAGTGTTTTTTAATACCATTTTCAAAATCTTCTAATTGTGCAGCTGTAGGCAATTCACCAAAAATCAAAAGATATGATACTTCTAAGAAGCTAGCTTTTTCAGCAAGATCTTCGATCGAATATCCTCTGTAACGTAAAATTCCTTCTTCTCCATCTAGGAAAGTGATTTCACTTGTACAAGATCCTGAATTCTTATAACCTGGATCTAGTGTAATATAACCTGTTAAATCACGTAATTTGTTAATATCGATAGCTGATTCGTTTTCACTTCCTGTGATTACTGGAAGTTCCACCTTTTTACCATCTATTTCTAATGTAGCTATTTTTGACATAATATACTGGAAATAATTCTTTAAATAATAATTTATCAAATCTAATGAATTTAAGACTAATTAAAAAAAGAATACTGCTAGGAATTTGTTAAAACTCCAAAAAAAAACCATCCGCGGCGGCGGATGGTCCTTTCCAATATATAATTTGTTCAATTATTTGATTTTAAAAGCGTTTAAACCAGGGAAATAAGCAGTACTTCCAAGTTCTTCTTCGATTCTTAATAATTGGTTGTATTTTGCCATACGATCTGAACGAGAAGCAGAACCAGTTTTAATTTGACCACAGTTTAAAGCTACAGCTAAATCTGCAATTGTATTATCTTCAGTTTCTCCAGAACGGTGAGACATTACAGATGTATATCCAGCATTTTTAGCCATGTTTACAGCTGCGATAGTTTCAGTCAAAGTACCAATTTGGTTTACTTTTACTAAGATTGAATTAGCAATTCCTTTTTCGATACCAGTTGACAAACGAGCAACGTTAGTAACAAATAAATCATCACCTACTAATTGTACTTTATCTCCGATTTTTTCAGTTAAAGCTTTCCATCCATCCCAGTCATCTTCATACATACCATCTTCGATAGAGATAATTGGATATTTAGCAGCAAGTTCAGCTAAGTACTGAGCTTGTTCTTCAGAAGTTCTGATTTTTCCTGTTTCACCTTCAAATTTAGTGTAATCGTATTTACCATTTACATAAAACTCAGAAGCAGCACAGTCAAGAGCGATCATAATTTCGTCACCGAAAGAATATCCTGCTTTTTCAACTGCCAATTTGATAGTATCTAAAGCATCTTCAGTTCCACCAGCCAAGTTTGGAGCAAAACCTCCTTCATCACCTACAGCAGTGCTTAAACCTCTATCGTGTAATACTTTTTTCAAGTTGTGGAAAATTTCGGTTCCCATTTGCATAGCATGTGTAAAAGAAGTTGCTTTTACTGGGAAAATCATAAACTCTTGAAATGCGATAGGCGCGTCAGAGTGAGAACCACCATTGATGATGTTCATCATTGGAACTGGCAATGTATTAGCAGAAACTCCACCTACATATCTGTATAATGGCAAACCAAGTTCATTAGCAGCAGCTTTTGCAGCAGCTAAAGAAACACCCAAAATAGCATTAGCTCCTAATTTAGATTTGTTTGGAGTTCCATCTAAATCAATCATTAATTGGTCAATTGTGTTTTGTTCGAAAACAGAAGTTCCAACTAATTCTTCAGCAATAATAGTATTTACATTATTCACTGCATTCAAAACACCTTTACCTAGATAAGCTTTACCTCCATCACGTAATTCAACAGCTTCGTGCTCCCCAGTTGATGCTCCAGATGGAACCGCAGCTCTACCTAAAACTCCATTTTCAGTTACTACATCTACTTCAATAGTAGGATTACCTCTAGAATCAAGAATTTGTCTTGCGTGAACTTTAATTATAATACTCATTATTTTTGTTTTTTATTAATAAATTATATTTTTTTTTCGAAATTATAAAAATATTTAATACTAAAAACGCAATCTAGTCATTAAACACCTTTATTTATTAACTACATCGTTTTAGACTTTGCTACTTTTAATATTCTCTACAAATTGGTCAAATAAATATGACGAATCATGCGGCCCTGGACTAGCCTCTGGGTGGTACTGTACTGAAAAACAATTTTTATTTTTCATTCTCATGCCCGCAACCGTATCATCGTTTAAATGTATGTGTGTAAGCTCCAATTCTGGATGACCTTCTAATGCCTCTCTTTTTACGGCGAATCCATGATTTTGAGAAGTAATCTCGCCTTTACCTGTAATAAGATTTTTTACAGGGTGGTTAATCCCACGGTGGCCACCAAACATTTTATAAGTCTGAACTCCATTTGCCAAAGCAATAATTTGATGTCCTAAACAAATTCCAAACAATGGCTTGTCATCAGCAATAATTTTTTTGGCAACTTCTATTACTCCGTGTAATGGATCAGGATCACCAGGACCATTAGACAAGAAATAACCATCTGGGTTAAATGCACTCAACTCTTCGTAAGTTGCATCATAAGGAAACACCTTAATATAACAATCTCTTTTTGCAAAGTTTCTTAAAATGTTCTTTTTAATTCCAAGATCAAGCGCCGAGATTTTGTATGCAGCATTTTCGTCTCCAATAAAATAAGGTTCTTTTGTAGACACTTTTGATGCTAACTCCAGACCTTCCATATTCGGAACATTAGCCAACTCTTTTTTCAAGTCTTCAATTGAAGTTCCATCTGTACAGATAACAGCATTCATCGCACCATTATCACGAATATAACTAACCAAAGCTCTCGTATCTACATCCGAAATGCAAATTAAGTTTTGTTTCTTAAAGTAATCTTCCAAACTTCCAGAAGCACCTTCTCTAGAATAGTTAAAACTAAAATTTTTACAAACTAAACCAGCAATTTTCACGCTCTCTGATTCAACTTCTAAATCATTTATACCATAATTCCCAATATGCGGATTAGTAGTAACCATAATTTGACCAAAATAAGAAGGATCTGTAAAAATCTCTTGGTATCCAGTCATTCCAGTATTAAAACAAACTTCACCAAAAGTTTTACCGCTAATACCGATAGACTTTCCATGAAAAATAGTTCCATCACTTAGTAATAAAATGGCGCTTTGTCGTGTTGTGTATTTCATTCTTTAATTTGTATTGTTTTTTAATTGTGTATGAAGTAAAACCTCATTTATAATTAGATATTTTGCAAATTTACTTCTTTAAAAGAGCCATTCCAAGATTTTTCAAAACTTTCATTCGCAAAAATAAAACCTATCATTTTAAATAAGTTAGATTTTTGTGCTTTCAAAAAAATCAAAAAAAAAGGATAAACTAAAAATTAGTTTATCCTTGATTTTTATAGAATGATTACTTTCATAATTATTCAGAAGCTTCAGTTGTCGTTTCTGTTTCAGCAGCAGGAGCTTCTGGAGCAGCAGTTTCAGCTTTTTTAGCTTTACCACCACGGCGGCTTTTAGCTTTTTTAACTTCTTTTTTACCTCCGTTGTAAAGTTCATTGAAGTCAACAAGTTCGATCATCGCCATATCAGCGTTATCTCCCAAACGATTTCCAACTTTAATGATACGAGTGTATCCTCCTGGACGGTCTCCAACTTTAGCAGCTACATCTCTGAACAAATCTGTCACAGCATATTTACTACGTAAGTAAGCAAAAACAATACGACGGTTGTGAGTCGTATCCTCTTTTGATTTTGTGATTAAAGGCTCAACAAATTGTTTAAGCGCTTTAGCTTTAGCAACAGTAGTGTTAATACGTTTGTGCTCAATAAGAGAGCAAGCCATATTAGCTAACATAGCTTTTCTATGTCCAGTCTGTCTGCTTAAGTGGTTGAATTTTTTTCCGTGTCTCATGACGTGTTTTTTTTATCTTCATCTTGCTACAATCCACCATGGAGAGCAAAATATGAAGTAAATTATTCTTTATCTAATTTGTATTTAGCTAAATCCATTCCGAAAGTTAAATTCTTCACTGCAACAAGTTCATCAAGTTCAGTTAAAGATTTTTTACCAAAATTACGGAATTTCATTAGGTCATTTTTATTGAACGATACTAAATCACCAAGTGTATCAACTTCAGCCGCTTTCAAGCAATTTAATGCTCTCACAGATAAATCCATATCAACAAGCTTAGTTTTAAGCAATTGTCTCATATGCAATGACTCTTCATCATACGATTCTGTTTGTGCAATTTCGTCAGCCTCAAGTGTAATTCTTTCATCAGAGAATAACATGAAATGGTGAATTAAAACTTTAGCAGCTTCAGTAAGAGCATCTTTTGGATTAATAGATCCATCAGTTTTGATTTCAAAAACTAACTTTTCGTAATCTGTTTTTTGCTCTACACGGAAATTTTCGATTGCATATTTTACATTTTTTACCGGAGTAAAAATAGAATCTGTAAAAATCGTTCCAATTGCAGCATTCTGTTTTTTGTTCTCTTCAGCAGGCACGTATCCTCTACCTTTTTCGATAGTTAAATCGAAATTCAATTTGATTTTAGAATCTAAATTACAGATTACAAGGTCTGGATTTAGAACTTGGAAACCTGAAATAAATTTTTGAAAATCACCTGCTGTTAATTGATCTTTACCAGAAACAGAAATAGTAACTGATTCATTATCGATATCTTCAATCTGACGTTTGAAACGTACTTGTTTTAGATTAAGGATAATTTCGGTAACATCCTCAACAACACCTGAAATAGTAGAAAACTCATGATCTACACCTTCGATACGAACAGATGTAATTGCATAACCTTCTAACGCTGAAAGCAAAACTCTTCTAAGTGCATTACCAACTGTCAATCCGTAACCAGGTTCTAAAGGTCTAAACTCAAATTTACCTTCAAAATCGGTTGAATCGATCATGATAACTTTATCGGGCTTTTGAAAATTAAATATTGCCATAAATTTCGACTAAGTCAATTATTATTTGTTGTACAACTCTACGATTAATTGTTCTTTAATGTTTTCTGGAATTTGAAGTCTCGCAGGTACAGAAACGAAAGTTCCTTCTTTAAGATCATTGTTCCAAGTAATCCATTCATAAACATGACTTGAATTTGATAAAGAACGTTCGATAGCTTCTAAAGATTTAGATTTTTCACGAACTGCAACTTTATCACCAGGCTTAAGGTGGTAAGAAGGAATATTAACAACCTCTCCATTTACAGTAATGTGTCTGTGAGAAACGATTTGACGCGCACCTCTTCTAGATGGAGCAATTCCCATTCTAAAAACAACATTATCCAATCTTGCCTCGCATAATTGTAATAAAACTTCACCAGTTACTCCTTTAGTTGCTGATGCTTTTTCGAATAAATTTCTGAATTGTTTTTCTAAAATTCCATAAGAATATTTAGCTTTTTGCTTTTCCATTAACTGAACAGCGTACTCAGATTTTTTTCCTCTTTTTTTAGCCATCCCGTGTTGTCCAGGTGGGTAATTTCTTTTTTCGAAAGATTTATCATCTCCGAAGATTGCTTCGCCAAATTTACGAGCGATTTTGGTTTTAGGACCAGTATATCTTGCCATTTTAAAAAAAATTTAAGGTAGAAATTATGAATTCAGGTCTAATCCTTCGATAATCTATGTTCTACCTTGTTTATACTATAAAAATAAAAAATTAAACTCTACGTCTTTTTGGAGGACGACATCCGTTGTGTGGCATTGGAGTAACATCAATAATTTCAGTAACTTCAATTCCACCGTTATGAATAGAACGGATAGCAGACTCACGTCCGTTACCTGGTCCTTTTACATAAACTTTCACTTTTTTAAGTCCTGCCTCAAGTGCTACTTTAGCGCAATCTTCTGCTGCCATTTGAGCCGCATAAGGAGTGTTCTTTTTAGAACCTCTGAAACCCATTTTACCAGCTGAAGACCAAGAGATAACTTCACCTTTCTTATTAGTCAAAGAAATAATAATGTTATTAAAAGTGGCAGAAATATGAGCCTCACCCGTTGATTCAACGATAACTTTACGTTTTTTTGCAGTTGCTTTAGCCATATTACTTATTATTTAGTTGCTTTTTTCTTGTTAGCAACAGTTTTTCTTTTACCTTTTCTTGTTCTTGAGTTGTTTTTAGTTCTTTGTCCTCTTAATGGAAGACCAGATCTATGACGAATACCTCTGTAACATCCAATATCCATTAAACGTTTAATGTTTAAAGAAATTTCAGAACGTAATTCTCCTTCAATTTTGTAAAATGAAACAGCTTCACGAATCGCTCCGATCTCGTCATCATTCCAATCTTGAACTTTTTTATCTTGGCTAACTTGAGCTTTTTCTAAAATCTCAATAGCTCTACTTTTTCCTAATCCGAAAATATAGGTAAGTGCGATAACACCTCTTTTGTTTTTTGGGATATCTACCCCTGCTATTCTTGCCATAATTATCCTTGTCTTTGTTTAAATCTAGGATTCTTTTTGTTTATTACGTACAGTCTCCCTTTTCTACGCACGATAATGCACTCGGCACTTCTCTTTTTTACTGATGCTCTAACTTTCATAGTGAATATCCTTTAATATCGATAAGTAATTCTTGCTTTTGACAAATCGTAAGGACTCATTTCTAGTTTCACTTTATCACCAGGTAATAATTTGATGTAATGCATACGCATTTTACCAGAAATATGAGCAATTACAATATGTCCATTTTCTAACTCTACACGGAACATTGCATTAGATAATGCTTCTATAATTGATCCGTCTTGTTCTATTGCTGATTGTTTTGCCATAAATATATTAAGCTACCGCTTTTCTATTTTTACCAGTCTTCATTAAACCATCATAATGTTTGTTTAACAAGTATGAATTGATTTGTTGAATAGTATCTATTGCAACTCCAACCATAATTATTAATGAGGTACCTCCAAAAAACATTGCCCAAGATTGTTGTACATCCATAATACTTACAACAATAGCTGGGAACACAGCAATCAAAGCAAGGAATAAAGATCCTGGGAAAGTTATTAAAGACATCACTTTATCAAGGAAATCAGAAGTTTCTGCTCCTGGACGTACGCCTGGAATAAAACCACCGCTTCTTTTTAAATCATCAGCCATTTTGTTAGTAGGAACGGTGATTGCAGTATAAAAGAATGTAAATACAATAATTAAAGTTGCAAAAACAAAATTATACCAGAAACCAAACATATTACTAAATGCACCAACAATAGATTGTGATGTATCTGATTTAGACAATCCAGCCACTGCTGCAGGGATAAACATAATTGCCTGAGCAAAAATGATTGGCATAACTCCAGAAGCATTAAGCTTTAGAGGAATCCATTGTCTATTACCTCCTGCCAAATCTTGCTCGTAATCTCCAGTTGTTGTACGACGAGCGTATTGTACTGGAATTTTACGTACTGCCATTGTAAGCAATACACAAGAAATGATAACTAACAGCCACACAATAATTTCAATAACTAATAACATTGGACCTCCATTGTTATTGGTAACACGTGTTGTAAACTCTTGAATAAAAGCTTGCGGTAAACGTGCTAAAATACCAACCATAATTAACAATGAAATACCATTTCCAATACCTTTATCTGTAATTTTCTCACCAAGCCACATAGCAAAAATTGTACCTGTAACTAAAATGATAACAGACGAGAACAAAAATTCAGGTGAATTAAAGCCTAGCAAAAATGCATTACTAGGCAATGTTCTGTATAAATTATAGATATAAGTTGGACCTTGAACCAATGTGATAGCGATTGTCAACCAACGAGTGATTTGATTAATCTTTTTTCTACCACTTTCCCCATCATTTTGAAGTTTTTGTAAATATGGAATCGCAATTCCCATTAACTGAACAACAATAGACGCAGAAATATAAGGCATGATACCTAAGGCAAAAACTGAAGCCTTAGAGAAAGCACCCCCGGTGAACATGTCTAGAATAGATCCTAGACCATTTTTAGTTTGTCCCGCTAAACCAGTCAATTGCGTTGCGTCAATTCCAGGAAGCGTAACGTGTGCTCCAAAACGATATACTAAAAGTAATCCTAAAGTAATTAAGATTCTATTCTTTAGTTCTTCGATTTTCCAAACATTACTTATTGATTCAATAAATTTCTTCATCTTAATAGATAAGTTATATAGTTACAGCTTCTCCACCAGCAGCTTCGATAGCAGCTTTTGCAGTAGCAGTAAATTTGTGGGCAGTTACTTTTAATTTTGCTTTCAATTCTCCTCTACCTAAAATCTTAACGATTTCATTTTTAGTAGCTAGACGATTTGCTACAAATTCTGCCATTGATACAGAATCAGTAATTGCACCATTGTCAACTAGTAATTGAAGAGTATCTAAATTAACACCTTCGTATTCTTTACGATTGATGTTTTTGAAACCAAACTTAGGTACACGTCTTTGAAGTGGCATTTGTCCTCCTTCAAAACCAATCTTTTTAGAATAACCAGAACGAGATTTAGCTCCTTTGTGTCCTCTTGCAGCGGTACCACCTTTTCCAGAGCCTTCTCCTCTACCTAATCTTTTATTTTGATTGTGTGTAGATCCTTCAGCAGGTTGTAAGTTACTTAAATTCATAACAGTATTTGTTATTTAGCTTCTTCAACAGAAACTAAGTGTTTAACTTTGTTTATCATCCCAAGGATAGCAGGATTTGACTCATGCTCCACAACTTGTCCAATTTTACGTAGACCTAAAGCTTCCAAACCTCTCTTTTGAGAAAGAGGGCAGTTGATTTTGCTTCTTACTTGTTTTACTAATAATTTAGCCATAATTTCCTAATTAACCTTTAAAAACTTTCTCTAAAGAAACACCTCTTTGTTTTGCAACAGTGTGAGCGCTTCTCATTTGCAATAAAGCATCAAAAGTTGCTTTTACTACGTTATGTGGATTTGATGATCCTTGAGATTTAGACAATACATCGTGAATACCTACTGACTCAAGAACTGAACGAACAGCTCCACCAGCGATAACTCCAGTACCATGAGATGCTGGAATTAAGAATACGCGTGCACCACCAAATTTACCTTTTTGTTCGTGAGGAACTGATTGACCATTTAAAGGAATTCTAACTAAGTTTTTCTTTGCATCTTCTACTGCTTTCGCAATTGCTTCAGAAACGTCTTTAGATTTTCCTAATCCGTGACCAACTACTCCATTTTCATCACCTACAACTACAATAGCAGAAAAACCGAAAGCTCTACCTCCTTTTGTAACTTTAGTAACACGATTAACACTAACTAGACGATCTTTTAATTCAAGACCACTAGGTTTTACCAATTCTACATTTTTGTATTTAGACATAATATATTAGAATTTAAGTCCAGCGGCTCTTGCGCCTTCTGCTAATGATTTAATACGACCGTGATATAAATACCCACCTCTATCGAAAGTGATAGTATCGATCCCAGCTTTTAACGCTTTCTCTGCAACTAATTTTCCAACAGCAGCAGCTACTTCAACGTTAGTACCTTTTCCTATTTCTTTTTCTCTAGAAGATGCAGCTAAGATAGTAACTCCATTTACATCATCAATGATTTGAGCGTAAATTTCTTTATTACTTCTAAATACAGAAAGTCTTGGTCTTGCAGCAGAACCACTAACCGATTTTCTAATTCTGAATTTAATTCTCTGTCTTCTTTCAGATTTTGTTAATGACATAATCTTATATTTTAAGCTGATTTACCTGCTTTTCTTCTTAATACTTCACCCACAAATTTAACACCTTTTCCTTTGTATGGCTCTGGCTTACGGAAACCTCTGATTTTCGCAGCAACTTGTCCTAAAAGTTGTTTATCAAATGATGTTAATTTTACGATTGGGTTCTTACCTTTTTCAGATATTGTTTCTAGAGATACTTCTGGAGCAATTTCTAAAACAATATTGTGAGAATATCCAAGAGCTAAATCTAACTTTTGTCCTTGGTTTGAAGCTCTATAACCAACTCCAACTAATTCAAGTTCTTTTGTAAAACCTTCAGATACACCAACAATCATGTTACTGATTAATGCTCTGTATAATCCGTGTTTTGCTCTTTGGTCTTTATAATCAGATGATCTTTCTACTACGATTTGATCACCTTCAACTTTTACAGTTACGTCCGAAAACTCCTGAGTTAGTTGACCTCTTTTTCCTTTTACTGTAATACTACCGTCTTTAACTTCAACAGTTACACCAGCAGGAATTACAATTGGGCTTTTACCTATTCTTGACATCTTATCTAGTGTTTAAAATTAGTATACGTAACAAATTACTTCACCACCTACATTTAATTGCTTCGCTTGTTTTCCAGTCATCAAACCTTTTGATGTAGAAACGATAGCAATTCCTAATCCATTAAGGATTCTTGGTAATTTGGCAGCACCTGCGTACTTACGTAAACCAGGTTTACTAATTCTTTGGATATCTTTGATTACAGGCTCTTTAGTATCTTTATCATACTTCAAAGCAATTTTGATAGAACCTTGTACAGTGTTCTGCTCAAATTTGTAACTCAAGATGTAACCTTGATCAAATAAGATCTTAGTTATCTCTTTTTTTAGATTAGATGCTGGAATTTCAACAACTTTGTGGTTTGCAGCCACAGCGTTACGAACTCTAGTCAAATAATCTGCAATAGGATCTGTATACATATGTATTTGATTGCGATTATGGTTTTCGGGAAACACTCGTTTCCCGAACCTTTAATCAATTAAAAATTATTTTTTGGTTTGCAAAAGTAATAACTTATTGCGAGATTACCAAGAAGCCTTTTTAACTCCTGGAATTAATCCATTGTTAGCCATTTCACGGAAAGTTACACGTGAAATACCGAATTGACGGATATAACCTCTAGGTCTACCTGTTAATTTACAACGGTTGTGTAAACGAACTGGTGAAGCATTTTTAGGTAATCTTTGTAAACCTTCGTAGTCTCCAGCTTCTAATAAAGCTTTTCTCTTCTCAGCATACTTAGCTACCGTTTTCTCTCTTTTCACCTCGCGGGCTTTCATTGATTCTTTAGCCATGTCTTAATTCTTTTTAAAAGGTAATCCTAATTCAGCCAATAATGACTTTGCTTCCTTATCAGTTTTTGCAGTAGTAACAAAAGTAATATCCATTCCTGAAATTTTGTTTACTTTGTCAATATCAATTTCTGGGAAAATGATTTGCTCTAAAACTCCAAGATTGTAGTTACCCCTTCCGTCGAAACCAGTAGCTTTAATACCACTGAAATCTCTTACACGTGGTAAAGCAGAAGTAATAAGTCTATCTAAAAACTCATACATTCTTTCTCCACGTAAAGTAACTTTTGCCCCAATAGGCATTCCTTTTCTCAATTTGAAAGACGCAACGTCTTTCTTAGAGATTGTAGAAACTGCTTTTTGTCCAGTGATCTTTGTTAACTCATCAACTGCATAGTCAATAAGTTTTTTATCAGATACAGCTGCACCAACTCCACGGCTCAAAACGATTTTTTCAAGTTTTGGAACTTGCATTACGTTTGTATATCCGAACTCTTCTTTAAGAGCAGAGATTACTCTACTCTTATATTCTTCTTTTAGTCTAGGTGTATATGCCATTACTATAGTACTTGATTAGATTTTTTTGAAAATCTTACTTTCTTATCTCCTTCTACTCTAATACCTACTCTAGTTGTTTCCTTAGTTTTAGGATCAATTAAAGCAATGTTAGAAATTTGAATAGAAGCTTCTTTCTTAACGATACCACCTTGAGGGTTTTTAGCACTTGGTTTAGTATGTTTTGAAACCAAGTTCACACCTTCAACTATCGCTTTGTTTTTTTCACGGTAAACACGTAAAACTTTACCTTCAGCACCTTTATGGTCTCCAGCAATAACTCTTACGATATCTCCTGATTTTATTTTTAGCTTTATCATCTTAAAACGAATTAAAGCACTTCTGGTGCTAATGATACAATTTTCATGAATTGTTTTTCACGAAGTTCTCTTGCTACCGGACCAAAAACACGAGTTCCTCTCATTTCCCCTGCAGCATTCAAAAGAACACATGCATTGTCATCGAAACGGATATAAGAACCATCAGCTCTTCTCACTTCTTTTTTAGTACGTACAACAACTGCAGTTGAAACAGCTCCTTTTTTCACGTTTCCGTTTGGAGTTGCATCTTTGATAGAAACTACAATTTTGTCACCAACAGAGGCATATCTTCTTTTAGTACCTCCTAAAACACGAATAGTTAAAACTTCCTTAGCTCCCGTGTTATCTGCTACTTTTAGTCTTGATTCTTGTTGTACCATAATTATTTAGCTCTTTCTAAGATTTCAACTAATCTCCAACATTTTGTTTTACTTAAAGGACGCGTTTCGCTAATTCTTACAGTATCTCCAATGTTACAGTCGTTTTTTTCGTCGTGTGCAACATATTTCTTAGTTTTCAACACGAACTTACCGTATAATGGGTGTTTTACTTTTCTTACTTCAGAAATAACGATAGATTTATCCATCTTATTTGAAGTAACAACACCTATTCTTTCTTTTCTTAAATTTCTTTTTTCTTCCATCTTTCAGCAGAATACAATTATTGTAACTCTCTTTTAGTTAACTCTGTAGCCAATCTTGCAACTGTTCTTCTAACGCTTCTAATTTGAAGTGGGTTAGCAATTGGAGAAATAGCATGAGCCATTTTTAGGTCAGCATATACTTTCTTAGTTTGACTAAGCTTTTCTTGCAACTCCGCTGCAGAAAGATCTTTTATTTCTGATTGTTTCATAATAAATATAAATTATGCTTCGAAATCTCTAGCAACGACGAACTTAGTTTTTACTGGAAGTTTTTGAGCTGCAAGACGTAAAGCCTCTTTTGCAACTGACAATGGAACTCCTCCAACTTCAAACATAATTCTTCCTGGTTTAACAACAGCAGCCCAATACTCAACTGCTCCTTTACCTTTACCCATACGTACTTCAAGAGGTTTCTTAGTGATAGGTTTGTCTGGGAAAATTTTAATCCATAATTGTCCCTCTCTCTTCATGTAACGAGTTGCAGCGATACGCGCAGCTTCGATTTGACGAGATGTTAAGAACATTCCATCTTCATGTACAGATTTAATACCAAACATTCCATTTGAAAGTTCATGCCCTCTTTGAGAGTTACCCTTCATTCTACCTTTTTGTACCTTACGGTATTTTGTTCTTTTAGGCTGTAACATTTTTCTTTAGTTTAAAAATTTACTTTCTTTTACGAGCGTCTGGTTTTCCACCTTTGTTAAAGTTAGATTTGCCTCTAGGAGCATCTCCACCTTTTCCACCACCTGTACCAGATTGTTTTTTGTCCATTCCAGCAAGTGGAGAAAGTTCTCTCTTACCGTAAACTTCACCTTTCATGATCCATACTTTGATACCCATTCTACCGTAAGTAGTGTGAGCTTCAGCCAAAGCATAATCAATGTCAGCTCTGAAAGTTGATAGAGGAATTCTACCTTCTTTGAAACCTTCTGAACGCGCCATCTCTGCACCATTCAAACGACCAGAAATCAAAACTTTGATACCCTCAGCGTTCATACGCATAGAAGCAGCAATAGCCATTTTGATTGCACGTCTGTAAGAAATACGGCTTTCGATTTGACGAGCGATGCTTGTAGCCACAAGATAAGCATCTAGCTCAGGTCTTTTAATTTCAAAGATGTTAATTTGAACCTCTTTGTCAGTAACTTTCTTAAGTTCTTCTTTTAACTTGTCTACCTCTTGTCCGCCTTTTCCGATAATGATACCAGGTCTAGCAGTAGTGATAGTAACGGTTACAAGTTTCAAAGTTCTCTCGATGATTACTTTTGATACACTAGCTTTTGATAAACGAGCATGGATATACTTTCTGATTTTGTGATCCTCAGCTAATTTATCGCCGTAATCATTTCCACCATACCAGTTTGAGTCCCATCCTCTGATGATACCAAGTCTATTTCCAATTGGATTTGTCTTTTGTCCCATGCTGCTTAAGAATTGCTTTGTGTGTTATTGATAGCTCCAAGCACGATTGTTACGTGATTAGAACGTTTTCTTATTCTGTGTGCACGACCTTGTGGAGCTGGACGAAGTCTTTTTAACATCATTCCACCATCTACTCTGATCTCTTTAACAAATAATCCAGCTTCTTCTAAATTACCTTCACTATTTTTTTGCTCCCAGTTGTTGATTGCAGATAATAATAGTTTTTCTAATTTTCTTGAAGCTTCTTTAGAACTGAATCTTAAAATGTTAAGTGCTCTTTCTACCTTCTGACCTCTTACCAAGTCCGCTACTAAGCGCATTTTTCTAGGTGAAGTAGGGCAGTTATTCAATTTTGCGAAAGCGATAGACTTATTAGCCTCTTTTCTCGCATCTGCTGTTTCTCTTTTACGAACTCCCATTGCTTCTTTTATTTTTTACCTTTATTTTTTGCTCCAGCATGACCTCTAAAAGATCTAGTTGGTGAAAACTCTCCTAATTTGTGACCTACCATGTTTTCTGTTACGTAAACTGGTACAAATTGACGACCGTTATGAACTGCGATAGTTTGTCCAACGAAATCTGGTGTAATCATTGAAGCTCTAGACCAAGTCTTAACAACTGCATTTTTACCACTTTCTACGTTTTCTTGAACTTTCTTGTCTAATTTATAATGAACGAAAGGTCCTTTTTTTAATGAACGTGCCATATCTTATTATTTCTTTCTACGTTCTACGATATACTTGTTACTCGGGTTTTTCTTAGAACGAGTTCTGTAACCTTTAGCTGGCAATCCGTTTCTTGAACGTGGGTGCCCTCCAGAAGAACGTCCTTCACCACCTCCCATAGGGTGATCAACAGGGTTCATCGCTACTGGTCTAGTTCTAGGTCTTCTTCCTAACCATCTTGTTCTACCTGCTTTACCAGACACAACTAATTGGTGGTCAGAGTTAGAAACAGCTCCAATTGTAGCCGAACATGTTAACAAGATTAATCTTGTCTCACCAGATGGCATTTTAATTGTTGCATATTTCCCGTCTCTTGCCATTAACTGAGCAAAAGTTCCAGCTGAACGAGCGATAACAGCTCCTTGTCCTGGACGTAACTCAATACAAGATATAACAGTTCCAAGAGGAATTCTGCTTAAAGGTAAAGTATTACCGATCTCTGGTTGAGATTCTGGTCCAGAAACTAATTTCTGACCAACTTTCAATCCGTTTTGAGCGATAATATAAGTTTTCTCTCCATCAGCATAAGCCAATAAAGCGATAAACGCAGTACGATTTGGATCGTATTCGATTGATTTCACTGTAGCTGGAATTCCATCTTTAGTTCTTTTGAAATCGATAATACGATATCTCTGCTTGTGACCACCACCCGTATAACGCATGGTCATCTTTCCTTGACTATTTCTACCTCCTGAGTTTTTTATCGGTGCTATCAAAGAGCGTTCCGGCTTATCAGTTGTAATAGCGTCATAACCATTCACAACTCTAAATCGCTGACCCGGGGTAATAGGTTTTAATTTTCTTACTGACATTTTTCTATCTTAGATATTGTTGTAAAAATCAATTGTTTCTCCTTCTTGTACTTGAACAATTGCTTTTTTATATGCATTTGTCTTTCCACTGATTAAACCACTTTTAGTGTATTTAGTAGATCTATCTGGTCTCACATTCATTGTGTTAACAGAAACGATAGTTACTCCATAAGCAGCCTCAACAGCTTTCTTAATCTCAACTTTGTTTGCTTTTTTGTTAACAACGAATCCGAAGCGGTTTAGAACTTCACTTTCTTTGGTTACTTTTTCCGTTACTATAGGTCTAATAATAATGCTCATCTTCCTATTATTTACTTAAATTTTCTTCAATTAACTCTAAAGAACCTTCCAAAAGCACTAAATTATTAGCGTTTAATATTGCGTAAGTGCTTAATTCTGAGCTAGTTACGACATTTGAAGCCTTTAAATTACGTGACGACAAATATACGTTTTTATTTGACTCACCCAACACAAATAAAGATTTTTTGTTCTCTAACCCTAAAGCTTTCAAAACGTTAATGAAATTTTTAGTGTTTGGAGCTTCAAAATTAAAGTCTTCTAAAACTACAATATTTGACTCTTTTGCTTTGATAGAGAAAGCTGATTTTCTAGCTAACCTCTTTAAACCTTTATTCAATTTGAATGAATAACTTCTTGGTCTTGGTCCGAAAACTGTTCCACCACCTTTAAACAAAGGATTCTTAACACTTCCTGCACGAGCAGTACCAGTTCCTTTTTGTTTTTTAATCTTACGTGTACTTCCAGTTACTTCAGCTCTTTCTTTAGCTTTGTGAGTACCTTGTCTTTGATTAGCAAGATATTGCTTAACATCAAGATATACAGCGTGATTGTTTGGTTCAATTGCGAATACTGAATCAGAAAGTTGAACTTTTCTTCCAGTATCTTTTCCGTTGAAATCTAATACTTTTACTTCCATTACTTCTGAATGATTACATAAGAGTTTTTGTGTCCAGGAATACATCCTTTAACAACAAGTAGATTCTTTTCAGCAACTACTTTTAAAACTCTAAGGTTTTGAACTTTTACATTTTCTCCTCCCATTCTTCCAGCCATACGCATTCCTTTGAATACTCTAGATGGATAAGAAGAAGCTCCTACAGAACCTGGCGCTCTTAAACGGTTGTGCTGACCATGAGTAGCTTGTCCAACACCACCAAAACCGTGACGTTTAACAACACCTTGGAAACCTTTACCTTTAGATACACCTTGTACATCTACAAATTCTCCTTCTTCAAAAATAGTAACATCAATAAGATCTCCTAATTTTTGTTCAGTTGCAAAATCTTGGAATTCAACGACTTTTTTCTTAGCAACAGTTCCAGCTTTTTTAAAGTGCCCTAAAGCAGCTTTAGTAGAATGTTTCTCGTTTTTGTCATCGAAACCAAGTTGCAACGCTTCATACCCGTCAACCTCGTTGGTTCTGACTTGGGTAACAACGCATGGACCAGCTTCGATTACTGTACAAGGAATGTTTTTCCCGTTTTCGTCAAAAATACTAGTCATGCCGATTTTCTTACCAATTAACCCAGACATAAATATTAATTATTAATTACTAAAATTCCCTTCAATTTGAAAATAACAGAAATTTCCAAACAGGGAGTGCAAAAGTAGACATTAAAATTGAATATACCAAACGCTCACAAAAATTAAATCGCTCATAATCAAAATCCAAGCATCAAAACAACACCAAAACAAGTTCTATTTACATCAAAAACCCAACATGATTTTTCAATCTAAAAACACTTTACACTTAACGGTTAGTTAATAAAACCACAACAATAAAAACCCACAGCCCTTTAAAACAAAGGCTTTTACAAAATTTAAAAAAATCCAAAGAGACAAAAACCATGCATTTTTTCACCCTAAAAAACAACTTTTAAAAACAAAAAAAGCGAGACAAAAAATGTCTCGCTTTTTATATAAAAAAATATAAAAAAATTATACTTTAATCTCAACTTCAACTCCACTTGGCAATTCAAGTTTCATTAAAGCATCAATAGTTTTAGATGAAGATGAATAAATATCAATCAATCTCTTGTATGACATTACTTCAAATTGCTCTCTCGCTTTTTTGTTAACGTGCGGAGAACGTAATACAGTGAAAAGTTTTTTGTGAGTTGGCAACGGAATAGGACCTGTTACAACTGCTCCAGTAGTTTTTACTGTTTTTACGATCTTTTCAGCAGATTTATCTACCAACATGTGATCGTAAGATTTTAGTTTTATTCTGATTTTTTGACTCATTTTCTTAAAATTAAGCGTTACCTTTTGCTTTTTTGATTACCTCTTCTGAAATATTAGAAGGTGTTTCTGCATAGTGAGAAAACTCCATTGTTGAAGTTGCTCTACCAGAAGATAATGTTCTTAATGTAGTTACATAACCAAACATCTCTGATAAAGGCACATCAGCTTTAATAGTTTTAGCACCATTTCTATCACCCATGTCATTAACTTGACCTCTACGACGGTTCAAGTCACCTACGATATCACCCATGTTTTCTTCAGGAGTAATAACTTCGATTTTCATGATTGGCTCAAGAATAACAGCTCCAGCAGCACGTCCAGATTCTTTATAACCCATTCTTGCAGCTAATTCAAAAGAAAGAGCATCAGAATCCACAGGGTGGAAAGATCCGTCTAATAAAGTTACTTTCAAACTATCAACAGCGTATCCAGCTAATGGACCTGTTTTCATAGCTTCACGGAAACCTTTTTCAACAGCAGGGATATATTCTTTAGGAACGTTACCACCTTTTACCTCATTAACAAACTGTAATCCTACAGGAACTTTACCGTCAACTTCGTCAGCAGGCTCGATTCTAAATACGATATCACCGAATTTACCACGACCTCCAGATTGTTTTTTGTAAGTCTCTCTATGTTGAGCAGATTTAGTAAACGCCTCTTTATACTCTACTTGTGGCTCACCTTGATTAACTTCTACTTTAAACTCACGTTTCATACGATCAACTAAGATATCTAAGTGAAGCTCACCCATACCAGAAATAATAGTTTGACCTGAAGCTTCATCAGTTCTTACAGTAAACGTTGGATCTTCTTCAGCTAATTTAGCTAAAGCCATACCCATTTTATCAACGTCAGCTTTAGTTTTAGGCTCAATAGCGATACCAATTACTGGCTCTGGGAATTTCATAGATTCCAAGATAATTGGATGCTTCTCATCAGATAAAGTATCTCCAGTTTTAATATCTTTAAATCCTACAGCAGCTCCAATATCTCCAGCCTCAATAAATTCGATTGGATTTTGTTTGTTAGCGTGCATTTGGTAAATACGAGAGATTCTCTCTTTGTTACCAGAACGAGTATTTAAAACATAAGAACCAGCATCTAAACGTCCAGAGTAAGCACGGAAGAAAGCTAAACGACCTACGAATGGATCAGTAGCAATTTTAAATGCCAAAGCAGCGAATGGCTCTTTTACATCTGGTCTACGAATGATTTTAGTTTGATCCTCTTCTAATAATTCAGCATCATCAGGATGAATTCCTTCAATACCTTCTTTATCTAATGGAGATGGCAAATACTTACAAACAGCATCTAACATAAATTGAACCCCTTTGTTTTTGAAAGAAGAACCAGCAAGCATAGGAATGATAGCCATATCAATAGTAGCAGCTCTCAATGCATTGTTGATTTCCTCCTCAGTAATAGAGTTCTCATCTTCCATATACTTATCTAAAAGATTTTCATCGTAAGTAGCAATCTCTTCGATAAGAATAGAACGGTAATGCTTAACATCATCAACCATGTCAGCTGGGATATCAACAACGTCAAAAGTAGCTCCTTGAGTTTCATCATGCCATACGATAGCTTGATTTTTAACTAAGTCAACAATACCTTTAAAATCTGCTTCATCACCAATAGGCAAAGTAATTGCAACCGCATTCGATTTCAACATATCTTTAACCTGTCCGCATACAGCTAAGAAGTTAGCACCTTGACGGTCCATTTTATTTACGAATCCCATACGAGGAACTCTATATTGATCAGCAAGTCTCCAGTTAGTTTCTGATTGTGGCTCAACACCATCTACAGCACTAAATAAGAAAACTAAACCATCAAGTACACGTAAAGAACGGTTTACCTCTACAGTAAAGTCAACGTGTCCAGGAGTATCAATAATATTAAAGTGGTACGGTAATGATTCTGGAATAACTTTACCTTGTACAGTTGGGAAGTTCCAAGTACAAGTTGTAGCAGCAGAAGTAATTGTAATACCTCTCTCTTGCTCTTGAGCCATCCAGTCCATTGTTGCAGCACCATCGTGCACCTCACCAATTTTGTGTGACTTTCCAGTATAAAAAAGAATACGCTCAGTTGTTGTTGTTTTACCAGCATCAATGTGAGCAGCGATTCCGATATTTCTTGTATATTTTAAATCTCTAGCCATTTCTTACGAATTAAAATCTAAAGTGAGAGAATGCTTTGTTAGCTTCTGCCATTTTGTGAGTATCCATTCTTTTCTTAACCGCAGCACCTTCTTCTTTAGCCGCAGCTAAACACTCAGAAGCTAAACGTTGCGCCATAGATTTTTCATTTCTTCTTCTTGAATAAAGTATTAACCACTTCATTGCCATAGAAATTTTTCTGTCTGGACGAATTTGCATTGGGATTTGGAATGTAGCTCCACCAACTCTACGGCTACGTACTTCTACGTGAGGCATAACGTTTGTTAAAGCATCTTTCCAGATCTCTAATGAAGTTTTCTCATCATTTTGCTTTTTAGTTTCGATGATATCAATAGCATCATAAAATACTTTAAAAGCTGTAGATTTCTTACCATCCCACATTAAGTTATTCACAAAACGCGTTACTAATTGGTCGTTAAACCTTGGATCCGGTAAAAGTGGTCTTTTCTTTGCCGCTCTTTTTCTCATGTCTTTTTCTTAAAAGTTTTTAAATTACTTTTTTGCTTCTTTTGGGCGTTTAGCACCGTACTTAGATCTTCTTTGCGTTCTTCCTGCAACACCTGACGTATCAAGCGCTCCACGAACGATGTGATATCTAACACCTGGTAAATCTTTTACCCTTCCACCTCGCACTAATACTATCGAGTGCTCTTGTAGATTATGTCCTTCTCCTGGGATGTAAGCATTCACCTCATTACCATTTGTCAAACGTACACGCGCAACTTTACGCATTGCAGAGTTTGGTTTTTTTGGTGTAGTAGTGTAAACACGCGTACAAACCCCTCTTCTTTGAGGACAAGAATCTAAAGCAACCGATTTACTCTTCTTAGTGATCTGAGTTCTTCCTGTTCTTACTAATTGTTGAATTGTTGGCATAATTAATACTAAAAATTATTATGTTTATTAAATTCCCGCTTTTTACGGGGTTGCAAATGTATAAAATATTTTTCAGTATACAAACGTTAAATCATTAATTTTCAATAACATTATTTATATCTATGATTTCACAAAGAAACATTAGATATTTGCTTTACAATTAACTAACAAAACAATTGCTTTTGAAACAATTATATTACATACTCATTTTTCTTTTATCATCTAATTGTTTCGCACAATCTTTTTACCTTAATATAAACGGAATCAATAAAAAACAAAATCAAACCATCGATTCGATTCCTTACACAAAAAAACACCCAAACATTAAATCCCTAAACAGTGAAATTTCAACAGTAACAAACAGACTTGCAAAACAAGGCTACCTTGACTCTAAAATATTAGAAAACAAAAAGACAAACGATAGTACCTACAATGTTTTAATAGACCTAAAAAACCAAATAAAAGAAGTCCATATATATATAGGTACAAATAGTTCTTTTTATGATTCAAAAAAAATATCAAAAGACACCATATTTATACCTTACAGAGAACTTGAGAACTTCTTAAATCAGAAAATATCAGACAAAGAAAAAGCGGGTTTTGCATTTTCAAAAATCAAACTACAAAATATCAAAAAAAAGAATTTGATAATTTACGCGGACTTAAGTTTTGATTCCGAAAAAAAAAGAATCTTAAATTCTATTATTGTAAACTACACGAATCCTGCCATGATCGATTATTTTCCAAAAGGAGCATTAAAACAATTAAACAAAAAATACGTTAACAGAACTTTTAATCAAGAAACCGTTAAAAAACTTTACGATGATATTAATAGTTTTGAATTTGTTTCTCAGCCTAAGTATCCAGAAATCTTATTCACTCCAGATTCAACTAAAATCTATACTTATCTCGACAAAAGAAAAGCAAATAATTTTGATGGCTATATTGGATTTTCAAACGATGAAAGTAAAAAAATACGCCTTAACGGGTATTTAGACATCTCCTTATTAAACATACTTCGTGCAGGCGAACAATTTTCTTTATACTGGAAAAGCGATGGCAACAAGCAAACAACATTTAATACAAAACTTGAAATCCCCTACATTTTCAAATCAGCATTAGGAATAAAAGCCCAACTAAATATTTTCAAACAGGACAGTACCTTTCAAAATACAAAAACCGCAATAGATCTAGGCTATTATTTAAATTACAATTCTAAAGTATACATTGGATATCAATCAACAGAATCAAGTGATATTCAAAACAACAATAGCGCAACAATCAGCGATTTCAAAAACTCATACCTTACTTCTACCTTAGAATACAAAAAAAACAATAGCTCCAATGATCTTTTTCCAAGAAAATCATACGCAAGTCTATTATTTGGTTACGGAAAAAGAACAACAAACAACACTACTGAAACCACAGAAACAACCAAGCAATTTTACACCAACCTAAATCTGTCTTACAATTTCGAATTAAACAAAAAAAGCTTTATCTACATCAACCCCCAAATCTTATATCTAAAAAGCGATAATTATATAACAAATGAGCTTTTCAGATTTGGAGGATTAAATTCAATTCGAGGCTTTTCAGAAAATAGTCTTCAAGGAAATATGGCAAGTCTATTCATTACCGAATACAGATATTTACTTAGTTCAAATTTATACCTACACACAATACTTGATTATGGAATTTATCAAGATCAAACTTCAATAAAAAATAGCGAAAAATTCAGCAGTTTAATCAGCGCTGGTGTAGGCTTAGGACTACTAACAAAAAATGGCTTATTAAAAATATTTATAGCAAACGGTAGCACAAATCAAACCGAAATAAAGTTTTATAACAGTATACTCACAATATGTTACAATGTTAAATTTTAGCTATTTGTAAAAATTTGTTAACACAATATTAGGATTTTTAACAAGTAATTACGAATATTACAGTACTAATTCAAAATATTTGACAAATATGAAACCAAAGTTTAACAAAATCTTAGTGTTTTTACTAGCACTAATCGCGCAACTAACCTTTGCGCAAGAAAGAACAGTTTCGGGTGTTGTGACCGATGATGCCAATATGCCTTTACCAGGCGTAAGCGTATTAATAAAAGGGACAAAAACCGGAACACAAACCGATTTTGACGGAAAATATTCCATCAAAGCAACATCGAACCAAGTTTTAGTTTTTAGCTACATTGGAATGAAATCTCAAGAATTTCCAGCAAGCTCAACTAAAGTTAATGCTAAACTATCCAGTGACGCACAACAATTAGAAGGAGTTGTAGTTACAGCTTTAGGATTATCAAGAGAGAAAAAATCTCTTGGTTATGCAACTCAAGAAGTTAAAGGAGAAAATTTGGCCGCCGTTAAAAGCGACAACTTCGTAAATGCCATATCAGGAAAAGTTTCTGGGGTACAAGTAAAAAGAACAACCAATTTTGGAGGTTCTACCAATATTGTAATTAGAGGAAATTCTTCTCTAACAGGAAATAACCAAGCTTTGTTTGTGATTGACGGGGTTCCTGTAAGCAACAACAATTCAAACACAAGAGATCAAGAGCAATCTGGAGCAGGTTACGATTACGGAAGCGCAGCATCAGACATCAACCCTGAAGACATCGAATCTATTAACGTTCTTAAAGGCTCTGCCGCAAGTGCACTTTATGGATCAAGAGCCGCTAATGGAGTTGTTGTTATCACAACAAAAAAAGGAAACAAGAAAGCAAAAGGCTACTCTGTCACTATTAATTCAGGCGTAACCATTGGCTCTATTGACAAAAGCACTTTCATAAAATATCAAAAACAATATGGTGCCGGGTACGGACCGTATTATGGTCCAGACGAAGATTCGTATTTAGATCATATTGATATAAATGGAGACGGAATTTTAGACAACGTAACACCTTTAACTGAAGACGCATCATATGGACAAGCTTTTGATCCAAAACTAATGGTTTATCAGTGGGATGCATTCTATCCTGAATCTCCAAATTATATGAAAGCCACACCTTGGCTAGCCGCAAAAAATGGTCCTATCACTTTTTTTGAAAAACCAGTAGCCCTTACTAATTCCATTTCGATAGACAAAGGTTTAGAAAATGGATACTTAAGAATAGGAGCCAACAATCTTGACCAGACTGGTTTATTGCCAAACAGCAGCTTGAAGAGAAACACTTTCACCTTGAACGCTTCTACCCTAATCAACGACAGATTAACCATAGCGGGATATGGAAATTTTTCAAGAACAAGCACAATTGGTAGAAATAGCACAGGTTACAATGACAACATTGCTGGTAATTTCAGACAATGGTGGCAAACCAATGTTGATATAAAAGGCCTAAGACAAGCTTATCAACTTACAGGGCGCAATGTATCATGGAATCCAAATTCGTACACTAATCCGACTCCTATATTTTGGGATAACCCGTATTTTCAGCGTTATGAAAATTATGAATCAGATAGCAGAAACAGATTTATAGGAAATGTTTCTTTAAACTACAAAATAGCAAGCTGGCTAGATGCCTTTGGCCGAGTTTCTGTTGACACATATGACGAACTGCAAGAAGAAAGAAGAGCCATTGGAAGTGTTCCTGTTAATTTTGGAATTGGAACTGGCGGTGGCGACGGCTCTCTTAACAGAAGCCCAGCATCATCTGGTTACTCTCGCAAAAACATAGGATTTAGTGAATACAACTATGACTTCATGCTAAACTACAACACAGATATCACAGAAAAACTAAATTTAAAGGGTGTTGTTGGGGTTAACATTAGAAGAAGCTACTACAATTCAATATTCGCAGCAACAAATGGCGGACTTGCTATACCAAAATTATATTCTTTACAAAACACAGTAAGTCCACTATTAGCGCCAATAGAAAGAGATGAAGCTATAGGTGTAGATGGCCTTTACGGAAGCGCATCTTTTGGATATGAAGATTATTTATTTCTAGAGGGGACAATCAGAAGAGATCACTCTTCAACTCTTCCAGAAGCAAACAGCACCTATTACTACCCTTCTGTTTCTACCAGCTTTGTATTCTCTAAATTTGTAAAAGCAGATTGGCTATCCTTTGGAAAAGTAAGACTTAACTATGCCGAAGTTGGAAACAGCCCTGGTTTTGACAGAGTTTTAGACACATACGCAGTTAACACAGCATTTGGGGCAGCATCAGCATCTGTAAAAGACACTAAAAACAATCCTAACCTAAAACCAGAACGTACAAAAAGTTACGAAGCAGGTCTAGAACTTTCGTTCTTTAAAAAAAGATTAGGATTTGATTTCTCTTACTACAAATCAAATTCAATTGATCAGATCATACCATTAAGACTTACTGCTTCTACAGGATATCTTTACGAATTAATTAATGCCGGTGAAATTGAAAACAAAGGGATTGAAATAACATTAAATGGTACGCCTGTAAAAACAGATACTTTTTCATGGGAAATAAATTTAAACTTTGCCAGAAATAGAAACAAAGTATTAGATCTATTAGACGGTATTAACAACCTACAATTGGGATCTTTTCAGGGAGGTGTGACAATAAATGCTGCTGTCGGGCAACCATATGGTGTTATATATGGCACACAATATACTTATTTAAATGGACAACGAGTTGTTGACCCTAGTAATGGTCAATATATAAAAACTTCAACATCTGATAATCCAATTGGAAATGCAAATCCAGATTATACTGGAGGTTTAAATAACAAATTCACTTACAAAAACTTCTCACTTGAATTTTTAATTGACATGCAAAAAGGTGGACAAATATTCTCATTAGACCGTTATTATGGTTTAGCAACAGGTCTACCAGACGATACAGCTTATTTAAATGACCTAGGAAATCCTATTAGAAATCCATTGACGTCTGGATCTGATAGTGGAGGTTTTATAAACCCAGGAGTAAATCCTGATGGCAAAGTAAACACCACTAGAATTAATGCAAGCCGATTTGGCGCTCAAGGATATAGAAGAGGCCTACCAGACGAAGCATTTGTATACGATGCCAGCTACATCAAACTTAGACAAACATCAATTACATATTCTCTACCACAAAGTATATTAAAAAATACATTCATAAACGGAATGACTTTTAGCATTGTTGGAACAAATCTCTGGATTATACACAAAAACCTACCAGATGCAGATCCAGAATCAGGATTGGGAGCTGGTAACTTGCAAGGCTACTCTACAGGATCTTTACCTTCTACAAGAGACATTAGCTTCAATATTAAATTCCAATTTTAAATCTAGAAATCATGAAAAAGATATTTATAATCATACTAACCGCAGCAACATTCTCGTCCTGCTCTGATGATATCGAAAAATTAAATGTTAATGTAAAAGATCCATCAAACGTACCAGGAGAGGCTTTATTCACAAGTGCTCAAAAAAGTTTGGTAGATCAAATGACAAACACAAATGTCAACAATAATATCATTAGATTAATCGATCAATATTTTACAGAAACTGTATACACAGACGAAAGTAATTATGACTTAGTTACTAGAACAATCCCAGAACAGCACTGGCAATTCTTATATAAAGATGTTCTGAAGGATTTGGATCAAAGCGCTAAAAACATCACCAATACTCCACTTGGCTTAACAGAAAACCCTTTAGACAAACAAAACAAACTTGCAATTATAGAAGTCTTAAACGTTTACACCTACGCCATACTAGTTGAGACATTTGGGAATGTTCCATATTCTCAAGCCATAAATCTTAACTACAAAACACCAAAGTACGATGATGGCTTAACAATTTACAAAGATTTAATTAGCCGATTAAATAATGCGATAGCCAAACTAAATACTGGTGGCAAAAGCTTTGGAGACAATGACAGGATATACGGAGGAGATGTGTCAAAATGGATCAAGTTTGCAAATACCCTAAAATTAAGAATGGGCATCACTATTTCTGACATCCCTTCCGAAAGTGCATTGGCACAAGCAACTGTATCAAGTGCTGCGCCCTTAGTTTTTAAATCAAATCTTGACAATGCAGATCTAAAGTACCTTACAGCTACACCAAATACTAATCCATTATATGTAGATCTTGTTGCTAGTGGTCGCTCAGATTTTGTTCCAACTAGTACTATCATAGACATGATGAACAATTTGAATGACCCAAGACGTGCAAAATATTTTGATGACAATATGGATGACCCATCTACTCCGGAAATAGAGTATATCGGTGGAGAAAATGGATCTGCTAATTCATTTGCACAAAAAACACATATTACACCAACAATTCAGGCTCCAGACTTTCCAGGAACAATTTTAGACTACGCTGAAGCAGAATTTCTATTAGCAGAAGCGGCTGAAAGATCTTTATATGGGACACCTTCAAATGCAGAAGCACATTATAATGCTGCAATAACGGCTTCAATTTTAGACTGGGGAGGAACAGAAGCGGATGCTACAACTTACTTAGCAAATCCAGATGTTGCTTACACAACCGCAGCTGGAACTTGGAAACAAAAAATAGGAACCCAAAGCTGGATAGCTTTTTATAACAATTCATTTGAAGGCTGGTCATTTTACAGAAGATTGGATTTCCCTGTTTTAGTCGCTCCGCCTGATGCTGTCTCAGGTTTTCCAATGCGTTACACCTATCCAATTATCGAACAATCATTAAACAAGGCAAGTTACACAGAAGCAAGTGCTGCAATTGGCGGTGATGCTGTAGAAACTAAATTGTTTTGGGATAAATTCTAAATTATATCATTACAATAAATCGAAAGCGGTTACAGGCATCCATCCTGTAACCGTTTTCTTTTTTATAGACACATTAATCTTAAATTTACATTTAACTCATTTTTAAAAATCAACATTAGAATTTCAAAAATAAACGACATAAAACTATTAAAATGAGAACCATCTTTTCAATCCTTTTTATAAGCAGAAAACTTTCCTTATTTCTCAAAAGTAGCGCTCTAAAATAAAATAGTTTACAACATATTACCACTAACCATTAAAGACTGCATACCATTTTAACAAAATTTATCAGGTTAGTCTGATTGTTTTTTCTCGTCAAAAGTTATAAAAAAAAGCATTTAAACACTCTTTTTCTATAAATTTAACATTTGATAGCATGACAAAATTTTTAATTATTATCAAATTTAACACTAAAAATTACGAATTTGTAATTTTAAGCAAGTTTTAATCTATAAAACAGCAAAATCTAAAGCTAAAATCATTATTTAACTAAAAAAAAAGCTTTTTAAATTAGGTAGATTAACAAATTATTAAGATTTTTGTCAGACTAATTCAAAATATTTAAAAATGAAACTAAAGTTCAATGGATTCTTAGTACTTTTATTAGTACTAGTTGCGCAACTTTCTTTTGCGCAAGAAAGAGCTGTTTCGGGAACAGTTTCTGACAATGCAGGAATGCCTTTACCGGGTGTTAGTGTATTAGTTAAAGGAACTAAGACAGGAACGCAAACAGACTTTGATGGTAAATTTTCTATCAAAGCTTCTTCAAGCCAAATTTTGGTATTTAGCTACATTGGCATGAAAACCCAAGAAGTAGCCGCAAGTTCTTCTACTGTAAATGTTAAAATGGCAGATGCAGCAGCGCAAGAACTTGAAGGAGTAGTTGTAACAGCTTTTGGTATTAAAAGAGAGAAAAAATCTCTTGGGTACGCAACAACGACTTTAAAATCAGAAGCAATTACTGCTGTAGTTAACACTAACCCTTTTGAAACCCTTTCTGGTAAAATTGCAGGGGTAGATATTACTGCACCTTCTCAACCTGGAGCTTCAACCAAAGTTGTTATCCGTGGTTTGAATACTATTACAGGTAATGTTGGTCCTCTTTATGTTGTTGACGGATCTCCAATTAACAACAGTGCATCAGGGAGTGGTAATGATGGGGTTGCATCTATAAACAGATCTTATGATGCTGGTAACGGTATCAGTGACCTTGACCCTAACAACATTGAAAGCATGACAGTTCTTAAAGGAGCTGCGGCTTCTGCGTTATACGGATCAAGAGCTGGGGGTGGTGTAATTATCATCACAACTAAAAAAGGAAAAGCAAATACTGGAATCAAAGTTGATATGCTAGCCTCTACAGAGTTTAGTGAAGTTGCAAGAGTTCCTCATTTACAAAATGAATTTGGACAAGGTTGGAACGGACTTGGATATTCAGGAGCTAACTCATACAGTAACGAGAATGGTTCTTGGGGACCCGCTTTCAACGGTGAAGTTAGGCCTTGGGGAACAATATACAATAACAGCCAACAAATCAAATCTTACGTAGGATTGAAAAATAATGTAAGAGATTTTTACACAACTGGAACATTAGCTACACAATCTGTAACATTAAGCGGTGGTGGAGACACTTCTGATTTCTCATTAGTATTCTCTAATGTAAACAGTGATGGAGTCGTACCTACAGATGCTGATTTATACAAAAAACAATCTTTAGGTTTTAATGGAGGCTTAAAAGGTAAAAGATTTACTTTAAGAACATCTTTAAACTACGTTTACAAAGATCAAGGTATTGTTAATACAGGACAAGGTGATGACGCTGGTCAAGGTTCTACATTACAACAAGAATTATTACAAATTCCTAGAGATGTTAGTATTGTTGATTTAGCAGATTACAAAAACAATCCGTTTAACAACAACAGCTACTACTTTACTCCATACGCTGGAAACCCATATTTTGCTATAAACGAAAACAGCACAAAAGTTTATGGAAATAACCTATTTGGAAACATAAACTTAAGCTATAAAATTACTGACAAGATTACTGCTTCATGGCAAATTGGTGGTAACGTAAGATCTGAAAGATACAAAAGTTACGGAGCTATTGTAGATTACGAACCAGGAAGCCCACAAGACGGCAAAAAAAACAAGATAGTAGGTGGAGTTACAGAAGGCAGATCTGAATTCAGCGAATTTGATACATACTTCAACTTAAACTACAATACAAACTTAGGCGAAGACTGGACTTTAAATCTTTTAGGAGGTTTAAACTATAACAAAAGAGAATCTGACGAATTATTTAACACTGTTACTGGTTTAGGTATTAAAAATTTCTATGAGCTTTCTAACTCAGCATCAAGACCTGTAATTACTCAGGATAACATGGTAAGAAAAACTGGTGCGGTATATGCATCTGCAGAATTTGCTTTCAAAAATAGATATTTTGCTACCCTTACAGGAAGACAAGATATGACATCTACTTTACCAATTGGTAACAATTCATACTTTTACCCTGCATTATCTCTTGGAGCAATTGTTATTGATAACGGTAATACTTTCTTAAAGTTAAGAGGTGCAGCTTCTAAAATTGCAAATGACACAGGAGCTTATGTAACAGAAAATTCATACGTATCTGGATCTGCGGCTGCAAACTTTGGTGTTATTACATCTCCAATTGGTGGAGTTAGTTTCTTCGAAGCTTCTTCAAGACTTGGAAACTCTCAATTAAAACCAGAAAGTACAGTTGAATACGAAATCGGAGCTGAAGGTTCATTCTTGAAAAACAGAATTAGCTATGACTTAGCATTATACCACAAAACAACTTCAGACTTAATTGTAAACTTACCATTAGACCCATCAACAGGATTTACTAGCAAAGCTATTAATGCTGCAGAAATTGTAAATAAAGGTATCGAGTTATCTCTTACTGGCAGCCCAATTAAAAACAAGAATTTCACTTGGAATATCACTTACACATTCACTAAAAACTTGAACGAAGTTACAAAAACAGCTGACGGATTTGACAACATCGATTTAGCTACTGGTTATTCAGTAACATACAGAGCTACTAAAGGACAACCAATAGGCACATACTATGCTTATGTTCCAAAAACAAATGCAGCTGGACAAATTATTGTTAATCCTAATTCAGGAATGTATGAACTTAGCGACGAGATTCAACGTGTTGGAGATTCTCAAAGAGATTTTGTTATGGGGTTACAAAATACCTTCAAATACAAAAACTTCAACTTAGGATTCTCTCTAGATTGGAAACAAGGTGGAGAAATGTATTCTTACACTAAAAGACTTGCTCATTTTGTAGGAAATGGTATTGAAACTACATATAACAACAGAAATACATTTATCGTTCCAAACTCAGTTAATGAGGTTGTGACAAATGGTGTAGTTTCATATGTAGAAAACACTACTCCAGTTTCTTACGAAAACGTTTCATCATTCTATAATACTCAGGACAATCCAGCTTACGAAAACAATCACGTAATCGACAAAACTTTTGTTAGATTGAGAGAGGTTAACTTTAACTATGACTTCCCTTCTGCACTGACTAAAAATATGGGCTTAAACAAAATATCGCTTGGAGTTTACGCAAGAAACCTTTTCATGTGGACACCTGGAGCAAACCCTTATGTTGACCCAGAGGTATCAACTTATGGTGCGTCTCGTGTGATTTCAGATTTTGGAGAATTTGGATCTAACCCTTCACAAAGATCAATTGGTGGAGTTTTAAAATTATCATTCTAAAATAAAATATAGGAAAATGAAAAAAATAGCAACATTAATAACCGCTCTTTTCTTATTAGTGTCATGTGACGAAACATTTGACATTAATAGAGACCCGGATGTATTGCCTCCAGGACAAGCTTACTCAACTATTCTACCTTCTGGTATTGCAGGAGTTATAGGAGCTGAAGGATCTTACTATGCGATCATAGGAGGGTTTTGGTCACAATTCTGGACACAAAATACGACTTCAAACCAGTACAAAGACATAGACCAATACAGCATTGGAACAAATGATTACCAAGCTGGTTGGGGTGCAATGTATGATGCTTTAAACGATATTAAAGTTATAAAAGCAAAAGCATTAGCTGAAGGGAATACAAAATACTATTTAATTGCTACAATACTTGAAGTACAAGCTTCTCAAGTATTAACAGACTTGTATGATGATATTCCTTATGCTGAATCAAACAATCCATTAATATTACAACCGAAATTCAACACCGGGAAAGAGGCTTATGATTTAATGATTGCTGACTTAAAGCTAGCATTATCAAAAAATCTAAGCACATCTGTAGGAGATACTCCTGCTAAAGATGATTTCATTTTCAATGGAGACATGACAAAATGGACAAAATTAGGTAACTCTTTACTATTAAAACTTCATTTAAGATTAACTGAAGTAAATCCTACTCTTGCTGAATCAGGAGTTAGAGCACTAATCAACTCAGGTGCACAATTTTTAGATGTAGATGCTTCAATGCACAACTTTGAAGATGCAGATAGTAAAAGTAACCCTTTATTTGAATCAGATAGAAGACAATTAAATACTACTTTAAACCTTAAAGCTAGTACAACAATGTATTCTTACTTAACGCAAAAAGCTGACCCTCGTATCGCTAAATATTATGAAGATGGTGGAACTCCAGCAGGAAAAGCCAACAACCAAGGTGACTTCTTAAACAATGCTACAGGACTTTCAACAGTAATATTAGCACCAACAACTCCAGCATATTTAATGAGTGCGGAAGAAAGCTATTTCTTACAAGCAGAAGCTCTGGCTAGATACTATGGCGGAACTGGTGCCAAATCTGCTTATGATTTAGGTGTTGCAGCTAATTTCAAAAAATATGCTCTTACTCCTAATTCTTTACTAGCTGCTGGAGGCGCATATGAATATCCTACAGCAGGTACACTTTCAACACAAATCGAGGCTATTATTACTCAAAAATGGATCGCAAGTTTTCCTGGAAATGGTTACGAATCATTCATTGAGCAAAATAGAACTGGTTTCCCAGTAGCATCTACTACTATTCCTCAGACGAGTGAATTATACGTTCCTGGGCATTTTGCTGTATCTGTGAGAAGTGTAATTGGTAAAAACTTCCCAAAAAGAATTGTTTTACCAAATACAGTAAAATCAAGAAATCCAAATGCTCCAGCCTTAAAAGCAATAACTCTTCCAGTATGGTGGGATGTTAACTAAAAAACTAACTGATGAAAAAAATATTTATACAATTAATGGTGTTTAGCAGTCTGCTACTTACATCATGCTCAACAGATACTGATCACGTTTCAAAAGTAACAAATTATGCTCTTATTACTGTTAATGGTGACAATCCATACTTTTTACCACTGGGTCAAACTTACACAGACCCAGGTGCTGTATCTACAGAAGGTGGAGCTGTAATACCAACTACATCAGCTTTAACAGGTGGAAAATATAGAGGTGGTACTACTCTTGACGTTAACAAAATTGACGAGTATACTGAAAATTACAGTGCAGTAAACAAAGATGGATACAAAGCAACTAAAGGTAGAAAAATTATTGTTTACAAAACCGGAGATTTAGTTAACAGTATTGAAGGTGTATATATCTCTACAGTAAAAAGAAATGGTGTATTGATGAGTGCTAGTCAGGGAAGTTCAGTAAACATGAAATATGTGTATATTTGGAAAAATGCAGATGGCACATTTGGTGTTTCTGATGCTTTTGGAGGCTGGTATGATCTAGGTAGAAGCATAGGAATCAATTCAGCCACTTTAGGAGGTACAATTGCTGGAAATATTCCAACAAATACTTTTACTTTTCCAGGCAACCCGTTAACAAACAAACAATTTGGAGGATCTGCTAATATTACAGGTTTAACTGTTGATCCTACTACTAAAACACTTGTACTTACAACAGTTTGGGAAGCTGATGCATCAACTACTTATACTTTTGTATCAACATTAACTCAAGTACAACTTTAAAATTATTAAAATGAAAAAATTAAAACAAAATATAATCCGTATAGTTGCAGCTGTATTTGTACTTGCTTCATTTGCATCTTGTGATGAAGTGGGAGACACTGATCCAGGAGGAACATCTGTGGAATCAATGGCAGGAGACTGGTATGTTCAAACATTCGTTAACGGAAAATTAGCAGTTAATTATACTCTTCTTTCTACTTATAATACATCAGCAGATGATGGAAAAGAAATGTGGATTGATGACCATGGTAAAATTTGGACTTTTAAAGTTAAGTCACCAGTAACCCTAGGCTCATTAACATTTGCAGGAAGTAAATTAGCTAGTAGTGTTGATGGATATAACATCACTGTTAATGTTACAGATGGGAAAGTCACTAAAAATGACACTAAAACTACTGGAGGTCATATTGTTGACGGTATCTCTTTTAAAGCTGAATTCTCAGATGATCCAGGAACTATTTATGAAATAAAAGGTTACAAGAGAACTGGTTTCAAAGAAGACGAACACTAAAAAATTGCATATAGCATTTTATTTAAACCACCCCATTAATTTGGGGTGGTTTTTTTATATAAACATATTACCTATATTTGTCCAATGGAAAAAGAACATCAAATATTTGGCATTAGAGCCATCATAGAAGCAATTCAGGCAGGGAAAGAAGTAGACAAAGTTTTTATTCAGAAAGATATTTCTGGTGAACTTATGAAAGATTTAATGAAGGTAATGAAACGTGCTAACATTAATTTCTCTTATGTGCCTGTAGAAAAACTAAATCGTCTTACGCCAAATAACCACCAAGGAGCTGTAGCAACCATCTCTCCTATTGGTTTTATTGATTTAGAACATTTGATTGAATCTACCATAGAGTCAGGCAAAAAACCTCTTTTTCTTATCTTAGATCAGATATCAGACGCCAGAAATTTTGGTGCTATTATTAGAACAGCAGAATGTACTGGTGTAAACGGAATCATTATACAAAAAGCAGGTTCTGCTCCTGTAAACGGAGATACTGTTAAAACTTCTGCCGGAGCCGTATTCAATGTGCCTATTTGCAAAGTAGAACATATAAAAGATGCTATCTTTTACTTACAAGGTTCTGGAATCAAAACAGTAGCAGCAACCGAAAAAACAGATCAAAACATATACGACATATCGTTATCTGAACCATTAGCTATTATTATGGGATCTGAAGACCGAGGAATAAATCCTTCTGTTTTAAAAATAGTAGACGAAAAAGCTAAGCTGCCAATGTTTGGTTCAATTGGATCTTTAAATGTATCTGTTGCCTGTGGGGCTTTTCTATACGAAGCTGTTCGACAAAGAATCTAAAAAAAAACAAATTGAGAAATTAAGATGCGAATGAAATAATTAAATACCTTTAATTAATGCTTTCAAAATCTAATTCAAAATCAAAAGTTAACATATTCCGATGCCTGTTTGTAATTTTACTGATTACAAACAGCTACGGACAAAATACTACATACAATCAATTTTGGAATGAGTTTCAGTTTAACCAGACTATAAGCAAAAAATGGGCTACTGAAATAGATGTAGCAGCGGCCTACAGCAGTACAGAATCATCTCCAAACTTATTTGAAAATACCATTCAAAGATCCCTTAGAGGTTGGGGACATTACTACTTCTCTCCTAGATGGAAATTTTCAGGTTTTATAGCTTATTTCAACAATCGAGACGTTCCCGAAATCGGCCAGTTCGAATCTCCTGAATGGCGTTTTGCTCTTCAGGGCATTTATTACTTTCATAAAACGGGTTATACCTTAAGCACAAGAATGCGTACCGAATATCGGCACATTAGAAATGAAGATGGTGATTACGAAAATGTTTTTAGATATCGCCAGCAGATTAAATACATCCAACCTCTTAATAGTAAATTTTTAAGAAGTGGTGTTGTATATGCAATTGCATCAGATGAACTTTATTTTAAATCTGGAGCAAAAATAACAGGCGAAAGTTTCTTTGATCGAAATCGATTAAACATTGGGGCAGGTTATCTATTTTCGGATGATTTTCAAGTCGAACTAACCTATTGCAATGAATACCTTCCGAGAAATAGCGGAAATCAAACAACCAATGCTGCTTCACTTACTATCACTTTCAACAATCTTCTTCGAAACCTTCAAAAGAAAATTGAAGCTAAAAAAGATCCTGAAGCAAAAGACGAAGAGTAAAATTAATTCTCTTCTTTCTTCAAAAAGCAATTCAGCTGTTCGACAATAGCGTTTTTATGAAGCTTAAAATTATAGCTTCGCACAAATTCTGTACCCTGCATATTAATTTCAGCACTAACGGCTTCATAATTTGAAAATGCCTCTATATCTTTATTATCTATCAAATAAAGAACCTGCATTATAGAATCGTTGCGTCTGTATTGCGTATCGTAATGAGCTAAGTTATACGTTTTATTATCAGCAAGATGAATTATTAAATCCTCTTTAATTTTTTTCCCTTCTTTCTTATCAGGGAAAGGCGTAGGCTGTAGCGCAACAAAATAATGTTCTTTGTCTGTAACAATATTAATTTTCAACGATTTCGCTTTTGTAGTATAAAAAACGGCTGGCTCAAAGTAATAAATCATACTTCCATCTGCCTGCACTCTATTTTTTATTTCACATTGAGCAATGCCTTTCGCATTAAAAACAAAACACAAAAACAAAACGATAAATTTCAATTTCATAATGCTCAGAATTTAATTGTTACCCTAACAAATTTACTCCTTTTATTTCAAAGAAAATTATTGATCTGTTTCTTCTTCTTGCTCCGTCTTTTTAATTACAATATAATTTACAGGAAAACTAGACGAAAAATATTCTATCGGTTCCTCTTCATCATCATATGAAGTAGGGACAAAATTACCGTTTTCATCAAAATGTTTCATAAAAGGATCATTGCTAGGATCAAAATCTGGATGTTGCCAATCGTAAACAATTGGTTTGGCATATTCGGGCGCTTTATAAAACAAAGTCAAAACAAAACCTGTAATAAGGCCTGCCAAATGTCCTTCCCAAGAAATAGATTGATCTACATCTGGAAAAACATACCATATCATTCCGCCATAAAGCAAAATCACAGTAAGAGACAATGCTACCAATCTATAATATTTAGTTTGAATACCTTTAAAGAAAATAAAACTAACTAGAACATAAATGAGTCCGCTGGCTCCAATGTGAAAATTCTCTCTTCCGACAACCCATGTAATCAATCCTGAAAGCAGTATCCCGTATGCAATAACACCGAAAGTCTGTTTTGGGTAAAAGTATTGCATTGCCGCCAACAGTATTAAAAGCGGAATACTATTATTGTATAAATGATCTAAATTTTCGTGAATGAATGGACTGAATAAAACACCTCGAAGTCCTATAAAATCACGAGGATAAATTCCGTAGCGATAAAAATCAAAATCAAAGCGAATCTGAAGCCAATATATTATCCATAAAAAAAGGACAAAAAACAATGGAAGTCCAATAACCGAATTTGAAAACTTAAAATTAGTATCGCTCATATTTTTTGAAAATAACATTTAACAGAACTCAAAAAACTATCCAAAAATATTTTACTGATATTTTGTCATATTAAAATAGAAATTGTCTCAAATCAGAACAATCATTCTTTCAGTGAGTTGTTTTAACTTTTGAATGAATGAAATTTAAATCTTAAAATACTAATTTTGTATTTATGGAAGCACCTTTAGCAGAGCGTATTCGTCCGCAGAAATTAGAAGATTATATCAGCCAGCAGCATTTGGTTGGCCCAACTGGTTCTTTAACACAGCAGATTTCGAAAGGAATAATTCCCTCTTTGATTTTCTGGGGGCCTCCTGGTACGGGAAAAACAACATTAGCCCAAATTATTGCTCAAGAGTCCAAAAGACCCTTTTATATTCTAAGCGCTATCAACTCGGGTGTAAAAGACATTCGCGATGTTATTGATAAAGCAAAACAAAGCGGCGGGCTTTTTACTGCCAAAAATCCTATTCTATTTATTGATGAGATTCACAGATTTAGCAAGTCACAGCAAGACTCATTGTTGGCTGCTGTAGAGAAAGGCTGGATAACTTTGGTCGGTGCGACAACCGAAAACCCAAGTTTTGAAGTGATTCCTGCATTATTGTCACGTTGCCAAGTTTATATACTAAATGCTTTTACAAAAGCCGATTTAGAGGCTCTTTTAGAGCGCGCAATGAAAACTGACACTTATTTATTGACTAAAAAGATAAATCTAAAAGAAACAGAAGCGTTATTACGCATTTCTGGAGGAGATGGAAGAAAACTTTTAAATGTATTTGAGCTTGTTGTTAATGCTTCTGCTGGTGACGAAATTACCATAACCAATGATCGTGTTTTAGAACTTGTACAGCAAAACACGGTTCTTTATGACAAAACTGGCGAACAGCATTATGATATTATTTCTGCCTTCATTAAATCTATTCGCGGAAGTGATCCGAATGGAGCCGTTTACTGGCTCGCCAGAATGATTGAAGGTGGTGAAGATGTAAAATTTATTGCCAGAAGAATGCTTATTTTAGCAAGCGAAGATATTGGTAATGCCAACCCAACGGCACTTATAATGGCTAATAATACTTTTCAAGCTGTTACCACTATCGGATATCCAGAAAGTCGCATCATATTAAGCCAATGTGCTATTTACTTGGCTACATCGCCAAAAAGCAATGCTTCTTATATGGCAATTGGCAGTGCGCAACAATTAGTGAAACAAACTGGCGATTTACCAGTTCCGCTTCATTTGCGAAATGCTCCAACCAAATTAATGAAGGAACTAGGATATGGAGATGAATATAAATATTCGCACGATTATGCCAATAATTTTGCTGAGCAAGAGTTTTTGCCCGATGCTGTAAAAGAAACGGTTCTTTATAATCCTGGAAACAATTCTAGAGAGAACAGTACCCGCGAATTTTTAAAGAACCGTTGGAAAGATAAATACGGTTATTAAACCGCATTTTGTATTTTAGAATTTAACTACAATTTTTTCTGAAACCAGCTTATCATTCTGATAAGATTCAAAATACCATTGCCCATCTTGTTTTAAAATCAAAGAACCTTGAACATTATCTTTGCTAGCGATGTAAACATTTGGCTGTGAAGTTTTGAAAAGTTTCATAACTACTTTTGGCGTTTTATCGATTAATTGATATCCAGATTCTGTTGGTTGAGCATACAATAAATTCGGATCTTTTAAATCTGGCGAAGAAGCTACAGCAATTTGCGTTGCAGCAATAGCAGCAACTGCATTTGTCGCCACAGCAGCTTTTACAGGAGCAGTTGTTCTTGAAGTTGCAACTGGATTACCACTGTATTTATAATGCAAAGCATTAACTGACGTAAAAGCATTGTCTAGTGCTTCTTTGTACGCTACTTCATATTCCTTCTCTCTACTTTTTCCTACTTCTGAAGTATAAACCACTTGACCAAAACAATCTTTGAATTGTACGATAAGTTTAGTAACTAAGAAAGCGTTATCTCTTACTACATCTAAATATAACACCTGGCAACGATCTGTATATCCGTCAGGAAGCTGTTCATTTGCATAAAAAGCTTCAAAACCAGCTTTTACTAAATTTGATTTGCTTAGTGTAGCCAAACGATATTGATTGTCTGTTTTTATAAAATCATATTTCAAAGGTACAATTACAGCTTTGTAATCATTAATAGACTGCGCAAATCCAATAACTGAACATAATAAGGCAACAAGTAAAAATTTAATTCTCATCATTATAAATATTTTTTTAGTTCTAATAAATGGTAAATTTGTTTATAGTTTTCTGAAACTGCCAATCTTTTTTCATTAAAGAAAATAGCATCTAGGCCTGCATTCAAAGCTCCGTTTACATCGGCTTCAAAATCGTCTCCAATCATAATACTATTTTCTTTTGAAGTATTGGCCAATTTTAATGCATAATCAAATATAATACTATTTGGCTTTTTAACACCAGCTAATTCCGAATTTGTAATCGTGCTGAAATAACCTCCAAGCGAAGCATTATTAATTTTCTTTTCCTGCACATGAGCAAATCCGTTTGTAATAATGTGAAGTTTATATTTTGGCTTTAAATACTCCAAAACTTCAATTGCTCCATCAAAAAGATAATTATTGTCGGTAAGAAACTCAATATAATCATTAGCTATTTCCAAGATATTTTCTTCTGAAATTACATAATTCAAAGCATCAAACGAAAACTTCAAACGATTATAACGCAGTTCTTGATGTGTAATTTTATCGTTCTGATACAATCTCCAGCATTCTTGATTGATCGGAATATATTCTTTAATAAAATCTTGAGTTACGATTTCTTGGTATTTCGTTTTGAAAATTCGATCAAATGCCATTTCTGAATTTTTATCAAAATCCCAAAGTGTATGATCTAAATCAAAAAAAATGTCGGTAATATTTGTGGTATTCATGCATTAAAAGATTCCTTCATCTACAAAACTATAATATTTTGATTCAGTTATAATAACATGGTCTAAAACTTTAACATCTAACTTACTTCCCGCTTCGCGTATTTTTCTTGTAATTTGTTTATCCGCATCACTAGGAATCAAACTTCCAGAAGGGTGATTATGGCACAAAATCAAGGCTGTAGCATATTTTTCAAACGCCAATTTAAAAATCAATCTGACATCGACAGTTGTACCACCAATTCCGCCTTTGCTCAATTGAGTCTTAGAAACCACATTATTAGAATTATTAAGAAAAAGCACCCAAAATTCTTCATGAGATAAATCTCCAATTACAGGTTGCATTAAATCGAAAACCTTTTTACTCGAAGTTATTTTAGTCTGCTCCACATTTTTTTCTGATCTTCGACGTGCACATAATTCTAAAGAAGCTACAATTGTAACGGCTTTGGCCTCTCCTATTCCTTTAAATTTCATTAATTGAGCAATCGATAATTTTGCCAGTGAATTTAATCCTCCAACACTAGCTAAAATTCGTTGGCTTAATGCAACAGCCGATTCATTACGGCTTCCAGAACCAATTAAGATTGCTAATAATTCAGCATCGCTCAAAGCCTCTTTTCCTTTGAGCATTAGTTTTTCGCGAGGTTTGTCATCATCAGACCAATTTTTTATAGCAAAATGACCTCCTTCCATAATAATAATACTTTTAAGAAGCGAAGATATAAAAAAGAAGAAAATTCTCTCATAAAATTTTATAATTAGATAATGTGGCAAGTAGAAAATGAGATAATTCAAAAAAAATGTGCCAATCGTATAACAATTGACACATTATCTTATTTTCTAATTGACTAATTACTCAATCAATCCTTTTACATCATCAAAATTTAAACCTCCGTAATTTCCTGAGCTCATTAATAAAAGTGCAGAATTATCTAAATTTAAATTGAATAAATATTCTTTAAACTCAGCTGGATTGGTATAAATAATTAAATCTTTTCTATTGAATGCTGTAGCAATCTGCTCGTAAGTAACTTCTTCCAATTGCTTAATTTTTACTGCGTCTGGAGAATAGAATACAACCGCAACATCAGCGTATTCTAAAGCGCCTTCATATTCTTTTAAGAACTCCGCATTTAAACTGCTGTAAGTATGCAATTCTAAACAAGCCACCAAAGTTCTGTTTGGGTATTGTTCTTTTACTGCTTTTGTTGTCGCAGCTACTTTACTTGGAGAATGCGCAAAATCTTTATATGCCACTTTTCCCTTTCCTTCAGCAATTTTCTCTAAACGTTTAGAAGCACCTTTGAAACTTGCAATTGCTTCGTAGAAATCTTCTTCATCAACACCCATATTTTGGCAGATCCATTTTGCTCCTGCCAAGTTATTTAAGTTATGAGCTCCAAAAACTTCAATTGGCATATCGCCTTCTGGAGTTTTTAATAAAGTCACGCCATCGTTAACCGAATACTCTGGAGTTGAATAAGCAATTTTTCTAATCGGATTTGTCGCTGCTTCAGCAACTCGTTTCACTTCAGGATCATTTTCGTTGTAAACCAAAATTCCGCCATTTGTAATTTTTTCGATGAAAATTTCAAACTGCTCTACATAGTTTTCATAAGTTGGAAAAACATTAATATGATCCCAAGCGATTCCAGAAATCAAAGCAATATTTGGCTGATATAAATGAAACTTCGGGCGTCTATCAATTGGCGATGATAAATACTCATCTCCTTCTAAAACCATAAAATCATTTTCTTCGGTCAAATGCACCATTGTATCGAAACCTTCCAACTGCGCTCCTACCATATAATCAACCGCAATATTATGGTAATGCATTACATGAAGAATCATAGAAGTAATGGTGGTTTTTCCGTGAGAACCGCCAATTACAACACGAGTTTTATTTTTAGATTGTTCGTATAAAAATTCAGGATACGAATAGATTTTCAAACCTAATTCTTGCGCTTTTAACAATTCAGGATTATCTGCTTTTGCGTGCATTCCTAAGATAATCGCATCAATATCTGAAGTTATTTTTTCTGGAAACCATCCTAGTTCAGCAGGAAGAATTCCTTTCTTTTCTAATCTTGATTTTGAAGGTTCAAAAATAGCATCGTCACTTCCTGTTACCTGATATCCTTTATTGTGTAATGCTAATGCCAGATTATGCATAGCGCTTCCGCCAATGGCGATGAAATGTGTTTTCATTTAAATATCAATTTTTAAATTTCAAATCTCATTTTTTGAAATCTGCCTTTTATATTATTCTTCGTATTTTTGTTTTAAATCCTTAGCTTTTTTAGGGTCTTTTAACTTATTCAAATATAGATTATATAATTTTTGAAATGTTACTTTTGAACCACCAATTTCATGAGCTTTTTTATAATTTTTCTCTGCCTGATTATATCTTTTGAAATACTCTTCAATTCTTCCTCGTGATAAATAACCATCGACAGGAGAAAATTGAGCCAGTTCATTTGAGTAAGCAATTGCTTTCGACTCACTTCCGCCCAAAATGCCAGGCAATTGCAAATATATTTCGATTAAAGCCCATCTTGCCTGCACATGTTTCGGATTCAATTCGATGGCTTTTTCAAAAGCTTCCTTCATATCTCCCACCATTGTAAAAGCTTTTAATCGATTCACCTCAACAGCTCTCATAGCTAAACAGCCACCATACTTAAAAAAATAATCAGCCACATTAGGACGCAATTCTTTAAGTTTTTTGAAATATGAAGCTCCTTTTATCCACATTTTTTGATGTCCTGCTATTTCTCCTAAATATTCTAATGCTTTTATATCGGATGGATTGTTTTTTAGAATTCCTTCAAAAATAGGCTCAGCTTCACTATATTTTTTAGCCTGAAATAATTTTTCTCCTTTCTCAAAATTAGATTGTGCCCAACCAAAAACAGGCAAAATAAAAAGAAACAAAAGGAGATTTTTCATGCTTCAAAAATAACGAAATATAAAATAAAAAACCCGACAGGTCTTAGAAACCTATCGGGTTGTTTTTTAAAATGGAAATGAGATTATTTAGTAATCGTCAATTCGTCGATAATATTTTTAGCTCCAGCGTATTTGTCAATAATCCAAAGTACATAACGAATATCAACGTTGATCGTTCTTTGCAATTTAGAATCGAAAATTACGTCTCCAGCCATTGCTTCGATGTTTCCGTCAAAAGCAATTCCAATTAATTCACCTTTTCCGTTAAGAACTGGCGATCCAGAGTTTCCTCCTGTAATATCATTATCTGTTAAAAAGTTTACTGGCATATAACCTGCTTTATCAGCATATTGTCCGTAATCTTTTTTCTTGTTTAATTCTAATAAACGAGCTGGCAAGTCAAATTCCTGATCTCCTGCTTTGTATTTTTTAACCATACTTTCCATTGTAGTATAGTTGTTGATTTTAGCGTCGTTGCGAGGATCTGCAGGCAAAGCGCGAACTTTTCCGTAAGTCAACCTCAACGTAGAGTTTGCATCTGGATATTTAATAGCATTCAGTTTAGATTCTCTTAAACCTTCAACCAATTTACGGTATGCAGTTGCAAATCCGTCGTCAGCTTTTGCTTGATCGTCTGTTTTAGAACGGTATTTTGTCAATAAATCATTAGAAATAATATACAACGGATCGTGTACAATTGCCAATGGTTTTGGATCAGCTAAAAATGCTAAAACTTTTTCTTTACTTGTAAAATAACTAATCTCTGTTGCTTTTGCTACATCTGCAGTAAAGTCACCATTGTTAGCAGTTTTCATTTTTGCAATTTCTGGAGCAATTCCGTACTCAGCACCTTTTGAAGCGTATAAATTCAACTGTGCTGCTAAAATATCTTTTTCTAAAGGAGCGTAGAAATCACCATAAATGCTTTCAACCATTGCATTGATTTTAGGAAGCATTTCTGCTTTTTTAGCATCATTTTCTTTGTAGTAAGCAATTAATGCGTTTCCTAAATTAGCTGGTGCAGTTGCATAGCTAGAAGTACGTAAAAGTTGCATCAAATAATTATCGTGACGTGCTTTTAAGTTTGTCTCTCTGTAGTAATCGTTGATAGTTGGAATTACATTCTCGTATTTTTCTTTGTTTGCAGGTTTGCTTGCCCACTCGTAGAATTTATCTTCTTGTTCTGCTTTTGTATCTACAGTTCCAGCTTTTGTTAAAGCATCGATCATACCTTGACGGTTTTTCCAGTAGTTTGCTGTCGAAGCATATTTAGAAGCATACTGTAAACGAACAGTTGCATCTTTATCCATATACTTTTTCATTACATCCATTCCTGTTTTTGCGCCTTCAACCCAAGCAGGATAAGCATATTTAATGTTTTGCTCAATTCCTCCAGCAGGCATCCAACGGTTTGTTCTTCCTGGATAACCTAAGATCATGGCAAAATCATTCTCTTTTACACCTTTTAAACTTACAGGCAAATAGTGTTTTGGCTGTAATGGCACATTGTCTTTAGAATAAGCCGCTGGATTTCCATCTTTATCTGCATAAACTCTAAACATAGAGAAATCTCCAGTTTGACGAGGCCACTCCCAGTTGTCTGTATCTCCACCAAATTTACCCACGCTTTCAGGAGGAGTTCCTACTAAACGAACGTCTGTGTAATCTTGGTAAACAAAATAGTAATATTCATTTCCTTGAAAGAAAGGACGAACAGAAACAGTGTATTTTCCGTTTTCGCTATTCTCTTTTTCGATTAAAGCGATTTCCTGCTGAATGATTTTGTTTCTTTCCGTTTCTGTCATAGTATCATTTACTTTAGACAAAATTCTTTTTGAAACATCATCCATACGAACGAAGAAACGCACATATAAAGATTTTGGCTTTAATTCTTCTGAACGGCTTTTTGCCCAAAAACCATTTTTCAAATGATTTTGTTCTGCAGTAGAAAGTTCAGCAATCGCGCTATAGCCACAGTGGTGATTCGTAAGAACCAAACCGCTATTTGAAACGATTTCTGCAGTACAACCTCCGTTAAACTGTACAATCGCATCTTTTAAACTATGGTGATTAATACTGTAAATTTCTTCGGCTGTCAATTGCAAGCCCATTTTTTCCATATCTCTATGGTTCAATCTTTCGATAAACATCAAAAACCACATTCCTTCATCAGCTCTCATTGGGAAAGCCATAAGGCACATGGTCAAGAATAAAATTACTTTTTTCATGTTATTTTGTTTAAGTGATGCGAATATAAGCCATTTTGGCAATTAACTCAACCCAAACAATCTTAAAATTAAAAATGATACTGTATTTTTAGCAGTTCATTACGAATTTAACATTATAAAGCAAAAAAGGTGCTCTGAAAACAGAACACCTTTTTTGAAAAGTTACTAAGATACTAAGATTCTAAATTTTCTCTTTTGAGCTTAGAAACTCATAATCTTATTCATTAAGCATTTTCCAAAGCTTATCTTTTAAATCTGTCAAACCTTGTTGCGCAACAGAAGAAATAAACATGTAAGGAACACCCTTGAAAGAAACATCTAATTCAGCTTTCAATTCGGCTTTTAGTTCATCATCCAGCATATCGCATTTTGAAATAACAACAAGACGTTCTTTGTCTAACATTTCAGGATTGTACTTCGTTAATTCGTTAACCAAAATATCATACTCTGCTTTAATATCTGCTGTATCAACAGGAATTAAAAACAATAAAGTCGAGTTACGCTCGATATGACGCAAGAAATAATGCCCTAAGCCTTTTCCTTCTGCAGCTCCTTCAATAATTCCAGGAATATCAGCTATTACAAAAGATTGAAAATCTCTGTATGCTACAATTCCTAAGTTTGGTTTTAGAGTCGTAAACGGATAATCTGCAATTTTTGGTTTTGCTGAAGTCAGTACAGATAATAAAGTAGATTTTCCTGCATTAGGAAAACCAACCAATCCAACATCTGCCAAAACTTTAAGTTCTAGAATCACATCCATTTCTACACCAAGTAAACCTGGCTGTGCATAACGAGGCGTTTGGTTTGTAGAACTTCTAAAATGCCAGTTTCCTAAACCTCCTTTTCCTCCTCTTGCCAGAATCTGTTTTTCTCCGTGTTCTGTAATTTCAAAAAGTGTTTCTCCAGTTTCTTTGTCTTTTACAACAGTTCCTAGTGGCACTTCAATAATTTTATCTTCTCCATCTGCACCTGTACTTCTGTCAGAACCACCATCTCCACCGTGACCTGCTTTGACGTGGCGTGCAAATTTTAAATGAAATAATGTCCAGAGTCCTTTATTTCCAACTAAATACACATGTCCCCCACGGCCACCATCACCACCGTCTGGACCTCCTTTTTCAATAAATTTCTCTCTATGTAAATGCGTAGAACCTTTTCCTCCTTTTCCGGAAGAAACATATATCTTAACGTAATCTACAAAATTTCCTTCTGTCATTTTTTCTTGTTTATGTGTAGTTCCATGTTTCACGTTTCACGTTTCAAGTTGGCTCAAAGCTGTTAACCTGAAACTTGAAACTTTACAACTTGAAACAAATTTCTCTACTCTTTTAATGCTCTTACAAGCACTTTGTCAATCTTAACACCGTCCATGTCGATAACTTCTAGAACAAATTTTTGCCAAACTAACTTCTCTCCTTCTTTTGGAATATGAGAAAGCTCGGTCATAATCATTCCGCTTACGGTATTTACTTCGTAATCGTTTGTCAGTTCGTCCAATTCGAAATACGTTAAGAAGTCGTGTAACGAATAATGTCCGTCAACCAACCACGAACCGTCTTCTCTTTCTATTAGTTGGAATTCGTCTTTGTAAAATTCTGATGCATCTCCAACCAAAGCTTCTAGAATATCATTTAAAGTAATTAAACCTTGAAAAACACCATATTCATCTGAAACTAAAGCGTAATGAACTCCTGTTTTTTTGAAATTTTCTAAAGCTTTGTAAGCTGTCGTTTGTTCCATTAAATAAGGCGCATCTGAAACTATTGCCGACAAATCAAATTGTTCGTTTTCGATGTTGGCAAAGATATTTTTAAGCGTTACGACTCCCACAATATCATCGTAATTTTCATTGTAAACAGGATAAACTGCGTGTAAATCCTGAACAACTAATTCTTTGATTTTTGCTTTATCTTCTTTTAAGGGCAGCATGTCAACAGATTTTCTGTGCGTCATCAACGAACTTACTTTTCTATCGCCAATATGAAAAACACGCTCTACGATATCTTGTTCAATTTCTTGAACTTCTCCTACTTCTGTTCCTTCTTTAATAATGGCTTTAATTTCTTCTTCGGTAACTTTTCCGTCAGCAGTTGGTTTTATTTGAAAAACATTCAATAAAAAATCTGTTGATGTAGTTAGCAACCAAATAAATGGAGCCGTAATAATCGAAATCACTTTCATTGGCATTGCCACCATTTTGGCAATTGATTCTGGATAATTTAATCCGATTCGTTTTGGAAGCAATTCCCCTAAAACCAATGAGAAAAAAGTTAAAACTACAACTACAATTCCAACCGCGATTGAATGTGCGTAAGGTTTAAGAACAGCAAAACCCGCTACAAAAAGTTCTACATCGGCAGTGATTTTGTCACCAGAATAAATACCCGTCAAAATTCCGATAAGGGTAATTCCGATTTGTACTGTAGATAAAAACTTATTTGGGGAATTGGCTAAATCGAGTGCTGTTTTAGCACTTTTATTGCCTTTTTTCGCAGCAGTTTCCAGCCTGTTTTTACGGGCCGAAATCAAAGCGATTTCAGACATGGAGAAAACTCCGTTTAATAGAATTAGAAAAAATATAATTAGTATTTCCAATTGATAGTGGATTCGTTATAAAATGGTCTCGTTAATAGTAATTCGCAATCTTGATTTCTAGCCCAGATGGAAGTGAAAAGCCCGGAGCTAAAAAAACTAATTTTTCCTGCCAGAAAACAGCGACCGAAGGAAGCTCGTTTTATGGTTTGGAAAAATAGTTTTTTTAGCGAGGACTTGTAACGTACAGCTGGAATAAGCTTCTACAAATTATCTATAACTGACGTTAATCGCTCTGTAATTTGTTCAATAGTTCCGATACCGTCTACGGCATGAAACTTACCTTGTTCTTTATAATATCCAATAAGAGGAGCTGTTTTCTCATTGTACTCTTGGTATCTTACACGAATTTTTTCTTCGTCTTGATCGTCAGCTCTTCCGCTTGTTTTTCCTCTTTCTAATAGACGTTTTACCAAAATTTCGTCATCAGCTTCTAAAGCGATTGTTGCTGTTACGCTAGATCCGATTGTTGGTAAAAATTTATCTAAAGCTTCTGCTTGATTGATTGTTCTTGGGTAACCATCGAACAAGAATCCTGCAGTATCTGGATGTTTTTTAACCTCATCAATTAACATTGCAGTTGTTACTTCGCAAGGAACCAATTCTCCATTGTCCATAAAAACTCTTGCTTGTTTTCCTAGTTCAGTATCATTTTTTAAATTGAAACGAAAAATATCTCCTGTCGAAAGGTGTGTTAAATTATATTTTTCTTTTAAAAATTCTGCCTGAGTTCCTTTTCCTGCACCAGGCTTTCCAAATAAAACGATGTTAATCATAATTTAAATGAGTGTTGTTACTTCTGTCTTTCAGAAGTCTTTAAATGAATATTTAGTTGTGTTTTGTTTTTTTATTCTGCTAGTTTGTAAACTTCGGTTAGGTTTCTCCCTAAACCATCATAGTCTAGACCGTAACCTACAATAAATTTGTTCGGAATACGGATTCCGATATAATCTATTTTAATGTCTTTTTTATATGCCTCTGGTTTAAAGAACAAGGTTGCAATTTTAAAATGCTTTACATTTTGCGCTTTAAACAAGTGCTTTAATTCTTCTACAGTATTTCCAGTATCAACAATATCTTCAATCACGATTACTGTTCTTCCTGAAAGATCATGATTGATTCCAATTAATTCCTTAACCGATTCTGTACTTTCTGTTCCTTCATACGAAGCCATTTTTATAAACGAAACTTCACATGGTTTTTTATATTTCTTCAAAAAATCTGATACCACCATAAAAGCACCATTCAGAACTCCAATAAAAATTGGCGTATCATCTCCAAAATCGTTTTCTACCTGAGCTACCATTTTGGTCAAAGCAAAATCAATTTCTTTAGCCGAAATAAACGGAACAAATTGTTTATCGTGAAGTTGTATCATTATTTTTCTTTTTAAAATAATGGACAAAGATAAAGAATTAGAACTTAACAGCTTCTATCAAAATAAACTGTATTCGAGATATTTTTTACGAATGTTAAATATCAGTTAATATTTACAAACTCTTTTTTGATGCCTTATTTTAAATGATTAAATTGTTGTTTTATAAATGATTAACTCCAAAACTCAAATGAAAAAATCCTTAGCCTTATTATCGATACCGCTACTAGCCTTAATGACTGCCTGCAATGGGCAAGTGAAAAAAGAAGAAAAAGAAGCCTTGGCCAAACAGCCAGGAAATGTTGTAAAAACTGCCATTGGAGAAATTACGCTTCCTCCGCCCTATGCAACGGAGTCTAAAACCAAGAATAGTAAAGTGATTGGCTGGCCTTCAGGCAAAACGCCAAAAGCTCCTGAAGGTTTTACTGTAACTAAATTTGCGGACGGATTTGAGAATCCGCGTTGGACATATATTGCTCCTAACCAAGATATTTTTGTTGTGGAAAGCGGAACGCGCGCCAGTAAAAACCAAATTACGGTTTTGCGAGATAAAGATAAGGATGGAAAGTTTGAAACGAGAGAAGTTTTTATTTCGGGACTGAACAAACCTTTTGGAATGCTGGTCTTAAAAGACTTTTTCTACATTGCCAATACCGATGGCTTATACCGCTATCCTTATAAAAACAATCCGCTGAAGTTGGAAACCAAAGGAGAAAAAATCCTTGAACTTCCTGCCGGCGGTTACAACAATCACTGGACAAGAAATTTATTAGCAAGTCCTGACGGAAGCAAAATTTACGTTTCTGTAGGTTCTGGAAGTAATAACGGAGAAAACGGAATGGACAAAGAAGTTCGTCGTGCTGCAATTCTAGAAATTAATCCTGATGGAACGGGTGAAAAAATCTATGCCTCTGGGTTGCGAAATCCTGTTGGAATGGATTGGAATCCTGTAAACAAAGAATTGTGGACTGCAGTAAATGAGCGTGATGAATTGGGAGACGATTTGGTTCCTGATTATATTACAAGTGTAAAAAGAGATGGTTTCTACGGTTGGCCTTATGCTTATTTTGGAAATATTCCTGACCCGAGAATGAAAGGCGAAAGAAAAGATTTGGTAGAAAAAACAATTGTTCCTGATGTATCGGTTGGTCCTCACACAGCTTCTTTAGGATTGGCTTTTTACACTAAAGATGCATTTCCAGCAAAATATAAAAATGGTGTTTTTGTAGGTCAGCATGGTTCTTGGAACCGTTCTAAAATTTCAGGTTACAAAGTGCTTTTCATTCCTTTTAAAGACGGAAAACCTTCAGGAAAGCCAGAAGATTTTTTAACGGGTTTTATTTCGAATGATGAAAAAGCCGAAGTTTACGGACGTCCTGTTGCAGTAACTGTGATGAATGATGGATCCCTTTTGGTAAATGATGATAGCAGTAATACCATTTGGAAAGTAACAGCGAAGAAATAATTTTTTAAATTCCAATTTCTAAAAACCCAAATTCCAACTTATATTGGAATCAATTATAAATGAAAATTTTAAACACATAGAGATATAGATTTTTGTTTAAAAAGAAGTTACAATAAAATCTGAAACGCCTTTTTTGCCTCAATCAATGCTATGTTTCTATGTGTTAAAATTAAATTCCAATATCAATCTGCCGAGATAAAATTCTAAACTCGAAAATTGCTTCAAAAAAAATTTATGCTTCAAAAAAAATACGATTTTCTTATTGTTGTGTTTCTGGTTTTTCAAAATTTGATGGCACAAGAAAAAGAAGTCCAAAATATTGATTCGGTTAAAACGCAAAAACTGAATGAAGTTTTAATTAGTTCACTTCATATTAATCGGGATTTGCAGAACAGTCCCGCTTCTATTGGCATTTTATCCGAAAAAGAATTACTTCGAAATAATACTACAGACATTAGCAATGTCATCAATACCATTCCTGGCGTTTTTATGCAATCGTCTAATATTACCACAACCCGAATTTCGATTCGCGGCATTGGCGCACGAACTCCATACGGAACGAATAAAATTAGGGCTTTTTACGGAAGCATTCCACTTACTTCTGGAAACAGCGAAACGGTGATTGATGATATTGACCTTCAAAATATTAATCAAATTGAAGTTATAAAAGGTCCGCTTTCTAGTGTTTATGGCGCTGGCTTGGGCGGCGCAATTTTGATTTCTCCCGAATCTTTAAGAAAAGGCAATTATCAAGCGGAAGTCAGTTCTGTTTTTGGCTCTTACGGATTATTGAAAAACAGAATCAGTTTTGATTTGAATGAAAAAAGTTCATCGCTAAATGTGAGTTATCATAATTTAAAAACTGACGGCTGGCGTGAAAACAGCGCTTACAATCGTGAAGGAATTACGCTTGGCGGAGAATTATTTAGAAAGAAAAACAGCAAACTGACTTATTTTTCCAATTATACTTATTTGAAAGCATACATTCCGAGTTCGATCAATAAGACTACTTTCGAAAATAATCCACAAGCAGGCGCACCAACTTGGGTTGCTTCAAAAGGTTTTAAAGAATACAAATCGACTTTAGGCGGATTGGCTTATGACTTTAAAATCAATGATCATTTGAATAATTCGACTTCGGTCTTTGTTAATTATAAAGACAGCAACGAACCGCGTCCTTTTGATATTTTGCGTCAATATACTTTTGCTTCAGGCGTACGAACGCAATTTTCTGGAGATTTTACAATCGGAAAAATCAACAATCAATTTATTGGTGGCATTGAATATTTCGCAGACCATTATAGTGGCAATACTTTTCAAAATCTGTATCAGCAAAATAATGGAAACGGAAGCCTACAAGGCGATCAGCTTACAGCAACCAATCAGAAAAGGCATTTTTATAATATTTTTTCGCAAATTAGAACCTTGCTTTCTGACCGATTTGAGATTCAGGCAGGTTTAAATTACAACAAAACCAAATTTGAACTTCAGAATGATTTTCCCGCTTCTGCGAATAATCCGACGGAGCATTATAGTTATGATGGCATTTTTTCACCACAGCTTTCCTTTTTGTTCAAACCAAATGAAATCCAGACTTTTTACTTTTCTGCAAGCCGGGGATTTTCTCTTCCCGCAACCGAAGAAACTTTAACTAGCACAGGAAATATCAATCAGAACATAAAACCAGAAACAGGTTACAATTTTGAATTAGGAAGCAAACTTCATCTTTTCAGTAAAAAATTATATGTTGAAATTGCCGTTTATCGAATGGAAATTAAAGATTTATTGGTTGCTAAAAGAATTGGAGACGATCAATATGAAGGCGTAAATACGGGAAAGACTTTCCATGAAGGAATTGAAATTTTGCTAAAACATAATTGGACTATTAATCGAATTTTTAATTTAAACTCTTACGTCGGCACTTCTATTGGAAATTATGAATTCAAAGAATTTGTCGACAACGGAAATGATTATTCAGGAAATAAATTAACAGGAGTTCCTGCCAATACGGCAAGCGCAGGTTTTAATTTCAATACCAATTCAGGATTTTATTTTTCAGCCGATTTTCAGTTCACAGATAAAATTCCGATGAACGATTCAAACGCCAATTTTTCAGATTCTTATTCTTTATTGAATTTAAAAACAGGCTATCAATTTGAAATTTTGTCTGGATTGAAAGCGCATTTCGATGCCGGAATAAATAATGCGACCAATGAAAAATATGCTTCGATGATTTTGACCAATGCGACCGGAATCGGAAATGCACAGCCAAGGTTTTATTATCCTGGTCTACCGATAAATTACTACGGAATGATCTCATTAAATTACTTATTTTAGCATAGTATTTAATTTCAAAATAATGCTTTCTGAACTGCAAAAAAAACTAGATTACGTAAATGCATATAGAGAAAACCGTCTAAAAGCTGCGCAAGATGTTTTAGAAAATCCTTCGCTTTTTAGCGAATTAGTTTCCATCTGTTTTACGCCTTCAGACAAAAACAACCATAAAGCTTGCTGGATTTTAGAATTTGTTTCTTACGAAGAATTACTTTGGCTACAGCCACATCTTGATTTTTTCTTTTCGAATTTGAAGGTTTTAAAAGACGAAAGTTCGCTTCGTCCGATTGCAAAAGTGACACAGCTTTTGGTAAAATCACATTATAAGAAAAGTGAGAACAGCATTAAACTCTCCGAAGAAAATCTTCAAGATTGCATCGAAGCTTCTTTTGATTGGCTAATTAATGACACTAAAGTTGCCACAAAAGCCTATTCTATCAGGACTTTATATATTTTAGGCTGTGATTACGACTGGATTCATCCAGAACTTAAGGTTATACTCGAAAAAGATTTCGCAGATCATTCTCCCGCTTATAAAGCCGTCGCAAAAGAAGTTTTGAAGAAAATAAAATAGGTTTTTGAGTTGCCACTAATTACACTAATTTCCACTAATTATAATTAGCAATAAAAAATTCGAGCAATTCGTGTAATTCGTGGCAAAAAACTAGTGCGTAATGAATTTTGGCTAAAAAAAGATTAAAAAGTATCTTTGCAAAAACACAACACAAAATGAATTATTTTTCTTCTGATTTTAAATTAGGAATACTAGGTGGCGGACAATTAGGTAAAATGCTTTTGTTTGACACCAGAAAATTTGATATACAAACGTACGTTCTAGATCCAAGCGACGAAGCGCCGAGCAAAATTGCCTGCAACAAATTCTTTCAAGGCGATTTAATGGATTATGATACGGTTTACAACTTCGGGAAACAAGTCGATGTTTTAACTTTTGAAATCGAATTGGTAAATCTTGAAGCTTTGACACAATTAGAAAACGAGGGTTTAAAAGTATATCCATCTCCAAAAACCTTAAAAGGAATTCAGAATAAAGGTGTTCAAAAAGACTTTTACGCTCAGAATAATATCCCAACTGCACCTTTTGAAAGATTTGAAAATCTAGAAAATCTAAAATCTAAAATCAGCAATCTAAAATTTCCTTTTGTATGGAAATGCACTGAATTTGGTTATGATGGAAATGGTGTAAAAATAGTTCGCCAAGCTTCCGATTTAGATACGCTTCCAAATGTGGAATGTATTGCAGAAACTATGGTTCCGTTCAAAAACGAGTTGGCGGTAATTGTAGTTAGAAATCCATCAGGAGAAATCAAAACGTATCCGGTTGTAGAAATGGAATTCCATCCAGAAGCCAACCAAGTGGAATACGTAATCTGCCCAGCCAGAATCGATGATAAAGTTGCAGAAAAAGCCAGAACAATTGCTTTAAAAGTTTCTGAAAGCTTCAATCACGTTGGACTTCTAGCGGTTGAAATGTTCCAGACACAAGACGATGAAATTTTGGTAAACGAAGTAGCTCCGCGTCCGCACAACTCGGGACATTATTCTATCGAAGCGAGTTATACTTCACAATTCGAAAATCATTTGCGTGCTATTTTAGATCTTCCGTTAGGAAACACAGACAGTAAGGTTGCCGGAATTATGGTCAATTTAGTAGGTGCCGAAGGTTATTCTGGAAATGTAGTTTATGAAAACATTGAAACCATTTTAGGCTGGAATGGCGTTACACCACATATTTACGGTAAAAAACAAACACGTCCTTTCAGAAAAATGGGGCACGTAACCATCGTGAACGAAAACATGGCCGAAGCAAGAAGAATTGCAGAGGAAGTTAAGAATACAATTAGAGTAATCAGTGGTCAGTAAATTAATGATCAGTCAGTCGCAGTAATCAGTTTAAAACTAAATATTTTTTTAAGTCTCAGTATAACTTGAAACCTGAAACTTAAAACTTGAAACAAAAAAGAAACATGAGCAAAGTAGCTATTATAATGGGAAGCATCTCAGACATGCCAGTTATGCAAGATGCAATCGACATATTAAAACAATTTAATGTTGAAGTTGAAGTAGATATTGTTTCGGCACACAGAACGCCAGAGAAATTATTCGATTTCAGCAAAAATGCACACAATCGCGGCATTTCGGTAATTATTGCCGGAGCAGGTGGTGCAGCACATTTGCCAGGAATGGTGGCTTCAATGTCTCCGCTTCCTGTAATTGGAGTTCCTGTAAAATCAAGCAACTCGATTGATGGTTGGGATTCTGTTTTATCAATTCTGCAAATGCCAGGTGGTGTTCCAGTTGCAACAGTAGCTTTGAACGGAGCAAAAAATGCTGGAATCTTAGCAGCACAAATCATCGGAAGCCATGACAAAAAAGTTTTGGATACGATTATTGCCTATAAAGAAGAATTGAAAGCTGCGGTAAATAAAGCGGCTGAAGGTCTTAATAAATAAATTTAGTATTCAGTGGTCAGTTTTTTAGTGTTCAGTATTGTGCTGAATACTAAAAAACTGACCACTGCTCACTTATAAAAATCTACAACATGAGCGTATTAACACAATATTTCAACACCAAACATAACACCGCACCTTTTTCGCAGATTAAAATCGAAGATTACGTTCCTGCTTTTCAAGAAGGGATTGCTTTGGCCAAAGCCGAAATTGATGCGATTGCAAACAATCCAGAAGCGCCAACTTTTGAAAACACAATTGTGGCAATGGATTATTCTGGAGATATTTTAGATCGCCTTTCTAGTATTTTCTTTAATTTGAATTCGGCTGAAACGAATGACGAAATGCAGAAAATTGCTCAGGAAGTTTCGCCTTGGCTTTCAGAACTTGGAAATGATATTCGCTTAAATGCGGAATTGTTTGCACGAGTAAAAGCAGTTTACGATCAAAAAGAAAGTTTGAACCTCAACCCAGAGCAAACGACTTTATTAGATAAAAAATATAAAAGCTTTTCTAGAAACGGAGCTAATTTGCCAGAAGACAAGAAAAATCAATTAAGAGAAATCGACAAAGAATTATCGACATTAAGTTTGCAATTTGGCGAAAATGTTTTGGCAGAAACCAACAACTTCGAATTGCATTTAACGGATGAAAAAGATCTTTCAGGTTTGCCAGAAGGCACAATCGAGGCCGCTAGATTATTAGCCAAAAACCAAGAAAAAGAAGGATGGATTTTCACTTTAGATCATCCAAGCTATGTTCCGTTCTTGACTTACGCTGATAATCGCGAATTGCGTAAAAAAATGGCGATTGCTTTTGGAGCAAAAGGTTTTCAGAAAAACGAATTCAACAACGAAGAAAATGTTCTGAAAATTGCTAAACTTCGTCATGAAAGAGCCAATTTATTAGGCTATAAAACACATGCTCATTTTGTTCTGGAGGAAAGAATGGCCGAAAGTCCAGAAAAAGTATTTTCTTTCTTGAATGATTTATTGGCAAAAGCAAAACCTGCTGCTCAAAAAGAATTTGCAGAATTAACTACTTTCGCGAAAGAATTAGACGGAATTGAGCAATTGGAAAAATGGGATGGCGCTTATTATTCGGAAAAATTAAAACAACAGCTTTTTAATTTAGATGATGAAAAGCTAAAACCTTATTTCCAATTAGAAAAAGTTCTGGACGGTGCTTTTACAATAGCAAAAAAACTATACGGTTTAACTTTTACGGAAGTTTTTGATATCGATAAATACCATGAAGAAGTAACGACTTACGAAGTAAGAGATGCTAAAAATGATTTAGTTTCGATTTTCTACGCCGATTTCTTCCCAAGAAAAGGAAAAAGAAACGGTGCTTGGATGACTTCATTCAAATCGCAATATGTAAAAGACGGCGTAAACGAAAGACCACATATTTCGAATGTTTGCAACTTTACAAAACCAACCGAAACAAAACCTTCATTATTGACTTTTAATGAAGTGACTACTCTATTCCATGAATTCGGTCACGGATTGCACGGAATGTTAGCCAATACGGTTTACCCAAGTTTGTCTGGAACTTCTGTTTATTGGGATTTTGTAGAATTGCCAAGTCAGATTATGGAAAACTGGTGTTACGAACCGGAAGCTTTGGCTTTATTTGCGAATCATTACGAAACGGGAGAAATTATTCCGATTGAATATGTTCAGAAAATTAAAGAAAGTGCAAGCTTCCAAGAAGGTTTAGCAACCTTGCGCCAATTAAGTTTCGGATTGTTGGATATGGCTTGGCACGGACAAGATCCAACTAATATTACAGATCTTAAAACTTTTGAAACGGAGCAATTTGCTAATACCCAATTGTATCCAGATGTAAAAGAAAATGCGATGAGTACCGCTTTTTCACACATTTTCCAAGGCGGATATTCTTCTGGATATTACAGCTACAAATGGGCTGAAGTTCTAGATGCTGATGCTTTTGAATATTTCCATGAAAATGGGATTTTCAATGAAGAAATCGCTAAAAAATTCAAAGACAATGTTCTTTCAAAAGGAGGAACAGAACATCCAATGACTTTATACAAACGTTTCAGAGGTCAGGAGCCAAAACCTGAAGCTTTGCTGAAGAGAGCGGGGCTTCTTTAATTTTAGATTTCTGATTTTAGATTTTAGATTAAATTTCTTTACCGAATAAATTCAGATTAAACCGAAGCTTTTTCGCTTCGGTTTTTTATTTGATTTTATCTCAAAGTAAATTTGGTTATCTTCGTATTTTAAATCCTAATCTTACAAAATCCATTTTGAAAAAATATTTTAAAATAGCGCTTTATCTTACTATTATTGGATTAATCGCGATTATTTCGGTGAATTACTATGTAAAATCTTCAACCAAAACTAAGATTTATTATTCTGCTAAAAAGTTTCCGAAAAATGATGTCGGAATTATTTTTGGCGCTGGAATTAATGGCAATCAGCCAAGTAAATATTTAAAAGACCGACTTGATGCAGGAATTATGCTTTGGAAAGCAAAACGCATTAATAAAATTTTGCTTTCGGGAGATAATGGTCGCGATGAATATGATGAATTAACGGTAATGAAAAATTACTGTTATAATCATGGCGTTGACACAACCAAAATTTTTATTGATTATGCAGGTTTCGACACGTATTCAACGATGTATCGCGCTAAACATATTTTCAAAATTAAAAGAGCTACATTAATTTCGCAGAAATACCATTTAAACCGTGCGATTTACATCGGAAATCAGTTAGGAGTAAAATCTGTTGGCTATTCGGCAAATCAAGGAGAATATCTCGGTTATAAATATGTTACATTTAGAGAATGCCTCTCTACTTTCAAATCCTTTTTGGATGTTCTACGAAATCGTGAACCTCATTTTCTAGGTGGAGAAATTAATATTAATGGAGAATCTAATTATTCTAAAGAAGATAAAAGATAAAGAATTACGTTTGCATTTTTCAGTTTAAAACCTCTTCATGTTTTAAAACGTATGATATTGCTTCTTTTACAATTTCATTTAAATTCAATCCTTTTTTAACTGCTAAAAGAGCAATTTTTTGATGTAGTTCCTGTGACACTCTTACATTAAAAGATCCTTTATAGATTTTTTCTGGAGCTTTATTCAATACTTTGCATGTTTCTAAATAATCGTCAACAGCGTCTTTAAAAGATTCTTCCAATTCAGTAACAGAAGAACCTTCAAAAGTTACCAAATCATTTATACCTTGAATTTTCCCGAAGAAAATTTTATCATCTGCAGAAAACTCTAATGTTCCAATATATCCGTTATATTCTAAATAGTTTTTCATCTTACAATTCTAAATGTTCAATAATAATATCAAGCTGATATCCTTTCAAAACTTTTTGTGGATGTGGTTCGTGCAGACTTATAATCTGCTTATTCTCATTTACAAATTTTCTTCGTGAACCACCTGTTTTCCCTTGTGAAATCTGATTATAACCAAAATGATTTAGAACTTTTACCATTTCATCCCAAGAAAAATCTTTTGGTCTAGACTTTAACCTTTCAATAAGTTTATCAATTTTACTCATACAAATTTATCATTAATTCTTTATTCTGCAACTAAATATTAGTTACAAATAAATCAAAGATTAAAATTAAGAAAAATCTTTCAAAATAAAAAAGAGTTATAGAAATTAAAAATCAAACATGAATAAACTAAAAACCCTGCAAAAGAACTTGCAGGGTTTTTAGTTATAACTTTAAGATAAAGAATAGAAATCTATTTTCTTTACTCTTTTCTCTATATTCTTTACTCTTTCTCCAAAACTCGTTTAGCCAATTTACCAACAGTCAATCCCTGTACTACGATTGAGAATAAAACCACAATATAAGTTACCTCAAGCAGTAGGTTTTTATATTCTCCTTCGGGCATAGAAAGCACCAATGCGATAGAAACTCCGCCACGAATTCCGCCCCAAACCAAAACCATCAAAGAACCTTTGTTATAAGCCGATTTGATTCCGAAGAACTTAAAGATATCGAAGAATTTCCAAGGTAAGACTATAGAAGTCAATCTTGAGAAAAGTACAATAAAAATTGCTACAAAACCTGTTAGCAATTGTTTGTTCAAATCTGGAAGTAATAATAATTCGAAACCAATAAATAAGAATAAAACCGCATTTAAAATCTCATCAATAAGTTCCCAAAACTTTCCTAAGTAGTCTTTAGTAACTTCGCTCATAGCCACTTTTTTACCATAATTTCCAATAATCAATCCGGCCACTACCATCGCTAGCGGACTAGAAACGTGTAATGCTTGGGCAACTAAAAATCCTCCCGTTACTATAGAAAGTGTTATTAAAACAGAAACTTTATAATCATCAACTTTCTTCATGACTCTTGAAGCAGTAAATCCGAAAACCGCTCCTAATAAAAGTCCGCCGATTCCTTCTTCTATAAACAACAAAGAGATTGAGCCAAAAGTCGCATCAAATGTTGGATCAGTTGCCATTTTTAAAACAACCGCAAACATTACTACTGCAACTCCATCATTAAAAAGAGATTCCCCAACAATTTTGGTTTCTATTCTTTTTGGAACTTTCGCTTCTTTTAAAACCCCTAAAACCACAATAGGATCGGTTGGAGAAATTAAGGTTCCGAAGACTAAACAAAAGATATAAGGTATTTTTATTCCTAAAAGTGGTGCTATATAAAAAAGAAGCATTGAAATAATTAAGGCTGACAGGACTACACTTATCGTGGAATAAATCATAATTGGCACTTTTTGTTCTTTCAAATCTGAGATGTTTACGTGCAGTGCGCCCGCAAACAATAAGAAGTTTAACATTGCTCCCATTAAGATTTCATTGAAATCAAATTGTTTGATTAAATCAAAAAAATGTTTGGTCGTTGCTGGAAAGTAAGAATCTCCCAAAAGGCGAATTCCAACCGAAACCAGCATCGCAATAATCATAATTCCGATCGTCCCTGGAAGTTTCAAAAATCTTAAATTCAAATAGGCGAAGAAAGAAGCCAGCACAATAAGTACCGAAAATGTGTAGTATAATTCCATAAAAGTGATTTTTACAAAAATATCTTTCTCCTTATTTAATCGAAAATTTCAAGGGCTGAATTAACATAACTTTATAATTATTAAAATCCCGAAAAATTGATCTTGAAAATATTTTTTGGATCATGCAAATATTCATCAACTTACCAAAATCGTATTAAGCAATGTTCCAACAGGAATTTTGGTTCCCCAAGGCTGATTGTTAGAATTCCATCCTAACCTAATATCATAAGAAACCGTTCTTGAATTATCACTACTTCCGCTAAAATCAATTAAAAGTCCTTGATTTTCAGATTTGGATATCACAGTATTATTTTGAATATTTTTGGTTGTAAACATTACAAAAATCTTATTCAAAGGACTTACAGAAATTGTGTTTCCATTATATATAGAAAAAGCACAAGTGCCATAATATTGGCTATCATCGCTGCTGTAAACGCAGATACCTGTAGAATAAGAATCAGTAGAATTGTTTTGTATCAACACATTTGGAGAAGCATTATTTGTATCAATTGTAATTTTGCCAAAATTCTCAATTAGCATTCGTTGTTTTAATTCGATTTCATCATTAGAACCTGAAACGTTTTTTTTTACTGTATATCTAGCAGATTGTTTAGATAGTGACGATAGTGGCTGTGGAATGTAGATGACAGCATTATCTGAAATGGGACTTGTGGACAAATAGGCCGAAAGATTAAATTCCCATTGAATCAGTATCGATTTTAAAAAATTCTTACTGATGGTATTCCAGCATAAAGGAGAACATGACAAAGCATTATCAGATTTAGAAGCAATAAAGCAACATAAAGTAAAATTCCCTTGATTTAATATCTCAACGGTTTCTTGCGATAAATTTATAGTTAATGCACTTTTCATTTCCTTTATTTAGTTAAATATCATTTTTTAATAATAAAGAATCGCTCCTCACCAAAAATTGATGAAGAGCAATTCAAATCCCTTAAATTATACAGCGAATTTTTCGCTGATTGATTTTTCTAACTTATTAGTATTCTCAATCAATAACTTTTTTAAGTCAGTAAATGCATTAAAGTTTTTCAACCACGTTGCTCCTCCTGCACTCCATCCTGCGTTTATAGAATAATCAGTTTCTCTAGATGTAACACCTGTTAGGTTAATAAATGCGCCAGCCGACATTGCTTTAGTAATTACAGTTGCAGTTAATACTTGCTCTGTAGAAAAAATCAATGCAATTTTTGTTATTGGAGTGATAACTCTAGCAGAACCAGCTCCTAAGATAGGAAATGCACATAAAATGTTAGATTGTCCATTTACCAATTGGTTAATTCCCACTGTAAACTGCTGCGTGTCGTTGTTAAGAAAAGCTACCGCTCCATCGACTCCATCTGAACTAGAATCTAAATTTCCAGACCCTTGTTCTATAGTGATCAGCTGTCCTAAATCAGTATCGATAGTATTACTTGCTTCAATAACTGTTTTTGGAAGAATTGTCGTAGTCGAATTGTAACCTTGAAATTCTTCTTGCCAAGTAATTACTGTTTTCCCCAGTAATTTTTCAGCCGGAAGATTGAACCAAACTGTAGGAGAACCATCTCCTGAAGCCGCTACAGATTTAAATCCGTATAAAGAATATCCTTGAGATTTTAAAGTCTTTACATCTTCTGGGCTAATGTTGATTGTGGTTTTAAAAGTTGCCATAATTTATGTTTTTGATTTGTTTGCTCCTACTCGTAAGCTTTTCGGTTTCCGCTTTGTATTATTTTCTGAATACAAACAATTTGTTTTTTAGTGCTTCACTAATAATTACAAGACAAATGTTGCCGTATTTCCTGCTTTTGCAGTACAAGTGCGACCTCTCATATTAGAACCGTCATCAAGTCCTACTTGATAATCGTTCCCAATGACAATTAAATTTGCTGGATCAAGATTGGTCACTCTCAAATTTTGAGCTCCAACAGCATCATTACTTCTTGCAGTTGCCACTGGTCTTGTACCTGCTTCATTTTTAATTAATAAATCGATCATAATTTTAGATTTTTACGTTAGACAATAATTATGAGGCTTTCTTATTTCTACTATAAAACCTCAAATTGCGGTTTAGTTTTCTAAGAATTAACAATCAAACAGATAATCTGTATTAAGCAACTGTACTTTTTTGATTATTGAGATAAAAATCTCATTTACATTCTTGAATCAGATTATAATTTCGATGTTAATGCTTTTCTCATTTCCTGATCTGCAGTATCAGTTTTCGAGTTTTCAAATTCAAATCGTTTAAATTAACAAGTCAATGATTTGTATGGTTTAACGATTTGAGTTTTTTAATGTTATGAAAAATAGTTTTGCGAACTATTTTCATTTCAAAATTATATCTTGTTTAAAGCTATTTTTGATAATATGTCATGAAACGGAAATGTTTGGTTATGAAACAGATAAACTATGTTACAAGATACTTTTCATTAATAGAAACAGCTTTTAGCAATAAACTTTCATTTATTTTTGAAAGTTTAAAAACTTTTACTTACATTTGAACTATGGAATTCAAAGAAGCAAAAAATAAATTCGTTCAATCTTGGGGAGCATTAGGTTCTCAATGGGGCATTAATAAAACCATGGCACAGATTCATGCTCTATTAATGGTTTCGAACGAACCTGTTTCTATGGAAGATATAATGGAAGAATTACAAATCTCTCGCGGTAACGCCAGCATGAACCTAAGAGCCTTAATGGATTGGGGAATTGTATACAAAGAATTTAAAGCTGGAGAAAGAAGAGAGTTTTTTACAGCTGAAAAAGATTTGGACGAATTGGCCGTAAAAATTTCGAGAGAAAGAAGTAAAAGAGAAATTAAACCTACTCTTAAAATTTTAAAGGAAGTTTCGACTATAGAAGTAAACAATTCTCCAGAAGAAAAACACTTCGTAGATCAAACCGAAAAATTGTATGATTTCGTTTTAAAAGTAGACAACATGCTTGACAAAATAACAGAAATGAACGAGAACTGGCTGGGTCGTATGGTTATCAAACTGCTTAAATAAAAAATTTTAATCTAAACTTTCAATATTTTCTGAAAGTTCAAAACAATCAATAACTATGAAAGCAATAAAAAAAATCAACACATTTGCTATTGCACTCCCAATTGTTCTTCTTGTATCATCACTTTTACTCGGAGAAGGCGCTATACTATTAGCACTATTATCAACAATGGTTACTGGCTTTATCCAATTTTCAATTGGCGTAAAAATGCTAGTTGATAACCCTAGGAATCGAAGTATGCAAACTTACATGATTGGAGTTGCATTCTTTTTTGGACTTTGGTTTCTCAATAACCTTATTGGCTACAATAATTCCTTAACATATGTTCTATTTCCAATTCCTCTAATACTGGCGATTTATTTATCCATAATAATTTATAAAAAAATCTAATACATGAACCTCAACATCATTGGGTATTTTATTTACCTCGGCATAACAACTCTGATCATTTTGAGAGTTGGAAAAATCTGCTACAAAAATGGAAACGTTTATGTGTCAGAATTAATTCCGAATCATAAAGATATCTGTCAAAAAATAAATCAGGTTTTACTGCTGGCTTACTATCTTTTAAATATTGGCTATTGTGCCATGACTTTAATATCCTGGCAAAAAATAATCTCCGTCACGCAATTAATCGAAACCATTGGATCCAAAACTGCTCTCATCATTTTTATTATATCAGTTTTACATTACCTCAACATTCTGCTTATTACAAAATACATTCAAAAATTAATCAAATAATAACTAAAATTAAATATCATGGAAACTACAAAAATCTTAATCGGTTATAGCATTTATTTACCAGTTGCTTTGTTTTTAACTTATTACGTTTCTAAAACGCTTTTTAAAAATGGAAAAATATTTATGCTCGACATTTTTAAAGGAAGAGAAGATATTGCTCAGGCTACGAATAAACTTTTCGAAACTGGATTTTATCTTTTAAATATTGGTTTTGCTTTAATGATTTTAGAATTACAACTAAGCAAAAACAGTTATCAGCAATTAATCGAAAACTTAAGTTATAAAATTGGCGGATTTTCTATTTATCTTGGTATAATGTTATTCTTCAATTTATATTTCTTTTTTAGAGGAAAAAGAAAAGTTAAAGAAAGTCAACGCGAAGAAAGATTAGTTTTTAAAGCTTAACATTCATAAACAAACCCGACAGGTTTTAGAAACCTGTCGGATTTACTAAGTCAATCAAAAATGGCTACAATAAACCTCATAACAAAAATAAACGCTCCAATAAAAACTAATTTTCTTTTGGAAAGGAATAAAGTTTTGAAAGAAGTTTCAGAAAAAGAATAGAATTGCCTCCAGCTTTAGCTGGAGGGGAAATGGAATAGAATATTTATGGCTTTAGCCGAACTTGTGTTTTGGCTAAAGCCAATTGAAATCACTTTTTTACCTCCAGCTAAAGCTGGAGGCAATTCAAAAAGAACAAACATATCTTTTGAAAATGATATTTTCTCGCTTTCTAATTTGCGTGAGGGATTGAGGCGGTATCCTTTTATGAAGCGATAGCGGAATAAAAGATATAGCCGAAAGCCCGACCCGGAGGGACACGCCCAAAAAAATCATCTAAAGAAAAACCACCATCAGCCACCAAAAAATAGGCACACTTTCTACCCAAAAAGAAGTATAATATTTGGAACGATTGGGATTTGCGAAAGCAATAAACAGCATCAACATTACAACCATAATCAAATTTATTATTGCATCATGATAATTAAATGTAGATATAAAAACTTCTAGAAACCAAAACGGAATCAATAATAGAAATCCCAAAAGTTTGGTTTTCTTCACTCCAATTGTCTGCGGAACGGTCTGTAAATGCGGATCGTCGTTGGCTAAATCTAAAATCTCAAAAACCAAAATCAGCACAAAAACCAAAATAAAACGCTGAATGCATTTAATAAAAAAATCTGTTGTAAGTGGAATTTCGGCATTTATTAAAGGCAACACCAAAGTAGCTCCAACCCAACAAAGTGCTACTATGTATATTTTAACGCCTGCCCAATTTCTGGCATTTTTCCGATTGGGAAAAAAGGGTAATGTGTAAAGCGCGGTTATGGCAAAAATTCCGATGGAAACGATCTGAGTAATTCTTTTGAGATGGAAGAAATAATATCCAACTAAAACGATAGAAACAAAACTTAAAACAGCAATAATTTTTAGCTGCGCTCCTATCCGTTTTTTCTTTACGCGAACTAATGCATCATATTTTACGAAATTATATCCTACAATTGTTCCAAAAAAAACAAAAAGCGCCATTGGCTCATCGTACTGAATATGAAACACATGAAACGTAATTTGAACCAAAGCATAACACGACAAAGCCACGTGAATACTGCTATTTAGGTAAAAATCTAAGATGCGTTTTGATACTATCATACCTCAAATCTAATCATTTATTAACAAATCATATCATTAGTTAGAAATTTGATAAAAAATGAAGTTAAAAATACCTAATAAATTATTAATAATACTTAATTTTGCGCCACAAAAAACAACACATTTACTTTTAAATGTGATTCGTACAGCAAAAGTGCACGAACACATTAATTTAAAAAACTTAGATAGCTACATGAAAACAGATGCTTTTGCTTTAAGACACATTGGTCCAAGAGAAACTGATCTTCAGCACATGCTGAAAACTATTGGAGTTGACTCGATTGAGCAACTTGTTTACGAAACCCTTCCGGACGACATTCGTTTAAAAGCACCTTTGAATTTAGATCCTGCAATGACAGAGTATGAATTTGCAAATCATATTCAGGAATTAGGAAAGAAAAATAAAGTATTCAAATCATATATTGGTTTGGGTTATCATCCAACTATTGTTCCGGCACCAATTCAGAGAAATATCTTCGAAAATCCGGGATGGTATACCGCTTACACACCTTACCAAGCAGAAATTGCTCAAGGTCGTTTAGAAGCTATTTTGAATTTCCAAACTATGGTTATTGAGTTAACTGGAATGGAAATTGCCAATGCATCTTTACTTGACGAAGGTACTGCTGCAGCAGAAGCTATGGCATTATTATTTGATGTTCGTACTCGCGATCAAAAGAAAAACAATACACATAAATTCTTCGTTTCTGAAGAAATTTTACCACAAACTTTATCTGTGCTTCAAACACGTTCAACTCCAATCGGAATTGAATTAGTTGTTGGAAACCATGAAACATTTGATTTTTCAAATGAATTCTTCGGAGCTATTTTACAATACCCAGGAAAATATGGTCAGGTAAACGATTACAGCGCTTTTGTTGCTAAAGCAAAAGAAAACGAAATCAAAGTAGCTTTTGCTGCTGATATTTTATCATTAGCAACTTTAACTTCTCCAGGAGAAATGGGAGCTGCTGTTGTAGTTGGAACTACTCAACGTTTTGGTGTACCAATGGGTTATGGTGGTCCTCACGCTGCTTACTTTACAACTAAAGAAGAATACAAAAGATCTATGCCAGGTCGTATCATCGGAGTTTCGATTGATGTAAATGGAAACCGCGCTTTACGTATGGCTTTAGGAACTCGTGAGCAACACATTAAACGTGAAAAAGCAACTTCTAACATTTGTACGGCTCAGGTTTTATTGGCAGTTATGGCTGGAATGTACGCGGTTTACCACGGACCAGAAGGTTTGAAATATATTGCAAACAAAGTTCACGCATCGGCAGTTACAACTGCTGAGGCTTTAAATAAAATTGGAGTTTCTCAAATTAACTCGGCTTACTTTGATACTATTTTGGTAAAAGCAGATGCTCAAAAAGTAAAAGCAATTGCTGAGAAAAACGAAGTAAACTTCTTCTATGTTGATGCTGATACGATTTCTATTTCGTTTAACGAAACAACTTCAGTTAACGACATCAACCAAATCGTTTCGATTTTTGCTGAAGCTTTAGGAAAAGAAACAGTTTCTGTTTCTGAATTAACTGAGGCAAGTCAATTACCGGCTTCATTAGAAAGAACATCCTCTTTCTTAACTCATGATGTATTCAACAATCATCATTCAGAAAGCCAGTTAATGCGTTACATCAAAAAATTAGAGCGTAAAGATTTATCATTGAATCACTCAATGATTTCATTAGGTTCTTGTACAATGAAATTAAATGCAGCTTCTGAAATGTTGCCTTTATCAATGCCAAACTGGAACAGCATTCACCCATTTGCACCAGTTGAGCAAGCTCAAGGTTACATCACAATGCTTAAAAAATTAGAAGAGCAATTAAATGTAATTACTGGTTTTGCTGGAACAACTTTACAGCCAAACTCTGGAGCACAAGGAGAATATGCTGGTTTAATGGCGATTCGTGCTTACCACATGTCAAGAAACGAAGGTCACCGTAACGTATGTTTGATTCCTTCATCAGCTCACGGAACAAATCCTGCTTCTGCTGCAATGGCTGGAATGAAAATCATTGTTACGAAAACGACTCCAGAAGGAAATATTGACGTAGAAGATTTAAGAGAAAAAGCAATTGAACACAAAGATGATTTATCTTGTTTGATGGTAACTTACCCTTCTACTCACGGTGTTTACGAATCTTCAATTATTGAAATCACAAAATTAATCCACGAAAACGGCGGATTAGTATATATGGATGGTGCAAACATGAACGCGCAAGTTGGATTAACAAATCCTGCTACAATTGGTGCCGACGTTTGTCACTTAAACTTACACAAAACTTTCGCTATCCCTCACGGCGGCGGCGGACCTGGTGTTGGACCAATTTGTGTAAACGAAAAATTAGTTCCGTTTTTACCAACAAACCCAATCTTAAAAGTTGGCGGTGAGCAAGCGATTACAGCTATTTCATCTGCACCTTACGGATCTGCTTTAGTATGTTTAATTTCTTACGGTTACATCACTATGATGGGAGCTGAAGGATTAAAAAGCGCTACTGAGTACGCCATCTTAAATGCAAATTACATGAAAGCACGTTTCGAAGGTCACTACCCAATTCTTTATACTGGAGAATGCGGAAGAGCGGCTCACGAAATGATTTTAGATTGCCGTGCTTTTAAAGAAAACGGAATCGAAGTTGGTGATATCGCTAAACGTTTAATGGATTACGGTTTCCACGCTCCAACGGTTTCTTTCCCAGTAGCAGGAACTTTAATGATCGAGCCTACAGAATCTGAAGATTTAGCAGAATTAGATCGTTTTTGCGATGCACTTATTTCAATTAGAAAAGAAATCGATGCTGCAACAGCTGATGACACAAACAACGTATTAAAAAATGCACCTCATACATTAGCAATGTTAACTAATGATGCTTGGGATTTCCCTTACTCAAGAGAAAAAGCAGCTTATCCATTAGACTACATCGCTGAAAATAAATTCTGGCCATCTGTTCGTCGTGTTGATGATGCTTATGGTGACAGAAATTTAGTTTGCAGCTGTGCTCCTATTGAAGCTTATATGGAAAGCTAAGAAATAGTTTTCTTTACCTATTTCAAACCCGACAGGTCTTCAAAACTTGTCGGGTTTATTTTTGGCCTCAGGTTTCGAGTTAGTGAGCCAACTTGAAACTTGAAACTTGGAACTTGAAACTTGGAACCTGAAACTTGGAACCTGAAACTTTTTTAGACAGAAGAAATCTGATTTAAAGAAACATAACTTTCTGCTAATCTTTTGTGAAATTATTTCAACAAAACAAGGCATTGTTTCAAAAAAACTTCACCCTAAAATCATCCTGCAATCGTTTGAAATCTAGGAAATATTAAAAAATCATTAGAAAAAAAACAATATATCAATCTAAAAATAGTTATTTCACAATTATATGCATGCATACTATTTTTTATGATAGTTATCATAATATTATTTATACATTAGCAATAAATTTATCGGACAATTACGGGCAAAAATGAAAATAAAAATTATTGGTATTGGGAGCTATATCCCTAATTTAGAAGTAAAAAACACAGATTTTGATAAACATGTTTTTTTAAATGAGGACGGAACTCCTTTTGGTTATCCGAATGAAGTTGTAATTAAAAAATTTAAAGGTATCACGGGAATCCAAAACCGTCGTTATGCCGAACCTCAATATAATTCTTCTGATTTAGCATTTTTTGCTGCACAAAAAGCAATTGCAAATGCAGGAATAGACGCCGAAACTTTAGACTACATTATTTTCGCTCATAATTTTGGCGATGTAAAAACAGGCACGCATCAAACCGATGTTTTACCAAGTTTAGCTACAAGAGTTAAAAACAAATTAGGAATCAAAAATCCTAAATGTGTGGCTTACGATATTATTTTTGGGTGTCCTGGCTGGATTGAGGGAGTTCTTCAAGCGAATGCTTTCATCAAGTCTGGAATGGCAAAAAGAGTAATGGTAATTGGATCTGAGACTTTATCAAGAGTAGTAGACGATCACGACCGTGATTCGATGATTTATTCTGATGGAGCTGGTGTTTCAATTTTAGAAGCATCGACTGACGAAGCTGGATTATTATCTTACGAAAGCGCCACTTTTGCTACCGATGAAGCCAATTATCTTTTCTTCGGAAAATCTTATAATCCAGATTTAGATCCAGACATTAAATACATCAAAATGTACGGACGTAAAATTTACGAATTTGCTTTGAGCAATGTTCCGTGTGCTATGAAAAGCTGTTTGGATAAAAGCGGGGTTTCAATTGACGAAGTGAAAAAAATCTTGATTCACCAAGCCAATGAAAAAATGGATGAAGCCATTGTAGAACGTTTCTACAAACTTTATGATAAAACTGCTCCAAAAGACATTATGCCAATGAGTATTCACGATCTTGGAAACAGCAGTGTTGCAACAGTTCCTACCTTATTCGATTTGATCTTACAGGGAAAAATAGAAAAACAAGAAATCAACAAAGGCGATGTTCTTATTTTTGCTTCAGTTGGAGCAGGAATGAACATTAATGCTTTTGTTTATAGATACTAAATAATCTCGCAAAGACTCGAGGTCGCAAAGATTTTAAACCATATAAGTAATATAAAATATTTTAAGTTTTTACCTAATTGAACTTATATTACTTATATGGTTTATTTTTTTGCTCAATACTTTTTGTTTTTGCGAGAAATTCTTTTTAAAACTTAGCACTGTAACTGAATACTAAAAACTGAACACTGATTACTTTTTTAGTATATTTGCGACCTAATTAAAATCAAGAACGAGAAATTAATTCGTTCGCAATGACTATGTACGAAAAAACGTTTCCGAATAAAAGATTCAAACTTACCTTAGAGTTTTTACAAAAGCACGTTAGCACATCTGAAACCATTTTTGATTTTGGAGTTCCAAACCCGTTTTCTAAAATAATGGAAGAAAATGGCTATACCGTAAAAAACACAAAGGGCGAAGATTTAGACAACGATCATACCGCTTTGCAAACAGAAGAATACACTGTTTTTACTGCATTTGAGATTTTCGAACATTTACTTAATCCATACACGATTTTACAAAATGTAAAATGCGATAAATTGTTAATTTCAATTCCGTTGCGTTTATGGTTTTCACCAGCATATCGTTCTAAAACAGATATGTGGGATAGACATTACCATGAATTTGAGGACTGGCAATTGGATTGGCTTTTAGAAAAAACAGGTTGGAAAATAACCGACCGTTTGCAATTTACCCATCCCGTAAAAAAGTTTGGTCTAAGACCTTTATTACGATATTTCACTCCGAGATACTATATTGTTGTTGCTGAAAGAGCCTAACGGCAAATTCCAATAAAAAAATTCCAAATCCCAAATTTGGAAAGCTTATAAAACAAATCCCAAATTCCAATTGAACCCGGTTTGATTGGAATTTGGAATTTTAAAATTGGAATTTTAAATTGAAAATTTATGAAGTATTACATTGTTATACCCGCACACAACGAGCAAGATCTTATTGGTCTTACTTTGCAATCTTTGGTAACTCAAACTGTTTTACCAACAAAAGTTGTGGTTGTAAATGATAATTCGACTGATAAAACAGAAGAAGTTGTATTGGGATTTGCAAAAGAGAATCCGTACATCTCTGTGGTAAATAAAACTTCCGATGCCATACATCTTCCGGGAAGCAAAGTAATTCAGGCTTTTCAGAAAGGTTTTGAAACTTTAGATCAAGATTATGATATTATTTTAAAAATCGACGGCGATTTAATTTTTCCTTCAAACTATTTCGAAACTATCATTAAACATTTCGAATCTGATTCTAGAGTTGGAATGGCTGGCGGATTCTGTTATATTGATAAAAATGGCGAATGGGTTTTAGAAAACCTTACCGACAAAGACCATATTCGTGGCGCTTTAAAAGCATATCGAAAAGAAACGTTTCAGCAAATTGGCGGTTTACGACCTGCAATGGGCTGGGATACAGTAGATGAATTGCTTTGCAAATATTACGATTGGAAAATCGTTACCGACGAATCTTTACATGTAAAACACCTAAAACCAACTGGTGCCAATTACAACAAAACAGCCCGCTATAAACAAGGCGAGGCTTTTTATACTTTAGGATATGGTTTTTGGATTACCGCAATTGCTTCTGCAAAACTGGCTATGATGAAGAAAAAACCATTTCTGTTTTTAGATTACATCCGAGGGTTTTGGAAAGCCAAAAAAGCCAAAACTCCTTTATTAGTTACTCCTGAACAGGCTAAATTTATCAGGAAATATCGTTTTGAAAAAATGAAAAAAAAGTTAATTTGATTCGGAAACATGCCGAAAACTCTTAACTCATAACTCAAAACTCATAACTTATTTTTACCTTAGCCAATATTTGTAAAACTTATGATGCTAATTCGTTATTTATCCCAAATAGGAAAATATTTTTTAATGCTGAAAGAAATTTTCAATAAACAGACCAAATGGCCTGTTATGAAAAATTTAATTTTCAAAGAAATCGACGACTTAATTATTGACTCTCTTGGAATTGTCTGTTTTATATCTTTCTTTATCGGAGGAGTTGTTGCCATTCAAACAGCCTTAAACTTAACTAATCCTTTAATCCCTAAATATTTAATTGGTTTTGCTACACGACAGTCTGTAGTTTTGGAGTTCGCACCTACTTTTATTTCGGTAATTATGGCTGGAAAAATGGGATCATACATTACCTCAAGTATCGGAACAATGCGTGTTACAGAACAGATCGATGCTTTAGAAGTTATGGGAGTTAACTCTGTAAACTATCTTGTTTTCCCAAAAATCATTGCTTTATTGATGTATCCATTTGTAATCGGAATTAGTATGTTTTTAGGAATTTTTGGAGGATGGCTTGCTTGTGCTTACGGAGGATTTTCAACTGGTGCCGATTTTATTATGGGAGCTCAGAAAGATTTCATACCCTTTCATATTACTTATGCCTTTATCAAAACCTTAATATTTGCTATGTTATTGGCAACCATTCCATCTTTTCATGGATATTATATGAAAGGTGGCGCATTAGAAGTTGGTAAAGCAAGTACAACATCGTTTGTATGGACATCTGTAACTATCATCCTTTTAAATTATATATTAACTCAATTATTATTAGGATAATGATAGAAGTAAAAAATATAGAAAAATCATTTGGCGACAGCAAAGTTTTAAAAGGCGTTTCGACGGTATTTGAAACTGGAAAAACCAATTTGATTATCGGACAAAGTGGATCTGGAAAAACAGTTTTGTTAAAAACGCTATTAGGAATTCACACACCAGACTCAGGAACAATTGAATTTGACGGAAGAGTTTATTCTGATCTAGACAAAGATGAAAAGCGTGACTTAAGAACTGAAATCGGAATGGTATTTCAGGGAAGCGCTTTATTTGACTCGATGACTGTTGAAGAAAATGTGGCTTTTCCATTAAAAATGTTTACCAATAACAGCAAAGGACAAATCAAAGAACGTGTTGATTTTGTTTTAGAAAGAGTAAATCTGGTAGACGCTCATAAAAAATTACCTTCTGAAATTTCTGGAGGTATGCAGAAACGTGTGGCGATTGCGCGTGCTATTGTAAACAATCCGAAATATTTGTTTTGTGATGAACCAAACTCAGGTTTGGATCCGAATACTTCGATTTTGATTGATAACTTGATTCAAGAAATTACAAAAGAATACAATATCACTACGGTAATCAATACACACGATATGAACTCTGTAATGGAGATTGGCGAAAATATTGTTTTCTTGAAAAAAGGATTAAAAGCTTGGCAAGGAACTAAAGAAGAAATCTTTAGAACCGATAATGAAGCAATCGTTAAATTCGTGTATTCTTCAAACTTATTCAAGAAAGTTCGTGAAGCCTATTTAAAAGGATTATAGAAGTTTTAAATTTCAATATTAAAAATCCCAAATTCCAATTGTCATAAACTTTGGAATTTGGGATTTTTTTATTGAATATTCATTCCAACTTTGGAATTTGGATTTTTTTATTTTGAGTATTCATCCAGTTTTGGAATTTGGGATTTCCTTATTGGAATTTGGAATTTAAATATTGGAATTTTTAATGTATTAATTCCACTTCCGCATTCGGATTAAAAAGATATGTTTTTCCTGAGCTTATTTCAATACATTCAAAACGTTTTGTACGAACGGCCAATTTCTTAAAAACTTTTCCGTTTTTGATCCTAAAAACACTTCCATACGGAATTTCAAAAACATAATTCTTATCACTATCCTTGTCGTATTGTTTTAGAGCCAAAGACAATGTTGTATCGGTATCGCTACTTGCAGAAGGATTCTTAAAATGTCTCGCCAATAAAGGCAAAATATGTCCCGGAAATATTTCTGGCCTAATAAACGGAACCATCAAACGCTGAAAAGTAAACTTCCACTCATTTCCGTGCGGTTTTATATTTCGTCCAAACTTTTCAAAAGCAACCAAATGTGCAATTTCATGAATCAGCGTAATTAAAAACCGATACTTATTCAAACTTGCATTAACCGTAATTTCGTGCTTACCACTTGGCCCGCGTCTATAATCACCATGACGTGTCTGACGCTCGTTTACAATTTTCAAGTGCACCTGATTGGCCACTATCAAATCGAAAACGGGTTTTACCGCGTGTTCAGGAATGTATTTAGCTAAAGTTTCGCTCAATTTAAGTTAGATGTTATTTGTAAAAAGTTAGATGTCTTCTGCAATCAATTGGAATTTGGAATTTTAATATTGAAATTTAATTACGGATTAGTAGACGAAACTTCAAGCACTTTTCCGTTAAAATATTTATTTCCGTTAAGCGTAAAATCATAAATATAAGTTGCCATTCCTTCGGCCGAAATTGGCGCTTGATATCCTGGAAAAGCTTCATTCAGCATTTCAGTTTGAACAGAACCTAAGGCCAAGACATTAAACGAAACTCCTTTTTCTTTATATTCTTCAGCTAATAATTCTGTCAAAGTAATTACAGCACCTTTGCTCGAACTATACGCTGCTAATCCAGCAAATTTCAAACTTCCGCGAACGCCGCCAATTGAACTAATTGTAACAACATGACTTCCTTTTTCTAAGTACGGAATACAAATACGAGTTAGATTAGCAACTGCAAAAACATTCACTTTATAAATATTTTCAAAATCTGCTTGTGTAGTTTGCTCAAAAGGTTTCCAAATTAAAGCTCCGGCATTATGAACCACTGCATCTACTTTTTTCCAAGTTGAAGAAAGAAAATTTTCCACTTGATCCAAAGCCGATTCATCTGCCAAATCAACAGACAAACAAGTTACATTTTGATGCTCTAAAAGTGTTTGCGGTATTTTTCTGGAAATGGCCAAAACCTGATGACCAGCCTCAGCAAATTTCAAGGCTAATTCGTAACCAATTCCTCTGCTTGTTCCTGTAACAATAATATTTTTCATGTCGCAAAAATAATCAAATGCTGTAAAACAGCCTCTTATTTGTTCATCGTTATTTCTTGAGTTGGCGAAACTGCAATTTTGGTCACAGCAGGCAATAATTCTTGAGTGAATGCTGTAATATGCGGAATATCCATCACTTTAAATTCATCTGAAACATGGTGATAGAAATCAAAATTTTCGAAGTCAAAAGTACTTATAGATTGACACGGTTTTTTGAAAGCATCATAAAATGAATAATTATCTGAGCGATAGAACAATTGATACTCCGCCTCTTTTGGCAAAAATCCGATGGTGTTTTTTCCTGTGTATTCGTTTATTTTTTGCGCCATATTTGATTTGTCAAAGCCAGTAATATAAGCTAAGTAATCTCTTTTCATCGGAACACCAATCATTTCAATATTCAATTGCGTATAAAGATTAAAATTTTGCTTTTTCAATTTCTGAACTAAACTTTTAGAACCTAACAAGCCTTTTTCTTCTCCAGCAAAAAAGACAACTAGTATACTGCGTTTGTTTGCTTTAGTTTCGTTAAAATACTTTGCCATTGCTGCTACAGAAGTTACTCCTGAAGCATCATCATTGGCACCGTTATTAATTTTATCAGGCTGCTCTTTTTTTTCGATACCAATGTGATCGTAATGCGCGCTCAATACCACAAATTCTTTTTTAAGTTCTGGATCTGTCCCTTCAATAACTCCAACAATATTAAAAGCTGGAGAATCAAAATTGGTTAAGGTATCTCTATAGGTTTTAAAATAAGGTTTAATTTTATTTTTCTTTAAAAAGTCTTCCAAGAAAACTGCCGCTTTTTCAATTCCTTTAGTTCCTGTTTCACGACCTTCCATTTCATCAGAAGAAAGATATTTCAGAAAATCTGATATTTCATTTTCTTTTACTTTATAAGTAATTTCAATTGGTTTCGAATCTGCTTTTGTTTCTTTATCATTTGCAGTTGTTGTTCCCGATTTACAGGCTAAAAATACAAATGGAAGTAAAAAATATAGTTTTCTCATGTTTCTTGTTGGTTTATTGATGATTGAAATTAAAATATCACTTGAAGCTATAAACTTATGAAAAGTAATAGAATATTCATAAAAAAACCCTTTCGTCTTTTAGTTCGAAAGGGTTTAAAATCAAATTCTAAATTTTATTTATCCAGCAATCACTGCTCTAGAAATTACGATTTTCTGAATTTCAGAAGTTCCTTCGTAAATCTGAGTAATTTTTGCGTCGCGCATTAAACGTTCTACATGATATTCTTTTACATATCCGTTTCCACCGTGAATTTGAACCGCTTCTACCGCTGTATCCATTGCCACTTGCGAAGCAAAAAGTTTTGCCATAGCTCCACTCACATCATAGTTTTTATGCTGATCTTTATCCCAAGCCGCTTTCATACATAGATGACGAGCCGCTTCGATGTTTACAGCCATGTCTGCCAATTTGAAAGCAATTGCCTGATGATTGCAAATCTCTGTTCCAAAAGCTTTACGCTCTTTAGAATATTTTAAAGCCAATTCGTAAGCACCAGAAGCAATTCCTAAAGCTTGAGAAGCAATACCAATTCTACCACCAGCAAGAGTTTTCATGGCAAATTTAAATCCGAAACCATCCTCACCGATTCTGTTTTCTTTCGGAACTTTCACATCAGAGAACATTAAAGAATGCGTATCAGACCCACGGATTCCCATTTTTTGTTCTTTTGGACCAACTGAAAAACCTGGCATATCTTTAGTCATAATCAAAGCATTGATTCCTTTGTGCTTTAATTCTGGATGTGTTTGTGCAATTACTAAATATACAGAAGCTGTATTACCATTTGTAATCCAGTTTTTTGTACCATTAACCAAATAATGGTCTCCCATATCAACCGCAGTTGTTTTTTGAGAAGTTGCATCACTTCCTGCCTCAGGTTCACTTAAACAGAATGCACCATGAATTTGGCCAGAAGCCAAACCTGGCAAATATTTTTGTTTTTGTTCTTCAGTTCCATATTCTTGAAGTCCCCAGCAAACCAATGAATTGTTTACCGACATTACAACAGAAGCAGAGGCATCTATTTTAGAAATTTCTTCCATTGCAATCACATAAGAAACAGCGTCTAGCCCGCTTCCTCCGTATTTAGGATCAACCATCATTCCCATAAATCCAAGCTCACCCATTTTTTTGATTTGCTCAGTTGGAAAAATTTGTTTTTCGTCACGTTCAATAACTCCCGGCAATAATTCATTTTGAGCAAAATCTCTTGCTGCCTGCTGAATCATTAAATGTTCTTCGGTAAGATTAAAATCCATAGTAGTTTACTTTAAATGTTTTTCTCAACCAGATTTCAAACAGATTTCTTTAGTTGATGTTTTTATGTTTTTTTGTGATTTTTGGGTGCCTTTAATTTTTAATGCAAAGGTTTCCAAAGATACTTTTTAAAAGTTTAAATTACAATGCATGCATATAAATTTAGTAGATCAGCAAAGATTACGATAACGTTTTCGTTATTATTTAACTTTTTTTTCAAAAGAGCATTAATTTGACAACAAATTCTCTAAAATATCTGCTTGAAAAAATTGAGTTCTAAAGCATATTTTAATCTAAAAAAAGTCATTTTTCATCATCGGAAAAATTAAACAATTCTTAAAACCAGTAAAAGTACGTAAACCTACTCTTACTAAATTGATTGTTAATGCAATACAAAAATAAAAGATCAAATTTTGAATAAAAAAACATTCCCAATATGACCCAAATATTAATAAATTACTATTATTTTTGCCCTAAAAATAAAAAATTGATAGAATATGAAAAAGATTTTACTTTTACTAACAGTCTTGTTAAGCTTGCAATTTTCGACTGTTTCTGCTCAAACGCAAATTGAAGTAAATGGGGTAAGCGTACCAAGAAAAATAGACTTTCAAGGAAAAGCATTACAACTAAATGGTGCGGGCGGCAGATCTAAAATGTGGTTGGAAGTTTATGTACAAGCACTGTACTTATCTCAGTTAACCCAAGATCCTCAATTTATTATAGACAGTGATACTGAAATGGCTGTTAGAATTGAAATCACTTCTTCTATGGTTTCTTCCAATAAGCTAACAAAAGCCATGAATACAGGTTTTGAAAAATCTGCAGGAGCAAATCTAGAACAATTACGCCCAAGAATTGAACAGTTAAAAAGCTTTTTAAGTGATGCTATTACAGAGAAAGATGTGTTTGTTTTGGCTTACAACCCTTTAGATCAAAATGTTTATGTGAGTAAAAATGAAGTTTTGAAAGGGAAAATTCCTGGATTTGATTTCAAAAAAGCATTATTCGGAATCTGGCTTTCTGACAAACCAGTAGACGAAACTTTGAAAAAACACTTATTAGGACAATAAGTCTTAATTTTTTGAATATACCGAAAGCCGAAAACGGAATAGTTTTCGGCTTTTCTTTTTTGTTTTATAAATTTGATGCAAAATACATTATTCGCATTATTCTATTTTATACATTTACGCAAAATAAACATATCTCAACAAAATGAAAGATTTATTACAACAATTTGAAAACAAAGCACCTGAAATTGTTTTCAATTGGAAAGATTCAGAAACAGAAGCCGAAGGGTGGACTGTTATCAATTCACTTCGTGGAGGAGCTGCGGGTGGAGGAACAAGAATGAGAAAAGGCTTAGACATGAACGAAGTTTTGTCATTGGCCAAAACAATGGAAGTTAAATTCTCTGTTTCAGGCCCTGCTATTGGCGGAGCTAAATCTGGAATAAATTTTGATCCAAACGATCCTCGCAAAAAAGGTGTTTTACAACGTTGGTACAAAGCTGTTTCTCCGTTATTGAAAAGCTATTACGGAACTGGAGGAGATTTGAATGTTGATGAGATTCACGAAGTTATTCCAATGACAGAAGAATGTGGTGTATGGCATCCGCAGGAAGGAGTTTTCAACGGACACTTTAGACCAACAGAGGCTGACAAAATCAATAGAATTGGTCAGTTACGTCAAGGCGTAATTAAAGTGATCGAAAACCCAAAATTCTCACCAGACGTAACTAGAAAATATACTGTTGCCGATATGATTACCGGTTATGGCGTTGCAGAAGCTGTTCGTCATTTCTATGCAACTTACGGCGGAGACATTAAAGGCAAAAAAGCAATCGTTCAAGGTTTCGGAAATGTTGGTTCTGCAGCAGCTTTCTATTTAGCTGAAATGGGAGCAAAAGTAATCGGAATTATTGATCGCGATGGCGGATTAATTAAGGAAGAAGGTTTTTCTTTTGAAGAAATCAGAACGTTGTTCTTAAATAAAGACGGAAACAAATTGGTTACAGATAATATGATTCCGTTTGAAGAAATCAATTCTAAAATCTGGACAATTGGTGCTGAGATTTTCACGCCTTGTGCCGCTTCAAGATTGGTAACTCAAGCCCAAATCGACAGCTTAATCGCAAACGGATTGGAAGTAATTTCATGCGGAGCAAATGTTCCTTTTGCTGACAAAGAAATTTTCTTTGGTTCTATCATGGAGCAGGTCGATCAAAAAGTAAGCTTGATTCCAGACTTTATTTCAAACTGCGGAATGGCGAGAGTTTTTGCTTATTTCATGGAGAAAAAAGTTCAAATGACAGATGAGGCTATTTTTAACGATACATCAGAAACGATTAAAAATGCAATCGTAAAAGCTCACGCTTTAAGTGCATCAAAAACAAATATTAGTGCAACTGCTTTTGAAATTGCTTTGAAACAGTTGGTGTAATTATAAAAATATTCAATTCTAAATGAGTCAAATTAGTTTTTGGCTCATTTTTTTTTATTGCAAAGATTTTTACCGCAAAGCACGCAAAGATTTACGCAAAGTAAACCTTTGCGAACTTTGCGTTATAATTAATTTAAAAAAACTCTTACCGCGCTTTGCGGTTAAATTATCGACAGCACTTTCATTCTAAACAATTTTTACTACTTTTAAACGTTTTTAAAATAATACATTTCAAAATTCACAATTTAATGAGTTCTTCCATTTCTTCAGATAAAAGGAAATCGTTACTATTTACAACTGCAATATATTTGGTAATCATTGCATTGCTTTTTTTTATACGCTTTTGGCCTCCTTATAATCCTGAAAACAATGTCGCTCTTGCAGATGGCGGAGGTGGCGGTGGAGGCGTAACTATAAACTTTGGAGATAGTGATTTAGGTTCTGGAGCCAATTATAAAAGCGAAGTTCTGAATGTAAAAAACAATGTAAAGCAAGTTCCTGCAAAAGCAACTCACGAAGAGGAAGCTATTATTTCTCAAGAAAACACAACTGCTGATAATGATGTTGTTATTCCGACGAAAGAAAAGCCTAAAAAACCTGTTCCTGTTGAGAAACCGGTACAAAAACCTGTACCAGAAAAACCAAAAGTTTCTAACTCGACAAACGATGCTTTGGCCAGCATTATGAAAGGTTCTAATAAAGGTGGCGACGGAGACGATAAAGCTTCAGGAAACAAAGGAAAATCTAACGGAAGTTTAAACTCTAATGGTTATTACGGAAGCGGTGGATCTGGCGGAGGAACCGGAGGCGGTAACGGGACTGGAAATGGTATTGGTACCGGAAGCGGCTACGGAGCTGGAAGCGGTGGAGGTTCTGGAGGTGGATCTGGATATTCTTTAGGCAACAGAAAAGCACTTTCTAAACCTGCTCCAAAATATACTTGCAATGAAGAAGGAAAAGTTGTGGTAGAAGTAAGCGTTGACCAAAACGGAAAAACGATAAGCGCAACTCCTGGAATAAAAGGAACAACCAATACTGCAAAGTGCTTGTTAGATCAAGCAAGAATTGCAGCCATGAATACAAAATGGGAGTCTGATAGTGATGCTCCTGCCAAACAAGTTGGAAAAATTATTTACAACTTTAGTTTGGATTAAAATACAAATTTCACAGATTTACACTAAAATCTTATCTTATACAAAAGGCTTTCATAAATGAAAGCCTTTTTTCTTTTCGTCTAGTTTGTCATTGCGAGGGACGAAGCAATCACATTTAGTTGCTCATCATAGTGTGATTGCTTCGTCCCTCGCAATGACGCAGATTACGTATGCTCGCGTGAGGGATAGGAGCTGGCTACCGAAGTAGCGCGGATAGCCCGACCGCAATAAAAAAATGGGCGTATCAACGTTTTGCTGATTGGCCCATTTTTTTATTGTGGTCACGCCCAAATATAAATCTATTTTGGACTTGTGGCAATTACAAATTTCAGATTGTTCTTTACTCCTATTTGTAAAACATCTACTAAGTCTTGAACTTGCAGATTAAACGGAATTCGAACTACAACGGTTTGTTCTTTATCTGTTCCTATTTTTGACATTAAACTCGTTTCTAGATTTTCAAAATCTACTTCTTGTTTGTCAATGTAGAACTTTTTATCTTCTGTAACCGATAAACTGATTAATTGTTTATTGGTCTTTTCATTCGCTTTAGCTTTTGGCAAAGTCATCTTAATCACATTCGGATTTGCCAGTGTTGAGATAATCAAGAAAAACAACAGCAGGAAAAACATAATGTCACTCAAAGATGAAGTCGCAACTTCGGCGTGAAATCTTCTTTTTCTTTTAATAGACATGGCTTATGCTCTTTGAATTATATTGACAAATTCTAAAATCTGTTTCTGAATTTTTAAAGCAAAATTATCAATCTTTCCGTTCAATAAGTGATACGCACTATAGGCAATAATACCCACAATTAATCCAGATCCAGAACTGATCATTTTTTCGTATAAACCTCCAGAAATATTTCCGATACTAATATTTTCGGTAACCGAAATGCTATAGAAAATTTTAATAACTCCTGAAATTGTTCCGATGAAACCTAAAGTTGGCGCAATACCTGCAATAAGTCCAAGATGGCCTAAATGCCTTTCCATTTCGCCAATTTCGATATCGGCAGCACGGTCCATGTTGGCTTCAATTTCAGAAATTGGTCTTCCGATAACCAAAACTCCTTCTTTTAAAATATTACCCGCTGCAGTGTTATTCCTTTCTACGATTGTTCGTGCCAATTCGATATTTCCAGAATGTAGTTTTTCGCCAATATCCTGCATTAATCGACTGTCAATTTTAGACGCACGATTAATGTACATATAACGTTCAAAAATTAGGTAAATAGTATAAAACAATAAAATCGCGATCGGAATTAAGAAAACTCCCCCTTTCATGATGAACCCAAACATTGAAATTTCATTTTGCGGTGCTGCAATCTTTTCGACCACTACATTTGAAGCATTTGCGATTGTATCTGTTTGTAACTGGATAAAACTAAACATATATTAATTCTGGTTTTTAATAATTAATTCTAAAAAATATTTGAAATTTGCAATAAAGATAATTTTCGCTGTAATATTAAACTACAAAAATCGAAATTTATTTCAATCAACAACCATTTTATCTAAACAAATGAACTATCAAGAGACTACCAATTGGATGTTTAATCAGTTACCAATGTATCAATTGCAAGGTGCTTCTGCATATAAAGAAGATTTAACGAATATTAAATTATTGGCAGCTCATCTTGACAATCCGCAAGCGGAACTGAAATGCATACACGTTGCGGGAACAAACGGAAAAGGTTCTACTTCGCACATGCTTTCTTCTGTTCTTCAAGAAGCGGGCTACAAAGTGGGCTTGTACACTTCGCCTCACCTTAAAGATTTTAGAGAAAGAATTAAAATAAACGGAAAGGAAATTTCGGAAGAGTTTGTTATTGAATTTGTAGCGAAACACAAAGATTTTTTTGAAGCCAATGATATGAGTTTCTTCGAAATGTCGGTTGGATTGGCATTTGATTATTTTGCTACTGAAAAAGTAGATATTGCGATTATCGAAGTTGGTCTAGGCGGAAGATTGGACGCAACGAATATTATAACGCCACTGGTCTCAGTAATTACCAATATTGGTTTGGATCATACGCAGTTTTTAGGAAATACATTGGAAGCAATTGCAGGCGAAAAAGCAGGAATTATCAAACCGAATATTCCTGTTGTGATTGGCGAATATACCGATGAAACTAAACCCGTATTTTTGGCTAAAGCCGAAGCGAACAACGCCTCTATTTATTTTGCCTCAGATTTAATTGATCAGATTTATTTGTCTGACTTGATTGGAGATTATCAGTTTCATAATAAAAAGACCGTTCAGCAGACGATTGCAATTCTTAATAATGAAACCGATTTTAAAATTTCGATCGAGCAATTGAAAGAAGGTTTACTAAATGTTGTAAAAAATACAGGTTTACAAGGCAGATGGCAACAGTTGGGAGAAAATCCGAAAATCATTTGCGACACGGCACACAACAAGCACGGATTATCGGTTGTGATGAATCAATTGAAAAATGAAAAATTCGAAAACTTACATATTGTTTTGGGTGTTGTAAATGATAAAGATTTGGATTCTATTCTGCCATTATTTCCAAAAGAGGCACAATATTACTTCTGCAGTCCGAATTCGTCGAGAGGTCTTCCTGCTGAAACTTTAAAAAATGCCTCTGAAAATTTCGGTTTGAAAGGAGAAAAATACAATTCTGTTGAAATTGCTTTCGCGGAAGCAAAGAAAAATGCCTCAGAAAATGATTTTATTTACATTGGCGGGAGCACTTTTGTCGTTGCCGAATTGCCTTTGGACTAAAAATATACTTTTGATCTATAAAAAACTTAAAAAAATCATTTTAATAACAAATTCATAAACAGAGAGATAAAAACTATTTTTAAAAAAGTTTTACTTTTTCTTCAAAATTCTTTGCAGAACTCAAAAACTAGCGTATATTTGCACTCGCAATCACAAACGATAGCAGCCTAATAAAATAGGGCGATTAGCTCAGCTGGTTCAGAGCACCTCGTTTACACCGAGGGGGTCGGGGGTTCGAACCCCTCATCGCCCACCAAAAGACTCCTTAAGAAATTAAGGAGTTTTTTTTATGTCTATTTTTTTCAGTACATTTTAAATCAGTTCAATTAAAACACAAAATTTCAAGGAACGAGAAATCTCACTCGAAAATCAACAAAGATTTAGAAAGTATTCTGGAGAATTCCCTCGAAATGACAAAACTTCTAAAAGATCAATTACAAAATCTGTTATCAATCATTATTTTGTATTTTATCACATATTTTTTCAAGAAGATTTTTAGTCTGCTTAAAATATCTCATTTTATCGTCAATCTCTTTTATTTTGGCTTGAAAAAGTTCCAATGTTTCTGGTTTAGATTCCGTACTTTCAAACCAACTAGTCAATATCTTTTTTATTTCTGCTAAAGAAAAACCAACTTCTCTTGCTTCCATAATAATTTCCAAACGCTCAATAGTATTATTGTCGTAATGTTTGTAATTGTTCGATTTTACACTTTCATCAGTCAATCCTTTGATCATTCCTAAATTTTCGTAATATCTAATCGTATGAATTGAAAGTCCCGTTTTTTTTGATAGTTCGTTTACAAGCATAGTTTTAATTTTTAAATAAAAACAATAAAGCATAGAGTATAGTCTATACTTATATGTTACAAATATAGTAATTGTTTTTGCTTTTAAAGCTTTTTAACACTTGAAATATATTAGAAATGAAGAAGATTATCCATAAATTGAACTATATTTATTTGCAATACATACCTATTCAAAAAAACATGCATTACAATGAATATATTTCGAAAAACTAAATTCTCATCTTTAATCGAAGCTTCTAAAAATCCTAAAAATTGCAAGAAGCTGACACTACGATTTTATGATGAGAACTTAAAAAATAAAGGCGAAATATTTTCAGAATTTATAAATCTCGAAATATTAGAAATGCAAGCTGATCCATCTATTTATTATTTAGATGATTTTGAATTTCCGAATGAAATTGGAAATCTAAAAAAACTTAAGAAAGTTTCGTTTCTAAACTTTCCTTTAAAGACTTTTCCTGAGTGGATTTCTAAATTAAAATCTTTGCAACACCTAATGGTTCGAGGAAATGATATCGAAACAATTCCAGATTCAATCTCTCAATTAGAAAAATTAAAAACGCTTCGAATTGAAAATTGTCCTTTATCTAAAATTCCAGAAACACTCGATCAAATGCAAAATTTACGAATTTTAGGACTTTCTGACACAAAACTCACAGACTTAAATCCGAATTTATTTCCATACCATTTGAAAGAAATTAATTTTAGCGGTACTGGAATATACAATCGTGAAGATTTAGAGCATCTAAAAACGAAGATGACAAAGACCAAAATATATCCTTAAATTTGAGAATCATAACCAATCGAAAATAGCCGAAATGGAAATATTAATAATAACAGGCCCGCCCTATTCTGGAAAAGGTACGCAATGCGAAATTTTAAAAGAAGAGTTACAATTTGAGCATATTTCAACAGGCGACAGATGCCGCTTGGAAAAACAAAACGGAACAGAAATCGGAAAAATAATGTCTCAATATGAAGAAAAAGGAGATTTAGTCCCTGATTCTATCATGAAAGATCTTTTCAGCAAAATATTGGACGAAAATATAAATGCCAAAGGAATCATTTTAGACGGTTATCCAAGAACAGAACCACAAGTAAATGATTTATTGGAACTTGTTAAATCTAAAAATCTGGAAATTGGAAAAGTAATTAATATTGATGTTCCAAAAGAAGAACTTTTAAAAAGAGCTAAAAAAAGAGCCGAAACCTCTAATCGAAAAGACGACAAAGATGTCAATATTCATCTTAAAAGAATTGAAGTTTTTGAAAGTTCAACCAGACCTGCAATTGAATACATGAAATCAAAAATTAAAGTTTTGACTTTTGACGGAATGGGTACAATTGAAGAAATAACAAAAAGAATTCAAGACAGTTTGTAAAATTATTCAATTATAACTTTATAAAATTCAATAAAAAACTCCATTATTTCTAATGGAGTTTTTTTTATTCTAAACTGATTGATTCTTTGTTATTTAATTCTTACTAGATCTAAATCTTGAAAGTCAAAACTAAAATCGATGTTTGGAGAAATACCTTTCATTTTAATAGATTGAGCTTTACCATTTTCATCTAGAGAAAACATTGCTAATGCATCACAATTCATTGCTTGATATTCCCATTTTATTGCAAATGTATTGGCATTGTAAAAAGCCATTGGACCGTTTAATTTAGGCGAACGGTACGATTTAAACCATAATTGCTTATTTTTTTCAAACACTTCAATTTCACCAAACCATTTATCAGTATAAAGACCTATAAAATCTTCATTTTTTATTTTTACATTTTTTGAAAGTTTTACTTTTTCCCAAACTTTTTTAGTTACGTCATCGCCTTTATTTCTATCTTCATTCAACCATTCTACTAATTTATCAGTCCATCCAAAATCATCTAAACCTAAATAGCTATCAGAAATAGTATTACTGACTGCCGTAAAAAGTCCCCCTCCACCATTTTCGGTATTAGTTAAAATTACAATACCTAAATTCAAATCTGGATACAGGGTTACAATAGAAAGCATTCCAGGCAAACCTCCAGTATGCGATACTTTTAGATTTCCTTTTTCGTCTGATAATTGCCACCCTAAACCATAGCCATTAAAATGAGAATTGTATCTTGGATCCTGATCTGTTTGCTGAACAGTATGTATTCTCCACATTTCATTATGATTTTTTATTGAAAAAAGAGACGTTTTCAAATCTGGTCCGTATTGACCTTTATTCAAACGAACTATCATCCATTTCGCCATATCCTCTGCATTAGAAAATATACCGCCCGCAGCGACACTAAGTTCATCTTTAAACCCGTCAACTTTCTTTATAGTTCCAGATTCAGACGAATGTGAAACTGCAAAATTAGATTGGTCCTTTATTAATGTACTTCCAACGAAAGTGTTATTCATTTGTAAAGGATTAACAATTCTTCTTTGTACAAATTCTGCATAACTCATACCACTTGTTCTTGCAATTACTTCACCTGCTACGATATAAAGTAAATTATCATAATCCCATTTTGTTCTAAAAGCCGAAACAGGCTTAAAATACTGAAAGTTTGTCAAGACATCTTTAATCGTAAAATTATTGCCATCAGGAAAAAACATCAAATCGCCCGCGCCTAATCCTAATCCGCTGCGATGAGTAACCAAATCTTGAATATTAAAATTCTCCGTTACATAATCATTGTACATTTTAAATTCAGGGATAAAATCTTTTACTTTATCTGTCCACTTTAATTTTCCTTCTTCTTCTAAAATAGAAAGTGCAGCCGTTGTAAATGCTTTACTATTTGAGGCAATTTGAAAATTTGTGCTTTCATTTACTGCTTTTTTTGTTTCAATAGAACTAACTCCGTAACCTTTTAAATGAATTATTTTGCCATCTTTAACAATCGCAATTGCTGCTCCTGCCACTTTAAATTTTGCTAATGCGGATTCCATCAAAGCATCAACTTGTGGCGATGTTAATTGACCAAATGCTGTTGCAGACGAAAAACAAATACAAATAACTGATAATAAACAACTTTTTACTTTTTTCATTTTATTAATTTGATTAAGGTTTCTAGATTAGATTTTTTCTGGTTTAATATAATTAGCTGGCTTTTATCGCCAAGAAGAATTTTTTCTGTAAATTCTTTATCTGGATTTGCTTTCCAGTTCTTCAATTCTTTAAACTTATCTTTTAAAAGCTTAATCTTCCCTTTGCTATCTTTTGAGATAATTACCATTTTTGTTAGCGGAGTATTCTGCATTTTTTCAATACTAGTTTCTGTAATTTGATCTTCGTATTCTGTTCTGGAACGATAGCGAAACATTTTATTTATGGTATTGAAATCTTTTTCATTTTCTGTAATCACATAGAGATACGTCATTATGTTATCCATTTCATTTATCCAATCTGGAAAATTGGTTTCATAAAGCTGAATGTACTGATCTATAAAATTCTTATCAATCGGCTTTTTCTGTTCAATATATTCTTTGGTTAACGGATAAATATGTCTTGCCATTAGATTGATATATTTATTATTGTACCAATCTCCTTCATCGACTTTACCATCCAATTTTTCGTAGACATAACCATTGCCCAATACAGTTGCCAAAACTTCGTTTAATAATTGGTAAGCGTAGTTGCTGCATTTTGATTTGTTTTCTTTAAAATAAGCATCGATTGCCGTTTTAACTTCAAGCGATTGCTCATCATAAACGATATGATACGTTTCGTGCATCATTACACTAAACAAATCTTTATGCGATTTTAAATCGGTTTGAATGGCACTGACGAAATTGTTGCAAAATGCAGAAGCTGTAAATCCTTTTGAATTAGGCAGCGGATAAAAAGCCGCTTCAAACGGAATTGAATTATCCCAACTTGAATTATAAAATAGTAATCCTGTTTTAAAGTAATCTTCAATGTGATGTTCTTGAGAATATTTAATGATTTCGTCCAATTGTTTTCCAAATTGTTCTTTATTCGGATTATAAATCAGCTCGTTATAAATTGGAGTAAATTCTGAAATGCATTCACCCAAATTACTCAAGGTTTTATTTGGAATCATGCCGGCAGAACGAAGTTTGAAATCATTGAGATTATCTGTTTCAATCAAATTCTTTTTTAACATATCCTGCGTCTGCATGGTTTTCTTTGAACCATAGGGAAAATCTTCAAAACGAAAACTATAGGAAATAGACAATTGATCAAATTTTGAGATCAAGCTTTTGTACTTCTCATTATTATATTTTGATTTTTGAAATTCTGTCTTAAAAACATTATCGGAATAATAATCAGATAAATTCTGCAAGAAAACAAAAACTGCCAGCTGCTCCGAATATTTGATTTTAAAAGAAGGGTTTTGTCCGAATGCATGAACAGCTAAAAAGAGAAATATATACTTAATTACATTATTAATTTTCAAGTTCTATTATTTTTGGTTAGTAAAATTTTGTAAGATTAAAAGGCTAATATAGTATGTTTCCAAATACGAAGAACCTTATTAACTTAGAGAGAACAAAAAACCTCCAAAATAAATCTTGGAGGTTTTCTTTTTGTCAATTATAGAACTTATCTCAATTTTGTTAGTGCTTTAGAGTTTCTTAATAAAAACACATATTGAAAATAATCATTTGCTGAAGCATCTTTCAAAGGAACAATGTTTTCACCAAAAGCTCTCGATTTTACGGTTACTAAGTTTTGCGATTTCAAATATGGAGAATTCTTAGCACTAAGTTTGAAAAGAGTAATGGCATTTGGTTTGCTTAATTCTTTTAAATCATTTATTCCTTTTACCAACATTAATGGCCCATCGGCATTCATCCAATCTACTTTTTCATCTTTTGGGGTTGGAAATTGAGGATTTTTAGGAAGATACATCTCACTGTCAATCGTATAACTAACTAAACTTGTAACTTTAGTTCCAGATTCTTTTAATCCTTGTGCGAAAGTTTCTCTACCTGATTCTGTTTTCTTTTGAAGAGTATGAAAAAATCCAAAAAGTCCGTAAAACTTTTCGTTTTCAATATTCATTTTTTTGATAGTATTTTTGAAGTTAGCAGCCATTGCAACATCTCTTGAGCCTTTAGATTGATCATCAAAGTTTTTATCAATTCCAATAACTGTAATCTTTAAAGAGTCAGCTAAGTTTTGATTGTAATCATAAACTGAACTCCATTTATCAAATAATTCCTGGCTAGATTGCTGCGGAATTCTCTGTTTGATAGTTTCGACAACTTCTTTCAAAGCTGTTACATTTTTTTGTTTTCCAAGCAAAAAGGAATTTAATCTTTTAGCAACCAAGCTATCCATCTCAGCAATGTAGTATTTCACTCCAGCCTTCTTATTCAAAAAGAAAAGCATCTCTTTATCTATAGCTTGGTTGTCTGCATAACCATGAATTTCTCCCAACAAGAAAACTTGTGATTTATAAAAATCTGCATCAAACAATTTCCCGTCTATTGAACCCGAAACTTGAACATTATTTTTTGACAGATAACTAATGTTCTCTTCATTTTTAGACTCTAAAAACATTCTATTACTGATATATAAATAAGTAACAAATATTATAGCAATAGTAAAAAGGGTAATAAATGTAATTTTGGCGATTTTTAAAATTTTCTTCATGGTTCTGGTTATATTTATTTTGATGTAAAAGTATTTTTCTCACACAAAACAATCAATTCTTATTGACTGAATTGTTGTTTCTTCATGACGAATTGTTTTTATGCTAAATGCCCATCAATTTGAACAAATAAAAAAACTCCATTATTTCTAATAGAGTTTTTTATTGCTTTGATTTTATTTTTATTGTCTCTCCAATTTTTCTTTTCTTTTGATATTCAAATAATTTCTCAGTGGAATATCATAAAACACCATTACCACATAAGCAAATCCAACTAGCAGAAAAACCGAAGTTATAACAATAAAAGTTAATTGTCCCGTGTCTGGTTTATAATTGGTGTAATAATTTCCAAACATCCATAAAACTGCGTAATGTGTCATGTATAGCGGATAAGAGATTTTTCCAGAGAAAACACATGCCTTTTTCAGTCCTGGCTTTAAGATAGCTCCAGCTCCCAAAGAAATTAGTAACGGAAAATACAACAAGACAACTAAAGGTTCTGAGATCCAATTCCATTCTGAAAAAGGCATAATAAAAGCCAACAATAACAAAATCGTCAATCCGCCAAAGCCAAGTTTGTTTTTAATAATCCAATTGGATCGATAGATGAGTAATCCTGCCAAAAAAGAATAAGAAATTCTAGCACAACCGTCCCAAAAAGTTGGACCACTCCAGCCTCCTATTAAATTACCAGAACTATATCCTACATAACAAATTGCTACTGCAGAAAGAAAAGTTAAAATCACCAAATAGCTTCGTGCAATTCTATAAAGCACAAACGCATACACAATATTGGCAATATATTCCCAAAACAGGGACCACGCTGGCGCATTGAAACTAAACAAATTAAATCCGCGATCGGCAATTACTGGAAACGGAATAAGAAATAATGAACAGATAAATGTCAAAATAATTTTTCTGGTGCTGTATAATTCCAAATGACTTCCAAACGGATCAAATAAAAAAGCCAGCAATCCTAATATGGATCCCGCTACAACCAACGGATGCAATCTTATAATTCTAGATATAAAGAAATTACGAAGACCCATTTTAGCAATACGATCATCATAAGCATATCCAATTACAAATCCCGAAAGGCAAAAGAAAAAATCGACAGCCAAAAATCCATGCCCAATAAAATTCTGACTTGGATCGGTAAAAATCCATTCCATAAAATGAAACACCACAACGGCAAAAGCTGCAATGCCTCTTAATCCATCTAAAATTTCAAAATGCTGTTTGGTTTCAAGAATTGTGGCAGGCGATTGATAAGTATTCATTAATTATTGAATTGGTGATTTGGTATCGATGCAAGTTCTACAAATTAATATTCAAATCAAAATTAGAATTATTCAATTCAGCTACTAGATAAACTTAAATTTGGCATTTAAATAACTTTTTAAACTTTCTAATTCTGGATTCTTTTAATAAGTTTGCTAAAATCAAATTTTATCATGAGCTTAAAAGGTTGTCTTCCTCCTCCAGTAAATTAATAATACGTTTTTAGTATTGACACCGACTGATCGCACTCAGTCCGATTTGTTGTGTCTATACCTCAATTCAATTATTAATATTCTAAATATATCCTTCAAAAAAGGATAGACAACTTTTTATGAAAAAATCTTATCTAATACTGCATACTGCAGTTTTACTTGCTGGTTTTACTGGCGTTTTTGGAAAACTTATTTCTCTTAATGAAATTACCCTAGTTTGGTACAGAGTGTTTTTTGCTTCGATTATTCTACTTTTCATTTTAAAAATATACAATATTAAAATGCTGAAGTCCTTTTCTGAAGCAGCAAAAATCTCTAAAGCAGGAGTTCTTATTACTATTCACTGGATTTTTTTCTATGCCAGCATTAAATATTCCAACATATCAATTGGTGTAATATGTTATTGCTTGACAAGTTTTTTTACTGCTTATTTTGAACCTATTCTCAACAAAAAAAGATTCAATCTGGTTCAGGTTTTATTAAGTATGTTAACTTTAATAGGGATAAGTCTAATTTTCCATTTTGATTCTTCTTACCAATTTGGAATTTTACTTGGTGTAATTTCTTCTGCGTTTGCTGCTCTGTACACCATTTACAACGAAAGGTTGGTTCAATTTTACGATAGCAAACTGATTAATTTTTATCAGATGCTAGGCGGAACTTTAACATTAGGAATCGCTCTGCCATTCTATTTTTATAATTTTCCAAACCAGTCTTTCATTCCGAACCTAACAGACCTTTTCTATTTATTACTATTAGCTTCATGTTGCACCGTTGCTCTTTATGTAATGTTTGCAGAATCACTTAAAAAGATTCCAGCATTTACTATAAACTTAACATTCAACTTGGAACCAATATATTCTATAATATTAGCCTTCTTATTTTTTAACGAAGGACAATCTGTCAATTTCTCTTTTTATACAGGAATTGGTTTGGTTATGACTTCCGTTTTATTTCAGTCAGTAATTTCTATTCGAAAGAAAGACACAATCGAACAGCAAATTTCTTAGCTTGTAAAACAAAAAAAACTCCTTTTTCTTAAAAGGAGTTTTTCTTCTTATACTATAAAATGTTTTAATCGTTCAATCCTTTCCCATCTAAAATTCTAGGAATATTTTTTTCTACTCGAGCCTCTCTCGTTTTAGATTGTTTTGGTTGAGAAAAATGAAGCAAATAAGCACGTTGTCTTCCAGGAGTCAAAGCATAAAAAGCCTTTTTAAAATCTACATCGGCATCAAACTTATTCTGAAGTTCTTCGGCAATTTCAAATTCAGAAACTTTTTTCAATTCTACTTTTTGCCCTGATTTCTCAATTTCAGCCGCTTCAAAAATATACTTCTTTAGAATTTCTTTCTTCGCTAAAATATCTTGAACATTAGTAAATCGAACCTGACGCGCCGCCTGCACATTTTCTGACTGCTGAATTAATATTTTATCTGGATCCTTCATTAAAGCTCCCTTAAAAAACAAAAAAGCACAATACTCCTTAAATGCATGAATTAAAACAATGTTCGCTCCATCAAAAGTATAACATGGGCTTCCCCACTTTAATTCTTCAACTAAATGACAATCTAAAGCAATCTCTCTTAATTTTCCTAGCTCAGATTTCCATTTTTCTGCCTTTTCGAAATAAAAATCGACTTTAGAATTTGCGCTATATGCTGTCATGATAAATTCATTTAAAAAAACATTCTTTTTGAATATATGAATTTAGAAACTATTTCGTACAATTACAACTCAAATCCTTTAATAATTCCTCTTTTTGATGATTTCACAAAGTTTAAAATTTTATCTCGCTCAACCGTATCTTGAAATTTTTCAGCAATTGATTCCAAAGCAAACTTAGTATTTCTCTTTTCTTGAAATAAAACACGATATATCGCTCGAAGTTCATCAATTTTATCAGAATTAAATCCTTTTCTTTTTAAACCAACCGTATTTACTCCAGCGAATCGTAAAGGTTCGTGAGCGGCAACAATATAAGGCGGAACATCTTTAACTACTCGACTCAAACCACTAATCATGGCATGTTCGCCAATAACAGAAAACTGATGTATTGCCGTAAGTCCGCTTATATTAGCCCAATCCTCGACAATTACTTCTCCAGCAATTCCAACACTAAATCCTATAATACAATTATTTCCTATTATACAATTATTTCCTATTATACAATTATTTCCTATTATACAATCGTGCCCAATATGAGCATTTGACATAATTAGATTAGAATTTCCAATACAAGTTTTACCTTTAGAGATTGTCCCTTTGTTAATAGTTACAAACTCTCTAATTATATTATTATCTCCAATTTCTAGAAGAGTATATTCTCCCTTATATTTTAAATCCTGCGGTATCCCACCCAGAACTGCATTAGAATGGATTTGGCAATTTTTACCAATTCTCGATCCGCTCAAAATCGTTACATTATTTCCAATCTGTGTATTATTACCAATAATAACATCATGTTCAATAGTAACACCATTTCCTACAGAAATGTTATTACCCAAAATGGCATTTTTATGAATAAAAGTATCTTTCAATTTTTATAACTTTAATTAGCTACAAAAATTGAAAAACTTTAAATAATTTTTATTGATGTAATATCAAATAATTGATGCTCGAATTCTGCTCAGAGTTTCTTGGCTAACTCCAATTAACGAAGCAATATGCTTTAATTTAGCTTTTTTAACAATTTGAGGGAATGACTCTAAAAGAAATAAGTATTTTTTCTCTGCAGTCATTAAACGAAATAAATGATTAAACTCATTTATTTTAGAAAGATAATATCGAAGTTGCTTAATATGAAACTTCACAAACAAAGGATACTCCAACAAAGCCTGTTCATCTGCATAAGATAAGGCATACACAATCGTTTCCTCGCAAGTTTGGAAATTCTCGAATGAAGGTTTCTGCTCAAAAAAACTACTCATCGAAGTTATAAATTGATTATCGGTATAAATCCACTTCGTAACTTCATCTCCGTCTTCAATACAAAATCTTCTAACAGTACCTGATTTGACAAAATAGATTTTATCGCAAATCTTACCTTCTTGCACAAGAAACTCACCTTTTTTAAAAGTTTCCTCTACAAAACTTTTTCTAATGGCGGATTCCGTCTCTAAATCTAATTCCTGAAAACTATTTATAATCTGAATTAGCTTTTCCATCTATTTTTTTTAACTTCATAACAGATCAAAAATAAAACTTAATTAAGACAAAAACTAAGTCCAACAGATAAACTGCAAATTCAATCTCGATTTTGCTATATTTTTTAGGCATTTTAAAGCTCTATTTCTAAAAAGAAGAAGGACAAATGTCATAAATAAAAACAATCTCTTTAAAATAGATTAATTAAACTGACAAGGCATACTCTTGAACTTAAATTCGAAAACCTGTATAAAACAGAAAACCCCATCCGGATTGGATA
>NZ_JAGIAV010000004.1:747032-1540676 GCF_017744675.1 Flavobacterium sp. | reverse complement strand
GGGCACGGATTGCAAATCCGCGCTATCGGTTTGAATTAATAAATTAATTGTTAAAAATTAAGTAAGAAAAGGATTAGATGTATATTTTTGAACTCAGCAATAAATTACTAAAATTTAACACAAAAAAATCTTACATGAAAAAGACACTTTTTTTACTTACTAGTATTTTGCTTTTTTTCTCATGCAATAAAAAAGTAAATGAAAATCAAAACGACAAACCTCAAAAAGAACAAACTACTACTGAGGTTGAAAAAAAAGATACCGTTTTAGCAAAAAAGTTTAATATTGAAGATATTCCTTATACAAATACTGATTTGGGTGAATTTCCATTTTTTTCACTTCCAAAAGGCTTAACAAACCAAAACAAACCTTTACAAAAGAATTTTGATGTTTGTTTTTTTCCTGTTAACGGTATTATGACTCCTTTCGAAGGAAAACTTTACAAAATAAATGTTGTTAGTGATGGAAAAGAGGAATTTTCGAAAAGATATTTTGAAAAAAGCTTTGAAGATTATTTAACTTCTGTTGGAGCTGTAAAAATTTATGATGGCGAAATAACTAGTGAAGAATATGACCGATATAACAAAGAAGACCCTAATAAAGGAGGAGAAGGAGATATTGGTTATGCAGATCAGCAAATTAAGTTTTATGTGATTCGAACAAAAGATAAAGGAAACATCTATGTTCAGTTTACAGCTAATAGTGCTTCTGGAAGTTTAAATATTTTACAAGAAGCAAATCTTAAACAGACTATCCAAAAAATTACAGCAGATGACATTGTAAAAGATCTTACTGAAAAAGGAAAATCAATTCTTTATATCAATTTTGAAGTTAATAAAGCAGATTTAACAAAAGATGGAAATATAACAATTGATGAAATAGTTTTAGCTCTTAAAAAAGATCCTTCTTTAAAAATTTCAATTGAAGGGCATACTGATAATACTGGTGATGCTTCAAAAAATAAGAAGCTTTCTATAGATCGTGCCAATTCTGTAATGAATGCATTAACTTTAAAAGGAATCGAAAAATCAAGATTATCGGCAAAAGGGTTTGGTTCTGAACGTCCTTTAGTTCCTAATGATTCTGAAGAGAACAAAGCAAAAAATAGACGTGTAGAATTAGTTAAAGCAAAATAATAAAATAGCTTAAATATAAAACAGAAAGGCTTTTGAATACTAGCTTTTATAAATAAAAACCTCGACTTAAAAAATCGAGGTTTTCTTTTTAAGCTTTTTACTCTACCTCCAAATAAGGATTTAAAGTCTCTGCTAGTTCATTGAGCCAGTAAAAGCTGTCTCTTAATTTGATGATTTCGCTTTGAAATGTTTCATGTTCGCTTAAAACACATAAAGCGAGTGTAAAATTTACTTGTCTTAATGTTTTAGCCATTTCTACAGGATCGATTCTGTCGTTGAAAAAATTAAGAAGTCTGTTTTCGATTTCTTTGGAAACATTGGTAGTACTCATAATCCTAAATTTGAGAATAAAACCCCTTGAAGGTTAATGATTTTAAGAAAAGATCATACCTAACTCCATCAGGGTAAGTTAATATTAGTTTATTCTTTGTGTTTAGGACTGTAAAGATATCAAAAAAATATTATAAGTAAGAAAAATATTATATTTATAGTTTTTCGGATTTGTTTAAAAAATCCTAAATTCTCAAGATATATTTTATTGATTGATTATGATTTGTAAAATATTCTAGACTCATTAAAAAACTTCTTATTCTCGATATTTGACTATCGATAGGATTAGTTTTTCCATACAAATAGTAAGTAGTGTTTTTCCATATAAAAGGATCGCTACTATATTGAAGTGGATAAAGTTTTCTTAGTCTTTCTTTAAAAGGATCAAAATTTACATCAGTAATTAATTCGTCTATTTTTTCTTCTAAAGCTGGTTTTATTTTTCTAATTCTGAAACACTTATTTCAAAATCAGATTCTTTATTTATTCTTTTTAAAATATGTTTTTTTAAATCGTTTTCAATATCTAATTGCATAAAAAACTCATATACAGAGTTTATGTTAGCTGAGAAAATATGTTTGTTATTTAAATTAAAAACTTGATAAAATTTCATTAGACTTTTTCTATTTCAAGCTAATATAAGAAATACTTTGTGATTGGAAATATAACCCCTAGATAGTGCATCATATTTTAAGAAAACATAAATTCAGTTAAATTTCCATGTAGTTTGTCATTTCGACGTAAGGAGAAATCACACTAGAAACTCGACAAAGATGGGTGATTCTCTTTGCGGAATCCCGCGTGAGATTTCTCCTCTCGTCGAAATGACAAGATTGAGGAGATTCGTTGTGGGAATTTTAGGCTTCATAAGCCTTCGACTACGCTCAGGGTGACAACCGTTTTTTTTGGTTTCATAATTTTCTTATGAAACAAAGTGCCCTAGCCCAGATGGAAGCGACATCCTTTTGCGCCGGGGTTCGGCGGAAAAGATATAGCGGACAGCTGGAAATAGCTCCAAATAATAAATTCTAATCTTTAAAATTCCAAAATCGCGAAGCTATTGGTTTTATAAGCCTTCTATTCCGCTCAGGGTCACAATCGAGAGAAAAAAACTCAGAACCTTAGCATCTCAGTACCTTAGAACCTTTATTTAAGCACAAACCCATTTTCTTTCAACTTATTCAAAACAGCAGCAATAATTTTAGAACGGCATTCTGAATTTTCGGTTGTTGATGCGGTTTTAACCCAATAGCGAATATTGAGCTGAATAATACCGCCAGCAATAACATCGGTAATGACGGCGGCGTTTTCGTGGTCTTTTTCGGTTACATTTTCGTCGTTACCGAGAACTTCTTTTACAAGTTCGATGGCGCGGGTGTAATCAGAGCCATATTCGAGTCCGACGGTGAAAGTCTGGAGCAGAAAACCTTCGCTGTTGTAGTTAATGAGTGTATTTTTTATAAGAAGCGCGTTTGGGATATATATGATTTTAGAATCGCTTTTGACTTCGGTATCGCGAAGGTTCAGGTTGATGACTTCGCCTTTTACGCCGTTGCTTTCGATAATGTCGCCAATAGAAAAAGGTCTTTTGAAAGCCAGCAAAATCCCGGCAAGGAAATTTTCGCCGATATCTTTCAGCGCAAAACCAATTACAAAAGCCGAGATTCCCGCGCCCGCAAGCATACTTTGCGCAACACCTTCGAGACCAATAATTCGGAACATAAACAAGATTCCGATAATGATTAAAACCGATTTAATTAAACGGGCAATAAAAATGGCAAGCAAGCGATCGTGCATTTTTGCTTTTAGTCGGTTTCCGGCAAAAATACCCACACGACTCGCGATAAACCATGAAACGAGAATGACCAAAATAGCCAGAATAAATTTTGGCGTAAGGTCGACAAGGCTATTATAATAGCTTTCGAGGTGGTTGATAACGTCTTGAAAGAAATTTTCCATAATAATTAGGCGTAAAAAAGTAAAATTTTAAAATTACTTTTTTAGTAAGTGGAATGCATTACAGGATTCGCTCCAAATTTTATAAAATATGACGGAGTTGTTAGATAAATTCCCAAAATAGAATCGTTTTGCCCTGCGATATTTTTATCTTTGTGGTCTGAGTTTTTTCAGGAAATATTTTTATAAAAAGCACATTTACATGTTGACCCAATCTCATTTAGAGCAATTAGCCGCTAGTCTCGAAGGCACACTTTTATTCGATGAGCTTCACAAAACGCTTTATTCTACAGATGCTTCGGTGTACCGAATTAAACCTAATGCGGTAGCAATTCCTAAAACGACTGAAGATATTGCCAAGCTGATCCAATTTGCGGCAGAACATAAGCTGTCGATTACGCCAAGAACTGCAGGAACTTCGTTGGCAGGACAAGCAGTTGGAGATGGATTGGTGGTTGATGTGTCGAAGCATTTTACAAAAATCATTTCTTACAATGCCGAAAAGAAAACCGTAACGGTTCAGCCAGGCGTAATTCGCGATGAGCTGAATTTATTCTTAAAGCCTCATGGCGTTTTTTTCGCTCCGATTACTTCAACTTCAAACCGAGCGATGATTGGCGGTATGGTGGGAAATAACTCTTCGGGAACAACTTCGATTCGATACGGCGTGACGCGTGATAAAATTGCGGAGGTAAAAGCACTTTTAAGCGACGGTTCTGAAGTCGTTTTTAAAGACCTGACTTCGGCTGAATTTATCGAAAAAACAAAAGGCGATTCTTTAGAAAATAAAATATACAAAACGATTTATGATGAGCTTTCGATAAAAGAAGCTCAAGAAGAAATCGTAAAAGAGTTTCCGAAACCAGAAATTCATAGAAGAAATACAGGTTATGCGGTTGATATTTTGCTAAAATCGGAATTATTTGGAGGAAGCGAACTAACCATAAATCTAGGAAAACTGCTTTGCGGAAGTGAAGGAACTTTGGCTTTTACAACCGAAGTTACTTTGAAGGTTGACGATTTGCCTCCGCCTCATAGCATTATGGTTGTTGGACATTATCATACGATTCAGGAATCTTTGGAATCGGTTGTGGTGGCGATGAAACATCATTTGTACACTTGCGAAATGATCGACGATACGATTTTGGATTGTACGAAAACCAATCGTGAACACATTAAAAACCGTTTCTTTTTAGTTGGAGAACCAAAAGCGATTATGCTGTTTGAAGTGGCGTCGCATACCTTAGAAGATGCCGAAAAACAAGCTGATGCTTTGATTGCCGATTTAGAGAAAAACAATTTTGGTTACGCTCGAGTAAAAATCTACGGAAATGATATTGACAAAGCCAACGAACTGAGAAAAGCAGGTCTTGGACTTTTAGGAAGTATTGTTGGCGATGATAAAGCAGCCGATTCTATTGAAGATACTGCGGTTGAATTGAGCGATTTGCCAAATTATATTGCAGAGTTTTCGGCGATGATGTTGCGTCACGGGCAAGAAGCGATTTATTACGCGCATGCTGGTGCGGGAGAATTGCACCTTCGTCCGGTTTTGAATTTGAAGAAAACATCCGATTTAAAATTGTTCAGAACCATTGCGACAGAGGTAGCGCATTTGGTGAAAAAATATAGAGGTTCGTTAAGCGGGGAACACGGTGACGGAATTGTGCGCGGAGAGTTTATTCCGTTTATGATTGGCGACAAAAATTACGAATTGCTGAAAAGAATCAAATTGGCATTTGATCCTAATTCGGTTTTGAATATTGGGAAGATTGTAAATGCTTTGAAAATGGACGAGAATCATCGTGTCGTTTCGGGAAGGGTTGAACCAGATATTAAAACTTTTCAGGATTTCTCAGATAGTTTAGGGATTTTGCGTGCTGCCGAAAAATGCAACGGTTCTGGCGATTGCCGAAAACTGCCGTCAGGCGGAGGTGCAATGTGTCCGAGTTATCGTGCGACTCGAAACGAAAAGGAAACTACTCGTGCGAGAGCAAACGCTTTGCGAGAATATTTAACGTATTCTGAAAAAGAAAATAAATTCGACCAAAAAGAATTATACGAAGTTTTTGAATTGTGTGTAAGCTGTAAAGCCTGTGCAAGCGAGTGCCCGAGTAATGTGGACGTTGCGACTTTAAAAGCGGAGTTTTTATACCAATATCAAAAAGCAAACGGATTTACAACCCGAAATAAGATTTTTGCCAACAATGCCAAATTGAACAAAATGGGAAGCAAATTTCCAGCGATTACGAATTTTATTTCGAATCAGTCTTTGGTCAAAAAAACGATGGGAATTGCACCTGAAAGACAAGTTCCGTTATTGGCGAAAAAGACTTTTAGAAAATGGCATACTAATAATAAACCATCACAAACAGATTTCCCGAATGGAAGATTGTATTTGTTTGTAGACGAATTCACGAATTATTATGACGTGAATATAGGAATCGATGCTTTCGAATTATTGACGAAATTAGGTTATCAGGTTTTAATTGTCGATCATGAAGAAAGCGGAAGAACCTATCTTTCAAAAGGCTTTCTAGAAGAAGCAAAAAAAATAGCCAATCATAACGTAAATGTTTTTAAAGATTTGGTCTTGGCAAATGCACCTTTAGTTGGAATTGAACCTTCGGCGATTTTGACTTTTAGAGATGAATATCTTCGTTTAGCCGATGACAAAGAAGCAGCTGAGAAATTATCCCGAAACGCTTTTACAATCGAAGAATTCTTCAAAAAAGAAATCATAGATGGTAAAATCACAGCCGATTCTTTTTCAGAAGAAACTAAAGAGATTAAAATCCACGGACATTGCCACCAGAAATCGTTAAGTTCGGTTGAAGCAACTTTCGCCATGCTGAATCTTCCTAAAAATAATACGGTTACGATTTACAATTCGGGCTGTTGCGGAATGGCAGGTTCTTTTGGTTATGAAAAAGAACATTACCAAGTGAGCATGCAAATGGGCGAGGACACTTTATTTCCAAAAGTTCGTAATACAGCTGAGAATGTAAAAATCGCCGCTGCGGGAACTAGCTGTCGTCATCAAATTTATGATGGAACAAGTCGCGAGGCACAACATCCGGTAAGTATTTTGAGAAGCTGTTTGAAAAGTTAGCCACAAATTACACGAATTACACAAATTATACTTTGCGCTGATTTCACAAATTAAAAATTTGAGTAATTCGTTAGTTCATCATTCGAAAAATATTTTGCGCCAAAAAAATAATTCGTGAATTCGTGGCGAAAAAACTATTTCAGGCTAACTTTTTTCCCTGTTTCAGCAGCTTTATAAATAGCATTAATGATTCTGACATCTTTAATTCCTTCATCACCTGTAATGTGATTTGGGAGTTTCTGGTTGGCTAAAATCACTTTGCAAATCTCATCCATTTGAGTTTGCTGCTGATTTATAACAGGAAAATTAAATGGTTTTCCGTCAGATCGTTTACCTACAAAGGGTCCGTAACTCACAGCAGGACTCATTTCGAAGAAACCTTCATCCGCAGCAGCGTGAAATCTATCAATGCCAAAACCATAAGAACTGCAGCAATTAGCAATGGCGCCGCTTGGAAATTCCATTTGCCAAGTGATATTTTCTTCCACTTGTGTAAATCTATTTTTGTTGTTTATGGTTCCAAATTGAGCTGTTACCGCAATTGGTTCTTCGCCCAAAACATAACGCGAAACCTGAATGCAATAAACGCCTAAATTGATTAGCGAACCGCCACCTGCAAACTTTTTAGTCAGTCTCCATTCGTTACGAGCGTCTAAATCGACAGGTTTATTAACGTCATGAATATCATAAGTGCTGTAACCTAGAGAAGCTTCTATATATCGAACTTGCCCTAAAACTTTTTCTTGTCCCAATCGTTTTACTTCTAAATGATTCGGCTCGTAATGCAAGCGATAACCCATTGCCAGTTGTACATTATTATCGTTGCAAGCTTTAATCATTTCTTCGCAATCTTCAACCGTAATGGCCATTGGTTTTTCAACAATAACATGTTTTCCTGCTTTTGCAGCGCGAACGGTGAATTCTTTATGAAGTGAGTTTGGAGTTACAACATACACCAGATCAATATCTTTGTTTTTTACGATTGAATCGAAATTTTCATAGTTGTAAATATTTTTCTCTGGAATGTTATACTTCTTTTTCCAAGTTTCGGCTTTAGAAGGCGTTCCTGTAACGATTCCGGCAAGCTGGCAATATTCAGAAACCTGAAGTCCTTCAGCTAATAATGAAGCGTAGTTTCCTAAACCGCATAAGGCAATATTTAATTTTTTTCCGGTGTAAGGTTGATGTAACTTTTCTGTTTCAGTGATAAAAGACGGAAGTGTAGTCATGACAACTGAAGCCCCAACACCAAGTCCAAATTTATTTACAAAAGAACGTCTCGTGATTTTTTCCATAAAAATGATTCTTTAAATTAAATACTACTTGTATTAGTAAGCTCATTTTGAGAAATGTTACATTTGTCTTTTAAAGCCACAGATTAAAAGGATTAAAAAGATTTTTTATTTCACGCAGATTTAAAAGTGATTTAAGCTGATTCCTGCAGATTTAAATTTAAAAAATCTGCGTAATCTTTCGCCATAATCAAAATCTGCATTATCTGCCAAATCTGCGTGAGAAAATTTACACATAAAGATTTTAGAAAATAATTCGAGGGATTAGTGGCGAAAAAAACTTAGTGTCTTAGCGTCTTCGTGGCAAGAAAAAAAATCACAGAAAAACAAAATCGTTTTATATATTTGAAATCAGGATATTTTTTGCATTATTTGCAAAATAAAACCAGAACGACTGAATTAAATCAATTTATAATAGCAAAAACATATATGGCATTTTCAAGTTTATTCCGAAAAAAAACAGTGCAGGATATTCTGAAACAGGTTGCAAAGAATGAGGCAGATGGACATGAGGCATTAGGAAAACACCTTACAACCAAAGATTTAACTGCTTTCGGAATTGCTGCAATTGTGGGTGCGGGAATTTTCAGCACCATCGGAAAAGCGAGTGCAGATGGAGGGCCAGCCGTAATATTTTTGTTTCTTTTTACCGCTCTTGCTTGTAGTTTTGCTGCTTTTGCTTACGCCGAATTTGCATCAATGGTTCCCGTTTCTGGAAGTGCCTACACGTACTCTTATGTGGCTTTTGGAGAAATTATTGCTTGGATTATCGGTTGGGCTTTAATTATGGAATATGCCGTCGGAAACATTACTGTCGCCATATCGTGGAGTGATTATTTTACGGGACTTCTCCAGAGTGGCGGAATACATTTACCGCAATGGATTCAAATGGATTACCTAACCGCTTCAAACGGTTTTAAAGATGCCGAAGCTTTAATGCGAGGCGGAAAATCATTCGAAAATTTAAGTATTGCGTTACAACAGGCTCACACAGCTTGGACAACCGCACCAACAATAGGATCGTTTCACTTTGTGACCGATTTACCTGCTTTATTCATTATTATCTTGATTACCGCTTTGGTTTACAGAGGAATGAAAGAATCTCGTAATGCAAGTAACTTAATGGTTGTGATAAAACTTTGTGTGGTGCTTTTGGTAATTGCAGTTGGTGTTTTCTATGTAGACACAACCAATTGGGATCCGTTTGCGCCTAATGGAGTTAGCGGGGTTTTAAAAGGAGTGTCAGCTGTTTTCTTTGCTTATATTGGTTTTGACGCTATTTCTACAACAGCAGAAGAATGTAAAAATCCGCAACGTGATTTACCACGCGGAATGATGTGGGCAATTATCATCTGTACGATTTTATACATTGCCATAGCCTTGGTTTTAACGGGAATGGTAAAATATCACGAGCTAAATGTTGGAGATCCTCTTGCATTTGTTTTCGATAAATTAGACTTAAAGTGGATGTCAGGTATTATTGCCGTGAGTGCGGTAGTTGCAATGGCAAGCGTTTTATTGGTTTTCCAGATGGGTCAGCCTCGTATCTGGATGAGTATGAGCCGCGACGGATTATTGCCAAAGAAATTCTCAACTGTTCACCCAAGATTTAAAACACCTTCATTTGCAACGATTGTAACAGGATTTGTAGTAGCAGTTCCAGCATTATTTTTAAACTTGACAATGGTAACCGATTTATGCAGTATCGGGACTTTATTCGCCTTTGTATTGGTTTGCGCTGGTGTTTTGGTATTGCAAAACAAACCTGAAATTCCAAGAGGAAAATTCAAAACGCCTTACATCAATTCAAAATATATTTTACCGCTTTTAATTATTGCTGGTTTGTACTATGCCTTTGCTTTCAATAATAAGGCAACAATGGCATTTATAAATAATGAGCCACAGATTTACGATGCGACTTCAATTATAACGTCATTAGATAAATCAGAATCAGAGCAAGTTTTTAAATATTTAGAAAGCATCGAGGTAAACAATAAAACTGCTGAAACCTCAGATTTAGAGCATTTATTAGGGCAATACCAAGATGACGAAGCGAAATATGCTGAAGTTGTAAAAGGTCTTCCAATTGCGGATTCTGCTAAATATGAATCAGGTTTTGGTTTATTCAAACACAAAATTCCAATGTGGATATTTTTATTCGTTTTGGTTGGATTAGCAGTTTGGGCTTTTAGAAAAAATCTTTCTTTGATTCCGCTTTTAGGATTAATCTGCTGTTTGTACATGATGGCCGAATTAAGCGTTTGGAACTGGATTTATTTTACCGTTTGGTTAATAATCGGACTGCTGATTTACTTTGGCTACAGCCGAAAAAATAGTAAATTGAATACTGAAGTTATAAGTTAAAAGTAAAATGATATAAGCAAAAGCCGTTTTGAGAAATTCTTAAAACGGCTTTTTTATTTCAAGCAGATTTAAAGAGATTTGAGCAGATAATTTATACGTTAAAATAATCTAGTTAATCTGCTGTAATGTTTTTAAATCTGCGTGAAATAATTTTTATGAACTTAACTCATTCTAGCTGAGAGCGTTTTAAATTGTTCTAATTTTTATACAAATATTCTTAAGTTTTGAAGGGGCTTTTCGTTAAGTTTGTTTCTCACAAAATTTTAAATTTATTTTTTTACTACATGAGTTTTCTTGATAAAATATTGGGCAAAAAAGAAGCTTCAATAGAGTCTTATAATGATTTCTGGAATTGGTTTTTGGCAAATGAAAAAGCGTTTTTTAAAACCGTTCAAAATGGACAAAATATATATCAAGATTTTTTTGATAAATTGGCACCAAAACTGGATGAAATTCACGAAGGAATCTATTTCCTTACAGGAATGTTCGATGATCAAACTGCCGAATTAGTTCTAACACCAGATGGAGCAATCCGAAACATTTACGTAATTGAAGAATTAGTGAATACTGCTCCTGAAATTAACGGTTGGAAATTTACAGCGCTAAAACCTGCTTCAGATATTAATAATGTTAGTATTACTTATCAGGATTTTGAGTTCAGTAAAGAAAACTTAAAATTTTATCCCCGCATTCACGAAAATTATCCAGACGAAATAGATTTGGTAATTGTTTACGATCATTTTATCGAACATAAAAAATCGAATGTAAGCAACGGCGTATATATTTTTCTTGATAATTACTTAGGAGAATTACATTCGGTTACTTTGATTGATAATCTAGTCGTTGTAGGTCCAGAAGAAGTTTCTGAAGAATTAATTTCGATTGAAAAATTAAAAGATTATTTAATTTGGAGAGAAAAAGAATTTGTTGAAAAATACGAAGGAACCCGACATAACTCAGAAAACGATGGTTATGCTAATTTTGAAGGAAAAAAAGAGGATGGTTCAGTTGTTTTGGCTTTAATTAATACCACTATTTTAGAATGGGATAAAAAAGCATCGCATCCGTGGGTTTTTATAATTGCAATTCCTTTTGATGATTGCGATAACGGCGGATTGCCAGATGAAAAAACATATAAGCTGCTAGATGAAATTGAAGAAGAAATTATCTGTAGTTTACCAGATTCAGAAGGTTATTTAAACATAGGAAGAGAAACAGCAGCTAATAAAAGAGAAATCTTTTTTACCTGCAAAGACTTCCGAAAACCTTCTAAAATAGCTGACGAATTAATTAAAAAATACAGCGGTGTTTTTGAAATAAGCTACGACATTTACAAAGACAAATACTGGCAATCGTTTAGACATTTTGAGGCTAAATAGATAATAAAATCCGTTCTGAATACTTCAGAACGGATTTTTAATTTAAAAAAAAATCCGCTTAGAGAAAATCTCCAGCGGATTTAAACAATCTAAAAAAAATGGTGCAAATTTATTTATAGAGTGATGTTTCCTTTTTTAAGACTCCAAGCTCTTCCATACAAGCTTTCATCATTTCGTAAGTGCGCTGAATGTCGTTGTCTAAACCTATAGAAAAACGAATCAAACCATCAGTCAATCCCATTTCTTTCTGTTCTTCTAACGGAATTTCACTAGAAGTCGAAGTTCCAGGCGCACTGAATAAAGTTTTATAAAATCCTAAACTTACGGCAAGATACCCTAGATTTCGGTCTTGCATCAATTCCATTAATTCATTAGCTTTTTCTAAAGATCCAACATCAATGGTCAGCATACCTCCAAAACCATATTCAGGATTAATCATTGTTTTATACAATTCATGACTCGGGTGACTTTTCAGTCCAGGATAAACCGTTTTTAAACCGTCCCTCTCAAATTGATCTGCTAGAAAATGCGCATTATGGCTGTGCTGTTTAATTCTAATATGAAGCGTTCTTAGGTTTTTCATCACGCTGGCAGAACGCAAACTGTCCATTGTTGGCCCTAAAAGCATGCTTGCGCCAGTGTTTACATTTTTAAGCGAATTAATAAATTCTTTCGAAGCACACGTTACACCACCAACGGTATCACTGCTTCCGTTAATGTATTTCGTCAAACTGTGAATTACAATATCAGCCCCCAATTTTGCAGGAGAAACCGATAGTGGCGAAAACGTGTTGTCTACAACTAATTTCAAATTGTGTTTTTTAGCAATTGCTGCCAAACCGCGAATATCTGCCACTTCCAACAACGGATTGCTTACCGTTTCGCAATACAAAACTTTAGTTTTAGAAGTAATAGTAGCTTCTACAACATCCAGTTTAGTAATGTCTACAAAAGTGGTTTCAATACCAAAACGAGGTGTAAAATTCTTCAAAAAAGCATAAGTTCCGCCGTAAATGGTTCGGCTTGAAACAATATGGTCACCCGCACCGCATAATTGCAAAAGTGTAGGTGTAATAGCGCCCATTCCTGAAGCCGAAACATTTGCCGTTTCTGTTCCTTCCATAGCCGCTAAAGCTTGGTCCAGATACAAATTACTTGGCGAAGAATGGCGTGAGTACAAATAGCAGCCTTCCATATTACCTTCAAAAGTATCGAACATCGTTTTTGCCGATAAAAAAGTATAAGTAGAAGAATCAGAAATCGACGGATTCACACCGCCAAATTCTCCAAAGTATTGCAAATCCTGAATTTTATCTGCTGGATTAAAGTCTTTCATTTTTATGTCATTGCGAGGAACGAAGCAATCGCCCTCTGATTAGTATTGAGTTTTGTTTTGTTTTGTTTTGTTTTGTTTCAGGTTTCAAGTTTCAGGTTTCAAGTTTCAGGTTGCTGGAACTTGAAAGTTGAAACAATTTTTAGGAGCTATTTCCTGCTATCCGTTTCAATCTTTTATGCCGAACCCCGGCACAAAAGGATTTCCACTTCTATCAGGGCTAGGGCATTCGTTTTCAAAAGAAATTCAAGTCAAAGAAAAGTTTAATTAGAAAAAATGTCAACAACTATTTAATTTTATAGATTTTAAAACTACTAAAGTGTTTTTTATTTGATTTTTAATCTAAATTTGTAAAAGAAAACGTATTTCAATAGATTTTCTTTCATCTATCAACAATCAACCAAAAACAATCAACCAAAATGATTCTCGACGAAATAGACAAAAAACTCCTCGTTTTGCTTCAAACCGACAGCAAAAAGACCAATAAAGAATTGTCTTTAAAACTTAATTTGTCCGTAACAGCAGTTTACGAACGAATCAAAAAACTAGAGCGTGAAGGCATCATAAAAAACTACGCAGCATTGGTCGATAAATCTAAAATCGAAAAAGGATTTGCAGTTTTCTGCCATTTAAAACTCATTCAGCACACCAAAGAATTCCTAACTAAATTCGAGAGCGAAGTCATCAAACTAAATGAAGTTTTAGAATGCCATCACGTGAGCGGTGATTACGATTATATCCTAAAAGTTTTGGTAAAAGATATGGAAGCGTATCGGGAATTTTTAGTAACCAAACTTACTTCACTGCAACATATCGGGAGCACACAAAGTATGTTTATGATTAGCGAAGTGAAGAACTCTACGGTGATTTCGTTTTAAGATGCTAAGATGCTAAGTTTTTTAATTTAGCAAAGACACAGAGTCGCGAAGTTTTTTTTGAATTTTGCATATTTTGAATTACCTCCAGCTAAAGCAGGAGGCAATCCAAAATACCTTATGACTTAGCGCCTTTGCGAGCAAAATTTCGCCTCTATAAAATAAAACTTTGCGAACCTTGCGTAAATCTTAGCGACCTTTGGGGTTAAACTTCTCAGCAAAATTTCACGTAAAAAACATTAAAATTTAAACTTTAAACAGAACTTTATTCCTTAATTTTGTATCGCTTAAAATAAAAAAGATAAACTATGAGTTCATTTGACGTAGTCATTATAGGTTCAGGTCCTGGCGGATATGTATCAGCAATTCGTTGCGCACAATTAGGTTTCAAAACTGCTATTGTAGAAAAATATAATTCATTAGGAGGAACTTGCCTTAACGTAGGTTGTATTCCTTCAAAAGCATTATTATCATCTTCTCACCACTATTCAGAAATTGCTCATTTTGCAGATCACGGAATCGAAGTTTCTGGTGATGTAAAAATCAATTTAGAGAAAATGATCGCGCGCAAGCAAGCTGTTGTAGATCAAACCGTAGGTGGAATCAACTACTTAATGGATAAAAATAAAATCACTGTTTTCAATGGTTTAGGTTCTTTCGTAGACGCAACTCATATTGCTGTTGCAAAAGCTGACGGAACTTCAGAAACTATCGAAGCAAAATATACTGTAATTGCTACAGGATCAAAACCATCCTCTTTGCCATTTATTAAAATTGATAAAGAAAGAATCATCACTTCTACTGAAGCTTTGGCTTTAAAAGAAGTTCCAAAACACTTAGTTATTATTGGTGGTGGAGTTATCGGAATCGAGCTTGGACAAGTTTACCTTCGTTTGGGAGCTCAGGTTTCTGTAGTAGAATTCATGGACAGAATCATTCCAGGAATGGACGGAGCGCTTTCTAAAGAATTAACTAAAGTGTTGAAAAAACAAGGAATGAAATTCTACGTTTCTCACAAAGTAAAATCAGTTGAAAGAAACGGTGATGCTGTTGTAGTTCAAGCTGAAAACGCAAAAGGAGAAACTATTACTCTTGAAGGAGATTATTCATTAGTATCTGTTGGTCGTCGTCCTTACACAGACGGATTAAATGCTGACAAAGCTGGAGTGAAAATTTCTGAAAGAGGACAAGTTGAAGTAAACGATCATTTGCAAACTAGTACTCCAAATATCTATGCAATTGGTGACGTTGTTCGTGGAGCAATGTTGGCACACAAAGCGGAAGAAGAAGGAGTAATGGTTGCTGAAATCTTAGCAGGCCAAAAACCACATATCGATTATAACTTAATTCCTGGTGTAGTATACACTTGGCCAGAAGTTGCGGCAGTTGGACAAACTGAAGAGCAATTGAAAGCGGCTGGAGTTAAATACAAATCAGGAAGTTTCCCATTTAAAGCTTTAGGACGTGCGAGAGCAAGTGCTGATTTAGACGGATTCGTAAAAATCTTGGCTGATGAGAAAACAGATGAGGTTTTAGGTGTTCACATGATTGGTGCTCGTACAGCAGATTTAATTGCTGAAGCGGTTACTGCAATGGAATTCAAAGCTTCTGCTGAAGATATTTCAAGAATGAGCCATGCGCACCCAACTTTCGCGGAAGCGGTAAAAGAAGCAGCATTAGCAGCTACAGAAAATAGAGCTTTACACGTATAATTTACGTTCTAAGATATTTGAAACCGTCTCGTTAAAAAACGAGACGGTTTTTTTATGCGATATTTTTAAGCTTCATATAATATAATAATCAAAAATAATTTTGTAAATTAGATGTGTATTTCTGATGCTATCTTTATGATTATTAAAAAGATAGTGTTATGAAAGGTAAATATATAGCTCCGATTCTAATTGGAGCAGGAATTGGAATCGCATTGTACTCCTGTGGAGGCGGAATTCCAAAAAATGCACAAGCTGTAACAAACTTTGACAGCAATAAATATCTCGGAAAATGGTACGAAATTGCCAGATTAGATTACAAATGGGAAAGAGATTTGAACAATGTAACAGCCGAGTATTCTTTAAATGAAGACAAAACAATAAAAGTAGATAATAAGGGCTATAATGTCAAAAAAGACAAGTGGGAACAAAGTGTCGGGAAAGCTAGATTTGTCAAAAAGGACAACATTGGTATGCTGAAAGTCTCATTTTTTGGTCCTTTTTATTCTGGTTACAACGTCGTAGCAATCGATCCAGATTATAAATACGCACTTGTAGCTGGAGAAAGTTTAAAATACATGTGGATACTTTCTAGAGAAAAAACAATGCCAGAAAGTATCAAAGCAGATTTTCTTATCAAAGCTCAGGATATTGGATACAATGTAACCGATTTGGTTTGGGTAAAACATGATAAAGCAAATTAAACAAAAGCCCGTCAGTTTTTTTAAACTAACGGGCTTTTTGTTTTTAAAAATGATTTATGCTGTAAAAACACTTTTGTAGTTATCCCAGTATCTGTAGATCAAAAATAAATTTCCTATAAATAGAAGCGCTGCGATTGGCAGACCATCGGGAGTTAGAAAATAATTGATAAACAAAATATTTACCGTAATCGGTAAGATCAAGATGTTTGCTAAAGTTACATAACGCCCAGTTACAAATGCAATTCCACTCAGTAATTCGATAGATTTTGCCAATGGCATTAAATACGTCGAAGCCATTAAGCCTACATTAAATGCTTTGAAATTTCCTGTAGTTTCAGGTTCTGGCATTAGGTGGAAAAAATAACTGATAGAGGCAAAAAGCAGCAAAAGGCCAATTAAAACGCGGACAATAATTGTGGCAATTTTCATAATACTTAGGATCTTTTAAGGTTAAAAAATATAATTAAGTTATTGGAAAAGATGCATTTTAAAAGCTCAAACGAGAATCGCAAATTATTTTTTTTGAGGTTCTTTTTTAAGGATTTTACAATCAAATTAATACTGTTTTAGGATTAATCTAATTGTATATCAAATATAACGAATTTTTTCTTATAAAAAGAATGTCTTTTTAACAGTTTTACAATCTAAGTCAAAACATTTGATTATTTTTTTAGCTTTCCTCTAATGACAGAATTTTGTCGTAATTTTGATCCTTAAAATTACCATTTTTGAGAGTTTCCATTCATAAAAATATTGCCAATCCGAAACTGTTCAAGGAGCAGCTTTTAAGTTGGGCGCAACAATTTCGCGAAGTCGTTTTTTTAGACAGCAATTCTTATCCGCAACAGTATTCCAGCTTTGACTGCATATTGGCAGTAGATGCTTTTACATCTTTAAAAACAGACTATTACAATGCTTTTGAAGATTTAAAACAATATCAGCAAAATACAAAAGATTGGCTTTTTGGTTATCTTTCTTACGATTTAAAAAATGATATTGAAAAACTTCAATCTAATAATTTTGACGGATTACATTTTCCCGATTTGTTTTTCTTTCAACCTAAAAAGATTTTTATTTTAAAAGGAAACGAACTTGAAGTTCAATATTTAATGCTCTGTGATGATGAGCTTGAAGAGGACTTTGAAGAAATCGAAAAAACGCAAACTGAAGCATTTGTCACACTGGACGGAGTCGAAGTGAAGCAGCGTATTCCTAAAGAATTGTATGTTCAAAAAGTAAATAAAATGCTCGAACATATTCATATTGGAGATATGTACGAAGCAAATTTCTGCATGGAATTTTATGCTGAAAATGCTGTTATCAATCCGTTAGAAAAATTTCAGAAGCTGAATGAGATTTCGCAACCGCCTTTTTCAGTTTTCTTTAAAAATTACAAACACTACTTGCTTTCTGCCTCACCAGAACGCTATCTGAAAAAAGAAGGAGATAAGATTATTTCGCAACCCATAAAAGGAACTTCCAAACGTTTTGAAGATGAAATAGAAGACGAAAAATCAAAAAGTATTCTAGCTTCAGATGCGAAAGAACGTGCAGAAAATATCATGATAACCGATTTGGTTCGAAATGATTTATCGCACACCGCACAAAAAGGTTCGGTGGTGGTTGAAGAACTTTGCGGAATCTATTCGTTTTTGCAAGTTCACCAGATGATTTCTACCATAACTTCAAGATTAGATCCGCAATATTCTGCTGTAGATGTTTTAAAAACAACTTTTCCGATGGGAAGTATGACTGGTGCGCCAAAAATTTCTGTAATGGAAATTGTAGAGAATCTAGAAGAAACTAAAAGAGGATTGTACAGCGGTGCAGTTGGGTATTTTACGCCTGAAGGTGATTTTGATTTTAATGTCGTTATCAGAAGTATTTTGTACAACCAAGAAAATAAATATGTTTCTTTTTCGGTAGGAAGTGCCATTACATCGCAATCTATCCCAGAAAAAGAATACGAAGAATGCTTACTGAAAGCAAAAGCAATGCACGAAGTTTTGCAGTAAAAAATGTCGCCACGAATTGCACGAATTTGCACGAATTTTTTCCTCAATTCGACAAAAAAATATAGCCACAGATTAAAATGATTAAAAAATCTGTGAGAATCTTTTTAATCTGTGGCAAAAAAATAATTTGTGCAAATTCGTGCAATTCGTGGCAGAAAAACAATGCTTAACATTTCATTTAAAAATAGATCGAAATTAATTTTTTACTTTTATCGGATGTTTTCAAAATTTCAAAATCATATCATAACGCGATTTCCTTTTTTAGCCGAAAAAAAGCTTTTTCTGGCTGTAAGCGGCGGGTTGGATAGTATGGTTTTGCTGCATTTGTTAAATAAATTGCCTTATGAAATTGCAGTTTTGCATTGCAATTTTCAACTTCGTGGATTAGAAAGTTTTGGAGATCAAGAATTTATTCAAAACTATTGCGATCAGAACAATATTCCGATTTTTACCACTCATTTTGACACCGAAGCTTTCGCTAAAGATTATAAACTTTCGACTCAAGTTGCGGCAAGAGAACTTCGTTACAGCTGGTTTTATGAACTTTTGGAAGAAGAAAACTTCGACTATATTCTGACGGCGCATCATGCCGATGATAATTTAGAAACTTTCATTATCAATTTAACTCGCGGGACAGGATTAGAAGGTTTAACTGGAATCCCGGAACAAAACGACAAAATCATTCGTCCGCTTTTGCCTTTTTCAAGAGAAGAAATTTTGAAATATGCAAAAGACAATAAAATAGAATGGAGAGAAGACAGCAGCAATGCTTCGACTAAATATCTGCGAAATAAAATCCGCCATAATTTGGTTCCGATTTTAAAAGAAATGAATCCTAATTTTCTAGATGCTTTTCAGAAAACGCAGTCCTTTCTTCAAGAATCAAAAGAAATGGTAGAAGATGCCTCGATTATGGTGTATCAGCAAGTGGCGAAAGAAGCAGGCGATGATATTCATTTCGATTTAAATCAGCTAAAAAAACTTCCAAATTACAAATCGTATCTGTACCAATGGCTGAACGAATTTGGCTTTTCGGCATGGAATGATATTTACGATCTTGTTGAAGGGCAATCGGGCAAACAAGTTCTTTCAGAGGAATTTAGATTGCTAAAAAACAGAGAAACGCTTATTTTAAGTCCGTTTTCTGAAATGTCAGAAAATGAGGAATATGAAATTAATGAAAACGATACAGAAGTTAATTTTCCCTTAAAAATGAGTCTTTGTAACGTAGGTCACACAACATTCGGTTCAAATAAGGTTATATTTGTTGATTCCGATAAAATCCGTTTTCCTTTGATTTTACGTAAATGGAAGGACGGAGATGTTTTTCAGCCTTTTGGAATGAGAGGGAAATCAAAAAAAGTCAGCAAACTTTTTAAAGACGAAAAATTATCATTGATCGAAAAAGAAAAAACTTGGATTTTATGTTCTGAAAATGAAATAGTCTGGGTTGTTGGAATAAGACAGGACGAACGTTTTAAAATAGAGAAAACCACAAATCAAATACTAAAAATAGAATTACAATAATGAACTTTACTCAAAATCTTCAGACAAGTTTGTCGAAAAATGTTTGGACTAAAACCATTTTACTTTTCTTGTTTTTCTTTGCTTTTGCAAAAGGGAACTCGCAAATATTAGAGCCGGTAAAATGGACTTCTAAAATTGAGAAAAAAGGAAACAATGCCGTTTTAATTTTTGATGCTGTAATCGAAAAAGACTGGCACATGTATTCGCAGTTTACACCAGACGGCGGACCTTTGGCATTAGAAATCACTTTTAAAAACCAAAAAGGAAATTACGAACTGGTTGGAAAAGCCAAAGAAGGCAAGACCAGAACGGCTTTCAATGATGTTTTCGGTGTAGATGAAACTTTTTTTGAAGGAAAAGCGCATATCGAACAAGAAATAAAAATCATAAACCCAAACTTAAAAACAGTCGATGTAGATTTTGATTTTCAGGTTTGTAAAGAAGTTTGTATCAATTCGAGCAAGAAATTCTCGATTGCAGTTCCGTCAACTTTTAAAATGGACGAAGTTCCAGTTGTAACAGAAGACAAGGCTGATGAGACAAAAGTAGTAGGATTGGCTGTTGATACCGTTAAAAAAGAAGCTGCAGTTCAGCCAAAAGTTGAAAAGACAGCAGAAACTACTAAAGAAGAAATTCCTGCGCCAGCGCCTGCAAGAAGTTTGTGGTCGATCTTTTTTATTGCCTTTTTATCAGGATTTGCAGCGTTATTGACACCGTGCGTTTTCCCAATGATTCCGATGACGGTAAGTTTCTTTACGAAACAAAGTAAAAGCCGTGCAAAAGGAATTAGAAATGCCATTATCTACGGATTTTCTATTATTGCTATTTATGTAATTTTAGGACTTATCGTAACTAAAATATTTGGTGCAGATGCATTAAACGCTTTATCGACAGATGTTTGGTTTAACTTGATTTTCTTCGTTATCTTAATAGTTTTTGCTACTTCATTTTTGGGAGCTTTCGAGATTATGCTTCCAAATTCATGGGCTAACAAAGCCGATCAGCAAGCAGATAAAGGCGGTTTAATCGGAATATTATTCATGGCTTTGGCTTTGGCAATTGTATCGTTCTCTTGTACAGGACCAATTGTTGGAACATTGTTGGTTGAAGCTGCTTCAAATGGCGGAATTGCTCCAATTGTTGGAATGTTAGGATTCTCATTAGCATTAGCGCTTCCGTTTATGTTGTTTGCGATGTTCCCAGGCTGGTTGAATTCTTTGCCAAAATCTGGAGGCTGGCTAAATACCGTAAAAGTAGTTTTAGGATTTTTAGAATTGGCATTAGCATTCAAATTCTTATCAAATGCCGACTTAGTTTTACAATTGCATTTCTTAGAAAGAGAAGTTTTTATCGCAATCTGGATCGCTATTTTTGGAGCTTTGACTTTGTATTTATTCGGAAAAATTACATTGCCTCACGATAGTCCAACACACCATATTTCTGTTGGAAGATTGTATTTAGGATTATTAACTTTTGTATTTACAATGTACTTAATTCCTGGACTTTGGGGAGCACCTTTAAAATTAATCAGCGCATTCCCGCCACCTCCTCAATATAGCGAAAGTCCGTTTGGAGTAGGAGGTTCAGGTAACGGAACAGTTTCTTCAGAATCTATAAAAGGACTTCCGGAAGGAGCTGAATTAGGTCCGCACGGAATTATGGTTTTTCATGATTACAAAGATGGATTGGCTTATGCAAAAGAAATCAACAAACCAATCATGTTAGATTTTACAGGTTATGCTTGCGTAAATTGCAGAAAAATGGAAAACAATGTTTGGTCTGAGCCAACTATTTTGCCTATTCTTAAAAACGATGTGGTTTTGATTTCGCTTTATGTTGATGATAAACGCGAATTGCCAAAAGAAGAACAATTTACAACTGCTGCAGGAGATAAAATCATTACAGTAGGGGATAAATGGACTGATTTTATGATCTCAAAATATAAAACCAATACACAGCCTTTATATGTTATTACAGATTTGGAAGGAAAGAATATGAATGCTTCTAAACCTACAATAAGTTACGTAAGTGCTGATGAATATTTGCAATGGCTGAAAGAAGGAATTGCTAATTTCAAATAAGATTTTACAATTAAGAACAGATAATTACGATGTTCTAAAAATTAATATTTTCTTGGGGGTTGAAATTAATTCAAAGAAAAGCGCTCTAAAATTACTTAGAGCGCTTTTTATATATGGACAAGAAATGTTTTCAGTAGATTTTCTCTTTAGAAATTTAAGCGAATATTTAAGAAGCTCATTCAAACAAAAAGCACTCTAAGTCAAATTTAGAGTGCTTTTTTTATTAAATCAAGTAATGTGATAAAGGGCAAATATCTTATAAGAATTCTCCGTGTTGAGAAATGTCTAATCCTAATTCTTCTTTTTCTTCAGTAACTCTTAGAGGAGTAATTTTATTTACGATGAAGAATAAAACGTAAGAACCTACAAAGGCAAAGATTGAAACAGCAACTAAAGCTGTTAATTGGTTGATGAATAATGTTGGAGTTCCGAAGATTAAACCTTGGTTGTCTCCAACTGCAGGATTGATTGCTTTAGAGGCGAAAACACCAGTTAATAACATTCCTACCATACCACCAACACCGTGACAAGCAAATACATCAAGAGCATCGTCGATTTTTCCTTTAGGGAATTTACTAACTACAACGTTACTTACAATTGCAGAGAATAAACCGATGAAAATTGCGTGAGGGATGCTTACATATCCAGCAGCAGGAGTAATAGCAACAAGACCTACAACAGCTCCGATACAAGCTCCAAGAGCAGATAATTTGTGTCCTAAAATTTTATCAAGGAAAACCCAAGCCATAGCAGCAGCGGCAGCAGCAACAGTAGTTGTTCCTAAAGCTTGAGCAGCAAGACCATTTGCTCCTAAAGCAGATCCAGCGTTGAAACCGAACCATCCGAACCAAAGTAAACCTGTTCCTAATAATACATAAGTAATTCTAGCAGGATTTACTTTTTGAACTTTTCTTTTTCCTAAGAAAATAGCTCCAGCCAAAGCAGCCCATCCAGCGCTCATATGCACTACTGTTCCTCCGGCGAAGTCCAGAACTCCCATTTTGAAGAAAACTCCATCAGGGTGCCATGTCATATGAGCAAGAGGAGCATATATTAAAATAATGAATAAAACCATGAATAATAAATAAGCCCAGAAACGGATACGTTCTGCAAAAGCACCTGTAATTAACGCAGGAGTAATGATGGCGAATTTTGCCTGAAATAATGCGAATAAAATAAATGGAATGGTTGGTGCAAGGCTCCACGCTGTATTAGTGCCAACTCCTGCAAAGAACAAATTCTCAGAAGGATTTCCGATAAATCCTCCAATTGTTGGTCCAAAAGCCAATCCAAAAGCAACAACGGTCCATAGAATAGTAACAATTACCATTGCCATAAAACTTTGAAGCATAGTGCTGATTACGTTTTTCTTACCTACCATACCTCCATAGAAAAATCCTAATCCAGGTGTCATTAGCAATACAAAAGCAGTTGCAACGATCATCCAGGCAGTATCTCCAGTATCAAACTTTACAGCTTCTGCAGGAATTGGGTTGTCTGCAATAATAAAGTTTGAGATAAAGCTTAGTACCAAAATCGTGATAAGAATCACACTTAAAATAATTTTTCGCATAGTTATTTAGTTTTTAGTTTTAAAATTTTTTATAAAAGTATAAAATCATTTAATACCCCCTAAAAAAATAGGGTTGTTTGCTTGATTTTTATTAAATTTAAAATTTAACCCCTTTCATTTTGTATGAATTTCTTAAAACAAACTTAAAATTTACAATTTGACAACATTTTTTTTTCACTTACCATCATTTTTGATAATTTTTGGGGTAATTGATTGCTATTTTTTGTAGGATAATAGATATTTGTTGTTTAAAAAACGTCTGTAGATTGTTGTAAAGAATGTTTTTTAATCTTTTTAACAATTTTGATGCTTATAATATAATATGGGAAATAGAAGAATTAAGTGGGGAATAGTTGGACTTGGAAATATTGCAAGTCAGTTTGCAACTGATTTAATATTGATTGAAAATGCTGAATTGACGGCAGTTGCATCTAGAGATTTTTCTAAAGCCGAGCTGTTTGGAGGAAAATTTAATGCTTTAAGAATGTATAATTCTTATGATTTACTTTTTGAAGATCATGAAGTAGAAATTGTATATATCGCAACTCCTCATAATTCACATGCCGAATTATCTATAAAAGCATTAGAAAGTGGCAAACATGTTTTATGCGAAAAACCAATGGCGTTATCACACAAGGATGCCGAAAGGATAATTGAAGCTTCAAAAAAACACAATAAATTTTTTATGGAAGCTTTTTGGACACGATTCATACCGTCAGTTCAAGATGTTTTGCAGAAAATAAATAAAGGAGCAATTGGCAACATAAATTATATAAAAGCCGATTTTGCCTTTCACGGAAGTGAAACAGAAAACAAAAGACTTTTTGATAAGGAACTTGGTGGCGGAGCATTATTTGACATTGGTGTTTATTCATTGTTTTTGTCTTATATACTATTAGGATATCCGAAAGAGATTTTAGCAAAAGCCATTAAACATAAAAATGATATTGATTTGAAGACTTCGATGATTTTGCAATACGAGTCGGCGCAATCGGTTTTGCACGCTTCTATAGTTTCAGAATCTGATATGAAAGCTGTGATTTCTGGAACGGAAGGAAGAATAGAATTAAACACACCGTGGTTTGTTGCCGATGGTTATTCTTTATTTAAGAACGAAGAAAAAGAAGCAACGTTTACTTTGCCAATACTTGGAAAAGGATATTCTCATGAAATTATCGAGTGCCAAAATTGTATTTTGAATGATGAAATTGAAAGTAAACTTTGGTCACATCAGAATTGTTTGGATTTGAGTAGAATAGTGGAGGAAGTTAAAACTCAGATTGGGCTTTCCTTTTAAAATTTTTTAAATTGTAATAAAATATTTACATTTTAATATTTTTTCATTAGTTTTAAAAACAATTAATGAAGAGATAATTATGTTAGTAAAAGTTTACGGAAGTGCCGTTTTTGGAGTTGAGGCCACAACGATTACTGTTGAGGTTCATATGGATAAAGGAATTGGTTATCATTTAGTTGGACTTCCAGATAATGCCATAAAAGAAAGCAGTTTTAGAATCGCAGCCGCTTTAAAGAATAACGGATTCAGTTTTCCAGGAAAAAAAATCACCGTTAATATGGCGCCTGCCGATCTTAGAAAAGAAGGTTCTTCTTATGATCTGACTTTAGCCATGGGAATTCTGGTCGGTTCAGATCAGATTAAAGCTCCTGAAATTGAACGTTATATAATCATGGGCGAACTTTCTCTTGATGGAAGTCTGCAGCCCATTCGCGGAGCATTGCCAATTGCTATAAAAGCTAAAGAAGAAGGCTATAAAGGTTTTTTTCTTCCGATTCAAAATGTAAAAGAAGCGGCGATCGTTTCAGGTTTGGATGTTTACGGAGTTTCAAATCTAAAAGAAATCATCGATTTTTTTTCAGGCAAAGGAACGCTACAACCAACTGTTATCGATACAAGAGCAGAATTCTACAAAACGTTAGATTTTCCAGAACATGATTTTTCAGACGTACGCGGACAAGAAAGCATTAAACGCTGTATGGAAATCGCGGCAGCCGGTGGACATAACATTATTTTAATTGGTCCGCCTGGAGCGGGAAAAACAATGTTGGCCAAACGAGTGCCGAGTATTTTGCCGCCCATGACTTTGCGTGAAGCTTTGGAAACTACTAAAATTCATAGCGTTGCAGGAAAACTGAAAGAAGTCGGATTAATGAATCAGAGGCCATTTAGGAGTCCGCATCATACTATTTCGAATGTGGCACTTGTTGGTGGAGGAAGTTATCCGCAGCCTGGCGAAATTTCGATGGCGCATAATGGTGTTTTGTTTTTGGATGAATTGCCAGAATTTAAACGAGATGTTTTAGAAGTAATGCGTCAGCCTTTGGAAGATCGAGAAGTGACGATTTCGCGCGCTAAGTTTACAATTACCTATCCTTCGTCTTTTATGCTTGTGGCGAGTATGAACCCAAGTCCAAGCGGATTTTTTAACGATCCGAGTATGCCGAATACTTCTTCACCACACGAAATGCAGCGTTATATGAGTAAAATTTCGGGCCCGTTGTTGGATAGAATCGATATTCATATTGAAGTAACGCCCGTTCCATTCGAAAAATTATCAGACGAACGAAAAGCAGAAAGCAGTGTAGAAATTCGCAAACGTGTTACAGCGGCGAGAGAAATTCAAACCAAACGATTTGAAAGTGTAGAAAACGTTCACTACAACGCCCAAATGAGCAGTAAACTCATTCGAGAATATTGTGTTTTGGATGAACCTTCAAAAGAATTATTAAAAACCGCAATGGAACGTTTGAATCTTTCTGCCAGAGCCTACGATAGAATTTTGAAAGTTTCGAGAACCATCGCCGATTTGGATCATTCCGAAAATATTGTTTCTTCTCATATTGCCGAAGCGATTCAATATCGAAGTTTGGATAGAGAAGGGTGGCTTGGGTAATATCTTATTCCTTAAGTTATATATGCTAACTGAGAATTTTATCAGTTAGCATATATAATTAAGATAAATTAGAAGAAAGAATATCCAATAATTAAAGAAGTGGTTTGGTAAGTCGAACGCCAGTCTGGATTATCGGCCAATATACCTCTAGGGGTCTGATATCTTATCTCTGTACTAAATTTATCCAAAAATTTACATCCTAAACCAAAACCGAAATTAATACCTGACTTTACCTCCAATTTATTTAGTTCAGATCCATCTTTTCTTGCGATGTTGACTTTAGAGTTATTACTAAAATCTACAACAAGAGATCCGTTGGCAAATATTTGGATATTTTTATTAATGAAGAAATAACGTCTAACGCCAATTGGCAATTCAATCGACTTGTAATCTATTTTACCTGTCAGAGTGCCGCCAACAACTTGAGAACTTTGTATTGTTTGTTCTCCTTTGTAATATTGGTACGTGGGTTCTACAATAATAGACCATCTATTTTTATTAAAGGGCAAAATAAATTCGGCTTCAATTCCTAAACTAAAGCTTGATTTTCCGCCAAAATCAAAACCAATTCCTTCAAAAACAGAGTTGTCTATAGATAAAGAACTATTATTATATCTAGGTCTAAGTGTAAGATTGAATAAGTCTTTATTTTCTTTTACTTCCGGATCAACAAATTCAGAATTTACACATTTATTATATTTTGTAAAAATGCGCATAAGAGCATTTTTAGTATAGCTTAATGTCTCGTATTCATTTTGTTGAATATTGTCACATTTCAAGTCAAGATAAAGTTGTTCTCTGAAATAGTTGTTTTTAGCAATTTGGTCATCATTTACAAAGTAAGTTTTGTAAACAAGCTGCTTTATTTCAGGACCATTTATTTTGTAAAAGAAACGTCTTACAGTTCCGTCATCAAACAAATACAAAGAAGCATTTCCTTCCATAAGTACCTGTAGAAATAGATTTTCTTCTCGAAAAATAGGATTTTTATCTTTAGTCATATTTTGCAAGTTTTTTGTAGATCGATCTATATTTACAATTGATCGTATAAATTTATTTCGACCAGAAACTCCAAATTCTTTTACAGTCTTAATATCTGCATCTATAATTGGTGAGCCATCAGAAAGACGGTATCTGAAATTGGTTGGAGTGTTTTTCCAATCTATATTTTCAATTAAGCATTCTGTTTTTTGATTGTTCTCTGAGATAATATATCCTTTTTCGAAAGCTATTTGAGAATAATTTTTAATAGTAAAGAGTAAAGTTAAAGCAATAAATAAAATTTGTTTTTTCATTAAATTAAATAGGTTATTAGATTTGTTTTATTTTGATTTAGTATTTAAAGGGATTATTTTTTATAATTGAGATTAAAAATAGTTGGGTTTAGCGTAGATTATTTTGATTGTTTTTTTTTGATTTTTTTGAGCCAAATATACTGTGATACGAACCTACAATCTTTACGGGAAACCGTAATTTTTGTTTATTTTTTTATAAAACCTATTTAATGCTTTTTACTATTTTACTATTCTTTGATTTATAATTGATTACTATTTTTTTTATGCGGAAAAATATAAAAAGAGCGTCTTCTTTTATGGTTTTTTGAATAAACAAATCGATTTTTTTATCCCTTACTTTTAGAATAAAAAAACTTAAAAGAATTAGCAACAGCGGTATGCAGAATCGATCCGTGGTTTTCTTCGGGGAAATAATCGAAATAGATTTTTACGTTTTTACTTTTGGACTCTTTTAGTTTTTCGGCTAATAAATTGGCATCAACTTCCATAACACGCGGAATTTCTGTTGGAGTCAATCCTTCTTTTCCAACAGCAATATAAATTTCAGTTTGCTGATTGAAATTTTCTTTTAGCATTTCAGAATCTAAATCTAGCAATGAGCCATTATTCCACCACAAACTAGGGCTTACAATAACGTACTTATTAAAAAGGAACGGTTTTTTTAGCAGTATTTCAGTTCCTAATAAACCGCCTAAAGATTGTCCAATAATGGTTTTAAATTCGTTGGTTTTATATTTTTTATCAATAAAAGGCTGTAATTCTTTTTCGATAAAAGCTATAAATTGATCAGAATGTCCCGTTGTCGGAAAACGAGTTTTATCTTTTTCAAGAGTGGTTGGAAAGGTAAAATCTCTTTTTCGGTCAACTGTAGCAATTCCGACCACAATTGATTTCGGAACTTGATTGATCCATTCAAAGCTATTAAACTGCACCAATCCAGAAATGTGAATAAAATCTTCATCAGCAGAACCATCCAATAAATAGATTACAGGATATTTTGTGGCTTCAGCAGGATTGTAACCTTCAGGAAGATAGATATTAAGAATTCGTGTTTCGTTTAATTCTTTCGATTGGATTTCGTCAATAACACCTAATACAAAAGGTTTAGAGGTTTCTGTGATTTTAGTTTTGTTTTTTTGGCTGAATACTAAACTGGAGGATAGAAGTAAAAAAGCTAGAGAAAGAAGTTTGTTCATTATTTATTATTGAAAATGTTTATTTAAAGTCATTAGGTTTTACTTCTTGTGCGGGTTTATAATAACTATTTCTGTTTGTAGTAACAATTAAAACGCCCGGTTCTCCTGACTTTCCGTAAATATTAATGCCAGTTTGTTTTTGAAGAGCAATAATTTTGGCAATTTCAATTTTTGAAAGTGCAAGTCTTTCTTTTTCTAAATCCTCATAACGATGCGTAATTCCATCAACAACTACCATTGGATGGTCTGTAATTTTTCCTGCTTTGGCAAGATTTGCAATAGAGTCCGATAAATATAATTTGTCTTTTCCTTCGTCTGAAAGTTCATATCTATTTTGGGAGAAAACGGCAACTGAAATGAATAAAAAAAGCGCAGTAAAGAATTTCATCATTTTATTTTGTGTTTACGGTTAAAAAAAATAACTTTTTGTAGTAAAAATTGATTTTAGAACCGAAAATTACAAAAAAATCCTGCAATTATGCAGGATTTAACATTTTGAATTCTATTTCAGGTTTTATTTTTCTTCTCCAGCAAAAATAGCATCCAAACCTTCCATTGCAATCGTAAAGCCTTCTTTGAATCCCATTTGGATAATCATTTCTAAATCTGACAATTTCTCGTGTTTGATTACAATATCAACAAAAGTAGAACCGTCTTTTTCAGAGAAGGTAACATTCCAATCAGATCTCGGAAACTCTTTGTTTAAATTTCCTTCGCTATCCGAAAAGGCGTCCAGCCATTTTACATTTGTTGTCGGATTTATTGAGGTATAATCGGCTATTGCCCAATGTTCTTCGCCTTCTGGACCAACCATGGCGTAAAGTCTTCTTCCGCCTTCTTTAAATTCCATGCTTTTTGTTTGGGATTTCCACGGAGCTGGCGCCCACCACAAATCCAGAATTTGAGGTTCTGTCCACGCAGACCAAACTTGTGGCAAAGAAGCATTAAATTCGCGTTTTACATTTACAGTATTATTTTCTTTATTTACAGTAAAATTCATTAAAAGATTTGATTTCATTTTCTTAAGATTTTAAAGTTTGTTAAATAGTTAATTCAATTAAAGCAGCTTTTATTTCTCCGCTAAGATTTTATCCAAACCTTGCATTGCAGAAGTAAAACCTTCTTTAAAGCCCATTTCAATTATTTTTTGCAGTTCTTCAAAACTGTCTCTTTTGATCATAATATCAACAATTGTCGAAGTGCCTTGTTCAGAAAAAGAAATATCCCAGTACGAACTTCCAAATTCAGAATTTGGATTTCCTTCTCCGTCAGAAAAAGTGGCTGAATGCTTAAAGTTGGTTTTAGGAGAAATCGAAGAATATTCAAAATAACTCCAGCGTTCAGTACCGTCTGGACCAACCATAGCGTAAAGTCTTCTTCCGCCTTCTTTAAATTCCATGATTTTGGTTTTAGATACAAACGGAGCCGGCGCCCACCATAAATCTAGAATTTCAGGTTTTGTCCACGCAGACCACACATTAGACAATGGCGCGTCGAATTCGCGTTTTACATTTACCGTTTTATTTTCCTTGTCTACAGAAAAATTCATTAATAAATCAGTTTTCATTTTCTTTAGCTTTTAAGTTTAGTAATACTTGATCCAATTGACTAAAACGCTGTTCCCAAATTGCTTTAAACTGCTCCAGCCATTGATCAACTTCTTTCATTTTTTCAATTTTGAGCTGATAATAAATCTCTCTGCCCAATTTCTTTTCTTCCAATAAATCACATTCATTTAAGATTTTAATGTGTTTAGAGACGGCCTGTCTTGTAGTTTGAAACTGCTCTGCAATTGCATTTGGTGTTAATGCAGTAGAGGAAATCAAAACTAATATTGCTCTTCTAGTCGGATCGGCAATAGCTTGAAAAATATCTCTTTTCATCTTTTTGAATATAAATTCGCAACTAATCAGTTGCAAATATACGCAACTTTTTGGTTGCGCAATTCAAAAATGTGATTTTTTTTCCAGAAAAAGAATTTAAACAAAAAAGGACGCATTTTTGATGCGTCCTTTCGTTATAATTATATTGTAGAATTATCTTGTAAATTTATTTTTTACAATGATGTCTTTAAGCTTGGCTTTTAGGTCTTCTCCTGTATCAAAAACCATTTGTTCGTTGTTCGGAAAAGGAACAGCTCGCCTGTCAAAATACGATAGATAATTATCATCGCAAGCCCCTCTATTTCCTTTATATGTTGAATAAATATTCTCAAAAACATACTCACTGCTTATCGGGAAAGTCTGTACAAGCTGATTGGTTTTTAAATCTATGTAATCTACTTTTGCTGTTACGAGGCAAGATTTAAATTGTCTAAATTCGTATACCGTCGCGGTAAGCGTTCTGTAATTATCTACTTTTATCTCTTTGCCCAAACTATCTTTTACAGGTCTTCCGCGGCTGTCCAAAAGCGTTTTTACACCATCTTTTACCTGTCTTTCCTTTACAAATTCTTTCTCTTTAATCTGCTCTGGCGAAATAGCGATCTGTTTGAAACTAAGAATTAAACTATAATCATACTTTACATTTTTTTGTCTTTCGCTATGATAAACCGTCCATTTATCATTTAAGCCGTAAGTTTTAAAATCCAGCAAATCTTCCTGAAGCATTTTCGGAATCACCATATTTGTTTCGTTTTTTGCATAAACATCTACGAAATCAGTTCCTTTAAAAAGGGCATCATCCATCAATTTTTTAGCGTCTTTATAACCTGGATTAATATTTTCCAAATAAGCAAAATCGTCGTATGCTTTTCTGAAATCCATTTTGTTTTTCGATTTCAAAAGAGCAGAAGCGTTTTCGTACAAATATTTAGAAAGAGCATTTTTACTGTTTACAAGCTCGGTAGAATAATTATCAAAAGGAAAATAAGCATTTTTTCCCTGTTTCAATAAAGACAACGGAAGAAGCGGTCTGATTTTTTCTTGACGGTTATTCAGCTGTAAATACGTATTGTAAATACGCTCTGCATTGGCAGGATTATTCTCTTTGTTCAGCATTTCCAAATCGCGAAGATCGCGGTCTTTGGCTTTTGCAAAAGCTTCTTCTAGTAAATAAACGTAATCTTGTTTGCCTTTAGAATCTTTTTTGGTACGAAGCGCTTCGACCGAGCGATCAATTGCACCGTCATAATTTCCGTCGCTAAGCATTGATTGTGTTGTCTTTACCCCACAAGAAGAGAAGGCTAAAAACAATATAGAAAATAGAAAAGTAATTTTTTGCATAGTCTGTTTTTTGAAGGTGTAAATATATCTTTTTTAACATTCAACAACTATGCCTTTTTTTAATTTATTTAAGGAGCAGAAAAAGCGATTTTCATAAGAAGCACCTGTCCCGCTTTCGCCTTTATCTCTGCGAGGATATCGGCTCTATCGGGGCTAGATTAGAAGTTTTGTTTTTTATAGGAAATATGAAAATTAGGGGTAAATTCTTCTGCTTTTAAGTTTAGAAACGAATTTAATCTATCAGCATACCACTTTCTTCATCAAATGCTTTTCGTTCTTCTTCGCTCATTCGGTCTCTTAAAACTCGTATGGTATAACCTCCATAAAGCTTTCCATTTATAAGATACATCCAATCACTAATTTTAGAAGTTTCAATATCGATTTTGTCTCCTGCTTTATATTCTGTAATGTATTCAGGATCACTGTTTAAAATTCCAGAATAATTTCCGTCTTTATACTTAATTTCTCCAATCCACATATGTTCTATGCCTTCCGAATTAGAAAACTTAACTTTTAAAGAATGGCTATCAGCATTAGCATTAGACAATCCTTTATTGAATTGATCTAGTGTTTCGTTTGCTTCTAAAATTGCCGCATTCATTTCTGCATCTTCACTTTCTACGTTGTAAATTGTTGGTTCGCCTTCTCTTTCTATTTTATTAGAATCTTTACAGCTCATTAGACAAAGAAAGCTTATTAAGAGTAAAAAGTTTGTTTTTATTATTGTATGGTGTATTAAGTGGTAGTTGTTAATTGTTTTTTAAGCAAGACAACCTGTCCTAAATGATAATAGCTATGCTCAATCATAGCTTCGATATTTCTTTTATAAGTTCCGTATTTTATATCTACAAATACATCATCGAGTTTTTCGTCGGACATTTGTTCTACTAAAGAAGCAAATTCTTCGGCGTCATTCCAAAATTGAGTTAGAAAAGCGTTCCACTGTTCTTGAGATTGAATGGGCGGAAAATCAAAACTAAATTTATCTTTTATTTCCAAAGATCCATCTTTAAAAACCTGATTGATTCCGACGATGTAATAATGAATATGCTGTGCCAGAGCCGCAATTGTATTTAAATTCTGAATGGGAGTAACAGCAATTTTCCAATCTAGATTTTCGAGCTGATCTTTAAAATTGGTATTGGCAATCCAAGTTCCGTTTAAAATAACTTCTCTAAAACGATTTGCAATTTCGGTTGTACTTTTCATATTCAATAATTTAAGAGTTTATATTTATGAACTCATTCCTGCTGAATCCACTCGTATTTTCCGTTTTTTAGATAAATAATTCCGCCTCCACAGCTTTCTTCCGCATGAATAAAAAAACCATCATCTGGAAGTTTTATTTTATCTTCTTCTTTAACTTCTTCTTCGCCCATAATTTCACCGTCATCGTTTACATTGTTCCAGACAATTTCTCCTTTTGGTGCTTTCTCAAATTTCCCGACCCAGTCCATTTCGTCAAATCCTTGACCTAAAACATTTTTTCCAAAACCTAGATAATCTGTTCTTTTTCCATTTCCGAAAGTGATTTTTAGACCGCTTTTACCATTTTTTGTACTTCTGAAAATTTCTACTATTTCGTCTAAATTATCTCCATCCAAATCACACAAAATTCTGTTGATTTTATGTTTGGTCGAAAGTACAGTTGTATCTGCTTTTTGCGTTTTTGGTTCTTTCTTTTCAGTTACTTCCAAAGAATCTTTCGGATTAATTTTAGGAATTTCTGTTTTTGTTTCTTTTTTACAAGAAATAGTAAGTACAGATAAAAGGAGTAGAGTTCTTATTTTCATATTAGGCTTAGATAAAATTTTAAAGCGCTAATATAAAAAATTACGTACGAAAATATATAGCTTTATGAATTATTGAATGGCATACTTTAAATCATTTTATGAATTGCCTCCAGCTTTAGTTGGAGGTATACTATTGATATTAAAAAAGGCTTTAGCCCAAAAAACGATTTGGCTACAGCCCTTTTTGAGACTTTATATAAAACTCCAGCTAAAGCTGGAGGCAATTGAAATATTATTTTTGTTTTCTAATTTTTACCTGATACACAATCTCCCAAAAAATAATAGAGAAAACAGCATTGGCAAAAATGGCAGTTTTAACTTGATACGGATCATAATTGACAAACAGATGCAAATTGGTAAATTGTAAAGCCAAAAACATGGCTAAAGCAGCAATTCCAATAGCACAAAGTGCATTAAGCAAAGGTTTCCATTTCAGTGCTGTAAAGGCATAAATAAGGTTCAAAATACCGAAACCAGCTCCTAAAGTTACAAACGGATCACCTTTAAATTTTTCGTTTAATTCAAGTAGTAAATGTGTAGAAGTAAGATATAAAAAGAAGAGAATGGAATAAATTAGAATTCGTATTTGTGGTTTCATTTTGATATTTTTATGATGATTTTTTTATACGCGAAAATACTATTAAATGATGAATGCCAGATGAAGTATATGAACTTCATAGAATTAAGATTAACAAACTTTTTTGATTATTTAGGAAAGTGTACTTTTGAATTTTTCAATTTGCCTTCTATGACGTAAGACATGTACAATTGCATGTTCCATCATTTGTTCAATATCATAAACTTGTCCCCAAGAAGTTGTTATTTTCTTCTCGTTGTTGCATTCTTCCAATTGATTATCGCTAAAATTTTCAAGCATATTTTCAGTGAAAATAAAAAATGCAGTTAGATCATTTTGATATTCGGAAACAGTCTTTCTATATACAAGATCTGGAATGTTATTTTGCTCTCCCAACAATTTTTGAATGTACAAAGCATAAGCATATCCTGAACGAACTACATGCGCGAGTATCGATTGAACTGATACATCATTGATTGTTGCTGTAATTGCTGTGTCATTAAAAGATGAGATTGTTTTACTTAAATCTAAAATCGCTCTTTCGTATTCATCAAGTATAGCGCCAATAGCTCCTTGTCTGTATGTTTTGGTCATGTTTTGCAGCGTTATCTAAGTTTATTTTATGGCAAAAGCGTTTCTATTTTGGTTTCCGATTTTTCTTTTAGCGGACTATCTGCCTTTAAACTCCAAATGATTAGAAATTTTCCTTTTACAACATATTCTTCCGGATGCTCATCCGTTGGCTCACCTGCTTTACCCCAAAGCAAACCTTGCAGGAAGCGATCGCCTTTAAAAACGTGATCGAATTCAAAATACATAATGGAACCACGATCTGCTTTGCTTTTAAAACTCTGAATAGCTTTACTTTTTATGGTTCCAACAATGTTACTGTAGGTTTCAATATCATTATAAAAACTACAAGCTTGCGGCGTAATGCAAATATTTCCGTCGCTTACCATATAACCACCTTTCGGGATTTCTTTTGGTTTTAGTTTTAAATCAGCAATGGTTTGGCTAAATGAATTAGTTGCAAATAATAGGAATAGTGTAAATAGGAAAATTGTAGGTTTCATTTATTTTGGGGTTTGATTTGGTATGCTAAAATAGAATTTTTATTTGAGTCTGTTAAACTTGATTTTGATGAAGAATAGAAAGATTTATAAATAAGCTTGCGTGAACGTGAAATTCACGCAAACATAGATTTATGTTAACAAAGTTAGTCCAGTTAAATCAGCTTTTCCGTTTTTAAGAAATTCATAAGTTATGCGGTCAGCCTGACAGTCAATAAATTGAATGCCTTTTAGCTTTTTGGATTTAAAAAAAGTATTTGTAATTGTTGCGTTTTTAAAAGTGACTTTTGAAAAAGAGCAGTTTTCAAAAGAACATTCTTCTATTGTGCCATTAAATACCACATCAGAAATATGAGATAATTTAAATGCTGAGAGGTTCCAAACGGCATTTTCTAGGACACATCTTTTAAGTTCAGATGTCCTTAATTCGACCCCTGAAAAATTTGCCTTTGAAAAATTACAGTTTTTAATTTCACTAGAAGAGAATTCTGCATCAATCAGTAAACATTCAATAAACTGATTTTTGTCTAAGTTAGAAGTCTGAATTTTACTGTTTCTTAAATCTGAATTTGAAAAATCGCAACCTAGAATGTTGTTGGATTTAAGTATTAAGTTCGACAAATCGGAACCAATTAGTTTACAATTCTTCATATTTGAAGTACTGAATTTGTCCTTAAGATTACTTAGCCCGGAAAAGTCTGCATCAACCCAGTTTCCAGAGGACATATTCCAATTTAAACCTAAATTAGTTTTAGGTTTTGTTGTTGGAGTTTCCGCAAATTCGTTTTTTGGAGCTTCAAATTGGCTTTCTGAAATATTAGATTTGAACGTTTCGGAAAAATAGTTTAAGTCTACACCGAGAATTTCTGCAATCCGGTTTAATGTAGAAATGTCCGGCATTGATTCGCCTCTTTCCCATTTTCCAACTGCTTGTGAACTAATTGATACTTGTTGTGCAAGACCTGCTTGCGAAAGGTTGTTTTTCTTCCTAGCTGCAGCAATTTTATCGCCTATTGATTTTGAATTTAGCATCATAATTAATTTTTTTAGTTTGATACTGCAAAGCTATATTTTCTCATTGCCTGTTTACAAATAAAGTCAGCTACCAATAGTTGTAATTACGCTACTTATAGTTGTTATTGACAACCAGTGGTGGCTTTTGATCATTTTGTTAAACTCAATTTCTTTTAACTGATTATTTTTCTGTTACAAAAAAAGCACAAAATCATAAGATAGTTGTGCTTTTGCAAAATTTTTATTTTTGAAGGAATTATTTTCCTTTTAGTAATTTTTCTAAATATTCGTTTTTGTCTTTTTCAGCTTGAACCAAACGTTCGTAAAGTTCTACAACTTTATCAAGTGATTTCTACCGAATATGTCTTAGTTGTTGTGCTCATATTTCAAAGGTAATTTTTTTGAATGAAATACTGTCGTTATTTTTTGAATAACAAATATATGTTTTTTCAGACAGGAATTAATCTTTTGACTTTTAGAATTTAATTTAGACAAAAGTTTAAAGTTCCAATTATCTCCAATCTTGTCATTTCGACGTAAGGACAAATCTTAATAAGTAACTCCGTAATAAAAAGCCAATCTTTGTAGAGTTTCTAGTGAGGTTGCTTCGTTCCTCGCAATGACAAACTTTGTGGTTACTTTGCGTGGGCTTCGACTTCGCTCAGCCTGACAAAGTGTAGCAAACAATCTAAAAATCTAAAATCAGAAATCTACAATAAAAAAATCCCGCCTCAATTAAGAAACGGGACTAAAGTGATATTCTCTTTTTTTCTATTGTTAAACCGTAGCTGCAATTTGTTCTGGCAACGGAATTTGATTTTTAAGTAAATCTTCGAATGTTTCAGCTTGACGAATTAAGATTCCTTGACCGTTCATCCATAGCACTTCTGCTGGTTTGTATCTTGAGTTGTAGTTCGAAGACATTGAGAAGCAATATGCTCCAGCATTTCTGAACTCTAAAATGTCTCCTTCAGTAATTTCAGCGATTCTACGGTTGTTTGCAAAAGTATCCGTTTCGCAAATGTATCCTACAACAGAGTAAAAACGCTCTTTTCCCTTCGGGTTAGAAATGTTTTCGATATGGTGTGAAGATCCGTAAAACATCGGGCGAATTAAGTGGTTGAAACCACTATCGATTCCTGCAAAAACGGTAGAAGTAGTTTGTTTTACTACGTTTACTTTTACTAAGAAATGACCCGCTTCGCTCACCAAGAATTTTCCTGGTTCGAAAATCAGCGTTAAATCTCTTCCGTATTCTGTACAGAAAGCATTGAATCTTTTAGATAATTTTTTACCTAATTCTTCGATGTCAGTTTCGATATCGTCTTTTTTGTAAGGCACTTTGAATCCGCTTCCGAAATCTAAGAATTGTAAATCTTTGAAATGTTTAGCTGTATCAAACAAGATTTCAGCAGCATACAAGAATACTTCGATATCTAAAATATCAGATCCTGTGTGCATATGAATTCCGATAATGCTCATTTTTGTGTTCTCTACAATTCGCAAAATATGCGGAATTTGATGAACAGAAATACCGAATTTACTATCGATATGTCCAACAGAAATATTAGCATTTCCACCCGCCATTACGTGAGGATTGATACGAATACACACTGGAATATGTGGATGTTTTGTTCCGAATTGCTCCAGAATAGATAAATTGTCGATATTGATTTGTACACCCATTGCAGCAACTTCTTCGATTTCTTCTAAAGAAACTCCGTTTGGTGTAAAGAAAATCTTGTCAGGATCATAGCCAGCATGAAGCCCTAACTGGACTTCCTGAATCGATACAGTATCTAAGCCAGACCCCATGTTCTTTAATAACTGAAGAATTGCAATGTTAGACAATGCCTTCATGGCATAATTAACTCTTAAGTTTTCTACCTTAGAGAAAGCTTTAGTTAATCTGTTGTATTGAGATTGGATTTTTTCAGCATCGTAAACATACAATGGACTTCCAAATTGGTCTGCTAACTGCAGTAAATCTTTTGCTTGCATTTTTCAAATTATTTTGAGCAAAGTTATTACACTTTTGATTAACAGCAAATAAAATACAGAAAAATAACAAATTATAACAAATTGTTTTATTTTAAACAAAAAGTTCTCGTTTTTCTAATTTTGTAACTCTTTTTAAGATGCTAAGGTTCTGAGACGCTAAGTTACTAAGTTTTTTTTCGCCACGAATTGATTTTTTTTTGCCACGACTGGAGCGATAGCGAACAGGCGAAGCAATTCACGAATTTTTGTAATTCATCAAAAATGCTGCTGAATTTTTTTCGCCACGAATTCACGAATTTTCTCTAATTCGAAAACGCTGCTGATTTTTTCGCCACGAGTTCACGAATTTCTCTAATTCAAAAATGCTGCTGAAATTGTTTCGCCACTGATTACACAGATATGGATTATTTTTTTTTCGCCATGACCCGAGCGATAGTGAACAGGCGAAGCAATTCACGAATTGCATTAATTTATTATTGGAAACGTATAAAAATTTTTTCGAAAATATTGTTGAGCATAGCCCACGGTTTCAACCGTGGGAAACGCATTGTTGAATATCGTTGAGGATTTGCATTGTGTCCCCACGGTTGAAACCGTGGGCTATGTTTTAGATAGAATGAGAAAAATAAAAATTAGAAAAATTCGTGAATTTGTGGCAAAAAAAAATATAAAAAAAACAAAACCCCTGAATGAAAATTCAGGGGTTTGCCAAATAGTATGTGTTGATGTTTTTATAGTTTTAATTTTTAGCTCTAAAGATCAAGCATATAAGAAGACCTTAGTCGCTTAGAATCTTAGCATCTTAGAACCTTAAAAATTACAAGCTAGGAAGATCTCCTTTTCCTTTAGTAGGCAAGTTTGTAGATCCCATTAGGAATAAATCTACTTCTCTTGCTGCTTCGCGACCTTCTGAAATAGCCCATACAATTAATGATTGTCCTCTTCTCATATCACCAGCAGTGAAAATGTGAGGAACGTTTGTCTGATAGTTGTGCGCTTTATAGTTGCTTCTCATATCAGTTTCGATGCCTAACTGCTCGCTTAATGTTTTCTCTGGACCTGTAAATCCAAGAGCCAATAAAGCCAAGTCGCAAGGCCAGATTTTTTCAGAACCTTCTTTTTCAATAAGTTCTGGTCTTTGACCTGGAGTCATTTTCCATTGCACTTCAACCGTTTTCAATCCAGTTAATTCGCCTTTTTCGTTAGAGATGAATTCTTTCGTATTGATTAACCAGTTTCTGTCACAACCTTCTTCGTGAGAAGAAGATGTTTTCAACTGCAACGGCCAGAAAGGCCATGGAGTTGTTTCGCTTCTTCCAACAGGAGGTTTTGGTAAAATCTCAAAGTTAGTTACCGATTTCGCTCCATGTCTGTTAGAAGTTCCAATACAGTCAGAACCTGTATCTCCACCACCAATAACGATTACATCTTTGCCAGTAGCTTTAACTTGGTCTGGAATAGATTCTCCGTATAAAACTTTAGTTTGTTGTGTTAAGAAATCCATTGCTTGAACAACGCCTTTGCTTTCGATTCCTTTAGTTGGCAAGCTTCTTCTTTCAGTTGCTCCTCCGCATAAAACGATAGAATCAAATGCGTTTAATTCTTCAACGCTGAAGTTAACGCCAACGTTTACATTTGTTTTGAAAGTGATTCCTTCTGCTTCTAGAATAGCTACACGACGGTCGATAATTCCTTTTTCTAATTTGAAGTTTGGAATTCCGTAACGTAATAAACCTCCAATTGCATTGTCTCTTTCAAAAACAGTAACCGTGTGACCCGCTCTGTTTAATTGCTGAGCAGCTGCAAGACCCGCAGGTCCAGAACCAATAACTGCAACTGTTTTTCCAGTTCTAGATTTTGGTGGCTGTGGTTTAATCCATCCTTCAGCAAAACCTCTTTCTACGATGCTTTTTTCGATGTTTTCGATAGAAACTGGATCTTTGATGATTCCTAATACACATGATTTCTCACATGGAGCAGGGCATAAACGACCTGTAAATTCTGGGAAGTTGTTTGTAGACTGCAAAATCTCTAATGCACTCTGCCATTCTTCCTGATGCACCATGTCGTTGAAGTCAGGAATTAAATTTCCTAACGGACATCCACTGTGGCAAAAAGGAATGCCACAGTCCATACATCTTGATCCTTGTTCTTTTAATTTATCTTTTGGTACCGGAATAGTAAATTCGTTGTAGTTCGAAACGCGTTCTGCAACTGCTAAATTACTTTCGTCGGCTCTATTGTATTCTTTAAATCCGCCTATTTTACCCATGACATTTTTAATTAAATTCCAATTTCTAAAATTCTAAATTCCAATCCTTGCACTTCGTTTAGGAGTATTTCCATTGACATTGATATTGTCATTGTAATTGAAATTGATTTTTTGATTTTTGAAATTGATTTTATCCCGCTATTAATTCTTCTATTTGTTTTTCTTCTGCAATTCTTTGTAATGCTTTTTTGTAATCTGTTGGCATTACTTTTACGAAGTGCTTTTGTTGATTTTCCCAGTCTGCTAAAATTCTTTTTGCTAATGGACTGCTGGTGTACAACGAATGGTTTTTGATCAGTTTTCTTAGTTTAGTAACATCCTCTTCTTCCATTGGATCGAATGCAACCATTTCCATGTTACATACTGTCGAATCGAATTTCTTTTTCGGATCGTAAACATAAGCTACACCACCGCTCATACCAGCCGCGAAGTTTCTTCCTGTTTTTCCTAAAACTACTACCGTACCACCTGTCATGTACTCGCATCCGTGATCTCCAATTCCTTCTACAACAGCTGTTGCTCCAGAGTTTCTCACACAGAAACGTTCTCCTGCGATACCATTAATATAAGCCTCTCCGGTAATAGCTCCGTAAAGGGCAACGTTTCCGATAATGATGTTGTCTTCAGGATTGAAAGTCGCAGTAGGAGGTACTTTTACAATTAGTTTTCCTCCAGAAAGACCTTTTCCTAAGTAATCATTACAGTTTCCGTGAATTTTAAATGACAATCCGTTTGTTGCAAATGCACCAAAACTTTGTCCGGCAGAACCTTCAAAATCAACTAAAATAGTGTCATCTGGTAATCCTTGTGCGCCATAAATTTTTGAGATTTCGTTACTCAAAATCGCACCTACAGAACGGTCTGTATTTTTAATTTTGAAGGTAACTCTCGTTTTCTCTTTTCTATAGATAGATGGAATTGCTTCTTTGATGATGTCAAAATCTAATACATTTTCAAGAGCGTGATCTTGGGTTGTTGTATTATGATTTGGAACTGTTTTCGCTTTTTCCGGTTTGTATAGAATAGTTGATAAGTCTAAACCATTCGCTTTATAGTGTTTAATCGCTTTGTCTACGTTTAATTTTTGAGACTGACCTACCATTTCTTTTAAAGTTCTGAAACCTAACTGAGCCATGATCTCTCTTAACTCTTCAGCAATAAAATACATGAAGTTGATTACGTGTTCTGGAGTTCCTTTGAAATTTTTTCTCAATTCTGGATCCTGAGTTGCAATACCAACTGGACAAGTATTTAAGTGACAAGCTCTCATCATGATACATCCAGAAGCTACAAGCGGAGCAGTAGCAAATCCGAATTCTTCAGCACCTAATAAAGCGGCAATCGCAACGTCACGTCCTGTTTTCAATTGTCCGTCACATTCTAAAACCACACGGCTTCTTAAGTCGTTCAAGATTAAAGTCTGTTGTGCTTCAGCTAAACCAAGCTCCCATGGAATACCTGTGTGCTGTAATGAAGTTAATGGTGCAGCACCTGTTCCTCCATCATAACCAGAGATTAAGATAACATCAGCTTTTGCTTTTGCAACACCGGCAGCGATTGTTCCAACTCCAACTTCAGAAACTAGTTTTACGTTGATACGAGCTTCACGGTTTGCATTTTTCAAATCATAAATCAACTGAGATAAATCCTCAATAGAGTAGATATCGTGGTGAGGCGGAGGCGAAATCAAACCTACATAAGGAGTAGAATTTCTAGTTTCGGCGATCCAAGGCACTACTTTTTCTCCAGGCAACTGTCCACCTTCTCCAGGTTTTGCTCCTTGAGCCATTTTGATTTGGATTTCTCTAGCGTTTGTCAAATAGTTGATCGAAACACCAAAACGTCCAGAAGCTACTTGTTTAATTGCACTGTTTCTAGAATCTCCGTTAAGTTCTTTCTGGAAACGTCTTGGATCTTCTCCACCTTCTCCAGAGTTACTTTTTCCTCCAATTCTGTTCATTGCAATTGCTAAGTTCTCGTGCGCTTCTTGGCTGATAGAACCATAAGACATTGCTCCGGTTTTGAATTTCTTAACGATTTCTGTCCAAGGTTCTACTTCGTCGATAGAAATTGGATCTAAATTGTTGAATTCAAACAAACCTCTAATTGTCATTAAGTTTGAGCTTTGCTCGTTTACCGCATTAGCATATTCTTTATAGCTTTCTGGGCTGTTTAAACGAACTGCTTGCTGTAATTTAGAAATCGTAGTTGGGTTAAACATGTGTTTCTCTCCACCACGTCTCCATCTGTAAATACCTCCAATTTCAAGAGGAAGCAAACTTGCCACTTTTGAATTTGGGAAAGCTTTTTGGAAACGTTTCTTCACTTCTTTTTCTACTTCCATTAAACCAATTCCTTCAATTCTAGAAGGTGTGTAAGGGAAATATTTAGAGGTAAATGTTTTGTTTAATCCTAAAATCTCGAAAATTTGAGCAGCTCTGTACGAATGTAAAGTAGAGATACCAATTTTGTTCATGATTTTTACGATTCCTTTTGCGATTGCTTTGTTATAGTTTACAACTGCGTAATCTGCTTTTACTTTTGTAATGAAACCTTTTTCAACTTGATCGTGAATGATTTCGTTTACCATGTAAGGGTTGATCGCACTTGCGCCATATCCAAACAATAAAGCAAAATGATGAGGTTCGCGTGGTTCAGCAGATTCTATGATGATTCCAAATTTAGAACGAACTTGTAAAATGTTTAATGAGTGGTGAATGTAAGAACAAGCCAATAACATAGGAATTGGAGCCAATTCTTCGCTAACACCTCTATCCGATAAGATAATGATGTTGCATCCTTCATTAACTGCTTTAAAAGTTGCCTGAACACATTTTTCAAGAGCACGCTCTAAACCGTTAACTCCTTTTTCTATTTTATATAAAGTAGAAATGGTAGCCGATTTGAAATCTGCGTGATCGATATTTCTAATTTTATCCAAATCCTCATTAGAAATAACCGGATTCTGGATTTTTAATTTTTTACATTGTTTAGATTCGATTTCGAAAATATTGAAATCTCCTCCAATTGCCAAACTGATATCTGTAATGATTTCTTCACGAATACCATCCAACGGTGGGTTGGTAACCTGAGCAAACAATTGTTTGAAGTAATTGTACAACAATTGAGGCTGGTCTGATAAAACAGCCAAAGGCGTATCGTTACCCATAGAACTGATAGCTTCAGCTCCGTCGCTACCCATTGGATTGATGATTGTTTTTAAATCTTCAATAGTATAACCAAATAAACGCTGTCTTGTTAAGAAATCTAATTTTTCAACAGGAGTAGGGTTGTTGGTGTAAGGAATTTTAGCCAAAGGCAATAAGTTAGCATCAACCCATTCTTTATATGGACGTTTTGTAACTATCGCTTTCTTAACTTCCTCGTCTTCGATGATACGACCTTCATTCATATCAACCAAGAACATTTTTCCTGGCTCTAAACGACCGTGTTGGATTACATCCTCTGGATCGATGTCTAATACACCAATTTCAGATGACATAATTACGAATCCGCTTTTTGTTAAAGTATAACGAGAAGGACGAAGACCATTTCTGTCTAGTAAAGCACCAATTACGTTACCATCTGTAAACGGAATAGAAGCAGGGCCATCCCAAGGCTCCATGATACAAGCATTGTACTCATAGAAAGCTCTTTTCTCCTCAGACATAGTTTGGTGTTTTTCCCAAGCTTCAGGAACAACCATCATCATTGCCTCTGGAAGAGAACGGCCAGTCATTAATAAAAGTTCAATTACCATATCCATAGAAGCAGAATCTGATTTTCCTTCTAAGATAATTGGAAATAGTTTTTTGATATCATCGCCAAAAACTTTGCTCTGCATAAGCTCTTCACGAGCACGCATACGGCTTACGTTTCCGCGAAGGGTATTGATCTCACCATTATGACACATGTATCTAAATGGTTGAGCCAAATCCCAAGATGGGAATGTATTGGTAGAGAAACGTTGGTGTACAAGTGCAAGACGAGTTACCAAGTCTGGATCTTTCAAATCTATATAATAACGGCTGATGTCTTCTGGCATCAATAGACCCTTATATATGATAGTAGTGGTCGATAAGCTAGAGAAGTAAAACATGTGGCTTTCAGAAGTTTTAGATCCTCTTACGGCATGTTCAGCAATTTTTCTAGCTGCAAAAAGTTTTGCATTAAATTCTTGTTCAGTTAAATCTTGACCGTTTTTAGAAACGAAAACCTGTTTAACTGTTGGTTCTTTTTCTGCGGCGATTTCACCTAAATTTTCAACTTCAACTGGCACATCTCTCCAACCTAAAACTTTTAAGTTCTGGTCTTTAATAGTTGCTTCAAACGCATTAATGCAAAAAGAAACCTGGTTTTTGCTTTTTGGTAAAAAAACCATTCCTACTGCATACTCACGCGCTTCTGGGATTTCAAAGTCACAAACTTTCTTAAAAAAATCATGAGGAATGTCGAATAAAATTCCGGCTCCGTCTCCAGTTCTTCCATCAGAACTAACGGCACCACGATGTTCTAATTTAATTAAGATGTCTAATGCTTTGTGAATAATATCATTTGACTTAATACCATTCAAATTACAAATAAATCCTGCACCACAATTGTCGTGTTCAAATTCAGGCAGATAAAGCCCTTGTTCTTTAACTCTCATTCTTGATATTTTTTTTACAAAAATAAAGATTTCGTTAAACATAATGTATTGAAATTATGAATTCGCTTTCATTTTTATAGGAATATTAGAAAAAGGCTTCTTAAATGATAAAATTATCAGATTAAGCATTGCGAATTATCAAAATGACAATTACGATTAAAATATATTAAGAAAAATCGTCTCTTAGGTATTGATATCATTGAAGTTTTTGTTAAATCTCAAACGTTTTAGCGGTTTTGTGTTAACTTTTTGGATACAATTGTTTAATGATTTTTTTTCTTTCGATTTAAATAGCTAAATAATCAATTTAAGGTATAGTTATTAATTTAAAAAAGATTTTACTATTCAGTTGTATTTTGTTACTTTTGTCGCACTTTTATTCTGAAATAAATTCAGAACCAGACAAATTCTATATTATGAACATACACGAATATCAAGGAAAAGAAATTTTAGCGAGTTACGGAGTACGCGTACAACGCGGAATCGTGGCTAATAATGCAGTTGAAGCTGTGGCCGCTGCAAAACAATTAACTGCCGAAACGGGAACAGGATGGCATGTAATTAAAGCACAAATTCACGCAGGTGGTCGTGGAAAAGGTGGTGGAGTTAAGCTGGCAAAAAACTTACAACAAGTTGAAGAGTTAGCAGAACAAATCATCGGAATGCAGTTAATTACGCCTCAGACTCCGCCTGAAGGTAAAAAAGTTAACAAAGTATTAGTAGCTGAAGATGTTTACTATCCTGGAGAAAGCGAAACTTCTGAATTTTATGTTTCTGTTTTATTGAATAGAGGTACAGGACGCAACATGATTATGTATTCTACTGAAGGTGGTATGGATATCGAAGAAGTTGCTGAGCACACTCCACACTTAATCTTTACAGAAGAAATCGATCCTTCTGTTGGATTGCAAGGTTTCCAAGCTAGAAGAATTGCTTTTAACTTAGGACTTTCTGGAAATGCTTTCAAAGAAATGGTGAAATTCATCGATGCACTTTACAATGCTTACATTGGTTCTGATGCTTCTATGTTTGAAATCAACCCTGTATTAAAAACTTCTGATAACAAAATCTTAGCTGTTGATGCTAAAGTAAATATCGACGATAACGCTTTATACAGACAACCTAAATATGCTGAAATGAGAGATATCCGTGAGGAGAATCCTATCGAAGTTGAAGCTAAAGAAGTTGGTCTTAACTATGTTGACCTTGATGGTACTGTAGGATGTATGGTAAACGGAGCTGGTCTTGCAATGGCAACTATGGACTTAATTAAATATGCTGGTTTTGAGCCTGCTAACTTCCTTGACGTAGGAGGAACTGCTGATGCTAAGCGTGTTGAAACAGCTTTCAGAATTATCTTGAAAGATCCAAACGTAAAAGCAATCTTAATTAACATCTTCGGAGGAATCGTTCGTTGTGACCGTGTTGCTCAAGGTGTTGTTGATGCTTACAAAAACATGGGAGACGCTATCAATGTGCCAATTATTGTTCGTTTGCAAGGAACAAATGCTGAGATTGCAAAAGAATTAATTGACAACTCTGGAATGCCAATCTTATCTGCAGTTCAATTCCAAGAAGCTGCTGACCAAGTTAAAGCTGCTCTTTCTTAATTAAAATAAGAAATCAAATTATATAAAAAAAACCATTCCGTAAGGAATGGTTTTTTATTTTTATGTTCAAACGTATATCGTAGATGCACTGCAGTGCATCTCTACAATAAACTCTGTGTAAAAAATATAGCCACGAATTCACGAATTATTATTCTTAAAGATTAAATAATTCGTGAATTCGTGGCTAAAAAAAAATTCGAACTTTGCGTTTATAATAAGTTTTGTGAGTAAAAAATTCTTACGTGCTTTGCGGTTAAACCGCCCAGTTAAGATTTTTTATTCTTCCCGTTTTTGTAAACCACTTTTTCTACAACAACTGGTTTTCCATTTCCTTTTGGGAATGATTTCTTTTTAGGTTTTCCGGCTGATGAACCTGATTTTGATGGATTTTGGTCTCCTCTGTATTTTTCAGAATCTTTTGGAGTTGCTTTAAATTCAGCTCTTTCTTTTGTGTTTTCTCTCTTTGGAATTTCAGCTTTATGCTTTGCTAAAACATCATTTGGATTTTTAGGGTTTTCTTTTGTTCCTCTCAAATGAATCACCAATCCGTTTAGGAAGTTTCTCAAAACCTGATCGCCGCATTCCATATAATTTGGATGGTCTTCGGCTCTAAAAAAAGCACCTAGTTCTGACTTTGAAATTCTAAAATCTACTAATTCTAAAATCTCAACTATTTGGTCATCACGGAGCATTAAAGCCACGCGAAGTTTTTTAAGTATATCGTTATTTGTCATATTTTTTGTTTCCCGTTTTTTTGTTTCAAGTTTTTCCAATCTTTACTTGAAGTTAAAACCCATTACTTATTTTTTACAAAGGTAGTTTTTTAAAATGATTAAAATTGAGAATTAAAATCATTTAAAACGCCGACCAATTTATCCAAATCTTCTTTGGTATGATTTGCTGTAATCACAATGCGATTCAACGGTTCGGCTTCTTTAGTATATTTAAAACTAGCAATAACTATATTTTCGTTTTTTAAGGTGTTAACCAATTCTTTTGGCAATAAATAAATTAAAGGATAATATTTGCTGAACTTAACGTTTTCATTTTTAATTAAAATCGAATCGATATAGTTTAGATTATCCAAAAGTTTTTGATGCTGCCTTTTGTAAATTTCTGAAGCATCAGAAAGTGTTTGCACAAAAGCTGGATTCATTCCTGCTGCGCTTGTAAAAGTTTCTAATTCTTTTAATTCTTTTACAAATTCAGAATCTGATGCAATTACTCCACCAGTTAATCCGAAAGCTTTTCCTAGAGATGAAACCAAGATTTTTCTTTTGATTGGAAAATCAATTGAGGAATAAATTCCAGAACCATTTTGGCCAATAATTCCTAACGAATGCGATTCATCAACAACTAAAGTAATTTCCTTTTGATTTGAAATCTGTTTTAAAAAAGACAAATCAGCAGGTTTGGTTTGGAAAGAAGGAACGCCATCAGTCAAAATCGTTATTTTTTCTGGTTTTGAATCCAGCAAACGATCATTCAATTTTTCATTTATAAAAAAAGGAAAGCTATTTTCAATTTGAATAGCCGAGTGAATTTCATTCAAATGAAAAAAACAATCGGTTTGCTTTTTCAGTTTTTCTAAAACTAATTTTCCAGCGAGCATACCAGAAGAAACCGTCACAGTATCTTCTGAGCCAATATGTTGAGCTAAAAACTTTTCCCCAGCAGTGTAAGCGCTTAATTTAATGTTTGCAGTTCTCGAACTTCCGTAAGTGGTTCCCCATTTCAAAATGTTCTGAACGACCAAATCTTGAAATTTTTGGTTTGTCGGAAGACCCAAATAAGCAGTTCCTCCAAAATACAAATACTGTTTTTGGTCGATTTCAATGATTCTATCTGGAAATTTTTCGACTATCATTTTACAGCAATGTAACTCCGGTTCCGTTAAGATTGGAGTAATTGATAATACCGTCTTCAATTGTTACACCTGTTGCAATATCTTCGGCCAAAAGCAATGCGCCATCCATATCAACATAATCCAATTGTGGTAATAAATGAGCTATTGCCGAAATTCCAACAGTAGATTCGGTCATGCAGCCTACCATTGTTCTTAAGCCTAATTTTTTAGCTTCTTCAATCATACGTTTTCCTGGAGTGAGTCCACCGCATTTTACCAGTTTTACATTCACACCATGAAAATGATTGAAACATTTTGCTACATCTTCTTCAATAATACAGCTTTCGTCAGCAATTACTGGAAGTACAGAATGTTTGAAAACTTCTTTATGTCCTTCCCAATTATCAGCTTTCATTGGCTGTTCTAGAAATTCAACGCCAAGTTTCTTTAATTCAACTGCATTATTTATAGTTTCGTCAACCGTCCATCCGCAGTTGGCGTCAATTCTAAAAATGGCATTGGTATGTTTTCTCAACTCTTTTACAATGGCAATATCTTCCTTTGTGCCCAATTTAATTTTGTAAATCGGCCAAGGCAGTTCTTGCATTTTAAAAACCATTTTCTCAATCGTATCAATTCCAATTGTGTAATCGGTTAGCGGATTATGATCGGTTTTGTAATTCCATAATTCGTATAATTTCTTGCCTTTTTTACGAGCATACAAATCGTTATAAGCCAAATCTAAAGCGCACAAAGCAAACATATCGTCTTTCAAATACGGATGAATTTTAGACCAAAATGCTTCTGGAGTTTCGTCTTCTGTAATTTCAATAATCGATCTAATTTTTTCCAAATCGGCAATCATCATCGGAACTGTAATATGGTAATACGGATTTGAAGTTGCTTCTCCAAAACCAGAAAAACCATCGCTTTGCAATTCTACAATCAGTGAAGGCTGTACATCAATAGATTCTCTCGAAATCGTGAAAGTGTGCTTTAGTTTGAGATTGTATTCTCTTAAAATAAGTTTCATTTTACAGGAGTATTTTTTTATTTTTTAATTAATAGCCTAACCAAATCAACGCTTCGACAAAGTTGTCACGCCACAATTTCTCATTGTGTTCTCCGCCTTTTACAATTTTTGTCTTATCCAAATGGAGACAATAGCAGCGTTTGGTATCTAATAAACGTTTCATTTTGGTTAAATCGTTTACCATATCATCACTTTCTTTATCGCCACACAGAAAATAGATTTTAGTCTTGATTTTGGACTGTTTTTCGGTGAAAGTATAAATGTCATTAGAAAACCAAAAAGATGGAGAAAAAACGCCTGCCTTAGCAAAAACATCAGGATATTTTAAAGCACCATAATACGAAACCAAACCGCCAAGTGAACTTCCGAAAAGAATGGTGTTTTTAGCTTTTGTTTTCGTTCTATAATTTTTGTCAATGTACGGTTTTAGAGTTTTTACAATAAATTCTAAGTAGTTATCCGCATTTCCTCCACCATATTTTTCATTTTTGAAAGGAGTCAATTCCTCAATTCGTTTTTCATTTCCATGTTCGATTCCTACTACAATTACAGGAGCTTTTAAGCTGTCTAATTTTTCGTCTACATTCCATTCGCCAGAATAAGAAGTTTTGGCATCAAACAAATTCTGAGCATCATGCATATAAATAACGTTGTATTTTTTCTTTATGTCTTTGGAATAATTTTCGGGAAGATAAATCCAGATTTTCTTTGTGGTATTGAGTTGCGGAGCTTCAATTGTAAAAGTAGAAACGTTTTTTGAAGCTGTGCTTTGAGCCTTTGCAATAAAAGTAAATAGAAGTAAAACTGCCAAGAAAATCTTCTTCATTATTCGTGTTTTGTATTTTTATTTAAAAGCAATATTTTAGCTAAAAATAATAAATTGATGAATACAGAAGCAGAAAAAAGAAGTTTACTTTTAGAAATGATTATGTTCGCCACTGTAGATGGACATTTGCACAAACGTGAACTTGATTTTTTAAGACTTGTAGCTTTGGAATTGAGTATTAGGGAAGAAGAATTTCAGGATTTATTTCATCAAGAAACCGAAACAATTCCAATAAAATCAGAATTGCAAAGGATAAATCAATTTTACAGATTGGCATTACTAATGCATTGCGATGGTGTTTTGCACGAAAGAGAACACAATGCTATTCAGCAGATTGCTTTAGAAATGGGATTAAATCTGTCGGCAGTAAAACGTGTTTTAGCAATGATGAAAAAAGCACCCAATACGGTAATTAATCCGATTGTATTACTAGAGATTTTTCAGGAACAGCATAATTAAGGAAGCTGTTCCTGCAGTTTTTTAATTTCGTCGCGAAGTTTAGCCGCTTGAAGGAAATCTAATTCTTTCGCTGCTTTTTCCATTGTTTTGCGCTTTTCGCGAATCATTTTCTCCAATTCCGTTTTAGACAGATAAGCCGTTTCTGGCTCAGCAGCTACTGGAATTGGGTGTCCCAATTCGTATTCTACCAAAGGATTTTTGGTAAACGCGCTTTCGATTTTCTTGTTTAAAGCCTGAGGAGTTATGTTGTTTTCTACGTTGAAATTAATCTGTTTTGTTCTTCTGTAATTGGTTTCGTCAATTGTTCGTTGCATACTCGCCGTGATTTTATCAGCATACATAATCGCTTTACCATTTAAGTTTCTCGCCGCACGACCAATAGTCTGTGTTAAAGATCTGTGATTACGCAAGAAACCTTCTTTATCAGCATCCAAAATAGCAACAAGCGAAACTTCTGGTAAATCGAGACCTTCACGAAGCAAATTTACTCCAATCAAAACATCGAAAAGTCCTTTTCGCAAATCCTGCATGATTTCGATACGTTCTAAAGTATCGACTTCAGAATGGATGTAACGGCATCGAATGTTTACTTTCGTTAAGTATTTAGCCAATTCTTCGGCCATTCTTTTGGTTAGAGTCGTAACCAAAACTCTTTCGTCCAGTTCGCAACGAATCTGAATTTCTTCGATCAAATCATCAATCTGATTTAAACTTGGGCGAACTTCAATTTCAGGATCTAATAATCCAGTTGGACGAATGATCTGCTCAACATAAATACCGTCCGATTTCTGCAATTCGTAATCGGCAGGAGTTGCAGAGACATAAATTACTTGATTTTGCAACGCCTCAAATTCTTCAAATTTTAAAGGTCGGTTATCCATTGCTGCAGGCAAACGGAAACCATATTCTACCAAGTTTTCTTTTCGGCTTCGGTCACCTCCGTACATGGCATGAACCTGAGAAACAGTTACGTGACTTTCGTCAACAACCATTAAATAATCACTCGGGAAATAATCTAACAAACAGAAAGGTCTTGTTCCAGCTTCACGTCCGTCAAGGTATCTGGAGTAATTCTCGATTCCAGAACAATACCCTAATTCGCGAATCATCTCTAAATCGAAATTGGTTCTCTCTTCCAAACGTTTTGCTTCCAGATGTTTTCCGATTTCTTTGAAATAATCAACCTGTTTTACCAAATCTTGCTGAATCTGCCAGATTGCACCTTGTAAAACTTCAGGAGAAGTCACAAACATATTAGCAGGATAAATAGTTAAACGTTGAAATTTTTCTATTACCTGAGAAGTTTTGGCATCAAACGCTTCAATCTCTTCAATCTCATCTCCAAAAAAGTGAATTCTGTACGCATCGTCAGCATAACTTGGATAAACTTCTACAGTATCTCCTTTAATTCTGAAAGTTCCAGGATTAAAATCGGCTTCTGTTCTTGCGTATAAACTCTGAACTAAACTATGCAATAATTTGGTTCTCGAAATAACTTGGTCTCTTTTAATTTCGATTACGTTTTTCTGAAATTCGACAGGATTTCCGATACCGTATAAACAAGAAACTGATGCCACAACCAAAACGTCACGTCTTCCTGAAAGTAGGGAAGAAGTGGTGCTTAAACGCATTTTTTCTAGTTCTTCATTTATAGATAAATCTTTTTCAATAAATACTCCAGTCACAGGCATAAAAGCTTCCGGCTGATAATAGTCGTAGTACGAAACGAAGTACTCAACAGCATTATTAGGAAAGAATTGCTTGAACTCTGAATACAATTGTGCGGCCAACGTTTTATTGTGAGCCAAAACCAAAGTAGGCCTTTGCACTTCCTGAATAACATTGGCAACGGTAAAGGTTTTTCCCGAGCCTGTAACTCCCAATAAAGTTTGGTATTTATCTCCGTCGACCACACCTTGAGCCAATTTTTGTATGGCTTGCGGCTGATCTCCTTTTGGACTATATTCTGAGGAAACTTGAAATTTCATTTGCGTATACTGAAAATTTGGTTTTGTAAAGATACGAAGTTTGTGTAACTAAGCCGTTTAAAGTCTGTTCCGAATTGTACTAATTTGCACTAATTTTTAGTTTCCTAGTCAAATACAAATTCGTAGAAATTCGCGTAATTCGTGGCGTAAAAAAACTTAATCTAAAAAATTAATAATGGCGTCATTTACAATTTTAGGCTGATCGATAGTTAGAAAATGACCTGCATCTTTTACGATTTTGGTTTTACTGTTGGGTAAATGTTTTTGCGCTGTTTCCAGACTTTCTTCTGAATTGATTACATCTTTATCTCCAATTAAAACTAAAACAGGATTTTGGATGGATTCTAATTCTTTGTTTGAAAACGGAAGCATTTTTAACATGCTGGAATTGGATTTTGCATATTTATTGGCTAAATAAAACTGTCTTTTATAAATACGGCTTATGTTTTCTGGGTGAGTTGAAAAAGTTGATAATGTTTTGGTAAATTTCTTTTCGCTTGGAAAAAGTTTCAACATCAAAGCCGAAGTTGTTTTTCTGACTTTATCTATAAATTTGAAAGTTTGTGCAGGACTGAGTAAAACAATTTTATCAATAGAATTTGGTTTTTGAATCGCTAGCAATGTAGCAATCCATCCACCTCGTGAAGCACCAATTATGTCAAATTTCTTTAATTTATAATGATCGAAAATTTCATTGTAAAAAACAACGATTTCTTCTGATGAAAGTGGTTTTGCAGTTAGATTGGATTTGTTGGGTTCCATGATAAAATCGATCGCGTAAATACGGTGATTTTGGCTTAATGGTTTAATATTAGGATACCACATGGTAGAACTCGCGTCCATTCCGTGGAGTAAAACTAGAGCTTTTCCGTTTTTTGGACCTGCAATTACAACGTGTGCGGTTCCAAAACTTGTTTTTACATCTTCTTCAGTATAGGGAATATTCCAAAGTTTTAAAGCTTTATCGTAAGCTGTTTGGTATTTTACTTCTTCGCTTCGGGTTTTAAAAACATAGTCTTCATATTTTACTTTTTTTGAAGCACAGCTCGTGACTAAAAACACTACGATAGCTAATCGGGAATATAGTTTTAACATAGTAATAAAATTCAATTTTCAGCTTAAAGTTACTAGTAGAGTGGGCGAAATGTGTATCAGAATTCTATTTTAAAATATCATAATTTTAAGATTTGTCACTTTTGGAAGTCAGATAATAAATCTGTACGAAAGCTAAAATCGCATTCGGAATAATTACTGGCCAAAGCCATTGGTTGAAATCTTTATAATCATTAAGGAAAATGCCGTAAATGACAAAGCAGATACAGCCAAACATATTAATGAATCGAATTGCTCTAAGGTTTTTCAATAAAAAACCACCCACAATAAAAACCGATGCGAGATAACCAATATATTCTGCCATAATCTTGATTTAAAAAGGTTTACAATAAATGTACTTAAAGTAAATTATAAAATCAAGGTTTTGGTTTGGAAATCAGATATTTGGAAAGTTTAGTTTGCCAAAAAATATTTCACTCCGCTGGAGCTTTGAAGAATACAACTGATATTTTTCTATAAATATTTCGTCCCGCTGGGACTATTCAAAAATAATTGTTTATTAATTCCTACTAATGCTCCAGAGGAGCCAAATATTTATAGCAAAATCAAAGTGTGTTGATAAAAAGCTCCAGCGGAGCGACACATTATAAATTACAGAAATCAAAATTGTTCTAAATCGGAAAATTTCGTTGAGTATCGCTTAAAAAACTCCAAGCCACAATACGGCTACTTTTTTGTCCTTGCGCCATATCGATTGTTTTAATAGCTACAGCATTTACTTTCTTTAAAGTTTTATAAATCGATGGAAGATTTTCTTTTTTAGAAACTAAAGTCGTAAACCATAAACATTGTGAGGCATATTTGGCGCTTTCGTAAATCATTTGAGTTATAAATGTAATTTCTCCGCCGTTGCACCACAATTCGGCATTTTGTCCTCCGAAATTTAAAACTGGATTTGCATTTCTTTTTTCCTTCGGATTAAGATTGGAAACTTTTCTCGAAGCACTTTTGTTGGCTTCTTCTGCAGAGGCATGAAAAGGCGGATTACATATTGTAAAGGTAAAACGATCTTCGGGCGTAATGATATTTTTGAAAATAAATCGAGATTCGGTTTGCTGCTGCAAACTAATGGCATCTATTAATTTCGAATTGTTTCCGATAATTTTACTGCAATTTTCAATGGCTTTTTTATCAATATCGGTTGCAACAAAACTCCAATTGTAAATAGCGTTTCCTAATATCGGATAGATTAAATTTGAACCTGTTCCGATATCTAAACCTAAAACAGATGAAGTATTTGGAATCTCATTGTTATTGCTTTCCGCTAATAAATCGGCAATGTAATGAATATAATCTGCTCGTCCAGGAATTGGCGGGCAAAGATAATTTTTCGGAATATCCCAATTTTGAATGCCATAATAGGTTTGCAGTAAAGCTCTATTTAAAGCTTTTACGGCATTTGGATTACTAAAATCGATAGTTTCGATTCCGTGTTTATTTACTGAAATAAAAGCTTTTAATTCTGGACAATTTGAAATTAGTTTTTCAAAATCGTATCTCGAGCGATGAAGATTTCTTGGGTGTAAAATATTTTTTTCAGAATTGTCGTTTGCTTTCATTTTCATTGATTTCGATTGCAAAGATAGGGATTCCAATTTTGGAATAAGAATTCCATAGGAATGATCTATTTTGTAGCAACGGATTAGATTAATGATACTCGAATAAGTCCTGTAGAAATGATGCATAATTTTATCTCGATTTAATTCTATATTTATAAAATTAAATCGAGATAAAGTAATATGTTAGAATACGAATTTTTCAAGAGTGAAATCGGTACAACCTATCTTAATATTAAAGGTAAATGGGAAGGTTTGAATGAGTTAAGTTCTTGTAGTATCGATTATATAGAAGAAATTTTAGATAATTTGACTAAAATATTAAAAGACGGGATTAGAGAATATGATTTTGGTTTCGAAATATATTCTGTAGAATGTACAAAAGAAGTTTCTAAAGTTATTGACACTTTTGACGGATGGAAAGAAATTGGAGAAATTGCAACTTCTGATATTTATAAGTTAATGTTAGATATAAGAGAATTGGTTAAGAATAATTCTGTTATTTCTAAAAAAGTAGAAACAAGCACCTTTAATTCCGACAAAGTTATAGGAAGTTTTTTTGATGGTGAAGAGCTTTATCCTGTAAAAGACGGCTATTTTAACTGGCTTCCTTCTGACAATTCTGTTTGGCGTAATTCATTTATTCAGATTTATGATAAAAGTATTTACATCATTCAAGAAAACGTAAAAGTCTTATCTACCTTTAGATTTTATGAAAAAGAAGAACTTGAAATAACAGCTAAAAAATACAATCTTAAAATAAAAGAAGAGAACAATGTTTTTTACGCTTTTTGTGAGCCTCACAGCATGGAGCAATTTCAAATATCCGAAAATGATGAATTTGCAGTAATTTATTCTTTGCAAGGAAGTAGAGCCCCTGAGAGTATTTTTATTTATAAAATTATAAACAAACAAACGATATAAAACTAATCAAAACATTCCATTAAAAGAAGATCTCCTTCGCGATGCGTAATGGTTACAATACCATCTTTTTCGACTGAATTACTGCTTCCGGTTCTGTAACCCATTGTGAGTGTGTCGTCGTTTAATTCGTATTTTAAATTGGCAGAAGAAATTCCGTTAACAACTCCAATTGGAATCAATGAAATTGGTGTGTTTGCGGTATACCATTTTTCAAATTTTGTTGGCAGAAGAAATATTTTAGAATGATCGTCTAGAATCACAATTTTCAGTAAATCTCGATAGCGAACAATTTGTGTCAAGTTTGTAATGGTATGATCGGCACGTTTTCCTGTTGCCCAAACGACATTTACAGCTGGAATTTTTCTTTCGATAAGATAATCAAACGCTTTTTCCAAATCGGTTTTATCTTGATCTGGCGTGTGGACGATTTCGATTGGAAATTGAGAAGTTTTGTAAATTTCAGGATCGAAACCACGATCAAAATCGCCCAATAAAACGTCGACTTTTATACCTAATTCAATCACTCTTTCGATAGCCGAATCTAAAACGACAACCAGTGGAGACCATTCTAATAATTGTCCTAATAATTCAGGATCGCAGGCCGCACCATTGGCAATTATTAAAGCAGGTTCTTGATCGTCGCGGACTATGTGATGTGATGACATGTAAGTTTTTTTGAATGAAGTACAAATGTACAAAAGATCTAGTCTTTGGCAGAAAATGTCTTTATTTAATTGGCTTTAAAAGCAACTGCGTCAACTTCTATGAGCATTCCGTCAAGAGCTAATTTTGGAACAGGTATTAATGTACTGGCAGGAAAAGGTTTTCCGTTCCAGACTTTACTGATTTCTTCTTCCCAAATTTTTAATTTTTCTGAGGAGTGATCAACGATCAGGATTGTAATTTTCATTACATTTTCTGGTTTTAGCTCATAGCTGTTTAAAATCACTTTGAGATTTTCTAGTGCAGTTTTTACTTGTGTTCTAAAATCTGGGCTTAAAAGATGCTGTTTTCCTAAACCTCCGCTTTGACCTGAAATATAAATAAGTTCGCCAGGTGTTTTTACTGCAGAGGCATGGCTGAAGCCATAAGGTGCAGGATTGAATAAAGATTCTGGATTTTTAAAGGATTGTGCTTGTGCTTGAAACGCGTAAATAAACAATAAAAAGGCAAGTAAATGTTTCATGTTTTTAAAATTAGAATTAACAGTACAAAGGTTTGTCAATTCTAATTTTAAAACATTTACATATGTTGAGAAGTTGTTTTTTTTAATCTAAAAGTCTTCTATGATAATTGATTTGTCCTAAATGATAGGCTAAATGCGTAGAAAGATGAATTAGGAAGAATCCAGTTGTCATTTCTTTTTCAAAAACAATCTGCGGATAAATCTGTTCTAAATCTTTTTCGGTTAACGAATCTAAACTTTTGTTGATGACTTCAATTGTGTTTTCAATTTTTGAAATCAGTTCAGATTTTGGAATATCTTTTAATGAAAACTCCAAAGGACGATCTCGCACATAACCTGTTTTGCCTATTTCTGCACCAATATAAGTGTTTAGATTTCCAACTAAATGCAGGCATAAGTTCCCTGCTGAATTGGAAATGTTTTTGTCTATTATCCAAATCGTGCTTTCGTTTTGATACGATTCGATTTCGTCCTTCAGTTTGTTTAAATCTCTATTAAAAAGAGATTTTAGTGATTCTATTACCATTTTAATTTCTGCTTTTTATCGGAATCCATATTTCTTCTTCAGAAGTAGGATCGTCTTTTTTATATTTTTCATCCATTACAGCAAAATGCGGTCTGTCATCTACTGTGTATTCAGAATTTGGAAGCCATTCTGTAAAAATATAATGATACGTTTTATGCCCTTCTGAGGCTGGGCCTAAATGAAGAAAAACGGCATATAGACCATCAGGGACTACTAAGGTTTTCATTCCTTCTGGAAGATTTTCATAATCTGAAACTTCTACGGCTGCCCATTTATAGAAATTGTCACTAGGATCAAAATTGTCAAAGTGGTTTTCTTCATAAACTTCTAAAGAATACAAATTAGCACTTATTGCATTTTTTATCTCTTTTCTATTGGGCATAAAACCACTCCATAGCTGGAAAGTTTTATTCTCGATAAATGACATTTCTATAGAATGTCCAATGAGTTTTTTTTCGGTTAAGGTTTTAATTTTTGGTTGCATGATTATTGAATTTTGTACTTTTCTGTACTGGTTTCGCTTAAGGAGAAATATCCCAGCGGATAATTGTCTTTATTGGTTACATTGATCATATTTCCTTTTACAGTCGCAGGTGGAGACTGAAATGGACCTCCAACATTGCTTCCGGCAATGCTAACTAAAATATTCATGTAATTGTAGTATTGCTGTGAAATTCCGTAGTGCGTTACTTCAATTTGATTTCCGGTTTTTAAATCTTCATCGTCTGAAAAGCTCGAAAATTCATTACCATTAAAAAATTTATCCTCATCTACATAAAAAGTTGATTTGACTTTATTTGAATAGGAATATTTGTATAAGTAAAAATTAGCTGCATCGGCTGGGTCATTATAAAAAGCTTTTACTTCAATATCTTTTCCAGAAAATCCGCCTTGGTTATTTTGTTCTATTCGCGTAATTGATGCTACCGATTTTAAAGTTTCTGTTCCTATGTATCGGTTTCCTCTACTAATTATGGTTAACGTATATTCTTCATCGATAATGGGTTTGAAAGTGTTACATACATATTGACCTGTTTTTTTAACTTCGATAAAATTAAATCGTTCTTTTTTACTGTTTTCTATATAGATAATTGCATTTGAAACAGTTGGAATTACGTCTTCAAAATAACCGGTTGTTGTAGTCAGTTTTATAGTTTGTTCGTTTCCTTTTGTTCCTTTCTCCCAATTAATAGCAGCTTCAATTACCAGTTTTGCAGGCGCTGTATCTAAATCAACATTAACAACTTCCTCACAGCTTGTAAGGAAAAGAGAAAGAAAAAATGCGATTAAAAAAACTAATTTTCTCATAAGCATATCTTTAGTTTTTGAATTGATTTTTTAAAATTTGAAATTATAGCTAACGGCTGGAACAATTCCGAAAATGGAGGTTTTAACGGCTTCATTTTCTCCTGTATCATTATTTTGACGAAAACTAATTGAAGCTGCGTTCATGCGATTGTAAAGATTGTATATGCTGAAAACCCATTCTCCTTTCCAGTTTCTGTCTTTGTTTTTGTGCGGCGTTAAAGTTGCAGAGACATCCAGATGATGATATGCTGGAAGTCTATTTCCGTTTCGTAATCCATAACTTGGAACCACAATTCCTAAATAGTGATACTGACCGTTCGGATACGTAACTGGCTGTCCCGACTGTAAAGCAAAGTTAGCACCAAAAGACCATTTTTCGTTTAAATTGTAAGAAGATGTAATAGCTAAATTATGTGTTTTATCGTAAGCAGAAGCATACCATTTACCATTGTTAATACCAATTTCTTCCGGAGTTCTTCCAGGGGTTTGCTGCTCAGATCTTGAAATGGTGTACGAAATCCAGCCATTAAATCGACCTTTGTTTTTCTTAACCATCAGCTCTAAACCATACGAGCGCATATGGCCGTTTAAGATAACTTGTTCGATAGCATTGTTAGCTATTAAATCGGCTCCGTCTATATAATCTAACCTGTTTTGTATTTTTTTATAATAAGTTTCTACTTCTAGAGAATAGGCATCGTTGTAAATATTTCTGAAATAGCCTAAAGCCACCTGATCTGCAAGTTGTGGTTTAATGTAATTATCACTCGGCATCCAGACATCGAGCGGAGTAGGAGAAGAGGTATTGGAAATTAATTGAAGGTACTGCGCCATTCTATTGTAACTCGCTTTAAGAGATTGGTCTTCGTTTAATTGATAGGAAATAGAAAAACGCGGTTCAAAATTACCGTAACTCTGAATGACTTTATTTTTTCCGAAATACTTTGTTGAGGTAGGTGTTCCTTTCTCATAAATCTGCATATCAGTATTAAAAACTACTGCTTCGTTATTATCATAATAATTGATGGTAGAAGCTCCTAAACGATAAAATAAGCTGTAGCGTAATCCGTATGCAATAGAAATTTTTTCAGAAAGCTGACTTTCTGCATCTAAATACACAGAAGGCTCAAAAGCATATTTTTTGTCTAATTGGTCTGGATTAATTCCTGAATCTTCGCTACTTGGTTTAATTGTTCCGGGATTAAATTGATAATAGATTCCGTTTAATCCATAGTTAAGTTTTAGCTTATCTGAAATATAATGTTTGAAATCGTATTTGATGTTGTAATTTTTGATTCCAGAATCCCAATTGAAACCAACAAAATCAAGATCTAATCCGTAATAATAATCACTATAAATTAAAGAGAGATTAGAGAATAGTTTATCAGAATACAAATGATTCCATCTCAGGTTTAAAGTCGAATTTCCGTAGGTATTAGTAAAACTCTTATTTAATCTAAAAACATCACGCCCGAAATAACCAGATAAATATAAACTGTTGTTGTCGTTGAGTTTGTAGTTTAATTTGGTGTTTAAATCATAAAAGTAGGCTGCATTGTTTTTATTCTCTTCGGAGAGTTTTAAAAAAAGATGTGCATAGGAAGCCCTTCCGCCAATTAAAAAAGAACCTTTGTCTTTTACAATCGGACCTTCAGCCAATAAACGACTTGAAATTAATCCGATTCCTCCATTCATATGAAAATCTTTACTGCTTCCGTCTTTTTGATAGATTTCTAAAACTGAAGAAGCCCTTCCGCCATAACGTGCTGGAATTCCGCCTTTGTATAATTTTAAATCTTTAATGGCATCAGGATTAAAAACAGAAAAGAATCCGAAGACGTGAGAAGAATTAAAAATAGTGGCTTCGTCTAAAAGAATCAGATTCTGATCTGCACCGCCTCCGCGGACATTAAATCCAGAAGCGCCTTCACCTGCATTGGTAACACCTGGAAGCAATAAAATAGATTTTAAAACATCAACTTCTCCCAAAACAACAGGCATTTTTTTTATCGTTGAAATAGAGAGTTTATTCACGCTCATTTCAGGAGTTTTGATGTTTGATTTGCCTTTGTTTTCTGTAATTATGACTTCTTGCAATTCTTCGCCACCTTCTTTTATGGCGAAATTGATTTTTGTATTTTGATTTAAGTTAATGCTTTTCTGAATGGTTTGATAACCGATGTAACTAACTTCAATCTCATATTCGCCTTTTGGTGCAGAAAGAGAATAGAAGCCATATTCGTTAGTTGTGGTTCCTATTTTTAAAGAAGGAATAAAAATATTGACTCCAATTAAAGTTTCGTTGTTTTTGCTATCGCTAATGGTTCCACTTAGAGTGAATTTTTCCTGCGCAAATGAGGTGAAAATCGTAAGAATAAAAAGAAAAAATGTGCAGGTATTTTTTGTAATCATTATGTTGATTTTGATTTACATAGTTAACAAATTCTACTTCATATTCTTACGGAACTTTTGTTAAACATAAGTTAAGAAAATCATGGTTTTGTTACAGGTTTACTTGTTTTTTAATTTAAATATTTCTTCTGCTGCTTTTTTATAACCGCCTGCACTTTTAAATGAGTCGTTTATCTTGGCACTATTTTCAATGTAGCTTGAAGTTGTTAATATTTTTTCGACTGAATTTTTAATGGTTTCAGCAGTAATTGTATTGGTGTCGAGTACGATTGTAGCTCCAAGTTCTTCAGCACGGTTAGACAGGAAAAACTGATCGGCTCCTAACGGAATTGAAACAAAAGGAACTTTGTAATACAATAAATCGCCCATACTGTTCATTCCGCCATGAGTTATGGCTACAGTGGTGTGTTTTAATATTTCTAATTGTGGCACATAATCCCTGATAATAAAATTTTCGGGAATTTCTGCTTCTGAAAAATTTACTTTATGCGCAGCCATAACCACAACATACTCAGTGTTGGCAAAAGCTTTGAAAAACATGTTGTTTAAATCTGTAGAGTGGTTGCTGAAAATTGTTCCTAAAGAAATGTAAATCACTTTTTTGCCTTCAATTTTTTCAAAAGGGAAGTCCACAGTATATTTCTTTTTATAAACTGGCGGTCCGATAAAAATGAAGCTTTCGTCATAATTTTCCATATTTCTAATAAAATATTTAGACGTATAAACGATATTTAAGTCGCCTTTATTAAACAGCAAATCCATAATATTATCGGGGATTTGTTTTTTGTACTTTGAAATTAGATTTTCTCGTACTTTTTTAAATTCTTGAATAATCTCAGCATTTAACCCAAAAGGCGCTTTTTTCTTAGGTTCTATTTCTGCTTTTGCTTTTTTATTAAACAGTTCGTCTTTAGTTGCAAATACAGCATAAGAAGAAATTGCCGGAATCTGTAAAATTTGAGAAATGAGTTTTGCGTAAGGATAAGCAGCCGAAAAAACGATGTAATCAAAATTTCGATCTCCTATTTCATTTAAAACATCATCTATGAAAATCTCAGGATGTAAAAAAGCACTTGTAAGTCCTGTTAAGGATTTCTTTTTTGATTGCTCTTCATTTGGTTTTACTTCTTTCTTTTGAAAAATATTTAGATCTTCTTTATAGCTTATAAATTCAGCACCTAATTCTTCGATTGATTTTTTGAATTCTTCAGAGCTAAAAAAGGTGACTTTTTCTCCTTGAAGGACTAATTCATTTGCTAAACCCATCATTGGATTCATGTGTCCATGCGATGGAATGCTTAGGAATAATGCTTTTGACATAATTTTTAAATTTTTGTTTCAGCAAAATTAGAATACAATAAAGTGATTAAATAGCTACTTTTGTTTTAAAAATAGTCGTAAACGGTATTTTGTAATAAACGATTCAAATGGGTTTAATAGAAAAACTTGCAGCATTTACCAAAACGAAATCTGATAACGGATTGTTTGTTTTGCCTGAAAGTTATGGTCAGGGTTCTATTAGGTCTTATAATTTTTCTTCTCAAATGAATATGATGATTAGTCAGTGTGAGTTTAAGGAAGAAATGACAATTAGAAGAGCTGGTGGAGATTCTCGAAAAGATGAAATCACTTTTAGTTTTAGGAATTTATTTCAGCAAGATTATAAGAACCCAGCAAATCGGAGTGTTTTAATTCCTTCTGTGCAAGTATCTGCTGGAGATATTGACGTTGAAATTCTGATTCCAAAACAAACAAGAATCAATACAATTGTAATTACAATCCACATGGATTTGCTTAAGGCTTGGATTAATGCACAAGATGAAAATAAATTTTTGGCAAGTATAACATTGAGGGATAAGCCTTATTTATACGATCATATTATTTCGAATGAAATTCAGCAGGTTGCCAATAAAATTGCTTTGACAGATGAAAAGCAGCAATTGAGTCATTTCTATCTGAAGTTAAAAACTGAAGAGATGATTTATCTTTTTCTGTCTGAATTATCAAAAAGAGAAAGTGTGACAAATTATCCTTTAAATGTGTCTGATGTAAAAACAATGTATGCTATAAAAGATTCTTTAAGTGCTGATTTAAGTAATCCTCCTGATTTAGCAAGTCTTGCTTCTTCTTGGAATATGAGCGAAAGTAAAATGAATAAGCTATTCAAACAAATATTCGGAAATAGCATATATAATTATTATCAGGTGCTTCGAATGAATGAGGCCGCTTATTTAATTCGGGAAGAAAAATTATCAGTTTCTGAAACAGGTTATCGATTAGGATTTTCGAATTTAAGCCACTTTTCAAGAATATTTGAAAAACATATAGGAATGAAGCCTAAAAAATATTCTGCAGTCTCTTTTTCTTAAAATAAAAAGGACAACCTTGTGAGTTGTCCTTTTTGTTATTAAGAAATACTAGATGTATTCTGAATTATTTGATTTTAGCAACAATTGCGTTGAAAGTTTCGCTTGGACGCATTGCTTTGCTTACCAATTCTGGAGTTGGCTGGTAGTAACCTCCGATGTTTTGTGGTTTACCTTGAGCACCAATTAACTCAGCATCGATTTTAGCTTCGTTAGCTTCAAATTCAGCTGCGATTGGAGTAAAGATCGCTTTCAATTCTGCATCTTTAGTTTGAGCAGCCAAAGCTTGAGCCCAGTAGAATGCTAAATAGAAGTGAGATCCACGGTTGTCAATCTGACCTACTTTACGAGCTGGAGATTTATCGTTAGCCAAGAATTTATCGTTAGCTTGATCTAAAGTTTCAGATAAAACGATCGCTTTAGAATTGTCTAAAGTTTGTCCTAAATGCTCTAATGAAGCACCAAGAGCTAAAAACTCTCCTAATGAATCCCAACGTAAATATCCTTCTTCTGTAAATTGCTCTACGTGTTTAGGAGCAGAACCTCCAGCGCCAGTTTCGAACAATCCACCACCATTCATTAAAGGAACGATAGAAAGCATTTTAGCAGAAGTTCCTAATTCTAAGATTGGGAATAAATCTGTTAAGTAGTCACGTAAAACGTTTCCAGTTACAGAAATAGTATCTAAACCTTTGATGATTCTGTCTAAAGTAAATTCTGTTGCCGCAACTGGGTTTAAGATTCTAATATCTAAGTTTGTAGTATCGTAGTCTTTAAGGTATTTTTGAACTTTTACGATCAATTCTCTATCGTGTGCTCTGTTTTCGTCTAACCAGAAAACAGCAGGAGTGCTAGATAAACGAGCTCTGTTTACAGCTAATTTAACCCAGTCTTGAATTGGAGCGTCTTTTGCTTGACACATTCTGAAGATGTCATTAGCTTCAACGTTTTGCTCCATTAAAACATTTCCGTTTGCATCAACAACACGAACAACTCCGTCAGCTTTCATTTGGAAAGTTTTATCGTGAGATCCGTATTCTTCTGCTTTTTGAGCCATTAATCCAACGTTAGGAACACTTCCCATTGTTTTAGGATCGAAAGCACCGTGTTTTTTACAGAAATCAATTGTTGCAGTATAAACTCCAGCGTAAGAACGGTCTGGAATTACAGCAAATGTATCTTGAGCTTTTCCTTCTTTGTTCCACATTTGTCCAGAAGTACGGATCATTGCTGGCATAGAAGCATCAACAATTACGTCTGAAGGAACGTGTAAGTTTGTAATTCCTTTATCAGAATTAACCATTGCTAAAGCAGGTCCGTTTGCGATTGCTTGATCGATAGCAGCTTCAACTTCAGCTTGCTCAGGTCTTCCAGCAATTTTAGCATAGATATCACCTAAACCGTTTCTTGTGTCAACGTTTAATTCTTTGAATAAAGTTTCATATTTTTTGAAAACATCTGCAAAATATACTTCAACGATAGCGCCAAAGATAATTGGATCAGAAACTTTCATCATTGTAGCTTTTAAGTGTACAGAAAGTAAAACTCCTGCAGCTTTAGCTTCAGCGATTACATCAGCAGCAAAAGCTTTTAATTTGCTTACGCTTAAAACAGAGCTGTCAATGATTTCGCCCGCTTTTAATGGAGTGCTAGCTTTAAGAACAGTTGAAGTTCCGTCTTTAGCAACAAATTCGATTTTTACATCGTTTGCTTCATTTACAGTTACTGATTTTTCACTTCCGTAAAAATCACCGCCTGACATAGAAGCCACTTTAGTTTTTGAGTCAGCAGACCAAGCACCCATTGAGTGTGGATTTGCTTTTGCAAAGTTCTTAACTGCTCTTGGAGCTCTACGATCAGAGTTTCCTTCACGTAAAACTGGGTTTACAGCAGAACCTAATACTTTTGCATATTTTGCTTTAATTTCTTTTTCAGTATCATTTTTAGGATCTTCAGGATAATTTGGAACATTGTATCCGTGAGATTGTAATTCAGCAATAGCCGCTTTTAATTGCGGTACAGATGCCGAAATGTTTGGTAATTTAATAATGTTAGCTTCTGGCTGAGTTGCTAATTGGCCAAGTTCCGCCAATGCATCTCCAGTTTTTTGAGCATCTGTCAAAGATTCTGGGAAGTTTGATAAAATTCTTCCCGCCAGCGAAATATCTCTGGTTTCGATTTCAATTCCAGCTGTTGCGGTAAAAGCTTGAACAATTGGTAACAAAGAGTAAGTTGCCAATAGAGGCGCCTCATCAGTTAAGGTGTAAAAAATTTTTGATTTTGTCATTTTCTTTTTTTTTTTTATAATCGTATCGTCAGGAGTTAACGATGTAAAAGATATATTCGGCTCAAAATGAGCGGAGCAAATATAGTAAAAACACAACGAAATCGGTTGAGTTTTGATGAGAAAAGACGAAATTAACAGATTGTTATTTCATGCTCGTTAAATTGCTAAATCGATGATTTTGGTATTAAAAAATTACAGTTTTGTTAGCAATGAAATTAGTACATAAAAAAAACTCGTTTCAAACAATATGAAACGAGTTTTTTTATAACAATTTGATAAATGATTATCTTCTTTTATCTTTAATCTTAGCTTTTTTACCAGTAAGTTGTCTGAAGTAGAAAATTCTAGCTCTACGTACGTGACCTTTCTTGTTTACTTCGATTTTTTGTAAAGCTGGTAAGTTTACTGGGAAGATACGCTCAACACCAACAGATCCAGACATTTTACGGATAGTAAAAGTTTCTGTGTTACCAGAACCTCTTCTTTGAATCACAACTCCTTTGAAAAACTGAGTTCTTGTTTTTTCACCCTCTTTAATTTCGTAGAAAACAGTAATAGTGTCTCCAGCTCCGAAATCTGGGAAATCTTTTTTAGCAACGAATTCGTCTTGAACGAATTTTAATAAATCTGCCATGATAATTTAAATTATGGTTTTTATATTAGAACAACATTCACGGATCTCGCCAGAGGTTGGTCAAATTCGGGTGCAAATGTAAAAAATAATTATAAATTATGAATTATAAATTGTAAATTATTTTTAGTTTGTTTTGTTTCAAGTTTAAAGTTTCAAGTTGTTGCTCTCTAGAGTTTTAACTTGAAATAAAAACAACTTTAAATTCTAAACTAAATTTTAATGTCCTTCTAACAAATCTGGACGTCTATTTTTAGTATGTTCATACGCCATGTCTTCACGCCACTTGTCAATTTTAGCCGCGTGTCCGCTAGTTAAAACTTCCGGAACTTTCCAACCTTTATAGTCTGCAGGTCTTGTATATATTGGTCCTGACAATAAATTGTCCTGAAAACTATCTGTCAATGCTGAGGTTTCGTCACTTAAAACACCTGGAATTAATCGGATCAAGGCGTCAGATAAAACTATTGCACCCAATTCTCCTCCCGATAAAACATAATCTCCAATTGAGATTTCTTTTGTAATAAAATGATCTCTCACCCTTTGGTCAACACCTTTATAATGTCCGCATAAAATGATAATGTTTTCATACATCGACATTTTATTCGCCATTTTCTGGTTTAAAGTTTCACCGTCTGGCGACATATAAATTACCTCGTCATATTCGCGCTGACTTTTTAAATGTGTAATACAGTCGTCGATAGGCTGAATTGTCATTACCATTCCTGCACCTCCGCCAAAAGGATAATCATCTACACTTTTTTGTCTATTGGTGCTATAATCGCGAAGGTTGTGAAAATGCACTTCGACCAAACCTTTGTCAATGGCGCGTTTCATAATTGAGGCCTCAAACGGACTTCTTAGTAATTCAGGTAAAAGAGTAATAATGTCAATTCGCATCTTTATTAGATAATTTTCTTGCTGGCAAAGATACAAATAATGCTAAAGAGTCTTTTGGTAATAATTATATAACATACTTATTGAATTATGTAAAATTTAATGTTATAACTTTAGTTATTATTACATCTCTAATAATCAACGAATAACAGCCAAAATCTAAATATAAATCCAACACTTAAATTATGAAAAAAGCAATATTAATACCTGCCGTATTTGCACTTTTTGTATCCTGCGCAAGTACCAATTCAGCAAGCGTTGCTGTCGGTGAAGCCAAATCGAAAGTACTTAGAACTTTAGGAAATCCAGTAAGAACATTAGATAACAAAGAAAATGGAGAAATTCTTGTTTACGCCGATCAGGTTTTTACTGATGGTGGAACATCTTTGGCGGGAGCTAATTACTGGCGTTACAATTATGTGTACGTAAATAAAGAGGGGAAAGTTACTTCTACACGACAAGAAAAACAGAATTATCCTCCTCAGGCAATTGATTCTCAAAAAATGGAAGGATTAAATCTGTTGACTTCTAAATAAAATTTTGTCCCTACGGGACAAAATGAATCGGATTTTGCTTTGGCTACCGATATTTTGTTCCTAACGGAACTATTCTTTTTGTAGATATATCAAATTGAATTGAATTTGTTTTTTTTGCTTGGCTACCAAAATTTTGTTGGCTGAACTAATCTTTTGATCAATATATTAAATTGATTAAAGATTAGTTGTTTCTGATTAACTTTATTTAATAAAATTGAAAGATATTTCTTTCTTTTTATTATGTTTGTACTGCTAAAATGTATTCCGCTAGGAATAAAATATCGGTAGAATAAATAATAAAGTAAAGAATCGATGTCCCGTAGGGACTATATGTAATGGCAAACACATATACACAAATACATATTCATTTTGTTTTTGCTGTCAAGTATAGAAAAGCAATTATTGATGCAAAGTGGAGAGACGAATTGTTTAAATATATTTCTGGAATCATCAGAAATAATAATCATAAACTTTTGGCTATAAACGGAGTTTCAGATCACGTTCATATTTTGGTTGGGGTAAGGCCAGTGCAATCTATATCAGAATTGATGAAAAGTGTAAAGCAAAATTCATCAAAATGGATTAATGAAAATAGATTTATAAATAGTCATTTTGAATGGCAAGAGGGATATGGAGCGTTTTCATACAGTAAATCTCAATTAAGTGCTGTCATAAATTATATTCAAAATCAAGAGCAGCATCATAAACAGAAAACATTTAGGGAGGAGTATATTAATTTTCTTGAAAAATTTGAAGTCGATTATGATGAAAAGTTTATTTTTAAGGAATTAATCTAGTCCTTATTTGAATATGCCTTCAAAAAAAATAAAAATCCTAGCCATATCTGGAAGTACGAGAAGTAATTCTAGTAATTTCAAAATCCTGAAATATGTTTCAAATTACTTAAAACCCGAATTTGAAGTAGAAATATTTGAAGATTTACAATCTCTTCCTCATTTCAACCCAGATTTAGACACAGAAAATCCTCCGCAAGAAATCACTATGTTTAGAAATAAAATAACAAATGCCGATGGTGTTATTATTTGTACGCCCGAATATGTTTTCAGTCTTCCGGGAAGTTTAAAAAATGCTTTAGAGTGGTGCGTTTCAACAACTATTTTTTCAAATAAAAACACGGGCTTGATCACAGCTTCTGCTTCTGGCGAAATGGGACACGAGCAGCTTTTGTTAGTCATGAGAACGTTAGAAGCAAAGTTTAATGATGCAACACAGCTTTTAATTCAAGGAATTAGAGGGAAGGTGAATGCTGAAGGAGAAATTACATCAGAGCAAACTGCAGTAGAACTTCAAAATTTTGCAGAAAACTTTAAGAATCAATTTTTATAATATATTTACTATTTGAAATTTATATCATAAAATGATTAGCAGAAGAAATTTTATCGTAACCACAGGTCTTGCCACTACAGCAGTTTTGGCTTCACCATCATTTGCATTTTCTATGAATAAAAAAGAAATAGGTTTACAGCTATATACGCTTCGTAATGAACTTCCAAAAGACGTAAAAGGAACTTTAGAAAAAGTAGCTAAAGCAGGTTATAACACTGTCGAAACATATGGTTTTTCGACCAAAGATCAGTTTTGGGGGCTAACCCCGAAAGAACTGAAAAAGATTTTGGATGAAAATGGTTTAAAAGCAGTTAGCGGACATTATAATTTAGGAAGTTTTCTCTATGATGGAAACACAGAAGAACTAATCTCGTCAATTGAAGCAGCGAAAATTCTAAAAAACGAATTTCTAACGGTTCCTTGGATTGATGAACCTTTTAGACGAAATATAGAAGATTATAAAAAGATTGCAGCTCGTGTAAATGAAGCAGCAAAAATGTGTAAAAAAGAAGGCTTGAAACTGGCGTATCATAATCATGATTTTGAATTTAAAAAATATAATGGTACTACAGGTTTTGACATTTTATTAAATGAAACCGACAAAGATTTGGTCTTTTTTGAATTGGATTTGTATTGGGTTGTTCATTCAGGAAATGATCCTTTGCAATTATTCAAAGAAAATCCAGGCCGTTTTAAAATGTGGCACGTAAAAGACAAGGATAAAAAAAACAATGATTTGAATACAGAAGTAGGTTCTGGAACAATAGATTTCAAGCCATTATTTGCAGCAGCAAAAAAATCTGGAATGATTCATTTTTTTGTGGAGCAGGAAAATAACTTTGCTTCCAATTCTTTTGAATCTATTAAATCAAGTTGTGATTTTATTTCGAAAAATTTACTCTAGTAAGCCAGGTTTATGAAGAAACTTTTTTTGTTACTATTGGTGGTTTTTTGTTCTTGCGAGTCGAGTAAGAAAGAAAAAGCAAAGCCAAATACAGAGCCAAAGCAAGAACTTAATTTAAAACTAGATCCCTATTTTGTAGCTATAAAAAGTAATGATGTTAAACTTGGCAAACCTATTTTTGGTGATTGGCTTTATTCTCGTAATGAAAAAGGGCAAACTTTTGAACAGTTTATCAGAACAAAACATATTATTCCAACGAAAGAAGAAAACATCATTTATCTGCAGCCTATCGGAGAGTTTAATTCGGTACAGAAGAAACAAATTGAATTAGTTCGTCAATATTTGGAAATATTTTTTCAGTTGCAAACTAAAGTTTTAAAGAAGCTTTCAAATGATATTATTCCGAACAATGCTCGAAGAATTGGTGATGTCGAGCAGGAACAATTTTTAGCAGGTTATATTTTAACTGATGTTCTAAAAGAAGAGAAACCAGATAAGGGAGTTGCTTTAATGGCAATAACAGAAAAAGATTTGTATCCAAAGCCAGAATGGAATTATGTTTTTGGACTAGCCTCCTACAGGGATAAAATTGCGGTAAGCTCGATGTATAGAATGCAAAAAGAAGCAGACTTTAATTTGAGTTTAGGTCGATTATTGAAAATTTGTTCGCACGAAATAGGGCATATGTTTGGTCTGCATCATTGCATTGAAGCCAATTGTGTTATGAACGGCACAAATAGCATGGTAGAAACAGATCGACATTCGATTAGATTGTGTTCACTTTGCCAGAGAAAATTAAATTCGGGTTTTAAATACGATGATGTAAAAAGATTAAAAGAGCTTGAAAAATTTTTTAAAGAGAATAATCTGAATGAAGAATCAGCTTTAATGAAAAAAGATCTTGAAAAAATATAAAAATAAAAAGAAAGGGAATACCAGTAAAGAACTTATATAGAAGACAAAAAATAATTTTACTTTCAATCCTTTTGAATCCATCTTGTAAGTTACAATTAGAAGTTGAAAGTGAAATAAATATCTAAAGAATATCTCATAGAGAAAATAAAGACATGAAAAAATTAGGGCTTGTAGGAGGGATCAGCTGGGTTTCGACAATAGATTATTATCGTTTTATTAATGAAGGAATAAATGAAAAATTGGGAGGACTTGTCTTTGCTGAATGTATTATATATTCTTTGAATTTTGATGATTTTCAGAGAAATAATACAAATGGAGATTGGGATGCTAGTTTTAAATTGCTTTTAAAAGCCTGTAAAAGTTTAGAGAAAAGTGGCGCAGAAGCGATTGTATTATGTGCAAACACAGCACATGCAGTTTCGGACAGACTTGAGAAAGAAATTGCATTGCCAATAATTCATGTTGTTACAGCTACTGCTAACGAAATAAATAAGCTCGGATTGAAAAAAGTTGGTTTATTGGGGACAAAATTTACAATGGAAATGGATTTCTATTTTGATAAATTGGCTGAAAATAATATAGAAGCCATTGTACCTTTTCTTCAGGAAGATAGGGATTTTATTCAAAAGACTTTAAAAGAAGAATTAGGAAGGGGCATAATTTCTGAACAAACTAAGAAAGCTTATCTTTCTATAATTGATGAATTAATTGAGAATGGAGCCGAAGGAATTATTTTGGGATGTACAGAAATTCCGTTGCTACTAAGTCAAGAAGATATTTCTGTACCTGCTTTTGATACAACAAGAATTCATTCTGAAGCGGCGGTGAAATTTGCCGTTTCAGAGAATTAAACTAAACTTGTCAAAAAGAAAAAACACTTGGGTTTTCTAAAAGCATTAGAGATAATTCGAAGGAATTTTGAAATTATAATTAAATAAACGAATATGCAGAATTTAGGAACAAGCAAAGAATTTATAAAAGGCGACGAAATCGAGTGGGAAGTAGTGGGCGAAGGAATCAAACGCAAGATTCTGGCTTTTGACGAAAGAGTGATGCTGGTAAATGTACATTTTGAAAAAGGCGGAATTGGTACTCTACACGATCATTATCATTCACAAGTTACGTACATCTCAAGCGGAAAATTTGATGTAACGATAAGCGGAGTTACTCAAACTTTAAAAGAAGGCGATAGTTTTTATATTCCGCCACACGCTGTGCACGGAGTTGTTTGTCTTGAAGAAGGAATGCTAACAGATGTTTTCAGCCCTGCAAGAGAAGATTTTTTGAACTATTAAAAGTTGAAAAATAAACCATATAAGGCATATAAGAAAATTTAAGCGTTTAGTTTAAATGAACTTATATGACTTATATGGTTTTAAAAAAAAGCTTAAAATTTATACTTTTTTTAAAGTTCTGCTAAAGATTAGAATGGTATTTTTGCAGCATGAATTTATCAAAAACTAATGTACTGTTTATGGCAGTTTGCACTGGTCTTATAGTTGCAAATCTTTATTACTGCCAGCCTTTGATTGTTTTAATTGCCAACGAATTTAAAATTCCTGAAGCCAGCGCCGGAACAATAACCTATCTAACGCAAGCAGGTTATGCAATCGGACTGTTTTTTATGGTGCCGCTTGGCGATAAAATAGAACGAAAAAGGCAAATCTTAATGACCACTTTTGCTACTGTAATTGCTTTATTAATTGCAGCAACGGCCAAAAGTTTTCTTGTTCTGCAAATTGCTTCTCTGCTTATCGGAATCACATCTATTGTGCCGCAGCTTATTCTTCCTCTTGCCGCTTCTTTGAGTGCGCCCGAAGAAAGAGGAAAAGTTGTTGGAACTATTATGAGCGGACTTTTAGTCGGAATTTTGCTTTCGCGAACATTAAGCGGATTCATTGGCCAAGTTTTGGGTTGGAGATCGATGTTTTATATCGCAGCCGGAATTTGTCTTTTGATCTTTTTTGTCATTCAAAGCAAGTTTCCGCAGAACAAACCGCAATTTCAAGGGACTTATGGTCAATTAATTAAATCTTTATTCACGCTTATAAAAACACAACCTGTTTTGCGTGAAGCAACTGCAATCAATGTTTTCAGTTTTGCTCAATTTGGAGCGTTCTGGACCACAATGGTTTTATTGCTTTCTGGAGAGCCATTCCATTTTAATAGCGCCACAATTGGATTGTTCGGAATTGTTGGAGCTTCTGGAGCTTTGGCAGCACCTTTAGTTGGAAGACTGGGAGATAAAGGAAATTCAAGAATTGCAGTGGGTTATGGCTGTTTATTGGTTTTAATCAGTTTCATCACGTTCTATTTTGCTATAGAAAGCGTAATAGGAATTGCTATCGGAATTGTATTTATTGATATCGGAATTCAAGGAGTTCATATTTCAAACCAAACGAGAGTATATTCTTTATTGCCAGAAGCTAGAAACAGGTTGAATACGGTATTTATGTCGCTTACTTTCTTAGGAACAGCTGCAGGATCTGCTTACGGTTTATTACTTTGGAAAATGGGAGGATGGCCAGCTGTAACTATCGGTTGTATGGTTTTATCTTTAATATCATTAACGATTTACGGACTTACTTATAAATCAAAATCTAAAAAGGCAAAAGCACAAATTGATTAAAAAATTAATTTGTAAATTTGCGTTCAAATTAAAAATAACAACATGGAAAACGGAATATACGCTAAATTCAATACTAGCAAAGGTTCAATTTTAGTAAAATTGACACACGATTTGACACCAGGAACTGTAGGTAACTTTGTTGCTCTTGCAGAAGGAAATATGGAAAATAAAGTAAAACCTCAAGGACAAAAATTCTATGACGGATTAACTTTCCATAGAGTAATTGCAGATTTCATGATTCAAGGTGGTTGCCCTAAAGGAACAGGAACTGGAGATCCAGGTTACAAATTTGATGATGAGTTTCACCCAAGTTTAAAACACGATCGTCCAGGAGTTTTGTCTATGGCAAACTCAGGGCCAGGAAGCAATGGTTCTCAATTTTTTATCACGCACGTTCCAACTCCTTGGTTAGATAACAAACATACTGTTTTCGGTCATGTTGTTGAAGGGCAAGATGTTGTAGATGCTGTTGCTCAAGGTGATAATTTAGAGTCTGTTGAGATCATCAGAGTTGGTGAAGAAGCTCAAAAATGGAACGCTATCGAAGCTTTCATTGGTTTAAAAGGTGCTCGTCTAAAAAGAGAAGCAGCTTTAAAAGCAGAATCTGAAGCAAAGATGGAACAATTAGCTGCTGGTTTTGATAAAACAGAAACTGGTTTACGTTATAAAATGATTCAAAAAGGAGACGGTAAAAAAGCTGAGGCTGGTAAAACGGTTTCTGTTCACTACGAAGGATCTTTAGAAAACGGAAAAGTTTTTGATTCTTCTTACCCTCGCAAAAAACCAATCGAATTCAAATTAGGAATTGGACAAGTTATCGAAGGATGGGACGAAGGTATTGCTTTATTGCAAGTTGGAGACAAAGCTCGTTTTGTAATTCCTTCAGATTTAGCTTACGGACCATCTGGTGCAGGAGGAGTTATCCCGCCAAATGCAACTTTGATTTTTGACGTTGAATTAATGGACGTAAAATAAGACTTTAGAAACAATTTAGTATTGTTATAAATAGAATCCCGTATGCCAAGGCATATGGGATTTTTTTATATTTACTAAAAAATAAAGCCAATGAAAAATATATTAATCCTTGCAGGACTTGCCTTATTTATGGTTTCTTGCGGAAGTAAGAAAGCAGCTCCTGTAGCATCTGCGCCAGCTAGTGCAACGGCAAAAGCTGTAGCATTAACACCTGAATTAGAAGCGGGTAAAAGTTTATACGAAAATAATTGTGCAAAATGCCACAAATTGTTTGAGCCGAAAAAGTTTACAAAGGAAGAATGGACGCCAATTTTGGTAAAAATGGGTAAAAAAGCAAAATTAGATGAAGCTCAAATGGTTTCAGTTACAAATTATATTGATTCGCAATTGTAATTTTTGTTTGAGATAAAAGCATAAAAAAACTGTTCAATCGAACAGTTTTTTTATTTTCAAATAGATATAAAAAAAACACCGTCACAGAATGAGGTGTTTGAAAAATTAGGAATGATGTACAGCCGAATTATCTACAGCAACTACTTTTAAAGTTTTAACTCCAGCAGGCAATTCCCAGTCTACTTCGTCATTTTCTTTAAAACCAATAATAGCGACACTTAGAGGTGCTAAAATTGATATTTTGGACTGTTTTACGTCTGCAGCAGAAGGTAATACGATTTGAATTTTCATCTGCTTCTTTGCTTTTACATCTTCAATTGTTACAAAAGAATTAATTCTTATCACTGTGCTGTCAAGTTCGCTTTCCTTACTAATTACAGCGCGATCTAATTCTTGCGAAAGCTGATTGGCTTCTTTAGTATTTGTTGAATTTTTACTTTTTAAAATCAATTCTCTTAGAAACTGATAATCTGATTTAGAGAAAGTGGGTGTTGGTTTCATATCTATTTGAATTTATTGTTATAAAATTTTTTAAATGGTTTATTCTTCCTTTGAGATTATTAGAAAATAAATGATTTGTAGTCTTTTGGACTAAAATATTTAAATGGAAAAACAAAAAAATATCTGATCAAAAATGAATTTTGTCAAATAAATGATTCGTTAAGCTGATGTAAATCCTCCGTCAAAAAGAAGAAAAAAGTGAAATAGACGGAGGCCTAAAAAATAAAGGCCTTATTATGCGAAATAATTACAGCAGGAAGCGGTTTTGCTATGCAAAACGGCTTTATAGAGACTGTAAGTGGTGTTCTATTTCCCATAAGGAGTAAAATTGAACGGCAAATATACGTAATTTTTTTGAATTTAATGCGTATTTACTTCCATTTTATGCCACAGCCCAGACTTGGTTTCTGCGGTTCTTTCAAACTTCTGTTGTAAATTAAGGCATCTATAGCACCTCTTAGATCGCTTCCGCTAAGAGGAATTCCGTTGCCTGGTCTTGAATCATCCAATTGTCCGCGGTAGAATAATCTGTCTTGATTATCAAATAAATAGAAATCTGGAGTGCAAGCTGCTTGATAGGCTTTTGCTGTTTCTTGACTTTTATCATACAAATAAGGAAAATCAATTTTATTCTCTATGGCAAATTCGGTCATTAATTCTGGACTATCCTGCGGATATTTCACAACATCATTGCTCGAAATGGCGACAACTCCTAAACCCTGTACGCGATAATCGTTGGCAATCATGACAATTTCCTTGATAACGTGATGTACAAATGGGCAATGGTTACAGATAAACATCACCAAAGTGCCTTTAGAACCTTTTAAATCCTCAAAAGAAAAAGTGTCATTAGAATTGGTGTCTTTTAAATAAAAATCAGGAGCAATTGTTCCTAATGGAAGCATTGTTGATTCTGTTCGTGCCATTTTTTCTGAAATTTGATTCCCAAAAATAGCTTTAAAAATCTGTAAATAAAAGAGCACAAGAATAAAAAATATCCAAAAAAGCAGTTAGCTGCCAGAGCTTGCTTCTTTGGATACTTTTTTTAGTTTTTTAGGAATTCAAAAATTCCAATAAGTCTTCGTTAAGCTTATCTCTATCGGTGTAAAAAAGACCGTGCGGTGCTCCTGAATATTCGATATAAGTATTGTTTGCTATAGATTTTGCCGCTTTTCTTGAAGTAAGATCAATTGGCACAATTTTATCGTCGTCTCCATGAATGATAAGAGTTGGAACTTTAATAAAATCGAGTTCTTCTCTAAAATCGGTATAAGAAAAAGATTCAGCGCATTTTAAAGTAGCTCGAGGAGAAGCAGCAGAACATAGATTTCTGTAATATTCTAATAAAGGCGTGCTAACGGGTTTGTTGATAATGTTTACGCCAAAAAACGTTTTTCCAAAATTATCTACAAACGCGATTCTATCTTCTTTGATGGCTGCTGCGGTATTTTCACTTTTTTCTTTCGGGTGGCCATCAGGATTATCGTGAGTTTTTAAGAGAAAAGGAATAATTGATGAAATCAAAGCAGCTTTGGTGACGCCTTTTCCGCCATGACGGCTAAAATAACGAACCACTTCACCGCCACCCATTGAAAATCCAACAATCGTTACATCTTCCAACTCCAGCTGTTCGATAATTTCTTTAAGATCATCTGCCAAAGTATCATAATCGTAACCATCCCAAGGCTGAGAAGATTTCCCGAAACCTCGACGGTCGTAAGCAATAACGCGAAAATTGTTCTGCACTAAATGGTCTATTTGATATTCCCACATTTCGTTAGAAAGCGGCCATCCATGTATAAGGATTACAGGTTTACCTTGGCCGTAATCTTTAACGTATAGTCGTACATTTTGTGCTACTTCTATATATTTATCCGTGTGAACCTGTTTTAAATTAGATTCAAAATCTTTAATTGACATGCACGCATTTGGTTCAGTATGTTCCATGTTTATATGTTTTTCGTTTAGCTACTAGTTCTTATCGTAAAATTAGAGCGTTGGCAAAAGAAAAGGTTATAGAATTAGGCGCATTAATTACAAAATTTATAGGTTTGTAATAAAAGATTAAAAATGGATTTAACTTGGAGCGAATTTGGAAGAACCGATATGCGCGTCGGAACTATTATAGAAGTAAACGATTTTCCTGAAGCCAGAAAACCAGCTTTTCAACTAACCATTGATTTTGGTTCAGAAATAGGAATTAGAAAATCTTCGGCACAAATAACTAAAAGATATCAGAAAGAAGATTTAGTAAATCGCCAGATTGTGGCGGTAGTGAATTTTCCGAAAAAACAAATCGGAAAGTTTATGAGCGAATGTTTGGTACTTGGCGCTGTAGGCGAGGAGGGAGATGTTATTTTATTAGCTCCCGATTTTAAAATTCCAAACGGACTGCGTATTGGGTGAAGTGTTCAGTGATCAGATTTTTAGTGTTTAGTTATTAAACTCATTGAGAGAACTGAATACTAAAAATCTGATCACTGATTACTTTAAGAATTTATTTTATCAATTAATTGCTGTAAAATCAACTGCCCTTCTTCCCAATATTTTAAATCAGAATCGGAGTTGATGTGGCCTTGTTTTCCGATATTAACAAAATCGCTTCCCCATTTTTCTGCGAAGTAATTCTTTCTTTCAAAAGAAGCATACGGATCATTTTCGCTTGCTACAACTACAGATGGGAAAGGTAATTTATAAAGAGGCATTGGCGAAAAATTTCTGATGCTCTCTGGTGTGTGTTCTGGCGAATCTACATCTGCTGGTGCAACCAGAAAGGCGCCAATAATATTTGGATTGTTGTATTTTTCTGCCCAATGCAAAACCAATGAAACAGCCAAGCTGTGCGCTACTAAAATAGTAGGTTCGCTAAGTTTTAAAATATTCTCGTTTAATCTATCAAGCCATTCTTCTCGAATCGGTTCATCCCAATTGTCTTGTACAACACGAATTGAGTTTTCGAATTTCTTATGCCAAAAAGTTTGCCAGTGTTTTTCTCCAGAATCTCCAAGTCCTGGTATAATTAATAGTTGTGTCTCCATTGCCGTGGATTTTTATTTAGTGATTATTTTTTGCGTTCTTTTAAAATTCGGTTTACTTCATTAACCAAAAGCGGAAAACCAGGTTCTGTCATTCCGTGGCCGTAGCCGTCCAATTCATATAATTTAGTTTGCGTGTGTCCAACCAACTTCATCATTCTGGCCATATATGCGTTTTCTTCATAGCGTCCCAACATTTCCAATTCACGATCTCCTGTAATTAACAATAAAGGCGGAGCATCGGCACGAACGTGGTATAGAGGAGCAAATTCGTCAATTTTTGGCTGTTTTTCTGGAATTCCGTTTTCTCTTCTAATTTCGAAATGTGTAATGCATTGTCCGCTAAACGGAATAAGTCCTGCAATTTGATTGGCATCGATATTTTCTTTTTGAAGCCATTTTTTATCCAAGCCAATCATCATTCCCAAATATCCTCCTGCGGAATGTCCAGAAACAAAAATCTGAGATTTGTCTCCGCCATAATTGGCAATATTATTGAAAGTCCAAGCAACTGCAGCTGCGGCATCTTCAATCGCTTTTGCCGCTTTTGCTTTTGGCGACAATCTATAGTTTACGCCAATAATAGCAAAACCTTTATTTTTTAAAGCTTCTGGAATTTCTTTGTTTCCGCCAGTTAATCCTCCGCCGTGAAACCACACAATGGTAGCAAATCCAGTTTTATTTTTCGGATAATAAATATCTAAAACACATCTTTCGCTAATATATTTATCTGCTTTATTTGCAGCTGCATTATAATATTGAATATTATTTTTCGTTTCATATTCTATATTCTGAGCAGAAAGAGAAATTCCAAAGAAAACGAAACTTAAAAGAAGAATTAATTTTTTCATTTTTTGTTAGTTAAGAGTAAAATGTAATTTGTGAAATGTTACAAGTGAGATGAAGTGAATGATGCATCTCACATTTTACAAATCGCATCTCACAAATAAATATATAAAAAAAGCCCAAAATGCAGAACAAATTGGACTCCTACTTATAGGGATGATTTTTGATTAAATATCGTCAAAATCAATATCTGTAAAACTAGATCTTTGGCTTTCAGATTTTTCAGAACTGTATTCTTTTTTAAAATCTTTTTGGTGTCTTTCAGAAATAACTTCTTCTCCTTTGTGGTTTAAAACATAAGAAGTCATTTCTTCTAATATTTCAGAGAATGCACTAAAATCTTCTTTGTATAAATAGATTTTGTGTTTTTTGAAGTGAAAAGAACCATCTTCCTCAGTAAATTTTTTGCTTTCGGTAATAGTAATGTAATAATCATCAGCTTTGGTAGCTCTCACATCAAAGAAATAAGTTCTTCTTCCTGCGCGTAATACTTTAGAAAAAATCTCTTCTTTTTCTAACATGTCATTTTCTCTCATAATACGTTCTATCATTTTTGGAATTAATAGTACTCAAAAATCATAAAAAATTATCTATTACGCAACAATTAAAGTAATTCTTTTTCCGAAAGTTGTTTTAAATATAACGCCGAATAATATCCCTCTTGATTTATTAATTGATTATGAGAGCCTTGTTGAATTATGCGACCATCTTCGAGAATAATAATTTTGTCTGCATTCTTTGCAGAAGATACTCGATGACTCACAATTATGGTGGTTTTGTCTTTAGAAATTTCAAACAAATTATTCAAAATCATTTCTTCGGTTTCGGTATCAACTGCAGACAAACAGTCGTCAAAAAGTAAGATTGCAGGATTTTTTATAATCGCTCTTGCAATAGAAACACGCTGTTTTTGCCCTCCCGAAAGTGTAATCCCTCTTTCTCCTAAAATGGTGTCATATTGTTTGTTAAAAGCAATAATGTTGTCGTGAACAACGGCATTTTTTGCCGCCTCGATCACTTCTTCATCCGTTGCATTTTGATTTCCGAATTTGATATTGTTTTTAATCGTGTCCGAAAATAAGAAAGCATCTTGAGGCACGATTCCGATATTATTGCGAAGATCATTTAAGTTTAAAGTGCTGATTTCGTTTTCATCAATTTTAATTTCGCCGTCTGTCACATCATACAATCTTGAAATCAAAGAAAGAATCGTCGATTTTCCAGAACCTGTTTTTCCTAAAATGGCGAGCGTTTCTCCTTTTTTAACCGTAAAAGAAACATTTTTCAAGGCTTCGATATTAGTATCTTTATAAGTAAAAGAAACATTTTCGAAAGCAATATATCCTTGTATTTCTGACGAATCTTCGTTGTTGTTTTTAATTTCTGGTTCAATTTTCAAAAATTCGTTCAAACGTTTTTGCGAAGCTTCTGCTTCTTGTACCATAGAAGAAACCCATCCTAAAGAAGCTACGGGCCAGGTTAGCATATTTACATATAATATAAACTCGGCAATGGTTCCGATATTCGGAATGCTTCCGTTAATGTACATCACGCCTCCAAAATAAATAACCACCAAATTACTAATTCCGATAAGGGCAATCATCAACGGACCAAATAAAGATTGTACTCTAGCCAGACTTAAACTTTTGCGTTTGCTTTCTTCCGCCAGATCAACCATATTATTTTGATGCTGATTTTCTAAAGAATATGCTTTTATAACGCGAATTCCTGAAAAAATTTCTTGCGTGAAACTCGAAACTTTAGAAAGATATTGCTGGAAAGTCGTGCTTCGTTTATTGATTTCAGAGCTTAGTTTAAAAATGCAATACGAAAGTATCGGCAGTGGCAATATAGTATATAAAGTAAGAAGTGGCGATACATTATACATATATATGATAACGATAGCAAAACGAATAAATGTATTAATAGTATACATTACCGCTGGACCAACGTACATACGAACTTTAGAAACGTCTTCGCTAATGCGATTCATCAAGTCTCCGGTTCTGTTTTGTTTGTAAAAATTCTGAGAAAGATTTTCGTATTGTCTGAAAACTTCATTTTTTAAATCAAATTCTATATGACGAGACATTACAATTAAAGTCTGGCGCATTAAAAAGGTTAAAAAACCAGCAACAATCGTAGTTCCGATGATAAGTAGCACATTATGAATGAGATCCTGATGAAAACCTGCAATCACGGTTTCAGAATTTTGCTCTGAAATAGAAAGTTTATCAAAACTCTCAATAGCGTTTAAAGACTTGCTAATGAGCTTTGGAGTGAATAAAGAAAATATTTGTGCGATTATGGTTATTAAAATACCTGCTGAAAAACTATATTTATACTTAATGAAATATTTGTTTAAATAGCTTAATTCTTTCATTTTTTTAAGAAATGTGATATTGAATTGATTTGTATTTAAGAATTATTATCAAATAAAATTATAATAATTTGCGATTTAATCAAAACAATAATATTGTAAAATTGTTATTTAATAGATAAAAAATTAGCACATGTGTATTTTTTAATTATGTTTGAGAAGTCTTTTTGACGAATTCGTAATTTTAACCTAATTAATACTAGCGCTATGGATGCAACTTTCGCAACTGGAAAGGAACTTCAAAAAATGGATCCTGTTTTTGGTCAATTATCTTTTGACGATCACGAACAAATTGTATTTTGCAATGACAAAGATACAGGTTTAAAAGCAATTATTGGTATTCATAATTCGGTTATGGGACCAGCTTTGGGAGGAACCAGAATGTGGAATTATAACACAGAATGGGAAGCTTTAAATGATGTTTTACGCCTTTCAAGAGGTATGACTTTTAAATCGGCTATTACTGGACTAAATATTGGTGGAGGTAAAGCGGTTATTATTGGTGATGCAAAAACACAAAAAACACCTGAATTGATGCGTAAGTTTGGTGAATTTGTTCACTCACTTAGCGGAAGATATATTACAGCAGAAGATGTCGGAATGGAAACTAAAGACATGGATACTGTAAGAGATGTAACACCTTATGTAACGGGTATTTCTGAAGAAAGAGGAGGTTCTGGAAACCCTTCTCCAGTTACAGCTTATGGTGTTTATTTAGGTATGAAAGCTGCTGCTAAAAGTCAGTTTGGAACTGATGTCTTAGATGGTAAAAAAGTTTTGGTACAAGGAATTGGACACGTGGGTGAAACTTTAGTGGATTATTTAACTAAAGAAGGAGCACAGGTAACGATTTCTGATATTAACGAAGAAAAATTATACCAAGTTGCTTCAAAATACAATGCAACAATTTATACTGGTGAAGATTTATATGCTGCAGATGTTGATATCTATGCGCCATGTGCGATGGGAGCAACAATCAACGATAATACAGTAGATAAAATTAAAGCTAAAGTTATTGCTGGTGCTGCCAACAATCAATTAGCTGATGAGAATGTTCACGGAGCAAGATTGCAAGAAAGAGGAATTTTATATGCTCCAGATTTCTTAATCAACGCTGGTGGAATTATCAATGTTTATGCTGAATTAGCAAACTACGGTAAAGCTGAAATCATGAGCAAAACAGAAAATATCTACAATACAACTTTAGAGATTATTGATTTCGCTGCTAAAAACGGAATCACAACACATAGAGCGGCTCTTACTATTGCACAAAATCGTATTGACCAAAGAAGAATCGAGAACGCTGCTAAATAATTTTTAGTGTTCAGCATTCACTCTTTAAGTGTTCAGTCTTAAGATTGACATTTAGAGGACTAGAGTAAAAAAAGTCTCATTTTTAGTTTTTCTGAAAATGAGACTTTTTTATTTTCAAAACTGACCACTCAAAAACTGCACACTGACCACTTTTCCTCAGTTTTTCTCAAAATAAACGTTTTTTTAATGTGTAAATTTTAAAATATGCTTCAAAAGTTATACTTTTGCAGACTAATTTTTAAATGTTCTTACACGGTGGTAAATAGAAGACACATACGCGTTAAAGTAATGCAATCCATTTATGCAATGCATCAAAGCGGTTCTGATAACATGGAAAAAGAGGAGAAATTCCTTTTTTACAGCATTGATAATATTCAGGACTTATACCTTATAATGCTTTCTTCATTGATAGAAATTTGTAAAAAAGAAGCTGTCTATTTGCATCTGTCAAGTAAAAAACACCTTGCTACTGCAGCAGAACGTAACCCAAACGAAAAATTTATCAAAAACAAAATTTTTCAACTCCTTGCCGAAAGCAACTCTCTTAGCATCGCTTTAGAAAATCGTAAAATCAATAATTGGTCTTTAAACGACGATTATATCATTTTGCTTTTAAATGATGTTAAAGAAAGCGATATCTACAAAAAATACATGAGCAATAACGTAAACACGTTTGAAGAAGACAGACAATTTATTATTGATTTGTTTGAAAATGTTATTGTGCCAAATGAAAAATTATACGAGTATTTAGAAGACGATAAATTAACTTGGGTTGATGATATTCCGGTTGTAAACACTCATATTATTAAACAATTGAAGGCTATTAAAACCGAAGATTCAGACGATTTTAGAGTGCCTAGATTGTATAAAGATGTTGAAGATAAAGATTTTGCAAAAGATTTGTTTAGAAGAACAATTTTGAACGAAACGGCTTTTGCAAAAGAATATGAAGATAAAACGCCAAATTGGGACAGCGATCGTATTGCAGAAATTGATACGATTATCTTGAAAATGGCCATTTGCGAGTTTATAAAATTCCCTTCAATTCCTGTAAAAGTAACTCTTAACGAATATTTAGAAATTGCAAAAGAATATTCTACACCAAAAAGTAGTATTTTTATCAACGGAATTTTAGATAATCTCGTTAAAGAATTGACTGCCAATAAAAAAATGGTAAAAGTAGGAAGAGGGTTAATGTAAGAGATATTTAAAATGTCAATATTTTAAATTCCAAAAACCAAAAACCAAACTTCAATTGCTGACGCAAATGAAGTCGAAGAGCAAAAAAAAAGAATATTAAATATAAATCAAAAACAAATTTAAATTATGGGACAATTATCTCAATTTGCGCCATTCCTTTTAATGTTTGTGGTAATCTATTTCTTCATGATTAGACCACAGCAAAAAAGAGCTAAAAACGAAAAAGAATTTGAAAGCAACCTAAAAGTAGGTGATAAGATAGTAACAAAAAGTGGTTTCCACGGTAAAATTGCTGAACTAGCAGAAACTACTGTTGTAATCGAAACAATGTCTGGAAAATTAAAATTAGAGCGTTCTGCAATCTCTTTAGAATTGAGCGCTGCTTTGAATAAAAAAGCTTAAGCTTTTTTAAAATTCCAATAAAATTTTAAATCCCAAATTCCAAGAAATGGAGTTTGGGATTTTTTTTGTATCGGTCATTGCGAGGAACGAAGCAATCACATTGCGATTAGTACTAGTGCGATTGCTTCGTTCCTCGCAATGACCTGTAGAACGAAAAAACCTTTGTCAAAGTTTTAAAACTTTGACAAAGGTCTCATATAGCTTGGAATTTGGAATTTATAAAATTTGGAATTTCAGAAACTACCTGTATTTATCATTCAGCCCAACATTTGCTAAAATCATCGGAAGCACTTTTTCTATTCTCGAAAGCTTCGTTTTTTCTTGTTTAGCCGATTCGATATATTCTAAAAACTCATATTGTTTGTAAGGAGAAAATTTTTCGAAAGCAGACTTTAAATCTGGGTTTTTAGCCATTTCTGCATTAAGAAGTTCTGAAACGATTGCTTCTTTTTTTGCGGGTTTAATGACTTTCCCTTGTTTTTCGTTTTCAATGGCTTCTTTGATATATTCTAAAATCACTTTTTCATCAATCTCTTCTTTAGAATAAAATCGCCATTGTCTCAATGACTTGGTTACATCTTCCTGAGCATTTATCAGTTTCTTTTTCTCATCTTTTAAGAAAACGCCATTAAAAAACCATATGGCAAAATAATCTTTAAATCCGCCAAGGCCAACTACGTTTTTCTTTTCATAAACATACACAGGGCCGCCCCATTTTGTGGTTTCGGTCAGTTCTGTTTTGTCAAGAATCGATTTTAGGAAAAGCAATTCTTCTTCCCATTGATCGCCGTATTTCCAAATGCCTTTATTTTCGGATTTTGTTTCCAATTATTTTCTTTTTTTAGATTTTTCTGATGCATCAAAAATACCTGGAATTGCTGTTAGTTCAGCAATTTTCACGATAACTTCAGTCGCTTTTTGAATGCTTTCTGCTGGAACGTATTCGTATTTTCCGTGGAAATTATGTCCGCCTGCAAAAATGTTCGGACAAGGTAATCCCATAAACGATAATTGAGAACCGTCAGTTCCGCCGCGAATAGGTTTAATGATTGGTTTGATGTTTAATTCTCTCATCGCTTTTTCAGCAATATCGACAATATGTTTTACTGGCAGAACCTTTTCTTTCATATTGTAATATTGGTCTTTTACAACTGCCACTACGATATCTTCACCAAATTTTTTAGCGAATTTTTTATTGAATTGTTTCGCCAATTTATGAATCAATTCTTTTCTTTTTTCGAATTTCTTTCTGTTATGATCGCGAATAATCAGCTCTAAAACTGTTTCTTCAATATTTCCTTTAATGTGGTGAACGTGAAAAAAACCTTCGTAACCTCTAGTTTCTTGTGGAGTTTCGCCTTTTGGTAATTCGTTGATAAAATCATTTGCCAAAAGCATAGAATTGATCATTTTTCCTTTGGCATAACCTGGGTGGACGCTTTTCCCTTTGAAAGTTATTTTAGCCCCGGCAGCATTAAAATTTTCATATTCCAATTCGCCAATCTGACTTCCATCCATGGTATAAGCCCATTGCGCTCCAAATTTTTCAACATCAAAATGATGTGCGCCACGTCCGATTTCTTCATCTGGAGTAAAACCAATTCTGATTTTTCCGTGTTTAATTTCTGGGTGCTGAATTAGATATTCCATTGCCGAAACAATTTCTGTAATTCCAGCTTTATCGTCTGCTCCTAGTAAGGTTGTTCCGTCAGTTGTAATGATGGTTTGGCCTTTATATAATAATAAATCTTTAAAGTAATCTGGAGATAAAACAATGTTTTTCTCTGCGTTTAGAACGATATCTTTTCCGTCGTAATTCTCAACAATCTGAGGTTTTACATTGGCTCCGCTAAAATCTGGTGAAGTATCAAAGTGAGAAACAAAACCAATTGTTGGCACTTCGTGATCAACGTTGCTCGGAAGCGTTGCCATGATATAAGCTTTGTCGTCAATCGTTACCTCTTCAAGACCAATTGCTTTTAGTTCTTCAACTAATTTATTAGCAAGATTCCATTGTTTTTGCGTACTTGGTGTTGTTTGTGAATTTGGATCTGATTCGGTGTCAATCGTTACATAACTGATAAAGCGATCTATGATATGTTGCATTTTTTTGAATTTTTAGCAAATATAGAAAAATTTTTCTGCTGCAAAATTTAGCTTTCAATATCTGGATTAATAAAAAAGGGATTCTAAAATTGAATCCCTTTCTGGTATTTTAAGTTTTGCTACTTGCTTTTTACGCATCTAAAACCAACATGGTTTGCAGCCGATCTAATTTCTCCTTTTCCTCGTGTTCCAACCATGTATCGAGTACAATATTGATCGGTGCACAGAAATGAACCTCCACGGTGTACACGTTTTACTTCAGATGGATCGTTTGGATCGTAGTAAGCATCTGGCCCTTGCGGATTTTTTGCTACTTTCCCGCTTTCGGCCAATGATTTGTAATAGTCTACGCTGTACCAATCGTGTACCCACTCCCATACATTTCCAGCCATATCATACAAACCATATCCATTTGGAGCATATTGTTTTGTTGGAGCAATTCCTTTAAAACCGTCTTCTCCTGTATCGCCATCTTTAATCGGGAAATGTCCTTGGTAGATATTGGCTTGAAATTTACCTTTAGGTTTTAAATCATTTCCCCAAGCATAAAGATTTCCCGTTTTACCGCCTCTAGCAGCAAATTCCCATTCTGCTTCTGTTGGAAGTCTTTTTCCTGCCCATTTAGCATAAGCAGCGGCATCCTCGTATACAACATGAACTACAGGATATTTTTCTTTTCCTTTGATGGAGCTTTGCGGACCTTCAGGATGTCTCCAGTCAGCACCTGGTTCGTAGCGCCACCATTGCAAGAAATTATTCAAATTAACAGCAGAAGGAGTGGGAGTGAAGACTACGGAGCCTGTTACCAGATCTTCTTCATTTGCAGTAGGAAATTCCTCTTTTGTTGGTTTTTGTTCTGCAACTGTAACATAGCCTGTTGCTTTTACAAATTTTTCAAATTCTTCATTGGTTACTTCCGTTTCGTCCATATAATAGCCGTCAACATACACTCTATGAATAGGAGCTGCGTCTTTAGTAACTCCTTTTATACTGCATAAACTTTCGTCTTCGACATTAGTTCCCATAGAAAATTCGCCTCCAGGAATCCAAACCATACCTTTTGGTGCTTTTTCTGTAGGTTTAAATTTATTCTCAACAGTTGGTTTGAATTCAGATTCTATATTACCAGGAACTTCATGACATTCAGCCACTGTTTTTTCTGCTTTTTCTGTTTTATTTTCATTATCTGAAAATCTAGTGTAACTGTAAGCGATTGAAATAATGGATAATGTAAGTAAGGCAAAGATCCAAAAGGTTTTATTTTTCATTCTGGTTAGTTTAAATTTATTATAAAAGTAAGAAAAACTTTCTTTTTTATTGATTCTGGACTATTAATTAAATTTAATTCAAATATATAAAATTCTATAAACTCTATAGGATTAATTGTTTTTTAGTTTTAAAACTTATTTATCGTCTTCTACCATTACAACTTCATATTTGTCTTTACCGTCAACTTGTATAGGTTGATAATACGTTTCGCCAAACTTAATGTATTTTACATCTCCCATTGTTACCTCTTCGCCACCTTCTGGTAAGCTATCTACGATTGTTCCTGCTGTAGGAGCTACAACTTTATAAGAACTTCCATCTTTCTCGTAATAGGTTCCGCCGTAATAATAGTTGTTGACAGTTCCTGTATTGACGGTTTGTGCACCACTCGGAATATTATTTACCGTACCGCCAACGGGTGCAGGTACAACTGTATATCCTCCGCTTGAAGGCGCGTACCAAACTCCTTGATCGTAATGGTATTGAGTGCTTTCTACACTCACCACAATTGCTGTAACAGCCAAAGTTGCAACAAAGAATCCCCAAGGATGCCAAACTGGTCCCCAATAAAAAGGTCTGTACGGATGATAATAATAAGGGTGATAACCATAATATCTTCTGCCGCCATATACATAAGGAGGACGTACATACGCTACGTTACCTCTTCTAACTACAGTATTTCTATTATTTTGAACATGAATACTATTGTTTACATTAATATTGACATTATTACGATTTCTGTTTACTGTATTACCGCTAATGTTTGTATTTCTGTTGCCTACATTGTTTACCGTATTGTTTCTATTTACGGTATTATTTCGGTTTATTGTATTCGCCCTATTATTGATTTGTGCATTCGAATTGTTTGCAGGTCTGGTTACTCTTGTTCCAGAGTTATTTGCTCCCGGTCGGGTTGTAGCAGCTGGTCTGCTTACATTTGGTCTAGATTGGGTTGCGGGTCTAGCTTGTCTAGTGACTCCGCCGCCGCCTCGTGCTCCACCGCCTCCGCGTATTCCACCTCCATGACGTTGTCCAAAACTATCAATCGAAATAAGGAAAAATGTTCCAATTAAGCATATAAGTGCCGATTTTTTTACTGTTTTTGATATGTTTTTCATATTCAGTATTTTAAGTCAATTAAAGTTATGAAAAAAAATGTACGATTTATGTTAACGAGCTAAAAGTTTAGATTATAAAGAAATATCCCATTGTATTCTAAATCGCCATCCCTGCTGTAGCGGAAGTGTTTTGTCTTGAAAACTAAAATAGCTTACCTCTGAAGTCAGTTTGTTTTTATGGCCCTTAAAAAACCAGTTAAACGCTACTGTAGATTCATCCTGTCTATTTTCTCTAATAGAGTTGTCGGGTCTGTATGCTGCATGACGGCCGGCCATCTCTAGGCGTTTTGGCCACCAGTCAAATGCATTATGAAAAAAGTATCCGGCTTGAACGTAATATCCTTTCATAATAGTAGTGTCATCGTTATTGATTTTGTCAATAATCTCTTTGGTGTGCAATTCGCTCTGCCACGAAAAACCACGATACATAAAAGCAGTTTCAAAATTCCATTGGTTCACTCGGTATTGCCCAGGAAGTCCATTTTCAAATCCGTCTAGCGAACCTCCTCCTGCTTGTGAAAATCGAGTATATGGACTTTGGTTGGTAACTGCCGAAAAAGCAATAATTGGAGTAAGTTTTTCGTGAAATTCCAAATCACAGCCTGAAAATTCAAGAGATCTTCCTAAGAAATTCCATTGTGCTCTCCCAAAATACATTAAATGATTATCATCGTTAGAAGTGCTTCCTCGTCCAGTTCCTGTTAAGGCTGCTGCCCAATAATTGAAATCGGCAATACCAGCACCTTTTAAATGGCCATAAACTTCAACTCCTATTTGTCTGTCAACGGTAAAAGGACGGTTTATTAGAGAACGGTCTACCATCTGCTGTTCGCCGCTGCTAATATAGCGCTCGCGGGTAAATTCGGTTTTCCATTGTCCGACTTTAAAGCTTAGCCAATCCCATTTTTCGATCATGATTCTAAAATCAAGCAAATTGGACTGACTTAATTCATATTCCCAATAATATTTAAGCCAAGGTTCAAAAGCGTGACCTCCAATTTTAAGCCTTGCACGGTTTATTTTGAAAGTAGTCTGCGCATCTCTACTATAATCATCGTAAGTTAAAGGATCGGTGTCGTTTGGTGTAGAAAAACGAAACTGCAAACGGCTCGCCAATTGAAAAAGAAATTTTTTATCTCTAGTTTCCAATTCAATTCCTTTTTTGCCATATCTGACATTCATTAATTTCGTAGTATCTTTTTCTTGCTGTGAAAATCCTTTAAATCCAAATACTAAAAGAAGAACAAAGAGCAGATTTTTAGAAATACGATTTGATTTTTTTGCGCTATACATACGATCTATAGGTTTGTAAGTATTCTTAAAATATTTTTATTTAAGAAGAGAAAGAGGCATTTCGATCACATAAATATGATCGAAACGCCTCTTTGCTTATTTTTTAATCTCTACCTAAAGCTCTTTTTGCCTCATTGTTTAAGTCAGAATATTCAATTTTTCCAACATTTACGCCAACTCCCAAAATTTCACCTCCTTTAAATGTTCCTGGAGTCTTGTATTCTTTACTAACGGCATCACCACTGTCAAAACCAACACAAAGTCCGTCGCCAGAAAGTGTAAATTTACCACTCTGCGTTCTCATTGGCCCAGAAGCGACTTCTTTTCCGTCGATGTACAATTTCGTCGTTCCAATAGATTCTCCGTTAGGTCCTTGTTTTTCACGATTAAATTCCATTCCGAAAACGTGTTTTCCTGGAGTTATGGCAACATTAGAAGTGAATTTTTGTTCAGGTGCAATTCCCAAGAAATTATAAACATAATTTAGTTTTTTGTCTTTTAAGAATAAGGTGTGACCTCCAAAACGTGATCCGTGTGCAAAAATAACCCCAGAAGCATTAGCATCTTTTACAATAACATCAGCCACGATTTTATAAGAACGACCACGAACATTTACCGCAACTCCTTCAGGAACAGCAGAAGTTCCTGGATAATAAACATATTGATCACGTGGAGCTTCAGATGAAGGTCTTTCTATTCCTAACTGCTCTACTGCAGTACGGTCATCAAGAGGCAGTACTAAGTTTTTGGCAGCTTCGCTATTCCAATCGGCAATTAATTCTTTTAATTTGTCTGGATTCTTTTTGGCTAAATTATTTACTTCGGCACGATCGACGTCGGTATTGTATAGTTCCCATTCATCTTTGTCAAAATTTCCTTTACCTGTTAAAGGAGCGTGTAAAGCAACAGCTTTCCATCCATCTTTCCATAAAGCACGGCTTCCAAGCATGGCAAAATACTGAATGTGTTTTTGAGTCGGTGTATTGGTTTTAGCATCAAAAGTATATTTCATTGAAACTCCTGACAATGGATATTGCGGAACTCCACGATAAACTTTTGGCATTTCAAGTCCACAAATATCTAAAATGGTAGGAACGATATCGGTAGAGTGATGAAATTGATCTCTAATTTCTCCTCGTGCTTTGATACCTTTTGGCCATGATATTACAAGTGGATCGCAAGTTCCCCCTGCATATTCGCTATATCTTTTAAACATTTTGAACGGAGTAGAAAATGCTGCAGCCCATCCTGTTGGATAATGCTCATAAGTGTCTGGACTTCCTAATTTGTCTATGTATTTTAGGTTTTCTTTCAGTTCATCAGGATATCCATTAAAGAATTTATTTTCATTTACAGAACCTGTTGGAGAACCTTCGCCTGAAGCTCCGTTATCTGCGGCATAGATTACTACAGTATTTTCCAATTGTCCTGTTTTTTCTAAGTAATCTATCACGCGTCCAACTTGAGCATCAGTATATTCAGAGAATCCAGCATATACTTCGGCTAATCTTGAAAATAATTTCTTCTCGTCTGGACTTAGTTTATTCCAATCTAAAACTTCGTCTCCAGGATTAGAAACTCCAGGAGGAAGTGGGTTAAATTTAGCATAGTTTGTTCCTTTTGGAATAATACCTTTTGCAATCATTCTTGGAAGAACCCATTGGCGATACGCTTCATAACCTCCATCAAATTTGCCTTTGTATTTGGCAATATATTCTTCTGGAGCATGATGCGGAGCATGGTTTGCACCAGGGCAATACCACATGTACCAAGGTTTTGAAGGGTTTGTTGCCTGTTGGTCGCGAAGAAAACTTATGGCATGATCGGCTAAATCTTTAGATAAATGATAACCTTCTTCTGGAGTTGCAGGAGGTTCTGTAAAATGATTGTCCTCTACAAGATCTGGATACCACTGATTAGTTTCTCCTCCAAGGTAGCCGTAGTATCGGTCAAATCCCATTTGCAAAGGCCATGTACTGCGGTCTCCACCCGAAGCAATATCTTGTTCCGGAACGTTATGATCTTTACCGATCCAGAAAGTACTCCATCCATTATCCTGAAGAATCTGTCCGACTGTAGCCACTTGTTTAGGAAGTCTTCCGCTTGCTCCAGGAAAACCCGCTGCGGCTTCGGTAATAGCAGCCATTCCGTTAAGGTGATGATTACGTCCTGTTAATAAAGTGGAACGAGTTGGCGAACAAAGTGCTGTAGTGTGCCATTGCGTATAAGTTAAACCGTTGTCTGCCAATTTCTGCATCGTTGGCATGTTGATCGCTCCTCCGTAAGGGGACCAAGCAGCAAGACCTGTATCATCATATAATATAAATAGGATGTTTGGCGCTCCAGCTGGAGCTTTTTTAGGAGAATAAGGTGCCCAGTCTTCTTTGGAATCACGAACATCTAAACTAATTTTTCCTTTAAATGTTTCTTTGGTCACTTGTTGTGGATCTGCCTGAGCAAATATTTTCGAATCTGTTCCTATTGAAAAGCAAAATAGGAGCATGAAAATATTTTTTAGAATTAATTGCGTGCTGACTTTCATAATTTTTAGTTATTAATTAATGGTTCTTGTGAGGTCTTTTGTTGAACTTTTGGATAAAAATTAATCTGAAAATAGGTGGTTTATTTTTTCGGAACGAAATGTCTTGACTGATCTGTAGATCTCTAAATGAGGATTTTAAAACAGAATCTCTCAAAATTAGGTATTCTTTAATCTAAAGGTGATTTTAAAAGGTTTGAATAGGTTTCATTTTATAATTTGCAACATAAAAACATGTTTTTTGAGGAGATTTTGTTTTGTGAGTTCTCGAATTCTGACAAGTTTTTAGAGTTGTTTTAATTCTGAACAGAATAATTAAACAAAATAGAAATTATTTGTTTTGGTAAAAAAGTACCTTTTTAAACTATAATATTTAAATTTGCATCCGAAAAAATAACAACAACACAACTCTTATGTATAAATTGATAATTCGTCCGATACTTTTTTGTTTTGATCCTGAAAAAGTGCATTATTTTACCTTTTCATTTGTAAAATTCATTTCAAAAATACCTGGAGTTTCGGCGATTATAAGATCAATTTACGAGGTAAAAGACGCTCGATTAGAAAGAGAAGTTTTCGGAATTAAATTTAAAAATCCGGTTGGACTTGCGGCTGGTTTTGATAAAGATGCGAAGCTTTATAAAGAGTTTGCCGATTTTGGTTTTGGTTTTATTGAAATCGGAACGGTAACACCAGTTGGACAAGAAGGAAATCCAAAAAAACGTTTGTTCAGATTGAAAGAAGACCAAGCAATTATTAACCGAATGGGATTTAATAATGGAGGTGTTCTAGATGCTGTAGAACGTTTGAAAAAGAATTCGGGTGTTTTGATTGGTGGAAATATCGGAAAAAATAAAGTGACTGATAATGAAGATGCAGTTAAAGATTATATCATTTGTTTTGATGCACTTTTTAATCATGTAGACTATTTTGTAGTAAATGTGAGTTCGCCAAACACGCCAAATTTAAGAGCTTTACAAGACAAAGAGCCATTAACCGCTTTATTGCAGACTTTGCAAAACAGAAATGTAGAGAAGCAAAAAACAAGTACACAAAAAGTAAAACCAATTCTTTTAAAAATTGCTCCAGACTTAACAGATGAGCAATTGTTAGATATTATTGACATTGTAAAAACAACTCAAATTGCAGGTGTAATTGCAACAAACACCACCATTTCTAGAGAAGGATTACAATCTGCGAATCAAACAGAAACAGGAGGATTATCTGGAAGACCTTTAACAAAACGTTCTACAGAAGTAATTCGTTTCCTTTCGGAAAAAAGCAATAAAGCATTCCCAATTATTGGAGTAGGAGGAATTCATTCTGCAGATGACGCTATTGAAAAATTAAACGCTGGTGCAAGCTTAGTGCAATTGTACACAGGTTTTATTTACGAAGGCCCTGCTTTGATTAAAGCAATCAACAAAAAGGTTTTAGGACAATTGTAATTCTAAAAGCAACGCCTGAACTAAAAGGCCAGCTATTATTGCGATACCAAAACTAATTAAAGTTCCGATCATTACATATTCTGTGAGCTTTCGGTCTTTGGCTTCTTTCAAATCTCCAAACCTAAAAATAGATTTAGCGGCAAGCAGAAAACCAATCGCTTCAAAATGCCCGGTTAATATAAATCCGAAAACAAATAGGCGTTCTAAAATGCCAATATAATTTCCAGCAGCTATCAGAGAATTATCCTGATGGCTGTTTTGGCTTTCTGGAGCCCATATCGAAATTATGGTTTTTATAAAAATAGAGGTTGGTTTGGTTATCAGTAAGATTCCGGTAAGCAAAATCCAAAAGGCATTATCTTGCCAAAAATTGATTATCGCTTTGTTTTCATACAAGAGAACAACACCAATTAAAATTAAAACATGCACAATTTGATCGGCAACAAACCACGTGCGTTTGGTTTTCTCTTTTTGAAAATTCAGCTTAATTAAGTCTACAATTCCGTGTGTAACAGCAATTAAAATCGCATAAGGTATAAAATTGATTTCACCTGCTAGAATTGCGGCTAAAAATCCGTGAAGTAAAACATGAGCGTATAAATAAATGCTTTTATGTTTTTTAATTTCTTTATCAGCAACCCAAGAATTTGGCTGCCAGATAAAATCTCCTAATAAATGGGCGAGAAACAGTTTTATAAATAAAATCATGGGGCTGTAAGTTGTTTTATTTGTTTTCTAAAATATCGATCTAAATTAAGAACCAGATCAAACTGCGCGCGTTTTTGTCTTCTGCTTACAGCGGCTTGATTTATGCCTAGTTTCTGACCTAATTCTTCTTGAGACAATGTTGGGTTTTCGATAGCAGCAGCAACAAATTCTGCCGATTGCACGAGCCAGCTATCCATAAAAGTCAAAGCCAATTGCAGCATCAAATTCAGTTTTTCGTCCAAATCAGTATTATCGGTTCGCATTGCCAAAGTTACTTTCTGCTTTTTTAAAGTTTCAAAAAGTTCTCCCGAATTAATAAATGCAGAACCATTGCTTTGGGATATTCTCTCGGCATTGTGCGTTTTGTCTCCAAAACCAATACTCATTCTCGCATCAGACTTTATGGCTCTTAAATGTGCCTTTATTAAAATAGCAACCAATAGCGCCTCTTCGGGATTGGCAACTTCGACTTGAAATTCATCTCCGCGATAGACTTCCCATTGACTTGGCGTTTTGCCAAATGGAGCCAGGATTTTCTTTAAATCTTCTACCCAATGTTCCGATTTTTGCTGTCTTGAATCAATTATGTCGCCTGTAATTACACTAGTCATAACTCAAATATAATTAAAAAATTATAAACTTTCTATTACAAATATACGTAATAAATTTTATTATTACGTTTTTTGGTAATAATTATAAATATTACAATTTTTGGTAATAATGTTGTGTTTTCGATTTTTGTGGAGTTTTTGCGACAGATTGTAGAGACGCACTGCAGTGCGTATCACGTCCAGTATTTTCAACATTGTGCGTAGACGCACTGCAGTGCGTCTCTACAATTCAGAATGTGTGTAATCTTCAACGGCAGATTTTAGTATGCTATTAAATGAACTTATATGACTTATATGGTTTAAAAAAAAACATAATTTTTATTTCATTAAAAAAGAAACTAACTTAGCCTTTACAAAAGAATATGCTTTGAGTAAAGAAATTAAAATCATCGAATGTCCTCGAGATGCCATGCAAGGCATTAAGGATTTTATTCCGACCAAAAATAAAGTTACTTACATACAAGCTTTGTTGCGAGTGGGCTTTGATACAATCGATTTTGGAAGTTTTGTTTCTCCAAAAGCTATTCCGCAAATGCAGGATACCGCTGCCGTTTTGGAACAACTTGATTTATCTCAAACCACAAGTAAACTGCTTTCTATAATTGCCAATACGCAAGGAGCAATTACGGCTTCAGAATATGAGCAAATTAAATATTTAGGCTTTCCATTTTCTATTTCAGAGAACTTCCAGATGCGTAATACGCATAAAACTATTGCAGAATCTTTGGTTACACTCGAAGAGATCCTTGAAGTTGCCGATAAGAAAAATAAAGAAGTCGTAACGTATCTTTCAATGGGTTTTGGAAATCCGTATGGGGATCCGTGGAATGTTGAAATTGTGGCTGAATGGACAGAAAGATTGGCTGGAATGGGAGTGAAGATTCTATCGCTTTCTGATACTGTTGGAACTTCTACACCTGAAGTCATTACGTATTTATTTTCAGATTTAATTCCTAAATATCCTGAGATTGAGTTTGGCGCGCATCTTCATACCACACCAGAAAGCTGGTTTGAAAAAATAGATGCTGCGGCAAAAGCAGGCTGCACTCGTTTTGATGGTGCTATTCAAGGTTTTGGAGGTTGCCCGATGGCAACCGATAAACTAACAGGAAACATGCCAACCGAAAAATTGGTTTCTTACTTTACGGCCAATAAAAAAATAACAGGACTTAATTCTCTTAGTTTTGAAAGCGCTTACAACGAAGCTTCAAAATTGTTTGGAAAGTTTCATTAAAAAATTGTTATTTTTCTTACCTTAGATAATGATTGCAAGTATAATGCGTTACATTTATTATTGCTATAATTTATTATCATGAGATCAAACTCACTAAATAAAATTTTAAGCATATTATTTTCAGTCTTTTTATTATTTTCCTGTTCAAGCGACTTAAATTTTGATCAGGTAAATGATTTTAAGATTGAACCTGTTTTTGTGGCCAATCTTGCTTATTTTGATATTCCTGCCAATAAACTTGTAGATGATGGCGGAACAAATGTCTATCCCGACGTAAGGGATTTTGATATTTTTAAAAATAGTTTTTTTACCGACCGTCTTAAAAGGGCTGATTTTGATTTTGAAATTGAAAATAATATAAACCGCGCTTTTGTTGTAAATATGCTTTTGCTTGATGCACAAAATCAGGTGTTGCAAACAATATCTTTTACCGTTCCAGCTTATAAAGGAACAGCAAATGTTATAAAATATCCAACAGAAGTGTTTGAAAACGCTCGATTAGATCTTTTAAAAAAAACTCAAAAAATTGGTTTTGTGGTAATTATTGCTTCAGGCCCTCCATTAAATAGTCAGAGTGAAGGAAATTTAAAATTAAGATCAAGTGCAACGGCTTATTTAGTAATCGAATGAGAAAGGCACTAATTCTTTGCTTGTTTTTGCATCTTTCCTGTTTTGCCCAAAACAGAGAGCTTTTGTACAACTTCACGTCCATTCCGCAGTCTTTACTTGTAAATCCTGGAGCTGATGTTTCGTATAAATATTATTTCGGATTTCCAGTTTTATCTGGAATTTCAGCCAATATAGGATCTAGTAGCTTTTCTGCCTACGATCTGTTTGCAAATAATGGAGTCGATTTTAATCAAAAAGTTAGAGATGTTGTCAATAAATCTTCTAGTAGAGATAAAGTAGTCACCAATCAGCAATTGGAAATATTTTCGGGCGGATTTAGAATTGGAGGTAGAGAAAGCCGTTCTTACGTATCTTTTGGACTGTATCAGGAATTCGATTTCTTTATGTTTGTTCCCAAGGATTTAGCTTTATTGGCTTTAAACGGAAATCGAGATTATATCGGCAAGTCATTTGATCTAGGAGAATTGAATGTGAAAGCCGAAGTGCTTTCGGTTTTTCATGTTGGTTTTCATAAAAAAGTAAACGATAAATTTGTTTATGGAGGGCGTGCTAAGATTTACTCAAGTGGTGCAAATGCAACTTCTACAAAAAACTCGGGTTATATCTATACAGGCCAGGAGCCAGGAACTCCAAATCTTTACAATCAGATTATTTCTTCTAATTTAGAATTAAAGACCTCTGGAATTGCGCGTTTTACTAAAGATGAATACGACGGAAATATAGTTAGTGATATTGCTCATAATACTTTTTTTAACGGAAGCTTAGGTTTTGGTGTTGATGCAGGGATTACCTATTATATAAAAGACAATTTACAATTTACAGCAAGTGTTATCGATTTGGGTTTTGTGAGGCAAACCAAAGATATCGAAACTCTTACCTACAAAGGAACTTATAAGTACAATGGTGCCAATCCTGATTTTTTAGGTTCAGACAATCCTGAAAATGTTTTTGATGAGTTTGACAAAGCGATACCTCGAGATACACTTTATAATAAATACACCACGTGGCGACCGACAAAAATTTATTCGTCTATTCAATATTCTTTTGGAGAAGCTCGACCTGATGATGAATGTAATTGCAGAGGTAAAATTGATAAATATTATAAAAATGCCGTTGGACTTCAGGTTTTCGGAATGTCTGCTCCACGTGAGCCTTTGGTTGCTTTGACTGCTTTTTATAGAAGAAACATTTTTAGAAAATTAGATCTTAAAGCAACGTATACTCTTGATACTTTTTCAAATACAAATATTGGTATAGGACTGGCAGGAACAATTGGCCCAGTAAACATTTATGCGCTCGTCAATAATGTTTTAGAATATAAAGATATTTCCAAAGCGAGTAGTGCTGCCTTCCAACTCGGAATCAATTTTGTTTTTCAAGACAAAAAGGATTGAATTTTTTTAAATTCCAAATCATAAAATCCCAAATTCCAAAACTCAAGTGATTCAAATATTAAGTGGCTTATTCGTTCGCAGATTTGGAATTTGGAATTTAATTTTTGGGATTTTTAAACGGTAGGTTTTTTCTTGTAAATATAAATTTATGAATAAGTTAGTATTCAAGTTAGCAATTAATTCACTATATTTGCACGCAATTCAACTAGAAATTGCAACATGATAGCACACAACTCCAAGATTATCGGCGAAGGTTTAACTTACGACGATGTATTATTAGTACCTAACTACTCGAATGTGCTTCCTCGCGAAGTGAGCATTAAATCAAAATTCTCAAGAAACATTACATTAAACGTTCCAATTGTATCTGCTGCTATGGATACAGTTACAGAAAGTGCAATGGCAATTGCTATGGCGCAAGAAGGCGGTATTGGTGTTTTACATAAAAATATGACTATCGAACAACAAGCAGGAAAAGTTCGAAAAGTAAAACGTGCAGAAGCAGGTATGATTATCGATCCGGTAACATTGCCAATGACTTCGACTATTGCAGATGCAAAAAATGCAATGAAAGAATTCGGAATCGGCGGTATTCCAATCGTTGACGAAAACAAAATATTAAAAGGGATTGTTACAAACCGTGATTTACGTTTTGAGAAAAACGGTGCAAGACCAATCGTTGAGGTTATGACAAGCCAAAACTTAGTAACTGTTGCTGAAGGAACTTCGTTAGAGCAAGCAGAAGTAGTTTTGCAAGGTCATAAAATCGAAAAATTACCAGTTGTAAATACTCAAAATGAATTAGTTGGTTTAATTACATTTAGAGATATTACAAAATTGACTCAAAAACCAATTGCTAATAAAGATAGCTTTGGTCGTTTGAGAGTTGCTGCTGCAATTGGAGTTACTGGAGATGCAGTTTTAAGAGCTGAAGCTTTGGTTGCTGCAGGTGTAGATGCAATTATTATCGATACAGCTCATGGTCATACTGAAGGCGTTGTGAATGTATTGAAAGAAGTAAAATCAAAATTCCCACAAATAGATGTAATCGTTGGAAACATCGCAACTCCAGAAGCTGCTAAATATTTGGTAGAAAATGGTGCTGATGGAGTAAAAGTAGGAATCGGACCTGGTTCTATCTGTACTACGCGTATCGTTGCAGGTGTTGGTTTTCCTCAATTCTCAGCAGTTTTAGAAGTTGCCGCTGCAATTAAAGGATCTGGAGTTCCAGTTATAGCTGATGGTGGAATTCGTTATACAGGAGATATTCCTAAAGCAATCGCTGCAGGTGCCGACTGCGTAATGTTAGGTTCATTACTTGCGGGAACAAAAGAATCTCCAGGAGAAACGATTATTTTTGAAGGAAGAAAATTCAAATCGTACCGCGGAATGGGTTCTGTTGAAGCTATGCAAACTGGTTCTAAAGATCGTTATTTCCAAGATGTTGAAGACGACGTGAAGAAATTAGTTCCAGAAGGAATCGTTGGACGTGTTCCTTACAAAGGAGAATTAAACGAAAGCATGCTTCAGTTTATTGGAGGACTTCGTGCAGGTATGGGATACTGTGGTTCAAAAGATATTCCTACTTTGCAAGAAACAGGACGTTTTGTTAGAATCACTTCTAGCGGAATCACTGAAAGTCACCCACATAACGTAACAATCACAAAAGAAGCTCCAAATTATTCTAGATAATTTATGAATCTCCAATTCAAGCTGAAAGATGTTCTTGAGGTTGATTTATATTATGGATTTTACGATATTTTTGTTCTAGGCGGTTTTGATATTCAGGTAAACGATGATTTTTTTGTTGAAATACTTGATTTAAAGACGAATGAGTCAATATTGTTGAGGGAAAAAGATCTTAAAACCAGAGATTGTAAAAATGGACAAAGAGCGGTGAAATTTTTTAGTTTTCAGGTTACTGAAAAGTCGAAATATAGAATTTCAGTTCATAATTATGAAGATATGACTATGTTTTATTCGATGTTAGGAAGTAATCCTTTGAGTATTTTAAATCTCTTAAAAAAACTTTACGGAATAAAACGAAAACAAATTCAATTGGATGAAATTGAAATCTTGATTGCATAAGAATTAAAAAGGCGTAAGATTTTTTCTTACGCCTTTTTTTAATTTTTAAAAACGACTATTCAAAATATCTTCTGCAACAATATCTGAATGCAGCAAATCTTCCATTTTTTTAGTCATTCGTTGTGCTTCTAAAGCGTAACCAAACATTTTTTGTTCGTAATCTTTTATGGCTTCGTCAATAGTTTCAAATTTTCCGTTGGTTAAATTTTCGGTTAAATGAAAAGCATCAAACAATCCCATATTTACGCCTTCGCCTGCAAATGGAGGCATTAAATGTGCTGCATCGCCAACAAGAGTAATATTGGAATGTTCTTTCCAAGGTTCTTCTAGAGAAAATAAACGCAATGGCAATCCAGAAAATTCAGTTGATGCTGCGAAGAATTTTTTGTAATCATCATTCCAATTTTTAAACGTTTCATTCAAAAAAGCAATAACAGCTTGATTGTCCTCAAAATTGATTCCGTGATTAGAAATCCAATCTTCATCAGCTTTAAAAGAAACTCCGAAATGCACAGAGCCATCGCGCATGGTATGCGTGTAAAACATTTTGTGTTCTCCCATTGCCATCACATTTCCGTTTCCATATTTCGGTTTAAATTCAGGATAATCTAGGTCTGGATTTGTGATTTCGCCTTGAATGATATAAGTTCCAGAAAGTTGAGGTTCTTGATCGCTCACAAATTTTCGTGCATTCGATCTTCCTCCGTTAGCTACAATTACAAAATCGGCAGTTGCTTTTGTACCATTTTTGAATTCTAAATGATATTGGTTTTCAATTTTTTCAATATTAATTAATTGACTGTCCCAAACAACTGTTTTTTCTTCTAGATTGTCTAACATGATTTTTCTCAAATCATTACGATCAATTTCTGGACGTGAAAAAGCGTTGGTTTCATTTGGCATTTCGTCAGAAGTAATATTGCCGTCCATATCGGCCATTTTTTCGCCTGTGGGTCTTGCGTATTTGTAGAATTCTTCCATTAAACCCGCTTTCTGAATCGCATATTGGCCAGAATCGGAATGGATGTCTAAAGTTCCGCCAGATGTTCGCGCCTGTGCGTTGATGTCTCTTTCGTAAACCTTTACATCGGCTCCATTAATTTGTAAAATTCGTGCAGTGGTCAATCCAACAGGACCACCGCCAATAATGGCAATTTTTTTATTTTCTATAATTGAAGTTTTCATTTTATTGAAATTATATTTATTTAAAATTGATTTTTGACATTGAAATTGACATTGATTTTTGATATTGTTATTGAAATTTCTAATCAGGGAGTAAGCGCTTTTAGAACCAGATTGAAAGCTTCGTTTTTAAGGTTTTCATTAAGAACAAAAGGTTTTCCAGACATCGATTTTCCATCTCGATGAAATTCTAGTAAAGAATAAAGCGGACCATAAGAAATACTCCAAAACACTTCGTAAGGAATAGAAATAAGTTCTTTTCTATCAATGGCAGCAAGCATAAAATCGGTCATCATTTGTTTGTAATTCCCCGTTACTTCTCCTATAATAGCGTCGCCATAAGTAGAATGTTTTAAAAGCTCAAAACAAGTGGCTTGAAGCGTAAAATTTAAATTGAAATAAATACGATTTTCCCACTGATTTCGCAAACCATCTTTAAAAGACATATCGGGAGAGAATCCGTCGAACATCTTTTCGAAGAAGTTTTTGCCAATTTCAATTCCGATTTTTTTAATCAAATCTTCTTTGTCCGAGTAATAAATGTAAAGCGTAGCGACAGAAATGCCACATTCTTTAGCCAAACGATTCATTCCAAAACCCTCTATGCCTTGCGTAACAATCATTTCAATGGCTTTTTGTTTTACAATTTCTTCTTTATTGATGTCTCGTGTTCTCATATTTTCTAACTAATTATGGTACAAAGATATAAATAATAAATGAATGATCGCTTATTTATGATTTTTTTAAGATGCTAAGATGCTAAGGTTCTGAGATGCTAAGTTTTTTTTAGTAACAAAGTGACAAAGTTGCAAAGATTCAAGGTTTTGAAAATGAATTGCCTCCAGCTAAAGCTGGAGGTTAGGGAAAGTTCTATGGAAAGGCTTTAGCCGGATGAGCTATTCTTTATGCAAAAAAAAATCAGCTGAAACAATTAAATATTATTTCAGCTGATTCTATATTACTAATATATTTTACAAAGTTTTTGTGGGTTCGGCTTCTCTTAGGTTCTGGTTTTCTAAGATTTCTTTTAGAAATGGTTTTACTTGTGTTTCAATTTCTGATACCGGAATATTTAATGCTTCTGGATCTGAAGCTAATTTTAACCATGGTTTTGGTCCGTCAAAATCATAGCTTCCAAAAACAATAACTGGAGTTCCTTTTACTTTTACATTTTCTCGATCTTTCAAAATCCATTCGTCTGCGAATTTATAAAGGTATTTGGCATCTTTTTCTAATAATCTCAAACAGGAATGAGAGGCTGGATATCCAGGCAAATCATATTCGTGAAAACCAACGCCTAGTTTGTTTTCGATGTTAAAGTTCCATTTTAAGTCCCATTCGTCATTAAAGGTGCTCGTTGTTTTTTCTGCTTTCCAATTCGTAAAAAACAATCCTGTTGGTGTAGGATCTTTTTTTCTTCCCATGTTTGTTGGGCCTGTTCTTACTAATTCGCCGTTTTCATAAGCGGCAAAAGTCTGTGTTGGATATGAAAAAAGAATAATTTTTGAAACTTCTTCTAAAGCCGAAACATGAAGTGGAAACGGAAGATAATAAACCAAATCTCCGCTAAAATCTGCAGGAATTACCACAGAATCTAATTTTTTGAAGTTAGCTTTATCTGTTCGATTTAAAGCATAAACAATATCCATTTTCGAGCTGTCAGCTTCATTAAGCTTAAGCCATTCTTTGGTTTTTTCTATTTGGTAAGAAACTGTTTTGGGTTTCTTGTATTCGATGACTTCTTTTTTCTCTTTTTTATTTTCTGTTAGCGTTATAGTATCGCTCTTTTTACAAGAACCTAATAAAACCAACATTAAGATCAGTAGGGCGTTTGCTGTGTAATATAACTTTTTCATAGGTTGAATTTTTATGAATATAAAGTTATAAATCTGATAGCTGAAAAGGGTTACATAATTTTTTGAATTGGTTTCGGGATTTTCATTTTGCAAATTTTAATTGTTTTGAGATAACAAAACTCAATAGAATTCTGTTATCTCAAAATAGCTTTTATTTTCTCCAGTAATTATTGGCAGCAGCGATAGTTGCAAACTCTGTAGCTACAGTCTGTCCTACTGCAATAAGCATTGCTGGATCTTCAGCATAAATTGGTCGGAGTTTTTCTCTAATTGCAGCATCAGGTTGGGTGATTTTAATTATTAATCGTGCCATTTTTACGGCTAGCTGACGACCTTCTTCTGGAGTATTGGTAATCAATGAATCATTCGGAATTAATTGTACTTGATCAGACATAATTATTTGTTTTTGGTTATTATTATATCTGTAAAGTTAATTAAAATTTTGCTTGTTTTTTTGAGTTAAATGTTCTGGTAGTCAATGTGTTGAGTTGGTAAAATAGTGGCAAAAGGAAAATCAATACTATTTTAGATTTGAGCATTTTAGATTGTTTTTATGAATCTAAAATACTCAAAAAACTTCTAAATCAATCCTTTTATTTTTGCATGCTGTAATAGCATAATTGTTTTAGCGTCTGTTATCTCTCGAGATTCGATCATGGCATATGCTTCGTCGAAAGTAAATTCTAAAACCTCAATATTTTCTTGTTCAGCGTCCAATCCGCCGCCTTCGCTTACTTTCATGTTTTCGTCATATTCACCCACAAAAAGATATAGAATTTCTGTTACAGAACCTGGAGACATATACGTTTCAAAAACTTTCTGAACTTTACTCAAACGATAGCCGGTTTCTTCTTCTGTTTCACGAATTATGGCTTGCTCTGCATTTTCTTTATCCAAAAGTCCAGCGCAAACTTCGATCATCATTCCGGTTTTATTTCCGTTTAGATAAGTCGGCAAACGAAATTGTCTGGTTAGGATTACTGTCTTTTTTATGCTGTTATACAACAATATGCCTGCACCATTTCCTCGATCGTAAACTTCGCGAATGTGTGATTCAACAGGTTGATTTTCTTTTTTATAGTTAAAAGTAACTTTGTTTAACAGGTACCAGTTATCAGATAACAATTTGGTTTCTGTGATCTCAATTTCAGGATTTTTTCTCATGTCAGTAATAGTCAAAAAAAACGCTCTGATAATCAGAGCGTTTAAAATGTATTATTTTGTTATTGTTTGTTTTCTATCTGGTCCAACTGATACAATTTTGATTGGAACTTCGATTTCTTTCTCAATAAATTCAATATATTCTTTTAGCTCAATTGGCAATTGATCGTAAGTTGTCAATCCAGTTAAATCTTGTTTCCATCCTTTGAACTCTTTGTAAACAGGAGTAACATTTTCTGGTTCAATGTTGTATGGGAAGTGAGAGATGTTTTGACCTTTGTAGTTATACTCTGTACAAACTTTCAAAGTTTCAAAACCAGAAAGTACGTCTCCTTTCATCATCATTAACTGCGTAACACCATTTACTTGAACAGCATATTTTAAAGCTACTAAATCTAACCATCCGCAACGTCTTTGTCTTCCAGTTACAGAACCAAATTCGTTACCCACTTTTGCCATCGTAGCACCAACTTCGTCAAAAAGTTCAGTTGGGAAAGGTCCGCTACCTACACGTGTAACATACGCTTTGAAAATTCCGTAAACTTCTTTGATTTTGTTAGGAGCAATTCCTAAACCTGTACAAGCTCCAGCGGCAGTTGTGTTAGATGAGGTTACGAAAGGATAAGTTCCGAAATCAACATCTAATAAAGATCCTTGAGCTCCTTCGCAAAGAATAGATTTACCCGCTTTTTGAGCTTGGTGCATGTATTCTTCACTGTCAATGAAATCTAATTTTTTCAATTCTTCGATAGCTTCAAAGAATTCTTTTTCTAGTTCAGCTAGATTGTATTGAATGTTTACATCATAAAAAGCAATCATAGCTTCGTGCTTGTCAGCTAAAGCTCTGTAACGATCTTTAAAGTCTTCTAGTTCAATATCTCCAACTCTTAAACCATTTCTACCCGTTTTGTCCATATAAGTTGGTCCAATTCCTTTAAGAGTAGAACCAATTTTTGCTTTTCCTTTAGAAGCTTCAGAAGCTGCGTCAAGCAAACGGTGAGTTGGTAAAATTAAGTGTGCTTTTCTAGAAATGATCAATTTGCTTTTGATGTCAAGGTTGAATTTCTCTAAACCTTCAATCTCTTTTTGGAAAACTACAGGATCAATTACAACTCCATTTCCGATGATGTTTACTGAGTTTTTGTGAAAAATTCCAGAAGGAATCGTTCTTAGTACGTGTTTAATTCCGTCAAATTCTAGTGTATGTCCTGCATTTGGTCCTCCTTGAAAACGTGCAATAATATCATAATTTGAGGTAAGTACGTCAACAATTTTTCCTTTACCTTCATCTCCCCATTGTAATCCTAGTAATAAATCTACGGTCATTCTGTTTTAATTTGCGTTGAGGCAATCTAAGTTGCCCTACTGATTATGTAGTTAATTTTCTTTTTTTTAATTTTTTTGAAATGTCTAATTTTAAAAGACTATGAATTTGAGCTTTGCTTTTTGTTTCCGTAGAAATAAAGCGAGTGATTTGTAATTTCGATATCAAAAATTTCTTCGATAGTCTTTTTGATGGTCTGAATTCTTGGATCACAAAATTCGATTACCTCACCAGAATCTGTCATAATGATATGATCGTGCTGTTTATCAAAATATGATTTTTCGTAGTAAGCCTGATTTTGTCCAAATTGATGTTTTCTAACCAAAGCGCAGTCCAACAATAACTCGATCGTGTTGTATAAAGTAGCTCTACTCACACGATAGTTTTTGTTTTTCATTTTGATATAAAGATTTTCTATATCAAAATGCTCCTCGCTATCGTAAATTTCCTGAAGTATAGCATAACGCTCAGGAGTTTTGCGATGCCCTTTTTGTTCAAGATATAGTGTAAAAACATTTTTTACAATTTCTTGATTCTTAGTGTTGTCAGTTGAAATAAGTGTCATATCTGGCAAAGATAATTTTTTATTTTTAATGAATAAAAGTTTCGGGTTTAAAGTTTAACGTTTAAACTTGATTTTGATTGGTTATAAGGCACTAAACACAGGCTTTTACGTCAAAAATATTTTGAAAGCTTAATTTAGCTTAATTAACATAATTATTTTAATTTATGATAAAACTAACAAAGGTCAGTTTGATTTCGACATGTACATGTACCAGTTCCATTCCCAATTTTTTCCTTTATCATCAGACATTGCCTGACTCCAGATCGGATTATTTTCGTCTCGGGCGTCCCATCTAAAAACTTGAATTGCAGATCTGCCTTCAAAAACATCATTAGAGAAAAAATGCCCCACTTTATTTTCAAAAGAGCCCACTACAGGTTTGTCTAATGTTCCTGTATTAGAATCTGCCCAATAAATACTCCACAATTTGGTTGTCGGATTAAACAATCTTACTGTCATGCCTTCAAAAGGTTCGCCGTCAAAAGAGGCAAGAAAATTATCGATATTGCCAATTCCGTTTAAAATCTTGTACATTTCCTGTGTGGATGGAAATTCGATCCATTCGGTACAATTCGCAAATCTTTTTTTCAGCTTTTTATTTCGAATGATTGATTTTCCCTAAAAAAAAATCAAAATCATCTTTAGAAGAAGATTGCGATGCTGTAATAATTAGCTCTCCATTTTCATCAAATTGCAATTTGGGAATTTCTAAAGATTGACTTTCCATGATTAATAGTAATTTGTTTAAGTTCTATACTCTCTCGTAACTTTGTCAACACCGTCAATTTTCTTGATGGCACTAATCATTTTTTTCAAAATTGTATTATTTTTTACAATAACAGCAATCTGACCGTGAAAAATTCCAGCATCTGTACTCAACGAAATGCTTTGGATATTTACGCTCATATTATTTGAAATTACTTTCGTTAATTGATTGGTAAGACCTAAAACGTCCATTCCGGTAATATTGATAATGGCTTTAAACTCCTCTTGAGAAGAATCAATCCATTTGGCGCTCATGATTCTGTACGCATAATTAGATTGCATTCCAATTGCGTTCGGACAATCTTTTTTATGCACTTTTATCCCTTCATTTATCGTTACAAAACCAAAAACGTCATCACCCGGAATTGGGTTACAGCATTGCGAAAGCTTGTAATCCAGCTTGTCGTGTTCGGTTCCGAAAACCAGCATATCGTAATTGCTGCTAATGACTGGTTTGTGAATATCTTCGTCTGCGGTGTCTTTGCTTCGTTTAATTTTATTTTTAAAGAAATTGATAAACGAATTGCTTTTCTGCGCCGCATAATCTTTTAACTGCTGATTTTCGATCGCGCCAATTCCAACTCTGTAAAATAGATCTAAACTTGTTTTTAGTTTAAAGAAGTTAACTAGCTCGTTTGTAACTTGCTCGTTGAATGTAACTTTCAGATGTTTTAATTTTCTAACAAGTAATTCTTTTCCTTCTTCTGCAATTTTTTTGGTGTTCTCGTTTAGAACATTTTTGATTTTATTTTTGGCTCTTGCAGTCGTTACATATTCTAGCCAGTTTACAGTTGGTTTCTGATTTGGAGAAGTAATTACTTCTACCTGATCGCCACTTTTTAATTCGTAGTTTAACGGAACTAAACGCCCATTTACACGAGTTCCGCGAGTTTTAATTCCGATTTCAGAGTGAATGCTGAAAGCAAAATCTAGAGAAGTAGCGCCTTTTGGCAACGATTTGATTTCTCCTTTTGGCGTAAAGACGAAGATTTCTTTTGAATATAAATTCATTTTAAAATCTTCTACAAAATCAACCGCATTGGTTTCTGGATTCTCCAAAGCTTCACGAAGAAGATTCAGCCAAGTATCTAAACCGCTTTCTTCTGTTCCTCCGTTTTTGTATTTGTAATGCGCTGCATATCCTTTTTCAGCGATTTCGTCCATACGTTCGCTTCGAACTTGAACTTCAACCCATCGGCCTTTTGGTCCCATTACGGTAATGTGAAGCGCTTCATAACCTGTTGATTTTGGCGATGAAATCCAATCACGCAAACGGCTCGGGCTTGGGCGGTAATGATCGGTTACGATAGAATATATTTTCCAGGCTATGAATTTTTCTTCATGCGGATCGGCTTTGTACACAATTCTAAGGGCGAATTTATCGTAAACTTCGTCAAAAGTTACGTTTTGCGCTCGCATTTTTCGACGAATCGAATAAATCGATTTTGGTCGGCCTTTGATGATGTAATCTATGCCTTCATTGTCTAAAGATTTTTTCAAAACATCTGAAATATCCTTGATATAAGCGTCTTGTTCTTCTTTAGTTTCGCGAATTTTGCTTACGATGTCATCGTAAACTGCAGGTTCGGTATATTTTAATCCTAAATCCTCAAGTTTGGTTTTTATGTTGTAAAGTCCCAAACGATGGGCTAGGGGTGCGTAAATGTATAAAGTTTCAGATGCGATTTTGGTTTGTTTGTATTCCGCCATCGAATCCATGGTTTGCATGTTGTGCAGACGGTCGGCCAGTTTAATCAAAATTACACGAACATCATCATTCAGAGTCAGAATCATTTTTCTGAAATTCTCTGCCTGCATGGAAGCATTTAAATCTTTTTGAACTAACGAAATCTTGGTAAGGCCTTCAACTAACTGTGCCACTTTGGGGTTAAACAAGCGTTCGATGTCTTCAACCGTAATTGGAGTATCTTCAACAACATCGTGCAATAAGGCCGCGGCGATAGAGGTCGCTCCCAGACCAATTTCTGAGGCAACAATTTTTGCAACTGCAATAGGATGAAAGATATACGCTTCACCCGATTTACGTCTCTGCTCTTTGTGAGCATCAACAGCAACATCAAAAGCTTTTCGAATTAATTTTTTGTCTGCTGGGGTTAAAGTTTGGTAACTTATTCGTAGTAATTCCTTGTATTCCTGCGCAATAGCTTTGTTTTCTTTTTCAATATCTATTTCTGTCATAACGGCATAGTTCAAGTACTAAAAATAAGAATTAGTTTGAACATACGCAAGGCTTTACAATTGTTGATTTTAGATTTTAGATTTTAGATTTTTGCAGGAATAAATTCCAATTTTTTTAATCCCAAATTCCAAAAAGAGCGAAGCGATTTTTAAAATCTAAAATCTAAAATCAGAATCCACGTTGACGTTTCGCTTCAAAAATCAAAATTGCCGCAGCTACAGAAACGTTCATACTGTCGATTTCGCCCTGCATTGGAATAATGATATTTTGAGTAGCTTCATCGCGCCATTCTTGCGTTAAACCTGTTGCTTCTGTACCTACAACTAAAGCGGTTGGAGTAGTAAAATTTTGGGTATGATAGGAAGTTGAATTTTGTAAAGTAGCGCTGTAGAAATTGATCTTTTTTTCTTTTAAAAACGAAATAATCTCTGAAGTGGTTCCGGTTGCAATTTGATTGGTAAACAAACAGCCCACACTAGAACGCACAATGTTCGGATTGTACAAATCACTTTTCGGATTGGCAATTAAAACAGCATCCAATTTCGCAGCGTCTGCTGTACGCAAAACAGCGCCAATATTTCCCGGTTTTTCTAGAGATTCAACAACCAAAATAAGCGGATTGTCAGATAATTTTAAATCAGATAATTTTAAGGATTTGCTTTTGGCAACGGCTAAAATTCCTTCTGTAGTATCGCGATACGCTAGTTTTTGGTAAACTTCTTTATTGATTTCGATGATTTGAAATGGGTTTCGAATCAGTTTATTGATTTCGGATTCAGAAACTAATTCAGGTAAAAACAAAACAGTTTCGATTTCGTAACCGCCTTTTATGGCTAATGAAATTTCTCTTAAACCTTCAATCAAAAATGTTCCAGTTTGTTTTCTTGCTTTGGATTTTTCTTGAAGTAAAACCAAAGATTTGATAAACGGATTTTGAATTGAAGTGATTTGTTTCATTTTTTTGAGATGCTAAGTTTCTAAGGCGCTAAGGTACTGAGATTTTTTTTAAAGATGCAAAGTGACAAAGTGACAAAGGTTTTTTCTGCCACGAATTTCGCGAATTGGCACAAATTGTAATTGCGTAAAGTCAAAAAAGAAATTAGTGTCAATTCGCGAAATTCGTGGCAGAAAGTTTTATTATTTCTCGAAAACCTCTTTTATCTCTTCATCAACAGGATGATCTGTTTTGAAAGTGTAGCCTAGAAATTTTGCTATGGTTTGTGCAAATTGCTTTTGGTAGAATTGCGAATCGGTTTTGATTTCGCCTTTTGGGGCAATTTCTGGACCCATTGTGGCAAACCAAATTTGAGAAGCGCCCGGAACATCAGAACCGTGATCTGTCCATTGCGATTTTACTTTGTCGCCGCGGCCGTGATCCACGGTTATAAACAAGGTTGTTTTGTTTTTATATTGCGGATCATTTTGAACAAAATTCCAGATTTCCTGAATCCATTTGTCTACTTGATTTGCGGCATCCAAATATGATCTGTAATCTCCGTGATGCGCCCATTCGTCAGTTTCGCCATACGCGATATAAAGAACTTTTGGCTTTTTCGTTTTTAATTCGCCTAATGCCTGATAGTGGGTAAAAACGTCTAAACATTCATCTTCATGAAAAGGTTTAAACGAATTGTCACGCATTTCGTTCAGCAATTTTTGTGATGCTGTTGGTTTGTTTCCGCCCACTTTATCAAAGGCTGAAATTACAGGAAATCCGCTTCTTTCTTCGTTTAAGATTCTGTCGAAAGCATCCCAAGCTCCGAATGCAGCAACTTTTCCCTTTAGTTTAGCCTGCTGATTTAGAAACTCCAAAACATTGACATTCGGATTGGCTTTGTAACCGTTTGAATTGACCTTCAAATCTACATTTCCAGTCATGATTTCGCTATATCCAGGATAGCTAAACCAATACGGATTGGCAACATCGACTTTGTTTCCTAAATCTCGATTTCCGTAAATCTGACCTTTCGAAGCGATTTCAGACCAGAAAAAAGGCATTAGTTTTTTACGAGATTCTGCAATATCTGGGTTCCCGTATTTTTTATAAATGTAAGCGCTATCCCCCTGATTGAATTTTTTATCATTAGCAATTGCGGCATCAACTCCTTTAAAAACTTCCTGCCATCTAAAGCCATCCGTAGTAATAATGATGATGTTTTCTGTTTTTTGTGCTTGAGCGTGAATGCTTAGTAAAACGAACAGAAGTAGAATTGCTTTTTTCATTTTTATCTGTTTTTAAGGTGTTACAATCGGATTGTTATTTTCTTTCAAAACTAATTTAATAATAGCAATAACAGTAAAGTCAATCTATAAAATAACCATAAGTTAACAGATTGAAAGTTGCTACAAAATCCCTCTAGACTTGATCTCTAAATATTTATTAATGGCGTCAAGCGTAAGATTTTCGGGTTGTGTAAGAACCGAATGTATTCCGTATTTCTTCAATTCGTTTACAATTAATCGTTTTTCGAACATGAATTTTTCGGCAATCACTTTGTCGTAGACTTCTTGAATTGTAGTGGTTTTTTTATTGATAATGCTGTTTAATTCTGTGTTGCTAAAGAAAACAACAACCAATAAATGGCTTTTGGCAATTCCTTTTAAATAAGGTAATTGACGATTTAAACCATCCATAGTTTCAAAATTGGTGTACAGAATAATTAGGCTTCTCTGGTTGATGTTTTTCTTAATATCGACATACAATCTGCTGTAATCACTTTCGAAAAAATCTGTTTTTACGTTGTACAAAGCTTCTAGGATTTTTTGCATTTGCGAACCTCTTCTTTCGGCGAACACGCGATTTTCTACTTTTTTAGAAAAAGAAAAAAGACCAGCTTTGTCTTGTTTTTTCAAAATGACATTAGACAAAACCAAAGCCGAATTAATGGCATAATCCAATAAGCTTAATCCGTCAAAAGGCATTTGCATGACACGTCCTTTGTCGATTGCCATATAAACCGATTGTGATTTTTCGTCCTGAAATTGATTCACCATCAAAGAGTTTCTTTTGGCGGTCGCTTTCCAGTTTAGTGTTCGCAAATCGTCGCCTTGCACATACTCTTTAATCTGTTCGAACTCCATGGTGTGGCCAATTCGGCGTATTTTTTTGATTCCGTATTGAAATAAATTATTCGAAAAAGCGATTAAATCGTATTTTCTTAATTGAATATAAGACGGATAGGTTGGGACCATTTGATTTTTATCGAAGGAAAATCTTCTCGAAATCAATCTTAAAGGCGAAGAAACATAAACATTTAAAGAACCGAAATGATATTCCCCACGCTCAGTCGGACGAAGGTCGTAACCAATTTCTTTTTGCGAAGTCGCTTTTATCGTTTTTACAATTTTGAAATCGCGAACCTGAAATTGAAACGGAATTTCGTCAATAATCCTAACCAAAATCGGAAAAGTATAATGGTTTTTTAGACTAATTGTAATTGGATTTAAATCTCCATTTGACAACTTTTCTGGTGTAATTCTTTCTGCTTCAAGACCTGTTCTTGCCAAATATAAAAGCAAAATGTCAAGACCTAAAAATGTCACTAAACCTAAAACCAGCAACCAAACTGCATTGTACATATTTGGAAAAATAAAGGCACAGACAAATAATCCTATAATGCCAATGAGCACATAGAAAAAGAAGTTGTTGAGATATAGACTTTTTATGAATTTCAAGTTTTCTTAGTTTTATATTTTCTACTAAATTTTAGTGAAGTCATTAAAATCAAAGCCTTCAAGAGTTGCTATTTTCCAAACCCCGTTTTCTTTAACCGTTTTCACTTTATATTTAAAATCGCCTTTCCATGACCAAGTCCAATCAAAAGAGGCTGAATTGTTTTCAACTTTCAAATGGTTTATTGCCATTGTTTTCCAATAGTTTTCTGGATTGTCCTGACAATTGCACCAAGGATTGGAATCGTTTCCAAAAGGAGGCAATTCTCCTTCAAACCATTCTATTTTTTTAGTTTTAAGATTGGAGTCTATTTTTAAAGCAATTTTATTGTAATTGTCTAAAAATTGCTGCGAAAAGAAATTAGTTTTTTTCAGTTCTTCTAGTCTTTTTTTATGTGCATTTAGATCCAGTCCAATGTATTTGTCTCCCTTTTTGTTTGCAAGCGGATTGAAATCGTTGTTGCTGTTTTTAGTTTCAACCCACTCGTATAATTTCTTCACTAAAATTTCAATCTCTTGTTTATCGCTTTTGAAATAAAAAGCATCTTTTTTGTTTTCTAAAACAACAGCATTTGCAGATTGAAAAACAATCAGAAGAAGGAGAGAGAATGAGATGAGAAATTTAGACGTTTTCAATGTTTTTTGTGTTTTATTGTTTTTTAATTGTTTCAAGTTTCAGGTTTCAGGTTTCAAGTTTTGTCCCTCTTTGTCAGGCTGAGCGGAGTCGAAGCCCTTTGCGCCCTTCGGCTTCGCTCAGGGTGACAAGTGGTTTTGCAAAGTTTGAAGTTTGCCAATCATTAACAATTAACAATTCATCATTAATAATTACCTCGGTATTTCTACCGTTTCAATAATCTGTTTAATAATTTCAGAACTTGTAATTCCTTCCATTTCACGTTCTGGCGCAACAATTACGCGGTGCTGTAAAACTGGAATTGCAGCTTCTTTTATATCTTCTGGCGTAACAAAATCGCGTCCGCGGATGGCAGCAAAGCCTTTCGAAGCATTCAAAATGGCGATTGAGGCGCGAGGAGAAGCTCCTAAATATAAAAAGGCATTTTCGCGTGTGTTTACGACGATTCGGGCAATATATTCTAATAAGTTCTGTTCCACTCTAATTTGTTTTACCAAACCTTGATATTCTTTAATTTCATCAGCAGAAAGAAGCGTTTTGATGGCATCTAATTTTCCCTGATCTTGTAAAGAATGTTCTCTTTGAATGATTAAAATTTCTTCATTCAATTTCGGATAATCAATCGTGATTTTGAACAGAAAACGATCCAATTGCGCTTCTGGCAAACGATAGGTTCCTTCTTGCTCAATAGGATTTTGAGTTGCAATTACCAAAAACGGAGTTTCTAACTGATAACCAGAACCGTCAATTGTAATTTGGCGTTCTTCCATAACCTCAAAAAGTGCGGCTTGAGTTTTTGCAGGAGCACGGTTTATTTCATCAATTAAAATTAAATTGGAGAAAATAGGTCCTTTTTTGAACTCAAATTCTGAGTTTTTCAGATTAAAAATAGAAGTTCCTAAAATATCAGAAGGCATTAAATCTGGCGTAAACTGAATTCTGCTAAAGCCAATATTCAAAGTTTTAGCCAACAATTTAGCAGTGATTGTTTTGGCAACTCCTGGAACACCTTCCAAAAGAACGTGGCCGTTTGATAAAATAGCAACCAAAAGCTGGTCTACCATTTTATGCTGACCCACAATAACCGTTTCGATCTCTTTTTTAATCGTGTTTACATGATCTAAAAGCGGTCCTAGATTAATTCTCGTTTCAAAATTCACATTTTCGTTTGTGATTTCATTTGATGTTGTATTGATATCGTCCATAATTTGGTCTATTTTTTATTTTTTTAGCCACTGATTTTTAAGGATTAAAAAGAATTTTTTTAGTTAATCTGTGTTAATCTTAATTGGTGGCAAATATTTTAGTTAATGTAAAATCTTTTCTATTGCTGTGTTTATTTTAAGGAGATCTTCTTCGAGACTTCCGTGGTAACTGTTACGGTGGTCATTAATTAATTGAACCAAGTCGCGAATATCTTTTTCGTCTTTTCCTGTTTTATAATGCAATTTGGTTATAATATCGTCATCTAATTTAGTCGTATCAATCAAATAATCGGTTCTTATTTTTTCTAAAAAGTAAATAATCTTTTTATCGATAATATTGGTATGATCTCCTTCTTGATAATAGAGATTTCCGACTGTTTTAGTAAATTCGACTGTTGAATTCTGCAAAGGCTTTATAATTGGCACTATGCGCTGTTTTCGCTTTGCATTGAATATCATAAAAATCAAAATTCCCAGTAAGCCTAAATACCAAGCGGATTTTAAAGCAGGCTGACTCCAGATATATCGCATCGGAGAATTTGAAATGCGTTTGTCGTTAAAAGTTTTATTGTACCAAAAAATGTTTCCTTTCGGAATATAAGAAACTAAGTTTTCAGCATACTGATAATGATCTTTTTTCAGCAAATTGTAATTGGTAAAAGCCACTGGCTGCGTGTGCAGATAGAGATGGCCGTTTTTATATGGAACTTCAATAAAATTGATTTGTCTTTTATTTTTGCGACTGGTCTGATATCCTAGAACTTTTGTATTTAAAGTGTCTATTTTTGAAAAATAATCGCTTAATCCAGTACTTACAGTATATTTTTTTGAGTCTACTTTTTTATTTGCCATCCAGGCTGTAATGCTGTCGTTTGGCATAAAATCGGTGTCCAGTTCAATTTTTAAAGAATCCAATAATACTTTCGGAAATACTTTCATGCTTAAGAAAGCATTATTTCCATGAGAAACAAAATATAAAATTTCTTTCATCGATTGATCATCAATATTATTTACCTCAGAAATATTGATGAAAGTACCTTTAATTCTATAAGTTTCTACATTCTCTCTTGCATCATATTGAGAATCCAGATATTCGTAAGGAGTTTGCGTTGAAATTCGTTCTACTTTCTCTTTAAAAAGTCCATCTGCTTCATGGTCAAAAACGTATAATCCGAATGGGATTTTATCCTCAACAGAGTACGTAGGAGTCCAGTCAATAGGTTTAGGCTGTCCCTTGTCTACCAATACTGTTATTCCGAAAATTAAAACCAGAATAGCAATGTATATTTTAACTTTATTATCCATTGCCAAAGGTTTTTAATGCTTTTTTAAATCTGTTTTCAGTCTTTCTAAATGTGGTTTCGTCAATTTCAAATTCGCCATACCAGATATAGTTGTACAGGTAAGAAAGATAGGTAAACTCTTCTTTATGAGCAGGATTATGCAGTTCGTACAAGTAATCAGAATTGGTTTTTTCGATATCCCATTCAATATAATGATGCTGCGCCATTACTTTCAAAAGCCACAAATAATAATAGCGTATTGCAATTCTTCTTTCTCCAGTTTCGACGCTTTCTTTAATGAGTTTTTCAAAATCTAAAAGGTGAATGTTTTTCTCGGCGTCAGAATAAAACAACGTTCTCTTATTGGCATTTTTTCCAAAAATCCATGATCCTTCGCGTTTAATCAAAGCTTTTGCAATAAAATAAACCAAAATAACAACGACCAGAATCGCAATTATTCTAAATAAAATAGAAATAAAATTGAAAGAGGTTTTTACACTGCTGAAATTAAATAAATTAAAAATTTGTCTTGCCAGCCAATGCTTAAAGTTATCCCACCAATTTTTTTCGGGAGCTTTATATTCGTAGAGAAACTCTTTATCGGTATATTTTTTTTTGAAATTCTTTTCAAAATGTTTGGCTAGGACAGTTCCAGAATCTACTTGAATATCTTTTTCGGTATATTTAATTGCAGTAATTTTTGGAGGATCTACGGTTATAGGAATAGAATCCTGAGCCTGAGAAATACCGCAGCACAAAAGAAAAGATAAAATAAATAATAATCTTGTCATTACTTGGTCTTAAAGTTTTTCGGCGGTTAAGGAATGCATTTTTTTGTGTACAATAAAAGGGTATATCAAATAATAAAATGAAATTATGGCAAGCGTAAACAAGATGATAAAACTACTGAGCCAATTCGGCATATCGATAGAATATCTGGTAATAAAGCCTTCTAAAAATCCCGCACTTATAGTGAAAGGAAAAGTGCTTAAGAATATTTTGAAACTGTTTTTGAAACCAATTTTAAAAGAATTTAATCTTGAAAAAGTTTTAGGAAATAGAATAGAAGCTCCAAGAATAAATCCGGCAGTTGTTTCGATTACAATGGCAAAAATTTCCATCGAACCATGAATCCAGATTCCGCGGACGCTTTTCCAGAAAACGCCTTGTTCGTAGAAAAAATACTGAAAAGAACCCAGCATAATACAGTTTTGAAGAAAAACATTGAAAGTCCCAATTCCTGCAAAAATGCCGTAGAAATAACATTTGGCACCAACAAAAAGATTGTTTACCGTAATGCCAATAAAACTTCCCCAGTTGCTGCCCGAACCATAAACGGCCATGGGGTTGCCTTTTTTGATGTTTTCTAAAGTCATGTTGACATATTCGTCGCCTAAAATCAGACGTACAAAATCACGATCATAACGAGCAGAAAGCACTCCGATAGAAACGGTAACAAAAAACAAAACAAAAGCATAGGCCAGATACCTTCTGTATACGTAAACCAACAAAGGCACTTCGATTTTAAAGAACGCTACAAATTGATTCTGGTCGGTGCGTTTGGTTTTGTAAATTTTTTGATAAATCTGAGAAGCGAGATGATTAAGGTATACAACCGTTTTACTTTTAGGATAATACGTTTGAGCATACGACAAATCATTCATCATTTGAATGTACAAATTAGCTAATTCATCAGGATTTTTTTTAGCTTTACCAAAAATTGCCAGCTCAAACTCGAGCCATTTTTCTCTGTTTTGTTTTATAAAGGCGATTTCTCTCATTGTAGGCTAAAATATGAAATATGTCAGAATTATCTATTAATACGACACAAAATGTCAAAATAAATTTTATTGCTGCTTCTGTAGGCGAAAGGTTAGGTGCTTTTTTTATTGATTTGTTTATTATAATCTGTTATATAACAGCACTTTCTATAGTGCTTTTTGATTGGCTACAGCTGGATCGATTGATGGTTAATTTGGATGGCTGGTCACGAGGCGCAATTTTCTTGATGCTCTATTCGCCAGTAATAGTTTACTCGCTGGTTCTAGAAAGTTTTTTTGAAGGACAGTCACTGGGCAAAAAAATACTAAAAATTAAAGTTGTAAAAATCGACGGCTACCAGGCAGGTTTTGGCGACTACTTAATTCGCTGGTTTTTTAGAGTAATTGACTTTTTTACTTTTTTTGGACTTCCTGGGCTTATTGCGGTTATAACAAGTCAAAAATCTCAGCGTTTGGGCGACATGGCAGCAGGAACAGCGGTAATTACATTAAAGAATAAAATTAATATTAGCCATACCATTTTAGAAGAAATCGGCGAAGCTTATGTGCCTACTTATCCTTTAGTTATCAAACTTTCAGATAATGATATGCGTATTATTAAAGAAACGTATCAAAAAGCGGCTGCTAAAAACGATTATGAAGTTATTTACAAACTAGTGGCCAAAATTGAAAGTGTAACAGGCATTAAAAACCAATCGGGAAACAATAGCGATTTTATACGTGTGATTTTAAAAGATTATAACTTCTACACACAAAACATGTGATTTTTTCTTTAAGGATTTGAAAATGCTTTTCAGATTTTGCGGATAATTTTTTATATTTAACTGATTATTAGTTGGTAAAAGTTGAATTTAAAAAATGAAACATGAATAATTCGAAGCCTTTCCTTATTGTATTTTTCTTGCTTACTGCTTTTTTTGGTTTCGCTCAAAGCGAAAAAAAATTAGATAAAATTATAAAAAGAGATTATCAGATTATTGAATGCACCATTTTAAAAATGTCTGATAAAACCGTAGAATATTCGCTTCCTGGCGAAACCATTCAGATTTCATTAGACGTTTCGCAGATTGCCAAAATCGATTTTGCAAGCGGAAGATCCCAAACTTTTGATGTTTCTCCAAACACAAGCACTCCTCAAAATACCACACAAAGTGTAGCAAGTGCAGATATACAGCATAACACAATTGCGGTGTTGCCAGTTCCGTATGTAAATGCAGATAATCAGCAAGGTTCTGAGGATATGGCAAAATTTGCTCAAAACGATTTGTACAATAAATTGTTAGATAAATCGTCAAATATTTTTCCGTTAACGGTTCAAGATTTAAGAACAACAAATAGTTTACTGCACAAAGCAGGAATTGACCACAACAACATTGACGAAACGCCTATAGAAGATCTTGAAAAAATATTAGGTGTTGATAATATTGTGGCCGCAAAAGTTTCCTATACAATTGGTACTGGTACTACCGCGACTACTTATAACAGCGGAAATGCCAAAGTAAGCAATAACGATAAAAAAGTAACAACAAACGATATCTCTACCACAACCGCAAACAATCAAACGTATTATTACTATACCGTCTATTTTGACATGTATAAAAATACAGATAAAATTTACTCGCAAACCCGTAAACCTTTGCTGGCAGTAAAAGACGGTTGGATGGATTCTATTTCATATTTATTAAAAAGAAGTCCGATTTACGTAAAAAAATAATACCTATCTCATGAGTCAGATTTGCTAAGATTATTCCTTGCAACTTTGTAACTTTGACCCTTTGCATCTTTGTAACTCAGAAAAAAATGTTTCACCTACTTGATATTATCGGGACAATGGCATTTGCCATGTCTGGCGCTTTAACTGCAATGCACAAAAAACTAGATCCGTTTGGGGTTTTTATCATTGCATTTGTAACTGCAGTTGGAGGCGGAACGCTTCGTGATGTCTTAATTGGAAGAACTCCAGTGGGTTGGATGCGTGACATGCAATACGTATATGTGATCATTTTAGGGTTTTTTCTGGCGATTCTCTTTAGGAAAAGCTTTGATAAACTTCGAACTTCATTGTTTCTTTTTGATACTATTGGACTTGGAGTTTTTACTTTAATTGGACTTGAAAGAGGACTTATAACGGGACTTCACCCTGCAATTTGTATTGCGCTAGGAACCATGACAGCTTGTTTTGGAGGAGTAATTCGCGATATTTTATGTAACGAAATTCCAAACGTTTTTAGAGAAGAAATCTATGCAACAATCTGTATTTTTGGCGGAATGGTATTTTTCGGATTGCGAAAATTAAATTTAAACGATGATATTTTGTACTTGGTTACTTCTCTTGTGATAATTGTTATTCGATTAATGGCAGTAAAATACAAATGGCATCTGAAAGCATTTGATCACAAATAGCATGAGATATACCATTAAAAAATACGCCCAAGAAGATTATGGAGTCTGGAACGATTTTGTGGCTCAGTCCCAAAATGCTACTTTTTTATTTCATCGCGATTTTATGGAATACCACAAAGACCGCTTTGAAGATTTTTCGCTTTTAGTTTTTGAAGAAGACAAACTGAGAGCCATTCTTCCTGCCAATAAAAAAGGAAATTCACTGTATTCCCATCAAGGTTTAACCTATGGCGGATTGGTGTTTTTATCGAAATTGAAAGCAGAAAAAGTAGAGTCGATTTTGGATGAAATTTTATATTTTTTGAAAGAAAATCAATTCGAAACTTTTTATTATAAGCCAATTCCAGATTTTTATTTTTCGGAAGGAAACAAGGCAATGGACTTTTTTTTAATGAAAAGAGGAGCAGTTTTAGAAAGGAAGGAAATGAATCTGGCAGTAAATCTAACTACTCCGTTGAAGATTTCGAAAAGCAAAATGAAGCACTTCAGGCGAATTGAAAATCTTGATTTGGATATTTTTGAAGAAGAAAATTTCGATCCGTTTTGGGAGAAAATATTAGAACCGCGATTGTTAGAAAAGTTCAATGTAAAACCCGTTCATTCCAAAGAAGAAATAGTATTTTTAAAATCTAAATTCCCTCAAAATATCAGACAATATTCTGCTTACAGAAATGACGAAATTATAGCTGGAATCACCATTTTTGAGACCAAAAATGGAGTTAAATCTCAATATGGAGCTACTTCAAAAATAGGAGAGGAATTTAGAGCACTTGACTTTTTATTTATCAATTTGATTCATAAATACAAGCGAAAAGGGAAGCATTTCTTTGATATGGGTATTGTTGATGAACCAAATGAATCGGGTTATAATATCGGGCTTTTGAAACAAAAAGAAGAATTAGGATGCTCGGTTTACAATCAGGATTTTTATAAAATTGAAATAAAGTGATACCATTTTTAGACCTAAAAAAAATAAACCAACCGTATGAAGCTGCTTTTCAGGAAAAACTGAAATCGGTTTTAGAAAACGGCTGGTATATTTTAGGAAAAGAAGTGGAAACATTTGAAAAAGCTTTTGCCGAATATTGCCATTCTAAATATTGCATTGGAGTGGGGAATGGTTTTGATGCTTTGGTTCTTATTTTTAAAGGATATATCGAACTAGGAAAACTCAAAAAAGGCGATGAGGTCATCGTTCCTGCAAACACCTATATCGCCAGCATTTTAGCTATTTTGCAAGCCGATTTAATTCCTGTTTTAGTAGAACCAAGATTAGAAACTTACAATATCAATCCAGAATTAATTGAGGAAAAAATCACTTCAAAAACAAAAGCCATTTTAGCCGTTCATTTATACGGACAATTAGCTGAAATGGAAAAAATAAATGAAATTACGCAAGAGTATAATTTGTTAATTGTACAAGATAGTGCTCAATCTCACGGAGCAATTAACAATCAACAATTAACAATTAACAATTTAAATTCAGCAATCGCTTACAGTTTTTACCCAGGAAAAAATCTAGGCTGTTTAGGCGATGGCGGAGCCATTACCACAAACGATTCTGAGTTGGCAAAAGTGCTTTTTTCGCTTCGAAATTACGGTTCAGAGAAAAAATATAATAACAATTATATTGGCGTAAATTCGAGACTAGACGAATTGCAAGCTGGTTTTTTAAATCTAAAACTACCCAATTTAGATTCGGATAATGAGAAAAGAAGGACCATTGCAAAACGATATTTATCAGAAATTAAAAATGATAAAATTGTGCTTCCGTTTTGGGATTTCTCGAATAATCATGTTTTTCATTTGTTTGTCATTCGAACAGAAAATAGAGAGCATTTACAAGAATATTTAGCTCAAAATAACATCCAAACTGTTATACATTATCCAATTCCGCCGCATAAGCAAAAAGCTTTTTTAGAATGGAACAATTTGTCATTTCCCATTACCGAGAAAATTCATAGGGAAGTTTTAAGCCTGCCGATAAGTCCGGTTTTAACAGCATCTGAAGTGGATTTTATTGTTGAAATTTTAAACCAATATTAATTTGAATTTCTATAGAAAAATAATTCAAATCAGTTTGTTTAAGATCACTTCTTTAAACAGTTTCAGTGTTGCTTTGAAAATCGGAATCGGATTAATTACATCAAAAATTCTTGCGATTTTCGTTGGTCCAAACGGAATGGCTTTGGTCGGCAATCTTCGTAATTTCTTGACTTCATTAGAAAATATTTCCACTTTAGGTTTTCAAAACGGAATTGTAAAATATACGGCTGAAAATGAAAAAAGCAAAACAGAACTAGAAAGAATAATTTCTACAGTTTTTATTAGTTTATTAGTTGTTGCGTTTTTGCTAAGTAGCATTTTATTTTTTACAGTATCTTATTGGAATCAGAAAATCTTTGGAAATAATGCCGAATATTTGATTGTTTTTAAAGTTCTAGCTTTAGTTTTACCAACTTACGGACTTTCTATTTTTTTAATAACTGTAATTAATGGTTTGGGCAAATTTCAAAAAGTAATTTGGATCAATATTATTGGAAACATTATTGGCTTATTGATTTCCATTTTCTTGATTTTGCAATTTAAAACTACAGGAGCTTTGCTTTCAATTGTAATTGCACCAGCTTTACTGTTTTTTATCACGTTTTATTTGGTTCAAAAAGAAATTCAGTTTCTTCAGTTCATAAAATTAAATGTTTTCGATTTTAGAGTTTTAAAAAATCTTTCGTCTTATTCTCTAATGGCATTAGTTTCATCTGTTTTGGGACCCTTTGTATTTCTTGCAATTCGAAATTATATTATTCAGAATTTAGGTATTGAACAAGCGGGATATTGTGAAACTATGACCAGAATTTCAAGCTATTATTTAATGTTCGTCAGTACCATTTTAAGTGTTTATTTTTTGCCAAAATTGTCCAAAGCCAAAAATGATTCAGAAACGAAAACTATTTTTTGGCAGTACTATAAATTCATTCTCCCAATTTTTGTTTTGGGTTTAACCACACTTTATTTTACTAGGTCTTTTATTATTGAGTTACTCTTTACAAAAGAATTTTTACCTGTAACCGATTTGTTTTTCTGGCAGCTTTTAGGAGATGTTTTCAAAGTTTGCGCTTTAATTTTAGGTTTACAGTTTTTCGCTAAAAAAATGACTTCAGCCTTTATTATTGCCGAATTATTTTCGCTTTCTGTTTTGTATTTTGCCAGTTTATATTTTATAAAAATATTTCAAATTGAAGGCGTCGTAATTGCTTATGCTTTTAATAATTTATTTTATCTAATGGTTTTGGCGGTTTATTTTAGAAAAAGTCTATTTTAGTTTTCATTCCACTTCTTAATATACTTTTCTGCAATTTTTATATAATGATGATGCTCTTCTATAAAAGCTCTCGCACGTTTTCCGATCGCAGTAATTTCATTTGGATTTTCAATTAAAAAAGACAATTCATTTACCAGATATTCAACGTTTGGAATCGCATTTATGCAGACTTTTTCAGAAAGATTATAATATTCTCTAAACTCAGTTTCGGCTCCTGTAAAAACTACTTTTCCTTTTGCCATTGCTTCGAGAGCATTGTATCCTTGATCGTAAGCATAAACCATATCTAGCAAAATATGACAGCTGTTGTACAAATTAATATATTCTGAATAAGGAACGCTTCGAACAGTTATGATCTCCACTTTCGAAGGATATTTTTGTTGGATTATTTTCAAAGCTTTTTCAAAATAATCATTTCCTTTTTTTAAATAATTATCTTGGTTGATGCCATGAAAAAGGATGATTTTATCTGCAATATTTAAAGGTTGAAAAGGAAGTTTTTCAATGTTAATCGGATTCGGAATTAATCCTAAATATTTCTCATTTCCTTTCAGCGGAAGATGATAATCAAAATCGGTAGCAATGATGCCTCGGTTGTTATTGTAGATGAATTGATGCAGTTTGTAAAATGTTTTTTGGCGAAATTTAAGAATATTCCCAAAAGATTTTTTATCAATTTTATGATTCAAATATAGCGGAATGACCGATTTAAAATCGGGATTTTCAAAACAATGTTTTACATTCAAATAATCGTAGCCACAGCTTAATAAATAAAGCTTTTTATTGTTTTTTAAAAGAGTCGAAATAATCTTTTTTTCAAAATAAGGTTGGCATTGAAAACTGTTTTCATTGATTAACTGCACGACATCAAAACCCGAACATTGCTTTTTTAATTTTAGAAATTGACGATAAGTTAAGTACGAACTAATATCAAATCTGGAGATTTTGTAAACAGCAATTTTTACCTTTTTAAGCAAACCCGAATCCCATTTTTTAAGAATAGGAAAATCAACAGGAAAATTTTTAAAACCGTCATTCCGACCAATTATAAAAACTTCATGTCCTAAAGCCACTAAACCATCTTTCAGAGAATTGTGCAAATGGCTGTATTCGCCTACCAATAAAACTTTCATTTATATGTATATTTGACAAATATATTTACTTTTTCACTTAAAAGCATGAATAAAAAGAAAGTTGCACTTGTTTCAAATTCTTTAGGAAAAGGAGGAGCAGAACGTTTTGCAGCTTTACTGACTTTTATGTTAGAAGATTCTGGTTTTGAAGTGCATTCGATTATTGTTAATGATCATTTAGATTATTCTTATGCAGGAACTTTATTCAATTTAGAAAAAGAAAGTTCAGGTTCATTTTCTTTTTTTAAGAAATTGAAAAAAGGGAAATTATTGAAAAACTATTTAGTTCAAAACAATATTGAGATTGTAATCGACAGCAGATCACGAAATGTATTGTTACGAGAATTAATTACCAGATTTGTTTACCGTAATTTTAAAATCTATTATATCGTTCACAGCTATAATTTTAAAAATTATTTTCCTACTTCAAAGTTTTGGTCGAGAATGCTTTACAAGAATGTGGAAGCTTTAATTTGTGTTTCAAAAGCGATTGAAGAAAAAGTAAACAGGTTATTCGAATTGAAGAATACCACAATGATTTATAATCCCTTTTTTATTTCTGACAAAGAATTAGAAAAAGGTTCCGAAACAAAAAAAGTGGTTTTATTCTTTGGAAGGTTTGAAGAAAAAGTGAAAAACTTTACATTGATGCTCGAAGCTTTTTCTCAATCAAAAATATATGAGAAAGGGTATCATTTGCATTTGATGGGAACTGGAAACGATTTAGATTTTATTCAGCAAAAAATTGTATCCTTAACAATGAGCGATTATGTTGAAATTCTTCCCTTTAAACAAAATCCTTTTGAAGAGGTTCGAGAAGCAAAATTTACAATTTTGACAAGTAATTATGAAGGCTTTCCTTTATCAATCGTAGAATCATTAGCTCTGGGAACACCTGTTATTTCAGTCGATTGCAATTCTGGACCACGAGAAATTATCCAAAATGAGTTTAATGGGTTGTTGGTAGAAAACCATAATCCGAGAGCTTTAGCTGAAGCCATGAACCGTTTTGTAATTAACGACGAATTGTATCATTTTTGCAGAAACAATGCAGCTGAAAGCGTAAAACATTTGTCTTTAAAAAACATTTCAGAACAATGGAAGAATCTTCTAAATCATCAATAATGGCGAATATTTCAGATATTCAATTGATCGAAATTCCTAAAATTCAGGATCGTAGAGGAAATCTTTCGGTTGTAGAAGGAGATACAATTCCGTTTGTTTCCAAAAGAGTATATTATTTATATGATGTGCCCAGCGGAAGCAAAAGGGGCGGGCATGCACATATTGAACAGCAAGAATTTTTGATTGCTTTGAGCGGTAGTTTTGATGTAGTTTTAAAAGATGGGAAAGACATAAAAACGGTAACGCTGAATAAGCCGAATGTTGGTTTGCTAATAGTTTCTGGAATTTGGCGTGAACTTAAAAATTTCTCTTCGGGAAGCGTTTGTCTGGTTTTGTCTTCGGGAGAATTTCTTGAAAAAGATTATATACGAGAATACAAAAAATTCAGGTTATTTAAAGACAGATGAACCCATTCCAATATTTGCTAAAACGGTTTTCAAGGAAATTAAAATGCGTAGAGCAAATGCAGGGAGGCGAAGTAAAATTCTTTTTTTCCAACCTAATTTTTCTAAATCAATCGGATTTGAATATTGATGAAAAAGTGCTGTTTCTCCAGATAATTTGCTTTTAATAGCAAGAGAAAACCGATTTAAATCCAGGAACTTTTTTAAATCTAAATTTGTTTTTTCAGCTTTTTCAAATTTTGAAAAATCCATTTTTTCTTTCATCAGATTTTTGTTTTTCGAAAGGCTTTTGGGATCGTAAACATATCTTGCCAATGTTTTCGAGGAAAAAACAACTGGAAAAACAAGTCCAATTCGAATCCATAAATCAGTGTCTTGGCCGCTTTTAATTTTGGTGTCAAAATTTCCAATTTCAGCAAAAACAGATTGATGAAAAACAGCGCAAGAGGTACAGAGAACAGTTTCTTTTAGACTGGCTTTAAAATAGTTTACAATTTCAAATTCTTCATTTGTTTTTGAAATCGAATATTGCGCAGAGATTACTTTTTTTGAAGTGTCAAATTCAATTGCCGCCGAAAAAACTTTTTGATTTGGAAGTTTTGAAATATTAGTAAACATCGTTTCTAAAAATGTCGGATACCAATAATCATCGGCATCAAGAAAAGTAATAAAATCGGCCGATGCTTTTTCGATTCCGTAATTTCTAGCCGTAGAAGCACCTTCGTTTTCTTTACTAAAATAATAGATTCTCGAATCTTTAAATTGAAGTAGTTTTTCTTCGCTTTTATCTGTCGATCCATCATTTACCACAATTATTTCAAAGTCCTGAAAAGTCTGATCCAAAACACTTTGTATCGTGTTTTTGATAAAACTTTCTTTGTTGTAAAGTGGAATTATGATAGAAAAAAAAGCCATTTATTTTGTTTTTAGAAAACAGTAATAACCTAATTTATAGATGTCAAACAGAAAAAGTGATGGTTTCTCTGAAAGCAAATTTTGCTCAATTTTTCGTTCAGATTTCTTAAAAACAAAATTAAAAACAGAAATCAGTTTCATTTTTTTTAAGAAGTCAAATGAGCCGATAATTTTACTTTCGTTTTTTGATATTTTATTTGAAGAATCTAAAAAAGCTAGATTTTCTAAAGCCGTTTTTGTTTTGTTTAGAAATAAATTGGAAGATTCTAAATTTAGATGAAAGACTGGATTTTCAATATGTTTAATCTCAATTTGATTGCATTTTAAAACAGCGAAAAAAAGCAAATCTTCGTAACCATATTTAGTCAAACTTTTATCAAATGGAAAACGAAGAAGAATTTCTTTTTTAATCAATAGATTCGAAACCAATGCCGTGTTTGATGGATTTTTATTTCGTTCAGATAAACTTAAAGCTTCTCTTTCTTTGCCGTAAATCCAGCGTAAAAGCTGTTCTTGCGAAGGTTTTTTATTTTCATATAAAAGTCCGCCAAAAACAATTTTATTTTTTATTTCTAAAATATAATTCGAAATAAAATTATCAGAAACAGGAATCGTGTCAGCATCCAAAAACAGCAGATTTTCATAAACCGCTTTTTGTGCCAATAGATTTCGAATAGCACTTCTTCCAATATTTTTTTCTAAAATGGAATAAGAAGCCTTTTTCAGCTGATTAATTTTTTCATTTTCAGCTGTAAACTCTTGAGAAGCATCGTCTAAACTAAGAATTTCAAATATAATTCCGCAAGAACTGCATTGCTTTACGAGTTCGCTTGCAAGCGGTAAAACATTGTAATTGTAAACCGGAATTAAAATAGAGAGCATTACACGCTTCTTTGCACCACTTCGAAGATTCTTTCATCTTCGCATTTTAGGGTTTTAGATGGAAATTTCATCAATAAAGCATAATCGTGAGTTGCCATGATGACAGTTTTTCCTGCAGCATTGATTGCTTTTAAAACTTCTAAAACTTCAGAACTAGTCTGCGGATCAAGGTTTCCTGTCGGTTCATCGGCTAAGATAAATTCTGGATCATTTAGAAGTGCTCTTGCAATCGCAACACGCTGTTGTTCTCCACCAGAAAGCTGATGAGGCATTTTGTTTACAAAATCTTTCATGCCTACTTTGTCCAAAACTTCATCAATTTTGTGCTCCATAGCTTCTTTTTCGGTCCATCCAGTAGCTCTCAAAACAAAAAGCATATTGTCTTTGATGGAACGGTCTGGAAGCAGTTTAAAGTCCTGGAATACGATCCCGATTTTACGTCTCAAATACGGAATGTCGTTTTCTTTTAAAGTTGCCAAATCAAATTCTACAATATGACCTTCACCTTCAATTAATGGTAAATCAGCATATAAAGTTTTTAGAAAACTACTTTTTCCAGAACCAGTTTTCCCGATAATGTAAATAAACTCACCATGCTTAACATCTAAGTTAATGTGAGATATAATTTTTCTTCCTTCTTGATATATAGTGACTTCTTTGAGAGATAGTACGGTTTGTGACATAATAAAATTGGTTTGAATGGTAAAAGTAATAAGATAACGCTTGTATTCAAAATAAATTTCGCTGATTTCTGAATAAAATTTGTAAATAAAGAAATGAAAATTTAAACCGTATAAGTTATGTGAGTTCATTTTGGTTAACCTGCTAAAATCTACTAGCTTATAATTACTTATATAACTTATATGCTTCAATTTGCTTTTTATAATGCCTCTAAAATGTTTGTTATTGAATATTTACTCATAATAAATTCAAGAAACGTTTCGTTATAAACCGTATAAAATGATACATTTGAATACTAAATATTATTAAAATGCGTAAACTTTCCAGGTTCTTTTTATTCCAAATTTTCCTTGCTTCGAGTATAGCTTCAGCACAAAAATCGGCTATTTATACTTACGAATTAAAGGATTTTGACAAAGCACTGGCTTTATATAACGACAAACAATATGCTTCGGCGCAATTGATTTTTGAAAAAGTAAAAAACAATACTACAAATGAAGAAGTGCAGTCTGACTGTGCTTACTACATCGCAAATTCTGCCATTAGAACCAATAAAGCAAATGCCGATGCTTTGATGGAGCAATTTGTAAATGATTATCCAACAAGCACCAAACAAAATCAGGCCTACATAGAGGCTGCGCAATTTTTCTTCGAACAAGGAAATTACCCAAAAGCATTGCAATGGTTTGATAAAGTAGACGAAAGCTACATGAGCAAATCGGAGGCTGATAAGTTTAACTTTATGAAAGGTTACAGCTATTTTAATGCTAAAAAGAAAAAAGAAGCGACCAACTATTTTAACAAAGTGGTAAATTCTAAAGAATATGGCTCTCAAGCCAAATATTATTTAGGATTTATGGCTTATGAAGGCGACGATTATAAAGAAGCTACAAAGTATTTTGATGAGGTTTCGGGCGAAGAAAAATACAAAGAGAAGCTGTCTTATTATCAAGCTGATATGAATTTCAAATTAGGAAATTTCCAAAAAGCAATTGATTTAGGTCAGCAAGCAATGGGGAAATCAAATGATATTGAAAAATCGGAGCTGAATAAAATTATTGGTGAAAGTTATTTCAACTTGAAGCAATACGGAAAAGCCATTCCATATTTGGAAAAATATGCTGGTAAAAAAGGAAAATGGAACAATACTGATTTTTACCAATTAGGTTATGCGTATTACGAGCAGAAAGAGTACGAAAAGGCAATTTCTCAGTTCAATAAAATTATTGAAGGAAAAGATTTTGTAGCTCAAAATGCCTACTACCATTTAGGTTTGAGTTATTTAAATACGGGCAAAAAGCAAGAAGCTTTAAACGCTTTTAAGAATGCTTCTGAAATGGATTTTAATGCTCAAATTCAAGAAGATGCAGCTTTAAATTATGCTAAATTGAGTTATGATATCGGAAATGCGTATCAAGCCGTTCCTGGAATTTTATTAGACTTCCTTAAAAAATATCCAAACAATTCAAGCCGTGCTGAGGTAGAGAAACTTTTGGTTGATTCTTATATTTCTTCTAAAAACTATAAAGAAGCTTTGGCTTTATTAGAGAAAAATAGAACGGCTGAAAACAAGGCGGCGTATCAAAAAGTGCTTTTCTACCGCGGATTAGAATTGTACAACGAAAATAATTACCAAGAAGCAGGTAAAATGTTCAAAAGTGCGATTAGCGAACAAAAAACACCTGAGTTTACCGCTCGTGCGACTTTCTGGAAAGCAGAAACAGAATATTTGAATGATGATATGCAGAACGCACTTCTGACTTACAAACAATTCGCCGGAATGCCAGCAGCAAAGTCTACAGACGAATATAAAAACATCAACTACAATATTGGTTACACGTATTTTAAACTGAAAGATTATGATCAGGCGGCAAACTCTTTTCAAGCTCAGATTGATAATTCGCCTTCAGATAAAAACCGTTTAAACGATTCTTATTTACGTTTAGGAGATTGCCGTTTTGTAACTTCAAAATATAGTGCGGCAAACGAAGCGTATGCAAAAGCGATTGCTGCCAAAGGCGTAGATGCAGATTATGCACAATTTCAAAAAGCACTTTCTTATGGCTTTATGTCAAATAATGCTAAGAAAGTAGATGAATTGAATAATTTCCTTCAGATGTACAAAAAATCATCTTATCGTGATGACGCTTTATTTGAATTAGGAAATACCTATGTTGCAGAAAAGAAAAATGAACAAGCACTGAAAACTTACGATCAATTGATTTCTGAATTTAACAATGGATCATTTACTTCCAAAGCAATTTTAAAACAAGGTCTTATTTATTACAATTCAGATCGTGATGAGCAAGCATTGACAAAGTTCAAAAAAGTAGCAGCTGAATTCCCAAAAACTCCAGAAGCTTTAGAAGCAGTTTCAACAGCAAGATTAATTTATGTAGATTCTGGAAAAGTGCACGAATATGCAACGTGGGTTCGTACATTAGATTTTGTTGCCGTTACAGATGCAGAATTGGATAACGACACTTACGATGCAGCTTTCAAACAATACAGCCAAAACAATTCTAAGCAGGCGATTACAGGTTTTGCAGGTTATATTTCTAAATTCCCGAATGGAATGCATGCCTTGGAAGCCAATTTCTATTTAGCGCAACTTACTTATGCAGAAGGCTCTGAAACTAAATCTATTGCAAATTATCAGTTTGTAATCGATCAGCCTAGAAATGAATTTACCGAGCAGGCTTTAAACAGACTGGCTCAAATTTATTTGAAATCAAAAGATTGCGATAAAGCAATTCCGGTTTTAACAAGATTAGAAAGTGAAGCAGATTATCCGCAGAACAAAACTTTTGCGCAAGCGAATTTGATGAAATGCTACTATGACAAAAAAGATTACGATCGTTCTGTAGTAGCAGCTGACAAAGTATTAGAAAATCCGAAATCAGATGCAGGTGTAAAAGCAGATGCACAGATTATTGTAGCACGTGCGGCAATGCAAACAGGAAACGAAGATAAAGCAAAAGCAGCTTATGCAAAACTTTCGGCTACTTCAAAAGGAGAACTAGCGGCAGAAGCTTTGTATTACGATGCGTATTTTAAAACGAAAGAAGGAAAATTTGAAGCTTCAAATACAGCAGTTCAAAAACTGGCAAAAAGCTATTCGGCTTATAAATATTATGGAGCTAAAGGTTTAGTCTTAATGGCGAAAAACTTCTACGGATTAAAAGACAGCTATCAAGCAACTTACATTTTAGATAACGTAATCAACAACTTTACAGATTATCCAGATGTGGTAGAAGAAGCTAAGAAAGAATTAGCTGCGATAAAATCGGAAGAGTCAAAAACAAATTCGTCAATTAACCGATAATTTATTAATGAAATGTAAAATGTTATCTGTGAATTGAAATAAGACAGAAGAAACATTTTACATCTTACAAAACACATTTTACAAAACATGAGTTTACCTTTTTACATAATTGATGTTTTTGCTGATAAAAAATATGCTGGAAATCAGCTGGCGGTTTTTTTGGATGCTGAAAATTTGAGTTCAGAAGAAATGCAACAGATGGCAAGAGAGATCAACTTCGCTGAAAGCACATTTGTTACCAAATTAGATAAAGAAAATAATAAAGCGGAGGTTAGAATTTTTACTCCAGCTCAAGAAATGCAGTTTGCTGGACATCCGATTATTGGAACTTCTTGGGTTTTGATGAATAAAATTTTTGACCATTCGCCAAGCGAAATAAAATTAGAAGTTCCGATTGGACCAATTCCAATTAATAAAACAGGAGATTTGGTTTGGTTGAAAGCAGCGCAGCCGAAGTTTTGGGACACTTTTTCTAAAATAGATTTTACGTTTTTCAGCAATCTCCAAGTAAGCGATTTCGAAAATCAGTTTCCAATTCAAGAAGTGACAACAGGAAGCGCTTTTGTAATGGTGGGATTAAGCAGTAAAAGAGCTTTAGAAAATTTAGTTTTAGATAAAGACAAAACAGACGAATGGCTAAAACAGCATTGCAAAACAAGTCATAGAGGGCTTTACTTTTATTATTTGGAAGGTTCAAAATTGTTTAGCCGAATGTTGTGTATCGAGCATAACCAACTGGTAGAAGATGCTGCAACAGGAAGCGCAAGTACATGTTTGCAGGCTTTTCTTTTGAAATACCATTTGCCAGAATTCGAATTGACAAATTATCAAGGAGATTATATCGGTCGTCCGTCTGAGATTTATTTTAAAGGAAAATTAACTGGCGATCATTATGATATTAATATTGGAGGAAAAGCTCAGTTTGTGGCCAAAGGCGAGTGGGAAGCGTAATAATTAGAGAATTAGAAAATTAGATAATGTAAGAAGTGAAATGTGAAAATGTAAAAAATGAAAAGTAAGTTGTAAAAAAAATATTTTACATTTTTCATTTCACATTTTACAAAAAACATTTTACCAAATAAAAGAAACATGAAATTAAACTGCCGACATAAAATCATCATTTTGTTAGTATTATTTGCTGCTCAGTTTTCGTTTGCACAGGTAAAGAAAAACGAGAGCATCGGAACCGAGACAGTAAATGTTGTAAAGCCGTATTCGCCAACTATTTCAGATGCTTTTAAAGTGAAAGAAACTCCTTCGCTTGACGACAGCGGCAATCAGCCAAAAGAAGTCATTAAATACAGTATTTTGTCTGTTCCTGTGGCATCGACATTTACGCCTTCTAAAGGAAAAGCCGAAGGTGTGGAAAAGGCTAAAAAAGAAAAATTGTTTAATAATTATGCGACTGTAGGCGTTGGAAATTACAGCACTTTAAATGCCGAATTATTCGTTAACCAAAATTTAGGAAACAACGATTATGTGGCAGGAATGTTTCGTCATCATTCTTCTCAAGGCGGAATTAAAGATGTGGAATTGAATGATGAATTTTACGATACAGCAATAAATGTAGGTTATGGTCAAAATAATCGCGATGTGACTTGGGGAGTAGATTTAGGATACCAAAACCAAATTTACAATTGGTATGGGCTTCCGTCAGATTTTGGTTCTACGATTCCAGATCAGCGTTATGATTTGGTAAACAGCATCAATCCAGACCATTCTTATAATACTATTTCGCTTGGCGGAAATGCAGAATTTAATGAAAGCATTTTTAGCAAACTTTCAGCAAGATTTACCCATTTTTCAGACAGTTACTCTTCGTCAGAAAATAGATTTTTTGTAAAACCGACTTTTACAGTTGATGTAATGGATCAGGCTATTAAAACAAACGTTATTGTAGATCACGTAAGCGGTTCTTTTAAGAATAATTATTTGCAAGACAATACAGAAGCTTTAAAATACAGTTTTACAAATGTTGGAATTGAGCCAAGTTTTGTAATCAATGAAAACGAATGGACATTAGAATTAGGAGCTGGAATTTACTATAGTGCAGATTCTGAAAACAGCGGGAATAAATTCTATTTCTATCCAAAAGTAAATGCTTCGTATAAATTGGTTGGCGATTTAATGATTTTCTATACGGGAGTAAACGGAACTTTAAATCAGAATTCTTATGCAGATTTTGTAACTGATAATCCGTTTTTATCTCCAACTTTAAACATGCGTCCGTCTAGCACGCAATACAATGTTTTTGCGGGTTTAAAAGGAAAATTGGCCAACAATGTAAATTATAACTTAACAGGTTCTTATTTGAATGAAAAAAATAAAGCGCTGTTTAAAGCAAATGATTATACAGAAGTAATTACAAACGAAGATTATGCTTTCGGAAACTCATTTGGAGTAGTTTATGAAGACATTAGAACATTTCGTTTTTATGCAGAATTAAAGGCTGACTTCTCTGAGAATGTAACTTTCGGAATCAACGGAACTTTCAATAGTTACAATACAGATAATGCAGTTGAAGCATGGAATTTGCCTTCAATGAAATTAAGTTCGACTTTAGACGTTAATATTACAAAGCAATGGTATGCAGGATTGAATGTGTTTTATGTGGGTGAAAGAAAAGACATGCAAGTAAATACTTCTTTAGGGATAAATGCTGAGCCAATAACGCTAAAAAGTTATTTTGATGCCAATGCTCATTTAGGATATAAATTCAACGAACGTTTGACGTTTTTCTTGAAATTGAATAATATTGGAAATCAAGCTTACGAAAAATGGTTAAATTATCCTGTTCAAGGATTCCAGGTTTTAGGAGGCGCAAATTATAAATTTGATTTTTAAGGCTTAATGCCACAAGATACCAAGGCACAAAAACATTTTAAATGAATGTGCCTTTTTTTTTCAGCCATGAACTCATGAATTTTTTGGAGTAGATTCGTGAATTCGTGGCTGTTTTTTTTAATAAAGAAAAAACCTTTGCATCTTTGTACCTTAGAACCTCAGTACCTTAAAAAGAAATGACTTTTAAAGAAAAAATATATTCTCACTATACTCAAATGGTTCAAGACCGAATAGATGTTTTTAAAGACATGATTTCTGGATTGACCGAAGATTCAAAAAACGATGCCAAAGGTTCTGCGGGCGACAAACACGAAACTGCTTTGTCGATGATGCATATCGAGCAGGAAAAACTCACCAATAAACTCAAAGAGGCAATTGAGCAAAAAGGAATTCTCGATAAAATAGATCCGCTTAAAACGACAGAAAATATTGTTTTAGGAAGTCTGGTAAAAGCAAACGGAATTTATTTATATGTAAGTGTTGCTTTACCTAAAATTGCGATTGACGGGATAAATGTTATTGCGCTTTCTCCGCAATCTCCTTTAGGAAACCATTTGATGGGAAATAAAGCCGGATTCCAATTTGAAATAAATAAGACGCATTACACTATTGAAAGTGTAGAATAAGTCCTTCTTCGCTATCAACTTTGTCAAAGTTTTAAACTTTGACAAAGTTCTGTACGTAACCATCTTTACCCAATCTTGTCATTCTGAGAAACTAGGAATCGCACAAGAAATTCCGTTAGGAATGAACGAATATTGTAGCAACGGATTTTAATCCGTTGAATAAAAATAAGCGTCCCAATAGAGTTCCGTAGGAACGTGGCATAATATGTTTCGATCCTATGGATCTTTTTTACGGGCGTTTTTTAATAACCGGATTAAAATCCGGCCTTACAATATTGAATCGAGCCTATTGGCTCTTGTTGTTATGAGATTTCTTTTATCATTGTATAAACTACAATTCCAGAACAACTTTCCTGCTTCTCTTTACGAATCTTTCATTTGTTATGGAAAAACTCAAAAATTAATTCAAAAAACTAAATAAAACTTTCAAATTTAAAGCAGTTTTGTGCTCAAAATTGAAAATTTTAAGTTTAGAGCTTTTTTTGATATTAAAATTTTACAATTTATATGCAAAATGATTATTTTGGTTAATATTTATAATTGATATTGGTTAATGTGTTTTTCAATTGTAAGTAATACTCCATCTTTGTCCTATCAAATTAAAATTTAAAAATAAAAATATAGAATTATGTGTGGAATTGTATGTGCCTTTGATCTTAAACAAAAAGCCGAAGCTTTAAGACCTCAAGTATTAGAAATGTCAAAAATCATTCGTCACCGCGGACCAGACTGGAGCGGAATTTTCAGCAATGATAAAGCGATTCTTTCTCACGAGCGTTTGGCAATTGTAGATCCAGCTTCAGGAAAACAACCTTTATTTACAGAAGATAAAAAATTGGTTTTGGCTGCAAATGGTGAGATCTACAACCACAGAGATCTTCGTAAACAATTTGCTGGTAAATATAACTTTCAAACCGAAAGCGATTGTGAAGTTATTTTAGCTTTATATAAAGAAAAAGGAGTAAACTTTGTTGATGAATTAAACGGAATCTTCGGATTTGCAATCTATGACGTTGATAAAGATGAGTATTTTGTTGCTCGTGACCATATGGGAATTATTCCATTATATATTGGATGGGATCAGCACGGAACTTTCTATGTTGCTTCTGAGTTAAAAGCTTTGGAAGGATATTGTACAAAAATCGAATTATTCCCTCCCGGACACTATTTGTCAAGCAAAGACGGAGAATTTGTACAATGGTACAAAAGAGATTGGACGGAGTACGATGCTGTAAAAGACAACGAAACAAGTATTCCTGAAATCAGAAAAGCGCTTGAAGCTGCTGTTCACAGACAATTAATGAGTGATGTTCCTTATGGAGTTTTACTTTCTGGAGGTTTAGATTCTTCTATTACTTCAGCTGTAGCTAAAAAATTCGCTCAAAAAAGAATTGAGTCTGATGATACAACAGATGCTTGGTATCCGCAATTGCACTCTTTCTCAGTTGGTTTAGAAGGTTCACCAGATTTAGCGGCTGCAAGAAAAGTAGCAGACCATATTGGAACTATTCACCACGAGATCAAATTTACAATCCAAGAAGGATTAGATGCTGTTCGTGATGTAATTTACAACTTAGAAACTTATGATGTAACTACAGTTAGAGCTTCGACTCCGATGTGGTTAATGGCAAGAGTGATCAAATCTATGGGGATCAAAATGGTTCTTTCAGGAGAAGGGGCAGATGAGTTGTTTGGAGGATATTTGTATTTCCACAAAGCGCCAAACGCTAAAGAATTCCACGAAGAAAACGTTCGTAAATTAGGTAAGCTTCATATGTACGATTGTTTGCGTGCCAACAAAAGTTTGGCGGCTTGGGGAATCGAAGGTCGTGTGCCATTCTTAGACAAAGAATTTATGGATGTTGCCATGCGCATCAACCCACAAGATAAAATGATCAACAAAGAACACCCAATGGAAAAATGGGTTGTTCGTAAAGCTTTTGAAGACATGCTTCCAGAAAGCGTTGCTTGGAGACAAAAAGAGCAATTCTCTGATGGAGTAGGATACAGCTGGATTGACACTTTGAAAGAAGTAGTGGCAAGAGAAGTTTCAGATGAGCAATTGGCAAACGCGAGATTTAAATTTCCATTGCAAACACCAACTTCAAAAGAAGAATACTACTATCGTTCGATCTTCTCAGAGCATTTTCCAAGTGATGCGGCGGCATTATGCGTGCCTCAAGAAGCTAGTGTGGCTTGTAGTACAAAAATTGCTTTGGAGTGGGATGAAGCTTTCAAAAACCTAAACGATCCATCAGGAAGAGCAGTGGCAAATGTTCATGATGATGCTTATGTTAAAGCTTAATTTAAGAGTTTAATTTTTAGAATTAGTATATATTTTTTAGGAAAAACGTTCTCTAGCGAGAGCGTTTTTCTTGTCTAAAGTTGTTTAATATCTTAAATTTCTGACGGAATGCAAAAAGGAATGACAGTAATTGATTTTCTTTTGATATATTTGACGTCTGCAGTATTGTCGTTAAACGCTAAATATTTTAACGGATTTAATAATGCAAAGCGAAAATTAATATTTAGTTTTGCTTTCAATCAAAAATTTTAATGATTTTTTAATGTTTGCTTCGTTGCTAAACAATAAAATAAAAAAATAAAATGTTATGTCTGGATTGTTGGCCGTAATTGGAAAAGGAAAAGACCCGAAGCTTGTAAAAGAGCTTTCTGAAAGAATGTCTCATCGTGGTCCTGATGAAAGTGATGTGCGTATTATGGAAAATGGCAGTATACTTTGCCATGAGAGCTTGTCGATTATTGATCTTAATTCGGGCAGGCAGCCAATTCAAGGAACTGATAAAGCTTGGATGGTGCATGATGGAGAAATCTATAATTATCAAGAACTTAAAGATACCGTTTTAAAGAATCATGCTTTTAGAACTCAATCAGATTCTGAAGTAATTGTACATCTTTACGAAGAGTTTGGATATGATTTCTGCAATAAATTAGATGGAGATTTTGCTTTTGTAGTTGTTGATGGGGATAAATACATTGCAGGTCGCGATCCGATTGGAGTAAAACCTCTGTATTACGGTTTGGATGAAAGAGGGCGAATTTATTTTTCATCAGAAATGAAATCTATTGCAGATCAATGCAAATCGTTTTCTACTTTTCCTCCAGGACATTATTATACGGCAAAAACAGGTTTTGTAAAGTACTATCATCCAGAATACGAAGATCATAAAAATGCTACCCAGCCATTAGATTTAGCGCTAATCCGTGAAAGTCTGATTCAAGCTACACGGAAGCGTTTATTGGCAGAAGTGCCTCTTGGAGTTGTGCTGTCTGGAGGTTTGGATACTTCTTTGATTTCGGCTATTACTTCAAGATTGTTGAAAGAAAGTGGCAAGAAATTGCACTCGTTTTCTATCGGATTAGATGCTGATGCGCCAGATAATATTTCAGCTAGAAAAGCGGCTGAGTTTTTAGGAACAGAACATCACGAAATTCATTTTTCTGTTGAAGAAGGAGTTAAGGTTTTAGAAAAAGTAATTTATCATATCGAAACGTACGATATTATTTCTGTGCGTTCTGGTGTTCCAATGTTTTTGCTTTCTAAAGCCATTGCTGAACAAGGAATAAAAGTAATTTTATCAGGAGAAGGAGCAGATGAGGTTTTTGGAGGGCATTTGTATTTTAGAAATGCACCTTCAGAAGAAGAATTTCAAGATGAAACAATAGAAAGAGTTCAGAAGCTATTTACAGCCGATTTGCTTCGTGCCGATAAAACGACAATGGCAAATGGTCTGGAAGTTCGTATTCCGTTTTTGGATACCGAATTTTTAGATGTTGCGATTCGAATTAAAACAGAAGAAAAACAGCCAAAAACCTATGATGGCGTTGAAAAATACATTTTAAGAAAAGCGTTTGACACTCCAGAAGATCCGTACTTGCCTTCGGAAGTTTTATGGAGACAGAAAGAACAATTTTCTGATGGAGTAGGTTATAAATGGGTTGACGAATTAATTGAATATTGCGCTTCGCAGGTTACAGACGAGCAAATGGCCGGAGCGAGTGCAGAATTTCCATATAATTCTCCAACAACGAAAGAAGCGTACTTGTACAGATCGATTTTCCATAAATTCTATCCACAGGTCAGCGCGGCGCAAACAGTTCGTAAATGGATTCCAAAATGGCAAGAAAACCAAGATCCAAGCGGAAGAGCAAATGCAGCCCATTTAAATGGAAATTTTGAAACTGTAAAAACGACTGTTATTGCATAGTGAAATTCCAATTTTTTGAAATTCTAAATTCCAAACAGGAATCGATATAGAACAGCCGAAATGCATTAAGATGTATTTCGGTTTTTTTTTTTGCAATGTTTTAAGCAAATTTTGAATTTAAGAGTTTCAAACTTGGAATTTTAAAAAATTGGAATTTGATTTTTCAGATTTGGGATTTCAAAACAGTTAGATTTTTACGTTATTTCCATTTTTGGAATTTGTAATTTAAGAAATTGGAATTTAATTTTAATTATTTTTTGGTTTTTCAGACAATTGTGTTGATAACTTAAGTGCTTTATATTGTATTTTACTGGGTATATAGCTCGCGTTTTTATATATTTGCGTGTTAGACAATAATTACATTTTTTAGAATAAATTATATGAGCGAAGAAATCAAGAAGAACAATTATTCAGCAGATAGTATTCAGGCATTAGAAGGGATGGAGCACGTAAGAATGCGTCCGTCGATGTATATTGGTGATGTAGGGGTTCGAGGACTACACCATTTGGTTTACGAGGTTGTTGATAACTCTATTGATGAGGCGATGGGAGGACATTGTGATGCTATTAGTGTTGCAATAAACGAAGATGGTTCGGTAACGGTTGAAGATAACGGTCGTGGTATTCCTGTTGATTTACATAAAAAAGAAGGCGTTTCTGCACTTGAGGTTGTAATGACTAAAATTGGTGCCGGAGGTAAATTCGACAAAGATTCATATAAAGTATCAGGAGGTTTGCACGGGGTTGGGGTTTCGGTAGTAAACGCCCTTTCTGTTCACATGAAATCTACTGTATTTAGAGAAGGTAAAATTTACGAGCAGGAATATGAAAGAGGAAAAGCTTTATATCCTGTAAAGCAAATTGGAGAGACAGAAAAAAGAGGTACTCGCCAAACTTTTTTCCCAGACGATACAATCTTTACGCAAACAACCGAGTTTTCATACGATACGCTTTCAGCACGTATGCGTGAGCTTTCTTTCTTAAATAAAGGAATCACGATTACTTTTACAGATAAGAGAGAAGTTGATGAAAAAGGCGAATTCAGAAGTGAAGTGTTTCATTCAGATGAAGGTCTTAAAGAATATATTCGTTATTTAGATGGTAACCGTGAGCCAATTGTTTCTCACGTTATTAGTATGGATAATGATAAAGGAGAAATTCCAGTTGAGGTTGCTTTAATTTACAATACAAGTTATACAGAGAATATTTTCTCTTACGTAAATAATATTAATACTCACGAAGGAGGAACGCACTTACAAGGTTTTAGAAGTGGTTTGACAAGAACACTTAAAAAATATGCAGATGCTTCAGGTTTATTAGATAAATTAAAATTCGAAATTGCTGGAGATGATTTCCGTGAAGGATTAACAGCGATTATTTCGGTAAAAGTTTCAGAACCTCAATTCGAAGGACAAACGAAAACTAAACTTGGAAATAGAGAAGTAGTTTCTCCGGTTTCTCAAGCTGTTGGAGAAATGTTGGAGAATTATTTGGAAGAGAATCCAAATGATGCGAAATTAATTATCCAAAAAGTAATTTTAGCAGCGCAAGCACGTCACGCGGCGAAAAAAGCGCGTGAAATGGTACAGCGTAAAACCGTTATGGGCGGTGGCGGATTACCAGGGAAATTATCAGACTGTTCTGAGCAAGATCCAGCAAGATGTGAGGTTTACCTTGTCGAGGGAGATTCGGCTGGTGGAACAGCAAAACAAGGACGTGATCGTAACTTTCAAGCCATTCTTCCATTGCGTGGTAAAATCTTGAACGTTGAGAAAGCGATGCATCATAAAGTATTCGAAAACGAAGAGATTAGAAATATCTTTACTGCTTTAGGAGTAACAGTAGGAACTGCAGAAGATAGTAAAGCGCTTAATTTAGAAAAACTAAGATATCATAAGGTAATCATCATGTGTGATGCCGATGTCGATGGTAGTCACATTTCTACCTTAATATTAACGTTCTTCTTCCGTTTCATGAAAGAGCTAATTGAAGAAGGTCACGTATATATTGCAGCGCCACCTTTATATTTAGTTAAAAAAGGAAATAAGAAAGAATATGCTTGGAATGATGTTCAGCGTGATCAAGCCAACGAAAGAATGGGAGGAAGTGCTTCTATACAACGTTACAAAGGTCTTGGAGAGATGAACGCGGAGCAATTATGGGAAACTACAATGGATCCGAACTTTAGAACTTTACGTCAGGTAAATATCGATAGTTTGGCAGAAGCAGATCAAGTTTTCTCTATGCTGATGGGCGATGAAGTGCCGCCACGTAGAGAGTTTATCGAGAAAAATGCAGTTTATGCAAATATTGATGCATAAAATGAAAAATTAATAATTTCAATTCGTTTAATTGTTTAAATTTACTAGACAATTAAGCGAATTGTCTTTTTAAGGAATAGACAAAATAAATTAATAACCGATAAAGTATAAAATATGAAAGTTACCATTGTAGGAGCAGGAAATGTTGGAGCTACATGTGCAGATGTTATTTCTTATAGAGGAATTGCAAGCGAAGTAGTATTGTTGGATATTAAAGAGGGTTTTGCCGAAGGTAAGGCATTGGATATTATGCAGTGTGCTACAAACACTGGTTTTAATACCAAAGTTTCTGGGGTTACAAACGATTATTCTAAAACTGCTGGAAGTGATGTAGTTGTGATTACATCGGGGATTCCGAGAAAACCAGGAATGACTAGAGAAGAATTAATCGGCATTAATGCAGGAATTGTTAAGACAGTTGCTGAGAACGTGTTGAAGTATTCTCCTAACACTATAATTGTTGTAGTTTCTAATCCAATGGACACTATGACTTATTTAGCATTAAAAGCGACAGGTCTTCCAAAAAATAGAATAATAGGAATGGGTGGGGCTTTAGATAGCTCTCGTTTTAGAACGTATCTTTCTTTAGCATTAGATAAGCCTGCAAATGATATTTCAGCAATGGTAATTGGAGGTCATGGCGATACGACTATGATTCCGTTAACTCGCTTGGCATCTTACAACGGGATTCCAGTAACGCAATTCCTTTCAGAAGAAGTTTTACAAAAAGTTGCGGCAGATACTATGGTAGGAGGCGCAACCCTTACAGGTCTTTTGGGAACTTCGGCTTGGTATGCTCCAGGAGCTTCTGTAGCTTATTTAGTAGATAGTATTTTAAACGATCAAAAGAAAATGATCGCGTGTTCGGTATTTGTTGAAGGCGAATACGGGCAGAATGATATCTGTATCGGTGTGCCATGTATAATTGGTAAAAACGGAGTAGAAGAAATAGTTGATATTAAATTAAACGATCAGGAAAAAGCATTATTTGCCAAAAGTGCAGATGCAGTTCGAAGCATGAATGATGCCCTAAAAGCTATTTTAGTATAATAAAAACGGCAAAAAAGAAAAAAAGCTGCACTTTTGCAGCTTTTTTTTTGAGATTAATTAATAAATAAATTGGTTAATATTTTCGTTAATTATATATTTGCTCGGTTTAAAAAAAAATTGGTAATTCGTGATCTCGTTTTTTTGTTTTAAAAAATCATGTCAGGGCTTATTTTATGGGACTTTAAAACAAAATCAAAAATAAAACATAATTAATTTTTAGTAATAATGCAGAATAAAGGACTTATTAAATTTTTCGCAATTCTATTTGCATTGGTAAGTATTTACCAACTATCATTCACTTTTGTGGCAAATGGTGTCAAAAGTGAAGCTAAAGCTTTTGCAGGAGATAATCCTGATAAAGAGCTGAAATATTTAGATTCTATTGGTAAAGAAAAAGTATTAAATCTTGGTTTTACTGATTTCACTTATAACGAAGTGAAAAACAAACAGCTTAATAAAGGTCTTGACTTAGAAGGAGGAATCAACGTAATTCTTCAAATTTCTATTAAAGATGTATTAAAAGGTTTGTCTAATAATTCTAAAAATCCAGTTTTTAATAAATCATTAGCTGATGCATCTGCAAACTTAGAAGGAAACAAAACATATTTAAATAAGTTTTTCGAAGCTTTTGAAGCAAATTCAAAAGGATCTGTAAAATTAGCATCTCCAGATATTTTTGCTAACAGAAGTCTTCAAGGAGATGGTGGTGTAGATTTTCAAATGTCTGATGCGCAGGTTCAAAAAGTGATCAAAAGAAAAGTTGATGAGTCTGTAGAAAGTGCTTTTAAAGTATTAAGAGAGCGTATCGACAAATTTGGTGTTACACAGCCAAACATCCAAAAATTAGGAGAAACAGGAAGAATCTTAGTTGAGCTTCCAGGTGCTAAAGATGTTGATAGAATTAAAAAATTATTAGGTGGAAAAGCTCAATTAGAGTTTTGGGAAACTTTCAAAATTGAAGAAATTGGTAATTTCTTAGTATCAGCAAACGAAGCTTTAAAGAAAACTGAAGTTAAGAAGACTGAAACTAAAACTGTTGCTAAAGATTCATTAAATGCATTATTAACTGATGCTAAAGATTCTTCAGATGTTAAAAAAGGAAACAATCCTTTATTTGATAAAATGATCGTTCAAGGTGGCGGACCAGTTTTAGGATACTTTGCTCCTAAAGATACTGCTGCTATCAATGATTATTTCAAAAGACCAGAAATTAGAGTATTATTGGCTGCTGACCAACACTATGCAAAATTTGTATGGAGCAAGCCAACAACTATAAAAGATCCTAAAGCTAAAGATGTAAAAAGCGCTGCAGATATTGAAGCTGTTGAATTATACGCTTTAAAAGGAAACAGAGACAATAACCCAGCAATGAGCGGTGGTGTTGTAACTGATGCAAAAGATACTTTTGACCAAATGGGTAAACCAGCTGTTTCTATGCAAATGAACAGCCAAGGTGCTAAAGTTTGGGAAGAGTTAACAGGTAGAGCATTTGCTCAAAAAAGCTACATTGCTATTGTATTAGATGATATCGTATATTCTGCTCCAGGTGTAACAAGCGGTCCTATTGCTGGAGGAAGATCTGAGATTACAGGTTCATTTGATGTAGCTGAAACTAAAGATTTAGCTAACGTATTAAATGCAGGTAAATTACCAGCTTCTGCAGATATTATCCAATCAACAGTTGTAGGTCCATCTTTAGGACAAGCGGCTATTGATGCAGGTACAATTTCTTCTGTATTAGGTTTCTTATTAGTTTGTGTTTGGATGGTATTCTATTATGGTAAAGCGGGTTGGTATGCAAACCTTGCTTTATTATTAAACTTACTATTCTTGTTCGGAATTATGGCAAGTTTTGGTTTCGTATTAACATTGCCAGGTATTGCGGGTATCGTACTTACATTGGGTACAGCGGTAGATGCTAACATTATTATCTACGAAAGAGCAAAAGAAGAATTGCGTGAAGGTAAATCTCTTTCTGAAGCAGTTCAAGCTTCTTACGGATGGCATGGTGCAATGCGTTCTATTATTGATGCTAACGTTACTCACGTTTTAACTGGAGCAATCTTATTCATTTTCGGAACAGGTCCTATTAAAGGTTTCGCATTAACATTATTAATTGGTATCGTAACTTCATTGTTTACATCAATCTTTATTGCTAGAATCTTTATTGACAGAAACATTGCAGGAAAAGGAGATTTAACTTTCTCTACAAATATTACTAAAAACTGGTTTACAAACTTCCACTTTGATTTTATCAAAATCAAAAAATTCACTTATATCTTCTCTTCTATTGTAACAGTAGTAAGTTTAGTTTCTATCTTCTTCATTAATGGTTTAGATGAGGGTGTTGATTTTGTTGGAGGAAGAACTTTCCAAGTTAAATTCGAAAAACCAGTTGATGCTACTGCAGTTTCAGACGAATTATCTGCTGCTTTTGGTACTCCAGTTGAAGCTAAAATTTTAGGTGATGATGATCAGTTGAAAATCACAACTAAATATAAAATTAAAGAAGACGGTGTTGCTATCGATGAGGAAGTGAACCAAAAATTATACGCTGGATTACAGAAATATTTCCCAAATACTACTTACGATAAATTTATCAACTCATTTGATGGAAAAAGGGTAGGTGTATTGCAAGCTTCTAAAGTTGGAGCTTCTATTTCTGAAGATATCAAAACTAACTCTTACTGGGCAGTTCTTGGTGCAATGGCAGTTATTTTCTTATACTTAATGGTATCTTTCCGTAAATGGCAATATTCATTAGGTGCGATTGCAGCTGTTGCTCACGACGTAATCTTCGTATTAGGAATTTACTCATTATGCTACAAATTCATGCCATTCCACATGGAAATGGATCAGCACTTTATAGCTGCGATCTTGACTGTAATTGGTTACTCTATGAACGATACGGTAATTGTATTTGACAGGGTAAGAGAGTTCATCATCGGAAACCGTAAAGGAAGTTTCGAAGATATCGTAAACGCTTCTATTAATACTACATTATCTAGAACGTTGAATACTTCATTAATGATGATCATCGTATTATTAACGATGTTTATCTTCGGTGGAGAGTCTATCAGAGGATTTATCTTCGCAATGTTAATTGGTATTATCGTGGGTACTTACTCTTCATTATTTATCGCAACTCCAGTATTGGTAGATACGATTTCAAGTGATGAGAAGCACACAATCGAAGACAAACACAATAAAGCATAATTACTGTTTTAATTATATAAAAAAGATCCAACGAAAGTTGGATCTTTTTTTTTTTGCACTATATTTAAATGAAATTTTAAAACGATTTATGACAAGAAAATTACTTTTGAGTTTATTACTTCTTTTGGTTTTGAGAATAAGTGCGCAGGAACATAATTCGCGTTTTTCTCTTGGTTTTAATTACGGTTTTGGAAGCGAGTTTAATAATAGGAACTATACGTTTACAAATCACTTTTATAAAGTTCAGGTATATTATACGCTAAAAGAAACAAAGCATTTTCAATATCAAATTTTGGTTCAGCCAGAGATTAACTTTGCAGAGCATCAATTTTGAATTTTTATTTTGTTAAGCCAGAAACGCCCAATTATCAGCAAAAAAGAGATGAATATACACGTTTGAAAGACATTCGAGAGTATGTGCTTAATTGTGGTTTTTTAGTTCGTAAACCTGTTGGGAAGGTTTTCTCGTTTTATGCTCTAGGAAGTATTGGACCAATGATCACAGATACAGAAACCGAACGCATGTCTAAAGGTTTTGCTTTTGCTGATGTTTTGGCACTGGGTTTTACGGCAAGTTATGATAAATTTCAGTTTGATGTTCGTCCGAGTGTAAGACATGTTTCCAATGCAGGTTTAGGAAGCAGTAATGCAGGGTATAATACGAAGAATATCGAATTTGGTATTTCGTATCAGCTATAAAAAGAAAATGCCCAATATGCGAGATATTGGGCGCTTTTTTATTTTGATTGAAATGAATTTATGATTCAGCTAACGGATTTCTCTGAGCTCTTATGATAAAGAAAAGCCCGATTATGATAAATGGTATACTTAACCATTGTCCTGTTGAGAATAAGCCTAATTCGTTTTCGAAACCTCCTTGGCTTTCTTTTACAAATTCTACAACAAAACGAACTACAAATAAAAGCACTAAAAAGAGCCCGAATAAAAGACCAGATTTAAGTCTTGCATTGGTTCTCCAGTATAAAAAGAATAAAATAGCGAAAACAAAAATATAGCAGAACGCTTCGTATAATTGAGTAGGATGTCTTGAAGGAACTTCTGCTAATAAGGTTGCAAATTTTGGATCTGTAGCAATCGCATTGTAAGCAGCTTTTGGATCTGCGATTCCAGTTTTTTGTACCGCTTCGGCTTTGCTGAATGTATCGTGAAGAAAACGAATTCCGAAAGCAGAAGAAGTTTCGTGACCAATAATTTCAGAGTTGAAGAAGTTTCCTAAACGTACAAAAATAGCACCGCTGGCAACAGGAATTACCACACGATCTAAAATCCATAACAACGGACGTTTTAAGATTTTTTTACTGTAGTAATACATGGCAACAATAATGGCAATAGCAGCTCCGTGACTTGCTAATCCTTGGAAACCTGTAAATTGAAACTCAGGTTCGAATTTAAACGGAAGGAAGATTTCTAAGATATGGTTTCTGAAATATTCCCAATCGTAAAAGAAAACATGACCTAAACGTGCACCAATTAAAGTGGCAAGAACTGTCCAAACGAATAAAGAATCTAGTTTTTCAATCGATTCGTTTTCTCTTTCGAAAATCTTTTTCATTAGGAACCATCCTAAACCAAAAGCAATTACAAACATTAAGCTGTAATAGCGAATCATAAAAAATCCTAAGTTGATTCCCTCAGAAGGATTCCAAACTAAATTTAAGGCGTGTGTCATGTATAAAATTTTTATATCTGTAAAAATAAATATTTAATGTAAAGTGCCGTTTTCTAAAAGGTTAATGTTTGTGATTGCATTTCTTTTCTGGCACGGGATCGTAACCGCTTCTTCCCCAAGGATGACAGCTCAAAATGCGTTTAATGCCTAAATAACCGCCATAAAACAATCCGTGCATTTGCAAGGCCTGAATCATGTAAGTCGAACAAGTCGGTTCAAATCTGCAAGCAGCAGGTGTAAACGGCGAAATGGCAGTTTGATAGAAACGAACCAGCAAAACAAACGGATATATTAGAATTTTCTTCATTTAAAAATCAGTAATTTGTGTTCAGTAAAGGGTACTATTTTTTAGCAGAAAACTGAATACTAAAGAACTGTTTACTGAATGCTAAAAGTAGTTCCTTCTTTTCCGTCTTTAAGCTGAATTCCTAATGCAATTAATTGATCGCGAATCTGGTCTGAAAGTGCAAAGTTTTTATCTGCTCTAGCCTGATTTCTCATTCCGATAAGCATGTTTACCACGCCTTCTAATTTATCGCTATCACCATCAGCAGCTTTATCGTCGTTAAGTCCTAAAACATCATATACAAAAGCATTTACAGCTTTTTTGAAATCAGCTAAGTCATCTGCAGAAATCGTTTCTTTGCCATCTTTTAATAAGTTGATGTAACGAACTGCTTCAAACAATTGCGCAATTAAAATTGGCGTATTGAAATCATCGTTCATTGCATCGTAGCAAAGTTGTTTCCAAGCTGCAAAATCTATAGAGCTAGAACTTCCTGCTGTAATATTTGGTAAAGCATCAAGTGCTTCCATTAATCTTTTGTATCCTTTTTCGGCGGCAACTATAGCATCATCAGAAAAGTCTAAAATACTTCTATAATGCGCTTGCAGCATAAAGAAACGAGTAACCGAAGCCGAAAAAGGTTTGCTTAAGATGTTATTATCTCCGCTTAGAATTTCGCCAGGAAGAATATTGTTTCCAGTCGATTTTGCCATTTTCTTTCCGTTTAAGGTAAGCATATTAGCATGCATCCAGTAATTTACTGAAGCTTGACCAGTGCAAGCTTCGTTTTGAGCGATTTCACATTCGTGGTGAGGGAATTTTAAATCCATTCCGCCTCCATGAATGTCAAAATGATTGCCCAAATATTTCGTGCTCATAGCAGTACATTCCAAATGCCATCCTGGGAAACCATCGCTCCAAGGAGAAGGCCATCTCATGATATGTTCTGGCTCTGCTTTTTTCCAAAGCGCAAAATCCTGCGGATTTCTCTTGTCAGATTGTCCATCAAGATCACGAGTGTTTGCCAGCATATCGTCGATATTTCTACCGCTTAAGATGCCGTAATTGTTGGTTTCGTTATATTTTACAACGTCAAAATATACAGAACCATTGGCAACATAAGCGATGCCTTTATCGATAATTTTTTTAATAATCTCAATTTGCTCAATAATATGTCCAGTAGCTGTAGGCTCGATACTTGGAGGCAGGAAATTGAAAGCTTTTAGAATATTATGAAAATCTACAGTATAGCGCTGTACCACTTCCATTGGCTCCAATTGCTCCAAACGTGCTTTTTTAGCAATCTTATCTTCACCTTCATCCACATCATCTACAATATGCCCAACATCGGTAATATTTCTAACATAGCGAACTTTATAATCTAAATGAAGAAAATACCTGAAGATTACATCAAACGACATAAAAGTTCTCACGTTACCTAAGTGAACATTGCTATATACCGTAGGTCCACAAACATACATTCCAACGTTTCCTTCATGGATTGGTTTGAAATCTTCTTTTTCGCCAGAAAGCGAATTGTATATTTTTAAGGGCTGACTTGTATATAAAGGCATAGTATTTTTGTTTAATCGTTTAATCGTTTAATCGTTAATTTGTTTAATTCGGATTATCGGATTTATTCTTGTGAAAGATAGTATTTTTTTAGATTATTTATTTGGTTGCAAATTTTTTCAAGTTTTTCTCTTGATGCTTCATATTCTGGTTCTGAAACATATTTTAAATCTTTTGAAATAATTAAATGATTTAAAGTTTCCATCGCAGACGAATAGGATATCGTTAAAAAATGTGCTTTATCTTTATTTGTGTTTCGCGAAGTTCCTTCGGCAATATTTGTTGCAATCGAAGAGGAGCTTCTTTTGATTTGAGACGTTATTCCAAATACTTCGTTTGAAGGAAACTTACTGGTCAATTTGTAAATGTCCAAAATAAACATTCTTGCATTTTGCCAAACTTCAAGTTTTTCAAAGGAGAAAATGTACATGGTTTTTAGTTTAATGGTTTAACCGTTTATTTGTTTAACTGTTTTTCGATTAAACGATTAAACAAATAAACGATTTAACCCAAAATTTAAAACTGCGTGTCTAACTTAATATAGTCAAGAAATTCTCTCTTCGTTTGTGGATCTTTGAATTTTCCTCCAAATTCAGAAGTTACCGTACTGCTTTCGATATCTTTAATTCCGCGAGAGTTTACGCAAAGATGCTTTGCATCGATAACGCAGGCAACATCTTCTGTCCCTAAAGCTTTTTGTAATTCTTGAACAATCTGCATGGTTAGACGCTCTTGTACTTGAGGTCTTTTTGCATAATACTCCACAATACGATTCATTTTTGATAAACCGATAACGCGTCCGCTTGAGATATAAGCAACGTGAGCACGTCCGATAATTGGCAGTAAGTGGTGTTCGCAGGTAGAATAAACCGTAATGTTTTTTTCTACTAGCATCTCGCCATATTTGTAATTATTGTCAAAAGTAGAAGCTTTTGGCTGTTTCGCAGGGTTAAGACCTCCAAAAATTTCTTTTACAAACATTTTTGCAACTCGGTTTGGAGTTCCTTTGATGCTGTCATCTGTCAAATCCATTCCTAGAGTTTGCAGAATGTTTTCAACATCTTTTTTAATTTTTTCTATTTTTTCTTCATCAGTTATATCAAAAGCATCTTCTCTTAGAGGATTTTTGGCGTTACTGCTAAAGTGATTATCTCCTATTTCGTCTAAAAATTCTTCGTTGTTTATCATTAAAAACTACTATTAGTATATGTATTCCTTTTTAAGGCGGTAAAGATAATTAATAAATAGGAAACCTTTTCTATGGTTTTTAGGATTTAATTACTCCTTTTTGGATATAATTTAAAATGTTTTTAAAATTGAGGATTGGTTCGTAAAAGATTATACTGTTTTAATGCTGATTCGGAAGATTTTAAAAGCTAATCTTTAGTTTGAATTTTCATTCTTATTTGTATAGTAAACCTATAAAAAACTCTCTGAATTTAATCAGAGAGTTTTTTTATTTGCCATTCCTGTTTTAGAGAAATTCGGTATTATTTTTTAATTAGCTTATGAGTACTTACTGTGCCTTTGTTGTTTAAAATCTTTATGATATAGAATCCAGGATTTAAATTGGAGATATTTACGGTATTAGATGTAGTGGTCAATACATTGTTCTGTACTAATTTTCCATCCATATTATAAATACTCATTTTTGAATTCACAGAATCACTATTCTCTAAGTTGATATTAATTTCATCATAAGCAGGGTTAGGGTAGAGGATTACGTTTTGAGCTTCTGTATTCAATAATTCTTCCGAAATATTGGTTGCCGAACGCTTGGCCATCATATTACCTTTTACATCTGCTTTGGACAATGGTCCCCAATTATTGATGGTAAAAGCTCTTGACACTAGAGTATATGTACCCAAAGGAAGTATTATACCTTCATTTGCATTATATAGGTGTGCCAAAGGCGATACAACACCATCTTTCCCCATAGGATCTGAACCGTCAGTTGTATAATAAACTACTGTTCCTGTATTAGGATTGGTAATTGTAATATGACCAGAAACTGTAGTGTCAAACGGTGCCGCAAGTAGAGTATGGAGCATATCGTATTCTTGCCATTTTTGTAGTGAATAAGATACTCTTTCAGGTACCTGTGCTATTACTCTTGGCACATCTATATTTTTCCAGTAATTATATACTTCTCTGTCATAAGACATATAAGCTGCATCGAGTTTATAAACATTGGTTAGTTCGGCCACTGTATTTTTTATCATAGTCTGCACATTGCTCACAGAAAGAGGAGCAACAACGGTGCTTTTCGGGTCACCAAAAGCAGCTTGTACATAATCTTTTACAAGAGTTTTAAATTCAAGGTTCCCTGTTGTTTGATTTGTATTAGACCCCATAAAATTACCAAACAAACCTCCTGGTCCTAATCTCGAATCGTTTAAAATCCATTTTTGTTTGTAATTTCCGCCGCCGCCGGCAAAGCCTATAGGAGGCATTGTTATCGATGAAGTAGGGGCTGTAAATCCTCCAAAAAATGCACCATCGGTATCATTTATATTCATTTTTGCCTTCAAAAAGTTTGGTGCATAGTTGTGAACTATGGCAATTGCTTCATTTTCAGTATCTGTAAACATAAACATAATCTGGAATTTAATTAAGTCCTCAACATCGACCCAATTTTTAAAACCTTGAAAATCTTTGGCAGCTGCAAGTTTCTTTATATTTTGCCATATTGCAGTACTACCATCACCTTCCTCGATAACTCCTACAGGGAAATTGCCATCCTGTAAGTTTATGGTTGTGTAATTATCAGCATCATCTCCAAATACTTCTTCTAAATTATTAGAACTAAAATCGTTTCTTACAGTTTTAACCCCTCTATATTTTCCGTTTACAAAGAAATTTATATAACGGGTATCAAGAGCATATTTACCTATTTCTTTGCAAAGGTTCATTGTCATCTTCTCATCAAAACGTAAGTAACCTGTATTATACACATTGTTCTGCGGACCATCTTGTCCTTCTTTCAATGAAAGTACTTGTACTTTATTTGTAGTTGGATATACTTCGCCTGGATACACGTCAAAGAAAGGATAATTTGCCTTTTTTACCTGTGCATCTTTGTTAAATTTAAATTTAGCACCACCGTTAAATTGTGCTAAACTTGCCTGTCCAAATTTCTTTGTGGTAGAATTGGAGAAAAAGTTGGTATGATCACTATAAATATGTTTGTCTATATACTCAAACGAACCTTGTACCCAAAGAGGGCTTAATTCTGCATCTGTCGATATAGAAATAATTGGCAATTCGGCTATTGCTTTTGAATATTCATCGGCTGTTAGTATATAAGTTTTGTTATACCATTGTGAATCGTTGCTAGGTGCCTCATTCTTGTAATTGTCTTGTAATACATAAGTGTGTGATATTACTCCGGAATTACCCGTTGCATCATATGCATATACTTTAAGTACACACGATTGTTTTATAGCAATAGGAGTGGTGTATTTTGTTCCAACTGTTTTGGAAGGGAATTTACCATCTAATGTATAATTAACAGTAGTTCCAAACGGAGCTGTAATTGTTAAATCAAATCCTGTTGGGTATATACCTCTTTCTTTACTAAATGATAAAATTACTTTTTGTTGTCCTGCATTATTAGATAAATTATATGTAGGATTAATAAAAGATGCTAAAGTAGCTGCTGCATCAGTGCTGCGTCCGTAACTTGTATTGTATGGAGTTTCGGTATAAGCTAGTTCATCTAAAGCGGCTGTTTTTTTACCTGCTAAAGTTGATAAATAAACCACACCTCCTGTATTTTTCAAATCAAAATTAAGGTGGAAATTTCCTTTTTCAGGTTTTTTATCTGCTATCATTACCGCAAATCCTTTAGCAGGAATAAGAATGTTTTTTAATGGATTAAGATCTTTTTTAGTGTCTTTATTCGATATTGAAACATTACCATTAATAAGAATTGTTTTATCGAGACTGTTATATATTTCTATCCAGTCTTCTTTTTGAGCAACAGTGCCTTGTGCAGCTACTTCGTTAATAACAAGTCCTTTCATTAAAGAAGCGTCGGTTATTACATCGTTTAGTGTACTGATTACTGCTGCTGCATCCGGTCCTTTTTGATTGTCTTTGTATTTAATTACTAAACGGGGTCTGTACAAATTGCCTGCTTCGTAAGAACGTACACGGGCAAAGTTAGACGATACGCCTTTTCCTTCAAATAAAAACGCTAAGCTTTGTCCCGGTTCCCACCCTCTAAGACGGTTTTCGTTAATTAGTTTTTTAATATCTACGGTACGATTTTGCGTATAATCGTTACGTGTATCCGTATTCCACAATTCAGTATTTTGAGAATAAGTACGGTGAGACATATTGTTTTTTATTGGTGAGTACATCTGCGCGTCACCAATCTCAGATTTTATAGATACTGTAGTTGCATTACTCGAACCGTAGGCATAAAATTCGATATAAGCTTCTGTTATTTCAGCGTTAACAGGAAGATCAACATTTTGGAAACGAATTCCTGTTTTATATGAATCCGGTTGTCCGGCCAATGATAAAAAAGCATCACCCAAGTACATGTTACCATCAGTATTTTCGCGTCCATCATCATATCCGCTAGTTACAATGTTAGTGTAAGTTTGCGTTTGGTTGGAATCAGTTACAATACTTGGTCCTGCACCATTATTGGCATATTTTATAACCAGACGAGGTCTGTACATATTAGATGCCTCATAGGCATAAGCTCTTGCTCCATCGTTTAAACCTAAACCGTTAAATTTGAAAGCTATGTTTTCACCTGATTTCCATCCTTTCAAACGAATTTCATCTATAATATTTCTCAAATTAGGAGTCCGGTTTTTTTCAAGATCTTTAGCCCAGGTTTCTGTTGTCCAATTGATTTTATTATTGGTGTATTGGCGAGCTGTGATGCTTTTTGGATCATAGGTATAAGGTATTCTTTGGTTCACCTCGGCATAAATATCTGCAGTTGTAGCAGGACTTGTAGCGTAAGCATAAAATTCGATATAAGCATCCTTAATTTCTGAAGTTGCCGGAATATTGGTATTACGGAAAATGAATCCTGTATCACTTCCATCAGTGCGTCCGCTCAAAAACATAGCGCCATCTCCCAAAGCCATATTGCCGTTTGTGAATTCTCTACCGTCATCATTTCCGGTAGATATGATTGACGCTTCTGTGTGTATTTCATTCGGGTCTGTTATTATACTTGGACCTGCGCCATTTACAACATATTTTACAACCAAACGGGGTCTGAAAAGGTTAGATCCTTCATATGCATAGGCTCTTGCGCCATCGTTTAAACCTATTCCGTTAAATTTAAGTGCAATATTATCACCTGATTTCCATCCGTTCAAACGAATTTCATCGATAATATTTCTCAAATTAGGAGTTCTGTTTTTTTCAAGATCTTTAGTCCAGTTTTCCGTTACCCAATGAATTTTATTATTAGTGTATTCACGAGCTGTAATACTTTTTGGATTATAAGTATAAGGTAATTTTTGGTTCTTCTCAGCGTATATGTCTACAGTTGTAGCAGGGCTTGTAGCGTATGCGAAAAATTCAACGTAGGCATCTTTGATTTCAGCATTTGCTGGAATTTCGGTATTGTGAAAAATAAAACCGCTATCGCTTCCGTCAGTACGTCCGCTCAAGAACATAGCGCCATCTCCCAAAGCCATATTACCGTTTGTGTATTCTCTACCGTCATCATTTCCTGTGTTTACAATAGCAACATTGGTTTGTATTTCAGTTGGATCAACCACTATGCTAGGTCCTGCACCGTTAACAACATATTTAACGACTAAACGGGGTCTGTAAAGATTAGACCCTTCGTAAGCATAAGCTCTTGCACCATCGTTTAATCCTAATCCGTTGAATTTGAATGCGATATTGTCACCTGATTTCCATCCGTTTAAACGAATTTCATCGATAATATTTCTCAAATTAGGAGTTCGGTTTTTTTCCAGATCCTTAGCCCAAGTTTCTGTAGCCCAATGAACCTTATTATTAGTGTATTCACGAGCCGTAATACTTTTAGGGTTATAAGTGTAAGGTAATTTTTGATTTTTTTCAGCGTATATATTTATAGCCGTTGCCGGGCTTGTAGCGTATGCGAAAAATTCAATATATGCATCTTTAATTTCAGCATTTGCGGGGATTAGGGTATTATGAAAAATAAATCCGCTGTCACTGCCATCAGTACGCCCGCTCAAAAATAGTGCGCCATCTCCCAAAGCCATGTTACCGTTTGTGTACTCTCTTCCGTCATCATTTCCCGTATTCACAATTGATACATAGGTTTGTACTTCATTAGGGTCAACTACTATACTTGGACCTTCATTATTATTTACATATTCTATTACTAAACGTGGTCTGTAAAGTGCAGATCCTTCATAAGCGTATGCTCTTGCTCCATCATTTAAACCTATTCCATTGAATTTAAAGGCGATATTTTCACCCGATTTCCATCCGTTTAAGCGAATTTCGTCTATAATATTTCTCAGGTTAGGAGTTCTATTTTTTTCAAGATCTTTAGTCCAGGCCTCAGTTGCCCAGTGAATACTATTATTGGTATATTGGCGAGAAGTAATGCTTTTAGAATCGTTTGTGTACGGTTTTTGATTCATCTCGGCATATATGTTTACGGATGTGGCTGGGCTTGTAGCGTAAGCATAAAATTCGATATAAGCGTCTTTGATTTGTGCATTTGCCGGAACCTGAATGTTGTGAAAAATAAAACCGCTGTCACTTCCATCAGTACGTCCGCTCAAAAATAGAGCGCCATCTCCCAAAGCCATACTACCATTGTTATATTCTCTACCGTCATCATTTCCGATTGATATAACACTTGCTGAAACTCCATTTAATGGAATTGTTTCTACACTAGGTCCGTTTCCTTCTGTTTTGTATTTAATTACAAGACGTGGTTTGTATAGATCACCCATTTCATTGGTGCAGGCTGTAGCTCCGTTGTTAAGCAGAGTTCCAACAAATTTAAACCCAATTGATTCACCAGATTTCCATCCCGATAAACGGGTTGCGTCGATAATGTTTTTAAGGTTTGGTGTTGTATATAATTTATTATTGATAACCCAAGATTCAGTAGACCAATTTACTGTGTTAGCAGAATAGTTTCTTTTTGTAATATTACTGCCTGTAGTTGAGTATGTTGCAGCATTTGCTAACTCAGAATAGATGTTAATGCTACTTGCAGGGCTTGTTCCGTAAGAATAGAACTCAATGTAAGCTTCGGTGATTTCTGCTTTTTCAGGTATTTCAACAGCAGGAAATCTTACGGCACTATTGCCAGAGTCTGCTCTGCCTCCCAGATTAATATAGCCATCTGTAAGATACATTTCTCCATTTATGTTTTCACGACCATCATCTGTATTAGCTAATACAGTAGTTGTAAATGTACCATAAGCCGATGTAAAAGTTATTTGTAGCTTCGGAGCCATAGTTGCGTTTCCATCATAAGACCACATGATAAATGAGCCTTTTTGATTTCCGGTCAGTTTGAAAGATATATTATTATTTCCAACGCCAGCAGGAAACATATCTATCAATAAATTGGTTACATCTGGTGTTGTATATTCTTTATTAGGTACACATACGGGAGTATCCCATACCACCGAAGCACCTGTATACTGACGTCCTCTTATAGAGGTAGCAGTATTTACGGTAGCAGAGGGAGGATATGCATCAGAATTTCCAATTTCGCCGGTTATGCCTATAGTGGTACCAACTGAACTTGCTGTTCTGCCATAGAATATGATATTTGCACTTTTTATAACTGCATCAGCAGGTAATGAAATTCCCTGAAAACGAAGATAGGTTTCAGTAGGTTCAGTAGAGGTTCCTCCATGTAAATACAAACCTGTACTTGTATAGTTAACAGCATTGGATGTAGTAGTTATTGCAACATCATTGTAGCTGTTTTTAAGAGGTAGCTGTGTTTTTTGTTGTGCAATTAGATAACTGCTACTAAAAAACAATAAAAACAAGAAAAAGGTGTAGTTTTTTTTCACCGCATTTGTAAGTTTATTATTTATAATCAATTTTAAAAAATCGAGTAAATTTATAAACATGTTTAAATGATATTTTCTCTTAAAAGTTTTTATTATATCATTTAAGGGTAAAAATTAAAATAATACCTATTTATGCGTAAGGTTTTGATAATTAAAGGGATTTATTTTGATTTTAAATAGGAGTGAGCAAATTTGTGTAAAAAAACAGAAGTTAAATTTGCTGTAAATAAAATTAGCCGGGAATTCACAAATTTGCTAACTTATGAATTCCCGGCTAAGAATTTTATTTTTTTTTGATTATCTGTTATTGTAAACCAATAAAGCTTCCTTTAAAATGTTTACGGCTGTAATCAAATCTTTTTTGTTTAGAACGTAAGCAATACGAACTTGATTAAGTCCCATTCCAGGTGTCGAGTAGAAGCCTTTCGCAGGAGCAATCATTACCGTTTCGCCATTTAAATGGTAACTTTCAAGAAGCCATTGTGCAAAATCGTCTGAGTCTTCGATCGGAAGTTCAGCAATGCAATAGAAAGCACCTTTTGGTTTGGTTACCACAACGCCTTCAATCTTATTTAATTCGGCAATTAAAGTATTGCGGCGTTCTTTGTATTCTCCAATTACTTCATCAAAATAACTTTGAGGTGTGTCAATGGCTGCTTCGCAAGCAATTTGCTCTATAGTTGGCGGACTCAAACGTGCTTGGGCAAACTTCATTACAGTTGCCAAAACATCTTTGTTTTTGGTTACCAAACAGCCAATTCTTGCTCCGCACATGCTGTAGCGTTTAGAAACAGAATCGACCATGATTACATTTTGCTGTACATCTTCTAGATTCATTACAGAAAAATGCACATCATCGCCATCATATAAAAACTCGCGATATACTTCATCGGCGATTAGGTATAAATCGTGTTTTTTAATTAAGCTGGCAAGCTGTTTAATTTCTGCTTCAGAATATAAATACCCAGTCGGATTTCCAGGATTGCAAATCAGAATGGCTTTTGTTTTCGGTGTAATTAATTTTTCAACTTCATCAATGCTTGGCAATGCAAATGCAGTTTCAATAGTAGAAACAAGAGGCACTACGGTTGCACTGGTAGAAGAAGCAAACGCATGATAATTAGCATAAAAAGGTTCCGGGATAATGATTTCATCTCCAGGATCTGTTATTGTGGCCAGTGCAAAAAGTAAGGCTTCAGAACCACCAGTTGTAACAATGATGTCTTCTGTGTTAACGTTTACATTTTGGCGCTGGTAAAAATGAGCTAATTTTTTTCTATAGCTTTCATATCCGGCAGACGGACTGTATTCTATAATACTCAAATCAATATTTTTTACCGCCTCGATGGCCACTTCCGGTGTTTTGATATCCGGTTGACCAATGTTTAAGTGATACACCTTGTGTCCTTTTTTCTTTGCTAAATCAGCAAAAGGAGCCAGCTTGCGTATCGGAGATTCGGGCATGTTTTTTCCCTTGAGTGAAATTGTCGGCATGAGTATAAATTATTGAAGTGCAAATTTGCATATTTTTTTCGTATTTACCGTAAATAATAAGGGGACTTCTGAAAATGTAACAATAATAAATATATTTGCTAATTTTATAATAAAATATTGTCAATGAAAAAATATATAGTATTGTTTTTTGGGTTATTCTTACCTTTTTTGCTTTTTGGACAAGGCGATTTTTTATTGGAAAACAATGCGACAAAGGCCATAATCCCTTTTAAATTGATTAATAACCTTGTTTTTATTCCTATAAAAGTGAATGGAGTAGAGCTAAATTTTCTGCTCGATTCTGGAGTTGAAGAAACAATTCTATTTAGTATGGAGGAAAAGCAGGAAGTCAGTTTTAATAATGTGGAGAAAATAAAACTTCGCGGTTTAGGTAGCGAAGAAGAAATAGAAGGCCTAAAATCGACAAAGAATATTTTAGAAACGCATGGTTTGAAATCGAATGACCATATGGTTTTTATTATCCTAGACCAAAGTTTTAATCTCTCTTCTCATATTGGAATTCCTGTTAATGGAATTATCGGCCATAAATTCTTTCGAAATAATTTGGTTGAAGTTAATTATCAGAAAAAGAAAATAATTGTTCACGCTAAGAGTGATAAGTATCAGGAAAAACTCGACAAGCAGTTTAAAATGGCTCCGATAACTATAGAAAAATCTAAGCCTTATATCATGACGACCGCTACAGTTAATAATGAAGAAATTCCGGCGAAGCTTTTAATTGATATTGGAAATAGCGATGCTTTCTGGGTTTTTGAAAATAACAAAATAAAACTCCCAAATAAAAATTTTCCTGATTTTTTAGGAAAAGGATTTAGCGGTGATATTGAAGGACATCGTGCCAAAATTGATAAGTTCGCTATTGATGAGTTTGTTTTTAAAAAGCCAATAGTTTCCTTTCCCGATTCGGCTTCGGTTCGTAACGTTAAGATGGTTCCAGGACGTATAGGATCTGTTGGAGGTGAAGTTTTGAAACGGTTTACTCTTGTTTTAGACTATCAAGGAAAAAGACTTTACTTAAAAAGAAACAGCAAATTTGGAGAACCTTTTACCTATAACAAGAGCGGAATCACAGTGCAGCACAACGGACTTCAGTGGGTACAGGAAACTGTGCATTTAGAAACTGTAAGAGTTGCTTCTACTATGGATGAGCTTCAGGAAAAAGATAAAAATGATAATAATTTTAAATACAAATTTGCTCTTAAGCCTGTTTACGAAATTGTAAATGTACGCCAGAATTCTGCTGCCGAAAAATGCGGACTGCAAAAGGGGGATATTATTATTAGCATCAATAAAACGCAACCCTACAAATACAGTCTTGAGCAGATAAATAATCTTTTGAAATCGGAAGATGATGTTTGGATTAATCTCGAAGTAGAACGCAATAGTGTGGTGCTTAAATTTAGATTTAAGCTAGAAGATGAATTGTAAAAAAACGTTTAATCGTGTTTTTTTAGATTTATGATAAAACTACGTTTTACGATGCTGTATTGCAGGAATGTCTTCTTTTTGTGAAAATAAGTTTACTAAAAAACATGATTTTTGTTAAATATTTTCTTATGTTTAACAAAAAATTAATCTATGGCAAAAAACTACATTAGCTACCTCCATTTTGTATTGTTTTTTATTTTTTTCACTCTAATTTCTTCAAAAGCATCTGCCCAATGTGCTGGCGACGATAATGTAAACGAATTAATTTGTGACATCGCCAATCCTATTTATCAATCGGTAAATTTATTTTCTCTATTAGGGGGTTCTCCAGTTCCTGGCGGAACATGGACAGATGATAATAATTTAAGAGGACTAGATACTGCTACTGGTATTTTGAATGCGCAGGTTATTCGCGCTGGAGGAACTTATCAGTATACTTACACAGCCCCTGTAACTTCAGGATGTACAGATAATAAAGCTGTAGTTACCATTACGATAGGAGCGTATGCTGGAGTGGGATCACAAGCGACAGTTTGTAACGACGAAGGAACTTTTAATCTTTTTACGGCTTTTGACAGCAAAGTAATGGGACCACACACAAACGGTAGATTTACTTACATTACGGGAGAGCCTGTAGAAAACCCAATAAAAATTGGGAATTTAAAAACCAAAACTACGTTTCGTTTTGTTTACACTGTACCTGCTGTGCTTGCCTGTTCTCCAGACGACAAATCGACTAATCTTGAAGTAACCGTTTTGATTGCTCCGAAAGAAGGAAAAGCAACAGATTTAATTTTATGCGGAACGACAGATTTGGCAGGATACACTGATTTAGATTTAAACGATCAGCTTGATGGTGAGGATAGCGGAGGAACTTGGACAGGAATAGGAATAACTTCTTTGACAGACCATAACATTAATCTTCAAGAATTGTTTGATACCAATGGACCTGGAGAATACGCTTATACTTATAAAGTTTTAGCAATTCCTGATAATAATATATGTCCAGATAAAGAAGCTACCGTAAAAATTACTCTTGAAAAAAGACTTGATTTTACAGGATCGAAAATTGAAGTTAGCAAAGATATTTGCGAATCTGAAATTGCAACGGCAACTTACTCCGCAAAAATTACGCAAGGCCCTGATGGTATTCCGAATGGAACATACGATGCTACTTTCAGCGTTGTTGGGCCAGGTGTATCTGGATTTGAAAACGTAAGGGGAAATTTTGTGAATGGAGAATTTAACTTTCCAATACGATCTTCTTATTTTAAACAAGTAGGGCAGTATACGATTACAGTTACGCGAATTGTATCGACATCGAGTAAAGGAAAATGTGTCAATATTTTTAGTCCGTTTTCGACTATTTTAACGATTTATCCTTTGCCTCTTTTGACTAATGCAACATTGACATCACTTCCAATTTGTCAAAATGATGCGGCAACAATTCAAGTTACAGCGCCTCAATTGTTAGACGGAACTTATCGTATTACGTACAATATAAACGGAGATAATCTGGCGTTAGGCGAAACAGCACAAATGCAGTCCGTTGGAGGAAAAGCAACTTTTACAATTCCAGGAAACTTGAGTACAAGAAGCGGACTATCCGTAATAAACATTTACAGCATAACCAATATTACAAATCCTTCGCCTCAGTGTACCAACATTGCTAATGTGGCAGGAAATCTAAATATAAATCCGTTGCCAAATGCTTTGACTGTAATTGCAAAAGTTAATGATTATTGTTTGAATGCGCCTGTTACCGTTGCAGTTTCAGGTTTGGGAACTTTAACCAATGCCAGTATTTCTTATGTGCTTTCAGACAGCAATACATCTGCGGTACAAACCATTGCTAAGGCAGTTGCAAATGGAAAATTAGATTTTGTTATTCCTGCCGAATTGCTTTTAAATACGGGTACAACAAAAATTACTTTACTGAATTTAACCAATACGGTTACAAATTGCGATGTAGATTTAATAAACGTTACAGACGATTTTATAATAAATCCAATTCCGTCTGCTCCCATTGTTGCAGATCAGAAATTCTGTAAGGTTGATGAAGCGGTTATCGCCAATTTAGAGCCAAAAGGATCGCAATACAAATGGTATAATTCTGCAACAGCAACTAAGCCGCTTGCAATTGATTATGTTTTAAAAACGGAAGACTATTTTGTTCGGGAAACTTCTCCTCAAGGCTGTACTTCAGAACCAGCAAAAATTTCGGTTGTTATCAATGACACGCCAGCTCCAGAAATGACCGAAGCGGCAGATTTCTGCGGATTGGCCAACCCGAAAATTAGCGATCTTTCTAACAAAACAAATGTCTCTTCGACCGTCTCGTGGTACGATGCTGTAGACGGAAATTTATTGTCTTCAACTACATTATTGGTTCATAATGCAATTTATTACGGATACGATTTAAACGCAGTAACAGGATGTCTGTCAGAAAACTATAAGGAAGTGAAAGTTTCGCTTCAGGACTGTGAGGTTGCCCAATACGAGTTCTTTGTTCCAGACGGATTTTCGCCAAATGGAGATGGTGTAAACGATTCGTTTGTGATAAAAGACATTGAATTTTTATACCCAAATTATACGCTTGAAATTTATAATAGATACGGAAACGGAATGTATAAAGGAGATAATAGTAAACCTGCTTGGGATGGCAAAAATTACGAGAAGAGCGGTATCGCTGGAGGCGTAGCACCCAATGGAGTTTATTTTTATGTATTGCATTTCAATAAAGACAATAAGCCGCCACAGCAGGGCCGTCTTTATTTAAATCGATAAATTCTCTTTTTACATTTAATATAATTTTCAAATGAAAAAAATCATACTCCTTATAAATTTCCTTTTCTATTTGTCCGTTTCTGCCCAGCAAGATCCAGAATACACGCATTATATGTATAATATGAGCGTGGTGAATCCGGCTTATGCGACAGGAGTTCCAGCCATGATGAATTTTGGCGGATTGTATAGAACGCAGTGGGTTGGCGCTTACGGTGCTCCCAAAACATTTACATTTTTTGGACATACGGCAATCAATGATAAAATAGAAGCGGGTATTTCATTCATTTCAGATGATATCGGAGACGGCGCCAAAAAAGAAAATAACGTTTATGCCGATTTTGCCTATGTTTTAAAATTAGGTGGAAAAAATAAATTGTCGCTGGGACTAAAAGCTGGATTTTCATCTATGCAAAGCAATTTTAACGGATTCAGATTTACAGATCCTCAAACAGATTATGCTTTTTCAGAAAATATAAATGCAACCAAACCTAATATTGGGGTTGGAGCTTACTATTTTAGAGACAATCTCTATGTTGGATTGTCTGCTCCGAATTTATTGAAATCCAAATATATTGAAGAAAAGTCGGGAGTTAATGCTTTTGGTTCCGAAGAGATACATACTTTTTTGACGGCTGGTTATGTTTTTCAAGTCAATGATAAATGGAAGTTGAAACCTGCATTTATGTCAAAATTTGTAAAAGGCGCACCCATAACTTTAGACGTTACAGCCAATGTCCTTTACAACGAAAAGTTCGAATTTGGAGCTGCCTACAGAATTGACGATTCGGTAAGTGCGCTTTTTAATATCAATGTCACGCCGACACTGAGAGTGGGCTATGCCTACGATTACACGCTTACAAACTTCGGACAGTTTAATTCGGGAACACACGAAATTATGCTGCTGTTTGATTTGGACTTGTTAGGAAAAGGATTTGATAAATCTCCAAGATTCTTCTAAAATGAAAAATAGGAAAAAATTACTCGTTATTATATTCGTGTTTTTAATGCAGTTTATAAACGCGCAAGATCAGGAACTGGCTAGAGCAAAACGTTTTTTTTATAAAACGTATTATAGCGAAGCCATTGTTTTGTACCAAAAATTAGCAGATGAAAAACCTTCACAAGAAGTCATTAAAAACCTAGCCGATTCTTATTTCTATACCAATGATTTAGTCAAAGCGCAACGCTATTATCGTCTTCTGATTTCAAATTACAGCAATAATTTGGATCGGGAATATTATTTTAGATATGCGCAGACTTTAAAAGCAACAAACAGCTACGAAGACGCAAATGCCAATTTAAAAGAATATTATTCTAAATCAGCGAATGCAGAAGATAGTGCCAATTTTGAAAAAGAGCTGAAAACCTTAGAAAATGTCACCGCCATTGGCAAACGTTTCGAAATTAAAAACCTTGCGATAAATACGCCAAATTCTGAGTTTGGAGCAGTAAAATACAAAGAGAATCTAGTTTTTGCAGGAGTAAAGCTGAAGCCTGGTTTGTTTGATAAGAAATACAAATGGGACAATGAAACCTATTTGAATCTCGTTTCGATTCCGCTCAAGAATATTAATTCGGCTGATTCTATCGTTCATTATTTTGCTAAAGAATTAAAAACCGGAATGCACGAATCGAATGCTGTTTTTACAAAAGATGGCAAAACCATGTATTTTACGAGAAACAATTCGAAAAACGGAAAAAAGAAAAAAGACGATAAGAAAATCTCCAATCTTCAGATTTTTAAAGCAGAATTAGTAGAAGGAAAATGGACGAATATTACAGCGCTTCCATTCAATAGTCCGAATTATTCTGTGGAGCACCCTGCTTTGAGTGCCAATGAAAAAGTACTGTATTTTGCTTCGGATATGCCGGGATCTTTCGGCTCTTTTGATATTTATTCGGTAAACATCAATAAAGGAGCTTTTGATACTCCGAAAAATTTGGGTCCAGAAATTAATACCAACAAAAGAGAGCAGTTTCCTTTTGTTTCGGCAGACAACAAACTATATTTTTCTTCAGACGGGCATTTGGGTTATGGCTCTTTAGATGTTTTTGTTTCTGAAATTAGTGGAAACGAGTATTCAAAACCAGTAAATGTTGGACTTCCCCTAAATTCTAATTTGGATGATTTTGCTTTTAATATTGATTCTAACACCAAAGAAGGATTTTTTGCTTCAAATAGAGAGGGAGGAAAGGGAAGCGATGATATTTATCAATTTAAAGAAATAAAAGATTTAATTGTGGAAGACTGCAAACAGTTTATTGCAGGAACGATTACAGATGTTGATACGCAATTGGCGCTAGAAAATGCAACAGTATTATTGCACGATTCTGAAAACAAGACTTTAAATACGATTACAACTTCTGCTGACGGAAAATTCAGTTTTACGGTTGCTTGCGAGGCTTCGTATAAGATTGCTGCTTTCAAAGAAAATTATACCAATGCTTCAAAAACGCTGACTTTAGATAAAACAAGAGACAAAGTGAATGACGCTTCTTTGGCATTAAGATCTTTAGAAGCCATCAAAAAAGAAGAAAAACAAATTGCTGAAAATAAGAGAAAGCAGGAAATTATAATTGAAGAAGAAAACAAGAAAAAAGAAGCTTTGGTTGCACTTGAGTTAAAAGAAAAAGAGAACAAAGCCAAAGAAGCGGCAATTGTTGCAGCTGAAGTTAAAAAGCAAGAAAAAGTTAAAGAAATTTTAGCTAAGGAAAAAGATGTTGTAAAAGACAAAGACCATTTGATCATCAAAACAGATCCGATTTACTTTGATTACGATTTGTGGTACATTCGTAAAGAATCCAAAGTGATTTTAGGAAGAGTGGTCGAATTGATGAAAAAGTATCCTGACATGGTAATCGAAATTGGATCGCATACCGATTCGAGAGGAAACGAAAAATACAATGCCGATTTATCTCAGAAAAGAGCCAATTCGACTAGAGAGTTTATCATTCAATCTGGAATAGAAGCCAGAAGGGTTTCTGCGAAAGGCTATGGAGAATCTGTGCCAATTATAAAATGCAAAACAGATGAATCTTGTTCGGAAGAAGAGCACGAATTGAACAGAAGGTCTGAATTTGTGATTAAAAATTTATAAAATTATGATTAGTAGAAAACCTTTTTTCTTAATTTTATATTGATATCAATAAAATGAAAAATATTATGAGAAATCTAACCTTGTCTTGTTTGCTTTTATCCTTCGTCGGATTGCAAAGCTGTAAAAATGAAGAAAAACAAAAAGCCGCTGAAGCTGCAAAAGCAGAAGGTGAAGTAGTCGTAAGCACCGCATGCTACAAAGCAATTTATGAAAAAGACACAATAGATTTAAAATTGAATACTTTAAAAAACGGAAAGTTAGCTGGTGATATGATTATGAGAGTCGCGCCTTCAACGGTTAGAACTGGAGAAGTGGCAGGTGAGTTTCATGGTGATACTTTGTTTGTAGATTATACCTTTAAAGACAATGTGAATGGAAACAAAACATTTAAAAACCCAATGGCATTGTTAAAACGTAATAATCAGCTTATTTTAGGAAACGGAACTATGCAGACTACAATGGGCGTTACTTATTTGGTAAAAGACAAACCAATTGATTTTGATAGCGTAAAATATAAATTCGATACAGCAGAATGTGCTGAGAAGAAGTAAAGAAGAAAGATTTGAGAAGCAAGATGCTTTTTTCTATAAAAATAAAGCCGTTTCTAAACTTAGAAACGGCTTTTGTATTTTAGGAATTTAAATTCTTATTGAACTTCACCCTTAATTTTAAGAGCTACTCTTCCGTCAGGATAGTTTACTGCGTTTGTTTCAACAGTAATTGTTTTACGAATAGGTCCTGTGACCATATTATATTTTACATCTATTTTTCCTTTTTTGCCTGGCAAAATTGCTGCCGCAGGTTTGGTTACAACGATCGAACTTAGTGTAGATTCTGCACCTGTAATTAATAAAGGCGCATCACCAGTGTTTGTAAATTCAAAGGAACGAAGTCCGCTGTCACTCTTAGAAATTTTTCCATAATCAATTGTATTGTCTGGGGCTGCAAATTCAATTTTAGGGCCATTTTGCGCAAAACTTATTGCACTAAACAATAAGACTGCAATAAAAGAGGCTGCATTTTTCATATGAAATTGTTTTTTAATTGTAAGTAAATATACATTCTTTTAATTAACACACAAATTATTATTTCTCTTTTTATAGTGTACTTAATTATTTACTTTTGCTGTCAGTTATAAATACAAAAATTGAACCATTTTTTTGTTTAACTGTTTAATCGTTTATTTGTTTAATCGTATGGATGATTTGTAAATGATAGCATTAAGACAGAAACAATTAAATGAGCAGTTAGCATTCCAATTAATCGAAAACGATTAAACAGTTAAACAAATAAACGATTAAACAACCTAAGTAAATGACAATTCCAGCACAATTTGACGCTAAGACGATTGAGAGTAAATGGTATGATTACTGGATGAAAAACAATTATTTTCATTCAGAACCTGATCATAGAACACCGTACACCATTGTAATCCCACCGCCAAACGTCACTGGAGTCCTTCACATGGGACATATGTTGAACAATACGATTCAAGATGTTTTAATTCGTCGTGCACGTCTTAAAGGATTCAATGCTTGTTGGGTTCCTGGAACAGACCATGCTTCTATTGCAACTGAGGCAAAAGTAGTAGCCAAATTAAAAGCAGAAGGAATCAATAAAAATGATTTGACCCGTGAAGAATTCCTAAAACATGCTTGGGAATGGACAGATAAATACGGTGGAACAATCTTAGAGCAACTTAAGAAATTAGGAGCTTCTTGCGATTGGGAACGCACAAAATTTACTATGGATCCAGATATGTCGGCATCTGTAATCCGTTCTTTTGTTGATTTGTACAACAAAGGATTAATTTACAGAGGATACCGAATGGTAAACTGGGATCCAGAAGCTAAAACGACTTTATCTGACGAAGAAGTAATTTATGAAGAACAGCAAGGAAAACTATTTTTCTTGAAATATAAAATAGAAGGTTCAGAAGATTTCTTAACTATCGCTACAACTCGTCCTGAAACTATTTTTGGAGATACTGCAATCTGTATCAATCCAAACGATGAGCGTTTTACACATTTAAAAGGTAAAAAAGCGATCGTTCCAATCTGCGGAAGAGTAATTCCAATTATCGAAGACGAATATGTAGATGTAGAATTCGGAACAGGATGTTTGAAAGTAACACCTGCACACGATATGAACGATAAAACGTTGGGTGAAAAACACAACCTAGAAATCGTTGATATTTTTAATGAAGATGCAACTTTAAACAGCTTCGGATTACATTATCAAGGAAAAGACCGTTTTGTAGTTCGTAAAGAAATTGAAAAAGAACTTCAAGAAATTGGAGCTTTAGCAAAAACAGAAGTTCACCTAAATAAAGTAGGGACTTCTGAGAGAACAAAAGCGGTAATCGAACCAAGATTATCTGACCAATGGTTCTTGAAAATGGAAGAATTAGTAAAACCAGCGATTAAGTCGGTTTTAGAAACAGGAGATATTAAATTACACCCAAAACGTTTCGAAAACACTTATGCGCACTGGTTAAACAATATTCGCGATTGGAACATTTCTCGTCAGTTATGGTGGGGACAGCAAATTCCAGCGTATTATTATGGAGACGGAAAAGAAGATTTCGTAGTTGCAGAAAACATCGACGATGCATTAGCGTTAGCCAAAGAAAAAACATCTAACAACTCACTTACAACATCTGACTTAAAACAAGATGTTGATGCATTAGATACTTGGTTTTCTTCTTGGTTATGGCCAATGTCTGTTTTCGGCGGAATTATGGATCCTGAAAGTCCAGATTTTAAATACTATTATCCAACAAATGATTTAGTAACGGGGCCAGATATTTTATTTTTCTGGGTTGCGAGAATGATCATTGCAGGTTATGAATATGCAGGCGAAAAACCATTTACTAATGTATATTTGACTGGTTTGGTTCGTGATAAACAACGCCGTAAAATGTCTAAATCATTAGGAAATTCTCCTGATCCTTTAGATTTAATCGATAAATTTAGTGCAGACGGAGTTCGTGTTGGATTGCTTTTAAGTGCTTCTGCAGGAAACGACATCATGTTTGATGAAGAATTATGCAGTCAAGGAAAAGCGTTTTCAAACAAAATCTGGAATGCCTTCAAATTGATTAAAGGATGGGAAGTTTCTGAAACTATTGCGCAGCCAGAATCATCAAAAGTGGCAATTGAGTGGTACGAAGCTAAATTGCAGCAGACTTTAGTTGATATCGAGGATAATTTCGAGAAATACAGAATTTCAGATTCTCTTATGGCCATTTATAAATTGGTGTGGGATGATTTCTGTTCTTGGTTCTTAGAAATGATCAAACCAGCGTACCAACAGCCAATTGATAGCGTAACTTTCGCGAAAGCGATCGAAATGTTAGAAAACAACTTGAAGTTATTGCATCCGTTCATGCCTTTCTTGACAGAGGAAATTTGGCAATTAATTGCTGAAAGAACGCCAGAAGAAGCTTTGATTGTTTCGACTTGGCCAGAAGTAAAACCATTTGACGCAAAATTAATTTCTGATTTTGAAAACTCAATTGAGGTAATTTCTGGGATCAGAACGATTCGTAAAGACAAAAATATTCCGTTTAAAGATGCAATAGAATTAAAAGGAATCAATAGCGAAAATGTTTCAACTTATTTCGATTCTATTATTACGAAATTAGGAAACGTTTCTGCTTTCGAATATGTTTCTGAAAAAGTAGATGGTGCTTTGTCTTTCCGTGTAAAATCGAATGAATATTTCATTCCGATTACAGGAAATATCGACGTTGAAGCTGAAATTGCAAAACTGACAGAAGAATTGAATTATACAAAAGGATTCTTAAAATCTGTTGAAGCAAAACTTTCAAACGAGAAATTCGTAAACGGAGCTCCAGAGAAAGTCCTTAATCTAGAAAAACAAAAACAAGCCGATGCGTTAGCAAAAATCGCTACGATCGAGCAGAGCTTGGCTGGTTTGAAATAAGAAATCAACTTGGCTTATAAAATTAAACCCGACAGTTTTTGAAAGCTGTCGGGTTTTTTGTTTTTTTTCGCCACGAATTCACAAATTTATTTTTTATAATCTTTGAGCAAAATAAATAATTCGTGAATTGCTACACGCATAGATAGTAAAAAATAAATTCGTGAATTCGTGGCTATTAAACATGCTATTTTACAGGTTCTCTGAGTATTGTTTTCAGTTTTTCAGGAGCTGTTTTTCGAAAATCTGAGAGATAAATTTCATGATGAAGTCCATTTTGCTGTAAATTGTTTTCGGTGCTAAATTCCAGAATTTTTTTTAGCGTTTGCGGTTCATCTTCAAAAGGGCCAATATGAAGAATCTGGATTGCTTTGCCTTCTGCCATTTCAAACAATTTGATGGTTTTTGCCAATTCATTTTGCTTTTTGTTTACCGCAACATTTATAGCTTCCTCAACTTGTTTTTGCGTTACAAAATCGGGAATTCTAATCATAATTCTGTAATTCCATTCAGAACGCGGAATTTTCAACGGAGCTTCTTCCATTGAAACATTTGCGTATTTTTCATTATCAAAACTCCACAAAGCTTCTAGCTTTGGAACAACAAAATCATTATCCAATGCTTTATGCATAAATTTAATGACATAAGCTGTAGTGTATAATGCTTGAATTTTTTCTGAAAATGCTTCACCCGACGGATCTCCTTTGCCTGTGATTGAGATATAATTTGTTTTTTCTATATAAACGATTTCAGGATTTGTTTTGGCATTATAGTATACTTTGTCGGTTTTGGTTAGATCTAATTTGCTCATCTTTTTTTGTTTTTATAATGCAAATTAAATAGCTTGAGGTGACAACGGTATGTCAGCAGAAATTCTATCGTGTCCTTTTAAGTAAACCAGACCCGACATGTTTTTAGTTTTTTCCCATCAATTACTCCATCTATTCGTTATCGCTTGGGGTACGAATTTTATTTTCATATAAAGATTGTAAAAAATAAAATTCGTGAATTCGTGGCTATCTTTTCTTCCTCAAAACCAAAAACAAAGGATAAGAAATAATCGCAATTCCGACTATAATCATAAAAGCTTTGGGATCACTGTAAATAAATCCTAATAAAAGACTAATCGACATAATAATTGCAATTATAGTACTCCAAGGATACCAAAACGAACGATAAGGTCGTGGTAAATTGGGTTCTTTGGTTCTTAATTTCAGAAGCGAATAATAAGCCAATCCCCAAACGATTATCGAGATAAAAGCGGCAAAAGAAAACAATATTTCAAAAGAGCCAATGCAAATTAAAAACAAGCTGAAAAATGATGAAACCAAAAGCGCAACAATTGGTGTGCCGCCTTTGTTTACGGTAGTTCCTTGTTTGATAAAAAATCCATCACGGCTTAATCCGTAAAGGATTCTTGGCGGAATCATCATAAAAGCATTCAAAATACTAATTAAAGAAAAGATCGAGATTACCGTTACGATTTTAGCCCCGCTTTCGCCAAAAAGAATTTTAGCCACATCGGCAGCAGCTAGATTTGATTTGGCTAATGTTTCAATTGGAAGAACATGAAAAAATGCGGCGTTAACCAAAATATAAATGGCTACGACAAGTAAAACTCCGCTGTATAAAGATTTCGGAATGTTTTTGCCTGGATCATCATTTTCTTCGGCAAAAAAGCAAACAGCATTCCAGCCATTATAAGTTCCAATAATAAGTTGTAAAGATTTAAAAAATCCAAAAATAAGTCCGATTTGAAAGATCGAATTGTCTGTTTTTATTGATGGAACTTCAATTCCAGAATACATAAAACAAGCCACAACCAGAGCTGCAAAGCAAACTACTTTTAGTAAACTGGTAATCTGCTGAATCAGGCTTCCGTTTTTAACGCCACTTAAGTGCAGCAATACAAATGCAACCAATAAAGAAATGGATAATACGGTAGAGTAATTGGCCAATTGCGGAAATAAAATAATCGTGTATTCGCTAATTACGATGCAATAGAAAGCAGGAGGAATGGCATTGACAATATAATCGTACCAACCGGAAAGAAAGCCCGCATACTCGCCCAAAGCTCTTTTGATGTAATTGTAAGATCCGCCGGCTTTTGGCAACATAGTTGCTAATTCCGAATACGAATTGGCTCCCAATAAAACATACAAACCTCCAAATAGCCACGAAGCGAGAATAAGCCAATAATTGTTTAGCATTTCTGCTATAGTACCGGGTGTTCTTAAGATTCCGACACCTATTGTTCCTCCAATTAAAACGGCGATATTAAAGCTAAGCCCTAAACTTTTTTGCAATTGGTTCTTCTTGGAATCTGACATTTTCAAGTTGGTTTTACGGATTATAATTTCGGACAAAAATAGTGTTAATTGAATTAGCATTTAATATAAAATAAAAATCCCAAGATTTTCAGTTTTACTCGAAAATCTTGGGATAAAATCAAAACTCTAATTCAATATTTTAGAACTTATAACGCAAGCTTGTCATAACTTGACGAGGAGCGATTGGGTTCACGCTATAATTCTCGTGAACGGTATAGTTTAATGTGTTTGTAATGTTTGATAATTTGCAAAGAATAGAGAATTTTTTCCAAGAATATCCAACAGATGCATCAATTGTAACGTAACCTTCTAATGGGATTTCTCTATGGTAGATTCCGTCAGGATATTTAGTTGTATCTGTGCTTATTTGATCATTCCATCCACCTAAACGATCACCGATATAATTTCCAACTGCTCCAACAGATAAATTTCTTAATATACCTTCTTGTACAGTGTAAAAGAAACTTAAGTTAGCTGTGTTTGCGGGAGTTCTAACAAGACGATCACCTTCAATAAAACTTCCGTTTAAACCAGATGTTTTAGTATAACGCATGTCGTTGTAGCTATATCCTGCCATGATGCTAAGTCCGTCAATTGGTCTTGCAGTAATGTCAACTTCAACACCTTTACTTTTAGTTTCTCCGCTTAAAACTTTCACGTTTGTATCTGTGTTTAAACTTCCATCAGCTTTAAATTCTGCAGTTTGAGCCAAGTTACTGTTTGTGATTTGATAAACAGTAACATTTGTGCTTAATAATCCTTTAAAGAAATCAGTTTTGATACCAGCTTCATATTGATCAATAATAGATGGTTCAATTGGTTTTAAATCTGCTGTAGTTCCTGTGTTTGGAGTAAACGAAGTAGAATAGCTACCAAATATAGAGACGTCTTTTCTTGGCTGGTATATTAATCCGAATTTTGGAGAAAATGCGTTGTCTAATTTTTTAGCTCCTACTGTTGGTACAGCATTTTCAGGTTTAACGGTTTGTTTGCCGTTAGCAAAAGTTTCTTTGTAAGTTGTAACTTCAGCTTCCTGCCATGACCAACGTAAACCTGCTAGTACTTTAAATTTATCCGTAATTGAAATTAAATCTTGAAAATAGACACCAAAACGATTTGTTTCTGTTTTTGCAATTTGAGTTGCTCTCGCGTCAGGAATATCATTTCTTTGTGTTGACGGATCAAAGTTAAAAAGATTAATTGTGTCATAATTTGCAGGAGTAAATGCAAAAGTATATGCTGTAGCAAATGAGTTTTCCCAGTCAGCACCTGTAAATACTTGATGTTTTATTGATCCTGTATTAAAGTTTCCTTGAAGGCTTAATTGATCTCCTAATATTTGTTCTAAATTTTCATTTTGAACTAAAGGTCTTGTCCAGTCTCCATTTGGTTGTACTGTAGATAATTGTGCTGTAGATTTTGAAGCTCTATTGTAAGTTTGATATGAGCTATTGAAGTTTAGCTTCCAGTTTTTATTGAAATCATGATTTAATAAGACAGATGCGCTAGCAGATTTTGTATTACCATTAGACCAAAGTGATCCGTAAAAAGCACTTCTAGGTAAATCAAGAATTTGTGTTCCAATGATTCCCGTTCCAAAATCTGGTGTCCAATCTGCGCTTAAATAATCTCCTTGTACAGTAATTTGAGTTTTAGGACTAATTACAAAAAGTAATGATGGATTTACATATATACGTTCGTTTTTTACAACATCTCTAAAGCTTTCAGAGTTTTCATAAGAACCATTGATTCTAAATGCGATTGATTTTGTTAAACCTCCATACAAATCAAATGCTGGTTTGTAGTAAGAATAGCTTCCAATTTGCATTGAAACTTCTCCTCCGCTTTTGAATTGAGGCGTTTTGGTAACCAAATTAAGAACTCCTCCAGGCGCTACGTTTCCGAATAATAAGGCGGAACCACCTTTAAGAAATTCTACTTTATCTAGACCAGAAACATCCGGAATTGATCCTGCATTATAACGGAATCCGTTTTTAAACATATTATTTGCCGACATGTCATAACCTCTAGAGAAGAAAGACTCTTGAGCACCACCACGAGCCGATCCTACATAAACACCATTAGCATTTTTAAGAACCTCGCTTAAACGGATAGCTTGCTGCTGTTCGATAACTTCAGAGCCAATTACTTGAATGCTTTGCGGGTTATCCATTGGTTTTAATCCAGAGCGAACTGCTGTTACTGGTTTTGGTTCTTTGGTTTTAGTAACAACTACTTCATTTAAAATTTCTCCTTTTTTATTCTTAACAGTATCGTTTACTGAAGAAGTAGCTTCGGCGCTTGAATAGTCTTGGCTATAAGATGCAAAACTCAATAATCCTAATACAAATAGTAAATTATATTTCATGGTATTTATTTAGATTCAATAAAAATAGATCGGCGCAAATATACAATTGCACGAATGTGTTAACGAAATTTAAGACACGTTTTCTTTCTTAAATCTTTCTTATTTTTTTCTTAAGATTAGCTTAAGTATTTTCTAATATTATTTTAATTTAGTACAAATAGCAACAAAAAAACCTTGCCGTTAAGCAAGGTTTTTCAATTGAAATTAAACTCTAAGAATGAAATTTTCGGATATTATTTTACTGCAATTTGGTAGGTAGCCATTTTCCAGATTTTGTCATATTTTTTGCCATTGTGCTCACCAGCAGATTTCTCTGTATAAGCAAACTCAACCATGTATTTTCCAGACCAGATAGGATTAAAAGAAATTTCTCCTTTGTCATTTGTCCATAATTCTTTTTCCCATCCGTTTGGAGCAATTACTTTAATTTTCTGAGATTTTGCTATAGCGCCTTCATACAAAGCAGAAACATTGATTATCGTATTTTTTTTCGCGATATCGGCATTTTCAGAGAAAACACTAATTTTATTAGGATTGGCTCCAGCTATATTTCCTGCCAACTTGTTTCCTACAACTACAGTTGCACTCGAATTATAGTCTAGCTTCATTGTTCCATAAATATCTCCAACCGTGTGATGCATTACAATGGTATAAACACCATCTTCATCTGGTGTAAAGAAAGCCTGATATTTATTTTCTAAAGCTTTTGCTGTAAGTTTTGTTTCTTTTTTTGAAGGGGAAATCACGACTAAAGAAAAATCTTTTAAATCAGAAAACCATTTATCCGCTTTTGTAATATCATTATCAGAGAATTCTCCAAAGTAAACAGAAATTTCCTGAGCTTTTCCTTTTGTTCCCGTTGCTTTAGTTTCGATCCAAAGCGCATGGGCAAAAAGTTGAGGTGCAGCAAAAAACATTAGAAATAAAAAGCTTGCTATTTTTAAAGTATTTGATTTCATGAGATGAAGTTTAAATTATTTAGAATGATATTATTTACAAACATAAGTTTTTATTTAGAATAATTAAAAATAAAAACTTAAAAAAGCGAAAACCTTTAGGTAAATCTAAAGGCTGTCTAGATAAAATTAAAATTTAATAGTCAGGTTAATTGCAAAGTTTGATGGTGTTTGTGCCATACCATAAGAGTCCCAATATTTTTTGTTGTTTAAATTATTAAATTTAAGACCAATTCTCCAGTTAGGCTGATCGTAAAATACGGTTGCGTTGTAAACAGAATAAGAAGGACTGTAGAAGCTCTGGTCTTCAAATTTATATTGCTTGTCTACATAGTTTCCGCCAAAACCAAGTCCGAAGTCTTTAAGTGTGTTTTGAAATTTGTAAGAGATCCAAAAATTAAATACATTCTCTGGCGCACCACTTGCTTTATTGCCTTCAATAGAAGCGTCCGATGATTTTACGATACGATTATCATTATGCGCATATCCTGCATTAAGGTTTAAACCAGCAAAAGGATTAGCAATAAGTTCAAAATCCAGACCTTTACTGACTTGTTTGCCGTCCTGAATGGTAATACCATCAGAGTTTGTTCTGGTAGCATTATCAATTGTGATGTTGTAATAGCTTAAGGTTGTGCTTAATTTATTATCAAAAGCTTCTACTTTAACACCACCTTCATACTGATTGGCGTAAATTGGTTTTAAAATCAATAGCGATCCGTCTGGCTGATTAACCGGTCCGGCATTTTGAAAACCATTCATATAATTTCCGAACAGAGAAATCTGATCTTTAACTAGCTGGTATACTAAACCTAATTTAGGCGATAAAGCGGTCTGATTATAACCAGGGGTATCGGCAAGTTTCTTTTGTACAAAATTATCCAGGCGAAGGCTTAGCATAGCCGATAAGCTATTTGTAAAACTAATGACATCTGAAGCGTAAATGCTGAAAGTTTCTTGATCTGGAACACCCCAGTTTTGCTGAGATACAACTGCATCTACTTGTTTTTTTCTAATAGGATCGAAGGGCTGAGTCACATCAACAACATCTATAAGTCCAGTTGTGCCATATGTAAATGTTCCTTTGGTAAACCTGTAATTTACACCAGTCAGTAATTTATGTTTAATACTTCCTGTAGAAAATTCACCGTTAATATTTTCCTGAATATTAGTAAACTGATTGTATATTGGTCCAAAAAGAGACACCATTCTTTGTACTTCGGTAGAGGAATTCCATACGGTATAGTATTGATAGCTATGATCTACATTTTCATCTATGAAAGAGAACAGAGTAGTAGATTTCCAATTATCTGCTAATTTATATTCGGCTTGAACAAAAACTTTTGCAGATGAGGTTTTGGCATCTAAATCATCATGAAACAAACTTTTTCTGTAATCGATAAGTAAATCTGTCGGGTTGGTAAGTCCGGCAGCATACGAACGTCCGTAAGTTGGGCGCGTATTGTTTGTGTTATACATTTCGGTGTCTAGCGTAAAAGTTAATCGTTCTGTTGCTTTAAAAATAAGGCTTGGAGCAAATAAGAAAGTTTTATTGAACCCGTAATCTAAGAAACTTTGTTCGGTATTGTAAGAAGTATTTAATCGAAATAATACTTTATTATCCTGTGTTAAAGGCGTATTCAAATCGATGGCGATTCGGTTTAAACCAAAACTTCCGCCAGTATATGATATTTCAGTTTTTTTAGCTTCAAAAGGCTTTTTTGTAACCAGATTGACTACACCGCCAAAAGAAGAAACTGAGGAACCAAACAAAGTTCCAGATGGACCTTTTAATACTTCAATACGTTCAGCATTATCAATAGAAATAGAGCTTCTTCCTGTCATGTTTTCCATGCCATTTCTGGCATTCACCCCTGTACTAAATCCTCTGAAAGAAATCTCAAGTCCGCCTGAAGGATAAATTTTTGTCGTTACGCCTGGCGAGTTTTGCACAGCATTTCTGATGTCTACTACAATTTGCTCTTTTAGGAGTTCTTTGCTTACAATACTATAAACCTGTGGGTTTTCGAGATTGTTTAATGGCATTCTGGCCACGTAATCTGTTTTTTTGGTTATCATTTTATTGTTTTTAATGATAACTTCCTGAAGTTCTTTATTCGAGACTTTTAATTGTAAATCGAGTGTTTTGGTTTCGTTTTCTGTAACTGTGATTTCCTGTTCCAAAGTTTCGTAACCAGATAAGGATATCTGTATCGTATACGAATTGGCTTTTACTTTGGCAAATTCAAAAGCGCCATATTCATTAGAGGTGGTGCCATATTTTGAATCTTTCAGAATTATATTAACGTCTGCTGCGGGTTTACCGTCAGAAGTAGAGATAATTCCTTTTATTTTTCCGTTATTCTGCTGTGCAAAAATGGATAAAAATGAGAATAGGAAACTGATTGAGAATAGTAAACGCGAAGTTTTCAAAGGGAGGTAATTCATTACTTTTTAAATTTGGTTTATAATAAATTTATTTAGAATAAATAAAAACAGTGCAAATGTAAAAATTAAAATAACGTTAACAATTTTTATTTTTGCCATTTGTAGGCTAAATTGTTAAATGTTGATTTTAGAGTGATTAATCCAAAATTCTTATTAGAAGTTGTAGTGAGATAAAGTATAAAAAGACTTAATTTTGCAGTCTGAAAAACGATTTCATGATTTTACCATTCTTTAAAAAGATTCAAAATACACCTCGAGGATATCGTATTGCCAACACTGTTTTTTTCTTTCTCTCCGGTTTTGGCTATTCTTCATGGGTTTCGAGAATTCCACATATACAAGCCCAATTGCATTTGTCTGAAGCCGAATTTGGTGCCGTTTTATTTGCTTTTCCAATTGGCTTGATGTTAACAATGCCTTTTACAGGAAAATTATTGAATAAATACAGTAGCCGATATATTATGCTTCTTGGTGCGGTTATGTTCAACGTGGCGCTGTCTTTGCCGGGTTTAGCAGCATTTGTTTGGCAGTTGGTTATTATCCTTTTGTTTTTTGGAGCTTCTCGTAACATTTTCAATTTATCGATAAATGCACAATCTCTCGAAGTCCAAAAATTATATCCAAAATCGATTATAACCCGTTTTCATGCCGTTTGGAGTATTGCCGTTTTTTCAGGTGCAGGCTTAGGGTATGTAATGGTTACCCAAAAAATTGCGCCGTCTCATCATTTACTCGGAGTGAGTATTTTTATGCTGGCACTAACAGCTTGCTTTTATCCGTTAAGTATTCACAACGAACCTGTTCCAGTTAAGAAAAAGTTCTTCTCGATGCCAGAAAAGAACCTGATTAAATTTGCTTTGATTTGTTTCGTTTCTATGGCTTGCGAAAATACCATGTACGACTGGAGCGGAATTTATTTCGAAAATATATTAAAAGCTTCACCAAAATTAACCAGTGCTGCGTTCGTCTTTTTTGCTTCGGCAGTAACGTTAGGACGTATTTTTGGAGATTATGGTGTAATGAAATTTGGGACTAAAAAAATCCTGCTTTATAGCGGAATATTAATCACAGCTGGTTTTGGTCTTTGTTTTATTCTGCCTTATGCGTATCCAACTATTTTTGGTTATGTTTTAATTGGATTTGGGGTTTCTTGTGTTGTTCCGTTAGTATTCAGCATTGCTGGAAGATCTTCAAAATTAAGCAGCGGTTCTGCTTTAACCTCTATTTCTACAATTGGTTATTTAGGATTCTTATTAGTTCCACCAATGGTTGGTTTTATCTCTGAATATTTAAGCATGAAATGGGCTTTTCTGATTATGGCTCTTCTTGGAATTCTAATGATCTTTATGGTAAATAAGATCGGGGAGAATGAGTGATTTTTTTTTGAGTTGCTAAGATTCTAAGGTTCTGAGTTTTTCTTATTGGGACTTTTTTTACCGCAAAGGCGCAAAGATTTACGCAAAGTTCGCTGGATTTTTTTTGTTTATTATGTGGAAAAAGCTCGCAAAGAATACGAATTCCGTAGGAATGCAGCATATTGTAGCAACGGATTTTAATCCGTTGGGATTTATGATCGCATAGTTAGAAGTTCCGGAGGAACGAACGATTTTTATCAAAAAAACTTTGCGACTCAGCGTCTTTGCGAGATTAAAAACTATTTCTTCGTCATTACAAACTTCTCAGAACTCGGTTTTCCGTTCAAATTTCCAGAAATTTCAGCTGTTAAAGTATTGTTCGCACCTTTTGTATACGTGATTTTTTGCGGGTAATCGTGTTTTGGATTTTCAAAAACCAATTGTTTGTCTGATTCTAAAGTAGAAGGAAAGAACACTGGTTTGTCGTCGTTTTGCCCTTTTACGGTTGCTTTGTAAGTCAATGTTTCCCCTAATTGCGCTAGAATGATTGTTTCAAAATGAAGCGTGTCTTTTCCTTTAATATAGTAAGAAGAAGCACTAAAAGTACTATCATTTAGTTTTTGCCAGTTTTCAGATAAAACCCCTTCTGGAGAAGTATTTTCCCAGTTTCCGATTAACCAATCTACTTTTTTGATTTTGTCTTTTTCAACTGTTTCTTTTTTCTGGCAAGAAACAAAAGCTATGATAAGGGCGATAAGAGTAATTTTCTGGAACATATTTATGGGTTTTGATTTTGTAATAAAGTACTAAAGTATGAATTTTTTTTTCAGCCACGAATTACTTTGTCTATTCGCTATCGCTCGGGTCATGAATTTTTTTTGATAAACGTAATGGCAATTTTTTTGCGAATTTCTCGGATTTTTTATTTCACGCAGATTTAAAAAGATTTAAGCTGATTTACGCAGATTAAATTAAATCGTCATGAAAAAATAGCCAAGAATTCACAAATTTTTTATTGATAAACTGGGTGTTTAGTTTGCCAGTAATTTTACTAATTGTAATCGAAAAAAATAGTCAAAAAAAATCGCGCTAATTTGTGTAATTTGAAAAAAATATAGTTGCAAATTTTTTGTTTTGCTCAAAGATTGTAAAAAATAAAATTCGTGAATTCGTGGCAGAAAAACTTCTAAACGCTTTCTGATAAAATCGAATAAACCAATTCTTTAGTAGGTTTTTGATCTTTTAATTTTTCGCGGACTTCATCAAAAGTGACTTTAAAATCGCAACCCGATTTATATTCGGCGCAACCATAAGCCGTTTTGCCTTTTAAGATGGTTCCTTTTTTACATTTCGGACAAACTAAAGCATCCGAGCTTTCTTTTGTTTCGGCTTTTTTATCTGTTTTCTTTGGTTCTAGTTTCAGTTTGTAGTTTTCTTCAAAACGAATTAAACCTTCAACAGTTCCAGAATCGGTTTTGAAGCCTTTTATGTTTACAGTCGAACCTTTCTGAACCAATCGTAAATATTGGCTTTCGGTAATTTTTTTATCATGAAAAACAAAAGGCAGAACAAAATCACAACCCGATTTGTATTCGCTGCATCCAAAAGCTGATTTTCCTTTAATAAGATTTCCTTTTTGACATTTCGGACAAGTTTCTGCTGAAATTCCGGAAGCTTTCTTTTTTTCTTTTTCTGCTTTTGCGACAGGTTTCTGAATCGTTGCGGCATGCGAAATATTAGCATGTTTGGTTTCGCTTCTCACTTCGTAAACCAAAGCTTCGACCATGCGTTTCATGTTTCTAATAAATGCTGCAGCAGTGAAAGTTCCTTTTTCAATATCTTTCAATTGCTTTTCCCAAGTTCCAGTAAGTTCGGCCGATTTTACCAGTTCGTTCTGAATCGTATCAATCAACTGAATTCCGGTTAAAGTCGGTAAAACCTGTTTTTTATTTCGAACAATATATTGGCGTTTGAAAAGCGTTTCGATAATATTCGCACGTGTTGACGGACGCCCGATTCCGTTTTCTTTCATCAATTCACGCAAATCTTCATCGTCAACCTGTTTTCCTGCAGTTTCCATTGCACGCAGTAAAGTCGCTTCGGTAAACTGATTGGGCGGTTTGGTTTCTTTTTTAAGAAACGAAGGTTCGTGCGGACCTTTTTCACCCACAGTAAAACTTGGCAATAAATCTGGTTCTTTTTCTTTAGCGTTTGGATCTTCAAAAACAACGCGGAAACCTTTCTTTAAGATTTCTTTTCCTGTTGCTTTAAAAGTCACATCGGCAGCTTTTCCGATTACTGTGGTATTCGCAACGAGACAGTCATCGTAAAAAACAGCAATAAAACGTCTTGTAATAATATCGTAAACCTGCTGCTGATTGTTCGGCAGATTATTTTGAACTCCCGTGGGAATAATCGCGTGGTGATCGGTTACTTTTTTATCGTTGAAAACCTTTGGCGATTTCTTTATTTTTTTCTCCAAAATAGGCTGAGTCAATTCGGCATAATTGGTTAATTTCTGCAGAATTCCAGGCACTTTTGGGTAAAGGTCTCCTGGTAAAAAAGTCGTATCTACTCTGGGATAGGTAATTACTTTCTGCTCGTACAAAGTCTGTGCAATCTTCAGCGTTTCTTCTGCCGAAAATCCAAATTTCTGATTGCAGTAAACCTGTAAACCAGTCAAATCGAAAAGCTTTGGAGCATATTCGTTTCCGTTCTTTTTGTCCACAGAAACAATTTCGAAATCACTTTCTTTAACTTTTGTCGCTATAATTTCTCCGTCTTCTTTGTTTAGAAAACGGCCTTCTTCATAACTAAAAAGCGTTTCTCTGTATAAAGTCTGCAATTCCCAATAGGGCTGAGGTTTAAAGTTTTCGATTTCTCTAAAACGTTCTACAACCATTGCCAATGTTGGCGTTTGTACGCGCCCGATAGACAAAACTTGTTTGTAGCCGCCATGTTTTACAGTATACAAACGTGTTGCATTCATTCCTAAAAGCCAATCTCCGATAGCTCTAGAAAATCCGGCGTAATATAAATTATCATAATTAGAAGAGGGTTTTAGGTTTTCAAAACCTTCTTTGATAGCTTCTGTCGTAAGAGACGAAATCCATAAACGCTGAATTTCGCCTTTATAATGCGCTTCGTTCATTACCCAACGCTGAATCAGCTCTCCTTCTTGTCCAGCATCCCCGCAGTTTATCACCACTTCGGCTTTTTCAAAAAGACTTTTAATGATTTTAAACTGTTTCTGGATTCCTGAATTCTGAACGACTTTGGTTTCAAATTTTTCTGGAAGCATCGGCAGATTGTTCAAATCCCAGCTTTTCCAGTGCGGTTTGTAATCGTTGGGTTCTTTTAAAGTGCATAAATGTCCGAAAGTGTAAGTCACCGCATAACCGTTGCCTTCGTAATAGCCATCGTGCTTGGTATTGGCACCTAAAACAGATGCGATTTCTCGTGCTACACTTGGTTTCTCGGCAATACAGACCTTCATTTTCTCCTTTCTTGATTAATAGGCGAAATTAGGGAATTTTCTTTGAAGAGGCAAAGAGACAATGGAGTTGCAAAGGTTTTTATCATTTTGGGTAAAATAAAAAGCCGATTAAAAAACTTTCATTGCACTTACGATTTGAACACATCGATTCTTTTCATTGAAGGAATATCCGATTCTAAAAACTGAAGTTTTGTCTCAACGACTTTATCACTTTTATCTCGAGGATTTTTAGCAATAAAACGTGCGGTTGAATTATTAAAATCTAAAATATATTTTGAGTCTAAATCTTCTTTTTTATTTGTCGAAAAAGTAATCAGATTGTCTTTTGCGTTCCATTTTCCTTTTCCATATTTATTTACTTCTGGCGGAACTCCACCTTGAATTTTAGAATACGAATGAAATTCAAAAGTTCCGTCTTGGTTTAAAGTCAATTTATATTCAATTATATGGTTTTCAGAAGAAAGTGAGCGCGTATAATCGCCTGCAAATTGATTGGATTGTGCAGATAAAGTTAAGGTAGAAACAAAAAGTAAAGTCGCAATTAGTAATTTCATTGATTCGGTTTTATTGGTTTTTTAATTATTAATCATCGGGTTCAAATTACCATCCTTATTTCTCAAATCTAATCCACCTTCGTAGACTGATTTAAGATTGGTAAGGTAAAAATGCCAACCATTTGAACAGCCTAATCTGATGTATTGTTTCGAATAATCATCTGTTGGAATATTATGATGGCGAAGTTCTACAATCGTGTAACCATTTGCTTCGCTGAGATTGATATCTACAAGACAGTTTCCTTCAAACGTAAATTGCAATTGATCTTTTCCGTTGGCCGAAACGATTTTTCCTTTCATAGCATCATCATACAAATACCAAAAACCATTCGTAAGTAATGCCTTCCTTTGCATTTTTATCTTTACTTATAGCTTCTTGATTGGCACCAAAAAAAGATACTTTTTCGAGAAACCATTTTTCCAACTCATTTGCCTTTGTCCAAGCATTATAAATGTCTGAAAGCTCAGCTCTAATGGCTATTTTTTTTGTGAAAGAAGTCCAATCGAAGTTTTCCATGATTTTAGTCTTTGGTTTGTGTTACTTAATTTATTTATTTACGGGATCTCATTGCTTGTACTTATTTTTGATTTTGATGTCTTCCCGTGCCTTCAGCATTTCTACAAACGTTAAAAAAGTTTAGCGATATATATTTATTTTCAAAAGTCTTATGTAAAAGTAGTTTTTTTACAAGAAACTAGGTTTTTTTTATCCTCTTCAGGTATTTATTTTAGAAAATTATAGTAAGAAAGTCAGTTGTTAATATAAAAAAAACACCTTAGAGGAATAAGGTGTTTTTTTTTGACTAGAATTGAAATGGTATTATTTTGGTATCAAAAAGCAAAAAATAAAGCAGTGTTAAGATCCAAAAAAAGAAGAACGTAAAGGATAAGAACTCATAAATTTTAAAAGATTTCTTTTTAGTTCGTTCTTTTCTTTGAAAATCTTCATCTGGCTGATAGAAAGCAGCATCTAAATGATGAGCAGATGGGACATTTTTAAATTGTGTAGAAGAAAGGCCACTTAAACTTTTCGGTTCGGAATTTTCATTAATAAAATTGAGGAATTCACGTTTGTTTTCATCGTAGAATGATTTTACTTCTTCAATTTTTTTATCAGAATTTAGATAATTGACAGCTTCTTTTATTTTTTTTGAAAATGCCATGTATTTATTCTCAATAGTTGTAACCTGTTTTCTGGATTCTTCGATTTTTTTTCCGTTTTGCTGATGTATTTCCGAGTTCCTTTGTATATTTTCTTTAAGTTTTATTATGCTGGCTTTTTTGTTTTCTTCAAGTTCTGATATTTCTTTTTCGAAATCTTTTATAAGCAATTGTCTTAGTTTCTTTTTTTCTTCTCTTGTAATTTGTATTTCATTTTCAAACCCATTTTCATCTGTGGTTCTGTAAAGGTTTTTGGCAAGAGTAAAGTCTACAATTTCTTTGTTATCAGTAAAAAAGATTGTATCAAAATTGTTTAGTAATTCAAGCGATTTTTTTAGATTTTGCTGCAGTGTATTTTCGTCTATATGAGAATAAACAACCAGGTTTGAATTGGATAATCTGAAATTATAAGGTTCGCTGATTCTTTTAAGATTAAAATTGAGTTTATCGAAATCTTTAGGAAGATCGACTTGAAAATCATCAGAGTGGTTTACCATAATGGTTTTATCGGAAATATTTCTGCTAACCAGCGTTTCATGAAATTCATTGAGTTTGGTGATAGTCAGATTATCTTCTGCAATTTCATTGGTAAACAAAATGCTGGCGCCTACAAAAGTTCCTCCTCTGTCTGAGTTTTTTTCTTTTGCAAATGAATATTTGGAGTAGGCAATGGTATTTAACCCATTTACAGATTCTTTTCGGATAGAGTACAGGATACTGTTTTCGAATAATTTTATAGCATTAGTATTCAGATCAAATGTTCTGATTGATTTAGCAATATTTTGATTTCCTAAGAAGAAAGTTTGTCTAAAACCATAAGGATTTCCAAATGTGCCAAAGGCTAGCAAATATATATTTTGTATCATTGAGTTTTAGAAGCTAAATTTTAATCGTTCCCAGAAAGTTCCTTCATAATCTAACGGATATCCTACAATGCTTTGGTAAAGCCAGTTGGACAATACTTCAGCAGGAGCGAGATTTAAAAGTGTAATTCTTTCGCCACCACCGTTATTTTCGATACTGCCAATTGTAAAATAAGTTTTATTAAGCTCATAAGAATTAATTCGAGTATTTGTTCTTGGTAGACGTTCGTTAATAAAATTTTCGAGTTCGTCTTCATTTGAGACGTCTGTTCTACCAGATTTGTCCCATTTAGAAATAACCAGAATAACATTTATCGATTTAAGGTTTTTTCCTTTTCTTTCAAGCTCATCTAAAAATTCATTTATTAAAGTATCTTCTAAATGTGCATTGTCATAACTGGTTACAATTATAAATGTAAGCGGAATATTGGCATTTAAATACGCTTCGATACTGCTGTGATATGTGCCGCCTCTACTAATATCTTTGTGGTTTTCTCCTGATGTTTCCAGAAAAGTCAAGTTAATAGGAGGCACTTTTTTAGATTTATTATTAGGTTCAAATATTAAATCTAATCTTGTTACTTGATCACGTGTCGTTCTGTTAGGCAGTATGCCTTGTCTGATATTTTCAAAAAAATCAGCAAGTAAAACTTGTGCTTCTTTGGTATTTGGAGTGCCTAATTTTGGACGTAAAACACCAGCCTGAGAACTTAAATAATACAAGATGGAGGAAAGAATAACTGATTTGCCTGATTCTCCTACGCCGAAGAAAAAAATAAAATTGCTGTCTTTATTTTTAATCTGGTTAGTACTAGCATTTGCTAAAGGAATAAAGTCAGATTTCGTATTAGTTGAACTATCTGTCGAAACTGGTTTTAGGTTTTTATCCTCAAGAATTAATGGTTTTAAAGTTTTGTTATCGGGAGTCATCTTGTTTAGTTTTTAGCAATTAATACTTTACCACTTCTTCTGCTTCCAGTAAATATGCTTGAATTATTACTGTTATTTTCATTGCTAGGAGTTGCCAGAAGTACAATGATTACAATAACAAAATCAAGAAGGATACATCCCATTAGTACAACAAACTGGTACATTCCAAAATTCTTAACAGCATGGTCAAAGGCAAAGCCAATTTTTCCGACATCTTGTGTCTTTGAAATTTCTGGAGTGAATTTAAATTTATCATCTCCCAAAACCGCATGTGCTCTATTTCCCAGCTTATTGTATTCAGATAAAGAATCATCGATTAATCCCTGAGATAGATCGTCTTTTTCTTTTTTAGAAAGCAGTAGTAAATCTTGAATTTTTTTATTCCATTTTAATACCGCATTGTTTATATCGTTTTTTAAGGCTTTTTCTTCAGGAGAAAGATCAGAAATCATATTGTCAATCTGCATTCCCATTCTTTCTGCTAAATCATTGTAATCATTGGCAACAGGAGTAAGAAAGTCAACTTTTTGTCCAGTCAATTTTTCGATATCTCGTATTAATGACTGAGCTCGTGAACCTATTCCTTTATTCCCAGGATCTTTAATTTGTTCCATCATCTGCTTCTTTTTTATTTCAATATCCTGAGCAGTTTCTTTGTTATATTTATAGCTTAATTTTGATTGGACATCGGCTTCAAGATTATTAAAACGTTCGTTAATATCTCTTAGCTCTGTTGTATAAATATCGGTTTTCATAAACCTTGTATACAAAGCATTAAAATTGGCGATGAAACAAAAAGAAGCTATAAAAACATAAATGCCTACTAAATTAGAAGTTGAGCGTCCATCTACTTTCGCACTTCTAATCATCCATACTAAAAACAATAGTAAAAACGATAAGACTAAAGCAATAATGAAGGATGCCGGACCAAAAATCTGATCTAATCCAAGCCAGGTCTGATAAAAACTGACACTGATTAACAAAACGGCAAGTATTGCCAGAAAAATGTCGGTAACGTGAATTGATTTTTTACTCATTTTTGTAAAATTTAAGATTAATTATGTGTTTTGGGTTTTATTCTTTGTAGAATATCTTTAACCCGTTAAGAAGTTTACGAAGCAAATGCTATTGTCAATTTGTTATCCAAAACTAAAGGCTTTTAAATCAGTGGTTTTACGGAAATCCGTAAATGGAGGAAATAATTACGGATTTCCTTTTTTTGTTAAGCAATGTCTTTCCTTTTTTTGTAAGAAAAAAAAGTCGTATCTTGCCCCGATAATTGATATTATAATGGTCACTGCAAATTTTTATTTAATAAACAGCTGTTTGATGTGCTTAGTGTGCACGTTGCTGTATTTGCATGACGATACTTTCTTAAAAAGTTCAAAAGAGTTTATTCCTTTTGCCCTGTCACAACTCTAGGCAGGGAAATCTTTTCCGATTTAATTACTCATTTATTTTAATCTTCATTTTTATTCAGGATATGATATCGCTGAATAACTCGTTTTTGCATATTTAGCGAAGAGTTGTGTCATGTTTTAGATAAAATGGAGCAAACAAGAAAGTCATGTCACCAAACATTATATTAACAACAGGAACATATGATTTAATTAAAGATCATATAAGAAGAAAAAAAGTAACCGCGCAGGAGGAAGAATTGTTATTGAATCAATTAAAAAATGCCTCTCAGGTATTGCGAAAAAATCTGCCTGAAGATATTGTTTCAATAAATAGAAGAGTTACGTATAAAGACCACACAAAAAATGAAGAAAAAACAATTTTGCTAGTTGGTCCAGAAAAAGTGAAAATAAGCAAAAACAAGATTTCGGTTCTTTCAGATGAAGGCATTGCAATGGTGGGCTATAAAGAAGGCGATATTATCGAATGGCCTGCTAAAAAAGGCAATTTAAAACTGGAAATTTTAAAAGTAGAAGAGGCGTAATCTTTTTGATACTTTCGTTTTAAGTTTAGTAGCATCCCAAAAGAAGAATTTCTTTTGGGATGTTTTTTTATGAAAGCATATTCTTGTAGAATTGAATTGTGTCATTCACATAAAGAACCACCTCAAAAACAACGTTAATCGAAAGCTTAAAATAAGTATATTCGTTTATCTCAATTTAATCATAACCAATTAATAATGAGTATGAAACAAGCAGAAAGTATAAACGAAGTAATTCTGTTTTTGGACGAAATAATAGAACGATCAAAAATAGAGCAGAGCAATCTAGGCTTATTTGCTATTTTATATCGTGAAGTTACGGTAAGAGTAAAAGAAGGCATTCACGCAGGCTCTTTTCAGAATGGCGAACGAATGGAAAAATTAGACGTGATTTTTGCCAATAGATATCTGAAAGCATATTATCAATATCAAGCCAAAGAAAAACCATCTGAATGTTGGGCATTTGCTTTTGAACAAGCCGAAAATTTTTGGCCCATTGTTTTACAGCATTTGCTTCTCGGAATTAATGCCCACATCAACCTCGATTTAGGAATAGCTTCGGCAGAAGTGAGCACCGCAGAAAATATCGAAGATTTAAAACATGATTTTGACCAAATAAACTTCATTCTCAGCAATTTGGTTGCGGGTGTTGAAAAATGCTTAATTAAAATCTGGCCAACGCTCACATGGATTCTAAAATTTACAGGCAAAGTAGACAATTTCTTCATCGATTTTAGTATGGAAACCGCGCGAAATGGTGCCTGGAAATTTGCCAACGAATTTGTGGCAGTTCCAGAAAACGAAAGAGAAGCCTGCACTCAGTTAAGAGATAAAAGAATAACCGAAATCGCTCGATTAGTTTCTAATCCAGGATATCTTGTTAGTGCTGTTTTCAAATTCATTCGTCTATTTGAACGAGGCACTATCGCTCAAAAAATAATCGATATGCAAATCATAGAAGAGAAGAATATGGAATGCGCTGTGGCTTGATTTATCGCTGAACTTAAATGGTTTCTGGAGCTATAAGCTTCTTTTTAGAATCGTTGGTTAAGGCGATAACCAAGGCAATTCCGCAGAAAAGCAAAGCAATAATTGCACGTACAATTTCATTTCCTCCGCCTACGGTTGGGTTTTCAACAGCATCCTGGATATGGAAGAAAAGGAAAAAAAGCATGAGCATTAAAGCCAGAAGAAGCGAAATGGGTTTGATCCAAAGTTTGAAAATAATAGAAATACCCGAACAAATTAGCGCAACGCCTACAAAATAAGTCCAAAACATAGTTCCTGGCAACCATTTCGGAACCATTGTAGAGACAAAAGCTGCAAAAAGAAAATGGCTTAACCCAAATAAGATCATTAAAAGTGAATAGAAAACTCGCCCAAACGGAATAAGTTTTTCGAGAAACGAAGCAAATTTGTTTTCGCTTAGACTTTGTTCTGTAAACGAACCTGCCAGTACAAAGGCGCCTCCGCTATACGTTAGTTCTTCCAGAGCGTTAATCCAGATTTGTGTGGCGTTGGTTTTATCGGTATTAAAAATAAAAATAAAAGGTAGGTGAGAAAGAATAAAAGCGGCAAGAAAACCAAATCCTAAATAAAGACAGACTTTTTTGGTATCGACGATTTTAATTTTGACTATTCCTGAAATAATAATTCCTACAGCTATTAAAATGATACTGGTAAGGATAGAAAAAATAGGATATTGATGTGCCCAAGCGGGAAAAGGAGCTAAAATTTCTGAACGAAAATCTTTGATAATAAGCTGATGTACTCCCAAAGCGATTATGCCGATACCGTAAAATAAACGGCCAATTTTGATAAGTCCTTTCATTAATAGTGGTTTTTAGATAGTAAATAATTTGTTTTTGGTGCAGATCAAATATATAAATTTATTACTAAAATACTGATTTAATGAGTGTTGGATTTTGTTTGGATTATGGTGATAAAAGTTTCATTTGTCACACAGTCTTATCTACAATAGTTTGTTATTTTGATGTAAGGAGGCTCGAGCGATAGCGAATAGGTGAAGCAAATCTTTGCAAGTAGCTCTATAAAGTGTTTCCGATACTAATTTGTACACATAGGATGACAAACTGTATGTATAAACTTTGTGTAGTCGTCTTCGCTAGCGCGGATTTGCAATCCGTGCTCGCAAAGATTGGCTCGTTTTCTTTTTGATTTACAAAGTGTCTTACTGTTGCGGGCACGGATTGCAAATCCGCGCTAACGGATTCAGTAAGTTGAAGGATGATTTTTTTTCTTTTTTTCAATGCCAATTTTATACAAATCTTCATCAAAGCAACTGACAATTGCATCTAATAAAGCTCTGCCCGCAGCACCACGTCCAAAAACATCTGCTGGAAAACACCCAGCAAAATTAATTTCATAAACTAATGGTATTCTTTTGCCTTTTATTGTACAAAACCAATTTGTGATAAATTCGGCATATTTTATAAGCTCTTGTTTAGCATATTCATAATTTTCTATAGGGAATTGATTTGGATCTACATTCCAATTAAAATAAGAATAGTAATAGTCAAATTTTAATTTATCTTTTTCAGGATGATTGTCAATATGATAGAGTTTTAATTCAATTAAGGCGTATTTATCATGTTTTCTACAGCAACCAATCCCATCTAATGTTTCAAAATTCCAATCTCTTGCCTTATCGATAATTTTAGATAAGCATTCATTACCATAAATTAAATTATTTAGTTGTTCCATTTTTAATATTTTAAAATATCAGTTGTATACACCCGATTGTTTACGATCACGTAAAAATAATCTATTCTTTCTAATTTCGATTCAAAGAAAAACAACTAAAAATCATGGAAATACAAAACAAAGAAAGAGCTGAAGAATTGTTAGAATTAATAAATAAAGGAAGATATTTTACGAAACTAAAACCAGAACCTAAAGAAAACAATTCGTTTACAATACCGCTAAAAGTATCTTCTTATAACGAATTAAATCTAATGGTTTCAGATTTACTAAAAGCAAGTATTATTTTGCTTAATCCTGAAGCTAAAACTTTGTCGAGTTTTACAAAAGACAATGATCTTAATGTAATGACGCTTCTTGAAATTGCTTTGCAGTTATTGCCAGAGGATGAAATGGAATTGTTAGATGAGGTTTATAAGGTTGGGAGTTGATTTCTGTGAATAAAAAAAACGCAAAGTTGTAGACATTTGCGTTTTTTTTCTGTTGTACACTTTGCGGAGCAAAGAGGCTATTTTATATTATTTTTGGTTTGTTTTGATTTGTTTTTTAAAAATTTAAATAACAAGTATATCGTATACAAGATAAATAAAGTAAATATAATTACAATGACTTGCCAAATACCGACAGATAGGCTAAAATCGTTAAATGTCTTTTCCATAAATTTATAATTTTAATTTCTAATTCCTGATTCAATATGTCCATTCAGATTGTTAACAACAATTTCGTAAGTGACAGTTTGAGAATATACGTCACCTATTTCTCCTATACCAGTTCCATATGTAATTTTACCTATGAGCGTTATATTTGTTTTATTTCCAACAGTAGCTTGGTAGTACGTTGTTTGATGCCAATTGTAACCTAATGTGAGCCCCCAACTATCACTAGTTACCGAATCTATTGAAAAAGGTTTTCCAATATTTTTATTCTGAACTACATTGACCGTAATTCCTGCCCAGGGAAGAAGATAAAAACTCACCTTGGCCAAAACTTGATTTTTTTGCTCCTGTGTTAATTCAAAAAAAGTCATATTAAAAGCTGATGGGTCACTTTCATTAATGGTTTGTAGTAATTGCCAATCTGATCCTACAGCACCACTTCCATCGGCACCACCGCCATATCCTCCGCCACCAGTGCCATCGCCAGTGCCACCACCGCAAGAAATCAAGTACATTATATCGAAACTACCATCATCATATGTTTTAACTAAATAAAGACAAGTTTCATCTTCAAGTTTTATTTTACTATTTATTGCAGATGATATTGTTTTATTTCCGCGAATACTAAAGTAATAAATTTTATTTTGAGAATCTAAAACAGTAATAAATCCTTCAAAATTCGATCTTATTTTATAAAAATTGAAGTTTTTATCATTTGTAGCGAAATCACTTTCGTTAGTTGAAATTACAATATGAGATAATTTATACAGATTGCTTTTATCTGTAACAAAAATCAATCTATTATATGTTTTAAGTGATTTGTCATCATTCTTTACAGCAATTTTGTCATCCAAAATTAAAGGAACTTCAACTATTTTTCCTTTTTCTCCATCTGTAACTATCGCTTGATCCCAATCTATTTTTTTTGTGTATTTGAGAATCGATAGTTCGGGTTTGCTTCGTTCCAACCATTTTTTTGCATTAACAATTGAAGAGTCTTGATTGCTGACATCAGTACTTTCATTTTCACAATTCGTTAGCATCATCGCAATGGTAAAAATAAGAATTACTCTTATCACATTTTTGATTTTTTTTCTCATCTTTTTGGTTTTTAAATTAATAATTAGCAAAACAGTACCTAGGTTTGTTAGATTTTTGTTAGTTTATGTTTTTCTAGTGTTTTGTTTTCTTTAGCCAGAAAATCAAAACTACATGATTTGTAAGCTAAGTCTTAACCTATAATCGGGTATCTTTAGTCGAAAATCGAATAAGGATCAATAAGCTGGATGAAATATTGACTTTCCTTGAAATTGTTTTGCAGTTATTACCAGAGGACGAAATGGAATTGTTGGATGAGGTTTATAAGGTTGGCAGTTGAATTTTAGGTATAAAAAAGCTACATGATTTATTTGTGGCTTTTGTATTTGATACTTTTCTATTGTGGTTTACTGTTGCGGGCACGGATTGCAAATCCGCGCTATCGGGTTTATAGTTAAAAAAAATACTTTGTCATTGATATGAATTGTAATTTGAAACTTTCAAGTTTGATTAAATAAAATGTAGAAAATAATACAATTCAACCAATAAGGGTCAAAAGTAAATTGGTTATGTTATGACCTTCGAATTCGGCATATTGACAAAAAAAGCCGAAGAAAATGAGCAAAATAAAATTATACAGAAACGCATTTTTTAAACTCATTCGAATGCATCCTGTTAAAAAATTCCAATTTTCTAAATGATCTAAAATTATGATTTTTGAAGGATTAGAAAAATCGATTACCACATTTTGTGAAAAGTCAAGAAAAACGACAATAGTTCCATTTTTAACTTCGAAGTTGTAATTATGTTTTTCTAAAACATCTACAATTGTATTAGGGACCATATTATGTTTAATTTTAGGTATTTTTGTACTAATTAAAATTCAAAAATATATAATTTGTAGATAAAAACCTACTTTTAATGAAGTATTGTTAGCCTACAAAACTTTATACAACTCATCCAACAACTCCATTTCATCATTTGGCAGAAGTTTTAGAACAATTTCAAGCAAAAGCATGGCATCGATAGCAGTTTGAGAATTTTCATGCTGTAGCGTGTTGATACTTGTTCTTACCAGAGAAAAAATTGTTTGCATCAATTCGTTGTAACATGTTATAGGGAGATTAGTTTTTAGAATATCGTCATCTTTTAGCTTCGGCTTCAGCTTTGTGAAATAATTGACATTGGTAGCAAATTTTAAAAAATCGTTTAGTTTTTCTTCTGATATTTCTTTCATGGCTTTTAGTGTTTTAGGTTAAATAATGAGTCAACTTTTTATTAGTCTAAAGCAAAGATAATAAAAATTCGACTTATAAGTCGAATTTCTTTTAAGGATTCATGATGTTACTTCTTTTTCTTTGTTTTATGAAGGCGATTGATAAATTAGAAGCAGAAATAGTTGATAGAATCTATAAACTTTTCCTAGAAAAATATGCAGGAAACAAGAGTGCTTTTGCAAAAGCAAGTAACTGCACAGAGACCACTGTACGAAGAATTTTAAGAAAAGAACAAGGTATTACGATAAATCTTCTGATTAGAATGGCGAAAGCGCTTGATACAACTTCTAGTGAGCTTTTGAAAGACTTATATCTTAAAAATGAAGTATAAATGGCGCTCTTAGAAGTGCGTTAATTTTTTACCATTAATAAAGTTGTTGAACTATACGAACGTTTGGTTCAAGCTGAAAAGGAGAAAAATGAATATTTAGAGAAAATGTTAGAAAAGAAATAGTTTTTTCTTATTTATAAAATAGAAATGCGCAAGAGTTTTTTAGACTTTGCGCATTTTTTTATTTACGATAGCGCAGATTTGCAATCCATGCTCATAAAGATTGGTTTTTCTATTTGATTAGAAAGTGTCTCACTGTTGCGGCACGAATTGCAAATCCGCTATCGGTTTTAAATTGGATTTGCAACCGAGATATCGGGTTTTCTGACAATCATTCTTCTAATCTGGCAATTTGTAATAAACTCTCTCCATCAGCTGTTATTGTATACATTTTTGCACTATTTACAGCATTTCTTAAAAATTTAATTAAACCAAGTTCTATAAATTTATCTGTAGATTCAATACTATTGGATATTGCATTTCCTTTATTAATTTGAGTACATATGTAAAGAAAATCCTTTAATAATTTTCTTTCTTTAAGTTTTTGTAATAATATCTCTGATGAAGTTACTACTGTTTTTTGATTAACAGTTTCACCACTTTGTTCTCTCATGCCTTCAGCATTTACTTTAGTTACTTCAATTATTTCATTTTCTAAATTTTTAATTCTTATCTCAAGTCTTGATTTCGCTTCTCGCTCTTTATCAAGTCTAACTTGTAAGTCATCATTTTCTGAACGAATTCTTTCGTATTCGGTTTTTAAAACAATAGACTTTGAATCAGTAATTTTATAAATTAAAGGTGTTAACTGTTTCTCAGAAAAGTTAACTATTAATCGCGATAAATTCAACAATATATAAGTTAGGATTAATAAGCCAAATGCCCATAAAATATTTATTAATAGATTGTCAATAAATGTATTGTCTTTGTAATATTTGAAAATAAAAGATTTCTTGTCATGTAGAGTAGAATTTTTATCAAAATTAAAAAGAGTGTATATTAATTCCCAATTTCTAACACTCCAAACTAATAAGTATGTTCCTAGAAATGGATTTTTTGTTTTTTCTTTAAAATTATCTGTAAATGAAATTAAAAAATCTTTGATCATAATATGCTATAAGTTACTTGGTATTTAATAGTTATGCAATTCATGTATCTTTATTATGCACTACACTCATTACTTTTTTGGTTTTGATTATTTGCATTTCACTCATAATGGTATGATTGTTCCAGTAGGAGATACATAGCAGAATTTAAGGAATGATTTATAGTTACAATTAATTTTTAGCTAGTATATCCAATCCACTGATTTGTATTGTCAAATACAACAAATTCCCCATTATTAGTTGGTTCCATATGCCCTAAATATGTATTGTTTAGATTAAAAATAGCATAACCACTTTTTGAATGTAGAATTCCAAATTTGATAAATTGATTGTTATTATAGTCAAAAATCAAAATAAAATTATTTGGTGTGGAAACTGTATATTCTATTGGAGAATTATTTCTATTGAATATATAATGCCCAGAAATTGAATTGTTATAAGCTGGTGATAGGTTGTGATTAAAAATGGGATTAATTGTATGATTAAATGCAGGATTGATTGTATGATTAAATGTTGGGTTGACTGTATGATTAAAAGTTGGATTAATCGTATGATTGAATGTTGGATTAATTGTGTGATCGAAAGTTGGATTAATCGTATGATTGAATGTTGGATTAATAGTATGGTTAAATGTTGGATTAATTGTGTGATTAAATATTGGATTTCTTGTATTTATCATAATATTAATTTTAAAAGTTTATATTCACGATCAGATTTTTATAATGCTCTATTGTATTTAATATTTGTACACGAGTCTTCCATAGACTTTTATATTGCTATTCGGAATAATTGTCAATCGAATTCCAGCTCCTAGACTAATACTAAAGCTAGAATTTTTAACAATTTTTCCTTTTGAATCGAAAAATTGTTTTGAAGAGGGACTATAAGCAATTCTGCCGTTATCATGAAATGCTACTCCTGAGGAATTTAAAGCAATTCTTCTATTGTCATGAAAAATTGTACCAGATGAATTTCGAGCGATTCTTCCACTTGAATGAAACGATACTCTAGAAGAACTTAAGGCAATTTTTCCGTTATCATGAAATGCTACTCCAGATGAGTTTAAGGCAATTTTTCCATTCGGATGAAAAGCTATACCATTATTATTCCATTGTACTTTTCCATTTTGATGATTTGTTTGCATATTTTATATATTTAGATTATTTAATTTCCTTCAACATTGTAAGTAATTCAGGAATTTTCGCCACTTGGGTTTCTGTCCAGAAATAATGCCTATAATCTGTCAAACCATTATCTTTAAGATATATTGATATTCTTCTTGTATTTTTTTGAATGTAAAAACTAAATGTTATTTCTTTAGAATTAAATATATATGTAGTCGATTGGTTTTTTTCAGTTTTGTCTTTAAGATTTGGAATAACATATTGTTCGATAAATAATATAAATTCATCAACTTCATTCAAATCAATCCAAGAAGATTTAAAATAATTTTCGGTTAATGCCATTTCTACCTGTAATGCTTTTATTTTAGTGTTTGATTTTAAATCAATTGCTTCAACAGGGAAGAAAACTAACACCTCTTTCAATCCAGTAGTAAATTCGGCTTTTATATTCCAATCCTTATTTATTTGCATGATTTCTGCGTTCTCGATAAACTTGCGGGCTTCAGAATTCTTATTTTGAGAATAATTTTGGTTTATTGCGAAGAGCAATAAGAATAGAGCAAATGGTTTTTTCATTTTAAAATGTATGGTTGTTAGTTTAGTATGTTTTTTAAAACTAAGGACTTAAAACCTAAATGCATTACGGAAAAACGTAAATGCCTTAATTGATAATCTAATTTGTCTAGCTTGTACAAACTTTATTTCATTTAGTTAGTTTAGTAAGTCAAACATCGTATAAAATTTAAATTCACGAGTAAGTAAAAACCCCTGATTTAAAAAAAGCAAAATCATCAAAATCCGCCTCAAAAACCACAAAAAAACAACACTAGAATTTTCCACAAAAATTTTGTAATTTTGCAGTCCAAATAAAGGAAAAAGAAAATGTTAGATAGACTTCAATATGTAAAGCAGCGATTTGATGAGATTTCGGATTTGATTATTCAGCCGGATGTTATTTCTGATCAAAAGCGTTATAAGCAGCTGAACCAAGAATATAAAAGTATTAAGGCTTTGGTTGAAAAGAGAGAAGAATACATTATAGTTTTGGCAAATATCGATGAGGCTAACGAAATTATTGCTGATGGTAGCGATGCCGAAATGGTAGAAATGGCCAAAATGCAGTTGGATGAAGCTAAGGATCGTTTACCAGAATTGGAAGACGAGATCAAATTTATGTTGATTCCGAAAGATCCTGAAGATGCTAAAAACGTGATGGTAGAGATTCGTGCGGGAACGGGTGGAGATGAAGCGAGTATTTTTGCAGGTGATTTATTCAGAATGTATACTAAATATTGCGAAAGTATGGGGTGGAGAACCTCTGTTGTAGATATGAACGAGGGTACTTCGGGTGGTTTCAAAGAGGTTATTTTTGAAGTTACTGGAGAGGATGTGTACGGAACTTTGAAGTTTGAAGCGGGTGTTCACCGTGTTCAGCGTGTTCCGCAGACAGAAACTCAAGGTCGTGTGCATACATCGGCTGCTACGGTTATGGTTTTGCCAGAAGCAGAGGAGTTTGATGTTCAGGTAGATATGAATGATGTTCGTGTCGATTTCTTCTGTTCGTCTGGTCCTGGAGGTCAGTCGGTAAATACAACAAAATCGGCTGTACGTTTAACGCACATTCCAACAGGATTGGTGGCGCAATGTCAGGATGAAAAATCGCAGCATAAGAATAAAGATAAAGCTTTGATGGTATTACGTTCTCGTTTATACGAAATGGAATTGGCTAAAAAGCAAGAGGAAGATGCTAAAAAACGTAGTTCTCAGGTAAGTTCTGGAGACCGTTCGGCTAAAATCCGTACGTACAACTACGCTCAAGGCCGTGTAACCGATCATAGAGTTGGTCTTACGCTTTACGATCTAGGAAACATCATGAATGGTGATATTCAGAAAATCGTAGCCGAGCTTCAGTTGGTAAACAATATGGAGAAATTGAAAGAAGCGTCAGAAGTTTACTAACGTAAACTTCTTAAGGTGCTAAGATACTAAGATGCTAAGGTTCTAAGTTTTTTACTTAGATGACATAATAAAAAAGCCGAACTTATGTTCGGCTTTTTTATTGTTAAAGATAAGGAGGAAAAACTCAGTGTCTTAGAGTCTTAGTATCTTAGAACCTCAGTACCTCAGTACCTTTAAAAAAAAATATATATTGAAGGTCTTTTTCATCAACCGTTTCCCCAAAAACGTATGATGAAATTAGACGCCTAAAAATACTCTCGTATATTCTAAACATTTATATAGATTCGAGTAAACGTATACACCTTTTTTTATCATTATTTCGCTAATTTTTTCCATAATAATTCAATTAAGTTTGACAAATTACTCTCTTGATGGTTCGTATTGTGATGATTCTTCTTCGTCATCAGAAGAAGTTTCATGATGAGGTTTCGAAACCAGATTGGTTACAATAAGCTGAACGATAGAGCCTAAAACTCCCTTAAACATCGAATCGCCTTTTCCGACAATAAATCTCTTTGCCAGATAACCAATTCCGATACTGATGGCCGATTGTGCAATATGGCTTTTAAAACCCACTGTTTCGTTGATTTCTTCAACTGTGTTTCTAATCAGGTTTATCGGCTTTAAATTGTCTTTAATCTCGTCAATATGATCCTTTATTGCACACCATTCTGTATTTTGGCGAACTTCTAATTCCTCAATTTTTCGATTTAACTGATCAATATTGTAAATGGCTTCCATAGTCTTTTAAGTATTAATTCGTTAAATCAGTTTTTTGTTTCTTTCAGTATGCTTGAAATAATAGTGTTTCCAATCGGAGTTTTTATCAATTTATGATGTGATTTTACCACCACAATTACCACAAGAAGATAAAATAGCGCCATGATAAAAAAACCATAGTAATACTCGCCAAGCTCTTTCCCGATCCATAAGCTAATTCCAATATTGAGGAACAAGGTAAAAAATGCAACAACAATACCAATCGCTATCTTTGATGCCAATGATGAAGCACCATCAGCAACTGAACATACCGTTTTTAGTTTTAATAATTCTAAACTTGTTTTAGCATAGTTTTCAGCTTTTTCATAAAGATTTAAGTCCTCGTTTGTTGTTGCATTTGGTTCCATGATATAGGGTTTTATGGTTTGAAAATTTCACTAATTAATACTGCAGATTAATAGTTTGATTTTACTGTTTTAGCATCATCTTTGATCGTATTGAAGTCATCTTTTACTTGGTTAAGTTTAGATTTTCCTTCTTCAATAATATCTTTACCATTTGAAGTAATCGTATTTACGATACCATCAAATTTGGTTTTAAGATTATCTCCGTAATCTTTAGATTTATCTTTGATTTTTTTTCTAGTGTTTGACCCTTTGTCTGGTGCAAATAAAACACCTATGAATGCTCCCGCCGCTGCGGCTCCTAAAATTCCTAAAATTGTGCTACTAGTTTTCATAATAAATTAATTTTAATGGATTAATATTTAATAATTTGTTGATTTAATAATGTGATTTTATACTTCTCGACCTTTAATTAGTCGAAGCAATACGGCAACGATGGCAATTACCAATAGAATATGGATAATGCTTCCGAAACTGTAAACAAAGAACCCAAGAGCCCAAAGTATTACCAGAATCACTGCGATTGTATATAATAAGTTTGACATGGTCTTTTATTTTAGCGGTTAATAATTGATTTTATCGTTTAGTTTAACTTGTACGATAGGTATAGTGTCAAGTTGCTATTTTTTGCATCAGGAAACGTGTATGTAGTTCCTGCAACAGTTCTTTCTTTACCCACAGTAGTTAAACCGTAATTGTAACGCAATCCTATGCTAATTGGATTAAAATCTACTCCAACACCAGCAGAAATACCTGCATCAAATTTGTTGAGATCATCTGTGTCAATGTCTTGGTCAAAATCAAAAGAACCATTTCCGCTTACTTTAGAGCTTACTAGATAAGAAGCATAACCACCGGCGTGAATGTTAAAGTTTTTAGTAACATTAACTCGCACTAAAAGCGGAAGCTCGATATAATTCAGTCTAAATTTTGCATCCCCACTTGCTAAAGCGTTATTGTACTCTAATTTTGCACCTTTTGTGGTAAACAAAAGCTCTGGCTGAATGGCAACAAAATCTGAGATTGGAAGCGTGGCATAAACCCCCGCGTTAAATCCGTATAAAACATTGTTGTCATCTACATTATCTCCGCTACCATATAAGTTAGACATGTTGAATCCTCCTTTTACTCCAAATTCGGTATTTACATTATTGTCTTGTGCGTGCAGCATTCCAAACGAAGCTGATAAAAAAAGTGTTAAGGCGCATAAAAAATTGGCTTGTAATTTCATAGTTAAAAATTTAGTTAATTGAATAAATAATTAATAGGCGTTTATTCATTTTGTTTTTTTATTCTTTCAGCCTCCCGTAAGAGTTTGTATTGTTCGGGCAAAAATCTAAGAACGAGTTCGAGAATTTGTTTGTCATTTGTTTCTCTAGAAATCGTTTCAAGTAACTCAATCTGATCGCATATCGCTTCTGTCGTCGTATCCAAATAAATACTGTTAAAGTCTTTACTGCTGGCATCAAGGAGGTTGTACAGGTCTCGTTTGTGCGTGGCGTTTATTTCAGTGATGACAATAAGCTTTGATGTTGCCATTTTGGTTATTTCATCTAGCAATTGATTTTCTTGAACTTCAATTCTTTTGCTTAATTCCTGAACAATAACATCTGAACTTTTTTGTTGTGCAATTTGACTTTTTGAAATAATAGATTTGCTAATATTCGCCGCTGAGATAAAAAAGAATACTTCTGTTTCTTCTCTATCATTTTTTGCAAAAGCTTGATTTTTCAAAGTGTTTTCGATCGGATTAATCTTTCTGCACGACGTGATGCAAACCACTAATACGAATAAGAAAAAGACTTTAAAATAAGTAGCTTTTAAAGGGGGAATTGCTTTCATTATTACTTCCTAAAGTATTACATTACAAAGATGCTAACGAATGAAAGATTTTGCTTTACAGCATAAAAAAGAAACGTTATATAATTCCCATAACGGATTTATATAACGTTTTTTATGTGTTTTTTTGAGGGTGTCTAATCGGGAAGAAACACTGTAAATACCGAGCCTTTTCCTAAAATACTGTCGGCAATAATGCTTCCTTTATGGTTCTCGACAATCTTCTTGCAGATCGCTAATCCGATTCCGGTTCCAGGATAATCTGTTTTAGAATGAAGACGCTGAAAAAGAATAAAAATAGTTTCTTTAAACTGCGGGTCAAATCCCATTCCGTTATCTGTAAAAGTGATTTTATGAAATTTCTTTACAGACTGTTCTAAAATTTCTGGATAATCGGCAGAGTTGACTTTTTCGCTAGAAATTGATATTTCAGGTTCAACATCAGGCTGACTGTATTTTAATGAATTTCCAATTAAATTGATAAACAGCTGTTCGATCTGATAGGGTATAACAGAAAGTTTTGGAAGTTTAGAAGCTTTAATAACTGCTTTCTTTTCTTCAATCATTTCAGCCAGTTCAGATTCGGCGTTGTGTAGAAGTTCGGTTAAGCTAACTTTAATGAATTCTTTTTTGGTGGTATTGGTTCTCGAAAACAGCAGCAGATCGTCTATTAAAACGCGCATTCTTTTGGCTGAGCTTTCAATTTTAGTGATGTAATTTTTACCGCTTTCAGACATTACTTCCTTATCGGCATCAGAAACTCTCGAAATAAAAGTCTGTATTTTTCTAAGCGGTTCCTGCAAATCGTGACTTGCAACGTGGTTAAAAGAAGCCAGCTCTTTATTGCTTTTTTCGAGTTCTTTATTTCGTTCCTGCAGTTCGATATTAAGAAGATGCTCGTCTGTAATGTCAAAATTAATACCAAGCAAAATTTTGCTGCCTTGCTCGTCGGTTACTAATTTTCCTGTTGTTTTAAAATAACGGACTTCAAAATCTGGGCGTACAATTTTGTAGTACACAAACGGAAGCCCTTTTTTGTTTACAATTTCGTCTATGGCTTTGGCAACAGATTCTTTGTCGTCTGGATGAACGTATTTTAAAAGTGTGGCTTTGTTTGGCGCAAAAGATTTTGGCTCTAGGCCTAATAAACGAAATTGGTTGTCTGAAAAATCTATTTTATCAGAATCTAAGTCCCATTGCCAAGTGCTGAATTTTCCAATATTTTCAGATTCAGAAATTAATCCGCTTGAGATTAAAAGTTTTTTGTTGAATATTTTTAAACGCTCAAAATCGCGGCTTATTTGTCTGTACGATAATAAAATAAAACTTAAGGCAACCAAGAATAGCGAAATTGAAAAAAGCGGACTTAATGAGATTTCCGCGTCGTAAATTTTAAGCCTTTTTTTTAGATATGCTTTTTCAATATCGTTCATTTCGTCGACCTTAAAACGAATGTTTTCCATTAAGATCCTGCCGCCAAACATGTGGTTGTCGAGCTTTCTTTTGTCGTATGTTTTGGGATCGCTGTATTTTAAACAGTTTTCAAAAGAAACAAATCGCAATGTTATAAGCTTAAAAAGTTTTTGGAGGTTTTCCTGTTGCGGCTTATTGTCGGCAGTAAGTTTTTTTAAGGTAATAAAAGAAGTATTTACCTTGTCGCGCGAATAGATGTAAGGTGTTAAAAAACGGGCATTGCGAGTGATAATATATCCTCGCTGGCCCGTTTCTGCATCTTTTATAGCCGACATTAATCGTTCGAGCTGGATGTTGATTTCGTATGTATGCATAACCAGCTTACTCGATTCGTTCAAGTCCTGATTATGTTTGTAAGCAATTGAAGAAAGAAATAACAGAATGAAAACTGCGATTACAAAAATAACTCTCAAAGAGTTTGAAGAATTAAAATTTGGTATCCATTTCATTGGTATGCTCTTATTTTAGTCGCAGCAAGAAATTATCACGGTTTAACCCAGATGTGTGATAGTGCCAATTTACAGTCACGACTTCATTAATTATTTTTTTCAATGTATTGAAATCGCTTGGCTTTTTGATATAAATATTAGCACCTTGAATAAACGTATCTTCAATATCTTCTTCAGAGGAAGAAGTGGAGTAAATGGCAATAATTATATCTTTTAAATGGTCCGTTTTTTTGATTTCAATTAAACATTCTTTACCTGTTTTCTTAGGCATGTTTAAATCTAGAAACAAAATATCAGGAAGTTTATTGTCTGGATTTAGTAAATGATCCATTAACTGCATCCCATCATGAACAAAACTTACGTTTGTCTGTATTTTTATTTCTTCAAACGCATCTTTAAAGAAAAGACGGTCATCTTCATCATCATCGGCCAATAAAATGTGTAATGCGTTTTTTTGCATTTTGATTGTGGTATTTGGGTTTTATTTTAAATTTTCTCTTCGTTTCTTAATAATTCTCTGAAAAGCAGACGGAGTAATACCGGTTGTATTTTTAAACTGTGTACTCAAATGGGCAACACTCGAATAGTTAAGTAAAAAAGCAATTTCGGTCAAACTCATTTCATTGATAATAATTAGCTGCTTTGCTCTTTCAATTTTTTGTAAAATTATAAAGTTTTCAATAGAAGAATAGGTTACTTCTGAGAAAACATTAGATAAGTAGCCGTAACTGTGGTTTAATTTTTCTGCCAAAAATACAGAACTCTTGTAATTGTTATTGTCGTCCATAAAAACAAGTTCGATAATGGCATCTTTAATTTTTTGAACAAGCACACTTTTTTGATTTTCAACTACTTCAAAACCGCATGGAGCCAATTTGGCTTTTAAATTCTCCAATGCTTCGGCATCCAGATTGTCTTCAATCTCAATTTCACCAAAACCTAGTGTTGTAAAATTTACATTGTTTTGTTCCAGGTTTTGTTTAAGATAAAGCGAGCAAATGGTATTAATGTCGAACTTTATAAATAGTTTCATTTTATAGAAATTTGGTTAAAGATACTTATTTTATTTGTTGTTTTTGCTTTTAATTGGCACTGAATTACAAGTAAATGTGATTTTAAAATAAATTTTTCAAAAAAATACCGTCTAATATTTTTACTAGACGGTATTTCCCTGATTGAGTTGCAAGGATTTACAATTCTGACAGGATTTGATGAAATTCCTCTTTTGTTTTTCCCAGTTTTTGCTGAAGTCTTCCGTACATTTCGTCTTCTTTTCCTTCAGCAAACATCAAATCGTCATCTGCTAACTCAGCATATTTTTGCTTTAGTTTTCCTTTCAGCTCATTCCAGTTTCCTTTTATCTCGGTGGTATTCATGATATTCTTTTTAAGTTTTTTTATTGTATTGTAAAATTGCAAATTGTCGGCCAGCTTAATGTTACATTTATTTTTCTGACTGTTGCATAATTTTCATTTCTGAATGGCTTTATTCTTGGTATCTTCTCAGGATCCAAGCCATTTTTTCGTGTTCTTGAAGCAATCCGGTTACAAAATCGGCAGAACCTGCATCATTGGTTTCGTTTTCAAAAACAGGAATATAATCTCTAAATTCTGTGATAAGCTGTTCGTGGTTTTCTAAAAGCTCAGATAGCATGTTTTTTTGCGAAGCATATTCTTTTGGAGATTCCTTCAAAGTAGAATTATCTATAAACTCTTTCATTGTTCCAATTGTTTTTTCTCCCAACTGGCTAATGCGTTCTGCAACTTCATCAATATTCGCCTCAAGAACACGATATTGTTCTTCAAACAATTTGTGAAGTTCCATAAAACTGTTTCCAGAAATATTCCAGTGAAATTTTCTTGTTTTTACATATAATGTCATTTCATTAGATAAAATCGTAGCTAAGATAGAAGCGCTCTTTTTTAAATTTTTTGGTGTAATTCCAATATTAGGGCTCATAATTTGTTTCTTTTTAAGTTGTATTCAAAGATACTTTTGAGTTCTTTTCTAGAATTACACAATTTTTAATAGTTGTTGTATGAATTCAATGTTAATTAGATTATTAGATAATATGTCAATTAGCCAATTAGAAAATGATTTAAGCATCGCTTATTAATTATCTAATTATCTCATTTTCTAATTGACACATTTTCTAATTGGCATATTTTCTAATTAGCACATTATCTAAATTATCTAATAGACACATTTTCTAATTATCATTTTGTAATTTTGCCGCACTAGTAAAATACAATATGACAACACAACAGCTACACGAACAAATTCTTCAAAAAAAATCATTTTTATGCGTAGGCTTGGATCCTGATTTAACTAAAATTCCACAGCATTTATTAGAAACCGAAGATCCTATTTTCGAATTTAGTAAAGCAATTATAGATGCTACACATGATTTAACTGTTGGTTACAAGCCCAATACCGCTTTTTTTGAAGCATACGGAATAAAAGGATGGATGTCTTTGCAGAAAACGATTAATTATATCAACGAAAATTATCCGGATATTTTTACTATTGCAGATGCAAAACGAGGCGATATCGGAAATACTTCTAGCATGTATGCAAAAGCCTTTTTTGAAGATTTAAATTTTGATAGTGTAACCGTTGCTCCTTATATGGGAAAAGATTCGGTTGAGCCTTTTCTTGCATTCGAAAATAAACATACCATAATGTTAGCTTTGACTTCTAATGAAGGAGCTTTCGATTTTCAGACTTTAAATACAAACGGAAAGGAACTTTACAAACAAGTTTTGGAAACATCTAAAACTTGGAAAAATAGTGAAAACCTAATGTATGTGGTTGGCGCTACCAAAGCAGAATATTTTACAGAAATTAGAAAAATCGTTCCAGATAGTTTCTTGCTAGTTCCAGGAATTGGCGCTCAAGGCGGAAGCTTATCTGAAGTGTGCAAATACGGAATGAATGATAAAGTGGGGCTTTTGGTAAATTCTGCTAGAGCCATTATCTACGCTTCAAAAGGAACCGATTTTGCTGAAAAGGCTAGAGAAGAAGCTTTGAAAGTGCAAAAGGAAATGGAAGAGATTATTGGTTCGAAGTTTCAGGTTTAATAATTGTTAGCCACGAATTCACGAATTTTATTTTGATATAGATTGCGATGATTATCTCAAATTTAATCAAATAATATTATTACAATAGATTTGGTAAAAATTAGAGAAATAAACCACAAAGTAGAATTAGAGAAAATTCGTGAATTCGTGGCGAAAAACTACACGAATTAAAAAAGAAATTCGTGAATTCGTGGCTGAAAAACTTCTTCTTAAATAAACATGAAACAATTAACCGACCAAATAGGAACTGTTCATACTTTTGAAACCGCTCCAAAACGCATTATTTCACTTGTTCCTTCGCAAACAGAATTATTATATGATTTGGGTTTAGAGGAGAAAATTATCGGAATAACGAAGTTCTGTGTTCATCCGTTTCATTTTAAATCGACCAAAAAGAGTGTTGGCGGAACGAAGAAAATTCATTTCGAAAAAATAAAACTTCTCGAACCCGATATTATCATTTGCAATAAAGAAGAAAACACGCAAGAAATTGTAGAGCAATTAAGAGCAATTTGTCCCGTTTGGGTTACGAATATCGTTTCTATTGAAGATAATTTTCAGATGATTTCAGATTTCGGACAATTGTTCAATTGCAGAACCGAAGCGCAAAAGTGGAACGACAAATTAGCTTTCGCTTTAAGCGATTTCAAAAATTATATTCAAAATATAGAAGAAAAGAAAGCAGCTTATTTTATTTGGAAAAACCCTTATATGGTTGCTGGAAAAGATACATATATAAATGAATTGCTGAAACTGAATCACTTTAAAAATATTTACGAAGATAAAGGACGCTATCCTGAAATCGAGTTAAAGAAAATGCGTTTAGAAGGCGATCCAGATTTAGTTTTTCTTTCTTCAGAACCGTATCCTTTCAAAGAAGAAGATGCTTTCGAAATAGGAAGATTTACACACCACGCCAAAACCATTTTCGTAGACGGCGAAATGTTCTCTTGGCATGGAAGCCGATTGTTAAAAGCATTCACGTATTTTAAACTGCTTCATGAAAGGTTGAAGAACTAGTTGTTTTGTTTCAGGTTTCAAGTTTCAGGTTTCTTTACTTTGAACATATTTTTTTAACGCAAAGCACGCAAGGATTTTTTGTCAAGTATTGTGAATATAAACGCAAAGTTCGCAAAGTTTTGTAGATAGAAACTTTGCGAACCTTGCGTAAATCTTAGCGAACTTTGCGGTTAGATCAACAGCCAAAGAAACCTGAAACTTGAAACCTGAAACAAATCAAACAAATTTAATAGAAAAAAAGAATGCCGGCATCTCGAAGACGCCGGCATCATTTAACTAACCAAAACCAAAATAATAAATAACCAGTTTATTACATTACAAATGTCCGACATATATCAATCTTATGCTGTTAAGGTTTTGTTATTACTTTGTTGGTCATAAGTTAAGATTTTTCTAATCCCTGTTTTGAGCTTTATGCAACGTTAAATATCGTTTGGCTATTATAATCTAATAACAATTGGTTTTGTTTATGAATCTGCTAAAGATGATTTTGTTTAGTTGTTAAAGCTTTAAAAGTCAATAGTATGTAGTTGTGAAAGAAATTAAGATTTTAGATAGAAATCCTTGTTTTTTATCTCTCTTTTTAGCTTTTAAGTTGCTGATATTCTGATGTAAAAGTTTTAAAAAAAAGAAAACCCAGCAAGTTTAAAAACCTGTCGGGTTTGTTATTTGTGTTCAAAGAATAGAAAAGCTTAGAATCTTAGTACCTCAGAACCTTAGCAACTTTTAAGAAAAAACAACCGTTTTATTGCTGTAAACCATAGTTTTTCTTTCAGCATGCAATTTAATTGCTCTAGCCAGAACGATACGTTCTAGATCACGCCCTTTCATGATAAAATCTTCTACAGAATGAATATGAGAAACTCTCGCAATATCTTGTTCGATAATCGGACCCTCGTCTAGTTCTTCTGTTACGTAATGGCTTGTTGCACCAATAATTTTTACACCACGTTTAAAAGCTGAATGATATGGTTTTGCACCTGGAAAAGCTGGTAAAAACGAGTGGTGGATATTGATGATTTTATTTTCGTAAAGCGAAATGACTTTTGGAGTAACAATCTGCATGTAACGCGCCAAAACAATAAAATTGATTTGATATCTTTTCAAAAGCTCTATTTGTCTTGCTTCGCCTTCTTCTTTGTTGTCTTTTGTAAACGGAACATAATGAAACGGAATATCAAAACGTTCTGCAATAGAACGCAAATCATTATGATTGCTGATAATCATCGGAATTTCGACACCTAATTCATCAGCGCTGTAACGGCCTAAAATGTCAAATAAACAGTGGTCGTATTTAGAAACAAACAACGCCATTTTTGGTTTTTGTTCCTTATTGTATAAGTCCCAAGACATATTAAAATCGGCAGCGATAGTCTTGCTGAACTCCTCTTTTACGTTTTCTATATTACTACCTTGGTTCGTAAATTCACACTCTAAACGCATAAAAAATACATTCTGCTCTACATCAACATGCTGGTCAATATAGGTAATGTTTCCTTCTACCTTTGCAATAAAAGTAGTCACTGCCGCTATAATTCCTTTCTGATCTTTACAGTGAATGAGTATTGTAATTTTTTGCATTTTAGTTGTTTTTTTTGGGTTAGTGACAAAGTAACAGAGTGACAAAGTTCCTAGGGCACTTTGTATCTTTGTCACTTTGTAACTCTGTATCTTGTATAAATTTATTTTCCATCCTGCATTGCAAAAACCTTCTGTAATAAAGGCGTTGTTCTTGCAGAAATATTATTTCGGATTTCTTTTTCTTCCACAGCAATCATTTTAAAAACTCCAGACAAAGCTTGATTGGTTGTGTAATCAGTCAAATCTGGATTTACTTTTTTTACTAATGGAATAGTGTTGTATTTTGTTATAATTTTTGTCCAAACTGCATCAGCGCCAACTTTAGCAAAAGAGTTTTTAATTACAGGATTAAATTTGGCATATAATGAAGTTGTCGTACTGCCTTGCAAATAATTTGTTGCGGCATTGTCGCTTCCTAAAAGAATGTTTTTAGCATCTGTAAAAGTCATGTTTTTTACAGCGGTTACAAAAATAGGAGTTGCTTCTTTTACAGCATCTTCAGCAGCGCGATTTAGCATTTTAATTCCTTCATCTGCTAGAGAGCTTAAACCCACTTTACGCAGGGTTGCATCTACTTTTTGTAATTCTTCTGGCATTAAAATTTTTACGGCTTCGTTTTTATAAAAACCATCTACCGCAGTTAATTTACTTACTTGTTGTGTAATTCCTTTGTTTAGCGCTTCTTTTAAACCTGAAGCAATGTCAACACCTCCAACTCCTGGAATTTGAGAAGATATTTGAGGGTATTGATTTAAAGTCTGTTGTACCTCTGCGCAAGAAGTAAGCGAAAATGTAACGGCTAATAGTAAAATCTTTTTCATTTGGGGGTTTTATTTAAGTTTCAAAAGTACTACTTATTCAAAAACAACGCCACAAATTTTATTTAAAGAAAACTAACATTTTGTTGCAAACTTAACAAGGATTGATTTGATATCATAAATCACGCTATGGCCAAGACATTCTAACAGTATTTTGCCAATATTCTTTTGATGAAATATAGCTAGGATGCTGTCGTGTTATGGGTTGATAGCTAGAGTCGAATAGACGAACGCGAATAATTTTCTCATTGCTATCGTCTTTCATATCAATATTACCTTCGGCATCGTCAATTAATTTCTTCTTTTTGAGATATAATTCGGGTTTTTCAATTGTGTATTCGATGACAGCTTCTCCATGTAGTTTTAAATTGCATCCAATTAATTTTCCGTTGCTATCAAACGATTCGATTTTTTTCAAATAGCTGTTTTCATAATAATATATTTCAAAAGCGATATTGCAGGAACCTGTTTGAATTTTGTGGTTTTTTAATCGAAAACGCAGTATCTGATTTTTAGGATTTGTAAATTCTATATAGCCATTTCCTTGTGCATCTACATGGTTGTAGAGTATTCTGGAAGGCTTAGAAAATTGTGCAATTCGCGTTGTATAAGCTTGGTAATTATTGCTTGATTGGGCAAATGATGTGATGTATAGAGCAAGTCCGAAGAGCAGACTAAAAAGAGATTTCATTCTAAAGTTGTATTTGATTACTAGATTTTATTTCTTCAATAAATCTATTTTCTCTTTTGTGTTTTCGATATAAACAGACATTTCACTGTATTTCCATGTTCCTCTTTTTTCACCCACAACAAACAAAGTTCCTTTGCCTTTAGGTCCTTTTAACGGAACTTGTACATCGCAAGTTCGAACATTGTTGTGAGAAGTAACAGTTCCAGAAACCATTCCGTCTGTTTCTACAGGAGATCCAAGTTTTTCAACTACGAGTTTATTATTCTCTACCGCTATCATAGATTCTTTATACGCCTCAGAATCTTTAAGAACCGAAGTTACTTCATAGAAAATTCCGCCAATAAATAAAGCAACTAATAATAAGAGAGTCAAGCACCCGCTGGGAATAAACCATTTCCAGTTTCTATTCAGCCAGCTTTGTTTTTGTACTAACTCGTTTGAATCTTCCATAAATTTGAGTTTTTGGTAAAATAACAAAGCTAAAATAAGGATAATTTCTTATTTATTTGGCATTTTTTTAATGGAAAATAGTGATGTTCAATTTTAAAAGTCTTTATTTTTTCTGATAACTTGGACAAAAAAAAATCACCCTATAAGAATATAAGATGATTTTTAGGAAAGTTTTTTGAGACTTACTAATAAGCTAATGTAAGTTGAGGCGTATAAATTGGACTATTGGTGTCTAAATCTTTTAATATAGTCTCAGTATAATCTTTCCCACCTTTCATTAGATAAAATAATGATTTCATGATGTAGATAGGCGTGTACGGAAAAATATGCCAGCTTAGAGACAAATTCAAAAAAAAAGTGTTTCAAGGCATACTTAAGTGTACTTTCGTTTGGGCGTATAAAATAGACATTCGAATCTTTGATCCTTTTTACCATTTCAGAAATAATAAAAGGAAACATAATAAACTTTCCTCCCTGCTGAATTAAAACGTTTATTTCAAACGCTGTAAGACCTTCTATATTATTTGTTTTCATAATAGTTTAGATTTTAAACATTTACAAAAAAAGGGGCTGAATTCTACTGCAAAATAAAGAAGGGATTAGAAATGTTTTTGCCCTTAAAAGATTTAAGAATAATACTTTACGGTATTTTTTTAACTATTATTAAAATAAAAAGAGAGAACCTATCAAAACTAAATTTGATAAACTCTCTCAACTTTAAAATAAGATTTTGCAAGTGCAAAAAATACTTTGTAATTTGATTGTAGTTTTTTTGATTTACTCTTTGCCTTGATGAATTTAATTTTGTTTGGGACAAAAAAGGGCTTTAAACGTATTGTAGGCAATATAAATTTGGATTGTAAATTGGATTGATTTGATTTAAATCGGCCAATACATCCAGCGTGTAATCTTTACCGCCTATTGCCATGTAAAATAAAGATTTGGAAATATAAAACGGTCTTAAAGGAATGTGTCGCCAACCATGAGATACATTTTTTAAAAAATGTTTTAAAGCATATTTGAATGTTTTTTCGTGAGGACGAACAAAGTAAATGCTTTTAAGTTTAGACATTAGATTAGGAAACATTACAAATCTTCCACCTTGTTGTATCAATAGATTAATTTCAAAAAGTGTCAATCCTTCAATATTTTCAGTTTTCATGATTAATAAAATTTAGTGGTATTAATATGAAGCAAAGGTCGGCAGGAACTAAAAATATTTTTAGACTTAAAAGTTTTAAAAACAATATATTAAGGTTTTTTTACTGCAAAAAAAATCGGAAACCCAACTGAATGGGTTTCCGATTTAATGTAATGCTAAAAAAGAATTAATTTACAGTAATAGATGTTTCCGTATTAGTTACATTAGCATCTCTTTCATAAACATCTTGAAAGAAACCTACTTCTCCCTTATCATTTACCAATGTAGTAAAATAAGTAATGTAAATCGGTACTTTTTTAGTAAGTTTAAAAGTGTTTTCTACTTTACCCGCCATAGCTTTATCAATTTTTGCCTGAGTCCATTCAGGATAATCTTTCAGCATCGCAACGGCTAATTCTTTGGCCATTTTCACATTAATGCATCCGTGGCTGAAAGTTCTTTTTTCAAAATCAAACAAAGTTTTAGATGGCGTATCGTGCATATAAATATCATCAGGATTTGGGAACATAAATTTTACCAATCCTAAAGAATTGTCTGGTCCTGGTTTTTGTCTTACTTGGCCGTTAATCATTTCCATGTTTTTCTCCGCAAGATAATTTGGATCTGAAGCAATTTTAGATTTTAATTCGTTTTGTACAATACTTTGCGGTACTGTCCAATAAGGGCTAAAAACGATTCTATCAATTTCGCCGTTAAAAATGGTTGTTTTTGTTAGCGGTGCTCCAACAAATACTGGCGAAGTCAGTTGAACTTTTCCGTTTTTCACATAAATCAATTCGTATGAAGGAACATTTACCAAAACATACTCGTCGCTAGCGGCAATAAGAGCCGAAATTTCACGGCATCTTTCCATATTAAGTTTTAAAGTTGCTACCTTATCTTCAAGCGGAGTATTCATTTCTTTAATATGCTCTTCAGACAAAATATAATTAGGTTTAAAACCATTACGGACTTTATATTTCATTACTGCATCCATCAATTCACGATCATAAACATCGCTTTTAGAATCGGTTTTCAAATCTCCTAACAAATACAAACGAGTTCTTACTTGGGCAATCGTATTAGAAACTGCATCTGGACGTAAATCTTTGTATGGCGTTTCTGCCGGAACAATTGGTTTCCATTTGCTTGATTTTTCTAATCTTTTGTATTTTTTAAGAACATCTTGCAATTTGTAATACTGGTCATATTCCACTTTTGCATCAGTACTGGCAGTTGTGGTACTTTCTTCTATTGTACTGTAATTCAAAAAGTCTTTCAGCATGGCATCATATGCAATTTTTTTCTTGTCTGCATTACTCTTTTTAGTATACACTATATACAAAGAACTTAAAAGCATATCTGCATCAGTTTGAGACAGCGTACTTTTGTCTGATGAAGCGCTAAACAACAGATCTATTTCTTTTTGATAAGGAATTACCAAATCATTTGTTTTTTTTGCTTTTTCATACAAAACAGATCCAAATTCATTGATTTCGTCTTCATCAAACCAAATCGTTCCAAGAGCTCTGTTTTTGTACAACGACATCACCTCAGATTTATATTTTTTCAAATCTGAATATCTTTTAAAGAAGCCGTTTGAAATTTTGTCTACTTCATTATCGTTGTAAACAGTTGAATGGTTTGAAGCTTTATATGTAAGTTTATTGTTTTCAATTCTGTTAAAAGAAAATACAAAAAAACTCAAACCTAAAATTACGGTGAATGAATAAAATGTTCTCATTTTTTTAATTTTTACGTTATTACTTTTGCGTAAGTTTTTAGGTAAAAATTTGGGGCTTTTCTACAATGCTAAATTAATTTAGGAGCGCTTAAAACACGTTTTCATATTTTATTTAAATGTTGCGAAATTGCCATGTCTTTAAGCTTTCTTTAACTATATCAATTATTTACGTAAATTGTTACCCCAGTGTTTTACGAAATCGATTTAATTTTGTTAACATAAAGCTATTGTCCTGATCAAATATTAAAATATTTTGTACATTGGTCGCTTAAAATTATCATATTCATAAAATGGAACAACAAATACCATATATTCCTAAAAATAAAGTAAGAATTGTTACTGCTGCTTCGCTTTTTGACGGACATGATGCTGCCATTAATATCATGCGTCGTATCATACAGTCTACAGGCGTTGAAGTGATTCACTTAGGCCACGACAGAAGTGTTGAAGAAGTGGTAAATACCGCAATTCAAGAAGATGCCAATGCGATTGCAATGACTTCTTATCAAGGCGGACACAACGAATACTTTAAATATATGTATGATTTGCTTCGCGAAAAAGGAGCAGGACACATTAAAATCTTTGGAGGCGGAGGTGGCGTTATTTTGCCTAGCGAAATCGAAGAATTGCATGAATATGGGATTACCAGAATTTATTCTCCAGATGATGGGCGTTCTTTAGGGCTTCAAGGAATGATTAATGATTTGGTGCAGCGTGCCGATTTTCCTATTGGAGACAAATTGAATGGAGAAATCGATCATATCGAAAATAAAGTGCCAACCGCAATTGCTCGTTTGATTTCTGCAGCAGAAAATTTCCCAGAAATTGCAAAACCTGTTTTCGATAAAATTCACGATAGCAACGCTACGTCTAAAATTCCGGTTTTGGGAATTACAGGAACAGGTGGAGCAGGAAAATCTTCTTTGGTGGACGAATTGGTTCGCCGTTTTTTAATTGATTTCCCAGAAAAAACAATCGGATTAATATCTGTCGATCCTTCGAAAAGAAAAACGGGAGGAGCGCTTTTAGGAGACAGAATCCGTATGAATGCGATTAATAATCCGAGAGTTTATATGCGTTCGCTGGCAACACGTCAGTCGAATTTGGCCTTATCTAAATATGTAGCCGAAGCAATTCAGGTTCTAAAAGCCGCAAAATACGATTTGATTATTTTGGAAACTTCAGGAATCGGACAGTCTGATACCGAAATTATGGATCATTCAGACGTTTCTTTATATGTAATGACACCAGAATTTGGAGCTGCAACACAATTGGAGAAAATCGACATGCTTGATTTTGCCGATTTAGTGGCTTTAAACAAATTTGATAAACGTGGCGCGCTTGATGCTTTACGCGATGTAAAAAAACAATACCAGCGCAATCATAATCTTTGGGATAAAAATCCTGATGAAATGCCAGTTTTCGGAACCATTGCTTCACAGTTCAACGATCCTGGAATGAATACGCTGTATAAAGCGATCATGGATAAAGTGGCTGAAAAAACCGATTCTGACTTGAAATCGACTTTTCAAATCACTAAAGAAATGAGCGAGAAAATATTTGTGATTCCGCCAGGAAGAACACGTTATTTATCTGAAATTGCCGAGAATAATAGAAATTATGATGAGACTGCAATTGCACAGCAAAAAGTAGCTCAGAAATTATACGGAATCTTTAAAACGATAGAATCGGTTTCTGGAAAAGTGCCACAAATTACAAAAGCAGGAATCGACGATTCGACTGTTTTATCTGGAGGATTTCAAGAACACGACGAAAACAGAATCTTTTTAAATCTTTTGCTTAATCAATTTGATAAAGTAAAAATGGATTTAGATCCGTACAATTGGGAAATTATCCTGAATTGGGCTGATAAAGTAGCCAAATACAAAAATCCAGTTTACTCATTTAAAGTTCGCGATAAAGAAATAAAAATCGCGACACATTCTGAAAGTTTATCGCACTTGCAAATTCCAAAAATTGCCTTGCCTAAATACGAAGGCTGGGGCGATATTCTGCGTTGGAATTTACAGGAAAATGTTCCTGGAGAGTTTCCTTTCGCATCTGGATTATATCCGTTTAAACGTGAAGGCGAAGATCCGTCAAGAATGTTTGCGGGCGAGGGCGGACCAGAAAGAACCAACAAACGTTTTCATTATGTAAGTGCAGGAATGCCTGCAAAACGTCTTTCTACGGCTTTTGACAGTGTGACTTTGTACGGAAACGATCCAGATTTGCGTCCGGATATTTATGGAAAAATTGGAAATGCGGGAGTTTCTATCTGCTGTTTAGACGATGCTAAAAAACTATATTCAGGTTTCGATTTGGTTCATGCGTTGACTTCGGTAAGTATGACGATCAATGGACCTGCGCCAATGCTTTTAGGTTTCTTTATGAATGCCGCAATCGATCAGCAATGTGAGATCTACATTAAAGAAAATGGTTTAGAAAAAGAAGTTGAGGCTAAAATCGCCAAATTATATGCAGCAAAAGGAATCGAAAGACCGAAGTACCAAGGCGAACTTCCTGCAGGAAACAACGGTTTGGGATTAATGCTTTTGGGCGTTACGGGAGATCAAGTTTTGCCTTTGGATGTTTACAACGAAATAAAAGTAAAAACCTTAGCTCAAGTTCGTGGAACTGTTCAGGCCGATATTTTAAAAGAAGATCAGGCACAGAATACTTGTATTTTCTCAACTGAATTTGCACTTAGATTGATGGGAGACGTTCAGGAATATTTTATTACCAAAAACGTTCGTAATTTCTATTCGGTTTCGATTTCAGGATACCATATTGCAGAGGCAGGAGCGAACCCAATTACGCAATTGGCGTTTACGCTTTCAAATGGTTTCACTTACGTGGAATATTATTTGAGCCGTGGCATGAACATCAACGATTTTGGACCAAACTTATCGTTCTTCTTCTCGAATGGAGTAGATCCAGAATATTCAGTTATTGGTCGTGTGGCACGTAAGATTTGGGCAAAAGCCATGAAATTGAAATACGGAGCCAACGAAAGAGCGCAAATGCTGAAATACCATATTCAGACTTCAGGACGTTCGTTGCACGCACAGGAAATTGATTTCAATGATATTAGAACCACTTTGCAAGCTTTGTATGCGATTTACGACAACTGTAATTCATTGCATACCAATGCTTACGACGAAGCTATTACAACTCCAACAGAAGAATCTGTACGTCGTGCCATGGCGATTCAGTTGATTATCAATAAAGAATTAGGTTTGGCGAAAAACGAAAATCCAATTCAAGGTTCGTTCATCATCGAAGAATTAACCGATTTGGTTGAAGAAGCCGTTTTACAAGAATTCGACAGAATTACAGAAAGAGGCGGAGTTCTAGGCGCAATGGAAACGATGTACCAGCGTTCTAAAATTCAGGAAGAAAGTTTGTACTACGAAACCTTAAAACACAACGGAGATTTTCCAATTGTGGGTGTCAATACGTTCTTGAGTTCAAAAGGTTCGCCAACGGTAATTCCGGCTGAGGTAATTCGTGCCACAGAAGAAGAAAAACAATACCAGATTACGATGCTGGATAACCTACATAATTTCCACGAAGCAAAAGTAAATGAGCATTTAAGCCAATTACAAGAAGCCGCAATTAAAAACGAAAACCTATTCGATTATTTAATGGAAGCTACAAAAGTTTGTTCGTTAGGTCAGATTACTTCAGCGTTGTTTGAAGTTGGTGGGCAGTATAGAAGGAATATGTAGAATTTATTATTTTATAGATTTATCGAAAACCTCTCAAGATTTTTTGAGAGGTTTTTTTGTTTTTAAGGTGAAAATTTAAGTAATTAATGATTTAAAGAAAAATACTATATTTAAATCAAAAAAACGGATGGATATTCTAATAGTATTTGTTTCTGGTCTAGTTCCAACTTTAATTACACTTTGGTTGAATGAAAGAGTAAAAGGAAGTGTTCAAAATACTTTCAATAAACAACTTGAAGAAATAAAAAAAGAACATTCAAAAGAACTTTCTCAATTCCAATCGGAACTTAATTATTTGAAATCAAAAGAAAGTTTCAAGTTTACTAAACTTCATGAAAAGAGATTTGAAGTGATGGCAGAAACTTATAAGTATTTGACTGATGTTTTGATTAAGCTGAGACTTTATGTAGCCCCATTAAAAAGTAGTCTTAATGATGAAACGGCTGAAGAAATTAATCATAAACAATCTTGTGATTATCATGATGCTCATAATAAATTTCATGAGTATTATAGTTTCAACAAAATTTATTTCAATGATGAAATTGAAGAATTGTTAGAAAAATATCTAGCTTCTTCATTAGAAATTTCTAATCAACATTTTCAAAAAGAGTATCTAGGCAGGGAAGGGACTTTTTATAATACTAAAGTCTTTATTTCGGATGGAACTGCATATGAAAAAGTTCGAGAATTAATAGAGCCAATTCAGTTTGAAATAAAAAATAAATTTAGGGAAGTTTTAGGTGAATAATTATATTCAGAAGTGTGTCATTTTAGAGAATCCAAAGTTTGTCATTAAGAATTTTTAATACAAGACAGATGAAAAAATGTATCTGGTGTTCAAAATCTGAAGAAAAAGTTGAATTTAAAAAATTAGCTCACACGATACCACAATCACTTGGAGGTAAAATGATTTGCGTAAATGTATGCGATGATTGTAATGCTTATTTTGGTAATATTCAATTTCAAACGCCTTCAATTGAAACAGTAATCAAAGAAACTTTTAATATAAGTAGAGCTAGATTTCTATCATCATTTGGCGAAATGGGTAAAAATAAAGCACTAGCAAAATTTACATCAATCTTCTTTAATGTAAATTTTAGAACAGGAACTATAACTGTTAAACAGAAGTATAAACTACAAAGGCATTTTCAAGAAAAAATTTCAATCCTATTAAAAAGGGGAATATATAAAATCTTTCTTGAGGAAACGGAAAGACAAAATGGCGATGCACACGATTCTAAATATGATTTTATAAGAGCTTTTAGTCGTTATGGTTTAGGAGAAGAGTTACCACTGTTTTATTTTGAACGAAAATATGGAATATATTTAAATGTACAAGACGATATTAAATATCCTGTATTATTATTTGACAAAGACAAAAGAATGAAATATTTAGTAAACGAGCCTTTTTTTTATGAATTTGAACTATTGGGGCATGTATTCGCAATACCAATATCTAAGAGTTGGCAAATTGGATTTGACAATTATATAACAGCATCACTTGAAGCTAAAAAAGATTTTTTCGTAGGTTATAAAGTAATTAAATATTTTAATGAAATTGATCTAACATTACAAATAATGAATGATTAAGTACTATCTATTCTATAGCGTGAGCATCTCGCTCTTGAACCCAAAGTTTATACTCTCCAATTTGTCATTTCGAGGGAGGAGAAATCTCCACAAGTAGCTCCGCACAGAATGTCGCCAATCTTTGTAGAGTTTCTCGCGGAGATTTCTCCTCCGTCGAAATGACAAGATTGCGAGTATTTCTTAACAAGTTCTATAAAAGTTCCGAAGGAACGTATTATATTATAGGGATGGATTTTAATCCATCCAGCGCATAGTTTGTCGCCAATCTTTGTAGAGTTTCTCGCGAAGATTCTTCGTTCCTCAGAATGACAATATTGGGAGGTATTTTCCAACGTGATTCTATAAAAAGTTCCGAAGGAACCAATCATATTGTAGGGATGGATTTTAATCCATCCAACGCGTGGTTTGGCAATTATCATTGTCGAGCTTCGATTGTCATTTCGACGTAAGGAGAAATGACAATATTGTGGTTAAATTCTATAAAGAATCATCCAATTGGCTTATATCACACCTCATGGTTGTCGTTATTGGTGCAAATCCCACCTTTTTATAAGCGTTGACTGCCGCTTCATTTTCAGAATAAACCTGTAATCTAACTTCGGTTATTCCTTGAGATCGAACCCATTTTTTAAGTTCGTTAATTAATAGTTTAATTAGACCTTTTCCTCTAAATTCTGGATCAACATACATAAAACCAAGATATCCGTATAGTTCATGTATTTGATAGGGTAGAGCAGTTCGAATTTGAGCATAGCCGCAACCAATAATCTGATTGTTAAAATCTACAACCAAAACTTCGCTCTTGCTGTCTAAAATAAGCTCCTTTATATCATAATAAAAAATCTCACCCTCTTTTAATGTTGGGTCGTAGGGTCTTTCTGCATTTACTAAAAATTGTAGAAATTCGGCAAGTTTAGGTAAATCTGCAATTACAGCTCGCCTTATTGTTATGTCTTTTGTATTTTCATTCATATTTCAAATATATTGAAAATAAACTTCTTTCACTAGCCAGTTTCCTCTTTCAAAATGAAAATGTTGCAGAAAATTTACAGGGTAAAAAAATAAAACCTCTCAGATTCTGAGAGGTTTTATTGTATCTGTTTTAAACCTTACTTTTTAAAGAACTTTTCGGTTTACGTTTTAATTTTTCGATAAGAGCATCGGCTTTTGCATTTTGCGAAATAGAACGCAACGATTCGGCGTAGCGGTAATAATAAACGGGATCTAAATCGGTAGTTAAGGCGAAGAGTTCGCTATACCATTCGGCTGCTTTTTCTAGTTCGCAATTAGAGTAAGAAGAATTTCCCAGTTTTTGAAATAAGTCTACAGATTTATAGCCTTTTGCAGCCACCTTTTCGTAGGTTTTTATGACATCAACATACACGTACTTTTCGCCGACTTTGTCAGTTTTATAATAGGTTTCATTTTGCGCAGCTGCACGAAATGAAAATACGATTAACGGTACTAAAAGGGCTAGTTTTCTCTGCATAGGTTTTAGTTTTGGTTGTGGTATTTAATCGTATTTTGAATTGTTTTTGAAAATCTTTTTCAACGCAAAAAATTGCATTAAGCAATTATAAACTTCAAAAAAATGGTTTTATTATATGCTTAATGCAATTTTTGCTACAAATATATGGAAATCAGTAACATGAATCGATTTTAGACGACGTTTTTTAAATAAACCTGTTGTATTGCACTTTTAGAATCAATTGATTATGAAAGTTTTGAATATAGATAAGATTTTATAGAGAAATAAAACAAAAAAAGCAGCTCCTGGTACGAGCTGCTTTTCTAATTTCTTAGGGGGCAAAAAATTAACGACGGAAAGATGGACTATGATTAACAGATTCGTCCAATTTTACTGCCTTTACTTTTTTAGCAGCAACTTTAATTTCGTGTTTCGCAACTTTGTCGTTTGCTTTCACTTCAAGAACATAAGTTCCAGCAGGAAAACTTTCTAAACTAATTGTTTTAGAAACCTCTAATTTGTCTGCTGCAGATTCTCCCGCATAAAGTAAATTGTGATTCTCGTCGTAGATAGAGAAAGATGCATTTTCGACAGTGTCTAAAGTAAAGCTAACTACTTTTCCGTTTCCTGTTCTGATATTTAAAATGTAATCACCTTTTCCATCAATGGCGTAGGTAAACACAGTCGCTAAAAAAAAGGCAGCAACTAAACCAGCTTTGGTAAATTTTGTCATGTTTTTTTTAAATTGTTAATTACTAAATGTGGAACGCGCAAAACTACAAATACAAATTTAATTTTTAGCAATAAATGGATATTTTTAAATGCTTAAGTTGTTGAATTGTAATCATTTCTGTATTTTGTTTGAATTATGTACGTAATTACTGGGCTTACGGATTGTTTTTTGAGAATATTTTTTAAGGCTTAAAAATCAAAGAGTTGTAATTAATAAGAATAATTTTCAGAAAATTTCTCTGTTTCAAGATTTGGATTTAAATCTTAAACAAAAAAACAGCTCTATAGCCAAAAATGCAGTTTAAATTTAACCGCAAAGTGCGCAAAGATTTACGCAAAGCACGCTAAGTTTTTTTTGAGTAAATTTTATAAAATAAAAAAATTCGCAAAGCTATATGGATAAACCTTTGTGAACTTTAAGCTTGCGAAATTCTTAAAAAAAAACTTTGCGAACTTTGCGTGACCTTAGCGTCTTTGCGGTAAAAAAAATCTTTGCAGAAAAAAAAACAGCTCCATAAGCAAAAATGCCGTATAAATTTAACCGCAAAGTGCGCAATTCCGATAGCTATCGGGAACGCAAAGCACGCTAAGTTTTTTTGAGAATAATGCAAATTGCTTGCAAAGTCGCTAAGACGCAAAGAATTTAAAAACTTCGCGTCTTAGCGACTTTACGAGATTAAAAAAATTGCGAACTTTGCGCGACCTTAGCGTCTTTGCGGTAAAAAAATCTTTGCAGTAAAAAAAAACAGCTCCTATAAACACAAAGAGCTGTTTCTTAAAACGTAATTTTTAAATTTTCTAAACTTAATTTATGCCTTTTTTGTGGGCATAAATCCTTAACGAGCAGCAACACTTGAATTTTTGGCAAAACCTGCTTTGTAAGCATAAGAAATTGCATTTCTAGATAAAACAGCGCTATCAGTTATTGTAATTTCATATTTTGCTTTTTTTACATTGTCTTCTACTTCTAAGAAATAAGTTCCTTCAGGAAATTCTTCTAGACTGAAAGTTCTTAAAATACCTTCTTTACCAGAAGCACTTTCAGAGTAAATTAAAGTCCCGTCTTTGTCGTAAATAGCTAAATTGGCTTTCTGTACTCTGTTAAGTGCGAAAGTGATTTGTTTTCCATTAGCTTTTAATACATGAAGATTAAATTCTCCATTTCCATCAATTGCGTAAGTGCTAATTCCTGTGAAAAGCAACGCCGCGACTAAACTCAATTTTGCAATCTTTTTCATGGTACTTAGTTTTTAAATTAATAGTTCTAATTCTCTGATGCTAAATTACTTATATAGTACGGTGAAAAGCGCAACTGTATTTTCCGATTTCTATGCTATATTCTCATTTACGAAACCGTTATAGGTTAAAATGTGAATTATATTTATCGTTTTTGTTAATTCAGTTATTATTTTTCAATGTTTTGGTTGATTTTAACTTTACAATGGATTAAGGATTTCTTTACAAAATACGGTATGGGTTTAACCGCAAAGTGCGCAAAGATTTACGCAAAGCACGCTAAGTTTTTTAGAATAAAAAAAGTTCGCAAAGTTTAAAAATAAACTTTGCGAACTTTGCGAAATCTTAGCGTCTTTGCGGTAAAAAAAAAGCAAAAAAAAACAGCTCAGTAACCACAAAGAGCTGTTTTTAAAACTTTTGAAAGTTTTTAAACTTACTAACTATCTAACCTCACTTTTTATACTTATGAAAAGCATAAACTTTTTTAGCGTGCTGCCACGCTTGTATTTTTAGCAAAACCTGGTTTGTAAACCGAAGAAATAGCGTTTTTAGATAAAACGGTAGCATCTTCAGTTATTGTGATTTCGTATTTTGCTTTTTTTGTATTGTTTTCTACTTCTAAGAAATAAGTTCCTTCAGGAAATTCTTCTAGACTGAAAGTTCTTAAGATACCTTCTTTACCAGAAGCGCTTTCAGAATAAATTAGAGATCCATCTTTATCATAAATAGCTAAGTGGGCTTTTTGCGTTTGGTTAAGACCGAAAGTAATCGATTTGCCATTAGCTTTAATTACATGCAGATTAAAATCTGCTGTTCCATCAATTGCATAAGTGCTAATTCCTGTGAAAAGCAACGCTGCTACTAAACTTAATTTTGCAATCTTTTTCATGGTACTTAGTTTTTAAATTAATAGTTCTAATTCTCTGATGCTAAATTACTTCAGTTGTAAGTAGAAAATCACAACTATATTTTCCAATTTATGTGCTATATTCTCATTTACGAAACCGTTATAGGTTAAAATTTGAATTATATTTATCGTTTTGACTAAAATGCCTATTATTTTTCAATGATTTTAACGCTTTTAAATTTATAATACCGTAAAAATTTCTTTGAAAATGTAAGAATTTCGAAAAATAGCTAGGATTCTAAGTAGAGGCGCACTACAGTGCGTCTTACTGATTGCAATTATATATTCGAGTGGAAGAAAAGACTTTTTAAATCTTTATTGTGTTGTTTACTTTACCGCAATCCTGATAGCTATCGGGAGCGGAGGTTTACGCAAAGAAAATAATTTGTATTTGAGTAAATTTTACAAAATAAAAAGTTTACAAAGCTATAACGATAAAGCTTTGCAAACTTTGAGCTTGCAAAATCTTAGAAAAAAACTTTGCGTCCTCTGCGACAGAATCTTTGCGAACTTTGCGTAACCTTAGCTCCCGATCACTATCGGGATTGCGGTAAAAAACAAAAAAAGTATAAAGCAAAAAAAAACAGCTCAGTAACCACAAAGAGCTGTTTTTAAAACTTTTGAAAGTTTTTAACTTACTAACTATCTAACCTCACTTTTTATACTGTATTAGAGTATAAAGTTTTAAGTGCCGTGAAGAATTGCACTTAACGTTTATATTTTCTTAGTTAACAGAAACCGTTCCTTTTGAAGACAAAACAGAACTGTTTGCATTTACCGTAATATCGTATTTTACTTTTTTGAAGCTATCAGCAACTTCCAAAATATATTTTCCTTCTGGAAATTGTTCTAAACTGAAAGTTCTAAGGATTCCGTCTTTACCAGAAGCATTTTCAGTATAGATTAATTCACCATTATCATCATATATACTAAGAACTGCTTTTTGCAATTGATTAATTCCAAAAGCAATTACCTTGCCATTTCCTTTTAATACATGAAGATTTAACGCTTCATTTCCATCAATTGCATAAGTACTTATTCCTGTTAGAAGTACTGCACATACTAAACTTAATTTCATAATCTTTTTCATATTCTATAGTATTAAATTTTTTTCGTTCATTTCTCTGAGGCAAAGTTATAGCAGCATGTGTGTTATTTTAACAACTATATTTTCCAATTTCTATGCTATATTCTCATTTACGAAACCGTTATATGTTAAAATTTAGCTTTAATGTTGTGTTTTTGTTAATTTGATTGTTTTTCTTTAAAGTTTTTTAAAAACTACATACTTCATAAAATTTCCATATTTCTTACAATTTTTAACAGATTGGTATAAAATCGGGTTTTAAATAAGATAAAGGAAAAAAAAGTCGCGAAAAAAAATAAGACCCTAAAAAAAAGCCGATTTTGATGTGGAATATTCAGTGTTATAAACGTTATTTTAATGTAAAATTCGCATTTACGAAACCGTTATAGGTTAAAATTTAAATTTTTTTAGGCGTTTTTGTTAAATTTGCTATTATTTTTTAAAGAAATTATCATGAAGACAATTGCCCCAGCTCTTGAAGTGATAACTAACTCATACGGAAGTTCTTTTACCTACACTAAACACGCCGAAAAGACCAATAGCAAAGCTCATTTATGGCACTATCATCCAGAAATTGAGTTGGTTTATATAAATGGTGGGGCCGGAAAAAGACAAATAGGAAGCCATGTTTCTTATTATACCAATGGTAGTTTAATTTTAATAGGAGCTAATTTGCCACATTGCGGTTTTACAAATGAACAAACAGGAAATACAACTGAAACCGTAATTCATATAAAACCTGAATTTTTAGGAAGCGATTTTTTTGTTGCTCCAGAAATGAGAAAGGTGCAGAATATTTTGAAACAAGCTAAAGGCGGAATCGCTTTTGGCGGTGAGACAAAAAAACGTATCGGAAATAAAATTGAAATGATGGAAAATGAACCGCCATTTCAAAGACTGATTACGCTTTTGAGCGTTTTGGACGAATTGGAATCGGCTGAAGAATATACCATCTTAAATGCAGACGGATTTTCGATGGAACTTCAAACTCAGGATAACGATCGTATGAATGTGGTTTTCAATTTTGTGAAAGATCATTTTCAGGAATCAATCTCGATAGATGAGGTTTCGAGTCTGGTAAGCATGACCACGCCTTCGTTCTGCCGTTATTTCAAAAAGATTTCGAACAAAACATTTACCGAATTTGTAAACGAATACAGATTGGTGCATGCTTCTAAGCTTTTGGCGGAACAGCCTATGAGTATTAATGAAGTTTGTTATGAAAGCGGATTTAATAATTTTAGCCACTTTAGCAAATCATTCAAACAATATACAGGTAAAAGCGCCTCGCAATACCGTCACGAACATAAGATTATAATTAGTTGAATTTTATTATTTGCCACGAATTGCACAGATTTGCACGAATTGAATTTTATAAAGTAAGACGAACTCATAATTCATATCCGATCAGCCCTAAGCTGGTCGGATTTTTTTTGTCTGTTTTATTGAGATGATTTTTTTTATCTAAATATATAATAACTCCAATTAATTAGTGGAAATTCGTGCAATTAGTGGCATCAAAAACGAGTCGGATTTTTCATATGTTTTATTCTGAAAAAAGTTATATTTACAAACCCTAATCAGAAAAAATATCGAAAATGAAAAAAATCAAAATGTTATTGTCTGCATTTTTGCTCTGTCTTACCACCATGACATACGCAGCAAAAGTAGATACCTTACAAGTTGCCAGCACCGCTATGGGAAAAACCTATAAAGCTGCGGTGGTTTTACCCAATTCTTATGCGAAAAGTAAAACTGCTTTTCCTGTTATGTACTTGTTGCATGGCGCATACGGACACTTTAGCGATTGGCTTAAAAATACGCCAAACAAAAAGCTGGTTCACAATCTGGCAGATCAATACAATATGATTATTGTAATGCCAGAAGGAGAAACATTTAGTTTTTATATTGATAGTCCTGTAAATAAAGAAAGTCAGTTTGAAACTTTTATTACGCAGGAAGTGATTCAGAAAGTAGATAAAACCTATAAAACAATTGCCAACAAAAGCGGTAGAGTTATTACAGGCCTTTCTATGGGCGGGCACGGCGCGCTGTATCTCTCTGCAAGGCATCCTGACTTGTTTTGTGCAGCAGGAAGCATGAGTGGGGCGGTAGATATGAGTACAATGCTTAACAGAGATTCTTCGGCACAAATTGTAAAATTGATGCAACCTGTTTTTGGAGATAAAAGCGGAAATACAGAATTGTATGAGCAAAATTCTGTTTTGAGAATGGCTGATAAATTAAAAGCAAATAAACTTCCCTTAATTATAGATTGTGGTGTAGATGATTTTTTAATTGAGCCGAATAGAGAACTGCACAGAAGGTTGGTTTATAATAAAGTGGATCACGATTATACCGAAAGACCAGGAGCTCATACATGGGACTATTGGGAAAATTCGCTTCCGTATCATGTATTGTTTTTCAGTAAAATATTATTTAAAGCTAAAACGAAATAATTACAAGAATAAATGCTTTGTTTTAGAAATTAATAAAAAAAACAGCTCTTCATTTCTCAAAAATAAAGAGCTGTTTTTTTATATGTTAAATTGTAGCATGTTACTTTTCTTACTTGTCCTATTCCGTTCATCGATTATTTTTGAATAATATCGATTTTACTTCTTTTTAATGAAGAGCATTTATGTTATTAACTAATTTTAACAAATGTTTATCCCCCCTGATCGTTAATGTCAGATTTTTTTCTGAGGGTCAAGTCTTTTTATAAGAGTTTTTTAGATTTTGTGCTTCATAACTTTTGAAGATGGTTTATTATTTAAATGTAATTGCCAAATCTCTAAACTTTCTGGTTTTTACTAATGTAATGGTATTCTAAATACTATTATCATGAAAAAAACTATTTTTTATCACATGAAGATTATACATGAATTATGTAAAATCATTCGTTGTTCTTTTATTAGTTTAATTTTCTCAAATTTTAATTTGCTGAAAATTATTATGCGCAAAAAGTATCAATTTTATTTGATGGTACTTTTTATGCTATTGGCTTTCCATCCTTTTTCGTATTCGCAAGCGATATCTGGAGCAGCTGTACAGGCTAACTTTGGTATCGATGCTGACGTTTATGCAAACAAAGAGCAATTTTTAGTTCCCCCGACGGTTTCAGGTATTTATGATGACTGGTTTTTTAGCTCGGCTTTTGCTACTGGAAGCGGTCAAAATGTTATCGATCAGACCAATGCGGCGGCACTAAAAACATCAATCCAGGCTAACAATAATTTTACATTCGAAAAAAGAATGTCGAAACCCAAAAATACCATGGTTGGTAATTTTTTGTGGATTGATGCTGTTTATGGACGCGATGGAAATTCAACTCAAAGCAACAACGACTCTAATACTTTTGCCGGAAATTCTAACAAGAATGGTGACAACCCAGCTACTTGGGCTTTAGGCGCAGGGAGTATTCCTCAAAAAGATGATATTATTGATGTGTACGGCTATTTAAGAAGAGATTTATCTCCAGCTGCTTTAGCAATTAATCCTAATGGAGTTTTATGGGGATATGGAGGAGCATCTAAAATTTCTTCTGATGGGAATTCACATTTTGATTTTGAATTTTTCAGAACAGAAGTTTCCTTCAATGGTAGTGCATTAGTTGGTACAGGTAACCAAGCAGGGCACACCGCATGGACTTTTGATGCCACTGGAAAAATACTTGTCCCTGGAGACGTACTTGTAGCCATCGATTTTGAAAATGGTGGTACAAAACCACTTGGTAGTGTAAGAGTTTGGATGTCTAGTGCTGATGTTGCCAATTTTAACTCAAAAACCAACAGACCTTTTGATCTTACTGGTGTTTTTGACCAAGGCAATGGCGCGCCTCCTTACGGATATGCTGAAATAAAAGCAAAGGGAGGAGGTATACTTACAAATGTTTTTGCAGTTGTTAATGTAACGGCTACTACATTAGGGCCGCCTTGGGGAACCTTAGAAGGTTCGCAAGCCTCTTTTCAAGATAATTATAAAGCATTGCAATTTACAGAGTTCGGGCTTAATTTGACAGCATTAGGACTCGATAGCCGAAATGTTAACCAAGAACCATGTTCCAATTTATTAGGTAGCCTAATAGTAAAAACAAGATCATCATCATCATTTACTGCAGAATTAAAAGATTTTTCAGGACCTTATTTATTCGGAAATATTACGGATGTAGCCGTAGCAGGTAATGTTAGCAATCCATTGACTTGTACTACTACAACGGCTACGTTAACAGCAACGCCAACTCCGGCAAATGCTACTATAAAATGGTACGGACCATCACCTGATGGTATAGCCGATGGGCCTTTTATAGCAGGAAATGCACCGGTTGTATCTGTTAAGGGAGTTTATACGGTATATGCTTATACAAATTTGGAAGGCTGTTTTGCAAAAAAAACAGTCACAGTTCTGGAAAATAAAGAACCGCCAAATGTTAATGCAGGAGATGATAAAGCCTTAACTTGTTTGATAACGTCAATAAAATTGTCTGGTTCATCAAGTACGCCTAATGCTACCTATTTATGGAGTACATTGGATGGAAACATTGTTTCGGGCGGTACAACCCTCACACCAACAGTTGATAAGGCAGGAACATACACATTAACAGTTACCGACCCAGCAAACGGATGCCAGAAAGCAGATACGGCAGTTGTGGTAAATACTCCGCCAACACCTATTAATATAACTTGTCCTGGAGATAATATAAAAAGTTCTTGTTTTTATGCCGATCAGGCAGCAGTTAATGCCGCTTTTGATACCTTTAAGCAAGGCTTTACAGCTTCAGGCGGTAACGGAACCTTAACAATTACAGGATTAGAGAATCTGACTCCCCCAGCTTTATGCGGAGGAACAGTAACCGTAAATTACAATGTCACTGATGCTTGCGGATTACAGAAATCATGTTCTGCAACTTTCACCATTACCGCTCCATCGGCTGTAGTTCCTGTGGCGCCTGATGCAGTCAGCGCCTCAGCCTGCGCGTATGCCGATCAGGGCGCATTGGATGCCGCTTTCGAAACCTTCAAAGCGGGCTTTAAAGTGAGCGGCGGCTGCGATGCCAAAGGAGAGATCCAAGGCAGTCCGATTGCGCCAAAATTGTGCGACGGAGGAACCGTGACCGTAAGCTATAAAGTGACAGACAAATGCTATGAGGCTACCATCAGCAGAGACTTCACCATTACCGCTCCGTCAGCCGTAGTTCCGGTGGCGCCTGATGCAGTCAGCGCTTCAGCCTGCGCGTATGTCGACCAGGCCGCATTGGATGCCGCTTTCGAAAGCTTCAAAGCGGGCTTTAAAGTGAGTGGCGGCTGCGATGCCAAAGGAGCGATCCAAGGCAGTCCCACAGCGCCGAAACTGTGCGACGGAGGAACCGTGACCGTAAGCTATAAAGTGACCGACAAATGCTATGAGGCTACAATCACAAGAGACTTCACCATTACCGCTCCATCGGCCGTGGTTCCGGTGGCGCCTGATGCAGTCAGCGCTTCAGCCTGCGCGTATGCCGATCAGGCCGCATTGGATGCCGCTTTCGAAACTTTCAAAGGGGGCTTTAAAGTGAGCGGCGGATGCGATGCCAAAGGAGCGATCCAAGGCAGTCCGACTGCGCCAAAATTGTGCGACGGAGGAACAGTGACCGTTACCTATAAAGTGACCGACAAATGCTACGAGGCTACAATCACAAGAGACTTCACCATTACCGCTCCTTCAGCCGTGGTTCCGGTGGCGCCTGAAGCTGTCAATGCCTCAGCCTGCGCGTATGCCGATCAGGCCGCATTGGATGCCGCTTTCGAAACCTTCAAAGCTGGCTTTAAAGTGAGCGGGGGCTGCGATGCCAAAGGAGCGATCCAAGGCAGTCCGACAGCTCCGAAACTGTGCGACGGAGGAACAGTTACAGTCTCTTACAAAGTGACCGACAAATGCTACGAGGCTACAATCACCAGAGACTTCACCATCACTGCTCCATCAGCCGTAGTTCCTGTGGCGCCTGATGCAGTCAATGCCTCAGCCTGCGCTTATGCCGATCAGGCCGCATTGGATGCAGCGTTCGAAACCTTCAAAGCAGGCTTTAAAGTGAGCGGCGGCTGCGATGCCAAAGGGGCGATCCAAGGCAGTCCGACAGCTCCAAAACTGTGCGACGGAGGAACCGTGACCGTGAGCTATAAAGTGACCGACAAGTGTTATGAGACTACAATCACCAGAGACTTCACCATTACCGCTCCGTCAGCCGTGGTTCCGGTGGCGCCTGATGCTGTCAATGCTTCAGCCTGCGCGTATGCCGATCAGGCCGCATTGGATGCCGCTTTCGCAACCTTCAAAGCGGGCTTTAAGGTGAGCGGCGGCTGCGATGCCAAAGGGGCGATCCAAGGCAGTCCGACAGCTCCAAAACTGTGCGACGGAGGAACCGTGACCGTGAGCTATAAAGTGACCGACAAGTGTTATGAGACTACAATCACCAGAGACTTCACCATTACCGCTCCGTCAGCCGTGGTTCCGGTGGCGCCTGATGCTGTCAATGCTTCAGCCTGCGCGTATGCCGATCAGGCCGCATTGGATGCCGCTTTCGCAACCTTCAAAGCGGGCTTTAAGGTGAGCGGCGGCTGCGATGCCAAAGGGGCGATCCAAGGCAGTCCGACAGCTCCAAAACTGTGCGACGGAGGAACCGTGACCGTGAGCTATAAAGTGACCGACAAATGCTATGAAACCACAATAAGCAGAGACTTCACCATTACCGCTCCATCGGCCGTAGTTCCGGTGGCGCCTGATGCAGTCAGCGCTTCAGCCTGTGCGTATGCCGATCAGGCCGCATTGGATGCGGCTTTCGCAGCTTTCAAAGCGGGCTTTAAAGTGAGCGGCGGTTGCGATGCGAAAGGGGAGATCCAAGGAGATCCAATTGCTCCGAAATTGTGCAACGGAGGAACCGTGACCGTGAGCTATAAAGTGACCGATAAATGCTATGAGGCCACAATCAGCAGAGACTTCACCATCACGGCTCCTTCAGCAGTAAGCGTGGAAGCTCCGACAGCAGTGAATGCCTCAGCCTGCGCTTATGCCGATCAGGCCGCATTGGATGCCGCTTTTGCAGCTTTCAAAGCGGGCTTTAAAGTGAGCGGCGGCTGCGATGCCAAAGGAGCGATCCAAGGCAGTCCCGTTGCGCCGAAACTGTGCGACGGAGGAACAGTGACCGTGAGCTATAAAGTGACCGATAAATGCTATGAGGCCACAATCAGCAGAGACTTCACCATCACGGCTCCTTCAGCAGTAAGCGTGGAAGCTCCGACAGCAGTGAATGCCTCAGCCTGCGCTTATGCCGATCAGGCCGCATTGGATGCCGCCTTCGCAACTTTCAAAGCGGGCTTTAAAGTGAGTGGCGGCTGCGATGCCAAAGGAGCAATCCAAGGCAGTCCCGTTGCTCCGAAATTATGCGACGGAGGAACAGTTACAGTCACTTACAAAGTGACCGACAAATGCTATGAGACTACCATCAGCAGAGACTTCACCATTACCGCTCCGTCAGCCGTAGTTCCGGTGGCGCCTGATGCAGTGAATGCCTCAGCCTGCGCGTATGCCGATCAGGCCGCATTGGATGCCGCTTTCGCAACCTTCAAAGCGGGTTTTAAAGTGAGCGGTGGCTGCGATGCCAAAGGAGCAATCCAAGGCAGTCCTGTTGCGCCGAAACTATGCGACGGAGGAACAGTGACCGTAAGCTATAAAGTGACCGACAAATGCTATGAGACTACAATCAGCAGAGACTTCACTATTACTAAAATTAGCTTGCTTGATGTTTTAAGCCCTCCCAACAAAACAGTTGCTTGCGGTGAAAATCCAGATACTGCATTTGCAGCTTGGATTGCTGGATTTAAATTCACTGGTGGATGTGCTGGAAATGTTCAGGTTACAGATTTATCTCAATTTGTGAAACCTCAGATAGGAACGCCATTAGTAATTGAATATGTTGTTTCGAACAATTGTGGAACGATTAAAAAAGTATCAACATTTTTGATCACTCCATGTACGACTCCAATTTGTACTTATACTCAAGGAGCTTATGGAAGCCTTGGCGGTACTGCATGTGCAGGAGGCCAATCTTACAATACCGTACAGCTTATTTCGAAAGCATTAAGTAGTTATCCAGGAGGAACAATGACAATTGGTTTAGTTGGAAAATCTGTTTTAGTATCTAATAATCAAACTGATATTAACGGTGTTATAGCAGTTTTACCAGGAGGAGGAGGAAGCAGTGTGTTGGCAAATGGAAATCCTCATATTAGCGCATTACCTGCATCTTATCTTAAAAAAGGGAAAATCAATAATACCTTATTGGCTCAAACCATCACTTTAGGACTTAATTTGGGTATTGATAGTCAGTTGAGCACATTCAAATTGCAGGCAGGTATATTGGCAGTAGCTCAACCTGAAGGTGGTTGCGGATCTAAAACTCCAAAAACACGTTCTTGCAATCCTGACGGAACAGTAAGTAATGAATACAAATATTACAACATTCCGAACAATGTGGTTAGTAAACTAGGAGGAAATAAAACAGTTGGTGATTTGTTTAACTTAGCTAATCAAGCATTAGGAGGCGGAAACACTTATGGACTTTCACTTTCTGATATTGCAAGCTTGGTAGATTTGATAAATAATGCATTTGATGAATGTAGAATCGCAATAGGATACAACATTCAACCACTTGCGTGTGGAGCTAGTCAACAGTCAATTGTTACTCAAGCGCCTACTACTAAGGAAACAACTGTAGTGGAAACCACAGCAAAAGAAAGTAAAAAACCTAGTTTTGATGTTTATCCTGTTCCATTCAAAAATTACATTACCATTCGTTATAACTTTGATTATGCTAGCAATGTTAAAATTGAATTGTTTGATATAACAGGAAAATTATTGTCTTCAAAAACTGATACAGATTCTTATCTAGGAAAAGAATATAACTTTAATATTGATTTCTACGTAGGTAAATTCCAAGTTTACATTCTACAAGTTACGACTAACAGAGGCAGTAGTACTAAAAAAATCATTTCTGACGGTAATTAAATTAATTTATAAATCTTATTTTAAAGCATCCGCTAAAAGCGGGTGCTTTTTTTTGAAAGTTATTTTTTTTTGTTTATCCCTTAATTACATGTGTTTTACAAGTGGAATACTTTAGCCAATACAGATGCGATTAAAAAAAATAAGGGAAAAATGATGCTTTTCTTTTTTTTGGTTTAATTTTTGAAATACCTTTATAGTATAATCCTTAAAAAAAATAATTATGAAAAAGATACTTACCTTATTTGCAGTTATCGGTTTAATTGCATTTTCTAGCTGTGAAGGACCAGAAGGACCTCCAGGGCCTCCAGGGCCAGAAGGACCAGCGGCTGAAGTTATTGATGTAAATAATGTTTCGTTTGATGCAAATGGAAATGGTGGCGTTAGATCTTTTGGTTTTACACTTTTCCCTGGCGATGTGGTTTTGGCTTATAGGGCAGATGGAATATCTGCAGGCCGTACTGTTTGGGTCCAAATCCCAGAATCTCATTATTATAATGATGGAACTTTGTTTTTTACATACAAGTTTAATTTTACTTTAGTTGATTATGAACTTTATCTGCAAGGTTTTGAATTAAATACTGTTCCAACTGATTTAAGAACCGGACAAAAATTCCGTATTGTAGTTGTTCCAGGAAATAATCCTGTAAATACTAATAAATCAGTTAATGCGCCTGATTACTCTGATTATTATGCTGTAATTAAAAAATATAACATTGATGATAGTAATGTTAAACAAGTGAATTAGTTTTTTTAAAATTAATATAAAAAAGGAAATCTTAACGATTTCCTTTTTTATTAATATCGATTAATCTGTTTTACGATTATAGATTAAACAATAAATTTTTACCGACGGCCTGGAGGTGGACTTGTTACCAATGAATTATCAAAAGGTTTTTCTGTAATAGTAATGTTTTTTAATAACATTGTGTATGAATTTTTTGGTATTTTTGCGTTAATACCATTTATACCCATTGATGGAATTAATGAAATTAAAAGTGCTTTCTTAGCTTCGGTTGTAAGGAAGTTAAATTTTAAATTTTTATTTTCTTTAATATTATTATCGAGTGTATATGATTTTATATAGTTTGAATTAGGTTCTCTAGATTGAAGAATTTTATCTGTTTCACATGACTCTGCATTGTCTACTATTATGCCAGAGTCCCTTAATTGGGCATACAAGGTTGGGAAGCCATTACTATGTTTACTTTCAGTAATTGGAATATTGTCATTAAAGTATGTTGTTATTGAAACTTCATAAGTTTTGTTTTCTTTGAATGGAAATTCTATTGAAATATTTGATCCACGACTTATGTTACAATTAATAATTTGTTTTCTATTATCCTCGATTTGTCCTCCCCTATTGCTGGCGATTAAAACTAATGATCCATAATAGAGATTTTGATGAGGTAATCCAAAACCTCTTACTAAACATGAATTGCCATCTGAAGTTGGATGAGGATACGGGTTAAATCCATATACTCCTTGATCTGTATAGTATGCTTCGGTGGTGCCATATTTGTATCTTTTCACCTGACATCCACTTTGTGTAGATTCGCCTATTCCGTAATTAAAGTTTAAAACGGTAGTTTCGTTTGATGCTTTTAATGTTTGTTTTTTTATTGTTCCATTATCGGTACTTTTAGGAATATCATATATAAATATAGGCTTTTTAGGTTTTGAACCATCGGTAATTTCAGCTTCATATACAATGTCTCCGTTAATAATATAAGTTTGAGTAGGGTTCTTTGTAGATTGACTTTTTGATGATAATTCTTCTTTGCTATCGCATCCTGTAATAATGAAAGGGGCTAATAAATAAAAACAGATCTTTTTCATAATACTTTGTTTTAAATGGTTTATAGTGAGATAAATATATTTAAAATAAAGATTAGTTTTACTTTTTTATTGTTAAAATGTAGGTTTTTATTTATTTTTTTTCAAATGGTTTAAATAAAAAAGGAAATCACTACGATTTCCTTTTTTTATATCTATGTGTTTTTTTTAAAACTATTCTTTCTCAGAATCTGTCAATACTTTTTCTGGTCCAAATTTTAGAGAAACCAAAACTCCAACTAGAAGAGAGAGAGCGATAAATCCTAACGAAGCCCATTCTGGAACTTCAATAAAATCGTGCAACAGCATTTTTAATCCAACAAAGGCTAAAATAGCAACTAAGCTGTATTCTAAATAGCTGAATTTTGCCAGCATATTTGCTAAGAAGAAATACATAGAACGCAATCCTAAAATGGCAAAAATATTAGAGCTAAATACTAAAAAAGGATCTTTTGTAATAGCTAAAATTGCAGGAACACTGTCTACTGCGAAAAGCACATCCATAACTTCAATTACGATTAAAGCAACAAATAATGGAGTAGCCGCTTTTTTTGCTGTTTTGGTTGCGATAAAGAATTTTTCTCCATCTGTTTCTGAAGTAATCGGAATAACTTTCCCTAATGTTTTGTATATAAAAGAGTCTTTCGGGTGAAAGTCTTCTTCTTCGCCAGAAAATAACATTTTTATAGCGGTAAAAATCAGGAATATACCAAAAAGATAAGTTGTCCAAGTAAATTTGCTAATTAGCATTACGCCAAAGAAAATCATTAAACCACGGAAAACAATAGCTCCCAGAATTCCCCAGAATAAAACGCGGTGCTGGTATTTTTGCGGAATTTTGAATGAAGCAAAAATAATAGCAATCACAAAGATATTATCGACACTTAACGAAAGCTCAATCAAATAACCTGTAATAAACTTCATAGAAGCAACCGCTGGTTTCAATTTGTCAGGGTTTGCAATATAGTCTGTGGTGTAGAGCCAATAAATTACTCCCGAAAACAGGAACGATAAAGTAACCCAAACCAAGGTCCATTTGCTGGCTTCTTTAGTGCTGATAATATGGGGTGTTTTGTTGAAGACACCTAAGTCTAAAGCAAGAATAAAAATTACAGCAAGTAAAAAGAGAGTCCAGACTATCATAATAATTTTGTTTAAATGATTTACAAAGATAAGTTTTGAAGTTTAACTTAAAAATTAAATTTATAAGAAACTTACTTTTAAAATTATAAGTTATGAGTTATGAGTGAACTTTGTCAAAGTTTGAAACTTTGACAAAGTTGAACTTGTTAAGATTGTTTCAAAAAAAAAGTGCCAGCAAATAAATGTGGCACTTTTTAGAGTATAATTTAAGCTTTGAATTATAGCGCTGATTTAACAGTTTTGATAATTCTAGCAGCAATTTTGTAAGGGTCTCCGTTTGAAGCTGGTCTTCTGTCTTCTAACCAACCTTTCCACCCTTTTTGAACAGTCATTAAAGGGATTCTGATAGAACATCCTCTGTCTGAAACTCCATAAGAGAAATCGTGGATAGAAGCAGTTTCGTGCTTACCAGTTAAACGCTGATCGTTGTAAGCTCCGTAAACTGCGATGTGCTCAGCAGTAACAGGACGGAAAGCTTCGCAAATTCTTTCGTAAGTTGCTTGGTCTCCACATGTTCTTAATACAGTGTTAGAGAAGTTAGCGTGCATTCCAGAACCATTCCAGTCAGTATCTCCTAGAGGTTTTGGGTGATATTCGATATAGTAACCATATTTCTCAGTTAAACGGTCTAATAAGTAACGAGCAACCCAGATTTCGTCTCCAGCTTTTTTAGCTCCTTTAGCAAATAATTGGAATTCCCATTGTCCGCAAGCAACCTCTTGGTTGATTCCTTCAAAGTTGATTCCTGCAGCGATACATAAGTCAGCATGCTCTTCAACTAATTTTCTACCGTGTGTGTTTTTTCCACCTACAGAACAGTAGTACATCCCTTGTGGAGCAGGGTATCCTCCAACTGGGAAACCAAGTGGAAGTTGAGTTTTAGTATCCATGATGAAATACTCTTGTTCGAATCCAAACCAAAAATCATCATTATCATCATCAATTGTAGCTCTACCGTTAGAAGGGTGTGGAGTTCCATCAGCATACATAACTTCAGACATTACTAACCATCCGTTGATACGAGTTGGATCTGGATAAATTGCAACAGGCACTAAAAGACAGTCAGAAGAACCACCTTCAGCTTGTTTAGTTGACGAACCATCAAATGACCAGTTTCCAAGTTCTTCTAATGTTCCTTTGAAGTTTTCATGCTCTTCAACTTTAGTTTTACTTCTAAGATTTTGAGTTGGTTCATATCCGTCTAACCAAATGTACTCTAACTTAATTTTAGCCATAATAATATAAATTAATTTTTTTGTTTTTTTTCGTTGGGTCAAATATAGATTTATTTTTTTAGTCCCAAAAATTAGGGGGCTATTTTGTTTTGCTAAGTATAATTTTTTGGATAAGCGTAATTTTGAGAGGGGTATATTTTAAAAAAAGCAATTTTAATAAGCTTAAAAAAACAAATTCGTAATAATTACGGCCGATTTTTGAATTTATAAGTTAAGGAATTATGAAAAAATGTTTATTTAATCAATATTACCGTACAGTTTTGTTATATTTCTGTAATTTGAATTCATTATTCTTCATAAAAAGCGTCTTATGTTGATAAATCGTCGACTAAAAATGTATAATTTATCTTTACAATAGGCTTATTTATTGTTTATATTTGTCTCTTCTTTTTTTAATGAAAATTATTACGAATTTAAACTTTACATACCATGTCAACATTACGTTTTCAAGCTTTACAGCAAGCTTCAAACAGAAAGCCGGTGCACTTTGAAGAAATGGGCCGAAAATCAAATCTTTTTGGATCAAATGTGTTTAATGAAAAAGCAATGAAGCAATACTTGACTCCTGATGCTTTTAGAGGTGTAAGAGATGCCATTCAGCACGGGACTAAAATCGACAGAAAGATGGCAGATTATATCGCCATGGGAATGAAAGAATGGGCTCTGGCGAAAGGAGTTACGCATTACACGCATTGGTTTCAGCCTTTAACGGGAACTACTGCAGAAAAACATGATGCTTTTTTTGAAACTTCTTATGATGGGAGTGATCCTGTAGAGAAATTTGGCGGAGCGCAATTGGTGCAGCAAGAACCAGATGCATCAAGTTTTCCAAACGGCGGAATCAGAAATACTTTTGAAGCAAGAGGTTACACCGCTTGGGATCCTACATCTCCAGCCTTTATATATGGTACCACTTTATGTATTCCAACGGTTTTTATCGCTTATACAGGTGAAGCTTTAGATAATAAAATACCTTTATTAAGAGCATTGTCTGCAATTGACGAAGCGGCTACAGAGGTTTGTAAATACTTTGACAAAAACGTAAAAAAAGTAACGGCAACTTTAGGATGGGAGCAAGAATATTTCTTGATTGATAAAGCTTTGGCAAATTCTCGTCCTGACTTAATGATGACAGGAAGAACATTATTAGGACACACTTCGGCAAAAGGACAGCAGTTAGACGATCACTATTTTGGCTCTATTCCAACTCGTGCTCTTACTTATATGAGAGATTTAGAGCAAGAATGCATGTTGTTGGGCATTCCAGTAAAAACGCGTCACAACGAGGTAGCGCCAAATCAGTTTGAGCTGGCTCCAATTTTTGAAGAAACAAATTTAGCGGTAGACCACAACTCTTTATTAATGGATGTAATGCAGAGAGTGGCAGAACGTCATGATTTTAAAGTTTTATTTCACGAAAAACCATTTAAAGGAGTAAACGGTTCTGGAAAACACAATAACTGGTCGTTGGCTACAGATACGGGAGTTAATTTATTGAGTCCGAGCAAAACGCCAATGAGCAATTTACAGTTTTTGACTTTCTTTATTAATACCATAAAAGCGGTAAACGATAACGAAACTTTATTAAGAGCTTCTATTGCAACAGCAAGTAACGACCACAGATTAGGAGCAAACGAAGCGCCGCCAGCAATTATGTCGGTATTTATTGGAGCTCAGTTGACTAAGGTTTTATCTGAATTGGAAAGTGTAACAACAGGAAAACTTTCGCCAGAAGAAAAAACAGATTTAAAACTAAACGTGGTGGGTAAAATTCCAGACGTATTATTAGACAACACTGATCGTAACAGGACTTCGCCTTTTGCTTTTACAGGAAATAAATTTGAGTTTAGAGCAGTAGGTTCAAATTCAAACTGTTCCAATGCGATGACAACTTTGAACGCGATTGTGGCAAAACAATTAATTGACTTTAAAAACGAAGTGGAAAACTTGATCGAGTCGAAAGACATGAAAAAGGACGATGCTATTTTTAATGTCTTAAGAGAATACATTAAACAATCTAAAAAAATCCTTTTTGAAGGAGACGGATATAGTGAAGCTTGGGAAAAAGAAGCGGCTAAAAGAGGATTAAGCAATTTTAAAACAACTCCAGAAGCTATTAAAGCAAAAGTTTCTAAACAAGCTTTAGATTTATTTGAGCAATTAGGAATTTTTAATCATGTTGAAGCCGAAGCGCGTTACGAAATCGAATTGGAAGAATACACTAAAAAAATCCAAATCGAAGGACGAGTTTTAGGAGATATTGCAAGAAACCACGTTATTCCAACTGCAATTCGTTACCAAAATACATTAATTGACAATGTAAAAGGATTGAAAGAAATTTTTGGAAAAGACTTTGAAGCTTTAGCTAAAGAGCAGATCGTTTTAATTAAAGAAATTTCAGGCCATATTGAAGGAATCAATTCTAAAGTGTTGGCCATGACTAACGAAAGAAAGAAAGCAAATCAATTGACTGATGCTCAAAAAATGGCAGAAGCATATTGCAATAACGTAAAACCTTATTTTGAAGATATTCGTAATCACTGCGATAAATTAGAGTTATTAGTAGATGACGAAAGTTGGACATTAACAAAATACAGAGAATTATTATTTACGAAATAATCGTTTTTATTAAATAGCTTTTTGCCACGAGTTGCACAAATTCACACCTGTTTATTTTTTACAAAGAATAGAAATTGGTGAAAATTAGTGTAATTCGTGGCAAACTTTTTTTGAATCAAGCATACGAATCATTCAAAGAATTAAAAAAAGGGATTATCTTTGCAGCACATCAACACAAACTAATTTTCATGAGTTCAGATTCTAGCAAGAGATATGCACAAAGAGGTGTTTCGGCATCAAAAGAAGACGTACATAACGCTATAAAAAATATTGACAAAGGTTTATTTCCGCAGGCATTCTGTAAAATTGTTCCCGATTATTTAACTCAAGACGACGAGCATTGCCTTATTATGCACGCCGACGGAGCGGGTACAAAGTCATCTTTGGCTTATATGTACTGGAAAGAAACAGGAGATCTTTCTGTTTGGAAAGGAATTGCTCAAGATGCCTTAATCATGAATATTGATGATTTATTATGTGTTGGTGCAACAGATAATATTTTGCTTTCTTCTACAATTGGAAGAAATAAAAACTTAATTCCAGCTGAAGTGATTTCGGCAATCATCAACGGAACAGAAGAATTAATCAACGAATTAAAATCTTTTGGCGTTACGATTCACTCAACGGGTGGAGAAACTGCTGATGTTGGAGATGTAGTTCGTACTATTATAGTAGATTCTACTGTAACCGCTCGTATGAAACGCAGCGATGTTGTAGATAATGCAAACATCAAAGCAGGAGACGTAATTGTTGGTTTGGCTTCTTTCGGACAGGCAACTTATGAAAAAGGTTATAACGGAGGAATGGGAAGCAACGGACTTACTTCTGCACGTCATGATGTTTTCGGAAAATATTTGGCAAAAAAATACCCAGAAAGTTACGATGCAGCAGTTCCAGAAGAATTAATTTATTCTGGACAAGTTAATTTGACTGATGAAGTAGAAAACAGCCCAATCAACGCAGGACAATTAGTGCTATCTCCAACGAGAACTTACGCTCCAATTATCAAGAAAATTTTAGATAAATATACTCCAGAAGATATTCACGGAATGGTACACTGCAGCGGCGGTGCACAAACTAAAATTTTGCATTTCGTAAAAGATTTACATGTTATAAAAGACAATTTATTTCCAGTGCCGCCATTGTTCAAGTTAATTCAAGAACAATCAAAAACAGATTGGAAAGAAATGTATCAGGTTTTCAACTGTGGTCACCGTATGGAGCTTTATGTTCCAGAAAATATTGCACAAGATATTATTGAGATTTCAAAATCATTCAATGTTGATGCACAAATCGTAGGTAGAGTAGAAGCTTCAGATGCTAAAAAACTGACTATCACAAGCGAATACGGAACATTCAATTATTAAAAAATACTTAAACCATATAAGTTATATAAGTTCATTTTAATTTGACAGATCAGATTGTCAGGCTGAGAAGTCGAAGCCCAATTTTTTTTCAGAAAGAATTTATATTTACTTATATAACTTATATGGTTTCAAAAAACACATAATATGTACGAATTACTTTTTTGGAGATATCTAGATGAAATTTACCTGAACAATCAGGAAGTTTATGAAGCTCTTGTAGAAAAACAAGAAGTTGAAGGTCTGGCTGAACTTCAAGTTGAAGTAATCGTAAACAGAATCAATTCAGTCTTTTCTGAATGGGAAAGAGTAGATCAAAACAGTTGGAAAAATCCAAAAGGCAAAGGTGCATTTCAAGTTATTACCACGCCTCAAAGCATAAAAATTGACTGCTACGGAACAGAAGGAAAAACCATGAACAAATTAGTAGACATCATGGAAGAATTCAAATGTCCGCTTTATGACCCTCAAGTTCCAGAACGTTATGATGAAATGAGCGAGTAGGTTTTTGAGTTTTTTTTTGTTTCAAGTTTCAAGTTTTTCCGCAAAGTTTGGAATTTGGAATTTTAAAAAATTGGAGTTTTAAATCTACCCATTTTTCAAAAGCAAATCCTGTTCTTTTCTCATTTTTTCTAATAACTGATTAACATACGTTTTTATTTTCTGCGGAAGCGTATTCCAATTTTGATCTTTTTCAAAACTTCTGCAACTGTCCAAATCGCATTCTACTGCTCGGATAACGTATTTTTTGTTCTTATAAACCGTAATAATTTTAACGCGACGTATATAACCATCTTCCGTTCTACTTCCATAAACGATTACAGGATCAATATAGCCGTCGCCATCAACATCTTTGGTGCTGCAATATTTTGTCCAAAACCAGATGTTTGTTTCTTTCGGAGTAGTATTTTCCAGCAAATCGTTAATTCTCCATTTTTCTAAGAATCCGCCGTGATCGTTAATTACACAAATCGCCTGTATTTTGGTGTTTAAAGTATCTTTCTTAGAAATTGTTTTCTGGTTTTCGCCTAAAACCAATTCGTACATACCGCCTTTATCGCTGAATTCAAATGCTTTATAAATGGGAAATTCAGTTGCATTTTCAAGTTCACGTTGTGAAATTTCTGGTTTAGTTAATCTGCGGCTTTCTACTTTTTGAGAAAAAATAAACGGCGAGTAAAAAGAAAGTATAATTAAAATATATTTTTTCATGCTTTGGTTGCGCTTTTAGTATATCAAAGATATTTAAACCTTTCGATTCCTGCTAAATTTATGTTTTTTAAAAATAGATTTTGTTGTACTTTTCTGCATTAAAATATCAGTAAAGATTTCTAAGAAAAACGATAAAAATGATTCAAACAAAGTGCAGTAATTTTCTTCTTGGAGCATTGGCTCTACTACTCTCTACAAATGCAGTTGTAGGACAAAAGAAGACAGGCGAAAAGCAAAACCTTATTCAATACGTAGACCCAATGATTGGTACAGCCAGAATGGGACATACTTATCCAGGAGCGACAGTTCCTTTTGGGAGCGTGCAATTAAGCCCAGAAACCGACACCATTGCGTACAGTTTAAATGGGAAATACAACGGAGAAGTGTATAAATACTGCGCTGGTTATCAATACGAAGATAAAACAATTGTGGGTTTTAGCCATACGCATTTCAGCGGAACAGGACATTCTGATTTAGGCGATTTCTTAATCATGCCCACAACAGGAAAACTGCAATTGAATCCAGGCGTGGCGTCAAAACCTTTGTCGGGTTATAGATCGGCATTTTCGCATTCGACAGAAAAAGCGGAGCCAGCTTATTACAGCGTCTTTTTAGAGGATCATAAAATTAAAGCAGAATTGACGGCAACAACTCGCGTGGGAATGCATCAATACACTTTCCCAAAATCTAGTGATGCGCATATAATTTTAGATTTGACTTCAGGAATCTACAATTACGATAAAAAGAATGTTTGGACGTTTGTTCGTGTAGAAAATGATACTTTAATAACAGGTTACCGTCAGACCAACGGATGGGCGAGAACGAGAACGGTTTATTTTGCCATGTCTTTCAATAAGCCAATTAAAAGCTACGGACAAGCCGCACAAGAAAAAAGCGTTTACAGAGGTTTTTGGGGAAGATTTGACCAAACAAAAAACTTTCCTGAAATGGCAGGCCAAAACCTAAAATTGTTCTTTGATTTTGATACCAATGAGGGAGAAAAAATCAAAATTAAAATGGCGCTGTCTCCTGTGAGTTCTGCGGGTGCATTAGAAAATATGAAAAAAGAAACTCCAGGTTGGGATTTCGAAAAAGTAAAAAAACAAAGTCAGGACGTTTGGAATAGAGAATTGAATAAGGTTCAAGTTGAAACCATTCAAAAAGAAGACTTGGTTAATTTTTATACCGCAATGTATCATGCCTTTTTAGGTCCAACAGAATACATGGATTTAGACCGAAATTACAAAGGTTTGGATATGAATGTGCATAAAGCTGAAAACTTTACCAATTACACCAGTTATTCGCTTTGGGATACGTATCGCGCTTTGCATCCTTTATTCAACATTGTGCAACCAAAAAGAAATGCCGATATGGTAAGCTCCATGCTAGCGCATTCTGATCAAAGCGTTCATAAAATGCTTCCCATCTGGTCACATTATGCCAATGAAAATTGGTGTATGATTGGTTATCATTCCGTTTCGGTTGTGGCAGATGCCATTGTAAAAGGGAATATCAATTTTGACGCAGAAAAAGCGCTTCAAGCCTGTGTGAATACCGCAAAAGTGCCATATTATGACGGTTTGGAGTTTTACATGGACAAAGGATATGTTCCTGAAGATAAAAACGGAGCTTCAGTTTCTAAAACTTTAGAATATGCCTATGACGATTGGGCAATTGCGCAAGCTGCTAAGAAATTAGGGAAAACTGAGGTTTATAATGAATTCATCAAAAGATCGAAAAATTATAAAAATGTCTATGACGAAAAAACGGGTTTTATGCGTCCGAAATTGAATGACGGAACTTTCAAGAAAGAATTTGATCCGTTAGACACACACGGACAAGGTTTTATTGAAGGAAACTCTTGGAATTACAGCTTATATGTTCCGCAAGATCCTGCCGATATGATTCAATTGATGGGAGGAAACGAGAAGTTTAAAGTCCGTCTAGATTCGCTGTTCAATATGCATCTTCCAGATAAATATTTTGAAAACACTGAAGATATTACCAGAGACGGAATCATCGGGAATTATGTTCATGGAAACGAACCTTCGCACCACGTAGTTTATTTGTACAATTGGACCGATTCTCCATGGAAAGCCCAAGATAAAATTAGAATGATCTTGAAAAAAATGTACAGAAATGGCGCTGATGGTTTAGGCGGAAATGACGATTTCGGGCAAATGAGCGCTTGGTATATTTTCAGCAGTTTAGGGTTTTATCCAGTTGCTCCAGGCTCTGATGAATATGCTTTAGGAAGTCCGTTATTGAAAAACGCGGTTTTAAGTTTAGAAAACGGAAAAACTTTTGAAGTCGCAACAATTAACCAATCCGATAAAAATGTGTTTGTTTCAAAAGTGCTTTTAAACGGAAAAGAACTTTCTAGACCTTTCTTAAAACATGAAGATGTTATGAATGGCGGAAAAATTATTTTTTATATGGCGAGTAAACCGAATAAGAAGAATTATAAAAATTAAACATTCGATGCGTTATTAAACCCGACAGGTTTTAAAAACCTGTCGGGTTTATGTTAAGATATTTAAAATCGAGAAAATTTATCCAATTCATGGCAAAACAACAAAAAACTTCACGAAATTTGCACTTCAAATAAAGAAAACGAGATATGAAAATAAATCTAAAATCAGGAATTGATAAACTGCTTTTCGGAATGAAGCAGAATGATGTAACAGCAGTTTTAGGAAAACCTGATAAAAACTATAAAGACGAAGACGACAACGTAATTTTTGTTTACAATGCTCATAAAATGAGATTAACTTTTTATGAGGAAGAAGATCTTAAATTGGGATATATTGTAGCATCAAGCAGTAGCCTAGAAGTTTTCGGATTCCAATTAATCGGAAGAAAAATTGCTGATGTAAAGAAAGATTTCGCAGCAAAAGGAATCACAAAATACACTCAAGAAACTTTTGATACTTTCGAAAATTACTTCAACGAAGACAATTGGTTTATCCTTCAAACAGAATTTGATGAAGTGGTTAAGTTTGAAATTGGAGCCATCATCAACGGCAAAGATGAGTTTGACTGGAAATTTCCGGTGAAGAAGTAGTTTTAAATAATTCTACACAAAGTCATTGCGAGGAACGAAGCAATCTCACTAACATAAGTGAATTTTGTGAATAAAGATATTCTATATGTGATTGCTTCGTTCCTCGCAATGACATAAAAAAAACCGTCTCGTTAATAAAACGAGACGGTTTTTTTTATGTCGTAAAAAGAAATTATCCTTTTAACCATGCATTTTTAAGTTTCTCTTTTGAAGCGTCTGTTGCTTTAAAAGTTTCTGATTCTTCAAAAGGCAATTTTACAGTTCCTTTTATAGTTTCTTCTTTTGTGCCACGTTTGATTTTAAGCGTGATAGGATCGTTTTCTTTCCAGTTTTCACTTTCTGTAATCAAATCGTAAATGTTATCCAGACTGTATGATTTATTATTTACAGCAAGAATTTTATCGCCACCTTTTAAGTTCAGATTTTTAAAGAACGCTATTGATTCAGAGTCAGGACGAACCATGATTTCTTTTGTTTGCTTATCAACTGTAATGTAAGGAGTTTGTCCTTTTATAAACGGATTTCCAGCTTTTTTCTCGCTTGCTTTTGTAACACCAACTTTAGCTAAATAAAAATCGTAAGGAATTGGAGTAGTTCCTGCAACATACTTGTTTAAGAATTCGCCCACTTCAGGATACGTCAAGGAAGTGATTTTAGCAAATAATTCGTCATCGTTGAAAGGTTTTTCAATACCATATTCATCAGATAATTTGTGCATTAAGTCTAGAATTCCTCTTTCTCCATTGCTTTTTTCTCTAATGATAATATCGATGCACATACCAATTAAAGCACCTTTTTGGTATACATTTAAGTATTGGTCTTTGTAAGGCTGTTCTAAAACATTTTTACTCATTAGAGTAAATGACATTGTATCATTTAAACCTTTAGCTTGTTCAATTTTATCAGCAATACGAGTATAGAATTCTGCTTCGGTAATTAAACCTTGATTGATTTGGAAAAGATTAGCAAAATACTCAGTAACACCTTCATACATCCATAAATGCTCAGACATTTTTGGTGCATTGTAATCAAAATATTGGATTTCTTTTGAGTGAATAGTTAACGGAGTAACGATGTGGAAGAATTCGTGAGAAACGACATCTTTCATAGATTCTACCAATTTTTCTTTTGGCATAGACTCTGGTAAAACCACAGTTGTTGCAGTTGGATGCTCTAAAGCACCAAAACCGTGAGCATCATCTTTTGCCATGCTTGACAAATACAATAAAACAGTGTATTTTTTAGTCGAGTTTACTTTTCCTAAAAAGTTTTTCTGCGCTGTCATCATTGTTTTCATCTCTGGAGTAATGCTCTCCGCAGTATATTTTCCAGTAGGCGAGTACACCGCGATTAAGATATCCATTCCGTTTACATTAAAAGTAGTGTAATCAGGTTTAGAATACATAATTGGATTTTCTACCAAAATAGCATAACGAGAAGTTGTAAATACATCAGACGTATTGCTTGCATCTTGATCTGTCATGGAAGTTGCTCCCCAAAGCGTTTCAGGATGCGTAATCGTAACTTTGTACGGAACATCTAGTTTATCTTGAAAATACCCTACAAAACCATGTGTATTAACCATGAAATTTTTTCCTGCATCGATATTTGTTCCTGCTGGAGAAAAAACGTCATCATTTCCAAATCCAGTTCCTTTTTCAGTATCGAAAGTATCGTTTACCAGATAAGTGATTCTTTTTAATGTTTTTGCGTTTGAGATAGACCAAGAATTATCGTCTAATCTTTTTACCGTAAGCGGATTTCCTTTGGCATCAAATGCTCTAAAATCTTCAGAATATTTTCCGTAATTATCTGTAGAATAAGTACCCGGAACGGTTTTTGGAATGCTATAAACAATTTCGTCTGTTTTTATAGCTGGTGGAGTAACAGTTACTAAAACTTTATCGTCTTTAACATCGGTAAGATTGATATTAACTTCAACTATATTGCTTTTTGCGGCTCCAGTGCTCCCTGTTTTACAGCTCCAAAAAGTTACCGCTAGAGCTAAGGTGTAAAGTATTTTTTTCATTTGTATATGTTTAGTTAATTATATTTGACACAAAAAGTGACGAAAAGTTACTGAAAAATAACATTATTTTTAAAATAAAAAAAACTCCTGCAAAAACAGGAGCTTTATGTTAGTCTAATTTATTCTTGATATAATATTTTCCGTCCAAATCTTCATCAAAATCATCTATTTTTACTGGTTTTGGTTTCGGTTTATTTGCAATTGCCTTCTTTTTCCACATTTCAAATTTTTCAAGAGGCATTTTCTTTTTCATGAGGTCTAGGACTTCTTTCTCTGCCAATCCAAATTCTTTTTTAATAATTTCAAATGGATTTCTTTCTTCTAAAGCTAACGAAACAAGTCTTTCGGTTTGTTCCGGAGTTAATTCTTTGCGGCTACTCTTTTTCATCTCGTGAAAATTAATTCAAAATAGGGTGTTAATTATTAATAGATTGATTTTCAATTCTTGTATCAATATTATAAAAAAAAATAATAAGTTGTTTCAGTAAAGTATACTTTTTTTAATGATTTTGGCTGTTTTTGAAGGATCTTGATTTTTGAAATGGAATTTTTAGCAGATTCGCCAATTGATTATTTTCTTCGGCTGTCATATGAGTATCTACACCGTATACGAGCTGATCTTTTGGCAGATAAGTAAAGGTTCCAAAAAGCCTGTCCCATACAGAAAATATATTTCCGTAATTACTATCTGTGTAAGGCAGAACATAATGGTGGTGTACTTTGTGCATATTGGGAGAGACAATAAAATAACTTAAGAATACATCCAACTTTTCTGGAAGCGAAATGTTGGCGTGATTAAATTGTGAAGCAATAACAGATAATGACTGATAAAGAAAGACCATCCACATTGGAGTTCCCACAATTAAAACGCCTAAAGTGGTAAAGACAAAACGTACGACACTTTCTCCTGGATGATGCCTGTTTGCTGTTGTTGTATCGATCCAAGTATCGGTATGGTGCACTAAATGGAATTGCCAAAGAATTTTTACTTTATGTTCTACAAAATGCGCTAAATAAGCCCCAATTAAATCCAAGAGCAATAAACCAATTAAGGTATAAAGCCACATTGGCATTTGTGGTAGCCATTGCAGAATTCCAAAATTATGATCTACAGTCCAAGCTGCAGTTTTTATTAAAATAAAGGCCAAGATAAAATTGACAACAATAGTAGTAAAGGTAAAAAACAAATTTATTCCGGCATGAGGCCACTTTTTGTACTGCATTTTAAACAAAGGGAAACTGTTTTCAATGAGCCAGAAAATAGTAATGCCGCCCACTAAAATCAAACTTCTATGCGAAGAAGGAATCGTAGAAAAATAATTAATAATGTCATTCATGATCCATAAATATTTGAATTAATTAAAGCTTTCTTTCGGTTTTCCTCAAAGAAAAAAGAGAAAACCAAATATAAATATATCTGATTTTCTCTTTCAAAATTATTATTTAAGGCATTATTTTTTGATAAGGCTTATTATAAACAATAAAACCCAAGCGCCTCCAACAGCAATTATAATCTGCCAGAGAAGTCCGCCACCGCCAATACCAAGTTTGCCGGCAATCCATCCGCCTATAAATCCGCCAATAATTCCAACTACAATATTACCAATTAGCCCAAAGCCGCCGCCTTTCCAAATTTGGCCAGCTAGCCATCCAGAAATAGCGCCAATGAGCAAGAAATATAAAAATCCCATGATTCTGTTTAGTTTATTTGTTAGTGATTTCTAAAGATACATTATGCTTCTGCATGATTTTGCAAGAGCGTTTTATAAAGGAAACCTCCAGCTAATGCACCAAGAATAGGGGCAACCCAAAACAGCCAAACTTGAGACAATGGCTCTCCACCCACAAAAATAGCTTGAGATAAAGATCTCGCTGGGTTTACAGAAGTGTTGGTAATTGGAATACTGATTAAGTGAATTAAAGTTAAAGCCAAACCAATTGCAATTCCTGCAAATCTGCCGTTTGCAAATTTATCTGTTGCTCCTAAAATCACTAATAAAAAGAATAAAGTAAGAACAAATTCAGCGATGAAACAAGCTTGAAGCGAATAACCATCAGGAGAAAAAGCTCCAAAACCATTAGATGCAAAGGCTCCCGCTTTTGTACTATCAATTGCAAAACCCGCTTTTCCAGACGCTATTGTGTATAAAGTTCCCGCAGCAGCAGCAGCTCCTACGCATTGTGCAATGATATAAGGAATAAGATCTTTGGCAGAAAATCTTCCGCCAGCCCATAAGCCAAAAGAAACAGCTGGATTAAAATGACCGCCAGAAATATGGCCAACAGCGTACGCCATTGTAAGTACCGTTAAACCAAAAGCTAGTGCAACACCTGCAAATCCAATTCCTAAATCTGGAATTCCTGCTGCAAATAGTGCGCTTCCGCATCCTCCAAAAACAAGCCAATAAGTTCCAAAAAACTCTGCAAATAATTTTTTCATAATAAAATAATTTTAATGGTTAATGTTTAGACTGTATATTGGTAAGCCCAATAAATTAAAACAATTTGTAAGGGCAAACGTACAAATAAAATCCATGATGGTAAACCAAAACCTGCTTTTTTATTTTGATACATGTACAAATTGGCAGGGAAAACAGCAATTAATAGCATTATAATTCCCCAGGCGGCAATATGTGTTGAAAAAGGCAGAATTAGAAAGATGCCCAGAATAATTTCAGAAGCACCACTTAAAATATTTATTAATTTGGGGTTTTTAAATGCGGGCGGAATGATTTTGATATACATTCCAGGTTTTCTAAAATGATTTATCCCAGCAAGAATATATAAAGAAGCCATTAAATATAAATGCCAAGGTAAAATCATGATATTTAGTTGTTTATCACTAAATTATAAAAAAATTAACAATTATTGCATTACAGATGTGATTTTTTTAATAATGTGTATTTGGCGTTATTTTTTGGACTTGAAATTTACATTCATAATAATTATGGCAAGTATAATCAAAACAATACCAACCCATTGAGAAAAGATTACTTTTTCGTTTAATAATACAAAGGCCATCATTACCGAAACCGGAAGTTCAAGAGCAGAAACAATGCTCCCCAATCCGATTCCTGTTAAAGGAAAACCTGCTGTCATTAAAAGTGGCGGAATAATAGTTCCAAACAAAGACAATACAATTCCCCATTTTAAGAAAATGTCTAGGTTAAAAGCAGTTACTTGTGTAGCAAATGCAAACGAAAAAACAATAATAGCACCACCCAAAAGCATATAAAGGCTTCTTTGTGCTGATGAAATTTCAGTTGCAACACGATTGGCAGTAAACATTGTTGTAGTAAAAGAAGCTGCAGCCAGCATTCCCCAAACCAAACCTCTCCAGTCTAATTCGATATCATTATTAATGATGTTGGTGGCTAAAACAGTCCCAAAAAGTACTATAAAAACCGCAATGACTTTTTGTTTTGAAGGCAGTTTTTTTTCTAAAAACATTTCGAGTAAAACTCCCATCCAAACCGTTTGCATCAATAAAACGATTCCGATAGAAACTGGAATGTATTTTACAGCCAAGTAATAGAATAAACTTGTCATTCCTAACGAAGTTCCTGCAAGCATTAAACTGAAAATGTTTTTTGAAGAAGCTTTTACAGCTGTATTTTTGTTTTTAACGCGCTGAAAAAGATTGATGATAAGAATACCTAGAATTCCGTATATGAACTGTGATGTCGTTACCTCTGCAGTTGTGTATCCTTCGGAATAGGCCATTTTTACAAAAGTAGCTAGCATTCCGTAAGTAGTGGCTCCTAAAGCAACCAAAAAAACACCCTTTAATACATTGTTTTGCGACGTCATAAATTATCTGTTTTAAAAAAATTAGCCGGCAAAGGTAAGCTATTTTGTTTAGGATTTTATCGTACTATGTTGAAAATAGTAATTTAATGGCAATAAAATTGATTTTTAAACTCTTGAAATAAGAATTCTTTAAAAAGTGAAAATATAGAAAAAGAGAAAGCCATCAAAAATATTTCTGATGGCTTTTTATCTGTAAAGAAGAAATGTTCTCTGTATTAATTATTTAGGCTGATTTTGATATGTTTCGATCTCGAAAATCAAAGTAGCATTTGGTGGAATCACACCTCCAGCACCTTTTTCGCCATAAGCTAAATTTGAAGGTAAGAAGAAAATTGCTTTTTCTCCGTCAGTCATCATATCCAAAGCTTCAAGAAACCCTGGAATCATTCCGTCTTTTTTACCTACTGTAAAAGGAAAAGCTTTATAACCGCCTTGAGCATCTCTACTAGCATCATATTTTCCGTAAGCTTTTGCTACTGGAGCCATGCTGCTGTCGAATAAGTTGCCATCTTCAAAATATCCAGCGTAGTGAAAGTAGATTGAAGAGCCTTCTGCACCTTTAACACCAGTGCCTTTTTGAGTAATTACGTATTTTAAACCAGAAGCTGTTGTAGTTGCTTTTGCTTTTGCATCTTTAAAATAGGCCGCTTTAGCACTTATAACTTTTTTTGCCTCTTCTTTTTTAGCAGCTTCTTTTTTGACATCATCGCTTAAAACTTTTAAAGCATCAAATTTCTTTGCTGCTGCACCTTTGCGTGTAATAACAATTTTTGTCATTACATCATCCTGAACAATTTTATTTACGACATCCATTCCAGAAACTACATGGCCGAAGATAGTATGTTTTCCATTTAACCAAGGCGTATCTTTATGCGTAATGAAAAATTGGCTTCCGTTTGTTGCTGGACCAGAATTTGCCATTGCAAGCACACCGCCTTTTTCAAATTTTAATTCGTCTACAAATTCATCTTTAAACGAATATCCAGGACCGCCAGAACCATTTCCGTCAGGATCTCCACCCTGAATCATGAAATCATTAATAACTCTGTGAAATTTTAATCCGTTGTAAAATGGTTTTCCTTTAAGTGACGCTTTAACGTTAGGATTTGTACCTTCTGCCAAAGTAATAAAATTTGCCACTGTAACCGGAGCTTTTACATATTCTAAAGAAAGAACGATATCTCCTTTTGTAGTAGAGATAGTAGCAAAAATTCCGTCATCAGGATTTGATGCTGCAACTGCTTTAGTAGTAGGTTTTGCTGCTGGCTTGGCAACAGGCTTTTTAGTTTGAGCCTGAATATTTACTATGGCTAAGCAGAATAAAAATAGAAATTTAAATTTCATTGCTTTTTAAATTTTAAGTCTATAATTCAATTATGGTTTGTCTGAAATCTGGATCTCGAAAATAATATTTGCATTTGGCGGAATCACTCCTCCAGCACCAGTTGCTCCATAAGCTAAATGCGATGGAATGAAAAGAACAGCTTTGTCTCCATAAGACAATTGCTCAACTCCTTCGATAAACCCAGGAATTAGACCGTCTTTTTTACCCGCTTGAAATTGAATTGGCTGATATCCATGCTGTGCTGCTCTTGCTGGGTCAAGTTTTCCAAATTGTTTTGCCACTTCTTCAATGCTAGTGTCAAATAAAGTTCCGTTTTCTAAGAAACCAGCGTAGTGAATGTAGATTTGACTTCCTGCAGCAGGTTTTTTACCGCTTCCTTTTTCTGTAATTACATATTCTAAACCGCTTGTTGTTTTAGTAGCTTTTGCTTTTAAAGCAGCGTAAGAATCTACTTTTTCTTTTTGAACTCCAGCATATTTTTGCTGTTCTTTTGCGATGTCAGCAAAATAATCGTGGAATACTTTTACAGCGTCAAATTTTTTCGCTGCTTCACCATTTCTGATAATAGTTACAGAAACGATATTATCACCCTGAACTACTTTGTTTACCACTTCCTGATCTTTTGCACTTACAACATGACCAAAAATAGTATGCAGGTTATCTAACCAAGGAGTTTCAACGTGAGTGATAAAAAATTGACTGCTGTTTGTTCCAGGACCATTGTTTGCCATTGCTAAAACTCCAGCTTTGTCAAACTTTAAATCTGAGAATTCGTCTTTAAATTTGTATCCAGTATCTCCAGAACCAGTTCCTAAAGGATCACCACTCTGAATCATGAAATTTTCAATAACTCTGTGAAATTTTAAGCCATCAAAAAAAGGTTTATTTTTTAATTGTTCGTGCGTTACAAACTCATTTTTACCTTCAGCTAAAGTCACAAAATTAGCTACTGTTATAGGTGCTTTTTTGTAATCAAGTTCTACAATGATGTGGCCTTTGTTTGTCTCGATATCGGCGTATAAACCATCTGGCAGATTGCCGTGATCGTCTTTACAAGAATAAAATGAGCTTACTGCTAATAGTAATAATAAAATACTCTTTTTCATTTTAAGATGTTGTTTTTATGGAGTTAATGTGTCTTTTTTAGCTGGAACAGCGGGTTTTGCCACTGCTGGCTTTGGTGTTGCGGTTTGTGCTGGCTGTGCAGCAGGCTTTACTGTTTGTGCCGCAGGATCTGGAACAAAATTTCTAAGTGTTACCGTAACCATTAAAGATTCGTTCGGCCCAATTTTTTTGTTGTCACCATGGTAGCCGTAAGCCATGTGCGATGGAAATAAAAACGTAACGGTTTCGTTTTTATGCATTCTTTTAATTCCGTCACGAAGCCCCATCATGATGTCTTGCTTGTCAACATAATACGTTTGTGGGCCAAGATCTGAGTCTGAATAAATGGTAGCGCCTTTTATGTCTTTTATTTCCATGTTAAAGTAAGCAATATCGCCTTTTCTTGGAGCTGCCGTTTCATTCACGTTTTTTTCGTCGTAACAAAACCAATAGCCTTTTGGCGTAGCGTAATACTTTACTTTCGGATTGCTTTTTATTATTTTTTTAATGACATCTTCTTCATTGGCCACTAATTTTTTATTGCGATCAGCCGATTTTTTCATGAATGTTCCCGAAGCTCTAGAAATGGGTCTTCTGGCTTCTTCATGATGTTTACAGCTGCTTAATAAAACGGTAAAAAGCAAAGTGTAAATGCTAAGTTTTAGGTAATTCATGATTTGGACTATAATTTTAGTTTTTTTACTAAATCTTCAAATTTATTAACTGTTTCTTCCATTGAAGCCTCAGATCTTCCGCCAGCAGCATTACTGTGTCCGCCGCCGTTGAAATGATCTCGTGCAAACTGATTTACATCAAAACCTCCTTGCGAACGGAATGAAATCTTGATAATGCCTTCTTCTTTATTTTCGATAAAAATAGCAGTAAAAACAATACCTTTTATGCTTAAACCATAATTAACAATTCCTTCGGTATCACCTTTAACATAATTAAAAGAATCTAGTTCTTCTTGTGTTAACGTAGTATAGGAAGTTTTATGATCTTCAAATATTTTCATGTTTTGCAAAGCGCGACCTAATAGCTGCAATCTGCTGAAAGAACTATTGTCGAAAAGCAATACGGGAATCTGAGTATTTTCAACTCCTAAATCAATTAATTCGGCTATGATTCTATGCGTGTTTCCTGTGGTTCCCGGAAAACGGAACGAGCCTGAATCGGTTAGAATTCCTGTATATATGCAAGTTGCAATGGTTTTGTCAATATCTTCTTTTTTGTTTAAAAAAGTGATAAAGTTATAGACCATTTCGCAAGTAGATCCGTATGAAGTGTCTGAGTAGGTGTATGTAGCGTAATCATCAGGTTTTTGATGATGATCGATCATAATAAAAGTGGCCTTCAATTTTTGTAAAACTTGCTCCATCATTTCGCCTGTACGGTGAAAAGCATTAAAATCAAGCGTAAAAATAATTTCGGCTTCTTCTAAAATCTGCGTGCAGATTTCGGTTTCTTTTTCGAATATTTTTACCGTTTCAGATCCTGGAAGCCAAGCTAAAAAATTAGGAAAATCATTCGGAGCAATTACTGTTGCCTGATGATTGTTTTTTATTAAAAAATGGTATAAACCCAACGTAGAACCCATTGCATCGCCATCTGGTCCTCGGTGCGGAATGATGACAATTTTCTTTGGGGTGGCGAGTAATAATTGAATCGCTTGAATATCTTGTATTTTCATAGTGTGCGAATTTACATTTTTTTAGTGTAATGCTGAAAATAATTTTAGTACTCAGCGATAGTGGTCAGTGTTCCGTTTTTTTGTGTTCTGTCTTATTAAATGTTTTTTTAAATTTTTAGATGCTTAGTTTTTGAACGCTGATTTAACGGATTCGCTATTGCGAAGGCGCTGATTTAAACCGATTTTATTTCTAATTGGGAACGCTTTGTTTTTTGGCAACTTGAAATTTGAACGCTGATGAAACAGATTCGCTATCGCGAAGACGCTGATTTACACGGATTTTTATTTATGTAGTTTATAAGTTCCGTAGGAAGACTCTATTTTGTAGCAACTCCCGATAGCTATCGGGATTAATCCGTTGAGAATTATAAACGCACCAGTGCAAAAGTTCCGGAGGAACGAAACATATAAATTGAAGGAATTTGGAATTTTAATTTTAGATTTTGGGATTTGGATTTTAAAAAATTGGAATTTAACTAAAGATTCTGTAGTTCTTCTTTACGAAACTTTTGATACAATTTGTATTTCGCGCCTTTCACGATTTGCGATTTGTAAATTCCCACAGAACCAGAAGAGAAATACGCAATTGTACAGGCAATGGCAATGAAGATTCCAGGAGCGATTCCGAATAATTCCATTCCCATAATGGTGCAGGCAATAGGAGTGTGGGTTGCGCCAGAGAAAACAGCAACAAATCCGATTCCTGCTAAAAGAGCGATTGGCATCGGAATTACAGTTGATAAAGCACTTCCTAAAGTAGCGCCAACAAAGAATAATGGCGTTACCTCACCACCTTTAAAACCTGCTCCTAAAGTAAATCCAGTAAACAAGATTTTCAGCAGAAAATCGTACCACTGATTCGGATTTGAAAATGAATCGACAATTACGGGAACTCCTAATCCAGAGAATTTGGTATAACCTAAACCGGCAATTGCAATAGCCAAAACAACGCCGCCAATTACGGGACGAAGTGGCGGATATTTGATGTTTTTTGAAAAAAGCGAACCCCAAAAGTGAGTACTTCTTGAAAATAACAAAGCGGCAAAACCAGATAAAACACCAACAATAATGGTATAGAAAACATTGCTTAAACTAAGTGCTGGAATTGTTGGAATATTGTAATGCGTATGTTTTATTTCCCAAAATTCGACGGTGAAATAGGCCGCATAAGCAACTAAAAAAGAAAGTACAACGCTTTTGAAATTGATTTTACTAAAATATAAAACCTCCAAAGCGAAAATGGCACCAGCTAATGGAGTTCCAAATACCGAAGCGAAACCCGCACTAATTCCGAGAATGATTAAAATTCTGCGTTCTGAATTATCAAGTTTAAAAAGTTTTGTAAACTGATCGGCAATTGCTCCTCCCATTTGCACTGCAGTCCCCTCACGTCCTGCAGATCCTCCAAATAAATGAGTAAGCAAGGTTCCTAAAAGTACTAAAGGCGCCATTTTAAACGGAATCACTTTTTTAGGATTTTCGTATTCTTCGAGTAAAAGATTATTTCCTTTTGAAACAGATTCTCCCCAATAATAATAGCTCAATCCAACCAGGAATCCGCCGAAAGGCAAAAGCCAAATAATCCAATCGTGCTGAATTCTAAACTGCCTAACCCATTCTAAAGAAACTAAAAAAAATGCTGAAGCCGATCCTGACAGAATGCCAATTAAAGCACAAATGAGAATCCATTTCGGAATATCAAGCAGTAATTGTTTTGGATTTAGGGAATTCATTAAAAGGTAAAATGTTTTAGCCACGAATTTCGCTAATTTTCACGAATTAAAAGAAATAATTAGTGCAAATTAGCGAAATTCGTGGCTATAAAATAATTACTGAACCACGGCAGTAAATTCTATTTCAACCAAATATTCTGGAGCAACCAGTTTGCTGATTTCATAAAATCCTGTGGTTGGTTTTATATCTTTAAAGAAAGCAGAGTGCGCTCTTGCTACTTCTTCGAAAGTAGTAACATCGGTTGTGAAAATTCTCGTTCTAATAACATCTTTCATGCCTACATTTAAATCTTCTAAAACTTTCTCAACTCGCTCTAAAATATTATAGGTTTGAGCATAAGCGTCATCAGCTTTTACTTTTTCGCCGTCAACAATGGCTACAGTTCCAGAAACTTCAACGATGTTGCCAATTCTTACCGCTCGGCAATATCCCATTTTGTCTTCCCACGGAGATCCAGTTAAGATGTTTTCTCTTTTCATTTTTTGTAATTTTTGCGAATTTGATTGTCTGATTTTAAAAGCAAATTCAAGTTAGTTAAAGATGCTGCAATTTAAGGATTATGGTTGTCGTAGCCATTAAAAAAAGCTTGAAATCAATCGAGAAATCAAGCTTTTTTGTGATATTAATTGTTATTCGGTTTGCTTTTCTTCGTAAAGGCGAAGCTTGTTTTGAACTGTATTTAAATTTTGCTGTAGTGCCTCAATTTTATTTAGAAGATTGGCAATGGCATCAATTCCTTCGAGATTAATTTTGAGATCATAATGCATACGTATCATTTTTTCTATCGTAGGAAGCTGTTCAGTCTCTAGATATTCGTCATTTTCTTCGGTAATAATATGAATGAGTCCGTAATTATGAAGTTCGGTTATAAAAGTATTTTCAATTTCGTGATAGATACAAAACTGTTTGATCTGGATTAAGTTTTTATTTTTCATGACTTTCTTAGTTTTGCTAATTCTTCAAATAACTCTTTTTCTTTGTCCGACAGTTTTGTTGGAATTTTTATAGTGTACGTGATGTACAAATCACCAAACTGATTTTCTTTTTTGTAAACAGGAAAACCTTTTCCTTTCAGCTTTACCTTAGTTCCAGGTTGTGTTTCTGGTGGGACTTTAATTTTTACTTTCCCATCAAAAGTATTAATGTGCGTTTCTCCGCCTAAAACAGCTGTGTACAAATCAATCGGCGCTTTGGCATATAAATTGTTGCCTTCACGTTTAAAATCTGAATTATTAGAAATTATAAAAGTAATGTACAAATCGCCGTTTGGACCGCCATTTACACCAGGCCCACCATGATTTGGAATTTTAATTACCTGTCCGTTTTCTACTCCTGCAGGAATGGTGATTCGGATATTTTTGCCGTTTACAGTTAGATTTTGTTTGTGTGTGGTATAAGCAGATTTAAGATCCAGTTCCAATTCCGCATTAAAATCCTGACCTCTATATTTAGATTGCGATCTGCTGCTTCTCCCGCTGCCATACATCGAATTGAAGAAATCAGAGAAATCGCTTCCAGAAAAGTCTCCGCCAAAACCAGAAAAATCACCTCCTGAATATTGAGAACTGCTTTGTCTGCTTTGCTGCTGATTTGGGTCGTAGCCTGCTTTTTCAAATTCGTCAGCATGTTGCCAGTCTTTTCCGTACTTGTCGTATTTTTTTCGGTTTTCGGGATTGCTTAAAACTTCGTTGGCTTCATTGATTTCTTTGAACTTTTTTTCGGCTTCCTTATCATTCGGATTCAAATCAGGATGGTATTTCCTCGCCAGTTTTCTATATGCTTTTTTGATGTCTGCCTCAGTAGCAGATTTGGTAACATCCAATACTTTGTAGTAATCTATATAATCCATTTTAGTATGATTTTATAAATGGTAAATAAAGACTTCAAGGTAAGAATAAGTTGCTAATTATCAAAATACTGCTTTAAGTTTTGAAGTAAAAATAACATTCGTTGGGATAGTTCTTGGAATTTGGATTTTTAAAAAGTTGGAATTTATTTTTCGTGAAGCGAAAAATCAGTTTGGCAGGTTTTTTGATTCCAAAAATTAGCTTAATTATATGTTATAAAACTCCTAAAGTTGTAGCAACTAACGAAATTATACTATTTTTGTGATGCTAGACTTTTGGTTTATATTAATTATAAAAGCCGATTCGATAATACTTTTTTCAATGAAGCACATTTTATTTTTCATATTATTTTTTACTGCACTGTCTGTATCAGCCCAAATTGAGTCTAGTACTAAATTCAAAACTATTCCGGGTGGTAAATTTACCGCAAAGCCTAAAAAGACTCCAATTCCTGACGTAAAAGATCCGCAGGCAAATACTTTGGATGTTCCGAGTATCAAAACACCAAATGTTTTTGAAAACACAACTATAACTCCAAAATCAAAATTTCAGATTGGAGAAGAAAAAAGCAAATTTACCATGTCTACAGAAACCGATTTTGCCAATCCTGGCGATCGTTACGTAGCAAAAATGGAAAAAGATTTGGATAAGGCTCTCAAAGATGCTGGTTTGCGAGAAGGACGAGGCGTACTGGTAAAGAAAAATATTTCGTTGGGTGATTTTAAAACCAAATCGGAATATTTTATCGTAAAGTTCCGAGACTTCGGGGCAATTGATGGCGATTTAGTAAGAGTGTCTTGTAATGAAACAGTAATCAGAGAACGCATTTTATTGGATTCCAACTTTCAGCAAGTTAGAATCAATCTCGGCCAAGGATTTAATAAATTAGATTTCGAAGCCTTAAACATTGGTTCGCTAGGAGGAAACACAGCAGAAATACAAGTCTACGACGATAAAGGAAATCTAGTAACAAATGATTATTGGGATAACCTTGCAGCAGGATTTAAAGCGTCGATAGTGGTGACGAAAGAATAGCGCGCTTTTGGCGCTAGTTACAAAGTAACAAAGGTTCAAAGCGACAAAGTTTTTACACTTCGTTTCTTTGAACCTTTGAACCTTTGTCACTTTGTTACTTTGTCACTTTGAACCTCAGACTAAAACGGATCCGCAGTAACCTTAAACTTCATATCTGCTCTTACAGTTACATCTTGCGTTAGAGTTTCTTTTAAAGTTACTTTAGTTCTTATTTTGTAGCTGTCTGCTTTAATGTATTCGTCCAATCTTTTATCTGTACAGGTCAAATCGATTGAATTGCTAGATACATTGATATTGTCTGCATAAGCTAATTCGATTTCTTCTGAATTGGCTGTTGAGATGTACAAATGAACCGATTTTAAAAACGTAAAAGTTTTATCAGACGGATCTGTAATCGACAATTTAAGCGATTTGATTCTAACATCTTTCACTAAGCTTGCCTTCGTTTTATTGTTTTGAAATTCAGCCGAAGAATTGGTAGTTACTTCTGGCGTAATAATCTCAGAAGGCAAATTAATTGGCGAAGTGCTTTGAATCTTAATCGAAGTATTATTCGAAATGGTAAAAGTCAATAAATCATCAACAGTGTTGCAAGATGAAAATAAAATTGACAGAAAAGCAGTCAGGGCAATAAGTTTTGATTTCATAGTTAATTTAAATGGGTTTTTGTCTAAATACGAATTTTTGGATCTGTTGGTTTTTTCTTTTTTAAGTTTCTAAGTTTTGAAGGTGCTAAGATGCTAAGTTTTTTGTTCATTTTAAAGAGAATAACTCAGAAAATTAGCAGCTTAGTATGTCGGTACTTAAAAAGAAAAAAAAATCAAAAATCAATTTTTCAATTTCAAATATAAAAAGTACTTTTGCGCATGCAACACAACGTACTTATTTTAGATTTCGGATCGCAATATACTCAGCTTATTGCGCGTAGAGTTCGCGAATTAAATATATTCTGCGAAATTTTTCCTTACAATCACATTCCAAGTGATTTATCAAGTTATAAAGCCGTAATTTTAGGAGGAAGCCCTTTCTCTGTAAGAGGAGAAGATGCTCCACATCCTGATTTATCGCAAATTAGAGGTAAAATGCCTTTGCTTGCTGTTTGTTATGGAGCTCAATATTTGGCTCATTTCAGCGGTGGAGAAGTGGCTGCTTCAAATACAAGAGAATACGGTAGAGCTAACTTGTCTTATATTAAAGAAAATGAAACTTTCTTTGATGGAGTTTCTCCAAACAGTCAAGTTTGGATGAGCCATAGTGATAGTATCAAAGCTCTTCCAACAAATGCTATAAAATTAGCAAGTACGCATGATGTAGAATTCGCAGCTTATAAAATTGAAGGCGAAACTACTTATGCAATTCAATATCATCCAGAAGTTTACCACTCTACTGAAGGAGCAAAAATGTTAGAGAATTTCTTGGTGAAAATTGCTGAAGTTCCTCAAAATTTCACTCCAAATGCTTTCGTAGAAGAAATGGTGGCCGAATTGAAAGAAAAACTAGGAAACGACAAAGTAGTTCTTGGTCTATCTGGAGGAGTAGATTCTACTGTAGCAGCTGTTTTATTAAACAAAGCAATCGGACAAAACTTATACTGTATTTTCGTTAACAACGGACTTTTACGTAAAAACGAATTCCAAAATGTATTAGATCAATACAAAGGAATGGGATTAAATGTAAAAGGAGTTGATGCTGGAGATCGTTTTCTTGGCGAATTAGCCGGAATCAGTGATCCTGAAACAAAACGTAAAACAATTGGTCGTGTATTTATCGAAGTTTTTGATGATGAATCGCACTTATTAGAAGACGTAAAATGGTTGGCGCAAGGAACAATTTACCCAGACGTTATCGAATCTGTTTCGGTAAAAGGACCATCTGCTACCATTAAATCACACCACAACGTGGGTGGATTGCCAGATTATATGAAGTTGAAAATTGTAGAACCTCTTAGAATGCTTTTCAAAGATGAAGTAAGACGAGTAGGAGCTTCATTAGGAATAGATCCAGAATTATTAGGAAGACATCCTTTCCCAGGACCTGGATTATCAATTAGAATTTTAGGAGATATTACGCCAGAGAAAGTTAGAATTTTACAAGATGTAGATTCTGTTTTCATCGAAGGATTAAAATCTTGGGGATTATACGATAAAGTTTGGCAAGCTGGAGCAATTTTGCTTCCTGTAAACTCTGTTGGTGTTATGGGCGATGAGCGTACTTACGAAAAAGTAGTAGCGCTTAGAGCTGTAGAATCTACAGATGGTATGACGGCTGACTGGGTTCATTTACCTTACGATTTCTTGATGAAAGTGTCAAACGACATTATCAATAAAGTAAAAGGCGTGAATCGTGTAGTTTACGATATTAGTTCAAAACCACCTGCAACAATTGAGTGGGAATAGTAGCATAATTTAAAATTAAGGTCTTACATTTGTAAGGCCTTAATTTTTTATAACCTACTATTTATGAGAGAACTTTTAACGATTTCTCTTGTGTTTATTTTGTCTTTTAACAAAATAACTGCACAAGATGCAATAATTGAACACAGAATTCAAAAAGGAGAAACCGCTTTTTTCATTGCCCAAAAATACAAGGTTTCTATAGACGAGATTTACAAACTCAACCCCGAATCGCAAAACGGAATCAAGGACAATCAGATTATAAAGATTCCAATTCATCCCTCAGAAAATACAAATTTAAAGCAGCAAACCCATATTGTTGCGCCCAAAGAAACATTGTTTGGTTTATCTAAACAATATCATGTTTCGGTAGAAGCTATTCAAAATGCCAATCAAGAAATTCTAGCCAACGGACTCCAAATTGGTCAAGAATTAATCATTCCTCAAAATTCAGATCATACGGCAAAATCAGAAGTTGCTGTTTCTTCCAAAACGACACATCAAGTTGTAGCAAAAGAATCTTTGTTCAGCATTGCTAGAGAATATAATGTTTCGGTTCAGGATTTGGAAAATCTAAATAAAGACATTTTGATTAATGGATTGCAGATCGGACAGACGATTTCAATTCCGAATAAAAGAAAAACGCTCGACGGAAGAGTTCGCGTAATTAATCAGGAAACGGTTTTTCATGTGGTAGAACCCAAAGAAACAAAGTTTTCAATTACTAAGAAATACGGAATTTCAATTGATCAATTAGAATCTCAAAATCCAGAAATTGTAAACGGATTAATTGTCGGAAATAAATTAGCCATCAATACCAAAGCAATTAAACCGGCAAACGAAAGCGAAGAGTTGATGTTGGCTTTGGCCGAAAAACAAGTTGTAGTTGAAAAAACAAAAGCCAAAACAGTTGAAATCGAAGATTTGAAAGATCGCTTGGTTGTTCAGAGAGAAATGAATCACAAAATTATAAAAATTAACGATCTGAAAGTGAATCTGAATGATATGAACGGTTCTAAAGAAAATTCGGTAGAAAAATTACGTTTGGTCCTAGAAGCAAACAAAAATGTTCAAGATGTTTTAATGGCAAAATTAGATTCGCTTGTTACGGCAATGAACGATGATTTGAAGGAATTAAAGCGAATGGATATTTTGAATGTTGAAGAATCAAAGAGATTGGAAAAACAATCTTCTGAAGGAATTAATAAAACCAACGAATTATCATCTCAGCTGAAAACGGAACTGGCAGAAAACAGAAAAGTGTATGCCGGTTTGATGAATAAAGTGGAAAAAATTGCAGTTGAGGAAAATCAGGAGTATAAGAGGAAAATCCGCGAAAGCGAAAAGAATAATAATACATCTTCTTTGCAGCAGCGCTTGTCTTTAGAAGAAATAAAAAAATATAAAGCAGAGCAGGAGAAAGGCGATGCGCAAAATCAGCTTTTGATTGCAAAAATCGATTCGTTGGATACTCAGAAAAAAATTGAAGTTAAAAGACATATTAGCAAAGCTTCTTATTATAGCATGGAAGCGAGAAAATTTGATGATAAACTGGCTTTGGTTAAATTGAAAAAATATCAGGACGAAGCGGTTAAAAAGCATCAAAAAAATAATTCGGGAGAAAATTCAAAAACAATTTCATTGGAAGAAATGAAACAAGAATTGAAAGACAATCCGTTGAGGACTGATAAAACCGTAAAAGTAGAAGTTTATGATAATCTTAGAGAAGTTTCAAACGGGTATTACTTAGTTTTAGGTATATTTACAGACGCAGTTGACCGAGATAAGCTCATTATGAAACTCATTGATTCTGGTGAATTTAACGCTAGTTTCTTTTTCAATATCAACAGCCTTTCCTACTATGTTTACACGGATAAATTCGAAAACATGGAAGAAGTGCTATACAAATGCAAGAAAAAAGAAGAAGATGAGTTATATAAAGAAATCATTATTGCTAAAGTAGAAATCGATTTGAGGTAATTTTTACGGCAATAGACAAACGGCGCGAATTTTGCTTTTGGTAAAATTGTAACTTATTTTAGAATTAGAAATTAAATTGTTTTTAGCCATATTATGAAATATTATTTAACAGTATTGTCTCTCGTGTTTTTTATGACTTCAAGCGCGTTTTCGCAAGAAAAAGTAGTGAAGTACAAAGTATCGAGCGGTGAGACGATTAATCAGATTGCACAAAAATTTAAGGTAACGCCTTATGATATTTACCAGCTTAATCCAGATGCTAGAACGGGATTGGTTCCAAATTCTGTGCTGTTGATTCCAACAAAAACAGGAGAAGCAAAAAAAGAAGTTTCTGAAACTAAAACTGCTGTTGCTTCAGGAAAAGAGATTATTCATGAGGTACAGCCAAAAGAAACGTTTTATAGCATTGAACATAAATACGGAATTTCGGATGAAGCTTTAAAAGCTGCAAATCCCTTTTTGGAAAAAACAGGTGTTCAAATCGGACAGAAATTGGTTATTCCTGCAAAAGGATCTGCTCCAAAAGCTGCAGCAAAACCTGCAAAAGAAAAAGGTCCTGAAAAATATGTATATCACGATGTACAACCAAAAGAAACAAAATTTGGCATTGCAAAACAGTACAATATGACTGTTGACGAATTGGAAAAACGCAATCCAGATATCGTGAGCAATTTGCCTGTTGGTTATAGATTGACTATAAAAGGAACTGCTCCGAAAACAGAAGCGCCTGTAGAAACGGCAAAAGCTGTAGAAAGCAAAAAGCCTGCTGAAACGTCTAAAAAAGCGGTGACTTATATGGAGTATCAGGTAAAACCAAAAGAGACTTTTTATAGTTTAGGGAGAGTTTTCCATTTATCGCAAGACGAATTAGTGGCTTTAAACCCGTCACTTTCTGAAGGTGTAAAAGAAGGAATGGTTTTGAAAGTGCCTGCTGGATATATAGCTCCGGCTCCAATTGTTACAGCTCAAATACCTGATAAACCAGCTGATTCTTCAGTAAACAAACCAGTTGAAAATACAGGAGGCGGAATTAAAATTGTTGATAAAGTAAAATCGACTGAAAACGAAGATGCAGAAATTGTAGAATTAACGAAAAAGAAAGGAGTTGAACGCAAAAAAGTAGTTTTATTGCTTCCTTTTAACATGGCAAAAGTGCAAAGCGATACTTCTGGAACAGCTAACAGAATTAAAAACGATAAGTTCTTAAACATGACTTTAGATTTTTATGCTGGAGCTATGATGGCGATCGATTCTGCAAAAGTTTTAAAACTGCCAATTGATGTTGCGATTTATGATTCTCAAGAAACTAAAACTACTTCTAATGTGGTAGGTTTAACTCCAAAACTTCAAGATGCAGATGCTGTAATTGGACCATTTTACCAAACTAATGCTGAGACGACTGCCAATATGCTGCGTTCGTATAATGTTCCTGTAATTTCGCCTTTATCAAAAGATATCGCCAATCCGATTGAAAATTTATACCAAACTATACCTTCGAATGACGTGATCAAAAATGCAGTTTTTGATTATATGCGTTCTAAAAACGGAAATATTGTAGCTGTGGTAGATAAGAAAAAAGAATCGGTTATCAATTACATCAAACAAAACCAAAAAGGTGTTGCCTTTGCTTCTTTAACAGAAACAGGTGGTTTGGATGTGGCTAATTTAAAAAGCTTGCTGATTCCAAATCGTATGAATTATGTGGTGATGGAAACGGGTAATACGGCGATGGTAAAAGCTACGATTAAAGCATTGCTTGATTCTCAAAAGACATGTCAGGTGCAATTGGTAATTTTAGAGCCAAACAGCACATTAGATACAGACGAAATCAGTTTTGATAATTTGGTGAAGTTGAAATTAATGTATCCTTCTGTAACGCGTGAAAGCGACGAGCAGCCGGTTTTAATTTATGAGAAACAATACCGTTTGAAAAACAAAGCCAATCCGACAACTTATGCAACGAGAGGATTTGACGTGACGTTTGACACAATGATGCGTTTATCTCAAGGAAAAACATTTCAAGAAACAGCTGATTTGATGACAACTCAGCAAGTAGATAATAAATTTCAATATTATAGAAAAGAAGATGGCGGACACGCTAATAAAGGTGTTTATATCTTATATTATGATAGTGACTTAACTTTAAAAGTAGCAAATTAATGACATCAAAAGTAACCTATTTAGGAGATTTAAGAACAAGTTCAATTCATGTGCAATCAGGAAGCGAAATCATTTCCGACGCACCATTAGATAATAACGGAAAAGGTGAAGCATTTTCTCCAACAGATACTGTAGCTAACGCACTAGCAAGCTGCATGATGACAATTATGGGAATTAAAGCTCGTGATATGGAAGTAGATTTTGTTGGTTCTACGGCTGAAGTAACAAAAATCATGAACGCTGAACCAAGAAGAATCGGTGCAATCGAAATTGTATTTGAAATGCAAGGTGTAGCCGATGAGAAAAGCAAAACAATCTTAGAGCGCGCTGCAATGACTTGCCCTGTTTTCTTAAGTTTAAGCAGTGAAATCGAAAAAAGAATTACGTTCAACTGGAACTAATTTTTTAACCAAATAATAAAAGCCATCTGAAAATATCGGATGGCTTTTTTGTTTTTACGTATGGTCTAAAACAGACAAGAGAGCAACATCTACTTTGCCCTCTTGTCCCTCTCTAACTAACCAATATATTTATTCTGAAAACTCTAGTTTTTTAAGTTTGTTCCAGCCGCCACGAGTAAAATCGGGTATTTCTACAGGAGCAGAATTATGATCTAATGAAATTTCTGTTAATGGTCCAAGGCAAGACCATTCGGCTAAATCGTAAACGTCCATATCCAGCGGAAGTCCTTTTTGAAGGCAATGAATTAAACGATAATCCATAATAAAATCCATTCCGCCGTGACCGCCTACTTTTTTGGCTTGTTCTTCAATTCCTTTTGCAATCGGGTGTTTGTATTTTTCCATTAAAGCCTTTTTCACTTCTTCAGGAACGAAAGAATGGGCGCTTAATTTTTCATGATTTGGTTTTACATCGTCGCTTAATTCTTTTCCGTCAAGCGCATAACCTTCAAGCGGATATTTGTTTGCAAAACCTTTTGTTCCACTCAACTGATACATTCTGCTGTACGGACGTGGAGAAGTAACATCATGCTGAATTTGAATTGTTTTTCCGTTTTCAGTACGAATCATCGTCATGGTATGATCTCCGTTTCTAAAATCTTTAATTTCCTGTCCTGATTTTTCTTTAATGTAAGCAGGATTTCCAACGGCTTTGGTATCCATAGAAACCAAGAAATTCATTTTGTCACCACGATGAATGTTTAATGCCTGACAAGCTGGTCCCATCCCGTGTGTGGCGTAAATATCTCCACGGTGTTTAATGTTGTAGTCCATTCTCCAGTTGTTCCAATATTCTCCCCAAAATGGCTGTAAACCGTGAATATAAGAACCTTCAGCATGAAGAATTTCTCCAAAAACACCTTGTTGGGCCATATTTAATGTGGTCAATTCGAAGAAATCATAAACGCAGTTTTCTAATTGCATACAATGTTTTCTTGTTTTTTCAGAAGTGTCAATCAGTTCCCAAATCTCTTTCATGGTTAAAGCCCCAGGAACTTCTATGGCAACATGTTTCCCGTCTTTCATAGCTTGAACTCCAATTATAGCGTGATGTTTCCAATCTGTAGCAACATATACTAAATCAACGTTTGGTAAAGCGGTTACTTTTCTCCATGCATTTTCGTCACCGTAAAATTCTTGTGCTTTTGGAAAACCAGCCTTAGTCAAAATCTCATTTGATTTTGCTGTGTTTTCCTGAGTCATATCACACAATGCTACAATTTCAACACCTGGAATATGCGTCATTCTTTCTACAGCTCCTGGACCACGCATACCCAATCCGATGAAGGCAACACGAACGGTCGGAATTGGATCTGCTGCCATTCTAAGCACATCTTGCTGTCCCTTTGGACGAGATGGTGTTTTGGTCTTAATCATTTGTGCGGAGGCAATTGTCCATCCGAACAAAAGAAAAAAAGTTATAGTATATTTTAAAAAGGTAATTTTCATAAGTAATAGGTTAGTGGTAATTTATTCTAAAAATAACCTCTCTAATGAACCAGATTAGAGAGGTTTTCAAAAACAAAACAATCCAAGGATTTTTTAATTATTTTTGACTACTAAATCTTTTCATTAATGGCGTTACATGTTTTTTAGTATCGTCGTCTAATGATGTTAATGCTTTTTCACCTTCAGCAGGAGCGTATTTGTTTAATCCTGCAATTCCTGCAGCAATTACATTGTACGATTGTTCTTTTGTGCTTTCTTCCATTAAAGTTTTATAGGAAGTATCGCCTGTAGAAGCTAATTTTACAATAGCATTTGCTCTGGCAATTGTTTTTGTATCATTTTTAGCAATATCAAGAAGTGTTTTTAAAACTTGATCCTTAGTTGAATTGTCATACAAATCAATTGCTTTAATGCTCAAAACTCTTAAATCTTCTTGCGGATCTTTTAAGCCAGCCAAAAGAATAGATTGCCCTTCGTTGCTTTTTTCTTTTGAGGCATATTTTATAGCTTCAATTCGATTATAATAACAAGGAATGTTTTTGTATTGATACCAATAATCAGCAGCTGTTTTTTTATCTACTTTAATTTCGCCAACTAGAATTTTATCAGGATCTAAATCGATAAATTCAGGTTTTGAAGGAAGGTCAAAACTGAAGGTTTGTTCTCTTTTATTAATTAAAATATCCTTTCTTATTTTAGTTCCGTTTACGTAAAAATCAACTTTTAAAGGCAATGTGAAAGTTTGTACCGCGCTATCCTGAGACTGACTTATTGTAATGATAATTTTTCCATTATCGTATTTGTAAGACACATCCAGAATCGGACTTCCCGCTTTAAAATACCATTGATCAAAGTAAGGCAACCAGTCTTTTCCTGTAACGTCTTCCATTGCTAAACGCAACTGATGAGGTTCGCCAGATTTGTAGGCATTTGTTGTTAAATATTGGTTTAAAGATTTAAAAAAGGCTTCGTCGCCCATTTGATTTTTAAGCGCATATAGAATAATCGAACCTTTTGAATAGCTGATGTTATCAAACATATCATCTGCTTTTTTGTAATGAAAACGAGCTAAAATTTCGCTGTTTCCATTTTTTTGAGAACGAAGATAGTTTTGAAGTTTTTCATAACGCGATCTATCTTCTCCATCTTGTCCAGCGTCGTGACCATGCCATAAAACTTCTCCAAAAGTGGCAAAAGATTCGTTCATCGTTAAATTTGACCAAGATTCAGCGGTTGCCAAATCTCCAAACCACTGATGAAAAAGCTCATGTGCGACAGTGCTTTCCTGATTATCATCTAATAATTCTCTGGCTGTTTTTTGCACATAGGCACCGTGAACTGTTGCAGAAGTATTTTCCATTGCGCCCCCAAAATAATCCGTAACCACAATTTGCGAATATTTTACCCACGGATATTCTACACCTAACATTTTGCTGTAGAAATTCATCATATCAGGCGTTTTTCCAAAAATCTGTTTAGCGTAAGGCGCATATTTTGGCTCTAGATAATAGCTGACTTCTTTTCCGTTATAAGAATCTTTATAAATTTTAAAATCGCCAACCGCCATCATAAATAGGTAAGGTGCATTTGGCTGTTCCATTTTCCAAATATCCGTTCTTGTTCCGTCTTTGTTTACTTTTTGAGAAGCTAATTTTCCGTTTGATAAAGTCGTGTATTTGGCTTCGACTGTCATGGCAATTTCAGAAGTTGTTTTCTGATTGGGCTTGTCGATTGTTGGAAACCAGCAAGAAGAAGCTTCTGTTTCGCCTTGTGTCCAGATTTGAGTTGGCTTATCTGCTTTTCCATCAGGATTTATAAAATATAAACCTTTAGAATCAACGATCGATTCTCCTGCTTTACTTTTTAGCTCTTCTGGTTTTGCGGTATAATTAATGAAGATTATATACTTTTCAGTGTTTTTGTATTTTCTGTTTAATACAATAGAAAGTTCTTCATTATCGTATTTGTATTGTAACGGAATACTTTTTTTACCGTCAATAATACTAATTTCTTTAAACTCCATTCCTTTTGCATCAAGCTTAAGCGAATCGCTTTCGTAAAAATGCGGTTTCAATGTAATCCATTCTTTTCCGTACAAGTAACGCTTTCCGTAATCAAAAGAAACTTCTAATTTGGTATGAATTAAATCATGTGTTTTCGTAGGAGTAGCGCGATAAATCGATAATTCATCTGCTTTATTTTGTGCTTCTATTTTTGGAGCTGCTAAAAGGACAAGACCCAAAAAAGTATATTTTAAAAAATGCTTTTTCATTTTTATTGTTTTAGAAAGTTCTTTACAGTTTTTCGATAATTCTAACTTCACCATCTTTTTCGTCTTCGCTTAAAATATTCGATTGTTTTTTGGTGTAAGCCAATAAACTCCACTGAATTATTTTGTTTGTAGGATATAAATCAGCTTGATTTTTTAACCATTTTTCAGCTTCTTGAGAAGTAGCCGTTTTTTCAATCGCCCAAGCCGAAACCAATTGATTTGCCGGTAAAAAGTTCATCACCGTATTATCAACTACTGGATGAAAAGCCACGATTTTATCTAAAGATTTAGAAGCCATTTCTTTGTTTCCAAGACTAGAGTAACATTGATAATCTAACCAGTTTTCTAATCTTTCGTCGATATTTTCATCATAAGGTTTTCCAACTCCTAAATTCTCTGGAAACAGTTTGGCATCGGCAATAAGCTGTAAAGCTTTTTTATACTGCTTGTTTTTCATTTCAGCCAAAGCTTGCATCAATTTCGCTTCGTGATACAATTGTCGTCCTGCAGTTGCTCCTTCAAAAGGAAGAATCTGCAGTTTGCTTAAAAAGACATCTGCTTCACGATATTTTTTGTTCAGCAATAAAGTTTTAGCGTAAAGCATTCCAATCAAATAATTGTCTGGATGTTTTTTATAGAAAGATTCGGCTGTTGCAAGTGCTTTGTCAAATTGTTTTTGAACGATGTAATATTCTGCTAACATTTTATGGTATCTCCAGCCTTGCGGATCCAATTTAATAGCTTGCTGCAAACTTGCCAATACGATTGCAGCATCATCTTTAAATAATGAAGCTTTGGCTCCATAAAAAGCAGGATCATTTGGTTTTGTGCCACATTGCAAGAACAATTCTTTTGCTTCCGAAATAGCATTTCGATTCCATTCAATCAAACCTAAATGATATTTTAATTGGTATTGATCGTTTGTTTTAATTAATGATTTTAGGATTTCAGCCGTTTCATTTCTAAAAGGAAAACTTGTTCCGGGTTTAATTTTACTTACATCAACCGATTTGTTTTCTAAGAAAGCTTTCCAATAAATGATTTCTGCACTTGGTTCAGCGATGGAGAATACTTTTAAAGCCTCTTCTTTTCGGCTGATATTACTGTACCAAATTCCTAGTTCCAGAAAAGTCTGTTCTGGCATTTCGTTTCGAATTGCAGCAATAAACTCATTTTTCGAATCGTTTGAATTGCTCCAAAGATATTTTTCAAAATCAGCAAAATGATTCAGTGGATCAAGAGCTGTAAGTGTTTTTAAAACCGAATTTGCTTTTTCAGAGTTGTTTTGAAGACGATATAAAACCGCTAATACCTGTAAACTTTCCGTATTGTATTGGTTGTTTACCAAACTTTTTTCAGCATATTCAACAGCTTTTGGCCAATCATTTTCTGCTAAATAAATTTTACTTAATGCGGTATAAGCTGGACTTCTAAATTCAACACTTGCAGTGGCGATATCAAAACCGTCTTTTGCATCGGTGTTATTTCCTAAATGAAAGTTCGCTAAAGCGTAAAAATAATTGGCAGCAGGATCGTAAGTGTCAATCGCCAAAGCTTTGCTTGCTGAAATTACAGCGCCTTTGTAATCTAATTTTCTAATTTGTAAAGAAGCCAATGCGGAAAGAGCAGGAGCGTAGTTAGCATCTAATTTTAAACAGGCATTTAGTTTTTGTTCGGAAAGTACATAATCTTTAAAACTGATGTAATTTTTCCCCTGCAAATACAATCCGTATATCGAATTATGATCGAAATCTTTTGGAATTTCTACAGGACGATTGATGTTTCCGTCTTCTGGAGCAGAATTCCAAACGAGTTTATTTCCGCCCAAAACAAATTTTAATTTATTTGAATCGACTTTTACTTGAATCGAATCTTTGAAAGTTTGCATCGTATTTAATGCAATATCTTTAGAGTATACTTTTTTGTCGTTTTCAAAAACTTCAATTTTTTCGTTCAATTTTTGAAGCGGAGAAAAATAGATTTTCAGCCAGCCGTTTTCGTTTTTAATGTTGACTGAACCGTAATTATTGGCTTTTACAAAACCTTTGGTTTGTTTTACAGGAAACCAGTATTCTGTCCAAGTGTCGGTCTGATATGGTGCAAACGAACGTTGTTTGAAAGGCGTAAGATTACTGCCTTCGCTCGCCTGATTGAATAATCTTCCACTTTGCACTTCTACATATTGTCCATCAGTGTCGGTTAATAATTTTTCCCAAATCATGCCTTGGTGAGACAATCCCCAAATCCAGATTTTTTTACCTGGTTTATCATCGTGATTGCCGTATCTTCCCATTCCGAAATCTTCATCATGGTAATATCCTCCAAAGAAATCATCGTATTTTCCGAAAACGTGATACGATTTGTAACCACCAAAATTGTTGTTTTTGTAGAAAGATAAATCTTTGCCATTTTCTTTATCAATCGGCCACGAATTGTATTCTCCGTTATGGCCAATGTAAGTTTGTCCGGGATAAATAAATTGCAGATTTTCACCTGCTTTTATTCCCGTATTCATCCAAGTATAATAAGGCTGTTCAAATTCGGTTGTGTTAGACCAAAACGAATTTGTAGTAAAATAGGCTTTGTCTTTTGGCAAATTGATGTCTAATTTCCAAGATGTTCTCGTTAATAAATCCAAAACTCCAATAACGCAACTAATACTTCCGTCTTCACGGTTTATGATTTTATAATCTACAGGAGTGGCACAGTTTGGGGTGTGTCCGATGATTCCATAATTGCCTTCAACACCGCCACTTGTCCATGGTCCGCGCATGGCAATATCTCTAAATTTGACAACGTGATTATTGTAAACGATGTCTTTTCCTGTTGATTTTTCGATAGCTGACCAAACTTTTCCGCCAATTTCTGGCAAAATCATCAGTTTGATATAATCATTTTCGATTTCAATTACTTTCCATTCTTTTTGAACTGGTTTGTCTGTAAAACCATCAAAACGGAAATACGGATAAAACTTTGTGTCAGGTTTCGGAATCGGATCAGGATCTGAAAACGGATAGGTGGTAAATACTTTTTTGTATTCTTTTACGGTTGGTTTGTTTTGTGCGGTGACAAAGAGGCTTCCAAGGAGTAGAATCGATAAGAAAGGTTTAAGTTTCATTGGAGAAGCTGTTTTTTGTAGTTATTTTTTTGCGTTTTTTGTCATTGCGAGGAACGAAGCAATCTCACTAACAATAAGACGCAAAGTTTGATTTAGCAAATGTGGTTGCTTCGTTCCTCGCAATGACAAACAGAATGGTTATTTTTTTAATTACTTCACAATCAACAACCAGCCTTTTCCTTTAGAAACTGGAATTTCATCATTTGCGGTAAAAGTCTGTGCAGGTTGGAAATTAAGCACTTCTGGAGCTGTAATTGTAGCTTTTGAAGGATTGATTCCTAATTTTTTCCAGTCAATAGTCAGTTTTACTTTTGTATCTGTATCTGCCCAGCTTGCAATCGAAATTAAAGCCGTTCCGTTCTTTTTGTAAACCGTTGCCAAAACTTTGTCGTTGTTTGTTTTTACAGGACAGTTTGCGCTCCAATATCCAATCATTTCAGAACCTTTGATTCCAAACGAATCCCATAATTTCCAGATTTGTCTTGGGTCTGCACCGTCGCTCCAAGGCAATCTGTTTGTCATTCCGTAAACCATTCCTCTCCACGGATTTCCGCCATCTTGAAGCATTTCTCCCATTAGTCCAAACGGAATTCCGCTTACTTCTGTCAAGAAAAAGTCAGGCTGATTTTTCTCATAATCAAAATATTCACCAAACCATAATTTATTGATGTATGGAAAATGCTCCATGTACAAATTGGCGCTATTGTTAAATCCGTCGCTTTTGTTGTATTGGTTTGCACTGTGCAAATCGATAATTCCAGGGTGACCGTCTTTTGTAAGCACTCGCTTGATACGTTTCATCGTGATTCTGTCGAAAGCAACGTCATCTAAATAGATTCCGTCAATACCAACATTTTGCGTTAGCCAGTTCATTCCTTCTACATAGTAATTGTGCCAACGGTTCATTCCGCTATTTACGATTGCCGCATCTTTGATTTCAGGCACAAACCAAGCTGCGATATAATCGTCGCCAACATGTTCTTGCAACCAAGAGAATCCGCCTCCTTTTCCTGGAGAATAAATTTCGTGACCCAAACTTCTTAAAGCGAAAGTTTCGTACGCTTTGTTTGAAACCTCTCTAACCGTATTGTAGATTTTTACTTTTAAACCTTTTTCATGCGCTTCATCGATATAGGTTTTCATCTTTTTAAATTCAATAAAAGGATAATTGATATAAGGATTGATTGCATTTGCATGGTGAATATTGATTACCGTTGCACCAGTTTTGGCAATAGAATCGATTGGACTGTATTTGTGATAAAACTTGGTATCCCATTGAAAATCGGTATTGATTGTGTGGAACGGCGTGATTAACAAGTTGAAGTTATAGTACAAAACATCGCCTTTTTTCATTGTTCTAGCACCGCTATACGCATTTACAACCACTGATTTTTGGTTTGGCGTTATAGTAATACCGCCCTTATTTTCGTTACCCCATGAAGTTGGCAGTAATAAAGGTTTTTGTAAATAGAAATTAGTATTTAAAGGGCGGCTATATTTTTCGTCTCTTAAAGAAAATTGCAATCCAGAATTTACAGCACCGATCCAAGCGCCGTCTTGGTTTTTATGTGCTACATCCCATTTCCAGTCGAAAGTTGCAGGACGATCGCCACCTTTTTGACCTAATCCCATCATGTATTTTGCAGAGGCCGGCTGCATTGGCATTTGGAAATTGATATCATTAAAAGAAACATCCTCAAGAGCAGTAACTTTTACGGTATAATGAACAAAACCATCAAATTCAACAGAAGCGTTAACCTCCATTTGAACCGATTTTGAAGTTGAGGTACTTTCCCAAGTCACAGTTCCGGCTTCTTTTTTAGTGAATTTTACGCCGTTGTTTTTCCATTGCACTTCTTTTCCTGAAGCATCCACAAAATGAAAATCGATTGGAGAACTTAAAATATCATTAGCTTTTGTTGATACCGAAGTCATTTCTGGAGTAAAATACGTTTGGATTTGAGCAGGAAATCCGTTTGGAGCTACAATCAGTTTTCTTCCTAATAAAGAAATTTCAGAATTGTTTACTGCTAATGGAGCATAAGGCGCAATAACTGTATTTTCTTGTGCTAAAGTGGAATTTAACCATTTTAGGCGTGTCATTTTTTCGGGAGAATCAATTCCGCCGTTTTTGGTTACTTCGTTAGAAACGGTTATCTGCAGTGTAATTTCTTTTGATTTTCCATCAGCGGTAACTGTTGCTTTTCCTGCATAAGTTCCCGCTGCTGCAGTTTGCGGAACGTCAATTCCACACCACATTGCTTGAATTCCTCCTTTTGAAACTGAAACGGTATTACTGAAAGGAGTACCGTCATATTTTGTACCTTCAGTATTAAGACAGTCAATGTCTTTTGCCTCAATTGTTGCTCCTGTTGTGCTTACTAAATTGGTAAACGATACTTTAATATTTTTTAAATCTTCAAGCGCATAAACACCCAATTGAAAAGCTAAATATTCGCCTTTCATTGCTGTATCAGCAAAACTATTTTGAACGCCTTTCTGAATCCATCTTTGAGGCAAATCAGATTTTAGTTTGATAGAATGCAATCTGTCTTCTGGAAAAACTAAGAAAGAATTTCCGCTGTTTTTCGCAATCAAATCTTTGGTTTCTGCAGCAGTTGCAATTACTTCCATAGGGTAGAAGCTATTGAAAGCATTTACACTTTGAATTTCTGTAACCGAACCGTTGTCTTTTATATTAGATTTAATTTTAGAAAGCCATTGCGCATCTGCCTTGTCTTCAGGTTTTGCATAAATTCCTTTTGGGTAATTGGCAGTTCCTTCGTCGATATAAGGCATGTAATAAACGTAGTAGGTTCCTTTTCCTGAAATAGGTTCAAAGAAAATAGTGCCGTTTTCTCTATTGATGTTTTCGGTTTTGATGTTTTGTATTTCTTTTCCGGAGGCATCCTGAACGATAATTTTTTTAAGTTCTGGATTGTTGTCTCTTCTTCGCCATTCGATTGTCGTTTTAGCAACATTTCCTGAACCAGAAAAGGCAATTACAGCACGATGGTTTCCTAATTGGTTCGGATTCCAGCTGTCATTTCCGTCAGAATATTTTATTTGCGCGCTTAACGAAATACTGATAGCGAAAAAACATGTTATCATTATTCGGCTAAAAAGCGCTCTGTTTTTTAAGTTTAGTTTCATTGTATTGTTAATCAGGTTAAATAGTATTTTTTAGTTTAGTAAACTGCTTTCCATCCTTGTTTTTTCCAGTAAGCGATAATCGGTTTGTAAGGCCCATATTTGTGTTGCGCTTCCGAAAAATTATCGTTAAACGGACTGTGTGCATAATCAATAGGTTTGCCTTTTTTATCTGGATAATCAAACGTTTTTGGGTTTGGCCTTGTATGAACAGAATCATCGTTTACATAAGCCGCAATATCAAGCGCTTGTTTATCTGTAAGGTACGGTTTTCCTAAAAGTACTTTATCATACGGCATATTGCTTTTTAACCACTGCGCTTGTTTGATTACGCGGTGCATGCTCGAACCTGGTTGATAGCCGTATTGTCCCCAAAGAGGAGGATAGACATAGCCTGATTTATCAGCATTATAAACTCCTTCACCATTATTTCCGTGGCATCTTGCGCAGTTTTCGGCAAACAATACTTTTCCTCTTTCTGGACTCGCTGCAACATCTGGAAATTCGATTTCTAAATTTTTAGCTCCTTTAAAATTACCATCTTTTGGCACAAATTTGCTAATCCATTTAAAATAAGATAAAAACGCCACCATTTCTTTACTATCCAACGGAAGCGGTTTTCCAGAATGCGGACGCATAATGCAGTTATTAACTCTTTCTGCAAGTGTAAGCACTTTGTTTTCGCGTCCGCGGTATTGTGGATAATTATCGTGTGAAGACATTAAATTAAAGGCATGAGGTTTTGTTCCTGCGTCTTGATGGCAGTTGGTGCAGTTCATTTTATTGCCTAAATATTTTCCATTGATTCCGTTTGGACCAATATAATAAGCGGTTTTCATCATTAATTCTCTCCCGTAGCGAACCGATTCTCCAAACTGATCGTCTGGAATTTCTGAAGTATCAATTGTAATATAGCCTTCTTCATCTTCTTTTTCTTCAGATGCTTTTGAAGCTAAATTTTGAGAATTGGATTTGGTGCACGAATTGAAAACAACAATTGGCATTGCTGAAAAAAGTCCGATAAGAATTAGTTTTTTCATGTTTGCTATTTTTTAATTTAGAAGAAAAGGTTTCATATTTTCTTCTGGAATAAACTGTGTACGATAAGGCGGAATTTCAGATTCTAAAGCCCAAAGCAAAATGCCTTTTCTGTTAGTTAAAACGGTAATATGTCTTTTAGAACAGCAGCATAATATGGCATCTTTATCGATCATATAAGCGCTTCCCATCCTGTCGTTGTATATTTCTTTTGGTAATTTGATATGAAAATCCAGTTTTACCGCATTATTTTTTTCATCCACATTTAAAGCAAAAACAGACGACTGTTTTATATCTACACCATTATCAAAAAAGAGTAAACTTCCTTCTTGATCGATGTGTGCGGCGTGAGCTTGAGAAAAATTAGTTTCTGGAGCCATCTTCATTGTTCCTCCTTTTCCTAATTTCCAGATTACTTTTCCGGTTTTAGCATTTACTTTCCAAATCTGACCATTGTTGTAGAAAGAAATTAAGAAGTTTCCATCTGTATCATAATTCAAACTGTTGGCGTGTGTCCAATCTTTTTTGGTTTTCAATAGATTTTTATCTTTTAGCGGATCTAGATCATCAAATACGCTCCATTTCCAAAGCTGTTTTCCTTTATTATCTAAAATCAGGATTCCGTCTCCGTTGATAGTGTCTTGTTTTTTTCCTCCAATAGAAGTTAAATCCATTATTTTTTGATCGACTGTTATAGTGACAATTTCGTTAGCCGATTTTTTTATGATTTCGTGGTGAATGACTTGTTTTAGATCGCCTTGCCCTTTTTTAATATGTGTTAAAGTATCGCCTTGAAGATTGATTTCTAGAATTTCACTTCCGTAGCTTGTTGGTTCATCGTTTGTGCCAAGAATGGAAATAATAGTCTGCTCTTTTGTAAAATGAGCCACTTTAAAGCCAGTTCCTTCAAGCGTATGATACCATCTTAAATTTCCTTTATAATCTACAATATAAGCTGTTCCAGGAGTTTCTCTTTTGGCTAAAAGCATAAAACCTTTTTTGAAATTTTCTGGCAGTAATTCTGGTTTCGGACAGTTGGCTTTGAATTGTTTTTGAAGCCATTCTGGAAGTTTTCTGGATTTAAAAGTATAAACTTTGCTCGTTGTTTTATTTCCATCTTGAATGGTAACCAATTGAAAACTATAATTGGTTTCTGGAATAATATTGCAAAGCACCAGCGAATGTTTAAGACCAGAATTTGAAATAGGAGAGCTAATTTTATTTTCAATTCCCTTTTTGTCCGACCAATATTCTGCATATACCTGAGCTTGGTCATTCGTAGCAACATCGATCTGAATTTTCAATTCGTTGTTGCCATGAGTGCCAATATTGATATTAGAGATTATTTGGCTTTTAGAACAGCTCACCAATGCAAGTAGAACTAAAATAAAACTTCCTTTTAAAATTATTTTTTTGATCATCTGAAAAGCTTCTTTTGTGAAACAGAAAAGTACTTTTTTATAAATAATCAAGAACAGACAGACCATTTTGCTGTCTGTTCTTGATTACAGTTTTATTGTCGGTCGGCGTTGCTTAATTTTGGATTAAGGTCTACCTGACTTTGTGGATACGTGTAATATTTGTTTTGTGGCATTTTAATTAATGCAGCTTCGCCAACTCTAAGGTGATAGGCATTTACCAAAACATCATATTTGTTCATTCTAATTAAATCTGCACGGCGTTTTCCTTCATAGAAAAGTTCCCAGCCTCTTTCTTGCAAAATAGCATCTCTTAAACTAGATTGAGTAAGACCAGATAAAACTAGAAGTTTTGCATGCGATCTGCCTTTTACCTGATTAATAAGGTCGATGGCTTCTTGAGTTGGACCACTAATTTCGTTTATTGCCTCTGCTCTGCTCAATAAAACATCAGCGTAGCGAAGAATGTTTACACTATGACCATCATAATACGTTGTAGTTTCGTCATCTGCATATTTTCTAGTCGAAACGTCTGGCATATAAAATTCTCCTTTTGGTGGCTGAGCACCCAATGATGGAGCTTGTTTATGCAATAAACCATCTGTTCCTTCAAATTCAGGGAAGAAACATTGTTTTCTTTCGTCTTCATCTCCAAAAGTGTTATAGAAATCCCAGTTTACAGTATAGTACTGCCATCTGTTTTGAACAACAGGGTGATCAATAGGGCCAAAGTGGTTTAATAATTCGGTTCCGTTTGTGTTGGCATCACTCAACGAAGAGAAGATGTTTTCGCTACACCATTTGTTACTTTCTTTAAACAAACCTAAATAAGAAGGATAAAGATGATATTCATTTAAATCCATTACTTGTTGGGTAAGTGTAACCACTTTTTGCCAGTCGTGATTGCGTAAATATAATTTAGCTAATAAAGTAAGAGTCGCACCTTTTGTAGCGCGACCAACATCGTTGCTGTTATAAATTGAATTTACCTTGTAATTTACAGGTAAAATGTTTGCTATTTCTGTAAGGTCTTTGGTAATAAAAGCATCAATATCTTCAACAGATGTTGGAGGTGTTTGAGCTAAATAATTAGGATTTGCGATGTTCTCTTCGGTCATTAAAATAACAGGTCCCCAAGAATCAGTCAGATCCATATAGGCAGATGCTCTCAAGAATTTGGCTTCAGAAATAAATTGTGCTTTTTCAGCATCTGAAATAGAAGTCATTTTTCCGATGTAGTAAATAGCATTATTCGCATTAGAAATTAATTTATACATCGCATTCCAATCTTCTAGCAATAAACCATTTGTAGAACTCCATGCGCCCAAAGACAATTGTCCTGGATCTCCTCCGTATTGACAATGTCCTAAATCTGTAGCAATATCAGTCAATGCAAAATGTCTGGTAGCCCAATACGAAAAGTTATCGCCTACAGCTGGGCCTTTTAGTCTGCCGTAAATAGAATTTACTGCAGCAATAGCATCAGATTTGGTTTGATATCCATTCGTAGTCGTCAAACTGCTATATACCGTAGGATCAAGGTCCTCATTGCAGGAATATTGAAGACCTGCAGCAAGTAAAAGCAATAGAATTGTATATTTTTTCATTTTGATAAATTTAATGTTATTGAAAAAGCTATTAATGAATTGCTATTTTAATCCCTAATATAAACGTTCTAGAAGCTGGGAATGAGTTAAAATCAATTCCTCCGCCAAGATTTTGCGCTCTAGCAGTATTTGTATGTCCATTTATTTCAGGATCATTTCCAGAATATTTTGTAATTGTCAATAAATTTTGACCAATAGCATATAACCTTATATTGTCAATAAATTTTGTTGGTTTTAAAAGACTTTCAGGAATTGAATATCCGATAGATAAATTTTTAAGACGTAAATAAGAAGCATCTTCAACAAATTTTGAATTTACGTAACTTCCGTATGCACTTTTGTAATAACCGTCTCTAGGAATGTCAGTGTTTTCGTTTGTGCCAGCAACCCATCTATTCAAAGCATCTGTGCTTGTACTTGATTCTCCAACCATTCTGGTCATATTATATACAGAGTAATCAAGTGCACCTTGGAAAAACAGATTCACATCAAAATCTCCGAATCTAAAATCATTGTTGAAACCAACAATGTAATGAGGAGTAGAGTTTCCTAAATAAGTTCTGTCTTTAGCTGTAACCAATCCATCACCATCCAAATCTTCATATTTCGGATCTCCAGGTTTAGATCCTGGTTGTGCAGCATAAGTTTCTCCTGTTTTTATTACGCCAGCATACTTAAATCCGTACAGCAATCCCATTTCTTTTCCTGGCTCCAATCTTGTAAATTCACGTCCAGAAACGGTACCGCTTGGGTTAGAGGTGTTTACACTGATTATTTTTACGTTATCAGCAAGCGAAATAACTTCTTGTTTGTTATATGCAAGATTTAAGGACGTTCTCCAGTAAAATTTGTCAGTTTTGAAGTTTTCACTGCTGATGCCTAATTCAATTCCTTTATTGTCAACCGTACCCGAGTTAAGTGTTTGGGTATTAAATCCCCACCATCCTCCAACAGGCACATCCAAAAGAGCATCTGTTGTTCTCTTTTTGTATACATCAATTGTAGCTGTAAGTCTATCATTGAAGAATCCCATATCCAAACCAATATTGGTTTGAGCTTGCTGCTCCCATTTCAAATCTGGATTTGATAAATTGTTAGGTTCTGTACCGCCTACAAAAGAGCCATCAGAAATGGTAACATTCCAAGGAGATAAGTTTGACATGTATTGATAGTCTAAAATTCCATCATTTCCTGTAATACCATAACTTACTCTTAGTTTTAACTCTGAAAGGGTCTCCAAATTTTGCATAAATGCCTCTTTAGATATTCTCCATGCAACTGCTCCAGAAGGGAAAGTTCCATATTTGTTATTTGGACCAAAACGAGAAGAACCATCACGTCTAATCGTAAAAGAAGCTAAATATCTATCGTCAAAAGCGTAACCTAGCCTTCCAAAATACGAAGTCAATTTTGTTTCTTGTTTTTGAGTTTCAGGTCTCAAGTAAACTGCAGCGCTTTCAAGCTTATAATAAGTTAATATATCATTTGAAAAACCAGAACCCGACGCTTTCATTCTTTCATAAGTGTCCTTTTGGTTTGATGTTCCAATCATTGCTGTAAATGAATGCTGCTCTTTGATATTGAATTTATAAGTTAAATATTGTTCTGTACTCCATCTGAAGTAAGTTTTGTTTTCTTCCGATCCAGTACCGTTTAATGCAGCTCCTGCAACAAGAGTTCGCGGAGTATATTTACCTTGAATATTTTCCTGCCATTCTGCTCCAGCTCCAAAATGATAGGTCAAACCTTTTATGATTTCATAATCCATAAACATGTTCCCATTTACCAATCTGTTGATCGTGTGGTCAGTTGGTTCAAGTAAAAGTGCCAAAGCATTATCTTTTCCTTGGTATTTATAGTACGAACCATCGGCATTGTAAATTGGAATTGCAGGTGGTGCCGTTTGGATAGAAAACATTGGAGACAGAATGTTGTCACCAAAGTCGCTATTGTGCCCTTCGCTGGCTGCTCCATACACATTAACACCCACAGTTACTTTGTCGGAGAATTTTTTCTCAGCTCCAATACGAACGCTATATCTTGTGAAGTCAGTATTTTCGATAGCTCCCGTTTGTTTTAAGTAATTTCCAGACAAGAAAAATTTAGATGTTTTATCGCTTCCGCTAAAAGTCAATGTTCTGTTTAGAACTTCTCCTGGACGAGTTGCCGCTTCAAACCAATTGGTGTTGGCAATAGGAAAACTCGAAGGAAAAACCGCTGGTCTACCGTTTTCAGCAGCGATAGCATTTTGAATAGAAGCGTACTGTTGGCCCGTTAGCAATGATGGCTCCTGAATAATGTTTTGGAAACCATCAGAGATTTCCCCTTCAATCTGCATTTTTCCAGATTTTCCTTTTTTAGTCGTAATCATGATAACCCCATTTCCACCTCGAGAACCGTAGATTGCAGTTGAGGCAGCATCTTTTAAAATCTGAATGCTTTCAATATCATTCGGACTAATAGAAGCTCCAGTTGAAGTAATAAAACCGTCAACTACATATAGTGGTGCATTTGATGTTGTAATAGAGTTTCCTCCTCTAACAACTATAGTAGGAGTTGTTCCAGGAGCATAACTGTTCTGTTGAACTTGAACCCCAGACGCACGTCCTTGCAACGCTTGTCCAACGTTTGAAACAGTACCACCTAAGTTTAAGTTGTCTTTTCCAACAGAAGCTACAGAACCAGTAAGGTCTTTTTTCTTTGCTTTTCCGTATCCGATTACTACTTCTTCTAGTTTTTGTCCTGCTTCTTTCATGACAATTTTTAGAGGAGCGCTTCCAATAGTTACTTCTTGATCTTCCATACCAATGTAAGTAATCACCAATTTGGTAGCATTATCTGGAACGGTAATAACAAAACTTCCGTCTACATCAGTCTGAACACCTTTGTTACTGCCTTTTACCAGAACATTGGCGCCAGGAAGAGGCATGCCTTTTTCGTCTGTTACTTTTCCTTTTATTGTTTTTTCAAAATACAGCGCTGTTTTGCTTTTGTCTGAAATATTTATTGAAGAAGCTGCAGAAGCTTGAAATGTAAAAACTAATAACGAGAGAACCGTTATTCCGATTTCTTTACGGGATAAATTGTTAATCCGAAAATCTCTTGGCTTTTTTTGGGTTAATAATTTCATACTGTTAATTGGTTTTGGTTAATGTTTAATTGTTTTTTTCTTGTTTGTAGGTTTTAGATTTCTTTTTTGATCGTGGAATTCATTTTGTTTTTTTTAGTTGTGTGTTGATTGAATTGTTTTTTATACGAATCGGAGACTTCGTTTTTTGCTCTAAACACAGTTTGTTTAGTTTGATTTTCCTCTTTTTTAAAGCTTAAAAATCACCCGATTTTTTGCATAATTAACTTAGTTTTAAGATTAATCTCTGACGAAACTAGAGATTATATTTTTATAAAACAAGAAAAAACACAAAAAATGTGCTCGAACACACAAAATTTATGTTCTCGAGCACATAAAATTGTGCAAAACGTTTTTTTACACTTAAAAAGATGTGATATTTTTAAAATATTTTGCAAATGGGAGAGTCCTTAAAAGAGAAGATATTTTGAATAATAAATGTATATTTTGCAAAAACCTGAGAATTTCGCAAATACTAATTGCAAAACGTAAAAATTAAACAGTCTTTTCTTATGGTGGCTAAGCGAGAAATTTTGGTTTTTATTTTGTAAAAGTGTGCTGTTTCTTATTTAATTTTAGATTAACTTGGCCAATTCAAAAAATGATAAAATCCTCAATTGGATTTGAGAAGATTTTGAGGTTTTTCAAAAATCAAAAATTAACAAATTTTAAGAAGTATTATTTTGAAAGAATATCAAGTAGTTTTAATCGATAAAAGCCATAAAAACGAGAGTGAAATTTTAAATCCAGTTTTTTGGGAAAAAGCATATTGTCTTACTGATTTTTGTTCGCCTTGGAAAAGCGATTCGTTTTCAAAAATTGAATTTCGAGCACTTTGGGATTCGGATTATCTTTATTTTAATTTTCAAGTTTTTGATTCGGAAGTTTACATTGATCGAAAAGATAATTCGACAGATAGTATTTGCAATTCAGATAGAGTGGAGCTGTTTTTTAGAAAAGACGACAAACTTAGTCCGTATTATTGTTTGGAAATGGATGTAGATGCTCGAGTTCTAGATTTTGAAGCGTACCCGAAATGGAATTTTGATTACGATTGGAAATGGCCTGAAGGGCAATTGGAAATACAATCGGTAAAAAAGCAAAATGCGTTTACAGTTCTAGGGAAAATAAGTATTGCCTCTTTGAAAGAGTTGGATTTAATTCATAACAATACTATTGAAACCGGAGTTTACAGAGCCAAATTCTCTAAAGATGAAAAAGGAGAATACCAGCCAACATGGATTACGTGGGTAAATCCAAATACGGAAGAGCCAAATTTTCATATTGCTTCTTCTTTTGGAAAGTTTGTGTTAATGAAGTAGTAGTTTGATCGGATATTTCCTCTCGAAGATTTAGCAGATCTTGCGGATAAAAAAAATCATTTAATCTGCTGAAATCTCTAGGATCTGCGTGAAATATTTTGCATCAAGTACAAAAAAAATCCATTTAATCTGCTAAATCTGCGAGAAAAAAAAACTTTGCTTCTTTGTGTCTTTGCGGCAAACCATTAGTTGGTGTAAAAAGAAGCATTTTCGACATTGATAATATCAATCGGAAGTAAAATAGTCTCCGGAATGTCTTTTCTAAATATAAAATGATCGGCCAAAGTGCTCACTCCCAAATAAGCCTGTCTTTTCTGATTTTGGTGAATTAAGAAATGAACCAGTCCCTGATTTAAAAAGCTGACGTTTTTATCAATTAAGTCGTAGCCAATTAAAGCAATTTTTTTATCAGTAATAGAAGATAGGATAGAAGCAATTTGATACGCTTTGGAAGTCGTAATAAAGATGCCGCTTAAGTCTGGGTTTTCGTCCAAGAAAGCTGTAAGCTTGTTTTCTATGTTCGAATATTTCAGTTTTAATGTAGTCAAAGAGAAGTCAGGAAGATTTTTTTCGTCAAAATAGCTTCTAAAACCACGCTCTTTTTCCTGCATGTGTACAGCGTTTTTCAAACTTTCGTCAATATGGATAATGGCGATTTGTCCTTTTGGCAAAATCAGATTCATTAAGCTCGCCGCTACACGGCCACTTTTGTATAGATCTTGTCCGACAAAACTTTTAATAGATGAAGATTCTACCTGGTTGTTAAAAGTATTCACCATAATTCCCAGCTCGTCATATTGCTTTATGATTTCGATAGTTTCTTTATGGAAAAGCGGAGTCAATAGTACGGCATCTGGCGATTGTGTAATAATAGTCTCGTTTGTTTTTAAAAAAGATTTAGTGCTTTCTGGATTAAAGTAATGTGTCTCTATAACAACATTGTAAGCTTTGAATTCTTTAATCGCATCCTGAATTCCATTAACGCACGGAAGCCAATATGGGTCAAATACAGGATCTGGAAGCAAAACGCAAATGCGATATACTTTTGTGCTTTTTAAATTACGTGCAATTAAGTTCGGTTCGTAGTCAATAACATTTAAAACCTCGTTGATTTTTTCGAGTGCAGCAGGAGAGACTTTTCCTCTATTATGCAGAACACGGTCTACAGTTCCTTTAGAAACTCCAGCCATTTGTGCAATATCCTTAATTGTGTACTTTTTATCCATATAGACAAATATAAAAACTTTGATTAAATAAATGCATTTTTTCTATAAGAATTAATAAATGTGCTCGAGAACACAAAAATGGTGTGTTCGAGCACATTTATTAATTTTTTTCTTGTTTTATAAAAATATAATCTCTAGTTTCGTGAAATCAAAACCAAAAAACTAAAATAAATTTATAACTAAGCAACGTTTTAATTTCTTGAAATTAAGCGTTTTAATACCAAATTCTTAAGTGGAAAAAATTACGTCATTAGCTCCTGGCCGAACCTGTCTTTTTGGAGATCATCAAGATTATTTAGGTTTGCCTGTTATAGCCTGTGCGATAGATCGAAATATTAAATTAATTGCAGAAGAAAATCAGACCGGGACATTTGTTTTGAATATGATTGACATTAATGAAATTAGAGTTATCGATATAAATGAGGCTTTCGAAAAATTAGAACCAAGAGATTATTTTGCTTCCTCGCTTCGTGTATTGCGTAGATATGGCTGTAGGCCAACCTCTGGCTATGATATTACCATTACAGGAGATATTCCAATTAATTCAGGAACATCGAGTTCGTCGGCTTTGTTAATGGCTTGGATTCGTTTTCTGGTAGAAGCTTTCGGAATCGATCATGAAGTTACGCCTGAGTTTCTCTCAAAACTAGGGTATGAATCTGAGGTTTTAGAGCATGGAGAGCCTGGCGGAATGATGGATCATTTTAGTATTGGCGTTGGAAATATCGTATATATCAATACCAAAAAACCATTCTCGTTTAATGTAATTGGGAAAGAGTTAAAAGGTCTTATTACGGGAGTTTCAGGAGTTCCTAAAGAAACAATTGGTTTGCTTGGCGAACTGAAAGGAAATGCTTTAATGGCAATCGATCTGGTAAAACGAAATTATCCGCAGTTCAATTTAAATGCATCTGAAATTGAGGATGTAGACAAATATAAAAACTGTCTTCCAGACCGTCTGGTTCCGTTTTTTGAGGCAGCAGTCAAAAACTTTTATTATACCAAAGAAGCTTTAAAGGAATTTGAAAAGCCAGTTTTAGATCTTAAAAAAATTGGTGCTTTAATGAATGGTCATCATGAAATTTTGCGTGATTTATTGAAAATTACAGTTCCAAGAATTGATGCAATGGTAAATGCTGCACTAAAAGCAGGTGCATACGGAGCTAAAATCGTGGGTTCAGGCGGCGGCGGAAGCATCGTTGTGATTGCCGATCCTAAAAATGAAGATGCAGTTATAAAAGCGATTTTGGATGCTGGTGCGCAAGAAGCTTATGCAGTAAATGTGGATCCTGGAGTACGAATTATTGATAATATTGAAAATTAAAACAAAATGCACGACAGTTTAGTGATTTTAGCAGGTGGTGCTTCTTCTCGTATGAAAAAAGAAGCAGTTACAAATAATCTATCTCAAGAAGAGATTGCGCAGGCTAATGAAAGAAGTAAAGGTTTAATAGGTGTTGGCGCAAGCGGAAGACCATTGATGGATTATCTTTTATGGAATGCGAAAAAAGCAGGTTATAAAAACATCTATATTATAATAGGAGAACAAGGCGAATTGTTTAAAGAGTTTTACGGAAGTAAAATGAAGGATAATGATTTTCATGGATTGAATATTTCATTTGCAATTCAGTACATTCCTGGGGGAAGAGTAAAGCCTTTTGGAACAGCAGATGCTTTGTTTCAGGCAGTAGAACAATATCCTGAATTGAACTCGCAGTTTTATTCGGTTTGCAATAGCGATAATTTGTATTCGGCAGAAGCGTTGCGTGCGTTGAGAGAAACTGAAAGTCCAAACGCTTTTATTAGTTACGATCGCGATGCAATGGATTTTCCATTAGAGCGTATTTCGCGTTTTGCAATTGCTAAATTGGATGCAAATAATCAGCTTTTGGATATTTTAGAAAAACCTTCAGAAGAGGTTTTGGATCAATATAAAGATGCGGAAGGGAAAATACGTGTGAGTATGAATGCTTTTAAATTTAATGGCAAGACCTTATATGTACATCTGAAAAATTGTCCCGTTCATCCAGAGCGTGACGAGAAAGAGTTGCCAACCGTACTTTTGAATTCGGTAAAAGAAAATCCGAATACTACTGTCGGAATTCCATTTTCTGAGCACGTTCCAGACCTAACAGCCAAAGAAGATATTGCCGATGTAAAAACATATTTGGTAAAATATTATCCTGATTTAAATTGGAATAATAAAAATTAACAAAACTTTCATATCTAAATTAGAGAATAAGGAAATTTAATGATGTACTTTTGTTTTGCAAAAAAAATGCAGATATTTGCATAAATTACGCAATCAATAATGTGAGAGTTGATTCTAATTTAGATTTTGAATTAAATAAATCTATAAACTAATCAACCAAAAATTATGACAAACATTCAAAGTACATTACAGGTAGAGAAAAAAAGTGCCATTGTTCCGATGGTCATTTTAACCTTATTGTTTTTTATTCTAGGATTCGTAACCTGGCTTAACGGACCGCTAATTCCGTTTTTTGAATTAGCTTGTGAATTGACTTCTTCGCAAGCTTATTTTGTGACTTTCGCTTTTTACATTGCTTATTTTGTAATGGCAGTTCCTTCTTCTTATATTATTGAAAAAGTAGGATATAAAAACGGAATTTCTTTAGGATTATTGATTATCGCTGCTGGAGCTTTTATGTTTTATCCAGCGGCATCAAGCCGTACTTTTCTTTTGTTCTTATTGGCATTGTTTGTAATGGGGACTGGCTTGGCGGTTTTGCAGACAGCTTCAAATCCGTATGTGGTGGTAATTGGACCAAGAGAAAGTGCTGCGGCCAGAATCAGTGTTTTAGGAATTGCCAATAAACTAGCTGGATTTGTAGCGCCAATCGTGCTTACCATTTTGGTTTTGTCTAATATGCAGGATTTTACAGCAGACAAAATTGCTTTGATGGATGAAGCTGCAAAAACCAATGCATTAAATTCTCTTGCTTTACAATTGCAAACACCGTATCTTTATATGGGGTTGATTATTACTGTTTTAGCTTTGATTGTGAAGTTTTCTCCTCTACCAGAAATTGATTTGGACGAAGAAGGAAATGTGTCGAATCTAAGTGTTTTTCAACAGATTAAAAATGCTTTCAAATACCCGCAGCTGGTTTTAGGAGTAATTACTTTAATGTTGTATTTGTCTGCCGAAGTTTTGGCGGGAGATTCTATCGGAGCTTTCGGGAAACAGCTTGGAGTTTATGGTGAAGAAGGGAATTTCTACCTTAAATTAACCTCATTTACCATGTCGGCAATGGTTATCGGATACGTTCTTGGAATAGTGCTGATTCCTAAATATGTTTCGCAAGTAACTGCTTTAAAAGTGTCTGGAATGCTTGGTTTGGTGCTGGTTTTGGCTATTGTTTTGATTTCGCCAAAAATAACGATCGCTTTGCCTGGAACTCCAAATATACCAGTTGTGATATTTTTAGTGGCGCTTTTAGGATTGGCAAATGCCTTATGCTGGCCGGCAATTTGGCCAATGGCATTGCAGGATTTAGGAGGTTATACAAAGATTGCAAGTGCCATTTTGATTATGGGAATTATCGGTGGAGCAGTTTTTCCACTTTTTTACGGAATGATCACAGAAAGCATCAATTCTGCAAATATTGCAAAAAATATGCAAGATGTTTCGAAAAGCGGAAATCAGTTGGCGTATTTAATGTTATTGCCTTCTTATGCAATGATTTTGTTTTATGCTGTAAAAGGGCATAAGTACAGGAAATGGAATTAGTTGAACAAAAAATAAAAAATTAATATATCATGTTAAAAAGTAAATTCGACAAAGCAACAGGTTTCGAAAAACGATTCGAAAACATCAATACAGTTGTTTTTGAAAACTCAACAGATGCTTCAAAAGAGGTGGCGCAAGAAATTGCAGCTTTAATCAAAGAAAAAGAAAAAGAAGGAAAACCATGTATTTTGGGTTTGGCAACAGGTTCTTCTCCAAAAGGATTGTATGCTGAATTAGTGCGTTTGCACAAAGAAGAAGGTTTGAGTTTCAAGAATGTAATCAGTTTTAACTTGGATGAGTATTATCCAATGGAACCAAATTCAATCAATAGCTACGTTCGTTTCATGAAAGAGCTTTTGTTTGATCATGTCGATATTTTACCTGAAAACGCTCACGTTCCTGACGGACTTTTAACAAAGGAGCAAATTGCAGATTATTGCCACGAATATGAAGCTAAAATTGAAGCTTTAGGCGGAATTGATCTTCAAATTCTTGGAATTGGAGGTAACGGACATATTGGTTTTAATGAATCAGGTTCGCTTCAAAACTCTAAAACACGTTTAGTGGCTTTAGATCACATTACAAGAGTAGCGGCAAGTAAAGATTTCTTTGGGTTGAATAATACGCCAAGAACGGCTATTACACTTGGTGTTAAAAAAATCATGGAAGCAAAAAGAGTAATCTTATTAGCTTGGGGAGAAGGAAAAGCAAGTATTGTAAAAAAATCTGTTGAAGATGAAGTTACAAACAGAGTTCCTGCTTCATTTTTGCAAGAGCACAACAATGCAGTTTTTGTTTTAGATAAAGAAGCGGCTTCTAAACTAACAAGAATCAATAAACCTTGGTTGGTAGAGAAAATCGTTTGGACAGATAAATTAACTCGTAAAGCGGTTTTAGGATTGGCATTGGATCTTAAAAAACCAATTTTGATGCTTACAGATGCAGATTATATCGAAAACGGTATGAGTGATTTGTTGGCAGATTCAGGTCCGGCTTACGATACCAATATTAAAATTTTCAATAAACTGCAAAACACCATTACGGGCTGGCCAGGCGGAAAACCAAATGCAGACGATTCAAACCGTCCAGAAAGAGCTGAGCCGGCTAAAAAACGCGTACTGATTTTCTCTCCGCATCCAGATGATGATATTATCAGCATGGGAGGAACTTTCATGCGTCTGCAAGAGCAAGGACATGAAGTGCACGTGGCTTACCAAACATCTGGAAACATTGCAGTTGCAGATGATGAAGCATTACGTTTTGCAAGATTCGTAATTGATTACAACGAGAAATTCGGAATCAAAAGTCCAGAAGCAGATGATATTTACAAAAAAGCAGAAGCTTTCTTAGAGAATAAAAAGAATAGTGAAATTGATATTCCAGAGGTTCGTTACATTAAAGGTTTAATTAGAAAAGGAGAGGCGAGAGCGACAAGTTATTTCGTAGGTCTTCCAGATTCTCAGATTCACTTTATGGAATTGCCTTTTTATGAAACAGGAACAATTGAGAAAAAACCAATCGGACCAGAAGATGTTCAGCTGACAGTTGATTTAATTGAGAAAATTAAACCACATCAAATATATGCGGCTGGAGATTTAGCAGATCCACACGGAACACACAAAGTTTGTTTGGATGCTATTTTTGAAGCGGTAAAAGTTTTAAAACCAAAAGAATTTATGAACGACTGCTGGTTGTGGTTATACCGTGGAGCTTGGCAAGAATGGGGAATTGACGAAGTTGAAATGGCAGTTCCGATGAGCCCTGATCAGGTTTTAGCAAAACGTCACGGAATCTTTAAACACCAATCTCAAAAAGATGGAGTGGTTTTTCAAGGAACAGACGCAAGAGAGTTCTGGCAGAGAGCTGAAGACAGAAACCGCGAAACAGCCGAATTGTACCATCAATTAGGTCTAGCGACTTATGCGGCTATGGAGGCTTTCGTGAGATGGCATTATTAAGATGCTAAGGTTCTAAGTTGTTAAGACTCTAAGTTTTTTTTAGTTTCTTCGATAATTAGAATAAATAATATTTTTGAAGCAGGAAGAGGGAACGGAAATTGGTTCTTTTTTCTTGCTTCTTTTTTATTTAAGTTCTAAGATGCTAAGATACTAAGGTTCTAAGTTTTTTTATTTTGGTAAATAATCAGTGTGAATCATTTTAATCTGTGGCAAATTAATAATAGCTTTGCATATAATTGAAGCAAGAAGAAGACAGCGTCTTTCTTCTTGCTTCTTTTTTCTTAAAAAAAACATGGATCAAGACAAAAAACAACTCATAAAATTAGCGCACACCAAAATGCCTTTCGGAAAGTATGAAGGAAAATATTTAATTGATCTTCCAGAATATTACGTGGTTTGGTATCATAATAAAGGATTTCCAAAAGGAGAGCTTGGCCAGCAATTGCAGCTTATTTACGAATTAAAACTTAATGGATTAGAGGAATTAATTCGTACGATTAAGAAACAATATCCGAAACCTTAAAATAATTAAGATAATGAGAAAATAAGAAAATTAGATAATGTTTAAGGAGATGACATTAAAATGTTGTTTTAAAGTGAATTTAATTCATTGTTTTCTAATATCACTTATCTATTTCTTAAATTTTCTAATTGACACATTTTCTAATTTTCTAATTAGCAAATTGTCTAATTAAATTTGTACTTTTGCCAAGTTTTTTACACAACTACTTACAAACAACAACAGAATGAATCAAACAAAATATATTTTTGTTACAGGAGGTGTGACCTCTTCATTAGGAAAAGGGATTATCGCGGCATCTTTGGCAAAATTGTTACAAGGAAGAGGGTACCGCACGACTATTCAGAAATTTGATCCATACATTAACGTAGATCCGGGGACACTAAACCCGTACGAACACGGAGAATGTTATGTGACAGATGATGGAGCTGAAACGGACTTAGACTTAGGACACTACGAGCGTTTCTTGAACGTTCCTACTTCTCAAGCTAATAATGTTACTACAGGAAGAGTTTATCTTTCGGTTATTGAAAAAGAAAGAAGAGGAGAATTTTTAGGAAAAACGGTTCAAGTTGTTCCTCATATCACAAACGAAATCAAAGACAGAATGCAATTGCTAGGAAAATCTGGCGATTATGATATTGTTATTACTGAAATTGGTGGTACTGTTGGTGATATCGAATCTCTACCTTATATAGAATCTGTTCGTCAATTGGTTTGGGAATTAGGTGAAAATAACGGAATCGTTATTCATTTGACATTAGTTCCTTATTTGGCTGCAGCAGGTGAATTAAAAACAAAACCAACACAGCACTCTGTTAAAACTTTAATGGAGAGTGGTATTAAAGCCGATATTTTGGTTTGCAGAACAGAGCACGAATTGTCTCAGGAATTGCGCCAAAAATTAGCTTTATTCTGTAATGTAAAGAAAGAAGCAGTTATTCAGTCAATTGATGCTTCTACTATATATGAAGTTCCAAATTTAATGCTTGAAGAAGGATTAGATGTTGTGGCTTTAAAGAAATTAGATCTTCCTAAAAAAGCATCTCCAGATTTAAAAACTTGGAATACTTTCTTAAAAAGATTAAAAAGTCCAAAACAAACGGTAAACATTGGTTTAGTTGGAAAATATGTAGAAATGCAGGATTGCTACAAATCTATTTTAGAGGCGTTTATTCATGCAGGTGCTGCAAATGAGACTAAAGTAAATGTAATTTCTATTCACTCAGAGCATATTAATGCTGAAAATGTAGAAGAGAAATTAGGAACTCTTGATGGAGTTTTAGTTGCTCCAGGTTTTGGAGAAAGAGGTATTGAAGGAAAAATTGAAGCAGTTCGTTTTGTGCGTGAAAACAATATTCCTTTCTTCGGAATTTGTTTAGGAATGCAAATGTCTGTTATCGAATATTCTAGAAATATTTTAGGTTACGCTGAAGCCAATTCTACAGAGATGAACGATAAAACGACTCATCCGGTTGTGAGTTTAATGGAAGAGCAGAAAAATGTGACGGATAAAGGAGGAACAATGCGTTTAGGTGCTTGGAAATGTGATATTAAACCAGACACTTTAGCGTATAGAATTTACGGAGAAAAAACTATTTCGGAGCGTCACCGCCACCGTTATGAGTATAACAATAAATATGCTGATGAATTGCAAAAAGCAGGTTTAAAAGCGTCTGGGGTTAACCCAGATACAGGTTTAGTAGAAATCGTAGAGCTTGAAAACCACCCATTCTTCATTGGTGTACAATACCATCCAGAATACAAGAGTACAGTTGCAAATCCGCACCCTATTTTTGTAAACTTTGTGGCAGCCGCTGTAAATGCGCACAAAAAACAGTAATTAATATTTGGAGAAGTTTGTAACTTTTGAGATAGACTCAGTACTAATAGACTTCAATGAATAACTTTTTTAAATTATAATGGAAGAAAAAAAATTAGACCTTAATTCGATCATCGGTTTTGTATTGATATTCGGAATTTTGATTTGGATTATGTACCAAAATCAGCCTTCTGAAAAAGAAATCGCTGCTGAAAAAGCGAAGAAAGAATTAGTTGCTAAACAAGAAGCACAAGCAAAAGCAGACAAAGCTAAAACTGCGTCATTACCAGCTGCAGCTGTAACTCCTGGAGATACAGTTCAATTGGCACAATTGCAAAAAACTTTAGGAGGATTTGCTTATTCTGCAACGCTTCCTTCTGCAAAAGAAGCTTTTACTACAATCGAAAACGAAAAATTAAGATTGAAGATTGCTAATAAAGGTGGATATATTGTTGAAGCGACTTTAAAAGAATTCGAGAGATTAAAAAAAGGTTCTGGTCAATTAGTTGAGTTAATCAAAAACAACAACTCAAATTTAAATTTACAGCTACTTACTACAGACAATAGAACATTAAATTCTAAAGATTTGTATTTTGAGCCAACATTAGAAAAAATTGGTGCAGACCAAGTTTTGTCTATGCGTTTGAAAGCAGGAGCTAACGAATTTTTAGAATACAAATACATTCTTAAACCAAACGATTATTTAGTTGGTTTTGATATTCGTTCTCAAGGTTTAAGCAGAGTTTTAAATGCTGCTAAACCAGTTGATATGCAATGGGATTTAAAAACATACAGAAACGAAAAAAGCGTTGCGTATGAAAATCGTTATGCGCAAATCGATTACAAATACGAAGAATCTAAATACAATAACGTAAGCTCACACGGGCAAGGAAAAGAAGAAACGCCTACAAAATTAAGTTATGTAGCTTTCAAACAGCACTTCTTTACCACGATTTTATCTACAGATAAACCTTTTGAAACTTCAAAATTACAATCTGATGATTTAGTTAAAGACGATAAAATCGACACTGTTTTTACAAAACAGTTTAGAGCTAATTTGCCTTTAGCATTTTCAAATGGAGAGATCGATTACAAAATGAATTTGTATATGGGTCCTGCAGATTACAAAACATTAAAAGCTTACGATAAAAACTTCGAAAAGATTATCCCACTAGGATGGGGAATCTTCGGATGGATCAATAAATGGATTTTCATTCCTTTATTCGGTTTCTTGAGCTCAACAATCGGATTGTCATTAGGAATCGCGATTATTATTTTTACGATCATTATCAAATTGGCAATGTCGCCAATTACGTATAAATCATTCTTGTCTCAGGCAAAAATGAAAGTTTTAAGACCTGATATTGCAGAGTTGGGAGAAAAATTCAAAAAAGACCCAATGAAGAAACAGCAGGAAACAATGAAACTGTACAATAAAGCAGGTGTAAACCCAATGGCAGGATGTATTCCGGCATTGATTCAGTTGCCTTTTATGTATGCATCGTTCCAGTTCTTCCCTGCAGCGTTTGAACTAAGACAAAAAAGCTTCCTTTGGGCAGACGATTTATCTTCTTTTGACTCGGTAGTAAAACTGCCATTCAACATTCCAATGTACGGAGATCACATCAGTTTGTTCCCAATTTTGGCTGCAATTGCGATTTTCTTCTACATGAAAATGACTTCTGGAGATCAGCAAATGGCCGCTCCTCAGCAAGAAGGAATGCCAGATATGGCAAAAATGATGAAAATCATGATTTATGTTTCGCCATTAATGATGTTAATTTTCTTCAACAACTACGGTTCAGGATTGTCTTTATACAACTTCATTTCGAACTTAATTACGATCGGAATTATGTTTGTGATCAAGAATTATATTGTAGATAGTGATAAAATTCACGCTCAAATTCAAGAAAACAAACAAAGAGAGCCTAAAAAGCCAAGCAAGTTTCAGCAACGTCTTCAAGAAGTGATGGAACAACAAGAGGCAGCAAAAGCTCAGAACAAGAAAAAGAAATAATTCTTAATAAAAAAAATCTCGATTTAATCGGGATTTTTTTATACCATTATACTTTATAATTTAGATTTTCGTTAAGCTTATAAAAATAGAATTTACCATGATCTCAAAAAAAATCACATTTGGAGTATTATTACTAGCAACATTATTTTCGAATGCGCAAACAGATATTAATAAAACAGATGCAACAGGAAAAAAAGACGGACTTTGGAAAGGAACTTATGCCGAATCTAAACGTCCTCGCTACGAAGGAACTTTTGACCATGGAAAAGAAACGGGTGTTTTTAAATTCTTTGATGATACAAAAAAAGGAGATGTTATTGCGACAAGAGATTTTAGTGCAAATGATGGAAGTTCGTACACCATCTTTTTCGATCAAAATAAAAACAAAGTAAGTGAAGGAAAAGAAATTGGAAAAGTTCGCGAAGGAGAATGGAAATATTATCATAAAGCTTCTAAAGTTTTAATGACGGTAGAAAATTATAAAAATGGGAAATTAGAAGGTTTAAAAACGATTTATTATCCAAATGGTCAAACTGCTGAAGAAATGACTTATAAAAACGGTTTAAAAGAAGGACCGTATAAAAAAATAGGTATTGACGGAACGCTTCTAGAAGAATCTTACTTTAAAAATAACGAATACAACGGAGAAACTGTTTTTTATGATTCAGACAAATCAATTGCTTCTAAAGGAAAGTTTGTCAATGGTAAAAAAGCTGGAATGTGGCAGTTTTATCAAAAAGGGAAATTGGTGAAAGAAGTCAATATGAGTGACCCTAAAAACACGAATAAAGCTTCTGAAAAAGTAGGATCAACAAAAAAACAGTAATGTAAAAAGTTGCGAATTGATTCCTTAGAAAAATAAAAAGGTTAAGTATAAATTGTTTACATTTGATTAACCAATTATGCTAACAAATGGATTTAAATGAGCTTTTAGGACGATTTTTATTGCTGTTTTTCTCGATTTTGGTTTTGTATTTTTTCTCTAACAGAAAAGACAACGCCACCATAAATCCGTTGATGGTTATTGTTGGACTTTGTACTTTTTCTCTCTGTTATCTTTTTACGAAAATAGAAATCGGAGTTGGAATTGGTTTTGGACTTTTTGCAATTTTTTCGATACTTCGATTTAGAACGCAATCTTTTACGGTTAACGCTATAATCTTTCTCTTTGCAACGATAACCTTGTCAATTCTAGACATTATGTATCCGTTTGAAAAGATCGAATTATTGTTGTTCTTTCAAATCATAATCATCGGATTTTATATAGCAGCTTCAATTATTGTCAATAAAAAAGCTTCAAAATATCTTAATTCTGTAGATATGAAAATTCCGCTTGACGAAAACTTTTCTTTAAATTCGGAAGTAATTCGAAAGTCAATTCAAGAGAAAATTAAGATTGAAGATTTTGATTTTAGAATTGTTTTAATCAATACATCTGCCAACGAAATAGACTTATTAGTTTTCTATTAATCGTTAAACGGACGAACTTGTTTAATATATAAATCTCTTTTTTCGCCCACAATTTTAAACTCAATATCTACAGGGTGAAATTGATTTTTGCGCCAATAGCGATACATCTTGCTTTCAATTTTTTTACTGACATCATACAAATTGCTCATTTCTTTTCGGGTCAATAACGGTTCGTTATCGTTCAAATTGGAATTGGAGGTATAGTCGATATCAAAATCGGTTTCGTCTTTTCCGTCGTTAAAATGATAGGCAACAAATTGTTCGCAGATTTCTCCTTTTTCTGGTTTTACAACCGAATTTTCTCCTTTTTGAACATTGACTGTAATGCCTGGAAAATTTTCTCTAAAAAGATTTTTAGTGATAATTACGCCATTGGCCAATTCATCTGGAAAAGAACGATGCACGAGAACGCCCATTGCAATATTTTGCTGATCGATTCCAAAAAGTTCTCTTTCATTGTACGAAGCTTCGTTCCAAACGCTTGCCCAAACTTGTTTGATTGCTTTTTCGAAAGTTTTGATGCTGTCTCCCAAAATTCCAGTTTTAGAATCGTACAATCCCGCGCCATTGAAATCATCCAGATCTTCTGCATTGGTAGAAGAACGAAATCTGAAATTTTTGAATTTTGCATTTTTGAAAGCTTCGTTGAGTTTGGCGATCAAGGCTGGATCAACATTTTCTTTTTTAATAGCCTCTCTAATTTTTTTCAATTGTTTGTTAATCCAAACCGTTGAATCTTTGTGGGGATAAGCTAAAAGCTCTGCAATTAAAGGTGAAATAGAAGCTTTCTGAATGTGTTGGGTATAAAAATAAAATGGAATAGCATGCGCATCTTCTGGAGTACGAAACGGAATTTCTTTTGAAATTGCGATTAAATATGACATGTTCTGCGCTTTTGAACCAATATAATTGACTCCTTTTTTAGGTATCGAGGATAAACTTACTAATTCAGTTACCGAATTGTCAATTGTTAGTTTTTTCTTTTTAGCATCCGATTTTACTGGGATTTTCTTGGTTGTTTCTTTAATGAAAAAAGTGTCGACCTGAATTTTTAGTTCTACTTTTTTAGAAAGCAGTTTTTTGATATTGTTATCTTTTTCAATATCGGTATACGCCATAATCGGAATCTTTCTGTTTTTTCCCAAAAGAACCAAATGGCTCAATGGCGTCTGGAGTTCATTCACAATAATTCCTCGCACATTCGGAAGAATATCCGGCGTTCCATCCAAAATAATAATTTCGTCAGAATTAGGTTTTACAGTTTCTAATTCTTTGATTTTGTATTTTTTCAGAATCCCAATGTTAGTACCGCGCACAACTTCCTGATATTTTAATTCACCAAAAATATAATCAGATTTGACGCATGGAATTTTGAATTCCCTTCGCTGATACCAATTCATCATTTCTGGATTGTTGAGATAGAACTTTAGTTTTTCTCCAATAAAAGTGGATTTTTTAACCAAATTGAAGAATCGCTCAATTAATGGAAGTGGCATATGATCGGATGCCGCGAGTTCAAAAATCCATTTGTCGGTTCCTTTAATATGATTCAAATTTCCAAGAAGAAAATCTCGATTTTTTTCGGTATCGCTATAGTTTTCATTGTTGAATACTTCTAGATCTTGGCTGTAGCCTAAATAATTGACAACAAAATCGAAATGAAGCAAAATAACGCTGCTGTTGAAATAATACATTTTTTGTTTTCGGAGATCGTAAATCACTTTTACCGATTCGATATTCGAAAATTTATCAGACAAAGGTTTTCCTCTAAACTCCTTGTACGCTTCATAATTTGGCAAAGATGCAGTAAATCGCTGTGCGCTAAGAGAAGTTAGGGCAAGAAGGAAAAACAGGCTATAAACGTATTTTTTCATACTTTAATAATGGTTGATTAAAAGTACTTAAAAAAGCAATAAGTTTTATCTACTATGAGATTACTTAAAGTAATGCAAACCTTTGTAAAATTTTCTATTATTTGGTGTACCTTTGCAACCTTAAAAAATTAAACATTTCAAAATGAAACGAGTAGTTGTTGGACTTTCAGGTGGAGTAGATTCTAGTGTTGCAGCTTATTTATTGCAACAACAAGGATACGAAGTAATTGGCCTTTTTATGAAGAATTGGCACGATGATTCGGTTACTATCTCAAACGAATGTCCTTGGCTTGAAGACAGTAACGATGCTTTGCTTGTTGCTGAAAAATTGGGTATACCGTTTCAAACTGTTGATTTGAGCGAAGAATACAAAGAAAAAATTGTTGATTATATGTTCAACGAATACGAGAAAGGAAGAACTCCAAATCCTGACGTGCTTTGTAACCGCGAAATCAAATTTGATGTGTTTATGAAAATTGCCTTAAGTCTTGGTGCAGATTATGTGGCTACGGGACATTATTGCCAAAAAAGCGAAATTGAAGTTGACGGAAAGCCAGTTTATCAATTAATTGCCGGAGTTGACAATAATAAAGATCAATCGTATTTCTTATGCCAATTATCGCAAGAACAATTATCTAAAGCATTGTTTCCTATTGGTGCTTTAACCAAACCAGAAGTGCGCGAAATTGCTGCTGAAATGGAATTGGTTACAGCTGAGAAGAAAGATTCACAAGGTTTGTGTTTTATTGGAAAAGTTCGTCTTCCAGAATTTTTACAGCAAAAACTACAGCCAAAGGAAGGTAAAATTGTTCAAGTTGATAAAAACGATCCGATTTATGTTACTGAAAACACAAACGGACTTTCTTTGGAAGAGCGATTAAAACTAGAATCTCGAAAATTAGATTATATCCCAACAATGGGAAAAGTGGTTGGAAAACATCAAGGAGCCCATTATTTTACCGTTGGACAAAGAAAAGGTTTAAATGTGGGAGGAACAACAGATCCTTTATTTGTAATTGCAACTGATGTTGAAACGAATACTATTTACACAGGTTTGTCAAGCCAACACCCAGGTTTGTTTAAAAAAGCACTTTTTGTTGGAAAATCTGAAGTACACTGGATTAGAGAAGATATGACGCTGAAAGCAGGAGAAAAAATGGAAGTAATGGCAAGAATTCGTTACCGTCAGCCTTTGCAAAAAGCCATTTTGTATCAATTTGAAGACGGAATGTATGTAGAGTTTGAAGAGCCGCAGTCTGCTATTACAGAAGGACAATTTGTTGCTTGGTATTTAGAAAATGAATTAGTTGGTTCGGGAGTAATTTCTTAGCTTTATACTTTATTTGGGACTAAATCCCTTAAAGGTATAAATGGATGAGATATAACTTTACTTTTCTTTTATTACTTCTTTCGTTTACGGTATTTGCACAAGAAGATGCATGGGTTTATTTTAACGGAAAACCTAATGCGCAGGCTTTTTATGATAATCCGTTAACCGAGCTTTCGCAAAGAGCTCTGGATCGAAGAACGAACCAAAATATCGCTTTGGATATTACAGATGCCCCATTAGAAACTTCGTATGTAAATCAAATTACGACAAGTACGGGAATTACGGTAAAAGCGCAATCAAAATGGCTGAATGCACTGCATATTCAAGGAAGTCAGGCTAATATTAATGCTTTAAAGTCTTTAGCGTTCGTTCAAAAAGTAGAATTTGCAGATAGAACTTTAAACACTACAGGGAAAAAAGTTTCTGAAACTGCAATCAATCAGACAAAAAAGCAATCACAAACCGCTATTGATTATGCTTACGGTAATTCAGCCAATCAAATTCAGATGTTGAATGGGCAGGTTTTACATCAGCAGAATTATACAGGAGAAGGTAAAGTTATTGCTGTTTTAGATGCTGGATTTCCGGGAGTTAATACTGCTCAGCCGTTTGAAAATCTTCGAAATAATAATAAAATTCTGGGAGGTTACGATTACACTACTCGAAATGCTAATTTCTACGCAGGAGGCGACCACGGAACAAAAGTGCTCTCTACAATGGGCGGTTACAAAGAAAATGCTTTGATAGGAACGGCTCCAAATGCTTCATATTATCTTTTTATTACTGAAATTGATGCTCAAGAAAATCCGCTTGAAGAATCGCTTTGGGTTGAAGCAGCGGAGAAAGCTGACGCTTTGGGTGTCGATATTATCACGACTTCTCTCGGGTATTTTCTTGATCGTGATGAAGCTAGGTATAATCACACTTATAGTGATATGAATGGAGTTACTACTTTTATTTCTCGTGGCGCTGAAAATGCTTTCAGTAAAGGAATTTTGGTTTTAGCTTCAGCAGGAAATGAAGGTACACAAGTAGAAAAACATATTGGAGCTCCGGCTGATGCTGTCTCTGTTTTAGCTATTGGTTCTGTTACTGCAGCTAAAGTAAAAGCGAGCTCTAGTTCAATTGGACCAAGTTATGATGGCAGAATAAAACCAGATGTTATGGCGCAGGGAGCTGCAGCAGTAGTTTCTGATCCGAATGGAAATATTGTAACTGCAAGCGGAACTTCTTTTTCGTGTCCGATAATGGCGGGAATGGCTGCTTCTTTATGGCAGGCTTTTCCAACGAAAACAAATAAGCAAATCAGACAAATGATTTTGGCTTCTGCCGATAGATATACTAATCCAGATAATAATTACGGATATGGGATTCCGAATTTTGGTACAGCATTAAGCGTCGACAGCTTTATTGCAGAAGCTTCGTTTTCTGTATATCCAAATCCAGTTAAAAATGAGGTTTCTTTTTCTTTTTTAAATGAAAATAATACAGTATCGGTAACTATTTATTCTATTTTAGGGCAAAAATTAATCGAAGAAAAAATCAATAATTCAAATCCAGTTCTTTCCTTACAATCTCTGCAAAGCGGACTGTATATTTATAGTTTTGATGCCGATAATCTGCATAAAACAGGGAAGATCATCAAGCAATAATTTTAATGAATAAAATCACCCAGCTTTTCAATATAAAATACCCAATCATTCAAGGCGGAATGATTTGGAACAGTGGTTATAAATTGGCTTCGGCAGTAAGCAATGCCGGAGGTTTAGGACTTATCGGAGCAGGTTCTATGTATCCAGAGGTTTTAAGAGAACATATTCAGAAATGTAAAAAAGCAACCGATAAGCCTTTTGGTGTTAATATTCCGATGTTGTATCCTAACATTGAGGAAATCATGAATATTGTGGTCGATGAAGGTGTAAAAATCGTTTTTACTTCGGCTGGAAATCCGAAAACGTGGACTTCTTTTTTGAAAGAAAAAGGTATTACCGTTGTCCACGTAGTAAGCAGCAGTGTTTTTGCTCTAAAAGCGCAAGATGTTGGAGTTGATGCCGTTGTAGCGGAAGGTTTTGAAGCAGGCGGACACAACGGACGTGAAGAAACTACAACATTGACATTGATTCCGATGGTGAGGGAGAAAATACAAATTCCTTTAATCGCAGCTGGCGGAATTGCAACAGGAAGAGGAATGCTTGCAGCAATGGTCTTAGGAGCAGATGGTGTTCAGGTTGGGAGCCGTTTTGCTGCATCTGTAGAATCTTCGGCACACAATAATTTTAAGGATACGATAGTTAATACTTTAGAAGGAGGTACGCAGCTGACTTTGAAAGAATTGGCTCCTGTAAGATTGGTGAAAAACAAATTCTATCAGGATGTTCAGGATTTGTATCAAAAATGTCCATCGAAAGAAGAATTGGTTCAGCTTTTAGGAAGAGCAAGAGCCAAAAAAGGAATGTTTGAAGGAGATTTGGATGAGGGAGAATTGGAGATTGGGCAAGTCGCAGGACTGATTCATGAGATCTTACCTGTTGAAGAAATTATTCAACAAATGATAGCCGAATTTGAAGTCGCATCCAAAGAAAAGACTACATTTGAGTTTTAATTGACTGCAAGAAATAATTTATGAATTCTATACGCATATATATACTATTACTTTTTTTAGGGTTTGGATTTCAACAGGTTCAAAGTCAGTCATATCATTTTAAAACTTCAGGTTTTAGCGTTCTAGAAAAAAACGAAAGAGGGAAATGGGGCGAATGGTCCAATCTAGATTTAGTAAATCTTTCAGTTGTTTTAGATACCAATAAACATAGAATTGTAGTTTACTCTCAGGAAATCCAGCTTTATAATATTTTAAATTACATCGAAAGAGAAGAAAACGATACCGATATTGTATATTCTTTTATGTGTAAAGACAATGATGGAAAAGAATGCAAACTATCCATCATTACCCGTAAAAAACAAGACTACCGCAAACAGCTTTATATCAATTACGACGATCATATTATTGTGTATAATATTATTACGGTGTAGTTAAGATACTAAGTTTCTAAGATGCTGAGATGCTAAGTTTTTTTAGAACTTGAATTAATAAACCCGACAGGTTTTTAAAACCTGTCGGGTTTGCTATATAAACTCAAAGAGAAGAAGCTTAGGGTCTTAGGATCTCAGTACCTTAGCATCTCAGAACCTCAGAGCCTCAATTCTCCACATCCTTAATAAACTCATCATATTCTAAATAGAACATTTCTAGAGCGTGCATATTTTCGTTGAAAAAATCAAAAATAGTATCCCAAGTATTTCTATTGCTGAAACCTACACCCGATTTTTCAACCCAAATTCTACTGATGTTTTTACCACTTTCTAGCGTATAATTTTTCTCAAAAACTAAATCTTTGATAAATTCTTCTTCCAAAATATTTTTTAAAGCTTCCAATTTTTCGAAGTAAGCGTAGCGTTTCTCGTCACTTCTTTGTTCAATATCAATTAAGACCTGCGCTTTTTTATTGTCAACATAAAATTTAAAAGAAAAATCTTTAATCTTCGTATCGTAAAGCACCCATTTACGAGGATATTTTTCGGCAAATGCTACCCAAAATTCTCTTTTTATTCTTTGCGATTCTTCTCTGCTGTACATTTTTTTAGGCTTTAAGATTAGAAAACTTGCGGTACTGCGTTTTCTGAAGTATATTTATGTTTTATTTGAAAGTACAAAAATAAGCTTTGATTATGAATTTTCAAGACTTTTTGAAATATGTTCCCAATATAATTCCGATAGAATTGCCAGCAGTGACATCACACTTAAAAATGGCTCCAAAAGAGCGTGTGGAGGGATTAAAAAATCTTGATATTGATGCGCTAAACGCTAGAATGGCAGGCGTAATGATGCTGTTTTATCCAAAACAGGAAAAAACACATTTGGTTTTGATTGTTAGAAATGCTTATGATGGAGTTCATTCGGCTCAGATTGCATTTCCAGGAGGAAAGTATGAAAAGGAAGATTTAAATTTTGAAACCACAGCACTTAGAGAAACCCACGAAGAGGTAGGAATTCCAAGAGATAAGATTGATATTGTTAAACATTTCTCTCCTATGTATATTCCGCCAAGTAACTTTTTAGTGCATCCTTTTTTAGGAATTGCAACAGAAGAACTTTCTTTTTATCCTGATATCCGAGAAGTAGCCGGAATTATTGAACTGCCTTTGTCTGTTTTTTTAAATGACGATATTATTATCGAAGCCAGATTATCAACTTCTTACGGAGCAAATGTTTTAGTTCCTGCCTTTAATATTCAAAACCATGTTGTTTGGGGAGCCACAGCAATGATTTTGAGTGAATTGCGAGATGTTTTAAACACTGCTATTGCAAAATAAATTTAATAAAGTTTATTTAATGATTTGATATTCATTTGGATAACTGTTAATTCGAGAAATTGTTTTATAGTGTTGCTAAAAGAATAATTTTTGTATGTTTGCGACCTAACAAAAAAATTAAGATAGATTAGTTATGGGATTGTTTAAACGAAATCCTTTTGGGCATATATTATTCATCAAGAAATGGTTAATCCGAGTTCTAGGTGCGATGACTCATAAGCGATATAGAGGTTTTAATGAATTGCAGATTGAAGGATCTGAAATTATTAAAACACTTCCAGATACTAATGTTTTGTTTATTTCCAATCACCAGACTTATTTTGCAGACGTTGTAGCGATGTTTCATGTCTTTAATGCCAGTTTATCAGGACGTCAGGACACAATTAAGAATATTGGTTATTTGTGGCAGCCAAAGATGAATATCTATTATGTTGCTGCTAAAGAGACGATGCAAGCGGGTTTATTGCCAAGAATTTTAGCTTATGTAGGTGCAATTACCGTCGAAAGAACTTGGCGTGCGAAAGGTGTTGATGTAACAGAAAAACGAGAAGTAAACCCTAACGATACCGAAAACATCAGAATAGCACTTGAAGACGGTTGGGTTATTACTTTTCCGCAAGGAACTACAAAATCGTTTAAACCAGTTCGTAAAGGAACTGCACATATTATCAAGCAGCACAAACCAATCGTTATTCCTATTGTAATTGATGGTTTCAGAAGATCATTCGATAAAAAAGGTCTTCGAATGAAGAAAAAAGGAATCCTGCAATCTTTCATCATCAAAGAACCGCTCGATATTGATTATGAAAACGACACAATCGAACAAATCGTTGAAAAAGTAGAATACGCAATAGAACAGCACCCTTCATTTTTAAAAGTTATTCCAGCCGAAGAAATCAAAGCACAAGAAGAACTTAATAAAATGAGACAATGGGATTACTAATTTAGTTTTTTCTTGTTTCAAGTTTCAGGTTTAAAGTTAGAGAAACTCTGTTACTCTGTTATTTTGTAACTTAAAAAAAAACTTAGAACCTTAGAATCTCAGAATCTTAGCATCTTTAGAAATCTATCTTCTTCAGCTCTTTATAATTCGCATACAATCTGCGTAAAAGCGTTCCATAGATAATTCTGTAGAAACACCAGAACAATCCGAAGAAACCTAAAATTACTAGGAATAATATGCCGATTGTTACGAACATTGCTTTTCCGTTCATGGCCAATTTTTCTCTAAGGAATTCCATATCCGGATTATAGACAAAAGCAATAAAGAAACTCAAGATAGCGGTAATCACAATCATTCCTAAATTGTACCAAACATAGTATTGAACTGTTTTACGAGTCTTTAAAATAGCGCTCATCAAAGATTTTGTGGCTACTATAGTCGAAATGGTTTTATAGTTTTTGTAGAAAATGTAAACAAAAATAAGTACTACAACATAATTGAAGTAGGTAAGAAATTCTAAAGCAGTAACAATCTCAGGATGATTAATTTTATGCAATACATCATCTGTATTGATAAATAAGTTTGAAAACGTCCAGAAAGAAATTTCCAAAATGCTGATAATCAAAATCCATTTTACAATAGATGATGATTTTTTGTGAATCATCTTATAGATTTCAGTTTCAGAAATTTGTTGAAAAGAATCAGAGTTCTTTTGCCAGTCTTTTTTTAGTAAATCCAGTTCTTTCATAATAATTTTTAAGGATTTAGTATTTTTTTAAGTTTCCCCTTAATTCTGTTCATTTTCACGCGCGCATTCACTTCACTGATTCCTAAGGTTTCAGCTATTTCTTGATAATCTTTGTCTTCTAAATACATAAAAACTAATGCCTTTTCGATGTCATTCAATTGATAAACTGCTTTATACATCAGTTTAATCTGTTCTTCTTCTTCATAATTGTAGTCAACATCTTTTACAAAATGCTGATGGTTTTCATAATCTACGGTAGATATAGTTCTTTTGGTTTTTCGGTATAAGGTAATTGCTGTGTTTAAGGCAACACGATACGTCCAGGTCGAAAATTTACTGTCGCCTCTAAATTTTGGATAAGCTTTCCAGAGCTGAATAGTGATTTCTTGAAACAGATCTTTGTGTGCGTCTTCACCATCAGTATATAATCTACAAATCTTGTGGATTATATTCTGATTTGCCTGCAGCTGCGCAACAAATGATTGTTCTAGATTTCCGCTCATATTTATATTAGTACTTATGAAATCATTTTTGTTACAGTTGGTGTTCTATTTTTTTTTTGCCATTGATTAAAAAGATTTAAATGATTTTTATTTTTTGAGAATAATAAGGGAAAGACTTTATTATCCTTTTAATCATTTAAATCTGTGGCCAACTTATAATTTTCTCGTTTTATAATAATTAATCATCAAATCGATAAACTTGCTGTAACTGTCCATTCCGTCTTTCTGATTGTTAGATTTCAAGAAATTGTCATATAAAAATTTGAAAAAAGGTTCTGCGGGACTTTTGTATTTTTTACTGAAATCATAATCTTCCTGATAATTTTTTAAAATACCTGGATTAACGGATTTTATTAATTGTTTGTAAACCTGCTCATTTTTTTGATGCCAAATGCCTAAACAATAGCTAAGAGTCAAAGTATAACCAGAATATTTAAAGTAAGGATTGTCATTTCGTGTAGTTGCCAAGACCCCAATAAAGTTGCATTCACTTTCGCTTGCAAAGCCAATTTGATGCGCCATTTCATGACAAGTCGTTTGTGGAAAATTGTACATTGGTAATAAATGGTTCACCTGAGCTTCATTTGTAAATGGATTTAAATAACCTCCAAAACCCATATAACTCAATGGTAGGCTAAATAATGATTTTTTTACGCTTAAAGTTTGATACTCAAAGTAGGGATAATCTTTGGATAAATTTTTATATCCATTTATATTCATCAGAAAAGCTTCTTGTTGAGAATAAGGAAAAACGATCTTTGAATTATTATTTTTTGTAATTTGAAATTGAATTTCATTCGTTTTTGCAATCAATCTTTTTGTAAAAGCTAATAAATCAGCGTCTGTATATTCTCGTCTTATTTCCATTTTTTGAAAAAGAGGTTCTCGATAATAATTGAAAGCCCAAAGCAAATGAAAGAAAAAGTAATAAACAGAGATTTTGCCTAATATTTTTAAAAGATGATCTTTCCAATCTGTACTCCATGTTTTTCTAATTCTCCAAAACCAGCTAATAATGGAGATCATCAAAACCGCGTAAAAAATATCTCCAACAGAAAATGGAATTTTACCTAAAACTGTTCTCGAAAAATGAGAAATCCTAACGAATAAATTCTTGCTGTAAAAGCCTTCTACAAAATCAGGAAAGTACGGAAGGATTCTATAAAAAATAATCTGAACAAGAAGGAATAAAGGTAAAACGTATTTTGATTTCACAGTACAATTTTTAGATAAGTAAATATAGATACAAATATTAACCGATAAAAAAGTTTAGTAGAAATTCTACTAATTTCCGTTATTTAATAGTTTTCTAATAAATGTAACAAAAAAGTATTTGTGGAATTGTATTTTTATTTCAATAGGATTAGTGCTAATTCGTGGAATTCGTGGCGAAAAGACTTTGAAACTTTGTAACTTTGAGACTTATAATTGTTAAACATCAAACAAAATATAATGAGTCAAGAAATAAGAAATCTGGAACCAAAAGCACTTTGGAACAAATTCGCAGATCTAAATGCCGTTCCGCGTCCATCAAAAAAAGAAGAGCGTGTAATTGAGTTCATGAAGAACTTTGGAAACAGTTTAGGTTTAGAAACTTTCGAAGATGAAATCAGAAATGTAATAATCAGAAAACCAGCTACTCCAGGAATGGAAAATCGCAAGCCAATTGTTATGCAGGGGCATTTAGATATGGTGCATCAAAAAAATGCAGATACTGTTTTCGATTTTGATACGCAAGGAATCGATATGTATGTGGATGGTGACTGGGTTCGTGCACGTGGCACTACACTTGGGGCTGATAATGGGCTAGGAGTAGCAACGATTATGGCTATTCTGGAAAGTAAAGATATTCCGCATCCTGCAATCGAAGCTTTGTTTACTGTTGATGAGGAGACAGGAATGACAGGTGCTTTAAACCTGAAAGGCGGTATTTTGCAAGGTCAGATTTTATTGAATTTAGATACAGAAGAAGACGATGAAATTGATATCGGATGTGCTGGAGGAATTGATGTAACAGCAACTAGAACATATCATGAAGAAGAAGTTCCAGAAGGTTCTGTAGGTTATACCATTACGGTAAAGGGTCTAAACGGAGGACATTCGGGAATGGATATTCATAAAGGTTTAGGAAACGCAAACAAAATAATGAATCGTTTGTTGTTTGATGCATTTGAAAACTTTGGTTTGCAGATTGTAGAAATTAACGGAGGAAGTCTTAGAAATGCAATTCCGAGAGAAAGTGTTGCTAAAGTAATTATTTCTCAAATGTTTGATGAGGCTTACGTATACGATATACAAGAAATTATTTCTGATATCAAAGCAGAATACAAAACAACGGAACCGAATCTAACTATTGAAATCGTAAAAGGTGATTTGCCTGAAAAGGTAATGGACTTAGGAGTTCAAGAAGGAATTATTAGAGCGATTTATGCGGCTCAAAATGGAGTTTATAAAATGAGTGCTGATATGGCTGACTTAGTTGAAACTTCAAATAATATTGCTCGTGTAGTGATTAAAGATGGAGAAATCTTAGTAGGATGTTTGACGCGTTCTTCTGTTGAATCTTCAAAATTTGATTTGGCTAATTCGTTGCGCTCTGCTTTCGAATTGGTTGGATGTGAAGTAGAACTTTCAGGTTCTTATCCAGGATGGACGCCAAACGTAAACTCTGAGATTTTAGAAGTTTTAAAAGAAATTTACGAAAAACAAAATGGCGAACAGCCTAAAGTTGTAGCTTGTCATGCTGGCTTAGAATGTGGAATTTTAGGAACGAATTACCCAGATATGGATATGATTTCTTTTGGGTCAACAATTCACGGAGCACACTCACCGGACGAAAGAGCAAGTATTTCATCTGCACAGAAATATTGGAAATTTGTATTAGAAATTCTTTCTAATATTCCAGTTAAATAATAAGATTTCAGTCGCAGTCTCAGTGTTCAGTTTGTATAAAACTGCAACTGAGACTGTAAACTGAGACTTAGTTTTAAATTAAAAAATCCCCATCTATTATAAGCAGTTCGACTCCTTTTGCTGTAATAGAACGATGAGAACTCATGTCATCAGAAACGATATAAGTCATTCCTTTGGTGAATGTTATTTTTTCGCCGTTTCCTAGTTCGCTTATAAAAGCTCCTTCTAAGCAATGTACAATGTGTCCTTTTTGACACCAATGATCAGCAAGATAATTTTTACTGTAAACCACTTTTCGAACACGCAAACTGCCTAATTGTATGGTTTGCCAGTAAGCAGTTCCAGTTTCTCCAGTGTGTTCTGTTTTTTCGATTTGACTCCAATCAATCGTCTGAAATGGTATTGTAGACATTTTTTTGTGGTTTTGGTTGGTGAGTAGTTACATTTAAAACAAAAAAAATCCTCAATTTTAAAATGAGGATTGATTTTTTATGTTATGATTTTAATTTCGTTTCAAAACTTTATATTGTTCATAACAAGCACTGATTGCATCCATAATCTGGAGGTCGTTTGCAGTTTGAATGAAAGAATCAGAATAATTGCAACGCTGCATAATTTCTGGAATTTCATCCTTGCTAATGCCTAATAATACGGCCACCGTTTCACGATCGTATTTTGATTCTAAAAGCGTTCGTACGGTATCATCCTTTTTCATTTCCTTCAGCTTCTTGAGTTCTTTTCCATTTTTTCCAAAGAAATTATAGAGCATATCGGCAGGGTTGAAGATGGAACCGAGAACTTTTCCAAATGCATTTGGCGCATATTCTCCAGCTTCGTAACCTTGTGTAAGACCAGAAATGCTATAACGATAGTTTTCTTTTGTTGGAATTAATTTAGAGTCAATTTCAAGATATCCGGTCAAAGAAAAAGGAGCAATAACCACTTCTTCCAAAGCAATTGCTTTTTCAGTAAGTTGAATTCTGGTTACTTTATTTTTGATCCAGTCATTTGTTACTCTGATTCTTAGCGATTGAAATCCTAGAATAGAAAAGTGAAGCGTGTCGTTGACCTGCACGTCAATTTCAAAATATCCTTTTTCGTCAGATTTTGCACCACGCACTTTATTGGTGTTAATGATATTTACGCCAGCAAGCGGCTGTTTGCTGTTGTCATTAATAACATAACCTGAAACTCTTTGTGGAACTGTTGGTTGCGTATCTTGCGCAAATCCAAAGTTAGCGAGAAGTGTAAAAAAGAAAACTGCGAAATATTTCATATCCTGATTTAAAGCTCTAAAAGTAGTAAATCGGGATTAAATATCTCGCAGTCTGGGAATTTAATTATAAGAAAATTAACAAAGGCTGCAGTATTGCTTTTTTGAATTAAATAAAAAGGGTAGTAAAGATTAATTGGTATTGTCTTGAGTTACAAAACTCATTTACGGAGTCTGAAATTCAGAGATAAAAAAAATCCCAAGTTCCAGTTATATTTGGAATTTGGGATTTTGTATTTTAAGAAATCGAATTATTAATCTCTTCTAGATCTTCTTGGTCTTGAGCTATCGCCAAAGTTTTCAGAACGTCTTGGAGCTCTATCTGATCCGCCTTCGCTTCTAGGAGCAGAACTTCTAAAACCGCCTTCTCTTCTTGAAGATGAGTTTCTGTCGCTTCTAAAACCTCCGTCACGAGATCCGCCATCGCGTGAACCTCCGTCTCTAGAAGAATTTCTATCGCCTCTGAATCCGCCTTCACGTCTTGGAGCAAAGTTTCCATCTCTTCTGCCAGAATCACGTCTTCCTCCACGGTTGTTGTGGTCACGTCTTCCTCCGCCATCATTTTTAGAAATCTCAACATTAATACGACGACCTTCTAATTGAACGTTGTTTAAAACATCCATTACTTTATCAGTAAATTGAGGATCAGTATTAAAGAAAGAGAATCCTTCTTTTACATCTACTTTAAAGATATCATCACGACCTAAATCTAATGTTTCTTTTAAGTAATCTTTTAATGACATCCAATCGAAGTTGTCTCTAGAACCAATGTTTACGAAATAACGAACTGCGCCATTATTACTGAATTCTCTTGGTTCAGAATCACCTCTTTCGCGTCTTTCGCCACCAGATACAGAAATATCTCTGTTCTTTTTGTAGTATGCGATGAAACGGTTAAATTCTACTGATACCATTTTCTTAATCAATTCTTCTTTAGATAAATCTTCAAGAACATTGTTGATTGCTGGCAAATAGTTGTCAATTTCGTGATCAACCTCAGTATCTTTAATTTTGTTTGCTAAGTGCAATAACTGAATTTCGCAGATTTCAATTCCAGATGGAATAGATTTTTCTTCAAATTTCTGTTTGATGATTCTCTCGATAGAAGAAATTTTACGTAACTCGCTTTTTGTAACGATTACAATAGAAGTACCTAATTTTCCTGCTCTACCAGTACGTCCAGAACGGTGGTTGTACGTTTCGATTTCGTCAGGTAATTGGTAGTTTACAACGTGAGTTACATTATCAACATCAATACCACGTGCAGCAACGTCAGTAGCAACAAGCATCTGAATTTGTCTTCCACGGAATGATTTCATTACACCATCACGTTGCGCCTGAGATAAATCTCCGTGTAACGCAGCAGCGCTATAACCATCTTCAATTAATTTTTCTGCAATAGCTTGCGTGTCTCTTTTTGTACGACAGAAAACTACTGAGAAAATGTCTGGATTAGCATCAGCTAAACGTTTTAAAGCTTCGTAACGATCACGAGCATTTACTAAGTAAAATTCGTGAGATACTGTAGAAGAACCTGAATTTTTAGTTCCTACAGTGATTTCTAATGGTTCGCTCATGAATTGTTTTGCAATTCTAGCAACCTCTTGCGGCATAGTTGCAGAAAACAACCATGTACTTTTTTCATCTGGAGTATCTGATAAGATAGATACGATGTCGTCATAGAATCCCATGTTTAACATCTCATCAGCCTCATCAAGAATACAGTAATCTATATTTTTAATGTTAACTAAACCTCTGTTAATCATGTCTTGCATTCTCCCCGGAGTAGCCACAATGATTTGTGCTCCTCTTTTAATCTCTCTGGCTTGCTCTGTAATACTAGCCCCGCCGTAAACTGCTACCACATTAATACCTTTTTCGTATTTTGAGTAGTTTTTAAGTTCGTTGGTAATCTGTAAACAAAGTTCTCGTGTTGGCGATAAAACTAATGCTTGTGTGTTTCTATTGTCAGCATCAATTTTTTGAATTAGCGGAAAACCGAAAGCTGCCGTTTTCCCTGTCCCTGTTTGAGCCAACGCAACCATATCTGTGTCTTTTTCCAATAATAGGGGAATCGCCTTTTCCTGTACCTCTGACGGATTTTCAAATCCTAGATCTAAAATCGCCTTCAGTAACGATTCATTCAATCCTAATTGTTCAAATTTATTCATATATGTATTTAAAATAGGGTGCAAAATTACAGCTAATTATTCAGATAAACTAATGCAATTTTAAGATTTATGGATTTGTTATGATTTGATTATCAAAAAGTTACTGTTTTGTTGTAATGATTTTTCGTCAGAAACCTCCAAAATGATTAAAAATTACGTCGTGAAATGTAAAATTTAGAGCTTAAAATGTTGTATTTGAAACAATTATTTTGTGGTATTCAGAAAATCAATGAGTTGCTTAACGGCTTTTCCGCGGTGACCTATAGTGTTTTTGGTTTCTAACGGCAGTTCTGCAAAGGTTTCATTAAAATTTTCAGGTTTAAAAATAGGATCATAACCAAAGCCATTTGTTCCTGTTTTGGCATGTGTAATTTCTCCTGCCGCAATTCCCGTAAATAAATATTGTTTTCCTTTTAGGTTTAAAGTGATAACGGTCTTGAACTGGGCGCTACGATTTTCCTCATTTTTTAAAGCGTCCAAAAGCTTATTCATATTATCGTCTGCATTTTTCTGCTCGCCTGCATATCTTGCAGAATATACTCCTGGTTCTCCATTTAGAGCGTGAACTTCCAATCCTGTATCGTCCGCAAAACAATCGTAACCGTATTTCTGAGTTACATAATCGGCTTTTAAAATGGCATTGCCTTCAATTGTATCAGCAGTTTCAGGAATGTCTTCCAAACAATTGATATCTTCTAAGCTTAAGATTTTAATGCTTTCAGGAAGCATGCTTTGAATTTCTGCGATTTTATTTTTGTTGTTGGATGCGAAAACGAGATTCATGATGGTACTATTTTAAAAATGATTTTTCTATTATAAAAGCAAATGTAATTCCGAACGTATAGGCGAGAATATCCGACCATAAAAATCCCTGACCTAATACATATCTGCCAAAAAGTGTTTTTCTAAGTTCAACCATCCATTCGCCTTGGTAAAGTTGTAAAAACTCTATACAATAACAAATAAGAAGAGAAGCTAGTATGATAAAGAAGAACTTTTTTGACGGAAAAAAGACTCGAACCAAAAAGTAAATCATGACAGCATAAAGAAAATCGCCAATCCATAAAGGGACAAAAGAAATTTTTCTTGAAAGTATTCCAAAGAAAATAATACTGAGAAAAACTAAGAAATAGTGGATTCTTGATTTGTTCAAAATTAGTTTTTGCTGTAACAATTGTACGATTTTAGTTAAACAAAAATACAAAGATTCAAATACATTTGGTTTATTTTATAAATTTATCAGTTCAATTAACTCACTATCAAAATAACCGCATGAAGGCAAAAATTTTTACTCTGATGGTAGCTTTGTTTTTTTTAGGAAATCAAAGCTATTCTCAAAAAGACAATTCGTTTAATGTTAAAAAGCAATTGGATTATTGCGCAGAACAAGCTTCAAAAACTTTACAAGTAATTCCGAATGACGGAACTTCTCCACGAACAGTTCCAAACGGAAGTAAAGAATGGAAATTTGTTGGTTACAAAGATTGGACAAGCGGATTCTGGCCTGGCGAATTGTGGTTTTTGTATGAAGCAACAAAAGATAAAAAATGGGAAAAAGAAGCCGACAGGTTTACTCGATTTTTAACGCCTTTATCTGTAACTAAAGCGGCAGATCATGATTTAGGTTTTCAGGTTTTCAATAGCTTCGGAAACGGATATCGATTGACTAAAAACGCGGCATACAAAGAAATCATTCTAAAAACTGCCGATACGCTTGCGACACTTTTTAATCCGAAAGTGGGAACAATCCAATCTTGGCCGCACAATAAAATGGGCGGTCACAATACGATTATTGATAATATGATGAATTTGGAGCTTTTGTTTTGGGCTTCAAAAAATGGAGGCAGCAAAAAACTTTATGATATTGCGGTAAAACATGCCGAAACTACAATGGCAAATCATTTTAGACCGGATAATACTTCTTATCACGTTGTTATCTACGATTTTGAAACTGGAAAAAAAATAAAAGGAAGAACAGCGCAAGGATATAGTGATGAAAGTATGTGGGCACGCGGACAAGCGTGGGCCATTTATGGTTTTACAATGACCTACAGAGAAACAAAAGACACTAAGTTTTTAGATTTTGCTCATAAACTAGCTCGTGTTTATTTGGATAAATTAACAACAGAAGATTTAATTCCGTATTGGGATTTCAATGCGCCAAACATTCCGAATGAGCCAAGAGATGCTTCGGCAGCAGCCATTGTTTCATCTGCCCTTTTAGAATTAAGTTCTTATACAAAAGACAAAAATTTAAAAACAGAATATTTAGCGAAAGCCAAAAAAATGATCGTATCGCTTTCAGATCATTATCAGAGCCACGATGTGAATTCGGCGTTTTTATTGCATTCAACTGGACATAAACCTGCAGGAAGCGAGATAGATTGTTCTATAAATTACGCAGATTATTACTATCTTGAAGCACTTTTAAGACTTCAGAAACTAAAATAAAAGATTATGCTAAAGAAAATAAGCCAAATTGCCTTTGCAATACTGATGGTACTCATGCTTGCGAGCTGTAAAAATACCAAACAAAAACTTCAGGAGTATGTTGTTACGTACAACAAAACCATTGCTCCAAGTTTTAGAAGTGAAAATGTAACGCTTACCACAGCAAGAGGTTACATTAATGACGATAAAATTGAATTGCGATTTGAAACCGATTTAGAACAAAATGAAGTTAACAAATCGGCTGCTGTTATTTCTTTTCCAAAATTGATAAAACAGATGATCGATAAAGATGAGATTCCGAGACAATTGATCGAAGAAGGAGTAAAATTTGATGTTTATTTTCTTGCAAATGATAATACCGTTTTAGACAAAGAAACCTTAACAGGCGAATCATTGAAAGATTTTTTAAAATAATGAATCGAGTTTTGTAGAAAACAAATCATTTTTAATTCTTACATATTAAAAGTCTCTTTAAAACTTATTTAAAGAGACTTTTTTATGTTTAAGGCTAAACTTAAGTGTAAAAGAAACGTTTTTATTCTTACAAAAAATCTCATTTTTAAGATATAATGGGCTTGTTTTCAAAGAATTATAAGTGTGTTTTTTGCAATTGAATATTGTTTTTATGTTATGAATTAGTTATGTTTGAGTTAAAAAATAACTATTAAACCAAAAAATTATGAAAAAAATTACCCAAATCGCATTTGCTATTGCTTTTGCATTGTTTTTAGTAAGCTGTAAAAATACCAAGCAGAAAATCCAAGAACATGTAAGTAACTACAATAATTCTGTTTCTATAAAAGGAAATGGTATTACGAGCACATCAGCAAAAGCCTTCTTAAATGACAATAAAATCGAAATTAGGATTGAAACCAATTTAGAAGAAAACGATGCAAATAAATTAGCCTACAAAGAATCTTTTCCAGATTTATTGAAAGAGATGATTAAAAATGACCAAATTTCAACTTCTCTTATTGCTGAAGGAGTAAAGTTTGATGTTTATTTCTTAGCTTACAATAATGCTATTCTAGCACAAGAAGTAGTAGATCAGGATGAATTGGCGGTTTTAGAGGGAAATCCAAAAGCAGGTAAAGAAACGGCAAAATTATAATCCAAAATTGCAGATAAAAAAAGTCCTCTTCATTTGAAGAGGACTTTTTTTATGAAAACTGAGTAACATTTTTTAAATTGTCTGGGAAGTAAAGTTCCGATAGGTTAGTAAACTCATCTCCACGCATAAAAATGTTGATGTCAACATCAGCAAACGATGTTTTTCCTGCTGCAGCCAAAAGCTCGTTTGCAGCGTGAAGCGTATTTTTATGGAAATGATAGACTCTTTCAGACTTATCTGTAACCACCAAACCTTTCATAAGCATCTTGTTTTGTGTGGCAACTCCCGTTGGACATTCGTTATTGTGACAACGCAAAGCTTGAATGCAGCCTAAAGAAAACATAAATCCTCTCGCGCTGTTGCACATATCTGCACCCAATGCAATAGCATGCAAAATAGAATAGCCAGAAATAATTTTTCCGCTTCCAATAATGCGCATTTTATCGCGAATGCCTAAACGAACCAACGTTTTATTCACAAAAATTAATGCAGGTTCAAAAGGCATTCCTACACCATCTGCAAATTCAAGCGGAGCAGCTCCAGTACCACCTTCCGCGCCATCAACGGTAATGAAATCTGGATAAGTGTCTTCATTAATCATTTCTTGGCAGATGTTTTCAAACTCAGCAGTATTTCCAATGCATAATTTAAATCCGATTGGTTTCCCGTTAGATAAATCACGTAATTGTTTTATGAAATGAATCAATCCCTTTGCATCAGAAAATGCATGATGTCCAGGAGGAGAAAGAATCATAGTATGCGGCACAACACCTCTGATTTTTGCAATTTGTTCCGTATTTTTTTTAGCGGGAAGAACTCCTCCATGTCCTGGTTTTGCGCCTTGAGAAAGCTTAATCTCAATCATTTTTACATTTGGAAGATTGGCCTTTTCTTTAAAGTTTTCGGGGCTGAAATTTCCTTCTGCATCACGGCATCCAAAATATCCGGTTCCAATTTGCCAAGTAATATCTCCGCCGCCCGCTAAATGATATTCTGTCAATCCGCCTTCTCCTGTATTTTGATAGAAATTTCCTTTTTGTGCTCCAATGTTAATTGCACGTACGGCATGTTCGCTTAAAGAACCAAAACTCATTGCCGAAACATTAAATAAAGAAGCAGAATACGGCTGTTTGCAATCTTTTCCGCCCACTAAAACGCGAGGCAATTCTTCATTTACTTTTGCAGGGAAAATGGAATGCTTGATTCCTTCGTAACTTTCAGTATTTAAGTTTAATTGAGTTCCAAACGGAGTACTCGAATCAATATTTTTAGCTCTTTGGTACACTAAAGAACGCTGATTTCTAGAAAAAGGTTTTCCGTCTGTAGATCTTTCAATAAAATACTGTTGGATTTCTGGCGCGATCATTTCAAATAAATATCTGAAATAACCCAAAACAGGAAAGTTTCGTAAAATAGCGTGTTTTTCTTGTGACGCATTATAAACCCCGACTACTAGTAATATAGGTATAATGATCACTAATAAAAATCCGCGCTCGGTATAATAATAGATTGCGGCAACAAGTAGAAACAATAAGAATCCGTAAATAAAGAATTTCTTTCTCATGTTTTTAAAAAATTAAATAGGTAATAAATGCGATAATTAGTTGAATCTCAAACGCACATAAACGTGTTTGATTCCTTTTTTGTCTGACTCTCTTTCGTCGATTTCCAAAATATCAGTTAACGATTTCAGCATCGGAGTGAGTTTTGAATAGCCATAATTTCGAGGGTCAAATTCGGGTTTTTTCTTCACAATCAGATTTCCGACATCGCCCAAGAATGCCCAGCCATCATCATCCTCAATATCTTCGATTGTAGCTTCTATAAGTTCAATAGTTTGTTTGTCAACTTTATGAAGTGCTTTTTCAGCTGGTTTCTCAATTGGTTTTTTGGTGTCGGCAGTCGTTGCTTTTGGTTTTTTCTTTTGAGTTGCTCCGTCCAAAACCTCAATATAAATAAAACGGTCACAGGCCACAATAAACGAATTTGGTGTTTTCTTTTCTCCAATACCAATTACTTTCATGCCCGATTCGCGAAGTCTTACAGCGAGTCTGGTAAAATCGCTATCGCTGGAAACAATACAAAAACCGTCCAATTTTCCGGAGTAAAGCAAATCCATAGCATCGATAATCAAAGCCGAATCTGACGAATTTTTCCCAACTGTATAACTGTATTGCTGAATAGGAGTGATAGCATGTTCCAGTAAAACGCCTTTCCAGCCATTTGCATTTGGTTTTGTCCAGTCGGCATAAATCCTTTTTGTAGTTGGCGTTCCGAGCTTTGCAATTTCTTCCATCATGCCTTTTACATTGCTGTATGGCACATTGTCTGCATCAATTAGAACTGCCAGTTTTAAATCTTTTGAATTGCTTAAAGGCATTATTTTAATATTAAAAATTAAATACTCTCAAAGTTAAAATTAAAATTGGTTTTTATAAGAATTCAATGATGAATAAGTGTTTTTGTAGAGACTAATTAGTTTCATTATAAATAAAGGAAATATGAGGTTTGCTTTTGAAAATACTGATTAATGCAACACTCGAATATGATACAATCTGCTCGCATTTTTTTTAATATTAATCATTTTATAGAGTGATTTGACGCTAAGGAGTTTTGTGAGTAAAATAAATAGATGTAAAATCCTGTTATTTTTTTGTAGTCGAATATTTTTGAATAAAAATAATTGAGGCTCTTCATTTTAAATTAATAATGATTATTTTTGCTCGCTGATTAAGTAAAAAAAATTACTACAATATATTATGGTAAAAGATTTATTCGAAAGAATTCAGGACAATAAGGGACCTTTAGGAAAATGGGCTTCTCAAGCAGAAGGTTATTATGTTTTCCCAAAGTTAGAAGGAGAGTTGGGTCCTAGAATGCAATTTCACGGAAAAAATATTTTAAACTGGAGTTTAAATGATTATTTAGGTCTGGCAAATCATCCGGAAGTTCGTCAAGCAGATACAGATGCGGCAATTCAGTTTGGTGCAGCGTATCCGATGGGAGCTCGTATGATGTCTGGCCACACAACGTACCACGAACAGTTAGAAAATGAATTGGCAGAGTTCGTAATGAAAGAATCTGCTTATTTGCTGAATTTCGGTTACCAAGGAATGGTTTCTATCATTGATGCTTTGGTTACTAAAAATGATATTATTGTTTATGACGTAGATTCACATGCTTGTATCATTGATGGTGTTCGTTTGCACATGGGTAAACGTTTCACATACAAACACAATGATTTGGAGAGTATGGAGAAAAACTTGCAGCGTGCTACTAAAATGGCAGAAGAAACAGGCGGAGGTATTTTATTTATTACTGAAGGTGTTTTCGGAATGCGCGGACAGCAAGGAAAATTAAAAGAAATTGCGGAACTAAAGAAAAAATACAATTTCAGATTATTGGTAGATGATGCTCACGGTTTTGGTACTTTAGGTAAAACTGGTGCTGGAGCAGGTGAGGAGCAAGGAGTTCAAGATCAAATTGATGTTTACTTCTCTACTTTTGCAAAATCTATGGCTAATATTGGTGCTTTCGTAGCGGCTGATAAAACAGTTATCGATTATTTGAAATACAACTTACGTTCTCAAATGTTTGCAAAAGCATTGCCAATGATTCAAACAATTGGTTCTTTGAAACGTTTAGAATTATTGCGTAAATCTTCTGCTATTAAAGACAAACTTTGGGAAAACGTAAATGCTTTGCAAAACGGTCTTAAAGAAAAAGGATTTAATATTGGAGATACAAATACATGTATTACACCAGTTTACTTAGAAGGAAGTATTCCTGAAGCAATGGTGATGGTAAACGATTTAAGAGAAAACTATGGTATTTTCCTTTCTATCGTAGTGTATCCAGTTATTCCAAAAGGAATTATCTTATTGAGAATGATTCCTACAGCTTCTCATACTTTACAAGATATCGATGAAACATTGAAAGCTTTTGAAGCAATCCGTGAGAAATTGACTAACGGAACTTATAAAGAAATTGCTGAACGTACAACTGTTGACGTTTCGTAAATTCTTATAAAATAGATTTCCTTAAGTGGAAATTATGTAAAAAAATCCATTTGTTCTACGAATGGATTTTTTTTATTTAAGGTAACTTTATGATCATAATCAACAAAATAAAAATAAGAATTATGAAAAAAGTACTAACACTTACGGTGATGGCGCTTGCAGTTTTTACTTCTTGTAAAAAAGAAACGACAACGACAGAACCAATACAAATTACACCAAGTCCGCCAAAAGAAGCAGAAATTGTAGAGCCTGCTGGAGATCAATGTTATGCATGGAGATCAAACGGAAATGTGATTGAAATGAGTTTTAATGTTAACTCACATCAGGAAGTCAACGGAAAATTAAGTTATAATTTAGTCGGAAAAGATAAAAACGAAGGAACTTTAATTGGAAATATGAAAGGCGATACCTTAATTGCTGATTATACTTTCAATTCGGAGGGAGTTTCGTCTGTTAGAGAAGTTGTTTTTCTGCAAAAAGACGGGACTTTTATCGAAGGATACGGCGATGTAGCAACTGCCAACAATAAGGTTTCTTTTAAAGATAAATCAAAACTGAAATTTGATCAAAAAAATACTTTGGTTAAAGTAGATTGCAAAGTAGAGTAATAATGTATTTTACAAAATGAAAAATCCATTCGTATGGGGGCGAATGGATTTTTTTTATTTTACATTTTTATTTCACTTTTAAAGATTCTTCAAATAGGTCTTTCTTTGGCAGTGAATAATTGGATCAAAGTTTTTCCAAAGTAAATGAATGGCGTTGTTTTCTAATAATTCTGGAGTTCTAATGCAAGTCTGAATTCCTTTGGCTGAAAACGTTTTATAATATTCATCAAAAATAATAGCGGTTACACCTTTATTCTGGTAATCAGGATGAACTCCGATAAGATAAAATACAACATCTTTACTGTGTTTTCTTGCTTTTAATAATTGCAGAAAACCAAATGGAAATAATTTACCTCTTATTTTCTGTAACGCTTCAACAAAACTAGGCATTACAATACTAAAGGCTACTAAGTTATCATCTTTGTCAACTACAAATTTGATATATTCTGGATTTATAAAACTGATGTATTTCTTTTTAAAGTATTCTTTCTGAACATCAGAAATAGCAACAAACGAAGCTAGTTTTTCGTAAGATTCATTAAACAAATCAAACATTTTGTCTACATGAGGCATAATGTCTTTTGTTTTAGTGAAATTAAGAGGCTTTAATCCGTAACGTTTTTTGATTAGTTCTTGCGCTTTTTGAAAGAATTCTGGTTTTACATTAGAAAAAGGGAATACACTTTCGATATATTGTTTTTCAACTTGAAAGCCTAATTGCTCTAAATGTGTTACATAATAAGGATGATTGTACCAAGTAATCATAGTTCCTACTTGATCGTAACCCTCAGTTAAAACGCCAACTTTATCCAGATTTGAAAATCCCATTGGACCTTCAGCGTGTTCTAAATTATGTTTTCTTCCTAATTCATATACTTTTTCAAGCAGTGCTTTGGTAACTTCAATATCATCAATTACATCAAACCATCCAAAACGAACTTTTCTCTTGTGCTGATTGTTAACTTCAGACCAATTGATAATGGCCGTAATACGCCCCACTATTTTATTGTCTTTATAAGCCAGATAAAAATAAGCTTCGGCATTATCAAACGCAGGATTTTTGGTTTTGTCAAAAGATTCCAATTCATCTGCAATAATGGGCGGTACCCAGTACGGATTATCCTTATACAATGAAAAAGGAAATTTGATGTATTCGGTTAATTCTTTCTTGCTTTTGGCTTCTTTAATTGTAATCATTAAGATGGTGTTGAGAGTCCTTAAAAAAGGGTCTAGTTATGTATGCTTATTCGTATTTTGCTTTACGTTTTCGTTCTCTTTCCTGATAATCTATTGGTTTCTCATTTTCAGGATTCTTTTTTGCTCTAGCGGCTGCTTTGTCTTCTATTACTTTTTCTTTGTACCAGCCGTCATATCGCCATGATACTCCAACTCCGCCATATAAAATAGACGGTGTGTTTTTGAAATTCGTACTTATAGAGGCATCGACTTGCATGTTGGATGAAAGAAGAAAAGCTGCTCCGCCGCGAAGAATAGAATCGCTGTAGAAATCGCTTTTATATCCTTGATTTTCAATAAAACCAGACCATCTATCGTTAAAACCGTGGGTCAAAGTTAATATATATCCGTAACTTGGATAGTCAGTTCCGATATAATCTGCAATAATATTGGTTACAAACACCCATGATCCGCCTCCTAATAAGTTTTGGGTAATCAAGGAAACTTTAGGCGATATAGCACCATCAGGAGAAAAATAGTATGGATTGTTTGCTCCAACAAAATTTGCTCCAGCAAAAACAGAAACAGCCGGAATCAGTTCGCGCCATTGAAAATTACGATTGGCTTTATAGCTGTAAATGTTTACTTCTCTCTTATAATTTTTATAAGGATCGTAAATAAGATATTTAGCTCCTAAAACTGTTTGTCTGAAATTATTCTTTTTATAGCTGGTGTACGGAGTATCAAAATTTTCTGTTTGATATTGCAAATCAGCTATAAACTCTAATTGTTCTAGAAAAGCTCCAAATCTTATGCTAAGATCTGTACCAAATCCGCTGGCATCATAATCCAATAAATCATGTTTTTCTTTAATGCCATAAACGCCAAGTTCGGCTTGAATGACAGATTTTCCGACCGCATAGGCAGACATGGTTTCTCCAGGGCGATTGGAATTAATAACGTCGGTATATTGCGCAAAAAATAGTTGTGGAATAAAAAAAAGTACCGGGGCAAGTAAGTTTTTAATTTGGAACATATGATTTTTTTTGGATTAAAAAATAATAACGCATTTCAAATGTACATATTTTATTATTTATTTAAGATTCATATTTTATTTTTAAGGAATGGATTTATTATTTTTGAAAAAAAATATATAGTTATGCAAGAAGCATCATTTTCAGGTTTGTTTAAAACCATCATGTGGGTTATAGCTTTTTATTACATTTTTAAATTTTTAGGTAGAATCTTTTTGCCAGTATTGGTTAAAAAGGCGGTAGAAAATGCTAGTGAGAATTTTCAAAGACAACAACAGCAGTATAATCAAGGCAATACATATCAAAACAATCGCAATACAAATAATAATGATGAAATAATCATTAATACTGCTAATGCTAAAAAACCTCGCGAAACCAAAAAAGTGGGAGAGTATGTCGATTACGAAGAAATAGATTAGATTTGTGTCCTGAAAATTTAGGATTCATTTTAACCCAAACTAGCCAAAATTGAAAATAGTAAATAAGTTCTATCCGCATGCCCTTGTTATCTTGGGCTTTATTTTTGTTTCATTAATTTATTTTTATCCAGTTCTACAAGGAAAGCAAATTTTCCAGTCAGATATTGCGCAATACACCGGTATGGCAAAAGAGCAGAATGACTTTAGAGCGATGGAAAATGCTGAACCTTATTGGACAAACTCTGCTTTTGGAGGTATGCCAACGTATCAGCTTGGAGCAAATTATCCGAACGATTTTATTGGTAAAGTGGATGACGTATTGCGTTTTCTTCCGCGTCCTGCAGATTACTTATTTCTATATTTCCTTGGTTTTTACGGTTTGTTATTGGTTTTAAAAACAGACCCGCTGAAAGCTTTTATCGGTTCAATTGCTTTTGGTTTTTCAACATACATGATCATCATTTTAGGAGTTGGTCATAATGCCAAAGCACATGCTATTGCTTATATGCCTTTGGTTATTGCCGGTTTTATGCTCGTCTTTCAGAAGAAATACATTAAAGGAGGTTTGCTCACTATGTTTGCAGTGGCATTAGAAATTAGTGCCAATCACTTCCAAATGACCTATTATTTATTGATTTTCTTATTGATACTTTCAGGGTATTTTGCTTTTAATTATATCAAAGAAAAAGACTTTAAAGGTCTTTTAATTTCTTGCGGAGTTTTACTAGTTGCAGGAATTTTTGCTTTAGGCGCTAATGCTGGTAATTTAATGGCTACAAATGAATATGCCAAATACAGTATTAGAGATAAAAGCGAGCTGACTTTTAATCCAGATGGGTCTAAAAACGAAACTACTGCTTCTATGACCACTGATTATATTACAGAATATAGTTATGGTATTGCAGAAAGTTTGAATTTAATTGCTCCAAGAATATTTGGAGGTTCAAGCCATGAAGATGTAGGTACAGACAGTCGTATGTATTCATTTATGTTGGAACAAGGAGTTCCAGCTTCTCAAGCTCAAGATTTTGTTTCTGGAATGCCAACTTATTGGGGAGATCAGCCAATTGTTTCTGCGCCAGCTTATATTGGAGCTGTAGTTTTCTTCTTGGCAGTCTTGGCTTTGTTTATAGACGAAAGAAAAATCAAATATGTTTTCCTTGCTGGAGCACTTTTTACTTTAGTGCTTTCTTGGGGTAAAAACTTCTCTTTATTGACAGACTTTTTTATTAAATATGTTCCGTTATACGATAAATTTAGAGCTGTATCTTCAATTCAAGTAATTCTAGAATTATGCTTCCCTGTTTTGGCTGTTATGGGATTACAGTCTTTCTTTAAAGCAAAAGAGGAACCAAAATTACAGCAGAAAGCCTTAGTGCAGACAGGAGTTTTTGGTTTAGGAGTTCTTGTTATTTTATTAATTGCAAAAAGCTTCTTCCATTTTACAGGAATGAACGATAATGCTTATCTGGAAAGCTACGGGCCAGGTTTCGTTGATGCTTTAAAAGAAGACAGAATGACGATGTATTATGCAGATATATTACGTTCTGGATTCTTAATCATAATTACTTTTGGGGTATTGTGGCTGTTTATTAAAAACAAATTCTCGCAAACCACCACTTTAATCGTTATCGGAATTGTAATGATTTTTGATTTGTTTTTTGTGGATAAAAAATACGTTTCTGCTAAAGATTTTGTAAGCCCAGTTCAAATTGCGGCGCCTTTCCAAGAAACGCAGGCAGATGCTCAAATATTAAAAGATACTTCTGTTTACCGTGTATTCGATCTTCAAGGACAATTGCAGGGTAGATCTTCATATTTCCATAAAACAATTGGAGGTTATAGTGCTGTAAGACCTAGAAGAATGCAGCAATTGTATGATTATCAAATTGCTAAAAATAATTTGGAAGTGCTTAATATGTTGAATGTTAAGTATGTTATTCAAGTGGATAAAGATGGAAATCAGATTCCTGCTGTTAATCCAGATGCTAACGGAAATGCTTGGTTTGTAGGTGCAGTAAAACTGGTTAACAAACCAGATGATGTAATGAAAGCATTGAATACTTTAGATACTAAAAAAGTTGCCGTTTTCAATGTTCACGAACATGAAAGCAAATTCCAAAATGCGAGATTAAAGAAAGCTTTTGATACAACAGGAACAATAAAAGTGGTTACTTATAAACCAAATTATATCAAATACAAATCGGAAAACAATGGAGACGGTTTAGCTGTTTTCTCTGAAATGTATTATAAAAATGGTTGGAACGCTTACATAGACGGAAAATTAACAGATCATTTCCCTGTCGATTATGTTCTAAGAGCCATGGAAATTCCTGCTGGAAAACATACTATCGAATTTAAATTTGAACCTCAGATTATCAAAACAGGAGGAACAATTACTTTAATAAGTTCAATCGGAATGTTATTACTTTTGGCTGGAGGAGTTTATTTTGAAAGTAGAAGAACTAAAAAAGAATAATTGCTGATATTTTCTTAATTATATATTCGTAAATCGTTTTGTATCTTTGTTTTAGTTTATTTTAAAAATTAAGTGATGAAGAATATTGTGTTGAATTTTGGTTCTCCAAAGGAATTGGAAGCTAAAAGAATTGCGGAAATTAAGTCACTTTCTTATTTAGAAAGATTGGAACGATTAATGGCTATTATTGAAGTTTCTCATACATTGAAAAGTGCTAAGATAATTCAATCTAAGAAACGATGAATGAGCAAATAATTGCCATTTGGAATAGTTTTTTCGAAAACAAGGTTAAGTATATAACTATTGGAGGATTTGCTGTAAATATTTATGGCTATAATAGAAATACTGGAGATATCGATATTTATTTAGAAGATACTCTTGAAAATAGACTTAATTTAAGAAAGGCACTAAAATCAATAAACTTAGGAGATTTTGAAACTATTGAAACAATGCAGTTTATTCCTGGCTGGACTGATTTTACATTAAATTATGGTTTGAGACTGGATATCATGACTGCTGTTAAAGGATTAGAAGATAAAACTTTTTCATCTTTGTTAGATGATGCGACAATAGTTATGATCGGGGAAACTCCTGTTTATTTTATTGATTATGAAAATTTAATTATTGCTAAAAAAGCTTCTAATCGACCAAAAGATATTTTAGATATTGAAGAATTAGAAAAAGTAAATAACGAAAACGAAGAAAGAGCTTAATTAAGCTACTTTAAGAATAGAACAATAAAAATTGGAACAAAAAAAACTTTTAATAATCACCTATTATTTTCCGCCTGCGGGTGGACCAGGAGTACAGCGTTGGCTGAAGTTTGTAAAATATTTGCCAGAATTTGATGTACAACCCATTGTTTATGTTCCAGAAAACCCAACTTATCCAATTGTTGATGAAGGATTGGTAAGCGAAATATCAGACAAAGTAATTATATTAAAGAATAAAATTTGGGAGCCTTACCAATTGGCTTCCATTTTTTCGAAAAATAAAACCAAGAAAATCAGTTCGGGGATTTTTCCGCAAAAGAAAAAACAGACCTTTTTGGATAAAACGTTTCTTTGGGTTCGAGGAAATCTTTTTATTCCAGATGCGCGTGTTTTTTGGGTAAAACCATCTGTTTCTTATTTAGAAAAATACATTCAGGAAAATAATATCGATACGATTGTAACTTCTGGACCACCGCACAGTTTGCACTTAATTGGTTTAGAATTGCAGCAGAAACTAAAAGTAAAGTGGTTTGCCGATTTCCGTGATCCTTGGACGACAATCGGATATCATAAAGCGCTACGTTTGTCTTCTTATGCAGAAAAAAAACATAAGAATTTAGAATATAAAGTGCTTAATTCTGCAGATGAAATTATTGTAACCAGCAAAACTACTAAAGCCGAATTTGAAGCAATTACCAACAAACCGATTACGGTAATTACTAACGGTTACGATGTAGAAACGGTTGAAAAGCAAACTTTAGACCCCAAATTTACTTTAGCCCATATTGGTTCATTTTTATCAGACAGAAATCCGCCGTTTTTATGGCAAGTTTTGGTTGAATTGTTGCAAGAAGTGCCAGAATTTAAATCTCATCTAGAAATTAAATTGATTGGAGCAGTAAGTCAGGAAGTTTTAGATGCTATAAAAGAACATCAATTAAATGATTATTTGAATTTAGTGGGTTATGTTTCTCATAAAGAAGCAGTGGCACATCAGAGAAAATCTCAAGTTTTACTTTTAATAGAAATTAATTCTGAAGACACAAAGAGCATTATTCCTGGTAAATTGTTCGAATATATGGTTTCAAACCGTCCGATAATTGCGATTGGACCTCAAGGTTCTGACTTTGCCGATATTGTGACGCAGACCAATACAGGAGTATTTTTTGATTATTCTGAAAAAGCGAAATTAAAAAGTGTAATTTTGGACTTTTTTAATCAGTTTTTGGAAGGGAAACTGCAATCGCACGGAATTGGTTTACAGCAATATTCAAGAAAAAACCTAACCAAACAATTGGCACAGCTGATTAAAGGATAATCATTTAAAAATTAAAATAGAATCTAAACTCAAGAAATGGGTATTGTCTTAAATCAGTCTTTTAAAAACACTATAATTACATACATTGGTTTTGGTATCGGAGCCATTAATACACTTTATTTATATCCAATCTTTCTTGGAGCAACTTTTTATGGGTTGACCAATTACATAACTTCCAGTGCAAATGTAATAATGCCATTGTTTGCTATTGGAATGCAAAATACATTAGTAAAATTCTATTCCCAATATAAAACCGACGAAGAAAAATCTAGGTTTTTATCTTTTACGGTTTTGTTTCCCATTCTATTGATAATTCCTCTTTTGTTAATTGGACTTTGTTTTTATGATGAGATTTTGTTCTTTTTATCTAAAAAGAATGCAATTGTAAAAAGTTATGTATGGTTAATACCATTTATAGCTTTAACGATGGCTTATTTCGAGATTTTTTATGCTTGGGCACGTGTTCATATGCATTCTGTTTTCGGCAATTTTATTAAAGAAATTGGTCTAAGATTGTTTTCGCTATTTTTATTAATTGCTGTTTATTTTAATGTGCTTACTGTTGAAGGATTTGTGTATGCAACTGCAGGGCTATATTTTTTGGCATTTTTGGTAACCATGTTTTATGCATTTAGTGTTCAAAAGCCTACATTTCAGTTTAAAAAACCTGAAAACACAAAAGACATATTAGTATATACATTTTATATTATTTTGTCAGGAAGTGTAGCTAATTTGCTTTTAGACGGAGATAAAATGATATTGAATCAATATATGATTATTGATAACATCGCATTTTATTCGGTTGCAACTTATATCGCCTTAGTAATTTCGGTTCCGAGTCGTGCAATGCATCAAATTGTGTATCCGATTACGGCCAAATTAATGCATGAAAATAAGCATGACGAGTTAAATCAATTGTATAAAAAGACTTCTATTAATCTGCAAGTAGTAGGCGGATTTGTAATGCTTTGTATTTTTGTTAATATTAATCAGCTGTACGAATTGGTTCCTAAAGAATACAGTGGCGGAATTGCTGTAGTATTTATGATTGGTCTTTCTAAATATTTTGATTTGATTTTAGGAAATAACAATGCCATTATTTTCAATACAAAATATTATAAAATGGTTTTATATTTAGGGTTAATGCTAGTTGTTTTAACGGTAATTCTAAATATGATTTTTATTCCAAAGTTTGGAATTTTCGGTTCTGCATTTGCTACATTATTGTCTATTACTTTATATAGTTTGGCCAAGCTTCAGTTTGTGGTAAAAAAACTTCATCTCTATCCATTTACCAAGCAGACTGTTCATTCTATAATTTTAACTTTCGCTCTATTTTTGGTGTTTTACTTCTGGGAATTTCCATTTTTCCAATTAATAAGCATTACTCTAAAATCGATTTTGGTTACTATTTCATACGTTTATTTAAATTACAAGTTTAAAATATCTCCAGATATCAATAATGTTATTGATTCTGTTTTCAAGAAATTAGGTTTTAAAATTTGATCTGATTTTTCTGTAAAAAAGAAAGTAATTTAAAAATTGTAGCTTTTTTGTTTTTATATTTGTTAGAAAGGATAACTAATTTATTTCTAATAGAATATGAGAATAAAAGTACTTAGGTTATTAGCTTTCTTTTTTGTTTTGTTTTCTTTTTCAGTATTTGCCCAGACTCATAATCTGAAAAAATCTGAAAAAGAGATTTCAACAGTAAAACTAAAGGGTTATCCTGTAAAACCTTTCAAAGACACACTGTTTTTTGTCTACAATCATGTTGGTTCTTTTTCTGCAAAAGAAAGAGCAGATTACATCACCAATAAAATTAAAAGGCTTTATAATGAATCTTTTTTCGAAAAAGATTCTATTAAAGTTGTTCCTTCAGATGTTTCTGCAGATATTGTTTACCAAAGCGATTTGGTTATCATGTCTGTTTTTGATGCTGATGCAAAAGCCGAAAACAGTACAATTACCGAGATCGCCAATCGAAATCTAGCTAAGATTAAAAGCGCGATAATCTATCAGAATGAAAATTATTCGCAATTACCCAAACGAATAGGCTATACGACTCTATTAGTCCTTATAATTGGTCTGATTCTTTTTGTAGTTGGTAAGCTTTTTAATTTAATCAGAAAGTATATTCTTAAGAACAAAGCCAGATACTTCAAAGGAGTAAATTACAATACCATCAAAATACTATCTCCCGAAAAACAGCTCGTCTTGTTTCTTCGCTTTTTTGGTTTCATAAAAATAGTGACGCTTATTTTAATCGTTTATTTATCGCTTCCTGTTTTATTTAGCATATTTCCGGCTACAAAGGATTATACCACAATGCTGTTAAGATGGATATTGACTCCAGCAAAATCAGCTCTAATGGGATTTGTTGGTTTTCTGCCAAGCCTGTTTACCATTATTGTTATTGTAATTATTTTTAAATATTCGATCAAAGTAATTAAGTTTTTCTTTGATGAAATAAAATCGGAAAACATTAAAATTGACGGATTTTATAGCGATTGGGCATTGCCTACATTCAACGTTATAAGACTTTTAATGTATGCCTTTATGCTGGTTATCATTTTTCCGTATCTGCCGGGTTCAGATTCGCCGATTTTTAAAGGTGTTTCCGTGTTTGTGGGTGTTTTATTTTCGCTAGGTTCTTCCAATGCTATTGCAAATATGGTGGCGGGTTTGGTGATTACCTATATGCGTCCGTTTAAAATTGGCGATTTTATAAAAATTGGCGATGTAAGCGGAGAAGTAATCGAAAAAACAGCATTGGTTACCCGAATTAGAACGCCAAAATTTGAAGATATTACGATTCCAAATGCGACAGTCTTGTCGAGCACTTCAACCAATTATTCGGCAAATACTAAACAGTCTACTTCAGGATTGCTCATTCATACTACAGTTTCGATTGGTTACGATGTGCCTTGGAAAGACATTCACGCAGCCTTGATTAATGCAGCCTTGAAAACTGAAATGACAGAAAAAGAACCCGCGCCATTTGTGCTGCAAACAAGTTTAGATGATTTTTATGTTTCGTACCAAATAAACGTTTACACCAAAGAACCTACCAAACAGCCAAGGATTTATTCGTCACTGCATCAAAATATTCAAGATTCTTTTAATGAAGCCGGAATAGAAATTATGTCTCCGCACTACAGCGCATTAAGAGACGGAAATGCGACCGCAATTCCGCCAGAATACCTCAAAAAAGAATAGCTGCAATATAATTTTAACCGTTTTAAAAATGTTAGCTAATTGCAAACTAAGTATTAAAATAAGAATTTTAACACATGAATATTTTGTAATTAATCGAATTAAAATTAACTTTAACATGAAAACTTATCAGCAGTTTATTGAAAACGCAGTTTTTTTTCTAACAAAAACAATAGATGTAGGTATTTTTTTATTTTTTATAGTTTTATATTTTTGTACGAAATTATAAATGAAAGTGTAATTAGAATTAATTTGTAGAGTAACAATTATGAAAGACAATCATCTGAGCCATGAACAAAGCATGCAGGTATTTTCTAATATGATCTCAAACAAAGTTCATAAAGGATTTACGCTGGAAGAGAGAAATGATAAGTTGCTTTTTGCAGTTTTATCTAAAGGAGGAAAAGTGGTTAACCACAGTTTAAATTTCATGATTTTTTGTTTAACTCTAGGGTTATGGTCATTTGCTTGGCTGTATCTTACCTTTGAGGCTTCAAAGCAGAAAAAGATTTTAGTAGCTATTGACGAAGACGGTGTTCCTTTTGAGGAAAGATGTCTAGTAGCTTAACATTAAAAAGAGAAATAAATAAAGCCATAAATACAAACTAATCAATTGTATTTATGGCTTTGTTATTTAAAAACAAGTAAGATTACAATTTATCTTTCAAATACACTCCTGTTACAGATTCTTTTACTTTTACAATGTCTTCAGGAGTTCCAGAAGCTAATAAATGTCCTCCATTTTCTCCGCCTTCAGGACCTAAATCAAGGATCCAGTCAGCGCATTTTATAAGGTCAAGATTATGTTCGATCACAATTATCGAATGTCCTTTTTCTATTAATGCATCAAAAGAAGCTAAAAGTTTTTTAATATCATGAAAATGAAGACCAGTTGTAGGTTCGTCGAAAACAAATAGCGCTTTGTCTTTTGTAGCACCCTTTACCAGAAAAGAAGCTAATTTAATACGCTGAGCTTCTCCGCCAGAAAGAGTAGAAGACGATTGTCCTAATTGCACATATCCTAAACCAACATCTTGTAAAGGCTGCAATTTCTGAGTGATTTTAGACTGTTTATTTTTTTCGAAAAAAGCAATCGCATCATCAATGGTCATAGTCAGAATGTCATTGATATTTTGATTGTCAAAAGTGACTTCTAAAATTTCTTTTTTAAAGCGTTTTCCGCCGCAAGTCTCGCAAGGTAAAGAAACATCAGCCATAAAGACCATTTCGACATTTATCGAGCCTTCTCCTTTGCAAGTTTCGCATCGACCTCCGTCAACATTAAAAGAGAAATGTTTGGCCTGATAACCTCTTATTTTGGATAGTTTTTCTTTGGCGTACAAATCACGAATATCATCATATGCTTTGATGTAGGTAACAGGATTCGATCTCGAGCTTCTTCCAATCGGATTTTGGTCTACGTATTCAATATGTTTAATCTGCGAAAATGATCCGGAAATTTCAGTAAACTGTCCTGCTTTTTCCGCCGCGCTTTCTAGTTTTTTCTGAACAGCCGGAAACAAAATCTTCTTAATCAAAGTACTTTTTCCGCTTCCAGAAACGCCCGTTACCACTGTTAAAACATCTAAAGGGAAAGTAACATTGATATTTTTTAAGTTGTTCTCGCGTGCGCCAATAATGTCAATATGATTTTTAAATTTTCGTCTTCTCTTTGGAACAGAAATTTCTAAATCACCATTTAAATATTTTGCCGTTAAAGAATCTGATTTTAGAATTTCATCATAAGTTCCCTGTGCAACTAGTTTACCTCCAAAAGTTCCAGCTTCGGGACCAATGTCGATAATCATATCTGCTGCTTTCATAATGTCTTCATCATGCTCCACGACAATTACCGTGTTGCCCAAATCACGAAGAGAAAGCAGCACTTTGATTAGTCTTTCAGAATCTTTCGGATGCAGACCAATACTTGGCTCGTCCAAAATATACATCGATCCTACCAAACTGCTTCCTAAAGAAGTTGCCAAGTTAATACGTTGTGATTCTCCTCCAGAAAGAGTAGCAGAATTTCTGTTTAAAGTAAGATAGTCCAAACCAACTTCGCTTAAGAAAGATAAACGATTGTTGATTTCAATCATTAAGCGTTTCGCAATCTGCTGTTCGTATTGGTTTAATTCAATGTTTTTAAAGAAAGTAACCAAATGCTTAATTGGCAAATCAACAAGATCGGAAACTGTTTTTCCGTTGATTTTTACGTAAGAAGCTTCTTCACGCAAGCGTTTGCCTTTACAAGCATGACATTTTGTTTTGCCACGGTATCGAGAAAGCATTACACGGTTTTGAATCTTATAATTCTTTTCTTCTAATTCTCTAAAAAAATCATTCAGCCCTTGAAAATACTGATTTCCAGTCCAAATCAGGTCTTTTTGTTCTTCAGTTAATTGAAAATAAGGTTTATGAATTGGGAAATCAAATTTGTAAGCATGTTTTACCAATTCGTCTTTGTACCAGCTCATGCTGTCGCCGCGCCACGGGTAAATAGCACTTTCATAAACTGATAATGACGTATTGGGCACAACCAAATCGGCATCAATGCCAATTATATTTCCGTAGCCTTCACAAACAGGACAAGCGCCATACGGATTATTAAAGCTAAATAAATGCACATTTGGCTCTAGAAAAGTTATGCCATCAAGCTCAAAATTATTAGAATAAGAAAACCTCTTCTCGGCATTTAATTCTTGCAGATAGCAAATTCCTTTTCCTTCAAAAAAAGCAGTTTGTACAGCATCTGCCAAACGATTGTAAAATTCTTCTTCCTCTTTTACAACGATACGATCTATGATGAGCAAAATATCTTTGTTGTCAAATTGATGTAAATCTGAAGCAGAAAATTCGTCTAAACGAACCATTTCATTATCAACCAAAATACGTGCAAAACCTTGCTGCAGAAGCACTTTTAGTTTGTCTTCAAGTAGTCGCCCTTCTTCCAAATGTATTGGAGCCAGAAGCAGCCATCTGCTTTCAAGAGGAAGACTCTTTACGTCAGAAATAACATCTGTAACGGTATTTTTTTTCACTTCCTGTCCAGAAATAGGAGAGTAGGTGCGCCCGATTCTGGCATAGAGCAGCTTCATATAATCATAAATCTCTGTCGAAGTTCCGACAGTCGAACGGGCATTGGTTGTATTTACTTTTTGCTCAATAGCAATGGCAGGTGCAATACCTTTAATATATTCTACCTTAGGTTTGTCTAAACGGCCCAAAAACTGACGTGCATAAGAAGATAAGCTTTCTACATAACGTCTTTGTCCTTCGGCATATAAAGTATCAAAAGCTAAACTCGATTTTCCTGATCCTGAAAGACCTGTAATAACAACCAGTTTATTTCTCGGAATAACCACATCTACATTTTTCAAGTTATGTACCTGTGCTCCTTTTATTATAATATTTGATTTTGGATCTATTTTAGAAAGGTCAATTTGCATAAAAAAGTCAATTTTTACAAAAGTAATCAATTTTGAATTGGATTTAGTTAAGGAAATAGTTCCAAATTTTAACTATTTTACTCCTGAAAATTGCTTTTTTGGACTTCATTTCAAGCTCCAAATCTCTATTTTTAAGATTAAAAATGACGTGAAAGATATTGGCTCACGAAAAAATATTGAATTATGACGGTTTTATTTCAGGAAAAATTGTAATTTAAAATCAGATTTCAGATCAAAGTTAAACAGTATCTTGTTAATTGTAAGGTATTTATGTTTAAATTTTAACATATTTAAGAGGGAGTGATTTTACGGAATTTTAGCTCTTTGTACGTAAATTTTATGTTTATTGTACATTAATAAAAGTTTTATTAGTAATAATTAATGATTTTATTTGCTTTTTAAAACTAAAATTTGTTAAATTTGGTCACAATATTAACATAACCCATAAAAAAGAAACGCCTATATAAAAAAACTACTTTTTAGAAAATACTCCAAATTTTAAAAATAAAACTAAAAAAGTAGTTATTATGGCTGATCTGCATACTCCAGACGCTCTATTAGTAAAAAATTATGTTGACGGTAGTGAAGCTGCACTTGCAACATTAATAAAAAGGCACGAGTCTAAGATATATGGATTTATATATTCTAAGATCGCTGATAGAGATATTTCAAATGATATTTTTCAAGACACATTTATTAAAGTAATTAAAACTTTAAAAAGCAATTCTTATAACGAAGAAGGTAAATTTTTGCCTTGGGTAATGCGTATTTCTCATAACTTAATTGTAGATCATTTTCGCAAGACAAAGAAAATGCCGATGTACAGAGAAACAGAAGAGTTTTCTATTTTCTCTATCATGTCAGACGATGCGTTGACAATTGAAGGCAAAATGATTGTAGATCAAGTAGAACTCGATTTAAAAAAGTTAATAGAAGAGCTTCCAGAAGATCAAAAAGAAGTATTGGTAATGCGTATGTATCAAGATATGAGTTTCAAAGAAATCTCAGAAGTTACAGGCGTTAGTATCAATACAGCATTAGGAAGAATGCGTTATGCGCTAATGAATTTGAGAAAAATAATAGATAAACATCAAATTATTTTAACCAACTAATACTATTTTGGTAATAAGCCCGTTATATTAGTATAAAACATTCTGATAGTATGGGGAAAATTTACTCAAAAAAAGCATTAGCTTCTAAAAATCTTAAACCTAAAAAAGAAGTTGTTTCTTTTTTATTGAATTATTCAAAAGCCTTGACAGTAGTTAAGATTGACGATAAAAGTTTTGAGATTATAGCTAACTAAACAGCCCACTGCTCCTGTCGGATGTTTATTGAAACAAACCAAATGGTCGTTTTGGTTTAAGAGCTCACTGTTTGTATATTTTTATATATAGATAGTGAGCTTTTTTTTGCTTATATTTTTTAGAAAGAAAAACTATAAGGTTTTTACAGCATTTTTTCCTTCTTTTGTTAAAATTTAATATTTTGACGGATAATTGTATGTTTGTTTGGTTTTTAATTCTATTTTAGTTAAAAAACTATTTTTAATATGTTAAAAATGCTTTTGTGAAGTGTTATTCGTATGAAATAGTAGTCAGAGTTGAGAATTATAAAATAATATATTAAGAATTAAATGTTTAACCCCAAAACAGATTGTTTATGAAGAAAAACTACCCTGCTTTATTTTGTTAAGTTTGATGCCCATTTGATTTTTGAGAAACTATTTGGACCAGCAATAGTTGATCATAGAAATGGTAATAAAGAAAATTTTAAACCAGTTTAATTATCTTTTTACTGTACTCAAAGCAAACTAAGAAATCATTTAATCACCAAAACTTAACCGCAAAATGAAAGAGAATATTAAAGTGTTGGCATGCTTATTATTGGTAAGCATTGGCGCATTTGCCCAAAAAGAAAAAATTAAGGAAGCGCAGTCTTTATTTGATAAAGGAAACAGCCAGGAAGCTTTGGCAATTTTAACTAAAACAGAATACCTAATTCTAAATGCGTCTGATGAAGACAAGTCAGATTACTACTTCTTAAAAGGAAACGTTTTAAAAGACTTGGCTGTCAAAAACATAGATGCGGCCAATAATTTTACATTGGCGTCTCAAGCTTATCAAGATGTCTTTTTATACGAAAACGAATCGGGAAAATTTAAGTGGACAGTTAAAGCGAATATGGCTTTAAAAGACATGAAAGCCAGTCTTGTAAATGGTGCAATGACCGATTTTAAAGCCGGTAATTATAAAGAAAGTGCCGAAAAAAGTTATAAAGTATATCTGTTTGACAAAAAAGATACCTTAAACTTATTCAATGCTGCGGCATCATCTATAAATGCCAAAGATTACAATTCTGCCGTAACCTACTACGAGCTTTTGAAAAAGATTAACTATTCAGGAAAAGGGGTTTTGTATTATGCTACAAATAAGAAAACCAAAGAAGAAGATGTTTTTATTTCTCCAAAAGCAAGAGAATCGGCTATACAGCAAGGTTTTTACGAAAAGCCAAGAACAGAATCTGTGCCTTCAAAAAAGATAGATGTAAACAGCAATTTGGCGTATGCTTATCTTGAAAAAAAGGATTATGCAAAAGCAGAATCTGTTTATAATTATGTTTTAGAATTAGATCCGAATTATGTGGATGCTTATATTAATTTGGCTTATTTGAAATTGCAAATGAAGAAAGACTTAGCCGAAGAAATAGCATCATTAGGAACTAGTGCTGCCGAGATGCAGAAGTATGATAAACTTAATGCCAGAAAAGATGATATAGTAAGAAGCGCGATTCCGTATTTGAAAAAAGTGCTTACTATTGAACCGAAAAATCCAGATGCAACCAAAACATTATTAGGTGTTTATAGATCGCTTGACATGACGGCAGAGTATAATGCCTTAAAAGCAGGAATGTAAATGAATTAGACAATTAGATAATTAGACAATTAGATAATTAGAAAATTAGAAAATTTCTAGATTTTAAACACATTATCTAATTTTCTAATTGGCACATAAAGCACAAAGATTTTTGATCTTTGTGCTTTATTTTTTTACCAACGATTTTTCCATCTCTTCAATAAGTGATTTTTTACCAATCGTTCGTGTGATAATATCTTTTTCGAGACTCCATCCTCTAGCAGGCGAATATTCTCGACCATACCAAATAATTTGTAAGTGCAAATCGTTCCATAATTCTCTTGGGAATAATCTTTTAGCATCTTTTTCAGTCTGCGCCACATTTTTTCCGTTAGATAAATTCCATCTGTGCATCAGGCGGTGAATATGCGTGTCTACAGGAAAGGCAGGAACACCAAAAGCCTGTGACATTACCACACTTGCTGTTTTGTGCCCAACAGCAGGCAAAGCTTCAAGTGCTTCAAAACTTTGCGGAACTTCTCCGTTATGTTTTTCGATTAAAATTTCAGATAAACCGTGAATTCCTTTCGATTTCATTGGAGACAAACCGCACGGACGTATAATTTCCTTAATTTCTTCTATCGACATTTTAACCATATCGTAAGGGTTGTCAGCCTTTGCAAATAAAAGCGGGGTAATCTGGTTCACACGAACATCGGTGCATTGTGCAGACAATAAAACAGCAATTAGAAGCGTATAAGGGTCTTTATGATCTAAGGGAACAGGTATAGTAGGGTAAAGTTCTTTTAAGGTGTCGATAACAAATTGTACGCGAGCTTCTTTATTCATTTTCGTAGTTTTAAAGCTGTAAAAATAGTATAAATTTAATGATGCGCCTAATCCAGCTTTCCGTTTCAACTCCTCATTATGCTAGTTACATTTTTAAGTATTTAAAAGAGCTTCCTTCGGTCGCTTTTTAAATACAAAAAATGTTAACTATCATAATTCCGGGGTTTTCACTGCAATCTGGGGCGAAAAGAAGTTATGGGATTTAAGTTATGAATTATGAGTTATGAGTTATCTTTGTTGAGATCAATAATCGAAAGTAATAATCTAAAATCTAAAATCAACAATTTAAAATAAAAGATATGACAACATTAAAAGCAGGAGATAAAGCGCCAAATTTTTCAGGAATAGACCAAGACGGAAAAACACATAAACTGGCAGATTACGCTGGAAAAAAAATAGTGGTTTTCTTTTATCCAAAGGCAAGCACGCCAGGTTGTACAGCCGAAGCTTGTGATCTTAGAGATAATTTTCACCGTTTTCAAGCCAATAATTATGAGCTTCTTGGAGTAAGTGCCGACAGTCAAAAAGCGCAAGTAAAATTTAAAGAAAAATACGAATTGCCTTTTCCTTTATTGGCAGATGAAGACAAATCGGTGATCACTGCGTTTGGAGTTTGGGGACCAAAGAAATTCATGGGTAGAGAATACGATGGAATTCACAGAACTACTTTTGTTATCGACGAAAAAGGAATTATAGAAGAAGTAATCGAAAACGTAAAAACTAAAGAGCACGCTTCGCAGATATTGAAATAGTTTTTTTTGCTTTTTTGTTTCATGTTTCATGTTTCATGTTGTTTTACTTGATGTTTAGTTTTACCGCAAAGCACGCTAGGATTTTGTTCTTGTTTGTGCTGAAACGCGCAAAGTTCGCAAAGCTTTGCGAACTTTGCATTTTTTAAAGTTTGGCTCAAAAAAAAAACTTAGCGTGCTTTGCGTTAAAAAATATCCGCTCCAACAATAACTTGAAACCTGAAACGTGAAACTTGAAACAAGAAAAAACCTGAAACAAAAAAAAGTCCCTTTTTCTGGGACTTTTTATTATTTATTTTGTTCTAATTCTGTCTGTGGATGATATCCAAAGAGATGATGTTCTTTTATGATTTCTGCAATACCAGACGGAAGCATTGGTTCCCATCCTTTTTGGCCTTGGTTGATCATTTTTAAGACTTCTCTAGAGAAAACATCCAGGATTTTCGGATCATAGTCTTCAATATCAACCACTTTTCCATTGAATTTGAAGAATTTGTATAATTCTTTCATTCTCGGGTGAACTTTCAAGTTGTTAGAATTCATTAACGAACCATCATCGTCAAGCATTGGGTACAAGAAAACTTTCATATCTCGGTAGAATAATTTTCCGAAAGCTTCCAAAATTCCTCCGCTTAAGTGGCGATAGTATTTCTCGTCAAAAATATCAACTAGGTTATTTACACCCATTGCCAATCCCATACGAGCTTTGGTATAATTAGCAAAGTATTCTACGACTTTATAATATTCTTGGAAGTTAGAAATCATAACTGTTTGGCCAAGAGAACCAAGCAATTCGGCTCTGTCCATAAAGTCACGTTCGTCAATTTCACCATCTGAACGTAAATTCGAAAGCGTGATTTCAAAAATAACAAGCGTATTGTCTTTTTCAACTTTATTTTCTTTGAGAAACATTTCTAATGACTTCTCATACATATCCATATTTACCTTAGTAACAGGACGGAAGCTTCCTCTTAAAGCTAGAAGATTCTTTTTGTATAAAATAGCGGCTGGAAGAATGTTTTTTCCTTCAGGGTTAAACATTACCGCATCTGTCATTCCGTTTTTAACCAATTGCAAACTCATCAAACGATTGTCTACATCAGCAAAACGTGGTCCAGAAAAGTTAATGGTGTCGATCTCTAATTGATCTTTGTCTAAGTGATCGTATAAATAACGAAGTAATCGTTTTGGGTCGTTGTATTTGTAAAAAGCACCGTAAATTAAGTTAACTCCTAAAATACCAAGTGTTTCTTGTTGTAATCTTGCATCGGTTTCTTTAAAACGAATGTGTAAGATAATTTCGTTGTAAGCTTCGTCTGGTTCAATTTGGTAACGAATTCCAACCCAACCGTGACCTTTAAATTGTTTGGCAAAATCTATTGTAGCAACCGTATTGGCGTAACTGAAAAAAAGTTTTGTAGGGTGTTTTTCACGGCTTAAACGCTCTTCGATGATTTGCCCTTCATGAGTAAGCATTTTTTTTAGTCGCTCTTCGGTAACATATCTTCCGTCAGTTTCGGTTCCATAAATGGCATCACTAAAATCTTTATCATAGGCAGACATCGCTTTTGCAATAGTTCCCGACGAACCTCCCGATCTGAAAAAGTGTCTAACTGTCTCTTGTCCAGCGCCAATCTCAGCAAATGTCCCGTAAATATTTTCGTTTAAATTAATGCGTAAAGCTTTGTCTTTTATAGAAGGAATCTGTTCGATGACCTTGTCACCTTTGAGTTTTATTTCTGTACCCATTTTGTTTTAAATAGATTTGTTACAAAGTTAGTAAATTAGGCTTCTAATGAAAGAGAAATAATCCTATTTTTGTAAAAAAATTAAGTTCAATTGAAGGTTTATTTTTTAGGTACAGGTACTTCTCAGGGCATTCCAATTATCGGAATCGATCATCCAGTTTGCAAAAGCACTGATGCTAAGGATAAAAGACTTCGTGTGTCCATTTGGATAACATGGGAGGAGCATTCTTATGTAGTAGATTGTGGTCCCGATTTCAGACAGCAAATGCTTTCTTGCGGATGCCGAAAACTGGATGCCATTCTCTTTACGCACGAACATGCAGATCATACCGCTGGATTAGACGATATACGTCCGTTTAATTTTAGACAGGGCGAAATTCCGATTTACGGGCATAAACGTGTTTTGGACAATTTAAGACGCCGTTTTGACTATGTTTTTGAAACAGTAAATAAATATCCAGGCGCTCCAAGCGTAAAAACAATTGAAGTGCAAAACAATGCGCCTTTTGCCGTAGGAGATAAAATGGCAATTCCAATAAATGTTATGCATGGCGACCTTCAGGTTTTTGGATATCGAATTGATGATTTTGCCTATTTAACCGATGTGAAAACAATCGAACAAGTTGAAGTTGAAAAACTGAAAGGATTAAAAGTTTTGGTTGTAAATGCTTTGCGCGTTGAACCTCATAATACACACTTTAATCTGCAAGAAGCACTCGATTTTATTAATCTAGTTAAACCAGAAAAAGCGTATTTAACGCACATTAGTCATGTTTTAGGTTTTCACGAAGAAGTGCAGAAAACACTTCCTGAAAATGTTTTCTTGGCTTACGACAATTTAGAAATTACAATTTAATTATACCCACAATGAAAAAATCATTAATGCTTTATCTTTTTATTCTTGCCATTTTGATGAATGTCTTTACTTATGCGTTTTACAGCGGCGAAGTAAAATTTGCAGAACAGAGATATGAAAAAACAACTAAGAAGTTAAGAGACAGCATAAACATCGTGAAAACTAAATTAGCTGATGCTGATTATTTTTCTTTAGAACATAACGAAAATGCTCAGAATTACTTTGATAACAGTGCTTCTGGAGGAAAAGTGATTTTGTATGAAAAACTGATTCCAGTTGTAACAGAAAAGTTATTAGATTTCAATTCTAATCCAAAAGGGAATCCTTATACAGGACAGGATATGATTGACGGAAAGAAATTCATCATCAACAAAGTGAAAATTTTAAACCATAGATGGATCATTGCAGATTATAGTAATGGAGAATTGTGGGGAGAAGTCTTGTTAAAATATTTTGTAGATAACGACGATAATATTACATTTGAAGTAAATCAAACTTGGTTATATCAAAAATAGGATTTTATAATCCTATTTTTTTTTGACTTTAAATAAATAGGATTATGAAAAAGATGTTTTTGTTTTTGATTATGGCAAGTGCCATTTCTTGTGCTAAGAAAGTTTCGCAGGAAAATGTAAACACAACTCCAAAAGAGCCGAAAAAAGAAACCATTGTAGGCGGCGATTCTGATTCTCACGGATGTAAAGCTTCGGCTGGCTATACTTGGTCAACGCTTAAAAAAGAATGCGTACGAATTTTTGAAGGAACAAAACTATCGCATTCCGACGATGGAAAAAAGTATACAACTGTATCTTACGTAATTTTTGACGGAAATAAAGCAGAGCTTTTCTTAGATACCCAAAAAGAATCCATTATTTTAGAAAGAAAATCTGAAGATGAACCTTGGGTTAACGGCGATTGGCAGTTAATTCCATGGAGAGGATATGTACTTAAGAAAGGAAAAGATATTCTTTATACGGGACAGTAATTTTTAATGTTCAGTGTTCAGAATATTAGTGCTCAGTTTGGGCTGTAAATGATAAACGTGAAACTTTGATAAAGCTCTAAGTTTGCATACAAAACTGAATACTAAAATTCTAAATACTGAATACTACTAAATAATCTCTTTAATAAACGCAGTATTTACTACTTGAGCAAACTCTTCGTTTAAACTTGCTAGAGCAGTTTGATGTATGATTTCGGCTGAGAAATCTTCTCCGTTTAGACCTTTTTTGTTGAAAGTTGCCGTTGCATCAGAAACAAGGTAAACATTGTAACCAAAATTTCCAGCCATTCTCGTTGTAGTAGAAACACAGTGATCTGTAGTTAAACCTACAATTACAAGATTGGCGATCTTAGCATTGTCAATTAACTCTTTCAAGTTCGTTCCAATAAAAGCGCTGTTGACATTCTTTTTGATAATGATTTCGCTTTCAAGAGGTTTTATAACATCCTGAAATTCATTTCCCGGATTTGTTTCGCTTAAAATCGAATTTGGATTTGAAGAACAATGCTGTATATGAAAAATAGGCAGTTTTTTAGCTCTCCAGATTTCTAAAAGTTCGCCTGCTTTTTGTTCGGCGTCAATATTATTTCGATCTCCGCCCCAGTAAGCAACGTCATGAAAACCTTTTTGGATATCAATTAAAATTAATGCTGGGTTATCAAGTTTTGAAATACTCATTTTATTACAAAGGATTTAGTTAAAAACTGCGACTGAATACTAGCCAATCAGCCAATTCTTAAAATCAAAGAAATTCTGAGGTGTAACTCCATGTCCAACAGGATATTCTTTGTAAACCGCAGGGATGTTTAATTTTTCTAAAATTGCTGGAGTCTTTCTTGCCCATTCAATTGGAATTACTTGATCTACAGTTCCGTGGGAAGCGAATATTTTAAGGTTTTTGAAATCGTTATTTTCAAATCCTTCTTTGATAATTTCTTCGTTGAAATAACCGCTCATGGCAACTACTCGCTGAATTTTTTCTGGATAAGAAAGTGCTGTTGCGTAGCTTAAAATCGATCCTTGACTGAATCCGATTAAAGTGACATTATTAGCATCGATAGGATAATTTGCTACTAATTCATCAATAAAAGAAGCGATTTTGTCTCTTGACGTTTTAGCTTGCTCGTTATCTGAAAATTTATTTTGATCGGCATCAAAGTTGATGGCGTACCAAGCGTAAGCACCATATTGCAAATCGTAAGGTGCTCTTGCAGAAATGATATAATAGTTGTCTGGAAGTTCAGAAGCAAAAGAGAATAAATCGGCTTCGTTGCTGCCGTATCCGTGCAATAAAAGCAATAACGGATTTTTATCTAAAATTACTTTTGGTTCTCTTATTTTATATTCTAAAGATAGATTCATTTTAATTGTTGATTGTGAGTTTTTTTTTAGTTTCACGTTTCAAGTTCCAAGTTTGGAATTTGGAATTTAAAAATTGAGATTTAAGAGATTAACCAATCTTTTTAAACCATTTTTGAAACAATTCCCCAACCAAAGGAATTGGTCTCATTTGTCCTTGAATGGCATTAAAAATACCAAAAGTCCATAGAATTGAAATACAAATCCACATTGGGAAGGTGATGAAAAAACTATCGAAATTACTGATGATGGCTCCAAAGGAGATAAAAGTTAAAGACAAACCTAAGGCTTGACGGATATGAAAAGAAGCAAAACTGTTTTTATTTTCAGAGTTCATGCTCATGGCGATCAAAACACCAATGATTAAAATGTAACTTGTAATTGCAATTGATTTTCCTTCTTCGACTGAATTGTTCATTTGTATTATTTTGTAACTAGTTGATTTTGATTTAGAATTCCATACACAGAACCTTTAATTTCAGTTCCTAAGAAAGCAGAATTTTTAGATTTTGAAAGAATGTTTTCTTTTGTAAAAGTTGATTTTCCTTCAGTTGTAAACAAAGTGATATTTGCTTTGGCTCCTTCTTGAATTGTATTGTTTTCTAAGCCGAATATAGTTCTTGCGGCCGTTAATTTTGCTACAATAGTTTCCACAGGTAAAACCGTTAATAAAGCTCCAAAAGCACTTTCTAAACCGATAGTTCCATTTTTAGCCGTATCAAATTCCATTTTTTTGAATTCAATATCAATCGGGTTGTGATCTGAAGTAATCAAGTCGATAGTTCCATCAGCGATTCCGTTTAATAAAGCTTGTCTATCAACTTCTGTTCTTAATGGCGGCGTCACTTTAAAACGAGTGTCAAAGCCATCAAGTTTTTCATCGGTTAAAACCAAATGATGTACAGATGCACTACAAGTTAACTTTAGTCCTTTTGCTTTCGCTTCTCTAATTAATTCAACCGATTTTGCCGTAGAAATAGTCGGAATGTGAAGTTTTCCGCCTGTATATTCTAGTAAAAACAAGTTTCTTGAAATTTGAAGTTCTTCGGCTAGATTTGGGATTCCTTTTAAACCTAACCTTGTAGAAACAATTCCTTCGTTTGCAACGCCATTTCCTTTAATGTTCGGGTCTTGTGAATAAGCAATTACCAATCCGTCGAAATCTTGTACATATTGTAAAGCGATTTTCAAGATATTAGCATTGTCGATGCTTTTGTTGTAATCTCCAAAAGCAATGGCTCCAGCATTTTTCATATCAAAAAGTTCGGCCATATCTTTTCCTTCGCTCGCTTTTGTTAAAGCGCCGATTGGGAAAATTTCTGTGGCAAAGCCATTTGCTTTATTTTTTACAAAATTAACCTGAGACTGATTGTCAATAATTGGCAACGAATTGGGTTGTAAAGCAATTGCTGTAAATCCGCTTTTTGCTGCAACATTCAAACCGTTTGCTATCGTTTCTCTATCTTCGTAACCAGGCTCTCCAAGAGAAACGCTGCTGTCAAACCATCCTTGAGAAACATGAAGATCATCAAATCGTACCACTTCTGCATCGTCGTTTGGAAGAGAGACCCCAATTTTTTCTATTACACCATCTGCAATTAAAAGATCAACGGTCTGATTGTGAAACGGACTTTTTGAGTCGATAATTTTGGCGCTTTTGATGATTAGTTTCATATTTAAGATATTTATTTTATCAAACATTAAATGTTTTTTATTTTCTACCATTAAGAAATTAAGTTCATAAAGCGAGGAACTTAATTCTCTGGACATTTAAAATAAGATCATAAAGAAAAAAACTTAATAATCTTAATGCCTTAACGGTGAAAAAAAATCATTTTACAAATTTTATAATCGCCATTTCTAATACTAAAAATAACAGTGCAAAGATAACAAACCATTTCCAAATTTGGCTGTCGGTTCGTTCTGTTTGTAAGGTATTAAAAATGGTCGAAATGGTGTCGGCAGTTTTGAAATCAGAAACTACATTGGTATTTACCTGACTCAAGTCGCTTTCGGTTCTTTTGTAATTAAAACTGATATTTTCAACCCATTCTTTTTTGTCAAAAATGCTGTAATTTCCAGCAGTTTCAGGGAAATCGTTGAAGGTTAATTTGACTTTATTATTTAAAATCTGCTGAATCGGAATAAAAGAATCGTCTGTTCCTTTTACTTCCAAAATTGCATCTTTAGTCAATAAAACATCCGCAAAATAAGGCTGATTGTTTCCAATTGTTAGCGCATTTACACCCGTTTTTTGATTGTTTTGAGCAATTTTATAAAACAACGGAACAATCAAAGGTGATTGCTGGAAGTTGGAATTGGCACTATTAATTGGAGCTGTAAAAACTGTTATTCCTGAAATTGGATTTTGGACAGAAGTTACAAAAGCAATCTGATCTTCAAAAGAAAGTACAGCCGGATACGGACTCGAAACGGCAAAAGAACTGTTTACTTTCGGATATTGGAAATTCGTGATTTTGTTTTCAAAAACTCCTGAAAACAAAGGATGGTCGAAATTAATTTTAGTGATTAATTTACTGTTGGTTTCTAAATTCCCGAATTGGATTTTCCCAAAATTGCCCAATAAAGCATTTAAACTTGAAAGAGATGTTTTCTCAGAAGGAATAACAACTAAATTTCCTCCTTTGGCAACAAAAGCTTTTAAGGTAGTCTGTAAGGCTTGTGGAATATCAGTTAATTCGTTTAGAATAATCGTATTTTGTTTTTCTAAACTGTTGTAATCTAGAGCACTAATCGAATAGTTGTTGTAATTGAATTCGCCAGAAGTATAAATTCTGGATAAGAAATTGCTTTTTTCAGGTTCGCCAATGCTGATAACGTTTGTTTTTTTGTTTTTAGAAATGCTAAAAAACAATTTGTTGTCATAAGTCAAACCGTTATCTTCAATGGCCACATAACCATGAAAAGCTTCTTTCGGAATCGTGAAGTTGATTTTCTTTTTCTTCGAATCAAAATTGACGATTGTTTTGGCAATCAGTTTGTTTTGATTGTAAAGTGCCGTTGAAACTGGTTTGAAATCTTCGCCATAAGCCGATAAATTAATACCGATTTCGTAGAAGTTTTCTAAAGTCTGATTGATATAAACGCTGTCAATCGAAACATTGTTTTTTTGTTCTGCTTCTGGAACTATGAAGTATGGTTTTTCTTCAAAATCTAGAGTTTTAACGGCAGATTCTTTTAAACCAACGGCATCTGTAATAATGACAATATCTTTTTTGTGAGCCGATTTGTGAGCTTTAATTTTGGCTGTAATGGCAGAAAGATCAAAAGAAGAGGGACTATATTTTAAGTTTTGTAAGGCGCTTTTAGACGATTTAATATCAGTATTCCAAAAATTTTCAGTGTTCGTCAAAAGTGAAAATGGAGTGTTTTCTGGAGTGTTTTCAAGCAATTCTTGCACGGCTCTTTTTAATAATTCGCCCTTTTTACCTTTTGCCTGCATACTAAATGAATTGTCCAGCACAATATACATTTCGTTTGATGCGTTTTTGCTATCAGCAGCTTCAAAAAAAGGTTGTGCAAACGCGATAATAGCGCAAGTGAGCAATAGCAAACGTGTAGCCAATAAAAGACGTTTTTTGATTTTAGAACTCTTACGAGTCTGGATAGCAAGTTCTTTTAAGAATCGAACATTGGTGAAATAAGAAGTTTTAAATCGTCTTAATTGAAATAAGTGAACCAAAATTGGAACGATCAATAAAAACAGAAAATATAGAATTTCGGGATGTTTAAAGTGCATTCTGGCTTCGATTTACTTCACTACGTTTTGTTTTTCGCGAAGATGCAGGTCAAAAATACGAATTAAAAATATATTAAACCATATAAGTTCATTTTATGGAAAGTCAAAAGTCAAAAGTCGAAAGTCGAAAGTGAGAATTTTGGAATTTGGAATTTTAGATTTGGAGTTTGAAACTTAAATGGTGAAAAAGAATGTAACTTTTGTAATTTCTTGTAACAAAGCGACTGTTACAAATTAATATATTGCTTATTTTAGCTAATTCTAAAAAACAAATTATGAGGAAAATATATCTAGTCTTGTTTTCAGCTTTATCGGTAACAGCTGTAAAAGCACAGAATAAATTCAATTTATTAGTTGGAACTTACACCAATACTTGCCAAAGCAATGGTATTTATGTGTATGAATTTGATGCTTCTACAGGCGATTATAAACTAAAGAATTCTTCTGAGAGTATTGTAAGTCCAAGTTACCTATCTGTTTCTGCAGATAATAAGTTTATTTATGCGGTAAACGAAAACGGAACACAAAGTACTGTAAGTTCTTTTTCATACGATTCACAATCGGGAAAAATCAATCTTTTGAATAAAAATGATGCTTTAGGAGCAGATCCGTGCCATTTAATCAATGATGACAAAAATGTAATTGCAGCCAATTATTCTGGTGGAAGCATCGCGGTTTTTAAGAAAAATCCTGATGGAAGTATTACAGAAGTGCAACAGTTGATTCAACACGAAGGGAAAGGGCCAAATGCGGCGCGTCAGGAAAAAGCGCATGTGCATATGGTTGTTTTTTCTCCAGATAAAAAGTTTGTGCTTTCGAATGATTTAGGTTTAGATAAAGTGTTTATTTATAAATACAATCCAACATCTAAAAATGAAATTCTGACTTTAAAAGGAAGTGTTGATGTAAAACCAGGAAGCGGACCAAGACATTTAACTTTTAGCAAAGACGGAAAATTTGTGTATTTGGTGCAAGAATTAGACGGAACTTTAACGACTTTGAGCTGGGATAAAACAGGAAGTTTAAAAGTAGTAGCAGAAACAAGTATTCTTGCGAAAGATTTCAAAGGAGGAACAGGAGCAGCAGCAATCAAACTTTCGCCTGACGGAAACTTTTTATACCTTACCGATCGTGTAGATGCCAATGCCATTTCAGTATATAAAATCCTTAAAACCGGAGCTTTGGAACTAGTGGAACAGCAAAGCACATTAGGAAAAGGCCCAAGAGATTTTGCTATTGACCCAACAGGAAACTACGTTTTAGTAGGCCATCAATATACTAACGATATAGTTATTTTTAAAAGAGATACCGCAACAGGAAAATTAACAGATACAGGAAGAAGAATACAGTTGTGTTCGCCAGTGGGGTTGGTTTTTACGAAAATTTAATTTTTTAGAGATACAAAGTAACAAAGTGACAAAGGCTCAAAGTGACAGTTTAGAACTGTGCTTTGAGCCTTTTTTATACTTTGTCACTTTGTCGCTTTGAACCTTTGTGACTTACAAAATAGTTATTTTTTCTTCTTCTTCTCATTTCTCGTCTTCAACATATTTCTGTTGACAGAACCATGAGTTTTCTTTTTTGTTTTTGATGGGCCACCAAGATTGACTTTTTGGTTCTTTTTTGATTTTTCGTGAAAAGCGCCATCACCTTCTAGTTTTGGTTTTTTCAGTAAAAACTTTCTTGGCAACTTGTCTTTTTCAGCTTCGATTAGCTTTTCAGAGATTTCAACTTCTTCAGGGAAATCAGCAATTTCAAGCTCTTGGTCCATTAAAAGTTCGGTTGCAATTTTGAATTCTTCTTCTCTTGGAGTCACAAAACTAATTGCGGTTCCTGTTGCATCGGCACGACCAGTACGACCAATTCTGTGCATGTACAATTCTGGTTCTTCTGGAAGTTCGAAGTTGATTACATGAGTAATATTCGAAATATCCAAACCTCTCGCCATAACGTCGGTTGTGATTAAACCGCGAAGATTTCCTTCTTGGAATTCAGCCATTGTACTCAAACGGTAATTCTGAGATTTGTTCGAGTGAATTACACCAAATTGTCCATCAAAAAGCTCATCGATGCGATTGAAAAGCATATCTGAAATCTTTTTGTTGTTTACGAAAACCAAAATACGACTCATGGTTTCGTCGTTTTCGAGTAAATGCTTTAAAAGGTTTACCTTGGTATTAAAATTCGGAACGTTATAAGTAAGCTGTGTAATTTTTTCTAATGGAGTTCCTGATGGAGCTAATGTAATTTCTTCTGGAAAATCGAAATAATCATTTAATAAATCGTCAACTTCATCTGTCATCGTTGCAGAGAACAAAATGTTTTGACGTTTGGTTTTCATCATGGCAAAAAGAGAAGTCAGCTGCGGTCTGAAACCTAAATTCAGCATTTCGTCAAACTCGTCGATTACTAGTTTTTGAGTTTCGTCAAAACGAACAACTGCATCAAGCGCTAAATCCATTGTACGACCTGGAGTTCCAACTAAAATGTCGACACCTTCGTAAACGGCTTTCTTTTGAGTATTGATGTTTACACCTCCGTAAATCCCAAGCGTTTTAACCGACATATATTTCGTCAGCTTTTCTACTTCTTCCACAACCTGAACCACTAATTCACGAGTTGGAACCAGGATTACAATTTTTGGCGTATTGGTATGAGTAAATTTATAAAGCTTTAAAAGAGGCAGTAAGTAAGCAAATGTTTTACCGGTTCCGGTTTGTGCAATTCCCATCATATCACGTCCAGACATGATTACAGAAAAAGATTTTTCTTGAATAGGAGTAGGCGTAACAAATCCTAATTCGTCAACTGCTTTTTGTAATGATTTTGGAAGATTAAATTTTTCGAAAGTGCTCATTTGCTTTAAATTTTGTGCAAATGTACGTTAAATTCATGGTTTGTTTATCAAATTCTTAAAATCATCTGATAATTTATTAATCTAACTATTTAATTTTCAATATTAAAACCCTTCAAAAACACCCAATCCGAACAAAGCAAAATCATATTTTACAGGATCTTGAGCATCCATTTTTCTTAATTTGGTGTCTAATTCCAGTAAAGCTTTGGCATCATTTTGCTTTCGCGAAAGAATTCCGAGTTTGCGCGCTACATTTCCAGAATGAACGTCTAGCGGACAAGATAAAACAGAAGGAGAAATGCTTTTCCAGATTCCTAAATCTACTCCTTTTGCATCTTCGCGCACCATCCAACGTAGGTACATGTTGATTCTTTTTGCTGCGGAATTGTTTAACGGATCTGAAATATGTTTCTGTGTTCTCGCTAAATGATCTGTTTCAAAGAATATCTTTTTGAATTCGCTAATGCTTTTTTGTAAACTGTCTTTTTCTTGATTTTTAGCAAAAACAGCTTCCAGTCCGTTGTGGTTTTTATAAATGTTATTCAAGCCTTTTATGAAACCAGCAAAATCATGTCCGTTGAAAGTTCTGTGCACAAAAGTTTCCAGTCTTGCCAAATCTTCATCTGAATGTGACATCACGAAATCGTAAGGCGTGTTGCCCATTAATTCCATCATTTTATGCGAATTTTTGATAATCATTTTACGGTTTCCCCAAGCAATAGATGCGCTTAAGAAACCTGCGATTTCGATATCTTCTTTTTGGGTAAAGAGATGCGGAATCTGCACAGGGTCACTTTCTATAAAATCCTGGTTGTTATATTGAATGACTTTTTCGTCTAGAAATTCTTTGAGTTCTTTTTGGTTCATTTGAAATGAAATCTTCTTATGTATTGGAGTGCCCTAGCCCTGATGGGAGGGAAAATCCTTTTATGCCGGGGTTCGGCATAAAAGATTGGAAGGACAGCAGGAAATAGCTCCTAATAATCCGAATTACTAATCTGTCCGTCGACCATCACTAATTTTCTATCGGCCATGTTGGCCAATTCTTCGTTGTGTGTTACAATGACAAAAGTTTGTCCGAACTCGTCTCGAAGCTGGAAAAATAATTGATGCAGGTTTTCGGCAGAATGTGTGTCTAAGTTTCCAGAAGGTTCGTCGGCAAAAATGACATCTGGTTTATTGATTAAAGCTCTCGCAACTGCCACACGCTGCTGTTCTCCGCCCGAAAGTTCGCTTGGTTTATGATTAATTCTGTGCGAAAGGCCGAGATAACTTAAAAGTTTTTTGGCTTCTTCTTCGGTTTCAGCTGTTTTTTTACCTGCGATATGGGCTGGGATACAAACGTTTTCTAGCGCTGTAAACTCAGGCAAAAGCTGATGAAACTGAAAAATGAATCCTAAGTTTAAATTCCTAAAATCGGATAAAACTTTGTCTTGTTTGCTTTTCCTTTTGAAATAGCGGTTGTAGTAAAAAAGTAATAGAATAGTAGGTGTAAGTATTACTGCCCAAGTGCCATAACCAAAAATATCGTTTTCTATTTTACTTCTAAAAAATAACACAAAAACAGCCAATAAAACGAAATAAAGCGCTCCTAGCCAAGTAATGATTTTGAATGCTTTTTCTTGGTTGGAGTTGTCGTTTTTGATGTTTTGCAACTCCAAAACGTTCTTTCCATTAATAGTTAAAGACGAATCTGGATTGTGATCGGGTTTGTCTAAAGTTCCTAAAATTTGAAGTAAAGTTGTTTTTCCAGCGCCCGAAGCGCCAACGATAGAAACAATTTCTCCTTTTTTAATATGTAAATCGACTCCCTTTAAAACTTCAAGTTTGTCGTAGAATTTATGTATGTTTTTTGCGTGTATCATGTAATGAAACTGTTTTTACAAAGAAACGAAGATTATAATCAATATCAAATTACAAAACTCAATATCAATATCAAAAGTCAATTGTGAAATTCCAAAATAGAAATTCCAAATTCCAAAAAAAGTGGAGCGATTTTTAAAATCTAAAATCTAAAATCGGTACGTAAATTGATATGGGAATCATGGAAATTAAATTTAGAAAAGAAATAATGGAGTTTCAGGAATAATTTTTAATTTCGATTAACTTAAAAATGAATGTGTTATGCAAGATTTAGAAATTGTAGAAGATAATAGAATGTCAAAACTGCTTATTGGGTTGGTTTTGGACGGAATTGGTATGATTTCGTTTTCGATTCCGTTTTTAGGTGAGTTTTCAGATGTAGTTTGGGCACCTATTGCTGCTATAATTATGGCCAGAATGTATAAGGGAAGAGTAGGGAAGGTTGCAGGTGTTTTAACTTTTCTAGAAGAAATATTGCCTTTTACAGATGTGATTCCGTCTTTTACTTTGACTTGGATTTATACTTATTTTTTTCAGAAAAAGTAAAAAGAGCTGTAAAATATAGAAGCAAATTAGTTCTTAAATAAAAAACCAAGTCCCATATTTTTAAGCATTTTCTTTTCGAAGTTCCAAAAGAATTTAAACTGTCCAAAAACAGTTCCGATAGCAACCAATAATACTTGATAGATAGGGAAGATAATGATAAGGCGTATGAGCGTAAACCAGCCTCCAAAATCTTCTTTTGTAATTCCTAGCCAAACGCAAAAAGGTTTAGACAGCCACGCAGATGCCGATCCAGTAATGGCAAAAACGATAATGATAATTATGGCTTGTAAATTGGAGTTGATTCCCCAACGTTTTTTTAATCTGTCCATGCTATTTGTAATGATTACAAATATAGCATATTATCTTGACGGAACATAACCCCAAAGCTTTTGTTTGTAAGTATTTTGAAAATAAATCATGTAATTGTAAATTAAGTAATTTACTTCGTAGCCGTAATGAATATCTGGGCGGTAGTCAATAGACATTTCGTACAAATTCGGATTGTAGCGTTGCGGCTGTAAGACACGATTATTCCATTCGGTTACATACAGATTGTTTTTGTTTTCAAGATATTGCAAAGAGTGATAGTTTCGCGGATAGGCGCGAGAGGCAAGCCAGTTTGAAAATCCGTTATCGATAATAATGACTTCGTATTCTAAAGAATCATTTGCAATTCTGACAGTATCACTTCCTTTTTTGTTTGTAGCAACATCAGTGCTCGCAATATTCTTAGAAGCTGTAGAACACGCAATAATGGTAAATAAAACAATTAATATGGAAATGCCTTTTTTCATGTCTTAAATTTACGAATATTTGATGAAAAGAGGATGGGGTTTAACATCCTTCTAAGATTCTAAGCTTCTGAGATGCTAAGTTTCTAAGGTTTTGAATTTCTTGTATAAAAAAAAGTGGTTTGCATAGCAAACCACTTTAGAATATGTGTATAAAAAAACTTAGCATCTCAGAAGCTTAGTATCTTAGTATCTTTATTTGCTCCCAAACAACTTCCCGATGAATCCTGCGATTCCTCCTTTGCTTTTTGTAACTACTAGTACGTCTGCAACGTCAACTTTTCCGTCGTTGTTTTGGTCTAGGCCAAATTGCATTCCGTATTTAGAAATGGTATCCATTATTCCAGAAGCTTGTCCGCTGTTTCCTGAGATTGAATTTATAATGTCTGAGATTTGAAAACTGCTGTCGTTTGGATCTTTTGCTTTATTCACTAAAGAACCTAAAATCTGAGGAATCAAGTTGGAAGCAACTCCGCTTGAATCTGCACTGCTCAATCCGAATTTCTCTCCAAGACTTCCCGTTAATTGCTGTTGAATTTGCTGTACAACAGGATTTGAGCTATCGATAGGAGTGGTGCCATTAAATAATCCGGCAATTTGATCGGTTCCGCCTTCAGAAACAATCTTTTTTAATCCCTCAAAAATAGAATTGCTTGTTTCGCTTATTACGGCTTCATTATGTTCGTTTGGGACAGCGCTATTGTTTACCACAGCATCGCCTCCGTATTGCTGTACTAATTGGGTTAATTGTTCAAACATGATATTTAGGGTTTAAAATTACACGTCAAAATTAATAAAAAAGAAAGGGATTTACTACAAATAAGTAGTAAATCCCTTTAAAGATAATCTATTTTTTAATTACTTAGCTTAACAAAGTAATAATTTGTGATGCTAATTCAGTACCAATTCTGTCTTGTGCTTCTCCTGTAGCAGCTCCGATATGTGGAGTTAAAGAGATTTTTGAGTGCATTAAGATTGCCATTTCTGGTTTTGGCTCGCTTTCAAAAACGTCTAAACCAGCAAAAGCAACTTTTCCTGAATCCAAAGCTTTTACTAACGCTACTTCATCAATAACGCCACCACGCGCACAGTTTACGATTCCAACTCCGTCTTTCATGATTTCAAGTTCTTTTTCTCCAATAATGTAACCATCTTGAGCAGGAACGTGTAATGTGATGAAATCAGCTTCTTTAAATAAAGATTCTAAAGATTGAGAAACGATTGTAGTTGTGATTGACTGTCCGTCGAAAAATTCAACTTTTACATCAACTTGAGGGATAAAGCTATCAGCAGCGATAACTTTCATTCCAAGACCAAGAGCCATTTTTGCAGTAGCTTGTCCGATACGACCAATACCAACAATACCTAAAGTTTTTCCTCTTAATTCAGTTCCGTTAGCGTAAGCTTTTTTCAAACCGTCAAAGTTTGAATCTCCTTCAAGAGGCATATTTCTGTTAGAGTCATGTAAAAAACGTACACCAGAGAATAAGTGTCCGAATACTAATTCAGCAACAGATTCTGAAGATGAAGCTGGAGTATTAATTACATGAATCCCTTTGCTTTTTGCGTAATCTACATCAATATTATCCATACCAACACCACCACGACCGATGATTTTGATTCCAGGACAAGCATCGATAATATCTTTACGAACTTTAGTTGCACTACGAACTAAAATTACGTCAATATTGTTGTCATTTATATAGTTAGCTACTTGTTCTTGAGCTACTTTTGTCGTGATAACTTCAAAACCACCTTTTTCTAAGGCTAGAATTCCGCTTTTAGAAATTCCGTCATTTGCTAATACTTTCATTGTATTTATTTTGTTTTATTTGGTTAATCGTTAAATCGTTTATTTATTTAATCGATCACCAACTATTTGATTTTTCTTTTTTTGTAAACTGTGAGAGGCTGAAAACTAAACTTTAGTTTCTAATGCTTTCATTACATCAACTAAAACCTGAACGCTTTCAATTGGCATAGCGTTGTAGATAGAAGCTCTGTAGCCACCAACAGAACGGTGTCCTGGCAATCCAGAAATGTTTGCAGCTTTCCATAAAGCGTCAAAAGTTTCTGTGTGCTCTGGGTTGTTCAATAAGAAAGTAACGTTCATATTAGAACGATCTTCTACTTTTGCAGCACCTTTGAACAATGGGTTTCTGTCGATTTCTGCGTAAAGTAATTCTGCTTTAGCATTGTTTAATTTTTCAACAGCAGCGATTCCGCCTTTTTCTTTAATCCATTGTAAAGTTAGAAGAGAAACATAAACAGCAAATACAGGTGGAGTATTGTACATACTTTCTCCTTTAATGTGTTTAGCGTAATCTAGCATGCTAGGAATAGTTCTTCCGTTTTTGCCTAAGATTTCTTCTTTTACCACTACTAAAGTAGTTCCAGCAGGTCCCATATTTTTTTGAGCTCCAGCATAGATTAAGTCAAATTTAGAGAAATCTAATTGACGTGAAAAAATATCAGAACTCATATCGCATACAACAGGAACATTTGTTGATGGGAATTCTTTCATTTGCGTTCCAAAGATGGTATTGTTACTTGTGCAGTGGAAATAATCAGCATCAGCTGGAATTTCGTAACCTTTTGGAACATAAGTATAATTGTCTTCTTTTGAAGAAGCTACGACAACAGTTTCACCGAAAAGTTTAGCCTCTTTAATCGCCGCAGTTGCCCACGTTCCCGAGTCTAAATAAGCTGCTTTTCCGTTTTCTTTCATTAAGTTGTAAGGAGCCATTAAGAATGCTGTACTGGCACCACCTTGTAAAAATAAAGCCTGATAACCTTTTCCTTGAAGACCTAATAATTCTAAAGCAAGGGAACGAGCTTCCTCCATAACTGCAACGAAATCTTTGCTTCGGTGCGAGATTTCAAGGATAGATAACCCTGAATCATTAAAATTTAAAATTGCTTTAGATGCCTTCTCAAAAACTTCCTGAGGTAAAATACTTGGTCCTGCGCTGTAGTTGTGTTTTTTCATGGTTGTTGTTAATAGTCGAAAATTTTAAAGATGCAAATTTCGGTAATCAGAGCCGAAAAAGCGTTAAAATATTCGAAATAATTAAACAATTTATTACTTTGTTGTTAACAAAAACGTTATAGTATCGACATTATCTGCGTAATCCCACAATTGAGGTTTTTGGGTTTCTCCAAACGCTGTACTATTTGTGGTTAAATTACTGCTAACAATGCACTGAATTTGATCTGTGTCTTCCTGAAGGCGTTTTTTAAGGTCTTCAAGGTTTTCGTAGTATTCATAAAAGACGCTCGAAATAGGTGAAGCGTAACTTGAATCTTCTTTTAAAGTCAAGAATCCGTTGTCTAATAATTTGAAATTACTCATTAAAAATACCGCTTTATTATAGTCATAATTATTAGCGTATTTTTCATAATGAATAACATCTTGGTATTTGAAGATAGCTTGAAAAAATGCCTCAAAAGAGTAGTCTTTCGGAATGAAAAGTTTAGAAACATTTCGGCATCCTAAACCAAAATATCTAAAAATATCTTCGCCAAGTGCCTCTAGTTCTTCACTGGTTTCTTTTCCGGTTAAAATCGCAGCCGAATTTCTGTTTTTACGAATAATAGAAGGCTTGTCTTTAAAATAATATTCAAAATAACGAGAAGTATTATTGCTTCCTGTTGCGATTACAGCATCGAAGTTTTCTAGTTTTCCTTCCACGAAAGTGATGCTTTCTTTCAAATTTTCATCAACAGCAATTAAATATTTAGCCAAAAACGGCAATAAATGCTGATCGTTTGAAGAAGTTTTTATTAAAGCTTTATTTCCTGTAATGATTACAGATAAAAAATCATGGAAACCGACTAATGGAATATTTCCAGCTAGAATTAAAGCGACAGTTTTTCCATTTTCGTCATCCTGAGCGAAGTCGAAGGAATAAGCCGAAAGCCATTTGTCTATATTTTCTGCCGTTAGCGCTTCGGCCCATGACTGTATGGAGAAATATACCTGTTCAGGAGTATACCATCCGTTATGAGATTGCGAAAGGCGAATTAGATTTTCGAAATCATCAAAAAAGATGTCATTATATAAAACGTCAGATTTTTGCGCAGAAGCGCTTTCAGAAAACTGACTTAAAAATTTTCCTAATTCAACAAAAACACTTTTTTTTGTTTCTAATGTCATAATGTTTGCTTATGAATTGTTTTGATTGTAATTTTGCACAAAAATAAGCATAATTAAGTCGAAAGACAAAAGTCGAAAGTCGAAAGTCGAAAGTCCAAAGCCGAAAAAGACTTTAATACTTTTGTTTTAATACTTTCAAATTTTATGACTTTAGACTTTATGACTTTAGACTTTATGACTTTTAACTTTAAGACTAAAAAAGATGGCAATAATTATAACTGACGAATGCATCAATTGCGGGGCTTGCGAACCAGAGTGCCCAAATACAGCAATATATGAAGGAGCAGATGATTGGAGATATAAAGACGGAACAAGTCTTTCTGGAAAAATTGTATTACCTGACGGAACTGAAGTTGACGCCGATGATGCGCAGACTCCAATCTCTGATGAAATCTACTATATAGTTCCAGGAAAATGTACAGAATGTAAAGGTTTTCATGATGAGCCGCAGTGTGCTGCTGTTTGTCCTGTTGACTGTTGTGTACCAGATGATAATCACGTTGAAGACGAAGAAACTTTATTGCAGAGACAAGCATTTTTGCATGCTGAATAATTTTTCTATCTGTTTAAAATATAATCCTGAGCCTTTTGGTTCAGGATTTTTTTTGCTTTGTTTTCAGGTATTTGCAAAGGGTACTTTATTGATAGCTAATGTTTTATTTTTAGCTGTTGCTTTATTGTTAAAAAAATAATACTTTAGTTGAAAAAATAACAATGCCTATGAAGAGATTGCTACTTTTATTTGTTGTTTTACTCAACTATGTAAGCGTTTTTGCACAAAGCGAAGAGTATTCTATTATTGTTAGGGATATAGAAACCTTAGAGCCAATACAAAACGCTACGGTTAAAATAATGAAAACCCAGCAGATTTTACTGAGCAATGAAGAAGGGAAAGTCACTTTTATGCTGACTGGGGGATCTAATGTGCAGGTTTCTGAAACTAATTATGAAGATGTGACTGTACGCTGGACTTCTTTAAATGGAGATCAAAAATTTGTTATTTATTTAAAGAGTAAAAACAATAAATTAGATGAAGTAGTTTTATCTAAGGAATCTCCCGAAAAAATACTGCAGAAATTAGTTAACAATTCTACTAAGAAGATTAGTGTTTCCCATAGACAGAAAGTATATGTGAGAGAGTTTTTTATGCTCGACAATCAGTATACGTATTATAATGATGGGTTGGTAAATTTTCAATTTGATAAAAATAATAATGCAACCACTTTATTAGTTGAGCAAAATCGCTCTTACGGATTATTAGAAGCAGATGTAAGCGCCGATTTAAAGGGCTATAATCTGAATAATATAATGGAGAATTACTCGAATTTTAAATATTTTGATCCATTATTAGATTCGAAGTCAAAAAAATCATATGATTTTACAATAAAAGGACATTCGAAAAACAAAGATTACTACATAATGACAGTTGTTCCGTTGGATAAAGCCAAAGAAGCAATTGATAATTTCGAAATCATTTATGATCCTTTGAAAAAGATTATTGTAGAATTTACGATTTCAACTACGCCTGCAACTCTTGATAAAGTGGAAGAAAAAACAAAAGAAGGCGAAAAAAACTTAACAAAATCTTTTGTAAAAGTAAATTACAGATGGGATGGAACCGATTATTATGTGTTGAGTTCTAATGAGGAAATTGGTTATGATGTGGTTTTAAAAGACAAAACCAAAAATGTTCAAGTAAGAAACAGTTTCGTTACAACGGGTTTCAACAAACAAAATTTCACGTATAATGAAAGTGATGTTTTCAAGGAAAAATCTCTGTTTAATAAGAAAAATAAAATCTTGACCAATTATTGGGATGTTTCAGGGTTTACAGCAACAGATGAGGAAAAAGCCATCATCACATCTTTAGAGTTTAAATTGTAATTAAATAAATAGAAGAAAAAATCCTGAGCATTATACTCAGGATTTTTTTGTTCTTATAATGTTTATCAGGCTGAGCGGAGTCGAAGCTCCTTATGATCATAATTAAAAATTAAATCCAAGTCTGGCATAGTAGTAAGCACCGCTAAATCCCATTTGTACGGCATCCCAATAACCTCCAGCTTCTGTGTTTCCTTGCTCATCTTGTTTTGTTGGATAGATATTAAACAAGTTGTTGCTTCCAATAGTCAGTTTTAAGCTTTTAGTAAATTGGTATCCAAGAGTTAAATCGGTTACCACTTTCGGATTGTAAACGTCATCTTCATCGGCATAATCAACCAAAACAACTCTACTGAAACGAGTAAAAGCTAATCCTGCATCAAACTTGTTCTTATTATAATTTAGGTTTAAACCAAATTTATTGTCTGGTGCAGAAGCTAATAAAAAGGCTTTTTCACGTTTTCCGAAGAAAGTAGCTTCATCTAGGTTGCCGTTTTTGACTTTGTTAATTTTCATGTCATTAACATTTCCAACCAAAGTTGCGCTAAGATGGCCAAAATCGAATCCTTTTTTCCAAGAGAGAACCACGTCAAGACCATGTGTGCTGGTATCAACGCCATTGGCAAAAAATTGTGCTTCAGAAACGCCAAGATTTAAAGAGCTTGCGTCAAAATATCCAGTAAGTACAATACGATCTTTTACTTGAATGTAATAACCGTCAATTGTCGCAGTAAAATCTCCATAAGTTGCAGTAAAACCTAGAGACGCATTTACTGCTTTTTCTTCATTTAATTTACTGATTCCAAAAGCTCTGGTAACTTCGCTGTCGTTTGGTGCCAGTAAAACTTCGGTTGCACCGCTTGCGTTAAAATTGGTAAAACGTAAATTGTAATAAATTTGAGCCAATGATGGAGCGCGGAAACCTGTACTTACCGAACCTCTCAAATTAAAGTGGTTGCCAAGTTTCAATCTTGAGGCTAATTTTCCATTTAAAGTGCTTCCAAAATCACTGTAATTTTCAAAACGCAAAGCTCCGCTAACCAACCAGGCTTTTGTAACGTCCAATTCCCCATCGGCATATAAAGAGAAGTTTGTGCGGCTTTTGTTTACTTCATTTGCTGGACTATAGCCAGGAAAACCTTGCGAACCTCCTGGTCTTGGTATTGTTGGTGAAGAGTTCGGATCTGTTGGGTCGTAATCTGGATTAGGAATTGTTGGCGGACTTTGAGTACTTGGATCCGTTATAGGTTTTCCGTTGGTATCGTAAGTAGCATAAGAGCCTTCTTCTCCTGCAAAAATCTCAAATTTTTCTACTCTAAATTCAGTTCCAAAAGCAATATTAAAACCTTCTAAAACACTATCATAGTTTTTAGAAATATCAAAATTAGTAGTGTTTTGAAGCAAACTATGTCCTCCAGCATCAAATTCATGAGGAGATTTTTCTTCCAATGATGCGTTAATTGTTCCTTTAATATCATATTGGAATTTATTTTTCCCAAAAGTGTTGCTTAAATCAAATTTCCATCCTCCAGAAGATTCTGTTTTGATTCCGGCAGCAATTGAGTTATCATTAATTTTTGAAGTAATTCTTGGCGTATAACCACCCGGATAAACCGATTCTACCACTCTTTCACCATCATTTCTAGTAAAGGCGTAAGCATCAGTGTCTCTAAAATTGCTTCCTCCAAAAGCATAAAACTCTGTTTTGTCTGCAATTGGAACAGAGAAATTAGCAAACAAATTGACACCATGCATGCTCGCATCTCCAAAACCTTTTCTGAAATCATAAGCGGGTCTAAGCGTTTTATTTTTGTTTAAAAACTCACCTGTAAAGTTTGCATAACCGCCTTTAGTTCCTAATGCTACTCCATAATTAGCCGCAACTCTTACAGAACCACCGTCAAAATCCTGATCTTTTCCGTACGAATTTCCGTTTCCATGTTGATCTAATCGGTATCCTTTTGTGTTTGGTGTTCCTGGAAGAAATTCGCCTTGTGCATGAGTATTAAAAACACCATAAGTTACAGAACCTGTTAATTCATCTACGTTGTCGTTTGTTATGATATTGATAACTCCAGCAATGGCATCAGAACCATATTGTGCCGAAGCACCGTCGCGCAAAATCTCAATTCTTTTAATAGAAGCGGCTGGAATTGCATTCAAATCTGTTCCTGTATTCCCGCGCCCTCTTGTTCCAAATAAGTTAATTAGAGAAGATTGATGCCTTCTTTTTCCGTTAATCAAAACTAAGGTTTGGTCTGGTCCCATACCTCTCAAAGAAGCTGGATCTACGTGATCGGCACCATCCGAACCTGATTGTTTATTGGCATTAAAAGATGGTGCAACATATTGGAGTAGCTGATTGATTTCGATTTTACCGCTTTGTGTTGTCACGTCTTTTACACTAATAACGTCAATAGGAACGGCAGAATTTACAACGGTTCTTTTAGTGCTTCTAGATCCTGTAACCACAACATCATTTAAAACTTGTCCTTCGCTTTCGCCTAAGGTAATGTCTAATTTATTGCTAGAAACTGGTTTTTCTACTGTTGAAAATCCAACGTAACTAAAGATTAAAGTTGCGCCTTCTTTTACCTTTATTTTGTAGCTGCCTTCAAAATCTGTAGAAACGCCATTTGAAGTGCCTTTTTCTAAAATATTTACACCAGGAAGCGGTGCGCCAGATTTGTCTTTTACAATACCCGAGACCTCTTTCTGTGCAAAGAGAAACGCTGAATTCAGCAGAAATAGTAATAATGCAATCTTTTTCATAATGAGTGGTTTTTTTGGTTTGTTTTTGTTGACTAGTTTTATAAAAGTAATGTTTTTTAACAAAAAATTAATAAAATGTTTAAAAATTTCATTGGATATGTCTAAAATTATATTATTGAACATTTTTACTTCGCGCAAGAGCTATTAAATCTTATATTTGCAAAATTTTAAAGCCAAAAAATAGCATTTTGGCAGAAATCAAGAAAAACACGTAAATCATAAGGCATTAAATAACAGGGTTTAATGTTGAAGGCCTTAAGAGGTCAATAATAAATAGAAACAAACAGATGAAAGCAGGAATTGTAGGATTACCAAATGTTGGAAAATCAACATTATTTAATTGTTTATCTAATGCAAAAGCGCAAAGTGCCAACTTTCCTTTTTGTACAATCGAACCTAATATTGGTGTTGTAAACGTTCCAGATCCAAGAATCAACAAATTGGAAGAATTGGTAAAACCAGAGCGCGTTCAAATGGCAACTGTTGACATCGTAGATATTGCAGGTTTAGTAAAAGGAGCAAGTAAAGGTGAAGGTCTTGGAAACCAGTTTTTAGGAAACATTAGAGAGTGTAATGCTATCATTCACGTTTTGCGTTGTTTTGATAATGACAATATTGTACACGTTGACGGAAACGTAAACCCAATTCGTGATAAAGAAACCATCGATATCGAATTGCAGTTAAAAGATTTGGAAACAATCGAAAAACGTTTAGAAAAAGTAAAACGTGCTGCAAAAACAGGAAACAAAGAAGCTCAAACAGAAGAAGCTTTACTAAATAGAATTAGAGAAGCATTATTGCAAGCAAAATCGGCTAGAACTATCGTTCCTCAAAATAATGATGAAGAAGTTTTAATGGAAAGCTTCCAATTAATTACTGCAAAACCAGTTTTATACGTTTGTAACGTTGACGAGAGTTCAGCAGTAAATGGAAACAAATACGTAGACCAAGTTCGTGAATTAGTAAAAGACGAAGATGCTGAAGTTATTGTACTTTCAGTAGGAGCTGAGGCAGATATTACAGAATTGGAAAGCTACGAAGAGCGTCAGGTTTTCTTAGAAGATATGGGATTAGAAGAGCCAGGAGCATCAGTTTTAATTCGTGCAGCTTACAAATTATTAAAACAACAAACTTACTTTACAGCTGGTGTAAAAGAAGTTCGTGCTTGGACAATCAATATCGGAGCAACTGCACCACAAGCAGCTGGAGTTATCCATACAGACTTCGAAAAAGGGTTTATCCGTGCTGAGGTAATTTCTTATGACGATTACGTTCACTATGGTTCTGAAGCGAAAGCAAAAGAGGCAGGGAAATTCAGAGTTGAAGGAAAAGAATATATCGTAAAAGATGGTGATGTAATGCACTTCCGTTTTAACGTTTAATCTTTTTCTTGAGACAATAGAGTAAAGAAAAAAGATAATAGACTAAACTGCTGGAGGAATTCAGCAGTTTTTTTATTCATAAAATTGAAGATTGTAATTGTCAGGCTGAGCGAAGTCGAAGCCCCGCAAAGATTGGCTTCTCTTTGTATAGTTCCTTACTTGTCCTTCGACTTCGCTCAGGAAGACAAAAATGAGAAATTAGCTCAATCTGCAAAATCTGCGTGAAACAAATTTTCATCCTAGAAATTTTTTGGCTTAAAAATTGGTTACAGAAAAAATAACCAATTACTAATCTAAAATCAACCAATCAAAATGCTAAAAAAGGCTATCAAATTTTTGGGCTGGACACTTTTCGGAATCTTTGCTTTTCTGGCGCTTTACATTTCATCTGTTTTAATTATTTCCAAAATTACAGTCAATTCAGATATAGCAAAAGTCGAAGAACAAGACGCTATTCCAATTTATATTCTCTCAAACGGAGTTCACACTGATATTGTAGTTCCTGTTAGAAACGAAATCAAAGATTGGCGAAATGAAATTCAATTCAATCAAACCCAATCAAAAGATTCTTTAATGAATTACATTGCTTTTGGCTGGGGCGACAAAGGTTTTTATTTGGAGACGCCGGAATGGGCAGATTTAAAAGCAAGTACTGCTTTCAAGGCAGCTTTCGGAATCAGTTCTTCTGCTGTTCATGCTACATTTTTCAAACAATTACGAGAAGGAGAAGATTGTAAACGCATTTTGATTTCAAAAGAAAATTATCAAAAACTAGTAACGTATATTTCTGAGAGTTTCAGTAATCCGCTTCACCCACAATGGATTGAAGGCCATAGCTACGGGAAAAAAGATGCTTTTTATGAAGCCAAAGGAAGTTATAGCCTTTTCTACACTTGCAATACTTGGGCAAATAATGCTTTAAAAGCTGCCAACCAAAAAGCAAGTTTATGGACGGTTTATGATAAAGGGATTTTCTGCCATTATAAATAGGTAATGCATACAGGTGTAGTCCCTACGGGACAACTTTGAATTGTTATTTTCTATGGCTACCGATATTGAACTCCTAGCGGAGTATTGAATAAAAATCTCAATGAGATTCAATGTCGATAATTATTTTCTACCGATATTGAACTCCTAGCGGAGTATTGAATAAAAATCTCGATAGAGATTTAATATTGGTAGAAAAAAAATATAGACATTAAGTAATGTCCCGTAGGGACTATATTAATAGAATGGTAAAACGCAACATGGAAAAAATATAAGATTCCATGAAAATCCAAGAAGCAGTGAATTTTTATTAATGCTTAAATTTGAGTGAATATCAAAAAATCAGCAAATGAAAAAACACAATATATTTTCAAAAACTTGGTATTTATTAAAAACGACATTTTTAGAATTCAATGATGATAATGCTATAAAGCTTAGTGCGGCATTATCTTACTATACCATTTTTGCGTTGCCTCCTTTATTGATTATTATAATTACCATTTGTGGCTTCTTTTTTGGGGAAGAGGCAGTCACAGGTCAGTTATACGGTCAAATAAATAGGTTGGTTGGAAATAATGCTGCGGTGCAAATTCAGGAGGCAATCAAAAATGTTCAATTATCAGACAGCAGTGTATTTGTAACCGTTTTTGGGGTTGTAATGTTGCTGATTGGGGCTTCGGGAGTTTTTGCAGAAATTCAAAGTTCTATAAACTACATTTGGGGACTTCGGGCAAAACCCAATAAAGGCCTTCGAAAATTTATCCAAAACAGGATCATGTCTTTTTCTATGATCGTTTCTGTTGGGTTTTTAATGTTGGTCAGCTTAATGGTCAATGCTACTTTAGACGTATTAAATGCCCGCTTAAAATTGTACTTTCCAGACACTACCGTTTACTTTTTTTACATTGTAAACTTGCTGATTGTTTTTGCCAGCATTACATTGCTTTTCGCAATTATATTCCGAACTTTACCTGACGGAATTATTAGATGGAAAGATGCTTTTATAGGAGCTTCCTGCACCGCAATTCTATTTATGATAGGTAAATTTGCGATTGGGGTTTACTTAGGAAATTCGACAGTTGCCAGTGTTTATGGCGCAGCAGGTTCTATTATTATAATTTTGGTTTGGGTCTATTACTCGGCTATTATATTATATTTTGGGGCAGAATTTACTAAAGTTTATGCTAAAGCTTTTGGAGGAAGTATTTCGCCAAATGATTATTCTGTAGAAATTCAAAAAGAGATTTTTGAAATAGAATCTTAGAACAAAATAAACCAAATTAAAGCTGTCTTTTTTTAATTAAATAAAAACAGATTGTAATTTTATGGCTTAATTTTTGAAAGCATCAAACTTATAAATAGCACCAATATGAAAATAATCGCCTTTGGAGGAAGTAACAGTAAGCATTCAATCAACAAACGTTTAGCTACTTACGCATCTAGTTTATTCGAAAATGCCGATGTTGAGGTCTTAGATCTTAATGATTTTGCCATGCCGGTTTTTAGCGTCGATTTGGAGAAGGAAATTGGTCAGCACGAAGTGGCTCAAGCCTTTTTGAATAAATTGAAAGAGGCCGATATCTTAGTAGTTTCAATGGCAGAAAATAACGGAAATTATTCTGTTGCTTTCAAGAATGTTTTCGATTGGAGTTCTCGTATTGAAAAAGATGTTTTTCAGCACAAACCAATGTTATTATTGGCAACTTCACCAGGAGGAAGAGGCGGAGCATCAGTTTTAGGCATTGCTCAAAATCTTTTTCCTCGTTATGGAGCCGATATTAAAGGATCTTTTTCGCTTCCTGCTTTCAATTCAAACTTTGACTTGCAAGTAAACAAAATTTCAAATCCAGAATTAGACCAACAGTTAAAAGATATTATCAAATCAAGTTTTTAAATACATGCCACTAAAAAAGATAGCTTTTCTATTTCTTTTTTTGAACACTTTTTTTCTGAATTTTGCCTTTGCCCAGAAGATAAATGAAGTTGATAAAATTGTCGCAAAATATCCGAAAAGCTTTAATACCACCGAACAATTGGCCGAAAGAATCGAAAGAGATTTTGATTCTGATGCGGAGCGAGCACGAGCTATTTACAGCTGGATTGCTTTTAATATAAAATACGATTACAATGCATTTTTGAATCCACCGAAAGTGCAAGGATTCAGCTATTCTTCTGAAGCCGAAAAACATCGAAAAATAAAACAGCTAAATGATAATCTTATTCAAAAAGCTTTTAATTCGCAAAAAGCAGTTTGTGAAGGTTTTACGGCTTTGTACCAACATTTGTCAGAATTGGTTGGCTTAAAATGCGAAATTATTCGTGGCGACTCAAAAACAAATTTAAGAGATATTGGCCGAAAAACGACTTACTCCAATCACGCTTGGAACATTGTTTTGGTTGATAAAAGATGGCGCCTGGTAGACGTGACTTGGGGACAAGGATATTATGATACCAGAAAAGGCCGAATGGTCAACGATTTTAACCCTGTTTATTTTGATACAGATCCTGAGTATTTCTTTGCCAAACATTATCCAGATTCAGGAACTTTTCTTGGAAACAGAATTAGTAAAAGCGACTTCTTAAACGGACCTTTGATTTATAATAAGACTATCGAAAACGATTATAAAATAAAAACTCCAGATTCGGGAATAATTGAAGCGAAAAATGGAGATAAAATCACGGTTGAGATTAAAAATGTGTCTAAATCGAATCAGGTTTTTTACCTCAATAAAAGAAATCAGCCCGTTAAAATTCTTAATCCGAAAGAGAAGCGAGGAGGTTTAGAATTTCAGATTCTTGTTGATAAGAATATTGGAGATTATGTTACTATTTTTATAGATACAGAAAGTATTGTTTCTTTTAAAATTGTTTCGTAGTAGAATAAGAAAATCTACATTTTTGTCTTTTGCGAAATTGCCGTATCTTAGCAGGAAATGAAAGAAATTGAATGCTATGGAAACAACTTTTTTGAAATCAATTTTAGATAATGATTTCTACAAATTTACAATGCAGCATGCTGTAATAAAGCTTTTTCCAAAAGCAAAAGTCCGCTACGGATTTATAAATCGCGGAAAACATATTTTTCCCGATGGTTTTGCAGACTTATTTCGCCATTCGGTAGATGCAATGGCAGATCTTCGCTTAACAAAAGAAGAAAAAAATTATCTAGCGCATTATTGTCCTTATCTCGATCCAACTTATTTAGATTTTTTGCAAGGATATAGTTTTGATCCGTCTGAAGTGCAAATAAGTCAGGAAGGTTCAGAAATTTCGGTTACAGTCGAAGGGTTTTGGTACAGAACTATTTTGTGGGAAGTGCCGTTAATGTCTTTAATCTCAGAATTGTTTTATAAAGCCAGCCATTTAATTCGATTGAATGATGAAGCCATCAAAAAACTGACTCAGGAAAAAATTGAGAACTATAATAAACTAGGAGTTTCGGTTTTAGAATTTGGCACTAGACGTCGCCATTCTTATGACGTGCATGATTTGGTAAATAAAACCTTAAGCACTTATGGCGGACAGAGTTTTATTGGAACGAGCAATGTGCATTTTGCAATGGTCAATAATAAGCGTCCGTTAGGAACCCATGCACACGAATGGTTTATGTTTCATGCCGCGCAATATGGTTTTAAAATGGCTAATTCGATAAGTCTTGAACATTGGACGCAAGTTTACAGTGGAGATCTTGGAATTGCTTTAACGGATACTTACACAACCGATATATTTTTCAATCAATTTGATAAAAAATATTCAAAACTTTTTGATGGCGTTCGACATGATAGCGGTGATCCGATAGAATTTGCTCAAAAAGTAATTTCACATTACATCAAAATGGGAATTGATCCGAAATCTAAAGCCATTGTTTTTTCTGATTCCTTAAATTTCGAAAAGGTAAAAAGAATTGCCGATTTCTGTAATGACAAAATAAAAATGTCTTTTGGAATTGGAACCAATTTCACAAATGATGTCGGACTCCCGGCAATGAATATGGTTATAAAACTAACAGATACGAAACCCGATAATATACATTGGCAAGGAGTTGTGAAATTGTCTGACGAAAAAAACAAAAATACGGGAACTCCCGAAATGATTGCCTTGGCAAAAGAAGTGCTGGGAATCAAATAGTATTTTTTTGCTGAAAAAGCAGTTTTCCCATAATTTTAGTGTCCGTTTTATTTTAAAATCAATTTAAATAGATTTTTCACTGTTATTATTCATAACAAAAAAGAAATACGCTTTTATTTTTTCCCGATAAATGGTACATTAGCAAAAAATCCTAAATTCATTTATGCTAGAGCAAAATCAATACAACGAAGATAATATTCGTTCACTCGATTGGAAGGAACATATTCGTATGCGTCCGGGTATGTACATCGGGAAATTAGGGGACGGATCATCACCGGATGATGGTATTTATATTCTTTTAAAAGAGGTTTTAGACAACTGTATCGATGAGTTCGTTATGGGTGCCGGAAAAACTATCGAGGTAAGCATTAAAGACAAAACAGTTTCTGTTCGTGATTACGGACGTGGAATTCCGTTGGGTAAAGTGGTCGATGTAGTTTCGAAAATGAATACCGGAGGAAAGTACGATTCTAAAGCTTTCCAAAAATCGGTTGGATTGAACGGTGTCGGAACAAAAGCAGTAAATGCTTTATCTAATTATTTCCGTGTAGAATCAGTTCGTGATGACAAGCAAAAGGCTGCAGAATTTTCTGCTGGAAACCTGGTTCACGAAGAAGATGTTATCGATACAACAAAACGTAAAGGGACAAAAGTAATTTTTACGCCAGACGAAACGATCTTCAAAAACTATAAATTCCGTTTAGAATATGTAATTAAAATGGTCAAAAACTATTGTTATTTGAACAATGGTTTGACGATTATTTTCAACGGAGAAAAATACTATTCAGAAAATGGACTTCGTGATTTATTGGAAGAAACCATCAATGAAGAAGATTTAGAATATCCAATTATTCACTTAAAAGAGCATGATATCGAAGTTGCGCTTACGCATAGTAAAACGCAATATAGCGAAGAATATCACTCTTTCGTAAACGGTCAGAATACAACACAAGGAGGAACACACTTAGCGGCTTACCGTGAGGCGGTTGTAAAAACCATTCGTGAATTTTACAATAAAAATTTCGAAGCTTCAGACGTTCGTAAATCGATTGTAAGTGCGATTAGCATTAAAGTAATGGAACCTGTCTTTGAGTCTCAGACCAAAACCAAATTAGGTTCTACAGATATGGGTTCTGATGATGGAACTCCAGCTGTTTCTGTTCGTACTTTCGTTAATGATTTCATCAAAACGAAATTGGATAATTACTTGCATAAAAATCCAACAACTGCTGAGGCTTTATTGCGTAAAATTCTTCAAGCAGAACGTGAGCGTAAAGAATTATCTGGAATTAGAAAACTAGCAACAGATCGTGCAAAAAAAGCGAATCTTCACAATAAAAAATTAAGAGATTGCCGTGCGCACCTCCCAGATACTAAAAACCCAAGAAACTTAGAAAGTACGCTTTTTATTACCGAGGGAGATTCGGCTTCTGGATCAATCACGAAGTCGCGTGACGTTAACACACAAGCAGTTTTCAGTTTACGTGGTAAGCCTTTGAATTCATACGGAATGTCTAAAAAAATCGTGTATGAAAACGAAGAATTCAACTTGCTTCAAGCAGCATTGGATATCGAAGACGGATTAGAAAAACTGCGTTACAACAACATCGTAATCGCAACCGATGCCGATGTCGACGGAATGCACATTCGTTTGCTTTTAATTACGTTCTTTTTGCAGTTTTTCCCAGAATTAATCAAAGAAGGACATTTGTATATTTTGCAAACACCGCTTTTCAGGGTTCGTAACAAGAAAGAAACGATTTATTGTTACTCTGAAGAAGAAAGAAAAGACGCGATCGAAAAATTAAAACCAAAACCAGAAATCACTCGATTTAAAGGTTTAGGAGAGATTTCGCCAGATGAATTTAAAAATTTTATTGGAGACACGATCCGCCTTGATCCTGTTATGATGGATAAACATACTTCGATCGAGCAGTTGTTATCTTTCTATATGGGAAAAAACACGCCAGACCGTCAAGATTTTATTATCAAGAATTTGAAGGTTGAAATTGATGAGCTTGAGGAAGCTTAATAAGTTTTAAATAAAAAATATAGTGCCAGACGGTCTTCAAAATAAAGTCATTTTCCAGCAAGTTGCCGAGTTATTGCAAAATGCCCGACAACAAGTTTTGCGTACCATAAATTCAACAATGACAATTACTTATTTTGAAATTGGAAGAATAATCGTTGAGGAAGAACAAAATGGAAAAGATAGAGCAGAATATGGTAAAAGACTTTTAAAAGATCTTTCTCAACAATTGACAAAGGAGTTTGGAAAAGGCTTTTCCATCAGGAATTTAGAATTTATAAGAAAGTTTTATTTGACTTATTCAAATTCCGAGTCACTGACTCGTATTTTGGAGATTCAAAAAACGCAATCAGTGACTGCGGAATTCAAAGCTGAAAAAACGAAATCATTGATTTCGTTTTTCAAGTTAACTTGGACACATTATATTTTCTTAATGCGAATTGATGATGAAAAAGAAAGGCGTTTTTATGAAATAGAATCTGAGAAAAATAATTGGAGTGTACGTGAATTAAAACGCCAATACGACACAGCACTTTACACAAGATTAGCTTTTAGCCGAGATAAAGAAGGAGTTCTTGAACTTTCACAAAGAGGACAAATTATTGAAAAGCCAAAAGACATCATTAAAGATCCTTATATACTTGAATTTTTAGGATTACCCGAATTGAATCAATATTCGGAATCGCAATTAGAAGAAGAAATTATTAATAAACTTGAACATTTCTTATTAGAATTAGGGCATGGTTTTACTTTTGTTGGCAGACAGCAAAGAATCACTTTTGATGATAAACATTTTAGAATTGATTTAGTTTTTTACAACAGGATATTAAAATCTTTTGTCCTTATTGATTTAAAAATTGGAGAATTAAAGCATCAAGACCTAGGTCAAATGCAAATGTATGTCAACTATTATGACAGAGAAATGCGCTTGGAAGATGAAAACAAAACTATTGGAATTGTTCTTTGCCAAAACAAAAGCGAAGCTGTAGTTAAATATACTTTGCCTGAAAACAATGAACAGATTTTTGCTAGTAAATACAAAACCGTTTTACCAAGTGTTGAAGTTTTAAAAGAACTTCTTGAAAACAAATAAAATTATAATTAGATATAATTAAATGAAAGACGAAGAAGACGACAACTTGATTCCAAGCGACGACGAGAATAATCAGAATGAAAACCAGATTGATGACAATCAAAATGGAGATGACGATGAGATTATCGATGTAGATGCTAAGCATTTTGAAGGTGCGCATTTTTACGAAAATCAGGAAGAAGAAGGAGAAGACGTTATTACGAAAGTAACCGGAATGTACAAAGATTGGTTCTTGGATTACGCTTCGTACGTAATTCTGGAGCGTGCGGTTCCTGCTATCGAAGACGGATTCAAGCCTGTTCAGCGTCGTATTATGCACTCGTTAAAAGAGCTGGATGATGGTCGTTATAATAAAGTTGCCAATGTAGTAGGACACACTATGCAGTATCACCCACACGGAGATGCGAGTATTGGTGATGCAATGGTGCAAATTGGCCAAAAAGATTTATTGATTGACTGCCAAGGAAACTGGGGAAATATCTTAACTGGTGACGGTGCAGCTGCTCCCCGTTATATCGAGGCACGTTTATCTAAATTTGCTTTGGAGGTTTTGTATTCTCCAAAAATTACAGAATGGGGATTATCATATGATGGTAGAAAAGCCGAACCGATCAATCTTCCTGTAAAATTCCCATTGCTTTTAGCACAGGGAGCAGAAGGTATTGCGGTAGGTTTGTCCACTAAAGTTTTGCCTCATAACTTCAATGAATTAATCGATGCTTCGATTAAAATTCTGAAAGGAAAACCATTTACGCTTTATCCTGATTTTGTTACGCAAGGTATTGCCGATGTATCGAACTATAATGATGGAATGCGTGGCGGACGTGTGCGTGTACGTGCTAAAATTTCGCAGTTAGACAAAAATACATTGGTGATTACTCAGATTCCGTTTTCTACCAATACTTCGAGTTTGATTGATAGTATTTTGAAAGCCAATGAAAAAGGTAAAATCAAAATCAAGAAGATTGAAGACAATACTGCAGCTGATGTTGAGATTTTAATTCACCTTTTTCCAGGAGTTTCGCCAGATAAAACAATTGATGCTTTATTTGCCTTTACAGCCTGTGAAACTTCTATAGCCCCTTTAGGATGTGTTATTGAAGATAATAAACCATTGTTTATTGGGGTTTCTCAAATGTTGAAGATTTCGACAGAAAGAACGGTTGATTTGCTTAAGCAGGAACTAGAAATTCAATTAGAAGAATTAAAGAATAAGTGGCATTTCTCAACTTTGGAGAAAATCTTCATTCGAGAAGAAATGTACATTGACTTCAAATTATACGGAGACAGAGAATCATTATACAAATACTTGTATGATCGATTTGAGCCTTTCAAAAAATCTTTCGTTAGAGAGATCAACGATGATGATTTACAGCGTTTGACTCAAATTCCGATGATTCGTATCACTCGTTTCGATTCTGATAAAGCAGATGAATTAATCTCGAGACTAGAAGAGGAAATGAAAGAGGTAGAATACAACTTAGAGCATCTTACCGATTTTGCTATTGCGTATTTTACCAGATTAAAAGAAAAATACGGAAAAGGGCGTGAACGTAAAACTGAACTTCGTGTATTTGATAATGTTGAGGCTACAAAAGTTGTTTTAAGAAATACAAAACTATATGTAAACCGAGAAGAAGGTTTTGTAGGAACAAGTTTGAAGAAAGACGAGTACGTAGGTGATTGTTCTGATATTGATGATGTGATCGTATTTTTGCGTGATGGAACCATGATGATTACAAAAGTAGATGCCAAAACGTTTATAGGAAAAGATATCATACACGTTGCTGTTTTTGATAAGAATGATAAACGTACCATTTACAATATGATGTACCGTGATGGCAAATCGGGACCGTCTTATATAAAACGTTTTAATGTTACTGGTGTAACACGTGACAAAGCTTACGATTTAACAAATGGAACAAACGGTTCTCAAGTAGTTTATTTTTCACACAATCCAAATGGAGAGGCTGAGGTCGTGACTATTTTACTGCGTCAGGTAGGAACGATCAAAAAACTGAAATTCGATATTGATTTTGCCAAATTAGCAATTAAAGGACGTGGTTCTAAAGGAAACTTAGTTACTAAATATCCGATCAAGAAAATCGAATTAAAAGAAAAAGGAATTTCTACCTTACTGCCAAGAAAAGTTTGGTTTGATGATACTGTAAAACGTCTAAATGTTGACGGTAGAGGTGAGCTGTTGGGTGAATTTAAACCAACAGATAAAATATTAGTAATTAGCCAATCTGGTAAATTGAAGGTGATTATTCCAGAATTGTCGACTCACTTTGAAGAAGATATGATTGTTCTGGAGAAATGGAAGCCTAAAAAGCCAATTTCTGCCATTTATTATGATGGCGAAAAAGAACGTTATTTCTTGAAACGTTTCCTTGTAGAGAATGAAGGAAAAGAAGAAAGCTTTATTACAGATCATCCGAATTCGCAGTTAGAAATTGTATCCACGGATTATCGCCCTGTGGCACAATTGGTTTTTGCGAAAGTAAAAGGAGTTCAAAAAGACGATCTTCATATAGATGTTGAAGATTTTATAGCTGTAAAAGGTTTTAAAGCTTTAGGAAATCAATTGACTACTGATAAATTGAGACAAGTTAATTTGTTGGAACCGCTTCCTTATGAGGAGCCAGTTGAAGAAGTTCCTGAAAGGCCAGAAATTCCAGAAGACGATTCAGTCGAAACAGAATTAGACGACGACGGCCAAATAGGTTTAGTTTTAGAATAAAAATAAAAAACGCTAAGATTGATTTCTTAGCGTTTTTTGATTTACTGAAATTCTATTTTGGTTTTACTGGTATCTCTTATCTGTAAGTGTTTTCATAAAAGCCACAAGAGCCTTTTCTTCGTTTTTGGTGAGTTTTAATTCGTCAAAAGGGAGTGTTTGGTTTTCGACTTCGTAACCTAAACCTTGTCCGCCGCCTTTGTTGTAAAAAGTAACGACTTCTTCTAAAGTTTTAAAAACGCCGTTGTGCATATAAGGAGCTGTTACGGCTGCGTTTCTAACAGTTGGAGTTTTAAATGCGCCAATCAATTGTGGCATTTTGTTGTATAAATAGCGTCCTTGATCTGTGCTCAATTTCTTGCCAGAAACATCTTGTGGAGTCCCGATAACTTCATGTTCACTTTTAGAATAACTGGGAGGAACAGTTCCGTTAAATAGAGGTGTAAAATGACAGGTGGCACATTTTGCTTTTCCCATAAAAAGATTCATTCCTGTGATTTCCTCACTGTTTAGAGCATTTTTGTTTCCTCTCATGTATTCGTCAAATCTTGAATCGAAAGCGTTTAAAGAACGTACATAACTCGCAATCGCATTTTGAATTTGCCATGCTTCTGGTTTTGCCGTTTTTGGATATGCTTTTTTGAAAAGACTAATGTATGCTGCATTCAATAAAATCTTAGTATGAATATCATCCATTGAACCATGCATTTCATCTTTGTTCTGAATCACGTCTACACTTTGCTTTTCTAAATCCAATTGGCGCATATCCCAAAATTGAGCATTCTGTAAAGAAGCATACGTTAGAGTAGGAGTGTTTCTTGCCAGATTAGAACCTGTTAACGAAACATTTGTTTTTAAACCATCAGTAAATGCTTTTTCTGGATGATGGCAAGTTGCACAGCTTCTGTCATTATTTTTAGAAAGACTGGTATCATAAAATAGTTTTTCACCAAGTTTGGCTTTGTCAGCTGTAAAATTATAATCTTTAGAAAGCACGAAAGCATTTACATCAAAAGCGTCTTTATCAAATAAAGTTTCGATTTCTGGTTTTAGCGGACTAGTTTTCTTTACGTTTTTAATCTTTTCTTCTCTCTGAAAAGCTTTAAGCTTTTTAGAAATCGGATTCAAATATTCGGTTATAAAAAACGCTCTATCAAAAGCATTGAAATTGTTGTTTTCTTTGCAGTATTGCTCTGCTTTTGTTGTTAGTTTTTTTAAATCGGCTAATGCTTTATTATTGGAATTAATGCTTTTAAGGGGTTCAGAAATAGAAATTAAACTTTCTCCAGCTTCAGGAATGGATGATTGCAAAATCGGACTGTCAAAACCTGTAATTCCTAATGTAATGACTCTAAATACATTTTGCTCTAAGGCGTCCAAAACATAATCATCAGAAAAGGTAATGACTTCGAATGTGCCTTCTAATTGTTTTATATTAGACTTGAAGATATTTAATTCGCGTATTATATTTTCTTTATCCGCAACTTTATATTCTGGATAAATCATTTCTTCGATTACCTGAAAACCGTGAGGTTCAAAAGATCTGTTTTCTTCCAATTCCATTTCATCCAAAGCAGGACCATTCATAAAACGAGCGGTTTCAGGAATAAAATATTCAATCGCCCATTCGACTTTTTTGTAGAATAAGCGTGATTTTTTAAACTGTTCTACAAGTTCTTTTGGAGTAGCGTTGTTGTCTACAAGTTTTTGAAACTGTAGAATTTCATTATTTAGTTTATTTAAATCAACAAGAAGGTTTTGTTTGATGGTAGTTTTGGGAGTTTCATTTTTTTGGCACGAAAAGAACAAGCAAAGTGCTAAAAACAGCAATGAAAAATAGTTTAATTTCATAATAGTGTTTTAATAGAAACAACCCTTATCGTAAAATAAGGGTTGCTAATAGATATTTTGACTGAAATTATTATCTCTGAACGTTTCTGATAATTACAGTTTGTCCTCCTTCTTTGTTCGTATTGATTCCAGAACCGTCAGCATTTTTGAATGCATCGGTCTGCCAAGTATGAGAGTGAATATTTACTGTAAAAGTATCTGGAACTCCAATAATATCTGAAATGTCTTGCATCGCACCAAATTCCCAGCTTCCCAATCTCATCTCACCAGCTTGGTTGTACAAAGTATTCCATGCTGTATCAGTTCGTTTGTGGTTCATGTTTAGCCAAGGCTTATTTTGCTTTGTAGCAATATTATATTGCCAGATATACGAATCGTGTTTCGCATCAGCGTAGTAGCTGTCACCATCTTCTTGAATATAAACATAGTTTTCAGTTACACATAAGTTATCAGGATTGATGATTCCGGTTCCTGGAGTACTGTCGCCTTCAACAGCTAATTCAAGAGTTCCTTTCAACGGATTTGCAGCATCCAATTTCACTCTGTAAACTCTTCCCCACATTGTGTAACCATCAACAGGGGCATTATTGGTTGCTTGACCTGTAGCTGTAAAATAAACTTCTCTATTATTGCTTGCGCTTCCTTTTCTGTAATCTACGTCTTCAACTCTAGAAAAACGAACTGCTTTTAAATCGTTAACCGTTGTATTGATAACTGCACCAGTAAGATTTTTTGCATTTGGAATTTCAACAAATTCAACTGGATAACTGCTGTTTAATTTGATATCAGTTTCAACCTGATTTCCGTCAGTTCTTTTTAAAGCATATAATTTTCCGTTTGATAAATCACCAACCGTACTTACATACATAATTAATTGTCCAGCACTTACGTGAGATGTAGCGTAAGATTGATCTTCACCAATTAAAATAACTGTTTTTCCTGGATAAGCTTCTTTAGGAAGCGGAACAGCGTTTTCCATACTTGCTTTTCCTAAAGCTGGCAAGACTCTGTCTTTTCGAGCTTTATCAGAGGATAACCCCAATGGGTTGATTCCGTGAACCATACTTTCTTGTCCGCTTTCTCCAGCAGTTAAGAAAATTGGTCCAAACCCATGAATTTCTGGAGTTGCCAAAGTAGCAGAACACAAACGTGTTAAACCGCCAACGCCATCAACGATATATTCGCCTTTTACAGGTTTGAAAGTTTTGTCTAAATATACTCTAGATACAGATTGAAGAATTTCGTGGTTCGTAATCATGATATACCCATCACCATTTGGATCTTTCATTAAACCAGCACCATCTGGCTGAGCACCGTAAACAAACGAAGGCGAATTTGGAAGAACATCTGCGCTTGTAATTAAAGTACTGATTTTTAAGTTTTCAAAACCTGGTTGAGCATAGACAAAAGGAGGTACTTTTGACTGTGAAGTAAAATCGATACTTGCATTTACATCGTTTTTTGAATCTTTGTCATCATTTTGACAGCTTATTACAGAAAGTCCTGCAATGCCAAGCAAGGTAATTGATTTTAAAATGTTAGCTTTCATAATGTTTTTTGTGTTTTTTTTGATTGAAGCAAAGCTATCTTTCAAAAACAAAATACATGTTATGGCTATTTTTCTTTTTTGCTAACTTTTATCAGTCTTATATTACTAAAAGGTAAAGCACAACCGTTTAATGTAAATTTTAGATTTATAAAAAAATCTTAAAGTTTAAAAAGCTGGTTTAAACTGACTGCTTTTTTCTCTCTTAATTTCTTTACAATCTTAAGAAAGGCAATAGCGGTGATGTACGCATCGCCCAGTGCTGTATGACGATCTTTTTTTGAAATATCAAATTTGTCTGCCAGATCATCTAAGGTGTAATGGTCTTTTCGCTCAAACAAATGCGATTGAATTAAAGTCTTTTTGTACAAATAAGCAGTGTCTAAAGTTTTATTGGTTAAATGAGGAAGTCCGTTTCTTTCTAAAGCTTTATTGATCATCGTAACATCAAAAATAGTATGATGCGCAATGATGATCGAATCTCCCAAAAAATCCAGAAACTGCTGTAAAGCTTCCAATTCGCTTGGACGTTGAATTACAAATGCTTTCAGGATTCCGTGAATCTGAGCAGTCGATTTATCGTAATGATCTTGCTCCAGATATACTTCAAAACTGTCCTGAACTGAAATGATTCCGTTCTGAAGAACCAATGCACCAATGCATAAAATTCGGTCATTTTCGTAATCAAAACCAGTTGTTTCGGTATCTAAAACCACAAAACGAGTTTCTTCAATCGTGATGTTTTCATCAAACAGATTGTTTTCTTCCTTTTTCCAAAAATTGAGTAAACTCATTATACTAGATTTGAGATATTAAAACGTACTGAAATAAGTTCCTGAAGTTCTTTAATGGTTTTAAAAGTGCGTTTCAGTTTAATTTTTTCCATTTTGGTTAAAGATTCCAATTCGATAAACTGACCAGAATCATGGTGCAGCAAACCTTGTTTGGTTCTAAATTTCAGTAAAGCTTTAAACGAATACGAACACGATAAATACAATTCTCTATTGTTAGGTTCTAGTTCGGCTAATTTTTCAAAACGTTCAGCTGTATTGCTAATTCCTTTAACAGAATGCGACAAAATTAAAACACGGGCAGCATCTGTTAGAGGCATTAAAGCTCTTCTTTTAATATCAAAATTGTCTTTGTTGGCACCGTCTTGCTCTACCAAAAATTGTCTAAAGAATCCAGTAGGAGAAGGGCTTTGTAATGCACCGCTCACCAAATGCATATAAAAAATCGGATTTGCTTTTAAATCTTCAAAAATATAATCAGACAATTGATTTACTACTTCGCTATCTCCGTAAGTTAAGCTGTAATCAAAGAAAATAAACGACAATAAAACCTCATTTTTCCCCGGATTTGTAATCCAATGATGCACATGGCTTTTCCAATCATCCAAACTCATGCACCATTTTGGGTTCGAAGCCATCATTTCGGCAGGGCAATAGTCATAGCCAATTTCAAAAAGGCCTTTATTGACAAGTCCTGCAAATTTGTGAAAGTACACTTTAGTTTCATCTCTAAAAACCTCATTCACATTTTCATAAACAATCGCATTATCTTGATCGGTATGCAGCATTTGTTCTCCACGACCTTGACTTCCAAGTGCCAGCCAAGCAAATTTTACAGGTGGCGGACTGCTCATTTTTTCTAAGCAAATCTCAATAACACGATTAGTACAGGCTTCATTGAGTTCGGTAATGATTTTCGTAATCAAAGTCATCGGGATATTTTGGTCCAAATAGCCTTGCAACAATTGCATAATACGATTGCGAATTGGCTTTATCTCCTTAATTTTCTTAGTTCTTTTTAAGGCTTTTATCAAAACAGCAGGATTGTTTCCGAGTGCGACCATTACATCGTGTTTAGATAAGATTCCAACCGCTTTTGTATTTACCGTTCCATCTTTCGTCAAACACAAATGACTAATATTGCTTTTCATCATGGCCATTTGCGCCTCTGTAACCGTCATTTTTTTAGGATACGTAATAACAGGTTTTGTCATGATCGTTTCTGCAGTGGTGGTAATAGGAAAATCTCCTGTTACAATTTTATTTCGAAGATCTTTATCGGTCAAAATACCAATCGGAAGCATTTCATCTACAATTAAAATCGCACCAACTTTTTTCTTGTTCATGATTTTTGCAATCTCTTTTACCGTAGTTGACGGACTGCAGGTAACGATTTTCTTTGAGTATTTTATTGGTGCTAAATCAAAAGAATGGTTGCTAGAGTGCAGATTTTCATTCAGCTGATCATCATCGCCGTATAATTTATCTTTATGAATATCAGAATATGGATTTCGAGTATTTGATGCGTAACTTTCAATCAAGAAATTACCAACATTTCGATTCTCGAGTGCATAAGGCTTGAAAACGGCAATCGGAATTGCATACAAAATGCTTTCCTCATGAGCTACTGCTTCCATTATATAGTTTTCCTGTGCCAAAAGCGGACGAAGGCCAAAAATATCACCTTCATCGCACATATCTAAAACGGTATTTTTAGTGCTTTTTTTCAACGCCACCGCTCCTTTATGAACCACATAAAATGAATCATGTGTTTTGTCATTTTCAGCAAAAATTACAGCATCTTTTTCTTTGTAAATAATGGAAATCTGTTCAGAAAGCTTTTCTAAATCTCTCTGATGAAGAAAATTAAACGGCGGATAATTCTTTAAAAAATCGGCAACTCTTTGCGAAATGGTATTTTTCATGTGGTTAGATTAGATTCTAAAAATACTATTTAAAATAGAAATGTAAAAGAAACACCTTTGTTTTTTAGTTACAAAGGGACAAAGTAACAAAGTAACAAAGGGTTTTCAAAAAAGCGTTATCCGTAACGTTTGTCATCCCGAGGAACGAGGGATCTCCGCAAGTGACTCCGCATAGATTTTCTATAAAAAAAGCTCCAACAATGGAGTTTTTAAATATTTAAAATAGTGTTTTAATCAACTTTATAAACCGTTCCTCGCTGTTTTTCTTCAGAACCAACCAAGCCAAATTCAAAAGTGTAAGAATCTTTAGAAGTCGTTAAAATCTTCATGCTGATTGCTTTTTCTTCCGCCATATTTTTCGGGTGTTTTTTCTGCAATACATATTCGCAGTCGCTTACCCAGCGAATTGTAGCCGTATCAGTTTTTCCTTCATAGGTTTCAATTTCGATATCTTCTTTGCGCTCAAAGTAAGTCGTTTTTTTAACTCCGTTCACATCGGTTTCAAATTTGAATTTCCCAGTTTTAAAATCCTTGCAATTGTGTTCTGCGTTATAGCATGATACTAAGGCAAGTATCGGAAATAAGAGTAGTATTTTTTTCATTTTGAATAAGTTGTTTTTTTAAGAAGCTAATCCTGCTGTCTGCTATATCTTTTGTGGTGAACCCCACCACAAAAGGATGCCGCTTCCATCAGGGCTAGGACTTTGGTTTTCAGAAGTCCTTTTTTTAATTAAAAAATAAAAAGAAAATTACTAGAGTTATAAAAGTTAGAAAAAGTAAATTCCGTTTTTTGTTTTTAGAACTCTGCTCTTCGGTTAAATTTGTTCTACAGAATTTGATTAAGACCCACCAACAAGTTCCGCCAAAATTTGCATAATATTCTATCATTTCAATCTTTTTAATTCATCGTCGGTAAAGTTCTTGATTTCTTTTTCCTTAGCAAACTTTTCGGCATTATAATTTCCTGATTTATTTTTAGGAATCGACAAACTGTTCCATTCGCTGTTTTTCAGCTGTTTGGCATAAAAAACAATCTGTCCGACATGATAGGGATAATGTGCCAATTGACGATTTATAGCTTCTATAACCGTATGACCTTCATTTCTGATGTAAATAATCTCTGAAAGCTGATCTTGGTTTAAACTTTTAAGCGCATTTTCTAAGCAATTCCAGCCTTTATTCCACAGTTCAAGAACTTCCGCTTTAGATTGCAAATCATTTTCAAATTCAGCATCTCGGTTACGCCATTCTTTTTCACCATCGGTTGTTAGAAAATCAGTCCAACGCGAAAGCATATTTCCCGAAATGTGTTTTATAATCGTGGCAATACTGTTGGTGTCTTCATTAACTGCAACAAAAAGCTGATCTGGCTCAAGCTGATCTATAGCTTTTTCGCCAAGCATTTTATAATATAAAAATTGTTTTATAACGCTTTCTAAATAAGATTGATCGGCACTCATAGTTATAATTTTAAATTGCTGATATGCTTAAATATGTCTTTTAAAACAAAAATGGTATTTTTGCTGCTATAGATAGTATGCCTCTCTGAGCCATATAAAAAATTAAGAAACAGTAACTGGATTTTTAAAATCAAACGATTTTAATATCATATTTGTCTAATAGTCCAACAATTCCTTCAGTTGAAAATTGTGCTTTTTTCATCGGATTAAATTCAGGATCTATTTTGTAATTGTAAGCGGTTTTAAAATTGACTGAAGCCAATTGTGTTTCATTAAAAATAGCTCCGTCAAGATCACAATTGTCAAAAACAGAACTGGTTAAATTGGTTCCAATAAAAGTGACTTCGCGAACAGAAGAATTGATGAATTTTGTTTTCGGCATTTTTTTATTAGAAAACAAGGCATAATCTAGAACACATTCATCAAAATAAACTTGAAAAAGAAAATCATCACATTCATTAAATGCAATTCCTAGAAGTTTGCAGTTTTTAAATGTGACGTTTTTTAAGCTTGTTCCTGCCAAACTTGTCATGGAGAGATTACAGTCAATAAATTCACAATCCAAAAAAGTATTAGAATTGAAATTACTGTTTGAAAAATCGCAGTTTTTAAAAACGCAATCTTCAAACTCGCGATTGTTTATTTTCTTGTCGATATAAACAACTTTTTCAAATGTTTTCTGAATATGAATTAAAGCTTCCATGAATGTTTTTTGGGTTTTTGAGCATTATGTCGTACTCGAAGGATATATATTATTTCTTCTGTTATTTGATAAGAGATTCCATAATCATAAACATAATAAACTCTAAAACTGCCATCATTGTTAGTTTTTTGTTTGTCGAGTTTGTAAATTTCAGGGTTTGTTTTTAAAATCTCGGTACTGTCAAAAATTGTATTGACAACTTTGTCAGCGATTTTAAGTGATTTACTTTCAAAGAAAATGTAAAAATGAATGTCTTCTAATTGGTCTAAAGCATTTTTCGACCAGATTATTTTCTTCCCCATTTTTTTGCAATTTCTTTGGCTTGATCTTCAGTATAGAAATTACCTTTTTTAATGTTTTCTAAAGCATTTTCGATATCTAAATTATAAGCTGCGTCTGAATCAATAGCGGTATTATTGATAGATTGTAAAAGATGTTTTAGTTTTTCTACAAAAGAAGGATCTTTTACTTTATCAATTTCTTGATGTATCCAATTTATTTCTGCTTGTATATCCATGACAAAGAATTTTAGTAAAGATACAAATTAGTCATTAAATATACCTCTAACAATTGTTTTCAAACCAAGAAAACTTAGTAACATTGAGCTTAGGCAGGCTATAATTCCAATTGCTAGAACGAGATAATGCCAGTTGTTGCCTTGATTCTGAAAGGCATTATATATCAATGTTGGCCCAAGGAACATTAAAGGCAGAGCGCCTGTTAAATATTTAATTCCTTTTCCTAATAATTGTTTATTTGTTGCCATTTCTTTTTTTGTTTCAAGTTTTCTTTGTTCCAAGTTGTAGTTTGAAACCACATTTCACATTTTACAGAAAACTATTTACTTTTTATAATTATCGACAGCATTTCTTACGCTGCCATATTTTTTTAATAATTCAGAAGCTTCGTCGTATGAAACTAATATTTCATCCATAATCATTTTTACGCCGCGATCTACCAGCTTTACATTGCTTAACTGCATGTCGACCATTTTATTGCCTCTTACTTTGCCAAGCTGAATCATTGCGGCTGTCGAAATCATGTTTAAAACCAATTTCTGAGCAGTTCCAGCCTTCATTCTAGAACTTCCAGTTACAAACTCTGGTCCAACAACGACTTCAATTGGAAATTGTGCTGTCAATGCCAACGGACTTCCCGCATTACAAGTAATGCATCCTGTAACGATATTATTCTGGTTGCAGGTTTCTAATCCGCCAATAACGTACGGAGTAGTTCCCGAAGCAGCGATTCCGATTACAACATCATTTGAATCGATTTTATGGTTTTGGAGATCAATCCAAGCTTGTGTTGGGTTGTCTTCTGCGTTTTCTACTGCACGTCTTATCGCTGTATCGCCGCCTGCAATAATACCATTTACTAAATCAAACGGAACGCCAAAAGTGGGCGGACATTCTGAAGCATCTACAACACCAAGTCGTCCAGAAGTTCCTGCTCCAATATAAAACAATCTGCCGCCAAGCTTTAATTTTGCTACTATTTGCGGAATCAAAGCTTCGATTTGTGGCAAAGCTTTCTCGACTGCATAAGGCACAGTTTTGTCTTCTTTGTTTATATTGGATAACAATTCATGAACAGACATCTTCTCTAAATGTTCATATTTTGAGGCTTGTTCAGTGGTTTTCGTAAATGTCATTTTATCGTTATTTAGACTCGTCAAAATTAATATATTTTATCTCAATCTTGCAAAGTCTCAAAGATTTATAATTAAAATTTTTCTGCTATTTTTTCACTCTAAAGACGGTTTTAATTAAGCGTTGTTACAAAAACGAAAATATTATATTTGTTACATATTAAAAGATAAATGGATCAATTAGTTTTACTGGAAGGAATTGCCAGAATTTCTGTTTTCGTTTCTTTGCTGATGGCATTTTTTCTGCTGACGGTAAAAACTGAAAACAAACTGGCAAACCGCTTATTTGCTTTGTTTTTTATTTTTTCAGCTATAGATCTCAGCGGATTTTTTATGTATTTGTATACAGAAGATCACCGAAACTTAGAGATTTTTAGATCAACTTTTTGTTTGTTAGGAATGCCTTCTTTCTATCTGTATGTGTTGGCAGTTTGCTATTCTGATTTCAGATTAAAATGGAAACATACCGTACATCTGCTTCCTTTTATAGTTGTAAACGTGCTTTTTATTCCTAGAATTTATAAAAGTATTGAGGAAGGAAATTTTATCGGACCTCTTAATCAAATGTCTGAGATCTATTTTATACAGATTTTAATAGAGTTTCAATACGTTTTCTATATCATAAGTGTATTTCTAATTCTCAAAAAATATAAGGAAATCTATTTAGAAAACTATACCAATCCAAGTGTTTCGACTTATAAATGGCTTTTTCAAATGACCTGCGTATTTCTTATTGCACATTCAATCGTAGCTTTAAAAAATATATTGAGATACAGCGGTTTTAGAGAGATTTTTCTTTGGGCAAATGTATTGGTAGGAGTCATAGCTTTATTTATAACGTGCTGGTTTATAATGAAGGCTTTGAAATATCCAGAGCTTTTTAGAGGCGTAAATTCTAAATTAATATTAACTAAAGATATCCTTCCTGAAATTGACGAAATACCAGGAGCATCTGACGAGCAAAATAATTCCATTACTACTCAAATAACATCGCTAAGGCAATATATGAGTGAAAAAGAGCCTTTTCTTGATCCGTCATTAACAATACAGGAATTAAGTAATCAAATTAATATTCCGGTTCGTGATTTGTCTGTTTTGATTAATCATCATATGAACCAGCATTTCTTTGATTTTGTAAATGAATATCGCATTCAAAAGGCGATGCATATTTTAAGAGACCAGACCAAAAGTCAGCTTACGGTTCTAGAAATATTGTATGAAGTTGGTTTTAACTCAAAATCTTCTTTTAATACTTCATTTAAAAAGTATACAAATCTTACGCCTACAGCTTATCGAAACACTATAAATTGATTCTAACTTCTGATGAATTTATGTTTAAGAACTAAAACATTATATTTGTTAAATAATCAAAAAAGTAATGGATAAAGTCACTTTTTTAACTGGTATGGCCGGAATATCAGTTTTTGTTTCCTTATTGCTGGCCTTCTTTTTACTCACTGTGCAAACAAAAAATAAATTGGCAAATAGACTATTTGCTTGTTATTTGATATTTTTTGCCATTGATAATAGCGGTATTTTCATCGATGATGACTTCATTAGACACCATTTTAATTTCGAATTTTTTAGATGGACTATTTGTGCATTAGTACTGCCAACCTTCTATCTTTATGTCTTATCCGTTTGTTTTGCTGATTTTAGGTTGCGTTCAAAACATTTGTTGCATTTAATTCCGTTTGTTCTAACAAATGTAGTTTTCTTGGTTAGACTCTATCTTTTAAATGAAGCTGACAAAACACCGTTTTATGACCATCGTGACCAATCGCCAGAAATGTTTTATTTGTTTCTTGTTCTAGCTTTACAAACAGTCGTTTATAGTATCGGCGTCTTTTTGGTTTTGAAAAAGTACAGAGAAATATTTCAGGAAAATTATACGAATCCGAGAACTTCTATTTTTAAATGGTTGTTTCAAATCGCAATGGCACTTTTTGTTTTGTATTACCTATCGATAGCCAAAAATATATTGCGATATGCTGCTGTTGACTTCTTATGGATTTGGTCTAATACCATATTGCAGTTTTTGGTTTTGGCGATCACTTGTTGGTTTGTTTTAAAAGCGCTGAATTATCCTGAACTTTTTAGAGGCATCGATTCTAAATTGTTATTGGCAAAAGATATTCTTCCTAAAGAAAATAATGAAGGTATTGACGCAAAAGACAGCCAAAACGAAATAATTGCCAACCAGATTTCAGCATTGAAACACTATATGGCAGAAAAAGAACCTTTTCTTGATCCGTCGCTTACAATTCAGGAACTTTCTAATCAAATTGAAATTCCGGTTCGAGATTTATCTGTTTTGATTAATCATCATATGGATCAGCATTTTTTTGATTTTGTGAATGAATATCGCATTCAAAAAGCGATGGAAATTCTAAAAAATCCTTCCAAAAAAGATCTAACGGTTTTAGAAATCTTGTACGAAGTAGGATTTAATTCAAAATCGTCTTTTAATACTTCGTTCAAAAAATATACAAATTTAACACCAACGGCTTACCGAAACGCTTTATAATTAAGGTTTTGTAAAAAGTCGTACTTCATACCAAATAAAGTCGAACCAATTTCCTAAATAGAAATTGGTTCGACTTTATTTTGTCGGTCGCATACGCAGATTTTCTAAGGCAACTTTGCTTCAAATTAATCGAACAAGTTAAAATTAGAAATCATGAAAAAATTAAATCTCCTAATCTTTTTACTATTGCCTTTATTTTGTTTAGCACAATCAACATTAAAAGGAAAAGTAGCCAGTGGAACAAAATCTTTAGAATGGGCAGAAATTTCAATATTAAATAAAGAAGGAAAAATTATCGATGGAACTACAACTAAAGAAGACGGTTCTTTTGAAATAAATCTTAAAAACGGCTTTTATAAAATAGAAATCAATCTTTTAGGATTTACTACCTATGAAAAAGAAATTTCGCTAGAAAAAAATACCGATTTAGGAATTATTATTCTCAAAGAAAATGAAACCAAATTAGTTGAAGTTGTGGTTCAGTCTAAAAAGAAAACCATCGAACAGAAAACAGATCGCGTAGTTTATAACCTCGAAAACAATGTTACAACAACTGGCGGCGATGCTTTAAGTGCCATTAACACAGCGCCTGGAGTTGTAGTAAAAAATGATATAATTACCATTTTAGGAAAAGGAACTTCACGGGTGATGATAGACGGGCGTTTGATTGAATTGACGGGTGAGGAATTGAATAATTTCTTGAAATCAATTTCTGCAGCAGATATTAAGAATATTGAAATTATAAGTAATCCGCCAGCAAAATATGAAGCCGATGGGATTGGAGGATTGATAAATATTATTATGAAAAAAGGAGTTCGTGATTCGTGGAAAAATTCGACGACAGTTTCTTACGATCAGAATAAATACGGGATCTATACTTTGAGAGATAATTTTTTCTACAGTAAAAATAAGTTTAGATTTTCGGCAAGTGTAAATGGTAAAACGGGTTATAAAAATTCTACAGAGAATTTGGACATGTATTTTCCTGATGGACTTTCAACAATGAGAGCTGATACAAAAATTAAAAACGAGAATTTTTCAGGAAAATTGGCTCTAGATTACGATTTATCACCTCGCACCTCTATTGGTTTTCAGTTTATGAATGATAGAAATAATCCAGATTTTGGTTCAGATATAAGAATCGAAAAGTATAATACGCAAAACGAATTGCAACATGTAACATTAAATAAAAGTTTTACAGATAAAGGTTCTAAAAATCAGACTTATAATGCGCATTTTATTACAAAATTGGATTCGCTAAACCGAAAATTGTCTTTTGATGTAGATTATTTTGATTATAGTTCAAAATTCGATAGAAATTTTATTGCTAACGATTATAATCCAGATATGGAATTTATCGACCTTAATCAGGCAGGAAGAAATATTTCTAATCAAGATATTGATAATTGGAGTTTTAAGGCAGATATGGAGCACCCTTTTCAATCGTTTAATTTATCTTATGGAGCAAAAATGAGTTTTACCAATAGCATAAGCGATGTCGTTTTTTACAATACGGCTACAGGAACTCCAGAATTAGATCCTAGTCAATCAAATCGCTTTAAATACACTGAAAATAATCAGGCTGTTTATATTAACGGAGATAAAAAAATAAACGAAAAGTGGAATCTTCAAATGGGTTTACGACTTGAAAATACCCAGACTAACGGGCTTTCTGAAGCGATGAATCAGGAAAATGTAAATAATTATTTGAAGCTATTTCCAACATTTTATGCTTCGTACAAAAAAAACGAGAACAATACTTTTAGTCTCAATTATGGAAAAAGAATCAATAGACCGCGTTTTGACTTGCTGAATCCGTTTAGGGTTTACATAAATAGTAACAGTTATTCTGAAGGAAATCCGTTTTTGAAGCCTTCATTTAGTGATAATTTTGAATTGTCGCATTCTTATAAAGATGTTTTAAGAACAAGTGTTTTTGTAAATGCCATTACAAACGGATATGGAATTGTTTTTACCTCGAACCCAGAAACAAATACGCAAATTGTAACGCGTGAGAATTATTATAAAGGTCTGAATTATGGTGTTGGCGAAACTTATTCAGCAACTTTTACAGACTGGTGGCAAAGTGAAAATACATTGTACTTTTTAGGTTCAGAAACAAAGTTTATAAAAGATATTAATGCAACACCTTCAAACAGTTTGCAGATTGATTTCACGACAAATAATACATTTGTTTTAGGAAAAAACACCAAACTTCAAATTGATTTTAACTATAGTACGCCTTTTAAAAGTGGGTTATATGAAATAGGATACGTTTCGAGTTTTGATATTGGTTTTAAACAAGATTTGTTGAATAAAACGCTTCAGATTGCCTTTTTAGCCAATGACATTTTTAATACTTCTTATTTAAAAGAATTCACTTCGGTGGTTAATGGTGTGAAACAGGTTTATAGTCAAAATGAAAGTAATCGTTTTGTGCGTTTGTCTGTAATTTACAATTTCGGAAATAAAAAGATCAACGTTAAAGAACGCAATTTCGGAAATCAAGAGGAGAGAAAGAGAGCTAATTAATGAGCCAATGTGTCAATTAGATAATGAGATAATTTTCTAATTGACACATTTTCTAATTGTCTAATTAAAAAATTATAAAAAGAATGCCAATAAAATTCCGAGAACAATCATAGAAACTTTGGCAATATTAAATTTATGTCCTTCGCTGCTTTCAAAAATAATTGTTGATGAAATGTGAAATAAAATACCAATTACGATGGCTGTTATTTCGGTGTAATATTTACTTAAAAAGGGTAAATATTCTGAAGCGATTGTTCCAAGTGGCGTCATGATGGCAAAGGTTATCATGAAAGCAAAAATGGCTTTTTTGTTTAAATCGGCATTAATGAAAAATGTTGTAAGGATAACGGCAATTGGCAAATGATGAATGGCAATTCCGACTGCCAAACCATGATGATGGCTTACAGGAAAACCTTCTAAAAAAGCATGAATACACAAACTAATGAATAAAAGCCACGGAATTTGAGACAGTTTTGCATGTCCGTGAACATGTCCGTGTTCGGCGCCTTTTGAGAAAAATTCTAATACGATCTGGAATAAAATTCCAACCATTATAAAGATTCCGATATTGTGATTATGCGATTCGTAAACTTCAGGAAGAAGGTGCATTACGGTCAAAGACAATAAAAAAGAACCGCTAAATGCCAGCAGTAATTTTAAATTGGTTTTGTTTTCGGGTTTTATAAACAAAGCCGCGCTATATCCTAAAAGTACAGAAAATAAGGGTAATAAATAGTTCATTTATAGTTGTTTAACCGTTGATTCGTTTAATCGTTTAATTGTTTTTTTGATTGCCGATTAAACGGTTAAACAATTAAACGATTAACCAATTTACTTAAAAATCATGATTAATCTTTCGCTTTCGGTTTTGTGGAATTTTTTGAGTTTATAGTCTCCAAAAATATCGAGAAGGAAAATTCCAGCTTCGTCCATTAAATCCTGAAAGTCTTTCAAAGTTAGTGCTTTTACTTTTTCTGTAAAATGATATTTTCTGCCTTGGTCTTCAAAATCAATTTCTTTAAAAATATGTCCGTCTTCTACATATCTTTTAATGTGAAAATCTATTTCATCTACTGTTTTTGTTTCTTCGGGAACAAGGTTTTCTATAACGTTTGGAACGTTCATAAAATCGATAACAGCAAAACCGTATTCAGATAAGCTTTCTTTAATTGCTTTTAAAGTCGTTAGATTGTCATCGTCGCTTTCGAAATAGCCAAAACTGGTAAAAAGATTGAAAATAGCATCAAATTTTTCTTCAAAAGGCTCGCGCATGTCGTGCACTTTAAAATGAAGCGTTTCGTTACTGTTTTTGCTAGCTTCTGTAATGCTGTTTTCAGACAAATCTGCCCCTAAAACATCGTAGCCCAATTGATTTAAATAAATAGAATGACGGCCTTTTCCGCAGGCTAAATCCAATACCTTAGCCTTCTCAGGCAAGTTCAGATAATGCGTTAAGTTGTCCATGAAAACTTGAGCCTCACGATAATTACGATCCTTGTATAGAATGTGATAATATGGCGTGTCAAACCAGGAAGAATACCAGTTTTGATTTTCGTCTTCTTGATTTTGGATTGGTGCGTTTTGTTTTTTAGACATTTATTCTATTTCAATTAATTCAAAAGTCCGGCAAATTTAGTGTATTTTTGCCGAAAAATAACTATTTCGCTCCGATACGTATTTATACCAGTATAATAAAATGTTATAGCGATTGGCTTTTTTTAATTGAAAAGAAATGGAAGAAAATTTTAAAATGATTGCCAAATGTTTTTTTGGCTTTGAGGAAATATTAGAAAAAGAATTACGCACACTTGGGGCTCAAGATGTTGAAAAAGGCGTAAGAATGGTGAGCTTTAAAGGAGATAAAGGTTTTATGTACAAAGCCAATTTGTCTTTGCGTACTGCGCTGAAAGTCTTAAAACCAATTTATTCTTTTAGAGCCAATAACGAGCAGGCTTTGTACAAAGGTATTTCGGGTTTAAACTGGTCTAAATATTTAAATGCGAACCAGACTTTTGTAATAGATACCACTGTGCATTCTACTTATTTCAATCATTCTGAATTTGTTTCTCAGAAATGTAAAGATGCGATTGTAGATCAGTTTAGAGAGAGAACAGGACAACGCCCAAGTATCGATAAGCAATATCCAGATTTACGTATTAATATTCATATCGATAAAGATCAGGTTTCTGTAGCTTTGGATACTTCTGGAGCTTCGCTTCATCAGCGCGGTTATAGAACGGCTACGAATATTGCGCCAATTAATGAAGTTTTAGCAGCTGGAATTCTTTTATTATCTGGTTGGGACGGGCAAAGTCATTTTCTAGATCCTATGTGCGGTTCTGGAACTTTCTTGGCAGAAGCGGCTATGATTGCTTGCAATATTCCAGCAAACATCAATAGAAGAGAGTTTGCATTCGAAAAATGGAAAGATTGGGATAATGATCTATTTGATAAGATTGTGGACAGTTTAATGAAAAAGACAAGAGAGTTTCATTACACAATTAAAGGTTACGATAAAGCGCCAAGTGCGGTTAGCAAAGCCAAAGATAATATTAGAAATGCCAACCTTGATGATTACATAACCATTAGTGAAGGCAACTTTTTTGACACGGAAAAAGAAGTAGAAGGAAAGCTTCACATGGTTTTCAATCCGCCTTATGATGAGCGTTTAGATATTCACATGGAGCGATTCTATGCTAGTATAGGCGATACTTTAAAGAAAAACTATCCAGGAACAAATGCTTGGTTTATTACAGCAAATCTAGAAGCTTTAAAATTCGTCGGATTAAAACCTTCAAGAAAAATCAAACTTTTCAACGGAAGCCTTGAAGCACGTTTGGTTAAATATGAAATGTACGAAGGAAGCAAGAGAACGAAATTTCAAGTTTAAGATACTAAGTTGCTAAGATTCTAAGGTTCTAAGTTTTTAATTTTAGGACGAAAAAATAGCATCTTAGCAACCCAAAAAAATAATAATTTAAGCTTTTAAATATTCAAGATACTAAGAAAAAAACTTAGCATCTCAGAACCTTAGAATCTTAGCAACTCAAAAAAAATAATAATTTTTAAGTTTTTAAATATTCAAGTTGCTAAGGAAAAAACTTAGCATCTCAGAACCTTAGAATCTTAGCAACTCAAAAAAAATAATAATTTTTAAGCTTTTAAGTATTTTAGTTGTCAAGCAAAAGACTTAGCAACTTAGCATCTTAGAACCTTAGCAACTCAAAAAAAATGTCAAAACTACAACTACGAGCTTTTTTATACCAACTTGCTGCTTTTGCAGTCTTATTTCTTTTATTCCGTTTTTTAATTGCGGCTTACACAGGATTAACGGGAATCTGGATTCCGATGACGGCATTTGTGATTGGAACTATAGTTGGGCCTAAATTTCAAGCCGTAAGAACAAAAGACGGCGAAAAACTTTTTATGAAATGGCTTTTTATAAAAGGAATCAAAGAAATTCAATAATATAGAAATTATATATGAGGAAAATTGGACTTATTGGAGGAATCAGCTGGGTTTCTACATCAGATTATTACACTTTAATAAATAAAGGAATTAATGAAAAACTCGGCGGACTGAATTTCTCTGAGTGCCTGATTTACTCTTTTAATTATGCTGATATAAAAAAGAATAATGAAGCCAACGATTGGGATTCGACTTTTAATATGCTTCTAAAGGCAGCAGAAGTTTTACAATCGGGTGGAGTGGAAGCAATTTTTTTGTGCGCCAATACGATGCATTTAATTGCTGACAGATTGCAGAAGGCTATTAATGTTCCTCTTATTCATATTGCAGAAGAAACAGCGATTGAGATTCAAAAGAAAGAAATAAAAAAGGTAGGTCTATTGGGAACAAGATTCACAATGGAACAAGATTTCTTCAAAAATAAACTTGCAGAGAAAGGAATTGAAGCCATAATTCCCGAAAGCGAAGAAGTTAAAGATTTTGTTCAGTATACTATTTTTGAAGAGTTAGGAAGAGGAATCGCAAGCGAAGAAACAAAAAAACGTTATCTTGAAATTGCAAATGATTTAATCAAAAACGGAGCCGAAGGCATTATTTTAGGATGCACCGAAATTCCAATGTTAATAAAAGAAGGAGACTTAAGTGTTCCTATTTTTGATACCACTTTAATACACACAAAAGCAGCTGTAGATTTCCAGTTGTCTTAGTATCATAAAAACAAAAGAAAAGCCATGACTTTAATTAAGTTCATGGCTTTTTTTATTTTTTATATTCTTTAACCTTTACTGATTTACCGTTTTTGATTTGATATTCAATATAGGTAGTTTTATCGCTGTCTTCGTAAGAGAACTCTTCTCGTATTAAATAAAAATTATTGCCTGACCATTTGTAATAATCGCTGGATTCATTGCCTCGGCCGTCAGCTTGGATTTTTTCAAATTCCTTATTTTTTCGATCAAAAGTTAAATACTCCAGTTTTTCAAGTTTAGTATTTCTAACAAACTGATTTTTTGATTGATCGTAAATGTAATAAAGAAAACTACCGTCGTATTTTATTCGGTCAGGAAAATAAATGGGAATTTTGATGTCTAAAAGTCCATCAAAATTCAAATCTTCTAATTCGACTTCCCCAATATTGTTGTATAAAACTTTTTCGAAGCCAGATAGTGTTTGTACCCTTTCTTTTTTAGAATTGAATATATCAAGCTGGTTAATTAAATTATATTCTCTAAATTCATTATTAAAAGTCTCTGCCTGACCTTTGTACTGATTCAGTTTGTAGCTGTAATTTTTCGGATTAAAAGAGTGCAAGTCTTCAAGGCAAGTAAGTGCTACTGTTAGCTTTTTGTCCTTTTTGGCATTCTGCCAGTTACCATTTAATTCGCAATTGCTTTTAAAGTCTAATAAAAAACTGCCAGTTTTTGTTGGAGTATTTACATTTTTTCCTGGAATGTAAGTGGTTTCAACCAGATCCAATTTATTATTCTTAAAAGTTCCGTTTAGAATGATGTAGTTGCTTTTGCCGCTTTTTGCATAATAATAGTTTCCATAAACCGAATCATTTTCCTGTCTCAATTCGACAGTCATTTCAATAGGATATTTGTCAATTTTCCCCGAGAAATGCAAAATGGTTTTGACACTTGTTTTTTGGGCAAAAGCAAATTGGCTAATAATAAAAAGAATCAGTATGTTTTTCATCCGAATAAAGAATTACTTTTTAGGTTCCTCTTTTTTTATTTCAGATGCCATAGTTTTTTTCTTGTAAATCGGAATGAAATAAGAAACAGTATAGTTGAAACCAATTCCGAAACTACCATCATACGTTCTGTTGAAACCTGGAATATAAAGGTTTTCAAAATTGCTTGGTTCTTTGTTAGAAGCCAGAAGTTTAAGCTGAACCCCAAAGCCAACAAAAACGTTTTTAACAACTTGTGCCTTCAATCCTAATGCAACTTCGAGCCAAGTAGCTGTAAGTCCGCTGTATTTTTCATTGGTCGTTATTGCAGGCAACTCGCCCCAATACGGATTCGGATTATAGATTTTATAACTAAGCAATTCTTGGCTAAAAGTACTAAAACCACCACGTAATCCTATCGTAATAAGGTTCTCCATGTCAAGCCAGTTCTGATAAAAGTTATAATCAAAACCTGCTTTTATATATGTTCCATTGGCTGCCGAGGTTAAACGATCATCTTCGGTCGTTTTGTCCTCGTAACCTAATTCTGCCGCTAGGTAATATTTTTTTGTTAATCGCCAGTCTCCAACAAACTCTACTCCTTTATAATTTTTGTCGTAAAGTCCGCGTGTAAGCTTGTACAAATCTACACCCACACGAAATCCGTAGCGGTCTGTTTTTACCACACTGTCTTTTGGTGTTTCCTTAATTTCTGGTTTTGCTGTTTCTTTTTTTACAGCTTCAGTTTTTGGCTTTTTAGGCGCAATTGTATCTTTATTTTTAGAAATCTCAGGCACATCCTGAGCATAACCTAAAAACATTGAAAACAATAATGAAAGACTAGAAATAAACTTTAATGTGTGTCTCATTTTCAGATTTAATGTTAGGGTTTACTAAATCAACTTCGGTCATCCACAAAGTATCTCCATCTGGATCAGTTTGAACAAAAGGGAGAGTGCCTCTCATTTGGAAAATGGTTTTAAAACCACAAGCTCTAGAGACATAAACATTTTGTGTGGTATAGTTAAATTTAATCACATCTGTATTGATAGATGTAGTATTTAACGAATTATTGATAAACTTAAAAGTTGTTGTTTCGTCATTTACTTTTAACGGAATTGATACTGTGCTACCGCTCGTTACGTATCTTAACGGATCGTCTTCAGCCAGACTTTCATTAAAAACAATTCCATTTTCCATTGCGTCGCCAATAACTTTTAAATTGGTTACATTTTTAGTTTTTGTCGGATTCGAAATATCATAAAATGTAATAACCAATCTCGGCGTTGTTGGTGTATTGGCATCACAGATGTCATCTTTCTCGCAGCTAGATAAGCCGAAAGTAAAGAGCAGTAAAAGAGAAATTAGTTTTTTCATGTATTTTTTATCGAAGTTCTAAAAGTACAACATTTTCAACATGATGCGTCTGCGGAAACATATCTACAGGTCGCACACGAGTCACTTTGTATTTTTCATCCATTAAAGCCAAATCACGTGCTTGAGTCGCAGAATTGCAGCTTACATAAACCACTCTTTTTGGAGCAATTTTTAAGATTTGCTCTACTACATCTTTATGCATTCCGTCGCGAGGTGGATCTGTAATAATAACATCTGGTTTTCCGTGTTGTGCAATAAAAGCTTCATTAAAGACTACTTTCATGTCACCAACAAAAAACTCACAATTTGTAATATTATTGCGCTCTGAATTGGCTTTAGCATCAATAATAGCTTCTGGAACACTTTCTACTCCGATTACTTTTTTTGCTTTTTTAGAAACAAATTGAGCAATTGTTCCTGTTCCTGTATACAAGTCATAAACTACCTCATTTCCTGTAAGGCCAGCAAAATCACGAGTTATTTTATACAATTCGTAAGCTTGGTCAGAATTGGTCTGGTAAAAAGATTTTGCATTAATGCTAAACTTCAAACCTTCCATTTCTTCTAAAATGTAGTCTCTTCCTTTGTAAAGAACCACATCCTGATCGTAAATTGTATCATTTTGTTTTCCGTTAACCACATATTGCAATGAAGTAATTTGTGGAAACTTCTCATATAAATGGTCAAGAATTAATTCTCTATTTTCTTTATCGTCTTCAAAAAACTGAATTAAAACCATGATTTCGCCAGTAGAAACCGTACGAATCATTACAGTTCTTAATAATCCAGAATGTTCTCTCGGATTAAAAAAAGCTAAATTATGCTCGTTTGCAAAAGCTCTAATTTCGTTACGAATAGCATTTGAAGGATCTTCTTGTAAATGACATTTGTTGATGTCAAGAATTTTATCCCACATTTTCGGAATATGAAATCCTAAAGCATTTCTGTTTCCTAAATCTTCAGTACTGCCAATTTCTTTTTCTGTAAGCCATCTGCTGTTAGAAAAAGAAAATTCCATTTTATTTCTATAGAAAAACTGTTTCTCAGAACCTAAAATATCTTCAAATTCTGGAAGTTCAATTTTTCCTATTCTTTGCAAGTGATTTTTAACTTCATTTTGTTTGAATGCAAGCTGCTGGCTGTACTTCATATTTTGCCATTTGCAGCCTCCGCATACTCCAAAATGTTCGCAGATTGGCTCTACTCTGTATTCAGATAATTCGTGAAATTTTACAGCTTTACCTTCGTAGTATGCTTTTCTTTTTTTTAATGTCTGTACGTCTACCACATCTCCAGGCACCACATTCGGAATAAAGATAACTTTTCCGTCAGGTGCTTTGGCTACCGAAACTCCTTTTGCGCCAGCATCAAGAACTTGAATTTGATGAAAGACAACTTTGTCTGTATTTTTTCTTCCCATAGCGCAAAAATAAGTCTTTGAAAACTTTTACAAATTTAATTTTAGAAAAAATTTAGAAATTCTTCAAAATAGTAGTTTAATTGAGGATAAAAGTTAATTTTGTTTTAGTAATAAACCTAATAAAATTACATATGAACCTACATTGTATCTTTTTATGAAGTTATACCACAAACTCTCCCAAATCGGCTTTCTTAAAAAAAGTTACACTCTCAAATTTTTGTTTGTTGCTTTTATTGGCATTCATATTCCCTTAATCGGAATTCTGTTTTTTGTTTTATTTTTCAAACAGGATGTTTCGCCTATTTCGGTTCTTGTTTTTTCGTTAGTCATGACATTGGTGGCAACGGCTATAACGCTTTTGGTTTTAAACAAGCTTATAAAACCAATTGCTACAGCCTCAAAAGCACTAAATGATTACAGAACTTCAAGAAAATTGTCTGCTCTGCCAACAGAATATACAGACGAAGCAGGATTGCTTTTATGTAACATTCAGGAATCTATTAACGAAGCAGAGACTTTTATCAATGAAAAGCAGGATTTGGTTTATATGCTTTCGCATGATTTGAAAAACTTTGCTGGAAATCCGCAAGCTTTAGCAAGGTTAATTATAATTGAAAATCCATCAGAGTCAGTTAAAAATCTGGCAGAGCTGATTTGCGAATCGACTGATCTTCAATTTAGATATATTGAAAATTTTATCAAATTGCTAAAAGAACAGGACGAAATCGCCAAAATGAGCCATGAAGGAAAGACGATTCTGTTTTCTAATATTGTTCCTTTTATCAATGAACAAGTCGAGCAACATTTATTTGATAAGAATATAAAACTCGATTTGGTTTTGGAATGTGCAGATGCAAAACTGAAAATAGATGAAGGTCTTTTGGTCCAAGTTTTGGTTAATCTAATTAGCAACGCTATTAAGTTTTCTTATTTTAATAGCGAAATTAAAGTGCGTATCTTTTCAGAAAACTCAAAATTAATTGTCACGGTAAAAGACTACGGAATGGGCTTTGATAAAAGTCAGATTGAAGAATTATTTAAAAAATTCACCAAAATGAGCCGACTAGGGACCGCAAATGAAGGTTCTACCGGAATTGGACTGTATTTGTGCAAGGAGATTATTGAAAGAAATAATGGACGATTAACAGCATCGAGCGAAGGAAAAAATAGAGGTGCTGAGTTTAGAATTGAATTTGACCTATAAGATTTTTAAGGTTACTAATTTTTGTTAGTAACCTTCTTTTTTTTGCTATTTAGTAGTTGAATTATAGCTTATATAAGGTTTTCCATCTATACATTTTACGTCAGATGGAGAAGGAGTGGGCAGCATCATACAATCATAAAAAATTCCCCATTTCGCATCAAATTTTCCTTTAGCCGCAATATATTGATCAACCTTTTTTTGAAAGACAGCAACATCTATTTGCTTATTGTACAAAATATACCCAGAACAGCTGGAAGCGCCAAACTTCATAAATCCCCAGTCCTCTGGATCAGTACAAGGTTTTGAATTGATTTGAGAATATTGGACAATTTCGTTGTACATTTTTTCAAGTCTCGCAGATTCTTCTTCCTGTGTGCTTTCATCATTGCTGCAGGAAAAGCACATTAATGTAGTAGCAAATAATATAAAACTTAGTTTTTTCATGGTTAATGATTTGTGATTAGTTTTATAATTAGATGTGCTAATAAACAAATGGTTGCGTAAAATATGAGAGAAAATTTTTCTTAGTAGATGTGTGTTTTTAAAATGCTGAGATTATAAAAAATGCCACAGCATTTAAAAAAAAACTATAATATAATTTTACCAAAGCTGATGAACAGAAGGTTTGATAAGATCGTTGTAGATTTTGTTCATTGCAGCAATTTGCTCTGAAGTTAATTTTGGAGTATCATAAACAGATAAATTCGATAAAACATGCTCTGTTTTTGATGCTCCAGGAATAATGCAGCTTACTTCGTTAAAACTTAAAATCCATTGAAGTGCAATTGCGGCTAGATTTTTTGATTCTGGAAATAAAGCTTTTAATTGGTCAACGGCTTTTAAACCTAATTCGTAATCAATTCCAGAAAAAGTTTCGCCTTTATCAAAAGCTTCTCCATTACGATTAAAGTTTCGATGATCCTGAGGTTCGAAAGTTGTTTTTGAATCAAATTTACCCGTTAAAAGTCCACTTGCTAGCGGAACTCTTGCAATGATTCCGATATCTTTCTTTTTGGCTTCTGAGAAAAACAATTCAGAAGGTCGCTGACGAAACAAGTTGAAGATAATCTGAACCGTTGTTACATTAGAATATTCAATTGCTTTTAAAGCTTCTTCGACTTTTTCAACGCTTACGCCAAGATTTAGAATTTTTCCTTGGTCTTTTAATCGGTCAAAAAGTTCAAATATTTCAGGACGATAATAAACCTCAGTCGGCGGACAATGCAACTGAATCAAATCGAGCGTTTCCAATCCGGTTCTTGTTAGACTGTCTTCCACAAATTTTTGAAGTACTTTTGGCGTATATCCTTCATTAACATGCGGGTTGATCTGGCGGCCACATTTTGTAGCAACAAAAATACGCTCAGAACGAGAACGAACTACTCTTCCAACAGCAGTTTCGCTTAATCCATTTTCATAAACATCGGCAGTATCAATAAAATTTACGCCATTATCTATAGCAGTATTCAAAAGTTCGTCGGCCGTTTTATCATCAAATCCCGATCCCCATTTTCCGCCAACCTGCCAAGTGCCAAGCGAAATTTCAGATATATTAAAATTGGTTTTTCCTAGTTTTCTGTAGTTCATTTCTTTTTTAGTTACAAAGGTTCAGAGTAACAAAGTGACAAAGCTTTTTTAGGGAAGTGACTTTGTCCCTCTGTCACTTTGTTTCTTTTTTAGTCAAATAAATCCGAAGACAAATATCTGTCGCCTCTATCGCAGATAACGGCAACCACAACTCCAGATTCTAATTGTTCGGCAATTTTTAGGGCAACAGCAACAGAACCTCCGCTGCTCATTCCTGCAAAAACGCCTTCTTCCAGAGCGAGCCTTTTTGTCATGGCACGTGCTTCTTCTTCGCTCACATCAACAACTGTATCTACTTTAGAAGCATCAAAAATTTTAGGAAGATATTCCTGTGGCCATTTACGAATTCCTGGAATCTGAGATCCGTCACTTGGCTGTGCGCCAACAATCTGTACATTCGGATTCTTTTCTTTCAAATACGTCGAAGTTCCGATAATTGTACCGGTTGTTCCCATTGCTGATACGAAATGTGTTACAGTTCCGTCAGTATCATTCCATATTTCAGGTCCTGTTGTTTTATAGTGGGCTTTCCAATTGTCATCATTGGCGAATTGATTAAGCATTAAATACCCGCCTTGCGCTACTTTTTTATCGGCATAATCTCTAGAGCCAATAATTCCTTCGCTTGCAGACGTAAGAATGACAGTGGCACCATACGCACGCATGGTCTGAGTACGCTCTTTTGTAGAATCTTCTGGCAAAACCAATTCGATTTCGATGCCAAATAATTGGGCAATCATAGCAAGGGCAATTCCGGTGTTTCCGCTAGTTGCTTCAATTAATTTATCTCCTTTTTTGATGTCTCCTCTTTCCAATGCGGCAGCAATCATATTGTATGCCGCTCTGTCTTTTACACTTCCTCCTGGGTTGTTTCCTTCCAGTTTCAGTAAAAGTTTTACATTTTTATTTTTAACTAGATTGACAGTTTCCATTAGCGGAGTGTTGCCAATTAGGTTTAATAATTTATGTGAATTCATGTTATTTTTTTTCTTTTATTTTTACTTCAGTAGTAGTAGTGTTGGTTACAATAGAATTTTCTGGAATCGATTTTGTAATCCAAGCATTTCCTCCAACAATACTGTTTTTTCCAATTACAGTTTCTCCGCCAAGAATTGTTGCATTGGCATAAATGCACACATTTGCCTCAACGGTTGGATGTCTTTTAGCATTTTTCATTTCTTTGCTTACGCTTAAAGCACCAAGCGTAACACCCTGATAGATTTTTACATGTTTCTTGATCACACTAGTCTCGCCAATTACGATACCCGTTGCGTGATCAATAAAAAATGGCGATGCGATATCGGCTCCTGCATGTATGTCTGTACCTGTAATTCGGTGTGCATATTCGCTCATTAATCGCGAAAAAAGCAATAAATCGAGATGATACAATTCGTGGCTTAATCTGTAAATAGCAATGGCATAAAACCCAGGATAACCCAAATAGACTTCATCAATGCTATTTGAAGCAGGATCATTTTCAAGAATATATTCGGCGTCCTGATTTAATTTTTCTAAAACCCCTGGAAGTTTTTCCAAGAAGCGGTCCCAAATAGATTCGCATAAATTTTGAGGCTTTTTGCAGGCCAAAACAGCGATTTCTTTAAAACGAAACTCTAGTTCATCAATGCTTTCATCTAGCGCGGCATTTGAGTCAAAAAGAGTGTAAAAAAGCTTTTCTGTAAAGTCTTCTGTTTTGGTTTTAATGCCGTAATTTATGTTTGAGTGGCTCTTTAAAGCTCTTATATTTTGTATGATATTGTCTTTTGTCACAATGGTAAAAATGAATGAATAATTTTGGAACGTTAAAAGTAAGGCGTTTTTTGGAAATAAAATCACGATTTAACTAAAGAAATTTTCTTCATAAAATTAGATTTGTGATAAAAAATGAATTGCGAACGGTTCTTTTTTATGTAATTCTTAAGAAGTTAATTGTGTAAATTAGCTTTCAAAACGAATTAAAATGGAAAATAGTAAAACATTTAAAAGTGCAATCTCGGGGCTTTCTTTCGATGAAAAAGAAAAAATTTACGGCAGGGAAATACACGATCCTATTTTGGGATTAATTAAAAAAGAATATCCTGATTTTAGCACAGAAGACTGCATTGCTGTAAATGAATTAAATGTTTACCGTCAAAAATATATTTCAAATTATCTTTCTACTGAAATAGGAGCGCTTTCTGCAATGGAGAAAAATGTTATTTCTTCATTAAAAGAAGATAAATCGATTGTGAGTATTGTTGAAGATGAACAAGAAACTAGAACTTTAGGGCAAAAAGTAGCCGATAAAGTGGCAGATTTTGGAGGAAGCTGGACTTTTATTATCGCTTTCGTCATTTTTATTACAATTTGGATTTGCTCAAATGTTTATATTTTTCTAAACAAAGGTTTTGACCCGTATCCGTTTATTCTTTTAAATCTAATCCTTTCTTGTGTTGCTGCTTTGCAAGCGCCTGTGATTATGATGAGCCAAAACCGTCAGGAAGAAAAAGATCGCAATCGTGCAAAAAAGGATTATATGATTAATCTGAAATCGGAATTGGAGATTAGATTGATTCACGATAAAATCGATCATTTAATTATGCATCAGCAGCAAGAGTTAATCGAAATTCAGAAAGTTCAAATCGAAATGATGAATGATATTTTGAATCAGATTAAAAAATAAAGGTTGGTTAAAATTCCAATTTTTTTAAATCCCAAATTCCAAAAAAGAGCGGAGCGATTTTAAAAATCTAAAATCTAAAATCTAAAATCTAAAATCTAAAATCTAAAATCTAAAATCTAAAAATAAAAGTGTTTGAAATAATATCCGCCTAGCATAAAAATGAAATTTACTATGGCAACATTCCAAATCATTTTTTTATAATTTCTAGATTTATCTAAGAAATGAAATGCGATAAAAACGAATAGCAAAAGGCAGGTATAGATGGCGGGATACATTTTAAAAGCGCCTAAAAAATCGCCTTGAAAAAGTAAGAATAAAGATCGCTGAAATCCGCACCCTAAACAGTCATAGCCAAAGAAGGTTTTGAATAGGCAAGGAATCATATATTTCTCTAAACTCATGGCAGTTCTTTTTTGCAATTTTAGTGAAAAAATATGACAAACGTTTGGAGTAGTATAGAAGTACTACTTGAAAGTTTTATACTTTTGAAATTTTAAAATACAAAGCAGATGAAAACTTTTAAAATTATAATAATGATTCTTGCGATTTCGGTTGCATTATATGAGCAGGTTTCAGAAGAAAAAAACATCTATATCATGATTACTGCAATTGTGGTTTTTATGTTCGGGATGATGCAGCTAAGTGCCAAAACGCCAAGTAAAAATAACGATAAAGAAGAGTAGGATGCTTGCAAAAGGAGATAAGGTTTCTGTACTTGATGAAGCCATAAACGGAACTGTAGTTTCTGTTAAAAACAACGAAGTTTTGATTGAAACTGAGGACGGATTCATGATGACATTTTTAGTCAATGAATTGATTAAAATTCAAGAAACCAGTGATTTAATGAATTCTATTAAAAGAATTAATTTAGATGAAATTTCGAAAGAGAAAACAGAGCCTAAACCGCGAAGTTTTGTTAAAGAAAAGAAAGAAAAACGTGATATTGGCGTTCCGGAATTTGATTTGCACATTGAAAAATTGGTTCCGAACAAACGTGGAATGTCTAACTATGATATTTTGACCTTGCAGACTGAAACGGCAAAAAGACATATCGAATTTGCGATTAGAAACCGCATTCCGAAAATCGTTTTTATTCATGGTGTCGGCGAAGGAATCTTAAAAGCAGAACTCGATTTTTTACTTGGCCGTTACGACGGAATTGATTTTCAAGATGCCAATTATCAAAAATATGGTCTCGGTGCTACAGAAGTTTATATAAGACAAAACAATAAATAAAAGAAGCCTTTTTAAGATAAAACTCTTTAATATAAAGCATAAAAAAAACGTCTGTTTTTTGTCCTGATTTAATCTTAAAATCATTTCAAAAAACAGACGTTTTTTTGTAAGAATTATTTTTGTTGATTTCTATTTTGAAATCAGTGTTTTTTAGTTAGGATCAATTCGGTCAATTTTTCCAAGTACAAAATTGCTTCCAAGCTTAAAGGTACTGTTTCCTTTTTGTAAAGTTACATTTTTAAGCACGATTGTATGCGTGTAAACTTGACCCGCTGCAATAGTTGATACAGTAGTGGTAACAGCAATAATTCCGCTTTCATTTTCTTTACCAGGCTGTCCTGTCCAAGTCTCTTCAATTATAGGAGAAGCTGGCTGTACCTTAGCGCAAACATAGGCTGGAGTAATAGATCCCGTTTCGGCTTTTGCAGTTCTGTAAAACACTTTGTTCTGTGTCGCTGTTATTAAACTTGTGCGTGGCTGGTTACCAGGAGTTACTTGATTAACTAACAATGCTGGATCGATGTCATCAATTGATAAGTAGAATGAGTTGTTGTAGTTGTATACTCTATTGACTTCATCGCACTCGTAAGCAGAACCGTTCGGATTAATTTTGAAAGTTAAATTAGCAGGTGTTACTATAGTTTTGTATAATCCAAATTCAAACTCTGGCTGTACCTGAATTCCTGCAGGTTTTGACCAAGTTATATTTTTAAAAATGATACTATGCGTATATCCTGTTATTCTTGTACCATCGTCAGTTTTATTTGGTTCTTCATTTTGCGTTGTTGCAATTTCAATTGTACCATCTGTTCCAAGCCATTCTTCTGTCACTTTTGGAGTACTTGGCGGAATTGTACCGCAAATATTATCTTTTGAAACAGCGCCATCGTAAGCCCTGTAAACGACGCGGTGAGTGTTAGAGTCGATAGGGTAAGTATAGGTTCCAGGATCATTTATGATTGATCCTTCTGGCATTTGGAGTAAAAGTGCTTCTTGAGGTTTAAGTTTGTATAGTAAGGTATTTGTTGTGATATCGCAGGCTTGGCCTTCTGCAATATCAGCAAAATCTATTATATCTACAGTTAAATTCCCATCATCGCATCCATTCAAGAAAAGGGCAAATAATACAAGGGCAGCATATTTTTTCATCGTAAAATTTATTTGGGTCAAAAATAGTGAAAAAATTGCCAAATGATATTTAAGATTTGACAATTGATATTTCTTAACTTTGCAGCGATGAAAAAAGTATATCTAGATAATGCCTCAACAACAGCAATGCGTCCTGAAGTAATTCAGGAAATAACGAAAATAATGCTTGAGGATTACGGAAACCCATCGTCTACGCACAGTTTTGGGCGAAACGGTAAAACTATATTAGAACTTTCTAGAAAGAGTATTGCTAAGCATTTAAATTGCACTGCTCAGGAAATTATTTTTACTTCTGGCGGAACTGAAGCTGACAACTGGATTTTACGATCAGCTGTTGAAGATTTAAAAGTAGATAGAATTATTACTTCAAAAATTGAACATCATGCGGTTTTGCATACTGTTTGGGCGCTTCAAGAAGATTACAATATTCAGGTTGATTATGTTAACGTAAACGCAGATGGTAGTTTAGATTTAACACATTTATCAAATCTATTAGCCGAAGAAAAGAAGACTTTGGTCAGTTTGATGCATGTCAATAACGAAACAGGTACGATTTTAGATTTAGATCGCGTAAGCTTGATTTGTAAGCAATACAACGCTTTGTTTCATTCTGATACAGTTCAGTCTATCGGGAAAACCGAAATCGACCTGCAAAAGACTCCTATTGATTTTATTGTGGCTAGTGCACATAAGTTCCACGGGCCAAAGGGGATTGGATTTGCTTTTATTCGAAAAAACTCTGGTTTGCAACCCTTAATTTTTGGCGGAGAACAAGAAAAAGGCCTTCGTGCAGGAACCGAAGCGGTACATCAGATTGCGGGCATGGCGAAAGCTTTGTCTATTTCGTATGAAAAACTGGAAGAAGAAAGAACTTATATTTTAAGTTTGAAAAATTATCTGATCGAACAATTTGAAATTCATTTTCCAGATTTCAGAATTAATGGGAAAAAGGATGATTTCTATAATATCATCAATATTATTCTGCCATTTTCACCAGATAAAACTTCGATGCTTCTTTTTAGTTTAGATATGAAAGGAATTGCAGTTTCAAGAGGAAGTGCCTGCCAGTCTGGAAGCATAAAACCTTCGCACGTTTTAAATGAAATGCTTTCGGAGACTGATTTAAAATTGCCAAATCTCCGAATTTCATTTAGCCATTACAATACCAAAGAAGATATCGATTGGCTTATTGAGAGTTTGAAAACTGTCTAAGTTGCTAAGCTTTTTAAGTAACAAAGTTGCAAAGTAACAAAGAAAAGGAATTAATAATTCACCATTATTTACGTATTACTTTTACCTGCGAATCGTTAGTTAATTTGATTATTGTAGACGATTTTCCGTTTATTTTATCTTGGTTTAATTTTACCACATAATCAACGCCATTGATAATTTCTGGACTAATAGCTTTGAAGCTTAAAGGTGTTGGCTGTCCAGAAATATTGGCAGAAGTTGAAACCAAAGGTTTTTTCATTCTTTCCATCAATTTATAGCAGAAAGGTTCTTTTACCAATCGTACTCCGAGTGATTTATCTGCCGAAATAACATTCGGAGCTACATTTCTGGCATCGTCTAGAATTAGAGTGGTTGGTTTGTCTGATAAGTCCCAAATCTGCCAAGCAACTTCTGGGATGTTTTTAAAAACATTGTATAGCATTTTTTCACCATTCACTAAAACAATCATACTTTGTGTTTCTGCACGTTGTTTTAATTTGTAGATTTTAGCAACGGCATCTGGGTTTGTAGCATCGCATCCAATTCCCCAAACGGTATCTGTTGGGTAAAGTATAATGCCGCCTTCTTTTATAACTTCGTAAGCGTTGATGATTTCTTGGTTTATATTTTCCATTATCTAAAAAGTTTTCAATTGCAAAGATATTAACTCTGTATGTTTTTTGACTAGACCTTTACAAATAAATAAACGATAATAAAATTTGCTAAATACTGGTGCAAAATTTTTTAAATGAGTTACTTTGTGGATCAATATTCTAATGCATTGACAGATGTTTAAATCCTTAAAATTATACTTCAGATTAAAATCGCTAGCACGAAAACTGCAGAAACAAAATAAAGTAATTGATTTTGTTAATAATTTAAAGTACGATAAGTATGTTGTTATAGTTGATACTAAAATTCCTGAATATGATAAGGATTCTGGTTCAAGAAGATTAACTGAAATTATAAAACTTCTTTTGAAAAATAACACCGGTGTTTTTTTGCTGGGAGATTTTAAAGAATATCGTTTTATAACTGATTACGTTCAATATTTTAAAGATTTAGGAGCAGTTGTTTATGAACCAGCTGTTGATAAAAATGGAAGATTAATTACAAAGAATGAATTTATAAAACAAGTTCTTCCGTTTGCTAATTCCGCTTGGTTGCATAGGCCAGAAATCTTTGCGAAGTATTATCCGTTGATTAAAAAAAATAAGTCCGAAGTTAAAGTTTTTTTTGATATGGTTGACTTCCATTATTTAAGATTTAAAAGAGAATCTGAATTGACAGGAGATTTAGCTGTAATGAAAAAAGCAGATAAAATTTTAAAGCTAGAGCTTGAAAATTGTAAAAGAGCGGATAAAATTATTGTGATTTCAGATGTTGAAAAAGAAACCCTAAAAGAATTTTATAATGACGATTCTAAAGTGATAAGTATTGGTAATATTCATCAATACCTTAAAAATGAAAATCCTGTTTCTTTCGAAAAACGCAAAGATTTACTATTTATCGGAGGTTTTGATCATAAACCAAATGTTGATGCAGTTAATTATCTTTCTGAAGAAATTATGCCGTTGTTATGGAAATCAAATCCTGATATTTCGATTTCAATTATTGGAAGCAATCCGCCTGATTCGATTGTTAAATTGAATTCTGAAAAGTTTAGGATTTTGGGTTATGTAGAAGATGTTTCTTCATATTTTTTAAACTCAAAAATATTTGTTGCACCTCTTCGATACGGTGCTGGAATAAAAGGTAAAATAGGGCAGAGTTTAGAATTTGGATTACCGCTTGTTACTACTAATATTGGGGCAGAAGGTTTTGATTTCAAAGAAAACAGAGATGTTTTAATTGGAAATACAAGTGAGGAAATAGTTACTAACATAATCAATATTTCCCACAACAAAGAGCTATGGGAAAAAATCAATACGGATTCTGAAAAAGTTATTGAGCCATTTTCTGTTAAGTCAATCGAAAAGAAAATTCTAAGTTTAATTTAAATTGATTTATAATTTAAAAACCGTTTTAACCCAATTTTCGATAGTGTATTTGTAGTATATATCATCACTTAAAGGCTGATAAGGTGTTGCGAAAAAATCAGGATCTATATCTATAGTTTTATTTTCATCAAGTATTAGGATATTATTTGGATTGTAAAAATCGTATTGGCTGATAGTTTGGTTTGTAGTGATAATTTTTCTTTGCATTGCTAAAGCTTCAAATATTCTAAAACTCAATCCGTTGTGGCCATGTCTTATCAGGTCAAGAAAGATTTTGGAGTTCTCTAAATCATCCTGTAGATCTTTTGAAAAGAGTTTTTTACGCTGAAAAATGATATTGCTATTGATGTTTTTAGGAGCTTTTTTTCCAATAGCAATAAATTTAAATTTAATGCCTTTCGAAGATAAATAGTCTGCTAGATTATTTAAAAAATTAAAGCGTTCATCAATAGAGATGATTATAAATATATTTTCATTAATATTTGACGCAGTGAGCTCTTTTTTCTGGTTGTAAATGTAATTAGAGATAAAAGAAAAATTATATTTTTTTACATCAACAAGGTCAAATGAAAAGATTTCATCAAATATGCCATTTAATAAGTGGTCAATAGGAAATCTTTGACAGCTGTCATATATGTATGCAATATATTTGTTTGTATGCTGTTTTATTTTTAGATGTGTTTCTTTTGATAAACAATCTGGACGTATTGTTAAAATGATATCTTGAGGTCCTAAATTTTGAAGACGTTTAAGAACATCTTTTTCCATTTCGATAACCTTCTTGTTTTTCTTAAGGACTTTTTTGTTGAATAAATTTACTGCCCTATCAAAAATTGAAGTGTATTTGTATTTAAATTTGGAAATATCGATATGTTCAGCTTCAATATTTCTTTTTTGAAGTTCAAGAATAATATGATGGTCAAAACTAAAGAAATCAAAACTGATGAGGCTAATTTTCATGGCAAGAATGTTTTTAAGGATAATTTTTTGGTAAATGTTTAGTTTTAAAACCAGTAAGGATATTCAAATAAAATAAAGACACAGATAGATTTTTAATCATATTCTGCTCTATTTTTGACAAAAATAGATATTAAATAGTAACTTGCAACAAGTTTTATAATGACTTTAATGATAGGTAAAATACAAGTAGGTTATTTAGTTTCATACGACTATGAATTACTAAAAAATTCTTTGCCCACAACATATAATGATGCTGATGCAATTTTTTTAGCAATTGATAAAAATAGGAGAACATGGAATGGTGAATATTTTAATATTGACAATTCTTTTTTTGAATGGCTTGAGCTTTTTGATATTGATAAGAAAATTGTAATTTACGAAGATGATTTTTATGTTCCTGATTTTACAACAATGCAGTGTGAAATTAGAGAAAGGAAACTCCTTTCTGAAAAAATGGGATTAGGAAACTGGCTTATTCAAATTGATTGTGATGAATATTTTATTGATTTTAAAAGATTTGTTGCTGATCTTCGAAAATACGATTCTTACCTAAAAGAACCTTTAAAAAAAACAATACAAATTGCTGCTTTTTGGGTTATTCTTTATAAATACACTCCAAATGGAATTCTTTATGTAGATAAGCCTACTAAAGCAATATTTGCAACAAACAATCCTGAGTATATTCATGGAAGAAGAACTAAAGGGCAAGTTATTTACACAAATAATCTTGTTTTACATGAGTCTTTATCTAGAACTGAAGAAGAGCTTAGATTTAAGTTTGAAAATTGGGGACACAATAAAGAAACCAATAAAGATTTTTTAAACAAATGGATTCATGTAAATGAGGCTAATTTTAAAGAATTCAGAAACTTATACTACATAGAACCAGAAAGATGGAAAAAATTAGGTTTCTTTCCATCAAAGGATATTGTTGAAATTAAAAATATTATTCAAAAAGAGAAAAAATTAATGCTTTCTGAAGTGTTTCTTCATAAGAAAAACTTTGGACAATGGTTTAAGTTTTTATTTAAAAAATCTTGATATTAAGATAAAATTTTAGAATAAACATCAAAATAATCAGCAGCTGTTCTTTTCCAATCAAAGTCGGCTGCTCGTTTTTTTATAATTGCTTCTCTTTCGGTTTTGTTGGTTTCATAATCGTGAAGGCCTTCAAGTAAAACATCCGCCATGTATTCAGAGTCAAAATTATCCCAATAAATAGAGGCATCGCCACCAATTTCAGGAAGAGATGTTTTGTTTGATAAAAATGTAGGTTTGCCAAAACTCATTGCTTCAATTGGCGGAAGTCCGAAACCTTCTCTAATGGAAGGAAAAAGAAAGGCAGTACAATTTTTCATAAAAAACTGTTTACCTTCTTCGCTTACTTTTCCAGTCAAAAAAACGCGCTCTTTTAATCCGTTATCGGCAATTAACTGTTTTATTCTTTCGCCGTATTTTTTATCGCTATTTCCAGAAATAATTAAGTTGAAGTCTTTTACGTGCTTCATCATATTCACAATCGAATGGTAATTTTTTCTTTCAAGAAAATCTCCAATAGCGTAAAAAAATGGCCTGTCAACTGGAATATTTGTACTATATTTTGATGTGTCTAAAACTGTAGAAATCGGATTTCCGTTATGAATTACATATTCAGGAACATTTGGCACATTAAAATTTTTATGTGTCTCTAATTTTGCAAATTCTGAGATATAAGTTATGGCAGTTGATTTTTCTAGTTTAGCCCTAAACAATCTATTTAATCTATGATTAGGATCTGGAGAAATTTCATCGATAAAATGAACATCATGAATAGTTAATAGATATTTATTGCAATTAAAGGGTTCGACTTTTGTATTTTGATTTACAGAGTGCCATAAATCATGTTTCTTTCGAACTCTAAATATTGGATGCCTGGATAAACTATTGTATTTGTGGTATTTGAATTTATCTTTAAATTCTTCTTTCAACACATCAGGATCAGGGGTGTTTAAAGTTAATTCATAATCTTTAAAATCTAATGAAGATAAACCTTTAATCAATTCATAATTGAAAGTCCCTAAGCCAGCGGCTCTATTACTTATATTATGTGTTTCCAGAAAAATTTTAAACGACATTTTTTCTTTTTTTTACGAAAATACAATAATAATTTGAAGTCTTAGATCATATATATGTATTTTTGTAGTTTGTGAAAAATCATAAACGAATTTTTACAAAGTAGCTTATAAATATTTCCGAATTCAAAAACAAAACGTTATTGTAGGTCTGCTAATACTTGATTTCTCTGCTTATAAGAATGTTTTATATTTTTTAGGTTATAAAAAATCCCTTTTTTGATCTTTTTTGGTAGTATAAATTGAACGAACTTGAATTATTTTACTTTAAGAAAATCATACTTTAACTGCCTAAAATTCTGATTATCAAAAAATAATGCATGTAGTTTTTTTGAAAAATTAAGTGCTATCTAATACGTTTCTTTAAGATGGAGATTTTTTTTATTTAGATTAAACCTTTTTGTTTTTTTGGTGTCTAAAGAAACATATCACTGATTTCAATTTGTTTTATCTTGAAGTAATATAAATGTAAATTGCCCGTTTTTCATTTGAGAAATGCGTGTTTTTTAAGAAATTATGTGTTTTGGAAAGTTAAAAAGAAACAAAAACATTACGACAAATTAATGCATGATTACAATTTGGTTAATATGAAAAGGTCATATTAATTTGAAGTGTAGTATTCTATATGTATTTTTGTCTTTTATAAAAAAATCATAAATGAATTTTAGAGTAAATCCTATTTTTATCGACGCTATCTCATCTATTCTTACTATTACTAGAAATTTTACTGTTTCAGGAGTTATTTTTGGTAATGGACAACGTAATATAATTAAGTTGTTTGATCTTGATGGTAGAACGGTTAACATTAAATCATTTAAGATTCCTAATTTAATGAACAAAGTAGTTTATAAGTATTTCCGAAAATCAAAAGCGGAACGTTCTTATGAGTATGCTACAATTTTGCTAAGTAAAGGTATTGGAACTCCTGAGCCAATCGCATTTGTTGAGAATTTTAATGCATTGGGTTTAAAGGATAGTTATTATGTAAGTGAACATTTGGTGACAGAATTGACTTATAGAGAGTTAATACTAATTCCTGATTATCCAGATGGGGAGAATATTTTAAGACAATTTACCAGATTTTCTTTTGATCTTCATGAAAAAGGAATTGAGTTTCTGGATCATTCTCCAGGGAATACTTTGATTAAAAAGGTTTCACATGATAAATATGAATTCTTTTTAGTTGATTTAAACCGAATGCAATTTCATGAAAGCATGAATTTTGAACAAAGAATGCATAACTTAAGAAGATTAACGCCTCATAAAGAAATGATCGCAGTAATGAGTAATGAGTATGCTAAGTTATATACTGATAAAACAGAAGCTGAAATTTTTGAAAGAATGTGGCAGCTAACTTGTGATTTTCAAGAGAAATTTGCCAGAAAGCAAAGACTTAAAAAGAAATTAAAATTCTGGAAAAAATAATAAAACTTTGCCTTTGCTTTTATATAAATAGTGGATTATAAATGCTCGTTTAAAAAGAATGAGATTTGATCTTTGAACAAATCAGGAGTAAATTTAGTGTACAATTGAAGGGTGTTTGGTTTTATTTCTTTGTCTGCTAATTCGCTAAATAACTCTGGTTTGAAGTCATTCAAATGCACAGAAAGATTTTGTTTGCCATCTTCAAAAGTTGCCCAATCATTTTTGTCAACATGAGGTGAGAAAATAATAAACGAAGGCTTGTTAAGTGCTTTTGCCATATTTATTGCGCCTCCATCATTTCCGATAATAACGTCGCATAAGTCCATTATAGCAATAAATGAACTTAAAGTATCGGCTAATAAATCAAAATGTATTTTTTCTTTAGTTGCTGCTGAACAAAGATCATAGATTTTTTGAGCGTCTTCTATTTGGCTTGGAAAGTAATTGAACAAAATAGTAGCCTCACTGTTTTGGCCAATATATTCTACTACTTCGGCCATATTTTCTAAAGGGTATGTTTTTATCTTTTCACTTCCCAAAAGACTAATCATTACAATTTTCTTGTTTCTATCTACATGGTGCTTTTCAAATAAGGCTAAAGCTTTTTGATTTTCTTTAGGATCGACATATAATTTTGGATAAGGATTAATCGCATCATTGCCCAGTTTTAAAGGTTGCAACAACAAAAGTCGATTATCGATTGCTTGTCCGAATTTTGTTTTAGTTTCTTTTGATAATCTTGGAAGGTTGTGATTGTAAAATAGTGAAGAATACCATTTGTAGTAAGATATTTTTGTAGTCGCGCCCGAAAATAATGTGATTAGATTCGTTTCTAATTTACCATAAACATCAATTAATACATCATATTTTTTAGATCGGATTTCGAAAAAGAACTTAAATAATGACAAATAAGATTTGCGTACCTCATTTGGCAATAATATTATAGAGTCAATATTTGGATTGCCAATCAAAACATCTTTACAGTTAGGATAGCACATGAAATCTATAGTAGAGTCTGGGTATGCTTTTTTTATACTATTGCAAAGAATAGAACTTAGTAAAACATCTCCAATTCTTTTTTGCTGTATAATTAATATTTTCATCTTAAATTCAATTTGTATACTTGTAAACTTTCGTTTTTTTTGCTTTTTTAATTCGAATAAATCAATCCATATTACGGTACAATAGCCATAAAATTAAATAACGTTTTAAAATAGAAAAAGCACATATATAAGCTAAAATAAATCCTTCACGGCCATTTAGAAAACCTAACTTTAGAAAGAACTGACTGAAAAAAACGTAAAAGGGTTTTATAAAAAAATGATAAATATTTGGTTTCTTATTTTTCTTAAACAAAACTTGAGCTTCTTCTTTTCGAATCATATTTAGCCTGTTGCTAAAATCATCAAAGTTTTTATAAGCAAAAGAGGCTATTTTATTTTTGAAAATCTTTCGTCTTTTAAATAAACTTGTATCAACACTTTTGGAGTAAGAATGTCTTGTTTTGTCAAAAAGCAAAAGCTTCTTTCTGTTTAAAAAGACACCATATTTTATTGTTTTTCCAAAGAAAAATAAAGTTTGCCCAGAATAATAGCTTGAAGCGGTTTTTGGTTTAGAAATTCCAGAACTTATTTCATTTATAAGTTCCTGAGAAAGATGATCTGTGCAACTAACTAATAGAATCCAATTGTTTTTTGTGGACTCAATTGCTAATTTTATGCAATCATCTTGGAAGTTGTTATTTTGCTGAATGATTTTTGCTCCTAACTCCTGCGCAATTTCAACACTTTTATCTGTACTGTTATTGTTAATTAGGATGATTTCCTCGGCAAATGATAAATTCTCTAAATGTTTTTTTAAGTAGGTCTCATCATTATAACAAAGAGAGATTACGCTTATATTCTTGCCAGACACGATTCTATTTTTTTCCCAAAAATAATCTTAAAAAGTATAACTTTGCTAAAAATTATTTAAAATGTCGAAACTGCCAATTTTAATGTATCACAATATATGTGAATCTGATGCGGATTGTAATAAATTGACAGTTTCAATACAAAATTTAGAACGCCAATTTCAATATTTAAGCGATAATAATTTTAAAACATTTCATTTTTCTGATTTAGAAAAAATGAAAACAATTCCTAAAAAAAGCATCCTGTTAACCTTTGATGATGTTACAGAAAATCAATTAATTTATGCTTTGCCTTTATTGGAGAAGTTTAAATTAAAAGCTAGTTTTTTCATCCCTTTTCAATATATCGGAAAAACAGATTCGTGGAATGAAGGTAGTGGGGAATTGGCGCAAAAAATCATGACAATTGAACAATTAAAACAATTGCCGGCAGACATAATCGAACTTGGGTATCATTCTTATGCGCATAATAAATATCAGACATTAAATTCTTCACAGATTGCAGATGATTTCATGAAGTGTGAGTCTGAAATTGAAAAGCATAACCTCAAAGTATATCCTGCGCTTGCTTATCCTTATGGAAATTATCCTAAAGAAGTTGTCGCAAAAGCAAATTTTAAGCAACAACTTGTTGAAAATAAAATGAAATTTGGATTAAAAATAGGTAATCGACCTAATACTTTTCCGTTTAAAGATGATTATGAAGTTAAACGAATTGATATTAAAGGATTGGATAGTTTAATGGTTTTTAAACTAAAAATCAAATTTGGAAAATTAAAATTATTCTAATTTTTTTTCAATCAATACCATTTTGGCATACCTAGAAAAAACACCATATGCATCGATTGATGCTGCTGCTAATCCAGGAACTCCGTCCAAATAGACTCTTTTTATGAAATAAGTGTGGAAAAAACGATAAAATGGTTTAAAGAATAAAAGGCCAAGAGTTGCTTTTTTACCTTTTTCGGATGACATTTTTGCCTGAAACCAAGCATATTTGTCTTTTTTGCATATAAAATTAAACAACCCCTTGTAAGTAAGATGTATCATGTAGTTTTTTAGTACAGGAGGTTTTGATTTTAATACTAACTTTTCGTGAACTTCATTTACAAAACGAATGTTTTCATTTTTTATCAAACGAGTCACTTTATCCGTATAATGGAATAAAAAACGATCCATAAAAAAATGAGGAAACCAAATTCTGTACGCATCAGATTTATTTGATTTAATGCTTTCAAGGATTTCATTCTTAAGTTCTTCAGAAACTCTTTCATCAGCATCAAGAAAAAGGATCCAATCTCCACTTGCTTCTTTAACGGCATGATTTCTTTGATTGCTATAGTTGTCAAATTTTCTAAAAATAAGTTTTGCTTCCAGATTAGAAACAATTTCTACAGTTGAGTCTGTGCTATACGAATCTAAAACAATTATTTCATCAGCAAATGCAACAGATTTGATGGCATTAGCGATGTGTAATTCTTCATTATAAGTTAATATAATCACCGATAGTTTTTGATCTTCTTTAAGCATAAACTGTAGTATTAATCAAATTTTTTTCCTTTTTGTTTTGTAAGCAAATACCATGCTCCAAAAGTTTTACAATATTATGTTTTTTTTTGATGTGGTATAAAAAAAATCCAGATTCCAATGTTAAGAAATTGGAATCTGGATTTTTAATTATTTCTGTTTAAATATTATACTGCTACGTCGTATTCGCGAAGCGCATTATTTAAAGAAGTTTTTAAATCTGTAGATGGTTTACGAGTTCCAATAATTAATGCACAAGGAACTTGGTATTCTCCAGCTGCAAATTTCTTAGTATAGCTTCCAGGAATAACCACAGAACGTGCAGGCACATAACCTTTCATTTCAACTGGCTCATCACCTGTAACATCGATAATTTTTGTAGAGGCAGTCAAACATACGTTAGCTCCAAGAACTGCTTCTTTACCAACATGAACACCTTCAACAACAATACAGCGAGAACCAATAAAAGCACCATCTTCAATAATAACTGGAGCAGCTTGTAATGGCTCAAGTACACCTCCAATACCAACACCACCGCTTAAGTGTACGTTTTTACCAATTTGAGCACAGCTTCCTACAGTTGCCCAAGTGTCAACCATTGTTCCTTCGTCTACATAAGCACCAATGTTTACGTAACTTGGCATTAAGATTACACCGCTTGAAATGTAAGCGCCGTAACGAGCAACAGCATTTGGTACTACACGGATTCCTTTTTCAGCATAATTTCTTTTTAGCAACATTTTATCGTGGTATTCAAAAATACCATATTCCCATGTTTCCATTTTTTGAATTGGGAAATACATCACAACCGCTTTCTTAACCCATTCGTTTACCTGCCATTTGTCACCAACTGGTTCCGCAACACGTAATTTTCCTGCGTCTACCAATTCGATTACTTCTCTAATGGCTTCTGTAGTTGTTGTTTCTTGCAATAAAGCTCTGTTTTCCCAAGCTTGTTCAATTATAGTCTGTAAAGAATTCATACGTTTAATTTTTTGGCAAAGATAACGTATTTGTAGAAATGCAAAAAAGCAAAACAGCTTGAAAATGTTACAGATTTAACTTTTTGTTTCTTATTTGTAAAAGAAATGCTTCCTGTTGCTTTTTGGAAGTAAATAACCTCTAAAAGTTTTTTTTATGTCAAAATATGACAAAAGTCAGGCTTTCTCTTTTTTCTTCACTTTAATTTCGCAGTGTTGATCAACATTCCATTCCATAAATAATCATATAAGCAGTAAAATATGAATCAAGAAAATCACCTTCAAAACAGAGTAATCATTGACAAAGAAGTAAGCTGGGATAAAACTCAGGTTATTATGAGTAAAACAAACGCTTATGGCATTATAGAATATGCCAACGAAGTTTTTGTAGACGTTTGCGGTTACGAAGACTATGAGTTAATGGGCCAGCCTCATAATATTATACGTCACCCAGATATGCCAAAAGTTATTTTTAAAGTGCTTTGGGAAAATCTTAAAAACGGTAAAAACTTTCATGCCATTGTAAAAAATCTTGCCAAGTCTGGAAGATACTATTGGGTAATTACAGATTTTGAAATCGCCCGTGACGAAAACGACGTTATTGTAAATTATTTCGGAAGAAGACAAGCCGTACCGCAAGAAGTAATTGCGATGCATATTGAACCTTTATATAAAAAACTGCTGCAGATCGAAGCTGCAAGCGGAGTTGAGTTTAGCGAAAAGTACTTAATCGGTTTCTTAGAAGAGAAGAAAAGAACCTATGTTGAATATATTAAGGAGTTGATTTACGAACACGAAAAATCACAATCTAAGTTTGCTAATTACAGCGAAGAAGAAGATGCAGGAGAAGAGGAAGAGCATAGAGGTTTTTTCAGCAGATTGTTCGGAAGATAAATTGAGTTATTTTTTAGGTTTGAATATTTGGATAAAGTCCGCCTTGATTGTTTTCAGGGCGGATTTTTGTTTTAAGTTTAATTTAAAAAACATGAATTTAAAAAGGTTTATATTTGTACTGTAAAATGAAAGTATTATGGAAGCGATTAGATTAGAATTTCAACCGGAAATCAGAGAAAAAGTTCTTAAGTTATTAAGTGAATTTTCTCCTAGTGAATTGACAATTATTGAAGAAGGTTCTGATTTTGAAAATGATAAAAGAAAAGTACATGCAGCTTATGCTAAATTGAAAAGTGGTAATGAAAAGCTATATTCAGTAGATGAAGTAGATTCAATTTTAGACAATACATTTTCGGAATATGACAATTAAAATTTCGAATGAATTTTTGGAATTATTAAAAGAACAAGTTCATTATATTTATAAAGATAAACCTAGAGCAGCGCTAAAGTTTAGGAAAGATTTGCTTAGAAATATTAAAAAAGATTTAATACATCCTTTTCTCTTTAAAAAATCGATATATTTTGATAATGAGAATATTAGGGATTATGTTTTTAAAGGTTACGTTTCTGTTTATGAGGTTGATATCGATAAAAATATTGTTTTCGTTTTCAGTTTTATAAAATATAGAGACTCTTTTTAAGATTATAATTTTACTTTCTAACCTTGTATAAAAACTTCAAGCCATGCCAAGAATCCTTTCAATAGATTACGGACAAAAACGCACCGGAATTGCTGTTACAGACGAAATGCAAATTATTGCTTCGGGTTTAACAACGATTCCAACACATACTTTGATTGACTTTTTGAAAGACTATTTTTCTAAAGAAAAAGTCGAAGCGGTTTTGATTGGCGAACCAAAACAGATGAACGGTCTTCCATCTGAAAGTGCTTCTGTAATTAATGGTTTTGTAACTCATTTTTCGAACATCTTTCCAGACATGAAAGTGGTTCGAGTTGATGAGCGTTTTACATCAAAAATGGCGTTTCAAACGATGATCGACAGTGGGTTAAATAAAAAGCAGCGTCAGAACAAAGGATTAATAGACGAAATTTCTGCTACAATTCTGCTTCAAGATTATCTTTCCGCAAAAAAATAACGCTGTTCGTCGTATTTTTTATTTATAATTTAATGGTTTTTAGAAAATCCTAACTTTTATCATCCAAAAATTAGTTTTTTTTTGCAATTAAAAAAGTACCTTTGCACTTTAAATAAAAATACTGTTATGCCTGACGAAACCATACGTTCAAATAGTGATGTAGTACTCATTGGCGCTGGAATAATGAGTGCCACTCTCGGAGTAATTTTGAAAGAATTACAACCAGATTTAAAAATTGAAATTTATGAAAGATTGGATGTTGCCGCTGCTGAAAGCTCTGATGCTTGGAATAATGCTGGAACGGGACACTCCGCTTTTTGTGAATTAAATTATACTCCAGAAAAGGCAGACGGAAGCATAGATCCTAAAAAAGCAATAAGCATTGCAGAATCATTCGAGATTTCTCGCCAGTTCTGGTCTTACTTAGTCCAGCAAAACAAAGTGCCGTCTCCGGATAATTTTATTAAAAGCGTGCCTCATATGAGTTTTGTATGGGGAGATAAAAATGTAGATTATTTAAAAAAGAGATTTGAGGCGCTTCAAAGCAACCCAATTTTCTCTGATATGACTTTCAGTACCGATTTTGAGCAGCTTCAAAAATGGATGCCATTGGTAATGGAAGGAAGAAATGCTGATGAAAAATTAGCTGCAACACATATGGAAATTGGTACCGATGTTAATTTTGGTGCTTTAACAAGAAGTATGTTCAATTACTTAGAAAAACTAGACGGTGTTTCTTTGTTCTTTAATCACGAAGTTAAAAAACTAAGACAGCGCGAGGATAAATCTTGGAGAATTAAAATTAAAGATTTGTCTACAGGAAAAACTCGTAAAGCGTATACTAAATTTGTATTTATTGGTGCAGGAGGAGGTTCTCTGCCTTTGTTGGAAAAAGCCAATGTACCAGAAGGAAATGGTTATGGAGGTTTTCCAGTAAGCGGTCAATGGCTAAAATGTACAAATCCTGAAGTAATTGCTAAGCACCAAGCAAAAGTTTACGGGAAAGCTAGTGTTGGAGCTCCTCCAATGTCGGTTCCGCATATTGATACTCGTGTTATTGATGGCGAGAAAGCACTTCTTTTTGGTCCATTTGCAGGATTCTCGACTCGTTTCTTGAAAAATGGTTCTTATTTGGATTTGCCATTATCTATAAAGTCTAACAATCTTATTCCGATGTTGGCTGCAGGATATCACAATATTCCTTTAACGAAATATTTGATTGAGCAAGTTCGCCAGTCTCCAAAAGACAGAATGAAAGCGTTACGCGAATACCTTCCGACAGCACGTTCTAAAGACTGGAAATTAGAAAAAGCAGGTCAGCGTGTTCAAGTAATCAAAAAAGATGAAAAAGAAGGCGGAGTTCTAGAATTTGGTACAGAAGTAATCAATACGCATGATGGAACTTTAGCGGTTTTATTAGGTGCATCTCCAGGCGCTTCTACTGCCGTAGCAATTATGGTTGATTTAATTAGCAGATGTTTTACTCATCAAATTAAAACACCAGACTGGCAGGAAAAATTAAAAACAATGATTCCTTCTTATGGTCAGACGTTAAATGATAATCCAGAACTTTTAAAAGAACTGAGAAAACAAACAGCAGAAGTTTTAAAATTAAATTAAGCTTTTATTAGAATAAAAAACAAATCCAGATGAATTAATCTGGATTTGTTGCTTTTAAGTCGGTTGTGTTTTTTAGAATTTTTTCTGCTAGATTACTCATCCAAATCAATTGTTCAATCACCATTTGGGCTTCCTGCATTTTAGCTTGGCGTGTTTCTTTGTCCAAATCATCATCTTCAGCTAAGCGTGTAAAATGCTTTCGCTTTAATTCTTCAAACTGCAAAGTCACGTCTTCCTTTTCAAAAAATGTATCCTTTATAATCACTTCATTTCTTAAAACAGAAATAGAATGATCCAGATTGGCTAAAATAGTCTTGATAATATAATTAAAAGAATCCGATGCTGAAGTGGTTTGGTGCGATTGAATATATGTTGAAAGTGACGCTAAAGCAGATAATAAAGAGTGATTTAAAACTACCAATTTATTAACCAAAGGCATTGTTTTCTGTTTCGATTTAGGCTCCTGCATCATACGTTGAAAAGAAGTCATGAGGTTTCCTATTTCAACAAAGGCATTTTTTCGAGCCAAACGGTAAGAAGTTGGAACTTCTCCTTTTTTATTATAAAAATCGGCAATTTCTTTGAGGTAGTTTCGATTGGCGCGAATCGTATTTTCAATATGAATAGGCGTATTGATAAACTCCCAAGCAGGCCATAAAAACTGATTGGCAATAAAGGCCAAAATGGCTCCAGCAAGCGAATCTAAGATCCTGTATTGAATTACTTCGTTAATATCTGGCGTTAGAATTCCGTAAATAAACACCACATACATTGTAACAAATGTTGCACTTATCTTATAATTGATTTGGGTAAAAGAAATTCCTAAAAGCATGCATATGATAGAGAAAATACTCAGTGCGATATGATTCTGGATAACCGATACAATTCCGAAGGCTATAATTCCTCCCAAAACAGTTCCGAACATTCTATTGTAAGAACGTTCTTTAGTTAATCCATAACCAGGACGCATGATTACTACGATCGTCAGCAGAATCCAGTACACATTTTGAAAAGGAAGAACTTGTCCTAAAAAGAAACCAATCAAAATGGTAATGGTTAATCGTATCGAATGCCTAAAAATCGAAGAAGAATAGCTTAAATTCTCAATTAAAGTTCGAAGCGGATAATATTGTGGAGTTAAAAACTTTTCCAGCTCTTTGTCTTTATCTTTCAATTTGTAAGACTGCATGGCTAAAGAAAGCGCGCGCTGGATAGTTTTTATTTTTCCAACTTGATTTTTAGCATATTTCAGCATATTCGTCAGCATGAGAACGCCTTCTGCCGCTTCTTCTTTGCCGAGAGTTTTTTCGTAGTCAAAAATAGCAAATTCTAATGCATCCAGTTCGTTTTTCAAATCATGTTTATCTACATATGTGCTAATATGATTGACGTTTTTCGAAAGTTTTTTAAGAGTCGAAGCCAATTTGTAAGCAACATTCTGATACGTTCTTAAAACGTCAGGATGTTTGGCGAATTTTTCATGAAGTTTGCTATGGTCAAAAGAAGTGTATAGCGCCAATTCTTGAATTTCGACCAAAGTAATAAAAACCAAAAGCATTTTTCTGTTCTGGCTCGTAGTTCCAGAAGTATTCTGGTTTCCAATCAGCATTTTCCTTAAATCTTCATGAATAAGGTTTAATTCTACCTGTACCGCTAGCTGTTTTTCAATAATAGCTTTTCTATTGGCCTCCGGACTCCACAAATCACCTCTTAGTTTCAGGTATTTGGCAGTAAGTTTTATTCCTTCGGCAATTTGTAGTTCTACATATTTATACGGTTGTACAAAATGAAAGACAAGAGAAACTACTAAATATAGAATTCCTCCAATAAAAATAAAGCCTGAATATTCAAATGCTGCCCAACCTTCGTGCAAGTGCCCAAAAGACAGGGAAATCGATAACAAAGCAGAGAAAGATATTAAAGTTGCTCGCTGTCCGTAAACCGAAATCATGGAGCATAAAAACAGCAGAAAGCCTAAAAAAATGTAAAAAAGAAAAGGAAACGGATAAACGAGATTTACCAAAAGGTTAACTCCAGAAACAATAAAAGAAGCTGCGATTAACCCTTTTATTTTATGGCTAAGAGAACTCGGTATGTCGCTGGGATAAGTATAAAAAGCACCAAGCGCAATGGTGAAACCAATTTCAAAATGACCTAAAAAATTTAAAACTAAAACAGGAACAACAGAAGCAATAGTTACTTTAGAAGCATTGAGAAAGGAAGTACTGTTTGTAAATTTTGAAATCTTATCAATCATAAAGTCACGTTTACTAGCAAAGGTAAGAATTGTAAGAGTGATTTTGGCATAATTATGGATGAGATTTTTAAGAGCTTGTAAAAAATGCGATATAATAGATTATTAGAATCATTCTTGACTATTTTTTACTATTTTTGCCAGCTGAAATAGCAGAACTTTAATTCTGTTTTTCCAGCACATTAAAACATAAATAAAAACAAATGATTTTACCAATTGTAGGATACGGTGATCCTGTTTTAAGAAAAGTAGGGCAGGATATTACACCAGAATATCCAAATCTAAAAGAAACGATCGCAAATATGTACGAGACCATGTACAATGCGTATGGGGTTGGACTTGCAGCACCGCAGGTTGGACTACCAATTCGTTTGTTTGTTATCGATACAACGCCTTTTAGTGATGATGAGGATCTTCCTTCAGAGGAACAAAAAGATTTAAAAGGTTTCAAGAAGACTTTTATCAATGCTAAAATCGTTAAAGAAGAAGGAGAAGAGTGGGGATTTAATGAAGGTTGTTTAAGTATTCCTGATGTGCGTGAAGACGTTTACAGAAAACCAACGGTTACAATCGAATATTGTGAAGAAGATTTTGTTATGAAAACAGAAGTATTCGACGGATTAATCGCAAGAGTTATCCAACACGAATACGACCATATTGAAGGAATCTTATTTACCGATAAAATCTCATCTCTAAAAAAACGTTTAATCCAAAAGAAATTGAAAAATATTACTGAGGGAAAAACGTCTCAGGAATATAGAATGAAATTTTTTGCAGCTAAAAAAGCAAGATAAGTTTTCTGTATATTTAGAAACAAAAAATAAATAAAATTCTTAATACTAATTTTAATAAAAATGAATTTAACGAAAATTTTAGCCATTTCAGGAAAACCAGGTTTATACGAATTAAAAGTACAAACTCGTACAGGTTTTGTGGCGGAATCATTAATTGATGGGAAGAAGATTACTGTAAATCTAAAAAGCAATGTAAGTTTATTGTCTGAAATTTCGATTTATACTTATGAGGGTGAAAAACCGTTAACTGAAGTAATGCAGCAGATTGCCGTTAAAGAAAATAAAGGACAAGCTATCTCTCATAAAGAAGATAACGCTACTTTAGCAGCTTATTTCAAGCAAATTCTTCCAGATTACGATGAAGAAAGAGTTTATCCATCAGATATTAAAAAAGTATTAAACTGGTACAATACGCTTCAAGCAAAAGGTTTGGTTACAGATTTAGCTCCTGCTGCTGAAGAACCAAAAGAAGAAGCTCCAGTTGCTGAAGAAAAACCCAAAAAAGCTCCAGCGGCAAAAAAAGCAAAAGCTAAAAAAGAAGAATAGTAGTTTTTCTTTAATCATAAAATAATCCTGTTAAGATGTTTTCTTGGCAGGATTTTTTAATTTTACAGAATCGAGTTTAAATCAAAAGAAAACTTCAAGATGAGCAGAGAAAATCAGTTACAAGCATTCGAAAGATTATTAAATATCATGGATGAACTTCGTGAGCAATGTCCGTGGGATAAAAAACAAACCCTACAAACCTTAAGACATTTGACAATCGAAGAAACTTATGAGTTAGGAGATGCAATTTTGGACAATGATTTAAATGAAGTTAAAAAAGAATTGGGAGATTTACTGCTCCATATTGTTTTCTATGCTAAAATAGGCAGTGAAACCAATGATTTTGATATTGCTGATGTTTGTAATGAAATCTGTGAAAAACTGATTCACCGTCATCCTCATATTTATGGCGATGTGAAAGTTGAAAATGAAGAAGAAGTAAAACAGAATTGGGAAAAGCTGAAACTGAAAGAAGGTAAAAAATCGGTTCTAGAAGGAGTTCCAAGAAGTCTTCCGGCAATGGTGAAAGCAAGCCGAATTCAAGATAAAGTAAAAGGTGTTGGTTTTGACTGGGAAGAACCTTATCAGGTTTGGGATAAAGTACAAGAAGAGTTGCAAGAACTTCAAGATGAGGTAAAAACAGGAAATCAAGATAAAATTGAAGACGAGTTTGGAGACGTTTTGTTTTCTATGATTAACTATGCCAGATTCTTAAATGTAAACCCAGAAGATGCTTTAGAAAGAACCAATAAAAAATTCATTAAGCGTTTTCAGTATTTAGAAAGCAAAGCAAACGAATTAGGAAAACCATTAATGGATATGACACTTGCAGAAATGGATGTTTTTTGGAACGAAGCCAAAAAACTTTAGTTGTCAGCCAATTTTTTTAAAGCGCGAACGTCTTTAAGCATAATTTTTTTACCAACTAATTCTATTAATCCTAATTTATTAAAGTCAGATAATAGGCGGATGCAACTTTCTGTAGCTGTACCAATAATGCCGGCAAGCTCTTCTCTTGTTAGTTGCACCTGAAGGGTTTTGTCTGTGTCTTCGCCAAATTCGTCATGCAAATGAAGTAAAGTTTCTGCAAGTCGCTGTTTAACGGTTTTTTGAACTAAGGCAATTTTTTCGTTTTCAGATTCTTTTAAATCTTCGCATACAGACTGCATTAGGTTTAAAGAAAATTGATTGTTGGTATTAAAGAAATTGATGATTTCAGTTTTAGGAATAAAACAAACTTCCATGTCAGCAATAGCTTTTGCAGTCAAATTTGCCGGTTCGTTACTAATCATAGAGCGTTGTCCAAGAAGTTCGCCAGATTTTACCAATTTTACAATTTGATCCTTTCCGTTGGCACTTAATTTAGAAAGTTTGCCCACGCCGTCTTTTATACAAAAAACGCCATTGGTAACTTCACCTTCCTCAAAAATAGCTTCGCCTTTCTTGATCTTGTAAGAGGTTTTACTGCTGGCTAGTTTTATAACTTCTTCTTTGTTAAGGGCTTTTAATGAGCTTAGCTGGCGTACAATGCATTGATCACATTTATTCATGACAATATTTGTTTTGCTGCAAAAGTAAGGATATTTAAGCGTTTTGGGGGTTATTATATGGTAAAATTATAATAAATTAGGGTAAAACTTAATTAGGCTGTTTTATTTTATTAAATTAGAATTCAATTTCAATATTACATGACAATTATCATCTTAATAATTGTGCTTTAATTGGAAATTTGCGGCATATAAAAACAAGTTTATGAGGGAGCAAAGTTGTTTTCATTGTGGTTTGACTATTGAACAAAATGAAGAAATTGATTTTGATGATAAAAAGTTTTGTTGCACAGGCTGTAAAACAGTTTACGAAATTTTCAGCATCAACGACTTAACATCTTACTATGATTTTGAAAAGTCTCCAGGAGCCACGCCGCAAGACATCAAAGGAAAATATGATTTTCTGGAAAATGAATCCATACTTGCAAAAGTTTTAGAATTTCAGGAAGGAAATACCTCAATTGTTTCGCTAAGTATTCCTCATATCCATTGCAGTTCTTGCATCTGGATTTTGGAAAATCTAAATCGCCTTCAGCAGGGAATTAGCGTTTCTCAGGTTAATTTCCATGAAAAGAAAGTTAGAATCACCTTTAATTCTGACATCGTTTCTTTAAAAGAAATTGCTTACCTCTTAAGTTCAATAGGTTATGAACCTTATATCAGTTTAGAAAATTACGGAACAGCAAAAACAAAGGTTGACAGAAGCCTGACCTATAAATTGGGTGTCGCTTTTTTTTGTTTTGGAAACATTATGCTACTTTCATTTCCAGAATATTTCGAAATGAAAGAATTTTGGCTAGACAGTTACAAGCCATTTTTCAGATTGCTTATTTTTCTTTTAGCATTGCCAACTTTTTTATACTCAGCGAGTGGATATTATGTTTCTGCCTATCATAGTATTAGAACTCGAATGCTTAATATTGATATTCCGATTGCTTTAGGGATTATCGTGATGTTTATTCGCAGCACTTATGATATGTTGATGGATCACGGTCCAGGATTTTTTGACAGTTTGGCCAGTTTGATATTTTTTATGCTTCTTGGTAAAATGTTTCAAATCAAAACCTATAGTTTTTTAAGTTTCGAAAGAGATTTTAAATCCTATTTTCCGATTGCTGTTACGAAAATTAATAAGGACGCTTCTGAAGAAAATGTTGCAATTTACGATGTTTTAAAAGGAGATCGTTTACTGATTCGAAATCAAGAACTTATTCCTGTTGATGGAATTTTAATTAGCGAAAGCGCAGAGATCGATTATAGCTTCGTAACTGGTGAAGCAGTGCCAATTACTAAAAAATCTGGCGATAAGGTATTTGCTGGAGGAAAACAGATTGGAAAAGTGATTGAAATGGAAGTTTTGCATTCTGTTTCGCAGAGCTACTTAACCCAATTATGGAGTAATGAGATTTTTCAGAAAAAAGTAGATCAAAAACATAAAACGATAACAGATGCCATAAGCCGCTATTTTACACCAATTTTATTGCTGATCGCATTTGCTGGTTTTGGTTATTGGATTTTTATCGATGCTAATATTGCCTTTAATGTTTTTACAGCCGTATTGATTGTAGCTTGCCCTTGTGCACTGGCTCTAACGGCTCCGTTTACTTTTGGAAACATATTGCGAATTTTGGGTAAAAAGAAGTTTTACTTAAAAAATGCTATTGTAATCGAGCAGCTTGCCAAAGTTGATACGATTGTTTTTGATAAAACAGGAACGATTACAACAAATAAAAAATCGAACATTCTATATGAAGGAAATCCTTTGTTGGATTCTGATATCGTATTGATTAAGAATGTGCTGCGAGGATCAAATCATCCGTTGAGCCGAATGCTCTATGATTTTCTGCCAGAAACTAAACGTATTGCTATAGACGACTTTCAAGAAATTACGGGAAAAGGAATTCTGGTATCTGTTGATGGAAAAGAAGTTAAAATCGGTTCAGGGCAATTTGTAAATGATATAGTCGTAGATAGTTCGGAAATTGAAAAAACAGCTTTACATATTAAAGTAGGGGAGGTTTACCTTGGAAAGTATACTTTTCAAAACCAATATCGTGAAGGCTTAGAAAAGCTTTTTACGAATTTGAGTAAAGAGTATCAAATTAAAGTGCTTTCTGGTGATAATGATGGCGAAAGAGTAAATTTAGAAGCCATTCTGCCAAAAGGTACCGAGTTGATATTCAATCAAAAACCGGAACAAAAACTAGAATACATAAAGAAACTTCAAGAGAAAGGGCAAAATGTAATGATGGTTGGCGATGGACTCAATGATGCTGGAGCTTTGGCTCAAAGTAATGTTGGTATTTCAATCTCAGAAAATGTAAATGTCTTTTCTCCTGCATGCGACGCCATCCTAGATGCATCAGAGTTTTCAAATCTCAACTACTTTTTAAACCTTTCCCACAAAGCAATTTGGATAATTAAAATGAGCTTCGGATTGTCATTGCTTTATAACGTTGTCGGACTCGCATTTGCAGTGACCGGAAACCTGCTTCCGTTAGTGGCTGCAATCATTATGCCACTGAGCACAATTACTATTGTAAGCTTTGTAACGCTGATGTCTAACTATTTCAGCAACAGAAATTTAGAACGATTATAAGTAAAAGTATAAGATATTTTTTATAAATTTAACATGTCTTTTTGTTTATGATAATTATCATATTTTATGCGCCTTTAACGAATTAATTTTGTTAATATAAATTTAAGGTATGAGTGTTATTTATCTATTAATTTCAGTAAGTATTTTTGTGGCAATCTGTTTCTTTATTGCCTTTATCGTAGCTGTCAAATCTGGACAGTACGATGATGATTATACCCCTTCTGTCAGAATTCTTTTTGACGACGAAACAAAAATTAATTCCCAAAATAATAATTCACCAATCGAAGAAAAACAAGTATAATTATGGAAATGGAACAGTTTTATTACGACAACAAAATTGTAAAAAAATTCATTTACGCCACAATACTTTTTGGAGTTGTGGGTATGTTAGTGGGGCTTACCTTGGCGGTAATGTACCTTTTTCCCAACATAACAGATGGGATTTCGTGGCTTAGTTACGGCCGTTTGAGACCGTTACACACCAATGCGGTTATTTTTGCTTTTGTAGGGAACGCCTTTTTTGCCGGGATGTACTACTCGCTGCAAAGACTGCTAAAAGCCAGAATGTTTAGCGATTTTTTAAGTAATCTTCATTTCTGGGGGTGGCAGCTAATTATTGTAGCAGCCGCAATTACACTTCCTTTAGGTTATACTTCTTCTAAAGAATATGCAGAGTTAGAGTGGCCAATTGACATTGCAATTGCTTTAATTTGGGTGGTTATGGGTATTAATATGATTGGTACCATGTTACGCCGTAGAGAGCGTCACCTATATGTGGCAATCTGGTTTTACTTGGCAACATTTGTAACAGTAGCGGTGCTGCATATCTTTAATAATATCGAAATTCCAGTTTCGGGCTTAAAAAGTTATTCTGTTTATGCTGGTGTTCAAGATGCACTTGTACAATGGTGGTACGGGCATAATGCGGTGGCATTCTTCTTGACAACTCCTTTTTTGGGATTAATGTACTACTTCGTTCCAAAGATTGCAAACAGACCTGTTTACTCTTATAGATTATCTATTATACACTTTTGGTCTTTAATCTTTATCTATATCTGGGCAGGACCGCACCACTTATTGTATTCTGCTTTACCAAACTGGGCTCAGAATCTTGGGGTTGCATTCTCAGTAATGTTAATTGCGCCATCTTGGGGAGGTATGATCAATGGTCTTCTTACATTGAGAGGAGCTTGGGATAAAGTTCGTGAAGAACCGGTTTTAAAATTCTTCGTAGTAGCAATTACAGGTTACGGTATGGCAACATTTGAAGGTCCTATGTTATCTTTAAAAAATGTAAATGCTATTGCGCACTACACAGACTGGATCGTAGCACACGTACACGTAGGGGCTTTAGCTTGGAACGGTTTTATGTCATTTGGTATTATCTATTGGTTGATTCCAAGAATGACAAAATCAGAGTTGTTCTCTAAGAAATTGGCAAACTTCCATTTCTGGATTGGTACTTTAGGTATTATCGTATATACAATTCCTTTATATGTGGCAGGTTTCCAACAAGCTTCTATGTGGAAACAATTTAATCCAGACGGAACTTTAACGTATGGAAACTTCCTTGAAACGGTTACTGCTATTATGCCAATGTATTGGATGAGAGCTATCGGAGGTACATTGTACTTAGTGGGAATGCTGACATTGGTTTACAATATTATAATGACGGTTAAAGCGGGTAATACAATTGAAGATGAATTGGCTCAAGCTCCAGCTCTGCAAACCATAAAAAGCGGTAGATTAAGTGGAGAGAAATTTCACTCATGGTTAGAAAGAAAACCAATTCAGTTAACCATTTTAGCAACTATCGCAATTTTAATTGGAGGTATTATTCAGATCGTACCAACAATCATGGTAAAATCAAATATTCCAACTATTTCAAGTGTAAAACCATATACACCGTTAGAACTTGAAGGACGTGATTTATATATTAGAGAAGGTTGTGTTGGATGTCACTCCCAGTCAGTTCGCCCATTTAGAAGTGAGGTAGAGCGTTACGGAGTTCAGTCAAAAGCAGGTGAGTTTGTTTACGACCATCCATTCTTATGGGGATCAAAACGAACAGGACCAGACTTATTAAGAGTAGGTGGTAAGTATAATGACAATTGGCATTTTAACCACATGTGGAATCCGCAAAGTACATCTGCAGGATCAATTATGCCAGGTTACAAATGGCTGTTTGACAATAAACCAATGGATATTTCATTGACACAGAAAAAAATGCAAGCAATGATTTCATTAGGCGTGCCTTATTCTCCTGAAGATGTTGCAAACGCAGGTAAAACTTTAAGAGAACAGGCGGTTAAGATAGAGAAAAGCTTAGAGAGCGATCCTGATTTCGTGAAGAGTTATGAAGACAGCCGTAAAAAAGCTGCGGCAAAAGGTGAGAAATTCACTCCGATGAACGAAAGAGAAATTGTTGCTTTGATTGCATATATTCAAAGACTTGGTACTGATATTAAAGTAAAAGAAACTTCAAAATAACAGCATTATGTTCGAACAAATAAAACACAATATGGAAACAATATCGGGTATAGAAATTTACCCGATTATTTCCCTCTTAATTTTCTTCTTATTCTTTGTGGGATTAGGTATTTGGGTATTCTCTTATAGAAAAGAAAAAATTCAAGAAATGAGTAGTATACCTTTAGATGAAGGACTTATTATAACTTCAAAAGATAGATAAAAATGAAAAAGTTTTTCCCAGCATATGTTAGAGTACCATTGATTTTCTTCATCGTATTTGCTTTGATGGAATATTTTATAGACTCAGGCCATAAGCCAGCTTTTGTAAAATTCCCTATGGTTTCGCTCTTTTTATTTGTCTTTCTATTTATTCTGGTTGCCATCGAGATTACGCTTAGTGCTGTAAATCGAGTAATGTATCAGTTATTGACACCAGAAGAAAAAGCTCAAAAAGAACTTGAAGAAAGTTTAAGTCTAAAAGAAAGCGCTTGGTTTAAAAACCTAATGCATAAATTGACCAAAACAGAGCCAATTGAAAAAGAAGGCGATTTGTTGATGGATCATGATTATGACGGAATTAAAGAATTGGATAATAACTTACCGCCATGGTGGGTGTATTTATTCTATATCTGTATCATTTTCGGAGTAATCTATGTTGTTCGATATGATGTTTTAGGTGCTGATGATCAAGAAATGGAGTTGAAGAAAGAAATGGCTCAGGCAAAAATTGATGTAGAAGAATACATGAAAACTGCTCCAGATTTAATGGATGAAAAAACAGTTGTATTGCTTACAGATGAAGCAAGTTTAGCCGCAGGAAAAGAAATCTTTACAACAAACTGTGCGGCTTGTCACCGAGCAGATGCGGGAGGTCAGATCGGGCCAAACCTTACAGATGATAGATGGATTTTAGGAGGAGGAATTAAAAACCTGTTCCACACCATTACAAATGGAGGCCGAGACGGTAAGGGGATGATTGCCTGGAAAGGAACCCTTAAACCAAAAGAAATACAAAAAGTGGCAAGTTATATTCTGTCTTTACAAGGAAGTAACCCTAAAGATCCAAAAGAGCCAGAAGGAGAAGTTTGGGTAGACGATAGTGCTCCTAAAACCGATGCTGCCGCAGCAACCACAAAAGATACCACAGAAGTTAAAAAATAATTAGAATATCATGTCAAATTTACCAGACGAAGCTTTTAGAAATACCATTGGAACAATAGATGAAGGTGGTAAACGAAAATTTATATTTCCTAAAAAACCGTCTGGTAAATTTTATGATTATAGGAAAATTGTTAGCTATGTTTTGCTAGCAATTTTATTTATAAATCCGTTTATTAAAGTAAATGGGAACCAATTTATGATGTTCAATATTATGGAACGTCGTTTTAATATCTTTGGATTCCCTTTTTGGCCTCAGGATTTTTATCTCTTCGTAATTTCAATGCTTGTCGGCGTTGTATTTGTCATTTTATTTACGGTTGTTTTCGGAAGAATTTTTTGTGGCTGGATCTGTCCGCAGACTATTTTCCTCGAAATGGTTTTCCGCCGTATCGAATATGCGATTGATGGAGACCGCGGTTCTCAGAGTCGTTTAGCAAAACAAGAATGGAATGCGGAGAAAATTAGAAAACGAGTCTTAAAATGGACAATTTTCTTTTTAATCTCTTTTCTTATTGCCAATGTCTTTTTGGCTTATTTGGTGGGAAGCGACGCTTTGTTTTTGATGATTGAGCAAGGTCCAATTGCACAGGCTAGTAATTTTATCGCACTACTTATCTTTACAGGTGTTTTCTATTTTGTTTTTGTATGGTTTCGCGAGCAGGTTTGCATTATTGCTTGTCCGTACGGAAGATTGCAAGGTGTTCTTTTAGATAATAAATCGATTAACGTAGCGTACGATTTTGTTCGTGGTGAAAAAGAAGAAGGTCGAGCAAAATTCAATAAAAAAGAAGATAGAGCATTAACGGGAAAAGGAGATTGTATCGATTGTCTTCAATGCGTTCACGTTTGCCCTATGGGAATCGATATTCGAAACGGAACGCAACTGGAATGTACAAACTGTACTGCTTGTATTGACGAATGCGATCATATTATGGAATCGGTAGGATTGCCAAAAGGACTGATCCGTTATGCTTCTGAAGATGAAATTGCAAAAAAAGAGCCTTTCAAGTTTACAGCTAGAATGAAAGGTTATACAGCAGTTCTCTTTATTTTATTGAGTATTTTTGTGGGAATGCTATTTTTAAGAACTGATGTTCAGGCTGTTGTTTTACGTCTGCCTGGTCAGTTGTTCCAGCATAATGGAGAAAAAATCAGTAATGTTTATACGTATAAAATTGTAAACAAAACCATGAAAGATTATAACGATATACATTTCGAATTGATTGATCAGAAAGGAGAAATTAAAAACGTTGGAAAGAGACATTTTAAAATTGCTAAAGAAGGAATTTCTCAGGGAACCTTGTTTATCGAGATTGATGAGGTTTTATTGGAAAGTGATAAAACAAAAGTAAAAATAGGAGTTTACAATGGTTCTCAACTTTTAGAAACAACAACTACAAATTTCTTAGGACCACGAAGTTTTAATTAAAATAGAATTATCATGAAAATTAATTGGGGAACTGGAATAGTCATTGCATTCGCATTGTTTATGACATTTATTTTATATTTTGTTTTTGAAGTGCAATCAAATTCTAAATACGATAATGATTTGGTTGTAGAAGAATATTACAAACACGACACGCACTTTCAGGAAGAAATGGCGAGAATTCAAAACGCACACGATTTGCAGCATAAACCATCAATTAAATATACTCCAGAAGGCGTGGCGGTGATTTTTCCGGCAGGATTTGAAAGTGACAAAGTGAAAGGAAATATTCAATTGTACAGACCTTCAAACAAAAAATTTGATTTTAATACTCAAATCGCTTTAACCAATTCAGAAATCATTATTCCGCAGAAAAAATTATTAAAAGGACGTTGGGATGTGAATATGGAATGGCAATATGAAGGCAAAAAATACCTCACTAAAGAAGTTATTTACGTAAACTAAAAACACGATGTTATTCTCTGCTTTCTTTTTAGGTTTAATCAGTAGTCTGCACTGTGTTGGAATGTGTGGGCCAATTGCCATGATGCTTCCCGTAGACAGGCAAAACGAAGCCAAAAAGGCAACACAGATTATTACCTATCATTTCGGCCGATTAACAGCTTACGCTACAATCGGACTGATTTTCGGATTGTTAGGAAGAGGTTTTTTCTTGGCAGGATTACAGCAGAAAATGTCAATTATTATTGGTGTAATCATGATTATTGTGGTTTTAATTCCCGAAAAGAAATTTGCCCAATACAATTTTTCTAAACCTGTTTATAGAATTATTTCAAAAATTAAAACCAACCTTGGAAGCCAGTTTAAGAATAAAAGCTATAAATCTCTTTTTACAATTGGCCTTTTAAATGGTTTTTTGCCTTGCGGAATGGTGTATGTTGCCCTATTTGGAGCAATTGCAATGCAGAGTGCTAGTTATGGTATTCTTTACATGCTTTTATTCGGAATCGGAACAATTCCGTTAATGACCGTTGTGGTTTATGTCAATACTTTGTTGAGGTTGCCATTTCGAAATAAAATTCAAAAAGCAATTCCGTATGTAGCGGTTATAATTGGAATTTTATTTATCCTTAGAGGATTGGGATTAGGAATTCCTTATATTTCTCCTTCAAACATGAGCTTGTTTGTGCAGCAGACTCCAAACTGCCACTAAGAAAATATATTTAAAAGATTCTATACAGTCATCGAGAACAGATTTGTTTCCGGTGACTTTCTTTTTAGATGCAAATCAAAAGCCATGCAGATGTTACGAACAAAAGGTCTTCCTTCTTCCGTAATTTTTATTCTATTGTTTTCTATAACAATTAATTGATCGTTTTCAATTTCTTTTAATGCGATTAAAACTTCAGGAAGTTCAGCAAAATTAAGAGATTCTGCAGTCCAAGAAGTTTCCAGTTCGCAGGTTAAATTCAGAATGTGTTTTCTAATGATTAGATCTTCATTGCTTAAAATATGGCCTTTTACAACAGGAAGCTGGGCAGATTCTAGTATTTCATAATATTCGTCAAGGCTTTTGCTATTTTGTGCAAAACTGTACCAGCTGTCACTTATAGAAGAAACGCCAAGACCAATCATAACTTCTGTTTTAGAAGCGCTATAACCCATGAAGTTTCTATGCAGTTTTCCGTTATGAGCTGCTTTGTATAAACTGTCATCAGTTAAGGCAAAATGATCCATACCAATTTCATGATAACCGTTTTGAATAAGGAGCTTTTTGCCTATTTCGTATAGTTTTCTTTTTTCAGCATCTTTTGGAAGGTTCTCTTCATTAAAACCGCGCTGTCCATTTCCTTTGATCCAAGGCACGTGTGCATAGCTGTAAAATGCTAATCTGTCTGGTTTTAAAGAATTGGTTTTTTCAACCGTGTCAACTACATCTTCGATGGTTTGAAAAGGAAGACCAAAAATAATATCGTGCCCAATGGAAGTATAGCCAATTTCTTTTGCCCAAAAAGTTACTTTAGCAACATTATGAAATGGCTGAATTCTATTAATCGCTTTTTGAACTGTAGCGGAGTAATCTTGAACCCCAAAACTCACTCGGCGAAAGCCTAAATCGTATAATTTTTTAAGCTGTTCATAGGTAGTGTTGTTTGGATGTCCTTCAAAACTAAATTCGTGATTTTCTGCTTTTACAGCATGATCAAAAATTCCGTTTATAAGGTTTTCCAAGTTTTCTTTAGAAAAGAATGTTGGAGTTCCTCCGCCTAAATGTATTTCTTTAATTATTGGTTTTTCTGGCAATAAATCACAATACATGGCCCATTCTTTCAGAACTGCTCGAATATATTTTTCTTCGACCGAATGATTTTTGGTAATGCGTTTGTTGCATCCGCAGAAAGTGCACATGCTTTCGCAAAAAGGGAGATGGATATATAAACTGATTCCGTTTTTTGAATTGCTTTCAGAGAATGATTTTCTTAAAGTAGTAATCCATTTTTCTGCTGTAAAGTCAGCTTCATTCCAATATGGAACTGTCGGATAACTGGTATATCTTGGACCTGGGACATTGTATTTTTGAGTCAAAGAAATTTTCATAACGACGGATTTAGTTTACATCAAAATTAAAGCTTCATCTTAAGACAGAAAATGACAAATATCATGTGCCCTACAAAAAAAAGAGGCTCAATTTTGAGCCTCTTTAGTGAATTAAATAACTAACGTGATATAGAATCTTGGATGATTTTAAGCCATTTTTTCGCAAACTGATGATCTTGATAGACGCTAATCTGTTTGATGCGGTCATCATCAAAATCATAGAATGGAATTATTATTTTCTTAGAGGTTTCTTTTTCTTGAAATTCAAAATCAATTTTAACAATAGTGTCTGAGCCAGCATCTGTTGTTGGAATTAATTTGCATGAAGCAATTGTATTTAAATCGACATATATTGATTCCTGCTGATTGGGATTGAAGTTCATTACGATGAACTTTTTGTTTTTTTGATCAATTGTCAGCGTTTTATTATTGATCGATTCTGTCAAATCAAAATCTTCTGGATGATTAGGATTGAAGCGCTTTTTGATGTTTAAAATTCTTGATTTACTTGCTGCCGATGAACGTGCAGAAAAATAGATTGGGATAGCAACAATAATTAAAATCACAATACCCATTATTGTGGTTGTAGTTTCCATGATATTTTAATGAAATAAATAAATGATATGCGAAACAGTTTTCCATTTAGAAAACGGTTTAAATTGATGAAGAATAGATCTTCAGAACGAAATCAATTACTTATTTACCAGAAAAAATGGAAAGCGTAGAGTATGACCAAAACCTTTTTACTTTGAGTCGTAAAGATTTTAGTATACGATGTGATAGAGGTAACAGTTTGATGCTGTGGAATTAGCGGTAAAAGTGTATCAAAACATTTAATTATTCCGGTAGGATTTGTTTTGATGTTTGCCGCAAATTGATAGCTTCCCTGAGGCTGTATAAACGCAGACGAATCAGGAATGTCTTTACAGAAGTTGGTATCCGATTTTTCCGTTTCAATTACGTGTACAGGGGTTTGGTCTGCTTGATAAGCAAACAACCCTGCAAGCAAAAGCGTAATGAAAATAACGGTTTTACGAATCCAATTCATGTCGGCGAATTTAAGTCATAAAACCCAATTAAAGAAATTTTATAGAATTAATTAACAGTCAAAAAAAAGTCCTCAATAAAATGAGGACTTAAGAGGTTATTGTTGCATTTTAAAATAGTAATCTGCTGAGTGTTTACCGCTTCCATAAAACAGGAAGAATATGCAGACCAATAAAACGATTAAAGCTAAAGCTAGACTTTCTGAGTGCATTTTTCCCATAAAGTTAAAAATAACGGCCCCAAATAAAATTGGCAATTGAGCAGCGATCGCCCATCTGGTTAACAGTCCGAAAATAATCATTATACCACCAATCATGTGGGCAGGAGCAATGTAATGCAGCATAAACATGCCGCCGCCATACTTATCGATAGGCGAAATCAAATCATGCAGGTATTGAACATTGGTGACAAACGAGACACCTTTCATAAATAAAAATCCACCCAAAACAATACGTACTAAATCAACAGGTAAATAAGTGTGCGAATTCGCCCATTTATTCAAAATTTTTACATTTTCCATGATGTTGTGTGATTAAAAATTATGTACTAAGTTACTAATTTTTAATCAGATATTTATTTATAACGCCTTGAAAATAAGTTTTTTACTTTTTATTTAACGTCTTGCTGCCAATTCTTAAATCGTTATACCTGAATGACTCCTAAATTAAATGGTTTTTGAATAGGAGCGTGGTTCGCCGCTTCGATTCCCATCGAAATCCAATTGCGGGTTTCTAGCGGATCGATGATCGCATCTGTCCAAAGTCTTGAAGCTGCATAATAAGGAGAAGTCTGTTCGTCGTAACGCGCCTTTATTTTGTCGAATAGCTCTGTTTCTTTGGCCTCATCAACTTTTTCTCCTTTCGCTTTAAGCGAAGAAGCTTCAATTTGGGCTAATACTTTTGCGGCTTGAGTTCCGCCCATTACAGCAAGTTCTGCACTTGGCCAAGCAAATATTAATCGAGGATCATAAGCTTTCCCGCACATAGCATAATTTCCTGCTCCGTATGAATTTCCCACAATAACTGTAAATTTAGGAACCACAGAATTGCTTACGGCATTTACCATTTTGGCACCGTCTTTAATGATTCCGCCATGTTCAGATTTTGACCCCACCATAAAACCCGTAACATCTTGTAAAAATACCAATGGAATTTTTTTCTGGTTGCAGTTGGCAATAAAACGTGTAGCTTTATCGGCACTGTCAGAATATATTACACCACCAAACTGCATTTCACCTTTTTTGGTTTTAACCACTTTCCTTTGATTAGCAACAATCCCAACAGCCCAGCCATCAATTCTAGCATAACCCGTAATAAGAGATTGTCCGTAGCCTTCTTTATAAGCCTCAAATTCTGAATTATCGACCAAACGCTTGATGATTTCCATCATGTCGTATTGTTCAGTTCTGGCTTTCGGAAGAATTCCGTAAATTTCATTTTGGTCCAAAGCTGGTTTTTCAGCTTTGATTCTGCTGTAACCTGCTTTATCAAAATCGCCAATCTTGTCTACAATGTTTTTGATTTTATCTAGTGCATCTTTATCGTCTTTAGCTTTATAGTCTGTAACGCCCGAAATTTCACAGTGCGTTGTTGCTCCGCCTAAAGTTTCATTATCAATAGTTTCTCCAATTGCTGCTTTTACCAAATAGCTTCCAGCGAGAAAAATACTCCCTGTTTTATCTACGATTAAAGCTTCATCGCTCATAATTGGAAGATAAGCGCCACCAGCAACGCAACTTCCCATAACGGCGGCAATTTGAGTAATTCCCATGCTGCTCATTTGCGCATTGTTTCTAAAAATGCGTCCGAAATGTTCTTTATCTGGAAAAATTTCATCTTGCATTGGCAGATAAACTCCTGCGCTGTCTACCAGATAAATAATTGGAAGTCGGTTTTCCATTGCAATTTCTTGCGCACGAAGATTTTTCTTTCCAGTAATAGGAAACCAAGCTCCTGCTTTTACCGTGGCATCATTGGCAACGACAATGCATTGCTTGCCTCTGATGTAGCCAATTTTAACCACAACACCACCTGAAGGACAGCCGCCGTGTTCTGGATACATTCCTTCGCCAGCAAAACCGCCGATTTCAATACTTTTTGAATTTTCATCCAATAAATAAGCAATTCTTTCACGAGCTGTCATTTTGCCTTCGGCATGCAGTTTTTCGATTCTTTTTTCGCCTCCGCCCAATTTAACTTTGGCAAATTTCTGTTTTAATTCTGAAAGGAGTAATTTATTGTGATCTTCGTTTTTATTGAAGTTTAAATCCATGATAAAGTATTGATTTTATAAAATAGTGTTGGCTAATTTACAAAATCAATTGAAATAAAACGAAAGTAGTTTTGATTGGAATAAAGTTCAGAAGTCGAATTGCTAAAATGTCTAATTGAAATAATTTTCTTTTATTTGTTCTTCATACTAATTAGTATTTTTTATGTCAAAAGCAGCCAATACTCGACTTACAATTCTTCAGAAAGCGTTTGAATTGATTTATACAAAAGGATATCAAACCACCAGTATTGACGAAATTATAGCTACTACTAAAGTAACTAAAGGAGCATTTTATTACCATTTTAAAACCAAAGATGAAATGGGAGTTGCTATTATTGAAGAAATTCTGAAGCCTACAATGATGGAGCATTTTGTAAAACCAACTGAAAAATCTCAAAATCCGATTGAAGATTTTTATAATATGATTTCGTATTTATTGTTAGAAGATCCTTTTCTGCAACTAGAATATGGATGTCCAGTTGGAAATCTGACTCAGGAAATGACGCCATGGAATACTAAATTTAGTGATGCTCTGGCAGATTTGGTTAATTTATGGAAAGAAACAATTATAAAAGCAGTTGAAAAAGGAAAAGAGGAAGGCTTGATTCGACAGGATGTTGTAGGGGAACAAGTCGCATTTTTTATCTTATCGGGCTATTGGGGCATAAGGAATTTTGGAAAATTGCAAAATGACAAATCTGTTTATGATGTTTATTTACAGGAATTTAAAAAGTATTTGAACGATCTGAAATAAAAATAAAACGAAAAACATACCAATTAGTATGTTTTTTAGATACATTTGCATTGTCAAAATCAAAAAACAATGCAGCAATCTATTTTAATTTGCCACTCCTTTATGAGGTGGTTTGTATTGGCGAGCTTAATCTATTCGATTTACATTGCTTACAAAGGATATTCTTATAAGCTTCCTTTTACTGGGAAAGCTAATCTCATCCGACACTGGACGGCAACTATTGCACATATTCAGCTTCTTTTTGGGATATTGGTTTATGTTCAAAGTCCGATTGTGAAATATTTCTGGAGAAATTTTAAAGAAGGATTTCAGAATAAAGACACCGTTTTCTTCGGGCTAATTCATATTGTTTTAATGTTGGTAGCAGTTGTTTTTATTACAATTGGTTCTGCTTTAGCAAAAAGAAAGCTTTCTGATGAGCAAAAATTTAAAACTATGTTAGTTTGGTTTTCAATTGCTTTGATTATCATTTTTATAGCCATTCCGTGGCCATTTTCACCTCTTTCCAACCGACCTTATTTAAGATAATTATGAAAAATTTACTTCAGTCCAGCATAGGACGTTTACGAATTATTGGCTTTTTAGAAGGAACATCACTTTTGATTTTGTTTTTTATAGCAATGCCTCTTAAGTATATTTTTGAAATACCATTTTTAACACGGCCAGTTGGAACTATTCATGGCGCGTTATTCTTACTTTTTATTTTCAATACTTTGAGTGTTGGGGTAGAGCAAAAGTGGAAATTTAAAGATACCACTTGGAAAGTGCTGTTGGCTTGTGTAATTCCGTTTGGCACTTTTTACATTGACTCTAAAATTTTAAGTAAAATCAGTAATTGACAATTATGGTTTTAGAATTGGAATGTAAAGAGGTATCATCGAAAAAGTAACTTTCCAATAGAAGCAATTGGCTTTGAATGCGAAGCTTTATAAAAAACAAAAACCAGAAGAATGAACTTCTGGTTTTTTTTAGTATAATTTGAAACTATTCTTTTACTTTAGTCAAGGAAAGGGCGTTAATGCAATAACGCAAACCGCTTGGCGGAGGACCATCAGGAAAAATATGTCCTAAATGAGAATCGCAAACATTACAAGTTACTTCAACACGAATCATTCCGTGAGATCTGTCGGCATGATAGCCAACGGCATTTTCTTTTACAGGTTGGGTAAAAGATGGCCATCCCGTTCCAGATTCGAACTTTTCGCTTGCATCAAACAATAAAGTGCCACAGCATTTACATTCGTAAATTCCCGGCTCAAATAAACTGCACATTTCTGAGCTAAAAGATCTTTCAGTTCCTTTTAAACGTGTTACCTGAAATTCTTCTGGAGTTAGAAGCTGTTTCCATTCTTCCTCCGTTTTCTCCACTCTTTTGTCGGGAGTTGGATTTCCTTTATTTGTAAAATGAATTACATCTGCCCATTTTATCATAACTGTTTGTTTTTTTGTTTCAAGTTTCAGGTTTCAAGTTTCAAGTTACTGCGACTGCAAACTGCACTGAACACTATTAATCTGAATACTGATTATTCTTCCTCTTTTTGTCCCATCATCATCAGATAGGCTTTAAGGAAAGGATCGATATTTCCGTTCATTACGCCGTCAACATCGCTGGTTTCGTAACCTGTACGAACGTCTTTTACCAATTTGTAAGGTTGCATTACATAATTACGAATCTGCGAACCCCATTCGATTTTCATTTTTCCAGCTTCGATGTCGGCACGTTGCGCTTGCTGTTTCTTTAACTCAATTTCGTATAACTGAGAACGAAGCATTTGCATAGCACGCTGTCTGTTATCTTGCTGAGAACGAGTTTCAGAACATTGAATCTGAATTCCAGTAGGCTTGTGAACCAATTGTACTTTAGTTTCCACTTTATTTACGTTCTGTCCACCAGCACCACTCGAACGAGAAGTTGTAATTTCGATATCGGCAGGGTTAATGTCGATTTCGATACTATCATCAACTAATGGATAAACGTAAACTGATACGAAAGAAGTATGGCGTTTTGCATTACTGTCAAATGGTGAAATACGAACCAAACGGTGAACACCATTTTCTCCCTTTAAATATCCGAAAGAATAATCTCCTTCGAACTCTAAAGTTACGGTTTTAATTCCAGCAACATCGCCTTCTTGAAAGTTAAGTTCTTTGATTTTGTAACCATAACTTTCTCCCCACATCATATACATACGCATAAGCATTCCTGCCCAATCACAGCTTTCCGTTCCTCCAGCTCCAGCAGTAATCTGAACTACGGCGCTTAAACTGTCGCCTTCATCAGAAAGCATATTTTTGAATTCGATGTTTTCAATATGTGCTTGCGCGGCATTGTATTGTTCATCCAATTCATCTACAGAAAGTTCGCCTTCTTTGTAAAAATCATAAGCGAGCTGTAATTCTTCTGTGAGTGATACTGCTTTGTCATAATCTTCAATCCATTTTTTCTTGTTTCGAAGATTTTTTACGAGAATTTCTGCCTCTTTTGGATTGTTCCAAAAATCAGGTGCAAAAGTTTTTTCTTCTTCGTTTGCAATTTCGATTAGCTTGGCATCAACGTCAAAGATACCTCCTCAACGCACCAAGGCGCTCCACAATACCTTTTACTTGTTCGGCTGTTGTCATAAATTAATTACTAGGTTTTATATGTTTTTTAGAATTATTACGTTAATTTGGTCTATAGAAACGAGCGAGTTAAATTTTACCAAAACTTGCTGAGAATAACTATAAGTAATACGTAATTTTGCATACAAAAATAAGATATAGTTTTTAGAATATGGAAATAAATTTAATCAGCGATACCATAACAAAGCCTACTTATGAGATGCTTCAGTATATGTTTAACGCTCATGTCGGCGATGATGTATACAAACAGGACCCAACGGTGATTGAATTAGAAAACAGAACAGCAGAGTTTTTTGGTATGGAAGCTGGTCTTTTTTTTCCGTCTGGAACTATGGCAAACCAGACTGCAATTAAACTGCATACGCAGCCTGGAGAGCAATTAATTGCTGATAAATACGCCCACGTTTACCATTATGAAGGAGGAGGAGTTTCTTTTAATAGTGGGGTTTCTTGCTGTTTATTAGATGGAAATCGTGGTATGATAACGGCTGCACAAGTAAAAGCGGCGATAAATGATCCTGAATTTTACCATAGTCCGCTTACAAGTTTGGTTTGTGTAGAAAATACCACAAACAAAGGGGGCGGAGCATGTTATGAATTAGAAGATTTAAAAGAAATAAAAAAAGTCTGCGATGCTCATAATTTGAAGTTCCATTTAGATGGCGCTAGAATATGGAATGCATTAGTGGCTAAAAGACAGAATCCTAGAGAATTTGGAGCTATTTTCGATACTATTTCGGTTTGTTTGTCTAAAGGATTAGGTGCTCCAATTGGTTCTGTACTGCTTGGAAGTAAAGCTGATATTCACAGAGCGTTGAGAATCAGAAAGATATTGGGTGGGGGAATGCGTCAAGTTGGATATTTAGCTGCGGCGGGATTGTATGCTTTGGCTCATAATATCGAAAGACTGGCAGAAGATCACCGAAGAGCAAAAGAAATTGCCAAAATCTTAAGCACAAAACCGTGGATTGCATCTATCGAACCTGTGGAAACCAATATATTGATTTTTTCGCTTGCAGAAGGTTACAGCGATCAATTGCTAATCGAGAAATTAAAACAGAAAAATATATTAATAAGCTCTTTAGGGCATAATAAACTTCGCATTGTAACGCATTTAGACTATAAAGAAGTAATGCATACTTATGTGCTGGAGACGCTTTCGAAATTCTAAAGATTTGTTTCAGGTTTAATTTGTTTCAAGTTTCAGGTTCGTTAGATAACTTGAAACCTGAAACTTAAAACTTGAAACTTTTTATTTAAATAAGTTGTCCATTCCAGGAATAGAAGGCATATCCATTCTTGCTACAGCATCTAATTCTCTTTCGTTTACATTTGTAGCCTTTTCGATTGCTTTATTTAACGTTACAATTAAGTAATCTTCTAATTGTTCTTTGTCTTCTAATAAAGAATCATCTACAGAAACTGATTTTATTTTTCGGCTCGCTGTAATTGTAACTTTTAATAATCCGTCAGCGCTTTGTTCATCAATCAAAACAGTATCTAAACGCTTTTTTGTATCTTCAATTTTTTGTTGGGTTTCTTTAAGTTTACCCATCATTCCCATTAAATCCATTTTTGTTGATTTTTTAAATTATTTCAGACAAAATTAGTATATTGCTATGTGAATTCAATAGAATATTTTATGAAAAAATTAATTTTGTTCTGTTGGGTTTGTGCTATTTTTGCATCTTCATATTTAAAAATTAATGCTCAATCAATGCAAAATGATATATCGGCCCCAAAGGCTAAAATAATACCAAAAACATTAAAAAAACATAAAGAAACTAGGATAGACAACTATTTCTGGCTTAATGACAGAGAAAATCCAGAGGTAATTGATTACCTAAATCAGGAGAATGCTTATTACGAAAGCATGACTTCTCATACCCAAAAATTAAAAGATAGTCTGTTTGAAGAAATGAAAGGAAGAATAAAAGAAGATGATTCTTCGGTTCCGTATTTCTATAATGGATATTTTTATATCACTCGTTTCGAAACAGGTCAGGATTATCCCATTTTTGCTAGAAAAAAAGGAAGCCTTTCTGCAGATGAAGAAATTCTTTTTAACTGTAACGAAATGGCAAAAGGACATGCTTATTTCAAATTAGGAGGTTTAAGCATTAGTCCGGACAATAAATTTGCGAGTTTCGGAGTGGATATTGTGGGAAGAAGAATTTACACTATCCAGATTAAAAACTTAGAAACAGGAGAAATCTTGGCAGATAAAATCGAAAATGTTACTGGAGCTTCTGTTTGGGCAAACGATAACAGCACTATTTTTTATGTAAGACAAGATCAGGTAACCTTAAGAGCAGATAAAGTTTTTAGACATAAATTAAATACAGCATCTGAAAATGATGTTTTGGTTTTTGATGAGGTCGATGATACTTTTAATGTATCAATCAGCAAAGAAAAATCAAAAAAGTATATTGTTATTGGTTCTGGAAGTACTTTGACAACCGAATATAGAATTTTGAATTCTAATAATCCAGATGGAGAATTTACTATTTTTCAGCCACGTGTTCGCGGATTAGAATACAGTATTTCTCACTACGAAGATTCATTTTATATCTTGACAAATAAAGATAAGGCGACTAATTTCAAATTAATGAAAACGCCTGAAAATAAAACTGGAAAGAAAAACTGGGTAGATCTTATTCCGCATAGAGAAGATGTTCTTTTGGAAGATATCGAGATTTTTAGAAACTATCTAGTGGTAGAAGAACGCTCAAACGGATTAAATCATATTAGAATCATGCCTTGGAATGCTGCTGAAGAAGATTATTATCTTCCTTTTGGCAGTGAAACGTACAATGCATATACAACAACAAATGTTGATTTTGATACCGATATTTTGCGTTATAGCTATCAATCATTGGCGACGCCGTCTTCTGTAATTGATTTTAATATGAAGACTAAAACCAAAGAGATCTTAAAAGAGCAAGAGGTTTTGGGCGGCAAATTTGATAAGAACAATTATGTAGAAGAACGAGTTTGGGCAACAGCAAGAGATGGGGTAAAAGTACCTATTTCTATGGTTTATCGAAAAGGATTGGAGAAAAATGGCAAAAATCCGTTGTTATTATATGCGTATGGTTCGTACGGAATTACAATGGATACTTATTTTTCTTCTACCAGATTATCGCTCTTAGACCGCGGATTTGTTTACGCGATTGCTCATATTAGAGGAGGTGAGGACTTAGGAAGACAATGGTATGAGGACGGAAAACTGTTAAAAAAGAAAAATACCTTTACAGATTTCATCGATTGCTCTAAATTTGTAATAGACCAAAAGTATACTTCTCCTGAGCATCTTTATGCTGAAGGAGGATCTGCTGGCGGACTTTTAATGGGAGTAATCGTAAATGAAGCTCCTGAATTGTATAATGGCGTCATCGCTCAGGTGCCTTTTGTAGACGTAATTACCACGATGCTGGATGACAGTATTCCGCTTACAACTGGAGAGTATGACGAATGGGGTAACCCAAATAATAAAACGTATTACGATTATATGTTGTCGTATTCACCTTATGATAACGTAAAAGCGCAGGAATATCCAAATATGTATGTGTCTACGGGTCTGCATGATTCGCAGGTACAATATTGGGAGCCAGCCAAGTGGGTTGCAAAATTGCGAGATTTGAAAACAAATGACAAGCTTTTGTTTTTAGATACCAACATGGATGCAGGTCATGGCGGGGCTTCGGGACGTTTTGAGGCTTTAAAAGACTTAGCAAAAGAATTTAGTTTTTTATTAGATTTAGAAAAAATTAAAAGCTAATTAGAAATTTTTTGTTAAATTTGCAACCTATCAAGGTTAATTTAAAAAGGCCTTTGATTAACTATTTTTTTATGAAAGAAGAAATAACTGCTTATAATAATGTTTTAGAGTTAATAGGAAACACCCCCCTTATTAAGCTAAATAAAATTACCGAAGAGTTAGAAGGAAATTTCTACGCAAAGGTAGAAGCTTTCAATCCAGGTCATTCCTCAAAAGATAGAATAGCATTATATATTATTGAAGAAGCTGAGAGAAAGGGAATTCTGTCTCCGGGAGATACCATTATCGAAACTACGTCTGGTAATACAGGATTTAGTTTAGCAATGGTAAGCATTATTAAAGGTTACAATTGTATTTTGGCGGTAAGCTCAAAATCATCTAAAGATAAAATTGACATGTTGAGAAGTTTGGGCGCCAAAGTGTATGTCTGTCCGGCTCACGTTTCTGCAGATGATGAAAGATCTTACTATAATGTAGCAAAACGTTTGCACGAAGAGACAAAAGGATCAGTCTACATTAATCAATATTTCAATCAATTAAATATTGATGCTCACTACAACACTACAGGTCCAGAGATTTGGGAACAAACAAAAGGACAAATTACGCACTTAGTTGCTTGCAGCGGAACAGGAGGAACAATTTCTGGAACGGCAAAATTCTTAAAAGAAAAAAATCCAAATATTAGAATCCTCGGAGTTGATGCTTTTGGATCTGTATTGAAAAAATACCACGAAACAAAAGAATTTGACAGCAAAGAAATTTACCCTTATCGTATAGAAGGTCTTGGTAAAAACTTAATTCCGTCAGCTACAGATTTTGATATTATTGATAAATTCATGAAAGTAACCGACGAAGAAAGTGCTCACTCTGCAAGAGAGATTACTAGAAAAGAAGGTTTGTTTGTGGGATATACTTCTGGAGCAGTAATGCAAGCCATTAAACAATATGCTGAAGAGGGAGAATTTACAAAAGACAGTAATATTATTGCGATCTTCCCAGATCATGGTTCTCGTTACATGAGTAAAGTATTCAGCGATGACTGGATGAACGAGCAAGGTTTCTTTGATAGTGTTAACGAAGAAGAAGCTCAAAAAATTGAATTCGTAAAGTAATATCTGCTTTTCAAAATATATAAACTCCATTCGTTTTTCGAATGGAGTTTTTTTTTTTGCCGAATTTTTCTAAGTAAAAGTGTGTTTTGGGTAAAAGTTAAGTTTTGTTCTTTTGTTAGATATACCGTGTTTATACGTAGGAATTTATGAATTTAAATATTTTTAATTCAAGGATTTTGTGAAATTAGTAAATTTTATAAAATGCTCTTTTTACCGATGAAATGTATAAAAAACGTTGTTTTAACGATTTTTTAGGTAATTTGTCGGAATTATTTCAGCTCAATATACTAATAATATAGTTTAGTGGTATTAAAATGATATAGTTCTTTAATCCCTAAAATCTACTATTATGAAAAAAATACTACTGACAGTCTTGTTTGTAAGTTTTTTGAATGTAAAGGCACAAACACCGATTCAGGAATTTAACTTTAATGGTACTTTAAATAATACTGCAAATACTACTTCATTTATTGGAGCCAATAATTTTGTCGTAGACAGAGCAGGAGCAATAAAAGGAGCTCAACGATTAAGTAATAAAGCGCTAGAAGCTGTAATAGATAATTTGCCTCAAGGAAAAAGCTCAAGAACAATTAGTATTTGGGTGAAATTTAATGATGTTTCACAAGCAAATTATATTTGGGGCTACGGAAATGCGGTTAATGCACAATATTGTGGTTTATTGCAGCAAGCAACCACTTCTGCCAACTCTGATTTGAGTTTGGCTGCTTGGGGCGCTTCTAATGATGTTATTGTCTCTACGCCACTCGAAAAGAATACTTGGTACAATTATACTATTACCTATCAAGGTGCCACTTCAAAGTTGTACCGCGATGGTAAATTATTGAAATATCTAGAAGGAATGACACGATCTACAACTGGAAACATTTTTAGATTGGGTGAAATAAACACGGTGGTTGGAATTAATGCTGATATCGACGATTTAAAAATTTATGATGTGGCATTGTCTCCAGATCAAGTCAAAGAATTGTACGACCGCGAAAAGGCGTCTAATTTATTGGTTATGGATCCTTTAGAGGCTAAACCTGAAAAAGTAAAACCATCAAACGAAACAATAATTGCTTCGGGCGATGTTAATGGAACGATAAAAACAGTAGAAGTTTATTCGCAAGGTCAAAAAATAATGGGAAGAAATGCAGCCAATATTGGCGATCTTCCTGAAGGGACTTATTTACTAAAAATTACCAGTACTCCGTCAAAAAAAATTACCTCAAAATAAATGGTTTTTTAATTTGTTAAATGTTAGTTAGTTTTTTTATTGCGTAAGCAATTGAGTTTTTGGAATAGTAAGAAAAGCTTTCTGAGTTCAGGAAGCTTTTTTTAGTTTAATTTCCACCCAAAAGTGGTTTGGAATACATAATCGTCTTTTGATGCTCCTTCTTTTGGCTTATTATCATAATTGTAAACAAAAGAAAGTTTGATGAAAAAATCAAGTGGCAAATCGTATTTGGTGTCTACAGAAAAATCAGTACGAACCCTTTTGCTTTCTGTTAAACTCGGAAAAACCGTCACTTTCGATTGAATGCTAAAATCTCCAATATCATATAAATTTAAGTCACTGCCCAAAAACAGCTCCAAACTTTTGTTGGTTTCGGTACTTCCCGTGAAACGTTCGTTGTTGAAAGACAATCCAGAAGCGATTCCCCAGTATTTTTTATTGCTGTGTATAAGATATTTTCCGTAACCTGCTTTTGAAACTACACGCAGATCAATGTCTTGTTCGGTATTTTTTAAAGTTACAATCGATAATGGGATGAAATAATCTTTCGGAAGCAAATGCACATAACTTAAGTCGGTATCTATCCTGCGTATGGGGTCGCTATCATCTTGTATGGATTGAAGTTGTTTGTATGCAGCCGTTCCGTACCATTTTTTTGCAGTGTAGCCTAAATTTACGTTTATGGTTAGTTGCTGTAAACTTTGTGCTTTCGTTAATTTGATTCCCACATCAAAGCTAGCATCAATTCTGTCCCAGAAGCTTTCGTCAACGGGCTTTATGCGAACAATATCGGTAAGATCAATGATACTTTTGGTTTGTGTCTCAATATTAGTAATTTCGCATTTATTAGGAGTCTTGATTTTGGTAATTTTTCCGTTTAATAAATTGCCATAAGAAAGATTAATAATATGAACTCTTTCAGAACCGATGTTTTTAACGTGTTTCCATTCCACTTTAAAATCTTCTTTGCTGTAATCGGTTTCTATCTGTAAAATTCCCTTATTCATTGTTTTTATTTCTCCAACAATGATATCATTGTTTTTCAATACGATTGTATCAGAAATTTGCGCACTGATTTTTAAGAAAAATAAAAGAAAAAATGAAAGTAAAGTTTTCTTCATGTCACGGTTTATTTCTTTGATTTCCAGCTTGTAGTATTAAAGTTAGAAATAAAAATGCAATGTCGTATAGAATCGTATAAAATACTGTTTTGATTTGATGCGACTTGAGAAGCATGCTTTATTGAGGTAAAGCTATTTTGGAAGAGAATGCTGTTTGAACTGAAAAAATGTTTTTGTGAGAATTATGTATTTGGATGTAGGAATTGTTTGGAGATGCTGAATTTTAATTATAGTTTTAACAAAATTTCTAAAAATATTAAATGAAATTTTAGAATTGTAAAGTATACAATATTTAAAATTTGTAATCTATTGCTATTTGCCTTAAAACGAAACTATTCTGATAAAAGCTACCACTATGAAAAAAATAATACTCACTTTAATGTTTGTAAATTTTTTAACAGCCAATGCACAAAATCCGGTGCAGGAATTTAATTTCAATGGTAATTTAAGCAGCGCCGATAATAGTATTTCATTTGTTGGGACTCCACTTTATGGAAATGATAGAATGGGGGCGCCAAGAGGAGCTTTAAAACTAGTTAATAAATCTTTGCAGGCTGTTGTTGGTGAACTTCCTCAGGATAATAAACCCAAAACCATATCGGTTTGGGTAAAATTTAATGCTGTCAATATTCCCAATTATATTTTAGGTTACGGCGCGGCAGTAAACGGACAGTATTTTGGATTAGTGCAACAGCCAATATCTGGAAGTAATGCAGATTTAAGTTTAGTAGGTTGGGGAGATGCTAACAATGTTGTCGTTTCTGTTCCGCTTGCAAAGGATACTTGGTATATGTATAGTGTTACTTATGATGGCAATGTTTCAAAAATTTACCGTAACGGCGAATTATTAAAATCCGCAGGAGGGATTCAACGTTCGGCAAAAGGTTACATCTTGAATCTTGGAAAATTAAATACCTCAACCAGTATCAATGCCGATATTGACGATTTAAGACTATACAGCGTTGCAATGACAGACGAACAGGTTTTGGAAGCGTACAACAGTTCTAAAGCTGCTCCAGCAAGTAATCAAGCAACTGGATCAGCATCAGTTTCTAATTCAGCAACAAGATCTGTTGGAGCACCAGCAAAAACTTCGGCTTCATCTTCAGAAAGTAATAAAAACAACGGTAAAGTAATTGAGGTCTTTTCTCAAGGTAAACAAATAATGAGCGCCAATGCTTCTAATATTAGCGATTTACCTGAAGGGACTTATTTGATTAAGGTGATTAATACGAATGCGAAGAAGTAAAAGTTCTCTTGTTTTAATCAAAAAGCCTTCTGGAATTTTTCAGAAGGCTTTTTTGTTTTTTTAGCTTATTATGATGATTACTATGAAATAGAATTATTAGTAATATTATACTTATCTTATGATTTTTGAGGTTTACATTTTATTTTACTAATATTATAAATTTTGGTGTGAATATTTTTTATCTAAAATTTGTTCTTTTAGAAGAGATTATTTTTTTGGTTTGTATTCATCACCATTTGTTCCGTCAGGCCAAACTCCGAATCTTGATTTAAATTCTTCAGAAGTGTCTGGTCTACTCATGTTACCAAAAAAAAGATCAGGATCATTTTCTAACTTCTTAAGAAATTCTCTTTTTTTCTCTTCATCAATGTTTTTTTTCTCTTCGCTCATTTGTGACTTTAATTCTTCGGATTCTAAATCTTGTATCTCTATTCTTTTATCCATAATCTTACGGATATCCTCAAAAGATAATATGTCAAATATTTTGTGCCATTCTTCGGATTGAGGAATTTCATTTGCCATTTCTGCTAGAATTTCAATTGTTTCCCCATCGAGAATATTGGGAAGATCTTTAGCGGTAATTTTTTTTTTCATGTTAGAGTTCGATTAAGTCTAAGTAATATGCTTTATAACCACTAATTTTTATGTGTTCTCCCTGAGCATTTTTTATTGGAATAGGCTCAGACATTTGTCTAAACGATCCTGGATTCATTAAAACCTCGTATTGAACTTGTATATTAGATGGCTCATCAGCATGTCTGCTATTTCCTAAATTTATTCCCCAATCTGATAAATCATCTATATAAACTCCTTTTTTTGTATTTATTCTTTGAATAACTGCTATTTTTTCTGCAGAATCATTACCCGCATGTTTTGCAGTTAGCTCAATAAAGCCTTCTGCTACTTCTTTTTTCAATGATGAAGAAACAAAGCTCAGATAATCAATTGTTTTTCCTGTTCCACCAACAAATTTAGAATTAAATTCATCAACTGAAAAAGTTTTACCACTAAAAACTTCGCCTTTATATAATCTTTTTGGAACCTTACGGAATTCATCTAGGCATTGCATAATATTATCAAACCCTTTTTGACCAAATTCACCTAAAAAATGTTGCTTCTCATATCGTAAAGGAACATTAATAAAGTCACCTTTTACAGTAAATGCCTGAACATAGGCTAGCTGTAGATCATTCGCATTTCCTGTTGGCAGTAATTTTTCTTTAGAACTTAGATCTTCTATAGTTTTTATTGAGGCTTTAAGATCAGGTGTTAATTTCCAATATGTAAACCAACCATTATATTTACCATAAAAATCATCAGTTGTTTTAAGAGCATTTTCAAAAGTAGTTATTTTTTTAGCATTTACTAAATCGCGATAACCTCTAGTCATTTCGGCAAAATCATACCTATCCATTTTCTCAATATATTCTAATACTTCTGATTGAGCTTTTATTATAGTATTTTGAAAATAAGTGATGTTTAGTTGCTTTGTAAGAATATCATCTCCAATATATTCACTGTTATTTAAATACCTTCTCGTTCTTGAATCTCCTAAATTTTTTCTGATGTTTGGATATTTAGCTAGTACATTTTCGACTAAAATGGCTTCTCCTAGCAGTTTCGGAGCTGCATAAAACTTACCTTTGTTTTTTAAATTTTCTATGATATTTAATGTGCCATTTATGGTTTGCCCTGTTTTATCTACATATGATATATTATCGAATGTGCCTACAATTTTATAATCTGGTACATTTGTTACTTCATCAGGGAACCAATTTATTTTTGAAAGATTAACTGAATTTTTTGAAATTGTAACTTCTGCAACTGCAGGACTAGCTGTTATACCATTATTTAATAAAATAGTTCCATTATCAACTGTTATATCTATAATTGAAGAAAGACTTTGATCAATGTTCTGACATTTTATTCGAGCTTCCACAACCAGATCATACATTTTTTTAGCAACTCTTATTTCATCAGGGTTGAGAGTTCCTCCATTCACCGTAGTGGTTATTGTTTCTACTAAATTATCAAGCGCGTTTAAATGTGCTAGTCTTTCTGTTTCATTTAAATTTTGAAAATCTGTAACCAAATTTTTAATACGGCTTCGCATTAATTGTACGGTTTCAATATATTTTCCTTCTTTAACCGCAAATTGAAAAACTCCTCGTGTTAAATTTGTTAGTCCGGAAACAGCTTTTGGTAAATTATAGATTGCATAAACAGCATCCCAAATGGCATTATATTTCGGACTTATAGCACCTGGATTATTATAATTAGTTGCTGTTATAAGCACATCTGCAGAAACCATTGTTAATTCAAGTGTTAATAATGATCCGCCACTTGTAAATGGAGCCAAAGCTATAGCAACTCCATCAGCTACTAATCTAAGTAATATTGCATCGTTATGGTCTTCTACAGCATTAATCATCCAGTAAGCATAAATCGCTGGAACAGCTAAAAGTCCTTTTTTGAATTCTCTACCATCTACTGTAAAGTCTTTTGGAATTTCTAATACAACATATTCATACGGTGCTAGATCAAAAAGATGTTGTACTGGATTTTTCGGATCCTTCGAATTTATTACTTGATAGCTACAATTAAACAGAATTCGACTTGGGTTACTCAATGATTTAGTAGAAAGTAAATGATATTCTAGTACAGCACCATTATTTGAAACCACGTTAAATATTCCTTGATCATAGAACATGAAATACGGCTCTTTTCTAACTTCTGTTAAAGGAGGAATTGTATTGTATTTGTTAGTAACTTCTAATGCTAACTTATTTGCATAACCATTTGGAATTTTATTGTAAACTAATGTTTTGTAGAAAATATCTTGAACGAAAAATTTTCTCTCTTTTCCATCCAATACTTTATAAACGCTCCATAATAAACTATAATTATTTTTTTGTAATTCTTCAGTTATTCCATAACGATCATTTACATGAATGAAGAGATTTAAAAGAATTTCCTCAGATTTATCAAACATTGAATTATTGTTGAGTGCTAAATCAATAAGATTCTTTCTTGTTTCATTAGATATGCTTTTCCAGAAAACAGGAATCATTTTAAATTTATCACTTACGGTCTGGTTTGTTACGTATTCATAATAATAGCTTTCGTCAAAACCAGTAACAGATTCAGGTACAAGATTTTTAATGAAATTGTAAGCAGCTGAATCATCTTTAGGAATTAATCTATCAAGATCAAGATTATTGATAGAAAACATTGCCATTAATCCTTGGTAGAAAGAAGTGTAATTTTCATTATCATAAGGATTGATAGAATGATCATGTAATTTTTTGTTTAAACTGATAAGAATCTCATGATTGTTAGCAGATAATAAATTGTAGAAATCAGGTACATTTTTTGAATCTACTGCAACCATCACTCTCAAAATAGCAATTTCCTGATCATTTTTAATTTCAGAAGATAAACTTAATTGTTTAAAGGCTTTCTTTAAATTTTCCCAGCTTACTTTTCTTAAAGCAGAAATACAAACTTGCTGGTTTACAATTAAATCAACTAATTCTGGGTTTGAAAAACTTGATTTTGCAAATAGCGTATTAAGTTTTTTCAGATCGACTTCAATAATATTAGGCTGACATTTATTTTTGTCATGATTAATTAAATCTACTAATGAATTAACGACATTACATGAAGGATCAGCAGAATATAGTGCAACAGTTGTAAATTTGTTATCTTTTTGAAGATATTTTTTAACTTGCTCAATTACATTTGCAGTAGTAGCATTATCAGGTTTCTTCCAAGCATAAATTGTTTTTTTGCTATAAGAACATTGATCATTCAAAATTTTAATGACTGCATCTCCATTACTCTTTAAGGTAATAGGATATGGCATTTTATCACCAATATTTCTAACGCGTGTATAGTCATTATCTCTATATGATAATTCGTACACTACTTCATTACCTGATACTTTTCCTATAAAAGTTGCAAGCAATTTTTTAGTTTCAGTTTGATGCAAATTAAAACCAGTAATTAAAAAAGGAGTCTTTTCAGAGAGTTGAGCTACTAATATATTTCCGCTTGCAGCTTCGTTTTCGGTTACTTTAAAAATATTTCCAAGTAAATCAAGCTCATTAGCTTGACGATCAGCCCCAGAAGAACTCTTCTGGAACCCATAAAATTTCCATCCACCGCTATGAATAATATCCCAGTCGTTGTGAGATAAAACAGTACCATTTCCATAATCCATTAAAAGATTAGTCTTGCCAGACTCTTCTTTACTTGAGAATGGATGTTTCAGACCGAAAATACCGTGTCCTAATTCGTGTGCGGCAGTTTTTAAGTTTCCACTATTAAATACGAAGGCGTATTGTCCTCCAAGTGGCATGAAACCATCATAACCATCTTGGCCAGATTTTCCAGTGTATAAAACATAATAGGTCTTTTCGTTGTATTTAAAATCTGCATTGGATTCAATCTGACTTATTATATCTATTTGTCTATCGGTGTAAACATTTAATAGATCGCTGTTGCCACATTCAATTTCAGATGGCAAAGTATTAATTTTTACATTTTGATTTGTTACAGTGAAGCTTATACCAGCCTTATTGTAAACTTCATTAAGGAATTTTTCTGCATCGGCAACACTTGGAGTGGTTGCTCCGTTAACACTTAAAAGCGTAACGCTTATTGCTGATTTTTTGGTTAAATGCCAAACGTTTAGTTTTCCAGCAATATCATATTTGCCTTCAACCGTTTTGGTAGTATCTTGAGCAGATTTAACTGGAGTTCCTTTTACTGTGGCAATAATACCGTCTTTTCCAAAATTCAAAGTCTTCTTAAGGGCAATTTTAGCGGTATTATCAGAAGTCCATTCTGCATCAACTTTTCCTCCCGCAATGGTTTTGAAAACAATATCTGAGTTTTTCTTGCCTTTCGAGAATTCGGCCTTAGCTATAACATAATCATCTCCATTTAAGTCTGAAACGGCTTTGTAATTTACTTTGTAAATTTTTCCGTCTCCAGTCGGGATTACCTCATAACTGCTTTTAAGTTTTGCAGATCCGTTTTCTGGCTGTGGATCAAAGGCATATTTACTGTCTTTGCTATCTTCAAAAGTTATTCTGACATCTGGAGATGAAATTTGTGCCACTTCTCCGCCAGAAGACATTCCATTTGTATTTGAAGCTGTAGCTTTTCCGCCAGGAGCAGGAGAACCAATGGTTGGCGCTGCGCTTCCGTTTGCTGGAATTGTAACTGTAGTTCCATTTTTATCTGTGTAAACTTGATCGTATGCAGATTTAGGAAGTGTTGTAACAGCTCCATTTTCGCCCGTAATAGTTGTACTTCCATCAGGATTTAAAGTTGCCGATTTTACAACGTAATCTAGTTTTCCTTCAATAGGTTTCCCATCACTTCCTAGAATATCTGTCAGGATTTGATCTCCATCAGCCATTCCTTTCCAATTTGGATCATAACTTGCAATAATTTCCCCAGAAATCAATTTGAAGTCAGTGTTTATACCAATATTGTTGAAAGTAATTCTAATACGAGAGTATTTTCCAATATCTGGTCCGCCTGCTGCATTAGCTGCATCTATAAGTGCGCGAAATTTTTCTAAGAAAGGTAATGTCACATAACCGTCTCCTGTAAATGTACCATTGCTTCCTGTTGCATGTAAAACAACAATAGGGAAATCACCTGCTTTTACAACATCATTGGCAAAAAGCTCTGGCAACGGATTTTTATTAGCTAAATCAGCTGGATCAGGTTTAATTCCGCATCCCACAAATGCAATTTCGTCTTTTGCCATTGTGGAAAATTCGTGAATTGTACTATGGGTATATTTTCCAACTTCGCAAGAAGCACCAACTGTATATTCGTATGTGGTATTTGGTTTTAAATTGCTAATAGTAGCAAATTCCCTTGGCGTAACTATTTTATACCAATCTGAATTGGCGTTTTTCTCACGGTAATTTACTTGATAATCAAAGTTGTCAATATCTCCGCTCCAAGTAATTTTGGCTTGATCTTGACTTATATCAGTTGTTGTGATAGCAAGCGGTGCTGTACAATAGGTTTCGTAATCGAAAGAGAAGATTTCGCTGTATCCGTTATTTTTAAAAACACCAACTTCTTCAGCTCCTTGAAGCGCTTTTGCTTTTATTCTCCAAGCATATCTTTTGCCAGGAAGTAATTGCGGTTCTGAAACGCTATATTGTAAGGTAGTCGCTCGTGTTGTGGTAGTATAAAGGGGAGGAGAGTATAAAAATGCATTTTGAACTGGGGTATATTTGTCCCAGATTTCTACTAACGAAAATTCATATTCAACATTGCTTACATTAATTTGACGAGGCGTCCAGCTGAAAATAATGTTCTGAATGTTCTGCTGCATTATTGAAGCATTATTCAGAGGAAGATTTAGAAACGGTGGATCATTTTGGAAAATAATGGTCGTTACGCTGGTTTTCTTTGAAAGCTTTTTGTTGGTCGCAAAGTCATAAACCTCAACAGAAAAATTATAAATACCTTCTGGAAGTGCCTGTGCATATTGGTTTGGATTAATTCCAAGAAGGTTTTGATATTCAAAGTAAGGTGCTAAATCCACATTAGTCAACTGAAGGGGCACACCGCCTTCTAGATATAGATCTCGTGCTCCAACTACAAAATCGTTTGTGGTTAAAGAAATCGATTGTCCTTGGAAATAACATTTTAATCGAATCTTACGATTAGAAATCGTTAAATCGTTTAAAGATATCTGCACCTTGATTGGACTGTTTATGGTAGTCGCATCAGCATAATTGCTTAAATAAATAGGTGATGGCTGCGAAATTTGTGTGCTTATCGTTACTGGATAAGTTTGCGCTATACCAGAAACCATTGCAGAAAGCCAAAACCCAAGGGTTAGAAATAGTTGACAGTGTAGTTTTTTTAGCATTTGGGTGTGTTTATAACTATTATACTTTAAAATCTTTTTCTCTTAATGTTTTAATTCGATAGTATCATTTACTGCTTTTTCCATTGCCAATTGATGATAAAACGGAATCATTTTTTCTTCTAATTGCGCGCTAATTTCGTCAGTAGGTTTTTTATCATGATTTAAATCAAAAAACGTGTTGACTTCTTGTTTGCTGAAAGCTGCCATTGATTCGTTATTCTGAAGTTCATTTTTTGGCAGTTTGGCAAGCGTTGTAAATTCCCTCATCATCCATCTATGGTTAATAAGCTGTTTTTCGCTTTGTTTGCTTCTTTCTACCAATTTTAGATATTTATTGTAAGCGACTTTGTCTTTTGCTTCTTCGCTACTAATACCATGCATTTTGTCTGTATTAACACGGCCAATTGCTGTGACGTAAACTTTTTCGATATTTTCATCTTTGGCTGAAATTTCACGATTTAGTTTTTGTACGATATCAAAAAGTACAGAGTTGTATTGTGAAACAATTTCTTTATCTGAATTATATTGATCAAGATAATCGAGTGTTTTTTCTTTAAATTGTTTATCATCCAATTCCATTCGGGCAACATTCAAAAGCTTGTTTAGCTTTTCGTTTTCTTCTTCTGGCACTGGTTTTAAGTTATTTTGAAGCTGTTCTAGATTAGCAATGATTTCTGCTTTTGTTCCTTCTAATGTTACATCTTTCGAAGAGATTTTTAGCGTGCTTTCTGGAGCTTCTTTTACTGCAACAGTTTTTTCTTCTACACGTTTTGGACGAAGTTTGATTTTGTCAAATGAATAGGTGTAGGATAAAGTAGCTGTCAAATCATTATTGCGAACGGTTTGCGAACTACTGAAAAGTGTAATACAGTTTAAACCGAAATTGTGCTTTTGCAAATAAATATAGGAACCGTTTAAACGGATATTAATAATGTCATTGACTTTATCGCCATTATTGAAACTAGTATTATAACTGGTAGAAAAGGAAGTGTTTAGTTTTTTGTCATAAAATAGTTTTGTCGCGCCAATTGTTGGTCCTAAAATTAAATTATCACTAGTATCTAATTTCCCTATTGTACTGTTGAATGAAGCTGTTAAGTTTAAATCTTTCTGCGGATATCCGATAATGTACGAAAGTCCTGTGTTATAATACGTACTTGCTCCGCCTGCAATTGTTTTCCCTTCTTGCTGATTTACGGCGTCTTGCATGCTGAAAGTCGCATTGAAGGCTTGTTTCTGTCTTTTATCATTTTTCAAAAGATAGTTAACAGTAAGCGCTGCATTCTGACTGACTTGTCTGTAATTTAAAGTATCTAAATATTCATACTGAGAGGTCTGATTGATGTAATCAAACTGATTTCGGCTATTGGTAAATGATTGAAAATTAGAATAGTTTACATTGAAATTTAATTTCTGGTTGGCTCTAAAATCTGCGCTGATAGAAGAGACTAATCTTTTCATCTGACTTTGTTTCTGTTTATCCAAATTGTCTTTTTGCAAACCTAAATTCAGGTTTAAGCTTAATTTGTCTTTGTATAAAGTTTGAGAAGCATTTACAGTAATATTTTCTAAGTCATTATTAAAATAATAACCACCCAATGTTCTGTAATTTGGATCGATGCGTTCGTACCCCAGACCTAAAGTTCCTTTTCCGGCAGGATAAACCAATTGTCCTTTAATTGCTTTATAGCTTGTTGTAGTTGGGTTGGAATTTACAAATAATGAAGCAACATTTTTTGCTTTTGCATTTCCTTCGGCTCTTGTATCTTCTGTTATGGCACTGTTTGCAAATTCAGTTAAAACCTGTAATTTTTTAAATAATTTAAAAGAGGTTTCAAAACTGATTGCAGCATTTTCTTTTGGAGAAACACCTAATTCATAAGGAACTGGAATAGACAGCGAATTAATCTCATCTTTTGCTCTAAAAAAGGTAAGTCCAAGATTTACTTTTTCTAAGGAATATTGTGTTTTAAAACCGTAACCAAATCTTTTATAGGTTGGAACCAATTCGCTATTGAGAGCATCATATTCGCTACTTTTAACCAAACGCCCATACATGGCACTGATTTTAAATTTACCTTGCGGAGTTAGATCGACACCTAAACCTGTAAATTGGTGTCCTGCTAAAGTGTATGGAGAAAAAGTCATGCTTACATCTCCAATATGTCCAGTAATCCATTTATAAGATGGATGTATGCTCAAACGATTCATTAGAACTGGCCTGTTGTAACCAAAACGTTGATTGGTATAGGAAAATGAAAAAGGGATATTATATAAACCTGCGACATTCACATTGATATTTCCGTTTAAGAAATAGGTAAAAGGCTCTCTGGCTGCGTTTCCTGTATAGAACACTCCATTGGCCGAAGCGCCACCGGAGACATTTATTAATTTGGCCTTTCCTAATTCTTCAACATTGAAATTCTGTGCAAATCCTAAGGATGTGAACAATAGTATGCTAAAAAATGATATTCTTTTTAAATTCATTATAATATATTCAGGGCATGGAATAGGGAAGGACTAACCTTATATTTCGCACTATTTTATTAAAATTGACTTGTCGCTCAAATGATTGAGGATTATTGTATAATCAGTTTTCTCAGCTTTGTTCCCTGCTGCGATTCAAACAATACAAAATAGATCCCTGATGGAAGTCCGTTTAAACTAAAATTGAACGAATAATTATCCTGTCCATTTCCACTTTTAGAATCAATAACCACATTGTTGTTTAGGTTATAGACTTTTACAGTTGCTGGCATTACTTTATCTAATGTTGCATTTACAGTAAATATTCCATTGGAAGGATTTGGATAAACCTTTATATCAAATTTTTTCTGTAAATCTGTTTCATCAGGATCAACGTATTCCCCTTTGGTAACTAAAACGGTTTTAGTCTGGTAAGCGGTACATCTTCCTTTTTCGGTATTAATTGTAATATCGTATTCACCAGGTTTTGTAAAACTCATTTCGGCATAATCTCCATTATTAGTTGTTACAACTGCTTCTGGCGGTAATTTCCATTCGATTTTATCTGCTTTTGGATTGCTAACATCTACGATGATAAATTTTTCATTAACAAATACTTGAGATGACATAATAAACTCAGCACTGATATCAGATTCTTGACTCGAAATATTAATTGTATCTGTTGCTTGACAGCCTAATTTATTTGTTACAACAAGTGTATAATTGGCAGGTTCTGAAACTGTAATAATAGGGTTTGTACTTTTGAAGCCTTTGTCAGATGTCCATGCGTAAGTAGCCTTATCATCATCGATAGCACCATTAATTGTAAGGCTTTGTTTGTAGCAAAGAGTAACATCTTCGCCTAAATAAATAACGTCTTTTGGAGGATCTATAATGGTATAGCTTCTTGAAATTTTACAGCCTCTATAATCTGTTATTTCAATTGAATAAGTACCTGCAGTTGCATTGTTCAATGTATTTGTTTTCTCGCCAGTATTCCATAGATAAGTATATGGAGCTGTACCTGCAATTGGCGTTAAAACAATTTTTGCATCAGAGCCTAGATAACATGTTGGCATTTTGATAGTTTCTGAAGCATCAAGATGAGGTGGTGCAACAAAGGAAATAGATTTAGTAATCGTACATCCATTAAAGTCTGTAACCGTTACAGAATATGTTCCTGGTGCAGCATTTTTTAGAACTTCTGTAGTTGCGCCAGTATTCCATAAGTATGTATACGGTTTTGTTCCACCAATAGCAGTAGGAGTAATAGTCCAATCATTTCCATCTCCGCAAAGTGTGTAATCTGCAGAAAGTGAATTGCTCAATTTTTGAGGTTCGCCAATTATAAACGATTCACTTTTTGAAACGTTGTTTTTTGTATCGGTTACTTCAACATAGTAGGTTCCTATTCCAAGATTTCCTAAGGAGACATTTGTTCCAAGAATGCCTGTATCTGGAACCGAGTACCATTTGTATGTATAGCCAGCAATTCCTCCCATCACATTTGCTCTAAGGCTTGCATTTTTATCTCCATTACACAAAACTTTATTAGTAGATGCAATAGTAGCAACTAACAAATCAGGCTGTGTAATTTCGTATAGTTCAGATGTAATTGTACATCCTTGAGCATCAGTTGCAATGGCGTAATATTTACCCGCAGGAAGATTTGTTGCAGTTGCAGCAGTTCCGTTAACCTGACTATTTGCACTTGTAAACCATTTATAGCTGTAAGGTTGAGTTCCGCCCTGAACCACGATATTAATACTTCCGTTAGAAAGTCCAAAACCTGTTGTAGGTGTAATTGTATTTTGACTTATTAGTAGCTGTTTTGGTTCTGTAATTTCAACATTTACTATTGAAGTATAATTACAGCCTTTACTGTCTTGCACTTGTATGTCGTAAGTATTCGCTTTTAAATTTGGAATTACAGCTGTAAGATTATTAAAAGCTATCCAATTGCCATAACTTGAATTTTGAGGTTTATAACGGTATTGAAAATTATTGCTTCCGCCAGACGCTTTTAATGTAATAGTACCATCGCTGAATCCTAAACAGTTTACATTTTTTTGTGTATAAGTAACCACAATCGGATCTGGCTGTGTAATTAAAATCGATTTGCTAGTAACTTCTACTTTGTTAAAGTCTTTTACAACAGCATAATAAGTTCCAATTTCCAGATTGCTCAATAAAGCATTTGATTCGTTCGGAATTTTAATACCATTTTTATACCAAGAAATAGTTCTAATTCCGAAACCTCCTTTTACAAGCGCTGTTAATGAGCCATTTTTACCATTATTACAAGTAATCTCTGCCGATTGGCTGATGCTGATTTCTAATACATTATTGTTAAAATCAAATTCTGTAGATTTTGTACATCCAGTGGCATCTGTTGCTGAAACAGTAAAAATGCTTGAAGCTAAATTGGTAAAATCAACTTGTTTCAAGTTTGAGTTTGTTACATCTTTAATGATATTTCCATTACTATCTTTACATACATATCTGTAAGGCGCAATTCCGCCTACGATTTCTATATGTAATGCACCATCATTATTGCCCGCAGTTGGAATAGTTGGTACTATTTTATCCAAATCAAATCCGAAATCTAATGGCTGGTCTATTACGATGTTGTTTAAAGTCCCAACGCAGAGATTTCCATCATAAACGGTTACAGAATAAGTTCCTTTTCTTAAATTGTATTGATTTTTGGTTGTACTTCCATTACTCCATAAATAAGTATATACGGGAGCTCCAGCAATGATGTCAGGTGTTCCTCCAGTTACGTTAATTTCTGCCACTCCATCATATCCATCATAACAAGTTACATCTTGTTTATTTGCTGTGGTTACTATGATTTGTGTTGGCTGTGTAATTTCGAATAGGCTGGAAGTAGTTTTATTATTGTTTGAATCAATAACTGTTACATAATATTTGCCTCTAGGAATATTTCCTGTTGTTGCTTCGATACTTAAAGCTGTATTAATTAAAGTACCATCTTCTTTAAACCATTTGTAAGTATAGAATCCCTGTGCATCAGGCACACCAGTTCCAACAACTGCTTTAGCTTTTAAAATACCAACTCCTTCGAAACAATCAATTGTTTTTGCAATCGAAATGTTTACTTTAAGTTCTAAAGGTTCTTTAATACTAAATGGTTGCTCTAATGTACAGTTTTTACTATCAGTTACTACTAATTTGTATGATCCGGCTAATTGATTGTCTAAAATTGGATTAGTTTGACCAGCAATTTCTATGTTGTTTTTAAACCATTTATAAGAATAATTGGGAGTTCCACCAGAAATTTGAACAGAAATTTTTCCGTTGCTTAAGCCAAATCCCGAAGCATCTACAACATTTTGACTTGCAATCGCTAATGCATTTGCAGGTTCTGTAATTTCAATTGTTTTACTGATAGTACAGTTTACAGCATTTTTGTCTGAGACCGTTACTGTATAATTTCCAGCAGGAAGATTATTAATACTTGTTTTTCCATTATTAACTGCAGAGTTATAATTCCACACAATATTGTAATCGGAAGAACCTCCGGTTATCGTTAAATTGATTGTACCATCACTTCCATTTTTACAAGAAACCTCTGTTTTTGTATTGGTAATCGCTAATGGATTTGGTTGTGTAACCGTATATTCATTTGTTCCGTATAGTATGTTATTGTTTTGGTCTGTTACTGAAACAATATATTTTCCAGCTCCAAGGTTAGAAACTTTATTTGTTGTTGATAAGACTACAGTTGGAGCTAAAGCATTGTACCATTTATAAATATAAGCAGGTACACCACCACTAATTGTTGCAGTTAATTCTGCCGTTGTGTCTCCAAAACATTTTACTTGTGTATTTGGTGTCATTGTGATAGCTGTAATGTCTAGCTTGTCTGGTTGCACCAATGTATACTCTTTAGTAATGGTACAATTATTCTGATCTGTAACAGTAAGTACGTAAGTTCCAATTGCCAGCTGATCTAATATTTTTGCGGTTCCAATAACCGGAGTGCTTCCTTTTACTCTCCAAGCATAAGTATAATTTGTTACTCCTCCAGTAACATTAACTTCAATGACGCCATTTTTGGTTTCAAAACCTGTTAAATCTTTCACTTGAACATCAGTTATAGCTAGTGGTGCAGCAGGCTGATTTATCTTAATGTTGTTTAATACTGTTGTACATCCGTTTTTATCTGTAATTAGTAAGCTATAAGTTGCTGATGTAAGCCCTGTTAAATCTTCTGTTGTTGCGTAAGCTATATTATCTTTTTTCCATGCAAATGTATAAGGTAGAGTTCCTCCTGCAGGTGTTATATCAATTGCTCCAGTATTGTTGCCGTAACATAAAACAGGTGTGGTCGAAGTTAGTGCAACAGACAATACGTTAGGTTGCACAAGATCAAGTTCATTGCTTTCTTTTGTTGCACCAACATTATCAGTCACAACTAGCTTGTATTTTCCAAAACCTAAATTAGGCAGAACATTAGTGTTTCCTGCAACTAAAGATCCATTTTTATACCATTTGTAAATGTAATTGGCAACACCTCCGTTAACAGTAGCTGTTATTTCACCGTTAGTATTTCCATTACATAAAATAGATTTAGTTTCATTTATAGAAACAGTTAATTCTGGATTTTCAGTAATTGTGTATGTTTGTGTGGCAGTACATGATTTGCTATCTGTTACTTCTAAAGTATATTTACCAGCTTTAAGAGCAGAGATATTTTTTGTAGTTTGTAAAAAGGTATTTTCTTTATCATACGTCCATTTATAAATGTAATTTCCATTGTTAGGAGTGCCGCCAGTTATAGAATTAAGTGTAATAGACCCCGTGCTTTGTCCATAAATTGCAACATGTGTAATTGAAGGTGCAGGAATAGTAATAGGAGTAGGCTGTCCAAGAACAATTCCGTTTATAGTAAACGGACAATTGTAAGCATCGTTTACAGTTACCGAATAAGTTCCTGCAGTTAAAGTAGTTTGATCTTTTGCCGTGCTTCCATTACTCCATAAATAGGTGTAGCCACTTCCTACTGTTCCTCCAGAAACATTAAGTATAATAGTACCATTATTTCCTCCAAAACAACTTGGATCCGTTTTATTATGAGTTACATTTAGAGGGGCGGCTGGTTGTGTAAGGGTATAATCGATATAAGCTGAAGGAGTTTGTCCCTCATTAACTCTTACTCTATAAGTTCCGAAAGGGATATTGCTTATTGTTGCAGTTGTCGTGCCTTGAGCAGTTTCGGTAGTACCGTTCATTGTGTACCATTTGTAAGTATATCCAGAACCTAAACCTCCAAAGGCTTTTGCAGTTATACTACCTGTTGATTCGCCAAAACATTTAATATCTGTATGAGCATCAATTGCTACAGCTAAAGCATTAAGTACCATATCTGCACTTGTAACAGAGCAGTTATTAGCATCTGTTATAACAACATGATATGTGCCATTATCAAGACCAATAGCTTCTCCGTCTTGATCAGGGTCGGGATTAATTGGTGAATTTCCTTTGTACCAAGCATAGGTATATCCTGGGGTACCACCCATTCCAGAAACTTTTATTTTTCCATCAAAAGCCGTTGGAGTTGAGGGCTGGGTTTGGGTTACGGAAGGATTGACTGATATTGAAGTTCCAGGCTCAGTAATTTGAATAGAACCAGTGATCGAACAATTTGAAACGTTTGCATCAGTAACAGTATACTCATAAGTCCCAGCCGTTAAATTTGTTCTGATTGCTCCTATTGGGCCATTTGTCCATTGTACATTATAAACTCCAGTTCCTCCGCCGAGCATTAAACTTACCATACCATTATTTTCTCCTCTACAACTAACATGTGTTAAATATGGTGTTGCAGTTAATTTTGCATTTTGATCTAAGAAGATATCTGCTGAAATTGTTGTATTGGCAGGACTAGCATTGTCTGTTACTATAACTCTATAAGTGCCAGTATCTAAACCTCCAGCAATGTTGCCTGATTTTCCAAATACAGTATTGTAAACACCTCCTTCTTTTTTTTCCCATACGTAGGTATAACCTAGATTAACTGTACCTCCTGAAACTGATGCGACTAGACTTCCGGTGCCACCAAAGCAGGCTATTTTATTACCAGAAACACTAGCTTCTAATTTTTGAGGTTGTCCTATAGTAAAAGTTTTTGGAAGAGAGCAGTTTTTAGAGTCGGTTACTGTTACGATATAAGTACCTGCATAAAGCTTATTGAAGTCAGTAGGAGTAAATGGAGCTCCATCCTTTGTCCATACTTGTGTGTAGCTGGCATTATTTAATAAAGTTCCTCCAGTTATAGCAAAATTTTCAATTCTTCCGTTATTCTCTCCAAAACCTGAAGCTGGTTTTTCTGTACCGTCAATAACAATAGCGGCAGGATTATTAATAACAACTTTCTTAATTCCTGTTTGAGAATAAAGTAGAAATGATGTTAATAATAAAGAAAAGAGTATAATTTTTTTCATATTTTTTGATCGTTTGCGTTTATATCTATGCAATTTTTAGAATCTCTAACTGTTATATAGTGATTACCAGCAGGGAGTGTAATGTCATTTGTAGTAGATGAAAATTCTACTTCTGTACCGTCGTCAATTGAAAAGAAATAAGGGCTAGTTCCATTAGAAGCACTTATTTTTATTATACCAGATTGATTATTGCATGCTGGTTGAGTTGTTGTTATTTGATAGCTAAATTGACTTGGAGGATCTACTTTAAAAGTTTTGTTCATAGCCTGACTTAAACTTGCACCATTTCCTGTAGTTAATCTTGTTTGATAAGTTAAAATGTAGGATTCTATTCCTAGTCCCGTCCATCTATAGCTTTTAGGGCTACCCGTCATCATAGATTTGGTTATAATTTTATTACTTAAACCAGAGCCATCAGTATGTTTCAGAGTCATTTCATATTGTTCGTTATCTAGAAGTCCTCGATCAAAGTTTAGTGTTACTTGACCATCAGATTTATAGACACAAGATGTCAGATTATTTGAAGAAACTGATTCTAAAATAGGAGGACATGGATTTACATAATATGATATAATGTTTGAGTAAACTTCTTCTCCAGTAATGGTAGTGTCAGAATCAATGAGAACACGAAAATCAATGTTACCTATATAAGTTGAAGAAACATAAGTTGATCTATTAAATTGAAATGTTTGATTAAATGTTGTGCTAATATTAGTTGATTGAAAATTACCTCCTTCAATTCGATATTCCCATATAAAATGCTGCGTTCCCGTACAGCCAGTAGCTTGCAAGCTTACTTTATCACAGAAAGAATTATCAGCAGTCGGTTGTATTAACACTTGATTGGTTATTATACTAAATTCTGGAACAATTTCAGCAGATGAGCGACCGCCAGAATAACCAACGGCACTATAGCAGTTTGTATTAAAGTTGTAAGCTGCTAATCCTGAGTTCCAATCTTCGCCACAAGGCCCGCTGCAATGTTCGGAATCTGGTCTGTATGCATCAAAATAATATGTAGTAGGTTTTTGATCAAAAATTAAATATGAACCAACTGCTTTTGTAGGATTGAGTAAACTTCCATCTGCTTTTTTTATCCAATATTGATAAAAAAATTCGCCGTGTGGGAAATATGATGTACTATAACCGCCAACTATTTCCGCATTTGTAGTCATAATGTAGGTCTGCGCACAAAGATTGCCCACAGAAAAGAAAATAATAAAAAAAGTATAGTAGAGTTTCTTCATATTATTGATTAGCACTTAAATCGATACAAGAATTTGTATCTCTTACTTTAATTGAATGTTCACCAGATGAAACATTTATTTCTCCTGTTGATGATGTAAATTGAACTTCAGGATTCGAATCTATTTTATAAAAATAGGTTCCTGTTCCTCCAGTTGCGGTTATAATTATTTTTCCTTGGTCATTATTACATTGTGGTTGCAAATCGGTTACTTGAAATTTTAAAGCTTCTGGGATAGAAATCGTAAACGTAGGATCAGGCGATGGATTTGTGCTAGTTTCCTGAGTTCCGATAAAAGTTTGATATTTAAAAGAATAATTGCCTGCCGGGACATTTGTAAAACTTAGTTTTCGATTTGTGGCATCAATCGAATAATCAGAAAGGCCAACAGTTATATTTCCGGGTTGTTTAAAAAAAGTAAAAAGAAACTTCTCATTGGCTACTAAATCTCTATCATAAGTTAAAACTAACTGGCCATCATTCTTATCAACACAAGTTGTAGCTTTTGTGTCTGGAAGTCCAATTAAACTTGGAGGACATGGAATAATATCATAAATAATTTCGTCAGTAAAACTCGTGCCGTAACCTGTTCTAATTTGGAGTTTCTTTTTTCCATCAGAACCTCCTAATGTTGCCATATTAAAAGAGATTGATCTTTGAGCTTGATAATTACTAGGAAAATTAGTCCACGTTCCACTATCATAACGATATTGCCAGTTCCAGCCTCTTGTTAATGTTATCATATCGTTTTTGCAATAGTTTGTATTTACCGGTTGCGGTAAATAAATCCCCATCATTTCAGCATCGCCTATACATCCTCCAAAATAACCACTATCAAACGTTTCTTTGTCGTAACCAATAGTTTTATTTAAGGTACAATCGCTTCCATCTTTATTTCCTGCTGTACGACTACTGCAAACAATACTTATTGGATTATCGGTTACATAAAAGAATGTGTATTCGACAACTACATTAGCTGTTGTATTGCTGCCTTCTGATACAGAATTAGAGCCTACAGTTATACTTAAGTTTCCTGCATGACTACCATTCCAGCCCTGAAAAGGATCTAATGTTGTTCGTACAAGCATTCCATATTTGGTAGCTTGGGCATTTGAAAATTGTATTAGTCCAAAAAAGAGAAATAATACAGCACGTAATTTTGTTTTCATCTTTTTAGTCGTTTGCGTTTTTATCTATGCAGTCATTTGCATCGGTAACTTTGATGAAATAATTTTTTTCATCTAAATTTCGAATATAATATTTACCATTGCTAAGCTCTGGAGTAACCTCTGTATTGTTTTTGTAAAAATGAAAAGGAGAAGTTCCGCTTGTAATCGTAACTTCTATAAATCCATCATTGTTTCCAACGCAACTTGGATTTTGTTGATTACTGATAGTGAAAGATAATTTTTGAGGATTTGTGTATTGAAAAGGAGCACTAGTACTTTGTAAAGAACCAGTATTGTTGCCACCTTTTCTTCCTTGATATTTTACACTATAAAATTCTCCAAGTTCTAGTTTCCCGGGATTTAGAAAAGTGTATTTATATTTATTTGTTCCAGGATCTAAAACCAAAGAAGTTATATTATAATTTTGAAAATGAATAGTGCCTTTAAGTGGATTTGCATTCACAACATAGATAGTACTGAAGTCTTCATTGTTAGCAAAATTTCGATCAAAAAAAACATCAATTTTTTCAATATTGTCATCGTTACATTTAGGCGGAGTGTATACTACATTTTCTGCAACCGGAGCACATGGGGTATAGTTTATTGCCAAAGGATCAGTAAAAGGACGATTTTGGCCATAGCCTAACCTAAACAACACCTGTTTGTTGAAGTAGTTTGTATGGTTTGCTCCAATTAATTCTTGCATACTTATGTTAAGAATTTCTTTTTCATTAACTTGTTTTCCGTTTATACTAAGAGGAATATCGATCCAAGTAATAGCATTATCTAAACTATATTGCCAATGATAAGCCTCGGCAGGGAAACCAGAAGGATAACCTCCTAAACTAAGTTGTTCACCAGCGCATAATTCACTTGGAGTGGTACTTGCATTATTTATCGTTACATTAGGTTTAAAACCATCAATAGCAAATCTTTCGTCAATACAACTAAACAAAGTAGCAGTTCCATTTTTTATAAATGTAACAGCAGAAATTGTTTTCGATTGATCTCCGCTACAGCTAGAAACACCAGTCTTGGATATACAGGTAGATTTTATTGTTAATCCAAAAGTTTGAAATTTTGGAACATTAAAATATTCTTCATACTCTGTATATTCAACGAAATGCGTTTTACTGTTAACCTGCTCTTTGTAAATTCTACCATCTCCAAAAATCTGCCATCCGTATGCACCATCCCAACAGTACTTTTGGGTCGGTACACTATAGGAAAGATAGAAAAAGTAGGTTTGTCCAAATCCCTTAAATGTACATGCAAAAAATAGTAGAATGATTAACTTTTTCATTTAATTAAAATTTCACTGTGTAAAAATCCATTTTAGACATTCTACCATCTTTAAACAATGCTCTTATTCCGTATTTATAGGTTGTATTAATTGTAAGTGTTGGATCAGATAATTTTCTGGTTTCTGGTTTTACCATTTGAATTAACTGAAGCGGTTCTGCATTTGTTGCTTTATAAATTTCAAAACTTTCTACGCCAGTCTCATCATAGCTCCAAGACAAGTCAATACTTTTTGTAGTTGTATTTGCTTGCGCAAAGAATCCTTTTACAGCTGGTTTTACAGTATAATTGGGTACGAAGAATGCAACTTCTGGAGAAGGTTTAGAAACTAGTCCGCTTTCATCTTTTGCATATATAGCATATCTGTAAGTAGAACCTTCTTTAGCTTTTTTATCCTGATAAGCTTCAGATTTATCTGTGCCATTCCATATTAATTCCCATTTTTCCTGATTATTTTCTTTACGATAAAGCTGATGCGATTTAACGTCTTCGCTCTGGCTATTTGCCCATTCTAAAAATACCGCGCCATCTTTTATCTCATATTTTGTAAATACCGGTGAAGCAGGAGGAATAATATCTGGTTTTTTTACGATCAGAGTTTCTGAAAAAGGAGACATATTATAGCGATAATCCACAGCTATAATTCTATAGTAAACTTTACTGTTTAAACTTTTTAGAATCACCTTGTCTTCAAAAGTGTTATTTTCATGGGGACTTACTGTCAGCTGGCTGAACTCTTCTTCTGCTGTATTTCCTTTGTAAATACGATATCCTAAAAGATCTTTTTCTTTATTAGGTGTCCAAGATAATTTTACGACACCTAAACTATCAATAGTAGCTTTTAAGCCAATAGGTTTTGCAGGAGGAATAGAATCGACAGGCTGAACCAGCATAGGAAAAGAAGTTCTGCTGTTTCCGTTTTTCCCAATCGCGGTAACAGTAAAATAATTTGTTGCAAGAAGTTTATTATAGGTAACAGAACGATCTTTTGCAGGAATATTTTTAATTACTTTAGTGTATTTGTCATCATCGTAGTCAGAACGATTAAGTTCAAAACCAGAAATTTCATTATTTCCTTCTTCTGGGAATTCCCAAGTTAATGTAACGGTAGAATCGTCTTTGAAATCTTTTACCGTTAAATGTGGAACATATTTCAATAAAGCCTTTCCTTTTCCAGAAACAACGTCAGAATAAGGTCCTAATTCGCCAAAAGGAGATATACCTTGAATACGGTAATTATAGGAAGTATTGTTAGCAATAGAATCTACATAAAAAATTCGGTTGTTGTTTGCATTTTCCTGACTTAAACTAGTATATGGTTTTTCTGTAATTCTTTTGTAATTAATTTTATCAATAGAACGTTCTACATAATAACTGCCATAAACATGTGCAAGAATTTTAAAATTCCAGCTTAACATCGTACTATTATCTGTAAAATGCGCCGTAAGATCCATTGGTTTTGGTAAAGGCTCATATTCTTTTAAACTAACAAAAACTCCTCCATAAACAATGCTCAATTCTTTTTCAGGAACATTTGACGAAATACGATAGGCATATTTTTCATTTTGTTTGACATTTTTGTCTTCAATACCTAAACCCGCTTTTTTTGCAATTTCAAAATCTTTGTCAGCTGTATATAATGCAAATGTGAAACGCTGTTCTGCTTCTTCAGAAAGATTTACAATAGATTCTAAATTATCAGCTCCAGTTACACTAAAGCTTTCTCCAAAAATTGCTTGAGCAATAATGGCGGCATTATCATTTTCATCAATTAATTTTTCCCATGTCTCTACGGGTTCTGGTTTAAAAGCTTCAGCTAAGACTACACGTTCTGGTTTTGCAAGTGTTTTATTGTCTCTTGTAACGGTGAATCTTTCAATTAAGTAACCGTAAGTGTTTAATTTTTTCCAAGCCAAGGAAGTATTAACTGCCCAACGCAATAAGATACGATCTTTTTGAACCCTTGCAATTACTTGGATTTCGTTCTTTTTTTCTATGTCATTTTTTTCCTTAGAATTGTTTTGGGCAATTCCAGAAAAAGTGAAAATTAAAGAAAGGATAAAGAAAAATTTGAACTTCATTATTAAATTGATTTATTGAATGTGAATACAGAACTGCTTCCTAATTGACCTCCCGGAAGAGTGTAATTCAGTTTTATGTTATAGGTTCCTTGTTTGATATAAGGGAATTTTCCGTTAATAATATAATCATACTTCGTAACCATTTGCTGGTTTAGAGTATTTAAATACTTATTAACCACTTTATATCTTAAATTGACAAAATCGGTTTTATAGTAATATGGTAGATTATAACGATATGGTAGATATTCCTTCAACATATAGCTTGTTGGATTATTAATTAAATAATCTTGATACCATGCTAGAGTTTCTACTCCTTTTGTTGGCGGAACACCAAGAACTGTTGAGCTTCTGTCAAACTGTAAATCGTTTTCTAAAGGATATCCTTGGTATACTAAAGGGAAAATTTCGTTTTTATAATAATTATCATCTAGAATCGCTTCGGTGTTAATTAAGGGAACGTACATTGTTTTAGCATTTCCTATAATTTCAATTTCATCAAAAGGTTCGGTTGAGCTATTTAAAGACTGTAAAGCATGCACATCAGAGTAAATAATCTCTACTAAAGTTTGTTTAGGCTTTTTGGCCGCCATTTTTTCAGAGAAGCTGTTATACTGACTTGTATTGAAATTATATTGCAATAATTCAACACCTTCACCACCAGTTACAACCTCTGCCAATTTACTGTCCTTTATCTCAACATTTGCATTTTCACCCAAATCTTGCTTAGTATAGCTCTCTTTTAAATTGCTATTGGCATCACTTTTTGTTTCAAGTGTCATTAAAGAAATGCTATAAGTCTTAGACGTTTGTAACGCTGGTAGATCTATGCTTACTTTTCTCAGCGTGCTATTATAAGTTATAGCCCCTGTACTTGAAGCTGTTCCCGTTTTATAGAATGCTTTTTGAGATTGTCCTTGTTTTAATTCAAACAAATAAGGCTGTCCTTGTTTTAGCACTACATATGCCTGTTTAGATTCGTTTTGATAAACATATTTCTGGTCTATTACAGGATAACAATACGCAATATTGGTTACAGGAATATTGTTTGGTGCAAGTCCTGTAGTGAAATTTCTAACCTCAGTTTCAGTAGCAATTTGCCCGTCATCATAAACTGTTTTCCATGCTCCGTTAGTAAGTTCCTGGAAACTTACTTTTACTGTACTTACTAGACTTGAATTAGGTGGAAATACATCAAAAGGAGTAAAGCTTAATAAATCTTTAGTTTGATTCCATGTTATTTCTCCTGGAATAACAACACCATCTTTTTTAACGGTGTATTCTTCTAGTTTAAGTTTATATGTTTTTACGCCAGAATCTTCTTCTAATGTGAAGCTTTTTTCTACTGGAAAATTAAATCCAACTTGCGGAACAGCAAATACACTGACATCTTTTGTGCCTTCAGCGGGAGTAATGTCTGCAATTGTTTTTAATCCGCCTAAAGGAGAATCATTAATAAACTCGCATTGTTTACCAAATTCCAATTTAAATCTAAAACTTCCCTTAATGGCACCTCCGAGTAAGTTGAAATAACCTCCAAGATACCCTCTAATCCAGACGGGATTAGGAAGTTTAGCTTGTAAAAGAACTGCACCGCCACCTTTTATAATGGATATTTTCTTTTTAATCATAAACAATTTAATCTTGATTCCCAGTTCTCCCTGCAAATAAGCGTAAGATTGTCCGTTAGCATACCAGCCATTAAGACCAATTTGTCCAGAACCTTTACATTGTGCTTCGCCATAATCTTTTACCATAATGTCAAATCCAAATCCACATTGAAAATTGGCATAAAAGATTAGAAAAGTTAAATCGCCTGTTTTTAAGCTAAAATCAGATCCAAAAGCAAAACCTTTACCAGAAGCTACACTGTTTTCATCGCGCATATAATCAAGTGATTGCGCACTGACTCCAAGAATTTGTGCAACGATATCGGGTGGAGGAGGGCTTCCCGGAATGTCGTCTCCAATCATAAAATAACCTCCAGCTTCTACTTCAAAAGAACCAATAGCTAGTTTTATTCCTAAACGATCTGTTGGTGTACCCATTCTGATGTACCATTTGTCTGGTGCAAAATGCAGTACTGCCCATCCAGCTCTGTTACCAGACGCGCGACCCTTAATAAAACCTCCTGGAGTATCTATATATAAGTCAAAAGTTCCATGTAAAGTTTTAGATCTAAAATCATATTCGATGGCTGCAAATGCATTGATTCCCATACGTGCCTTAACATCTGTAGGGTACAACTGCTCAGCCGCTTTAGAAAGATTTGAAGTTTTTAGCGCCTCTAATGCAATTGATGACATTAAAGATTCATTTTCAGTTACGGTTTTTAAAGCTTGGGTTAATTCAGACGCACCAGGTATTTCGAAAGTTTGCATTACGTGTCCTTCGCCATAGATACTGATTCGGTTTATGCCTCCATGCGTATTAAATGCGATTTCGAATCCTGCACCACCCCAAAAAGCATCTGCAGTAGCAGTTCCGGCAAATTTAATCATGGCTTTGACACCAAGTCCTGAATCGATATCTGGAACATAGTTAGAACCAGAAGCGACAAAACTGTTGCTAAATCCGTCTTTTTTCATTTTATAGTATGCACCACCACCAAATCCTTTAAAGGTAATAGCTCCCGCAGGAATATTAAGATTGTCAACCATTGCGTCAACATACCAATATCTAAAGCTTTTTGAACCAAAGATAGCATTAGCTTCAACAGAAATTCCTCCTGTAAAATCGGCACCAAGCATTCCTTTAAATCCATTTCCGTAAATAGGATCATTATCTAATATGGTAATGCTTCCTTTAAATTTGACGCCGCCAAGATCGGCTGCGACTTTGATTTCTTCAAATTTAAGACGGTCGAATTTCCATTTTTGGATTCCTTCTTCAGGAGAAAATTTTCCAATAACGTAGAATTTTGTCTGGCCATTAAATTGATCCTTCATCAAATTAATAGCTAGATCGACTTTTAGACTTGCTGATTCTGTGTCAGCAATTAAAGCAATTTCATTAATCGTTACAGGGAAATTACTAACCTTAGCATCATCTTCCTTAACATTTTTGTACCCAAAATAGTCAGCAGTGATGATTGGGTTAACAGTTTGAAGGGTTAGATTTTGGAATATAATACCTTTGAAAACAGCCGTTTCTTTTTCTACTGGCCCAGTTTCTCCTTCCGCTTTTTCCTTGTTTTTTACCCCAGCGACCGCTTCAGATGCAGTTACTGGTTTATTATTGCTTGCTTTAAGTGAAAGAGTTCCATATAAAACCGCTTTAGGTAAAAATTTGCCCTCTTTTACTTTTAGCTCTACATAAGAGTTTTTTTCTAAGTTAGCTTTACCCTTAAATACCTGAAAGCAAATATCATTGGTTACTTCAGCCTTTAACAGATATTCATTATCGATGACATTAAAAAGAGCAGTATATCCAAGTTCGCCTCTTGCGTCTGATGTGCATTGCCCTGAAGAAACAGGTAAAACGATTGCTCCTCCAAATCCCGCAGAAACAAGAGAATTGGCTCTAAAGCCTAATTCAATATGATCAACCGAAAATTGCCATCCCGAAGCATCTCCATCTCCAATACTTAAAATATTATCTCCACTAAAAACGCCAGAAACTCCCATTCTGTCAATTAACAGGTTGGTAGCTTGGAATGTAATTCGCTCGTTGGTGCCCTTCTTTTTGAATTGTGATGGTAAGACTAGTTTCAAAGATTGAACATAAAACCCTCTCCAAAGCTTTTCGTTTCCAGGAACTAAATAATCTTTTTCATAATCTTTTGGCCATACAACATTGGTTGAGTTTCGCAAGTCACTCATATCAATGACTGCTTTGTTCAACTCAAAGCAATAGCCAGGATGTTTGGTTAATTGAAAAGCGGGTAAACTAATATCAATTAGGATATCATTCCAATTGCCTACAACAGCATTAAATTTTGCCGTTACACGACTATCACCAGCAATAGGTTTATAAGTCGCATCAACAGGTTCAAGCATGGCTCTTGAGAATAAAACCTCTGCATCAATGCCTAATTCTTTAAAGCCGTTACAATCTATAGTAACGTACGTCTTATTTGTAACCACTCCAGTGGCCATTTCCATACCGCCTTTTAAAACTAAAAGTGTTTTATCACCAAACATTTGAATGGGCACATCGCCTAGTAAAACTAAATTGGTGTCACCGACTAAACCTCCCTTATGAGAAAGTTTGATATTATTAGCTCCAAAGAACAGTTCTTTTCTGTTTCCTTGCGAATCTGTTTGGGGAAGTACAATTTTTACAAAAGCTGTCAGCTCAGTATATTGAGGAGTAAATTTTGCATTGCTAATCCCTAAAGAATATTGAATGCCGCCAATCGTCTTTTTAATGCCTAGTGGCAGCATTGCTAGATTTTTAGGCTCTAAATAATCGGTAAGATTATCATTTTTTTCGATTTCATTAAAAACCTCTTTCGCTTTTTCAAGATATTGATTGGTTGGATCACCAATTGGATAATTTTTTTCTATAAAAGAGCTGGTAAATTCGCTTTCAGTAGTGCTTGTAAAGTTGTTTTTTACAATTTGCTGCGGTAGAATTAACTGTTTAGGATGGTTATTCTTAACATTTGAAATAGTATCAATATTAGAATATGAAAAACAGTTTATACTAAATAAAAATAAAACTATACTTAATACAAAAGAAGGAAACTTTGAAGTAATTTTTTTCAATTTATAGTAGGTTTGGTTATGTGTTTTGAGATGGGAGCTGTAATGAAAGAATACCCTTTTAAGTTAAAAAACTTGGGAGATTCCAATCTTAAATAGCAGTGTGTTAGGAAGGTAAAGTTATTTTCATAGATTGGATTTAGTTTAAAACGTAATAGACTATTAAAATTTTGCCAAAAATAGACATTTGGTTAAATAAATCCTTACGGGTTTCCACATTTCGTTAAAAAAATAACCTTATAGAATAAAAAAAGCCTTCTGAAACTCAGAAGGCTAATAAGTTATTATCTCTTTTTTTGTTGACCTGGAGCATATGCTTTGGCACTTTGATCCCCATTCATTTTTTTTGCTTGTCCTGGTGGTATTTTTTTACCAGAATGATGGTGATTGTGGTTATGTACATTTGTAGTAGTGCAGCTAATTACACTTAAGACTAAGAACAAAAGAACTAGTGCTACTACAGCAATTCTTGTGATTTTTGATGTTTGCATTTTTAGTTTTAATTAATATTTGAGGTGTTGCAAATATAATCGAAATGTTATTTTTTGAAGTGTTTAAACTTAGTTTAAAATGAATTCAAATAATTTCATTCTTCTACTCTTAATTGCAACAAAATCTAATTTTATATAAGATAATAAGATACACTTTATTGCGTCTCTGCTAGTAGCAATAAACTAATTTTACCTTTATTTTATAAAACTTCAAAAAGTCCTTAAAACAAAAAAGCTCCAGAAAAATCCAGAGCTTTTTAAAATATATTTTATAGAAAGACTATTCTTCTTTCATTGTATGATAAACGTTCATTACGTCATCATCTTCTTCGATTTTTTCGATTAGTTTTTCAACGTCAGCGATTTGAGCTTCAGTTAATTCTTTTGTGATTTGCGGAATACGCTCAAAACCAGAAGATAAAATTTCAAGACCTCTGTTTTCTAGTTCTTTCTGTAAAGCACCAAAGCTTCCAAAAGGAGCGTAGATTAAGATTCCGTCTTCGTCTTCAAAAACTTCCTCAGCACCAAAATCAATTAATTCTAATTCTAATTCCTCAGCATCGATACCGTCTTTTGCGATTCTGAAGTTGCAAGTATGGTCAAACATAAACTCAACAGAACCTTGAGTTCCCATTGTTCCGTTGCATTTGTTGAAATAACTGCGAATATTAGCAACAGTTCTGTTATTGTTATCAGAAGCCGTTTCAATTAAGATTGCAATTCCGTGAGGAGCGTATCCTTCAAACAAAATTTCTTTATAGTTGGCAGTGTCTTTATTACTTGCATTTTTAATAGCGCGCTCCACATTGTCCTTAGGCATGTTTGCCGCTTTTGCATTTTGTATAACAGCTCTTAATCTAGAATTGGCGTCAGGATTTGGTCCGCCTTCTTTAACAGCCATTACGATATCTTTACCAATTCTGGTAAATGTTTTGGCCATTGCTGACCAACGTTTCATTTTTCTTCCTTTTCTAAATTCGAACGCTCTTCCCATTTCTAATTTTTAGTTTTGTGATGCAAAAATACGGTTTTCCTAATTTTTACAAAAACAAAATAATTCTTTTTTTAAGGATGATTTTTGAGTTTCAAGTTTCAGGTTTCAAGTTGATTTGCCATAGCAAAAGTTTCAAGTTTAGCACAACCTGAAACTTGAAACTTGAAACTTGAAACAAACCTCACTTAGCGCCTCCGTTAAATTCGTTAATGATATTTACAGCTTCGTTGAGGTACGGATTTGTTTTAAGATTATCCATCTGATATTGGTTAATCGTTTTATCATTCGGATAAGCGCCTAAAAGAAACTGATTAACACTAGAATTATATACATCAAGCGGATTATTTTCGTCATTAAAAGTATTAATCTCTTTCCAAAGCGCATTTAATGTTTTTTTCTGAGTGAAAACAGCGTCTAATGTCAACGGAATTTCTGCTTTTGGAGCATTTACAAGCTGATCTATTTTAAGATTGATCCTTTTAATATTATTGAAAAAATAATTGTCTGACAACCTCTGCGAGCTGTTTTTAGCGATTTTGTCAATTAAATTACGCTTCACATAGGTTTTGTACTTTAAGAAAGGTTCTATACTGTCGTTTTTAATTGCAGTCGGAAAATCGCTTTCTTTTTGGTAGATATCTTCATAAAATTCTGGAAGAACAACATCTGGTTTTACTCCAACATATTGATGGCTTTTACCTGTAATTCGGTAAAATTTATTGATTGTAATTTTCAAGAAATCTGTATTCTTTTCTTCGTCAAGCGGAAGAATAGTCTGCATAGTAGCTTTTCCAAGCGTAGTGCTTCCTAGTAAAAGCGCTCGGTTATAATCTTGCATGATAGAAGAAAAAAATTCACTTGCCGAAGCGGTATTGCTGTTTACCAATACCACAATTGGCCCTCTGTAAATTACACCTTTAAAAGGATCATTAATTACAGATGCTTCTTTTTTGTTGTCGATTACAATCGAAAGCGGACCATAATCTACAAACATTCCGGCCAGTTTTATAGCCTCTTCCATAGAACCTCCGCCATTGTCAATAAGGTCAATAACAAGTCCTTTTATGCTGTCTCTTTGCAGTTTTATCACTTCTCGAGCTACATCATCTGCACAGCCTTTTCTGCTAGTACCGTCAAGATCGGCATAAAAACTCGGAATTTTTATATATCCAATTTTACTGTCTTTGCCAATGATGAAGCTGAAAACCGAATTTTCTTCATCTTTCATCATTTGTTTTTCAATATAAACATCAAAACTTTTGCCCGAATTGCGTTTTAAAGTAAGTGTAATATGTTTATTGTTTTCAGATAATATCATAGACGATATCGACTCTAATGATGCGCAAGAAACCTGAAGTGTTTCTTTCTGATTGGAAATCGAAATAATCTGATCGCCTTTTTTTATTTGTCCCGTTTGATAAGCGGGGCCGTTTGGATCGACTTCGTCAATAATGATTTCGTTTTTTTCGTTCAAATTAACCGTCATTCCAAGCGATAAATGCTCTTTTGATAAAGAAGCAACAAAACTTGTTTTAGAATCATCGCTAAAATAAGCCGTATGAGGATCAAAATAGGTACAGAAGAAATTATAAAATTTTTCTTCCTGCTTGGTATTAGATTCTATTAGCGTATTAAAACGGCAGATTTCACTGGTAAGAATTTTATTTTTAGAAGCCTGTTCAATCGTATTAAAATTAGTTTTTAAAGAATCCAGATTTTCGCTTAGTTCCGCAATATCGTCTAAGATCTGGTAGCGAAGCTTTTTCATCCAGACCTTCTCCATATCTTCTTTCTTTAAATAAAAGGCAAAAGATTTTTTATAAAAACGAATGGTATCTTTTTTAGTATAATCGATTGGAATGGTCTGAATTTTTTCTAAAACTTTTTTGGTTCGCAAAAGACCATTTACATATTTGGCTTTTATATCGGTAAGAAAGCTGCAGTCCTTTTTTAGGATCAGATCATCAAGATTATAGCGATATTTCTGAGCCATTTCGTCATATTCGGTCTTAAAAAAGATATTGCGAGAAGGATCCAGTTCGTTAATGAGATTGTCAAAAACGAATACAGAAAGGCTGTCATCAACAGGTTTTGGTCTTAAGTGCTCAGCTTGAATAAGCGCATTTATTTTGTTTAGTATTTCACAAGTTTCTGCGCTGTTCTGACCAATGGATATAGTTGATGTCAGCAAAAAAAGGAGTAGTGAAATCTTTTTCATAAATGGAAATTCATGGTTTATGATTAAAGTTACACTAATTTTTTTACAAATTGTAGTATTTTTTTCAAAAAATCGACAACAAAAAGTATTTAACCGTTAAACGAACAAACCGCAAATAAATTAACGATTACAGATTTTTCTAGAAACAAAAAATGCGTTACCAACGTAACGCATTTTCTGCTATATTTCAATAAAAATTATTTCTTGTAAAAAGGTAATTTTACCACTTTAGCAGGAACATCATTTTTTCTAATTCTAATAAAAATATCGCTGTCAACCGCACTGTTTGCTACAGTAACATATCCTAAACCAATTCCTTTATTCATAGAAGGCGACATCGTTCCAGAAGTTACAATTCCGATTACCGCTCCAGAACCATCAACAATTTCGTAATCATGTCTTGGCACCGCACGCTCCTGCATTTCAAAAGCAATTAATTTTCTAGTAACACCAGCTTCTTTTTGCTTTTTAAGCGCTTCAGAATTGGTAAAATCTTTTGTGAATTTAGTAATCCATCCCAAACCAGCTTCAAGAGGAGAAGTAGTGTCGTTAATATCATTTCCGTAAAGGCAAAATCCCATTTCTAAACGTAAAGTATCACGAGCGGCAAGACCAATTGGTTTAATTCCGAAAGAAGCTCCTGCTTCAAAAACTTTGTTCCAAATTTGCTCTACCTCATCATTTTTGCAATAAATTTCAAAACCGCCAGAACCCGTATATCCTGTAGCCGAAATAATTACATTCTCGATTCCAGCAAAATCACCCACTTCAAAATGGTAATACGTAATCGCAGACAAATCAACAGAAGTTAAAGACTGCATTGCTTCAACCGCTTTTGGACCTTGAATCGCTAAAAGAGAATAATCATCAGAAAGATTTCTCATTTCAACACCCAAATCATTGTGAGACGTAATCCAGTTCCAGTCTTTTTCAATATTAGAAGCATTTACAACAAGCAAATACTGCTCTTCTTTCATTTTATAAACAATCAAATCGTCCACAATTCCGCCTTCATTGTTTGGCAAGCAAGAATATTGCGCTCTTCCAATGGTTAAAGTCGATGCATCGTTTGAAGTCACTTTCTGAATCAAAGCCAAAGCATTTGGACCCGTTAACAAAAATTCGCCCATATGCGAAACGTCAAAAACTCCCACGCCGTTACGAACTGTTTCGTGTTCAGCATTAACCCCTTCATAAGTAATAGGCATATTATAACCAGCAAAAGGAAGCATTTTCGCTCCTAAACCTTCATGTATGTGCGTAAGCGCAGTATTTTTCATTGTGTTGTTTTATAAAATTGTTTTGCAAATCTATTCAAAAAATATCAAATTTGAATGTCTTAAATTATAAATTTCGCAATAATTAGGAGCTATTTCCTGCTATCCGCTATATCTTTTGCTTTTTAAAGAAAAAAGCAAAAGGATACCGCTTCTATCAGGGCTAGGGGCGACGTTTTCAAAAGAAGATTCAGGATTTCAATTTTTTATGTAATTTTAGAATAAGAAAATCACGTTTTTCAAGTTGAGCTATGTTTACTTAAACAAGTGAAACGCCTTTATATGCAAAGAAAAGCTATGATTCTATGTGTTTAAAATTTAAAACACCAGCAAAAATGAAATCACCGTATTTAATCAATAAAGAAGAAATTCAGAAATTATACAAACCCGTAAATCCTCAAACCCACAAAGGAACACAAGGTCACGCGGTGATTATTGCTGGAAGCTACGGAAAAATAGGAGCAGGCGTTTTAGCTTCAAAATCCTGCCTAAAATCAGGTTGCGGACTCGTAACGACTTTTATACCCAAATGCGGTTATCAAATCCTTCAAATTTCCATTCCCGAAGTAATGACCGTAACCGATGAAAACACTAATTTCATAACCAATATACATTTACCCTTGATTCCTCAAGCTGTCGGAATTGGCCCAGGAATAGGAAAGGAGCTTGGCACGCAAAAAGCTTTATTTGAATTTTTACGAGTAAATAAAGCGCCTTTAGTTCTCGATGCCGATGTTTTAAACATCATTTCAGAAAATTTATCTTGGCTAGAATTAGTTCCCGAAGACACGATTCTAACACCGCATCCCAAAGAACTCGAACGTTTAATCGGAAAATGGAATTCAGAAGCTGAGAAATTTCAGAAAACAATCGCCTTTTCAGAAAAATACAAAGTGATTGTTGTCATGAAAGGCGCGCCGACATACATTATAAACAGAACCTCAGTTTACGAAAACACAAGCGGAAACGCCGCACTTGCAACCGCAGGAAGTGGCGACGTCTTAACCGGAATCCTCACCAGTCTTTTAGCTCAAGGCTACGAACCCAAATATGCATCAAAAATGGGAGTTTATCTGCATGGCTTAACAGCAGATCTAGCTCTCCCAAAAACAGGTTACGAATCTTTTACAGCTTCAACGATTATTAAATATCTTGGAAAAGCTTTTTTGAGCTTAAAGGTTTAACCGCAAAGAGCGCAAAGGTTTACGCAAAGAACGCAAGGATTGTTTTACATGATAAAGAATTTGCTCGCAAAGACGCGAAGTCGCAAAGAATATAAAAACTTTGCGACTTCGCGCCTTTGCGAGATTAAAAAAAACTCTGCGAACCTTGCGTAAACCTTTGCGCTCTTTGCGGTTAAAATCATTAAGTTTGTAATATGAAAAACAACTTCGATCTCAGGACGGTAAACGTTACCCGTTATATAACTCCACTACGCGAAGGCGGTTCCTTACCAGCCTTAGCAGAAGCCGATGATGATTTTAAATACGTTTTAAAATTTAGAGGCGCCGGACATGGCGTAAAAGCCCTAATCGCCGAATTGGTTGGCGGACAAATTGCAAAAGCCCTAAAATTGCAACTGCCAGAATTAGTATTTGCAAACCTTGACGAAGCTTTCGGAAGAACAGAAGGCGATGAAGAAATACAAGATTTGCTGCAAGGAAGCCAAGGATTAAACTTGGCGCTTCACTTTTTATCTGGAGCCATAACTTTCGATCCTGTGGTAACAACTGTTGATGCTAAATTAGCTTCACAAATTGTTTGGCTAGATGCTTATATTACGAATGTTGACCGAACTTTCAGAAACACCAATATGCTAATTTGGCATAAAGAACTTTGGCTGATCGATCACGGAGCGTGTTTGTATTTTCACCATTCTTGGCATAACTGGGAACAGCATGCTAAAAGTCCGTTTGCGTTGATAAAAGACCATGTTTTATTGCCTCAAGCTTCAATGTTGAAAGAAGTCGATGCTGAATTTAAAGCAATTCTAACGCCAGAAATTTTAGAAGAAATTGTCCATACAATTCCACTAGACTGGTTGCAATGGGAAGATGCAGACGAAACTCCAGAAGGATTGCGAAACGTATATTTGCAGTTTTTAAAAACAAGATTAGCCAATTCAGAAATTTTTGTAAACCAGGCTCAAAATGCAAGATAATCACTTATACGAATATGCTGTGATTCGTGTTGTGCCAAGGGTAGAGCGCGAAGAATTCCTGAATATCGGGATCATTTTGTTTTGCAAAAAAGCCAAATTTATAAAGGTTCTTTTTCACTTAAATAAAGAAAGAATACAAGCCCTTTCTGCCGATTTCGACATCGAACAATTAGAATGCAACTTAACTTCATTAGAAAAAATAGCAAAAGGTGCCAAAGACGGCGGACCAATTGCCGAATTTGATATTCCAGAACGATTCAGATGGTTAACAGCCATTAGAAGCTCGGCTATTCAAACTTCAAGACCTCATCCGGGTTTATGTGAAGATTTGGAGAAAACAATTCAGCGTTTGTTTGAAGAACTCGTTTTGTGATTGTTTTTTAACCATATAAGTTATATAAGATAATTTAAGTGGTTGGCTTAAAAAAAACTCTTTGTGAAATTCTCTGTGAATCTCTGTGAAATTGTTTTAAGCCATATAAGTAATATAAGAATTTTAAGTTTTCTGCTTAATTGAACTTATATTACTTATATGGTTCAAAACTTTGCGTCTCTGCGGCTTTGCGAGATTAATAAAATTAGTGCCTTAGCGTCTTAGTGGCAAAAAAAAACTAGAAAGAACCGCAAACATTCCCTCCCAAAGTAGGACCAGCATTAGCAGAAATATCAGCTTTAACAGCCGTTTTATCCAGTTTTAAGATAGAATAAGGAGGGGTAAAAGCAGTTCCGTTTCCTGCTTGAGTTCCTGTTACACTTGTGAAGACATTATCTGTAGCTGTAACGGCAGTAAAACCCGTCATTAAATCGATCGGATTTTTCACACCTTCAAAAACATTGCTTTCCACGCGAATATCAGCTTCAAAACCTGCTGCAATACATTTGTTGCTTACGGTGCTGTTGAAGAAACTGTTTACAATGTGCACTTTTCCGAAACGGACTCTAGGCATTCTTTCTTTACATCCTTGAGCCCACCAGCATCTGGCAAAAGTAATTCTCAATTTTCCGCGATCGGCTGTTGCACCATCGCTAGAACCAATTAAGTTAGAGAAACGGTGATCGTCAGTTCCGCCAGAACCACCCGCTTTTGGAGGTTTTAGATAATGGAATTTAGTATACGTAACCGAAATATAATCAGATTGATTTTTAATGTCGAAATTTCCGTCTACACCATCTCTAAATTCGCAGTGATCGATCCAAACGTTTTGGCAATTGTCTAAAATGGCATTATCCCAACCATCAGTGTCATAAGCGCCTGGACCTTCAAAAATTAAGTTTCTAATGATGATGTTTTTGCATCTTTTGATGTTGATTATTCCAGAACCATCTTTACTCTGATCTGTTGAAACCAATTTTGCACCGCTAGCGCCATAAATCGTTTTACCAGTCTGATCTTGAAATGATAATCTTGCCGTAACCGTAATTGTTCCTGAAACTTTAACCACTTTTACAGAAGTGTTTTCGATAGCCGATTTTAGCTGAGCGTAGGTAGTAACCGTGGTTTCGGCAGAAGAACCTCCGCCTGTTGTACCTCCGTTTTGCGAAGCCCATCCTGGCACCTCAGCGCAATTTCCGATTTTAGCTGTCGGATTAGTTGCAGCATCAGTCACTGCTTCGTTTGTTGGTTGAATACTTGCTTCTGTGTTTGAAGCGATCTCTTCAGAATTACATGCCGTAAATCCGAAAATCAATGCTGCTGCGAACATTGAAAGTGTTGATTTTAAGTTCATAATTAAGTTTGGTTATTTAAAAAAGTTTAACAACGCAAAACTCAAAATTATTTGTGCGAAAAAAGTTGAACAAGTTCAAACTTTAATAAAAAAATCTGCTAAAAGTATTTTTTTAACACTTCTAAATTTACAAAAATGCATTTTATGTGTACTTTTACGTAATCGATTACATTATATAAGCCCCTAATTAATAATGAGTTGAAAAAACAAATTTATTCCTCACAAAAAACCACAAAAACCACAAGATGTACAACCTACTAAGAGCAAACATTGAGCGAAAGATTCCGCTCACAGATGAAGAATGGGATATTATTGTCTCCAAAGCAGAACTCATTAAACTGAAGAAGAATCAGTTCTTGCAAATCCAGAATTCGAATAGCTGTTATGAAGGATTTATTTTGAAAGGTTCTTTCAAAACCTACATTCTAAACGAAAACGGAACGGAAACCGTTATTTTCTTCTCCTTTGAAAATGAATGGATTTGCGATCTCGAAAGTTTTTACCATCAAAAACCAACCACCTACAACATCAAAGCCATTGAAGATAGCGAAATCGTGGTGATCAGTAAAATGCAAAAAGCGTATTTGTTTGCTGTAATCCCAAAACTCATTAAGTTTCATGTTCTCATGATCGAGCGCGCCAACGTTGCCATTCAGCAAAGACTTTTGGATGTTCTACATAAAACCTCCAAACAGCGTTATCTTGATTTTAAAGAGCGCTATCCGCAAAAAGTGAGTGCGATAAACAACAAGAATTTGTCATCGTATTTGGGCGTTTCGCATGAGTTTCTTTCGAAGATTAAAAAGGAGATGAGATGCTAAGATCCTGAGATGCTAAGGTTCTAAGTTTTTATTTCACGCAGATTGAAAAGAGATTAAAGCTGATTTTACAGATTCTTTTTGTTTTTCTCAATAGAATTAGATTATGCAGATTAGATTAAATAATAATCTGCGTAATCTGCTTAAATCTTTTAAAATCTGCGTGAAACAAAAAAACTTAGCGAATCTCTGTGAAATTCTCCGCGAATCTCTGCGGAATAATTTTTTGTTTTTTCAATTAAAAATCCAACATTCCAAAGAGACATTCATTAGAGAATTGAAGTACTACATTTTCCTTTTCTACATTTTCAACGACTACTAAATCGTAAGGATTTAGATTATATGGTTTCTCATTGATTTTAATAACTGTTGCATGCAAAGAAAATAACAGTATTATTTGAGCATTACAATTCTCGTTGCTATTTGTTATTTTCAGTTTATGATGGCTTATTTTTTCAGAAACCATCCAGTTAAAATCGGAGCCTTTTGTATACGAAATCACTTCATCAGCAGAGTTGAATTGCATGATTTCATGTTTCTCGTATCTCTTTTTCTCTTTATTTACTTCAATATCCAAACCGTTATCAAGCATAACCAGATAACGATGATAACCTTTAAAGTTTGTAAAAAGCGAAGGAACTTCTTCTATAGTAGCACTGCTTATCCTAAATATGAAATCTCTATCGGCATAGTTTGCTGATTTAGGATATATCACATATTCATATGTTAATCCGCCACTCCAAACAGAAGCTTTACTATCTTTTTTAGGAAAAACGTGTACGTTCATTTTTTGTTGTTTTATTATGAAATCAAATTGTTGTTTTTGTTTTACGCAGTTTTTATCTCAATCTTGTCATCCCGAGGAACGAGGGATCTCCGCAAGTAGCTCCGCAGAGTATATTGCAAATCTTTGTAGAGCTACTTGCGGAGATTTCTCCTTTCGTCGAAATGACAAAACTATATGGTTACTTTGTCAAAAAACTTAGATACTTTTCTCCAAATAAATAAACTCCAAAGGCACTTCAGAAACCGTAACATGAATACCGCTCTCAGGAAAAGCCTCGCGTTTACCAGTGTCTGCATAACCATGACGTTTGTACCATGCAATAAGTTCTTCGCGAACCGAAATAACCGTCATAATAATACTCGATAAGCCAAGAGACTGAGCATGGTTTTCGGCTGCTGCCAAAAGCTTTTTCCCGATTCCGCTGTTTTGAAGTTCTGGCGAAACCGTCAACATTCCTAAATACAATTGATGTCCTTTTTCTACCAATAAAACCGAACCGATAATGGTATTGTTTTCTGTAAATTTCAGGATCGTATTTTTTGAATCCAGAAAGATTTCGGTCATTTCCTGTTCATCCGTTCTTTTTCCTTCTAGTAAATGCGCTTCGGTTGTCCAGCCTTTTTTAGAGGTTTCGCCTCTGTAAGCCGAGTTAATTAAAACGGTTAATGCCGGAATATCTTCGAGTAATGCTTTTGTAATCATGTTGTTTGTTGTGAAATGTAAAATGTAAAATGTAAAATGTAAACTGTAAACTGTAAACTGTAAACTGTAAGATGTAAACTGTAATGACAAAGTTATAGCAGAAAATAGCTTTAGCCTAATCTTTTGCGTTTTTTGGCTAAAGCCGAATGGATGCTGTAAAAACAAAACCTCCAGCTAAAGCTGAAGGCAATTGAAATTAAAATTTCTGTAAGTAAATATTTTAAATAAAATTATTGACATTTGTAATGAATTGAAAAATAGATACTATGGCAAGAATACATTTATTCGAATTTGAAGATCAGCAATGGCTTCCAGAATTTATTAGAAACTATATAACTGATTTTCTGCAATTTCTTTCGAATAAAACTGCCATGTACAAAGGCATAGTTCCTGTAATCGAAAAAGGATTAAAAGAAAGCCAAACCAATCAAATTATTGATCTCGCATCGGGTGGAGGAGGCGGATTAATTTGGCTTAATGCCGAATTACGAAAAAACAATCCCGATTTAAAAATTTTGCTGACGGATTATTTCCCAAATATTCCCGCATTTGAGCATACACAAAAAGAAGCCGACAATTTTGATTTTGTAAAAACTTCAGTCGATGCGAGAAACGTTCCAGAAAACTTAAAAGGACTTCGAACGCAGTTTTTATCTTTTCATCATTTTAAACCGAAAGATGCGCAGCAGATTCTACAAAATGCTATTGACACCAATAGTTCTATTGCGATTTTTGAAGGGCAGGAAAGAAGTTTTCAGAGTATTATGGCTATGATCTTTTCGCCAATAAGTGTTTTATTGACAACGCCTTTTATAAGACCATTTCATATTGGCAGAATTATATTTACGTATCTTATTCCGATCGTGCCGATTTTGATTTTGTGGGATGGCGTGGTTTCATCTTTAAGAACGTATTCTGTTGAAGAAATGAATGCTTTGGTTTCTAAATTAAACAATAAAGAAAACTTTAATTGGGAAATAAAGAAAGTAAAATCTGGACCCACAAAGATTTTGTATTTGTTGGGGACTAAGAAGTAAAACTGCATAAATTGGAACGCGGATTAAGCGGATTTGCTTTCGCAATCCCGATAGCTATCGGGATCGGATTTACGCGGATTATTTAAAAAAAAATCAGTGTAAATCCGCGTCTTCGTGATAACGAATCCGTTTAATCCGCGTTCAATTGAAAAGCGTATCTTACAAAAACAACTTTGTTTTTTACAGCTATCTATTTTTGTTTAAGAATTTTAAATATCTTTGAATTATGAGTACAGCAATAAAACCAAGACATATCGGCAGAAATATAAGCCGTATCAGAGAGCTTAAAGATATGAAACAGGAAGCGCTTGCACAGGCTTTGGGATTAAGTCAGCAGGCAGTTTCGAATATTGAAAACAGCGAAACTGTAGACGAGCAAAGACTAATTGAAATTGCAAAAGCTCTTGATATTTCTGTTGAAGCCATTAAAAACTTTTCGGAAGAAGCTGTTTTAAATATTATTGGAAATACTTACCACGATAATGGTATTGTGAATGCTGGTCTTAATTATGGTTGTACTTTTAATCCTTTAGATAAAGTAGTTGAACTTTACGAACGTTTGGTACAAGCTGAAAAAGATAAAGTGGAGTATTTGGAAAAGTTGTTGAATGGGAAATAATTTTTTAAAACATATATAAACAAAAAAAGAGGCCTTATTAAGGCCTCTTTTTTTGTTTTAAATCCTTGCTCTAGCGATGGGTTTGCAGGATTGTGTCTGTAAGTTTATGTCTTATTCTTTGATATGTAGGTACAATACCTAATTTCATAAAAAAATCATCAGTGAAACTTATACACGAATTAAATGCCCAAAGAGCACATCCTAAAGAAAGACATTTGTCAGGAAAAAAAGGATTATCAATCCCAGTATAAGGATTTAGGGGGAATTTTCCCTTCAGTTGTTGCTCTAATTTTTGCTTTTTAATTGTTGAAGTTTCGGCAATATCTTTAGTAATAACAGATTCGGGTTCATAGTGAACTAAAGCATTTCTTAGTTTTATAAGAACTGTTATATTTTGAATTAAAGAAGTTCCTAAATCGAATTCTTTTTTATTTGATAATGCTAAAGCTATTTGATATTTTTCAAGTACTGGATAACTAGCTGTTCGTGGAATTCCTCTACTCCACATTTTAGAAAGAACTTTTATTGTTGACTTAGGTAAATCTTTAACAATACCATTCGGATTTTCTGAAGCATCCATAAAAAGCTCGTTAATATTTGCTTCAAGAAATGAGGCACAAGATAAGATAGTTGAAACTACCAATGATCTATGGTCAATTAAATCGTCATCATTATTTTCATTTGAAATAGTCTTTTCAAATTCAATTAATTTTTTACAAAGATACCCAGCGGAAAGGATATGTTGTATTGAAAAATAGGAGCGTACCTGAACTTTTGTGGTAGCCTCAACACCTTCCCATTGATCTGGTCTTTGTAATGTTATTTGATTTATAAAATGATGCCTAACGTTTGTTTGAGTAGTAATTCCAAACCATGAAGATTGATGGAAATCTCCTTCGATATGAGCTAAAGTTTCATATTCATATGGAAAGATTTTTTCAATGGTTTTTCCTAAATATTTAAAAGCTAAATTCTGAGGGATATTATATTCTAGATTACTAGAAATAAAGTCAGTATCCCAATGTTCTCCGCCATCAATCACACATATTGTCAAAAAAGTTGGGTAAAAAGTTCCGTCAGCAACTTGTATAATTGCTTTTACATACTCAAATCCTTCACCGATTATTTCTCTATCTGGATTTCCTAATTTTTGAATTGCTTTGAAAGCATCGTTTTTTCTTTTAAATCCTCCAATAATTTTTGGTGGATTTTTATCCATTTCAGCTTGGGCTAGTTCATGTTCAGCTAATCTTTCTGCTTTATCCTTTTCGTAAATTTTGTCGTAAATTTTATCTCTGCAATTTTTACATAAACTGTTTAGATTTTGAAAATCTTCTTTTTCTAAATCATATGTTGATAGCAATCGAACAATTTTCGTTTCCTTGCAACTGTCACAAACCCCAATATTTTTTACTATAAAATTTGAAGCCCAATCTAACATTTGTTTTTCTATTGGTTCATCAATATCAACTAAATCTTGAAAAGTAGAATTTGAGGTGTTTTCAACGCTAGCCCCTATTTCGTTTTCTAGTATGTCAACTCTAAAATTACCATGAAATTTAGTATTAGTAACTTGGTAGACTTTACTGTTAGTAAATTTTATTGAATTAGTCTTGTTTCCACTTTCGTCCCATTCGAATTTAAGTTTTTGTTTCATGTTGATCAATATATTTTAAGGAAAAGGATTTTGGCAAAAAGTTTTTATATTAATCTAAATGAATTATTTGAATTGATACTGAATTTCATCTTCTTATGAACATCTCCATTATTATCAATAGACTCCAATATCTCAAAGATTAGATCGCTTGTAAGGCCAGTTCCAAAACGTAGTTCATCTTGTAAATCATTATTTATAATATCTCTTGCTGATTCAATTATAACTCCGACAACACTCCCATATTCATTAATAATTGGACTTCCGCTACTTCCTCCTTTAACATTTGCGTTCACATAAATCTGTTCATATTTATGGAAGTATGTTTTAGCCATAGCAGTAACTTCTCCTGTTGATGAAACTAGAATAGCATCTGTGGTTCCAGGAACTGGTGGATAACCAGAAACTAGGATTTTATCTAATAAGTATGGAGTTTCAAGGACGAAAAATTTGTTGCTTAAAGCCATTTTATCGGAAAACTCTAAGATAGCAATATCCACATTGTCATCGATGTGAGAATAAATATTTTCAGGATAAGAGTATCCGTCAGAAAAACCTAAAAATATTTTCGTTCTAATTTCAGAATTTTTAGGTAAGCAGTGTTTAGCAGTAATAAAATATTGTTTTGTGTGTTTGTGTAAAATTGCGAAACCAGTACCGACGTCGATCTTTCCAGTCTTGTCTTCAGCAACTTCTATGATTCTGATTGCTTCACTATAATAATCAACTACTTCGGCAAAGCCGTAAATTAAGAAGTCGTACGCGTTGTAGTGCATTTTTTCTGCATCGTAACTATTGCCTTGAAACTGCTGATATATTCCTGTTTTGTTTCCCCATGTGGAAAGAAGCCCTTCTGCTACTAGCTTATGAGCAATTTTTAAAGCTGTATTATGATAAAGGCCGATATATTTTGGATCATACAGGAACTTTCTTGGAACTTTTTCCCCCATATAATCAAACAGTGAGAGAAACTCCAATTGAACAGATTGTCCTGGTTTAAGATTCTTTCCTTTAAGAGCTCGATTGAGTGGCTCGTCAGTGAAATATTTTAATAGTTCAGATGGTGATAAATTTGGTAGGATGTATTTTATTTCTTTTTTATACATATGTTTTTACAATTTCTGCCAACTTATTATATGCAAGATAAACCTTTTCATGTAAACCTAAATCTGTTAAATAAGCAAAAGTTTGTTTCGTTTTCGTACTTTCAAATATATGTTTTTTATTACTAGATTTTTAAACTTGACATAGAATAATTATAAATTAAAGGATACTCAAGCAAAGGATTGACTCAAAAAAAAAAACGACTGAAAATTAATCCCCAGCCGTTTAGTATATGATGATAAATAAATTATTTAACCCAAAAAAGCCTTCAATTCCTCATAAGTACCAATCTTCACACTAACTTTCTCCTCATTAATAACACTTTCAATTTGTGTTGGAATTGGAAGCGTAATTCCTAAAGCAGGTTCAACCACATCTAAGAATTTAATTGGGTGAGCGGTTTCTAAGAAAATACCAATGGCGTTCGGGTATTTTTCAAGCTCTTTTTTCAAACCTAAATAACCAACCGCGCCGTGAGGTTCTGCGATGTAACCGTTGGTGTTGTAAATTTGTTTCATGGCTTTTAGCGTTTCTTCGTCGGTGTAGCTGTACGAAGAGAAATCTTTTTCAAAAGCCTTTAAATCATTATTGTATAATTCCTGAATTCTAATAAAGTTACTTGGGTTTCCAACGTCCATTGCGTTAGAAATTGTCGCTTTAGAAGGTTTCGGGTCGTATTTTCCGTTTTCTAAGAATCTTGGCACCGTGTCGTTTACGTTTGTCGAAGCAACGAAATGCTCAATTGGCAAACCTAATTTTTTTGCCATAATTCCGGCACAGATATTCCCGAAGTTCCCGCTTGGGCAAGAGAAAACCAATGGTTTGTTTTGGCTCTTCAAAGCTTTGTAGGCAAAGAAGAAATAAAACATCTGTGGCAACCAACGCGCAATATTAATAGAATTCGCCGAAGTCAGGTTTTTATGTGCTAAAGTTTCATCTAAAAACGCTTTTTTCACCATGTCTTGACAATCATCAAAAACACCATCAACTTCAAGCGCTTTAATATTCTGTCCTAAAGTCGTTAATTGTTTTTCCTGAATGTCGCTCACTTTTCCTGACGGATATAAAATGACAACATCAACACCGTCAACGCCTAAAAATCCGCTTGCAACAGCGCCTCCCGTATCTCCAGAAGTGGCTACTAAAACCGTGTTTTTAGCGTCTTTTTTGTCTTTATTGAAATAACCCAAACAACGCGACATAAATCGGGCTCCAACGTCTTTAAACGCCATTGTTGGTCCGTGGAACAACTCTAACGAATAGATTCCGTTTTCTACTTTCACTACAGGGAAATCAAAAACTAAAGTTTCAGCGATGATTTCTTTTAGTTTTTCTGCAGGTATTTCGTCGCCAACGAATTGTTTAATCGCTTCATAAGCAATTTCTTCATGGCTTAAACTTTCGATTTTATCAAAAAATGAAGGATCAAGAGGCGTAATGCTTTCCGGGAAATATAATCCTTTATCACTCGCTAATCCTTGTATTACAGCTTCCTGAAAAGAAACTTTTGGGGCATTATGGTTTAAACTGTAGTATTTCATTGGTTGTTTTTATTTTTAAACCATATAAGTCATATAAGTTCATTTAATAAATTAAGTTCAACTAATTACATGAACTTATATGACTTATATGGTTAGTAATATTGCTTTTAAAGAATTCTTACGCCATCTGGGTTTATTTTCGAGACGTGAATCTCATACGGTAAATTCATTTTTTCGTAGACAGCGCTCATGGCTTTGGCGATTTGGTCTGCGGTTTCTTTTCCTCGGCTTAAAGCAAAAATAGACGGACCAGAACCTGAAATTCCAGAACCTAAAGCGCCGTTTTCGTAAGCTGTTTGTTTGATTTGGTCGAAACCTGGAATCAAAACACTTCGTAAAGGTTCTACGATTTCGTCATGAAGCGATCTTCCAATCAACTCGTAATCTTTGGTGTAAAGACCTGCTACAAGTCCGCCTACATTTCCCCATTGCATGATGGCGCTTTTTAGAGAAACGTTTTGTTTTAAAACAGAACGAGCGTCAGACGTTTTTAACTCAATCTGCGGATGAACCACTGTTGCGTACAATTCTTCCGGACTGTCGATTCTGATAATATCCAACGGAGCATAACTTCTTACCAAAGTAAATCCGCCAAGAAGGGCAGGAGCAACGTTGTCGGCATGCGCGTTTCCGCTGGCTAATTTTTCGCCTTGCATCGCAAACTGAACCAAATCTTTACGAGAGTAAGGTCTTCCCAATAATTCGTTGATTCCGAAAACCGCTCCGGCAGAACTCGCCGCACTGCTTCCGATTCCGCTTCCCGCTTTTATGTTTTTATAAATTTCAATTTCAAATCCGAAATCTAGTTCGTCCAAAGTCGCTAACATCGCTAAAGCCGCCACACCCGAAACGTTTTTCTCGGTTTCAAGAGGTAAATCGGCACCTACGATTTTAGTAATTCGAACTCCTTTTTGATCTGATTTTCGAACAATCATTTCATCACCCGCATTGTCTAAGCAAAGTCCCAAAACGTCAAATCCGCATGAGAGATTGGCGATAGTTGCTGGGCAAAATAGTTTTATTTCCATTCTTTTAAAGGTTCTGAGGTTCTAAGATGCTAAGGTTCTAAGGTTTTTGCTTTGCAAACTTTTACCACATGGTTTTTTATAAGTTCTGAGGTTCTGAGTTGCTTAGGTTCTAAGGTATCTAATAAAAAAACTTAGAACCTTAGCGTCTTAGCATCTTAGCACCTTTTACACGTTCCCGATGCGAATTACATCTGCAAAAATTCCTGAAGCCGTCACAGCTGCACCAGCTCCAGCTCCTTTGATCAATAAAGGCTGATCTACGTAACGATCGGTGTAGAAAAGCACGATATTATCTTTTCCTTCTAGATTATAGAAAGGATGATCTTTTGGAATGAACTGAAGTCCTACGCTTGCTTTTCCGTTTTCGAATTGCGCTACATATTTTAGTCTAGAATCTTTGGCTAAAGCTTCTTTGTAAATGTTCTCAAAATGTGAAGCATGTTTGATTAACGAAGCAAAGAAATCATCGTTGTTTGTTGTTGCCAGACATTCTGCAGGCAAGAACGATTCGTTTGCAATGGCGTCAATATCCATTTCGTAACCGCTTTCGCGAATTAGGATCAGGATTTTACGAGCCACGTCGATTCCGCTTAAGTCTATTTTCGGATCTGGTTCTGTGAAACCTTGAACTCCAGCTTCTTTTACCACATCGTGGAAAGAATTATTATCATCAAAATTGTTGAAAATAAAGTTCAAACTTCCAGATAAAACCGCTTGAATTTTGTGCACTTTATCTCCAGAAGCAATCAGATTTTTTACGGTGTCTATAATTGGCAATCCCGCACCAACATTCGTTTCAAACAAGAAAGGAGCATTGTATTGACGAGATAGATTTTTTAATTTTTTATAATTGTCGTAAGCAGAAGAACAAGCAATTTTGTTACAAGTTACCACGGCAATACTTTCTTTTAAGAACTTTTCGTAAGCTTCAGAAACTGTTGCATTTGCTGTAATATCTACGAAAATGCTATTACGTAAATTCAGTTCTTCAGCACGTTTGATGAATCCGTCGATGCTTGCTGGTTCACCTTCGCTTAAAGCGGCATCCCAATTTTTTAAAGAAATTCCGTCTTCATCAAATACCATTTTTCTAGAATTTGATAAAGCAATAACGCGAACATTAATTTTTAAAACGTCTTTTAAGAATTTCTTCTGGTTATGAATCTGTTCGATGAATTTCTCACCTACATTTCCAACTCCCATTACAAATAGGTTCAGCTGTTTTGTGTTTTCTTCAAAGAAGTTTTCGTGCAAAGTATTCAAGGCTTTTTTAACGTCTCTTTCGTTAATTACAGTCGAAATATTTCTTTCAGAAGCACCTTGCGCAATCGCACGAATGTTTACGTTGTTTTTTCCTAAAGTACTGAACATTCTTCCGCTTAAACCTTGGTGATTTTTCATGTTTTCACCCACCAAAGCAATAATGCAAAGGTCTTTTTCTACGTAACAAGGATCGATTTTGTTCTGCGAAATTTCGATTTCAAAAGCTCTGTTAATTGCAGCTTCGGCATTATCAGCATCAGAATTCAGGATTCCGATACAGATTGAATGCTCAGAAGAAGCTTGAGTAATAAAAATTACGTTGATTTTTTCTTGAGACAATACTTCAAACAAACGTCTAGAAGAACCCGCAACTCCAATCATTCCTGGACCTTCAAGAGTTAAAAGCGAAATATGATCGATATGGCTAATTCCTTTTACAACGGTATCTTTTGATGAAACCTGATTAGAAATTAGAGTTCCTTCAGCTTCTGGCTCAAAAGTATTTTTGATTAAAATAGGAATGTTTTTTCTTAAAACAGGCTGAATTGTTGGCGGATACAAAACTTTTGCTCCAAAGTGCGACAATTCCATTGCTTCCTGATAGGAGATATTGGCAATTGGCTGCGCTTGTTTTACAATTTTTGGGTTAGCAGTAAACATTCCGTTTACGTCAGTCCAGATTTCCAATTGTTCCGCATCGATTGCTCCAGCGATAATTGCTGCAGTATAATCAGATCCGCCACGACCTAAAGTCGAAGTGATTCCGTCTAAAGTTTGTGCGATGAAGCCAGGCAGAATATTGATTTTTGCATTGTTTTGCGCGAAGTAATCCTTAATCAACTGATTTGAAACTTCGAAATTTACAACCGCTTTTCCGAAAGTATTATCTGTTTTAATTAATTCGCGGCTGTCTTTGTAAACGGCATCTTTGCTAATTTGCTGATAAGCTTGAGCGATGATAAATGAAGAAAGCAATTCTCCGAAACTTAAAATAGTGTCGGCAGTTCTTGGAGACAATTCGCCCAAAAGGAAACAGCCGTCCAGTAAGGTTTCTAAATGATTGATGATTCTTTTTACGTGGCTTAAAAGACTGCTTTGCTCGCTTACGGGAATCAGTTCTTTTAAAGTGTCAAGGTGTTTTTTCTCGATTTCAGCAACCACTTCTCTAAAGCTTTCGTCGTTTGCTGCTGCTTTTGCTGCTGCAGATTGCAATAAATCAGTTACTTTGCTAAGAGCTGAAACTACAACAACCAGTTGGTCTTCTTTTGCTTTTTGGTTAACAATTTCGAGAACGAGTTTTATATTTTGAGCATTGGCTACCGAAGTTCCGCCAAATTTTAATACTTTCATTTTATGTGATATTTTTTTCTTTTGCAACTATTTTTTATGTGTCCATTACCTTTCTTCTTTCAAGAAAAAAGTATAGATAACCCAGGTTTATATGTAAAAATGTATACCCCTAAGGGGTAGTAGTTGTTGTAGTAGAAATAATGGTAGCAGCAATTGCAACTCCTGTTTGAGTTGTAATAATTGTAGATTGATATTTTATACTGTTACTTTTCATTTTTGATTTTTCAAAAGTACAGCTTTTTATATGAGTTAAAAACTCAAAAAGCTTTTTTACGAATATTTTAATAATTCAAATCTCTATAATTTAATATTGAGTATTTGTTAAAATAGAAAGTGTTAAATTGATGTTTTGATATATTTCGGAAGATGCTTTTTGGTGATTTCGTACATGCAAGCGATTGAATTTTAACTCAAAAAGACATTGAAAATAGACGAAAACGAGATATTCTGATTTAAAAAGATATGTAAAGGAGTTAAAAGACTTTTATTGAAATTTTAATTATTGTGATAATTTTTTGCTTTTTAATATTGATTTGTTGAATTTTGGCGTTTAAAATTTGAAATCATCATGAGAGAGATCCATTATATAAGTTCGGAAACGATTACTTTAGAAACATTACAAGAAATTTTAGGTCAAAATAAAATTCTAGAATTGTCTGAAGAGGCTAAAGTAAATGTACAGAAATGCCGTGATTATTTAGATAAGAAAATGGCATCGCACACAGCGCCGATTTACGGAATCAATACAGGTTTCGGATCTTTGTATAGTGTGAAAATCTCTAACGAAAATTTATCTAAGCTTCAAGAAAACTTAGTGAAATCTCACGCTTGCGGAACAGGAGAAGAAGTTCCTGCCGAAATTGTGAAAATGATGCTTTTGCTAAAGATTCAATCTTTAAGTTATGGGCATTCTGGAATTCAATTAATAACATTAGAGCGTTTGGTTGATTTCTATAATAATGATATTCTTCCTGTAATATATACTCAGGGTTCACTTGGAGCTTCTGGAGATTTAGCTCCTTTGGCGCATTTGTCTTTGCCATTAATTGGAGAAGGAGTAGTTCTTTTTGAAGGAAAGAAAGTGGCTTCTGCTGAGGTTTTAAAGCATTTTAATTGGGAACCGATCGTTTTACAGTCAAAAGAAGGTTTGGCTCTGTTAAACGGAACTCAGTTTATGAGTGCTTATGGAGCGCATATTTTAATTAAAGCGTATAAATATTCGTATCTGGCTGATTTAATCGGAACCATTTCTCTAGAAGGTTTTGATGGAAGAATCGAACCTTTTAATGAATTGATACATTATATACGTCCGCACAAAGGACAAATTGTAACCGCTCAACGAATTACTGAATTCTTAGACGGAAGCGAAATTATCGCGCAAGAAAAGAAACACGTTCAAGATCCATATTCTTTCCGTTGTATGCCTCAGGTTCATGGCGCTTCAAAAGATGCGATCGATTATGTTCGAAAAGTATTCAAAACAGAAATCAATTCGGTTACTGATAATCCTAATATCTTCATTGAAGCCGATCAGATTATTTCGGGAGGAAATTTCCACGGACAGCCTTTAGCTTTAGCTTTAGATTTTATGGCAATTGCATTGGCAGAGTTAGGAAGCATTTCTGAAAGAAGAACTTATCAGTTAATTTCTGGATTACGAAATCTTCCTGCGTTTTTGGTTGATAATCCAGGATTAAATTCAGGGTTTATGATTCCGCAATATACAGCGGCGAGTATTGCCAGCCAGAACAAACAATTGGCAACCCCAGCAAGTATTGATAGCATTGTTTCTAGCAATGGTCAAGAAGATCACGTAAGTATGGGAGCAAACGGCGCTACAAAAGCCTTACGAATTTTAGACAATTTGGAGCGTATTTTAGCAATCGAATTATTAAATGCTTCGCAGGCAATTGCATACAGAGAGCCTCTAAAATCAAGCGATTTTATTGAAATGTTCTTAAATAGCTATAGAGAAGTGGTGCCTTTGGTAAAAGAAGATAGAATCTTACATAATGACATAGAAAACACGGTTTTATTCCTTTCGAGTTTTCAAATTGAAAACGATTTGTTAACAATGGCTTAACACTGAAACGTGTTATTGAAGGTAATTTTGCACTATCAAAAATAAAACAATGTCAATAAACAGTATTTTCCAATTTTTAGTACCGAAAGACAAAAAATTCTTTCCACTTTTTGAAGAGGCTTCAAGCAATTTAATTGAATTAGCTTCTAACTTACACGAAGCTGTAAACCTTCCATTAAAAGAAAGAGAAATCCTTTTTCAAAAAATTGACGAATTAGAGCAAAAAGGCGAAGACATTACACGTCAGACCAATTTGGAATTGAGCAGAAACTTTATTACTCCTTTTGATAGAGAGGATATCCATACCTTAATTACTTCTATTGATAACGTTGCAGATTACCTTCATGGTGCTGCAAGCCGTATGAGATTGTATCAGGTTGATAAGATTACAAAGTCGATCAGAAAGATGACAGAAATCAACCTTGAAGCTTGCCAAAATATTGATAGCGCTGTAAAAGAGTTGAGAAACTTAAAGAATTTTAAAATCATTAAAGATGCTTGTACCAGAATTAACAAACTGGAAAACAAATCTGATAATGTATATAACAAAGCAGTTTTTGAAATTTTTGAAAACGAAACAGATGCTAAAAATATCATTAAGTATAAAGAGGTATTATCTGTTTTAGAATCAGCAACAGATAAATGTAAGAGTGTTGCTAATATACTAGAATCTATTTCTGTAAAACATTCTTAATTTTTCAATCTGAAGTTATATTTTTATGACAATACTTATATTAATTATAGTATTAGCTTTAATTTTTGATTACATCAATGGTTTTCATGATGCGGCAAATGCTATTGCGACTGTTGTTGCGACAAAGGTTTTAACACCTTTTCAGGCGGTAGTCTGGGCAGCATTTTTTAACTTTTTGGCCTATTGGGTTTTCGGATTTGGTGTTGCAGATACTGTTGCTAAAACAGCGCACACGATGGAGATTAACCTGGTGGTAATTTTGGCCGGAGTTATAGCTGCAATCTGTTGGAACTTGTTGACTTGGTGGTTAGGAATTCCTTCAAGTTCTTCACATACGCTTATTGGAGGTTTTGCAGGAGCTGCTGTAGCACATGCTATCGCGGTTCATGGTTTCTCTGGTTATGTTGGAGAAGATGGCGCAACACACTATTGGTACGAAATTGTAAGCTGGTATAAGGCCGGAAAAGACGGTGCAATGCCTTCGGGAGTTCTCATTATCATTGCCTTTATCGTTTTAGCGCCGTTATTAGGAGCATTGGCTTCTTATTTAATTTCGATTTGGCTTTTAAATGCTTCTCGTAAAACAATTGGGCCTAAAATCTTTACTGCGGCTTTAATGATTGCTACCATTGTATTTGTATACTACCAAATGGTGCCTTACGATAAAATTGAAAAACCAAGATTTGATTCTCATTTCTGGAGCGTTGCTTTTGAAGCTCACAATATTAAATGGTTTTTAGTTGCTTTTATCATTTTAACAGTAAGTGCATTTTGTTTAATATTCAGCAGTTTAAATCTTCATCAAGCAGATGCTGCTTTAAAGAAAATGCAATTATTATCTTCTGCGGCCTTTAGTTTAGGTCACGGAGGTAACGATTCTCAAAAAGTAATGGGTATTATTGCTGCGGCTGTAGCGGTATATATTAATACAAATCCAGGAGTTCACATGGATAATTGGTTAAATGTTGTTCTGCCAAATGAAGATTTAGGTGTGAAGGGGATTATGCCAAGCTGGATTCCGTTAGCTTGTTATTCAGCAATTGCTGCAGGAACTTTAAGCGGTGGATGGAAAATTGTGAAAACTATGGGATCTAAAATTACTAAAGTAAGTTCGTTTGAAGGTGTTGCGGCTGAAACTGCAGGTGCTTTAACGCTTTATTTTACTGAACATTTAAAAATTCCAGTAAGTACAACGCACACGATTACAGGTTCTATTATTGGAGTTGGATTAACAAAACGTGTATCTGCCGTAAGATGGGGAGTTACTGTAAGTTTAATTTGGGCATGGATCTTAACTATTCCAATTTCGGCTATATTGGCAGGTTTGGTTTACTTTATTTTAAGCGTGTTTATCTAAATGTAAAATGAATTTTGTAAAATGTGAAATGAAAAATTCATGTTTTATCGATATACAAAACCGATTTCAATTTGAAATCGGTTTTTTTTGTTTTAAAGCGAGAGAATAAAAACTTTTAATGGCTTTGAGTACAGCAGATTTTATCTATTTTTATCAGGAGATTAATATTGTAAATATGAAGAGAATAATTCTATTGTTTTTGGTGCTAGTTGTAAAAACTAGTTTTGCTCAAATGGATAATAAGCCTTTTAAATATGGTCTTGTCGATCAGACAGGTAAAGAGATTGTTCCTTGCAAATACGATGATATCGAAACATTTTTGAGTGGTTTTGCTGTAGTAAAATTAAAAGGTAAAAGCGGAGTGATTGATAAAACAGGGAAAGAAGTTGTTCGCTGTATTTACGATGAAGTAGCTAATAAACAGAATTGGATACTGGTGAACAATAAGAATGCGAAACCTCAATATCTGGTTAAGTCTGCCGATGTGTTGCTGACTAAAAAATATGAAGAAGTAAAAACAGTATCACCAGAAATAACGGCTGTAAAACTAAATAATAAATGGGGTTTTATTGATGTGGTGGGCGAAGAGATAACTCCAAAGTATGACGAAATAAATGATTTCTCAGATAGATTTGCTATTGTAAAATTAAATGGCAAATATGGTATTATTGACCAAATAGGAAAAGAGATTGTTGCTCCGGTTTACGATCGAGTCCAGAATTTTAAAGAGGGTTTGGCAACAGTAGAATTAAATGGTAAATATGGAGTTTTTAACGATGAAGGAAAAAATATAATTCCGATTAAATACCAAACGGATTTTTCTTTTAAAGAAAATATTTCTATTGTGAAATCGGATGGGAAATATGGCGCTTTGAACAACGATGGAAACGAAATTGTTCCAATAAAATATGATTTCATGGTTTGGAATGAGGATTTGATTCAAGTGAAATTAGACGATAAATACGGTTTAATCGATAAAGAAGGAAAGGAAATAACGGCTCCTAAATATGACGGAATTGAATCTTTTAAAGATGGAATTGCTGTAATAAAATCAAACGGGAAATATGGTTTTATAGATAAAAACGGAAGGGAAATTGTAGTTCCGAAATACGAAAATGCGGATGATTTTGTTGATGGAGTAGCAGTTGTGAAAGTTTTGGGAGGGAAGTAAATCCGAGTTGATGGCTTTTTATTAAATGAAAGGATTATAATGAATCAAGAGGTTTTAAATCAAATTGAAAGAATAAAAAAGAAACTGGTTATAGCAAAAGATACCGATACGGAGTTTGAAGTATTTGGAGCTTCCAGTCATAAATATATTGTTGGCGAAACCGTTAGCAATGCTGGCATTTTGCAATTTGAAAAAGATTATAATGTTTCTCTTCCAGAATCTTATAAGATGTTTTTAATGCATATTGGAAATGGCGGAATATCATATCAAAACTCTGCTGCTGGACCTTCGTATGGAATATTTCCTTTTGGTGAGCATATTCAGGAATTGATTTATATGAATCCAGAAAACTGTCTGGAGAAAAATTGTGTGATATATCCAAAGATGAGTGATGAATCTTCGAGCGAATTAACTCGTAAAATTGATGAGAATGAAGATCTTTCAGAGGAAGAATTTGATGAGGAATTAGGTAAAATGTTTGCGGGAATTTTGCCTATAGGAAGCCAAGGCTGTTCGTATTATTATGGACTTGTTTTAAATGGAGAATTTAAAGGAAGAGTGGTAGGTGTTGATTTAGACAGGCAAAAGCCTTACTTTGTTTTCGAATCCAATTTTTTGGACTGGTACGAGCGCTGGCTTGATGAAATTACAGCTGAAAGCCGAACTGAAGATCACGATTTGTTTAATTATACATTGGGCGGTTCGGTGTCGCATATTTTAAAAGTGTATGCCTCGACAGATGATGAGGAGATTAAATTGGAGTGTTTGTCTGGAATCTTGCGTAAGAAGAAAATAGATTTGGAAGCTTTGGCGTTTTTAGACAAAGAGTTTAAAACGAGCAATCTGGAAATTCAAAAAAGAATTCTTCAAGTGCTTGCCAAATTTGATTATAATCTGGCACGTCCTCATTTGATTGATTTTGTAAAAAGTGATTTATTGACCGTTTTTCAAACCGTATTTTGGTACGCAAAAGATAAAAGTGCTGATTGGCTAGATGTGATTAAAGAAAATGCAGTCAAAATTAATGATGATGAGACATTCCGTTTTACTACCTATTTGTTAAAAGAAACTGGTATTGATTATGGCGCTTTTTTAATTCCGTTTGCTTTGCATCAAAACGTTGAGATACGAGTGCAGGCTTATTATTCGCTTGGTCTTTTGAAGAATAAGACTGATTATCTGGATACTTTTATTTTAGGTTTAAATGATGAAGCCAATAGGGTTGTTCATATTACTTTACAAGCGTTAGAAGGCGTAAAAAACAAAAAACTTTTAAAGCATTATAAGAATATTGCGGAACGTTTTCCAGAGGAGCAAGATTACATTTTAGCAAATCTAAATCATAGGCTTAAAGCTTTTGGTTTAACCAATAAAACTATAAAAAAGGTGCAATATTAAAACTTTTGAAGGTTTTTACGATTATGTCTGCGTTTGTAATGTGTTTGTTTTAGTTTCTTGTCTTCTTCAGAAATAATGCTGATGGTTCCGTCAATTTCTAGCATAGCCAATTTTACATTTTTAAAAAATTCGATACCGTGTTCTCTCATGGCTTCTTTTAATTCTTCGTCAGAAATATCGAGTTTGCTTAAAGCTTTAAAATCTAGTTTTCCGTCGTGAATCAGAATTTGAGGTTTGTCTAAAAGCAGTTCGCCAAAAACTTTAGAATGATGCGTTAGTTTTTTAATGATGTAATTGATGACAAATAAAACTAAAGCAGCGATTAATCCGCCAGTTAAACTTGTGTCTGGACCAACCATCGCATTTTGAACCGAGTTGCTGATTAGTAAAATTAGAATTACATCGGCAGTATTCAATTGCGAAAGTTCTTTTTTGCCAAATATTCTTAAAGCAATCGTCATAAAGAAATAAACGGCAATGCTTCTTAAAACAATATCTAAATAAGGAAAAGTCATGTTTTTTATTTTAAAGTTAAATAAAAAAGCTTTGTCAAAGTTTTAAAACTTTGACAAAGCTGCTAAATTATTTATACGTGATTAAGTTTGAATGAACTTAATTACAATTTAAAATTCTTCTCAATTGCTCTGATCATTTCTCCAGCGACATCTTTGTTCGTTGCTCCTTCAATTCCTTCCAAACCAGGAGAAGAGTTTACTTCAAGCAATAAAGGTCCTTTTGAAGAACGAATAATATCTACGCCTGCCACTTTTAAGTCCATTGCTTTGGCGGCTTTTATGGCAATCTTTTTTTCTTCTGCTGTTACTTTGATAACAGAAGCTGTTCCTCCAAGGTGAATATTAGCTCTAAATTCGCCCGGCATAGCTTCACGCTGAATTGCGGCAACTACTTTTCCGTCAATTACAAAACAGCGAATGTCTTTTCCGTTGGCTTCTTTAATAAATTCCTGAACTAAAATATTAGCATTTAAACTTTTAAATGCATTAATAACACTTTCTGCTGCTTTTTTGGTTTCAGCCAGAACAACACCTTTTCCTTGTGTTCCTTCCAATAATTTTACAATTAATGGCGAACCGCCTACCATTTTAATTAAATTGTCTGTATCAAGCGGAGAATTAGCAAATCCTGTTGTTGGAATATCAATTCCGCTGTTTAAAAGCAATTGTAAAGAATAGAGTTTATCGCGAGATTGTGTAATGGCTGTTGCTGAATTTAAAACAAAAACCTTCAAAGCTTCGAACTGGCGTGTTAAGGCACATCCGTAAAAAGTAATGCTCGGACGGATTCTTGGAATAATGGCGTCAAATTCGTTTAAGATTTTTCCGCCTCTGTAATGAATCTCAGGTTTTTTGGCATCCAATTTCATGTAGCATTCCTTGATGTTTAGGAAATGCATTTCATGACCTCGCATTTCGCCGGCTTCCATGATTCTTTTATTGCTATATAATTCAGGGTTACTGGCTAAAAGACCAATTCGTAAACCTGTTTTTGCTTTTTCAGAATTTTGATATAATTCTTTTAAAGATTCTGCTGTCGGCTGTCCTAAAAGGTATTTTTGCTCAGGATCGACCAAAACCCTTCCGCTCATGGCTTCACGCCCTAAAAGCATTCTGAAACCCATAGAATCACGGTTGGTCAATGTCATTTCGATTGGCCATTTGGCATCGCCAATTTTTAAACTGGTTTGAATAACATAACGATGTTCTCTAAAACCGCTCGAACTTTTTACAATTCTCTTGTCTACCAGCGGTGCTTCACAGTGAATAATGGTTTTAATATTATTCTGAATTGGATTAATGTCGAATTTAACCCAATTGGCATCATTTTTTATAAAAGGAGCTATGTTTATTGCATGCATTGCCGAAGTTTTGGCACCAGAATCTACACGAGCTTTGATTGTAGGGATTCCAAGTTCTGGAAATGAGCACCATTCTTCGCTACCTAAAATGACTTTGTTTTGAAGCATATTTTGTTTTTTATTATAGAATTTGAATTCAAAAATAGCTATTTGCTTTTACTAAAGATAGTGATTTTTAATAAAAAAAATACCCGTTATGTTATGAAAACGTAACGGGCATGTTATATGTGTTATAATTTTTGACTAATTTATTGATTAGTCGGTTCTTCAGCTTTGTGTATTTCAACTGATAATTCTTGTGAATCATCTTTTAAATCCATCATGATTTCATCACCCGAGTGTATTTTTGAAGTGATGATTTCTTCGGCTAATAAATCTTCAACATATTTCTGAATGGCTCTTTTCAATGGTCTTGCTCCAAATTGTTTGTCGAAACCTTTTTCAGCTATAAACGCTTTTGCTTTATCAGTCAAGCTTAATTTGTAACCTAACTCTGCAATGCGAGAGTACAGTTTTTTCAATTCGATTTCGATAATCAAATCAATATCAGCTTTTTCTAATGCATTGAATACAATTACATCATCAATTCTGTTTAAGAATTCAGGAGCAAAAGTTTTCTTTAAAGCGTTCTCGATAATGCTTTTTGAGTTTTCATCAGCTTGAGCTGTTCTTGCAGCAGTTCCGAATCCAACACCTTGTCCAAAATCTTTCAATTGGCGAGCACCAACATTAGAGGTCATGATAATGATCGTGTTTTTAAAGTCAATTTTACGACCTAAACTATCAGTCAAATATCCGTCATCTAAAACTTGAAGCATCATATTGAATACATCTGGATGCGCTTTTTCGATCTCATCTAAAAGAACTACACAGTAAGGTTTTCTGCGAACTTTTTCAGTCAATTGACCACCTTCTTCGTATCCAACGTATCCTGGAGGCGCTCCAACTAAACGAGAGATCGCAAATTTCTCCATGTATTCGCTCATATCGATACGAACTAAAGCATCTTCAGAATCAAACAATTCTTTTGCTAATACTTTAGCCAATTGCGTTTTACCAACACCAGTCTGACCTAAGAAAATAAACGAACCAATTGGTTTGTTCGGATCTTTAAGTCCAGCTCTATTACGTTGGATAGAACGTGCAATTTTAAGAACTGCTTCATTTTGACCAATTACTTTATTCTGAATTAATTCAGGCAATTGAGCCAATTTGTTGCTTTCTGTTTGTGCAATTCTGTTAACAGGAATTCCAGTCATCATAGAAACCACATCAGCGACGTTATCTTCTGTAACTTCAATTCTGTTGTTTTTAGAATCTTCTTCCCATTGTTCTTGCGCTAAAGCAAGATCTTTTTCGATACGTTTTTCATCATCGCGAAGTTTGGCTGCTTCTTCATATTTTTGTTTTTTAACAACCATATTTTTCATTTCGCGCACTTCTTCTAACTGACGCTCTAAGTCCAAAATTTGTTTTGGAACATCAATATTGGTAATGTGCACGCGTGAACCAGCTTCGTCCATTGCATCGATTGCTTTGTCTGGTAAGAAACGCTCAGACATATATCTGTTTGTTAATTTAACACAGGCTTCGATAGCTTCTGGAGTATAGGTTACGTTATGGTGATCTTCGTATTTGTCTTTTACGTTGTTCAAGATTGCAATTGTTTCTTCAACAGAAGTTGGTTCTACAATTACTTTTTGGAAACGTCTTTCTAAAGCACCGTCTTTTTCAATATATTGTCTGTACTCATCTAGAGTAGTAGCACCAATACATTGAATTTCGCCTCTTGCTAAAGCAGGTTTGAACATGTTTGAAGCATCAAGCGAACCTGTTGCTCCTCCAGCACCTACAATAGTATGGATCTCATCAATAAAAAGAATAATATCGTCGTTTTTCTCCAGCTCGTTCATAACGGCCTTCATTCTTTCTTCAAACTGTCCTCTGTATTTTGTTCCGGCAACTAAGCTAGCCAAATCAAGAGTTACAACACGTTTATGGAAAAGAATACGAGATACTTTCTTTTGAATAATACGTAGAGCAAGTCCTTCTGCAATAGCAGACTTACCAACTCCAGGTTCTCCAATAAGAAGTGGATTGTTCTTTTTTCTACGGCTTAAAATTTGCGATACACGCTCAATTTCTTTTTCACGTCCTACAACAGGATCTAATTTCCCTTCTTCAGCCATTTCTGTTAAATCTCTCCCAAAATTATCTAAAACAGGAGTCTTAGATTTTTTGTTTGACTTATTGGCGGGATTATTAAAGCTGCTTTCTTTAAGACTGTCATCTTGTCCTGAATCGTCATTATACGATTCGTTTCTTGGCAAGTTTTCTAAGAATTCTTCTTCGTTTGGAGTCATATTTAAATACTGTTCTTTAGCTACGTCATAATCTATTTTTAGTTTATTCAATAGCTTGGTTGTTGGATCGTTTTCGTTTCTCAAGATACATAACAGCAAATGTGCCGTGCTTATCGATGAACTTTGAAATACTTTTGCTTCAAGAAAAGTGGTCTTCAGGGCTCTTTCGGCCTGTCGGGTAAGATGAAGGTTTTTCTTCTCTGCATTTACTTCAACGCTCAGGTTAGCAGGGCTAAGTACTTCTACTTTTCTGCGTAAATGATCTAAATCGACAGCTAGGTTATTAAGTATATGAATAGCTTTTCCGTTACCATCTCTCAAAATACCTAGCATAAGATGTTCTGTACCAATAAAGTCGTGGCCTAATCGAAGAGCCTCTTCCTTACTGTACGTAATAACATCTTTTACTCTTGGTGAAAAATTATCATCCATAATATATAATTGGTATTGTAAATTTAGTGAATTACTGTTTTAAAAACAAAAACCGTACCTTCAAGAACTACTGTCAGCTAATAGACGAAAAAAAAGACAATAAAAGAGTTAAAAAACGCTTAATTTATTAACTAAAACCAAAATTAAAGTTGTTAATAAATCGTTTAAATAAGTGTAAGGAAATAGCTGAAAAAATTTTAAAAAAACGTATCTTGGCACGCTTTGAAAACTAATATAATTATTTAATATAACAACTTATGTCTGAAGGAGAAAAGTTAATTCCTATTAACATAGAGGATGAAATGAAGTCAGCTTACATCGATTATTCGATGTCAGTAATTGTATCGAGAGCACTTCCTGATGTTAGAGATGGCTTGAAACCAGTGCATCGAAGAGTTCTTTACGGAATGTATGATTTAGGTGTAACATCAAGATCTGCCCACAAAAAGTCTGCGAGAATTGTAGGGGAGGTTCTGGGTAAGTATCACCCGCACGGTGATACCTCTGTTTATGATGCAATGGTACGTATGGCGCAGGAATGGAGTATGCGTTATTTATTAGTTGACGGACAAGGTAACTTTGGTTCTGTAGATGGAGACAGTCCTGCAGCAATGCGTTATACTGAGGCCAGAATGCGTAAAATCTCTGAAGAGATTATGGCCGATATCGAAAAAGAAACAGTTGATTTTCAATTGAACTTTGACGACACAATTTACGAGCCTAAAGTAATGCCAACAAGAGTTCCTACTTTATTGGTAAACGGAGCAACAGGTATTGCGGTTGGTATGGCGACTAATATGCCGCCTCATAACTTAACTGAGGTTATCAATGGTACTTTGGCGTATCTTGATAATAATGATATTGAAGTAGACGAATTAATGACTCATATCAAAGCTCCTGATTTTCCAACGGGAGGTATTATTTATGGATATGAAGGCGTTCGCGAAGCTTTTAAAACAGGTAGAGGACGTATCGTAATGCGTGCTAAAGTTGGTTTCGAAGAAGTTGACGGAAGAGAATGCATCATCGTTACTGAGATTCCGTACCAAGTGAACAAAGCCGAAATGATCAAGCGTACTGCTGATTTGGTTAACGAGAAAAAAATCGAAGGTATTGCCAATATTCGTGACGAGTCGGATAGAAGCGGTATGCGTATCGTTTATATCTTAAAACGTGATGCTACTCCAAACGTAGTTTTAAATACTTTATATAAATACACTCAATTACAATCTTCTTTCAGTGTAAATAACATTGCATTAGTAAAAGGACGTCCTCAATTGTTGAATCTGAAAGATATGATTCACTACTTTATTGAGCACCGTCATGATGTAGTAGTGAGAAGAACGCAATTTGAATTGCGTAAAGCAGAAGAAAGAGCGCATATTTTAGAAGGATTAATTATTGCTTCTGACAATATCGACGAAGTAATCGCGTTAATTAGAGGATCTAAAAATACAGACGAAGCAAGAGAAAAATTAATCGAAAGATTTAAATTGTCAGATATTCAAGCTCGTGCTATTGTTGAGATGCGTTTGCGTCAATTAACAGGTCTGGAACAAGATAAATTAAGAGCTGAGTTTGACGAATTAATGAAGTTAATCGAGCATTTGAAAGCTTTATTAGCAGACGTTAATTTGAGAATTGACTTAATTAAAGAAGAGCTTACAGAAATTCGTGATAAATACGGTGATGAAAGACGTTCTCAAATCGAATATTCTGGAGGTGATGTAAGTATTGAAGATTTAATTGCAGACGAAAATGTGGTAATTACGATTTCGCATGCAGGTTATATCAAGCGTACTAACTTATCTGAATACAAAACTCAAAATAGAGGTGGAGTAGGACAGAAGAGTGCCGGAACAAGAGATCAAGATTTCTTAGAGCACATGTTCGTGGCGACAAACCACCAATATATGATGTTCTTTACCCAAAAAGGGAAATGTTTCTGGATGCGTGTTTATGAAATTCCAGAAGGAAGTAAAACAGCAAAAGGTAGAGCAATTCAGAACTTGGTAAACATTGAAAGCGACGATAAAGTAAAAGCTTTCATTTGTACACAAGATTTAAAAGACAAAGATTATATCAATACACATAATCTTGTAATGGTAACCAAACAAGGTCAGGTGAAGAAAACTTCTTTAGAGAAATATTCTAAACCAAGAGCAAATGGAGTTGCAGCTATTACAATTAAAGAAGGTGATGAGTTAATTGGAGCTCAGTTAACAAATGGAGAAAGCCAAATCATCTTAGCCGTTAAATCTGGTAAATTGGTTCGTTTTGAAGAGACTAAAACACGTCCGATGGGAAGAACGGCTTCTGGAGTTCGTGGAATTACTTTAAAAGACGAAACGGATGAAGTTATTGGAATGGTTACGGTTGATAAAAATGATATTTCTACATCTCAAATCTTAGTTGTAACTGAAAATGGATACGGAAAACGTACAAAATTAGTTGACGACGATGGAGAAGATGTGTACAGAATTACAAACCGTGGAGGTAAAGGGGTTAAAACGCTTAATATCACGGAAAAAACAGGTAAATTGATCTCGATTAATGCAGTTACTGATGCAGACGATTTAATGATTATTAATAAATCTGGATTGACTATCAGAATGGCAATTGAGGATTTACGTGTTATGGGACGTGCCACTCAAGGTGTTAGATTGATTAACCTAAAAGGAAAAGATTCTATCGCTGCCGTAACAACTGTAATGAAAGATGATGCAGAAGAGGTGGAAGTAGATGAAGACGGTAACGTTATCGAATCTTCAATTGAGAGAGTTAAGCCAGACATGGAAGTTCTTGAAGATGACGGATCTGCAGAGGAAGAGGATGACTCTGATGATGAAGAAGTAGAAGATGAGGATGACGCAGAAGACGAAGAATCTGAAGAATAAGAAAAAAACAAAAATTAAATACAAACAAATATCATTATGAAAAGTAAATATGTAATACTTGCATCAGCGTTACTGATCTCTGTAGCTACGTTTGCTCAAAAAGATCAAATCAAAAACGCTGAAAAAGCATTAAAAGGCGGTGATGCACAAGGTGCTCTTGCACAATTGAAAGATGCAGAGAACTTAATTGCAAATGCTAAAGATACAGAACAAGCTCAATATTATTTTGTTCAAGGAAATGCTTTTCTTGACCTTGCAAACAAAAAAGTTGAAGAAAGTAAAAACTTGTTGGCAGCAGCAAACAGTTATAGCAAATTAATTGAGGTAGAGAAAACTTCTGGAAAACAAAAATATTCTACACAAGCTGCGGCATCAATTGCAAACATTAAAGGATCATTAATTAATTCTGCTATTGCTGATACGCAAGCAAATAAACATGCTGAAGGTGCAAAAAAATTGTACGAAGCATATGAATTAGACAAAAAAGATACAATCAATTTGTATTATGCAGCTTCTACAGCTGTAAATTCACAAGATTTTGATCTTGCTTTGCCAATGTATGAAGAGTTGAAAAAATTAAACTTTTCTGGAAAAGGAACTTTATATCTAGCGGTTAATAAAGCTAATGGTAATGAAGATAACTTTGCTAATGCTAAAGAAAGAGATTTAGCTATTAAATTAGGAACTCACGAAAAACCTAAAACAGAAGCTATTCCTTCTAAAAGAGGTGAAATTTACAAAAACTTAGCCTTAATCTTAGTTCAAAAAGGGCGTACAGAAGATGCTAAAAAAGCAATCGCTGATGCTAGAAAAGCAAATCCAGACGATTCTTCTCTTATCTTAACAGAAGCTAACCTGTACTTAGAGACTAAAGATTATGATATGTACAAAAAATTAGTTGGAGAGGCTTTACAAAAAGACCCAAACAATGCTGATTTAGTATTTAATCTAGGAGTACTTAGCGCTGGAGCTAAAAATAATGCTGATGCAGAAAAGTATTACTTAAAAGCAATTGAAATTAATCCTAATTATACAAATGCTTACTTAAATCTTGCGGCTTTAAAATTAGAGGCTGAAAAACCGATCATTGATGAGATGAACAAATTAGGTACTTCTGCTAAAGATATGAAACGTTACGATGTTTTAAAATCGCAAAGAGAAGCTGTTTTCAAAGGAGTAATTCCTTACCTTAAAAAAGCAAACGAATTAGATCCTAAAAACGAGGATGTTTCTAAAACATTAATAGGTGTTTATAGTGCACTTGAAATGACTGCAGAAGCTAAAGCTTTGAAAGCAAAAATGTAATTCCTGCTTTAAAAATAAAAAAAAACCATTCACTGCGGTGAATGGTTTTTTTTATGCCTTTATCTAGATTAATTCAGCAGATAAAGTAATTCTTGTATTTAATAGTTTTGAAATCGGACAGATTTCTTTTGCTTTTGCGGCTGTAGAAGCAAATTGTTCTGCAGAAATTGATGGAACTTTACCTTTTAAATCCAAATGAATTAAAGTTATCGATCCGTCTTCAAAAGTTACTGTCGCTTCTGTAGTTAAATCATCTGCCGTAAAACCTGCTTCGTTAAGCAAAAAGCTTAATTGCATCGTAAAACAGCCTGAATGTGCCGCAGCGACCAATTCCTCAGGATTTGTTCCAACACCATCAGCAAATCTTGTTTTAAAAGAAAGTTGTGCATTATCTAAAGTTGTACTTTGCGTGCTAATTGTTCCTTTTCCTTCCATACCGGTTCCTTTCCAGTTGGCGTGTGCTTTTCTTGTAAATTTCATCTTTTAGTTATTAAAATTAATATTTGGATTGTTATTAGGTTGATTGTCAAAAGATAGTCAACTATCAAATATACCTAAAAATATGCATTATAGCTTTATCTATTTGTTAGCTTTGATATTAAAAATCACAAAAAAAGATGGATCTTTTTAAATATTAAAAAAACAAAATTCCAAATTCCAAATCGAGCGTGTCAATTGGAATTTGGAATTTAAAATTTAGAGTTTAAAAAGAAATTGGAATTTAAAAAATTGGAATTTAAAAATTTATTCCTGTCCTAAGTTTCTTAGCTGTTTCAGTTTGTCTTTCCAAACTTCAAGGCTTTCTTTGTGAATTGCAATGTTTTTACGAACCTCCGTAACTATTGAATTCTCTTTTTTAGCGTTTTTAGTATTGGTAAAGAACTGAATGTTGTTTTCTAACTGGAAAATTTCATTTTGAACTTCCTCAATTTTACGCATAATAAAGATTTTTTCATTGTCTAATTTACGCGTATCATTACTGTCAGTTAGAGAATCAATGCGGTTTGCAAAACGCATCATTTCAGATTCTTTTTTGCTTAAACTTAGTTTTTCAAAAAGTGCATCTAGTATTTTGTTGAATTTCCCTTCAATATGTCTTCTCGAGAAAGGAACTTTTCCAAAGCCTTTCCAAGTTTCAATATGGGCTTTTATCGCATCTAAGTCTGTTTTGTGTTCTCCTGTCAGTTGGAAAGCTCTCAAAGTATCTAAATAAGCTTTTTTATTATCAAAAGCCGCCACTTCTTCACTGTTCTCTTCCGATTTGTGCTCTTTTAATTTATCAAAATAATGATTGCACGCATCTTTAAATTCTTTCCAGATTTTGTCTGAATATTTTTTAGGAACATGCCCAATCTGTTTCCATTCTTCCTGGATTTGTTTCATTACAGGAGTTGTGGCTTGAAAATCGGTGCTTTCTTGCAATTCTTTAGCTTTTGCAACAAGCGCCAGTTTTTTATTTAGATTATCGTTTTGGTCTTTTTTAATATCCTTATAGAAAGAATTTTTGAAAGCATTGAAATTTCTAACAGCCGTTTTAAATGCTGCCCAAGTTTCTTCGTTTACTTCAGCAGGGACTTTTCCAGCTGCGAAAAACTCGTTTCTTAAATCTTCTACTTTCTGAATCTGAACAAGCCATTGCGAATGAGAATTTACTTTTTCGCTTCCAAGTGCTTCAATTTTAGCAATAATCTCTTTTTTAGCTTCAAGATTTTTTTGCTCATTTGCTCTTTGGCTTTCAAATAAAAGTTCTCTCTTATCGTGTATTTTTTTTGTCAGTTCGCTAAATTGATTCCAGATGACATCACGGTGTTCTTTAGAAACAGGTCCGATTTCTTCTTTCCAGATTCTATGCAAATCCTGCAACTCACGGAAAGCTTTGCTTACATCGGCATCGTTTGCCAATTCTTCTACGCGCGCTATGATTTTTTGTTTTAATTCTAAGTTGTGTTTAAAATCTAAATCTCTAGCTTCACGGTCTAAATGAAGATAATCGTAGAAGTTTTCTACATGAAAATGGTAATTATTCCAAACGTGATTGTATTTGTCTTTTGGTATTGCTCCAGCATTTTTCCATCTTTCTCTTAATTCATTAAAATGCTTAAGAGTATCTTTGATGTTTTCTTGCGGATTGATTAATTCCTTTAATTCTTCAACAATAGCCAGACGGTTTTCTAAATTGCTTTTTAGATTGGTCTGCAAATGTTTAAAATGAGCATTTCTTTTCTCTCTAAAAATAGAATAGTATTCGTCGAATTTTGATTTTAAAGGCAGATGATATTCAAATTCTTCGTTAGGATCTGGATTAGAAGCTAAAAACTCTTCTTTTTTCTCCTCTATAAGATGGTGATATTGCAGTAAAAATGCTTTTTTGATTTCTTCAATATGATCTTTTACAGACATTACTGTGTCTATAGTAACCAATTTTTTAAGTTCTCCAACAAGAGCATCTAGGGTGAAAGTGTTGTAATCCTGCATAGGAATGTCGTGACGTTCCTTTAAAGTTTCGTCTTCACTTTCAGCAGCATTTGAATTGGTAATAACATCTAATGCTTCTTGATGAGCATTTTCGTGTTTTTCTAATTCAGTTTCCGTTTCCAAGGCCAAATCTTTGGTCTGAGTTTCAGAATCTGATATTTCAATTGCTTCATTTGTTACAGAATCATTTATTTCGATTCCAGATTTTCCGTCTGCTTCATGCAGGTTATCATTCTTTTCTTCTAACATCTTTAAAAATGTATAAGGTTTTTATTTTAAACAGTGCGAAAGATAGTAAAGGTGTTTCTAAATACAAAATAAATCCTTTGTTTATACGCTAATTTGCGATGAAATTCTTATTCATTAATTCAATTTAGCAGTATGATATATTAATTTTTGTCATTTTAATTGATAAGATTGAAATAATATTTTTTGCGATTTTTCAATGAAAAAAGAGAGAAATCATAAAAAAAGTATAGTTGTGCAGTAGTTAGTTTTAAATTAAAATAAAACCAACAAGCCAACTTCCATACCAAAATTATATGATTTTTCGCCGCCAAAAGCTACGCTGGGATGTACATAAACTAAATTTGTTGGGGTAATTTTTCGACCAAACTCCATAAAAGCATTGTTTTGAAAGCCATCTAAAACATAATTGTATCTAAAAGCTACATCTGTAGCAATCCAATTTTTTCCAAAAAACCATAACAAGTTGTTCTCAAAGAGAGTGACGCTAACATCGCTTCGGTTACTTGATCCGGCAAAACTTTGGGAATGTTCGAGAGTTGCAATCCATAAGAATTTTTTATGATTGAAGTATTTTGCAAAAATAGCGGCCGGAATTACAACCCATTTTCCAGTTCCGAAACTCGGATCTGAGGCAGAATTTGATATAACACGAGTTCTTAGGCCGATTCCATCATTTTTTTTGAAATAAGGAATAAAGCTTACTCCCGCACCAACATCACCAAGTCCAGTTTGATTGATGGAATTAGAGTTGGTTGAAATTAAAGGCAAATCAAATCTAAGATTCCAAGCTTTGTTGCCTATTGGCTGTAAAACACGCAAATTAATGGTGTTAAACGAGCCATTCTTGGTATCTAAATATTCATTGTATAATAAGATAGTCTGTAGAAAATAGTGATATCGGGGTTCGGCAAACGGACTATTGCTTCTGTCTATATCTTCGTCCTGGGCCGATGCAAGAACTGTAATTAGGAAAAAAATGCTAAAGTAGAATAATTTTTTTCTCATAATTCACTGTTAGTTAGTGGATTAAAAATACAAAAAATACATTTACATTTTGTTTTTTATTGGTTTTATTTATACAAGATATCTATGTCTTAGCATTAGTTTTTGAAATATATCGTTCAATTGAAACTTAGTAAAACAAAAAAATAGATCGAAAGATTGTAAAATCTAACGATCTATCATTATAGAATTATCTATAAATTATTTATAGCCTTTTTTAACCGCATCATTTAGTTGCCACACTGTATTTGCAAAATCCAAGCCTATTGCATTATAGATATCGTGCGCTTTTGGATCTGCATTATCATTTAATAATTCTACAGCAGCAGTCGCATAATCTGTCATCTGAATTCCTAAAGTAGTAAGTCTTTGAATTCCTGCTTCTCTTTTGCTTGGATAAAACGTTCCAGAGGCATCGAGTACTACTCTTGCATCGTAGCCTGCTTGCGTTGCAGAAATAGCAGGTAAAGAGGCGCAAACTTCTAACGAAATTCCTGCTACCAAAATTTGTTTGCGACCAGTAGCTTCTACAGCTTTTACAACTTCTGGAGAATCCCATGCATTAATACTTGTACGTTTAATGACGCGGACATTTGGTGCTGCTTCAAGTATTTCTGGCAGAACAGGTCCCCATAAACCATCCGAACCAACAGCAGTAATAACAATTGGAATCTTTAATATTTGGGCTACTTTAACAAGCGCGGCAGCATTTTTTCTTAAGTCGGCCGTGCTGATGTCTCTTACTCCTGAAAGTAGTCCAATCTGTTCATCTACTAATAATAAAACAGTATTATTTCTGTCAAGGATTGGTGAAAAAGTTTTCATTGATGTAGATGGTTTAGTTTTATCTTTTGTTTGTGAATTAACGCTAGTCATTGTAATCATTGATAGAACAAATAGACTGAGAATCTTTTTTTTCATGCTGTAATTAAATTAATTTGTATAACGGTACAAATGTAGGTAAAGTATTACGTATATTTGCACCAACTATACTGTAGTATAGCAGAAAACATTGGAAGTAATGAAGTATGAGAATTTAATTAATAGCGAAGATCAAATCCTGATGGATCGCGATGTGTGTTTTAAAAGTATATTAAATATGATGGACACACTTGATGTTGTTTCTGGCAAATGGAAAATACCAATAATAATGTCTCTTTCTTTTGGTCCAAAAAGATTTAGCTTGATATCAAAGGATTTAAAAAAGATATCAGATAGAGCACTGGCAAAAGAACTGAAGCTTCTTGAAGAAAACTTATTGATAGAGAGACAAGCCAATATTTCTAATCCGTTAGTTATCGAGTATGCAATTACAGAACATGGAATGTCTTTGAGTCAAATTTTAAACAGCCTTAAAAAATGGGGTCTGTTGCATCGAAAAGTATTGTCTGATGCAATAAATAAGCCCAAACAAAATCTGAATAGATTTTATTAAGGCTTATCTCTTGTAATATGAATTTTATTTTTATTTGTTCCAGATTTTCCAAGCTTTTTCAGCCTGAAAAATAAGCATATCGTGCCCATTTTTAATTACAGCTCCCATTTCTTTTGCTTTACGTAAGAAGGTGGTTTCAGCTGGATTATAGATTAGATCGTACGCAATGTGTTTTTCTGTAAAAAACTCATACGGTAAATTTGGGCAAGCTTCAATATTTGGGCTTGTTCCAACTGGTGTACAATTGATTATAATTTGAAAATTATCAAAAGTAGTAGCATTAATCAAATCATAGTCTATGATGTTTTCTTTTGCTTCTCTAGAAACAAAAGTATACGGAATATCCAATTCGTCTAAAGCAAAAGCAACGCCTTTAGAAGCGCCTCCTGTTCCTAGAATAAGCGCTTTTTTATGATGTGGCTCCAATAATGGCTTTAAAGACTTCTTAAATCCGTAATAATCGGTATTGTATCCTTTTAGTTTACCGCTTTTGGTAAATTTAATCGTATTGACAGCGCCAATGAGAGCAGCTTTTTTTGACAGTTTATCTAAGAAAGGAATAACTTGTTCTTTGTACGGAATAGTAACGTTTAGCCCCTTTAAATCAGGATTGTTTTTAATTAGCTCTGTGAAATAATTAATCTCAGAAATGTCAAAATTCTCGTAGCTGTTGCCAGCAAAAACTTCATTATTAAATTTCTCTGTAAAATAACCTTTTGAAAAAGAGTAGCTTATGTTGCGTCCTAATAATCCAAAACGTCTTCTTAATAAAATATCAACCATTCTTATTTGCGATGTTTTTCTATATAATTTTTAACCATTTTTTTTGCCCAAACAACAGGGAATAAATCTTCAATCAGGATATAATTATCAAAATTTAGACGCAAACCGTTGCTTAGGTGAAATTTAGCTTTTGTAGTGTCTTGAATCATAAAATACAATCCAGCCAAACGATATTCGATTTCATTCTCTTCAGGAAAATATTCTGAAGCTTGCAATAAAGTTTGAATAGCCGTTTCAAATTCTCCTAAAAACTGAAGAATATCAACCCAGTATAACCAAGTGTCTAATGCATAATCTCCAAATTCAACTGCTTTTCTAAAACCAAATTCGGCTTCTTCAAAGAAATTCATTTGTTTGTTGATTGTAGCATATCTTTTCCAATACAAACGATTCTGATTGTCAATCGCCAAAGCTTTATTCACAAAAAACAATGCTTTCTGATAGTTTTTCTGGCGAAGGTGAAAATCTGTAATTGCAATCCAGCCTTTGTCTAAAAGTGGATCTTCGTGTACAGTTTGATTATAGTATTGAATTGCTTTCGCTAAATTCCCTAGTTTTTCATAACATTTTCCAATTCGAAGAAGGGCATAAGAAGTCGCATCTTCCAATTCGATAGTTCTGTTATAGCTTTCAATGGCTTCATTGTATTTTTTTAAGCGCTCATAAGCTTTTGCTTTTTCCATAAAAGCGCCCAAAAATTCATCATCAATAAGCGTTGCGTAATCAAATGCTCGTATTGCAGCTTCATATTCTTTTACGCCATAATGAAGGCGTCCAAGCTGATGCCAAGCAATCTCACTGTAAGGATTTCGGTTAATGTATTCGTTTAAATAGACAATAGCTTCTTGATTTTGGTCTAAAAACTCAAAACAATACACTACGTTATAAAGAGCAGATTGATCTTCTAAGTCTTCTTCAAGACATTTGATGAAACTCTCTTTTGCCAGCTCGAGATTATCCATAAAAAGATATTCCATTCCGATCAAATTGTACACATCAGCATAGTCGTCAGTGTATTGAAGCGCGATTTTCAGCAGTTCGACTGCTTTTTCGTGCTGGTCTCTTTTTGAACAGATATTGGCTTTCTGGATATAGATTTCCTCGTTGTTAGGTTCAATTGCGTACAACTCATTCAAAAGCTTTTCAGCAATGTCGAGTTTATCATCATAAACCAGCATTTCTACTTGTACTAATTTTAAGCCTGTAGATTTTGGATGTTGGTCTAATGCAAGTTTTAAGGCCTTTTTTGCTAAATTAGCCTTACCTATGTCTAAATAATGAAGAATAATTTCTTCAAATTCTTCAGAATCAAAAAAGAGTACTTTGTTGGTTTTTAACATCGACTCAAATTTGGATAGGGATAGGTTATAATCTTCTTCTTCGTTGCTTAATTGCATACTTCGTATAATTTGAAATTAGCCTGTTATAAATTTAGGCAACCATATAATTGTTGTAAGGATAGGGAATTAATTGTTTTGAACAATTTAATTAACAATATATAGGTTTTTTTATTCTATTTTGGGAAGAAATCTCCTTTATTCTTAAGGGATTAGCTTCGGTTTTGTCATTTTTTCATTTCTATAGAGAAACTTTTTTCAAATAAAAAAAGAGCGATATTTTCTGCCATTTTTATTGAAACTGCATCAAAAAAAATTAAAAATAGTTTTAAACTTTAGTTGTTGTTCCTTTTCATTATTTCATCCATAACATCTAAAATTATTGCGCAGCCTTCTCTAATTTCGTCTTCAGAAATGGTCAAAGGAGGTGTAATTCGTATGGCACATCCTTCAAATAAAAGCCAGAATAAAATAAGTCCTCTATCTTGACAGGTTAAAATGACTTCGTTTGTAATGTCTGCCGATTCTGTCATGGCAGCAAGCATTAATCCTTTTCCTCTAACTTCTGTAATCAAAGGATGTACCAAAAGCGATCTGAAGAGTTTTTCCTTTTCTAAGGTTTCTGCTATCAAATTTGTTTCAGTTAATTCTTGCAAAGTAGCTAAACAAGCTGACGCAATGACAGGATGGCCTCCAAAAGTCGTAACATGTCCTAATTTTGGATTTTCTGTTAAAAGATCCATTTTTTCGGCAGAAGCAGTAAAAGCGCCAACAGGCATTCCGCCACCCATTCCTTTACCCATAACCACGATATCTGGAACAACATCGTAATTTTGGAAACCAAAAAGTTTTCCTGTTCTTCCAAAACCTGGCTGAATTTCATCAACAATCATTAATGCTCCAACCTCATCACAACGTTTACGGACTTTTTGCAGAAAATTGTTTTCTGGCTGAATAAAACCAGCGCCGCCTTGAATGGTTTCTAAAAGAATGGCAGCGGTTCGTGTGGTTATTTTTTGTAGATCTTCTTCGCTATTGAACGTGATAAAATCAACATCTGGAAGCAAAGGTCTAAAAGCTTGTTTGCGCTCTTCAAATCCCATAACGCTCATAGAACCCATTGTGTTTCCATGATAAGCATTGTGGCAAGAAATAAGCTGGCTGCGGCCTGTAACACGTTTTGCGAGCTTTAAAGAGCCTTCGATAGCTTCTGTGCCAGAATTTACCAAATAGGTTTTATTTAAAGATTCTGGAAGGAGGGAAGCCATTAATTTGCAGTATTGAACAGCAGGGCTCTGCGAATATTCTCCATAAACCATTACGTGCGAATATTTGTCCAATTGATCTTTTATTGCCTGATTCACTCTCGGATGCTGATGTCCTAAAGTACAAGCCGAAACTCCGGCAACAAAATCTAAATATTTTTTATCGTTTGTATCGTATATGTAAGAGCCAATGGCATGCGAAACTTCCATTCCGAGTGGGTAAGGAGAAGTTTGCGCTTGGTATTTTATAAAATCTGGATTCATTTCTTTTTTAAGGTGCTAAGATACTAAGATGCTAAGGTTCTAAGGTTTTCTAACTTTACGCTTAAGTTAAGTTTCTTGAATTAACTATTCTCAAAGAACTGTAAGCTGAGACCGCGACTGCGACTAAAAAAACTATTTACTTTTCGCCTTAGGCTCTGTTTTCGGTTCTGTCTTTGGTTCTGTTTTAACAGCAGGTTTTGGATTCTTTTTGTCGTAATTCAAAGTTTCCTTTCTGACTTTCATCGGAACGTTTTTGCCTTTTTCTTCCTCTTCTTTTCCTTCTTTTATGAGTTTGTCATTCAGTTCATTATCTTCTGCAGTAAAAATATCGTCTTTCGATTTTATCCTTTCATCGCCTCGCCAAACCATACCTCGCAGTTTACGGGCATTTACTGGGAGCTCGTCTTCTGGAAACAAATCTCCGTCAACATTATTATAAAGTGTAATTGATTCTATGGCATTATTTTCTAAAATCAAATTGATTTTACTGCTTACACTTTTATCAATTCCAACAAGCTCGTTTTGGTCATTTCTACTATAATAAATAACTTCGGTATTCTTCACAATGTCAACATCATGAAGTTTCCCGTCCCGAAATTTTCCAAACAAATTGAGTCCCTTGACTTGGTTAAAACCAGTTCCTAGTGTATCCCGCGAGATCAGAAATGTGTTGTTTAAAACTTTTAAAGAGTCGATTTTTCTTGTGTTATTGTCGCCAATCAAATGCATAACGTCTCCTGTAATCTGACTTTCGCCATTCCAAAGAATTGGGTTTCCGATAAGCTTAGTCAAAGCGATTTTAGAATCAGAATGAATAGAATCGCATTTGCCGCTCATATCCGTTTTATAAAAACGAACGTTGTTAAAAGCGCGCAGAATTCTTTCGCCTTCTTTTCCTGTTACCAGTAATTTTTTTCCGTGAATGTAAACCGAGTCATTTTCAACCAGATTGATAGCAACCGCTCTTTTGGTCACAAACATCGAATCTTTAAGTTTGTAAAGCTCTGCATAATGCCCTTTTACAATTCCTTTATTGATCGAATCGGTAATTTTTACATTTCGCGTTGCCGATGCAAATTCGATATTTCGATTATAATACAAACTATCGCCCTCTATAAGCCGATCGTCATATTTAATGTAGGATCTTCGCAGAAAATGTGCTAAGTTTTTCTTTGTATCATAAAAGCCTTTTTCGGTATAAATGTAATTGGCTTTACTTGTAATAGTTGAAGGACCAAGAAGATACGTATGTCCAGAATTACTGTAATAATCCAAATGATTTGATTTTATCACATATTTCGGATTCGTAATCGTAACTTCAGTCAAAAATTGGAATTTTTTTTCTTTTACATAATATCTTCCAGACTTGCTCACCAAAGTATTGTCTTTGTTTACGATTGTTCCTTTAGTATTGTAAAATGCTTCTTGAATATTTCTGTCAAAATTAATGGTGTCGGTTTGCAAAGTGGCATCAGGAGAAGTTAAAACGGCATTTCCTGTCGCAAAAGCTTTCTTTTCATTTCCACTATACTCAGCATACTTACTATTTAAAAATAAAGTATCTCCTTGTACTAATTGTACATTTCCGAATGCTTTCAGATAATTTTCTTTTTGAAAAAAGTAAGCTTTGTTGCAAGTCAATACTACACCATCATGATTTACTTTTACATTTCCGGTCAGTAAAAGCGCATCTGGCACGTTGACTTGATCCACATCAGAAAAGTCAGCATTCTCGATGACGATAGTTTTAGGAGTTTGTGCAGTTTTTTTGGCCTGCGCAGAAATAAATTGTACGCTAAGAAACAGACAACAAAATATGAAAAAGAGTGATTTCTTCAACTGATTAAATTTTTGTCAAATTTATAAAAAAGGTTAGAACCTGTGGCTGATATTAGGATTAATTTATAATAAGTCACCAATGGCTCTATTAATGAGTTCAGTGTTATTTATTTTTTCAACAAAACATGCAACTCTCACGTTGTAGTTGCGGTATTTTGAATTTAAACCAAGGTATTTTGGGAAAATGATGATTTAGATTTTAAAAAATGGCCTACATTTAGAAATTGGTTTTAATGCTTTTAGAAGATTAAAATAAAAAAACTAAAGAAGAATAGTTGAAAAATATATGATAAGTAAAAGAATAATAGCGGTCGGAATTACATTAACTGTACTATTTTCAGGCTGTAAAACAAAAGATTTAAAAATGAGTACAGCAAAGGAGCAAACCTCAACAGAAAAGAAAGTTGTAGTTTATCAAGTTTTTACGCGTCTTTTTGGAAATAAAAATACAACCAACAAACCGTGGGGAACTATTGAAGAAAATGGCGTTGGAAAGTTTAATGATTTTACAGACAAAGCGCTTCATGAAATAAAAGATTTAGGCATTACTTATATTTGGTACACAGGAGTTCCGCATCATGCTCTAGTGCGCGATTATACAGCGTACGGAATTTCTAATGATGATCCAGAAGTGGTAAAAGGCCGTGCTGGTTCTCCTTATGCAGTAAAAGACTATTATAACGTAAACCCAGATCTGGCTGTAGATCCTGCAAAGCGCTTAGAAGAATTTGAAGCTTTAATACAACGTACTCATAACGCAGGCTTAAAAGTAATCATTGATATTGTGCCAAATCATATCGCAAGAAAATACGAAGGAAAATCGAATCCTGAAGGCGTAAGAGATTTTGGTGCAGATGATGATGTTACGGTTGAATATAAAAGAGACAATAACTTCTATTACATTCCGAAAGAACATTTTGAAATTCCAGACGGAGATATTCCTTTAAATGGAGAGAAAAATCCATTAATTGATGGAAGATTTGACGAAAATCCAGCAAAATGGACGGGAAATGGTTCTAGGAAATTTAAGCCAGACCAAAATGACTGGTACGAAACAGTAAAAGTAAATTACGGAGTGCGTCCAGACGGAACTAAAGATTTTCCTGAACTTCCTGTTGGTTTTGACCAAAAATCGTATCAAGAGCATTTTGCTTTTTGGCAGGATAAAGACGTACCGAATTCTTGGAAAAAGTTTAAAGATATTGCACTGTATTGGACAGCAAAAGGAGTCGACGGATTCCGCTATGATATGGCAGAAATGGTTCCTTATGAATTCTGGAGCTATATGAACTCTTCTATTAAAATGAAAAATCCGAATGCCTTTTTGCTGGCAGAAGTTTACAATCCGAATGAGTATCGAAATTATATTCGTTTAGGAAAAATGGATTATTTGTATGATAAAGTAGAAACATATGATAAGCTGAAAGATGTTATTCGCGGAAAATCTTCGCCAGACGAATTAACAAAGATCCAAAACGGAATGGCAGATATTGAGCATCATATGCTTCATTTCTTAGACAATCACGACGAACAGCGTTTGGCAAGCCCAGAATTTGCAGGAACGCCAGAAAGAGGAAAGCCTTTGATGGTGGTTTCGGCAACAATAAGCACTTCGCCAACGATGATTTATTTCGGACAAGAAGTAGGAGAGGCAGGAAATGAAGATGCAGGTTTTGGAAAACGTTCGAGAACCTCAATTTTCGACTATATCGGAGTCCCAAATCATCAGCGTTGGATGAATAATGGCAAGTTTGATGGCGGACAGCTTTCCAATTCAGAAAAAGAACTTCGAGACTTTTACAAGCGATTATTAAATTTCACGATCAATAGCCCTGCTTTGATGGGAAGTTTTGAAGAAATTCAGTCAGCAAATAGACAGGATAATCCAGGTTATGACGAATTGATTTATTCGTATGTAAGATGGTCTGAAAAACAGAAATTGATTATTGTGGCTAATTTTTCTTCTGAAAAAGCAAGCGAGTTTAATTTGAAAGTGCCTTCTGATATTATTACAAAATGGAATTTAAAAGACGGTTCTTACGTTCTTATCGACAAATTGTATTCTGATAATAAAACTTATTTTACGGTCAAAAATGGAGAAGGAGTGGCAAGAGTCAAAATTAAACCTTCAGAATCGTTTATTTTTGAAGTGAAATAAAATTTTAACGCATAGAAACATAGCTTTGGATATACTTTAGAAAAGGCGTTTCACTAGTTTAAATGCACATAGTTTTCTATGTGTGGAAATTAGTTTCTTTTGAAATCTTTTTTTAGCCTAAAAATCTATGTTTCTATGTGTTTAGATATTCTTTAAACCTTTTCAAGCAATGAAAGAATTTCTCTAATCGAAAATTGAGCACCACAGACAAATTCGTCTGAAGCGCCGTAATAAACTGTTAATGTATCGCCATCTGGCTCAATAATATGGCCATTTGTAAATACCACATTTCCGAAAAAACCGCTTAGTTCATAATTCGTTTTAGGAAACATAATTGGGGTTTCGGTTCTCGAAATCACTTTTGTTGGATCTTCCAAATCTAATAAAAAAGCACCCAAACAATATTGATGAAATTCGTTGGCTCCATGATAAATCTCGAGCCATCCTAATTCTGTTTTTATCGGTGCGGCTCCAGCGCCAACTCTTTTGCTGTCCCAGCTATCTTTTCTGGTTTTGATAATGCATTTATGATTTCCCCAATGAATTCCATCTGGAGAAGAAGCAATCCAAATGTAATTTCCGCCAATATCTACACTGCTCGGTCGATGTAAAGCATAAAACAAACCATTTATTTTCTCTTCAAAAATGGCGCAGTCTTTATTATGAGGAGGAAATATCATTCCGTGTTTTTCAAAGTTCTTCCAATCGGTTGTGGTTCTTAAGCCAACGCCAACACCACTAGGAGAAACCGAAGTAAAAGTAAGGTAATATTTTCCTTCAATAAGAGAAACGCGGCAATCTTCTATTCCGAAAGTTTCCAATATTCCTTCGCCAACCAAATTGGGGTAATCTTCGGGTTCGTAAAACCGTTTCCCATCTTCACTGCACAATAATCGTATGTGCGATAAAGTGGTTAAATAATCGATTCCTTGATAATTGATTACGCGGGCGTCTGTTGCTATAAGTTCGGGATGATTTTTTAAAATTTCAATAATTTGAATGGTGCCTGCTTCGGTTAAAATGGGAAACGAAATGATGTTTTCCATTTGTTTTGGTCTTTCGGCAACACGTACTGCCAGCCAGATTTTGTTTTGAAACTGAAATACACCAGGATTTAAGAGACAGGTAATTTCGAGACCTTCTCTGCTTGGCGGTAAATCTGATGGCGATAATAAAGGGTTTTCTATAAAACGATTGGCAATGTCTTTCATGATCTTCGTTTAAGTACCTAAAAGGTATAAAAAAAAGCTGATACTTAATTGCATCAGCTTTTTTTCTATACTTTTTTAACCTTTTTAAGTGCCTCAACGTAATATTCGTTTACTTTTTCCCAATTAATATGGTTGTAAAAAGCATCGATGTAACTGCCTTTTCGGTTTTGATAATCTAAATAATAAGCATGTTCCCAAAGATCAATTCCCATAATCGGAGTTCCAGGAATCAAAGCATTTTTCATCAGCGGATTATCTTGGTTGTCAGTTGTGCTAATTTGCAATTTACCATATCTGTCCACAACCAGCCAAACCCATCCAGATCCAAACTGCTTTTCTGACTGTGCTTTAAATTGATTGGTTAGGTTATTAAAAGAACCAAATTCTTTATTAATAGAACCTGCAAGCGTATCTTTTGGAGTCTGCTCTTTTGGGGTTAAAATATTAAAATAAAGGGTATGATTGTAATAACCGCCCGCATTCTGACGAAGTTTAGCATTATTTAAATCTAACTTTTTCAAAATATCCTCAATAGGCATGTTTTCGTATTCTGTCGAAACGATTTCTTTGTTGAAATTGTTGGTGTACGATAAATAATGCTTAGAGTAATGCGTTTCTAATGTTAAGCTTCTAATGTCTGGAGCAAGGCCGTCATAATTAAATGGCAGTTTTGTCATTTCAAAAGAACCAGGATCGGCTTTAACATCATTTGGCGAACCAATAGTGATTTTCTCCTCTTTTGTTGGAAGCGGAACCTCAACTACTTCTGTCAGCTTATCTTCTTTACAAGAAAACAATAGTAAAAATGAAGCTAAAGTGCTGAAAAGAACAACGTTTTTCTTCATAATGTATTTATTTTGATGTTAATGAATTGATGATTTCGATATAATTTTCTTTAGCTTCATCAACAGACATGTGGCTAATCTGCATCCAAGCATTAGTTTTAAAAGCGTCTCTTAAATCAAAATTTTCAGATTGATTGTAAACTGCTGTTCCAAAAGTAGCTTGTTTGTAAAAAGCGTAAAGTCTTAACTGCACATCTTGCGGCAGCGAAGCCTGAGTCATTGTCATTGCAACTTCTACGGCTTTAGCAAAGCGAATATCTAAATCCTTATCAGCCATTTATGCTTTTGTAGCAATAATTGTTTTTCCGCCAATTGCTTTTTGATTTAACTCTACATTGATTGGCGTACCTAAAGGTAAAAATAAATCTACTCTTGAGCCAAATTTAATAAAACCAGCGTCAGTTCCTTGAACAACCTGCATCCCTTCTTTGGCATAATTTACAATTCTACGAGCCAAAGCGCCCGCGATTTGTCTGTATAAAATAGCACCGAAAGTCTCATTTTCGATTACTACAGTTGTTCTTTCGTTTTCTTCACTTGCTTTTGGATGCCAAGCAACAAGGAATTTTCCTGGATGGTATTTGCTAAATTTAATGATGCCATCCATTGCGTAACGCGTTACGTGCACATTGATTGGCGACATAAAAATAGAAACCTGTAAACGTTTGTCTTTAAAATATTCTCCTTCATAAACCTCTTCAATAACCACCACTTTTCCATCAACTGGAGCTAGGATGTGATCACTGTTTCTAACTGCAATTCTCTTCGGATTTCTGAAGAATTGTAAAATAATGATCAAAATTACAAGCGCTGCAATTTGAACAAGCATTCTAAGCCAATTGATATCAATAAATCTTTCAGCAATTAAAAGTACAGCTACAGTAAATACAGTACCGAATAAAATGGACGGGCCTCCTTCTTTATGAAACATAATATAAAATTTGATAAAATAAAAATATAATTGGTGCTACAAATATAACACTATCTAATCGATCTAAAATACCTCCATGACCAGGCATTATCGAACCGCTGTCTTTTATACCTGCAATTCGTTTAAATTTGGATTCTATTAAATCTCCAATAGTTCCGAATATGCTCACAATTAAGGCGATAACGGTCCAGATTAAAATCGATGTGTTGCTAAATTCAGGTTTGGGCTGAATGTACAGTTTAGAAATTAAGAAGCCGGCAAACGCAGCAAAAACAACACCGCCAATAAATCCTTCGATTGTTTTTTTAGGAGAAACACGTTCAAATAGTTTGTGCTTTCCCATTGATTTTCCAACTAAGTAAGCAAAAGTGTCATTGGTCCAGATTAAGATAAATAACCCCAAGATAATTTTTGGATTATAATCGTTTGTTCCAAAAGAAATTTTTACAATAAATACAAAAGGAAGCGTAATATATCCAAGTAGATATAAATATTTTGAAGAAGTGCTTACCTTTTGAACAGAATCGTAAAATAAAAATATGATACATTTTATAGAAACTACAATAGTTACGGCAAGTAGAATTAAATCCAGCTGTTTGATATTGGTTTCTAAAATAATATTGCTATTAAATGTATCGTTTAAGAATTTTGTCGTTTGTTTGTTGTAATGGCTTACGAGAATAATTACAGAATAAACTAGAGTTCCAAAGAGAATAGCAAATACTTTGTTTAAGTTTACTATATTGGAAAATTCATATATTGTGATAATCAGGAAAACACCAAAAAGGGTAATGAAGCTTTCTGTAGAAAACAATATCGAGGTTAATAATAAAGCGATATAAACAGCACCAGAAATGGCCCTCTTCAGTGTTTCATTCATCTTAAAGATCTTCTAAAAGCAGTAAATAAAGGTTTTTTGCAACACTTCCATATTGTGTAAAATCCTCGTCTTTCGCTTTTTCGAAATATTTTATTGTAGTGATATTAGTAGGAATGTCTCTTTCGTATTTGCGTTTTATAGCGCTCAATCCGTCGCTTTTCATTGGAAGAATTTGGCTTGTGGTTGCTATAATGACAATATTAGCAGGTAATTCGTTTGGTTTATTTTGTCTAATTTGTTTGGATGAAAATAAGATAGAACCTTCATCGGCTATAAGATTTTCACAACTTGCCAATAAGAACCTTGGTTTGGTTGGAGCAATATAAAATAATTTATTTTCTTCCAATAAGCTAAATAAGGCTGGCTCATAACATAAAACTTCATTTTCGAACCAATCGTTTTCTTCTAAAATATTTTCAAACTGCTCGGCAACTTCTTCCATGTTTTCGCAGTACAAAAACTTACCTCCATTTTTTTTGAAATTGAAAATAAATTGTTCGTCTAAAGATAAATGACTGTTCTGAGCAGAAGTACCTGCGTATTCGCTTTCGTTCTCTTCGTCAGAAGCGGCCTCACTGGAGCCAAATATTTTTTTGAAAAAATTCATTTTTTATATGAAATGCTTTACATGTTAATTGAAAACGTTCAAAGATAAAAAAATCTTAATTCAAAAGGGACTTTTGAATTAAGATTTTGAAAAATTATTACGTATTTCGTAATTACTTATGAAACTACTTCTTCTAAATTTTTGTCAAAAGTACGTTTTCCGAATATGTTTTCTAAATCATCTTTAAAGATAACTTCTTTTTCAATCAGAATATCAGCAAGTTGATTTAATTTGTCTTTATTCTCTTCTAAGATTTGAATTGCTCTCTGGTATTGGCCTTCAATTAACTCTGAAATTTCAGCATCAATGATTTTTGCTGTCTCATCAGAATATGGTTTAGAGAAGTTGTATTCGCTTTGTCCAGTTGAATCGTAGTAAGTAACGTTTCCGATTTTATCATTCAATCCGTAAATCGTTACCATAGCACGAGCCTGACGCGTTACTTTTTCTAAATCGCTTAAAGCACCTGTTGAAATTCTGTCAAAAGTTACTTTTTCTGCAGCTCTACCTCCCATAGTAGCACACATTTCGTCTAACATTTGGTCTGTTCTTACGATTTGTCTCTCTTCTGGCAAGTACCAAGCAGCACCTAAACTTTGTCCGCGAGGAACAATTGTAACTTTAATAAGCGGAGCAGCATGTTCTAACATCCAGCTTACAGTAGCGTGGCCAGCTTCGTGAATTGCAATTGCTCTTTTCTCTTCTGGCGTAATGATTTTGTTTTTCTTTTCAAGACCACCAATAATTCTATCAACAGCATCAAGGAAATCTTGTCTGTCAACGGCTGCTTTGTTGTTACGGGCAGCAATTAATGCCGCTTCGTTACAAACGTTTGCAATATCAGCACCAGAGAATCCTGGAGTTTGTTTTGCTAAGAAATCTAAATCAAGACCTTCAACTTTTTTGATAGGAGCTAAGTGTACTTTGAATATTTCTGCTCTTTCGCGAATATCTGGTAAGTCAACAAAAATTTGTCTGTCAAAACGTCCTGCACGCATTAAAGCTTTGTCTAGAACGTCAGCTCTGTTTGTTGCAGCCAAAACAATTACGTTAGAGTTTGTGCCAAAACCATCCATTTCTGTTAGTAATTGGTTCAATGTATTTTCTCTTTCGTCGTTTCCGCCAGACATATTGCTTTTTCCTCTCGCTCTACCAACAGCATCAATCTCATCGATGAAGATGATGGCAGGAGATTTTTCTTTTGCTTGTTTGAATAAATCACGTACACGAGAAGCACCAACTCCAACAAACATTTCTACGAAATCAGAACCTGATAAAGAGAAGAATGGTACTTGAGCTTCACCAGCAACAGCTTTTGCCAATAAAGTTTTACCAGTTCCCGGAGGGCCTACAAGTAAGGCTCCTTTTGGGATCTTACCTCCAAGGTTTGTGTATTTTTCAGGGTTTTTAAGGAACTCAACAATTTCTTGAATTTCTTCTTTTGCACCTTCTAAACCAGCAACATCTTTAAATGTAGTTTTGATATCTGTTTTTTCGTCAAAAAGTTTCGCTTTAGATTTTCCGATATTGAAAATCTGTCCGCCACCTCCAGCGCCTCCGCCAGACATTTTACGCATAATAAAGATCCATACACCAACAATAATGATGATAGGAAGCAAGCTGATTAAAATATCGCTCCAGTTGTTTTTTTGAAGGAAGTTGAAATCTTTCAATTTTCCTTCGCTAACTGCTTTTTCTAATTTAGTCTGAAAGATTTGATCGTTACCAATTTCCAACGTGTAATGTGGACCTTTGTTTGGTTGTTTGAAAATATCTTCAGCTACTTTTTTGTTTGCTGGGTCTTTAAGAGCCGCAGCATTTAAATATACCTCAGCTTCTGCTTTGTTGTAAACAATAACTTTTTCAATTTGGCCTTTTTCTAAAAGGGTATTGAATTTAGAAGATGTTAATTGGGCAGGTTCGCTTAAGCTTGATCCTCCTGTGGCAAAACTTATGAATAAAAAAACTAAAAGTATTGCGGTGTATATTAACCAAGGACTTATTTTAAATTTATTCGGATTTGGATTATTATCTTTAGCCATTTAATGAAAGTTTCTTTAGTATTTGTTCTCGATTGAAGTTATTTTGGCATCGCCCCAAAGGCTTTCGATGTTGTAATATTCGCGAATGTGTTTCTGGAAAACGTGTACTACAATATGTACATAGTCCATTAAAACCCATTCTGCATTATCTGTTCCTTCTACGTGCCAAGGTTTATCTTTTAAGTCTTTTGATACAACTTTTTGAATTGAGTTTACGATGGCGTTTACTTGGGTGTTTGAGCTACCGTTGCAAATAACAAAATAGTCGCATACAGCAGTATCTATTTCTCTTAAGTCAAGAATATCGATATCATTTCCTTTTACTTCCTCAATCCCTTTGATTATGTTCGCCAGTAGAACATCATTATTAACAGTCTTTTTCGCCATGAATTATTTTATATGAATTTGTAAAGTTACCAAATTTTGTGATTATTTTTGAACCTTAACAAAATATTAAATTAAGATATTTAAATTATTTAATGAAACTAATCAAACTCGATGCCATAGATTCTACAAATGACTTCCTAAAAGCATTGGCAAGTCAAGATGAAGTGGAGAATTTTACAACGGTAACCGCTGAAAATCAGACAAAAGGCAAGGGGCAAGTCGGTGGTGTATGGAAGACTCAAGCGGGTAAAAACTTAACAATGAGCGTTTTGGTTAAGGATTTTCTCTTTAGCAATGACGAAGTTTTCAATTTGAGCGTTTTGGTTTCTTTATCGGTTGCAGAGGTTTTAAAATCGTTAAATATTCCTGATATCTGTATTAAATGGCCAAACGACATTCTGTCATACAATAAGAAACTTGTTGGCATATTAATCGAAAATACCTTAAAAAGCGATGGCAGAATTGTGTCAGTTGCTGGAATCGGAATCAATGTCAACCAAACCGATTTTGACGAATTGCCCAATGCTTCTTCGTTGGCAGTAATTGCAGGAAAGGATTTTGATAAAGAAGAAATAGCAATCTTAATCGTCGAAAAACTAAAAGAAAAAATCAATTCTTGGAAAACCGATTCGCAGAATTTATGGAATGATTACTTTAATTTTCTATTTAAAAAAGGGGTTCCAACTGCATTTAGAGACAATGACAACAAAGATTTTATGGGAATCATTCAAGGTGTTTCTCCAATCGGAAAACTGCAGGTTTTATTGGAAGATGATTCTGTAGCGGAATTTGAGATTAAGGAAGTGAAAATGCTTTATTGAGTTACAAAGTGACAAAGTTACAAAGGGACAAAGGTTTCTTTCGTTGTGAATAAATCGAAATGACAAGAATGAGGTAAAAACTTTGCGAACTTTGCGTAATTCCTTGCGTTCTTTGCGGTTAAACAAAAAAAAATGCCCGACAATAATCAGGCATTTTAATTTATAATTCACAATTAATAATTAACCATTATAACTTGTGCATATTGTTTGCTAAAGTTTCAATAAACTTACCAATTGGACCTTTAACCATCATTGCCATCATAGCGTTGAATTCTCCTTCAAAGAACAGCTGAACAGCGCTTTCTGAATCAGAAATGGTGTCAATGTTTGAAGTTAGTGTAAACGGAAGTTTATCACTTGCAGCACCCAAAACGATTTTGTTTGGCGCTACTTTGTCTTTCATTTTTAATTTGATTTCCGGCATCCCTTTTAATCCAAAAATAAAAGCGTCTTCGCCAGTCACTTCAAATTTAGCGATATTGTCTGGCATTAATTTTTCGAAATTCTTTACGTCAGTCAGTTGATCAAATAGATCCTGAGCTGATTTCTGAACTGTAACTTTTGGACTTTCTAAGTTCATATTTTTTGTTTTTTATTTTTTTCTTAACCGCAAAGTGCGCAAAGTTTTTTTTAAATATACGAGATTTTACAAAAACGCAAAGATCACAAAGCTGGAACTTAAATAAATTCCAATTTTCTAAATCTCAAATTCCAAAATCTATTCATAAAGAAGAGAAATCTAAAATTTGCAATCAGAAATCTAAAATTAACCCTCTTGTCCCCAAGTAGATGGACTTGCGTTCCATTCTAGTAAAGTCGATTGCTGATCTTCGGTGATGTATTGTTTTTGAACTGCTAAACTAAGTAGGTTTTCGTAGTTGCTTAAAGTGAATAAATCAATATTAGCTTCTTTGAAATTTTCTTCTGCAACACCAAAACCGTAAGTGAAGATCGCTGCCATACCTTTAATATTAGCACCTTCGCTTCGTAAAGCTTCTACAGCCATCAAACTGCTTTTTCCTGTGCTAATTAAGTCTTCGACAACCACAACATTTTGACCTTTTTGTAAAAAACCTTCCACTTGGTTTTGTCTACCGTGTTTTTTGGGCTCCGGACGCACATATACAAAAGGAAGACCTAAACTTTCGGCAACCAAAATTCCAACTCCGATCGCACCAGTAGCAACACCAGCAATCACATCAGGCTTTCCAAATTGTTTTTCGATGTTCTTAGCAAACTCATCACGAACATAGTTTCTGATGCTCGGAAATGAAAGAATTAACCTATTATCGCAATAAATAGGAGATTTCCAACCAGAAGCCCATGTAAAAGGATTTTCGGGATTCAATTTAATTGCATTTATTTGCAAAAGCAATTCGGCTGTTTTTTCGGCAGTATCTTTATTAAAAATCATAGTACAAATGTATAAAGTTTTTGTAAACGACAAACCACTTTTTTTGACAAATGAAATCTCGAAAGAAACAGATTTCCAATTGTTCTTGTTGGAGAGTATTGATATCGAACAGCTTATTATAAAAATTTTTCAAAATAAAATTCAAAAAGCGATTCTATATCATCCTGACGAAAGTGAAATGATGAAAACCCTAAAAGCCAAAATTCCGGTAAATAAAGCGGGCGGAGGCTTTGTCTACAATAAAAAAGGCGAAGTCTTGTTTATCTTTAGAAACGGAAAATGGGATCTGCCAAAAGGCGGAATCGAAAAAGGGGAAGACATCGAGGCGACGGCAATGCGTGAGGTAGAGGAGGAGACAGGAGTAAACCAGCTTCGTATTACGAATAAACTTCAAAAAACCTATCATATCTTTAAACGTAACGGAAAATACAAACTCAAAATCACGCATTGGTTCGAAATGCAGTCTGATTTTGAAGGAACACCACACGGGCAACTAGAAGAAGGAATAGAAAAAGTAGCTTGGTTAAACCCAGAACAAATCAAAGAAGCACTAAAAAATTCATACGAAAACATTAAATTGTTGTTTGAGGAAGAAAATAAAACAATAGAAAAAATGGAAGCTCCAATTGCCTATCGCTCGGGTCCAGATTCTAAATAACAGATATTCAAAGTTTTAAACTGGAATTTGATATTTAAAATTTCGAGTTTGGAATTTGGGATTTGGAAATTGAAATTTTATTCATTTGGACGTGCCACCAATAAAAAAAAGACCCAATGAACTTTGCGTTCATTGGGTCTTTTTTTTATTGCTGTCGGGCTTTCGCCTCCGCCGCGGCGGATTGGCTCTATCCCTCACGCGGGCACTCGTCTTTAAAAGTTCATTTTGTTTTTAGTGAGAACTTTTTTATTCGCTATCCTCATTTTTAATGCCTTTAAGTAATGCATAAATAGCCATTGCATGTCCTTGACCTAAAGCGAAATCAGTTTTTAGCCAGTTTACAATGTCTCCAGCTTTTACTTCCGGTTTTAATTCTCCGTTTGCAGTAAAACCTTTTTGTTCAGCTAAAGTTCTAAACTCAGCTGGACCATTTCCCGTTTTTTCTTTGATTGTTTTTAGGTATCCCTGAAATGACATAAAATAAAAGTTAGAAGTTAAGTAAAACGAAAATACAAATTAAAAGGAGGATTAGTATTCGGTTTTTTAATTTGTTTAGTTCAGCTTAAATTAAAACAACCCTAGTAATCATAGGGTTATTTATTTTTGTAGATATAATTTACTTGACCTTTTTATAAATTTTGTACAGCAAGTAAAATATTGCTATCGCAAAAAGTAAACAAAAAAATTGCCAAGCCATCAACGTATAATCATAATCTTTTATGCCTACATCCATATTTTCTAAAATTTTGTATTTCTATGTTTAAAAAAATAATCATAAAGTAAATACGAAAATTTTAAATTTCACTACGGAATCCCGTAATTTTTGTGTTTATATTTTTTTTCTTTACTTTTTAATTTATTAGTGCTCTTTCGCTAGCGAGCGTCTCGCTCGTGCTTTTTTACGTAATTGATTTAGATTGCGTTCACGAGCGGGACGCTCGCGTTAGCGGGGGTGGGTATTTGCAGAAGAAAATAAAGTCACAGTAGATTAAATATTTATCTACTTTTTTATTTAAATTGATTTAAAGTTTCATCAATCAAATGTTCGATTTCCAGAAAGTTATTGGCAATTTTTAGAATTTCATCCTGAAAATTGGTTGAATCCATTTTTAAAAAACCTTCCATTAGCGTTAGCGGACCGTGATTTGTGCTCACATTTGGCCAATTGTGCTCAAATTCTTTGAAGCTATGTCTGAAACTTTCAGCAAATTTTCTGCTTTGAATCGAATATCCTTTTAAGTTTCTCAGTTTCAGCGCATGAATATTGTACATAATTTGCTGTTTTTTCAAAGTTGCATCATTCACCCAAATAGAAAAAAAGATTCGTGAATTTGCTGTTAAAGCAGCTTCAGGATTGCTCGACCATGATTTTTTATACAATTTTAGAAAAACAGAATCTACGTAAATTCCAACTGAAATTTCAATATTTCGTTCACTAAAAATATTTTTATTGAGCTGATTTGCAATTTTTTGAAAATTTTCCAGATAGAAATTAGCATCCATTTTATGTTAATAGGTGTTTAAAAAAAATCAAATTGTAAAACTGAATCAAATATAGATTTTAATTGTTTCGTTTTCGAAATTATGATTGCTTTTTCTTTAATAATCCGTCGGGCTTTCGCCTCCAAGATGGCAGATTACTTCTATCTCTCACGCGAGCTACACTTTGCGGTTAGTTGTTTCAAGTTTCAAGTTTTTTGCTGGCATGAGCGTCACGCTAGTGCCCTTTTAGTTTGATTTAGATTACGTTCACGAGCGTGATGCTCGCGCTAGCGTGAGGTTTTGTTGGGCTTTTTAATTTAAGGCACTCATAATTTTATTTTTTATAAGTTTTTTCTTTGTTTTTAATCATATTAGTATATTTTTGTACGAAAAATAAACTATAATGATATGGTTAAATGTGCAAAAATATTTGAAGGCTTATTTTTGGTAGGCTATCTATTATTAATGGCTGGCTGCGCTACAGAAGAAATCGTACAGAAAAATGCTACTGGTTCTCCATTGGAGACTAAAGTTTGGTTTGATAATCACCAAAAGGATTACAGCGCAACGGTTTTAAATTATATTGAAGATTTGCAATGGCAAAATGCAATCGTTTCGACTGGAGAAATAGGAGAGGTTGTAGAAGTGCCATTTACCCTTACAGAGAGTTTAAGTGCCAGCACTAAAGAAGCTAACCAGTATAATGACCACCATCGACTAATGTTTGTGAAAGATGAACAAAACGGGTATAAACTTTTTTATGTTCAGATATTTGCAAATGATGAAGATTATAATGTTCAAGATAAAAATTACAATTACTATAATATCAAAGATAATTTTGATGGTAATATTTACGTTCAAGAATTAGCCACTAATATTGGAAGTAAAATTAAATTTAAAGACGGTGAAAAAATCGAGCATTCAAATACTGGAAAAATGCAAGAATATGCTTGTGTGTATTATGGCTGGTGGGGTTCAGACGGGAGTTTTACTCCTATTTATGAAGTAGGATGCTATGGAGGCGGTGGAGGAAATGGAGTGCCTAGCGGCGGCGGCGAAAATCCAGGGCCAGGTTATGGTGGAGGAACATCGAGTTCTAATACTCCTAGTTGTCCTGCAGGATACAGGTATAAACTTGGCGAGTGTGTTTTTGTAGATAAAATAACTAATCTGTTGACAGGAAAAGCAAAATGTCTTAATGATTTATTAACTCAAAATGGGAATGATTTTGTTAAAAATCTATTTTCAAAGTTTGAAGGAACGTCAAAATTTGATATTTCAATTTCGTCTAAAGATGTTGTTATGGGTACAAAAAATGGTGTGGAAAGTGAAATTAATGGAAAGACGTTAAAGCCAAAAGGTAAATTGATAGAAATAGAAATTAGCACCTCTAGAGTAAATGCAAGAGCTCCAATTGAAGTTGCGAGAATTATTTTGCACGAATATATACACGCCGATATTTATAGAAAACTTGGCACAGTACTTGCGACGAATGTAGAGAATTTAGATTTTAAAGAAACATTCGAAAAGTACGAAGGAGAACATCACAGTGTAATGGCTAAATTGTATGTTGACAGTATCAAGGAATCTTTGAAACAATTTCATCAGCTTTTTCCTGGTGATATTAAAGCTTATACTGATTATTATAATGAAGCACCAAGTGATGCGTTTTACGAGGCTCTTGCATGGGGAGGATTGAGAGATAGTAATGTAAAAGCTTGGAATGAATTATCAGCTGAAAAAAAAGCATCTATAGAGGCTCTTGCTAGCAGAGTGGAGCAATTCTCCAAAACAAACCCTTGCAATAATTAATAATGAAAAATAAACGATATGAAAATTGTTATACTTGTTATTTTGTCTTTATTTCCAAGGTTTATAAAAGCTCAAGAAAAAGTAAAAGACACACTATTCTTTTCTTATGATAGTAATTATATTACTACTTTCAATAAAATTCCAAATCACTACTATATAGAAGATGGACACGACATTAATATTGGAAGTTTTTACTTTACTGAAGTTCAAAAAATAAAGAATTATAAGACTAAAAAAAGAGAAATTGGTCTTAAAGAATTTATTAGGTCATCTAAATTCTATAACGAAAACAGAAGATTAAAATTAAGAGATTATGAACTTTCGGATTACCTTGAAAATTATGTTATTTTTTTAGTCAAAACTGAAGATGGCAAAAAAAGTTATATACAAGTTGAAGCAAGTTTTGAAATTGAATAATTTTAAAAACAAGACTGCAATAAAATGCTCTAAAATATGAAGCCGTGTAATTTTATACGGCTTTTGTTTTATGTCGTCTTGATTGAGATTGCACTCACATTAGTAGCAGGATGTCGTGGATTGGAACAATTAACTCCAGAAAAAAAGCGTCTATAAATTCAATATTTAATAATATAGTTTGTCAATTGTCTAAAAACCGTGACTTGTCAATAAAAAACAACTTTTATAATAATTTATTGCTATTAAAAAATGTAAGTATGAAAAGGAAGTTTAAAAATATTATTTTAAAAACAAAGATTAGTCTTTTTTTGGTGGCTATAATTTCAATAAATCTTCAAGCTCAAAAAAAAGCAAAAGATACACTTTTTTTTAAGGTAGATAATTTATATCTTTTTGAAGATAAAAACAATTCTAAAACATTTCTAATTAAGGATAGCAACAGAGATGAAGAAATTTGCTTTGAAGAAACTACAGTTATACACAACTTGAAACCTATGCAGGTTTTGGATTTAAAATATTTTATAAGGAATTCAAAATTTTATAATCGTTATGGTAAGAATGAATTGTCCAATTATAGCTTAACAAATTTTTTGCATGAGTATGAGATTTTTTTGGTGAGAGAATGTGAAAAAACAACTGATTTTATTAGTGTTAATATTTTATTGAGAAGTATTGATTGAAACAACCGAATAATAAATTAGGATATGAAAATTGCTATACTTGTTATTTTGTCATTGTTTCCTAGGTTTGCAGAAGCTCAGGAAAAAGTAAAAGACACACTTTTTTTTTATTATGATCGTAATTATATTACTGTAGATCCTGAAACTCCAAATTATTACTATATAAAAGATGGGAGTGGTATTCATATTGGTGGTTTTTACTTTACTGAAATTAAAAAACTAAAAGTTTGTAATATTAAATCAAAAGAAATTAATCTTAAAGAATATATAAGGAGTTCTAAATTTTACGATGAAAACAGAAGGCTTAAATTAGATGATTATAGACTTTGGGAATACCTTAAAGATTACGTCATTTTTTTAGTCAAAACTGAAAATGGTAAAAAAAGTTATTTACAAGTAAAATCGAGTTTTGAAATTGAATAATTTTAAAAATAAGACTGCGATAAAATGATATAAAATATGAAGCCGTGTAATTTTATACGGCTTTTGTTTTATGTCATCTTGAATGAGATTGCAAATCTGCGCTATCGTTGCGCTAACTTTGTCAAAGTTTGAAACTTTGACAAAGTTCTAAACGTACAGCTTTGCGATCTCAGCGTTTTGCTAAACACAATCAAAAGCAAAAAAACTTAGCTCCCGATAGCTATCGGGATTGCGTTATAAAAAAAATCTACAAAACACGATAAACAGGATACTGCATATGTGCTTTTTCATAATAAACAGAATGCTTGTAAATCCAGTCCAATTGGGCTTCGGCGCTTTTTGCGAATTCGCGGTCATTTTGTTTTTTGGTTTCTAGTTCTGCTTTTAGAGTTGGATTGTCTTTTAAAAGCTGAGCGGCAGTATCTTCAAAAATATATTGAGAGTAATGTTCTTTTTGCTGTAAAATAGCGTCGAAGAAATTCCAATTAAAAAACGAATCAACTCCTTCTGGTTCAAAAGCTTCTAGAAGATATTTTACACCTTTTTGGTTTGTTGGAACGTAATAATCTCCTTTAGCAAAATTCATTTTAACTTTTGTAGAAGTTACGGTTGTGTTTCGGTGCGGGTAATGACCTTCATACGCAAACGAAGACGTTTTAAACTCGGCAATTTTATAACTTTCCACCTCAACAACGGTATCGTTTTTAAATTGTCTGAAAGATATGTTATTGTTTTTCAAAAGGTCAATAATATTCCAATAACCTCTTGGAACAATATAAGCTGTCGGAATCACAATTTCTTTAGCCGATTTGAATTCTTTGATATACGGAATATCTTTTTTGTACGGTTTGCTTCGGTCGTAATATAAACGATCTCCTGTTGTGGCTTCGCTTTTTTTGTAACCTGCTTCATAACCTAAAAAGGTAAATTTGGTTGCTTTCGTACTGTCCATTTCCCATTTTAAAGTATAGGATTTTTTAGGCTGATATTGCTCTAAATTCTTTACACGAAGTTCTTTGATTTTCTGATAATTGGCATCGGTGAAATCCATAGTTGTTTTCATGTATTCGTAGGTCATTTTTACACGTTCTGCGTATTTTTTCAGCATGTGCGTTTCAACCACAAAACCAATCGTATTAAACAAAGAAGTATAACCAGTTGTATATCGCGGACTATCAACAAACTGTCCGAAACCTTTGTCTGGAGTGTCTTTAAACGAATCTACATAAGGCGTTGTTTCGATTTTCTTTTTCTGAAGATCTTTTACCAAAGCGGGCATCATTTCATCATTCATAAAATTGCCTAAAACCATTCCGAGTTTGTTGTGCTGCGTCATGATATACGTCAGTTTGTATTGGTAATCAGAACCGTTACTCACATGATTGTCGATAAAAACATCAGCGTTTATTTTCTGAAAAATCTCTACAAAACTTTTTGTATTTCGAGTATCGGATTTCATTAAATCACGATTCAAATCGTAGTTTCTGGCGTTTCCTCTAAAACCGTAAACTTCTGGTCCGTCTTGATTGGCGCGAGTTGTCGAATTTCGGTTTAAAGCTCCGCCGATATTATAAACTGGAATTGCCACCAAAACAGTATTTTTTGGCGCTTTCATTTTCCCTGTTGCCAAATCTCTGTAGAATTGCATGGTCGCATCGATTCCGTCAGGTTCTCCAGCGTGTATTCCGTTATTGACAAACAAGACGGCTTTGGTCTTCTGGATTTTATCAAAATCAAATTCTTTGTCGGGATTAAACGTAATCATGTGTAGGGGTTCGCCAGAATCGGTCAGTCCCATTTCTTTTATTTGGATAGTCGGAAAATCAGCAGCGAGCATTTTAAAATAAGCAATAGTTTCCTGATAAGATGCGGATTGATTTCCGTTTCCTTTTTCAAAAAAGGTATCGTATTTTTTATTGTTTTGAGCAGAAATAGAGATTGTGAAAAGTGAAATGAGAATGGTGAAAAGTTTCATGGTTCTGGTTTTAACTAAGAACCAAATATAGTTTTTTTTGTTTCATGTTTCATGTTTCATGTTTGATATGCTTTGCGTGTAGTTTTTTACCGCAAAGACACTAAGGTTTCGCAAAGTTCGCAAGGTTTTTTTGCAATGGCGCTAAGGTTACGCAAAGTTTTATATACAAAGCTTTGCGTTCTTTGCGTTTGCTCAACTCAAACAAAAGCAAAAAAAACTTTGCGTGCTTTGCGGTTAAATCACAAGCATGATAACTTGAAACCTGAAACAAGAAAAACCTGAAACAAATTTTCCCTACTTTTGCAGCATGAAAAAACACCATTCCAACGATATACTTTCGAATTTAGGAATTAAGAGCCTGAACGAAATGCAGGAAATGGCACATGATGCTATTTTAAACGAAAACAATACTTTACTACTTTCTCCAACAGGATCTGGAAAAACATTGGCTTTCCTGCTTCCGATATTGGAATTGTTGCAGCCTGAAGTATTGTCTGTTCAGTGTTTGATTTTGGTTCCGTCACGCGAACTTGGTCTTCAAATTGAACAGGTTTGGAAAAAAATGGGAACGCAATACAAAGTCAATATTTGTTATGGCGGACATTCAATTGAAACAGAAATCAAAAATTTAAGCAATCCGCCAGCGGTGTTAATTGGAACGCCTGGAAGAATTGCCGATCATATCGAAAGAGAAACTTTTAGAACCGATAAAATTCAGACTTTAGTTTTAGACGAGTTTGACAAATCGCTTCAATTAGGTTTTCATGAACAAATGTCTTTTATCATTGGAAGATTATCAAGAGTAAACAAACGCGTTTTGGTTTCTGCCACTTCAGATATTGAAATTCCGAAATATACGCGAGTTGTAAATCCAGTTGTTTTGGATTTTATTCCAGAAGAAGAAGAGAAGACGAATCTTTCGATGAAAATGGTGATTTCGCCAGCGAAAGATAAATTACAGAGTTTATTCAATTTGATTTGCTCTTTAAAATCAGAATCGGCGATTATTTTCTGTAATCATCGCGATGCTGCAGAACGTATTAGCGACACTTTAAAAGAAAAAGGAATCTATTCGGTATATTATCACGGCGGAATGGATCAGGAAGAGCGCGAACGTGCTTTAATTCAGTTTAGAAACGGAAGCGTTACGTATTTGGTTACGACAGATTTGGCTGCTAGAGGTTTGGATATTCCAGAAATGAAACATGTTATTCATTATCATTTGCCTTTAAAAGAAGACGAATTCACGCATAGAAATGGACGTACAGCGCGTATGCAAGCAACAGGAACGGCGTATGTAATCATTCACGAAAGTGAAAAAGAATTGGATTATATAGATTATGAAATGGACATTTTAGATGTGGAAGGAAAAGTTTCGCTTCCGCAACCGCCAAAATTTCAAACCATATACATCAGTGGCGGAAAAAAGACAAAACTCAATAAATTTGATATTGTCGGTTTCTTTTCTCAAAAAGGAAAGCTAGAAAAAGACGATTTAGGATTAATCGAAGTAAAAGATTTTGTTTCGTTTGCAGCAGTAAAATACAATAAAGTAAAAGATTTGCTGAAAAACATTAAAGATGAGAAAATGAAGGGTAAGAAGTTTAAAATAGAAGTTGCCCGCAATGTCATCAAGAAAGAAGAAGACGAGAAGAGAGGGAAGTATTGATTGGTGATTTTAGATTTTAGATTTCTGATTTTAGATTTATAAAAATCGCTGCGCTCTTTTTTGGAATTTGGAATTTCACGAGTTTGGAATTTTAATTTTTTTGGCGTTTATTTATTTGTATTTCAGTGCTTTAAAATTGTATCACTAAGTTTTACAATTTTATGTTAAAAAAATAACGAATTGATAGGTGTTTTTTCAATATTTCTATGTTTTTTTGTGTTCGTAAAATTGTAACCCCAAATACTATATGAAAAAGATTATTACTCTTGCCGCATTGTTTTTTACTTTTATTTCGTTTGCACAGGTTAAGGTTCTAGAAACGGTTCCTGTAGAAAAATTAGGAAAAGTAAATAACAATTACATTCAGAAAATTGGTGACGAATACACTGTGTATTACACTATCGTTCAAAGTGATGATGATTCGACTTTGAGAAAATTCTCGTTCAAAAACATTGATAATGCTTATAATTCTTTATACAACATTATCATGGGCGGATTTACAGCTTCTCCGTTGTACGATATCAAATTAGAGTTACCTAACAACTACATTTGGTTGCACTACACAGGAAATGTTGTTCCAGACAAAGCTACAGTACAATTTATGGTTTCTGGTAAAGAAAGAGACGCAGCAACAAACAATGTTTCTGAGCCTTTCGTAAAAGATCAAATCAGTAAATTGTTTCAAAAATAGTTTCTTTAAGGTTCAAAGGAACAAAGTAACAAAGGGACAAAGTGACAAAGGGACAAAGTTTTAACCTTTGTCTCTAATATATCAAGAAAAGCCGTTCTAATCGAACGGCTTTTTTTGTTTCAAGTTTCAGGTTTCAAGTTTGATATACTTTGTGTATAGTTTAGGCGGGATCTGATAGTTATCGGGAGTTGATTTTTTTATTTATGAAGCTTTTAAAAGCGCAAAGTTCGCAAAGCTTTATCAATAAAACTTTGCGAACTTTTGAGTTTGAATTAAAAAGTATTCTAAGAAACCTTTGTCCCTTTGTTCCTTTGAACCTCAAAAATTATATTTTCTTCACATACTGCGTGATAATTACAATCTGCTGTCCATCGACTTTTCCTTCAATATATTCAGCGTTTTCGTGGTCTAAACGGATGTTTCTCACGGCTGTTCCTTGTTTGGCAACCATGCTTGATCCTTTTACTTTAAGATCTTTGATTAAAACTACAGAATCTCCGTGTTGTAGCACTACACCGTTACTGTCGCGGTGAACTAATTTGTTTTCGTCATCTTCGCCTTCTCCTGTTGCTTTTGCCCATTCTAGCGTATCGTCATCAAGATACATCATATCTAATAATTCTTGTGGCCATCCTGCGGCGCGCAAACGGCTTAACATTCTCCAAGCGACAACTTGTACTGGAATATTTTCGTTCCACATACTGTCGTTAAGGCATCTCCAGTGATTTAAATCTATATTATCAGGATTTTCAATTTGGTCTACACAAGTATTGCAGGCAAATACAGCTTCGTCAAGACCGCCTTTTCTAGTTGGAAGGACTTGATAAACTTTTAAATTTTCTTCATTTCCGCAAAGTTCGCATTTAGATCCGCTACGTTTGCTTAATTCTCTCTCGATGCTCATTATTTATTGTTTGTTTTTTTAAAATGCGAAATTACTTATAATTGATAAGCATTGCAAATTTTATGTTTTGTCCTTATCTTAATTGCTAAGTAGTTTTTAAAAACAATCGCGTTCATAATCTTTGATAAATTCTACAAGTATTTTTTCATCTTTAATTTTGATCTCGTCATTTTTAATTTTTTCATAAGAGACTTTACAATCTTCAATTGCTGGTAACATGGCATCTTTTGTAATTAGTCTGCTAAGACCCATTGCAGGCATTTTGTAGTAATTTTTATCGTTTACTTTTTTTATGATGTATAATCTAATAATGTGGCTATGAGATATTTTGTCTAATATCTTATAAAGTTTTATTTTGTTTGAATAGAGAATTTGAGCAAACAATGATTCATCAACACTTTCAAAAGGAACTACTTCTTTTTCTAGTCTAATTTTAAAACTTTTTAAATCTTTTGGTAAATAAGTTTTAGTGACTCCATCTTCTATAACTGAAATTTTATCTTGTAAATAAATTAATCGGTTAACATTGAAAGATGAAGCATCAAGTTTTATTTCAACACTCAAAGTGTCGTTTTTCGTTGTTACTATTTGACCAAAATATTTTTGACTGAAAGAAGTGTTACAGAAAGTTAGTAGAAAAAAAAAGATGATTGTTTTAGGTAATGTCATTAATTTGTGAGATTTAGATTTTGGTTAGTTCTTTATTTCTTAACTCTAACAGCATCAGGAACCAGCATTTCGTATTCACCTCCATGACGCAATACGTCACGTACAATGCTCGAACTGATAAAAGAAGTACTTGCAGCTGTCAGCAAGAAAACGGTTTCTATTTTGGAAAGTTTTCTATTGGTATGTGCAATGGCTTTTTCGAATTCGAAATCGGCTGGATTGCGTAAACCTCTTAAAATGAAATTGGCTTTTTCTTTTTTTGCCAAATCGATAGTTAATCCTTCATAAGTGATGACCGTGACTTTTGGTTCGTCTTTGAAAGTTTCTTCGATAAAGCGTTTTCTTTCTTCTAATGAAAACATGTATTTTTTTTCGGCATTGACACCAATGGCAATTACAATTTCGTCAAATAAAGGAATTCCTCTTTTGATAATATCTTCGTGTCCAAGTGTGATTGGGTCAAATGATCCAGGGAATATGGCTTTTCGCATTTTTTTTTAGGTTCTAAGGTTCTGAGATTCTAAGGGGCTAAGTTTTTAGAAGACTGGGCTTCGACTTCGCTTAGCTTGAAAAAAATGAGGTGCTAAAACTTAGAGTCTTAGCACCTCAGTATCTTAGCATCTATCTTAAAGCTAGTTCAATTGCATTTGTAAATAAATCTTCTAGAGAAATTCCGGCTGCTTTTGCTTGTTGCGGAATCAAACTCTCTGTTGTTAAACCTGGAATGGTGTTCATTTCCAACATGTGTGGTTCGTCGTTTACAATGATGAATTCGCTTCTTGAGAAACCTTTCATTTTTAAAACTTCGTAAGCGCGTTTTGCTGTTTCGCCCACTTTTCTGGTCATTTCGTCAGAGATTCTTGCTGGCGTTATTTCTTGCGATTTTCCTTCATATTTTGCTTCGTAATCGAAGAAATCATTGTCTGATACAATTTCTGTAATTGGCAACACTTTGATTTCGCCTTTGTAGTTAATTACCCCAACAGAAACTTCGGTTCCGTCAAGGAAACTTTCAATAATGATTTCGTTGTCTTCTTTGTAAGCTACTTCAATCGCAATTGGAAGTTCGGCTTCTGTTTTTACTTTTGAGATTCCGAAACTTGAACCTGCTTTGTTTGGTTTTACGAAACAAGGAAGTCCGACTTTTTTAACGATTTCGGCTGTATTGATTTCGTCTCCTTTGTTTAAATAATATGAAACTGCTGTTTTGATTCCGTATGGTTTTAAAACAGACAGTAAATCTCTTTTGTTGAATGTTAGAGCGGCTTGGTAATAATCGCAAGAAGATTGCGGTAGACCGATTAATTCAAAATAAGCTTGCATTAATCCGTCTTCTCCTGGAGTTCCGTGAATAGCGTTGAAAACACAGTCAAATGTGATTTTTTCGCCATTTACCGTTACTGAAAAATCATTTCTATCGATTGGGAATTCGGCGTCGTTTTGGTCAACATAAACCCATTTTTCTTTGAAAATGTGAATGCGGAATCCGTTGTATTTTGTTTTGTCAAGATATTGATAAACGACATTTCCGCTGATTAAAGAAATCTTGTATTCGCTAGAATAGCCGCCCATGATAATGGCAATGTTTTTCATTGTATATTTTTATTTTTTAAATTGTTTCAAGTTTAATGTTTCAAGTTTTTCTGCCACGAATTCACGAATTTCTTTATCTTTTGCCACTGATTGCACAGATTAAAAAGATTTTCTCTCAATATTGTCATTTCGACGAAGGAGAAATCTTCGCAAGTAGCTCTACAAAGATTGTCTTATTTAAATGCAAATCCTTCGACTTCGCTCAGGAAGACAAACTATATGGTTATAATCTTCTCGAGAATAAAATTGCACTAATTTCTATTAAATAACGTTGTTATGAAACCGAGTGCCCTAGCCCTGATGTGAGCGGCATCCTTTTTTCTGCTTCTTTAGCAGGGAAAAGATACAGCGGACAGCAGGAAACAGCTCCTGAAAAATAAAAAATCAGATTTTGAAATTCCAAATTCCAAGAGTTCTTTGTTTTAAACAAAATTATCATTTTTTTTGAAACGAAATACTTTATCTTTGTCGCTATTAAAAATAAATTTATGAGTTTACGTCAGTATTTAACAAGCCGAGTTTTTTTCTTGCAATTGCTTGCGGCCGCTGCCATTATCGCGGTTATTGGTTATTTATTTATGCATTGGTTAACTTTTACAACAGATCATGGACACGAAATTGCGGTTCCGAATTTGTCTAAATTGACTGAAGAGCAAGTAGAACAAAAATTGGACGAACTAGATTTAGATTACGTTCTTTTGGACAGTGTTGATTACAGAAGTGAATACCCAAAATATAGTGTTGTTGAGCAAGATCCGCTGCCGGGAACGATGGTAAAAGTGGGTAGAAAAATTTATATCAAGATTAATGCCTCTGGTTTTTCTTCTGTGAAAATTCCAGATTTAATCGAGAAAACGTATCGTGAAGCTGTGCCAACGTTGAAGGCATTAGGTCTTGAGCCAGGAACGATTACGTATATTCCGAACCTTGGAAAAGATATGGTTTTGGAAATGCGTTACAAAGGAAGAAACTTAAAAGTAGGAGACAGAGTGCTTAAAGCTTCTAAAATTGATTTGGTTTTAGGAGACGGAAAAGCAAGTTATGTAGATGAAAGTCAGGCAACAGATAGTACTGCGGTGCCTGCAGAAACCCCAGCTGATGAACAATAATATTGAAGAAAATTTAGATCTGGAAGACGAATTATTTGAGCACTACAGATTTGAAGTCCCAAAAGGTCAAGCGTTTTTGCGTATTGACAAATATTTAATGTATTTGATTCCGAATGCCACGAGAAATAAAATTCAGAATGCGGCTACGAACGGAAACATTTTCGTGAATGATATTCCAGTAAAATCAAATTACAAAGTAAAACCTTTTGATGTGATAACGGTTATGTTGTCGCATCCTCCATTTGAAAATAGGGTAGATCCTGAAGATATTCCGTTGGATATCGTTTATGAAGATGATGCACTTTTGCTTATCAATAAACCGCCGGGATTGGTAGTACACCCAGGCCATGGCAATTATACTGGGACTTTGGTAAATGCTTTGGCGTTTCATTTTGAAAATCTGCCAATGAATAGCAGTGAACGCCCAGGTTTGGTTCACCGAATTGATAAAGATACTTCTGGACTTTTGGTTGTGGCTAAAACAGAAGCTGCAATGACGCATTTGGCCAAACAATTTGAAGCTAAAACAACGGAACGTGAGTATATTGCTCTAGTTTGGGGAAATGTTGTGGCAGACAGCGGTACAATTGAAGGAAATCTTGCCAGACATTTGAAAGATCGTATGCAAATGGCTGTTTTTGATGATCCAGAAATTGGGAAACCTGCCATTACACACTATAAAGTTTTGGAGCGTTTTGGTTATGTAACTTTGGTTTCTTGTAAACTGGAAACGGGAAGAACACACCAGATTCGTGCGCATATGAAACACATCGGACATCCGTTATTTAATGACGAGCGTTACGGCGGACATTTGATTTTGAAAGGAACGACTTTTACCAAATACAAACAGTTTATAGAAAATTGTTTTAAAGCTTTGCCACGTCAGGCGCTGCATGCTAAAACGCTTGGATTTGTTCATCCAACTACTGGCGAAATGATGCGTTTTGATACCGAACTTCCTCAAGATTTTAAGGATTGTATCGAGAAATGGCAGAATTATGTGAAGTCGCATAATGTTGAAGACGAGTTGTAATTAGATAATTAGGGAATTTGTCAATTAGATAATTTCCTTTCTTTACATAAAAATAAAAAAAGCTCCAAAATGGAGCTTTTTTTATTTACCTTAATTTATTCGATCCGATATTCTGTAGAGGCGCACTGCAGTGCGTCTAACGTATTGTGGATATTCGTTGCGGAGACGCACTGCAGTGCGCCTCTACAGATATACGTTGTGTTATAATTTTCTAATTGACACATTCTCAAATTAACTAATTTGAAACAGATTTAATTTTTAGTTCGGTTATTTTGACTTCTCCGTTAGTTATGAATCCTAATTTTCCCTTTTGGTTTAGATTGCTTTTTTCAAGGGAGCATTCTAAAGTTGTTTTGTTGTCTACAGAAAAGTACAATTGACTGTTTAAAACTTTAATTTTTACCGCATACCATTTGTTGTTTTCTAATTCCATTGGTTTTTTAAACAAGGTTTTTCCGCCTCGTTTGCCGTACGAATCGTCTTTTTTATCATAAACGCCGTCACCAATTACTATGTTTTTATCAATTTGATATAAGTAAGTTCTAATGTATTTTCCCTTATCCAGATTGAGCATGATTTCAAATAAAGATTCTTTGGTCATGTTGACTTTCAAATCGATTTCATAATTCTCTGGAAGCTGTTTTTTAGAAACTAAAACGCCCCAAGGCGAAAGAGAACCATTTCCGGTAAGAGTATCATTTTTTAGAATCCATTCTTTAGAATTGATTGTCCAATCTGATTTTAGTTCTTTTGAATGGCTTAAGGTATATTCTTTTTTTGTTGTTGAAATCGTGCTAGAACACGAAATCATTATTAATTGTAGAATAAGAAATATGGCAAATTTTGTTTTCATTTAATTTAATTCCGAATGATATTTTAATTTTATTGTTGAACCCCTGTGCGGATATTCGTTGCGAAGACGAACTGCAGTGCGCCTCTACAGATATGCTTTGTGTTATGATTGGCAATTATCTAATTTTCTAATTGCCAAATTGCCAAATTTTCTAATTCAACTCTGAATGATATTTTATTTTTCCGATTGATCCTGTTTCTGATGGCAAAAGTTCGAAAACAGAAGTAGGAGCAAGGCCTTGTTCAATTCGATGTGAAACGTAAATAATGCTTACGTTTGTTTCTTGTTTGATGGTATTGATTAATTGAATCACTAAATCTACATTTTCATCGTCTAAACCTTCAACGGGTTCGTCTAGAATTAATAATGGTGGATGTTTTAAAACAGCACGAACAATTAAGGCCACACGCTGCTGTCCGATGGAAAGATCAATGAAACGCTTTTTTCTTAAATGCGTCATTTCAATCACTTCCAACCACTGATTTACAATTTGCTTTTGATGCGTTGTTGGTTCTGTATACAATCCGATAGAATCAAAGAATCCTGATAAAATCATTTGTTCTAGCGTGTGACCTTTTTGAAATAAATCGGTCATAGAAGTGGTGAAGATCCCGATTTGTTTTTTGATTTCCCAAACACTTTCTCCTGTTCCTTTTTTCCTTCCAAATAAAAATAAATTTTGTCCAAAACCTTTTGGATTGTCTCCTGTAATTAAGGATAAAATGGTGCTTTTTCCAGAACCATTCGGACCAATTAATTGCCAGAATTCGCCTTGTTTTACTGTCCACGAAATCTTGTTTAGGATTTTGCGTTCTTCATAGCTTACAGAAACTTCGTCGAGTTTTATTAGTTCATTATTTTCAAAAGAATGTGTTTCTGTAGCTTTCGGAATTGTTGCAGTATTTAGCGTTTTAAAATGATTTTCGGTTTTTACAAAAGGATGCAATTCGAACGTATTGTCTTTTATTAAGGCTTTATTTGGAACGAAATCTAAGATATCGACAGTTCGATTCAATAACTGAATAATTGCAATAGAATCGGTTAATTTCTGTAAAGATTCGGCCAAAACAACTCGAGAAGCTTGATCTAAATGATCGAACGGATTATCAAAAATGATAAAATCGGGTTTTTGGTCAATGCAGTAACGCAAGAACTCTTTTTTGCGTTCGCCAGAAGAAAAAGTTCGCAATTGTCTATTTGAAGTTGTTGAAGCTTCAACGCTATCGTATTGAAACTCTTTTTCGATGAATTTCTCGATCGCAATGTCAGAGAAAAGAATTCCTTTTTGGTTATTAAAAACGGCTAAATCTCCTTTTGCTTCGCCTGCAAGTAAAGCGTCTATAAAAGCTTTTTTATTTACTTGATTTGACAAAAGTATATCCCAGTGTTGCATTGTGTTATTTTAAATATTATTGATTCTCTTTTAACGCCATTTCGCGGTCGTTTCTAGACCATTCGCTCCAAGATCCGACATATAATTTCGGAATTGGAAGTCCGGCGTAGTCCATTGCTAGCAAGGTGTGGCAAGCTGTAACACCCGAACCGCAATGTACAATTGTATTTTCTGATTTTTTGTCTCCAATTACGGCTTTGTATTTAGCTGCCAATTCATCGGTTGATTTAAACAATCCGTTTTTGTCTAAATTTTCAGTTAGCGGAACATTGACAGCGCCAGGAATATGTCCGGCAATTAAATCCAGAGGTTCTGTTAACCCATCATAGCGATTTTTATCACGAACATCGATTACGATATTCTGGTCGTTTTTACGAGCTTTTTCGACTTCTTCTATATCTGCTAAAGCTAATTTCCATTCTTGCAAAGGGTACACTGTTTTTTCAAAAGTCTCAATTCCAGAATTTGTTGGAAAACTAGCTTGAATAGCCGCTTGATAACCGCCGTTTAAAACCTGAATTTTTTCATGTCCAATGGCGCGCATCATCCACCAGAATCTGGCTGCAAAGTTGGAGCCATTTTTATCATCATAAACCACAACATGATCTGCAGGTGAAATTCCTAAAACAGAAAGTGTTTCTGCAAATTCTTCAGGAGAAGGCAAAGGATGTCTTCCTCCATTTGCAGGGTTTTCGGGAATATTGGCCAAATCACGATTTAAATCAACAAACCGAGCACCTTTTAAATGTTCTTTTTGATAGTTTTCAAAAGTATTTGCGCCAGCTCGGGCATCGACTAAAATGATTTTTGAAGCGCTTAATTCAAGCAATTCTTGCGCAGTGATTAGTGGAGAAATTGTAGCCATTTTTATTTTTTCTTTGAGTTTCCAAGCCAAAGCAAGGTGTTTAATATTAACTGACTTTGTGTTTTGTTTTCAAAAGTGTATGATAGGGTTTTGTTTGTGCCGCCTTCATAGTCGATATCATTGTGTCCCATGTTTACGTATAGCATTTTGTATTTTTTATTGGTCCAAACGACAGGATAATAACCGCTATGCCAGATTTCGTGCGCTTTTGGACCAGTTCCTAAAGGAAAGCTAGATTCGTCAATAGCCAGTAAAATTTCAATGTCTGGATTTTTGGTTAAATCGTTCGACCATCTGTACCATTCGTTTGGAGCAGAAGAAAAGGTTTTGGGTAAATTTTTGGTTACAGGATGCGAATTTTCAACTCGTAAAACTGCCGAAGTTGGGCGCCAAGTATTGCTTCCGTATTCGCCAGAACCTAAGAATGTATTATGGTACCAGTTCCAATCTTGCGGATAAGTTGAATTGTTTAAGGCAAATGCCGAGAAATGAAAGCCGATAAAACCTCCACCGTTTTCCATGTATTTCTGGAAAGCTTCGCGCTGTTCTTTTTTCTCAGGTCGTGTGTCTAAAAACAAAACAATCTGATATTTTGCCAAAAACTTAGCGTTTAAATTATCCCAATTGCTGGTTGAATCGTACTGAAAATGATTCTTTTCTGCCAGTTTTGGAAAGTATTTATTCGCTTCATGCACAAAACTGATATGCGCCTGATCGTTTTTGGCGGTATAAAAAGCAATGACTTTAAATTTTGGATTTTCTTTTTTCTGTGAAAAGCCAGAGAAAGAAAAAACTAAAAGGAAAACTAAAAGGCTTCTTTTTAAAATGGTTTGGTCGTTTTGGTTGAAAATAGTCATAAATTTTAAAGTGATTAAACAGGAATTTTTTCGATTAAAATTTCGTGTTCCGATTTATCAAAATAAGTGCAAGTCATTTCAACAATATCAACACGCCATTTTGCAATTCCGGCTTGTGCGCAATGATTGCAGAATGTCATATAATCGGTTTCTCCATGCTGATGTTTTACCAAGTTTTCGATAAAAAGTTCTTTATTTGGAAAATCAGCCACTTTAATTTCTGGATATTTTTCTTCAGCCGCGGCAGTGTAATTGTTTAAGCCGTAGTAAACTGTGCTTCCGTCATGTACAAAAGTGTCGTAGCCTTTTACGCCTAAAATGATAAGATCTTGAATATAATTTGGAAAATCAGCACCTGATTTTACTTTTGCATGAGCTTCTTTTATTTGTTCTATTGTAAACATAATTTTAGTTTTTAGATTGTTAAAAAATTTTCACCACGAATTCACGAATTTTTATTAAAAAAATCACCTTAAAAATAATTCGTGAATTGCTTCGCTTTCGCTCGAGCCAAGAATTATTTTTTAATCCATATAGGAATAAAAATTTGTGAATTGCTTCGCCTGTTTGCTATCGCACGAGTCGTGGCGAAAAAAAATATCATTTCAAAAATACGATTAATGATTTTATAAACGAATCAAAAGATTCGATATGTGGCAAATGTCCAGTGTTGGGAATTTCTACCAGTTTTGCATTCGGAATTGCTTTTTGTGTTTTCTTGCCCAACTCAGCGTAATTTCCCATTGTTTTTCTCACTTCTTCCGAAACCAATGGTTTTCCTAAAGCCGTTCTATCTCTTGTTCCGATAATCAATAAAGTTGGGCATTTGATATTTTTAAATTCATACAAAACAGGTTGTGTAAAAATCATATCGTACAAGAGAGCAGAATTCCAGGCAACTCGGTCATAATCTGGTGCGGTTGTCCAGCCTGCGCCAAGTTCGGCCCATTTTTGATAATCGGCATTCCATTTTCCGTCATAATAATTGGACATTTGGTATTGCTTGATACTTTCGTAATTCTGTTTCAATTCCGATTCGTACCACCAGTCAACAGGTTTGTAGGGAACGACTAATTTCCAATCTTCCAAACCAATCGGATTTTCTAAAACTAATTTTTCTGTTGTTTCTGGATACATCAATGCAAAGCGAGTTGCAAGCATTCCGCCCATAGAATGCCCTAAAACAGTAGTTTTTTGAATGCCTAAATGATCTAAAAGTTTTTTGGTGTTTTGGGCTAATTGCTGAAAAGTGTATTGAAAGTTGTCTGGCTTTGTCGATTTTCCGAATCCAATTTGATCTGGAACAATTACACGATAGCCTTCTTTTACCAAAGCTTTAATGGTTGTTTCCCAATACGCGCCATTGAAATTTTTTCCGTGCAGTAAAACAATATTTTTCTGATTGTAGTTTTCAGGAATAATATCCATATAACTCATTTTTAGGTTTTGGCGCTGGTTGCTTAGTTCGATAAAATGAACAGGAAAGGGATATTCGTAATTACTTAAATTAATATCTAGTGCTTTCATATTTCCTTGCTGGCCAATACTTAATAAAGGAATTAGTATAAATAATAGTTTCAAGATTTTCATTTTGGAGGCTTTTATTTTTATGATTTATAAAGTTAAACCGAACCATTTTTAAAACAAAGCTTAAAATCTTAAAGTTATCAGAAAAAAAGCTTTCAAAAAGGTTTCGCAGTTTTTAGTGTTAATAATCGATCATTTTTTGAGTTTTTATCGATTAAATGGTGCTGATTATGAAAATAATGTGTTTTAACGAGTAATATGGCACTTCAAAGAACTTCTGTTATTAGTAGGAAAAATAGATGTAAATTAGTACTAGAAATGTTGTAAGCCTTAAATAATAGTATTATGAAAACAACGATACTTTTGCTCCTGCTCACAGTCCCCACATTTGCCCAAGAACTCAATACTTTTGATTTCGCCGTTATAAACTCGACTTTAATTTCTCCAAATATAGATCTTGATAAAGGCCGGAGCGTTGTTGCGGCAAATCAAGATCAATATTCAGCTTATTTTCAGTATGCTCTTACGATGTGTGAAGATGATATCATTTTTGGTGCTGGAATTGACAAATCTGAAATTGACCGCACTTATGTAGCTTACATCGGAAAAATTTGCGATAAATTTAGAGCTACGATAGGTATAGGTTATGTAGATTCTAGAAGCGGATATGAGGGAACTTTTACAGGTTTTAGTATCTCATGGCATTTTTCTGAGAATACGTATATCGGCGGAAACTTAGAAAACCTGCATTCCTCAATAATTGATTATGAGACCGATGAAAGTTTTGATTACTACAAAAAACTGGTTCCCAAAATCTTTGGAAGTTATGAAATTATCCCACGTGTGATTGCATTTGGACAGTTGAGTTCTAGAGTAAATGATATAGCTTTAAAATATCAGGTTCGCCGATTTTCAGCTGGCGGATTTTATTCGGGACATTCGGTAGGAGGTATCTTTGGAACTTTAAATATAGGAAGATTTGCAGTTTCCTGCAGTACTACTTTTGAAAAAGTAAACTTTGGGTTAAAGTTTGAATAACAAAATAAGTTTTGGTTGAGAGAAAAAATCCCAAAAACAAGATTTAAAATATTTTTGGGATTTTTTGTAAAGTAGTGTCGTTTTATAATCCGACAAAATCATCACTTTTAGGGAAAATGCTCAAAGCTTGAATTGCAATTTCTGGCGTTGGAGAAGCAAGTTTTCTCAATTTTGTGTCCATCCATGCTCCGTCAACTGTAATTGTTGCGCAAAGCGTATCGTCTTCTCTTCTAAATTCATGTACGATTGACCAGCGAGAAGCATCGGCTTTCATTTTTGAAGTTTTAGTATGAATGAATATTTTGTCAGAAAGTTTTAATTCTTTTCTAAAAACGCATTCCTCTCTAAATAAAACAGGACCAAAACCCTGTGTTTGCATTACTTTTAAAGTTAAACCCAATTCTTCTAGAATTTCGATACGATGCTGTGCGCCAAAATCGTAATAAGCGCTATGACGAACGTGAAAATTAGGGTCAAGATCTGACCAGCGAAAAGATATTTCTTTTGTAAATGAAGCCATTTTAATATTGTATTTATTGAAAATCCGAAATTACGAATAAAAAATACACGAATAGTATAAAATTACTATGCGTGCATATTTTTTTACTGTTTTCCAATTTTCAGGATTTCATTTTACAGAAAAGAATTAAGCTCTTTCGACTAAACAGTTATAGCAGCCAGGTCTTGCGTTATGAATGTGGATGTATTCTATTTTTTCGTTTTCAAAAAATTTGAAAATCTGTTCTTTAAGTAGATTTCCTTCTATAACAGCCGTTTCCTTCATTATGCCGTTTTCATCATAACCGCGTAGCGAAAGCAATCGATGATTGAGCATTTTTGGTATTTCGTTGTTTTTGAATATTGGTGTATTGGTTCTTTTTCGAATAAAAATTGCTCCGCTTGCTTGATAAGGCGAGTCTGTTTTATGATGTTTGTATGGCAAAAGAATAACTTCTTCACCTATTTCTGCATCTTCTAGACTTATCCTGCAAGGAAATCCAGGAAATTTATCAACGGTCATTTTAATGGCGCCAATTTTTTCTAGTTCTAAATCACTTAATTCGAAAATGCCTGAAAATTCCATATGATTTAAAGGCAGGATTTTAAAGTTTGCTTTCATAATTTTTTTAAGCAAAAATCATAAGTTTTAGGATGCTAGAAAATCCAAATCTTGCTATGTTTCTTTTGCCGATTTTTTACAATGCCATTTTCGCTAATTCAACTTCCAATTTATCAAAGTTTTCTTCGTTTTTATCTACAACATACGGCTTTAGTTTCTGGCATTCTTCTTCTGTTTCAAAAAGCATTTTAAAAACTACTTTGGTCTGGTTTTCGGCAACCGTTTCAAAAGTGGTTAAGATTTGAAAGAGGGGTTTCGAATGGCGTTTCCATGCAATAAGATTCGGTTTTTCTATTTTGATGAATTCACATTCGTTGGCATAATTTCCAACTTCTGGACCATGCATGATAAAGCTCCATTTTCCGCCTTCGCAAAAATTAAACTCATGAAAAGTATTCGTAAAACCTTTCGGTCCCCACCAATTTTTTAAATGTTCGGGCGTGCTCCATGCTTTAAAAACAAGTTCTTGCGGGAAATTCAAAATTCGTGTGGTTACAATTTCTGAATCTGGTGTTGTGGTAAGGATATCTGAAGTCATTTTTTTTAGTTTTTGATTGAAGATCAGTCGAATTAGTAAAGTTACATTTATTTTATCAAATGATAATTTAGTGTTTTAATGACATATAAAATTGGTTATGCCATCAATGTCAGGTTATAAAAATGTCATGTTGTCAGATGAATTTTAGGGCATTGACGCTAAAACTGACAATTTTATTTGGTTTTTTATATTGGCACAAAGATTGACTTATGCCACCTGAGTTATTAAAATTAAATCAAAAATTAAATATATAAAAAATGGGTAAAATAATCGGAATTGACTTAGGTACGACGAACTCTTGTGTTTCTGTAATGGAAGGTAACGAAGCAGTTGTTATCCCTAACGCAGAAGGAAAAAGAACTACACCATCTATCATCGCTTTTGTTGAAGGTGGAGAAATTAAAGTAGGTGATCCTGCAAAAAGACAAGCAGTAACGAATCCTACAAAAACGATTGCTTCTATTAAACGTTTTATGGGACACACTTTTGCTGAAACTGAAGGAGAAGCAAAAAGAGTTCCTTACAAAGTGGTAAAAGGTGACAACAATACTCCACGTGTGGATATTGACGGTCGTTTATACACTGCTCAAGAATTGTCTGCAATGACACTTCAAAAAATGAAAAAAACTGCTGAAGACTATTTAGGTCAAACAGTAACTGAGGCAGTTATTACAGTTCCTGCATACTTTAACGATGCTCAACGTCAAGCTACAAAAGAAGCTGGAGAGATTGCTGGTCTTAAAGTTATGCGTATCATCAACGAGCCAACTGCTGCTGCACTTGCTTACGGATTAGATAAAAAAGGAAATGATCAAAAAATTGCTGTTTACGATTTAGGTGGAGGTACTTTTGATATCTCTGTTCTTGAATTAGGAGACGGTGTATTTGAAGTATTATCTACAAACGGTGATACTCACTTAGGTGGTGATGATTTTGACCAAGTTATTATTGACTGGTTAGCTGACGAATTCAAATCTGAAGAAGGAATTGATTTACGTTTAGATCCAATGTCATTACAGCGTTTGAAAGAAGCTGCTGAGAAAGCTAAGATTGAATTATCATCTTCTGCTGAAACAGAAATCAACTTACCATACGTAACTGCTACTGCTTCTGGACCAAAACACTTAGTTAAAAAATTAACTAGAGCTAAATTTGAGCAATTATCTGATTCTTTAGTAAAACGTTCTATGGAGCCAGTTGCTAAAGCATTAAAAGATGCAGGTTTATCTACATCTGATATCGACGAAGTAATCCTTGTAGGAGGTTCTACTCGTATGCCAAGAATCGCTGACGAGGTAGAGAAATTCTTCGGTAAAAAAGCTTCTAAAGGAGTTAACCCTGATGAGGTTGTGGCTATTGGAGCTGCTATTCAAGGTGGAGTTTTATCTGGAGATGTAAAAGATGTATTGTTACTTGACGTAACTCCTCTTTCTTTAGGTATCGAAACTATGGGTGGTGTATTAACTAAATTAATTGAGGCTAACACAACTATCCCAACTAAAAAATCTCAAGTATTCTCTACTGCTGCAGATTCTCAACCATCTGTTGAAATCCACGTATTGCAAGGAGAAAGAGCAATGGCTGTAGATAACAAAACTATCGGTCGTTTCCACTTAGACGGTATTCCACCAGCACCAAGAGGAGTTCCTCAAATCGAAGTAACTTTCGATATCGATGCTAATGGTATCATCAAAGTTTCTGCAACTGACAAAGGAACAGGAAAATCTCACGATATCCGTATCGAAGCTTCTTCTGGATTAACAGCTGAAGAAATCGAAAAAATGAAAAAAGATGCCGAAGCTAACGCTGATGCTGACAGAATCGCAAAAGAAAGAGCTGAGAAATTAAACGAAGCTGACAGTACTATTTTCCAAACTGAATCTCAATTGAAAGAGTTAGGAGATAAATTGACAGACGAGCAAAAAACAGCTATCGAATATGCTTTAACTGAATTGAGAATGGCTCACCAATCTCAAGATCTTGACGCAATCCAAAAAGGATTAGACAATGTAAATGCAGCTTGGAAAACAGCTACAGAAGCAATGTACGCTCAAGGAGGTGAAGGACAACAAGCTGCTCCACAACAAGAGCAGTCTTCTGGAGACAATGTTGAAGACGTTGAATTCGAAGAAGTCAAGTAAGTACTGATTAACATCAGTTAATAATAAGTGCTAAAGCGCTGTAAACTTAATGTTTACAGCGCTTTTTCTTTTGGGGTCTTTTTTAATGGTGCTGTTTTTTAATCGTTTTTTATCATATATTTGTACCATATTTGTACCTGTCACTTAAAAGGAGACAAAGTGGAACTTATGTACCCTTATGGTACCTTAATGAGGAGACAAAGACGATGAAAAGAACTAAAAAACAATGTCTTAACTGCGGGGGGGAATTTCTGCCTAAAACCGTGACTTCTGTCTACTGCTCGCATGTATGTAGTAAAAAAGCCTACAAACAGAAGATGAAACAGCTTAAAATTGAAGAGGAGCTCAAAGCGCTTACGGATAAAATACCCGAGAACAGGGCATTTATTTCTGTTCCTGAAGCTGGCATGCTTTTTGGCATTACCAATAAATCCCTTTACCGGCTAATCGATCAAGGAAAAATTCCGTCAGCTAATCTGGGAACCCGCCTTATAAGAATTGACCGCAGAGTTATGGAAGGGATGTTCGGCTCTGCACGAAGCCTGCCGCAGACTGAAAGCGGATCGAGGAAAAAATTATATAGCCTTGAAAAAGAGGACTGTTATTCTATCGGAGAAATAGCTGAGAGATTTCAAGTATCTGAAGGTTCTGTTTACAGCCATATTAGAAAATATTCAATCCCGACCAGACAGATTGGAAAACATGTATATGCTCCAAAAAGCGAAATTGATAACTTGTATAACGGAAATGATTTTATATGAAACAATTAGCAAAAACCAAAGTGACTGTTCGTCTTAGAAAAGCAGAACACAGAAAAGAATGGTATGTTTACATAGAAAGCTATCCTGTAGAGGTTTTCGGAAAGAAAACTCCCCGGAGAGTCCGTGAATATTTGAACAGAATTGTAACAACAGTGGAATGGGACAAAAAAAGAATTTCCCGCACAGATGAAGAGGGGCGAAAATCTTACAAACCTAAACGAAGCGATAACGGAATAATATTCTGTAGAAGCGAAAGCGACCGAGAGACAATGCTGTATGCTGACGGAGTGCGAAAAATTCGGCAGAAAGAATACGATAATACAGATCTGTACAGTGATGTTGAGAGCCGAATGGCTGAACAGAAAGAGAAAGGAAAAGAGGATTTTATTAAGTATGTATCTACTGTGGCATCTAAAAGACACGCCCAAAGTTCAAAATCCATTCAGATTCATTGGGAGCGGACTGGAGAATTTTTAAAGAGCTATTCGGCAGGCAGCCTGATTTTTTCCCAGATTGGCACCAGAATGGCTGAAGATTTTAAAATATTTTTATTATCAGCTCCATGTGGCGGAACTAAAAAAGGAACCATTTCCCGCAACACTGCGAGAACGTATTTCTCCATATTTAAGGCGGCTTTGAAACAGGCGTTTATCGACGGATATCTAACTGTTGATTTATCTTCAAAAATAAAAGGCATCCCGGAGCAGGAATCAAGACGTGAATATCTTACATTTGGAGAATTGAATGTACTGGTATCAACAACTTGTGAAAAAGACGTCCTTAAAAGAGCAGCGCTTTTCTCAGCGCTTACAGGACTTAGGCATTCCGACATTCAGAAGCTCCGCTGGAAAGAGATTAGTCTGGAAGATGGTAAAGTGAAACTGCATTTCACGCAGAAAAAGACAAGAGGTGTGGAATACATGCCTATTTCCGAGCAGGCTTTTCAACTCTGCGGAGAACCGAGGCTTCCAGGGCAACTTATTTTTGAGGATCTGATGGACCCGTCATGGATTTCACGTCCGCTGAAAAAATGGGTTGAATCTGCAGGCATTAAAAAAAATATCACCTTCCATTGCTTCCGCCATACATTTGCAACACTACAGCTATCGAGCGGGACAGATATTTATACGGTCAGTAAAATGCTGGGGCATACCAACATAAAAACTACTCAAATCTATGCAAAAGTAATAGACGAAAAGAAAAACAAAGCATCAGAAGCAATACAATTGGTATCTTTAAAGAAAAAAGAGTAATGAAAATAAAGTACTTCGAATATATTGTAGTTTACCTGTCTGTGTTTTTAGTCTGTTTCTTAGTCGGCATAATTGGAAGAATGGTGCTGTTGGAAAAAGGTGCGGATGAATATACGGCGGGTGTTTTCTTTTGGATCAGCACAGGATTTGGAGTTTTAATGTTTGCAATTCTAAGTTTATTTATAAATGATTTGGCTGAAAGAGCACTAAAACGTTTTAAAAAGGCAAAAAAAAATGAATCGCCTGAAAACTGGATTCCAAATGAAAAACTTGAAAAAATTGAAGAGCAAAAACAGAATACTTTAACTAAAACAGGTTGGTCTGAAGATAAAAATTCAGCCATCGATATTGAACAGATAAGGAAAGAGAGGCAAAATGCATTCAAAGATCAGAAACAAGCCAGAATTGATACAGTGATCCGTTATGCACAGCAAGAGTTTGCAATGTATGCGTCGGATGATGATTTAAAACAATTGAGTAATAATATAATCATATATGCTGAAGAAATAAATTTTGAAAAGATTAAACCTTTAAAAGTGAAAGATCTGTCCAATTTAGATTTGTATCATTTTGGCTGGAATATCTGGAATTATTTTAAAGTAAGCAGACAGGACAGAGCCGCGCAATTTTTAAAACTGACTTTTGCTGACGCTTTAAAAGATGTGGAGGAGAACAGCATTAAAACGCATCTCAAAGACGAGGAACAGAAAGGGCTTATTAAGATAAGAGAAGATTTTAATCATTTTTAAAATGAAATAGTTACAAAACCACAGTGTTTTTTAAGTGTTTTTGTTGTATATCAGGACACAGCAAAAACACTTTTTTCATTTGTACCATAACGATTAAAAACGATAGTTATGGACATCAATAATATCTCTTTTGAAGACCTGCCTAAAGCAGTATCATACTTAGCGAAAGAAATTGCAGAGATTAAACTTTTGATTCAGAATGTGCAGGTATTTGAATCTAAAGCAAAAAGCAATCCCATCGGCATTGAAGAAGCAAGCCGGCTGGTAGGCAAAGCAAAGCCCACGATTTACGCTCTTGTAAGACAGAGAAAAATTCCTTGTTATAAATATGGTAAAAAACTCTATTTTTTTGAAGAAGAACTTTTAGAATGGATTTCTAAAGGGAAAAAGAAAACAATACTAGAAATCGAATCAGAAGCATTGAAGTATAATCATAAGAATCGATAGATAATAGCCCGCAAGAGGAGAGCAGGATCGAACTTAATCGCTCAACCCGCTTATATGCTAGGATTTTAAAATGTCTTAAACCTTAGTGCACCGATTCTGCACCGGAATTTTGATTGCTGCTTTTTTGATGTTTAACTAGTTAATATTCAGTTATATTGTTCTGTGTAATTTCATTGTAAATGATATGAATATTTTTTTATTATTAATAATTTTAATTTTTAATACTTCCCAAATGTCAAGTCTTTTGAAAATCCCTTAGCTTTTTGCTGTAAAAAGTACCAACTCCAAAAATAAATGTGCCAGGATTCTGCCATAAATTTTGATGCTTTATTTAACTAATATGATATTTTTATTCATTAATGCTGAATGTAGAATCTTTGCTTAAAAATTATTATTTAAAAAATTATAAGTACTGCAATAAATTTTTCCTTCGGTAGAGACATTTTGTTTCTGCTAACTTTTAGTTGGAGTTTCATTTTTTTCAGCTAGTACATCCTCTTCTGCAATTTCAGTTCTTTTTGGATCTTTTAGAAATTTCTTCACTGTAATTTCTGCCATAAGTCTTAAAATAGATAGTATTTCCGTTGCCTTATCCAGTGTAACATTCATGCCCTCATCGGCTAACATTTTAAGTGCTTTCTCAGGAGTAATTTTCCATTTTTCATTTTCATTATTGCCTTACATAGTCTAGCTTTTTGTAGCAAAAAAGGTATCACTTCCACTAATTTTTTGTCTATGTTTTGCAAGAATTATAATCGAAAAATATAATGGTGATGTGATCATATGCCAATTTATAAATCAGATCGAATTATTAGAAGTAGAAGACAAGTTTAGTAAAATTCAAGAAAATAAAAACAAAAATAATTCAAAGTTACCTTACCCAATAGTTTAAATAAGAAAATGGCGCTAATTGTCTTAAATTGGCGCCATTTGGCGTTTTGACAGCAACATGACAAAATATTGCTGAATTTTCTTAGGTTTTATTTTTGTTTTTAAAGTCCCACTCTTCAAGATTTTCAATCTGTGGTTCAATGACAGGAATAAAAAGCCTCAGGCAGTTTGTGAACCTGTGCGCTTTTAATTAGAGTTTTTACTTATTTCTTCGCAAAAATAATATTGCCATCTTTAGTTAAAGTCACTTCGCCGTGATGTTCTATAAATTTATATTTCTTGTTACTGCATTGAACGCCCGAAGCCGTTGTATCCTGTTTTAAATGAATAGTGTCCATATTAAAAACAAAAGTTGCAGTTCCCGCAGTGTTATCAAACTCCATATCCAGTGTATTTCCCTTATCATCTGTTAGGGAATTTGTGACAATTTCATGGCTGTCAGCATTAACAACTGCTCCTTCTGTAGCATGTTTTTCAGTTTTTGTTTTCTTGTTTCCATTCTGGCAAGAGCTGACGCTTAATATAACAGCTGCCAGTGTTACTCTTAAAAAAAATGTTTTCATATTATATTAAATGTTAAAGTATAAAATAATGAGAAATGTTGATTATGATAAATATAGAAATAACTATTTTTCCGGATGATTATTATTGGCTTTCCATAAATTTTGTGGGACATCATTTGTTTGTCTTTTAAATAATTACTCACCAGTTCTTCAGCAACAGGGTTTCTTATACTTCCTTTATCCTTTTTGCAACGTTACAATATTTGTCGTAATTAGAGTGTGATATTTGTCACCGTAACTATCAGTTTAGTAGAAGTCTAAATTATTTTATTGGATTTTATAACAATAATTTGTTTTTATTATTTGAGTGTGACAAAAGGTACAGAAAAAATGCCTTAATGCCATTATTTTTGTCCGCGCTTGCATTAAGGATTTCATCCCATATACTTTCATTGTCTGCATCTATTGCATGTATCTCAATATTGTCATCGCTTGAAGTTGCCAGCAGACCTCCCAAATAATACAGCTGTCTTTGAGGAGATGATAATGCTCCGATTTCTGATTGGGCCAATCCGGAAAGGATATTGATTATAAGCCCTGAAATGTGGCCTAAAAACTACTGAGTATCAAATTTGCTAACTAACTCCTTTAAAGTTTTTGAATGGTTTTCTAAGTGTTTTAGTATATCGAATAAGTAAATTTATACAAGTCAAAAATGGCGCAAATGCATTTTTCTTAGCTGGCTTTGTGCAATCAGTATTTTTTTTAAGCGAATTATAGTAATAAAATACTTATTTTTTTTCACTGATGTATGAATAGCTGCAAATAAGTTTTAATTGTTTTGTTCTGTCTTAGCAAAATTGAAAAACAGCTGACTTTCTGAAGCCTTTTAAAGTTTTTTTGTTTCAGTATCTGCTAAGTCCAGTGCTGCCTTTAAGAGAATTCACCCGCGGAGCGGAATACTTTCTTACTTATTCTCCTTATCCACATCATACCAATTTCTTCCCTTTATCTTTTTGATTAAAAAGCCGGTATGCTTTTGTCTTATTCCACGAGCAAAGGCAGTTCCGTGTTCTTTGGCAGAAGCTGGGCCGGGCCTTTAAGGTCTCGCTTTAAAATCTCCATCCCTTCGGGTAGTATTATTCTTTTTAAGCCTTGATATCAGTCTTGTATAGATTTAAATGCTGTTCTCGGGGCGGTAAACCGGATATAAAAAAGACAGCCCTGCAGCAATTGCAAAGGGCTGTCTTTTTCAGTCAGGCTCTTTATGGATAATTTTAAACAGCCGTCTGGTATGGGGAAGGAGCCTGGTCTGGGATTTCTTCAAAAGGTGTTTCTTCGATTTTTTCCACAGCGGTCTGCTGGGCGTTTTTTTTCATCAGGATATAAAAATCCCTCAAGGCCAGAGTTGGTGTCTGCACCCTTCCAAGTGAACAAATCCCATTGTCAGCTATTATTGAGAGCGCTTGAGTAGCGTTGATCCCTACCAGCCAGTCAGCACGGCTTCTGGCTTGGGCTGCCAGATATAATGCGTCAAATTCTTCTGCTTCTCTCAGATTATTAAAACCTTGTTTTATGGCTTTTCAGGTAAGGGAACTTATCCATAGACGTTTGAAGGGTTTGCTGTATTTTCAGGTACTTATATATATATGTACCTGAAAATAAGTTCGCCCTCTCGTCCCGCATCTGTTGCGGCTATAATGCTATCGTTGCTTTTAAAAAGCTCTTCAATGATTTTCAGCTGTTTTAAAGCTCCTATATCGGCTGAGCAGCCCTTAACTTTTTTTACCTTTCTGACAGTTAGTAAAAATGGGTCCGGGATTATCGGCAGCGATGCCTTGTCAAATCCTGTGATCCTATAATCCTCAGGCATACCCAATCCTACAAGGTGGCCTAGTGCCCATGTAACAAAATAGCCGTTACCTGTCAGATAGCTCTCTTTTTTTCTATGGCTCCGATTATAACGGCTATTTCCCTTGCTACACTTGGCTTTTTTGCAATAATTGTTATCATATTTTATTACATTTTATGCACTTTTGATTTAATAGGCGTGTTTGCTTGTTCTTGCTGCTCCATCTGTTTTGTATCATCGGGATTTGTCTGTCCGGATTTTAAAGGCTCTTTTATATTCTTTGTTGCTTCATTAGTTTTCCCATCGGAATTGACGGCTGTCTGAGTTTTATGAGCCTCAGAGGGTTTGATCTGTTCTTTGATTTTATCAGTCTCCTTGTTATAGGTGATATATCCATTATATTCCCTGCCTTTTTTATCTGCTAAGCCGCTGGGATTTCCATCACTTTTTTAGATAGATAAATTGTTTTTTAAGAGATATAAAAAAAATGTCGAAGTTCCTCTTCAAATACCAAAACACTTCCTGTAAGGGCTACTATTATAAGCACAATCAGCCCGGAGGTAAGTCCGAGCCAAAGGTGTAATAAACTATTGTTTTTTTAAGTTTTATTCCTTTTATTTTTTCAGCATTTTTTTCAAATATCAAAGAATGCTTTTTAGAACGAATAGCCCAATGTTAACAGCCAGTTTGAAGGAGCTCCAGGAAATAAGCGGATATAATCATATCCTCCAACCCAATAAGTCCTGTTAAGAATATTATTAGCATTCAGCTGAATTTTAAATTTGTTGATGTTGTAGTAAAAAGCAGCATTAAACAAAGTGTATCCAGGAAGCGTTTCTGTAGTGGTCTGGCTCATAGTACGTGTTGTTGCAAAGTTCGATCCCATTGCAATTCCAAAATCTTTTAAAACTCCATCGGTAAAATTATATCGGGTCCAGATATTACCCTGCTGTCTTGGAGTATTTGCTTTTTGTCTTCCAATTTCAACTTCAATCGGACTTTCTGTAATGAAAGCTTCGTTATAAGTATACGCAGCAGAAATACTCCAATTGCGTGTAATATTACCGTTCAAATCAATTTCGATACCTTTTGATTCTTCTTCACCAACAGATCTCATTAAGTCGGGATTTATAGGATCGTTTGCTGGATATAAAGTGTTTTTCTGCTGGATTCTGAATAGAGCCACTGTCACAAAAAGCTTTTCTTTAAACCAGGATGATTTTCCTCCAAACTCGATCATGTTGCTCTCCAACGGATTAAACGGACCTCCTGTATTTGGATTGGCTAAAGTGGAAGCTGTTTGAGGATTGTAACCCTGCACATAAGTTCCGTATAAGTTGATGTTAGGATTAAGCGTGTAAGTAAGGCCGAAGCGGGGTAAAAACGAATGCTGTTTCACTTTGGTTTCTGTTGCTTTTTTAAAGTTTACTTTATCCGAATATTCATCGTAACGAATACCAATTAAAGCTTGAAAAGCACCAAATTTAATATGGTCCTGAAGGTAAATTCCATATAATGAATAGTATGTTGGATCAATCTGGCGGGCCGCATAAAAGTATTTGCTCATATCCTTTAACTGCTGTGATGCAAAAGGATTACTCAAATCAAAATGAGCCGCGTTTGGAACTGGATTTCCTTTGCTGTCCAGTAAATAATTGGCTTTGTTTGCAGGATTGTAAACAGCAATAAAACCATTGTTTGCCGCATTTCTGTAACCACTAGCAGTCAATTGTGAACCACCTGAAGGAACCTGTTCTTGGGCGTAATCAAAACCTGCAATTAAATTATGAATTAACGCGCCTGTTTTGGCTTCATACTTAAAGAAAGTGGAAAGATTGTCAATGTAACGTTTACGTTTACGCATAAAAACCTGCATTTCGATTGCGGTCGGAATGGCGCTTCCGTCGCCCGCAGATGCATATTTATTTGCACCGCGATGCTCTAAAAGATCTTCATTATATCCTGTTCTAATATAGGATCCTGAAAATGATAAATGATCAGAAAACTGATGATTTAATGAGGTGGTTACAACATAAGTTTCCTCTTTTAAATAATCGTTTGTAGAATTTAATGAATTGGAAGTTTTTGTAGAATACAGATTGTCTTTATAAGTAGACTGTCCTCTGTCCAAGTTTCCATTTGAACTGCTGTAAATCAAATCAAAATTTACACTTGTCTTATCATTTGGAAGAAAGGAAAGTGAAGGAGCTACAACAATATTCTTATCATATTGTAAATCTCTAAATGAATTGGCATTTTCATAACCCAGGTTCAAACGGTACAAAAGTGATTTGTCTTCAGTTAGAGGACCTGTGAAGTCTGTTAATGCTCTAAGAGTGTTAAAACTTCCTGTGGAAAAACTGACACTGTTTGCAGCCTGATCCAGTGGTTTTTTAGTCACACGGTTTAAGACCCCACCTGGAGACGCGTTTCCAAATAAAGCTGATGATGGACCTTTTAAAACTTCAACACGCTCTAAATAGTTGGCAAGAGGCTGTTTCCAGAATCCTGTTGAGGTGCGCATACCGTTAAGCAGCTGGGTATTGCTTCCTCCGTTCACTCTAAAACCTCTAATTGATATATCATCATAAAAAGTAAACTGGCTCACACCGCTGAAGTTTTTTACCACTTCACCAACACGAATAGCTCCTTGATCTGCTATAAGTTCTTTGGTAGCATACGAAACAGCCTGCGGAAGATCTTTTAAAGCAATTTCTGTTTTTGCTCCAATAAAAGATTTTGTATTGCGGTATGACTTTTCTTTTCTTCCAGTAATTTCTACAGTCTGAAGTGTATTGATGTTTTCCTGTAAGATAATTAAAAGTTCAAAATTCTCGTTTTCATGCAGCTCAACAGTTTTTTCTTGTCCAGAAAAACCTATAGCTGAAAAATGAACAGTATAGGTTCCAGGTACTAGGTTTATAATTTCAAAATTTCCTTTATCATCGGAAACCGTATTTTTTTTAAGACTTTTAATGGTGATTGAAGCATAAGAAACAGCTTCATTAGATTCGGAAATAAGTTTTCCAATGATTTTGGCATTTTGTGCCATGCTGATATTGAAGGCAGCACAAAAAAGCAGTAAGTAGATTGACTTCATGATAGTTATTTAAAATTTAAGGGACAAAATTAGTTTTTATTTAGATTAAATAAAAATAAAATTAAATAAAATAAAAATATGCCGTTAAGGCCTTTTAGCTGGATTTGTTTTCTGATACGTTTTTGAGCAGGTAGTCCTGCCGAAATCCCAGTCATTTTGCTGGGGTATAGTATCTGGACTTTGTCGGGCGGAAATGTTTTGGTCTGCGGTGGAGAAACAGCATTTTTTATGTCTTTAATTTTTTACCTATTTTTATTGTTATAGCAGAAAATTATGGGTATTTGAGGTCTGAGAAATTAATTATCCAGCTGTACATTCGAATCTTAACAGCTCCTTATCTTAGCTGCCCAATATTTCATTCCAAACCAGCTAAAATAAAAGCTACAAGTGTTATTGGGATTATGAAAGTTTTAAGAAAAGTTACAAATAGACTAATTTAATTTCACGGCCGATTAAACAAATCTGTTAAGATACTATGCCTTTCGGTTTATGATATTGGATTAGTTCTTTTGAAAAAGGGATGGAATAGGATATTTTGGCATACTAAAAGTTTAAAATCAAATCTAGCAATTTAGTTTGTAACCGATTCAAAAAACTCTTTATAATATCATCTGGGTTTTATTTTTTATTCTTTTATCTCTCTTAGGGCAGTTTTATCTTCCGGTTTCTTTTCTGCTCCAGTTTCCCCTATTATTTCAGATCTTGAGAGATGTTCTGAGATGCTGTAAAAAACGAGCCTGTAATGCTGTATTTTTTTTGATTACTAAAGTTTTAGAAGTGAGGAGTTTAAATATTTACCACTACTGTGACAAAAGGTACACAAAATTTGATCTTGCGGCATTACTTTTAGCCTCGCTTAAATCTGGGACTGGACTTGAGAATTATTCTCAAACTTATATGTACCTGATTTTAGCGGCAAATCGCTGGGTAAACCATTTTTTTACAGACAGAGCATTACTGCCCCAGTACAAATAAAAAAAAAATAAATAAATAATTGAAAAGAAATGAATACAGATAATATTGAGAATAATATAGGCATTTTAGAAGAATATTTCTCAAAGTTTAGAGAAAATACAATTGGATTCGACCATCATTTTGAATCTATATATGGGACCCAAAAAATGATTTATGCTGATTGGATAGCCAGCGGCAGGTTGTACGGGCCGATTGAGGAAATTATGAAAAATAAAATTGGGCCAATGATTGCCAATACGCATTCTTTTTCAAGTGAGACTGGTAAGACCTCTACTTATGCATATAAATATGCTCGTGAGATCATCAAAAAAAAGGTCAATGCTGATCAAGGGGACATATTGGTAGCCACCGGAACTGGAATGACAGCAGCACTCAATAAACTGCAGCGTATTATGGGATTGCGTTCTAAGGATAATATTTACAATGCAAAATTGAATTTTGATGATCAAAGGCCCGTGGTTTTTATTACACATATGGAGCATCATTCCAATCAGGTTCCGTGGTATGAAACCATTGCAGATGTGGTTGTTTTGCCTTGCGATGAAAATAATTTGGTTGACCCGAGAACACTTTCAGAAGAACTTAAAAAATATCAAAGCAGAGCTTTAAAAATTGGTTCTTTTACCGCTTGTTCAAACGTTACGGGAATAATTACGCCCTTTTATGAACTGGCCAAAATAATGCACAGCAACGGCGGTTATTGTTTTGTGGATTTTGCCGCTTCGGCGCCTTATGTAGAAATCAATATGCATCCTGAGGATCCCGAGCAAAGCCTGGATGCAATTTTCTTTTCGCCTCACAAATTTTTGGGCGGACCCGGAACTTGCGGCATTTTGGTTTTTAATGGAAAATTATACAAGTCAGAATTTCCGGATAATCCAGGCGGAGGAAATGTCAGGTACACAACACCATGGGGAGGCTATTGCTATAATGATGAGATAGAAGCCAAAGAAGACGGAGGTACGCCCGGATTTTTGCAGGTTATGAGAACAGCCCTGTGTTTTGAACTTAAAGAACAGATGGGAATAGAGAACATGAAAAAGAGGGAAGCAGAATTATTATCTATTTGTTATGCGGAATTTGATACAATACCTGGATTAACAGTTTTGGGAAGCAGAGAAGCCGAAAGAATCGGCTGCGTTTCTTTTACCATTACAGATATCCATTATAATTTAATCGTAAGGCTTTTAAATGACCGTTTTGGAATTCAGGTCCGCGGGGGCTGGTCCTGTGCCAGTACTTATGCACACTCTTTATTTAATATTGATCAGCTTGGATCTGCCGCCATAGCGAAAGGCATTTTAGAAAAAGATTTAACAAGCAAGCCGGGATGGGTCCGTTTATCACTGCATCCAACAATGAGTGATCAGGAACTTTTGTTTGTCTGCGGTGCCGTAAAAAAAGTGGCGCTTTACGCCGAAGAATGGAAAGCTCTTTACCAATATAACCCATGTACTAATGAATTTGAAAGTCTTATCAAAGAAGAATCAATTGGGGAGGATGTAAAGCAATGGTTCTCTCTTCATTAATGAGATAAAAAAGATACTAACTCAAAAACAAAAATTTAATGTCAGATACAATCGAAATAATTAAATGCCTTATTATAGGTTCTGGCCCTGCAGGTTATACGGCAGCAATTTATGCTGCCAGAGCAAACATGAATCCGGTTTTATATCAGGGAATGCAGCCGGGCGGACAGTTGACTACAACTAATGAAGTAGAAAATTTCCCAGGTTATGTTGACGGTGTTACAGGACCGGAAATGATGATACAGTTACAGGAACAGGCAAAACGTTTTGGTGCCGATATCCGTGACGGCTGGGCAACCAAAGTAGATTTTTCCGGAGATATTCATATAGTCTGGATTAACGATTCAATCGAATTACACTGTGAAACTGTTATTATTTCAACAGGTGCATCGGCAAAATATTTAGGTTTGCCATCAGAACAGCATTATCTGCAGATGGGCGGCGGGGTTTCTGCCTGCGCAGTCTGCGACGGGTTTTTCTACCGTGATCAGGAAGTTGTAATCGTTGGAGCAGGAGATTCTGCTTGTGAAGAAGCACATTACTTATCTAAACTTTGTAAAAAAGTAACGATGTTAGTAAGAAGCGAAAAATTCAGAGCTTCTAAAATTATGGAACAGCGTGTTCGCAAAACAGAAAATATCGAAATTTTAATGCACCATGATACGGTAGAAGTTGTAGGAGACAATCAGGTCGTTCACGGGATTAAAGCATTAAATAAGCAGAATGGTGAAGTAATTGAGATTCCAGCAGCAGGATTTTTCGTAGCCATTGGTCATAAACCAAACACCGATATCTTCAAAGACTATATTACACTTGATGAAATAGGATATATTGTAAATACTCCTGGAACATCTAATACAAATGTTCCAGGAGTTTTTGTAGCCGGAGATGCTGCAGATCATGTATACCGTCAGGCAATTACTGCTGCAGGTACAGGATGTATGGCGGCATTGGATGCTGAAAGATATTTAGCTTCAAAGCAATAATCTAAAGTGAAAAAAAAATAAATTTTTGGAAGTGTTATATTTTCTAAATTTTTTTTATTTATTTAACTATATCGATTTCGTAAAATAAAAATCACAATAAAACTACTAAATTAACAACTGAAAATTATGTTTAATTCAAAAAAAAAGGTTTTTACTTTCGGCAATAAAAATGCAGAAGGAAATGCCGCAATGAAAGACCTGCTCGGTGGGAAAGGCTCCAATTTATGCGAAATGAATCTTATAGGCATGCCGGTTCCGCCGGGATTTACCATTACAACGGAAATGTGCCGGCTGTATATTGAAAAAGGACGGTATGCAGTTTTGGATATTATTAAAAATGAAGTAGAGGATGCTGTAAAATTTATCGAAATACAAATGGGAAGCAAATTTGGCGATCATGCAAATCCCTGTTTGGTTTCAGTTCGTTCCGGATCAAGAGCTTCAATGCCTGGAATGATGGATACTATTTTAAATCTCGGTCTAAATGAACGATCCGTTCAGGGTTTAATCAAGAAAACTAGTAACCCAAGATTCGTATGGGATTCCTATCGCAGGTTTATTCAGATGTACGGTGAAGTGGTGATGGGAATGAAACCGGAATCCAAAGAAGATCAGGATCCGTTTGAAGAAATTATAGAGCAGCTTAAAAAAGAAAAAAGGGTAAAGCAGGATAGCGAGTTTACTGCTGAAGACTTAAAAGAAATGTCAGCCCGTTTTCAGAAAGCAGTAAAAGTGGTAACCGGAAAAGATTTTCCAAATGATCCCTGGGAACAGCTTTGGGGCGCCATAATTGCCGTTTTTGACAGCTGGAGCAATAAAAGAGCGGTGTTTTACCGCCAGCTAAATAATATTCCCGAAGAATGGGGAACTGCTGTAAACATACAAGCCATGGTTTTTGGTAATATGGGAGATAAATCGGCTACAGGAGTTGCTTTTACCAGAGATGCCGGTACGGGAGAAAATCTTTTTAATGGAGAATATCTGGTCAATGCGCAGGGGGAAGATGTTGTAGCAGGTATCCGTACGCCGCAGCAGATTACCCTTGAAGGCTCAAGGCGGTGGGCCGCTTTGTCCAATATCTCTGAAAGAGACCGCTTTGAAAATTTTCCTTCATTAGAAGAAACAATGCCTGAGATTTTTGATCAGCTTACCACAATTGCCAAAAAATTGGAGCACCATTTTAAAGACATGCAGGACATTGAATTTACCATTCAACAGGGCAAACTCTGGATGCTGCAAACCAGAAACGGCAAGCGCACCGGAACTGCAATGGTAAAAATGGCTGTTGAGATGTATCATGAAAAACTTTTGGATGAAAAAACAGCAGTATTGCGGGTAGATCCAAACAAACTCGATGAACTCCTGCATCCTGTATTTGATCCCGATTCCCTTAAAAAAGCGCAAGTTATAGCACAAGGATTACCGTCATCTCCGGGCGCTGCGACAGGAAAAATTGTTTTCTTTGCAGATGATGCGGAAGACTGGTCAAAAAATGGGCATAAAATTATTTTAGTGCGAATAGAAACTTCTCCCGAAGATTTAAACGGAATGGCAGTTGCAGAAGGAATTCTTACTGCAAGGGGGGGAATGACATCGCATGCAGCAGTTGTGGCGCGCGGAATGGGAAAATGCTGCGTTTCAGGAGCTGAAAACATCAAAATAGATTATAAAAAACGTACCGTTCAATTGGAGGGAATTGTACTTACAGAAGGTGATTGGATTTCGCTGAACGGGTCAACAGGAAAAGTATATAATGGAAATATCCAAACCAAGGCAGCAGTTTTGGACCAGGATTTTGACCAGCTCATGCAAATGGCCGATAAATATTCCAGGATGCTGGTTCGTACCAATGCAGATACTGCCGAAGATGCAAAGACGGCACGCAATTTTGGCGCAAAAGGCATAGGACTTTGCCGAACCGAACATATGTTTTTTCAGGACAATAAAATCAAAGCCATGCGCGAGATGATTTTAGCAGAAGACGAAACAGGAAGAAGAAAAGCGCTTGCAAAATTACTCCCGATGCAGCGCGAAGATTTTGAATGTATTTTCAGGGCAATGGATGGTTTTCCTGTTACGATCCGATTACTTGATCCTCCTCTGCATGAATTTGTCCCGCATCAGGAGCAAAGCCAGCAGTGTATGGCAGATGAGATGGGAATTACAATCAAAGCCGTAAAAGAAAAAATAGAATCCATGTATGAGTTTAACCCAATGCTGGGACACCGTGGATGCCGTCTGGGGAATACCTATCCGGAAATTACAGAAATGCAGACCAGAGCGATAATGGAAGCGGCTATGAATCTGAAAAAAGAAGGGATTAAAAGCCTTCCCGAAATTATGGTTCCCCTTACCGGAACAGTGGAAGAAATGGAAATGCAAAAACAGATCATAACCCAAACCGCAGAAGAAATTTTCACACAATATAGCGATCGGATAGAATATAGGGTGGGAACTATGATTGAAGTGCCACGTGCTGCACTCATAGCAGATAAAATAGCTGAATCTGCAGAGTTTTTCTCTTTTGGAACTAATGATTTAACACAAATGACTTTTGGTTATTCCCGAGATGATGCGGGAAAATTTCTTCCGTTTTATCTGAAAAAGGGGATTTTAAAACATGATCCTTTTCAGGTTCTAGATCAAAATGGAGTGGGGCAGCTGATCACTATGGCGGCTCAAAAAGGTTTGTCTTCGCGTCCCGATCTTAAAATTGGTATTTGCGGGGAACATGCGGGAGAGCCTTCTTCTATAGAGTTTTGCCATAATGCTGGAATTCAGTATGTGAGCTGTTCTCCTTTTAGGGTTCCAATAGCACGCTTAGCTGCAGCACAGGCAGCAGTCAGAGAATCTTTGGCAAAACATGAAAAGCAGGAAAAAATAAAGCAGGAAAAGGTCGATATGCTTGCTAAGCTAATTATTTGATGCAAATAATTGATTATGTAAAACAGTCATGGCCACTACCTGATCATGACTGTTTTTATGCTGTAAAACTTTCCAAATAGACGTATATTACTTGTTAAGATAATCAGTATGCAGATATTCTTTTAAAGTGGCCGGCTTTCCATCGAGCAGTTCTTCAAGATCATTACCAGCCAGATTTGTGACATTGCTGAAATGACTACAGATTCCATTTTAAAGCAAACTATGAGATGGAATTGGGCCCTACGCAGCGGATAATATTTTGCCGCAAAATCGAAATGGACAAAAAATCTGAGTGAAATCCTGTTTACTATCCTGTGGATGCACAATGTTTTAAATCTACGGATTAAATTACTGTAGTAATTAAGTAATTTGTTAGCTTAGATTTAAAAATAATTTCAAAATAAGCTATTGAAAATTTTCCTAATTCATGGTTTTTAAATGAATTATTATTATAATAGCATTTTTATTAAATTATATGTTTTAAAGTTGGATTACATTAGTAAAAATGTTGTAAAATCTTACTTTATATGTTAAATTTTTATTTTTGTTAATTTTTTGTTTTTGTTTTTGTTTTTAAAACCAGATACTTTTTCACAGAATTAAATGCTTAAATCGTAAAAAAAATGTATTATTTAGTCCTATTACAGGATATTAATTCTAAATCTTTAAGAAACTGACATAAGTAAGGATATTTTTCTGATTGAGCGTAGATTACAAGTAAATTAACAATTTATCTATATTAGCATATTAATAACGTTTTAAGTGATTTTTGTTGTAAAAATTTCTTTAAATTATTGTAAGTAAATAAGTTTTAAACTTTTTTTTGGAGCCTTTAAAAAGGAAACTATGGAAGCGCAACCTTTAACATTAAAAGAATATAAGGGATTTTTTAATACACTCTATCCTTCGTTGTGCTTATTTTCTAATAAGTATGTTGAGGATTTAGAAATTTCAAAAGATATCGTTCAGGAAGTATTTATTAAAGTTTGGGAAGACAAAGTAGCCTTTCATGACAATGCTGCAATCAAATCTTATTTCTATACTTCGGTAAAAAACCGCTCGCTGGATTATTTAAAAAGTAAACCCTACCAAACGATAGGGTCTATTGGCAAAACCGATATTGCAGAATTAGAAACAGATCCGTTTTTTTTGCGTGAGGTTGTAATTTCCGAAACTTCCATTATAATAGAAAAAGCTGTAAATACGTTACCGGCAAAATGTGCCCAGATTATAAAATTAAGTATTAAGGGTTTAAGCAATGCAGAAATTTCAGAAGAATTAGGGATTTCTTTAAATACCATTAAGACGCAAAAAAAAATAGCCTATAAGCGTTTGAAACCGTTATTGAAAGATTCTTTTTTTATCATTGCATTTGTATTTGAAATCCAGAATTAGTCTCTTTATAAGCAATTATTTTTTAATAATGTTGTCAAAAATCAAAGTAAAGTAATAGCCTTAAAAAAAAAAATATAATTTTTTTTCACTTCTTTTTCACCCTCCTTTTGCATTTTGTCGTCTTAGTAATAAATAAACCATTATAAGATGTCTGTTTTTAAAAATATAATTGAACTTTGTAATCGTATAGCTTCCTCGATTCTAAAGCTTGAGAGACCTGATGCACTGCATGAGTCCGATCTTTTTAGCGATTCGGATAAGGAATACATATTGAAGCATCTTACGGATAAAAAATTAGTGCAGAAGCGTGCGGCATTAGTCAGCGAGATTGATAAAAAAGAAGGCTGGGCAGCAATTCAGGATAAAATTGAAGTTTCTGTAAAGAAAATTTATATTTGGAAATACGCTGCTGCTGCTGCAGTTTTAATGCTTGCTTCAACACTTTATTTCTTTAAAAGCGATATTTTAAAAGAAAATCAACCTCAAAAACAAGTAGTTGCAAAAGCACTTATCAATCCGGGAACAGATAAAGCAGTTCTGGTTCTTGCCAGCGGAGAGCAGGTAGTTTTAGGGAAAGGCACTGTATATAATTCGAAAGGTGTTCATAGTAACGGCACTAATATCACGTATAAAAATATTGAAGCTGCCAACGCAGCTATAACATACAATTACTTGACAATACCGCGTGGAGGTCAATTTTTTTTAAAACTGGCAGACGGTACCCGAGTTTGGTTAAACTCGGAGTCGAAACTTAAATTCCCGGTCAGTTTTACAGACGGAAAACCTCGTGAGGTAGAGTTGGTTTATGGTGAAGCTTATTTTGATGTTTCGCCAAGTACAGCTCATAAAGGTTCACATTTTAATGTTTTGACACACAATCAGAATATAGAAGTTTTAGGGACTGAATTTAATATAAAAGCCTATCTGGAATCGGCAGCGATTTATACTACTCTGGTAGAAGGTAAAGTCAATTTATCGGGGTCTTTTAATACCACTGTTTTAAGTCCCGGAAAACAATCGATAGTTGATGATCATAAAATTCGTGTGACGGCCGTAGATGTTTTTAATGAGGTTTCGTGGAAGGAAGGTATTTTTAGTTTTCAGGAAATGCCATTAAAAGATATCATGAAAGTTTTAGAAAGATGGTACGATATTAATACTGTTTTTAAAAACCATGCTGCCGAAAATGTTACGTTTAACGGGATATTAGACAAAAACCAAAAAATAGAGGAAATTTTAAATATAATTAGTAACACAAACAATATACCATATGAAATAAACCAAAGAACTGTAATTTTTAAGTAAGAAAGAGATTATAAGTTGATATAAAAAAAGGGAAAAGCGGTTCGGACGTCTAAATACAAACCAGCTTTTCCCGTGATAGGACTTATAATTAATTCAAGATTAACTGATAAACCAAAACCAAAATTATGAAAATTAAAATTATTAAAGCTGTTTTCTTTAAAAGAAAAAGCATTTCAACTTTAATTATGCGAACCATTATTCTTTTTCTTTCTCTGGGGCTTTTTAGTTTCACACCAGTAGAACTATTATCTCAAAATGTTAAAGTTGTCATAAAAAACAACCAAGAAGCAACCGTTGACGAAGTTTTCGAAATCATTAAAAAACAAACCAAGTACAGATTTGTATATCGTTCTGATATGTTTGATGATCTTCCTAAGATTAAACTTGAAAAAGGAGCAATTAGTGTAAATACACTTTTAGAAAAGAGTCTTTCAAAGGGAAATTTTAAATACGAAATGGCGTCAAATAATACGATAATTATTAAAGAAGTTTCCATTCAAAAAGAAAAAAACGGTCAAACAATAGAAATAAAAGGTAAAGTTACAGATACAAATGGACAGCCGGTTCCAGGAATTACGGTATATGTTTCCAGTTATAAACCAACTGGAACAGAAATAGTTAAAAACTTTATAATCAGAGGAACGACAACAGATTTTGATGGCAGCTTTAGTATTACGGCCGAAGTGGGTTATTATTTGGTTGCAAGCGGTATGGGATTTCAATTTTATACTGAAGAAATAACAATAAGTAAAACAATTTATGCTATTATTTTAAAAGAAGAAGTAAGTGCTCTTGAAGAAGTAATGGTTGTAGGGTATGGAACAACCAAAAAGAAGGATCTTACAGGTTCTGTAGGTTCTATTACTTCAGAGGATATCCAGCAGATTAAAACACAGACAATCGATAACGCTTTGATCGGAAAAATTGCGGGTGTGAATGTTTCAAGCAGAGGTGGTGCTCCTGGAGCAGGTTCTTCTGTTAACATTCGCGGTTTAACACAGATAAGAGGGGATAACCAGCCTTTGTATGTTATTGACGGAACGCCAATCACGATTACACCAAACTCTGAAAGTTTAGGATTAATAAATTACGGTTCAAGGGAAAATCCGCTTTTGGCTATTAATCCTGACGATGTGGAGCGTATTGATGTTTTAAAAGATGCATCTGCGGCAGCAATTTACGGATCGCGAGCGGCAAACGGGGTAATTATCGTCACTACAAAAAGAGGAAAGAGAAATCAGGCGCCGAGATTTTCTTTTAATGCATCGAGTACTTTTCAGAATCCGGTAAAAATGTATGACTATTTATCTGCAGATGATTACAAAAAGATTTCAGTGAATATTGCTCAACAATATTTAAATCTTTATCCTAAAATGTCTTGGCCTGATTTTCCAAAGCATTATGCAATAGTGAATAATCCAGATACTTATTTTGGAAAAGCAAATACAAACTGGCAAGATTTAATTACCAATAAAAATGCCTTATGGACACAATACAGTTTTAATGTAAACGGAGGAACAGATAATGTAAATTATATGATGTCTGCCGGAATACAGGATCAGCAGGGTGTCATGATCGAAAATGATTTTAAACGTTACACATTCAGTACCAATTTAGACGTCAATGTAACCAATTATTTTAAAGTTGGAGGATCTGTAAATTATAACTATTCTATCAATAAAAATAAAGGGTTTTCATCTTTAGATATTGGAAGTTTCAGACCAGATCTTCCAGCTTATAATGAAGATGGTTCTTACTTCGCTTATAATGGGATTTTTGGTGAGCAATATACCGCTTTGGGGGATGGAATGCAGGATAGAAAAAAAGCGATTTCAAAAAACCTGTTAGGCTCTATTTATGGAGAAGTTCAAATTATAAACGGGCTTAAATTTAAATCTCAATTAAATGTTTCTGTAAATTCAGATGAGTCCAATCAATTTTATACTTCAAAAAGTTTCGAAAATATATATTATGCAAAGAAGGAAAACAGACCAGGAGCAAGATTATCTATTCAGTATAATGAAAGCTGGACAACTGCTTTTGAAAATATGTTGAGTTACAATAAAACCATAAACGAAGATCATAGAATTGATGCTGTTGCCGGAGTTTCATGGAACCGAACAAGATATGATGCTAATGCCTACCGATACAGAGGTTTTCCGGATGATGATATTTTGATCAATATCGGTTCTGCTAATTTTGCGGATGGTGTTTCAAGTGAAAGTTTAGAACAAGGACTTAATTCAATATTTGGAAGGGTAAATTACAGTTACAAATCAAAATATCTAGCCACATTTACGGCAAGAAGAGATGGATCAACAAAGTTTGGACCAGACAATCGTTATGGTTTCTTTCCTTCTGTTGCTTTGGCCTGGAATATGCATAATGAAGATTTCTTAAAAGAAGTTTCTTTTATTAATCAATTAAAATTAAGAGCTTCGCTGGGAAGAACGGGATCAGACAATCTTCCGTCATTTACCTATTTAGCGTATTATAAATCCTTAGCAAACGGAGATTCTTTGTATGACGGGCAAAATGGTATAACGGTTACAGGAGTTCCAAATTCCAAAATTAAATGGGAGGAAACAGACCAGCTGGATTTAGGAATTGATTTAAGTATGTTTAATAATTGTGTAACAGCAGAGTTGGGGTATTTTCAAAAAAACACATCTGGAATTATCTTATTTACACCGCTTCCTTACGAAACGGGATCAATCAGCTGGAATACCAATGTTGCTGATGTTTCAAACAGAGGATGGGAGTTTTTAATTGGAGTGGATATCATTAGAGACAAAAACTTCAGATGGAATTCTTCTTTCAATATTGCAACTTTAAAAAACAATGTAGAACATCTTTATGGAGCCAGACTAGAAGATACAGTACTTATCGAAGGAAAGCCTCTTGGTTTAATTACTGGTTATGATGTAATTAAAATTGCGCAGACACAAGCAGAAATTGATGCCTTGAATATTTCAGCCGGAGGTACATATCAAAATACACTGACACAGCCCGGAGATTATATTTTTAAAGATATTAACGGCGACGGAAAAATTACAACAGATGACAGAGGACCAATTGGAGATATTAATCCGGATTATTTTGGCGGATGGAACAATTCGATAATTTATAAAAATTGGGATTTTTCTATGAACTGGAACTTTTCTCAAGGAGCGCGGAGACAATATGATAAAATTTCTAGGCTGGACGACTTAGATACGTTCAACAATCGTACTCGTGAGTTTTTTGATACCTGGACATCAGAAAATACAAATGCACCTTATGCGAGATATGGTTCGCCAACACACGGAGATACACAAGCTACGTCAAGGTCGATTGTAGATGCTTCTTACATAAAACTGCGTTCTGCTTCTATTGGATACAATTTACCATCTAGCTTATTTAAAGATACGGGTATTACTAAAGTAAGGCTGATTTTGAGCGGAAATAATTTAATCACAATTTCAGATTATCCGGGACTAGATCCAGAAGATGTTGTTAAGACTTCTTTTGCAAACAGATCAACTGGTTTTACAAGTGACAACGGAGCCTCTTACCCAAACATAAGAACTTTTACATTTTCATTAAATGTTACTTTCTAGTTAATAGTAAATTATTCTAAAAAAGATAGAAATGAAGAATTTAAAATATATATACATAGGTTTAGTAAGTGCAGCAATGCTTATTGCAGTTTCGTGCCAATTAACGGAAGATTTAGACAATTACAAACCGCCTTATGCATTAGAGGTTGATACGGCCATTAATAGTCAATTGTCCGCAGAATTAGCACTGACGGGGGCTTATTCTACTTTTAGACAGCAAAGTTCCCCCCAAGCGTTTCCAACATTTTACGTAGTACATGATATCATGAGTGGATATAGTAATAATGGTTCAGTCCGTACGGGATCCGAATATGTTGGCTGGGCGACTAATAATCCGATTGCAACAGGATCTCGATATACAAAGTTGATCTACAGCGGTTTGTATGATTTAATCAATCGCACCAATTGGCTTATAGAGAAAGTATCTCAATTAGATAATAAGGTTTTCACTAATCCGGGAAGAAAAACAGAGATTTTGGCCGAAGCTAAAATTTTGAGAGCTTTGGGACATTTTTATCTCTTGCGTACTTTTGGACAATTTTACGATGTTAATTCAGAATACGGAATTTTAGTTCGTACTGCACCGGTAAAAAATTCAAAAATAACACCAAGAAATACGGTTGCAGAAACTTACACAGCGATAATCGAAGATTTGGATGAAGGAATTGCAAATGCTCCAGATTTAAGAAGTAAAAAATACACCAATAAAACATTTGCAAAAGGTTTAAAAGCAAGAGTGCTATTGTATAAAGGAGATTATGCCAATGCAGCAATTTTGTGTGAGGACATTATTGCTAAGGGAGGTTCAAATTTTAAATTAGAACCAACCTACGGAGCCATTTTTGATGAACATGATTCTGATGCTATTTTTACCAGTTCAGAAGTTTTATTTGGAACAGCAGGAGAATCTGGTGCAGAAGTAGGAATGGGGGCGGGATACGACGGATATGATGCCACTATTTCGCAAGTTTATAAAAATGCTATCGCAGGAAGTATGACTGTAGGATCACAAACCATTACCTATGATGCTTCCAGAACATCCGCTTTTGTAAGAAATTTTACGTACGGAGGCTTTTACACCACTAAATACACTAATGAATCTACACCGGGAACAAAAGAGTTCTTCTATCATATGCGTATGGCAGAAGTGTATTTGATTCTAGCTGAAGCCAGTGCAAGGGCCAATAATGCCGTAACGCCGCAAGCGCTTCAGGCAATAAATACCATTAGAATCAGGGCCGGTGCAACTACCACAGGAGGCAATGGTTTTGAAACCTATCCAAGTACCATTACTTTAGCACAGTTTTTAACAGCAGTCCGTTATGAAAAATTAGCAGAATTGTATGCCGAGGGAGGCGAGTCTTGGTTTGACTTAATACGATATGATTATGCCGACGGATTTGGAAAAGGCTTTAAAGTCTCAGATGTAAAAGCATCAGCCCTAAATCCTGATAAATTTATCTTGCCGATTCCAACAGAATCTATAGATGCCGGAAATCGTGTTATTAAACAAAATCCATCGTATTAAACTTTAAATTACAGGTTAGAGAAGTGCTTTTCCTCTATAATGCTTCTCTAACTTTGTATTTCACTTTGAATTTTATAATGTAAGAAATCACTTGTTTTTTAATAAGTGAACGGCCCAGATTATGTCTTTTTATTAAGGCATTTTGAAAAAAATCATAATAACAACAAATCTTTAATCAACAAAAAATGAAAAAAATTGCAATTACAGTAGTAATGTTATTGGTGCTGCCAAAATTGAGCGCACAGGGAATTTCCTTTGAGCACAGCACATTTAAGGAAGTTCTGGCAAAGGCCAAAACAGAAAAGAAACTGGTTTTTATGGATTGTTTTACCACTTGGTGCGGCCCTTGTAAAATGATGGCCAGAGATATATTTCCACAGCAGAATGTTGGAGATTATATGAATGCCAATTTTGTAAGTATCAAGATGGATATGGAAAAAGGCGAAGGAGTCGAATTGACAAAAACATACAGTGTAAGCGCTTATCCAACACTGCTTTTTATGGATGCTGATGGCAAAGTAGTCCACAGGGCCACAGGGGCAGAGAAAGCAGAGGATTTTATTGAGCAGGCAAAGATAGCTTTCGATCCTTCCAAACAATTAAACAATCTGGAGAGACAATACCAGTGGGGAAAACGTGATCTGCCTTTTGTGGCTCAATATATAAAGGCATTATATACAGCTTACAACTTGGAATCTGTAGAAAAAGTAGGCAGAGAGGTTATTTCAACAATGAAACCAGAGCAGTATACAACAGAAGATGGTTTTACTGTTATTGCCCATGCCGGAATTGAGTATAAAAGTAAAATCTATAATTACATGATCAAAAATAAAAAAGCTTTTATTGACAAATCATATATCGGAAAAGAAAACTACAATAATTTAATTGAAACAGCCATATCTAATTATTTAGTAGAAGTTGCCACAACAAAGACACTGCCGGAATTAGACAATGCAATCGCAGAAACAGCTAAAGATTTTGTTTCACCGCAGCAGAGTGAATATAAAACATATTATTATGGACAATACTACTTAGCACAAAAGCAATATATTAAATGGTTTGAATTTAATAAAAAACAAGCAGACGAAGCATTTGCAAAAAATCAGAAAGAAGCATTGGATTCATACATCGATACAGCTTACAGTGTGGCTGTTAACCCTGATTTAAATAATGCTGGACTTGAAGAAAGAGCGATTGCAATGATTGAAAATACTAAAGATTCTTATCCAGAAGCACTTTCTGTAAATTATTGTCTGGCGAGCCTTTATCTGAAAACACGAAACAAAGCAAAAGGTTTAGAAAATATAAACACGTACATTAAGAAAATTTCGGATAAAGGTGAAGATACAGATGTCGGTATACTGGATTTAAAATCTAAAATTGAGAGTTTATAATTTTAAAGAAACTGTAATGAAAAATCTAAGCATCATAAATAGAACAGCGATTTTATTTCTGCTATTTCAAGGTTTTCCTATAATATGTGAAGCACAGGGAAAATATAAAATAGATGGTACAATAACAGGATTTAGCGACGGTAAAATTTATATGCTTACCGAAAGTAAAATTGATTCGGTCCAGGTCACAAAAGGTAAATTCCATATTTCTGGCGAATTGCAAGCTCCGGTCGAATATATGGGATTGGCAAAAACTTCAGACGAAAGAGAGATGATCGACAAAGCCTATGTGTCATTTTTTGTGGAAGCCGCACCGATGACTTTACAGCTAAATTATGCTGATTTTTCGATTACAAAAATGAAAGGCTCCAAAACTCAGGAAGATGTTTTTAAATGTACTGCTATTACAGATAAAATTCGCCTAAAATATAAGAAGGAACTGGATCATTTTGATGCGGTAGAAAAAAAGTATGATGATGCAGTAAACGCTAAAAAGAGTGAAGAAGTATTGGAAGCCATTAAATACGAATCTAACGACGCAAGATCGCTGTTATGGCCGATGTACAAGGAAACTGAAGAAGTACATATTAAATTTATGAAAGACAATCCGCAGTCGTACTACAGCATGTATTTATTGAGTATTTATACTGATAAACTTACTTACGCAGAAGCAAAATCCTATTATGATAGTTTCAATCCGTTGTATAAAAAAGGGGAATTATCCGAAAGTTTAGCTGCCGATATAGAAAAAATGAAAAAGGGAATCCCAGGCGCTGCGGCAGGACCTTTTAAGACCAAAGACATCAACGGAAATCCTTTAAAACTAGAAGACTTTAAAGGGAAATATGTTCTGATTGATTTTTGGGCTTCCTGGTGCGTACCGTGCAGAAAAGGAAATCCGCATTTATTAAAATTGTATGAAGAATACAAACCAAAAGGATTGGAAATTTTAGGTGTTGCTCATGATGATGAAAATGAAGATAAATGGAAAAAAGCAGTCGAAAAAGACGGTATCGGAGTTTGGCGCCATGTTTTGGCAGGAGTGCAGTACAAAGAAGGAACCTATGAAAGAATAAATCTGGATCAGGATATCAGCGAAGGGTATAACATTAGTTCACTGCCTACAAAAATTCTGGTAGATCCTAAGGGAATGATTGTAGCAAGATATGATGGGGCAGAAGATGATGATAAAAAAATGGATCAGGATCTGGCAGCCATTTTTGCAAAGAAATAAAGCATTAAAAGTAGTATCAGTAATTTAAGTACTGAAAAAAAAATAAAATAATTATGAAACATTTAAGTATAAAAAGAATCGTCATTTTAAGTATGATGCTGCTGGTTGCTTTTACAACGGCGGCACAGCAAAAGTTCCATATTGATGGAACAATTACCGGATTATCAAACGGTAAAATATATGCTTATCTGGACAAAGGAGCTCAGCCAATTGAAGTGAAAAACGGTAAATTTAAAATAGAAAGCACTTTGACAGAACCGGTTCTCGATCTTGCAATAGCGAAAAATACGGAAATAGATTATGAGGATGAAAAAAGCTTTATATCTCTTTATGCAGAGCCTGGAAAACAAATCCTTAAAGTTGATTACGCTGATTTTAGAAAAGCAAAATTAACGGGGTCAAAAACTCAGGATGAAAATTACAAATATCAAGCAATACTAGATCAGATTAAGAAAAAATATCAAAAAGAATTTGATAAAGTCGATGAGTTATCTAAAAAATATACGGAAGCTGCAGCTGCAAAAAAAGACGAGAAAACAACAGAAGCCATCAAATATGAAATAAATGATGCGAAAGAATTCTTAGAGCCTGCCTACGCAGAAATGACTAAAGCTTCGTTAAAGTTTATCAAAGAGAATCCAAAATCGTATCTAATCTTAAACATAATGGTATTTAATTTAAATGATATGACTTATGATGAAGCTAAAGGTTATTATAAGAATATAAATCCTCAATATGCAAATACTGAGGCAGCAAAAAATCTTTTAAAGGAAATCGAAAAAATGAAAAAAGGCATTGCAGGCGCTCCGGCAGGCTCCTTTAAAACAAAAGACATCAACGGAAATCCATTGAAATTAGAAGATTTTAGAGGTAAATACCTTTTGATTGATTTTTGGGCGTCGTGGTGTGTGCCTTGCAGAAAAGGAAATCCGCATTTATTAAAAGTTTATGCAGAATACAAACCAAAAGGATTGGAAATTTTAGGTGTTGCTGCTGATGATGATGATAAAGATAAATGGAAAAAAGCAGTCGAAAAAGACGGTATCGGAGTCTGGCGTCATGTTTTGGCAGGAGTGCAGTACAAAGAAGGAACCTATGAAAGAATAAATCTAGATCAGGATATCAGCGAAGGGTATAACATTAGTTTACTGCCTACAAAAATTCTGGTTGATCCTAATGGAATTATCGTGGCAAGATACGATGGCGGCGAAAAAGATGACGCCAGAATGGATCGGGATCTTAAAGTGATATTCTCAAAATAGAAAACAAAATTTATCTGTTTTATAATTGCTTAAGACAGGTAAAATTTACATAAAAATATAAAAAAAATGGCAAAAATAATTTCATTTCTACTATTGTGTTTTGCAATAAGCGGTAACGCTCAGGTATATAATCCGGTTAAATGGACTACAAGTGTGGTAAAAATATCGGAATCAGAATATGAATTAATAATTAAAGCATCTATCGAAAAAGGCTGGCATTTGTATTCGCAGGAAGTTCCCAAAAACGGGCCGCTAGGTACCAAATTTTCTTTTGATGGAAAAGGCGAATATTTAAAAAAAGGCAACACAAAAGAAGAAGAAGGAGATGTTGTTGATGATCCGATTTATGGAGTAAAAATTAAGTATTTCGTTAATAAAACCATCTTTAAACAGCGCATAAAAACGAAAAATGAAATACCGCAGCAAATCAAAGGAATGGTTGAGTTTATGGCCTGCGACGATACAAAATGTCTTCCGCCAAAACAGACAGAACTGGTTTTTAAAATTAGATAATATAAGGATTTTATGAAAAATATATTTTTTTTAATGACGCTTTTGACCGTGACATTAAGTTTCGGACAAAAGACAGCGCCTCTCTTATGGAAAACGGTCGTAGAAAAAATCTCTGATACAGAATACATTTTATCCGCAGAAGCAAAAATGGATGCCGGCTGGCATTTGTATTCGCAGAATATTCCTGCTAAAAGCAACTTGGCAACAACTTTTGTATTTGATGACAGCGAAGGCGGTTTTTTTCTTGTAGGAAATACAACAGAAGAAAACGGAAAAATTGCAGAAGATCCTGTTCTGAAAGCAAAAGTGAAATTTTTTGAAAGTAAAGCTGTTTTTAAACAGAAAATTGTCCTTTTGCACGAGTTAAAAACAATCAACGCAACAGTTGATTTTGCAGCAGGAAATTCTTCTGCTATTTCAGAACTTCAGAATCTTGACTTGGTTTTTGATTTAAGTAAAGCAGTTAAGTTTCAGAAAAAAGCTGCTGTTGTTTCAAAAAAAGAAGGTAATGAAGATCAAAGAGGACTTTTTAACATTTTTATCATTTCTTTTTTATCCGGTTTTGCTGCTTTACTCACGCCATGCGTCTTTCCAATGATTCCGATGACCGTTAGTTTTTTCACCAAGCAGAGTAAAAGTAAAGCGACTGGTATTCAAAATGCACTACTTTACGGTATTGCAATAATTGTTATTTATGTGGCTTTGGGCACTTTGGTCACTGCCATTTTTGGAGCAGATTCCCTAAATGCTTTGTCAACCAATGTCACTTTCAATCTGATATTTTTCGTACTGTTAATCTTTTTTGCCCTGTCATTTTTAGGTGCTTTTGAAATTGTGCTTCCAAGTTCATGGCTGACCAAAATAGATGAAAAATCGCAAGCCAGCGGAATTATCGGAATTCTGTTTATGGCATTGGCCTTAGCTTTAGTTTCTTTTTCTTGTACAGGACCAATTGTCGGAACTTTGCTGGTTCAGGCGGCAGGTCAGGGAGGTTGGGCTCCCATTGTCGGAATGTTTGGCTTTTCGATGGCCATTGCGCTGCCTTTTGCTTTTTTTGCAGCTTTTCCGGGCTGGTTAAATTCGCTTCCAAAATCGGGAGGATGGCTGAATTCGGTTAAGGTTGTATTAGGGTTTTTAGAGTTGGCATTGGCATTTAAATTTTTGAGTAATGCCGATTTGGTACTTCAATTACATCTTCTGGAAAGAGAAACATTTCTTTCTATTTGGATAGCCGTTTTTGCTGCGTTGACTTTATATCTCTTCGGGAAAATAAAATTAGCGCACGATTCTCCTTCAGAATATATTTCTGTGGGAAGATTGGGTTTCGGAATTCTAGTATTGGCTTTCACCATCTATTTGATTCCGGGTTTATGGGGCGCTCCTCTGCAATGGATTAGCGGTTTTTCTCCTCCAAAACAATACAGCGAATCTCCTTATGGATTGGGCAGTGCAGCCGCAGAAACCAAGACTATTTCAAGCCTTCCTGAAGGAGCGGAAGAAGGTCCAAACGGAATTACCGTCTTTAGAGATTATGAAGCGGGATTGGCGTATGCTAAAAAAGTGAATAAACCGGTTCTTCTTGATTTTACAGGATTTGCCTGTGTGAATTGCAGAAAAATGGAAGAAAGGGTCTGGACGGATCCCAGGATTTTATCGCATTTGAATAATGATGTGGTTTTAATTTCACTGTACGTAGATGACAAACGTCCGCTTCCAGAAACAGAACAGTTCTTCTCAGAAATTACGGGGGAAAAATTGAAATATGCAGGTCAGAGGTGGAGTGAATTTCAAATTCTCAAATACAAAACCAATGCACAGCCATATTACGTTTTGATTGATCATGAAGAAAAAAAATTAAATCAGCCAACAGCTTACAATCCAGATATCGAGTTTTATAATAACTGGCTGGAAGAAGGAATTAAAAATTTTGAATAGTATAGGAAATTAGAAAACCTTATTTTTTGTTTTATGTATCGGCTACAAATCTTTAAGAAATATTGGAAGCATGAGTTTGATTTTATCGAAGTTACGAAGCAGGAAATAGCAAAAATAATTAAGAAGAAATCGAAATTAATAATCAAGCCTCTGGGAAGAAAAATAAAATAAAGAATGTTTAATGAAATTTAAAATATAAAAGAATGAAAAAAAATATCATTTTGAGCCTTTGCTCATTTACTATATGTGCAGCATTATCTGCGCAGAGAAATGCAGTTGACTTTAAGAAAATAAAAGAGTTAGGCGGAATTGAAGAATATTTTTATCAGCCTAACGGCATGAATGTGCTGCTTTTGCAGGACAATGTATCTCCTGTTGTAACTGTTCAGATTGTATATCGTGTAGGATCTAAACATGAAGTATTAGGAAATACGGGATCCACACATCTTTTGGAACATCTAATGTTTAAAGGAACACCGACTTTCAATAAAAAAAATGGAAGCACGATTACTGATGTTTTACAAAATACTGGTGCGGAATTAAACGCCACGACCTGGTACGACAGAACCAATTATTACGAAACTTTACCCAGTGATAAAATTGCTCTGGCTTTGCAGATTGAAGCCGACAGAATGCGCAATTCTTTATTGTTGAAAGAAGATAAAGAAGCCGAAATGACGGTAGTTCGCAACGAATTTGAGCGTGGGGAAAACGATCCGAACAGTTTGCTGGATAAAGAAATCTGGGCGGCGGCCTACATTGCGCATCCGTACCATCATTCGACAATCGGGTGGAAATCGGATATTGAAAAAGCCCCAATCGAGGTATTGCATAATTTTTACAATACGTATTACTGGCCGGACAATGCGACTTTAACGATCATCGGGGATTTCAAAAAAGAAAATGTTTTTGAATTAATCGAACAGTATTTCGGCAAAATCACCAAAGCGCCAAACCCAATGCCGCAGCCTTATACCGAAGAACCACAACAATACGGACCCCGTATAATTGTAGTTAAAAAACCAGGAGAACTGGGCGTTGTAAACAAAGCCTTTAAGATTCCAGGCGCATTGCACGAAGATCTTCCAGCTTTGAATATTTTAGGTGAAATTATCGGTTCGGGCCCTTCGGCTGTTTTAAGCAAAACTTTCGTGGATACCCAAATGGGAATTTATGCTTACGCAAATGCCACCAATTTTAAAGAAGTCGGACTTTTTACCATTGGCGTTGGATTTCCGACATCCTCAAAACACGAAGATATCGATGCGAAAATAAGCGAAGTGATTGCGAAAATCCAGAAAGACGGCGTAACACAGGATGAAGTAAACCGCGTAGTGGCAAAAATTAGTGCGCAGACTATTTTGAGCCGTGACGGATCAGGCGTAATTGCATCAGATTTAAACGAAGCCATTGCATCAGGAGATTGGACAGATTATGTAACGGGAGTTGACCGGTTAAAGAAAGTAACACCCGCAGATGTACTTCGTGTAGCGCAAAAATATTTAGTCGAAGATCAAAGTACAACCGGATATTTTGTTCCGGAACAATCCGGATCAAATGATCGGGATCAGGCAAAAGCAAGTAATTTTAAACCGGAAAATGAACCGTTTTATTTCAGACATCCAAATCATGAAAATCATGATAATGAAGAAGTATCTGAAAATATTATCAAATCAGATAATAAAACTGTAAAAGAAACAGATTCACATCCCATAACAATTGAAAAAAGAACTTCGGCTTATAGGAGAGAAAAGGTTGCTGGAATTGATGTCGTTTCGGTAAAAACCTCAGCAAAAGATTTTGTGACCGTTGCAGCGAGTATTTCACTTGGGAATTATGCCAATGAAGGGAAAAATTTGATGATTCCTTCCTTAACAGTTTCGATGCTGTCTAAAGGAACCACTTTAAACAATAAATTTAAGTTTTCTGAAAAACTGCAGAAACTGGGTGTAGATATCAATATTAATGCTTCAACGACCAAAATCAATATTGGATTTAAATGTTTGAAAAAAGACCTGGATCAGGTAATTGTTTTATTGGCAGAAGAAGTAAGAAACCCGCTTTTTGACCAGAAGGAATTCGAAAATTTAAAACTGCAATTTACCGGAAATGTACAAGAAAACCTGAACGATCCGAAAGAGAGAGGAAGCATTGCCCTGGCCCAGGCAATTTATCCAAAAGCAAATCCGAATTACAGTTTAAGTGTGGAGGAAGATTTGGCGAATATTAAAAATGCCACTTTAGAAGAAGTAAAAGCATTTCATAAAAAATATTTCGGACCAGATTCGATGCATTTAGTGATTGTAGGCGATACAGAAGGCGCTAATTTGAATAATTCTTTAAAGAAATCATTCAAAAACTGGAGTGGCGGCGTGGTAGAAAACATGAAGTTTGAAGAAGCGAAAAAAGCAGCTTCCACAACCCAGGTAATTACAATTCCAGAGAAACCAAGCGCGGAATTGTTTATCGGACAATATACAGGTCTAAAAAGGGCAGACGCGGATTATATTCCGTTTTTCATTGGAAATTATGCTCTTGGCGCCGGTTTTGCAGGACGTTTGATGCAGACGGTTCGTGACAACGACGGATTAACGTATGATATTTCATCAGACTTGGGCGGAAATATCACAACAGGAGGTTACTGGTTTGTAAACGCTTCGTTTAATCCAGCCTTATTTCAACAAGGACTGGACGCTACAATGGTTCAGGTCAGCAAATGGGTAAAAGACGGCATCACGGCAGAGGAACTGGAAAACAAGAAAACCAACCTGATCGGAAGTTTTAAAGTAAGCATGGCGACCACAAACGGAATGGCAGGAACCATTTTGAACTTTATGGATAGAGGTTTAGAGCCGAGTTACATCGAACAATTTCCAAAAGATATTGAGAAAGCAACCTTGCAGCAAGTAAACGATGCGATTAAAAAATACATTAAGCTCGACAAAATGATTATCATCAAAGCGGGTTCTTTGGATTAAATTGGAATCTTTTAAAGTTGATAAAATTTTAAAGAAAGCAACAAAATTATAAGTGTAGATTTTCGCTTTTTCGGCCTTTTATTTTAAAACTTGAATTAGTAATTCATTTTTCGAAAGGAATTTAAGAGCTGTTGTAAAGACAGCTCTTTTAATAGAATATTTAATTTACCATTAAAAATTAATGTCGGTTCTCAAATACCGCCATTAGCTAATACTATAGCTACTTTCAATGGTTCAAATACAGATATCCCCGTTTTAGAAAGCATCAATATAAAATTAAATTTGAATTTCAATGTAAAAGGGAAGGTTATTAATTCAGTAATCAACTCAATGCTAACGATGTATAAGTTGGACGAAAATTTAAATACACAAAAATTTGCTGAATAAATAGAAAAGTTCAGGACAAGGCCATAGTCCGATCAATTAAATATAACCCTAACTTTTGGAAAGATAATCCTATAGTTAAGCAAACAGCCTTAGAGGATGCATTTATAAAAATGATGGAAACTAAATCAGCATTTGGCTCCATGATTGATAAAAAATAATGCGCAACCTATCAAGATTATAACAACTTATTGAAGTTGATATTCCAAAGATAAATTATGGAAGAATCTTTTAAGTACTAGTTTAATGTTGCGGGTATTTGTTAGAGGATTCGGAATAAAATTAAGCAATAGCAAAAATAGAGCAAGCCTAAAAAAGACAAAAATGAAGAGTTTAAAATTAAAAAGAGCGTAGTTAAAATAGAAAGTTTAAATGTTTGATTTTCAAAATTTATAATCATAAATAAAGGTTTAGCTCTCTTATATGCTGACTTGATTAGAATGGAAAAAAATATTCATTCAATCACTTATAATAAGTATTAACCACTTAGAAGCATATGGTACAAAGAGAAGTTTTAAAAAATTAAAAGCACCAGATTGGACGATTAATATTTTCGTAATTGTTGTTTACAGATACAGAGCAATGGTTTTCAAAAGGTTCATTTTTAAATTGAATTAGTACGAATTTTATATAACTAACTTGGAAACCTTGATAAAGAGCTGTCAAAAGCAGCTCTTTTAAAAAAATATATGATAACACATTAAACTATTTTATTCACAGCGCGGTATACTTACTTCTTCTATTAGTGAAGAGTATTTTCAAAATTCATGATATTAAAAATAAAGAAGGGATAATGTTTTAAATTATATGGAAAATATTAAAGCTTTTAAAAATTAAAGAATTTTTATTTAAGAATATAAATGTAAGTGTTGTGACAATTGTGGAAAAAGCTTAATCTAAATTATTATCAGTAAATGAAAAAAGTGATTAATTCAACTATATATACTAGTGATTCTGTACAAAAAATGTACCGTAAATTCTTTATGCTTAACCCAGCTGCAATTCTTGGGGGGATTTGTGGTACTCCTGAAGTAAATTTTACTATTTTAAAAATGAAATCTGCAAAAATAGGAAAAGAGAAGCTTATTTTTTTCAATGATGGATCAACAGCTATTTATTATTTTCTTAGTACTAATAAAGACGTTTCATTTTCAGTTCATATGAATGAATTCAGTTCCAGCCACTTTGAATTTCTTGATGCAATGCTCTGTCATTATAATTTTTTTAGATTAGATTCGGGTTGTACCAAAATAGAATTATGCCTAGAATTTAAGATCAAGTCGGGATTTTGGATGGTGGTCTTTTATTTAATGTTTTATAGGAAACTTCAGGGTAGACTTGATAATATATTGGACAAACAATTTTAGTAACTGCTATTTTTCATTTTGAATTATTGCAATTATTATTTCAGAAACTATAGTTACTAAGAATTATTTGGCTGATGATCAAGAAATATCAAATACAAAATTTTAAAACGTTTTCTACTAAAATTAAATCAATTTTATGATGTGATTCTAATAATTACTTAAAGATATAACTATTAATAACCAATAACCTATAATAACCAATAACCTAAATCATGACCAATACAGAACAAACGGTATACACTTTTGGCAATAATAAAGCAGAAGGTAATGCCTTAATGCAAGATCTTCTCGGTAGTAAAGGAGCTAAATTATGTGAAATGGATCTGTTAGGAATACCAGTTCCTGCTGGATTCATAATTACTGCAGAAATCTATAAACTATATTTTACTGAAGGAAGAAAAGCAGTACTAAAGCGTATCAAAGACGATGTCAGAAATGCTATTCAAGGCATTGAAGTACAAATGGAAAGCTGCTTCGGAAGCATAGATAACCCTTGTCTATTATCAGTTCAATCCAGTTCACATATATTAACAAAAGGATTAACAAGCAAGGTGTTAAATCTGGGACTTAATGATCGCTGCATCGATGCACTTATTAAAAAAACCGGTGATGCATACTTTGTATGGGATTCTTATCGCCGATTTATTCATATCTATGGTCAGACAGTCTTAGGTAAAGAAACTTTATCTCAAGAGAATTATGATCCATTTAAAGAAATAACAGAGAAGATTAAAAGAGAAAAAGGGATTACACCAGATAATGAGTTTTGCGTTGATGATCTAAAAAAACTTGTTTCTCTTTTAAAAAAAACGTTTAAAGACAAAACAGGACTAGAGTTTCCTCAAGATCCTTGGGAGCAGCTGTGGGGAGTAATTATCGCTGTTTTTGACAACTGGATCAATAAGCGGGCTATTTCTTACCAACGTCTCGACTGCATTTTTGAAGAATGGAGTACGGCGGTAATAGTGCAGGCAATGGTCTTTGGAAATATGGGTGAAAAGTCTGCGGCGGGCCTTGCTTTTACGCGTGATGCTTCGACAGGGATGCGTCTTTTCAATGGACATTTTCTAATCAAGACAAATAAAGGAGATGTGATTAAAAAAATTCAAACACCACATCAAATTACTAGATATTGTTCGGAGAGATGGGCTAAAATGACGGGGATCTCCGAAGAATTACGTTTATCAAACTATTCTTCTTTGGAAGAAACAATGCCGCTTATTTACGCTGAATTGTCTGCAATAGCTGATCAGTTGGAAAAACATTATAAAGATATGCAGGATATCAAATTCATAATTCAAGATGGCAGACTCTGGATACTTCGGACCAAAAATGGTGCAAGGACAAGTACTGCTATGGTAAGAATTGCAATGGACATGCAGAAAGAGGGACTCCTTACAGAGAAGCAGGCTCTTTTAAGGGTTAATCCCTATAAATTAGATGAGTTGCTGCATTCTGCATTTGATCAAAGAGGCATTAAGCAGGCACTATTAGTGGCAAAAGGTATACCGGCTTCGCCTGGTGCCGCTGCGGGACAAATTGTATTTTCCCCATTTGATGCAGAACAGTGGATAAACAAAGGTAAAGATGTCATTCTTGTGAGGGAGGAGACCACATCTGAGGATTTAAAAGTTATGACGGCAGTGCAGGGAGTTTTAACCGTCAGGGAGAATATGAATTCGCATGCCGCAGTCGTTGCCAGAGGTGTGGGAAAATGCTGCGTGTTCGGTGCGGTATTACTTGAAATAGATTACAAAGAACGTACTGTCGCTGCTGGAGACTTAATTTTAAGAGAGGGAGACTGGATTTCACTTGATGGATCTACAGGAAAAGTGTACCAAGGGAAGATTCAAATTACTAAAGCTGTCTTAAGTAAAGATTTCGATAAATTGATGATTTTAGCAGATCGGTATGCGGTTATCAAAGTGAGGGCCAATGCTGATACACAACAAGAGGCTGTTGCTGCCAGTAAATTTAATGCACAGGGGATTGGACTATGCCGTACAGAGCGTATGTTTTTGGAGGATAGTAAAATTGAAGCGATGCGGGAAATGGTACTAGCTAAAAACCTTCAGGGACGGCGTGATGCATTAAATAAATTGCTTCAGATGCAACGGAATGATTTTGAAGAAATCTTTAAAGCAATGAATGGTCTGCCTGTCACAATAAGGCTTCTTGATCTGCCTATTTATAAATTTGGATCACGCGAATTGACAAATAATGAGAAATGCATAAAGCAGAGCCAAGATAGTGTAGATTCTATACAAGATAAAACAATCTCAATACCAGAGGTCGTTCCCATGCTGGGACATCGAGGATGCGGTTTGGGAAGTACCTATCCGGAAATTACCGAGATGCAGACAAGGGCAATTCTGGAAACGGCTTTGGGCCTTAAAGAAAAGGGAGTCGGGGTTTTGCCTGAAATATTGATACCCCTTACAACAGCAGAAGATATAGAAATGCAGAAGAGCATCATCACAGATAGTGCGGAAGAGGTTTTTAAACGGTATGGAAGCCGGATAGATTATCGGGTTGGAATCATGGTTGAGATTCCAAGAGGTGCTTTAGCGGCGGATTGTATTGCAGAATTTGTTAAATTTTCATCTTTTAACACAAATGATCTTACACAGATTGTTTTTGGTTTCTCAAAGGACAATACGGATAAATTCGTTCCTCTATATTTGGAAACCGGCAGTATGAAAAACAATCCTTTTCAGGTATTGCAGCAAAATACACTAAGAGAGCTCATTAAATTAGTTTTTAAAAAGCCATTGGGAGCAAGACCTGATCTTAAAGTTAGTATCCGGAGCGAACATGGCAGGGAACCTTATACTATTGAATTTTGTCATTTGGCAGGCTTGCATTATGTCAGCTGCTCGCCTTATAGAGTGCCTATTGCACGTTTATCTGCAGCCCAAGCGGCAATTAGGCAGGAAGAGATTACTGGTGGAATTTATTTAAGATAATTCTAGTGTACTTAAACTGATTTTCAAGTTGCAATTTTTTTGTATAGCGTCTTAAAGTAGTTTTGGTAATCCAAATGATTACTTCTTGTAAATTAAGATTTACAGTGTAGTTTACGCAATATGGAATAAGTAATTAACTTCAGATAAATCAATGTCCGTTACATCAGAAATTCGGTGATGTGGTACCGGTTATAATATTGGGACAAATAAAATCAGAGCAGGTATCATTCCAGTAATTGATTTTACTTTAGGTGCAGTAATTGGTAAATAAAATGATGTTAAGTTCATTATTGTGCAGTCATTGGCAAAAAGAGGAATGATTTTGTTAGAAACTAAGAGAGTGTTTTCAAAAACCAATACAAAAAGATAAAAGAAACAACATCAAAGTTGCTTTTGTAGAATAATAACGTTATGAGATGAATATATTTGACAATGAAATAAAATGTAGTTTTTGTAAGTATAAATCTATAAATAATAAAAAAAATAATATGTGAAATTTAAATTTATAACTCAAAAAATGTTTTTTTGAGCAGTATTACATTTTAACTAGATCCGTTTTTATGTAAAGACTAAATGGCTAAATATTTAAACTATTTAGCCATTTATGAATGTTAAAAACAATTTGTTTTTTCAGCCTGATAATTATTACTTAAAATTTATAGTTTAATCCTATGCTTAAATACCCCCTGTATCCGTATCCTATTTCAGCAAATCCGCCAAGTTTTTTACCTGCACGAATACCCACGGGATTAACCTGGAAGGCAAAACCAATCCCATCATCTTTAATGCATGGCTGGTTAAGCTTTTGTAGTTCTCCAGCCTTCACAATAATACCTGCAGCAGCTGAACCATAAAAATCCAGCCAGCCTGTTTTTATGTAACTAAAGGACATCGTTGGCATTACCATCATGTAGCTGTCGGTTCTCTTAGCAATAAATTTGTAATTTTTATCTCTTACATCGATTTCTTCTATTTGAAAAACGATATCAGCGCCCACTCTTATTCGTTTACTGATTTGATTTCTATAACCAAAGCCTAAATTTCCAGAATATGTTGTCCTAGTATTTAGATCTGCTCCCAGACTTGCGGAAGAAAATCCACTTGAAAAACTTTCTCCATAGCCCAACGTTGTACCGTCGCTAAAGCTTATGTTTATTTCATGTTTACCCTTTTCTTGTGCTTTTACAGCAAGTGTGCTGAATGTTAAAAAAACGGCACTTACAATAATTGATTTTTTCATCGTGTTAAATTGTTTTATTTAGATTAACGGCAAAAACTATTTACTGCCTATTGTTAAGACGATAAAAATTAAAATACCCCTATACGCTAAAAAAAAATAAAATTCATTATAATTTTTTTATGATATGAATGATGAATTAAAGCATTTTAAACAATTATTCTATGAGCTTTATCAGCCATTATGCAATTATGCTCATAAGTACCTTCAGGATCGTGATGAAAGTGAAGATGTAGTGCAGGAACTGATGATTAAAATATGGGAAACCCGCCAGGATTTACTTTATGAAAAGGGGCTTAAATTTTATCTGTATACAGCTGTTAAGAACCGGTGCATATCCATTTTGAGAAAAAAAATATATATGCTTGACATTGATGAAATGTCTGCCGATATTGCAGAAGAAATTCCTGAAACCAAACCGCTAATAAATCCGGACCAGCTTGTAGAAAATGCATTTAATGGAATTCCTCCAAAATGTCTTGAAATTTTTAAACTAAGCCGTATCGAAAAATTAAGCTATAAGCAGATTGCGGAAAAATTAGAAATATCCGTCAAAACAGTAGAGAATCAGATGGGCAAAGCCATCAGACATATACGGGAGTTTGTTAAAAAGCATCCCAACTTAATTCTTTTGTCTAAATATTGGTATTTTAGTCATTATATGATGGGGGTTTTAAAAGAATTTGTGTTTTATTTAAAAGAGGTATAGCCATGGACAGCCAAGATATTAATGTATTATTAGCAAAGCATTTTTCAGGAGAAATTAAACCTGAGCAAGAAGCTGTATTAATGAATTGGATAAAAAATAATCCTGATGAATATATTTCGCTTAAGATTTTTTTTGCAGAAAGCCAGCAGTTAGATTCTGTTCAGTTATTTGAAACAAACGATGCCTGGGAACGTATAGCTCCGCATTTATCCTCTACAAAGGGAAATGTATTTCAATTGTACAAAAAATACATCTACGCCACAGCAGCTGCCGCAGTTTTCATTTTAATAAGCACGTTCGCCTTCTTATATGCGAATACCGGGATAACTATTAAAACAGCCAATGGAGAGGTAAAAAATATCGAATTGAGTGATGGCTCTTTAGTTACGCTGAACGACAATTCAAGTATTACCTATAAAAGGTTTTTATGGAACAGCCGCACTGTCAGCTTAAAAGGAGAAGCTTTCTTTCAGGTAAAACACGACAAAATCAGGCCTTTTTCTGTAAATACGGGCACCCTATTAGTAAAAGTTTTAGGGACCTCTTTTGTTGTCAAAACAACAGAAAAAGAAAAATCGGTGGCAGTGGTTACAGGAAAAGTGAACGTTACCGCCAATCCTATCCAACAAACAGTCGTTTTGGAGAAAAACCAGGCGGTTCATTACGCTTCCAGCAGGTTAATTAAAAGTGGCACAGCCGATAAAAACTTACTTTCATGGAAAACAAAGTCACTTTCTTTCGACAATACCCCGCTTCAAAAAGCATTTCAGGATATTGAAAGCTGCTATCATATTAAAATACATCTGGAGGAGCGAATCTCTGATTCCTGTACAGTTACCACAAATTTTAAGAACGAATCAATACAAGAAATACTTGAAGAATTCCGTTTATTGTTCGGGCTTAGTTATACACAAAAAGGCAATACTATTTGGGTTAAAAACATATCGTGTGAAAAATAATTTTTTCAATAATAATCTTTTAACCATTACACTCTATTTTGCATTTTTTTTTTGTGCCGAATCTTTACAAGCGCAAAAAAACGTCTTAATGGAAAAAAAGATTATTATCGAAAAAGAAAAGGACAGTATCGGAGCTTATATTAACGCCATTATAACACAAGGAGTAAATTTATCCCTAAGTAATAACAAGCTCAATCTTGGCAAACAGATAAATATCAGTGCAGGTACTTATAGATTGAGAACGCTTCTAAATCTTATTTTTGCATCAGAACCTGTAAAATTTCTTGAGAGAGACAGTAAAATTATTATTTACACGGTTTCGCGAGTTCCTGATCCATTTACTATTAGCGGATTTGTTTATGCCGCAGACAGTAAAGAAGCACTGCCTAACGCTACTGTACGTGTTTTGAATACGAACATTGCTGTTAATTGTAATGATTATGGTTACTATGCTATAACATTACCAGAAAACAGATATATCATAAATGCGAGTTATACCGGTTTTAACTCGCAGACAGATACGATAACAGTAAACAATACGATTAAAAAAAACTTCAATCTTGCAATGGGACTGTCCCTTGCCCCGGTTGAGATCAGGCCATCAAAAAAATCTTTAAATGAGATTTCCAGTACAATAGATGCCCAGCATGTTAACGCTCTTCCATTTCTAATGGGACAATCAGACCCGTTAAAACTTCTTACGCTAAAATCAGGCACCTACGGATCTTCTTTAAACGTGAGAGGAGGAACATCTGGCCAGAACCTGGTTTTATTGGATGGTGTTCCTATTTACAACTATAATCATTTTATAGGTTTATCATCCATCTTCGATTCGCAGGCCGTTAAGCAGATAAACTTTTTCAAAGGCGGCTATCCGGCCCGTTACGAAGGAAGGCTCTCATCGGTCATAGATGTGAAAACAAAGGATGGCGACATGCAGTCCTATCATGGTGCTGTTAACATAGGCTTATTAACAGGATCTGCTGTGGCTGAGGGACCTATCATTAAAGATAAGATGTCTTTTATGATCAGCGCAAGGAGAAGCTGGCTCGATGCGTTTAATCGCGGCAATAATTTTAAATATAACATGTATGATGCCTATTTTAAGGTTAACTATTTTATTGATTCCTCCAACAGAATCTATCTTGGCGCCTATACAGGCGGTGATCTTATCAGTTCAAGTCTTTTTAACGAACCATTTCACCTTACATGGAATAACAGAGCGTTTTCTTTACGTTGGAACAGGGTTTACAGCCCCAGGTTATTTCAGAATTCAGTTCTGTTATTAAGCAGCTATAATAACCTCTTTGCAGATGATAATGAGAAAGAAACCATAAAGTTCCGCATTACAGATGTGGGTATTGAAAACAACCTGAATTATCATTGGTCGTCATTGCTAAACAGCTCGATAGGCTTTAGAATTAATATGACCTGTTTTTCTAATAAAAATATGGAGCGGGATCAATTGATAAAGTCATTACATTTCAAAACCTATTGGGATAATGACGTAACATTTTCTGATAAATTTCGGATGAAATCAGGTCTTCATTATGCAGTATTTTTAACAAACAGCAAAGTTTATAATTCTTTTCAGCCCCGTATCAATTTTGTTTATCAATATAATGGCACCAATAGCTTCTTTGCATCGTTTGCTGTAATGGAACAATTTTATCATCAAATCGTGGAAGATGCATATGCCCTTCCAACAGATTTACGTATGCCGAGTACAGATCAGCTGCCGCCGGAAAAAGGTTCTATTTACGAAATAGGGTACGAAAAAACTTTAAGCAAAGGGTATCTCAAACTAGAGTTTTACGAAAAAAAATCCTCCAATATTTTAATGCATCAGCCCGGTTTTAATACTTCGGATAAAATTGCAATGCAGCCGCCGCTGATCGGATTTGGAAGCTCGAGAGGTTTGGAGCTTGAGTTCTCCAAACGGTTTAAAAAGTTTGATGTACAAACATCTTATACCCTCAGCAGATCAGCATTGAGGTTTCCGGCAATAAATAATGGTCAGACATTCAGCTCTCCAAACGATATAACCAATCAAATAAAAGGAACTGTTAACTGGAATTTTAATCAATTTTGGGTAATATCAATGATGTTTAACTATAGTTCAGGTCATCTGGTATCTGCGCCAGATTCTTTTTCATATAGCGATAAAAAAAACAGCTATGTAATGGCTCCAAACCAGAGCAGTGAAATATCAAGGCCTTATAACTACCGTTTACCGAGAAATTACAATATCGATATTGGTGCCTCAAAAACAAAAAAAATGAAATCTGGCTGCCAGACCAGATTGTATTTTGGAGTTAATAATTTCATAGGACAATCCCCGCCGTTTCTCATTGACACAAGTTTAACTGATGGCACATTTAATTTAGAACAAATTAGGATGTTTAAGTTTTTGCCTTACGTTGGATATACTTATATCTTTGGGGCGGAGTAATTAATGCCCTGCTTTTTTAAACGATATTTTTATAAAAAACGGTGGCTTATCAGGAATCGCTTTAAATATTGATCAGAGGCCTCACCATAGAGATTTTGTATTGAAAACAGCAGTTGTTTTGATGCTGTCTGCATATCATTTTTGGCTTGTTCAAAATCTGCTGATTCTTTCTTAACCTCTTCCGATAATTGCTTTTCGGCAGCAAGGCATAGATGGAGCGTTTTTCATTTTTTCTGTCAAAGGATTATGAAATAATCAAGCCCGCAGGCGCACCTGCATCAATCAAGGCGGAGACCGCCCTTGCGATACCCTTGATATGGCGGCACTGCGTTGCGGCCGGAATGATAAAGAAGTTCCCGGATGTTGATTTTCCGTATTCTGGTATTGTGCCGGCCAGCTGAAAACTCTGGCGGGCCGGAGCAGCAGTTTTAAAACTTTCAGCCGTTTATTTTATCCATATGGTAACGCGAGAGCCATTTTTCCATCCGCTGCAGAAGCCTTATTTCTTCAGGATTGCCTGTGGGATCCAAAAGCCCTGTCAGTGTCCTTGAGTAGTGGAATTTCCTGTCCTGAAATTCGCAGGTAAATTTAGGGATTTCATTATGGGAGACCATCCAGCTGCCGGAGGCTGTTTTTTTTATTTCGAATTTTTTCATGCTCTGCCGCACCCTCAATGCCTTGGTACGCCTTATTTTTATGTGAGGGGCAAAAATAGGGCTTTATTTTTTGTTGGCGGCTGTTTGGCTTAAGCCTTACAAGGGGGTGGGTTTTTGCTGCGGGATTGTTTTTAAGGGCTGGTGCCGCTGCGTTAATTGTGTCAGGCGGTTTTAATTTAATTTAATTTTAATTTTTTTGGAGCTTATCCCGCTATGCGCTCCAATTTTCCGCGCCGAACCCCGGCGCAGAAGTATTTCCGCTTCTATCGGGGCTAGGATGAGCTATAAATAAGTAGACCTGTATATTATTTTTTATTTGATGAGATAATCCCACTGTACATTTAAAGTAAGTCTGTTTGTCTGTCGATTTGTCAAGATGTACATATTTGTTACTTATTATTTAAAAGGGGGATTTTTGCGTGTATACCGTACTTTTTTAAATGTTAGATTTATGGTACATGTTTCTGAATCTGAAAAAGGTCGTTTAAAAAAGGAGTAATATTACCATTGTCTTGGTATTTGTGTTTTTGTATTAATGATGCAGTTATTTACCGATCTTTTGATCTTAGATCCCTAAAGATTAAAGAGACCTCCAAGTTTGATTTTGGAGCTTTGTTTAATAATATAGAGCAGTACATCCATAAACCTTACTTTGAAACCCTTTAACAGCAGGCTATAAAACCTTTACAGAAAAGCAGTTTCAATCAGGAAAGTCAGGAAAGTTAATTAATTTTTTAGATCTTTTTCAGAAATATTTACTGATAACACGCTTCGATATTATCAGGAAGTAAAATAGGATTTAGTTTTTTTCTTATTTTTTCACTGCTCAAAGAATAACAATTACCGGTAATCGCATTTGATATGTAAGCCTCCAGTCTTTTTTTCGGATCTGCTTTTTCTATCCATCCTGCTTTTTTCTCCATATCATTTGTTTGATAAGGATATGCTCCATATGTATATTCAGCCAAAAGGAGGAAAAAAACCTGATCATCCTTAAGATTTTTATTGCGCCAGTCTCTAATTTCTTCGCTTGTCAACTTATCCAAAGAATTTACCGTATAGGAGTTTGTATAATTATGCTGTACTTCTTTTAAAAGTCTGTTCCATGTATCCCTGGCAGCTGGGTAAGCCTTTTTTAAATCATCGGGTATTGCGTTGTTTTTAGAATAAACTAAGTTTATATCTTTGATCACGTTGCCTGCTGCCTGTTTATTGAAAATATCTATGCCGTAATCGCATTGTGAAGAACCTGTAGATTCCGCGGTTTCATCAATTTTGCCGTCTGTCCCATTATGAGTTTTTTTTGAACAGCAAAAAGAAAATAATATTGTAACTAATGGCAATAATATTAGGCGATTTGTGAGTGTATATTTCATAAATTATAAATTTAATTATCTTATTTAAAAATAGTTTCCTTTAATTCTGTTCTAATATATACTGTTTGTTGGAAGGAGTTCTAACGAAGAGCTTAATGCTCACCTTTATTTGGTTTTTGTCAGCCTTTGCGGTTTATTGCTGCGGCGGGCTTATGTTAAGAGCGTGTTTCAATATTTAAATCTTTTAGCTGTCTTAGTTTTTTGAAATCTTCAGATGTCATCTTGTTTTTAGCAACGTATATTTTTTCAGTGCCCGAAACTTCGAAATAAATCTCAAATTTGTTGGTACTAAGAGTTTTCGGATCTTCCTTGGCAATCTGTAGTTTGATCCATTTTAAAAACTCTTCAGGCTTGTCATCTGAAAACAAATCTAGTTCTTCTTCTTTTTTCCATGAAATATTAAGAATGATAGTGTTGCCTAGAGCATTTTTTGCACTAATCCTGTACACATATTTACAAAATAGCATAGGGTCTATTAGGGCATCGGCTCCATCTTTCATAGGAAGATGGTACATTGTGACTTTGTCGTCATATTCCAGGGAATTTTCCCCTGTTTGTTCTCTTAGATTTTCAACAGCCCTTAGTTCGCCTTCGTATTTCACTTTGAGCAGTAAAGGCTGGCTGTCGACGCATTTCACATAACTTACAGTCCTGCGGCCAAATGAAAGATCGTTTGCCGAGATCGGCTGGTAGCTCTCGTCAAACAAATTCTTGAAAGTATAGACATTTTTCTCATCGGTTAAGTCTGATCCCTTAAATTTAAGGGTTGCGTCTACGAAGACATTTAAGGAAATATCTGCATTCTGTCTGCCTTCTTGCGATACTACGATTTCATTAGGAGAAAATGAGAATCCTGCTTTCATCCTCTGTAGTTTAACAAGCCGTGCTTCATTCAAAGTTTCTGCATTTACATAGCCTATCTCACCTGTGACATTTGCCGAGGCACCATTTTTTGTAGTTGTTGTATTATTGGATTTCTTTGCACCGTTTAGATCTCCTGAACTATTAATCGTGCCTACTGCGTTTCCATCTTCATCATAAACCTTTTTTTCGCTGCCTGACTTTGAGCTGTTGCTGTTTTCTGAAGAAACTGTACTTGTATTGTCGATGCTGCTTCCAATTTGTCCTGTAGCAGTAAGTTTTGAATTAAAAGTAACCGAGTTGCTTCGTGATAAATTACCGAGTTCAACTTCCTCAAATTCGTTTTCCAATTTATCAATACTTTTGAAGGCGATCCTGTTTTCCTCTGTTGGAATGCTTATGTAAGTGTTTAAATAAGCAAGTCTGGTATTGGGATGTGTGAACCTCTTGTCTGTAAAATACCTTTTTATGTTAGAAAAAGCCAAGCGGACCTTATATTCAGTAAACTCAGTTGGTAATTCTGGCGGCGAACTATCCTTCTTAGCATTAATTGGCTTAGACATTAAGGCAATAATATCTTCCGGCTTCTGGGTTTTACTGCTGATTACTTTTAAGAGATGATGTGGCAGGCTGTCCTGCAGTTCCCATAATTGTTTAGGCTTCTCTTCCGGCTGGGCAGAAGCCTTGTAAGGCAGTACCCCGACCCTTACATCAATTACAGGGCTGGTTGTTGTCTCATTGCCAAACGGATTGTGATGGAGGTTGCTAAAAACTGGTTTAGGGCTTTTACAGCCTGTAAGATATATCAGGGTGGCCATGCAGAGAAAGTAGATTTTTATTTTCATGGTTCTATACAATTTTAAATAATTTATATTGGCGACCGGTGCCGGGTTTGCAGCTGCCAGATTTTTCTCCTAGATATTCAGCCGCAACATCGTGAAATAATGGGCGTCCGTTACAGTCTATATAAGGGTTTTCTCCCACTCCGTAGTAATAGTAACCGCTGTTTAAAGTGTAATTCTGTCCTGTAACATGGGCTGTTTTATCCGGTTTTGTCCATAAAATGCTGCCAGTTGTAGGTTCTGATAATATTGCCTGCTTAAAGTAGGAATTAGCTGCCTTATGAATGTAGGCTGGACTGTAGCCTTTAACTTCAGTAAGAAGAAGATTAATTGTACCCTCTTTACTAAGGGTAACTTCTCCTTTTACACCTTTGTTTTGTAAAGCATAATGTTCAAATTTAATGGTCTTTTCTGCGTTGCCGGGCAGGTTTTTAAGCTCCTCTACAGCATTTATAATTTTTTGTTTCATGGTTTAGAGTGTTGTTTTTTAGTTGCTTACCAATTTAACGCTTATGCAGATTGTGGCATAGCGTATTTGTACGGTATTATAAATTAATTGCAATTTAATGTGTATTTATATTTCGTAGTTCATTTTAAATTAACGGTATAAAAAAGAACAAAGAGAACAGAACAAGTTGCATTGACCAGCTTTATACTGATTCAGCTGCATGCGGTATTCATAAAATTGATGTTTAATTTTTTATAAAATAAAAATTTAAAACTCATTTTTTTGATGCGGGTAGATATCTCAAATCAAATCATCCAATTTTTCAAGCCGCGGACCAGAAGCCGCGGTTTTTTATGTTTCTATAGGAAAGATTGAAAGTCTTGAGCCGAAGTTGCCATCTTGGGGAATTCAAGCCCGTGCTGTCTGCTTTTTCCTTAATGCCCTTTATCCACAGTATCCCCGTTGCTTTGCTTTTACTTTTTATCCAAGACCCAGTATGCTTTTGTTTTATTTCAGGAGCAAAGGTAGTCCGTGTCCTTGAGCAAAAGCTAGGCCGGGCCTTTCGGAAAGTACTTCTTCTCCTAATTAAGTTATATTCTCACGGCTGGTGATAATTCAATAATTAATTTGGGATGTGGGCCACCTGCAGTGACAAGGTCATAAAGATATTTTTATTAACCCTCTGAATTGTATTATTTCGATCTTTAAGTTTAATTTTAAAACTATGTCAGAATTTGCATTCTAAACAAGAAAATAAATGACGCTTTTCTGGTTTCTATTTCTTTTGGGGATGTAGTTTATATAACCGTATTCACTTAAATCCTTTATGCACTTGTGATACGTGACAGGGCCGGTTATTTTGGCTATTTTCATAATTTCATGCCTGTAATGAGGGATGAATCTTATTTTAGGTTTAATATTATTTTTAGGAGCTTTATCTCGCTATCCGCTGCAATCTTTTGCGCCGAACCCCAGCGCAGAAGGATTTCCGCTCCTATCGGGGCTAGAGATTTACAAGTACATTTTCGCAATTTCTGATAGTCTGATCAAATAATCATTTTTGATGTTCATGCTTAATTGTCTTGTGTTGATTAATAGACGGCTGTCATTTTTGAATGTTTTTAATTTTTCACTTGGATTTGATAAATCAGACACAAATTTTACATCAAAAAAATCTTCTATCTGTTTATGTTTTAAATAATCGCCACAAGCGCATATTATTACATTAAACGATTTGTAAAAATCATTTTTCAGCAGTTCAATTCTCTCAGAATTGCTGAAAGCTTTAATTTTGCTTAATCTCGATGGCTCGAAATTAATTTCGCATAAAAAAGCATAGTTTAAAAATTCATTTTCATTTTTCTCAATATGAGGATAAATATTTTTCAAAACCGTATAATATTTAGTCCAGGTATGTCCGCCTTTCATTTTTCCCAAATACGGGTGAAATACATTTATGTAATGTTCTGAATCGTAAAATTTGGCTTTATTCGATAAAATTCCATTTTCAAGATAGTGTTTCCATTCGTTAGGATTTTCTATGCTTTCATATTGCAATTGCTTTAAATTGCTTTGATCAAAGCCTTTTTCTTTTCCTAAAATCAATATTTTGGAGTTGGGATTGCCAAAACCAACAAAGTAGGGATTAGGTTTGTTTAAATTATGTTCATTTTTATAGAATTCGGTACTTTTATTAAAAGCTGAATCCACTAATTTTTTAAAGCTTTTACTATACATTTAAGGACTTTTAAGTACTGGAGAATTTTTTTAAATTTTTGTTCATTAGTTTTTAATTTTAATAGTACTGAATGGACTGAGGTGATTGCTCATATTTTTTTTAAATATTTTATTGCACCATCGGGTTTCGGTTTGATAGAAATAAATTCAATATAGTCAGTTCCTTTAAGGTCGATCCTCATGCCCTCATTAATTATTTTCTGATCGACTTTCCAATCCGGACTGTTATAATACAGCGTCATTATATCAACTATAAAATCTGACAAGAGACTGTCAATTTTTTCATAACGTACATTAATTGTGAGGTAGAAAACGTCTTTGGAGATCGTGAAAGTGAAACCATATTTTTCTTTGTAATTCGCTACAGCTGCAAAATGATAACCTAAATCAGTATCCGATATTTTTACTATTACCTGCGGGTGTCTTGAACGCTGGTCATAGTCCTCACGACCAGGCTCATTCCTTGCTATTTCTATTTTTTTTAGCATAAGGGAAGAAAGTGCGAAATCATATTCCAGCGTATAGTGGAAGTTAATGACTTTTAAAAGTTCAAAAAGTTCAATAAATTCTTTAATATTTGGCAGGGAGCTGTCGTTATGAGCTTTTATAAAATCAATAAATTTATCTCGTGATCCAAAAATTTCTGTGACAGTATCTGAAATTCTAAAAGCAGTGTTTGAAAATGGATCTAGCTCGGTAAATTGGACGCATAAAAGTTCAATACTGTTTTGCTGCCAGAAGTCTTTTAAAATTTTATTGATTTTATCCTTATTTATCAATTTCACTCCGTGATAGACGCCGTACGTTCTGAAATTATCTACATTCCAAAGTATAGTGTCATAGCTCGATAGGTAATTTTCATATAATTCAGTTGCTTTTTCAGTTATATACTTTTCTTCTAATTGCCAAAGCTCATTCACATCCTTGATTTTCCAAATTGCAATTATTAAAAAAAGTCTTGCTTCTGTAGAAAATTCTTCGCTGCTGAATAAGGATTGATCTAGCCATTTTCGATATTCCTTAATTCTGCCTTCACCAATATGATCATAAAGATGTGAAGCAAATTTTTCTATAAGCTTATAGATATCCATGTTATAATAGCTCTCAATACCGTTCATTTCATAGATAATAGTGAGGTACTCTATAATACGATGTAATTTTTGCGGGTCGTTCGTGGAAAAATAATCCAGCCTGCCAATGAGCTGTTCCGATTTGCCCTGTGCTTTTATGTTCAGCAGCTCGTTTCTTAGTGACTGGCTTTCAACAGTGAATAAAGCTTCAAATTCAATCTGTTTGAAGTAGTTTGGAAAGATGCGCTGTTGGACCAGCATCTGAAAGTTATTAGTAAATCTTATACAGTCTTGTCCTTCAGGAGTATTCTCATTGCCAAAAAGGTATGCCATTGTTTTTACCAGCAGAACTTTATCAGTTCGGGAAAATTTTTCATCAATATTAATATGTACACCCTCACTTAAAAGTTCTGCATAAAGCTGGTAATTATCAAGATGCTTGATGCTTCCTATCGGCTCATTGGCTAAAGAATAGAAAACCTCTTCAGCAACATCTTTTCTTTCTTTAGGGACTTCTTTTAACTTATAGGTTCCTTTTACTTCGTCAACGGTTAAAAAGTCACCTCTGCTTTCATGGAGCTGTTTTACCATGTCTGGAAATTTTAGCTTAAAAAAGGTGAAATTTATAAAATCTTTGAGGTTCAGATATGAAAAATCCTCTTTGAAAAGAGAGATGTCGTACTTAATCTGGTTTACAACTCTTTTAACATCCCTGAAGTTTTTTATATAATCTTCAAAAAGCAGATTTGGTTCCATAAGAGCACTATTTAGCCTAAGCTCCAAATCGGCGGGCGCCGGGCTGAAGGGGCGGAGCATTTCTGAAATGAAGAACTGTTTCAGCAGGCTGCTCTCTATCTCAGGAAGATAAATTTCCAACTGGAAAAACTTATCGACAAACTTGGTATCTAAAATATTTCCTTTTGCAGTCAAACGCTTTACCACGTACTGCTTATCCATTGCAAGCACAAAAAATGTATTGCTAAAGTTGGCGGTATTGCGGATGAGCTTAAGGGTCTGTAGGATCTCCCTTTGGTTGAGGCGGTCTAGATCATCAATGAAAACAATTATTTTTTTGTCTGTCTTGCCAAGCATGGCATTAATGTTTTCATATAGCTCGCATGCCGAGGACTGCGAGAAGTTCGTAATATGGTTGTCCAGAAAACTTTTTAGATTTTTATTTTGATAGAGGTCCGTTAATTTTTCTGAGTAGTCAAGGATCTTATTGGAAAGTAAACCATTGTAAGGTGCCAGCTGGTTGCTCAGCAGTGTAAAGAATTCATTTATAATATCAGTCTCTTTGTGATTAAGGTAGGGCAGGAAATGAATCGAAATTATTTGATTTTTTTTAAATTCATCGGATGCTTCAATATTTTTCTTAACAAGCTGTATTACACTGGATTTTCCATTGCCCCAAGGACCGATTAATCCAATCGATATTGATTTTGGATGTTTGTCATGCAGCAGTATTGCAGTTAGTTTTTCAACAATTGGACTAAAATTTACCTGATCCTCCCCAATGGCAGAAATAGGATCGTCGCTTATTAGAAAATTATTTATGACTACAGGCTTCTTAATTGCTTTTCTAATCTGGCTGAACGCGATAAAGGCGAAGTACAAAAATGCAAGTACGAGCGCCAGGTCAATATATTTAATTGAAAACCATCTGTTTTGGACAATTGCATGCAGATTCCAGTTTAATCCGTTCATATTAAAGCGATAATAGAAAAGAAGAATCGACAGTAAAAAAATAATGAGATATTCAGCAGGTGCTGGAAGATATTTATTGATAATTAATTTTTTGAACAAAAGGAGCAGCGAGCTGATGAATGCCAACATAATAATAAGCTGGAGATACCATGTATTATATGAGGGATCGGACATCAGAAAAGTCTCGATCAATAAATTAACCGCCTTTTGGAAGTAAAGAAAAATAAAAATGAAAAAAGCAGGTAATATTATATAGGTGCTTTGAAAAAAATCGCGTAAAAACTTGCCCATAAACTAGATTTGTAATTGCAGCATTAAACTTTATGTAAATATACAATTACTTATTGACTAAAATATTTTATCTAAATTGACCATCTGACTTCTAAAAGAAACTGTTTAAAACCTTCAGCACTTGTACGGAAATACACCATTTTTTTCTTCAGTCGAACAACAATTATATTAAAAAAAATAAGAGCAGGAAATTCAAATATTATGAAATTTTAAATCATTTTAGAGCTGGTTTTACTTTTGCAATTGTAAATCCGGGTCTTTCACAAAGTACTTTTTCTCCTAAATCAAATTATATTCTCGAGGCTGGTGATGATTAATTAGTTTGGGATGCCTGCCGCTTGCAGTGACAAAGTCATAAAGATTCTTTTTTTAATCTTCTGAATTGTGTTATTTAGATAATTTCGATCTTTAAGTTGATTTTAAGACTATGCCAGAATTTGCATTCTAAACAAGAAAATAAATGACGCTTTTCTGGTTTCTGTTTTTTTTAGGGATGTAGTTTATATAACCGTATTCACTTAAATCCTTTACGCACCTGTGATACGTGACAGGGCCGGTTATCTTTGCTAATTTCATAATTTCATGCCTGTAGGCTTTGATGGGATTGATGTTGCCTTGATTTGCTCTAAACTGGAGCAGTGCCGCAAAAATTCCAATATGGGTAATGCTGATGCGCTGGTCTTTTTCTATTGACTTAAAGAATTCCGTTAAAGGATTTAATTGTTCCATCACTGCTGTAATTTAGATTTGGATGCCTTTTTAAAAGATTGATTTTTTGCAGTTTGTATAACACCCTGAATCTGCTGGCTTGATTTTTTGTCTTTTTCCAATGAAGCGATCTGCACTTTGCGAAAATGCTGGTCATAGATATTCAGAGATCTAAACTGGGGATTGGCCTCAATATAAAATTGATTTTCTCGTCCATCTTTAATCAGCACGGCAGATACTCTGTCTCCCCGCCTTAAAGCATTTTTTAGTTTCTCCATTTCATATGGATTGTATATCTCTTTTAAAGAAATGGCCTTTAAAGTCTTTTCCAAATCATACGCATATTCATTTCGAAATTCTTTTAGGTGATAATTGCCCGAAGCGTCTTTATCATTAAAGTCGAGCTGAAACCATGATTGGCTATGCGCTACTGAACGGCCTGACAATAAATTATAGACTTCATTCAGCTTAAAATTGTTTTCCAGCCCATTTTTGAAGTAATATCCCCTGCTGTCTTCCGGTGCGGAATTATTTTGCAGGCTGCTTTTAAATCCATCGAGTTCAAAATGGCCTTCAGCATTTTTTGAAAAGCAGAGCGTATGACTGATCTTTTCTTTTTCATTGATGTAGTAGGAAAGAGGAACGCTGAAATTTTCCTGTTCTTGAACGATAAGATTTTTAATTTTTTCGGATAGATCAGGAAAACCGATACGCTGGACTTTCTCGTTAATCGAATTGAAGTTTCTCTCGTGTTTTTTTGTATCACTGCGGAGTGAAAGCTGATTTTGTGTGCTGGTGATTATTTTCCTTAAGATACGTGAAATGGGACTTGGATGCAATTGTTTTGACATCCTGTGGATTTCCATTTTAAGGATTCGAAGCGTATGCTGCTCCTCAATATTTTTTGAAGATCTGTATTTCGTTCTGATTCTCTCGAACTGACGCAGTTTCTCGGCGAGTAAAGATTTGTTTTCTGCCGGAGTAATTGAAAACAGCGTACTGAAACGCTCCTCTCTTGCTTTCCATCGGCTGAATTCCATTTCTACTCTATTTACGGGAAACTGCGGGTTCATGATCTAATCTTTACTAATTTTAAAATTTCTAAACCGAATTGGACTGCTGTTTTCTTTTTTTGGGTTTGTTCGCGGAAGGTGTTTCACTGTTCTCGTCAGCGGCCTCGGACTGTTTTTTGCCAGACTGCTTTTCTGAAGTTTTTTCCCCCTCGGATTTTTTCTCTTCTTTGCTTTCCCGATGATTGATGCGCTGCAGGTTTCCGTCATAGACATTAAGGGTCTTGAACTGGGGATTTGCCTCTACGAACATTTTGCTTTCCACGCCGCCCACAACAAAAGTCACAGACTGAAGATTTCCTTTTTTAAGGGAATTCATAAGGTCTTCCTTATACTGAGGCGTATTGAGTTCTTTTATGGAATGCTTCTCTAGGCTGGCTTCCAGATCATAGCCGTAATTCTGATGGTAGTGGCTAATTTTGAAATTTCCGGAATTATCGGTCTGTTTAAAATCGAATTTTAACCAGGAATTATAGCTTTCCCCTTCTTTAGTTTTGAGATCTTTATTTACAGAGCGTCCTTCCATCAGATTATAAGCTTCTTTGAGCGTAATGCTTGTGCCGTCATTGTTGATGTAAAACGTCTGTTCTATACCCGGCTTATTTTCTTCTTTCTGGAGATTCACATGATAGGAGTTGAAAAAGTACATATCAGTCTGGTCTGACTTCTTGAAGTTCAGCTCAACTGTTACGCTGTCTTTGTTTGGTACGCCGTTGTTCATAATGCCGGTGTGCATGATTTTAAAATCCTTATCTCCTTTGAGCATGTTTTCTTTCAATTCGGTATCGAAAGTTTCTCCAAACCCGGTGTATTTCAGCTGGTCTTTCAGGTATTTTAAATTAGTCTCATTCATAATGTTTGTATTTAAGTTGTTTTGTGGTAATTGCTTGTTTTCTCCTGCCAGACGGACAAACTCCGTAAGATCAAGTTTCTCATTGCTGTACAGATCTATTCCGCTCTGCAGGACTGTCTTTAAGTCGCTTATAAGCGAATCTATCGGCACGCTCTTATAAAAGTCGATATCATGAGCCCCCACCAGACAATGGTCTTCTGCACCCATCGATGTCCTGAAAAAAGCAGTGTTGCCGCTGTCAGCCGACACATTAACAGGGTGCGCAGCATAGCGGTAGCCTAGCGAAGCCATTTCTTCTGCAAAGCTTAACAGCGTTTCTGTTTCATTGATTTTTATATTCATAATCTGTTTTTTAAGTTTTTTGGGATAGTGCCGGGATTATGGCAGCGGGATTACTTTATCAGCAAGATTTTTTTTAATGCTGACTTCCAAGTGGCGTCCGCCGCTCTTTTCCAGAAGCTGGAGCGTTAAAAGCTTATTTTCGGGAATCGTAAATTTTTCCAGTGCAAAAACTTTTACTACTTCAGACTTGTCAGGAATCACCGCAGAGGATGAAGTGCAATACAGCGGCTGAATCTCTATTTCCTGCGAGGCAGTCCGTTTTGATTTTCGCTGGTCTCTTATGAAAAAACGCAGCTGGTCGATATCATAATTGATTTTTGATTTATTTTCGAATGCGACACGCAGATACAGCACATCCTCATGAATAAATATGCCGCTGACCTCGAGTTTTATCTGAAACTTGGATTTTTTTAAGCCGCCGCTCTTTATTTTTTTTGATAATGCAAGCCAGGCCGCCTGTTCGATTTTTTTCTGATTATCGTTTCCCGAGGCAAATAGCACTTCCTTACTGGCAGCCGCAGCGTTTTCTGCTTTTATATTCAGGTCAGGGCAGTCTTCCTCGTAATTCAGCACAAATACATATAATTTTGAATCAGATGTCACTACTGTCAGGTTGGTCTGGAAAAAATATTTTCTTGCGGCTTTTACCAGCAGGATATTCTCGACTCCTCTGGCTTTCTGCACCAGCACATCAGCGCTGCCTTTATCGATGCTTTTAATCGGATAGGGAAAAACTATGCTGGTAGTTTTCGAATAGCCGATCTGAAGATTTTTATAATGGTCTTCATAAAAGGCAGTTTCCCTGCTGTCTGGCTGAGGATAAGCCAAAACAGCAACCAGCAGCAGGCTTACTAGAAACAAATAATTGATTCTTTTCATCTTTCTTTATTTTAAGGTTTTAAATTCTTTTGTTTTTCATCATACAGTAGCACCTGGTATCCTGATTTTACCGCAACTTTTATGAGTTTTACTTTTTTGCTCATAAGGCTTTTCGCTGCTTCAATGCCCATTCCCGCAGCCTGTGCTCCCCATGAATCAGCAATCCCGGTAAGCCCGAGTGTCTGAATCGAACTGTCGGCTGATGCCTTGGCCGCATCCCTGCTGATAGCACCCGGGATGTATATCCCCTCAATTCCGTCCATATCGTAGACCGAGAGCTGCACCGGAAAAATGGAACCATGATGCCGGATGTTTTCTATCTTTATTTCAAGCCTTTCGCCTTTCAATTCCGCAATGCCGTATAAAAAAGTGTTTTTTGGAATTGTTCTTCCCAGGAGCACAATATCTGAAGTGAGCCTTAGTTTGATCACCGATCCATTTACAATGGTCTGCGTTTCGTGCACGGCAGCTCCAAGTGCATTTTGCGGCTGATCTTGATTAAAATCCTCTTCTGCAGTGAAAAAAGCATTCAATTTAAAGCCCTCCTCTGCGGCGGCTGTATCTTCCTGGAGAGAAGTGATATTGTCTGCCTTGCTTCTAAGGTCTACGGAATATACTTTTCCTTTTTTATCCTGCGAATTCTGTCTTAAGCGTTCCAACACTCTTGCAGGATGCTGGATATCCAGGATATTTTCCAGCATGCCTCCGAGCTGCTGCAGTTCGGGATCCGGCGCCGTTTCACCCATTGCAGACATCATCTGTTCTAAGTTTTTAATCTGGCCGGAAATTTCATCAGACGAGCCGTAGTTTTCGAACTCCTTCATATCCTGGCCGTAATTTTTAACCGGAATCGGCTCGCTGATGGTTTTCTGAAGCTGCTTCAGCTTTTCATAGATTTTCTGTTCGTTTCTGTCCTGCGGAGTTACTGCTTTCAAACCGGTTCCTTTTTTTGAAAAACGCTGTGATGCAAAATCCAGTTCCGGGAACTCCTTCAAAGATTCTTCCAGAACTTTTTGATTGGAATAATTGGGATCTTTTTTAATCTGCTCCTGCAGTTTGATTGAATCTGCCGACGCCTTTTCATAATAGCTCATTTTATCCAAAGCGGAATCTTCTTTAAAGCTTGGAAGCGGCAGTTTAAAATTAAATCCTTTTTTTATTTCATTTTCAGCCGTTGCGGCCTCCATTTCTCCTCCTCCCAATGTATAAAAAAGAATGGTGATAAAAGGAAGCGTTATTATCGGCAGTGCCAGAAGCATTTTTCGTTTTTTTGCTTCTTTAATTGATGTTGTTTTCTGTTCCATGCCTTTATTTTTTAATCGATTAGTTTAATTTTTAAAGTCTGTTCCGAACTTCCTGTCTTTTTTGGGCCCTTTTCTGAAAAGGAATTATAAATGTTATAAAGCAGGTAAGATGCTGACAGCATAACAAATAGGCTGAGGAAAAAAATGAGCATTCTCTTTGAACATCCTTCAGAGAGACTGCTCATTTTTTCGGACCATTTTTTTTGGGCAGAGAGATAGTGCCGATTGTATGCAAATGGAGTTTCTCTTTTTTTTAAAAGTGATTTCATGATCCGTCATTTTCGGTTTTCAACAGTTAAGTCCCGGTTTTCGATCGTATTGAAACGCTCGATTAAAAAACCGTGCGGATTGTTGTCGCTTCTTGATACATTGCGAAGGCTTCCTTCGGTGATCAGGTTTCTTTTTAAAATGCTCGTGGTTCTTATGATGTTCTGCCGTGAGAAGCATTTAAAACGGTAGGGGTAGTCCTGGGTATCGACTTTTACACTGTCAATGTGGATGGTCTGGCTTATATTGCCTGAAATGATTCCGGAATAGAAGCCGTTTTCTTTCAGGTCATCATAAATTTTTTTGGCACTTTCGTCCGCCAGATAAAGCGCTTTAGTGACATTGGTCTTAATAACCTTATCATCAGGATCCAGGGTAAAGAAAAATTGGTGGAAAGTTTTAATATGGTCTCTTGCCTCAACAGGCACATTATCCCTTCTGTCCGACGCATATGCTTCCATAGCTTTTCCTGCCGCCAGGATGTATACTTTATCCTGCATGCGGCTTATAGTTTGAAAACTTCTGCTCACAGTGTAACAGCAGATCACAGCGCAGCATATAATAACCAGCAGGGTAAATCCTCTCACATATTTAAAAGCAGTGTCTATATTTTTCATTTTGGTAAACATGAGCCGGTCATTTAAGTTTGTTTTGAATTTCCTTTGAGCCTGTCGCTCATGTAATTTCCTTTCTCCTCAAAATAGGGAGCAGAGCAGGAGGAGGCCGACATGCTCTGCGACATCCTTCCCGCGGTATTTCCCATTGAATCCAGAACCATTGCGGTCCCCTGCGATGTTTTGGAAACTGCCGAACTCGCTGAGGTGCTGAAAAGGGTTGTAGTTTTCTGTGCCAGGGCTCCGCCGCCTCCCGCATGGACTATGTAATTAGCAACCGACGGGACAGTGAAGTACCCGATAATGCCGATAATCATAAAAATTAAATAAGACATATCGGTCCTGCTGAAAAACGTATCTCCGGTAGCCTGAACCTGGGAAAGGTCCAGTTTGAGCATCAGCTCCTGAATCTTACCTATAATGCTTCCAAAGATATTGGCAACAGGCAGCCAGAGATAAATATTGATATATCTTGCCAGCCAGACAGTAAGGGTATGCTGGAATCCGTCGAAGACCGCTATTCCGAAAACCAGCGGCCCCAGGATGGATAGCACAACCAGCTGGAATGTCCTGAGCGTATCAATGCATAAGGCCGCGGCCTCGAATAAAACCCGCAGTACCTCGCTCAACCATTCCTTGACGGAGTTTCTAAAACTGTAGGAGGCTTTTTCCATTGCAAACTTGATGTCATTTCCTATTCCGGTCAGCATGCTCTCATCTGAGGGGTCGGCTCCGTCATGGGTGTATTTATACCATCTGTCCCGGTCTCCGGCACCCGCTGAGCCTACGTACATCTTCCAGGGATCAGTTTCCCTGACTGCCTTTTCTTTTTCTTTTAACAAGACCGCTACTGCATTATTGGAGCCTGTGACCATAGCGGCAGTTGCCGTAACTGTAGGCTTCATAACCCCGTTAATCAGGGCAAGGACAGAAGGGAAAATCATGATGCAGAATCCGATCACAAAGGGACGGAACAGCGGATAGAAATCAATCGGTTCTGCGCTTGCGATATGCCTCCACACCCTTGAGGCAATATACCAGATGGTTCCAAATCCTGCGATTCCCTGTCCCACTGCCAGAAGATTGCCGCACAGAGGCATCATTTCATCGTAGAGCTGGTCTAATACGGAATGAAGGCTCTGCATGTCATCACCAAATCCCTGAGCCCTTGTCAAAAGAGGCAGCACGAACAGCATTGCAGAAAGAATTTTGGTTTTGTTTTTTAATGGGAGTTTCATATTTTTATTCTTTAATTATTTGAAGAGCCTTAGAATCCTGCGCATCGTTTCTTTCTTTTGCCCTCTGCAGCAGCAGTATGTTTGACGAATTATTAAAATCTCGTAGAAACAGCAGTTTGTCCTGCATCTCAATAAATATATTATCTACAGCTTCAAGCCTTTCGTCATCTGACATTCTTAATTTATCTGCTGTAACCACCATAGTGAGTTCATCAAGATTACGAAGGCTGAGGTTAAGCAGATTGCCGTAAACGGTTTCAAAGTACTTCAGCTCCTTTTCACTGAAGTTCCCGCTTTTTGAGAACCTGATCAGTCCATTGCGGCTTTCTTTTGCCAGCAGGATCTGATAATGGATAATGTCTCCGACTTTTTTGTAATTTTTTACCATCGGGCTGACCTGCATCAGGGCATCTAAAAAGGTTTTGTGAAGGCTGAAATTCCCTTCCGACATATCCTTGACCGTCTTGTAGCCTCCTGAAATCAGCTCATATCCTTTTTTCATATCGCTGAGAATCTTTTTGAACTGGGAGAGCTTTTCGATGTTTAGGATCAGCTGCTGTATCTCCGCAGATTGCGCATTTGCTTTAGCAGGGATAATTGAAAAGCACATAGTTAGTCCTAAAACCAGTATTTTTTTCATAATCATGAGTTTATAATCCGTAAACAGCACTTGCATTTTTAGAGTTCTTTTTTTCTGCTTTCCTGGATACAGAAAGCAGTCTGGCATCGCTGCTGAAAGAAATGCAGAAATTGTAATCCTCCAGCATTATTTTATGCAGCGCATCAATACGTCCAATTCTCTGGTCGTCTTTGAGTTCCAATTTGGCATCGGTAGTGATAACCAGAAGCTGTTCGAGCGTATCGCCGCAGTTCTGCAGCAGCCTTTCCAAAGAACGCTCGATATGATCCAGTTCGCTGCCATGAAATAAGTCTGCTGTTTTTAAATCAGCTAAAGTCCTTTTACAGATTTTCATTATTTTAAGCTGCATTGAAATAATTTCAGCGGCCTTATAATAGCTTCTGACTTTTGGATTGATTTTCAGAAGCGATGTGAAATAATCGCCATGGAGATCAACCTCTCCTTTTTTGGCATCACCGATAAAATTGAGTCCTTTCGACACGGCGGAATATCCTTTTTTAGCGTAGTCTATATAGACCTGAAGCGCTGCGATCTGAAGCAGGAGTTCCTTTCTCTGCTTTGCCTGGGACTGTATAATCTGAGGGGAAATGATCAGTATCGAGATTATAAAAAACAGTTTTTTCATTAGTGTTTTTTTTAAAATTATGGAATTCCGTAAAATTCTTTCACATGGTCTGCATCCGCTTCCGTTTTGGCCCTCTGCAGGCTCAGCAGTATGTTCTGCCGGTTGAACAGGGTAAGGTCATCGTAATTGGCATCAATCTGGTCTGCGGCCTTATTGATTATCTCCAGTCTTTTCAGATCGCTCATCTGTGTGGCAAAAGAATCCAGTATTAAAAAGATCTGGTCGATATTCTTTACGCTTTCTTCTAAAATGCCGGTGTAGACACGCTCCATGTAAAGAATCTCACTTTCTTTGAAATGGGCGTCTTTTCTGAAAAGGTTCCAGGCCCTTTCATATTCCGCGACCAGCCTTGTCTGTTTTTGTGTAATTTCCCTTATCCTCTGATAGTAGGTGATAATGGATTTCACTTTGGCCAGCTCTTCATAGTATCCTTTATAAAGATCCTTCTGTTTCTGTGTCCACTCCGAGATTTCGTCGAGTTTTAATTTAGACAGGACGTTTTCGGCCTGCTTCTGTGCGTTCTGAAGCCATATCGTTTTATTCTGCAGTTTCTGGATGCGAAGATCGATTGCTTTAATTACTTTTTTGGTTGCTGCTTTTACGATTTCCAATATGGGCAGCGCCGCAGTTTTTTCGGCAGATGCAGCCGGAGTGCTGATAAGCAGCAGGCAGATCAGACAGGCCGCAATTTTTGTTTTCATTTTTCTTTTTCATTAATGTCCGTTTCGTATTTCCTGAGCCATAGCGGCAATTCCCTTTCTGATGTCACCGCCGAACTTCTCGGCATAGGCATTCATTTTCACTTTCTCGCTTTCCTCGGTTGTGTAGGCAAGATATTCCTCGAGAGAAACCTCTGTCCTGTAAACCTTTGAAAGCATTCCTCCCAGCGAGATAAAAACTTCCTTGTATTTCTTTGCGGGATCATTGGCTTTATTAACCGAAAGCACCAGCGCTTTTTCTTTGTCAGTGAGACCGAGAAGTTCCTGTATCTGGTCAAATTTATTCTGGTACTTGCTCTGGTCCAGCAGGATTTTGCAGTCGCTGTTGTTGATGATGGCCTGCTTGACTACAGGTGAAGAAATAATATCCTCTACCTCCTGGGTTACCACTATTGCCTCCCCGAAGAACTTCCGCACGGTCTTAAATAAATAGCGTAAATATTCCGCCATTCCCTCACGGGCAATGGCTTTCCAGGCTTCTTCTATCAATATCATCTTTCGGATGCCTTTGAGCTTTCTCATCTTGCTGATAAAAACCTCCATGATGATAATGGTCACCACCGGAAACAGGATAGGGTGGTCTTTAATGTTATCCAGCTCGAAGACAATAAATCGTTCCTTTAAGAGATCCAGATTCTCTGCAGCGTTGAGCAGATAATCAAACTCGCCTCCTCTGTAATAAGGCCTGAGCACGTATAGGAAATTGTTCACATCAAAGTCTTTTTCTTTTACCTTGTCTCCCTGAAGTATGGCAACAAAGTCATCTTTCAGGAAATCATAAAAGCTGTTGAAGCACGGGAAGATTTCCTTATGCTTTTCCATTTTTTCGTAATAGAGTTGCAGTGCATTGGAAAGGGCAACATATTCGCTTCTGTTAAAAGTCTCATCGTCTTTTTTCCACAAAGCCAGCAGCAGGGTTTTAATGCTTTCCTTTTTCTCCGTGTCCAGATTATCTCCCTCGCTGATGTAAAACGGATTAAAGCGGATCGGATTTTTTTCATCATATGTAAAATAATAGCCTTTAACCATATCACAGAGTCCTTTATAGCTGTGGCCGACATCCACCAGTACGATATGCGTCCCCTGCTCGTAATAGCTTCTGACCATATGGTTGGTGAAAAAGGACTTGCCGCTTCCGGATGGTCCCAGTATGAACTTGTTCCGGTTGGTGCAGATTCCCATTTTTACCGGCTCATCGCTGATATCCACATGGACAGGTTTGCCGGTAAGCCGGTCTCCAAGTCTGACGCCCGTAGGACTTAAAGAGGATCTGTAGCCGGTTTCCATATTCAGGAAGCAGACTGCCTGCTCGGAGAACGTATCAAAAGTGTCGTTCATTGGAAAATCAGCCGCATTTCCGGGCATTCCCGCCCAGTAGATCTGCGCGGCTCCAACGGTTTCCTGCTTGGCTGCCGCATCCATCTGTGCCAGTGCAGACGAGACTTTGTTTTTGATGTCTTTGAGTTCTTCCTTCTCATCGGTCCATGCCAGAACATTAAAATGCGCTTTTACGGGAAGCCGCTGCTGGGCGATCGCTTCATTCAAAAAATCATTTACAGAATCCCTTGCAATCATATTCTCCCTGCTGTAGGCTGATAAGGACTGGAGCCTTAATCTTTTGCTTTCCAGTTTCTGGATTGTTTTCTGCGCATCCTCTATAAACAGATACTGGTTGTAGATGTGGCTGCAGGACAGCAGCTGACCCAGAGTAGAGGCAAACCCGATGCTGAATTTGGTTTTATCTGTCGAATAGCGGTCAAAGTTGATTCTCGATCCGCAGAGTCCAGGCAGATCGGCCGCATCGCCGAGGGTAAAAAGCTGGCAGTGTTTATCTCCGACCTGAAGGCCTTCGTTGAATTTAATATCATGGAATGCAAAAAACTTTTCTTCCCCGGCTAAAAAGCAGTATTTCTCGACAAGCCCGGTCCTGCGGCTTTCGCTTTTAAGCTGCCCATTTGAAAGACGGCTGAGCTTTATAAAACCGCTGTCTTCCATAATTCTTTTAAACTGCCCTGCCGCATCCAGAAAATCCTGCATCAGCTGGGGGTTGATTGTTTCTTCCGGGACAATTGAACTTCTGATTAGCGTTGAGAACAGTGAACTTGAATTCTTTCTGCCCTTGGGCTTTTTGGTGAGCATAATGTAGCAGGAATGATCCAGAAACGGTCTTTCATTAAAAAAGCGCTCGCTGGATCTGGTCAGAAAACTGTTGTCATCATTTGAAAAATCAGCCTTGTAGCTGCTCTGCACAAACCAGTCCTGCTTATGGAACACGCAGAATTTGGGAAGCACTTTCACCGCTTTTATCCAAGACTGGTGGAAAGCTTCATATTCCTGATCCGATAACGTGAAAATTTCAGGCAGCTCTGCCTTAAAAACAATCGTAATATCCCCTTGTTTTGATAAAATGCAGTCGTGTTCCACCGCCATAATCGGCAGTGCATTTTCCATCCTTTTCTCCATTTCCTCTTCATTTAGATTTTTTAACGTCCTACAGCTATAGCTTTTTGAAAACTGCCCTGCTGTAGACTTTTATGCATTTTGGAATCTGTTTTTTGGCCAGTGCTTTCATCATGCCGTACTCGCCGTACTGATGGCTCATCTTGTATATTTTGAATACCAGCAGCGCGCCTGATACTCCGATAAGGCCAATGCAGATCAGGGAAGGAATCCCGATAATGTACAATACGGCAAATAATATCATAAGAATAACAACTCCTCCGCCCAAATACCAGATGTACTGCGCCTTGAGTCCTTTGAATTCTATGCTCTGGTTGATTCCTTTGTTGATCGGATAAACGCTGCTGCCCATAGGTGTGCGTTTAAACCCCGAAGAAGGATTTGATTACCGTAGCCACCACTACCAGAAAGACGCAGCTGCCGAACCATGCCGCCGCCACTTTTCCCGTATCAGGGTCGCCCGCATTCCATTTCTGGTACACTTTTACGGCTCCTATAAGACCCAGTATGGCGCCCACCGCATACATAAGTTCCGTGCCGGCATCGAAGTAGCTCCTCACTTTCTGGTTGGCCTCGTTGATGCCTGCAACACCGTCCTGCGCGTAACCGCTGCCGTTAACTATCAGCAGTAAAAAAGACGAAGTAATAAGCACTTTGTTTTTTCTGCAGAAACTCTTTAATTTCCATCCACATTTTTTCATCGCACATCATTTTAAAAGTTATTCTATTATTAAAAAGCAGAGGAATACCGCTGTTGCAGCTCTATTTCTTTGTCACATAAAGCCATACCGCACGAGAGAGAACAGGGGTGGTTCCTCTGCTGTATTTTAGAAAACCGATCCTTCCCATAGACTGTCCGCTTCGCTCAGTGTAAGCTGCAGCCCGGGATATTTACTGGATTCGGAAACCATCAGTTTATTGATGTTTTCCCTTAGGGAAGAAATTTTCACATAGGGGTATTCATCCAGCAGCATGCTTAGATAGTTTTGAAACTGCTCTTTTGACAAGCCTTTTTCTGCACTTTCTGCCGCAGCCTGCTCAATTCTTATGGAAAGCTGTTCAGCATCTTCCAGCGTTTCGAAAGAACCGGAGAAAGAAGATTTGATAGTATTCTGGACTGCATGCCCTTCTTTTGTGTTTTTAAAAAAAGGAAGCCTGATTTTGGTTTCGCCTGACAGGATTTTTTTCAGGTTCCCGCTGTAGAATTTAATTATCACTGCTGCGTACCAGACCACTAATGCTATAACCGCGGCAGTAAGGTAGCTGCCCCATGAAATGTTTGTAAACATAATTTTCGCCATTTATCATTCGACATCTTATTCATATAAATCATGTGTATCTGAAGCAGATCCGATTGATTTACGTGTCAAAGGAACAATACAAATGCAGCCGCTGCAAGTACAACTTTTTTGCTGTACCCTTTTGTACCCCGAGCGGCATCAGCAGACTTGGGCATTCACGCAAAAAAAAAAATAAAAAAAGCCGGAGAAATAAATAATCCTTTTCTCCGGCCTTATAATATAAATCTTAAAGCTGTCTATTTCCTCATAGCTTTTATCAATTTGGCATTTCTTTTATCTGCTCTTGAATTCTGCAGCGAAATAACTGCCCATATTGCTGCAGGGAGCCAGCCGATCAAAGTAATCTGAAGAATGAGACAGATTAGGGCAGTAAAGATCTTTCCTCTTAAAAGAAAGGAAATACACGGAAAAAATATTGCAATTAATGTCATATCCTAGGATTTTTAATTATTTGTCGTTAATAGGCTGGATTGCTGCTGAAATTGATTTTATATATTCGATTTTTAGTAGGACCGGATTTTTCTAATCATTTTTTCCAGGCCTGCGATAGCAGTTTCTTTGTCTTTTTCTTCCGCATTATACGATTTGCTTCTCACGGATTGGTAAGACAGCTCTTTTTTAAAAGCTGTAGAAAGGTGGGGGATAATGGACTGGAAAACCAGATTCATGGAACGTGCCTTAATCAGCCTTGATTCATCTGCTGCTCTCAGAATTAATCCCAGCTGATCTGCTGAGAAATCGCATTCAACTTTTTCTTCTATGGATTTTGATTTTCGCGTACGCACTGAATTCCCCAACTCTTTTTTTTTCTCCCAGTAGGCAGTCTCGTTCTTAAACCAGTTGTCTAAAACAGGTTTGATATTCTCCATACTGGGATCAAATGTAATTTTCTCATTGGAAGGGAGATGGTTAAAGTCTTTATAATATAGAAGAAGCAGTTCAAGCCTGAGAGCGGATTCTTCTTCTTTTTCTATGTTTTTCAAAATTTCTTCAGTCAAAAGGCTGATGTATTTTCTGGAGTTGAAATTCATAGCAATCAATATCTGGTCAGCTGTTCCAAAAAACGTTTCGCCTTGAGCGGTATAATCCTGATTATTCAGCGCTTTTAATAAGTCCCGCTCATATCGTATCTGACGGAAAGTTACTTTATGCTGCGTTTTGGATCCAATAGATTCTGATAGCGCGTCAATTACGATCTGGATTTTCTCTCTGCCCTTTTCGTTTTTAGCTAAAAGGGCCTTGAGCCTACTCAGCTTCATTTTTAATTCTTTTCTCGAAACGATCAGGTAGGTTATGGGCACTCTTTCATCCATGCTTAAATAATTGGCAAACCTGTTTTCTATAAAACAAAGCATTTCATCCAGCACTTCAATCAGCTGCTCCATTAACAGAGAAAGCCTGTTTGTTTTTAATTCCTTAAAATTTTGATTTTCGATCAGGGTATCCAGAAGAAAAATTAAATTAGAGTGATACCTGCGTACTAGAAGCCGGATCTGTCTTTTCCTGAACAATGCGAAAATTTCATTTTTGATAAGCACTTGGATTCTCTGTGATTCTTTCTGTGCATTTTCGGAAATTAAAGCCAGATCTTTTTCTGATAATGCTGCAACATTTGTTTTTTTCGGATTTAAGGTCTGCACTATCAAAGAATCTAACCATTCTAAAGGATATATATTACTCATAATACTTTGTTTTAATAGCAGGCATTTAAACGAAAATCAAAGATTTTTAAAATTTTCAATAGAGTTTAAGCGGTATTGAGATGGGGAGAGCAAGGTGTGATATTTGAAGAAATCACTGAAGTTATGCACATTGGCGAATTCCAGTTCTTCAGAAATCTCAAAAATTGTCAGCTGCAGGTCTTCCAGCAGCACTTTTGCTTCGATTATCACTGCCTCATTAATAAAATCTTTAGCTGTTTTACCGGTAATTTCTTTTATTATTTTACTTAAATATGCAGGAGTGATGAAAAGGGCTCCCGCATAAAATTTTACCTGATGCTGTTTTCTGCAGTGGATAGACAAAATGGTGAGGAACTGTATGGTAAGATTTTCTTTTCTGGAAAAATTTAATAAAGTGCCGGAAGTGTATCTTGAATATATTATTTTCAATTCATAGAGAAACAGGTTAAAGCTGATGCGCTTCAGATCACTATCAGATCCATTGTGCCTGCTGTCTTGATTTACAAAGTAAATCAGTTTGTAGATCATAGACAGAACCAGATAATCCTTATCGTCAAGATTTATTCTTAAAGGTTCCTTTCTCACTATAAAATAAAAGGAATCCACCAGCTCTTTTCGCAGGGTGTTTTTAAATGCAAATTCGGCGGAAAATGTAATAATATAAAGCTGGAGCTTATCTTCGATCTCCATTATTGTGCAGAAGGAGTTTTTGGGGATTATCAGTAAATCATGCGCCTTTAGATCCTGCACTATTTCTTTAAGCTTGATTTTAAATCTGCCCGACTTAATGAGCAGTATGGACAGATTGCTGGAGAGAAATGATTCAGTTCCGGCTGTTTTGACAATATATTTTTTTATAATATGAATATCTAATCCCCCGACTGACTGGTCTTTAAGTTCAATATTTATTATATCTTTTATCATGGCAGTGTAACTTAAGGATTTAAAGCAGTTTCTTATTTAGGGATTTTCAGTAAATTTTTTTTTAATTACTGTATAGAATAAATAATAGAGATTCAGAAGCGTGGCAATGTAAAACAGATAAGCCGGTCCCCTTGTCCGCATGGATTTTTTTTCTCCGTTTAGCAGAAAGCCGGTGATTTCATCATAGCTGAATAGCACTATGATGAAATACAGGCTGGCAAGATTAAATAGGACCAGAATTATGTACAAGATGATGATCGGTTTTATTTTAGGCATGATCATTTTAATCTTAAATTAATATTAGTTGAGGTAAATGCCCAGCAGTGCAATTATGGATGCCAGGGCAGATTCATTTGCTGTAAAAAGAATTTTGGCTGGCCTGCTGCCGACAGATGTTTCCCAGTCCCTGTCTTTTCTTTCTTCGGCCGAATAAAGAGAATATCGTGAAATGGAGGCGATCGTTAAGATGGTTTCAGTTTCATCCAGATCCAGAATACTGTCTGTAAGAATAGCAGATTCATAATCCGTAATATAATTGTAAGTGATGCTGAACTCCTGCTGCCTTTGGATAATAAGGTTTTGAAGAAAATTAATAAGGCTGGCCTTGGCATAAGTCCTCATTGTGCTTCCCTGAATAATGAAAATCAGATTATTGTCTGGATCTGCCATAATAGATGCTACTATTTCATCGGTAAATTCTATCAATCGGCTGTTTTTATTGCTCTTCGTCACAGGTCTTCCACTAATAAAATTGATCTGTTCAGCGAGTTCTGAATAAGAATTTGGAATCTTATTTTTTTCGTAAAAAACATTGAGCTTTTCGTAAATTTCTTTTCCTTTTTTATCATAAGGATTATGAATGTTTTCAGCAAGCTGATACTTTTTCTCTGGCAGCTGTCCATTTTCCGACGCAGTGAAATCAGAATCGGTAGAGCATGAAATAAAAAATAATGAAACTGTGATGCATAATAAAATAGTTTTCATGATTTGGTTTGTTTGAAAGTGAATGAGAATTGCTTCTCAGTTCTTTTCACCCGGATAAGCAGAACTTTTATCCGGCACTCTGCCGGACTTTTTTTGCTTTTGAATTCATGGCAAAGCTATTGGGCTCAAATTTTCAAAACAAACGCATATATGTGGATTTTCGGTATTTATGGTATGGATTTTCGGAAAATCCATACATCATTTTTTGTTAATAAATGCTTGTAATACAATTGTTTGTGTTATTTTTGGGTTAAGTTAAAGTAAAATTATTCCGACAGCTTTGAGGAAGCGCTTCGGGATCATTCCAGAAGCATATTCCCTAAATATATTATATCATGAATAAACAAAACCTGCTTGTACTGCTTTTAGTTTTCTCCCATCATGCATTTGCACGGCAGTCCAGTTTTATCATCCCTGATTCATTAAAGCATAAAAGCTATGGATATTTAGATGATAGAATTTATAGCTTTAGGAGAGACAGCGCCAGAGCGGCTGTTTATCTGTTCGCCTATATCCATAAAGCGAAAAAGGAGAAAAACTGGAAGGAGCTGGTCAACGGGTACCAGAACCTGCTGCATGAGTCTCCTGATGAATTGCGGCCGGTCTATGCTGACAGCATGGTATACGCTGCCCGGAAGTCTAATGATGATGCGCTGATCGGCTCGGCATATCTTTCCAAAGGAATAGTATTTTATGGCCGGAAGGATCAGGAAAAAGCGATGGATAATTACCTTATGGCCAACGGTTATATTTCTAAAACAAATGATGCTTACCAGAAATATAAAGTAAAATATCATATCGCTTTGACCAAGCTTTATATAGGATTTTATGACGAGGCAATTTCACTTCTTCGCGAGTGTGCGGCTTATTACAGGGACAAGAATACAAGACCTTATTTAAATTCGCTTCATACTCTTGGGCTCTGTTACAATAAGAATGGGAATTTTGGGCTATGCACCGAGACAAATAAATTAGGGATTAAGGAATGCCGCAGGCTAAATAATCTGGAAATGATTCCCTATTTTGTCCATTCGCAGGGAATTAATGAGTTCTTTTTGAAAAATTACTCAAAGTCGATAAAAGACATCGAATCATCTTTGGACGCAGTTCAAGAGAACCATGATTTTGCCAACCAGGCAATAGGGAATTTCTATATTGGCAAGAGCTATTGGGCATTGGATAGGAAAGCGAAAGCAGCAGAGTATTTTAAGATGGTGGATAAAATTTTCAAGGAGAAAAATTACCTGCGCCCTGATCTGCGGCAGTCTTTTGAACTATTAATAAACTATTACAGGCAGAAGAAAGATTTAGGCTCACAATTGTATTATGTTGACCGGCTTTTGAAGGCAGACACACTGCTGGTGGAAACTAATAGATATATAGTCAGCAAAATTCATAAGCAGTATGATACCAAAGAGCTGCTGCAGGAAAAAGAGAATCTCCAGCGCGAAAGCGAGGATCTAAAAGAGGAATTGGTCTGGGCGAAAAACTATGATCAGATTTCTTTAATAATTTTCTTTTTTATGTTTATTGCAATTGCTATAATCACCTATCGCTATTACAAGAATAGAAGGCTTTACAAAAAGAGGTTTGAAGAGTACATCAATAAGATGGAGGAGAATAAAAATAAGCCAAAAAACGAACCCGAGAGGCTTCCTGCCGCTGATATCAAAAGCGGGACTGCCGCTTTGATATTAAAAAAGCTGGAAAAGTTTGAAAAAGAGAATAAATTTTTAGAAAGAGACTGGAAGCAGGGGACTCTGGCAGCCTATTTCAATTCCAACTCCAATTATCTGGCGGGCATCATCAAGCAGTATAGGGGAAAAAATTTTGCGGATTATATAAACGGCCTTAGGATTGACTATTTAGTAGCGCTACTGCAGAACGAAAAGAAATACAGCGGCTATTCCAATGAAGCATTAGCCCAGGAAGCCGGATTCAGCTCCACTCAGCGTTTTGCTAATGCGTTTTTATCTAAAATGGGAATGCCGGCGGTTTATTTTATCGAACAGATTAAAAAGAAAAATTATTAGATAGCTTTAATTAGGATTTCCTGATGAAGTTTTTATTTTTGCTCCGTAATTAAAAAAAACAGAAAACATGAAAGATTTATTGGTGAAAATTAATGCTGAGATCGATACTTTTAAAACGGAATCTGATTCACTGGCTGAAAAAGGAGTGAAGGCGGCGGGAGCAAGAGCCCGTAAAGCATCTTTGGAAATTGAAAAGCTTTTAAAGGAGTTTAGAAAAGTTTCTATTGAGGAGTCTAAGAAATAATACTGCTGTTGATATCTTACAGTAAAAGGTGGATAGTGGGGCTTTTGGCCCCATTGTTTTTGTTTTTATTTTAGATTTTTTGGCAGCTATTCCCGCTTTACGCTGCAATCTTTTGTGCCGAACTCCGGCAGAAAAGGATTTCCGCTCTAATCGGGGCTGTATAAAAGATTCAGCTTTTTAAAAACCATTAAAAATACGGATAATTCAAATGAGGTTTATTGACAGAAGTGTATATAAAGGTTCCGCTTTTCCCAAGTACAAACCTTTAATTTTTTCAGTAAGTTATTTGTTCAAATCCTTTTTAATAAATGTTAAATGCAGGATTTATTCAAATAGTTTCCTTATTTCCTGAATACCGTTTCAAAAATTATCTAATGTTAATAATCTTTGTTTATTCCTAATTTAATAAATTCGTTCACTGGTTGACTTGTCCAAATACTTTGTGACTATTGACAGATAGTGCTTTTTCTATTAGTTTATCTAATATATTTAATTCGCTTTCGTTCAAAATTTTTCTACTCAATTTTTTAGTTTTTGAAACATATTTTCCTCCGTATGGATTTAGTAAAATGTATTTTAAATCGCCAAAAATTTGTATTTGAATTTTGCGATTAAGCTCTCTTTCTAATTCGTTGATCTTTTGTTTACTTTCAATTCTTATTTCCACATCATCTTCATATTCTCCAAAATGATAATAAAAATATTCATAATCATATTCGTCAGTTTTTTCGATTTTATTTCTAATTTGAGAATGAATTTTATTGTAAGAAAAATGATTTCCTATTCTTGAAATTACTGGATTACAACCGTCACGATTATCACCAACTTTACCAACGTAAATTTTTATAACTTCATTTGTATCTCTAGGTGTTGCTATGAATAAATAAACTGCCCATTGTCGTTTCGTTGATTCGCCGGGAATTTTAAAGCTTTTTATTTCCATATTTTATTTGATTGGAGGAGAAAGGGAGTAGTTGAACCTCCCTTCGCATTCAGTCTTGAATTCAGTTATTAAGTTTCTATTTATTTCTATGCTTTATAGTCAGAAGTAAGACCGTCTTTCTCCACGAATGCGACTCCTAATACCATACTTTTAATAAAATTTATAATTCTTTCTTTTGTTTCGATTAAACTAATTTTTTCTATTTTTTTCATAATCATTATTTTTAAGGTTGTTGATATTAATTTTAGGTCAATAGACAATCCAATTGTGACTACGAGAATAGTAAAGTCAATAGACTTAGTAACTTTTAGAATCAAGGTTTTATATCTCAAAAGAGAGATTTTGTGTTTAATTTTTCATCTTTTTTAGTATTTCTGCCAAAGTTCTGGTGCTTTTAGACATTTAAAAGTTGATAGAAGTATTTTAGGCTACACTAAAATATTATAAAAAGGGTAATGCTATTAAATTTACAAATTTCTAGAAGCGTATGTTAATGTAAGGCTTTTATTTTATTTTTGAGAGAATTTTTATTATTTGATTTCTTAAAGAATCTGGAATTTCACGAGATAATGTCGATAGTTTTCTAATTCCTTGAGCTTCGTTTAAATTATTTATTTCAAATTCTTTCAATTCAAAATAATCATATGTAAACTGACCTTTATTCTTGGTTAAAATAACGTATTTATTTAAAATTATATTCCCATTTCTCCCTGTAATTATTTTTAAATGATCATCATATTTGTCAATATTTGGATGAATTATTTTATAATGTTGGGATTGAAAATAATTTATTCCCATTCTGGTTTCATCAACAATAAAATCTAACCTACCTTTTTTAATTTCCATATTACATCTTTTGCAAGCAACATTTAAATTTAGTTCTTCAAATCTAAGGCTTGAATATTTACTTTGTGGTAAAATATGCTCTATGTCGATTACCATACGGAATTCGCCAACAAATAATCTGCTACAGTAACAACATTTTGGCAATTCATTTTCAATGTAGTAATCCTTTATTTTTCTTTTAACATCATTAAGAAGTGGATTTGCCCAAACGTTTCCACCTGCCGCAATGACGGCTCTAATATTTATATGATCTTGATTATCAAAATTTATAGGCATCTATTCTAAATCATTGATTATTTTTTTTCCCATTTCTAAAACTTCTTCGAGCAATTTTTTTTGCTTCTCATCATATGAATTATCTTGAATGTTATTTATTTCTTTTGAAAATTCATCTAACCCAATATTTTTAGAAGCCAACAAATTCATTTTGTCTATTATATTTTCTGATAAATAACGATTTTCAGGTGTTGTAACATCGAAATATTCTTGATAAATTTCTTCAACATTAATTTTTTCATTTGGTTCAAGAACAAAATTTCCATTTGCCCCTTTAAATATTTTTAAATTTTTTGAATTCATTTCTGCACCATTTATAATTAATGGAGAATGTGTTGCAACAATAATTTTTGGTTGATAGAAATAAAATAGGTCGTTAATTCTTGTTATATATTCTATTTGCCATTTCGGATGCAAACTGTTTTCAGGTTCATCAATTAATATAACAGAATTTTCAGTTATGACAGAAGTCAAATAAATGAGTGATGTAACTAAGGTTAATTCTCCTGAACTTGCTTTATTTAAGGGAATATGCTGTCTGTTTTTATGTAGATATATGTTTATTCCACTAATTAACTTTAAAGATTTTAACTGTTTCTCATATAAGAACATTGTAAGTAGATAAGAATTTTTGATGTCTTCAAATTTTTCATTATTGAAATTTATACTTAAAATGTTTTCTTCGTAAAATTCTCTATCTACATATCTATTTAAAAAATATAGCAAGATTTCTTTTTCTTCAGCAGGCAATTCCGAATCTATTACTTTGTCACGAAAATCTGCATTAACACCTTTTAATTTAAAACTTATTATAGGATCAAAACCAATATATTCTAATGTATTTGCAATGTTTCGTAGTCTTTTCAAATCATCATTTGCCAAAATTTTAAAAGCATTGACAATTGTGTTTCTTGCTAATGTTTTACCTATAGAAGATCTAAGTATTTTGAAATTAGGATTCCGTGAATTGAATTTGTCATAAATTGTATTTGCAATTGCTATCACATTATAATTTTGACCTAAATGGAATTTTGAAATATCATTTAATAAAGTGCTTTTGCCGCTACCATTTTCACCTATTAAGATGTTTATATCCTCATCTGAATTTGATGGTAATAATAATTGAGAAGGAATGTTTTTGTTATCGAATATAAACATATATTTAATGATTTTTATCTGCAATTTTGGTAGCTTCCCGCTGATTTTCCGTAAAAATAACAGGTTTTTGACTAAATTAAGTCCATTCTTCGAATTTGCAAAATATTCAGATTAGAAAATCAACTTTCCATTAAGTCAAATGACCAAATCCGTTATAGTAGCTGTTGGTGGTTCTGGATTTTATTTAATATAATTTTTAAGAACTCTTTTCTGGTTTGAAAATCTAATGACAATATAATAAAATTTAATTTATTGGTAGAACAATTCTGTCTTTGGGCTCAGCTGACCATTGAACTTGCCATATACGTCCATCGATTTGGTCAAGCAAAATAAAATTATATATGTTTGTTGTCGGATAAAGAAAAAATCTTCCATTCTTCTCATCTTCTTTTGTAACTCTGGTTATTAAGGACAGCGGAGTTTCGAACTCATTACCTTTTGCAGACCATTGAACTTGCCACATTTGTCCATTTTTTGTGTTTATTTTAATAAATGTATACATATTTTTTGTTGCGAATAGCCTATACCCAACATCACTATCTGTAGAAATATTTTGAGTTGGTTTGTCAGATGTAATTTGAGCAAAAGCAAAAATTGTCGTCAAACTAAAAATTGTTACAAAGAATAATTTTCTCATTTGTTTCAGTGTTTTAATTGTCTTAATATTTGTATTGTTTTATGCTTATGGCTAACTTAAATTATTAAGCGATAAAAGTGCTTACGTTAGTATTATTTTGGATGTCTTTATGCCATGTTTAAGTTTCTAAATTAAACATACAAAACAGTTTTTATTTTACGGTTTTCCGTAATCTAAATAATAAAAGGTTGAAAAATAATTCTTTCATAATGAAAAGCCTACAGTATAAACACTTGTTATGTAAAAAAACACCATTGAAGGTATTTCTAAATGTATTATGACTAATAATTAGAGACAAGAAGTTTTAAAAAATGATAAATGCTAAAGAAAATATTACGCCAATAACAATTAAAACAAAAGATAGCACCATTAATATCCTTTCAATTAGTGAAACCAACCAGGCTTGTTCATATTTTTTAAAATGCTGTAAACCACCTGGACCTTTTCGATTAAATCTACGTTTATTAATTTTGTACCTAATAATAAGCCCTAAAAAAACAAAAAAGATTCCAATCGTAATTACAGTAAATTCTGAGTTAATTACTTTCATGTTTTTATATTACTTTACAAGATAAAAATAAATAAAAAAAGATGCCAAGCGACATCTTTTTTTATTGTTAGAAATACTCTTTTTCACATTCTATAAAGAATTGAGATAATGTCATCTCTTCCTTCCGTAAAATTTTTATTAGTGTATTTATAGGAATATTGTACCCTCCATCACTGGCAATTTTTGAAATAGTACTTGTTGCAAGATCACATTGGTTACCATATGCTGTATAGCTAAGCTCTTTTCCTTGCTCATCTTTTTTGCCAATTATCCATTTTTTAGCAATAAAGTTACATATATGCTTTTTAGAAAGCATACCTGAAAGTGCTAAAGATGTAGATTTATTTGTAGCCAATTTGTGTGTTTATATTAACAAAATAAATTCATTTGTAGAAAAAAATCGTTTGCGATAGCAAACGGTAGAATAATTTTCTTATATTTGCTTTAAATCCATTAGGATTGTATTTTTGCGATTCTTCATATAAAAAATATTGAAGCATTCGCTTAGAATCTCGGCTCAAAACTTGGCAGTTTAAACCACGAGATGATAAGTAAGATGCTCACGTCTATTGGCGTGGGCTCACTTATTCGTGGAGGTCATGCCAAGTACCAGAGACGTTTAAGATGAGTACCACGCTTTTTTATGCTCAAAACTCTCTATTTTTTCTTAGCGATATTTCCGTATATTTTTATTTTTCGTATTATAAAGTCGAATATTTTAAACACTTATCTATGTGAAATAAAAAATTCATACTCCTTATGACAATTAAGCCGTTTACTTAATGCATAAAAAAATGGCCCTCTACTGCAGCGACCAAACTAGAGCAGAGGACCTTAGCTAATCAAATCCATATTTAACTAACCAATCCCAATATTATGAATTATTCTTCATTTTACAAGGATGGGAAGGCACTTTATTGCATAATTTTTTCATGCATTCTGTTGTCATTTTCATCTTCATTTGCCGGACCTCGGGGCAGATATTCTAAGTTTTCTATTCAAGAAATAAAAATCCAAGGAACCATTACCGATGGAAACTCCCCGCTGCCCGGAGTCTCCATCGCGGTTAAAGGCAGGGCAGGAGCAGCTGCCATTTCAGATTACAGCGGGCAGTATGCGATAACTGCAGATTCGGGTGATACCCTTGTAGTTTCTTACATCGGGTTCAAAAAGGCTTTTATCCCAGTGCAGGGCAGAAGCAGAATCGATATTGCACTGCAATATGATACCACTACATTGCAGGAAGTAAAGGTAAATGCGGGTTATTATTCTGTAAAAGAAAGTGAGCGCACAGGAAGTATTGCGCGGATTACGTCAAAAGATATTGAAACGCAGCCAGTGGCCAACGTTCTGGCCACCATGCAGGGTAGAATGGCAGGAGTAAGTGTGACGCAGACTACAGGCGTTCCAGGCGGAGGTTTTGATATTAAAATTAGAGGACAGAACAGCCTTCGTGCCAATGCCAATGCCCCTTTATATATTATTGACGGAGTTCCATACTCTTCAGAACCGATAGGCTCAACGGTCACTTCAACAGCTTTTCAGTCCTCAACAAGCCCTCTTAACAGCATAAACCCTGATACGATAGAGAGCATAGAGGTTTTGAAAGATGCAGATGCCACCTCCATCTATGGATCACGGGGAGCAAACGGAGTTGTTCTCATCACAACTAAAAGAGGGAAAGCAGGCAAGACAAAATTCAGTCTTACCAGTTCAACCGGAGCTGGAACTGTAACACGTTTTCTGAAACTAATGAATACTCAGCAGTATCTCGACATGCGGAGACAGGCATTTGCTAACGACGGAATCCCGTATGGAGCTGCCGATTATGATGTAAATGGAACTTGGGACCAAAACCGGTATACCGATTGGCAAAGTGAACTATTAGGAGGAACAGCACAGTTGAACGATATGCAGGGCACTATATCAGGAGGAAGCAGTAATACGCAGTTTATGCTTAATGGAAACTACCACAGCCAGACTACCGTATTCCCAGGTGATTTTAAATATTTGCGTGGCGGGGGACAGCTGAATATTAACCACCGCTCGGAAGATAATAAGTTTAAGATGATATTTTCTGCAGGCTATAACATACAGGATAACAATCTCCCGTCTACTGATTATTCAAGTCTTGCCAGATTTCTTTCTCCAAATGCACCGGCATTATACAATTCAGATGGCTCTCTTAACTGGGAGAATGCAACTTGGGAGAATCCCCTTCGCAACAATAATTCACTGTTCAATTCAAAGACAAAAGATTTAATTGCCAGCACACTGCTTTCTTACGAAATTTCCAGCAGTCTTATCCTTAAAAGCAGTTTCGGATTTTCTGATCTCTCTACACTGGAAACCAAAACCAACCCTTCAACGTTGTATAATCCCATTTATAACGTCACCAGCAGCCGTTCTTCCATTTATTCCAATAATACTGACAGGTCATCTTGGATAGTCGAACCGCAGATTAATTGGAAAAAAAACATTTTAAATGGAAATCTGGACGTGCTGGCAGGCGCCACATTCCAGCAGCAGGTAAGCACCACTCTGTACCAGTATGCCAGGGGATTCAGTTCAAACAGTCTTATCTATAATCTCGCCGCAGCAAATACTATCAGCATACTGGGCAATGATGAAAGTAAGTATAAATATCAGGCATTTTTTGGCAGGATAAATTACAATTGGAATCAGCGCTACATCATAAACCTGACTGCCAGACGTGACGGCTCAAGCCGATTTGGACCTGGAAACCAGTTTGCAGTTTTTGGCGCTGCCGGAGGCGCGTGGCTTTTTTCTAATGAAAATTTCCTTAAGAATAGTTCATGGCTGAGTTTTGGCAAACTTAGGGGCAGTTATGGAACTACAGGAAATGACCAGATAGGCGACTACCAGTTTTTGAATACATTTTCAAGTTCCGGAATTAGCTACAATGGCGTTATAGGTCTTCAGCCTTCCAGACTTTTTAATCCTGATTTTGGATGGGAGATAAATAAAAAGCTTGAAGCCGCTCTAGAACTTGGGTTCTTGAAAGACCGCATTACAATGTCAGCAGCCTTTTATCAAAACCGCTCATCCAATCAGCTGGTAGGTGTTCCGCTGCCTGGTACCACAGGATTTCCAACACTGCAGGCTAATCTTGCCGCAACGGTTGAAAATGAGGGAGTTGAACTAACTTTCAATACAGTCAATTTCAATACGGAAAACTTTAAATGGTCTACCAGTTTTAATTTCACTTCGGCCAGAAATAAACTGCTGCGTTTTCCAGGCCTTGAAAGCTCTTCATACAGCCAGAGATATAGAATAGGAAGTCCATTAAACATTTATCTCATGTATAAATTAAAAGGCGTAAATCAGCAGACTGGTTTATATGAATATGAAGATTTAAATAATGATGGAAATATAACTTACCCCGAGGACAGGCAGTATGCCGCGGATCTTAATCCAAAATATTTTGGAGGCCTTCAAAACCAATTTGAGTATAAAAACTGGAAGCTTGACTTTCTATTTCAATTTGTGAAACAGCAGAATCAGATTTACCCAATGGGAGCCGCGGGAAATATGTCCAATAAACAGCAGAGACTTACAAGCAGCTGGCAGAATCCGGGAGATGTGTCCCAATACCAAATATTTACTACGGGACAGAACAGCGCAGCTGTCATGAGCCAGTTCTATTATTATGACAGCGATGCGACCCTGACTGATGCATCGTTTGTGCGACTAAAAAATATTTCAGTATCCTACAAGCTTCCTTTAATACTCAAGGAAACAAACTGTACAATTATGCTGCAGGCACAGAACCTTCTGACTTTTACAAAGTATAAGGATGGAGATCCAGAGTTTGTAACCTACGGTTATCTTCCTCCTTTAAAAATAATTTCGGCTGCCGTGCAACTAACTTTTTAAACCTTAGATTATGAAACTATTTAAAACCATAAGCATATACAGCATTGTTTTAATGCTCACAGGATGCGACTCATTTGTAGAAGTTGATCTTCCAAAATCGCAGTTAACAAATGATGCAGTTTTTGACAGTTATTCCACTGCTGATGCGGCTGTGGCTGACATATATGTAAAGATTAGAGATAATGGACCGCTGAACGGATCTTATACGGGAATATCAAATCAGTTGGGAAACTACGCAGACGAACTTACTGCATACGGTGGGCCGTCAAACCCCAGCATTCCTTTCTACAACAATACTCTTTTAGCTTCATCTGGAAATGTTTTACAATATTGGAACACTTCATATAACCAGATTTATGCCGCCAATGCAGTAATTGAAGGACTTCAAGCCAGTAAAAATATTTCAGAAGAGAATAAAGAGAGGCTTTTGGGGGAAGCATTGTTTATTCGGGCACTGTCGCATTTTTATCTGGTTAAGCTCTTTGGCGGTATTCCTTACATAAGAAGTACAGATTATAGGCAGAATAGTACTGCCAGCCGGATGAGTGTCGAAGAAGTGTATAAAAACATAATTGCAGATCTGGAAAAAGCTGTGTTGATCCTCCCTGAGAACTACAGCAGTATTCAAAGGATCCGTCCCAACAAATACTGCGGCAGAGCACTGCTGGCTCGAATATATTTGGAAAACCAATCTTATGAACAGGCAGCGAATGAAGCATCATCGATAATTAATAACACTACAGTGTATTCGCTTGCTGTCCTTAACGATGTTTTTTTATTGAATTCAAGAGAAACAATCTGGCAGCTTCAGTCAACTGCAGCCGGCCAGAATACGCCTGAAGGAACCTTGTTTATATTTGAGCAGGGCCCCCCTGCATTTACTGCTTTAAGTTCTCAGCTGGTAGATTCGTTTTCTGACCAGGATCTTAGAAAAATAAACTGGATAAAAAAAGTGCAGAACAGCGGACAGTCTTGGTTTCATGCCTATAAATACAAGGAGCGGAACTCTACTGCGGTTTCTAAAGAGTATTCGATTGTTCTAAGAACAGCCGAACAGTATCTCATACGGGCAGAAGCAAGAGCCAGAACAGGAGACCTGATAGGTGCTAAAGAAGATCTTAATAAAATCAGAACACGTGCAGGACTTGGCGGTACAACTGCCCAATCACAGGATGAAATCTTAAGCGCAGTTCTTCAGGAAAGAAGATGGGAACTCTTCACAGAATCAGGCCATCGCTTTTTTGACCTACAGCGGTTCAAAAGACTCGATGCTGTTCTGTCGTTAGTGAAACCTGGATGGGATGCCAATGACCAGCTTTTTCCTATTCCACAGAATGAGATGAGTGCCAATCCTAAACTAAGACCTCAAAATCCCGGTTATTAAATTGTAAAGTATGCTTAAACTCAATAAAGAAAAGAAACTACTTTCGAAGATACCTGCTTTAGTTTTGTTTTTAATTTTGTTTTTAGTAGCGGCCTGTCCCATGAGGGGGCAGGCAGTACTAAAAAAGCAGCTTTCTTTCTCTGATTACGCTCTGTGGGGCACTTTAGAATCTGATAGGATAGCACCGGATGAAAACTGGATAAGCTTTAGAATGACTTATCAAAACGGTGCAGACACTATGTTTGTCAAAGGTATTGCCAATGATAAAATATTTGCATTTCCATCTGCCAGCCGGACGCTTTTTACCCGAGACAACCATTTTATTTACCACTCAGGGGACTCCATACATGTTTTTGATCCTGAGAAGAATAGGAGAGAGGGTTTTCGCTCCTCTGAGAATTACAGCTATTCAGAAAGCAATAATGTGCTGATTATTAAGAAACAGGAGCAAGGTGAAATGCTTATTAAAATTCCGCTTGGAAAAACACTGATGGAAATAAAGCAGGTCAAGAAATATTCATTAAGCCCAGACTCGCGTGTTCTACTGTATACGACATTTTCTAATGGAATTAATTATCTGCATATGCTGAATCTTGGTAAAACCAACGCCTCTAAAAAAATAGCAGAGAGCACCGATTCATTTGACAATTTTACATGGGCTAAAAACTCTAAATCTGCTGCATTTTATTCAAAAAATGTATCTTCTACAATTCAATCATTATTTTTTCTTGCTTTAAATCCGCAAAAACTTTTTGAACTTAATCCTAATCTGGCCGACACGATTCCAAATAATACGCTCTTAAGTGACATATATGGGAATGCACTAACTGTCTCTGAAAACGGAAAAATGGTGTATTTCAATGTAACGCCGAAAACTTCGATTAAGAATGATCAGGAATCCAAAGTGGAGATATGGAATACGAATGACAAATGGATATTTCCTGATGAACAAATTCATGGAAAATTTAATGAGCGTCCAAAACTAATGCTGTGGCAGCCTTATCTTCGAAGCATCACTGCCATAACTGATGAAAGACTTCCCAAAGTCTTTCTGACGGGAGATTATGAACATGCCGTTTTATTTAATCCGCAGGATAATGAGCCTCAATTTGAATATCAAGGCCCAAGTAATATCTATATTATGGATGTTAAAACGGGGAGTAAAGAGTTGCTACTTAAAGGACAGTCATCAATTTACTGGGATTTAGTTCCATCGCCTCTTGGCAGATACATTGCTTATTATAGAGAAAAGAATTGGTGGATTTATGATATCAAAACAAAATCACATACGAATATCACATCAAAAACTGGAGTTTCCTTTGAAGGAAAAGTCCGTACTCTTGAACCTGATATCACTTTTGGCAATCCGGCATGGGGAAAGCAGGATAAAGAAATTCTGCTCTATGATGCATTTGATATCTGGGCAATTACACCTGACGGTAAATCAGCACGAAGACTTACGCATGGACGCGAATCAAAAATAAGATTCCGCATTGCAAAAATTCCAAATATAAATCCATTGGCGTTTAAATATAATGGAGTTGTTATTCCAAACATTGATTTGGAAGAAACACTTCTCTTGCGTGGAGAAGGAGATGATGGAAAAACAGGTTTTTTTACATGGAATAAAGAGACTGGCGAACAGCCGATTGTATTTAGGGATTCTTACTTTAGCGATCTAAATTACAGTTCAAAAAAACACACATATTTTGCCACGGAACAAAAATTTGATATGCCCCCGCGCATAATTTCCAGACAGAAATTGTCTGGAGGCAAAACAATTTTTCAGAGCAATCCTCAGCATACAAAATTCTACTGGGGAAAAACGGAGCTGATACGATTTCAAAATTCTAATAAAAAGATTCTGAAAGGTATTTTATATTATCCTGCAGATTATGACCCTAAAAAAAGATATCCGATGATAGTGAACATTTATGAAGAGCAGTCACAGGATCTGCATATTTACCAGAATCCTACATGTTACAACTCATCTGGAATCAATTCGGCTGTTTTTACCGCGCAGGGTTATTTCTTTTTTCGGCCTGATATCATTCATGAAAATGAAAATGTCGGCCCCTCATCTCTTGACTGCGTAACTGCCGGGACACATAAAATTATCGATTTGGGTCTAGTGGATCCAAATAAGGTCGCGTTGCTCGGGCATTCTTTCGGAGGCTATGAAACTTCCTTTATTATCAATCACACTAACATGTTTGCCGCTGCTGTCGCCAGTGGAGCCATAACAGATCTGAAAAGCTATTATCTAAGTGTGGGATGGAACAATTTAAAACCTAATATGTGGCGTTTTGGAACTGAAGAATGGAGACTGAGCGGAAAGACCCCTTTTACAAATCCTAAAGATTTTGACAGAAACTCCCCGCTTGAATCGATAAGACAGTTGGATACCCCCCTTCTAATGTGGACCGGAAAAGAAGATAATCAGGTTGACTGGCATCAAAGTGTTGAATACTACTTGGCTCTTAGAAGGCTTGGCAAAAAAAGTGTATTGCTTTTATATCCCAAGGAAAATCATGTGCCAGTAAATCCAATTAACCAAAAGGATATTTCAGAAAAGGTGCTACAGTGGATGAACTATTATCTGAAGGATGAAAAAATATATCCGTGGATAAAAAAAGCAATGGAATAATTATGAATTTATAGAATATAAAAATGCCGTTCAATAGAACGGCATTTACAATTAATTTTTAATTTTAAACATTATTGGTTGCGATACAAAATCTCCTGACAGTCTTGATCAGCCCCGTAGGCTTGAGTTCCGCTTGTCCCGCCACCTACATAACATAAGTTAGGGACTGGATTCGTATTACAGCTCTGAGGCTGATCAAGAATACAGTTTCCCATGAAATCTCGCGGATAGCCCACTTTAGGTGCAGTTAGTTTTGATGTGCTCTGCATCGAGGTAGTAACAAAGGCTCCGGATACTGCCAGTGCAACGACGGCAATCGGCAGTAAATTTTTGAATGTTGTTTTCATAATAACTAAAATTATATTAAACATTGATCTACTATTTTTTACAGGTGTTCGATCTTTTTATCCTGAAACCGGCCGGTATAATTTAAAAGCTCAGTTCGATTTTGTCACTTCGCTTTTTAATTCTTTTTTTATGGTTTCTTTCAGCTCATAAACTGCAACAGCATTTCCTATAAGTGCATACAGATACGTATCGGTAACGATAAATGATTTTAGTTTATCTCCTTCAATATTGTATATTGGAAAGCTTAAAAGATAGGAGTGTCTATTAAAATCGTATAGGTCAATTACGGAAGAATGTTGCCACCTTTTTTTATTCTCATATCTGCCCATTATTCTTGAATTGACAAACAGTAGATTCTTAAAAACTGAACCATGTGCATTAACAACTAATGGAGGAGCAGACATGGTTTTTCCCCTTCCGTCCTTTACAGCGGTAACTTTAATTTTTGCTTTTGAAGTAGTATCAATGGTGTGCCCCGTATAATCAATTTTGAGATCTTTCCCTGAGATAATAAACTCATTTCTGTAATAATATAGATAAATCATTTTCTCACTCTCTTCACTGTACATTAATAGACCGTCTGTATCAAAAATACCATCAATCTGTTTCTCTAAGAGAAAGCGGTTATATCTCACCTTGTTTTTATTTTCAGAATGGAAAACACCAAGTACATTTGATAGATTTTCGCCACTATTGTTACGAAATAGTATTGTAGTGCTGTCAGCTGGTTCTGCCTGCGTAAAATTAGGCATGCCGTTTAATTTTTTGGTAATTTTCCAATCTTTCACACTGCCTCTGAAAAAGGCCGGAACCCTTCCGTCTTTTAAATAAAAGTAATTTCCCCTCACGCTTAATGTTACGTTTTGGAAAGGAATACTTTTGGGGTCAAAGTCAATTTTTTCAATCCTTTTATTTTTCAGACTGCTGTCAAAGGAAACAAGGATCTGCGGATTGCTGTAGTTCCCCAAATATAATCTGCCGTTGGTAAAACCGGCAATGTAAAACGAGTTATACTCTAAATCTAGCTGCTTTATCAGTTCCGCAGTATTCTTAGGATATCTTCGTTGGAAGGGATTGCTGTAATGCATAAGCTCTTCAGACCATACAAACAAAACAATAACAGCAATTGTTCCTAAAAAGCAGGAGAAAATCATTGTTTTTACAGACGGGATAAACTGTTTTTTATTTTTAGTTTTATTTTCTATACCGCTCCGTAATATTACAGCGATAAAAGCTAAGATAACGAAGAACAGATTAAAGAACAAGTGAGCATTCCAGCTCATTTTTTCCAGAATACCCCCGCACGAACATGGAACATAAGAACTGTAATGAAGTATAATAAAAATATATACTGTAAACATAAACATGAGGCTGAAAGCTAATACTAAGCCCCATAATCTGGTTGAACTGAAAATCAACAATGCTGAAATCAGTAGTTCAGCTAGAGGAACTGTCCATGGCACCCAAGAAGCAAAAGCACTTAAAAGAGGAGACTGACCAATCTGCACTTGAAAATTTTCAAAATCAAGTAACTTGCTTACTGCTGCGTAAACGAACAGCATTACGTAAAGCAAGCAGGTTGCCTCTACAAAAATATTCTTTAAATTGACTTGTAATTTCATAACTTGAAAAATTGCATTTTCTTTTCGGTTTTGAGAAGATGGAAAAGAAAGAATCATACGCAAATTTATATGCATGATTTTATAAAACTGTTATTAAAATCAAGCCAAAAGTTCTGAAAATCAAGCCAATTGTAAATTCTTTGCTTTATCAAAAAGTGCCCATTATCATACGTTGTATTTGATGGACACTTTAATGAATTTTTCAAAGTTCAAATTACTACTTGAATGCCTGGCTTAAAGACTGAAGTTTTTCATTGAGTTCCACCAGACTTGCTTTCAGCAGACATTCCTCTGAGATGTATTTCAAATCCTTTAAACTTTCTTCTGAAACAATTCCCATAAGATTTGAATCGTCTTTTTCCAGAAGCAGTCCCTGTTCTATAAAATGGCTCAGAAGCAGAACATTTTTGCGTGAAATTTTCAAATCAATCTTCACCGTCTCACTCATGCCAGGTATACTTAAAACCGTATCAAACACCTTGGCAACATCACTTTTTGTAATCATAATTCCAGCGTTTTAAATTAATATTCAACTGCGGTAAAGATAATAAGCATATTCTCGATTCTCATGGACATAATATAACCATGATGGGCTTAATCCAAAGTGCTTAATTAATTTAGCTGGATAATTTAAATTTCAGTAAGTTAATGGGGATGGATATCTCAAATATCAGAAAGATTGCCTCGTTCCAGCAATCGGCAAGATGTCCGGTTGTTAAACAACCGAATCTTGCTGCCCTTTTACTCGGAACTCGTGGGCAGTGAAACCGCAAGCTTAAAAATGTGTGAAGAAATAATGAAAAAGCTAAATGATGGAAAAGGAAAATTCAAACAGAACACGGATTGTAGGGCTTCGTTTTACACCTGATGAGTATAAAAAAATAGAGCGAAAATGGAAAGCCAGCACCTGCAGAAAACTCAGCGATTACATCCGTATGCATTTATTCAATAAGCCCATTACAGTGAAGTATCGAAGCGAGTCTCTTGATGAATTTATGGCTGAGGTTATAAAGCTGAAAAGCGAGCTTAATTCCCTTGGAAATAACTTTAATCAGTCTGTAAAAAAACTGCATACTCTGCGGCAGATTCCGGAGTTTAAGACATGGATTTTAAACTCGGAATTAGAGCGCAAAATGCTTTTGGACAAGGTAGAGGAAATTAAAATCCACTTCCAGAAAATAACTGAAAAATGGTTGCAGTAATTAAGACGGGGAATTCTGTGCATAACATTTTTAACTACAATGAAAATAAAGTGAAAGAAGGAATTGCCGAATGTATAGGAGAAGGAAATTATCCTCTGGAAGCTTCAAAATTAACGGGTTCAATGAAGCTTAACAGGCTACTGAAACAGAATGAACTTAACGAAAATGTAAAGAGGAACAGCGTACATATTTCACTGAATTTTGATCCTTCCGAATCCGCATTATCAAGTGAAAAGATGCTTGAAATAGCATCGCAGTACATGCAGAAAATAGGTTTTGGAAACCAGCCGTATTTAATTTACAGGCATTATGATGCGGGACATCCGCATCTACATCTGGTGTCTATAAAAGTCAGGGAAGACGGCACTAGGATTGATATGCAGAATATAGGAAGAAACCAGTCTGAAGCAGCGCGAAAGGAGATTGAAAAAACGTTCGACTTGGTTCAGGCTCAGGAAAAGAAAAGCACCGCACATGAGCTTATTAAACCTGTTGTGCTTTCAAAGATTAAATACGGCAGAACAGAATCAAAAAGCGCTGTACAGTCGGTTCTTGATCATGTGCTTACGGCATATAAATACAAAAGCCTCTCCGAGCTCAATGCAGTGCTGGGGCTGTATAATGTAAAGGCGGACAGCGGAGAGGAAAATTCAAGAATATTCAAAACAAATGGTCTGGTGTACAGAACACTGGACGAGAATGGAAAACCTGTGGGCGTTCCTTTGAAATCAAGCGGATTTTACAGTAAACCGACTTTAAAGTTTCTGCAGATTAGGTTTCTGCAGAATGTTAAGACGGCATCCCAGAAGAAGAGAATTGCTAATGCTGTTGACCTTATACTTTTAGGCAGAAGCGTTTCGCTTTCTGATTTGGAATTGAAGCTGAAAAAGGAAGGGATAAACATGGTTTTCAGAAAAAGTGCACAGGGACAGCTTTATGGGATCACTTATGTGGACCACACTTCAAAATGTGTATTTAACGGAAGCGATTTAGGAAAGCCCTACAGCGCTAAATTGATAGAGCAGCGATGCCGTTTATCTTTTGAGAATGAAAAAAAAAAGGCAATTCAAGTTCTGTCTGACACATCTAAATCTAATAAAGCTGTTGGTCGGGAAAAAAATAAGGAAAACTTTTTCAAAGACCTGCAGCAGGATTTGAAATCCCTTGATTTCAAATCTGCTGTTGAAAAGATGATAGAGGTAATAACCGCGGTTGAGAATGATGCCTTTTATGTTCCAAATCAGCTTAAAAAAGCATCAAAAAAGAAAAGAATAAGAAGACGTTCCAATAATTTTTAAATCTAAAGACAATGGCTATGCAAACAGGAGAGAATGAACAGGCGCTGAGAAAAATACTGGATATGACAAGATTAATCAGTGTCATAATATTGGTACTGCATTTTTATTTTTACTGCTATGAAGCTTTTGTGCGCTGGCATCTTGCAGGTGAAATCATGGAGAAGATAATAAGCAGGATTTCCAAAACTGGATTTTTTGATGATTTCCACAAATCCAAACTTTTTGCACTGCTGCTTTTGGCAGTTTCTCTCATTGGTGCGAAGGGGAAAAAAGACCAGAAGATGAATTACAGAACGGCTTTGGCTTATATTTTCAACGGTCTGTTGGTTTACTTTGCCGCAGCGGCTGTTTTTTATCTTCCGATTAATGGAGTTTACAAATCTGGAATCTATATTAGCGTTACATCTCTTGGGTTCCTGTTGATGCTTTCAGGAGGAACTTTATTATCCAGGATAATAAAAACAAAATTTCAGAATGGCGATGTTTTTAATAAAGAGAATGAAACTTTTCCACAGGAAGAAAGGCTTTTGGAAAATGAATACTCTATTAACCTTCCTGCCCGTTATTATTTGAAAAATAAGATCCGAAAAAGCTGGATTAATATTATAAATCCATTTCGGGGACTGCTTGTTTTAGGAAGTCCCGGTTCCGGAAAATCCTACTTTGTCATCAGGCATGTTATAACCCAGCATATTAAGAAAGGATTCACCATGTTTGTGTATGATTTCAAGTATGATGATCTCTCCAAAATTGTCTACAATACGTTTGAAAAAAATAAAGGGGCCTATAAAATAATTCCCAAATGCTACTTTATAAATTTTGATAAAATCATGCACAGATGCAATCCTTTAGACCCAAAAGGAATGGAAGATATTACAGACGCATCGGAATCTGCACGCACTATTTTGATGGGACTCAACAGAGAGTGGATTAGAAAGCAGGGAGATTTTTTTGTAGAGTCTCCCATTAATTTTCTTTCCGCTGTTATCTGGTATCTCAGAAAATACAATGATGGTGAGTTTTGTACACTGCCGCATGTCATTGAACTTATGCAGGCAGATTACGATAATCTTTTTACATTACTCAGGACGGAAAAGGAAATTGAGGTCCTGATTAATCCTTTTGTCAGTGCTTATTTGAATGAGGCAAATGACCAATTGGAGGGGCAGATCGGCACAGCTAAAATTGCCATGGCGCGTTTGTCTTCTCCCCAGTTGTATTACGTGCTGTCAGGTAATGATTTTACTTTAGACATCAATAATCCGGAAGAGCCTAAGATTGTCTGCATGGGAAACAATCCGCAGAAGATACAGATTTACGGAGCAGTTTTATCCCTATATGTAAATAGATTGGTAAAGCTGGTAAATAAAAAAGACAGGCTAAAAACCAGCCTGATTTTCGATGAATTTCCGACTATTTATCTCAACAATATGGACAGCCTTATTGCAACGGCAAGAAGCAATAAAGTTGCCACCTGTTTAGGAATTCAGGATTTCAGCCAGCTTCGAAAGGATTACGGAAGAGAGCAGGCAGATGTCATAATGAATATCACAGGAAATATAATTTCCGGGCAGGTAACAGGTGATACCTCCAAGCAGTTATCAGAGCGTTTTGGTAAAATTCTGCAGGACAGGGAGAGTTTGTCGATCAACAGCAGCGACACTTCAATCAGTCGTTCCAAGCAGCTGGAAGCGGCAGTTCCTCCTTCTAAGGTTTCTGCGCTCAGTTCTGGAGAATTTGTGGGCATGGTAGCAGATAACCCCGACTGTAAAATTGAACTCAAAACTTTTCACAGTGAGATTATAAATGATCATGATTCTTTGAGAAAAGAAGAAGATAATTTTAAAGAAATCCCGCCGGTCCGCAAAATTGATGAGTCTATGATTCAGCGAAATTATCTGCAGATTAAACAGGATGTCCAAGATATTATTCATTCTGAAATAGAACGCCTATTGAACGATCCCGCGCAGGTTTATTTAGTATTAAAAAAAGAGCCGAAGTAGCGAGGGAAATCTTAGCGGTTCAGCAGTATTTAGAAGTAGAATATGGTTTTTAATTGTGCTGTTAATCAAGTTGTTAGTTTTAATGCTGTATATTAGCGTCACATATTTGACGCCGTATTAATAAGCGGTTATTTACAAGGGTTTCTGGGTTGTAGCAGGTCTAATGGCTGGTGCATTTCATAAAGAAAAAAGCGATATATTTGGGAATATTAATGTATGATTTTCTAAGGTCAATAATTTAGTTTTCATTATTCCAAGTATGCAGCATGCAATTGACACAGACGGAAAAAAAATTAGTCCTTCTTCTTCTGGGCAGATTGCCGTCTGCGGTTTCTGCGGAGAAAAAGTGCGTGGAAGATGCGGTGAAATTAACATCTGGCATTGGCAGCATATCAATAAAGTGGAATGCGATTTGTGGAAGGAGGGCGAAACCGATTGGCATCGGGCTTGGAAGAGCCGATTTCCATATGACTGGCAGGAAACAATTATAATAAAAAATGGAGAAAAACACATTGCCGATATTTTAACGGATGAAGGACTTGTAATTGAATTTCAAAATTCCGCAATCTCTCCTTCAACAATTGCTGAACGGGAAAAATTTTATGGAAAATTAATCTGGGTTATAAATGCGGAGAGTTTCAAAGGTAACCTCGTTACCGAAAATATATCGGAAAAGCAGCTGGCAGAAATCGAGAAAAAATATGCTGCAAAAATAATTCACGTGAAAAAATACAGTTCCATTGGACTGGAAAGTATAACGAAAAATCCTAATCTCAGAACCTCAGAAATTGAGACTTTGAAAGATAATTTGAATAGGCTAGAGTCTGTCACTGAACCTTTTAATATCTATGATAAAAATGCAGATACGTTTGCAGAACAGATTATAAATATCTGGGAGAATGATAATCTTTCGATAGACCCATCTCTTATGAAAATTATCACTGATGACGCACTTGTCAGCAAGAATGCGTTTTTAAGGTTAAGAGGTGATTTCAAACGTAATAAACATCATTTGGAACTGCCAGGAAAAACCAGTTCCGAAATTGAGCAGCTTTATGTTGAGCTTAATAACTTGCTGGTGCAAAGAGAAAATCTAAAGGCACTCTTATCGGAAGAATTGAAATTCGTTGCTTCTAAATACTTAATTCTGGAAGGAGAAATTGTTCACCTTAAAAATGTATTGTCTTTTTTGAATATTGAGAAAGATGCATATGATAAACAGATGCAGAGTCTTAAAACCGAAATCGACAATTACATCAATACAAACCTGCAAATACTAGAGGATAGCTATCTTGATGAAAAAAATAATAATATCAAGCAAAGGGACAAGCTGGACTTCATTTGGAAACGTGAGAGAAAAAGCTGGCTCACGGCCGCTGCGCCCATTTATTTTGACCTTGGTGATGGCAGGTTGTTTTATAGGTATTCCGATAATAAAGTTATCTGTATAACGGTTTCTGATTTTATTAGCAAATATTACCCAGCTGAAAGCAATGGGATTCTCTAATATTGTTCCTAGTGTAATCACCGCATTATTTTTTTCTCGTTACGCAGTGAGTCTTTCAAGTTTTTTAATTCTATTTTGATGTCTTCAATTTCCTGATTTTTTTTGGAATTGGAAATCCAGTTGCCGATAAATGTGAGCACAGCCATTAGAAGAAGAATAAATGTGGAAACATTCTTTAAGACATCATAGATGTTGTCCAGGTATTCCTTTCTGCCCTTGCTAAGATGTTTTTGGTCATGATACGCTGCTGTTCCTGCATCTGAAATGGAATAATACCATCTGAACCCATCAAATTCAGTTTCTTTTATTTCTTTCTCATTTACCAGATATTGCAGCTGTTGGTACAGATCAGTTTCCCGAAGGCCTGACTTATCCAGAAGTTTATGAGTTTCTAGGGCTATATCCCTTACGTCTATATTGTTCGGAGACCATCTGTCGTCTTTTCTTTCCTGAAGCGTCTGTAATAGCTGATGGCGGCTTGTATATTTTTTGTTTATTTTCATAACGATACATTTCTGTTTTGTTAATAATGCATTGATATTAAGTGTCTTCGTTCAGGATCTTTCGGATTAATTTGTAGGAGCAGAAATATTCCACATCATTATAAAGATGATTTCTCATCCTTTCTAACTCATGAATTACTATAGCATTTTCTGATTTGGCCTTCAGAATGTTGCTGAAATGATCAAATTCTCTTGGCTGTCTGTTTGTTGAAAGTTTGCCGAGCTCATAATGGTAGTATACTTTTTTTGTTTCTGCTTTGATCTTTAATGGAATTTTGATTAAATTAATGTCGGCATTGATAGGCTGGCGCTCTATATGGTCCTCCACACCGGTGAATGTGCTGAAAACAGAAATGCAGTTCTCTTGAAGTTCAACAATGCGTTTTTGTAAGTCGCTTAGAAAAGAGTCATACACAACGGAATATCTTTCATGCTCGTTTCTCCTTTTATAAACTTCCATAATGGATTTTTCGTCGTACAGAAACGTATTCTCTAAAAACGGCTTTAATTTTTGGGATATTATTTTTAAAAGTGATTCGAAAGAAACCGTGTCAATCTTCTTTTTAACTTCATCAAGTTGTTCCCAATACAGTTTAAGGACTGATTTGAGTTTTTGAATTATAATATCAAAATACATTTCCAGAAATGCACTATGTCTTTGTATAATTTCTTCAATCTCCACTTCAATGATTTCACACTTGAAATCATTGTCTGTATGATAACGCAAATAAGCGATTGTACCAGGAGAACGCTCATAGCCGAATACCGTTGAAGATATTACCCTGCCTTCAATTTTCCTGAAAGGGTGTCCTACAAGTTCATTACGGATTTCCCTGTTTATAGAATAATTTAAATCCTGTTTAAGATCACCTTTAATGATATTGGTCTTGAAAAGTATCAGCATCTCTTCAATGAAATCCTGCTGGACATATATCGCCTGTAGAAAACTGATATGCGATGCAAAATTCTCAGCGTGCTCTATGCCGTTTTTTTTCTTATAGATGATGTCGAAGGTATCATAAAAGTAACTTAGTATATCACCAAAGTAATTGCTTTGCGCCTCTGGAGAGAAATTGATCTGATTGCGGCAAAACTTATTGTCCCAGATGTAATCATTCCAAACATCTGCTATTATATCCAGTTTTTCTTTGACCTCATTTTTCATTTTCTGATTTATTTAAGGGCTTAACTCTTTTTTTAGGCTGGTACTAAATTAAGCTTTTTAGGCTTTATTATGCATTTATCTGCAATCAGCGGTATATTAGGTAATTACCCTTAGTAAAGTTTTAAAGATTATCATTAGTTTAGTGTTCGAAAATAACAATATATAGTATTATGGCAGTTTTTAATTCTCGGGATCTTTCTGTTTTAAAAAGCAGTTGCGGGTATGTAGATAATTTTATTGACGGCAGCACTGTTGTGGGGATTGATAATATTTTGACGGACCAGCAGAAGAAAATGCTGCCTGAAGTAGAGGGGAATGCATCTCATCTTTTGAAGTATACGATGCTAAGCATATGGTACAACAAGGAAAGAAAAGTTCCCTTTGTGGCCGCATACAATATAGATGGAAGTCTTAAAAGAACCGGAGCAAAAAGGGTTCAGTTCAAAGATGATCCAAGAGTTCCGGCCTCACAGCAGCTTAACGACGCATTTTATGATTTAATATATAACAGCGGGGAAACTGAATTTGAAATTGGCCACATGGCTTCACATAATGAAATGGCCTGGGGCTTAAAAAAAGAAATGCAGGCTGAACAGACTTTTCATTTTACCAACAGCGTTCCTCAAGTGGAGAAATTAAATTCCGGCTTGTGGAGCAAACTTGAGAGCTATGTTGTTAGTGAGACTAATGAAAGTGAGAACCAGAGAATATCTGTGTTTACAGGACCGATGATCGCTGACGATGACCCTTCATACGTTAAGGACAGATCATTCCAGCTTCCGCTTTTCTTCTTTAAAATAGTGGTTTTCTCTTTTGAAGGCAGGCTCTATAGTACAGCTTTTGTTATGAGCCAGCTTAAAAGGCTTAGGGAGCTTGAGCTCATCGATGCTCCTGCAACTTCCTATGAGAAAGGATTTGTTTTGCCAAAGCCCTTCAGTGACTATAAGCATAAGGAAGTTTTTCAGGTCAATATCCAAAAAATCGAGAGATACACAGGATTGAATTTTCAGTGGGATAACGTGGAGCCTTTGAATATTGAACAGGATGAAAGGAAAATCTATAAAATTGCGCAAACAGGCGGGAAGTTCAAAAATAAGTCGGCGTTTAGCGATGCTTTTATTTCACCGCCTGTTTTGACCAATATGGTTCTCCCAGGAAGAAGTAGTTCTGCTTTTTAATAAGTGCAGTATCAAGCAAGCCTTCTGGGTGCAATCGAATAGCTTTAAGCAGGTTATATCTTTAGACTACCTGTTTTCCCAGTACAAATAATTGGGGTTTATTTACACGCCCAATAAACTTTATTTCAGGTCCCAATAGGAAATCTACATGAGGATCCGGATTTCCGGTACTTTCAATTTTACCGTTATCAAAATAAGTTATCGACCCGCTCAGAGCCAATTTACCATTTGCATGATAAGCTGTAACCCCGCTCCAGGCTAATTTGCCATTATCGTGATAAGCTGTAGATCCCGTCCATGCAATTTTTCCATTAGCATGATAAGCTGTTGATCCGCTCCAGGCAAGTTTTCCATTATCATGATAGGCAGTAGGGCCGTTCCACGCAATTTTTCCGTTTTTATGATACGTTATATCTGGCATAAACAAATAAGTTAATAAATTAATAAATTAAAGTATTAATCAGTGATATCTTTTTATTCTGCATCTACTTACGAAAGTAAGAATTTATGCCGAAATATCTTTTTAAAATTAATTATTTCCTTTCAGAGATTTAAATCTGCAAATCTGCAAATCTGCAAATCTGCAAATATGAAAATATGAAATGTATAGTTAAGTATTCTATTTCAAAATCTTCTCAATGGATAAGCTACGGGCAATAGATTTCCAATTGCTATTGCTGCTTTCTAATAATTCCCAATCTCCATTTGGACTTTTAATCATATCTAAGCCTTCTCCTTCAAAGAATTCAATATGTATTTTTTTTTCCTTGTTCCAATATGCAAGTATGCTTATGGTGTTTATCCTGCCATCGCTGAGTTCGTGGATTCTTTGAATTAGACGATCCAGCTCAGTTTCTGTATTTTCAATTTCTTTTAACATATAACGATTTTTTATATTATACGCTTCACAAGGCATATTTGTTTACTCTACATGCTAAATATTTTATAAAAAAAAGTAAAATATTTTATATTTTCTTTATAATCAGGCGTTTCCGCATTCTGTTTTTAACTTCTTATAAATCAATTTGTAGCGTATTTTATTTATAACTCGATTTCTGCAAATTGCTTCTTTTCGATTTCTGCTCTTTTTTGATCTGCTTCACTTCAGCTTTAGATTCATCTTCAAACGCAATACATAATTTTTTGTTCTTTTTGGATGAATTAAGGCCTGTTTTCATTCGAAACGGATAAAAAGGCAGCCAAGTTAGCGTGCGCCGGATCCTGCAGGCGCATAACGGCCATGCCGCCCTTCGGGACTTATAGCCCTCCGTATCCTTGATGCCCGCTTTATTCTTGCTTTCTTTTTTTCCGTTTTTTCTTTTGAAAACAATTGTTTGGGAAAGGCAGGGGGAAAAGAATTTTAAAAACAGTAATCATTTAAAATTTAGAAATCATGGAAATCACAGGACGATTAACAAGAGATGCAGTTGTTGCCAAAACAGCCAACGACAGGGAGGTGGTAAATTTTTCAATTGCAGTCAATGACAGCTACAAAGCCAAAGGAAGCGCCGAAACGGTAAAAATAGTCACTTATATCGACTGCTCGTACTGGCTCAGCTCGGGTGTTGCGCAGTGGCTCAAAAAAGGCGCACTGGTGGAACTTTTCGGACGTGTAGGGGTTAATGCCTATCTCAATTCTGAGGGCAAAGCTATGGCAAGCCTTACTTTTCACACAAGCAACATCAAAATACTGGTGTTTGTCTCTGATGCGCAGGCCTTGCAAGAGCAGTCGTCTCCTGCAAAAAAGAACAGAAAGGAACAGCCTGACGACCTGCCTTTTTAATTCCAATCAAATGTATAAGCCTAAAGAAACGAGTTATGAAAGCCTTGGAAAAATCAACATACGCCGAGTATGACCTTCACGATGCATTCAAAAAGATAATCCTTACTGAGATGCAGTCTTATGACGGAACAAAAAAAGAAAAGCTGAAAGCATTCCTTGAAGACATGCAGAGAGGGGGATGCATCAGCGGTATGATATCCCAGTTTATCTATCACGCCGACTGCAAAAGATTCTATATCGAGCATTTGGATGATTTGGAAGACATCAGAAAAGAAATCGAAGATTCCCTTGGCGAAGCGGTAAAAGACAGATACGGTCTGCCTCACTACACATTTATGTGCTGGCTCTGTTTTGAGGAGTACTGCTATGACATCTACAGAACCTCTTTTGAATAAGGCTATTTGTATAATCTTAAATCTCCCTTATGAAAGCTTCAGAAAACTTTAAGAGCGCCATAGAAAACTATCTCAATCAGACCGCCCTTGCCGATGCCGTATTTGCAAAGGACTTCTCCAAGCAGTCCAAAAACTTGGAAAGCTGTTGCAATTACATTTTCGGCGAAGTGAAAAAAACGGGACTGTGTGCCTTTGACAATCAGGAAATATTCGACATGGCGGTCAAATATTATACCGATGACAGCATCGGACAGCCTCAGCCCGTAAACTGCAGAGTTGTAGCCAAAGAGCCTGCTGTGGCTGATTTGTTCACTTCCGCTCCCGAAGCTGTGCAGAAAACCGCCGTTTCAAAAACGGAGGTTACTGCTCCAAAACCCGAATCGAAAACCCTTACACTCTTTGACCTATGATACCGAAAACCATCATCGAAAAGCAGATAACTTCCCTTAGCGCAACCCTCGCCCCAGTACCGCAGAAGATTCAGGTTTGGGCAGAGAAGAACATTTTCATCAAATGGGGCGTGCTCTCACGGGGGAAATTCCACTGCCTTGACTGCGCCCATGCTTGGAAGCCTGATGCGCAGAAAGCATCCTGTAAAAAATATATTAGCTGTACCCAGTGTAATGGAAAGCTGAAAATGCAGCAGTGCAATCAGGTGCATTTCAAGGAAATCGAGTACTTTGCTGTTTTGGATATTTGCGGTGGATTTCAGGTGGTGCGCATCATCTGCTCGCACAAGAATATGAAAAAGAAATGCATGCCGACCTACTATCACAAGGAAGTGATGCAGCATTGGATAAACGAGAAAGGGGAGGCGCGCACGCTCTCGCTCGGCACCAATGTTTTCTCGCAGGCTTATGATGCATGGAAATATTACAGCCCCCTTGAAATACGCCCGAAAAGTTTTGAGTTTTCTCCCAAATACCGCATCAATCCCTATAAGGTCTATCCGTCTTCAAAAGCGATTTCTGTGTTGAAAAGGAATGGCTTCAAAGGAAGTTTCTACGGAATAGCGCCTCAGGTATTGTTTACGGCTCTTTTGAAAGATTCCCATGCGGAAACGCTACTTAAGACAGGGCAGACCGATTTTCTTGCCCATTATCTCACCTCGCACTCACAGCACATCAGGGAGAACTGGCAGGCGGTCAAAACCTGCATTAAAAACAATTACAAGGTAAAGGATTTTTCGCTTTGGGAAGATTACATCTCCCTGCTCAGATGGTTCAAAAAGGATTTGAACAATGCCGATTTGGTATGCCCCGAAAATTTGGAAGAGTTGCACGACAGGCTTGTGGAGAAAAAACGTATCATCCAAAGGCGTAAGCATATAAAAGAACTTCGCCAAGAAATACAGCAGGCGCAGATTGCCTACGAAGAGCAGAAGAAGCAGTTTTTCGGATTGGAGTTTACAAAGGAGAATCTATCTATCTGCGTGATGGAAAGCGTGCATGATTTTCTCGAGCAGGGCGATATGCTCCGACACTGCGTATTTGCCAACGAATACTACAAAAAGAGAAACTCGCTTATCCTGTCGGCTAGATTTGAGAACAAACCTATCGAGACCATTGAGGTGGCGCTTCCCTCGCTTGAAGTTGTGCAATGCAGGGGAGACAAAAACAAGAATTCCCCGCATCACAAGCAGATTTTAAAGCTTCTAAATCAGAATCTCTATCAGATTAAGAACCGATTAAAAAGTAAAAAAGAAGAAAGAGCCGAAACTTAGTTTTCGGCTTTTTTGTGCTATATCGGCGAGCAGACACTTATAGGGGGTATTGTTTCAGGGTTCAGCTTAATTCCGAAACAAAGTTCGGGAAGGAAAGGCGGTTCGCTGAAAAAAATTCCCCCATAAATGCAGGCGGAAAAACCTGCTTTATTGCGTTGCTTTTTTCGCTCGCTTTCTCATTCCCGGTTCAGGTTCCATTATTAATCTTAAAACTTGGAAATCATGGAAACTTCAAAAACACTTCAGAAATGGAATCACGTAGCAGAGATCCAGCTTATCTACAAGACCAAAGTGAAAGCTTCGGAAAGACCTTATATCAAATCTTCCAAAACGGTTTATCAATTGGCGCTCCAATGCTGGAATCCCGATACGATTGAGTTTTTCGAGGAGTTCAAGATCCTGCTTTTGAACCAGTCCAATAGGGTATTGGGCATGTATGAAGTATCCTCGGGAGGAATTGCCGGCACCTCGGTAGACTTAAGGATGATATTTGCAGCGGCCCTTAAGGCAAATGCCGTATCGATCATCATGATTCACAACCATCCCTCAGGACAGGTAAAGCCTTCTGAAGCTGACATGCAGATTACCAGAAAAGTTAGAGAAGCAGGCAAAATTATGGATATCACACTCATGGATCATCTCATTATTACTCAGGAAACATATTATTCCTTTGTTGATGAAGGCGCTTTGTAGCGCCTTCAGTTTATTATGGAGTTTAGGCGCCCTATCTCCGAATAGCATCCTTTTTAATTACGCTTTTTTCAAACTGGGCATTCGATCTGGTGTCATTTATTGCGCATTTAATTCTTAAATACATAGACAATAATTTATATATTAGCGAAAAATCTTAATTTATTTAAAAACACTATTTGTAATTTATTTATTTTATGGAGGATTTTCTCAGAAAATACAGGGACAGGCTGCGCATCATAATAATCTTGTATGTTTTCTGCGAGCGTAGCCAAGATGCCGGTTCTCCATATTTTGGACTATTCCGCACTGAAATAAAAATTCAGGCGCTGGATTTTCTGCTCAGATATCCCGATTTCCTTTCAATGGAACTCATGGATCTGATGGATACCGATAATGTTATTTCCAGAGAGGAAATAAGTTCTCTTATTGAAGGCATTTATTTAAATAATGAACCCCAGTTAAGGGTGGAAGAAATGGAAAAATTTTTCCACGGGGCTTATGAAAGCATTGATGAAGCGGTAGCATTTCATGTCAGCATTGGTTTTCTTAAACACGAAAGCAGACGAAGAACTGATGGAAAAACATATGATAAAAATTATTACGTTACCCGTTACTGTGCCGAAGGGATCGAAAGCCATCTGAAGACAATTCCTGCAGTGCAGTGGTACTTCCAGAGATGTGAACTCATTAAAAAATATTTCGGACACTTTACAGGCTCCCAGCTCAAAACCAGACAATATAATTACGCAGAATACAGCAATATCTCCTATAAGAGCCATATTCAGAATATAAACGCAAGAGTAAGGAACGAATACCAGCAAAGATTTAATAAACAGTTATTATGAGCAGTACAGATATTAATTACAGGGACTTTGTTGCTTACGTGCACAAACAATTCGAGGATAAATTATCTGTTCAGGAAATAGAAGATATACTTTTTTTGGAAGAAAGCTATAACAAAGACAGTCCGGCTTCTGTGGGTAAAGCACTCCGCCTGAACAGGCTTGTCTTTTCAGGGATAAGGAATTCCGGAGCTGCGTTAAACTTTGACCAGCATTTTCACAACGGAATTAATATCTGGATTGCCGATAACCAGAAAGGAAAATCAACAGTATTCAAAATCATAAAATTTGCTCTTACCGGAAAGGATAGCATCAAAAAAGACATAAAGCCTTGGATAGAGGAAATTCTGCTGGAGTTTACCGTAGGTAAAGTGACTTATACCTGTCATATTGATCGCACCGGGCGCGACAGGGGGAACCTGTACCGTTTTAGCATTGACCAGTATAAAAGTTATAAAAGCGGATTTAAGCTCGATACGCTGGAGAAACAGGTTGAATTTTCTTTTAGAAGCGCAATTGAACTTGAAGAGAAACTCCAGAGTTTCTTTTTTGAGCAGTTTTCATACTATGTCCTAAAATTTACCCAGAAAAACAGCGCAAAGGATTCCGTTGATCTAAATACTTCAAGTCTGAGCTGGTCGACCTATTTTAAATCAATTTATCTGGAATCCAGCAATTATAAGCATTTATTCTTCGAACAAGAAGGCATTGGGCTACAGGGGAAAAAGATTTTCGAAATGGTTCTGGGGCTGCCTCTCACTTATCCTATAAATATGCTAAAAGTGCAGCAGGATCTCGTGAATGTCAGTCTTGGACAATTAAAGCTTGTCAGCGGAACAAAGGCTGATAGTGCTAAATCTTTGAAAGCGGGACTTGAGAAGAGGTATAAGGAAGTAACAGCGGAACTGCAAACAGGAACGCAGAATGCGGCAATCATTTTTCAGGAACGTCCTTTAATGGAGGAATATGCCGCGGTTCAACAAAGGGTTGCCAGAGTCAGAAAAGAGCATAGAGAGCTTACAGAATCCTATCAGGCAGAAAAATCAAGACAAAATCGTATTGAAGATGAATCTGATAACCTGAAGAGTGACCGGAAGAAAGTGGACGCTGAAATTGTGAGGCTTCACAGACAGTTGCTGAATATGGAGCTTTATATCCAGTCCCAAAGCTTTTTTACCAATCTGGATATAAAGTCCTGTCCTCACTGTGAGATCACAGTCAGTGAGTCTAAAAAGGAAAAGGAGAAAGAGAATCATATCTGCAGCCTGTGTGGGGAAGAACCGAAGGATCAGAAGATAGAGCAGGCTGAAATTACCCAGAAATCAGCTCAGATCCAGCAGGAAATTACGACGCATCAGCAGCGTCTGGAAAAAATAATTAAAAGTCTGGATGAGAAAAAAGTCCTGATTGGCGAGGCAAAAAAGAATGTGGAAAACTACAATGAAAAAATTTCCTCGCTTCCTTCTGTTGAAGCAGACAACAAAAGAATGAATGAAATAGAAGAACAGATTGGTCAGATAGGCAGAGAACGTGAAAAGAACAAAGAGCAGCTCGAAAAGAAGGAACAGCTTATAAAGGAGCAGGCTGTTCTGGATTTCCAGCTTGAAGAAATAAGGCGTGCCGAAAGCAGTCCAGTTTCAGAAGAGTTTGAAAGCCTGAATCTAAAAAGAGCTGTTTTGGAGTTTGCACTCTCTTCACTGGAGAAAAAAAGAAACAAGTTAAATCAGGATATTTTAGAAAAACTGGAGACACTTATACTCAAAGAAGTGAATGCCTTTGGTTTAAAAAGCATAACAAGAGTCAGCATTAATGAAAAATATGAATTGATTTACACTCAGAATGAAGTGCAGATCGGCTTTAATGATTTGAGCGAAGGTGAAAAACTCAGGGCAAAACTGGCTTTTTATCTCAGTCTGATACAGCTCGATATTGAGCACAGTCTAGGAAGGCATCCGCGCTTTCTGATATTTGACTCACCCGGAAGCGAAGAAATGGTGCCCCAGCATCTTAAAGGCCTGGCGGAAATTTTTAAAAATGTGAATGACAGGTTTGAAAATGAATTGCAGATATTTGTGGGCTCAGCTTTAAGGGAATTCTCGGAGATCACTGATGAGAAGCGCACTTTTAAGAAAAACGCAGACGAATTTGTTTTTTAATGAATATTTATCACAAGCACTTAGACCTTTTTAAAACCGGAAGCATCTTTGAGCAGGTTTTGTTTTTAGATAACTTTTACACCAGTGATGAGGCCAGCCAGTTAAGCGCATTGGAGATGTCCGATGTTCTGTTTTTGGGAGCTGAGAACTCCCCAAGCCTCTATGTAAGACGCACCTGCTTTAAAATTATCATTGACCTGACCTTAACGGGAATGCTGGCCAACAGATTTAAAACTGCCGGGCTGGTTGATGATTTTTTGAACAGCGATCAGGAGGAACTGCTGATTATAAGCCTAAAATATCTGCCCTATTTTCCAGAGGTATTCACGGCGCAGACAAAGGAAAACCTTAAAGGGCTTTCTGATAGCCCCAATGCTGATATCGCCAGCCAGTGCTTGATATGCCTGGGATTGTTCGCCATTTCGGAAAATATAGTCGGCAATGATATAAAAGAGCTGACCGAAAACATTCAACATGCACAGCGATATTTTCATGCAGCATCCGATTCAGTGGAAAATCGTGACGATGCGACTTATTATCTGCTACTGCTGGAATGGATACTGGCCGCCATAGGTGATAATGCCGCTGATTCAGACGAAAAACTATCGGCTCTTGAAAAATCACTGCTACTCAGAAACCTTTATGAAAGGGACGGGCTGGAGCTTGATTTTCTTATTTTTAAAATGATAAGAAATATCAAATCCACTTATGATATGTTACGCTCATCAGAAGAGTGGCTGGATTTCAGCACAAATGTTCGCGTTCTGATGGATCTCAATGCAGAAATTGGCTTATACCGTGGTTTCAAGGGTAATGCTAAAGGGCTCATGAAAAGTATTGATGACAATTTCTTCAGTACAGTAGAAACTCATATTTATAAAGTCCACCTTCAGGCAGAAAAGAAAAGGCTCCATAAGTTAAAATCTGGAGCTAAAGAAGACCTTTTGCAATTTATAGATAAACTAACGGGTTTTTTCCCTGATGGTGAGCAGCCTAGTCCTGAAAATTACGAGCTGTTGATTTCCCTGCAGCAGAAATTTGGGGACGATGGAATTGCCGCCTACAAGAAGATAATAAATAAAAACCTGCCTTGGGAGAAAGCCATTGCCGATCTTCTCAAGAATGATATCAGCAATAAACTGCCCTTTAAAACCGGAAGTATTTATGGAGAACAGGTTTATCTTTCTTTATCATTAGAGATAGATACCCTGCTTCTCAATTACGATCAGGAGAGAAAAACAGCATTTCTGAAAATTCTCGAAGAAGTTATCAGATATTCCAGACTCACTTTTGTCGGCAATGATAAAAGCCGTTTTTCATTCCTTTACAGTAAGTCCGAAACAAACGGAAAAGGACAGGCTGCATCCGAGCTGGACCTGCAGGAGAGCATGATCTCTTTCTTCGAGCATTCCCAGATTGCTGATGGGTTGGGGCACGAGAGAGCAAAATTTGTTGACGGGGGACGCGTGGATATACTTTATCAAAAAGACGTTATTACCATTCCAATCGAATTAAAGAAATCACTCCTCAGACCTGATAAGGCTGCCTTGGAGCAGAATTATATTGCACAGGCCCAGACCTATACCTCAGGATATGACCAGCTGGGAATTTTTGTTCTTCTTGAACTGAGTGATAAAGCAAAAGAACCACCTCCTAATTTTAAAGACTGGTTTAAGATCCATCACCTGAAACCTTCAACCAATCTTCCTGTTAATTATCCTGATTTCATAATTTCAGCTGTGATACCGGGGAACCGAACAGGGCCAAGTTCAAAAAGCACCTATAAATAATACATTATTTTTAGGCAGCGCTGAAGACTCCGAGGAAGTCTTGAGGCTCATCTGGAGTTTAAAAGATTCTTTTTAATAATTTTAAATGAGGGATGTTGACCACAGACATATTGCTCGCTTTTATAAGAAGTAATATCAGATTTGAATGATACGGTTCTCTCAGTAGTCCAATAAATTTAATTTTTCAATACGTATTGCCATTGTGTTTTTGTTTGAAATGCAGATTTGCTTATAGTATTTAGGAAAGTAATCTGAGTAAATTATACTAGTAAAGGATGGAAGTTATTTAATTTGCTGGCTTTTGAAATATTTGGATGTATGTATTTATTTTCGTCTTAATAAACGCAAATATGAGTGTTTATACTTGTTGTAATGTTTCTGGACTATCCTATATTTGATGTAATTATCCAATTAATATTGGACCATCACTGCGGTAAAACATTTGTAAATCGAAGATGCTGTATCTGCATTCAGTATTATTTGAAAATTAAGGAATTGTAAGCACTTTGATCGAACTTTGGGACCGTATAATAAGTTATATTTTACGCTGTTTGTACAGGCTTTAAAAGACTTCAATGGTAAAAAGATGGATATGACTGAATTTTATTATATTTAAGAACTTAAATTTTTAAAGAATGGCAGACAACAGAGGCAGATTTCAGGCACAGGGAAAAAAGCTGGAAGAATCAGAAAGTTGGGCACAGGCACAACCAATATATCACTGCGAGGCAATTTTGCTCCTACATAAACTTAAAAAGAAACTAAAAAGAAGAGATTTGGAAATTCGACAGCAGGCATTTGAAGAATGTATTGCTTACGTAAATAAAGCAAATAAAAATGGTGGTATAGAAGCAGTTCATAGTAAGTCATTTCCTAAAAATTACAAAGAGCGAGTTGATTTGGAGATACATAAAGGGATAGCTTTTTTAACAAAAGTAAAACCTTAAAATGATGATGGTTAAAATTTCAAATTTTTACGGATTTCTAAAGGATGAAGTAATTTATAGAAAGAATGTTGATTTCTGGAAGCAAGAAATTGAAAGACTCAATCCTCACTTTAAAGACTGGATGAGCAATCACTATGCTAATGGGCTGGAAATTAATGATGGAAATCCTCTCGTTGCAGTAAGATATTCAAATATAGCAATTAGGATTATACAGACAGAAAAAAACGAGCTTCAGCCAAAATTTGCATCATGGATTAAAAATTACGAGCAATTTAATTTAAAAGAGCTAGTTGTATGTATTCAGCCGGACAAAGCAGTTTACGAAGCAACTATAGTCCTACTTAAGCTATTCTTAAAAAATAGACATCGTAGCTTTCAGCACAAGATGAATATTAAATACAATTATATATTAAACAGGTACCGTACTAATTTTTTGGTGAATCAACTTAAGCCCATTTCAGCATCAGCAGAAATTGTTAATAGTAAGTTGGAGCTTAACATGGACGCAGTTAAGATAGTTCGTGCTGTATCAAACAGATTGAAGGCTAATGAAAGCGTCTTCCGAAATGCCAAGATTAGTAAACCCTATAATAATTCGCTTGAGAAAGCTTATAGAATTACAGCGGAGATCTCGGTTCATAAACTAATCGACACTAAAAAAGCGACAAAAATCAACCTTGATTTTAAGAATTTGAAAAATCATGTTGAAAAATTGAAAAAGGAAATTGAATTAGATCATAATACTCATCACGTTCACTAATTTCACATTATGGATTTCCGTAATTGAATGAACTTGTTTTTCATTTAGTTTGTAACAGTGAATATTTTTTATGATTTAGTACACTGTAAAAAACTAATGAACAAATTTAATTAATTTAATATGCAATTAATTCTACCATCTCTCGAAATAACTCATTACCAGAAAATAGGCGACAAAAATTTTGTTAAGCAGCTTTTAGTTCCAATTAAGTCTATTCCCTTGAATGTAATTGAGGAAAACCGATTTTATTTAATTATAGAAGATGGCGGATATAAAATTTGTTTGACTACAAAAGAAGAATACATACCTTCAGGAATTGAATTTGCTCTTCTGACTAATGTTCTTCCTAGCAGGCAAAGAATTGAAAGAGGGGAAATAATAACAAAGAAGTGGTTAAGACATGCTTCATTTAAAGAGTATACGCCAAGAGAAATTACAGAGTCATGGAAAAATGACTTTATGTATAAGGAAGAAGATGAGACCACACCAGGTTTAAGACAACCTCAAATTGCAGCTCTACACATGATTATGGGGCATCTAAAGCTTCCTGTTGATGCAGCCACTGTAGTTATGCCGACAGGTACGGGTAAAACAGAAACAATGCTGGCCACTTTAGTGGCTAATAGATGTGAGAAGCTTTTAATAACAGTTCCTTCCGATTCATTACGCAATCAGATTGGCGGGAAGTTTTACACTTTAGGTCTTCTTAAACAATTTGGCGTTGTTGGTGATAAGTCTTTGTACCCAATTACAGGGGTTATTAAAAATAAATTCGAAAATCTCAATGAAGCAAATGAATTTATCAAGAAATGCAATGTTGTAGTAACTACAATGAGCTGGCTTACTAACCAGGATAACGAGACTCAAACCCTTTTCGCTAAAACTTTCAGCCATGTATTTATTGATGAAGCTCATCATGTTAAGGCTTCTTCCTGGAATGAATTTAGAAATAGATTTGAAAGCGAAAAGATAATTCAATTTACAGCGACTCCATTTAGGAATGATGGTAAAAGATTGGATGGTAAAATTATTTCTAATTTTCCTTTGAAAAAGGCTCAGGAGCAAGGCTATTACAAGAAAATAGAATTTATTTCTATTCGAGAATATGAGAAACAAAAGGCAGATCAAGAAATTGCTAAAGTGGCTGTTGAACGTCTGCGCTTGGATTTAGCAAATTCTTACAATCATATTCTCATGGCGCGTTGTTCTACGAAAGATCGTGCAAAAGAGATTTTTAAACTTTACGAAATTCACAAAGATCTTAACCCTGTAGTAATTTATTCTGGGGTATCGAATTTAAGAGAGGTTTATGACATTATACTTGAAAAAAGAACAAGAATAATTGTGTGTGTTGATATGCTTGGAGAAGGTTTTGACTTGCCTGAATTAAAAATAGCTGCATTTCATGATATTAGAAAGAGTCTTCCTATTACATTGCAGCTGGCGGGACGTTTTACTAGAACGAAGTATGATGAAGAGCTGGGGAACGCATCTTTTATAGCTAATATCGCAGATCTTGAAGTAAGAGCTGAATTAGCAGATTTGTATGCTACTGATGCTGACTGGAACGAAATTCTATCAGATACAAGCTCAGGTAAAGTAAATGAACAGGTAGAGTTCAAGGATTTTATGAGTGGTTTTAAGAAATTGAATAATACAAGTATTCCTTTTCAAAATATTAAACCCAAACTAAGTACAGTAGTTTATCGAAATAAAACTTCTGATTGGTTTCCTACTAATTTTCGGGAAGGAATTTCTGGTTATGAAGATTTTGAATTTAAATTTGATGATTTAAACAGAGAACATAACATGCTGGTTATAGTTACGGGAAAAAGATTTGATGTAGAATGGGTACATGATAAAAGAGAGATTTATGATATTCAATGGGATATAATTATCGTTTACTGGGAGACAAAAAACAACCTTCTGTTTATAAATAGTTCTGACAATGGAAGTCTGTATACCGAATTAGCTGAGGCAATAATAGGTGATAACGCAGAGTTAGTTAAAGGGATAGACGTTTTTAAATCTTTTCATAATATAAAAAGAGTTAAGCTTCAAAATGTTGGATTGAGACAGTTTCTAGGTAAAAATATTCGTTTTAGAATGATGGTGGGAAGTGATGTTGGGGAGGCATTAAGTCTTGCGGAAAAACAAAGAGGGGAAAAGGCTTTTGTAATGGGAACCGGTTTTGAAGTCGGTAACCCTGTTAATATTGGAGCTTCTTATAAAGGCAGAATTTGGACAAAGCTTCAGGGAGATCTGAAACAGTTTAAAAAATGGTGTATAGGATTGGGAGATAAATTGATTGATGAAGATATTGATCCAAATCAGATTCTTAGAGAAACACTTATTCCAACTCTTAGAACAGAGCTTCCGGAAATTTTTCCAGTATGGATTGATTGGGATACGGATATCTATTTAGATTCTGAAACAAAATATGGCTTCATAATAAATGGAAGTAAATTTGATTTGTCAAATATAGAATTATGTTTGGTTAATCCATCGATTGGTGGTGATTTGTATTTTTCTGTTAAAACTGAATTTCATGAAATTGTTTTTAAACTTGAATTATTTGAAAAAATAGATCGTGAAGATTCCTTCGCTGATTTTAAGATCACTCAACAATCATCGGAAATAGTAGAAGTACAATATGGTCGCTCTAAGCTTAGCGGTGCAGATTTTTTTGAAAAATTTATTCCTACTGTTTGGTTTGCAGATGGTTCAGCTCTTACGGGTAATGAATATTATGAGCTAAAACAGCAGATAGGGATTTATCCAAAAGACGAATTAATAGATTGGAATTGGGATGATGTGAATTTAAGTAATGAAGCGCAGGGTGTAAATCCAAAGAAAACTGATTCTATACAGTATAAAGTTATTACTGAATTAAAAAAAGGCGACTATGACATAATATACGATGATGATTACTCAGGCGAAATTGCAGATATAGTAACCATAAAAGCTAACAGTGACAAGATTGAAATAAAGTTTTATCACTTGAAATTTGCTTTAGATGGAGTTGTTAGTAATCAAATTAAGAACTTTTATGAGGTTTGTGGACAAGCACAAAAATCAGCACATTGGAAGCATAAGTCAGGAAAAGAATTCATCAATCATCTTCTTCGTCGAGAAAATAAAACAAGGAAAGGCCAATCATGTTCCAGACTCGAAAAAGGGAATAAGAACGATTTAGTAAAATTACTAGGGATTTTAAAAAATGAGATCCCGGTAGAGTTTGAAATTTTAATTGTTCAGCCTGGTTTATCTAAGAAAAATTCTTCTGATGATATTTTAACCTTATTAGGAGTTACTTCTACTTATGTTAAAGAGTTTGCAGATATTAATCTTAAAGTAATTACAAGTGTTTAATAATTTCATTTCACTAACGCCACATCGCGAATAATCCTCCAATGAGTCGGCTAAAAGCCAAGGTCTTCAGATAAAATTTACATCATTTGTCTTTTTAAGCTCCGGTAAGCAGAAAAATCTTTTAATTAATGGTTTTGTTTTACATTCAGCACCTATTTTGCAGCGATAAATTGGATTTATTTTGTACCTTATTTGTACCATTTTGTTGTAAGTTGTTGATATATAGTTGTTTTATTTTTGAAGAAGTAAAATAATTCTTTAGTATTAAGTAATTAGTACAAAGTATTAAGATAGAAAACCGAGTCAGAAATGACTCGGTTTTTTTTTATAAAAAAAATTGTAGAATGAGGTTTTCCTCAAGTATAATATTTTAGTTTGATTTAGTTTTGGAAAAAATTAACCAAAAACAAATACGTATGAAGAAAATCTTGAGCTTCGGATTTATCCTTTTAACAATCTTATTTAGTGCATGCAGCAGTGACAATAATGATGATAGTGATGTTAATAATGTTGTTTCTGCGACTATAAATGGTACAGCATGGAAATCAACCAAAGTAAATAGCGTAACATTAATTAAAGTAAAAGGCGAAAACCAGCAACGTTTTGATATTAATATACAAGATAATGCTCAAATGTTATCGTTAGCTTGCTCAAGCGAACTTACAACTGCAGATGCAATGCCTTTAAAAGCTTATACTTTTGATGAAAACAATGATATTATAGATGCATTATTTATAAATACTTATTTAATTGATGGCAACACTTTTACGGAGCATTTTGTTGAGACTGGAACGTTAACTATAACGGCAATGGATCCTGCGAAAAAAACGGTATCAGGAACTTTTAGCTTTACTTCTAAAAAAGTAGGCTCTTTACAAACAAAAGTTAATACTCCGGAAGTCGTTGAAGTAAAAAATGGCGTTTTTACGAATCTATCCTATACTGTTTTGACTACGCCTTAATTAGAATTTTAATTTGTGGAAACCGAGTCAGAAATGGCTCGGTTTTTTTATGGATTTAGTTTAATGTACAGAAGCACTGCAGTGCGTCTAACTTCAGTTTTCGACAAACTGATAATTGTCATTTCCTGTTCAAATTCTTTTTCGTAATATTACTATTGTAAATTTTCATGAATGAGAAAGATTAAATACAAGAAAGGACGCAAGCTGCAACACATTACTTTAGAGTACACTGGCACGCATAAAGACCATGAAACAGAGATGCAACTTTTTGTGTATAATGACGCAGATGTTGTAGAATATGATAAGTTTACAGTCTTGGCTCTGAATTCTTGTTTTGATTACACTAAAAACAATTGGCTCAATATTCATGGGCTGAATGATATCAATCTTATTAAAATCATCGGTACACACTTCAAGTTAGATGATTTTCTTCTTGCCGATATTTTAAATACTACCAAAAGAACGAAACTAGAAGAACAGCAAGATGTTTTGTTCTTTAATATAAAATCGCTTCTTCCTTCTGAGTATTCAGATACGATTAGTGTAGAACAATTAAGTTTTATTTTGAAAGACGGAATCTTAATTTCCTTTCAAGAAAAACGAAGTGACTTCTTTACCCATATTCGAGAGCGTTTACGTACGCATGCTGGAATAGTTAGAAGTAAAAAAGTAGATTATCTCTTATACTTGCTTTTAGACGCTGTAATGGAAAATTTCTACATTACATTGGAAGACGAAGAGGACAAAATTGAAGAATTAATCAATTTGACTAAAAAAGACGCAAAGCCCGTGATTTTAGAAAAAATTGAAAATCACCGCGATAATTTAAATTTCCTAAAACGCTCCATCGTTCCGCTTCGAGATTCATTGTATTATTTGAAAACGAAAAAAGATGATGATGAAGATAATGGATTAATTCAGAAAGAAACTTTCAATTTCTTTATTAGACTGCATCAAAAGAGTTTAGAACTTTTAGAGCAGATAGAATCGGATATGAGTGCATTGGAAAGTGCTTCCAATTTTTATTTTTCGGAACAAAGCCGAAAAATGAATGAAATCATGAAAACGCTGACGATCATTTCAGCAATCTTTATTCCGCTAACTTTTATTGTGGGAGTATACGGAATGAATTTTGAAAACATGCCAGAGCTTAAAACCCAAAATGGCTATTTTGTAGTTATGGGTATAATGTTTTTACTGGTAATAGCCCTAATCATTTATTTCAAAAGAAGGCGCTGGTTTTAGTCTTCTGAGCATTTGAAAAATTAGGTTTTTGTGAATTTGGTATTTTAGAATAAAAACAGATAATTATGAGTAAAGCAATATATATAGCCACTAGCGATCATAATAGCGGTAAGTCAATTATCACGCTCGGTTTAATGAGCATTTTGATTGGCAAAACAGCCAAAGTAGGGTATTTTAGACCTATAATCGAAGATTTTGTTGATGGTGAGGTAGACAATCATATCGAGACCGTTTTGTCGTATTTTAACCTTGATATTGCTTTTGATGATGCCTACGCTATCACCAAAAGCAGATTGATTAAGAAAAAAAATAAAGGTAAAATAGGAGAGGTTCTCGACTTAATTATCGAAAAATATAAGAAGCTAGAAGAACGTTTCGATTTCGTTTTGGTTGAAGGAACCAGTTTTACAGGAGAAGGAACTTCAATTGAATTGGATTTAAATGTTTTAATCGCAAAAAACCTCGGAATTCCAACCATAATTGTAGGTTCTGGAGTTGGCAAAACCTTAGAAGAGCTTTTAGACAGTTTATACTTGGTTTACGATTCTTTCAAAATCAAAGAAGTCGAAGTTTTATCGATTTTTGCTAACAAAGTACAGCCAGAAAATATCGAGCTTGTTACAACTAGCTTGCAAAAGAGTCTGCCTTCAAATGTATTAATCAATACAATTCCGCTTATTTCTAGTTTGAACAATCCAACGATGCAGGAAATCGTTCACGAATTGAATGCTAAAGTGCTTTTTGGCGAAAATTATTTGAATAACGAAATTGGGCATTATAGCGTAGGTGCGATGCAGTTGCATAATTATCTGGTTCATTTGCACGATAATGCTTTAGTAATTACTCCAGGAGACCGTTCAGATATTATTTTAGGAGCTTTGCAAGCAAATGAATCAGCCAATTATCCTACTATTTCTGGAATTATCCTGACAGGAAATATTGTTCCAGAAGAAAGTATTTTAAAGCTTATAGAAGGACTTTCTGCCATAGTGCCAATTATTGCTGTTGATGGTGGAACGTATCATATTACCAATAAAATCGGTTCTATTAAATCGGAGATTTACGCCAATAATACACATAAAATAGAAACATCGATTAATACTTTTGAAAAATACGTTGAAATCGAAGCTTTATCGCAAAGAGTGATCACTTTCCAGCCTGAAGGCATGACGCCAAAAATGTTTCAATATAATATGGTGAAAAGAGCTAAACAGCATAGAAAACATATTGTATTACCAGAAGGAAACGACGACAGAATTATTACCGCAGCATCAAGATTGTTGGATATGGATGTGGTTGATATTTCTATTATTGGAGATAAAAAACAAATAGAAAGCAAAGTTGCAGAACTCGGACTTACATTTGATTTTTCTAAAGTGAATATCATCAATCCGATCGAATCTGAAATGTATGAAGACTATGCGAATACGTACTACGAGCTTAGAAAGGCAAAAAACGTAAGTATTACAATGGCAAGAGATTTAATGGAAGATGTTTCGTATTTCGGAACTATGATGGTCTATAAAGGCCATGCTGACGGAATGGTATCGGGTGCAGCGCATACCACGCAACATACCATTTTGCCAGCATTGCAATTCATTAAAACAAAACCAAATTCGTCTGTAGTTTCTTCGGTATTTTTTATGTGTTTAGAAGACCGCGTTTCTGTTTTTGGAGATTGTGCTATTAATCCAAACCCAACCGCAGAACAATTGGCAGAAATCGCAATTTCATCGGCAGAATCGAGCTTAGCTTTCGGAATCGAACCTAAAATTGCAATGCTTTCTTATTCTTCTGGATCATCAGGAAAAGGGGATGAGGTTGACAAAGTAAGAACAGCAACAGCAATTGTAAAAGAAAAAAGGCCAGATTTAAAAATTGAAGGTCCAATTCAGTACGATGCCGCAGTCGATTTAAGCGTAGGAAAAAGCAAAATGCCAGATTCTGAAGTAGCAGGACAAGCAAGTGTGTTGATTTTTCCTGATTTAAATACAGGAAATAACACTTACAAAGCTGTTCAAAGAGAAACTGGAGCCTTGGCAATCGGACCAATGTTGCAAGGTTTAAACAAACCCGTAAACGACTTAAGCCGTGGTTGTACTGTTGATGATATTATTAATACGGTTGTAATTACAGCAATTCAGGCGCAAGGAATGTAATTAATTGTGAATTGTTAATGGTAAATTGTGAATTAAACTTTGCTATAAAAAGTTTTGAGTCTTTAAAAAAAACTCAGCGCCTTAGAAACTTAGCATCTTAGCACCTTTAAATAAAAATGAAAATACTAATTATAAATTCAGGAAGTTCTTCAATTAAATACCAATTAATGATAATGCCAGAAAACGAAGTAATTTGCTCTGGAATGATAGATAGAATTGGATTAGAAACTTCAAATATAACCTTCAAAACAGCAATTGCTTCTCGCGAAGAAATGCTTCCTATTCCGAATCATAAAGTAGGTTTGGAAAAAGTAGCCAATATGCTTTTGGATACCGAAAAAGGAGTAATTAAATCAACTTCAGAGATTACAGCTGTCGGACATCGTGTTGTGCATGGCGGAAGTGATTTTAGCGCTACAGTTAAAATCGATGAGAAAGTAAAAGAAAAAATCAAGCAGCTTTTTGAATTAGCACCATTGCATAATCCAGCAAATTTAGAAGGAATCAACGTGGCAGAAGAGATTTTCAGCTCAGCCGAACAAATTGCTGTTTTTGATACCGCTTTTCATCAGACGATGCCAGAAGTAGCTTATAAATATGCCATTCCAAATTACCTTTTAACCGAAAATAAAGTGCGTGTTTACGGTTTTCACGGAACAAGCCATAAATATGTTTCTGAAAAAGCGATTGCTTATTTAAAAGACAATTCTAAAATAATTACCATTCACTTAGGAAACGGCTGTAGTATGGCGGCCATTAAAGACGGAAAATGCATCGATACCACAATGGGATTCTCGCCTTCAAATGGCTTAATTATGGGAACTCGCGCTGGAGATATTGATCAGTCGGTTATTTTTTATATGATTAAAAATTTAGGATATACACCAGACGAAGTAAACGCCGTTTTACTGAAACAAAGCGGTATGCTGGGACTTACAGGCTACAGCGATTTGCGTGATATTGAGTCAGAAGCAGAAAAAGGAAATAAAGATTGTCAGTTGGCATTACAAATGAATGCTTACAGAATTAGAAAGACAATTGGCGCTTATGCTGCGGCTTTAAACGGATTAAATGCTATTGTTTTTACTGCTGGAATAGGAGAGAATTCTTCTTTCATGCGTAATTTAATTTGTACCGATATGGATTATTTCGGAATTGAAATTGACGCAACAAAGAATCAAATTCGATCTAAAGAATTGAGAGAAATCAGTTCAGACAAATCAATTGTAAAAGTCTTGGTTGTTCCGACTGATGAAGAATACGAAATCGCCAATCAGGTTTATCAATTATTAGAAAGTTAATATGGTAGAATTCAGAAAGAAAATTGCTGAATTAGAAAAAAATATTGAAGGTAATTCGAAAAATAACGAATTGGATAATAGTTATTTAGTAAAACTTCCAGAAGAATTACAATTAGTTTTTAAATATAAAATTTTTGGAAATAATTTACTAGCGATTCCTGCAAAACTAATAAATGAAAACGATGATGAGGAATTTGAAAAACCGTTTAAGTTTCTAGATTCCTTAAGTGAAATTGAAGTGTTTGAAAGTGAATTTAGATCTGAAATTCCAGATAATTTTATTCAAATTGGTAGTTTTTATGACTCGACAGAAATTGTACTTTTAGATGTATTAAAAAAGACAATTCATGTTTTTCATATTTCTGATATTGTTGATAGTGACTGGCTAAATTACAAATTGAATAAAGAAATATGTGATTTGAATATATTTTTAAATAATATACAACTTCAAACAGTGTGTTGTTTAATCAATCCTGAAAATTATTCGGAATATGATATTTTTGAAATTAGAAATGGAACAGATTTAAAAAGTGAAAATGAGAATATTGAATTTCCAAATTTCGAAAATGTACAGATTGAGTATATTAAACGTATCAAATTATCTTTTAAAAAAGGATTTAAAATACATTATGCACCTCAAAAAGTACTAAATGAATTAGAAAAATGATCTTATGTAAAAAGAGAGGAGTTCCTTAATTGGGAGCTCTTCTCTTTTAAAAAAATTAAATATTTGTGAGTATCCTTGAGTTAAAAGCGAATATTTTGAAATCGATATTTTTTAAATCAATTTTCTTCTTTTTCATCGCTTTATAACTCCGACTGATGAAGAATACGAAATCGCCAATCAGGTTTATCAATTATTAGAAATTTAATTTAAAAAAAAAATCAGCCATGGCAAAAATCATTGCGACGCTATTATTTCTTATATTTCTATTTCTTTCTCTGATCCACTTGTATTGGGTTTTTGGAGGAAAATGGGGAACAGAAGGTGTTTATCCAACTCCAGATGTTCAGACACCACCTAAGAATCCGGGAATGCTGCCCACACTGATTGTTGCCATTGGTTTATTTAGTTGTGGTGTTTTTTATCTGATAAAAGTTAAAATCATTTTTGCCGAACTGCCTCTCTGGCTCGAAAAATATGGTTTGTGGTTTTTACTGGCAATATTCGCTGTAAGAACAATCGGAGATTTCAAATATGTTGGTTTTTTCAAAAAAATAAAAAATACCAGATTCGGACAGAATGATACAAAATACTTTGCTCCATTATGTTTGATAATCAGTTTTCTAATAATGTTTTTGTTGCTTCTAAACTGATTTTCTTCTTTCCTTTTTAAGACCAAAAATTAAATATTTGTGAGTATCTTTGGGTTTAAAAACGAATATCTTGAAATCGATACTTTTTAAATCAGTTTTCTTCTTTTTCATAGCTTTACAACTTCAAGCACAAGAATTACTACCATTTGTCGAAAATTACAGCAAGTCAGATTATCAAGGTGATAATCAGATCTGGAATGTAGCACAAGGAAATGATAATGCAATGTATTTTGCCAATAATCATTATTTGCTTCGCTACGACGGCGTAAAATGGGAAAAATATACACTTCCGAACAAAACAATCATTCGATCTATTCTGATTGAAGGTGATAAAATCTATTCTGGTTCATATAAAGAATTTGGCTATTGGTATAGAAAAGACGGAACCATGCACTATGTTTCTATTACCAAAAATCTAAGATTGTTTGATGAAAAAGACAACGAAGAAATCTGGAAAATATTCAGATTTAATGGTTCTCTCTATTTTCAATCTTTTAATGATGTTTTTATTTATGACGGAAAAACAATTAAGAAAATTAAATTCCCGTTTCTTATTTCGTATTGTTTTGGCGTAGATAAAGACTTATATGTTGCTTCAGTTAAAGATGGAATTTTTAAAATGAACGGCAAACATATCGCTAATCCGAAAGGATGGAACGTTTTGAAAAATACGGTTGTCCATGCCATAGAAAAATATCAAAATGAAACTTACATTTTTACACAGAAAAAAGGAGTTTTCCTTGTAGAAAAAAACGGGTTGAAAAGTTGGGATAATCCAATAAACGAAACATTAAAATCGGCTACAATTAATGTGGCAAAATTTGTCAAAAACGGAAAGCTAATTATCGGTACAGGAAATCGTGGGATTTTCATTTTAGATTTAAAAAACAATTCATTTAAAAATATTGAACGCAATAATGTTTTAATGAATAATTCGGTCCTGAGTTTAGGATTGGACAAAGAAAACGATTTGTGGCTTGGGTTAGATAATGGTATTGCACATGTTGAGGTTAATTCTCCTATTTCTTTCTTTTATGACAATTCAGGTATTTTAGGATCGGTATATGCGGTTGCGTCAATTAATAAAGGCTATTTAATCGCATCAAATCACGGTATTTTCGAGTATAGCGCCGGAAAATTTAATATGATGCCTAATACGCAAGGGCAGGGTTGGAATATTTCTCTTATTGACGGAAAATATATTATTGGTCACAATGATGGTACTTTTTCATACGAAAATAATGTTTTGACTAAGATAAATGGTGTAAGTGGTGGTTGGAACATGTCTAAAAGCAGTATCAATAATACCTACTTCCAGTCGACTTATAGTGGTATTTTGGTTTATGCCGATCCTTCAAATATGTCTCATTATAAAATCATTAAAGATCTGGCAAAACCCATTAAGTATGTTGCTCAAAACAAAAAAAATGAAATCTGGGCAGCCGATAATTACCGCGGATTATATCGTGTTATGCTAGATGATAATTACAATACTTTAAAAGTTGAAAATGTCACACAGCAGAGCAAAATACAAAATGATTTTGGGATTAAGATTTTTGAGTTTAGGAAAGAAATTCTTTTCCTCATTAATAATTCTTGGTATACCTACAATTCGATATCTGGCAAATTAGAAGAGAATGAATTGTTTAATACCAATTTTAAAAATGTAACCGACGTTGTTTCTATAGATGACGATCATTTTATGGTGCTGCAAAACGGGATCTTGTATCATATTTATGCGGAAGGAAGTAAGTTTGTCTGGAATATTATTCAAGAGAAATATTATAAAGGAAAATTGATTAATGAGAATCTAAGAATTTTCAAGAAAGATAATTATTATTTATTTAATCTAGACGATGGCTTTGTTTCGCTGAAACTCGAATATGAAAACAAACAAAATTCAGGATTGAAAATAGAAGCATTTAGTAATGATGTTTTAGTCCCGAGCGAAGAGAAAATTAAATTCAATACAGAATTAAGGATTAATGTCATTTCTGGAATTTATGGAGCAAGTAAACCAAATCTATTTTATAAACTTGATAAAGAAAAAGAGTTTATTCCTATTTCCGATGGATTAATCGTTTTGAACAATTTAAACAGCGGTTATCATACCGTAGAAATATTCAAACACGATGGAGCAACCTATGATAAAGTTTCATTTTATAAATTTAAAGTTGCAGAACCTTGGTATTTTTCTTTTTGGATGATTCTGCTTTATCTTCTTGTTATCGCGGCAGTTTTATTTTTCTATTATAAATGGAATAAGCTGCGCTATATGCAAAAACTAAAATTGCAGGCAGAAGAATTAAAACATCAAAGAGAAATTCTTGAGATGGAACTTAAGAAAGAAAACGAACTCAACATTCAAGAATATGAAAAACATATTCTAGAGTTAGAACTACAAGCAAAATCTTCTGAAGTAGCTGGAAAATCTTTGTCAATTGCCAAGCAGACCGAAATGATTGATAAAATTCAAGGCATTTTGGAGACTGAAAAAGATTTTAGCAAACTTAAAAACGAAATTAGAAAAGCTATTAAGATTAATGAAGTGAATAAACACGAATGGGAAACTTTTGAAACCAATTTGAACCAAATTCACAATGAGTTTATCATTAATCTCTCTAAAAAATACCCACAATTAACTCCAAAGGATATAAAACTCTGTGTTTATCTTAAAATGAACCTTTCGTCAAAGGAAATTGCTCCTATGATGAATATCTCTTTTAGAGGTGTAGAACTGCATAGATACCGTCTTAGAAAGAAGCTTAACCTCACTCAGGACGAAAATCTATCAAAGTTTTTATTAAGTCTGTAAGATTCGGTTTTATTTTTTATAGAATTTATATTTTTCAATATCATTTTTTATATAATTCCAATACATCATTACTACATCATAACGATATGTTAAAGAATTTTTGTTAACATTTATCCTGTTGATAATCAATGTTATAACGTTAATTTTTAACACAATGATGTAGCTATGCTGTAGTGGTATTTGATGTACTACAACGTTGTAATTGCTTAATTTGGCTCTACTAACTTAAACGATTACGTACTGTATGAAAAATTTTATTTTTAGCTTTTTAGCTCTCTTGCTACTGCCTACATATATGGTAGGACAAGCGCAAGCAATCAAAGGAAAAGTAGTGGACAGCAGCGGAATGGGAATTCCAGGAGCAATAATTGCTTCTGCTGACGCTAGGGCAACTGTAGATGCCGATTTCGATGGAAACTTTACCATCAATGCAAAACCTGGAGACATTTTAAAAGTTTCTATGTTAGGCTTTGATTCGGTTTCTGTACCGGCCACTGCCGCACCAATGACTATTACTTTAAAAGAAGCAGGAGACACTGCCTTAAAAGAAGTAGTTGTAATTGGATACGGTACAAGAAAGAAAATTGATAATACTTCGGCGGTTAGCTCAATTAAGTCCGAAGAGATTACCAAAATGAAGGTTTTAAATGCCTCTCAAGCTATTCAAGGTAAAGCAGCTGGTGTTCAGGTTTCTACTTCAGATGCACCTGGAAGTACGCCTTCTGTTGTAATTAGAGGGGCTGGTACTGCATTAGGAGGAAGAAACCCTCTTTATGTTGTAGATGGTATGCCTACTGAGAACATTAATAACATTAATACTAATGATATTACATCTTATGAAGTTTTAAAAGATGCTTCTTCATTGGCTATTTATGGTACCAGAGGTGCTAATGGTGTAATTATGATTACAACTAAAGGCGGTAAAGGAAAACTTACTGTAGATGTTGAAAGTTTTGCAGGTATAAGAACTCCACTGAAAAAAGTTAAAATGGCAAATAGTGACGAGTATGTTCGTTATAGCAATGCAGCTTATAGTGCAGCTTTTCCACAAGGTAGATTCTCTGCTAATCAGCCATATAACACAGATTGGCTAGATGCAATTACAAGAACTGGGTCTTATACTCAGAACAATATTTCGGTTTCAGGATCTTCAGAAAACGTAAAATACTTCTTTAGTGTTGGAAATTATGAAGAAAAAGGAATTTTAAACGGATCTGATTATGGACGTACTACATTCAGAAACAACAATGAGTTTAAACTTTCTGAAAAAGTTAAATTAACTCAAAACTTTAGTGTAAGTAGTATCAAAAATACGCCAATGCCTTTAAGTGCATTTACTAATGCTTATAGACAATCTCCGTTAGTTCCTGTACGTTATGCTGATGGAAAATATGGTGTGCCATTTGTTTCAAATGGAGTTGTAGCTGAAACTGGACAATCGTTTAATAATGTTGGAAACCCAGTAGCTCAACTGGATTATACTAATGAACAACAAAAAACGGTTACATTACAAGGAGGATTAAAATTAGATTGGGATATTATCAAATCTTTAAAATTCACATCACAATTTAATGGAGAATATTATACTTACAAACAGTATAATTATGTAGATAATTTAGCACTTTGGTTATCTGCTGATCCTACTCGTGTAAAATCAGATTATGATACTAGTAGTTTAAATACAAATACTTTGACAAGAAGCAGAGATGAATATTTTAATTGGAATTTATCAAACTACTTAACTTATAATAAAGTTTTTGCAGAAATTCATGATGTTGAGGTTACTGCAGGTATCGAAGCAAATGTTCAAGGTACAAGAGAGAAATTAACTATTGATAGAAAAAATGTAAATCCAAATTCTAATTACTGGTCTTTGAAAGATGTTAACAATGCATCTAATGTAACTGGTTATAAAGATGAAGCGCTTAACCAAAGAAGATTAGCATCTTATTTTGCTCGTTTCCAATATAAATTGATGGATAGATATTTGGTTACTGGTACAGTAAGACGTGACGGTTCATCACAATTTAGCGAAGACAATCGTTGGGGAACATTCCCGTCAGTTGGTTTAGGATGGATTATTTCAAAAGAAAGTTTCTTAAGTAATGTAGAACCAATTAATTTGTTAAAACTTAGAGGATCTTGGGGTAGATTAGGAAATCAAAATGTACCTCTTAACACGCAAGTCTTTACTTCAGGATTAGATTATCCAGATTTTGGTTCAGGTGTAACAATTAATTCTCAGGTAGATCCTAATTTATCTTGGGAGATTGTAGAAGAACTTTCAGGAGGTTTTGATTTTGAAATGTTTAATAGCAGATTAAAAGGATCTTTTGATTTGTACGACAAAAATACAACAAACACAATTTTGAATGTTAAACCATATTCAACTTCAGGAATTACACTAGCTACACCTGCACATGTTGGTGAAGTGTCTAACAAAGGTTATGAAATTGCATTGCGTTGGGATGATAAAATCAATGATAATTTAAGTTATTGGATTGGAGGGAATTTTTCTCATAATAAAAATGAACTTACAAGTCTTAAAAATGTTCAGCTAAATCCAATTATTGGGGGAAGTTTAGGGAATGGTCAAAATACCAAAATCTTGGATAATACATCAGTAGGACAACCATTAGGTAGTTTTTATGTGTATGAATACGCTGGTGTTGACCCAGCAAATGGTCAAATGTTATACTACAAAGCTGATGGTTCTAAAGTCCCTCAGACTGGCTTAGATGAACTTAAAGATAAAAAATATGTGGGTTCTCTTCTACCAACTTCTACTTATGGAGTTACTTTAGGATTGACATACAAAAACATTGATTTTTCTGTTGATGGTTATGGAACAGGAGGAGCAAAAGTATATAATGGAAAAAAAGCACAAAGATTTGGAGGAGAAAATGTAGAAGCTTCTATGGCTAATAATTTTTGGACACCTACAAATACATCATCTTCAATTCCTGCACCTTCTAATTTAACTCCTTTTGCTTCAACCTATTATTTAGAATCTGCTGATTTCTTTAGAATTAATAACATCACTTTAGGATATAAACTTCCAATAAAAGAGAACAATTTTATTAGCTATTGCAGATTATATGTAAACGCAATTAACCCATTTATTACACAAAAATTCTCTGGATTCTCACCAGATGTGGTGTCTGATGGTAAATTAGTTGAAGGTACTCAGGGTGTTGAGCTAGATGCTTACCCATCATTGAGATCTTTTGTAGTAGGTGCAAATTTAAAATTTTAATATCATGAAAAGAATATATATATCAATGTTTGTACTTTCTGGATTATTCTTATCTGGATGTTCAAATGATTTTTTGGATGTAGAGCCAACAGAGTCTATTCCTGCTGACCCAGCTTTGGTAAATAGCGATGCTGGAGCTACAAGTTTTGTAACAGCAATTTACAATCAATTTTTAGGATGGGATATGTCTTCTTTTGGTTGGAACGCAGTTACAAGTATTATTAGTGATGATGCTGATAAAGGTTCTGATCCGGGAGATGCCGGTGGAGATAAAGATATTATGGATGCTTTAACATATAATGCTTCAACTCCGTCATTTCAGTCTACGTGGAATGCAAATTATGCAGGAATTAATAGATGTAATCAGGCTTTGGCAATATTTCCTAAGTTAGATCAGGTAACACCTAGTTTAAAAGTCAGATTAGAAGGAGAGGCTAAATTTATGAGAGCTTTTATGTACTTTACTTTAGTTAAAGGATATGGTGGAGTTCCTATTGTAGATCATTTGCCAATTCCTGGAAATGACTCAGACAGAATTATGCAATTAACTCGTAAAACTCCTGCCGAAGTTTATGCTTTTATAGAAAAAGACTTAACAGATGCTATTGCGAATTTGCCGGAAAAATCGACTTATACTGGTAAAGATGTTGTAAGAGTTTCTAAAGGATCGGCTTATGCTTTATTGGCAAAAGTAAATTTGTATCAAAAAAATTGGCAAAAAGTAATTGATAATTGTGATAAAGTAACTGGTTACTCTTTAGTTTCTGATTATTCTCTACAATTTAAAAAAGAGGGAGAATTTGGTCCAGAATCTATTTTTGAGATTGATGGAATTGGAGGAACTTCTAGTCCTGGATTTGGAATTGGAAACTATACTGTTTCTCAAGCACCACGTGGCGCTGGAGGATGGGGTTGGGGATTCAACACTCCAACACAAGGTTTAGCAGATGCTTATGAGCCAGGAGACGTGAGAAGAGCAGCTACAATTATTTTCAGAGGTTCAGTTTTGTATGATGGTAGAGAAGTTCCATCTACAGTAGCAAATCCAAGATATAATTATAAAGCATATTCTTCATCTTTTTATAACCAAGAATTTACAGATACAAATCTTAGATATTTAAGATATGCAGAGGTTATATTAATGAAAGCCGAAGCTTTGAATGAATTAGGACAGACTTCAGCAGCAATTCCTTTAGTAAATCAAATTCGTCATAGAGCAGGTTTAGGAGACACTCCTTTTACTTCTCAATCAGATGTTAGAAAAGCAATCTACAAAGAAAGAAGATTAGAATTTGCTTTTGAGCACGACAGATGGTTTGATATCGTTAGAACAGGACAAGCAGAAGCGGCTATGGCAGCAGATGGTAAAACTTTTATAGTTGGAAAACATGAATTATGGCCTCTTCCAACGTCATTTATGAGAGAAGCAGGAGCACTTTCACAGCAAAACCCTGGTTATTAATCAAAATCTTTAAAAATCACTTCCCTCTAGATTTCCTGGAGGGAGTGATTATTTTTTCAATACTTAAATTTTTATAATGGTTAGAATTTCAGTTTTATTTTTAGCTTTTACTTTTTTTAGTTGTGGATCAAATGCCGATAAGTCAAAAGAAAATGTACAGGAAAATACTTCTGGCGTTACTGCATTAACAGACGAGCAGCTTTTAGATGCTGTTCAAAAACAAACTTTTAAATATTTCTGGGATTATGCAGAACCAAATTCTGGATTAGCTAGAGAGCGTTATCATCCGGATGGAGTTTATCCTGAAAACGATTCCAATATTGTAACTACAGGTGGTTCAGGTTTCGGATTAATGGCGATTGTTTCAGGAATGTCACAAGGTTATATTACAAAAGAAAAAGGAGTAGAAAGACTTAACAAAATTGCAGATTTTTTAGGCAAAGCAGATCGTTTTCATGGAGCATGGTCACACTGGATTGACGGAAACACAGGAAAAGTAAAGCCTTTTGGAACCAAGGATAACGGAGGAGATTTAGTTGAAACCTCATTTTTGGTTGCAGGAATGATTACTGTTCGTGAATATCTGAAAGATGGTTCTGAAAAAGAAAAGGCTGTAGCACAAAAATTTGATGCGCTTTGGAAAGGAGTTGACTGGCAATGGTACACAAACAATAAAAATGTTTTGTATTGGCATTGGTCTCCAAGTTATGCTTGGCAGATGAATTTCCCACTACAAGGATATAACGAATGTCTTATTACATACGTAATGGCAGCATCTTCGCCAACCCATACCATCGATGCAAAAGCATACCACGAGGGATGGGCGAGAAGCGGAGGTATCGTTTCTTCAAAAACAAAATACAATATCCCCCTTATTTTAAAACACAATGGAGCTGAAGAATTTGGCGGTCCGTTATTCTGGGCACATTATTCTTATGTAGGTTTAGATCCGAATCAGTTGAGTGACAAATATGCTAACTATTGGGATTTAAATGTAAATCAGACTAAAATTAATTACCAGTATTGTGTAGAAAACCCGAATAAAAATGCTGGTTATGGACCAGAATATTGGGGGTTAACAGCATCTTATTCTAGAAACCCAGATGGTTCAGTTGGGTATAATGCACACATGCCAAGTAACGATCAGGGTGTAATTTCTCCAACTGCAGCTATTAGTTCTATCGTTTACACGCCAAAAGAATCAATGGCATTAATCAGAAACTTATATGAGAATCATAAAGATGAAACTTGGGGAGATGCCGGTTTTTATGATGCTTTGAGTTTAGGAAACAAATGGGTTGCAAAGCGTTATTTAGCGATTGATCAAGGTCCAGAAGTGGTAATGATTGAAAATTACAGAACAGGATTGTTGTGGAAATTGTTTATGAATGCACCAGAAGTCAAACAGGGTTTAACAAAACTTGGATTTAAATCTGGAAAATACGGAATTTAAGATTCTATGAAAAATACACTAGCATTTATATCTCTGTTGTTTTCTATCGTTGTTTCTGGGCAGAGTGAAACAACTGGGAAAATCAATACTGTTATAATGTCTAAATATGAGCTAGGATATGTTTTGCATCGTCCAGCAAATGTTAAGGAGAAAAAGCCATTGATTGTTTTTATTTCTGGAGATGGAGAAAAAGGAACTGATTTGGAAAAAGTAAAAATTAATGGGCCTTTAAAATATTTAAAAACGCACCAATTAGACGCTTATGTTTTGGCTCCGCAATGCAAAGAAGACGAAAATTGGGATATTGAATCAATTTATCAGCTGATTGTAAAAATTCAGAAAGAAAACAAAATCGATTCAGAAAGAATATATGTTACTGGTTTGAGCTCAGGAGGTTGGGCTTCATGGAATTTGGCTTTTGCACATCCGGATCTATTTGCAGCAAACGTACCTGTCGCTGGTTTTGTAGATTTAATTCAGTTAGAACACGCTTGTGAAATAGCCAATATTCCAACCAGAATTTTTCACGGATTACTAGATGATGTAGTAAATGTGGATTATGCAATTGCGATTTACAAGGAATTAAAAAAATGTAATGCTAAAGATGTAAAGCTGACCATTTTTGATGATGCAAATCATGACAGCTGGACAAGGGTTTATGATAATGCGGCAATCTACGACTGGATGTTGCAGCAAAGAAAAACGAATACAAACAAATAAATAGAATAGAATGAAAAACAAATTAGTCTTACTTTTTTTAGGATGTGCTGTTTTGGGTTATGCTCAAAAAAAGACAACTAAAAATACAGTGAAAATTAAACCAAAGTCTGAATTTGTGGCGGAGTTAATGTCAAAAATGACTTTAGACGAGAAATTGGGTCAGTTAAACTTGCCAACATCTGGTGATATTACCACAGGGCAGGCAAACAGCTCAAATGTGGCAAAAAATATTGCTGAAGGAAAAGTGGGTGGTTTGTTTAACATTAAATCAGTTCAAAAAATTAAAGAAGTGCAGAAGATTGCGGTTGAAAAAAGCCGTTTAAAAATTCCGTTGCTTTTTGGTATGGATGTAATTCACGGTTACGAAACAACATTCCCAATTCCGTTAGGATTATCTTGTACTTGGGATATGGGATTAATTGAAAGAAGTGCACAAATTGCGGCTAAAGAAGCAAGTGCAGACGGAATCAACTGGACATTCTCTCCAATGGTTGATATTTCTCGCGATCCAAGATGGGGAAGAGTTTCTGAAGGTTCAGGAGAAGACCCATATTTAGGAAGCCAAATTGCGAAAGCAATGGTAAACGGTTATCAACAGCACGATCTTTCTAAAAACAACTCCATTTTAGCGTGTGTGAAACACTTCGCATTGTACGGAGCTCCAGAAGCTGGACGCGATTACAATACTGTAGATATGAGCCATATCAGAATGTTTAACGATTATTTCCCTCCTTACAAAGCAGCTGTTGATGCAGGAGTAGGTTCTGTAATGGCTTCTTTCAACGAAGTTGACGGAATTCCTGCAACAGGAAACAAATGGTTAATGACAGATGTTTTAAGAAAACAATGGGGTTTCAAAGGATTTGTGGTAACAGACTTTACAGGTATTCCTGAAATGATTCCTCATGGAATGGGAGATTTACAGCAAGTTTCAGCTTTGGCATTAAACGCTGGTGTTGAAATGGATATGGTAGGAGAAGGTTTCTTAGGAACTTTGAAAAAATCTTTGGATGAAGGAAAGGTAAAAATTGAAACAATTGATAATGCTGTAAAATTGATTTTAGAAGCAAAATACGACTTAGGATTATTCCAAGATCCGTACAAATATTGTGACGAAAAAAGAGCTAAAACGGAGATTTTTACAAATGATAGCCGTAAAGAAGCACGTGATATTGCAGCACAATCTTTAGTATTATTAAAAAACCAAAATCAGCTTTTGCCACTTAAAAAATCTGGAACGATTGGTTTAATCGGACCATTGGCAGATGCTAAAGAAAACATGCCTGGAACTTGGAGTGTGGCTACAAAAATGGAAAATGCTGTTTCTTTATTGAGAGGTATTAAAGAAGTCGCTGGAGCAGGAACAAAAGTTTTATATGCAAAAGGAAGCAATTTAGATTACGATGAGACTTTTGAAACTAATGCGACAATGTTTGGAAAAACATTACACCGTGATTCACGTTCAAAAGAAGATATGTTGGCTGAGGCTTTAAAAGTGGCAGAACAGTCAGATGTAATTGTTGCGGCTTTAGGAGAATCTGCTGAAATGAGTGGAGAATCAAGCAGCCGTACAAACTTAAATATTCCTCAAGCGCAAAAAGATTTATTAAACGCTTTATTAAAAACAGGAAAACCAGTTGTTTTAGTTTTATTTGACGGACGTCCATTAGTGATTACTGACGAAGAAAAAACGGTTCCTGCAATCTTAAACGTTTGGTTTGCTGGTACAGAAGCAGGTTATGCTATTGCTGATGTTTTATTTGGAGACGTAAATCCTTCTGGAAAATTAACTTCAACTTTCCCAAGAAGCGTTGGACAATTGCCAATTTACTACGCACACAAAAATACAGGAAGACCGCTTTCTAACACAGAAGGTAAATTCGAAAAATTCAGATCAAATTATATTGACGAAAGAAACGAGCCTTTATTCCCATTCGGATTTGGTTTAAGCTACACCACTTTTGATTATTCGAACTTGAAAATTTCTTCTGATAAAATGAATGCTTCTGGAAAATTGAAAGTAACAGTTGATGTAACAAATACTGGAAATTTTGACGGAAAAGAAACAGTTCAATTATACATTAGAGATTTAGTTGGTTCGGTAACAAGACCAGTTAGAGAACTAAAAGGTTTCCAAAAAATAGCACTTAAAAAAGGTGAAAAACAAACCGTAAGTTTTGACATTACGGTTGAAGATTTAAAATTTTATAACTCTGATTTACAATTTGTAGCAGAGCCTGGGCAGTTTGATATTTTCGTGGGAGGAAATTCAAACGCCGATAAGAAAGTTAGTTTTGAGTTAACTAAATAGTTGGTTTATTTGATTAGTGAAAAGCCCTTCGTTTGGAGGGCTTTTTTTCTAAAACGAAAGACCTTTTTGTAATTTTTTAACTACGATTATATGAATACTTTAAAAATATTTAGCGCAGTATGCCTTATGGCTTTTTCTTATGGGAATGCACAGAAAAATGCAATCGTGGCACATCGAGGAGCTTGGAAAAAGAACAACCTGCCAGAAAACTCGATTGCCGCCTTAAGACATGCGATAGATTTAAAATTGCCAGGTTCAGAATTTGATGTCTGGAGAACAGCAGATGATTCGCTTGTAATCAATCACGATGCGCATTACAATAAACTGCTTATTGAAGAAACCAATTACGCAGATTTAATAAAATTTAAGCTTTCTAACGGAGAAAAACTTCCAACCCTTCATGAATATATTTCAGAGGGAATAAGAAATAACAAACACACACTTTTGGTTTGCGAAATCAAACCTTCAGAAATTAGTAAAGAAAGAGGACAAAAAACTGGTGTAGCTGCCGTCGAAACCATTAAAAAATTAAAAGCCAATAAAAATACCTGCTACATCAGTTTTGATTATGATATTTTGAAGAAAATCAGAGCTATAGATTCTAAAACTTCTTTGCAATATTTGGAAGGAAATAAATCTCCAAAAGAGGTAAAAGCAGATAAAATTAATGGTGTAGATTATCATTATTCTGTTTTTCAAAAGCATCCTGAGTGGATACAAGAAGCCAAGGATAACAAAGTTATTCTAAATGCTTGGACCGTTAATGATGCCAAAGATATGGATTGGATTATAGAACACAAATTCAATTACATCACCACAAACGAGCCCGAGCTTTTAAAGGAAAGAAAAGAGATTAAAAAATAAGCTAAAGCTTTTAGCTGTAGAAATCGAACAATGAAGAAGATATACAAACAATTAAAGCCAATTTTATTGCTTTCGATACTTTTTGGAAGTAGTCTTTCGGCACAAAATTCTGGTAAAACAGAGTGGTTTGATCCAAGCAGACCAGCGACAACCTATTGTAATCCAATAAATATTGGATATAATTATACAACGCACAATCATAACGGAATTCCAGAATCACGCCGTTCTAGCGCCGATCCTGTAATTATTACGTACAAAGGCGAGTATTATTTATTTGCGACCAATCAGGCGGGTTTCTTTTGGAGTAAAGACATGTCAGACTGGAATTTTGTTTACGGAAGTTTCCAAAGGCAGCCTGGCGATGACGATCAGTGCGCTCCTGCAGCTTGGGTTGTAAATGACACTTTATTTTATGTAGGTTCAACTTGGAAAAGAGATCATCCAATTTGGAAAACAGCAGATCCAAAATCAGGAAGATGGACACGTCATGTAGACAAAGCAATGTTGCCAACTTGGGATCCAGCGATTTTTCAAGACGATGATAAAAAAGTGTACATGTACTATGGTTCAAGCGGAAAATTACCGTTAGTTGGCGTTGAGGTTGACTACAAAACTTGGCTTCCAAAAGGAAATCAAGCAGATTATGCAACTTTGTATAAAGCAACCGAAGTAGAAGATATTCAAAAACCTTACGGACAAATTAAAGAAGTGGCTATTCTAGATCCTTCAGCACACGGATGGGAGCGTTTCGGGCCAAATAACGATATGGAGCCTGCACCGTGGGGAAATTTCATTGAAGGAGCTTGGATGACCAAACACAACGGAAAATATTATATGCAATATGGTGCACCAGCAACCGAATTTAAAGGGTATGCAAATGGTGTTCATGTTGGAGATAATCCGTTAGGACCATTTACCTATCAGAAACACAATCCAATGTCGTATAAACCAGGCGGATTTGTAATTGGAGCCGGACACGGAAATACGTTTGCAGATAATTACGGAAATTATTGGAATACAGGAACCTGTAAAATTTCTATAAAAGATCGTTTTGAGCGTCGTATTGATATGTTTCCTGCTGGATTTGACAAAGATGATGTAATGTATTCTATTACAGCTTATGGGGATTTTCCAATTGTATTGCCAACAGCTCAACGCGATCAAACAAAGGGAGCTTCTTCTGGATGGATGTTGCTTTCTTATAAAAAGCCTGTAACAGTTTCTTCTTCCGAAGAATGTATGGAAGTGGAGACGCACAGAATGGATAATGGCGGAAAGAAAGTGTATGAGAAATTCTGTTACGGACCTGAAAATCTAACTGATGAAAATATTCAGACTTATTGGTCTGCCAAAACGAGCAACCCTGGCGAATGGCTTCAAATGGATTTAGGAAGACCAATGGAAATAAATGCGTTGCAGATTAATTATGCAGATCATAAAGCGACACAGTTTAATAAGGCAATGGATATTTATTATCAATATAAAATTTTCATGTCTGATGATGCTCAAAATTGGACTTTGGTAGTTGATAAATCTAAAAATGATAAAGATGCGCCTCACGATTATGTAGAGCTTATAAAACCGATTAAAGCGCGTTATATTAAAATGGAAAACATTCATAATGCATCTGGTTTATTTGCGATTTCAGATTTTAGAGTTTTTGGAAACGGATTGGCAGCAAAACCAAAAGCAGTTGCTGCTTTCAAAGTAGATAGAAATAAAGCAGATTCTAGAAATGCTATAATTTCTTGGAAAAAACAAGCCGATGCAATTGGGTATAATATTTATTACGGAATTGAACCAGACAAATTATACAATAGCATTATGGTGTATGGAGATAATACGTATGATTTTAGAGGTTTGGATAAAGGCACAAAATATTATTTTACAATTGAACCTTTTAATGAAAACGGAATCGGAACAAAAAATAAGATTATTGAAGTAAAATAATCTTTATTTATAAAATCTGTAAAAGCTCTAATTGCAAATTGAAAAATTTGCAATTAGAGCTTTTTTTTGAGAAAAGCTTTAGAAAAAAACTCAGAACTGTCAATAATTTTGTTCCTTTGTGAATGTGCCAAAAGCACTATAAACTCCAAAATTACTATATAAACTATGAAAAAAACGATTCTTTTAACTGCATTAGTTTTAAACGGATTGACATTGTTTGCGCAGACAAATGATGAAAAAAACATCAAATTATTTTACAAAAAAGCCTTAACAGAGTCAAAATGTTACACGTGGCTGGAATATTTGTCTAACGATATCGGAGCTCGTCTGTCTGGATCTAAAGGTGCAGAACAAGCTGTTGAATACACTAAAAGACAATTGGAAAGCTTAGGACTTGATAAAGTTTATTTGCAAGAAGTTATGGTGCCTCACTGGGTTAGAGGCGAAAAAGAAACTGCTTTTATCCTTGACGGAAAAGTAAAAACGAATGTGCCAATATGTGCATTGGGTGGTTCTGTTGCAACACCAAAAACGGGTCTTACGGCAGAAATAATCGAAGTTCAAGGAATTAAAGAATTAACGGAGCTTGGATCAGATAAAGTAAAAGGAAAAATTGTTTTCTACAACAGACCAATGAATCCTGAAAACATTGAAACTTTTACTTCTTATGGAGCTTGTGTTGACCAAAGATACGCAGGAGCAAAAGAAGCTGCAAAATTAGGAGCTGTCGGAACAATTGTTCGTTCTATGAACTTGCGTTTAGACGATTTTCCTCATACAGGAGCTCAGAGTTACGGAGATTTGCCAAAAACGCAATATATTCCAACAGCGGCAATTAGTACAAACGGAGCTGAGTTGTTGAGTAAATCTTTAAAAGCAAATCCAGCTTTGAAATTTTATTTCAAACAATCTTGCGAAACTTTACCAGATGCATTGTCTTATAACGTAATTGGTGAATTGACAGGTACTGTAACTCCAGAAAACATTATGGTTGTTGGTGGACATTTAGATTCTTGGGATTTGGCAGATGGTTCTCATGATGATGGAGCAGGGGTAGTGCAAAGTATGGAAGTAATTCGTATTTTGAAAAACTTAAACTATAAGCCAAAAAATACGATCCGTGTGGTATTGTTTATGAATGAAGAGAACGGAGGAAAAGGCGGTGCTAAATATGAAGAAGTTTCAAAAGAAAAGAAAGAGAACCATATTTTTGCTTTAGAAAGCGATTCAGGAGGATTTTCTCCAAGAGGATTCTCAATTGAAGCTGATGATGCTAATTTGAAAAAAATCCAAGGTTACAAAGATCTTTTTGAGCCTTATTTAGTGCACAGTTTTACAATTGGCCATGCAGGTTCAGATATCAATCACTTAACTTCGCAAGCAATAGTAAAAGCAGGTTTAAAGCCAGATTCTCAACGTTATTTTGATTATCACCACGCAGCAAACGATAAATTTGATGCTATCAATAAAAGAGAATTGGAACTTGGTGCAGCAACAATGGCTTCATTGATGTATTTATTAGACCAAAACGGAATCGAAATCAAAAAAGCGAATTAAGATTCAGATTATAAAAACCCAAAAAGCCATAAGTTTACTTGTGGCTTTTTTTGTGCTCATTAAATTCCGTAGGAACGTATTCATATTGTAGCGACGGATTTCAATCCATCGGAATGTGCGGAAAATTAAAATTAAGATTTCATCACAACCAAATAATAGAAAAAAATAATCGGAATATTAGAAAGCAAGATTAGAATCTTTACTCCGATGTCTCTTCGATGTTGGGGTAAATGAATAAATTTTTCTGCTAAATGAAAAAACATAATAGAGTTAACTACAATGCCAGCTAAAGCAAAAGGCCATGCAATAATCAGAACCATAGAATTTTGATTGGAAATGATATAAAACATAAACAGAAGCGTAGTGATTAGAAATGTTCCTATAGCTAATTCTGTAGATTGTTTTTCTTCGGAAGGATCATAAATTGTTTTCATAATTTTTAGATTTTAAAAGTGTGCTGAATAGTTTGAACAGGCATAAAAAGCATTTTAGAAAAATCGAGATAATGAAATGGAAGTGCCTGTTTTCCTCTTTTATATTGTTTAATGAAATAGTCCATTCTTTTAGGATAAAAAACGGTTCCTGTTAGAATCACCATAAACAGATACAGGCTCTTTTTGCCATTTCCTAGCAAATAATACTGCATTCCGATTTCTTCGTATACACAAACTCCCGTATTGGTAAGAACATGAATGACATCATGATCTTCCAGTTTTTCCTGAATATCAAAATGATTTTTGTGCAGAAAATTTCCTAAGCCAAATCCAAGGCTCTCTTCAGGATATTTCATTAGTAGACTTTTATCAATATTCCAAGGTTCGTTTTTCTTGAAATATTTTTGATACGGTTTTTTAGAACATTCATATAGTTTTTCAATCCAATAATCTCTCATAAAGTGTAGTTTTTTTAAAAGTTCTTTGAAATTCAAAGTAAAATGATAAATAAAAAAGCTAGAAAATAGAGAACTAGCTTTTTCAATATTAATAAGTGTCTATTAAGGTTTTCAATATATTAGAATCGGCAATGTCAGAAGGAGCAACAACTTTTTCTTCCAATGGTATATCGTTGCCATAACGTTCTTTTAGTATCTTCTGAACTCTTGGATCTTCTAAATTAAAATCTTTCAATTCTCTAAGTTTAGATAATTCTATTCCTGCCGCATTTTTATAGATTTTCCAGATCAATTCAGAGCAATAAATTCTATTATCGGTCCATTCAAAATAAGCATCGTATTCTTTACCATCAAATTGCTGACTGTAGTCTTTCATTTTTTGTAGAATTTCTGGCTTTAGAATGCTGTCATCTTTTAATCGTTTCACCACATATTTGCTGTCTTTTCCATGTTTGATCCAATCTTCAAGCGGAGTAAGTTTTACAGGCTGAACGGCTTCAAAAACAAACCATTTTCCGTTAATATCATATATAATTCCGCAATGAGAAAACTTCGAATTAGTTGCAATACGAACTGCTTCACATTGTTTTGATTCTGAAGTTTGAAAAATAAGATCTCCATCCTTAAACTTGCTAACTGCTGTTTTTTCTGTTTTAGTTTCTCCTGTAAAAGGATTATTAGGAAAAACTTTTATAGCAACAAATAAAGCACAGCCAAAGCTTATGATGAATGTAACTATTGGAAACAGATATTTTTTGATTTTCATAAAGTAAAATTTAAAGTACTTTGAGATGCAAAGTAAATGATAAAAAAAATAGTTACCAAATTAATGATAACTATTTTTGCTATATTTTCTAAACTTATATTAGATTCTGAAAATTCCGCCCACTTCGATAATTCTTTGAAAGAAGAAGAAATCTTGTGAAGCCTTATCTTCGTTGCTAACAGATGTTCTAATATCTTGCATATTGATATATCCGCCTTTTAATTCTCCCTGAATATAGAAATGTTTAAAGAAGGTAATATTTAGACCAGCTTTTGCAGAAAGACCGTAACCCGAAAAATGGAAATCATCATGACGTTCTTTTCCTAATAGAGTCGCATTTGTTTTTGGGTACAAAAGACCAGCTCCTAATCCTTCTGTTAAGTTAATTTGAACTTTATCAATATTTGGAAGACGAAACAATTTTGAAATATCATCAAATCTAGAAACTTCAGTATTGATGTAGTTTAAACCATCTGTGTGCTCATACATTAAAAAAGCAGGAGGATTTCCTTGAACAGTACCCATATCATAACCACCTTCCTGAGCACCATATAGTGACATATCGACAGGAGTATTGTTATAAACACCGTTGTAGAAAGATCCAGGATCGTTTGCAGGCAAATTGATATATCCGTTTACATTTGCTATCTGATTTTGTGTCATTACATACTTCATGTGGTCAAGACCAATTGTTACGCTGTAATGATCGCTAAAGAAATAACCTAATCTCAAATTGGTTTGAGGAATGGTCATATTAGCAGGATTTACATAATCGATATGGTATCCTTTTGGTTTGTCATGAGCGGCCATATTCTCAACTGTAAAGTTGTAATCTTTACCTCTAAAGTTTACATCCGATTTTGAGTAGCTTTCTCTGTTACCACCCCACGACACAAAGAATTTTCCTTTATTATGTGCCGCATATTTATCTACTGTGCTTTCTTCCTGAGCAAATGTGCTTAAAGAAACACAAGTCAGTAAGAAAAATAAAATTTTTGTTTTCAAAGAACTTAAGTATTATAATTTAAAATGCGTTAACTGTTTTTCTAATAGCAACTAACTTGTTCATTAAGCCTTCAAAATAGTCTAAGTGAAGCATATTAGCACCATCGCTTTTTGCGTTTGCTGGATCAAAGTGCGTTTCGATAAAAATACCGTCAACACCCACTGCGATACCTGCTTTTGCTACCGTTTCAATCATATCAGGTCTTCCGCCCGTAACACCAGCAGTTTGATTTGGCTGCTGTAAAGAGTGGGTAACGTCTAGAACTGTAGAAGCATATTGCTGCATAGTAGGAATTCCTCTAAAATCAACAATCATATCTTGGTAACCAAACATAGTACCGCGATCTGTAACCATAACGTTCTCATTGTTACAGTCTAATACTTTTTGAACAGCATGTTTCATGCTTTCTGGACTCATAAATTGTCCTTTTTTCAAGTTTACTGTTTTACCAGTATTGGCAGCAGCTACAACAAGATCTGTTTGACGAACTAAGAAAGCAGGAATCTGCAACACGTCTACGTATTGAGCAGCCATATCAGCATCTTCGTTAGTATGAATATCGGTTACAGTTGGAACATGAAAAGTCTCTGAAACTTTTCTTAAGATTTTTAATGCTTTTTCGTCGCCAATTCCAGAAAAACTGTCAATTCTAGAACGGTTTGCTTTTTTAAAAGATCCTTTAAATACGTAAGGAATCTGAAGTTTGTCGGTAATACCAACTAATTTTTCAGCAATCTTTAGCGCCATTTCTTCTCCTTCGATAGCACAAGGCCCCGCCAATAAAAAGAAATTCCCGCTGTCAGTATGCTTAATTTGAGGAATATGTTGTATGTTCATAAAATTATTTTTTTGCAATGCAAAGGTAGTTATGATTTATGAGTTTCGGATGAAGATTTAAGATTATTTTAAGATGGGGTATTGTTAAAATTATAGCTTTTTTCTTATGATTAAAAAACTCGGAATTGTTTTCTGGAAATTAAGCTGAATTATAGATGTCAAAATATTTTTATCGTTTTAATTATATAGCTATTCTAAAAATAAATTATACTTTATCATTAAATAAATTTACGTTTCCATTTTCTAATTCGACTAAGAAATGCTCTTTGTTTATAAATAGTTGAATCATTAAATTAGACAGTTCAATATCATTAGTTTTCAATTCCTGAATTAGTTTTCTAATTAATGTACCAGCGTAATTTCTTATTTTCCAAACAAAATATGGTAACAACGCATTATCAAAATGAGCATTATGAACAATTAGATTTCTAAATCTATAAATCATTAGAACATCATTTTGAATAACATCAATTTGTTCATGAATGCTTTTTTTTGTAAAATTTGCGTCTTTATAGAAAGAAATTAAATTTTCTAGCTTTTGTAATATAAACAAATCATTTTCATGATTTTTTATTTCTTCTAGCGAATCAATAAATTTCTCCAAATAAATTGTATTTCCTGGATCAACCAGTAAGTTTGCTTTTATAATAATTTCTTCTGATAATTTTTTCCTTTTTGAAAATCTTTGGTTTAATGCAATATGTTCATAATGGCGATATAATTCCCATCCATAATCATATATGTAATTAAAAATTTGGGTAGAGGAGATAATTTCTTGTATTAGATGTATTTTTCTTTTTTTGTTGCCTGCTAGAATGTCATTAGTTATGTCAAATTCTAAATTAAATAGGTTTTCAATTGCAATCCAATAGTTTAGCATTTTATCTTCTTGTTTGATTGATTGCTCTGCTTTACTAAACCAATGTATGGCGTTTAACAATTTTGACTGACCCTTTTTGTGTATTTTCGTATTACACCATAAATAAGAAAAATCATTTAAGCCATTTAACTCATTTTCAAAATCATCTAAAATAAGTGAGTCTCTGAATCTGATTGGATCTTCTTTTTTGTTTAGACCATGAGAAGAAAAAATAAACTTTCCATCTTTTACAATTATATAGCTAGATGAATCTATTTCTATTTCCGTCTTTGTTCTAAAATAACAAGAAACTAGATCTAAAGTATTTTCTAGTTTTGTTAATGCATTTGTTAATGAAGATTTAGGAAGTAAATAATCAATTTCTACTGCTGCTTGAATAAATTTTTTTGACTGGTTCGTATTCTTTTTTTGTAAATCTTCATGGTGAGAATGATCTTCATCATTAACAATAAATCTTTTGTTTTCTAACGAATACAAGGTAACATTTCCTAATTCAATGTTTGTAGAACCCTTTAATCCTTTTACTATAAATATATAATGTGCCTTTTCTTTTTTTTTGTAAAAATAATTTGAAAGCGCATTAATACGGTCTTTATTTTGTAAGTTATTCATTAAATAAACAACATCTGCATAAAATTGAGATTGATTAGAGACGCTGCTGCTGGCACTTAAATTATGAGGGAATTTAGTAGAAATAATACCTGACTGTTCGCGATAATCGGAAAATATATTATCTGAGAATTTTTTAATATCTTCTAAAACATACCCTTTTTTAATAAATTCTACAATTATATTTTGAGTTAAATAATTTATTGTGGTTATGAAATTTAATGTTATTTCTTCATCATTATTTAGTTCATTATTTAAATTTTCTAAGCAATAATTAAAATACAAACCTTCTTGAAATTGATTTTTTATTTTTTTAGAAATTTCCAGAATATAATTATTCTTATCAGAATTAAATACAGACCTAAGAATTTTAAAACTTGAATAGAAATGATTTTTAACGATGACATCATTCATTAAATAGAAAGATATTTTATCATAAAAATATTTTTTGTTATCCAAATTTTGAAAAGAGTTCTCTTCTATTTCTGTTATGATGTCTTCAACTAATATATGTGGACTGTATAGAGAAAGGCCATAAGATTTCTTTAAGAAGTTTAATATTAAATCTTCCCACAAATCCCTCCAAAAACTAATTCTATTTTCAATATTATTAGACATTTAATCATTTTTTGTTATTGAATATTAATTCTGTTTCAACCTCAATCCCATTGGAACCATCAAAATCCCTTTTTCATAAACATTCAAATAAAGCTTAATAGGCTTTTTTTGTCCATCCCATTTCAATTCATAAACATTCAAGAATCCAGCCCCCATATTGCTTCTTTTAGTCGGAAAAGGGCAACAAGTTTCTAATCTAGTGTACGTTATTTTTTCGCCGTTTGGACCAGCCAGAGCATTTAAGAAACGGGCTTCGTTTAAAGCTTCATTGTTTGTGTTTTGAAAAAATATATTAATAGGATAATCAGGATCGTAACCGTACTTTTTGTCTTTAGCAAATTGGGTTATAGAAAAAGTATTGTCCTTTTTCAGAATTAAATCTGGCGCATTATCATCTACATTTTTTAAAGTCGATTTTGTACTTATACAAGACGAAGCGCTAATCAATAAAACGAGTAAAAGTGCTATTTTTTTCATGGTTAAGGTTATTGCGAAAGTTAAACGGCTTGTTTTGCTTTTTTTGGATTTAGTTTTAAAACACCAACTACAATCAGATATTGTGCCAGAAGATACGTTAGCATTATAAAAAAAGAGCTTTTAGGAATTGGAGCATAAAATTTATTTACGGCCAAAATGCTATCAGAAATTACAAAGAAAAGCGCTCCAAAAAAAACAAGCTGATTTCCAGGTTTCTCCCAAACCAAGAATCCGTTGAAAGCAAACAAAAGCATAATTGAAATTACCGAAGCGTAAATAGAAACCGGAATTTCAAGTTCGCCTAAATAAGGCATTAAAACAGAAACCATTCCGATTAAATAGATCGCAATTAAGATGCTGCCCAATATAAAAAGCGGTTTATTTTGTTTTTTTCTAATTCTTTTCTGCTTATTAAAAAGAACGCAGTACACGACATGAGCACTAAGAAAACATACAAGTCCTAATATAAAGTAAATCTCTCCAAGGTCGGTAAAAAGCAAGATTACATCTCCAAGCCATGAAAGTGCTAATGCTGCCAGTAAAATATTCTTGCTCTGAAATTTTTTATAGAAAAAGGCTCCAAAACCAATAATAGGCATTAAAATGGGTTTAAGAAAAAGGTCAAATCGCTCGTAGCCAAAAAGTAGAACAATGAGATAAACTATACTAAATGCGACATAAATTTTGAAAAAGGAAGAGTTTCTCATAATAGGGGTTATGAAGTGATGTATTGGTTTTGGTTGGTTTTAAATTCAAAATTGACGAAATAAAGTGTCGTTAAAAAAGACAGGATCAGGTAGGTAAAAATAATATAATTACTAATTGGAATTACATGGTTTAAACCAAACCAATCCCCATAATAGCCAATAATACAAATTACAATCCCTAATCGGATTCCTTCCAACAAAAGAGCAAATCGATTTTTATCCATTAACTCTGTGTAGCTATATATAGTTATAAAAATAAAAAAGCCGTAAATAAAAATATTTGGAAGTCCGATTTTGGCAATGTTGTCAAACAGATAGCTTACAAATAGTAATGTTATTAAAACTTGTGCAAGAGACCAGTAGATTAGTTTTTGAGAGTTTTGCGTGCCGTATTTTTCAAAATCAAAAACATTTTCAATTTTGTTTACAGGATATTTTTCTTCAAAATTTTCAGGGCGCCAGCCTGTTGGCTTAAACCAAATAGTTAATTTGTCTTTCCATTTTGGAGCGCGCCAAGCATCTTTTATGAGCAAGCTCAAATGCTGAAAATTTATTTTAATAGGATTCCAAGTATTGGCAGGCCTTGTGATTCCGAAAACGGGTGGCACATCGTCTAATTCTTTTTGAAAAGTACCAAAAAGTTTGTCCCAAAAAATAAAAATCTGCGAGTGGTTTTTGTCTAAATATTCTGGATTAATGGCATGATGGACACGGTGATGCGAAGGAGTTACTAGAATATGCTCAATAAATCCCATTTTCTTGATATGCTTGGTATGATACCAAAATTGCAAAAATAAATGAATAGGCAACGTAATAGCTATTACAGAAGCAGGAACACCCAATAGCGCTGCAGGAATCAATAAAAAAGTGAAAAGATTGACCAAACTCGCAATGGGCTGACGAAGCGCGCAAGCGAGATTAAATTCTTCGCTACTGTGATGTATGGCATGTTTGTTCCAAAGAAAATTAATTTGGTGTGCCAGACGATGGCTCCAATAGCCATAAAAGTCAATCACAAAAAAAGCGATGCAATAGGAGAGAACATTGGCTTCTAAATGCTGTAATGCGATTTTAGAAACGAGCCATTCATAAGAAAGAAAAGTAACGCTTAAACCCAAAACATCTTTAACCGAATTGGTAATGCCAGAACTAATGCTCGATACGCTGTCTATTAATGGAGCAGTGTCGTTTTTTATATAAATGCCGTAAATTTTTTCAATAATAATTAAGACTAAAAAAACCGGCATTGCAATAATTAATATTTTTCCGTATTCTTCCATAAAAAAAGCATTCTATTTTTTCCAAATATAGAATAAAATAGAATGCTTTTTAAATTATTTGCAATTAAACAATTTCGGCGCTAAGACCAGCTTCCAAAAGTTGTGTGCATTGAGGTTTAAGTTTTTCAATCGGACCTGTCTTTACAGTGCATTTTCCGTTGTAATGTACAATCAGAGAGCATTGTTCGGCTTGTTCTGCCGTATGGTCGCAAACACGCATAAGAGTATCAATTACGTGATCAAAAGTGTTTACATCATCATTATACACAATGATCTCGTTATTAAAAGCAATGGCTTCTTTTTCGCGAACTCTTTCTCTTACTTTTTCTTTAGTACTCATATTTAATATAGGTTTTTGTACTGAATTGATTATCAGTAATCTAATTTACGTATTTTAAAGATACCCAATTGTTTCTCTGTAGCTTTTTAACATAAGTTAAACCTTTTTCTACGCATGAAGCATCAATAAACGGAATGTCTTCTTCATAAAAACCGCTAAAAAGAATAACTCCCTTTGGATTTAAAGCGTCAACATAAGCCTGCATATCATTCAACAAAATATTTCTATTGATATTGGCAATAATCAAATCGTATTTTTTTCCGGCCAATAAAGCGGCATCGCCTTCATAAACGCTGATATGTTTGCAATTATTGCGTTCAGCATTTTCAATAGAGTTCAAATAGCACCAATTGTCAATATCAATAGCATCGATTGGTTCTGCACCTTTCATTTCGGCTAAAATAGCTAAAATTGCAGTTCCGCAACCCATGTCAAGAGTTTTCAAACCTTTTACGTCCATTTCTAGTAAATGCTGAATCATCATGTGAGTGGTTTCGTGATGACCAGTTCCAAAACTCATTTTAGGTTCGATTACAATATCAAACTCAGCATCAGTTTTTGGATGAAAAGGAGCGCGAACGTGGCATTTTCCATCCACATCAATTGGTTCAAAGTTCTTTTCCCATTCCTCGTTCCAGTTTACCTGATCGATTTCTTCAATGGTATATTCAATTTTAAACTCCTCAGACTGTAAAATATAAATATCATCTAGGATATTCTCATCCCATAAATCTTTCTTCACAAAAGCCGAAATTCCGTTTTCTGTTTCCGTAAAACTTTCAAACGCTTTTTCGCCCAATTCAGCCACTAAAATTTCTGATCCAAGTTCTTTTGGTTCAATTGTAAAATGATATCCTAAATATATATTTGACATAAAATAAAAATTTTTGCAAAGGTAAGAATCAAAAGCAAAACTTGTTCATAAATAAATCAGATTCTCATATTTATTAATGGTAATTTCGATATACTTTTGTAGGAATTTTGATGTTATGAAGAATACGGTTATTATTTTGCTTTTTCTGGTCTTAAACGGTATGGGGTGCGTAAAAGATCATGATGTTGTACGATCTTTTTGCTATTGGAAAACCGATTTGTATTTTCAAGAAGAAGACGATTCTTTGATAAGTAAAATTGGAATAAAACACATGTATGTCCGTTTTTTTGACATCGATTGGAATCCCTATTCCAAAGAAGCGCTTCCTGTTGCTACAATCAACAATGTTTGGTTTAACGAAAATACTCCAGAGATTACACCGTCTATTTTTATTACCAATGATGTGGTTTTAAATACCAATAAAAAACAGTTGGATACGCTGGCTATTCGAATTGCAAAACGTGTCCAGGAAGTAGGGCAGAAAATTATTGAACGAAAAGCAGAAAGAATTGCCTCTGGAATTGTATATCCAAAAGACTATTACAAACAGAAAGATTATAAAAGTCTCAATTACGACTCGATAAGATTGCTAGAATTGGCAAAACTGAAAGTTGATTTTAAAGAAATTTTGATTGATTGTGATTGGACAGAGAAATCGAGAAAAAATTATTTCTATTTATTAGAAAAAGTAAAAAATCAGTTTCCAGATGCCAAGATTGCCGCTACCATTCGTTTATGGCAATATAAATATGCAACAAAAGCGGGAACTCCGCCAGTAGATAAAGGGCTGCTGATGTGTTACAATATCTCGAAACCAGACGATTTGCAGACTAAAAATTCTATAGGAACAAGCAATGAATTGCAGCAATATATAACGCATAGCGACTATAAATTGAAGCTAGATGTAGCGTTGCCGTTGTACAGTTGGGCCGTTGTTTTTAGAGGAAATCAGTTTAAAGGAATTTTATCTGATTATGGAAACATATTGAATGATACGATAAAACTTAAGAAAGTTTCTGATGGCAAATATTTGCTGCAAGATGATATTTTGGTTGGACAAACGTATCTGCGAAACGGTGATGAAATTAGGATTGAGAAAATTTCTGACGCCGAACTCGAAAAAATGATTTCAATTATTAAAAGTAAAATCGCAATTGATAATCAGACTAAAATAACGTTTTTCTCTTTTGACAAAAAATACATTAAAGATTATGGAATCCAGAATATTTCCAAATATTATGAAAGTTTTTAGCAGTTTGTTTTTACTGTTGAGTGTTCAGCTTTCTTTTGCCTGTGGATGGAGCGTTTCGCCCGAAACATCTCGTTTGGCTTTGTTTAAAGCAGAAAGAGAAGGCTTTTTTAGACTAACACCGTTTTATTATTCGGCAGATTGGTATTATTCGACCAATACAATTTCTACAGCCGATTGGGATTTGAATTGTAAAGAATGGCAGAAAAAACTTGGCGCTGGCGTTAAGCCCGAAGATATTTATGCGATCTTATATGCAACAGATTCTGAACAGTTTCAGAATGCATTTGAAAGTAAAACGCTAAAACAGACATTTAGTAAAAATACATTTGTTGAAGCATTGTTATTGTCCAGAAATAAAGCCTTTTTAAAATATATAGTATTGGCTAAAAGTTTAGAATACAATAATCTTCAATATAGTAAATGGGAATCTTGGAGTGATATTAATGGAAAAGTGTATAATAATGTATCAATAGATTCTGATTTTGATAAAAAGATAAAATCGGTTAAAGACGATTTTTTAAAACAGCGATACGCGTTTGTGTATCTAAGAAACAGCTTTTATGGCGGAAACAAACAAGAAGTTATTCGATTGTATGATACGTATTTGGACAAAGAATCAAATACTATTTTAAAACCTTGGGGATTATATTATAAAGCGTTGTGTATAGACAATTTACCAATGCAGAATTATCTTTTAAGTAAAGTATTTGCCTCTTGCGAAGAAAAATCATTTGCCGTTTTACAGCATTATAACTGGAAGCTGACAAACGAAAGTTTGGCTTTGGCAAAAAATGATGAAGAACGCAGTATAATTTTGGCTATCGAAAGTCTTAGAAATCCGGCACCTGATTTAAAAACAATTCAAAAAGTTTATGAACTGAACCCAAATAGCCTGCTTTTGAGTTTTTTAATTGGTAGAGAAATCAACAAACTCGAAGACTGGATCTTAACGCCTCAGTACACCAATGACGGAACGCCTTCGGTAGTATTTGACAGAGATATTTGGTATGAAAATTATGCCACTGCTAGAGCGAAAAATTATACTAAAGATATATTTTATCTTAGACAAGTTCGTGATTTTTTAATAAGTATTCATAGTAAAACTTCTGGTGAACAAAGAGATTATTTAAGTGCGGGAATCGCTCAGATTTTGTTTTTAAACGATGAAATAGATTTAGGAAAGAAATATACTGCCATGATTTCTGCAAATGCCAACCCGTCTATACAAATGCAGAAGAACATGCTTTTGGCTTTGGTTTCTTTAAAACAAGATGATTTGAAGAATGAAAAAGTGCAAAACCAGCTTTTTACGTATTTCAATTCCATCGAAAATTTGGTGGAAAAGGATAGCGGATTATTTAAAAATTTATACAGTTTGTATCGTATTGCAAGCGAAGAATTCTATAAAAAAGGCGACGCAGTTTCCGCAGGTTTATTTTTTATGAAATCTGATATTAAAAACGGAGGAGAATATTCAGCATACAGTAATCCTTATTTTTACACTTATTTAGGTTATTTTGATCGTCATGCTACGGTTGAAGATATGGATCGATTAATGGCTTTACAGAAGAAAGAAAATAAAACGCCGTTTGAAAAATATCTTTGCACAGGAACAATCGCGCCAGATGTCAATTACTACAAAGATTTAAAAGGAACCATTGCTTTTAGAAATAATAATCTCGAATTGGCTTACGAGACATTTGCCAGCATGCCAAAAGACTTTTGGGATAAAAATTATGAGTTTAAAAATTATTTAAACGAAGATCCGTTTAAACCAAAGATTCTTCAAAAACAGGAAGAGCGCAAATTCGATTATCATTTTAATAAAAGAGATTTTATTGCCAAATTGATTCAGTTGAAAAAGCAAAATACTGCCACAAGCAATTTACAATTGGCGCATGCGTATTTTAATGTTTCGTATTTAGGAAATTCCTGGATGATGAGCGCTTACGATTGGACCTCTGGAGAATCTTATATTGATTACGTTTATGGCGATAACACTGAGAATAAGAAGAAGTATCAAAACGGAAATTATTTTCATTTAAATACGGCAAGATCATATTATCAAAAAGCGCTTAAAATGTCTAAAAATAGCAACGAAAAAGCCATGGCAAGCCTAATGCTTTTCGAATGCAACTATTACGGATATTATGCCGATTTTATAGATGATAAAAGACCAGCTTTTAAAGCCGGAAAAGAACTTCGAGATTTTTATTCGCTTTATAAAACAACATCAGTGTTTAAACAATACAATTGCCCGCTTTTGAAATCATTTATTAATTAATCTTTTGTGAAATGTGAGAGGTGAGATGTGAAAAGATGAAAGATGCAAGAGAAAAGATAGAAATATAAAAAAAGCGTTCGCACAGCGAACGCTTTTTTTATATGTGAGATTCAAAATCTAAAATCTAAAATCTAAAATCTAAAATCTAAAATCTAAAATCTAAAATTAGATAGCTGTAACAATAGCTAAGAAATCATCTGCTTTTAAAGCAGCACCTCCAATTAAACCACCATCTACGTCTGGTTTAGAGAAGATTTCTTTAGCGTTTTCTGGTTTTACAGAACCGCCGTATAAAATAGAAACTTCATCAGCAATTTCAGCTCCAAAAGCTTTACGGATAGTTTCTCTAATAAATTCGTGCATTTCTTGAGCTTGCTCTGGCGAAGCAGTTTCTCCAGTTCCGATAGCCCAAACTGGTTCGTAAGCTAAAACAATTTTAGACCAAGATTCTTTTGCAATATGGAATACACCATCGCGCAATTGATTTTCAACAATGTTGAAGTGATTTCCAGACTGGCGATCTTTTAATTCTTCTCCAAAACAGAAAATAACAGTCATGTCATGTTTTAAAGCAGTATCAACTTTGTTTGCGATTAAAGCATCTGTTTCGTGGAAAATAGCTCTACGCTCTGAGTGACCTAAAATTACAGTGTTAACGCCAATGCTAGTTAACATATCTGCAGAAATTTCTCCTGTAAAAGCACCACCTTCAGCTTGGTGAACATTTTGAGCAGAAACTCCAATAGTTGTGTTTTTTAATTTTGTCGCTGCCGCTTGTAAGTTTACAAAAGTTGGCGCTACAATTACTTGTGCATTAGTTTTTGCTGGAATTTTAGCGATTAACTCGTTTAATAACTCTTCAGTTTGCGCTGCATTTTTATGCATTTTCCAGTTTCCTGCAACAATCGATTTTCTCATTTTGGTAGTTTTATATTATTTTTTGTTTTTTGTTTAAAGTAAAGCCAAAGTTCAAATTGATATTTAAATTTTGACATTGAAATTGACATTGAAAAGATTATTTCAATGACTGTAAAGTAGAATTGATTTTTTCGAAATCAGTTTCTATAGCGCGGTATAAAACAATTTTACCTGTTTTGTCAATTATGATATATCTCGGAATCCAATCTAAGTCGATTGCTTTTCCAAAAACACCTTTCATACCGTCATTCATCATGTAATGATCGCCTTTGTTTAACTCATGTTTTTCGATTCCTGCTTTCCATTTATCAGCTGTTTTATCAGCAGAAAGGAATAAGTAAGATACATCAGGATTATTAGCTTGCAATTCTTTTAATTTAGGCATTGCTTTTACACAGTCTCCACACCAAGAAGCCCAAACTTCGATCACCAAAGTTTTTCCTTTATATTTTTTTAAGATGTTTTTGAAAGTAACTTGGCTTCCATCTGTTGCTGATAGTTTTTCAGACAAAGCTTCTTTAGAAAAAGTTGTTTTCTGAGCTTGTGAGCAAGAAAAAGTAATAAACGCAATTGCGACTAGGACTAATTGTTTCATATTTTATTAAAATTATTTTTATTAAGGTACTGAATTCACAAAGTTAAACAAACAAATGGAATGCCAATTGTACATTAACAAAATTTGAAGAGTCGTTTATTTTGTAACAAATTGACGTTTTTTGGTTGAAAAAACCGTTTTGAAATCGTAATAGTTGGCTATTAATTCCGTCGTTTTTTTTAAAGTGATTTTTGAGATGATAAAAAATGAGGAGTTTTTTGTCTCGAAAAGAATTTTTAAACAAAAAAAACGTCTGATTTTAGATTATCTAAAAGTTAGTTTGAAAGTAATTTTTTAAAAAAAAGAGAGCTTTTTTTAAGTTCTCTTTTTAATTAGATTCTAAATAGATGTGTCAATTAAGATTTTATAAATACCTGTATTTTGATTAAATTGATAAGAGGCATTCTTAATTTCAAAACCATCATATTCCGTATGAGAACAATCTTTAGTAATTCTCTTTGCCTTTACATAAAACTCAAAAATTTTCTTTTCCCCAATATTTACAGAATAATTAATCGTTTCTGTTTTCCAACCAATACTAGAAAAAGTAAGGACATTATAATTATTTTCAGAGATCAATTTAAACTCCACTTTTGCAGAACTATCATCTAAATTTTTTACAATAATATCCTTACTGTTATAAGTGCCGTTAGTAAATAAGTTTTCTCCAGTGGTTTTGTCTACAAGCTCAAAAGAAAACCCCGCTGGAGGTGTAGTACACAATTTATTGTTTTCGCATCCATAAGTAATAATTAGGAAGAAAAGTAAAAGAGACTTTAGAAGAGTTTTCATAGGCAAGTTTGTTTTTGGTTTGTGAAATATAAGAATAGTACTTGTGTTTTTTATTAGATGTTTTTGCAAATATATTATAAAAGGCTATGTTTAATATTTTTCTTACTTAATTTATTGAAATAATTTTAACCAAAAAAGAAAGCCAATTCAACTGAATTGGCTTTCTAAAAATTTATATTTTTTGAAATTTTATAATTTCAAATCATCAACATCATTGTAGTGTACTTTTTGAGCAATGGTTCCGTCATGAACGACAACAATACTTGGATTTGCTCTTTCAACCGTTTTTAAAGCTGTCCCGTCACAGAAATAGAAATCAATATCTAAAGCATACTCTTTTTTCGCTTTAGCAATTTCATCAGCTCCAGAAGCTGTCATTCCGATTACTTTATAGCCTTTTGCTTTTGCATCTGCAGTAACTTTTGCTAATTTTTTCATTCCTTCTGGATTCGATAAATTCAAATCGTAAGTTACGTAGATTAACAGCTTAGGCTCTTTTAATAATTCTTCTTTATAATCAGAATCATCTTTTGTCATGGTGAAATCGTGAATAGGAGGAACGTAGCCTTCTGAAATCACTTTGTCTTTACGGTCAACAAATACGGCTCCTTCTGGAATATTCATTAGATCTTTTTCTGTAAATTCTTTATCAACTCCATTTACTTTATAAATGAAAATCATTTCTACAACCGATTTTGGAGCTCCTTCTGGAATTTCCATTCCCTTCTCGATGTTGGTTCCCACTTTATACGGACGGAAATCTTTGATAGGATTATGATTGATAACCCAAACCGCCATAAACACACATAAAACAATGCTGATTAAGGTAATGATATTGGTAACTAATTTTGAGAATAGAGGTTTTACCAGTTTTTTATTGATAAATAAAATCAAGATAAAGAAAAGTAAAACAACATCTTTTGTGAAGGATTGCCAAGGTGTTAAGTGTAAAGCGTCTCCAAAACAGCCGCAATCTTTTACCACATCAAAATAAGCAGAATAGAAAGTCAGGAACGTAAAGAAAACGATTAGCAATAATAAAGCCCAAATCGTTAGTTTTGATTTATAGCCAACCAAAAGCATTACACCTAAAACTACTTCAAGAATTACTAAAAAGATCGCTAATCCTAAAGCTAAAGGCTCTAGAAATGGCATATTAAAAACGGGTTCGCTAAAATATTCAGCCAATTTATAAGAGAAACCAACAGGATCGTTCAGTTTTATTAATCCAGAAATAATAAAAAGTACACCGACAAATAATCGGGAGAATTGGGTAATGATGTTCTTCATGATAAATATTTAAATATTCAAATTCCAAATTCCAAGTTTAGCATTGGAATTTGGAATTTATAATTTGAAATTTTATTTAGTAATAGGATTAAGAATTAAAGCAAAAACAGAATAGTTAATCATATCCTGATAATTGGCATCGATACCTTCAGAAACCAATGTTTTTCCTTTATTATCTTCAATTTGCTTAACGCGAAGGAGTTTCTGCAAAATCAAATCGGTTAAAGAACTCACACGCATGTCGCGCCAAGCCTCGCCGTAATCGTGATTTTTAGCTTCCATTAAATCTTTGGTCAATTTTACTTTAGCATCATACAATTCAGTTGCTTTTTCAACGTCAAGATCTGGCTGATCTACAACGCCCAATTCCAGCTGAATCAAAGCCATGATAGAATAATTGATGATTCCGATAAATTCTCCTTTTTCGTCTTCATCCACTTTACGAACTTCGTTTTCTTGCAAACTTCTAATTCTCTGTGCTTTGATGAAAATCTGATCGGTTAGCGATGGCAGTCTTAAAATTCTCCATGCACTGCCATAATCTTTCATTTTATTGATAAACAATGTACGGCAAACCGCGATAACATTATCAAACTCTTGGGAAGTATTCTTCATTTATATGCTGTATATTTGCTAAAATTTCTTCAAAAATAGGGAAAAATTAAAGAGTTTCAAGTTTCAGGTTTCAAGTTTTTCTAAACAAATTGTTAATGGGATTAACTTGAAACTTGAAACTTGAAACAAAAAGAACAAATATCATGACAATTAACTGTAAAGGAGAGCTTATTGATTTATCGATTCCAAAAGTAATGGGAATCTTAAATGTTACTCCAAATTCTTTCTTTGATGGAGGGAAATATAAAAATGAAGATGAGATAATTTCCCAAGTTGATAAAATGCTTTCGGAAGGGGCAACATTTATTGATATTGGTGCATATTCTAGCAAGCCAAGCGCTGAGTTTGTAACTGAACAAGAAGAAATTGACCGAATTGTTCCTGCAATCGAATTGATTTTAAAACATTTTCCGAAGACTTTATTGTCGATTGACACTTTCAGAGCTGAGGTTGCAAAAGCGAGTATCGAAAGTGGTGCAGCGATTATAAATGATATTGCGGCTGGAGAATTAGACGACAAGATGTTTGATGTGATTGCGCATTACAATGTTCCGTACATAATGATGCATATGCGTGGTAATCCGCAGACGATGCAGAGTTTGACACAATATGACGATATAATAAAAGAAATGCTTTTTTATTTTTCAGAAAAAGTAAAAAAAGCCAGAAGTTTAGGAATCAATGATCTGATTTTGGATCCAGGTTTTGGTTTTGCCAAAACAATAGATCAGAATTATGAAGTGATGCAAAAAATGGAACTTTTTAATATCTTAGAGTTACCTGTTTTGGCTGGAATTTCAAGAAAATCAATGATTTATAAAATACTTGATATTACACCGAAAGAAGCTTTAAACGGAACTACCTTCTTGAATACTATTGCTTTGACGAAAGGAGCAAAAATTCTTCGTGTGCATGATGTGAAGGAAGCTGTGGAATGTGTTGCTTTATTTGGTAAATTAGGAGTTTAATTAGATTTTGTGTCATTTCGACGAAGGAGACTCGAGCGAACAGGCCGAAGTAAATCAAACTAGAAACTTGACAAAGATTGGAAAATCACTTTGCGGAATCGCGCGTGTGATTCCTCGTACCTCGGAATGACAAACTTTACATAAAATAGTTATAAAAAAAATATGAAATACTTTCCTCTACTTATAATTGTTCTTCTATTTTCTTGTGGAAAAAAAGAAGACGTTTTATTGCCAAAATCGAATGTTTCAATTGTAAAAGATGTACAAGACCATTCACCGATTTACATCTTTTTTAAAGTTGACGGAAAAGATACTATTGCTGATTTGAATAGAAAAAGTGCTATTATTTCGACCAATTGGATTTTCAATGTAGATAAACGGTTACCATTGAAATTGGTAATTCCTGAAGTAATTAAAATGCAGGAAAAAAAGCGTAACGAGAAGATGCATCAAAACGAAGAATCTCAAAACTATTATTCTTATGCAGATTCTATTGGAAAGAATTTAGCTTTTCTGCCTTTCACGAAAGTGTTTTATAAAATGGAGAAACCTACTGCAGGAAGTTTTGTGGTTTACTTTAAAAAAGGTAAAAAACAAGTTTTTATGGCAAATCAGGAAATTAAAATATCAGAAATACTAAAACAATTCTACAGCATAAAATTTGAGAGAGTGCCAGATTTAGTGTTCTTATTTGATAAGGATATGAGTTATGAAGAATATATTCAATATAAAATTTTGCTTCAAAAAGACGTGACGTACAATCTTGATAAACTTCCAATAGAATTTATTTTCTAAATAAGTTCACAAAGAAGAAAACAATAAATATAAAAAGCCTTTCTATACGTTAAGAAAGGCTTTTGTGTTTGCGATTAAATGGTTTTAATAACCACCGCCTCCGCCTCCGCCTCCGCCTCCGCCTCCGCCTCCGCCTCCGCCACCGCCACCTCCGCCAGAGGTATCAGTTTTTGTAAGGGTACCACTGATTTCGCCATTAGGATAGGCAGTAGTGTGTAAATTAACGTAATAGTGATTAGCCATCAGCTCGGTAATTTGTGCATCAGTTATAGAACCAGATATAGATATTGGAGAGGTAGATACACTTGCATCTGGAAACGGAATAACAATTGTGCCGTCTGCCGCATGTATATGACCATGTATTGGTACTAGTCCTGAAAAATTCACTTTAAGATCAAACGTTTTGGCACTTTGATTTAATTTAAGTGTCGCCGTTTCTGAAGCTGAAGATGTTACGCCTGTAACTGGGGTCAGATTAGCAGTAAATGTCACAATTACAGGTGGTGTGTAATTGTCGTCGTATCCATTAGAACACGAAATTCCAATTAAAAGCAATAGTAGGATTGCAGAAACGCGAAATAAAGATTTCATAATTATATGCTTTTTAGGTTAGAAAAAAGGTTAAAAAACTATAATTATTAAATTTTATTAAGATTTAATAAATCAGTATAAATTTACGATTTTATTTTTTAAATCTTAATGTAAATGTTTGATTTTTAAATAAATGTGTATTTTTGGAGAATATGGTTTTTAGCTAAAACCTGAAACCTGAAACTTGAAAAAAAAATTTATTGATGATGGTAAGGTTCGTTTCGTAATATGGTAAAACCCCGATACAATTGTTCGATAAAAAACAAACGAACCATTTGATGAGAAAACGTCATAAGCGAAAGCGAAATTTTTCCTTGTGCTTTTTTATAAACAGTTTCAGAAAAACCATAAGGTCCGCCAATTACAAAAACTAAAGTTTTGACACCAGAATTCATTTTCTTTTGCAATTCGTCAGAGAAACCAACGCTTGAAAAAGTTTTTCCATTTTCATCCAATAAAATCAATTGATCTGTTGGAGAAAGTTTAGAAAGAATGAGTTCGCCTTCTTTTTCCTTCTGCTGGCTTTCAGACAAGTTTTTTACATTTTTGATATCTGGAATAATCTCCAGTTCAAATTTGATATAAAATGACAAACGTTTGGTGTAATCGTCAATCAAAGTCTGAAGCGATTTGTTGTCTGTTTTGCCTATTGCGAGAAGTTTGATGTTCATTATTTAAGTTTTTTTGCCACGAATTTAATTTAAACACATAGAAACATAGTTTTACTTTATCTGCAAAAGGCGTTTCACTAATTTAAATACACATAGCTATGTGTTAAAGCTTGCTTTTTCTGTAAACTTAAACAGAAACAATAAAAAATCTATGTTTCTATGTGTTTAAATTTTTATGCAAAGCTAATTTCAATTATTGTTTTTTATTTTCAAAAACGGTTTCAAAATGTTCTACAATTAGAAACGGTTCGTAATAATGATGCAGAATCTTTTTCCATTCCAAATACGCTTCAGATGTTCTGAAACCTACAGTATGATCTTCCAAAGTATTCCAGTCTACTAATAAAAGATATTTGTTTTCGACCTCAAGGCATTTTTCCAAACGATGTCCTAAATAACCATCAATTGATGAAATGTATTGACTCGCTTTTGCAAAATCAGCTTCAAATTGAGAGGCTAATTCTGGTTTTACATAAAGAAATGCGGCTTCTAGAATCATAGTAGATTAAAATTTTATCTGCTTGATCTGCTAAATCTGTGGGAGTATAATTTTTTACTCTCGCAGATTTAGCAGATTCAGGTGATTTATTATTTAAAAAATCTAAGGCTAATCTTCGTACAGATTAGCCAGATATTAGTTTTTAGAAAACTTAGCTTCAAAAGCTTTAAAACGATTATCTAAATCTTTTAATAATTGTTTCTTAACCGAAGCGTCCTGAATAAAACTGTAATTGATGCTGTTGTAAACGTATTTTTTAATTGTTTCGTAATTCACATCAGGATATCTTTTTGCTAGTAAAACATATTGTTCTGTCATACTGCTTCTTAAAATTCCAGCATCGTCTGTACTGATTACGATTGGAACATTAAATTCTTTGTAAAGCGTAAACGGATGCCTGTTTTCTTTTACTTTCAAAATGAATTCGTTGCTCACCAAATTAATCTCGATCGGAATATTATTTTTTGACATATATTTCAATAAATCATACGAATTTGCTTCGTATGCCATATCAACTCCGTGACCAATTCTATTTGCTCCCGCAACATAAACAGCGTCATTAATATGCCAAGTCAATTCTTCTGGCTGAACCAAACCTAATGTAAGTTCGCCTGCGTGAAGCGTATATTTTACATCTGGAAATTTAGAATGGCAGTATTTAAACATTACCATGTGCAACCAATAGTCTTTCATAGAAGTTTGTCCGTGTTCTGGAGAAACAATATTTACACCCGCAGTCAGTTTGCTTTCGCTTGACGAGATAAAAGCAATAACTAAGTTTTTGAATAAATCTACAGGTTCCATAAAGCGAAGCACAAAGTTTTGATAGCGCATGGTGAACTTGTCGTCATCCATTTTTAAATCTTTATGCAGCTTTGCTATGAAATTATTGTTGAAATCTAAAGCATATTTTTTTGCCTCTTTTTGCTGAAGCGATTTGTACAATTCGTCCAAAACTTTTAGAACTGCTTTTTCATCTTTCTGTTCTGCAGCCTGACGCAATTTTGAATTGAAATCGGTTAAGTCAGAAACATTCATATCACATGGAATTGTGGATAATTGCGTTTCGATATAAGCTACATTTTCTGCAATGGCACGCTTTTTTAATTCGAGCATTCCTTCAGCAAAATGACCCGGAATTGTTGGTTCGAATTTTAGAAAAGAATCAAAAAATAAATCGTCTGAAGGTACAGAACCATTATAGTCTTTAACAGACCAGGTTTGCATAATCTGCTGTTCGTAATACTCTAATTTTCCTTTGTTTTTAAGAGATGAAAAGTTTTCCCAGTTCCCTTTTTCAGGTTTGGTTTTAGAAACCGCCATAGTTTCCAGATTCAAATAAAAGTCTTCTGCAATAGCTCTTTCTAAAAGAGGTTCTGAATAAACAGATCCTGAAAAATGGTGGTGTAAATCTCCTCCTTTAGGCATTTGTTGGAAGAAAGCTGTTAAAAGAGCTTCATTATTTCTGATTTTTTCTAGATAACTCTCAGCCGATTGAGAAAAGCCAATTTGTGCTATAAAAATGCAGAAAAGTGTAATTATTCTTGTCATACTCTAAGATTAAATTACGCGCAAATATACGACTTTCTGCGAAAATTTGAAAACGGAATTTCGGTTAGGGATTTTTTACCGCAAAGAACGCAAGGTTTTGTTACAAGTTAGACTTAGTATAAACGCAAAGTTCGCAAAGCTTTGTCTAAAAAACCTTGCGAACTTTGCGTGTTTTGCGGTAAAAAAATCTTAGAACCTTAGTATCTCAGAATCTTAAGAAAAAAGTACATCATGTATTTCAGGGACTTTTTCAAAAACGCTTTTCGCGAAAGGACAAAGCGGAATAATTTTTAAGTTGTTTGTTCTAGCATAATCTACTGCTGCCATAACTAATTTTTTGCCAACGCCTTTTCCGTTAAAGTCTGGGCTCACTTCGGTATGATCTATAATAAATTTTGAATCTCCTGCCCAAGTGTAAGTCATTTTTCCAGCTTCTTTTCCGTCTTCTATAGCTTCAAAGTAGCCTCTTTTGGTATCGTTTATTTGTTGAATTTCCATTGTAATTATATTAGTATGGTTTTAATTTCGATTGCGTGTGTTAGGGTTTTGTGAATGGGACAGCTATTAGCAATCGTCTCTAATCTTTGTCTTTGTTCTTGGTCAACATCACCAATCACTTCAATTTTTCTGGTAAATGAGGTGCAATTTCGTTCGGAATCTCTTTCAAAATCAATTTTGATATTAATTTCCTCCACGTTCCATTGCTTGCGATTGATATACATTCGTAGAGTAATCAACGTGCATGAAGCCAATGATGAAGCTAAAAGTTCGGTAGGATTTAAACCTAGATTTTTCCCGCCCATTTGTACAGGTTCATCTGAAATTAAAACATTTCCAGTTGCAGAAGTAATTTCCGTACGATACAAACGCGTATCTATTTTTGCTGAGATTGTATCCATAAATTATTTAATTCTTGGTTCTGGTAATGGTACAAATTCAGTTTCGCCTGGAACTTTTGGAAAAGTCTGGTTTGTCCAGTCAATTTTAGCTTTTTCGATGAGGTTTTTATCAGATGAAACAAAATTCCAAAAGATAAAGTGTTCTTCAGGGAAAGGCTCTCCTCCAAAAATATATACGGTAGAGTTTTCAGCAATTTCGAATTCGCACAGTGAACTTTCTGTAGTAATAAGAATTTGTCTCGGATCGTATGTATATTCACCGTTTTTAATGCTTCCTTCTAAAATATACAACCCGCTTTCGCCGAATAAATGTTGTCCGATATTTATTTTGGTAGCCTCTTTGCTTTTGATTTCAATAAAATACAACGGACTATAAACAGGAACAGGCGATTTTTTACCAAAAGCTTCACCAGCAATCAATTTGTATGAAACGCCATCTTCTTCCCAAGCTGGAATATCATCTGCTTCAACATGCGTAAAATTAGGCTCCATTTGCTCCAATTCTTTTGGAAGCGCCACCCAAATCTGTAATCCATGAAGCATTTTATCAGAATGTCTTAAATATTCTGGAGTTCTTTCAGAATGTACAATTCCTTTTCCAGAGGTCATCCAGTTTACAGCGCCTGGTTTTATTTGTAGTTCTGTTCCTAAACTGTCGCGGTGCATGATGCTTCCTTCAAACAAAAAAGTAAGTGTAGAAAGCCCGATATGTGGGTGTGGAGGAACGTCCATGTTTTCATGGTCACTTAAATGGGCAGGTCCCATATGATCGATAAATACAAATGGTCCGACAGCTCTTTTTTCGCGAAAAGGCAATAATCGCCCAACCATAAAATTACCAATATTGGCTGCGCGTTCTTCGATGATTAAACTAATGTTTGACATGGTGATGATAGTATTTGATTTGAAAACAAAATTACAGTGCTAGTGTGTGTCTGTAACTTAATTTAGATTAAGAAAGGTTGTTTGGATTTGTGTTATAAAAATAAGAAAAATCGTTTAGTAAAGTTTTAGATGTTTATTAAATTTAAGTTTAGTAGTCCCAAAGGGACGAAATATTTATAGAAAGAATAATAGCTTATAGAATATAGCCCCATAGGGGCGCAAAATATGTCGCTCCGCTGGAGCTTTTTTAATAATAGGAATTGTTTTTCTATAAATATTATACTCCGCTGGAGCATTCCAAAGCTTAATGATTTAATTAATCGATCAACTCAAACTCCAAAACCTCACTCTCAGTTCCATTAATTATAATCGACAGTTGATGAATTCCAGTATGAAAAACACGAGTCGTAATCAATTTAAAAGACTGATTTCTTTCAATCTTTGTTAATTGGTTTGGGTGATAGACTTTCTCACTGATTTTGAAAACTTTTTTTGCCAAATGTCCTTTTGCTTTTTTATAGTGAACGGCATATTCTAAACGAACTGTTTTAGGATCTTTGTTCTTGTTATTTAAGTGAAAATGAAACTGAAGATGATCTCCAATTTTTACTTTTGGCGTTTTGATTTCAAAAGAGGAAAGTTCAATATTGGTACTTTCTAAACCGTAATGGCTTAAAATTTCAGGATGTCCTTGTTTTAATAAAGTTCGGCATCCGTGTTTAATGATTCCGTCGGTTTCTTTGCTATGGCCTTTCCATTTAGAAGCTATTTCAAGCACGATTTCAGGATTATCTTTGGCAATATCGTTTAAATTATTAGCAACACTTCTTCGAACATATTCTGAAGGATCATTTTTTAGATTTTCTAAAATAGGCAGGATAGAAGAAGGATCTTTTTTAAGAAACGGAATCGCCATTGCCCACGGTAATCTTGGCCTTGAACCTTCGCTTGCCAATCTGCGAACGTGATGATTTTCATGAAGAGACCATTTAATCATTTCGTCGATCATTCTTTCTTTATACTTTAAAATAAAAGGGCGAACAGCAAACTCACAGCTTATAAATTGGGTTATAGAAACAAAGGCTTTTACTGAAGTCTCAAAATCTTCTAAACCATACATTTCAATATAATCGGCAAAGAAAATAAAAGCCAGATTGCCATCAGTAAAACTGTTTTTCTTTAAATTTTCGATGATTTTATCAATTAAAGAAGCGGCTTCAGCAAAATTTTGCGGCATAAATTTATGCAGCACAACTGTAGTGTGTTTCATTCTTTCTTTCCATTCCTTCTGCGTAAAATCGCCTTCGTAAATTGCTTCAATGAATTTTTGTTTGTTGAATGCAGGATGCACCTCGGCAACGGCCTGACCAAATTTTTCGTAAAAAGAAACTGAGTATATATCTTTAATTAATCCCATAAATTTTGCATGATTGAATCTCAAAGATATTTAATGTTTTTCTATTTTTCTACCATTAAGGTATTAAGTTTATTAAGGTTTTGAGCTTAATTTTTCTTAATCAATAGATTGCTTAAAAGAAATTTTTAAAGCTCATTATTGGTTAAAGTAGCATTAAGAAGTTTAAACTTAATTTTCTTAATGTCTTTATGGTTAAAAAAGAAAATTTTAGTGTTTTAAAATACTTTTCGCAGAAAGGAAACTTTTAAATCCATAAAATAAGTCCTAATTTAGCATATTATTAAAAACAGAAAAATGATAAGCGAAGCACAGTTTCAAGCAGAATTACAACTTTTGATTAGTAATGCCATTAGAGAAGATGTAGGACCAGGAGATTACAGTTCGTTAGCTTGTATTCCAGATACAGCTCACGGTCAGGCAAAATTATTGGTAAAAGATCAAGGAATAATTGCTGGTGTTGAATTGGCAAAAATGATATTTGCGTATGTTGATCCGAATCTAAAAGTAAAAACTTTTATTGAGGATGGAACGCATGTCGAATATGGCGAAGTTGTTTTTGAAGTTTCAGGAAGCTCGCAGTCGATATTAAAATCTGAACGAGTAGTTTTGAATACAATGCAGAGAATGTCTGCAATTGCTACAAAGACACATCATTTAATGGGACTTTTGGAAGGAACAAATGCTAAGATTCTAGATACACGTAAAACCACTCCAAATTTTAGAGCTGCAGAAAAATGGGCAGTAAAAATTGGCGGAGGAGAAAATCACCGTTACGCCTTATACGATATGATTATGCTGAAAGACAATCATATTGATTTTGCAGGTGGAATTACGCGTGCGATTTCTAAAACAAAAGAATATTTAAAAGAAAATAATCTAGATTTGAAGATTATCGTTGAAGCTCGCGATTTAGATGAAATTAGAGAGATTTTATTAAGCGATGGCGTTCACAGGATTCTAATTGATAACTTTAATTATGAAGATACCAAAACTGCTGTTGCTTTAATTGGTACAAAATGCCAAACGGAATCTTCTGGAAATATTAGCGAAAAAACAGTTCGAGAATATGCTTTGTGCGGTGTAGATTATATTTCGTCCGGTGCCTTAACACATTCTGTTTATAATATGGATTTGAGTTTGAAAGCTTTTTAAATTATTAATTGTAAATTATCAATTATTAATTTTTGAAGTCTAGAAGTCTAACGATCTAAAAGGTCTAAAAATCTAAGAAAATATGTCGCAAGAGATAGAAGATCGGATTGAAAAAATGCCCGTTGTGCGCTCTTTAGCCCGACTTTTTAAAAGAATAAAACTGCCTTGGCTGGAAGGATTTTCGCTGTATGATTTACTTGAAATGTATACTTTAGGAATTATTGAAGGAGCATTTTCGTATCATGCCAGCGCGGTTTCCTTTAGCTTTTTTATGGCTTTATTTCCTTTTGCGCTGTTTATCTTAAACTTAATTCCGTTTATTCCAATAGAGAATTTTCAGGAAGATTTCTTGCAGTTCGTGCAGCAGAGCGTTCCGCCAAATACTTTTGATGCTATTAGTAAAATTATTAGCGATATTTTAAATAATAGTCACTCCGGCTTATTATCATCTGGTTTTTTGCTGTCGATTTTCTTAATGGCAAATGGTATTAATGGAATTTTGAGCGGTTTTGAATCGTCTAAACACGTTTTTGACAAACGCGGATTTTTTAAACAATATCTGGTTGCACTGGCGATTTCGCTAGTAATGACTGTTATTTTATTTGTGACAGTGGCTACAATTGTGGTTTTTGAGGTCTTTATCCAAAAAACAATTATTCAAGATGTGCTAAGTGATCGAATTCCGCTGATTATTTTAGGGCGATATTTGTTTGTTGTTTTAATGATTTTGATAACTTCTTCAATATTATTGCGTTACGGTACAAAACAATATAATAAAGTGCCTTTTATAAGTATTGGTTCTGTATTTACAACGATCTTAATTGTTATATCTTCGTTCTTTTTTGGGATTTGGGTTATAAAATTTTCAAAATATAATGAACTTTATGGTTCTATTGGGACTTTATTAATTCTAATGTTTTATATTTGGATAAACTGTATGATACTGCTTTTAGGGTTCGAACTAAATGCTTCTATCAGAAAATTAAAACAAAAAAAAACTTACTAGTATGAAAAATTGGATGTTAACAATCGGTGTTTTTTTCTTTGCGCTAACCATGCAAAGCCAAAGTGTAATTGGAAAATGGAAAACAATTGATGACGAAACTGGAGAAACAAGATCGGTTGTAGAAATTTATGAGAAATCAGGTAAAATTTATGGTAAAGTAGTAGACATACTTCGCGAAGGACATAAAAAAGATGTATGCGTAAAATGTGACGGAGCCGAAAAAAATAAACCAATTTTAGGAATGACAATTATAAATGGACTTAAAAAAGATGGTTCAGAGTATAACGGTGGTACAATACTAGATCCTACTAACGGTAAAAAATACAAATGTTACATAACATTAGAATCTGCAGATAAATTAAAGCTTCGCGGATATGTTGGAATATCATTAATGGGAAGAACCCAATATTGGACAAGAGTCAAAAATTAATTAAAATCTAATGCGAAAAGTTGCTTCGATAATTTTACTCTTAGTTATTGTTTCCAATAGCTTTGGACAATCTAAGAATTCGCCATTACAAATAAGTCATCTTGCAGGTGACTTTTATGTTTATAGAACTTTTAACGATTATAAAGGCGTTAAAGTTTCTGCCAATGCCATGTATGTGGTTACCAACGAAGGTGTTGTTGTTTTTGACTCTCCTTGGGATAAAACGCAGTTTCAGCCTTTGTTAGATAGTATTGAAGCTAAACATAACAAAAAAGTTGTAATGGTTTTTGCAACGCATTTTCATAAGGATCGTGCGGGTGGATTGGATTTTTATAGAAATAAAGGAATTAAAACCTATTCAGGCAAATTGACAGACGAAATTCTTAAGACGAATAAAGAGGGAAGAGCCGAATTTGTCATTCCGAATGATGCAACTTTTACCGTTGGTCAATATAATTTTGAAGCCTATTACCCAGGTAAAGGACATGCGCCAGACAATATTGTGGTTTGGTTTGGAAAAGAGAAGATTCTTTACGGCGGATGTTTTATCAAAAGTGTTAACGCAGACGACCTAGGTAATCTAGGAGATGCGGATGTTAAAGAATGGGAAAAATCCATTAAAAAAGTACAATCAAAATTTAAAAATCCAAAATATGTTATTCCTGGGCATGATGATGGAACTACAAGTGAGTCTATCAATTATACTTTGAAATTGGTTCAGGATTACAATCTTTCAAATAACGCTTCTCCTAAATCAGGTCAGAAATAAATTTACTGGCTTATAAAAAAATCCAATGCATTTCATCGAAGTTATTTTACCGCTTTCTTTAGCAAAGACATTTACATATCGAATTTCTGAAGCTGAATATCATTTCATTCAAAAAGGAATGCGTGTTGCCGTACCTTTCGGTAAAAGTAAAATATATACTGCGCTTGTTTTGGATGTTCATCAAAATGCGCCAACATTATATGAGGCCAAAGAAATCCATCAAATTTTAGATGAAAAACCAATTGCTACCGAAATCCAAATTAAACATTGGCTTTGGGTGGCCAATTATTATATGTGCGGCATTGGGGATGTCTACCGTGGTGCATTTCCAAGTGGATTGTTGCTGGAAAGCGAAACCATTATTTCGCATAAACCTGATGTTGTGGTAAACGACAGTGAGCTTTCTGATGATGAATTTTTAATTTACGAAGCTCTGCATCATCAGAGTTCATTAAAGGTTCAGGAAATTTCTTCAATTTTAAATAGAAAAAACATACTTCCGATTCTGCAGAAATTGATTGCTAAGGATATTATTTTTTTAGATGAAGAAATAAAAGAAACGTATAAACCAAAGTTGGTTCGATATGCAAAGTTGCATTCCAAATACGAATCTGATAATGGCTTAGAAGAATTGCTCACGGTGCTTAAAAATGCTAATAAACAGAAAGAAATTGTTTTAGCTTACTTTCAAATTAGCGCTTCAGAAAAAAAGCCCATTACAGTAAAAAAACTTGTAGAAGTTTCTAATGCAGGATCGGCAGCGGTGAAATCTTTGGTAGAAAAAGAAATCTTTGAAGAATATTATTTGCAGCACGATCGGGTTGTATTTAATGGGGAAGCATCAGAAAAAGAACTGCAATTGAGCGAAGCGCAAGAAAATGCTTTTCTGGCAATTAAAAATAGTTTTTTAGAGAAAGAAGTTTGCTTGCTTCATGGTGTAACTTCGAGTGGAAAAACAGAGATTTATATTAAACTCATTGAAGAATATCTAGAGACAGGAAAACAAGTTCTGTATCTGCTGCCAGAAATTGCGCTTACTACGCAGTTGGTTTCGAGATTGCGTCTCCATTTTGGAGATAAGGTGGCTGTTTTTCATTCAAAATATAGCAATAATGAAAGGGTTGAGGTTTGGAGACAGACACTTGAAAACTCGCCAAAAGCACAAATTGTAATAGGAGCTAGGTCAGCGTTATTTTTGCCCTTTAACGAATTAGGGTTGTTAATTGTTGACGAAGAGCACGAACAGACATTTAAGCAGACAGATCCTGCGCCAAGATATCATGCAAGAGACGCTGCAATAGTTTTGGCTAATTTTCATAAAGCAAAAGTATTGTTAGGTTCAGCGACCCCAAGTATTGAAACTTATTTTAACACCCAAAACGATAAATACGGATTGGTAACCCTTTCTGAACGCTACAAAAATGTTCGTTTGCCTGAAGTGCTTTTGGTGGATCTAAAAGACAAGCATTTCAGAAAAAGGATGACGGGGCATTTTAGCGATCTTTTAATCGAAGAAATTGCAGAATCATTATCGGTGAGCGAACAGGTTATTTTGTTTCAAAATAGAAGAGGATATTCACCTATAATAGAATGTTTGACTTGCGGTCACGTTCCGCATTGCCAGCAGTGCGATGTGAGTTTGACGTATCATAAGCATAAAAATCAGCTACGTTGCCATTATTGCGGTTATTCGATTGCAAAACCTACTAATTGCCATAGTTGTTCCAGTATAGATTTAACGACAAAAGGTTTTGGAACCGAGCAGATCGAGCAGGAGTTGACTTCTCTGTTTCCGAAAGCAAAAACAGCTAGAATGGATCAAGATACTACTCGAGGAAAATTTGGCTTTGAGAAGATAATTGATACGTTTAAAAATCGTGAAATAGATATTTTGGTGGGTACGCAAATGCTGGCCAAAGGGCTTGATTTTGATAATGTAGGATTGGTCGGAATTATGAATGCCGATAATATGCTTCATCATCCTGATTTTAGAGCTTTTGAACGCAGTTTTCAAATGATGACGCAAGTTGCAGGAAGGGCGGGAAGGTCAGAAAAGCAAGGGAAGGTTGTAATTCAGACTTATAATCCGAATCATAATACTATTCAGCAGGTTACCAATCACAATTATTTAGGTATGTATAAAGAGCAATTGTATGACAGGCAAATTTATAGATATCCTCCTTATTTTAGGATTATAAAACTCACTTTAAAACATAAAGATTTTGATAAGCTAAAAGAAGGAGCAATGTGGTTGTATCAGGTTTTGAGTCAGAATTTAGGAATGCCGGTTTTAGGGCCAGAAGAGCCAGCAATAAGCAGAATAAGAAACGAGTATATCAGAACTATATTGATTAAAATTCCGCACAATCTTCATTTAGGAAATACAAAAAAAACTATTCAGAAAATGCTGAATAGTTTTGAAGCTGTGGCTCAATATAGAGCTATAAAAGTTGTAATTAATGTAGATTTTTATTAAAACGACAATTAAGAAGAAGTTGAGAGTGCTTTTACCAGATCTTCTTTTTTATTGCGGCTTAAAGGTATTTTAGTGATGCCTATTTCGGCAAATTTGCTGTTAAATCGCTCTACCTTATCTATATTGATGATGTACGATTTGTGAACACGGATAAATTTGTCTTTCGATAGGTCATTTTCAAAAGATTTCATGGTAGAAAGTACCAAATTGCTGTCGTCTTCGGTTACTACTCTTACGTAATCTCCAAAAGCTTCAATCCATTTTATTTTTGAAGTGAAGATTTTAAGTTTTTTTAGATTACTTTTGATGAATATATGTTCGCCTTCTTCTTCTTTGATATCTTTTTTAAGCAAATGCATGTCGATTGCCCTTTTTACAGAGGCATTAAAACGGTCAACTGCAATTGGTTTCTGAAGATAGTCGGTAGCGTCGTAGTCGAAAGCTTTTAAAGCATATTCGGCTTTAGAAGTGATAAATATAATCTGCGGTTTTGATTTTAGTCCGTCAAGAAAATCAAATCCGTTAATAACAGGCATTTCTATATCAAGAAATATTAAATCAATATTATTTAATGAGATGCAACTTTTTGCTTCAATTGCATTAGAAAAATCTCCGATTAAATGCAAGCCTGGGTGATTATTTACCAATTTGGCAATAATTGTCCTTTGTATAGAACTATCATCTACAACAACACAGTTTAGTTTCATAACATTTACATTTAGAATAAATTCAGGATAGCAGTAGTAAATGTATTATTTTTTTGTAAAAAAAACTAAGGTTGAGGGATATTTTTTGTATTATGCCGAATAAAAGGAAAAAAATGTTGCATATATAAATTAAATGCTTACTTTTGCACCCAATTTTAACAAATAAATTTTTTATTTATGAATCATTATGAAACTGTTTTCATTTTAAATCCCGTTTTATCTGAGGTTCAGGTGAAGGAAACAGTAACGAAATTTGAAGAATTTCTTACTAGTAGAGGAGCTGAAATGGTATCGAAAGAGGATTGGGGTCTTAAAAAAATGGCTTACGAAATCCAAAACAAAAAAAGTGGTTTTTACCATTTATTCGAATTCAAAGTAGCTGGAGAAGTTCTTTTAGCTTTTGAAACTGAATTCAGACGTGATGAAAGAGTTATGCGTTTCTTAACTGTAAGTTTAGACAAACATGCTATTTCATGGGCTGAGAGAAGAAGAGCAAAATTAAAATCTACTAAAGCGTAATTATTATGTCTACAATTGAGCAATCTGCAAAAGGAAAAAAAGACGGAGATATCAGATATTTAACGCCTTTAAACATTGAAACTAACAAAACTAAAAAGTATTGCCGTTTCAAAAAATCTGGAATCAAATATATCGATTATAAAGATGCTGATTTCTTATTGAAATTCGTTAATGAGCAAGGAAAAATTCTTCCTCGTCGTTTAACTGGAACTTCATTAAAATACCAAAGAAAAGTTTCTGTAGCTGTAAAAAGAGCTCGTCACTTAGCTTTAATGCCATACGTGGCCGATTTATTAAAATAGTATAAAAAAAACAAAGTTGTTGGTTTCCCGTTAACGGAACCTAACTTCTAAAATATAAGGACAACAACATGGAAATTATTTTAAAACAAGACGTACAAAACCTAGGGTTTAAAGATGATGTAGTATCTGTAAAACCTGGTTACGGACGTAACTTTTTAATTCCTCAAGGATTTGCTACTTTAGCGACTCCTTCTGCTAAAAAAGTTTTAGCTGAAAACCTAAAACAAAGAGCACACAAAGAGGCTAAAATTGTTGCTGATGCTAAAGCATTGGCTGAAACATTAAAAGCTCTTGAGATTAAACTTACTGCAAAAGCTGGTGGAGAGAAACTTTTTGGTTCTATCACTAACATCGATATCGCTGAAGCTTTAGAGAAATCTGGTAATGCTATCGATAGAAAATTCATCACTAGCGGTGTTGTAAAACGTTTAGGTAAATACAATGCTACAGTTCGTTTACACAGAGATGTAATCGTTGATTTAGCTTACGAAATTGTTGCTGAAAAGTAATAGTTTTTAAATCTATACAAAAATCCCGATGTAAGTCGGGATTTTTTTTTACAATAAATATAAATCAACCTTTAAGTGGTTGTCGTAGTTTGCCTATGGCTTACAGCTTAAAGCTTAACACAAAGAAAAATGAAATACGCTAGATTAACAAAAGAACAGTTTGATGAATTACATGCTGAATTTGCAAGTTTTTTGGCTACACAAGCAATAGATAGAAAAGAATGGGAAGAACTAAAGGCTAATAAGCCTGAAGTTGCAGAACAGGAATTGGATGTTTTTTCAGATTTGATTTGGGAAGGTGTGTTAACGAGAGCAGAATACCTAGAGCATTTTTCTAAAAAACATATATTTCTTTTTCATTGTTTTGATACTTATATTAAATCAATCGTTTTGAAAACATCTTCTCCAGAAGTTGATTTTTTAACAAAAGACGGACTTCAGTGGTTAAGTGATAATATGTTTACTGATAATATCGAAATGAAAGTAGGGAAAAAGGTATTTACAGATGAACGAAATTCTTCGATTTTTGAATTGATCAAACAAGGCGCTTTTTTGAGTGATGGACAATTGTTTAAACAAATTAATACTATAATAGAATCGTAATTTGGTTTCTAACTTTTTAGAAGGCAGGTAATTAGCTTATAATTGCCTGCTTTTTTTTGTTTTTTAACTTTTGTTTAATGTTTTTGTGAATTTTAACCGCGTATTTCTACTTGTTTTTTTAGAATTCGTTAATTTTTTTTTAGTCTTGATATTTTTGGATTCATTTTGGTTGCAATTGGTCTTTATAACGGATAGTTTTATCTGTTTTTTTGTTTAATATGTAAGTTTAAACTTATTTTTTAGCAATTTAACATATTTTGTTTAATATTTTGTTTAGCTATAAAATTGCAGTAAAATTATGTTAAAAGTAGCGTTTTTCTTGATGTTTTCAGGTAGTGTTATTTTTTAAATTAAAGTTTTAAGAATAAATTATAAGAATTTTAGGCTTGTTTTATGTTTTTGTTTTTCCTAATTTTAGGTAACAAAAGTTAAACAAAGTTTTCTTTTGATTTTCAAAAACAAAATGGCTAGAATTTATTTCCATATTGTTATTGGGATTGAAACTTAAAATATACAATAACTTAATAGGTCTGCGTATGGAATTAACAATTACTTTCTTTATCAAATTTACTTTCTTTGTAAATTTTGTTTTAGTAATATTTTTTAACCTCTTAAGTTTACTTCGTTTCAACGATAATTTTAGTCGTTACCCAATATTTAGTTTTTTTTCAAAAGGTTTTCATTTTAGTTTGCTGTCTTATATTTACCCCATTTGGTGTATTACTTATAAGGAGTAATAATTTTATTGGATATAAATAGGTTCAAATCGGCTTTTTTAGCATGATAATTTAGAAAGACTAATCAACTTTCTTTAAAACAGAGAACCAACTTATATAAGAAGAATCCCCAATTCTGCTTCAACTAAAAATTTTCTTTATGAAAATTGGACCTGCAACAAATCACTCCTCCGGGAAAATTGAGTACAATCATTTTTTTCCACAAAAAGCGGAACTCATCCTGTCTCGTAGAGGTAGAATCTGTTCTCCGGTATATTTTGATATGCCGAATTCAGCGTAATTTTTTTTTAAGTAAAACAAGGTTTTAGGTACTTGTATAAGTAGCTAATTTTTGTTTTAACGGTTTCATTTTTAATTGATTGTTTAATTGCGTAGGTGCTTGCACTTACTGCGAGAGGTGTTTTATTGTCCATTTTCTAATCTTCCAAATTATGAAAAAAAAATTTACTTTTTGTAATCTCAACTCTCAAATGAGATTATTAGGACTTTTAACTTTATTCTTTATATGCACTAATGCATTCTCTCAGACTATTTGTAGACCTGTGTCTCAGACAAATAGTGCGGGAGGAGGGCTTTTGTGTTTAGGAGTAGATGTTAATAGTCCTGCCAATGCTTTTGATAGCGCTGGCTTATCCACTTATGCAACCTTAACAAATGGTGTTGCAGTGCTTGGATGTTTTGCAGAAGAAACAATGACCTTAAACCAAACAGCCCGAGCCGGCGACCAAGTTGCAATATACATTGGTACGGGCAACGGATTACTTGATTTAAGTTTGTTATCAAATGCAACGGTTCAGGCTAAAAATTCTGGAACCAATGTAGGTTCAAGTGTGGCTTTAAACAGTCCGCTTTTGAATTTAAGTTTGCTAAGCGGCAATACTGTTGCCGTTGCAAAATTTCCTATTACGGGTGATACCAACCAAATTCAAATTCAAGTTGGAGGAGGTGCGTTAGCTCTTTTAACAAGCTTAAGAGTTTACGATGTTAGACTTGAATTTGCACAGCCAACTGTATCTGGAGGTTTGACACAGACAGTTTGTGCTGGAGTTCCAACAACTCTCACAGCAACACCAGCTGCTGGTACTACGCTAGCTTGGTATAGTTCTGAATTTTCGACAACAGCTTTGGCAGTAGGAAATACGTATACAACTCCTGCCTTAACAGTAAATACGACATATTATATAGGAATAACTAGAGCCGCAGGTTGCGAAGGGAATGTTCGTGTGCCAGTGGTTTTAAATGTTTCAAATCCAGTTGCACCTGCTTATAGCAATGTGGGAACTACAGTTTGTTCTACTGGTGCAACACAGCAGACTACATTATCGTTAGTAAATGCTGTACCTGGAACAACTTATAATTGGTTTTCTTCGCCAACGGGTGGTTCGTCTCTAGCGAGTGGAACTACTTATTCTCCAACAGTGCCTTTAGGAACGACTTCATTTTTTGTAGAAGCTTCTATCGGAAGCTGTATTAGTCCGACTCGTACTCAGATTAATGTTGTTTCAACAGCGGTTCCAGCCACACCGACAGTTCTTACACAAAGTGTAACTATACAATCGGGGCAGAATGCAACTTTAAGTGCTACAACTACTGATGTTGGAGCACAATTGAATTGGTACGAAACCGCAACTGGCGGTACAGCGGTTGCAACAAATACATCCACTTTTACTACACCAATTTTAACAGCTACTAAAACTTATTATGTTGAAGCGCAAAGCCCAAACGGAAATTGCGTTAGTGCTACAAGGGTACCTGTAGTAGTTACCGTTCAGCCATCTTCTTTAATGGGCTGCCTTGAAGCAGGCAGTCAGCAGATTAGTCAAAATGGTTTGTGTGTGTTATGTAGTTCTGCAAATCCAAATTATTCTGTAGATGGAAATACTGCAACTGCAACCCGTCTGACTGTTCCGGTTGGATTAATAAATGGTTATATTCAGCAGACCTTACAATTTACTAATCCGGGAAAAGCTGGAGATATTGTTGATGTTGAGTTAGAATTGCCAGGAGGTTTAGCAGACGTGCAGCTATTAAGTGCAGTTAGTTTGGCAACTTATAATGGTGCAACTTATAATAATGATCGAGTTGCTATTAATAATCCTCTTATCACTCTGCAATTATTAAGTGGAAATAGATTTAGAGCAAGTGTTACAGCTGGAGCAAATTTTGATCGTGTTGAAATTCGATTAGGAGGCTTAGCAACAGTTTTAACAAGCGTAGATATTTATCAGGCTGCTTATAGATACAAAGATCCAGCGATTTCTGGAAATACAACTATTTGTAGTGGAGCGACAACAACTTTAACTGCTGCTCTTGCAGTGGGCGAAACGATAAACTGGTATAGTGTTCCAACAGGAGGCTCTTCTTTGGCGTCTACGGCAGCATTTACAACACCAGCTTTAACTGCTCCAACAACTTATTATATTGAAATAACTAGAAATGGTTGTGTTAATAGTGTAAGATCATCAGTTCAGGTATTGATTGATAATCCTGTTTTGCCTACCGTTACAGCAGCGCCTACAACTATTTGTAGCGGGCAATCCACTACATTATCTGTTAATGCTCCAGTTGCTGGAACTACATATAATTGGTATGATGCTGCTACAGGTGGTACTTTACTATTTACAGGTAATTCTTTTACGACTCCTGCCTTAACTGTAAATACATCTTATTTTGTAGAAGCTGCTATTGGTGCATGTACAACACCAACACGCACAGCAGTAAATTTGACTGTTAGTCCAATACCTGCAACACCAACTTTTACATCATCTAATGTAATTATTCAGTCTGGTCAAGATGCTACATTAACAATTGCTAATCCAGTTGCTGGAGTTAGATACAATTGGTATAATGCAGCTACGGGAGGTACACTTTTGGCAACTAACGTTACATCTTATACAACACCAATATTAACAAGTAATCAAACTTATTATGTAGAGGCTTCTAGTATAGCTACTGATTGTGCCAATACTGCAAGAGGTGTTGTAACGGTTACGGTAATAGCTAGTGCGAGTACATGCTTGCAAGCTAGTTCTCAAATATCATCAAATGATGGTTTGGTTTGTGTTTTATGTGCGCCTACCAATCCAAATAATGCTGTTGATGGTGATATTAGTACTTTTTCCCAGCTTAGTGTGCCAATTGGTGTAGGAGCTTATCTACAGCAACAATTGATTTTTACAAATCCAGGTTTGGCAGGAGATATAATCGATGTCGATTTAGAGGTTCCAGGAGGGCTTTTAGATATAGGCGCATTATCTAATGTTACTCTTGCAACTTACAATGGTGGTACATATAATAATGACAGAACAGCAATAAATGGTGGTTTATTAAGCATTCAACTATTATCTGGAAATAAATTTAAAGCTAGTTTTACTGCAACAGCACCGTTTGATCGTATAGAAGTACGATTAGGAGGTACTGCGACTTTATTGAGTAATTTATATATCTATCAAGCCGCTTATAGATATCCAAATGCTACCATCACAGGAGCGGCAACACCAATCTGCGCAGGGCAAACAGCTTCGTTGTCAGCTTCTTCAACAGGAGGAGAAACTTTTGTATGGTACGATGCTCCAACAGGAGGAAATATTGTAACAGTATCTCCAACAGCAGCTTTATCAGCTACTACTACCTATTATTTAGAAGCAACACGCGGAACTTGTGTAAACAGCTTACGTCAAGCAGTGACGGTTAATGTTTTACCAATTCCAACTGCAGCGGATATTGTTATTACAAGTCCAGTTGAAGCTACTTGTGCGGGAGAAGCTGTTTTAACTCCATCTTCTGCAATCGCTGGTGTTCAATTTAGATACTATACAGATCAAAATAAAACTACTGAAATTGTAAATGGAAGTGTTATTGGCGGAGTGACATTCGCAAAAGATGCGGTTACCGGAGCTCTTTCATTAACAGGTTTAACTGCGGTTGGATCGCCTTACAATTATTACATAGCGGCGTTAAATGGTGGTACTTGTGAAAATGTTAATGGAGATTTAAAACTAGTAACAGTTAATTTCCCTTCAACCACACCTTTGACAGTTATAGCGACTCCGTTACAAGCTTGCGGAAGTGCAAATTTGGTAAATGCAATTACTAATTTTGATTCATCAGGAAGTACTACTTATACATTTTATGATCCTTCAAATAATGTAATAACTGCGGATGCCGCTGCAAATATTACAGTAAGTGGTGTTTATTCTATAGAGGCACAAAGTACAGGAAGTACTTGTCCATCTGTTAGACAATCAGTAACCGTATCGATTACTGCATCACCAACTTTAGTGGTAAGTAATCCACAAGAATCTGTAAACGTTGGAACAGATGTTGCCTTAGTAGCAACTTCTACAGGAACTATTACTTGGTTTAATCCGCAAGGAGTTGCGATTGCAGGTCCTCCTTTTACAACAGGACCATTAAATACACCTGGGATTTATACTTACACAGCTGTAGCAACAGACGGAACTTGTACAGCTACAGCAACTAAAGTAATTAATGTAATTGATCTTACAAGCTGTCAAAACTTAACAGATCGAGTTTATGCAACAGCTCAAACTCAGGGATCTATAATTACTGGAGGTGTTTCAAACGGTGCAAATGCAGTGGATGGAAACCCTCAGACATTCTCAACCATTACCACAGGTTTAGGACTTTTGGGTGTTGGTACAACATGGCAAAATTTAACTTGGCCAGCCAATATTGCTAAAGGTACTCCTGTAACAGTTAAATTAGGTTCTGAATATAGTCTATTGGCTGTTGGTCAGAATTTATCAGTAGTGGGTACAAAAAATGGTGCTCTTATCGGTACAGGGCAACCAGTATCAGGATCATTATTAAATTTACTTTCGGGAGATAATACATATGAATTTACTTTTGTTCCTTCAGATGCTTCAGGGCCGCAAGATTATGACGGTATTCGCGTTGTATCTTCTTCTGTTTTAAGTGTTGCTCAAAATACAAAAGTATTTGATGCTTATTATAAAAAACCAGTTACTTCGGTAACATGTACAGATGGAGATATTCAAGATATTTTTTATGGCGCAACTGATTTAGGAATTGGAGCTGCGACTGCTTTGGTAGGAGTAAGTGATGTTTGGAATGTTGCTGATAAGGATATATCTACTTTTGCTACAATGTATAGTGGGGCCGGAGTTTTAGCGGCTGCAGACTTAACAGTACAATTTAAAACACCTTCTGTTCTTAGTGATACATTGAGAATAGTGGTTTCTAAACCAGGAACTCTTTTAACGGTTAATTTGTTAACAGGATTTTCAGTTCAACGTTATTTAGGAAATGTGGCAGTTGGTGCTCCAATCCAGAATACAAGTACTTTATTAAGTTTAAAATTATTGCCAGGAAATTCTTTAGCGATGGTATTAGTCTCTTCTCCAACAGAAATTTACGATCGAGTAAGAATTCGTTTTGGAGGTGTTGCTGGAGTATTAGATTTTTTAAGAGTTCATACTGTAGAAAGAACAGCTAATACAACGGTCATTGGTGCAGATCCGCAAAATAAAATAACGGTCTGTCCGGGAACCGATATTACGCTTCAAATTCCAGAGGTGGCTTGTTCAACTTATAGATGGTATGATGCGCCAACAGGAGGAAACTTGCTTGCATCGGGAATTACCTTTACAGTGCCAGCAAATTTAACTGCTGGAATTTATAAATACTATGTACAGCCAGTGCGTTATGGTTGCGAAAATTATACAAGAGGAGAAGTAACTGTCGAAGTTAGAGCTTCCGCTCCAGTAAATGCTTTAACAGATATTACTTTAAATGGAGGGACAGCAACTTCGGTTTGTTCTGCTTCAGGAACTGTAACTTTGGCAGCAGGTTTAACAGGAACGCCAGTTTTAACAAACCCTGTTTATCATTGGTATCGTTTTGACGGAACAACAGCTCAGTTGGTGACAGGTCAAACAACGGCACAATTGGTAATAAACGGATTGATTCCGGGAACTTATACCTATTTTGTGGGAGTGAGTTCAGATGAATTCTGTGAAACTGCGGCAGCAGATAGAAAACAAATCACATTTACAATTTTACCTCCTTCAACAGTAAATGATATTTTAGTTGATGATGTAACGGTTTGTAATGGTGTACCTGCATCATTAACGCCGACTGCACCAACATTATCAAGTCCAGTATTTACTTGGTACTTAGATGCAAATAAAATACAGCCAATTACAAACGGAGCTGTTATAGCGGGAGTTACTTATACCATAGATGCTGCTGGTGTTTTGACCGCTTCAGGTTTAACAAAAGCAGTAAGCCCTAAAACATATTATGTTGCTGTTGCAAGCACTAATACCTGCGAAAACTTAGCAGGAACATTAAAAGATGCGGCAATCATTGTTAGTGATCCAAATACGCCAACAACTACACAGAATCCTCAGAATTTCTGTTTGTCTAGTGCGTCAACTGTTGCGAACATCCAAGTAAATGAAAGCAATGTAATTTGGTATGATGCAGCTACGGGAGGAAATGTAATTGCTTCGACCACTCCGTTAATAACAAGAATTTATTATGGAGCAGCTACTGATGCTGTTACAGGTTGCGAAAGTTCAGTAAGATTGGCAGTTACAGTAAATGTAAATGATCCAGGAACTCCAACTTTGGTAACAGCGGGAACGCAAAACTTCTGTTTGGCTAATGCGCCAACATTTGCAAGCGTTCAGTTTAATGAAGCCAATATTGTGTGGTATACAGCTTTAACTGGCGGAACAGCAATTCCATCTGCAACAGCTTTAACCACTGGCACTTATTATGCTGCGATAAAAGACCCGACAACAAACTGCGAAAGCGCTGCAAGACTGACAGTTGACGTAATCGTAAGCGATCCAGGAACTCCAACATTAGTGACAGCGGGAACGCAAAACTTCTGTTTGTCAAATGCGCCAACATTTGCAAGCGTTCAGTTTAACGAAGCTAATATTTTATGGTACACAGCTTTAACAGGCGGAACAGCAATTCCATCTGCAACGGCTTTAACCACAGGCACCTATTATGCTGCGATCAAAGATCCGACAACAAACTGCGAAAGCGCTGTAAGATTAACAGTTGACGTAATTGTAAGCGATCCAGGAACTCCGACATTGGTAACAGCGGGAACGCAAAACTTCTGTTTGGTTAATGCACCAACATTTGCAAGCGTTCAGTTTAATGAAACGAATATTATATGGTATACAGCTTTAACAGGCGGAACAGCAATTCCTTCTACTACGGCTTTAACCACTGGCACTTATTATGCTGCGATCAAAGATCCGACAACAAACTGCGAAAGCGCTGTAAGATTAACAGTAGATGTAATTGTAAGCGATCCAGGAACTCCAACTTTGGTAACAGCAGGAACGCAAAACTTCTGTTTGGCAAATGCGCCAACATTTGCAAGCGTTCAGTTTAATGAAACGAACATTGTGTGGTATACAGCTTTAACAGGAGGAACAGCAATTCCATCTGCAACAGCTTTAACTACCGGTACTTATTATGCGGCGATCAAAGATCCGACAACAAACTGCGAAAGCGCAGTGAGACTTGCAGTTGACGCAATTGTAAGCGATCCGGGAACTCCAACATTGGTAACAGCAGGAACGCAAAACTTCTGTTTGGCAAATGCGCCAACATTTGCAAGCGTTCAGTTTAATGAAACGAATATTGTGTGGTATACAGCTCTAACTGGCGGAACATTAATTCCATCTACGACTGCTTTAACCGCTGGCACTTATTATGCTGCGATTAAAGATCCGACAACAAACTGTGAAAGTGCTACCAGACTTGCAGTTGATGTGATAGTAACTGATCCTGCAACACCGACAACTACACAGACCACTCAGAATTTCTGTTTGTCTACTGCGTCAACGGTTGCCAATATTCAAGTGAATGAAAGCAATGTAGTTTGGTACGATGCAGCTACGGGAGGAAACCTTTTTGCGTCAACAGATCTATTGACAAGTAGAATCTACTATGGAGCAATTAAAGATCCAGCTACAAACTGCGAAAGTTCAGTGAGATTGGCGGTAACAGTAAATGTAAACGATCCTGGAACTCCAACTTTGATAACAGCAGGAACCCAAAATTTCTGTTTGGCTAATGCACCAACATTTGCAAGCGTTCAGTTTAATGAAACGAATATTGTTTGGTACACAGCTCTAACTGGCGGAACAGCAATTGCTTCGACAACAGCTTTAACTACAGGAACCTATTATGCTGCGATAAAAGATCCGACTACAAACTGCGAAAGCGCTGCAAGACTGACAGTTGACGTAATTGTAAGCGATCCTGGAACTCCAACTTTGGTAACAGCAGGAACGCAAAACTTCTGTTTGGCAAATGCGCCAACATTTGCAAGTGTTCAGTTTAACGAGGCTAATATTGTGTGGTACACAGCTCTAACTGGCGGAACAGCAATTGCTTCGACAACAGCTTTAACTACAGGTACTTATTACGCAGCTATAAAAGATCCAGCGACAGGTTGCGAAAGCGCTGCAAGACTGACGGTTGATGTGATTGTAAATGATCCAGGAACGCCAACTTTGGTAACAGCTGGAACGCAAAACTTCTGTTTATCTGCTTCGCCAACATTTGCAAGCATTCAGACTAATCCGGCTAACGTTGTATGGTATACAGCTTTAACAGGCGGAACCGCTATTGCACCAACAACAGCTTTAACAAGCGGCACGTATTATGCAGCAATTAAAGATCCAGCTACAGGCTGTGAGAGTGCAGTAAGATTGACAGTTGATGTTATTGTAAATGATCCGGGAACTCCGACATTGGTAACAGCAGGAACACAAAACTTCTGTTTATCTGCTTCGCCAACATTTGCAAGCATTCAGACTAATCCAGCTAACGTTGTTTGGTATACAGCTTCAACAGGCGGAACAGCAATTGCTCCGACAACAGCTTTAACTAGCGGCACCTATTATGCAGCAATTTCAGATCCAACAACAGGCTGTGAAAGTGCCACAAGATTGCTAGTTGATGTAAATGTAAGCGATCCAGGAACACCAACTCTAGTAACGGCTGGAACACAAAACTTCTGTTTAGTGAATACACCTACTTTTGCTAGTGTTCAGTTTAATCAAACAAATATTGTCTGGTATACAGCTGCAACAGGAGGAACATTGATTCCATCTGCCACAGTTTTAACCAGCGGTACATATTATGCGGCGATCAAGGATCCAGTAACAGGATGTGAAAGTGCTGCAAGAGCTCAGGTTGTAATTAATGTAACAGATCCAGCAACGCCGACAACAAATGCTGCGGCACAGACTTTCTGTACAGGAACAAACCCAACTGTTGCTAATATTCAAGTAAATGAAAGCAATGTTGTTTGGTACACTACTCAAACAGGAGGAACTGCATTGGCTTCGACAGATGCATTGACAACAAGAACTTACTTTGGAGCAATAAAAGATCCAGCGACAGGATGTGAAAGCAGTGTAAGATTACAAGTTGCTGTAACGGTTGGTAATACAGTCAATCCAACAACAAACAATGCAGCACAAACTTTCTGCTCTGCAAATGCACCAACGGTTGCTAATATTCAGGTTAACCAAAGCAATGTAACATGGTTTACAGCTGCAACGGGAGGAACAGCAATACCAGCAGGAACAGCACTTGCTTCTGGAATTTATTTCGGAAATATAGTTGATCCATCAGGATGCGAAAGCTCAACTCGTTTACAAGTAACAGTTACAGTAGTTAATCCTAGTCCGACACCAACTACTGCCAGCGCTACTCAAAACTTCTGTACACTAAATTCGCCAACAGTTGCCAATATTCAAGTAAACGAAGCAAACGTTGTGTGGTATAATACAGCAGTAGGAGGAACAGCAATTCCGCCAACAACAGCTCTTACAACAGGCACTTACTATGGTGCGGTTTCAAGTGCTATTGGTTGTGAAAATCCAAATAGATTAGCTGTTACGGTAAATGTAAATTCACCAAGTGTAATTACAACACCAAGAACTACACAAACATTCTGTTTATCTGCTTTGCCAACATTGGCTAGTATTTTTGTAAACGAAACAAATGTAGTTTGGTATGCGTCTGCAACTGGCGGAACACCATTAGCAAACAATACTCCGCTTACCGCAACGACTTACTATGCGGGATCATTAGCCAATACATTTAATGGCTGTGATAACGGACCAAGATTAGGAGTTACAATTGCATTTGAAAATGATGCGGCAGTTCAAATTGCATCAACAGATGATACGCCATGTGTATTCAAAGGTGTAACCTATTCAATTGCAAATGGTAAATCTAATTATGTATGGACAATTAACGGAGGTACAATTGTTTCAGGCGGTGGTACAAACGACGGATCTGTAACCGTTTCTTGGTCAGATATTGGTCCAGGAACTGTAACTGTGGCTTATGTTAATAATTGTGACGAAAGAACAATTAAAACGCTAAATGTTAGTGTTACAAGCTGTTCAGACTTAACGATTACGCATACTGTAGACAATCCAACACCAAATTTTGGAGATCAGGTAACATTTACCATAACGGTTAACAATGTAGGAGAAGGAGATTTCAAAAATACTCTTGTTAGTGATTTGCTTCCAAGCGGTTTACAATTAGTAAGTTCTTCTGCAACTGCAGGAACTTACGATCCAGCAACACAACTTTGGACAATACCAACATTACCTGCAGGTCAAAGTGTAGTATTGACAATTGTTGCAGAAGTATTGCCAAATGGAAATTACACAAGTGTAGCAACTGTAGAAACTTCAACTCCTTTAGATGTTGACGCTTCAAATAATTCAGCTTCAGTAACATTAGAGCCAATTTGTCTAACTGTTTACAATGAGTTTACTCCGAATAATGATGGTAGAAACGATTTGTTCAGAATAGATTGTATTGAATCTTATCCAAACAACGAGCTGAAAGTGTTTAACAGATATGGAGCATTAGTGTATAGTAAAGCGCATTATGAAAATGATTGGAACGGTACAGCAAATGTATCCGGAGTTGTTAATAGAGGAGATATGCTGCCAACAGGTACTTATTTTTATGTGATAACCATTGGAGATGGAACGGTTAAAAAAGGCTGGTTATCTATTATGAGATAACTCACTTCTATTAATCATCTAATTAATTAAACTAAATAAGTATCGTTATGAAACTATATATAAAAGCAATAGAAACGTATTTAATTTTAATATGTTCTTTTATCACGGTTTGCGCTTCGGCACAACAAGATCCTGAATATACCCAGTATATGTATAATACTATGGCGGTAAATCCAGCGTATGCTGGATCTACCGGAACCATAGAGGCAGCACTTTTATATCGTTCTCAATGGGTCGGAATGCCCGGCGCGCCAGAAACACAATCTTTCTCTGTTCATTCTCCGCTTAGAAATGAAAAATTAGGATTGGGTTTAAGCATTGTAAATGATAAAATCGGACCTTCCAATGAACTGTATCTTGATGGAAACTTCTCGTACTCAATAGCTCTTGGGTACGAACAAAGATTAGCTTTTGGTGTAAAAGCAGGTACGAGAATGTTAAACATCGATTGGTCTAAAGGAAGATATTACGACAATGATGATGTTTTGTTAAATCAGAACATTAACAATCAGATGAAACTAGCTGTAGGAGCAGGGGTTTACTATTACACGCAAAAATGGTATGTAGGATTCTCTATTCCGAGTTTTATTCAGAATGATTACTATGACGACGTAAAAGAATCTATAGATTATGATCGTTTGCACTACTATTTAATGGGAGGTTATGTTTTTGATTTGAATCCGAATTTGAAATTTAAACCAGCATTTTTAGTAAAAGCAGTGAGCGGAGCACCAATTACTGCAGATATATCAGCAAATTTCATGATTCAAGAAAAGTTTGTTATAGGAGGAGCATATCGAACAGATGATTCGATAAGTATACTGGCAGGTTTTCAAATATCTCCAAGTTTCTATCTTGGATATGCATTTGATTATACTGTAAGCCAATTGAACAAATACAACGATGGTTCGCACGAAATCATCTTGCGTTATCAATTTGTGAAAAATCAAAGTAAAATTAAATCTCCTCGATTCTTCTAAAACCAAAACTTATGAGAAAAGTATATATCCTATGTTTAATTTTGAGCGTTACGTTTAGTTTCGCTCAAAAAACTAATTTGAAGAAAGCGGATGCTTTGTTTAAAAACTTCTCGTATTTGGATGCTTCCAAAGCTTACGAAGAATGTTTGCAGCACATAAAAGATCCATCAGCACAGACTTTGAAGAATGCGGCAGATTCGTACTATTTTATTTCTGATTCTAGAAATGCTCTTAAATGGTACAAAAAGCTCTACGAAGTTCAAGGAAATAATCTGACTGATATTTACTATCTGCGTTATATTCAATCTATGAAAGCAGTTATGGATTATGATGAAGCAGATAAAATCACAAAAGAATATCTAAATAAAAAAGGAGATAAAACAGAGATTAACCGATATGTTGCCCAAAAGACATACATGGACAGCGTTGCAAAAGCAAAACCTCTTTATACCATTAAAAATTTAGATATCAATACCAGTAAATCAGATTTTGGAGCGACATTCTTTAAAGATAATGTAGTGTTTACATCGGCTCGTGATACAACGAAGTTTAGCCAGAAATTGTATACCTGGAACAATCAGCCTTTTCTTAATCTGTATATTGCAGAAAGAAATCCAGCAGATGGGAGTTTATTTAATGAAACAGTTTTTATTCCCAATGTCATGACCAAGTATCATGAGGCAACTGCAAGTTTTGATAGTCAAGGAAAAACAATGTATTATTCGACCAATATTGTAAAGAAAAACAAATTGGTTGTTGATGATGCCAGAGTGAATAACTTTCAGATTGTTAAAGGCTCAATTGTCAATAATAAATTAGAAAATCCGGAAAAAGTATTTTTTGATAGCGATGATTATTCTGTAGGTCATCCATCATTAAGTGAAGACGGACAACTGCTTTTCTTTGCTTCAGATATGCCAGGAGGCCAAGGCGAGACAGATTTATACATGGTGAAAATTGCAGCAGATGGAACCATGAGTTCGCCTCAAAATCTCGGTCCAACTATTAACACAATCGGTAACGAAGTATTTCCATTTTACCAAAACGGAGTTTTATATTTTTCGTCTGATGGACATTACGGTTGGGGAGATTTAGACGTTTATGAAAGCAAGCTTTTGCCTAACGGAACTTTTTCTACACCAAGAAATCTTGGAGCGCCTATTAATAGCAACAAAGATGATTTCTCTTTTATAATTGATAAAACAGATGCCTACGGTTATTTTTCTTCAAACAGAGAAGGAGGAAAAGGCGATGATGATATTTATTCTTTTGTAAAAGGAAAACCAGTTTGCAACCAAAGCATTTCTGGAATGGCTATCGATCGCAAAACGAAAAGACCTTTAACAGATGTTACCATAATGGCGTATAACTCGTTTAGCGAAATTTTGGGTGAAACCAAAACAAATTTTGACGGAAAATATGCGATTGAAGTTCCTTGTAATAAAACAATCAAAATGATTGCCGCAAAACCAAACTACAGTAGTGACGATAAAACAGTAGAAACGACTACTCAAAATGGCGGCGAAATAAAAGACGTAAATTTTGAATTGAGCAATTATGATGATTTGGTTGTTAAAAAACAGGGAGTTGAGAAAGTTGATGTAAACCCAATTTATTTCGATTATGACAAGTATGATATTACGCCAAAAGCAATCGAAGAATTGTCTAAAGTGGTTTTCATTATGCAAAAATTCCCAAACATTAAAATTAAAATCGAATCGCACACCGATTCGCGCGGAAAAGACTCTTATAACCTAAAACTTTCAGACAATAGAGCAAAATCTACTCGTGATTACATTCTTTCACAAGGCATAGAAGCTTCTAGAATTGAGAGCGCCATAGGTTATGGAGAAACCCGATTGGTAAATAGATGTAAAAATGGTGTAAAATGTTCTGAAGAAGAGCACTTGCAAAATAGACGTTCAGACTTTATCATTATTCAAAAATAATTTTATATTCATGCTTCTAAAATACTGATTACTAGTAGTGAATATAAAACGGTGAAACCATTTGGAAGTTGGTTTTTTTTAATTCTTTTTTAAGAATAATGGACAAGGAGAAAATCAGGCTGCATAAATGTGCAGTCTGATTTTTGATTTTCTAAAACTTTAATTTTTTCTGTATTTGAACAAAAATAAATTCTAATTTTGATACTCAGTTTTTCATTATTATAATCTGCAATTTTATACTATTTTATGAGCATTCAAGAGACCATTCAAGCATTACGAAATGAACTTAATCAGCACAACTACAATTACTATGTGTTAGACAATGCCACAATTTCAGATTATGAATTTGATATTAAGCTAAAAGAGCTTCAGGATTTAGAAAATAAACATCCAGAGTTTTTTGATGAAAACTCGCCAACGCAGAGAGTAGGTGGAGCAGTTACCAAAAATTTCAAAACAATTGCACACCAGTACAGAATGTACTCTTTGGACAATTCTTATTCTAAAGAAGATCTTTTAGATTGGGAAAACCGTATCCAGAGAGTTTTAGGAAACGTAAAGTTGCAATATACCTGCGAATTAAAATACGATGGTGCCTCAATAAGCATTACATACGAAAACGGAAAACTAGTTCAAGCTTTAACACGTGGAGACGGTTTTCAGGGAGATGAAGTAACGACCAATATTAAAACCATAAAATCGGTTCCGTTACATTTGAAAGGAAACTATCCTGATAAATTTGACATTCGTGGAGAAATTATTCTTCCGTTTGCAGGTTTTGAGAAAATGAATCAGGAATTAATAGAAATTGGAGAAACGCCTTATTCAAATCCAAGAAATACAGCTTCGGGAAGTTTGAAATTGCAAGACAGCGCTGAGGTAGCCAAACGACCGCTAGAATGTCTGCTTTATTTTGTGACAGGAAACAATTTACCTTTCAAAACACAATATGAAGGATTAGAATTGGCTAGAAGTTGGGGATTTAAAGTGCCAAAAGAAGCAAAATTGGTCAACAGCATGAATGAAGTTTTTGACTTCATAGATTATTGGGATACTCATCGCCATAATTTGCCTTACGAAACAGATGGTGTTGTGGTAAAAGTTAACAGCATTCAGCATCAGGAAGAATTAGGATATACAGCAAAATCGCCACGTTGGGCAATTGCTTATAAATTTAAGTCAGAACAAGTTTCAACAATATTAAAATCAATTTCCTATCAAGTCGGAAGAACAGGAGCTATAACGCCTGTTGCCAATTTAGAGCCAGTACAGCTTGCAGGAACAATTGTAAAAAGAGCCTCTCTTCATAATGCCGATCAGATTGAAAAATTAGATATTAGAATAAACGATACTGTTTTTGTCGAAAAAGGAGGAGAAATTATCCCAAAAATCATTGCAGTAGATTTAGATAAACGCCCAGAGAATTCAGAGAAAACCCATTATATTGCCTATTGCCCAGAATGCCATACCGAACTGGTTCGAAATGTTGGAGAAGCCAATCATTACTGTCCTAATTTTTACGGATGTCCTCCGCAGATTATTGGAAGAGTACAGCATTACATTTCAAGAAAAGCAATGGATATTGAAGGGCTTGGTGGAGAAACGGTTGCTTTATTGTTTAAAAATGGTTTAGTGCACAATTATGCCGATTTGTATGAGTTGAAAGTCGAAGACATTTTGCATTTAGAAAGAATGGCACAAAAATCAGCAGAAAATCTGGTAAATGGAGTTCAGAAATCAAAAGAAATTCCGTTTGAAAGCGTCTTGTTTGCGTTAGGAATTCGTTTTGTTGGAGAAACAGTTGCCAAAAAACTGGCAAAACATTATAAAAATATAGATGCTTTGGCTCAAGCCTCTTTAATGGATCTGGTTTTGGTTGATGAAATTGGAGAAAGAATTGCCAAAAGCGTTATCGAATTCTTCGAAAATGAAGAAAATAAGAAAATTATTGAACGTTTAAAAAGTTATGGAATTCAATTTGAAATTGAAGAAAAAATAAACCCAAATGCTACTGATAAATTTGTTGGAAAAACTTTTGTGGTTTCTGGCGTCTTTAGTCAATTTTCTAGAGACGAACTTAAGAAAGCCATTGAAGATAACGGAGGAAAAGTAGGAAGCTCAATTTCTGCAAAAACAGATTTTGTAGTGGCAGGAGATAATATGGGACCAGCAAAACTGGAGAAAGCAACAAAACTAAATATCACCATATTATCAGAAGAAGATTTTATAAACAAATTAAATGAAGCTTAATAAACCGTCATTAATTTTGTTCTTTTTTGCCTTGTTGTGTACAATTATTTTTGATTGGACACAGCAAGAAGTTTTTGCGACATACTCAAAAGCGATTGTCCTCCCTGCTATTTTTATTTATTATTTAATTAGCAGCGAGTTCGAAATAAAAAAAACAGAAGGCGTTATTTTTCTCTTTTGTTTTGTTGGACAAGTTTATGATTTGATGGATGTAGAAAGCTCCGAACTAGGAGGAGTGCTTTGTTTTCTGGTGGTCTATAGTTTAATTGTCACCTTATTTATTCGGGAACATGAAAGAATAAGATTATCTAAACGCGATATTCTGCCTATTTCTATTGTAGTAGTTTTTATAGTTTATCTGCTCATTTCTGTTTTGAGTCTGCAGCTTGACAGCATGAGAAAATTTATTGTAATTTATACCGTTTACGGAATTGTTCTAAGCATACTGAGCTATTTCTGTTTTGTGAGCTACATTACCAAAGGAACACATATGGCATTAATTATGTCGCTCATGGCAATAAGCTACATATTTTCTGATATCTTTTATATTTTTAATGAATATTTCTCGTATTCTATTGTATTAGTTTTAATACGAGATACAGCTCAAATTCTAGCTTATTTCTTTATGGTAGAATACTTTTTAGAAAAAGCTAGAATTCAAAAAAAGACTATACAACAATAGTTGCACTTTGGTTAGTATGTGCCTTGTCTTTATCAAAATAGAAATCGATACGGCCTAAATTAATTCCGTAGCATCCAACTTGATTTACCAGCACATCTTTTCCAGCTTTGTTTTTTACAACTGTAGGCTTGTCTAAAAAAGTGTGAGTATGTCCTCCAATAATTAAATCAATGTCTTGAGTTTGTTCTGCAAATGTCAAATCGCTAATTTTTGTCGGCTTATCTTTGTATTTATAACCTAAATGCGAAAGACAGATTACCAAATCGCATTTTTCCTGCTTTTTCAAAAGTTGTGTCATATCCTGAGCAACTTCAACCGGATTATTGTAAACCGTTTCCAGATATAGTTTTTTATCTACTAAACCTTGCAATTCAATTCCAACTCCAAAAACACCAACTTTAATTCCGTTTTTATTAAAGATTTTGTACGGTTTCACATGACCGTCCATAACCGTATTTTTAAAATCATAGTTAGAGTTGATAAAATCGAAAGTCGCGTGCGGAAGCTGTGCGTACAATCCATCAAGACCATTGTCAAAATCATGGTTTCCAATTGTAGAAGCATCATATTTCATCATACTCATCAATTTGAACTCTAATTCTCCTCCATAATAATTGAAGTAAGGAGTTCCTTGAAAAATATCTCCCGCATCCAATAAAAGTACATTCGGATTTTCTCTTCGAATCGTTTCAATCAGTGTGGCACGACGAGATACTCCGCCTTTATTAGGATTACGCGGATCATCAGCAGGAAAAGGATCAATGTGGCTGTGCACATCATTAGTATGTAGAATCGTTAAATGCTTAATATCGTTACTTTCAAAACTGCTCAAAGACAATCCTAAACTTAGTAGGGCAGTACTCGCTGCTGTTTTTTCGATAAACTCTCTTCTTTTCATTTTATATATTTTTTGCAGAATGCTTTGCTTGTTTTTAATATTTTTTTTGCCACCAATTTCACGAATTAACACGAATTGATTTTTCAAGAGAATTCTAAAATTTGTGCAAATTTGCTTAATTGCTTCGCCAGTTCGCTATCGCTCGGGTCGTGGCAGACTCCATTATTTATTCCTCTGTGATTCTAATATTTTTTGGAGCCACAACAGTGTCTACTTCTTTAAAATAATCAATCAATACATCTCTAAGTTTGTAGTTTAAGTCAAACTTCTGAGTGCTTTTTGCAAAGAAAGCCATATTATCGCCTCCATTTGCTAAATAATCATTTGTAGCAACGTAATACGTTTTGTTTACATCAAGAGGTTTACCTTGTACCATGATATTTTTTGCCTTATTGTCTTTAGTAATTGTAAAAGTCATTCCAGACAATGGTTGAGGTTTTTTCTCCTTAATAATATAAGCAGCAATATCTAAGATTTGTTCCCCTTTTAAAGCCATAACAACCAAACTGTTTTCAAAAGGCATAATTTCGAAAGCCGATCTTGTTGTAACATTTCCTTTAGGAAGAATAGCACGAATACCGCCATGATTTAAAAGACAGATATCAATATCTTTCTTTTCGCGAGCGTTAAAAACGATGTTTCCTCTTTGTACGCAAACATCAGCCAATAAACTCCCAATGCCAGTTTGCCATTTTCCTGTGCTTTTGTCAAGTGTTTCAGGACAATAAGCCAATACATTATCCAAATCCTTATTAATGTGATCGCGATAAGGCTTAATAAAGTTTTCAATTTCAGCAGTTTCTCCAGTCTTTTCAGTAACAGGGAGTTGTTTTCCTTCAATTTTAGTTAAATTGTAGTTTTTCGAACTACATGAAGAGATTAAAAAAAGTGTTAAGAATATAACAAAAAGTTTTAAAAATCCGTTATACTTTTTTAGTTTTACCATTTTAAATGCAACTTAAATAATTAATTTTGTAATTGGTAAAAGTACTATGTTTTTGAATTATATAAAGGAGTTTTTTGTAAAAAAATCATTAAATGTTAATTTAAATAACGAAAAAAACGAAGTATTTACTAAAAACGTTCAAACAATTGGTTTATTGATAGATGAGAGCAATTTTGAACATTCGGAAGCACTCCTGAAAGAGCTAACAAGCTATGGAATTGCTGAAGAAAATATAAAAGTTGCAGCGTACAGAGGAAAATTTAAGAAAAAAGAAAGCTATTCTCGTCCAACTTTTGGTAAAAAACACATCAATTGGAGAGGCAGAATTACAGAAGATTTCTTGAATGAATTTGTAAATTCAGAATTTGATCTTTTGCTGAGTTATTATAATGTCGAAAACAGTATTTTGATGTTACTTACAAGCCAGTCAAAAGCTAAATTTAAAGTCGGATTTTCTGCTGTAGATCAAAGGCTGAATCGTTTGATGATTCATACAGAATTAGGGAACTATAAACTGTTCGTTTCAGAATTGTTTAGGTATTTAAAAAATATAAAATAAATTAATTAATAATATGCAATCATTAATAGGAACTGGTGTTGCACTTGTAACGCCATTTAAAAAAGATTTTTCAGTTGACATTGAGGCTTTACAGCGAATTGTAAACTTCTCTATAGATGGTGGAGTGGAGTATCTTGTAGTAATGGGAACAACAGCAGAAAATGCAACCCTTACAACAGAGGAGAAAGAGTTGGTTATAAAGACTGTAATCGATGTAAATAAAGGAAGATTGCCTCTAGTTTTAGGAGTTGGAGGAAATAATACTATGCAGATTGTTGAAGAGTTAAAAACAAGAGATTTTTCGGCTTTTGAAGCGATATTATCTGTTTCTCCATATTATAACAAACCAACTCAGGAAGGAATTTATCAGCATTTTAAAGCAATTGCTGAGGCTTCTCCAGTTCCTGTAATCCTATATAATGTTCCAGGAAGAACGGCAAGCAACATGCTGCCTTCGACAGTGGCGCGCTTAGCTAACGATTTTAAAAATGTTGTAGCTATTAAAGAAGCTGCTGGAGATATGGCGCAAGCTATGCAGATTATTAAAAATGCTCCAAAAGATTTCTTGGTGATTTCTGGAGATGATATGCTGGCATTGCCAATTGTATTAGCAGGTGGAGCAGGCGTTATTTCTGTAATTGGACAAGGTTTTCCTAAAGAATTTTCAGAAATGATCCGTTTAGGATTAAATAAAAAAGCGGCAGACGCTTTCAAAACACATTACTTTTTATCAGATAGCATTGATATGATTTTTGAGCAAGGAAATCCAGCCGGCATCAAACAAATCTTTCAAGCACTTGGAATTGCTGAAAACACAGTTCGTCTACCTTTAGTTTCTGTTGATGATTCTCTAGCGGCAAGACTAAATGAGTTTGTAAAAAACAGCATTAAATAATTGTTAAAGTGTTAGTATTTTAAGATACTAAAAAATTATTTTGCAGTAGCTAAATTAATAACTAAATTTGCCACCGAAACTTCGGTGCAATTTCACTTTGGCATAAATTGTCTGAGAGATTGTAATAACAGTAAGAAAATGAAAAAAACACTATTGCTTTTAATTGTTGTAACTCTTTTTTATTCTTGTGGAGAATATCAAAAAGCGTTGAAAAATGAAGATGTTGCAGCAAAATTTGAGATGGCAACAAAAATGTATGATGCCGGTAAATACACAAAAGCGATTCGTCTTTTTGAGCAATTGGCAACTTCTTACCGAGGAAAGCCTCAGGCAGAAAAACTGTTTTACATGTTTTCGCAGTCCTATTATAAAACAAAACAATATTATCTAGCTGGTTACCAGTTTGAAGCATTCGTGTCGGGTTATCCAAGAAGTGAAAAAGTGCAGGAAGCAGCTTTCTTAGGAGCTTACAGCTACTCTAAATTGTCTCCGGTTTATAGCTTAGATCAAGCAGATACTGTAAAAGCGTTAGAAAAATTACAGACTTTTATTGATAACTATCCAAACTCTGAATATATTCCTCAAGCAAATGAGGCTGTACAGAAGCTAAATGCAAAATTGGAGAAAAAAGCATACGAAAACGCTAAAGGATACAATACAATTTCAGATTACAAATCGGCTTTAATAGCTTTTGATAACTTTATCGCTGATTTCCCTGGAACACCTTTAAAAGAAGATGCATTGTTTTATAAATATGATTCGGCATATAAATTGGCAATAAACAGTATTCCTTCAAAAATGGAAGAACGCTTGCATGTTGCGCAAACAGCTTATGCTAATTTGATCAAATTTAAAAGCGATACAAAATATAAAAAACAGGCAGACGAAATGAATGCCAGAGTTGAAACAGATTTACAAAAATTTACTAAATAAAAGAAAGTCATGGATTTAAAAAAGACGAATGCTCCTGTAAACACAATAACTTACAATAAAACAGTTATTGAAGAGCCAACAGGAAATGTGTATGAGGCAATTACCATTATGGCTAAAAGAGCAAATCAAATTAATTCAGAGATTAAAAAAGAATTGACTGAAAAATTAGAAGAGTTTGCTACTTATAATGATAGTCTAGAAGAAGTTTTTGAAAATAAAGAACAAATTGAAGTTTCTAAATTTTACGAAAAATTACCAAAACCACACGCTTTAGCTGTTCAAGAATGGTTAGACGGTAAAACTTACCACAGAAGTTCAAACAAATAACAGTACAATGTCAGTTTTAAACGGGAAAAAGATTTTACTGGGTGTTTCTGGTGGAATCGCAGCGTATAAAACAGCCACTTTAGTACGACTTTTTATAAAAGCAGGTGCACATGTCCAAGTGATCATGACACCTGCTTCTAAGGATTTTGTAACCCCACTTACATTATCTACTTTATCAAAAAATCCAGTACATTCAAGTTTCTTTAATGAAGATAATGAAGATGCGGTTTGGAACAATCACGTAGAATTGGCTCTTTGGGCAGATTTTATGCTGGTTGCACCTGCTACTGCAAATACATTGTCTAAAATGGCTACAGGAAACTGTGATAATCTTTTAATTGCTACTTATTTATCGGCAAAATGTCCAGTTTATTTTGCGCCTGCAATGGACTTGGATATGTACAAGCACCCTTCAACTTTATCGAGCTTCACAGCTTTAAAACAGTTTGGAAACATTATGATTCCTGCTGAAAGCGGAGAACTGGCTAGTGGTTTGTCTGGAGAAGGTCGTATGGCTGAACCTGAGAATATTGTGGCGTTTCTAGAAGCCGATTTAGAAAGCAAACTGCCTTTAAAAGGAAAAAAAATACTAGTAACTGCAGGTCCGACATACGAAGCGATAGACCCAGTGCGTTTTATAGGAAATCATTCTTCAGGAAAAATGGGGTTTGATATTGCTAACGAAGCAGCAAGTTTAGGAGCAGAGGTGTTTTTAATAGCAGGACCAACCCATTTAAAAGCTAAAAATAGTTTAATAAAAGTGGTTGATGTTGTTTCGGCTCAAGAAATGTATGATGCTTGCCATTTGTACTTTAATGAAGTTGATGCTGCAATTGCTGCCGCTGCTGTTGCAGATTACAGACCTAAATTTGTTGCAGATCAAAAGATTAAAAAGAGTACAGATGATTTTTCGATAGAACTTGAAAAGACGAAAGATATACTGTCTTCTTTGGGAGCTATCAAAAAAAATCAGTTTTTAATCGGATTCGCACTAGAAACTCAAAATGAAATTGAAAATGCTAAGCTGAAAATTCAGAAAAAAAACTTAGATTTGATTGTTTTAAATTCCTTACAAGATAAAGGTGCAGGTTTTAAAAAAGAAACCAATAAAGTAACGTTTATTGATAAAAATTTTGAAATCGAACCTATGGAATTAAAATCTAAAGAATCTGTTGCGGCTGATATTTTGAATAAAGTAATTCTGCATTTTTCAAAATCATAAAATTTAAAATATACGCCAAAAGCATAATTTGGAAATCCATTTATGTTTGTAAAATTAAATATTAGACGATTATGAATAAGATAGTTACGCTATTAGTGTTTTTAAGCTTTGGTTTTGTGCAAGCTCAACAGCTAAATTGTACAGTAACAATTAATACAGAACGTCTAACAAATCCGAATAATCAGGTTTTTAAAACGCTTCAAACCTCTCTGGCTGAGTTTGTAAATAAAACAGACTGGACAGGATCGATTTTAAAACAAAACGAGAGAATAAACTGTTCGATGTATATTACATTGTCCTCAAACAGTTCAGATCAATTTACAGGAACCATTCAAGTTCAGTCTTCCAGATTGATTTTTAATTCTACCTATTCTTCTCCGGTTTTAAATTACAACGACAAAGATTTCAATTTCAGATATACAGAATACGAACCACTATTATTCAATCCAAGTACTTACGATTCAAACTTGGTTTCTGTAATATCTTTCTACTGTTATGTGATTTTAGGAATGGATGCCGATACTTTTCAAATGGGAGCAGGAAATCCGTATCTTCAGACTGCACAAAATATTGCCAATGTGGCACAACAAGGAGGTTTTAAAGGATGGAATCAATCTGACGGACTTCAGAATCGCTATTATTTAATTAATGATATGATTGCGCCAACCTATAGTGATTTGCGTCAAGTTACGTATGCTTATCATACAGGATTAGATGCTATGACATTGGATACAAAAGCAGCCAAAGAGAAAATAAAAAACGCCTTAATGCTTATCGGTAAATTAAATTCGGTTAAGCCAAATGCTTTTATAACTCGAGTTTTCTTTGATGCAAAATCAGACGAAATTGTTTCTATTTTTTCAGGAGGTCCAAGTATTCCAATTACAGATTTAACCGATGTTTTAAATAAAGTTTCTCCGTTAAATTCTACGAAATGGTCACAGATTAAATACTAATCTGGCCTTCTTTTTTTATCTTCGCTAACTTTAATTTTATATTTACAAAACTGCCCTATGATTACATCACTGTCAATTAAAAATTATGCTCTTATCGAAAAGCTAGCCATAGATTTTTCTAAAGGTTTTTCTATAATTACAGGTGAGACAGGTGCAGGAAAATCGATTATTTTAGGAGCTATTGGTCTTGTTTTGGGTAAAAGAGCAGATCTTACTTCGTTAAAAAATAAAGAAGAAAAATGTGTTATCGAAGCGCAATTTGAAATTGGCAAATACAATTTAAGAGATTTTTTTGAAGCTAATGATTTGGATTACGAAGACGAAACCATCATTAGGAGAGAAATTTTGCCTTCTGGTAAATCTCGTGCTTTTATAAACGATAGTCCTGTAAATCTTCAGGAACTGCAAGATTTAAGTTTGTATTTGATTGATATTCATTCGCAACAGCAAACACAGGAATTATCAGATGAAAATGTACAGTTTAAAATTATTGATGCGATCGCTAATAATGCTGAAGTAATTGCGGAGTATCAAAAACTGCTGAAGTCTTATAAATCAGATAAATCAAAGTTAAATGCGTTGCTGAAAAAACAAAGCGACGCAGGAAAAGAGCAAGAATACCATACCTTTTTGTTGAATGAATTGGTGGCGGCTCAATTAAAATCTGGCGAACAGGAAGAATTAGAATCTGACTATGAAAAGCTGAATAATGTTGAGATTATTAAAGAATCTCTAGATAAATCTTTGGCAATTGCAAACGAAGAGCAGTTTGGTGTTTTTCATAATTTGAATGAAATTAAAAATGCATTGCAAAAAGTAGCTCCTTTTTCTGTTGAATATCAAAATTTATTTGAAAGAATAACAAGTCTAACGATTGAATTTGACGATGTTTCTAAAGAATTGCAAAGCTGTTCAGAGAAATTGTTAAATGATCCAGCTCAATTAGAACTTATAAATCAAAAACTGCAGTCAATTTATAATTTACAGAAAAAACATCAGGTAAGTTCTGTAGATGAATTGCTTCAAATACAAGCAGATTTAGGAAACTCTTTGCTAGAGCTGGATAATATGGATGAAGAAATCGCTTCATTAACTAAAATTATCGAAGAAAAAGCATCAGAATTAGATCATTATGCTTCTAAAATACATGGAAATAGAGTTAATGCAATTCCGAATCTATCAGCACAATTGGTTGCTATTTTAGAAACATTAGGAATGCCAAATGCTCGTTTTAATATGGAATTGCAACCTTCCGAAACCTATTTCCAAAACGGAAAAGACGAATTGCAATTTTTATTCTCTGCCAATAAAGGAACCGATTTTGGTTTGCTGAAAAAAGTGGCTTCTGGTGGAGAGATGTCGCGTATTATGCTTGCTGTGAAAGCTATTTTGGCTAAATATTCAAAACTGCCAACTTTAATATTTGATGAAATTGACACTGGGGTTTCTGGAGAAATTGCGATTAGAATGGGGGAGATCATGAAAGAAATGAGCACAACGATGCAGATATTTGCAATTACCCATTTACCGCAAATTGCGGCAAAAGGAGAATCTCATTTCAAAGTTTCTAAATCTACAGTTGGCAACGATACGCTTTCAGAATTAAAGCTTTTATCGCAAGAAGATCGAATTATAGAAATAGCTCAAATGTTATCAGGAGCAAATATTTCTGATTCTGCCTTAAATCACGCAAAAGAATTATTGAATTAAAATATAGAAATGGAGAGTTTGAGTTTTTACGAAAATCAATTTATAAAAGCAGATTCATTAATTTCTGAAGGAAATTCAGCAGATGCAAAAGAATTGCTCGAAGAAATCTTATCCCAATATCCCGATTTCGGCAAAGCACATAATCATTTGGGATGGATTTACTACAATAAACTTACAGATTACGAAAGAGGGATTTATCACTATAAATTGGCGATGAAATTTGATCCTAAATATCCTGCACCTTATTTAAATTATACTTATTTGCTTATCGATATCGGCCGTTATGCCGAAGCAAAAGAGCATATTGAATTTACGATAGCAAATTTAGAAAATGCAGATAACTCTTCTTATAACAGTGAATTAGGTAGAATGGCGGAGTATGAAAACCAATATACGGCTGCTTACAACTATTATAAGGAGGCTATGAAAAATGCATTAAACCCAAATTTTATTGACAATATGAAGGCCAATATGAAAAGGGTTAAGGATAAAATGTCTATTTTTGAAAAATTAAAACTGAAATTGAAATAATACAAAAAAAATAATTGCAAGATGATTATAGAACCTAGAATGAGAGGATTTATTTGTTTGACTGCCCACCCAACGGGAGCTGAGCAAAATGTAAAAAATCAAATCGAATACGTGAAATCTAAAGGAGAAATCGCTGGGGCTAAAAAAGTTTTAGTTATTGGCGCTTCTACAGGTTTCGGATTGGCTTCAAGAATTACTAGTGCTTTTGGTTCTGGTGCATCAACAATTGGAGTGTTTTTTGAAAAACCACCAGTTGAAGGAAAAACAGCTTCTCCAGGATGGTATAATTCTGCAGCATTCGAAAAAGAAGCTCACAAAGCAGGTTTATATGCAAAAAGTATCAACGGTGATGCGTTTTCAAACGAAATTAAAAGAGAAACTCTAGATCTAATTAAAGCAGATTTAGGACAAGTAGATCTTGTAATTTACAGTCTAGCGTCTCCAGTACGTACAAATCCAAATACAGGTGTTACACATCGTTCAGTTTTAAAACCAATCGGACAAACTTTTACAAACAAAACAGTTGATTTCCATACAGGAAAAGTTTCAGATGTTTCGATTTCTCCAGCAAACGAGGAAGATATCGAAAATACTGTAGCAGTTATGGGAGGTGAAGACTGGGCAATGTGGATTGACGCTTTGAAAGCTGAAAATTTGTTGGCAGAAGGTGCTGTAACAGTTGCTTATTCTTATATCGGGCCAGCATTAACTGAAGCAGTTTATAGAAAAGGAACTATCGGTCGTGCAAAAGACCACTTAGAAGCAACTGCATTTACTATCGAAGATTCATTGAAATCTATCGGAGGAAAAGCGTATGTTTCTGTAAATAAAGCTTTGGTAACTCAAGCAAGTTCTGCAATTCCTGTAATTCCATTATACATCTCTCTTTTATACAAAATCATGAAAGAAGAAGGAATTCACGAAGGATGTATCGAGCAAATTCAGCGTTTATTCCAAGATAGATTATACAATGGTTCTGAAGTTCCTGTTGATGAAAAAGGAAGAATTAGAATTGACGACTGGGAAATGCGCGAAGATGTTCAGGAAAAAGTAGCTAAACTTTGGTTAGAAGCTACAACTGAAACATTGCCAGAAATTGGTGATTTAGCAGGTTATAGAAACGATTTCTTAAACTTATTCGGTTTCGAAGTTCCTGGTGTTGATTACAACGCAGATACTAACGAAGTTGTTGAGATTGAAAGTATCAAATAACAATATTTTACGACGTAAAACGAAAAACCATCAACCAAAAGTTGATGGTTTTTTTGTTAATATAACATATCTTTGTTAAAATTTTAAAACAGTAAAAATATACCCTTTAATAACGCATATTCTGCTATGATTTTTTCTTTAATTATACCCGTGTATAATCGTCCCGATGAAGTTGATGAGCTTTTGGAAAGTCTCACAAAATCTGATTATAATGAAGCTTTTGAAATTGTTCTTGTCGAAGATGGGTCTTCTATTCCATGTCGAGATGTGGTGATGAATTATCAAGGGAAATTAAATATCTCCTATTATTTTAAAGAAAACTCAGGGCCTGGTGATTCGAGAAATTTCGGAATGCAGAGAGCCAGAGGCGATTATTTTATCATTTTTGATTCAGATTGCATTATTCCTTCACAATATCTATCAGAGGTACGCAAAGAATTAAATGAGCAATATGTAGACTGTTTTGGTGGTCCAGATAAGGCATTAGATAGTTTTTCGAATATTCAAAAAGCAATTAATTTTGCTATGACGTCTTTTTTGACAACCGGCGGTATTAGAGGTGGTTCTGAGAAAATAAACAAGTTTCAGCCACGTAGTTTTAACATGGGAATTTCTAAAAAGGCTTTTGAAGCTTCAAATGGTTTTGGAAATATTCACCCGGGAGAAGATCCTGATCTATCGATTCGCTTATGGAATTTAGGTTTCGAAACAAGACTTTTTAAAGAAGCTTATGTGTATCACAAAAGAAGAATCGATTGGGAGAAATTCTCTGTCCAAGTAAATAAATTTGGAATTGCGCGACCAATATTAAATAGCTGGTATCCAGAACATAATAAATTGACTTTTTTCTTTCCAACTTTCTTTTTGTTTGGATTATTATTAGCTTTTTTATTGTTAATTTTTAATATCGATATTTTATTACAATTATATTTTGTATATTTCGTTATAATTTTTCTTACAGCTAGTGTTCAAAATAAAAGCATCAAAATTGGATATCTATCTGTTATAGCGGTGTGGAAACAGTTTTATGGTTACGGAACAGGATTTTTAAAATCATACATCAAAGTGATTTTATTAAAGAAAAAACCGCAAGAAGCTTTTCCGCGTATGTTTTTTAAAGTATAAGAATGACAAAAGTTATTGGTCTTACAGGAGGAATTGGCAGCGGAAAAACTACTGTTGCAAACTATTTTCAAGAAATGGGCGTTCCTGTTTATATTGCTGATGACGGTGCAAAAAGAGTGATGCAATCAAAAAATATTCTTGCTGAAGTAAAATCTGCTTTTGGTGGCAACATTTTTGATGGTGAAGTTTTAAATCGCGCCAAATTAGCACAAGTCGTTTTTAATGATAAAGAACAGCTGGCAAAATTAAATGCAATTGTTCATCCTGCAGTAAAATTAGATTTTGAAGCATGGGTAAAAGAGCATAAAGAATATGATTATGTAATGTATGAAGCTGCTATTTTGTTTGAGAGCGGCCGATATAAAGATTGTGACGTAATTATAACCGTGACAGCTCCAGAAGAAATAAGAATTGAGCGAGTTATAAAACGAGATAAAACAACCCGCGAGCAAGTATTAAGCAGAATGAAAATGCAGTGGAATGATGAAAAACGAATTTCTAAGAGCAATTTCGTGATTAATAACAATAATCTTAAAAATGCTAAAGAAGAAGTTGTTAAAATTCTTAAAATTTTAAATATAAAACAAAAACAGTCTTAAATGTTAATATTTGGTTAATGTATTATTTAGTATATTGTTAAAATATTAATTTTGTTTCGATGAATAAATTATTTTTTAGAATACTTGTTTTATTGATGAGTCTGTCCTTGATAGGGATAATTCTGGTACAAGTGTTTTGGTTCAATTCTTCGTTCAAAAATAATGAAGAGCAATTTAAATACCACGTTACTCAAGTAATTGGAAATGTTGCAGATAAGCTGGAACAACAAGAAGAGTACAGTTTCTACGACAAATACAACCGTATAAAAGACAGTACGGGTAAAATTCCAAAAAAAGAAGATTTACTAGAGGTACTTTACGTACAGAGAAACACAAAGACCAATAAAACGATTGTTTATTCAAATACGTTGACATCTGAAGATTACGATATCAATGGTTCTGTTTTCAACAAAAAATTCAGCAGTGAACGTTTTAAGAATTTTAGTTCAAAAAGAGTAACAGAAGTTTATAATAATAACACCGGAATTGACAATAATAGTTTAGGACAGAGTATTATTCCTGACCTTAAAATTGAAAAATCGGGAAGTTTAGATATTTTAAATAAAGTTCAACAGCAGATTCAATATAAAGATATTGCCGCTTTGACCCCAATCGAAGGGAGAATTACAAAAGACAAGCTTTTTAAATTATTGAAGAAAGAGCTGGAAGAATATGGTGTAAAGACCAAATTTGAATTCGGAATATACAGTAGTGGTGTTCCAACAAAAATTAAATCCGATGGATTTCATTTTGATAAAGAATCCACCTATAATATTCCAATTTATACAGATAATGAAGGGAATAGCAGGTACGAATTATCAGTAACCTTCCCGCACAAAAAGAAATTCTTATTATCTGAATTATTAAGTATTACTATTTTATCAATAGTTTTTACATTAATTATAATAGTTGCCTATACAAGTGCGTTAAATCAATTATTGCGTCAGAAGCATATTTCTGAAATCAAAACCGATTTTATAAATAACATGACGCATGAGTTTAAAACTCCAATTGCAACTATAAACTTAGCATTAGATGCTATAAGAAGTCCGAAAGTTATTGAAGATAAAGAGAAGGTTTACCGCTATCTTCAAATGATTCGTGACGAAAATAAAAGAATGCATGCTCAGGTTGAAAACGTTTTGCGTATTTCAAAATTAGAAAAGCGAGAGCTTGATATTACAAAAGAACCAACTGTTGTAACAGATATAATTGACGATGCTATCGAGCATGTGAATCTTATTTTGGAAGACAGAAAAGGTACTGTAGTTAAGCATTACAACGCAGCAAGAACAACCTGTTTGATAAACGAAGTGCACTTTACAAACGTACTGGTTAATATTTTGGAAAATGCCATTAAATATTCTCCAGATGCGCCAGAGATCGAAATCTTTACTGAAAACATTAAAGATATGATTTTGATTAAAGTGAGAGATCATGGATTGGGAATGAGTAAGATAGCTCAAAAACGAGTATTTGAGAAGTTTTATAGAGAGCATACAGGAGATCTTCACAATGTAAAAGGACATGGTTTAGGGCTTGCATACGTAAAAAGAATAGTAGAGGATCACAATGGTCAAGTATATGTAGAAAGCGAAAAAGGAAAAGGTAGCACCTTTATAATAAAAATACCATTAATAAATTAAAATATGGAAAATACTAACAAAAGAATACTTTTAGTAGAAGATGACCTAAATTTTGGGGCGGTTCTTAAAGATTATCTAATGTTAAATGACTTTGAAGTTACTTTAGCTAAAAACGGTATGGAAGGTTTCGAGAAATTCAAGAAGGACGTATATGACTTATGTATTCTTGACGTAATGATGCCTTATAAAGATGGTTACACTTTGGCCAAAGAAATTAGAGAGAAGAATAGTGAAGTGCCAATTATCTTTTTAACAGCAAAATCTATGAAAGAAGATGTGTTAAAAGGTTACAAAGCTGGTGCAGACGATTATTTAAATAAACCTTTTGATTCAGAAGTTCTTTTAATGAAAATTAAAGCAATCATTCAAAGAAAATCAGCTGATACAAAAGCAGAGCAAGTACAGTTTGAATTTAATATTGGTAAATTCCACTTAAATTCAAAATTAAGATTCCTTACTTTCCAAGATGAAGAGCCAATTAAATTGTCTCCAAAAGAAAATGAATTGCTTAAAATGCTTATTCTTCATGAAAATGATTTAATGCCAAGAGAATTAGCTTTAACAAAAATCTGGAGAGACGATAACTACTTCACATCAAGAAGTATGGACGTTTACATTGCTAAATTAAGAAAATATCTAAAAGCAGATGAAGACGTTGAAATCTTAAATATTCACGGAGAAGGTTTTAGATTAGTGATAAAAAGCAAAGTTTCTGAATAATTAATTCAGTAAAAAATATAAAAGCTCTGAGAAATCAGGGCTTTTTTTGTGCATTAAACCAAAATATTTTTGATTTGTTTTGTATTGTAAATTTGACTTTAAGTAGTTGATTTTTAAAATGATGTGATTGTTTTTTGAAGTCTATGAAATTTTAGTAAATTCTATTTTGAAGAATTTTCTTTAAATAAATTTGGAAAATCAAAAAAGTATTATGAATATTTGCACACGAAAAAATTAATAACCCTTTAAAACGAAGAAATAGTGTTTGTACTTACATCGACATCTCAGAGCTTTACATCAAATGTATTTGGTGAAGCAATTCTTCGTGGCTTATTTCAATCTTAGAAATATACTTTTAGATATATAAAAAAGCCCGAAGACAATAAGTTTCGGGCTTTTTTTATTCTAGACACTTCAAAATTTTCCCGAAAATCGATTTTTAGAATTTATCCGACAGGATAAAAGGTTAGGCCTTTTTGGCTGTTAATTTAATGCACGATAATTTTTTTATGGAAAATTATACGGTAGACGAGTATGCTTTATGTACTCGTTTTAAAAGTAAAAGAAGAAAGAAAAGAGCAGTAAAAGAAGATTTTGAAAAACAATTAATTCAGTTAAGAAAACTTGAAGTCGAACTTTGGAACAAGCGTAGAGACTTGCCATTAGTTCCTTTAGAAATTCCTTATCAAAAGGGCTGGCAGCGCAATTTTAAATTAAGAGATGATGTTGCCAAATCAAGTGAAGCACCATTTTACAGTGAATTATTGGAAAAAATAAATACATGGCAGTTTTCTCCCGAAAAATCTTTTAAGAGAAAGAAAAAGAGAAAAAGGAGAAATGTTTATGTTGAAAAAATTCAAACTGTAAAAGAATTTTCAGAATGGGAATGGAAAAGTTCAAAACTGGAATTGACCGAAAAAGAAAAAGCACATTTTTATAAAAGAGAACGCTGGTGCAGCAACTTTAAACGATATAAAATTCATTATGTGTTTAACGAGCCTTGGCGCTATGTGCTTCGTGTTAGTCCTTATATGATAACGCACACCAAAATGGTCGATTCAGTTTTAGAAAGTCAGATTCAGACTCTTGACAATTACATTGTAAATCATCATCTGAGATATAAGATAAACCGATTAATACAAGGCAGATCTCATAAATGGAGTTATTATGAAAACGAAAATCCGAAAGAGATAAGCCCAATTAAAAATAAAAGCCTGCATGCTTTGTATCAGCAATATGCAGACGAAATGATAGAAAATCATGGGAAATAAATTATCGGGAAAAGACCTAATTAAGTTAGGCTTTCCAAAGAACAATTCAATAAACATCGCCTTAGGGCAGATAAATAGATATAGAAAAAGAGAAAAAAAGGAATCTATTCTAACAGAAGCAAAAGATGTATTGCTAAATCCTGAAAAATACGAAGGAAATGGAACTTGGGGAAAAGTTGCAGAAGGCTTAATCAAACCCGTTCAGGTAAGAATGCATCAGCTTAAAACAACAAGAGCGCCTTTTACCATTTTTGGTGAAAATGAAATAGATCAGCAAGCCAAATTTCAATTGTACGATTCACTGAAACTGCCAATTTCGGTTGCTGGAGCTTTAATGCCAGATGCCCATTCGGGTTATGGTTTGCCGATTGGGGGAGTACTTGCTACTGATAACGCGATTATTCCGTATGGAGTTGGAGTTGATATTGGGTGCAGAATGAGTCTTTCAATTTTTGATTTGCCTGCTTCTCATTTCAAAGGAAGAGAGCATCAACTCGAAGCAATTTTAAAAGACAATACGAAGTTTGGAATGTATGAAACACATGCTTCAAGAGTCGATCATGAGGTGTTTTATAAAAGCGAATTCCAAAATATTCCGCTATTAAAAAATCTTTTGCCGAAAGCATACAAACAATTGGGAAGTTCAGGCGGAGGAAATCATTTTGTAGAATTCGGAATTGCCAAAATTGAGAATCCAGAGAATGAATGGAAACTAGAAAAAGGTGAATATTTTGCTGTTTTGTCACACAGTGGTTCTCGCGGTTTAGGTGCTAACATTGCGAAGCATTACACCTATTTAGCAACGAAACAATGTCCGTTACCCAAAAATGTGCAGCATTTGGCTTGGCTGGACTTGAATACTCATGATGGTCAAGAATATTGGCTCGCAATGAATTTAGCGGGAGAATATGCAAAGGCTTGTCACGATGATATTCACAGAAGAATTGCCAAAGCGATCGGGAAAAGAGTAGTGGTTACAATTGAAAACCACCACAATTTTGCTTGGAAAGAAATGGTAAATGGTCAAGAATGCATTGTGCACAGAAAAGGAGCAACACCAGCAGGTGAAGGTCAATTGGGAATTATTCCGGGTTCGATGACAGCGCCAGGATTTATTGTGAAAGGAAAAGGAAATGCAGAAAGTTTAAACTCAGCTTCGCATGGTGCCGGACGTTTATTTTCGAGAGCCAAATGCAAAAGCAGTTTTACACAAAGTCAGATCAACAAAGAATTGAAAAAACATGATGTGACTTTAATCGGCGGCAATATCGATGAAGCTCCAATGGCGTATAAAGACATTGAAAAAGTAATGGCAAACCAAACTGATTTAGTAGAGGTTTTAGGAACATTTACTCCGAAGATTGTTAGAATGGATCGCTAAAAATTAAAGATTATGGAAAGATTTCAAGACGAAAATAAATGGCTGGGAAGCTTTTATAATGAGATTTTGGTTAAATGTCCAAAGTGTGAATCAAAGGCGACTGTAAAAGAAAAGTTAAAGGAAAAATGTGTATGCGGAAGATGCCACAGTATGGTTTTTGAATGCAAAAGTTGCTTTTACAAAATAAAAGAACCTGTTTATCAGTACATAGTTTATATAAAAGAATACTGCAACAATTGCTTTGAAAAATTTGAATATGAGTCACAACCATTAAAGGAGAAACCTGAGACGTATAAAACTAAATGTCCTCACTGTGATTTTCAGGAGGAATGGAAAGCTAAAACATATCGAATTAAAGAAGAATCGAAAGTAGACAATGGTTTGGCAAAAGAAATGTGGTATGATTTGCCGTTATGGTTTCAAAAAGAAGTTAACGGAAATCTGTTTTGGGCTTACAATCTGGATCACATTGATTATTTGGAAAGATACATTAGAGCAGATTTGCGAGAAAGAAACAATGAAGGAAGCTATAACGGAACTATGATTTCGAGACTTCCGCAATTTGTAAAAGCAGCGAAGAATAGAGAAAAGCTGCTTAAAATTTTAAAGAAATGGAAAGAATAATTCAGATAACAGCGGGTCGTGGACCTGCAGAATGCACTTGGGTAGTTGCCCAAGTGCTTAAAAAAGTACTTGAAGAAGCACAAGAGCAACAATTGGAAACTGTTCTATTGCAAAGAGAAGCAGGAACTGAAAACGGAACTGTAGAAACGGCTTCAATCGCTATTAAAGGAAAAAATGCCGATCAGTTTGTCAATTCCTGGATTGGAACCGTTCAATGGATTGGTCAAAGTCAGTTCAGGAAAATGCACAAACGCAAAAACTGGTTTATCGGCATTTTTGAAATCGAACAGCAAAAAAATAATTTGTTTTCAGAAAATGATGTTCAATATCAGGCTATGCGAAGTTCAGGAGCAGGAGGACAGCACGTCAATAAAGTGAGTTCTGCAATCCGAGCGACTCATATTCCAACAGGAATTGCGGTAGTGGTAATGGATAGCCGTTCGCAACATCAGAACAAAAAGCTGGCAACAGAAAGATTAATTAAAAAACTAGAAGACGAGAAATTACTTCAACTTAAGAATCACGTAGGAAAACAATGGGAAAATCAGCTGAATGTACAACGTGGAAATCCAGTTAGAGTTTTTACAGGAAGTGATTTTAAAAAGAATAAAGCGGAGAAAAGTTACAAAGGAACTCGTCAGAAACTAAAAAACGATTTACGAAATGAGCGTAATTAAAAACTTGGTCGCAAAACAGAATGATGATACGCGAATTATATGTGACCAAAAAAAAACAATAAATATCAACACATAAAATGAAAACAATTGATAAATACCTTTTTCAAGCTTTGGATAATTATCCGTTTTGGCTTGAAGGAACTATAGAATCTTTAGATTATGCTTTTTCTTATGATCCAAAAAATACGATGATTTTGTGTTTGTACGGAAGAATTCAGGCAGAACAATTAATGAATTACGAAGAAGCTAAAACCTATTTTCAGGAAGCTTTATCGATTAATATTCATGCTTTGGAAGTATATCCGTATTATTTGCAGACTTTGATTTTGAATGAAGATTTTGAAGAAGCTCAAAAATTAATAGACTTTGCTTTGACTATTAAAGGAATTAATAAGTCTGATATTTATATAAAGAAAGCCGTTATTTTGGAAGTGCAGCATAAGTTTAAAGAGGCTTTGAAAGAAATCAAACAGGCAAAATTATATTCTATTCATCATGATTATGATTCTGGAATTAGCGAAGTTGAAAAACGAGTTAAAGGTAAAATGGATTTACTGAAAAACAAAAAGCCCAAAAAGGAAAAGAAAGATTCTAAAAAGAAATCAAAATGATTTTAGATAAAAACGATGCATATTCAAAATTGAATAGCATCGTTTTTATTTATTTCTAGACAAATAGTCCCTACGGGACAATATGTTTGTTGTTAATTTTTTTTCTACCCATATTTAACTCCTAGCGGAGTTTGTACTAGAATTATTCCGTTACCGATGATATGTATTAGTAATAAAAACTTTTTTTTTCAATATTTAACCTGACAGAGTTTTAACAATACAATTATCTCGTAGAGATTATAGATCTGTAGAAATAAGATCAGGAATGTAAAAATGTCCCATAGGGACTACATATCATATTTGGATTATTTCCAATGTAATTCTAAAGCAAAACAATTTTTATCACCTTTTGTAATGCTAAAAGTTGTTGCGGAATGATTTTCATTGTCATTTTCATGAATAACAACTTGATCATTTAGAGAAAGCTCTTTTAAGAAATTCATTTCGAAGCTTTTTACTTCTTGCTTTAAAATTTTTTTTGCATCAACATGATCCAAGCACCATTCTAGATATTTTACATTATTGGCATGATTTACAATGTCTAAATCAGATAAATAGACTGTTTTTTCGAAAACAGATTCTTTTTCAGAATTAATGTTGATTCGAGAAAAGCCTTCAACTGTTGCTCTGTTTTCTGGGAAAAGTTCGAAATGCTCAAAAGGCAGTGCCAAAGGTTCTGGGCGGCGTGCTTTGGTGTTGAAAACAGCCCAATACGTTTCGCTGCCTACAATCTTTTTTCCGTTTACATACATTTCGAGTGCACGAACCGAACGTGAATTTTCAAGACTATTGATCCAAGTTTTTACGGTTACAACATCTTGCCATTTTGGTAAAGCGGTTATTTCTACACGCATACGGCTTAGAACCCAAGCTTGATCAAATTCTTGCATATCTGTAAAGCTGATTCCGCCAACTTCAGAATGTGCTGCAGCAGTAAGCTGTAAAAGATTGCATAAATCAGTATATTTTAAGTAGCCGTTTGGCGTACATTGCGTAAAATTAATTTCCCAGTCTTTACTTAGAACTGATGTAAAATTTGGTGATATTGGCATTTTCTAAATTTAGATTTTAGATTGTTTGTTTTAGATTTTCTTTGATGTAATTGATAATCTCATTTCTATCAGTCGAATAATCAAACCATTTTGTGTTTTCATTTCTTTTGAACCACGTTAATTGTCTTTTTGAAAATCTTCGCGTGTTCTTTTTTATTTCTTCAATTGCAAAAGGCAAAGTGAATTCTCCGTCAAAATAACTAAATAATTCTCTATAACCGACCGTTTGTAAAGCATTTAACTCTTTGTTAGGATAAAGGGTTTTGGCTTCTTCGAGCAGTCCCATATTCATCATAATGTCTACTCGCTGATTGATTCTGTTGTAGATAACTTCTCTATCTGCATCTAAACCAATTAAAATAGGAGTGAAGTTTCTATTGTTTTTCTTCAAATTTAAGAATGAAGAATAGGGTTTTTGCGAGCCGATGCATACTTCTACAAAACGCATCATTCGTTGCGGGTTTTGTAAAGTCTGCGGATTTTCGATTGTTATTTTTTGATAATATTCGGGATCCAAATGTTGCAGTTGTTCTTGAAGATATTCGATTCCGAATTTTTCGTAGTTAGAATTTACTTCTGAGCGAACTTCTGGTTGGATTTCTGGAAATTCATCAAAACCTTTTAAAACCGCATCGACGTATAAACCTGATCCGCCAATTAAAATGGCAAAGTCATTGGTTTGATACAATTCTTCCAGTTTTGAAAGTGCTTCTTTTTCATAATCTCCAACGGTATAATTTTCGAAAATAGATTTGTTTTGAATGAAATGATGCTTGGCAGCGTTTAATTCTTCCTGACTTGGAACGGCTGTGCCAATGGTCATTTCTTTAAAAAACTGACGGCTATCGCAGGAAATAATTTCGCATTTAAAATGTTGTGCCAAAGCAATGCTCAGGGCTGTTTTCCCGATAGCTGTTGGTCCGACGATTGTTATTAAGTACTTCATATTTTTTAGCCCAGATGGAAATCGAAACCCCGGACTTATATTTGTTTGTTTTTTTTGGAATAAAAGAGCGACCGGAGGAAGCTCCTTTTATGACTTTAAAAAACAACAAAGATAAGGAGGAGTTGCAATGTACAGCTGGATTAGCTTCATAAATTAATTATTTGGCAATGTTTTTCCGCATTGATAGCAATATTTTGCATTATCAAAATGCAGTTGTGCTTTGCATTGCGAGCAGTTTTTTTTTCCGCTTACAGAACTGTTTCTAAGGCTGGCTTTGGCAAATTCTGCAGTTACAATACCAGTAGGCACTGCGATGATTCCGTAACCCATAATCATGACAAGTGATGCGAGAAATTGTCCAAGTGGCGTAATTGGCGAAATATCTCCATAACCAACGGTCGTCAGTGTTACAATAGACCAATAAATACTAACTGGAATACTGGTGAAACCGCTTTCTTTGCCCTCGACAACGTACATTAATGCTCCTATAATTACGGCGCTGATAACGACAAAATAAATGAAAACGAGAATTTTTTCTTTACTTGCCTGCAGGGCTTCTTTGAGCTGATACGATTGATGTGAAATTTGCGGAATATGTAGGATTTTGAATAACCTGAAAAATCGTAATACACGCACAATAGTCAAGACATTTGTAGCAGGAAAAAAGATTGACAGATACATTGGTAAAATGGCCATCAAATCTATGATTCCGTAAAAACTAAAAATGTATTTTATTGGTTTTTGAATCGCAATTATTCTTAAAATATATTCGATGGTAAAGAAGACCGTGATAATCCATTCGCAAATAAGCAGTTGGCGATGGTATTCATGATTGATTCCTTCTACCGTATCGAGCATTACCAAAAGTACGCTGAGTAATATGAGCCCCAAGAGAACCAAATCGAACATTCGGCCCAAAATGGTATTTGTACCGTAGAGAACGATTTTAATTTTTTCTCTAAAAATCTCGTATTTTGATTTGTTTTTTGTCATATCACGAAGATACGTAAAGTTTATCGTATTAAAAATGCAGGATTTTTAATGATTTGCTCTTGCGAATGTAGCTTTGAATGATGTTTTTTACATCTCGATTGTGCTGCATTGGAATCAGGATATTTTTTAGAATATCGATATTGGTGATCTGATAGTTTAAATCGTAATAAGCATAACCTTTGTACGTTCCGTCTTCGATTAAAATAGCGCTCTTTTCGTTTATATTGCGACCTCTGTCGATTAAGATCATGCTTTTATTTTCGAAACTATTTTCTGAAATAAATTGCTGTACTCTTAAATTATAGACTTCTGATGTAATTTCGCCAATGCAAGCTCCATCACATTCTTTAATTTTATACTGAAAGCACTCTTTTTTGGTTTGATATAAACCCGTTAGTTTTTGGCACAAATGATATTTTGCCGTAAATTTAAAAAGCGCATTTTTGCCTTCTTGTAGAGAAACAAAAGATGTAATTTCTTTCTTTCGTCCGTCAGCTTTTTCAAGTTTAAGATTGATATAGCCGTTTAAATCTTTTTCGGCATATAAAGCAAAGGGGAAAACGGTTTTCTTTTGCGAACGATTGTATCTCGGGCGATTGATTTTTACTTCTTGGCTTTCTTTTAAAAGCGCGATCAGTTCGCTTCCAGTTTCTTCGTAAGTTATAGTAAAAACTTCTGCCTGAATTCTTTTGCTTTTGGTTGTAACTCCAGTAAAATGCTGATTAACTCTTTTTTTGATGTTTTGGCTTTTGCCGATATAAATTAAAGTGCCATCTTCTTTGTAGATATAATAAACGCCAGTTTTGGTTGGCATTTGATCGAGAATATCTAAGAATTTTGGAGAAATTCCTTTTTCGACTTCGAGTTTTATAAAATCTTTTACGATTGTTTTCTCTGTGTCTTTTTCTAAAAGCATTTTGAACAGCTTTGTTGTAGCCATAGCATCTCCGCTCGCGCGATGTCTGTCTGCCATTGGAATTCCGAGTGCACGCACGAGTTTTCCTAAACTATAGGAAGGCTGTTCTGGAATTAGTTTTTTAGCTAATTCTACTGTGCAAAGTGTTTTGGCTTCAAAATCGTAGCCTAAACGACGGAATTCTGTTCGAAGAATTCTATAATCAAAAGAAGCATTATGCGCTACGATTACGCAGTCAGAAGTGATTTCTATAATGCGTTTTGCAACTTCATAGAATTTTGGTGCCGACTGCAACATAGCATTATTTATTCCTGTCAGTTTTACTACAAAAGGTTGAATCGGAATTTCGGGATTGACGAGACTGATGAATTGGTCAACTACTTCATGTCCGTCAAATTTGTAGATGGCGATTTCAGTAATTCCTTCTTCATTAAATTGTCCCCCAGTGGTTTCTATGTCTAGTATCGCGTACAAATTTTAGTGCTCAGTTTTTAGTATTCTGTTTTTGGTGTAGAGGCGCACTGCAGTGCGTCTAACTATTTTTGAATTTTAACGCCCGCCAAAAATGCTGCTTCCAATTCTCACCATTGTGCTTCCGCATTCTATGGCTAATTGATAATCTCCAGACATTCCCATTGAAATTGTTTTTAAATCAACAATCTGTAGTTTTTGGATAGAATCAAAAATAGATTTTAAATGTGTGAATTCTTTTTTTATTTGGTTTTGGTCTTCGGTGAAAGTGGCCATTCCCATCAAACCTAAGATACGAATATTTTTCAACTCTTTGAACTCTGGAGAAGTTAAAAGTTCATTTAATTCCTTTTTGTCCAAACCAAACTTAGATTCTTCTTCGGCAATATAAATTTGAAGAAGGCAATCTATAATTCTTTTATTTTTTAAAGCTTGTTTATTAATTTCTTGTAATAATTTCAAACTGTCAACACCATGAATCAAAGTGACATATGGCGCCATAAATTTGACTTTATTCGACTGAACATGACCAATCATATGCCATTGAATGTCTTTTGGCATTTGTTCCCATTTTTCAGTCATTTCCTGAATTTTGTTTTCTCCAAAAATCCGTTGGCCTGCTTCGTAAGCTTGCATCAAGTCTGAAACAGGTTTTGTTTTTGAAACGGCAACCAGAGTTACATGTTCAGGTAAAGTTGCTTTAATTGTATTTAAATTCGATTGAATCGACATGATATTTCTTTTTTATGAAAGAATAAATTGCTTCGAAATTTTCTCTGCTTTTTTGCTTTCGCTATAATCATAAAAACCTTCTCCAGATTTAACTCCCAGTTTTCCTGCTCTAACCATATTTACTAAAAGTGGGCAAGGAGCATATTTCGGGTTTTTGAATCCATCATACATTACATTTAAGATTGCAAGACAAACATCAAGGCCAATAAAATCAGCCAATTGAAGTGGTCCCATTGGATGCCCCATTCCTAATTTCATTACGGTGTCAATTTCGTAAACTCCCGCAACTTTATTGTATAACGTTTCAATCGCTTCGTTTAGCATTGGCATTAAAATTCTGTTTGCCACAAATCCAGGATAATCGTTTACTTCAACTGGGACTTTACCTAATTTTTCAGATAAAGTCATGATGATTTTAGTCACTTCATCGCTTGTATTGTATCCGCGAATGATTTCGACTAATTTCATAATCGGCACTGGATTCATAAAGTGCATTCCGATAACACGCTCAGGATGTGCTACAACAGCTCCGATTTGCGTAATTGAAATGGAAGAAGTATTGGTTGCCAAAATGGTATTGTGAGAGCAATATTCGTTTAATTGCTTGAAGATGTTCAGCTTTAACTCCACATTTTCAGTTGCAGCTTCGACTACTAAATCAACACCAACGACTCCGTCTTTTAAATCTGTATACGTAATAATATTGGTAATTGTTTTAGTAACATCTTCTTGCGTGATTGTTCCTTTAGAAAGCATACGATCTAAGTTGGCCGCAATAGTTGCCATTCCTTTATCTAATGATTTTTCAGAAACGTCGATTAATTTTACAGTAAATCCGCTTTGCGCAAAAGTGTGCGCAATTCCGTTACCCATTGTTCCTGCCCCAATTACAGCTATTGTTTTCATATTATGATAGATATTTTTTTATGATTTAGCCACGAATTCACTAATCAATTCGTGAATTCGTGGCTAACTTATTTTTTTTGAAATTTAATTATTTGTTGAAACAGTCAATAATTTGATAAGCTACACGCAATGCATCTGTTGCTTGTTCCAAAGTTACAACTGGCGTAGTATCTGTATTTATTGCATGCGCAAAAGATTCTAATTCGTCAAGAATAGCATTATTTTGCTCTACATCTGGATTAGTGAAATAAATTTGTTTTTTTACACCTTCAGCGTTTTGAAGTATCATATCGAAATCTCCAGGAACTTCTGGCGCATCTTTCATACGAACTACTTCGCATTTTTTTTCTAAAAAGTCAACAGAAATGTACGCGTCTTTTTGAAAGAAACGTGATTTACGCATGTTTTTTAATGAAATTCTGCTGGCAGTTAAGTTGGCAACGCATCCGTTTTCGAATTCGATTCTGGCGTTGGCAATATCCGGTGTATCACTAATTACCGATACGCCACTGGCGTGAATGTCTTTTACTTTTGAATTTACAACGCTTAAAATGGCGTCAATATCATGAATCATTAAATCTAAAACCACAGGAACGTCTGTACCGCGTGGATTAAATTCGGCCAAACGATGTGTTTCTATAAACATCGGATTTTCGATCATGTTTTTTGTAGCAATAAAAGCGGGATTAAAGCGCTCTACGTGACCTACTTGTCCTTTTACATTGTATTCTTTGGCTAAAGCAATGATTTCTTCGGCTTCTTCTACTGTGTTGGCAATAGGTTTTTCAATAAAGATATGTTTTCCAGATTTGATTGCGACTTTTGCACATTTATAGTGTGAAAGTGTTGGAGTAACAATGTCAATCACATCGACAGCGTGAATGAGTTTTGCAATTGTGCTGAAGTTTTTATAGCCAAACTCTTTTGAGATTTTTTCGGCATTTTCTTGATTTTCGTCGTAAAATCCAACTAATTCGTATTTGTCAGATTGTTGTAATAAGCGTAAATGTATTTTACCAAGATGACCAGCACCTAAAACTCCTACTTTTAACATGAGAATGTATTTTAAACAAAAATATAATTTATTTGTTGAAAGTGAAAATGAATGCCAGAAAGATTTATCGATTCATTTCGCATATGATAATCTTTCGAAATTCACTTTGATCTTTTTTTTATAATTAAAAATGATGTCTTGTTGATAAATTATAAAAATAGATAACTAACATAATAAGAAAACAAATAGATAATGTTTGTAAATATTTTTTTTCTGTTTTAAAGTCTGTTTTTTTATTTATGACATAAGTGTCTGTGTAATCATCATGTAGATTTTTACCCATTAAAAAAGATAAACTCTCAAAAGGGATAAATCGAAATAATGTTCGTTTTAAGATCATCAAAAAAGTAGGCGGATTTCCATTTTCATCTGTTATGTAACAAGCGGTTATGAATTTTGCAGGTGTGCTTTTAAACACAGATTCGAATAATAAATAGTAAATGAATTTAATAACAGAAAAGAAAGCTAAAATCCCAAATTTAACTCCGAAAGTGATTTTAAAATACTTAAAAATAGAGGTTTCTTGATTGTTTTGTATTGCATAAGTAATAAATCCATAAACGATAATGATTATAATAAAAGAATCTATAATAAGATTTAAGAGGCGTTTGTAATTGGATGCATTTTCAAGATTATTATCCTCCGCATTAATATTCAAATGTTTAGTAATGAATTGGTACGAAATGAAAATGTATGCTATAGAGAGTAATATGTAAATGATGCTATAGATGCCAAATTGAATAGTATGGAAATGAAGAAAAAAAGAGCATATTTTTATTATTCCATCTAAGAAAATTAAGGCGTAATTAAATAATAATAATTTAGAGTCTTTATATTGTGAAAAATAATAAATGATACTTCCTGCGAGGAAAGATAAATAAAAGAATAAGGTTAAAAATGCTATTGAAGTGCTTCTGTACGAATATTCGTTTGTTCTTTCTGTGATAATATAAATATCGAATCCTGAAAAATGATAAGGTTTACTACTAAATACAATAAAATTTGAGAATTCGGTTATGTCTGTAGGGTTAAAGAAAACAAAGAAGAAGGCAATAGAAATACCCCATAGAGAAAAAAATAGTGATAAGATAAAGATAATCTTTTTCATAAAATGGTTGTGGTTGTTAGGTTTATGGTTTTAATCAAAAATAGAAATTAAATCATAAAAAAGTAGTTGACTTTTGATAATTTGTTTTCTTATTTTTGCGAAAATAAAACCTACCCATTTTGAAAGACACTGCCAAACATCAAGGACTTCGCAATCAATTAGTAACCACTTTAGAGCAAAAAGGAATTACTGACAGAGCAGTTTTGGATGCGATAAAAAAAATCCCAAGACACCTTTTTTTGAATTCTAGTTTTGAAGATTTCGCTTATCAGGATAAAGCTTTTCCTATTGGAGCTGGACAGACTATTTCGCAACCTTATACGGTAGCTTTTCAGTCGCAATTGCTTGAAGTGAAAAAAGATCACAAGATTTTAGAAATTGGAACGGGTTCTGGTTACCAGACTGCTGTTCTGTTTATGCTTGGCGCTAAAGTTTATACGGTTGAGAGACAAAGTGAATTGTTTAAAACTACATCTAATCTTTTTCCAAAATTAAACATTCGTCCAAAACATGTTACTTTTGGAGACGGCTATAAAGGATTGCCAAATTTTGCGCCTTTTGACAGTATTATAGTGACAGCAGGTGCACCATTTATTCCTCAGCCATTAATGGCGCAATTAAAAATAGGAGGAAGACTTGTAATTCCGTTAGGAGAAGATGTTCAGATTATGACTTTATTAATTAGAAAGAATGAAACTCAATTTGAAAAACATGAATTTGGAGAGTTTCGATTTGTTCCTTTATTAGAAGATAAAAACTAAATGAAAAGCCCGTTTTATGCGGGCTTTTTTATTGCGTTAGAATTGAAATATATCTTTCTAAACTTTCTTTTTCTCTTTGCGCAATGAAAAGGAAAAAATATTCTTTGTCTTTTTTAGTTTGGGCTATTTCTAAAGATTGATAATATTGCATTCGATTTTCATAATCGCCTTTAATATTAGCTATTGGATAGCCTTTTTGCATCAAAATTAAATTCATAATCAATCTTGACGTTCTGCCATTTCCATCAATAAAAGGATGAATTGTAGCTAAACGTTCGTGCATTTCAGCAGCTAGAATGACGGGATGTAATTTGTTTTTGTTGATTTCATACCAAATAAAATATTCATCCATTTCTTGCTGAACCATTAAAGGTTGAGGAGGCATGTGTGAACTTCCTTGTATCATAACTTGAACTTTTCTGTAACGTCCTGCATCCTCTGGAATTATTCCACGAAGAATTAAATTATGAATTGATAAAAGATCTCGCTCGTTTAACGAATTATTTTTAACCATTAATTCTTTTATAAAACCAATAGCTTCTTGATGGTTAATGGCTTCAAGATGTTCTCGCATACTTTTTCCTGAAATTGTCAAGCCTTCATTGATAACCATGTCCGTTTCGCGAAGCGTCATAGTATTTCCTTCAATTCTATTACTTTCAAAAGTATATTCTAGTTCGAGTGTTTGTTTGATTTTAAAACTGTCATATTGACGATAAGAATCAAGTTTAGCTTTTAAAAAATCGATTTCTTTTAAAATCTTTTCTAATGAAGTTGATAGTTTAAGATTTGAAACTGTTTTGTTGTATTTGATTTCATCTTCGGCAACTTTTAAAGCTTTCAACGCAAATTCATCGTCACCAATTTCATAAAGGATTTTCTCTTTAAGCCAAGCAATCATCAAAGTTTCATAATCAATCTCCAGAAGCTGAGATAATTTAGTAACCTGATCTTTTGTTGGTTTTCTAGTGCCCGATTCAAATTTACTAATCAAAGCTTGGTCAATACCTGCAAGTTGTGCCAATTCACGAGTTTTTAAACCTTTCTGTTCTCTAGCATTTTTTAAAAGCGATTTCATTTTATGAAAAATTTAGTCTTGACAAAATTAGTCAATTTTTTAAACAAAAGAAAAGCAGTATTTTATAAACACTGCTTGTGATATTTTATTTTGGAGGAAGCGAGCCGTCTTTTCTCATTTCTTTTACAACTGCCTGCATTATAGCATCTACAGTTTGTCCTAAATCAGTTACGTATTGTGATTCTGTTGTTCCTGTCCAGATTAGCTTGTTTTGTTTTAACGAAAATACATTGGTTTCGACCATATAAGAGGTTGTTTCTTGGTAGTATCCTGGGTCGTAGAAGTTTGGTGAATACATTCCGTACCAATTTCCAAATCCGTAACCGTACATACCTGTGTACATCCCATCAAATCCTCCGTAATACATACCTGTATAAGTTCCAGGAACATAATTGACTTCTTTTTCTTTACTGACTAATCGCATACTGATTACGCCGTCAAAATTTTCGTCTTGTAAAATCTTTAGTTTTTGTTCTTGCGATAATTGTGAGGTTGCATTTAAGTACTGATAGGAAGTCTTAAATATAGGATTGCCTGCTGCAATTCTGTTTTCGGTAATTCGTCTCGAAGCTTCATCTTTGACCAAAGCGACAACCAAAACTTTTTTAAATTGTTCCTGAGTGATCGTTACATCAGGATCTCTCCAGCTGTTTACAATAGAAGTATTACTGCCACAACTTGAAAACGCTGCAATAGCGAAAAACAAAACTAAATACTTTTTCATATTTTACAGTTAAATTATTTTGTAATAAAAATAACAATAAAATATTATAAAAAGGTCATTAAGAGAAAATTAAATTTGCTCTTAGTTGTACGCTTTTTTGATTCTGTCTAAATCGCGTTTTGTGTCTTGTTCCTTTAGAGATTCACGCTTGTCATAGTTTTTCTTTCCTTTACACAAGCCGATTTGCAGTTTGGCTAGACCTTTTTCGTTTGTAAATAATTTTAAAGGTATAATAGTTAAACCTTTTGCTTGAACACTTTTATGGAGTGTTTTTAATTCTTTTTTATTTAAAAGCAGTTTTCTTTCACTTCTTGATTTATGGTTGAATTGATTTCCAAAAGAATATTCTTCAATATAAGTATTAATGGCAAAAAGTTCCATGCCACTAAATTCGCAGAAGCTTTCTGTGATATTTGCTTTTCCCAAACGTATAGATTTAATTTCTGTTCCCGCCAAAACAATTCCAGCAGTATAAGTGTCGATTATCTCGTAATCGAATCTGGCTCTTTTGTTAAGTATGTTGACTGATTTTATCATGGTTGCAAATGTAAGACAAAATTGAAAAAAAATGAGGCAGTTAAAGATAATTAAAGATTTTTTTTCAACGCATGATTTAAATCAGGATTAACGAAAAAGCTTACTCCTAAGTTTGTCATGTAATTTTAAAAAACAAAATAAATGAAAAAGATTTTTACTTTAGTGAGTATGGTGTTAATCGGTTTAACTGCTAAAGCTCAAGATCCCTCTCAAGGGCTGAAAGGAGCTTGGTTTGCTACTTCTCAGTTTGGCTATCAGCAAACTAAAAGCGGAGAGGTTAAAGGAACAAGTATATCGGTATTGCCAATAGTCGGTACGTTTGTTACGCCATCTGTCGCAGTAGGTGCTGGAATTGGGTATATTAATATTAAATCAGATGGTTATTCTGCAGGAAGTACAGATGTTAAAACACTAGCTAAGACAGATTTATTTGTTTTTCAACCTTTGGTTAGAAAATATTGGAATGTAGCCGGTTCGTTATATTTCTTCGGACAGGCGGCAATACCAGTAATTACAGGAAAAGAAAAAGAAAGTAATTTAAAGGTAAATCAATTTGGTTTGTCTGTATCAGGAGGCCTTGATTATTTTGTAACCAAAAATTTCTCTGTTGAGTTCTCTTATGATTTAGCAAATTTTACTTCTACAACTCTAAAACCAGAGAATGGAGAGAAAACAACGATTACCAATTTTGGATTAGCTCATGTGGCTAATGTCGATTCGTATTACAATACAGCATTTGGTGGAAGTAATCCAAACTTGACTTCTCCAATTTCTGTTGGATTTAAATTCGTATTCTAATTTATTCTTTATTTGATTAACGTAAAATTCTATTTAGTAATTTTGCAAAAAAGAAGACCGTACTTTTCATTGTACGGTCTTTTGATGTTATTTAAAAAGTATAAAATGCAAAACCAATCTAAAGATCCATTACACGGAATTACGCTTCAAAAAATTGTCGAAACCTTAGTCGATTATTACGGATTTGATACTTTAGGAGAATTAATTCCAGTAAAATGCTTTAATTCAAATCCGAGTGTAAAATCAAGTCTTACTTTTTTAAGAAAGACAGATTGGGCTCGTAAAAAAGTAGAAGAGCTTTATATTAAAACGCTTCCTAAATTAAGTTGATTTTTATAATTTATAAGAAATCATAACACCTCCACGATACGGAAGCCATTCCCCACTTTTATTCCAATTGACTGTTTTTTCATATCTTCCAGGAGTTCCGTCATTGTATTTGCCATGATAAAAGCCTTGATGCCATCCGCCGCCTACAAAGAAGTCTAGTAAAAATTTATCACTTAATTTTAGGTTGTAACCCACTGTAGCTCCAATTCGGTAACCGAAACCATCTTCGTACATATTAGTATTCCAATAATTCCATTTCTGTATCTGATATCTGTCAGCTCCTATATGTGCTCCAGCATAAAAACCATTGTATTTTTCTTTAAAATGATAACGAATTTCAGGAGTAACAGTAATAAATTTCATTGGGTTTTGTCCATTAAAAGATTCCCAAAAAGAAGCCATTACATCAGCACTAAATGTGGTTTTTTCTCCAATACTGGTTTCTATTCCAATATTCGGGACTAGTAACAAAGCAGTAGCGCCGTTAAATTTTACAAATGTCTGACTTTGCAGTTGGATACAAAATAAAAGAACAAATAGGGCGGGTATTTTTTTCATAAATTTTATAGGAATTCAAAAACAGCCTTTTTTGGCTGATTTCGAGCGCAAATATAACGTATAATGCTAGAGAACAATTGCCTATAAGATTATTTTAACAAGAAGAAAAGTTTACTTTTCTAATAATGAATAAATTACCTTATCGCGAAATTTCCCATCCCAAAAATCTGACTCTTTAAAATGAGCTTCTTTAACAAATCCGCATTTTTGCAATACCTTTTCAGAGGCATGATTTTCTGGATCAATTATGGCTTCTATCGAGTGAAGTTTCAAATCTTCAAAACCAAACTTAATTAGCCTGTTTACGGCTTCTGATACAATTCCTTTTCCGTGGTGATCTGGAGAAAGTATGTATCCAATTTCAGAGCGATAATTTTCGGGTTGCATTCTGTAAAAGCCAATAATTCCTAGCAGTTTAGGATTGCCTTTAAGCCTGATGCCCCAGTTTATTCCAATATTTTCTTCAATTTTCTCGTCAATAATTCGAATATGTTCCAAAGCATCCTCATGATTTTTTACTAAAGGTCTCGGAATATATTTCATGGTTTCAGGATTAGAACGCAGTTCAAAAACTTCTTGTGCGTCTATATCTGTAACCCTGTCTAAAAATAAACGTTCTGTTTCTATTATTGGAAATGGAGTGAAATTAAATTCTAACATTTTGTTTGTTATAATATTGTGATACTAAATTTAGCACTGAAATCTTTATTTTCGTCCAATGTCAAAATGTCTTCTTTTTTATATAAATCGCCTGTGTTTTCATCAGTGTCAGAATAGCCAAGCCAAGGCTCGATGCAAATAAATGGAGCATTTTCTTTTGTCCAGATTCCTAAACTTGGAAAATCAGGATAATCAACTTTGATATATGGTTTTGAATTGTTTAGGATAGTCAAAGATTTTGATTCAATGGTTTTAAAAATTAAAGCATCATTTTTAAAAAGCTCATAATTTAAAGGAACTAAATTATTTTTAGTTTCTAAAACTTTAGTTTTTGATGAAATTAGATCATTTTCAAGAAGGTAATATTTCAGATTTTCTTCTTTTTCGAATTGAAGAGCATAATCATCAAAAGCATCTGGAAGAGCAATGGCAGGATGTGCGCCAATTGAAAAAGGCATTTTTTCTTTTCCTTTATTAATTACTTTATATTCTAATTCTAATGAACTTTCGTTAAGGGTATAAATAAGCTGTAATTCAAATTCAAAAGGATATTTCTGTAATGTTTCTTCAGAAGATTTAAGAGAAAAAACGGCTTTATTTTCTGTTTTTTCAATCAAAGAAAATTCCATGTCACGGGCAAAACCATGACGAGACAGATGATACTCTTTTTCATTTATTTTATAAGTATTGTTTTTCAAAGTACCTACAATTGGAAAAAGAACAGGGGAGTGCTTGCCCCAAAAATCTGGATTGCCTTCCCAGATGTATTCATTGTTTTGATTGTCTTTTATAGAAAATAATTCAGCTCCAGCATGTTTGATTGAAGCTTTTAGTATTGAATTTGAAATAGTTGTAGTCACAATGTTGAATATAAAATGATTGTTTTTTATAGAGATGTAAATATATTTTATAAAATTTAGTTTTTTAAGAAAAACGCTTAAATTATTTTATTGATAAAATTTTGCTAAAATTGAATTTATGTTTTCAAATTTCTCTGCGAATAGCTTTTTTTTTCATTAATTTGCTACATAAACAGCTAAAAAATATGAAAAAGCAATCTGCAAAAGCCATTTTAACCGCGGCTTTATTTTTTGGGATTTCTTCAGTTTGGGCGCAGCAAACTCCATCAGCGCCAACAGCAAATCCAGTAAACAATTACAATTATCATGATGCCTTTGGCCCTAATTTCTACACCAAAAATGGTACTCCAACCCGTGCAGCTAGTGGTCAGCCTGGTATTGAATATTGGCAGAACAGAGCCGATTATCAGATTACGGCAAAACTGAATGCGACTACAAACGAGATTGTAGGGACAGACGAAATTACTTATACTAATAATAGCCCTGACAAATTAGGGTTTCTTTGGCTGAATTTAGATCAGAATTTATTTAAAGACGATTCTAGAGGAAATGCAGTTGTGCCTTTAACAGGAAGCCGTAACGGAGCCCAAGGACAAGTTTTTGATGGCGGAAACAAAATCAAATCAGTAAAAATAATTTCTGGCGGAAAAACGAAAACAGAAGTTGAAGCAAAATATATTGTTACAGACACAAGAATGCAAATTTTCCTTCCACAGGAGTTAGCTGCAAAAGGAGGTTCTGTAAAAATTAAAATCGAATTCTCTTTCATTGCACCTTTCGAGGGGTCTGATAGAATGGGAGTTTTGGAGACAAAAAACGGAAAAATTTTCACTATCGCACAATGGTATCCACGTATGTGCGTATATGATGACGTGAGAGGCTGGAATACAGCTCCATATTTAGGCGCATCTGAGTTTTATTTAGAATATGGTGATTTTGACGTGAAACTTACAGTTCCAGGAAATCATTATGTTGTAGGTTCTGGTGAATTGCTAAATGGTCAGGAAGTATTCTCTGCAGAGCAATTAAAAAGATACAAAGACGCATCTAACAGTGACAAAACAGTTATGATTCGTACAGCAGATGAAGTTAATGCAACTGCAAACAATAACGCAGGAACTGTAAAAACATGGCATTATAAAATTAAAAATGCTCGTGATTTTTCTTGGGCATCTTCTCCAGCTTTCATCTTAGACGGTGCTAAAATTAACCTTCCAAGCGGTAAAAAATCATTAGCATTATCTGCTTATCCTGTTGAAAGTGATGGTCGTGATGGTTACGGTCGTTCTACAGAATATGTAAAAGCTGCGATCGAACATTACTCTAAACAATGGTTTGAATATCCTTATCCAGCTGCTACAAACGTTGCAGGTAATGAAGGAGGAATGGAGTATCCTGGAATTGTTTTCTGCGGATGGAAATCTAAAGGACAAGATCTTTGGGGAGTTACAGATCACGAATTTGGTCATATCTGGTTCCCGATGATTGTAGGTTCAAACGAAAGATTATTTGCTTGGATGGATGAAGGTTTTAATACTTTTATTAATTCGCTAAGTACTGCTGCATTTAACAATGGAGAATACAAAGAACAGCCTACAGATTTACATCAGGAAGCAGAATCTTTCACGCGTCCAGATTTAGAAACGATCATGAGCTCTCCAGATAACATGAAAGAAAAGAATATTGGTATGTTGTGTTATTTTAAACCAAGTGCAGGTCTTGTTCTTTTGAGAGAACAAGTTTTAGGAAAAGAACGTTTTGATACTGCTTTTAGAACTTATATCCAGCGTTGGGCTTACAAACACCCACAACCAGATGATTTCTTTAGATCTATGGAAAATGTGGCAGGAGAAGACTTAAGCTGGTTCTGGAGAAGTTGGTATGTAAACAATTGGAGATTTGATCAAGGAATCAATTCAATTAAATATGTGAAAAACGATCCTGCAAAAGGGGTGATTATTACAGTTGAAAATTTTGATAAAATGCCAATGCCAATTGTTTTAGATGTGAAAACAAAAAGCGGAAAAGTGACTAGAGTTAATCTTCCAGTAGAAATCTGGCAACGTAACAACAGCTGGTCTTTCAAACATAATTCAACTGAAGAAATAGAGAGTATTATTTTGGACCCTGATCATGCTTTCCCAGACAATAACGAATCAAACAATGTTTGGACTGCGGGAACAGGTAAAGTAGAAAAAGCTATTATTATAGATGGTTATTTAGGAAACTATGTTACTTCTAAATCTCCTTTAACGATTAATTTGGTTGATAAAAACAGTGTTTTAACAGCTGAACTTCCAAATTATCCGAATTTTTCTTTAGACCCTGTTCCGAATGAAAAAGATACTTTTGAATCGCCTAGAGCTGGATTAAAGTTTAAATTTAATGAAGCTAAAACAGGTTTTGATATGATAATTACTGGAAATGGGCAAGTAATACCATTTACAAAAAAGTAAAGTTTAAAAAGATAATATATTTAAAACCCGATAATTAGAAATAATTATCGGGTTTTGCTTTTTATATATTCACAAAACGTAAAAAAAATGTTAGAATTTTAATTTTTTGTTTTGTAAATAAAAAAATAATGTACTTTTGCACCGATGAATAAAATAAGTTTACATATAACTTCTTTGTCACGGACAAACTCACCGATTACTTCTCCCGAAGTACGGACACTATCTCTATAGTGTTCACTGAGTTTTATAGCCGTATATTTATTCATATCCATTTTTCATTTTGAAATCACATAATTTGTCTATTGGACAAACATATCCTAAAACTATTTATTTTTTTGTAAATTTTCTTAATCAATGTTTTGATTTTGAGAATGTTACTTCATTTATGCTTAATTTTATTGGATTCAATTCTGGATTTCAAGCGAATCAATATGCTTTAATTTTTAACTCTAACTTCAATAATTGAAATGAAGATCTCTATTGTTGTAACTCAAGAAGAACATTTTAAGTATGCGCAGGAAATCTGCGATACGATAGAATCATCTGCCTTATTAAGAGGTACGGGGATTGCTAAAAGAACTCCTGAGTACATTCAGAAAAAAATGGCAAATGGTGATGCGATGATTGCTTTGGCAGACGGAAAATTTGCAGGTTTTTGCTATATAGAAAGCTGGCAGCACGGAAAATTCGTTGCTCATTCTGGATTAATTGTACACCCAGATTATAGAAGTCATGGTTTGGCCAAAAAGATAAAATCAAAAGTTTTTGACTATTCTTTGAAAAGATTTCCAGATGCTAAAATATTTGGTATTACAACTGGTTTGGCGGTTATGAAAATTAACTCTGAATTAGGCTATAAACCAGTTCCTTTCTCAGAACTTACAACCGACCCAAGTTTTTGGGCTGGCTGTAAAACGTGTACAAACTATCCTATTCTGCAAAGCAAAGAAAATAAAATGTGCCTTTGTACAGGAATGTTATACGATCCGAAAGAAAAACAAAAAACACCACCAAGACATCCTTTTAACGAGGCTGTTTTAAACAGACTTAAAAAAATCAAACAAGCTTTATTCTTAAATAAAATCTTGGCATTTTTTGTTTAAGTCAAATGAATTAGAAAAAATCTCAAACTGCTACATACGAAAGTATTAGCCTAAATTATAAAAAATGAAAAAAGTAGTATTAGCTTATAGCGGAGGATTAGATACCTCGTATTGTTTGAAATATTTAAAAAATGAAAAAGGATACGAAGTTCACACTGTTCTTGTTGATACAGGAGGATTTTCTGCTGAAGAATTAACAGCTATTGAAAAAAGAGCTTATGAGTTAGGAAGTGCACAACACGCAAACCTGACAATCGTAGACAAATATTATGACAAAGCTATAAAATATTTGATTTTCGGAAACGTATTAAAAAACAATACATATCCATTATCAGTTAGTGCTGAGCGTGTTTTTCAAGCTATTGAAGCAATTAAATATGCTAAAAAAGTAGGAGCAAGCGCAATCGCACATGGAAGTACAGGTGCAGGAAATGACCAAATTCGTTTCGATTTGATTTTCCAAACTATTGCTCCAGAAATCGAAATTATTACACCAATTAGAGATTTAAAACTTTCTAGACAAGAAGAAGTAGAATACCTTCAAAAAAATGGTGTTAGCTATTCTTGGGAAAAAGCACAATATTCTATCAATAAAGGACTTTGGGGAACAAGTGTTGGAGGAAAAGAAACTTTAACTTCAGGACAGCCATTACCAAGTGAAGCTTATCCTTCGCAATTGCAAAAAGAAGGCGAAGAAAAAGTAACACTTCATTTTGAGCAGGGAGAATTAGTTGGTTTAAACGGAAAAACAGATAAACCATCAAATAATATTGTAGCGCTTGAAAAATTAGCAAACGCTTACGCAATTGGAAGAGATATTCACGTAGGAGATACGATTATCGGGATTAAAGGAAGAGTTGGTTTTGAAGCTGCTGCTCCATTAATTATCATCAAAGCGCACCATTTATTAGAGAAACATACTTTAGGAAAATGGCAGCAATACTGGAAAGAGCAACTTGGAAACTGGTACGGAATGTTATTTCACGAAGGTCAGTTTTTAGATCCTGTAATGAGAAACATTGAAACTTTCTTGCAAGACACTCAAAAAACAGTAAATGGAACAGTTACAGTTTCATTAAAACCATATCATTTTTCGCTTGATGGAATCGAATCTGAAAATGATTTGATGAACACTGGTTTCGGTCAGTATGGCGAAATGAACAATGCTTGGACATCTGAAGATGCAAAAGGATTTATTAAGATTTTAGGAAATGCTCAAAATATTTTCTCATCTGTAAACAAATTAGACCATGATTAATGTCGGAATTATTGGTGGTTCTGGCTACACAGCCGGAGAACTCATCAGAATTTTAATGTATCATCCCAAAGTAAACATCGATTTTGTTTACAGTACAACAAATGCTGGAAAACCGCTTTCTGTAGCGCACCACGATTTGATGGGTGATATTGAAATGAATTTCACAGCCGAAATCAACCCAAATGTGAATGTTGTTTTCTTGTGCTTAGGTCACGGAAAATCAATTTCATTTTTGAAAGAAAATCAGTTTGCGAGTCATACTAAAATCATTGATTTAGGAAATGATTTCAGATTGAATGCAGCTGCGCATTTCGAAGGAAAAGATTTCGTTTACGGATTGCCAGAAATCAATAAAGCAGAAATTAAAAAAGCAAATTATATAGCCAATCCAGGTTGTTTTGCAACTGCTATTCAGTTGGCTTTGTTGCCATTGGCAGAACACAATTTGTTGAATAATGATGTACATATTAATGCAACAACAGGAAGCACAGGAGCAGGAGTAGGTCTTTCAGAAACTTCTCATTTCAGTTGGAGAAATAATAATATGTCGCATTATAAAGCTTTTGAACACCAGCATTTAGGTGAAATTTCGGAAAGTTTAGTTCAGTTGCAGGATGATTTTGACAGCGAATTGCTTTTTATTCCAAATAGAGGAGATTTTCCAAGAGGAATTTTTGCAACGCTTTACACAGTTTGCGATGACAGTTTAGAGCAATTAGTGGAGAAATACCAAGAGTTCTATAAAAACGAACCTTTTGTAACGGTTACAACAACCAACATCAACATGAAACAAGTGGTGCAAACGAACAAATGTATTATTAGTTTATTGAAAAAAGGAAACCGGGTTCTCATAACATCAATTATAGATAACTTAACCAAAGGTGCTTCAGGACAAGCAATCCAGAACATGAATTTAATGTTCGGATTGGAAGAAACCACAGGTTTACATTTGAAACCAAGCGGATTTTAATTTTTTAGTTTCACGTTTAAAGTTTCAGGTTCACGTTCTGTACGTGACTTGAAATGGATACAAAGAAACATAAACTAGTTTTAAGGTGTAAAGTTTTAGTTTTCACGTTCAGTGAACAACTTGAAACATGAAACCTGAAACAAAATAAACAAAACAGAAACATGAACTTATTCAACGTTTACCCATTATACGACATTACTCCAGTAAAAGCAATTGATTGTACCATTATCGATGACAAAGGAGTAGAATATTTAGATTTATACAGCGGACATGGTGTGATTTCTATCGGACACACGCAGCCGGATTATGTAGCAAAACTTAAAAATCAATTAGATCATTTAGGTTTTTATTCAAATGCAATTCAGAATCCTTTACAGGTAGAATTGGCTCAGAAATTAGGAAAACTTTCAGGATTAGAAGATTATGAATTGTTTTTATGCAGTTCTGGTGCTGAAGCGAACGAAAATGCTTTAAAATTAGCTTCTTTCCATAACGGAAAATCAAGAGTTGTGGCTTTTCATAATTCTTTCCACGGAAGAACTTCTGCAGCCGTTGCGGTTACAGATAACAAAAAGATTGTTGCTCCAATAAATGCACAGCAAGAAGTAACATTTTTACCTTTAAACGAAATCGAATTGGTTGAAGCGGAACTAGCAAAAGGAGATGTTTCTTCTGTAATTATTGAAGGAATCCAAGGAGTTGGAGGTTTGGACCAAGGAACAACTGAATTTTTTCAGGCTTTAGAAAAAGCATGTAAAAAATACGATGTAGTTTTAATCTTAGACGAAGTACAGTCAGGATATGGAAGAAGCGGTAAATTCTTCGCTTTCCAACACCACAGAATCAACGCTGATATTATTTCAGTTGCAAAAGGAATGGGGAATGGTTTTCCAGTTGGAGCGATTTTGATTTCTCCAAAATTCGAAGCAAGTTTCGGATTATTAGGAACTACTTTCGGCGGAAGCCACTTGTCTTGTACAGCAGGAATTGCAGTTTTAGATGTGATTGAAAAGCTTGATTTACAAAAGAATGTAAATGAAGTTTACGAATATTTCTTAGAGAAAATCAAAGAAGTTGAGGGGATCAAACAAGTAAAAGGAAAAGGCTTGATGCTTGGAGTGGAGTTTGATTTTGACGTAGCAGCTTTAAGAAAGAAATTAATTATCGAAAAGCACATTTTTACAGGAAGCGCAAATAATAAAAATCTATTAAGAATTTTACCGCCTCTTACAGTGAAAAAAGCAGATATCGATACGTTTGTAAAAGCGTTGAAAGAAAGTTTGGAAGAACTTAAAAACTAAGTTTGACTTACACTGTCAATTCGTTTAATCGTTTAACTGGTTAATCGATTAAACGAATTGACGATTAACCAATTAAACCCAAAAAATGAAACCATTATCAATTGAAACACGCAATGCGGTTTTGCGGACTATGGCAAAGCTGGTCGAACAGGAGCGGAATCAGATTATTTTGACCAATCAGGAAGATTTGAGCGATTACGACGGTTCAGATTTAGCGATGGAAGAACGCCTGAAAGTAGATGATAAAAAAGTAGATGAAATGATTCTATCGCTTAATCAGTTAGCTTCACAGGAAGATCCCATCGGTATTGAGCGTTTTCATTTTACTCATGATAATGGAATTAAAGTGGTCAATAAAACCGCAGCTTTCGGAACCATTTTAATTATATATGAATCTCGTCCAGACGTTACAATCGAAGCAGGCGGAATTGCTTTTAAATCTGGAAATAAGATTTTATTAAAAGGAGGAAAAGAATCTCTAAAATCAAATTTAAAGATTGTAAGCCTTTGGCATCAAGCTCTGGAAGAAAACAGAGTTTCAAAAGATTGGGTTGAATATCTGAATTATAACAGAACCGAAACTCAGGCATTTTTAGAAAAGCCAACTCAAAAAGTAGATTTAATTGTTCCGAGAGGAGGAGAAAAATTAATTGAGTTTGTAAAAGCTCATGCAACTTGTCCGGTAATTGTAAGCGGACGAGGAAATAATTTTGTTTATGTTCATGAAGATGCTGATACAGATTTGGCTTTAAAAGTAATTTTAAATGCTAAAACGGCTAAAATCTCAGCTTGTAATGCTTTAGACAAAGTTTTGATAAATTCTAAACTGCCTAATTTTGAAGGTTTTGCTGCAATGTTAATCGAAACTTTAATCGAATCAAAAGTGGAAGTTATTGTCGATAAATCATTAGAGAATTTCGAGAATACGAAAACTATTGAAAACGAAGATATTTGGTACGAAGAGTTTTTAGATTATAAAATCGTAATCGGAACCATCGATTCTCAAGATCATGCCATTGATATGATTAATAAATACTGCGGTGGACATTCTGCAGCAATTATTACAAGAGATAACGAAGCTGCTCAGCAGTTTATGGAATCGATAGATGCGGCAGCGGTTTACCAAAATGCATCAACCCGATTCACAGATGGCGGACAATTCGGACTTGGCGGAGAATTGGCCATAAGCACTGATAAACTCCATCAAAGAGGACCAATTGGTTTACAGCATTTGGTAACCAATAAATGGTATGTTTACGGAGAGGGACAGATTAGATAATTGAGATAATTAGATAATGTGTCAATTAGATAATTTTAGATTGCAGATTTCAGATTTTAGATTGTGAATTAGTGATTTTTGAATTTGATATTGTCATTGATATTCAATTGGAATTTGGAATTTAATTTTTTGGAATTTAATTATAGACAAAGCTTTGCGAACTTAGCGTTTGTAAACACAAAGGATATAAATAAACCTTGCGCACTTTGCGGTTAAAAAATCGTAGCAAAACAACAACAATGGGTAAGAAACGGATTTTATTAAAAATAGGAAGTAATACTTTAACCAAAGAAACCAATCATATTTCGCGGGGAAAGATTGAAGATCTTGGAATTCAGATTGCGGCTTTGAATGACGAATATGAATTTATCATCGTAAGTTCAGGAGCAATTGCAGCGGCAAAGCAATTTGTAAAGCTGGATAATCAAGATAAAGATGTTTTTGTAAAACAGGCTTTGGCTTCTATTGGACAGCCTCATTTAATGCGGATTTACAATGAGAATTTTAAGGATTTAGGATTAAATACTTCACAGTGTTTACTTTCATATTCTGATTTTGAAAAAGAGCAGACCAAAAAGAACATCGTAAACACCATTAATGTATTGGTAAAAAACAATTACATTCCGATTATCAATGAAAATGATACCGTGGCGACAGATGAGATTCGGTTTGGAGATAACGACAAATTAGCAGCTTTAACGGCAGTGCTTCTAAATGTTGATATTCTGATCATTGCAACCAATACAAATGGAATTTATACCAAAGAATCCATTCATAATGAAGTTCCGGAAACTATAAAACTGGTCAATGATTTAAAATCGCTCGAAAAAGAAATCGGAGATTCAAAATCATCACACGGAACAGGAGGAATGCAATCCAAAATCGAAGCAGCAGGAATTGCAAAAGCAGCCAATATAGAAACCTGGATCGTCAACGGATTAAATGATAATTTTATTCTGCGGGCATTAAAAGACGAAATTCCATTTACGAAAATTTTATAGCCACGAATTCACG
>NZ_JAGIAV010000004.1:681414-747024 GCF_017744675.1 Flavobacterium sp. | reverse complement strand
CGTGAATTCGTGGCGGAAAAAACAACTAAAAAAGCAAAAAACAAATGAACTATATCTCAATAAAAGAAATCAACTCATTATCAAAATGGGTAAAACAAGCGATCAAAATCAAAAAGAATCCGCTTAAAAATCAAAGTTTAGGAAAAAACAAAACTTTGGGAATGCTATTCTTCAATCCGAGTTTAAGAACGCGTTTGAGTACTCAAAAAGCGGCTATGAACTTAGGAATGAACGTTATGGTAATGAATTTTACTAACGAAGGATGGACATTAGAATTTGAAGACGGAGCGGTAATGAATTCTGGTGCTTCAGAACATATTAAAGAAGCGGCAGAAGTTGTTTCTCAATATTGCGATATTATTGCAATTCGTGCTTTTGCCGGATTGGTAGATAAAGAAAAAGATTATGCTGAGACAGTAATTTCAGGATTTTTGAAATATGCTACAGTGCCAATCGTAAATATGGAAAGTGCTATACGTCACCCGTTACAATCGCTGGCAGATGCAATTACAATGGAAGAATTCAAACCTAAACACCAAAATAAGCCAAAAGTGGTTCTTTCTTGGGCTCCGCATCCAAAAGCTTTGCCGCAGGCAGTTGCCAATTCATTCGTAGAGATGATGCAAATGCAAAAAGATATGGATTTTGTAATCACACATCCAGAAGGATATGAACTAAGTCCAGAGATTACAAAAGGTTGCAAAATCGAATATGATCAAGATAAAGCTTTCGAAAATGCTGATTTCGTTTACGTAAAAAACTGGAGTAATTTCAACGATTACGGAAAAGTAACCAACAGCGATCCAAATTGGACGGTTACAGCCGAAAAAATGGCTTTAACCAATAACGGAAAATTCATGCACTGTCTTCCAGTTCGTCGTAACGTAATTGTTACTGATGAAGTTTTAGATGGAGAAAATTCAATCGTAATCGAACAAGCAAATAATAGAACATATTCTGCACAATTAGTGTTGCAGAAGATTTTGAAGAAAATATAATTTTATAGTTACAAAGGAGCAGAGTAACAAAGTTACAAAGGTTTTATACCTTGAGAAAAAACTTTGTCTCTTTGTTACTTTGTCACTCTGAACCTAAAAGTATGCAAGTATCAGTAATCAAAATTGGTGGAAACATCATTGACAATCCGGCAGAATTAGAACAATTTTTAACTGATTTTTCTAAAATCGAAGGATACAAAGTTTTAGTTCACGGCGGTGGAAAGTCGGCTACAAAGATGGCGCAAAGCATTGGTTTGGTTCCGCAGATGATTGACGGACGCCGAATTACAGATGCTCCAATGTTGGATGTTGTGGTAATGATTTACGCAGGTCAGATCAACAAGCATATTGTGGCGCAATTACAGGCAAAAGACAATAATGCAGTTGGTTTTTCTGGAGCTGATGGAAATTTAATCCAGTCAACAAAAAGAAATCACCCAACAATTGATTACGGATTTGTGGGCGATGTAAAACAAGTCAATACCAAATTACTGGCCACTTTATTAGAAGCTGGAATTGTACCCGTTTTCTGTGCGATTACACACGACAAAAACGGACAATTATTAAACACAAATGCTGATACGATTGCAAGCGAATTGTCAATTGCATTATCTGAAGTTTTTGATGTAACGCTAACATATTGTTTTGAAAAACAAGGTGTTTTGATGGATTCAGAAGATGATTCGTCTGTGATTACAGAAATCAACGAAGTTTTGTACAATAAGCTAAAAGAAGAAAAAGTAATCCATTCTGGAATGATTCCGAAATTGGATAACTGTTTCAATAGCTTATCTCGAGGTGTTCAGAAAATCAAAATTGGGCATCACAGAATGCTTCAAAATGCAGATGTTCTGCATACAACGATTACGTTATAAAGTATGTTGCCACGAATTGCACAAATTGACACTAATTCTTCTTTTAAAAATAGAAAATAATTTTAGTCACAGATTAAAAAGATTATTTTGATTTTAAATCTGTGACAAAAAAGTAATTTGCGAAAATTCGCGTAATTGGTGGCAAAAAAATAGAGCGCACAAGGTATTTTAAATAAATTTGCGCAAGTAAAAATGGTCATTGGAAAGCACTTAAAAACTTTGTTGCTTTGTCCCTTTGAGCCTTTGAACCTTAATAAAATGAAAAATATAGATACGCTTACCCAAGAAGCAATTAGTTTGTTAAAAAGTCTTATTGAAACCCCTTCATTTTCAAGCGAAGAAGATCAAACGGCTCTTTTAATAGAAAATTGGTTCAATCAGAATGAAATTCCATTCAAGAGAGAAAATAACAATGTGTGGGCTTTCAACAAATATTTCGACGAAAACAAACCAACGCTTTTATTAAATTCACATCACGATACCGTAAGACCAAATCAAGCTTATACCAACGATCCGTTTAAGGCAATTGAAAAAGACGGTAAATTATTCGGTTTAGGAAGTAATGATGCAGGAGGATGTCTAGTGTCTTTATTGGCAACATTTGTATATTTTTATGAAAACCAAAACTTATCGCATAATATTGTTATCGTTGCTTCGGCAGAAGAAGAAAGCAGCGGAAAAAATGGTTTAAATAGCGTTTTAAAACACTTGCCAGAATTGGATTGCGCAATTGTGGGTGAACCAACTTTAATGCAATTAGCAGTTGCAGAAAAAGGTCTTTTAGTTTTAGATGTAAAAGTAAAAGGAACTGCAAGCCATGCGGCGCATCAAAACGATGATAATGCTTTATACAAATCAATTCCGGTAATGGAATGGTTTAAAAACTATAAGTTTGACAAAATTTCAGATGTTTTGGGTCCTGTAAAAATGACCGTAACGCAAATCAATGCAGGAAAACAGCATAATGTGGTTCCGTCAGAATGTGATTTGGTTGTTGATATTCGGGTAACAGATTGTTATACCAATGCTGAAATTCTAGAAGTCGTAAAAGCAAATGTAAACGCTGAAGTTACGCCAAGATCCATGCATTTAAATGCTTCGTCTATTCCAGTAGAACATGGTTTAGTGCAAGCAGGAATTGCTTTAGGAAGAACAACTTACGGATCGCCAACACTTTCAGACCAATCTGTTTTAAGCTGTCAGTCTTTAAAACTAGGACCTGGAGAAACATTACGTTCTCATTCAGCAGACGAATTTATTTTTGTAAACGAAATTGTAGAAGGAGTCGATTTGTATATTAAAATACTAACAGGGTTCTTCAAATTATAAGAAAATAAAACCGCCACGAATTCACGAATTGTTTTTTACAAACGAATATTAATTCGAATCAATTCGAAAAAATAATCGCAAAGATTTGAAAAAAGTAATTCGTGAATGCGTGGCGAAAAAAAACACAACCTATGAAACTTTGGGAAAAAGGAATACCAACAGATAAACAAATCGAGCAATTTACAGTTGGAAACGACCGTGAACTAGATTTGGTTTTAGCAAAATACGATGCTTTAGGTTCAATCGCGCACGCTAAAATGCTAGGGCAAATTGGTTTGTTGACTTCAGAAGAAACAACTTCTTTGGTTGACGCATTAAACGAAATCATTGCGGATATCGTAGTAGGAAATTTCGAAATCGAAGACAGTTTTGAAGACGTTCACTCTAAAATCGAATATTTATTGACGGTAAAATTGGGCGATGCCGGGAAGAAAATCCATACGGCGCGTTCTCGTAATGATCAGGTTTTAGTTGATGTTCATTTGTATCTAAAAGACGAATTAAAAGCAATAAAAGAACAAGTAAAAACACTTTTTGATTTGTTGATGGAATCGGCAGAAAAGCATCAAAATGTACTATTGCCGGGTTATACGCATTTGCAAATCGCAATGCCATCTTCTTTCGGAATGTGGTTTTCGGCATATGCAGAAAGTCTGATTGATGATATTACAATGCTAAACGCAGCTTCAAAAATTGTAGATCAGAATCCGTTAGGTTCTGCAGCTGGTTACGGAAGTTCGTTTCCAATCAACAGAACTTTTACCACTCAAGAATTAGGTTTCGAAACTCTAAAATACAATGCCGTTGCAGCGCAAATGAGCCGTGGAAAAGCAGAAAAAACAGTTGCTTTTGCGATGACAAGCGTTGCAGGAACATTGTCAAAATTTGCAATGGATGTTTGTTTGTATATGAGCCAGAACTTCGATTTTATCGGACTTCCAGCACATCTTACAACAGGTTCGAGCATCATGCCTCATAAGAAAAACCCAGATGTTTTCGAATTAATCAGAGGAAAATGCAATAAGATTCAGGCGCTTCCTTACGAAATCACTTTAATTACAAATAATCTTCCAAGCGGTTATCACAGAGATTTACAGCTTTTAAAAGAAGGGTTATTTCCAGCGATTCAAAACTTGAAAGCTTGTCTGGACATTGCAATTTTCTCCATAAAGGATATCACAGTAAAAGATCATATTTTAGAAGATAAAAAATACGATTACTTGTTTACGGTTGATACTTTAAACGAAATGGTTGTCGCAGGAATGCCGTTTAGAGATGCTTACAAAGCTGTTGCAGAACAATTAGAAGCAGGAACGTACAAATCTCCAACAGAAACGAAACATACGCACGAAGGAAGTATTAATAATTTATGCCTTGATGCGATTAAGGATAAAATGAAAGCCGCTTTCTAATCTTTTAGTAAGATGTGAAAAGTGAACTGTAAAAAGTAAAAGGTCATTGAAATCAATGACCTTTTTTATGGAGTAAATTTAGTTTTTTACTAGTTTAAAAGTTTTGCTTCTGTTTTCTATCTGAACTTTACAGATGTAAATACCTTTCGAAAGATTTCCAACATTTAATTCTAGTTTTTCGTCTGGAGTAACATTTTTAGCATTAGAATATACTTTTGATCCATTTGTAGCAAACAAATCTACTTTAGCTAAACCATTATCAGAACTTGAAAAGTCAATATTCAAAAGACGATTAATAACAGATGGGTAATATTTCAATTCTAAATTGTTTTTGACATTATCATTCAATCCTAAATTATTGCAGCTGGTAGATACAACACCTTGAGCCGTAACCTGAAGCGTCGCTCCAGCTCCGCAAGTAGCGTTTGAAACAAATCCTGCCACATTTCCAATTGGCAAAATACTGTAGGGATAAGAAGGCTTTGCTACCGTAGTTCCAGAATCTGCAGGCGCATTCAAACAATTGGTAAAAGCAATTCCGATTGTGCCACCGTCAGTGCTTATATAATTTTTAAAAGCGGTTCCAATTTTAGCAAAATCAGTTCCTTCTACATAACAGGTCGTATTGTTAATTCCTCCGCCTAAACCAATAGCAAGCGAACCCGAAACAGAAGTGTTATAATAGCAGTTTAAAATATGAAGTTCGGCATTTCTAGCCCTTGGCATTCTTTCTTTGCATCCTTCTGCCCAATAGCAATTTTTAAAAGTAATGCTATAATGACCATCAGAGGGGGCGTCGGTTTTAGAAGAACCAACTAAATCAGAGAAACGGTGATCATCGGCTCCGCCAGATCCGCCAGGTTTTGGAGCTTTTAGATATGTAAATTTACACCAAGAAACCGTAACGTTATCAGCAGCACCTTTGTTGTCAAAATTGCCATCCATTCCGTCTTGAAACTCACAATGGTCGACCCAGATATTTGTTGCTTCCGAAGTAAGATTATCACGTCCGTCAACATCATAGGCGCCAGGTCCTTCAAAAATTAAGTTTCGTATAATAATATTGTTAGATCCAGGTTTTAAACTTAAAATTCCTGAACCAGCTGCAGTTTGATCGAGGTTTACCAATCGCGCACCAGGAAGTCCAATAATAGTTTTGTCAGTAACCAGCAAACTTGTATAAGTGCAATTTATAGTTCCAGAAACCAAAATAACCTGCGGAGTAGTTAATTTTAATTTGGCAGTTAAATCAGTTAGAGTAGTAACAGTTACAGGAGTGGCGTTTCCGCCTCCAGTTGCTGCAGCTCCAAATCCTTCTGGAGCGCTCATATAATAATTTTGTGCAAACAAAAAGGAGAAAGGCAGAAGCAATGCCAGTAAGATAAGTTTTGTTTTCATTTAAGTGTGGTTTTTTGTGGTTTCAATAGTAAATGTAATCGATTGCACAAATGTAAAAGAATAAAAATAATTTCAAATTAATTTGGCAATTTTTTAGCTATAAAGTTTTGATTTCAAGAACTGTAAGTGTTGTTTTTACACTAATAAATTCAGAAGCCAGTTCTAGATTATTTGTGAAGATGAAAAGGTTTTGAATCTAAAAAGGAGAAAATTCATGCTAAATACATATATTTGATTTATCTAGTCTAAATTGTAATGAAAAAATTGAATGAACAATCTACTTTAGATTTATTTGAGAAAGGTTTAATAACTGAAAATCAGTTTGATGAAATTAAAGCATATCGAAGCTTAAATATTTTTTCAATAAACGCAGAATTAAAGCTTTTTCTATATCTGTCAGTACTTTTATTTACTTCGGGAATCGGAATTTTGATTTACGAAAACATTGATTCAATAGGGCATATTGCTATATTGTCTTTGCTTTTGATCGTTATTGCAGTTTGCTTTTTCTATTGTTTTAAGCATTCTAAAGGTTTTCAGAAGGAAGAAACTACTTTTGAACATCCCGTTTTAGATTATCTGGTTTTGGCAGGCAATATTCTCACTTGTATTTTTATCGGATATCTGCAATTTCAATACAAACCTTTTGGTGAACATTATGGATTGGCAACTTTAGTTCCCACGATAGTGAGTTTCTTCTGCGCCTATTATTTTGATAATCGAAGCGTTTTAACAATTGCGGTTACTGGTCTTGCGGCTTATATTGGTATTTCGGTCACACCGCAGGATTTGTTAAGCAGTAATGATTTTTATGCTAGTCAGAGTTTGAGTTATTCGGCGGTTATTCTGGGTGGTTTGCTAATTTTATGGACAGTTTATAGCAGTCGTATTGCACTAAAAACACATTTTTCTTTAATTTTTCTCACTTTCGCATTGCATATTATTAGTATTGCGTCAATTGCAAATATGACCAATTACGATCCGTTAACTTGGATGCTATTTACTTTAATTCTAGCAGGTTCAACCTATTATTTTTACAAAGCCAGCTATAAGTACAAAGCCATGTCGTTGTATGTATTTATGATTGTCTACGGTTATATTGGAGGCAATATCTTTTTGTTTAGAATTTTTGAACATGTTGATTTCTCTGATATTTGGGAATTGTTTTTTATTCTACTGCCGGCCTATTTCATTGTTTCGATTGTGATTTTTATTAAACTAATTAAAAACTTCCATAAAGAAATTTCAGAATGATAGCATACGATAAAAAAATGTTAGACAATGAAGCTTTAATTGATGAAGCGGGTACATTGTACAATGGAGGTTTTATTAGCAAAGACCAAAAAAAGTTTATAGAGAAAGAATTACCGGTTTTAAAAAGCCAAAACAATATTTTGGTTAGAATTGGATTCTTTTTGCTTGGTTCAATGTTATTTAGTTCTATTTGTGGTGCAATTTCAATTTTTGGTTTGCAATCAGAGCATACCTATTTTCAAATCTGCTGTTATCTTTTTGCTATTATAGGATTTATTGGAACAGAAATGTTAGCAACCCAAAATTATCATAACCACGGACTCGACGATGCTTTTATTTTAGGAGCACTGTTAAATGTCGGAATTGCCATTGCAATAACTACAGAAGGTTACGAAATGATTATTGCACTTTTTGTTTCAATCGCTTCGTTATTTATATTTTTAAGGTATTTGCATGTATTGTCAATGCTCGTATTTTGTATTTCGACAACTGCTTTTTTGTTTTACGGAATGTTTGAGTTTGGCGATATCGGAAAAGCTATTTTGCCTTTTACAGCAATGATTTTTGCTGGAGTTTTATACTTTTTGACTAAAAAAGCAATAAATCGTTTAACTGAAAATTATTATTACAACGGACTATTATTGGCAAATAGTTTTTGTTTGATTCTGTTTTATCTTTCTTGCAATTATTTAGTGGTCAGAGAGCTTTCAGTGGCGCTTTTAGGAGCAGATATAAAACCAGGAACCGATATTCCGTTTGCATTTTTCTTTTATGCATTTACTTTGATAGTGCCCATTTATTATTTGGTTCAGGCTTTAAAAACAAAAGATAGATTAATGCTTTGGATTAGCTTTTTGGCAATTGCATTTTCAATTTATACCATTCGATTTTATCATTCTGTTTTACCGGTAGAAGTTGCGCTTACTCTTGGTGGAGCAATCTTATTTGCAATTGCTTATTTTTCAATTAGAAAATTAAAAGAAAAAGAAAGCGGTTTAACCTTTAAACCGGATAGAATCAGTCATTCAGATGCGATTTTAAATGCAGAAGCGTTAGTAGTTGCTTCAACTTTTGGAATGAAACCGGAAGTAAAACCGCAAGCGTCTCCAATGGAGTTTGGCGGTGGCGGTTTCAGCGGTGGCGGTTCTGAAGGAAGCTTTTAATATTTGTGAAATATGAAATGTGAAATGTGAGAGGTAAGATGTTTAAATCAGATTACTTCTCACATTTTTCATTTCACAAAAAAAATTAAACTTTGCTTTTCAACGTTTCAGCATCAATATCACTGTGAGAAACATCGTAAACTGCTTTTCCATTTTTGATTAAAATCAATTGAGGCGATTCGTGATATACACCAAATTTATTTGCAATTTCGTTTGAAACATCTCTGTGTGCGATTAAGTCTAAAAAGTACGCATCAACTTCACCTTCAAGATCATAATCTCTTTCAAATTGTTTTAAAGCCATTCGGCTAATGCTGCATCTCGTGCTGTGTTTAAAAATTACAACTGGTTTTTTATTAGAAATAGCTTCAATTTCCATTAATTGAAGCAAATCAGTTAATTCTGTCCAGTTTACTTTACTTTTTTGTGCTTCTGAGTTCTCTGAACTTCCGAAGATTGAATTAAAAAAACTCATATTTGGCGTTGTTTGTGACTTTTTGACGTGTTTAAATGAAAAAACTTAATTTTTACCGTCATTTTGTCTGTTTTTATAGTGTGGAATATAATTTGTCTATTTCAATGCAAAGTTAAATTATTTTGAGTTAAAAATTTACCTCAATAAATCGTAACTTTAATCTTATAAATTTCAAACATTTAAATCAATCAAATCGAAAAAATATGAATATAAATAAGTTTACTATTAAATCGCAAGAAGCCATTCAGCTGTCTCAACAGATAGCACAACGAAATGGCCAGCAGCAAATTGAAAATGAACACATTTTCAAAGCTATTTTTGAAGTGGATGAAAACGTAGCACCATTTATACTTAAAAAATTAAATGTAAATGTGCCGTTGTTTTTACAGCTTTTAGATGCTACAATTCAGAGTTTTCCAAAAGTTTCTGGGGGCGAAATCATGCTTTCAAGAGACGCCAATAAAGCTTTGAACGAAGCTGAAATTATTGCACAAAAAATGAACGACGAATACGTTTCGATCGAGCATTTAATTTTAGCCATTTTCGACTCAAAAAGCCGTGTTTCTCAGATTTTAAAAGATCAAGGGGTTACAGGAAAAGGTCTTAAAGCGGCAATAGAAGAATTGCGTAAAGGCGAAAGAGTAACTTCGGCTTCGGCGGAAGAAACATACAATTCGTTGAATAAATATGCTAAAAACCTAAACGAATTAGCGCGTACAGGAAAACTAGATCCGGTTATTGGCCGTGATGAAGAAATCCGTCGTGTGCTGCAAATCTTAACGCGTAGAACCAAAAACAATCCAATGCTTATTGGTGAGCCTGGAGTTGGTAAAACAGCTATTGCAGAAGGTTTGGCGCATAGAATTGTAGACGGAGACGTTCCAGAAAACTTGAAAGAAAAAATCGTTTTCTCACTAGATATGGGAGCTCTTATTGCGGGAGCAAAATACAAAGGAGAATTTGAAGAGCGTTTAAAATCGGTTGTAAAAGAAGTTACAGCTGCAGAAGGTGATATCGTTTTGTTTATTGATGAAATTCATACGCTTGTAGGAGCGGGTGGAGGTGAAGGCGCAATGGACGCGGCAAACATCTTGAAACCAGCTCTAGCACGTGGAGAACTAAGAGCAATTGGTGCGACGACTTTAGATGAGTATCAAAAATATTTCGAAAAAGATAAAGCACTAGAAAGACGTTTCCAAAAAGTTCTAATCGACGAGCCTGATACCGAAAGTGCGATTTCAATTCTTCGTGGAATTAAAGAAAAATACGAAACGCACCATAAAGTTCAGATTAAAGACGAGGCAATTATTGCAGCGGTTGAACTTTCGCAAAGATATATTACCAATCGTTTCTTGCCTGATAAAGCGATTGACTTAATGGACGAAGCAGCTTCTAAACTGCGTATGGAAATCAATTCAAAACCAGAAGAATTAGATGTTTTGGATCGTAAAATCATGCAATTGGAAATTGAGATCGAAGCCATCAAACGTGAGAAAGAAGAAAGCAAGCTTAAAATTTTGGGTATGGAATTGGCCAACCTGAAAGAAGAGCGAAACGAAATCTTTGCTAAATGGAAATCTGAAAAAGATATTGTTGATGGAATTCAAGCTGTAAAACATGAAATTGAAGACTTTAAGTATGAAGCTGAACGTGCAGAACGTGAAGGAGATTACGGAAAAGTAGCCGAGATTCGTTACGGAAAAATAAAAGAAGCGCAAGAACGTCAGGAAACATTGCAAAAACAATTGCAGGAATTCCAATCTGGAAATTCTTTAATCAAAGAAGAAGTAACTAGAGAAGACATTGCAGAAGTGGTAGCAAAATGGACAGGAATTCCAGTAACCAAAATGCTTCAGACAGAAAGAGAAAAGCTATTGCATTTGGAAGACGAATTGCACAAACGTGTTGTTGGACAAGAAGAAGCGATAGAAGCGGTAAGTGACGCAGTTCGTAGAAGCCGTGCCGGTTTGCAGGATATGAAAAAACCTGTTGGTACTTTCTTATTCTTAGGAACAACTGGAGTTGGTAAAACCGAATTAGCAAAAGCTTTGGCCGAATATCTTTTTGATGACGAAAATGCCATGACTCGTATCGATATGAGTGAGTACCAAGAACGTCACAGCGTTAGCCGTTTAGTTGGTGCGCCTCCAGGATATGTAGGTTATGATGAAGGCGGGCAATTGACAGAGGCGGTTCGTAGAAAACCTTATTCTGTGATTTTGTTAGATGAGATCGAAAAAGCGCATCCGGATACATTTAATATTTTGTTGCAAGTTTTGGATGAAGGACGTTTAACAGATAATAAAGGACGTTTGGCCGATTTCAAAAACACGATTATCATCATGACTTCTAATATGGGAAGCCAGATTATTCAAGAGAAATTCGAAAATCTAAAAGGTGGAGTAGAAGCAGCGACAGAAGCAGCCAAAAACGAAGTTTTAGGATTATTGAAACAAACAGTACGTCCGGAGTTTATCAACCGTATCGACGAAATCGTAATGTTTACACCTCTTACAGCAGATAATATTTCTAGAATTGTAAGCTTACAGTTAAAAGGTGTAACCAAAATGTTGGCACAACAGGGCATTACAATGGATGCAACTCCAGAAGCGATTGCTTACTTATCAGACAAAGGATATGATCCGCAGTTTGGTGCAAGACCAGTAAAACGTGTCGTGCAGAGAGAAGTTTTAAATCAATTGTCAAAAGAAATTTTGGCAGGAAACATAACAACAGACAGCATCATTTTGTTAGATGCTTTCGATGGCAAATTGGTTTTTAGAAACCAGACAGCTAATTAATTTTTTTTTCATGTTAATCTTAAAAAAGCATCAGTTCTTAACTGGTGCTTTTTTTTTACTCACAATTCTGAAACTTTTTATCCAATTCATATAACATGATATCTTCAAAAAAGAATCAATTTTAAATTAATAAAAATCAGCAAATTATTAATTAAAATTTTTAAATCATGAATAATATATTTAGAGGACTACTGGCGGGATATGGTGCTAAAAAGCTAGGTGGAGGTTGTTTTGGAACAATCATAGTTTTCATCATTTTGTGGGTTCTTTTAGGGCAATGCCATTAAGGCCGCAATACAGAAAATTACGAATAAAAACACAAATTTAGATGCGATATTTTTGGGCAGATTAAGTCAAAATGTCTAGATTCGCATCACTAAAATAAATTAAAAAAAATGGGTTCAGGTTTTTTCGCTTTATTAGATGATATCGCAGCAATTATGGATGACGTTGCAGTAATGAGTAAAGTTGCTGCAAAAAAAACAGCCGGAATTTTGGGCGACGATTTAGCAGTAAATGCCGAAAAAGCGTCTGGATTTGCTTCGTCTAGAGAATTGCCGGTTTTGTGGGCAATCAGTAAAGGTTCGTTATTAAATAAAATCATTATTCTTCCAGTTGCATTTTTATTAAGTGCCTTTTTTCCAATTGCTATTATGGTGATTTTGGTATTGGGAGGATTGTTTTTAGCTTACGAAGGAGCCGAAAAAATCTACGAATTTATAGTGCCCCACGCGCATGAAGAATCTGAAGGAATTACAGATGAGGTGCTTACCGAAGAAGAAATTTTGCTTATAGAAAAAGACAAAGTAAAATCGGCAATCGTAACCGATTTTATTCTTTCTGTCGAAATCGTAATTATAGCGCTTGGAACCGTAATCGGAAAACCATTAGTTTCGCAAATTGTTACCGTTTCTATCATTGCAGTAATTGCAACTATTGGAGTTTACGGAATTGTAGCACTTATTGTTCGTATGGATGAGGTTGGTTTCAAAATGATTAAGCATAGCAAAAAAGAAAAAAGCCTTTTAAAAACTGTTGGGAACATATTGGTTCAAGCACTTCCAAAAGTCATTAAAGCATTAACCGTTATTGGTACAATTGCCTTAATCTTGGTTGCAGGCGGGTTATTCGTTCATAATATCGAATTCTTTCACCACCTTTTGCCAAACTTTCCTTCAATTATAAAAGAGTTTGCAATCGGACTTATCATTGGTTTTATTGTTTTAGCAATAGTAAACCTTTTCAAAAAAATATTTAAAAAGAAAGAGCCAGCGGTTTAATAATTGCTTTCAAATAACAAACAGAACATCAGTCGAAAGGCTGGTGTTTTTTTTGAAGCAAGAACGAATAGTTTCAGTTCAAGTCCAGTCCCGCTATCCACTATATCTTTTGGGGCTCCCGATAGCCATCGGGACTGCCCCAAAAGGATGCCGTTTCTATCGGGGCTAAAGTAGAAAGTTTCATTTTTTATAAGAAATATAAGTAAGTCTGAACTTTTTTTTAAACAAATAAAATGCTGATTTATAGTTGTTTGTTGTTTTAGTAAAATTTTTAACATTTTTATTTAAGCAACCATTGCCATATCGCGACATCTTCATAGTAATTAACAATTAATTATTATTTTATATGAAAAGTTTTAGATTAAAATCAGTTTTAGTAGTATTATTTTTGTCAATTGCATTTGTTTCATGCAGTAGCGATGACGACAACAAAACACCTGCTCCGACAACAACAAAAGCCGCTTTGGTGACTGAAATCAAAGGACCAGCAACAGGAAAAGTAAACGACGAATTGAGCTATGATGTAACGTATGTAGTAGATAATGCTTGCGCAGAATTTGATAAAATTTCAGAAGTAACAATCGGATCTGTAAAAGGTCTTCAAGTAATTGCAAAATACCCATCTGAAGTTTGCACACAACAAGTACCAGATCCAAAAAAGACAGTTTACAAATTTAAAGCAACTGCAAAAGGAACTTTCGAAATTAAATTCAAAAAATCAGAAACAGAATTCCTGACTCAAAAAGTAGTAATCGAATAACAACAAGCTTAGTTGAATTTTTTTAGGTTGAAAAGCCATTTTGCAGAGGTTTAATTTTAAGCTGATGTAAAATGGCTTTTTGTTTTAAATATGTAAGGTTTTTGTCTTTTTTTAATTTTAGACTCTATTGAAAATAAGGTTGTTTAATCTTTTTTTCTTACATTTGCATACAATTCGAAAACAATTATGGAAAAAACAATAATCATAAAACCAGACCCTAAAATAGTTTCTGTTTTAAAGAAGATGGTGGATTTAAAAGAAGAACATCGCAAAGAAGTTTTGGCGAAAGCAAATAAAAAATAAAGTTATTTTTTAATGTATCAATATATTTCAGAAGAGGGTTTAAGCCCTCTTTTTTATTTTATAAAAAAATATGATTTAAAGTATTTTGTAAGTTTTAGAAAAGTAGATTTTGAGAATGATTATTTCGAGAATTTATTTTTTATTGATTTTTATGAATCAAATAATCAAAAATTTTATAATGATCCACATATTGAAACTACAATTATTACAATCATAAGTGATTATTTTAAAAGAAATCCGAATGTTATAATAAGTTATGTTTGTGATATTGTTGATTATAAACAGGATTTTAGAAAACGATTATTTGATAAATGGTATAAAAATTTCAATGATAATAAGTTTTCAAAAATTAATTTTCAATATGAAATAGAAAATAATAGTATTACTTATCATTTAAGTTTAATTTTTAGAAGTGAACTATATAAAGAAGAAGAATTAATAGAAAATGTTAATTTACAATTAGAAGAATTTACAAACTTGAAATGATTTCAATTTTATATTACCCTTAACTATCTCACTTTGCCATTCCTTTAAAAATTACTACTTTTGCACTCTAAATTTTATGTCATGGCGAAAAGAAAGTATAAAATATCGGTTATTCAGTTAAACCTGAATGATGTTGCTGAAAACAATCTTAAAAAATGTATTAGCAGGGTAAGAGATGCTGCAAGTCAAGGTGCAGAAGTGATCTTACTGCCTGAATTATATAGCAGTCATTATTTTTGTCAAAGTGAAGATGTAGAGAATTTTGCATTAGCAGAACCGCTTTACAGCACTTCATTTATTGCATTCAGCGAATTGGCAAAAGAATTAGGAGTAGTAATTATTGTTCCTTTCTTTGAGAAAAGAATGGCAGGAATCTATCATAACAGTGCTTACATTATTGACACAGACGGAACTGAGGCTGGTTTATACCGTAAAATGCATATTCCAGACGATCCGCATTTCTATGAGAAATTCTATTTCACTCCAGGTGATTTAGGCTTCCAAGCTATCGAAACTAAAAAAGGAACTGTTGGAACTTTAATCTGCTGGGATCAATGGTATCCAGAAGCAGCTCGTATTACAGCTCTTAAAGGGGCAGAGGTTTTGTTTTACCCAACAGCAATTGGATGGCATCCTAAGGAAAAAGAACAATACGGAGAAAACCAATATGGCGCTTGGATGAACGTTATGAAAGGTCACGCTGTAGCAAATGGCGTTTTTGTAGCGGCAGCTAACCGAATTGGTTTAGAAAAATACATCGACGGAACAGAAGGGATTCAATTCTGGGGAGCTTCTTTCATTGCTGGACCGCAAGGAGAAATATTAGCTCAAGCTTCTCACGATAAAGAAGAAATCTTAATTGCAGAGGTTGATTTAGATTTGCAAGAAAATGTTCGTCAAAACTGGCCATTTTTCAGAGACAGAAGAATTGATGCTTTTGGAGATATTACAAAAAGAGCAATCGATAAATAATTAGATTTTTATCTATATAAGTACAGAGAAGAGCTATCTTGAAAGGATAGCTCTTTTTTTTACGCTTCAGAGAAGCGAAATATATAAATTTTGGATATCGCTCCGCTGGAGCTTTTTTCATTTGTGTTGTTCAAATTCTATAGATATTTAGCTCCTATGGAGCCTATATGCGTTTTTTGTTATGCCGCCGCTTCAGAGAAGCGAAATATTTATAGAAAAGAATACATATAGGCAATAAAGAGCTCCAGAGGAGCGAAATGTATTAAGTAAGGATATTTGCCGCTGCTCTGGAGTCCTCAGCGCATTTTTTATAACTAAAAAAAGCTGTTTCATATTGAAACAGCTCCTTTTCTTGTTTTAACTTTTATATATAAATTACTTCACTTGGAAAGTAACTCTTCTCACGATTTGACGTGCTTCTTTAGAATTTTTGTTAACAGATGTATCTTCTCCGTTAGCAATTACATTCAATCTTGAAGCATCAATTCCAGCATTTACAGCTACTTTTTTCACAGCCTCAGCTCTTTTTCTTGATAACTCAACATTGTAGTCTGAATTTCCAATTTCGTCAGCATATCCAATAATGTCTGCTGATTTTCCAGGGTTGTTTTTCAAATATTTAACCAAGAAATCTACGCCTGATAAAGAAGCATTTGTTGGTTTAGACGAATTGAAGTCGAAATAAACGTTTACATAACCACCATTGATTAATTCTTCAACAGTATTGTTTGTAGCTGTTCCAGCGCCTTTCTTTTCGTAAGTTTTATCTAAATAGCTTTCTAACTCATCTGGCACACCATTTTGATTAGTATCAATAGATTGTCCTTTTGTGTTAACAGCAACTCCTGCGATAGAATTTGGTTCTAAATCGTATAAATCAGCAACTCCATCTTTGTCTGAATCGATAAGACCAGTTTCGATTAAGTCCACTCTTTTTTCCAATTCGCTAATTCTATCTTCTTCGCCAACCCAGTCAGCATGTTTTTGATTTTTGCCTAAGTAGAAAGTTAAACCAACAGAAGCGTTTAATAAAACACCGTCAAAAGCACCTGTTGATGTAGTTCCCATTCCGTCGAAGTTCCAGTTTTGTCTTCCGTTCACAATTCCGGTAAGATCACCTGTTAGAGCTACTCGGTCGCTTAATCTGATTTGTCCTGTTAAACCAGCAATTCCGTGTGCCATATAATCTTGTCCTCCAAATCCTGTTTCGGTGCTAATTTGAGAAACTCCAAAACCACCATGTGCCAAAAGACCAATTGTATTTGTCCAAGTTTCAAAATTTAAAGCACGTCCAACATTGATAACCCCTTGTAAACTAGCTCTCACATAGCGGCTGTCAAAATCTGGAGTGTTTTTTTTCTCTTTAAATTGATCGTAACCAACATCTAATTTTACCCCAAACTTTGGACTAAACATATATCTTACACCTAAATCTCCGTGAAAAAAGTTTAAAGATTCTGTAGTATAACCTGGAGTCATTGTTCTGGTTGGTTTATTAACACCACCATTAAGTTCGATCGACCATTTGTTGTATTCTTGGTCTACGCTAGGCTTGGTAGAAGTGGTTGCCATATTTTGAGCGCCTGCAGCAAATGATAGCAGTAATAATGATACTGATACTAATTTCTTTTTCATGATATCAAAAATTAAATTGTTTTTATTTTAAACTCATGAGCAAAATTAAAAGTCGATTTTCAGAATGTGTTGTATATGCTCTTACATAATTCCCATATTTTGGCTTTTAATTATATAAAACAGTTAAAATTAGCATAATAAGAGTTTAAAAAAAGGGCAAAATTCACATTTTGCCCTTTTTTATTCTTACAAAAAATAATATTATTTCAAATCTGGTTGATAAATTTTAACAGATCCATCTCCTTCGCTGCTTACTACTAATAAGCTTCTTTTTGTTGGACTTTTTGAAGCTGGAATAAATAAAACTCCTTCTGGAGCATCTCCTGTTTTTACTGTTTGCAAATATTGAGGAGAAGTTGGATTTGAGACATCATAAACCATAAAAGCATCAGATCTTTCTAAACCAACAAATAAAATGCTTTGAGTTCCTATTTTTGCTACAACCACTGCTTCAGGTTCAGAACCTTTATCGTCACTTCTTTTATCGTCATAAGTTCCTAATTCATTAGTCTTTTTGTCAGCATCATTTTTGCTGTCAAAAACAATTTTTCCAGTGTTTCCGTTCCAAATTGAGAATGATCTTCCTCCAAAACTTACCATTTCGTCCAAATCTCCATCGCCGTCAGTATCTCCCATATCAGCAACAAGATTTAATCGTCCTAAATTAGCATCTAATTTTAAAGTAGCGGCATCAGGAAAAACCGTTGCATCAAGAGTCATGTTTTTCATACGTTTCACATCTGTGTAAGCAGTGTATTCTCTTGCATCACCTTCGTTAGCCGTAACAAAATAAGGAATGTTGTTTACTGTAAAATGGCTAATAGCGTCTGGCATATAAAGACCTTTTACTTTCCAAGGATTAAAAGCAATTTTATTGTCACTATCGCTTACATCAATTGCATTTTCAGCGGTATTGTAATCTTTTAAACCTAAAGGGTAAATGGCAGTAATAGTCTTAGAAGTCAAATCCACTTTTGCAACGCCATTATTTTCTTGCAGAGTTACCCAAGCTGTTTTAGAATCGTCAGAAATAGTAATGTATTCTGGTTCGATATCTTGGGCAAAGCTAGTTTTAGCAAATTTAGAAACTCTAAATCCCTCTTTTTTCAACGCTTCAGCCTGACCTGCAAAAGAGCTGAAATCTAAAGTTGTCACATTATAAGAGCTAGTTTCGATGATAGAAACTGTTCCGTTAGGATCTTGCGAATAATCTGTATTTGGTTCGCCCTCATTAGCGGTCATAATAAATTTTCCGTCAGGAGAAAAAGTAATCATATCTGGCAATGCCCCAACTGTGACTTGTTTGATTAAGCTATAGTCTGCAGTATTAAAAACAACTACTTTGCCATTTCCTTGCTTATTTATGGTAGATTCTAAAGCAACAGCCAATTTTCCGTCAAAAACAGAAACACTGTTTGCGGCACCTTCGTATGTAGCCAAATTAATTTGTCCAATTTTAATAGGTTTTGTTGGGTCGGCAATGTCAATAACATCAATTTGATTGACACCGCTGTTGTTTACTGTAAAAAGTCTTTTTGTTTTTTCGCAGTAAGCTGAAATTTCGGCTGCACCTTCGCCGCCAATAGTAATAGAACTAATTTCTTTAAAAGTTCCGGGATTTTCATTTGCAACAACTTCAGGTGTGCTGTTAGAGTTTTCATCATTGTTACAGCTAGCCAAAACAAAAAGGACTGCTAATAATGAGATTGATAAATTTTTCATGTGTTAGTTTTTAGTTTTTGCTAAAGTAGTTCTGAGGCGTCTGTTAAATATTAAGGATGTATTATTTAATCTTTAACTTAGTTTTTACAAGATATTTTTTGTGAAATGGCATACGAATTTTACTCATATGTTTTAAAATCCTAACGAATGCTTATCTTTGCACTTTCTAAATTAGAACCTTTTTATGTCAACAAATAATAGAAGATTTCCAGCAGAATGGGAAAAACAGCAAGGAATTGTATTATGTTTTCCGCATAACGGCAACGATTGGCCAGGAAAATATGAAGCTGTTCAATGGGCTTTTGTGGAGTTTATAAAGAAAGTTGCCACTTTTGAAACTGTTTTTTTGGTGGTTGCCGATGAAAAACTGAAAGAGAAAGTAGCCGATATGCTTGAAAGAGCTCGTGTGAACCTTAAAAATGTATCTTATATTATTCATAAAACCAACAGAAGCTGGATGCGTGACTCTGGACCAATTATTGTAAAAAATGGTTCTAAAAGAGAAGCTTTGAATTTCAATTTCAATGGTTGGGCAAAATATAAAAACTATCAATTAGATAAATTCGTTCCGGGTAAAGTAGCTGATTTTATTGATGTTCCCTTAACTCAGGTAATGTATAAAGGAAAACCAGTAATTGTAGAAGGCGGAGCAATTGATGTAAACGGTAAAGGAACTTTATTGACTTCTGAAGAATGTTTGATGCACCCAACAATTCAGGTGAGAAATCCTGGTTTTACCAAAGAAGATTACGAAGCGGTTTTTAAAGAATATCTTGGAGTAACCAACGTAATCTGGTTAGGAGACGGAATTGAAGGTGATGACACACACGGTCACATCGATGATTTGTGCCGATTTGTAAATGAAGATACAATTGTAACGATTGTAGAAACAGATAAAAACGATTCTAACTACAAGCCTTTGCAAGACAATTTGAAACGTCTGCAAAACGCAAAATTAGAAAACGGAAAATCACCTGTAATTGTAGCATTGCCAATGCCAAAACGTGTTGATTTTGAAGATTTGCGTTTGCCTGCGAGCTATGCTAATTTCTTGATTTTGAATAATTGTGTATTAGTGCCAACTTTCAATGACAGCAATGACCGTGTCGCTTTGAATATCTTAGCAGAATGTTTCCCTGATCGTGAAGTAATCGGAATGAGCTGTATCGATTTTATCTGGGGCTTTGGAACTTTACATTGTTTAAGTCAGCAGATTCCTGCTTAAAAAAAGTAAAAACAGATTTATAAAAAATCACTTTAGTCTTTTTAATCTTTGGTGTAATCATTTGATATAGAAAGATTTTTTAATATTCTCTGAGCTGTCACTTTTGTTGGCAGCTTTTTTTTGTTGTATATTTAACAGACAGATTTACCTCGTGTTCCTAGAACCTCCTTATATTCGTGTGTTCAACAATGCAGAAATGCAGATTTAATTTTATATGAAGAAAATATTTTTTATCCTTTCCGTGCTTTCTTCCGGAGTTCTTTTTTCACAGTCTGATTCGCAAGAAAAAAGTGAACTTACATTTGCAACCTACAATGTAAGTATGGAATCTGATAATTATTCTCCAAAAGGCGCAATGGGAAAATCAGAGCAGATATTGATTAAGCAACTTAGTTCAGGAAATAATACTCAAATTAGAAATATTGCCCAGATTATTCAGACGGTTAGGCCAGACGTTATTCTATTAAACGAACTCGATTATATTAAAGATCCTGAACTTGGTGTAAAGGCTTTTATTAAAAATTATTTAAATGTGAGTCAAGGCGGGGCAACGGCCATAGATTATCCATACTTTTATTATTCAACAGTAAATACAGGTCAGCCAAGTCCTTACGATTTGAACAATGACGGAAAACTGGATAATTTTGGAAATGATGCATGGGGATTTGGCATGTATCCCGGACAATATGGGATGATGCTTTTGTCTAAATATCCTATTGATGTTAATGCGGTTCGTACTTTTCAGCATTTTAAATGGAAAGATATGCCGGGAGCATTGCTTACCAAAAAAGCCGATGGATCAGATTGGTATAGCAAGAAAGCATGGAAGGAATTTCCGTTGTCTTCAAAATCCCACTGGGATGTTCCTGTACAGATTGGCAGCAAAACAGTTCATATTTTAGTCAGTCATCCAACTCCTCCCACTTTTGACGGTGAAGAAGATCGCAATGGAAAAAGAAATCATGATGAAATCCGATTCTGGAAAGACTACATTTCAGACAATTCTGCTTCGTACATTTATGATGATAAAGGCGTAAAAGGTGGTTTACCTCAAAATTCTCAATTTGTTATATTAGGAGATCAAAATGCTTCGCCAGTTGAAGGAAACGCGATTAGAGAAGGCATAAAGTCTTTAATTGAAAGCCCGAAGATTAATAGCGATTTTACGCCTGCTAGTAAAGGCGGTGCTGAATATAGTCCTGAAAATCCTTTTGGAATTAATCATACTGCCTTTTGGAGAATGCGTGCTGACTATGTATTGCCATCCAGACTTGGTTTTAAGGCTGTCAGCAGCGGTGTGTTTTGGCCTGCAAAAGGGGAGCCAATGTCTGAATTAGTTGAAAAACGTGAATCAAGTTCAGATCATCGTTTGGTTTGGGTAAAAGTGGTTTTGGAGTAAATGACTCTTTCGGTATATTTTTCACACAGATTCCTTTTTAGTGATGTTTAAATAATCAGCGAAATCAGCTTAAATCTTTTTAAATCTGCGTGAAATAAATAGACAATCTCTAAATAAAAAAAGCTTGTTAGTTTTTATTCTAACAAGCTTTTTATTTTAATGTATATTATCTTCTCTTCACTGTCTAGTAAAAGGAGGTAGCAATTGGCTTGAAACTTCTCCAAATCCAATTCTTACTTCGGCATTTTCACAGAAACCGCGAATGATTACAGTATCATTGTCTTCAATAAATTTACGTTCGCTACCATCTTTTAACTTCAACGGATTTTTTCCGCCCCAAGTCAACTCTAGCATAGAGCCAAAACTATCAGGTGTTGGACCAGAGATTGTTCCAGAACCCATCATATCGCCAGAATTTACACGACATCCGTTTGATGTATGATGTGTTAATTGCTGAGCCATAGACCAGTACATATATTTGAAGTTAGATTTTGAGATCACAGTTTCTTCCTGATCTTCTGGTTTTAAAGAAACTTCTAAATGAATATCAAAAGCTTTTTTACCTTTTGTCTGTAAATAAGGAAGTGGCGACGGATCTTGTTTAGGTCCTTTAGTTCTAAAAGGTTCTAGAGCATCCATAGTTACAATCCAAGGCGAAATTGAAGTGGCAAAGTTTTTAGCTAAGAATGGTCCAAGAGGCACGTATTCCCATTTCTGAATGTCACGAGCACTCCAGTCATTTAGTAAAACCATCCCGAAAATATAATCTTCAGCTTCATAAGTTGAAATATTTTCGCCCATTACATTTACGTCTGTTGTAATAAAAGCTGTTTCCAATTCAAAATCCACTAAACGCGAAGCGCCAAAAACAGGCGTGTCGTGTCCGGCAGGTAAAGTTTGTCCCATTGGTCTATGAACTGGAATTCCAGAAGGAACAATTGTAGAGCTTCTTCCGTGATATCCAACTGGAATATGAAGCCAGTTTGGCAACAAGGCATTTTCAGGGTCACGGAACATTTTTCCTACGTTTGTAGCATGTTCTCTACTAGAATAAAAATCTGTATAATCACCAATTAAAACAGGAAGCTGCATCTCTACATCTTCAATTTTAAATATAACAATATCGCGATGTTTTGTTGTATCTCTTAATTGTGGGTTAGTTTCGTCGAATATCTCTGCGATACGATTTCGAACCAAACGCCATGTTTTTTTTCCGTCAGAAATAAAATCATTTAGTGTGTCCTGCATAAACATATCATCGGTCAATTCTATTCCCTCAAAATAGTTTAATTGCTGTAAAGCCCCTAAATCTATGGCATAATCGCCAATTCTTGTTCCTACTGTAACGACATTTTCTTTGGTAAGAAACACGCCAAAAGGAATATTCTGAATAGGGAAGTCGCTATTTTCTGGTACTTCTAACCATGATTTTCTACTGGTATCGTTAGCGGTTATAGGCATGTTTAATGTTAATTGTTTTGTTGAAAAATTGTATGTCAAATATATCATAATCTAGCAGTTTGACAAACGTTTTTTTGTATTTTTGCGTGAAATTAACGAAAAACAAAAAAATGCAACGCGACGAACAAATTTTTGATCTTATCCAAGAGGAGAAAGAAAGACAAATTCACGGATTAGAGCTTATTGCTTCAGAGAATTTTGTAAGTGATGAAGTAATGGCAGCAGCAGGGTCTGTTTTAACTAATAAATATGCAGAGGGTTATCCTGGCAAAAGATACTACGGCGGTTGTGAAGTAGTTGACGTTATTGAGCAGATTGCGATTGACAGAGCTAAAGAATTATTTGGCGCTGAATATGCAAACGTGCAGCCTCACTCAGGTTCTCAGGCAAATACAGCTGTTTATCACGCTTGTTTGAATCCTGGCGATACTATCTTAGGTTTTGACTTATCTCATGGTGGTCACTTAACTCACGGTTCTCCAGTAAACTTCTCAGGACGTTTGTACCGTCCAGTTTTCTACGGTGTAGATGCTGAAACTGGCCGTTTAGATTATGATAAAATTCAAGAAATTGCAACTAAAGAACAGCCAAAATTAATCATCGCAGGAGCTTCAGCTTATTCTCGTGATATGGATTTTGCTCGTTTCAGACAAATTGCAGACAGCGTAGGAGCGATCTTATTTGCTGACATTTCTCACCCAGCTGGTCTTATCGCAAAAGGATTATTAAACGATCCAATTCCTCACTGCCATATTGTTTCTACAACAACGCATAAAACATTAAGAGGACCACGTGGAGGTCTTATTTTAATGGGGAAAGATTTCCCAAATCCACAAGGATTAACAACTCCAAAAGGAGAAATCAGAATGATGTCTTCATTATTAGATTTAGCTGTTTTCCCAGGAAATCAAGGCGGACCTTTAATGCATATTATCGCTGCTAAAGCGGTTGCTTTTGGTGAAGCGCTTAAAGATGAGTTCTTTACTTATGCAATGCAATTGCAAAAAAATGCAAATGCAATGGCTGATGCTTTCGTAAAAAGAGGTTACAACATTATCTCTGGCGGAACAGATAACCACATGATGCTTATTGACTTAAGAAATAAAAATATTTCGGGTAAAGAAGCTGAAAATGCATTAGTAAAAGCTGAAATTACAGTAAACAAAAACATGGTTCCTTTTGACGATAAATCTCCATTTATCACTTCTGGAATTCGTGTTGGAACAGCTGCAATCACAACTCGTGGTTTAGTTGAAAAAGATATGGAAACTATTGTTGAGCTTATAGATAAAGTTTTATCTAACCATACAGATGAAAACGTAATCGAAGAAGTTGCTGAACAAGTAAACGAAATGATGAGCGAAAGACCAATTTTTGCTTATTAATTAGTTTAAAGTTTAAAGTTTAAAGTTTAAGGTTTCAAGTTTAAAGTTTTGTAATGCGGAAACAAACGTATTACAAGACTTTAAACTTTTTTAGCTTTAGGAATAACTTGAAACAAGATAAACCTGAAACAAAACAAACAAAATTTAAGTTATGGGCGTATTAAGATTACAATTGCCAACCGACCCAAGATGGGTAAATATTGTTGAGAAAAACATCGAAGAAATCTTAACAGATCATGCTTGGTGCGAGCAAAAAGCTGCAACAAATGCAATTACAATTATTACAAATAATTCTGAGCATCAAGATCTAGTAAAAGATTTATTGGCTTTAGCCAAAGAAGAAATCGATCATTTTGAGCAAGTTCACAACATCATCATCAAAAGAGGATTAAAACTAGGACGCGAACGTAAAGACGATTACGTAAACGAACTATACCAATACATGAAAAGAAGCGGAGACGGAAGTCGTGTTTCGGGACTTGTTGAAAGACTTCTTTTTTCTGCAATGATCGAAGCTAGAAGTTGCGAACGTTTTAAAGTGCTTTCTGAAAACATTAAAGATGAAGAATTAGCTCTTTTCTACAGAGAATTAATGGAAAGCGAAGCCGGACATTACACTACTTTCATTACGTACGCACGTAAATACGGAATCGGAATCGACGTTGAAAAACGCTGGAGAGAATGGTTAGCCTTTGAAGAATCTATCATTACCAATTACGGAAAAGGAGAGACAATTCACGGGTAAGTTTTTTGTTTCATGTTTCAAGTTTGTAACGTTGAGTAAAACTTTGTGAACCTCCGTGAAAACTTTTGCGAATCTTTGTGAAATTTCAAAATAAAAAAATCAGTTTTTATCCGCGATTTCGCGAAAGCGAATCCGTGCCATCAGTGTTCAAATTTTAAGTTTGAAGTTTCAAATTAGTCACAATGAGTAATTGTTCAAAAGTTCAAGTTTTTGTTAATCTAATAATCTGAAATCTAAAATCAGAAATTCTTACATTTGAGAGTAACCAAAATCTCGAACTATGAGAATAGAAATGGACCTGAAATTAGGATTTAAAGACGTAATGTTTAGACCTAAAAGATCAACGCTTAAAAGCAGATCTGAAGTTTCCTTAGAACAAAATTTCAAATTTTTGCACAGTTCTTCAACTTGGACCGGAATTCCAATTATGGCGGCCAATATGGATACTGTCGGAACTTTTGAAATGGCAAAGGTTTTAGCAAAAGAAAAGCTTTTCACGGCCATTCATAAACATTACACTTTAGAAGAGTGGAATTCGTTTCTAAAAAATGCAGCTCCTGATATTTACGATTACATTGCAGTTAGCACTGGAACAGGAAAAGAAGATTTTGAGAAGATTGAGAAAATAATTACTGCAAATCCGTTACTGAAATTTATTTGCATTGATGTGGCAAACGGCTACTCGGAACATTTTGTTCAGTTTTTGAAGAAAACCCGTCAACAATATCCAGATAAAATCATCATTGCAGGAAACGTCGTTACAGGAGAAATGACAGAAGAACTGTTGCTTGCTGGCGCAGATATTGTAAAAGTCGGAATTGGCCCAGGTTCTGTTTGCACCACTCGTGTAAAGACAGGCGTTGGTTATCCGCAACTTTCAGCTATCATTGAATGTGCTGATGCTGCCCACGGACTAGGCGGACACATTATAAGCGACGGCGGTTGTACAACTCCAGGTGATGTTGCCAAAGCTTTTGGTGCTGCAGCCGATTTTGTAATGCTTGGCGGAATGCTGGCAGGGCATACGGAAAGCGGGGGAGAACTAATAGAAGTAAATGGAGAGAAATTCAAACAATTTTACGGAATGAGTTCGAAAACCGCAATGGACAAACATGCTGGCGGCGTTGCAGAATACAGAGCTAGTGAAGGAAAAACAGTTCAAGTTCCGTTTAAAGGAGATGCTATCCATACCGTTTTGGATATTTTAGGCGGAATAAGAAGCACTTGCACTTACGTCGGAGCTTCAAGATTAAAAGAGTTAACTAAACGAACCACTTTCATCCGCGTAAGCGAACAGGAAAATCAAGTTTTTAAAAAATAATATGATTCAAATTACAGAAGCGTCAATTAATGATATTGCCAAAATTCAAGAGATTGCACATATAACTTGGCCCATAACGTATGGCGAAATTCTAACTGCAGAACAATTAGAATATATGTTGGATATGATATATTCTGATGAAGCGCTTTCAAAACAAATTCAGAATAAAGAGCAGTTGTTTTATTTAATTTCAGATACTGATTCTATAATTGGTTTTATCGGAATTGAACACAATTACAAAAACGAAGCAATTACTAAAATTCATAAAATTTACCTTCTGCCAGAAACGCAAGGAAAAGGTTTTGGTAAAATTGTTTTTGATGAAATTGGTAAAATGGCTTTAGAAAACAACTCCAAAAACCTCTTGTTAAACGTAAACCGTTTTAATACCGCTTTGAATTTCTATAAAAAACTGGGTTTCGAAATTAAAGAAACGGTTGATATAGAAATTGGAAATGGTTATTTGATGGAAGATTATGTGATGTGGAAGGAGATTTAATTTAAAAAGCACGAATGATATTGAACGCGGATGAAACGGATTTGCTTTGCAAAAACGCTGATAAAAACTGATTTTCATAAAATGTAAAATCCGCTTAAATCAGTGTCTTCGCGATAGCGAATCCGTTTCATCCGCGTTCTATTTATTAGAAATTATGTTACAATCACATCATGCGTAAACAGCAATCCTTTCACTTCATTCAAAGAAAAAACAGCTTTCTTTAATTTTGTTTTTGATGGATCGATGGTATAATTGTAACTCGTTTTAAAATCGGCTTTATTGGCGATGGCTTTGTTGAATTCAGCACGGTATAAATCGCAATTGTAGAAAACGGCGTTAGTCAAATCTGCTGCCATAAAATCGACAGCGATTAAACTGCAGTTGGTAAAAAACGTTCCTTTTAATTTTAGCGTATAAAATTTCGAAAAGTCTAAAATGCAGTCGTTAAATTCGATTTCAAATATCAATTTGTCGCACATCGCGAAGTTCACATCTTTAATTTCGCATCGGTTAAATTTCGCAGTTCTAAAGGCGACATAATTGATTTTTGCTTCGGTAAAAATACAATCATTAAAAACGCAATCGATAAAAGTAACGGCAAGAAAAGTGCAAGCAGAGAAATTGCAATTATTAAAAACGCAACATTCGAAGTCCTTAAAATTAAGATCATCTTTGGCGTAAATAATTGTATTGTATTCTTTATCAAGAAAATATTCGCTTTCTTTTTTCAACTCTTGTTTGCTAATTATTTGAGGTTGAAAAGGTACTAATTTGCTGTAGAATTTTCGATGAAAATCGCAATCATTTTGAAATTATTAACGACTTTAGAATAAAAATACTGTAGCTTTACACTTAATTTTTAAGCTAAAATTTATCAATTTCACAATATGGAATCAACAAGAAAAGAACATGATTTTCTAGGAGAATTAGAAATCCCAAATCATTTATACTACGGAATCCAAACCTTTAGAGCGGTAGAAAATTTTAATATTACTGGTATTCCAATTTCAAAAGAGCCTTTATTTATCAAGGCTTTAGGATATGTGAAAAAAGCTGCGGCATTGGCAAATAAAGATTGTGGCGCTATCGATGCTAAAATTGCAGAAGCGATTTGCTACGGAAGCGATCAGGTCATTGCAGGTAAATTTGATCAGGAATTTGTAAGCGATTTGATTCAGGGCGGGGCAGGGACTTCTGTAAACATGAACGCCAACGAAGTTATTGCCAATATCGGATTGGAATATTTAGGCCATAAAAAAGGAGAATACAATTTTCTTCATCCAAATAATCACGTAAACTGTTCGCAGTCTACAAACGATGCTTATCCTTCAGCTTTTAGAATTGCTTTGTATTTAAAAATGGAAAGCTTTATTAAAACTTTTGCAGGTCTTGAAGTTGCTTTTGCTAAAAAAGGTGAAGAATTTAAAGATGTTTTAAAAATGGGAAGAACGCAGTTGCAAGATGCTGTTCCTATGACTTTAGGGCAAGAGTTTAGAGCTTATGCAACTACAATTGGCGAAGATATTCAGCGTTTAAAAAATGCTCAGGAATTATTGTTGGAAATCAATATGGGCGCAACAGCAATTGGAACAAAGGTCAATGCTCCAGAAGGTTATCCAGAAATCTGCGTAAAATACTTGGCAGATGAGGTTGGAATTCCGTTAACGCTTTCGCCAGATTTAATTGAAGCAACAGTAGATACAGGAGCTTACGTGCAGATTATGGGAACTTTAAAACGTTCTGCGGTTAAAATTTCTAAAATCTGCAACGATTTACGTTTATTGAGTTCAGGACCAAGAACAGGTTTAAACGAAATCAATCTGCCTCCGCGTCAGCCGGGATCTTCTATTATGCCAGGAAAAGTAAATCCGGTGATTCCAGAAGTGGTAAATCAGACTTGTTTTTATGTAATCGGTCAGGATTTGACGGTTACAATGGCTGCAGAAGCGGGACAATTGCAATTGAATGTAATGGAACCCGTTATTGCTTTTGCGATGTTTACTTCGTTAGATTATCTTTCAAATGCCATTCAGACCTTAATTGATAAATGCATTAACGGAATCACAGCAAACGTTGACCATTGCTATAATATGGTGATGAATAGTATCGGAATCGTGACGCAATTGAACCCGATTATTGGTTACGAAGAAAGCGCAAGTGTTGCTGGAGAAGCGTTAAAAACAAACAAAAGCGTGCATCAGATTGCTGTTTTAGAACGAAAGCTCATCACACAGGAAAAATGGGATGAAATTTATTCTTTAGAAAACCTGATTCATCCGAAGTTTATCACGAAATAATTTTTAAATAATATAGTCCAAAGCCGTCAGATTTTTTTTGACGGTTTTTTTTGTTAAAATATTTTAAAATTATTTGGTTTTGGTGTTTAAGATGTTGAAAATAAGACTTATATTTACAATGAGATTGATTCTTATTTCTAAAACAAAACTTTGTAAATGGTGGTTTTTTTTCAAAATAATGCCGTTCAGTACAAGTCTAAAATCTTAGGATTATTATTTCTTATTTCTTTCCATTTATTTGCTCAAGAGGAAATTAAAAATCCTGAAATCGAAACCCCAGAAATCTGTCCTCCAAAAACGGTTTTTGACCTTTTTAAAAAAGAAGACGATGCATTGGTAGTTAAACCCACAAAAAACAATTTCTTTTTATTAATTCCGGCAATTGGCTCACAGCCAGCAACAGGTTTCTTTTTTGGTGCCGTGGCGCAATATACCTTTAAAGGAAAAGAAGCAAAAGACAAATATTCTATTGCCAACGTTGGGATTACCTATACCGTAAAAAATCAATGGCTGGTTAATATTAAAAACAATATTCTGCTGAATAATAATAAAATCTTTTTAAGCGGAGATTACAGATTGTATTTGTTTTCGCAGCCCAATTATGGTTTGGGAACCGATATTATTCCGCCAAAACGAGATCGCCCGCCTGGTTTTAGTGTTGATTCTCTTGCTCAGCCTATGGATTACAACTATTTGAAATTTCATCAAACCATTTCTTTTGAGGTTAAAGAAAACTATTATATTGGAGGCGGAATAAATATTGACTGGTACTCAAGCATACAAGATGAAAAATTAGATATTGCAAACGGACAATATACCTATCATTACAATTACAGCCAGAAATACGGGTTTGACAATTACGAATATTTCTTAAACGGTGTAAGTTTGAATTTGGTTCATGATTCGCGCGATAATCAGGTAAATGCTTCAAAAGGCTGGTTTGCCAATATCAATTATCGTTTTAATCCTGTACTCTTTAATAATCAAGAATATAGTCATGTTCTATTTACAGAATATCGCCATTTTATTCCTGTTTCTCACAAGAATCCACATTATATTTTAGCATTTTGGACTTACGGACAATTTGTAACCAAAGGAAAAGTGCCTTACTTAAATCTTCCTGCAATTGGTTGGGATCAGCGTAGCAGGAGTGGAGAAGGGTACACGCAAGGATTATTTAGAGGAAATGGCTTGGTTTATTTATCTACAGAATTTCGTTTTCCTATCACTTGTAATCAATTGCTGAGCGGCACCGTCTTTACCAATTTTGTAACCGCCAGTAATTCTGATAATGATTTAAAATTATTCAAATCGATACAGCCTGCAGCGGGAATTGGTTTAAGACTTTTAATTGATAAAGCATCCAAAACTAATCTGATCCTTGATTATTCTTGGGGTAACAACTCTAAAGGATTCTATTTGAACGCTGGAGAGACTTTCTAACTTTTAAGATTTATACCATAAAGGCATTCATCAAAAGTGAATGCTTTTTTTGATGCTTTTAGAAACCATTGTTCATAATTAAATCATAATTTATAATAGTTATGAATAATATTTTTGAACTCAATCCTTATTTTTGTTGATATACAAACTTCTTAAGATGAAATTACTTATAGTTGAAGACGAACCAAATCTATTATCGATATTAAGAAAAGGATTTGCAGAAAATAATAATGAAGTAAGCGTTGCCATGGACGGTAAAACGGCTATGGAGATGATTCATAATTATACTTTCGATGTAGTAATTTTGGATGTTATGCTTCCTGATATTAACGGAATCGAAATTTGCAGAAGACTTCGTGCAGCGAAAAACTTTGTGCCTATTTTGCTTTTGACGGCTTTAGGAACTTCAGAAAATATTGTAACGGGATTGAATGCTGGTGCAGACGATTATTTGGTAAAGCCTTTTAAATTTGGCGAATTAGATGCTAGAATAAATGCGCTATACAGAAGATCACAGCAGGAAACCGAAAAAATAGATACCATCACAGTTGCTGATTTAGAAATAAACGGACGCGCCAAAACCGTTAAAAGAAACGGAGAAAACATCATTTTAACGGCCAAAGAATTCAAGCTTTTGTATTATTTGGCAAAAAATACAGGAAGAATCGTTTCTCGCGACCAAATTTTGGATAATGTTTGGGATATTAATTTTGATATGAATACCAACGTTGTCGATGTATATATTACGTATTTGAGAAGAAAGATAGACAAGCCTTACTCGACCAAACTTATTCATACTATGAAAGGCTTGGGGTATGTTATAAAACCATAATATGGATATTAGAAAAAAAATTACTTTCAATTACGTTGCCCTTTCTACTTTTAGCACTTCACTATTGTGCATCATTGTGTTTTTCTTGTTTAGAGAAAACAATCGATACCACTTTTTGAAGCGACTTGACGATAGAGCAAAAATTGTTTCTTCTATTCATTTTCAAAAAGATCCAGAAAAGATCAAATATTATCAGAACCTGAAAAAGAACGGTCTTGAAGAATTGATAGAGGAAGAAGAATACGTATTAAAAATCAACAGCCACAATAGTTTTGATTATAATACCAATTTAAATCTTCCAAACTCTTTTTACACCAATATTTTAAGTACAGGAAAAGATTCTTACGAAAGAGATAATAAATATTATTTAGGACAGGTTTTTCAAGAAAATAACCAGAGATATATTGTAATTGTTGGCGCACGAGATCGTAAAGGGAAAGACACAACCGTTTATATTGTCAAGATTATGCTTTTTGGCGGAATCGGTTTTGTGATTTTGGCTTTCCTTTTAGGACGTTTTTTAGCCAAACGTGTTATCGATCCTGTGGCAAGAATTACAAAAGAAGTAAAAAGAATTAGCGCTTCTAACTTGCACAATCGTCTTCCTGAAGTTAAAAATTCTGATGAAATTTCAGATCTAACGAATACTTTTAATAATATGCTGGACCGTTTGGAAACTTCTTTCGAAATCCAAGCTAACTTTATTAATAATGCTTCTCACGAATTAAAAACGCCAATAACCACTATTATTGCCGAAGCAGAAATTATGCTGCTCAAAGAAAGAGAACAGCAAGAATATATAGAGTCTCTGCAAAACATTTACAGCCAAGCTTCGAAATTAGGCAACTTGACTGAAAGTTTGCTGAAACTGACCCAAACAGGTTACGACGGACAAAAGCAAGTGTCTGACGTTGCCCGAATGGACGAATTGTTGTTGGATGTAAAATCTGATTTGGATAAAATTTATCCAGATAATCGCGTAAGCATTAAACTCAATTTTGCCCCAGAAGATTCTAATTTGTTGCTATTGCCATGCAATAAACCGCTTTTAGAATTGGCCATCAATAATATTATTACCAACGGAGTAAAATATTCTGATAATAATGAAGTGTTTGTAAATCTTTCTGCCAATAAAGAAATGATCAAAATCACGATCAACGATATCGGAATCGGAATTCCGCCAGAAGATATTCCGCATTTATATGAGCCTTTCTTTAGGGGTAAAATTGCCGCCAAGTATATTGGGTATGGTTTAGGGCTTCCCTTAGCTTCTAAAATTATAAGAATGCACGATGGCGAACTTCAAGTGCAATCGGAACAGAATAAAGGAACAATTGTTACGATTATCTTTAAAAAAGGCAACATTAAAAAATCTAATGTTTAATTTTAGAAAATTCTAATTTTAAATTAATAAAGGTCTAATTTCCTGAGAGTTATTTTGTAAGTATAAACTAAAAGAGATGCTTATGAAAAATTTTCTTATACCTACGACTTTAAAAGATGATACCATTTCGGCTGTTAAATCTGCGGTGAATCAGTCCAAAAATACGGAATCAGAAATTATTTTAATATTAGTTTCAGAAGCACCAGATACGTTTTCTTCTTCTGGTTTTTTAAGGGAAATGAAATCTGGACTTACCAGAAGTCAGGAAGAAGTTTTAGAAACCTGCCGTTATATTGTTGAGCACACTTCAAACATCAAACTAAAAGTCCATAACCAATACGGACTTTCAGCCCCAATTTTTAAAAGACTAATCGAGGTCTTTTCTGTAAAATTGATCATTCTTACCCATTCTTATAAACAAGAAACCAAAAGAATCCACCAATATTTGGTGCAATTGGCAGGAAATCAGAAATGCCCAATTCTGCATTTAAGCACAGAAATTAATAAAGAAGTTTTTCATAAAGCACTTTATGTAGAAAATTCTAGTGTAAACATTCCTATAAAAGATGTTCAGGATTTCTTGAGTGCCAATTTCTCTTTCGAAATTGTAAGCCAAACGGCCAGTTTTGAAGACAATTACGAAAAAGTCGCTCCATTTTTATCAGAAGCCATTTCTAAGCATAATATAGATATGCTCGTAGAAACTCGAAAAGGCGAAAAAATCAAATTTAAAAAATCAAAAAAAGAAAATGTCAATGAAAAACTGGGACTTCCTGTTCTTTCATTGTACGAAGAGATGGTTTGAGAATAAGGTTCTGAGATTCTGAGGTTCTAAGGTACTAAGTTTTTAATTTTTAGCCTTAGAATCTCAGAGCCTTAGTCCCTTAGAACCTAACAAATATTAACTTAATTAAATCCGAAAATATGTTATTAAAGAAAAGAATACCAATGAAGTACGTTCTCGGGAAAATTAAAGTAGAAATTGCTTTAGTATTGGCTTATACCATACTATTTGAAATTTTCCATTATTATTTTATCAATCTTCCTGTAGATATCCCGATTGCCATTCCGACCATGATCGGAACCATTATTTCGCTATTATTGGCTTTTAAGTCCAATCAGGCTTACGACAGATGGTGGGAAGCGCGAATTGTTTGGGGCGCTGTTGTAAACGATTCTAGAACCTTAATTCGTCAGGTTTTAACGTTTTACGAAGATCCAGATTATTCGGTTGAAGCAAGTGAATTCAAAGAGAATTTTGCTAAAAGGCAAATTGCTTGGTGTTATAGTTTAGGAGAATCGCTTAGAAACAGAAACGCCATAAAACCGCTTGAAGGATTATTGAATGAAGAAGAAATCAAATACATCAAGAATCATCAAAACGTTCCGAATGCAATTTTAATGTTGCATGCTAGAGATTTGCGAAACGCTAAAAACGAAAAAAAACTTAACGTTTATCAGCAAGTTGAAATCGATAATACGCTGTCAAGATTATGTGATGAAATGGGTAAATGTGAAAGAATTAAAAATACCATTTTCCCAACAACATATAGCATGTACATTCGATTAACACTGTGTTTGTTTATTCTGTTATTGCCTTTCGGATTAACAAGCGTGTTGAGCTGGTTTGCTATTCCGCTAATTACGGCAATCGGAGCGGCTTTCTTTTTGATCGAAAGAATGGCGATTCATTTGCAAGACCCGTTTGAAAACAGACCAACAGATACACCTGTTACTGCAATAGCCAATACAATTGAAAAAAATATCAAGCAAATGCTGAACGAATATCAAAGCGAATTTGATATTCTAAAAGAATTTGACTTAAAAGACGAACCTAAGAAACTCGAAAAGGAATCTTATTTTGTCTTATAACTATTTAATTTTGGTCTTCTTTTAATTGTTGGTTGGACAGTGAGTAGTTGCGCTGTCCAACTTTTTTTGTTATTGCGAGGAACGAAGCAATACCGCTAACAAATAATATGTAAAGTTTGATTTAGCAAATGAGATTGTTTCGTTCCTCTCAATGAAAAATTTGTTCTTACAGTTGATGAGCCAATCTCCCCAATGTCTGAATTGCAGTTCTCAATTCATTAGACCACGGCAATCCAAAACTCAAACGCATACAGTTTGAAAATTGATTTTGAAACGAAAAAATCCTTCCAGGAGCAATGCTAATATTATGTTTAAGCGCCAAATGATAAAAAGCAGCCGTGTCGATTTTTTTATCTAACTCGACCCAAAGAAAAAATCCTCCCTGTGGCTGGCTGACTTTGGTTCCAGCAGGAAAAGATTCTAAAACGGTATTGATGTAATTGGTGCAGTTTCGATTCAAAATCTGGCGAATCTTTCTCAGATGATTTTCATAACGGCCATTTTTCAAGAAATCTCCAACTACTTCGTGCGTTATTGTAGTATTGGAAATCGTATGATATAATTTAGTTCTCAAGACCTCTTTCTTAAATTTTCCTGGCGAAACCCAGCCTACGCGATAACCAGGAGCCAATGTTTTAGAAGCCGAACTGCAACACAAAACAATGCCACTTTCGTCATAGGTTTTGCAATTGGTTGGTCGGCTTGTGCCAAAATATAAATCGCCATGGATATCGTCTTCTATTAACGGAACATTATAAAAATCCATTAAGCGAACGATTTCTTTTTTGTGTTCGTTAGGCAGCATACTTCCAGACGGATTGCTAAAATTACTCATCAAAACGCAAGCTTTTACTTTATTGCTTGCAAGTGTTTTTTTTACGGCTTCGAGTTCGATTCCTGTTGTCATATTGGTTGGAAGTTCCATTACATACAAACCTAAAGATCGCGCCAGTTGCAAAATACCAAAGTAAACCGGACTTTCTGTAATAATAGTGTCTCCCGGTTTGGTCAGTGCAAGCAAACAATTTGAAATAGCCGAAATACAGCCAGGAGTAGTTATAATATCTTCTTCGGTCAATGCGCCGCCCCAAGTAAAAGACCAGCGCGCAATTTCTTTTCTTAAATTGCTATTTCCTTCAATATCCTCATAACTTGTTCCGCTGTTGGGTAATTGGCGCATGGCTTGAACCATTCCTTTATTCAGTTTCGCAATCGGAAGCAGTTCATTAGACGGAAAACCAAGAGAAAGCATCGTAATATCCTTTTTACGCATATCTCCATAAACCAGATCTACTAAATCTTCACGCTCAATGTTTTCAAGGCTTAGTCGCGGTTTGCTTGCTGAAGGTTCGGCAATTGCGCGAGCAGAAATATTACTCACATAATAACCGGATTGCGGTCTTGATTCAATTAGCGAACGGCTTTCTACTTCATAGTACGCCTTGCTTACCGTACTCATGCTATAACCTGTTTCGGCGCATACTTCACGTATAGAAGGCAGTTTGTCGCCCACATTTAAAACGCCCGATTTAATCTGTTTTTCGATTCTATCAGCAAATTGAAGATATAAGTAATTGGAATTTTTCATTGGAAAATAAAAACTGTTATGCTGCAATTTACAAAAACTGTATCTGTATTGCTGTTTTATTTTTAAGAAATTTGCTCATCAATAACAAAATAATCCAAAAGCAATTTTTTGTGAAAACAACAAAGTATTATATAGCGGCGATTTCAGCCTTTATTACATGGGGACTTTTCAGCTTGGTTCTAAAGCCAATACACGAGTATCCGTCACTGGATATTTTGTTTTTCCGCGTTTTCAGCTGTGGGATTTTAATGCTCTTAATTGCTTTTTTATTCAAAAGAAAACAAATAAGAGAAACCATTCAGATTTTTAAAGCTTTGCCAAAATCAGAAAAAAGAAAATCTATTCTTCTTAATATTGGCGGAAGCGTCTTTTTGATGGCCAACTGGTTTACATTCATTTATGTAGTAAATCATGTAAGCGTAAAAGCAGCTTCTTTGGCCTATTTGGTTTGTCCAATTTTAACCACTTTATTGGCTTATTTTATATTGAAAGAAAAATTGCTAAAAACACAATGGCTTTCTGTTGGGTTAAGTATTTCAGGATGTCTATTGCTTTCGTATACCGATATAATAGACATGTTTTTCAGTATCTTCATTGGTTTAACTTACGCGGCTTATTTAGTAAGCCAGCGTGCCAACCAAAGATTTGACAAGTTTATTGTTTTGACGTTTCATATAACCTTGTCGGCATTGTTTTTATTACCTTTTTATCCGGTTTTTGGGGGACCGGTTCCAACGGAATTTAAGTTTTATTTCTGCATTGAAACCATTGCAATTATATTTACGATAATTCCGTTATTTCTCAATTTATATGCTCTTTCAGGAATCAATTCTTCTACGGTTGGAATGTTATTAAACATCAATCCGATGATTACGTTTGGGTTGGCGGCTTTTTTCTTCAAAGAAAACATTACGCCTTTACAGATTACGGCATACGGCATAATTTTTACCGCAGTGTTAGTTTTTAATTCACATCATATTTTTGCCATAAAGCAAAAAATGACCTCAATATCCAAGGGTTCTTAATTCGTAGTTTTCATATTTTTTATTGGTTTAAAATCGAAAATTATAAGAACCTTAACAGGATGTTTAAACAGGAATGAGTATTTTTCATTTCTGTTTTTTTATGCAATAAAGCGAAAAAAGAATAGCCACAGATTATATAGATTAAAAAGATTTTTCCGCCACGACCCGAGCGATAGCGAATAGGCGAAGGAATTCACGAATTATTTTAAAATTTAAATTGAAAAAATTCGTGAATTCGTGGCTAATCTTAAGACAAAGAAAGTAATCCTTTTAATCTGTGTAATCTATGGCAATAAAAAAAACTAAATCCAAACCGAATACTATTGATATGAAAAATACCAAGCTTCAAGCCTTTACTCCGTTGTTTTATTTAGTGTGGTCAGATGATTTATTGACACAGAAAGAGTTTACCACTTTAAAAGAGTTTATAAATTCTCTAAATGTTTTATCTGAAGAAGAAAAGCAGTATTTGCTTTCTAAAGTGGATATTTCAAATCCGCCTTCGCGAAATGAACTCACACAATGGAAATTGGATATTGAAAAAAGTATTCAAGACAAATCTTCGATCAAGTCGATTTTTGATATTGCAAAAGCGCTTTCAGGAACCGATTTGGACTTAACGCCAATCGAATCTGATTTTATAAAACTCGAAAATGATCTTGGAATTTTAGGAGAGGAAGCACTTCAAAACTTCAAAACAAAAGCGGGTTCTTTTACTGCCGATTCTCATACCAATGCAAGTTTTGATATCCAGAAAATCACTCAAATTTTAGACGGAAAAGAAGCAGCTATAATCCAAAGAGTAAAATCGGTGATTTCGAGACCTGAATTTGCTTACGAAACTTCGACTGATATCAATGTTTTCAGACAAACCGTTTATAAATGGTGTAAAATTCTGGCCGATGAAAATCTAGGAAGTATGGCTTATCCGAAAGAATATGGCGGAGGAGGAAATATCGAAGATTATTTTGCTATTATGGAAACGCTAAGTTACCACGATTTGAGTTTGGTAATTAAATTTGGAGTTCAGTTTGGTCTTTGGGGAATGAGCGTTCAATCTTTGGGAACAGAAAAGCATTATGCTAAGTATTTAAAAGATATTGGTTCGCTGAAACTTCCTGGCTGTTTTGCAATGACCGAAACGCATCACGGATCGAACGTAAAAGGTCTGGAAACTACAGCAACGTACAATCATAACGATCAGACTTTTACTATTCATACGCCCAATAAAAATGCGCAGAAAGAATATATCGGAAATGCCGCTGTTCACGGACAAATGGCAACGGTTTTTGCAAAATTAATTATCGATGATCATGATTATGGCGTAAATGCCTTTGTCGTTCCGCTTCGAGATCCAAACGGAAATGTGGTAAACGGAGTGACAATTGGCGATTGCGGCCATAAAATGGGATTAAATGGGGTAGATAACGGAACAATTAGTTTTGATAATGTGGTGATTCCAAAAGAGAATATGCTAGATCGTTTTGCTTCTGTAAATGATAAAGGAGAATTTGAAAGTCCGATTCCGAGTGACAACAGACGATTTTTTACCATGTTAGGCACTTTGGTTGGAGGGAGAATCGGAATTCCGCGTTCGGCTTTAGCAGCGGCAAAATCTGGCCTTACAATTGCCATTCGCTACAGCGACCAAAGAAGACAATTTGGACCAGAAGGCGGTTCTGAAGTTCCGATTTTAAACTACAGAATGCATCAGCGTAGATTGTTGCCGCATTTGGCTAAAACGTATGCTGTTCATTTTGCACTTCAATATTTAACCAATAGATTTTTAAACAGAACCGAAGCCGAAATGCAGGAAATCGAAGCTTTGGCAGCCGGAATGAAGTCATATTCTACTTGGAGCACCAGAGATATTCTGCAAGAATGCAGAGAAGCGTGTGGAGGAAAAGGCTATTTGTCTGAAAACAGAATCGATGCGCTTAAAAACGACACTGAAATTTATACCACTTTTGAAGGAGACAATACGGTCTTAATGCAATTGGTGGCTAAAAACCGTTTAGCAGAATTCAGGAAATCATTTGGAGAAATGGGTTCGTTGGGCATTATTAATTATGTGTATGAAAATGCCAAAACGGCGATTGCGGAGAAAAATCCAATTGCAACCAGAAGAACAGAAGACGAACATTTGCTAGACGGAGAATTTCATCATCAGGCATTCGTACACAGAGAAAAAACAATTTTGGCTTCTGCAGCACGACGTATCAAAAAATTAATAGATGGCGGATTAGAGCCTTATGATGCATTTAATGTGGTTCAGCATCAAATGATTGATGTAGCACAGGCTTACTTAGAAAGAATCATTTTAGAGCAGTTTCAAATTGCAATAAAGGCGGTTGAAGACGAATCATCAAAAGCTATTTTGACGAAATTGAATCAATTGTATGCGCTTTCGCAAATTGAAAAAAACAAAGCTTGGTATTTGGAAGATGGCTACATGGAAGCAGTTAAAACCAAAGCGATACGTAAAATGGTAAATCAGCTTTGCTGGGACATTCGACCAGATGCAGTAGCCTTGGTAAATGCATTCAATATTCCTGAAAGCTGTTTATCAGCACCAATTGCAGTTTAGTTTTTTACCTATAAGTGATATAAGAATTGTAAGCAACTTTGTCAAAGTTTTAAACTTTGACAAAGTTTTTTTATATCTTAGGCATTAATGGTATAAAAATGATTATGCCTTAAATGGTTTTAAATCATTGTTTTATTGACATAATTCGATTTTTCAAATTCTTGAATGTTAATCGAAATTACTGGAACATCCGGAAGTAAAGCGTTTATTTTTGTAACAATTACTTTTGATAGATTGCCCTTTTGTTCGTCGTTTCTGCCTTCCATGATGTAACTGAAAACATGAATAAAATCATCCAACGTATTTCCGTTATTGTAATAAGTAAAAGGATTGATACGTACTTTGATTTCAGAAGCGACAAAAAGATTAGTCGATAGGGCAGCATCAAAAACTTCCTGCATGATTACATCTGCAGATTCTTTACGTATTACATTTTCAGAACAGTCAATTATAAAGTGTGGCATAATTTTTAAGTTTTAGAGGAGATTTTATTGTAACAAAATTATAAAAAAGGATACTTGTAATATGATTAGAATAGCACTTTATTATATTTGTATATCTTATTTATTTTTTTGTTAGTTTGAAAAATCTATTTCTCTCTTTTTTTATAGTTCTTATCAGCTTTCCACTTTTTGCATCGGAGAGTACAGATGTTATTTTAAAAGTACTAAACGAAGCGATCAAAAACAAACAGCATTACGTTAAGATTAAAGAAGAACGAATTCTGAATTTCAAGAAAATAAAATCAGATAATCTTACCAAAGAGCAGGAGTACAATTACAATAAAACATTGTATTTTGAATATCAGAAACTAAACTCAGACTCCGCGATTCAATATGTGCAAAAGAATATTAAAATTGCCGAAGAGATTCAAAATAAAGAACTTCTCCATTTGGCCCAATTACAATTGGTTACGCTTTATTCCTCTTCAGGAAAATACCGAGAGTCTGAAGCAATTTTAAAAAGCATTAATAAAAAAAGTTTAGCTCCTTCGCTGCTTCCTAATTATTACATTTCGTATCGCGAGTTTTTTGAGCACTATGCGGCCAATAGCTATAGTCCTGAATATAGAAACCAGATTGGGAGATATCGAGATTCATTATTAAGTATTCTAAACCCGAATACGTTAGAATATCAAATAAATAGAATCCAGCAAGATATTTTTATCCATAAAAAATACAATGATCCCAAAAAGCAGTTATTAGTTTTATTGAATAAAACAAAAGAGGAAAATCCGCAATATGCGATGATTACCTATCTGTTGGGAAAAATAGGGGAAGCTACACATGACTTAGAAGCCAGAAAAAAATACTACGCGCTTTCTGCCACTTCAGATATTAAAAATGCCAACAAAGACAATGCTTCATTGCAAGAATTGGCTTTGGTTTTTTACGAAATCGGAGATGTCGATATGGCTTACAAGCTCACTCAATCGGCTATTGAAGATGCATTGTATTGCAATGTTCAGTTTAGAACTTTACTAATGTCTGAAGTATATTCGATTATCAATACCGTTTATTTAGAACGTGAAGCAGAACGAAAAAGCGAATTGCAGATTTATCTGCTTTGCATTAGTCTGCTTTCTCTGTTTTTACTCGTTGCCATTATTTACGTGTACAAACAGATGAAAAAGGTTTCACGAATAAGAAGCGAACTTTACGAAACGAGTCAGAAACTGGCGGAGTTAAACAAAGACATTACCGAAACCAACAATCAGCTGCAAGAAAGTAACCTGCAATTGTCTGAATCTAATTTGGTTAAAGAAGAATATATTGCACATTTCTTCAATCTTTGTTCGACTTATATCAATAAGCTCGAAAATTACCGCATTATCCTAAACAAGAAAGCAACTGCAAAACAATTCGACGAAATTTATAAAATATTAAAATCAACTACCTTGGTTGATAACGAATTAGAAGAATTGTACAAGAACTTCGATATTATCTTTTTAAACCTATATCCAACATTCGTCAAAGATTTTAATGCTTTATTAATTCCAGAAGAGCAAATCGTTTTAAAACAAAATGAATTGCTAAATACAGAACTTCGAATTTTTGCTTTAATCAGACTTGGAATTACAGACAGTGTAAAAATAGCGGCATTTTTGCGTTATTCTTTAAGCACAATTTACAACTATCGCACAAGAGCCCGAAATAAAGCTGCCGTTTCGCGAAATGATTTCGAAGAAATGGTCATGAAAATCGGTTCAATGGCTTTGAAAGCATAAATATTTATTTTAAAACTACTACTTTTTTTGAGGTAGTTTTTGTTTTAAATATTTGTAAATCAATATTTTAATTTTTTAAACCACTACTTTTTTCTATCTAAAAATGTAACGTGAACGATAACGTTTTAGTTTTACAATATGATAAAAAAGTTTTTATATAAACTTCAAACTATTATCTAACCTAATGCTTTAATTATTACTGTTATGTTAAAAAACGTTAAAACAATTGTTGTTTTACTTTTACTAAGTTCGTTGGGAGCAAATGCCCAGAACAAGGTTCCGGTTTATCTCGATGACAAAAAACCGATTGAAGAGCGCGTAGAAGATGCGCTGAAAAGAATGACTGCCGATGAGAAAATCGCTATGATTCACGCGCAGTCTAAATTTAGTTCTCCAGGTGTAAAACGTCTTGGAATTCCAGAAAACTGGATGACCGATGGACCGCACGGAATTCGTACAGAGGTAAAGTGGGACGAATGGGATCAGGCAGGATGGACAAACGATTCTTGTATTGCTTTCCCGGCGCTTACAGCACTTTCATCTACATGGAACAAAGAATTGGCTTCTTTATATGGTAAATCTATTGGAGAAGAAGCACGCTACCGTAACAAAAACGTATTATTAGGCCCAGGTGTAAATATTTACAGAAGCCCGTTAAACGGCCGTAACTTCGAGTATATGGGAGAAGATCCGTTTTTGGCTGCTAAAATGGTTGTTCCTTATATTAAAGGTGTTCAGTCCAACGGAGTTGCTGCCTGCGTAAAACACTTTGCTTTAAATAATCAAGAAACAAACCGTAACTCGGTAAACGTAATTGTTGAAGATCGTGCTTTATACGAAATTTATCTTCCTGCTTTTAAAGCTGCAGTTCAAGAAGGTGACGTTTGGTCTATTATGGGATCTTATAACAAATATAAAGGGCAACAATGCTGTCACAACGAATATTTATTGAATGACATTCTTCGCGGAGAATGGGGGTTCAAAGGAGTTGTAGTTTCAGATTGGGGTGGAGTTAACGATACGAAGCAAGCGATTCACAATGGTTTGGATATGGAATTTGGTTCTTGGACAAACGGTCTTTCTTGGGGAACAAGTAATGCTTATGACAACTATTATTTAGCAAAACCATATTCAGAAATGATTAAAAAAGGTGAAGTTGGGACTAAAGAATTAGACGAAAAAGTACGTCGTATTCTACGTTTATCTTTCCTTACAACAATGGATAGAAATCGCCCTTTTGGATCTTTCGGAACAGAGGAGCATGCTTTAGCAGGCCGCAAAATTGCTGAGGAAGGAATTGTTTTATTGCAAAACAACAATAATATTTTGCCAATCAATCTTTCTAAAACTAAAAAGATTGCTGTAATTGGAGAAAATGCGATCAAAATGATGACTGTTGGTGGAGGAAGTTCTTCGCTTAAAGCAAGATACGAAATCACACCGCTTGAAGGTTTAAAGAAAAGAATCGGAAATCAAGCTGAAATTGTTTACGCTAGAGGTTATGTAGGAGATCCTACAAGCAACTATAATGGAGTTGTGGCTAAAGTAAGTTTAGAAGAAAAACGTCCTCAGGCAGAATTAACGGCAGAAGCTTTAAAAATTGCCAAAGATGCGGATATCGTTCTTTTCATTGGAGGATTAAACAAAAGTCCAAACCAAGATGACGAAGGGCACGATCGTAAAGAATTAAGCTTGCCTTATGGTCAGGATAAATTAATCAGCGAATTAGCGAAAGTAAATAAAAACATTGTTTTCGTAAATATTTCTGGAAATGCGGTTGCAATGCCTTGGATTAAAGAAGTTCCAGGAGTTATTCAAGGATGGTTTTTAGGAACTGAAGCAGGAAATGCTTTAGCCAATGTTTTGGTTGGAGATGTGAATCCGTCAGGAAAATTATCTTTTACTTTCCCAGTAAAATTAGCAGATAACGGAGCTCATGCTTTAGGCGAATTTCCAGGTGGAAATGACGTTAAATACAACGAAGGAATTTTTGTAGGATACCGTTGGGTTGACAAAAATAAAATCAAACCATTGTTTCCATTTGGACACGGTTTAAGCTACACGACTTTTGCTTACGGAAAAGTTACGGCTGATAAAAAACAAATGAACGCAGGAGATAAAATTACATTCTCTGTTAATGTAAAAAATACGGGAAGCAGAGAAGGATCTGAAGTTGTTCAATTGTACATCACAGACGTAAAATCTTCTTTGGTTCGTCCAGTAAAAGAATTAAAAGGGTTCGAAAAAGTAGCTCTTAAAGCAGGAGAAGAAAAAACAGTAACGTTTACAGTTGATAAATCGGCTTTAAGTTTCTTCGACGATAAAAAACATGACTGGGTTGCAGAACCTGGTGATTTTGAAGCAATCATTGGCGCTTCATCTGCAGATATAAAATCTAAAGTGAATTTCTTACTTAAATAAGTTTTTTATTTCTAAAAATTGGTTGGTTTGTAAAGCTGCAAGTGTAAAAATTTGCAGCTTTGCTTTTGGCTAAAAATTACCAGTAAACATATATTAATTTTACCATCAAGACATTAAGAAACATAAAGAATGCTTTTTAAAGATTAATTAACCATTAAAACATTAAGAAGCATAAAGAATAGCTTTATTTTCTTAATATTTAAGCACTAAGATTAGATTCATTAAGTCAGACTTAATTTTCTTAATATCTTAATGGTTCAAAAAAGAAACAACATGAAAAAAATTACACTTGCAATAGCGGCTTTATTTTTTGCACAACATATTGCAGCGCAGAGCTTGAATAAAATGCAATGGTTTAACGAACCTGAAAAATGGGAGATTAAAAACAATGCGCTAATTATGAATGTTACCGCAAACAGCGATTATTGGAGAATCTCACATTACGGATTCACGGTTGATGATGCGCCTTTTTATTACACCACTTACGGAGGTGAGTTTGAAGCAAAAGTAAAATTGACAGGAAACTATATTGCCCGTTTTGACCAAATGGGATTAATGATTCGTATTGACGAGAAAAATTACATCAAAACAGGAGTAGAATTTGTTGACGGAAAGTTTAATATCAGTACCGTTGTTACCCACGATAAAAGCGATTGGAGCGTAACTACTTTAGAAAAAGTGCCTCCTTTTATTTGGATTAAAGCGGTGCGACGATTAGATGCCGTTGAAATATTTTATTCTTTTGATGATAAAAACTATATCCTAACCAGAAATGCGCCTTTGCAAGACAACACGCCTGTTATGGTTGGTCTGATGGCTGCTTCTCCAGACGGAAAAGGCTTTGAAGCCAAATTCGAAAATTTCTCTGTAAAACATTTGCCAGATCAAAGAAGATTGGAATGGCTTAAAAATCACCAATAATTAAATTTCAATTCAAAAAAATCCAAATTCCAAACAAACAACAACTTAAACTATTAACCATTAAAACTTAACCAAATACAAATGAGTTCAATTTCATCTGATATTAAACCAAAAAAACATTACGAAATTCTAGACGGACTGCGTGGCGTTGCGGCAATTTTAGTCGTTGCGTTTCATATTTTTGAAGCCTTTGCTGGCGGAAACCGTTTTATCCAAATTATAAATCACGGATATCTTGCCGTTGATTTCTTTTTCCTTTTATCTGGATTTGTTGTCGCCTACGCGTACGACGATCGCTGGGGAAAAATGACACAATGGGAGTTTTACAAACGCCGTTTAATCCGTTTACAGCCGATGGTGATTCTAGGAATGATCATTGGGGCAATATTTTATTATTTTCAAGCTTCAGATACATTATTCCCTATGATTGCAGGAATGGAAGTTTGGAAAGTTATTTTAACCATGGTAATAGGTTTTACGTTATTGCCAATTCCGCCTTCAATGGAAATTAGAGGTTGGGGAGAAATGCATCCTTTAAATGGTCCGGCATGGTCACTTTTTTTCGAATATATTGCAAACATCTTGTACGCCTTAATCTTCCGTAAATTTTCGAATAAAGTGCTATCAGTTTTTGTATTGATATTTGCCGGACTGTTAATTAATTATACAGTTTTTGGACCAAAAGGAGATGTAATCGGCGGCTGGTCATTAAATTGGAGACAAATGAATATTGGCTTCACCCGTTTATTGTATCCGTTTTTTGCTGGAGTATTATTGTGCCGTTTAGGAAAACTGATTCATGTAAAAAATGCTTTTTGGGTATGTGCAATTTTAATTACGATTGTTCTTTCTCTGCCTAGATTTGGAGACGAAAACAGCGTTTGGATCAATGGAATTTACGAATCAATCTGTATTATTTTTATTTTTCCTGTTATTGTGGCAATCGGAGCAGGAGGAGAGATTAAAAATGAGTTTTCATCAAAAATATGCAAACTTCTAGGTGATATTTCTTATCCAATTTACATTACACATTATCCTTTAATTTATTGGTTTACCGCATGGATTGCAGATAATAAAGTGACCATGGAGAACGGATATCTAGAAGGAATCGGGGTTTTATTAGTAAGTATTCTATTGGCTTTTGTATGCTTAAAATTATACGACGAACCAGTTAGAAACTGGTTGGTAAATAAATTTCAAAAGAAAAAGCCAGTTGCAGCATTATGATTTTTTTAGAGTTTGTAATTTTTGTTAGTTACAAATACAGAAAGGGATAAACGTTAAGTTTATCCCTTTCTTGTTTATAATTGGAATTGTAGATGCGCACTGCAGTGCGTCTCCTCGTTTTATGATTATTCCTTTATTGGAAATTTGAAAGGAGTGCTCAAATTATGATAAAAAATAAAAAGGGATAAACACACGTTTATCCCTTTTTCAGAGTTTTTAAGAAAAAAACTTAGCATCTTAGTATCTTAGAACCTTAGCATCTTAAAAAAGTTATTCTAAAACCAACTGTCCTAAAGCTTCTTTAGAGAAACCTTTTAACTCATCAGTTTTTCCAGCTTTAATTTTCGCTACCCAATTTGGATCTGATAAAAGAGGTCTTCCAACGGCAACCAAATCAAAATCGCCTCTGTCGAAACGTCTGTTCAATTCTTCTAAAGAAGTTGGTTGCGAACTTTCTCCAGCAAATGCGCCAAAGAAATCACCAGAAAGTCCAACAGAACCTACGGTAATAGTTGGTGCTCCAGTTACTTTTTTGGCCCAACCAGCAAAATTCAAATCAGAATCTTCAAATTCTGGTTCCCAGAAACGACGTTGTGAAGCGTGAATTATATCAACACCAGCATCAACAAGAGGCGTAAGCCAAGCTTCTAATTCTTGTGGATTTTTAGCCAGTTTATAATTGTAATCAGAAGGTTTGAATTGAGAAAAACGCATAATAATAGCGAAGTCATTTCCAACTTGTTTTCTCACTTCTTTTATCACTTCAATAGCAAAACGGTTGCGCTCTGGAAGTGTTTTTCCCCCGTAAATGTCTTCACGTAAATTCGTTTCAGCTCTAAAGAACTGATCGATTAGATAACCATGCGCGCCGTGAATTTCAACAGTATCAAAACCTAATCTTTTAGCATCAGCTGCAGCTTTTCCAAAAGCAAGAATAGTGTCTTCAATATCTTTTTCAGTCATGGTAATACCATTTCTAAAATCAGGACGGTTTAATCCAGATGGACCTTCAAAAGGAACTGGCGGAACCCATCCAGAATGATGATTGTCCATAATTCCCATATGCCAGATTTGCGGTCCCATTTTTCCGCCCGCAGCATGAACTCCATCAATTACTTTTTTCCATCCGTTTAAAGCTAAATCGCCATAAAAGTGAGGAACATTAGCATCGTTAGAAGAAGATTTTCTGTCAATAACAGTTCCTTCAGAAAGAATTAATCCAACTTCGCCTTCAGCTCTTTTTTGGTAGTAAGCTGCGACTTCATCAGTTGGAACTCCGTTAGGAGAAAAAGAGCGCGTCATTGGCGCCATTACGATTCGGTTTTTCAGATTTAACGATTTTAAGTTAAACTCAGAAAATAGGTTGTTTGTACTCATAGTAATTTTACAAATTAGATTGAATTAATTTACTGAGTGCTTCAAAGGCACCTTCGTTACGTTTATAATAGGTCCATTGTCCAACACGTTTGGCTTCTATAAAACCAGCGCGCTGTAAAATAGACAGGTATTCAGATACTGTAGATTGTGTCAAGCCCGCTTTGGCTTGAATTTGCCCAACGCAGACACCATGCTCAAATCCAGCATGTTCAAGCTGTCCTGGAAAGTTAATTTCAGGTTCTTTAAGCCATTCCAGCATTTGCAGTCTGGATTTATTTGATAATGCTTTAAAAATTTCTATCGGTTCCATGAAGCAAATATATCGACTTTTCCCGATATATCAATTAAGAGAAAAATATTTAGGATAATTTTATGATTGGAGATCTGGAATGCTAGCTGTTTTATGAAAGAAAATTTATATTTGCCTATAGAATAATCTCGCAAAGACGTGTGAGTTTGACTCTCATTTTGTCATTTCGACGAAGGAGAAATCTCCGCAAGTAGCTCCGTATAGGAATCGCCAATCTATGTAGAGTTTCTCGTGGAGATTTCTCCTTCGTCGAAATGACAAATAGTGCGTTGATTATAAGATTGAAAACCCCAAATTATAAACTTAATTATGAAAAAAACTTTACTTATTGCAGCGTTCTTATGTTGTGTAATCACCAGTTCTAAAGCACAAGTTGTCGGTGTAGATGTTGGAGATATTGCTCCAGAAATCGATCTTCCAGACACAAAAGGAGAGAAGGTTGCACTTTCTTCTTTAAGAGGAACTCTAGTTTTAGTTGACTTTTGGGCTTCTTGGTGCGGACCTTGCATTAAAGAACAGCCACTTTTAATAAAATTGCATAATGCATATCCAGACAAATTATCGATTTATGGCGTTTCTATGGATACCAAAAAGCCATTATGGACAGGAGCAATTGCAAAAGCAAAATTGCCTTGGACTAACGTTAGTGATTTAAAATACTGGCAATCTCCAGTAGTTGGGGATTATATGCTGCAATCTGTTCCGTTGAATTTTTTAATTGATAAAAACGGAATCATTCTAGCAAAAAACATCCACGGACAGGCTTTAGAAGCTAAAATTAAAGAGCTTTTAGAAGTGCAATAATTTTTTTTAACCGCAAAGAGCGCAAAGATTTACGCAAGGTTCGCAAAGTTTTTCACTTGAAAATAAAACTCTCGCAAAGTCGCAGAGTCGCAAAAAAAATAATAAACTTTGCGACTCTGCGACTTTGCGAGATTCTTTAAAATGTAGCGTGCTTAGCGTAAATCTTCGCGCTCTTTGCGGTTAAAAACAAAAAGTCCGATCGGCAAGATCAGACTTTTAATTTTTCTCTAAGACTCCTTATTCACTTTCTTTACACCTCCAAAACTCGTTTTCAGCATTTCTCTAATCTGAAACTGAGTCTTATTTCCCGATGCGCTTTTCCAATCTTTAAGATCAAAAATATGAATTTGATCGGCATACGGATTAGTTAAAAATGAAATTCGTGAAATCGTATATTTATAATATTTCAGTTCGTGAGAAACATGTCGATTTGGGACAACAATTAATATATTTTCCCAATTCAAAAAGTCTTTCGGAACATCTTTTCTTTCTAATAATCCTAAAGATTCAAAAAAAGCGGTAATCTTCTGGTCATTAAGTTTGCTAATCTTTTGATCAAGGCTTTTAAAAGTACTTTGGAGCCTATTTTCGTTTATAATAGTACTCATAGTGTAATTGCTTTTTATGATTTTAATATAAAATTACATCAAAAGAAAATCATTTTTAAATCTGAAGCCATTAGATTCATTCTAAATTTTAAAACACACACGAGAAGTATTTGTTATGAATGAGTTATCAGATTTTGATAAAATACTATCACTGTTTTTTCTCTAAAAGCCTTATTTTTATCGCTATCTGATTTTACTAACAACCAAACCTATGAAAACAACTTTTGTCCAAAAATCAATTTTTTGCTTTTTTTTTCTCTGTTCATTCCATTTATTAGCACAAAACAAATCAGGAAGAGAATCGATTTTGATAGACAAAGACTGGCGATTTTCATTCGGGCATTTATATGATACTAAAAAAGATTTTGGCCATGCGGAAGGTTATTTTTCTTATTTAACCAAAACTGGATTTGGCGACGGGCCAGCCGCAAAAGATTTTGACGATCGCGCCTGGAGAAAATTAGATTTGCCTCATGATTGGGCAGTCGAGCAGCCCTTTAGCGAAAGCGCAAGTTTTAGCCACGGATTTAAAGCTGCTGGCAAGAATTTCCCCGAGAAAAGCATTGGCTGGTACAGAAAGAAAATAACGATTCCAAATGAGGATTTAGGAAAAATTATTTCTTTAAAGTTTGACGGCGTTTTTAGAAATTCAAGAGTATTCTTTAACGGATTTTATTTAGGGACTGAAGAAAGCGGTTACAACGGTTTTGAGTATGATGTCACAGCTTACGTTAATTATGGAGGCGAAAATACAATCGTGGTGCGAGTTGATGCTTCGATGGAAGAAGGTTGGTTTTATGAAGGAGCAGGGATTTACAGGCATGTTTATTTACAGAAAACCAATCCGCTGCACGTAGCTCAAAACGGAACTTATGTTACTTCAGAAATTGATAACGATAATGCTTCAATTACTGTCGAAATAAAACTCGAAAATAAAGGGCATTTTAAAGGAAATGTAGAAGTAAAACAAACGATTTTGGATGCTTCAGGAAAACAAGTTGCGACTGTTTCTGAAAATGTGACAGCTCCAGAATTCTACAAAACGAATACCTATTTGTCAAAATTAAATGTCAAAAATCCGCTTTTGTGGGATATTGATTCGCCTAATTTGTATGAGTTAGTTACTGAAATAAAAAGCGAAGGAAAAGTAATTGACAGCTTTAAGACTTCATTTGGAATCAGAACGATAAAAATGGATCCAGAAAATGGTTTTTTCCTTAACGGAAAACACATAAAGCTGAAAGGAACCAACAATCATCAAGATCACGCGGGAATTGGAACGGCGTTTCCAGATGAAATTCAGTATTACAGAATCGCAAAACTGAAAGAAATGGGCTCCAATGCCTATCGCTGTTCGCATCATCCGCCAACTCCAGAATTGTTGGAAGCTTGTGATAAATTAGGAATGTTGGTTATAGACGAAACTCGTTTAATGGGAATTAATAATTATCATTTGAATAATTTACAGCGAATGATCGAAAGAGATCGCAACCATCCAAGTATTTTTTGCTGGTCGGTTGGAAACGAAGAATGGCAGATAGAAGGTGGAATTACGGGCGAAAGAATTACCAACACTATGCAGGATTTCAGCAAAAGCATAGATCCGACAAGACCTGTAACAGTAGGAATCAGCAGCGGATTTAGAAGCGGGATTTCTTCTGTAGTAGAAGTTATGGGGTACAACTATTTAGGAAATGGAGACATTGACGCGCATCGAAATCAATTTAAACAGCAACCGGGAATGGGAACTGAGGAAGGTTCAACGTTTGCAACTCGAGGCATTTATTTTACAGATGACGCCAAACATTATCAAAGCGCTTATGATAAAAAACCTAGATCTACTTTTTATAGTATAGAAGAAGGTTGGAAATTCTATGCTGAAAGGCCATATTTGGCTGGAATGTTCATCTGGACAGGTTTTGATTATCGAGGCGAACCAACGCCGTATGGCTGGCCATCGGTAACTTCTTATTTCGGAATGATGGATGTTTGCGGTTTTCCAAAAGACAATGTTTTCTACTTAAAATCTTGGTGGGGAAAAGAACCTGTTTTGCATGTGCTCCCGCATTGGAATTGGAGCCGAATGGAAGGCAAAGAAATGGATGTTTGGGCGTATTCTAATTGTGATGAGGTGGAACTTTTTCTCAACAAAAAGAGTTTAGGCAAGAAGAAAATGGAACAAAACGGACATTTAGAATGGAAAGTAAATTATGCTGCAGGAACTCTTGAAGCTGTGGGATATAAAAACGGTAAAAAAGTACTTTCTGATATTCAAAAAACTACAGGAAAAGCAGAAAACATCAAATTATCTCTAGATAAGGAAAATGTAGTAAAAGGAAATGTTTCTGTTTTAACCGTTGAAACTACTGATAAAAATGGCTTACATGTTCCAACAGCAAACGACGAAATTGCATTTTCTATAAAAGGCGGAAAGATTTTAGGAGTTGGTAATGGAGATCCAACTTCGCTAGAAAGCGATCAGTTTATTGATGGCATAACATTGGTTGCCATAAATAATTTTAAAGAACAAAAGGGTGCAAGTGCAAATTTGCCTCAGCAATTACCAAATTTTGAAGAAAATAGCTGGACAGCAGCTTTTAAAGATCGCGATTATAAAAATCAAGCGCCGTCATATATTTATAGGGGAGAATTTGATTTGAAAAATAATTCGGCTTCTAATGTGGTGAGTTTCTTTTATAAAAAAATAGGAGTGGAAGCGGCAGTTTTCTTGAACGGAAATAAAGTAGAACCAAGCAAAGAAGATGCTCAAAAATATATTCTGAATACATCGATTTTAAAACAAGGAAAAAACACTATTCACATTGTGGTAACGCCATTGCAAAAAGCAAAAGAGTGGGACGCAATGAACACCGACCCTGGAATTATTCAAGTTATTACGCCAGCAGATTCTTGGAAAAGAAAGCTTTTTAATGGTTATGCTCAAATCATTATTCAGAAAGATGAAAATGCGAAAGAAGTGGTTTTGTCTGCTTCTGCGAAAGGGTTACGGACAGGAACTTTAGTTGTGAAATAGTTTCAGATTTTTTAACCGCAAAGGACGCGAAGGTTTTTACGCCAAGTTCGCAAAGAATTTTTCATCTAAATTTAGCGATACAGATTTGTCCTCCTGAGCGAAGTCGAAGGATATGCGCATGGTATTTCTATGCGGAGCAACTTACGTGTCCTTCGACTTCGCTCAGGAAGACATAAATTGAGAATAAACTTTGCGCCTCAGCGACTTTGCGAGCATATCTCCTTAAAAAAAAGAACTTTGCGAACTTTGCGTAATTCTTAGCGCCCTTTGCGGTTAAACCAACAAACTTGAAACCTCAAACCTGAAACAAAAAAATAACAAAAGAATAATGTTTGATTTTCATAACTTTGCAAAATGAATAATCAAGCAGAAACTCAGAATTGCGATTTCACTTCAGATTTGAAGATGAAAGGATTTAAAGTATATCCTATAAATGGAGATTTCAGTAAAGTTCCCGTTTACAGTCGAAGAGACTTTTACAAAATCTGCATCAACACCAGCAAAAGCATCATACAATATGCCGACCGTGGAATAGAAACAGACGGTACGATTCTGTTTTTCGGAAACCCTATTATTCCTTATTCTTGGGAAACCGTTTCTGAGAAATATGAAGGTTACGCTTGTGTTTTTACAGAAGAGTTTTTTAAAACCAAAGATCGATCAGAAACACTTAATGAATCGCCTTTGTTTAAAATAGGAGGAACGCCAATATTTTCTTTAAACGCTGAACAAAAGGTTTTTATAGATTCATTGTTCCAAAAAATGATTCAAGAATATGAAACCGATTATGCCTTTAAAGACGATTTAATGCGCAGCTATGTCAATCTGATTATTCATGAATCGATGAAAATGCAGCCTTCAGACAATTTCTTTAGACATAAAAATGCTTCTTCAAGAATTACTTCTTTGTTTTTAGAATTATTAGAAAGACAATTTCCAATAGAAACTAAAAACCAGCCTTTAGCCTTAAAAACACCACAAGATTATGCGCAAAGTCTTTCTGTGCATGTAAACCATTTAAATCGATCTGTAAAAGAAATTACAGGCAAGCCAACTACGGCACACATTACAGAAAGAGTGATCAATGAAGCAAAAGCTTTATTGCAGCATACCGATTGGAGCATTTCAGACATTGGCTACTCGCTTGGATTTGAATATCCGAGTTATTTCAATAATTATTTTAAAAGGCTTACAGGAACGGTTCCGAAATCACTTCGAATGTAAATTGTTTCAATTTCTTAATTTTTTGTTTGAATATTGTTATTTCAGCATGGTAGTATTGTACTACATTTGCCCTGAAATAAACAACGAATCTTTATATCAGTTTTTAAACGGCTAAATCATACTTCACAAAAGCGATGTCCAGCTTTACATTTAGTTTTAAATTTTTGATAATAGAAAAAATATAATTTTTTAAAGCATTACTAAAAATTCAAATCTCCTTCTAAAAAGAGATTCGCTGTATTGATTATTTCACCGAATAACTTTTAACAACTTTAAAATTAATTATTAACCTAAAAACAACGAAATTATGTCGACACATTTCACTGCTGTAATCGAAGAAGGTAAAATTCCAAATACTTATATGACAGGCGAAGTGTCATATAAAAAGCAGACAAGCGAAATTCATCCTAAAAATACTGTCATCAAAGATATTTCTTTTGAACCCGGAGCAAGAAGTAACTGGCACAGTAATGCAAGTCTGCAATTAATCATTGTAACCGATGGAGTTGGCTATTACCAAGAAAGAGGCGGACAAATTAATCTTATCGAAAAAGGAAAAGTAATCACAGTTTTACCAGGTGTAGAGCATTGGTACGGAGCAACTCCAACCACTAAATACTCTCATATTACTATTGTAACAGAAGTAGACAAAGGCACAGGAACATGGTTGGATAGTGTTACCGATGAGGAATATTATTCTTTTTAAGGTACTGAGAGATACTAAGATACTAAGATACTAAGTTTTTACACTGTTTTTGCCGATTTATAACAGATTTTATTTTTTGATTAGATTAAAATAATCGAAATTTATATAACCGTTTGTAAATCAGTATAAATCAGCTGGGTATCTATTGCATTTTCACAACAGTTTTAAAACCTGAAACTTGAAACCTGAAACAAAAAAACAATATAAAAAAATTATGGAAACAAAAAGCATTAAAGCCTTTGGTACAGAAGCTGCCGAAGCACCATTAAAAACCTTAGATATTAAAAGAAGAACAGTTCAGGCACACGATGTAGAGATCGAAATTCTGTATTGTGGAATCTGCCACTCCGACCTGCATTCGGCTAGAAATGAATGGCATGGCACTATTTATCCGATTGTTCCAGGACATGAGATTGTAGGCCGTGTGACTAAAGTTGGAGATCATGTAAAAGGTTTTAAAGTTGGCGATTTGGCAGGAGTGGGCTGTCTGGTTGATTCTTGCAGAGAATGCGAACATTGCAAAAATGACTTGGAGCAATTCTGCGATGAAGGAAGTACTCAGACCTTTAATTCGCCAGACAAACACTTAGGAGGACAAACTTATGGAGGTTATTCTCAAAGCATTACAGTAGATGAAAGCTTCGTTTTACATATTTCAGATAAGTTAAATCTTGCTGCTGTTGCTCCATTATTATGCGCAGGAATTACAACTTATTCGCCATTAAAACACTGGAAAGTTGGTCCTGGCCAAAAAGTTGGAATTGTAGGCATCGGCGGTCTTGGTCATATGGGAATCAAAATAGCGAAAGCTATGGGCGCTCACGTAGTGGTTTTTACAACATCTTTGTCTAAAACAGACGATGCAAAACGTCTTGGAGCAGATGAGGTGGTATTGTCTACAGACGAAACGCAAATGGCACAACACGCCAGAAGTTTAAACTTTATTTTAGACTGCGTTTCTGCAGAACACAGTATTGATGCGTACTTGAATTTACTAAAAGTAGACGGAACATTAACTCTAGTTGGAGCGCCAATGGATCCGTTGCCAGTAACTTCTTTCAGCTTGATTTTAGGAAGAAGAAGCTTCTCAGGATCTCTTATTGGAGGAATTGCAGAAACACAAGAAATGCTTGATTTTTGTGCCGAACATAATATCACATCAGATGTAGAAGTAATTGGCGTTAACGATGTAAATAATGCCTACGAGAGATTATTAAAAGGAGATGTTAAATATCGTTTTGTGATTGATATGGCTTCTCTAAAATAAGGTACAGAGCGACAGAGTAACAAAGGGACAAAGGTTTCTGCTCTTTGCGCTAAAAAGAAAACAATCTAAATAAAGGTTTATGAGGCAGAGAGTATAACCTTTGTCACTTTGTCTCTTTGAACCTTTGTAACTAAAAAGAAAAAAAAATGCAAACACGTAAACTAGGAAATAGCGGTCTTGAAGTCTCTGCATTGGGACTTGGCTGCATGGGAATGAGCTTTGCCTATGGTCCGGCACCTGATAAAAAGGAAATGATCAATTTGTTACGTTCGGCGTATGAAAAAGGAATTACTTTTTTTGATACTGCAGAATGTTACGGGCCCTATTTAAACGAAGAACTATTGGGAGAGGCATTAGCGCCTTTTCGCGATAAAGTTGTAATTGCGACAAAATTCGGCTTTTTGGAAGGTGATTCTAAAAAAGGATTAGACAGTCGTCCAGAATGGATTAGAGAAAGCATTGAAGGTTCGTTAAAAAGATTAAATATCGATGTAATCGATTTGTATTATCAGCATCGTGTAGATCCGAATGTGCCGATAGAAGATGTTGCAGGAACTATAAAAGATTTGATTCAGGAAGGAAAAGTAAAACAATTTGGACTTTCAGAAGCTGGTGCAGAAAGTATTCGTCGTGCTCATGCTGTGCAGCCTGTTACAGCGCTTCAGAGCGAATACTCGCTTTGGTGGCGAAATCCAGAAGAAGAAATTTTACCCGTTTTGGAAGAATTAGGAATTGGTTTTGTGCCTTTTAGTCCGCTGGGAAGAGGTTTCTTAACAGCTAAAATTGATGAAAATACGCAATTTGACAGTACTGATTTTAGAAATACATTACCTCGTTTTACGCCAGAAGCAAGAAAAGCAAATCAGACGCTAGTAAATCTATTGTCGAAAATTGCTGCGGACAAAGGAGCAACAAACGCACAAGTAGCCCTTGCATGGATTTTGGCGCAAAAACCTTGGATTGCACCAATTCCAGGAACAACTAAATTGCACCGTTTAGAAGAGAATCTTGGTGCAATAGATTTAAAACTATTAGCAGAAGATCTTGCAGCAATTGAGAATGCCTCAAAAATTACAATTGAAGGATCAAGATACCCAGAACACCTGCAGAAGATAACGGGAAAATGATTATCGTTATAGTGCCAAAGTAACAGAGTAACAAAGCAACAAAGTTTTTTGCCTTTGCCACTCTGTTACTCTATTACTCTGTTACTCTGTTACTCTGTTACTCTGTTACTCTGTTACTCTGTTACTCTGTTACTTTGGCACTATGTCACCAAAAAAGAAACCCCTCAAGCAATTCAACTCTTGAGGGGGCTTTTAGCAAAGATTTGGGGTTCTAGGATTCTCAATTGCTTAGAATCTTAGAAGCTCATAATCTTAGCGTCTTTGAAAATAAATAATAACCAATTAAATTTATTTTACTTTTTGTCTAGGTTTTGTTTCAGCATTTTAGCGTGTTCTAAATGCGCTGTTAAACCTGCAATATTGTTAGAAGCCCAAGTTCTTACTTCTTGATCATTTGCATCTTTTGCGGCTTTCTCTAATTTTTTAATCGCTTTTTCGTGACCGTCAATCATCATGTCAGCGAATTTTTTATCGAAATCAACTCCCGATTTTTCGTTTAATTTATTGTATTCGTCTTGACCTTCTTCAGTTAGCGAAGTTGGCAATGTAAAGTTTTTAGCTTTTGCTAATGCACTCACTTCAGAAGCTGCTTTAGTATGCTCATCAACTAGCGTTTTACCAAATTTTTTCACTTCAGCATTGGTACTTTTTGTTTGTGCCAGTTTACCAATTTCGATTTCAGCTAAATTAATTTCGGCTTGATCTACTAAAAATTCAGAATCATCCTCTTTGCTGTCAATCGAATCAAATTTTGCTTCGTTGGCATCTTCAGCAACTTCTTTTGGATCTTCTTGTTTGGTTTCGTTTTTACAAGATTGAAGGAATATAATAATAAGTCCTGCTCCTAAAATGGCTTTCCCGGCTAATAATAACTTTTTCATGATTTTAATAGTTTAAATGTTATGATGTAAAATTATAGAGTAACTGTAAGAAAAATTTATAGGATTTTTAGGGATTGTTATAGGATTTGGATGCAAAAAAAATATTTTAAACTTTTATGGCAGAGCCGAATGATGTATATTTGTTTTCGGAAAAATATTACAAAATAAAAATATCGTTGAATATTTAATATTTATTAATGAAACAAAAAATTACATTCCTATTTCTTCTAGCAACAGCTTTTGTATCAGCCCAAATTAGTTATAAAGGTTTCATTGACAAATATCCAATTGAGTTTGTGAGCTACATCTATTCAGACGGAGTTGGATCGGCTATTTATGCTTATTCCAATTATGATACTCCAATTGTTTTAAAAGCTAAACTGAATGGCAAAACTTTGGTATTTACTGAAAAAGATAAAAATGGTAAAGAAACAGCAAAACTGACTTTTAAAAATTACGATGCTAAAAGCAATCAATTAAACGGAATTTGGAAAGATGTAAATTCTGGAAAAGAACTCCAAATCAATTTAACAAAAGAGTTTGATATTGATTATGGTGATAATGTAGAATGGACAGAAAAAGAAATTTTGCAGCCTGTTTCTTTTAAGGACAAATACTTTAAGTTGGTAATTACCAAAGAAAAAGGCAGTTTTTATGCTAAAGTTTCGGGCGTAAAAATCATCGAAAAAAAGACCGATAAATTAATTCAGAAATTCGACTTAGATTGCGAGCTTTGGGGATTGGATAATATGAGTAGCGGAGATTATAATTTTGACGGATTTGAAGATTTTTCTGTTTTCGAATCTAGTTATGCTGGACCTAATACTTCGAGTATATATTTTCTATACAATCCAAAAACAGGAAAATACTTTGAAAGCAGTTTTAGCGGGACTTCTCTAGAATTTGACGCTTCAACCAAAAGAATATACGAGCACAATCAATGTTGTGCGGGAGCAAGTGTTCAAACAGCCGAATATAAAGTAGTCAATAATAAAATGGTTTTAATAAAAAAGACTTGTATGGAATATGATGGAAAAATTCAGGATTACAAGAAAGTCAAATGTGATTAATTATTTTAATTTTATTATTAAATGAAGATTGTTAAGATATTTTCGATATTGGTTCTATTAGGGATGTTTTTTCTATATATAATTTATTTTTCTCCTTTTGTGATGCCTTGGCAAAAAGAAGAAGCTATTAAATGTGCTTTAAGTTGGGGACAACTTGAAAAACTTCCCGACAATGCAGAAATTATAGATATGGAAAAGAGAGGTTCAATTTTTACACGACAATTTATAATTGAATTTGAAAGTTCTAAATTTGAAATACAGAAGTGGATGCAGCAAAGTAAGGGTTTTCAAAATAATATTCCAAAAATTAGAAACAATACCAAAATCTATGAAATTCATCCAAGAGACCAAGAAGCTTATGGAGGAAAAGTTGAAATTACGGGAAATAAAGTTATTATCAATATGAGTTGGAGCTAAATAATAGATTGAATGACGAAACATTTTTTTTTTACAATTCTAATTTCCTAATTCAATTGATTTTGGTGATTTTGAAATTACAATCTTCAGCAATGATTAATCCCAACTCCAAAAGAGTTGGGATTTTTTTTTGTAAAGATTTTCACAACTCACATTTGACAACTCACATTTTACATTTCCCCTTTCACAATTCCCATCCCACAAATATGAAATTTGCAGCAAAAATTCTATAACAAAATCGTCTTGGTTTTTGAGGAACTTTGAAATATCAGATTTTAAGAATTTAACCTTTAAAAATTAAAGTCATGCCAGATCCAAGAATTAAGAATGAAGAGCAATATGAGGCATTGGTTAAAAAAGGATACAGCAAAGAAAAATCGGCTCGTATCGCCAACACGCCAAATGCAGGTAAGAAAGGCGGAAAAGCAAAGCCTTATGACGAATGGACAAAAGACGAACTTTTAAAGCAAGCTAGTAAAGTAGGTATAAAAGGAAGATCTTATATGAATAAAAAAGAACTGATAGAGTCTTTAAGAAATAATTAAAGTTTAAAACAAAACCATTTCTGTGATAAAAAATTAAATACCATGAACGCGGCGAGAAAAGAAAATTTAATGAATCAGCTGATTAAAGCGCCACACTTAGTTATAGAAAAACTAGACTTAGAATACATTAATGACAATCAATTAACTATTGTACGCTGCCGCGAAGGAGAAAGTTTCGTTTACAAAAAGAACGGAAAAAATGTGAAGAACAAAAGCGAAATTAAACGCATTAATAGTTTAGTTCTTCCGCCTGCATGGGAAAATGTTCGTATAACAGATATTACAAATGGTCATTTACAAGCCGTTGGAACAGATCTTAAGAATAGGAAACAATACCGTTATCATCCGCGATGGAATTTGATTCGGAACCAGACTAAGTTTTATAAGATTGCCGAATTTGGAGCCAAACTTCCATCGATAAGAAAACAAGTCGATCTTGATTTGGAAAAAAAAGAATGGTCGAAAGAGAAAGTAACGGCTTTGGTTATTCGGTTAATGGAAGAAACGCATATTCGAATTGGAAATGAGAAATATGCCAAAGACAATAAATCGTACGGACTTTCGACTTTAAGGAAACGCCACATTAATATCAATAAAAATTCGCTTCGGTTTGAGTTTATCGGTAAAAAAGGAAAACAGCATACCATTACCACCCGAAACAAGCAATTGATAAAACTGGTAAGCCGATGCGAAGAAATTCCAGGTTACGAAGTCTTTAAATATTATGATAAAAACGGCGAAAGAAAAGTGTTGGACAGTCATGCTGTAAATGAATATCTGCACCATATTTCGGGTGAATATTTTAGCGCGAAAGATTTTAGAACATGGGCAGCATCGATCATTTTCTTTGAAAGTTTAATGGAAATAGGAATCACTTCTGATGAAAAAGAAATTAAGCAAAACATTATCACAGCTTTTGATCTTACAGCCGAAGCACTCGGAAATACTAGAAAAGTCTGCAAAGATTATTACGTTCATCCGCTTTTGATTTCGACTTACGAAGATGGTTCTATTCAGAAATATTTCGATTTGGCTCAAAAAAGCCGAAGCACCAGAAAATATTTTACAAAATCAGAAATAGCGTTTTCCGAATTGATCCAGAATTATGAAATCAATTTAGAAACACCTTGTTCATAAAGGAGTTAGGCACTCTCCAAAAGCCTAAAGTTTGCATACAAACAAAATCATTATTAACTAAAAAACTATTATTATGTTACGTTGGACAGTCACTTTTATTATTCTAGCCATTGTGGCGGGAATATTTGGTTTTGGTGGAATCGCCGCTGGAGCCGCAAGTATAGCTAAAATTCTATTCTTTATATTTTTAGTTCTATTCGTTATTTCTTTAATCAGCGGAAGATCGAGAGTATAAAAGAGCAGTAGATATAGAACAGATTTAAAACGGCACATTCTTTTGATAATGTGTCGTTTTGTGGTTTTAATAAAAAAAATAAAAAGTCATGGGAACACAAAGCGGGGCTTATCAAGATGTCTATATTAAAAGAGATGACACAATGTTGAGTTTGAAGAATGATGTGACAGATTTTTGCGAAAAATATATAAAACCTGTTCATCCAGAAAACTGGGATTGGTCGATTCGTGATTTTGAAGATCCTAAAAATGATCCCACAATAGCAGAAGCGAGAGCTATTGCAAATGTGGTTTTCAGAGATTTAAACGATGCCAAACAAACAGATGTTGATCTTTCGACGATGAATAATGTGCATGCGATTAAAGCCTATTTGGATCCAAATAGCAAACACGAAGCTTTTAATATGGAAGAATTTGCTTTTGCTTTAAAGGTAGAATTAGAACACGGGAGAGTAAAAGATGTGAATGTGACCAATAATCATCCTTTTTTAACCGCAATGATTGCGCTTGCGCACATGACAGAAAGTTTAACTTATTATAAAAGACTTAAGGTGATGGAGGCAGAGGGCGAAATCTATGAGATTGTACGAAAGTTGGAAACATCGCCGGTTGGAAAAGAAAAATGGTATATAGAATTAGGCAAAGCCGAACAAGAACTCAACGAGGCCAGAGCTGGATTAGCAGAACGCTTGGCCCGTATGGACGATATTCCAGTACTGAAAATTATTGGAGATTAAGTAGTTAAATTTTTAAACTCAAAAAAACCGTCCCGTTAAAAACGAGACGGTTTTTTCTTTTTCTGAGAATAAATATTAGAATCGGCGTGGATCATTTTCTGGATATTCTTCGTCATCATTATCTTCCTGAACATCATCTTCGATATAATCATTGCTGTCTTCGTCAATGTCTTCTTCTATATAGTCGTCCTCGTCGTCCTCGTCGTCCTCTTCATCCTCATTTTCATCGTCATCTTCATCTTCATCTTCGTCATCTTCATCTTCGTCATCAATGTCTTCTAGAACATCTTCGGTTTCGTTAAAGTCGTATTCATCTTCTTTCAGATCTGACGGATTGTCGAATTCATCATTTTCTTCGGCATAATTGCCGTCTTCCAACTCGACTTCATAAATATCATCGTTATTGTCTTCAAGATCTCTGTCATTATGAAAATCGTCGTTTAAATCTTCTAAATCATCGTCGCTTACAAAATCCTCCTGATCTGGATTTGGTCTGTTCGGATTATAGCCATTTCGCACCATATAGCCTCTTTCAGCGATTTCGCTACTGTCATTGTCAGGCTTTTTGATATCGGCATTAAGATCTTCGCTTAAGTTTCGGTCGTTGGAAAAGTGATTTTTTATATCTCTATTTATGCTGTTTTTTTTATCGATAGTATTCATGATATCTTGTTTTTATGATTAATACTTACAAAGCTAAGAGGAAGATAAAGGAATTGCTTATAGAATTTTTAACTCTAATTCTATAATTAACAGATGTTTAGAATAGAATTTTAATTCAAAATCTTATAAGCTTCCAGAAAGTAGAGGCAGTAATTTTATCCTCATATTAATCATAAAAAACTATTACCATGAAAAGTACAGATAATAAAAATGCAAGTACTGCAAAAGAGACTACACCAAGAGGAGTAACTAAACCAAAATCGAGCGCTGCATCGGGATTAACAGAGTTGTTTGAAGATGCATTAAAAGATATTTATTGGGCAGAAAAAGCTTTGACAAAAGCATTGCCTGTAATGGTTAAAAATGCTTCTTCTGTCGAATTAAAAGATGCATTAGACAATCATTTAACAGAAACAGAAGAACAAATTACCCGTTTGGAAGAAGTGTTTAAAATTGTGGGCAAAAAAGCAACAGCTAAAAAATGCGATGCCATGGATGGTCTGATCGAAGAAGCTAAAGGAATGCTAGAAGAAACCGAGTTTGGAGTAGTACGCGATGCAGGAATTATTGCCGCAAGCCAAAAAATCGAGCATTATGAAATCGCGACTTATGGTACTTTAAGACAATTTGCAGAAACATTAGGACTGCCCGAAGCGGCCACTTTATTGGAACAAACTCTTGATGAAGAGAAAGGTGCCGATAAAACCCTTACAGAAGTGGCTGTAAATGCAGTAAATCTTGAAGCTGCCGAAATTGAATAAAGAGTAAGAAAGAAATAAAAGTGCAGTTTTCGAACTGCACTTTTTAGTTATATAAAAAATACAATATATGCCTGAAGGTCCGTCTATAGTAATCTTAAAAGAAGAAGTGCAACAGTTTGCCGGACAGAAAATAATTTCTGCTTCTGGAAATGCTCATATTGACATTGCCAGTCTTAAGGATAAAACTGTTCTAGCTTTTAAAACTTGGGGAAAGCACTTTTTAATTTGTTTCGATTCTTTTACAGTAAAAATCCACATGCTGATGTTTGGAACATACCGAATAAATGAGCGTAAAGTGTCTAAACCGAGATTAAGCCTGGTTTTTGCGAACGGAGAACTTAATTTTTATACCTGTTCGGTTAAAATTTTAGAAGGAGATGTCGATTCCCATTACGATTGGAGTGTTGATGTTATGAATGAAAATTGGAATCCGAAGAAGGCACAGTTGAGTATGGATAAAATGCCCGAAAAGATGATTTGTGATGTCATTCTTGATCAAGATATTTTTTCTGGAGTAGGCAATATCATAAAAAATGAAGTTTTGTATCGCTGTTATGTTCACCCAGAATCTATTGTGGCAAAAATTCCGCCTCATGTAAAAAGTCAGCTTATTGCAGAATGTTCGACATATAGCTTTGAGTTTTTATACTGGAAAAAGAAATTTGAACTCAAAAAACACTGGGAAGCCTATACCAAAAGCACTTGCCTAAGATGCAATCTTCCATTTCAGAAGAAACAGACTGGACTACGAAAACGCAGAAGCTTTTTCTGCACTAACTGCCAACAATTATATATATGAAAAATCAAATAAGAATAGGTTGTTCCAGCTTTTATAACAGTTTTTGGAAAACTGTTTTTTATCCTCAGAATCTTCCCTCCAAAAAATGGTTCGAGTTCTATTGCCAGCATTTTGACACTTACGAGTTTAATGGCAGTTTTTATAAATTTCCAACTGTCCGTATTTTTCAAAATTGGTATAATAAAACGCCAGAATCTTTTTTGTTTTCGGTCAAAGTGCCAAAAGAAATTACCCATGTCAAAAAACTGATAGATTGCGAAAGCCGTTTGGATGAATTTTATACCGTTTGTAAAGACGGAATGAAAGAGAAACTCGCAGCTGTACTGTTTCAATTCCCGCCAAGTTATACTTTTAGCCGAGAAAAATTAGATTCCATAATTGCAATTCTGAATTATGATTTTAAAAATGTAGTAGAATTTCGTCACGAAAGCTGGTGGAATGATGAGGTTTGGAATGCTTTTAAGGATAATAAAATTACGTTTTGCAGTGTGAGTTATCCAAATCTTCCGCAAACTATTTTTAAAGATTTTCCAATACTTTATATGCGTTTTCACGGAATCCCGAAATTATTTCATTCCAGTTATTCTACAGAAGAGTTACAGCAGATAAACCGTGAGATCCGTTCTAAAAAAGGATTTGTATACTTCAACAACACAGCAAGCGAAGCAGGTATTCTGAATGCTTTAGAATTAAAGAGAATGGCTGTTTGAGTCTTTTTTTAACCGCAAAGGCGCAAGGGTTGCGCAAAGTTCGCTAAGTTTTTTTAACGCAGAGAACGCCAAGATTTTTTATTATGAAAGCTTAATGCAGACGCAAAAAGAGTTCGCAAAGATTATGCTCTTTGTGGTTAATTTTTTTTGTTTCCCGCAGATTTTGCAGATCATGCAGATTTTTGTGATGTGAAAAGATCTACGCAGATTAAAAAATCTATTTAAATCTGCCAGATCTGCGAGAGACAAAATTATACGCAACAGTTTTGCATAAAAAATCGCGTTTTTTTGCCACAAATTAAAGGATTAAAATCTGTTTAAATCTGCCGAAATCTGCAAAATCTGCGTGAAACAAAACTATACCCAACAGTAAAAAATAACCGCAAAGAGTAAGAATTTAACGCAAAGCAAGAAAGATAAATCTTAGCGAACTTTGCGCAACCCTTGCGCCTTTGCGGTTAAAAAAAGACTCAAACA
>NZ_JAGIAV010000004.1:172566-681404 GCF_017744675.1 Flavobacterium sp. | reverse complement strand
CTTAGCGAACTTTGCGCTCCCCTTGCGCCTTTGCGGTTAAAAAAAGTTAAAAAAGGTTAAAAAATTATGCAGTTAAAACTACAATTTTAAACTTCCTTCAATTCCGTCATCCATTGTTTTTCCTGTTATCAGAGCTGCTGTCATTTTAGCAATAGCAACCATTTTTCCGTTTTTGTTATTCCAATAATATCCATCTTCAGGAACCACCTTTATAACACTCAAATTCGGATCGTCTATACCGCCTGGCATCCAGATTTTTACAGCGGGATTCCATAACTTCTCTATCGTTTCTCTATGATACGAAATACTAGCGGTTCCGTGAAGCGTTAAAAACTTATCATGTGGTTCGGCAAAAAAGATTTCAACCATCGGATTCAAAGTAATTTCAGCGTTCTGTCCACTGTTTCGATCAGACAAAAACCAAAGCTGACCTAAATCATCGATTTTCTGAACAGACATTGGTCTAGATTGGATTCTATATTCTTTATATGTACAAAACATACACGTTTTTATATCTGCAGCCAGATCCTTTATTTTATCTACTGCAAACTCGTCTGTAAGGTCTTTATGATCGCCCATAACATTATATTTTTAAGTTAGATTTTTATAATAATATCTTGATAAATAACTTGTTACTTAACTATAAGTAAAGTTGGCTCTTTTTACCATTTTTTAGATTATATAATTAAACTTAGAAATTATGAGATTTCAATTTGATTGTATTTTTGTAAGAAATTAATTTAATATCTGCTAGTTACATAAAATTAAAGTATCTTTGAGAGATTCAAATTTTAAGCCCAAAAATAGCATGACAGATTTTACAATATTCTATACTGATGATGACGATGATGACTTGTGTATTTTTGCTGATGCAGTAGAATCTATACCGCAGAATATTAAACTGCAAACCTATTCTGAAGGGCAGAATTTTTTAGATGCGATTTTCGATCCTCCTGCAACACCTTATGTAGTCTTCTTAGATTTAAACATGCCAGGAAAAAACGGATTTGACGTTTTAGAAGAACTTCGTAACTCCGATTATCAAAAAGACATTCCTGTTGTGATTTATTCTACTTCAAGCGAACCCGGAATTATAGAAAAATGCCGTAATCTCGGGGCCAATTGCTTTATTACAAAACCAGTTCTAATGAAAGATATTATAAAATCGATAGAACATGCAATTCAGATTGACTGGAAAAAATTCATCCCTAACCAATCCAATTTTGTGTTTAAATATTGATTTCAGACAAATTGGGAATGTAAATACTGAAAGTAGAACCTTTACCTTTTTCGCTCGAAACAGTAATGAAACCTTTATGGTTTTCAACAATTTTTTTGACAATTGCAAGACCAATTCCTGTTCCGCGGTATTCACTTTCGGTATTTAGACGCTGAAAAACTTCAAAGATTTTTTCTTGATAAATTAGTTCAAAACCAATTCCGTTATCAGAAACCTGAAGCTGGAGGTATTTTTTATCTTTAAATTCGGCATTAGGCAACGATTTTCCATCTATCCATTTAACCGAAATTTTGACTTTTGGAGGAACTCCAGGACGAGAGAACTTTAGGGCATTTTCGACCAAATTATGCAATAGCTGTCTGAACTGAAACTGAATAAGAGTCGCTTCACCTAAGTTATGATATTCTACTACAGCTTTTTTTTCTTCAATTCGATCCGAAAAGTCGCTTATTACTTCTTCTGCAATTTCGTCTATTTTGACTGTTGTAAAAACTCGATCGGCAGAGTTGGCACGAGAATAGGTGAGTAGATCCTGAATTAGATTTTGCATTTTTTTTGCCGAAAACTCAATTCGTGTCAAATAAGATTTAGCATTTGCAGAAATATTCTGTTCGTCTAAGTCGGCCAGTCTGCTGGCAAAAGTCTGGATTTTTCGCAACGGTTCTTGCAAATCATGGCTCGAGATATAAGCAAACGACTGCAGTTCGATATTCATATTAACCAAATCCCTGTTTTTGAGTTCCAGTTGTGTGGTACGTTCAATAATTTGGTCTTCCAGCTGACTGGTAATGTTCTTTTGCTCTTCGATATCCGTGCTGGTTCCAACCCACATTTGCACCTTTCCAGATTCGTCTACTTGAGCAATAGCACGGCTAAGCTGCCATCTATACTCGCCGTCATAACGTTTAAATCGGTGAATAAACAGAAAATCATGCCCCGTTTTTACAGATTCCATCCAGAGTTTTACGTTTTCTTCTCGATCGTCGGGATGCACGATTTGAAGCCAGCCATTTTTTTCGATTTCTTCTTTAGATAATCCAGAATAGTTGTAAATCGTTTCATTAAAATAATTCAGATTTCCAAGAGTATCACTTGTCCAAATAAGCTGAGGCATTGAGTCGGCGAGGAGCCTGAATTTTTTTTCGCTCTTCATCAATACCTGCTGCATTTCTTTTTCGATTGTAAAATCCATTACCGTTCCTAGCATTTTAGAAGGTTCTTTATTTTCGTCAAAAAAGATTTTTCCATGAACTTTGATCCAGCTGATTGAACGGTCTACTTTTAAAATTCGGGCTTCATATTTATAAATTCCCGTTTTTAGTGCTTCCTCAAAAGCTTTAACCACAATAGGTTCGTCTTCGGGAATGATACGGCTTCGAATATCCTGATGGATAAGTTTTGTGTTTTTTTCAAATCCAAAAATAGTAAGAAGGGTATCACTATAGATTAGTTTTTTTGTTTTGAGATTCAGATCCCACAGGGCAATTTCTGCAATTTCAGCCGCTAAACGCACTCTTGCTTCGGCGGTTTCTACTTTTTTTCTTGCTTTTACTTTAGAGGTTACATCATACACCATACACATAATTCCTGAAGCTTTGCCATCTTTTTCATAGAGCGCATTGTATTCATAATCGAGATAGAATTTTTTTAGTTTGCCGTTAATGTCGACATACGCCACAGATTCATTTTCACGAATTGTTTTTCCGTTTGCAAGAACTTCGCGCAATAATCGGGGATATTTTTGATTTTTTAATTCTGGTAAGACTTCCAATAAAGGAAAGCCAATACAATCTTTTTCTTCCTTTTGCCAGATATTGGACATCATGCTTTTATTGGCCATTTCGATTATTAAATCGTTACCTCTAAAAATAGCCATTGCAATTGGCGAATCCATAACAATGTCACGAAAAGCTTTTTCTCTTTCTGCTAATACGTGTTTCGCTTTAACTTCTGCCGTCACTTCGTAAGCGACCACAATAACTCCTGTAATCTCATTTTCTTCCTGTAAAGGATAAAACACGAGATTAAAATAAGCTAATTCTTGTTTGTTATAGCGATTTAAGGTTACCTCAAATTCATCGGCATAATAAGGTTCTCCAGTTTCAATAACATTTTTTAAAATAGGATATGCTACCTCTTTCGTTTCGGGAATAGAATCAAAAATTGGTTTATTAAGAATATCGCTTTCTTGTTTATCAATAATATGAAGACAAGTAGTATTGGCCATCTCGACAATTAAATCGGCTCCTTTTAAAATACAGATCCCAAGCGGTAATTGCTTTACCGTATTTCTAAAACGTTTTTCGCTTTCTTCAATTCTTTTGCGAGCCATTACCTGATGAGTAGTTTCGTTGCAAATAACCAAAACGCCCGCTGTTTTTGCATTTTCATCATTAACTGGACTGTAGCTAAATGTCCAGTAAACGTCTTCCATTTTGCCATTTCTATAAATAGGCAGCAACTGGTCTTCGTGCCAGGTTGCTTCACCTTTTTGAAGTACTTGATCTATTAAAGGTTTTATAAAATCCCAAATTTCAGGCCAGTAGTCGGCACCTTTTTCTCCTAGAATAGCAGGATGTTTTCCATTATTTCCTAAACTTGGGCGATATGCATCATTATAAAAGCAAATATGATCTGGTCCCCAAAACAAAAACATGGGGAATTTAGAGTTTAGAAGAATTCCTAAAGTAGTGCGAAGACTTTGGGGCCATGATTCTACAGGTCCAACTGCTGTTTTACTCCAGTCTTTGGCACGGGTAAACGCACCCATTTCTCCGCCATTTGCCAGAAAATCATAAGTGTTGTGGTTCATTTAAAATTATATTTTTACAGTATTGTTAAGTGATTGATTTTTAATGTTTTAAAAACCAGTCTCCCTTAATTTTATTTATGCTGTACTAAAATTACTAAAAAATAAATATTCGTAGAAACGCGATTTTTGAATGAGGCAAGATTAAAATCGTTAGAGTTAATTTTATCTCATTTCTATGCGGAAATTTGATTAACAGTAAAAAATAAAGCAATGAAAAGGGAAGATTCAAAACACGAAACCGATAATATAAAGAGATATCAAGAAGAAGGATATACGGTAAATTATTTATTTGAAAACGACCATCTGATAGATTCTGAAAGTAAAGTAGCCTATAAGCCAGAAGATGTTTTTATTGTGGCGCATCATCGTTACGAAGGTATGAGTGATCCTGATGATATGTCTATTTTATATGTAATAGAAACTAAAGACGGCGGAAAAGGAACTCATTTACTAGGATATGGTCCTATGGCAGATTTGGAAGAAGCCGAATTTTTTAAAGACATTCCAAAAGCGAATTATTCCAAAAATGCAGACATAAACGAATTAACATAAAAGAATAAAAATAGATTGGTATTTTTATTTTGCTGATGAGCAGTTGTTTCAAATTTATTTGAGGCAGCTGCTTTTTTTTGAGGGACAAAGTGACAAAGTAACAAAGTGACAAAGTTTTTTAAACATAGTGCTTTGTTACTTTGAGCCTTTGTCTCTTTGAAGCTTTAAAGCTTTGTCACTTTGTTACTTTGAACCTTTGCAACTTCAAAATAAAAATTATGAAATATCTCGTCAAAATTGTATAAAGAATTGACTGACAATATAGACGAAATTTGGATTATAGAAATTTAGCAACCAAGGTTGGTATTTATACGTAAATAAAGTACTAGCCGCTTTTTTTAACCAAAAACCATATAATGAAAAAACTTTACATAAATACTGGAAGCTTTGAGGCTGTTTTTGATAACCTGAAAGATAGTTTTGGCGGAGATTTGACGATCGCTGCCAATGAGTACACATTGAAAATTAAATCAAGATGGGCCAACGGAAGTATTTCTGGAGTTCGCTTTGAAAAAGAAATGTCGTATCTGAATTTCGATTTGACTTTCAATCAAGATGTTAATTTAAGTATAGAATCTAATCCTTATGCGCCTGTATTTTTTGCGTATTGCGAAAAAGGCAATGTATTGCACAGTTTTGGCGCAAATGGAGCAATTAAGCGCTTAAAAAGACAGCAATCGGGTATTATGAGCAACTCAACTTCAATAAACAGTGTATTGTATTTTGAAAGCCATAAGCACATTCAGTTTTCATTAATCGGAATGCCAACAAATATTGAGAAAACTGCAGATATTGATTTTGCCTCTCAAATTAAAAAAAGATTTACGCATCAATCTGGAAATTACATTTATATCGGAACAGAGAACCTAAAAATAGGAGAGAAGTTTCAAGAGCTGAAAAAAATTCCGCAGCAAGGAACCGTTCGTTATATACTGATGAAAAACATTTTGAGAGAAATTTTAGAGTTGGAGATAGCGCAACACAGTTACAATTACCTGACTCCGTTTGTGCCAGTTTTAAATTTTGCAGTAAAACAGTTAACCGAAATCAAAAAACTATCAGACATGAGTCTCGGGCATATTGTAGCGCCAGTGCTGTCTTTTAAAAGAACCTTACAATCAAGAATTCTAAAAGAAAAATATTTGGAATTAGAACCTTACAATCAAAAATTAGCTAGCTAGTAAGCATAACATATTCTTCACTTTCAAAAAAACAGCTTCGATCGAGCTGTTTTTTTCTTTTTAAAAGCTTTACTCTTTTTCAAAATAAAGGATAAAATAAACCATAATGAGATTTAAAATCAACGATATGCTATTGGTAATAATAATCGGCAAGTCATTTTTCAAAATGCCATAAATCACCCACACCGCAATCCCGAAAGTAAGTGTGCCAAACATACGAAGCGAAATCTGTTTGACTTTCTTGGTTTTCCAAACCTTCAATATTTGAGGAACAGTCGAAATTGTAACACATGCTCCAGCGAAAAGTCCGATAATATCTATATAATTCATTTTTTTTAAGTTTTAAAGCGGCAAAGACCCTAAGACACAAAGTTTTTGCATGCATGGTTTTTTATATCTCGCAAAGACGCAGAGTCGCAAAGTTTTTGTTTTAAGTTTTTGCATGCATGGTTTATTATATCTCGCAAAGCCGCAGAGGCGCAAAGTTTTTATCTTCAAGGTTTTTATGCGTTTAGTTTGTCATTGCGAGGAACGAAGCAACCACACTAACAATTATCGACTTAGCAAATGAGATTGCTTCGTTCCTCGCAATGACAAACAGGTCGCTTAAAAAAACTTTGCGCCTTCGCGCCTTTGCGAGAAAAAAATATGCTCAAAGTAAAAAGACTTAGGATCTTAGTATCTCAGCATCTTAGCAACTCAAAAAACTTAGCGCCTTTGCGAGAAAAAAAATATACTCAAAGTAAAAAAAACTTAGCATCTTAGTATCTCAGTATCTCAGTATCTTAGCACCTTAGCATCTCAGAACCTTAGCACCTTAACCAACCAACTCCCCACCATTTACATGAATAAATTGTCCAGTGATATAACTGCTATCTTCAGAAGCTAAAAAAACATAAGCTGGTGCCACTTCAGAGGGCTGACCTGCTCTTTCCATGGGATTGTCTTTTCCGAATTCTGATAATTTATCAAAACTTGCTACAATTAGTGGAGTCCAAATTGGACCAGGGGCAACGCCATTGACCCGTATTTTCTTTTTGGCGAGCATACTCGAAAGCGAACGCGTAAAGCTTACAATCGCTCCTTTTGTGCTCGCGTAATCTGCCAAATGCTCGCTTCCGCGAAAAGCCGTAACAGAAGTCGTGTTGATAATAACATCGCCTTCTTTTAAAAATGCAAGCGCGGCTTTAGTAATATAAAAAAAGGGATAAATATTGGTTTCAAAAGTTTTATGTAGTTGAGCGTTTGTAATCTTTTCAAGCTCATTTTGAGGAAAATGTACCGCGGCATTATTCACCAATATATTTACATTTTTAAAGGTCGTATGGCATTTTTTAATTGCCGCACGACAGAACTTTTCGTCTTTCAAATCGCCACTTATCAAAAGACATTGTCTGCCTTCTTTTTCAACCATTGCTTTCGTTTCTAAAGCATCTTTATCTTCTTTCAAATATACTATTGCTACATTTGCTCCTTCTCTGGCAAAATGTACAGCAACGCTTCGGCCAATTCCGCTGTCGCCTCCTGTAATAAAAGCTGTTTTTCCTAGTAGTTTTCCGCTTCCAACATAATTTTCTCTTATAATCTCTGGTTCGGGCGTCATCATGTATTCGTTGCCAGGAAGATTTTGCTTTTGCTTTGGAAATGTTTGTTTCTTTTTCATGATTTCTTTCTTTTAAGCTTTTTTGTATGCTACCTAAAATTAACTCACAGATACAGTTTTGCTTGTCTTAAAAGAAAATTTGTTTGCCTCTATCAAAACAAAAGTCTCGATTGTGTATGAAAATACACTGGTTTTAGAAAAAGTTAAAAAATATAAGAAATTTCTAATAAGCTAACAGTCATATAGAACGGGTAAATAGGATCTTGATAGATGGGAATTTTGTAACTATTTCCGATTTAAATAAAAAACCTGCCCACTATTTTTTTTATACATTTGAGAATTTCCGCGTCATTTTTTAACAACTCATTTTGTAATTCTTTTGAAAAATAGGAAAAATTTTACGTTTTATTTAAAGTTAATTATTTTGATTTGCAACCGATTTAGCTTCCCGACATGGTATTAATTGTAGACGATATAAGGGCCAATATTATTGCCCTACAGAAAACATTGGAACTGCATAATATCGATGTTGATAGTGCCGAATCTGGTGAAGAAGCACTCAAAAAAATTCTTAAAACAGATTACTGCCTCATTATTATGGACGTTCAAATGCCAGGACTTGATGGCTTTGAGGTAGTAAAAATTCTTTCTGGCAATAAACGCACAAAAGATATTCCGGTTATTTTTCTGTCGGCACTCAATACCGAAAAAAAATACATCTTTAAAGGCTATGAAACAGGTGCTGTCGAATACATTACCAAACCTGTAGATAGCGATTTGCTGATATTGAAAGTCAAGACTTTTATTAAAATCTACGAACAGCAGAACGAGTTGAAAGCAATAAAAGACCTGCTTTCTAAAGAAATAAAAATTAGAAAAGAAGCGCAGGACAATCTCGAAATTAAGATTGCAGAAAGAACAAAAGAACTCGTGCAGAAAAATGAGGAACTCGAACTTCGGAATCACGAATTGCAACAGTTTTCCTGGGTAGTTTCCCACGATTTAAATGAGCCAATTAGAAAAATTCAAATCTTTATCAAAATTATAAAAGACCTTTACTTAAAAGCAGATGATAAAGCAGTCGATTATGTCGATCGAACCATAAAATCGGCAGAAAGAATGCAAACTTTAATTACCGATCTTCTGGCATATTCTAGACTTTCAGCCCAGGTAAAACCTGAAAAAACGGATTTGAATGTGGTTTTGCAGGAAGTATTGGGCGATTTTGATTATCTGATTGAACGTAAAAACGCTTTAATTAAAACCAACGAACTTCCAACAGTTGATAGCATTCCTAGTCAGATGCGTCAGGTTTTTCAAAATCTGATTGGGAATGCTTTAAAATTCTCAGGAAATGAGGATAAACCTGTTATTGAGATTACTTCAGAAATCATTTTAGAAAAGTCAATAGATAGTCCGACGTCTCCTGAAGGTAAGTTTTGCAGAATTACAGTAAATGACAACGGAATTGGTTTTGATGAGATTTATCTGGATCGCATTTTTATTATTTTCCAAAGTTTAAATGACCGTCAGACTTATGAAGGAACAGGAATCGGACTAGCAATTGCTAAAAAAATCATTGAAAAACATAACGGATTAATCACAGCTAAAAGCAAACCAGGCGAGGGGGCAAGCTTTATTATTGTGCTTCCATTAAAATACGAATAAAATAACTTAGAAATATATGAATGGTAATTTTAAAAGGAATTTATTAATTAGTTCACTAGTTTCACTGCTTGTACTTACAGTAAGTTCTGTTGCTTCGTTTATTAGCATTAAAAGTTTGCTCAATAGTAACTTTTGGGTCAACCATACCCAAGATGTAATTTATAATCTAAACGAAGGTTCGTCTATTCTTACGGAAGCCCAAACGAGCATGAGAGGATATTTGCTTACGGGAGACGAACAGTTTGTAGAGCGATTTAACGACTCCGAAATTAAATCGAATGCTTATTTTGAGAAATTAGATTTGCTAACCGCTGATAATCCTTCGCAAACCAAATTGCTAGAAGAATTGCGTAACAAACGCTCAGGGTTCTTTAAATACCTAAACAATCAGATCGTAAAAAAGCGTTTAAGCAAGGAAACCCTGATTTTCAATTTGAATGAAGGCAGAAATATGATGAACGAGATGAGAGCGATCATCAAAAAAGTAGAAAGTTCAGAACAAAAACTTTTAGAAGAACGAAACTCCAATTCAGAACGTTACGGAAATTATAGTTTAGCCTTAATTGTTATTGCTTTCTTTATTGCTTTTCTAATTTCGATTGTCTTCTTGATTCGAATTCTAAAAGATTACAATGAGAGAACTTTACTACAGCAAGAATTACAGAAAAAAGATAAGGAAACCGCTGAGAGACTTCAAGTTATTAGCGGTATTGCAACCCAAATTTCTAAAGGAAATTATGATGTTCAGATCGATGATAGAAAAGCAGATACATTAGGAGCTCTTGGTACTTCTATTCATGAAATGAAAGATTCATTAAAGAGTTCTTTCGAATTATTATCTCAAAAAGAATGGCTGCAGTCTGGAGTTGCAGCTTTGAATGATAAAATGTTGGGAGAGAAAACCATTCAGAAATTATCTAAAGATGTAATCGAATTTTTATGCCAGTATACCAATAGTAGCGCTGGAGTTTTGTATGTGGTAGATGGAGAAGAAATAACTATTTCTGGCGGGTATAGCTATATTCCGAGTAAAAGCAGGGAAAGAATTAAAAAAGGCGAAGGCTTGATTGGTCAGGCAATTGTTTCGGGAAAAATGCTAGAATTGAAATCGCTTTCTCCAGATAATATCCAGATCAATTATGCATTGGGAGAAATTAAACCAACGCATATAGTGGCGCTTCCGCTAATGGATTTTAAAGTTGAGGGAGCTGTAGAATTAGCAAGCATTTACGGGTTTTCTGTGCTGCAATTAGAGTTCTTGAATATGGTTTCTAATAACATCGGAATTGCTTTGAAAGCGACCCAAAACCGTAAACGTGTTTTAGAACTTTTGGAAGAAACCAAATCGCAAGCAGAAGAATTGCAAATTCAGCATAGCGAAATGGAAGCTATAAATGCAGAATTGGAAGCACAGACCGAAAAATTGCAGGCATCAGAAGAAGAGCTTCGCGTACAACAGGAAGAATTGGAGCAAACCAATGAGGAGTTGTCAGAAAGAAGCGTTTTATTAGAAGAAAAAAACACAGAAATTCAGAAAAAATCAGAAGCTTTGGAGCTTACAACGCGTTATAAATCGGAGTTTTTGGCCAATATGTCACACGAGCTGAGAACACCGCTAAACTCGATTTTGCTTTTGAGTCGTCTGCTTTCTGAAAATAATAATAAAACCATGAACAATGAAGAAATTGAATTTGCAAAAGTAATTCAGAGTTCAGGGAATAGTTTATTGGGCTTAATTGATGAAATTTTGGATCTGTCTAAAATTGAAGCAGGTAAAATGGATTTGGAGTTCTTGGATGTTTCTACAAAAGAAATCACCGACAATCTTCATAATTTGTTTTATATGGTGGCAAAAGAAAAGGGAATTAATTTTGAAATTATTGCCAAAGAAGCGCCAATTGTGATTAAAACAGATAAAATGCGTTTGGAGCAGATCTTGAAAAACCTGATTTCAAATGCCATCAAATTTACAGAAAAAGGAACGGTAAGCCTTGAAATTAAAGTAAACGACGATAACAACAAAATAATTTGTTTTATAGTAAAAGATACCGGAATCGGAATTCCGTTAGAAAAACAGCCCTTAATATTTGAAGCTTTCCAGCAAGCAGACGGTTCGACAAAACGTAAATACGGAGGAACAGGTCTAGGATTATCGATCAGCCGCGAGTTGGCAAAACTGCTTCGAGGCGAGATCGTATTGCATAGTAAAGTAAATGAAGGAAGTACATTTACGCTGTGCCTTCCCGTTTTAGGAATGGCTTTGAATAAAGTTTCGGTTTCTAAAAAACAAGATGAAGAGTTTTTTGAAGAAATAACAGAAGAAACAGATAGCAAGCCAAGATACATCAGCGAGGTTGTGCCAACAGAAATTGAAGACGACAGAGATTCAATTGTCGAAGGCGATAAAGTAATCTTGATTGTAGAAGACGATATTAATTTTGCTAAATCGCTACTGGCTTTTACACAGAAAAAAGGATACAAAGGAGTTGTTGCCGTAAGAGGAGATTATGCTTTGAATTTTGCTTTAATCTATAAGCCAATCGGAATTTTATTAGATATTGAACTTCCAATTAAAAGTGGCTGGCAAGTGTTGGAAGAGTTAAAGAATCATTCTCAAACCAAACATATTTCGGTGCACATTATGTCATCGCACAAATTAAAACAGGAAAGTCTGCTAAAAGGAGCGGTAGATTTCTTAGATAAACCTGTTGCTTTTGACAAAATTCCAGAAGTATTTATGCGCATTGAGCATATCATCAACAAAGAATCTCAGAAAGTTTTAATTATCGAAGATAACCCGAAACATGCTAAGGCATTGGCTTATTTCTTAGAAACGTATGATATCAATTCGGAGATTAAAAGCGAAGTTTCGGCTGGTTTATCTGCTTTGGGCAAACAAGAGGTAGACTGCGTAATTTTGGATATGGGAATTCCAGACAAACAGGCTTACGAAATTCTAGATGGCGTTAAGAAAAATCCAGGATTAGAAAATCTGCCGGTGATTGTATTTACAGGAAAAAGTTTGTCTGTAAATGAAGAATTGAAAATTAGAAAATACGCCGATTCTATTATTGTAAAAACGGCACATTCGTATCAGAGAATGCTCGATGAGGTTTCACTTTTCCTTCATTTGGTTGAAGAAAAGAAAGAAGGCAATACAAAAGATAATCACAAAAAACTAAATTCGCTCAATAATATTCTCTTTGAGAAAAAAGTACTAATTGTAGACGATGATGTACGAAATATATATTCGCTTTCAAAAGCCTTGGAAGCCTTTAGAATGAATGTAATTACAGCTTTTGACGGAAAAGAAGCCATCAAGATTTTAGACGAGAACCCAGACACAGATGTAGTGCTCTTGGATATGATGATGCCTAATATGGACGGTTACGAAACAGCCGAGAAAATAAGAAGCAACCCTAAATTTCTTAATTTAGCCGTAATTGCAGTAACAGCCAAAGCGATGACTGGAGACAGAGAAAAATGCATTAAGGCAGGAGCTTCAGACTATATTACAAAACCTGTCGATGTAGACCAGCTTTTATCGCTATTGCGAGTATGGCTGTATGACAAAATCTAATCTTTAAAATGGAAATGGGAAAAAAACGCGTGTTGATTGTAGATGACGATTCGAGGAATATTTTTGCTTTGGTTAACACTTTAAAAGCAAAATCGTACGACTGTGTCTCTTGTTTAAGTGCCGAAGAAGCGCTTAAAATATTAAAAGAAGATGCATCAATAGATGCCGTTTTAATAGATATGATGATGCCAGAAATGGATGGTTACGAGGCCATTCCGCTTATAAAAGAAATTCCGTCGCAGGAATCTACCTTAGTGGTTGCCGTAACCGCTCAAGCCATGGCGGGAGATAGAGAAAAATGTATAGAGGCTGGAGCAGATGCTTACATCTCAAAACCAGTAGATGTAGATAAATTGCTTCAGATTTTGGAAGAAATTTAATGGAATTATGATTGAAGATATTGAATTAGAAACTCTTATAAATGATGTTTACGAATATTATGGTTTTGATTTTGGAAGTTATTCCAGAGCTTCACTTAAACGACGAGTAAGCCGGGTTTTTTATTTAGATGGATTTAAACATTTTCATGAATTTTTATCTAAAGTCCGTACCGATCCAGAATATTGCAAAAGAATGGTCGATGAAATTACGGTTAACGTAACCGAAATGTTTCGTGATCCTTCATTTTATCTTACGCTAAGAAAAGAAGTTCTCCCGTTGTTAGGAACCAAGCCTTTTATCCGTATTTGGCATGCAGGATGTTCTACAGGAGAAGAAGTGTATTCAATGGCCATTATGCTGAAAGAAGAAGGATTGCTGCACAAATCGATATTATATGCAACCGATATAAACGCATCGGTGCTGGAAACAGCTAAAAGCGGTATTTTTCCGTTACGAATGATAAAAGATTACGCCGATAATTACCGAGATGCAGGCGGGCAGGAGGATTTTTCAAATTATTACATTGCCAACTACGGCTTTGCAAAGTTCAACGAAAATCTCTCTGAAAAAATGGTTTTTTCGCAGCATAATTTGGTTTCAGATACTTCGTTTAATGAGTTCGATCTTATTTTGTGCCGCAATGTTTTAATTTATTTTGATAACAATCTGCAAAAGAGAGTTGTAAATCTATTTGATGACAGCTTGGCTGTTTTAGGTTTTTTGGCGCTCGGAACAAAAGAAACAATAAAATATTCTATATCTCAAACCAAATACAAACAATTTGCTAAAGAGAAAATATGGAGGAAAATAAAAGAATAACAAATTGTAAAGTCGTTATAATTGGCGGTTCGGCAGGAAGCTTACAGGCATTATTGCAAATATTGCCTTTTATAGAAAAACCGATCTCTTTTGCTATTGTAATAGTAGTTCATAGAAAAAATTCAGACGAACAGACTTTAGAAGATTTAATTGCTTTAAAATCTCAAGTAATACTAAAAGAAGTAGAAGACAAGGTAAAACTGGAAGCAGGATTTATCTATGTTGCGCCATCCAATTATCATTTGCTATTTGAAAAAAACGAAACGCTGTCTTTAGACACTTCAGAAAAAATAAACTATAGCAGGCCAAGCATCGATGTTTCTTTTGAATCTGCTGCAGAAATATACGGCAATCGTTTGGTCGGAATATTGCTTTCGGGATCAAATTCGGATGGAACAATCGGTTTAAGAGCAATTCAAGCAGCTGGCGGAAAAAGTGTGGTGCAGAATCCGCTTTCTGCAGATATGCCTTTTATGCCCAAAAATGCTATTTTGCACACCACTCCCGATTTTGTTTTAACCACAGATGAAATTCTTGAGTTTATAAAAGAAATTAAGATTGCTGATTTTTGATTAACGATTTTTGATTTCAGATCGAAGAAATCAAAAATCGTTAATCTGCAATCTAAAATTGTTTATGGTTTATTTTTTTCGTCTTCAGGTAAGATCACCTTATTCATCTCAGCTTTTTCTTCGGCTCTTTTCTGTGCCGCTTTTCCTTTACCAATAGGAATTCCCGCAGTGATGTACCAAGATCTGTTGAATTGGTTATTCGGGCCATCGCCCTTCATTACGGTTACTAAACCGTAGTAATATTGAATGGTAAAATTTAAGCCATTTCCAACATTCAGATGATAGCCAGTTCCAAAAGCAAGTCCGGCATCAATAACATGAATCTGATCACGAATATTCTTTTTGTAAATAACATCGTCGTTGTTTATTTCGTTCTTAAACTGATCAAAAGCTTTGGCAAGCAAACCAAATTGAGGTCCAGCTTTAACGTAGATATTATTCTTGAACTGATATTTAATTAATATCGGAACATTAAAATAACGAATTTCACGATTTACGCTTCCGCCAGCAAAAGTATTGTCCAGATTTGCATCATTTAGAGAATAAACAGGAATATCTTGCGCTCCCATAGGCGATTTTACAATTACACCTGTATTGATCATCCAGGCTGGATTTTTTCTTGATCTAAGATCAAAATAAAAACCAAGATTGAAACCTGGATTGGTGGCAGAAGATCCCATATTAGAAATGGTAGAAAAATTAACGCCGCCTTCCAGACCAAATTCTAGAAACTCCGAATTCAGTTTATCTCCAAAAATTAAAGAAATCAAAACTTGTGACTGAGCAGAAGTAATGCAAAAAAAAGTGATAAAGATTAAAAAACCTTTTTTCATACAATTGCTAAATTAAAGTCCAAAACGGTACTGTAAACTTGCCAACACTTGGGTGCGAGAGCCTAAGAAACCACATTCTGCTCTAAACATAAAGTGCTTGTTGTACTGATATTGAGAACCAATAATAAAGTTCCACATATCTTTTGGTCTTTTTTGAAGAGAATATTGTACAGAAGAATCTGCACCTCTTGCTAGAGCATTATCCAGAGTGCCTAAGATATTGCCTGCACTTTCCAAAGCGCGATTTGCCGTATTGTGTTTCGCGACATTTGCAGGTTTTTTTTGTTCAGCAGGTGTTAAACTATCCCACCAGTTGTCAACTTTTGTTTGGTTTTCGGCCACTTTGGCAAGACCATCATCTACTTTTTGCTGTGCATTATCAAGATTAATGAAGTCCGATAAAGGAAGATCACCATTGGTATCTCCTGCAATATGCACTCTAAAACCTCCAACCCATATCGCTACATTTTCATCTGGTTTGTTAAACTTAAAGGTTTTACCTAATCTTGGTCCAAAAATATAAGAAAATGCAGGTTTGTCAAGCGAACTAATATCGGTCCAAGCCATATTCATATCAAGAGCAAGCCACCCTCCGCCAATACCAACTGTTGGAGTCATACCAAGACCAAATGTTGTAGCGTCAAAATTTGCTCTAGTGCTAAAAGAAGTAATTTGCGACCAGTTATTATCGGCATCCGGAATCCAGATTCCGGCATTAATTTTGGTTGCTGTGTTGGCTTTACCAAAAATCCCATATATATTTAAGAAAGGCAGAAGCCAAATATCGGGTCTAATCGTTACGGCAGTAGCTTCTACAGACGATTTGTCAAATCGAACAATTTCGTCTAGATTATATTTAGGGCCGTTATTAAAACCGACTTCCAAGTTGTTGATTACAATTTCTGAGTCCTGCCAGAACCAGTTTACAGATAAACCGGCCGAATAAGGAAGTTTATAACCTTTTTGAGCCACCTTCTCTCCCCAAATAGGAAGAGCATAAGGGTATTCTTCTACTTTAAGACTGTCTTTTAAGGGTTGATTTTTTTCTCCTACAATTTTATCGGTATAAACTTGTCCGAATATTTGAATGCTGAAAAATAATAAAGAGGCTGATATTAGTGTCTTACATTTCATTGATTAGAGTATTTTAAAATTAATTAATAACTGCGAAAAATAAATGGTACTAATGTGCGTGAAGAATTCTCTGCTTATTTTTTTTGGCTTATAGAAAATGTTTTTAAAAGTTAAATCTGGGACTTAAAGAATTGTTAATTATTGTTAAAGTTAACGAAATTTTCTTACCTCCAACAAAATTTTTGAAGAAAATAAAAAAACTATTAAAATAATTTTCAGACCCTTAGCAAGTCTATTATTTTTAAGATTATCAATATCGTTATGTAGGAAAACTAAAAATAAATCGTAATTTTACAGTCGTGAAATGGATAGCAATCATATTATCAATTTACCTCTTGGCACTTTCCAATATGCCCTGTGCAGATATGGAAGTCAACAGTGCAATGCATAAAACGGCTCAGTTTGCTTCAGAAGACAATCATTCGCATGATAAGGCCAATGATTTATGTTCTCCATTCTGTGTCTGCAATTGTTGCGGAGCGCAGGTTTTAAGCTACCATTCTGCTGTAAGTTTTGAATTCCCTAAAGCTTACAATCAAATCTCAATTTCTTTACCAAGTTATAATTCTGTTTTTATTTCCGATTTCTGCGGAAGTATTTGGCAACCCCCTCAGATAGCATAATGATTATGCCCATTTCAAGATTTTGAAAATGGGTGAGAGCGTTGTGGACTTTCCACACATTTACAGACAATTTAATTGTCTAATTTCTCACGTCATTATAGATTCAAATGTTAGATAAAATCATACAGTTTAGTATACGAAACAAATTCGTTATACTATTATTTACCCTTGTGCTTATTGCCTGGGGAAGCTATTCGCTTAAAAATTTACCTTTAGATGCTCTGCCAGATGTGACCAATAATCAAGTGCAGATTATTACAACTGCACCGACATTGGCAAGTCAAGAAGTCGAGCAATTAATTACATATCCATTAGAAAGAGCTGTAAAAACAGTTCCTCATGTAATAGAACTTCGCAGCATTTCCCGTTTTGGGTTATCTGTCGTAACCGTTGTTTTTGAAGACGATGTCGATATTTACTGGGCGCGCGAACAGATATTTCAACGCTTAAAACAAGCCGAAGAAAACATTCCAGATTATGTAAACTCTCCTGAACTAGCGCCAATTTCTACAGGTCTTGGAGAAATTTACCAATACGATGTGTATGCCAAAAAAGGCTACGAAAACAAATATAGTGCGATCGAATTGCGAACCATTCAAGATTGGATTATTATCCCTCAATTGCAGGGAATTAAAGGCGTTGCCGAAGTAAGTTCTTGGGGCGGAAAATTGAAACAATTCGAAATTGCCGTAAATCCGAATATATTAAATAGCCTTGGTGTTACGATTACCGAAATTTTTGATGCTTTAGAAAAAAACAATCAAAATACAGGAGGCGCTTATATTGAGAAAGACCAATATACCTATTTCATTCGCGGTGTCGGAATGGCAAAAGGCATAAAAGACCTTGAAAATGTAGTAGTAAAAAACCGAAACGGTTCGCCTGTTTTGGTTCGAAATGTAGCGCAGGTGCGTGAAGGCATAGCATTGCGTTACGGAGCATCGACAAAAGATGGAAAAGGAGAAATTGTTTCAGGATTGGTTTTGATGCTGAAGGGAGAAAATTCTAGCGCCGTTGTAAATCGTGTTCACGAAAAAATGGCACAAATCAATAAAAGCCTTCCCGAAGGAGTTGTTGCAGAACCCTTTATTGACAGAGGAAAATTGGTAGACAATTCGATTAAAACCGTTGCCAAGAATTTGTTAGAAGGAGCTTTAATCGTAATTTTTGTCTTGATTCTGTTTTTAGGAAATCTTCGTGCAGGATTAATCGTCGCTTCAGTTATTCCGTTAGCGATGCTTTTTGCAGTGATTTTAATGAATGCCTTTGGCGTAAGCGGAAACCTAATGAGTCTTGGCGCGATAGATTTCGGAATTATTGTTGACGGAGCCGTCATTATCGTCGAAGCCACTATGCATCATCTGCAGAAATTCAAAAACAAAAAAGAATTAACGCAAGAAGAAATGGACGAAGAAGTCTATAATTCGGCTTCGAAAATTAGAAATAGTGCCGCTTTTGGTGAGATTATTATACTAATAGTATATCTGCCAATTCTAGCTTTAATTGGAACCGAAGGAAAAATGTTTAAACCAATGGCTATGACGGTTGGTTTTGCCATTATCGGTGCCTTTATTCTTTCACTGACCTATATTCCAATGATGAGCGCTTTGTTTCTTTCGAAAAAAACAGAACACAAAGAAAATTTCAGCGACCGCATGATTGCTTGGTTAGAAAGCCGCTACACGCCGTTATTGAAAAAAGCTCTAGAATTTAAAAAAGTTGTGCTTTCTGTTGCCATTGGATTATTCGCTTTAGCGTTTTTCATTTTCCAAAATATGGGAGGCGAATTTATACCAACAATCGAAGAAGGCGATTTAGCAATTAACGCCACCATTATGACAGGAAGTTCGCTTTCGCAGATGGTTGAAACAACGACCAAATACGAGCAGATCCTGAAAGCTAAATTTCCTGAAATAAAAACTATCGTAAGCAAAATTGGAAGCGGGGAAATTCCGACCGACCCAATGCCGATTGAAAGCGGAGACTTGATTATTGTTCTAAAAGACAAGAAAGAATGGAAAGGCAAATACCGCAATTGGGAAGAAATTGCCAATGCCATGAAAAAGGAAATGGAAATTATTCCAGGAGCCAATATTGAAATTTCTCAGCCCATTCAAATGCGTTTTAACGAATTAATGACGGGAAGCCGATCTGATATTGCAATCAAAATTTTTGGTGACGATTTGGAGATTCTAGATGCAAAAGCGACCGAATTGATTTCGAAAATAAAAGGAATCGACGGAATCGGTGATTTAAAAGCAGATAAAATAACAGGATTACCGCAAATTACAATTAAATACGATTACGATAAAATTGCGCTTTACGGACTGAATATTTCAGACATCAACCAAATTATTCGTTCGTCTTTTGCAGGCGAAGTTGCTGGAAAGATTTACGACGAAAGCAAACGATTTGATGTTGTCGTAAGAATGGATGAAAACAATCGAGGCGATATTACCGATGTAAGCAATTTGTTTATTCCGCTTCCGAGTGGTCAGCAAGTGCCGCTTTCTCAAGTTGCTTCGGTAGAATATGAACAAGGTCCTGTGCAGGTTATCCGCGAAGACGGAAAACGAAGAATCACCGTTGGATTAAACGTTCGAGGAAGGGATATTAAAAGTGTGGTAGAAGAAATTCAGGCAAAACTAGACAAAAGTTTCAAACTTCCTGCGGGTTATTATGTAACCTATGGCGGACAGTTTCAGAATCTGATTGAAGCTTCACAAAGACTTTCGGTTGCCTTACCAATAGCTTTAGGGCTGATTTTAGTCTTGCTGTATTTCACTTTTAAAAGCGCCAAACAAGCACTGCTAATTTTTAGTGCGATTCCGTTATCCGCTATTGGAGGTGTTTTTGCGCTTTCGCTAAGAGGAATGCCATTTAGTATTTCGGCTGGAATTGGTTTTATTGCCTTATTCGGAATTGCCGTTTTAAACGGAATTGTACTGATTTCGTATTTCAATCAATTAAAAACAGAAGGCGTTTCAGATGCGTTTCAAAGAGTTATTATCGGAACTAAAACGCGTTTGCGTCCTGTTTTAATGACCGCTGCCGTAGCTTCATTAGGATTTCTGCCAATGGCATTGTCCACAAGCGGCGGAGCAGAAGTGCAGAAACCTTTAGCCACAGTAGTTATAGGCGGATTACTCTCAGCGACTTTATTAACCTTAATCGTTTTACCGATTTTGTATTTATTGCTTGAGCATGGATTTAACCGCAAGGAGAAATTAGTAAATGAGAAAATATGATAATTAGATAATTTATTACTGCGTGTAAAAAATAATTTCTCTCGCTCCCGATAGCTATCGGGACAGCAGATCTGGCAGATTAATTTAAAAAGAAAAATAGCTGCTTAATCTTTAAAATCTGCGAGAGACAAAAAAAATTTTCACGTAGATCTAAACAGATCGAAGCAGATTTAATATTGATTTATAAATTATAATCTGCGTTTATCAGCTTAAATCTTTTAAATCTGCGTGAAACAAAAAATATAAAAATGAAAAATTCAATATATAAAAATCAATCGAAAAAGCTTTGCTCCCGATGGCTATCGGGATTGCGGTTAAGTGCATTCCTATTAGCAAGCACTATAACATTTGCCCAGCAATCAATAAGCTTAGAAAAAGCAATAGAATTGGCCAAATCAAACAACATCGACTTAAAAATAGCCGATAAAGAAATAGAAAAACAAACTGTTCTTAAAAAAGCAGCTTTTCAGCCCGATCCGCTTCAGGTGCAGTATCAAGGCGGTCAGTTTAATAGTGCCGATTACGATCATAATGTTTCGGTACAGCAGTTTTTTCCGTTAGGAAACATCACAAAAGCCAATCGACAATTGCAGGAAGAACTGGCAAAACTGGCTGAAAAACGAAAAGCTTTGTCTTCGTATGAAATCGAAAAAGCTGTGACATTGGCCTATTATCAATATTTGTATGGCGTTTCGATTCAGAAACTCAATTCAGAATTGAATGATATTTACACGAAATTCCTAAAGAATGCTGAACTGCGTTTTAAAACAGGTGAAAGCGGAAACATTGAAGTCATTAGCGCTAAAGCCAAAGTAAAAGAAATTGAAACGCAGAAAGCGCAGTTAGAATACGATTTGTCTATTTATCAGAAACAATTGCAGTTTTTCATTCAAACAGACCAAAATATTGTTCCTGATTCTAATACCGCTTTACAATACACTTTTATAGAAAATCAGGATCATACAAAAGCCGAGACTTTGATGACCGATTTGTATCAGCAGCAAATTTCGGTTTATCAAAAAGAAGCAGGAACATTTAAAGCTTTACGCACGCCAAAAGTAGGTTTAGGTTATTTTGCGCAAACGATAAATAAGGAATCTCTTTTTCAAGGTTTTACGACAGGATTGCAGATTCCGTTATTTGGAGGCGTTAATACAACCAAAGCCAAAGCGGCTGAAATTAGTGTTTCGCAATCACAATTGGCTTTAGACAAGAACAAAATAATGTTGAATCTGCAAAAAGAAGAATTGCAGAATAATTTTCAAAAACAGCAGAAAAACTTAGCGTATTTCCAGAACGAAGGTTTGCATTACGCCGATCAGATTATCGAAACTGCCCAGAAAAGTTACGCCAATGGCGATATGAGTTATTGGTCGTATATCAGTTTTTTAAATCAAGCAATTGATATTAAAAAACAATTTGCAGAGGCAACGCACAGCTACAATCAAAGCGCGATCGAACTTCAATTTCCAACCATCAAAAACAATTAAAAATGAAAAATATATTTGATAATAGTTTAACCGCAAAGAACGCAAAGGAATTTTCGCAAAGAGCGCAAAGTTTAATTTCCCTGTGTGCTTTGCGCTTTGTCCTTGCGTGCCTTGCGGTTATTTTCATAACAAGTTGTAATGAAAAGAAAACCGAAGAGCCACAAGAAGAAGAAAAAGAAACAACAGAAGTTGCTTTAACTGCTTCTCAATACAAAACTGTAGGTATTGAAACAGGAATTGTAGAAAACCGAAACCTGAATAAAATCATTAAGGCAAACGGCTATACTACAGTTCCTCCGCAAAATTCTGCTGAGGTTTCGACGTTGATTGGCGGAACGGTAAAGGATATTTTTGTTTTGGAAGGAACCTATGTCAACAAAGGAAAAGTTTTGGCAACCATTCAAAATCTAGAAGTTATCGGAATGCAGGAAGATTACCAATCGGCTGTGGCGAATGTAGAATATCTGCAATTGGAATACAACCGCCAGAAAACGCTGAGCGACGAAAATGTGAATCCGAGAAAGACTTTTCAGGAAGTAAAAGCTAAGCTAGCAGCTGAAAGAGCGCGTGCCCAGGCCGCAAAAAACAAGTTGGATGCTTTACATGTTAATACAAAAGGAACAACATCAGTCGTGCCAATTGTTTCGCCAATAAACGGTTTTGTAGGGAAAATCAATATTGCGAAAGGTGCTTTTGCAAATACAGAAGTTTCGCTTTTTGAAGTGGTCGACAATAGTCAGATGCATTTGGACTTGAATGTGTACGAGAAAGATTTAGGTTCTATTTCAATAGGCCAAGTAATTGACTTTGTGTTAACGAATCAGTCCAATAAATCGATTAAAGGAAAGATTTTCGGAATCAATAAATCTTTTTCTAACGAAAGTAAAACGGTTGCCGTACACGCCAAAATTGATCCAGCTGATGCCAAAGGATTGATTCCGGGAATGTACGTTTCGGCAAATATCAATATTGTGAATGCAACAGTTCCGGCATTACCAAAAGACGCAGTGGTGAAAAATGCTGATAAATATTTCGTTTTTGTAAAAGAAGAAGAACGTGCAGCAGAAAAACACGAAGATAAAGCAGGAGAAAAAGAAGAAGCTCACGAAGAGGAAATTCATTTTAAAGCTGTAGAAGTGGTTCCTGGCACAACCGATTTAGGTTTTACAGAAGTGAAATTTGTTCACGATGTTCCTGCCAATGCTAAAATTGTTACAAAAGGTGCATTTTATCTGCTTTCTGCAATGAAAGGCGGGGGAGAGCATACGCATTGATTTTTTTGAAGGTGCTGAGGTTCTAAGTTGCTAAGATGCTTAGTTTTTTTGCTGGAGTCAAATATGCTCGCAAAGGCTCAGAGTCGCAAAGTTTTTGAATGCCTCCAGCTAAAGCTGGAGGCAATTGAAAAAGAAATTTTGTACACTCCAAAAATTATCGGAATAGAAGGTTTGAAATGATTTTATTTCACGCAGATTTTGCAAATTTTAGCAGATTTAATTTAAAATTATCTGCATAATCAGCTTAAATCTTTTTTAATCTGCGTGAAACAAAAAAACTTTGCGTCTTCGTGTCTTTGTGGCAAAAAAAACGATACAAAATGCTTAAATTTAGAGAATATTTTAAACATAGTTTCACTAAACTTGAAACATCAAACGTGAAACTTTAAAAGTTAAAAAAGTTATCCATGATACATCAAGATAAAGAAATAAAAAACACAAAAAATAAAGCCAAACCGTCTTGCAGCTGTTCACATGACGAACCTGTGCATTCTGAAAATGATGAGCACGATCATGGGGGACATGACCATGAACACAATGCCGGAGAGGGTCTTTTTAAACTATTTCTACCATCAATTATATCCTTTTTACTGCTGATTATCGGAATTGGTTTTGATAATTATTTTCCGCAAGAATGGTTTACTGGGTATGTTAGAATTGTGTGGTATGCTATTGCCTATCTTCCTGTTGGGCTTCCAGTTCTTCGTGAAGCTTACGAAAGCATTATGAAAGGAGATATTTTCTCAGAGTTTTTCCTCATGTGCATCGCCACAATTGGAGCTTTTGCTATTGGCGAATATCCTGAAGGTGTTGCCGTAATGTTGTTTTATACCATTGGAGAAACCTTCCAGGGAATGGCGGTTAACAGAGCAAAAACTAGCATTAAAAAGCTATTGGATCAGCGCCCAGATGAGGTGCATATTTTAGAAAATAACGTTGCAGTAAAAGTCAAAGCCAAAGACGTTCAGATCGGGGCCATTATTCAGCTAAAAGCTGGAGAAAAATTAGGTTTGGATGGTGAATTACTATCAGATTCAGCGTTTGTAAATACGGCAGCGCTGACAGGAGAAAGCAAACCAGCGACGAAAAAGAAAGGAGACACTGTTTTAGCAGGAATGATAAACGGAAGCACCATTATTGAAGTAAAAGTTACAACAGCTTATAGCGATAGTAAATTGTCTAAAATTTTGGAATTGGTGCAAAATGCCACGGCAAAAAAAGCGCCTGCCGAATTGTTTATTAGAAAGTTTGCTAAAATCTATACGCCAATTGTAGTGTATTTGGCAATTGCCATTTGTTTGATTCCTATGCTTTTTGTAGACAATTACGTTTTTACAGATTGGCTATATAGAGCTTTGGTTTTCTTGGTTATTTCTTGTCCTTGTGCGTTAGTTATCAGTATTCCGTTGGGATATTTTGGAGGAATTGGCGCTGCAAGCCGAAACGGAATCTTGTTTAAAGGCAGTAATTTCCTTGATAGTATTTCGACAATCCAGAATGTAGTGGTAGACAAAACAGGAACAATGACCGAAGGCGTTTTTAAAGTCCAAGAAGTCATCATAAAGCCTGAATTTAATAAAGAGGAAATCTTAAAACTGGTTAATGTTTTAGAGAATAAAAGTTCACATCCTGTGGCAACTGCTATTCATAATTATGTTGGACCAATTGATTCTTCGGTAGAATTGAAAGATATTGAGGAAATTTCGGGACACGGATTAAAAGCTATACATAACGGAAAAGAACTGCATGTAGGTAATTTTAAATTGTTGGATAAATTCAATATTTCATATGATATAGATCCTTCCACAATAGTTTATACTACCATCGCAATTGCTTACGAAAGCAAATTTTCAGGTTATTTGACTATTGCCGATGAAATTAAAGAAGATGCCAAGGAAACAGTTTCTAAACTAAAATCTTTAGGGGTAAAACTGACCATGTTAAGCGGCGATAAATCAAATGTAGTTCAGTTTGTGGCTGATAAACTAGGAATCTCTCAAGCTTTTGGCGATCTGCTTCCAGAAGATAAAGTCAATAAAGTCAACGAAATTAAAGCTAAAAACGAAACGATTGCTTTTGTTGGAGATGGTGTAAACGATGCGCCTGTAATTGCGTTGAGTACGGTCGGAATTGCAATGGGAGGTTTAGGAAGCGATGCCACAATCGAAACTGCTGATATTGTAATTCAAGATGACAAACCAAGTAAAATTGCAATGGCAATTAATATCGGAAAACAAACTAAAAAGATTGTCTGGCAGAATATTACATTGGCTTTTGTCGTAAAAGCTTTTGTCTTAATTCTTGGCGCAGGCGGACTAGCCACGATGTGGGAAGCTGTTTTTGCCGATGTTGGAGTAGCGCTTTTAGCGATTTTAAATGCAGTAAGGATTCAGAGAATGAAGTTTTAGCAAACTAGTCTAAAGTTTAGATAAAAAAATCCCCTAAATCTGCTAAATCTGCGAGAGATTATTTTTCTCGCAGATTTAGCAGATTCGGCAGATTTAGAATTAAAATTTTAGCTCAATAATATTTTCATCATTTTCAGCGATATTTTCACTGGATTACTTTCAGAAGGAATTTGGGTAGGATACCAATTTCGAGTTGGCTGAACCAGAATCAATAAACCTTCGTGGTCGCCAATGGCGGCAAACTTATCTGTATTTGTATTTTGAGAAAAGAAATGAAGTCCGTGCTCTTCAATTAATTGATTTCCTAGTTGTAACGGACTTTCGGTAACAATTCCGATTTCGCTTATGCTTAAAATAGAAGCAGAGTTGAATTCGCCAACTTGTTCGTTATTTAGATCATGTCGGGCAATGAATTCGAGTAGATTTCCGTTGTGATCGAAGAAATAAATAGAATGCGCATTCCAGTTTTCAAAATGAGTGACTACACTTTTATCTTCCAAAACAATTAGTTCCACTCTGTCTTTACACCATTGAATAGCTTCTTCAAGCTGATTTTCAGGAATATTAAAAGCAAAATGATATATCGAATTAAAACTAGGATCTTCAACAAATTTTAAAATGGAAGTTCCGGCTTGAAACGTAATTGATTTTTGGTCATTTTCTAGAATGAAAAGCCCAAAAATGTTTTGATAAAATGCTTTTGTTTTTTGAATATCGTTTGTTTTGATTTCTATCTGATCTATTCTCATAACTGTATTTTTTATAAAAGAAAAGCTTCTTTTGCGTGATAGACAAATTTAATAAAGACCAATAACACCAAGACTCCAGCGGTATTTTATCTATCAATAAAAGGATAATAAATGATTATCGATTGGCATTAAATGGCATCTCTAAATAGTTTATTAAAGTTATAAAAAGACAAATCGGTTTTGCTGCAAGATTATCGAAAAATCTTTCCATATTATAATTTACAACTTTAAATTGTATTAAATCTTCTTTTGACTTTGTTTTCGAATAAAAAAGCCCATTTCTGAAAAAGAAATGGGCCTAATAGATTTGCAGATTTTGGGGCAAATGCAAATCATCAACTAAATTATTTCGGCATTTCTGGAATTATAATTCTTCGTGTTGGTGTGCTTAAAGTTTCAATAAAAGCTAATAAATCGCTAATTTCTTCTTTGTTCAAGTCTAGTTTTCTTAGCATTGGATCTGCTTTTGGAATCAAGGTGTCTCTAGCTGTCCCTAAATATCTTTTTTGAACAGGAGACGGATTCCCTAGATTGTAAAATTCTACAACATCCAATAAAGTTGGAAAATGTCCGTGATGCATCCATGGTCTCGTATTTGCGACTTCTCGAAGCGTTGGCGTTCTAAATTTGCCAATATCTTTTACCTCTTTCGTCACATTATAACGTCCGAAATCTTCATTTTTGGTTCCGAATAAAGTCTGTCCGTCATTATGGAACTGATTATCGCTGAAATAAGGCGTATTGTGGCAATTGATGCATTGGGCTTTAGTTCTAAACAAATGCATTCCTTTCACCTGCTGATCGGTATAAATATCTGATTTTCCACTTACAAACTGATCAAATTTACTTTTCGGACTATTGATGGATCTTTCGAAAGTGGCAATGGCATACTGAATTCGCTCTAAAGTCACTTTTTTATCTCCAAAAGCATCTGTAAATAACGAATTATAGCCTTTTATTGTAGCGATTCTGTCAACAGCAATTGTTAGTTTTTCATTCATTTCTAACGGATCTTGAACAGGAAATTGCGCTTGATCTTCTAAACTTGAAGCACGCCCATCCCAAAATAAGGAAGTTGCATAAGCCGAGTTTAAAATCGTCATCGAATTGCGTTTTCCTGTTTGGCGGTCGTGGCCAAAAGAACGCGTTAAGTTATCTGTCCATCCCAATTCTGGATTGTGGCACGACGCGCAAGCAATTTGTCCGCTTTTAGATAATCTCGGATCAAAAAACAGAATCTTTCCCAGACTTTCTTTTTCTTTAGAATACGGATTATAATCAGGATAAGGAACCGCAGGAAGCTCTCCAATATCCTGAAATTTAGATTTGTCTACATTTTCATGTAATTCTGCAGAAGGCCATTTAGAAGAATCGCCGCTGGAATACAGTTTTCGTAATTCCTGAATATCGATGTAATCAGGGCCTTCCATGCTTTTATAAGCCGTTAAGCTGAGCAGGAAAAAGATTGGAATGATTAGTTTTTTCAATTCTTTTATGTTTTACGTTTTTCTTGATTTTGTTTTAAGTTTCATGTTTCAGGTTTCAAGTTTCAAGTTATTGCGAGACGTGAAACTTGAAACCTGAAACATTAAACTTTTTTAAAGTGTAACTTCTTTAGGGCACGGAATGCTTAACGCTGAAGGTTTTGGGTACGTTCTGTTATTGTACATTCTGTATTGCGTAGAAACAGTTCCTCCAAAAAGTTTCTCGTTTGTTAGTTTTAATTCAAATGAAATTTCAAATAAACCATTGCTGATTTCTTTGTACGTTCCTTCGCCAGAAATAGCGATTACGTGTGTATTTGTTGCGCTCGATCCGATTGTAATATCCTGCGGAATTACCAAAACAGTTCCTTCTGTTTTGCTGTTTCCGTTGGCAGGGAAAAATTCTAAAGCTGAGGTAATATTAAATCCTGGTGATATTGCAGCCGAACTACTTTCGTTAGAAAACCATCTTTTTAGACCGAAAGAATTTACAGTATTAGTTCCGCTGGCAACATTAAATCCGATCTTGAAAGCATCATGATAAACGTCATCGTTTGGGTTTGCTGTTCCTTTGTCGCTGTAAAGTATCGCATTCTCATTGTCTTTCGTTACTATTATAGGGAAAGTTAAAGCATTGAATGTCTGCCAAGAACAAGCTCCATTGTTGTTAAACCAGTGTTCTCCATATGTTAGATAAAATGCATTGGTTGGATCTGTAAATTTCGAAGCAGGGTAAGCCTTAACGTCTCTTGCTGATTTAATAGGTTTTACAATGGTTAAACTGATGTTTCCTGATGCAACATAATTAGGAGTATTGATAAGGGTTATTTTGCTTTCGTAACGCGCATCATCATTTTGTAAATCTTCTAAAAGAGTCAAATGATAGGTTATGGAACTTCTGTTATCTCCATAATCATCATGAGTCAAAGAATATTCGAAACCATTTTGGAACTTAAAAATAGGATTGGTTTCTATTTCAGAAGGAATAAACCCGTTCGGGAAATTTACTTTAAAATCAACTTTTTCGCCCACTTCGCCTTTTACAACAAATTGATTTATAGGGAAAGTATAATTTGTTGTGACTTGTCCCAAATTAATTGTAAAAATGTTATTTGGTGCTGCAGTATTTAGATTTCCAATATGAATATTAGGATCTGATGTATTTTCTAATTTTAGTGTAATAGATTGTTTGTCTTTCCATCTTTGATCAAAAGAAACGAAAATAGTATCGGTTAATTTGTTGCCTTGAAAAAGTAATTCTGTTTCTGGCTTTACGGTAAAAGTATCAAGGCTTCCAGATGTGGTTGCACTGAAAGAAGCTGTAACTGGAGTTTTTAAGGTTGAAGATGTTAAAGTAACAGGAACCTTTAATATTTTAACCGATTTATTTTCATATTCAGCTAATGTTAGCGCCGTTGTATTGACACTTGGATATTCTAAAGGAACACCATTGTTTGTCATGAAATTAAATCGAATATAAGGATCAATATTTTTAGAGTCCAATCTATAATCATCTTTAGAACAAGATGAAAATACGATTACAGCTAAGCTTAATGCGGATATAATTTTAGTACGATTCATTTTGTTTTAAATTTGTATTTAAGTTGATATTACTGCGCGGTATTGGCAAGATGTATTTTGGAGACGGATAAGTCACACTGCAAGCAGATGAAATACAGCCATCATTTCTAGAAACATCTTTTTTATTTCTAGCTATATCAAAAAACAAATGCCCTTCAAAACAAAACTCTTTTCTTCGTTCTAGGAGCAATGCTTCCAAAATATTGCTGTTGTCTGTTAATAATGTGGCTTTTGCTCGTGCTCTTATGGTATTAATATCAGTTCTTGCTTGATCTACGTTATTTAAACCAATAGCAGCTTCGGCACGAATTAGATATTGTTCGCTTAATCTAAAAGCGACGTAACCTGGATTATCCTGATATTTTTTTGTGAAATTGTAGTTTAATGGTACTAATTGCAGATTTACAATTGTCCCAATTGATTTGGTTAAAAACAACTGTTTTCTAATATCGTTGCTTTCGTATAAATAAATCAAATCATTAGATGCAGAATAATAGCCATAGTTTGAATTAGTTGTATATCCGTATGCACTAGCCATTGTTAAGCTTGCATTTCCTTCGTTGTTTCTTCGAACCGTGAATTCTAATAAAATTTCTGATATTGGAAGATCTGGCTGTTCCCATTGTGCAACATAATTTTCTGATACAGTTAAAACTACTCCCGAATTTGAAATAATATCATTTGCGGTGTCATAGGCATTTTTCCAATCTTTTTTGTATAAATAAACTCTTGATAATAAAGCTTTTGTATTTACTTTGTTAAAATAAGAATAAGTTGGTCCGCTTATTAAGGTATTGTCTGTATATAAATCTAAAGCAGTTTTAATATCATTAATGATTAAAGTATAGGTATTGGCAACAGTTTCTCTAGCTGGATAGGTAAGTTTTTCATTTGTAGATGCTTTGCTGTAAACAATTCCAAGATGAGAAGCATCGGCTGTAAAACCATAATTTTGCGAGTAAACTTGGCTTAGCAAAAAATGAGTATAAGCTCTAATAGTTAAGGCTTCTGCTTTAATTTGGTTTTTCTCCTCTATTGTCGCATCTGGCAAGGCATCGGTAAATTCTAGCAATAAATTAGCTTGATTAATAATGCCATAGCTATTTGCATAAAAAGAAGCCAAATTCGATTCTTCGGCTCTATCATCAAAAGAGTATATTCCTGCGGTATTATCTCTAATAGAAATAGTACCAGTATTTGTACTAGAACTAGTTGCACCAATGGTAGGAGTAAATTTTATATTTCCACCCTGCAAGTCGGCATAAGTTGCGTAAGGAGCAAATCGCATAAGTTCTTCAAGCTCTCCATAAAGTCCTGACATTGCCTGAAGTAAGCCTTTTTTATTTTCTAATTGTTCTGTTATAGAAACTTTTGTGCCTGGCTCTTGTTCAAGAAAATCACTACAGCTTTGCATCAAAAAAATAAAGGCTAGTAGGAAAGCGAATCTTAATATATTGGGATGTTTAAAATGTTTCATTTTTTAAAATTTGGTATTAATTCCACATGAAATTGTTCGCGATTGCGGATAGTTGAAACTGAATTCTCTAATTCCGTTCATTCCAGACGGACTCTTTTCTTTGTACCAGTAAAAGGCATTAGAAACATCAGCAAATACCGTTAAAGTCTCTAGAAAAGTGTTTTTGATTGGTACATTGTAGCTCAGGTTAATGTTGCTTAATTTAATATAAGTAGCATCGTAAACGTATTTGCTCAAGTTAGGCAGCAAAGTGTTTCTGCTTGGAGCAGGCTGTGAAACAATATCTCCTTGATTTTTCCAGTAATCATAAGCATTTACAGACATATTTCTATTAGATAAATTGCTGTATTTTGATACAATTTCATCAGAAATCAACTTGTCTCCACCCAATTGAAATGCTCCTGTAAATGATAAAGTAATACGGTTGTTGAATGAAAAGCTATTGCTAAAACCTCCAAAAGCTTTTGGTTGCGTATCGCCAATAGGTTCCCAATCTGTTTCGTTAAATAAACTTTTCCAAGTTGGAGCATCATAAATCTGGTCACCTTTTTTAATTAAATCACGCCCTGTAGCAGGATCAACTCCAGCCCATTTTACTCCCCAGATAGTAGTAGTGCTGTAACCAATTTTTTGTGCAAGAGCGAGATTTGAAGTAGAATAATCGCTTCCTAAACCAACTAGATCGGTTACTTTATTGTCAACTGTTGAAATATTAACGGTAGTAGTCCATTTGAATTTTCCTTTCTGAAACCATTTCACTCTTGTTGTAAGCTCAAAACCTTTGTTATACATGCTTGCAGCATTTAACTGCATGCTGTTATAGCCCGTTTCGGTTGGAATATCTCGGCTTGTAATTAAATCATTTAGATCATCATAATAATATTCTAATGTTAATGCAATTGAGTTGAAGATGTTGAAATCTACACCAGCATTAAATTTTTTGTTTTTTTCCCAGCTTAAATTTCCGTTAGGTGCTGTGCTTGGTGTGGCATAAGGATTTCCGTTATAACCATTCTGGCTCACATTGTACAAACCTTTGGCACGGTAAGAACCAATTCTAGAGTTTCCTGTAGAACCATAACTTATTTTTAGTTTTAAGAAATCAATCCAAGAAGAATTGCTTAAGAAATCTTCATTAGAAATAATCCAGGCCAGACCAGCACCACTATTCAAGGCTACGTTGGTGTCATCTCCAAAAACGGAGCTTTCGTCACGCCTTAAATTGGCTAAAACAAAATATTTCTTTTTGTAATTGTAATTTAATTGTCCGAAGAATGAAACTCTCGAATTATTATTGATTTCACTTCTATAGGACTGTTTTGTTTTGGTTTCGTCCTCAGTTGTTAAAGGATTATCGTCTTGAAGTGCATCTTCCACATTATTGACAATATTTGGATTTACAAATCCAGTTCCAGAGATAAAATCAAAGTTGTTTTTTTCTTCTCCAAGTTCAAATCCTATAACTCCATCAATTGCATGGTTTTGAGTTATTTCTTTATTAAACAGCATTTGGCCTTGCCAATTCCATTTGGTGCCATTTCTTTTATTAAGGACACGTCTTCCCCAGTTTGGATAAGTGGTTCCGCCTAAAATAAAACTTCCATTGTTTTGCCCGCTTTCGTTTTCACCAGAGAAATAGCGATCTTGAACTTTATCCAAATAGTCTAATCCGAACAAAGTTGCAAAACGGATATTTTTGTTCCATTCATAACCTAGATTCAAGCTTGTAATAAGCGCTTTGGATTCGGTTATATTTTTATTTTGATCGATAGCCGCTAACGGATTTCCTCCTGTTGGGCCAATTAAACCCAGTTTAGAATACGTTCCGTCTGCATTGTATGGAGAAATTGTAGGCAGATAAGCAAAATCATAATAAATATTTGGTGCATCTTTTTTAATGTAACTTGGATTAAATGATAGATTTACATCCCATTTTGACTGTTTGTAGCCAATATTGACTCCACCATTCAGCTGTTTAGTAGTATTGCCCATTTGCGGTTCGTCAATATTCAAATAGGTGATGTTGGTACGATACGTAATTTTTGAAGTACCTCCTGAAACGGCAAAATTATATTTATTATAAATTCCGGAATTATTTAAAAGATCAAACCAATCGGTATTGATTCCGTTGTAAACAACTGGATTATAAGTGGAGCTAGTACTTTTATTGAAAGCATTATTTATTTCGGTGTATTGCTCTCCGTTTAAGTATTTAATTTGATTAATTGCAGTAGAAACTCCTAATTGATTTGAAAACTGAAATTTAGCTTTACCTTTTGTGCCTTTTTTGGTTGTAATCAAAATTACTCCGTTTGATCCATCAGCTCCGTAAATACCAACTGCCGCAGCATCTTTTAGAACCGTAAAAGAATCAATATTATCTGGCGAAAGAAAAGCCAGCGGATTTGATAAGTTTTCTCCAAGACTTCCAGTTGCTTCAAAACCGGTGGTATCAATACCTTTTTGCTCATTCATAATCACACCATCAACAATAATTAATGGTTGAGTTGAAGTTCCTAAAAGATTTCCATTTAAAGATTTTAAAGTTCCCTGACCACGAATATTTATTTTAACAGCCGTACCAACACCAGAAGTATTTTCAACCAAAACGCCAGCAATTTGCCCTTCAATCATTTTATCTACACTTTCAGAAGCCTGTTGTATGGGAATATCTTTTGCTTTTAAAGTCGAAATACTTCCCACAATTTCTTCTTTTAATTTAGTTGTGCCGTAAGAAGAAGTAATAATAACCTGATCTAATTCGTCTGTAACTTCTTGAAGATAAAAGACAAATTCTTTTTTATAACCAGCAGCTTGCGACTGCGATTCCATTCCTAAATAGGCCACTTCAAGAATTTGATCTTTAATATTATCACCTTTTAATTCGTACGCAAATTTTCCGTTTGCATCCGTTATAGCACCCATTCCTGTTCCGTTTACACGAATAGCCGCGCCAGGAAGAGGCTGTTTGTCTTTTGCACTGTAAACTGTCCCTTTAATGATGCGTTCAGTTTCTGCAACAGTAGCATTAGATTTGTCAACAGGAGTAGCATCTGTCAATAAAACCTGTTTTTTCTGAATGTAATAGGAAATATTCGTGCTCTTTAATAACTTCTTTAAAGCCGTTTCTAGAGTAGCATTAGTAACATCTAAATCGGCCAATTGATCGGTATCTATTTTTTTTGCATTATAAATGATTCTGAAATCACTTTGCTCTTCAATAGATTTGATAATTAGACTTATAGGTTTGTTTTTTGCGTGTATTGTTATGAGTTTATTCTGAGAAAATCCTTTAAATCCAGATATGAGAATGGCTAAGAAAAACAGAATTTTTCTTAAAAGGGGTGGTATCGTAAATGTCATGTTTATTTAGTTATCGCAGATTGGTAATTGTAATGGTTTTGTGTTGAATAGAATAATTAAAAGGCGTGTCGCGTTTTAGCAGGTCTAAAATGTTCTCGACACTAGATGCGCTGATATTGATAGTACCTGTAAAATTCTGTCTGGCCAAATCAGAATTTTCGTTGATAATCTCAACATCATAAGTGCGCTGAATCATTTTGGCAATTGTAGAAAATGGAGTGTCTTTAAAAGTAAGCTCGCCTTTTGTCCAGGCAACATAAAGCATTGGATCGACTTCTTTTACAAACAACTTTTTCGAATTATTCTGCCATGTCGCCATTTGGTTGGGCTTTAACAAAATAGTGTTAGAAGAATTAAGAGCTTCAGACATTTGGATGCTTCCTTCAATTAATGTACTGTTAACTGTAGGGTTTTCAGGATAAGCACTTATATTAAATGTTGTCCCGAGAACTTCAATGTCTGCTTGATTGGCATGAACAATAAACGGATGCGATTTATCTTTGGCCACCTCAAAAAATGCCTCACCGGTTAAGTATACATTTCTGTTTCCGTTTAAGCCAAACTGTTCAGGATAACGCAATATTGTTCCAGAATTTAAACTTACAGCAGTGCCATCTGAAAGTTTAAGTTTGAAACGTTTTCCGTATGGAACCGAAAGCGTATTATAAATCACTTTCTGATCCTGGACTTTACCAAAGTAAACAATTTCATTCGGAAATTTTTTAGCCACCAAAACTCCTTTGTTATTTAGTAGCTTGGTTTCTGTTTTTCCTGAGATATATTCCAGACGGCCGTCGCCTAATTCCAGAACAATTTCTTTTGGAGCATCAGATTTACTGTTAAATAGATAAATAGTTGTACCTAAACCCAGAAGCACTAAAAAAGTAGCAGCGTATTGCAAATATCTTCTGTTGCTTTTTTTGGGTTTTGTCTGGATTGCTGGAGCAGTCGCAACAAAACCAGAAGAAAGAGTGGTTAGCGCCCAAATCTTCTTAGCTTTTATAAATTGCTGCTTGTTTTCTTCCGATGCTTCGATCCAATCAAAAAGTGCCTGAACTTCTTTTTCTGAAGCTTCGTTAGAAAGGTATTTATTTATTATTTCCGATGTCATATATGCTTTTTAAAACTTCTCACCATATTAAGTACACCTCAGAATTAAAATACCCTAACTTTTTTCTTAGTTATTATAAATAAGAATGAAAATTAAGAACAGATAATCAGACAGTTTAGTTTTTAAAATCTTCAAAGCCTTTGTCATATGGGCTTCTACAGCTTTTAAAGAAATTCCTAATTCTTCAGCGATTTCTGCATTTTTTTTATTCTCAAAGCGCTTTTTAATAAAAATTTCTCTGGTTTTTGGCGGCAATTCGCTGATAGATTCCTGAATGATACGTTCTAATTCGGTTAATTCTAAAGTGTCGAACTGAATTGAGTTTAAAACTTCGATATCCAGTTCTCTTTCTTTGTGGTTTAAGAGGTCATTTTTGAATTTATTCTTCACTTTATTATGACGGATTAAATTCAAGCATTTTGATTTGGCATAAGTAAACAAGAAAGCCTGAATTCCGTTAATAGATTCCACATTTTCTCTGTTTTGCCATAGGTGTAGTAAGGCTTCCTGAGCAAGATTTTCAGCTTCGTCAGCATCATAAATAAATTGAATGCTAAAAGACTGGATTCTCCTAAAATATTTATCGTAAAAAAAAGTGTATGCACTTTCGTCACCTTCCTTAAAGGAATGGAAGAGATCTAATTCGAAACGTACATTCTTATTCATTAACGGAATTTATTTTAGCAAAGCAATAATAGTTAAATTTAAATAACTACTCAATTTTGCGCAGAAAGCGGCAAATATAAAAGTTTATTTATATTAATTCTAAATAAAATAAAATTATTGATGGTTCCGAGAAATTTTATTCAGAAAAGGTTTGATTTGGTTGCTTTTTCTAATGTTTTTTAACCGCAAAGGACGCAAGGCTTAATGTAAAACTTTGCGTAAACCTTCGTGTCTTTGCGGTTAAAAAAGGCACAGCGTTGTATAATACTTGCGCTCTTTGCGGTTTAGAAAAAACTAAAGATTGCTATACAATAATTGCAACGTATGAAAATCGGATGATCCGTCGAAATATTTATGAAGGACTTCCTGAAAAACAGGTTCTGTATTTTGAACACTGGCAAATAATGTCATACACGATTGAAGATTTTCTACATCGAGACCTTCAAAAATATCAGAAACATTTTCTTCTTTTTTAATTAGTTCAGAAGTGATTTCTATAAGATGTTTTCCTAAAATAGGATGCTCTAGAAAAGCGATCGCTTCGTCAGCATTTTTGATTTCGTAAAATTTGGATGTATCGCTTGAACCCATTCCTTTTATCTGAGGAAAGATAAACCACATCCATGGAGATTCTTTTTTACCATTTTTGATTTCGTCAAGAGCTGTTAAATACAATTTGTTTTGAGCATCAAGAAAACGAAGTAATCCATTGTTATTGTAAGCCATTATTTACGATATTTATTTGGGGATATCAGGTCATAAATCTAGTTAAAATTTGTTTACTTGTATATCATCAAATCTTTTTTTTAAAGTCAATTTTTAACATTTTAATCAGAATAATTTAAAAGAGGAATTGACGGTAAAATTTGATGTCCCGATTTTGTATTAACAGATAAAATCGTACTAAGAGTCATTTTAATTGTTATAAAACCAAGTTTTTATTGGTGTTTCTGTTATGGTTTTTCTATTTTTATGAACGGACGGTTTTAAAACGGTCTGAAAAAATAAAGTCAGATTGATATTAGCCACTTTATAATATCAATATTTTCAAACTAGGGCACGCTTCGCCCATTAAAAAATAAATGCTTATGAGAATAGGATTAATCGGATTCGGAAAAACTGGAAAATCAGTAGCCTCAATACTGTTAGAGAATAAAAGATTCAGCCTTGAATGGGTTTTAAGACAAAGTAATGTTTTGGAACACAGATCGGTTCCCGAGTTTTTTGGAATCCAGTCGGATGAACCTGGTTTAATCTACTCTAGTTCTCATACTTCTGTTGAAGAATTATTAGAAAAACATCCAGTAGATGCCATTATCGATTTTTCTTCCAACGAAGGAATTTATACTTATGGAGAAACGGCAGCGAAATACAAAGTGAAAATTATTTCTGCAATTTCACATTACAAAGAGAAAGAATTGAATTTACTTAAAAAACTAGCAGATAAAACTACCGTCTTTTGGTCGCCCAATATTACTCTAGGAGTGAATTACCTATTGTTTGCAGCTAAATTTTTAAAGAAAATAGCGCCGTGGGTGGATATTGAAGTAAATGAAGAACATTTTAAAGCCAAGGAAGGAACATCTGGAACAGCAGTAAAAATTGCTGAAGCATTGGATGTTGACAAAGAAAACATCAATGTTGTGAGGGCAGGAGGAATCGTTGGGAAGCACGAAGTCATTTTCGGTTTTCCTTTTCAAACGGTTCGTTTAATACACGAATCGATTTCAAGAGAAGCTTTCGGAAATGGAGTTGTTTTTGTAGCCGAAAATATAAAAGAGAAAGAAAAAGGACTTTATAATTTTGAAGATATTTTGACTCCTTATTTTACTGTTTAAATCAAAACAAAAAACTCGCTAAATTTTCATTTTAGCGAGTTTTTTGTTTTATATAATTAAAATATTATTGTTTACTGATTCGGATTGCTTTACTGCTTTCTTTAGTCTTTACAAAATAAATGCCGCTTGCATATTCTGAAATCGAAATGATATTTCCAAAACCTTCTTTCAATTTAGAGCCTAAAACAGAATAAACAGTCCATTCTAAGTCTTTTGACAAATGAAATATTCCTTTTGATGGATTTGGGTACACAATGATTTTCTTTGACTCTTCGTCAGGATTTTCTACTCCCAGATTGCAATTGTTTACAGTATAGAAAACTTTTTTAGTATTGCTTCCGTTTGAATTGGTAACAGTTAGCGATACTTCTCTAGTACCTTCTGTAGAAAAAATAACCGAATGCGGTCCAATTCCTGTTGCGGTGGCAGGCTGTGCATTTGTACCAAAATTCCATGTATAACTATCAATTGTGCCAGTAGAAACAGAAGTGAAGTTTACAGCAGTATTAAGACATCCAGTTTGTGGACTGAATTCGAAATCTGCAACAGGAGCAGTATTATTTCCTGATAAAACAAATTCCATCTTATTGACATTGATATCGTTTTCATCAAAATATAAAGTAATAGTATGATTTCCTTGCGTTAAAGGAATATTAGGAATAGTAACCGTCTGCCATGCCTGAAAGCCTCCAGTATTAGGAATATTTACAACTCCTGTTACATTTACTCCATCAACTTCTAAATGTAGTTTTCGAGTATTGTAAGGCGTGGCAATTCTCAAATTGACAGCGTAATTTCCTGTAGTATTTACCTTTGCGGTATATTTTAGCCATTCGTCTTTGGCTACATAAGCCAAATTAAATCCTCCTTCGTTGCAGGCTTCTGTGCCAACGCCGTCACCAGCTCTATAAGCAGTATCTCCACCGCCATTTTTATCAAGAAAAGCGCCTGGACCGACATCATAATTTTCGGCTTCAATAATTCCAGGAATTTGAGCAACAATTCCTAGATAGGGAGCATTCTGAAGCGTTATTGCATTATAAAAAGCGGTATACGTTATAGTCCCATTCGCAGGAGCTTTGAAGGTTTGATTTGCCGTTCCGCCTTGGCTCCAATGATCAAAATCGTAACGAATATTTCCAACATATTGTGGAGTAGGAGCATTTAAAGTTTGTAGCGATGCATTTGCCACAACTTGTTTTGTAGAAGGTGCAGTGACAGGTTTTTGATTGAATTCTAAATTAAGCGGAACAGGCGAACTTGTTGCTGTAACATCTACTAAATTTGGTTTGATATCGACAAAAGCAGTTCCCGTTAAACCGTTGCTGTCGGTAACTTTTACCGTAAAACGATACCAAACATTTGGTGTTTTTTCTCCTTGATTAGAAGCTGTAAAATCTCCAGATTTAACACCCTGAGGACTTGCACCTGGATGCGAATGGCCTGCACCTGGAACATCTTCATGAAAAAGATCAACGCTCCAAGAATAGGCACTTGCTGGCAGTGTCCCATCTTCAACATCTGTCGCTGAAGCCTCAAAATGAACAATATCGTCAGCGTTCCATTTTAAAGTCGGTAATGGAGAAACGATTGAAACTGTAGGCGCGTTGCTAAATTGGGTAATAGTTAGGGTTGCAGAATTACTTGTTACATTCCCTGCAGTATTCGTTACAACAACTCTGTAAGCTCCTGCATTGGCATTTGTGACGTTTGGTATGGTATAACTTGCACCGGTTGCTCCGTTGATATTTGCATTGTTAAATTGCCATTGATAGGTTAATCCAGTTCCGCTTGCAGAAACGGTAAAAGTTACTGGATTGGTTTCCATTATGCTTTGAGAAACGGGATGATTTACAATAGTTGGCGCCGCTGTTTCAATATAATCCAATTTGATTAAGGAGCCATTATTTCCGTAAGCACAATAGTAAATGTAACCATCATTTCCTAACATCATTCCCAACGCATATTGTTGCGGAGCGGTAAAGAAAGCAGTAGAAACGGGATCTGCAACAGTAGGATCAAAAGATCTTATTTCTGTTCTGACATAGTCTTTAATGATAAATTTTCCTTGAAGATTTGGGTAACGAGATATTGCCGGATTATATAAAACACCGTTTGTCAAAGCATTTCCAATACTTCCTGTTGCATAAGTAAATATTGGATTAGTAAATAAATTGGTTTCTGTTTGTTTCCCATCGCCTCCCTGTGGATGCCCCCACGCATAATTTCGAATTGTCGGATTACTGATTTCGTTTATCTCTTCCCAAGAAGTTCCAACATCTAAGACAAATAATTTATTAGCAACTGGATTAGCAACAAGTCTCCATGGATTTCTAAAACCGTAAACCCAGATGCTTTGTCTTTGTACGGAACCGCTTCCATAAAATGGATTTCCTGGTGCAGGAAGTCCGTCTTCGGTAATACGAAGAATTTTTCCCTTGTAAGTATCTAAATCTTGCGCATTTGTATTCAATTGGCTGTCACCAACCGTTACATACAAAAAGCTATTAAAGAATTTTAAGTCACCACCGTTGTGAAATCCGCCTCCAATAGGCTCCAAAAGCAGAATTTCTTGTCTGCTCACAACTTGATTGGTGTTGTTTATTTTTACTCTTTCAATTCGGTGTCGAATTACAGTTCCGTCATTAATAGAATAAAAAGCATAAATGTAGCCGTTTGTTGCAAAATCAGGATGAAGTGTAATTCCAAGTAAACCTTGTTCATTGTCTGTTACAGTGTTTACTGTAAAAACAGTCGAAACGGTATTATTTTGAAATACTTTGACAATTCCGCCTCTCTCAGCAATAAAAATTCTGCCATCTGAAGATTGTTCTAAAGCCAAACCTTCTTTAATTACGGAAGTTGGAGTTAAATTTTGAGTAATGTACTGACTGTAGGATTTTGACGAAATAAATAAACCGAGAACTATTAGTATGTGTAAAAATTTCGGTTTCCTGAAATTATAGGATAATTGTTTTTTCATAATTATTCAGAATTTTAAGATTTGGGTATTCAAAATTAATCCTTTTCTGTATAATTTTTTAAATTCAAATTTCGAACTTTTCAAAACAAAGATTATGAAATTGTAAAGCTCAGTAGGGCTCTAGGATGAGAAGTTTGCTGTAAAGTTTTTGTAGTGTTTTGTATTTTTAGGAGTATTCACTCTGGGTCTCACTTCCTTAAAAATAAAGCTTTCATGTATTCATAATTCATTTTGGCAATCGAAAGTACAGAAATACCTTGTGGACATTCGATTTCACAGGCTCTTGTGTCAGAGCAATTTCCAAAGCCTTCTTCATCCATTTGCTTTACCATTGAAATAGCACGTTTAGAAGCTTCTACTTTTCCTTGCGGCAATAATGCTAGATGTGTTATTTTGGCACCAACAAACAAAGCAGCACTAGCATTTTTGCACGAAGCAACACAAGCTCCGCATCCAATACATGCAGCGGCATCGAAAGCGGCTTCTGCAGTTTCATACGAAATCGGAATGCTGTTTGCTTCTGGCGCCTGACCTGTTGAAGCTCCGATAAATCCGCCTGAAGCGATAATAGAATCAAACGCTTTACGGTCAATTTTTAGATCACGTAAAACAGGAAAAGCTTTCGCGCGAAAAGGCTCAATATATATCGTGTCCCCGTCTTTAAAACTTCTCATATGAAGCTGGCAGGTTGTAGTATTTTTAAGAGGCCCATGAGCACGTCCGTTTATCATCACGCCACATTGTCCGCAGATTCCCTCGCGACAATCATGGTCAAACTCAATAACGCGTTCGCCCTGCTGAATAAGCGATTCATTCAATAAATCCAACATCTCCAGAAACGACATATGCTCTGATACTCCATCAATTTCATAATCTGTCATTTCTCCTTTCGTAGAAGAATTAAACTGTCGCCATATTTTAAGATAAAGTTTCATGGGGTTTTATGTTTTTTTGGTTTCAGGTTTCGAGTTCCAAGTTTCAAGTTTCAAGTTTCAAGTTTCAGGTTTCAAGTTCCAAGTTTCAAGTTTCAAGGGTTCCAGTTTTAGTCTTGCCTCTTGCTTCTTTGCTCTTTTTCACATCTCACAATTCACATCTCATAACTCATAATTCTATTTATAACTCCTCACGGCAAGTTCAACCGCTTCAAAAGTCAATGGCTCTTTATGAAGTTCGGGTTGGTTATTTAATCCTTTCCATTCCCAAGCCGATACGTAGCAGAATTCTTTGTCGTTACGAACAGCTTCTCCGTCTGCGGTTTGGTATTCTTCTCTAAAATGAGCACCGCAAGATTCTTCACGCTGTAAGGCATCATAACACATTAATTCGGCTAATTCAATATAATCGGCAATTCGGCCAGCCTTTTCCAGTTCGCTGTTTAAAGTATTATCACCTGTAATTCTGAGGTCTTTTTCAAATGAAGCTTTAAGTTGTCTAATCTCGATTATAGCTTCCTCTAATTTTTCTCTGCTTCGCGAAAGGCCGCATTTTTCATAAAGAAGACGCCCGATTTTTTTATGGAAATAATCTGCAGAAAGTGTTCCGTTGGTATGCAGGAAATGATCCAATTGTCTTCTCACAGCCTTTTCTGCTTCCTCAAAAGCGGGATGCGAAATATCCGATTTCGGTAAATTTAATTCGCCAGCCAAGTAGTTTGGAATCGTATAAGGTGCAATAAAATAGCCATCTACACAAGCCTGAAGCAGCGAATTGGCACCAAGACGATTTGCTCCATGATCGGCAAAATTAGCTTCGCCTAAAGCAAATAAACCAGGAATTGTGGTCATCAATTCATAATCAACCCAAAGTCCGCCCATGGTGAAATGTGCAGAAGGCGAGATGAGCATCGGTTCTTTATAAGCGTTTATGCCCGTAATTTTTTCATACATAGCAAAAAGGTTGCTGTATTTGGCTTCGATTGTACCTTTTCCTTGTGCTTTTATGGCATCCGAGAAATCGAGATAAATCGCATTTTTCATTGGTCCAACGCCATGACCAGCGTCAATTCTTTCTTTTGCAGCTCGCGACGAAATATCTCGTGGCGCTAGATTTCCAAAAGAAGGATATCGGCGCTCTAAATAATAATCGCGCTCTTCTTCTGGAATAGCATTTGCATTTCGATCGTCTGCCGCTTTTTTAGGAACCCAGATTCGACCGTCATTTCGTAGCGATTCCGACATTAAAGTCAGTTTAGATTGATTTTCTCCATGCTGCGGAAGAGAAGTAGGGTGAAACTGAATCCAGCTTACGCCCGCCATAAAGGCGCCTTTTTTGTGTGCTCTCCAAATTGCCGAACTGTTGCAGCCCATAGCAAGAGTAGACAGATAATATACTTTTCCGTAACCGCCAGAAGCCAATACAACGGCATCGGCAGCGTGACGTTCTAAAATTCCTGTTTCAAGATTTCGTGCAATTATTCCTTTGGCTTTGCCATCAATAACCACCAGTTCAAGCATTTCATGACGTGTATATAAATCTACTTTTCCTAATGATGCTTGACGTTCTAAGGCTTGATATGCGCCTAATAAAAGTTGTTGTCCTGTTTGGCCTCTAGCGTAGAAAGTTCTAGAAACCTGAACACCTCCAAAAGATCTATTGTTTAAGTAACCCGCATATTCTCTTGCAAAAGGAACGCCTTGCGCAACTGCATGATCGATAAGGTGAGCCGAGCATTCCGCTAAACGATATACATTGGCTTCACGAGATCTAAAATCGCCCCCTTTTATAGTGTCGTAAAACATTCTAAAAATGCTGTCGCCATCGTTTTTGTAGTTTTTAGCAGCATTTATTCCTCCCTGAGCGGCAACAGAATGCGCGCGCCTTGGAGAATCTTGAAAACAAAAAGATTTAATGTTATAACCTTGTTCAGCAAGCGAAGCCGCACAAGAAGCACCCGCGAGACCTGTCCCGACTACTATAATGTTTAGTTTTTTTCGATTTGCAGGGTTAACCAGTTTGGCTTTAGATTTATAAAGACTCCATTTATCTGCAAGAGGGCCATCGGGTATTTTTGATTTCATCATTTTTATTGTTTTAAAATGAATGGATACAAAAGTTTAAATAAAGCTAGGCTTTAATGGACTCTAATTTAGTGTAAAAATCTTATAAATAAAATTATTGACTCTTGATTTTCATTGCTTTATTGAAATTTATATGGTTTTATAAATTAAGTATTTGATATATCAATTAAATAATTATATTTGATATGTCAAATAAATTGATTGAAATGAGAAATAAAACACCAACAGGCACAGTACTTTATACTATTGAACAAGCAATAAAAGAGTACAGGAAAATTTGCCAGAAGAATATTCAAAAGGTAGTCAATGATATTACAGTTGATCAATGTTTGGTATTAATTATACTTAATGATAATTCAAATATTTCTCAAATAGAGATGGCGAGACTCCTTTTTAAGGACAATGCTTCTGTTACCAGAATTATTGAATTAATGGTTAAAAAAAATTATATCATAAGAGAAGAGAATGAATTAGATAAAAGGAAATCAAAGCTCGTAATAACTGAAAAAGGTTTGCATACAATAGATTTGCTAACTCCTGTATTTAATTTGAATCGAAGAACGGCACTCGATGGTTTGTCTGAAGAAGAAATTGAACAGCTTGATCAAATTCTAAATAAAATAATTTCAAATTGTAAAACGGTATAAAAATGATAAAACATATTGTACTATTATTATGGGGCCTCTCGATTGGACTGAATTCACAGAATGTAAGAGCTCAAAAGGAAGAAACTAATTTATCAGACTTAAATAAAAAGCAGATTATAGATTCGCTATCCAAAAAGCTAGAAGAATTTTATATAAAACCAAAAGCAATAGGAGAGATATCTAAAAAGCTGAATGAAAATTTAAAAAAAGGAATCTATAAAAATATTTTGCTTCCAAATGAATTTGCTTCAAAGCTTAGTGCAGATTTAATAGAAGCGAGTAAGGATCTGCATTTTAGAGTTATGTATGAGCCAACTTGGGTAGAAAGCCAGCAAAAAATCAAAGAAAAAGAGACGCAGGAAAAGCTTAAGGCAGAAGAATTAATAGAAGCTAAAAAGAAGAATTTCGGCTTTCTGCAAGTTAAAATTTTGGAAGGAAATATTGGTTATTTAGAATTTAATTATTTTGAAGATCCTGCAATTGCAAGTGAAACTGTTGCATCAGTAATGCAATTTCTTAATAATACAGATGCATTAATTATTGACTTACGTAAAAATAATGGCGGTGCTATGGAAATGGGACAATTCATCAGCAGTTATTTTTTCTCCAACAAAGAATTACCGCTTTATAAATACTATTATTTTGAAGAAAAGAGAAAAAAAATAGAAAGAGAAATGTGGCTGTTGCCATCAGTTCCTGGAAAACGATTAGATACAGTTCCTATCTATATTTTAACAAGCGGTGGCACTTTTTCAGCTGCCGAATGGATGAGTTATTCACTTCAAAATTTAAAACGTGTTACGATAGTAGGCGAAAAAACAGCTGGAGGCGCTCATCCTATTACAAGAACGGTATTGGCTGATGGCTTTTCTGTAAATATTCCGTTTGGAGAGGTCAAAGATCCAATTACCAATATGGATTTTGAAGGAAAAGGAGTTATGCCTGATGTATTATGTAAAAGTGAAGAAGCAATAAGTACGGCTCATTTATTAGCCTTGAAAAATTTGTCGCAACAAAATAAAGATGCTCTAAATGATCTTGATTGGTTTGCTCCAGTTGTCAAAAACAGACAGAAACCTTTTGTTGTTAATAGCGAACTTTTAAAATCTTATGAAGGTAAATTTGGAAAGTCTGAATTGGTATTTGAAAAGACGAATCTTTATTTTAAATGGAACAATATAATCACACTTTTATTGACACCGTTAGAATCTGATTTATTTATAGTTGATGGAACTGATGATTATCGTATAAAAGTTGTAGTCGAAAATAACTCCGTTACTGCAATCAAAAGAATCTATCGTAATGGGCAGGAAAGAATCTATAAGAAAGATTAAGTTTCGAAATCTTGACAAACATAAAAACTCCAAGTTTATAGGGCTTGGAGTTTTTTATTTACCTATAATCTCTTTTCGATACAATGTTCTCCAGTCTTTTAAGGCCATAATTACATTTGTAAGCGATTTGCTGTGTTCTGTTCTCGAATATTCTACTGTTGGCAGAAAAGTATCATAAACTGTTCAAAGATAACTATAGTTGGTTTTACTTTTCAATAATCATCGTTACGCCTTGCCCACCTGCGGCACAAATAGAAATTAATCCTTTTCCAGAGCCTTTTTCGTTTAGTAATTTGGCCATGACGCCAATAATTCTTCCGCCAGTTGCTGCAAAAGGATGCGCGGCGGCTAAACTGCTGCCTTTTACATTTAGTTTATTTCGGTCTATGGCTCCTAATGCTTTTTTTAGACCAATTTCGGCACTCAATTCAGGACTTTCCCAGATTTTTAAAGTGGCCAAAGTTTGCGCTGCAAAAGCTTCGTGAATTTCATAATAGTCGAAATCTTGAAGGTTTAATTCGGCTTTTTCCAGCATTCTTGAAGCAGCAAATAAAGGTGCCAATAAAAGATTCTGTTGATTTTTCACATATTCTATTGCAGCGATTTCACCAAAAGTTATATAAGCCAAGATTGGTAGGCCTTGTTCCTTTGCCCATTCTTCACTGGCTAAAAGAATACAAGAAGCTCCGTCTGTTAAAGGTGTCGAATTTCCTGCAGTTAAAGTGCCATTTACTTTGTCAAAAGCAGGTTTTAATTTGGCCAATTTCTCAATTGTACTGTCTCTTCTCAGATTGTTGTCTTTTTCTAATCCGTTAAAAGGGGTAATCATGTCATCAAAAAAGCCTTCATCATATGCTTTTGCCATATTCAAGTGACTTTTCAATGCAAATTCATCTTGTTCTTCGCGAGATATCTTATAGTATTTTGCCGTGATTTCGGTATGTCCGCCCATAGAAAGTCCTGTTTGTGATTCTTCATTGCGAGGAACCAAAGGAGATAAATCTTTCGGACGAAGTTTTAAAAAAGTTTTAATTTTTGCTCCTAATGATTTTGCCTGTCTTGCTTCTAAAAGGATTTTTCTAAGCTTCTCACTCACCGCAATTGGCATATCGCTAATAGAATCTACGCCGCCAGCAATTCCAGAATCAATTTGTCCGAGTGCAATTTTGTTGGCAATATAGATGGCACTTTCAATTCCAGTATCGCATGCTTGCTGCAAATCGCATGCAGGAGTCGCAGGATCAAGGCTGGTTTGCAGAACACATTCGCGAATTAAATTATTATCGTAAGTATGTTTGATTACAGCGCCTCCAGCAACTTCACCCAATAATTTTCCTTTCAGATTGTATTTATCAATAAGACCATTGAGTGCAGCGATCATCATTTCTTTGTTTCCCACATTTGAATAGGCCGTATTGGCTCTTGCAAAAGGAATTCTGTTATAGCCCACAATGGCCACTTTTCTTATTGTATCTGGTTTCATATCAAGGAGTTATTTGTTTGTTTTTTTTTGAAGTTTAGAGTTATAAAGATAGAAATAGATTTTGGTTTGCGACTTAATGCAGATTAATATTATCTGAAAGTAAGGGAGAAACCTTGATTATCAAATTTAGGAAGTCTTTTGTTATAAATCATTATATTTATTTAGAATGAATTAAAATAATTTGGAAAAGTTGAGATTAGCACATACTTTTGTCGCTCAATTTAAAATCAAAACCAAATGAAAATAATAATTAATCCAAGGGTTTATTTTTTTGTGCTGTTTTTTAGCTCATTAAATGTAATGGCGCAACAGCATGGAACTGTAAACGGAAAAGTTTCTTTGAATGGCAATAAACCAGCAGAAAATATTGCTGTAGCTCTAAAGGGAACAAAATATTCAGATATTACAACGGTTTCGGGGCATTATGAAATTAAAAATATAAAACCAGGTACATATACTATTGTATTAAACGGAGTAGGAATTCAGCCTATTGAGGATAAAGTTGTAATCAATTCCAAACAAATCACAACAAAGAATTTTTCTCTTTCTGAAAGTCAGGAAGACTTGGATGAAGTCGTTATTAAAAAGAATAAATACAAGCAAGACAAACCTTCTTTGTCATTACGTGTTCAAACTCCAGTTTTAGAAATTCCGCAAAACATTCAAATTGTGAGCAGTCAGACTTTAAAGGATCAGCAGATTACAAGTATGAGCGATGGAGTAATTCGTAACGTTAGCGGTGCAGTTCGTTTGGAGCACTGGGGCGATTTGTATACAAATATTACCATGAGAGGTTCTCAAATTCAAGCTTTTAGAAATGGTTTTAATGTTGTTTCTTCCTATTGGGGACCTTTAACAGAAGATATGAGTTTTGTAGATCATATCGAATTTGTAAAAGGGCCTGCAGGTTTTATGCTCTCTAGCGGAGACCCAAGCGGATTGTATAATGTGGTGACTAAAAAGCCAACAGGAGTTACAAAAGGTGAGGTGAGCGTACTTGGCGGAAGCTACGATTTTTATAGAGTAAGCGTTGATTTTGACGGGAAATTGGATAAAAAAGGAAAATTATTATACAGATTTAATGGAGCAGCACAAAAGAAAGGTTCGCACCGTCCGTTTGAACATAATGACCGTTATGTAATTGCTCCAGTCATTTCCTATCAAATCGATGATAAAACAAAAATTACTGCGGAATACAATTTCCAATATGCAAATATGACAGAGATTGGTTCTTACTATGTTTTTGGTCCTAAATCTGATGGATATGCAACGCTTCCTGTTGGATTTACAATGACGCAGCCTGGTCTTCCAGATACCAATATTCAGGATCATAGCGGTTATTTGCAATTTGAACACAAATTTGATGAAAACTGGAAACTTACTACTCAGACTTCTTATTTTAAATACATTCAGCAAGGTTACAGTTCATGGCCTAGTGCTGTTGGTCCTAACGCAGCAGGAACACTAGATAAAGGAGATATTATTAGAAATGTTGGCATTTGGGATGCGGATAGTAATATGTATTTGGGACAAATATTTGTGAACGGAAAATTCAATACCGGAAATGTTTCGCATAAAATATTAGGAGGAGTAGATTTAGGAAGCAAAGATTATATGGCAGATTGGGGACAATCGCATGATTTAGATACATACGATAATCCGTTTAATCTTTATAATCCAAATTATGGTACACCATCTAACGGATTCCCAGTTTTTGATCATGATACACCTTTAAGCCAAAGAGCCGGAGGACATTATGGTTCAGAATACGCGGCTGGTTATATTCAGGACGAACTTGGCTTTTTTGAAAACAAATTAAGAGTAACGCTTGCGGCAAGATATACATGGATTAGCCAGACTAGTAGCTATTATGAAGAAAAGGCAGATAGCCACATAACACCGCGAGCGGGAGTTAGTTATTCTATAACAGATGATTTTGCCGTATATGGATTGTATGATCAGGCCTTTACGCCTCAGTCAGGAGTCGTGAGAGAGGGGGATATAAAACCGCTTACAGGAAATAATGTTGAATTTGGACTTAAAAAAGATTGGTTTGATGGTTCTTGGAATACCAGTTTATCGGTTTATACTATTTTAAAGAAAAATGAACTTACCGCCGATCCTACAAATAAGCCAAACGAACAGTACAAAGTTGTTCTTGGAGAGAAAAGGGCTCAAGGTGTAGAATTTGATGTAAGAGGAAAACTATTTGATGGTCTTAACCTTATTGCCAATTATGCTTTTACAGAATCTATCGTTAAAGAATCTAATGTGCCATCTATTGTAGCAGGTTCAATTGTTCCAGGTTATGCCAAACACACAGCAAATGCATGGTTAAATTATACGCTTCAGCATGGTAAATTAAAAGGTTTCGGTGCTTCTATTGGAGGGACTTTCCTTGACGGACGCCAAACTGATACTTGGAGTGTGGGGACTCAAAAATTACCGTCTTACTTTAAATTGGAGGGAGGTTTATCTTATGAAACAGGTAATATCAAAGTTACAGCAAACGTATTCAATATTTTAGATAAATATCTTTATAGCGGTTCGTACTATGAATGGCTAAGTGCTTATTATTGGCAGACTGAAGCACCAAGAAACTTTAGGGTTGGGGTTACTTATAAGTTTTAGTTTTTTTTAAGTTGCTAAGATGCTAAGGTTCTAAGGTGCTAAGATTTCTAGTAACAAAGTAACAAAGTAACAAAGTGACAGAGTTACAAAGGTTTTATGAATTGCCTCCAGTTTTAACTGGAGGTTTCCAATTAAGATTGAGAAAAGGCTTTAGCCAAACTTTGTTAGTTCGGCTAAAGCCTTTTCTTTTCTGCTTTATTTCATCCAGCTAAAGCTGGACGCTACTCAATTATTTTTGAGGTTCTGAGGTGCGAAGGTTCTGAGATACTAAGATTTCTAGTAACAAAGTAACAAAGTGACAGAGTTACAAAGTAGCAAAGGTTTTATGAATTGCCTTCAGTTTTAACTGGAGGGGGCAAATTATGAATTGAAAAAAAGCTTTAGTCAAATTTATTGATAGTTTGGCTAAAGCCTTTTTTTCTGCTCTATTTTTCATCCAGCTAAAGCTGGACGCTACTCAATTATTTTTGAGGTTCTAAGATGCTAAGTTTCTGAGGAACTAAGATTTCTAGTAACAAAGTAACAAAGTAACAAAGTGACAAAGGCTTTATGAATTGCCTCCAGTTTTAACTGGAGGTTGCAAATTAGGGATTAAAGAAAAAGGCTTTAGCCAAACTTATAGATGGTTTGGTTAAAGCCTTTTTGGATTAAAATTCCTTTTATTTGCAGAAAAAACTATCCTTTCTTAATCAAAGGAATCAGTTTTGTTCCAATTAATTCTATTGCATTTATTAATTGTTTGTGTGTCAATCCAGCATTATCCATTTGAAAAGTGAATCGATCGACTCCGCCAAGCGCTTCACTGTGACGAAGGATTTTCTCGGCTGCTCTTTCTGGACCTCCAACGATTAAGACGCCTAAATCATCAATTAGACCGTCAAATTTGCCCTTGGTTACAGGAGGCCAGCCTCTTTCATATCCTAATTTAGTCCATAATTCGGCATAACCTGGATAATAATCTGCAATGGCACTTTCTGTTGTTGTGCCCACATAACCTGGCGAATGCAAACCGACTTTCAGTTCTTCTGGCTTGTAACCCGCTGCCTGTCCCGCTTGGCGATATAAATCGACTAAAGGTTTAAAACGATGCGTTTGTCCGCCAATAACGGCAACCATTAGCGGAAGTCCAAGCGAACCCGCTCTGATGAAAGATTCAGGTGTTCCGCCAACTCCAAGCCAAATAGGCAATTTCTCCTGTAAAGCTCTCGGATAAACTGGAAGATTGTTTAATGCAGGACGAAATTTTCCTTCCCAAGTCACAAACTCGTTATCGCGAATCTGCAAAAGCAAATTTAGTTTTTCGCTGAAAAGCTTATCATAATCATTCAGATCAAATCCGAAAAGGGGATAAGCTTCAATAGCAGAACCACGACCTGCGACGATTTCTGCTCTTCCTTTCGAAATTAAATCTAAAGTTGCAAAGCTTTGATATACACGCACAGGATCTGCCGCACTCAAAACCGAAACAGCACTTGCTAAACGTATATTTTTTGTTCTTGCCGCCGCTGCACTTAAAATAACAGCCGTAGCAGAATCTAAAAACTCTTTTTTGTGATGTTCTCCAATTCCGAAAACATCAAGACCAGCTTGATCTGCAAATTCAATTCTCTGCAAAAGCTGCTCCATCGCGTCAACACTGCTCAAAGTATTGTTGTCGCCATACATTGCCGAAGCAAAACTGTCTATTCCTATTTCCATGTCCTTAACTTTAAATTCCAATTTTTAAATCCCAAATTCCAAAATCTGCAATCTACAATCTAAAATCTATAATTTTTTAATGTGAAAATCCAAATGATATACTGATAATGATAATCATTATTACAATTAAAGTAATGCCGACATACAAATAATCTTTCTCTAATAAAAACGAGAATAACGAAAGCAAGACACGCAAAACTGGCGTTAAAAACAGCAAAATAATTCCTGTGAATATTAATGATTCTCCGTTTCCTTGAATCGCTCCGTTGTAAACAGCAGCAATTACTTCAAATATATTTCGATCGTTTTCCTTAAAAACAGAATAATCTTCAATTTGGTTTCCGTTGTGAATTAAATAGACAATTCCACCAATGAAAGCGACCGACAAGGAAATCCAAACTCCATAACGAAGCAGGTTTCCTATGATGGTTTGAAAATCCTTTTCTCCAAATTTTTCTTCTTGTACCATATTAGATTTTTCCATTTAGTCCGTTATAAATCATGTTTATTGCCAAAACAAAAATCAAGCAGGCAAAAAATATTCTCAATTTCTTCGGATTTGTTCGTACTAAAATCTTGGCTCCGGCCATAGCTCCAAACAAAACTCCAATTACAACAGGCATACAAATTCCAGGCTCGATATATCCTTTTTGAATATAGATTACAGAACTCGCCATTGCTGTAACGCCCATCATAAAATTACTGGTTGTGGTTGAAACTTTAAACGGAACACGCATAATATTGTCCATTGCAATTACTTTAAAAGCACCAGAACCAATTCCGAGTAAACCAGACATCATTCCGGCAACTCCCATCATGCTGAAACCGCCAATAACGTTTTTGGTTCCGTATTTTATCACTTCGCCATCGTGAGAAGGATAAGTTCCGTCTAATTTTAATTTTTTAGCCAACGGACTAGATTCTAAAACGATATGTTCTTCTTTTTTTCGAAGCGAATTAATAGCAGAAAAAATCAACGTTAATCCAAATAAAACCGCAATGAAGGAAGTAGGCGCAATAGTTGAAAGCAATGCACCGCAAACCGCTCCAATGGTAGTAGCGATTTCGAGAAAAATTCCCATTCGCATGTTGGTAATTCCTTCTTTTACATAAGCTGCGGCTGAGCCTGAAGAAGTGGCGATCACAGAGACTAAAGCGGCTCCAATGGCATAATGAATATCGACACCGAGAAGAATAGTAAGAAGCGGAATAATAATGATACCGCCTCCTAAGCCTGATAATGATCCGATAAAGCCTGCTAGAAAAGCACCCAGAATCATAATCAGTGTAAAGGTAATTATTGTCATTTAAGGTATGTTTTGTATTTGCTAATTTACGAATACAAATTCGTTCAAGGAAAAATTAGGGGCTTAATAAAACCTTAAAAATTTTTTAGTGGGCAAGTGTTCAGGTTTTAGTGTTCAGTCTCTCTTTTTGTGGCTGTGCTGGCTTTTTAAACTTTGTCAAGTTTTAAACTTTGACAAAGTTGCGTTGTTTACAACCTGAACACTAAAAATCTGACCACTGACCACTAAAATACCTATATTTGAAAATACAACCAAAAGAAGCAGTCTTGAATAAAATCCTCACGTATTCTTTAACGCATCACAAGAGTTTGTTTTCTTGGGCAGATCAGAAAGAATATTTTTATATTCAGACTAAGGAGCATCCTTATATTAGTGAGCCTTACCGTGCAGAAAGTTATGCGATTGAATTTCTGAGAAAGGGAAGCATTATCATGCATACCGGACTCGAAACAAAAGTAGTGCATGCTCCAGCCATTATTGCTTTAGGTTCTTCGGTAATTAGAAGTTTTTCTAAGAATGAAGACGAAATTTTAATCGATATTATATTTTTTAAACCGCAATTTTTCTTAGAAAGTCAGGCCAATGTGCTTTTTCTGGCGCAATATGATTTTTTCGAAAAGAATGAAAGTCATATCACTCCACTCACACAAACAGAGGAAAGCAAGTTTGAGCGTATTTTTAGCTTAATCCAAGAAGTAGTAAAAGAACAATCAAAGCATCAGGCTTCTATTTTAAGGAGTTATCTGTACATTTTAATTTATGAAATTGATGCCATTCAGAAAGAAAAAGCGGTAACGGAAACACAAAATCCTTTATTTGAAAAGTTTAAAGAGCTTCTTTTTAAAGATTTTTTGAATTTTAGAAACGTACAGCATTATGCCGACGAATTGCATATAAGCCGAAAATACTTGTCTGAAATCATTAAAAAGAACAGCGGCAAAACAGCAAGCGATTGGATTAACGAATTGGTAATTCTTGAAGCTAAGGTCTTATTGCAGAATAAAAAAATGTCAATCAATCAGATTAGCGATTTGCTGCATTTTTCTGATCAATCTGTTTTTGGAAGGTTCTTTAAAAACTATGAAAAGATTTCGCCTTTAGAATATCGAAAAAAACAAATCGATTAAAATCATTTTGCCGACATTTTGCACAAAATAGAAGTCGTATTGCTCTTTTTTTAGACCAACATTGAGTGCAATTTTGCTTTTTATTTTTAAAGAAAAGAAATGAGTAAAGTTGCAAAATTTGTAGTCATCATTAACGATAATGTCTTTTGGATGGAAGACAAGGCCGTTCAGTTTTATACCAATTTATTTAAGGAAACAGAATTAGGAGAAAAATACGCTGAAGAGTATCTTTCTCAAAAAGAGCTATTCCGAATTCAGAATGATTTTTCGATCGAAATCTTGATGGCATATCTTGGTGAAAGTCCGCAATCGTATTTAAAATTAGATTCTTCACGAATCCTAAACGAAAATCTTGGAGCATCAAAAGCCATTAATTTGAGCGAGATTATTTACTTTGATGAAGAGGATTTAAAAGCACTTATCAAACGCGCCGAAGAAATCGCCTCTCAGCGTAAACACGATTTGATTTGGGTGAAAGCTTTTGCCATTGATACTGCTTTAATCGATATCTTACGATCATTAAATTACGAAGAATTTGAGGGGAAAGACGTTGAAGATCAATTTCCAAAACGAATTTATTTCCGAAAAAAAATCGGAATGGATTGAATGCTTCGCAGTGCTTAACTTTGTCAAAGTTTTAAACTTTGACAAAGTTTATGAGCAGCCATAAACCCAAAACTAGATGCGATTATCGACTGCAAAAGATGTTTTTCCAATATTGGCAAGCAGTAAAGCAGCCGCACAACTTGTCCAAACCGAATAGTCTAAAGGTGCTTTTACAGAAACGGATACTGCCATCGCAAAACCAAAGAAGAACAATAAAAAAGCAGTTCCTAAAGCGGCAAGTCTTGTTTTAAATCCGAATAGGAGCAGAAGACTGAGTAAAACTTCAAAGAAAGTTGCAATTCCTCCTAAAATTTCAGCAATGGATCTGTTTGCATAAGGATTAAGCGTTTGAGTGTAAGCAACAAAATTTTCCCAATTTCCCCAAGCGACTTGATGCGAACCTGGCGCGCCCCAAACTCCAAATCGGTCTGCTACTGCCGAAAGCATTGTGATGGCCAAAACTATTCTTAAAATTAAACCTGCTTCTAATATGGTTATGTTTTTCATTCTAAATATTCCTTTTTATTTCACTGAAATGGAACCATTTTCTTTAAAGAAAAAGAAAATCATTCCTGATTATTTTTTTAATAACGATAGAATGATCGTCAAATTGTTTAAAATAATCGATAAAATGCACAAAAAAGGAATTGGAGATTATTTTGCGCTTATTTGCAGATGCTCGAGCCTTTTGCCAACGAGCGGTTTTTCGCCTACAACTTTAAACCCAAGCTTTAAATAAAGATTTTTAGCCAGCGGATTTCCTTCTTCGACCAATAAACCTAAAGTTTCATTGTTTTCATGCACGTATTTCTCAATTAGAAACTGGAGTAATTTAGAACCAATTCCTTTTCCTTGATGGTTTGGATTTACACCCAATGAATCGATATAGAATTCTCCAGCACGGGTTTCAAACTCAGGATCAAATTCAGGATTATGGTTTTTCCTAACATATTCTACAATAGGAGCACGCAAAGCTTCTATATCGGTCCCATTATAAATATTTACAGCACCAATTATTTCATTATTTTCTTCGGCTACAAAACAATTTTGATACGAATACTGATTGTTTTCTCTTTCAATAAAGTACTGCAGAAAGTCTTTCGCGGAAGCGTAATCTTCCTTAGCAATAAATTTATAGATGATATCTTCCATTGCCAGCAATAATATGGGAGCAATATTTCCTGCGTCTGTTTTTTCTGCTTTTCTGATATTCATTTTGAAGTGTTTTTTAGCAAATTTAAGGCTTTCTAATTTTTTAAAATTATTTCACGCAGATTAAAAAAGATTTAAGCAGATTTAGGAGATTTATCTAATTTAAATCTGCTTTAATCTGCAAAAATCTGCGTGAAACAAAAAAAATCACGTGAAATAACTTTGTCAAAGTTTCAAACTTTGACAAAGTTGCTAATGCGCATCCAGCTATGTGTTGAAACTATTTTCTTTTACATTCTTTTAAGGTTTAAAAATCTATGTTTCTATGTGTTTAAAACATTATGCAGTTAAAAAAAACTGTTCCAATCTGTCATCCCGATAGCTATTGGGAACGTGAAACAAAAAATAAATTAAAACAGCCAAATATTTACCAATATACGCCCAATTTATACCAATTACAAGATTTCAAGTAGCCGTATATTTGTAATAGAGTTTTAATTTAAACATCAAAAAAATGAAAGCAATAGGATTTAAAACATCATTACCCATAGAAAACCCAGAGAGTTTTATCGAATTTGAAGCCGTAAAACCAATTCCTGGGCCACACGATTTATTAGTTAAAATTGATGCGATTTCAGTAAATCCAGTCGATTTTAAAATTCGCCAGAGCAGCGCAAAAGATACTGTTTTAGAAACGCCAAAAATCATTGGCTGGGATGCTGTTGGGATTGTGCAGGCTGTTGGGCAAGAAGTCACTTTATTTGAAGTAGGAGATCCTGTTTATTATGCAGGAGATATCACCAAGCAAGGAAGCAATGCCGAATATCAGATTATCGACGAGAGAATTGTTGGCAGAAAACCAAAATCATTAAGCATTGAAGAATCGGCTGTAATTCCGTTGACTGCTTTAACGGCTTGGGAAATATTGTTTGACAGAATTCGAATTAGCGCTGATAAAGACAAAGGAAAATCCATTTTAATTATTGGAGGAGCAGGCGGAGTGGGTTCGATTGCGATTCAATTGGCCAAGAAAATTGCAGGTTTAACCGTTATTGCAACAGCGTCACGTCCTGAAACCATCGATTGGTGCAAACAGCAGGGAGCTGACTTTGTAGTAGATCATAAAGATTTGATTTCGTCTGTTCGAAAAGCTGGTTTTGAGCATGTTGACTTTATTTTAGATTTTGTAGATACCAATGCTTATTGGGACATTATGGTCGAATTGATCAAACCTCAAGGACATATCGCTTCAATTACAGGAAGCAGCGAGCCAGTTGCATTAAACAAACTAAAAAGTAAAAGCGTTTCTTTTTCTTGGGAGTTGATGTACACGCGTTCTATGTACCAAACAGAAGATATGGTCGAACAGCATAATATTTTAAATATTGTAGCCGATTTGCTAGACGATGGTATTCTGAAAACAACTTTGAACACCACTTTAAACGGATTTTCTGCTGAAAATCTGAAGAAAGCACACGAACTTTTGGAATCTGGAAAGACAATTGGGAAAATTGCAATAAAATTTTAAAGGCTGAAGTAGTTCTTGAGATTGTTTAAAAGCATTTGTTTTGGAAAAAGTTTGGATACTTATTTTTTTAATAAGAAAATTTAGGTATTTTAGTCCGCTTACAAGCCAAATTTGTATTTTAAATTTTAACCTAAACAAAATTATTATGATTTCAAAAAACACAGACCTTGGATTATTGCTATTGCGTCTTAGCACAGGTGGATTAATGCTTTTTCATGGTGTTTCAAAACTGATTCACGGAATTTCGTTCTTAGTAGAAAACCTTGGCACGTTTGGATATGCAGTTTACATTGGTGAAGTTTTAGCTCCGATCGCTATCTTGTTAGGATTTAGAACTAGAATTGCTGCAGTTCTTTTGGCTATTACCTGTGTAGTAGCAGTAGCAACCATGCACAGTCAAGAGATTTTCTCTATCAGCGAACACGGTGGTTATGCGTTAGAATTATTAGGGCTGTACTTTTTCGGCGCTCTGGCTTTGTTTTTTACTGGAGCTGGTAAATTTGCCGTTTCCAAAAGCAATCAATGGGACTAATTTTAATGTCAACATATTTTATTACAGAAAGCTCTAAATTTCGATTTAGAGCTTTTTTGTTTTTATGCCTTTCATTTTGAATATCATCTTATCATTTTGATAAGCTTTTATAGAGGAATAGGAAACCGTTTTTTGTTAGTTGTTTTATAGTGAGCAATTTATAGTCGTTTTAGTACTAATGGCATGCGTTTTGTTTTTACCAATAAAGAATATGGTAAGCTATCAGCCTAATTTTAATTTAAAACATTTAAGAACATGAAAACGAATAAAAACAGAAGTAAAGAAATCACAAAAGCTTATTTTTCAAATAAATCGAGAAGAAATAAAGATCGATTCGTTAATTTAATGGTATTTACGGTTGTTCTTTTTATCACTGTTATGATAATCGCTAAAATAGTTTAGGTCATGAAAACTATGGCGCATGCTGGTGATACAGCTATTTTTTCTTCTAATGAAAATAGGATTGAATCCTATGATTTCGTTATAATAGAAACAACAGCAAAACATATTTTATATCTGAATGAAATCTGCGAAGAAACTTTATTATCAGCCAAAGCACGCGGAACGGGTATTTCGGGCCGGCCTCCTGAAATGCTGGCAAAAAAGATAAGAGAAGGTGAAGCCGTTATTGCATTTGCACCCGATGGAAAATGGGCTGGTTTTGCTTTTATATCTTCATGGGAAAACAATCGTTATGTTTCTAATTCAGGATTGATTGTTTCTCCTAAGTTTAGACATACTGGATTGGCAAAAAAAATTAAAACAAAAATCTTCGAACTGAGCCGTAAAAAATACCCAGAAGCACAAATATTTAGTCTAACCACGGGTCTTGCTGTAATGAAAATGAATCACGAACTCGGTTTTGAACCCGTTACTTATTCTGAATTGACAAATGATGAGCTTTTTTGGGAAAACTGTAAGAGCTGTGTCAATTGCCCAATTTTATTAAGCAAAGAAAGAAAAAACTGTTTGTGTACTGCTATGTTATATGATCCGAAGAAAAATAGGGATGCTGATTCAGAATCTCGGTAAATAAGCCGAAAAAAGCTTTTTTATGCTATTTTTGCGCTCAAATTATCCATAAAGTTACCAAAATAGCAATGAAGCATTTATACGCAGTTATCCTTTTTATTTTTTCTTTTTCTATTAGCGCTCAATCTGTAAATGGTGTTGTAAATGATGCAGCAGGAAAATCTTTATCTGAAGCATTAATTCGTGATCTAACCTCAAAAACACATGCCCATACTGATGCAAACGGAAAATTTACGATTGAAGGAGTACAGGTAAATGACAGTTTGCTGATTACGAAAAAAGGCTTTGCATCACAAAAGATTAAAGTTGCTTCTTTAGACTTTTTAAGCATTTCATTAGAAGAAAAGCCGTTTCTGCTGGAAGAAGTTAAAATTAGCAACAATCTTAAATATTTAAATACGATTTCTAAAATTGATTTTGAAATTCAGCCCATTTCGAACTCTCAAGACTTGCTTCGAAAAGTTCCGGGGCTTTTCATCGGTCAGCATGCGGGTGGAGGAAAAGCAGAGCAAATCTTTTTAAGAGGTTTTGACTGCGACCATGGAACAGATATTAATATTACCGTAGACGGAATGCCTGTAAATATGGTTTCGCACGCTCACGGACAAGGTTATTCTGATCTTCATTTTGTGATTCCAGAAACGGTTGACAATATCGATTTTGACAAAGGAGCTTATTTTGCCGACAAAGGAGATTTTACAACGGCTGGATATGTTGGTTTTAATACCAAAAATGCTTTGCAAAACAGCTCTATTTCTTTTGAAGGCGGACAATTTGATACTTTTCGCACCGTTGCCATGTTTAATTTATTGAATAAAGAAAACCAGTCGGCTTATTTTGCAGGAGAATATATGATGACAGATGGTTATTTCGATGCACCTCAAAATTTTAACCGAATTAATCTATTTGGAAAATATAGCGCCAAAATGGAGAATGGAGATCGTTTGGCTCTTTCGGTTTCACACTTCAAAAGCCAGTGGGACGCGAGCGGACAAATTCCGGATCGTGCTGTAAACGATGGAAGTATATCGCATTATGGAGCTATTGACTCAAATGAAGGTGGAAATACAGACCGAACTAATTTCAATTTGCAGTATGATGCTAAAATTGACGAAAACACCCACATAAGAAACACGGCTTATTTAAGCAAATATGATTTTGAATTGTATTCTAACTTTACTTTTTTCTTAAACGATCCTGTAAACGGAGATCAAATTAAACAGAAAGAAAACAGAACTATTGTTGGTTTTCAGTCAGAATACGATCAGAAATGGAATGAAAAATGGCGTTTTAAGCTTGGAGCAGGTTTAAGAAATGATCATAATAAGGATGTAGAATTATCGCATACGCTAAACAGAAAAACGGTTCTAGATTATTTGAGTTTAGGAACTGTAAACCAGACCAATTTATTTACGTATTCCAGTCTTGATTTTACATCTGGAAAATGGCTTGTAAATGCAGGTTTGCGTTTGGATTATTTCAAATTTGGGTACGAAGATCAATTGGCGGCAACCTATACTAACCAGACGCAGACAAAAGCAATTGTGAGTCCGAAACTAAACTTTTTGTACACGCAAAACGACAAGCTGAATTATTTCCTTAAACTAGGTAAAGGATTTCACAGTAACGACACTCGAGTAGTAGTGGCGCAGAAAGGAGAAAAAATCCTTCCAGAAACGTACGGAGCAGATTTAGGAATCAATTGGAAACCATTTCCAAGAATGATTATTAATTCGGCAATCTGGTATTTGTATTTGGCTCAGGAATTTGTGTATGTTGGAGACGAAGCCATTGTAGAACCAAGCGGTAAAACAGAAAGAAAAGGATTTGATTTTGGTTTTAGATACCAATTAACCAATTGGCTGTTTTGGAACACCGATTATACTTTCACGCATGCAAGAGCAATAGACGAACCAAAAGGAAACGATTATCTGCCTCTCGCTCCGAAAAATACTTTAGCAAACGGAATTTCAGTAAAAGATCTCAAAGGGTTTTCGGGGAGTTTAAGAACTCGTTTCTTAGGAGACCGACCAGCAAATGAAGACAATTCGGTTGTAGCAAAAGGATATTGTATAACTGATTTCTCTGTGAATTATCAGATTAAGAAAGTCTCGATTGGAGTAAACATCGACAACATTTTCAATACGAAATGGAAAGAAACCCAATTCTTAACCGAATCAAGATTAGCAAATGAAACCGATCCTGTTGAAGAAATCCATTTTACAGCCGGAACGCCGTTTAACGCCAGATTGATCTTGAAATATACTTGGTAGTTTGATAATTAGTCAATGTGCCAATTAGATAATTAGATAATGATAGTAATTGACTAATTATCTAATTGACACATTCTCTAATTAATTATCGGTTCGCGTTGATGTAGTCTGTCGGTGACATATTAAAGTGTTTTTGGAAATTTCTGCCAAAACTGGTTTGCGATTTATAGCCTACCATTTCTGCGATTTCGTACATTTTATAGTTTTCGTTTAATAATAATTCTGCAGCTCTTTTTAATCGTACAATATTGATTAATTCGTTCGGACTCAAATTTGTAATATCTTTAATTTTTCGGTACAAAGTCGAACGGCTCATGTTCATGATTTCAGCGAGCGATTCTACACTTAGATCCTGATCGGTTATATTTTTAAGAATTTCATCGTCGAGTTTTTTCAGGAACTTTTCGTCTGTTTTATTGTGAGCAATACTTTTAATGTGCGAAAGTGGAGAACTTGCATAATAATTCATGATTTGTCTTCGGTTTTCAATCAAATTATTGGCTTGCACTTTTAGATAATCCATAGAAAAAGGTTTTGCCACATAAGCATCAGCACCCACTTCAAGTCCGTCGATTTGAGATTTTAAAGAGTTTTTCGCCGTCAGTAAAATCACAGGAATATTGCTCGTTTCTAGATTTGTTTTAATCTTTTTACACATCGTAATTCCGTCCATAATTGGCATGGTCACATCAGAAATCACGAGCTGAATATTTTCGTTATGAATGATTTTTAGTGCTTCTTCGCCATTTTCTGCTTTTAATATGGTATAAGTTGTAGCCAATTCGGTTGTAATAAAACTCAAAAGATCTTCATTGTCTTCTACAACCAAAATCTGCGCTTTTTCGTTTTTAATTTCAGCAGGTTCTTTTGGCCTTTCATTTTCTGTTTGTTCTTTTTCAGAATCCGCGTAAAGCATAAATTCTTCTTCTTGATGCAACGGAACAACCAATTCGAAAATATTGTAATTCGGATCGGCAACCAAATCTAAACTTCCGTTATGTAATTGCGCTAATGAATGCGCAAGCGAAAGTCCGATTCCTGTTCCCGATGCGGTACTACTGTCATCGACCCTGAAAAAAGGTTCAAAAATCTTGTCTTTTAAATGAATCGGAATCACATTTCCATCATTTTTCACCATCAAAGTCAGTTTCTTTTCATCTCTAAAAAGAGAAATAGAGACTTTTTTGTTCGAATATTTAATCGCGTTATTGATCAAATTGCTGAGAATCTTCTTGAAAGCTTCTTTGTCTACAAAGGCATGGATGTCTTTTTCGCCTAACTCCAAATCAAATTCCAGTTCGCGTTCTTCGATTAATTGGCTAAATCTCAAATGAAAATTTCGAACCATCGATGAAATATTCGCTTCAACGAAAGTCAATTTCAATCCGCCAATCTCTGATTTTCTAAAATCGAGCAATTCGTTTACCAACTTCAATAAACGAGAAGTATTTTTCTTCATAATCGAAAGATGCTGCGGCACTTCTTCCGATTCGTATTTCATTCCCAAAAGCTTTTCCAGCGGACCTTTAATTAAAGTTAGCGGAGTTCTGATTTCGTGCGCTACATTTGTAAAAAAGTCAATTTTTGCCTGATAGATTTCTTTCTCTTTTTCATCATTCAAATGTTTGATTTTACGGTTATTCTTGATCTGAGTTAGATTTTGAGAATAACGAATGATGTAGTAAAAACCACTGCAAATCAATGCGAAATAGAGTAAATACGCATAAGTGCTCGCATACCACGGCGGAAGAATTCGTATTTTGAGTTTTACCTCTTTGCTCCAAACTCCAAAACTATTGAGTGATTTTACTTTAAATACATAATCGCCTGGTGCCAATTCGGTAAAGAAAACTTTGTTGTTTCTTCCCAAATAAACCCAATCGTTATTTACATTTTCCAATTGATACCAATATTCCGTCAATTCGGGTGCGGTATAATTTAAAGATGCAAATTCGAGATTAAAAGACGATTGGCTGTTGTTCAATTCCAGTTCGTTCAGAAAAGAAATAGATTGTGAAATAGGCGAGTCGGGGCTGTTTACCTCGATATCTTTATTATTAATCTGAAGATTGGTAATGTAAATAAAAGGCGTGTATTTATTCTTGCTGAAATGTTTCGGATTAAAACTGATCATTCCGTTCAGGTTTCCAAAATACATATCGCCGTTTGTATCTTTAAAAGCCGAATTGTAGTTGAACTGATCGCTCAACAGTCCGTTTGCCGTGGTAAAAATCTTGATGCTTTTATGATCTGAACCAAATTTTACCAAACCTTTAGAAGTCGTTAGCCACAGATTTTTTGAATCATCTTCTAGAATGGAATAGAAAACATTGCTCGGCATTCCGTTTTTAGTCGTGAATTTGGTAAAAGTATGGTTTTGTCGGTTAACCAGATTTAAACCGTTTTCTGTTGCTACCCATAAGTTTCTCGAAGAATCTTCAAAAATGGCATTTATGGTATTATTGCTAATGCCTTTCGGATTTTTATAATCATACGTAAAAACCTCTTTTTTCTTGGTTTTCGGATTATAAAACAGCAATCCGTCGCGGTAACTTCCTGCCCAAAGGTTTCCGTCGCTATCTTCTTTCATATTCGTATAATGATACGTTTCTGGAAAGAATTTCAATATTTCGAAGTTATCTGCTTGTTCGTTGTAGCGATAAAGTCCCAATGTGGTAACGACAATAAGGTCATTATTTTTCATTTCATAAAAAGAAAAAATAAAATTGCTATGCAGTCCGCTTTTTCCATCATTGGCACTATAATGCTTTAGAATAGCACCCGAATTTCGATCCAAAACATCCAAACCGTGTTCAAAAGTCCCTACCCAAATTTTGTCTTTTCTAGGCATTAAAGCATGAATGTTATAATACGAAACATTGTAAGAAGTAAATTGCTGCGTTTTCGGATTAAAGCGATTTAGGCCGGCATCTTCTGTTCCAATCCATAAATCGCCATGGTCGTCTTTATGAATTTCTCTAACCGCGCTTCCGCTAATGGAGTTTTGATTGTTCTTCGGAAAATATTTTTTAAACTGTGTATATTGTTTCTGATGGTAATTGACACCGCCAAAATACGTTCCAATCCAAATTCCATTTTCCTTATCAATTGTAATTGAGTAAGCCGCATTGTCTGAAATCGCGTATGGATCGTTGTAATTTTTTTTAAGATTTACAGCCGTTTTGGTTTTTAAATTATACACATAAACTCCAGATTCGCTGGCAATCCAAAGTTCGTCGTTTCCTTTTTTTCTAAACTGGCGCACAAAAACAGGTTCTTTAATGCCAAATTGCAGTTCGCTTGTCGTTTTATCTTTCCTATTATATAAGAGTACGCCGTGATCTTGTGTACCAATTACAATATTCTGCTGGTCTACGGCATAAATAACGGTGATTCTAAAATTGGCTTTATTCGCTGGCGCATTTAACGGAATATTTTCAAAAGAAAGGTTTTCTTCCGAATAATGATAGATTTTATTTAGAGAAGAAGCCCAAATTTCTCCTTTATAATCTTTCGTAATCGAGGTTGTAACAAAATATTTATTGGGGTTAAAAGTGGTTGTTTCTTTCTTTTTTGGTGCATACTTATACAAAATGTTGCCAGAAACAAACCAAATGTTGTCTTTTTGGTCGTGATTGATGTCATTGATACGATCATTTATCGCTTCGTTCAAAATGGTAAAACGATCCAGCTTTTTGTCATAATGATACAAACCTTTATCGGTTCCGACCCAAATAGTGCCATTGTGCTCATGTAAAGACTGAATATAATTGCTTCCTAAACTATGAATCGGATCTCCGTTGCTTCTATAGGTTTTAAAACGATAGCCGTCAAAACGGTTTAAACCATCTTTGGTTCCAAACCACATAAAACCGTCATCATCTTGTATGGAGGTCAAAACGGTATTGTTTGAAAGTCCTTCTTCCACCTGAAAATGTTTAAAATAATAGTCTTGCGCATTCGAAAAATGTATCGAAAAAATGCTGCAACATAAAAAAAGAAAGAATTTACGCATGGTTGTGTTTTTAAAGCTAAAATCAAGATTTCTGCAAATCGTCTCAATATTCTACGAAATGTTGCAACCGAATGAAAACGGACTGTTTTTGCCACAATTTGAATCATTTGAGAGAGATATTGACACAAAAGAAGCATTTTATTTTGAATTAAAAGCGCCTACTTTGGATTTTCAAATAAATGATATTGATAAAATTTTAAGTCTAAAAATAAGCTATCAATAAAAATATGTTTGAAAAAACCAACCATTAATAATTTTGAAACAAAATGAACAATTTATTACAACCAAAGAATATTAGTTCTTTTTTTGTCCGCGTTCCGGACGATTAAAAAATTCAATATTTCATTAAACCAAACCACAAAAAGAAATAAAACTATCTAAAATGCAAAAATCAATGAAAACAAAGTTCACTCACTTTTTAACGAAGAGATATTACCTCTTGGTTTTCTTTAGTTTATTACTGCAGTCCGCTTTTGCCCAACAGATCACTGTAACGGGTAAAGTGACTACCGCAGACGGACAAGCAGTTCCTTTTGCGAATGTTTTGATAAAAGGAACCCAAAATGGTGCCGTTACCGATTTTGACGGGAGCTACAAAATTGCAGCTGGAGCAAATCAGACCTTAGTTTTTAGCTCGCAAGGTTATAAAACAATAGAAGTTGCCATCAATGGCAAAACCGCTATAAATGCTACCATGGCAGAAGATGCTATGAAACTGGACGAAATAGTGGTGGTAGGTTATGGATCGCAACAGAAAAAAGACCTTACAGGAGCTGTTGCTTTAGTTAAACCAGACGAAATTCAGAAAAGACAAGTAACCACAGTGGCAGACGGACTTCAAGGTTTAGTTACAGGAGTTAAAGTTCGCGGAGGCGGACGTCCTGGACAAGAAGCCAATGTGGAAATTCGAGGGCTTAAAAATCTTCAAAATACAAATCCTTTGTACGTAATTGACGGTTTAGTAACTTCTGCAAACAGAGACTTTAACCCAAATGATATTGAATCGATTCAGGTTTTAAAAGATGCTTCTGCAGCAGCGATCTACGGTTCTAGAGCGGCAAATGGTGTAATCATTATTACGACTAAAAAAGGTAAAAAAGGTCCGCTTCAGGTTGAAGTATCGGCGAAAAGCAGTTTTACAACGATGCCTCGTTACGATTTAATGGGAACCGAAGAGTTTGCCAAATACAACAATATGGCATACGATAATGCTGGACTTCCGAGACAAAAATTGAATATGGCGGTAGATACAGACTGGCAAGATGCGGTTTTTAGAACAGGAATGATTCAGGATTATAATGCTAGTTTTTCTGGAGGAAATGAGAATTCGAGTTTCTTTATGTCTGGAAATTATTTTGGAAATGAAGGAACGGTTGTAGGAACCGATTTCGACAGAATTTCATTCAGAGTAAACTCTAGCGGTACAAAAGGAATTTTCAGCATTGGAGAAAACTTGGCAATCAGTAATTCTAAAACCGATGAAATGTCTGGAAACCCAATTATTGATGTGTACCGAATGACACCGACAATTCCGCTTTACGACGCTTCTAATCCAGGCGGATACGGCTACGGAAAACAAGGTGTTGCCGATACTTTTGGTACAAACCCTCTGGCAATTGCTGATTTTGCGAATACTACCAATGAAAACTTTAGAATTAGAGGAAACATTTGGTCAGAATTAAAATTTGTGCCATGGTTGAAATACCGTTTCAATTTTGGATATGAAACCAGTTTTGATTCGTATAAATTCATGAGAAAAAAAGGAAGCTGGACTTTAAACCAACCGCAAGATCCTTCTCAAACAGATCAAAACAAAGGAAGATCAGAGACTTTATTGTTCGAAAATACATTGACTTTCAAAAAAGCATTTGGCAAACACGATATTACACTTTTAGTAGGTCAGACGTATCAAAAAGACAATTACAACCAGATTTACGGTACAAAGAGAAATCTTCCGATGAATTCTGGAACGGGAGAATATTATGAAGTTTTAAATCAAGGAGATTCGCCAGTCGTGGGTGGTTTCATCAATGAGGCGGCTTTAACCTCATACTTAGGACGATTAGAGTACAATTATGATAATCGTTATTTATTTAATGCCGTTTTAAGACGTGACGGATCTTCAAAATTCAGCGATGCCAACAAATGGGGCAATTTCCCTTCTCTTTCTGCAGGTTGGAGAATCAGCAATGAATCTTTCTTTAAATCAGAGTTCATTAAAGACTTAAAATTAAGAGCAAGTTATGGTGAATTAGGTTCTGGAAACATTGGAAATTACGAATACAAAAGCTTCGTAAATAATTTTGGACAGATTGTATTAGGAAAAGACCAGACTTTATATCCTTCTGCAGCGCAAGTAAAATTATCAAATGCAGAATTGCGTTGGGAAAAATTAAAACAAACCAACATAGGAGTAGATTTAGGAGTTTTAAACAACGATTTGCGATTTACAGCCGATTATTTCATCGCTCGTACTGAAGATGTATTATTTGGTTTCCCAATTTTATTGACTACAGGAAACGATGGAGGAAATCCAATTTCTAATGCCGCAACGGTAGAAAATAAAGGTTTTGAGTTGGAATTGGCTTACAGCAAAAAAATCAACGACTTCTCGTTTAATGCTTCTGTAAACTTCACCAAAATAAAAAACAAGCTGGTTTCTTTAGGTAACGGACAAAATGAAAATTACTCTGGAAATACCGTTACAAGAGCAGGTATGCCAGTAGGAATGTGGTATGTTTTGCAGACAGACGGTTTGTTTCAAAATCAGCAGGAAATTGACAATTACAAAAATGCAAATGGAAAAGTGATTATGCCAAATGCTGTTCCTGGAGATATTCGTTTTAAAGACAATAATGGAGACGGACAAATTACAAACGAAGACAAAGCTGTTGTTGGAAGTCCGTGGCCAGAATTTGAAATGGGTTTCAACGCAGGTGCTGAATACAAAGGTTTTGATTTTTCGATGAACTGGATCGCTTCAAACGGAGCAATGGTGTATGACGGATTTAGAAGTGTTGTAGATCGTTTTGATGACAATAGCAACTACAGAAAAGGGATACAGCCTTGGACGCCAGAAAATCCAAACACTGATTTTCCTCGAGTTACAAAAGGATCAACTTTAAATTCAAGAGGAGATACCGACCGTTTCTTAGAGAGCGGCAACTTCATCAGATTGAAATACATCGGATTCGGATATAGTTTTCCGCAAAATGTGTTACAAGGTTCTGGCATTTCAAGAGCAAGATTGACCTTATCGGCACAGAATATTATTACGATTACTAAATACCAAGGATTGGATCCGGAGTTTACAAACAATAATATTTTTGAAAGAGGTGTAGATAATGGTGCATTTCCGAACCTTAGAACTTATTCTTTAGGTGTAGAGTTTAGCTTTTAATTAAAAAAACAGCGTAATGAAAAAAATAATAATTATAACAGCAGCTTTTCTAGGTCTTGTTTTTACGGCTTGTGAAAACGAATTGGACTTGAACAGCCCAAACGATATAACAGTAGACCAATATTGGAAAACGGAAAGTGATGCACAAGCAGGCGTAAACTCGATTTATGCCATGTTTTACAAAGACGGATTGTGGGCAAGATGGATTTATTTTCGCCTAGACCTAACTTCTGATGAAGGTTATAGCGTGAGTCCGTGGACCGAATTGGCCGATTGGACGAGATTCAATTATATCAATTACAATTTTTGGGAAGGAAATGCCGTAACCTGGAGAGATACCTACAAAGCGATCTTTAGATGCAATCAGGTTTTGGCCAATGTTCCGAATATTGCTTTTCAAAACGAAGACGATAAAAAGAAAATTATAGCTCAGGCTAAATTTTTCAGAGCATTGCACTATTACTATGCCGCTGTAATTTGGGAAGATATTCCGTTGGTTTTAGAACCGTCTACACCACAAGCTTTACCACAGCAGAAAAAGGTAGATGAAATCTGGGCTCAAGTTGAAAAAGATTTGAATGAAGCTTTTGAAGACTTGCCAAGAGATTGGTCGTCAGATCAGTTAGGAAGACCAGATAAAGGCGCAGCAAAAGCTTTTCTTGCCAAAGTTTACATGCAACAGCACAAATGGCCAGAAGCAAAAACGGCATTAGAGTATTTGATTTCTGGAGCAGGAGCCAAGTACAGTCTGGTGGCTAATTACAGAGACAATTTTACAGATACAAACGAAAATAATAAAGAATCTGTATTTGAAATCCAATTTGGCGATCAAAGAAAAGGAGGAACAGATGAGGCACAAAATGCGGCAGTTTCTAGCAACCGTTCTCAGTTTTTTGCGCCAAGAGGAATTGGCTGGTCAGACGGGCAGGCTCGCATTTGGTTAGTTGATGCCTTTAAACAGGAAAACAATAAAGACGGAAAACTGGATGAAAGGTTACGATGGACTTTATTCTACCCTCAATTACTGGCTGATTTTGGAGACAAAACCTACGGCAGAAATTGGGAATGGAACAACAATGAAGCTTGGTTTAGAAAAGGAAGCCGCGATTATTACAGAAACAACGAAGATTACTACAATCAGGTAAACTACAGATTGGTTCGTTATGCGGATATTTTATTGCGCTATGCTGAGGTTTTAAACGAATTGGGAAGTACGACAGCAGCATACCAATATGTAGATATGGTAAGAGCTCGTGCCAATATGAACCCGCTAGCAATAGCACATCCTGAAATTGGAAGCGATCATGATAAATTCTTAGAGCGTTTAAAAATGGAAAGAGTTTTAGAGTTATGCGGAGAAAGTGTTCGTTGGGAAGATCTGAAACGTTGGGGAGATTTAAATACGCAAGCTTCAGTTGATAAGATTGCGCTTCGTGATCCTGATTTTAAGAACTTTAAGGTAGGTAAAAATCATAGAATGCCAATTCCGCAAAGTGATGTAGATAATAATCCAAATTTAGAACAGAACTCTGGATATTAAAATTATACATCGGGTGAAATGGAATAAAATAATTTCATTCAGCAAATAAAATCTAAAATGATCTGCTAAAATCTTTTAAAATCTGCGTGAAATGCCTTTTTATATCTTTTTTTTCACGCAGATTGCTACAGATTAATGCAGATTTGAATTGATTTAATTAATGAATTAGAATTGTAAAAAACAATTTCGTCCAATGATTTAAAATTGATTTTTGGGAATCAGATGATTCTGATTCCCTCTTTATAAAGAACAATCGTTCAAAAAAATAAAATTGAAATGAAGAAAGTAAAATTGTGTCTAACATTGATGTTAGCAGGACTCGTATTGCTTAGCTGCAACGATAAAAAAAGTAATCTTGAAGAAAAGAAAAGTGAAACCACCTCTGTAGAGAAAAGAGAAATCTGGACCAAAGAGCAAGCCAATAATTGGTACGCAGAACAACCTTGGTTAGTAGGAGCAAATTATTATCCTAGCACCGCTATAAATCAGTTAGAGATGTGGCAGGAAGATACATTTGACCCAAAAAGAATTGATCAGGAATTGGGTTGGGCAGAAAATCTGGGCATGAATGTAATGCGTGTTTATCTGCACGATTTATTGCACCAGCAAGATGCTGAGGGTTTTTACAAAAGAATGGACACTTTTTTAGGAATTGCCGATAAACACCACATTAAAATCCTTTTTGTTCTGTTTGATTCTTGCTGGGATCCGTTTCCTGTTTTAGGAAAACAGCGTGCTCCAAAACCGCATACTCACAATTCAGGTTGGGTGCAGAGTCCAGGACAAAAAGCATTGCAAGACAAAACACAATATCCTCGTTTAGAGAAATATGTTAGGGAAACGGTGGCGAAATTCAAAGATGACAAACGCATTTTGGGCTGGGATGTATGGAATGAACCCGATAACATGACAGGACCATCATACGAAAAAGTAGAAATTAAAAACAAGGTCGATTTGGTTCTGGCTCTTTTGAAAAATGTTTTTGTTTGGGCTAGAGAAAGCAATCCGTCTCAACCATTAACTTCTGGACTTTGGACAGGAGATTGGAGCGACGAAGCTAAAATGGCGCCCATGCATAAAATGCAGGTCGAGCAATCTGATATTATTTCTTTCCACAATTACAGCACGCCTCAGGATTTCGAAAAAGTGATTAAACAATTGCAACGTTACGGAAAACCATTGTTGTGTACAGAGTACATGGCAAGACCAAACGGAAGCACTTTTGAAGGATTTCTTCCTGTAGCTAGAAAATACAATGTAGGTGTAATCAATTGGGGATTTGTAGACGGAAAAACACAAACAAAATACGCTTGGGACAGCTGGACTAAAACCTATACAGCAGAGCCAAAAGTATGGTTTCACGAAATATTGCATACAGACGGAACACCATACATCAAAGCCGAAACAGATTTGATTAAGAAAATGACTTCTGAGGCAAACGCTAAAAATTAGATAATGTGCCAATTTGGTAATTAGATAATGAGAAAATGTGGCAATTAGAAAATTCTTTTTGCCACTCCCGATGGCTATCGGGATAAAAGGATTTTTTTCTGTTGCTACATAAAACATAGCCCAAGGTTTCAACCTTGGGTACATGGAGTGCGGTAAATCGTTGCGTACCCAAGGTTGAAACCTTGGGCTACGTTTGATAAAAAATCATTTTAATCCTTTTAATCAGTGGCAAAAAAAAAGATAATGTGACAATTAGAAAATTAGCTAATTAAAACATTTATAGAAATTATCTAATTATCAAATTGACTAATTGACACATTAAAAAAAAGCTTATGAAAACATTAAAAAACTTATTTTTTCTAGCAACAATTTTAGTTGGTTTTTCTGCGAATGCGCAACAGCCCGATCCGCCGGGACAGATAAAAGGAAACGAAAAACCAAAAAACGAAGCCTATCTTTTTGCGCACATGACGCATAACGATTACGGCAGATTGTATTATTCAGTTAGCTTAGACGGACTTCATTGGGAGAATCTAAACAACGGAAAACGCGTTTTTGAAGACTATAAAGGACATCCTGATATCTGCAAAGGTCCAGATGGGAAATATTACATAGCAGGAAATACAGGCGATGATGCCAAAAGCATCAATATCTGGGTTTCGGATGATTTGATTACTTGGAAAAAACATGCCGATTATACGCCAGATTTAAAAAGCACGCCAGATTATTCAAACGCTTTACAGCGAATTGGCGCTCCAAAATTGTATTATGATGAACCTTCTCAAAAATTCATTATGACATGGCACACGCCGCATCTCGAAGGAACAAAAGAAGATGGCGAACGTTATTGGGCGAGCCAGCGCACTTTGTATGTTTTATCTAAAGATCTAAAAACCTTTGAAGGAACACCAAAACGTTTATTCGATTGGGATATGGGAACCATTGATGTCTTTATTCGCAAAGTTGGAGATTCTTACTACGCCGTGATTAAAGATGAAACGTACCCAACGCTGTATTGGACAACAGGAAAAACCATCCGAATTGCCAAATCAAAATCCCTTTTAGGACCTTATTCTTTGCCCCAGCAATCTATCAGTCCAAACTTTAGAGAAGCGCCTATGCTGATTCCTTCTCCAGATGACAAAATATGGTACATGTATTACGAACAATATCCAGGAGTTTCCTACGGATTATCGATTGCCGATAACCTAAACGGACCTTGGTTTCAAGCCTCTGGTTACACTTTTTTCTCTGATTGGGACAAATATAGTCTCCCAGAAAAAGTACGCCACGGTTGTATGATTACAATCTCAAAAAAAGAATACAACAGTTTAGTGAAGAAATTTGGACTGAGTAAAAAGTAAAATGTTAGAAGTGAAATGTTAGAAGTGAAATGTTAGATGTGAAAAGTGAAATGTCTTGGTAAAAAGTTATTTGCATCTCACATTTCACATTTCACATCAAACAAAAAAATGGTTAGTTAAGTTAGTTTAGTTCTGTAATTATCGGGTTTATGTGGAGATGAACCCGATAATTCATTTTGATTAAGAAATGCCACGTAACACGATCATAAATAAGCGCCTAAATAGGGTTGCATGTATTAAGAATTTCAAGCAAAAAATAATAAAATGAAAAAACACCTCATTTTGCTACTGTTCACAACGCTAAGTTTTGCACAGCAGAAAACCTTCACGAATCCAATTCTGCCATCGGGAGCAGATCCTTATAGCACATATTACAAAGGATATTATTACTACACCAATACACTTGGCAATAAATTGACTTTATGGAAAACAAAGGATCTTTCGGATATCAAGAATGCAGAAAGTAAAGTGATTTGGACTCCGCCAAAGAATACCGAATATGCTGCTGAAATATGGGCGCCGGAGTTTCATATCATCAACGGGAAATGGTACTGCTATTTCGCCGCAGATAATGGCAATAACAATACACACCGCATGTATGTTTTAGAAAATAAATCATCAGACCCATTTAAGGGAAATTTTGAGTTTAAAGGCAAAATTGCGGCTAAGACAGATAAATGGGCCATTGACGGAAATGTTTTTGAATACAAGAAGCAATTGTACATGATTTGGGCTGGTTGGGAAGGCAATACCAACGGACAGCAGAATATTTACATTGCCAAAATGAAAAATCCGCTAGAAATAGAAGGCGATCGTGTTCTGATTTCTGCACCAACTCACGATTGGGAAACGCACGGCGCATTGCACGATGAGGTAAATCCACCGCAGGTGAATGTGAATGAAGGGCCTCAGTTTTTGGAACGAAATGGTAAAATCTTCATTGTTTTTTCTGCCAGCGGCTGTTGGACCGATTTCTATGCTTTAGGATTATTGAAGTTTAAAGGCGGAGATAATTTGCTAGATGCTTCGGCTTGGGAAAAAGCTCCAGAACCAATTTTCAAGCAATCAGAGCAAAACAAAGTCTATGCTCCAGGTCATAATTCGTTTTTTAAATCTCCCGACGGAAAAGAGGATTGGATCTTGTATCATGCCAATTCTAACCCAGGTGAGGGTTGCGGCAACAAGAGATCTCCAAGAATGCAGAAAATCAATTGGGACGCAAACGGACTTCCTGTTTTGGGCGAACCCGTTAGCGAAGGAACTAAATTGGCAATTCCTTCTAAATGATTGAAACTTTTAAACAGAAATTATTTTAAACACATAGAAACGTAGCTTTTGGGAACGTATTAAAGGCGTTTCACTAAGAATAATACACATAGCTATGGTTAAAGCCTGCTTTTCTTTAATCTCAGACAGAAAAAACAAAAATCTATGTTTCTATGTGTTGAATTAAATTTTATTGAATTTGAACACATAGAAACCTTTGGGAAACGTATTAAAGCGTTTCACTAAGAATAAAACACCTAGCTATGTGTTAAAGCTTGCTTTTTCTTTAATCTTAGACAGAAAAAACAAAAATCTATGTTTCTATGTGTTTAAATTAAAATTTATTCAATTTGAACTAGCAGGTAAACTTTTAAATACTCAAAAAGATGAAAAATATTCAAATTACTGCAGTTTTGTTGCTTGCTCTTTTGCAATTCAATTGTAAAGAGGCCAAAAAAGACAATGAAACTTTAAAAAACAATATCGAAATCAAATCAGATTCGGTAAAAACGGTTTTAGAAACTAAAAATTTTGACACTATTATCGATGGTAAAAAAGTCAGTTTGTATTGGATCGAAAACAAAGGAATAAAAGCTGCTTTTACCAATTACGGCGGGCGATTGGTAGGTTTATGGGTGACGGATAAAAGTGGAAAACAGACCGATGTAGTGGTCGGAATGAACAGTGTAAAGGGCTTTAAAAACTCGACAGAACCTTATTTTGGAGCCACAATCGGCAGAGTTGGCAACAGAGTTGCATTAGGCAAGTTTACTCTTGAGGGAAAGCAATATAACATTCCGTTAAATAATGGAAAAAATGCTTTACACGGTGGTGTAAAAGGTTTTCAAGACGTAGTTTGGGATGCTGAGAAAACAGATTCAAAGACTTTGGTTTTTACATACGTTTCTCCAGATGGCGAACAAGGTTTTCCTGGAAATCTGAAAGTAAAAGTAACTTATACGCTTACAGACGATCAAACGGTGAAAATGGAATATGAAGCGACAACCGATAAAGCTACAATTGTAAATCTAACCAATCACGCTTTTTTCAATCTGAATGGAGAGGGAAGCGGAACGATTTTAAATCACGAATTGCAAATTTATGGAGATAAATTTACGCCAGTGGATGAAGGTTTAATTCCGACTGGAGAATTAAAATCGGTTAAAAATACACCATTCGATTTTACTTCAAAACATACGATAGGCGAAAGAATCGAAACGAAAGACCAACAGCTGCAATTTGGAAAAGGATATGATCACAATTATGTGTTGAATACCGATAAAAAAGATGGTTTTGTTCATGCGGCAACAATTAAAGGAGATGTTTCAGGTATTACTTTAGATATTTATACAGAAGAGCCTGGACTTCAATTTTATAGCGGAAACTTTATGCAAGGTTTAAATACCTTTAAATCAGGTGCTAAAGATGATTTTAGAACGGCATTTGCTCTTGAAACCCAGCATTTTCCAGATGCTCCAAATCAGCCAAAATTTCCTCAAATTACCTTGAAAGCAGGAGAGAAGTATCACACCGTTTCTTTGTATCGATTTTCGACAGAAAAGTGATAAAAAAAGAGAGGAGAATTTAAGAAGTGAAAAGCTGTTTTTGACATGTAAATAGTTGACATTTTTTTAAGTGAAAAAAAAGCAATTTTCACATGAAATCTACGCAATTATTGCTATAAGTTTTATCTATAACAGTCTTTTAAGTATTTGATTTTTAGTTTAAAAATTATATTTAACTAAATAAAAAGTTTAATAATGAAAAATTATAAATATTTTAATCTATTGGCTCTGTTTTTTGTTGTAACCTGCTGTGCTCAGCCCGAAAAAACAGCTCAAAAAACGTCTTCAAATGATCGGCCAATTTTGTTGGCAGACCCAACCATTTTTTACGAAAATGGAGTTTACTATTTGTATGGCACAACAACAGGAAATTTTCCGAACGGAGAAGGTTTTCAAGTTTACACTTCTTCAGATTTAAAAAAATGGAAAGGTCCAGTTGGTGCACAAAATGGTTTGGCTCTGAAAAAAGGGGACGCTTTTGGAACGAAAGGTTTTTGGGCACCTCAGATTTTTAAATTCGATGGGAAGTATCAAATTATTTATACTGCCGATGAAAATATTGCAATTGCAACAAGCGACAGTCCGTTAGGGCCATTTAAAAGCGATTCTAAGGCTCCAATGTTTAATTTGGGCAAACAGATCGATCCGTTCATTTTTGTTGATCAGGATGGCAAAAAATACCTTTATCACGTACGTTTGATTGATGGCAACAGAATTTTTGTAGCAGAATTGAAAGAAGACCTATCTGGAATTAAGGAAGAAACGCTGAAAGAATGCATTTCTGGTGTGCTTCCTTGGGAGAATACACAAAATGTGCCTTGGCCAGTAACAGAAGGTCCGACGGTTCTTAAGCACAACGGTTTGTATTACATGATTTATTCGGCAAACGATTTTAGAAACCCAGATTATGCAGTAGGGTATGCCACAGCCAAAAGTCCGTACGGACCTTGGGAGAAAGCTGTTGAAAGTCCGATAATAAGCCGTAAGGATTTGGGAATAAATGGAGTAGGACACGGTGATGTTTTTTATGATAAAAATGGAAAAATGAAATATGTGCTGCATACACATTACAGCAATAATGAAGTTTCACCTAGAAAAGCTGGAATAATTGACATTGATTTTGAAGGAAATAAAATCAGAGCAAATGCGAAGAGTTTTGTCTTGTTAAAAGAATAAACTGCTGATTTTAGAGTTAATAACGGGAAAAGAGATGCTAAAGCGTCTCTTTTTTTTGTTTTGTAAATGAAGAGATTGCAAAAGGATTAACATAGATATAATTTAAAACGTTGGTTATTTCGCGTCAGATTCGTACATTGGTGAAAATTCCAAAAATCATGACAAAAAAAATAGAAGATTTAATTCCGCACCGAGCTCCATTTCTCTTTGTTGATGAAATTATCTCTTATACAACAGAAACAATCGTTGGTTTAAAGACATTTACAGATAAAGATGCTTGGCTCCAAGGAAGTTTTCCAGATTTTAATTTTGTTCCTGGCACTATTTTAATCGAGGCAATGGCACAATGTGGAGGCGCAGGAATAAAGCTTTTGGGAATCGCAGATGGCGTTTTTGGTTTAGTAAGTTTGGATAATGTGGAGTTTTTTGGCGGTGTTGAGTTTAATAAACTGGTGAAATTTGTGGTGAAAAACATTCGCACAAGCGAAAAAATTATCAAACAGTCTGGTGAAGCTTTTGACGAAGATCGATTGATTATGAAAGGAGAGTGGCTTTGCGTGAAGCTGCAGTGAGAGAGAGTATAGATGAAAGATGAAAGAGGCAAGATGAAAGAAAATAGAAGAAAGAAGAAAGACTTGTTTCAGATTATAGATAAAGAAAAGCGTCCTAGATTATTGGACGCTTTTTTATTTTACATTTTTGTGATGATGAATTCGCTTCGGCGATTGATTTGGTGCTGTGCTTCTGTGCAGGGAACTCCGTTGGAGCAATTATTGATTAATTGGGTTTCTCCGTAACCAATGGCGCTTTCTATTCGCTCTGGAGCGACGCCTTGCGAAATCAGATAATCTCTGGTGGCTTTGGCTCTTCGGTCGGACAGTTCTAAGTTGTACTGATCATCGGCTCTGGAGTCGGTATGCGATTCGATTTTTATGACCACAGTGCTGTACTGATGCATTAATAAAACGACTTTATTTAATTCTATTGCAGCATCATAGCGGATGTCTGATTTGTTTAAATCAAAGAAAATAATTCCGATTTTGATTTTTAAAACGCCATTTTCGCGAACAATCAAGGCTGGATCTAAACCAACTGGAACTTCGGTTTTTCCAGAGTTATTTGGCGTGATAACCGACTTGGTATTGCTGGTGAAATTGTCTTTTGAAACTTCAATCGTATAAGGCGTATTACAAGTTAAAGCTTTTGCAAATTCGTATTTTCCGTCAATTTGAGAAACGGTTTCTGCTATTTTTTCGCCATTTTGGCTTTTAAGAATTACTACAGCGCCTGCAATTTTATTGTTGGAAATGGCATCAAAAACATACCCATTTATTGATTGGTTGCAGAAACGTTCAAACGAATAAATATCATCATCGCCTTTTCCTGTTTTTCTATTGGAGCACACAAAACCTTTGTTGGTCTCTTCGTTTACAATAAAAGCGAAATCATCCATATTGCTGTTTAGCGGCGCTCCAAGATTGACTGGATCACTAAAAACGCCGTTGTTTAATCTGCTTTCAAAAACATCGAGTCCGCCCAGACCTAAGAAACCGTCGGAAGCAAAATAAATGGCTTGATTGGTTATAAACGGGAACATTTCGCGTCCTGTTGTGTTTATTTTATCGCCTAAATTTTTAGGGTTCGAATATTGGTTTTCGCCTAAAATATCGACTACAAAGATGTCGGTAGAACCAATAGTTCCCGGCATATCCGAAACGAAATAAAGCTTTTTGCCGTCTTTGCTTACTGATGGATGCCCAACGGAGTAATTATCGCTGTTGAAAGGCACTTCTTTAACATCTTTCCATTGTACAGTTCCGTTTGCGCCTTCTGTAGCCGTGGCGGTATATATTTTCAAATTATTGATGCCTTTGCTGTCACGTTTCAATTTTCCATTGTAATTGTTTCTAGTGAAATAAATGGTTTTTTCGTCGGGCGAAAAGGCAACGCAGGCTTCATGAAAATTTGTGGAGATTTCTTTAGCAAATCGTTGTTTGGAAGAAACATTAGATCCTGTTTCATTGATTTTTCCTAATTGCATGCTCAAATAAGGCTGATCGTTCCAGCCATATTTTTCCGTTTTGAAATAGGAGGAATCTGAAGTGGTAGAATATACCAAATCGCCTTTGTAAAACATCGGGCCAAAATCGGAATAAGCGCTATTGATTTCTAAATTTTCAAGCATAAAAGAAGGCTTTATATTTTGAATGTCTTCTAAGGTCACATTTTGAAGCGAAAAATTCTGCGCTCTCACATCGGTGGCTTTTTGTTTTGCTGCGAAGGCTTTCATCCATTTTTTTGCCAAGTCATAATTCTGAATTCCTTGCAGAGACTGCGCATAGCGAAACAGATATTCTGGCGGAACTTCATTAGGATAATCGGCCACTAGTTTTCCGTACCATTTGCTGGCTTCTTCCATTTGAGTATTAAAATAATAACAGTCGCCCAAACGCTGCAGCATTTCTCTGGAAGGATCACCATTTTTTATCGAAATCTCATACGATTTTGCCGCTTCGACATAATACATTTTGTCGAAAAGAGCATCGGCTGCTTTGTTTTTGGTCTGCGAATAAATCGTCTGTATAACCAATAATACGAGTATAGTAATTGTTCTTTTCATAGACTATTGTATTAAAAGAATCGAGGTGATTTAAGTCCTTTTTTGCGGGAAACAAGCTCGAAACGAAGCATAATCTCATGTGTGCCGCTGTTGTAGTTCTGGAGTTCGGTTGTGGTATAATCATAGGCATAACCTACCATTAGCATTGGAGAAATCTGTATTCCTGCCAATGCGCTCACAGAATCTGATGTACGATAGGAGACTCCAAGCGTTAAAGCGTTATTAAACATAAAATTGGCTGAGATGTCGGCAATTAAAGGCGCTCCAGCTACATATTTGACTAAAACTGCGGGTTTAAATTTGGTATGAGCCGAGAGATCAAACACAATCCCTCCAATCAGGTATAAGTGAATTCTTTGATTGACAAGGTTTTCGCTAATATCATCATAAGTATAGCGCTCTTTTGTCATGAAGTTTGGAATCGCAATTCCGACATAATCTCTTTCGCCATGCCAATAAAGTCCAGCCCCCACAACAGGCAGAAATTTATTATTGATGTTTTCACGAAATTGAGCATCCGGATCTTTATAGCTTCCTTTGGTCCAGTCGATATTAATAACACGTCCGCCTCCCTTTATTCCAAAAGAAAGTTTATGCGTTTGTCCAGATTGAATGGTATAAGAGAGGTTGGCATCCAAATACTGTTCTTCTGTAGGCCCAATTTCGTCGTTTACTATAGAAATTCCCAGACCCAAATTTTTGGCTATTGGAGTATCTAATGAAAAACTCTGCGTATCTGGCGCGCCTTCAATTCCAACCCATTGTGTGCGATAAATGCCTGTTATGGCCAAATGACCAAGAGATCCTGCATAAGCTGAATTGACGGTAAGTGTATTGTACATATATTGCGTGTACTGCGGATCCTGCTGTGCGGAGGCAGCATATACCGAAAGTATACTTATTATCGTGAAAACCTTTTTTATATTTTTAATCATAGCCAATATATTTTGGTTAATCCTGTTCTTTTCGAAACTCGTCTGCGGTTTTATTTCAGATAAAGCCATCCCGAGGTTTTTTTAGATCCATCTCCCAAATCAAGAATATAGAAATAGGTGCCTTCAGGAAGCGTTTTCGAAGAGCTTTCTTCTTTACCGTCCCAAGTATTATTGTAGCCTTTTTTATAATAAACCAAATTACCCCAACGATTGAATATTTCCAGCTGGTTATCCGGATACTGATCGATACAGTCTATGTAGAAATAATCATTTTGTCCGTCATCATTTGGTGAGAATTCATTATAAATCTTCAAGCAATTTGGAGCTACAGTTGCGCTAGCCTGATTGTTGCTCGCGTTGGTGTCTACTTGATCGAGTTTGGTTAAATGCGCTGTATTTAAATAATCTTTAAAATCAACGACTTTGACCGTAATGTCGAGTGTTTGCGACGCACCTTTTGCAATAGAAGGAACTGTCCAGATTCCTGTTGCAGCATTATAAGCTCCTGAAGAAGCTGTAGCGTTTACAAACGAATAGCCTTTTGAAAGCAAATCTTGAATTTCGACATTGGTAGCGGCTAGGTTTCCAAGATTTTCCGCTGTAACTGTAAAAGTAACTTGAGAATACATTGGAACTTCGGTTTTGTCTACCTCTTTACGAATGGCTATATCTGTTGCTGGAATATTGATAGATTCAGAATCTTCGTCATCTTCGCTTTGGTCACCATTATCATTATTTGGTGTAGAATCAGGATCAAATTGATCGCTCGCTGTTACCTGAGCGATATTGACATAATCTGAGTTTTCTAGACCCGCCGTTGAAACTACCGTAGCCTGATAGGTTAAAGTAAGTCCGCCAACCGGAATGGTCAATTTCTCCCATCTAATCGTGTTGATGCTAAAAATTCCTCCATTGCTGATATTGGTTAGATTTTTTAATCCTAACGGAATAATATCTTCTACCGAAACTCCAGTGGCTTGACTTGGACCTTCATTTCCAATTTGCAGGGTATAGGTTACCACTTCATTTACATTTGCATTTTTATTGCTTACTGTTTTTTCAAGGCTCAAATCGGCAACATTTACCTGTATGGTAATGCTGTCCTGATCGTCTTCGGTCGGAATATTGTTGTTTGGTGTAGAGTCTGGATCTGGCAGATCACTTGCTATTACTTCGGCAGTATTGGTGTATTCTCCACTTTGTCCCGAAGGTTTGTTTACTCTTGTATAGATTTGCAGTGTCTGGGTGGTTCCTGCATTTACGGTTCCTGTATTCCATATTCCTGTTACGTTGTTGTATACACCGCTTGTGGCAGTATAAGTAGAATAGTTAAATCCAGAAGGCAGAAGGTCTTTTACCTGTACGCCTGTAGCATTTCCAGGACCATCATTAGTAACGGTAACTTCAAATATTACGGTGCTTCCAACATCGTGCACTACATTTCCAGAAAGCGTTCTTTTATTCAAAGAAAGGTCAGCCATAATAATTTGCGGTGTTACTGCAATGCTATCGTAATCATCTTCTGTTGGAACACCATTTCCAGGCGTACTGTTTGGATCTGCCTGATTGGAAGTCATTACTTCTGCTATGTTTAAATATTCATTAGCAGTTCCTGTTGGCGCTTTTACCAATACCGTAATGATTAATGTGTGGCTGTTTCCTGGTAAAATTACTCCGGGATTCCATTCTCCAGTTGCGGGATCGTAACTTCCAGATGTTGAATTGTAGAATACATAGGTGTAACCAGAAGGGAGTATGTCTTTTATGGTTACGCCTGTTGCAACGCTAGGCCCCGAATTAGAAACCGTTATTGAAAAAGATATTCGTGATCCTATCGCAGGAGTAAGATTATTATTGACTACTTCTTTTATTAAGGAAAGATCGGCAACTGCAGGAACTGGTGTCAAAAATACAGTATTCATATCGTCTTCTCCGACAACACCGTTGTTAGGAGTAGAGTCAGGGTCAAATTCGTTTGATGCGTAAACTTCGGCCGTATTGTTGTAGTCTCCATTTCTGTTTACTTCAACAGAAATAAGAAGGCTTTCGCTAGTGCCTGCGACTATAGTTCCAATATCCCAAATTCCTGTAGTTTCAAAATAATTTCCCTGTGTGGCGCTGTAAACACGATAGGTATAACCGCTCGGGAGCAAGTCTTTAACTTTTACGCCAGTAGCATTTTGCGGACCATCATTTTTTACAGCAATTTCAAAAGTTACTGTTGAACCAAAGGCAGGACTGAAATTACTGCCTACAATAGCTTTGGTTAAAGATAAATCTGCAATTGGAAGAACAGGAGTGGTTGCTGCAGAGGCATAATCGTCTTCCGTTGTAACTCCGTTATTTGGAGTTGAATTTGGATCTGGCAAACTGCTGGCTGTAACTTCGGCAATATTGGTATAATTTCCAGAAGCATTTACAATACCTGTAAGTTGTAATGTTTGAGAATCTCCATTTATTAAAGAACCAACTGTCCATCTACCTGTTGCACTATTATAAGTTCCTTTTGTTGCAGTAAAGTTGCTATAAGTATATCCAGATGGGAGTAAGTCGGTAACTTGAACTCCAGTTGTATTCTGAGGTCCATTATTAGTTACGATAATTTCAAAAGTTACTGGTGTACCAACTAATGGGTTCGATTTATTTACTGTTTTAGTCAGTGATAAATCGGCCGATAATGGGTTAGGAACTGTTGTTGCTGTTGCATAATCGTTTTCTGTTGGAACTCCATTATTTGGTGTTGAATTGGGATCCAGTTGATCTGCTGCTGTTACTTCGGCAATATTGGTGTAGTTTCCAGAAGCATTTACAGTCGCGTAGATTTGCAAGGTTTCTGAATTTGCATTTAATAAGTTTCCTACTGTCCAAATTCCCGTTGCAGGATCATAAGTTCCCTTTGAAGTGCTAAATGAGGCAAAAGTATATCCAGATGGCAGTATGTCGGTTACCTGAATTCCTGTATTATCATTTGGACCATTATTAGTAACTACAATTCTGTAATTAACTAATGCCCCAACCAAAGGAGTAGGATTACTTACTGTTTTGGTTAAGGAAAGGTCAGAAGTTTGCGGTATCGGACTTGTAGAAGCAGAAGCATAATCGTTTTCAGTTGTAACCCCATTATTTGGCGTTGAATTCGGATCAGGAAGGTCTGCCGCGGTAACTTCTGCCTCATTCAGATAATTTCCTGTTGGATTTACTGTTGCGACAATTTCTAGTGTTTCTGAGTTTCCGCTTATTAAATTACCGATCGTCCATAATCCCGTTAAAGGATTATAAGTTCCTTTTGAATTGTTAAATCCAGCGAAAGTATATCCAGAAGGAAGCAAATCGGTTAATTCGATTCCAGTATTATCATTTGGACCATTGTTGGTCAATATAATCTCGAAAGTAACCTGAGAGCCTATAATAGGGGTAGAATTGTTTACTGTTTTGGTTATTGATAAATCAGAAGACTGTATTACAGGAGTTGTACTTGCTGACGAATAATCATTTTCTGTTGGATCTCCGTTATTAGGAGTGGAGTTTGGATCGGGAAGATCTGCTGCTATCACTTCGGCAATATTAAGATAATCGCCTGAATCGTTTACTGTAGCGACAATCTGTAACGTTTCAGAATTGCCATTTGGCAAGCTTCCTATTGTCCATACTCCCGTTGTCTGATCATATGTTCCTGTAGTGACAGTAACTCCATTGAATGTATATCCAGAAGGAAGCAAGTCTTTAACTTTAATTCCAGTATTATCCTGAGGACCATTATTGGAAACAAGAATTTTAAAAATAACAAGAGATCCCACAACAGGCGTTGGATTGTTTACTGTTTTGGTTAAAGCTAAATCCGAAATTAGCTGGATCGGAGTTGTGGTTGCCGTTCCGTAATCATCCTCTGTTGGATCGCCATTGTTAGGAGTTGAATCTGGATCTGGAATACTGCTGTTTACTACTTCGGCAATATTGGTGTAGTCTCCAGTAGCATTTACTGTTGCGTTTATCTGCAGTGTTTCAGATTCCGTGTTTTCTAATATGTCTAACGACCATATACCCGTTATTGGGTCATAAGTTCCGCTGGTAGAATTGAAATTCATGTAAGTATAACCAGATGGCAAAAGGTCTTTTACTCTAACTTGTGAAGTATTTTGCGGACCGCTATTGGTGGTTATAATCTGAAAAGTAACCAATGAGCCTACCAATGGGGTCGGATTGCTTACAGTTTTGGTTAATGATAAGTCTGCAGCAGGCTGAATTGGCGTTATGATCGCGCTGTCTTCATCATCTTCGCTCTGATCTCCGTCATCATTGTTAGGAGTACTGTCGGGATCTGGGAGACTGCAGGCAATGACTTCCGTAATATTTTTATAATCTCCAGTTGGAAGTACTTTTGCATCTATGATAAGAGTTTCTGTGGCTCCAGCATCAATAGTTGCAACATTCCAAATACCAGTAGTATAGTCGTAAATACCATCGGTAGTGCTGTAGTTAACAAATTCGTAGCCAGAAGGCAGAAGGTCTCTCACCAAAACACCTGATGGTTCGTTTGGGCCTTTATTTGTAATAATAAGCCTGAAAGAAACCTGAGTTCCTATTACAGGACTTGTGTTTCCTGCAACAACCTCTTTGGTTAACTCAAGATCTGCTGTTGGACCTATAAAGGTTATTGTAGCATTGTCTTCATCATCTTCGCTTTGATCGCCATCGTCATTATTTGGCGTACTATCTGGATCGGGAAGGTCACTGGCCGTTACTTGAGCAATATTTTTATACGGACCTGTCGCATTTACAGTTGTCTTAAAGGTTAAATCTAGTGAAGCGGCATTTAGAAGCGCTAAATTTTGCCACGTAAGATCTCCATTGGCAACATTATAAAACCCGTTGTTTGAGACCGAACCGGGTATTATTGTAAAACCTTCAGGAATCACATCTTTTACAGCTATTCCAGTGGCATTTCCTGGTCCGTTATTAAGAAGATGAAGTGTAAAAGTAACTTGATCTCCTGCTGCAGCAGAGGTTGGAGAAACGGTTTTGGTAAGCTCTAAATCGGCTTGTTTTAAAGTGACGGTAGCACTGCTCATGTCGTCTTCAGGAAGTCCATTTCCAGGTGTGCTGTCTGGATCAAATTGTTTGGCTGTCTGTACTTCGGCAACATTCACATAATTGGCGGCCGTGGCTACATTTACTTTTGCTGTTATCTGAAGTGTTATGGTGTTTCCGTTATTAAGATTGCCAATATTCCAGATGCCTGTGGTTTTGTCGTATTTTCCGCCGCCATTATCACTCACATAAGTATAACCAGAAGGCAGTTTATCTGATACCGTAATGCCGGTAGCATTATTTGGTCCGCTATTGGTAACCGAAATAGTGAAGATAACATTGTCATTTATACTCACAGTAGTAGGTGAAACCGATTTATTAAGTGACAAATCGGCTACGTCAAGAACTATTGCCGCACTGCTCTGGTCATCTTCATTAGGATTTTTATTGTTTGGCGTACTATCAGGATCGTATTGATCTGAAGCAATAACTTCTGCTGTATTAACATAAGATCTCGTGGAGAGAATAGTGGCTTTAAACTGTAAAGGGATAATATGGCCACTAGGTACGGTAAGGCCGCTCCACGTAATGGTATTGTCACCAACATTGTATACTCCTGAATAGGTGACAGATCCCGGAACTATAGCAAAACCTAGCGGAATATAATCGCGTATAGCAACATTAGTCGCAGTGGCAGAGCCGCCCTGTGCATTATTGTTAAAAACATTTATATTGAAAGTAACCACATCACCAACACTTCCAGTTGTTGGCGTTACCGTTTTAGTCAATTCTAAATCGGCAATAGCCAGTATCGAAAGCGTCATCGTATCTGATGAAGGAGGGCAATTTCCATTGGTTACACTCCACTCAAGTGTATAAAGACCAGGAATTGTTCCCGTAACAGCTGTTGTTGGATTTGAGGGATCTGCAAAACCAATTGTACTAGGTCCGGAAAGCTGTTTCCAGCTTCCTGTTCCAACTGTTGGAGTTGTGGCATTCATAGTGATGGTAGAAAACTGAGGCATCACTAGGTTTGGTCCCGCTTCGGCAGTTGAAGGTTTATCATATATCGTGATAAGCACATTATCTTCAGAAATACAGCTCGTGGAAGCGGCCGTGGTAACTGTCCATTTAAACTCATAAACACCAGGTATTAATCCAAGAATTAAGGAATTTTCAAGATTTGGCGATGCAATACTAGCTGTATTTGGTCCAGAGACTTGTGTCCATGTTCCTACGCCCGATGTTACTGTTACAGCATTCATTGTAGCGCTTGTTGCATTACAAAGCTCTTGATCGGGTCCAGCATTGGCAATGGATGGTGGTACATCATTGAAAGTTACAGAAACTAAATCTGAAGTAGGCGCACAAGCAGAAGGAGCAGTAAAAGTGCCATTGGTTACAGTCCATCTTAAGACATAAGTACCCAATTCATTTATGTTAGATAAAGTAGTAACGGGGCTGTTTGGATTATCAATTACGGCATTTCCTCCAGTAGGCTGCGATTCAAATGTCCATGTTCCAATACCAACGGCAGGAGGAACGGCTGCAGTTTTATAGGTGGTCTGACAAGCAACAGCATCGTCTGGCCCTGCGTCTGCTGCACTTGGCGGTGCATTCATTTCTATTCGGACAATATCAGAAAGAGATCGGCAATTGTTGCTTTCAAACACCCATTCTAAGATATAAAGTCCAGGAACGGTTAAACTTGAAACGGTTGTTGAAGGTGATGTCGGATTGTCAATAACAGCTACGCTTCCTGTTGGCTGATAAACAAATCGCCATTCCGATAAGGTTACATCTGGAGGGGCAGTATTTCCGCTCATCGTAGCAATACCGCCAACATCATTAATACATAAAGTCTGGTCTGGTCCAGCATCAGGATCTATACTAGCACCATTATAAATAGTTACATTTACAGAATCTGAAGTTCCTGGACAGCTAGCGCCGTTAGGAAATGTACTCGTATTGATGGTATAGGTAAAAACATAACTGTTTCCTGGAACTACAGTTGCATTGGCAATATAGCTGTTAGGAGGCGATTGGGTAATTACAACATCAGCTGGGTTTCCTGTAGTACTGGTTAGTGCCCAAGTTCCAGTTGAATTTTCATTGGCAATAAGCTGCACGCTAGTAACATCACAATGTGTTTGATCGGGTCCTGCATTTGCTGCTGGATCGACCACAACCACCATATCGTCAAAGCTACCTGGACATAAAAAGATGCTTTTGGCAGTGATAGTCCATCTAAATGTATACGTACCCGCAACCAGGCCGTTAATTACGGTATTAGGATCTGAAGGGTCTGCAATTGTAGGCTGATTAGGAGCGCCTGTAAGTACAGACCATTGTCCCAATTCGAAGAAGCTATCATAAGCATTTCCAGCCATAGTTACGCTAGTACTGTTACAGACATTTTGGTCTGGCCCTGCCGCCGCAGGATGAGGCGGAATACCAATAGTAAGATTAATATCATCAAATGCCTGACCGCAAATATTAGCATCAACTGTCCATCTGAATATGTAATAGCCGCTATAAGTAAAGGTAAATACGGCATGAGGATCATGAATGTCGCTGATAGTATAATTTCCAACCCCAGAAATTCTAGTCCATGTTCCAATTGCCCCAGTGCTTTGTGTGGCTGCCATTGTTATGGTATTGCCGCAAGTTTCCTGATCTGGACCTGCATCGGCAGCAGGAGGAGTTTCGGCAACCGTAATAGATACGCTGCTCTCGCTAGGAAGACAAGATCTAAGTCTTGAAGTAATGGACCATGTAAAAACATAAGTTCCGTTTCCAGGAACAGTTACCATTGTATTAGGGTCACTATCGTCAGCAAATACAACTCCTGTAGAAGGTGTTACAGTCCAAATACCAAATTCCCCGAATGCAGGTGTATTTCCGCTCAAATTAAAAGTGGTTGTCCCTGAGGTATAACAAGCGTTTGGTCCTGCATTTGATGTGGTAGGGGCCACACTATTATCTGTAAAAATGGTCACTGTATCAGAAACAGATGCGCCACAGGAAGGACCTGGATGCGAATAAGAGACCGTCCATTGCAATTCATACGATGAACTTATGGTTTGAAAACCCGATGCAATAGCTTTGGGGTCGTTGACATCAGAAAATGTGATGGTATTAGGCCCTGAAATCTGACTCCATGTTCCCATTTCGCCTGGTTCGGGCTCTGCTGCATTAAGAGGTACGTGTGAGTCTGCACAAACTACCTGATCTAGTCCAGCATCTACATTGTCTATAGAAGTGTCTGAAACATAAACTGTAACGGTAGCTACTGAAAATCCGCACGTGGCGCCACCGCCTTTTGTAATATATTGAAAAACGTAAGTTCCAGAGATCAGATTGCTTACAGGTGTGTCTATAGCAAAATTATCAGCTATTACGGCTGTGTTCGGACCACTAAGCTGACTCCAAAAATGCAATCCGTCATCGGTGCTTACACCTGATAAAACGGTTGTTGTATCACCGCAGGGCAAACTGACATCGGTTCCGGCATTGGACGGAGTAGGATCGCCAGAAACCAAGACATTCAAAGTATCAAAGCCATAATCGCATTCAACCGTTAAAGCTCCGGTTTGTTTTCTTATAAATTCGACGGTATAATCTCCAGGTGCTGTAAGGGTTAGAGTAAGAGAATTTCCAACATCCTGCAAGGCAGTAGGGAATGGGCCTAAAGGTGAAAGGGCAGGACCGCTTACAATTCGGTATTGATTGGAGCCTGTTCCTGTTACAGCAAGCGGAATGGTAAATACGGTCGCATTACAGCTTCCAACAATATCATTTCCGTTATTTGCTACAATAGTTCTAGTTGGGCCATTGTACTGTACGATATAATCTTTGGTGAAAATACAGCCTGTATTGTTATTGGTAAGCGTATAGCGAAAGCGATAAGGAGCCCCCGCAGAGGAAATGTTTGTAACCAAAGTGGTCGGATTTGTTGGCGAAACAATTACAGCACCAGCACCTCCCGAAACCTGAGACCAAGCTACGGTTTCTCCCGCGTATAAAGGCGTTTGAGCAATAAGTGTGACCTGATTTACCGTATTATCGCAAAAGAATATATTCTCGTCTCCTCCTGCCAGTTTCGTTACATCTTGCGTTGCTGCAGGAACATTGATTACTACTGTGTCGTTTCCTGAAGCACATGGTCCTACAACGGTCCATCTGAAAGTATAAGTTCCTTGCACTAAATTGGACACACTTGTATTGTTAGAGTTTGGATTGCCTATGGTTGGAGTATTTGGTCCCGAAACAAATGTCCATTGTCCGCTTTGTCCATTAAGTCCGCAGCCTCCATAAGTAGCACTTAAGTTGGTTGATTGTGTTGTAGTGTAGCAATTGCTTAAAGTTTGGTCTGGACCTGCAGAAATTGGTTTTACACCTCCATAATTAGTTACCGTAATTTGAGATGTGGTTCGGCAACGTTGGCCAGGGGCAAATTCAGGTCCTTCAATAACCCATTGCAGCGTACTCACGCCACAGTTTGTGGCTGGTAAAGTAATTGTTGAGGTTGCTGAATTTGGAAAATTAATCACAACTCCAGCATTATTTGCGCCTACAATCTCCCAAAATCCCGTTTCTCCACTATTTTGAGGCGTGTTTGCGATAATGGCCAATGTTCCGTTATTATTAGGGCAACTGGCAATATTAGCACCAGCATTTGCCTTTGTAATAGGTTTTACATTCACTACTTTGTCCTGATAAGACAGTACTCCATCGCCACAGGTTGCGCTGTATCTAAAAATATAAGTGTTGCCTCCAGTATATCCAGAAACTGTCGTGGTAGAACTTGTTGGAGAATTAATGGTTACTGCCGGACCCGAAATTTGTGTCCATTTGACCGTACCAATAATTGGAGTCGGATTATTTCCAGTTAAAACTAATGCATCGGTTTCACAAATAGTTATATTTAGTACTCCAGCATTTACACTACAGTTTTGCGCATTGGATTGGAAAGTGGCAAGTAAAATTAAAATTGCAGCAAAAGCCAGTTTTTTCGATAAAGCGTAAATTCTCCAAGAAAAGTAAAATTGTGCCATAAGCAATCGGGATAAAAAGGCAGCACATGAAAATAGATAACCACCTTAAATTAATAAATTGTTTTAAGCATTAATTTGGATAGAGGTTAAAATAAAATCTGGGATACTCAAAATTAAAGAAAGATAGCTTCGGAATATTTTTTTCGATGTTGCATATTATAAAATGAAACAAGAAAAAGTATGTGAAACATGCAAAAAAGGAGATAGAAACAAACAAAAAAAGCTCTAAATTCAAGATTTAGAGCTTCCTTACCTATTTTTATAAATTAAAACGCTTCGCCTATTCTAAAATAGATTCCCCAGTCTCCTTTACCTACTGCACCATCTAAACCAACATTAAATTTTGATTTTTTAAACGGATTGTATCGATAGCCAACACCTCCTCCAGGATACATTTTCCAATCAAAGCTGGGAGTGTCAGAACCGTAAATGGTGGCAATACCAAAAAATCCAACCAAACCCATTTTTTTTGCAAAATTGTAGCGGTACTCTCCTTGTATGTCCATTAAGCCCGAACCTCTATATTTTCCTTCAGAATAACCGCGAATGTCTGTTCCGCCAATGGTGCTTTGCTGTTCAAAAGCAACATTTCCGAGACCAAACTTGCCATAAAAACGTGCTGCAATCACATCTTTGCCATCGCGATTTTGGAAATATTTATTGGCTTGAAAAGAAATTCGGTTAGAGGCAAGGTCGTTATCCATAAATTTGGGATACGTAGACCAATCCATTCTAATTTTGTAACCTTGAGTAGGATAATAAACGGCATCTCTCGTATCATATAACAAATTAAAAACGATTGCATTGCTGTGCGAAACCGAAGCAGGAGAAATATTGTCTTCGTAAACCGTATTGTAATGAGCATACGTATAAGAAAGTCCGCCATAAAACCTTCCTACAATTTTGCGCTGTCCGCCAACACTCAAAACAGTGGTTTTGGTTCCGTAATCATAAAAATCAGGCTGATCAATATCATCAACGTAGAACTGCGAATTCTGATTTCCTGTAAAAAAGAAAAGTTTCAAACGCCATTTATCTTCATTCAAATACCATTTGTTAAAAAGCGCTATAAAATAAGATTTATTAGTGGTGTAAATTGCCGACATTCCCGACAATGATTTTGGCGAAATAGTATCAGCTTGATTCACTTTATACATTGCCATCGGAATTGCGCCAAACATAAAATCAAGATTTCTGTTATAGCTTAAATAAGGCATTACTCTCAGTTCGATTCTCTTATCTTTTGTTTTTTTCGGGACAGAATCTGCTATTTTCTGTGCGAAAGAAGAATAGATACAACCAGCAAAAAAGAGAAGAAGTAGAAAATGCCTCATGGTATAAATTTGTTAGTTAAACTTATATTGGTGTGTAATTACTAGTGTAGCATTTTTTCAGGTACTTGTAAATTTAAATAAAAAATGTAAGTAATTGAAATAAAAACAATTAAGATTAAACTGACCTATTGAATATAGAAAGTAGTTTTTCCAAAGCATTTTCAGCATGCAGCTGCGCACCGTTTTTTAAGGTATTTTCTAAGGCTTCTGAAGCCCTTTCGAGCATTCGTTTTTCAAAAGAAGAAATAGCAGTTTTTATATCAGAAAATGGATTATGAGTTAAAAAATGGGCCAGTTCAACAGCGTCAAGCATCGCCAGATTAGCACCTTTTCCAGCAAAGGGAGGCATACGGTGAGCGGCGTCTCCAATAATAGTGATGTTTTTTTGCGTTTCCCAAGACTGATTTTGAGGGAAATAATATTGCGGACGCAGTATAAAATGCAACTCAGAACTCGTAAACAGTTCATACCATTTAGAACTCCAATCAGGATAAACGTCTTTAAACCAGTCAAAAATCTTCTGATTGTCTTTAAAATCTAAATTATTTTCTGCAATCCAGTTTTCAGGAATTTTACTGCTCAAAAGAAACATTAATGAGCCATCTCCTTTTGTGCCGTACATAATCGTTTGTTCCTTGCCTAAAGCCAGCACTTTTCCACCTTTAGAAAATTCAAAAAGTTTGGGAGCATTTTCTTTGGCATTATAAATTGTGCCTTCAATCATGGTAATGCCCGAATAGATGGGTTTTTGGCTGCTTAAGTAAGGACGAATTTTAGAGTTTGCTCCATCTGCGCCAATTACCAAATCAGCATAAACGGTTGCTCCATTTTTAAAGAATAGGCGCCAGCCATCATTTTCTTTTTCCGTAGAAAGGAATTGACTATTCCAAACTATCGTTTCTGGCAAAAGCGAACGCATTAAAACAGCCCGAAGCTCTGAACGATCTATTTCTGGTCGTGGTTTGGCAATATCTTGCAGTGAATCTTGTTTTGCATTTGAAGTTTCTTCAGAAACCGTTTTGCGAATATTGTGTTCATCAAATTTCAACTCAAAATTCTGATTGACAATTCGAGCTTTGCTAGCATTTGGGCGAACGTTTTTGTAGAATTCATCTAATAAATTCGCTTTTTCCATAGCAATTAATCCTGAATCTTCGTGCAAATCCAACGGAGAACCTTGCACGCGAACTTCTGAGTTGAGGTCTCTTTCGTAAACTTTTACATTTATATCCTGAAGCTGTAAAAGGCGAGCTAGCATCAAACCGCCCATACCGCCGCCTACAATGGCAACCTGTTTATTTTTTAGTAACATAGTTTTGTGTTTAAAATCTATGTCGCAAAATTATTTAGACGAAAGAGCTGATAATAGTATAAATCGGTCGTTTTTGTTTTGAAAAAGCACTTTGGGCAACGAACCTGAAATTTTCTTGATTTCTTTTATAAAATGGGTTTGATCTGAAAAATTCTCTTCTGGAAAAAGTTTTCCTTTTGCAATATGCTCCAGTGAAGCACGAAAGCGAAGAATAGAGCAATACACTTTTAGTGAAAGGCCAAAATAGTGATTAAAATATCGGTTTATTTGACGGCTGCTCCAATAAGATTGTTCCGATAATTCTTTAACGGTCATATTTCCGTTGCTTTCGTAAATGAGTCTAAACAGTTTTTCTTTTCGATGATCTATATGTTGCACTATGAAAGATTCGATTTTTGCAGAAGCTTTTTGGCAAAACAATTCAAAATTGTCTAAATCCGTTTCATGAAAATCCCAAAAATCATTGTAAAGCAGTTTGCCTGAGTTTAGAATGCCAGCAATGCTTTCGCGAAAAATGTATTCAGCAGCGAGAAGTTTAAAGCTAATGACGAATGTACGGCTATTGGCAGGAATTTCACCCTTTTCATATTGCTGTGTCCCCAAACCTAAAAGCCGGATCTGAAAAGGTGTTTTGGCAGTTTTTATTAGTGATAAATCAATTCGTCCGTCAGGAAGGCCAATTGTTTCTAGTGTTTCATCCGATTTATTTTCCATACACCAAAAACTATCCACAAAATCCGAAAGGTTTTGGCTGGGTTCAATGTATTGGTATGCTAAATCGTTGATCATTGTATCAAATTTAAAACGAAATTATGCATTTTACTATTCCTTTTTTGAAAAGAACGAAGTGCTAAAAAGCCTGTAAAGCTGTTTTAAGTTTCTAAAAAACAGCAATGAAAAACTTAACATTGGGTAAGTTGTTGATTTTTAAGTAAATGTGAGCTGTTTTTTGTGGCGATGAAAAACTTAACATTGGCGAATACCTTTTTCAATCTATATTTGTTTATTATTTTTTGATGTTAATTTAATGATTTAATAACATTAAAAATTAGTTTAATCCGAAATAAATTTAATTAATTTCTTAAAATTAACAGAATAATGGCAAAAGAAAACCATACTAATGAAATCGATCAGGAGGTAGAAACTGCTGCAGTCATTTCTAATGAAGAAAATCAGCAAGAAAACACTTCGGCTTCAGATACAGAATTGGCTGTGACAGAGACTTCAGAATCAAAATCAAAACCTAAAAGAGCTCCGAGAAAACCAGCAGTAAAATCGGTTTCAGCTGAAGGAGAAACCGCAGCAGAAGCTGAGAAAACAGAAATAGGGGAAGAAGCTGTATCTGAAGCTAACGAAGAAACATCTGATGAAAACCAAGACCAATCGAAATCTAAAAAGAATAAAAAGATGAAAGAAAAAGATAAAAAAGAGAAAAAGAAAAAAGGGGCTAAGAAAAAAGAAAAAGCAAAAGATAAAAAGAAAGCCAAAGCGAAAAAAGCAAAACTAAAAGCGAAAGCGAAGAAGAAAGCCAAAGCAAAAAAAGCAAAGGATAAAGCCAAAGCAAAAAAAATCGCAAAAAACAAAGCAAAAAGATCTAAAGCGAAAAAGAATAAGAAGAAATAAATTTTTAATTGATAATTGATAATTGATAATTGATATCAGATTATCGGACTGAGCGTCGTGAGGCTTTTGGGGAGGCCTCGCGCAAAGTTCTGATATATCAATAAAATTTAAAAAGCCACAGATTGTAGATTAAAGGAATTCTAAATCTTTTTTAATTCTATAATCTGTGGCCTTTTTAAATCTCAATCTCAAAATCTTGCATCTTTTTTCTTTCCTCTTTCCTCTTCCCCTCTCTCTACAACATCTCACATTTCTCTTTTTTCTGCAAAGCTAGTTTATCAATTTTCTGAAGAAATTCGCGATCAAATTCAGAGTAGGCTCTTAAGATGTATTTTTCATCTCTAATTTTCATGACTAATCGAATTTTTTGAACCATCAGCCAAATCGGCTCGTACCTTTTATGTCCTAATAAATACTGAATTTTAAGGATCGACATTTTTCTGTGGGAGAGAGTCATCAATTCGATGCAAATCATCCAATAACGAATGGGTAGATTTGAATTTTCCATTACAGTTCCCGAGCGCAGGCTAATACGGCTACCGCACTTTCGGCATTGAAATTTTAAATCGCTTTGTCTAAAAGAATGCGCATCATGGCCACATTTTCTGCACAAAAGGCCATTTTCTAAACGTTTGTTTTTGAGCTCTTCGATACAGGTTGCCTCGTCAGAATATTTCTCAAAATATGCGCGTAATTCCATTAATGCAATGCTAAATTTGTTTTTGGAAATATAGAATATTTTAAAGAAAAGAGAATATGGTGAGGTGAAAAATTTGATTTTTTATTCACGGCTCAAACCTCGGGCGATGGTTGGTGCTATTTTGCTCCTCTGGAGCTTTTGATGATGCTTTCTCTACCGATATTTCGCTCCTCTGGAGCTTTTTTTATATTCTCCTGACTAATTTTTTGCTATAAATATGGAGCTCCTCTGGAGCTTTTGATGACGCTAATTCTTTTTCTACCAATAATTTGTTCCTCTGGAGCTTTTGATGATGCTTTCTCTACCGATATTTCGCTCCTCTGGAGCTTTTTTATATTCGCCTGATTAATTTTCTGCTATAAATATGGAGCTCCGCTGGAGCTCTTTTAATGTCGCTAGCATTTTTTTTATCAATATTTCGTCCCTCTAGGACGATTGCAAACAACAGAAAGAGCTCCATCGGAGCTCAATATTGGTAGAAAAAAAATAGTACCATCAAAAAAGCTCCAGCGGAGCGACATATATTCAGTTTTTGAAGAATAAAATGATTTTAAGCTGTTTTTATGCGAAACACAAAAATGAATAGCATGCCTAAAAAATAAAAAGGAATATTCCAGATTTGGAATATTCCTTTTTATAGCAGGGCAAAATTGTGATTATAATTTAGCTGCGATTTCTTTTTTGTATTTGTTTAGGATAGATTTTGTCATACCTAAATTGGCTTTTGTAGAATCTACGGCCAGGTAAATAAAATATTCCTGATTGTCAGAAACATCAATAATGTGAATTTGTGAACTTAAGGTAATCATAATATTGTCAATAACCTGTTCTTGTAGCCCTAAAGCTTTAATAGCATTCTTTTTTGCTTTTACGACTTCAAGATTATAAGCTGATGCCAATTCTGGATCAAAATCTGCCACTACAGATTGAGAATAGTAGGACATACCGCTTGCAATTTCAGCTACAGAAACTGCGATGAACCCAGGGACGTTCTTTTTTAGGTCTTCCCCAAATTTCGTTAAAAAATCTGACATAATTTTAGAATTTTAGTTGTTGTAAATAGATTGAATTATTTTGGATAAAAGCAAAATTAGGGATACAATATTATTTAATTATCCGTATTGCGTACCTTTTTTCAGACAAATGTCAAAAAATAACATTGCCTTTATAAAATGGGTTTTTCTATTTTTTTAACTGAATTCTCTTTGGGTTTGAAAATGAAATATTTAAACGAAAAATGCTTCTGAAAAAGCGTTATTGCGCCATTTCAAAAGCATTCTTAATTAAGTAAAAAATAATATTTTACTTGATTTCTGTTATAAAATCTTCTTTCGGAGTTCTTACTTTTTTCAAGTTAACCAACCAGTCATTAGCATCATCTCTATATCCTAAAGGCAATACTAAAACACTTTTTAATCCAAGTTCGTTTAAACCTAAAAGCTGGTCTACTTCAGCAGGAATAAAACCTTCCATCGGAGTTGCGTCTACTTGCTGCTCGGCTGCTGCTGCGATTGCTACACCAAACGAAATGTACGCTTGTTTTGCAGCATGGTTAGCGTGCCATTCTTGTCCAAGTGGCTCGTACATTCCCCAAAGTCTTTGTTTGTACTCATCCATTGCATCAGCAGGAATTCCTCTTTCGGCAATTGTTCTGTCAAATACAGCAGAGATTTTTTCTAGACTATAGCCATCCCAAGCCGCCCAAACCAAAACGTGAGAAGCATCTGTAACTTGGCTTTGGTCAAAACTTACCGCTCTAAGTTTGTCTTTCAATTCTTTGTTTGTAATAACAAAAATCTTGTAAGGCTGTAGTCCAGAAGAAGAAGGTGCAAGTTTTGCAGCTTCAAGTATATAATCTACTTTTTCTTGTGGAACCGCTTGTCCGTTCATTTTCTTTGTAGCATAACGCCACTTTAATGCATCTATTAAGGCCATTTTCTTTTATTTTAAAATTGTGTTCAAATGTAAACACTTTAAGTGTATTTTTGTCATCCGATTACCAAAAGTAACTGTAACATCGAGGTAACCCACTGATAAGACATGATAAAAGAACTGAAGCACGATCCTAAAAAATGCAATCAGCACATTATGGCCGTGCATGATGCGATGTATATTTTAAACGGAAGATGGAAAATTTCCATCATTGCGTCACTTTGTTTTAATACCTTAAGATTTTCGGATTTACTAAGAGAAGTGGAAGGAATTTCAGGAAAAATGCTCAGCAGAGAACTGAAAAATCTAGAAGAAAACCAATTAGTAACCCGAACAGTTTTAAAAACGCAACCCATAACAGTTGAATACCAATTAACAGAATACGGACACACTTTAAAAGAAGTAATAGATTCTCTAGCAAAGTGGGGACACAATCATAGAAAAAAGATTACGGGCAAAGAATAGGTATTAGTTTTCAGTCTCAGTTCTCAGTTCTAAAGTTCTTTGAAGAAAACCTTTACGAGTTAAATTTTGCTCTGTTTCTTCAATCGCTCTCAAAAGATTATTTTGGTTATCGGTAATTTCGTTTAAGGTCTTTTTTATTACGGCCCAAACCGGTTGCATTTTTACCACAAGTTCCTTTCCTTTTGGTGTAAGCACAATCAGTCTTTTACGTTCGTCTGATTTGTCTTTTTTAGAACTGATCATTTTTTGTTTTTCTAATTCCTTCAATAAACTTATAGTTGACGGATGGCTATAGCCAATTTCACTCGCAATTTCTACAACACTTAGCATTTCTTTGATGTGTAGCGTATAAATTACAGGAAACCATTTGGGTTCAAAATCAATATCGAAAGACTTATATACTAAAGCACCGTCTTTACGCAATTGTTCGCTCAGACGCTGCAGGCGAGTTGATAGGGCTAAGATTCCAATTTCGTCAATTATATTCATTTCTTTTACTTTAGTTTTAAATGGCAAAAAACATTATCCGGTCTCATTAACGGAAAATCAGTCGGAAGCGCTTCCTTTGGTATCGTAATGAAATTATTCTTTTCATAAAAACGCAAAGCCGCTTGCAATAACGTAACCGTCCCTAAATATAAGTCTTTAATTCCTTTTTCTTTGCTATAGGCAATTAATTGTTCTAATAATTGCTGAGCGATTTGAAATTCTTTTCCTCTGTATTCTTTCTTCACGAACATTTTTCTGATGGCCGCCGCTTCAGGACTAAATTTTACCAAAGCAATGGTTCCCACTAGTTGCTCATCTATAAAAGCGCCAAGGAAAATACCGCCCGGTTTATAATAAAAATTCTCAATGTCCAATAAATCGGGTTGATCTTCTAAAGTTACGGGAACATTAAATTCTTTTTGCTGAATGTTTAAAATCAAATCTACGATTTCATTTTCGTACTTATTTTGTACAGGCTGAATGTGCATTTGTATTGTAAATTAAATATAGGTACAAAACTACGTAGTCAACTACATATATGCAACAAAAAAACTGCTGAGATCAGCAGTTTTAAGTCTTTTTTATGATTTAAACGATTTCTGTCAGAAAATTTTATTCTTTAACTAGAACAATTACGGCTTTATAACCCGTACCAACATTCCATTCGCTTGACGAAATAACTTGGCCTTTATCGTCATAAACTTTAAATTCGGCTGTGTTTGGAGAAGCAAAACCTTCGTTTAGTGCTTCAATATCAATTTTATTGATTCCTTTCACCAAGTTTATTTTCACGCTTTTAAAATCGCCAGTCAAGAAAACTTCAGGCTCAATTACTTTATCGTTTAAATATACTTTTACTTTATCGCCGTCTACAAAAGCTGCATCACGATACATAATGGTCGAAGTAGCCGCTGTGGTATTGATGTTACCCAAAAACTGATTTCTTCTATAAAAAATACCTTCAACATTAGCGTCTGGTTTGTATAGATTTCGATCTTTAAATAATTCGTCTGGATTAACCTTTGGCGGTTCGGGTTTCTCGATAGGTGCAGGCGGATTTTCTTTGGGAGCTTCTTCTTTTGGCGGAATAACTTCTTTTTTTTGTGCATTTTTTGCCGGAATAGGTTTGAATTTTTGATCAAGTTCCTGAGCAAAACCGTGCAGTGAAAAAGAAATAAAGGCAATTATTAAAAGTATTTTTTTCATTTTTATAAATATTAATCTTGAGAGGTTGATATAAAGATTAGATGCATCATAATCTTTTATATATAAACATTTTATAGCACTAATTATTGTCTTAAAAGACGTTATTTTTCTAAAAATTAACTTTCTGTTTTGATTTTTTATGCTAAAAATAAGCTTTCGCAAAAGTTGTTTTTGAATGCGTTGTAATGTTTTTAAAATACTGAATGTCAATGTTGTATATTTGTGTTTCAATCAAAAATAAATAGGCTATGATCAAGTTTGCTTTGACTTTTCTTTTTTTGACAATAAGTGTTTTGGCGCAACAGCATAAAACAGATTCTCAACTTAAAAAGCAGATTGAAGATTATAATGCTGCTTTCGCAACTGCTTTGGTCGGAAATAATAAAGAGGCAGTGCTAAAGTTGTATACAGATCAAACGGTACTTATGCCCGAACACAGTAGGCAAAGGGTCGGAAAGAAGATGATCGCAGCATTTTACGAAAAATGGTTAGCGCAAGCAAAAGTCAATTCTTACCAAAAAAGTATTTTAGAATTGCAAGATTTTGAAGATTATGTTTTAGAAATTGGCAATTTTACCGAAAACCTTCATTTAAAGGACTTAAAACCCTATGCGTATGCTGGAAAATATATGGTTTTATGGAAAAAAGCTTCTAAAAATAAAATCACAATTGCGGCAGAAATTTGGGGAGCCAATGCCTATTTTGACGATCGATTTATTCCTGAAATTGATGATGCAGAAGTTCCTCCAACAAAAGAATACACTTCATCAGACAAATTGATAAAAGAAGTGATAGGAAGAAACAGTTCTATAAAGAGTTTGGTTCAGAATAGGCTAGGAGCAGAACATGCCAAAATGTTTATGCCCGATGCTATGTACTTAACCTATTATACCCCAATTCTTTCGGGAGAAAAAGACATTACAGCTTATTTTACAGAACACGAAAAGTCTGGAACATTAAAGATTGAGCAGATTTCGATTAAGACTTCTGGAGTTATTGTTACCAAAAAAGCAATTGTAGAATTTGGTTTTTATAATGTAGATTGGCGTGATGGAGCCAATAACGGAAATGTAAAAGGAAAAAGCATAAATGTCTGGAAAAGAAATGATAAAGGGGAATTAATGCTTTTTCGCCAAATGGTAAATCACGATTAAAAATTAAAAAGCGACCGCTAATTTGCAGACACCATACCTGCGTCATATATTTGCGCCTGATTTTGGTCTGTTTTTTCAATTCAGAAAAAACAGTTAAAAGGGAATCAGGTGTAAATCCTGAACAGACCCGCTACTGTAAGTTCTATATAAGTCTTTAAACATTACTAATGCCATTGTTCGCCGCGGCGAATGAGAAGGCCGTTTAAAGATGGAACAAGTCAGGAGACCTGCCACGATCACATAGTTTAAGACTTTCGTGGTATGAAGTTGATGACAAGATAATAACCTGCTATTTCTTAGCCGGATTACTACTGTTGTATAATTACTGCATCACACAAAGTTTATTTAATTAAATCGTGATGTATAATTGTAGAAAAACGTTTTTAGCTTTTATTTTATTGATTCCTTTTTTTCTTCATTCCCAAGTCGTGACTGATAGTTCGCGGGTTTTAAAAGAAGTCGTTTTAAAAGGAAAACCTTATCAGGAAGTAATTCCGGTACAAAGTCTTTCGGGCGTTCTGCTCGAAAATTTGGCGACTCATAATGTAGCAGACGCTCTTCGCTATTTTGCTGGAACTCAAATTAAAGATTACGGCGGAGTCGGCGGACTCAAAACGGTTGATGTTCGCAACATGGGAACGCATCATGTCGGCGTTTTTTATGACGGAATCCAGTTGGGAAATGCACAAAATGGCTTAACCGATTTAGGAAAATATTCGCTTGACGATATGGAATCTTTGACGATGTACAATGGCCAGAAAAGTGAAATTTTTCAATCAGCCAAAGACTTTGCATCTGCTTCTATCATTTATTTGCGAACCAAACGCCCTGTTTTTTCGGGCCATAAGAAAACAAATTTACTGGTTCGTTACAAAACAATGTCTATCAATTATCATGATCCTTCTTTTAGATGGGAACAAAAACTCAGCGATAAAGTTAGTTGGAGCGTAAGTTCTGAGTACATCAAATCAAACGGACAGTATAAATTTCGCTATAAAAGAAAAAATCAAGACGGAAGCACTGCTTACGACACTACAGCCACGAGATGGAACAGCGATATTGAAGCTTTGCGATTTGAATCTGGCCTTTTTGGGCAGCTCAATAAAGGAACTTGGGATGCCAAAGTTTATTATTACGATTCTGAAAGAGGCGCTCCGGGAGCTATTGTAGAAAATAAGTTTCGAGATGGTTTCCGCCAATTCGATAAGAATTTTTTCTCTCAAGCTTCTTTAGTAAAAGACATTTCCGAAAAATATAAATTTCAACTTAAAGGAAAGTTTGCTTACGATTACACCCATTACATTGCCAGAGATACCACGAATGTTTTGGGCGAAACTGTAACTGAAGGCGCACAATCTGACGACAGTTATTTTCAGCAGGAAGCTTATTTTTCGGCCGTCAATATGTACAGCATTTCATCTACTTGGGATGTTTCATTATCAACCGATTTTCAATACAATAAATTAAATGCGACCAGAAGAGGAATTCAGACGCAATTTTCTTTTCCTCAGCGATATACTGCACTGGTTTCTCTTGCCTCTTCTTATCGATATGAAGGTTTTAAAGTTTTAGGAAATGTACTCGCCACGCGCGTTATCGAAGAGGTAAAGTACAATGCCAAAGCACCCAATAAAACCGAATTTACACCCGCTATATTTTTAGGTTACACGCCATTTAAGCAATACGATTTCAATTTAAGAGCCTTCGCTAAACGCATTTTCAGAATGCCAACTTTCAACGATTTGTATTATACCATGGTCGGTTCGAGCACTTTGAGACCAGAATATATGAACCAATATGATGTTGGTTTTACGTACAATTTTCCTGTAAAAGAAAGTTTTTTCGATCGATTTTCTCTTCAAGCAGATGCCTATTACACCAATACAAAAGATAAAATAATTGCCGCTCCGACAGGAAATTTATTCCGTTGGATGATGACTAATATTGGTCAGGTGAAAGGAAAAGGTGTTGAAACGGTTCTGAATATGGCAACTCATATCGATAAAGTAAATCTAACCGCAAACTTGACTTATACGTATTCTCAAAGTCAGGATTTTACCAAAGTATCAGGCTTAGAAATGTCATCTTATGGCGATCAGATTCCGTATACGCCTTGGCATAGCGGATCTGGAATTGTAAATGCGGGTTACGAATCTTGGAACTTCAATTACAGCTTCATTTATGTTGGAAAACGCTACAACGGAAATGTCAATAATATTAAAGTCAATGAAGTGCAGCCTTGGTACACGCACGATTTGGCAGTTCAGAAATCTTTCGCATTCGAAAATTACAAATTAAATGGTGCCATTGAAGTCAACAATGCTTTTAACCAGCAGTATGAAGTGATTTACAATTATCCGATGCCAGGACGAACATTCAAATTTATAATCAGTTTTGAGTTATGAAAAAGAGCATTTTACAAATAATATTCACTTTAAGTGTTGCTGTTTTATTAGTTTCCTGCCGTGAAGACGAAACGATTTTTCCTTCTTCAGATGTAAGTGTGGCTGCACCGAGAAGCGAAGGCAAAATTGAAGGTTTTTATCTTCTGAACGAAGGAAATATGGGAATGAATCGAGCGAGTTTGGATGTTTTCAACTACAGAACAGGAAATTATACAACAGATGTTTATTCCGAACGAAATCCTTCTGTGGTAAAAGAATTGGGAGATGTTGGAAACGATATTAAAATCTATGGAAATAAGGTCTATGCCGTTATTAATTGTTCTAACAAAGTCGAAGTTTTAGAAAAATGGACAGCAAAACGCATTAAAAAAATAGACATTCCAAATTGCCGTTATGTGGCTTTTTATAAAGACAAAGCTTATGTGAGTTCGTATTCTGGACCTGTTGCCATAAATCCGAATGCTGAAATTGGTTTTGTTGCCGAAATTGATACCACTTCGTTAGAGATAAAAAGAAAAGTAACCGTTGGCTATCAGCCGGAACAAATGGTGGTTCATAACGGAAAATTGTATGTGGCCAATTCTGGCGGTTATAGGGTTCCAAATTATGATCGAACGGTTTCGGTAATTGATTTGGAAACGTTTACAGAAATTAAAAAAATCGATGTTGGCATTAACTTGTATAGCATGCAGATTGACAGTCGTGGTGATATTTACGTGAGCTCGCGAGGCGATTACTACAACACGCCATCTAATCTTTTTGTGATTGATACGCAGACAGATGAAAAGAAAATGCAGCTCGATATTCCTGTTTCTGGAACTTGCCTCGTTGATGATTTATTGTATTACTACAGTGTTTCTTGGAGCTATTTAACAGGAAGCAATAAAGTGAGTTACGGAATTTTGGATACCAAAACTAAAAAAGTAATCACGGACCAAATTATTACAGACGGAACCGATAAAAAAATCATGATCCCGTATGGACTTCAAGTCAATCCAGAGACTAAAGAAATCTACATCACCGATGCTCAAAATTATGTGGTAACGGGTTATATCTACTGCTTTACGCCCGATGGAAAATTAAAATGGAAAACAACCGCGGGGAATATTCCTGCTCATATTGCTTTTATAACTAAAAACTAAAAAATGATACAAAAATATCTTTTGAAAATCGCTTTGTTTTTGATTCTCTTTTTGGGATTCATTGCTTGCGATAAAGACAATGTTGCAGAAGATTTGCTTCCCGCAGAAGTTCTGAAAGAGTCCTATACAATTGACCGCTTTAAAGTGCTGAATATAGCAACAGCGCTTCCGAACACGGCAAAACTGACTTGGAGCATTAAAGATTCAATTATTTCAGAAAATACAGCTTTGGATTTTATCAGCCCGTTTGAGAAAAACTATCCGCTGACTTTAAAAGTAGAACTGAATGGAGAAGTAAAGGTTTATTCTTCATCAATAAATGTACTAAAAGAAACAAAAACGTACAGTAAGTATATTTTTAATGTTCTTGATTTTCGTCCCGCTGTCGGTCAGTTTACCAATGAAATTCCAAAATATGCGACAGGAAATACCGAAGCAAACCTGATTAGCGCCGCAAAAAAAGCAATTGTGGGTTCCAATACATCTATGATTTCGCTGGGCGGTTTTGGCGGTTATGTGGTTTTTGGCTTCGATCATACGATTCCTAATAGGAACGGTCGAGATTTTAAGATTTTAGGAAATGCTTTTTGGGGAAATGAAGCCAACGAAGCACGTGCAGGATCTTGCGAACCGGGAATTATTATGGTTGCTTTTGACAGAAATAGAAACGGTAAACCAGATGAAGACGAATGGTATGAAATCGCTGGTAGCGAATACTTTAAAAACACGACCATAAAAAACTACTCAATCACTTATTTTAAACCAGATGCGAGCAAAACTCCTGTTGCAGGAAATGAATTTTGGCAGTTTGATAACGAATATATTAAGTGGCAAGACAATGCTGGAAAATCAGGTTATAAAGTGCAGAATGTATTTCACAACCAGAATTATTATCCGCTTTGGATTGCCGATGCTTCATACACTTTAAAAGGAACTAGAGTAGCCGATAATTTCTACGATCAAAGTGGCGAAGGTTCATATTGGGTAGGCAAATCGTTTGAATTTGGTTATGCAGATAATGCTCCAAATAACGACGAGGCTTCGGATATTGACATTTCGTGGGCTGTAGATAAAAACGGAAAATATGTAAAACTTCCAGGAATTGATTTCGTAAAAGTTTACACCGCAATTAATCAAGAAGCGGGCTGGCTTGGAGAAGTTTCGACAGAAGTTTCAGGCGCTTATGATTTGCATCTTAATTAATTTTTTAAACACATAGAAACATAGATTTTAAAAACGGGTAAAGGCGTTTCACTTTGTGTCAAAACACATAGCTATGTGTTAGAAACTAGTTTCTTTCAATTGCCTTTTCAGAAAAAAAGAAATCTATGTCTCTATGTGTTGAAATATAAAACAGATTAACACAATATTTAAAACCAATACATTATGAGGAAAAACTACTTTATTGTAATAATGCTATTTTTTGCATTTCTAACCAACGCCCAGATAAAAGTGCAAGGCGTTCCTAGAAATGACATTAAATTAAAAACAGTAACTCAAAAACAAGTCACAGCAAAAAAGGCCAATGCAATCACTTTTGCAGACATTCAATTTTGGGTTGGAACAGGTTCTAATCAAGCTGCATTTGTCGTACAATGGAATGACGGTAAAACTTCAGATGCTTTGGTTTGGGGTTTTAAATGGGACGGAACGGCAACAGGAGAAGATATGATTAAAGCCATTGCAAAGGCTGATCCGCGTTTCTTTACCTTGCTTAAACAAGGCACTCAGTATGGATCTGCAATTGGTGGATTTGGTTACGATTTGAACGGAACAGGCACAAACGGACTCTATAAAGATGGAAATAAAACGTACCCTTATTATCCTTTTAATGGAATAGTGAATACTGCCGAGTACGATTTTGATGCTTACACCGGCATCGATGCCGATGATCACTGGCAATCGGGATGGACTCTAGGATATTGGTCGTATTGGGTTAAAGATCCAACAGATGAAGATTACAATTATTCTAGCGTTGGAGCTTCTACTCGCGAGTTGCAAAACGGTTCTTGGGATGTTTGGAATTTTAATCCGAATATGGAAATGATTGATATTGCTGCAACTTTTACTCCAGTTGCTCCTTATGTCAAAACTATAGATTATACCAAAGGTTATTTTATGGTAAACGAAGATTGGTTTGGACACGTGAACGGATCTGTGAATTTTATTGATAACAACGGCAATATCAACTATCGTGTTTACAGTGAAGCCAATAATAACAATAGTTTCGGAGCAACTACGCAATACGGAACTATTTACGGAGATAAGTTTTATTTTGTCTCTAAACAAGCCAAAGATGGAGGAGATACGCAATATACGCCCGGCGGAAGACTTGTTGTTGCCGATGCTTTAACGATGAAAAAAATTGCAGCATTTGACAATATTGGAGGAGGAGACGGCCGTTCTTTTGTTGGTGTTGACGAAAAAACAGGTTATATAGGCGCTTCAAATGGTATTTTCCTTTTTGATATTGCGAATATGAAAGTAGGAAGTTTGATTGCAGGAACAGGTGGCGGAAGCCAATACTTGGGGCAAATTGGAAATATGATTCGTACTTCGAAATATGTTTTTGCTGTAAAACAAAGCACAGGAATTTTGGTAATTGACCCTAAAACAAATACAGTTGTAAAAACCATTTCGGGAGCATTCCATTCGGTAACGCAAGCCAAAGACGGAAGTGTTTGGGGAATCCAGAATCAAAAACTGATAAATATTGATGCGTTGACTTTTGCAACAACAGAATACGCGATTCCGACAACAAAATATTTGGGTTCTTGGGGCGCTTGGAACGCAGGGAGTTTTACGTACAGCAACAAAGAAAATGCTCTGTATTGGAATAATAATGTAAGCAGTTTTGTTGCTGGAATTCAAATCGTAAAGTTTGATATTGCGACCAAAACATTCAATGAAAATTTTGCTACGCTTCCTGGGCAAACCGGAACTTACAAGCAGATTATGTACGGCGCAGGATTGCGAATTGATCCGGTTTCAGACCATTTAATTGTAAATACAACCGAAAGCGGATTTGGGGCACATTATCAGAAAAACTGGATTCATACTTATGATAATACAGGAAAATTGATCGATACAAAAGTGCTGAATGATTATTACTGGTTTCCTGCCATGACGGTATTTCCTGATAATGCAGCGCCAGTTGTCAACTCAGTTTTGCCTTCGCAAGTCTCAACGGGAATTCCAACAGTTATTGATTTGAAAACGGTGGTTTCAGATGAAGACAATATTTCAGCAGCGATTATAAAAACAATTAAATCAAATAGTGATGAAAATATTGTTTTGGCAGAAATTAATGCTAACGAAGAGCTAGTTTTGACCCCAAAGAATGGCGGAACTGCAATAGTTGTTATTAGTTTTAATTCTAATGGAAAAGTAATCGAAAAATCGATTTTGATTGATACTTCGACTTTGGGCAGAGACGAATTTACGAAACTACAATTGTCTATTTATCCAAATCCAGTGGCAGATTATCTAAACATCAGCACAGAAGACGAAATAACTGATATTCTGATTTATGATGTAACGGGAAGAACAATCAATGCGAGACTGAATAACAATCAAATTGACGTAAGTAATTTTGCTAAAGGTTTTTACATTATTAATATTAAAACCGACAAAGCCAATTACACTCATAAATTCATTAAAAAATAAAAGTTTTAAAACTGTCAGGCTGAGCGAAGTCGAAGCCCATCTACTTCGCTCAGGGAGACATCGCTTATTTAAACAAAACCTCTTTGCTTAGCTGTAAAGAGGTTTTACTTTTTATTTAGAACAAAAAGAATAATCCGCTAAATCTGCGAAATCTGCGGGAGAAAAAATTACTCTCGCAGATCTAGCAGATTTTGGAGATGAAAACTTATCATGCGCCTTTATTAGAAATTATTTCAGGCAAAGCGTTATATTTACTATTAAAATCTTTTTATTATGAAAGTATTGGTAATTGGAGCGACAGGCGCAACGGGAAAAGAATTGGTTCAACTGCTTTTAGAAAGCAATGATTATTCTGAAGTTGCAATTTTTGTAAGACGTTCAACAGGAAAATCGCATCCAAAATTGACAGAATATGTAGTTGATTTTTCAGATGTCCATTCATTTCAGGAATTAATTACTGGCGACGTTCTTTTTTCATGTTTAGGAACCACTTTAAAAGATGCAGGTTCTAAAGAAAAACAATGGAAAATCGATTTTGACATTCCAGCTGATTTTGCTGCCACTGCCAAACAAAATAAAGTCAATTCTTTGGTTTTGGTTTCTTCATACGGAGCTTCTGCAAAAAGCAGCGTATTTTATTCGATGATGAAAGGAAAATTAGAAGAGCATCTTCAAGAGCTTAACTTTCCACAATATATCATTTTCAGACCAGGACCGCTTATTCGCGAAAATACAGACCGTTTCGGAGAAAAAATTTCAATAAAAGTGATCAAATTCTTCAATGCCATCGGACTTTTCAAAAATCTAAAACCAATCACGACCGCATTTTTAGCCGAAAAATTAGTAAAAGCTCCAAAAGCGCTTCCGTCAGGAAATACAACATTGGAGCTTAAAAGTATTTTGGAATTGTAAAATGGTAATCTATAAGTTTTACAACTAGTATTTCAACCGTTTTTTTTATAAACTAGAGATAAAGCAAGGGTTTTCGACTAAATTATTTTATCTTTATCCTTTACCACATCTAATAAAAAAATGAAAGATTATCCAATTCCAGATAACGAATTACAACGTTTAGCCGCCCTAAAACGTTACAATATACTCGATACGCTTCCAGATGATGCTTTTGACGATGCCACAAGGCTTGTTGCTTACATTTGCGGCGTTCCCATTGCCCATATTTCTTTTATTGATGAAAACAGACAGTGGTTTAAATCTGAAATTGGAATAGGAGTTTCTGAAGTACCACGTGAAATTTCTTTTTGCAATTACACCATTTTGGATACAAAAATCTTAGAAATCAATGATACGCATGTCAACGAGATATTTAAAGACGATCCAAATGTTACAGGAGGCTTTAATGTAAGATTTTATGCTGGCGTACCGCTTACAACGCCAGATGGCTATAATATTGGAACTTTATGCGCTATCGATCATGTGGTTAAAGAACTGAATGATAATCAGCGCAACGCACTTTCTATTGTGGCCAAACACGTTATTACTTCACTAGAATTAAGCACAAAAAACAATCAGTTGTATGCGCAAAGAAAAATTGCAGAGCGTGCAGTTCTGGCAAGAGATAGTTTTTTGGCGAATATGAGCCACGAAATTAGAACACCTCTCAATGCCATTATTGGTTTTACAGACTTACTTGCGCAGACCGACCTCGATGAAACGCAGCATGATTATATTAGTAATGTTCAAATTGCGGGTGAAAATTTGCTTTTGATTGTAAATGATATTTTGGATCTTTCTAAAATTGAATCTGGAAATTTACCAATAGAATCGGAACCTTTTAATTTAAAGAAAACGCTTAGGCACGTCTACAATTTGCTAAAGGTAAAAGTGCAGAAAGAGGTGGAGTTTGACCTTTTTCTGGATGCCGAAATGCCAGATATGGTTATTGGCGACCAAGGCAGGCTTAATCAGATTTTGGTAAACCTGATTGGAAATTCATTAAAATTTACAAGTGAAGGAGAAGTAATAGTTTCGGTAAAGAAAATTGGCGAAACAGAAGATGATTACACGCTTAAGTTTTCTATAAAAGACACCGGAATCGGTATTCCAAAAGACAAACTCGAAACTATTTTTGAACGATTTACACAAGGCGAAGAAAGCACTACCAGAACATTTGGCGGTACTGGACTTGGACTTAATATTGTAAAACAATTAGTAGAGCTGCAAAAAGGAGAAGTTCATGTAAAAAGTACTGTAAACAGAGGGTCAGAGTTTTTCTTTATTCTTTCGTACAAAAAAACAAATTTTGAAGAAGCGGCAACAAAAACAGTTTCTAAAAACGACTTAGGAAAACTTAAAATATTGCTTTGCGAAGACAACGCGCTAAACCAAAAGCTCGCAAAAAGCGTAATTAATAATTTTGGTTTTGAACTGGATATTGCACAGAATGGAGAAGAAGGCATTGAACTTTTATCTCAGAACAAATACGATTTGGTTTTAATGGACTTGCAAATGCCTGTTAAAGACGGCTATCAAACGACAGAATACATTCGAAATGAGATGAATTCGACGATACCAATTATTGCCATGACAGCACATTCTTTGGTAGGAGAGCAGGAGCGTTGCTATAAAGTAGGAATGAATGCATACGTGCCAAAACCTTTTAAACAAGCTGTTCTTTTAAAAGCGATAAAAACGGTAATGACTCAAGATCAAGAGGTGCAGCACAAGAGAATTATCGATATGTCTTTCTTGGATGAAATGGCTTGCGGCGATTCTGAATTTAAGAATGACATGATTGCTCTTTTTGTAGATAAAATTCCAAATCAGGCGGCAGAATTAGAAGAAGCATTTCAGAATGCCGATTATGATGCTGTAAAGAAACTAGCGCATAATATGAAATCAAGTATGGACATTTTTATGCTGCAGGATTTGAGCAATTGCCTTGCAATAATTGAAGAAGAAGCTTCTAAAGGTGCATTTACAGCAGAAACTTTAGATAAAATGAATATTTTCAGCTGTGGAATCGAAGAAGTAGTTAAAATTTTAAAAGAGTTATGATATCAGAGAAGTTTGCAATAGCTTTACAGTATACGACGTTTTAATATAAATGATCCCCAGATAAAAAAAAATAAAAAATGAGAATTATTGTAGCCGAAGATAATGATATCCTACGCAAATCGTTATCTTTTTTCTTAGAGTCGAAAGGATTTAGTGTTGACCAGTTTTCTGACGGAAAAGAGGCTCTGGAGGCCATCGAAAAAGAAAACTATGATTTAATATTGACCGATATAAACATGCCAGGTGTAAGTGGAATGGAAATTACACAGCACGTTAGAGAGAGCCTTAAATCGGATATTCCTGTTATAATATTGACTTCTTCGGGAGTAGAACAAACTGAGCTGGATTCTTTTGACATTGGAGCAAACGAATTTATTGCCAAGCCCGTAAGTCCGGCCGTACTTTTAGTGAGGATTAATAAACTGCTAAAAACCCGAATCTGATGAAGTTTATATACTATTCTATTTTCCTGTTTTTTATTTCTGTTGCTGCAATTGCGCAGGAAATCAATATAGAGGAGACTTTGGCAAACGTTAAGCGTGAAGTCGAAAAAGAAAATTACGATAAAGCATTGTCGCTTATTGAACCTTTGCGTACCAAATATCCAGAAAATGAAGACATACAAACGTATACAGGACGCATTTACAGCTGGAAAAAAGATTATAAAACAGCTGTGAAAATTTTGTCTCCAATGGCTGACAGAAACAATCCAAATCCAGAAGCTTTGCAAGCTCTTATCAATGTATATTTCTGGACAGAAGATTATGAAAAATGCCTTTCATATTGCGATAAATATCTGGCGATTGATCCAAAATCTATTGATGTTCTGAAGATTAAAGCCACTTGTCTGGAAAAACTGAATCGAGATCAAGAAGCATTAGATTTGATTAATAAATCGGCTTATATTGATAATAGCACGCAAGCTTTTAGAGGAATCCGTACGCTTATAGGGCGTAAAGCCAAAAATGCAGTTTCGGCTTCTTATTTGAATATTTCAACTTCAGATCCTGGACAGCCTCCATTTCATTACGGTTATGTCGAGTATTCGCATAAATTCAGTAAATCGGCCATTGTAGGAAGAGCCAACATCGGAAATATAAGCAATGAAACCCAAATGCTATTTGAAACCGATTTTTATCAGACCTTTTCAAACAAGAGCTATTTGTATGCAAATGCGGGAGTTTCTACAGGAGAAACCATATTTCCTGTAGCAAAAGGAGGTCTGGAATATTATTTTGCTCCGCAGAAAAAGTTCGATTTTTCGCTTGGCGCAAGATACATGCATTTTGAAACAGACGATATTACATTGCTTACAGGTCAAGTGGCTTATAATGCGGGTATTTATACGTTTGCTTACCGACCTTATTATGATATTTCGAATGAGTTATTCTCTCACGTTGTAAGCGTGCAGCGTGTAAACGAAGAAAAAGAAAGAATAATAAGATTGGAATTGCAATACGGAAATGTCCCTTATTTGTATCTCTATAATAGCTTTACACAGCCTTTAAAAGCTTATCGAGCAGGAATTCAATACCAACATCGTTTTGGCGATTCGTTTTTTGTACGCCCGATTTTTCTTTACGAATACGAAGAATATACTCCTGGAGAATACAGAAACAAGTTTAATGTGCAAGTAATTGTAACGAAACGCTTTTAAGATGAATGAAATCTGGAGCTTATATAAAGACGGTCGTTGGGAAGTGCCTTTTCTCACTTTCTCTATTTACTTGTTTGTAGCAGCGGCCTTCATTTTATATTTAATAATTGTCGCAAGCAGAAATAGTAAAATAAAAAAAGAACGCCTTACAAAAGAATACAGTGCAACGATAGATAAAATATTGTCGGCCGTTATTTTTGAAAATGTTCCTTTCGCAAAAATTAAAGAAGATAAAAATTTTCTAGTGCTTTTTGACACTTCTTTTTTTAGAGAAGTTTTGACGGACTCTCTTATCAATCTGCATAAAAATTACGAAGGCGTTTATGCCAAAAAACTGGAGCAGTTTTATAAAGATTCTGGATTAATAAAAGATTCTTTCAGAAAACTTAAAAGCTTGCGATGGGAGGTAAAATGTAAAGGAATTACCGAATTGGCAGAGTTTAATATAAAAGAAGCGTTTGATCTGATTATTGCTTTTTCTAAAGCCAGAAAGAAAACCTTAAAAATTGTAGCGATAAATGCCTGCATAAAACTGGAAGGAACGCAGAGTATCAAATATTTGGTAGAACATTCTGATCCGATTGACGATTGGATGCAGCTGAATATTATTGGCGCTTTTAAAAAACACGATGTAGGCAATACCGAAGGAATAGAACATTTGCTTGAATCGCAAAACACAACGGTAATTACGCTTGGCTTGAAACTTATAAAAGAGCTTAAATTATCGCAGAAAGTTCCTCACGTGGCGCAATTGGCAGATCAGACAACAAATACGATTATCAAATACGAAGCGCAGAGCATTTTGCAGGCATTAACAGCATAATCTTATAAGAAAATGACTTTTTTTAATTCTGAAATAACGTGGTTTTTGGATGTATATATACTCCTGATATTGGGTTACGCCATCCTAATCATGTCTTCTTATTTAATCTTGGCTTATATTTCTACAAAAGAACTTAGAAGATATCTTAAACGTAACAGCTTTGTCGATTACGATGTACTCTTAACTAGTGAGTTTGCTCCAAAACTTTCGCTCATTGCACCCGCTTATAATGAAGGTTTGACTATCGAAGAAAACGTAAAATCGCTGCTTTCGCTCAATTATAATAATTATCAGGTGATCGTGGTAAATGACGGTAGTAAAGACAATTCGATGGAAATCCTAACCAAAACCTACGATTTGGTTTTGACCGATTTGGATTTTCATCCCAAAATTGAAACTAAAAAGATTAGAGGAGTTTACACTTCCAGAAATGCCGCTTTCAAGAAACTAATCGTGGTTGACAAAGAAAATGGAGGTAAAGCCGACGCACTAAACGTTGGACTTAATATTGCTCAAAATCCGTATGTGGTTTGTATTGATGTCGATTGTATTTTGGATAAAGACTCGCTTTTAAAACTGGCAAAACCGTTTTTAGAATCCTACGGAAAACGTATTATTGCCACAGGTGGAGTAGTCCGAATTGCCAATCAATGTGTGATTAAAAACGGACGTTTAGTCGAAGTGCATGTTCCTGATGTAATGCTGCCTAGAATTCAGGTTTTAGAATATTTAAGGGCTTTTCTTTTAGGAAGAATGGCCTGGGGAAAACTAGACGGATTATTGCTTATTAGCGGCGCTTTTGGTGCTTTTGATAAGGAAATTGCCATACTTTCGGGAGGTTACAGCACCAAAACGGTTGGAGAAGATATGGAACTCATTGTGAGAATGCGCCGTTATATGCTCGATAATAAATTGCCGTATTCGGTAAGCTACATTCCAGATCCGCTTTGTTGGACAGAGGCGCCAGAAGAGTTTAAAATATTCAAAAAACAGCGTTCCCGCTGGATGAGAGGAACTATAGAAACTTTGAGCATTCATCGAAAAATGTTCTTAAATCCGAAATACAAACTATTAGGAATGCTAAGTGTGCCGTATTGGACATTATTTGAATTTTTAGCGCCTGCAATCGAATTCATCGGACTTCTAATAACGGTTGTATTCATTGTATTAGGATTATTAAACTGGCACTTTTTCTTTCTATTGCTGCTTTTTGTATATTCTTTTGCCATTTTCTTTTCGGTTATTGCTTTGTACAGCGAAGAAAAAACGTATCATAAATATCCAAAACAAGCTGATTTTTTCAAACTTTTAATGGCTGCTTTTATAGAACCATTTTATTTTCATCCGCTTACTGTTTATGCGGCTTTAGTTGGATATAAAGAAAAAGTGATGGGAACTAAAGGTTGGGGAGAAATGACCAGAAAAGGATTTACTAAGAAATAACGCCTTAGTTAAAACAAAATCTAAATCTGTTTTCAAAACGGTTCTAGAACTTGTATTTGTAGATTATTTTCAAAATTTAAAATTACCAGCATTTTTTTAATCTGCATGAAACCAAAAGCTTTGCATCTTCTAGACTTTGCGAGATTGCATTTTAAAACATAAAGGAAAGCCTTTGCGACCTTAATACTAAGTTTAGCTAAAAAAGGTCTTTGCGAACTTTGCGGTAAAGAAACGCAACGAAAAGTAGAGAAATAAAAAAGCTGCACAAGGGCTCAGACTTGCACAGCTTTTTCTTCAAAAACTCAAAACTAAATTATTCGTATTTTAAATATTTTAAAACATCTACTTTGGTCACTTGGTAGGCTTTTGCTAAAACGATTGTCAGCGTTAAAAATAACAGCGAAACAAAAGCAGTAGCAAAAGGCATAAACGGAATATCAATTCGAGAAGCAAAGTTTTCCAGCCATTTCTGCATTAATAAATAAGCAGGAACAATTCCGATAAGGAAACCAATTACGCAGAAAACTACATACTGTTTGGATAATTCTTTTAGCAAAATATTAGTTTCTGCACCAAGCGTTTTTCTAATGGCAATTTCGCGCAATCTTCTTTCCATAGAAAAAGACGCTAAAGCAAATAATCCAAAAACGGCAATTAATATCACGACAACATTCAGTAGCGCGAACAAATTTCTCTGATCCTCATATTTTTTGTAGGTTCTGGCAAAGTTTTTATCTACAAAATTATACTCAAACGGGTATTCCTGATCGACTTTAGATTTCCAGAATTTATCTATAGATGCAATTGTTTCTGGCATTTGGTCAGGCGATATTTTGACCGTAATATTTCGCAAATTATTTGTCATCCAGTCAAAACTCGTAAGATGGAAAAAGATCATTGGAGCAATACGGTATTCTAATCCAACGTAATGAAAGTTTTTGACAATACCTACAACTTTAAATTTCTGTCCGCCAAAAACCACTTCTTTATTTACAGGATCTTTTTCCTGAAGTGTTTTTGCGGCAACCTCATTCAATAAAGCGCTCGAAATACTGTCTGTCGCCAATTTAGGATCTAGATCTCTTCCTTTGAGTATTTTGATGCCTAAAAGGTTCAGTTGTCCAAAATCCATAGACATTTGTTGCGTAATTACTTCTTTGTTTGCCTTATAATGGAGACCTTGCCACGAATTATCATTGCTGCCAATAGAAAACATTCCAGCAGAAACAGCCTCAACTCCTTGAATTTTTAGTAGTTCTTGTTTAATGATTTTATACCTTTCATACTGATTTTTTCCTTTTTGATGTTTAAATGAAATATCCATAATCTGAGCACCATTAAAACCTAAATCTTTATCGGCCATAAAGTTTACTTGTTTGTAAACAATAAACGACCCGATGATAAAAAGAGTAGCAATAGAAAATTGTAAAACCAACATTCCGTTTCTAAGCCAAACACCGCTTTTGCTTCTTGAGAAGTTTCCTTTTAATACTTTAAGCGTTTCAAAATTTGAAATATATACGGCTGGAAAAACTCCCGAAACGATAATGACAAAGATGAAAATCAAGACAAGCTGCAAGTAAAACTGAGTTCCAATAAGCATTAAATTTTTACCTAAAAACGAATTGTAAAACGGTAGCGAAAGTTCCACAATTACCATTGCTAACAATACAGAAAACAAAGTCATCAGCGTAGTTTCAAAAACAAATTGCGCAATAATTTGATTTTTCGATGCACCAATAATTTTACGCACTCCAACTTCTTTAGCACGTTTTACTGCATTTGCCGTTGCCATGTTGATGTAATTCACAATCGATAATAGTAAAATTAGAATTGATAGTCCCATTACTATTTTTAAGAACTGCAAATTGGCGTTTAGTTCTGGAAAAGTAGAATTTCCTTGATAAAGTCTTGCCTTTGTAAACGGAAGAAGCCTTGATTTTATAGGATCTCCGTATTGTTTAATAAACTGCTCTATTGATAAACCTTCCGCTTTTGCCTGTTTTTTGTAATTATCTTCAAGAAATATTTTATCCAAATTTTGAATTACGGCAGTTGTATCGCTTTGTTTTTTCAACTTAAGCATTAAGCCATAATTAAAGCCCCAATTGTCTTTATTGTTTTCTAATTCCTCTTCAACTATAGGAGTTACGATAGCAGGCATTACCGATGATTTTTCAGGCATTTTATAGACACCGCGAACCACAAAAATCTGGTCGGCATATTTTACTTGTTTTCCCATCGGATTTTCATTCTTGAAAATCTTAGTTGCTGTTGCTTCAGAAATTGCCATACTGTTGCGATCATGTAGAGCCGTTTTGACGCTACCTTGAATAAATTCAAAAGGGAAAAAAGAAAAGAAACTTCTTTCAGCAGAAAAGATTTTGTCTACCAATTCAATTTTTCCGTTATACTGAATTGTTTCTTTTGTATAATAAGGTCTATAATAACAGTATTGATCTAAATAAGAAGTAGTTTCTTTTAGCATTCGACCTGGAACCGGAGAGTTTGTTGTCCAAATATTACCACCACCAAAATCGTTCATGACGCTATAAATTTTATCCTTTTCTGGATTCCACTGATCATAAGAATGTTCGTCGTTCCAGTACAGAATTGCAAAAATTAAACCTGCAATTCCGATACTTAAACCTAAAATGTTTAGTACCGTAAAGAACTTATTGTTCTTTATGTGGTATATAAATATGTTTGTCCAATTTTTAAGCATTTTACTCGTATTTTAAGTATTTTAAAACATCTACTTTTGTAGCTTGATAGGTTCTAGACAATACTACAATTAAGGTTAATGACAATAATGCTATGAATCCAAATAAGAATGGATAAGCAGAAATTTCAATTCTAAAGACAAAATCTTCAAGCCACTTATTTAGCAAATAATAAGCTGGAAATAGAGCAATTAGGAATCCGATGAGACAAAATAGTATGTATTGTTTAGAAAGTTCTTTTAATAGAACATTGGTTTCGGCTCCAAGCGTTTTTCGAATAGCGATTTCTTTCATTCTGCTTTGAACAGAATACGAAGCCAATGCAAAAAGTCCGAAGAGAGCAATTAAAATAACAAGCACATTTAAGAGTGAAAAAAGATTTCTCTGATCTATAAATTCTTTGTAGTTTTTGGCATAAGCTTTATCTACAAAATCATATTTAAAAGGGAAATCGGCATCAATGTTTTTTCTCCAGAAATTTTCAAGACTTGGAAGCGTATTTTCTATTTCGGCTGGATTTACTTTTACGAAAATTCGGTTAACATTTGCATTTAACCAATCAACGGTTCTGAGATGAAAAAAGAGCATCGGTGGAATTTCAGCTTTTGGTCCCCAGAGATTGAAATTTTTAACAACCCCGATAATTTTAAATTTCTTTTCATTCCAATCTACAATTTTCCCAATCGGATTTTTCTCTTTCATCATTTTCAGAGCTGTTTCATTTACCAGTACAGAATTTATACTGTCAGATGAAATTCGACTGTCTAAATAGCGTCCTTCGGTCAATTTGATTTTTAGCATTTCGAGCATTCCGTAATCGACAGCCATATTTTGCCCCTGAATACTTTCATCATGATAGCTAAAAGTAGAAGCTGAAGTTCCGCCTCCGCTAAACGAAAATGCACCTGTGCTAACTTTAGAAACTCCTTTAATTTTTGTAATTTCTTCTTTTAAAGTTTCATATCGTGTATATAGTCCTCTTACCGCTTTTGGATCATTAAAATCAATATTAGGTTTCCTGTAGCTAATTTCCAGAACCTGATCGCCTTTGAAACCTAAATCTCTAAGACTTAAAAATTTTACTTGTTCATATACTATGTACGATCCAATAATAAAAAAAGAAGCGATCGAAAATTGTAAAATAAGCATTCCGTTTCTAAGCCAGATACCGCTTTTGCTTCTTTCAAAATTTCCTTTTAAAACTTTTGAAGTTTCAAAATTTGAGATGTAAAGAGCAGGGAATATGCCTGCTGCAATAACGGTTATGATAAAAATAAGGAGCAATTCATAAAAGAAAGAAGCACCGTTTATATTGAGTTGTTTCTCTAAAAAATTATTGTAAAAAGGCAGGGACAATTCGACAATGACCAAAGACAACAAAATAGAAAAAGTGGTAATGATAAGAGTTTCAAAAATAAACTGCATTACAATATTGCTTTTTGATGCTCCAGCAATTTTTCTTACGCCAACTTCTTTTGCTCTTTTTATAGCATTTGCCGTTGCTAGATTGATGTAATTAAAAAGCGATAAGATTAAAATCAAAAGCGATAACCCCATCATAATCATTAAAAATTGATAATTGCCTTTTCCTTCTGCATAACCGTCTACAGAGGCATGCAATCGGGCATCTTTCAAAGGTTCCAAAAATATTTTTATTTTCTCGTCTCCATTTTTTTTCTCCCATTCGGCAACTGTCAAACCTTCTTGTTTTGCCCATCTTACCGTACGGTTTTGGTACAGAAGACTTTCCATTTTAGCAATTACTTTTTCTTTGTCTTTAGGATTTTTAAGTTTTAACAACAATGCTAAATTAAAATTTCCCCAATTGTCCTTTTCAGTGGGGACTCTTTCTGCTATAAAATTAACAACTGCTTCAGGCGCCAGAGAAGACTTTCCTGGAATTTCATAAACAGCTGTTACGACCAGTTTTCTGTCATCGTTTGTAATCGTTTTGCCTAAAACATTTACGTCTCCAAATAAATTTAGTGCAGTCTCTTTAGAAATGGCAATACAATTTTTGTCCTTTAATGCTGTTTTGCTATTTCCTTTTATAAAATGAAAAGGAAACATTTCAAAAAAAGTTTTTTGAGCATCGATCGTTTTAAAAATCCCTTTTTTATTATTGCTTCGCAGAATCTTTTTGTTGTACCAAGTATCCAGATAACAGTAACTTTCCAGTTCTTTAAAATCGGTTTTAAAATAATCTTCAAAAGTGACCACATTAGTAGCCCAAATATTGGTTGGACTAACCTGACTTAAAGACTGAAAAACTACGTCTTTATTAGGATTCCAATCATTGTAGCTTTGTTCGTCATTCCAATATAAAATTGAAAAAATCAAACCCGCAATTCCAATGCTAAGTCCTAAAACGTTTAAAGCCGTAAAGAATTTGTTGTTTTTTATATGAAAAATAAATGTATTGATCCAGTTTTGAAGCATAATCTAGTTTTTGGCATTTACAAGAACATCCACATTTCTATGATTCACTTTTTCTGAAAGAATCACGCCATCTTTCATAAAAATGGTTTTTTGCGAAAAAGAAGCATCGTAATCAGAGTGCGTAACCATCAGGATAGTCGATCCGCTAGCGTGAAGATCGGTTAGTAATTCCATTACCTCATTTCCGTTTTTACTGTCTAGATTTCCTGTTGGCTCATCGGCCAAAATAATTTTCGGATTATTGATTAAAGCTCTTGCTACGGCTACACGCTGCTGTTGTCCGCCTGAAAGCTGTTGAGGAAAATGTTTTAATCTATGAGCGATTCCTAAAATTTTTGCTATCTCATTTACACGAGATTTTCTTTCGGCAGAAGGAACATTAGCATAAATCAAAGGCAGTTCGATATTGTCGAAAACCGATAATTCATCAATTAAATTGAAGTTCTGGAAAATGAATCCGATGTTTTCTTTTCTAGCTTGCGATTTTTGTTTTTCCTTCAAACCCACCATTTCTTGGCCAAGAAGATCATAGCTTCCGCTAGAAGCACTGTCTAAAAGTCCGATAATGTTCAGTAAAGTCGATTTTCCGCTTCCTGATGGTCCCATAATAGAAACGAAATCGCCTTGGTTGATCGTTAACGAAATTTCGCTTAATGCTTTGGTTTCTAATTCCTCAGTTCTAAATACTTTTGAAAGTTTTGTAATGGTAATCATAATGGACTGTTTTTGGTTTTTGATTGATTTTCTTTTAAAATTTTTATGCCTTCGGAATGGAAAGAAACAAGTCTGAAAATTAAGATAAAATATTTTTAAATTATCGCTATTTATTTGGTTATTTGTACTTCCGAAAGCTGTTAATTATTAATGATTTACAAGTTCTATTGTGATTTTCGTGCCAATAAATTAAAGCTTATAATCGCCTTGTTTTTAAGGGATTATTTTTCGAAATAAAATTGAACTGTCCATTAATGGACACCTTTCGTCCAAAACCGAACAAAAATGAAAAAGACCAACGCTTCTATTTTAATCATCGATGATCAAGAAGACATCCTTTTTGCGTCAAAAGTTTATCTGAAAAAGTATTTTGAAAACATATATACGCTCAATAATCCAAAAAATATTGTTGAATTATTGTCTAAAAATGCCATTGATGTAGTTTTGTTGGACATGAATTACCGATTGGGATTTGAAGATGGGAGAGAAGGTTTGTATTTGCTGAAAGAAATAAAAACGCTTTCGCCCAAAACAGTTGTGATTTTAATGACGGCTTTTGGAAAAGTAGAAACCGCTGTTGAAGGTTTAAAATCGGGTGCTTTTGATTATATCTTGAAACCTTGGGAAAATAAAAAACTCTTAGAATCGGTTAAACAAGCGGTAGATAAAGCAAGAAAAGAACAAAAGAAAAACAAGGAAATCGAGATTAAGGAGGAATTTTTTGTTGGAAGTTCTGAAATTATAAAAAAGGCGTATTCGCTAGCGGATAAAGTGGCGAAAACGGATGCGAATGTGTTGATTTTGGGCGAAAATGGTACTGGGAAATTTGTTATGGCACATCACATCCATTCGCAATCGGAAAGGAAAAATCAGCCGTTTGTTGCAGTAGATTTGGGTTCTTTAAATTCGAATATTTTTGAAAGTGAGTTATTTGGTTATGCCAAAGGCGCTTTTACCGATGCCAAAACCGATACAGCGGGACGTTTTGAGATGGCGCAAAATGGTACTATTTTCTTGGATGAAATAGGAAATGTACCGCTTCATTTGCAATCAAAACTGCTTCAAGTTATTCAGACGAAAACCGTAACGCGATTAGGAGAAACCAAAGCAAGACCTTTGAATGTGCGCATCATAACGGCAACCAATTTGAATTTAAAACTAGAAGTTGCCGACAAAAACTTCCGTGAAGACTTGTATTATCGTATAAACACGATGGAAATTGTTTTGCCTCCGCTAAGAGAACGACACGAAGATAAAATTCCGCTTGCCGAATATCTTTTGGATAAAATGATTGAAAAATACGGTCGTGACGAAATTGTTTTTGACAAAAAAGTCTTGGAACAAATTGAAAGACACGCTTGGAACGGAAACATTCGCGAAATGGAAAATAAGATCGAACGCGCTGTTATTCTTTGTGAAAATAATACGATTACCGTGTCTGATTTGGACTTGGAAACTATAACGCCTTACGAAGAAAATCCAGACGATATACAGCTTTCTTCGGTTGAGAAAGCTACGGTTGAAAAAGCGCTTCTTAAAAATAACAACAATATTAGCAAAACCGCTGAAGAATTAGGTTTGTCAAGAGGTGCGCTATATAGACGTTTAGAAAAGTTTAATATCAATATCGGCTAGCTATGTTGAAAACGTTAGAAACCTATAAACTCCTTTTTCTTCGATTGATTTTTATCGTGATCGGAATTGAGTTGTCGCTTTACTTTTTTAGAATTGGTTTGCTGTTTACCGGAATATTTGGCCTTTGCATGGTTTTTCTGCTTGGTCGTGAAATGTATTTTTATGTCCGAAACCTGGTTTTGGTTTACAACAAAACCATTTCTTCGATTTTGCAGCATGATTTTAGTTCCGATTTTTCCAAACATAAATTCAATAGCACTTATAACGAATTGTTCCATTTGTATGAAGTGCTAAAAAACAAGCAAAACGAGCAAGTAACAAGAGATATTATTTATCGTTCGATTTTAAATAATATAGAATCAGGTGTCATTATTTTACAGAAACAAGAATCTGATTGGAGTATTTTTTTAATGAATGATTATTTTTCGAGTCATTTTAATGTTTCGAAGGTTTCTAAATGGAAATATCTTAAAAATCAGCTCCCCGCTTTATGCGAAATCATTGAGAAAGATGATTTTCATGAAATTAAAACTTCAATAGAAATCAGTATAAATGAGCAAAGCAGACAAACATTTGTTTTACAGGCATCAAGAACCGAAATTTTTGAACAGGATTATTTTATTGTTTTGCTCGATTCGATTCAGAATGTGGTCGAGAAAAAAGAGAAAGACGCATGGATTAATTTGATGAAAGTGATTTCTCATGAATTGCTGAATTCTATAACGCCAATTCGTTCGATCTGTCAAAATTTAGAAGATGTAGTAGAGCAAGATTCGCTTTCATCAGAAGATTTAGAAGACATTAAACACAGCGTGCAAACCATGTTGAGGCGAAGCGATCATTTGCAGAAATTTGTTGAAGGATATCGAAAACTCGCCATGTTGCCTTCACCAAAGAAAGAAAAAATAGAATTACAGCATTTGGTCGAAAACTGCATTCAAATCATGAGTCCGTTATTCAAAAAAAACAACATTGAAGTTACAAATTCAGTTACTCAAAACTATTGGATAAATATCGATTCTCAGCAAACAGAACAAGTACTGATTAATTTGTTGACAAATTCGATTAATGCTTTAGAAAATAAAGATTCCAAACAAATTTCGATTTCGGCGGAAGCCAAAAACAACCGCGTTTTTATAAGAGTTATAGACAACGGAAGAGGAATCGAAAAGGAAATTGAAGACAAAATATTTCTTCCTTTTTATACCACAAGAACTGAAGGCGCTGGAATTGGCTTGACTTTATCCAAAAATATTATAGAAGCGCACGGCGGTTATATTTCTCATCGAAATGAAAACGGAAAAACGATTTTTGAAATTTCTTTGATTGAAGATTGATTTGAATTTTGCAAAGGAAATGTTTTAACATACAGCTAATAATTTTTGTTTAAATTTGTGAGGAGGAGTTGCCAAATTGACTCTCGATAATAAAGAATATTACACACATGAGTACAAATACAACTTCTGCTATAGCTTCTAGTTTTCTTAATGATTTAAAAACACAAACGTCTGATTCTCATAAGAAATTAGAAGAACTTCCAGTGTCTATGTCGATTATGTCGCCAGATATGAAAATCGAAGATTACAGGTATTATTTAAGTTTAATGCATGATGTGCATAACGATACAGAGGGACTTATTTTTCCTTTTTTCGCAAATGCAATTGAAGATCTGGAACAAAGAAGAAAGAAACATCTTATAGAAAATGATCTTTTATTTCTGAATGCTCCAAAAATGAATTCGGAAAAAGTTTTTGAAACACAAGGAATTTCAGTTCCATTTGCTTTAGGAATTTTATATGTCGTAGAAGGTTCAACACTTGGCGGAAGATTTATTTTGAAAAATGTTTCTAAATTTCCAGAACTTTCAGGAGTACAAGGCGTTTCTTATTTTAACGGTTATGGAGAAAAAACAGGAAGCTTTTGGAAATCTTTCCTTAATTTTCTTTCAGAGTACGAACAAGAGCATAATTGCGGAGATGAGATTATAGAAGGAGCAATATTTGCTTTTGATAGTATTTATAAGCATTTTGAGGGCAGATAAGACAATGAAAATTAGAGATATAGTCAATCGAGATCTTGTTACGTTAACCAATTGCGAACATGAACCTATACATATTCCAGGAAAAATTCAGCCTCATGGCTTTTTACTTGGTATTACGCAAGATTGGAAAATAGATTTTTGTACAGAAAATGTTGCTGTATATTTTGATATTTCCCACATTCAGATGTTAGGAAAAGATTTTGTAACCATTTTTGGCTCCATTGCACAAGAAGAAATATTGGCCTATATAAAAGGAGATGAAGTTCAAGATGCTTTTCCGCTTGAGATCGAACTGCTCGGAAAATTATTCCAAATCAATATTCATGTTAGTGATGGCATTTTTGTTCTAGAAGCCGAATTACTGTTTGCAGATAGAGAAAAATTGGCCGATGCTTACAAACAGACGATTCAGTTTGTTAGTCAAATGAATAAAACGAAATCTCTTAAAGATTTATGTGCTCTTGTTGCAAAAGGAACTCGTGAAATAACGGGTTATGACCGTGTAATGATTTACCGTTTTGATGAACAATATAACGGTGAAGTCTTTGCAGAAGATTGCCGAGAAGATCTAGAACCTTTTTTAGGACTTCATTATCCTCATACTGATATTCCTGCTCAAGCTCGTGAGTTATACATTAGAAATCAGCTTAGACTGATTGTTGATATTAATTACGAGCCAGTTCCAATTTATACGGTTGATGATAAAGAAGGAAAAAATCTAGATTTAAGCCTTTCCATCTTAAGAAGCACTTCTCCAATTCACGTAGAATATCTTAAAAATATTGGAGTAGGAGCCACCTTGACCATTTCTCTTATCCATCATGGAAAATTATGGGGGTTAATTGCCTGTCATCATTATTCAGAAAAAAATATATCTCCAGAAATTCGATTAGCCGCAAAACTCCAAGGGCAGTTTATCACTTCTCAAATTGATATTAGGCAATCTAATGATGAGTACATCAGCGCACAAAATACGATTTTAGCATTAGAACAATTAAATGCGCTTGATCTTCCTATTTTACAAAAATCATTAGAGACGATAATTGCTGCACCACAACTTTTAGAGATCTGTAACGCTGCAGGAGTGTCCATCATTTCTAGAAATAAAGTTTATAAAAATGGTCAGACACCAAATGACGAACAGATTTTCAGTTTAATTGAAAAAATTGCCAGTAAGAATATAACTGAAATTTTCTCAACCAATAAAATCAGCGATTATTTTCCTGAATTTGCTAAAGACGAGAATTTTGCTGGAATTATCTATCATTCTCTAGGAAATAGCGATCATATCATATGGTTTAGGCCAGAGACTATTTCTGAAATACATTGGGGAGGAGATCCTGAAAAGAGCATTGTTAAAGATAGTAACGGACTTCATCCTAGAAATTCATTTAATATTTGGAAACAGATCGTAAATAATCAAAGTAATGTTTGGAGATCGTATGAAATTAATGCGGCGGCGCAATATGCTCATACTTTGCAGAATCAGCTTATTTTAATAATGCTTAGTGAAGAAGAGGAAAAATATCGAAACCAAAGTGAAGTATTAAAAGAAACCAATTCAGAGCTCGAAAACATAAACTGGATTAGTACGCATGATTTGCAGGAACCGTTGCGTAAAATTCAGCTCATTACTTCGAAAATGCTTTCTGAGTTGGATGTTATTTCTACAGAATCGATTTCCAATTCGTTAGAGCGAGTTTCAAAATCGGCCAATAGGATGAGCGGTTTATTAGAGGATATTTTAAAATATACTCGTATAAAAAATAATAGAGATGCTTTAGATAGTGTAGATTTGAATGAAGTGCTGCAATCTGTTCTCAAGGAAATGAACGAATCTATTACAGAAAATAACGCTGTAATCGAATATGAAAACCTTCCAGAGGTTCATGCAATAACTTTTTTGATGAAACAGCTGTTTACCAATATCATTCAGAATTCTTTAAAATATGGATCTCCAGAGAGAAATACGAAAATTAAAATTACAGCTTCTCAAGAACCAGTAATTATTAGTAATCTATTTAAAGTATATTGCCATTGGGTTCGTTTTTCTGATAACGGAATTGGTTTTGAACAGCAGTATGAAAAATCGATCTTTAAAATATTTACTAGACTCCATCCTCAGGAACAATATACCGGTTCAGGAATAGGTCTTGCTTTGTGTAAAAAAATAATGCAGGCTATTGGCGGAGATATTTATGCCCAAGGAAAACCAGGAGAAGGAACGGATATTATTATCTATTTTCCCTGCGATCCTAAAGATACGCTTCTGCCTTTGTAAAAGATAACAATCTAATTGCAGGAATTTAAACACATAGAAACATAGTTTTTCTTTCTTTAAAAGGAGATTGAAAGAAACTAGTTTCTAACACATAGATATTGTTGCATCTTTTCTACGCTAGAACTTTGTCAAAGTTTCAAACTTTGACAAAGTTTTCGAAAAAAAAGGTTTTTTCAAAAGTATTTAAAACAAGCCAGAAGTTTTTGGGATTGCAGATTTCGAATTTGGTTTACGATGTAACCTATGTGTATTCAAACAAGTGAAACGCCTTTACACATTCCAATAAACTATGTTTCTATGTGTTAAAATTTCGACTTAGTTTTTACGAATAAAAAGCTTCAATCTTTCACTTTTAAAATTCACTTCTGAGATAATGGTAGCAGAAAAAATCAAAGTTCCGCCCAAAAGCAGGCGCCACGAAAGATTTTCTCCTAAAATAAAGAAAGCTCCAATTGCTCCAAAAACAGGTTCAAACAAATAAATAACCGCTACACGTTCTGCTGATAAATAACGCTGTGAAATGTTAGAAACGGTATACATAAAAGCCGTAGAGAACAAAGCGCAATAAATGGATCCAAACCAAAATGTGTTGTCTTTTGGGAACCAAACAGCTTGCGAATCGGTAAGTGCTATACAAAAAGTAAACAAAGCACAGAATCCAAACATCGGAACGATAGAGTACAAAAGATTTTTGGCAGCCGAATGTTTTTCTACAGAAATCAAATAAACAGCAAAGGCAAATGCGCCCGAAATAGTGAATAAATCACCAACGTTTATAGTAAATTTATCTGTTATAGCAATAATAAATAATCCCGTTAACGCAGTTAGAGCCGCAATCCAGATCTTTAACGGTGTATTGGTTCTGTAGATCGCCAATTTTAACATCGGAATAATAATTACCGTCAATCCTGCGATGAAAGAACATTGCGAAGCGTCGGTATATTTGAGCGCAGTAGTTTGTAACTGAATCCCTAAAAACATGGGAACAGCAAGCAGAAACCCTGTTTTAATTGCTTCTCGATTGATGTCTTTAACATATTTCCAAAAAACAATGCTCAATACAAACACAGCTAAAAAGAAACGGTAAAATAAAAAAATATTGAGCGAATAGTGGCCAATTGCCATTTTGGTAACCGAGTACGAAACTCCCCAAAAGGCAGTGCCCAAAATTAGTAAGAACAATAAAAGCTGTCTTCTTTCCATTTTAAGTTAAGTTTTTTTTCATCATTAAATCGGTCTGTTCGTCGTTGCCTAATCTGAAAATATGCGTGTCAAATTGCACAAAACCATTTTTGGTGTAGAAACTCAGCGCTCTGAAATTCTTCTCCCAAACGCCCAACCACATGTAGCTTGCTTTAATTTCTTCGGCAATTTTTTCTGCTTGAGTGTATAAGGCTTGAGCCACTTTTTTACCATGAAATTCTTTTGCCACATAAATGCGTTCAATTTCCAAAGCATCTAAATCTTCTTTTTCTGTTTGAGCATCAGCTATGTTTAATTTCAGATAACCAACGACTTTTTCGTCCGAAACAGCCAAATAAAAATAGGAAGCGGGATTTTTCAATTCGGCAGTTAGTTTTGCTGTAGCAAAACTTTCTTCCAAGTATTTTTTCATGTTGTCCTCACTGTTTAGATCGGCAAAAGTTTCAGAAAAAGTTTGTCTGCCAATCGATTGCAGTTTTAAAACATCATCTATTGTTGCTTTGGTTATTTTTAGCGTATTCATTTTTTGTTTCTTTAATGCGTTAAAAGCTGTTTTTTGTTTTTAATAAATGCGTAAATTGCATCAATGGATTTACAGCAGATAAAATATTTTTTGGCCTTGGCCCGCGAACTTCATTTCTGGAACACTGCCGGAAAAATGAATATTACACAATCAGCACTCAGCCGTCAGATTCAGTCTTTGGAGAATCAGCTTGGCGTACAGCTGTTTGAGCGTAACAAACGCAATGTCAAACTTACAGCGGCCGGCCAATTCTTAAAAGAAAAATGGGAGGTAGAATTGAGTAAATTAGAATTTATCCATCAATCTGCCCGCCAGATTCAGTTAGGAGAGAGCGGCACCATTACCATTTCTCATCCCGATTCTATTTCAGCTTCTCTTATGCCCGAAATTTTATCTCGTATTTCTGATGCTTATCCGAAACTTAAAATCAAACTGGTTCAGGTTATTTATGAGAATCAGCAGGATTTTCTTCGCAATTATAAAATCGATTTGGCTATTACGAGAGATATCAATAATGCTAAGGATATTCAATCCCAAAAAATCTATACCGATCACCTAGCCATTGTCGTTCCCGAAAATCATCCGTATCGAACTCCAGAAGATCTAACCAAAGAAACGCTTGCTTCTCAAAAGTTTATTTTGCCAACTAACGATGAAGGAAGCAGTTACAGCGACCTTATACAAAGGTTATTCAATTCTTTAGAGAATGCTCCAGAAGCCTATCTTCATTCTGAATTTGGCTCTTCTATTATTGCTTTGGTTCGAAAAGGACTCGGAATTGCAATTTTACCCGATTCGTATGTTTTTCATGAAATTCCTGGAATCCGATTTATCAAATTGCCAATGGAAACCGATTTATACATCAATTGGCGAACCGAAGAACATAATCCTGTGTTGGCCAACGTTCTGAAATTGATCGTTCCTTAAATCTTATGCTCGAAGCATTTTGATGTGCGGAATTCCGTCTTCGTCATAAACTTCGCCTTGTTCTGCAAATCCGAGCGATTGGTAAAATTTTGATAAATGATACTGCGCACTGATTTTGATTGGAGCTTTTCCAAACTTTTCTTCACAGCCTGCTATTGAAGCTTCCATTAGTTTTTTTCCTAAACCTAATCCGCGATGCGTTCTTGCAATTACCACTCTTCCGATCGAAATCTCATGGTAAGAAACTCCAGCAGGAAGTAAACGTGTTACACCTGCTAACTCGTTATCAACGAAATACAACAAATGAAAACCTTTCTGGTCTTTATTGTCTAAATCGAGATAAGGGCAGTTTTGTTCGACTACAAAAACGTCACATCTCAAACGAAGCATATCATACAATTCGTGATTGGTTAATTCGTTAAAAGATTTAATGGAATGGCTGAATGTCATTTTTATTTTGGCTTTAATTTTTGACAAAGATAAAACGGAGAATAATGTAGTAAAATGCTATTTTTTTATCATGTGATGCTGAAAGTGCATTAATGTTTTTTGATTTTCAAATTTTTAAAATTCCAAATTCCAAAACTGAAAAAAGTAAATTCCAAAATTTAAATTGCTTCGCCTATTCGCTATCGCTCGAGTCTAAATCCCAAAATACGGAACCCAAGGTTGAAACCTTGGGCTATGTTTTAAATGTTTTTGAGAGATCTTGTTTGCGTAAACTTTGTCAAAGTTTCAAACTTTGACAAAGTTCTGCCAACAGTTTGCCATTCCGACGGAGGAGGAATCATGTGGATTTTTGTCATTCCGAGGAACGAGGAATCTCACGCGGGATTCGACAAAGATTGAAAAAATCACTTTGCGGAATTTCTAGTGAGATTCCTCCTCCGTCGGAATGATAAGTTTGCGTGGATATTGCCTGCGCATAGCCTATGTGTTAGAAACTAGTTTCTTTCAATTTCCTTTTAAGAGGCAGAAATTCTATGTTTCTATGCGTTTAAAAAACAAAAAAACTTTGTCAAAGTTTTGAACTTTGACAAAGTTGAATATAACAATATTAAAAGTTTCAAGTTTCAGGATTTAAGTTAAGGAACGTGAAACCTGAAACCTGAAACAAAAAAAATATATTATCAGTGCGAAACCGCTTTTAAACCCACAATAGAACCAACTAAAGTGGCTAAGAAGAACAATCTCCAGAAAGCAGCTGGTTCTTTAAAAACAAAGATTCCGACCAAGACAGTTCCAACCGCTCCAATTCCTGTCCAAACTGCGTAGGCTGTTCCTAGTGGTAGCGTTTCTGTAGCTTTCATTAATAAAAGCATACTTACTGTTAAAGATATAAAGAAGCCAATATACCAATAGTACATTTCGGTTCCGGTTGTGGCTTTTGCTTTTCCAAGACATGAAGCGAAGGCTACTTCAAATAAGCCTGCGATGATTAATATAATCCAGTTCATAGTGTTAAATTTTGTGGTGCAAAGTTCTTTTATGGAAATCAGAAATAATTTAACAAATGATAAAAAATCAATTTATTTTAGGTTATCAGGTAATATTGAAAAAGATTTCATTCAAGAAGGAAAATCCAATTTAATCTGCTAGAATCTTTTGTAATCTGCGTGAAATACTTTTGCGCATGATTTTTTCACGCAGATTTTTATAGATTTAAGCAGATTTGCTCAGATTTAAATTTAATCGTTGGATAAATTTAAAAAATCACCTAGTGGTTATTTCAATTCAGCTCGAATTCTGCTTAGGCTGACTTGGGTAATCCCTAAATAAGAAGCAATATGACCTAATTGCACTCTTTGAAGCAATACAGGATGATCTTTCAGCAATTCTAAATATCTTTCAGAAGCATTTTTGAATTGCTTAGAAATCAAGCGTTCTTCGGTTTTAATTAATTCTTTTTCTGCAAATTTTCTTCCCCAATTGGCAATGTGAACGTCTTCGTTAAAGAGCTTTCTCAGATTTTCAGTTTTGAGTTCGTACAATTCGCAGTCTTCCAAAAGTTCTATAGTTTCGTAACCAGGCAAATCTTCCACATAACTTCTCATCGAAATTACAGTTTCACCTTCTTTCCCAAACCAAAAAGTCACTTCATTGTCACGTTCTACATACGCTCTTACTAATCCTTTTTTTATAAAATAAATATTCGGTTCTATTTTGTTGGCTTTTAGTAAAATATGCCCTTTAGCGAAAGCAATTTCGGAGACATTATTTTGCAACGCCAATTTTGACTGTTCTGGAAGTTCGTATATATGGTCAAGGATTTTGGAAATATCCATTTTTTGTTTTTTGGAATAAAGATAATAGTTGTTAAGCGTAACCGAAAAATTTCGATAAAAAAAACAATAGCTTTCGTGCGGAAGGGCATAAAAATTAACGCAAAGTTCGCAAAGACATTTTTATTCTCAGACTAATCCTAATCGATATTTTAAGTTCGCAAAGCTTTGTGCAGACATAGCTTTGCGAACTTTTTCATTTTAATGATTTAAAAAAAACTTTGCGCACTTTGCGTAAAATCTTTTGCGGTAAAATATATGACTTTTATCGATGTGTTAAAAATAATTTAGTGCTATGGGTCATGTTTTAATAAAAAAATCCCATTTCAATTTGAAATGGGATATAAAACAGCCTCTGCGATGAGCTATTATAAACAGAAGCTATTTTTGACCAACATATAAACTAATTTATTCCTCCGCCTAAAGCTTTATAAAGCAATACTTGTGAGTTTGCATTTCGAAGCTGGATATCAACAAAATCAAGTTCGGCCTGCAATTTATTTTTTTGTGCATTGATGATCTCCAGATAATTGGCATAACCACTCAAATACAAATCATTTGAGACATTTACGGCAATTTCGAGATGGTCAATTTCGTTTAATTTGTATTTTAAAACATCTTCATAAGCCTGATTTCTATGCAGTAAAGCACTTAACTCGTTGAAAGCTGTTGTAACGGTATTTTGATATTGAAGAAATGAAATTTCTTGTCTTCTATTCGAAACATAAAATTCCTGTTTAATCTGACCTTTATTGAAAACTGGAGCCGTCAAACCGCCTAATAACTGCCAAGCAAAAGAACCAGCATCAAAAAAAGTGTTGAACGAAAACGAATTGAAACCTGCATATCCGCCCAAGTTTACAGTAGGAAAGAAGGCAGCACGAGCCGATTTTGCATCTGCATTACTAGCTAATAATTCGAAATAAGCTTCAGAAACATCTGGTCGTTTGTGAATGATAGAATCGACGCTGATTTTTTGGTTTAAAACTTCTAAATGTCCAGATAAGAAATCATTGCTTCTGTCGATTTTTCCACCATAATCGCCTAAAAGCGTTAATAGCGCTTTTTCCGTTTGATCGATGCTTAATTTTAATTCTGAAGCTTCAGCGTGAATGTTATTGTTTTGTGCATTAAACTGTTGTACAGCCAATTCTGTAGCTTTTCCAACCGATCTTTGTGCGGAAACGATATCAAGTGCTCTTTCTTGCGTTTTTAAGTTTTTATCGTAAATCGCGGCTTGTTTGTCTAAAGCAATCAATTTGAAATACAAGTCGGCAACATCTCCAAAAAGTCGTGTCTGCAACAAACGCATTCCCTGCTGAGAAGCAAAAAATCGCTGTTGCGCTGCTTTTTTACGATTGCTTAGTTTTCCCCAAATGTCGGCTTCCCAAGACACTTTCGCTCCTAAAAAATAGTTTGGTGAAAGCTTTTCATTGATTTTTTGTTTTTCGGTAATATTCTGAGAAAAGTTGGTGTCAAAGTTTCCAACGCCTTCCATCGTATATTTTCCGTAATGCGTTCCAGAAACATCTGCCACAAGATCTAATGAGGGAAGAAGTGCTAATTTGGCCACTTTTAAATGCGAATTGGCAATTAAAATTCTTTCTTGCATGATTAAATAATCAGGATTTTTGGCAATGGCTTTTTTTAGTAATTCTTCTAATTTCGGATCTTTAAAAAAGGTTTCTGTTTTTAACGGAATAAAAGGCTGAGCTTCATTTGAAGCTTCTTTTTTCTCCATGTCAAAATTCTCTGGAAGCTTTGCCGCATCTAGTTTAGTACTGACTTTTGGTGCAGAACAAGCTGTTATAAGTAAAACTCCAGTTAGTATAACGGCGTTTTTGATTGTCCTTATCACATCAGTATTTTTATATTGATTTAATATGTCTTTCATTGTTTAATTTATTTTATTCAATCTGCATTTTTAACACATAGTCCCAATACATCGGAATCCACTAAATAAAGTGAAACATCTTTATAATTTTTTGAAACCTATTATTGGGAATGGATCTATGTGCTTAAAAAAATATGCATTAAGATTTACTCATTCGTTTTTCCAATTTTGCAAACAGTATGTAAAGTCCTGGAATAATTAAAAGACCAAATACAGTTCCTATTAACATTCCGCCCGCAGCAGCTGTTCCAATCGAACGGTTACCAATTGCACCTGCACCAGAAGCGATACACAACGGAATCAATCCTGAAATAAAGGCAAAAGAGGTCATCAAAATAGGACGGAAACGAAGTCTAGCTCCTTCAATCGCGGCTTCGACAATATCACGTCCGAGTTTGTTCTGCGCCATGGCGAATTCGACAATCAGAATGGCATTCTTGGCGAGCAGACCAATTAGCATGACGAGTGCCACTTGGGCATAAATATTATTGTCCAATCCCACCATTACGAGCGCGATGTAAGAACCGAAAACTCCAACAGGCAAACTCAATAATACAGGGAACGGAAGCAATAAACTTTCGTATTGTGCGGCCAATAATAAGTATACGAAAAGTATACAAAGCGCAAAAATGTAGATCGTTTGGTTACCCGAAAGAATCTCTTCACGTGTCATCCCCGACCATTCTAGTTCGAAACGGCTTGGCAATTTTTCTGCAGCGATTCTTTCAACGGCAGCAATTGCTTCTCCAGAACTATAGCCTTCAGCAGGTTCACCATTAATCATAGCCGACATGTACATGTTGTAACGCGTTAAAACTTCTGGGCCATAAACTCTTTCTAATTTGATGAAAGTAGAAAAGGGAACCATTTCGCCTGCGTCATTTTTCAAATACATATCCAAAATACTTTCTGGATTTTGACGGAATTGAGGACTTGCCTGAACCATTACTTTATACATTTGAGAGAAACGGATAAAATTGGTTGCATAAAAAGAACCTAGCATGGTCTGTAAAGTGCTCATGGCGTTATCGACAGAAATTCCTTTTTTGGCCGCCAAATCGTAATCAATATGAATTAAATATTGCGGGAAAGTAGCATCAAAGCTCGAGAAGGAATTCTGAATTTCTGGTGAAGCGTTTAATTCTTTGAGAAACTCTTTAGTTACTTTATCAGTATTGGTGATGCTTCCTCCAGATTTATCCAGCAAACGAAGTTCAAAACCACTCGTGTTACCAAAACCAGGAACGGTTGGCGGAGCAAAAATCTCAATTTGCGCGTCGGTAATGTTTTTTGTTTTTTCTGTTAGTTCTGCCATAAATTCGGTAACCGAAATATCACGTTCACTCCAGTCTTTCAAGTTGATCATTCCCATTCCGTACGAAGCTCCAGCGATTTCCGTTACAATGCTGTATCCTGCAAGAGTCGTAACGTTGTCGACACCTTTAATTCCTTGCGCAATTTTGGTTACTTCGTCCAACGCTTTTTCAGTACGTTCTACGGTTGCTCCTTGCGGAGTGGTAACACTCACGTAAACCATTCCCTGATCTTCCGTCGGGATAAACCCTGATGCTAAAAAGCGAGTTGTTCCCCAAGTTAAAACACAAAACAGCACTAATAAACCAACGGTAACTGTATTACGATTAGCAAATATTACCAATACTTTGATGTATTTTGAAGTGATATTATCAAACCAATGGTTAAATCTGTGGAAGAAACGATCTAAAAGTGATTTTTTCTCTTTATTTGGATCATGCGGTTTCAGCATAATGGCACAAAGGGCAGGAGTAAGCGTAAGAGCATTAATACCCGAAATCACTATACTAATGGCCATTGTTAATGAGAACTGTCGGTAGAAAACCCCAACTGGACCACTCAAAAAGGCAACCGGAATAAATACGGCAGCCATTACAATCGTAATCGCGATAACGGCACCTGTAATTTCTTTCATAGCGCTGATTGTCGCGTCCATTGGCGACATATGTTCTTCGGAAATTTTGACGTGAACGGCTTCGACAACGACAATCGCGTTATCGACCACAATTCCGATCGAAAGGACTAAAGCGAAAAGCGTCAATAAGTTGATCGAGAATCCCATCATCGACATAAAGGTAAACGAACCGATAAGTGCGACGGGAACGGCTAATACGGGAATTAAAGTCGATCTCCAATCTTGAAGGAAAAGAAAAACTACAAATGCTACTAAAATAAAGGCTTCGACCAAAGTTCTTAGTACTTCATGAATCGAAGCGTCAAGGAAACGCGATACGTCATACGCAATGTTGAATTCCATTCCAGGAGGAAAAGAAGAAGCTTTCAACTCTGCCATTTTTTCTTTTACACTTGCAATAACTTCAGAAGCGTTCGAACCTGGACGCTGTTTCAACATGATGGATGCAGAAGGTTTTCCGTCGGTTTTAGAAACCATTCCGTAGCTCATGGCACCAAATTCTATTTTCGAAATGTCTTCTAATCTTAAAATAGTTCCATCTGGATTGGCTCTTAAGGGAATTTCTTCGTACTGACTTGGTTCAAAGAACTTTCCGCCATATTTAATTACATATTGCAGCTGATTGTTCATTTGGCCAGAACCTTCACCCACTTTACCTGGCGCAGCAGAAATGTTTTGTTTTTGAAGCGAATTAATCACTTCATTTGCCGAAATATTATATGAAAGCATCTTTTCTGGATCGAGCCAGACACGCATCGAATATTCTTTTTGTCCCATGATTTCGGCACGACCGACACCATCAATACGTTTTAATTCCTGAAGAATATTAATATCGGTAAAGTTGAAGATAAACTGCTCATCCTGAGTTTTGTCGGTACTTGTAATGTTCAAGTACATCAGCATACTGTTTACTTCTTTTTCGGTGGTAACTCCGGCACGAATTACCTCTTCTGGAAGTTCGTCCAGAATCGTGGTAACTCTGTTCTGCACGTTTACGGCGGCCAAATCGGGATCGGTTCCTACTTCGAAGAAAACCTGAATTAAAGTCAAACCATCATTGGAAGTTACGGTTGACATATAGGTCATTCCTGGAACTCCATTTATAGCTCTTTCGAGCGGAAGGGCAACGGCATTGGCCGAAACCTCTGCATTTGCTCCTGTATATTTTGCTGTAACGGTTACAGACGGTGGTACAATGTCTGGGAATTGGGTAATGGGAAGCTGAAACAATGCCAGCAATCCCAGAAGGACTATCATAACCGAGATGATTAATGACAATATTTTCCTTCTGATAAATAATTCTATCATTTTGAATTTTTTAGATAAATAATTAAATAACGGTTTTACAGGTCGATAACCTACATCTGTTTCATGTTAATTTTATCGCCGTCTCTCAATGATTGCGTACCTTCTTGTACAATTAGGTCGTCGCTTTTTAGTCCATCATTTAAGATGTACACATCATCTAGAGTGGTTTCAATTTTAACATTCGTCATTTTAACTACTCCATCTTTGTTCACGCGAAAAACGTATTGTTTGTCTTGAATAGAAAAAACTGCTTTCTGCGGAATTAAAATTGCATTGGTTTTGGGTTCTGAAATAATCAGTTTTCCAGAAGTTCCGTGTTTGATAAATCCTTGCGGATTATGAAATTTTGCTTTGTATTGGATAGAACCGGTCTGTCTGTCGATTTCTCCGTCAGCAGTTCTTAATTCTCCTTTTTGGTCGTAAACTTGTCCGTTTGGCAATACTAGTTTAATATCGCCTTGCGTGTTTAAGGTCTTGTCTTCCATCATTTGGAAATAGGTATTCTCAGGAATCGAGAAATAGGCATACACATAGTCGAGTTGAGAAACAGTGGTTAACAATGAACCGTTTTCTACTAAACTACCTTCTTTGAACGGAATACGGTCAATCGTTCCGTCAAATGGCGCGCGTATGGTGGTAAAACTAATCTGCTGTTCAATTGCTTTTCGTTCTGCTACGGCGTGAGCTACTTTCGCGGAAGCGGCTTCATATTTTGCTTTGGATAATTCTAATTCTTTGTCTGCAATTACTTTTTTATTGAAAAGCATTTGTGCTTGTTCCAGTTCAACAGTTGCAATTCTCAAATCGGCTTTTGAGCTTTTGTAAACGGCTTCGGCTTTTAGCAATTGAATCTGAAGTTCAACATCGCTTATTTTGAAAAGGATTTGTCCTTTTTTTACTTTTTGTCCTTCGCTTACATAAACTTTATCTAGTAAACCGGGGATACGAACGTGAATTTCTACATTGTTTTTAGCATGCACATCGGCAACAAATTTGCTCGAAACTATAGTGTCTTTTACCGTAACCTTGTAAACAGGAAACGTTTTAATATTTTTTGAATCTTTTTTTGATTTATCTCCGCACGAGACTAAAACAAATAAAGCCAAGGTGCATAAAAGAAATTTATTTTTATAAATGCTCATCATTAGGTTTAAATTTTTGAATAAATAGATTTTCTCCCTTGATACTGAAATAGTGGGAGTATGAATTTGGATTTTGTTTTCGATAACGATCGAAACAAAAAAAAAATGGAATTCGGATTGCTTCTTTTTTAGAAAAGCACCGTTTAGAAATGTTTTTATAGCAATAACGGTTCAATTGCGTATGCAAATGAGAAATTGTTCTAGAAACCAGAATATAAAAACGTCAAAAATTTAAAGCCTAGAAAAGTTGGTATAAGTGAAGATGAGGATGCCTCTCGATGTGGTATATTGAAGCTATACCATAAATTAAAGTCTCTTTGAAGAGCTTGAAGTTTACTAAATTGCTGAGATACGGAGCTTTGATCGTACTTTGTTCTAAAGTAGTCGCTCTGCATTTCATTTTCTTTTTGAGCTTGTAATGAACTTCTAGATTTTTAGAAGAAGAAAAGTCAGTAGAGAAAATCTGCGTATCGTCTGCTGCAACACTGTCTAAGGTAATGCAACTGCTAGCATGTAATATCGGCTGATACGTTTCGGTGCCTCTAAAAAAGCAAAGCAGCGAAAGTAAAACGACATATATAAACTTAGCAGGTTTCATTTACAGTACAGCAGATTATAAAATAGTCCTTAGAAAAGAGGATTAATTATTCTTTAAAGTGCGCCAAATATAGTAATTTGAAAAATAAGGTTTCTTAATTTTTTTCTAAAACCATTGAGATTTTAAGATTTGATAATATTTTATATTGATTTTTAGGGGATTGGTTTTTTTAGTGATTTCTTTATTAATAAGTTGGTATTGATTGGAAATGGAGAATTCAGCCTTGAATTGGAAAGTTGCACATTTTTTTGTCCCAAAAAGTTGTCTTTGCATTGGATATTAAGTTACTTTTAATTGAATATTTAAATTTTCTAAATGTGTCTTATGATATCAAATGTTCTTAGAGCAATAAAATTAATATGTGTTTTTATATCTGCTTTGCTATTTTTTAATTGTAATAAAAAGAGTGATTCAATTACTATAACAATACATTCAATTGATAGCAAAACGAAATTGCCAAGACTTAAAACTTTTGATACGATGGAAGTAAGGAAAGAAGGATTTGGTTTTATAAAAAAGACTTTTAAAAAAGTGGCAGAATACACAACAGATTCTACAGGTTCAGTTAAAATTATGCTTGATGGAACAGAAGGATATAACTTTTTGCTTCGCGGACCCAATATTTATGGTTCTGCAGAATTTTCAGAAGCATTTACTAAGGAAAAATTAAAAGATGGTCAAGAGGTGAATATAGAGGTTATTTCTCTTGAAGGTAGATAACTTGTATTCGTTTTAAAAGTCAGAGACTTTTTAGACGTTTTGTGTTTTTAAGAAGTATTAGAGGTTGCGCAAAGGCGGAGACATTTACGCAGCGCGCTCATAAGGAAAATTTTGGAGAGCTAGGACATTTGCGCAGCGGTAGCAAGGAAGACATTGAAGAGCTCGGGTGTTATTAATGGGTATAAAGTTTTTTTTGAAATAGGTATAAGACCATCTGTATCAGGTAGAACAGAAGCTATATAGCATAGATTTTTTAATCCAGTAAAAAGATGATAATGATAATTGATGTAAGTTTTCAAAGTAGTTATAGTTTAGAAGTTTTAGAAAAACTTGGGACAGAGGAGAGATATTACTATCCCAGTGGAGTATCACATGGAGGAAAAGACGGATTGATTGTGAAAGTTACTCATTCAAAAGGCGAATCGTGGATTGGGGTGTTTGCTTTTGGTGAAATAAGCTATAAAGGTTTATATGGAGTTTATACTACACCTAATCCAGATAAGTTTTGTGTAATATCAAGAGGAGCAGGTTATATTGTTTCATCTTTGAATCCAAATGACTGGGAGGAAGTAGATTTCATACCTATTATCGATGTTCGTTCTATCAAGTCCCAAAGCATTATAGTGTTCGCTGATTTTACTGATTTGATAGCCTATGGTGAAAATGGAATTAAATGGCATACAGAGCGTGTGGCTCATGATAGCTTTAAAATAACAGAGGTAACAGATAGGTATTTGAGAGGCCAATTTTGGAATATCCGTAATGAAGCTAATGAAACATTTGAAATAGATCTTTTGTCTGGTTCTCAAGTCGGAGGGAGGAATCAAAGAAATATGAAATAACCAAATAATAAGGGTAGTGTTACAGATTAGGCGTTTCTATAACTTAATCACTTAACTAGCTAAAAATAGGATTAGATTTTAATTGTTGAATAAAAAAAGGGACGACTAGCAGGTTGTCTCTTTCATATTTTGTTTTTTTAATAAAGTTAAAATACGTTTACTTTACTCCGCTCTGCAAAAAGTTCTAAAACTGAAAAGCTGCGCAAATGTCTCCGACTTTGAGCATTTTTTTTGTACTGAGAAATTATGAACGTGATAAAAGTCTTCGACTTTTTACGATTAGTTCTTAAAAATTTAATAAGTAAGAAAAATGCGTGCTTTTGAATTAAAAATCAAATGAAAGAAGGCTATGTTATTCGAGATCAAAAATTGTATAAGATGACGCAAAGTCGGAGACATTTGCGCAGCGGTAGCAAGGAAGACATTGAAGAGCTCGTTACAGTACAAGAGCAACATTAAATAATATTTATCAAATTTTTAGTGTATGGAAACCATAAAAAAAATAGTCTTAATGTGTATGTTTTTTATAGTAAACTATATAGCTGGTCAAAATAAAAATGAATTAACAAAAGAAAAGGAAGCATTTTTAATTGGAATGTTTAATCATTTTAGTGGTGATCTTTATATTCCTGAGCATCCGGTACTAAAAAACAGATTGACATTCTTTTTAGGGGGCAAGCAAGAAATGCTTAAAATTTTTAAAGAGAGCATTTCTTTATATGCAGAAGAAACCGGTTTTAAATATTCGTTTCAACAGAACGATTTTCTGGAATTATACAATTTGAGTTCATTCAATCCTTTTGAAAAGTATTATAAAATAGTTGATCAAAATCAGTTTTATGATGATTCAAAAAATGATAAAGAATATAAAGTTTATTCATTGGTATTAAATAAAAGCGCTTTCAAAGAAAATAAGGTAAAATTAGCATTTCTAGTAGGAGCTTTTTTAAATAGTGGCAAATCAGTTTCGGATAACGAATTATTTTATAGAGGAAATCCAAAGTATATAGATTTTGTAACAAGACTCTTAAAAGATATGAAATTTTCTATAATTAAAATAGAGTCGCCTAAAAAAGAGACTGCGGGAGCTCTTAAAACAATATTCTTTAAACCAACAGATGAGTTCAAGCAAATCTTGAAAAATTATAATGCAATGCTCACTCCAAAATACTAGAAGAAGCCACAATCTTCACATCGGCATATTGCCAAGCATCATCAAAAGAGGTTTTAATTTTTAAAGCCTCTTTTTCTTTTTTCTGTAGGGTTAAAGCATTATGAAGTCCGATTAGGGCAAAGCCGTTTTTTGGAAGTGTTTTTAAATCTTGTCTGTAGATTTTTTCGGCTTCGGCATATTTTCCAGCTTTAAGCAAAACAGTGCCTAAATAATGTCTTACAGAGAAAAACCAATCTGGAGGTTCGTTGTAGTTTAAGTGATCTTCGATTTCTATAGCTTTGTTTAAAAGCATGATTGCCTTATCTAAATGGTTCTTTTTGGCTTCAACTCCTGCTGAAAGAACGTTATTGGAAATTTGAACCAAATTGTATGTTGTATTGATATTCCAAATGGTAACGTCTTTTAAAGTTTTGTCTTTGGCTAATTCGTTGAGAGAAGCAAGCTGTTTTTCGGCATTGGCAATATCATTTTTTCCCAAATAAGCCATTCCTTTCGCATAATGCCAAATTGCGTTTGGATAAATAAGATCGTCATCAGGTTGCGGAATCTCCATAATCTTGTCCCACATCGAGAATTTTACAGCTATGTAATACGGAATACTGTAATAATGCTGTAAAGTTCCCCAACCGGCTTCGCGCATAACTGTAGGAGACATGTGCTGCTGTAATAGCAATGCAGATTTCCAAGCCAATTGAGATTTTCCTTCTAATGCTGCCGTTGCGGTTAAAAAATGATAATTGTGCGGATAATAGGCGAGAGGATAAGCGCCTTGCGCATTACAAGCAGTCGAGTAAAGACTATCAATTTTAATGGCTTCAATGTTGGAAAGTGTGCCTTCATGATAATCTCCTGTGCGAATGTAAATATGAGAAGGCATATGAACCAAATGTCCAGAACCTGGAACTAAAGTTTCAAGTAATTTAGCACTTTTGAGTCCGTTTTCTGGATGTGCAGAAGCCTCAACAGCATGAACTAAAAAATGATGTGCGCCAGGATGCTTCGGATTCTTTTTGATTAATTCGTTTAAAACGGCTAATATTTGCGGAGTCCATTTTTTCGGAACGTAAGTGTCTTTTTCATATAAATCCCACGGATGCAGATTCATTAAAGATTCGGCATAAAGCGCTCCTACATCTGGATCTGATGAAAATTTAAGATACACCTTTTTCATTGCCGCGGCGTAAGCGCTGTCTAATGGCTTTCTGTCCGAAGGCGGATTTTTAGCATATCGTACAGACAAAGCATCAATCATAGCAATTTCCAGAGGTGTGCATTTTGCCGTAAGTTTTTTAGCTTTTTGAACGGCATCATAAGCACGCTGAAAATTGTCTTCTTCCATTCCCGCATTGTAATTCGGACCTAAGACATAAGCAAAGCCCCAATACGCCATGGCGCAATTTGGATCTAAACGACTGGCTTCATAAAATGATCTTGCCGCTTCGGCATGGTTAAATCCGTAAGCCAGCATTAATCCTTGATTGAAATATTCCTGCGCTTCTGGATTGTTGGTAGTAATTTTAAACGAAATCCCTTCAAGTCCTTTAAACTTTGGTGCTTTTTTATTTTGCGTGTACCAATCCTTATCATTCGTTTTCGGAATGTAACAGCCTTGTGTGGCATTAACTTTAACAGATTTTGGCTCTGTGTTTTTATCTTTACAACCAACCAAAAGAAGAAAAACACCAATTAGGAAGTAATTAAATTTCATTGCAAAATGTAATAAAATTGGATAATCAGTGTAAAAGCCTTGTAAGTAGAATGATTTAGATGATTCGGAGAGTATTAAACAAAATTAAGTAAAAAATGAATGTAATTTGTTTAAATTGTTGTTTTTCAGTGTTCTATTGTTTTTATATGCTTTGTCTATATTTTAAAGTTTCGCGCAGATTAAAAAAGATTTAAGCCGATTCCGCGGATTTTTTTTGAAATTTCATCTGCCATATCTGCGAGAGAAAATAAAAAAGTTATGCATTGGCTACAAACTTTCCTCCCGCAGATTTAGCAGATTGTGCAGATTTTTTTTAAAATTTCATCTGCTAGATCTGCCAAATCTGCGAGAGGATAAAAAAATAAAGAAAATAAAAAAGGTTTACACTTTTCAGCATAAACCTCAATTTCTATAGTTATAAAACAATTTCTTAGTTTGTTCCTGCAGCAGCTTTGTCTACTAAAAACAATAATTCGCCAGAAACAGGTTTAATCAATTGCATTGGATATAAAGTCGGATTGTACGCTCCAGTTGTAACTTCTTTCAAAGCATGAGTTTTCTTTTCTCCGAAAGCTACAACCACAATTTTTTCTGCTTTATTGATTAACGGAGCAGTAAGCGTAATGCGATACATTTTTTGCGGAGCCAAATAATAAGCGTCAACCCATTTGGTTTGTTCTTCTAAAACCGCTTCACCTGGAAAAAGAGAAGCCGTGTGTCCGTCATCTCCCATACCTAATAAAATCAGGTCAAATTTTCCTTCTTCGCCTAAAATATTTCTAACCGATTGCTCGTAAGTCGCCGCATATTCTTCAGGAGTTACGCCGTCTTTGTACATTTCGAAGATGTTCTCTTGCGGAATAGGAACGTGGCTTAATAAGGTTGAATAAGACATTTTTGCATTACTCAAATCATCATTTAACGGAACCCATCTTTCATCGCCCCAAAAAATATAAACTTTACTCCAGTCAATTTTGTTTTTGTAAGCATCAGAAGCCAATAATTTGTAAATTCCTGCAGGAGACGAACCTCCTGTAAGAACAGCTGTAAATTTGCCTTTTGCAGCAATTGCTTTTTCTGCAGATGCAACAAAAAGATCTGCAGCTGTAGTATTAATTTCTTCTGTATTATTATAAATCTGTATCATTTAAAACTTCTTCTTTTGTTTGTGTATTCGGAATCCATTTGTGGCCTTGGCGCGCTAACAATTCGTCGGCTTCTTCTGGTCCCCAGCTTCCTGCTTTATAATTAGGGAAATTGGTTGGAGGCGTTGTTTTCCAAACTTGCTGAATAGTATCAATTGCATCCCAAGCTTCTTCCACCTGATCCCAACGCATAAATAGAGTTGGATCTCCTGCCAAAGCATCTGCAATCAAGGTTTCGTATGCTTCTGGCGACATAGTTGAGCACGCAAAATAGTCGAAAACCATTTCTGCTGGCCTTAAAGACATGGATAAGCCTGGTTTTTTGGTCATAAATTGCAGTTTAATATCCATTGCAGGCTGAATGTTGATGATTAGTCTATTTGGTGTCATTCCTTCTTTTCCGTAAGAGAATGCAGAATGCGGAACGGGTTTAAACTGAATAATGATTGAAGACTGTTTTTCTTCCATTCTTTTTCCTGAACGCAAGTAGAACGGAATTCCCTGCCATCTCCAGTTGTCCAAATAAATTTTCATTGCCACATACGTTTCGGTATTAGAATCTGGTGCAATGCCTTTGTCTTGACGGTAACCCGGAACTGGAACTCCTTTTATTTCTCCAGCATCGTACTGACCTCTTACGATATAATGATCTACTTCTTCTGGTTTGATTCGGCGAATAGATTTCAAAACATCTGCTTTTCGATTACGAATGTCATCTGCATTTAAAGAAGCAGGCGCTTCCATCGCTGTCATACATAAAATCTGAAGCAAGTGATTCTGAATCATATCTTTTAAAGCTCCAACACCTTCGTAGAATCCGCCTCGCTCTTCAACGCCAACTTCTTCTGCAACGGTAATTTGGACGAAATCAATAAAATTACGGCTCCATAAAGGTTCAAACATGGAGTTTCCAAAACGGAAAGCCAAAATATTCTGAACGGTTTCTTTTCCTAAATAGTGGTCGATTCTGTAAATCTGCTCTTCTTTGAACGTTTGCGAAAGCATTTCATTCAACTCAATCGCAGAAGCTTTATCATAACCAAAAGGTTTTTCGATAATGATACGATCTTGTTTCGGATTTGCAGCAAGTCCGATTTTTTTGATATTGCTCGAAATTGTCGAAATGAAAGAAGGTGTAATCGAAAGATAGAAAAGACGATTAGCGCGTTCGCCAAAAGCCAAATCAAAATTGTTGATTTTCTCGTTTAATCCTATGTATGATTCTTCTTTGTCAATATCAAGACTGTGGTAGGTGATGTGCGAAAGAAATTTTTCCGTTTCTGGATCATCAATTCCTTTTTTTCTTGAAAAAAGAGTAAGGTTTTCAGCCACATAAGCACGAAAATCTTCATTGGTTTTTTCAGCTCTTCCAAGAGCGATAATCTGAAACTTTTCAGACATGCGTCCGTCAAGATACAGATTTTGAAAAGCGGGAAAGAGCTTTCTCTTTGCCAAATCTCCGGTTCCTCCAAAAATTACTATAATTGTTGGATTCTTTAGTTTATTTTTAGTCATTGTTGTAGTTGTGTTGCTTTAATTGTTTATTCAGCCCATTGCGTATGGAAAACGCCTTCTTTATCGATACGCTCGTAAGTATGCGCTCCAAAATAATCACGTTGTGCCTGAATTAAATTGGTTGGAAGATTAGCAGAACGGTAAGCATCAAAATACGCCAACGAGTTCATTAATCCTGAAACCGGTAATCCTTTTTGAACTGCAAACTGAATAACGGCTCTCATTCCTGATTGGTTGTCTACTAATTTTGAAGCGATTCCGCCATCCAAAAGTAAGTTTGGCAAATCTGTTTTGGCAACATATGCTTTTCTGAAATCTTCTAAAATCGTAGCACGAATGATACATCCGCCACGCCAAATTTTAGCAACCGTTTCTAGATTTAGTCCATAGTTGTATTCTTTAGAAGCCGTGTGAAGCTGTGCTAAACCTTGAGCATAAGTCACCACGATAGAAAAGAACAAAGCCGATTTTAAAGAAGCAATGGCTTCGCTTTGAGAAACATTGGTTTCGTCAGCATTCCAAACTAATTTCTTAGCTGCTTCAATTCTTTCAGGTTTAGTTTTAGACATATCACGCATGTTCACTGCTGCGTCGATTGTTGGAACTGGAACTTGTAAATCCATTGCGTTTTGCGAAGTCCATTTTCCTGTACCTTTAGATCTTGCCCAATCCGAAATTTTGTTGATTAACTGCGTTCCGTCTTCATCTTTTTGTTTCAAGATGTTTCCCGTAATTTCGATCAAATACGATCTTAAATCATCAGTCTGATTCCACTCAGCAAAAGTTTTCTGAATCGTTTCATCATCCAATTTATAACCTCTTTTCATTAAGTCATAAATCTCAGAAATCAACTGCATAATTCCGTATTCTATTCCGTTGTGCACCATTTTTACATAGTTTCCAGCAGAACCATTTCCTAAATATTCTACACAAGGTTCACCGTCTACTTTGGCAGCAATTGCTTCAAAAATAGGACGAAGTCTTTCATACGCTTTCTGATCTCCACCTGGCATCATAGCAGGACCAAAACGTGCGCCTTTTTCACCGCCAGAAATTCCCATTCCAAAAAAGTGGATTCCTTTTTCAGACAGTTCTAAAAATCTTCTGTCAGTATCCGTAAAATAAGTATTTCCGCCGTCGATGATGATATCTCCTTTATCTAAATGAGGAAGTAAACTGGCAATCGCGCTGTCAACCGGTTTTCCCGCAGGAACCAATAACATAATCGCTCTTGGCTGTTGAATAAGTTCTACAAAATGCTTGACATCTGTAGTTGCTTCGATAGTATGATCAGGAGCAGTTTCTTGTTGAAGAGAATTGACTTTTTCGGTATCCAAGTCTAAACCTGCAGCCGCGAAGTTGTGGCTGGCGATATTTAAAAGTAGGTTGCGGCCCATTACACCAAGTCCTACAATTCCAAAATCAAATTTGTTCATAGTTTTCAATTAACTAAATTATTAGAAAGCTGTTTTTTGCAGAAAAAAGCACGAAAAAGCACAGTAATGTTTTTTAGTTCAATGTTTTGCAGAAAAACAATGGTTATTTTAATTTTTTTACATTCAAAATGCGACCGCTAAGTTAGGCAAAAATGCTGAAAAAGAAGGAGTAAAATAGTTCACTTTTGGTCTTTATTGTGATACTTTTTATGTGTAAAAATCACGCTTATTGCAATTGTTTTTAGCTCATTATGCTACTAAATCGTTGTAATACTGATAATGCGAATTTTGAGATGCTTTTATCAGCAGTAATATACTATTTGTGAGAATAAAGAATAAAAAAATATAAAAAAGTTTATTGAAAATATAGGATTTGAGGTAATTTTGGAATGCAATTTCGCGATCCTAAATTTTTATTTTACTGATGAAACTCAAGAAATACCTACTTTATAAATAAGAACAAAACAGTAATAAAGAAGTAATGATAAAAATCGAACGCACCAATAACCTCGAGTAATTCCCTTTTTATATGCCTAATAACACAAAGTTTATTTTTATACTCTTTATCGTAATGCTTATTTCAAGTGTTTCTTTTAAAGCCAATGCACAATCCATATTAGAAAACGAAATCTCTGTTACTGCAAACAAGAAGCCATTAGGCAGTGTTTTGGGCTTGATGGAAGAAAAAGGAAATTTTAGATTTGCTTATTACGGCAAACTGGCTGTAAAAGATAGCATCGTAAGTATTCATGCCAATAATACTTCCATAAAAGGAGCTTTAGACCAGCTATTAGGTACCAAATACGAATACAAAGAATCGCCAGGATATATTATTGTGCGTTATGCCCCTTTAGAATTGGCTCTTGTACTGGAGAAAAACACCGTTATGAGCGACGGACAGCAAATTGTAATCGGTTATATTGTAGATACAAAAACGAACAATCGCCTCGAGAATGTGAGTGTATTGGAAAAAAATGCACTGCTGTCTACATTGACCAATAAAGAAGGTTTTTTTGAACTTCGATTAAAAAATGCGCCCCAAGCTATAGAACTGACAGCTGTTAAGGAAAATTATAAAACGGTAACTACGGTCTTTCTTTCTGAAGTTAAAATTCAGATGGGAGACAAAAAGAATAAAACAGATTATATAGATGGAGATTTTTCTGCAATTGAAAGATCGGGAATTGGTCGTTTCTTTATTTCTTCCAAACAAAAAATTCAATCGCTCAATCTGGGAGGATTTATTTCTAAAGTCCCTGTACAGGCTTCTTTAATTCCGAGTATCAGTACGCGAGGAATGCTGAATACTCAAATTGTCAATAATTTTTCTTTAAATATTTTGGGAGGTTACAATGCAGGAGTTCGCGGATTAGAAATGGCTGGACTTTATAACATTAACCGTATGAATGTTGATGCGCTTCAAATGGCGGGAATATTTAATACTGTTGGAGGTTCTGTAAACGGAGTGCAGCTGGCCGGAATCTACAATAATGTTTTCGGCAATTTAAGAGGATTGCAGATGAGTGGTATTCACAATAGTGTAAAAGGTTCGCAAATTGGTTTACAGATGAGCGGAATTTATAACAATGTCTATAAAGATTCCAAAGGAGTTCAAATTGCAGGAATTAGCAATACAGCAAAAGGTTCTCAAAACGGACTGCAGTTTTCAGGGATTTGCAATATTGGAAAAGACACTATACGAGGCGCTCAAATTACAGGACTTTTTAATTATGCCAAAGAGCTAAACGGAGTCCAATTTGGACTGGTAAACATTACCGATTCGCCATCTGGTTATAGTTTTGGTTTATTGAACTTTAAAAAAGGCGGTTATAAGAAAATCAGCGTTACAAGCAACGAAATTTCAGATCTGAATATTTCTGTGAAAACAGGTGACCATAAAATGTACACCATTTTGATGGCAGGTAGAAGCGACCGAAACAACGAAGAAAAGCTATTTTCTTTCGGAATCGGACTAGGAAAGAACATTCCGCTCGGGAAACGTTTTACTTTTAATCCTGAAATTAGCACACAATATCTTTATTTAGGAAATTGGGATTTCTACAACTCCTTGTCTAAGTTCGATACTTCTTTTTCTTTTCAATTATGCAAAGGCGTAGCCATGTCTGCAGGACCTTCGTTTAATCTGTATTGGTCAGAAAAACAAGATAAAGACGGCAATATAAACACTTCGACATTTGTTCAAGATCGTACCAAACGCTATAGTGTAATTAGCAGTAATAGCAAAGATATTTTGGGGTGGATAGGATGGAGTTTTGGTCTTACGTTTTTTTAAAGGTTTCTAATGATTTCTATTTGATACCATTGTAGATGATAGTTAGCTTTGACTTCTTGTTGAATAATTTTAAACACATAGAAACATGGTTTTAGAATAGGTGTAAAGGCGTTTCACTCACATCAATTCACACAGTGGCTATGTGTTAGAAACTAGTTTCTTTCTAAAATCTTTTTTAAAGAAAAACAATCTATCTTTCTATGTGTTTATAAAGGACATTTTTAAGGATAAATCATCAAAAACATAAAAGCAAACAGATTAACCAAAAGCACTACACCGTAAACCACATTCGATTTGCCTTTGCTTAAAGAAAGCATTACCGTAAAAACGGACAAAGCCAACAGTACAATAGATTTAATATCAAGTCCTAAGACAATAGGCATATTCATCATAATACAAACCACAGCCACACTCGGAATCGTTAATCCGATGCTGGCAAGGGCAGAACCTAACGCTAGATTCAAACTCGTTTGCAGTCTATTTTTTCTGGCCGCAATAATAGCTGCAATCGCTTCAGGCAATAAAATGATGATGGCAATGACGACTCCAACTAGCGATTTCGGAAGGCTATAACTCACAATGATTTTTTCTATGGTAGGAGAAAGCGTTTTGGCCAATAAAACTACAATTCCTAAACTGACCAACAGAAAAACAAGACTCGTATAAAACGTTTTATTATTAATTTCTATAGGATGCGTTTTTGTTTCTTCTTCGTTGTCTCCGTTTGCTAAGAAATATTGTCGGTAGCCTTTGGTTTGAGCAAATAAAAAAGAAGAATAGATGACTACGCAGGCAATAGAAGCAAAAATTAGTTGTGGTTTTGAATAATAAGAACCATGAACACTTTCTGTAAAAGTAGGGAAAACCAGAGTAAATACAATAATAGAAATCAGCGAAACCAAACCAATCGTTACCGAAGAAGCAGAGAAATTTTGTTCGTAATGTTTAATGCTTCCAATGAGAAGACACAAACCGATAATTCCGTTTAAGATCAGCATCGTGGCAGCGTAAACTGTATCTCTGGCTAAAGAAGCCGCTTCTGAACCTTCAGAAAGCATTAGAGAAACAATAATAGAAACTTCAATTACCGTGATCGAAATAGCCAAAATAATGGTTCCATAAGGTTCTCCAACACGTTCTGCAATAATTTCAGAATGATGCACCGCCGACATTACGCTTAGAATAAGCAGCACACTTGCAACGATTTGAAAAAGAGTACTGTTTTCTATTAAGCCGCTAAAAAGCAATGCCCAAGATAGAATCGGAATTATAATGGTCCACTGTAATAATTGTTTCATTTTTTGCACTTTAAAAATTTAGCCCATAATCACTAATAACAGGAACAGGATAGGCTTTAGATTTAAATATACAGCTTTTAAAGCTAAGAATCTTTTTGAAATTACTTTTTTAAGTACTTTTTAAGGTTTTACATAGCCATTTTTTCAAAATTTCGAACCATTTCTTTTTGATTGAGTTTTTCTTACCGTTTAAGCTTTGTCAAAGTTTCAAACTTTGACAAAGTTTTCATTAGAAATTAAAAATAAACTCAACAACTTAGTACCTTAGCATCTCAGTACCTTAGAACCTATAAAAAAATGACTATTCAGCAGTTAAAATATATTGTTGCCTTAGACGAAGAACGCCATTTTGCAAGAGCTGCCGAAGTTTGTATGGTAACGCAGCCAGGATTGACTATTCAGTTGAAAAATCTAGAAGAAGAAATTGGAATCAAGATTTTTGACCGAAATAAAGTGCCGTTGACGCCAACTGTTTTAGGAATCGAAATTATTAATAAAGCCAAAAAGATACTTCGTGAAGTCGATGAAATTCGTGATTTTGTAATCAACGAAAAAAATCTGCTGGAAGGGGAGTTGAAGCTTGGTATTATTTCTACTTTATCGCCTTATCTAATTCCGCTGTTTATTCAAGCAATGAAAGAAGCGGCGCCAAAAGTGCATTTTATTATTAAAGAAGGATATACGGGACACTTAATGCGCGATTTAGAAACAGGTGCAATAGACGTTGCCATTATGGCGACACCAACCGGAAACCCGAATTTAATTGAACATGTTGTTTTTAAAGAGCCATTTGTTGCGTATTTAAATCAGACGCATCCTATGGCGAATGATGAATTTTACGAAATGCAGCCGGGTGACAAAACAGAATTGTTATTGTTGCATCACGAATATTGCTACAACGCACAATTGCTAGACATTTGCGGACTAAAAACATCCGATAAAATAAAGGAACAATTTACCTATGACATCAATTCGATAGAAACCTTAAAAAATCTAGTTCGCGCCCATTTAGGATTTGCGATTATTCCTAAACTTTCCACCTTAAACGAGTCAGGCGGACTCTTTAAACCTTTCAAAGAACCCGTTCCCGTAAGAGAAATAAGTCTAGTAGTTTCCGATTCCTTCTCCAAGAAATTATTGCTAGAAAAAATGAACGAAGCCATCTGGAACTGCCTTCCTGAATCCCTCAAAAAAGATTTCAGTTATAAAAAAATCCGCTGGAACGATTCGCCTTATTTTATTAAAGCGATTAGTAAGCTTTAAAAAAAATCAATACTAAAATTCCAAATTCCAAGCTATACAGTAATTGGAATTTGGAATTTTTTATTTGGAATTTCTCCCAAATTCATTGGAATTTGGAATTTAAAATATTGGAATTTAATTTTTAGACGCCTCAACAATCACATTCGCCACTTTCTCTGGCTGAGAAATAAACACCACGTGACTTCCTTTAATTTCAGTGATTTTTGTGTTAGAACGTTTGTACATCGCGTGCTGAATACTCGGAACAATACTTTTATCTTCAGTTGCTACGATTCCGTAAGAAGGTTTAGTTCTCCAAGCCGCTTTAGTTATTTTAGTTAAAAAACCTTGTGCATGGAAAGCACCTTGCGAAGCATACATAAAATCAGCTTGTTCTTTACTCAAATCTCCTGCAAAACCAGCGTGAAATTTCGCTTTGTCGTAATAAGCAATTCCTTTTTCATCTGGAGGCAATACACCATTTTCTGGAGCTGGAGGAGCAGTTTGCAACCATTGAACAGAGTTTTCGCCATTATCAGGCTGTAAAGCCGCTACGTAAACCAAAGCCGCTACTTTTGGGTGATTTCCAGCTTCTGTAATGACAGTTCCGCCCCAAGAATGTCCCACCAAAATGGTTGGTCCGTCTTGTTTGTCTAAAGCCAAGTTTGTAGCTTGAACATCATCCTCCAAAGAACTCAATGGATTCTGAACAATCGTTACATTATAGCCTTTTTTGGTCAAAACCTTGTATAAACCCTGCCATCCAGAACCATCTGCAAAGGCACCGTGAACCAATACGACATTTTTAATTTTAGGATTAGTTTGTGCGTTTATGTTTGTGAATGCTAAACTAAAAATTAGTATTGCAAATGCTAAAAAGCTTTTAAATATTGTTTTCATTTTTATAAAATTTTAGATTGATTAGAAATTTCAATTTTGAAAATTTCAAATTCCAATTTTCTCAATCTTGTCATTTCGACGAAGGAGAAATCTCCGCGAGTAGCTCCACAAAGATTGGTAATAATCTTTGTAGAGTTTCTGACGTGTCCTTCGACTTCGCTTAGGATGACAAAGCTTTACGCAAAGATTTGGAATTTGGGATTTTTGTATTGGGATTTATTTAAAGTAAAGTGATTGATAAAGTAATTTCAGTATTCAACAACTTAGAAATTGGACAAATTTCTTTTGCTTTTTGAGCGGTTTGCTGAAATTCTTCTGCAGAAATTCCAGGTACTTTTCCAGTAAGTTCTAGTTGAATTAAAGTAATAGTTCCGTCTTCAAAAGTTACTTTAGCCGTTGTGTCTAAATCTTCTGGAACGAAACCAGCTTCAGACAATAAAAAGCTTAATTGCATGGTAAAACAGCCAGAATGTGCCGCTGCGATTAATTCCTCAGGGTTGGTTCCAACACCTTGCTCAAAACGAGTTTTGAATGATAATTGGGCATTGTCTAAAGTTGTGCTTTGTGTACTAATGGTTCCTTTTCCTTCCATTCCTGTACCTTTCCAGTTTGCGTTTGCTCTTCTTGTAAATTTCATGATTTCTATTTTTTAAGTTATTTTTTAAGATGTTCAAATCATTTCTTTGATTTTGATGAGACAAAGGTATAGCGAAGGTGTTTATTAATCAAATTAATAATTTTTAGTAGTTATAAAATTTGTTTATAATTATACATTATTTACTTGATTTTGTTGTTCTTTTTAATTTTTGTGAATTGAAAAACAACAATAAATAAAATGATTGCTTTTTGGATACTTTACGTTTTTCCTCTTTCCACTTCCGTTTATATTCGATATTTTAGCACTTTCTAAAATATCAGAATAAACAAACAATAAATTGCTTAATGGCAGCCGAACAAAAACAAAAATTAGAACAACAACTTTGGAACATTGCAAACACTCTTCGAGGAAAAATGGATGCCGATGATTTCAGGGATTATATATTAGGTTTTATTTTCTACAAGTATTTAAGTACCAAAATGGATTTGTATGCTAATGAAGTACTAAAACCAGACGGGTTGACTTTTAAAGAAGTTAAAGGACATCCTGACGAAGCCCTATTATTGCAAGAATTAAAATTATTAGCAATTGATAAACTAGGTTTTTTCTTGGAACCCTCTGAATTGTTTTCTGAATTAGCAAAAAGAGGAAATTCAGGCGGTATAAATAATTTTATTCTTGGTGATTTAGCTAAAGTACTTACCCATATTGAGCAAAGTACAATGGGAACAGAAAGCGAAGAGGATTTCGGAAACCTGTTTTCAGACCTAGACTTAACTTCTCATAAATTAGGGAAATCTGAAACGGATAAAAATGAATTAATTGTTCGTGTACTGATGCATTTAGATGAAATTGATTTTGATCTTGAAAATACAGATAGTGATGTGCTTGGAGATGCCTACGAATATTTGATTGGCAAGTTTGCTAGTGGTGCAGGAAAAAAAGCAGGTGAATTTTATACGCCACAACAGGTCAGCAGTATTTTGGCACAATTAGTAACTGTAGGTAAAGAAAAGCTTAAAAGTGTTTACGATCCTACATGTGGTTCTGGCTCCTTATTGTTACGTGTGGCAAAAGAAGTAAAAAATGTAGGTGAATTTTATGGACAGGAAATGAATCCTACAACTTACAACTTATGTCGTATGAACATGATTATGCACGATGTGCATTACAAACGTTTTGATATTAAAAATGAAGACACTTTAGAACGTCCGCAACATTACGATATGCGTTTTGAAGCTATTGTTGCCAATCCACCTTTTTCTGCAAAGTGGAGCGCGAGCCCTTTATTTATGAGCCAAGATCGTTTTTCGGACTATGGGAAACTAGCTCCAAGCAGTAAAGCAGATTTTGCTTTTGTACAACACATGGTTCATCAATTAGACGATAATGGAACAATGGCTGTAGTTTTACCTCACGGAGTTTTATTTCGTGGGGCTTCTGAAGGACATATACGCGAATATTTAATAAAAGAGAAAAATTATTTGGATGCTGTAATTGGTTTGCCTGCCAATATTTTTTACGGTACCTCGATTCCGACTTGTATTTTGGTTCTTAAGAAAAAAAGAGAGAATCCAAACGACATTTTGTTTATTGATGCGAGCCAGAATTACGAAAAGGTAAAGACTCAGAATGTTTTACGAAGCGAAGATATTGACAAAATTATTAGCACTTACAAAAACAGAATTGGAGAAGTAAAATATAGCCATATTGCACTTTTGAGTGAAATAGCCACTAATGATTACAACCTGAATATTCCTCGTTATGTTGATACTTTTGAAGACGAAGAAAGTATTGATATAAATGCAATTGCTAACGAAATTAAGGTTTTGAATGCAACTATTGAAGAAACAGATAAAACCATTGTCGGTTTTTGCAATGAACTAGGAATTGAAACACCTTTCTAATGAGTACAGCAATTTTACGAATAGAAAAGAAAAAAAGTGAAGCACCACAATTGCGTTTTCCTGAGTTTGAAGAAAATTGGAAAGAAAAAAGATTTGGTGAACTTTATTCATTTTACAATACAAATTCATTATCTAGGGATAAATTAAATTATGACGAAGGAGAAGTATATAATATTCATTACGGAGATATTCATACAAAATTCCAAACTCATTTTTATCTGAAAAATGAAAATGTCCCTTTAATAATTTCTGATGTAGATTTATCTAATATAAAAAAAGAGTCATATTGTAAAAATGGCGATATAATTATGGCAGATGCTTCTGAAGATTATGCTGATATTGGTAAGTCAATTGAATTAATTGATATTTGTAATGTAAAATTATTGTCTGGACTTCATACATTTTTAGCTAGACCAATTTCAGATAAAACTTTCATAGGATTTACTGGTTATCTTTTGAAATCTTGGAAATTAAGAAAACAAATAATGCTAATAGCTCAGGGGACAAAAGTTCTTAGCTTATCCACAAGTAGAGTTGCAAATCTTAAACTTAATATTCCAACTCTCGAGGAGCAACAAAAAATAGCTTCTTTTTTAAGTACGGTTGATGGAAAAATACAACAACTTTCACGCAAAAAGGAATTATTAGAGCAATACAAAAAAGGCGTAATGCAACAATTGTTTTCTAGGAAATTACGCTTTAAAGATGAAAATGGAAATGATTATCCGGATTGGAAAGTAAGAAAATTAAGCGAAGTTTTTTTCGAACATAAAGATAAGAGCAGTGGAAATGAAGATGTTTTTTCAGTATCGGTTCATAAAGGATTGATTAATCAAATTGAACATTTAGGAAGAGCTTTTGCCGCTAAAAATACAGAGAATTATAACCTGGTAAAAAATGGTGATCTAGTTTATACTAAAAGTCCAACTGGGAACTTTCCTCTAGGGATAATTAAGCAAAGTAAAATTGTAGAAAATGTAATTGTTTCCCCTCTTTATGGGGTTTTTACACCTGAAACAAAAGGGCTAGGTTATATGCTCAATGTTTACTTCGAATCTCCAATAAATGTAAATAATTATTTAAGATCTATAGTGCAAAAGGGGGCTAAGAATACTATTAATATAACAAATACAACGTTTTTATCAAAAAAGATGTATTTGCCTACTTCAAAAGAAGAACAAGATAAAATAGGTTATTTTTTAGAACAGCTTGATTTTAAAATTGAAAATACTAAAGAAGAAATTACTCAATTTCAAAGATTTAAAAAAGGATTGTTGCAACAAATGTTTGTTTAAAAAATAAAAAAATGTTAAAAGTAGAAAAATTAATTGAATTTGGATTTGTAGAAATTAGTCACGACCTCGGTAACTATTATGCAAAGTCTAAGCTATGTTTGGTTCCTCAAGTTGGAGTGTGGGTAGTTGCTTCAAATTTTGGAGAAATAGCAAGTGGAGTTGAAAGGAGAATACCATATATTGTAAATGAACTCGATTTAAGGAATTATATTAGATGGTGTGGTTTAAACGATGTTGAATTTTTAGGATCATAAAAGTTAGTATCCGATGAGCTATCAATCAGAAGCTGTATTAGAAAACAATCTAATCAAACAATTGGTTAGCTTGGGTTTTTCATCTGTAAAAATACAAGATGGAGGATCTTTGGTTTCAAACTTAAAAAATCAACTAGAGATTTTTAATGAAACCACTTTTACAGCTAAAGATTTTGATACTATTTTAAATCATCTTGCAAAAGGGAATGTTTTTGAAAAAGCAAAAACATTACGAGATCGTTTCCAATTGGATAAAGAAGATGGAACTTCTTTTTATGTCCGTTTTTTTAATACAGAACAGAGTAATAAGAATTTATTTCAGGTTACAAATCAAATCAGTTTAGAAGGCAGTTACAAAAACCGTTTTGACGTTACACTTTTAGTCAACGGTTTGCCTTTAGTGCAAATAGAATTAAAGCGCTCAGGAATTGAAATCAAGGAAGCTTTTAATCAAATTAATCGGTACCAAAACCATTCATTTTGGAGCAATCATGGTTTGTTTCAATATGTGCAATTATTTGTAATAAGCAATGGAGGCAATACTAAATATTTAGCCAACAATAAATTGCAATCAGTAAAACAAACTTTCTTTTGGGCGGATTCTAATAATAAAAACATTACTGAATTAAAAGATTTTACTGCTTCGTTTTTAAATCCAGATCATTTAGGTAAAATGATTGCGCATTACATTGTGTTGAATGAAACACATAAAGTAATGATGGTTTTGCGTCCCTATCAATATTTTGCAACTGAAGCAATTATTCATCAGGTTAAAAACTCAAATGACAACGCCTACATTTGGCATACAACAGGTTCAGGAAAAACGCTTACTTCTTTTAAAGCAAGCCAAATTTTAGTTGAGTTGCCCGAAGTTTACAAATTGGTTTTTGTAGTAGATAGAAAAGATTTGGATTATCAAACAATGAATGAGTTCAATGCTTTCAAAAAAGACAGCGTTGATGTTACAGATAATACACAATCTTTAATCAAGCAATTAACAGATAATACGAAGTTAGTTTTAACGACTATTCAAAAATTAAATAATGCCATTTCTCAAAAAAATAAAAGTAATATTGAATATTTAAGAGATAAGAAAATCGTTTTTATTTTTGATGAATGTCATCGTTCTCAATTTGGAGACACACACGATAGAATAACTAAATTCTTTGAGAAAAGCCAATTAATAGGTTTTACAGGAACTCCAATCTTTGCAGAAAATGCGTCAAAGAATGATTACGGAAAGAGAACAACAAAAGACTTATTTGGTAATTGTCTACATAAATATGTAATAACTGATGCTATTAGAGATCAAAATGTATTACGTTTTGGAATTGAATATGTTGGTAAATACAAAAATACAAGCAAAACATTTATTGATATAGAGGTAGAAGATATTGACAAACAAGAAGTGTATGATTCTAAAAAGAGAATCAATAAGATTGTCGATTATATTATTGCCTATCATAATCAAAAAACATTTAATAGAGATTATTCCGCATTATTAGCTGTGAGTAGTATTGATAATGTAATTCAATATTATGATCTTTTCCAAGAGAAGAAAGAGGCAGGAGTACATGATTTGCGAATTGCGACTATATTCACATATGGTGTAAATGAAGATTCAGATGAAGCACAGGATTTTCTTCCAGCAGATGAAGTAGATTTTGATGTTTTAGCTGAGCCACAAACACAATATCAATCTAATCATACAAGAGATAAACTTGAAAAATATATTGGGCATTATAACGCAATGTATGGTACAAGTTTCACAAATAAAGACAATAAATCATTTGAAAAATACTTTCAAAACATAAGTAAACGATTAAAAAATCGAGAAAAAGAAAACTTCAACGATGAACTAGATCGTTTAGATATTGTTATTGTTGTCAATATGATGTTAACTGGTTTTGATGCAAAAAAAGTAAATACACTTTATGTAGATAAAAATTTGAAACAACATGGTTTAATCCAAGCATTTTCGCGAACAAATAGAATATTAGGTGAGCAGAAGTCGCAGGGAAATATTTTAGCTTTCAGAAATCTAAAAAAAGCTACAGATGATGCGATCACTTTGTTTTCTAATAAAGAAGCCACTGAAGTAGTAACAATGCCAGCATATGAAGATATTGCGAAGAAATTTGATGAAGCTTTAATACATTTAAGGGAAATCACCCCAACGTATCAAGATGTAAATGATTTAGAAAGTGAGGAAGAAGAAGCTTTATTTGTACAAGCTTTTAGAAAATTAATGCGTGCAATGAATATCCTGCAATCTTACGCAGATTTTGATTGGGATGATTTACTAATTGATGAAGAAGAATATAATAATTACAAAGGCAAATATTTAGATTTATATCAAAAGGTAAAACAAGACAATCAAAAACAAAAAACGTCTATACTTGATGATATAGATTTTGAATTAGAATTAATTCATAGAGATAAAGTCAATGTTGCATATATTTTAAAATTATTAGCACAATTAAAACAAATAAAAACTGCTAGTGCTACTAATGCTAAAAGAAAAGCTATTATTGATTTGTTAGGTGGCGATATTAATCTACGAAGTAAGAGAGAACTAATTCAAAAATTTATTGATGAAAATATGCCTTTTATAAAAGATGGAGATTCGATTGAAGATGAATTTGAGAAGTTTTGGCAAGACCAGAAAGTTTTAGCTTTAGGAAAAATATGTGATGAAGAACATTTAGATAAAGCACAATTTAAAGCTTTAATTGATGCTTACATATATAGTGGAAGAGAACCCATAAAAGATGAAGTTTTTCAATGTTTAGATAATAGACCAAGTATTCTTCAAGCTCGAGTTATTGGAGATAGGATTATTACTAAGATGAAGGAATATGTTGAAGTTTTTGTTAAAGGAATGATTGCTTAGAAGTTGTTTTAAAATCAAAAAATAAATTTAATATAAAAAATACTTATGAAGTTTTTAGTTATTTCAGGTGCACCTCAAACAGGAAAAACGACATCAATTAATAAAATTGCAGAATGGCTGACAATTGGTATTACGACAGATATATATGGCGAAGCACTTCCATCTTTTCTTCCTGGCATTAAAGGAAAATATGAAGATTTTTCTATTGTGATTAATAGACATGGTAAAAAAATTATTATCCATTCTGCAACAGATAATAAACCTTGGATGGATAAATTGACAAATAAATTAAAAGAAAACCCAGATACAGATGTTGTTGTAACTTCTTGCAGAGACATTTATTGGGAGAGAAACTATTTTTCAGATAATGTTAAGCCTTTTGCTAGTTTCTTTTTGGAATCTCCTTTAGGTAAAATTACAAGGCAGAAGGATTTTGCACTTGCTAATAAACTTTATAAAGCCAATTTATTTCTTATGCATAAACATATTTTGATAAATAGTCCTTATAATTTATAATAAAAAAACAAAACCCTCAATCTTTTTCGCAAAAAGATCAAGGGTTTTAATTTTTTCAAAAAAGAAACCTTATTCTACATCCAAATATGGATTTAAAGTTTCGGCTAATTCGTTGAGCCAATAGAAACTGTCTCTTAATTTGGTTTCTTGCTGGATGTTTTCTTGTTCGCTCATCACGTTTAGTGCGAGGGTGAAATTGACCTGTCTTAGGGCTTTCGCCATAGATTGCGGGTCGATTCTGTCGTTGAAGAAATTCATCAGCCTGATTTCGGCTTCTTTTGAAAGGGTTTTGGTACTCATAACTCTGTAATTTAGGAAATATAAAACCCATGTAGCTAAGGTGTCCTACGCTTACAGAAGCGTTACGGTTGTTTCCAATGCCGCCACCATACCACATGGGCAAGAAGTTTTTTAAGTATCATATTCTGTAATTTAGGAATCGCAAATATATCAAAAAAAGGATAATTTTTGTTTGTCAGAAAAATATTATAATTTGTAAGAATTGATTTCCAAAAAAATCTTCTTATAAAAACGAAAACCCTAGCCCTGATAGAAGTGGAAATCCTTTTATGGTGGGGTTCACCATAAAAGATTGAAACGGATAGCAGGAAATAGCTCCTAATAAAAAATCTCACTTCAAACCTTGTTTTACAAAGCAGATTTAAATTTTAGCTCGAGAAAATAAGGATGATTTTGGTACAATTTGGTTTCAAATTACAATCTGAAACAAAGTAACGGACTGATTTTTAGTTTTTTTTATTCGGTGAATTTAATTTTATGGAAAGAATTTTATAAGACGACCAGAAGAATAAATTTTTAATGAATAATCTAACTTTAAATTTATGAAAAAAGCTTTTCTCATAATTGCAGTTTGTCTGAGTGCGATTTTGTTCTCCTGCAAAAAAGATAAAGAACAATTAAATACAGAAACGGAAAAGTCTGATACGGCAAGTTCTGGATTAATTGCCGATAATGGCTGGCCGCGCGAAGCGGAGAACAACGGTACAAAACTGGTTTATTATCAGCCTCAGGTAGACGACTGGAAGGATTTTAAAGAACTTACGGCGCGTGTGGCTTTTTCGTTAACTCCAAAAGACGGAAAACAGGTTTTGGGTGTGGCTTCTTTAAAAGCAGAAACCTTGGTGGATAAAGACAATAGAAGTGCTTTTATTAAAAATCTTCAGGTAACCGATGTTCGATTTCCTGCTCTAGACGAAAAGAAAGTTCCCGAAATGGAAAAACTGTTTAAAGAAACATTGCCTAAAAGCGGAGAACCGATTTCGGTAGATCGCATTCTGGCCGATTTAAGCCATACCAAAAGTCCGCCAAAAGGAATTGCGGCTAAAAATGATGCACCGACTATTTTTTATAGTACCAATCCGTCGATTTTGCTGATTGTACAGGGAGAACCGGTTTTGGTGCCTATAGATAAATCGGATATTCAATTTGTAGTCAATACGAATTGGGATGTGTTTTATGATAAAACGGCAAAAGATTATTATCTCTTGGTTGATAATATTTGGCTGACTTCTAAAGATATTGCGGGCAAATGGACGAAAACAACCAAATTGCCTTCTGGTTTAAATAATCTGCCTTCGGGACAGAATTATGATGAAGTCAAAAAAATGATTCCGCCACCGTCTTCGGGAGCGGCTCCAGAGGTTTTCTATAGCAATAAACCTGCTGAATTGATTGCGGTAAACGGAAGTCCGAATTTCATTAAAATCCCTGGAACTAAATTAATGTACATCGATAATACGGAAAATGATGTTTTTGCTAATGAGGGAGACGGTCAATATTATGTGCTATTATCAGGAAGATGGTTTAAATCGAAAGAATTAACTGGACCTTGGTCGTATGCAGGAAATAATTTGCCGGCTGATTTTGCTAAGATTCCGAAAGATTCTCCGCGTGCCAATGTATTGTCGTCTGTGCCTGGAACACAGGAAGCAAAAGATGCCGTGATGTTGGCTCAAGTTCCGACAACGGCTATTTTGAAAAAATCGGATGCTGAGGCAAAAGTAAAAGTGACATATGATGGAGGAACGGCTCAATTTAAACCTATTGAAGGCACGAAAATGCAATATGCGAGCAATACGCAAGAGAAAATTATAAAAGTAGGCGATTTGTATTATTTATGCTTTCAGGCGGTTTGGTTTATGTCGACAAGTCCAAACGGACCTTGGAAAACAGCCGATTCTGTTCCGAAAGAAATCTATACAATTCCGCCAAGTTCACCTGTGTATAATGTAACCTATGTTACGCAAACTACAACTGATACTACGGTAGAAAGCAGTTCTACGGCAGGTTATTTGGGGGCCTTTATTATTGGCGCTACAGTAGGCGCAATCTTGACTTATGGTACGGGATGGTATTATCCGCCTTATGTGTATTACGGTGGGATGTATCCAATTTATCGTCCGTGGCCTTATGCGTATGGAGGTGGAGCGGTTTACAATCCGTGGACTGGTGGTTATGCGGCCGGAAGACGCGTTTACGGACCTTATGGTGCTGCGGGAACTTCGGCGTGGTACAATCCTGCAACAGGAAGATACGGACGTTCTGCAAGTATGCAAGGCTGGTATGGCGGTCGCACGGCAGCAAGTACCTACAATCCGTGGACAGGAAATTATGCGAGAACCAATCAAGGGCATAACGCGTATGCACAATGGGGACATTCGGCTGCGACAAACGGTAATCAGTGGGCGCAAACTGGACATATTACAACAAGACGAGGAACGGCAGTTGCTTATCAGACCTCAGGCGGAAAAGAAGGTGTAATTACACATCGCAGAGGCGGAGGAACGACTGTTCATACCAACAATAACAATCTTTATGCAGGTCACGATGGACATGTCTATAAAAGAGATGCCAACGGAAACTGGAGTCATTACAATAACGGAAACGGTGGCTGGACACAAGCAGGAACTTTGGGTTCGTCTAAAAAAACAGGTGAAGGAATTCAGAATAGAGCTAATCAAGGACTTGGTGCCAATGGAGCGGGAGAGCGAATTCAGCGTGATAATCAGGGATTGGGAGCAAATGGAGCAGGAGAAAGAATTCAGCCGAAAGCAAACCAAAACTTGGGTGGTGAAACTCGACTAGGAGGAGCAACGCAACGTGATAATTTTACCAAACCAGAACAAACGCTGGGGCAACCCAATAAACCGCTTGGTGAAGCAGGTCGTCCTGATATTACAAACGATCTAGACCGTTCTGCTTTTTCAAGAGACCGTGGCGAATCGCAAACGCGTAATTTCCAAAACTTCCAAAGAGATGGCGGCAGCCGTTTAGGCGGTGGCGGAGGTTTCAGCGGTGGAGGTTTTAGAGGAGGCGGAGGCTTTAGAGGAAGAAGATAAATACAATAAAGTTAGTTATAATTCAAAAAATCAGGAATGGTAGAAATACTAGACCTGATTTTTTTTTAAATCTCAATCCTTAAATTCTAAAAACAAGTAATTGAAATTTTAATTTTAGATTTTCCTTATATTTAACATTCAAAAATTAAATAGATGAATTTTAAGAAACTTTTACTTGTTTTTTTTCTTATGGCACAAGTCGTATTGGGTCAGACGAACTCAGATTCTATTTTAAAACAGCTGAGCAAACAGCATCAGTTTGCTAAAATGGATAGTCTTAACAATAGAGAAAAAGGTAAAGATTATTATTTCTATAAAGGATTGTATGCCAATGTCTGCAACAAACCAAAGCTTTCAAACCAGTATTTGGACAGCCTGAAAAATAATGAACTTATAAATAGTTATGAATTTGCCAAATTGAAAGATGATAACTACATTAAACTCTTCAGTTATAATTCTGCTTATATGGCTTCTAAAGTTTTGACCATGAAGTTTCAGCAAAAATTTACCAAAGAAGAACTTCTTGACGAAATAAACACTCAGAAAATCTGGAAGACTTTGCGAAGTACGAGACCTCAGTCTATCGACAAATTCTCGAAAATTACTTTGGCTACGATAAGAGATAAAGCGGGTCTGATTACAACAGAGGTTAAAGCAAAAGATACATTGGCTCATTTTGTTTTTGATACTGGAGCAGGAATCAGCTGTATCACAGAAAGCATTGCAAAAAAAATGGGGCTAAAAATTCTTCCCGACGATGATATTTCGGTGGAGAGTTTTACGGGGCAAAAGAATAAAGTTCGTATTGGCGTTGCACCTGAAATTACTTTAGGGGAACTGAAAATTCATAACGCTGTATTTTTAGTATATCCAGATAAGGCTTTTACTTTTGCAGATGGAGCATATGTGATTAACGGAATTATTGGTTTCCCTATTGTAAAAGAATTAGGAACCATTACAATTGAAAAAGATAAACTTACGTTTTCTAAAGAATTAGATTCTGGTGCAAATGAAAAAAACTTGTTTGTAGACGAACTTAGAGCAATTGTAATGCTGGAGTATAAAGGTAAAACACTGCCATTCAATTTTGATAGTGGCGCAAAAGTGAGTCTCTTCAACAAAGCGTTTTACGAAAAATTCAAAACAGCTCTTGATCAAGCTGGAACTCTAGAAACGATGAAATCTTCTAGTGCAGGAGCAGAAGTTGTTTCGACTGAAGTTTTAGTTTTAAAAGAGCAGCAAATATCGCTCGGAAATAAAACAATTCAGCTTCAAAAAATGGAAATTGACCCAAAAGATTATGGCGTTTATGGCGAAGTAAACTTTGGCAATATTGGTCAAGATATCCTCGGGCAATTTGAAAAGGTAGTGATTAGCTTTGATGGCAATTATTTGAAATTAGAGAATTAGAATTAACTACAGAAGAATTATATAAATCAGGATAGTAATAACATACTATACCTGATTTTTTTTGCTAACTGCTTATTTAACCGCAAAGCACGCAAAGGTTTACGCAATCCCGATAGCTATCGGGAGCAAGGTTTTTTTAATCTCGCAAAGTTTCTAAATTCTTTGAGTCTTAGGGACTTTGCGAGCAATTCCACCATCGTTATCCACAAAGCCTTGCGCTCTTTGCATTTTTACAAAGTCCACGCAAAAAAACCTTGCGTGCTTTGCGGTAAAATACACCAGCATTTCACATCTCACATTTCACATCCCAGAAATCCACAACTCACAGCCTGTCCATTTCACCCTGAAGTTTGTCCGTTTCAACTATTTTCTCATTTCCTAAGAAGGGTTATCGAAATACTTTTGACAAAGAAATTAACGATTAACACTAATTTAAAAATCAGAAAAAATGAAAACAGTTCAGAGAAACAGACCTTCTTTTATACAAACAATTGCAGCGGGAACTTTCATGTTATTGGCATCAGCTTCTTTCGCACAAAATAAAGACAAACAAACTAAAAATGATGCAAGTTTAATTCGTCCTTATCATATCAGCGTTTCGCAGGAAGCAATTACAGATCTTCGCAATCGCATCAATGCGACAAGATGGCCAGATCAGGAAACAGTAAGCGATCAGTCGCAAGGAGTAAAACTGAATCAGATTCAAGGTCTGGTAAAATATTGGGGAACAGATTATGATTGGCATAAAGCCGAAGATAAACTAAACGCTCTGCCTCAGTTTGTAACCAACATCGACGGACTCGATATTCAGTTTGTCCATGTAAAATCAAAACATAAAAATGCAATGCCTCTGATTATTACGCACGGCTGGCCAGGTTCGGTTTTTGAACTTTTAAAAGTAGTTGGACCGCTAACAGATCCGACTTCGTATGGAGGAAAAGCAGAAGATGCTTTCGATTTGGTAATTCCGTCAATGCCAGGTTACGGTTTTTCTGAAAAGCCAAAAGGAACAGGTTGGGGACCAGAGAAAATAGGAAGTGCTTGGGATGTTTTAATGAAACGTTTAGGCTATAAATACTATGTTTCGCAAGGTGGCGATTGGGGTTCTGTAATTGCAGATGCCATGGCGCGCCAAGCTCCAGAAGGTTTATTAGGAATTCATGTGAATATGCCGGCGACTGTTCCTGCTGATGTTGCAAAAGCTTTAAAAGACGGCGATCCAGCTCCTGCAGGATTATCGGTTAAAGAAAAAGCAGCTTTTAATTCGCTAAACAAATTACATACAAAAGGCGGCGGTTATGCCGGAATGATGGTAACGCGTCCGCAGACTTTAGGTTACGGATTGACAGATTCTCCTGTTGGATTGGCTTCCTTTTTCTTGGATAAATTCAACGAATGGACATACAGCGGAGGAAATGCCGAAAAATCACTTACAAAAGACGAAATGCTAGACGATATCTCTTTGTATTGGCTAACGAATACAGCCAATTCTTCAGCTCAATTGTATTGGGAAAACAACAATAACAACTTTAATGCTTTCGAACAGAAAACAGCTGATATTAAAATTCCAGTAGCGATTACGGTATTTCCCGGAGAGATTTATCAGGCGCCAAAAAGCTGGGCTGAAAAAGCATACAAAAACTTGTCTTACTATAACGAAGTAAACAAAGGCGGACATTTCGCTTCATGGGAAGAGCCACAAATTTTCACTATCGAACTTCGCGATGCTTTCAGAAGTTTAAGAGGGAAACATTGATAAGAAGATAGAAAAAAGAACATAGAATATAGAAAAAAGAAAAAAGTTGTTTCACGCTCGCGATAACTATTGGAGCGTGAAATAAATGAAAGATATACCAAACTAAAAAAGAGAAAAAATCATGGAAACGAAAAAACAAAAAACTTGGGTTGTAATTGCAATTGTTATTTTAGGAATCATTGCCTTTTTAGTTCCGAATCAGCTTGCGGCGCAAACAGGAGTAAAACGTACCGATTTACAAAAACACGATCTCAGCACTCCAGGAAAAGAAATGGTTCAAGCTCGAATTGATTTTAAAGCGCATTCATCATTTGGAAAACACTTTCACCCAGGAGAAGAAGTGATTTATGTAGTAGAAGGAACGTTAGAATATCAAATTGAAGGCGAAAAACCGGTGACGCTAAAAGCGGGAGAAGTACTTTTTATTCCAGCAGGCGTAGTGCATTCCGCTAAAAATAATACCAATGCCAATGCAGCAGAACTGGCGACTTATATTGTAGAAAAAGGAAAGCCAATCTTAACGTTGAAAAAATAGTTTCAGGTTTCAGGTTGCATGTTGAAATGCGTGTGGAATTTAACCGCAAAGTGCGCAAGGTTTTTTATCTATAGGGCTTTGTAAAAACGCAAAGGGCGCAAAGCTAAGCGAAATAAAACTTTGCGTCTTAGCGACTTTGCGAGATTAATCTTGAATGGCGTGTGGGTTTAGCCGCAAAGAGCGCAAGGTTTTTTATCTATAGGACTTTGTAAAAACGCAAAGGGCGCAAAGCTAGGCGAAATAAAACTTTGCGTCTTAGCGACTTTGCGAGATTAATCTTGAATGGCGTGTGGGTTTAGCCGCAAAGAGCGCAAGGTTTTTTATCTATAGGACTTTGTAAAAACGCAAAGGGCGCAAAGCTAGGCGAAATAAAACTTTGCGTCTTAGCGACTTTGCGAGATTAATCTTGAATGGCGTGTGAGGTTTAACCGCAAAGTGCGCAAAGGATTACGCTAAGTCCGCTAAGTTTTTTTTATCACACAGCTTTGCGCTCTTTGCGTTTTTACTAAGTCTTGAAAGCAAAAAATCTTAGCGTGCTTTGCGGTTAAAAAAAAAGCTTGTCCACTTCAACCCCAACTTTGTCCACTTCACCTTTTTTTATCTTTTAAAACAACCATTGTCAAGATACCTTTGACGAAGAAATTAACTGATAATCAAATACTAAAAAAATAAATAATTATGAAAACGATCTTAAAAATTACAAATAGCATTGCAACTAAAATAGTTTTAATCGCAATCCTTTTTATGAATGCATCTTTAACTCAAGCACAAACTTCAACACAAAAAACAATCGAAGTAAACAGTTCATTAGGAACTTTAAAACAAATCAATGCAGGTTTATTAAACGTGGGTTATACCGAAGCAGGACCTTCAAACGGAATACCCGTAATCTTGCTTCACGGCTGGCCTTATGACATTCACAGTTACAACGAAGTGGTTCCGCTTTTAGTAGCAAAAGGATATCATGTTTTTACACCATATCTAAGAGGATTCGGAACAACAACTTTTCTTTCTAAAGACACTTTTAGAAACGGTCAGCAAGCGGCTATAGCAAGTGATATTATTGCTTTTATGGATGCGTTAAAAATCGACAAAGCCGTAATTGGCGGTTTCGATTGGGGAGCGAGAACAGCAGTTGTAGTTTCAGCACTTTGGCCAGAACGTGTAAAAGGTTTGGTTTCGGTAAGCGGTTACTTGGTAGTGAATTTAGAAGCAAATTTAAAACCGCTTCCTCCAACAGCTGAATTAGGATGGTGGTACCAATATTATTTTGCAACCGAAAGAGGAAAACAAGGTTACGCTCAAAACACCTACGATTTCAATAAATTAATCTGGAAAATCGCTTCTCCGTTATGGAATTTCGACAAAGCAACTTACGATCAAACCGCTCAATCTTTCAATAATCCAGATCACGTAGCAATTGTAATTCACAATTACAGATGGAGACAATCTCTAGAAGCAGGAGAATCTAAATATGATGCTTTAGAAAAACGTCTTTCAACAAAACCAGAAATTAAAGTCCCAACCATTACCATAGGAAGTGATTTTGACGGCGCTTTCGCGGATGGAAAAGCATACGCAAACAAATTCACAGGAAAATACGAACACAGAATCTTAAAAGGAATTGGACACAACGTTCCGCAAGAAGATCCAAAAGCATTTGCACAAGCGATAATTGATGTAGCGAACTTGAAATAAATTCCAATTTTTAAAATTCCAAATTCCAATATCAATATCAAAAATCAATAACAACAAACATTTTACTTTTTACAAATAACATTTTACACAGAAAAATCATGGAAACAAAAGTTTTATACACAGGAAAAACACACACAACAGGCGGTAGAGAAGGAGCCTCTCAAAGTTCAGACGAACAATTGAATATCAAATTAAGCGTGCCGGGATCTTCGCGTCCGGGAACAAATCCAGAGCAACTGTTTGCTGCGGGTTGGTCGGCTTGTTTTATTGGAGCTTTAGGAATTGCGGCTTCAAAACAAGGAGTTAGACTTCCAGCAGAAACTGCGGTAGACGCTGAGGTTGATTTATGTGTAACAGAAGGAGAATATTCGCTTCAAGCGAGATTAAATATCAGTCTTCCAGGTTTAGATACTGAAACCGCAGAAGCTTTGGCCGCTCAAGCGCATCAGACTTGTCCATACTCTAAAGCGACCAGAGGAAATATAAACGTTGAGATTAATATCCTTTAATTTTTTGTTGATGGTTGTTGGTTGGTAGTTTTTGGTTTTTTTCCAAAGAAGAGAATCGATCAACCAACAACAATCAACAATCAACAAAAAAAATAATGTTATGAAAAAAATACTAATGGGCTTAATAATGTTGTTTCTCTTTAGTGCAAGCAGCATTTTTAGTCAAAACTCAGATAAAAAAGGTTTTGCACTTTTAGAATTGTATACTTCAGAAGGCTGTTCGAGTTGTCCGCCAGCAGATGAATTGCTTGGAAAAATTCAGAATGAATATCAAGATAAGAATGTCTACGTACTGGCTTATCATGTCGATTACTGGGACAAACAAGGCTGGAAAGATATTTTTAGCAATGCCAGTTACACCCAAAGACAATACGACTACGCGCAATTTTTGGGAAAAGAACCAATTTATACGCCTCAAGTAATCATTAACGGAAAAGCAGATTATATCGGTTCTCAGGAAACCAGTTTGCGAAACGGAATCAAATCAGCACTTTCTAAACCCGCTGCGGTTGATTTGTCCTTAGAAACCAAACAGCAAAATGATAAATTAACGCTGAATTATAGTATTAATGGTACTTTCAAAAACATTCATTTGCTTATTGCAGTAGTTCAAAAATCAGCTAAAAGCAATGTAAAGCGAGGAGAGAATGCGCATCGCGTTTTATCGCATTACCAGATTGTACAGCGTTTGCAAACCATCGATCTGAAAGCTGCAAAAGGAAACTCGACAATTACTTTGCCTAAGAATTTTAATAGCCAAGACTTTGAAGTAATTGGATTTGTACAAGATATGAAATCTGGTGCTATTCTTGGGGTGAAACGTGCTTAGGTTTTTTGTTTCACGTAGATTATTTTAACACATAGAAACATAGATTGCTTTGCGGACAAAGGCGTTTCACTTTGCATAAATACACATAGCTATTGCTTTACGCTTTGTCAAAGTTTCAAACTTTGACAAAGCTTTTACGCAGTCTGACAATGTGTTAAAAACTAGTTTTTTTCTTTTATCTCATTTAAGAATAAAATAAAAAATCTATGTTTCTATGTGTTTAAAAAAAATAAAAAATCTCCTCAATCTGCAAAATCTGCGAGAGCAAAATCTAATTTAATTTTTTAAAAATAAACCTATCTTTGACAGAGTAAGATCAAAAACAAACCTTAATTATGGAAAAAGTTAAACGCTTTCAGGTTTCTCAAAAAGTCATTTGGGGAAGTTCTATCGCACTGGCGGTTATGGCTTCGATACCCAAATTATTTGATGCCGATTCTACGCCTGGTGATCTTATTATCAATTCTTCGATTACACTTTTGTTTTCCCTTTTTATATGGTATTACAATATCTATAGTTTGCCAAAATTTTCATCGCACCAAAACAACAAAAGTCTGTTTAACTGGAAACTTTTGTTGAGTGTCGTAATGGGAATTCTGCTGATGGTGATTCTCGTAATCGCACATCAGGAACTTTTTCAGGTGTCAAAAATGGACGCGCCAATTATGTTCGAACTCCGTGGCGTTTTGATTAACCTTATTGTCTATATGTTCTTGCATTTGCTTTTTCAAAACTATCAAACCCAGCAAATAGGAGTAGAGCTAGAACGCACAAAAGCAGTAAATCTAGGCGCTCAATACGAATTGCTGAAACAGCAGGTTAATCCGCATTTTCTTTTTAATAGCTTGAACACCTTGAAATCGATGGTTGATATTCAAGATCCGCAGAGTTCTGATTTTATATTGAAATTATCTGATTTTTATCGTTTTACATTAGAAAGTCGAAAAATGGATTTGATTCCGCTAAGCGAAGAGCTTCAGATTCTAGATTCGTATGTTTATCTACTGAAAGCCCGTTTTGAAGACGGATTTGTTTTAGAAAACGAAATTGATCCAAAACAATACGATTCTGCAATTCCGCCTTTTACTTTGCAACTGCTCATCGAAAACTGCATCAAACACAATGTTGTTTCTTTAGATAAACCTTTGATTATTAAACTTTATACCGAAAATGAGTTTTTAGTAATTGAAAATAAAATTCAGCTCAAAAGAGGCGCAGTGTCTACAGGTGTTGGTTTGGATAATATCAACCAGCGTTTTATGCACTTGATTCACAAAGAAATTGAAATTGATAAAGACGAAACCACTTTTAAAGTAAAAATACCATTGAATTATGACTATCATAATAATTGAAGATGAAGTAAAAACGGCCAAAGCACTTGGTCAGCTTATTCTGAGCATCAGACCCGATGTTCAGATTTTGTCTTATATACAAAGTATTGACGGAGCGGTTGATTATCTTATGGAAAACGATCAGCCCGATCTTATTTTTATGGATATTCAGCTGGCAGACGGCCAATGTTTTGAGATTTTTAAAAACGTTGAGGTTCTGTCGCCTGTAATTTTTTGTACTGCTTTTGACGATTATGCGATCGACGCTTTCAAGTCAAACGGAATCGATTATGTTCTAAAGCCTTTTTCTAGAGACAGCATTTCGCAAGCTTTAAAGAAAGCAGGAGAGTTGAAAAACTTCTTTCAAAGAAATAAAAAAGCAATGCCCGATTTTGATTATTTGCTTACGCGAAATGGCGAAAACAAGGGGAAAAGCAGTTTTTTGGTTTTCAAAAACAATAAATATCAAACGGTTTTAACGGAAAATATTGCGTTTTTCTTCATCAAAAACGAAACGCCAACGATTATGACTTTAGATAAAAATGAATATCCGTTAACGCAGTCTTTAGACGAAATTCATAAGCTTTTATCGCCAATTCAGTTCTTTAGAGTCAACCGACAATATTTGGTCAATTTTGCTGCGATAAGAGAAGCAGAGCATTATTTTTCGCGTAAGATAATCGTAAAATTAAGCGTTCCGACAGAAGAAAAAATATTGGTCGGAAAAGAAAAAGCAACAGCATTTTTAAGCTGGTTAGAAAACCGATAAAACCAATTAATCCATCGTTTTTGAGATAAATTAATTGGCATGATTTTACAATCCTGGAAACATAAAACAGCTTATAAAAAACAAAGCTGAAAGTATAAAACAGAGAATGAGAATGATCTTTTTCATTTTGATTTGTATTAAAATAAAAAATAATAAAATGCCTAATATTCAAGTATTAGGCATTTTCATTTTGATGTAGTTTTGTTATTAGTTGATTTCTGATGGAGTGTAAGTTGCCATATATAATTTTCTATACATTGCATAAGTTACGCTTACCATTACAAAGGCGATTATAGCATCTGTTGCTGCGCCAAAACCTAAAACGGCTATTTTTGAAAAGAAAGCAAAGATAATGTCGAAAAAGATACCTGCGAAAACCCATTCTTTCAATCTCAGTAATTTGTTCGGAATTAAAAGTGTAATAACACCGGCTACTTTAAAAACACCAAGGATATAAATAAAATGCGCTGGATAACCTAATTGCTGTGTGATTCCCCAAACCAATGGATTGTTTGTTAATTCGAAGAAACCGCTTGCGCCAAACCATAAAGAAGTTAATACTGCGCCTGTCCAATAGATAATTTTTGTTGTTTTTGAGTTCATGATTTTGATATTTATAGTTATTTAACGGTACAAATGTGCGTCGAATGCCTTAAAAACGAAATCGGAAATAGGTTGAAGCGGACAAACTTCAGGATGAAATGGACAGTCTTTGAGTTGTGAAATGTGAAATGTGAAATGCTGGATGGGTTTAACCGCAAAGCACGCTAGGATTTTTCGCAAAGCACGCTAAGTTTTTTTAATCTCGCAAAGTCGCGAAGTTGCGAAGAATTTAAAAACTCTGCGACTTCGCGACTTTGCGAGCAATTGGCATCGTTCTAATCCACAAAGCTTTGCGAACTTAAAACACAATCTAGAGAAAAAAAACTTAGCGTACTTTGCGGTTAAACACACAAGCATTTCAACATGAAACGTGAAACATGAAACGTGAAACATGAAACTTGAAACATGAAACAATTTAATTAAACTTAGCGTGCTTTGCGGTAAAATGCAGCTGTTTCAGTAATTAGAGACTGCATCAATTCGTTGGCTTTATGATGTTTTAAATTGCTTGTGTTTTGTCCCGACCAAAAACTAATCATATCTGTTCTTCCTTGAGCGAGTGCGGCGACTTTCAAAGGTGCGATTAATTTGGTTTGAAGTGGAAAAGGGAGCACTTCGGTTTCAAAAGGAACAGCATCAGAGATTTTATTGCTGATCATTCGGCCCATTCTTCCTGTAAGCGATTTTGAAACCGTAGTTGGCACATTCGGATTCTTAAATAACATTTCTTTATGAATAGGAGCAGCGCCAGATTCATCCGTAACCATAAAAGCAGTTCCTAGTTGTACGGCATCAGCGCCTAAAGTTAAAGCAGCAGCAATTCCTTTTGCATCTATGATTCCACCTGCGGCAATAATTGGTGTTTTGGTTTTTGCTTTTAGTTGTTGTACAAGGCTGAATAATCCTGTAAAAGATTCCTGTGCTGGTTTTAAAAAGGATGGTCTGTGTCCGCCTGCTTCAAATCCTGCTGCGATAATGGCATCAACTTCAGCATCTTCTAAGGCTAATGCTTCTTCTAAAGTGGTTGCTGCGCCAATGGTTTTTATTCCCAATTTTCGACTTTCTTGAAGGATTTCTTTTGAAGGGATTCCGAAAATGAAACTAAAAACAGCTGGTTTGAGTTCGAATAAAACTTCTACTTGTTTTTCAAATTTAGACGGAATATCAGAAGATAAATCGGGAAGCGGAATTCCTAATTCATCAAAATAAGGTTTAAATTGCTGTTTTATCTTTTCCAGTTTTTCTGCAGGATAATTTAAAAGACTTTTATCTACATCATTAACCCATAAATTGATATTGTAAGGTTTAGAAGTAGCGAGTTTAATTTCTTTTCCCGCTTCTCGAATTTCTTCTGGAGTAAGCGTATAAGCACCGTAACTGCCCAATCCGCCCGCGTTGCTTACAGAAGCCAATAGAGCGGCAGTTGAAAAACCACCGCCCATCGGACCTTGTAAAATTGGATACTCAATACCTAGTAATTGTGTTATTTTGGTTGAATTCCACATTGTATTTTAATTTACTTTAGTTGCTAATTTATTGCTGATAACCCATTTGCCGTCAACGACAATAAGGCTTAAAAAGTCATAATAATTGAACTCGAATATCGGAACTTGCACTTTCGCGACAGCGGTATTATTGATAATTTCTAAAGATAAGATTTTCATTTTGAATTCTTCTTCCAATTCCTGCGGACTTTTACGGTTTTTAACGCCTTCCAGATATTGATTTACGGTTTTGAAATGCGTTTCTCCATTCAAATCAAAACCAATAATTGCTTGCGGATGAAATACACTTTGCAATAAAGTAACATCGCCGTTATAAATTCCGTTAAAATAATTCATAAGCACAGCTGTAATCAAGGCTGCGTTTGTGCCAAAATTTTCCATGATTTAAAGTTTTGAAGTTATCAAATGCTGTGACCCGCAACGTGACCGCCATCTAAATTAATAATTTCGCCTGTCACAAAATTGCTTTCGGCCAAATAAAGCGCCAGTTGTGCAACATCGTTTGTTTCTCCAATTCGTTTCAAAAGATGCAAACCAGCCAGACTATCTGCATTATCTACACCCGTTTTTGCCTGCAGCGGACTTCTAATGATACCAGGAGCAATAGCATTTACTCGAATATTGTTTTTTCCGAACTCAGCTGCAAGCTGTTTCGTAAAAGCATGAATACCGCCCTTGCTTGAAATTGGTGCAGTAGCAGGAAAGCCGTCAATAGCATGGTCAACCAAAACAGTTCCGATATTAATGATTGAACCTTCACCTTGTTGGAGCATCTGTTTTACTGCAGCTTGGCTTGTAAAATAAGTCCCTTTTAAATTGATGTTTAAAAAGCGATCCAAATCTTTTTCTTCAACATCTAAGAAAGATTGTGGCTGAAATATTCCGGCATTGTTTATCAATACATCAACACTTCCAAAACGTTCTAAGGCTGTTTGAACTAATTGTTTTCCTGTTGCAATTTGACTTACATCACCTTGTACCATCGCCAATTGGCTATGATGCCCAAGTTCTTTAAAAGTAGTTTCAAGATTCTGCAAATTGGCAGAGTTGATGACCACGTTATAGCCTTTTTCTAAAAATAATTGAGCTATTGATTTACCGATGCCTGTCGAAGCGCCGGTTACTATAATTGTTTTCATTTTTTCTGGTTTTAAATTATTTCTTTTGAGCTGTAATCCCTCTTTCGCGCAATACAGAAACTTGTTCGCCAGCAAATCCCCAATCGTCCAGTTCTATTTCCTGAATGACAATATGCGTAAGGCTCGGATCTTTGTCTAAAACATCTGTTATTAGTTGCGTAATGCCAGCTATCAGCTGCTGTTTTTGTTCTCTTGTAACGCCTTCACGAGTTACTTCAATTTTTACGTATGGCATGATTTCTAGGTATTAAGCAAGTTTAGCTGTTAGGTTTACATCCAATTCAAAATCATTGTAAATCAAAGTATCGCCAAGATTGGTGAAGAAATTTCCAGAACGGAATTTCATATCGTATTTGGTTCTGTCGATGATGATTTTGCCTGAAGCTTTCAAGTCGTTTTCGTTTCTTTTTACTTCCAAATTAAATCCAATAGGATGCGTGATGGCTTTAATCGTAAGATTGCCTTCAATAAAATAAGCTGATTCAGCTTGTTTAGAAACAGCTGTGATGTCTAAAGAAGCGCTTTTGAATTTGTCGATAGAAAAGAAATCGTCAGAAGCTAGATGTCCAGCAAATTGCTGATTGGTTGCGGAATCGGTAACGTCAAGAATTACGATAGAAGTAGTGTCAATAACGACATTTCCGCCAGTAAGTTCGTCATTAGAAAAAGTAAAATTACCTTCCTCGATATTAATTGTTCCATTGTGTTGTCCAGTAACTTTTTTTCCAATCCAGTTTACTTGACTCTCAGTATTCGAAATTTTAAAATTTTTAGTTTCCATTATTCTGTATTTTAAATTGTTATTAATTTATAGTACAAAGTAATGGTGACATTCAAAATTGATTACGTGATGTAGATCACATTCGTCAATGGGGTTTAGAAGCGTTATATAATCGGCTTAAAGTTTCTCTGGAAACACCCAGATAAGCGGCGATTAAATGTTTTGGAACAGTATTGTATAGAGCAGGATACAATGAAAGCAATTCTTCATATCTTGTTTTGGTGTCATTATTCATAAAAGAAAGCAATCTTTTTTGAGAAGCCACATAACCGCGATTGGTTCTCCATCTGAAAAAATGCTCAACTTCGTGTATTTCACTGCAGATTTTCTCCCGATCCTCATTGGAAAGACAAAGAATTTCAACATCCGAAATACAATCAACATTTATAGTAGCTTTGGTTTTGTTGTAAAGTGCGGCATAATCAGACGCCCACCAAGTTGGCATGGCAAACTGCAGAATGTACATTTTTACTTCATCATTAACATAAAAGGATTTCAAACAGCCTGAAACAACAAAATACTCTTGCTCAACGTCTTGACCTTCGCTAATAATAGTTTGTCCTTTCTTAAAAGATGCTGCTTTAAAATGAGAAAAGAAATAATCAAATTGCTCATCGGTTAAGGCAACAATTTTTGAAACATGTTCTTTTAATAGATATTTGGCATCCATTGCTAAAGTTTTAATCCCAGTAAAAGTAATAAATATTAAAACGGTCAGAGCCGATTATTTTCTGCCGTTTTTAAAGTAAGAAACAAAAAAGTAAAGCCAGTTTTTTCAGGAATGATATTTTACGTTTGAGTCACCAAAAATGATTATTCGGTTACATAAAAAAAGCTTCAAGCCTTAATTTGAGCAATTTTGCACAAAAGCTTAATTGTATTTTATGAATTCACCTCTTACTATAATCGCCGCGACAAATTTTTCTGCCATCGCCACCAATGCTGTTAATTATGCAGCCGGACTTGCAAAAGCTACGGGCGCAAAATTGGTTTTATTTAATTCATTTTCGTTGAGTGTGCACAGTGCCAACTCGCATATTACTGCAGATGCCATGCAAAAGCAGATTGAAAAAGCAATTTTTAGGTTAGAAAGCCTCGCCAAAGAACTTGCCGAGTCGTTTAAAATTGAAACTTCGGCAATTTGCACCTATTCTTTTTTGGAAGATGAACTGCCGAAAATTATTGCTGAAACAAACGCAGATGTTGTGGTAATGGGAATGGCAGAACGCACTTTTGAACAGGAATTACTAGGAAATTCGACCACAACAGCGATCAAAAACCTTCATATTCCCGTTTTAGCTGTTCCAGAAAAGGCACGTTTCTTAAACATTAAAAAGGTGCTTTATGCTTGTGATAGCTTAAGTTTTTCGGCTATTAAGAAATTTAGCTGGATCAAAAATGCTTTAGGAGATTTTGGAGCAGAGATCGAATTTTTCAGTGTAGACGAAAAATTGGATGATTTGAAAGAAGAACAACACAGAATCTTAATGAATTCCAATATCGAAAAAGAATTTGAAGATGTAAAATATCTATATAAAACGGTAAGATCAAATGCCGTAATTAATGAAATCAGAAAAGAAATTAAGAATTATGAAGCCGATTTACTGATTATGGTGCCACAAAAATATGGTTTTTGGGATTCTTTGGTTCACAGAAGCAAAACTAGGATTCTAGCAGCAGGACTTGATATCCCATTATTGTCGTTTCCGAATTATTAAAGATTGATTTGATTTAAAAATAATGATATAAAAATTAGAGGTTTTTTTTGAAGAAATTTTAGCAAAATAAATTTTAACAGATTTTTTTTGATTTTAGGGATTCTATAATTTTTAGAGTTTGTTGTCCGATATCACAATTATATTTTAACATTTCAGACAGTTTTGTTAATTATTCTTAATATTCTGCTTGATTCAGATTTTTTTAAATTAATTTTGCTGCACTCCAAAAACTTAATGCAGATAGTTTTTTTATCCGTACGGCAAAAGCTATAATTGGAAATATCTACAAATTGAAATAGCATTGTATGATTTTAAAAATAAGATAAATTAAAGATTATATACAAAGGAAAACCGAGAGATACTTCGTGTAGATTTTTAATTTATTTTAATTGGATTTTATATAGTGTTTTTAGCTTGTTCAGGTTTTTTAAAACAGTATTTCTTAAAAAAGTCAATGTCAGCAGATTTAATCGGCTTTTAAGGAATACAATTGTTGTTTCCTGCATCGTTTCTAAATGAGAAAAGAAGAGAAAAGTGTAAGCATTGGGTTCTAAGAGTACAAAGCTTAAAAAAATAAAAACAAATGAGCGCAGTTATTACAGCAATAGGTGGTTTCGTGCCATCATCAATTTTGACCAATAAAAAGATTTCAGAAACAGTTGATACATCAGAAGAATGGATCATTAAAAGAACTGGAATTAGAGAACGTAGAATCGCAGACGACGACACAGCAACATCTGATCTGGCTGCCGCAGCGATTGAAAATCTTATCGAAAATTATAATGTAGATCGCAATGAGATTGAAGCTTTGCTTGTGGCAACAGCAACTCCAGATCACATTTTAGCACCAACAGCAAGTATTGTCTGCGATAAAAGCGGACTTACAAATGCTTTTGGAATTGACATGAATGCAGCTTGCAGCGGATTTTTATATGCACTTGAAATGGGGGCAAATATGATCGAAAGCGGACGCTACAAAAAATTAATCATCGTAGGAGCTGACAAAATGAGCTCTATCGTAGATTATGAAGACCGCAATACCTGTATTCTTTTCGGAGATGGAGCAGGAGCAGTTTTATTAGAAAAAACTGAATCTGATGCAGGTTTAATGAAAACAATTTTAAAAACAGACGGAAGCGGTGTTTCTTCTCTTGCTGTACCAGCCGGAGGATCTAGAAATCCAACTTCTATGCAGAGTCTTTTGCACAGAACACATTATTTAAAACAAGACGGAGCCTTTGTTTTTAAAAGAGCCGTTGCAGCAATGAGTCAAGTTTCGCAAGATGCTTTGGCAAAAAATGATTTAGAGGCAGATAAAATTGATTGGGTTGTACCACATCAAGCCAATTTAAGAATTATTACTGCTGTCAGCGAAAGTCTAAATATTGATTTTGAAAAAGTTAAAGTAAATATCGATCGTTACGGAAATACAACTTCTGCTACAGTCCCGTTGTGTTTATGGGATTTCAAAGACGATTTTAAAGAAGGACAAAATGTATTGATCACTACTTTTGGTGCAGGATTTTCTTGGGGTGCAACATGCTTGAAATGGGGTGTTATGCGCGAGAAAAATCCAGCTGCAACTATAAGAGCAAACAAAAAAGAAGAAGCTGTTCTTGTAGAACACTAATAAGGTAGGATTTTTCAATTTTTAGAGTTGAGGGAATAAATGGGTAGAAAGAACCAAAATAAAAAATCAGGCAAGAATTTTTTCTATAAATACTACAGGGTTATAGTAATTCCAGCCGTTTTTTTGGTCTATCTTTCTTCGTATTATTTTCTAAATCCATACCGAAATTTTGAAGAGGAAGGTTTGCTCGATTTAGACCAAACCTTCGATATCTTCATTATTCTGCTCTATTGCGCCATACTTACAGAACTGACTTTGTTTGTTGGGCGAAAATTAAATTACTACATAAGCTGGGAACAAAATCCAGTTTTTAGAGCAATAGCACAATTTATTTGTCTTATTGCCGGAAATATACTTTTAAACTATTTTTTCTCTTGTCTTTGGGATTATTTGTATCCCTGTACAGCATTAGAAGAAAATGATCTCGTTACCATTTGGCAGTCAAAAATTATGGCTGCGATTATTTCGCTTTTCATTAGTGCCATTCATACCGGAATATTTTTGTTGAACAGATGGCGTTTAAACGCTATAGAAACAGCTGAATTAAAGGTTAAAGCCTCAGAGCTTCAAGAAGCAGTAACACGTTCGAAATTAGAATCTTTAAAGATGCAGTTAGATCCGCATTTTGTTTTCAATAATTTCAGCACGCTGACAGAACTTATTTATGAAGATCAAAAAGAAGCGGCTTCTTTCTTAGAAAATATAACGAGAGTATATCGTTATATGATTTCCAATTCCAATAAAGATACCATTACGGTAAAAGAGGAAATAGAATTCCTGAATGCTTATTTTTATTTGCTAAAGAAAAGATTAGGCGAAAAAATCGATTTGAAAGTTGAAGTCGATTCCGCTTCGCTGGCACTTCATTTACCGCCATTAACACTGCAATTATTGGTAGAGAATGCCGTAAAACACAATATGGCAACCTTAGCCAATCCGCTTACGATTACTGTTTTATCTGATTCTGGAGATATTATTGTTCGAAATAACTTGCAGCGAACTGCAGGAAAAAGCTTGGCTTCGACTGGAATTGGAAATAAAAATATTGAATTCCGCTATAAAATTTTATCTGAAAGAATGCCAACTTTTAGCGAATCAAATGGTTATTATGAAGTGCGTCTGCCATTAATTTAAGAGTTATGAAAATTTTAATTGTAGAAGATGAAAGTATTAATGCCAGTCGATTAAAAAGACTGTTGGAAGAGCTGGAACCCAATTGCGAAATTTTAGGCATTATTGACACAGTGGTAGATACTGTCGAATGGCTAAAATCGAATCCGTGTCCAGATTTGATTACAATGGACATCCGTCTAGCCGACGGACTTAGTTTTGCTATTTTTGACGAAATCAATATCACTTGTCCCGTAATTTTTACCACAGCCTATGACGAATATGCGATTCGGGCCTTTAAGGTAAACAGCATCGATTATTTGATGAAACCCATCGAAAAGACAGAGTTAGAATTTGCCTTGACGAAATTCAAATCTTTAAATAAAAACGAAACTAGCGTGACCAATATCGCTGGAATCTTAAAAGAACTGATTGACAAACCAGTTTTCAGAATGCGCTTTTTAGTAACCTATCGTGACGGCTATAAAAGCGTAGACGTTACCGATATCGACTTTATATATTCTGAATTTAAAACCAGTAATTTGTTTCTTAAATCTGGTGTTATTATCTCTATTCCGCAAACCATGGAAGAGCTGGAGCAAGAATTAGATCCGAATATCTTTTTCCGTGCCAATCGCCAGTTTTTCATCCGTGCCGAAAGTATCAAATCGATTGCGAATTACTTCAACGCAAAACTAAAAATCCAACTTAAACTCGATCCAGAACGAGAGGTGATTATCAGCAGAGAAAAAACGCCTTTTTTTAAACAGTGGATGGATCGATAAAGTTGCTAAGGTTCTTTTTTTTTGCCGCAAAGCCACTAAGACGCGAAGTTTTTTTTTCGCCACGAATTCACGAATTTTTTTTGCTACGAAGGCGCGAAGTTTTTCTGCCATGAATTTCACTAATTTTCGCTAATTTTTTCCTGTATTTATGATGTTTTACTCTCATTTTTGTCATTTCGACGAAGGAGAAATCTCCGCAAGTAGCTCCACAATCTATAGCCAATCTTTGTCGAGTTTCTCGCGAAGATTTCTCCTTCGTCGAAATGACAAACTTTGTGTTTTATAATTTATGCGGTAAAAATTCGAGAAATTATCTTCGCAATATTTCTCACAATAATTTTAATTAGAGAAAATTCGTGAATTGCTTCGCCTGTCACTATCGTTCGAGTCGTGGCGAAAAAACTTCAGACTTTCGTAGAGAAAAAAACTTCGCGCCCTAGCGCCTTAGCGGCATAGCCCTAACACTACGTTTCAGTATCAAAAAATGTCGTTTGGGTAAATTTCTCCAATAAAAAAGCCGTTTTACGCTGTTATTTTGCGCCCAAATTTGAGGTAATTCATTTAAAAATGAAAAGTAAAATGACAAAACAGTTTTCTAAAAATAATAAAGCAATAGGCAACATTGCAATTTTATTGATAATCCTTTCCCTTGCTTCATGCGGAAAAAGTGGAGAAGCACAAATGGCTCCTCCAAAGCCAGAAGTCGACTTTCTTCAGACTAATTCGGCAACAGGAGAAGTAGAAAAAAAATACCCAGGAACAGTTGAAGGTACTGTAAACGTTGATATAAAAGCGCAAGTTTCAGGTTATCTGGAAGCCATTTATGTAAAAGAAGGAGATTATGTAACCAAAGGACAATCTCTTTTTAAAATAAAAGGTGACGTTTATGCCGAGCAGGTAAACAACAGCCGTGCAGCTTATAAAAGCGCTTTGGCAAATCAGGCAAATGCGAAATTGGAAGTGGAGAAAATCAAACCTTTGGTAGAAGGAAAAGTTTTTTCAGACATGCAGCTAAAAACAGCGCAAGCCAATTACGAAGCCGCAACGGCACAAGTCGCACAAGCTAAGGCCGCTTTGGGATCGTCTCAGATTAATGCCAATTTCTCTTTGATTAAAGCTCCTGTAAGCGGCTATATTAGCCGTATTCCAAACCGAATTGGAAATTTGGTAACGCCAACAGACGCTGTTCCGTTGACGGTTTTATCTGAAATCAATAACGTCTTCGTTTATTTTTCATTGACAGAAGCCGATTATTTAGCTTTTTCTAAAGATGCCAAAAACAATCAGACCGTAAGTTTAATTATGGCAGATGACAGCGAGTACGATCAAAAAGGAAAACTGGAAGTGGCTAGTGGAAATATCGATCGCGCAACAGGAACAATTGCTTTGAAAGCCATTTTTCCGAATCCGAAAAAACAATTGCGTGCGGGAGGTTCTGCGAGAATTGTGTTAAACAAAAGTTTATCCTCTGTGATTACCGTTCCGATGGCTAGCGTAAAAGACATTCAAGACAAATTCTTTGTTTTTGTTTTAAAAGGAGGAAATAAAGTAGCCATGGTTCCAATTGAAATCGCTGGAAGTGCCGGAGTAGATTATTTCGTAAAATCGGGATTGAAACCAGGAGATAAAGTAGCGTTGAATAATATCGATGTGCTTTATGATGGACTGGAAGTCGTTCCAAAAATCGCTGCTAAAAACGCAAGCAAATAATTTTTCATTTAATAAAATAACATTTCCATGTTAAAGAAAATAATAGACAGGCCTGTATTGGCCACAGTTATCTCTATTGTACTAGTTATACTGGGGATTATAGGTCTTACCCGATTATCTGTAACGCGATTCCCAGATATCTCGCCGCCAACCGTTATGGTAAGCGGTTCCTATCCTGGAGGAAACAGTGAAACCGTAATTCGTTCGGTAGTAACGCCTTTAGAAGAACAGATTAACGGAGTAGAGAACATGCAGTACATCAAATCGACTGCAAGTAACGACGGATCTTTCTCTATCAGTGTCATTTTTAAGCAAGGAGTAGATCCCGATCAAGCAGCGGTAAACGTTCAGAATAGAGTACAGCAAGCCACTCCAAAACTGCCACAGGAAGTAATCCGAATGGGATTAACGACTTCGAAGCAGCAAAATAGTATGATTGTTATTTTCAACTTGTACACAGATGATAATAGCAAATACGATGAATTGTTCTTGCAGAATTATGCGAATATCAACTTAGTGCCTCAAATGAAACGTGTGCCGGGAGTAGGACAGGTTCAGATTTTTGGTGTAAAAGATTATTCGATGCGTGTTTGGTTAGATCCGCGAAAAATGGCCAATGCAGGTTTAGTGCCTTCCGATGTTACGCAGGCCATTGCAGAGCAAAGTTTAGAATCGGCTCCAGGAAAATTGGGAGAAGAATCGACTGCGGCTTTAGAATACGTAATTCGTTATAAAGGAAAAAAGAACAAACCAGAGCAATATGAAAATATTGTTGTTAAAAACGTTGGCAGCAATGTTTTAAGATTGAAAGATGTTGCGCGAGTGGAGTTTGGTTCTATTTCGTACAGCGGAGACAATAAATCGAATAGCAAGAATGCTGTTACAATGGCTATTTTGCAAACTTCGGGTTCAAACGCCAATGATATCGAAATCGGAATTAATAAAGAAGTAGAACGTTTGTCTAAATCTTTTCCTCCGGGTATCAAATACGTTAACGTAATGAGTACCAAAGAACGATTGGACGAAGCAACAGGTCAGGTAAAATCGACTTTGTTTGAAGCTTTTATTCTGGTATTTATTGTGGTGTTTATTTTCCTTCAGGACATTCGCTCGACGATTATTCCAGCGATTGCAGTGCCTGTAGCGATTGTAGGAACCTTTTTCTTCCTTCTGGTTTTCGGATTTACGATTAATATCTTAACGCTTTTTGCCTTGGTATTGGCCATCGGAATTGTGGTTGATGACGCGATTGTGGTTGTCGAAGCGGTACACAGTAAAATGGAAGAAGATCATGAAATTTCGGCTCAAGAAGCGACTCACGGCGCAATGGCAGAAATTACAGGAGCAGTAATTTCGATTACTTTGGTCATGTCGGCAGTGTTTATTCCAATCGGATTCATGACAGGATCTTCTGGGATTTTCTACAAACAATTTGCTTATACATTGGCAATTGCGATTATTATTTCGGCTGTAAATGCCTTGACACTTACGCCAGCTTTATGTGCGCTTTTGCTAAAGAATCACGGCGGTAAACATGGCGATCACGAACATAAAACCACTTTTAAAGACCGTTTTTTCGTTGGTTTTAATACAAGTTTCAACAATCTTACGGGAAGATATATTAAAGGCGTTCGTTTCTTAATTGGAAGAAAATGGATTGCTGCGGGATTAGTAGCAGGAATTACGGCACTTGCAGTGTACATGATGACGTCTACACCAAAAAGTTTTGTGCCTTTAGAAGATGACGGTTTCATGGTGTATAGTTTGTCTATGCCGCCAGGAACGGCTCTTGACAGAACTACTGCTGTAATTGAGAAATTGGAAAAAGAATTGGCTCCAGTAGAAGCGATCGATGTGAATACGAGTATTACAGGATTTAATATTTTGAGTAACAGTGCCAGTCCTGCCTATGGATTAGGGTTTATAAAACTAAAACCTAAGAAAGACAGAGGCGCAGTTAAAGATATTGAGGAAATCATGAATATCGTGAGCGGGAAACTGGCAAAAATTAAAGAAGGTCAAGTTATGGTTTTCAGAATGCCGCCTGTTGAAGGTTTTGGTGTAACAAGTGGAGCTGAAATTGTATTGCAAGACAGAATGGCGAGAAGTCCTGAAACCTTAAAAGCCATGTCTGACAAAGTAATTGGGCAGATTATGCAACAGCCAGGTGTTCAATATGCATACACCACTTTTAGAGCCGATTATCCGCAATTGGAATTGGAAGTTGACGAAGACAAAGCACGTCAAATGGGCGTGAATATCAAAGAGCTTTTAGGAAATATCCAAACCTATTTTGCAGGAGATCAATCAGCTGACTTTTCGAGATTTGGTAAGTTTTACCGTGTGAATGTAAAAGCCGATGGTATTTTTAGAATGGATGAAGATGCTTTTAATGAAATTTTCGTTAGAAATGCCGATATGCAAATGGTTCCTGTAAAATCTATCGTGAAGTTCCACAAAGTTTATGGTCCAGAATCGGTGAATCGTTACAACCTTTATAATTCGGTAAATATTACAGCGATGGCTTTGCCAGGATATAGTAACGGACAAATTATGGAAAATCTGGAACAAGTTTTAGACAAACTTCCATCTGATTACAGTTACGAATGGACAGGTTTAAGTTTGGAAGAAAAATCCGGAGGAAGCCAAACCGTTGCTATTTTCGGATTGTGTTTATTGTTTGTATTCTTCTTATTGGCAGCGCAATACGAAAGTTATTTATTGCCGCTTGCGGTATTGCTTTCTATTCCAACTGGAATTTTAGGAGCTTTCGCAGGAATTAAAGCAGTTGGATTAGACAATAATATCTACGTTCAGGTTGGATTGATCATGCTGGTCGGACTTCTGGCTAAAAATGCCATTTTGATTGTGGAATTTGCCTTACAGAGACGTCTTTCAGGATTAACGATTATCGATGCTGCAATTGAAGGATCGAGATCTAGGTTACGACCAATTATCATGACTTCGCTAGCTTTTATTGTGGGTATGATTCCGTTGATGTTTGCTTCTGGAGGAACCGCAGTAGGAAATAGATCGATCAGTGTGAGCGCGGCAGTCGGGATGTTTAGCGGTGTTATTCTGGGAATTTTTGTGATTCCGTTGCTTTTCATTGTATTTCAATATTTACAAGAAAAAGTATCAAGGAAAAAAATCGCAACTCAAGTTCAAACGATAAAAGAATAAGAATGAAAACATTATATAAAATCGGAATGGTTTTACTTACTGGAGCGATCATGACATCGTGCGTAGTAGGGAAAAAATATTCTCGTACAGATTTACAAGCTCCAGAAAAATACCGCGAAGAAGTTGCGGTTACTGGAGACACGGTTTTATTGCCGTGGAAAAACTATTACAAAGATCCTTTGCTGGTTGCTTTGATTGAAAAAGCTTTAGTCAAAAACAATGAAGTGATCATTGCCATGAAAAGTATGGAACAGCTCGACCTCAGTTATAAACAAGCCAAATTATCGTTATTACCCACACTAGATTTCGATGCTGGAGCGAGCCGTTCTTATCCTTCTAAAAATTCCCTAAACGGATCTTTGAGCCAGCAGTTTATTGGTAAAGATTATATGGATGATTACAGTGCCAATCTGCGTCTTTCTTGGGAAGTGGATATTTGGGGAAAAGCAGCTATGCAGAAAAGAGATGCCAAAGCAGCTTATTTTGCCCAAAAAGAGAATCTTTCGGCATTAAAAACACGAATTATTGTTCAGGTGGCGCAAGCGTATTACAATCTTTTAGGTTTAGACGAACAGCTGAAAATTGCCGAGAAAAACATCGAATTGAGTACCAATACTTTGAATATGATGCAATTGCAATACAAATCGGGTTCGATTAGCTCATTGGCAGTCAATCAAACCGAAGCTCAAAAGAAAACGGCTGAATTATTAGTGCCTTTAGCGAAAGCAAATATTGCCGTTCAAGAAAATGCTTTGCAGATTTTATGCGGAGAATATCCAGATAAAATTGAAAGAGCAGGAAATATTGATGCTGCGGAAGTTTCGGTACTTTTTGCAGGAGGAATTCCAGCTTCGCTTTTAAGCCGAAGACCAGACGTAAAAGCCAGTGAATATGCGGTTATGTCTGCCAATGCCAAAACAGGATTGGCAAAAGCCACGATGTATCCAACTTTAAGTTTGAATCCGTCTATTGGAGTGAATTCTTTTGAGTTTGAAAACTGGTTCGATTTTCCAGGTTCTATTACCAAAACGATCGCAGCCAATTTAGCGCAACCCATCTTTAGAAAAAAAGCGTTGAGAACTGCTTACGAAGTTGCCGTTTTAGAACAGGAAAAAGCCGTTGTACAATTCAAGCAGTCATTTATAACAGCAGTTGGCGAAGTAAACGATGCCATGTCGAGATTAAAATATGCCGACGAACGCATAATTTTAGCAAAAGACAAAGCAGCATCGTTAGACAAAGCAACTTCAGACGCTGGTTTGCTTTACAAAAGCGGAATGGCCAATTATCTTGAAGTTATCGCAGCTCAAAACAGTTCGCTTCAAAACGAATTGGATTTGGTAACCATAAAACTCGAAAAACTGAATGCAGCAATTAACCTGTACCGTGCTTTAGGAGGCGGAGTAGAGTAGTACTTAATTTTTCTTCATTCACCATTTCTGTAAGCAATTATAGAGATGGTGTTTTTTTTTTGATTTAGTGACAAAATTAATTACGTCAACCCTGATATTTTGGTTTGGATGCAAATCAAAATTCCGTAGGAATGACTTTATTGTAGCAACGGATTTCAATCCGTTGAATTAAGATTGTTATAATTTGCAGAGTTCCGTAGGAACGATTAATATTTATATGTGCCGAACCTACGGCTCTTTTATTCGGTGTCTTAATATTTAATCGGATTAAAATCCGACTCTATTATATTCTTCGAGCCGATGGCTCTTTTATTCGTATATTATTTTTTTACCGATGGCTCTTATATTAAATTGCATTCAATTTTACCTAAAATCCTTTTTAAATAGTAACTCAAAGCTAAGTCCGTTTTCATTCTGGATAGATAAATCTCCTTCAAGCGTATTGCTCAAGCCATTTATAAGCGTCATTCCGAACGAATCGCTATTTTGCAATTCTACGATATCTGATATGCCAATTCCGTTATCAGAAATAAACAATCTATAGCAGTTTTCTGAAGTTTCAGATAATGAAAGGCCAATAATGCAATTTTCAGTATCCTTAAAAGCGTATTTGATCGAGTTGGTAATGACTTCGTTAATAATTAATCCCAACGCAATGGCTTGCGAGATGTCTAGCTCTATGGCATCAATTTTTACTTCAAAATGAATGTATTCGGCATTAAAGGATTCTTTTAAATATTCCACCAATTCATTGCAATAATCTGGCATATTAATCATCGAAACATTGTCTTCCTGATACAATCTCTGATGGATTAAAGACATCGCATAAATTCTATTCTGGCTATTTTTTATGGTAGAAATTGCCAAATCATCTTTTAAATAAGAAGACTGAGAATTGAGCAGACTAATTACGGTTTGAAGATTGTTTTTTACACGATGGTGAATTTCCTTTAAAAGCCATTCTTTTTCTTCGACCAAACGCTCCAATTTTACATTTTTAAGCTTGATTTCTTTTTCTTTTAATTGCAGTCGGGCTGTATTGCGCTGTTTAATTTTAGCTCTGTTGTACAATAAAATAATGATAATCAGCAATAAAAATAAGCTGCTTACAGAAATTGTGTTTAAAAGTCTAGACGAATGCAATTCGTTCTTCTGAAGTCTCGTCTGCTGTTTTAAAGACTTTATGTTTTGCTCTTTGGCCGTTGTTTCAAATTTAAATTTTAAATTTTCATAATCCCTATTCTTGCTGATATCATCCATCGAATCCTGAATTCGCGTATAGTTCTTCATGTGATCGATTGCCGAAAGATAATTTCCGTTGATCGAATCAATTTTAAATAAAGAAAGTTCCAAAGTCTGATGATTAAAATCTTTATTGGTTTTCTTTGTAATAGCAATAACTCGATCTGTAATTTCTTTTGCTTTTTGCGGCTTATTAATTTTTATATAAAATAAAGCCATATGCGAAGAGCACTCCGCCACATCTTTCATTGCTTCTATGCTTTTTAATTTTCTAGCATAAAAATCGACCTTTTCATAATTGCTTTCGGCTTCTTTTACCTTTGCTAATCTTTCGTAACAGGTTGCTTTAAGCTGATTTAGAATCATATTATCCAAATCGTTTTTTGGTGGATATTTTTTGGAATTGTCTTCTAGATATTTTAAAGCTTCAATATATTTAGAAGAATCCATTAACGATCGTACAGCACCAAAAAAACTTTTGTACCAAGTTCCAGTATTTAACTCTTTTTGGTTGTATTCAATTCCTTTAAGATAGAATTTAATAGCATCTTCATAGTAGCCTTTAGTGCTATAAATGTTTCCTAGACGTATATAAAAGCTATCCGCAAAAGCATAATCTTTTGTTTTCTCCATTGAGCTAACGCTTTCTAAGGCATAGTAAAGCGCATTTTTATAATTATTCTCGAATAATTCGATATGCGCAATTGTCGTTTCGGTATATTGTGTATATAGAAAACCAATTTTTTTCTGTAAACTTAAACTCGTTAAGAGTTCTTGTTTGGCCAATTTCGTATTGCCAGTCCAGAAATGCACTGGAATTATTTTCATATAAGTTTCAATTTCCTTCTCTTTGTTGCCTAATTTTTTATAAATAGCCAAAGCTTCGGCAAGAATTACGGCTTTTTCTTTATTGCTGTCAGGCATAAAAGTGCCTTGATTGTCAATAGCTTCTGCCAGTATTTTTTCGTTTTTTGTTTTTCTTGCTGCATTTACCAGCTGTGTAAAAATAGTGCTGCTCAAATGCGGTTTGCCCGCTTGGTAATAGTATTTAGCAAGAAGAAATTTGGATTGAAAAGACCACTTTTGAATTTTGGATTTCTCTGCCAATTTTTGGGCTTTATGGATGTACAGAAGAGCATTTTCTAAATCATTTTTTTTAGCGCCAGCTTTAAAAAGATAAAAACTCCCAATTTGCAGTGAAAGCTTAATCTGATCTACTGTCCTTAACCTTGGCAATAGCAATTCTGCTCCACGAACATAATCATTAGTAATTAAATTATTCCCTGGAAAGTTAGATCCGTCATTAAAACCTTCGTCGTTGGCAAGCGTATACGGCAATTTGTGTGCTTTGCAGGCCAAAATCATCGCGCTGTCAATATCGATAGATCCTTGGCTGACATTTCGAAGATAAATAGCCACGTTATGCAGCATCAATCTATCTTTCTGAAGCTTAAGTTTATTGGTTTCATTTTGGCTGAAGGAGGATGTGGTAAAGAAAGTTAGTAAAAGTAAGAAAATTACTTTTTTCATGTTTTGGAGTGTTTGAAAGGAGTAAAGCTAATAGATTTAAAAGTGTTTAGAAAACATTTTAGAGCATTATTTTCACCGATCGCGCGGATTTGCAATCCGTGCCCGCAACAGTGAGACACAATACAAATTATCAATGCAAACTCAACACTAAATATGTAGTTTTTGTATTTACAGAAAATAGACAATCTTTACGGGCACGGATTGCAAATCCGCGCTATTGGGTAATGAAAAAAGAGTCAACATAGTAAAGCTTCTAGTTAACTCTTTTTTATAATGAATTTTAAAAATTTTGAATTATATTTTTTCAGCAATATATTTCGCTACTTCGGCAAGTCGATTGGCGAAACCCCATTCATTGTCGTACCATGCCGCAACAGAAAGTAAATTTCCTTCTTTGGAAGTAAGCGGTAAATCGATAATAGAGGAATGAGGATCGCCGACAATTCGGGCCGACGTCCATTGCTCTTCCAATACATCCATTACGCCTTTTAACGGGCCTTCAGCTGCCGCTTTTCTAAAAGCATTATTTACTTCTTCTACCGTACAATCTTTGGTGGTCACCAAATTTAATTCGGCAATACTTCCAGTTCTGGTTGGAACTCTATACGCTTTTCCTGTAATTTTTAAATCGCTCCAGATAAACTGTAAAGCTCTTGCAGCACCAGAAGAAGACGGAATAATATTTTCGGCAGCCGCCCAAGAATCACGTCTGTCTTTCATAGGCTGATCTGTCAAAGATTGCGTATTGGTGTAGGAGTGAACGGTTGAAAAAAGACCGTATTCAATACCGAAATTTTCTTTGATTACTTTTACAACAGCAGCTAATCCATTTGTAGTACAGCTTCCCATGCTGATGATTTTATGGCTTCCAGCATCAAATTCATCCAAATTAATTCCTTTTAAAAGAACAGCATCACAATCAGCCAAAGATTTACTTGGTGCACTTACCAAAACATATTTTGCCCCTTTGTCAATGTGTTTTTGAGCAAAATCTCTTGTGGTCGCACGTCCCGTACAATCTACAACAATATCAATTCCTAATGCTTTCCAATCGGGAATGTCTAGCTTTGAATTTTGATACGGAATCGTTCTGCCTCCAATTAAAAAATTTTCATCTGTTGTTTTCACTTCTTCGTGCCATCTTCCATAATTGGTGTCAACACTAAAAAGTGCTCCAAGCAGGTTAATATCTTGAATGTCAGCGATGACCTCAGGAACAAAAAGATTGTCTTTTAAAGCGACGCGAAGAAATTGTCTTCCTATGCGGCCAAATCCGTATAATGCTATTTTTGCCATAATATAGTAATTTAAATGATTATTTATTTGCAATCTAATAGTGAAGAATGCAGTAACATATTTTATAAATTTAATATTAAAATATTGATTATCAATTTTTTAATATTAAATAATTTTTAATTGTTTCTAAGTGAAGATTAAAAAAAGCTGCCTAGAATTTAGACAGCTTTTTCAAAATAGTTGTGTGTTTTGGGTTTAACCCCAGTTTAATAAAACAAATTAATTAATCTTAACCAAATGTTTTTCAATTGCTTCTCTTTGAGGCTCGTATTGAGCTGGAAGTTTTAGGTTTTGACCTAATTCTTCTAAGCTTTCGTCTACAGTAAATCCAGGATTATCGGTAGCGATTTCAAACAAAACTCCTCCTGGTTCTCTGAAATATAGAGAGTGGAAATATTGTCTGTCAATTTGTGGCGTAATCTGTAATCCGTATTCTTCGATTTTTTCTCTAAATTTCATTAGAATTTCGTCATTTGGCACACGGAAAGCCACGTGGTGAACAGTTCCGTTAGCGTTTAAACCGCGTTTTTCTTCAGGTAATTCTACCAAGTCAACAATAGCAGCATTTTCTACAGCATCTGTTGCATAACGGTAACGATTTACATCCTGATCGATCAATTTATAACCAAATATTTCAGTCAAAACTGCAGCAGTTGGCTTAATGTTGTTTAAAGTCAAAGTAATGTTATGAAAACCTTTTGTTGCCACATCTGCTTTTACTTCGTCAGTTTCCCAAGCTTTTCTGCTGTCTTCTGTTTTAGATTCGATTAACTCCAATTTCAATCCGTCTGGATCTAAGAAAGTCAAATATTTTTCACCAAACTTTTCAGCTGGTTTATTGTAAATTACATTATACTGCTCGAAACGTTTTTGCCAGAAATCAAGACTTCCTTTTGGAACAGAATATCCAATTTCAGTTGCCATTCCAGAACCTTTTCTTCCTTGCTGAATTCCTGATCCCCAGGGGAAGAATGTTAAAATGGTTCCTGCGCTTCCAACTTCGTCACCAAAGTAAAAGTGGTAGGTTCCAGGATCGTCAAAGTTTACTGTTTTTTTAATGAATCTTAATCCTAAAACTTTAGAATAAAAGTCAAAATTACGTTTAGCGTCACCTGCGATTGCAGTAATATGGTGTAAGCCTAAAATTTTATTTTCCATGGTATTTTTATATTAAATTGTTATTGATTTTTCTTTTACAAATTTACGGCGGTTATGCTTTTGCATCGATTAACCTAGATTAAGAAATAAAAAGCCCTGTTTTTTTTGAAAACACGAAAGGTTAAACAATTAATATTCCGATTTTGAAAAGGCTCTGAAAAACAAGGCTTTTGATGAAAAACCAAAGTATAGAGTATACGATATATCGTAAATTTATGATATTAAAAGGGCATATTAGAAAATCGATAGTGATTTACAAAACGCTATTTCTTAAATTTACAGTTCCACACTCAGAAATACCATACGAAATACCGTTTATGCAAAAGCCGATAGACAAAGCTGCAATTACAATAAATAGACTACAGGAAAGAGAAAAAGAACAAATGCTTATTATGTCTATTTGCGCATCACTTTCTCAGGTTTTAAACAAAGAGGAATTTAGCTCTGTGGTAAACGGAATCTTAAAAGATAACTTCCAATTTGAATCTTTTATTGTTGCTTCTTCTGATGAAAGTCAAGCGGAATACTTCCTTTTTTATTCCACAGCTGAAAATGTAGATTTAAAAAGTTACGCCATAAATGACGGTTTTTTTGATTCCTGCACCGATTCTGCTGATATTGTTTCCTTTGATTTAGCAAACACCAAGAATCCAGATTATATTCAGAACATTTATAAAAAAGGCTTTAAACACGCATTCGGAATTAGTCTACCTTGTATAAAAGGAAATCGAAATGTACTTTTTCTTTTCTTTAAAAATGCTAAAACGTTCAGCAGAGAATCTAATCGAGTTTTTAGAGGAATTGCCATGCAGCTTTCTATTACGCTCAGAAATATCATGCTTGCACAACAAAATGAAGATAGGCTTGCCAAATTAGAAATTTTGAAGAAGAATATTTCAAGCAAAAAGAAAGAAAAGAACATTCAAAAAAGCGAAGATTTCTATGGAATTATAGGATCGAGCGATGCCATGAAACAAGTTCAGGAATTGATTTTGCAGGTGGCTTCTTCCAATTCTACGGTTTTAATTTTGGGAGAAACAGGAACAGGAAAAGAACTCGTTGCAAATGCAATTCACCATTTATCTGGAGTTTCAGACCAAAAAATGACTAAAGTGAATTGTGCTTCAATCCCTGAAAATTTGATTGAAAGCGAATTGTTCGGACATGAAAAAGGTGCTTTTACTGGAGCGGCCGAACAAAGAATCGGCAAGTTTGAACAAGCGGAGAACAGTACCATTTTTTTAGACGAAATAGGAGAGTTGCCCTTAGAATTGCAAGGAAAACTGCTTCGTGTTTTACAAGAAAAAGAAATTGAGCGAGTGGGCGGAAACAAAAGCATAAAAGTGAATGCAAGAATTATTGCTGCAACCAATAAAATGCTTGAGAAAGAAGTTGCCGAAGAACGCTTTAGAAGCGATTTGTATTATCGTTTAAATGTATATCCAATTCATCTGCCTGCATTACGTAACCGCAAAGAAGACATACCTGCTTTAGCCCATTTTTTCTTGGAAAAGCATGCTCAAAAAACGGGTAAACATATAAAAGGCTTTTCTAAAGAAGTGATGAAAAATATGATTGCAAATGCTTGGCCGGGAAATGTTCGCGAATTGGAAAATATGGTCGAAAGAAGCATTTTGTTTGCCAAAGGCGAAAAAATAAAAGAAATGGCTTTTTCTGAAATTGTGATTACAGATTCTAATGTTTTAGAAAAAGAACTTTGCATCAAAACGCTTCAAGAAGTAGAGAAGGAGCACATTCTAAAAGTCATAAAAAAATGTAACGGAAGAATTTCGGGTCCGCAAGGCGCGGCTGTTTTATTGGGTTTGCCATCTACGACACTGGCTTCTAGAATGCGAAAGCTAGGAATCAAAAAAGAACATTTTTTGGATTGATGTTTTGAAAGTGCAAAGGTTTTAAACACATAGAAACATAGTTTTATCTTGTGTAAAAAGGCATTTCACTTGAAATAATACATATAGCGCTGCACGCCAACTTTGTCAAAGTTTAAAACTTTGACAAAGTTCTACACAACCTGAAACCTGAAACCTGAAACAACGTTTCTAAACTAACTTGATAAAAATAGATTTTCGCAGTTTAGGTTCTAAATTTTTGGTTTTGTGCCCTTTTCCTGCGGTATCTTCTACCAATAAAATCGAACCCGTTGGAAATGTTCTTTTTTCGCCCAAAGAAGTTTCAATTTCTACGCCTCCTTCGAGTAAAACAATGTATTGGCGATCTGGAGCATTGTGAAAATCGTAATCGTAAGAAGGACTGACTTCTCTAAAAACGATAGATTTTACAGGTTCATCATCAGATAAAAAGCCGATGTCGCCATTGTTTTTTAATGGGACTTCAAAGTCTTCAAAATGACTTTCTCCGCTAGCATCGCTGTAAACACGAGTAATCGTAATCATTATTTTTTATTGAAAATTAAGGCATTGGCACAATCTACTTCATCTTGACTTATCGTATGTCCCATATTTGGGTAGATTTTTTTTGTGACATCTGCACCCATTTTCTCCATAAGAGCTTCCGTTTCATTGACCCTTTCTACAGGAACGTGAAAATCGGGATCGCTTGTTCCGATAAAAACAGGCGTATTTTCGAAATTTCCTGCATAATGGTTTTCATAGACTTTATCGCCAATTAATCCGCCTGTAAAAGCTACGACTCCGCCATATTTTGCCGCATTTCTTGTTGTAAATTCCAAAGCAAGACAAGCACCTTGAGAGAATCCCAAGAAATAGATATTTTCCTTTTCAATTCCGTTTTGCTGAATTGCGACCACAACTTGATGTATGGCTTCTAATGATTTAGAAAAAGAAGGTTCATTTTCGTTCAAAGGAGCTAAAAACGAATAGGGATACCAAGTTCTATTTTCTGCCTGAGGTGCTACCAATGCAAAATCACCAACGTTAAGATGTCTTGCGATTGAAAGAATATCATGAGCACTGGCACCACGTCCGTGAATCATAATTAAGGCTTTTTTAGCTTCATTTAAAGGAATACCATCTGTTAAAATATCTGTATTCATGGTTGTTTTGTTCTTTTAATTATTAGACTGGCCATTTAATTTTTCACGCTCTCGATAGCTATCGGGATTAAAAAGATTTTAGCAGATTTTTTTCAACACAATCTTGTCATTTCGACGTAAGGAGAAATCCTCGCGAGTAGCTCGCCAAAGATTGGACTCTTGTTGCGGAGTTACTTGCGGAAATCTCTCGTTCCTCGAGATGACAAATTGGAGCGTTTTATTTCTTCCAAATATCCTCGTACTCGTCTGGATGTCTTTTAAATTGAGCGTGCACGTAAGGGCAAAGCGGTAAAACTTTCAAGTTATTGGCGCGAACATAAGCCACCATTTCTTCTAATAGTTTTTTTGCATAACCTTTTCCTTCTGCTTCTGGCTCGACTCCAGTGTGATAAACTGTAAGCAAATCAGGTTTGATGCTTACCGTCATTTCTCCTAATTTTTTACCGTCGACATAGAGATTAAAAGCACCATGTTTTTTTTCGTCTAATTCTAATTTTATTGTTTCCATATATTTTGTATTGTTTGTAAAATTTAACCGCAAAGTTTTTTTAAACCGCAAAGGCACAAGGGTTACGCAAAGTTCGCTAAGCTTTACTTTTTTAATTACGCATTTAATTACGCAGAGTTCGCTAAGGCTTTTTATTAAGATCTTAAGCGAAATCTAAAGATTAAGTTCGCAAAGCTTTGTCTAGATAAAACTTTGCAGACAAAGCTTTGCAAACTCATGATTTTCAAAGAATTTCAAAAGAAACTTCGCGAACTTTGCGTAAATCTTAGCGTGCTTTGCGGTAAAAAAACTTTGCGGTTCTATAAATTTAATTATATCCTTGTTTAATACCTAATTTTTTCATTTTTGAATACAAAGTCTGCGGTTGCATTTTTAAAAGCTCGGCAGCACCACCAATGCCTGAGACTTTGCCATTGCAGATTTGAAGTGCATTCATAATATGTTCTTTTTCCATTTCTTCCATTGACTTTAGTTTATTAGAGCTAGTTTCTAAAGCGACAATAGGAGTGATAGAAGGTAAGTCAAATTTTTCAATTTCGTTTGTTTTGGCGAGCAGCACATTTCTTTCTGCCAAATGTTCCAATTCACGTACATTTCCTGGCCAATTATAACTTTTTAATTGTTCCAAAGCTGGTGCGCTTATTTTGTTTACAGTCTTTTTAGAACTTGCTGCATATTTTTTTAGAAAATAATAAGCCAATATTTCTATATCTTCTTTGCGTTCTCTTAAAGACGGCAATTGTATCGGAAATACATTTAATCTATAATATAAATCTAGTCTGAAACGCCCTTCGGCAACTTCTTTTTCAAGAATTTTATTGGTAGCCGCTACAATGCGAACATTAATTTTAATGGTTTTATTGCTTCCAAGACGTTGAATTTCTTTCTCTTGCAACACTCGTAATAATTTTACTTGAGAGTCAAGCGGCAATTCGCCAATTTCATCGAGAAAAATAGTTCCGTTATTGGCTTGTTCGAATTTTCCAATTCGCAATGCATTAGCTCCTGTAAAAGCACCTTTTTCATGTCCGAAAAGTTCCGATTCTATCAAAGATTGCGGTAAAGCGGCGCAGTTTACCACTACAATCGGATGTGATTTATGCGTCGAAAGTTCATGTATGGCGTGTGCGGCTCTTTCTTTTCCGGTACCGCTTTCGCCCAAAATTAAAACAGAAGTTTCAGCAGGAGCTACAATTTTTATTTTTTCAATAGCTTCTTTTAATAACGGACTTTCGCCAATGATTCCCGCAATTTCTTGGTTTGCTGTCACGGCTGGAGCTAGATTTTCTTTTTCTTGATTAAATCGATATCTAGCGATATCCAACATCACAACGAGATCTTTTTCTCTAAAAGGCTTAACCATAAAACCGTACGGATGTGTAGCTTTAACGGCTTCAAGCGTGCTCTGATTGGTGTTTGCTGAGATATAAAGAAAAGGCAGATTCATTTCGCGCAGTTCCCACGCCAAATCAATTCCTGTTAAATTGCCTTTTAATATAATATCCAGTAAAATCCAATCTGGACTTTTTTCTTCGATTAGTTTTCTTGCCTGAGCCACAGAAGCGGCAATGCCAACAACTTGATAGCCTGCTTTCTGCAGCATGATTTTTAGATCATTTGCAACAATAAATTCATCTTCAACAATTAGTAGTTTCTCCTTCATTACATCATTTGTATAATTTCAAGAATGGCCAAGAATTTGGAGTTTTTTAGAAATTTCTTTTTGACGGATTTTAAGCTTTCTTTTGGAGAAAAGAAGGCTAAAATCATTTTTTAAAGATAGTATATTATCAGAAATCTGCAATCTGAAAGTAGGCGTTTTGCTTAACTATCTCGGTGATATAAGTAGCAAATAATCATTGCTGCTCCTGGCAGAATTAATGTTCCTAGTCCGAAAAATTTTCCTGCAACGGCTCCTAGAAAACATCCCGCAAGGAATCCGATTAAGGTAACCAGCTGTTTTTTAAAACTTAAAAATACTTCGGCATCTTTAAATCCGTTTTTTAATAAATTTCCCAAGTCAAGAGAAGCCTGCGTTACATTTCCTGTCATCATGGTAGTTGGACCGTGCGTTTCTTTCGCGTAAAGCTTTCCAAAAGCATTTTGAAGTCCCATTGCAAAAACGGTTGTCATTGCAATTGTATACATAGTCCATTCTTCAAAGTTTTGCAGATAGCCAAAAACATACGATGCAATGCCGCTTAAAAGTAAAATTAAGCCTTCCCAAAATAAAATAGTATAACGATTAGTGGCTTTTAAAGCAATTCTTCCTCCCGTAATTACGGCAATAATAAAAATAGGGAAGGTAAGCAGTTTCACCCACGCATGAAGGTCTGAACCTTTTACAATCTGATAAGCAAAAACAATAAAGTTACCCGTTACGTGCGCCGAAAATATCGAATCGGCAGCGACAAAGGTTACGGTATCGCAATACCCTGCTATCATGGTTAGAAGCAGGGTTACGTACCAAATATTTTTTTGTTGAATTTCCATAATTTGTTTTATTTTAAATGTGCGCGAAGCATCCACGCCATTTTTTCATGGTTTTCTACAAGACCTGTAATAAAATCGCTTGTTCCTGCATCTTGCCAATCATTAGCAATAAGATTAATGTTTTCGCGCAAGTAAATAATGATGCTTTCGTGATCTAAAAGCAATTCTTTGATAAAACCAGTGCTGTCGTTATTTTCTTTTAATTCTTCTGTTAAGTGTGTCAACGCTAGAAAATCTTTTAGTGTCGCTGGAGTATAGTGCCCTAGAGCTCTAATTCTTTCAGCAACCGTATCTACGATCTCGTCAATGGCATCATATTGCTGTTCGAAAAAGATATGTTTGTTGTAAAAGTCTGGACCTTCAACGTTCCAGTGCGCTCTTTTTGTTTTGGTATAAAGTACAAATTCGTCCGCAAGAACTTTAGTTAAAACCTCTACCACTTTTGAGATGTTTTCTTGTTTAATTCCGATGTTTGTTTTCATTTTTGAATTGGGTTTGATGAATAATGTTTTATGTTAATTGTGTTTTTTTAAACATCGAGACATAGGTTTTCTTTTATTCGTAAAAGAGTACAGAAAGAAACTAGTTTCTAAAACATAGTCCTTTGTGTTATTCTTTGCGAGAACTTTGTCAAAGTTTTAAACTTTGACAAAGTTGACCTGTAGTGAAACGCCTTTTGTTTGTCTTCAAAAGCTATGTTTCTATGTGTTTAAATTAATTGTTTAATAAGGTTAGTAAATAATTGTCTAGTGAATACGTTCCTGCACCAAGGGCAAGAAGCAATAGGAGCGATAAGGTGTACATGTACGGAACGTCGCGCACTTCTAAGGAATCGTTTTTGTGAACTACAAAATAGCCAATTGCAGTTACGCCAATTGTGGGAAGAACGGCAAGTCTAGTTCCGAGTCCGAAAATGATAAAAAACGGAATTATGGTATCTGAAAAAGTGGCTACTATTCCGTTCAATTTCTCAGGCAAATGCAACGGATTTGGAACGTGTTCTTTTTGTCCGTTTTCGACTCTAAATTTTTTCATTCCGTGAACTCTGAAAAGTTCTATGGCAAGGAGAACTCTAAACGCTAGAAGCGCTCCATTGTTGAATGATGTTCCTAAATCGGAATGCAATATTTGTTTGATAATTTCAATCATTTCTTTAAAATTTAGAAAGCAAAGCAAGAACAGCCTAAAGCGCCCCAGAATGCATTGTAATTGTTTACAGGAACATTGCTCATTCTTGCAGCATCGTGATTGTGCAAGTGAACATCGCAACTTCCGCTGCAGCTATGAATCTGTGAAGTCAGTTTTGGTTTTGCATCTGCTTTTGCGTTTTTTTCAATAGCATTTTGGAAACTGCTTCTTACTGGATATCCGTTGTAAATATTCGTTGGCGACCAGTCTGGCAAGATCGGAATGTGAGGCGGTGAAAACGAAGAAAAATCTCCGTTAGCATACACAATTTTTCCGTCTACGATAGTCAAATCAGCTTCGATTTTTTTGATGTCTTCGTCGTCAATGGTGAAATAATCGCGATCTAAAACCGCTAAATCGGCGAACATTCCCACTTTAATATCTCCTTTTTTAGTTTGTTCCTGCGAAAACCAAGCGCTTCCTCTAGTATACAATTCTAAAGCCGTTTGTCTGTTCAATCTCGTTTCGTTGTACAATTGCAATCCTCCAACAGTTTTTCCAACGGTCATCCAATACATAGAAACCCACGGATTATAACTGCTCACACGTGTCGCGTCTGAACCTGCGCCAACAGGAACTTCCATTTCAATCATTTTTTTGATTGGCGGCGTGTTTTCAGCTGCTTTTGCTCCGTAACGATCGGTGAAATATTCTCCTTGATACGCCATTCTGCTTTGAACTGCGATTCCGCCGCCTAAAGCTTTTACACGTTCGATGTTTCTTTCATCAATAGTTTCGGCGTGATCAAAAATCCAAGGAAGTCCGTTGAAAGGAACATCTTGATTGATTTTTTCGAAGACATTCAAAAATCTTGTAATGCTTTCGTTATAAGTGGCATGCAATCTGAAAGGCCAACGATTTTCTACCAAAAGACGAACAACTTTTTCTAGATCGGCTTCCATATTTTCTGGAAGATCTGGTCTTGGCTGAAGGAAATCTTCGAAATCAGCAGCAGAAAAAACTAACATTTCACCAGCTCCGTTGTGACGGTACATATCGTTTCCTTGATATAATTTTACGGTATCGATCCAATCGGAGAAATCTTCAAATTCGTGTTTTGGTTTTTGAGTGAAAAGATTGTAGGCAATTCTTACCGTCAATTGTTTCTTTTCGTTCAATTCATTCACCACTTTATAATCGTCTGGAAAGTTCTGAAATCCGCCTCCTGCATCAATCACGCTTGTGATTCCGAAACGGTTCAATTCTTTCATAAAATGACGAGTAGAATTAATCTGGTGCTCGTACGAAAGCGTTGGACCTTTTGCCAAAGTCGAATATAAAATCATAGCATTTGGAGTCGCAATAATAAGTCCCGTAGGCTCTCCGTTTGAATCGCGTTCGATATGTCCTCCCGGAGGGGCAGGCGTATTTTTATTATAACCAACTGCTCTCAAAGCCGCTCTGTTCATAATCGCTCTGTCGTATAAATGCAGAATAAAAACTGGAGTATCGGGTGCAATCGCATTGATTTCCTCTAAAGTCGGCATTCTGCGTTCTGCAAACTGAAACTCAGACCAACCGCCAACCACACGAACCCATTGCGGATTTGGAGTGCGATCTACTTGTTCTTTCAGCATTCGAAGCGCGTCTGCCAAAGAAGGAACGCCATCCCAACGCAATTCTAAATTATAGTTTAATCCGCCTCGAATAAGGTGAATGTGCGAATCGTTGATTCCAGGAACGACTCTTTTGTTCTGAAGATCAATTATTTTGGTTTCTTCAGATGCAAAAGCCATGATGTCGCTATCGTTTCCAACAGCAATAAATTTTCCGTCTTTGATGGCAACGGCTGTTACATTTGGAGTCTCAGCGTTGAAACTATAAATTTTTCCGTTGAATAAAATTAAATCTGCTTTCATAATTTCGATTATTTAGCGTTCAACTTTGCAATGGCGCTTTTTATTCCCTCTCCTGCAACTGTATAAAAAGCAGGGCCAGCCAATAAGATTATTTTGTTTAAAGGTTTGTATTCTGCTAATTTTTTGTCTTTCAAATACGTCTGAGTTCTATACGCTTCAAAAGAACCTAAAACTACATTTTCGGCTACAAGAGCGGTTGGAGAATCAATCCCGGCATCTTTAATATCACTTGCAAAAGAATAATTAGAAACTCCTAAACGTAAAGCTTCGCGCATGGCAGTGCCTCCAACACTAATCATTAAATCGGGTGTAAATTTGTTGCGGTCTCCCAATCCGATTAATAATAATTGTTTAGCTGCTAAAGTGCCTTTTGGAGGCGTAATCAATAAAGTTTCAAGCGAATGCCCCGTAAATTTACCGCTTTTTCGTAATTCGGTAATAATACCTTTTAATGCGTCGTCTAAGTGTATCATTCCGTTTAAGTTGGCAGGAAGGGCAGGAGGATTGAAAATATCACCCTCTGTGTATTCAAAAACGCAGGCAACTTGTAAATCAGCTTCTGCTGCAGATGGTCCCTGAACCAATCCGTTTACTGCAATTCCGTCTACTTTCCCCCAAGTTGTAGTAGAACCGATTGAAGCTGTTTGGGCAAAAGCATTGTTACTAAGAGCGCCTGCAAATGTTATAATTAAAAGAAACAGATGCGAAAATCTAAATCTGTATGCTGAAGTGTTTGTTTTCATGGTTAAGGGTTTAGTGTTGTTTTTTATTTTTCAAGTGTATAAGTTTTGACGCGGATATAACGGATTTGCTATCGCAAAGACGCGGATTTACACAGATTTTTTTATGATTATATTTAATAAATCCGTTTTTATCAGCGTCTTTGCGATAGCAAATCCGCGTAATCCGCGTTCTAATTTAGCGTCAGTATATTTTTGCCATTAAAATTTAAATCCAAGACGAGCGTTAAAGAAAACTCCGTCTTTTGAGTTCGGAATCACGTCATTGATAAAAGCACCTGTTTTGAAATACTGAATACCGCTGACAACCGAAATATATTTGTTTACGTTATAGGTAAAATTGGCGAGATAGGCCGTTCCAATATATCTTTCGTCAGAATCGCTTCCGCGAAGGTTGAGGATTCCGCTTGGTCTGTAAACTCCGTCTTGTGTTGAATATCTCCAGTTTAAAACCACATCGACCTGCATCTTTAAATTCGAAAGTAAGTCCAACGTTGCATAAGGATGAATATCGATAAGGTTTACCGGTCCCACTTGCGGACTAAAACCAAAATAGCCTCCTTTTGGATATAGCGGATTAAAGGTCTGAAGATCTCCGTTGCCTTGATTTTGATCTCCTGAGATGTAATCGTTTCTAAGATTGATGGTGGGCTTAAATTTTACGTTTTCAAACATATATCCAATATCAACAGATCCAGTCCAGGCATTGATATTTCCAGAACCAAAAGTTCCGAATTGATAAGCCGCTTCGAGATTGTAAATAAAACCGCCGCCGTATTTCCATAATCTAGATCCTATGGTATGCCTTCTTTCAGGAGCAATTCCTTCTTCAAAAACAGACTCATCTCTTCTGAACCCGAGATAATACAGATCGAGATTTCCTGCTTTTGGGAAAATTATTTTAGAATATGCTCCCCAAAGATTAAGCTGTTTGGACATTTTATTATCAAAAACTCCCGTGTGAACCGTGTCTGCCATCATAGCAAATGCATCTATTGAAACTCTTGACGAAGTATACATCAGTTTTCCTCCTGTAAAATAAAGTCTTGCATTTGGACCTTCTCTAACAGAGATTAACCTTCCAGAACCATAATCCAATTCTTGTCTTCCGGCGCGAATGGTTATTTTTTTGTCTTTTTGCTGCCAGACATTTACATCTACAAAAAGATTCTGCACATTCAGCTGGTCTTCATCTATACCGCGAGCTCCGTTTGCACGGCCATCTTCTAGGGCGCTTCTCAATTGGGCAAATATTCTAACGCGTTTTCCTAAATGCACATCGGCATGAAGATCGTAGCGCTGCAGTAAGAAATTGTTGTGTCCAATATTGAATCTTCCCCAGTCTTCATTGTTGAAATCAACGTATTCATATCGGGCTTCACCGCCAATTGACATATAAATGTCTTTTTCTTTGTTTAACGGAATGAATTTTAATCGTTCGTAAAAGTTTCTATTTGAATCTTTTAAGAATTCATAATTTTCATCATAACGCAACAGCTTAAAACTTTGAGCTGATGCTGTGTTTCCCATTAAAAGAAAAGAAACAATAGCTATGAAAAGGATTTTGGATACTATGGATTTTGATGATTCCAACATAATGAAGCGTAAGAGATTTATAATAAAATGAATTAGTGCGATTAGTGTTTCAACATGTTATGAGCATAGTGAATACCAATTCCGTAAGAACCGCCATATTTTTTCATTAAAGAAGTAACAGGACCGTAAGTTGCTTCGCGTGCCCAGTCTCTTTGAAGCTCTAATAAATATTGGATAGAAGTAATCGGAATTACTCCAGCTTGAATCATTCTTTGTACAGAACGCTCGTGAGCTTCGGCAGTAACATCACCACAGGCATCGGTAATAACATACACTTCGTAACCTTCTTCGATTGCTGATAAAGCAGGTCCTACAATGCAAACGCCTGTCCAAAGCCCAGCAAGAACTAATTTCTTTTTGTTTTTTGCTACAATAGCTTTGTAAGCGTTTTCGTCTTCCCAAGTATTCATTGTTGTTCTGTCAATGTATCCAGAAGTTGCAATTGGATAAAATTCTTCGACTTCAGGAAAAACAGGCCCAGAGAAGCTTTCTTCTGCAACTGTAGTTACTACTGTTGCTACATTAAAAATTTTTGATGCACCAGCCACAATTGCTACATTAGTACGCAATTCGCTTACCGGAATATTGTGTGTTGCAAAAGCCATTTGTCCTTCAAAATCGATTAGGACTAAAGCGTGATTGTCTGGTGATAATAAGTTAACTGATGGTTTCATAGTTATTTTGTTTTTAAGATTTTTTATTGGTTAGGCTAATGGAATCGAATGATTATTAGCGATATATCGTGATTTTTTTTAGAATTAATGTGTAGACAATTTCTTGATCATTTCGGCAGAAATTGAATCGGCATAGATTCCAAAAGCACTCGTTAAAACACCTTTGATATTGTATATTTCAGATTTAATCCCATACACAATGTCTTCATCTCCAGGATCGGTGTCTCCTTCAAAACGGAATAAATATTCAATTTTGAATTCTTCTGGTGACATGCTCTGTGTATTATTGTTGTATCGAATGCAATTGCTGTCAAGATTAAAGTTTTCTGTAAAACCTTGTGTACTTAGCCATTGCAAAGCTTCGGTAACGGTATCAAAAGAGGGTTGTTGGAAAAAACTCATAATTGAGAAGATTAAACTACCTGTAAATGAATCTTTACAGGTAGTGATTATGGATTATTTTATGAAATCTAAAATATCGTTGTTGATTGTATCTGCCTCTGTAGTTGGCATACCGTGAGGAAAACCTGGGTAAGAAATTAATTTTCCGTTTTTCAACAATTTTGCTGCTCTAGGAGCTTGAGCATAAGGAACGATTTGGTCGTCTTCTCCGTGCAATACTAAAACTGGAATGTCTAAGCTTTTTAAATCTTCAGTGAAATCAGACTCTGAGAATGCTTTAATTCCATCATGATGAGACAAAACAGAACCCATCATTCCTTGACGCCACCAATTATGTTTAATTCCTTCTTGAACAGTTTGTCCTTCGCGGTTCCATCCGTAGAATGGGATAGGGAAATCGTAGAAATATTGTGCTCTGTTAAATGCTGTTCCTTGTCTGATTTCGTCAAAAACTGACAATGGAACTCCTTCTGGATTAGATTCGTTTTGAATCATTATTGGTGTAACAGCACTAATGATTACTGCTTTTGCTACACGTCCTTTTCCGTATTTTGCTGCGTAGCGAATTACTTCACCGCCTCCAGTTGAGTGTCCAACGTGAATAGCATTTTTTAAGTCTAAAAATTCAGTCAATTCAGCGATATCAGATGCATAAGTTTCCATGTTGTTTCCTTCAGAAGCTTGGCTAGAACGCCCATGTCCGCGGCGATCGTGTGCAATAACTCTATAACCTTTATGAAGGAAAAACATCATTTGTGCGTCCCAATCATCGCTTGATAAAGGCCATCCGTGGTGAAAAACAATTGGCTGTCCTGTTCCCCAGTCTTTGTAATAAATCTGTGTTCCGTCTTTTACTGTAAATGTGCTCATGATTTTTTGATTTTAGGATTAATTTTATTTTAAAATATTTGAATAACTTGTGATTGTATTTAATTTTTTAACAAATAGATTGTTTTATTTGTATTGTTATTAGGTTTCTGATGCAAACTTATTACAGAAATAAATCTCGATCGATTAACCTAGATTAAGAAGTGAAAAACAGCCTTAAATTTTTTGCTTTTTAAAGCAGAAGCTGTTTTTTTCTTTTATCCAAAAGGCGGGGTCTCGACCCGAAAACGGAATTGCTGATGGTCTCATAATGTTCAGGATTTTTAAATTATTATTTAGATGAAAATACTATTGCCAATTAGCATGCCTTATTCGCAGTGCCTTAATTTTAAAGGGTTTGTTGAAAAGGAGCTGTTTTTTTATTTACGATATTTCGTTATTTTATGAAATACTCGTTGGTTTTATATAAAAAGACTACTATGAAATCTTTTCGAATGGCAAAGGAGAGCTGGAACCTATTTTATAGAAGATGATCGTTAATGAAACATATTGATACAAAAAATGCTAAACATTTACGTTTAGCATTTTGTATTAATCTTGTTTAAATTCTTTTAAACTTCCGTCTTCATTAAATTGTATCAAATAGCGCTCGCGGCTTCCGTTTATGGTTGTAGGATACCATTTTACCTCATTTTTCCAGATAGAAATGTAGACGCTTGTTGTAGGTTGCGCCCCTTCGACTTCCTCTGCTTTTTCATTGTAAATTTGGGCCACTTTCGCTGCATTTGCAAAACTAATTTTGTTTAAAGAAACCAATCGCCCTTTTATATCATCACGAATAGATACTTGAAGTGGTATTGGTTCAGACCATTTTCCGTCTTTAAATTCATAGGTGTCAATATATTTTGGATTTTCAGGATGTTGCAGTAAGGCATTTATACGTCCGTCATTATAAAAATAAAGCATTGAGTAAACAAACATTTTTTTTCCTTTGTATTGCGGCAATTTTTTCAATTCTTCTTCTGCCTTTTTTAAAGTTGGTATATCTGTCAGAAGGTTGGTTGCTGTTTTTTCGCTTTGTACAGAAACTGATGGCGTATTTTCTATTTCTTTTTCTGCTACAGAATCATTAGGTTTTAACGTGTCGTCAATACTTTTTGTGATTTGCTCGCAGCTAAAAAGAAAGAGGCAGACTATTACTAAAATTACTTTTTTCATTATTATATATACCCGTTGGGTGTAATTAAAATATTATAAATTTTGACGCTGATTCGGCAGATTCGTTATCGCGTTTTACGAAGCAAATCCGTTTTATTTTCGTGCTATCTTACTCAAAGTTACACTTTTAATATAATTGCATCCAAGGAATTATATATGGTTTAAATCACTTGCGAGTGCAATGTCTTTAGGATTTTCTGGATCGTAAAAAATATCCACGAACTGTTTTTTGGTCATATCAAGATCCAAAAAGCCAATTGTTTTTTTTAAAGTATTTTGATGCAATCTATTTTTAGTGTCCATAAATTCAAGCTTAAAACGCATTACAGGATGTTCATTTATATAGGTTCCTGTTTCGCCCACATGGGTAACCTTTGCCTGTGTTTTTACTCCTTTAAATTTAAGCGCATCTGCATCGTGATTTAAACCAGTCAATTTTTTAAATATAAAACGGATCAATACGCGATAAAATAAAAGAACGACTGGAATTATAATTAGCGGATGCCCAATAGACATAAAGCGCCAGCCCATGCCATGGTTTTCTGTTTTATATGAAAAGAAATAATAAAAAAGCACCAATGAAGTAAAAAGCACCCAGCCCAATATTCTTAAAATAAAACCTTTTTTGTAAAGCGTTGCAGAGGCTAAAGAAATTACAAAATAAGGAGGGTTTTTCATATCTCTGTCTAGCAATAGCGTAATTCGTTTTCCTTTTTCAAAACGCTTTTCCAGAGGTTTGGTATCTGTAATAGAAGTTTGATACGTGATTTCTGTATTGGCAAGATTTTTAAAAGACAATTTGAGTTCGTAATCATCAAATCGGGAATTGGGTTTAGACGTTTTTTTGGAGCTTATGATCTCTGCTTCACGGCGTAATCCGTTTCGTTTAATTTTTTCGAGATTGTTTTTGGTAATAAAAACCTGCACAATCCATTTTTTGAAATAACCAAGTAAAAGGGTTAACCAAAGCAGAATAGACAAGAGAACAAATCCTAATGCCCAATACGGATCTTTATCTTTTAAAGTAGTAACATCAAATTCGCTATTAATGCTATAATAAAGGATCATTGGAAACGGAATTGCAAAAAAGAGCATATAGAGTGCCCAAAAAATTATGACTAGATTTTTTTTCATTACGACATATTTGGGATTGAAATAGGAAACTTTTAATTTTCTATATCGTCTAGAAAAACGACGATAACCAAATTTAGACAAAATAAACAAAGTAGAAGTCTATTTTTTGTTAAGAAATCTTTTATAGAATATAGAACAAGAAAAATACAAGACAACTTAATAGATAAATTTGAGTTTAGGTATGTTTAAAATAGTGCTAAAATTAATTCTTACACCGCTATTGTTATTAGCCTCTAGTTTGAAAAGGCCCGATTTTACTGGTCTTTTGCATTTCTTTTCAAAAAAGAGAGGAATGTTTATAATATGTTGATAAATAATGCGTTGCGGACTGTGTTAAAATCTGATTTCGATAGATTAAATGTTTTAAATTTAGTAACTGAATGATAGTTAATTATTTAAAATATTTTGAATATGGAAAGAGCTATAAAATTACAGGTTCGCAAGGAACTTGATGGAAAACAGCAGGTAAACTTAATTAAGCTAAAAGGCAGTTTAATTACAAAAGGCTACACAGAAATTATTCATATTAGCGATAAGGATGATGAATTTTACATTAACTCATTTGCAACCAGAACAGAAGCAAGCAATGAAGTAAAAGAATTTATCCTAGATTTTATAAACAAAGAAAATTTAAGCAATACAATTAGTGTACTAGCCTAAATTGCTAGAATTGCACTGCTTAAATTTTCCAGTTATTTAGTTTAAACCGCGCTGGTATAACTTGAATTTTGATCCAGATAAAGAGGTTGGTCTTTTAAAGCATTTTCGGGTTTTTCATCCCAATCTCCCCAATCTCCTACATAAGTTTTACGAAATATTAATTCGTTATTATCACCACTACAAACCAAAGTTCGGTCTGTACAGGTTTCATTGTTTGGACTGAAGTTTATTTGTATGTTTTTCATGGTGCAATTATTTATAAGTGTTTGTAAATGAGAATATAAAATTAAAACTATCGTGTCGGATTTTGTTATAAAATAATATTAAATTATTGTTTAATTTTCACGTTTATGAGTAAAAAATAACCCTATAAAAAAGGCTGTCCCAATTGAGACAGCCTTTTTTTTTGTGGATATGCTGGACGTAGGCGCACTGCGGTGCGTCTCTACAATTTATCTTTCGTATAAAAAAGATGAGACTTATTAAGACTGAAGCAAGTTCTACACTTTCCTCTTTCTTCTATAATCTTTCCTCTCTCTTAAGACATCTTCCCCGAGGTTCATCGCCTTCGCGAAGTATAATTTCAGAATGTAAAAATTGCGCTGCATCTGCAGAATCTTTTACTTTGGCAGCGCTGCGTTCTAGCATTTCAGTTTCAAAATCATTCAATACACGTTCTCTTAGTCCGATTGTTCTCCATTGTGATTGCGTATGGCATCCTTTATAAATTTTTCGGGCTAATTTTAAGGCATCCAATAAAGCCTGATTGGCGCCTTGCCCTTTAAACGGACTCATTGGGTGTGCGGCATCGCCAATTAGAGTAATGTTTTTATTTTTTTGTAATAATTCGGAATGCAGCAATTCGCGATCGTAGACAGGATAGCCAGAAATCAAATTTTCTGGTGTCGCTTCTAAAATCTGCGGAATAGGAGCGTGCCATTTTGTTCTGAGACAGGCTTCTTCCTTAAGCGCTTTTGCACCTTTTGCGCTCAGTTCTTTGGCTTCTTTTTCGGATATAGGAAAACTTAGCTGCCACATTACAGAATCTGCTGTGTAAGGCATTATGTAAATTCGCTCATTGCCGTTTGCAGTCTGAAAAACGGTTGCAGAATCCAATAACGGACTCGAAACGTCTTCGAGAGCACTCAAAGGGCAAATTCCTAATATTACAATACAGTCCAAATAGCGAAGCGGAGTTGCATCTTCGCCAATTATAATTTTTCTCACAGCACTTCTAATACCGTCTGCACCAACAACAAGATCAGCTTTTACCGTTTTTATTTCTCCATTTGCCTGAAAATTCAATTCAACATCATTTTCAGATGCGGTAAGATTTAATAATTGATGTCCCCATTGTATACTTTTATTTCCTCCGAGCTGCTCCAAAAGCGCTAAGCGAAGTGATTGTCTTGCGATGTGTATGTTGGTGCGTTTTGCCGGATTTTTAATTTCTTCTTCTAACCATTTTCTGGTTCCCCATTCGCCGAGTACTTTTCCTTCTGTATTATGAACAATATGTTTTGTCGAAATTACACCGCCTAAAGAAGTAATTCCTAAACCGTTCATGGCTTTGCTTGCCTGCTGTAATGTAAGTCCATAACCTTGAGATCTAGCATCAAAATGCGTATCTCTTTCGTAAATTGTAAAAGGAATTCCGCGATGCAAGCACGCCACAGCCAAAGCAACGCCGCCAATACCAGCGCCAATTATGGCAACGTGAGGTTTTGTGGAATCTGGTTCCAGATAGTTTTCAGACTGAATTAATCCCGATCCTGAACAATTTAAACAGGGATGTAAGTGCGCTTTAGGACGAATAGGCGCCGGAGCCGTACTTTGCGATTGCTCGTACAAAGCCAATTCCGATTGGTAACGGCGTTGCGTTTTTTTACTGAGTCCGCGATTTATTTTGCCTTGTCCCTGGCATTCCTTACATATGGTCCACATATTCTAACTCACAATTGTATTGAGCTACAAAGTTACGTTATCTGAAGTATTTAAACTATGCTTTTCACTATTGGAGCTATTTCTACAAACTAGCTAAAGCTTTTTGAAAGTTTTCGGAACATAAAGGAATATCTTTTAAAGATTAATATTGTTTATAAACTCCTCTGTAGAAGAAAGAACATGACCGTAATTAGGAAAATTAGTTTCTACAGTTACTCGAATTTCTTCCCAATTAAAAGCGCCAATTCCATCTTTTATTAAAGTGACGTGATAACCCAATTCGACTCCGAATCTCGCAGTTGAATCGATACAGGTGTTGGCTCTCATGCCGACAATAACAATATGGTCAATATCGTGCTGGCGTAAAAGGAAATCTAAATCAGTGTTGGCAAAACCACTTGCAGTCCAATGATTTTGAGCAATAAGATCACCTTCTTGCATAATAAGATCAGGATGAAATTCGGCTCCCCATGAATCTTTCTCAAACAAAGTAATATTATTACTTCCTGAATGCGAAGGCCATAAACTTCCAGTTCAAGTAATCGCCTTTTTGAGTGTGGCGATGCGGTGCATAAATCACCTGAATTTTCTTTTCTCTCACCGCTGTTAATAGTTTTTTTATGTTACTGACTACATTATTTCCTTCAACAGTTTCTTTTGTTACAGGAAATAATTTTCCTCCTTCAGAAAGAAAATCATTAAAAGGATCAATAATAACAAGTGCGGTTTTTTGAAGTGGATACAAGCTCATGATTTTAAATTTTTAAAGTTTAAGCGATTGTTCTCTAATAATATGCCACTTGCTTTTGAAGCTGTTCTTATTGGCTTTTAATAAATTAAACTAATAGGAAAAGCGCGATATTTAACGGATTTTCGAAATAAAACAAATACTACCCGATACAAGCGAGCCATTTTATTTTATAATTTTTAAAAATGATTATATAAGAAAGACTATTCCATTTGAAGTAATTTTAAGAATCATTAAAAAACTAGGAATTATGGAGAAGAATAATCAAACCCAGAAAAACCCGAATCCGAAACAGGGCGGGGCAGATCATCGAACAGATACTAGGAAACATCAATATAAAGAACATGAAGAAGTTTTGACTAATGATGAAAATTATGATGTGGACACTAAAAAGTTCAAAGGAGAAAAACCAGAACTCGATGACAAATTAAATAATGAAGAAAAGAAATAATGCAGAAGCGCCTCAGTTCGTTTGAGGCGCTTTTTTATTCATTAAAAATGACTTTTTTTGAGGGATAAAAGAGAAGAAGCACAAAATATGATTGGATTTTTATAGATTTGTAAAAATCTAATACAGTTTCTCCAGTAATAATTGAGAAATAATATATAATACAAGGCATGAAATCGGTTACTTCAGTTTTTTTACTTTTAATGTTTGTCTGTTCCAATTCTTACTCACAATTGAGTTCTGATAAAATATTTGAAAGTTTTAAACAAGGTGAACGTACAAATTGTTCGTCTATAGCTTTTATTAAAGCTTCTTTAAACGTTTACGGATTAGATAATCTTTTTGTAAGCGAAAAAGTAAACGATGATTTGTATAAGATTACACTAAAAAACAATGCTTCTTTTAATCTGAACAGCAGTGAAATAAATAAGGCTAAATCTTCAGCTGGTTTTGTTTATATCAAAGACAATTGCGACACTGAAAAAATAACCGATTACGCAGAATTGACTTATGCCGTAATGGCCAAATACAAGCAAATTATTGATAGAGAAGCTACTTTTGATAAAGCTCTAGAAGATTTAGAAGACGGTACCGTATATACTCCAACAATTTATAAGTATCTCGGATTCACATTAGGCAAACAAATTCAGAAATTAAAAAAAGAGTCGGGAACTGAATATTGCGGTGTGGTAGCATGGTCAAAAGTACATGCTGTTTTTGTATGCGGAGAATTTATGGACTATTACGGAAACAAAAAGAGCTTGTGGATTAAATATCCGAGCCGTTTTAGGATAATTAAGTCGTAAAACACTAAAAATGACTTTTGCGAAATAAGGTGAAATCGCCATAATTTACTGCTTTACTGTAATCTTTTTCTTGTCGCGACGTAACAATTTTATTTTTATTGTGAAAAAGAAAATATAAAAGTTGCATTTTAACATAATTTATATATTTTTGTTTTATTCAAGAACCAAATCTATTAAGAAAATGAAGAGTAAGATTATTTTATTATGTGTCCTTTTCTTCTTGACAACTGCGGCTGTTTCTGCGCAGGCAAAAAATGCGCCAAGAAGTATCATTAGTACAACTGCTTTAATTCGTAAATACCATGATCAAAAAGAGTTAAGTGGTATGCAGAAAGGAGAACTTTTAGAATTGTACATTGAACGTATTAAAGTTCTAGTAAAAACCCTTCCTTATATTGCTTTGGTTACTAAACCAGGTGTTACAATGGCAGATTTAGGTATTCCTGATACAAGTGAGAATAAAAAAATCTTAGACGGACAAGCAGAAGGCACAACAGTTTTCTTAGATACTACTGTTGATTTTCAAAGAAAGATGATGCCTTATTCAGATAAAGGAAATCTTATCGCTGCAATTTTGTTTTATGAAACTACATTAAAATCATTACACGAGTTTAACGAATTGTAATAATTAGAAATAAAAAATAAAAGCTCCAAGGTCTTATGATCTTGGAGCTTTTTTTTATGCTGTTAAGCCTCATATTTATAATATCTTATTGCACTTTGCGGTAAAATGTAACGCAAAGAGCGCAAAGGTTTTTCGCAAAGCGCGCTAAGTTTTTTGAGAATCATTAAAAATGAAAAGTTCACAAAGCTTTATCTGCGCAAAGCTTTGTGAACTTAAATTATGTTCAGCTTCGGCTCGCATTTATAATATCTTATTGCACTTTGCGATAAAATGTAACGCAAAGAGCGCAAAGATTTTTCGCAAAGTGCGCTAAGTTTTTTTTTGAGAATCATTAAAAATGAAAAGTTCACAAAGCCTTATCTGCCCAAAGCTTTGTGAACTTAAATTATGCTCCAGCTGAGTCCTGCATTAAAAATATCTTAGCGCTCTTTGCGGTAAAATGTAACGCAAAGAGCGCAAAGTTTTTTCGCAAAGTGCGCTAAGTTTTTTTGAGAATCATTAAAAATGAAAAGTTCACAAAGTTTTATTTGCACAAAGCTTTGCGAACTTAAATTATCTTCAGCTGAGTCTTGCATTAAAAATATCTTAGCGCTCTTTGCGGTAAAATTTAATGCAAAGAGCAAAGGTTTTTCACAAAGAGCGCCAAAATAGAATTTAAAAGATTAAAATCCTTTGAAAATATTGGGCTTTTAGTACAATTCTTATAAAACCGCAAAAAAACGCAATTCTTATAACTATTTTATTTTTAGTTGTTTAGAGGTTTTTGCTAAAGTAGATTAACATTTTTTTTGCAAAAAGTTTAATTAAAATTTGGGAACTAATATTTTTAATTTACCTTTGTTCTATCAAATTAGTAGAGTTTAAAATTTAGTTAGAAATACAGAGATTAAAACCTTATCATTTCATTTTGAGAAATATACAAGCATAGGACAGTTTTTACTTTATGCATCACTACGGTTAAAATTCCTCTTTTAAATTCATTATAAATTTTTAATAACACTATCCTGAAATAAGGGTAAGAATTGTATAGGCCAAATAAAATAATAATCTAAAAAAAAGTAAAAATGAAAAAACGAATGTGCTGCAGATAAAAAAGAGAAAACCATTTCTGTTGCAGCAGAAATGGTAGAAGCTTAAAAGAAATTGTCATCTCTAAAAGGAAAGCAAGAATAGCATAAAACTGTTCTTACGCTCGCCTTATTTATTAAACTAAAACAAAGTAATGAAAAAAAAATTAAAAAGATATGCTTGGCTATGTATTTTGTTGATTACCATAGGGGTTAAAGCTCAAGAGACAAAGCCGCTAATCCAGTCTAAACTGGAAGGAACAGTAATCGATGCCGTTACAAAAGAGCCTATTATTGGGGCTTCGGTAACAATTCAAGGAACGACTCATGGTGTGGTAACAGATACAGATGGAAAGTTTTATTTCCAAACCGGACAAAAATTTCCATATGTACTTTTAGTGAGCTACTTAGGATATAAAAAACAAGAAGTTGTAGTAGATAAAAACGCTATTGTAATTAATCTTGCTGAAGAGCAGAATGCATTATCTGAGGTAGTGGTTACCGCACTTGGAATTTCAAAAGAAAAGAAATCTTTAGGATATACTACTCAGGCTGTAAAAGGAAAAGAATTGGCTACTACAAAAGAAACCAACTTCTTAAATGCCCTTTCAGGTAAAGTGGCTGGTGTGCGTATTACAAATTCACAAGGAGATATGGGATCTTCACGTATCATTATACGTGGAGAAACTTCGATTGCAGGAAACAATCAGCCGCTTTTTGTGGTAGACGGAGTTCCTGTAGATAACTCACAGTTAAATTTTGGTGGAGCAACTCGTGATTTCAGAAATGCAATTGCCGATTTGAATCCGCAGGACATTGAAACTTTGACTGTATTAAAAGGACCAAACGCTGCTGCTCTTTACGGATCGCGTGCTGCGCATGGTGTTGTGCTTATTACGACAAAATCGGGTAAAGGACAAAAATCGGGTTATGGAGTTACTTTTAATACAGGTATAACGGTTTCTCAAGTGGCTACTTTGCCTTCTTTTCAGAATAGTTATGGACAAGGTTCTAATGGGAAATTTAGTTATGTAGATGGTAAAGGTGGAGGAGTTAATGACGGTGTTGACGAAAGCTGGGGGCCAAGATTAGATGGTCGTCTTATTCCGCAATTTTATTCTAAAGGTGAAGCTGTTCCCTTTGTGGCACACCCAAACAACGTAAAAGATTTCTTCAATACTGGGCTTACTTATGATAATAGTGTTTCTATTGCAAAAGCTAATGATAAAGGAGATTTCCGTTTAGGGGTAAACAACCAAAAACAGCTTGGAACTGTGCCTAATAGTGAAATAAACAAAACAAACTTTTCTATTAACACCAATTACCAAATTTCTGAAAGCGTAAAAGTAGGTGTTAATGCCAATTATATTGCTACCAATGCGCCGCAATTGCCAGGTGGTCCATCAGGCGGACGTGCTGCGGGTGTAATGTTGCAATTCTTATGGTTTGGCCGTCAGGTTGATATTAACGAATTGGATAAAGATTGGACACAAAACTGGAACAATAGTTATTATAGCAACCCATATTGGAATGCATATTACAATACAACAAGCCAACAGCGTAACCGTTTAATTGGAGATGTCCATTTGGATGCAAAACTGGCAGAAGGATTAAATTTCAGATTCCGTACAGGAGTTGATTATTATAACGACCGTAGAAAATATACTATTAAGTACGGTACAAACGGAACTCCTTTCGGATCGTATGCAGAAGATGCTTACACGGTAAATGAGCAAAATACTGAGGGGTTATTTCAATACACAAAACAGCTTAGTGAGGATTTTAGTTTAGATGCACTTGCAGGTTTCAATATTCGTAACCATAGCGATGCCAACAACTATCAGAAAGCACCACGTTTGGCAGTTCCAGATTTATACACTTTAACAAACTCTAGAGATCCGTTAACGTCATCAAACTCATTATCTAGATTGAGAGTTTACAGTGCTTATGCTTCTGCACAGTTTGGTTTTAGAAATTATGCGTTCTTAAACGTTACTGCACGTAATGATTGGTCTTCTACATTACCAAGCAGCAACCGTTCTTATTTCTATCCATCTTTCAATGGTAGTGTAGTTTTAACAGATGCATTAGGCATTAAGAGCAGTACATTAGATTTCTTAAAAGTACGTGGAGGTTGGTCTGAAGTAGGTAACGATGCAGATCCGTACCAATTGGCGACAGTGTATAATTTCCAAACTGCATTTGACGGAAATCCGATCCAGACTTCTTCTCAGAGAAAACTGAATGAAAACTTGAAACCAGAAACTACACGTTCTACTGAGGTTGGTCTTGAAGCTTCTTTCTGGAAAAACAGACTTCACTTTGATGTAGCGTATTACAATACAAATAGTTTCGATCAGATTTTAGAAATCAAAACTACAGCGGCAAGCGGTTATACTTCGCAGTTAATTAATGCAGGTAAAATTAATAACCAAGGTATTGAGGTGCAGTTGGACGGAAATCCTATTCAAACTCAAAACTTCAAATGGAATGTGGCTTTAAATTATTCTAAAAATAAAAGTAAAGTAGAAATTCTAGATTATGCAGGAGATATCAAAAACTATACTATTGGTTCTTCTGGAGGTGTAGATGTATTGGCATCAGTAGGACAAGCTTACGGAGCACTTTACGGAACAGCTTATGAGCGTGATGCTAGCGGTAATATTGTAGTAGGAGCAAATGGTTTGCCTAAAGCAGATCCGACAAAAAAAGTTTTAGGACACTATACTCCAGATTATTTAGCGGGTCTTACCAATACTTTGACTTACAAAAATCTTGAGCTTTCTTTCCTTGTTGATGCAAGCGTTGGCGGAGAACTTTTCTCTGGAACAAACAGAACAGGTAACTATACAGGAGTTTTGGCACAGACACTTCCAGGACGTGGTGCTGAAAACGGAGGTTTAAGCTACTACTACCCAGGAAACAATACTGCAAATCCGAAAACTTTGGTTACTGGCGGTGCAGCTCCAGGCGGTGTGACGGTTTATGATGATGGAATGATTTTCGGAGGTGTATTTGCTGATGGAACGCCTAATAATAAAGTGATTAGCGCACAGGAATATTACAAAGCATCGTACAACATTAGCGAAGCGTATATCTACAGTTCGACTTTTGTAAAAATGAGAGAGATCAAGCTTACTTATAATGTAGACAAAAAGCTGGTTAAAAAATTAGGACTAGAAGGAGCAAGCATTACGGCTGCTGGACGTAACTTATTCTTTATTTACAAAGATGCTCCAAATATTGATCCTGAAACCGCTTTCAATACTGGAAATGCACAAGGATTGGAAAGTTTAGCTTTACCAACAACTAGAAATTTCAGTTTAAACCTTAATGTTAAATTTTAAAAACTCGGAATCATGCTAAAAAAACTATCATATACAATACTGTTTGCATTGACACTGAGCTCTTGCAGTGATACTTTGGATGATATTAATTCAAATCCAAATGCAACTGAAACTCCGCTTGCACCGTACCTTTTGACCGGTACATTAAAACAAGGTGCCGATTTGTACTGGGGAGACGCAAACAACTTTAACTCAACTTTGCTGTTTGTGCAGCATTGGGCTAAAATTCAATATACAGAACCAGATCGTTACGATGTTTCGAATACTTCTTTCACGACATTGTGGGATAAAGGATATTCAACTCTAATTACAGATTTGAACACTATTTTAAAATTTTCAGATGCTCAAGCAAACTCTAACTATAAAGGAATTGCTTTAACATTGCGTTCATGGACATTTTTATTGCTAACAGATGCTTACGGAAGCATTCCGTACAAAGAAGCAGGACAAAAAGTAACACCAGCATACAATACTCAAAAAGAAGTGTACATAGGTTTGCTTGAAGATTTAAAACAAGCACAATCTTTATTAAATAATGCAAACGGTTCTGTTACTGGAGATTTGGTTTATAAAGGCGATATAGCAAAATGGAAAAAATTTGTGAATTCGCTTCGTTTGAGAATTGCATTAAGAATTTCTGATAAAGAACCTGCATTAGCAAAACAAGCGGCAATTGACGCAACAACTGATGCAGCAGGGGTAATCAGCAACGAGAGCGAAACATTTAAGTTTACTTATACAAGTTCGCCTCAGCAAAATCCAGCTTCGGCGTGGTTTGAAACTCGTGATGATTTCCGTATTTCAAAAACTATGGTCGATCAATTGTACGCATTATCAGATCCTCGTTTGCCAGTTTTCGCGCAATTGCCTTCAGATGCAAGCGTTGGCAAATATGTTGGAGGTGCTAACGGACTATCTAATAGTGATGCCAACAGCCAAGGATTTGCTAAAACATCAAAACCAGGAACCTATTTCTTAACATCGGCTTCTCCTGCAGTAATTGCTTCTTATTCAGAAACATTATTCAATCTTGCAGAAGCTGTAGCGCGTGGATTTATTTCTGGAGATGCAGAGCAGTATTATAAAAATGCTATTACAGCTTCGTTTATTCAGTTTGGAGTTACAAATACGACTACTATTTCAACTTACCTGAATCAGGCAAATGTGAAATACGATGCTTCAAATTATGCGAAATCAATTGGTACTCAAAAATGGATTGCGTTCTTCGGACAAGGTCTTGATGCTTTTACAGAATGGAGAAGATTGGATTATCCTGTATTAACAGCAGGTCCAGCTACTGTTTTGGACGGAAAAATACCATCGCGTCTTTTCTATCCTGGTACAGAACAGTCTCTTAACGGAGCAAGCTATCAAGCGGCAGTAGCAGCTCAAGGAAAAGATTTATTGACAACCAAATTATGGTTTGATGCGAAATAAGTCTCAGTTTTATTAAGTTTCATCAAAAAGCCCTGTATCTTAGTTGGATACAGGGCTTTTACATTATTCCATTCTTTGTTTTTGCCTTTCTAGATTCGATTCTTCTTCAGAATTTCCACGTTTCCAATATGAAACAGCATAATATCGATTGCTTTCCAATTGGAGCTCTTCTCTTAAATGGTTTCTTATTTTTCGAATAGTTTCAAATTCAGCCGCGGCAAATACATAATGCTTTTTTTCAATTAATAAAGCGATGCTTTCTTCTGCCAGCGAACTTCCGTTTAAAGGTGAAGAATTATAGATCCATTTTACATTGAGATTGGCTTTGGTATTCAAAATAAATGTGTCTCGATAAGAATTCACTTCAAGCAAAAGCATAACAGTTGCAGTTGAAGGCAGAGTTTCTAAAATGACTGAAATAACCGGAATTGCAGTGCTGTCTCCCACGATAAAATAGCTTTCTACAGAAGGAACAAGAGGTTTTCGGCTTTCTTTCATGGCAATTCCGAGAAAATCTCCAGGATTTGCATTTGCTGCCCATTTAGAAGCTGGGCCGTTATCGCCATGCGCAACAAAATCGATTTGCATTGTTTTATTAATTAAATCAATATTTCGAGTGGTATAAGTTCGAGTCGCGACGAAAAAATCAGAGTCCCAGATTGATTCTTTATAATCTGTGCTGTGCATCGCGTTTTCAGATGGAATGTAAATTTTATTATTGCTTCCTGCACACATATTTTGAAATAGATTTACTTGTTCGTCAGACATCTTAAAAATTATTCTAATGTAATGTGGAGTAAGAAACAGCTTTTCTTTTACTACAAAAAGAGAACGTGCAGTATTTCGTATTGGTTTATCCATTCGTGTTTGATTTTTTTAGTTAATAATGGCCTGAATTTCTTTTCGTTCCGATTGAAGAAGGCTTGCTATGGCAATCACGCAACTAAATGCTCCAAAAAAGTATATGGTCTGATAACTGAACCATCCTGCAATCAAACCAGCGACAGGCCCTGCAATTCCCAGAGAAAGATCAAAAAAAGCAGCATAAGCGCCTAAGGCAGTTCCTCTCATTTGAGGTGTTATTTTCTGGATTGCCAATACGCCTAAAGATGGAAAAACAAGCGAAAACCCAATACCCGTTAGCGCGCAACCTAAAATAGCTGTGCAGCCATTAGAAGACAAACCAATGCATAACTGACCTGCAATTTCAATCAAAAAAGAAATCATAGCCACTTTAAATCCGCCAAAACGATCGGGATACGAAGAGAAAAAGACACGAGTTAAAATATAAGAACCTCCGAAGAAAAGAAATCCGAGAGAAGCTCCGTTCCAGTTTTTCTGACTAAACAATAAGGCGATAAACGATGCGATGCAAGCAAAAGCAATAGAAGAAAAGGCGAGGGCAATTCCCTGCGGAAAAACTTTTCCAATTACTTTGTAAAAAGGGGTTCTTACATATCCTTTGTGCACAGGAACTATTGGCAAACCTTTAGAGGCAATCCAACTTATAAATGTGAAAACCAGAATTGAAGTAAATGCGAATAAAGTTCCAAATTGGACAATCCATAGGCTGAAAGGAGCGCCTATTGCAATTCCTGCATACATTGCAATTCCGTTCCAAGTCATTACTTTGCCAGAATTCTGCTGACCCAAAAGACCGATTCCCCAAGTTAGCATTCCTGTTACCAGAAAACTTTCAGCAATTCCGTGAACGATTCGAGATAATACTAACAATGAAATCGAAAGTAAAGGAATTGATATTGAAGAAGATGCGAACATGTATAAAATACCTGCTATTAAAACCAATAAAATGCCTCGACGGGAACTGATTTTTGAACCGAGAACATCAGTTGTTTTTCCAGCAGATGCGCGTGTGAGAAGCGCGGATAATGCTTGAAGACCAATGACTAAACCAACGGTAAGATTGCCAAAACCTAACTCCTGTTTTATGAATTTTGGAAGTATGCCAATAGAGATGCCAATTGTAATGTAAACAGCCAAAACTGTTATAACAATAGGAATAAGCAATTTAGTGTTAGATTCAGGATTTGGATTTGGAGTATTGCTTGAAGTTGTACTTTTTTCTGTCATAATTTTACTTTGTATATTAATAATTTTTACAAAGGCAAAATTATGCTCGCATGGTGTTTTAAACGTTATCTATAGCAGGGCTGTTGTTGGACAAATCATGGTTTTTTAATCTAAACTCAGAAGCAGTCATACCAATGTTCTTTTTTACAAAACGTGAAAAATAAGCATGATCTTCATAACCTAATTCAAAAGCAATTTGTTTAATATCCAGTTCTGTATAATACAAAAAACGTTTAGCTTCCAAAGCAATTGTTTGCTGTATCCAGTAACTTACAGTAAAACCAGTAACTTGTTTTACAATTTCATTTAAATACAAAGGTGTAATGTTTAGCAAACTTGCATAATCTTTCACTTGTTTATATTCTTTGTATCGTGATTGTAGAAGTTGCTTAAATGTATTGACAGTCTGATACTTTTGTCCACCAATAAGTTCTTTTGAATCTTCCTGTATGAGTGCTCCAACAAAAAATCCTAAAAAAGCATCAGCAAGCGAGTATTCGGTTTGATCCTGAAAGAATTGTTTTTTTTGTTTTAAGAGACTTTCAAGTATCGGAATAATAGAAAAAATCAAATTATTAGCATTCAGTTGAATTCCCTGACGGCTGTTTAAATTCGTATTTAAGATTTGAGTGTATTTCTCAGAAATCAAAAGCGGATCCATAAAAATATACCATCCTTTGCAATTATTCTGGCTGATATAGGAATGAACTTGTCCAGGTGCTACATAATAAGCATATTGATTGGACATTGTAATGTGTTTGAAATCCAATTCCAATTCAAAAACGCCTTGAGTAAGTACAATAAACATATAATGATCATCACGATGGGGCGATTGCGCTTTTTCTGAAAATGCACCAATTGGAATGACGTCTATTCCAATAGTTTTCATTTCATCTCGATGTATTTCAATATGATTCAAATTCATACTTCAGATTGGATCTTGTATTTTTATTGTATTCAAATGTAAAAGTAAAAAAGAAAGTTGTTCGTTATTTTACAATTTTCGCTTTAGCGTAATAATTTCCTTTGTAAAAAAATATATAAACCATGAAAACAAAAATTTTTTTAAGCGCATTTATGATGCTTACTTTTTGGTGTAATGCCCAAACTACAGATTCTTCTTTACAAGAAGTAAAAAAAGTTATTGAAGCCAGTAACAAAACATTTTCTGATTTTACCAACAAAAACGACGGATCAATCGTTGCGAGATACACAGACGACGCCTGTTTATTTCCGCCAAACGGAGAGCCAAAATGCGGAGCAAAACAAATTGATTCTTTTTTTAGAGGCGGACCTCAAGTGCATGTTAAATTCACTATCCAACATCTTTATGGAGACTCCAAAACAGCTGTAACAGAAGAAAGCTTTTACGAAATGACCGATATGAATGGCAAAAAACTAGATGACGGAAAAGTAATTGTAATCTGGAAAAAAACAAAAGACGGCTGGAAAATGCATCGCGATATGTTTAGCAGCAATCATCCTGCAAAACAAGGCTAAAAGCCAATGTTAACCGCTTGCTGAAAGTCGGTATCATCTTTTAGCTGTGAATTTCTGGATGCCGAAGGCGTGATGCCCGTAAACCTCTTAAATTCTTTGATAAAATGGGCTTGGTCATAATAACCGCAGTCATACGCAATGTTGGTTAATGATTCTGTGGTATTGAGAACCAAATCTAAACTCTTATTAAATCGAATTACAGAAGTAAAAGCGGCGGGACTAATGCCAATATTGGCCAGATAAAGTTTTTGGATATACCTTTCTGATAATCCCGAATGGCGGGCAAGGAAAGGTAAATCCAATTGCTGATGATTGCGGAAGAGTTCCTGACTTAAATTCTGCACTATAGAAACCTTCTTTAAGCGGGTTTCATTTTTCTTTAATTTTTGAAGAAAATACCTCTCTAAAACATCAATCTTAGCTGAAAGACCTTCGGCTTCCATAATCTGATCGTACAAATCTCTATTCTCTCCCAATGCCACATCGTACATATCGGTGGCATAATTGGTAAATTCTGATAGCGGATCTGAAAAAAACAGTGCGCTGGCATGCGGATAAATTCGCGCTATAAGTACCGAAGTGCCTTTTGCTACAGAAAGACGCGTTGGAAGCGTCAGATGTCCCAATAATTCTATTGCAGGAGTATCTTTCTGTTTTCCATTGATAATCGTCGCTGCAAATCCTCCAGAAATATTGATTACCAAATCGACATATCCGCTCGGATAAAATACTTCATTGTCGAGATCTTTTTCAATTGTAACAACAGTATAGTTTTTGATAAACGGCGCTAAACTAGCGGATGGTAAAAACTGCATATCGTTTTTTTGTTGTAATTTAGAAAGAAATTAACTGATTATTAGCCTGTTCTAAATTAGCAATAAATACAATGCAAACGAGTTAAAGTTTCAGAGATAATGTTACAATTTTCCATAATTTAGTTACAGCTGTCTCTACAATAGAATCGAAATTTGCAGTAGTAAAATAACGATGTTATGATTTTAAAGATTTTAATTATTGCCACCAATATCGGTACTTATCCAGGAACCAACCTTAAAACGGGTTTATGGTTAAGTGAGCTTACACATATTTATGATGCTGCTCTAAAAGAGAAGTACGAAGTTACAATTGCCAGTCCGAATGGCGGAGATGTGCCAATAGATCCTGAAAGTTTAAAATTCTTCACGCTTGATAAAATTTCAGAACAATATTGGAAAAAATCTTCCTTTAGGGAATTATTAAAAAACAGCAAAAGTGTAGATGCTATTTCGAATCAGGAATTTGATTTAATCTATCTCGCTGGCGGACATGGAACGATGTTTGATTTTATAGAGAATAAAACGCTCCAAAATAGTATTGCAAAGCAGTATGAAAGCGGAAAAATGGTTGCCGCAATTTGCCACGGAGTTGGCGGACTGCTGAATGTAAAATTATCAAACGGAGAATATCTCATTAAAAATAAAAAGATTACTGGTTTTAATTGGTTTGAAGAAAGTCTAGCCAGAAGAAAAAAGGCAGTGCCTTTTAATCTGGAAGCAGCATTAAAAGAAAGGGAATCAGCTTACGAAAAGGCGTTTATTCCGATGACTTCCTATGTTGTGACAGACGGAAATTTAATTACAGGGCAAAATCCATTTAGTTCAAAAGAAATGGCAAAAGAAGTAATCAAGCAATTAAAAAAACAAGCGAATTAAGATGCAGACTATATTGGGAGCCAACGGACAAATAGGTGAAGAATTGGCAAGAGAATTAAAAAGAAACTATACTTCAGATATACGAATAGTAAGCCGTAAAGCACAAAAAGTAAATGATACCGATACTGTTTTTTCGGCAGATTTAACCATTAAAGAAAGAGCAATAGAAGCCGTAAAAGGCAGTGAAATTGCTTATTTTACATTAGGACTTCCGATGAATTCTGATTTGTGGGAAAAACAGTTTCTCCTAATTACCAGAAATGTTATAGAAGCCTGCAAAATCAATAAAACAAAACTAGTGTTTTTTGATAATACGTACATGTATCCGCAAGATAGCAGAGTGCTTACCGAAGAAACGGCTTTTGAACCAATAGGAAGAAAAGGGAAAATTAGGAAGGAAATGGCCGAAATGGTTTTAAACGAAATAAAATCAGGTCAGCTTGAAGCGGTAATTTGCCGTGCGCCTGAATTTTATGGACCCGCTAAAACGCAGAGCATTACCAATACTTTAATTTTTACTGCTATTAAAGAAAATAAAAAACTAAAAGTACCTTTGAGTGATGCTAAAAAAAGAAGCCTAATTTGGACACCTGATGCAAGCCGTGCAACAGCACTGATAGGAAATACCCCAGATGCTTTTGGCCAGACTTGGCATTTGCCGGTTGATGAAAGCCATCTCAATTATAAAGAGTTCATTGCATTGGCTTCTGAAATATATGGCAGAGAATTAAAATATACCGTTATTCCAAAGTTGATATTTAAAATAGGAGCGCTTTTTAATAAAGGGATAAAAGAACTGCAAGAACTCCTTCCGAGATATGAGCATGCTAATGTTTTTGACGATTCAAAATTTAGAAAGCGTTTTCCAGATTTTGCTGTAACAAGCTACAGAGAAGGAATCGAACAAATTAAGAGCGAACAGCAGAAATGAAAACACCTGTAAAAATACCGTCGATAAATGCATTGCATCAGTTTTTAGGATTAAAGAAACCTTTAAATCCGTTGGTGAGTGTATTTGGTTTTGATGACATAAAACTAGAATCTGAAACTCTTTTAAACGCCTTTACGACCGATTTTTATGTCATCGCCTTAAAGAAAGATTGTGCAGGAGGAAAGTTCAAATACGGCCAACAGTATTACGATTTTGATGAAGGCATTATGTATTTTACAGCTCCAAATCAGGTATTGCAGTTTGAAGATATTTTGCTAAATGGCGTAAAAGGTTTTGTATTGGCGGTGCATCCAGACTTTTTATACAATTATCCTTTGGCGGTAAAGATTAAAGAATACGGCTATTTTGCTTATACTGCTAATGAAGCACTTAATCTTTCAGAAAAAGAAGAGGTTTCTATTATGCAGATAATCGAAAATATTGGTAGAGAAATCCAAGATAATATGGATGCTTTTACACAAGATTTGTTGGTGAACAACATCGAATTGCTTTTAAAATATTGTGATCGTTATTACAGCCGACAGTTTTTGACCAGAAAAAAGGCAAATCACGATCTGCTTACTAAATTGGAAGAACTGCTAGATGATTATTTTAAAAGCGATAAATTGGCTGAAAAAGGCGTTCCAACAGTTCAATATATGGCAAGCGAACTTTGTTTAAGTCCCAATTATCTTTCAGACATGTTGCGCATACAAACTGGCCAAACCACACAGCAGCACATTCAAAACAGAGTAATAGAAAAGGCAAAAGAACTTTTGTCTACAACTTCCATGTCAGTATCTGAAATTGCTTACTATTTGGGTTTTGAACATCCGCAGTCTTTTCATCGATTATTTAAAAATCGGGCATCGCTTTCTCCACTAGAGTTTAGACAATCATTTAATTAAAAGAGAAATGCTAAACCTACATGATTTAGCATTTTGATATATTTTTTATGCCGACGTAACATTCTTAACTGAATGATTTTTATTTCGTTTCTATAAAATGCAATATTTAATATTCCGTTAGGAATATCTCGTCGGTAAAAAAATGTATTGCATTGTATAGTGTCCCGTAGGGACACCTGATTCAGAAACAATATGCCAGCCGATTAATCAAACGTTCCTACGGAACGTGTAATCTGAAATCCAATTTAATTTTTCTACCGATATGACATTCCTAACGGAATGATTTTTTTATAGTTCTTCATACCAATTTATAATATATTCGGCTACACTTTCCCAGCCAGGTTCTCCACAGATAAAATGGCTTTTTCCATCAAATATTTTAAGATCGACACGACCTGCATTTTCTTTATATCGTCGGGCAATTGATTGTGTGAGGTTAGAAGGGAAGATATGATCACTTCCTCCGCCAATAAATAAAATAGGTTCATGAGGCCTTTTGAAATTGATATTAGAGAAGGAATTTAAAACCAATTCTCTGCTTACTTTATAGCTTTCAGGTACGGCAAACTTCTCAAAGGCAATGCTTTTTTGAGATTCGGGTATTGTATTAAAAAAAGCATAATCGTACCATTTTCGGCTTCCCATAAAATATTGAGAAGAAGAGAAAAAACCAAACGCAGGAATGACTGTTTTTAAGGTTTGAAATGGCGGGAACACATTTTTTGGAGGTGCTCCGTCAATGCTAACTCCAGCAACAGCTTTGCCTAATTCTACAAGCTTTAAAACAGCCATACCCGCCATCGAATGCCCTATTATCAAAGGCTTTTCGGGTAAAGTATCTATTAATTTGCTGATGTTAGTAACGATGTCTATAAATCCAGTTTTGATTAGATCAGGATGAACTCTTGCTCTCAGTTCGGCAGGAACTCCTTCGTGTCCTGGATTTGTCGGAGTATAAACCGTATATCCTTTTTGTTCGTAGTACTTTTTCCATTCTGTCCAAGTTTTCTCGTTGACAAAATTTCCGTGAATAAGCACAATAGTTTTTGATTTTGACATGATTCTTTTATTTGATTAATATTAGAATTGCTCTGAAAATTTCACTTTTCAATAAGTTTGCTTTTTTCAGAAAAACCAATTTACATGCCATGCCAAATATGCCTTAATTATTAAGGTTTTAGGGCTTTCTCTGGAATTTAAAAGTTCTATATTTCGCTAAATGCATTTAGATTAGTGAGATTTCGCTATAAAAGAATTAAGCGTTGGAACGAATCAATAAACATATAGAAACATAGTTGCAAAGCATCGGAATTGCGTTAAAAGCATTTCACTTATTTGAATGTACCTAGTTTATCTATGTATGGAAACTAGTTTCTTTTACTTTCTTTTTCGATATAAAAAACTATGTTTCTATATGTTTAAAAACTTTAATCGCTCAAATTATCTTCTTTTTTCATTGATTGGAAATTCTTTAGAAAACTCAATTTTAAGAATTGTTCCGTTGTTATTTTCCATAGAAAATGTTGCATCCAAATCGTCACTAAGACCTCTTATCAGGCTCAGTCCAAACGAATTGATTTTTTTATTGCTAATGTTTGCATCAAAACCAATTCCGTTGTCTGCAATTATCAGTAGATATTTGTTTTCGGAAGTAGCTTGTAGGGTGATATAGATCATTCCAGTTCTGTTATCCGGAAAAGCATATTTTATGGCATTGGTAATCGATTCATTTAAAATAAGTCCAAGCGGAACGGCCTGTGCAACATCCAATTCCAGAGGATCAATTTTAAGTTCAAAACGGATGCGCTGTCCAAGAGAAAAAGATTCTCTTAAATATTCGACCAATTCTTTGATGTAATTTGGCATATTAATCGTCGAAATATTCTCTGAATTATACAATTTCTGATGAATAAGCGACATCGAATGAATGCGATGCTGGCTGTTTTTAATAGCCGACAATGCCATATCATTCTCCAAATAAGCCGATTGCGAATTCAAAAGACTAATTACGGTTTGAAGATTGTTTTTTACGCGATGGTGAATTTCTTTCAAAAGCCATTCCTTCTCATCCAGCAAATGCCTCAGATTGATGTTTTTCTGGTTGATTTCTTTCTCTTTCAGTTCTAATTCGGCATTAGTTCTCTGTTTCAGGCGGTATCGATTGTACAATAGAGCAAGAAAAAGAACCAATAAAACCAAACTCCAGATTGAAAGTGTATTTATTAATTTTGACTTTTTTAATGCTGTTTCCTTCAAATCGGTTTCTTTGCCTAATTGTTTGATTTTTTGTTCTTTATTCTTGGTTTCATATTGAATTTTAAGCTCTTCGATCTGTTTGTTTTTAGAATAATCTAAAAGAGAATCGCTCATTATTTTATACAATTTATGATGCACCAAAGCCGATTTAAAATCACCTCTTAGTGAATCTAATTTATACAAAGACATCTGAATCGCTTCTGAATTGTATGTTTTGTTGTGTTTTTTTGAAAGCGCATCGATTTTGTCAATATAAAATTTTGTTTTCTCAAGGTTTTTACGATTGGAATAAAACAAAGCAATAGACGAATAGGTATTGCAGACATCTCGATAAGTTAGGGGCGAATCTAAACCATCGGCAGCTTCTCCAGCTTTTATAAAATACTTTTCGGCTGTTCCATAATTTTTAATTCGCCAATAGCTATTCGCATAAGCATAATTCATCAGCATATTGTCAATGGCATTTGGTGGCGCATAATGGCTTGTTATGGAGTTCATGTATTCAATTGCTTCTTTATTTTTTCCTTTTAGAGATAAAGAGGCCGTCGCTGTTATAAAACTTTTGTACCAACTACCGCTGTTATACACGTTTTGTCCGTATTGAATACTTTTTTGGGCCATTTTTATAGCATCATCTGTATGTCCCATTTGTAGGTACGCAAATCCTAATCGCATATAAAAAATATCGGCAAAAGTGTAGTCTTTTGTAGCTTCCATGGTCTGTACACTTTTTAAAGCATAATAAAGAGCATCTTTAATATTGTATTGTACACCATGGATATAAGAAAGGGTCGTTTCGCCAAATTGCTGTTGTCTAAAACCAATTTTACGCATAGCCGCAATATTTTGGTAGAGTATTTTCTTGGCCTCATTTATTTTTCCGTGCCAGAAATAAATGGTGCATAATTTTGCTTTAGTTTCGATTACTTTTTCTTCAAAACCCAAAGCCTTATATAGTGTTTCGGCTTCTTTTAAAATTTTTTCTTTTTCAGGATCCAGATCGTATTGATAGGTCGCCTGATTGAGCAAAGCATCAGCAAGAGCGGTTTTATCATTTTGTTTTCGGCATTCGTTTACAACCTGCAAAAAGCATTTTTTACTTTCGGGATAATTGTTGATTTGGAAATAGAATTTTCCGAGAAGCATTAAACTCTCGTGTTGCCACTTTTGTATTTTTAGCTGATTGCTGATTTTTACCGCTTCATTGATATAAAAATTAGCATTTTTTAAGTCATCGGGTTTTGTAAAAGGCTGAAACAAATAAAAGATTCCCAATTGTAAAGCCAGTTTTATTTTATTGATGTCTTTTGATTTGATAAAAAGCCTTTTTGCAGCCTCAATATTTCCTTTTTCAATTAAATCACTTCCAATTAAATAAGAGCCGTCATTAAAACCTTCGTCATAAGCCAAAGAAACAGGAAGCTTATAGGCTTTGCACGTTAAAACTACAGAGCTGTCGGCATCAATAGCACCTTGATTGGAATTGTACAGATAAGCCGAACAAGTTTGTATTAATAAGCGTTTCTTTTTTAAGTCATAATTGGCCGTTGCAGGATGATTTTGCGCCTGCGTATTAATCGTAATAAAAAATAGCAAACAAAACGAGTAAAGTAGCTTCATGGTTTACTTAGAATTAAGTTTTGGTAGGTTTTAGAGTAACAAATATAATTAGAAACCTTTTTGGATGTCTTAGGAAATAACATGAAAATTAAGGTTAATTGTTGTTTTTATTTATCTAAATTTAGAAACGATTAATTTTAATTGTGATAATTAACTATTTTTGTGTCAATAAATTAAGTGCAAGATAAGATAAAAAATACTCACTTATGAAAAACTCTCCCGATAACAGATCTCAAGCTGTTTCTTCTGGTTTTAAAAAACGAATTTTAATTGTAGAAGATCAGTTTATTGAAGCCCATGATTTGCAGCTGATTCTTGAAAAAGCAAATTATGAGGTGACGGGAATAGCACGGTCGGTAGAGCAGGCTTTGGAACAAATTGAAGTTGAGAAGCCAGATTTGGTTTTCTTGGATATCATGCTCAAAGGAAACCGCAATGGCATTGAGTTGGCACATATTCTTAAAGAAAAATATATTGGTTTTATATTTATTTCTGCCAATTCAAGTAAAACAGTATTAGATCAGGCTAAAACCACTCAGCCTTACGGATTTATTGTAAAACCTTTTCGAGATCAAGATGTACTTACAACGCTCGAAATCGCATTTTACCGCCAGCAATATAGCTTAGAAAGCCAGTTATTGCAGCAGTTTCAGCTTCAAGCAGCAATTACCGAAATTATCAATTCCAATCTAAAGAAAGAAGATGCCTTATTGGCTTTTGCAAAAGCAGTACAAACTTTTATTCCTTTTGATTATTTAGAAGCGGGATTTGCTACGGCCACACACTACGATAATCTCGGAATTGTCCGTAGAAATTTAGATCAGTATCAAATCATCAATTTGCAAAAACTATCGCAGATTGCAGTTCTCTCTGAAAAGGAAATAAATGACACTTATAGAAAATCAAAAGTAGATAAAGAACCAATTATCTATAGCGAAGAAGCGCTGATAAACAATCTGCAAGAAGCGCCAATTAAAGCTTTGATTGCACATAATTTTGGCATAAAATCGTATCTGGTTTTTCCGCTTTCAATTGCCTCGATCCAGCACTATCATTTTACTTTTTACAGCCGTAATCTAAATGTTTATTCTCAAGAACACTTGCGAATTTTGAGTTCGCTAGAATCACTTTTGTGTCAGTTTGTTGCTAAAATCTATTCGAAAGAAGAAGTAAGTTCGCCTCCAAAGAAAACAGAAGTTAAAAACGGAAAGTCTGTAAATGCCAATGAAGGATTTGAAGGTATTATTGGCAAAAGTTCGCAAATGAATACTGTTTTTAATTACATCCGAAAAGTTTCGCCTTCAGACACTTCGGTTTTGGTTTTAGGCGAAAGCGGTACAGGGAAAGAAAAAATCGCGCAAAGTATTCATGCTTTGTCTCCAAGAAAAGACAAACCTCTGGTGATTATTAACTGTGGAGCAATTCCAGAAAATCTGGCAGAATCATTGCTTTTTGGTCATGAAAAAGGTGCCTTTACTGGTGCGCTGGACAGACGCCTTGGTAAATTTGAACTGGCAGACGGAGGAACCATTTTTTTAGACGAAATAGGAGAGATGTCTCTCGAATTGCAAGTGAAATTGCTTCGTGTTTTGCAGGAAAGAGAAATTGAGCGCGTAGGCGGCACTTCGCCCATAAAAATAGACGTTAGGATTATTGCGGCAACCAACAAAAATCTTGAAGAAGAAGTGGCCGCAGGACGATTTAGAATGGATTTGTACTATCGTCTGCATGTTTTCCCGATTATGGTTCCGCCATTAAAAAAGAGAAAAGAAGATATTCCAGATCTTGCCAATCATTTTATAGCTGTTTATAGCGAGAAAATGGCTAGAAAAGCACCTGTTCTTTCTGATTTTGCTTTGCAGCAGATTATGGATTACAATTGGCCTGGCAATATTAGAGAACTCGAACACGTGATGCAACGTGCTATTTTGCTGACTGATGGAAATACAATCAAGGAAATTGAACTTTCAATGTCTTCCAAAATGCATCCTGAACCAGTGCAAGATTCATTTTCAATCAAAACCATATTAGAAAACGAGCGAGATTATATTTTGTATATCCTTAAAAAATGCAACGGAAAAATCTCTGGAGCAGGTGGTGCGGCTGAAATTTTAGATATTCATCCGTCGACTTTAAATTCTAAGATTAAAAAGCTCGAAATAAAGAAAGGAATTATTTAAGCCGTTAGCGAAAAATTAAAAACATTGATATGTGCTTTTTAAATAAGTCGAAATCCTTTTTTAAGCTTATTGCAACTATGTTTCTATGTATTTTAACAAACTAGAAATTAAGAAATTTTCTTTAGCCAATTGGCGATAAAGTCAGCGATAGCTTGCCAATTTTCATCAGTTATACTCAAATGATTGAAATCTTGAAATTCTTTGTAACAAGTAATCGAATGCAGGTTTTTGTATTTTTTGAAGTTTAAATAGTTTAAAGAAGCAGGCACTAAAGCATCTTTTGAACCTGATACAAACAAAAGAGGATTATGTTTCTTTTTAAAATCGATTTTAGCTGATCTTGAAAAAATATCACGCATAATTGATTTTGATTCGGGAATCAATAAGGATTCATAAGCTTCTTTTTGTTCTTCAAATGATATTTGGTTTGCAAAATAGTGCTGCCATGCTTTAAAAGGCATTAAATAAGTCTTATTTGATGAACTAAAATGGTCTGAAAGATTCCAAACAGCTTTATAGAACGGAAAATTAAAATGCATGAGATTGCCAGGCGGAATAGAATTGAGGCAGATTCCGTGCGAGCCTAATTCTTTTTGCATTAATAATTGAGTTAGAAGTCCTCCGTAAGAATGACCAATTAAAATAGGTTTTTCGGGCAGTTTGTCAATAATTTCAGTATAGTACTCCAGCACATCAAATAAACGAATTGAAGCTATTTTAGATTTGGGATGCGTTTGCCTTAAATCGACAGCCAATTCGTTTTTGCACAGCCAAGGCGGCGCTACAGTTTTATAGCCTTCATCTTCAAAAAATACAATCCATTTTTTCCAACAGGAGTGACTGATGAACGCTCCACTAATAAACATAATCGTTTTTTTATTAGATAAATACATCATATCGCGGTAATTAGGTTTGTTTTAGTAAAAAGGTGCTATTTCATTTACAAAAGACAAAAGGAGTGCCTTTTTTGAAATGTCTTGATTATAAAAGCATTTTTCGAGAAGCCAATCGCAGAATTATTATATTTCGTTAAAAGGAAGATTTAATTCTTGAAATATCATAATTTTAAAGGTAGAGTTTGGTTCTAAGTGCTTTGTTATAAGGTTTCTGTGTTTTGGTTTAATCTTTGTCTGTGGCATAAAAAACAAATATTGATTACAATCTTTAACTTATAATTATGGAAAAAATTTATGACGCAGAAACCCGGTTTGCTGATCTTGGCGACCGCAAAATTGCTTATCGTTCTTATGGAAAAGGAAAAGCAGTGATTTTTGTAAACCGATTTAGAGGGACACTTGATACTTGGGATCCGTTGTTTGTGGCATCAATGGCAGAAAAGTTTAACGTGATCGTCTTTGATTATTCTGGAATTGGTTCTTCTACAGGAAGCCTTGCGCCAGATATTACTGTTGTGGCCAAAGATGTAAAGGATCTGGCAGATGCTTTAAAACTAGATTCAATTATTGTTCTGGGATGGTCTTACGGCGGTTTGGTGGCGCAGACGGCAACTTTATTGTATCCTAATCTCGTAACGCATGCCGTTTTGGTTGGAACAAACCCGCCAGGGGCAAATGAAATTCCAATCGAACAGGCATTTTTTGATGCAGCGCTAAAACCAGTAAACGATTTTGAGGATGAAATTGTTTTGTTTTTCGAACCAAAATCAGAATCAAGCCGACTGGCTGCAAAAGCTTCGCATGATCGAATCCATAAAAAAATCGACGTAGCCAAAGTCCCTTCAACTATGGATGTTTTTCAGCTGTATTTTGGCGGTGGAGATACTTTTAGAGAAGATGCTTTAAATTTTAGAGAACAGCTTAAAAAAACTAAAACTCCAATCTTGATTATTTCGGGAGATCATGATATAAGTTTTGCTGTAGATAACTGGTATCCTTTCATCAATCAAATGACAAATGCCCAAATGATTGTTTATGCCGCAACTGGCCACGGACCTCATCATCAATATCCAGAACTTACCGCACAATACATCATTAATTTTGCAGGATATATTTAAAATTAAATTGATTAGCAGAACTTGACGAAATGCAAAAAGGAATAGTTTAAACTACTATTCCTTTTTTTATGAAAAAAAATTATAAGGTGTTTTTTATGATCTTGTTTTATAAAATGATATTTCGCTAAAACGTACATTTTAGCGAAATATGACGAAGAAAAACGGCCAATTTAGATGTCAATTGTGCTGTTTATTTTAGGCAGAAATAATTCCAGAGAAGCCTTTTTAAAATCATCTAAAGCTTTTTGATGATCCATGACAATAAAACCAAAAGTGTCATAATGAACGCCCAATATTTTGTTTACACCAACTAGTTTTGAGGCTTCAATAGCTTCTTCAATTCCCATAGTAAGTCCGTCTCCAATAGGAAATACGGCAAAATCAAGTTTAGCAAATTTCAGAATGAGCTGCATGTCTAAAGTCAGTGCTGTATCGCCACTGTAATAGAAGTTTCCATCTGCCGTTTTTAGCACAAAACCACAAGCAATACCTCCGTAAGAACCATCCATAAAACTGCTCGGATGTTGGGCTACGACACATTTTACAGTACCGAAATCAAAATCGAATTTCCCGCCTGGATTGATGGGATGCGCGTTTTCGATTCTGTTTTTCAATAGCCAATTATAGATTTCAAAATTCCCGAGCACTTTTGCGCCTGTGTTTTTGGCAATTCGTTCTACATCCAAAATATGGTCGTAATGCGCATGCGAAATAAAAATGTAATCTGCTTTTATGGCATCAACATCAACCTCTTTGGCTAATTCGTTTGGCGTTATAAAAGGATCAAAAAGAAGGTGTTTTCCGTTGGTATAAACAGAAAAACACGAATGTCCGTAGTACGTAATTTTCATGGTAAATTGTTTTAAATCAGTTAATAATGTAGAATGTTTTCCAAGAAATATGCCAGCGGAATATAACAGTCTTAAAAAGCAGTTGAATAGAAATGCCAGTATACTTAAAATATAGCCAGCTTATTTTCTATAAATTTAGGAGGTACTTATTAAATAAAATCTTATCTTTAACTAGTTAGTATGTCAGTTTTTATGTGTTTTTAGCTGTTGTACTTTTTTAAGCTGTTTAGGTTAAGAACCCCATATTTTCTTAAACAGTATATTTTAAATCTAATTCGGCATTTCTAATAACTCCGGATTTTTTTTAATGGTAAGTTTTTATTTCATTTCTATTGTATCCTGCTGTTTTATTGAACGGCAAAAAGAAGTCGCTGGTTAAGTAATTTCAATTTTTAAGAATATTATATAGATGCACGTAAGACTAAATTTCCTAAAGCCTTTTATTCTGTTTTGCTTTTTACTTTCCTTTTGGAATATAAGAGCACAAACCACTTCTCTTGAAGAATGTTTTTCTATAGCGAAGCAAAATAATATTACTATAAAACAGGCTCAATCTGCTTTGTTAACAGGCGAATATAATCTTCAAGCCGAAAAGAAAGGCTATCTTCCTAAGGTAGATCTGTTGTCTAGCTATTCTTATTTGGGCAATCCGTTGACTATAAACCTGCAGACGGTGAAAGACGGAGTTGTGGAAGGATCGTCTCAGCAAAGTGTAAACACCGCCAACGAAATTTACCATGAAATTACAGGAGGCAATTTGTCTCAGGCAGCACAGGATCGCATTTATGAAACTTCCAAAAAAGTCATTAGCGGCATTTATCCAGATTATAATCCTAGTTTAAGTAAGCAGTCCTATTTTATTGCAGGAGTGGGAGTTCGTCAGCCAATTTTTCTGGGAAATAAAATAAACTCGAGCATCGATTTGGCTCAATCGGTTGCCAATTCTGCAGGAATTGGTGTCGAGCTTGCGGGCAAAGAAGTTGATTTTTTAATAGCAGTTCAATATATCAGGATACTATATCTCAACTCTTTGATTAAAAAGCAAGAACAAATTGTAAATGCTTTGGATAAAAATAAAAACTACGCCGAAGAATTGGTTAAAAACAAAATACTGCCTCCGTATCAGAAAAACTGGACCAATGTAGTCTTGATTCAGGCGCAAAGCCAGTATAACAACATTAAATTGGAAAAGCAAAATGCCCATCTGGAACTGAATAAGCTTATGGGAGTTGATCTTGACGCTCCAATAGTGATTTCAGACACTTTACGATACAGTGCCATAAATCTAGAGAAACCAATGAAAGAGTATTGGCTTTCTAATCCGGTTTACAGAATTGCAAACAATAAGATCACTTATGCCGAAACGGCTGAAAAGATCAGTAAATCAATGGCTTTGCCTAATATTTTTGCAATTGGAAATTACAATTTATACCAAAAGGATTTGCCCGTTTCTATACCTGATTGGTTTGTAGGCTTAGAATTGCAATGGACTTTGTATAACGGACAGACGAGTAAGAAAACTTTAGCCGCAAAACAGCTAATAGAAGAAGCTAAGTTAGGAGAGGAAAATTCAAGTTTAATGCTTCAGGTGCAATCAAGGGTTGCAAAAAATAAAATGACTTCTCTTCAAAACGATGTTGATGCCATGGATGCGGCTAGAAAAGAAGCCGCCACGACAAGCAGTTTGATTACCAAAAGGATGAACAATCAGCTGTCATCGCCAAAAGATGTAAATGATGCCTTGTTGATAGAAACAGAAATAGAGAAAGGATATTATACCGCTGTTTTGGGGTACTATCTGGCATTAGCGGAATATTTTAACAGTTTAGGAAATCCAAGTCAAATAACGCAATTTATTAAATAGATGAAAGAGATATTTAAAAACTACTGGGCGCTGATTATTCCAATCTTTGTTGTGCTGGCAGGATTGATTTTTTTCTTAAAAGACAATAAGGAAGAAGATAATTTTATCGGAATGGTGGACGCATCTAGTGTAGATGTGGCGGCTGAATTTCCTGGCAGGCTAGATTCGTTACTTGTCAAACAAGGCGATACAGTAAAAACGGGGCAATTATTGGCAGTGCTTCGATCTAACGAAATAAATGCGATTAAAGCTCAGGCATTATCGGCTATAGATGCAGCAAAAGGACAACAGGAACTTCTTACACAAGGAGCCAGACCCGAACTTATTGAAGCAACATCTAAACTATATCAAATAAGTCAGGAACAGTACAAGTTGTTTAGCACCACTTACGGAAGAATGGAAAGGCTCTATAACGAAGATGTTATTTCTGGACAAGAAAAGGATGTTTTTTATTTTAAACTCCAAGCCGCAAAAAAAGAAATGGAAACTGCTCAGTTAAACTTGCAGATGCTAAAGAACGGCACAAGACCCGAACTGCTAAAAACAGCAAATGCTATTGTAAAACAAGCAGAACAAGCCTATGAATTGACCAAAGCACTTGGAGATAACACAAAAGTATATGCTCCGGCAGAAGGAGTTATTTCAAGTTTGGTGACACATCAGGGCGAAATTGTTTCTATAGGTTATCCGATTATGACCATCGAAAAGAAAAATTCCACTATCATAAAATTCAACATCAGACAAGATAAATCAAATCTGCTTAAAGTAGGAAGCAAAGTTGCGGTTAAGGTTCCAGGCTGCGAGCCTGAAACGTTTGATGCCGTTGTACATACTATTGCGCCTACACTAGAATTTGCAAATTGGGTGCCATCAAAAGATAAAGGAGAATTTGAATTGAGAACTTTTACGATAGAATTGAAACCTGTTAGCCTTTCCAATATTAAAGGATTGCGTTCTGGCATGACAGCTTCTTTAATACTTCCTTAATGAATTTTATAAAGAACATAATGTTTAGGGAGTGGAAACGCATTCTGAGTTTAAAAGTATTTTACTTAGTAATGCTCATTGTGCCAATACTATTGTTTTTCTTCTACGCTTTTATTTATCAGAAGCAGGATGCCAAACATTTAGCATTTGCTATTTGGGATGAAGATCAAAGCGCTGTAACTCGTGAGCTGCTTTTTTTATTAGAACAAAAAGAAGCCTTGCAAATAACCAGAAGAGTCAGCAGTGAAGCCGAAGTAAAAAAACTGATACAGGAAGGTAAAATATTGGGCGCTATACATTTTCCTGCCAATCTGCAGAAGAATATCTATAGCAGACATCCCAGTACAGTGACTTTGTATACCAATGCGGCCGCACTTGTTCCTGCCAAATTGGTTTATAAGGCTGTTGCCGAGGTTGTTATTACAGGAAGTACAGGCGTAATTTTGCAGAAGCTTGTAAAAACAGGAATGAAACCAGATCAAGCAATGGCGATTGCCAACCCAATAAGTTTAAATACCTATCAGCTTTACAATCCAACTTATAATTATCAGGAGTATTTGGTTCCGGGTTTAATAACGGTGGGCATGCAGATGATTCTTATTATCAGTTCTATGCTGGCACTAAATTATGAATGGATTACGGGAACGATGCAGGAACTGTACGATACATCAAAAGGTTCTGTTTTGAAGGCCATTATGGGAAAAACAATGGCACATCTCACGATCAGCTGGATTAATTTTATCATTATTACAGGTATTATTTTTCCTTTTTTTGATATTGGTGTTCCAGCAGCCACGGGCAAGTTTTTTGTTATGTACACCATGCTTTCTTTAGCCTGTATTGGTATTGGCATGTTTATATCGGCTTTGTTTAAAGATGTGATGCTTTCAGGAGATGTGGCTCTTTTCTATACGTCGCCTGCATTTGTTTTTAGCGGTTTTACTTTTCCAAGATGGGCAATGCCTTGGTACGATCAGTATTATGCGCTGATTATGCCTTATACTTCGTTTTTGGATGGTTTTTTCAAGGTGTATTATATGAATTTGCCTCTAAAATATGCCAATGGAGATTTGGCTAAACTCCTATTATTTTGTGCCGTAATGTATCCGACAGCGGTGTTGTTGTTTAAACGTCAATTTAATTCGATTAAAAATGAAGAAGAAGCCGCAACAATCGCTGATTAAACTTTTTTTGAGGGAAGCTTCATTGGTTGTAAAAGATCATAGCTTGCTGCTTACGCTTCTTATAGCGCCTTTGCTGTATGCTTTTTTTTACGGAAGCATTTATATTAATAAAGAAGAATTTGATGTAAAACTAGCTGTTGTAGACGATGATAATTCTAGGTTGTCACGTTTGCTAATGCAAAATATCGACGATTCTCCGATAGTTGAACTCATTCATTTTTCTAATCTCGAGCAGGCAAAAGAGCAGATGTATCGAGGTAATTGCCAAGGCTATTTTTATATTCCAGAAGGAACAGAAACCAATTTGCTGAGTTTAAAACAAAGCAACGTGGTATTGGCAATCAATGCGGCAAGGTTTCTGCCATCGAGTGATCTTTTGATGAATGTGCAGCAAATATGTCTGACTATTGGAGCGGGAGTGAGGCTACAGTATTATCAGAAAAATGAAGGCATGAGCACTACTATTGCGATGGAAAATGTAATGCCTGTAAATTTTGATTATCGCCCTTTGTTTAATGAAAGATCAAGCTATGGAGCATTCTTATTGCCAGGATTATTAGCACTGATCTTGCAGCAGACTTTATTGATTGGCTTGTGCGAAAGTGTTGCAGGCGAACGGCAGCGCTCCCGCTTAGGCGAATGGTTGGGATCTAGCATTTCTAATGGCATTTGGGGCAAAGGATTGTTCTATCTGATTCTTTTCTCTTCGTATGGTTTTTTCTTTTTAAATGTAAATTACAGATTGCTCAATTTGCCAATCAGAGGCAGCGGATTCGAGTTGAGTGTATTGCTGCTTTTGTTTATCGTAACTTTAATTCCGATGGCTCAGTTTATCGGTTCGCTTTTTAAATCGCAGCTCGTTTGCCTTCAAATGATGGCTTTTTCAACCTATCCAATTTTCTTAATTACAGGATATAGTTGGCCCTTTGAATCGCTTCCGTTGCTATTGCAGTGGCTTTCTAATCTTTTGCCAACCACGCCTTTTATTGTTTTGTATACTTCAATTGTACAATCGGGCGCGAGTTTATGGGACAATCCTTCTGTTTTATTGCATCTTATGCTGCTTTTTGCTTTTTATAGTACAATCTGTTTTATTCGATTGAGATATTTGGCAAAGTAAGTTATGAGTTATGAGTTATGAGTTATGAATTATGAGTTATGAATTATGAATTATGAGTTATGAATTATGAATTATGAGTTATGAATTATGAATTATGAGTTTTGACTAACTTAATCCTAACGCGCATTTTTTTGCTTGTACGCATATATCAAACGTAGCCAGTGGTTTCAACCACGGAGATCCAGATGATATTAAATTGAATTGGCTCCAGCTTTAGCTGGAGTTTAAATAAAGCGAATCAAAATGGCTTTAGCCAAAAATATGTCGTTTGGCTAAAGCCTTATTCTTATGCTGATTAAAAACCTCCAGCTGAAGCTAGAGGCTATTCATAAAAAAGCTCAACTTAGAGAGTTTTGAATTATTAATAATTCTTAAATCTGCTCAATCTGCCAAATCTGCGAGAGAATAAATAAAATAGTGGCTAAAATCCATCTAAATCTGCGAGAGAACAAATAAAAAAAGCTGAAATAAATCGCAATTTACGATTTGCTCCAGCTTCTTAATTGAGTTAGTTACTTAAATTATTATAAAACCACTAAAGGAGAAATTATACCAAGCATAATTCTTCCGCTTGTGGTGTTCGATTGTCCCAAATCTGTTTTAGCATAATCGCTATAATTATAGAATCGCTGCACATAGGTGGCAAAAAACTTTAAGTTGAAGTTTTTGATCGGATAAAATTCTACTGTTGGAATAATGCCGTATGCGGTACGAATTCGGTTCGAGCTTACAGAAGGATCAGGAATATCTTTCCACGAAGCTTTACTTGTCATTCCGATAACTGTAAGTTTCCATTGTTCGTTTAGAGAATACACGGTTCGTAGCCAGTGTTCTACATAATATACATTTTCTGCAGCATGATCTAAAACAGTATCTGGAATAATATTACTAACCACTCCTGTTCGGTCTAAATCCTCACTGCTCCATTTGAAATCATATTGAAAAAGCCATTTTTTGCTTCGAAATTGATTTCCTAAAGCCGTATAATACATATTTACCGGCCTTCCATTTTTTGTGGCTTCCTGAAAAATACTGAAACTGTATATCGTTTTGAATTTTCCTTCTAAAAAACTTCCGTTCCAGTTTCCAACATAGGCAGCCGGAAATTTTGCTTCTTCGACATCTGGCACATTTTGATATAGTTCAGAAAAAGTTTTGGTTCTTGAATTTAAGATCTGTCCCGAAAAGACATGGTTGGCATTCAATTTCCAGTTTACCTGAACTCCTGTTAGAAAGTTATCCGAATTATCCACAATATCATTATACTGATAGATATCAATCGGATTCATATCAAACTCATAACCACCCCAGTTGGCCGTCATTTTTCCTATTGCAATACTGGTTCTTTCAGATATTTTATATCCAATAAAAGCCAAGTCAGTAGAACTGCTAATGTTATCGGTAGATTGCGGTTCAGTTTCTTTAGTATATCGGTCTCGAAACCTAAAAAACACTTTGTCCTTATACACTTTTCCTTTTATTTCCAATCTAAACTGATTCACTTCAAATTTACTGCCAGTGTAATTTCCGTCATCAAAATAGGTGTTAAAGCCTACTTGTGTATTGAAAATTAAATCAACATTATTGAGTAAATCAACTTTGGTTGCTTTTATTAGAGGCGTTTTATGATTTAGGATAGTATCAGTCTGTTTTTCCTGCTGAGCGTATGCACCGCTTACCAGAAAAATGCCCAAAATTATTGTAGTTAAGACGCGCATAATTTACAATTTCATTTTGTTTAATACTCAAAGAAATATTCCTGCAGTTTTTTACTGTCACTGGTTTGAGTAAGTCCCAGCATTAGTAAAATCCTCGCTTTTTGCGGAATTAAATCATCGGCGACAATCGTTCCAAGTTTCTGGTCGTCAGTTTCGTCAAATAAAGTAACTCTTCCAGACGGTACTCTAGAAGCTCTTGCAACGGCAATCCCTTTTTTAACAGCGCTAGCAGCAGCATCTGAATTTATCTTATTAAGATTTCCATTACCCAAACCGCCAGTTACAATTCCTTTTACTCCAGACGCTACATATGCATTAATTGCAGTTGCAGGAGCATCGGCATATAATTCGACAACCGCCACTTCAGGCAGAGTAGTTAAACCTGTAATATCAAACGGAGTGCTTTTATTGGCTTTTCTTACCGGAGTTTCATAAAGAGAAACTTTTCCGTCGTAAACCTGTCCGATTGGACCATTGTTAGGCGCTGTAAAAGCGTTTAAGTGCGTAGTACTGGTTTTTACAGCACTTCTTCCTGTAAAAATGTATTCGTTAAATACCAATAAAACGCCACTGTGCGCCGCCTGTTTAGAAGCTGCTAGAGTTACTGCATCGTATAGATTCTTTGGACCGTCTGCGCTAATGGCTGTTGCTGGACGCATAGAACCTGTAATAATTACGGGTTTGTCATATCGTACTGTCAGCGATAAAAAATAAGCGGTTTCTTCTTGCGTATCTGTTCCGTGCGTGATTACGATTCCGTCTGCTTCGTTATTTTTATAAATTTCGTTGATTCTTTTATTCAGCTTAATCCAAATGTCTACCGTCATGTCCTGACTTCCTACATTTGAGATCTGCTCTCCCGAAATCTCTGCGACTTTGTCAATTCCTGGAACCGCCGCAATTAAATCTTTTATCGGCAATTGTCCCGCGGTATAAGCAGAACGGTCTGCAGATGCGCCTTGGCCCGCAATTGTTCCTCCAGTTGCAAGTATTTTAATTCTAGGTAATTTTTGAGCATAAATACCTGTTACTAATAAAACGGATAATAATAAAGTAAATAGATTTTTCATAGGATCAAATGTTTATATTTTAGAATTCTATTATTTTTTTGAGTTTTCCCAGCTCGTTACATATTCCAATAAAATTTTACGGATATTTTTACCCAAGATTAGATAACTATCAGTTGGAAGATTGGCAAGAGAAACTCTAATGCTCCATTCAGGTCCAGCAAATCCGCCACCGTTTAATAACACGATTGCTGTTTTTTCTGCCAAACGGAAAAGAACATCAACAGGTTCGAAGTTAGTTTTCAGCCAATTGGCAAAATCGTCCCCATAAAAGTGTTTTGCGGCCACCATAACATCAATTTCAGAATAATATCCAGCACGCATCGGATCTTCTAGAATTGGAACTTCTAATCCTTCCCAAAGTAAGTTGAGACGTTTGTGAATGATGGATTGTGTAAGGGTTTTGTAAACATCTTGAGTGTCTAATAAACAAAATGCCGAAAAAAGCATCATCTGAAATTGTTGAGGTAAGGATAAGCCTGCAGTGTGATTTAAAGCAACTTGTCGGCTATCGGCTACCAGTCGGTCAATAAACTTAATTTTTTCAGGCTCTAATGTCAACGAAGAGTAACGTTCGTGCAGTTGCTTTTTATGAGCTGGGCTTAAATTGGCAATTTTTTTATCAAAAATATTGTCCTCATGAATGGCTATTGTACCAAGTCTCCAGCCTGTACAGCCAAAATATTTGGAGAACGAATAAACGTTGATGGTATTATGCGGTATAATAGCCATTAATGATCTGAAATTATTAACAAATGTTCCATAAACATCATCTGTAATAATCATCAGTTCCGGATTATGATTTTTTACTATATCTGCTATATAATTAAGCGTTTCGTTGCTCATTGCCGATGATGGCGGATTGCTCGGATTTACCACAAAAGCCACTTTGACAGCAGGATCTTTAAGCTTGTCTAATTCAGAATTAGGATATTGCCACGTATGGAAACCATTTTCACCAACTCCGCTTGCTTGCACATAAACAACATCAAATTTGTATTGTTCTAATTGCGGAATTTCGATATAAGGTGTAAAAGTAGGAGTGAGAAGTGCTATTTTATCGCCACGTTCTGTAAGGTGGTTTTGCATAAACGAATCAAAAATGTAGCACATTGCGGCAGTACCTCCTTCAACGGCAAAAATATCAAACTTGCCTTTGTCATTTCCTACACCGCACATTTCCTGAACCAGATAATCGTGAACTATCACTTCTATTTGATTTAGCATACGGTCAGGAACAGGATAATTAAATCCGATTACGGCTTCTACCCATTCGCGAATCCATGCATCGCCATCAAAATCATGTTTTTCTACTCCGTAGTGATATGTTTTTTCTAAAAGAGAAGCTCCTGGTGATTCTTTGTGTTTCGCTAAAAATGTTTCAAAACGTGAAGCCACACCGCTTTTGTTCTGTACAATTCCGGCTAAAATGCCTTGCGCTTCAAAAACATTTCTACATTCTTCCAATGCAAATTGTCCGAAAAGAAAAAAAGCTTCTCTAGGAACAGTTGCAATCCAGTTTGGGTTTCCTCTTCCAGCATTTAGGGTTATCGCTGTAGATTTAAGCGCGCTTTCTTCTGCCAGATGAATCAATTCATTTTTAATTTCAAATGGACTTAGGGTCTGAAGTGTTTTCTCTACTTCTCGAGATGTTTTTATTTTAGAAATATCAATTGCCATAATGTAAATGTTTAGAGATTATATAATAATTGAATTAACTCATGATTAAAATGATTACGACGCCCCATATAATAAGCAGCGTATTCCCAACGGCATAGGTTACCGTATAACCCAAAGCAGGCGTTTTGCTTTTTACAGCATCTTGCAATGCTCCTAGAGCTGCTGTAGTGGTTCTAGCTCCAGCTGCGCATCCTAAGGTTATAATAGGATGGAATTTGAAAATATATCTTCCAAGAAGAAGTCCGAGAATTAACGGAATGGATGTCGCCGCAGCACCTGCAATAAAAAGTCCCCAGCCGGCTTCTTGAAATCCGACAATAAAACTTGGTCCTGCTGTAATACCTACTACTGCGATGAAAATGTTTAATCCAACATTATTCATAATCCATAATGCAGGTTCTGGGATTCGTCCAAAAGTAGGGTGCTGACCTCTTAGCCATCCGAAAAAGAGACCAGAGATTAATGCACCTCCACTAGTGCTAAGGCTTATGGGCACTCCGCCAATTTTTACAGTCAAAGCGCCAAGCAGTCCTCCTAAGACGATTCCAAGACCAACAAAAGCCATATCGGTAGCATTTGTAGGACGGTCAGGATAGCCAATATGCACAGCAACTTGATCTACATCTCGTTTTATACCAATTAATTCGATCATGTCTCCTTTCTGCATCACCGTATTGGGCAATATTGGCATCTGAATTCCAGCTCGTTTTAATGATCTAATTACAACACCATGCATGTATTTCAAATGTCGTAAATCGGCTAGTGTTTTATCAACCACTTCTTTCTTTACAATTAGTACACTTAAAACTTCTACGGGGAAATTTAGAAGTTCAATGTCCAGAACTTCTTTTTCATTTACAGCAACATAATTCATCATGAATTCTCTTCTTCCGCCCAAAGCGATAACATCGTTTTCCTGAATAACGATTTCTGGAGAAGCGTCTATAATTTCTTTCCCTTTTCGGATTCGCTGTATAAATAAGCGTCTGCCTTTGCTTTCAAGTTCGTTTTCAATTTCTAAGACTGTTTTATTGCAAGCATAAGATTGTGCAGAAATCTCATAAGCGTTGTATATCACACGGTCATAAGCGGAGGCAATGCTAGGATCATCGCTAATGGCATCTCCTCCAAGCTGGATTTCGAGTTCTTTGGCTTTTTCTACAAGATTACCGCCTAATAATTTTGGTCCGATAGAAGCTAATAGCCAAGCAGATCCTGCCGTTCCGAAAATATAGGTTACAGCATATGCAACTGGGATTTTGTTTATTAAAGCCGCTTTTTGATCAGCAGGAATTCCTAGTTGATTGATTGTGTCTGATGCAACACCAATAACAGCAGAAATAGTTTGCGAACCGGCAAGCATACCAGCCGTCAGTCCCATATCGTATCCCATAATTTTACCGATCAGATACGGACATATTAGGCATAACACGCAGACTACCGCCGCGTACAGCATTTGAGGAAGTCCATCTTTTTTTAGTCCCCCAAAAAATTGAGGGCCCACACTATATCCTACAGCGAAAAGAAACATGAGAAAAAATACAGATTTAACGTTAGGAGAAATCACAATGTCCAATTGTCCAACTAGAACTCCAATAAGCAGAACACTGGTAACCGTTCCTAAAGAAAAGCTTCCGATTTTAAATTTTCCGATAAAATAGCCTAGAGATAGAGTGAGAAAAATAGCCAGTTCGGGATACTCTTTTAATGTAGTAATAATCCAATCCATAATTGTTTGCTTTAGTTTATATCAATAATTGATTCTGAAAATCGCAGGAAATAGGAAAAAGACTGGGGGCTTTTGAGAACGGTTTTTTTTAGGTCTTTCAAAAGTAGACTAGAAAGTCAGAATAATTGCATAAAATAAGCGATAGAGATGTTTCATGTTATAATTTGAAACAAGAAAACTTGCAACATTCAGATGAAATACTAGGTTGATAATAAGCATATTAAAGAAGGAAACTCTTTCTTTATAGTAGTTGCCATGCAATTTTAATAGTATCTATGTCAAATTGTTGAATAAACTCTAAAAAGGATCCTATTCTGCAATACATGTTAAAGCTGTATTTGAAATTTGCACTTTGTATACTTCAAGTACAAAGAAAAACAGTAGTCGTATAAATATATTACCTAATTTTTATTGTAAAGAATTATATAGTCTTTATCGGTTATGATGCGTATATTTGAGAGAATAAAAAAATAAAGCCATTATGAAGAAAATAGGATTTTTATCATTTGGGCATTGGGCTAATCATCCGTCATATAAAACACGTACCGCGGCTGACACATTACTGCAATCTATTGATTTGGCTGTAGCTGCTGAAGAAATTGGTATAGATGGCGCTTATTTTAGAGTACATCATTTTGCACAGCAGCTGGCATCGCCATTTCCGTTGCTTTCGGCTGTAGGAGCCAAGACAAGCAAAATTGAAATTGGAACAGGTGTAATCGATATGAGGTATGAAAACCCGATGTACATGGTAGAAGATGCTGGATCTGCCGATTTAATATCGGAAGGTCGTTTACAATTGGGAATTAGCAGAGGATCACCTGAACAGGTTATTGATGGATGGCGTTACTTTGGTTATGAACCTGATGCAGGAGAAACCGATGCCGATATGGGGCGTAAGAAAGCGCTGGAATTTTTGGATAAATTAAATGGAGAAGGATTTGCAGAACCGAATCCGTACCCGATGTTTCCGAATCCGCCTGGATTGTTGCGCATCGAGCCGTATTCTGAAGGTTTAAGGGAACGCATCTGGTGGGGAGCTGCATCTAATGCCACTGCCATTTGGGCTGCCGAAAACGGAATGCATCTTCAAAGTTCTACGCTTAAGTATGATGAAAACGGAAAACCTTTTCATGTACAGCAAGCCGAACAGATAAGATTATACAAAGAAGCTTGGAAAAAAGCAGGACATCAGCGTGAAGCGAGAGTTTCGGTTAGCCGTTCGATTTTTGCGATTGTCAATGAGCAAGACCGATATTACTTTGGCGGACAAGCTAAAGGCAATGATAGTTTTGGTTATATCGAGCAAGATAAAAGAGCAATCTTTGGTAAAAGCTATGCCGCAGAACCCGACAAATTGATCGAAGAACTAGCTGAAGATGAAGCGATTCAAGAAGCAGATACTTTGTTGCTCACAATTCCGAATACGATAGGAGTAGAGTACAATGTTCATATTCTGTCTTCTATTTTAGAACATGTCGCGCCAGCTTTGGGTTGGAGATAAGTTTTGATAAAAAATGAATAAGCCCTCGTTGATGCGAGGGCTTTTTTATGATTATTTTTCATTTGCAATTTTATATTCTTCATCAGTAACAGGTTGGAGCCAGGTAACTTGAGTATCTTCTTTAAAATTGGTGATTGCAACATGAACCATTTTAGTTTCTGCGTTAGCACCATGCCAATGTTCTACATTTTCGGGAATATTGACAACATCTCCTTTTTGAATTGTTTGTGCTGGTTTTCCTTTTTCCTGATAAAGCCCTTGGCCTTCAATAACCAGCAGAACCTGACCTTTTGGATGTGTATGCCAGTTTGTTCTCGCCCCAGGTTCGAAAGTTACGCTACCCGCTGAGAACTCATTATTTTTATCTCTTGCAATTAAAGGCTTCAAAAAAGCATTGCCTGTAAACCAATCTTTAGAAAGAGGTTCTCCTTTTGGAAATATTTCTGTTGAGCTCATATTGTTTGTTTTAGAATTACATGCAGTTAAAAGTACTGTGAATATAATGATTAATTTTTTCATTTTTGCTTCTGTTTTTACTGCTGTAGTTTAATGTTTTACTTTACTAAAGAGTTTTAATCGTCTTTGCAGGAACACCTCCAACAAGGGTATTATCAGGAACATTTTTTGCAACGACCGCACCCGAAGCTACAATAGAATTTTCTCCAATTGTAACCCCCGGAAGAATGGTTGCATTGGCTCCAATCCATACATTTTTTTTAATATGTACAAGACCCGGTACAAGTGACTGTCTATTTTCGGGTTCTATGGGATGCGCTTCAGAGAGCAGACTTACATTTGGAGCTATTAAGACATTGTCTTCAATAATGATGCCTCCCAAATCCAAGAAAGTGCAATTGAAATTGATAAAAACGTTTTTTCCTATTTTGATATTTTTGCCATAATTAATATAAGAAGGAGTAAATACAGAAGTGCTTTCGTGAATAATACTGCCTGTAATCTCACCTAATATGGATCTGATTTCAGAAGGATCACTAGAACTGTTCATCTTCACAAGCAACTGTTTTGTTGCATAAGAAGATTTCTGAAGAAGATGAATCTCTGGATCCTGCGGTGTTGCTGTTTCCCCTTTTAAAAGTCTTGCAAAGATGTCTTCTCTATTTTTGTTTGAACTCATGAATCAAAAGTTTAGCTTATTTTAGATTGTTTTCAAAAAAAGATTGTAACTTTTCAAACGGAATTTTATCCAATCTATCATACAAATCTACATGCACACCATTTGGTATAATCATTAATTCTTTTGGTTCGGCCGCAGCTTTAAAAGCATCTTCGCTAAAATATCTAGAATGTGCATTTTCACCCGCAATAAGCAAGACAGGTCTTGGGCTTATTTCTTTAATATAAGACAGAATTGGCATATTCATAAAAGAAATAGGTGTCGTTGCGGTCCAAGATGCATTAGAATTGATTGAGCGAACATGAAAACCTCTCGGTGTTTTATAATAATCAAAATATTCTTTTACAAATTGAGGTTCGCTGCCGGTAAGTTTTTGCGGAAGATTATTTGCAGATGGCGCATAAGTGCCGTTTTCTGCATCTTTCCAACGCTGTTGTCCCAATTGTTCTAGGTTTTTTGAGCGTTGTTCGGCAGTTACTATATCATTATAGCCTTTCGACATTACTCTAGTCATATCGTACATGCTTGTTGTTGCAACGGCTTTAATGCGTTTGTCAGCTGCTGAAGCATTTAAGGCAAAACCTCCAAATCCGCAGATGCCTATAATTCCGATTTTTTCTCTGTCAATATTCTTTTGGAGGCCCAAAAAATCAACTGCGGCACTAAAATCTTCGGTATTTATATCAGGTGAAGCTACATTACGTGGCAGGCCACTGCTTTCCCCTGTATAAGATGGATCAAAAGCCAATGCTGCAAATCCGCGTTCCGCCATTTGATTTGCATATAATCCTGAAGACTGTTCCTTAACAGCCCCGAAAGGGCCGCTTATTGCTAATGCAGAAAGTAATTTTTTATCTGTACTTTTTGGAAGATAAAGATCACCTGAAAGGGTAATGCCATAACGATTCTTAAAAGTTACTTTTTGGCGTGTTACTTTATCGCTTAATTTAAAAGTATAATGTTGTTCTGTAGTATTCATTTTCTTTTTATTTTGAATTGATTCTTTGTTTTGTGAGAATGCCTGTCCGACAAGTAAAAAAGACACGGCAATTAATGCTGTTATTTTCATCTGTTTAAAATGGTTTAAATTACAGCTACAAAATTAAAAGGGCACCATCAGGTGCCGTTAAAGAATATCAAACCAAAAGTTAAGAATATCAAACTTCGATTTCTCGATATGATTTAGGATTGGTTCCTGTATGTTTTTTAAAAAAGTTATTGAAATAGGTTGGATATTCAAATCCAAGCGCATATGCAACTTCTGAAATATTCCAATCCGTATGCTGAAGAAGTGCTTTTGCTTCTGCTGTGATTCTTTCTGTAATATGTGATGTCGTCGACTTACCTGTGATTTCTTTCACTGCTCGGTTTAAGTAGTTGACATGAATGTTCAAGTTTAGGGCGTAATCTTTTGCTGTTGTCATACGAAGAGGGCTGTCTGCACTTTCGATAGGAAATTGTCTTTCTAAGAGTTCAAGAAATACAGAAGCAATCCTTGATGTCCCGTTTCTGCCTTCATTATTATTTTTAGAAGGTTGCAATTTTAAAGATTCGTGAATGATTAAATGGATATAGCTTCTTATGAGTTCATCTTTATAGGTATAATCACTTTTTTGTTCCTCTATCATCTTTTGAAAAAGAGTATTAAGGAACAATCTCTGTTCTTCTGAAATGTGGAGAACAGGTGTTCCGCCAATTTTAAAAAAAGGCGATTGATGAAGGCTTTCTGACCGTTCTGATTGTTTTAGAAATTCTTCAGAAAATAAAATAGTATAACCAGTATATGTGGTAGAAATTGTTTCCCATGAGTAGGGTATATGAGGATTGCCAAAAAACAATATGGTTCCCTGCTGGTCAAAACTTTTATCGGCATAGTGAATTTTGCTATGTCCCGTAGTCAGACATATTTTAAAGAAATCTTTTCTGCTGTATATACGGGTCGCATTACTATCTTCTTCTATTTGAAAAGCTTTGAAGCCTTTTAGTTTAAGTTCATTATTAAACTCAGAAAGGTTGCGAACTTTTTTTTCTTCCATTGAGCAAAATTAATAAATTCAAATTTATTGGAAGTTTGGTATTAGTTGTTTTTTATGTTTCAAACAAAAGATAATTTAATTACGACACCTAATATAGCAGCAATTAAAATAATATAAGGTTCTTGAATTTTCTTGATATAAATAAGAGAAAGAATACTGGTAAGAGCGATTAATACTGTCGAAGTATCGACAATACTTCTTTTTGCTATAATAATAACAGAACCAACTAGAGCACCAACTACGGCCGCTGTTATTCCTTCTACAAAAGCTTTGACAGGTTTATTGTTTACAATTTTTTTAAAGAATGGAGCCAAAACAATAGTAAAAAGGTAACAAGGCAGAAAGGTGGCTAAAGCTGCTGCGATAGCGCCTAAGAAACCATTTACAAGATAACCAATAAAACCAACCGTTATCACTACCGGACCAGGAGTAATCATAGCTATAGCAACCGAATCTAGAAACTGCTGTTCGGTTAGCCATTTGTTTTCTACAACGACTCCAGAATGTAAAAACGGAACAATAGCAAGACCGCTTCCAAATACAAAAGCACCTGCTTTAGCAAAGAACAATGCAATTTTGATCAATGTGGAGCTTTCAAAATTCCAAAAGCCAGATGAAATCAAGATCAAAACATTGGCTGCTTTTGTAACTTTAAAATACGGACGCGCTTTTATGACCATATAAATAAGCCCCGCTGCTACAAACAGCAAAATATGTTCTTTCTCTGTTATGTAAGTGATATAAATGGCTGCAAGGAAGAAAAGCCATAAAAGCCATTTTTCTTTGAAAGACTGCAGATTAAATTTGCCGATCGATTTTACGGTAAGTTTATAAGAGCTTAGCGTAATGATTCCAATAACAGCAGCACTCACACCATAAAAAATAGACTGAATCCATAATAGTCCGCCGTATAACTGATAGACTATTCCGAGCGATAGCACCATAAGAAAAGAAGGAGTAATAAAAGCAAAACCCGCCAATGTAGCACCCAGAATGTTATAATGAACATAACCTACGTATATGCCAAGCTGTGCGGCCAATGGCCCTGGAGCCAATTGTGCTAGTGCCAGACCTTCTTTATATTCTTCATCCGAAATCCATTTTTTGTTTTCTACCAAATCTTTGTACATATAGCCCACCAGCGCAACAGGTCCGCCAAAACCAATTGTACCAAGTTTTAAAAAATATAGAATTAATTCTCTTAATGTATATTTTGGTTTTTCAGTCATATTGAGATTCTTTAAAAGCAATTCTAATTCATTATAAAACAAAACTAGAACGAAAGAGACACTTTAAATAGAATCTTATTTACCTTTTGTACGCAGATTACTTTTTTCGAGAAGAAAAATTAATATCAATCTCTATTGGCCTCCTTTGCCTGTCTGATTGCTTTAGAATCTGTAAGGTTAAAACGATAGACAAAACTCAGACGATATCTTGCCGCATTAGGAATACTGTTATCTCTAACAACATAATCGGTTCCAGTTGTAACACTTTTGTACTGGCGCAGGTTAAAAGCATTGGATACGTCAAAAACAATAGTTGCTTTATCTTTAAGAAGGAGTTTGCTAAATCCGAAATCAATAGACTGTAAGGCTTTGCTAGTGGTTTGAGCATTGCGTTTTTCGCCACGAAAATTATAGCGTCCTTGAAAACTAAATTTTGCAGGAAGTTTGATTTGCGTGCTCACTCTCGCCGTAAAGTTCTTGCTGCTGTAATCTAGGTTTTCTTCCATATAATTTCCTTTTTGTTTGAAATGGTAATAATTCATTTCGGCATTAAGCTGAAGCCATTTTAAAGGATTGTATAAGGTCGATAATTCGATGCCGCTTCGTATTTCGTAATCAATATTGATGGGAGTCGTCAGGAAAATATCATCTTGCCGATAGGTATAATCTTGAATAAACCCTTTTTCATACTGATAATAAACCGAAGGATTCAAAGTAAATGTTTTCCAAGTTTTAAGAAATGCCATTTCAAACGCATCTGTATAAGACGGATTTAAATCAGGATTCCCGATGTATTGCGCATTCAAATCGGTAACTTCATTGAAAGGATATAAAGCATATAGAGACGGACGTTTAATGCGTTTGCTGTAATTGAGCTGTAAAGCGGCTTCATCAAACTTATAGCTGAGGTTAACTGTCGGAAACAGCTTGTTGTAGTTTTTTTGATCGTTATAAGCATTTTCGACATCTTTTATAGAAATGTTGGTAAACTCGGTTCTAAGACCCAGCATATAGCTAAATCTGTTGATTTTACTGCTAAATTGAGTATAAGCTCCCGTTATAGTTTCGTCATAATTTAAATCATTATCAATATTCTGATACACGACCCAATTAGTATCCTGTTGCTGTTCTGCCAGATAGTCGCTAGAAACCGTTCGAATTTCAGTCTTTATTCCGAATTCTAAAGTATAGAGACTGTCAATGGGCTGTATAAAATCGGTCTTGGCTAAAAAATCTTTGCTGTTTCCGACAGAACTTGTTCTAATGCTTGGATAAACCATAGCATCTGGAACTAAACGCTGTGTAGAAAGATCCCATTTTTTGTCGCTGTTCCACCAATCGTATTGCACATCAATCGTCCATTTTTTTTCCTTCTGTTTGAATGTTCTGGTATAATTAAATTCAAGCTGACTGTAATCGCGTTTTTCTAATGACTTTCCGTGTCTGGTTAAAAGACTATCAGGCATATTATTTCCAAGATCACTATCATATTGGTATCGCAAATCGGTTTTATCGTTGTCGTGTGTGGCATTTTTTAAAAAAGCAGCCGTTATAGTCTGATGTTCATTAATAAAATAATCGGCACCCATATAAAGTAATTTTCCATCATCATGTCGGTCTTCGTTCTGCACACGATGCATGTAATTTGGTGTTGTAGTGCTATTCGTTACTTGATCGGTGGTGTATAAACCAACATAATCGCTGGAGCGAATACTGAAATTAGAAAAGAGATTGATTTTGTTCGATTTGTAGTTAAGGCTCGGATTAAGACGGCTATCGTTTGGAGAACCCCCAACCAATCTGACCTGACCGCTAAAACCGCTTTTTTTGTTCTTTTTCAGGATAATATTAATAATACCCGCCGAGCCAGCAGCATCATATCTTGAAGAAGGATTTGTAATAACCTCAATTCGTTCAATCTGATCGGCTGCAATCTGGTCAAGTGCATTGCTTTGAGTAAGTCCAGATTGTCTGCCGTTAATTAAGACCAAAACATTACTATTTCCGCGAAGACTTATTGTTCCAGAGGGATCTACTGCGACAGATGGAACGCCATTTAGCACATCATGAGCAGAACCATTTTGCGAAAGCACGTCTTTGCCTACTTCAAAAACCTTTTTGTCTAGTTTTAAGCTAATGTTCGGTTTTTGGCCATTAATTTCTACTGCTTTTAATTGTACGGCATCGGTTACTAAATCAATAATTTCCAAGTCTATTTTTTGTTTTTCGGAAAAAATTAAAGATTGAGAATGATTTTGATAACCTGTATAAGTAAATAAAATGGTTGATGCGTCAGTTAAAGTCGCTTCAAGATTAAATAAACCATGATCATCAGTGACGCCTGTAGCTATTGTTTTTGATTTACTATTTTGTACTGTTACGGTAACATAAGCCAATGCTTCTTTTGTTGCATGGTCTTGAACTTTGCCCGAAATAGTGGTTTGTTGCGCTATTCCAAAAAATGGAATAAAGAGTGCTAAAATATTGATTGTTAGGTTTTTCATTTTGATTGATTTTGTTGTACAAGATTAAATCATAAAATAAAGTGCCGTTCTCAAAAACATGCAAACCGCTCTATGAACTTCTCAAATGCATTTTTCCATTCGATATTTATTTTATCTTTATCCTATGTATAAATCTTACTTTTTTATCGTTTTTCTTCTTCTAATGTTTACCTCGTGTTCGTATTATAAAGAATACGTAACATCAGATGTAACCTATGATATTGATTACGATCATCAGTGGATAGAGTGGGGAAAACCGAAAAATTCAGTTTTTAAATTAAAGACGGAAATTGATATACTGAAGCGTGAAAACAGTTCTGGATCTTTGGGACTTCAGATTAATGCTTTTGGTGCTTTTGATGTGTATTGGGACGGAATCTTAGTAGGAAGAAATGGAAAAATGGCAAAGGCAGGACAGGCAGAAGTACCTGGAACAGAAACAACATATTATGAGATACCGAAGAAATTGTCTAATCTCGGGAAACATACCGTTTTTTTAATCGGTACCAGGACTTACAATAAAGAAGCAGAACGTGGTATTGATATAAAACTTAAAGATTACCTTTTGCTTCATCGTTCGCCGCTTATTGTGGTTTCTTTTATGAATATTATGGCCGGTGCATTCCTCATTGCGGGAATCTATTATTTCTTTCTGTATGTAAATAGCACCCGAAAAGAACTGGCCGTTTTGCTTTTCGGCATTATCTGCTTGCTTTTCTTTGGACTTCTAATTATCGAGTACGTCAAGTATTATTTAGATATTCCATACAATCAATTTTATACTCGTTTAAAGATTATAGGCTGGCTGACTTTTGCTATTTCTATGCTTGTACCGTGGTATTTCATGCTTCAGTTTGAATTTAAAAGGAAAAGGTTATTTTTAGCTCTTTTATTCCTTGTTCTTTTGGCGGTTTATATTGGCTATTACGGACATTATGATGTTTCTGCGGCTTATTTTACCATTACGGCCCGATTCTTTTCTATTGTAATTGCTATTGATGCTATAGTTAGAAAGAAAAAAGGCGGACTCATTGTGGCCGCTGGTTTGCTGGCGGGCGTTGCGGTCAATTATTTTATGTTTTATGATTTCGGATTGTATATTGCTTTTACAATTTTGGTGCTTTGTATGCTTTATCTTCACACTATAAGAACAAAAGCGATGGAAGAAGCCCACAATGCCTCATTGCTGCTTTCTTCGAGACTTCAATTAGAACTGATTAAGAAAAATATTCAACCGCACTTTCTTCGTAATACTTTAACTTCATTGATTGACTGGATTGAGGAATCGCCAAAAGAAGGAGTCGTTTTTATTCGTGCTCTTGCCGAAGAATTTGATATCATGAATGATATTTCCGAACACACGCTTATTCCAATAAGGCAGGAAATAGATTTGTGCCGAAGACATCTGGAAATAATGTCTTTTCGTAAAGAAATTTGCTACGAATGGCAGGAAGAAGGCATTGACGAAAACGAAACCATTCCGCCCGCTATTTTTCATACCATTATAGAAAACGGAATTACGCATAGTCTTTCTCCAAAACAAGGCTGTATTGTTTTCCGTTTAGAATTCGCTAAAGAAAAACAATTCAAACAATATACATTATTGACTTTTGCCAAAAACAGAAACACTAAAAAGGAAAAGCGTGTTGGAACAGGTTTTAAATATATTGAAGCCAGATTAACAGAAAGTTACGGTGCCAATTGGACTTTTGATTCTCACGCTGTAGAAAAAGGCTGGGAAACCACTATTAAAATTTCGCATTAAATGAAGATACTCATCATAGAAGACGAAGCTCGTATTGCCAAAAGAGTAGAAAGAATGACACGCGATTTCTTTGACAAAGAGGTGCAAATCTTGCTTTCTGATTCTCTCGAAAATGGACTTTTGGCTATCGAACAAAATACAATCGATCTATTGCTTTTGGATTTAAACCTGAATGGAGAAGATGGTTTCGAAATCCTTCAGACTTTTGTTGCAGGTCCATTTCAGACTATTATCATTTCTGCTTATACCGATAAAGCGATTACGGCTTTTAATTATGGTGTCTTGGATTTTGTACCTAAACCTTTCGATCAGAATAGATTGGCGCAGGCTTTTACACGTTATACCACGCAAGGAAAGCAATCGGGTGGTAACGTGCGCTTTCTGGCAGTACGAAAAGGCAAAACCTTTAGACTTGTACCTGTTAATGAAATCCTGTACATAAAAGGAGCAGGAATTTATACCGAATTACATTTGGCCAACAATAAGATAGAGCTGCACGATAAATCGCTTGAAGCTTTAGAAAAACTGCTTCCAGAAACCTTCGAAAGAATCCATAAATCGTATATTCTCTGTTGGGAACAAGCAGACAAAATTGTGGTAGAAGCAGGAGGGAAGTATAGCATGCAGCTCAAGAACGGCGATTTATTGCCAATTGGCCGTTCTAAGTATAAGGAAATAAAAAATAAGCTGGTTTAATTTGATAAGAGTGCTTAAAAGAATTGTAATGCAAAAAACGCATTAACTAATAAAAAAATAGCATTTTTACGCATTACGTTTTTATCTAGTTTTACGACTCGAAAACACAACTACAAATTACCAAAAATGATTACCACCAAAAATCTTGTAATAAAACCTTATGAAGCCAAAGATTCAGAGGTTTTCTTTAAAAGTTTGACAGACAACCGCGATTATTTGTTTGATTACTTCGCCAACATGATAAAAGCAAACGGGAGCTTAGAATCAACCAAAAAATATTTTGAACAGAAAGCCACAGATTGGCAAGAAAATAAAAGCTATGCTTGCGGTATATTTTCAAAAGAAAGTAACGAATTGATAGGCCATATATCGGTAAGAGAAATTGATTGGAAAATTCCAAAAGGAGAATTGGCTTATTTTATTTTTAAGCAGCATACTGGAAATAACTATGCGGCAGAAGCATTATCATCATTTAAAAATTGGTGTTTTGCCAAAAAGAAATTTAACAGACTCTTTATGAAAATCGCCGAAGAAAATACAGCAAGCATTAAAGTTGCCGAACGCGCTGGATTTGTATATGAGGGACTTTTAAAGAAAGATTACAGAAAAAGAGAAGAGGAATTGACAGATATGAAAATATACGGATATACTGAAAATCTAGAACTCATAAGATCCGATTCTCAAAATGAAGATTTCTCAAAGCTAATAGTAAAGCTGGATGAAAATTTAGCAAGCAGAAATGGCGATATGCAGGAATATTTCAATCAGTTTAATAAGGTTGATGCTATTAAGCATGTTATTATTGCCTATATCAACGGTATTGCAGTAGGCTGTGGCGCTATAAAACAATTTGATAGCCAATCTGTTGAGGTAAAACGTATGTTTGTTTCTAATGAATACAGAGGAAGACGCATAGCATCTCAAATCTTAAACGGACTTGAAAGCTGGGCCAAAGAATTAGGATATGCAGTTGCAGTTTTAGAAACCAGCAATGTGCAGACAGAAGCAGTCGGATTATATACTAAAACCTATACTGTTACTGAGAATTACGGACAATATGCTGGAATAGAAACCAGTATTTGCTTTAAAAAGCAATTATAAATACTTAAAAACTAAAACAACTTCGATGCTTTATATTAAAAAACATCGAAGTTGTAGGGTTTATTTTTCGGTTCAAATTTTTTTAAAGTGTTTTAAACACTATAGCGCATCCCAAGATGCACTTGGATAATAGATAGAACTTGTTACAGGAGCTGTCCAGTAATCCTGACTTCCACCACGGAAAGTGTGTAAGCTTACTGCATTTACATTTCGCTTAGCATCGTTGGTTACCCAGCGAATTTTTTCGTTCAATATCTCCGTACCGTTTACATAATATTTTACATATCCGTCTGTATTTGAACCTGTGTTTAATTTCACAGATATTTGGCAGTTATACGTAACACCTTCTTGTATGTAATATTTCTTTCCAAAATCATTTCCAAATTGTCCTGGCTGATCTTTATAATATACATAGGGTTGCAGATAAGCACCGCTTCCTTTTGCCGTATTAGAGCCGTTCGGGCAATACCACATAAATCTGGCACTACCACCATTTCCATCCCATCCTGGATCTCCGCCTGTATTTTGGTCACCAATTAAGATACCGTATCCACATTTACCGCCTCGGCTCCAATAAAATCCGTTGTTGAATTTAATTTGAAACCAAACCGTATAAAGACCCGTCGACCAAACGCCATACGATGTGCACAAGCCGCCAGGACATGATAAGGTATTGGTTTGCAAAGTAATGGTTCGTGCTCCAGCGGTTCCTTTTGCTGTAGTGCTGCCTTCTAAAACGTTATTAGCAGAGAGTGTATCTTTGCTCGCTGCTTGTTGCATTTCTTTTTTAGCAGTTTGAGGCGCATTTAAATCTTCTTGTTCCTTTTCGCAGGAATAAAACACTAGTGCTGAGGTTGCTAGCACACAAGTTAATTTTAAGATTTTCTTCATTTTTTAAATTTTAAGGTTAGTAAATAATAGTTAGTAAATAGATAGTAGATTAGTATTTGATACCGAAAGTGTAAAGTTGAACATTAATGTTTTAGACAAGGAGTAATAAAGTACGTTTTTACGTACACAGGAATCCAGCGTAGCGATTTGCTGTATAAAAGATGTAGTTTTTTAAAGCAAAAGCCCGTTAAATTAAAATGGTTTTAGTAGGAATGATTGTTTTAATTCGCAGTAATTGAGGTAAATACCAAAAAGCGTCTAGTTTAAAAGACCAAATGGATAAAACTGCTTTTGAATAAAAAAGGGACCTATAAATCGATTATTTATTGCAGTCAATCCAATTTAGCATTTTATATAAATTGGTTTCACATTACAATTTGAAACATCAATTTGAGCGTCTTTCAATTTTATACGAAATGTTCTAGGTAATTTTAGTAGTCGAGTTTAAAAGTATTTTTTCTATGGCTGCAAAAGAACAGGAACTAATCGGATTAAGTTTTAAAGAAGTTGCCGAATCCAAAAAGAAATTCGGGACGAATCAGTATAATTATAAAAAAGAAAATCGATTTTTAGCTTTCTTCAAAAGTGTTTTTGCAGAACCAATGGTACTATTGCTGCTCGCAGCTTCGGGCATCTATTTCATCAATAAGCAATACAGTGATGGTTTGTTTCTTTTAATTTCCATTTTACTTATAGTTACCATTTCGCTTTATCAGGAAAGCAGAAGTCAGGATGCTCTAACAAAATTAAAAGAATTTATTGAACCGCTTTGCACGGTTATTCGTGACGGAAAGCAGCAAAATATAAAAACACAGGAAATTGTTGTTGGAGATCTAGTAATAGTGGAAGAAGGTTCAATTGCTCCAGCCGATGGCGTAATTGTGCAATCTAATGACTTTTCGATAAATGAAGCGATACTAACTGGAGAAGCGATGCCAGTTTTTAAAGACAGTGCACAGGAAGACAACAAAGTTTTCTCTGGAACCATTGCAGTCAGCGGATTGGCAATTATTAAAATAACCGAAATAGGAAACCAAACGCGATTAGGCAAAATTGGAAGCAGTTTAGAATCGATAGCTGTAGAAAAAACGCCACTTGAAATACAGATCTCGAATTTTGTAAAGAAGATGATTTTTGCCGGTGCATTGGTATTTGTATTGGTCTGGGTTTTAAACTATTTAAAAGTAGGCAACGTGCTTCAGAGCCTTTTACTGGCACTTACGCTTGCTATGAGTATTCTGCCAGAAGAGATTCCCGTTGCTTTTGCTACATTTATGGCACTGGGAGCTCGCAGGCTAATGAAAAACGGTATTGTGGTAAAACAAATGAAAACTGTAGAAACATTAGGCAGCGCCACGGTAATCTGTACAGACAAAACAGGAACCATCACGCAAAACAAAATGGACTTAGCAGGACTTTATCTTTCTTCGGGTTCTGAGACAGAGGTAAGTGCATTTAAGGAGTCAAAAGAAACAGAAGAACTTCTTACCGTTGCAATGTGGGCAAGTGAGCCCATTCCTTTCGATCCTATGGAAATTGCGCTTCATAATGTTTATAAAAAATTTGCAGAAACAGATCAGACGACTGCTTTCAAAATGATACACGAATATCCATTATCTGGCAAACCGCCAATGATGACACATATTTTTGAAGATGCTGCAGGCAATCGTATCATTGCCGCAAAAGGAGCTCCTGAAGCCATATTGAAAGTTTGTGGACTTTCGGAATCAGAAACACAAAAGGCTATAACCGCAATGGATAACTTAACAGGCAAAGGCTATCGAGTGCTTGGTGTTGCCGAGGGAAATTGGCAAGGAAATAATTATCCAGAAAAACAGCAGGAAATTCCGTTTACATTTAAAGGATTGGTTGCTTTTTACGATCCGCCAAAAGAAAATATTGCTCAAGTATTGCAGTCTTTTTATAAAGCAGGAATTGCCGTTAAGATTATTACAGGCGATAATGTACGTACGACCAATGCTATTGCGCAGCAGATTGGTTTTGAAGGTTATGAAAAAGCTATTACAGGAGATGAACTAATGCAACTGAAAGATGAAGAACTTCAAAGCAAGGTAATGGATATTAATGTCTATAGCCGTATGTTTCCAGATGCCAAATTGAGAATCGTAAATGCTTTGAAAGCTTGCAGACAAATTGTTGCCATGACAGGAGATGGCGTCAACGACGGGCCTTCTCTTAAGGCAGCACATATTGGAATTGCGATGGGAAAAAAAGGTACCGCAATAGCAAAAGATGCAGCATCGCTTATTCTTACCGAAGACGATCTTTCCAAAATGGTGGATGCCGTGGCAATGGGAAGAAGAATTTATACCAACTTAAAAAAAGCGATTCAATACATCATTTCGATACACATTCCGATAATCTTGATTGTATTTCTTCCGCTTGCTTTAGGATGGATTTATCCTAATATTTTTAGTCCACTTCATGTAATTCTTCTCGAGCTTATTATGGGGCCTACTTGTTCTATTATATACGAAAACGAACCAGCAGAAGCCAATATTATGGAGAAAGGCCCAAGACCGTTAAGCAGCGATTTTTTTAATATAAAGGAGCTTACCATTAGTATTTTGCAAGGCGTTGTCATCACTTTTGGATTATTATTTGCTTACCTGTGGGCGGTACACAACCAAAGTAATGAAAATGTAACGCGCAGTATGGTTTTTCTAACCCTAATCGCTTCAAATATTGTACTTACTTTGGTCAATCGCTCTTTTTATTATTCTTTATGGACAACATTTCAATATAAAAACATTCTTATTCCTATCATAATAGGAGTCACCGTACTTTTGACCATCTTGCTATTTGCAGTTCCATTTTTGCGTTCGCTTTTCAATTTTGAGCTTATCACGATTTGTCAGCTATTCTTTTGTGCGCTTATAGGCTCTTGTGCAGTATTATGGTTTGAAGTGGTGAAATATTTTAGAAGAAAGTACTAGAAAAAAGGTTTTTCACTTAGAATAGTACACATAGAACTATATGTTAAAGCTTGCTCTAACGCATATTATTTTTTGTCAGCATTTTTTCTGGCAAATAGTTCCACATTATTTACGGTTAGCCTTTCGTTGAGCCAGTTTTTCAACTTTTCGGTGTCGGCATCATTAAGATTCTTTTCACTGCTATAGAGAACAGCAGTTATCGGAGTGATGCTGTCACGCTGATTGATCAAATTACTTTTGTTTATGGAGAGTGATTGGACAGAAGGAAATAGAATTTTAATTTCTTTGAGTAAAGAACGGCTGTCGAATTTATCTTTAGAAAGTTCCTTTTCGAGCTGCGAAATCCTAACATCCTTTAAATTCATTTCGTTTTCTTTTCCTTTAATTTGATTTAAAATATCGCCTTTTAAAAGAGATAAGCGGTCTGTTGAATCTTGGCGAATGAGAAGTTGCGTGCCTTCAAGATATTTGCTGTGGTTGAGTTTGTTTTTTAATGTATTGATTTCTTGAGGAGAAAATCGTTTAGAAAGAAAAGCAAGTTCAACGGTTTTGGTCTTCGGATTAAAATCAGTTCTTTTGTAAACCACCGTGTAGCCTTTTGCAGTAAATTCGTTTTCAATAAAAATATTTATATTTTTTTTAAACTGCTGTTCTCTATAAAGCGAGTAGGCAAGATAGCTGCTTGGAAGAAGCATAATAGTAATCAGAAAAATAATAATATATTTTACCCTTCTTTGGCGTGCTTCATCTACCTGTTTAACCGCAGGATATTTAAGGTATTTGATAATCAAAAAAGTTGCAATTCCTATAAACACGCAGTTGATGGTATAAAGATAAAAAGCGCCGAAAAAGAAAAGCCATTGAGACGTAGCCAGTCCGTAGCCCGCAGTACACAAAGGCGGCATTAATGCTGTTGCAATAGCCACTCCAGGAATAGGATTTCCTTTTTCAGATCGCGTAACAGCAATTGCTCCTACAATACCGCCAAAAAAAGCGATCAGAATATCATAAATATTAGGCGAAGTTCTAGACAATAATTCAGATTGAACTTCTTTAAACGGACTTATATAAAAATAAAGTGTTGAAACAAACAGACTGACAAAAGTCGCTGTAACAAGATTTTTTAATGATTTTTTTAGGAGAGAAAAATCATAAATGCCCAAAGCAAATCCTGCACCAACAATCGGTCCCATAAGAGGAGAAATAAGCATTGCACCAATTATAACTGCGGTAGAATTTACGTTAAGGCCAACTGATGCCACAATTATCGCACAGGCAAGAATCCAGAGATTGGCTCCTTTAAATGAGATATTCTTTTTAACTGCTTCTAGGGTTTTAATTCTATCATCTTCACCCTCTCTAAGATTCAGGAGATTTGCAATTTTTTCAATCATCTTTATGCAATTCAATTATCATACAGTTAAATATACAATAAATCTCAGTTTTCTCCTTAGCAAAGCGTAGTTAATTCTGCATCAAAAGATTCCTGCTTTATGCCTGTTTTCAGTTGATAAATTAGCTATTCTTTTTTTAACATGAAATCGTTTATTAATTTAGGTTTTTTCGTATTTTTATAATGTAATAAATAAAGAATAAAAGCCATGCAGAGACATTACTTTCTTTTATTTGTTTTGTTGACTTTGCTTTCGGTCAATGGAATCTCACAGACCAATTACAATCTTCAAAAATCACTACAAACCGCAAGAAAAAATAATCCTGTTCTTAAAGGCCAGTTTTATGATGTAGACGTTGCCCAAAGTGATATTGTGACGGCAAAATTAAGACCCAATTTAATTTTTGGATTTAATTACATTGGCATAGCAACAGAAAAAAATTACGCTCCCAATACCGGTTTTTTTAATAGCGCTAATACTCAAGCCAACTTGCAATTAGGAAAAGTTTTTCAGCTTGCTGGAACACGTAAGAATAAAATTGAGTTTGCGAGTCAGAATTCTGTTTTAACGCAAAAAAATTACAACGAAATAGAACGGAATCTTTTTCAGGAAGTAGGCTTGAAATGGGTCGATGTCTGGGCGGCGCAAAAACAATTGGAAATAGTAAAAAAGGCTAGCAGCAATCTAGACAGTTTAGTGATTATAAACAAAGTGCGTTTAAAAAATCAAGTTATTACAGAAACAGATTTTAACCGTACTTCTTTACTAGCCAATCAATATGCTTTAGAAATAAAAAAATCGGAGCAAAATTTAAAAAATCAATTGGTGAGCCTTAAATATTTACTAGGCACTCAAGAAGAAATAAATATTGACTCTAATGATAATTTTGTATTTGCTTTGCCTTCTGATTTAGAAGGTTTTTTGCAGGAAGCTTTAGAAAAGCGAACTGATGTTTTGGCTTCCAGATCAATTTTAGATGTGGCCAATAGCAATATCAATCTTCAAAAATCATTAGTTTATCCTCAGCCCGAATTAGGAGTCATCTACAATCCGCAAAACATGATTCCTTATGTGGGGTTATATGGAACAATCGAGCTTCCTTTCTTTTCAAGAAATCAGGGCGAAATACAAAAATCAAATTACCTAAAACTGCAGGCAGAGCAAAATCTCGCAGCGACGCAAGGTTTAATTCAGACAGAAATAACCAACGCATTTAATGCTTATCAGACTCAGAAAAGCAACCTAGAGAATTTTAACGGATTGCTTTCCAGATCAGAGAATATCCTAAAGAGCGTAAAGTATTCTTATTTAAGAGGCGGAACCACCATTATCGATTTTCTGGAGGCACAGCGCAGTTGGCTAGATGTACAACAGCAGTATTACGATTCGATGCAAGAATATAGAAGAAGTTATATCACATTGCTTTACGCCTCGGGCTTAATCAATCAAATAGCGCAATAATAATCTTTTAGAACAGATGAGATTTGGTATAAAATAAATAATAGCATATGAGACATTTAATACAATATATCGGGATTATCATATTATTTCTGTACTCCTGCGGAAAAGAGAAAAAACAAGATCAAGAAATAAACACGATGCCTCAGGTCACGAATAATGGGAAAAAAATTTCATTTCCTACTGATAGCAGTGCGGCTTTTTTTGAAACAGAATCTATAGGAAATTCGGTGCTCAACAATCAAATTATAGCTCCCGCTAAGGTTTCTGCAACGGTTATGAAATCGGGTGAAGGAGCGTCGCAAAATATTATTTTATTTGAAAATCCTGATTTAGCGGCCAGTTACACTCAGCTTATCCAGCACTTAATCAATATCAATCAAATTCAAAATAAAAACATAAAGCAAAAACAGATAGAAGTGGAGCGCACCAAAGACCTGCAAGCTCATGGTGCAGCGACAGGCAAAGATCTGCTGGAAGCGCAAACGGCATTATCTGTAGAACAAACCAATTTGGCTAATGAAAAAGCAGCTTTGATCGAATACGAAACAAACTTAAAGGCGGGAGGATTTGAACCGGAACTGCTTAAAAGGGCAAAGGCGGGAACATCTTTTATTATTTGTGATATTCCCGAAAATCAGATTGACAGAATAAAAAAAGGAGATAACTGTACGGTGCAATTTACCGCTTTTCCTAATGAAAAATTCTCTGGAAAAATTGACGCTGTTGCCGATATGATTGATCAGTCAACCAGAATGGTTAAGCTTAGAATAAGCCTAAACAATTCGAGTGGTAAATTTAAAGCAGGCATGTTTGCGACCGTTTCTTTTGGCATAAGCGAAGGCGATAATATAAGTATTGATAAAAATTCTTTGGTTACCGTTCAGGCAAAGAATTATGTTTTTGTCAAAAAAAGCAATAAAGAATTTGAACGCACAGAAGTTACGATTGGAAATCAAATTGGGGACAGAATTATTGTGTATAATGGTTTAACAAGCGGTGACGCGATAGCCGTAAAAGGTGTTATGCAATTAAAAGGACTCAGTTTTGGGTATTAGAAACAAAGATTATGTCTGTAAAAACAAAGTGAAAAATACGATTTGCTAACCCTTTAAAGAAAAAACAATGACACAAGCACAAGTATTCATAGATAAAGACGAACTAAAGGGAACACAGCCTTTGTACGAGTATATTTTAAGATTTTTGATTGAGCACAAAATTGAGGGAGCAACTGTATTTCACGGCAAATTAGGATATGGAGCCAGCAGATACCTGAACAGACCGCATGATTTGTTCAGTTTTGATAAAACGCCTTTGCTAATCAATTTTATTGATGAAGATGAAAAGGTAAAATCTGCCCTAGTGGCTTTACGAAAAATTTATAAAGGCGGTTTTATAGTTACAAATCAAGTAGAAAAATGGTAAACAGATGATTAAAAATTTACTCATATTCAGCCTTCGTAATCGGTGGGTTATCATTGCCATTACCATTGTTTTAATGGCGACCGGTTTTTGGTGTTTTACTCAATTAAAAATAGAAGCCTATCCCGATATTGCAGATACCAACGTAATTATAGTAGCACAATATGATGGTCGAGCAGCAGAGGAAGTAGAACAGCAGGTAACGGTTCCTATTGAAAGAGCTTTGCAGAATACGCCCAATGTTTTAGATCGCCGAAGCAGAACTATTTTCGGCTTGTCGGTGGTGCAGCTTACATTTAAAGACGGTACCGACGATTATTTTGCACGTCAGCAGGTAACAGAACGGCTTGCAAGTGCCGAATTACCAGACGGCGTAATACCTCAATTGGCGCCACTTTCTACTGCTGTGGGAGAAATTTTCAGATATGTGGTAGAAGCTCCGCCCAACTATAGTCAGGCACAGCTTCGAGATTTGCAGGATTGGATTATAAAACCTGCTTTACTGCAAGTTCCAGGAATTGCCGATGTAACTACTTTTGGAGGTCCGTTAAAGCAATTTCATATTATTACTTCGCCAGAAAAGCTAAGAAAATACAATCTTACACTGCAAAACGTAATGGACGCAGTAAATGCAAACAATCAAAATACAGGAGGAAATATAATTGAAAGAGGCGGGCAGGGCTTTGCAGTGCGCGGTTTAGGAGCCATTAAGACCGATCGAGATATTCAAAACATTGTTCTTAAATCTGAAAGTGGAGTACCGGTTTTTATTCGTGATGTGGCTACGGTCGAAATCACGCCGCCGCCGCCAAGCGGTGTTATGGGATATACCGTTACCAAAGATAAAAAAGATGTAAGCAGCGGTGTTGAAGGGATCATTCTTTTAAGACGTTATGAAAACCCAAGCGAAGTCTTAAAACTTTTAAAACAAAGAATGGCCGATTTAGAGGAAAATGATTTGCCTCAAGACGTAAAATTGCGTCCGATGTACGATCGTACTTTTTTGATTGACCATTCGCTGGAAACGGTTGCACATACCTTATTTGAAGGAATTTCGATTGTCATTATTCTATTGGTTTTGTTTCTCGGAAGCGTGAGAAGTGCTTTGGTAGTAGCCTTGACAATTCCGTTTTCATTGCTTTTTGCCTTTATTTTAATGAGGCTTACGGGCATTCCTGCCAATCTGCTTTCGCTTGGAGCAATAGATTTCGGGATCATTGTAGATGGCGCCTGTGTTATGGCAGAGCATCTTATACGAAAATACAGAACAGCGACACCAGAAGAAAAGCAGCAGGGAATTGTGCAGATTACACTGCAAGCTGCTCAAGAAGTGGGAAGAGAAATTTTCTTTTCGGTTACCATTATCATATTGGCTTATATGCCTATACTTTTAATGACGAGAGTAGAGGGTAAGCTGTTTTCTCCAATGGCTTTGACTTTGGCATTTGCTGTTATTGGTTCGATGCTGGGAGCGCTTAGTTTTATTCCAGTTCTAATTTCGTTTGTTTATAGAAAAGCTATGCTAGATATTGATAAGCCTATAAAAGAGCACAAAAACGTAGTCTTGGACTTTTTAACCGAATCATATGAAAAAACACTTTCGAGAATTTTAAGTAATTATAAAAAAACTACGCTAATTGGCTTCTCGTTAGTGGCAGTGTTTATTTTATGCGGTTTAAAACTAGGAACCGAATTTTTGCCAACATTAGATGAAGGATCTATTTTTTTAAGAGGAAATTTTCCTGCTGGCATCTCGATACAAGAAAATGCAAAGTATGCTCCTAGAATTAGGAAAATAATTGCCAAATATCCTCAAATATCTTACGTAATAACGCAAACCGGACGTAATGATGATGGTACCGACCCGTTTCCTGCCAATAGAAATGAAATTTTAGTAGGATTGAAAGATTACAAACTCTGGAGCGATACTATTGCTAAAAAAGATTTGGTCGAAATCATAAAAAAAGATTTACGGCAAGAAATTCCTTCAGTTCAATTTTCTTCTGGACAGCCTATTATCGATCAGGTGATGGAAATTGTAAACGGAAGTGCGGCAGATTTGGCTGTTTCTGTTGTAGGAGATGATTTGGAGATGATGAGAAAAAAGGCAGAAATGATCGCAAAGATTGCCAAAGAAACGCATGGTGCAGATAATGTCAATATTGAACAGGAAGGAGATCAAGAACAATTGGCAATAGATATTAATAGAGAACAAGCTGCGCGGTTCGGAATAAACGTTGCCGATATTCAGAGCATGATCGAGGCAGCAGTGGGCGGAAAAACAATTTCGACCTTGTATGATGGAATAAAGCGTTATGATATTGTTGTTCGTTTTTTACCGCAGTACCGCAACTCAATTGATGCGATAAAAGATATTTTAGTGCCGTCTTCCAACGGAGCACTGATACCAATGAATCAGTTGGCAAATATACACTTTGTTGAAGGACAGACTAATATCTATCGTTACGGCAGCAAACGCATGATTACGGTGAGAACCAATATTAAGGGCAGAGATCAGGGAAGTTTTGTAAAAGAATTGCAAAAAAAAGTAGAAAAGAACGTAACTGTGCCCAAAGGATATAGTATTATTTATGGAGGACAATATGAAAATCTGGAACGAGCAGGAAAACAATTGGCCTTTACGATTCCGCTCACCATTATTATGGTTTTCTTATTTCTATTTATGCTTTATAAAAACTTTCAGCATACCATGATTACAATGTGCTGTATTTTGTTTGCTTTAGGAGGCGGAATCATGGCTTTACTAATAAGAGGATATTATTTTAATGTTTCTGCCGGTGTGGGATTCGTAAGTATTTTTGGAATTTCGGTTATGGCTGGAGTGCTCCTCGTATCGGCTCTCAACAGAAAAACATTATTTAAAGAAGATAATCTGCAAGAAAACGTACTGATAGCTTCAAAAGAACAATTAAGAGCTTTGTTATCTATTCTAATTGTTGCTATTATAGGTCTTGTGCCTGCAGCAACCTCTTCAGGAATTGGTTCAGATGTGCAACGTCCACTTGCAACGGTAATTATTGGCGGATTGACAAGCACATTGTTTTTTGCTCCGATATTGATTCCTCCTTTATATTTTTGGGTCAACAAGAAAAAGAAGGAATAAGTATTTTCTAAAACAAAAGATATAAACCATATCTGTGAATAAAATTTTGATTTAATCTATTGGATTTAAAAATATTATCAGAAATTTAGCATGCAAATTAAATTCTTTAATCAATGGAAAATTACAATCAAGACGTTACCGCTTACATTGCAAAAATGGCTGATTTTGCAAAACCAATTCTAAGCCATTTAAGGGAAACAATTTTTAGTGCCTGCCCAGAAGTAGAAGAAAACATAAAATGGGGAACACCGCATTATTCGTATAAAGGAGATCATTTAGTTATGATGGGCGGTTTTAAACAACACTGTTCTTTTAGCTTGTACAAAGCAGAACTAATGAAAGACAAAGACATACAGGAAAGTGTAAAAGCAGGTAAAAAATTTGGTTATATGGATAAAGTAAAGGATTTATCTGAATTGCCAAGCAAAGAAAAATTGGTTGCTTATATTAAAGAGGCAATGGTTTTTAATGAGAATGGTACGGCAAAGCCCAAACCAGTAAAAGAAAAATCGGCTGTAGAAGTGGTAGCTCCGCAAGAATTTATTGACGCTCTAAAAAAAGACAGCAAAGCCACTGAAATTTTTGAAAGCAAATCGCCTTCATTCCGCAAAAATTATATTATTTGGATTGCAGATGCAAAGACAGATGAAACCAGAAATAAAAGAATTGCCCAATCTTTGGAATGGATTGCAGAAGGAAAAGATAGGTTTTGGCAATCTAAAAAATAGAAGAGTATAGTAAAATAAGCAACATATAAAGAATTAAATACAAAAGCTGTCTCACGATAAAGGAGACAGCTTTTGTATTTGGACTCGAATAGAGTTGAAATCATTTATCTGCGAGAATAAAATCAGCAGAGATATTGATGTTTTCTGAGATTTTATCTTTAACGATGCTTGGTATTTTGATATCAAAATCTTTTGCCTTTACTATAAAATTGCAATCGGCATTTATTTTTCTGTCTTTTAAAACTAGAGTTATTTTAGTCTTAATTTTTTTTGTTACTCCATGTATAGTCAAATCGCCTTCAAGATCATATTTGGCATTTGATAATTTAGAAGCATCAAAATTGATGATTTTTCCTTTGAAAGTAGCCTTTGGAAATTTACTGGATTCCATATAATTTTCATTAAAATGCTCTTCCATTAAAGGAATTTTAAATTTGAAAGCCTTTACCAGCGCTAATGCAGCAAACTCTCCGGTTGATTCATCAAGAATAGCAGAAACCGAGTTGTTTACTGCCGCCACGGGTTCAAACGTGGTCATCGAAGCTTCAAATTTTATTTCTCCTGTGCGTGTTGCCATCTTCTGAGAAAAAACTAGATTTCCCATAAATAGCAAGACAGCCAATACTAGTATCTTTTTCATTTTGATTTTATTTTTCTACAAATCCGTTACTTACCCAAAGTTTAATTACATCAATATTGGGCTGCGGCAGTTTTCCGCCTAGAGGCATTCTTGTTCCGCAATCGTTGCTTTCAATTCTGCAAACTAAATTATTATTTAGACAAGCATTTTTTACCGCCGAATACGTTTCCAAATTAGGAAATTGGCTGTCTCCAGAATGGCAACTGGTGCAACTGGCTGTCATTATAGGCTTAATATTGGCTTCATAAGTCGGATTTGTTGTTTGTCCAGCCACTTCTTCATACGTATTCGATTCGCAAGAAGCAATAAGTATACTGCATAGTATTATAAAAGCTATTTTTGTTTTTCCCATCATAATATCTATTAATTTTAAAAAACTCTATATAAATTAAATCCAAAGTAAATGCTTCCGCCATTCCATTTCCCAGTTGCATTAGAGTACACATAGACATCATTCATAGTTTGGCAGTTTGAAAAGACCAGCTGGAAAATATGCCCGCCTGTTTCGATGTCGAGCCCTAAAGAAAGCAAATTGTGATAAACATCATGCTCTGGCGCATCTATTCGTGCCGCATATTCTAAATTCACACTTAGTCTTTTGGTCAATTTATACCTTCCTCCAGTTCCAATAACAAATTGATTGTCTTTTTCGGTAAGTGGTTCATAAAGGTTTTTATGAATAAAAACGGGTGTTAATTGTGCAGAAAATCTATCGGTGAATTTTCTTGAAATCAAGAGTTGTGTGGTATAGGCTAAACGATTATGGAATTCAAGATTCGGATAAATATCGGTGCTCAAATTAGTATTGATATCCATGGTATTATAACCTACAATTGTAACCGGAAAACCATTTTCTTCTTGACCTTTAAGTCTATATTTTGCTGTAAGCTCATATATTTTATTGTGAGTTTGTCTTGAAGCTCCAATGGATAGCCAATCGGTTACGCCATAAATTCCTCCAATTTTTGTATAGGCTTCATCCAAACCAAAGAAATTATCCAAACCTTTTGTCAAGTCGCCAAATCGATGCGAGATTAACATATACCATTCGCCTTTGGAAGTTAATTTGGTCGATTGCATGTTGCAAATTTGTAAGCCTTTGAAGGCTGCAATTTCGACTTGTTTCTCTTTAGGTTTTATGGTGTCTAATTCTTTTAAAAGATCGTCTTGTGCATAAGTTTTGCCTATACCCAAAAAGCCTATCGCTAAGAGTAATACTACTTTTATATTCATCTAGTTTAATTTTTAATTGCGAAACACTGATCTAGTTTTAATTCTTCCATTAAATCATCGTATCCTATGATTCGTCCTTTTATGGTCACTGTTTTTCCTTTTTTAATAGATATGTCCTGATTTTTAAAACTGCAAATGATATGGTCATCCATGATTATTTCTTTTCCATTTACAGCTGTTATTTTTCCATTTATTGCAACAGCTTGTTCCAGATATTTTTTATTTGAAGCTTCTATATCTGAGGAGAACTCTGCTGTAATGGATGCGGAAGTAACTGTGAAATTTGTTTTTTCTGTTTCCAGATTTCTACTTCCGCCATACATTACATACGCATACAAGAAAACAACTGCTAAACCAATTACAAAAACTATTAGAATTATTAACCTGCTTCGTTTATTCATTTTGTGCTCAATTTTGTGTGATTTATATTGCCGGTAAAATATCCTTTACAGGTACAGGCCAAATTCCTGGACTAGGAAAACTAATTCCTTTATTTGAGCCTCTTACACTGGCATCTTGCCCAAAATAATATAATGGCCATCCATTATACGTCAGTTGAGATTTGCCAAATACAGTTATGACTTTAAATTTAGTTTTATCCAGAATTGAAGGAACTACTATTTTGTCTGTTTCATATATTGGCCACACACCATTGTTTGAAAAATCAGCTTTTGTAAAATTATTTTTCTCGAAGCTGTCATTTTTGAAAGTATATAGCGTCAGTCCTTTTCCATCTGTAAAGTAAGTGGTCAAACCATCTCCTACAGTATAATCAGACTTATAGTGATTGGTATCATGGCCAACTAGCTGGCTTTTTACAATCATGATAGAGTAATCAGGTTTTGCTACAAACCATACACCGCCAAATCCGTCACCGTTTGTTTTGCCAGCTTCTTCTATAGTGTTTGTTCCAGAACTGCCATATGCGCCACCTTCAGAAATGGGTGCATAGTAGTACAATGGCCAACCTTTGAAGGTTAATTGTTTTTTTCCTGATGGAGTAGTTATGGTTGCAAAATCTGTCAAAGTTAATCCAGTGCTTAATTTATCAGCGGTCAAATTATCTACAAAAAACGCAGGCCATAACGCTTCACATCCGCCTGTGCAAGAGGATTGTCCGTTTGCATCTGTCGAAAAAAAGTATAAAGTCCTTCCTGACTTGTCTGAAAGATAAGTACCTAAAGTAGCACTTGTAGAAAGTGTAACTTCTATTTTAGATTGTGGAGTAGGTGTTGGGGGTGTATTATCAGTTCCACTGTCGCTGCTGCAGCTTAAGAATAAGGTTATTATTGGTAGTGCTAGCGTGAATTTTAAATATTTCATGGTCTTTAGAATTAAGTTGTTTAAAATTTTAAAAAATTTGATTTATTGTTGATTAAGCAATATTTAGCCGTTTAGAATTTCTTTTTACCGCATTAATTTGGCATTCCGTCAGTGATCCATTTATTAATTAAATCGATATTAGCTTGCGAAAGGCTTCCTCCTTTGGGCATTTTCAAAGGATCGCCAGCAGGTTTTTCTATTCTTACTTTAATGTTAGAGGCATTTGCGCTTACTTGCGCATAAGTTGTAAAGGGAACATCGCTTTTTGAGCCTCCTGGACCATGGCATGATGTGCAATTTGCGTCGATAATAGATTTAATATTGGCTGTATAAGTAGGATTGGTTACTGTACTGCCGCCGCCTGTTGGAGGAGAAGTTGGTGGAGGACTTGTAGAATTATCGTCACCGCTGCTACATGCCATTGTTGCAAGAGCTGCAACTAAGCCTGTAAAAATTGGTCTTAATTTTTTCATATTTGAATTAATTAATAGGTTAAGAAAAACAAATCTTCTCTCTAGAATAGAAGGATTTCGTTTTTGCTAAAAGAGTCATCTCTGTTTTTTTTGGTGCATCCAATAATAAAACAGCTTTGATGCAGATTACCCTACTAAAGAATTGTTATTTTGATGAAAAAAAATGTAAGTTTTTGGAAATTAAGGACTCAGAGATTAAAATAAAACTCTGAAACTAAGATTTGGAGTTCTTCGTAAAGCGAATGTATTTACTTCTTCTACCGAATTTGCCAAAGAATTTATTCTGTAGTACTCGTTGATTTCATTTTTCTTGTTGAGAACGTTCAAAATAGACATTCCAAGTTTGTATTGAATATCTTTGGCTGTTTCCCATTTGTAAGTCATAGAAAAATTAACCTGCAAGAAAGTGTGCAGATTGTCACTGTTAGGTTTGTTATAAACCAAAACAGGATTAGAATTATCGATTAAAGTATTTTCAGTTGATGTTTTTGGTTTGCCAGAAGTCCACTTTGTACCCAAAGCAATTTTAAACCTGTTTTTTTCATATATCCCAGCCCACGATGCAGTATGCATGACTTCAAAGTTGTTAGGAAAAACAGGATATTCGTAACTGCTAAAATGATAGTTGTTATGGTTATAAGTATAACTCAACCACGTTAAAAAATGATTCATTTTTTTCTGGGCAAGAATTTCTGCTCCCCAAATTTCGTAGTCGCCAGTTGTCTTTACAAATTCTAATTGGTTCTGAAAACCTTGGCTAGAGGTTGTAATTCCAGTTACTTTTTTATAAAAATTTTCTGCATCAAACAGCCAGTCATTCTTTTTATAGGATAAGTTTAAAGACAGCTGCCTGCTTCTCTGAATAGGAATTGTGGTATTATTAGAAAGTACCCATCTTCTTTTTTCAATTCCAAAATAGTCTTTCTGTAAATCTATAATTTGCTGAGAGTTTTGACTTTTTAATTCTCCTAATATTTCTAAAATCAGGTTTTTATTGATGCCATAACTAAACTGCACTCTAGGCTCTAAAATGTATTTTTTAAATTTATCAATATAATTAATTCGAGTACCTGCCTTAAAATAGATTCTAGAAATAGTATCGTTGTATTTTCCTTCCAGTATTAAAGAATGTATTCTAAGTACTTCTTTAACTTTGCGATAGAAGTTCGGATTTGTTATATCTTCCAAGTTAGTAACACCAATTTCATTGAACTGATATCCATCGTTAAAACTAAACCTTGACGTAATAATATGATTGTTCTCTAAATTAATTCCGTTGTTATTTACCTTATTTTCCTGAATGGCAGTCTGATTATCAAAAGTTGTTTTTTGATTTGCTAAGAGATCATAAGTTGAATTGTAAACATTAATTTTGGTGGTATTATAACGATTCCAGTTTCTTTTCCATAATAGGTTTCCGCCATAATTCTGCTGTTGCAAAACATTATTTTCAGATCTGAACGTGTTATTTGTGGTTGCGCTTTGAAATACTTCTAAATTGTCTTTAATGGTAATGAAATCCAAAACAAGTTGATCTTTTTGACCAATTTTTTGAATATATTTTAAAGTAGCATCATAGAAATTAAACTTTTTATCGCTTTGATAATTAGTGTTTTGACTATTAGAAAAATCTGTGATTGTAGTGTTTTGAAATATTTTCTCAAAATATTCTTTATAGGTGGGAGTTTCCACAAAATCTGTGATAGATTTACGCGCCGAAATTTCGATTGAGCTTTTCTTCGAGAGATTGTATTTGGCATAAATATCAGCGTTAATCATATTTATTCCTGCACCAAAAGAGTTTTTCTCCGTCGTTTCGGGAGTAGAAGAAATATCAAGTACGCTAGAAACACTTTCGCCATAAAAAGCAGAACTTCCATTTTTATAAATAGAAATCGTATGAGGCAAATTTGGATTAAAAACAGAAATTAACCCAAAAAAGTGTCCCGTTTGAAACATTCGTATTCCGTTCCATAAAAACAAATTCTGGTCATGAGTACCGCCTCTCACATTAATGCTAGACACACTTTCATCAATACTATTTACCCCAGGCAGCTGTTGCATGGTTTGCAAAGCATCAGGTTCAATAAGTCCGGGAAGAATACCAAATTTCTTGGGTTTAATTTCAAAAGAGCCGTCTGTTTTTTTTGTAATCCCCGAAGCTAGAATAGAATTGGTTTTAATTTCTTGAAGAACCGTAATTTGAGGTTCTAAAAATATTTGAAGGCAATTTTTTGAATCTAGATTTGCAATAGAAATATCTTTAGGAATAAAACCAACATGAGTAATAGAAATTGCAGTCGCTCCTTCTTTGTTTAATTTGAAATAACCATTTGCATCAGTTGTAACAGGAACTTTATTAGAAAAGGCAATATTTACATCTTCAATAGGTTTTTTATCCTTGCTAGAAAAAATATAACCGCAGATTATGGATGGTTCCTGAGTTCTTTTGTAAATGTTAATAAATTTATTGTCAATGTTTTCAAAAGACAAATTGGTTTTTTCGGTTAAATAGGCCAGTTTCTGTCCTAATGAAAGCGTTTTTTTGGGAGGAATAGCTTCAAGTCCTTCTATACTTTCTTCTGTATAGTTAAAACTTACCAGATGCTGCTGCTCGATATCAAACAATATTTTTTTTATAGGCGTTATTTTTCGATAGTCCTGAGCAAAAGTATTGAGGGCTACGAAAAAAAGCACGAACAAAAAATGAAATTGTGTGGGACGCGACATTTATTTTTCGTCAAATATTATTTTGTTTTTTGAGACTTTTTTTGCTTTCAAATGATAGGTTGTACTGATAATCTGAAGGGTTGTATTTAGATCATTAGAAGGTAATTTTCCTGTAAATAAAGAGTCTGGATTTTGTGTATTTAACTCGATCGTGATATTGTATTGTCTTTCAACTTCTTCTAACAAGCTTCTTATATTTTCTTTATAAAAGCATATTTCATTATTTATCCATTCTGGTTTTGAGGAATAGATCTCTCGATTAACTTGTTTGCCATTGTCAAAAGTCACACTTTGTCCGTGAGTCAATACAATCTGAGCCTGATTATAATTTACTTTTACTCGGCCTTCATAACATATTACGTCAAGCCTTTTATTTCGTGACTTAACGTTAAATTGAGTTCCCAAAACAGTTACTTTTCCCAATTCGGTGCACACTTCAAATCGTCTTCCTTTTGAAACCTTAAAATAAGCTTCACCTTTTAATTCTAATTTTCGATCCGTATTCCAGCCCCATTTTTTATAGTTTATTTCAGAACCTGAATTTAGAACTACTTGAGAATTGTCGGGTAACGTAAAAGTGCTTTTTTGACCAAAACCTGCAGTTTGTGTTTCTGGCATAAAAAATCTTAGAGCAAATGTAATTCCAAGAGCTAAAACCAGTATGGCAGCTATTTTAAAGATCCAATTTTTTTCAAATGAAACTACCTTACTCTTCGTTTTTTGCTGCGTGAGAATATTGGACAACATTGCGTTTTCGTCCAAATCGTCTATGGCCAAATGCGAAGTATAGTCTTTGATTTTCTGGTATTTTTCAAAATCAGCGCTAGCTTCAAACTCGGCTAATTCATCCTCAGATAAATCATTGTTTAACCATTTTGCTAATAAGCGATCTTTTTTCATTTTTTTTTTATTCTATAATTAAAACAGCCAAAGCGAAATTTACCCTACTTTTATAAGTCAATTTCCTTTCGTAAACTTAATAAAGCCAGATGAATGCGTTTTTCGACTGCCTTTACGCTTATGTTCAAGTCCGAAGCAATTTCGCTATACTTTTTGCCATCAATTCGATGCATCAAAAAAGCAACGCGCTGTTTTTCGTTTAAGTTTTCAATAGCTTTTAAAAGTTTGACTTGAAATTGTTTTTCTTCCAAGATATATTCAGGGCTTTCATTGGTTTGATCTAAACTTTTAAAGTTTTTTTCGTATTTCAAGACTACTTTTTCATGAGCAATCTTATTGAGACTGCTGTTGTTGGCAATAGTATAGATGTATGATTTTGCTTTTTCTAGAGGTACCGAACTACAGTTTTGCCACAATTTAACAAACGCTTCCTGCGCCACATCTTCGGCATGATCTAAGTTGCCAAATTTGTAAAATATAAAATTTCGAAGTGCTTTAATTTGATCTTTAAAGAAAGTCGAAAAAATTATTTCATCGCAGGTGTCAGATTGATTCTTAGGTGGCATTTAAATTTCTAATTGGTCATATACAAATGTATTTGTTTTTGATATAAGTAGGGTAAAAAGAAAGCTGATTGTTTTATATCTGAAAGAAAGCTGTTTATTTATAGTCAGTTAGTGTGTAATTCATACTTATTAATATTAAGTAAATTGAAAAACGGTTTATTGAAATTGATTACATTTGTAAAAATATATATATGTCTACTTTTAAATTTTTGTTATCTCTTGGTGCGCTGCTGCTATTGCTGTCGTGTCAAAATGAATCTGATGTTCAAGACGATAACAGACAAGGAACTATTGTAAATACTTCGCCTCTTACAACCTATTTGCAAAGGGTAGCAATGGTGAGCACCGTTCAAGACAATATCATTGATGGATCTACCTATTGTACGATAAAATTTCCGTATACCGTTACCGTAAACAGTCAGAAAATTGCAATTAATTCAGCAAGCGATTATCAAAAAGTAGCAGACAATATCAATGCAAGCAATACAGACAATGATGTTGTAACAATAGATTTTCCTGTTACAATGATTTATTATAATTATTATCAAACGGTTATTGCTACCGAATCTGATTTTAATTCACTGATAGATTATTGGAATAAATTTCCAGATCTTTTAGCTAAAATTAATGGACTGAATATTAATTATCCAATTAGGATTAATATTTACAATAGCTTGAATCAGTCGGCAAGTTCTGAAACGATTGCAAGCGATCACGCCTTTTATGATTTTATAAAAAACTTGAACGGAAGTACCTATATTTCATTGCAATATCCAATTTCTGTAGTCGATTATAATAATAAAACAAATGTGATTTCGAATAATTTAGAATTCGAAAATGCCATAAAGTACGCCATTGATTACTGCCCTGAAAACAATATTGCAACGCTAGATTTTGCAGCAACAATCACTCAAGGTTCTTGGGGAATACCTTACTTTTTTGATGTTACCGAAAAAACCTCTCTTTATAACAGCTATTTGTTTGTCTTCAAGAGTGATAAGTCAGTAGTTGCCACTAAAGCCGGTGTTTCAGAGATAGGCCAATGGGATAGTAGCGTACAGAATGGAACTACAGAATTGAAATTAAATTTTAGTTCCGATTTGCTAAGCAAATTAAATAAAAATTGGAAGTTATTTGAGTTTAATAATTCGCAAGTGCGATTACGCGATGTTAGCAATGGTACAAACTATCTGTATTTCGAAAAAAAATAGACTGGACAATTCTTCTTCAAGCTCTAGTATGAGATAAATTCTATCTCCTTATTTGCGACCTAATTGTATCTCATATCCTTATTCCATGCAGTTTGGGCAGTGTAGTCTATTAAATCACAATTCCTTTTAGCGTTGATAATTTTTTAGTTAAAATGCCCCGTCCAAAAAATAATAGCTTCAATACATTTTTAAAAATTAAAATAAATTGTACCTTTTAATGAGCTTTAAAAAAAGAAGCATTAAAAAATAGTAGTATCATGAAATCTATAAACCCATATAACCAAGAAGTAGTATTTGAAATTGCTGAATGGAGCAACAAAGATGTTGAAAAAGCAATTGACAAAGCCGATGCGCAGTATAAGAGTTGGAGAGAAGTTCCTTTTTCTGAACGTTCCCTATTGATGAAAGCGGCTGGCCAAGAGATGAGGAAGAATGCGAACGAATATGCTCAAATTATTACGCAAGAAATGGGAAAACCAATTGCCCAATCGCTGGCTGAAGTAGAAAAATGCGCTAACCTATGTGATTTTTATGCTGAAAACGCTCCAGTGATGCTTGCTGATAAAATAATTGAAACAGACGCAGATAAAAGCTATGTAAGCTATGAACCAATAGGAGTTGTTATGGCCATTATGCCTTGGAATTATCCGTTCTGGCAGGTTATGCGATTTGCTGTGCCGGCACTTATGGCTGGAAATGTTGGACTATTAAAGCATGCTAGCAATGTGATGAAAAGTGCCATAAGTATTGAAAAAATATTTGAAAGAGCAGGTTTTCCAGCTGGATGTTTTACGAATTTGCCAATTGGCAGTAAAATGGTAGAAGAAATCATTAGAAACCCTAAAGTGAAAGCCGTTACACTGACAGGAAGTGAAGCAACGGGAAGAGCGGTGGCGGCTGTTGCAGGAAGCGAAATCAAAAAAACAGTGCTCGAGTTAGGAGGAAGCAATGCCTTGGTTGTTTTTGCCGATTGTAATTTGCAGCAAACCGTAAAAACTTGTGTTCAAGCGCGCTTTCAGAATGCTGGACAAAGCTGTATTGCAGGAAAACGATTGTTGGTAGAAGCATCTATTGTGGCAGAATTTACAAAAGCTTTTCTGGAAGAAGCAAGCAAACTTCGTTCGGGAGATCCTTTGAGTAAGGAAACGACAATTGGAACAATGGCTCGCATTGACCTTGCAGAAGAACTCGAAAAACAGCTTCAAGATGCGCTAGAAAAAGGTGCAGCCGTTTTGTTGGGAGGAAAAAGAGACAAAGCCTATTTTGAACCAACTGTTGTTGGAAATGTTACCACAGAGATGGCAATTTTTAAAGAAGAAGTATTTGGTCCGCTGATCGGAATCACGACTTTTAAGGATGAAGAAGAAGCTGTCGCACTATCAAACCATAGCCCTTTCGGACTTGGCGTTACTATTTTTACAGAAGACTTTGAAAAAGTCTCTCGATTAGTGCCTAAATTTGACGAAGGTGCTGTATTTGTAAACGAGTTGGTAAAGAGCGATCAGAGATTGCCTTTTGGAGGCGTTAAAAATTCAGGATACGGCCGTGAACTTTCGCAAGATGGCATTCAGGAATTTGTAAACAAGAAGACGGTTTACATTAAGAAATATAAATAATTAATCTCGTTACATTATAATATGAATACTATATTTTCTGCCAGCAGCCAAATTGGTATGGTCTCTAGTTTTTCCGAACTTGTGCATACTGATTTTAAGGAAGAAACAAATGCATTGTGCTGGTACAGAAAATTGGATGGCGATTTTAGCGAAATTGTAAGCCAATTGAGTTTAAAGGAAAATATAACAGAAGTGTATCCTGAAGATTTAATGGCGCTCCAATTATCAGAAAGGGGAAACATGGCGAGAGAAACAATCTTGAACGATCTGCAATTATTAACTGATTTTGGAGCATCGCCTTCTCTTAATTTATTGAAATGCTACGAACGAGATGATGAATTTGATTTTATATCCACCGACGTGTATTCATTTCATGTTGATCGTTCGCCCATTGCTACAGATACCTTTTTATGCACCTATCACGGAGCAGCAAGCGATATTATCTCCAATTCGGAGGCAGAGCAGAAAATACTAATTCCAGAAATTAGAGCCAAATTACAAGAGCTTCACGACGGAACAGAAGAAGAATTTGAGAATTTTTTAAAAGAGAATTTCTTTGATTTGCATTATCAATTGCATGAAGATGCTAAACCGATCAATTTAGGGCAAATGCATCTTTGGCGTTTGGCTGTTGATCATCCAAAGCAAAAAGTACTGCCTTGTATTCATAGAGCGCCAAAAGAGAATGAAGGGGAATATCGTTTGTTATTAATTTGCTAAATAAGAATATTTTTTGTAAGAATAAATCTATATATTAAATTTTAAAGCTAAAAATTCGGGGCAGTTTTGGTTAAATTAGTAAATATTAGAAAATGATGTTAAAATTCTGTTATTTGCAAATTTGGAAAAGAAAAGTCAAGATTTGTGCTACTCAATTGTATTTCAACCCTACTAAATTTGCAAGTATAAAAGGAACAAACCTCTATTAATTGAAGTCTTTGAGATGAAGTTAGCTTATATTCTTTTTTTACAAATTTGTCTATTAACTATCCCAAATAGTTATAGCAAGGCTATTGTAAATAAGGCAAATAGCAATGCCTCGACAGTATCTTTTTTTGAGACTTCAACTCCATATAAAGCCATATTTGAAAAGACGCTTTCAGATTCTGACCAATTGAAATTTGTTTTATTGGAGAATACTTCAGAAACAGAAAAATGCAGCACTCCTTTGCTTGCATCTTCACTTCATTTAAATGGAAATAGCTTAAGAGACAATCATTTTGCTTTCGACGAAAATGCAAAATTGAACCGTCAAGGGCTAATGGAGCGCAATTTCACTCCTTTTAGAAACATGTCAAGAAATATACTATTTCACAGCTTGAAAATCCACTTTTAATTCTTTTTTAAACGCTTTAGCCAAAATTTAGTGCTTAGTATTCATGTTAAAAATAAAGTTTTTAATCATGGAAAGGAGAACTATGTCCTTATTTTAGTTTAAAGTAAAAGGAAGAAATTTAATTTACTATCGACCCCTAATGACAGTTTGCAGTAAAGAAGGCAAGTGCACGGCCTTTCTGTAAAAGTGCATTAGCGTATTCAAGTAGAACAATTCTATTTGGAAAGGGCAAGTATTGCCTTGGTTTCACTCCTCCCATCTATTTTATCACATCCGTAAAGCCATGATTGATTTTTAAGGAGATCAGCTATGCAGCTTTCAATACCACACGTTATTTTTTTAACTAAAAATTTTTATTATGCATTTAACACCAAGAGAAATTGAGAAGCTAATGCTGCACACAGCTGGCGAACTGGCTCAAAAGAGAAAAGCCCGTGGCTTAAAACTAAATTATCCAGAAACCATTGCACTTATTAGCAGTGAACTTATGGAACGTGCGCGAGACGGCAAGACAGTAGCCGAGTTAATGCAATATGGTGCGACACTTCTTCGTAAAGAAGATGTGATGGAAGGCGTTGCAGAAATGATTCATGATATACAGATCGAAGCAACATTTCCTGATGGCACCAAACTAGTAACTGTGCACAATCCTGTGCGATAAACCTAAAAAAGACTAACGATGATTCCAGGAGAAATTATATTACAAGATAGTGCTATTATTTGTAATGATAGCCGTGAAACGTTAAAGATAAAAGTTACCAATACCGGAGACAGACCTATTCAGGTAGGTTCTCATTTTCATTTTTTTGAAGTGAACAGAATGATGTCATTCGACAGAGAAAAAGCATTCGGAATGCGATTAAATATTATTGCCAGTACAGCCGTAAGATTTGAGCCAGGAGAAGAAAAAGAAGTGGAACTGACTCGATTTGGAGGCAATCAAAAAATCTATGGCCACAACAATTTAGTTGATGGAGATTTAGCTCCGCATAATAAAGCCCTTGCATTAGAACGCTTAGAAGAAGGAAAATTTAAAAATGTGAAATCATGAGTTTAGAAGTAACTAGAAAAAATTATACAAGTATTTTTGGTCCAACAGTAGGAGATCAAATACGTTTAGGAGATACCGACCTTATTATAGAAATCGAAAAAGATTTCTGCTCTTACGGAGATGAAGCAAAATTTGGTGGAGGAAAAACGGTAAGAGATGGAATGTGCCAATCTTCGACAGCTTTACGCGACGGAGGTGTACTTGATTTTGTAATTACAGGTGCTACAATTATTGACCACTGGGGAATTGTAAAGGGTGATATTGGTATCAAAGATGGAAAAATTGTAGGAGTGGGTAGAGCTGGAAATCCTGATACAATGGACAATATCACACCCAATATGATTATTGGAGCTTCAACAGAAGTCCATGGCGGACACGGGTATATTGTTACGGCTGGAGGAATCGATACGCACATCCACTTTATTAGCCCTACGCAAATAGAAACAGCTTTGTATAGCGGTGTTACCACTATGATTGGCGGTGGAACTGGTCCTGCTGACGGAACAAATGCAACAACGGTTACTCCAGGAAAACACAATATTAAGAGAATGTTGCAAGCTGCAGAAGCATTTCCTGTAAACGTGGGGTTCTTCGGAAAAGGAAATGTGGCTACAGAAGCTCCAATCGAAGAGCAGATTGAGGCAGGTGCATTGGGAGTAAAAATCCATGAAGATTGGGGTGCAACTCCTGCTGTAATTGATGCTTCTTTAAAAGTGGCAGATAAATATGATGTGCAAGTAGCGATTCACACTGATACGCTTAACGAAGGAGGATTTCTTGAAGATACCATGAATGCTATTGCAGGACGTGTTATTCACACTTTCCACACAGAAGGAGCTGGTGGAGGTCACGCGCCAGATATCATCAAAGCAGCAATGTATCCAAATGTATTGCCAGCGTCTACAAATCCAACTAGACCTTACACGACAAATACTATCGATGAGCACTTGGATATGTTGATGGTTTGCCATCACTTAAGCCCACAAATTCCAGAAGATGTTGCTTTTGCCGATTCACGTATTCGTCCAGAAACGATTGCGGCAGAAGACGTGCTTCAAGATATGGGAGTTTTCAGTATCATGAGTTCAGATTCACAGGCTATGGGGCGTGTAGGAGAAGTAATTACTCGTACTTGGCAGACAGCAGATAAGATGAAGAAACAGAAAGGATATTTGGCTGAAGATGCAGAAAACAAAAACGACAACTACCGTGCAAAAAGATATGTTTCTAAGTACACAATAAACCCTGCTATTGCACACGGAATTTCTAATTATGTTGGCTCTATAGAATCTGGAAAAATTGCCGACTTGGTAATCTGGAAGCCTTCATTGTTTGGAGTAAAACCAGAAATTATCGTAAAAGGAGGTTTTATTGCAGCAAGTAAAATGGGAGATGCAAATGCTTCTATTCCAACACCACAGCCAATTATTATGCGCAATATGTTTGGAACTTACGGAAAAGCATTGACAAAAACGGTGTTCACCTTTGTTTCTCAGGCAGGTATAGACAATAATATTGCCGAAGAATACGGTTTGGAAAAGAAATTATTGGCCGTTTCAAATTGCAGAAATATTGGAAAAGCAGATATGATTCATAATAATGCCACTCCAGAAATCATGGTAAATGCAGAAAATTATACTGTGACAATCAATGGAGAGAAAATCACTTGCGAACCGGTGGATAAACTTCCATTAGCACAATTGTACTACTTGTTTTAATTAATAATAATTCTATTTCTCACTGCAACAGTTTGTTGTGTTGCAGTGAGATTAGAAATAACAATTTCAAAAGAAGATTATGAATACTTGGAAAATTAATTTGAGTTTAGTTCTTCTCCTAGTTTGTGCTAGTCTAACAACGGTTCATGCACAGAAAGGATCTTTAATGCTTTACGGTTCATTAACTTATAAAGACAATAATAATACAGGAAGCACTTTTGCTGCAAATCCAATTGGAGTAGGATATTTTTTTAATGATCACGTAGTTGCCGGGATGAATTTTGCTTTCGATCAAGAGAAAAATCCAGATGGAAATCTTACTGATTCTAAACACGAAATCGGTCCTTTTTACAGTGATTCTTGGAATATCGGCGATCACTTTGCCATCATCGCACAAGCAGACGCACATTATGTATGGGGAAACACGCTTATGAATACTCCAGGATCTTATAGCTATAATGGTTATCTAGGAAGAATTTATCCAATTGTTGCCGTATTTCTAGGTCACGGATGGGCGTTAAAAGCTAAATTCTGTGAACTGTCTTATGAAAATACTACAGGAAACGATGCAAATAAAACGAGCAATAAAACATTTGTTGCAGGAATAAACGGGTCAACATTCGGACTGGGAGTTTCAAAAAACATCTCCTTTAAAAAAGCGAAATAATGATTATACAACAGATAATAGGCAATACAAAAACACAATCAATTGAAGGTTTAGAGATCGATCTGCTGGAAATTGAGTGGTTTGAGACTACCAAGCGAATTCAGCGTAAGCGAACAAATTCTGGGGTAGAAATTGCAATTAAATTTATTCAGGAAGGACAGCGATTGAATCAAGATGATATTTTGTATCAGGATGAAAAAAAAGCTATTGTCGTGAATATTAAATCTTGTGAAGCAATCGTAATGACACCATCTTCTTTATTGGAGATGGGTACGATTTGCTATGAAATTGGAAACAAACATCTTCCATTGTTTATTCAGAACGATCAAATTATGATGCCTTTTGAAATGCCAATGTTTAGATGGTTGGAAGCGAGCGGTTACAAACCAGAAAAACAGGAGATAAAACTCTTGCATTTGCTAAAATCAAACGTAGCGCCTCACGGTCACGGAAACTCGTCTCTTTTTACAAAAATTCTAAATATGGCTTCTTCAAATGACTAATATAGAAAACACCTATTTAGGAAGTCTTCTGCATTTGGCAGATCCGACTTTACCAATTGGAGGATACACACACTCCAACGGATTGGAGACTTATGTTCAAGATGAGGCAGTAAATTCTGTGGTTTCAGCCAAAGAATTTGTGTCAAATATGTTAATGTATAACATTAAATACAACGATGCATCTTTTTTAAAACTAGCCTATATAGCTGCGGCAGACAACGATTTAGAAACGATAATTAAACTAGATCAAGAATGCAGCGCTTTAAAGAGTCCGCGTGAGATACGAGAGGCGAGTCAGAAATTAGGAATTCGGTTGATTAAGATTTTTCGAAGACAAAAAGCCTTTGGCCTTATTGACGGTTATGAACGTGCAATTGCCAATAAAGAAGCAACGGCACATTATTGCATTGCTTTTGGTTTGTACGCGCAATTATTAGAAATTCCTTTAGACGAAGCCTTGTTTGCATTCTATTACAATGCCGCTATCGGAATGATTACCAATTCGGTAAAACTGGTGCCCCTAGGACAATTAGAAGGACAAGATGTTTTATTCGAATTGCAACCGCTGATTAAAAAATTAGCAAAAGAAACTTTAACAGTAGACAGAGAATTGGTAGGCCTTTGCAGCATCGCTTTTGATATTAGATGTATGCAACACGAGAGACTTTACTCAAGATTATATATGTCGTAAAAAAAATGCAAAGTACAAAGTACAAAGTACAAAGAAGAAAGATAAAAGATAAAGAAAATGGAAGCTAGAAAATATGTAAAAGTAGGAGTGGCAGGGCCTGTTGGTTCAGGAAAAACTGCATTATTAGAACGTTTGAGCAGAAAAATGCTAAAAGATTATAATTTAGGAGTAATCACCAATGACATCTATACGAAAGAGGATGCTGAGTTTATGGTGAAAAACAGCCTTTTGCCTAAAGAAAAAATTATTGGAGTAGAAACTGGAGGTTGTCCTCACACTGCAATTCGCGAAGATGCAAGTATGAATTTGGAAGCAGTAGATGAATTGGTTTCTCGTTTTCCAGATATCGAATTAATTTTAATTGAAAGCGGTGGAGATAACCTTTCTGCAACTTTTTCGCCAGACTTGGCCGATGTGACGATTTTCGTTATAGATGTTGCTGAAGGAGAAAAAATCCCTCGTAAAGGCGGACCTGGTATTACAAGATCTGATTTGCTTTTGATCAATAAAATTGACTTAGCGCCTTATGTTGGAGCAAGTTTGGAAGTAATGGAAAACGATGCAAGAAGAATGAGAAAAGGAGCGCCATTTGTGTTTTCAAATCTTAGATCTACAGAAGGAATTGATGAAGTGATTGGATGGATCAGAAAATATGCATTGCTAGAAGATATTGAAGAACCAAATTTAATTCGTTAATCGAATGGTAAGTACCCTAAAAATAGAAATAGAAGAAAGGGATGGGGAATCATTTTTAAGAGATGCATACGTTACACAGCCCTTTAGGATTATGCCTGTGGGGCAATATAAATCGGATGGAGCTTCGTATTTGATGATTATGAGTTCGTCTCCAGGAATTTTAAGCGGAGATACTTATGATATTCAGGTGCATGTAAAAGAAAATGCTCGTTTGCAGCTGCAGTCACAATCTTATCAGCGATTGTACAATATGGAAGGCAGTGCTGCACAGGTCATGAATGTGAAAATGGAAAAGGGAACTTCGTTTTCGTATGTGCCACATCCTGTAGTGCCTCACGAGGATTCTACTTTTAAGAGCCATAACAAGATTAGTCTTGAAGATGATTGCGATCTTACAATAAGCGAAATTATTACTTGTGGTCGTAAACATCACGGAGAAACTTTTAAATATGCTCATTTTCAGAATCTTTTAGAGGTGTATCACCATGATCGTCTTATCCTAAAAGACAATGTTCTCTTAAGACCCGATATTATGCCCTTATCGGCTATGGGTTTGCTGGAAGGCTTTACCCATCAAGGAACTTTTGTATATCTCAATACAAAAAATGAAGATGTAGAAGAGCAAATCGAATACTTCTTTAAAGAATTGGAAACATTAGAAAATGTAGCATTTGGAATTAGTGAATTGGAATTTAACGGCTTTGTCATTAGAATTCTAGGACATGGAGGAGAGCAAATGTTTGATTTCTTCAGAAAAGTGCAAGATGTGCTTTGGGAAGAAAAAGCAGCAATACAAATTTAAACAGTTATGGATTCAAATTTAATAGCGTTATCAATTACAGCTATCAGCATTAGTTTTTTTCATACAGCATCAGGCCCAGATCATTATCTGCCGTTTATTGTTTTATCGCGATCGCGTAAGTGGAGCTTGTCTAAAACAATCATGCTAACTATAGTTTGCGGTTTAGGGCATATTTTAAGTTCGGTGATTTTAGGAATTATTGGGGTATTCTTAGGATGGCAGATCAATAAAATAACCTTTTTCCAAGATTTTAGAGGCAATATTGCAAGCTGGGCGCTGCTGTTATTTGGTGCCATTTACCTCTGTTATGGACTTTGGGCTGCTTACAAAAATAAAGCGCACAAACACTTTGACGTAATGGGAGAAGATGTATTTGTGTATTCGCACAGACATGGCGAAGTGGTTATGCCCACAAATCGGGTTAAAGTAACGCCTTTGGTTTTGTTTGCCATTTTTGTGATGGGACCAAGCGAACCGCTAATTCCGTTGTTATTCTATTCAGGATTAAACCGTTCTGTTGCTGAAATTTCGACAATCATTGGTGTATTTACGCTAAGCACAGTTTTAACAATGCTAGCAATGGTGCTTTTGGGCGTTTACGGATATTCTTTTTTCAAAACGGAAAAATTTGAACGCTACACTCCCGCAATTAGTGGAGCAGTAGTTCTAGCCTGCGGTTTTGGGATGGTTTTTTTGGGATGGTAATTCAAATAATTTTTCACTTTAGAAGTATATATAAATGAAAAAAATTAAAACGATAGTAGAGACTGTGCTTAAGGGCATTGGTCAAATTATGCTCCAAGAAAGCGCTTGGACAGGTTTGTTATTTTTAGTTGCAATATCCTACGATTCTTTGCTTATGGGTTTTGCTGCATTAGTAAGTGCTATAATTGGAACGGCAACAGCCAAAATCTTTCAATTTAGCGACGAAAATATAAAAGCAGGTTTGTACGGATTTAATGCAACCCTAATTGGAGTGGGGTTAGCTTTCTTTTTTCAAACAAGTCCATTAATATGGTTTTTAATTGTTTTAGGATCCATATTAAGCACTCTGCTTATGGAATTTTCCATTCGTAAAAAGATTCCTTTTTTCACCTTTCCTTTTATCGTAATCACTGTAGCTGCTGTTTTAAGTATTCAGCATTTTGGGTTAGCAGCAGCAAGAATACCTGAAGCAAATGTAGAAATGGATGGGCTTGAGGTTTTTGAAGTAGCTGCGCATGCTTATAGCGAAGTGATTTTTCAGGGAACTATTGCGGCAGGATTGCTGTTTTTTATAGGGGTCTTTCTTAATAATCCAACAGCAGCGCTATACGGATTCGTAGCGGCAATAATTGCGGGAGCAATAGCACATTTTGACCGAGATTCTGTAAAATTAATTGAGGATGGAATGTTCAGCTTCAATGCTGTTTTATGCGGAATTGCTTGCAGCGGAACAAAACCAAGAGACGGATTGTATGTATTGCTATCCGTAATCATAGCAACATGCTTTGATATTTTTATGATGCATAATGGATGGATTACGCTTACGTTTCCGTTTGTTTTATCGATGTGGGTTATTGTTTCCTTAAAAAAATTAGTAGGTCATTTTGAAAATAAAATGGCAATTGTAGAAGAAAAATAAAAAATAATGAGGAACAAACTTTTTACAGGGATTGTAATAGTGTTGTTAATAGTGCAGAACGGATTTGCACAAGAAGCAAATAAAGTAGAAACAAATAAGTCAGAAGTATATAAGCCAGAGGCAGATACAGTGCATCTGAGCAAAATTGTTATAAGCAACATCGACTTTAGAAAATAAATAATGAAAGTCGATTTGAAAATGTCACCGGTTAATTCCGCTCAGGATTTATTGAGAAAAGTTCCTGGATTGTTCATCGCACAGCATGCTGGTGGCGGTAAAGCAGAACAAATATTTTTGCGCGGATTTGATAATGATCACGGAACAGATATTAGCGTTATGGCTGACGGAATTCCAGTAAATATAGTCTCGCATGCGCACGGACAAGGTTATGCCGATCTGCATTTTTTAATTCCAGAAACGATCAAAGACATTGATTTTGGAAAAGGAGCTTATTATGCCGATAAAGGAGATTTTAATACCTCAGGCTATGTCAATTTTAGCACTTTTGACAGATTGGATAATAATCTTTTCAAAATTGAAGGAGGTTCTTTCAATACCATGCGTGCCGTGACGATGCTTAATCTTTTAAATAAAAATAATAAGGATAAAAGTTTTTATGTAGCAGGTGAATTCAATTATAGTGATGGACCGTTTGACGTCAAACAAGATTTTACACGCGTTAATTTTCTGGCAAAGTACAGCCAATGGATTGATGAAAAACAATATATCTCTGTTCTAGGATCTACTTTTACTTCTAAATGGAATGCTTCGGGACAAATTCCAGAAAGAGCAGTAGAAGAGGGCATTATAAGCAGATGGGGTTCAATAGATCCAACAGAAGGAGGAAATACTTCGAGAACAAATCTTGCCGTACATTATAGATATTTAGCCAACGAGAACGAAGAGTTTTCGAGCAATTTATTTTATTCTAAATATGATTTTAATCTGTTTTCGAATTTTACTTTTTATCTAAATGACCCCGTTTACGGAGATGAGATTCAACAGATTGATAATCGTTCTATTTATGGTCTAGAAAACAAGTATATCCGAAGATTTGCCTTTGAAAACAGCAACATGACTTGGACCTCTGGAGCAGGTTTTCGTTTTGATGATATTAAAGATTTGCAGTTAAATCACGTTTATCATCGCGATTTATTATTAAACAGAATGTCTGATGGTTCCGCATCCGAGATCAATGTTCATGGTTATACTTCATTAGATTATAAAGTAGGGAAATGGCTTATCAATCCATCAGCGAGATTAGATTATTTTACTTTTAGTCTTCATGATCGTCTTGCTAGTTTGCCTGCTTCAAGAGAAGCTTCGGCAGCTAGGATAAGTCCAAAACTGAATATATCGTATACGCAGAACAGTAATGTGCAATGGTATATTAAATCTGGTTTTGGATTTCATTCCAACGACGTACGCGTTGTCGTAGCGCAAGACGGGAAAGACATTCTTCCGTATTCTTTTGGAAGCGATTTTGGGGTTATTCTTCGTCCAACAGCTAATATGATTATCCAGCCAGCGATTTGGCACATGTATTTGCAGCAGGAATTTGTATATGTTGGAGACGAAGCCGTGGTAGAGCCATCAGGAAAAACACGCCGTTTAGGATTTGATTTGAGTTTAAGATACCAGCCTATTTCATGGCTGTATCTAGACGGAGATCTTAATTATGCCCATGCCCGTTTTATCGACGAGCCCAAAGGAGAAAATTATATTCCGTTGGTTCCAACTCTTACCAGTACTGGAGGTGTGGCGGTAAAACTTCCATCTGGTTTTTCGGCCAATTTAAGATACCGCTATATGGATTCTAGACCAGCAATCGAAGATAATTCGGTAAGAACACGAGGTTATTTTGTTAATGATTTGGTGCTGGCTTATGGCAAAAGAAAATGGGAAGTAAATCTGCAGTTTCAAAACATCTTTAACACCAAATGGAACGAAGCACAATTTGAAACCGAAACCAGACTTAGAAATGAGACTAATCCAGTATCAGACTTGTGTTTTACACCAGGAACTCCTTTTGCTGTAAAAGCAGGAATAAGTTACAAATTTTAAAATTCAGAAAATATGAAAAAAGTGCTTGCAAGAAGCAAATTGTTCTTGGCAGCGCTTATTTTCGTGGTCACACTCAGTAATACTTACGCACAGTTAAGTCCTCCAGGGTTAGGAGAAGCAAAAAATGCTTCTTGGTTTGCCTTTGGAGTCAGGCAATCTTTGGATTCACTTAAACAAAAAGAATCGACCACTTATGTAGGCGTTGGACTAAAGAGCAGTCCAGATGAGAATAATCCATTTTCAAAAATGGCTATTCTGGTCATCAATGAAGAAATTTCCAATCGTTACAAAAAGAACTGGGAATACTCGTATGCATTAAGTTACAGACGATCTAATAATTACGACTCAGCAGCTCCATACGAGACATTAGATCCAGCAATTGAACAGGAATTTAGAGTATACGGGCGTTATTCTTATGTCATGGAAGCCAATGGACTGAAATGGAAAAATACCGTAAGACAAGAATTCAGGAAATTTTTTAATCCTGATTTTAGTAATGCCGAAGAAAATTTTCAGTTGCGCACAAGGTTTAAAACACAGTTAAGTCTGGATTTAGGAACTACTAAAACACATCATATTATAGGAGGTGCCGAAGCGCTTTTTGCAATTAGTAAAGAAAATGAGCCAGAAAAGCAATGGTCAAAATTTGATTATAAAGAAAGCAGATTTACACTTTATTATTCGCTTAGTCCGCATGAGATCCCATTTATTTTCGATGTAGGTTATATGTATAATCTAATAGGAAAAGGAGCTGATATTTCAGACGTAAATTACCTAGCCGTAGATATAATTTGGAAGAATCCTTTTGGGAAATAATACTCTTATACAATATAAAAAGCAATTATAAAAACAGAAAAACAAACAAATTATGAGCGAAATTAAAAAGAACTCGAGAAACACAGAAAACGCGCCAAAAAGCCCTTTTTCAACGCAAACAGTAGCGTTTTCTCACTACAACAATTTTTCGGCACAATTGCCTGTAGATCCTAAAACGGGCGAAATTGTCAGCAGTGATATTAAAGAGCAGACAAAACAATGTTTGGCTAATATTCAAACGATTGTAGAAAGCATTGGCCACGTTATGGACGATGCTGTAAAATTGACTGTTTTCTTGAAAGATATTTCAGATATCGAAGCAGTTGATGAAGTGTATAAAACATTCTTCCAAAAAGAACTTCCAACACGTACAACAGTTCAAGTAGCGGCCTTACCGTTAGAAGAGGCTTTAATTCAGATAGATGCTCTTATCTCAAATGGAGAAGGAACAACTCCGCAGAAAGCTTTAGATCTTGTAAAAGTAACAAGAAATACAGAAAACGCGCCAAAAAGCATTCACGCGCATACTGTTGCATTTTCTCATTACAACAATCTTTCAGCTCAATTGCCAATTGATCCGAAATCTGGTGAAATTGTAGCTGGTGGAGTAAAAGCGCAGGCGGAACAATCTTTAAAAAACATTAAAGCTATTTTAGAAAGCATCGGACATGTTATGAATGATGTGGTTAAAACTACTATTTTTCTAAAAGACATTGCAGATGCAGATGCCGTAAGCGAAGTTTTAACAAAATTCTTCCCAACTTATGTTCCTGCAAGAACAATTGTTAACGCTTCGGCTTTGCCAATGGATGCTCTAGTACAGATTGATGTTGCAGTTTCTCATGGTGATGGAACACCTCCACAACTTCCAGAAGACACAAGATTTTTGGTAATCGAAGCAAACAACACAGCAAACGCACCAAAAGTTTCGTATACCCATACTGTAGCTTATTCACATTACAACCACATTTCTGGGCAATTGCCTTTAGTTGCCGCAACCAATCAAATAGTTGCTGGTGGTGTAAAAGAACAAGCAGCTCAATGCTTAAATAACATCAAAGCAATTGTAGAAAGCATCGACCACAAAATGGACGATATTGTTAAAATCAATATTCAGCTTAAAAATGTAGCAGATATAACGGCTGTAAACGATGTCTATACTTCATTTTTCACTGGCGACTTGCCAGCAAGAACGGTGATTGGCGTTTCTGCAATTCCTCAGGATGCTTTAATCCAAGTGGATGCTGTAGTTTCAAACAGCGAAGGCACGCCAGCTTAACCGATAGCTGAAAATAATATTTTTTAAGTAGAGCCTTTTATAGGCAAAAAGCGCTTATCACAGGATTTCAAAGATTCTGTATAAGCGTTTTTGTTTATAGAAATAAAAATCAGTGCGAATTAGCGTTCTGGCCAAATATATTTTAAACACATAGAAACATAGCTTTTAGGACACATAGAACTATGTGTTAAAGCTGGCTTTTTCTGCAATCTTGAACACAAGCAGTAAAATCTATGATTCTATGTGTTTAAATAAAAAAATCCGTGTATATCCGCGTTTTCGCAAAGCGAATCCGTTTCATCCGCGTACTATTAGCCGCGTGTTTAAACTAAATTTTAATGCTTCAAAAACTTAGATCGATAATCAGAAGGTGATTGTCCCGTTACTTTTTTAAACATACGCGAAAAATAAGAAGGCGACTGAAAATGCAATTCAAAAGCTATTTCTGCTATTTCTTTAGAATTATCCTGCAAAAGAATCTGGCTGTGCTGAATTGTAATTTCATTAATCCATTGTTTTGGTGCTTTTCCGGTAGTTTCTTTGACGCATTTGTTCAAATAATTATCAGATATCTTCAATAGATTCGAGTAGAAATCGATGTTTTTGTGTCGAATGTGGTTCTTCTGCACCAATTCTCTAAAATGAAAAGAAATAAAGCTGGTTCGATTAAGCGATTTGTTATCGGTATTTTCTGTTCGAATAATCTTTAGCAACGCCGATTGAAGAAGTGCAATCGTAATGGCATCAATATGTTCATCTTCATTTAACTCTTCTTCCAGCAATTCAAACAAACGAATCAGCCAATTGATTTTATTAGGATCTAAAATCGAGAAAGGAGAAGTATAAAAGAAATTTAAATCACTCGTGTTTAATGCAATTTCGGTTATCACTTCATTTTCATAAATTATAAAAAAGCCTTCAACATCTTCTGATAGTTCCAATGTTGCTGTAAAATTTCCTTGTTTGATATTCAGTGCCTGATTGGCATTAATTTTAAAAACAGAGGTCTCCAACTGTTGCTTTACATATCCTTTTGTTACAAAAATCAGAAAATTAAAAGTAGTCTGATATGGATTAACAGGTATGACAATTTTCTTCAAATAATTTTCAATTCGATATAGCTGTACATTAGAATTATTAAAAAGATTATGAGTTGATATATCAGGAAGAAAGAACTTCTTGTACTCATAATTAGTTATTAATTTGGGATTGTTTTTCATGCAAAATTGATTTTCTAATAGGTTGCGAATGCAAAATGAATAAGAAGTAGTACAAGATTAAAGTTGATTCTTAAAGCTAGATTGAAAAGCCCAAAAGGTGCACTAATTTACGCTTTTTTGCCTATTTGTATAGAGCAATTGGCTTAAGAATAAGTTAAAATACTTATTAGTTGAAAGCGGGGCAAATAAAATTAGGGAGAAGTTTGATTTAAAATCGGAAACTGTATGAAGATACGTTTTTTGGAAAGCGAAATGTCAGAAACATTTAAGTTGCATCTTTAATTGTAGAACATTCTGTACAAGAAGAATGTCATGTGTTAATTTCTTCAGATAGTTTTATTTAGCTAATTTCAGTATGCTGTTGCGCGGTTTCGATTATTTTCTGCAGTTGCAAGGCATTAAAAGCGGCATATCCTTTTTCATCATTATCAAAGAATATAAATACATCTTTGGTTTTTAACCATTTTAGACATTGTTCTGCCCATTCGTTTAAAGCTTCGTCAGAATAGCTTCCTTGATATTTAACCGAGGTTGGGCCATGAAGGCGAATATATACAAAATCGGCAGTAACTTTCATAGGCGAAATGTGCCCTGCCAATTCGTAAATGCAGAAAGCACAGTTGTATTTTTCTAAAAGCTGATATACTTCGGGCAAATACCAGCTCGAATGGCGAAATTCAAATACATATCGGTTTTTGGGAGAAAGAACCGTTAAAAAATCTTCTAGAAGTCTTAAATTGACGTGAAGGGAAGGAGGAAGCTGAAATAAAATGGCGCCCAATTTTTTCTCCAAGAATTTAACTTTCTCCATAAAAATAAGCAGACTGTCCTCAGGATCATGCAACTTTTTTATATGTGTAATAAAGCGATTTGCTTTAATGACATATCTAAAGTCTTCAGGCACTTGGCTTTCCCAATTTTGAAAGGTCTCATCGGCTGGCATTCCATAAAAAGTATTATTAATTTCTACAGAATTAAAATTATCGATGTAATACGAAAATTGGTCTTTCACTTTTAGATTTTCAGGATAAAAGGTATTACGCCAATGTTTGTAAGACCATCCAGAGGTGCCAATATGTATAGCGTGCTTTTTCATGATATTTTGATTCTTTTAGTAGTTGGGTACAGGTTTATTTTTTTCCTGTTTCTACCCATGTAAGGGCCTGCTCGAATGCTTCTTTTTTAAAGCCTTTAAATTCGCCAGGAACAAAATAGCTGAAAGCATTTGTAAACGAAATGGCCTTGTCAGAATCAGTTACGATGGCGGCGCGATTCCATTTTCCGAGATTCTTGAGTCCTAATATGGCGTCTTCTATCCAAGCCGCTGCAGTAAAATTTTTAATTTCGGTATCGATTAAAAACAAGAAGTTAATTTCGTTGATTTTCTCTGCAAGTCTGGTTACTTCTGGCACCAGAACATTTCTATAGTCGTCGGCTGTCACTTCTCCGACAGCTCTAAAAGCGGCAGTATTTGCCGGAGCATCAATTATCTGAATCATAACTAGATATGTTTTATTATTTCTAACTCTTTGGGCGTAACAACTTTGAATAGAATAGCACGCGGATAAAACGGATTTACTTCGTAAAAACGCGGATAAAACGCGGATTTTTTAAATTTTTTATACAAATCTGTTTTTGTCTGCGTTTTCGTGCTAACGAAATCTGTCTAATCCGCGTCAAAACTTATAATATTTTTAATTGCACCAACTGATTATTTCTAGTTTAAAATTACAGAGACTGACCAAAATATTTTTATAAAATGAAAACCAGATTTTATAGAATATCTATTGGCTAATAGCAACTTAATATCAGCAATAAAAAGAAAGAGCGGTGGTTTTCCGCTCTTTGTAAGTACTATTAATGCGCATGGATTAGTACAGAATCCATAAATTTTCCTGTTATAATAGTGCCTTCCTCATCTTCCCATTGTGTAATAACATTTTCTATAAGTTCGGGCTCAAAGCCAATTATTTTCATAATTGGTCCGCCAAACTCTTGTTTTACATGCTGGCCTTTTTTAAAATTTGTTTCCATAACTGTTTAACTTTTATCACAAATTTCTAAAAAAGACATTTCTGGGCTGTTATACTTTTTAATGCCGAGTTTACAGCTTTTAAATAGGCAGATAAATAGAGATTTCCGTGCCTTTTGATGGTTCGCTTGATGCCCGAATAAATCCGTTGTGGTTGGCAACAATCTTGCTCACTATTGTTAATCCGAGTCCGCTACCGTAGTGTTTTTCGTTTCCATGCAATCTGTAAAAAGGCTCAAATATTAGCTTTTCATAATCTTTGCTAAAACCGCTGGCATTATCGCTTACAATTAGTTTGATAAATTTGGAATCTGAGTTCACGCCTGTGGCCTTTAGTTCTTCAAGAGAAGGCTCTTGCGTGCTTATTTTTATATTGGGCACGATTTCTTTTTGTCTGTACTTTATAGAATTGGTTATTAAGTGAGTAAACAGTTTATTAATTTCTGACGGAATAACCGAAAGAGTGGGCATATCGTCGGAATGAATTTCTGCCTGATTTTCGCCAATGATACTTTTGAGCTGGTAGATAGTTTTTTTTATTAAAGTATTAAGATCTGTCATTTTAAATTTTTTCTCTGTAAAATTAATTTGCGAATACTCCACCAAATCTTCCATCAGCTGAGTGAGGTTTGAAGCTGAATTTAAAAGGCGAGTCAAGTTATGTCTTCCCGCTTCTGTAAGCGCTTTTTCGGTATCCAGAACCTTTTTTCCAAACATATAGATCTTACTTACGGGTTCGAGCAAATTGTTTTTAGCCGCATTTGTAAAATATTCCAATTGCTTTTTATTATGGATAAGTTCCTGATTTTTATGTTTTATGGCTTCCTTGCTTTTTTCCAAATCTGTAAGGTCTTCCAAAGCAATAAGAATCATTTCTTCAGGAGTTGAATTGGATATTCGTGAAGCATTTAAAATCATTGTTTTTGTGGTTCCGTCCTCAAGGTTAAATTGTATTTTAAAATTTTCAACCATTTCTTGGCTAGTCAGTTTTTTTAATACCGATTCTTTAAATTCAAGAATGTTCCAGTGTGAGTTTCCCAATTCAAAAATGGAAATTCCTTCTGTTTCTTCGGGACTGGTTTTAAAAAATTTATAGAAAGAAGGGTTTGCACTGTTCACGATTGCATTTTTATCCAGAATAAGCATAGGTTCTCGAATCGTATTTACAGCCGATTCGTAGAAATTCTGCAATAGGGAGAGTTCTCTATTGCGATCCTGCAGTTCGTCGTTGATGCAAGAGAGTTCTTCATTGCTCGACTGAAGTTCTTCTTTCGAAATAGCAAGCTGTTCGTCAATCAACTGTTCTTCATTTGTAGTAAGTATTGATTCTTCATTAATTAGTTCTATTGGTTTTTCAAATTGATGGTTTTGAATCTCTTCTGTAGAAAGTATTTTACTAAAAACAATTAGTGACAAATCTTTGTAAGAAGGAAGATAAATCACTTCAAAAGAAGTCACAAACTCTTGCTTTTTTGCAGCGATATGTGTACCCAAGATATTTTTCTTTTTATTTCGGGATTTTATAATGGCGTTTTTTAATTCAAAGGCCAATTCATCGCTAACCATGTTTAGAATATTAAAACTAGGTTTTCCTGATGCAGGCTGTAAAAACGGACTTGTATCGCCATGGAAATACACAATTTCGAGTTCGCTGTTTACAATTACAGCAGACGGATAATAGTGCTGAAGAATATCGGCAGCAATTTTTTCATAATCTAAAACAGGCACTTCAGTCTCAAGGAGAGGTTTAGTAGCATTAAAGGTTGATTTTTTATGCAATTTGCCATCGCTTTTTCGGCAGTATATTTTTTCTTCTTCTCCAATCGTTTTAAATAAATCTGGATTGTTCTCTGCTGTTTCTGATCTTCCTAAAAAAAGAAACCCTTTGTGGCGAAGCGCATAATGAAAAGAATTCAGTAGCTGATTTTGAAGATCATCATCAAAATAAAGTAAAACGTTACGGCACGCTATTAAATCAATTTTTGAAAAAGGCGCATCTTTAGTTAAATCATGAACAGCAAAGACACACATATCACGAATGGTTTTATGGATATGATAACTGCCTTCTTTTTTAGTAAAATATTTTTCAAGAATGGCTTCATCTATATTTTTTACATCTTGGATAGTATATATTCCCGAGCGAGCTTTAGCAATGGAATTTTCGGATCGATCTGAAGCAAAAATTTGGACTTTGGTTTGCAAATTTTGTGTCTTCTCCAGATATTGATGTATAGTAATGGCTAGTGAATAAGCTTCTTCGCCAGTAGCGCACCCAGCCGACCAGATTCTTATTTTTTCTTTGTTTTGGTTTTCGATTAAAGATGGAAAAACACGATTTGAAAGCTGGGCAAAATGGGCGGGATCTCTAAAAAAATAGCTAACCGAAATAAGCAGATCGTTAAACAAAGCAGTTTGTTCAGAGGTGTTGTTTTTTAGTATAGCGAGATAATCCGCTAAAGTTTCTTTTCGGGTAATCGCCATTCTTTTGGCTATTCTTCTTCGTAAAATTTCGGGTCTGTAGTGCGGAAAATTTGTACCTGAAACAGAATGTATAATTTCGATTATTTCGTTGAACGACTGATTATCTTCTATTGTACTATTCTGATCTTCTTCTTCATAAGCACGACTAGCAAAATAACTCTTTTGTATCTCGTTTAGTTTGGAAGCAATTGAAAAATAGGGGACGAAATGGTCAATAATATCTTCGGTGTTTTTATTCTGAATCAAGCCTTTTTTGTAGACTATAGATAATGCTGTTCCTCCAAGTTCCTTGATTTTTTTAAGACCTGTTAAACTGTCTAAAGGCGTTCCTGAAATAAGAACTCCAATGGCATAGCTTTTATAAATTTCTGCAATTGACTTATAAAACTCGTCGAGGCAGTTATGATTGAGACTGCTTCTGTTTTTAGGTTTAAGTTTTAATATTCCGTCTTCGGCTATTAAAAAATTATTCTCAGGAATGATGAAGATTTGATTGGGCTGAAGATTAATTTCATTGACAATTTCTATAACTGGCAGTTTGGTTTGAGCGGCAAGAACGGCTCTTAAATTTTCTGTTGTAGGATAATCTAAAGTTTCAAATATTAGATATGCCATACCAGAATCTTCAGCCAAATCTGAAATTATTGATTTTAGTATTTCAATTTCCGACCCTTTTGTTCCTATTCCCACAACTGAAAAATTGGTATCTAAAATTTCTTCATTATGGTTGTCTGGATTTTCTTTTACAATTGTAAGCATTTGATGTTGATTTGGTTAATGTACAGGCAATAATTATTTTTTTTCGCAAAAATTAAATTTGCGAACAGAACAAATGTTTTTCAAAACAATAATCCATATTGGAGCGGTTTTGAAATTAAATTCTACGATATGTATGCTTGTATAATAGCCACGCAGTTTTACATTTCTCAGGAAAAAATCCTCTGAGAACAGTACTATGGGAATCTGTTGGAAACAGAACCCAGAACAGCTATAGACAACGTACAGAATAAACCGAAAATTTTCCGATTGGTTTCTGTAGTGAACAGATTCATTTGCACGGATCTGTTTTAACAAAATTAGGGAAAGAGTGTTTTTGGAATTATTCAAAGCTAGAGAATACTTTGCATAAGTTATTTATATTATTTTGATACAAAGCTTCATAATTTACATTTTATTAGATATTAAGTTCTGCTATGAAATGATATAGTATTGTTAAATGATTTATTTAAACAAAATTATTCTTGAAAAAATTGTAAATTGCTGTCTCTTATACGTTGTGTAAGTTTTCAGAGCTTATCTGATTCACCAAAAATATACATTATTACATCAGTCTACCGATTGTTGGTATGTTATACTATTGGTATATTACACTATCTGTGGACTGGATTAAAACATAATCAACAGTCCCCATGAAAAAACAACAACAAAATAATTCAGTGCCAGATAAAACTGATTTCTGGAAAGCTAGAAGCGAACTGGCGATGAGCATTAATAATGCAGGCATCGACGGAATGATAGCTCTAGATACCAATATTAACATTATTTTCTGCAATACGGTAATAGAAACATGGTCAGGAAATTTGTCTAAAGATCTTATTAATAAACCTTTTTTAAGCGCATTTCCTTCAGCAGAAAAAGAGGTTTATGCGACGGCTTTTGAAAATGTTCTTGAGGGGAGAAAGTTTTTTTTATCCTCTGAATCGGTTTCATTTTTACAGGGACATTTTGAAGCACATATTGTTCCGCTTCGAAATTGTTCGGGAGAAATTAGCGGCATTTTGCAGGTTATTCATGATGTAGAACATAGGGTTAAGGCAGAAAATCAGCTGCTTGAACTTAATGAGGAACTCCTAACAAAATACACGGAGTTAAAGCATGCGAACGAAGAAACGGCAACATTTGCCAAAATTGCAGCACATGATTTAATGGAGCCGGTTCGAAAAATCTACATGTTTGCGGAGCAGATAAAAAAGAATGAAGCAGCCAATTTAACCGATAGCGGAAAAGGAAACGTAAGGCGTATGCAAACAAATCTGCAACGTTTAGGACTGCTTATGGACGATATTGTAACTTTCTTGACTTTAAATACTTCAAAGAAAGAAGCCGAAAATGTAGATCTTAACATTATTCTGTCAAAAGTATTGGATAGCTTAAGCCATGAAATACAGGAAACGGGCCTTCTCATCACTGCAGTGAAACTTCCATCCGTTAAAGGACATTTGAATGCACTCGAACAGATTTTTAGACAGATGATCTCCAATGCTATTAAATTTATAAGAGATGATGTTACGCCTCAACTTTTAATTACTTGCGAAAAAGTACGCGGAGATGAAGTTCATTTTAATGAAGCGCGTCCAGCTGAAAACTATTATTGCATTGCTTTTAAAGACAACGGAATTGGTTTTGAGTCCAAATACATTGATCGTATTTTTGAATTGTTCCAGCAGCTTCATCCGCAAGGCGTTTATAAAGGAAGCGGAAAAGGATTGGCAATTGCCTTAAAAGCCGCGCGACTGCATAAAGGATTTATTAAAGCAGAAAGTGAGCCAGGCTCTGGGAGCACTTTTTACTGTTATCTTTCTCAATAACGTCATTCAAATGGCAAATAGAAAAAAAATCATACTGACCGAAGATGATTTGGCAATGCGCGATGCGATGAGATTCCTTTTGGAAAGTGAAGATTTTGAAGTAACTGTATTTTCAAACGGCGATCGTCTGTTAAAAGGCTTTTATGAAATTCCCGATTTGTTTATTCTTGACAAGCAATTATCGGGTGTAGACGGCTTAGACATTTGCAGGGAGATACGAAATAAGCCCGATACTGCAGGAATTCCTATCATTATAATATCGGCAAGCTCTTTAGTTGCGCCTTTTGCGTTAAAAGCAGGAGCAAGTGCCTTTCTAGAAAAACCTTTCAAAAGAAATGAAATATTGGAACTTCTTAGTGCCTTATTAAAGGAAGATGAAGAAAAATAACCATTTCGCTAGACTAAAAGACAGCAATAGCTTTGCAAATAAAAAGGTGAAGTTTGAAACAGCTTCACCTTTTTTAGTTCATTAATTAAGGATTTCCTTCGCCACCGCTTGAACCATAAATTTGTCCTGTAGCATAACTTGCATCTTCCGCAGCAAGCTGTACATAAATAGAGGCCAATTCTACAGGCTGTCCTGGTCGGCCCATTGGCGTTTGAGATCCAAAATTTTTGAGTTTTTCCATTGTCGCTCCTCCGCTTACCTGAAGCGCTGTCCACACAGGGCCAGGTGCAACGCCATTTACGCGTATTCCTTTTGGAGCAAGCTGTTTGGCCAATGATTTTACATAATTTGTAGTTGCCGCTTTGGTTTGAGCGTAATCGTATAAATCTTCGGTTGGCGCATAAGCCTGAACAGAGCTTGTTCCGATTATGGAAGAGCCTGGTTTTAAATGAGGAAGTGCCGCTTTAATAATCCAAAAAGGAGCATAAATATTGGTTTTCATTGTGGCGTCAAAATCTTCGGTGCTAATATCAAGAATAGAATCGTGTGTCTGTTGCCTTGCAGCATTGCTCACCACAATATCCAAACCGCCAAGCGCTTTTACGGCCTGATCTACCAATGATTTGCAAAAGTTTTCGTCTCGAAGATCGCCTGGTATTGCTACCGCTTTTCGACCTTCAGCTGTTATAAGTGCCATAACTTCTTTAGCATCTTCTTCTTCGGTAGGATAATAATTAATGGCAACATCAGCGCCTTCTCTCGCATAAGCAATGGCTGCTGCTCGGCCCATTCCAGAGTCGCCACCTGTAATTAACGCTTTTCTTCCTTTTAATCTTACTGATCCTTTATAGCTTTTTTCGCCGTGGTCTGGACGCGGATCCATTTTACTGACTAAGCCCGGCCATGGCTGTTTCTGTTCCTTAAAGGGCGGGCGCGGGTATTTTGTCTTTGGATCTTCTGGTGCAACCGATTCCTTGTCATCGATTTTTAAATCTGCCCCTAAAACAGGTGTAAATGCAGTTGCCAAGCATATGGCTCCCATGCCTGTTATTGCAGAACGTCTGGTTATTGTTTTATTGCTGCTCATAATAATAGTAATTGAATTAATAATGATTTTGCAATAAAATTAAGTAAGCAGACCTTCGTCTTTTTATAAAATTATCTTTTGAAGTTATATAATGTGTTTAAAATCAAAATGATAATGATTGAAGTTTTTTTGGCAAGAAATTTTCAGCCAAGGATTCAATTCTGATTTTTTGGGTCTTTACTGTCCAGATAATCGCTGTAGGTTAATAGCAATTCTTCTTCATAACTATATTCTTCGTGTTTTTCAGGATAATCCTGCTGTGAGTAATTTTCAATCTTCATAATATAAAAATTAAATGTTGAATTTGATTTCTAAAAATAAGAGACTGTTGGCTAAATCGATTATAAAATTTTCGTTGGAAGCTATTAAATTCTCATGTCAAATTTTATAAGACGATTTTGGAGAGATACATAAAGTCTTGATTATTATATAAAATTATAAAAAAAATCTGTAACTGTAAAAACGGATTAAATATTAGATTAGTTACTTGAATATGAGTTGTTTGTGTTTTGTTGTTGATGAATTCATTCTACTTGAAATTATACTAAAAAGTTAGTTAATATCGATATTATGGCGCTAAAATATATTTTAAATACTTTAAAAAGGCTTGTCGTTCTATTTTTGCTTTTGCTTGTGACAGTTAGCTGTTCAACATGGAAAGTTGGCAATTCGGGACAAGCTAAGATTGCCCAAAAGACCTATGTTATTATTGGTGCATCTAGCGGAATGGGACGTGGTGTTGCAGAGGAACTGGGAAAGTATAAAGCCAATGTTGTTCTAGCAGCAAGAAGAACAGATCTTTTAGAAGAGATTGCCTCTATAATACGAAAATCGGGAGGCACAGCTCTAGTTGTTACCGCAGATATAAGTAAACCAGAAGACTTGGAAGCTGTAAGAACGGCAGCTCTTAAAGAATATTCTAAAATTGATGTATGGATTAATATGGCTGGAGTTACGGCAGTAGGGAGATTTTGGGAAGTGCCAATGGAAGATCAGATGCGGGTAATAGACGTTAATTTAAAAGGTTTTTTCTATGGCAGCAGGACGGCAGTTGAGCAGTTCATAATTCAGGGAGAAGGCGTGCTGATAAACGTGGCGTCGGTAATGGGCGAAATTCCATTAGCTTATCAAAGCAGTTATTCTGCCACTAAATCGGGTATTAGAAGTCTAAGTTTGGCACTGTCGCAAGAACTTCGTCTGAATGGATATGACAAAATAAAAGTAGTAACAATCGAACCTTGGGCAGTTGATACGCCTATTTGGCGCCATGCGGCCAATTATACTGGTGTTGAGCCTAAAATGGCTATGATGGACGAACCTGATAAAGTAGTAAATGCTGTTCTGCGAAAATCCCTTCGACCAAAAAAAGTAGTGCCAGTAGGATGGAAGGCAGAGGTTTCCTCTTTTAGTGCCAATGTATTTCCTCGTTTCTCAGAATGGCTGGGCGGTAATATGGCTCAGAAATATATGATTGAAATGGGGCCAGAGGCTAGTGATACAAAAGGTTCGCTATACAATCCGATTCCTGAAGGTAGGGGAATCGATGATGGCGCAGACGAAAGAATGAAAGAATACAAAAAGGACAAGAAAAAGAATAAATAACTGAAAAACCTTATTTTCTAATTATCGAGTTCTGTTTTAGAAGCAATAAGGCGAAAAAGAGGTTCGTATTTTTTAATCTGAATTCCCAAATCTTCATTTTTATTTGCTGGCCCAATGCTGCCTTGCAGACAATATAGTTTCTGTTTATCTAAAAACATAAACTGCAGCATTCTTACGTTCATATTTTCGTTTTGGTAGTGTATAGATTCCTCAACTTCCACCATCAATCCCGGAGTATCATCAATAATTACTGATTCTGTTCGAATAAGCTTAGTTTGTGGCGAAAGAAAAGATAAAACCGATTTTTCATTTAGTGTAATTCCGTTCAGCTCTTCAGGAAGGTCATACACCACAATCAGTATTTTTTCACTTCCATTTCCGTAACAGCTGGTAAACTGCTGAATTGTTTGGGGCATGTCAGCTTCTTGAGCAAGCCAACTTTTTGGAACAGGAATTTTTATGGCAATATTTTCTGCTTTTGGATGATTTTCGGAAGAAAAAACATCCACATGTCCGTTCGTAATCTCTTGATGTGGTGCGTCATGATATTTAAACGAGAGAATTCCTTTTGGAAGCAGTCCGTCACTGTAAGTAGACCTATCTTTTACTTTTAGAAGAAAATCGTGGGCATGCTGCTCTTTTTCAATCGGATTTGAAAGCTGTTGGTTCAGAAGTGAATCAATATACTTGTGCAGCGAATCAATCTGTTGTCGGCTAAGTTCTTCTTTTAAGAATTGATTCAGATTTTTTTCAGTTCGCCCAAAAACATTTTTTAAAGCTTTCTCTGTCTCAAACACTTTTGGTTTAAGATGCGGAAACTGTTGCGCTACTTTTTGCAGTGCCGCATTTTGCCCTTTAATAAAAGCATAAGTTTCGATAGCAAATGCGACCTTGGCATCATATTTCTGCGAAAAACAAGCACAAGGAACTAACAGAATTAGAATGTATAAAATTCGTGTCATCACATTTAGAAAATTATGTTGATTGTAATTTTCAAATGTGTTAAAAGTCTATTTTTTGTCCTTACATAATTTTAATGCATTGTTATACAATTTCCATGTATAAGATGTTAAAAGGAAATATTTTTAAAGTAATGATTTGATTTTCAAATGAATATTGTGAAACTCAATTACATCATTTTCCCCTCTTTAGCATATTCTTTTTTGATGCCTTGTAGCAGATGGTTTAAGTTGATGCTTTCATTTTTGTCTTCTAAAGTTCTGAGGCAGGCGTACTGAATGATGTTGACAATATTAGCGCCTGTAATGTCGTATTTTTTTGAAAGTTCATTAAGATTGACATCATCTGCAATTTTAATTCCTTTTGGCAGATTATTTTTCCAAAGCTGTAAACGTTCGCCATAGGAAGGTGTTTCGAACTCAATTATAGATTGAAATCTTCGAGTGAAGGCGGTATCAATATTCGCTTTAAAATTTGATGCCAGAATAACCAATCCAGGATGATTTTCAATTCGTTGCAGTAAATATGAAACCTCCTGATTGGCATATTTGTCGTGCGCGTCTCGTACATTGGTTCTTTTTCCGAAAACGGCATCGGCTTCATCAAAAAATAAAATCCAGTCTTTATCGGTTGCTTTGTCAAAAAGAGAAGACAAGTTTTTCTCGGTTTCCCCAATGTATTTCGAAATCACCATCGACAAATCTATTCGATAAACATCTCTTTGGGTATATTTTCCTAAAAGCGAAGCTGTAAGTGTTTTTCCTGTTCCTGGCGCACCGTAAAACATGACTCTAAAACCGGGTTTTATTTTGGCTTTCATATTCCATTCGTGAAGTAAAATATCGTTGAATTTAAGCCAGGTTTCAATTTCTTTTATCTGATTTAAGGTGTTAGAATTCAAGACCAGATCGTCCCAATCCAATTGTGTTTCTATTAATTGCGCAGGGAATATGCTGCTCATTTGAGGTTTTAGGATTTTTCCAGTTATAAATTTCTCAATGTATTCATCTTCTAAAACCAATAGACCGCTCAATTTTGGTTCGCCATTTGGAACAGATTCTATTTTAATAATTCCTTTTTGGTACAGATAAGACTGATTGTGCAGGTAATCATAGAATGAAATTCGATTTTCTAGATCATTTCCAGCTATTAAAAACTGAGCTGTTTCACCCGTTGGTAAAATACCGCGGTGATTTTTTGTTTTGATTCCGCCAAACTCGGGCAGTTCGCCGCCATTGGGCAAATATTCTGCCATAATCGAACTCAAAAAATCAGGCTTCAAATGCGGAACCAGAGCTAATCCAAGCAGAAGAGTATCTATTTCAGTTAGATTTTTTTCTATAATAAATTCATTTATAAAACCATTTGAATCTATCTGATTTAAAATAGGTTTTTCCATTGGGTTTTCGACTTGAAAAAGGTGATCAAGCTGAAAAACGAATTGGTTTTTTAAGTATGTGAAAATTGTTTCCATTTTATCTTTTAAATAAAGCTGTTTTTTATTTTAATGATGGTTAAAAATTTTGAATAATGAGGGTTCTAAATCAGTATTGTATTTCTTTTTAAACATAATAGCCTCTTTTGTGTCTCCTCTGAAATAATCAAAAAATTGCTTCCTACTTTCTATAAGACCTCGTGTTACAGCTAAAAAATTAATGTAACTATCAAAAAAAGTAATTCTTGAATTATTCCAAACGATATAATAGTCAGATAGAAAAATTACTTTTGGTTCTTTATTATCTTCGTCCGGAACAAATGACATACAAGAGGTTTCACTAAAAAGATCAAAGATAAAGAGCATTTTGCCAAAGGAATTTCCATTATAAATGTAATCATTGAATTGTGTAAAATGATCTCCTGAACTTGAAGTGTCAAAATAGTCTTGTTCATAAAGAAAAACTTCTTCAAAAGGAAGTATTTTTATTTTTCCAATTTCTAAATCTCTTGTGTATGGAAAGGTGAAGTTTGGGAGTTTTTCTTTTAATTCTAAATACTCCTTTTCGTCTAAATGACTTGCTATCCTCCAACTTAAAGTCAATCCATTGCATTCTCGATAAAACTTGTAAATTGCTTTCATATCTATAGATTGGAAATAATCTATACATTGATACAATTCAGTTTTTAAATTTTCCAATTCAGCTTCACTTAATCCGGGATTAAATTGACATTCTATCAATTCAAGATATGGATGCTTAATTATATCTTCTTTTATCTTTTCAAATATGCTTAAATACGTCATGATTTCTAAATAATTTGACCTGATTTAATTCTTTTAACTGTGTCAACTGAAACGCCAACTTCATTTGCTATCTGTTGCTGTGTTTTTATTCCCTGTGCTAAAAGTTCCCTTACTCTAGTTATTTCTGTACGAGTTGTTCTTTCTCTTGCAGGTCTTGTTGGTTCAGAATTTCGTTTTCGTTTAGATTTATTGGCTCTTTCTTCATCACTTAGTTCATTTGGTAAGATGTATTTACTTGCTTCTCTTTTTATATTATTTGGAACTTGAAAATCAGTAAAACCTTCACCTGAGATTTCTTCGAGTTTATTGTTTAATGGTTTTGCATTGACATTGAATTCTGTTGCCACTTGATCTTCTGCATCTATAATATCTTTCTTTTCGCTAAGTTCTTGTTGTAATTTAACTTTTAAGCCATCATCATCAATATCATCGATGCGACTTGCATATTCCCTTTCTATATTTTGTTTAAGGCTACCTTTATCAGATCTGGAAGCATAAATCGCTTCTACCTTATACTTATATATCATTGGTTCATTTTCTCTGTTTATATTTCTTTTCAATGTGTTCTCAACACCACTTTCAAACGTTTGGTTTCCAGATTCAGATTGCGGGGTTAGGTTTTTAAAATCATCTCCAGGACCATGTAAATGGCTGCTAAGTAGATGACCATGTTTATAAAATCTTACAGAGGATCCTTTTGATTCGTGTCTTTTTCCTAGTTTATCAAAAGTTCCTGTAGAAAGTGATGTAACTGCACTAGAACCTTCAGGTCCTTTTTTTGTGAGTACATTTATTTCCATAGATGTAGCAAAACCTCCAGGTGACCTGCCTCCATAAACAGGAGGAGTGGATTCTGGAATTTCACCTACTGCAGACTCCATAAAAACAGCTGTTTTTTGTGCTAGAAGACCTAGCTGTCTTTCAAATTCTGCAGAATTTCTTGAACCTTCAGTATTGTTAGAAGTGTTGGTACTTTTCAATCTTTCTATGGCTTCTAAGATTTCTATAGCTTCCCTTTTAGCTGTGTCTTTCTCTGTTTTTTTAGGATCAGATGCAGCAATAGTCAAATTAGTTACAAAATTCTTGTAATCTTGTTCTTCACTTCTAACCATTAACCTTGTTTCATTACCTACCTGTTTAAATAAAAATGTATGTGGTTGTCCGCTCTGATCTCTAAATTCTTTTCTTATTCCCAGCCATCCCAAAATAGCATCTCTGGCACTTGCACCCATTGCCATAACCCTGTCTAACAATGCCATTCCTGTATCAACGGCTTTATTCACTAACCAAGTAAGTGCCTCATCAACCATTTGGCGAACGGCAATAAGCATTTCGCCAACTCTTGCGCCAATTCCGGTTAAACCAACTTGATTGGCCAAGAAACCGATCACGACAGGCATGGCTTGTCCCATAGTTCTTTCCAGATAATTGGCTGCTGTAGTTACATTTCCTTGTGCGATATCAGCCACACCATTAACAAACGAATTGACCACTTCGAGCATTTCACGCAAGTACTTGATAAAACTTTGAATTGCATTGAAGAATGCCATAGCACCATTTATCACAGCCATGATTCCCGTTGGATCTAACATGCTTAAAAGTCTAGCGGTAATTCTATTTACAATACGTTCCATGACAAAGTTTTTCACGGCATCGAGAACGGTATTCCATAAATTGCTAAGCTGTTCTTGAATTTTATCCCAAATGGCGGCCATACCACGTTCTTGAACGTCTTTGATAAATGTCCAAATACCTTCGAGCGTATTAATTGCACTGCGGATTCTGGCAACTCTTGCTGGTCCGATGCGTGGATGTGCAGCTAATTTTTCCCAGATTCTTTCCATCGAAATATTCAGCACTTCTAGAACCCAAGCGATAACACCTCGTAAAGAGAAATCAGTAAGAACTGGAATATTGGCATCTTTCAGCTCGCTCATTAGCCAGCCGGTTACGCCATTTATTAAGTGGGTAACGATATTGTCGAAGAACTGTACAAATCCTTGTTTAAGTGCTCGAAGTATATTTTTTAAGAAACCAATTGGATCTTTCTTGATATCGTCAATGGCTTGCAAAGCTCTATTAATGATATTTCCTATAAGATCAAATGGGAAATTCATGATCTCTAGAATGGCAACAATGACAATTCGTATAATTTCTGCCACAAATGCGATTAATCGGCCAATAGGTTCTCCAAATTTTTCGATGATTCTCATGAAAGCATCTATCGGATGAATAAGATCATCAATAGACATCGAATCCCAAATATCGGTAAAGAGCTGTATGATAGATTGTGGCGTCATGTTGAGCGTTGCCACTGCCGCTTCAATCTGGCCAGCAATTCGAGCTATGGCGCCTGTTTCGACCATTTGCGCATATTGTTCTTCTCCGCCATCCATCAGGCTCATAAATCCTCTAATCAGATTCGGAATTGTGCGAGGCACAACTTCTTGTGTAAAAGGATCTTTTCCGATAATTACTTTCACAAGCGAATAGCCTCTTACAGTTGCGGCTTGAGTAGACAACCATCCTAATAATGATTCTTTAACGAGTTCTAATACTTTAAGTGCCACGCCTGAAGCGAAATCCCAAACTCTTTGTAAGAAATCTCCAGCCTGAGTGGCAAGTGCAGAGAGATTATCGGCAATATTGACCAGATTGGATGGCTGAATAGCATCCCAAGCTGCGGTGATAAGTCCGCGAAGTTCACCTAATAACGAATTGAAAGTTCCAACTTGGGTATCAAGCCAATCGGCAGTTTTTTGCAGCGTGCCTTTTTCGCGCATTTGCTCCAATTCGGTCTGTTTGTCGATTAGGATTAAGAAATCTTCTAATATTTCGACTGTTGTAGCAGTAACTTCTTCATCGCGCAACGGATCGTATTTGATGATTTTTTTGAGGAGCGAATACGCTTTATTTTCTGCTAATAATGGTTCTGCAACATCAATCAACGCTTCTTTTATCCAAGTTATAATTTGGTCAACAAGTGAAGTTGCAAAAGTACTTACTCGATTTACTAAGTCATTAAATTTAGTTCTAACAACGTCTATGAAAGTGGTAACTGAAGATTCGTCCCAAGCATCTTGAACGAGTTGAAGTAACGCATCCATACTTAGACCCAATTCACTCAAACGACTGTTGACCCAATCAAAAACACGATCAATAATACCATATTCTTGTAATTTATCGAATATGGCTGTTCCAAAAGGAATTAATCCCATAAATCCCTCAATAAGGTTAATGGCATTTCTTTCGACATTAACATCATTCAAAGGATCGTAGCCTGCTACAACAGTAAGTAGTGTATAACCGGGAATATGTCTGACATTGTTTTTTATAAAACCAGGAATCGCAAAGGACAATAATGAACCCTGAACCATTTCGGGAGCAGGGGAGATAGGTTCTGGTTTTTTTCTAATTGCCGCTCCCTGCTGTACAGTATGCGTTAATTCGTGGGCCAGTAAGTGCTTGCCTTCTTTCGAATTTGGATTGTATTTTCCTTCGTTAAAATAAATATTGTTTCCTGTTGCAAAAGCCTGAGCGCCTAACTGCTTATTCATTTGAACAGCATTTGAGTCATTGTGTATACGGATATTGCTGAAATCGGCTCCAATGCCAGATTCCATTTCAGTTTTTATTTTCCCTGATAGGGGCGAACCTCCGCCTTTGCTGCTATTTAAATTAGATTCTAAATTTGTATTATCGCTAGGATTGGCATCGCCAGAGGCACTTTTTTGAAGTTGTTTTTCTTCGTCTGAGTTTTGTTTTTCTTCTTCTTTTTTCTGCTGTACATTTTCTTCTTCTCCTTTATTTTGGATTAAAGGTTTGATGGAAGAAGCAGTTTTTGAGACAGGTTCAGGTTTTTTGACTTCTATTTTATTCTGAACGGTCTCTTCTTTTTTCTGGATTTTGTCTTCTAGCTTATGCTGAATTAACGTTTTTGATCCAGAAAAAGCGGGATTAATTTCTCGCTTTTCAGCAACTCTTGAATCGAGTTTGTTTTGGATGAAATCTTTTTTTAGCTGTACGACAGGCGTTATCGTCTCGGCTACTGTTTTTCTCTGAATTTCTTTATTCTTTTCTTCTTGCTTTTGAACATTTCCTGCTAGCTTTTTTTGTACTACAGGCGATGGTGAAAAGAAGCTATCTGCATTTGCCGTTTGTTTATTGGAAACTACCTGGTCTGCAACTCTATCAGCTTCTGCTTCAAATTTATCGTTAGATTTTCCGATGTTTAATTTTGCCTGAATACCAAAAAAATCCTGTCCCTTTCTTGCATTAAAAGAAGAAGGGGTAGATGGATTTGATTTTGATATTTGCTTGAATGCTGGCATCTCTAATTGGTTACATTAAAACTTCCTTTTAAATTTGGACTGCCTCCAGGATTAATTACTTGAACTTCTACTTTAAAGAAGATGCAATCTTTGGTTTTTACAGCAAATGACTGTGTTTCTGTTTTGCCAACATCATATCTTCTGCCCGTTTTATGTATGGTTCCTCCTTGTATGGCAGTCAAGAGTATATTGTAATGTTTTGCATTATGTGGAGTAACCCAATTTGCGGTAGATGTTATTTTAAAATTGCCTTTTGAGCAAAAAGTTGAGGAAGACATAACGGACTCATCTATGTTAAATTCATTGTTATTTTGTGGTAATTGAAATGCTTCTCCGCAACAATTACTATCACCGCCTTTTTGTCCCACAAGTTTATTGTCTAAAGCTCCTATAGTTTCTGGCCCCACGATACCATCAATTTTATTCAATCCGTTGTCTGCTTGAAAGCCGATTACTGCATTTCGCGTTTCGCTTCCAAAATCTCCATCTGCCCCAAATTTGGGTAAACTTTGGCCTGCCTGCATCAATCCATTTTGAAGTTCCGAAACATATTGCCCTTTTTGACCAGTAGAAATAAGCATTTGGTTATCATTGGCTTTTTCAAGCGGAGGATTGCCCTTAAACTGAGGATTTTCGGGTCTTTCGGCTCGCAGGTCTTCAGGATGGTTTTCAATAGCTGATTTTTGTATTTTGCCTGATTTTGGTTGGGCACCGCCTTGCTGAACAGTATGCGTTAGCTCATGCGCCAGTAAAAATTTCCCTTCTTGAGAAGTTGGATTGTATTTTCCTTTATTGAAATAGACATCATTGCCATGTGTAAAAGCTTGTGCGCCCAGTTCTTCGCTCATTTGTACGGCTCTGCTGTCGGTGTGGATGTTTACATTGCTGAAATCGGCTCCAAAACCAGATTCCATTTCCTGCTTTGTATTTTTGTCCATGGCATTGCCGCTACCTTTAGAGCTGGTGAGATTACTTTCGACATTTTCATCTACTGAGTTCGATTCCTTTAGCTTTGCTTTAACTTGTTTTTCTTCTTTTTTCTGCGCCTTTTTGTCTTCGTTTTCACATTCGGCACATTTTTTTTGTACTTTTTTATCTTCTTCCTTATCCGATTTCTTTTGTACCTTTTTGTCTTCTTCTTTTTCTCCCTTTTTCTGTACTTTTTTGTCTTCTTCCTTATCGGATTTTTTTTGAACCTTTTTGTCTTCCTCTTTTTCTCCTTTTTTCTGTACTTTTTTATCTTCTTCCTTGTCCGATTTCTTTTGGATTTTTTTGTCTTCTTCTTTTTCCTTACCCTTTTTTTGAAGAGGCTGTTCTTGTGCTAAATCTTGTTTTTGAACCGTTGAAATGGTTTCTGAAATAGGTTTTTGCTGCACAGCTTCTTCACTTCTTGATCGCAACAAACCTCCTGTTTTACGTTTGTTCACCACTTTATCTGCAACATTATCAGCTTCTACTTCATACTTGTCTCCAACAGTGCCCGTAGTGAGTTTTTTTTGGATTTTTGGTCCAAAAAAAGTAGAAGAGGAGGGATTAGCCGTTTTTCTTTGTTCAAATTCTCTCATGACTTATTATTTTACCATTTTGAAATACTAATTTGTTTCAATAAACAAACTGTGGAATATCTGCAATAACACCTTCTTTCTCTAATGCATTTTTTATTTGCTTGTACCAATACGGAAATATTTTAGAGAGCCGAAGTTCAATCTCTTCAACAACATATTTTTCATATTTTTTCATTCCAAAAAAATGAGAATAGCCAATATGATCTGCATGTTTGCCATGTTCTGTTATGTTTTCTCCTTTCAATAGTGTTGTAGGAGGATTGTTTTTATAGTTTAGCAACGAAGCGAGCGTGTATTGTTCGATTAAAATGCAGGTTTCATAACCTTCTTTTTTCAATACATCAAAGTCCTTTTGGTTTTCGATATATATATTCTCCAGATCATAATAACTTTTTAGATATTCATCACGGAGTTGGAGATCATTAAAACCAAATATGCCACAATTGAAGGAATAACCTAAATCGGAATGCCAATAAGGCAATCTGCAGGTGTATTTATTAAATAATTCCACCTGTTTCTTATAATGGACTTCATAAGTATCTTCCTTGCGTTCTACTATTACATCATCGAAACTAAATTCAATTTTTTTCTTAATAAATATGTCAGTGTCTATATGAACAAACGGTTTGGTTTGCAGTTCCATAGCCTTAATTTTCGATTTCATCCAAAGTTCAATTCGATTGTCGTTTTGTACTTTGGTAACAGCACAAGGCAGCATATATAGAAACTTAAAACCGATCTCATCTACATACAACTCGATTTCATCATACCACAGATGAGAATATAATATACTTAAAGCGGTCATGTAAACCGTTTCCTTTAGTTTGTCACCCATATTCCATCTGTTGTTTGTGATGGGAAGCACATCAAGGCTGTAAATTATCTTGTGTCGTTGTTTCATATCGTTGTAATTTAAGCTATGCCTTCTTTCTCTAATGCATTTTTTACTTCTTTGTACCAATACGGAAACAGTTTAGAAAGTCTGTTTTCTATTTCTTGAACAATGTCAATTCTGTATTTTTTTTGGCCTGCAATGTGCGTGTAACCAATTCTGTCTGCGAGTTGGCTGTTTTCGTGCAAGTTTTTTTTCCAGAGCAATAAGGTTGGTTTAATATTTTTGTGATGTAATAACGATGCTAGATTGTACTGCTCTAAAACAATGCAAGGTTCTATTCTCGTTATTCCTGGGTTGTTATTTTTTATGAAAATATCCTCCAAAGTATAATAAACCTCTAGAAACTCATCCCGAAGTTTTAAGTCTCTAAAACCTAATACTCCGCAGTTAAATGCATATCCTAAATCGGGTTTCCAATAATCTAAATCCTGCGTATATTGATTAAAAAAATCCAAACGATACTGGTACATGCCGTATAATTCGTAATCATTTTGTTCTACAATTACTTTCTCAAAATCAAAGCGTATCTTTTTCTTTATAAAAGCATCATTGTCAAGGTGAACAAAGGGTTTAGTTTGTTTTTCCATGACATCAATTTTCGATTTCATCCATATGACAGCATCTTTATTGCTGCTGATTTTAGTGACTCTGCACGGAAGCATATAAAGAAATTTATAAGCAGTTTCATCAGCATACAATTCAATGTCCTGATACCATAAATGACTGTATAGTATACTTAAAGCTGTCGAATAAATCGTTTCTTTAAATCTATTGCCTTCATTCCATCGGTTATTGCTAATAGGAAATGCGTCTAAGCTGTAAATTATTCTAGGCTCTTCCTTCATAAAATATTTTTTTTAATGGTATGAATTAAGTTTTTCTCTTCCAGAAAAGTTACATTGTTGTACAAAGACGCTTTTCGGCTGTGTTTATACAATCGTTTCCATTGATAATCGGCACCTTTAACCACCGAAGTGTTGAGATGTATTTCGGTATTATGATTTTTTTTACTTTCTTCAAACGAGGTGTGCCAGACCATTTTACCCAACAAAGGAGACTGTATAAAAGTTGAATTAGAAAAATGCCTTGGAAAACTATCTATATTGATTGAGTTTTCGCCAGCTCTGAATATATGTACTAGTGCTTCACCATTTTTTGTTTTATAGTATTTAGAAAGATATCTTTTGGTCTCCAATTTGCTGATCATAGGTTGTAAATCCATTTCGTTTTCAAAAATCAGATCGATATCATTGATGGTAATGTCATAATATTCGCGAAGATTGAGATAGTCTGCAATGCCTCCGCAAAAAACTACTTTAGACATGTTTACATTATTAAATAAAAACTCTAAAGCCATTTGCTGAAAGCTGCGAATATTTTTTCTATCGTATTCTAAAAAAGAGGTGTTTTCAACAGTCATATTTCTCATTTTTACCAGTTAACATAAATGATGCGTTTTTTCCAAGCCAATTTTATGATGCTCAAATTCCAACTTAATTGGTCTAATAAAACATCTTGTGTTTTTCGCTCGATAATTATTGTCGGACTTTCATCACCATTACTATTCAGTTTGCCAGGACGTTGCAAAAATTCGTTCTGCAGCAATTCTACCGTTGATGTTTTCATGATATCCCAATTGCTTAATACCGCTTGCAGCATGGTCGCAGCTTCTTTTTTCATTTCTTCAGAGAGTACAATGTTTCTTTCAATGGGTTCGGTTAGCGGAATATTGCATAAGAACTTTTCAAAAACCATAGCATTTTCATAATCCTGTTCTTGTCCTGTGGCTACATAATGTAAAAGGTGCGCGGCAACTTCTGGATTATTTATAGTATTGTCTATATGAAGCAGTTTACAATTTTCAAAAAGGGATTTTAGAAAAGGATGAACCAGTACTAAACCAGCGTTACCAACATAGGAGTCGCTAACGGCAACATCTAATAGGTTTTCTTTTTTATCTTTTTCTTTTTCAAAAGAAGAATCTTTTTCCTCAATTGCTTCCTCTTGATTATTAATAGTTTTTTCTTTTGAACTATTTCTTAAAATCTCGATATCTTGATCATCGCCGTGAAGAGATTCTTCTTTGTTTTTTTCCAAAATCAAGCCTGCTTCTGCTGCTGTTTTTTCATTGCTTTCTTGAATTTTAGAAGCTTCTATTTCTGCTTCATTTGTTTTTGCTTTATCTTCAATTTCTGCTTCATTTTTAATCTCTGTTTCATCTTCAATACTTACTTCATTTTTGATCTCAATTTCATTTTCTATTTTTGTCTGTTTTACTATTTCTTCTTCCGTTTTTATTTCTTTTTTAGTTTTTAATGAAGCTTGATTTCTTTGGGAAGTTTCAATTTCTGTCTCTTCTAAAATAATTTTGTCTAATTTTTTCTCGATAATCGAAATAATAACATCAAGATTAGCCAGTAATTCTAGTGGGTTTTGATTTTCTATCTGATTTTTAATTTCTTGTAAAAAAAGTTCCTTGTGTTGCAAAAAGAGGTTCTTTTTATGAAATTCGAATACATCGCCAATCAATCTCGAAAGCTTTTGTTTTAAAACAGTATCGCTTGTTCCCAAAAGGCTTAAAATGACTATTTCCCACATTAAAAACCTTTGATTTGGAATCCATAGATTTTTTGCACTATTGGTTTCTATGTGTTTTTTTATGGCTTCAATCTTAATTATTTGGGTATTGCTCTCTGTATTATTTTTTTTAAGCAATATTCCTTTTTTAATGATGTTTACAATTTGGCTGTCTGTAAATTGTTTGATGAGTCGTGTTCTCACTATTGGTTTTTGGACAGCGTTTGTCCATTTAATAGAAAAAACTACATCATTTAGGATTTCGTCAAATACAGCATCATCCACTATTTTAGCATCATGGTTTGAAGTTTTCCACCAAGCATTTGTGCCTGTTTCCAAGAAATAAAAGAAGCTTTCTATTTCTTTTTCTTGTGGTTTGATGAGTTTATAGCCTTCTATAGTTGCATTTTCGTTTTTAAAAACTTCTTCAACTTGTGTTGTGATTTTTTTCAGGATTTGATTTTTGAAATCTTCAAAATCCAAATTCTGATTGATGGCAATATCCAAGTTGAGTTTGTCTAATTGTAAACTGTGTGAAGCATTTTTCGAATCCCATTCGTTGAAGTAGCTTTCTAAAAGCGCGAATACTTCCTTTTGCAAAAAGGCGTCCATATTGTCCTTGAGATAATATCCTTTTTCTTTAGAATTGGTATTTATCTCAAGGAAAACTTTATTGATGATATGTTTATTTGAATTTTGCACTGGCTGTAAGGGCTTCTATTTGTATGTTTAAAAAGGATACTATAAAGTCGATTTTTGGAAATACTTTTAGCATGGTGGATAAAAATGCTCTCAATGATCCGTCGCTATCTGTGTTAAATTGTATTTCGACGAAACTTTGAAATAAAGTATTAAAAAACAATCCTGCTGGGGCAATTTGTTTTTCAGATGCTTTCAGTGTTTCTAGATCCTGACATCTCAAAATCGTATAAAACAAAGAAGTGTTTGTCGATATAAGGGTTTGTACCGCAGCAATCTGATTTGGATTTTGCTGTCTGATCGCAGAGGCCACAACTGTCGATATAAAATTGAAATATTCTTGTTTAAATAATTCATTCAGCATAGCATTTGACTTGCCAGCAATGTAGCTCTCCAGATTTTTTTGAACTTCGACCAGTCTGTTTTCAGTTTCTGCAATAAAGTTGATTGTGTCTTTGTTGAATTTGTTTATAACAGAAGTTTCTTTTAAGCTATAAATTGTTACAAGTGAATTATTTATAAATAAACCAGCATTGTCAAGGCACGGATTTACTTCAACTGGTTTTCTAATTTCAATTGACCTTGGTCCATCGGTTACCAAACCGCATTTACCCTCGGCAATTAAGGAAACAGAAATAGAAGATTCGTTAAATAAAGAAATTGGTCTTGTTATGGATTCTTTTTTATCTGTTTTTACAATTTCCTTATTAATTTCCCAAGTATAACCTATGGCATTTTGAGAATTATTGTTTAGGGTTAGAATTCCTGTCGTAGCATCTACATTGTAACTAAAATTAGCAATAGGCAAATCTAAAAGTGTAATGGTAAGATTGGATGGTTTGTCGTCTATAAAAATGGTTACGATTTGGACATCCTTAGATACCTCGCCTGGAGCAAACATATATTTTTCTCCGAATGTAACTTGAACTCCTTCTCCTAAAATTTGTGCCCCTTTAATATTAGGTTCTAGAGTAAGCTCTACAGGTTTATCGTTTCGGCAAAAAGATATTTTGTTTACTAATTTACCGTCAACCAGTACTTTTGGATCTGAAATTTCAAAGCTCACCGGATGTGTTACTTTAAAATCACAGTTCCCATTGTCTGCATAAAGGGTAACATCAAATGTGAATTTCTTTTGCGATTCGCTATTATACTTGTAGATATGTGTTATTTCGGTTTTATCATCTGTAACCCAATCGGTTTTGTCTCCAAAATCCCAAGTAAACTTATTTCCTTCGATATTTTCTCCACTGATGGTAAAAGTAACTTCGGTTTCGCTAATTCCAGGTTTTATAGGAGTTGCGACAAAATCGAATTTTGGTTTTTCAAAAATGGTTATCTTACAATTAGTGTCAAAATTATTAACTGTAAAGGTTATAGGCTCACCGATCAGCTCTTTGCTGACCAAATTTGGATCAAAAACAAGCGCTCCATATTCATTTACTTTTATGCCTCCGTTTTGATCTGGTCTAACATTGGCTTTAACAAAACCTCCAGATGGAGATACTTTAAAAGGCAGAGGAAGCGTTTTGCTGTCGAAACAAATTTTATCTACAGGCAAACTAAGGTCTATGTTGTTTTCATCGCAACATAAATAAGGCAACGCAAAATCGGCCACAATTGGATTTATAATCGGAATTCCTTCTGTAAATTTTTCAAAATCGCCTGTTAAAGATGGTTTGCGAGTGTTGTAATAGTAGTAATACGGCGCTTTTTCTTCCAGATAAATCATGATAAATGTTCCTCCAGGAGCGACGCCCGCTTTGTGCTCGTAACCGTGGTTTTTATTAAGGTAATATTTGGTGAAATTTTGAATTGTTTTATCCAATTCGTTAGCGTTTACTGCTAAGATCATGATATTAAATCCGAGCCCGTTTTCTAATCTAATTTGCTGGATGGTTTTTAATGCTTCTTTGTAATTGCGTCCGTGATGGCCTTCAATTCTATAAAAATCGCTATCAAGATGTATTTTTAGCGGATTTTTGGTATTCAATAAATCATCATGGTAACTCACATTGTTTTTTTGCAATCCTAAAATAGTTTTGTCAAAATCCCATGCCTTAATAAGCGAATCGTTTACATCATTGTAAAAAGGAATGGCTTTTTTGCCCAATTTTCCTAGTTGCAAAGAGGGTGTAATTTTTATAAAATCATATACGGGGTTGTAGTTTTCTAATAATTGGGCGCTTCGCAGAATAAGACTATACATTTTTTGCTTGTCGGTGTCCTCGCCGTAGCAAACTTTTACTTCATCTGCTGTTTTGTCTTTTTCTTCAGCTGTTTTGTCTTTTTCTTCAGAATCTTTATCTTCAGCTAGACAATCGTTGCAAGGAGCAAGATTTTCTCCTGAAAGCAAAGGCGATTTGTAAAAGGCATGTCGGAATTCAAAACAAGGTTCCGTTTTTATGAGCTCGCCTAGCATTAGATGTTTTGGAAAAGCATTAATATCAGGCGAACAATAGGTGTCTTCTATAGTAAGTAAAAGTGCTCTGGTTTCGTTGTAGGTGTCTACAAGATCGTTAAGCAGATCATATCGGTATTGGAAATCTGAAGGAAGTACAGGATCTCCTTCAAAATTAAATAATTCGGTTATTTTTTTCTGAATAGCATCTAAAACGATCGGCATGTTTAAGCCTGTAAGCAGCTGATTGTAGCCTTCTTGCAAATTTTTAACTACATTGTTTTTGAAAATCCCTTTGGTAAAAGTTTGTTTTATGGCTTCAAGATGGGCAAAGTCTTCTGCTTTTAATACAATTCTGTTTGATTTTAGATCGGGTAATTTATGGTATAAATTAGCATAATTGATTTTGCCAATCATGCTGTCATGGCTCATTATTTGTGTGGCAACAGTTTTGCTGACAATTAAAGCTTTATAATTGCCCACAATTTCCAATCCTTGATTGTCACATGAAAGACTCACGCATAGGTCAGACTCTTTTTCATAAGACTCCAGATACAATAAGATTACGGCATCTTTAAAGTCAAATTTTGTATTGGTTGTAAATTGCGCTAAAGCAAAATTAGGATCCTTTTCTTTTTTTTGCTGTTCTTCTGTCAAGAGTTCAAAAAGTGGCAATTGCTGGTTGGCACCATCATAGAAAAAAGGTTTGTAAGCCGCTTTTTTATTATCATATATTTTACAGTGCGTATAGGTTTTGGAGTCAAAATCAATTTTTTTGTTTCCCAATACATCTGCTTGATATAATTTAAAAAGATCACCATCGGTAGTTACACCCGTTCCTTGTGTTATTAAAATGGTTTGTTGGGCTTCATTATAAGAAGCATACAATCCGCAAACTATACCAACGCCGCTCAGGTAAATGCGTGATAGGCGATCCTGGTCGTCAAAAAAATCTACTACCTCATTAAGGTTTCCTTCTGTGAGTACCTGATTCTTTGTGAATCGTCGGTATTGTGTTGTTATGGTTGAAAGTTTTGCTGACATGGCAATAGTTTTTATAGTGATCCTAAATTTGTTTTTCCTAGTATAATTTTATCTGACAATCGCTCGTTTTCATCGCTGCAGTCAAATAGTCGTCCTGTTGGATAAACATTGTCCAGACTGGTTAATGATTTAATAAAGCTGATTAATTGTGGTTCTGGCTGTTCTTGATTCAAATCGGTTTTGGCGATTAAGTAGTCTTTATACGCTTTTTCAAATTGGACAAGCTGATTTTCTGCGGGGTCTTTTAAATCTTTTTCCCTGTATCCAATCCAGCATATTTTTGCCAGAACGTGAGCAGGCAATTCTTCTTTAATTATTTTTTCTATATAATTTCTAAAATCGGTATTGGCAAATCGCAATGTGTATCCTGGCAATATCACACTCACACGATAGGAGTAGGGATCTATTGGTTCGCAATCGCCGCACTCATCGGCACAGATCGGCATGAAAGTATCTGGATTTACCGTTATCTGATTTACATCTGGGCGCAACATCATGTGCTCGACCAAAAACATTCCTTCTTCGGTAAAATCTTCTTTCATGAATTGAATTAAATCCAGAATCGATTTCTCTAAATCAGGAAGATTAGTATAATACTCAAATCTGCGGGCAATAATGCGATCTGGATTTTTCTTGTCTTTAATGGCTGGATTTATAATGTCGTACGAATATTTTCCAGCATCTGACTGCTGAATTAAAATATTATCGATAATGGATAAATCTTTTACCGTACCGTTTTTAAAAGCTTCTTTTATTTTATATTCTCGAGTCTGAATAATTTGCAGTACGGCAAAATACAGTTCCTTGTTTGCAGCAGATGTATCAAAATATTCTGCTGTTGAAGAAAGTACAATATCGCCATGAGTGTCTACAATACGCCATCTATAAACAGATTGATTGTCTGTGTCAATAAAATTGTACATTTCGACAAACGAGTTAGAAAGATTTCTACGATTGTAATTTCTAATACCAATGAGTCTAGAGATTCTTTTTTCTGCACCTGAAACATTGTTGGTATTCCATAAATTGGCAATGGGCTGTTTGTAATAATCAAAAGCATTTCCGCGATCTTTGCTTACTGCTTTGTAATCTTTCAGAAAGTTTTCTTTGTCACGTAAAACGACTTGATCTGTGGTGTTGCCATAAATGGTCTTGTTAACGAAAACATATTCTGAAAAGTTTTCGGCAAAACGAGATAAGAGATGATCTAGAATTTTATTTCTTCGCTCGATATTATTGTCCTGTTGATCAAAAAGCAGTTCTGTAATAGAATCATCTGTGTAATTATCATATCCGTTGACAATGTCATTAGCGCCTTCAATGTCTTTAACGACTTGAGTAAACAGCGTTCGGGTCAAATTACCGCTTACCGAAAGCAATTCGCTTACTTGTCCCAGTTGCTTAAAATAACTTCCTAAGATTTGATCGAAAAACAGAAGATAGCCTTTTAGCTGTTTCGCCTTCGATTTACGTTCAACAGAGGCTCTTGACGGAAGTCCGACTTCGCCAATTCCATACGTTTCAGGAAAATCATTTTGTATCGTGGTATAAATATCAGTATTAAGATATTCGCCATTTGGTATTTCTAATTCTTTATTTTGGCTGGCATTGGTTGTAGCTTTATCTTTCTCAGCTTTTATAGCGTCTGAGTAAATTTTTACCTGCGCCTGATTGATATTTAGCGGCAACAATCCTTTATTGTAATTGAAAACACTTTTAGGGCAAATAACAGGTTTTTGGTAGGCTGCAAGGCAGATAAGCCATTTGTTTTCGAGATCGTCTCCAGCGCAATTGCCCAAAGAAATATCTTTAATTAGCAATACATCTGGCACTGACATTATTATTCTCATAATATCTGAAAGGCGCACTTCGTTTCTCAAATCGGCTGTTAGCAATTCTTTGGTATCAATAAAGCCATGCTCTAAAATCGGACCATCAAAAATTTCCAAAGTAGAATATCCTTTGTCCATCATTTGCTTTATAGAATAAAAATTGACTGTAGTCGACAAATAACTTTCTAGAGCATCCATTACTTTGGCATGAACCAGTTCTTCATCGGCTTCTGTATCTACTTCAATGTCAGCACATATTTTTATTGGGTAATCAACCACTTTTTTGATATCTACAAGATCTTCACAAAGATTTCTGTTGGCCTGATACTGCTTTCTAATCTGTTCTTTTACAATCGCTATATCTGCAGGTTTAGAACTTTCAAAATCTACATAAAGATCATATAAGCCATTAAGTGCAAAAGACTTTTTTAAATTTTCGGGCAGACTTTCAACATCCTTACTATCATAAGAAAGTTTGCTTTTTTTGCAGTCTACATATACTTTTTTGTTATGTTTTGCCAACCAGCAGTTTCTAACTCCATCTATGTCTATAAAAAGTTTTCGGTAGTCATTTTGTGTAACTGGACTTGATGATAATACTTCTGAAGCTTTAAAAAACTGCTTTGGAATGCTCTTATTAATGTCATTTGATTCTAAGATGTTTTCTATAGGCAAATTAAGTCTCATGCCAAGATCTGAAATGGCATAACAAAGCATCTCGAGCATAGTTACACCGGGATCATGCTCGTTAAAGTCTGTCCAAAATTTGCTTCCAAAAGACTCGATGTATTCAATTCCTTTTTTTCTTAAGTAAAAGAAATCCAAATCGTCCTCAGATGCTGATTTTTTAGGAATGGCTATATGTTGGTTTAGTATCGACATTTTTCAGGTTCTTCTTTGACTGTTGGTTTACAAGTTATGATGTTGGTACTGACAATGTGGTTTTTAACAGAGACTAAAATATTTTTTGGACTTGATGGTGAAAGCGTTGTTTGAAAATCTAAAAGATGAATATTATCCTTGTTGTTTTGTGTATCTTCTAATGGTTTGGGCTCATCTTTATTGGTTTTTTTATCGATATAGATTGCCATCTCAAGCTGAGATAAAAAATCGACATAGTATAGATTTTCTATATATTCTATCACAATGCTCCGTTGCAGTTCAACTCCGAATATGATTTGCTTCGAGGTGTCAAATGCCCAAGGCGATAAAAATTTGATAAGATCTTCGTTGAGTTGTTTTTTATAAAAATTCTCATCGTATTGCGGATAAAACTTCACATCCAATTTTATAATCACTTTTTCATAATCAGGATTGATTACTTTGGCCGAAACTTGCATTGAATTTTTAGAATTAATAAAACTTTCTATGCTGTTCAAAGCAGCAGTGCTTACTCTTGGCTCATAAATGTCAAATACATTTTTGTCTACGATGTCTGGAATTACTACCAGTGTGACTTTTCCTGGAGCTAAAAAAGAGGTTTCTGTGCCCGAAATAAAAGTATGGTTAAGGCATTTTACTCTAAAAACATTTGGAAATTCCTGTAAAATAAGATGCTCGTAATCCCAAAGCGTGATCGCTCTGTTTTTGTGGCGCAGGCGTTCGCTTACGCGGAGATAATAAGAAGGATCTGATTCTAATGGCTTTCCATCAAACGAATTAAAAGGCTGTTCGACGCTCTTAATTTGCGGAACTCTAGTAATTAATTTAGAGATCGTTTTGGCAGGTAATGTACTGTCTAAATGGGCTAGATTGTTTTGGTTATCAAAAAACTGGGCAGTTACCACTTGGGTTTTCACATCGATAACTTTGCAAACCGCATCATAGTGTTTGTGCATTTTTGCTCTTATCCAAATGGTATTGGCTGGAAACAGTGTATTGTCATGAGATGCCTGTTTTGGAATGCTAAATTTTACGATGCCCGATTTTAGAAAATTATCAATACCATTAGCTAAAATGTCCTTATCCAGATTTTTCCAATAATTGTTGCATAAAATGTACCATTCAACTTTTTGTTTTCCTGTAAAAGTAGGTACGCTTGTGTTTTCACTTCCTTCCAATATTTGAAATAATAATGAAATTTGCTGCAATATTTCGGCATCCTGAAGACCTACATAAAACTCGCCTCCATGACAATAATCCGAAACCAGACAATTGCTAATTGGAGTGCCAGCATCTAAAATTTCTTTATCAATGGCTTGCTGTTTCAAATAAGAATGTTCTTCTCGCTGGCCAAAAGGAGCTTCATGAAACAATTTTATTCGGTTAGATTCGTAAGCCGAAACTGTAAAATCTATACTTTCTTCTGCTGAATAATTCAGGCTTATGCTTTCTACAAGAGGCGTGTAAGGTTCGTTTGGAATTGGCGTTGTTGGTTCGTCAGTCACATTTATTATTGCCAAAGTATATATTTTGGGATATAATGAATGTAAAAATGACTTATTTAATGTTAATCGAATAGGGCCGCTTTTGCCAATATCAAAGTTGCCTTTTACATTGATGTTAGATTCAAATACGTTGTCTTTATCAGAATCAGTAAATAGCTCGACATCTTCCGGTTGATCTTTCCAAACTTCTTTGTTTAAAACGGATACTGTTGCTGTAAAATAGTCATCTCCAGTAACAATTCCACCGTCTGGGTCTATTTCAGGTGATTCAGGTGTTTCTTCAACAGCTTCTATTGCATCATTAATTTCTACAGGAACTTTTATTTCTGAGTTGCTTTTTTTTGCAATTCCATCTTCAGGCTGGTTGGCATTCATTATTTTTTTAACGGTATCCTTGACGAAAATGGCATCAATGAAACTCTGTTTGCTAATGGTTTCAAGGAAACTATTTTTATAGGCGGCATAATGCGTTACAAATGATAAAGGAGTGTTTTTCCACTTTATATTGATATATGCATCTGTCCATTTTTTAGAAAAGATTTCAGGATAGTTGATTATAAAAGAACTGTTTTTTTCTGGCTGTGTTGTAAAAGGATAAAAAGGTTTTGTTGCATTAAGCAAACCTGTGTCGCTTTCTAATAGTAAAGATTTCACATCATTAACTTCAACTTTTGCAGTAATGCTCGCTATTGTTTTGGTGACTAAACTTCTAAACAGAGCGTGTCCTTTTTTTTCTTGCGTATGGATTAGAAATCGAATGACAGGAAGTTCTGTCGAAAAATGTTCTCCTAAAATTTTCTGATCGTAAGCCGTAATGGCAGGATTGTCTTTTGGTATTTGAAAAACCAATCTTAATTGATTGCCGCCAATGCTCGAAGATTGATTTCCATTCTTAAAAGCAACGTCTTTGCTGGGTTTAAAATTTCCAATCCATCCTTTTTTTCCGCTATATAAAATGCTAATGTTTTCCAAAAGATCATCTACAGTAAATGATGAAGCTGGGAAACTTAAGGGTTCATTAAAATTAATTGTGATGTCAATATTTCGATCTCCTTCTTTAAGATTAAATAATTCTGATGCTATCGCAAAACCTACTTTGGCATCGTTTAATGCTGGATACTTGCTTTCATTGGAAGTATATCCAAAAGGAAACCAATAAGGGGCATCTTCTTTCAAAGGTTCGCCTTTTCCGTCCAGAGAATTTGCAATTTCACTGTACTTTATTTCGCCGCGATCAACATCATTATAAACACTTTTTAAGTAAGCGATGTGGGCTTTATTGGCAATAAATTCTTCTGTAGTTTTGTATATTAATTTTTTGCCATCAGGATCTTTTCCTGCATCCAATTCGGTATTTGCTGCAATTTTTTCTTCGGCAACTTTTTTTGCCAGTTCAAATATGATATTGACTTTATCTGCTTTTGCAGGAAGTTTTTCGATCTGCAATATGTCTTTGTAGAAAAAATCTAAATGCTTTTTGGTAATTAGATTAAGCTTGTTTTGAGATAATTCCAATAGCTTCAAGAAACATACAAACAAGGTTAGGTGAGGAGTAAGGTCTTGATTTATATTGGCTGCAGATAAAGTTTTGGTGATGCTGTCTTTTAAAACTGCATATTCTGCATCTGTTCTTTTTGGAATGCCATCTGGGTGATCCTTTATTGAAAAACCGAAATAGCTAAAAAATTCCTGCCAATCTCCTTCTGGTTTTTTATCGTTACTAATGTCGAAAAAGTTGACTTGTTTCGCCAAATTATAAGCAAATAACACCCAGTCTTCAATAGTAAAATCATGAAGTTTCAAGTTGCTTGGCTCTAGTGCGTCACTAAAGCGTTCCTCTTGATTGACTCCATTTCTTTTAAAAATAACATTGTCTATTTGACTGCTGGTGCTCATAGCTTTAAACTTTAAATATTAGTTCCTTCTTCTTTATAAAACGGATAAACAAGATTGCTTCTTGAGTTTGTGCTTCTTATTCTATAGTCGATTATGACTAAAAATTCTCCTTCTAAATCGTCGCTTTGGGTTATGTCGATTTTTTCTACATCAATTCGCGGTTCATAATATAAAATGGCCGTTTTGATGAGTTCTGTAACATAGGTTTTTAGCGTTCTGTCTAATGTTTCAAAAAGTAATTCGTCCATATTGCATCCGTATCGGGGCAGCATAATGCGTTCTCCAATTTTGGTAGAAAGCAATATCTCCAAGCTGCTTTTAATGTCGGCCTCATCAGACGTCATTACAACCGCTCTATTGTTCTTTTTAAACTCTGGCGGAAAACTCCATCCAGTACCTAAAAAAGCTTCTTGATTTTCCATAACTTAACCTATTAAAACCGTTGGGCATCCTATTACAATGGTACCGCCATGAGCAGTTGAATCTCCCATTCTTGCGGCTGGTTTTCCTCCAATGAGTACAGTGCTTGATCCTGCTATAATGCTATCTGGCGGACCTGTACAAACGATCATATCTCCCATGCAGGCTGCTGGTTGCCCGCCAATGAGTACTGTAGGCGAGCCGGGCGGTAATATTGGTCCGCCAACATGAGGAACGGTTCCTGTTACCATTGGACAAACATGCATATCGTTAATTCTTGCGGCTGGTGCTCCCATAATTATAATTTTAAAAAATTAGGCGTAATTTAATTTTAACACATAGAAACATAGTTTTGCTTTGTGCGTAAAGGCGCTTCACTTGCATCAATGCACATAGTTCAGCTATGTGTGGAAACTTGTTTCTTTTACTCTCTCTCTTTTCAACATAAAAAACTATGTTTCTATGTGTTAAAAAGATTTTTTTAATTTATCTGAACAATGCTTCCTTTCACAATTGCGACTGCTGCCGATGACATTTCTGCGCCAGCATTTCCTTCGGCTTTAAATTGGGCAGTTGCTTTTAGATTAACATTGGTGCCTTCAATTTTTACATCGCCTGTTGCTTTTATCGAAATATCGCCTGCGCTTTCCATTTTTATTCCTGCACTGTCAATTGTAATCACGTTCGAATTTTCGTCTTCAACAACTATAGATCCTTTGTCTTCGTCTAGCGTTATTTTCTTTCCTGCTGGAGTCTCAATAGCTATCGATTTTTTATCGTCGTCAAAGAGCACTTTCATTTCACTTCTTGTAAAAATCCCTTTTTGATGATTATCGTCAGATGCCTTTAGCGGAGCAGGTTTTGCACTGCTGTGGAGCATTCCTAACACAATTGCATCATTAGGATCTTCGTTGATGAAGCCAATAATTACTTCGTCTTCAATTTCGGGCCTAAAAAATGTACCTCTGTTGTCGCCTGCATCTAGAGCCGCAACTCTGCACCAAATGCCCTGTTCTTCGTTATTGATGATAGGTATTTTTACCAAAATTCTGTCTTCGCCGTCAGGATCGTCTTGAAGCTGAGTTACAATACCAATATGAAGTCCTTTTATAGACGGAATGATTCCCGAAGCCGATGGCGTATTGATATCATACGTTTCAGAAAACCATTCTGGATTCAGGCCAAACTGTGCGTTTACAGTCCAATTGCCATTTGCTATTTCATGAAAAACTCCTGTCACGTATGCTTTGCCATTAAAACGATCGCCTACGCCTTCAAGCATAAGGATGGTATTAGGCTTTACGGCTGGAATACCTTGAAATTTGACTCTTCCGCGGACTTTCGACAGCTGTTGGAACAATAATTTTGCATCTGCCCAATCCTGCAATTCGGTATCGGTAATATGACCGCCATGACGCAATTCTAAATTTTCCAGTTTTACGATATCGGACAAATCCGAAGGCGTTAGATTTCCGTTTAAGCTCACGCTCGGATCTTTGGCTTCAATTTCTAATAATTCCTGATTGGACGCATTCCAACTGTAGGAAGAAACTTTGGCAAACTGATTTCGAGCATCAATTTCGGCGTCAAAATCGAGCATACTGCTGCCAAAAGAAACAGTTTCAACTGGTTCAGAAGCCAAATCTGGTTTTTTTATCGAAATTTTGCCATTTTCCACAAAACATATTTTTCCATTGGCTTGCGCACGTGAAACTATAAAATCCCAATCGGAAGCATTGTACTGCACTAACTCTTTGTGACTATAATTTGTGCTTTCCACGTCTTTTTGCAGTCCGTAAGCGCCTATAATTTCTTCAAAAGCATCGCTGTCTTTTACATCATAAAAATATTTGCTCTTTCTGCCAATGGTCAGTTTTACTGCTTCGTCTTTGCATTCTACAATTAACAAGGATGAATTGTCTTTTATTTTTATGGAATGTTTTACAACGATCCCTTTATAAATGGTTTCTTCATCACTATGATAACCCGCTTTTATTTCTATTTTTTTTCCTGGAATGAGCAAATCTTCATTACTTAATTTAAAATCTTGAGCGGCAGCATCTCCATCGGTCAGAATAATTTGCGCCATAGGTATTCTATTTACCTCATTATGAACAACAATGCTCATTACTTGGTAAACGCCAGATAGCTCAGTTCCTTCAATAAGCACTTTGTGTGTTATTAAATCTGCACTTTTACTGGTTTGTATGACGCCGCTATTGTTCATTTATTGTTGTTTTTGAAGAGGTGGAAAAAAGATTTTCTGGCCAATTTTTAATTTTCTGAAATTGATAAGCTTGTTGGCTCTGGCTACTTCGAGATAATACTTAGAATCGCCATAGATTTTAAAAGACATTAAAGGAAGCGTATCGCCTGCTTTTACCGTTCTGGTATGCGTTAAATCAGGAGATTGATTGTTTTGCTGTTTGGCTCTTAATTCATCTTCGACAACTCCCTTAAATTTTCCTTTTGCTATGGCTCTTACGGGTGTTCCGTCTGGCCTGAAAAGTTTGTACTCAATGGTCATTTCTGTGAGAGAGCCTTTAAACAGCAGACTTCCCCAAGCAATTTTTAAATAGTTGGGCTTATGTTCTGTGCCGTTATATTCTAAAATTACTTTTCTAAAATGTTCAATGTCTTCAATGACGCCATTTTCGGTGCTTTCCTTGCCCGCAATAACGCCTGTTCGATCAAAAACAAAATCCAATTCTAGTTCCTCTGGAGCAATTGCTGTGAATCTTGGTGCAGGACTGCTTGTGCCAGCGGCTTGAGTAGTGTCTTGCTCGATCCTGTAATGAAAAGTATATTTTTCGGGATTCATGAGCGTAACGAACTCTTCAATATCCGAAATGGGATTGTTGAATTGCGGATCGCTATAAGCAATAATCTTCAGTTTTTTTAATTCTCCTGTAGTTGTCATATTAGCGTTCTTTTTTTCGTTCAATAATCTTCATTACTTGCTCGACACACTCCGCTACGCTATCTTTATCATTTGTAGATGATGAAGTAGAAGCAGGTTTTGCGCCAGAGTTTGAATTTTCGCTCACGTTTATTTTAATGTGAAGCTCTTTGATTTCAATGGGCATGGTACATTATTTTTGATGAAGAGTGAAATAATTATAAGCAAGTTCAAAGCTTTCAACAACAATTTTGCTTTCTAAAGCACTAAAATCTTCAACAGCCCATTTTACAGGATAAGCATGTACCACTTTCCAATGCATTAAAGGTTCGTGATCTTGATTTAAAAGTTTTACAGTTAAATCTACAGGCTTGAATTCGAAATTTTCTAATGCTTTTCTGCACCATTCTATTACGTCAGAATCAATAAGGATTCCTCTTTTTAAAACCAAATTGGGATATTTGGTTTTGACAGGGAATTTGTGTTTGAATCTGTTTTCTCCACCCTCGACAAATTCTTCTGTTTCAAGATCTACAGAAAGTCCTGATACCGATTGAAATTGATGATCTTTTTCTTTTGTTCCCAATTGATCAAATTCAACCAGAAAATGAAAGCCGACGGGTGGATAATAATTAGCCATCACTAGTCATTTTGAATAGACAAACCTTCATGAACCAATTCGATGGATTCAATGGCCACTTCGTTTCCATCGGCTTTTAGATCAGTCGATTGCACTTTTGTTGGCCACGCATTTTTTACTTTCCAAGTAATTACTGGTTCGTGTTCCTCATTGAGTAATTTAATGGTAATATCCCTTCTTTCGATGGTATTTAGTTTTACCGTATTCCACCAAGCGTAATATTCATTATCGCTTTTAAAAGTGCCTCTTTTCATCGTAATGTTAGAGAACTTTTGCATGCCTGGCATCTTGATTTTACTGTATTCTGGACTTGCGCCCTGACGGTACTCAATAACTTCAGTTTCTACATCTAATCCGGAAACTTCTGTAAAGCCTATTTTTGTTCCACCCCAGTCAACTGAGAAATGAAACTTTGCTAACGGATAACTCATGATCTATATTTTTTTAATGATGATTTAATTAAGATTCCTGCATTTTGTGAGAGAAACGTAGGATGATAAACTCAGCCGGACGAACTACTGCCATACCAATTTCGATTATCATTTTACCGTCTAAAATATCCATAGCCGACATGGTTTGTCCCAGTCCGATTCGCACATAAAATGCTTGTTCAGGTTTTGCTCCTGCCAAAGCGCCAGCTCTCCATTGAAGAATTAAGAAATTTTCAATCATAGCTCTTACTCTTATCCAAGTATTGGCATCGTTTGGCTCAAAAACGAATTGTTCGGTTGCTTTTTTAATAGATTCTTCGGCCATGTTAAAAAAGCGGCGAACGGGTACATAGCGCCATTCACTATCGTTACCGGCTAAGGTTCTTGACCCCCAAACCAAGGTTCCCTTGCCGGTAAAAGTTCTGATAGCGTTGATCGATTTACCTGCAACAGTATCAACATTTAAGTTGTCCTGAATGGTATTTGTTATTTTAACGGTTGGTTTTATTACATAGTTCAAACTTACATTTGCAGGAGCTTTCCATACGCCTCTGTCTTTATCAACTCTGGCATAAACTCCCGCAATAGCAGAGCTTGGAGGAAGTGTTATAGGCAGGTTGTAAATTTCAGTAAGTATTTTATTGAAAGTCGCATTGTCGATAGCTTCTAAAGTGCTTAATTTTCTGCCGTTCAATGCTCCATTATTCACATCTTTTCCGTTAACAGATTTAATCGCATTTAAAAGCGTCAAAAGAGTGCCTTTAATGCCAGAGAAATTATTTGTAGATACTGTAATTCCAGTTTGAGCATTTAAAGGAGCATAGTTTACAAGCTTTTTTAATTCTTTATCAAAGCTTACGGTATCAGTTGAAATAATTTTAAGCAGTTTAGGCGTATCGTTCTCGTCCTGTACTTTTTTCTTTAATGTTTTTAAGTTTTTGTAAACAGAATCAATTTTGTTTGTGTCGGTAAAGTTCAAATTAAAAGCAGTTAAAGCACTTGCAATACCAGCAGCAATGGTCATGTCCTCATCAGATATGGTACTGATGGCAGCATTTGCTTCGTCGTTTAGCGAATTTCTCAAAAGAGATAAACTTTCTAAAGAAGCAAGCACCACATTCAGTTTATTCAAGAAAGCTGTTTTTTTGGTAGGATCGCTCACAAAAGTTCCTCCTAAATCAAAACCAGTTGCATCATTGCTGTAGATCTGTAAAAACAGATCGCTCACTTGACCAGAAATATCTCCAGGAGTAGTGGTCACGTCAATCAATTTGGCTACGGTGGCATCGATTCCTGTAGTCGGATTTTCGATAGCTACCAGTCCTGCAGCAATTTGGTCGTATGCTTTTGCGGTATAAGAGTAGTGTTTTAATACAATTTTACTACTGTCAAAAGCATAGTCTAGAATGGTTTCTAAGTGAGGATAATAAGCTGCTCCGTATTTAATGGTATCTTTTTCAGAACTGATTTTATCCCTTAAGTCATCTACGTTGGTATCGGTTGGGCTAGACTCATCATAACTTAAAGTATCGATTAAGGTAAATCTGTCCTGAAGGTCTTGGCACTGCATTAAAGCATTGTTGTATAATCCGTAGAAATCAGTTGTTGTAATGCCGCTCACTCTAGTGGCATCAGGAAATAGAATTAGTGTTGGCTCGTCTACCTTTTCTAATTCGGCTAGTCCATCGTTCAATGCAGTGCTGTTATTGATTGCCGTAATTTGAATATCTGAATCATCTAAGTCGTTTCCATAACGTCCTACCGAAATAATGTAGCAAGGGCCTCCGCCATTGGCAAAAAACAGCTGTAATGAATAATACATCAAAAAAGGCTGTTTTGAAGTGGGCTGATCTACAACAATAGATCTTACATCTCCATTTTCAGTTGAAACATCATTAATGGTTACACTAATTGTAGTTTCTGGTTTTGCAAAGCCAAAAAAGCGCTCATATTCTAAAAGAGATGTTATTCTTGTTGGTTTCAATTTCAAATCTCCATTAATCTTGTTCGTGGCTTTTTCAGTATAGCCAATAAAACACGGAATCGCAGTCTCTACCTGGGCAACAGAAGGAGGGAACTTTACGATTTCCTCTACATATACTCCAGGCGTTTTGTAAGTTGTTGCCATAATTGAATTGTTTTTTAATTATTAAATAAATATTTCTGAATAGTAATCACTATTGAATTTTGTTATTGATTTTACAGAAGGATTTGGATATTGGCTTTCTGCTGGTTGTGAGGGCGTAAAATCGGTAAGAGGGTCAATTTCAACAAAGCCAGATTGCGTTAATGGTTTTGCAGCATTGGTCTTGATGACGGTTCCTGCCTTTCGATTTATGAACTTCCAAAGCGTTTTTCGATTATCAAAATGAATTTTAAAACTTGGACTTAACATTTTCCCCAGATTGTTTACAAGGTTTCCAGAACTGTTGTCTCCTTTAGCGTTAATCGAAACCAAACCAAATACATTTTGCTGTTCTGATGGCTGTAGTATCGAAATTAAATTGGCTGTGGTTTCTCCAGATACCAAGAAAGCATTTGAAATGAGTTTATTGTCGCTTATTTTGGGAAGATATTCGAATGTAACGGGTTCAGTCAATGGTTTTGCATTGCTGAAGAGATATGCTTGAGTAAAAGCAAAATCAAGATTAGTATAATTTTCAAACTGATAATCGTTAATTTTAATTAGAAATTTTAAGTTCAAGTCGTCAGGAATTTTAATAAACGGATCCAATTCATCTGTTGCTTTCACTTTAACATAGACTCCAAAGCCTGTTTTCGTTTTTTTGAATACCATTTTGTAGTTTCTAAGTACTGTATTGGTTTCCAAAGTCGGTGTTATTGTTGCAAAGGCGTCGGTGTTATAAGGCTGCAGCATTTTTTCTTTTTTAGCATCAGACATGCTTGCAAAAGTTTCTTCGCCGTTATTCAAAAAATAATTATGAAGAACCGTTACATTAAACAGCAATCCGTATGTAGTAGCAAAACTCATGACTGTTCTTTCTTTTTAGTTATTCCTGAAAACTCGCCAATAAGCTGTCCTTCAGCCTGTGCAATATCGCGCTCGATTTGAATCATGCTCACTTTATATAAAGCTGATGGAAGCTGTTTTCCGCCCAGTGTTCCCCAGATGTAATTTAATTCTTCAAAAGTGGGTGTGTAGAGTTCTACCGTAAATCTAAAGTTGTCTACATTGCTCATGGCACTGCTGTTTCTGTTATAGATCGTATTGGCCTGGGTGAAAAGTTTTTTTCCCTGAAAAAATTCAATAATTTTTGAAATGTCTTTCAAAGAATTAATATACTTGTCTCTGTTGGCGCTAAAAAGGATAAACAGATTTAAATTGACGATACTGTTTTTATATATAGTTTTAGTATTTTCAATAATATGATTAGGGAAGTTTTTTAAAGTAGCTTCTTCATCTAAATTGATCACAGTAAGTGCCACGCCATCTTTTAAGGCTGTAGCTATATCTTCATTTTGAGACTCAAGGAAAGCAATATTTTCTGGCACAACGGTTTTTTCTAACCCGATTTCTTCGAGATAGCTGTTTACTTGTTCTGAAATTATTTGTATGACTTCAAAAATCATCTTTGAATAAAGTTTATTATAAATACTAAAGTGAAATTTTATAGAGAGAAAAAGATTCAAAGCGTAGATAGTAATTGGAAATAAAGCTTCTAACTAGACCTTAAACCGATGACTAAAACAAGGGCTGATAAGATTGGACTAAATTAGATAAAGGGCAGTGTACCATAAAAGGGGAAATATCCCCTTTTTTATTGCTTAAAATACTGTTTTTTAATCTCTTATATTCTAATGTTGTTTTTCGAAACTAGAAAGAATGGCAGACAGAAAAGGCTCCAGATTTCTCTGAAGCTTCTATTTTTGTGGGAATTGCGACACCAATCGAAAATCGGTTCAGGCAAGATTTAAGAAATGGGCAGTTTATTTTTTAAAACTTAAATTTTTATGTTTGATTCTGGCAGATGCGACAGAACAATGCTTTGTGAATTCCTTTTTTAGCTTATCTTCGCTTTTTATAGATCTCTAAAAACAATTAAATTCTTAAAACCTAATCTGTGGAAAAAAATCATGATGCTGTAGAAGAGACTCAGCTTAAACGTGGACTAACTAATCGACACATTCAGTTAATTGCCTTAGGCGGATCTATCGGAACGGGTCTTTTCCTTGGTATTGGTCCAGCGGCCGTGTTAGCAGGGCCATCTGTTATCTTAGGATACGCCATTGCCGGAATTATCGCTTTTTTTATTATGAGACAGCTTGGCGAAATGGTGGTTGAAGAGCCCGTATCAGGAAGCTTTAGCTACTTTGCCTATAAGTATTGTGGTTCATTTGCAGGTTTTGCATCAGGTTGGAATTATTGGATTTTGTATATCCTGGTAAGTATGGCCGAACTTACAGCGATTGGAGTTTATGTGCAGTTTTGGTGGCCCGAAATTCCGCTTTGGACATCCAGTTTGTTTTTCTTTCTGGTTATTAATGCCCTAAATTTTGCCTCTGTAAAAGTATATGGAGAAACCGAATTTTGGTTTTCTATCATAAAAGTGGTGGCTATTATTGCTATGATTCTATTTGGAACTTATTTGTTAATAAGCGGAACAGGAGGAGAGCACGCTACCATTCATAACTTATATAACGATGGAGGTTTCTTTCCAAAAGGATTCTTCGAAAAAACGGCAAAAGGAGATTTTCAAGGTTTATTGTCTGCAATGGCGCTGATTATGTTTTCTTTTGGCGGATTAGAACTGATCGGAATTACCGCTGCCGAAGCCGAAAATCCAGAAAAAAACATTCCAAAAGCAACCAATCAGGTTATTTATAGAATCCTTATATTTTATGTAGGTGCATTGGTTATTCTATTTGCTTTGTCGCCTTGGAGACAAATTACAACAGATAGTAGTCCGTTTGTGATGGTTTTTCAAAACTTAAACGGAATGGAATTTACGCTGTTTGGACAAAAAATCTTTTTTACAAAACTTATAGCCAATGTGCTTAATCTAATTGTATTAACTGCCGCTTTATCGGTTTATAACAGTAGTGTTTATAGTAATTCACGAATGTTATTTGGTTTAGCAGATCAGGGAAGTGCGCCTAAGTTTTTAAAGAAACTAAACAAACATTCGGTACCTGTTAATGCCATTTTAATTTCCTCTTGTTTTGCTGCGATTTGTATTTTAATAAACAAAGTGATGCCAGAAGAAGCTTTTAGCATTTTAATGTCTTTAGTAGTGTCTTGCTTGGTTATTAACTGGGTTATGATTTCGTATACGCATCTAAAATTTAGACAAACGAAAGACAAAGAAAATACCAAAACGAAGTTTGCTTCTATATTTTATCCAATAAGCAATTATATCTGTTTCGCCTTTTTATTGGGTATTTTAGCCATCATGTGGATGACAAATATGGAGTTATCTGTAGAATTAATTCCGGTTTGGTTGGGGATTCTTTTTGTGTTTTATAAGGTTTTTAAAACGAAAGAGAAATAGGTTTTCCTAAATTATTTGTACACCCCAATTAAAATTTAACTAAATAAAAAAATGAAGCAAAGAAATATCTTTCTAATTGTATGTATAACTGCACTTTTTAATTTTATCTATTCGCAAAACCCTGAAAAGAAAAAACTAGGTATAATTTTTAATATTAATGGCCCATACAGAATAACCAGACAAGTAATGTCTAATACCGTTGAAATATCAAACGTAGACAAAAAGGATATGTTTAATGGTGCTTATAAATTTTTAGAAACTGGAAAAGGAAACCCGATTGAAAGAATAATGAATGCCTATTTAAAAAATTTAGCTTCATTAAATGTTGAAATTATTCAAATAAAAGATACCGTTAGTAGAGCAAATGACCCAATTTTCGTTTGGACAAAACGACAATATGTAAACGACGATTTAAAAAAAGCAAGAGTGAAATATAATTTGGACTATTTACTTATTGTTGATGGGTATTTTGGAATAGAGTTTGAAAAAGCGGGAGTCTTTGATGGAGATAAAAGAACAAATATATTTTTGAATAATGATTTTATAAATTTAGAAACGAATGAAGCAGTTTCAGATTTTAATGTTGGGAATATTAGCAATGTGAAAAAGAAAAATATGCTAAGTCCTCCAAATTTTCCCAATTTTGATGAAAGCATGAATAATCTTTTAAATAATAAATTGTTACCTGAAATAGAACGTAAAATTAAAAAAAGAATAGTTATACCTTAAAAGTAGTTCTTTTTGTGTTTTATAAGGTTTTTAAAACGAAGGAATAAATAAGTTTAAAAAAGTCTCATTGCATTAGAAATGGGACTTTTTTTGTTATGCTAATGTCTTGTCTACAAAATACAAGCGCAACGATAGCGCAGATTTGTAATCTGTGCCCGCAAAGTATTTCTTTAATATCTTATAAATAATATATAAGATTTTTCTTTATATTTTTTATTTTTGTTTGAAAAAAATGTCTACAAAATACAAAGCAACAACAACTGACGAAGCCTATTTTATAACTATAACTGCTGTAGGCTGGATCGATATATTTACTAGATTAAATCAGAAAAATATTTTAATAAATGCTTTAAAATATTGTCAGGAAAATAAAGGCTTAGAAATTTATGCGTATTGTATTATGAGCAGTCATATTCATTTGCTCTGCAAAGGGACGAACGGTTTTGTATTATCTAATATTATTAGAGATTTTAAAAAATTTACATCCAAAAAAATAATACAAACAATAGTAGATGAACCCGAAAGTAGAAGAGAATGGATGCTGGAATATTTTCAAAAAGCCTGTGAGCATTTAAAAAAGGATCAGAATTATAAAGTTTGGCAAAATGGTTATCATGCAGAACATATTTACAGCAATAAATTTATTAAGCAAAAAATAGAATACATCCACAATAATCCAGTAAAAGATAAAACTGTTAGTTCAGCTGAGGATTATTATTTTAGCTCGGCAAGGAATTATTCGGGACTAGAAAATGATTTAGATGTTGTTCTATTATACTTATTTTGAAATGCTCAAAGTGTTGCGTTTACTCAACTTTGCGGGCACGGATTGCAAATCCGCGCAATCGGGTTTTAAATCAACTTATAAATTTTTATAAATGAGAATAAAAAATGGAAAATTTTCAAGAAAAACTCAATGAGTTTAAAAGTCAAATAAAAAGAAGAAAAATACAAACCGATACTTCTGGAATATTATTGTTTAAAGATTTTTTATCAAAAATGGAAGAATGGAATGTTACATTTGGTTTTACTGAAAATTGGGTAAATAAAATCAGCATGCAACATCATTTTTTGAATATTGTTGAATTGATAGCGCCAGATTTATTGAAAAATGTAATTTCTTTAAATGATTTTAGAAGAAACGATCCGCAAAAAGGAGATACATTTAATTTGTCTAGTGCTAGAGGGCTTGACGCAGGTTTAATTCATGCGCTATTCTGTTGGGATTTATTTAAAAACCATTTAACATTTGAAAATTTTGACAAATTACCAGATCCATATGTTCCCATTAAAGCCTTATATTTAAGAGGCCACTTCGTTAATAAATCTGACATACGAACAATTACAATAGACGATATAACTGCAATTAAAAAGCAAACAGATTTTAGATTACCGTCATTAGATCATGATTTCTTAGATTATATTGATTCTGTATGCGAAAGAAATGGAGGAAGTGGAGGAATTCCTAATCAAGAAAGAACAAATCAATTATGGGAAGAATTTAAAATGAAAAAAGGTTATTAAGCCGAAGATATTAAACCTGAACATTTTGGGTCTTTTCATCTATACCCAATTGTACAGATTACAAATCATAAGTGTTCGATTTATACAGTGGGACAAATTTCGCTATAAACTGTCAGACTTTTTATGGAAAACCGTAATTTCATGTCTGGTTTTTAGCGTAGTATTGTGAAATATTACATTAACGAATATTAATAGTAATTATTTAGAGATTTAAATATGAAGACATTTTATGCCGATGACACATATTGCAAATCAGACAAATCAGATAAAACGAATAGAATTCATCTTTTTGGTGGTATTTTAATTAGTAAAACTGACGAAAAAAAGTTGCTTAAAATCATAAGTGATGCTAAATCAAAATATACGCATCCAAATTTGCCGATGAAATGGAACTTTAAGGACACGGTGATAAAAGATAAATTTCAGGAATTCAATAGGCTTGATGAATATAAAGTTATGCTTGCCGACTCAAACTCTTGGCGCAAAGAAATAATTAAAAAGTCACTAGAATTAGATTATAAAATAGTTTGTGGAATTATTGAAAGTTTTTCAGATGATGTTAAATTGGCAAAAAAATCTAAACCAGATTTTCTAAAATATTCTTTTGAAAATATTCTAATGCGTATCGGAATTGATGCTATGAACAAAGATTATGAAACCTATGTTGTTGTAGATTGGCCTCCAGACGGCAATCCACAACCATTAGTCCAAGCATACTATAAGCTTTTTCATCAAGGGAAATCATCAGCAGGAACTCCTTCAAAATCTGGGAAATTATCGGATTGTAATTTCTTTCATTCACTTCTTTTTGCAAAATGCAATCACAGTCCGCTTTTACAATTCAGTGATTTAATAATTGGTTCTATTAAAGATTATTTAGAAGCGAAACTTTCAAAACGTCAAAATTTATTTGCCACAGAAATTTTTGAGTTATATAAATGCAAAATTAGATTTGGAAATGGAACTATGTTAGGTTACGGAATTATTCCTCCTAGTAGTAATCAATCTTTTAGAGCAAAGATTAAAAGAATTCTAGAAGAGTAAGATCAAACAAAAAGAAACTCAAAAAAGTTTCTTTTCAAATCAATATATCTCTCAAATAATTACTTCCCAATCAACTTCTCAAGCCTAACCATCATTTCCTCTTTCTCTTTCAACATCCTTTCGTACAAAGCAATCTTTTCTTCGTGAAGTTTTAAACCCTCTTTTATAGGGTTAAAAGTTGGTTGAATATAATTGAAAAACTTCTCAAAAGGCTCGGCTATGTTTTTTAAATATGCAAAGTTGCAACCATTTGCACAACATTTTGCAGGTAAGAGGAAAGTTTATCACAGGTTTTAATGCCTAAAGCTATATTAGAGAAATTAATTGTGTACATTTGAGATATGAACAAACAAATATCTTTTGAAGTATGTGGAGAATCATTTTCGGCTCCAATGCACATTTGTGGATTTTTCGATTCCAAAGAACAGCAATATGAAGTAATCGTTCCTTATATTATGGAAGGTTTAGCAGCAAATGATAAAGTCATCAATATCCTTGAAGAGAATCGTCATGGCGAACATTGCCGATGTCTGGCTGATAATGGAATATCTATTGCTGAAAAATTATCGTTGGGTCAGCTGGAAGTTTTGGCTTCTGAAAGCACTTACATAAAAGATGGCAATTTTGCTGCTGAAAAAATGTATACTATGCTAGAGCAGACCTTATTGTCTGCATCAAGAGCAGGTTATGAAAACATAAGAGCTTGTGGAGATATGGTTTGGGCTCTCAAAAATCTGCCAGGAACCGATGAGCTTTTGAAATACGAAGCCAGCCTGAATCTGTTAACTCCAAAACATGCTGTATCACTAATATGCATGTATGATATAAATAGTTTCAGTTCAAATACACTTGCAGACATATTACTTACTCATCCTTACGTCATCAAAGACGGAAAGATTAGCAAGAATCCGCAATATGTAGAACCTGTAGAATTAATTGCAAAATTTTCGGATTTCTCATCCAGTCCACTTAAATTTTAATTCGTTTTTTTTCCTACGATGCGTTTTGACTGAAAATTTTCAGATTGAAATTCTCCTTACTGTAAGAACATTTTGTACTGCAAGATTGATAGTCTAAATTGAAATGCAAATAAAAAGACTACAAAAATATTCCTAAATAAAACAAAAACAATAGATTTTGTTATTTTTATATAAGCAAACTGATTATCAGTGTGTAGTAGTTTGATTGTTAAAGAAAAAGTGGATTTTGAGGGATAATAAAAAAAAGTTAAAAGCATTCTTTATTTTAAAGTGGCACAATTCGTGCCAAGCAAAAAATCATAAATAAATAATCAGAATGCTTAATCGGTGTTCTAAAAAATTAAAAAATGATGAAAAGATTTAAATGTATGTATGTTTTTGTAGTAGTGTTAGTATCAACATTTACATATGCTCAGGAAAATTTAAAAATGTTTGTAAAAGAAAATAAAGTGTCATGTCAAGGTGTTGGCCCAATGGAATGTCTTCAAGTAAAATATGGCAATGACAAAGAATGGCAACTGTTTTATGATCATATTGAAGGTTTTAATTTTGAAAAAGGAAATCGATATGAGATCGTGGTAACAAGAACAAAAAGACCACAACCTATTCCTGCTGATGCTTCTTCTTACCAATATAAACTAAAAAGTATTGTTTCGAAAACACCTGTAAACGCAGAAAAAGGAATTTATAATACCAAAATGATCTTGACCCAGTTAAACGGAAAAAAGATAAATAGCGGTAAAGCGTTTATCACAATTAATGATGAAACGGGGACAATTAGCGGTAAAAACGGATGTAATAATTTTAATGTAAAGTATACCAAGCTTTCAAAAAATCAAATTAAAACCGATTCTCCTTTTGGTACTTTAATGGCTTGTGACAGCGAAAGCATGAAATTAGAACAAGATTTCAGCGCCGCGATAACTAAGAAAAAGTTCAAAATTGTAAAGAAAAACAATACAGTACAATTTAAAAATGCTAAGAACAAAACGGTTATGGAATTTTCTATACCAACTCAAAACCAACTGTGGAGTTTTATTGAAAAAAACAATTGGAAATTAATAGCGCTTGAAAATGTTGGACAAGATTACGGCAAAGCTTCTATTAAGTTTAATGTAGCAGAAAAGAGAGTTAGCGGCAATACAGGTTGCAACAACTTCACTGGAACTTATGAAACCAATGGCGATCATATTTCTTTTGATAAAGTAGCGGCTACATTAATGGCATGTATTGGTGAAGAAGGAAATAAAACAGAGCAAAAAATGCTATTTTATTTAAACAATAAAGACCTGCGTTTTGATGTAGCAGACCAAACCCTTAATTTTTATTTAAACGATAAATTGGTCATGATTTTTGGCATCACAAAATAAATTCAGTTTTATAAGTCATCTTAAAACAGAAGATGATTTATAAGAAATAATTACAAAACCAGTGAAGTTAATTCACTGGTTTTTTTATGGATAATTAGTTTTAAAGTTTGCGACATTTATAATATAAGAATGCTTTGTATAATGGGGGAATGCATAAATTACATCGTACTGATTTTTACTGCTTAGCTGTTTTACCAGCATATAATTTTGTAATATTGTTATGCCTGATTTTTGACAATTTTTTTCGGATTTATGGATAACAATCAATTACAAATGGAAATGGGTACTTACAAAATTCGTCAGTTACGAGATGACGAAGCCCTTCTTTACAAAGCAATGCGCTTAGAGGCGATACAAACGGAGCCTTCTATGTTTCGTAGCAGCACTCCAGCAGAAACAGACCTTACAGATGCCGAATGGCAGGAACGTGTAAAATATCCTCGTGGAGTTTTTGTTCTTTTGGATAATGACACACCAATTGGCATGACAAGCATTCTGCGATTGAATGATGATGAAGCTTATTTAGGGCAGTCTTATATAAAAAAAGAATATAGAGGAAAGGGTTTATCTGCATTTCTTTATAAAATTAGAATGGAATGGGCGTCTAAACTGCCTTTGAAAAGATTAACCGTAAGTCATCGTGAAAGTAATGTGATTTCCAAAGCTGCCAATCAACGTTTAGGATTTGTATATACCCATAAAGAAACACTCAATTGGCTTGATGGCACTACAGAAGATGTATTGTATTATGCTTTAGAATTATAAAAAAACTATAGTTCGAGCGTTTGCTTGCAAGGATAAGAAAGGACTAATGATTTATAAAAATAATTACAAAACCAGTGAAGCTAATTCACTGGTTTTTTTTATGGATAATTAGTTTTAAAGTCAAATATTTTAGGAAATAAATAATTAGAATACCAATAGAAAAATTAAGATTTAACTCATTTTTTTTAGATAAAATTCTTTCTTTTTATATGTTAAATGTAAGTTTTTTCTTTGTTTATTGATTTGTTTATTATATGTTAGCCAGAAATATAAACTACTAACCATGGAAAAAATCACAAAAATTTTACAAGCCTTTGTTGTTATCTTTGGATTGTCATTGATGACAAATTGTACACCAAATGAAATTGCAGATAACAAAAATGCCGATGCTTCTGATAAAGCTAGGATATGGTTCTATAACCATAAAAATGATTATAACGCAATTATTCTGCAATACATTGAGAATATAGATTGGGAAAACGCTATTGTCTCTTATGGAAATGACGAAGAGATAATTGAAGTGCCTTTTACACTTGATGATAATTTAAAAACGTCAAATGAAAATGCAACATTACAAAATGACAGCCATCGTCTAGTTTTTGTAAAAGACACGCAGCAAAATTTTAAAGCATATTACATTCAAATTTTCGCGGACGATGATTCTAGAAGCTTAAACAAAATTTCCGCTTATTATGGCGCATCAAATAATTTTAGTGGTAAAATTTTTAAACAAAACTTGCTTACAAATAATGTTACTGCGAAAGAATATAAAAATGGTAAAGAAGTAAAGTTATCGATATCTTCTAAAATGCGTGAAGACTATTATGATTGTACTTTTTTCGGTTATTGGGAAGGAGGTAATTTTACGCCACTTAAATTACTATATTGCGAAAGTATTGGGGGTGTAGATCCAACTATAGAAGGTGGGCCAACTGGAGGAGGTAGTGGAAGCGGCGGAACTAGTCCTAAGTCTTCAGATAGTTGTCCTGCAGGATATAGGTACAAACTTGGAGAGTGTGTTTTAATAGAAGAGGGGAAAAATCTGACGATGCCTCCCCCTCCTGATTTGCCAATTACAAGCATAAAAGATTTCCTGAAGTGCTTGGATATTTCTAAATCGGCAAAACTTACTGTCTATGCAGAAACAATGTGGGGAGAAAATGGAGTAGGACATGCATTCATTGGCATATCACAAGGAAGCAATTCTGCAGTTTATGGCTATTATCCTAAAAAAGGATTACTTGGTTCCGTGACAGGGCAAGGCATTATGGGAGATAATGGAGGGGCTCATTACAACGTATCTGCCAGTTTGGCCATTACTGGAACGCAATTGAATCGCATCATAACGCTCTCGCAGGCTTACCAGTCTGATAATTATGATATAAGTTTTCACAACTGTGCTGATTTTGCCACAGATGTGCTAAATATTGCCGGTGTTTCAACCTCTGGATATATTGATAGTCCAGACACCACTGCAGAGATATTAAAAGGCATTCCAAATTATACCACAGGATCATTTAATGCTCCTAAAACAATAAAATCATGTTTATGAATCTGAAAGTTTTAAAATTAATAACCGTAATAACTTTTTTATTAACTTTTGGCATTCAAGAAAATGGAGTGCCAAATTTTATTCTTCTAATTATATTTTTTGGCACGTTTTTGAATGATCTCTTTAATAACTCGTCATCAATATTTTGGCAAGGATTAATGGTTATTCCTACAGTTGGACTTCTTATTTTGTTTTTAAGAAGCAAAAATTATAAAATTTTGACAAGCTGTTTTGTAATTTTACTGTTTATACTGTTTTACATTACAGGAGTATTCCACTATTGCGACAGAATACATGAAGGATTTATAATTCCGGCAACCATGTTCCTGATATCCTCTATTTATGCTATAATATTGACAAGAAAAGGAGAGTCCTAATAATTTTTGGATTGATGATTATTAGTCCTTTGAAAGAATGGGTTTTGTATTTCAAAATTTACATTATAATTATATAAATAATTTAAAGTAAAAGATTTCTAAGTATGGAATAAATCGTAATTAAAGATTTTGATTATTTATTATTGATTTTGCAGATTTTAAATGTTATATTTTTGGATTGCAGTAATTTATTTCTCTATAAAATTTTAAAGAAAATGAATAAAAGTTTGTAATATCAGAATATCATATATACCTGTGGAAACACAGGTATTTTTTAATTTAAATAATATGGTAGAAGAAGTTTTAAAAAATTTGATTTACATTTTTTACCCGAAGAACATTTCATTTGAAAAGGAAAGTGAAAAGTATTTTGAAAGTGAGGAATATCTTAGATTGAATCAGACAATCAAAACTTTTCAATCGGATTCAAAAGAACTTTGTTCAAAAAATATTCTTAAGGAATTTGAAAATGATTATACTTTAAAAAATTTTCAAGATTTCACCTTATTTGATTATGGTGATAAATGCCTGACTTTTAATTTTAGTATTATTGAGGATAGGCAATTGTATACGGTATCGTTGTTGATTAGCATTATAGCTCCTTATTATGCTATTAAATGCCAAAAGAATATTATTGAATTATTTTTCTCTGAATATAGAATTGATGAATTAGAAGAATCTAATTTGGAGAAACGAAAATTAAAAGAAATTATCTCTGAAATAGAATCTATTGTTGAGAAAAAATTGTTTTACAGTAAATTCCCTAAGGAATTGTATGAACTTGTTATAGAAGATGTTAGTTTCCAAGAGGCGGACTTTGGCTATTTTAAGATGTTCAATGCTTTTTTTAATAATTTAATAATGACAGAAAATGAAGAATAAATTTTTAGTGTTCTTAACAATTTGCATCGTGCTTTTTATTTTTTTTTACTTTTCCGATTACTATTTTACCCTTAATATTGGTGACACATATTATGTTATAAATTATTTTTACTCTATACTTATTCTTTTAATAATTGGAAGTGCTATTTTCTTTTATAAGCGAAGAGAGAAATGATAGGATAACCATTGTTCACAAAACCGTTCGTAATTAATAAAAGTTTTTTTTAAATCTGTTAAGATATACTTTGTGTGCACGGATTGCAAATCCGTGCGATCTGGAACGGGTTGTTGAATAAAAAATATCTCGCAAGTTTCAGATTGCCTTGCTTATTTCTAGCATTTATCTTTGTTATTATAGTACAGTGAAAATGAGTAAAGAACTGGTAAATTATTATAGAATTGAAAAAGCTATCGGTTATTTAACCGAGAACTTTAAGGAGCAGCCCGACTTGGATGAAATTGCCAAGAAAGTATATATGAGCTCTTATCACTTTCAGCGAATTTTTACAGATTGGGTTGGTATTAGTCCAAAAAAATTTATAAAGTATCTTACTTTAGAATATCTGCGTACCAAGATTGCCGAAACTGAAAATATGATTGATGCGGCTGAGATAGTTGGATTATCAAGCCAATCAAGAGTGCATGATTTATTTGTAAGTATTGAAGGAGTAAGTCCGCAACAATATAAAACAGCCGGAAAAGGTCTTGAAATTTTTTATGGATATCATGCTTCACCATTTGGCTTGTGTTTTATAGCCGTTACCGAAAAAGGAATTTGTGCATTAAAGTTTATTGACGAAGAAAGAACCAGAAATGAATTTGAATTGTTTTCGCAACAATGGCAATTTGCTGATTTGGTTCATAAACCTGATTATACCCAACAATATATTAAGAAAATTTTTCAACCTGATAAGACAAATCCTGAAAAACTTAACCTATTAATACAAGGAACCGACTTTCAAATAAAAGTTTGGGAGGCTCTGCTTAAAATTCCATTTGGATCTGTTAGCTCCTTTCAACAGATCGCTCAACTCATCGGTCAGCCAGAAGCGGCTAGGGCTGTAGGCTCTGCGGTGGGAAAAAATTCTATCCTTTATCTTATTCCCTGCCATAGAATTATCTCAGGAGATGGAACTTTAGGGAATTACCATTTTGGTAAAGTTCGTAAACAAGCAATGATTGGGTGGGAAATGAGTAAAACTAAATTTTTATAATCAGAAGTCCATAGATTATATAGTATTGTAAATTCTGTGGCTTTTAAATGCTGCAACAGTAAATAGGAGATTCTAAATTAGCAAGAATTGGATTGTCAAACCATAATGATGAATCTACATTTGTGTTAACTAAAAATCCAAATACTATGCAAGCACTTATTGTAATTGATGCCCAAAACGAGTTCTCTCAAAACGGCAAGAGACCTGTGCCCAATCATGCTGAAGCTATTACTGCAATTAGTAAAAGAGTTGAAGAGGCAAGAAAAGAGAATCGCCCAATAGCATGGGTCAGACATTTTAACAAGCCTACAGAATCTCTTGCCTTTACGCCAGGAACATGGGGCGCTGAATTCGTTTCTGGTTTTGGCCCAATTAACGGACATGGCATTGAAAAAGAATTTCAAAAAAATGTATATGGCGCTTTCACAGGAACCGATATTGGGAAATGGCTAAAAATAGTTGATGCTGAGAAAGTATTGATTGTAGGTTTTTATACTCATGGTTGCGTTTCTACTACTGCCCGTGAAGCTATTATGGAAGGTCTTGATGTTTCGCTTGATCCAGAAGCAACTGGAGCGTGTGAAATTACCAATGAACTACTAGGAAAAATTTCAGCCGACGAAGTTCGTCGTTCAGCTTTATTGCAATTATCAAGTATGGGTGCATCAATAACTTCATTGTAGCATTTTAACCAAAGAAATAAAACGATTAAAATGACAAGAAGAGAATTGTTAAGATATAGTGCATCAGCTATTTCTATTGCTGCTATACCATCAGTATTAAAAGCGCAACTCAATACTGCAGAAAATGAATTACCGCAAAACAATACTACTATGAAAATACAAAGACTTGCTTGGGCGGGAATTAAAATTGAACTTGATAAAACAACATTGTTTATTGATGCTACTTCCTACGCAGAAGAGAAAGATAGGAAACTAACTGTGGATACCGAGTATTGCCATGCTCTTATCACACATCATCATTCTGACCATTATGATCCTGAGGCACTTAAAACAGTATTTAATAATAGAAGCCGTTTATATTGTCACCAAGATGTAATGCCTTGGCTTGATACAAGAGCATTGCAAACTCAATCTGTACCATTATACCAGCCTATAGATGTTTCGAAATGGACATCTGATTTAGTGGCTATACCGGTGCCAGCAGTAGACGGTTTCGGTCATCCGCAAGTATCTTGGATTGTACAAGGTGGAGGAAAAAAAATTATTCATTGTGGCGATACACTATGGCATGGCTACTGGCGTGATATAGCAAATGCATACGGACCTTTTGATATTGCTTTTATGCCGATCAATGCTGCCCGCTTGAACCAAGGAAAAGTAATTGATACCGGAATACCCGCTGTAATGAATCCCGAACAAGCTGTTGTGGCGTCCAAACTTTTAAATGCAAAAGTAGTTTGTCCTATTCACTACGGTCGTGCCTCTGAGAATTATTTTGAAACGCCTCAACCTGAAGAAAATTTTTTACATTTTGCAAAGGAAAGAAATGCCAAACCACTGTTATTGAAGGAAGGGGAATATATTAAATGGACTCACGTTTAACCCTGTTTCCTAATGAAATGAATATGCTTAAAAATTGCGCCATCTCCGAATCTTTTGAGATGGCGCAATTTTTATTTGCTCACAAATATATATTTCTGTTTAACTATTTTTGATAAAAGTTAAACAATTAGTATCTTTATAGTATAAATCGAGATTTTATTAAGCTGATTTAGTGAGAGAAATGGAAAAAATAGTTGTAATAGGAGGCAGTAGAGGAATTGGGAAGGCAATAGTTTTGCAACAGTTAGAAAAAAGACAGATTTTTAATATCAGCAGAACTGCTCTTGAAATTTCACATCCCAATTTAGTTCATCATTCGGCAGATGTTTTAGAGGATGTACTTCCTGAAATTGAAAAAATAGACGCTCTTATTTACTGTCCAGGCTCGATAAATTTGAAGCCGATTTCAAGTCTGAGCATCGAGGATTTTAAAAATGATTTCGAAATCAATGTTATTGGTGCAGTAAAGGCAATACAACATTATTTACCCGCTTTAAGAAGAGGTACAAATCCGTCTATTGTTCTTTTCAGTACGGTTGCCGTAAAATTAGGAATGCCTTTTCATGCCAGTATTGCCACAGCAAAAGGCGGGATTGAAGGTCTTGTAAAATCTTTAGGCGCAGAGCTGGCTCCTACGATTCGTATTAATGCTATTGCGCCAACAATCACTGAGACTCCATTATCTGCTTCTATCTTGAGAAATGATCGTATGAAAGAAAATATGATCGAGCGCCATCCGCTGAAAAACTATTTAAAGCCTGAGGAAGTGGCACAAATGGCAGATTATCTAATTTCTAGCGCCACAAGATCCATTTCGGGACAGATTTTTCAAATGGATTATGGTCTTGTTAGTTTTAAAATTTAATAGGTTAAGAAATGAAAATTCTATTAACAGGTGCAACAGGGTACATCGGCAAAAGACTGCTGCCTTTGCTGCTTGAGCAGGGGCACGAAGTAATCTGTTGTGTGCGGGATAAAAACCGATTTTATTATCCTGAAGTATTTTCAGCAAGCATACAGCTTATTGAAGTAGACTTTTTAGACCAGAAAAGTGTAGATAAAATACCTGAAGATATTGATGCAGTTTATTACCTAATCCATTCCATGTCTGGCGCTGTAAATTACGATGAGCTCGAGCGTATTGCGGCCAATAATTTCAAAGAAAAAGTAAACAGAACCAATGCAAGACAGATTATTTATTTAAGCGGTATTGTAAATGACAAATCGTTGTCAAAGCATTTGTCTTCCAGAAAAGCCGTAGAGGAAATTCTAAAATCAGGAACAACCCCAACAACAACACTCAGAGCTGGAATTATTGTAGGATCTGGCAGTGCTTCTTTTGAAATTATACGCGACTTGGTTCACAAACTGCCAATAATGATTACTCCTAAATGGCTTAACACTAAATGCCAACCCATAGCGGTTACTGATGTTTTAGAATTTTTAAGTAAAGCACTGCTTGATCCTAAAACTTACAATGAAAGTTTTGATATTGGTGGTCCCGATATTCTTACCTATAAGCAAATGTTATTGCGGTTTGCAGAAGCGAAAAAGCTTAAAAGATATATTTTTACCCTGCCCGTAATGACACCAAAATTGTCTTCCTATTGGCTTTATTTTATAACCTCAACATCCTTCAAACTTGCTTCGGCTTTAGTGAGCAGTATGAAAGTGGAAGTGATTTGCCGTGATAATAGAATTAATGATTTACTTGAGGTAAAGCCCATTACTTATGCTGAAGCATTGCAGAAAGCATTGATTAAAATTGATGAAGATGCCGTGGCCTCGAGCTGGAAAGATTCGCAGATAAGCGGACAGTTTAAGGGAAGTGTAGAATATTATCTGAAAGTACCCAAAAAAGATTGTTTTATTGACAGAAGAAAGAGAAAAATTACGGATCGTGATGCTGTTATTTCAAAAATTTGGTCAATAGGCGGAGAGACTGGATGGTATTATGCAGACTGGCTATGGAGTCTGCGCGGTTTTATAGATAAGATTTTTGGTGGCGTAGGAGCAAGACGGGGCAGGACAAATAGACAAAATATTCATGTGGGTGATGTGCTGGATTTTTGGCGCGTAGTTTATGCCGATAAAAAGCAAGGAAAATTAATCTTGTACGCCGAAATGAGATTACCAGGAGAAGCTTGGCTGGAGTTTAAAATTTTCAAGAATACCTTGTACCAAGCAGCAACCTTCAAACCGAAAGGAATAGCAGGTAAGCTGTATTGGTATGCTGTATTGCCTTTTCATGGTTTTATCTTTAATGGTATGATCAATCAATTAATAAATCAAGAGCGATAGTTCTTTTTTTAAATTAAAGAACAGCTATTTCTTAGACGACCTTTGCGTTAACCTGCTTTGTGGGCACAGATTGCAAATCTGCGCTAACAGACTCTTGTGGGAGTGTTCTTCTCCAGATAGCGGTAATTTCTGCCATTATAGACAGTGCTATTTCTTCTGGTGTCTTGCTTCCAATGGCTAGGCCAGCGGGACCATGAAATTTATCAAATAGGGAGTCGTCAAAAATTAAATCGCTTTCAATAATGGCATTTAATAATTTTTCTCTGCGATGAACAGGACCTAGAAGACCAATGTAGCGTGCTTTTGACGGAAGAATGCTGAGTAAAAATCGTAAATCTTTAGAATAATTATGGCTCATGACCATAATAGCAGTATGGCTACAGAACAGATCCTGATCCAGATCTTCTGGTTTCATTGTTAGTACAGATTTTGCAAAAGGAAAATCAGTGCCATTTACAGAACTGTATTCAGAGCCTATTATAATGACTTCCCAGCCTAAGAAAGATGCCATTTGGCTCAATTTTTCCGCATCATGTTCGACCCCAAAAATGCAAAGTCGGTTTAACGGCTCTATTAATTGTTTAAAAATCGGATTGACTGACTCTTCATCATAATTAGAATGATAAATCATGGTGTCTTTAAATTCAAAGGAAGTCCCAAAATCTGGATTGCTTATTTCTTCTGTAGTGAATGAAGAAGTTAAATAAAAAGACTGTCTCTGTTCAATGGCATTCTCAATAAGATCGATCAGTTCGCTATTAGGAGAAAAGCGTTCGAGTAAAATATAAATGCTTCCTTCGCAACCCAATCTATAGCGTCCGTCGTATTTGAATACTTTTGGGCATCCTGAAGAAAATACACTAGTTGACTGCCTAATAACTTCCTGCTCTACGCATCCTCCGCTTAATGCTCCAGTTGTGTTTCCATATTGGTCAATAAGCATTCGGGTTCCTTGTTTGCGATAAGAAGAGCCTTCTGTGTACACAATAGTTGCCAAAACCGTCTGTATATTTCTTTCGTGGGCCTTTTTATATGAATCGATTATTTTTAGAAATTCGTGGGTCATTTCTGCTGTTATTTAATCTTACCTGTCCGAAAATAGAACAGGTAAGATTTTATTTCTAAGTACGAAATTATTTGTTTGGTGCAATATCTCCGCGGCGGATAGGCACATGAACAGCTTTATACTGTGAAGCAAATTTTCCGTTTTCTGAAGCTGCTTTGGCAGTGAAGAAATTTTCTAGGGCAATCGCTACTTGGAAAGAGAAATCAGTTGAATATACATTCGGATCCATTGAGGTTCCGCATTCTATATTCTGAAACCATTCCATCCATTTTTTATTTCCTCCTCCAACAGGCGGATTTACACCTCCGTCTGGGGCTGCATTAGGAGGAACAAGTGAGGTTACAGCAGGATATTGCGCTGCATTATGGCATGACATGCACGAAACAGTATTAAGATCGGCCGGACCATCCAATCTGCCATTCCATCCAAGATGCTGAGGAGGCAGACTCGGACTTTCAAAAATTACCGTCTCTTTCAAATCTTTGTTTACTTCCGTTTTGATCGGCGGATAAGGTGATGTTTTGTTTATTTTGTTTTCAGGATCGTTCCCCCAAGTAAGACCTACAGGCACAAGATTCATTAATTTGTTTTTCTTGTTCAGTTTTCCGTTGTAGCAGAATGTTCCAAACACCCATCCAGTTCCCTGAGGATTGCTCGGACTTCTGTCTGCTCTAGGATCACGTACAGAAATATCCATTTGAAGAAGATGCACATCTGCAACCACTCTCTTATCCGATTTCCAGAAATTTTCAGTAATATACGCTTTCCATGTCAGCGGATTTACAAGATAATCTACAAAATCAGTCCCTTTAGGAGCATCGGTAAAAAGGAGTTTGATAAATACAGTACCTGTTGGGAATCCACCATTATCATAACGTTTGTCCAATACTTTTATATTAGGGGTTTGCGGAGATTTCCACATTTTGCCCATAGCATAACCAGCTTTATCATTTATTAGTGTTATCGCGTAAACCGAATAATCACCCTCAATTCCTTTAAGTCCTGGTCCTAATTGAAGAGGTCCAAGCGGTGCTTCTTTAATCAAGCCGTGAAAGCCTTCTGTACCTCCGTTTGGCGGATACGCATTTGGTCCTTCAACACTTGGATGCAGCCACGGAATATGGTACCAGTTACGAACTTTGTTTTTGTATGGATTCCATTCCTCAGTGTTTCCTTCAAAGCCATAATCGCGCACCGCTTCAATATATTTCAAAGGTTCTTTCTTGAAATCGATATCCAAAAATTTAGGCATTTCCTCTGGCAATTCCGTTGGGAAATCTGTTTTTAGACGAAAAATAGGCTGATCAGAATATTTATCTCGATATTCCTGAGGGCTTACCATGTAACCAAAGTCAGGAAATCCATCCTCTTCATAATTTCTTTGTTCCAACGCAGCTAGGGCAAGGTTCTTTTTTTCTGCTACAGGTTCCTCGCGTTTTTTGTCGCAAGAAACAAACAAAACAGAAATTGCTATAATAAGCGGACTTAATTGTTTCATAAATTAAAGATTGGGTTAATAGTTTATTTATTTGGCTAAATTGTTTTCGGTAATCTCACAAGCTCTTTGCACTTCCTGTACAGTGGCTGGAGCATCAAGTCGGAATAGAGGAGACAGACCGCGCTCTATTCTTGAAGCTCTTATGGCATCTTTTATGGCAAAGAAAACGCTGTTGGCCAGTACGAGAGGAGGTTCGCCCACTTCTTTGGCTGAAAATATCTGGTTAGGATCTTCGGGTATGCCAAGAACAGATTTCTCATCTCTTGGAAAAAGGTAGGTATTCATTTCAAGAGGAATTGTAGTGATAGCAGGAATTTTGTAGCGCCAAGTGTTGGTTGAATTTAATCTTCCGATATCCGGACCATCTGTTTCTGATACTAATTTTTCAGTTAAAAGATATCCGATTCCTTGAACAAAAGCACCTTCGATCTGTCCTATATCTATTGCAGGATTCATACTCCATCCCATATCATAAATAATATCAGAGCTGATGATTTTTACTTCTCCTGTAAGAATATCTACTTCGGTAACCGAACATGCCACAGAATAGGTGAAGCCTACAAACGAATCAACACCACCGCCAAGCGGAGCATCTTTGATACGTTCGATGCCCGGAATATTAGGCTGGTCGTTTTCTGTTTTGAACGTCATAGCAGGAATCTGCACTTCGCCACCTTTTATTTTGGCATTAAAAGTAGCGATAAGGTTTATCCTTTGAGAAGCGGCTAAACTGATTAGATTCTGCCAAATCATGGATTTGTTTCCTGGGTTTGGATTAATTTTTTTAGCCCAACCTTTATTTTCACCTGCACCGTAATTCCAAAAATCTATGTTTTTGTTTTTGCACCATTCGTCACCATTTTCATTCAGCATTTGGTAGCCAAATTCCATAAGCCTAGATCGCATTTCTTCGCAGGTTTGTTTTACGGCTTCGCACGAATAAGGAGTTCCTGTAGAACCTCCCGTACTTGTTGGGTTAGGAGTGATGCTTGTATTTACATTGTCAATAAATATCATCTCCATTGGAATTCCCAATACGTATGAAGCTACTTGTTGTGCTTGTGTAACCAGACCTTGTCCAATTTCAACACCTCCTTGATGAATAACAACGGTTCCGTCAGCTGGATTAATTGCGACAACAGCAGCTGATTGTTCCAGCATAAGCAGATTGTATCCTGATCCATATTTTACAGGGATCATAGAAATACCTCTTTTAAACCATTTGTTTTCTTTGTTGAACTTTTGAACTTCTGCATATTTAGCTTCAAAATTTGACACTTCTTTAGCGTAAGCCCATACCTGCTTCATATAGCAGTAAGTAAGCGCTTGGCCAAAAGGAGTCACATCTCCACGGTCGTAAAGGTTTTTTTCACGCAGATCTTCAGGTCTCATATTAATGGAAACAGCCGCATCATCTATGGCATTTTCGACAATATTTTTTCCTTGTACATCTCCAAAGGCACGCATTGCTGTGCTAGGTGCGGTATTAGTTCGGCATACATCAATTTGGCTTTCAAAATTTTTAATTCTGTAAGCATTGTCGGTACGCAATTGAATGCAATTGGATACGATAAACGAACAATCATAAAAAGCACCGCCATCGCCCCACATTTTAAGCTGGAAGCCATGAAGAATTCCTTTATTTTCTGGTTTATATTGACCAGTGTCAACAGCAATTTCGTATTCACCATAATAAGCATGGCGTTTTCCTATCATGGCAGTATCTTCGTCACGTGGCATTGCTATTCTCACAGGCTTTTTAACAGCTTTTGCAGCAACTGCAGTAGGTCCTGCAACAAAACGCGTTTGTTCTGTTTTTCCTCCAAATCCTCCTCCAACAGGCGGAACATTGACTTCTACTTGATGATGATACATTGCTAGTGCTGAAGCGACGGTATCGTGCATTCCTCCCGGACTTTGAACAGAGGGCTGTACTTTTATTCGCCCTTCATCTACAGGAGTTGCAATACAGGCCTGTGGCTCCATATAAAAATGAGCCTGTCCGCCACAAAGCTGCGAAGAAGTAACCACCGTACACGGAATATTGTCTACATCCTCTTGTCTTTCGGTTATGGAATGTTCCCGTACTAGAGTTTCAAGTTTGTTGGTGTGTTGTTTTACCCAGTCAAATTGGCTTCCTGGGCGTGTTATTTTCCAGATATGAGATATAAACGGAGTTGTAATAGGAGCATCGGGAAAGATGCTTCCTTTTTTAATTGCATCAAGAAAATCGAAAATCGGCTCGCTCCATTGTCCCGTCCAAGGACTTCCTGGTCTTGCATACTGAACATATTTTTCTGAAACTTCTGCGGCAATTCTAATGGCTTCCTGTTCGTTTGAGGCAAGTATCAAAGCAATAGATTGCCCTACATAACTCACCAGTTGTTCTGCAAAAAGAGGCTGGTCATTTCCCATTCCCTGATAATTACGTCCTCCATTTTTAACATTTTCAGCGGTAATAATATCGCTAAAAGCAGGATATTCCTTTTTAAGGTGTACTCGCAATTCTTCAATCTCGACTTCTTTACCATTTACCACAAAAGAATAGTTCATCAGAGCTTTGCGGCTTTGTACAAATGCACCGTTTAAGGTTTGCGGAGGCACAGGAAGTTCATGTGTGTAATGAATTTGCCCAGAAGTCTGGTACATAGCTGTAACTTTGATGTAAGGCTGTGCAACTGGCGCTTTATAATCTTGTGTTTTATAATGTTGAACTCCATCACTTACCGGCCATTGGTTCCATTTGTTTTCTGCGGCAGAAATTAGGTTTTCTGGAATCTGGACTCCTTTTGCAACTAAAGCATTTATGATTGATTTGTAAAAAAAGGAAACTGCTAGTTGTGTTCGGTATTCCTTTGTAAAACCTTCATTAGGAACTTCGCTCATGCGTTTTTCCTGAAGATCGAGTTCTTTTTGCACTTCTTTTGCTAGAATTATTGAAAGTTTATCGACATCTTTCAGTTCCAGTTTTTTATTTAACATTGCTTTTTCGGTCTCTGCAGCTCTCCACGGATAAGGCGCAATACCTCCAAATGCAATTACTGCCGACTCAATATTGTATTTATCATTAATAGTAAAATTGGTCGTAGCATTTACAATACTATGAGCGTTTACTTCACGAAGTGCCACTTTTTGGGCAAATACAACAGCATTATCATTTTTTAATGGAATTTCATACGAGCTAAGAACAATTTGATCTGCAAGTTTTGAATTAGCTTTGATAGCGTCAAGAAGTTCTTGGGCTGTTTTTGTATAAGCTATAAATTGTCCATTTTTTTCTAATTGGAAATAGCTGATTTTTATATCTAAAGCAAATAACACAGTAAAAAGGTCTGAAGGAAAAGGTTCGCCTGTGCCTTTTGGAATATGTTTCAAGACTAGCATGGTATTTCCGCCAATTGTTGCCGCATTACGCACAATTCGGCCAGCGGTTCTGCGTGCCATATAATCTAATGCTTCCAGCGCTGTACTATCCGATTTAGATTTCTTTTGAGAGCCTTCTCTTGCTTTAATGCATTCAGAAAGTATTTCAATCAAACTGCTATAAGTAGTGCTGGCTGATAGCTGAAGGTAATTATCTTCTATTTTATTTTTTGCGTTTAATTCTGGGATGAAACGAATGTCAGCGTAAAAAGTAATGGGCAGATACTCATTTTTGTAAATTCCGTACGAGGTGTTTGCATGAACTAATCTAACGTCTGGTTTTTCGTTTAAAATTTCTGCTAATTCTTCCAATGTTGCTGGAGTAGCCCAGCGAATTCCCGAAACGCCTATAGCTGCATGTTGGGCTTCTTTTGGGAAAGGAATTTCTAGTTTGCCTGGAAGCTGAGCTTTACCAACGGGATCAAGTGTGCAGGACATTCTTTTTTTCTCATCTTCAGCATCCCAGTCAGAAGCAAAAGTTTTCATTCCGGTAAGGATGGAACGATAACCTGTACAACGGCATAAATTACCATCAAGGCACTGTTCGATTTCTTTTTTGGTTGCTTTCGGGTTATTGATTATGAACTCTGACATATTCATTACAAATCCTACGCTGCAGTAACCGCATTGACTTCCGTTGTTAAGTGCCAATTGGTAAGCGACTGGATTTATCCCTGTATGAGTTTCTTCAGATGGAAACTCAGAAACATTTTTTATAAGTTTAATTTGTGCGACACTGCTTCCGTCATGAGTGGCTCGGGCAACTTGTTTTTGAACAGCGAGAAGTTTGTCTCCTGCTTGTTTTTCGGCCTCTTCTAATACAGGAGAATAGTCTTCACCTGGAGGAGCAGGCATACGTGTTGAACTGGTTTTTTGTACAAAATGTTCTGGGTCTGGTTTACGGGCAGAACCAGTTCCTTCAATAGTCGTGATCGATAGTCCTCCTATGGAACATACGGGTCTTAGACAGGAGTTTATGGCCAAATGCTCAGGTTTCTTTTCTTGAGAATTCCATTGTGATAGAATCACTGTGCAACCGCCACAGCCTCCTTGTCCGCATGGTTTCTTTGGTCCGCAAAGACCTACTTCGGGAGATCTTAAATAATCAATTAAAAGTAAATCGGGAGAAGGATTTTCTATAACCGCAGGTTTCCCGTTTAAAAAGAAATTTACCGTGTTTTTCATAGTAGCAGAGGAATTGATTTGGTTTTTGTTTTTCTAAACTTTAAAAAATGAAATAGATCATTATGGAATTCAGCAACTAACCAAATTGGAAATTTTGCTGTATTGTACTCATATATTTTTTGGCGTAGAAATCTTTTCTTCGTTATTGAAATCTCTCTGTCATGCTTCTCCTCAGTAGTATTTCAATAGGTATAGAAGTATAGAAATGGGGATTGTAATAATGTCTTATCAATAGGATCTAAAAGCCAGGTTTATCTGAAAAAATAGGTTTTCTATAAATATTCATTTATTAAATTAGAACAAATGTATGGTGGCATTTTAAATTATCAGCAGGTAGTAATACGTGTTTTTTTAAGATTAACCCTATAAATAATCTTTACGCAGCAATTGCTTAAACCCTAACTGTGCTTTAAAATATTAAAGATGAAATAAAGAATTGTATGGGAGAATCTGTTAAAAGAAGTTTTTTCCTTTTGGGATTTTAATGCTACATTTGAATAGTATCTAACGTATAAATCACATCATGAAGCAATCGCAAAACGTCACTGACTATCCTAACAACAATACTATTTTTATGGTATGGAAATTTATACATCAGGAAGAAGCAAAGACTTCATTTGAAAAGCTTTGCGCGCTGGTTGGCAATTTGAACAATTCTTATAATATAAGAGTGCCCGACGGGAAGACCAGTTGCGTTATGGGAATTGGCCATGATGCATGGATAAAACTTGGTTTGCCATTGCCATTGCCTAAAGAATTGGTGAACTTTGAAACTATTGCAGGAGCTAAGCATACTGCAATATCTACTGCAGGTGATCTGCATTTTCATTTAAGAGCTTCAAATGCTGCCGTTTGTTTTGACATGGCCATTGCTATCACCAAAGTTTTAGGAGATGTTGCAGAATGTCTGGAAGAGGTTCATGGATTTCGCTACTGGGACGGCCGTTCTATAATTGGCTTTGTTGATGGCACAGAAAATCCAGTAGGAGAGGAAAGAGAGCATTTTGCATTGGTCGGAGATGAGGATCCTGTTTATAAAGGAGGCAGCTATTTATTTGTTCAGAAATATTTTCACAATATGAAGAACTGGGAAAGCTTGACAACAGAAGAGCAAGAGAAAGTAATTGGAAGGTCTAAAATGGATGATATTGAAATGGACGATGACGTGAAACCTGCAAACTCGCATAGCGCTCTCACGGCTATTACAGATGAAAATGGCAACGAACTTAAAATTGTAAGAGATAATATGCCTTTTGGAAATCCTTCTAAAGGTGAAATTGGAACGTACTTTATTTCCTATGCAAGCACTTTTAGCACAACAAAAAAAATGCTTGAAAATATGTTCATTGGCGATCCAGTTGGCAATTATGATCGAATTTTGGATTTTAGCACAGCGCAAACGGGAACATTGTTTTTTGTTCCAACATTAGATGTATTGGACGAATATGGACAATCTTAATCTTAGATAGATTATAATTTAAGAAAAAAAAATCATCAAAACGAAATGATGCAAATTGAAACCATTATCGAAGAGAATATTCATTGCTTTTTGCTCGATCTGAAAAAAGAAGGGGAAAGTGAAAAGGAAGCCATCTTAATTATTGAAAAATATATTAAGAATGGTAAAATAAGTAGTGAAGAAGAAAATATCCTTAAAACACAACTCTTCGATTCATTAAAAATCTTAGGTATCGGTATTCCTTTTGTATTAATTCCGGGAGCTTCGGTTCTAATGCCAATATTGATAAAAGCAGCAGATAAATACCATATCGAATTAATGCCTTCTGCATTTAATAATTCGGAAGAGGAGAAATGATAGCTTTAAGTTAGTCAATTATGGTTTGTTTTACTTTTTGTGTCTGGTTTAGCGGTATGCTTGCCAATTCGCAGATGGTAGCTTCAATCATTTCACACATACTGCTAAGAGCGAGGTCATTTGGCTCAGTTCCAAATGGTTCTTCGATTTCATCGGCAATAGCTTCGAAGGCAACAAAAGTGTAGGCAATAAAAACCACAATAAACGGGGTGAGCCATTGCAGACTGTCTACCAATCCAAACGGCAATAGAAAACAGTAGATATAAACGGTGCGATGCAGCAAAACACGATAGGTGTAGGGTATAGGTGTAGATGCAATTCTTTCACAACCGCCAACAATGTCAGTTAATGCATCCAGATTTTCATCAAAACGTGCCTGCTGAATGGAATCAATTTTGTTTTCCTCTCTTGTCTTTTGAATCCATTCTCCCATGAGTTTGGTAAGAACAATGGGTTTGTACTGTCCTTGTGAAACTATTGCAAATTGTTTTTCTGTAAGACGTGTTTTTAAATCATCATTAGCATCAGTATCTCTCAGTTGGTGTTTTAGTGCATATCCAAAAGAGCGTAATAACGAAATAAATTCCAATTTTGCTGCATTCGCTGTATTTGAATCTGTCAAAGTCATGGTCTGCCTTGCTAAAGAGCGGGTATGATTTAATAGTGCTCCCCAGAGTTTTCTTCCTTCCCAAAATCTATCATAGCTAACATTGTTGCGAAAACCAAGAAACAAAGCCAGGACAAATCCAAATAAAGTCAATGGCGTCGGATTAAGGGGTATTTTAAATGAAAAAATCATTCCGTGAAAATACACAATCACTAAAGACAGAATGAACAATATAGTCAGCCTTGGCAATAGTCGAGGCAGAACTGACTCATGCCAGACAAAAAGCATTTTCAGCCAGTTTTCCTTGTTTTTTATTATCATAATTTATTTTGAGTGAATTCCTAAAACAGTCCTTTATTAATACAGAGTCATCTGTAAGATTGGTGGCTACAATTGATTTATTTTCTCGTAAATTTTAGGATCGTGTTTTTTGATTTTAATTTTCACATATTTTGATGCTGGCATATTACTGTCTTTAACCACGTTATTGACAGAAACCAAAACATTGGTTTCTGGAAAATAAGTAACAGCGTTCTTTTCTGGTATTTGGTATTTCACAACGATAAACAAAGGAGCGATACGTTCAATGTCATCATCATAATTAAATAAATCAACCTTATCGCCAGCTTTTAGACCCGCCTTTTCAATATCATTTTGATTCATGAAAATTACTCTGCGCTCATTTTTTATACCGCGATAACGGTCATCAAGTCCATATATGGTAGTATTAAATTGATCGTGTGTTCGGGTCGTTGCCATTAAATACTCGTCTGGAGCTAGTGCATTGTTTGGTATTGAAGTTAAGGTAAAGGGAACGCGGTCTCCAAATTTCTTTGTAATAAATTGTCCGTGACGAGCGGCATTCGGCAGGTAAAAACCTCCTTTTTCGCGTGCTCTTACATTATAATTTTCAAAACCTGGAATACATTTTTCTATATCGTCTCTTACGGCATCATAACTATCATGATATTTCTGCCAATTTACTACAGATTTGCTTCCTAAAGTTGCCATGGCCATTTTGCAGACAATCTGTGTTTCATTAATAAGATTGTCAGATACTGGTTTGAGTATTCCTTTTGAGGATTGCACAACACCCATCGAATTTTCGGTAGTTACAAACTGGGCTTCACCATTGACAATATCAATATCGCTTCGCGACAATGTTGGCAATATAAGAGCTTCCTGTCCGTGAACAAGATGACTGCGGTTAAGTTTGGTTGATACGCAAACCGTCAGATTAAGTTTTCTTAAAGCGCTGGCAGTGTAAGTAGTATCGGGTGTAGCCGATAAAAAGTTACCTCCCATGCAAAACAGCACTTTTATTTTTTCTTCGTGCATTGCTTTAATGGCGCGAACAACATCATAGCCATGAGTTCTAGGCGGATTAAAACCATAAAATGCCTGCAGACGGTCAAGCTGTTCTGCGGTTGGTTTTTCGTCAATCATCATGGTTCTATTTCCTTGTACGTTGCTGTGTCCGCGAACAGGGCAGACACCTGCTCCAGGCTTTCCAATGCTGCCTTTGAGTAACAGAATGTTTAAAATTTCCTGAATCATGTCGACACCGTTGGGTTGTTGGGTTAGCCCCATTCCCCAGCAGACAATAATTCGTTTTTTGAAAGCTAAGATTTCGGCAGCTTCATAAAGCAATTCTTTTGAGACTCCAGAAAGAAGAGCAAGATCATCCAGATTGTAATCATCAAACTGTTTAAGATAGGCATCATAACCCGTCGTTTTTTCTTTGATGAATTCGTAATCAAATACTTTTCCTGGGTTTTTCTTTTCCAATTCAAATAAGATAATTTCGAGCGCTTTTAGCAGCGCCATATCACCATTAATCTTTACAGGCAGGTAAAGATCTGCCAGTTTAACACCGCTTCTAAGAACTCCATTGATTTCCTGCGGATTTCTAAATCCCATTAAACCCGCTTCCGGCAAAGGGTTGATCGCAATAATTTTGGCTCCGTTTTTTTTGCCTCTTGATAAAGCGCTCATCATGCGGGGCGCATTGGTTCCTGGGTTTTGGCCAATGATTACAATAACATCTGTATCATAAAAGTCATCGAGTGTTACGGTGCCTTTTCCAATTCCGATGGTTGGCCTTAAAGCTGTTCCAGAGGTTTCGTGACACATATTGGAGCAATCGGGCATATTATTGGTGCCGTATTCTTTTGCAAAAAGCTGGTAAAGAAAAGAGGCTTCATTGCTTGTTCTTCCAGAAGTATAAAAAGCTGCTTCATCTGGAGATTCTAATGCGTTAAGATGTTCGGCTATTTTTTTGAATGCATCATCCCAACTTATCGGCTGATAATGTGTGCCATTTTTAGGCAAATACATCGGATCGCTAAGTCGTCCCATTTTGCCAATCTGATAATCATCTAATTTAGAAAGTTCAAAAACAGAGTTTTCTTTAAAAAAATCAGCGGTAATCTTTTTTGTAGTTGCTTCTTCGGCCAGTGCTTTTGCTCCGTTTTCGCAATACTCGCCCAATGCAGATCTTTCATCATCGGGATCAGGCCAAGCACAGCTTGGGCAGTCAAAACCACCTGCTTGATTCATCTTAAACAAAGCTTTTGTACCTCTTACAAGGGTTTTTTCTTCAATAAGATCACTAAAAGCAGCCACAACAGCAGGAACACCCGCTGCCCAATCTTCTACCTTTGTTAATTTTAGGTCTAAAAGTCGGTACGGATTTTCGGCGTCAGGAACTTTTATATTTTTATCGCCGTTATTTTTGTCATTCAGCTCTTCTTTCATGGCTTTTCTGTTTAATTGAAAAATTGGTGCTAGTTTAAATAATGATTGGCTTACTCTTGATGGGTTTCTATTGATACCGTATCGGAAGAATTATAGATATTGACTCGATCTTCTTTAAGAAATCCCAAAAGTGTAATATTAAATTCTATTGCTAATTCTACTGCAAGACTTGATGGAGCTCCAATTGCTGCAACCACCGATATGCCCGACATAGCCGCTTTTTGGATGAGTTCAAAACTGGCTCTTCCGCTAAGAATCAAAATGTGTTTGTTTAACGGCAATAAGTTTGCTGCTAGGGCCGAACCAATGAGTTTATCTAAAGCATTATGTCTTCCTACATCTTCGTGCGATAAGATTAATTCGCCGTCAGCCGAAAAAAGACCGCATGCATGAATACCGCCTGTTGCGGCAAAATCGCTTTGCGCTATTCTTAACCTTTGAGGCATTTGATAAAGTGTCTCTAAAGAAAGGTTTAATTTGGGTTTGTTTGCAAAACTAAAAGAGCTGACTGTTTTTATCGCTTCAATAGAGCCTTTTCCGCAAACTCCACAGCTTGAAGTGGTATAAAAATTTCGTTCTGCCTTCATCAAATGAGGTACAAAATCTTCTTTGAGTTCAATTTGAATGCTGTTTTTCTTCTGTATTTTACATCCTGTCTCTAAATGATAAGCGTCTTTTACATTATCATACGATGAAATAATTCCTTCCGTAAATAAAAAACCTATTGCAAGTTGTATATCATTGCCAGGAGTTCTCATTGTTACCGAAATGTTTTTCAGTATCCTTTGATTTTCAGGTCCGTACTGTAGTAGTATTTCCAAAGGTTCTTCAACAGAAATAATATCTGGAAGTGTCGTACTTTTAAAGCTATTGATCCTTTTGATTAGTACTTCTTTAACCGAAACTAATTCCAAATTATTCATTTCCATGTAAGCTGATATAAAAAGAGAAGTAAATTTACTAAAATAAAAGATTCGATTTAATCTTAGTCGAGTTGCGAACATAAAATAAAAGTTTAATTTTACTTTTTAAATTTACTTCCCAGTTGCACTATCAAAATAATCCTTCCTAATTATTTTGATAGGGTACAGGTTCAGAATACTATTTACTGACACTCATTTTCATTTACATAACTCATAATTTCATGTATCAATTTGTAAAATATATTTTGTTGCTATTGACAGCATCATTAAGTCTGGTTTCTTGCAAACAAAAGCAAGGAGACAAAATTAAAGTTGGTTTTTCGCAGGCAATGTCTACAGACGATTGGCGCAAACAAATGAACAGTTCTATAAAAATTGAAGCTTCGTTGCGGCCAGAAGTCGATTTAACAATTAAGGATGCCAATAATAATGTAGAAAAACAAATAGAAGATATTGAACGTTTTATTTCTAACAAAGTCGATGTTATTATTGTTTCGCCAATTCAGTCCAAACCTTTAACGGCAGTGGTAGAAAAATCAATTAAGGCAGGAATTCCTGTTCTTGTTGTAGATCGAAAAATAGAAGGAGAAAACTATACGGCTTATCTTGGAGCAGATAATATAGAAATTGGCCGAATCGCAGCGCGATATATAGTCTCGCACAGTAAGGGTTCTGGTAGGATTATAGAAATCACAGGCGCCAGCGGATCGTCTCCGGCTTATGAAAGAACGCTTGGTTTTAGCCAGATCATCAATGAAAACAAGCGTTTCACAATTGTAAATACCATTCAAGGCGATTGGGAAAAAGAATCGGTTAAAGCGCCTCTAAAAGCAATTCTCCAACAAAATCCTAATGTAGAATATATATTTGCTCAAAACGACAGAATGGCTCTAAGCGCTTGGGAAACAGCAAAAACTTTGGGTTTAGAAAAGAAAATTAAGTTTATTGGCGTTGATGCTTTAAATACCGTAAATGGTGGAATTGAATTAGTAAAAAGCGGCGTTCTTGACGGCACAATTTTGTATCCAACTGGCGGAAATGAGGCTTTGAAATTGGCCCTTAAAATGTTTAACAAAGAATCAGTAGCAAAAAATAACATTCTGAATACCATTGTAATTGATAAAAACAATGCTGAAATTATCGAAAACCAAATGGACAAAGTCGATCAGCAGCAGCTGGTCATAGAGTCGCAGCAAAGCGCTATCAAAGTGCAGGAAAAAGAATATGCTTCGCAGAATAATCTGGTTCGATTGCTTAGTTTTTTTCTGGTCATTATTCTGAGCTTAACGATTTATAGCATTTACTCGACGATTTCGATTTCAAAAAAGAAAAAGCAATTGGAGAAAATCAATCAGACTGTAATCGATCAGAACAAAGAAATTCAGGAAATGGCTCAAATTGCCGCAAAAAGTAATGAAACAAAACTGAATTTCTTTACAGGACTATCGCACGAATTTAAAACACCGATTACTTTAATAATGAGTTATGTGGAATCTTTAATTGAGAATGAGAAAATTAAAGGAACAGCTTTAATCGATGAAGTGAAACTAATCTACAAAAATTCAAACAGATTATTGCGATTGATTAATCAGTTATTGGATTTTAGAAAAATTGAAGAACAGAAATTTACGCTAAGAGCCTCCAATACTAAAATTTATGATTTCACCAGTGAGGTTATGGCTAATTTTAAAGGAGAGGCAGCCCGCAGAAACATTGATTTTCAGTTAATCTGCAAAAACAAAAGTTTAGAATTGTTCATTGACCGAGGTTTAATGGATAAAGTCTATTTTAATTTACTGTCAAATGCTTTTAAGTTCACGCCTGATAATGGTAGAATTACTATTTCAATAGTCGAAAATCAGGACAATACGGTAAAAATTCATTTCAAAGATTCTGGAATCGGAATTCCTGATGATGAGCTTTCAAATGTTTTTGATCCTTTTTTCAGAGCTTCAAATAATAATAAAAACAGTTCAGGAATTGGTTTGCATTTGTCTAAAGAATTTGTGCTTCTGCATCAAGGAAAAATCGAATTAAAATCAAAACAGGGAAGCGAGTTTATTATCACCTTATTAAAAGGAAGCAGCCATTTACAGCCTGGAGAAATTATTCAGAAAGTAGAAAACCTAACCAGTATTCCGAGTTTAATTACAGATAATTTGAATATTGAACCTGATTTAAAAGAAATAAACACTATTTCTGATGCCGAAAAACATTCGCTTTTAATCATTGAAGACAATATCGATCTGGTTCATTTTTTAAAGGCTAAACTTTCAAATGAATATATAGTGTATACTTCTGATGGAAGCGATGCCATAGAAAAAGCCTTGGAAATTATTCCCGATATTATCATTTGCGACATTAATTTAGTAGAAAAAGACGGTTACGAAATCAGCAGGGAATTGAAGAAAGACTTGCGTTCCTCTCATATTCCGATAATAATTTTGACAGCACAAAGCAATAAAGAATCGGTTTTAAAAGGACTTCAGAGTGGAGTAGACCAATATTTGACAAAACCGTTTAGTCTTTCGATTCTGAAACAATCTATTTCAAGTCTGCTTTTCAACAGAGAAAAACTACGTTACTATTATACGAATAATATTTACCGAGTTGAACCCGAATCTAAATTCGGGAATCAGGAACAGGCTTTTATTACCAAAATGAATGAAATTATTACGAAGAATGTTGAGAATCCGAAGTTTTCTGTTGAAGATTTAGCCGATAAATTGGGAGTTTCTAGAGTTCAATTGTACAGAAAAGTAAAAGCCATTATCGGAATTAATATCAGCGATCATATTAATAATGTCAAATTAGAGAAAGCAGCAGAGCTTTTAAAGTCAAATGAAATGAATATTTCGGAGATTGCGTACTCGCTTGGATTCTCTTCTCCGAACTATTTTTCTACAGCTTTTAAGAATAAATTTGGAATTTCTCCTAAAGAATATAAAATGTCTAATTAATTTCTCTTTGAAATTGTTTCCTTTTAAGTATCAATTTCGAAGCTTATGTAACAAAATCGAAACTACAAGGTTTTCGTAAAATGATTTTGATTTTTGTAAAATACTGAAAATAAAGTATTTGTGTTTAAAATGTCAATCTATCAATATTTAAAGAAATAAATTGTAACATCATTAAAAATAAGTTGTTTTTTTTGCAGATATCTTAGCAACAAGTTTTTAATACATGTACAATGAATAAGATATTGATTTGGTCTGTTACTGCTGCGTTGGCAGGTTTTCTTTTCGGTTTTGATACCGTAGTTATTTCTGGAGCTGATAAACAGTTACAGCTTCTTTGGCATTCATCTGATGCCTTTCATGGTTCAGTTGTTATGGCAATGGCACTATGGGGAACTGTGGTTGGTGCAATCTTCGGTGGAATTCCAACTAATAAATTAGGACGTAAAAAAACGTTATTCTGGATTGGTATTTTATATTTTGCTTCGGCAATTGGAGCTGCTTTTGCCAATAATCCATTTGTGTTTGCCGCTTTCAGATTTATTGGAGGTTTAGGAGTGGGCGCTTCAACTATTGCCGCTCCAGCTTATGTTTCAGAAATTGCTCCTGCTGATAAGAGAGGACGTTTGGTAGCTCTGTACCAGTTTAATATTGTATTGGGTATTTTAATCGCTTTTATTTCCAATTATTTTTTGAAAGATATTGGCGAAAATGCATGGAGATGGATGATCGGCGTTCAGGCAATTCCTTCTTTGGTTTACATTCTTTTTATTGTAACGATTCCAGAAAGTCCGAGATGGCTTTTATCTAAAAACCGTGATGAAGAAGCGCGTAAAGTTTTGTATGCAATAGATCCAACGGCAAATATTTCCGATTTAATAGATGATACCCGTGAAAACGGTGCAGGCAAACACGAAAATATTTTCATGAAGAAATACCGTTTCCCTTTAATTTTGGCTTTCTTAATTGCCTTTTTTAATCAATTTTCTGGAATTAATGCCTTTCTATATTATGCGCCAAGAATTTTTGAAGAAGCTGGTTTAGGACAAAATACAGCATTGCTAAGCAGTATCGGAATTGGAGTTACCAATCTTATTTTCACCTTAATCGGTGTAGCATTAATCGACAAATTAGGAAGAAAGTTGTTAATGTACATTGGTTCTGTTGGATATATTATTTCTCTTGGCTTAGTATCGGCTTCTTTTTATTACAATTGGGGCGGTTTGTCAGTTCCTATTTTCCTTTTCTTGTTTATTGCTTCGCATGCCATTGGTCAGGGCGCTGTAATTTGGGTTTTCATTTCAGAAATTTTTCCAAATCACATTCGCGCGTCGGGACAAGCATTTGGAAGTTCTGTACATTGGGTTCTGGCTGCGATTATTCCGTCTCTAATTCCAATGTTATTTTCAGAAATCGGACCAGAAGTTGTATTCCTTATTTTTACGCTAATGATGGTATTGCAATTGTTATTTGTAATTTTTCTGATGCCTGAAACCAAAGGAATTGCTTTAGAAGCGCTAAGTGAAACACTAACTAAAAAAAATAACCACAAAAATGAAATCAAAGAAACATCTCCCGTTAGCTCTTTATAGTGCCGCTTTACTATCGATAGCAGGATTTAAACCTTCTTCTGCAACTGCACAAACTGCTGCTGTAACCGTATCGAACACAGCAGAAGAACAAATGTATCGCCCAAACTTTCATTTTACGCCAAAAAAAGGCTGGATGAATGATCCCAACGGAATGTTTTTCGCCAATGGCTATTACCATTTGTTTTATCAGCATTATCCAGACGGAAATACATGGGGACCAATGCACTGGGGACACGCCATTTCTAAAGATTTAATAAAATGGGAAGAATTGCCAATTGCGATTTATCCTGATAAAGACAAATATATTTTTTCTGGAAGTGCTGTTGTGGATACGCACAATACCTCTGGTTTAGGAACAGGAAAAACGGCTCCAATTATCGCAGTGTATACGCTGCACGATATGACGAAGGAGAAAGAAAACAAAATAGATGTAGAACAGCAAGATATTGCTTTTTCGAATGATAATGGGGTTACATGGCAGAAATTTGAGGAAGGAAATCCTGTCGTGAAAAATCCTGGAATTCGAGATTTTCGTGATCCGAAAGTTTCTTGGGATGAAACACACAAACAATGGATTATGGTGCTGGCGGCGCAAGATAGAGTACAGTTTTACAAATCCTCTAATTTGAAGAATTGGGAGTTGCTCTCTGACTTCGGAAAAAACATCGGTGCTCACGGAGGAGTTTGGGAATGTCCGGATTTCTTTGAAATAAAAGTCGAAGGAACAACAGAAACCAAATGGGTTTTAATTGTAAATCTTAATCCAGGTGGGCCAAACGGAGGTTCTGGTGTCCAGTATTTTGTTGGAGATTTTGATGGAAAAACATTCACGATGGATAAAAGTTTTGCTGACAGAGTAAAAAATGAAAAAGCCGTTTGGGCAGATTATGGAAAAGATAATTATGCCGGAGTAACTTGGAATAATGTGCCAGCTTCAGACGGAAGAAGATTATTTATAGGATGGATGTCAAACTGGGAATATGCACAGCAGGTTCCGACAACAATATGGAGAAGCAGCAACACGATTCCGCGTGAATTGCAATTGGTAAAAAAAGGAAACTTCTATAACTTGGAGAGTAAACCAGTAAGAGAATTAAATAATTATGTTGCCGAAACCATTAAAGTGCAAAATTTAAACGAAAAAGGAACTTTAAAAGTAATCGAAAGCGGAAAAGCAGATTTAACGAAAGCCGTTATTAGTCTGGATTTAAAAAACCTGAAGCAGGACGATTATACTTTTACACTTTCAAATTCAGATGGAGAATCTTTAAGTTTTGGTCTAAACAACAAAGAAAATTATTTGTTCATTGATCGTTCTAAAGCAGGAAGAATTGATTTTTCAGATAAGTTTGCTTCAAATGTAAGCAAGGCGTTTTTGGAGGGAAGCCAAAAAAGTGCTGTTTTTAAAATTATTTTGGATAAAACTTCAATTGAGATCTTTTATAACAACGGCGAAAAAGTGATGACAGAAATCTTTTTCTTAAACAAACCATTTTCAGCTCTTTCGCTTTCTTCAAAAGAGAAAATAGAATTAAAAAATGGAATTGTTCAAGTACTGGACATTAATAAAAAGCAATAACACAATCGAATAAAATTTTTCTAATCCAATCCAAAAAAAGATCGTATTGCCGTAAGAAGGATAATCTCTTTCAGGATCGTTACATCTATTTTTCAAAATAAAAAACTGCTAAAGAGTGGGCAGTTAAACAATAACTAACTATTAAAAATAACCTTAACCAAACCAAGAATTTATGAGAAATAAGATTTTTTATTTTCTATTTTTCTTTTTTCCAATGCTCATGATGGCGCAGGAAAACGGAATAAAAGGAACGGTAATTTCCTCTGATGACGGAATGCCGCTTCCTGGTGCAACAGTAATGATTTCGGGAACCAATACCAGTTCGGTTACCGATTTTGACGGGAATTTTTCCTTTCCAAACATTGCTCCTGATGCTGTGCTTGTAGTTTCTTTTGTGGGATTTAGCCCGCAGTCAGTACCAGTTAAAGGACAAAAAACAATCAATATAACGCTAAAAGTCGACAACAATCAATTGAATGAAGTAGTCGTAACGGGATATTCTAAACAAAAGAAAACAGATATTACCGGAGCTGTTGCGGTGGTAAACATGAAAGACGTTATGAAACAGCCAGAACCAAACCCTATTAAAGCTTTGCAGGGAAGGGTTGCGGGTGTAAAAGTATCGTCTGATGGTTCGCCAAGCGGAGGAAATACCAAAGTAGTAATTCGTGGTGTTGGAACTTTAAACAACACTGATCCGCTTTACGTAATCGACGGAATGCCTACAAAATCGGGAATGCACGAATTGAATCCTAATGATATAGAAAGCATTCAGGTTCTAAAAGATGCTTCGTCTGCCAGTATCTATGGTTCGCGAGCTTCAAACGGTGTAATTATCATTACAACCAAAAAAGGAAAAGAAGGCAAAATGAGAATCAATTTCAGTACATATTCTTCATTTTCTGACTATTCGAGAAAATTAGATGTGCTGAATGCCAATCAGTTTGGGCAGGCGCTTTGGCAGGCCAATATTAATGATGGTCTAAATCCGAATAATAATAATCTGCGTTATCAGTTTGATTGGTCGGTAAACAATAATAAACCGCAATTAAATAAAGTTCTGGTTCCAGAATATTTAGATAACGAACAAACTTTAAAAGCATCAAATACAGACTGGTACGATGCTATTTCTCAAACAGGAGTTGCCAATTCGTATGATTTGTCTGTTTCTAATGCATCAGATAAAGGAAATTATGTTTTTTCTCTTGGCTATTATGATAATGAAGGTGTGGTGAAAACTACCGATTTTGAAAGAATTTCTGCGAGAATGAACAGTTCTTACAAATACTTTGACGGAAAATTAGTGATTGGCGAAAATTTCAGCTTAAACCGCACCAACGAAGTGACAGATCCTGGAGTTTTAGATCCTGCATTGCGAGCTTTACCTATTATTCCGGTACATACTGTAGACGGAAAAGGATGGGGAGGACCTGTTGGAGGAATGAACGACAGACAAAATCCAGTTCGTCTTTTAGAATATAACAAAGACAATAAATACGATTATTTACGCCTTTTTGGTAATGCTTACGCCGATTTGGAAATTATTAAGAATCTGCACATTAAAACGAGTTTCGGAATGGATTACGGTTTTTATAAAAAACGCACTTTACAAAGAAGCTACAAATCAGGGTATTTGCAAAACGACCAGACTTCTGTTACGATTGATCAATCTGTGAGTGACAAATGGACTTGGACGAATACGGCAATCTATAGCTTGAATTTCGGAAAAAACAATCTGAATCTGATGGCAGGAACAGAGATGTATAAAGATACGTATGATACCAATACACTGCGTAAAAACGACTTTTTGATCGAAACGCCAGATTATATGTATCCTGATGCAGGTACAGGAGAATCTTTTACAAGCGGAACTTCAACCGTATATTCTTTGCTTTCTTATTTTGGAAAAGCAGATTATGAGTTTGACAATCGTTACCTGCTTTCGGCTACAATTCGTCGCGATGGTTCTTCTCGTTTTGGTAAAAACAATCAGTTCGGGACATTTCCAGCAGTTTCTGCGGGGTGGAGAATCAGCAATGAGAATTTCATAAAAAATAACGCTCCTGTTTTTTCTGATTTAAAATTAAGAGCAGGATGGGGGCAAACCGGTAATCAGGAAATCAGCAATACAGCCGTTTATTCGCTTTATTTGGCAAGTTATGCAGGCGGAAGTCCGACTTGGGCTACTTCTTTTGGAACGGCTTATGATATTGCAGGAAACGGAAACGGATTGCTTCCGTCAGGTTTTATTGCAACACAATCTGGAAATGATGATTTAAAATGGGAAACGACAACGCAAACTAACGTTGGTCTGGACTTTGGTTTATTCAAACAAAAACTAAGCGGATCTGTAGATTATTACATCAAAAAAACAGATGATATTTTGGTTTTGCCTCCGTATTTGGGAGTTATTGGAGAAGGTGGAAATCGTTGGGTAAACGGAGCTTCTATGGAAAACAAAGGTTGGGAGTTTTCATTAGGCTATCATGACGAAACCTCATTTGGACTGAAATATGATATTTCTGGAAATATTTCGGCAAACAGAAATAAGATTACACAATTGCCAGATGAAGTAAAAAACAATTATGGCGGAAACGGACTAGACGATAATATTTTGGGACGTCCGATTAATTCAATGTATGGCTACGTTACTGATGGATTGTTTACAAGTCAGGATCAGGTGGATAACTCGGCAATTCAGGAAGGAAAAGGCCTTGGAAGAATTCGCTATAAAGATTTAAACGGAGATGGAGTAATTACAGATAAAGACCGTACATGGATTGGGAATCCAAACCCAGGATTGCTGTACGGAATCAATTTGAACTTAGCTTATAAAAACTTTGATTTTACCACTTTTTGGGAAGGCGCGACAGATGTTGATGTAATTAATAACACAAAATATCAAACTGATTTCTGGAGTGTTGATGATGTAGGATCAAACAAAGGAACGCGATTATTGAATGCTTGGTCTTTGGATAATCCAAATTCAACTATCCCTGCATTGACAACAGTAGATAGAAATGCAGAATCAAGATTCTCGACTTATTATGTAGAAAACGGCAGTTATCTTAAACTAAGAGTTTTACAGTTTGGATATAATTTTCCAAAAGAATTGCTTAAAAAGCTAAATATGGAAAGTTTCAGATTGTATATCAGCGGTCAGAATCTATTGATTATTGATTCGAAAGGCTTTACAGGAGTCGATCCAGAAAATGCTGGTTTTGGATATCCGCAACCAACCACTTTTACTGCTGGTCTTAATTTTACTTTATAACAAAAGATTAAAAAATGAAAAAAATACTATATATAGCAGGATTTGCAGTGTTGGGGTTCTTTGCTTCCTGTTCCGATTTTTTAGAAAATGATCCTCGTGGCGTATTATCAGAAAAAGATATTGTTACGCCCGAAAATGTCGAAGGATTTATGAATGCGGCTTATGCGCAGTTAGGAAATGACCATTATGATTCTCCGTACAGTTTGTGGCCGTTTGGAAATGTTCGTTCTGATGATGCTTACAAAGGCGGAAGCGGTACAAACGACATTCAGGATTTTCACTTTTTCGAAGTTTCAAATAATATTCGTCCTGATTTTGGAGAATTAGACAGTTTTTGGTACATCAGTTATGTAGGGGTTTCTAGAGCCAATAAGGCTTTGAAAGCTTTGGAACAAATCTCAGAAGCAGATTATCCGCTGAAAAAAACACGTATGGCTGAAATGCGTTTTTTAAGAGGGCATTTTTACTTTATGCTGAAAATCATGTTTAGAAATGTGCCTTATATTACCGAAGATATTGCAATAGAAGATTACAAAACGATTTCAAACAAAGCGCTTTCAAACGAAGAGCTTTGGGAAAAAATTGCAGAAGATTTTCAGGCAGCAGCCGACAATTTGCCAGATACGCAACCAGAAGTGGGGCGTGCGACTAAAAAAGCAGCATATTCTTATTTGGCAAAAACAAGATTATATCAGGCATATACTCAGGATGAAACTTTTAAAGTTACAGGAATTAATCAGCAGCATTTGCAGGAAGTAATCGCGGCAACCGATAAAGTAATTGGAAAAGCGTCATTAGAGCCTGATTTTGCTAATAACTTTTTGCCAGGAACTTATGAAAACGGACCAGAATCTATTTTCTCTATTCAGTTTTCAGACAACGACGGAACTTTATACGGAAGATTGAATTTTTCTGACGTTCTTTCTACACCGCAAGGTTTAGGCTGTTGCGATTTTCATAAACCAAGCCAGAATTTGGTGAATGCTTTTAAAACAGGCGCAAATGGTTTGCCAGAGTTTGATACGTACAACAATGAAGATTTTGATTATAAAAATATAGATGCTAATACAGTTGATCCAAGATTGTACCATACTGTAGCGATGCCAGGGCTGCCATATAAATACGATCCTGAATTTCTATATGTCGAAGCTTGGGTACGATCTCCTGGAACTTATGGCTATTATGCTTCTTTAAAAGAAAATGTGGCTCCAAATTGCACTTGCGTCGTAAATATCGATCCGTTTTATGGAAATTCAAAAAACAGAATTCAGATTCGCTATGCTGATGTGATTTTGATGCGTGCCGAAGCTTTGATTGAGTTAGGAAGACAAGCTGAAGCTTTGCCGTTGATTAATGAAATCAGAGAAAGAGCAGCGCAAAGTACAGGAAGATTGCCTTATGTGAAGAACTTCAAAATTAATACGTATGTTGACGGAAGCAATTGCAACTGGACACAGGATTTTGCCCGCAAAGCTTTACGCTGGGAACGCCGTTTAGAATTGGCAATGGAAGGAAGCCGATTCTTCGATCTTGTTCGCTGGGGAATTACAGATCAGGTTATGAATGATTTTTATGCAAAAGAAAAGATAAAACGCACCTATTATCAGGACGCCTTTTTTGATGCGCACAAAGAAGAATATTGCCCAATTCCGTTGAAGCAAATTAATTTCAGTCAGGGATTGTACAAACAAAACCCAGGTTATTAATCTTTAAAAAATCAGCAATATGAAAAAAGCTTTAAATAAATATTGGGCCAAAGTGTCTGTGGTATTGGCAATGATTTTTGTGATTACTGCCTGCGAAAATGGTTTTGAAAATGGCGGATTCGATGTGAGTTCGCCATCCAATGTACTTTCTTTCAAACTTAATGGAGTATCAGGAAACATTGATCAGGTTACAGGTAAAATTACCGTTGTAATGCCTTATGGGTCAGATATAACAGCTGTAAAACCTGAAGTTGTTCTTGAAGAAGGGGCAACATCAAATCTCGATTTAAATGCAGCGATTAATTTTACTAATCCAGTAAAATTTAGAGTTGTGAATGGGAATTTATATAAAGACTATACCGTAACCACAACCGTTTTAAGTCCGATTAAAAGTTTTACGATTAATGGTGTGGCAGCGACTGTCAACGACATTAGCAAAACAATTAGTATGACGCTTCCTGAAAATACCGATTTAACGGCGCTAAAACCTGTAATAGAAGTAACATCTGGCGTTACCATTTCGCCAGCTTCAGGAACCGCAATTGATTTTACTAATGCTGTAACTTTTGTAATAACCTTAAATGGAAAAAGCGTTAATTATACCGCAAATGTTGGAGTTCCAGTTGCAGGATTAACGGTTGCTTTTTTAGGAACTGCGGCAACAAGAGCCGGAATTACCAATATGGATGAAATAACGGCTTCAAATTGGTTGTTTGATACTTTTCCAGGGGCTAAGTATATTTCTTTTGAAAGCATACAGAACGGAGCAGATTTAAGCGGTATCGATGTAATTTGGTGGCATTTTGATTCGGCTGCAAACTTGCCTTCTGTGGCTTATAATCCTGCGGTTACTAATGCTTTGAAAAATTTCAGAACAAATGGCGGCAACCTGCTTTTAACTTCGTTTGCTTCACAATATGTTGATGCTTTAGGAATTGTTCCGTCAGGAAAAGGGCCAAATAATGTTTTTGGTGATTTTCCTCCAAATGGATTTGTTGACGGAAATTCTTGGGGAATGTCGTTTGTAGGCCACGAAAACCATCCAGTATTTCAAGGCTTAACTACTTATGAAGCAGGAAAAGCCAATTTATTGCAAAGCGGCACTTTCAGATTAAATCATACTGCTTGGTGGTTTTTGCCAGAATGGGGCGGATACACTAACGGAGAAGGATGGAGAAATCAGACTGGAGGAACCAATCTGGCTAGTGAAGCTTGGGATAATGCCTTAGACGGAAGAGTTACAATTGCTGAGTTTCCAAATTCAAGCACAAATAAAAATGTCATCGTTATCTCGATGGGAGCTTACGATTGGTACAACGAGACCAACAGCAACGGAGTGCCAAGTCAGGCTAATGAGTTTATTGGCAATATTAAGCAGCTGACACAAAACAGTATCAATTATTTAGCAGTAAAATAATTCAATTTGAATTCAATTAAAATGAAGTACAAAAATATAATTACAATTGCCTCGCTTTTCTTTTCGCTGATTTCTTGCAGTCAGGATGAGAACTATATTGGTGGTTCCATTTCGGGAGGCAATTCTGAAATAGCAAGTGTTTTTCCTGTTCCGCCTGCGCAATGGATGGGCGCAAAAGACCCGTATTACAGCGCGGGTTATACAGGAGATATTATGCCTTTTTTCGACAGCGGAAAATTCCATATTTACTTTCTCCATGATGCGCAAAATAAACCAGCAGGAAAAGGATTTCATGATATTCACGAATTTCAGAGTACAGATTTGGCACATTTTACCTATCAAGGCCAAATTATTCCGTATGGTACAACTCTCGAACCTGATTTTGCCGTTGGTACTGGATCGGTTGTCAAAGTAGGCAGTCTCTATTACTTCTATTATACAGGGCACAATGAAAATCCGGCTTTTATTCAGTCAAATGCTAGAGAAAGTGTGCTATGTGCGACAAGCAGCGATTTGAAAAACTGGACAAAAGTTCCGTCTTTTAAAATCACAGCTCCAGCGGGCTATTACAATTATGACTTTAGAGATCCGCATGTGTTTTATAACGACGAACTGAAGAAATATTCGATGCTGGTAAGTACGCAGACAGAGCCAGGAAGAAAAGCCGTTTTGCTGCATTTTACAAGTGCTGATCCTGCATCTGGAAAATGGGATGTTCAGACTCCGCTTTACACCACAACTCCTGAAGATAATTACCTGATGATGGAATGTGCGGATATTTTTAAAATGGGAAATTATTGGTATTTGCTGTTTTCTGAAAACTGGAGCGGAAATAAAGGCACGCATTACAGAATGGCTTCATCAATTAATGGTCCGTGGATAAAACCTGAAAATGACAGGATTGACGGAGAATATTTTTATGCAGGAAAAACCGCTTCTGATGGAAACAAAAGATATGTTTTTGGATGGAATGCCAGAAAAACGCCTGAGAATGATTTAGGAAACAAGGATTGGGCTGGAAATATGGTAATTCATGAATTGACTCAGAATTCAGATGGAACTTTAGGAACGCAATCGCCAAAATCAGTTGTAAACTTGTTTTCTAAAAAGAATGTTATGGCCGAAGTCGATGCGATTTCGCCTAATGCAACAGCCAACAACGGAACTTATTCTTTGTCTGGTGATACAGATAAAGCAATGGTTACTTTTAAAAGCATTGGAAAAAAAGCGAGAATAAAAGCCGAAGTTACTTTAACAAAAGCTTCTGGAACAACAGGATTTGTTTTTCATACGAACGAAACAGGAAGTTATTATAAAGTGGCTTTTGATATTGCCAATGGTAAAATAAGCGGCTATAATTCGGCTTCGCAAGAAATGACACGTTTGCCTTTTGCTTTTCAAATGAATACAAAATATGATGTTGAGATAATTGCCGAAGGAAGTGTTGTGGTGTTTTACATTAACGGAAAAGTGGCGCTTACCAACCGCATTTACGGAAGAGACAAAAACAAATGGGGCATAATTGCTGAAGGACAAACGAGTACAATTGCAAATCTTCAGGTAACGCAACCAGAATAGACTAATAATAAAAATAATTTTAGAATGAATAACGGAAAAAACCTTAAGGCGGTGGCATACGGAGAGGTACTTTGGGATGTTTTTGACAATGAAAAAAAGATTGGTGGAGCTCCATTGAATGTGGCATTACGCATGAAAACGCTAGGTTGCGAGGTAGCCATGATAAGCTGTGTAGGAAATGATGAAGACGGAAAAGCCATAAAAAGTCAGGTAAACAAACTGGGACTTGAAACCGATACTATTGTCGTTTCTGAAGATTTTCCAACCGGTTTGGTTAATGTAACATTAAACGAACGTGGATCTGCAACTTACGAAATTAGTTATCCATCTGCTTGGGATAAAATCGTTTTGAATGATTTGGCTAAAAAAACAGTTGCTATTGCAGATGTATTGATTTACGGAAGTTTGGTTTGTCGCGACAATATTTCAAGAAGTGCTTTAAATGAATTGCTTCAAAATGATGTTTATAAGGTGTTTGATGTTAATTTAAGAAAACCGCATTATTCTTATGATACTCTAAACCAGCTAATGCTGTCAGCAAATTTTATTAAATTTAATGACGAAGAATTGCTTGAAATTGCTAAGGCGATGAATTCTCCTTTTGAAAGCTTGGAAGAAAATATGGCTTTCATTGAAGAAAAGACAAATGCATCTGCAATGTGTGTAACCAAAGGAAAACACGGCGCTTTACTGCTATGGGAAGGTAAAATATACAAGAATGATGGTTACCCGATTGAAGTTTCTGATACGGTTGGTGCGGGAGATTCTTTTCTGGCCGCCTTGATCACTTCCTTATTAAACGGAAAAGAGGCTCAGGAATCAATTGATTTTGCTTGTGCCATTGGAGCTCTCGTTGCTGAAGCGCCTGGAGCAAATCCGGAAATTGCACCTTCTAAAATTGAAAATTTACTATTAAGAGTTAAAGTTTGATTTTTTTGTTTTAAAAGAATTCATACTATTCCATTAGTTTGAATAAACTTGTTTTTTGAAGAAAAGCCCAATATTTTAAGGATATTGGGCTTTTTACTTATCAAAAAATGTTACCTGTTTTTTTTAAATTGGCTTTTTGAAAGAGAGCGATAAATCTAAAAGGATAGAGAAGGAGAAGGGAGCCATTTGCAATTAATTTTTATATTTGATAACTAAACTAAGAAAATGAGCGAAAAAACGAAACCGTATGCTTTAATAACAGGTGCCAGCAAAGGAATTGGAAAATCAATTGCTTATGAACTGGCTAAACAGGGTTATCCCTTATTGCTTGTTGCAAGAAGTAATGAGAAATTAAAGGCATTATCTGATGATCTTCAAGTAAAATATAATGTCAATGCTTCTGTTTTATCGATTGATCTTTCGATAAATGGCGCATCGCTACAAGTGGCCAATTGGGTAAAAACGAATAACTATCCCGTGGGCATTTTAGTTAATAATGCTGGTTATGGAGTGTGGGGCGATTTTAGTCAGTCTGCTCTAAGCGATCAGCTTGGCATGATGCAACTGAACATGAATGTGGTTGTAGAACTTTCACATTTATTAGTGCCTATACTTTCACAAGAAAAACAAGCCTATATTTTAAATATATCCAGTACTGCTGCATATCAAGCTGTACCTACACTAGCTGTTTATTCAGCTACAAAGGCTTTTGTTTTATCGTTTACCCGTGCTTTGCGTTTTGAACTCGCCAAAACTTCAATTTCTGTTACCTGTTTTAGCCCTGGTCCAGTTGATACTGGTTTTGCTTCAAGAGCTGGTTTAGATGCTCTTAGCAAAATGGCTGAAAAGTTTAATATGCAGCCAGATGAAGTTGCAAAAATTGCTGTAAAGGCGATGTTCAACAAAAAATCAGAGGTTATTCCAGGCTTTACGAATATTATTTCTGTTTATGCCAACCGTGTGCTGCCAAAGGCTTTCATTGAAAAAACGGCTGCTGGGATTTACAAAATTTAATTTTTTCGAAAAAAAAATAAAAAAAATATTGATTGTAAAAGAAAATTTATATTATCTTCGTATTGAATCTCTACTAATTCGATAGAATATGTCTAATAAAAGAAATAAGTTTATTTTCTCTAAAAGCAGAATGCAGGCAAACATGCGAATGTGTTGTTGTTGCTGTTGTTGCTGTAGCTAACTTTTAGATAAAAATTTCAAAACTATTATTTCATTTATTAAATATAATTATCATGGTATCTTCATATAAAACATTTACCCTTGCTGAACAATTAACTGACGAGCAAATCAACTTTTTTAACCAACATGGTTTTATTCATTTCAAAAAATTTATAAATCCAGAAACAGTTTCCTCAATCATTGACGCCTCGAAAGAGGTAGAGCAAAAATGGATTGACAATGCCCTTGAAAAAGTAAATGGAGTTCCAATTAAATACGGGAAAGATCTTGATGGATCTCCTATAGTACAGCGTTTCGCTTTTATTAACCAGCATCATCAAACTTTAAGCGGTCTTTTGCTTGATCCAAGGTTTAATGGTTTGTTGCAATTGGCAGGCGATGATGCAAGATTAGGCACTGAAGAAAAAGACGGAATGGTTTTTAATCATTATATCAATGGTCCAGAAAGTAAGTTTACCAAAATGGGCTGGCATACAGATGGTTTGAGAGATATTTTTTATGGTGCAAAATTAAATCCAATGCTCAATGTGGGGATTCATTTAAGTACTTTAAAACCTGAAAACGGTGGTCTTAAAATTATTCCCGGCACGCATAAGCAAAGCATTTACCAAATGCTTTTTCGTAAAAAATACTTTCTAGATCATAAAGCCGATCCAGAAGAAGTTTCGATCAATCCAGAAGCTGGCGATTTAACTATTCATGATGGACGTTTGTGGCACAGAGTAGCACAATCAGCTATCCGTGGCGAAGAAAGCAGGAGAAGAGTTATTTATGTTCCTATTATAGCAGGAAAATATGCTCCTAAAAATGAGAACAGCCCAACAGTATTCTATCAACGTTTTGCTGGTATTGTTAAATAATCATGCTGTTTATTCTCGCATTTAGTTATCTGGTTAGATCAGGTAAACTAAAAAGAGTCACCGATTCTTTTAAAAATATTCATAGAAAAGTAAAACTAAAAATTATTCAGCTTGAATTGACAATAGTATCAGGTTTACTAATATTCGGTTATTAATGGGAACAGTAACACAAGTTGAAAATCAAAGTGAAATTGTACAAAGAACATTTTCAGACCGCAAGCGAACTAATATTTTAAAGAGAGCAGAGCAGTTGGCGATTGTATTTTTGCTTCCAAAGGTGCCTAAATTCATTTCGCCAAATGCCCTTACGTTAATAGGCACTCTTGGTTCGGCGTTGATTTTTATTGCCTTTGTTTTAGGCTCCTATTTAACAAATTGGTATTTGCTTTTGGGTATTATTGGCTTGGCTATAAATTGGTTCGGTGATTCTTTAGACGGAAGATTGGCTTATTATAGAAACATTCCGCGCCGCTGGTATGGTTTTGCTTTAGATATTATTGCCGATTGGATTAGTATTGTGCTTATAGGATTTGGCTATTATATTTATGCTGAAAAGTACACACAAATACTAGCTTTTGCTTTTGTATCCTTGTATGGATGGTCTATTATAATCAGCCAATTGCGCTACAAAATCACAAATGAATACACTATAGATTCTGGCTTTGTCGGTCCAACAGAACTTAGGTTTATTATTGCTTTAATTGTAATCGCTGAAGTTTTATTTCGCGGATCAATTAAATATTTAGTTGGCTTAATCACTGTTATATTGCTTGTAATTAATATTATAGACAGTTTAAAACTTTTGAAGTTGGGCGATTTAAAAGATAAAAAACAAGACTGAGATGTTCAGGAGAAAATCTGTTTTGACTTTTCTACAAGCACAAGTTGCGGCATTTTTAGGTGGCATTACCGATTATGGCTTAATGATTCTGTTTACAGAAGTATTTCAATTGCATTTTACCTTTTCTATTCTAATCTCTGGAACCGTTGGCGCAATTATCAATTTTAGCATCAATAGACTTTGGGTGTTTAAAAATCAATGCGGTTATAGCAATCCTATTAACAATCAGCTTTTTAAATTTGCATTGGTTGTACTGGGAAGCATTTCTTTAAAGTCATTTGGCACACTAATGATGCAAAAAATATTTCAACTCGATTACAGAATCGGAAGATTAGTTACGGATATTTTTGTATCTTATGGTTTTAATTATCCATTGATTAAATATTGGGTTTTTAAATCAAATGAAAAACAGAATGCAGTCGAGTCCAATTAGTGTATAAATATTTCCTTATGAACATCTTATCATTTAAATATTTTAGAAAATCTCTAATCGTTGCAACGATTTTATTAAATGTAATTTCTGAAGATTTATGGGCACAATCCGAAAATCCGTCACCATTACATTTTCCAACGCCTAAAAACATAGATAATATGCTATTTTATGTTCAGCGTGATCCCAATACAAACACTGCTATTTATGCCGTCAATTATCAAGAAAATGGAAAAATTGATCAAAGCAATCCTATAAAAGCCTATTGGATTCGATATGCGGAGAAGGGAGAAAAAAAAGATTTTAATTATATACAGCGTAAGTTTGCTTATGGTATTGAAAGTAAAACTTTAAATAATGAGGAGTTTCAGCTTCAATTTGTGTCTTATAAAAAGATGTCTTTAACTTTGAAAAAGATAGATTCAGATCAAAAATATCATGCTTTTGTCAATGTAAATCAGAAAAAAATACAAGTGGAAAAAATATTTGTACGCATTGAAGGCGGTTCTTTTTGGTTGCCAAATGTTAAGTATGCTGAAGTTACCGGAATAGAGACATCTTCAAATAAAAGAATTACAGAAAGAATGCTATTGAAATAAGATTTCAATAAGTTTATTGCCAGAAGAGTAAAATCAGATCGTTGTATTTGAAAAAGTTCCACTCAAAATACTATTACATTTTTTTAACGAAAGAATTATAAAAGGCGCCAATTGTTTTCAATTGGCGCCTTTTTGTTTAAACGGTTCTAAAGACAATTTATAAACCATGCTTATTTTAAATCTATTCAATAAACTTATTGAATAGATTTAAATGCTTATTTTTGCTGAAATAAAATATAGCATTATGAAAATATTTCAAGTTTTAGCATTCGCATTTTTTTTAATGATGGCCAGTTTTTCTTTTGGTCAAAGTAGAGTAGAGCCATGGACCGCATCACAGATAATGGAACCATCATTGTTGGCTTGGCAAATTAAAAATCCGTCAAAAGGATTGCCTTTAATTATTAATATTGGGCCAGATGCAACTATTAAAGGCTCTGTTGATATTGGACCTGCATCTGAAAAGGAAAATATTGATAAACTCAAGAGTCTTTTAGCAAAGCAAAAAAAGACCAAAGAGATTGTAATTTATTGTGGGTGCTGTCCTTTCGAAAAATGTTCCAACATAAGACCTGCTTTTGAGTTGCTGAACAAAATGGGATTCAAAAATCAAAAGGTTTTGGGAATCAAAAAGAATATAAAAGTCAACTGGATCGATATGAATTATCCTGTAAACTGATTTTGTAAAATGGATGCAAATAAAAGAGATTTTAAAAATGCAATCTATGGCCAACTTGCCAAAATAACAAAAGCATTGGCGAATCCGCATCGGATGGAAGTTATTGATTTGTTGGCGCAAGGAGCTTTTTCTGTAGAAGAAATTGCTCAAAATACAGATATGAGTGTGGCCAACGCATCTCAGCATCTGCAAGTATTGAAGGCTGCGGGATTGGTTGATATTAAAAAGGAAGGAAATTTTATCTTTTATTCTTTAAGCGATGAAAAAGTGTTTGATGCCTGGAGAAATTTAAGAGATTTGGGAGTAAAACACAATGGGGAAGTTCTAGCGACAATAGATGAATTTAGAAAAAATCATCACGCTATGGAACCTGTCACCATGGATGAACTTTTCCAAAAGATTTCCAATGGTGGTGTCTTGCTTTTAGATGTCCGTTCTACAAAAGAATTTATGCGTGGCCATATTGATCAGGCACTCTCTATTCCGTTTGATGAGTTGTCTCTACGAATGGGCGAATTATCTAAAGAGATGGAAATTATTGCTTATTGCCGTGGGCCATTTTGTGTCTATGCCGATCAAGCCGTGGAATTACTTCTAAAAGAGGGTTTCAGGGCCAATAGAATGGCAGAAGGATATCCAGACTGGAAATCAGAGAATCTTCCTGTAAGTGTTTAAACATTTAAAAGCCCAAAAAAAGGTTTAATCTGCTGCTGAGATTTATAAAAAGAAAAAAGTTTAAAAATATATGGAAATAGATAAAAAGGAACATTGGGAAACTATTTATAAGACCAAAGAATTGAAAGAGGTAAGCTGGTACCAGCCTGTTCCTCAGACTTCATTAGATTTCTTAAAAAAATATAACATTCCTCTTGATGCGAAAATCATCGATATTGGTGGAGGAGATAGTTTTTTGGCTGATAATCTTCTCAAGCTTGGATATTCGGATATAACAGTTTTAGATATCTCAGAAGAGGCGATTTCAAAAGCCAAAAGGCGTTTAGGCAGCGATGCCAAAAAAGTAAATTGGATTGTATCTGATGTAACAGATTTCAAGCCAGAGGTTAAATATGACTTTTGGCATGATCGCGCAGCTTTTCATTTTTTGACTGTAGAAAAAGACATCTTAAAATATCAGGAAATTGCAAGAGAAGGATTAGCCAAAAATGGAATTTTGGCAATTGGCACTTTTTCTAAAACTGGACCATTAAAATGTAGTGGAATAGAGATTAAGCAATATTCTGAACAATCTTTAGAAGAGCGATTTAAGCCTGATTTTACATTGATCGATAAATTTACAGTTGACCATAATACTCCTTTTGGAACTGTTCAGAATTTTGTATTTGGAATTTTTAAAATCCAAACAAGAAGCCAAGAGGTTGATAATTAATTAAGTGACATTTTATTTTATGTTGTGGCAAAAACAAACAGCCAATATTGTAAAATTTGTAATTGTTTGATTTATAAGTGTTAATGTTTTTTGTTGTAAGGTTTTGTTTAGTAAATTTATTGTAAATTCTTATAAATAAACTTACATATGAAAAAAATTGTCTTAAGCCTGGCACTGTCTGCGGCTTTATTTTCGTGCAAAGAAAAACCTGCTGAAACATCAACTGAGAAAAAAGCATCAGATACTGTGAGCAAGCCTGCTTCTAATCAGCCAATACTTCGTGAAAAAGTTTTAACTGCCGCAGAACAAAATGCGCTTACGCCAGATGCGGTGATCACAGCCCTTAAAGATGGGAATCAGCGTTTCATAAACAATGATTTGACTCTTAGAGACCATTCTTCTATGGTTAGAAATGCTACTGAAGGGCAGTTTCCGAAAGCAGTAATATTATCATGTCTTGACAGCCGCATACCGGTAGAGGATGTATTTGATCGCGGTATTGGAGATATCTTTGTAGCACGTGTGGCTGGAAACTTTTCCAATACAGACATTTTAGGCAGCATGGAATTTGGCTGTAAAGTTTCTGGAGCAAAAGTCATACTTGTATTGGGGCATGAGTCATGCGGTGCCGTCAAAGGCGCAATAGACAATGTTCAGTTAGGAAATATCACGCCAATGCTTGCCAATATCAAACCTGCTATTGGCAGAGTGAAGGACTTTAAAGGAGAAAAATCCTCAAAAGATGAAGCTTATGTAGAAGCGGTTGCAAAGCAAAATGTGTTGTTCACTATAGAGAATATCAAAGCGAAAAGTCCTATTTTAAAAGAAATGGAGGATAAAGGCCAGATAAAAATAATTGGCGGCTATTATGATCTGCATACTGGTAAAGTTGAATTTTTGTAGGTCCCAAATATGATAAGGTTTAGTGGCGATATCAATGGCTTTATGAGCAGAAAAGGCATCTTGATGCTGGCTTTTTTTTATAGTTTAGTATTAAGTGCCCAGACAGACAACACTTTTACAGGATGGGGTGCTGTTTTTGCGTCCTATAAGTTGAATGAAAAGCTCAGTATTCATTTCGATACACAGTTGCGAAGCAGTGATGAGATAGAACATGTACAGAGTTTTATAATACGCCCTGGACTGAATTATCATGCTTCCAAAAATGTAGTACTCACCATCGGATATGCCTATGTAGGAAATCGACGGGTTATAGAAACGGCTTCTGATATGGTGCCCGAGCATCGTATCTGGGAACAGTTTATTTTTAACCAGAGATTTAAAGGCGGGCATTTTACATCTTTGCAGCACCGTGTGAGACTAGAAGAGCGGTTTATTGGCAAATCTTATCTTGAAAATGGATCAATAGTAAATGACGGTTCGGAATTTTCTCTGCGTCTTCGCTATTTTCTTCGAACAATCTTTCCATTAATAAAAACCGATAATTTCACTAATGGCGCTTTCGTGTCATTGCAGGATGAGCTTTTTGTCAATCTGGATAATGCGCCTACACTAACTAATGGAGGCTTCTTCGATCAGAACAGGGCATATATATCTTTTGGATGGCGCTTCAGCCCAAAATTTGATTTGGAAGCGGGGTATATGTATCAGTATATAAATGGCAGAAATGTCAATGTAAACAATAATATTATTCAGTTAGCAGCCTATTTAAGGCTTTAATCCAGAGACCATAATAGCCTATAATTTAATACAAAAAATAGCAATGCTTAATGCAACATTAAGCGTTGCTTAAGAGGCAATTCAGAATTAATTCAGGATTTATTGCCAATTTTGGTATGAATTTAAATTGCTTATTATGAAATTCTTATGCCTTTTTTTGCTTCTAGTTTCTACATCTTTTTTAACGGCTCAAAACTTCAAATTATCTAAAGAAATTAAAGTTGCTGGCGATCTCGGATGGGATTATTTATCAGTAGATGAAGCGGCGCAAAGATTATTTGTGTCTCATGGAAATGTAGTCAATGTTATTGATTTAAAAACCGATGTAACAATAGCTACAATTTCAGACACAAAAGGTGTCCATGGTATTGCGATTGCTAATGATCTTAATAAAGCTTTTATAACTGACGGAGGTGATAATGCGGTTACGATTGTTAATTTGACCACTCTTGAATTAATGGAAAAAGTGGCAATTCAGGGCATAAAACCTGATGCCGTTTTGTATGATAAATTTTCAAAGAAAGTTTTTATTTATAATGCTAAAAGCAGTGATGCGACAGTTCTCGACGCTATTACTAATAAAATTGTAAAAACAATTCCGCTTGACGGAAAACCTGAATTTTCTGCAACAAATAGTAAAGGACTGATTTATGTAAATATTGAAGATAAAAATCAAATCAAAGTTATTGATGCTGCTAAATTAGAAGTAATAAAGACGTTTGATATCAGTCCTTGTGATGAACCTTCAGGATTGGCTTTTGACGAGGTAAACGATAGACTTTTTAGTGTCTGCGGAAATTCAATGCTAGTTGTAACTAATGCAATTACAGGAAAGGTTGTAACTACGCTGCCAATTGGCAAAGGTTCTGATGGTGTTTTCTTTGATGCCAAAAGAAAACTAATTTTCAGCTCAAACGGTGAAGGAACTTTGACCGTAATTAAACAAAAAGATAAAGACAGTTATGCCGTTGCAGAAACTGTTACTACTGCAAAAGGCGCCCGTACAATTACGATGAGTAAAGCTACGGGAGTACTATATATGCCAACGAGTGAATTTGGAAAAACTCCTGAGGTGACAGCAGAAAATCCTCATCCGCGTGCGACAATTACTCCTAACTCTTTTAAGATTTTGGTGGTGAAGTAATCTCCTATAATTCTTGAAGTCTATAGACATGAAATGGTGTTTTTTTTTCATACTTGTTTGGGTTGGTGCCAGATCTTTTTCTCAAGAGAAAGATTTGAGCTATTTTATACAAAAAGCCAGAACAAATTCTCCTTTATTGGCTGATTATCAAAATCAGATTAAGATTTCTACTCTTGACAGTCTAATTAATCGAGCAGCTTATAAAACTCAGGTTGCAGGAAATTTAAATGCAAATTATGCGCCTGTAATTAACGGTTATGGATATGATACCGCTTTGAGTAACGGACAAATGGTTTCGGCACTAGTTGGAGTTAATAAAAGGATAATGAGCAAAAACCAGCTCAACTCTCAAGCAGATTCTTTTAAATTAATTAAAGATGCGCTGATCATCAATAAAAAAATAGCGGTTAAGGATTTGGACAAAAGCATAATAGCCCAATATATTGCCGCTTTTGGTACCGAAACACAAATGGAATACAACAACAAAATCATCTCTCTTTTGAAAGAGGAAGATGTGATTCTGAAAAAACTTGCCAGAAGTTCTATTTACAAACAAACAGATTATCTAATTTTTAATGCAACAGTCAAACAACAAGAATTGGCAGCTTTGCAACTTAGACAGCAATATCAGAACGATTTGGCTTTGCTCAATTATCTTACTGGAGAAAAAGACACTGCTTTTGTAAAACTAAAAAACCCCGATTTAACGATAAAAATAGATAAAGAACAAGGCAGTATTTTCTTTAAACAGTTTGAAGTTGACAGCTTAAAAATAAAAAATTCAGACAAGCTTATCGACAATACCTACAAACCGGCTTTATCTCTTTTAGGAGATGCTGGATATAATTCGAGTTTTGTTTATCAGGGATATAAAAATTTTGGTTTTAGTGTGGGTTTAGGTTTGAGTATTCCAATTTATGACGGAAATCAGAGAAGCCTTCAACACCAAAAAAACAGTATGGCGCTAGCTACCATTGACAGCTATAATAAGAATTTTAAAAGGCAATACGACCAACAGCTTTTATTGCTCGATCAGAAATTTAATCAAAGCGCAGAAACCAGCAAAATGCTGCAATCACAGCTTTCTGTTGCCGAAACTCTTATAGAGGCAAACAAAAAACTCTTGCTTACTGGAGACGCGCAAATCACAGAATATATTATTGCGCTTAGCAACATTATTTCGATTCAGGACGCAATGGCGCAAAATACCGTTAATAAGCTACAGATTATTAATGAAATTAATTACTGGAAATCAAATGAATAAAAAGAGATATACAATCGTAATGCCCTTATTGACACTGATTGTTATTTTGGGTTCGTGCAATAAAAAATCTGTGCCGGAAACTCCTATCGAGGTAAGTGTGCCCGTAACTGTAACGCATATTGATACTACAGCAATAGAAAGTTTTGTTGACTTGAATGCAACCACAACCTATTTGATTAAAAATACTATAAAAGCGAATACAACAGGTTATTTGGAAGTTGTGAAAGCGGTATCTAATGATTTTGTACAAAAGAATCAGTTGCTTTTTTCCCTTAAAACCCGTGAAGCAAAAGTACTTGGAAATACGATTAATAAACTGGATCGCAGCCTCAATTTTGGCGGTGCCATAAACTTAAGAGCAACTTGTGATGGGTATATAACGGCGGTCAATGTTCAAAAAGGCGATTATGTTCAGGAAGGCGATGCATTGGCAATTATAAATGATGCAGAGAGTTTTTCGATTGTGCTTAGTCTTCCATACGAATTGAAAAGATATGTAAAAGTCAACGAATTATTAAATGTGTATTTACCTGATGGAACAATTATTAAAACAAAAGTTCAAAAATACATGCCAACTGTTGATCCGGCATCCCAGACACAGAATGTTATTTTGAAAACACTTCAAAACTCAAACATTCCTGAGAATTTAATTGTGAAAGTCAGAATTGATAAAACAACTTTAAATAAAACAATCAGCCTGCCTAAAGAAGCCGTTTTGAGTGATGAAACGCAAACAGACTTCTGGATTATGAAAGTTATAGGGAAAGATCATGCAGTGAAAGTTCCGATCAAGAAAGGAATTGAATCTTTGAAAAAAATAGAGATTTTGTCTCCAAAATTAAAGCCATCAGATCAAATTTTACTTACAGGGAATTATGGTGTTGGAGATACCATCAAAATAAAAATCACAAATAAATAAGCTAGTATGCTGCCTTTTTTTGCACGACATAAAAACGGATTAAGTACAATTATCTTCCTAATTATTTTGGGAGGGATTTTTTCGTACTCCAAAATGCAAACCGGATTATTTCCTGAAATCACATTTCCTAAAATAAAAATTATTGCCGATGCTGGTCAGCAGCCCGTATATAAAATGATGATTACGGTTACTAAACCTCTGGAAAGTGCCATTAAAAAAGTACAGGGATTAGAAACCGTTAGAAGTACAACAAGCAGGGGAAGTTGTGAGATTTCGGCATTTATGGACTGGCAATCTGATATCGATTTGAGTAAAACCCGAATAGAAGCGCAGATCAATCAAATTAAAAATGATCTTCCGCCAGACTTGCAGGTTACGGTCGAAAAGATGAATCCGTCGATACTTCCAGTTATTGGTTATGCTATTGAAAGCAAAGACCGATCTGCTATAGATTTAAAAAAGATTGCTACTTATACCATAAAACCATTTTTATCGCAAATTCAAGGAACGAGCGAAATTAGAATTGTAGGGGGAAAGGAGAAGGAATATTGGCTTTCATTAGATTATCATAAAATGAGCGCTTATGGCATTACTCCAGCAATGGTAACGCAGGTAATGGGCGAAACTAATTTTATTAAATCAAATGGTTATCTGGCAGATTATCATCATTTGTATCTCACGGTTACAGATGCGCAATTAGACAAGAAAGACGAACTTGAAAATCTGGTTGTTCGTAATAACAGTAAAGGCATTGTTAGGCTGAGCGACATTTGCCAAGTTGAAATTAGAGAGGCGAAAGAGTACATAAAGGTCAATGCAAACGGAAAAGAAAGTATTCTGATTGCGGTGATGAAACAGCCCGACGCCAATTTAATTGAAATGTCTGATGCGATGAATCTAAAGATGCAGGAACTTAAGAAGATATTGCCTAAAGATATTACTATAAAACCATTTTATGAACAAGCAAACTTTGTAAATGACGCAGTAAAAAGCGTTACAGATAGTCTTCTTATCGGATTGTTTTTGGCAATTATTATTGCGGTTCTTTTTTTAAAATCGGTAAAAGCAAGTGCAACTATTCTAATCACTATTCCTGTCACTTTAGGCTTGACGCTTATTGTATTGTATTTTTCAGGACAGACTTTTAATATTATGACTCTTGGTGCGATTGCGGCAGCTTTAGGGTTGATTATAGACGACGCAATTGTAGTTGTAGAACAAATTCATCGCACGCACGAAGAACATCCTGATGAACCGGTAACAACTTTATTGCAAAAAGCCATCGATTATTTATTTCCCGCGATGCTGGGTTCGTCAATTAGCACCATTGTAATTTTTATTCCATTTGTGCTCATGAGCGGAGTTGCAGGTTCGTATTTTAAAGTCCTAACAGATACTATGATTATCACTCTTATCTGTTCTTTTCTGGTGACATGGTTATTGCTTCCGGTTATTTATCTGATGCTTTTTAAAAAAGAAAAAATTGCTGTCAAAAAACAATACCAAACTCATGAAGTAAAAGAACAAAAATGGGTTTCTTTTTTCATTGAAAGGCCAGTATTGAGTATTGGTTTTTGCTTGTTATTGACACTATCTATTTTTATAATTCTTCCAAATCTCGAAACTGGTTTTTTACCAGAAATGGATGAAGGAAGTATTGTCTTGGATTATCAATCACCACCAGGGACTTCTCTCGAAGAAACAGACAGAATGCTGCGTGAAGTTGAAAAAATAATCATTAAAAACCCTAATGTAGAAGCCTACAGCCGAAGAACTGGAACTCAAATGGGATTTTTTATTACCGAACCCAATACAGGGGATTATCTTATTCAATTAAAAAAGGACAGATCTGTAACCACAAATGATGTGATTGATGATATTAGAGCAAAAATAGAAAACAGCCAGCCTGCCTTGCGTATTGATTTCGGACAGGTAATAGGCGATATGCTTGGCGATTTGATGAGTTCTGTTTCTCCTATCGAAGTCAAAATTTATGGGAATGACCAACAGAAACTCAATAACCTGGCAAAAAGCATAAGTGCATTAGTCGAAAAAACCAAAGGAACTGCTGATGTTTTTGATGGTATTGTTCTGGCTGGACCAAGTGTTCATATTGAACCGAATTATACTTTGCTTGCTCAATATGGCATTACTCCAGCTGATTTGCAGTTTCAGATGCAAACACAGCTTGAAGGAAATGTTATTGGTACTTTATTAGAGCAGGAGCAAACCACAGCGATTCGTTTAATTTATAAAAACTCCGAAAAAAGAACTTTGGATGAAATCAAACAATTGCAGGTATTTCTTCCTGGAGGACAATCAATTCTGCTTTCAAATTTGGTTACGATTACGCCAGAAATAGGAAGCGCTGAAGTGCAAAGAGAGAATTTGCAAATGATGAGCGTGGTGACGGCACGACTGGATAATAGTGGTTTGGGAAGTGTAATGAATGAAATTCAGCAAAAAATAGATCAAAATATAAAATTGCCACAAGGTTATTATATTGAATACGGCGGAGCTTATAAAGAGCAGCAACAGGCTTTTAAAGAATTATTACTGATTTTGATCGCTTCTTCGCTTCTGGTTTTTGGTGTTATACTTTTTCTATACAGAGATTTTAGAGCCGCTTTGGTTATTCTTTTTATTTCTGTATTAGGGATTTCAGGTAGTTATTTATTGCTTTTTTTAACCAACGTTCCTTTGAATGTGGGGAGTTATACAGGAATCATTATGATTGTAGGGATCATTAGCGAAAATGCCATTTTTACTTTCCTGCAATTTCGTGAAACTTTCAAGATTACATCAGAGATCAATCAGTCTTTAATTTATTCGATTTCAACACGATTAAGACCGAAATTAATGACCGCAATCGGAGCTATAATTGCATTAATGCCCTTGGCCATTGGCATTGGAACAGGCTCTGAGTTGCATCAGCCTCTGGCTATAGCTGTAATAGGAGGATTTATTGTGGCTATGCCTTTATTGTTAATTGTGCTTCCAAGCCTTTTGGCAATTGTTTATAAAAATTCAAATCATCATACTTATTTAAAATGAGAAGAAACAATTCAAAGTTAATTCACATGGTCACATCAATTGCTACTATTTTTAAGATGCCAAAAGTCTTTCTATTATTTCTTTTAGGAATTTCTATTGCTCAGGCACAAGATAAAGTGTCAGATAGTATTGTTGTAAAAGATACGGTCCAGAATTTAAAGTTTAATTACAAACAGTTAATTATTCCCGGAGTCCTTATTGGTTACGGTTTTATAGGATTGGAAAGCGATTGGCTAAAGGGATTCAATAATGATATTAGGGAAGAAGTCACAGAAGATATCGACAATAAAGTCACTATTGATGATTTCTCACAATTTGCACCTGCTGCTTCTGTTTATGCGCTTAATGCAATGGGTATAAAAGGAAAAAACAATCTTAAGGATAGATCGATTATTTTGGCTACTTCCTATTTGATGATGAGTGTAACGGTTTTTGCTTTGAAAGACATTACTCATGTTCAAAGGCCAGATGGAACGTCTTATAATTCATTTCCTTCAGGACATACCGCTAATGCTTTTGCTGGAGCAGAATTTTTATATCAGGAGTATAAAGACAAATCGATCTGGTACGGAATAAGCGGATATATAGTAGCCACTGGAACAGGACTTTTCAGGATGTACAATAACAGACATTGGCTTACTGATGTGGCAGCAGGAGCTGGAATTGGAATTTTGAGTACTAAAGCTGCTTATTGGCTTTTTCCTTACACCAAAAATATATTCCATTCAAAAGAAAAAAAGATGACCTCTATGATAATGCCTTTTTACAACGGAAATCAGTTTGGAGGAGCTATGGTAATGCAGTTCTAAATCTTGTTGTTTGCCTTAATTTATTTGCCAATATTAAATACCACATTGCTATTGTTTTAGCTTTAATATCTTAAAATAGAAAATGAAAATTTCCAAAAAAATAAATGCTTACCGCAAAATTATAATGCGTTTTTTTACCAAAAATATCGGTATTTCTAAAAACACATCTCAAAATGTAATTGTTGATCCAACAGAAATAAAAAAAGTATTAATCTGCAGGCCAAATGCCAGATTAGGAAACTTACTTTTGGTAACCCCATTGATAAAAGAAGTCGGCAAATATTTTCCAAATGCTGAAATCGATCTGTTTGTAAAAGGTGGATTAATGAATGTCATTTTAGAAAATTACCCTAAAATAGGGCAGATTATCATACTTCCTAAAAAACCTTTTAAAAATCTTTATGCTTATATTAAAGTATGGTTTACGATTAAGCATAAAAAGTACGACATGGTGATAAATGTGGACAATGAATCATCGTCGGGCAGATTGGCGGTTGATCATTCTCATGCTGAGTTTAAATTCTATGGAGATGCTGGTAATGAGGATGAATCTAAACCAGACGATTATGAACATATTGCCAAATATCCAGTTTATAATTTTAGAGAATTTTTAAAAAGCGCTGGTGTAAAAGTAAGCACTGAAGCAATAATGCCAATCGATTTAAAACTAAACAGCACTGAAATTGAAAAAGGAAGTAAAATTTTGCGAGGCAAGTTTGAAAATAACAAAAAGACAATCGCATTATTTACGTATGCGACAGGAGAAAAATGCTATTCAGAGTCGTGGTGGATTGATTTTTATGAGCTTTTGAAATCTAAATACGAAAGAGATTTTAACATTCTAGAAATTCTTCCGATCGAAAATGTATCTAAGATTGGTTTTAAAGCTACTAGTTTCTATAGCAAAGACATACGTGAAATAGGAGCTGTAATAGCAAATACAGCCATTTTTATTGGAGCAGACAGCGGAATAATGCATCTGGCAAGTGCAGTCCATATTCCGGTTATTGGGCTTTTTTCGATTTCTAAATTGAAAAAGTATGAACCATACGGAGAGCGTAGCATGGGTATAGACACGAATGCCAATGTAAACAAAAACTGCTATATTTTGGAGATAGACCGTATTCTGCAAGGATAGATTAAAAATAAAAAATCTCAGAGTATGGCCTTTTTGGGACTTTTACTCTGAGATAAATTTAAAATATTGAACCTGAATATGTTTTAGTAAGATTGCATATTAAAATACAAGTAAAAATTAATGCTGAATTTTTAACAGTCAATTGAAAAAATCTAAAACTTATAACTATATCCAAATCGTATTACTTGTGTTTCGTAATAATCTTTGCTTGTATAGTTAAAACCTTCTCCTTTTATTTCTTTTTGTATGACCAATGTGTTGAATATATCGGTAGCATTCAAAAATATTTCCCCTTTTCCTTTCTGTACTATTTTTTTTATTCCTAAATCTACAGAAAATCTTGAGTCGATTTTTCCTTGTGGAATTATATCAGGCGCCAGATAAATTAATGAAACTTGACCTTTTAATGTTTTGTCAAACTGCAGCGTATTATTCCATTTTAAATTTCCTGAAATCATTTGCTGACGTTCGCCGTTATAAATGCTTGGTATAGGATATAAATTGGTTACAGAAAAGGCATCTATTGTATTTTGATATAGATTTCCATTAATGTTAAAAGAGTACCATGAGTTTACTTCTTGAGAATAAATAGCTTCAGCTCCAATAGAACTGCTTTTGCCAGCATTCTGAAATACATTATAAATTAGTGTGCTTCCGGGAACTGTTGTTGCAATTCGTGCAATGGTTCCGTTTATGATTCTATAATATAGTGAGGAAGTAAAATATCCTTTGGACATTGTTTTTTTATATCCAACTTCAAAAGCATTGGTAAACTGTGGGCGAAGAGCAGGGTTTCCGACTTTTATTATTTCAGCATCATCATATTTTGGAAAAATACGAATATCAACTTCAGCGGGTCTGTCGACTCTGCGGTTATAAAAAGCGGTGATTTTGTTCTTATCATTTATCTTATACCCAAAACGCACATTCGGAAAAGGTTCCGTATAGTTATAACCGTCGCTTTTATAGGTTGGATGATCCGGATTTACATCGTACTGAAGTTTTACATATTCCAGTCGAATCCCGAGTTCTGCTTCAACCTTATTAGTTTCAAAAATATAATTAGAGTATAGAGCAGGAATTATTTCCTTATAATTTGCCCACCCACCAGCATTGGCATCAATAGGAGAGTTCTCTCCTGGAAAGAATTGCATATTGGTTGGAATTTCTCTGTTTCTGAATTTAAAACCTGTTTCAAATCGTCCGTATTTTAATGGTTTGATATAATCAAAATTAATATCAATTACCTTTTCATCAGATAAGAGTTTGAAAGAATCTTGTCCAACAGAATTGGGCAGTGTATTGGTAAAAAAGTACTTTTCATCTTCGCGATGATAAGTGTAGTTTATTCCTGCGTTTAATTTATGCCCTGGCTGTTTAAATTTATGCTCATAAGATGCACTTGCCATTACCGTAGTTTTAAGCTCGTCTTCCAAAAAAGACCAAAGACGCAATCGCTGTGAATAATCCTGATTAAAGAAAGGTTCGTCTCCGTTGTCTATGATTTTTTCACTTCCAAAAAGCCCCGAAAAAGAGAAACTGTTTTGGTCATCATAATTCCAGTCGATTCCTGATTTAAGAGTTGTAAAATGAGTATTGCGATTTCTAACTGTTTGCTGGTTGATAACTGTACCATCGTCGTAAGTTCGTGTTGCAAATTCATTTTTATTAAGTGTTTCAGTATATAAATAATCTGCCTGAACGTAAGCGTTTATTTTTTCTTTTCGATAATTTAACGAAAGTGACGGATTCATTTTAGGTGTCATCTGGTACTGCGGACGAATGGTTGGCAAATTAGCTTTTCGTTCCCAAAGTGCTCCATAGCCTGAACTGATTCCGAATTTGCCGTTGAATCCTTCTTGCTTGTTTTTTTTGTAAATGATATTAATGATACCTGCATTTCCGTTGGCATCAAATTTAGCGGAAGGATTGTTTATAATTTCAATTTTTTCAATGGCTGATGCTGGGATATTGTCAAGACCAGACTGGTTTCCAAAACCGGTAAGAGCAGTTTGTTTCCCGTCAATAAGCACCATTACTTTATCGTTTCCGCGAAGTTGCACTTTGCCATCATGAAGTGTTATACCAGAAAGACTTTGCAGAGATTGAAGTACAGAACCGCCGCTTTGTGTGATATTATCCGATACAGAAAATACTTTTTTATCCATTTTGGTGCTTACTTCTGAGGTTTTAGAAGTTACGACTACTTCAGATAAAGTATTGATGTCTTCCTCAATATCGATAGTATTTAGATCAAGAAAATCGGACAGCGTGCCAACGAAAACTTTTTGGGATTTAGTTTTATACCCCATAGAAGTGACCTCAAGAATATAATTTCCAGATGGAACTGAAGGAATATTAAAACGGCCTTCTTCATTGGTTACCGTACCAGCAAGAATTTTTTGATCATTTGCCGTTTTTAAAATTACATTAATATAAGGGAGTGTGGTTTTTGAGGTTTTATCTTTAATTAAACCTGAGATTGTTGCTTTGGTGTTTTGAGCCGTTGCGTTGTAAATTTTCATTACAAGCAACGGCAGTATGAGCATTAATTTTAATTTCATGATATGGATTTAGTCTGCTATGCTTTTAATATAAGTTCCTTGTTTGTCAAAAATTAGGTCAATAGAAGTTACCTGAGCTTCAAAAGTAACCGTACCATGGGCATCGGTTATTATTGCAGCCTCTTTTATTTTTTTATTTTTGTATGTCTTTTGAATGTAAGCCAAAGCATTGGCAGGAAGTTTCTTCACGCTAATTTCTTCTTCTGTTTCCAGGATGTTGCCATTGGAATCTAAAAGCATAGCATGTTGGGTTTTGCCAACTACAAAATTGGCTTCATAATTTCCTTTCTCCTTTTCCCATTTCACATTAGTTTGATTGGGATAGGACTTTAAAAAGGTTAATTTTACTACATTAGGAATGTCTTTTTCACTTACGTGCTGCGCTATGGCAAAGGAAGAAAAAAGCAGTACCAAGCAGGTTAAGATTGAATTTTTCATAAGTACTATTTTTTTTAATGGATTAAAAAACGTAGTACAAAGATTCAATACGAACTTGTAGGAAGTTTGAATTTTTTAAAATTTGACGCTGAAACGATGCAAATTATTATAAAAACTATATTCTATATCCCAGTGGTTAAGTTGTGCTATTTTTTTAATAATGGCTAAACCAAGCCCATTTCCCTGTGAAGAAGGATTGGTTTTAGAAAATCGATTAAAGAGTTTCTCTCTTTGTAAAGGTGTGTTTTGACCTGTATTCGAAAATATCAATTCGTTCTCAAGAGTTGTAATAATAATTTTGCCGTTTTTTTCATTGTGCCGAATTGCATTTAAAAATAAATTATTGATTAAAACCTCAGTAAGAGCTGGATTTCCTATAATACTTAAGGTTGCACTAAATTCCGTAATGATGGTCAGCTTTTTGGCACTAGCCTGTTCGGTAAAAAAGTCCAAATGTTTAATGATATAATCATCTAGAACAATGTTACTTTTTTCAAGAAAACATTCGTTGTCAATTTTAGAGAGCAGCAGCAGGTTTTTATTAAGTCTGTTGAATCTTGATACATCTCCATTTAAAGAGGCAACCACACAGGATTGTTCTTCGTTAAGGTTCAGCTGCGTCAACGTATCTAATTTAGTCTGGAATAATGCAAGTGGTGTTTGAAGCTCGTGGGCAGCATTTTCAACAAACTCTCTTTGGCTTTTGTAAATGGCAGTATTTTTTTCAATAAGCCTTTCCAAGCTTTTATTAAGACGATCAAATTCATCTATATCGGTCGGAATAAAATGCGGCGGTCTATTTTTATCGATTTCAAAATCCTCAATTTGGTTCAACGTGTTATAAAATGGACTCCATATTTTTGTGGCAGTTTTTTTTGAGATCCAAATAATTCCAATCAAAAGTACCACAATTATAAACAGAAACATGGCAGCAATGCTAAAGACCATTCCTTCCATTTCTACTAGATTTATTTTCTCGGTGTAGGTGTATTTCTTTCCATTTATGGTTACAGGAGCATAAAGTATTCGGAAAGGTTCTTTTTCCATTGCGATCGAATCATACAGCATTTTGCCAACAATAGAGTCGCCCTTAACCCCCATATCTTGAACAATCATTACTTCATGATTGTATTTATTCCATAAGTCGATATCTTTTTGCGTAAAACCTTTATGGCTTTCATTCATAAAGGCACCTTTGTGAAAATGCAGCACTTCATCTGTTTCATAAATATAAAGTTGCTGGCTTATGAAATAAAATAAAGGTGCTGTTATCAATAAAATAATGATAGCATAAGCAAGAAAGCTGTTTGTGGTTTTGTTAAGCAGTTTATTCATTTTCCCATTTATATCCAAGTCCATACGCCGTTTTTATGTAATCTCCGCTGCCTGCCTGATGCAGTTTCTTTTTTAGATTTTTGATATGGGCATATATAAAATCATGATTATCGAGCATATCGGCCATATCGCCAGATAAGTGTTCGGCAATAGCTGCCTTGGACAATACTTTGTTTTCATTTCCTATTAAGAAAAGAAGCAGATCCAGTTCTTTTTTGGTGAGATCCAATTTGGTGTTGTTAACCGATGCTGATTTAGAGAATATATCAATTACAATTTCATTAAAAGTAATGCTATTGCTTCCTTTGAAATTCTTTCGTCTAATAAGAGCCTGCATTCGAACCAGAAGTTCTGATAAATGAAAAGGCTTAGTAAGATAATCATCGGCACCAAGATTGAATCCTTCTAGGCGCGTTTCAAGAGTTTCATTGGCAGAAATCACAATAACGCCATCCGTTTTATTTTTTCTTTTAAGTTCTTTTAATATATCAAACCCATTGCCATCAGGTAGCATCAAGTCCAGCAGTATGCAATCATAATCATAAGAATCAATTTTAGTCAATGCCGAATCAAAGTTATAAGCCATTTCGCATTGAATTCCATTTGTTCTAAAATAATTTTTGATACTTTGAGCAATTGCTAGCTCATCTTCTATAATTAAAATTTTCATATTGCAAGTTTATATATAAATTTTGAAGAAAAGTTGAATCTTGAATCTATACATTTTAGTAAAATCTAAAGTAATGATTTAAAGTTGCATAATTAGATTTACAAGAGATTAATCCTAATTAGTCAAAGAGATTTATGTTAAGTATATGTTAGCCTAGTATTATTGGAGGTTTAAATTTTTATAAGAATAAGAAACTTGCTTGAGAAAATATTCAAAATGAATAGAAATTCTAAATTTCTTCAAAATTGACCAATTTCTTTACCTATTCCAAAAGCAAAATAATACTAAACATAAATGAAAACCTAATGAATGCACTTATTATCAGTAATTATGCAAGACTGAAACCTTTTCTATTTTTCCTTCCTATGTTTTTTCTAGCGGGAATTGTTCTGTTTTTATACAATCAAAATGCATTAACTGCAGATCAGTATGTGCAAATTCAAGAGAATGCTTTTTATGTTATAAATTATCATTTGGGACATTATCCAAGTTTTGAATATAATCTGACCCAATTAGGAGATGCTCTTGTTTTTTTATCGTTTTTGAGTGTTTTTGTTGTTTATGCTCCTAAATTATGGGAGGCATTAATTTCTGGCTTGCTAATTTCTCTTTTGATTTCTTGTCCGCTAAAAAAAATCTTTTTAGTGCCAAGGCCTGCGGCTTCGTTTAATAACGATACTTTTTTTATCGTTGGCAAAACATTGTCTGGGCACAATAGTTTGCCATCAGGACATTCTATTGTAATTTTTACGGTACTTACCGTTTTACTTTTTGCTTTTATGCCTTCAAATTTCAAAATGAAAATGGTTTGGTCTTTTGCTATTGTAATTGTAGGGTTGATTCTTGCCTTTACTAGAGTGGGTGTGGGAGCACATTATCCTCTTGATGTTGTTATAGGAGCAATTATGGGGTATATCTCTGGATTGCTGGGTATTTTTATAAGCCGAAAATATAGAATCTTTGCTTGGTTTAACAATAAAAAATTCTATCCAATATTCGTTATCTTGTTTCTTGTTAGCAGTATTTGCTTGGTCAAAAAAATAATTAAAGAAGATTTAATTATATTTTATGTAGCAATTATTAGTTTAGCCATTTCAATTTATAAAATTACTACCGTTTCGTTATATGAATTTAGCGCCATTTATGCCAAAAAGTAACTTAAAAATAACTCATTTCGTTTTATTAATGAGTTTTTTGAATTTTGTATTTTTTCATTTGCCTTTTTATAGCTACGTTTTTAATAATATCGATTATAAGAGCTTTAGTGGCATTATTTTGATTGTAAGTCTGGTAATTCTAATGTTGGTTTTAAATGCATTTGTTTTTTACCTGATGTTTTCGCTTTCCCGTTATGTGGGAAAATTTTTGTTGGTGCTGTTTTTTATAATCAACTCAGTTGCAGTCTATTTTGTTAATACGTATAGTGTTATAATAGATGAAAGCATGATTGGTAACGTGCTAAACACGAATTATGAAGAGTCTAGCAGTTTTTTCTCCATTAAATTAATCATCTATTTGGTTGTTCTTGGTATAATTCCGAGTATTTATATCATTAAAGCCAATGTAATAAAGGTTACCTTAAAGAAGTTCTTAACCCTTTCTTCTCTAACTTTATTGTTTATTGTTGTATTAGTATTTGCTAATGCAAGCAATTGGTTGTGGATTGATAAAAATTCAAAACAATTGGGTGGACTTGCGATGCCATGGTCTTATACAGTAAACACTTCACTTTTTTATATTCATAAATACAAAAAGAATGAAAAAGAAATTTTACTTCCAAATGCAACAATAAAAGACAATCAGAAATCGGTTGTAGTATTGGTGATTGGAGAATCTGCCAGAAGTGAGAATTTCTCTCTTTATGGCTATAAGAAAAACACGAATCCATTGCTCTCCCAAGTAAAGAATTTATATCATTTTAATGCCAATTCTTGCGCCACCTATACGACTGCCGGTGTAAAATGTATTCTGGAACACACCAGTTCAGATGAACTATATGAAACTCTGCCTAATTACCTTTACAGAAATAATGTTGAAGTTGTCTGGAGAACATCAAATTGGGGAGAACCTCCTGTACACATTGAGAAGTATCAAAATAGGGACGTTTTAAAGAAAGATTGTAAAGGTGAGGAATGCAATTATGACGAAGTACTTCTAAGAGGATTAAAAGAACAGATTTTGTCGAGCAAAAAAAATAAAGTTTTGATTGTGCTGCATACCAGTACAAGCCATGGGCCAACCTATAGCAAGAAATATCCACCCGCGTTCGAAACTTTTAAACCAGTTTGCAATAGTGTTGAATTGGGGAAATGTTCTAGAGAAGAACTTTTGAATGCCTATGATAATACTATTGTCTACACCGATTATATCCTGTCGAAGGTAATTGATGATCTAAAAGAATTAAAAGAGTATAAAAGTGCAATGATTTTTGTTTCAGATCATGGAGAATCTTTAGGAGAAAAAAATCTATACATGCATGGAGTTCCAATAAGTTTTGCACCTAAGGAACAATACGAAATTCCTTTTATAGTTTGGGTTTCTGAAAATTCAAAACAACTCAAGACGGCTAAAACAGTATCGCAAAACCATGTTTTCCATAGTGTTTTAAATTTTTTAAATATTGGAAGCCCTGTTTATGATGAACAGCTGAATATTTTTAAATAAAATAGGATTTCTAGGGAAGAAAATTTTTTATACTTAAATTAAGAAAAAAGCAAAGCCACTATACTTTAGTGGCTTTGCTTTTTATTTTATAGGTTTTAGAAAATTCAATCTAAAAAGAAAACGCCAATTGAGGACAATTTGTAATAATAATTTAAAAACCATTTTGTAGATGATTTGTTTGCAAATCTGGTGATAGAGATTCTCAGAGATTAAAAACGTATAATAAAAAACTAACTGGACTTTAAAATATAAGTAGTTATGTTTTTTACGTTTTCGTGTTTATTGTTGTATGGCTTTTCATCGAAAATAAAGCCTAACTTTTTTAATATAGACACAGAACCAATATTGTCTTCTGACGGAAAAGCCGTTATCAAGTCAGCTTTCATTGTATTAAAAGTAAACTCTATAACTGCTTTTAATGCTTCAGACATATAACCTTTAGATTGAAATTCAGAAAGAAGTTCATAACCTATCTCTACAATTTCGTTTTCAGTATCAAAATTCCAAAGACAAACTGAACCAAGAAACTTTTGATCCTTTTTTGATGTTATTGCCCAGTACAAGCATTCTTTTTTATTTATCAAATTATCCATCTTTAGGATATAAGCCTTTGCGTTTTCCAAAGTTGAAACATTGGCTCTTCCTACAAACGCATTTACTATAGGATCAGAATGGAGTTGATGAATAGCCTCGAAATCTTCTTCTTTTAAAGCTCTTAAAAGTAATCTGTCGGTTGTTAGTATAGGAATGCTTGTAAAGTTTAAATTCATGTTTTAGGATTAAAAGAAGTAAAAATCTTAACTATTAATAATCGATACTATTTTTGTAAAGTTAATGCTTTTTAATTTTACGATCTATTTCTAAGTTTTGATTATTACGCTTCAACGATACATCTAAATTGCTTACTTATATAAGTTAAAATCATAAAATCAATAAAAATGCGAATCATGTTTTTTATCCTGTTACTTTCAACTGCTGAATTTGTCCAGCAGTAATATCAAAATGAAATTTTAATGCAATAGGACTTCCTGGAAATGTGCCTGAACACTCAGCTGTTAAGATACTAGAGTTGCTATTTTCGATATAGTCAAGAGGTTTCATTGTTGATTTGTATTTTTCGTTTGATTCTTGAATCCAATTTTGAATATCAAGATTTCCGTTATGCGTTCTGCCTTCATCAAATACCACGGCGGTTTCAGAAAAACAATTGGCATAGGCAATGCTATCAAAGTTGTTTTGTGCATTAATTAAGTCTGTTATTACTTTCGGTAAGTTCATATTGTTACTTTTTAAGATTATTAAATTGTCGGTACTGTACCGCCATCGATTACAAATTCAGTTCCTGTTAAATAATTGGCTCTTGGCGAAACAAGAAAACCAACTAATTCAGCTACTTCTTCTGGTTCGGCAGGTCTGCCGTAAGGTATTCCGCCCAATGCATTCATAACACTTTGTTGAGCTTCTTCTACAGTGCTATTTGCGTTCCTTGCAATCTCACCCAGCCAAGCTATCGATGCTGTTGTATTGATCCATCCAGGCGAAACTGTCAGCACGCGAACACCTTTTGGCGTCACTTCATTTGATAAACTTTTGCTGTAATTGATCAATGCTGCTTTTGCAGCGGCATAAGGCAATGTCGAATCATATAGAGGCAATCTGCCTTGGATTGAAGCTATGTGAATAATAACACCACTTTTTTGATCTATCATTTGTGGTAAAAATCCTCTATCCAGTCGAACAGGAGCAAGTAGATTAGCCTGCAAGGTTGATACCCAGTCTTCATCTGTTAATGCGCTAAAGCCGCCGGCTGGCGTTGTGGACGAACCAAGGTTGTTCACAAGAATATCCAGTTTCCCGTAAGTCGACAGGACTTCGCTAACTACCTTTTGTGCCTCTTCTGGTTTGCTTAAATCCGAAGAAATAAAATGCAGATTGCTGTTTTTCTTTTCTGGTGCGTTTCGTGCGGTAATAATAACTGTTGCGCCAGCTTGTAACAGCCTTTCTGCGATTGCCTTTCCAGCTCCTTTTGTACTTCCTGTAACTAGAGCAATTTTGCCTGATAATTCATTTTGATAATCCATCGTATAGTATTTTAAGTTTCTTTGTACAAATTTCTGAAGTATGCAACTTCCTCACAAGTACGGAATTACGATTCAGATAGGGATAAATTTTTCCCCTATTGTATAAATAGGAACATAGGTTTACCTTTGTTATATGTATGAAAGAAAAACAATCCCGAACTTAAATTGTGGTCTTGATTTAATAGGCGAGGTGCTTTATGGCAAATGGAAAATACGTTTGCTTTGGTTTATCGATCAAGGGCATAAAAGACCAAGCGAATTGCAGCGTAAAATACCTGATGCTTCACGTAGGGTTTTAAATATTCAGCTCAAAGAATTAGAGGAACATGAATTGGTATCAAAGGTTATTTATCCTGTTTTGCCACCCAAAGTAGAATACAGTCTCACAGATTTTGGAAAAACACTAATTCCGGTAATTTCAGCGATAGGCAATTGGGGAGATGAGCATGAGGCGCGTTTACGGTCGGTTATTTTAAAAAGCTTACATTCAGATCAATGATGTATTATAGTTCATCATCAATTTTTATTTTGAAATTTGTATATGAAAAAAAGAGACAACTATTTGCTAGTTGTCTCTTTTAGTGACCTCAATCCGAGCGATCGGGTGATTTAGTAGCTTGTAATAAATTTATTTTAGAGCATAATTTATATAGCCACCATCTGCTAGCAACTCCGTTCCAGTAATAAAACTTGCATTATCTGAAGCAAGAAATAATACGGTTTTAGCGATCTCTGTAGGGTCGCCTAATCTTTGCATTGCAGTAGCATTGGCCAGAAATTCTTTAGCGTCTTCTGGTACAGCTTTATGAAGTCCCGGTGTAGAAACTGGGCCTGGACTTACAATATTGACACGAATTTTTCTTCCTGCTAATTCGTTTGCAGCGATTTGAGCAATTTTATTTAATGCTCCTTTTGTAGCCGAATAGACACTGCTTCCTAAGTTTGCTGCTGTTGCAACGGTCGACGAAGTAAAAATTACCGATGACCCTTCTGCTAGGTAAGGAAGTAATTTTTGAAGTGTGAAGAAATGACCTTTGACATTGGTATCAAACTGCGCATCAAAATCAGCCTCCGTTACCTCTTCTATAGAACTAAATGTTGCTATTCCTGCATTTAAAAAAAGAGTATCCAATTTATTTCCACTTTCTGCAAAAGCTTTTTCTAGTAGCGAAAGATCAGATAGATTTGCAGTATCAGCCACAATAGTTTTTAAATTGGGATTATTAATTTCCTCTGCTGCCTTTTTTAGATTTTCGCTGTTTCTTCCTGTGATCCAAACGTTAGCGCCTGATTTTATGAATTCTTTTGCTGTAGCTAATCCAATTCCTGTAGTTCCTCCTGTTATGAGAACATTTTTGTTCGTGAAATTCATTTTCTTATGCTTTTAAATTTATAGGGACAAAATTAACTCAGTTAAGTTTATTTTTGTTACTTTGTAACCAAAAGTAACAGTAACGTTTGAGAAACAAAGTAACTTATGAGTAACGAATGTCAGGTTGAGCACAAAAAAGAGATAATGGCTGTCCATGATACAATGGATATATTGAATGGAAAATGGAAAATTTCTATAATTTCATCGATCTGTTATCATAATAAGAGAAGATTTACCGATATTTTAAATGATGTAAATGGTATTTCTAATAAAATGTTAAGCAAGGAATTGAGGGATTTAGAAATAAATAAATTGATTAAACGCACAGTTCTAGATACTCAGCCGGTTACAATTCATTATCAGCTGACGGAGTATGGATTGACATTAAAAACGATCATAAACGATCTTGCAGAATGGGGAATAAAACACCGAAAAGTCATTATTGACGGTTAACAGATGAAAAACCAAAAAAAATCCCATCTCGTAAGAAATGGGATTTAAATTTTGATCCTTACTGCACAATTTACAAATCATTTTATGAATGATTTGAAGAAATTAGCTTTCTCAATGCTATTTTATATCAAAGCCATTTGTTTTTCAGCCCAAGCACTCATTTGGTTGATGAAAGGAATTAATTCAATACCCGTTTCAGACAAAGAATATTCAACTCGAGGCGGTACTTCGAGATAAACTTTTCTAAAAATCAATCCGTCAGCTTCTAATTCTTTTAAAGTCTGGGTAAGCATTTTTGGCGTGATTCCTTCAATTGTTTTTTTCAGTTGCCCATAGCGCAAGATGTCATCTTTTAGCGACCACAAAATTCGGCCTTTATATTTTCCTCCAATTCGCTGAAAAGCGTAATCAACTGGGCAATATGCTTTTACATTTATTTTTTTTGCCATTTTTTTTATTTTTAAAATACTGATTTTCAGTATTAGTATGGTTTTGGTATGTAGGATACTTTTTTGTACGTACTTGTGGTAAAGATATTATATTATTTTCTTTGTTAGAGGAATTATTAGCATTTTTATTAAACGGATTCTGATATTCACTTGTGATAGATTGTTTTTGATCCACTTTTAATCATTGTAAGAATTAAAAAATATGAAAAACGCTCAAGAATCAAATAATCAAGAAATTACGGTATTAGAACTTCGCAATTATTTATTGAAACCCGATACAGCAGAAGAGTTTAAAAAGTACTTCAATACTCATTTTGTTGCTCCAATGCATAATCTTGGCGGCTATACTTTGGGACAATTTAAAAGTGATGGATCAAATGATAGATTTGTCTGGTTTAGAGGTTTTAAGGATATGCAAACAAGAGTAAAATTTTTAAATGATTTTTATGTTGACAGTAAAACTTGGAAAGACTTTGGAAAAGGAGCCAATGAGATGATGATCAATTCAGACAACGTTTATTTGTTGCGTCCGCTTTTCGAAAGCATTTCTGCCAATTTCCTAGACACGAGCCATAAAATCGTTGAAGTGAACTTTTATACTTGCAACAGTACGCTGGATAAAGTAATTGCTCTTTTTAATACTGAATACGTGCCGTTTTTAGAAAGTATAGAGATCAAAAATACAACACTTTGGGTCAGTGAAATGCAGGAAAATGATTTTCCAAGACTTCCAGCTTTTCAGGACAAAAATCTTTTGGTTTCCATTACATCTTTTGAAAATGAAAAAGAGCATCAATTAAAACAAAAATTGATTAATGAAATGAGCAACCAACTGAAGCAATCGATGCAGCAATTAATCACGACACGAAATACTTTATTGCTTATTCAATAAACAAACTTTCAAATATTTAATAATCATCCGATAGGATGATGCCAAAAAATACAGTTTATGGAAAATACTATTGCAATTTATGGAGCATACGGACATACAGGAAAGTTTATTGTAGCAGAACTTTACAGGCAAGGTTATAGAAATTTGCTTCTCTCTGGAAGAGATTTAGAAAAATTGACTGCTTTGCTTCCGTTTTTTCCGGATTCAGAAATAAAAGTGGCAGACATCAATGATCCAAAGTCATTAGACGAAGCTTTTAAAGACACCAAAATTATTATAAATGCTGCTGGTCCATATTTAGATACTGCGACGCCTATAATTAAATCAGCTTTAAGATCAGGCAGCCATTATATTGATTTATCGGCAGAACAAAAAACAGTGTTGGATATTATTGAAGAATTTTCAGAAGAAGCTAAAAATAAAGAAATCTTAATCATTCCCGCAGCAGCCTTTTATGGTGGATTGGCTGATTTATTGGCGACTGAATTAACAAAAGAGTGGGAGCATACAGATGAAATCAATGTATATATTGGTCTGGATTCTTGGCATCCTACAAAAGGGACGAGATTGACAGGAGATCGAAATCATTACAAAAGATTAACGTTCAAAGACAATCGTTTAAAGGAACTTGAGCCAACGCCGCCCAAAGAATGGAATTTTAAAAAACCAATAGGCAACAAAGAAGTGGTAAGTCTGCCTCTTTCAGAAATCATTACGATTTCGAGCCATTTAAACGTGAATACGGTTAATACATATTTGAGTCAGAATTCTTTAGACGATCTGAGAAACAACAATACGCCAGAGCCAAAACCGACAGATGAAAAAAATAGATCTTCGCAACAATTTAGTCTTGAAGTCGTTGCCTTAAAAGATAATGAAGAAAGAAGAATTTCGGCTCAAGGCCAAGACATTTATGCTGTGACTGCTCCATTAGTTGTAGAGGCCGTGAACAGAATTTTATCTGGAAATGCAGCTTCAAAAGGTGTAAAAACACTAGGAGAAGCATTTGTAACGAGCGATTTTTTAAATTCCCTGCAGGAAGATGATATAAAAATTAATATAGTAGAGAAATCACACGTAAAAGATAGATCTTAGAATATGATTTCTTGCCATTGTAAGAAGATCTATCAAATGAGGAATTATAGAATAAAAAAAAGCTAAAACTTTCGTTTTAGCTTTTTTTTATTAGTGACCTCGACAGGTCAAATTTCAACATTTTTTATGGATGATTTGAAGAATTGGCTTACAACGTGTAGGAGCTGTCTTCTATTGGTTTTGCAAATTTGGTTTAGATGTCCTGTTGGGGATTGATTAATTAATCTACTAATTTTTCAAATTTTTCAGAAAATGTTATCGAGTCAAAACTCAAATATTTATTTCAAGATTTTGTAAAATGTTCGGCAGTTGTCTTTAAAGGTCACCATTTGGCTGAGCCGAACTGTACGAAACAAATATCAGCTACAATAAATAAATCAAAATAAAATTTATTTAAGTCATACGCCTATTTTCAGCCTCAATATAAAAGCTTCTTCACGGAAATGCGATGAAAATTTTTTGCCACTTTTATGAATATTGAGGCTTTCAGCGCCTAAGTCTCCTTAAATGCAAGTTATAATTCGTGGCAAATCTGAGACGGATACATCTTTATCGGGAACAAAAAGCAAGTAATGGTTTTGAGGAAGAAAAGCATATCAAACGGTTAAAATGCATAATTGCGACAATTAGATTAGTTTTTTGATACAAATGAGTACCCTAGCGAAAAGTAGTTTTAAGGAGATTTGCTTTTTCATCCCGTGATCATTCATTGAATAAATGTACAGCCTTTACAATAAATAAAAAAACAACAAAAACAGCATAAATAAAAAGTAACCACAAACAATATGAATAAAATTATAATAACAATTTTCCTTATCCACGTGAGCGTTTTTGCAAATGCTCAATATCAGACAAAACCTAATGAAAAAGGAAAAGACTACTATATGAATCCCATTTTTGCGGGAGATTATGCCGATCCGAGCATTTTGCGTGATGGCGATAATTATTACATGGTTCATTCTTCTTTCGAGTATTATCCGGGCTTATTGATCTGGCAATCAAAAGATTTGATCAACTGGACACCTGTTACCCATGCGTTACACAAGAACATAGGCAATGTATGGGCTCCCGATCTGGTGAAATACAAAAACAGGTTTTACATCTATTTTCCGGCAAATGGCACCAATTATGTGGTCTCTGCCGATTCTATTGACGGCAAATGGAGCGAGCCAATCGACTTAAAAACAGGAGGCATTGATCCTGGACACATTACAGACGAAAACGGAAAAAGGTATTTGTTTTTTAGCAGTGGGAGTTTTATTCCTTTGGCAGACGATGGACTTTCTGTGGCTGGTGAATCCAAGCATACCTACGATGGCTGGAAAATACCACGCCAATGGTCGATCGAGTGTTTTTGTATGGAAGGGCCAAAATTGGTAAAGAGGGGAGACTACTACTATCTTACCGTTGCTGAAGGAGGAACGGGAGGTCCGGCAACAGGTCATATGGTAATTTCCGCACGTTCAAAATCGCTTTTCGGGCCATGGGAAAATTCTCCTTATAACCCGATTATCAGAACCACTAAAGAATCTGAAAGATGGAAATCGAAAGGCCATGGCACTTTATTCGAGGATAGTAAAGGAAACTGGTGGATGATATTCCATGCTTATGAAAAGGATTTTTACAATAAAGGCCGCCAGACCCTGCTTTTGCCTGTGGAATGGACAAAAGATGGCTGGTACAAAATACCAGACGGAATAACGGAAGACAAACCCATCAAAAAACCAAACTTACCAGCATCTAAAAGCAGCTTTACGCTAAACGATAGTTTTGAAGGAAAAAGTTTAAAACCGCAATGGGAATTCTTTGGAGGAGCAGACAGTAATAGATTTGAATTAGGTAATAATAGTCTTTCCATTAATGGAAAAGGGGATTATGTGGGCAGCTCTTCCCCTTTGTTATGCATTCCGCTAGACCACTCCTATACTGCCGAAGTGGAGTTATTAATAGAAGGAAAAGCAACTGGAGGATTAGTCCTTTTTTACAACAGCGGCACTTTTTCGGGTATCCTTGCCAATAACGGGAACATACTGGCGAATTTACATGGATGGCAATTTGAAACAGAGAAAAATGTTATCGAAAAACATGTATTTCTTAGACTTAAAAACGTGAACAATACTGTAGATATGTATTACAGCACAGATGGTGATAAATGGAATAAAATTGAGAATTCACTGGAGGTTTCCGGTATGCATCATAATGTGCTGAGCGGATTTTTAAGTTTAAGAATTGGCCTTACGGCTATGGGAGAAGGTAAGGTAACGTTTAAGAATTTTAAATATCATCCGATAAATTAAAAATAAGACGATGTTAAATGAGTTTTTACCAACATTTGAAAACAATTTAAGAGCTGTAAATTTTATATTGACAGGTCCAATATTTTGATTTCTAATATTCAAATTTAACATGAAAGATGAAATAAAATATATTAGCTTGGTTTTACTTGTTTGTCAGACCATTTTTGGACAAGCATTTCTTGATAAGCCCCAACAACCCATTGCATTTTTGAATAGGGATGTTGTTATGTCTGAATCCTGGATAAAACAGCGGGAGACCGTTAATACAAAGTATATTTATCAGTTCGATGCCGATCGGCTTCTGCACAATTTTAGAATAAATGCCGGAATTGAATCGAAAGCGAAACCGCTTGAAGGCTGGGAGTCGCTTACTGTGGGATTACGCGGACATTTTGTAGGCCATTATCTGTCGGCTTGCGCTATTTTGATTGAAAAGACAGGTGATACTCTGCTTCAAAAACGTGTGGAATATATGGTTGATGCGCTTGAAGAGTGTCAGCAAAAACTTGGCGGCAGCTATCTGAGCGCATTCCCCGAAAAAGATTTCACGCAATTGGAAACACAATTTAGCGGAGTTTGGGCGCCATACTATACCTTTCATAAAATAATGCAGGGAATGCTCGATGTCTATCAGCATACAGGAAATAAAAAAGCCTATGGCATAGCTGTTAATATGGCCGCTTATGTAAAAGAGAGGATGGATAAACTTTCGCCTGAAACTATTGAAAAAATGCTGTATACTCCTCAGGCAAATCCGGCAAATGAGGCAGGTGGGATGAATGACGTATTGCAGAATTTATTTGAAATTTCCAAAGACTCCACCCATTACAGACTGGCTTGTCTTTTTGACCGCAAATGGTTCAGCCAGCCATTGTACGAAGGGACAGATATTCTATCGGGTTTGCATTCTAATACTCATTTGCCTTTGATAATCGGATTTGCCAAAAGGTATGATAATACATGGGACAGCTATTATCGCGATGTTGTTTCCCATTTTTGGGATATGCTGGAACATCATCATTCTTATGTGAATGGCTCTAGCAGCGGTCCCAGACCTATTGCTACAACTCCAACTGCCCAGACATCTGAACATTGGGGAAAACCTGATTGTTTAAGTACTACTCTTACTGATAAAACATCTGAATCATGCGTTTCGCATAATACTCAAAAAATCACAAATGCTTTATTTCGCTGGACTGCCCAACCCGAGTATGCAGATGTGTATATGAATACGCTATATAATTCTGTTTTTGCGCTACAAAATCCCGAAACGGGATGTAATGTTTATTCTTTGCCGCTGGGTTCTCCTAATAAGAAGAGTTTTGCCAGCCCTAATGAGTTTTTTTGCTGCAACGGAACAACTATTGAAGCTTTTGCAAACTTAAATGAGGCTATTTATTTCCATAACAAAAATAACCTTTGGGTCAATCTTTATATTCCTTCGACTGTCAAATGGAAATCTAAAGGAATTACTTTGTCACAATCGTCCAATTTTCCAGATAATCCTGTTGTAAAATTTAACATAACGGCTAATAAAACGACCCCATTTGCATTGAAATTATTTATGCCATCCTGGGCTGACGAACAAACACAAGTTTTGGTAAACGGAAAGCCCATTACAGCTAGTGTAATTCCGATGTCTTATTTTATTATTGATAGAAAGTGGAAAAATGGCGATAACATAGAAATACGTTTTAATTATCATTTTAATTTAAAAAAAATGCCCGATAATCCGAATGTAGTTGCATTGTTTTATGGGCCGGTTTTATTAGCATTTCAAGTAAATGAAGAAACAATATTAAAAGGAAATGAGTCAGATATTTTGAAAAACATCTCTAAACAAGAGAATTCTATGTCATTCATCTTAAAAAATAATAGGAAAGAATATGCGCTTATGCCTTTTTACAAGGTAACTAATGAGTCATATGGCGTGTATGCGACTATCCGAAATGAGTATTAGAGATTATTTTGCATTCCTAAATGCAAAGCAGTTTAAAAATAAATTATAAATGTGTACTCAACGAGTATTTAATTTCAAATCTATTTTTGCCACAAAATTTAATCTAGTAATTCGTTAACAAATTAAAGTTGCTTGCAATTAAATTGCATTTAGTCTTATAGCTAAACTTTTTAAATCTTGTTCGAGAGATCGAATGGTGGCTTGCAGCTCATTTAGCATATTAGCTCTGGAGTATAAGTCATCTGCGGTGTAAATTCCGCCATCATAAAAGAAAAGTTTTTCGGATTCAGCATCTATTGTTCCATCAAAATTGTATTGAAGCCATCTGTTTTTAATGCTTTCCTGCAGATCAATTTTTTGCGAATTGCTAAATTGTTTTTCGTTTAGTATCGCCCATATAGAGTTGGGATACATACCGTTGGAATTGTCATTGAACCAAATATTTCGCAGTAGATTTCTTTGAAGTTTTAAGTTGATTTTTTTTCCTCTTGGCGAAATAGTCATCGCTCCTAATCCGGCACTCAGCAATCCGCCGCTCACAGCAACTATATTGCTTGAATTATTATTTTTTATTAAAACAGTTGCGACCGTTGTAAGGGCGCCTATTGTAACTGAAGCTACAGTAAGATTTTTAGTTTTTTTGTTATTGATGCCGTTAACATAATCGGCTAATTTGTTTATTCGTTCACCATTACAGTCTAATTCAGAAGCAAGCGCATTTATTTCAACGCTGGTAAGAATTAACCGGTCTGTAATTTTTTGTTTTAATGCCAGTCTTTTTAAAGTGTCCTTTTTTATTTGAAGATATTCTGCCAGATAAGTTTCAATGCCAATAGCATTACTGATTAAGATATCATGCTGGGATAGGTTAGCATTTAATATGCTGTCTTGTTTTGGCAATTTATTTTGAGAGATTTCGAGCTTAGAATAATCGTATTCAATTGTAGGCTGGCAATAATTGCTTGTCAGATAATCAATTTTTGGACTATTTAAAATAGTAGAACAAGAACAAACAAGAGCGGCTGTTAGAAATGCAATAAAAATTTTTAGTTGTTTCATGTTGGCTTTATTTTAACTTTAAAAATACAAATTAACTTTTTACCGCCATCAGTAACACAAATAAAAGGGCTTATTTAAAACATGGTAGTGAATTTCATTTTTTTTTAGGAAAAAGTCTAAATCAAAATTTAATTTTATTGGATGTTCTCCAAATTCTAGAAGAAAATAGTTTATAAATAGGTTCAAAAAAAAGTAAAGCATTAAGTCTTACCGGGAATCAATAATTATGAATTTCCGTTTAAAGCATTTTTCTTAGGCCGTTGCTTATCCTCTTGCTGTTCGAATCCTGTCAAGTTATTAAAAGCAAAGCTTAAATAATGCTATTCTTATCTAAATATTTTCTTTTTTATTTGTTTTTTGTTGTGAGAGTGGTTCTAAAAAAAAGAAATAAAAACAAAAATGATTCAAAGTTAACTTACCCAATAGTATTGTAAATGAGAAAAGGCGCCAATTGTCTTCAATTGGCGCCTTTTGGCTTTTTGTGACCTCGACTGGATTCAAACCAGTAACCTTCTGAGCCGTAATCAGATGCGCTATTCAGTTGCGCCACGAGGCCTTTTTTTTTATCAATTAGCTAATTTTTTGTAGCTTTGTTGATTGCTTATTGCGGGTGCAAAGATAGACATAAATGTGAGATAAACAAGGAAAAAATAACAGAAAATTAAAAAAAAATGAAGTTTGAAAATTATATACGTGATATTCAGGGATTTCCAAAAGAAGGAATTTTATTTAAAGATATCACACCTTTGCTAATTAACCCTGAAGCGCGAACAAATTGCCTCAGAATTCTAGTTGACTCTTTAAATGGACAAAAAATTGACAAGGTTGTGGGAGCCGAATCTCGTGGTTTTTTCTTCGGAATGTTGTTGGCTCAAGAATTAAATGTGGGATTTGTGCCTGTGAGAAAACCGAAAAAACTTCCTTTTGATACGATTTCTGCTTCTTATGAATTAGAATATGGCTCTGACAGCTTAGAAATGCATATCGATGCCATAAAAAAAGGAGATCGTGTTTTAATTCACGACGATGTATTGGCAACTGGCGGAACCGCAAAAGCAGTTTGCGAATTGGTCGAGAAATTGGGTGGCGAAATTGTACAGTGCAATTTCTTAATGGAACTGACTTTCCTTAACGGAAGAGAAAAAATTGCAGCATATCCCGTTTTTGCGGCATTAACTTATTAGTTAAACAAAAACAATTTTATGCTTAATGGCATAAAGCACTAGTCCGATTCGGGTTTTTATTTCCAGTTTGTCAAAAAGCGATTCTCTATAGCCGTCAATGGTTTTGGGACTTAAGCACATTTCTGATGCGATTTCTTTATAAGTCATTTCTGTGCAGGCATGTTTGATAAAAACAATCTCTTTTTCTTTTAAACTAATTTTCTTGTTATCGCTATTGACTTTATTAATTAGCATTTCAGAAACGAGTTCGGTAAAATAAAAGCCCTTTTCGATGACGCATTCAATGGCTTCTTTAAAAATATCAGGGGAAGTATCTTTCAGCAGATAGCCTTTCGCACCATTGGTTATCATTTTAATGATAATTTCTTCATCGTCATTAACAGATAAAGCAATTACCTTCAAATCAGGTCTATTCTCTTTGAGCCATTTCATGGTACTTAATCCGTCAAGAACTGGCATATTAACATCAAGTAAAATAAGATCAATTTCAGTAGGATTATTTTCTTCAAGATAGTCTATAAAGACTTTTCCGTTTTCAAAACGTTCTGTAACTTCGTAATCTCCAAAACTCTTAATCAGCAGTTCAAGAGATTGCGAAAAAAGCAAATGATCGTCTACAATTATTATTTTTCTTTTAGAGTTAGTTTTCATGGTCTTGGGTTAAAGGGTATTCGATAGTTACACTGGTTCCAGGAGTCTCAGAATTTATTGTCAACTTAGCGCCAATAAGTTTGGCTCTTAACTTCATATTGTTTAATCCGATTCCTGAATTTGATTTTTTGAGATCGTAGCCAATTCCGAAATCTTTTAACTGTAATGTAAAAAGAGAATCGGTGGTTATGATATGCACATCAAATAAATCGCTTCTGGAGTGTTTTAAGCTGTTGTGAAGCGCTTCTTGAAAAATTCGATAAATAATCAGCTCGTGCTCTTTATTTATTGCTGGTACGGGACCAATTTGGTTAAAATTGAATTTGATTTTTTTAAGTTTTTTAATCCTTTCTAAATCCTGCTGAATCGCTTCGAGAAAGTTGTTTTGAAGGAGATTGTCTTTGTTTATAATTCTTGACAGAATACGTAGTTCGTCTAAAGATTTTGCCAGAACAGCTTTTAGGTCTTTCAGTTCTTCTATCTCAACATTTTTACTGCCAATAAAGATGTTAAGCTGCATAATCGCAACAGAAATTATCTGTCCGATATTGTCGTGCAATTCTTTACTGATTTCAGATAAAGTCTGGTCTTTTATTTCAATCCTAGTTTTTACTAATTCTGATTGAAAATACAAATCGGCTTCCATTTTTTCTACCAGAAATTTGTTCTTTTTCTTTAAAAAATAGAAGAAAATAACAAGCAGAATAACGACTAAGGTAAAGAAAACAATACCTAGGGAAATAACTAATAGTTGTATTTCTTTTCGCTCCATAGAAATCCGATTATAAAACAGCTATGCGCCAGAAAATTTAAAATGAACACCACCAAACTAAAGATAGAGTCGTCATGTTTGATTAAAAACCAATTGATAGCCAGCATAAAAGGTGTAAAAGGAACATGAAAAACAAGTATGCCGAGAATGTACCAGAAAAATACTGATTTTTTGAAATTGAGTATTTTTTCTGAATTAAAAATCTCAATCAGATACAGGCAGGATAATATTAAAATTAATAATACACCAATTGCAAAACTATAGGTAAAGGAACGGTTAATCTCGTCTTTGAAATATAAAATATTCAAGAAAAAAGACACAATAAACAAAATTAAAAATAGAACAGCCGAAATTCTATGATCTTTTTTGGTAAGAAGGGCTCTTAGAAGTAAAATATAGGCAGAGAAACTGGCAAACATATAAAAGTTGTAAACGTGAAAATTGAGCAAACCCGTCCATTGGGTAAAATAATAGCCTACAATTTCTATTACAACTGAAAACCAGATTAAAATTACTAAAAATTTAGCTTTAAAACCAGGAAGTTTTGGCAGCGCAAACAAACCAATAGTTCCTGACAATAAAGCCATATAGATGATATAAGATCTTAAAAATTCGAACATATTTTTTTAGTATATTAAGCTTGGCGGTCTTCCGATGTTTCCGTAGTTCATTGGATCAAGGCTGTCAATATCTGAAGAAGCTTCTTGCATTAAAGAAAAACTTTGAACTTTAGTATTGTTGTTTGCTGCTTTTTTGCCCGTAGGAACTAGAAATAAGGTAGTTAAGCCAGCTTTTTCTCCATGCACTTCATCATCTGGATAAACCCCAAAATAAAAACGGATTCCATCAACATTGTAACCGTCATTTGCGCCATTAGTTTTTATATAATGAATGTAATTTTCTAATTCTTCCAGAGAATACCAAATAGCATTAGCATCTTCTTTTTCGTCTTTAAGAGCTCTAAGTGATGCTTTTTTATTGTTGTAATTCACATTTAATTGTCTAGCAAATTCTTTAGTGATTAACTGACTCGGTTTTGCGGGTGGATTTTTCATAGTTATTTATTGTTAATTGGTTAAATGTTTAGTTAACAGTTTTTTGAGTTATTTACAAGGCAAAATTATCTTAAAAGAAAAATTGCGTCAAGGGGAAATATACCCTTTTTTGATTCGTAAAATTATTTAAAAAAAATGGGGTAAAGCATTGTAACATAATATTTTATAAAAATGTAAATTTATATCATCAGTTTTGGGCTACAAAACAGACAGTCAGAAGTGTAATCAATTAAATAGAGAATAATGAGAACGATAAAAGCTGGCGCAAAATCTCCAGAAGTGTATTACTTAAATGAGCTTTTGTCCAAATTGAATTACAAGGTGGTTGTTTCCGATTATTTTGGGACAGAGACAGATAAGGCGATTAAAGATTTTCAGCTAAAGAATAATCTTGTGGTAGATGGAGTAGTGGGGCTTAAAACATGGTCGACACTTTTGGCAAAAAGCGAGAATAACTTTTCTGCAAACAGCAAACTGTTATCAGAACAGGATTTAATCGATTTTTCAAATCAGTTTAATTTAGAACTTGCCATTGTAAAAGCGGTAAATGAAGTAGAGAGCAATGGGAAAGGCTTTTTGATTGATGGGCGTCCGAAGATTTTGTTTGAAGGACATATTTTTTGGAGCGAATTGAAGAAAAGAGGTATTGATCCTAGAATTTATGTCAACCCCAATACACAAGATATTTTATTTGAGAATTATACTAAAAAATATTATGTTGGAGGAACTGGCGAATACACGCGTTTACAAAAGGCGATAAATCTTGGCTCTGATAAAAAAATAGCCGATGCCGCAAATAGCGCGACTTCTTGGGGACTTTTTCAAATTATGGGCTTTAATGCAACCTCTATTGGCTATAGCAGTATTGACGAATATGTCGAAAAAATGAAACTGAATGAAGGCGAACACTTAAAAGCTTTTGGCTTGTTTCTAAAAAAGAACAACTTGATCGGACTTCTTCGAAATAAAAATTGGGCTGCGTTTGCTTTAAAATACAACGGACCAGCATACAAAACCAACAAATACGATGAAAAACTAGCAAGAGCTTACGCGAAATATGCTTGATGTTTGGTTGGGTTTCAAGTTTGAAGTTTCAAGTTTGAAGTTTCAGGTTTCAAGTTTCAGGTTTCAAGTTTGAAGTTTGAAGTTTGAAGTTTGAAGTTTGAAGTTATTTGGTAAGTATCTTTTTTTACATATCGTATTAAAGTTCTTTAAGAACTTGAAACCTGCAACTTGAAACAAAAAACAACAAAAAAGCAACAAAAAGAAAACCCGACAAGATTATTGTCGGGTTTTGTATTATATAAGAAAGAAATTATCTTAAAGTTGCTCCAAGTTCAGTTTCAAAAGTCTGCTGTAATTTAGACATGATTTTATCAATCTGAGCATCGGTTAAAGTTTTAGTATTGTCTTGAATAGTAAAACTCAAAGCGTATGATTTTTTTCCTTCTGGCAATTTGCTTCCTTGATACACATCAAAAAGATTAATATCTTTTAAGAGTGCTTTTTCGGTTTGTTTTGCCAAGTTGAAAATACTTTCGTAAGTCGTTTTTTCATCAATTAATAAAGCTAAATCACGACGAACTTCTGGATATTTTGGAATTTCAGTGTATTTAATTTTTCCTGTAATGATTTTTAAAACCAAATCCCAGTTAAAATCTGCGTAATAAACGTCTTGTTTAATGCCGAAATGCTTCAAAATGGGCTTCTTAACAACTCCCATTTCAACTAAAATATCATTATTGTAAGTAATGGCAGTTCCTTCAGAATAAATGTCTGATTGAACAGGAGCATTCGAGATCTTTTCAATTCCCAAACGAGATAAAATCGCTTTTACATATCCTTTCAACAAGAAGAAATCTGTTGTTTTTTGCGAACTTGTCCAGCTTTCTTTGTTTCTGTTTCCAGAGATTAACAAAGAAAGGTGTTTGTGCTCTTCGTATCCATTTAAATATTTATGATATGTTTTTCCGAATTCAAATAATTTTAAATCCGAATTTTTTCTATTGATATTATAAGAAACCGCTTCTAAACCAGAGAACAATAAAGATTGGCGAAGTGTAGCTAAATCACTGCTCAACGGATTCAGCATGGAAACATTATGTTCTTCTTTTAACGAAGCCGATAATTTCGCATAAGCTGCTGTCGTCAATGAATTGGCCATCATTTCGTGAAATCCTTGAGAATTCAGCTGAGAAGCAATTACATTCTGTACTTTATAGTCTTCTGTTCTTGGAGAATTCGCAACTGTAGCATTAAATTTCTTAGAGAAATTAATGTTGTTATAGCCGTAAACTCTCAAAATTTCTTCGATTACGTCAATTTCACGCTGAACGTCTACGCGGTACGCAGGAATAGTTAAACCTAAACCAGTATCAGAAACGCTATTAACTTTAATATCCAAAGAAACCAATATTTTTTTGATGGTGTCTTTTGGAATCTCTTGTCCGATTATTTTATATACATGACTGAAATTCAATAAAACAGAAAAATCTTCTACTTTTTTAGGATACACTTCTACAACATCAGAAGTGATTTTTCCGCCAGCAACTTCTTGAATTAAAAGAGCGGCACGTTTTAAAGCATATTCTGTAATCGTTGGGTCAATTCCTCTTTCAAATCTAAAAGAAGCATCTGTGCTCAACTGATGTCTTTTGGCTGTTTTACGAATGCTTACTGGATCAAAATAAGCGCTTTCTAAGAAAATAGAAGTCGTTCCTTCTGTAACTCCAGATTTTTTTCCTCCGAAAACCCCAGCAATACAAAGTGGACCTTTTTCGTCACAAATCATTAAATCTTCTTTGTGAAGCGTTCTTTCAACATCGTCTAGAGTAACAAATTTAGTTCCTTCTTCAACTGTTTTTACAATCACTTTTCCGTTGATTTTCGCAGCGTCAAAAGCATGCAAAGGCTGTCCTAACTCATGTAATACATAATTAGTAACGTCAACAATATTATTTTTTGGAGTTAATCCAATAGCTTTTAAACGGTCTTGCAGCCAGCTTGGAGATTCGTGTACAGAAATTCCAGAAATAGTAACCCCACAATATCTTGGCGCTAAATGAGAATCTTCAACATTTACGTCAATTTTAAGCGTGCGCATGTCTACTCTAAAATTGCTTACAGAAGGCGTAATCAATTCTACGTTTACGCCGCGTTGCAGCATTCCTGCTCTTAAATCGCGAGCAGTACCAAAATGGCTCATCGCATCGGCACGGTTTGGCGTCAATCCGATTTCAAAAACCTCGTCATTGGCAATTTGGAAAACTTCAGATGCGGGAGTTCCAGGAACTAAATCTTCAGCCAAAACCATAATTCCATCATGGCTTTTTCCAAGGCCCAATTCATCTTCGGCACAGATCATTCCGTGACTTTCCTGTCCGCGGATTTTTCCTTTTTTAATAGTAAATTCAGCACCCTCTTTATCGTATAAAACGGTTCCGATTGTCGCAACTGGCACTTTTTGTCCTGCAGCTACGTTTGCTGCACCGCAAACAATCTGGATAGGAGCCTCTAAACCAACATCAACTGTAGTAACTCTCAATCTATCAGCATCAGGATGTTTTTCGCAAGTTAGAACGTGTCCAACAACAACACCTGCTAAACCACCTTTAATTGATTCGTATTTTTCGACAACTTCTACTTCTAAACCTAAATCTGTTAGTAATTCAGAAGTCTGCTCAGATGTCCAATCTGTTTTAATAAATTGTTTTAACCAGTTGTAAGATATTTTCATTGTAGTTATTTAATTCTTGAATAAGGTTACAAATATAAGGATTGCGCTTTGGAGTAAGAAAAAATTGAGTAGTTTTTTCTAGTTGTTTTTTATTGCAAAGAAAATGCTATGCTTTAAGCTTTTGATAATTTACGGCTAAAATTTTGACGAATAAATAGTTTAAAAGGGTAAAAAAATAGATTGTGTAATTTTTGTGCTACAAGATGAATGAATAATGCTATTCTGTTTCTTTTTATGAAACTAAATTTGGAGTAAATCAAAAAAAGAATATCATGAGTACCTTAGTAAAAAGACCTGAATTTAAAGTAAAATACGATAACTATATTGGCGGAAAATTTACAGCGCCAATTACAGGAGAATATTTTGATGTTGTTTCTCCCATTGACGGGAAAGTGTTTACAAAAGCAGCACATTCTGGAAAAGAAGATTTAGAATTGGCCGTAGACACCGCTTATGAAGCATTTAAAACCTGGGGAAAAACATCTGTTACAGAAAGAAGTATTTTATTGAATAAGATTGCACAAAAAATTGAAGACAATTTAGAATATATCGCAGCGGTTGAAACAGTTGATAACGGAAAACCAATTCGCGAAACTCTTGCAGCCGATATTCCATTAGCCATTGACCATTTTAGATATTTTGCAGGCGTAATTCGTGCCGAAGAAAGCGCCATTTCAGAACTGGATTCGCAAACCGTTTCTATCGCTTTAAGCGAACCTCTTGGTGTTGTCGCGCAGATTATTCCGTGGAATTTCCCGATTTTAATGGCTGTTTGGAAAATCGCACCAGCACTAGCCGCAGGAAATACCATTGTATTGAAACCAGCTGAAAGCACGCCAATTTCGATTATGGTTTTAATGGAATTAATTGGTGATATTCTGCCTCCGGGAGTTTTAAATATTGTAAACGGTTTTGGTGCCGAATTAGGCCGTCCGTTGGTGACCAACAAAAAAGTTTCAAAAGCGGCATTTACAGGTTCTACAACTACAGGACGCTTGGTAATGCAATATGCAACAGAAAATATTATTCCGGTTACTCTGGAATTGGGTGGTAAATCACCAAACATTTTCTTCCCTTCTGTAGCAGATCACGACGACGATTTCTTCGATAAAGCGGTTGAAGGTGCAGTATTATTTGCTTTAAATCAAGGCGAAATCTGTACATGTCCTTCTAGATTATTAATTCACGAAGATATTTACGACAAGTTTATCAAAAAGGTAATTGAAAGAACAGAAGCTATTATAGCAGGAAATCCGTTGGATAAATCGACTATGATTGGTGCACAAACTTCGATTGTTCAGAAAGAAAAAATCATGTCTTATATCAAATTAGGAAAAGAAGAAGGTGCAGAACTGCTAACAGGAGGTGATGAAAATAAATTGGGAGGAGAATTGGAAGGCGGTTACTACATCAAACCAACTTTATTTAAAGGACATAACAAAATGCGCATTTTCCAAGAAGAGATTTTCGGACCTTTTTTAGCCGTTACTACGTTCAAAACTACCGAAGAAGCTATCGAAATTGCCAATGATACGATGTACGGATTAGGTGCAGGAGTTTGGACAAGAGATGCGCACGAAATTTATCAGGTTCCAAGAGCGATTCAGTCAGGTCGTGTATGGATTAATCAGTACCATTCTTATCCTGCGGGTGCTCCGTTTGGAGGTTATAAACAATCAGGAATTGGTCGTGAGAACCATAAAATGATGTTGAGCCAATACCGCCAAACCAAAAACATGCTGATTTCTTATGACAAAAAGAAATTAGGATTTTTCTAAGAAAAAAAAATCAAAATCCTGGAGTATTTAGGTTGGCGACATGCATGGGGCGTTAAATGAAAATTTAACGGCATTAAGCAAACTTCCTCCAGGTAATTTTGATTTGTGAATATCCAATGTAATCAAATTACTGTTTGATTCTAAGTAAAATACAAATAGTTGGTTATGTCAAAGCAGTAAATTTCTCTAGAGAGTTTGCTGCTTTTTTTGCCTTTTAATTTTTAAAGTGATGATTAGAAGAATTGATGCCACAGAAAAAGCAATAGAATTGATTAAAATTCTAAAAGCAAAACACGGAGATTTGATGTTTTATCAAGCGGGCGGATGTTGCGAAGGCACACAACCGCAATGTTTTGAAAAAGGAGGATATTATCAGCGAACAGGTGATGTTTGTATCGGTAGTATTGAAGATACCGAGTTTTGGGTAGACAAAGATCTGTTCGAGTATTGGAAACATGCCCATTTTACCTTAACAGTAATTGATGCTTTTGGAGTAGGAGGTTTTTCATTAGAAACGCCACTTAAGAAAACATTCCAAATAGAATATCGCATTTTCACTCCCGAAGAAGAAAAAGATTTACAACCGGTTACTTTCTTTTGAGGTTCATAGTAACATAGTGACAAAGTGACAAAGGTTTAGAAGCTCTAAACTTTGTCACAAAAAGGAAAAACTTTGTCTCTTTGTTACTTTGGGCCTTTGTACCTTTTAATTAATATAAAGCAACTGATATTGTTTCGGAGTAATTCCTTCGTGTTTTTTAAACAATCTGATAAAGTAATTGGCATCTTCAAAACCAGCTAAATAGCAAACTTCATTAATTTGAAGCGTTGGATTTTTCAATAGATTTTTAGCACATTTTATTTTTTCATTCAAAATATACTCAATCGGACTCATTCCGAGTTCGCGTTTAAAGAAACGGTAGAAAGAAGTAGTGCTCATGCAGGCTTTTTCGCTAAGCATTTTCAAGCTCATGTTTTCCTTTAAATTCTGTTTAATGTATTCTGTAACTTCCTTAATAGGGTTGTTTGTATCTATAAATTTCCCCTCATCTAAAGATTTTACGGTCTGAGTCTGGATAATTCGAATTAGCAATTCTTTTAAAGTCAAATCGGCAAAAATGTCCTTAGCGATGGAGGTACTCATGCATTCTTTAATGAGTTTATTAATGGTCGACGCCATTTCCACATTATTATAAAAGAAGTAATTCTGATAGTTTAGCTGCCAGTACAAATTATTTCCTTCTTTCGGATACTGCTCATTTAAGAAATTTAAAGTCTCGGCAATTTTATCCTGATCGATTGCTAATGCGAGACATTGGGTTGGATTGTTTTTTGAAGCTTCAGGGAAATCAATTTTCATTTCTACATTAGAAGGCACAATTACCGTTTCGCCAGGAAGATAGACAAATTCTGGATCATCAAAAAGATGCATGATTTTTTTGCCTCTTAGCATGCTGGTTACCACCAAATCATTAAATTTTAAAGGAACTTTCTGAGTCGATTCGTAGGTTTCAAATAGATTTAATTCACAATTATTTAGATTGTAAATAGTTCTGTTTTCTACAAGAGTTTTTAATGATTTCTCTTGCGATAATTGAAGCGGATTGACTAAAAATCGTTGATTGTTCATTAAATTTAAGTTTAGGTGAAGACTTTAAATATAATGAAAATAAAAATAGAGTCGGAAGATTTAACGTTTAATTATATGAGCTCTTCTATGTGCTTTTTAATGTTTTCAGAAATTTTCTTTGTTGGAAGATCATTTTCGTCATTTCCAAACGGATCCTCGATTTCTTCGGCGATAAGTTCTAAACTGGCCAATACATAAAATATAAAAACGACAACGGGAGCAACCAAATATCCTAAACTAACAGAATATCCAAATGGAAGTGTCATGGTGTAAAAGAAAATGAATTTCTTTATAAAAGCACTGTAAGAGTAGGGAATAGGAGTGTTTTTAATACGCTCGCATGCTCCGCAAATGTCTGTAAAAGCAACTAATTCGTCATTTAGGGTAATTAGCTGCTCTCCAGATATTTTTTTAGCATCATACAAATCATTGATTTTATGATACATAATTCTTTTTAGCTGATTTGGCTTGTGTTTATGATGATCTATTTCGAGTTCAACATCTTCAAAAAGCTGTTTGCTGGTGTCTTCATCTTTTAAATGCTGATGAAGGATATCGGCATACATAGGAATGTATTTTCTAAAAAACTTTCTATCATTTTCGTCTTTTAAAATTGCCGAAAGCTTTATAGCCAGATTACGGCTATTATTTACCAGTCCACCCCAAAGTTTGCGGCCTTCCCACCATCTGTCATAAGCTGTATTGGTTCGAAACACAAGCAAAAGCGAAATTACAAAACCAAGCATTCCGTGCATGATTGGAATGTTGTGAATGTAATCGTTTTTGGTCACTTTAAAATAATGAAGTTCTAGATAACAGACGGCTGCAGAATAAATTCCAATGGCAATCATAATCGTAATCAGTTTTCGAACTGTATCTGATTTATGAAAATGAAAAATAAAAGTAAACCAGTCTTTGGTGTTGTAAGAAATCATTTAAGTGCGTTTTGAAACAAATTTACTTAAAAATTGATATTTCCAGCTAATTCTTTTAAGGCAATTTCAGATAATTTTGCTTCGTATTGCGCGTTGCTGTAACGCACTTTTGCGTTGACATAATTCAGCTGAGCAGTTCTAAAATCAAGCGTCGTAATAGTTCCGATTTTAAATTTGTCTAGTGTAATTTCTAAGTTCTGTCTCGCAATAGCTTCGTTATCTTCTTCTAGACCAATTAATTCTAAATTGGTTAAATACGTTTGAAAAGCGGTGCTTAACTGTGTATTTAAAGTAGTGTTTTGCTGTTCTATTGAAAGCTGTGAATTTTCTATCTGCATTTTAGCCACTTTTTCATTGCGATGCTGATTAAAACCATCAAAAATGTTCATTGAGGCATTAAAACCGTAATTTAAACCTCTAGAAGAAGTTTGGCTGGTAAAACCTAAACTGGATTGACTTTCAGAAAAATTATATCCTGTTGTTAATCTTAAAATAGGATAACGGTCTGCTTTTACTTGTTTCAACTGTAATTCCGCAATTCGTTTATTGATAATTTCAGCTTCTAAACCTGGATTTTGTTTTTGTGCCAATTCCATTAAATCGGCCAAAACCAATTTATTGTCTACTACAACTTTGTCAGTAACCTTAAAATCAATTTTTGGATCGCGCGCCAAATGCTGGTTCAATAAAATCTTGCCATTGGCATACGCTTCTTTTTGTCGCAATAAAGCCACCTGATCAGAGTTTAAGTCAACTTGCGCGTTTAAAACTTCTAATTTTGAAGCTTTTCCTATGCTGAAACGATTTTTGGCTAAAGTCAATCGCTGATTCGAAATTACGATTGTAGTATCTAAAGCTGCCAATTGCTGTTGCATTTGCACCAAATCATAATAGGCTGAATTTACCTGCGCGATTTTAACTAAAATAGTTCTTTTAAGCTCTGCATCGCCCAATTTCTGAAGTTCTTTCAGCTGATCTAGTTTGGCAAACATTTTCATTCCGTCAAAAACAGTCCACCCTAAACTTACGCCATAAGCTAAACTATTGTTTTTAGCATTATTCAATGAAGTGGTTGTTCCGTCCTGACGTGTTTGAGACGAATTCATAATGCTATTATTGTCGGTAACAGAGGCTGTTGCTGTAGGCAGCATTCCCGCATTTCCTATTGTAACGTTTGTTTCGTTTATTTTGGAATTGTTTTTAGCAATTTTAATTTCAAAATTATTTTCAAGAGCTATAGACATAGCCTGTTCAATAGTAAGAACTTCCTGTGCTTTTGTCTCAACAATGCAAAGCAAGAGGATAAGTGCTGTACAATATATTTTTCTGATATTCATATTCTTTTTCTTTAACCAAAAATTAGATTTTTAGTTTTATTTAATGCTGTCTCTTTCGTATTCGTCAATATGGTCAAACTCAGGATAATGTTTTCTAGCTTTAGACCACATTAAATAAATAGCAGGAATTACAAAAAGCGTTAAAGCCAATGAGAAGATAGTTCCGCCCACAATTACAACTCCCATACCAATTCTACTCGTAGACGCAGCTCCAAGCGACATTGCAATTGGAAGCGCTCCTAATGCAATGGCCAAACTCGTCATTAAAATTGGACGTAAACGTGCTTCTGAAGCTTCTAAAATGGCTTCTAATTTAGGTTTGCCCTGTTCTCGCAACTGATTGGCAAATTCTACAATCAAAATACCATTTTTGGTTACCAGACCAATTAACATTACGGTACCAATCTGGCTGAAAATATTCCAAGTTTGGTTGAATAGCCACAAAGAGAATAAAGCTCCTGCAACTGCCATTGGCACTGTTAAAATGATAATAAACGGATCGATAAAACTTTCAAACTGTGCCGCAAGAATCAAGAAAATCAGTAATAATGCCAATCCGAAAGCGAAAGAAGTATTAGAGCTACTTTCAACGAAATCTCGAGATTCTCCACTTAAATCGGTTGTAAAGCTTTCATCCAAAACTTTGGCTTTAATTCTGTCCATTTCCTGAATACCATCGCTGATGCTTTTTCCTGGAGCTAAACCAGCCGAAACAGTTGCCGACATATAACGGTTGTTGTGGAATAATTGCGGTGGATTGCTCTGTTCGTAAACTTTCACCACGTTATCCATCTGAATCAATTCGCCTTTTCTGTTTTTTACAAACATAGAAGTCAAGTCTAGAGGTTTAGATCGGTCTTTCTGGTCAAATTGTCCAATTACTTGATACTGTTTTCCGTTTCTAATAAAATACCCAAAACGCTGTCCGCTTAAAGAAAGCTGTAAAGTCTGTGCAATATCCAGAATTGAAATTCCTAAACTTTCTGCTTTTTCGCGGTCAATGGTAACGTTGATTTCGGGTTTGTTGAATTTCAAGTTAACATCTGTCGTAGAAAAAACATCACTTTTATTCACCTCATTCATAAAAAGAGGAATTTTTTCTCTCAGTTTATCAAAATTAGGAGCCTGAATAATGTATTGAATTGGCAAACCTCCACGTCTGTTAACTGCAATAGTAGGCTGCTGGATTACCGCAGTTTTAGCATCTGGATAATTTTTAGTCCATTTTGTCAGTTTGTCGGCAATATCTTTTTGAGAAACCATTCTTTCATCTGGCTCTTTTAATGAAAGTCTAATAAAACCAGTATTGGTTGCGGAAGCTCCAAAACCTGGCGCTGTAATTACCAAACTTACCTTTTTCTCTGGAATAGAATCATCAACTAATTTTGAAATTTCCTGCATAAAACGGTCTGTGTATTCGTATGAAGATCCTTCGGGAGTAGTCATACGCATGGTTACAGAGCTTCTGTCGTCATAAGGAGCGGTTTCTTTTGGGAGAATGGTAAAGAACAAATAAATCAACCCGAAACAAGCAATAAGAATAGGGAAGCTGATCCATTTTCTTTCCATAAATTTTGAAAGCGCTTCAGCATAACTGCTGTTCATTTTTTCAAAAAATGGTTCTGTTTTAATATAGAATTTTGATTTTTTCTGTTCTCCACCTTTCATTAAATAAGCGTTCAACATTGGTGTTAAAGTCAAGGAAACGAATGCCGAAATTAATACCGCGGCACCGATTACGACTCCAAATTCCCTAAATAATCGTCCAACGAAACCTTCGAGGAAAATCACGGGTAAAAATACCGCAGCCAAGGTTACCGAAATCGAAATTACGGCATAGAAAATCTCGTTAGAACCTTTAATAGCAGCTTCAATTGGCGACATTCCTTCTTCTACTTTTTTGAAGATATTTTCGGTTACCACAATACCATCATCTACCACAAGTCCTGTTGCCAGTACGATTGCCAATAAAGTCAATACGTTGATCGAGAATCCGAACAGCCACATAATAAAGAATGTAGCAATCAGCGAAACGGGAATATCAATTAAAGGTCTGAAAGCAATTGCCCAATCTCTAAAGAAAAGGTAAATAATGATGATTACCAGAATTACCGAAATTCCTAATGTTTCTGCAACCTCCAAAACGGATTTCTTTACGAAAATGGTATTGTCAAGCGCAATATTTAATTTGATATCTTTCGGAAGATCCTTTTTTAAAGCTTCGTATTTTTTGTAAAATTCTTTTGAAATATCAAGGTAGTTCGCTCCAGGCATTGGTACGATTGCCAAACCAATCATTGGCAAACCAGACTGGCTTAATTTGGTTTCGATATTTTCTGGACCTAATTCTGCACCTCCAATATCGCTTAAACGAACAATCTTATCTCCGTCAGTTCTAATAATGATATTGTTGAATTCTTCTGCTTTAGAAAGATTTCCGATAGTTTTTACCGTAAGTTCGGTATTGTTACCGGTTAATTTTCCAGATGGCAATTCCACATTTTGCGCATTCAATGCGGTACGAACGTCAGAAACGGTGCAGCCATAGGCAGTAAGCTTAACGGGGTCGATCCATAAACGCATCGCATAACGCTTTTGTCCCCAAATCTGCACGCCACTTACACCTGGAATGGTTTCTAAACGTTGAGAAATTACGTTTTCTGCATAGTCGCTTAATTCTAGAGAGTTTCGAGTGTCACTTTGTACTGTCATCGAAATAATAGCATCACTATCAGCATCTGCTTTTGACACCACTGGCGGAGCATCAATATCTTGTGGAAGATTTCGAATGGCTTGCGAAACTTTGTCACGAACATCGTTTGCGGCTTCTTCCAAATCTTTGTCCAGATTAAATTCTATGGTAATATTACTGCTTCCTTGGTTACTAGATGAAGTAATATTTCTAATTCCGTCAATTGCATTTACTGCTTTTTCAAGAGGTTCGGTGATTTGCGATTCAATAATATCGGCATTGGCACCAGTATAATTGGTACGAATAGAGACCTGTGCGGGATCGATAGAAGGGAACTCTCTAACGCCTAAAAAAGTATAACCAATAAAACCGAATAATATAATTAATAGATTCAGTACTATGGTTAAAACTGGTCTTCTTATACTTGTAGTTGATAAACTCATTTGTGATTTTAGATTTTAGAGTTTGGATTTTAGATTATTGAATGTGTTTATGATTTCACAGCTCATAATTCAAAACTCATAACTCATAACTTTAAAATTATTTTACTTTAACTTTAATTGGAGCTTCGTCTTTCAAAGACATTACACCACTTGTAATTAAAGTGTCTCCAGGTTTTAATCCTGCTAAAATTAAAATTGAAGAGTCTGTTCTCGTTGTGGCATCAACCATTACTTCTTTTGCTTGTCCGTTATTGGCAACGTATACTTTTTTACCGTCTTGAATTGGCACGATAGCTTGAGAAGGAACCACAATAGCGTCTTTAATAATATTTAAAGGCAATTTGATGTCTGCGAAAGTTCCAGGAAAAAGTTTTCCGTCTACATTATCTGCAAGGGCACGAATTTGAAGCGTACGTGTAGCAACGGCAACTTCTGGCTCGATAGCATAAATTTTCGCATTATAAGTTTTATCTGAACCAGAAACTTTAAAATCGATTACAGAACCAGATTTTACTTCGGCAGCATATTTTTCTGGTATAGAGAATGTAATTTTTAATTTGCTAGTATTCACCAATTTTGCCACTAAAACAGTTGGAGTAATATATGTTCCAGGAGAAATGTTGCGCAAACCAATTTTTCCTGAAAAGGGCGCTCTTACAGAAGTTTTAGAAATTTGCGCTCTTATTAATTGGGTTTGGGCTTGCGCAGAAGCGTGATCGGCTTTTGCTACATCGGCTTCTTCTTGGCTAATTGCTTCTTTTTGCAAAAGCAATTTTGCTCTTCTTTCGTTTTCGGCAGCCAAACCTTCTCTGGTAACAGCTTGTCTTAATTGTGCTTTTAGCTCAATATCATTTACTTTAAGAAGCACTTGTCCTTTGGTTACGTTGCTTCCTTCGTTAAAAAAGATTCCTTCAACAATTCCCGAAACTTCACTATGAATTTCTACTTGCTCATTTGCCTCGATAGATCCTGATAATGCTAAATTATTGTCAAAAGTGGCAGTTTTTATTACGATTCCATTAACAGTTGTTGGAGATTTTTTGTCGTTAAATTTTTTAGAGTCTTCGTTTTTACCCTTGTTTGAAATGATTCTGTAGGTAATGAATCCTCCAATTGCGACAATTAAAAGGGTGTAAATGAGGTGTTTTAGTTTCATAAAAAAGAGGTGAATATAGATTTTAGGTTTCTGTTTTTAGTAAGCTTACAAATTTAACTTTTTGGTGCGAAATCGAAAGCTGTTAGCTTTTATTTAACATTTGTATGTACAATGGTTTGCAATTAGACTAAAAGCGGGCCCAAAGGTTTAATTAAAAGTTAATTTTTTGAAGCAAATTATTGGAAAATTTTCAAAAGCTAGTTTTAAGAAATTGTGGTAAGGCTTATTTTTTCTAGCTTGAAAGAATTTTTTCGCAAATTGTCTGATTTTTTTTGCACTTTATCGATTTTATTTGTAACATTGATATGTTAAACAAAATGTTGGGATTTTTACAAGAACACTATCTTTTTAGTAGGTGTTGTTGTTAAAACATGTAAATAGAGTTGTTTTTTTTCGTTTTTACTAGATATAGAAAGATCTGGTATTAACAAGTGTTTATTCTTTTCTGTTTGAATAATAAAAAAATAATTTTATGAAGAAAAAATTACTTCTAAGTTTATGGTTCACATTTTTACTTGCTGCAATTGGCTATTTGTTTTGGCAAAATGAGTTTAAATACAGTCTTCCAACTCCAATACCAAAAAATTATCATGCTATTGCAATGGGATCAAAAATCGAAATTGGTCCATGCTGTGCATTTGATAACAAACCCATTTTTATTCATTTCTTTAATCCCGAATGCCCGTGCTCACGCTTCAATGTACCTCATGTAAGCAGTTTGATTAAGAAGTATGGCGATCGAATTAATTTTAAGATTGTGGTGTTAAACAAACAGAAGGATTTTACCATTGATGAAATACAGCAGAAGTTTGATGCTAAAGTTCCTGTTTATTTTGAAGAATCGATTGCTAAGAAATGTGGCGTTTTCTCGACACCTCAAGCCGTTTTACTAGACCAGTCGCATAATTTGTATTACAGAGGCAATTACAATAAAACCAGATATTGTACAGATGCGAAAAGCAATTATGCCCAAATGGCGATAGATTCTCTTTTAAGCCGAAAAGATAACCCTTCTTTTAATGCTTTTGCTCTTAGAGCTTATGGATGTTCATTACCAAAATGTACTAAATAACTATTTCCCAAACCCAAAAACCCAAAACTAAATTACCATGAAAACAAAAGCTAGTTTAAACGAACAAGATTATCTGCACAGTTTTATGTCTACAATGACACAAAAATCAGATACGATTATTAATTATGTACTTGCAGTATATTTTCTGCTTGGTATCGGATTGTCCTTTAAATACGATACTTTCGAAATTGGTGTTGGAGTCGGAACATTGAATCTTTTGGCTTATTATTCGGCTAAATTTTTTATGAAAAACTCCAAGTTTTACCAATATGTCCTGTCTATAGTTCTGGCTATTTTCATGGCGCAGTACATTTATCAGATGCACGGAATGTTCGAAATGCATTTCACCGTATTTATTGCCAGCACGATCTTGATTATTTATCAGAACTGGAAACTTCAAATTCCGCTTACTTTGCTCGTTGTAATTCATCACGCTGGACTGGCATATCTGCAAAACTATGTATACAATGATGCTAACGGACTTCAGGTGTATTTCTCGCAAGTAAATTTTGATCTGGAAACCTTGATTATTCATACCGTTTTGGCTGCCGTTGTATTTTTAATGAATGGCTATTGGGCTTACTATTTTAAAGAACATAGCGAAAACCATATCTCTAAAATTTCTGATGAATATGAATTGGAAAACATGAAATTGGCTTCTGCAAAATACAGCTCTATGTCGGCTACAAAAGACTATAACGATTTTATTCATAGAACAACTTTAGATTTAAAATTGCCTGTAAATTCGGTTTTAAAATTGATTGATGTTTCAAAAGGGCATACAGACAATGACAAATTGCTCACTTATCTAGAAATGATGAGAGAGAGCGCTAAGAAAATTGATGATTTGGTTAATGATATTCATGTAAAATCGACGACAAGCAGGAGCTAAAAATTGGATTTCCAAATAAAGATGTAGTTAATTCCCCCAAAACTAAACTAATTTTTAAAACTGCAGTATGCTTAAGTACGATTTGCCAACCGCAGTGCCTACACTGCATAATCTAAAAAAGACCATTGATGCCTTTTTGAATGAAAGTATCACATTAAATTCGATTGAAAAAATTGTCGCTCAATCTGAATTTGAAACAGAAGTGAAAGAAATTTTCAAAGGTTATCGCAATAATTCTCATGTTTACGATCTTGATTTTCAGTATAAAAAACTAATTCAGATTGTGAATGATATTCGTCATCTCAATCTTGCGGTTGATAATCAGATTCCAGATTGGCTGGAAAACGAATTGGAAACCGTATTTCATAAAATCAGAAAGATTCTGCTGGTTTTAGAAATCGATTCAAATTGAAAATTAAGTAAGGATTCATTTTATACACGTATTGAATTTCAAATTAATTTAAATGAAAAATTTATGGATACCAGAGTACACCGTCCAATACCTTCAGATAGAGAAGTAGACTGGAATAAAAATAAAGTACTGCTTAGTAAAACCGATAAAAAAGGAACCATTTTATATGCCAACGAAGACTTTATAGATGTCTCTGGGTATGATGAGTTTGAACTTGTGGGGCAACCTCACAATATTGTTCGACATCCGGATATGCCCAAAGTAATTTTTAAATTCTTATGGGACAGTATTAAATCTAGCGAAAACATTCATGTTATTATTAAAAACATGGCCAAAACAGGCCGTTATTACTGGGTTGTAACCGATTTTAAAATCGTTGCAGACACAGATGATGAGATTGTTGGGTTCTTTTGCACTAGAAAATCGGTTCCAAATGAGATTATCGTAAAGTTTATTGAGCCATTGTACAAAAAACTGTTGCAAATCGAGGAAACTAGCGGGATGCACGCTTCAGAAGAATATCTTATAGGTTTTCTAGAAGAAAGAAAGAAAACGTATATGGAATATATCGATCATTTGATTGCAACCGGCAAGGACGATAAAAATAAAATAAGCAAAGGCTTGTTTAGCGGTCTTTTTGAGAAAAAACCAGACCCTAAAAAGAAATAATCAACTATATACTTCATTGTGTCTAACAAAATATTCCCCCTTTAAATTTGCCCCCCATCAAATCTAAATCAAATGAATACACTAGAACGCAATGAAGTATATGTTTTTTTGTTTTAGGTTTCAAGTTTCAAGTTTCAGGTTTCAGGTTTCAGGTTTCAGGTTTTAAGTTTGGTTAAGAAACCTTTGTCTCTTTGTTGCTTTGTAACTTTGTAACTTTGTAACTCTAACTAATATAATTCCAGATATTCTTTTTCTTTGTCAATTCGATGAAAATCGCTCTTAGAATAGCATTTTCAGGTTTTTGAAGTGCTGAGTCTTCTTTTAAGATTTTCATGGCGTAATTTCTAGCCAAAGAAAGAATGTCTCTATCTTTTACAATATCAGCAATCTGAAGGTTTAAAACGCCACTTTGCTGTGTTCCCATTAAATCGCCTGGACCACGAAGTTTTAAGTCGACTTCCGCAATTTCGAAACCGTCATTGGTTTGCACCATGGTTTCCATTCTGGTTTTACTGTCAGAACTTAATTTATGTCCCGTCATTAAGATGCAATAACTCTGTTCGGCACCACGACCTACACGTCCGCGGAGCTGATGCAGTTGCGAAAGCCCAAATCTTTCGGCACTTTCAATAATCATTACACTGGCATTTGGCACGTTTACACCAACCTCAATAACGGTTGTTGCGACCATGATATTGGTTTTTCCTTCAGAGAAACGCTTCATTTCAGCATCTTTATCTGCTGGTTTCATTTTTCCGTGAAGAATTGAAATAGAATATTGCGGAAGCGGAAAATCACGAGAAATACTTTCGTAGCCGTCCATTAAATCCTTGTAATCCATTTTTTCAGATTCCTGAATCAGCGGGTATACAATGTAAATCTGCCTGCCTTTTGCAATTTCGTCGCGAAGAAATTTCCAAACTTTCAAGCGATTAGTATCATAACGATGCACGGTCTGAATTGGCTTTCTACCAGGAGGCAATTCGTCGATAACCGAGATGTCCAAATCGCCATATAAACTCATGGCTAATGTTCTCGGAATAGGAGTGGCAGTCATAACCAAAACGTGTGGCGGAATATCGTTTTTCTTCCACAATTTAGATCTTTGTTCGACACCAAAACGATGCTGTTCGTCAATTACAGCCAAACCTAAATTCTGAAACTGCACTTTATCTTCCAACAAAGCATGTGTTCCGATTAAAATTTTAAGTTCGCCACTTTCCAATTCCTCGTGAATAATCTTTCTTTCAGCAGTTTTGGTAGAACCTGTTAAAATTCGAATATTGATATTTAAAGTTTTAGCAAATTCAGATAAACCAAGAAAATGCTGATTAGCCAAAATTTCGGTAGGCGCCATCAAGCAAGCTTGGAATCCATTATCTATAGCCAATAGCATGCTCATAAAAGCAACAATCGTTTTTCCCGAACCCACGTCACCTTGTAGCAGACGGTTCATTTGGGCGTTGCTTCCCATATCGGTTCTGATTTCTTTGATTACTCTTTTTTGAGCATTTGTTAAATCAAAAGGCAAATGATTTTTATAGAATTCATTAAAAAGCGCTCCCACTTTATCAAATGGATGTCCTTTTATTTTATGTTTTCGAATGAGATTTTTTGTAATCAACTGCAACTGGATAAAGAACAATTCTTCAAATTTCAATCGGAATTGTGCTTTCGCTAAAATTTCAGCACTTTTCGGAAAATGAATATTGAACAATGCCGCACGTTTCGGAATCAGCTTTAATTCTTCGATTAAAAAAGGCGGAAAAGTTTCGGTAAACAATGCTTGTGTTTCCAAGAAAAGCTGTTCCATCATTTTGTTAATCGTACGATTTGAAATTCCTTTATTGGCCAAAGCTTCTGTTGAAGGATAAACAGGTTGCATAGCCGAACGCAAACTTCTTTCGTGCTCGCTTAACAATTCAATTTCGGGATGCGCCATGCTAAATTGGCTTCCGTAAAGAGAACATTTTCCAAAAATCACTAACGTCTCATTCAGTTTTAAACTCTCGCGAATCCATTTATGGCCTTGAAACCAGTTTAAATCGATTTGACCTGTATCGTCAACAAAAGTAGCAACGAGACGCTTTTTGTTTTTAGCGAATTCAACGGTTTTAATGTGAATTATTTTTCCAATAATCTGAACTTCAGAACCCGTATTCTGCAATTCATTAATCTTGTAATAACGCGTTCTGTCAATATATCGATTTGGAAAAAGATTGACTAAATCTCCATATTTATGAATGCCCAATTCCTTACGAAGCAACTGGCCACGACTCGGACCAACACCTTTTAGGTATTCAATTGGAGTTTCTAGAAGATTGTTTGACATTCGAAGATTAGATTTTATAGAGGCAAGAAGGAAGAAAAAAGATAAAGCAAAGCTTTTGTCTTGCTTCTTTCTTCTTTTTTCTTGAAAAAGCGAAGATAAATTTTAATTGGGAATTTTAAAAATGAATTATAGTTTTCAAGTATTTGAATATTAACATATCGTTAAGTTGCACATTTTCTAACGGAGTTTTTTCGTTTTTATCGTCAGTAAAATTTTAATAAAAAAAGATAATTGTTAGATTTGTTACAAATTTAAATTATAAGCCTCAAATTATGATTAAAGAAGAAAAAGTTCCTTTTGAAACGCTTGTGTTTTCTGGCATTACATTTAAAGTAATTAACCGACACGAAGCTCATAATATCATTGGTGATCTTACTGATTTTAAGAATCAGAAAATCTACAATGTTTTTGAAGACACTTGGCGTTTTCCAGATTACGAAGAAAATCCGATATTTCTCCTGGCAGAAGATGATGTGGAAATGGATATATTCGAGATGGATTTCAGTACCGAAGAGCATCCAGATATTTTCATTTTAGGATTTATTTTTAAAGGAAATCTAACGGTTGCAAAGCTTATTAGCTCTTACGACACTGATAATTCTCCGGCATTAATTGTTTTAGGAAAAACGACAACGGTTAATATTAATTTGTTTGGAAACATCCATTATTTAGGCGGAGGTTTGCAATGCGATACACTTGCTGGAGAATACAATCACGGCGAACTTTTTGTAAAAGGCGATCTTATTGCTTGGCTGATTTATACTGATGATATGTTGCTGCATTTTGAGCGTTTTACAGACATTCAAGCGATTATTAGTTCTGGCAGACCTGATGTTTTAATTTGCAGCAATGTTCAAGACACTGACGGATCTATTATCACGGTCGAGAATTATCTGCCTTCAACTCATAAACTATCTGATCTTGTTGATGATGCTTTCATCCAATATTCAGATTATGGAAACGAAGAATTAGGCAACAGCTATTTGGATATTTTTAAAGAAGGACTTTCAATCTTAGATTACGATAAAAAAGAGAAATATTTGTATGCTGATTTCCGTAATCAGTTTATCAATATGGTTGAAGTTTTATCTGAAAATGAAGAATTAAAAGAAAACGGAAAAATCGTTAGACATATTTCGGGAACAACCTATCTTTTTATTCCTTTCGATTATGAAGGAAAGAAATACAGTCAGATTTCTGAGGAGATTTCAAATGGTTTTGGTATAAGAATGCGCGCTTTATGGTGCCATGAAGATCAAGAAATCATGCTTATTTTGGAATATCTTGATGAAAACGGAGATCCAAAATACCAATGGATGAATGATGAAAATGCTCCGGGAATCGAGCTTTTCTGCGTGAAACATGCAGCAATAAAAACTTTTGAAATTCTTACGGCTGAAGTTGTAGAAGAAGAGGAAGACGACGAAAGAGAATATGCAGATTATACTATTAGGTTTTCATTGGATGAATTTGCGGTTCAGTTTGGCGATTACAAAGTGCCAGAAGATTTGGTAAAACTATACGGATTTGAACAAGAATATGGCGTAGAATCGTATTCTGAATGCTTCGGACTTACCATAACAGAAGATAAAACGGGTATAAAAACTTGGTCTGAGGAAGAGGAATTCTATAACAGTTTTATCGAATTTGCAGGCGCAAACGGTTCGGGAAGTTCGTATGCGTATTGGCTTATTGATAAAGATTTGAATAATTGTCCGATTGTGGTTTTTGGTGATGAAGGCGGAGTGCATGTAGTGGCAGAAAACACTCAAAAATTAATTCAGCTTCTGACTTTAGACACTGAAATTTCAGTCGATTTTGATAAAGCCTATTTCTACCAAGATGAGGAATATTACGAAGAAAGTGAAAACAAAGAAGAATTTCGTAATTGGGTTAAAGAAGAGTTTGGTCTCGACGCTGTAGAATCTAACGAAGAAGCAGATGAAATTGTAGCGCAAGCACAAAAAAAATATAAGCAAAAGTTCAATGATTTTTTAATGAAGTTTGATATAGAAATCAGTGAGGAAGATGATGATGAATAGTTTTTTATCTTTGAATTAAAATTAGAAAAAAAATGAAAACACATTTAGCGCTTTTGCGAGGCATTAATGTTTCGGGACATAATATGATGAAAATGGAGGCTTTGAAAGCAATGCTTGAGAATCTGGGTTTTCAAAATGTTAGAACGTACCTGCAATCTGGAAATGTCTTTGTTGATAGCGAAGAAGATGCCGCAAAAGTGGGATTTACAATTAAACAGGAAATTTTTAAGGTTTTCGGACACGAAGTTCCTGTTGTCATGATTACCAAAGAAAACCTGCAATCTTGTTTTGCCAATAATCAATTCTTGAAAGAGAAAGATTTGGATACAAAAAAACTTTATGTTGCTTTTGTTTCAATGGCTTTAAAAAAGGAGAGTATAAACGATTTGAAAATCAGTCAGTTTAAACCAGACGAAGCAAGTATTGATGAAAACAGAATTTTTATTAAATATGCTGTTGGTGCTGGAAAAACCCGTTTTGATCAAAAATATATCGAGAAAAAGTTAAATGTAACGGCTACAATTCGAAACTGGAATACGGTTACGAATTTGCTTAAAATGTATGAGGAATAATGAAAAAGTGCTTTTTTATAGTTTTTGTTTTTGCAATCAGTTTAAATTCTGCTGTTTATGCTCAGAATACGAAAACAGCTCCAGAAAATTTTAATGATTTTTTCAAGCAATTTAATAGCGACAAGAAGTTTCAGGTTACTAGAGTTATCTTTCCTTTAAAATACAGGAGTAATAATGATGATTTTGAATTGACGGATTATACTATGACGCAAGAAAAGTATAAAACGCTTAATCTGAATAATAAAGCCGATGAGAAATATTTAAAAAGAACATTGTCGGTAAAGAAAAACAAAGTCACGCTTCAGCAGCGCGGACTCGATAATGGAATTTATATTGATTATATCTTTGAATTAAAAGATAATAAGTGGTTCTTGAAAACTTGGGTTGATCAATCTACCTAAAATTATTCTCGAAGCCATTTTTGCATAGCCGGAAAAGGAGATTTATTTTCTTTTTCGGCTTTTTCATTGCCGAGACACAATCCCATCCATTCTAAAAGAGGCAGTCCCATATAAATTCCAGATTTAAAATTTGAAATAAACCACTCCGAATCACCTTTATATCCGTTTGGATGAAATACAAATTCGGGAGGAAGTTGTAAATGATGTAACGCTGCGTAAGACCATAAAATAGCGGAGAGTTCTTCACCTTGAGTCGGCCAGTCTTTTGAAATTTCTGCTGTACCAACCAATTTTCTTTCTGAAGGGAGAGTTACAGCAAGATGCCCAGCTTCATGTAAAATATCGCCAGGATAAAGCAATTTTTCATAATCAATATAAATGCAGTTAGAACCTAATTCTAAACCTGGTAAAAAGGTTTCTCCAAGCTCTTTTTCAACAACATCAATTCCAATTTCATTCAAAAAGAATAGTACTTTTTTCACTTCATCATTATCTTTTAAAGCCACATATTAGTTGTTTTTAAAATAATACTTTCTAAATCGAATCCGAGTTGATTATTTTTTAATTAAATCACAATACCAAAAGCCAAAGTTAAAAGCAGTATCATCATTAGTGTCGCAGGCTGTATTGGATGAATCTTTCTTTTCTGGTTTTTCATATTTTCGATATACAATTTCACCAATTTCAAAATCAATTGGTTTTGAGAATATTGGTCCGTCGAATGTAAAAGTATGAAATTCGCCATTTTCGCCGCAAACATCTACATTTTCAGGCAAATCATTTATAAAATTCTGATCGATAACTCTGCCGACAAAACTTTTGTCTAAATACTTTTCATTTACGCAAACCACAATGGTTTTAAATCCTAACGAAGTAAACTCTTGAATTAAATCTTGAGTTGGAATTTTCCAAATCGGAAAAACGCCCGTGAATCCAATTTTAGCCAATTGATTTTCACGATACTGACGCAAATCTTCTAAAAAAATATCTCCAAAAATAGAATGTGTTATTCCGTTTTGCTTTAATTCGGTTAGAGTTTCGGTCATTACTTTTTCATAGATTTCCATTGTCGGCATTTCAGGCACTTCAAGAATTTTTAACGGAATTCCGATGCTTTCTGCTTGTTCTTTTAAAAGTTCAACGCGAATTCCGTGCATCGAAATACGCTGATACTGTTGGTTTACGCTTGTAAGCAAACATTCGATTTTATAATCTTTCTTTTGAAGAGTTTTGTATAAAGCAAGAGCAGAATCTTTTCCGCTGCTCCAGTTAAATAAGGCTTTTTGAAGTGTCGACACGATTTTGGAAATTTTGTAATGTAAACATACAAATTTCATTCTATTTGTAAAGGAAACCTTTTGTAACTTTGGGATTTCGCCTTTCAAATTTGTTTCAATGAAATACATTTTTCTATTCTTCACCAGCATTCTATTTGCACAGCAAACCAAATATGTTGATTTTAAATCAGTTTCGGGTCAGTTATCATTAAATTCAAAAGAAAAAATGATTTCTGGAACTGTCGATTTTCAATTTGAGGTTTTACAGGATATCGATACGATTTCGCTTGACGCTAAAAATATGAGCTTTTCGAATGTGAAAATTGACGAAAAAGAAATCATGTTTATCAATACCAACAAAGAATTAAAATTAGTTTATCCTTTTAAAAAAGGACAAAATCATTTGACTTTCAACTACACTGCAAAACCCAAACAAGCCTTGTATTTTGTTGATATGGAAAACGAAGAAGTACAAATTTGGACGCAAGGACAGGGCAGATACACCAGTAATTGGTTTCCTAGTTTTGATGATGTAAATGAAAAGCTGATTTTTAATTTAGGTATTTCGTATGATGTAGCATATCAAGTAGTTTCTAACGGAGTTTTAAAAGAAAAAACATCCAATGGAAATTTAAATCATTGGCAATATCAGATGGAAAAACCGATGAGTTCGTATTTGTTAATGCTGGCGATTGGAAAATACGATAAAAAAGAGTTTAAATCTAAAAGCAGAGTTCCGTTAGAATATTATTACGAACCCAAAGATGCAAATCGTTTTGAGCCAACATATCGTTATTCGAAACGAATTTTTGATTTTCTTGAAAAAGAAATTGGCGTAAAATATCCTTGGAAGATTAACAGACAGATTCCCGTGAGAGATTTTTTGTACGCAGGAATGGAAAATACTACATCCACGCTTTTTGCGACTCGTTATGTAGTAGATTCAATCGGTTTTTGTGATAGAAATTATACCAATGTAGATGCCCATGAATTGGCGCATCATTGGTTTGGAGATCTCATTACAGCTGAAAGCAGTAAACACCATTGGCTTCAGGAAGGATTTGCGACGTATTTTGCATTGCTGGCAGAAAAAGATATTTATGGCGAAGATTACTTTTACTCGAAATTATACGATACAGCACAGCAGATTAAATTTGCTTCCCGTACTGATACGATTCCGGTTTTAAATGCAAAAGCTAGTTCGCTGACATTTTACGAAAAAGGTGCTTGGGCGTTGTTTGTGCTGCATGAATCAATTGGAGATAAAGCCTTTAAAAAAGCAATTAAAAGTTATTTAAACATATATGCTTATCAAACTGTAAACACTCAGAACTTCTTTGACGAGATTAAAAAAGTATCTGATTTTGATTTGGATAAATTCCAGAAAACCTGGCTAGAATCGACTGCTTTTGATACGCCAACTGCAAATGAATTGTTGAGTAAAAACAAAACGATTCAAAAGCGATTGGAAATTGATAAACTGAAGAAAACGCCTTTGAAGGATAAAATGGATATTTTGAAAAATACTTTAGAATCTGATGTTTATCAATCTGTGAAAGAAGCTGTTGTCGACCAGTTAGAGAATGAAAAATACGAAGAAAAAAAGCCACTTTTGCTATTGGCAATGCAAACTCATAACATTAATGTTCGCCAGAATCTAGCAGGATCTTTAAATAAAATTCCAGAAGATTTTAGAACAAATTACGAAACACTTTTGGATGATAAATCGTATCAGACACAAGAAATTGCACTTTATTGGCTGTGGAGAAATTTTCCCGAACATAGAAATGAGTATTTGGATAAATCTAAAAACTGGATTGGTTTCAACGATTATAATTTAAGAACCTTATGGCTTTCATTGGCATTATCTACTCCAAATTATAGTAACGAACCAGATTCTCTAATAAACGAATTAATTGCATTCTCATCTACAAAATACGAAGCCACAACAAGACAAAATGCTTTAGAAAAATTGATTGCTTTTAAAATTATTAACGATCAGGTTTTGAGTAATTTAGTTGGCACTACTACGCATCATATGTGGCAATTTTCAAAATTTGGAAGAGACACGATTCGACTTCTGTTAAAAAATCCTGAAATGCGTGCTTCATTTAATAGAATTTTGCCTAATTTGACCTCCGATGAGCAATTCCAATTGAATCGTTTGTTGAAAGAGTAAATATTAGAGTGGAAAGATAAAAGAAACAAGATTTTTGAAGAAAGAAGCAAGAAGCAAGATTTGCCGAAAAAAGTTAAAAAAGTCTTTCTTCTTGCATCTTTCCTCTTATATAGTCTCAAAAAAAAATCCCAAAAACAAAACCTACATTACAATTTATGAGAGCATTGGTTATTTCAGGAGGTGGCAGTAAAGGTGCATTTGCCGGCGGTGTTGCCCAGTATTTAATAGAAGAAAAAAAACACGAATACGATTTGTTTTTAGGAACGTCGACAGGAAGTTTGCTAATTCCGCATTTAGCTCTCAGCCATATCAAAAAAATACATTCTGTATATACCAATGTTACCATGTCGAGCATTTTCAATATTTGTCCGTTTGTGGTGAAAACTAAAGATGGAGTAGATATCGTGACCATTAATCACTTGAATGTAATACGTCAGTTTTTTAAAGGAAAACGAACTTTTGGAGAAAGTAAAGGTCTAAAAAAGTACATTCAGAATAATTTTTCGCTTTCTGATTTTAATAAACTTAAAAAGCTAAAAACTGATGTTATTGTAACGGTGACCAATTTTACTAAAAACGAATCGGAATACAAATCGGTAAAAGAATGCACTTACGAAGAATTTATCGAATGGTCTTGGATCTCGAGTAATTATGTCCCATTTATGAGTTTGGTTGAAAAAAACAACTGCGAATATGGTGATGGAGGCTTTTCTAGTCTGGTTCCTATTCGTGAAGCGATTAATAGAGGCGCAACCGAAATTGATGTTATTATTCTTGAAACAGAGGTTAATACAACAAAAACAGTTATAGGTAAAAATCCATTTTCATTAATGATCGATTTGTTTAGAATTGCGTTAGATCAAGTAGAAAAACATGATATTGCTATAGGAAAACTTATGGCAAATAACAAAGATGTGAAATTAAATTTATATTACACGCCCATAAAACTAACTGACAATGCTTTGATTTTTAACAAAGAAGTAATGAAAGAATGGTGGAAACAAGGTTATGAATATGCTCAGAATAAGTCTGAAGTAATGAGTGATAATAAGATATTGACTTAAAATTCTAAAACTGTTTTTATGATAATATCTTTTGATCTCGACGACACTTTGATATCAAGCAGTAAATTTGATTCTGAAAAAACAAATTTGTTCCACAAGCTTTTTAGTATTGAAAAGTTAAGAAAAGGAACTGTTGGTTTATTTAGGGAACTAAAAAGGCAGCAACATAGAATTTATATCTACACAACTTCATACAGAAGCATAATACGGATTAAATGGATGTTTTACTTTTATGGTGTTTCTGTAGATTATATTATAAACGAACAGAAACACCTTAGAGAAATAAAAAAGTTCAATTTTAGATGTACCAAATTTCCTCCGATATTTGGAATTGATGTTCATATTGACGATTCGGAAGGAATCAAAATTGAAGGTGAAAAATACGGATTCAAAACTATTGTCATTTCCGAAAAAGATGAAAATTGGTCTCAAACGATTTTGGACTCTCTCAAATTAATACCATAGTTCTGCTACTTCAGACTTAATAAAGCTTAAAGCAGCATTACTTGGAGATTGTTTTTCTAATAAGTCATTTAAGATTACTTCACGAAGTTTATCAGCGTTTTCTACTTTATCACTCATTGCAGCTTTACGGATCATTTGGATTGTTGCATTTTTTGCTGTTGAAATAATGGTCCAACATTCTTCAGACATGTAAATCTGTTGTGTTAGATTATGTTCAAATTCCTGTTCGATTTGTTCGATTAGATAATTTTCGTAGTCGTGTTTGTTTTGAGAAATAGGTGAAAGTCTAATTAATAATTTGGTCAAATTAATACGCTCTAAAAACAAAGTCATACGCTCATAAGCTTGCAAACGTACAGGCAACGATTCTTTATGCGCTTGTTTGTTTAATAAAAAAGCACGTTTTCTATCATTGTTTTTAATGTGCAGCTCAAAAAAACGATACGCTACAACTCCTGTAACTAAGGCTGGTAAAGTATAACTCGCAAGTTCTATTATTTTGTTGTAATCCATTGGAAAAATTTTTAAGCAAAAATATACTTTTTGATCAAAAATCAACTTTAATTTTATAGTAATAAACAAAATGGAAGACGTATTTTTACAACTTGTTTTTGACCGAGACCGAAATATATTTTTAATGGATTTATATATAATACTTTTTCTTTGTTTGGCGGCGTTTGCTGCAGGGTTTATTGATGCAATTGTAGGTGGAGGCGGATTAATCCAAACTCCAATGGGATTAATTTTACTGCCAAATCTACCAGTTTCGACTGTAATTGGAACGTTGAAAATCCCTGCTTTTAGCGGAACTGCTTTTGCTGCTTTTCAATATTTAAAGAAAGTAGTGATTCAGTGGAAACTCTTAATTATCATGATGTGTCTGGCAGTTCCGTCAGCATTTTTAGGATCTACGATTTTAACTATGGTCAGCAATGATTTTATGAAACCGCTTTTATTGGTAGTTTTGTCCTTGTTGTTTGTGTATACCTATGCCAAGAAAAATTTCGGGCAACATGAGGCAAAAGATCATTCACCGACGAGACAAATATTTTACGCAGTTGTTATCAGTATGATTGTGGGTTTTTACGACGGATTTATCGGACCAGGAACAGGAAGTTTCTTTGTAGTAGCTTTTATCGCCCTTTTAGGATTCGATTTTCTTCACGCTTCTGCAAATGCTAAAATGGTAAATCTAGCAACCAACTTTGGCTCAATTTGTCTGTTTATGCTAAAAGGAAAAATCATTTGGTCTATTGCGATACCCATGGCGATAAGTAACGGATTGGGAGGTTGGCTCGGAGCAAAATTAGCCATCAACAAAGGAAACGGATTTATTCGAATTTTCTTTTTAATTGTCGTTGTGGGAACTTTGATTCGATTTGCTTACGATGTGTTTTTTAAATAAGATTCTAAGGTTCTGAGGTGCTAAGATGCTAAGTTTTTTTTCTGATTTATTAATAAATTTAATTGACTGTAATAATGGATGAAGTTTTGGAGATTCTAGGGGTAACAGATGAGTTTTTTGATGAAGATTTGATTCAAGCTTTAGAAAAAAGCGAAGATGATATAAAAGCTGGAAGAGTTATTTCCTTTTCAGATTTTAAAGAAAAACTAAAAGATAAGTATAATATTTAGTCTAGTGCTTTCACAATATTTAATAGAAGCCAATTTGTTTGTCTTTAGCCCTGATTACTTCACCTTATATTTATTTTAATTGGAGTTCAGTGAACTTTGTTTGAGGCGGTATCCTCGTATCCCGATGACAATCGGGAGAAGAGATATAGCCGAAAGCGGGAAACCATGTCTAATAAAATGCCTTTTGTTTGGCTTCAGAAAGAAAAAACTTAGTCTCTTAGAACCTTAGCAACTTAGTAGCTTATTAAATCTTTAATTCTTATTTTTGCCTAAAAGGAGAAAATTACATGCAGAAATATATTGACCAGCTCAACGAAGCGCAGAGAGCGCCTGTTTTAAAGAAAGACGGGCCAATGATTATTATTGCTGGTGCAGGATCTGGAAAAACCAGAGTTTTAACAATTAGAATAGCCTATTTGATGCATCAGGGAATTGATGCGTTCAATATTTTGTCGCTGACTTTTACCAATAAAGCAGCCCGCGAGATGAAACACAGGATTTCGGATATTGTGGGAGCGTCTGAAGCCAAAAATCTTTGGATGGGGACGTTTCACTCGATATTTGCCCGTATTCTTCGTGCTGAGTCGGAGCTTTTAGGATATCCTTCCAATTTTACTATTTACGATTCTCAGGATTCGGCTCGATTGATTTCTTCAATTATCAAAGAAATGCAGCTGGATCGTGATATTTATAAACCAAAACAGGTTTTGGGCCGTATATCTAGTTATAAAAATAGCTTGATTACAGTAAAAGCATATTTCAATAATCCGGAGCTTATAGAAGCCGATGCAATGGCTAAGAAACCGCGTCTTGGTGAGATTTATCAGCAATATGTGGAACGTTGCTTTAAGGCCGGTGCAATGGATTTTGACGATTTGTTGTTGAAAACCAACGAATTGCTAACTCGTTTCCCTGAAGTTCTGGCGAAATATCAAAATCGTTTCCGCTATATTCTGGTAGATGAGTACCAAGATACGAATCACTCTCAGTACCTAATTGTTAGAGCTTTGTCTGATAAGTTTCAAAATATTTGTGTGGTTGGAGATGATGCGCAAAGTATTTATGCTTTCCGTGGAGCCAATATCAACAACATTTTGAATTTCCAAAAGGATTACGAAGGTGTGGTAATGTTCCGTTTAGAGCAGAATTACCGTTCGACAAGAAATATTGTAGAAGCGGCAAATACGGTAATGGAACATAATAAAACGAAGCTTGATAAAGTAGTTTGGACAGCGAATGAATTTGGGCCAAAAATTAAGGTTCACAGAAGTTTGACAGATGCTGAAGAAGGCCGTTTTGTAGCCAGTACAATTTTTGAACAAAAAATGCAAAATCAGCTGCACAATGGAGCTTTTGCAATTTTATACCGTACCAATGCGCAGTCGCGTGCGATGGAGGATGCATTGAGAAAACGTGATATTCCGTATAGAATTTATGGCGGATTGTCTTTCTATCAGCGTAAAGAAATTAAAGACGTTTTATGCTATTTGCGTTTGGTTCTGAATCCGAAAGATGAGGAAGCTTTAATTCGTGTTATCAATTATCCAGCACGTGGAATTGGGGACACTACTATTGAAAAGCTTACTATTGCAGCCAATCATTACAAACGTTCGATTTGGGAGGTAATGGTAAATATCGATAAAATCGATTTGAAACTAAATGCTGGTACCAAAAATAAGCTGAAAGATTTTGTAACTATGATTCAAAGTTTTCAGGTTATCGATCAGAATCAGGATGCTTTTTATCTTACAGATCACGTTGCAAAGAAAACAGGTTTGGTTCAGGAATTGAAGAAAGATGCTACTCCTGAAGGAATGGCAAAAATTCAGAATATCGAAGAGCTTTTAAACGGTATTAAAGATTTTACCGAAGGACAAAGAGAAATTGATGGAGCAAGAGGCGCACTTTCTGAATTTATGGAAGATGTGGCTCTCGCAACAGATTTAGATAAAGATACTAATGATGAAGATCGTGTAGCGCTTATGACGATTCACTTGGCAAAAGGGCTGGAGTTTCCGCACGTATTTGTAGTGGGAATGGAAGAAGATTTGTTTCCAAGTGCCATGAGTATGAGTACAAGGAGTGAACTTGAAGAAGAGCGCCGTTTGTTTTATGTAGCACTAACTCGTGCCGAGCATCAAGCGTATTTGACTTATGCTCAGTCCCGTTACCGTTGGGGAAAACTAACAGATAGTGAGCCTTCTCGTTTTATTGAAGAAATTGAAGATCAATATTTAGAATATTTAACGCCAGCAGAGACGAATTATCGTTATAAATCTCCAATTGATGGGGATATTTTTGGCGACGTAGATAAATCAAAATTAAGATTAAGCAAACCAGTTGGAGGAACTCCGCCAAAACACATTACAGACAATAGTCCGAAACCGGATTTAAATATTAGAAAGTTAAAACCTGTTTCTGGAAATGCGCCAAGCAATGGAAATTCTAACTTATTTGACAGCAAACTAACAGTAGGAAATGTTGTGATGCATGAGCGTTTTGGAAAAGGGGAAGTAATAAATCTTGAAGGAGTTGGTGCAGATAGAAAAGCAGAAATTAAATTTGAAGTAGGCGGAATCAAGAAATTGTTGTTAAGATTTGCTAAATTAGATGTAGTGGGATAGTAAAGTTTTTTTGTTTCAAGTTTCAGGTTCCAAGTTTAACGGAACGCGCAACTTGAAACCTGAAACTTGAAATCTGAAATTTTAACTTGAAACAAAAAAGAAATGGCTGAATTTATAAAAATATACCCAGATAAACCAAGTGAAGCAGCGATTGAAAAAGTTGTAAAAGTGCTTCAGAATGGTGGTTTGGTAATTTATCCGACAGATACTGTTTACGGTTTAGGTTGTGATATTACCAATTCGAGAGCTTTGGAGAAAATTGCTAGAATAAAAGGCGTTAAATTAGAAAAGGCCAACTTTTCATTTATTTGCCATGATTTAAGCAATTTATCAGATTATGTCAGACAGATAGATACGTCTACTTTTAAGATATTGAAGCGAGCTTTGCCAGGACCTTATACTTTTATTTTGCCTGGAAATAACAATCTTCCGAAAGAATTTAAAAAGAAAACTACTGTTGGTATTCGTGTTCCCGACAATGCTATCATTTTAGAAATTGTTCGTAAGCTAGGAAATCCTGTTGTTTCGACTTCTATTCGTGATGAAGATGATGTGATAGAATATACTACAGATCCAGAATTAATTTTTGAAAAATGGCAGCATCTTGTTGACTTGGTAATTGATGGTGGTTACGGAGATAATGTAGGTTCTACAATTATCGATCTTTCTGAGCATGAGCCTGTTATCGTGAGGGAAGGTAAGGGAGATGTCGATATTTTGTAAAAAAATACACTAAAAGTATAAAAGTATAAAAATTATGAGTAACTTTATTATGTTAAAATTTAGTTAGTTACTTAACGATAATGCTATTCTTAATTTCTATTTAATTGGCTTATTAAGAAAGATTAAGAATACAAAAAAGCAGGTCAAATGACCTGCTTTTTTATTTATGTAAACAAGGATTATTTTGCTTGTTTTTTCATTTCTTTTTCAATCATATCATAGAACTGATCGATTTTTGGCATAACTACGATACGAGTTCTTCTGTTACGAGCTTTGTTCTCAGCAGAATCGTTTGCAACTAATGGCACATAAGAGCTTCTACCAGCAGCAATTAATCTTGCAGGGTTAACATTTAAATCGTTTGTTAATACACGAACAATTGAAGTAGAACGTTTAACACTTAAATCCCAGTTGTCTAGCAAGATTCCATTGCTTTTGTAAGGAACGTCGTCAGTATGACCTTCAACCATACATTCAAAATCAGGTTTGTCGTTTACAACTTTAGCAACTTTAGCTAACACAGTTTTAGCTTTGTCACTTACGTCATAGCTTCCGCTTTTGAACAATAATTTATCAGCGATAGAGATAAATACAACTCCTTTTTCAACATTGATTTCGATGTCTGGATCGTTGATTCCAACAGCTCCTTTTAAGCTTGTGACTAACGCTAAAGTAACACTGTCTTTTTTAGTTAAAGCGTCTTGAAGTCTAGAGATTTTTAAATCTTTTTCTTTTAAACTTTCAAGAGATTTTTCAAGGTTTTCGGCACCTTTAGTAGTTAAGATAGTTAAATCTTTAGAACTATTGATAAGATCTTGATTATGCTGTTTGTAGCTTTCAGCGGTTGCAGCCAATCCAGCTTTTTCTTCTAAGCACGTATTTAATTTTACAGTACATGAGTTTAACAAATCTTGAGTCTCTTTGTTTTTAGCTTCCAACTCAGCATATTTCTTTTTAGAAACACATGATGTTAGGGCCATTAATACTGATAGTGCGATAACTATTTTTCTCATAAATTTAATTTTAATTAGACTTGAATTACAAATTTAGTTTTTAATATTTTGAATACTGTTAAAGATTTCTTTAAATAAGGTCAATTTCCTTATATAATAAAGGAAAACGATGCTTTTTACCGAATAGTATTGCTGTATTTGGAAATCTTTACGTTTTTTAAGATATCTTAAAGATAAGCAATAAAATGAAAAATGTGCTTTTAGAATAGCAAAAGTATGTGCAAACTTGCCTTGTGTAAGAAAGCGAATACCAGCAATGCCATCTAAAACCATGCGGAAGAAAATCACAAAAAACAATCCTCTTTTTGGAAGGTTTTTAACTAGCATTAATAGTGAATTTCTAAAATTCAGATACGTTTTTTTAGGATTTCCCTGTTGCAACGTTGCGCCACCCACGTGGTAAACAACAGATTGGTAATTATACTTTATAATGTGTCCTTCGTTTGCAGCACGCCAGCATAAATCTATTTCTTCTTGATGTGCAAAGAAACTTTCATCAAAACCTCCTAATTCATGATAAACATTTTTTCTAATGAAAAAACAAGCGCCAGAAGCCCAAAACAATTCTATATTATCATCATATTGCCCGTTGTCTTTTTCGATTGTTTCGAATATTCTTCCTCTACAAAACGGATATCCGTACTTATCAATGAAACCGCCGGCTGCGCCTGCATATTCAAAGTATTCCTTGTTTTTAAAATCAAGAATTTTTGGCTGGATAATGGCAGTCTGTTTTTCCTTTTCAAAAGTATCCAGTACAGGTTGAAGCCAGTTTTCTATTACTTCAATATCTGAATTTACTAATGCATATATTTCTGCATCAATATGTTGTAAGGCATCATTGTAGCCTTTTGCAAAGCCATGATTACCAGAATTTTTTACAATTTTTACCGTTGGGAAACGTTCGGTAACAAAAGCTACAGAATTATCTGTAGAATCATTGTCAGCAACATATATTGTTGCGTCTTCTGAAAACTGAATAACAGATGGCAAAAACTGCTCAAGCAATTTTACTCCGTTCCAATTTAAAATGACAACTGCTATTTTATCCAAAAGTACTTTGTTATTTAATTTGTTTAATGGTTTTCTTTATAGTCAGGAAGGTTTCTCAAAAACTCGTATTTTTCGTTTTCAAAATCCATTTGACAATAAAAATGGTTTAGTCCGTTGGTGACATTCAAAAACCGTGCCTGCATTGTCATATTGTAACGAGCAATTTGATCAAAAGTTGCTTGAGAGATTTTAACTTCTGGAGCTTTACACTCTACCAATATATGTATAGTGCCATTTGGGTTAAACACTACTACATCATAGCGTTTTCGTAATCCGTTGACAGTTAAAACTTTCTCTACGTTAATGAGCGATTTCGGGTATTTTTTCTCATGCATCAGATAATGAACTACATGTTGGCGAACCCATTCTTCTGGCGTAAGAATTATAAATTTTTTCCTGATTTCATCAAAAATAGACACTTTATTTTCGCTATTTTTGAATCGGAAACTATAAGCAGGGAAATTAAGTTTAAGCATAAAGCAAAAATAATTAAAATAGTTTCAGGTTTCAAATCTAAAGTTTCAAGTTATTGAAATGAACATGAAACCTAAAACTTGAATCAAGTATAATGGACGAAGTAGTAAAAATTGTTAACGATATTAAAGCCGGAGATATTAAACCGATTTATTTTTTAATGGGTGAAGAACCTTATTATATAGATAAGTTATCAGAATATATTGAAGAGAATGTTTTGGCTGAAGAAGAAAAGGGTTTTAATCAGACAGTTTTATATGGAAGAGATGTGTCTGTCGATGATATTGTTTCAACGGCCAAGCGCTATCCGATGATGGCTGAACGTCAGGTTGTTATAGTGAAAGAAGCGCAGGATTTATCTAGAACAATCGATAAAATCGAATCCTATGTAGAAAATCCGATGCAGACCACGGTTTTGGTCTTTTGCTATAAATATAAAACACTTGATAAACGTAAAAAAGTTACTAAACTATTAGGACAAAAAGGCGTTGTTTACGAAAGTAAAAAATTATACGAAAATCAAGTAGGAGACTGGATTAAACGTGTTTTAGCTGGAAAAAAATATACAATCGATCCTAAAGCCAATGCTATGCTGGTGGAGTTTTTAGGAACAGATTTGAGTAAAATCAACAATGAGCTAGAAAAACTGCAGATTATCTTGCCGCAAGGAACAATGATTACGGCAGAGCATATCGAAGAAAATATTGGTTTTAGTAAAGATTACAATGTGTTCGAACTTCGAAAAGCAATTGGAGAGCGCAATCAGTTGAAAGCGTACAAAATAGCAGATAATTTTGCTCATAATCCAAAAGAATATCCTTTGGTGATGACTACAGGTTTGGTATTTGGCTTTTTTGTTCAACTTCTAAAATATCACGGATTAAAAGATAAAAGCGCTAAAAACGTAGCAACTGCGCTTGGGGTGAATCCGTATTTTTTGAAAGAATACGATTTGGCAGTAAAAAATTACCCAATGCGAAAAGTAAGCCAGATTGTTGGTGCTTTACGTGATATTGATGTTAAGAGTAAAGGTGTGGGAGCTAATGCTTTGCCGCAGTCAGATTTATTAAAAGAAATGCTGTATAAAATTTTTAATTAAGCCATTAAAATTCACGATATTTGCCTTTCTAAAAAATTGACACTAATAATATTTACACAATTATGGGAATGAATAAAAACACCATTTTAGGATGGGCCACTTTAATAATGGTGCTTATGGGATTCTTGCTTATAGGTCTTGGAATCTTTAGATACAGCGATGTTTCGGGTTGGGGATTTGGTGCTGTTGGAGTTGGATTCCTTGCTAATGCTTGGGTTTTCAATGCTTTGAAAGGTAGAGTTTAAAATGTCAGAATTCAAAAAGAAATAAATAATTATAATAAAAAATAAAAAATGTCAGACGATAAGAAAGTAATTTTCTCAATGCAAAAATTGAGTAAAACCTATCAAGGAGCAGACAAACCAGTTCTTAAGAATATTTACCTTAGTTTCTTCTATGGAGCTAAGATTGGTATTTTGGGACTTAATGGTTCTGGAAAATCTTCACTTTTAAAAATTATTGCTGGAGTTGATAAAAACTATCAAGGAGATGTAGTTTTTCAGCCTGGTTATACAGTAGGGTATCTAGAGCAAGAGCCAATTTTGGATGATTCTAAAACAGTTATTGAAATTGTTCGTGAAGGAGCTGCCGAAACTATGGCGGTTTTAGAAGAGTACAATCAAATTAATGACTTATTCGGTCTTCCAGAATACTACGAAGATCAGGATAAAATGGATAAATTGATGGATCGTCAAGCGGCATTACAAGATAAAATTGATGCTCTTGGTGCTTGGGAAATCGATACAAAATTAGAAATCGCAATGGATGCATTACGTACTCCAGAAGGAGATACGCCAATTAAAAATCTTTCTGGAGGTGAGCGTCGTCGTGTAGCTTTATGCCGTTTGTTATTGCAACAACCTGATGTATTGCTTTTGGATGAGCCTACCAACCACCTTGATGCTGAGTCAGTTCTATGGTTAGAGCAGCACTTAGCGCAATATTCAGGAACTGTAATTGCAGTAACGCACGACCGTTATTTCTTGGATAATGTGGCAGGATGGATTCTAGAGTTGGATAGAGGAGAAGGTATTCCGTGGAAAGGAAACTATTCTTCTTGGTTAGATCAAAAATCAAGCCGTTTGGCTCAAGAAGAAAAAGTAGCTTCTAAACGTAGAAAAACTTTAGAGCGCGAGTTGGACTGGGTTCGTCAAGGTGCAAAAGGACGTCAGACTAAACAAAAAGCTCGTTTACAGAACTATGACAAATTATTAAATGAAGATCAAAAACAACTAGACGAGAAATTAGAGATCTACATCCCGAATGGTCCTCGTTTAGGAACAAATGTTATTGAAGCTAAGAATGTTGCTAAAGCTTTTGGCGATAAATTATTATACGATAATTTGAATTTTACTTTGCCACAAGCAGGTATTGTTGGAATCATCGGACCTAACGGTGCTGGTAAATCTACCATTTTTAAAATGATTATGGGAGAAGAAGCTACTGATAGCGGAGAGTTTTCAGTTGGAGAAACTGTAAAAATTGCTTATGTAGATCAGTCACACTCTAATATTGATCCGAATAAATCTATTTGGGAAAACTTTGCTGACGGTCAGGAATTAATTATGATGGGAGGAAAGCAAGTGAACTCAAGAGCTTACTTGTCACGTTTCAACTTCGGTGGTGGTGAGCAAAACAAAAAAGTTTCTATGCTTTCTGGTGGAGAGCGTAACCGTTTGCACTTAGCAATGACTTTGAAAGAAGAAGGAAACGTACTTTTACTGGATGAGCCTACGAACGACCTTGACGTAAATACACTTCGAGCACTTGAAGAAGGTTTGGAGAATTTCGCCGGTTGTGCCGTGATTATTTCTCACGACAGATGGTTCTTAGATAGAATTTGTACTCATATCTTAGCTTTTGAAGGAAACTCTGAAGTTTATTTCTTCGAAGGAAGTTTCTCTGATTATGAAGAAAACAAAAAGAAACGTCTTGGTGGTGATTTAACTCCAAAACGTTTGAAATACAGAAAATTGATTAGATAATTCTAATAAATTCCAAATAAAAAATCCCAAATTCCAATCGATGTGAATTTGGGATTTTTTTGTTTTTTTGTCATTCTGAGGAACGAAGAATCACACAAGTGAGTTAGCAAAGTTTACAAATCTGAATCTTTATGTTTCTCGTGTGATTCTTCGTTCCTCAGAATGACAATATTGCGAAAACTTGGAATTTGGAATTTTTAATTTGGAATTTCTTAAAGAAATTTAGCTTTTAATTCCGGCGTAGGAATCATACAGCTTTCTTTTTTGCCATACCAATTGTATCTGTTTTTGGCAACGTAATCGTAAATTCGGTCGCTAATAAAAATGGGTACGATTCTGAAAATTGGGGTTAATTTCCAAAGACCTCCAAAATTTTTAGCTATTTCGATAATTGCAGAAGATTTATAAAAATAAGCTGTTCCGGGATCGTATAAAATAATGCTATCCATTTTAGAAAAACTAATCCCCAGATGTTTGCAAATTGAAATCCCTAAATCAGATTGCAACGCAACAAATCTAAAAATATCTTTCTTGTCGTGTTTAATAATGTATTGAACCGCCGAACTGCAGAGATTACAAACTCCGTCAAAAAGAATTACTTTTTTATTTTTTGCAGTCATTGCGAGGAACGAAGCAACCTCACGATGTTTTTCCATTACAATTTGTTATTATAAAGTCATTATGTTTTCTATTTCTTCAAATAGATCTTTCCAATTTGGATTCAAAGAGCGAATTAAATTATTCTTTGCTTCTCTAGAACCAGCTTTAATTTGTTTTTCTCTCGCAATCGCATCTTCAATCAATTGGAATTGCTCATAATAAACAAGAATATTTACATTATATCGTGCCGAAAATGATTTCGGATATTTTTTGTTTTTATGTTCTAAAATTCTTTTTGGAAGATTTGATGTTACTCCGACGTAAACAACTGTTTGATATTTATTGGTTATAATGTATACAAATCCAGGCTTCATATTTTGTTTAAATTAGTTTGTAATTGTTAGACGAAACTCCTTTGACTCAGCAAAATGCTAAGCTTAGTGAGGTTGCTTCGTTCCTCGCAATGACAAAACTAATAAAAACGCAACAATGTAGGATTTTTATTATTTATAAATTTTAATGATTTAGTTTTTGTGGCTTATAAATTTACTCAATCAAAAACAACTTTCATAAATCGATTTAAATCGAATTTAAAAAATAAGCAATCATAATTTGCTTTTAAAAAGAAAACGTTTCTTAAATCGCTTTATTTTAATTTTGGTCTTTTTTAGCTAGTTTTAAGTTTGAAAAAACTGTGCTGGCTACTGAAAACTTATTTTTTAACTGCTTCGACCAATTCCAATTCGTCCAAACTTACTTTCGAGGTAAAAATACCATAATTTACTGTTGCTTTATTTTTTTCGATTAAATCGATACTTCCAACAGATCTTCCGTCGAGCATTCTTACGCGATCACCAACTTTTAAAATTGGTTTTGGTTTTTCTACAACTGGTTTAAGTTTCTTCTCTTTTTTCTCTTTTCGAATTTCTTCAACCTTTACCTGAACTTCAGCAATGATTTCTTTTTGTTTTTCAACTTTAGCTTTTACTTCTTTCGGAGTTGCTTTTTTCCGTTTAGAATTTTCAATCTCAACAATTTTCAAAAATTCACCAATAAGTTCTTTTTTGTTTTTGTTGTTGAAATACTTCTCAGCAATATCATCAATTTTTTGTCCGATGTAAATTATCTTCTGATTGTTATCATACAATTCTTGATAGCTTTCCAATTTTTGCTGAATCTTGGTATTGATGGTTTCCATCTTTTTACTTTCCTCGCGCGCACGGGTTTCCTCTTCTTTTAAATTCAAAGAAGTCTTTTCCAGTTTCGATCTTTCTTTTTGAAGCGTTGCGATGGTTTTATCAAAACGAACTTTTCCAACTTCTATTTTCTTTTTCGCACGATTGATCAATCCGAACGGAATTCCATTTTTTTGAGCAACCTCAAATGTAAATGAACTTCCGGCTTGACCCAAAGCCAATTTATACATTGGTTCCAATGATTTTTCGTCGAACATCATATTTGCATTCGTAGCATACGGTAATTCGTTTGCTAGAATTTTTAAGTTCGAGTAATGCGTTGTAATAATTCCGAAAGCTTCACGGTGATAAAATTCTTCAAGAAAAATTTCAGCCAAAGCTCCTCCCAGTTCAGGATCAGAACCTGTACCAAATTCATCAATTAAAAACATGGTTTTTTTATTACATTTCTTTAAAAAGTAATTCATGTTTTTTAATCGGTAACTGTATGTGCTTAAATGATTTTCAATAGATTGGTTGTCTCCAATGTCTGTTAAAATTCTATCAAATAAGAAAGTTTCACTTCTTTCGTGAACCGGAATCAAAATACCAGATTGCAGCATTAATTGCAATAAGCCAACCGTTTTTAACGAAATAGTTTTTCCTCCGGCATTTGGTCCGGAAATTACAATAATTCGGTTCTCTTGTTTGAGCTCAATTGTTTGCGGATGCGTAACTTCTTGTTTTTGTTTATTGTTTAAATACAAAATCGGATGATAAGCTTCTCTAAAGAATAATCTTCGTTCTTCTGTAATTGTTGGCAAGATTCCGTTTATTCGGTTTGCGTATTTTGCTTTTCCGGCAACTACGTCAATATCACTTAAAAAATCTTGATATTCAATTAATAAAGGAAGATACGGACGAATGACATTTGATAAATTTTTTAAAATTCGAGTGATTTCTTCTTTCTCTTCGTATTCTAAATTGGCTAATTCTCGCGAGTATTTTAAAGTAGCTTCTGGTTCGATATAGGCAATGCTTCCCGTTTTGGAACTTCCTAAAATTGAACCTTTTACCTTACGGCGATACATCGCTAAAACCGCCAAAACTCTACGGTTCTGAACAAAACTTTCTTTAATATCATCCAAATAACCTAAGCCATTGTATTGAGTTAAAGCCACACCGAAACTTTGATTTACTTTTCCTCTAACCAAATTCATGTTCTGACGAATTCCAGCTAGAGCAGGAGAAGCATTATCTTTTATTTCTCCGTATTTATCTACAATAGCGTCAATTGCAGTAATGATATCTTTTGTTAATTCTACTCGAGAGGCTCTCGCATTTAAATTCGGATAATAATCATCGAATTTTTTTAAGAAATTCAATAAGACATTTACTGTTGAAGAAAGATTAGCGATTTTTCTAAAACTTCCTACTTCAAGAAAACTGTCTTCGATGGCAAGAAACTTAATTTCGTGCGTTATGGCGTCAAATCCATGATTTGGGATTGCGTTATTATTTTGAAAAGAAGATACATACTCTGATGTCTGCATCAAAGCTTGCATTAATTCTTCTTTATCTCTAAATGGTTTTATCTGTAAAGCCTTTTCTTTTCCAATGTCGGTGTTGCAGCCATCTGAAATGGTTTCTAATACAGTTGGAAATTGTAAGTCTTGTAATGTTTTATCTGTAATACTGATCATTTAATTTCTTTATGAAAGCAAAGGCAAAAGTACGAAAACATTCATCAATTGCGAATTGTTAATTATTAATTATGAGTTCTAAGTTATGAATTATGAGTTTTTCTTTGTTTTTATTTTTAGATAAACTTTCAACTTTGAACTTTCGACTTTTTTTGATTTGTAGTATTTATTTCTGAAATTCGCATAAAAAAAATTATGGACGTAAAAATGCATTCTTCTTGGAAACCTGTTTTGAATGAAGAATTCGAAAAATCCTATTTCAAAGATTTAATTGAATTTGTAAAATCAGAATACGCAACAAAAGTTTGTTATCCGAAAGGGAGTCAGATTTTTTCGGCTTTTGACCATTGCCATTTTGATGAAGTGAAAGTGGTGATTATTGGACAAGATCCGTACCACGGACCAAATCAGGCAAATGGATTGTGTTTTTCTGTAAATGACGGAATTCCTTTTCCGCCTTCTTTATATAATATTTTTAAAGAAATTGAAACCGATTTGGGAAAACCGCTTCCGAAAACTGGAAATCTAGAACGTTGGGCAGATCAAGGTGTTTTTCTTTTAAACGCTACTTTGACCGTTAGACAATCTGAAGCTGGAAGTCATCAAGGAAAAGGCTGGGAAAAATTTACAGATGCAGTTATTAAGAAAATTTCTGAGGAGAAAGAAAATGTTGTCTTTTTGCTTTGGGGAGGTTTTGCCCAAAAGAAAGCCGCTTTGATTGACGCTTCAAAACATCATATTCTAAAATCAGGACATCCTTCGCCTCTAAGTGCCAATAGAGGATTCTGGTTCGGAAATAAACCTTTTAGCCAAACAAATGATTTCTTGAAATCGAAAGGTTTAAAAGAAATTGAGTGGTGAATCTTTATAAGTGACAAAGTTACAGAGTTACAAAGTGACAGAGGGAAAAACTTTGTGACTTTGTGACTTTGCTAGAAATATTCAATCAAAAAAAAATCTTTTGAATCTGCGAGAGAAACAAAAGATTTAATTTGTATTACTTTTTTACGATTTCTTCTAAAACAGCTTTGTTTTCGTAATTGACTACTTTTAGAATAATCTCTTGATTTTTTATTGTTTTTCCTTCAATGATATACAATTTTCCTCCTTTTAAAGGAACATTACTTTGTTCAAAATCAACATCTCCGTAAGTTAATGTGTTTTTGACATCTGCAGTATCAACCCATTTTTCGTTTAAAGTCTGAACAGCTTTTGGAGAATATTGAAATGGTTTTGTTCTAAGATTATTTAAAACTCTGGCATTTGGGAAATAATTGCATCGGGTATCTTTTCCGATAAAAAATCCTGAAACAATAAAACATCCCATAACGAGACCAATCAGGTAATATGCAAAACGATGTACGAACTTCATGAAATAAAATTTTTGCAAAGGTACATTAAAGTTCTCTTAAAATACAAGTAAATTAATGTCGTTATCTGGCAGATCAAACCAGTCGCCAATAGCTTTATTGGTTAAGATTCCATGATACAGATAAATTCCGTTTTTCAGTCCTTTGTTACAACGAATTGCGCTTTCAATACCACCATCTTCGGCTATCTGATGTAAATAAGGCGTTAGGATATTACTGATTGATAATGAGGCCGTTTTGGAATAACGTGAAGGTATATTTGGCACACAATAGTGCAAAACATTGTTTTTTATGAAGGTCGGTTTTTCGTGGGTCGTTACTTCTGAAGTTTCAAAACAACCTCCCATGTCAATACTTACATCAACAATTACGGCACCTTTTTTCATGTGCTCGACCATTGTTTCGTTTACCACAATCGGGCAACGCTCTTTACCGCGCATCGCACCAATTGCAACGTCACAACGTCTAAGAGCCTTTAATAAACCCTTTTGCTGTATAGTTGAAGTAAAAATTCTTTGGTTTAAATTGTTTTGAAGGCGACGTAATTTGGTAATAGAGTTGTCAAAAACTTTTACGTTTGCACCTAGTCCAATAGCGGTTTTTGCGGCAAATTCCCCAACAGTTCCAGCTCCTAAAATTACAACTTCAGTAGGAGGAACCCCAGTAATATTTCCAAATAATAGCCCTTTTCCGAATTCGTCAGTAATCATTAATTCAGCAGCAATAAGTATCGAAGCTGTTCCTGCAATTTCGCTTAAAGATTTTACAGCAGGATAAGACCCGTCTTCGTCTTTAATATATTCAAAAGCTAGAGCAGTAATCTTTTTTTGTGCTAGTGCTTCGAAGTATGATTTCTTTTTGGTTTTTAGCTGAATAGCAGAAATAATAACCGTTTCTGGGTTTATCATTTCAATTTCGGCCAATGTTGGCGGTTCTACCTTTAGTAGAAACGGACAACCAAAAACTCTTTTGGTGTCTTTTGTAATTTCTGCTCCTGCATCTGCATATTCTTTATCCGTATAACTCGAACTCTCGCCAGCTCCAGACTCAATCATAACACGATGGCCTTCGTAAGTTAGGGAATTGACTGCATCGGGCGTAAGACAGATACGACGTTCTTGATAACTAGTTTCTTTAGGAATTCCTATAAAAAGTTCTCTTTTAAAACGACCAACCTCAAGTTTTTCTTCCTGCGGTATTAATTGTTGTTTTGTAAATGGAGTTAACGTGATTGACATGGATAGCGCAAAAAATTAAGAGTACAAATTACGTAAAAAGTTTTAAAATTAGTGTAAAAATTGTGCTAATACTCAAGGTGAAAAAGTTAAGAAACCATAATAAATGCCAATGACAACGATGGATTTTTCTTTTTGTAGCTATTTAGCTAGGTTTAAACTAACTTTAATTCTCTTTTCCCATCAGAAAGCAATTCGATATTTATGGTAGAATGTTCTTCTGGAATTAAACTTGCAATTTTTTCAGACCATTCAATGAAGCACCAATTTCCAGAATATAAATAATCATCAACGCCCATATCTAGCGCTTCAGTTTCTTTATTTAATCTGTAGAAATCAAAGTGGTAAACAGTTTGGTTATTAGAAGTTTGGTATTCATTTACAAGAGAAAAAGTCGGACTGCTGGTAGCATCCTGAACTCCTAAACTTTTGCATAATTGTTTGATTAAAGTGGTTTTTCCAACTCCCATTTCTCCATTAAAAAGAATGATTTTTTTAGGATTGGAAGCTATAATCTGCTCTGCAACTTCTTGAATTTGGTCTAATGAAAAAATGATATTCATTGCTGTTTTTATTTTTGCCACGAATTTCACAAATTTTCACGAATTAAAATAGACTTTTTGGGTTAAAATGAATTAGTGAAAATTTGTGAAATTTGTAGCGATATTTTATTTCGGATTAAAAACCAAAAACGGAATGATCATTTCTTCTAATGAAATTCCACCGTGCTGGTAAGTGTTTTTGTAATAACTCACATAATGATTGTAGTTGTTTACATAAGCCAAGAAAAAGTCATTTTTGGCAAAAATAAACGAACTGCTCATGTTTATAGCAGGCAAACCAATCGTTTTGGGCTCTTTTACTACGTAAACATCTTTTTGTTCGTAAGTTAAACTGCGTCCAGTTTTGTAGCGTAAGTTTAGACTTGTGTTTTTATCTCCCACAACTTTCGACGGATTTTTTACATTTATTGTTCCGTGATCTGTTGTTAAAATTAATTTGAAACCTAAAAGCTGTGCCTGCTGAATGATTTCTAATAAAGGAGAATTTTTAAACCAGCTTAAAGTCAAAGAACGATACGCTTTGTCATCTGAAGCTAATTCTTTTACCACTTCCATTTCGGTTTTAGCGTGAGAAAGCATATCAACAAAGTTGTAAACCACCGTTACTAAGTCGTTTCCTTTTAATGCTTTGAAGTTTTCTGCCAGTTTTTTTCCGCCAGCATAATTTGTGATTTTAAAATAATCTTCCTTAATATTTAAGCCTAAACGTTTTAATTGTGCCGATAAGAATTCTGCTTCGTAAAGGTTTTTTCCGCCATCTTCGACATCATTCTTCCAATATTCAGGATATTGTTTTTCCATTTCTAAAGGCATTAAACCAGAAAAAATAGCGTTTCTAGCATATTGTGTAGCAGTTGGAAGAATAGAGTAGTACGGAACTTCTTTTTCTAGTTTGTAGTAATTTGAAATTACGCCTTCAAATGCTTTCCATTGGTCATAACGAAGATTGTCAATTACCACAAAAAGAATCGGTTTGTCTTTCTTTTTGATTTCAGGAACGACTAATTCTTTAAACAAAGTGTTAGACTGAATAGGTTTGTCAGCTTTTGGCGCAAACCAATCTTCATAATTTCTTTCAATATATTTTCCGAATTGCGAATTAGCTTCAACCTTCTGAGATTCTAGAATTTCGATCATCGCCGTATCGTTGATGTCTTCTAGTTTTAATTCCCAGAAAAGCAATTTTTTATACAATTCAATCCAATCTTCATAAGAATTAACCATTGCCAATTCCATCGAGATTTTTCGGAATTCTTTCTGATAATCTAAAGTTGTTTTTTCGGTAATTAATCTCGAATCGTCTAGATTTTTCTTCAAACTCAACAGAATTTGATTCGGATTTACAGGCTTAATCAAATAGTCGGCGATTTTAGAACCAATGGCTTCTTCCATAATGTATTCTTCCTCGCTTTTGGTAATCATAATCATAGGAATAGCCGATTTTTTTTCTTTCATTTCAGAAAGCGTTTCCAATCCGCTCATTCCAGGCATGTTTTCGTCTAGAAAAACAATATCAAAATTATCTTCTTCAAATAAGGCAATCGCGTCTAGTCCGTTATTGCAAGTGGTTACTTCGTAATTCTTTTTTTCTAGAAATAATATGTGAGGCTTTAAAAGATCGATTTCATCGTCGACCCAAAGTATTTTTATCTTATCCATAAATCAATTTAATTTTACTGCAATTTAAAGTTATAGAACTTAAAAAGTATTAAAAATAGTATAAAATTACCAAAGTTTAGATATGATTTTGTTTTGAATTTTAATATTTTTAAATGTATTTTATTGATAATCATTGTAATTTAGAGTACGATTTTTAAATAAAAAACACCAAACTCTTTATACTTATTTACTTATATTTGTTGACCAAAAAATAACGAGACTGTGACTCAGATCAATAAACTTAAAATATTCAACGATCCAATATATGGCTTCATCACGATTCCGAACGAGCTGGTTTATGACTTAATACAGCATCCTTATTTTCAGCGTTTGCGTCGTATTTCACAGATGGGATTATCATATTTGGTATATCCAGGAGCCAATCATACCCGTTTTCATCACGCATTAGGATGCATGCATTTGATGAAGAAAGCTATTGATACACTTCGTTTTAAAGATGTCGTGATTTCTGAAGAAGAAGAAAATGCTCTTTTAATAGCTATTTTGCTGCACGATATAGGACATGGGCCATTTTCTCATGCCATGGAAAAAAGTATTGTAGAAGATGTGCACCATGAAGCTATTTCGCTATTATTTATGAATCAGCTAAATGAAGAATTTGGCGGAAGATTAAGTTTGGCAATTCAAGTGTTTAAAGGAGAATATCATAGAAAATTCATGTTGCAATTGATTTCAAGCCAGTTGGATATGGATCGGATGGATTACTTAAAACGAGATAGTTTTTATACCGGTGTTGCTGAAGGAAATGTAAATTCTGAACGTTTGATTCAGATGATGAATGTAGAAGATGATGTTTTGGTAATTGAAGAAAAAGGAATTTATTCGGTTGAGAAATTTCTGCTTTCGAGAAGATTAATGTACTGGCAGGCTTATTTGCACAAAACAAGTTTGGTTGCCGAACTGATTTTGATGAAAGTCTTAAAAAGGGCGAAAGAATTGGTGTTAAAAGGATTAGATCTTCCTTGCAGTGAACCGCTTTCATATTTTATGCACAATAAAATTACTCTTGAAGATTTTGACGCTAAGAAATTAGATTTATTTTCGCAATTGGATGATTTTGATATTATTAGTGCCTTAAAAGCTTGGCAGAGACAAGACGATTTTGTTTTAAGCACTTTGAGTAAAATGATTATCAATAGAGATTTGCTTAAAATAAAAATGAGTGCCGAGAAAGTTTCTATGGAAGAATCTCAATCATTAAAAGAACAATTTGCCAATAAACATCATATTTCGCAGTTGGAAGCAGGATATTTTATTTTTAGAGGGAAAATAAAAAACCAAGCCTACAGTAAAGAAGCAGAACCTATTCGTATTTTGAAAAAAGATAAAACAATTGAAGATGTTGTTGAAGCTTCTGACCAGCTGAATTTGAAATCATTATCTAAATTGGTGACAAAATATTACATCTGTTTCCCAAAACAACTTATATAAAATTAACATTTAAAACCTATTTTTTATATTTTTGTCGCGATGAAATTTACAGCAGAACAAATAGCAGGAATTTTAGAAGGAGAAGTTGTTGGGAATCCCAATGCAGAAGTTTCTAAGCTTTCTAAAATCGAAGAAGGAGACGAAGGATCGCTTACTTTTTTGGCTAACCCAAAGTATATCAATTATATATATACTACAAAGGCGACAGTAACAATTGTTAATGATAGCTTTATTCCGGAACAGGAAATTACAACTACACTTATAAAAGTGGAAGATGCTTATGCAGCGTTTTCTAAACTTTTGCATTTTTATAATCAGGTAAAATTAAACAAAACAGGTATCGAGCCTCAGTCATTTATGTCTGAAGGAACTAAATATGGAGAAAATCTATATTTAGGAAGTTTTAGTTATATCGGACAGAATGTAGTTCTGGGTAATAATGTAAAGATTTATCCAAATAGTTTTATTGGTGATAATGTTGTTATTGGCGATAATGTATTCATTTTTGCCGGTGCTAAAATTTATTCTGAAACTGTAATAGGCAATAATTGCACGGTTCATTCTGGTGTTATTATTGGCGCGGATGGTTTTGGTTTTGCTCCAAATGAAGATGGCGAGTATAGTAAAGTTCCTCAGATTGGAAATGTTATTATCGAGGATAACGTAGATATCGGCGCCAATACTACTATAGATAGAGCAACTCTTGGTTCTACAATTATAAGAAAAGGAGTAAAATTAGACAATCAAATTCAAATTGCTCATAATGTAGAAATTGGAAAAAATACTGTGATAGCCGCTCAAAGTGGTGTAGCAGGTTCTACAAAAATTGGCGAGAATTGTATGATTGGAGGGCAAGTTGGTATTGCTGGTCATTTAATTATAGGAAATAATGTTAGGCTTCAAGCGCAATCTGGTGTAGCCCGCAATATTAAAGATGACGAAGTTTTACAAGGATCTCCAGCACTCGGATATGGCGACTTTAATAAGTCGTATGTCCATTTTAAGAATCTGCCGAAAATTGTGGCTGAAGTTGAAGAATTAAAAAAACAAATAATAAACCCAAAAAATGGAAATAATGGTTAAACAGAAGACCATCAAAAATGAAATTTCGCTAACAGGAGTTGGTTTACACACTGGAAAAGAAGTTACAATGACTTTTAAACCTGCACCCGTTAATAATGGTTTCACTTTTGTAAGAGTAGATTTGCAAGGTCAACCAGTCATTGAGGCTGATGCTAATTATGTTGTTAATACTCAAAGAGGAACAAATCTTGAGAAACTTGGTGTAAAAATTCAAACACCAGAGCACGTTTTGGCTGCAGTGGTTGGCTGTGATTTGGATAATGTTATTATTGAATTGAATGCCTCTGAACTTCCAATTATGGATGGTTCATCAAAATATTTTGTTGAAGCGATAGAAAAAGCAGGAATCGAAGAACAAGACGCAAGCCGTAATGTTTATGTGGTAAAAGAAGTTATCTCTTTTACAGATGAAGCTACAGGAAGCGAAATCCTTGTGATGCCTAGCGATGAATATCAGGTTACAACTATGGTAGATTTTGGTACTAAAGTTTTAGGTACTCAAAATGCTACTCTTAAAAGTTTATCAGATTTTAAGGCTGAAATTGCAAGCTCTAGAACATTTAGTTTCCTTCACGAATTAGAATCTTTGTTAGAGCACGGACTTATTAAAGGTGGAGATCTAAATAATGCAATTGTTTATGTAGATAAAGAAATCTCTGAGTCTACAATGGCAAATTTAAAGAAAGCGTTTGGTAAAGATGAAATTTCTGTAAAACCAAACGGAGTTTTAGATAACTTGACTTTACACTATCCAAACGAAGCAGCAAGACACAAATTGCTTGATGTAATTGGAGATTTATCTTTAATTGGAGTTCGTATCCAAGGAAAAATTATTGCAAACAAACCAGGTCACTTTGTAAATACTCAATTTGCAAAGAAATTGGCAAAAATTATCAAAATAGAGCAGAGAAACCATGTTCCAACTTATGATTTGCATCAAGAACCATTGATGGATATTCATAAAATCATGTCTATGCTGCCTCACAGACCACCATTCTTGTTAATCGACAGAATTATCGAAATGTCTGATCGTCATGTAGTAGGATTGAAAAATGTTACTATGAATGAGAATTTCTTCGTAGGTCACTTTCCAGAAGCTCCAGTTATGCCAGGTGTATTAATTGTAGAAGCAATGGCACAAACAGGCGGAATTTTAGTGTTAAGCACAGTTCCAGATCCTGAAAATTATTTGACATATTTCATGAAAATTGACAATGTTAAATTTAAACACAAAGTATTGCCAGGTGATACTTTAATTTTCAAATGTGAGTTAATATCTCCTATCAGAAGAGGAATTTGCCATATGCAAGCAAATGCTTATGCAAATGGTAAATTAGTAACGGAGGCAGAATTAATGGCACAAATAGCAAGAAAACAATAATAAATTATCAAATTTATTGTTTAGGTTTGTTGCTTCAAACTTAGAATATTTTAATTAAAAATATAAAACATACAGATGAATCAACCATTAGCATATGTTCATCCAGGCGCAAAAATCGCTAAAAATGTTGTAATAGAGCCATTTACAACAATTCACAATAATGTTGTTATTGGTGATGGTACTTGGATTGGTTCAAACGTGACTATTATGGAAGGAGCTCGAATTGGAAAAAATTGTAATATTTTTCCAGGAGCTGTAATTTCTGCAGTGCCACAAGATTTAAAATTCGGAGGTGAAGATTCTCTTGCTATTATCGGTGATAATTGTACAATTAGAGAATGTGTAACTATAAATAGAGGAACTATTGCTTCTGGTCAAACTGTAATTGGAAACAATTGCTTGGTAATGGCTTATGCTCATATTGCACACGACTGTGAAATTGGAAACAATGCAATTATCGTAAATGGTGTTGCTTTAGCTGGTCACGTAGTTGTTGGAAACCATGCTGTTATTGGTGGTTTAGCGGCTATTCATCAATTTATTCATATTGGTGATCACGCTATGATTTCTGGTGGATCTTTGGTAAGAAAAGACGTTCCGCCATTTACAAAAGCAGCAAAAGAACCTTTGTCTTATGTCGGAATTAACTCTGTTGGGTTAAGAAGAAGAGGATTTACAACTGAAAAAATTAGAGAAATTCAGGAAATCTACAGAATTTTATACCAAAAGAATTACAATACAACTCAAGCTTTAAGTATTATTGAAGCTGAAATGGAAGCGACTCCTGAAAGAGATGAAATTCTAGATTTTATTAGAAATTCGTCTCGAGGAATTATGAAAGGTTACTCAGGGAACTATTAATTATTTTAGAGTTTAGATTTCTGATTTTAGATTTCTGAGCTGTGAAATAAAATTTAAAATAAATTAATATAAATGAAGATTGATTCTGTACGAAGAATCTAAAATCTTCATTCTAAAATCTAAAATAAAAAACAAAAATGGCATCTACATCAGATATTAGAAACGGATTGTGCATTAAATTTAATCACGATATCTATAAAATTATTGAATTTCTTCACGTAAAACCTGGAAAAGGTCCGGCTTTCGTAAGAACTAAATTGAAAAGTTTAACTTCAGGAAAAGTATTAGATAATACTTTTTCAGCAGGTCATAAAATTGATGTGATTCGCGTTGAAACGCATACATTCCAATTCTTATATCCAGAAGGCGATGAGTTTCATTTCATGAATGCTGAAACATTCGAGCAAATTTCTTTAAACAAAAACATCTTGGATGCTCCAGATTTGTTAAAAGAAGGAACAAATGTTATGGTCCAGATTAACACAGAAACAGATTTGCCATTATCAGTAGACATGCCAGCTTCTGTAATTCTTGAAGTTACTTATGCAGAGCCAGGAGTAAAAGGAAATACAGCTACAAATGCAACAAAAAATGCTACTGTAGAAACTGGTGCTAACATCAACGTTCCTTTGTTCATTAACGAAGGAGATAAAATTAAAATTGATACAGCTTCAGGTTCTTACATGGAGCGTGTAAAAGAGTAATTCTTTTAATTAAGATAATTTGACAATGAGTCAATTAGATAATTTGTGAATCCGCATAATTTTGTATATTCACATTCTAATTGACTCATTTTCTAATTTACGAGTTTTCTAATTATACTATATGAAATTTCCAAAGAGTCATTCTTTACAAGAAATTGCCAATTTGCTTAACTGCAAATTTATTGGAGACAAAGACTTTCAAGTTTTAGGCATGAACGAGATACATGTTGTAGAGCCTGGAGATATTGTTTTTGTTGACCACCCAAAATATTACGACAAAGCTTTGCAGTCGGCTGCTACTATTGTTCTGATAAACAAAGAAGTAGAATGCCCAGAAGGAAAAGCGCTTTTAATTTCTGATGATCCGTTTAGAGATTTTAATATCCTTACCAGACATTTTAAACCATTTCAGTTTGCTAATGTTGCCATTGCGCCTTCAGCAGAAATAGGAGAGGGAACCATTATTCAGCCCAATTCTTTTGTTGGAAATAATGTAAAAATTGGTAAAAACTGTCTGATACATTCAAATGTGTCTATTTACGATCATACTGTTATAGGAAATAATGTAATTATACATGCTGGAACTATTTTAGGAGCAGATGCTTTTTATTATAAAAAACGTCCAGAAGGCTTCGATCAGTTAATTTCTGGTGGAAGAGTTGTTATTGAAGATAACGTTGGCATTGGCGCTTTATGCACTATTGACAAAGGCGTTACTGGCGACACGACAATTGGTGCAGGCACAAAACTTGACAATCAGGTTCACGTTGGGCATGATACTGTAATTGGAAAAAAATGTCTGATTGCTTCACAAACAGGTATTGCAGGTTGTGTGATTATAGAAGACGAAGTTACCTTATGGGGACAAGTTGGTACGACGAGCGGTATTACCATTGGAGCAAAAGCTGTGGTTATGGGACAGACCGGTGTAACTAAGTCTGTTGAAGGCGGAAAATCATATTTTGGCACTCCAATTGAAGAGTCAAGAGAGAAATTGAAACAATTAGCCAATATCAAGAAGATTCCTGAAATTTTAAGTAAATTGAAGTAATATGTCTATTAAAGAATTTGTTCAGAAATTTTATAAGTCAGATGCCTTAATTGATAGCGAAATTTTAAAAACATATCTGCATCCTGATGTTATACTGGAATGGAACAGTAGTAAAGGTTTCATTCAAATGGATTACGATTCTATAATCGAAATGGCAAATGAACTTAGCCGCGCCTATGTGCGCTCTAAGGTTAGAATTAGCCATATTATATCCGAAGATGATTTAGTATCAGTGCGTTACTCTCATTTTGTAAAAACAATTGAGAACCCTAGAGAAGAAATGCTTTTAGCACATTTTGCAACCATTTGGCAGATAAAAGATGATAAACTTTATAAAGGTTATCAAATGAGTCAATTTTCTTAATATTTTTTTGACAATAAAAGAGGCAAAATACATTACAAAACCTTATTTTTGCAACACAAATTTAAAAACTACATAAAATATATATCATGAGTGTTTTAGTTAATAAAGATTCCAAAATAATTGTTCAGGGATTTACAGGAAGTGAAGGAACTTTCCACGCTTCTCAAATGATTGAGTACGGTACTAATGTTGTTGGAGGTGTTACTCCAGGAAAAGGTGGTACTAGCCATTTAGATCGTCCAGTTTTTAATACAGTAAAAGATGCTGTTGATCAAGCTGGTGCTGATACTTCTATCATTTTTGTTCCGCCAGCTTTTGCTGCTGATGCAATTATGGAAGCTGCTGATGCTGGAATTAAAGTAATTATTGCTATTACAGAAGGAATTCCTGTAGCAGATATGATTAAAGCAAATAATTATGTTAAAGAAAGAAATTCAAGATTAATTGGTCCAAACTGCCCAGGTGTAATTACTCCAGGTGAAGCTAAAGTTGGTATTATGCCAGGTTTCGTTTTCAAAAAAGGAACAGTTGGTATTGTTTCTAAATCAGGAACTTTAACTTACGAAGCTGCTGACCAAGTTGTAAAACAAGGTTTAGGTATCACAACAGCTATCGGAATTGGTGGAGATCCAATTATTGGAACTACAACTAAAGAAGCTGTTGAATTATTAATGAACGATCCAGAAACTGAAGCAATCATTATGATTGGTGAAATTGGAGGTCAATTAGAAGCTGACGCTGCAAGATGGGTAAAAGCTGATGGTAACCGTAAACCGGTTATTGGATTTATCGCTGGAGAAACTGCTCCTGCTGGTAGAACAATGGGTCACGCAGGTGCTATTGTTGGTGGTTCTGATGATACAGCTGCTGCTAAAAAACAAATCATGAGAGACAACGGAATTCACGTTGTAGATTCACCAGCTGAAATTGGTAAAAAAGTAAAAGAAGTACTTGGATAATCTTCAAGTCTCAAAATAACAAATTCCAAAAAAAGTCTCAATTATCCTGTTGAGACTTTTTTACATTTTAAAGGCTGAGGCGTAAATAAAAAAATCTTAGCATCTTAGAACCTCAGTATCTTAGAAGCTTAAAAAAGAAATATGTACAAAGAATTAGAAAAATTTAAATCAACAAACAGTTTTACTTTTACTGTAAATGATAGTTTAGAAGAAGCTTGCAACGCGCCAGAAGGAAGTGCAGGAATCTTTGCGGTTTATGCTGTTGAGGGAGATGAAAAAGAACTTATTATGGTGGGGTCTACAGGAACGGTTCAGAATGACGGAACTTTGAAAAGTAAAAACGGCGGACTTTATGATAAAATCGTAAACGGACATCAATTTGCTAAAACAGGAAGGAAATATTCTTGGCCAGCTCAAATGAAATTAGAAAACATTTCTGAGCTTGAAGTAGTTTGGTACGAAACTTTTTCTGGAGATGTAAAAGCAATTCCAACTGCTGTTGAAGGGCAGGTTTTGCAAAACTTCTTAGATGAAAATGGAAAATTGCCAAGATGGAATGTAGCTTTCTAAGCAACTTTAAATCTGAAAATTATCAAAAAACCTTACTGAGTAATTAGTAAGGTTTTTTTTATTAAGTTGTAGGTTTTTAATTTTTGGTTTTATATATTTAAAAACCAAAAACAAACTAAATCTATGATAAAGAACTACTTGCTGTTACTGGGTTTGTGCTTTTTTACTTCATTAAATGCACAAGTAATTAATATTCCAGATGCCAACTTTAAGGCAAAATTGCTTCTAGCAAATGCAACTAATACCATTGCGAAAGATCTAAATTCAAACTATTTCAAAATTGACTCCAATAACAATGGTGAAATAGAACTTTCTGAAGCTCTAAATGTAACTTACTTAGATGTGAAAGATTCTAATATTTCATCGATGACTCAATTAGGAAACTTTTCTAATCTAACTGACCTTAACTGCTCTAATAATAATCTCGAAGTATTAGATGTTAGTAGTTTAAAAAAACTTGATAGATTAGTATGTTCTTCAAATTTAATTACTGATCTGACCCTCTCGGATTTAAATAAAATAAGAACACTAATTTGCGCACAAAATAAATTAACTTCTTTGAATGTTACTAACTTAGTAAATTTAGCGATATTTGAATGTAACGATAATGCTTTGAGTACTTTGGATGTTTCGAATAGCTCTGTTTTAATGGAGCTTGTATGTTACAAAAATAAGCTTACCGAATTAAAACTTCCTAATTCTTCATTGTTATGGTTTTTTAGATGTGCTCAAAATTTATTGCCTAGCTTAGATATTGCAAAACTACCAAATCTTCAATATCTTGATTTTTGGGATAATAAAATAAACTCTCTTGATTTTTCTAATTCTAAGAAAATAACAGATTGTTATGGAGGAGCAAATCCAATGGAGTCTATTGATTTGTCCAATCTAAAACTTTTAAAAGCTTTATGGATAGGTCATACACTTATCAAATCTTTGGATATAAGTAATTTGAAAAATTTAAAAGATTTTAACGTGTCAGATTGTCCAAATTTAGAGTTTCTAAATATTAAAAATGGCGCTACTGAAAATTTAAGCTTTTTAGAATCTGCGCTAAGTTCCTTAGGCTATGGAGGTCTTAATTTATCAAATTGTCCTAATCTTCGCTATATCTGTGATGATGATTTGGATTTAACGCTCGTTACAGAAAAAATTGCACCATATAAATATGAAAATTGTTTAGCTGGAAATTATTGTTCGTTTGAGCCTGGTGGAATAAATTATACATTTCAAGGCAAAAGTAAAATTGATATTAATAATAACGGTTGTGATGCTGCTGATGTTGGAGCTTCGCACTTAAAATTTTCAATTGTCAATGGCGGCAAATCAGAGAATTTTACTTCAGACTCTAACGGGGAGTATTCGATGAAAGTTCCTGCAGGTTTATATAACATTGTTCCGATTATTGAAAATACAAACTATTTCACTATTTCGCCAGCTTCTGTAAATATTGTTTTTCCGACACAAACAAGTCCTTTGAGTCAGGATTTTTGTATTGTTCCAAATGGTTCTCATAATGATTTAGAAATTTCAATATTGCCAATTGATGGCGCTAGACCAGGTTTTGATTCCAATTATAAATTAGTTTACAAGAACAAAGGAAATACACTTCAGGAAGGAACAGTAAGTCTTAATTTTGATGATTCGATTTTGGATTTTGTTTCTTCAAACTCTGTAGTTTCTAATCAAAGCTCTGATAAATTAGTTTGGAATTTTTCAAATCTAAAACCTTTTGAAAGCAGAGAAATTGATTTAATTTTAAATGCGAATTCTCCTGTTGAAACTCCAGCAGTAAATATTGAAGATGTATTGAAGTATAAAGCTATCATTAATTCTACAGAAACTGATGAAACGCCTGAAGATAATGCTTTTGAACTTGCTCAAACTGTTGTGGGTTCTTATGATCCAAATGATAAAACTTGTTTAGAAGGAAAAGTCATTAAACCTGAACTTATTGGTCAATATGTTCACTATCTAATTCGTTTTGAAAATACAGGGACTTATAATGCTGAAAATGTTGTAATTAAAGATATAATTAACACTTCGAAATTTGATGTTTCGACTTTAGTTCCTACTAGTTCGAGCCATTCTTATATAACTAAAATTTCAGAAGGAAATAAAGTAGAATTTATCTTCGAAAAAATAAATCTTCCTTTTGACGATGCAAATAATGATGGTTATATCGCTTTTAAAATCAAAACATTGCCCACTTTAGCTGTTGGCGATTCTTTTGAAAATGAAGCCAATATTTATTTTGATTATAATTTTCCAATTTTAACAAATAAAGAAACCTCAACATTTAAAACTTTAGGAACACAGGATTTTGAGTTTTCGTCTTATTTTTCAGTTTATCCAAATCCTGCTCAGAATATTTTGAATATACAATCTAAAGATTCAATTAAAATGCAGAGAATTAACATTTATAATCTTTTGGGGCAGTTAGTTTTAACCATTCCTAATGCCCAAGATATTTCTAAAATTGATATTTCTAAATTTCAATCAGGAAATTACATTCTTCAAATTAAAACAGAAATTGGAAATTCAATAATCAAGTTTGTTAAGATTTAATAAACGATTTTTATAACTGCTCAAAAAGACCTAATTGAAGTTTAGGTCTTTTTTTATGTCACTTTTTGAAATCGTCTATAAGTATATATCTAAAAAATCCATTTTTGTAAGATTGATGCTTACGTCTTCTTGAAGATGAAAACAGAGATAAGCTTAATCCGATTTAGTTAATTAAAATTTAAATTATCGTAAATTTAAGTTTAATCGAAAAATAAAGGGCAAATACTGACAAATTTAGAAAAAATAGCTTTTTTTAGTGGATAATTGGGTTTTAATTATTTGCTTTTCTATATTTATCAAACAAAAACAAAAAATAATGTTAAAACTTGAATCTTTTTGTAGTACAAAAATGACGTGAAAATGTAAAATACTTGTTTAATTTTTGTTAAATTAAATTGGTTTCACGCTTGTTTTTCTAAATCAAAAAAAGACTCACACTTTGAAGTAGAAATTTTTAATCTTATGTAATTAATCGATCTTAAGAACATTCTTAAATAATTTGATTTTTACGCCCCAAAGTTTTTTTTGTATGAGCCAAATTTTAAAAAACAAGGTTTTAGACGACTTTATTCTGTGGAATAATTTGAAAAATGGTAACGAGAAATCCTTCTCTTTACTTTTTGAAAAATACTATAGAGACTTAATCAATTACGGTAATTCGCTTTGTCCGTATGAAGAAAAAGTGCAAGATTGTATTCAAGATGTTTTTGCTGATATTTGGCTTTATCGCGACTCTCTTCAAGATAATGTTATTGTTAAAGCATATTTGCTTTCTAGTGTTAGAAAGAGAATTGCACGTTTGCATGAGAGAGATCATGTTTTTAGAAAAACAACCTCTACCGATGTTTTAGAATTTCTTTTTGATTTTTCCATAGAAAATGATTTGGTTGAAGATGAAGTAACGGCCGAACGTGTTCTGCTTTTAAATAAATTATTAAATGATCTTCCAGGCCGTCAGAAGGAAGCATTGTATTTACGCTATCATCAAGGCTTGACTGTAGAACAAATAGCTGATTTACTAGATGTGAATTACCAGTCAGCAAGTAATCTTTTGCATCGCGGTTTGCTAAGTCTTCGTAAAGAATGGAAAGGCAGTATTCCGCTTCTAGTCCTCATATCTTCAGGGGTTTTTTAAAAAATTAAGAAAAAATTAAAAAAAAATCTTAAATAGGTGAGTATATAATAAAAAAAGTGTCCTCTATGTTTTTGTAACCTTAATAATAAGATGCAAAAACGTAACAATTATATCGAAATAGAAGACTTTTTAGCTGATGAATCTTTTCAATTATGGATCCTGTCTAAAGTTGATGAGCAAGGCTGGGAAGAATGGACTCTGGAAAATCTGCAAAGAGCTAAACTTGTCGAAGATGCGAGACTAGTGCTCTTAGCTATGCGAGTTCCAGAATCTAAATTATCTTCAAACGAAGTTCATGAAGCCTTACAGAAAACTTGGCATAGAATTGAACAAACAGAAAAACTTTCGCAAGAAACTTCAAGAATTAAAAAACTAAAAATACAGAGATACTGGATCGGTGGTATTGCCGCAGCTGTTTTAGTAGGTCTCTTTTCTGTATGGTTTTTTACAAATAATATCATAACTGCTGATAATGTAGTTACTTACAATGAACTGGTTCAGGATAATGACGAAGGTTTGGTAGAACAAACCAACAATTCTGAAAAATCACAGATAATTACTTTGTCTGATGGAAGTTCGGTCTTATTACAGCCCAATAGTAAATTAAGTTACCCTAAAATCTTTACCGGAAACGAAAGAAAGGTGTATTTATCCGGCGAAGGTTTCTTTGAAATTAGTAAAAATCCTAAAAAGCCTTTTTTTGTTTATGCCAACGAGATTGTAACTCGAGTTGTTGGAACAAGCTTTAGAATAAAGGCTTATCCAGATCAGCAAAATGTTGAAGTTCTTGTTCGCACCGGTAAAGTTAAGGTAAAGTCTAATGATTTGGTCCACGTGGGAGAAGACAAAGAAATTGTCTTGCTTCCTAATCAGGCATTGCGTTTTGTTCGTAAGGATTTGGTTTTTAATAAAATAACTAATATTACGGCAGATCCGATTTTAGTGAATAGTGTTCGAAATATTGAACAATTAAGTTTTGAATTTACTGATATTCCTGTAGCGCAAATTCTCGAAACTATTGAGCAAGCTTATTTGGTAGATATCGATTTTCCTCATGATAAATTGAAAGACTGCCGATTAACAACTTCTTTAAGTGACCAGCCATTGGCAGAAAAGCTAAAAATTATCTGTACAAGTATTGGAAACGATACGAATTATGAAATGAATGGAAATCAAATTGTAATTACGACTTCTGGCTGTAACTAGAATTCGTAATTACATTAATTAAAATCTCAAGTTAAACTAATTAAAAAACTAAAAAAATAATTTATAACTGCCTATGTAAAAAACAAATACATAAAAAAAAGTGCCGAGAATGCTGTAACATTATCGACACTTAAATCTGAATAAATCACTCTCTGTAAAGGGTAATTTATGATGTTTCTTAAAATACACTCGAATAGTATTAATCAAAACAAACCAAAATTATGAAAAAACCTGTTGTCAAGCAACGATTACTTCACCAAATCATGAAAATAACGCTGTTTCAGTTTGTGTTAGCGCTTGTGTTTTCAAGCGTTACTCTCGCAAATAATGTAAATGGGCAGAAAAAATTAGACACTAAAGTAACTATTACAGTTGAGAACCTAACTTTAGACAATGCTTTATCGAAAATCGAAAAGTCTGCTCATGTAAAATTTTCTTATAATTCAAGACTTCCTCAGCTAGGAGAGAAGGTTAGCATAGAAGCTAACCAGGAAACTCTGTCTAGTATTTTGAGCAGAGTATTGGTTCCATTTAATATTACTTTTTCTGAAGTAAGCAATCAGATAGTGCTTCAAAAAAGTTCTGGTTCTTTTTCTAATGCAAATAATCACGATTCTTTGTTCGAAATTTTGACTTTTGGACCGATTATCAAAGGAAAAGTTACGGATCAAAGTGGGACTCCACTGCCGGGAGCTACTGTTATGGCAAAAGGAACAAAAACAGCTGTATTAACAGATTTTGATGGAAACTTTTCTATTGAAATGCCTGCTAACGTTGACCGTTTGGTTATTTCTTACGTAGGTATGGAGACAAAAGAAATTGGAATTAATAATCCTACACCAACTGTAGTTTTAACAGAAGCAGGACAAAATCTTAAAGAAGTTGTAGTTACAACTGGATATGAAAAAACTTCAAAAAGAACATTTACAGGAGCTATTAGTAAAATTTCTGGAGCTGAGTTAAAAGTAGATGGGGTTGTGGATGTGAGCAGAATGATTGAAGGAAAAGCTGCTGGGGTTACGGTACAAAACGTTACAGGTACGTTTGGTACAGCTCCTAAGATTACAGTTCGTGGATCTTCTTCAATCTTTGGAGATACAAAACCTTTATGGGTTATCGATGGAGTTGTTCAGGAAGATATTATCAATATTACATTTGCTGATTTAGCATCTGGAAATTCAGAAACTTTATTGAGTTCTTCTGTTGCAGGTTTAAATGCAAACGACATTCAAAGCGTTGAGATTCTTAAAGATGCTTCTGCTACTTCTATTTATGGTTCAAGATCATTAAACGGTGTTGTTGTTGTTACAACAAAACAAGGACGTAGAGATTCTCCGCTAAAAGTTAGCTATGGCTTAGAGCAGACAGTAAGAACAGTGCCTAGTTATACACAATATGACATTCTAAATTCTCAAGAATCTATGAGTATTTTTAAAGAAATGGAATCTAAAGGATTTTTAGATTTGCCATCTACCGTTCAAGGAAGATATGGTGGTGTTTATAATATTCTTGGAAGAGCTATCAATACTTACGTGCCAGAAACAGGTGGCTATTTAGTAAATAATGACCCTGTTAGTCGTAATAATTTTTTAAGAAAATATGAACTAGCAAATACAGATTGGTTTAAAGTATTGTTTAGACCTGCTATTACTCAAAATCATTCTTTAAGTTTCTCTGGTGGAGGAAAAAACAATACATTTTATGCTTCTTTGGGATATTATACAGATCCAGGATGGACTATTGCTGATAATGTAAAACAATTGTCTTCTAACATTAAAGGGACTTTTTATATCAATGATAGGTTGAACTTAACTTTGTCAACTTTAGCTTCTATTAGACAGCAAGGTGCTCCTGGTACTTACGAAAGCCAGAAAGACCAAGTTTTTGGTAAAGTTACAAGAGATTTTGATATTAACCCTTTTAGTTACGTATTAAATACGAGCAGAACTTTAAGACCGTACGACGAAAATGGAAACTTAGAGTACTACAGAAATAACTGGGCACCAATGAATATTATCAATGAATTAAAAACTAACTATTTAGATATCGATGTAAAAGATATTCGTTTCCAATTGGATCTAGAATATAAAATTTCTCCGCATTTTACTTATAACTTAACAGGATCTGCCCGTTATGCGAACACAAGTAGAGAGCATAAAATTTTAGAAGGATCTAATGTTGTTGGTGCTTACAATGCAATGGAAACTACTATTGTGAGAGATCAAAATATCTTTTTATATAAAGATCCAAATGACTTAACAGCTCCAGCTGTTTCTGTATTGCCAAATGGTGGGTTCTTACGAAAATTTACAAACGATATGACTTCTTATAACCTTAGAAATAGTGTTACGTATAGAAATATTTTTGCAGAAAAACACGAATTGGAAGGTTTCTTTGGTACAGAATTGCGTTCTGTAGATAGAAATAGTGATAATTTTACGGCAGCAGGTCTTCAATATGATAGAGGACTTACAGCTTTTACCGATCCTAGATTAATTGAGAAAATCATTAATGAAGGAAATTCTTATTATGGATTTAATACAGAAAGAGAGCGAACTGTAGGTTTCTTTGGGAAAGTAGGATATACTTATAACCGTCGTTATACTGGTTCGGTTACAGGCCGTTACGATGGTTCTAATAGACAAGGAGATAGTAGCTCTTCTAGTAGCTGGCTTCCGACTTACACTTTTAGTGGTAAATGGAATGTAACTGAAGAAAACTTTATGAAAAATGCTAAATCTATTAATAATTTAGCATTGCGAGCTTCTTATGGTTTAACAGCTACAGCTGGTCCTGCTACAAACTCTTTGGCAATTTATAAAAGTTATATTTCAGATCGCTTAAATCTTGACGACAGAGAAACCGGAATTCAAATTGATCAGTTGCAGAATAGCGATTTGACTTGGGAAAAACAATTTGAAACAAATATTGGACTTGATTTAGGTATGTTCAATAACAGAGTCCAATTAGTAACTGATGTTTATCGTCGTAAAGCATTTGATTTAGTTGATTTTGTGGTTACCTCTGGTATTGGCGGACAAAAAATTAAACAAGGTAATAATGCAAATATGGAAACGAAAGGTGTTGAACTTGGTATAACAACCCAAAATTTTACAGGCCGTGATTTTAAATGGTCTACAACACTTAATTTCTCAGTTTTCAAACAAGAAATTACAAAATTGGAAAATAAACCAACAGTATTTGATTTAGTTGATGGTAATGGAGGAAATGCAATTGGACATCCAAGAAACTCGATCTATTCGTATCAATTTACAGGTTTAAATCATCAAGGATTGCCAACATTCGTTATGGCTCCAGGTGAAACCGATAAAATTACAGGAGCTAATTTTCAAGATAATGATAATGTAACAGACTATCTGAAATATGAAGGATCTATCGAACCAAACAAATCGATTGGTTTAGCAAATACATTTACTTATAAAAACTGGTCATTATATGTTTTCATTGTTGGTTCAGGAGGAAATAAAGTACGTTTGAACCCAGTTTACGATAGCCAATATGATGATTTAACGGTGTTTACAAAAGATTTTACAAATCGTTGGATTAATCCGGGGGACGAAAACTACACAAATGTACCTGTAATTGCAGATAAGAGATTAATAACAGATTATGGTGGACAAAATATGCTTCAAAGAGCTTATAACACATACAATTATTCGGACGTGAGAATCGCTGATGGTGATTTTGTGAGACTGAAAAATATTTCTTTAAGTTGGGAATTTCCAAAAGATTTTAAGAGAAAAATAGGTGTTAGCACTTTTACTTTGAAAGGTTCTGCTGTCAATCCTTGGTTGATTTATTCTGACAAGAAATTAAATGGTCAGGATCCTGAGTTCCGTAATACAGGAGGAGTTGCGTTTCCTATCACTTCTCAGTATACATTCACCTTAAATGTTTCATTATAATTAACCTAATTATGAAAAATATAAAAATAGTACTTTCAATATTATTACTGGCTTCATTAAGTAGCTGTGATGAGTTCCTTTCGGAAACACCAGATAATAGAACACAGATAGATACCCCTGAGAAAATTTCTGAATTATTGGTTAATGCATATCCAATTGGTGGAACGTATATGGATTTTGCTGAGACAATGACTGATAACGTAGGCGACGGACAGTTGGCAGAAACTCTTCCTAAAAACGAGCAAAATTATAATTGGGAAATGAACAATGAGACAAATGTTGATACTCAAGCAAATTATTGGGATGCATGTTACCGCGCTATTGCTCATGCAAATAAAGCATTGCAAGCGATTAATGAATTAGGAAATACTTCTAACTTAAACTCTCAGAAAGGAGAAGCATTATTAGCTAGAGCTTATTCACACTTTATGCTTGTTTCTTTTTGGTCTCAGAGATATAATCCAGCTACAGCTGATAAAGATTTAGGAATTCCTTATGTTACTGAACCAGAAGAAGTGTTAATTAAAAAGTATACTAGAAATACAGTTAAAGAAGTTTTTGATTTTATACAAAAAGATCTAGAAGAGGGACTGAAATTAGTTGGTAATAACTATTCTGAGCCTAAATTTCATTTTACAAAAGAGGCAGCAAATGCATTTGCAAGTCGCTTCTACTTAATAAAAGGAGATTGGGATAAAGTTCTTCAGGTTTCTGAAGGATTAGGATCTAAACCAGTTGGGAAATTGAGAAATTACCTAACATTTACAGCCTTAGATCCAAACGTTCAATTTATTGAATATGCAAAAGCTGGAGAACCTGCCAACTTACTGGTAATCTCTTCTTATTCAATCTATACAAGAGCTTCAAGCCGTAATAGGTTCTATTTGACAGGAGTTCAAAGTCCAGATATCATGGGGGCGACAACCAATATTTATGGAAAATCTTGGCTTTACAAAACCTATTCATACAATAGTAGTATGACGGTTTTCTCACCAAAATTTAAAGAATATTTTAAATACACCAATTTGACAGCAAACATTGGAGAGCCATATTTGGGAACGGTTGCTTTATCTTATGATGAATTCTACTTAAACAGAATTGAAGCTCTTGTAATGAAAAATAGAATTGCTGAAGCAAATACCGAATTGGGGTATTTTCTAGGAACAAGAACCTCTGGATACAATCCGACAACTGATTTTTTAACAGAAGCAAAAGTTGTAGCTAAATATCCAGTTGTAGCAGATGAGTACACGCCATTTTATGAGATTACTCCATTGCAGACTTCTTACATAAAAGCTATTGCAGAAGCAAGAAGAAGAGATTTTATTCATGAAGGAATTAGATACTTTGATGTTAAACGTTTCAACATTGTGGTAAAACATGAAACATTTAATAAACCAACAAATGTCTTAGAGAAAGATGACAAACGCAGAGCAATTCAAATCCCTCTTAGCGCATCAAGTAACGGAGTAGAGAAAAATCCTAGATAAAACTAAACCAAAAAGTATTATGAAATTATTAAATAAATATAAAAAAATAGCGGTTTTTGTTAGCGTTTTGGCTTTAGCTGCTTGTGCGCATGAAGATCAGCCTACAGAAAGTCAATTAGATTACAACCAACCTACAAGAACAGATTTAGATAAATGGATTGATGCTAATTATCTTGTTCCTTATAATATTAATGCGCAATACAAATGGAATCAAAATACAGTTGATAATACAAGGTTTTTGTTTCCTCCAACTGTAGCTAAAGTACAACCAGCATTAGAAATTGTAAAACAGATTTGGCTTCAGAGTTACGCAACTATTGCTGGACCAGATTTCGTTAAGAAAATTGCTCCTAGAGAAATTGTTTTAGTAGGAGGTGTAAATTCAAACTCAAACGGTACAAGAACACTTGGTATAGCTGAAGGAGGACAAAGAATCACGCTTTTTGAAGTAGACAACCTGGTTAAAACAAACCGAGCTGTAGTAGCAGAATTTATCCACACAATCCAACATGAGTATGTTCATATTTTAAACCAAACAAAACCATTTGATGAGCAAGCTTGGGGAAAAATTACACCTTCTGGATATACAGCAACTTGGCATCTTGAAACAACTACAGCTTCACGAGAATTAGGTTTTATATCTAGTTACGCAAGATCAAACATTGTCGAAGATTTTGCAGAAACAGCTTCAATTATCTTGATCAGCACTAAAGCGGAATATGCGGCAATTTTGGCTGGAATTTCTAGTGCAAAAGCAAGAGCAGATATTCAGAAAAAAGAAGCAATTGTGGTGCAGTACTTTAAAGACACTTTCAATATTGACTTTTATGCTTTAAGAGACGAAGCTGAAAAGAATACTACTTATGTAATTAATAATTAATATTCAACAATTATAAAACTTTAAAAAAGATATTATGAAAATAAAAAATATATTCAAGTATTTAGTTGTTGCATCACTTGTTGTTCAGCTTACAGCTTGTACAAGTACCGAAGTAGAACAAAAGTTTGACAAAACTCCTACAGAGCGTTTAAATATGCAAAAAAGCGAGTTACAGCAAGCTCTGCTTTCTTCTCCTGAAGGTTGGAAAGCAGTTTATTTTACAGATGATAAACAATTAGGGGGATTTACCCATTTATTTAAATTCACAGCCGATGGTAAAGTTGAAATGGCATCTGATTTTGATGCTACAACGACTTCAAAATTTACAAGTGAATATGATATTCAGTTAGGAAGTACAGTAAGTTTGGTTTTTACAACCAAAAATAGAATCCATTTACTATCAGATTCAAGTCCGGCATCTAATCCAACGCCTGCTTTACTTGGTAAAGGATATTTAGGAGATTTTCAATTCTTATATTATGGAGAAGAAAACGGCCAACTTATTTTCAAAGCAAACAGAACAGCTGGTGACAGCACTTCAAAAGAAATTCGTTTTGTAAAAGCTACGGCTCAGGACTGGACAGATCTTCCTAAAAACATTGATATGATTGCTAATGTTGTTGGAGCAAATACAAGACCATTGTTTAGACTATTTGAAACGAACGACGGTAAAACAGTGCACCAATATGATTTTACATTTACAACTAGGTCAAGATTTTCTACGGCAAATTCTATTGAGCCAGGATCTACTGCAACAAATAATATGGGAATTGCTTACACTCCAACAGGAATTATAGTAAGCCCAGCTGTAGAAGTAGGAGGTCAGAAACTAACTGAATTTGTATATAATAGTGCAGATGGAAGTTTTACGGCAACTGGAGCAAATGGAGTAAGTGCAACTATTAGATATAGCTCTAAACCATTAGTTTTAACTGATGATTATAAAAGCTTAGTTGAAGGTAAACCTCAAATGGTTTTTGGTTACATTGCTGCAAATTTATATACAGCACCAACAAATTCATCTTACTTTAAAACGCTTGTAGATAAAGTAAATACTACGTTACCAGCTAATCAATCTATTGCAAGAGTTCAGATTGTATTTAATAATGTGCCAAATGGAACATATATTCAATATCAATTTAATGGAGGTAAAGCTCAAATTATTCACTGGTTAACTACAAAAGAAGATGCAGTTAATAAAACTATAATTTTAGTTGATGATGGCTGGAATACAACAACAGCAAATTATAATTTCTTGAAAGAAATAGATAATGAATTAACAAATGCTAAAGGATTGTACGTTAAGAAAGAAAACTTTAGAATTACATATTCTAATACTATCTACACTTTCACTAGTGCGGCTAGCAATTTTAGAATGACTACTTATCAATTATAAATTTTCAGTTTGATATTAATTTAGTAAAAGGCAGTTCGTTTTACGAGCTGCTTTTTATCAACCACAATTTCTGTTCTAAAAGTAAATAGTTTTAAATATAGATATTATGATTAAAAAAGTTTTGACACCAGCAACTATTGCGGTTTTCTTTTGGGGACTAGGCTCACTTCTTTTAAATGGCTACTATTACGAATATTTAAGACCTTATATGTACGTTTCTTTAGCGGTAATTTTCCCGATTATGATTTGGAACCTTATCAAACAAAGAAAAGAAGATAAAAATCAAGGAACGGAGGAATTTAAGCACTCCATTAGTAGAATGTTAATTATGGCGATGATTATGATCATTATATTTTTTATAACGAAGCAAAATCACATTTAAAATTTTTTAGTTTTATTTTTTTATTTTGGGAAAACAGCTCATTTCTTATGAGCTGTTTTTTGTTTTAGCAGTATCTAAAATTCTTAAGGCAATTTTTGGATTACAAATTTTATTAAACGCTCAAATAATCTATATTTGTAATTCAAAAAATAAAAACGAATACCTTAATATGAAATTACTAGAAGGAAAAGTTGCAATTATTACTGGTGCAAGCCGTGGAATTGGAAAAGGAATTGCTGAAGTTTTTGCTAAACATGGAGCAAACGTTGCTTTTACATACAGCTCATCTGCAGCATCTGCGGAAGCTTTGGAAGCAGAATTAAATAGTTTAGGAGTAAAAGCTAAAGGATACCAATCTAATGCAGCAGATTTTAACGAAGCTCAGACTTTTGTTGACGCTGTTTTAGCAGATTTTGGAACTGTTGACATCTTAATCAACAATGCCGGAATTACAAAAGACAATTTGCTAATGCGTATGTCTGAAGCAGATTTTGACCAAGTAATTGATGTAAACTTGAAATCGGTTTTTAATATGACAAAAGCGATTCAGAAAACTTTCTTGAAACAAAGAGCAGGATCTATCATCAATATTAGTTCTGTTGTTGGAGTTTCTGGAAACGCAGGTCAAACCAATTATGCAGCTTCTAAAGCTGGTGCAATCGGATTTACAAAATCGGTAGCTCTTGAGTTAGGTTCTCGTAACATTCGTTGCAACGCCATCGCTCCAGGATTTATCGAAACTGAAATGACTGCAAAATTAAGCGAAGATGTAGTAAAAGGATGGAGAGAAGGTATTCCGTTGAAACGCGGAGGAACTCCAGAAGATGTAGCAAACGCTTGTCTGTTCCTTGCTTCAGATATGAGCGGTTACATTACAGGACAAGTTCTTAACGTTTGCGGAGGAATGCTTACTTAAAAGTTTTCAGTGTTCAGATTTTAGTATTCAGTTCTTATCTGACTCTGACACTAAATAAAATCTGATCACTCAATACTGATTACTGAACACTAAATAAATATGACTACAAACACGATTCTTTTATTATTGCTTTCTTTAGTAATTGCTGGTGGGTTGTCGTATTTTCAATATTTTTTTAAAGCCAAAAGTAAATCCAATGTGATTATACTTTTGGCTTTTTTACGTTTTTTAGCCATTTTCGGATTATTGGTTTTATTGATAAATCCTATTATTTCTAAAAACTCTCTCGAAATTACCAAAACGCCTTTGGCGGTTGTAGTCGACAATTCGAGTTCTATTGTAGCTTTAAAATCAGATAAAACAGCGGTTGAATTATATCAAAAACTGGTTTCAAATCCTGCTTTAAAAGAAAAATTTGATATTCAAACCTATCAGTTTGACAATGATTTTAAAATTTCAGATAAATTTGATTTCAAAGGGAATCAAACCAATTTGGACGAAGTTGCTAAAAATTTAAAAAGCATCAACAAAAATCTGATTTTCCCAACAGTAATTATTACTGACGGAAATCAAACTACAGGAAACGACTATGTGTATCGTTTTGATCCTGTTAATAAAGTTTATCCTTTGGTTGTGGGAGATACAACCACTTTTTTTGATTTAAAAATCAATCAGCTCAACGTAAACAAATACGCTTTTCATAAAAATAAATTTCCAGTTGAAGTTTTTCTGCAATACGCAGGAGACAAAACAGCTAATGCAGAATTTACCATCGCACAAGGAAATACCGTTGTAGCAAAAGAAAAACTTTCTTTCTCGCCATCAAAGAAAACGGCTTCTTTAAATTTACTCCTTCCGGCAGATAAAGTAGGATTGCAGATTTATAAAGCAAGCATTCAATCTTCTGCAAAAGAGAAAAACAGTTATAATAACATCAAAAATTTTGCAGTAGAAATAATCGATCAAAAATCGACAATTGCGATTGTTTCGGCAATCAATCATCCAGATATTGCAGCTTTAAAACGTTCCATTGAAGTTAATGCGCAACGTAAAGTAATATTAGTTAAACCAAATCAAATTAACGATTTAGATGATGTTTCTGTTCTAGTTTTGTATCAGCCAACCACAGCTTTTAAGCCTATTTTTGATAACAATAAATTAAAAGGAACCAATACCTTTATTATAACAGGAAATAATACCGATTTCAATTTTTTAAATCAGCAGCAAAACAACTTGATATTTAAAATGAGCAATCAGCGTGAGGATTTTCTTTGCGAATTCCAATCGGCTTTTAATTTGTTTGCTATTGATAATATTGGTTTTGAAAATTTCCCGCCTTTACAAAATCCGTTTGGAAATATTAGCACTAACGGAAATGTGTCTGTTTTGCTTTCTTCAAAAATTAGAAACGTTTCTACCAATGCGCCTTTATTGGCTTTCGCCGAAAATCAAGGAAAAAGAACTGCTTTTCTTTTAGGAGAAAACAGCTGGAAATGGCGTTTGCAAAGCCATGTTGACAATCAATCTTTTGAAAAGTATGATGTTTTTATCGATAAAATCATTCAATATTTAGCATCGACTACTTCAAAGAAATCTTTGGTGGTTACTCATGAAAGTTTTTACAATTCTGGCGAAGAAATCATTATCAATGCGCAATATTTCAATAAAAATTACGAGTTTGACGAAAAAGCTAGGCTAACAATTACAGTTGTAAATGTAGCGACAAAACAAACTAAAAATTACGATTTGCTGAAAGGAAGCAATTCTTTCTCGGCTAATCTAGAAGGACTTCCAGCAGGAAAATATAACTTTACAGTAAAAGAATTAAACTCAAACACTTCTTACGCAAGTCATTTTGAGATTCTAGATTTTGATATCGAAAAACAGTTCGTAAATCCAGATGTTGTCAAATTACAGCAATTGGCACAACAAACAGGAGGAAAAGCTTTCTTCGAAAATCAAACCGATCAATTGATTAATACACTTTTAGAAAACAAAGAATACAAATCAATTGAAAAAAACATTTCAAGTAAAACTCCAATTATTGATTGGATTTGGTTGTTGATTTTGATTGCTGCTTTGCTTACGGCTGAATGGTTTGTGAGAAAGTATAACGGTTTATTGTAATAAGATATAAAGTAGCAAAGTTACAAAGAGACAAAGGGACAAAGCTTTAAAGCCTAAAACTTTAAATTTTAAACAAAAACAATAAAAAATGGACTTTAGGCTTAAAGTATTTTACACCGTTGCGCTCCGCCTTAACTTTACTAAAGCGGCAACGGAATTATACATTACTCAGCCAGCCGTCTCCAAACATATTCAAGAATTAGAGGAAACCTATAAAACCAAACTTTTTGAACGAAACGGTTCTAAAATCGCTTTAACACCAGCAGGAAAAATTCTCCTAAAATATACTAAAAGTATTTTCGATATTTATCGTGAAATAGACTTTGAAATGAGTTCTTTCAATAAAGAACGCCAAGGTTTATTAAGGTTAGGAGCAAGTACGACAATTTCGCAATATATTATTTCTCCAGTTTTGGCTAGTTTTCATCAAAAACAAAAAGACATAAAAGTTAATTTGCTGAATGGAAATACTGAGCAAATTGAAAATGCTTTAATCAATAAAGAAATCGAAATCGGAATTGTTGAAGGGCAGTCTAAAAATCAATCCATAAAATATATTCCGTTTCTTAAAGATGAATTGGTTTTAGTCTGCAATAGCAAAAATCCGTTAGTACAACAAAGTGAAATTTCAGTAAGCGATTTAAAATCAATGAAATTCATTACCAGAGAACGCGGATCAGGAACACTTGAGGTTATAGAATTTGCATTAAAAAAAGCAAATTTAAAATTGACTGATTTGCAAATTGAAATGCAGTTAGGAAGCACAGAAAGCATAAAATCATATTTGTTAAATTCAGATTGTTTTGCTTTTATGTCTATTCATGCTGTAAGCAAGGAGTTAAAAAATAAGGAATTGATTGTTTTAGACATTGAAGAATTAGCAATAGAAAGATATTTTTATATTATAACCTTACAAGGAAAATCAGATTCTTTATCAGAACTATTCATCCAAAATTTAGCATCTCACTATAACTTGAAGTTATAGTCTATTGCAATTTACGATTGGTGTTTTCGAGATAAACGATAGAACTTTGCAAAGTAAATATCAATTGCCTTTATTTTGAAAACAAAAGAACAAACATCAGCACAATTATTTGAAATTAATCAATCTTTACAGCAAGCACTTTTTCTTGTTGTTATCTTACTATGTTTATTTTCGATTATTTCTCCGCCAATAGCACTTTTATTTGGTGTTTTAATTGTAAATCTTTTCGGAAATCCATTTGTAGAATTCAACCATAAAGCAATCACATTTTTATTGCAGTTTTCAGTAGTAGGTTTAGGTTTCGGAATGAATGCAAATAGTGCAGTTTCGGCAGGAAAAGAAGGTTTTGTTTTAACTGTTTTTTCGATATTCAGTACTTTGCTCTTCGGATTTCTATTAGGGAAATGGCTTAAAACAGAAAAGAAAACATCGCATTTAATTTCTTGTGGAACAGCTATTTGTGGAGGAAGTGCGATCGCGGCTATTTCGCCAGTAATCAAATCAAACGAAAATCAGGCTTCAATTGCTTTAGGCGTTATTTTTATACTAAACTCTATTGCTTTATTTGTTTTTCCATTTATCGGACACCAATTAGATCTGTCGCAAAAAGATTTTGGTCTTTGGTGTGCCATTGCTATTCATGATACAAGTTCTGTTGTGGGCGCGGCCAATAAATATGGCGCAGAAGCGCTTCAGGTGGCAACGACAGTAAAACTAGCGAGAGCTTTATGGATTATTCCAATTTCTATTTTGACGGCATTTTTATTTAAAAGCAAGAATTCTAGAATTAAGATTCCATATTTTATTGGTCTGTTTGTTATTGCCATGTTAGTAAACACTTATATTCCGTCAACAGCTGTTTTTACAGCGCATTTTGTTGGCATTGCAAAAGTTGGACTAACTATTACTTTATTTTTAATTGGTGCAACGTTGAATTTTGCAACTTTAAGAGCAGTAGGGGTAAAGCCGTTGCTTCAAGGTGTTTTTCTTTGGATTTTTATAGCAGTATTGGCTTTACTGTCAATTCTTTATTTGAATTAAGTATTTATTTGACATTGGAGAATTTTACAATTGGTTTGTCAATCATTTTGTAAAGTTTTCCTTTGAAAGTGTAACGTCTTTCTATTTCAAAATTAAACGACTTTTTTGCTTTAGCCATTGCAGCCAATTCTTCTGGAAGATTTACTTCAAATTCATCTTTAGCTCGTGCCGCTTTATCAAAAGTTCCAGAGGTCTTGATAATTATATCTCTAAAATGTTTTTTAGAATTATCATTTACAACTGAATAAGTTCCAGACCATTTTACACTTTCTACGTTTGTAAGCTGGTAATTTTCAACTTCTAAAATAGGCTGGTATTTCCCCTCAAAGCCAGCAACAAGATATAACCATCCTTCAAAAGGACCGCCTGCACCTCCGTTAACGTGCAATAATGTAAAAGCAAACTGATCTTCTCCAATTTCAACTAATTTTGGAGTCGGACATTGTGCAAAAGCTCCAAATGCGGCAACTGCTGGCTGAAAAGATCTCATTTCCCAAACAGTATTGTTTTTTGCAAATTTTGCAAGACCAAGCAATCCGCCAGAAAAACGTCCTGTCTGAAGTCCATCTTCATCATGAACAGAATGATTAAAGGCTAGTATTTTAAATTGATTTCCTTTAGAATCGCTATAATCGATATTAGCTAAAAGTCTAGTGGCAACACCTTCTGTATATGGAAACATTTGATCTCCTTCAACGCCATTAACATCTAAAAATGCCGTAGGTTTGCAGGTTTTGCATTTCCAGCTTAAAAAAGTGTTTTTATCTGCAAGGTGGTATAATTTTCCAGGAAACAATTTTTGCATTGTTTTTACACCGTCAAACGGATCAGAAAATTTAAGTACTCTTTTGGTATTTAGTATTGTGTCGCTTACATTTTTTAACTGTATATCAGTTTCTTGGGCAAGACAAAAAGAAGAAATTAACAGAAAGAAGTTTAAGGTAATCTGGCGCATAAAATTGTATTGGTTTTAATTAAACAAATGTATAAAGAAAATTATTGTTAATATGAACTTCTTGCCGTTTTTAGATCATAAAATATTAAAAAGTTAAAATTGTAGAATCTTATTAGCAGTATTTTTTGCGTATTCTTTAATTAAAACTAAATTTGCTCCCTCTAATAAAAAAACAAATGAAGAAAATCCAAATGAGACCAAAATTAATAGCTTTATGCGCTTTAATTGTTGGCTTTTTTATGCTGTCATGGGGGAATGTTGGCCATGAGCGTATTAACAAAGCTGCTGTAATGGCTTTACCAAAACAAATACAGATATTTTTTTACAATCACATTGATTTTATTACACAAGAAGCTTCGGTTCCAGATATCCGCAAGTACGCTTTAAATTATAAGGAAGAAGGTCCGAGACATTATTTTGATATGGAAAACTTTGGCTCTGCTGACAGTTATCCGCAAACATTAGAAGAAGCAAAACAAAAATACGACGCCAAATTCTTAAGCGATAACGGAATCTTGCCTTGGTATATCGAAGATATGATGGCAAAATTGACTAAAGCTTTCAAAGAAAAAAATAGAGCTGAAATCTTATTTCTTGCAGCAGATTTAGGCCATTATATTGGTGATGCGCACATGCCATTGCATACTTCTGCAAATCACGACGGACAATTGACAGATCAGAAAGGAATTCACTCTTTATGGGAAAGCAGATTGCCAGAATTATTCGTTAAAAATTATAAGTTAAATGTTCCTGAAGCACAGTATTATCCAGATGTTCATAAAGCAATTTGGGATTTAATTAATGATACTCACACCTTGGCGCAACCTTTATTGGATATCGATAAAAAGCTAAGAACTGCAACTCCAGAAAACAAAGTTTTTGAAATGGATGCAGAGGGTAAAATTGCAAAAACAAAATACAATACCTCTAAGTTTTCTGATGAGTATGCTAAAAAATTACACGAGCAATTAAACGGAATGGTAGAAAGCCAAATGAGAAAAGCAATTACTGCAACTGCAAGTTTTTGGTACACGGCATGGATAAATGCAGGAAAACCAGACTTAAGTGATTTGGATGCTCCAGCATTAACGCAAAGAAATTATCAAGCTTTACAGGATGATTTAAAATTGTTCCAAAAAGGAGATTTATTCGGAATGAAGAATCAGAACGACTAAAAATTTGTTTCAAGTTTTTATAGTTTAAAGTTTCAAGTTTTACTTCGGAATCTTAAAAAAAGCCTCAAATCTTTATAGAATTTGAGGCTTTTTTTGTGGTTTTTAACAGGAGAATGCTAAGTTTTTTTAAGCTAAGTTTTGTTTTTATGAATAATGAGGTCGCAAAGATGCATTTTTAATGTCTCTTATAAAAACAAACTCAATAGGTTTTAAAACGTTGAGTTTTATTTGTGGACTCACTTATCGCAAAGAAAGCATATAAGCTAAAAAAAAAAAGCATTCTTTGCATTAAAAATTAAGCCACAGATGAAAGGATTAAAAGGAGTATAAAAGAAAACCCGACAGATGTCGGGTTTATTCTTTTGAATTATTCGCGAACTTTTGCGTATAACTTCTTATTTTTATTAGTTAAATCTGTAAACTGATATTCCTTCTCTTTCAAGACATAAGAAGCTGATTGATAATAAGAAATAGTTTCGTCAGCTAATTTTGTGTTTTCAGATTTCAATGGAATTTGATCGTAATAAATTTGAAATTCAGGCGAAATTCCAGTTTTCTCCATAAGCTTCAAATCAAACTGTTGGATTCCTTGCTTTGGAGATAAAATGGTTAAAATATTGTCTTTTATTAATCCTAAATCCTGATAAGTAGCTATAAAAGCTCTAGGCTGATAATCTGTCTTGAATACATTTCGACCAAAGAATTTACTTTCGTAATCAAAATTTAGCAATCCGAATAAGGTTGGCATAATGTCAATTTGCGACATTAATTTGTTGAATTTTTCGGGTTTCGCATCCGGAATATAAATAAAAGCAGGAATTCTATATTTATCTACCGGAAGTTCTGTTTTTCCAGCGCTTGATGCACAATGATCTGCCACAATTACAAAAACAGTATTTTTAAACCACGGCTGTTTTTTTGCTTGAGCAAAAAATTGTCGCAAAGCATAATCTGTGTATTTTACACCACCTTCTCTAGATTTGATGTTTGCAGGAATATCTATTTTATTGTTAGGATATGTAAATGGCCTGTGATTGCTAACTGTCATGATGTGATTAAAGAAAGGCTTGTTTTGCTTTGCTTCACCATTCATTACTTTAATAGCCTTGTTGTACATGTCTTCGTCACAAACGCCCCATACATTAGAAAAAGTTACTTCGTCTTTAGAAAAGCTTGATTTATCGACTATTTGATATCCATTCCCCGAATAAAAATCCTGCATATTGTCAAAAAATGCATCACCTCCATACATGAATTTTACATTGTATCCTTTTTTAAGGAAAACAGATCCGGTTGAGAATTTATTTTTATTGTCTTCTCGTTTTACAACACTTTCTCCAGCTGTTGGAGGAATGCATAAAGTTACCGCTTCAAGACCACGAACAGTTCGATTTCCAGTTGCATATACATTGGTAAAAAGCAAACTTTTTTGTGCCAGACTGTCCAAAAATGGCGTAATATTTTGTTCATTGCCGTACATTTTCATGAAATCGGCACTTAAACTTTCAATTGTTATTAAAACAACATTTTTACGCTGTTCTAATGAATCTTCTTTTATCAGACGTAAAGTGCTGTTTCCTTTAATGGTAGGAAAATCTTGTTTTAAAATGGCGAAAGCCTTTTCGTTAGAAATTGTTTTGTAAAATTTAAAATAGTCTAGGTTGCTGTTCTGAAACGCTAGATAGAACTTATAGATTCCATTCGACTGCAATTCGTTAACAAAAACATTTTTAGAGTTTTCTGTTTTCGCTAATCCAGGAATAGCAAGTAATGAGCAGATAAATAAAACGGCATAAAGAGCTGTAATTTTTAATTTCTGATTAAAACTTGGAATTTCGTCGATATAATTTCTTGATTTTTTAACAATGAAGTAAGTAATTGTTGCCGTAATGATGAACAGCGCAGAAAAAATAGGAACAACAGGATAAGACTGCATAATGTTTCCAATAACTTCATTGGTGTAAATCAGATAATTAACGGCGATGAAGTTGTATTTTACTCCAAATTCATTCCAAAAGAAAAATTCGCTTATTGCATTTTGAAGAATCAGCAAAACGTACAGAAAAATTACAAAAGCAAAAAGCCAGAATCTTATTTTATCTCTGTGTTTTGGCAAGAAAAGCAAAAGTGCAAATAAAAATGTTTTAATGGCAACAAAAATTAAAACGATTCTAGGTAAAGCACCTCCATATTCATCAAAAACACTTTTTCCAGACGCAATATAGATTAAAAGTGCCAGGAAACTTGCAAGAATAATATAACCGTATGGTTTATTGTATTTTGAATTGGAAATAAAGATAAGATACAGCCATAAGAAAGCCGAAGCCAAAGCAAATACAAAAAAGTCTGATACTAAACCTAATGAAAAGATTTTTAAGCTCTCAGCAAATGTAAATGAACTCTGAGTAATTGGATGAAAAAGCAATACTATTCTTAGTGTAAAACTCACTATAAAATACAGCAATGCCAAATTGTAGAAAGGTGAAAGTTTTTTATAAAAATTCATCTGAAGTAATTTTTTGCAAAATTACTTCAAAAAGATTAATTTTAGATTAAGTACGACTTTTGCCTTACTTAACGTTAACTTAATGTTTGCTTAAGAAGCCGCTTTCTGTATTTATTGGCGTTTTCAATTATTTCTGAGGGCTAAATTATTTATCTTTGGGTTCAAAATAAAATTCAAATTTTAATTAGATACGATAAATGCATATTTTAATAGTTGAAGACGAAGTAGGAATTGTCCAATTTCTAAAACAAGGTTTGCAAGAAGAAGGCTATCAAATTACTACTGCAGCCGATGGTTCTAAAGGTTTTGAGCTGGTTCAGGAACAAAAATTTGATTTGATTCTCTTAGATTGGATGTTGCCAAAAATTAATGGTCTTGATCTGTGCAAAGCTATCAGGATTAAAGATCAGGTGACACCAATTATCTTTTTAACTGCAAAAGATACGGTTCAGGAAACTATAGAAGGTTTAAAAGCGGGGGCAAACGATTATATCAAAAAGCCATTTAGTTTTGAGGAATTGGTAGAGCGAATTAAAGTTCACTTTAGAAATAAAAAACAAACCGAAACCCTGATTCTAGGAAACATTACCATGGATTTGTCTAGGCATATCGTTTTAAACGGAGGTGAAGAAATTTCGCTAACGCAACGTGAATTTGAATTATTGGCGTATTTAATTCAGCATAAAGGAAAAGTCTGCACAAGAAACCAGATTTTAAGAGATGTCTGGGAAATCAATTTTGAGTACGATACTGGAGTTATCGATGTTTTTATGAATGCCATTCGAAAAAAACTGAATCTTAAAATTGAAGAAGATTATATAAAAACCATCCGTGGCATTGGATACATTGCCAATGATTAGCAAAATGACATCATTATCCTTTAGAAATAGAATCGCATTAAACTATATTGTAGGAACTGGATTGCTAGTTTTGGCAGTCTTTTCGGCGATTTATTTTATTGTCAAACTGACGGTTTACAATCACATTGATGAAAATTTAAATATTGAAGTTCAAGACCATTTAAAAGAACTGAAAATTGAAAATGGTGTTGTCGTTTTCATGGATACCGAAGAATGGGAGGAAAGAGAACATAATTCTGTTGATGTGAATCCTGTATTCGTTCAGTTTTTAGATTTGAACAAGAAAATCCTTGAAAAGTCTCCTAATTTAAAAAATGAGAAACTTGCTTTTCATGAAAATAAAGACCATTTTGAACTTTTTGACACCAAATTACTAGGGAATAAAATCCGTCAAATGCAAGTGCCGCTTCACATCAAGTCAAGGAAAATTGGGTATTTGATTATTGCGATGTCTTTGTCTGATTCGTCCAAAGTTTTAGATAATTTGATGGATACTTTATTGATTACTTTCCCAATCATACTTTTGATCTTGTTTTTTCTGGCAAGATTTTATGCGGGACGAAGCATAAAACCTATAAATAACATTATTCAGACTTCTAAAATTATTACAAAAGACAATCTTAAATCTCGAATTCCGCTGCCCAAAACAAGAGATGAATTGTTTACGCTTTCTAATACAATTAATAATTTGTTGGATAGGCTCGAAGATGCTATAGAGCGCGAAAAACAGTTTACATCTGATGCTTCTCACGAATTAAGAACACCTCTGACAGTTATTAAAGGAACACTTGAAGTCTTAATACGTAAACCTCGAGATAACAGTGAATATAAAGAAAAAATTAATTATTGCATTAATGAAGTTGACCACTTAAATTCTCTTGTAGATCAGTTGCTTTTGATGGCTCGTTTTGAGAATCAGAAAAAAAATATAAACAGAGAAAAAGTCTATTTAAATGCGGCCGTTTTAGATGCTTTGGCATTAAAAGAAGACAAAATTAAATCGGATAGAATCAATGTGGTTTTAGATGCTCCAGGTGAGTTTTATATTTATTCGGACAACTACTTAACGGTTACGATTCTGCGAAATATTATTTCAAATGCTATAAAATATTCAAAACCAGATAGCGAAGTTAGAATTTCATTGTCACGAGAAAACGATACCATTAGTTGCACTGTTTCAGATCAAGGAATCGGAATCGCAAAGAAAGATCTGGAGTCTATTTTTAATCCATTTTTTAGGTCAGATTCTCTTAATCACGCTGAAATTAAAGGAACGGGACTTGGTTTGTTTATTGTGAAAAGAATGACCGATCTCCTTCAGATTAAATTTAAAATTGAGAGCGAAATCGGAAAAGGAACCCAAGTTTTATTGGTTTTTGAAGAATATGACCATTCGTTAAAGTAATTTTAAAATTATTAAGCAAATTGCCGTTCAAAACGATTTTTAACAATAAACTATCGTTAAGTTAAAATAAAAATTGCTTTTTAAATATTTTATCTAGTATATTTGCAACCGAATCAAAGAAGTAAAAACAAAACAAATCATGATTTCAATTCAATTACATCATCATCATTTACATTATTGCTCTCAAGCGATGTGTTAATGGTATGCATGTAAATCATCATATTTTAAAACCCGTTTGAGTACATCAAACGGGTTTTTTAATTCAAGCTCTCTTTGTACTCAAACTATTAATCCAACAAACAACTAAAAAAATGAGTACTTTAAAAATTGCAATTCAAAAATCAGGTCGTTTAAACGAAGACAGCATTCAAATTCTAAAAGACTGCGGCATTTCAATCAACAACGGAATCGACCAATTAAAAGCCGAAGCTTCAAACTTTCCTCTTGAAGTTTTATACCTTAGAAATTCAGATATTCCGCAATATTTAATTGATGGAGTAGTAGACTTAGCAATTGTTGGCGACAATCTTTTGGTAGAAAAAGGAAAAGGAATTGAAGTAGTTCAGAAACTTGGCTTCTCAAAATGTAAAGTTTCGGTGGCGGTTCCTAAAACTTTTGAGTACAATTCAGTTCAAGATTTAGCTAATCTTCGCATTGCCACTTCTTACCCAAACACAGTAAACGAATATTTCAGTAAATTTGGTTTAACTGTAGACATTCACCAAATCTCAGGTTCTGTAGAAATAGCTCCAAACATCGGACTAGCAGATGCTATTGTAGATATTGTTTCAAGCGGAAGCACACTTTTTAAAAACAATTTGAAAGAAGTTGAAGTAATCTTAAAAAGTGAAGCGGTTTTGGCAGTTTCTCCAAAAGTTTCTCCAGAGATCCAAAAGCATATTGATACTTTAAAATTCAGGATTCAAGCTGTTTTAAGAGCAAGAAATTCAAAATATATTCTAATGAACGTTCCAAACGATAAAATTGAAGCCGTTGGAAAAATTCTTCCGGTTTTAAGAAGTTTAACGGTTCTTCCTTTGGCTCAAGAAGGCTGGAGCAGCGTTCACTCAGTAATCGACAAAGACACTTTCTGGGATGTAATCGACCAATTGAAAGAAGTAGGAGCAGAAGGTATTTTAGTTTGCCCAATTGAGAAAATGGTACTATAAGAAGAAATTTCAATTTTTAAATTCCAAATCCCAAGGATAGTGTTGGAATTTGGGATTTTAGAAATTTGGAATTTAATATGAAATATTATGAATAAAATAGACAATCCAAAACCAGAAATCTGGTCAGAAATATTAAAAAGACCGACTAAAACTGTTGATGATATTGAAGTTACGGTAAAAGAAATCTTCAAAGAAGTTCAAAGAAAAGGAGATGAAGCTGTTGCTAAGTATACTTCGATTTTTGACGGAATTTCACAAGACAATTATGAAGTTTCTGCAAAAGAAATCGACGAAGCAATTGCTTTGATTCCAAGCGAATTAAAAGAAGCTATTGAATTGGCAAAAGAAAATATTTATAAATTCCACAATGCTCAAAAAACAGAGAGGATTGCTGTTGAAACGATCGAAGGAGTAAATTGCTGGCAAGAAAAAAGACCAATTCAAAAGATTGGTTTATATATTCCAGGAGGAACTGCACCTTTGTTTTCTACTGTTTTAATGTTGGCTGTTCCCGCTGAAATTGCAGGCTGTAAAGAAATTGTATTATGTTCTCCGCCAGACAAGAAAGGAAAAATTAATCCAGCTATTTTATATGCAGCCAATTTATGTGGCGTGACTAAAATTTTAAAAGTTGGCGGAATTCAAGCGATTGCAGGAATGACTTTTGGCACACAATCCATTCCGAAAGTATACAAGATTTTCGGGCCAGGAAATCAGTTTGTTACTGTGGCGAAACAATTGGCAACACAATTTGGAGTTGCAATTGATATGCCAGCAGGACCTTCAGAATTATTGATTGTGGCTGATGATACGGCTGTTCCATCATTTGTAGCTTCAGATTTATTGTCTCAAGCAGAACATGGGACAGACAGTCAAGTGATTTTGGTTTCAACTTCAAAAAAACTAATTGATGAAGTAGAAAAAGAAGTGCAGTCACAGCTGGAGATACTTCCAAGAAAAGCAATTGCAGAAAAGGCAATCGAAAATTCGAAATTGATTTATGTCAAAAACGACCAGATCGCTTTAGATTTAATTAATGAGTACGGACCAGAACACTTTATAATCTGTTCGGAATATGATGATTTTTATTGCAACGGAATCGTAAATGCAGGCTCGGTTTTTATCGGAAATTATACGCCTGAAAGCGCTGGAGATTATGCTTCTGGAACCAATCATACCTTGCCGACAAATGGTTATGCAAAGAATTACAGCGGTGTAAATCTGGATAGTTTTATGAAATCGATGACCTTTCAAAAAATCTCAGAAAAAGGAATCCAGAATATTGGAAAAGCAATAGAAACAATGGCTGAAGCTGAGGGTTTGCAAGCGCATAAAAATGCTGTGACCTTGAGATTGAAAAGTTTAGAATAAGAGAAAAGTAGAGAAAAGAAGCAAGAAGCAAGATAATTAGAGATGATAAGTCTTTGTTCTTTCATCTATTCTCTAAAAAAAAAAGAAACACAGATGAGTACCTTTGATATAAATACAATAACACGTGAAAACGTAAAATCTTTAAAACCGTATTCTTCTGCAAGAGATGAGTTTGAAGATTTTGATACAGCCGATATGATTTTTTTGGATGCTAATGAAAACCCGTTTCAAAATGGAGTAAATCGTTACCCAGATCCACAGCAGAATTCGGTAAAAGCCATTTTAGCCAAGAATAATTTAGTAAAGCAAAGTCAGATTTTATTAGGAAATGGAAGTGATGAAGTGCTAGATTTACTTTTTAGAGCTTTCTGCGAACCTAATACAGACAATATTATTTCGCTACCGCCAACTTACGGAATGTACGGTGTTTTGGCTAATATTAATGCCGTAGAAAACAGAGAAGTTCTACTGTCAACAGATTTTCAGCCACAAGTAGAGAAGATTTTAGAAGCAGTTGACGAGAATACTAAAATCATCTTTTTATGTTCGCCAAACAATCCAACGGGAAATTCTTTTTCGGATGTAAGCGTAGTTGAATTACTTCAAAACTTCAAAGGTTTAGTGGTAATTGATGAAGCTTATATTGACTTTTCGGATAAAGAAAGTTGGCTGATAGAAATTGACGAATATCCTAATTTAGTGATTACGCAAACGCTTTCTAAAGCCTATGGTTTGGCTGGAATTCGTTTAGGAGTTTGTTATGCTTCTGAAGCTGTAATTTCAATCTTAAACAAGATCAAACCGCCTTACAACGTAAACGAATTAACCCAGCAAAGAGCAATCGAGCGCTTAAGAGATTCTGAAAAAATAAAACAAGAAATAGCTTCTATTATTGAGCAAAGAGAAGAATTGCTTAAAGTTTTACTTGAAGTAGGTTTTGTTGAAAAAGTATATCCGACAGAAGCTAATTTTATTTTAGCAAAAGTGGATGATGCCAACAAAAGATACGATCAGCTAATCGAAAAAGGCATCGTTATCCGTAACAGAACTACACAGCCATTATGTGAAAACTGTCTTCGTTTTACAATCGGAACAAAAGAAGAAAATGCAGTTGTAATTAAGGAATTGAAATTATTAAGCTAAAAATATATTAGCCACGAATTCACGAATTTTATTTAATTTTTGGCAATTAGTGCAATTAGCACATATTATGTCAAGGATTTTAAGTTTGAATAAATATAATTCGAGAATTCGTGGCAGAAAAAAATAAAATACATGAAAAAAGTACTTTTTATCGATCGTGACGGAACGATTGTTTTAGAACCTGAAAATTATCAATTAGACAGCTTAGATAAACTGGAGTTTTATCCAAAAGCGTTTCAATATCTGGCTAAAATTGCTAATGAATTGGATTACGAATTGGCAATGGTAACCAATCAAGACGGACTTGGAACTGATAGTTTTCCTGAAGATACGTTTTGGCCAACTCAAAATTTTATTCTGAAAGCATTTGAAAACGAAGGAGTTGTTTTTGATGAAATCTTTGTTGACAGAACTTTTCCAGAAGAAAACGCTCCAACACGCAAGCCAAGAACTGGAATGCTGACAAAATACCTGAACAATCCAGAATATGATTTGGCAAATTCTTTTGTTTTAGGGGATCGTTTAACGGATGTTGAGTTGGCTAAAAACCTTGGAGCAAAAGCTATTTTCATGAACGATACAGATGGAATTGGAAGCAATGAAATCTCATCTAAACGTGAAGAATTAAATGATACAATCGTTTTGCAGTCAATGGATTGGAAAACAATCTATGAGTTTTTGAAATTAGAAGCGCGTTCTGCTTCAATTACTCGTAAAACGAATGAAACAGATATTTACATCAACTTAAACCTTGACGGAACAGGAAAAAGCAAAATCGATACCGGAATTGCGTTTTTTGATCACATGTTAGATCAACTTTCACGTCACGGCCAAATGGACTTGGAAATCATCGTTAAAGGCGATTTAGAGGTAGATGAGCACCATACAATCGAAGATACTGCAATTGCCCTTGGAGAAGTTTTCGCGAAAGCGTTAGGAAACAAGCTAGGAATTGAACGCTACGGATTCTGCCTGCCAATGGATGATTGTTTAGCGCAAGCTGCAATTGACTTTGGAGGACGAAACTGGCTGGTTTGGGAAACGGAATTTAAACGCGAAATGGTCGGTAAAATGCCAACGGAAATGTTTTATCATTTCTTCAAATCTTTCACAGACGGTGCAAAAGCAAACTTAAACATCAAAGCAGAAGGAACCAACGAACATCACAAAATCGAAGCCATTTTTAAAGCTTTCGCGAAAGCCATAAAAGTGGCCGTAAAAAGAGATACCGAAAAAATGATTTTGCCTTCAACGAAGGGAATGCTTTAAAATTTGTTTCAGGTTTCACGTTTCAAGTTACTCAACAAAAAGTGCAACATGGAACTTGAAACCTGAAACAAAAAAAACTAAAAAACTAGAAAACATGGACGCTGAAAAATTTGCTAAATCTTGGATAGAATCCTGGAATTCTCATGATTTAAATGATATTATGAGTCATTATTCCGATGATCTTGAAATTACAACACCAATGATTAAATTGGCAGGAGGAATTGAAAGCGGTTCACTTTCTGGAAAAGAAAACGTAGCAGCTTATTGGAGTAAAGCACTATCGAAATTTCCAGATTTAAAGTTTGAGTTGATTGATGTTACTTCAGGTGTAAATTCTGTTGCATTGTATTATAAATCGATAATGGATAAAAAAGCAATTGAAGTAATGTTTTTTAATGAAGAAGGATTGGTGAACAAGATGATTGCTCATTATACAGATTTGTAGATAAGAAATTTTTCAAATTTCAAGTTTCAAGTTTTATATTTCATGTTCTGTTAAGCAACTTGAAACCTGAAACAAAACAAACAAAAAAATAAATGAAAATAGTAATTATAAATTACGGAGCAGGAAATATTCAGAGCATTATGTTTGCTATTGAAAGATTGGGTTTTAAAGCTGTTCTAAGTAATAATCCAGACGAAATTAAAGCGGCGGATAAAGTGATTTTTCCTGGCGTGGGCGAGGCGAGTTCAGCAATGGCAAAGCTTCACGAAAGCGGGTTAGAAAGTTTGATTCCGCAATTGAAACAGCCAGTTTTAGGAATTTGTCTTGGAATGCAGTTGATGTGCAACAAAACAGAAGAAGGAAATACAGAAGGTCTAGGGATTTTTGATGTGGATGTTTTGAAATTTTCAAACAGTGTAAAAGTGCCTCAAATGGGATGGAATCAGATTTATGATTTAAAAACCGATTTGTTTAAAGACATTGCTGAAAATGAATTCATGTATTTGGTTCACAGTTTTTATGCGCCAAATTGCGAATATGCTATTGCTAAAACCAATTATGATGTAGAATATGCATCGGCTTTGCAAAAAGATAATTTTTATGGAACGCAGTTTCACCCAGAAAAAAGTGGTGATGTGGGAGAGAAAATCCTTGGAAACTTCTTAAAAATGTAAATTCCAATTCAATAACAATATCAAAAAACAATAAAAATATCAATTTTGAGAAGTGGAAAAGACTTTATGACTTTCGACTTTCAAACTTTAAGACTAACAAAAAATGAGAATAATACCAGCCATAGATATCATTGAAGGAAAATGCGTTCGTTTGTCCAAAGGTGATTATGATACGAAGATAATTTACAATGAAAATCCGCTTGAAGTAGCGAAATCTTTTGAAGCACACGGAATAGAATATTTGCATTTAGTAGATCTTGACGGCGCAAAATCAAGTAAAATTGTCAATTATAAGATATTAGAACAGATCGCAACGCAAACAAGCCTAAAAATTGATTTCGGCGGCGGATTAAAATCAGATGATGATTTGAGAATTGCTTTTGAAAGCGGTGCAAACCAAATCACTGGCGGAAGTATTGCAGTAAAAAACAGAACAATTTTCGAAAAATGGATTTCGGAATACGGAACGGATAAAATCATTTTAGGTGCAGACGCAAAAAACGAAAAAATTGCCGTTTCAGGCTGGTTAGAAGAATCAAATGAAGATTTGGTTCCGTTTATTCAGGATTATCAATCAAAAGGAATTCAGTACGTTATCTGCACCGATATCGCCAAAGACGGAATGCTTCAAGGTCCAAGTTTTGACTTATACGGAAAAATTCTAGCAGAAGCAAACGGAATAAAATTAATTGCCTCAGGAGGAATTTCAACTTTTGATGAATTGCCAAAATTAGCTGAATTAGGTTGCGAAGGAACTATCATTGGAAAAGCGATTTACGAAGGAAGAATCAGCTTGAAGCAACTAGAGGATTTTATAATTAGAAAATGAGAGAATTAGACAATTAGATAATTATATAGCGACTGCATAAAATTATCTAATTGTTTAATTCTCAAATTGACATATTTAAAATTAGAAAATGAGAAAATTTGATAATTAGATAATTTATACGTGACGAAAAAAAAATTATCTAATTGTCTAATTATCTAATTAACACATTAGAGAAATGTTAGCAAAAAGAATTATACCTTGCTTAGATATAAAAAACGGAAGAACCGTAAAAGGCGTTAATTTCGTTGATTTACGAGACGCTGGCGATCCTGTCGAATTGGCTGCACTTTATTCGGCTGAAGGTGCAGATGAATTGGTTTTTCTGGATATTTCGGCAACCGAAGAAAGACGCAAAACACTTGTAAATATGGTGCGAAGCGTTGCGGAAAAAATCAACATTCCGTTTACGGTTGGTGGCGGAATTTCGTCTGTAGAAGATGTTGATATTTTGTTGAATAACGGCGCAGATAAAGTTTCGATCAATTCATCGGCAGTTAAAAATCCGCAATTGATTAACGATTTGGCTCAGAAATTTGGAAGTCAGTGCGTTGTTGTGGCAATCGACGCAAAACAAATTGATGGACAATGGATTGTGCATTTAGTCGGCGGAAAGGTGCCAACAGAATTAAATTTATTTGATTGGGCGGTTGAAGTTGCAGAACGTGGAGCCGGAGAAATTTTATTTACTTCAATGGACAATGACGGAACTAAAAAAGGTTTTGCAAATGAAGCTTTGGCTAAACTTTCAGAGTTGGTAAATATTCCGATTATCGCTTCAGGAGGCGCTGGAAACATGCAGCATTTCATAGATTCGTTTAAAGAAGGAAAAGCAGATGCGGCTTTGGCGGCTAGTGTTTTTCACTTTAAAGAAATCGAGATTAAAGCTTTAAAACAAGAATTAAGAAATAACAATATTGAAGTTCGAATTTAGTTTTAACTTTAAGACTTTCGACTTTACAACTTTAGACTAAAAATATGGAAATCGATATCAAAAGCGCACACGGATTGATTCCGGCTATAATTCAGGATTCAGAAACAAAAAATGTTTTGATGCTGGGATATATGAACGAAGAATCGCTTCAAAAAACAATAGAAACACAGAAAGTGACTTTCTTTAGCCGTTCAAAACAAAGACTTTGGACAAAAGGCGAGGAGAGTGGTAACTTCTTGAATTTAGTAAGCATTAAAAATGACTGCGACGGAGATACGCTTTTGATTCAGGCCAAACCTGTTGGGCCAACGTGCCACACAGGCGCTGACACTTGCTGGCAAGAACCAAATTCGGCTAATTATGGTTTCATTTCTCAATTAGAAAATACAATCAAAACCAGAAGAGAAAACGCTGATTCTGAGAAAAGTTATGTGGCTTCTTTATTCGAAAAAGGAATCAATAAAATTGCTCAAAAAGTGGGTGAAGAAGCTGTAGAAGTGGTTATTGAAGCAAAAGACGATAACGACGATTTGTTCCTTAGCGAAAGCGCAGATTTACTTTTTCATTATTTAATTCTGCTTCAAGCAAAAGGATATCAATTAAATGATGTTGTTGAAGTTTTGAAGGGACGCCAGAAATAGTTTTTTTTGTTTCAGGTTTCAAGTTT
>NZ_JAGIAV010000004.1:0-172553 GCF_017744675.1 Flavobacterium sp. | reverse complement strand
AAACTTGAAACCTGAAACAAAATTATTACTTCACAAACTCAAAAACAGCAAATTCTTTGGGCTGATGAAAACCAAAGTTTAAACTCTTATAAGGTTGTAAGGCAAGATATTCTGTTGTGTTACCGTAATCAATTCTAAAGGCGTTTCCTTTCCATTTTGTTCCTATTTTAGGCTTAGTAAAACCACCATTTTTAACTTTTTCAAGACTCGAAAAAGGAATTTTAATTTCTACAATATAGCCGTCTTTGTTAATTTTGCTTACAGATTCTAAACCTGTAAAATCAAAATCCATTGATGTTTTCCAGCCTCCGCATTCTTCCGAAATGCATTTTAAAAGCAAATCGTAATTTGTAGAAAATGCATTTACTCCAATTTCAATATAATTCTGACTATCTCCGTCAGGATCAAGGAAAATTTCAGCTAAATCATCGGTATTAAAAATCTGCGAATCTTTTATCTGCGCCGTCCCAATTATTTTAGTATCAGAGCATTTATAAGCTAAGTATAAGTTTTTATTATCCCAAGCAAGCGAAACAAACGTATTTTGTGTGGCCTTTTCTCCTGTGTTATGAACTACAAACGGACCAAGAAAAGGTGTTTTCCAATCGGTTAGATCGCCATCAATTTTTATTTTTTCATTTGTTTTATGAATAAGAAATGGTTGCGAATAAATTGACATTTGACAGATTAAAAACGAAACAATGAGAATGTAATGCGATTTCATAAAACAGTAAATAGAATTAAAAGCTAAAATAGAGAAGAATATATTTGGGTATTCTTTTTGGTTGTTAAAAGTATAAAAAAATGAAAAACTTGATTCGAATGTTTACATTTGTTGCAGATTAAGTTCGAATACTTTATTATTTTATAATTCTAACCAATGAAAAATTACTTTGGAAGCATTTTTACTGCTTTTCTAATTGGTTTTACTGCCAATGCTCAAGGACTTTTAAATAAGTCAGAAACAGTTTTTACACATCAAGACACTTTGCGCGGAAGCATTACAAAAGAAAGAGCTTGGTGGGATCTAAAATATTATCACCTTGATGTAAAGGTTAAACCTGCCGAAAAATTTATTTCTGGTTCAAATACCGTGCGTTATACTGTTTTAACAGAAAACAATCGTATGCAGATCGATTTGCAGGAACCGATGAAAATTACCAAAGTGACTCAGAATGGAAAAGAGTTAAAGTTTGAAAGAGACGGAAATGCTTTTTTTATCACTTTAAAAGAAAAACAGAAAGTTGGTGATACTAAAGAAATTGTAGTTTTCTTTGAAGGAAAGCCAAAAGAAGCTGTGAGAGCTCCGTGGGACGGTGGGTTTTCTTGGAAAAAAGATAAAAACGGAAAAGATTTTATTGCTACGTCTTGCCAAGGCCTAGGTGCAAGCGTTTGGTGGCCGTGCAAAGATCATATGTATGATGAAGTAGAAAATATGCTGATCAGTGTGAATGTTCCTGGAGACTTAACTGAGGTTTCAAATGGAAGGCTGAAAAGCGTTAAAAAAGAAAAAGACGGAACAAAAACTTTTAATTGGTATGTTTCAAATCCAATTAATAATTATGGTGTAAACATCAATATTGGAGATTATGTTAATTTTTCTGAGGTTTTTAAAGGCGAAAAAGGGGATTTAGATTGTAATTATTATGTTTTACGAGATAATTTAGCTTTGGCGAAAGAGCAGTTTAAAGATGCGCCAAAAATGTTGAAAGCTTTTGAAAACTGGTTCGGACCCTATCCTTTCTACGAAGACAGCTATAAATTGGTTGAAGTTCCGTATTTAGGAATGGAGCACCAAAGTTCTGTAACTTACGGAAACCAATATAAAAACGGTTACTTAGGACGTGATTTAAGCGGTACTGGCTGGGGATTAAAATTTGATTTCATTATTATTCACGAATCTGGCCACGAGTGGTATGCAAACAACATTACCTACAAGGATATTGCTGATATGTGGGTTCACGAGAGTTTTACTAACTATTCTGAAAGTCTTTTTGTTGAATATTATTACGGTAAAGAAGCTGGTGCAGAATACGTAATTGGATGCAGAAAGGGCATTCAAAATGATAAGCCAATTATTGGCCATTATGATGTAAACAACGAAGGGTCTGGAGATATGTACCCAAAAGGCGCTTCAATGCTACATATGATTCGTCAGGTTATTAATGATGATGCAAAATGGAAATCGATTTTAAGAGGTATGAATAAGACTTTCTATCATCAGACCGTTACAGGAAAACAGATTCAAGATTATATAAATGAGCAATCTGGAATAAATTTCAACAGAGTTTTTGCTCAATATCTAACTACAACTCAGATTCCAGTTTTTGAATATATGTTTAAAAATGGAACTTTCGGATATCATTGGACAAACTGCGTATCTAAATTTGATATGCCAGTAAGAGTGAAATTAAACGGAGTGGAGACTTGGTTGAAACCAACTACAGAATGGCAGTCGGTTAAAACAACAAACGAAGATAGAAAACTGGAAGTAGATAAAGATTTTTATGTAACGATTTCTAACGTTGTGGAATAAATTCAATAATCTATTTTAAGAATGACATATAAAGTATTTTTAATTGTAACAGGTGTAATTCTAACTTCTTGTCTACCTAATGGTAAGAAAGAAAAAAGTACTTTGTTGGAGACTAAAGATACTGTTATAGTGCGTCAGGATTTAAAAAAATATTTTAATTCTTGCAATGTCACGGGGTCTATTGTTATTTATGATAATGCTAAGCATAGATGGATTTTGTCTGATACTTCAGATGTGAATGTTCAGACATTACCCGCATCTACATTCAAAATAGCTAACCTTCTTATTGCACTTGAAACAAAAACAATTAGCAGTGAGAATGATATTGTTAAATGGATTGGGACAACAGATACACTTAAGTACGGTTACAGGCCTGAAATTTACCATGACATGAGCATAAAAGAAGCCTTTGAAGTTTCTGCAGGTTGGGTATTTGTAGAATTGGCAAAGAAAATTGGCAAGAAGAATTACGAAAAATATCTGCAGTTGTGCAATTATGGGAATGTTAATCTGTCTCAAAAAGATAGCGATTTTTGGAATTTTGGCGATTTTGGAATTTCTCCGATTAATCAAGTTGAATTTCTGAAAAAGTTGTATGATGAGAAATTGCCTTTTTCCAAAAGAAACATGCAGATTGTGAAAAAAGTAATGCTAAGCGAAAAAAATCAAGAATACGAGATTCACTCAAAAACAGGATGGACTCGAGAAAATGGTTTAAATATCGGTTGGTGGGTAGGTTACATTGAAAAAGAAGACGGAACGTATTTTTTTGCTACCAGACTTTTGCAAAATAGAAACAATAATACATCTAATTTTGGAAGTTGCCGAAAAGACATCACTAAAGCAGTATTAAAGGATTTACAGATTTCTAATTTTTAGAATTTAGTTGTAATAGTAAATAGCAAACCCGAAAGATTTTTAGAACCTGTCGGGTTTGTTTTTTTTAATATAATTTGTCATTTCTGACAAAAAAGGCGTTAAGAATAAAATCTTAACGCCTTTTTTATTGGAATTTGGATTTTCAAAATTGGAATTTAAATCTAACGATTATTAAGCTTTGCTTTCTCCTTAATAATATCAGCAATTTTTCTGTTTTCGATTTTGCTTTCCAACCACGAAATAATGTCTAAATAAAGGAAAGCTCTTTTTTCGTAGGTGTTTTTTTCAAGTTCTACGAAACGAGTGTGCATTTTTTTGAATTCCTTTTTAATATCGGCAGGGTAGAAGTTATTTAAGTTTCTTAAGAATTTGATAATCTCTTTTTGAACTTCATGCAGATCGTTCATTTTCAATAAAAACTTATACGTGCTCTTTAAGTGATTTTCTAAATAATAATCTTTTCCAAGCTCATAATGTGCAATGAGAGACAATAATCTCGCAAAACACATTAAATCTTCACGCATCGTCAAGTTTTTGTTGTTGATGATTTTATCTAAATAATTAATGCATTCATTGTATTTTTCGTTACCAAAATAAATAGAAGCAATTTTATAGAAAAACAACATTTCGTGATGTTCATCAAGATGTTCGCTGTGTAATTTCAGTTTATCTAAAATCTCAGGAATCAAATATTCGCTTTCCGCAAAAGTTCCTTCTAAAATATGTAAGTTTAATTTATTGTTGTAAACATATAAGAAAGACAGGGAAGCAAGATTGTCATTTACAGGAAATTTTGGATCTGCAATCGTTTCTTCCAGAAGATTCAAGTACTTCTTGAAATTCGATTTATACTTTAACATATATAAAGATTCCAAGAAATAATGATTTCCTTTTAAGAAAAACACAGGATTTAGATAAATCATATTCGGATTATCGTAGAAAAGCTGCACCCATTTATACGCAAATTTATAACTGGCTAAGAAATCTTGAACCAGAAAGCTTCGCCATAAATTGGCATTGTAAAACCAGTACTTTTCGCGAAAGCCAAATTTGCTTTCGTCAAGTTTAGAAATATGTCGGTTGAAATAATCGTCTATATATTTGTATTCGGCATCGCTTTTTACATATCCTGTTTTAAGCATGATTCCGTACAACTGAAGCGATAAGTTCGAAAGTTTGCTAGAAATGGTGTTTCTATAGTTTAATTCTTTCGCTTGAACCACCAATTCGTCGGCTCGGCCTTGAATACTACGAGTAATATATTGCGATTCGATTAGTTTTTCGAACTCCACAATTTCGTACGCCATATATTTTTCGTCATTTTCAAGAGCCTGCTGTTTGGTTTTATCCAAAATTTTTAAACTCTGCTTATATAAACCTTTATTATAAAGAATAACAGCAAAATCCATTTGCTCTCGAAGCTGATAGCGAATGTTTTGGCTAGGAATGTTTAATCGTATACTTACCAATATCTGCTTGTATAAGTATGATTTTAAGTTAGATAACTGTACTTTTTGGATAACACCACTTTTCAAAATGAGTTTTTCATCATAAACTTCAGATTTATCTAAAATGTTGAATAATTCGATAAATTTTGTATTTGAACTGGTTTCTAATCGGCTTGCAAAAATTTTAAACTGCCTTTTTTCGGATTTCGAAAGTGATTTGATTAGAACAAATAAGAAATCTTTTTGATGGTTAGCCATTGTAAAAAATAATAATGTAACTTATTGATAATAAATTAGTTAATAGGTTATAAATCGTTTTATGAACAGTATAATTTCATTAAAATGAATTTCGTACTGCGATAGTACAATATATATTTGTTATCAAGATGTGAAATTACATTAAATAAATGAATATGAATAGAGAGAAAGTTCAAATTTTTGACACCACATTGCGAGATGGTGAACAAGTTCCAGGATGTAAGTTAGATACTAAGCAAAAATTAGTTATCGCAGAACGACTAGACAAAATGGGAGTTGACATTATCGAAGCAGGCTTCCCAGTGTCAAGTCCAGGCGATTTTTTATCGGTCTCTGAGATTTGTAAAATTGTAGAAAATGCAACCGTCTGCGGATTGACAAGAGCCGTAAAAAATGACATTGATGTTGCGGCAGCTGCTTTAAAGCACGCTAAGAAACCTAGAATCCATACTGGAATCGGAACCTCAGAATCTCATATACTCCACAAATTAAATACTACGCCTGAAGATATTATTGCAAGAGCAAAATATGCTGTAGCACATGCAAAATCGTATGTAGAAGATGTTGAATTCTACGCAGAAGATGCAGGTAGAACAGATAATGCGTTCTTGGCAAAAGTTTGTGAAGAGGTTATCAAATCTGGAGCAACTGTATTGAATATTCCTGATACTACTGGATATTGTCTTCCAGAAGAGTATGGAGCAAAAATTAAATACTTAAAGGAAAACGTAAAAGGAATCGAAAACGTAATCCTTTCATGCCACTGTCATAATGATTTAGGAATGGCAACTGCAAACTCAATCGCAGGAGCTATTAATGGAGCAAGACAAATCGAATGTACTATTAATGGTATTGGAGAAAGAGCAGGAAACACTGCACTTGAAGAAGTGGTAATGATTTTCAAACAACACCCTTACTTAAATTTAGATACAAACATCAATACAAGAGAATTAAACGAAATGAGCCGTTTGGTTTCTGAAAGTATGGGAATGATTGTACAGCCAAACAAAGCGATTGTTGGAGCAAATGCTTTTGCACATAGTTCCGGAATTCACCAAGATGGTGTTATTAAAAACAGAGCAACTTATGAGATCATGGATCCGTTAGATGTGGGTGTAAATGAATCTTCAATCATTTTGACAGCAAGAAGCGGAAGAGCAGCTTTGGCTTACCGTGCTAAAAAAGTAGGTTACGAATTAACAAAAACACAATTGGATATCGTTTACATCGAATTCTTGAAATTCGCTGATATTAAAAAGGAAGTTGTAGACGCAGATATTCACCAAATTATAGAGGCTTCTAAAATAGAAGGAGATTTAATTAGAAATTAAGATTTCAAAATAACAATTTAAGGAACATAAGGATTTAAAGACATAAAGAGCGAGAGATTATGAATTTAAAAATTGCAGTTTTACCAGGAGATGGAATTGGACCTGAAGTAATTTTACAAGCTAAGAAAGCTTTGTACGCCATTGGCGAAGTGTATAATCATGAATTTGTTTTTGAAGAAGCGCTGATGGGAGCGGTTGCTATCGATAAAACGGGAAATCCTTTACCGGAGCAAACTCTGAATCTGTGTTTAAATACAGATGCTGTTTTGCTTGGTGCAATTGGAGATCCTAAATACGATAACAATCCAAATGCAAAAGTTCGTCCAGAACAAGGACTATTAAAACTGCGAAAAGAATTAGGATTGTTTGCTAATATTCGTCCAATAAAACCTTATAAAGCCTTAATTGAAGCTTCTCCTTTAAAAAGAGAAATTATCGAAGGAGCAGATTTTACCATTTTTAGAGAACTAACAGGTGGCGCTTATTTTGGAACAAAAACACTTAATGAAGAAGGAACACATGCTTCAGATTTATGTGAATATTCAGAAGAAGAAATTACAAGAATTGCACATTTAGCTTTTAAAGCGGCACAAAAACGACGCAAAAAGCTAACGATGGTGGACAAAGCCAATGTTTTGGAAACTTCAAGATTATGGAGAAAAGTAGTTCAGAAAGTGAGCGAAGATTATCCAGATGTTAAACTTGATTTCTTATTTGTGGATAATGCAGCAATGCAGCTGATTTTAAATCCGAAACAATTTGATGTGATTTTAACAGAAAACTTGTTTGGAGATATTTTATCTGATGAAGCTAGCGTAATTACAGGTTCTATCGGTTTATTGCCTTCAGTATCGTTAGGAGAAAAAAATGCTTTGTTTGAACCAATTCATGGATCGTATCCGCAAGCAAAAGGTAAAAACATTGCCAATCCGATTGCTTCAATTTTAGCAGCGGCACTTTTGCTAGAGCATTTTGGATTAACTAAAGAAGCGAATGTAATTTATAAAGCGGTAGAAAAAGCAATTGAATACAAAGTAGTTACAGTTGATTTAAAACCAGATTCAAAATTTGGAACAAACGAAGTAGGAGAGTTCGTTTCTAATTTTATTTTCAGTAAAGACGATTTGCTGTATTTTAATAATGATAATGTTAGTATTGGACAATCTACAATTGTTTAATATTTTTTGTTAAAATGTGAATATAATAACAAGAAGTATTGTAAATGTTGAGATTTTATTTTTTTAGTTCCTGAAGTTTCTTTACTTTTGTCACACTAAAAAAATAAATGATGCAAATCTCAATTATTATTACTTCTGTCGTTGTTGTCAATGTGATTCACACATCTGCATCGGGAATGTTATAAATATAATTGAAAAACTATATTACAAACCTTCCAAATACTGGAAGGTTTTTTTTTTGAATAAAAATTAAAAATAAATAAAAAATAATAATGGAATTAAATAAGTACAGCAAGACCATCACACAAGATCAAACACAGCCTGCAGCGCAAGCGATGTTGTACGGAATTGGTTTAACTGAAGAAGATTTAAAGAAAGCACAAGTTGGTATTGTGAGCATGGGTTACGATGGTAACACTTGTAACATGCACCTGAATGATTTAGCACAAGATGTTAAAAAAGGTGTCTGGGATGCAGATCTTGTCGGACTTATTTTTAATACCATTGGTGTCAGTGACGGTATTTCTAACGGAACTGAAGGGATGCGTTACTCACTGGTTTCTCGTGATGTAATTGCAGATTCTATCGAAACTGTTGCCGGAGCGCAGTGGTACGACAGTATCATCGCAATTCCTGGTTGCGATAAAAATATGCCTGGTGCATTAATCGCAATGGGAAGATTAAACCGTCCGTCAATGATGATTTATGGAGGTTCTATCCACTCTGGAAAATGGAAAGGAGCATCTCTTAACATTGTTTCTGCTTTTGAAGCATTAGGAAAAAAGGTGAAAGGAGAAATCACTCCAGAAGATTTTAAAGGTGTTATTCAAAATGCTTGCCCAGGTGCTGGTGCTTGCGGTGGTATGTATACTGCAAATACAATGTCTTCTGCTATTGAAGCATTAGGAATGAGCTTACCTTATAGTTCTTCTAATCCAGCTTTAAGCCAAGAAAAAAGAGACGAATGTCTTGAGGCAGGAAAAGCAATCAAAATTTTATTAGAAAAAGATATTAAGCCAAGAGACATTATGACTCGTAAGGCTTTTGAAAATGCTATTACTATTGTAGCGGTTTTAGGTGGTTCTACAAATGCTGTTATGCACTTAATTGCAATGGCACATTCAGTTGGAATTACTATTACTTTGGATGATTTCCAAGCTATTAATGATAGAACGCCAGTATTGGCAGACATGAAGCCAAGTGGGAAGTACATGATGGAAGATATTCATGAAGTAGGAGGTATTCCTGCAGTTATGAAATACTTGCTGAAAGTTGGACTTATTCACGGAGATTGTTTGACTGTGACAGGAAAAACAGTTGCAGAAAACTTAGCTTCGACTCCAGATTTACAAGATGGACAAGAAGTTATTCACGAAATTCAAAAAGCGTTAAAACCAACCGGAAATATTCAGGTTTTATACGGAAATCTTGCTTCTGAAGGTGCTGTAGCAAAAATCAGCGGAAAAGAAGGGGAATATTTCGAAGGACCAGCTGTTGTGTTTGAAGGTGAGTTTGAAGTAATTCCAGGTCTTCAAGCTGGAAAAATTAAACCAGGTAATGTAGTCGTCATTAGAGGTTGTGGACCAAAAGGTGGTCCGGGAATGCCTGAAATGCTAAAGCCTACATCTGCCATTATCGGTGCTGGATTAGGAAGCAGCTGTGCACTAATTACAGACGGTAGATTCTCGGGCGGTTCGCACGGTTTCGTGGTAGGACACGTTACACCAGAAGCATATGACGGTGGAGGTATTGCACTAGTGAAAGATGGAGATTTAATTGCCATCGACGCGGTGAAAAATACAATTGACCTGAAGATATCTGACGAAGAATTTGCAGCTAGAAAAGCGGCTTGGGTTCAGCCGAAATTAAAAGTTGACAGAGGGGTTTTACTTAAATACGCTAAATCGGTTTCGAGTGCATCAACAGGATGTGTAACCGATAATTAATTTAAAAAATAACAATATCAAAAATCAATATCATTGACAATATCAAAAATCAAATAGCAATAAATAAAAAATCAATTTAAAATTTATAATTGAAATTGAGTTTTGCTATTGCCATTGAATTTTGAAATTGAATTTTGACATTGAAAAAACAATATACTATGAAAATATCAGGGGCAGAAGCCGTTATAAGATGTTTATTAGCAGAAGGAGTAGATTTAATTTATGGTTATCCAGGTGGAGCTATAATGCCTGTTTACGACGAATTATATAAATTTCAAGATCAGTTGCATCACGTTTTAGTACGTCACGAACAAGGTGCAACACATGCAGCTCAAGGTTATGCTAGAGCTACAGGAAAAGTAGGGGTGGCTATAGCTACTTCTGGTCCAGGAGCTACAAATTTAGTAACTGGTATCGCAGATGCTCAAATCGATTCAACTCCTTTAGTTTGTATTACAGGACAGGTAGGAAGACATTTGTTAGGATCTGATGCATTTCAGGAAACAGATATTATCGGAATTTCGACTCCGGTTACAAAATGGAATTTTCAGGTAACTGAAGCTTCTCAAATTCCAGAGATCATCGCAAAAGCGTTTTACATTGCTCGTTCTGGTCGTCCAGGGCCTGTTTTGGTAGATATTACTAAAAATGCTCAATTTGACGAGTTTGAATTTAGTTATGAGAAATGTACAGGAATTAGAAGTTATGTTCCAGTTCCAAAATTGAATCTAGATAAAGTGGCAGAAGCTGCGGCCTTAATTAATAGTGCAAAAAAACCGCTTATTGTTTTCGGGCAAGGAATTATCTTGGGTCAAGCCGAAGAGGAATTTAAAGCTGTAATTGAAAAATCTGGAATTCCAGCAGCTTGGACAATTTTAGGTTTGTCAGCTCTACCAACAGATCATCCTTTGAATGTTGGAATGCTTGGGATGCACGGGAATTATGCGCCAAACTTGTTAACAAACGAATGTGATGTTTTAATTGCTTTCGGAATGCGTTTTGACGACCGTGTTACAGGTAAATTAAGCACCTATGCAAAACAAGCAAAAGTAGTTCACTTCGAAATTGATCCTGCTGAAATAGATAAAAACGTAAAAACAGATATTGCTGTTTTAGGTGATGTAAAAGAATCTTTAGCTGCCTTATTGCCGTTATTGGATGCAAAATCTCACGATGCATGGCGTAATCAATTTACAGAATTAAGCAATATCGAATTTGAATCGGTTATAAAAGAAGAGTTGAATCCTACGAATGGTAAAGGGATTTCGATGGGAGAAACTATCGAAATGATCAATAAACATTCTAAAGGAGATGCTATTATCGTTTCAGATGTGGGTCAGCACCAAATGTTTGCTTGTCGTTATGCTAAATTCAATTCGACAAAAAGTAACATTACTTCAGGAGGTTTAGGAACTATGGGATTTGCATTGCCAGCTGCAATTGGAGCAAAAATGGGAAAACCAGAGCGTGAAGTAGTAGCGATTATTGGTGATGGAGGTTTTCAGATGACTATTCAAGAACTTGGAACCATCTTTCAAACAGAAGTTCCAGTAAAAATTGTGGTTTTAAACAACGAATTCTTAGGAATGGTTCGCCAATGGCAAGAATTATTCTTTGATAACAGATATGCTTCAACAAAAATGATAAATCCAAATTTCATTGCAATTGCAGAAGGATATTATATCAAATCTAAAAAAGTTACACAAAGAGAAGATCTAGATGCAGCGGTCGCAGAAATGCTGGCTTCAAAAGATTCTTATTTCTTAGAAGTTGTGGTCGAAAAAGAAAACAATGTTTTCCCAATGATTCCAACAGGAGCTTGTGTGTCAGAAATTAGATTAAGTTAAGAAGAAGTTTCATGTTTCAAGTTTCAGGTTCCAAGTTTAAAACTTGAAACGTGAAACTTGAAACAAAACAAACTAAAAAACAACATGGAAGATAAAACATTTACCATATCGGTATACTCAGAAAATAACGTGGGTTTATTAAATAGAATATCAGGAATATTCTTAAAGCGTCACATTAATATATTAAGTCTAAATGTTTCAGAATCAGAAATAGAGAACGTTTCAAGATTTATCATCGTAGTAAATACGACAGAGAAATGGGTTCAGAATATTGTTGGGCAAATTGAGAAACAAATTGAAGTTATAAAAGCATTTTATCACACAGATGAAGAAACAATTTTCTTAGAAAATGCTTTGTTCAAAATCGCTTCAAGTTTGTTATTCGACGAAAAGCAAATTCAGAATATCATCAAAGAAAGCCAGTCTACAATAGTAACGGTTTCTAGAGATTTCTTTGTGATTTCAAAATCAGGAAGACGTTCTGAAATTGAAGAATTATACCAAAAGTTCAAACCATACGGAATTATGCAGTTTGTACGTTCGGGAAGAATATCAGTTTCGAAACAAAAAATGGAAATTTCAGCTTTGTTAGAGACTTTCAAATAATAAAATCTTAGTTATATATAATCATTATTAAATTTCATTTCATTAAATATTAAAACAAAAATGGCAAATTATTTCAATACATTACCACTTAGATTACAATTAGAACAATTAGGAGTTTGCGAATTTATGGAGCAATCAGAATTTGCAGACGGAATTGCAGCATTGGCTGGGAAAAAAGTTGTAATTGTTGGTTGTGGAGCACAAGGTTTGAATCAAGGTTTAAACATGAGAGATTCTGGTTTAGACATTTCTTACGCATTGCGTGCAGATGCAATTGCAGAAAAAAGAGCTTCTTATAAAAATGCAACTGAAAATGGTTTCAAAGTAGGAACTTACGAAGAATTGATTCCAACTGCAGATTTAGTTTGTAACCTTACACCAGACAAACAACACACAGCGGTGGTAACTGCTATTATGCCATTAATGAAACAAGGTTCTACTTTGTCTTATTCTCACGGATTCAATATCGTTGAAGAAGGAATGCAGATTCGTAAAGACATCACTGTTATTATGTGTGCTCCTAAATGTCCAGGTTCTGAAGTGCGTGAAGAGTACAAAAGAGGATTTGGAGTTCCAACTCTTATCGCTGTTCACCCAGAAAACGATCCAAACGGATTTGGTTTAGATCAAGCAAAAGCTTACGCTGTTGCAACTGGAGGTCACAGAGCAGGAGTTTTAAGATCATCTTTCGTAGCTGAAGTAAAATCAGATTTAATGGGTGAGCAAACTATTCTTTGTGGTTTATTGCAAACAGGATCTATTTTATGTTTCGATAAAATGGTTGAAAAAGGAATTGATGCAGCTTACGCTTCTAAATTAATCCAATACGGATGGGAAACTATCACTGAGGCTTTGAAACACGGTGGTATTACAAATATGATGGATCGTTTAAACAATCCTTCAAAAATTGAAGCTTACGAATTGGCTGAAGAATTGAAAGATATCATGCGTCCGTTATTCCAAAAACACCAAGACGATATCATTTCTGGAGAATTCTCTAGAACTATGATGATTGACTGGGCTAATGACGATGTGAACTTATTGAAATGGAGAGCTGCTACAGGAGAAACTAACTTCGAAAAAACAGCTCCACAAGAAGCTCCAATCTCAGAGCAAGAGTATTTTGACAATGGAGTTTTAATGATTGCAATGGTAAAAGCTGGTGTTGAGTTGGCTTTTGAAACTATGACAGAGGCTGGAATCATTGAAGAATCTGCTTACTATGAGTCATTACACGAATTGCCGTTAATTGCAAATACAATTGCAAGAAAGAAATTGTTCGAAATGAACCGTGTAATTTCTGATACAGCGGAGTACGGATGTTATTTATTTGATCATGCATGTAAGCCATTATTGACTGAATTCATGAAAAAAGTGGAAACTAATATTATCGGAAAACCATTCTCAACTTCAAACGGAGTAGATAATGCAGTACTTATTGCTGTAAACAGAGAAATTCGCCAGCACCCTATTGAAGAAGTAGGAGCTTGGTTGAGAGAGTCTATGACAGCAATGAAGAAAATTGGATAATTAAAAAAATGGGAATTCCCGCAGAATTCGATTTTGCGGGATTTGCACTGTATCAATGATTTGTAATATTTTGAATTAGTAAGCACTTATTAAGATAATAGATATAGATGCATATTGCATTCACTTAACTTCAACAAGCGAGTTAAGTGAAGCGGATCCCTAAAATGGGGTATATTTTGTAAAAAATATACTTGTTGAAATTTCTGTTTTAATTAATAATGATGCTGCTATTTTCAAAATAGAGAAAAGTCTCAAATGCAGTTCGCAAAGAATTAATTGTTATTGAAATTTGTTAAATTAAAAAAGGCATAATATTTATTTATTATGCCTTTTTTGCCCTTTCTAAATTGTTTTAAAAATTAAAATTTTAAAACAAACGCAAATAATTATCATATTTTATTAAAGAAATGTTTTTTTTTGATAGAATTTATGGATTAAATTATTTCACGGATACGTTCAGATTTAATACATTTATAAAAAAATTCAACAAACGATGAGCTATTATAAAATTGAAAATTTAGAACAATATTTTAAACATTACAATAAGTCAATAAGAGAGCCAAGAAAATTTTGGGGAAAAATAGCTGAAGAAAATTTTACATGGTACCAGCAATGGGAAAAAGTTGTTGATTTTAATATGGCTGAGGCAGAAGTAAAATGGTTTACAGATGCTAAAGTTAACATTACCAAAAACTGTATTGATAGACATTTAAGTAAAAGAGGAGATAAAACTGCAATTATTTTTGAACCAAACGATCCTTCTGAAGAAGCTTTACATATAACATATAACGAATTATACGAAAGAGTTTCAAAAATGGCAAACGTTCTTCGCGAGCAAGGTGTTCGTAAAGGAGATAGAGTTTGCATTTATTTGCCAATGATTCCAGAATTGGCTGTTTCTGTTTTGGCTTGTGCTAGAATCGGAGCAATTCACTCTGTAGTTTTTGCTGGTTTTTCTGCTTCTGCAGTGGCTGCAAGAATCAACGATTGCGAATGTAAAATGGTAATAACATCAGACGGAGGTTATAGAGGAAATAAAACAATTGACCTTAAAGGAATTGTTGATGAAGCTCTAGAAACTTGCCCTTCTGTAACAAAAGTTTTAGTAGCAAAAAGAACTAATACTAATGTGAAAATGAAAGAAGGCCGTGATATTTGGTTACAGCCATTATTGGATGCGGCTCTAGATAATAGTGTTGCCGAAATTATGGATGCCGAAGATCCTTTGTTTATTTTATATACTTCAGGATCAACAGGAAAGCCAAAAGGAATGGTCCATACAACGGCAGGTTATATGGTTTATACTGCCTATACATTTAAAAATGTTTTTAATTACGAAGACAATGATATTTTCTGGTGTACGGCAGACATCGGATGGATTACAGGCCACTCGTACATTTTGTACGGACCATTGTTAAATGGAGCTACAACCGTAATTTTTGAAGGAGTTCCTTCTTATCCAGATTTTAGCCGTTTTTGGGATATTATCGAAAAACATAAAATCACACAATTCTATACTGCACCAACTGCAATTCGTTCATTAGCAAAAGAAAGTTTAGATTATATTCAAAAATATCCTCTTAAATCGCTTAAAGTTATTGGATCTGTTGGAGAGCCAATCAACGAAGAAGCATGGCACTGGTTTAATGACCACGTGGGAGATAAGAGATGTCCAGTTGTAGATACTTGGTGGCAGACTGAAACTGGTGGAATCATGATTTCGCCAATTGCCTTTGTTACGCCAACAAAACCAACTTATGCAACTTTGCCATTGCCTGGAATTCAGCCTGTTTTAATGGATGAAAAACGTAATGAAATTGAAGGAAATCAAGTAGTTGGAAGTTTATGTATTAAATTCCCTTGGCCTGGTATTGCTAGAACAATTTGGGGTGATCACGATCGTTACAAAGAAACTTATTTCTCTGCTTTCCCTGGTAAATATTTTACAGGAGACGGAGCTCTAAGAGACGAAGTAGGATATTACAGAATCACGGGTAGAGTAGATGATGTTGTGATTGTTTCTGGTCATAACTTAGGAACTGCACCAATTGAAGATGCAATCAACGAACATCCAGCTGTTGCAGAATCTGCTATTGTTGGATTCCCACATGATATTAAAGGAAACGCACTGTATGGATTTGTTATTCTTAAAGAAACAGGAGAAGTTAGAAATAAAGAAAACCTGGCTAAAGAGATTAATCAATACATTGCAGATCACATTGGACCAATCGCAAAATTAGATAAAATCCAGTTCGTTTCTGGTTTGCCAAAAACACGCTCAGGAAAAATTATGCGTAGAATTTTACGTAAAATTGCCGAAGGTGATTATTCTAATTTTGGTGATACTTCAACTTTGCTAAATCCAGAAGTGGTAGAGCAAATTATGAAAGAAAGAATTTCTTAAGTAAAAATGTAAAACTAAAAAGCCTCTTAATTTTAAGAGGTTTTTTTTATTGTATTGATTGTGTGTTTTTTAGACTTGCATCATTTACAAAAACAAGAGGCTGCATATTGCTTAAGTTGGTAAGTGACAAAATACCATTTTTGTTTTCGTTTATTCCGTTTATTTTAAAACAGAATTGATTGCCATCTTTGTCCATTAATGTTATAAATTCGGCTGTATAATCTGTGTAATTTTGACAAGTATGCGAAATGGTGTATTTATACATTACCGCCATTCTATCTTGGTTGTAATTGTAAACTCTTCCATCCATCGTAAAAGTCCATTTGATATTTGGATTTGTTTTAGAATACCAATTTCCTAGAATGCGTTTTGATGAAGGATCTTGATTTTGGGCAAAAATTGCTGAAACAAAAAACAGCAATGGCAACATAAATAAAAGCTTTTTCATAGATTTTTTTAATTAAAAAATGGACCGTGTTTTTGTTTGTTTTTTGGAAATATAATTTGATATAAAATTACAGTTTTACTTAATTTGAAAAATAAACGAGTTTATAATTTTCTGTTAAAAGCATCAGTAATAAAAAATGCCTCTTAAAATTATTTAAGAGGCATTTTTTATATCCACGGATTGGAATTTGGAATTTTAAAAATTGATTATTTAAAATTTATTTAATTCCCAACCTAGATTTTAGTTTCAAGAATAAAAGTCCGATTCTGTATGCATCTTCAGAAGAAGAATTTCGATCACTTTTTGGAATTTTATAAATTTCGCATAAATCGTCAAGTGAAAATTGTTTGTCGTTTATATCTGTAAGTTTTCTGTACATGACATCTACATCTAAAGCTTCATTTTTTAATCGGCCACAATCTAGGCGTTCTAGAGCTGCATTCAGCATCTCTATGTCAAAATTAATATGATGTCCGACTAAAATAGAATTTCCAATAAAATTTACAAAAGCTTCAAGCGCATCAGGTTCAGGCATTTTCATCATTTTGCTTTCAATGATAAATTCATTTGAAAGTCCGTTATCTTGAAGATACTTGTATTGCAATAAAACCGTTTCAAAGTTTTCTTTAATAACAATACTATCGTCGATAACCGAAAAGGCTCCAAGGGATAATATAACATCCTTATCCGGATTTAAGCCAGAAGTTTCAGTCGATAATACAACAAACTTATTAGGTTTGGTTTCGAATTTAGTTAAATAACCTTTCCAGAAATCTGGATAGTCTTTATTGATGTTTTTTAGCCAGTCTAGCATGTTTTATGAGAATTGTGTCAATTGAAATTTACTCTTAATAAGTTCCTCCAGATCTTTCATTGGGGACAGCGCATTTTTTAATTTCTCTTTGTCAGATTTTGACATTTCTCTTAAATTAATATATTGGCCAGAGTCGTCATTTTTTAATCCTTCAACAGTTCTAAACTTAGAAAGCGTTAAGAAAGCTTCTGCACAGCTTAAATAAATTTCAGCATTTTTAGAATCTGTAATTGCTAATTGTTTGAACCTTAAATAAGTGTTTTGAATTCCTTTAATATTGGCATTTAAAATTAATAAACGTGCTCCATCGATTAATGGCATTAAAGCACGAGTTTTAATATCAAATTTGTCTTTGTTCGGACCGTCTTCTTCAACAATGAATTTTTTGAAAAAGCTTAGAGGCGAATTTTTCTTTAAAGCATCGTTTCCTAAGAAGTCAAAGAATAAAGTATTGTTAACAGCATTCTTAAAAATTACATTTTCGATCGCTTCTTCTATTTTTGGTTCTCCGAAAACAATTTCATAATCAAAGAAAATACTACTCAAATCATTACTGTTTTCACCTGGAGTATTCATCCAGCTGTTGTATTGTTTTGTCCAATCACTCAATGATTTACACCAAAGCATATTGCTTCCCATATGACCATTCGGACAATAATCGTAACCCACTTTTTCTAAAATAGAAGTCGTGCGTTTGGCCAATCTTAAGAAGTAATCTTTAACTTCTCTGTATTTCTCAGGCGTAACATCTTCAAAAATTAAAATGCTATCTTGATCTGTAAGTAATAATTGCTCCTTACGCCCTTGACTACCAATGCTTAACCAAGCAAAACGTGCAGGAGGGGAGCCTAAATCTAAAATTGATAATTCGACAGCTCTTTTTATAATGGCTAGATTAATCTCACTTGCTATATTGCTAACATGTGAAATTGGAATATTTTTTTGGATCGAATTCTGAATCAAATCAGATAGACGATCGCGTATTTGTTTTAAATCTTTCGGAAGCTGAGAACGCTTAATCTCTTTAATTAATACACCTGGGTTACTGGCTTGAGCAACAATAAGATCGTGTTCAGAAATAATTCCTTTAACGACAGATTTACTCGTGCCATCTTTAGTAACGCATAAGTGAGTTACATTATGTTTAAGCATTAATAATTGCGCTTCCGCTAAAGATACATTTTCTAAAACTGTAACAACCGGAGACGACATAATTTTGTCTATTGTTTCAGTAATAGGATAACGTCCTGTAGCAATTTTTGATGACAGATCGGCGTTGGTTACAATTCCGATTGGATGATTTTTTTCGCCACAGATTATGATGTTATCCAGCATAGAATCTGTCATTAAATTCGCAACATCTTTAATTATAGAATCGGCCTTTGTTGTTAGAGGCGAATTATTATAATTAAGAGACTGAATATATTGCATTTCTGTCTGCTGATCTAAATAATCAGAATCTGAGACTAGTTTACCATTAGAATTCATGCTGTCTTTGGTATGGCGTGAATTTACGGCAAAACTTTCTAGCAAAAAGTTCAATACATCAGAATTATTAGCCACAAAAGGTCTAAAAACAGCGATCGGAATAGCATAAACAATACTTTCTTCACGCGCTTTGGCGGTCATCATGTAGTTGTTTTTTGCAAAAAACGGGCGTAAACCAAAAATATCGCCTTCATGACATTTATTTATAATAGTTTCTTCAGCGTCTGCAATAGTCGTAAGATTAATGACGCCAGAAGCTACTACATAAAAGTTTTCATGAAGCGGATCATTATTTTGAAATAATACCGCATGCTTTTCTAAATTTATGACACGAATATTCGTAGCAATATCTGATAATTCTTGGAAAGTTAAATTATCAAACGGTTTGTATTCTTTTAAAAAATCTGCAATATGCTCAGCGACTGTATTCATATATCTGATAATTTATTTTTAAAGTATCGAATGTAAAAATAGTAAAATAAACTCTTACAATGAAAGTTCTTTAGTAGAAACTAACTATTTTAAGGAAATGTTAAAAGTTAATAGCCGTAAGACTTTAAAAAGTTTTTCTCTTTTGAAAATTTCAAGATTTAGGATTCTAATCAATGAGATTTTATTTATTGAAATAAACTGTACAATATTGAGGTCCGCTGAATTTTTCATATTTGAAAAAAATAAATTTTAAAATCATACAGCGCCATTTATAGAACAATTCAATTTTAGATAAAAATCAAAAATATGTCTCAGTACATGATTGTCTAAATTTTCAATATTTGAAAAACTTTTAAAATAATTACCGTATAGCGCAATTATGAGCAATTAAAATTAAGTCTTAAATTTTCCATATTTGACAAGTTCTTGAAATAATAATTATACAGCGCAATTATAGACGATTCATTTTTTAATATTCAAGAAATTCTTAAGTTTAAAATTGTGTAGCGAATTACGAGCGATTCAAATTTGATTTTTCAATTAAATGTTAGTCAATCTAAATTTTTAATATTTGAAAATTTTTTAAAACAAAATTCAAATATCGAATCTATGGGAAGCTTAGAAATTTCAATTACAAAAAAGAAAGAAAATTAAGCTAGAAGTAAGAGATGCTCAATTTTTGATAGTTGAAAATATTCCTAACCAAAAGTCGTATAGCGCAATTGTAGGGAGGTTTTAAAATATTCTATTTTACATAATATAAATTATAGTTCATTTGTGGTATAACTAATTAACAAATACCACATGGCCTTAAAACGTACATCTTTAGAGAATTATACTCTATTACTTCTAGAATTAAACAAAATGCGTCACACAAATTTCAATGCTAAAACATTTTTGAAAAAGATGCGCCCTTTTTGTAAAACCTCACACTTAAAGTTTAAAACATTATTTCTAAGAATCCGTGGTTCAAATATAGGAATTACAATTAAAGTTTGTACGGATTGCTTTATAGTAACTCAATCTTTTTGTGTTCATGAATTTATTTTTTACTGCAATTCAATGAAAACTCTGATTTCAAAACTTCTTAAACATAATCTTCTAATACCTTAATATATGTCTGAAATTCTAAAATTAATTCAAAAACGAGAAAATTTAATCTTTGAATTAGCCAGTTTAAATTTTGATTTGAACGAATATTCAAAAAATCCTGTGGAAACTGTAGACCTAATTGGTTTAAAATATCAGCATGATTTTCTAATTAGAGAAATTCAACAGATTGCTCAGATAATAAATGTTTTGTCCAATTCTCAGATAACCCTTTACAAAGCTAAATTCTTAGAATTTGAAAAGAAAATTTCAGAAGCAATTTCCAAAAAGCAGTTTACAGTCAATGATTTACCAAAAAATCATTATTCGTTGTGGCAAAACGTAACCTCTTAAATAAATAAGTTATGGAAGTAAAAATTTATAGAAAGCTTCATTATGAAGTATTAAAAGATATAGCGACTGAGAATTTATGTTTTTTAAAATTCAAATACAAATCACATACTCAGGATGGTAAATTATTTTACTGCTATGAAATTAAAACTATAGGACTCCCCCAATACATTAAAGATACATTTTTCACCTTTCTAGATTGGGTCAAAAATGAATCAAAAAAATATTAGTTCAATCTTTTAGCGTTGCCGTTGGGTATAACGGCAACTAACTCACTCAAACCTACTAAAAACAATGATTTCATATAGAGAAAGGCATCAAGCCCAAACCAAATTCAAAAACAATAATTTAAAACCTACTCTTATAAATATAGATTATTTAATTATCAATTTAGAGGGTCAACCGTTTGGAGAATTTCCAGAACATTCCAAGTTTCGTTTAAAACCTTACGAATACGGAACTAAGATTTTTGAAATAAGAGCAGACCTATATTATGAAGATTTAAAAATCGGTATTTACACAGCGAAACCACGTTCTGCAATTATGAGCGAACAATTTGCACAGCTTCAATTTGAAAACAATCTATTTTATACATTATCTAACGATGCTTTAAAAGGTGTCATAAATGCTTTTTGCGATGAAACGAACTACTTATTTAAGTCTGTTAATAGACTGGATATATGCCTTGACAAGTCTGATATCAACAATTCTTACCGTAATTTATATAGTAATGTGGTTGCAGGTAACTACCTTATTTCGGGGCGTCCGAAAAATTTACAAAGCTATTTTGAAACGTACAAAGGAAAATCAATACTTAACGGTTTCCAAATAGGAAAAAGAACGTCAGACAAAATAATACGATGCTATAACAAAACGCTGTCTTTACAGTTAACCGAGAAACCATATATAAATGAGTATTATGCTAATAACGGTTTGAAAAATGACAATGTTTGGCGTTTTGAATATCAGTTAAATTCTGCGTTTTTTAGAGGTCTTAACGAACATTCTAAAGGAAATGTAAATATCAGTCAAGCAATGACTTGGGGTATTTTTGATAAAGCGAATCTTTATGAGTTGTTGAAAATTGCAAATAAAGGTTTTTTTGAACTTCGTGAGAATACTGGTAAAAGTCAAATCAATAAAGAAAAGCAAATAGTTTTGTTTGATTTTGATTTTTTACAATCCCAAATTACCAAGTTCAATCCTATAATTAAACGCTTGAAAAAGGTTATTCTTTCTTCTACAACCATTAAAAAACGTCTTGCAAAATCTCTATTTAGAGAATATTACGCAAACAATCAGGATATCTCTTATATCGTTGCTCTAAATCTTTTACTTGAAGATTTAGACATTATTACCGAAAAACCACTTGTAAATTGGTTTAGAAATAAATTACATTTCTATATGCATGAGTTTAGAACAAAGGAAAAATTAGTAAATGATTTTGATTTTGAATTATTCCACGAACACCAACTTTTATTTTTATAAGCCATGAAAACACAGAATACAAGCCAAAAAGTAACTAAAACCCAGTTAATGCATATTCTTGAATTAAGCTATAAAACGGCTTGCAAAGAATATCAAGTTATACTCGATTCTTTAGAATTAAAAAGGAGTTATTTAACTGTCCAAGACCTAATTAAGTACGGCATATTATAAGGAAAATTAGGGAAAATTGTGGAATTATAGGGAATTTTAGGGAACGTCAAATAATAGCTGCAATAACCTTTGTGAAAGAAATTAAACAAATAAAATTTATAACAAATGAAAATTGCAACTATTACAGGCGTTACAAAATCGCCAGAATTACAAGTAACAAAAGCAATCGGTGCTTTGATTCTTTCAAGTGATGTGGCTTTGTCAGCCCTTACAACTGAAAAAATTAGTATTTACATTGAACGTGGAAACGGTTCGAATGTCATTTTAGCAAACAAAGTGTTGCTTAAAGATTTCATTTTGGCAAGTACTTACGGAACTGAAAACACTCAATCCGATGCTGACAATGCTATGATTGCATTATGTGAATTGGCAGACGAAGGTTCAATTTATCTTGCAGACAAAGAGAGTATTAAAATTACTCTTGAGGATTTAATTGCAGGTAAACGTTACGATTTGCACGGTATTGAAGAACCACAGCAAACAAACAATTTATATTTCTTCGAACAAAAATCCGTTGCTTCTGAGGAGTTCAACAAAAAGATTGATGTTCAAGGTTTTGATTTGGCTGTTATGACTGTAGATAATTCAGTAAGTGATTTGTCTTACCAGTACTCAAACGGTCAAGTTGTTAAATATCTGCCTTTCGAATTACAGACTTTAAGCCGTGATATTGACCCAATCCAAGCTGTGCTTTCAGACGGAAAAGTTGTTCAGGGTTTAACAGATAGATTAACCTTGCCTTTAGTGGCTGTTGTTGGTATTGAAATCAATAAGTCGCAAGGCTCAATTATTAATTTCGTCGTAAGATGTTTAAAAACTGTTTAAACTATGGGATTTTTCAAAAAAATTGGAACTGCGATTAAGAAAAATGTTTCGTTCAAAAATTTGGTAAAGGTCGCTACTCCTATTATGGGTGCAATTCCTTTCGTTGGCGGAACTGTTCAAAATATATCGCAGAATTTGCAAGATGCTCACGAAGCAAAAAAGGCAAACAAACAAGCTGAGGAAGAATACAACAAACAACTGGCTTTAAATTCCGCAAGTAATGCAGTTGGTGCTGTAGCAAATGCAGGTTCTCAAATTTTCGCAAAAGCCATAACAACGGGTGTTAATGATGGATTAAGTGCTGGATTTGTAGAGGGAACTGGTCAAGTTGGTGCTACTGTGGTAAGCTCAACAATTAAAGTTTGGTTTCAGAGAAACTGGAAAATTGTTGTTGGTGCTGTTGCTGGTCTTATTGCTTTGATTTGGTTATTAAGAAGTGATCGCAATAATTCAGGTAAAAGAGTTGCGAGAAAAAGATCATAAGCCGAAAAATTACTATCGAATCTATCTTATTGTATTTCTGATAGATTCGGCGGTAATCATAATAAAAAAACTGGCTGAAATCATATTATTAATTAAACATATTATAAAGTAAATGGCACAAAATAGAAAAAGTTATAATTACAATAATCAGAGTTATAACAATAATAAGCAAAAAGTAAAGCATTCAGGCGCAAAGTACACTACTTACACTCCTGTTTCTGGTCCAAATAAAGGTGTTGAACAACATTTAACAACTGGTTGGAGATTAGCTAAAGGAGAATTGATTGCAATCAAATGTGTGACAACAACAAAGTCAAATCTTTCAGACAAAGGTTGGTTTGGTTCGGTGGCATGCACTTTTACTAACACTAAAACTGGTGTTCAATCTTTTCACTGGGGAACAATGCAAAAAAACGGCGGTAAGGTCGTAATTGACAGTATGGCGTTTGTAATTAATCCACGTGCAAAAAACGGTGGGTATGCAGGAACATTTATTCGTTCGAACTAATGTTAAGGTTTATATTAAAGTTCCTCCCTCTTATACTTCATGAGGGGGTGGATTTACTCAAAGAGCATTTAGAAAAAAGAAAACAATTAAAACAAAATAAGTAATGAAAAATTTGAAAGGAATTGTTTCGATAATTGGTATTATCGTAAAATATGGTGCGGTTGTAACTGCTATTTTAAAAGGTATTCAAGTTGTATCTGATGAATTGAGTAAGCTTGATTTTGCAAAAGACGAACCTGAAACGCCTGTTAAACCTTTAATTACAGAACAAAATGAGTAATTTTTTAGGTAGAAAGGATTTAACAAGAGGTATTCGGAATAATAATCCGGGTAACTTGGTTTTGACAAATATTGCTTGGCTAGGAAAAATACCAAATGCTCAAAATACCGATAAACATTTTGAGCAATTTACAGAAGTAAAATATGGTATTCGTGCCATGTTGCGAGATTTGACAAACGATATTGATAAAGGCAAAAATACTGTTAGAAAGCTTATAACTGAATATGCCCCGCCATTTGAAAATGATACGCAAAAGTATATTGAGGTTATTTCAAAAGCTGTTGGCTTAGACCCTGACCAAACAATCAAAATTGTAGATGCAAAGTTTTACTTAGTTATTGCAAGAGCCATTATTAAGTATGAATGTGCTCCTAATCATGATTTAATATATGATTCGGATATTCAGGATGCTATTGACATTATGGGAGATTATAATCTTGCAAATGTCACGGTAACGGCTAAGAAGAAATTCAGATTCAATTATTTGATTATTCCCGTACTGCTTTTTTTTTATACTGTTTACAGCGTTACAGTCTAAACAAACGATCAAAACGATAAAAATTATTAATTCAAAATTTAAACAAGATGTTAGATAAAATCAAACTTTTTTACGCAAACAATAAAACTATTGCAAATGTTGTATTAGTTGCTGTAGCAGGACTTTTGGCTTATAAATTATTCAAGAAAAAATAATTATGGCTCAGAGAGAGATAGTTAATAGAACAAAGAGCCAAGCCAATACTGTTTGGCTCTTTGATTTTCTGCAAAAATACTGGCTTTTGTGTGTTGGTATTATTGTGTGTTATCCGTTATTAAAAAAATGGTATGCTAAATTCACGCAAGATGCTGAGGAAAAAGCTTTGGAAGATGCAGAAAAAGATTTAAAAATTGCTGTTTCTAACCCAATGACCAAAGAAATTGAATTGAACAAAATTACACCTCGTAAGGAAGTTCATAATATAGCAGAATCTTTGGCGGTTTGGTTAGGAACAAATAAGCAGACAAAAGACGCTCCTTGGTACACTTGGATAACTGAACCAATGTCTAATTTCGAAAATGAAAAAGAGACAATTAACGAGTTATTGAAAGTAAAACAAGTTACAACTGTTCCTTTAGTAATCGGCTGTTATTATGTTATTACAAGACGTGATTTAAAAGCTGATTTGAAAAAATATTTATCAACTTCGGACTTAAAGAAAGTTCCATTATTTAATTAATTATGAGTACCAAAAAAGATTACATTCAGTATATTGATGACACATATACTGTTAAAACGAAATCTGTAGAATCCACTTATATTGATGAAGTTGGAACTGTATATGTTATTGATGAGATAAATAGTCAATTTTTTCCTGTCGCCTTGTATTTGGATAATAAAAGAGTTCAAGGTGTTGAGTTGTTTAATGTAGATAATATTGCTGTAGCTTCTGTTATTAATGATTTAGCAATGACGGATTTAAATGTAATTCCTTTAAATGATTTTTTTACTGCATTTACGATTGTGCATTTGAAAGTTGCTAATCAATCTACGGGAATACAGGAAGTCTATGTTAATAATTTTCCTGTACAAACTCAGAAATTTTTTAAAGTCTATGATAGTCCGCAGTATAGAGGAAATGTGTATAATTTGACTTCAAATACAAATTCAAAACCTTATATTGTTCAGACTGTGCTAAAAATATCAAGTTCCGCAAATATGGAAGTTTGGAACGCTAACCATTTTGATAATGAAAATGGTGTTGGTACAATGCCTACAGATTTTGATGAACAAAGAGTTGTATTGACGGCAGATACATTGCAGGTTAATGGTATGTTTGTTAAAGTTACTTCAACTTATTCCTATACTGGTGGTCGCTATCACTTACTTAGGATATATCAGGATGTGAGAACTAATGAAGTTTATTTAATGGCTAATGACAGTATTTCTACTGGCACTTACATTCCTTTTGTATTCACAACTTTAAAGGCTGTTGATGGGGGTTTTAAAATTGAACTTACTTCTTTTAGTTTAACAATTGAATTTAGAAATAAATTTTTCTAATGGCTAATACCACTCCCACTCCTTACAGTTGTACGGTTTTTAATAAAGATAAATCTATTAGACCTATAAAGGTTGAGTTTTGTAAATCTATATTTTACCTGCATAATTGGTGTAAGCATGTCGGATTTGATTATCACTACATCAACATATACAATCGAAAAACTGGTAAATATATTTCCCGACAATATTTCAATGATTATATAGTAGATAAGCCTTTGTATTAAATTACAAAGGCTTATCGCATTGAAAGTCACGTCTTGAAACCGATGGATTGTGTGTGAAGTATGCATTAACCCAAAAGCTAATATCAGATGGTATATTTGGTGCTATCATGATCAGTTCTTCTGTATTTTCTTTAACCCCAGATTTATATTCTTCTAAGTTGATAATTACGTCAATAGTTACCTTTTCTAAGTGATTACCTATAAAACAAAATGATTTAGGTCTTTTATTCTTAACGTTTCCAAGAAATTTTTCTCCATTATAACTAAATTCGAAAAAACCATTTGCGTCTACTAATTTCATCATATCTTATTTATTTTATTTTTAATATGTAAATATATAATAAACAGAAATTTTTTAAGGTTAAATTATTTATTCTTTTATAGCAATTGACAAAGTGAAATTAAAATTATTGGCACTATATTTGGAAATCTTTAGTAATTATAAACTCACAAAACAAAACCACATGAAAAAAATTACTTTATTGCTTTTTATTGTACTCTCTATTCCTTCTTTTGCTCAGGATTCAGATATGAAAATCTTTTTAGAGAAAAAAGAACCTATTAATATCGATCAATATGATTTGATTAAGCAAGTAAATATATTTTATCCTGACATTCTGATTTCGAAAGAAGTTAAATCAAATTACAAGAATAATTTAAAGGTTAATGAATTTCTATCTGCTGAATTACTTTATCCGAGTAGCAGTAAGTTTAAACTTTATAATGTTACAATTATGGATAAAAGACATTTAACTTATACCTTTTTATCAAATGACGATATTTTGACTTATGGAGATGTCAGAATATTTGATGGAAAAACGGTTCGAACATTGTACCGTTTATCAGGTGCAAATTCTTTAATGCAATATTTTGTTGATGGAAAATTAATTAATGAGGTAAAAGGGTAAAACTACTTGCAGAATTTTAGAAAAAATACTGTACCATTGTTCTTATAATAAATTAATAATAACTCAAAAATTAAATTTATGACGGAAGAACAAGCTTATCAAATTATCGATTTGTTAACTGATATTAAATCGAACACAGATTTAAATTCATTTTTAGATACCATAAGTTCAAATACTGGATATATAGATACTAATACTGAAAATCTTGATTCTAAAATAAGAAATCTCGATTCTACAATGAGTAGCGTACTGACAGAATTACAAAATGTTGTTTCTGAACTTGAAAGAGTAAATAATAAACTTCAAAATTTAGAGTATCTACTTGATAGAGATTAAAGAAGACATCTAAAATATCAATAAATAAGCCCCAATAAAACGGGGCTTTTTTTATGTTCCAAAATTTTCTATATTTAGATTTCTTCAAAAATAGGGCTTTATATTACTGTTGATAAAGTTGTTAACATCTTCTTGGACATACTGCGATTCATACTATAAATTATAGTTCAAAATGGAATAGCCCTGAGAAAGAGCTTATTCATATAATTTATTCAAAATCATCTCTTTTGGGATCAAATCACCTCCGCCATTCTTGGTGAACTGTATGACAGAATCTTCTACGTATAAAACAGCACTCGATGTGACTCCGCTTTTGTCTTTAAACTTTATTTGAGCTTTATCGCCATGTGGATACACATGTCCGGTTACTTCTAAAATGCCAGAATTTAGTTCTTTATGTTCGCTGGTAACTTCAGCAGTTCCAAAAATCTTATAATTAGATTGTGCAATTGTAATTCTGAAAATATATTCCTTTTTGCAACTTTTGCATTTTTCGTTTCCCCAAGTTCCTGAGAATTTATTTTGCTGTGCAAATGTTTGTAAGGAAATAAAAAATGCCAGGAAAAGAAATTTTTTCATTGTAGTTTGTTTTAATAAAATCTGAACCAAATATAAATCAAAAAAGCATCACATGATTGCGATGCTTTTTCTAAAGTTTTCTTAAATCTATAGTTTTTTCAAATAAACTGATTTTCCGTTTAATGAGACGTCAATTTGGTTTGTTTTTTCATTAAAAGTGGTTCGCAAAGCATTTCCGTTAAAAATCGTAACATCGCCATATACATGGCCAGCTTCAGTAGAATTATAATCAAACTTTACTTTTTTGTTTCCTGGCTCGATTCCTAGTTTATAACTTGAAAATTTTGTTCCTCTTAAATCAAAATCCTGTTGCGAATCAATGATATTTCCATCGGCATAAAAATTCGTGACCGATTTGCTTAAGGTAATGTCAGGATAAAATTGGTTTACTTTTTTCAGAAGTTCATACTGTTCTGTATTGGCTTCTTCTTGTTTGGATGTAATGGTTTGCGCAAATGAAATTGATGTGCATAAGACTGCTAATAATAAAAGGTACTTTTTCATAATTTTTCTAATTTAAAGATTAATAAATAGTTACACTAAATAATTTTGGCAATTACTTTAATTTATTTGTGATAAACTTCTTCAAGTTATACAACAAGGTATGAAATCTTTACCTTTACAAAAAATTATAAGCCCCCTTTTTAACAAAATGACAAGAAAAAAATATATAAAATTAATCCTGATTTTAGGTTCTTTAACGGCTCTTGGCCCTTTTTCGATAGATATGTATTTGCCTGGTTTCTCAGGAATTGCAAAAGATTTGCATACAACTGTTGCAAAAGTTTCGATGAGTTTATCCAGTTATTTTATCGGAATTTCAGCTGGACAGTTGCTTTATGGACCTTTATTAGACCGTTTTGGACGCAAAAAACCTTTATTTATTGGTTTGCTAGTTTACATTTTGGCATCTTTAGGATGTGTTTTTGTAACTGATATTGATCAATTTATTCTATTGCGATTTATTCAGGCTATTGGTAGCTGCGCTGCCACAGTTGCTTCAATAGCCATGGTTCGTGATTTATTTCCTGTAAAAGAGATACCTAAAGTATTCTCTCTTTTAATGCTTGTGCTTGGTCTTTCTCCAATGCTAGCGCCTACAATTGGCGGTTATGTAACAGAAGATTATGGCTGGCATACTGTGTTTTTTATATTGATGTGTATGGGAATCGCTGTTTTATTAGCGTCACAAATAGGTCTTCCTGATAGTTATAAGCCAGACACCTCTATATCTTTAAAACCAAAACCTATCATTTCTAACTTTTTAAAAGTGCTTAAAGAACCTCAATTCTACACTTATGCCTTTACTGGTGCAATCGCTTTTTCTGGACTATTTACTTATGTAGCGGCTTCGCCTATTGTTTTTATGGATATTTACCATGTTGACGCCAAAACTTACGGTTGGATTTTTGCTTTTATGTCTGTAAGTTTTATTGGTTCAAGCCAGTTAAATTCGGTTTTATTGAAGAAATTTTCAAGCGAGCAACTGATTTTTGGTGCATTAATTTTACAGTCTATAGTTAGTATTGTTTTTCTTGTGCTTTCTCTGAATAACCTTTTAGGATTGTATGAAACCATAGCGATACTTTTTGTGTTTTTAGGTTGTTTAGGAATTTCAAATCCGAATACGGCGGGACTTACAATGGCGCCATTTTCGAAAAACGCTGGAAGTGCTTCTGCTTTAATGGGCGCTATTCAATTAGGATTAGGGTCTTTGGCTTCTTTTGCCGTTGGAATTTTTGTAAAAGATTCTGTTGCACCAATGGTTTTCATTATGACTGTTACGACAATTATAGCCTTTATTGTTTTAAATATTGGAAAACGTTTTATTACACAAAAAGTAGAATTATCTGCAGAAGATAATTTCACTTCTGGACATTAGGCTGTTTTCGTAAGTGTTTAATAATCAGTTTTCAGTAATTGTTTTTGCGCTTTTATTTCATTAATTTTATATAGCATAAAATGGAATGGAATCCAGATACCATTTGAAAAACGGGGCGAAACCGAAAAGCCATACGAGTAGGAATAAATTTCGAAATGCTATGCCGAAATATGTTATTGAAAGAGAAATCCCAAATGCTGGTAAACTTACATCCGATCAATTAAAAAGTATTTCACAGGCTTCTTGTGGCGTGCTTAATCAACTAGGAACACAAATTCAGTGGGTAAACAGTTATATTACAAACGATAAACTTTATTGCATTTATATCGCACCAAATGAAGAAATGGTCTATGAACACGCTAAATTAGGAGGTTTTCCAGCTAATTCTGTAAATCAAGTCACAGGAATAATTGATCCTACAACGGCCGAATAAATTTTTAATTGAAATCCCAATTTTTAAATTCCAAATTCCAATAAAAAAGCCTAAATCTTTGATTTAGGCTTTATAGTATTTTAAAACATTTCAATTTTGGAATTTGGAATTTAAAAAATTGAGATTTAATTTCTTTAGCTTTGCTGTCTTTTCTCAGGTCTAATGATCATTCTAAGTGATTGATCTTTTGCAAAATACGCAACCATCCAATTCCAGAATGTGTTTAATCTGTTACGGTATGTGATTAATGAGATTAAGTGAACAAACAGCCAGATAAACCAAGCAAAGAATCCTTTAAAATGCCATTTCGGACTTGGTAAATCTACCACAGCTTTATTTTTTCCGATAATCGCCATAGAACCTTTGTCATTGTAAGCAAAAGGTTTAAGCGGTTTATTGGCTACCATAGCTTTAAAGTTTTTAGCCAAATTTAATCCTTGCTGAATTGCAACTTGAGCTACTTGCGGATGTCCGTCAGGGAAATTCTGATCTCCTGCTAAAATTGCCGTATCTCCAATCGCATAAATATAATCTACCGCATTTACTTTATTGTAAACATCTGTAGCCATTCGGCGTCCTCGTCCGTAACTTTCTTTTGGCATTCCTTCAAAAATCTTTGCAGTAACACCGGCAGCCCAGATAAGGTTTTTGGTTTTTATCGTTTCACCATTTTCAAAATGAACAGTATCGTCAATATAATCGGTTACACGGCTGTTTAATTTTACAACAACACCCAATTTGGTCAAAGCTTCTAAAGTGTCTTTTTGAGATTCTTTACTCATAGGAGCTAATAGCGCATCTCCTCCATCAACCAAATAAACGTTACTTGCAGAAGTATCCAATTCTGGGTATTCTTTTAGAAGAATATTTTTTCGCATTTCGGCAAACATTCCAGAAACTTCTACTCCTGTTGGTCCGCCTCCAGCAACTACAATGGTCAACAATTTACGTCGTTTGCGCATATCCTTGCAAATCGCAGCTTTTTCTAGATTTTTAAGAAGCGCATTACGCATTTCGATGGCATCATTTAAGGTTTTCATCGGAATAGCGTTTTTCATCACGTTTTCCATGCCAAAATAACTGGTTTCGGCTCCAGTTGCAAAAACCAGATAATCATAATCTAATTCTCCGTTGCTTAATGTAATCTTTTTTTCGGCAGGAGAAACAGATAAAAGCTCGCCTAAACGAAACTGCAGGTTTTTCTTTCCAGCAAAAAATTTTCTAAACGGATAACTAATGCTCGATGGTTCTAAAAATGCCGTAGCAACTTGATATATAAGTGGAGGGAAAAAGTTATAATTATTCTTGTCGACAAGCGTTACTTGTATTTGAGGGTGATTTACAAGCTCTTTTGCAAGATTGATTCCTGCAAATCCACCTCCAATAATGACTATTTTCATATATATTGTATTAAGTAGGATTATAAAATAATTCCTTATAAATATACAACTTTAATATGCAATGACAATTGTCATATTTATTACTTTTTGAATTTTTTAACAGGTTTTTCAACTATATCGATTTTGTTTTGCAAAACATAATTGGCCATCAATTTCTCGATTAGTTCGTCTTTTGTTAAATGATGAAAGACTGTTTTTACGCGTGTTTTCAGATCTTGCGAAAGCTCATGATTTGGCTTCGTTTTGAAGATTTGTTTGGCCCATAAAAGCATGTTGTTTTCTTCCAAACTTGCTGCCGACGGTTTTTTGAATTCAGAAAATTTGATGCCCAACTCTCTCTCAAAATCAGCAATTTCAAAAACTTCTTCTTGCTGTAAAACAGTCAAAGAAAGTCCTTTTGCCCCTGCCCTTGCGGTTCTTCCGCTTCTGTGAACGTAGTTTTCGTAAGTGTCAGGAAGATGATAATTAATAACATACGAAATCTCCTTAACATCTATTCCTCTCGCTGCCAGATCGGTTGCAACTAAAATATTGATATGGCCTTCGCGAAATTGTTCCATAATCCTGTCACGAATTCCTTGTGTTAAACTTCCGTGAAGTGCTCCAGAAGAAAACTTGTTTATGGCTAGATTCTTGGCTAATTTATTTACAGCAGCTTTCGTTTTACAGAAAATAATTCCTCTTTCGCCTTCTCTCGAGTTCAAGAAATGCATTAAAACTTCTAGTTTTTCAATTGGATCAACCACAATATATTCATGATCAATTCCTTCGTTTCCAACTGTTTCCATGCTGGCACTTATTTGAACTACATTTTTATTCAAATAATTCTGAATCAGTTGTTTTACCGTTCCAGGAAGCGTTGCCGAAAACAATAAAGTACGATGTTTTTTAGGCAGTTCTGCTACAATTTCGTCTAAACTTTCTTTAAGAATCGCGACCATTTCATCGGCTTCATCCAAAACTAAATATTCAGCTTTTTTAATGTCGATTGCTTTTCGCTGGATCAAATCAATTAAACGTCCAGGAGTTGCGACAACGATTTGAGCGCCTTCTTTCAACCTTTCGATTTGCGGTTTTATCGGAGTTCCTCCGCAAATTGAGGCAATAGATATATTCGGAATATATCTTGAAAAACTTTCTATATTTCTAAAAATCTGCTGTCCCAATTCTCTTGTCGGAACCAAAATTACAGCTTGAACTTCAGTAGATTCAGAATTGACCAATTGCAATAATGGTAATCCAAAAGCGGCAGTTTTTCCTGTTCCCGTTTTGGCTAAACCAACAATATCGTGAGTTTCGCTCAAAAATAGCGGAATTGTTTTTTGTTGAATTTCTGTTGGTTCAACAATATTTAATTCGCTTAAAGCTTTTAAAATTGGAGCAGAAAGTCCTAATGTTGAGAATGGTTTAGACATGATTATTTTTGATTTTAGATTTTTGACTTTAGATTTTAGATTTGCCAAAATCTTTTAAAATTTTATTTCTCCTTAAAACTATTGAACCATTAATATATTAAGAAGTAGGTCTGAATATATTAATGGTTTATTTTATTTAAAGTTCTGTACAAGAACTTTATGACTTTTAAACTTTAGACTTTGAGACTAAATTATCAATCTGGCTCGTTCATGATTTTCTCACGATACTTTTTACCAATTAATAATGTCAATCTTTGTTTGTAATCATCCACTAGCCATTCGCGATAGTTTTTACTGCATTGGCTTAAACATTTTGAATAGCGTTTGATACGGTCTTCAATATCATCTTCTAATTCTCTAGCCAGCATTTTTGCCTCTTGAAGCGTTTCTGTATTGTCTACACACATAGAAGCATGCTGATCTAACGATTTATCCAAAACAACTTTCGAACGAAGATTTTGTTTGATAATTAATTTATGTTCTTCATCGACATCAAAAGTAACATCGGCAGTTTTGCTGAATTTTGCACGTAATTCTGGCGGCATGCTGTATTTAAAGAACATCTCGATTTCATGGTCATCACGTAAGTTTTCCAAATAAAACTCAGGCGATTTAAAGATGTGCTGCCAGTTTACAGGATCGCTCCATAAACCAAAACGAGCGGCATTGTTACCTAAATCGATAACTGTAAATTCATCTTTTCCAGGCAATTTACGAGAACCACGACCAATCATTTGGAAATATAGAGTCAACGATTTTGTTGCTCTGTTCAAAATAATCGTTTCTACCGTTGGCTCATCAAAACCAGTTGTTAAGATTCCGACAGAAGTCAAAATCGCATCTGGAGTCTTTTTAAACCATTGCAAAATGTCTTTACGCTCTTCAGAACTGCTTGTGTTATCTAAGTGTCTAATGTCGTAACCTGCCTCTCTAAACGTTTCATATACATATAAAGAAGTATGGATACCATTATTGAAAATTAAGGTTTTCTTTCCTAAAGAACGTTCTGTATACGCATGAAGCAATTTTTCTTGCATCAGTGTATTAGTATATAAATCGTCTGAAGATTTTACGGTATAATCTCCATTGATACCCACTTTTAGCGAAGTCAAACCAACATCGTAGCTGTAAGTTGTTGCTTTTGCCAAGAAACCTTTTTCGATTAGCGAACCAATAGTGTCACCTACAATAAGTTCGTGGTAACTCTGGTGCATTGGCAATTTTATGTTTGAACTCAAAGGTGTTGCTGTTACTCCAAGAATAAAAGCATTTTTAAATGAGTTTAACAATTTTCTAAAGGAGTTGTAATGTGCCTCATCAATAATAACCAAACCAATATTGTCTAGATGCAATTTTTCATCATTAATACGGTTTTTTAAAGTTTCAACCATTGCCACAAAACAAGAAAAATCATTCTGATCTGGCAATTCTTTTACTTTACTATTGATTATTTTGTTTGTAACGCCAAAACCAGTCAACATTTTTGAAGTTTGTTTACAAAGTTCGATACGGTGCGTTAAAACAACCACTTTTTTGTCATTATTAGACAAATAGCGGCGAACGATTTCAGAAAATATTACTGTTTTTCCTCCTCCTGTTGGAAGCTGGTACAGTAAGTGGTGTCTTGGAGGAGCGTTGTCTAAACGGTCAAAAATGGCGTCGATATCACCTTTTTGGTATGCGTAAAGTTCTTTCTTATCTTCTCTTTGTATTTCTAAAGTGTTTTGAGACATTGTTTATTTTTGGATTTTTGCAAAAATACACCGAAAAAACAGTTATTCATCTTCTTTTAACCTAAAATAAATATTTTTTTTAAATAAAGATTTTTTATGAGAAGGGCTTTTAGTAGTCGATTTTTTCCAAAATTGCTTCAAAATCGTACTTATTTTTCCATTTTTGCTCCAAAGTTTGGTTCATAATAGCGTTGATTCGTAATTTAAAATCATTAAAAATTCCGTTTGAGAAAATAAAATTTACTGCCTGCCCAAAAGAGTTTAACATGCTTTTGTAAAACAATTCCTGCTTGATGAAATTTTGAGAAGAAAACGTTTGCGCAATTTCGATATTGTAAAGCATAATATCGGCAACAATGTATGAGTCTACTCCGAGCATCATAAAATGTTTAATTAGCTTTTGAGCAACCGATCTTCGCATCTTGGCTTTTGGTCGCCATTTTGCTCCAGGTTTTTTGATAGGAAAATATTCGTGCGAGATTTTGACCTTTGCTTCTTGAAGCAATTTGTCTTCTTTTGGATTAAAAACAAAGTCATAATACACTTTTACAGGAGCAAATTTCTCATACAATTCTATCAATTGTTCTTCTAATTGCTCTTTTGTTAATTCGCCTAAATATTTTTTTAAATCTCTTTTGCTCATACAGTAAAGGTAATTTTCAAATTTTTAAATTCCAAATTCCCATTTTTAAATTCTAAAATCAATCCATAATCCTTAATTTTGCTGGCATAAAACTTAAAAAAGATATACATGCTCAAGATTTTCAAAGTTACTGCCATTTTAGAGGGAATCTCTTATTTAGTATTGTTTGCTAATATGTTAATTATCAAAAACAACAATCCTGAACTTTATCATACATTATTGCGTCCGTTAGGAATGACACACGGTGTTTTATTTATTGGATACATCATTTTAGCTTTTTTATTGAAAAAATCAATGAATTGGGATTTAAAAACTTTCGGAATCATTCTGGTTGCTTCTCTTATTCCGTTTGGAACTTTTTACATTGAGAAAAAATATTTAGAAACTAAAGCAAATGCATAAGCTTTTGGAGAAAATATTTAATTTTTTATATCCTGTTTTTAGAGATTGGGGCATGAGCCGTAACGTTGCGTCTTATACCAGCCTAATCTTTAATATTGCTATTTTAATAGCACTGGCTTACGTAATTTATTATGTAGCCAAATTCATTTTAGTCACTTTGACAGCAATTTTTGCACAAAAAACAAAAACAAAGTTTGACGATTATTTAATTCAAAACAAAACCACGAGATATACGGCCTATTTAATTCCGTTTTTCTTTATTTATAAAGCTGTTCCCGTTATTTTAGACAAATACGAATATTGGGAATCCATGTTCGGAAAAATTGTCGGCATCTATATCGTATTGTTGGGATTATGGATTGTGAGAACGGTTTTTAATTCGTTACGCGATTATTTAAAACAAAAACCCGAATACAGCGACAAGCCAATTGACAGCTTCGTTCAGGTTATTATGATTGTGCTCTGGATTTTTGGCGTTGCCATGATTATTTCGACTTTATTCGGAATCAAAAAAGGCGAATTGCTAACGATCTTAGGAACACTTTCAGCGATTATCATCTTAATTTTCAGAGATACGATTCTAGGATTTGTTTCGAGTGTTCAGGTTGCCATAAACGACATGGTTCGTATTGGAGATTGGATCACAATGGATAAATTTGGTGCTGATGGAGACGTTATCGAAATTAACTTGACCACTGTAAAAGTTCGAAATTTTGACAACACGATTACCACAATTCCGACTTATGCTTTAAGTTCCGATTCGTTTCAGAATTGGCGTGGTATGCAGAAATCTGAAGGAAGACGCATCAAGAGACATGTTTTGATAAAAAGCAGTACGATTCGTTTTTTAAATGATGAAGACTTGCGTCAATTGCGAAAAGTACAAATGATAACGTCTTATATTGATAGCCGTCAAGCGGAAATCGATAAATACAACGATCTGAGAGGAATTGATAAGACGCTTTCGCTAAATGGCCGAAATATGACCAATTTGGGATTGTTTAGAAAGTATATCATACAATATCTAACCGATCATCCCGGATTGAATAAAAATATGCATATCATTTGCAGGCAATTGCAATCGACAGCACACGGTGTTCCGTTGGAAATCTATGTTTTTTCTAGCGATAAACGCTGGGCAAACTACGAATATATCATGGCCGATATTTTTGACCATGTTATGGCTTCAGTTCGATATTTTGATCTTGAAATTTTCGAATTGCCATCTACGTTAAGTTAGGTTTTGTTTCAAGTTTCAGGTTTCAAGATGTAGAGCTTAACCGCAAAGGACGCAAAGATTTACGCAAGGTTCGCAAAGTTTTTTAGATAAAGCTTTGCGAACTTTGCGTTTATAGTAAGTTCACATATTAAAAAAAACTTGCGTGCTTTGCGGTAAAACATTGAGATTTTGACTTAACCACAAAGAGCACAAAGAATATGCAAGGTTCGCAAAGTTTTTTAGACAAAGCTTTGCGAACTTTGCGTTATTAGAGGTTTAGTATGTCAAAAAACCTTGCGTGCTTTGCGGTAAAATCTACGCAACCCACTTCAACATGAAACTTGAAACATGAAACTTGCCGCCCCTCACTCCTTCTCTATTCTTTCAAAAACAAACCCAGACTCTTCATAATCAATTGGGACTTCAGGCACGTAGCACGGAAGATTAAAGTAAGTGCCGATAACTCCCGTTCCTAAAAACAATTTTTGATCTTTCTTTAAAAGTGCCAGAGGAACTCTTTTCCAAGCTCCTCCAAAAGAAATATAGTGGTAATCTCCGCGTAATGTATCGCCTCTTAAATCCCCTCTCACATCGCCAGAATCTTTTCCGGTTCCGTAATGGTTAATTTCGTAACGGCCATAAAAACGTTTATCATTAATATGAATGTCCAAAACGGCTGTATCTTTTTTATTTACAGCACGATATAATTGATGATTGTATTTTTCTTTGTCTTCTTTAGAATTGCAAGAGACTATCAGCAGACAAAGGAAGAGAAAATATCGCATAATTTATTTTTATAAAAACAAAAATAAGTTTTACTGTTCGATTATTTCGTTAACTTTAAAGAAAACTTAAAACAAATACCATGGAAGATAGAGACACTTTTTTAAAAGAATTCAGAGGCGAAACTTTAGGAACCGTAAGTGCTCAATCTTCATCAGATGAGATCTTTCAAAACCAAACCATTAGACCAATTTTAAAACTCCAAAACGACTTGTTTGTAGCCGTTTTTATTAACTATGTAAACAAAAACAAACCTGATTTTTATTCCTACTCAGTTGAGAAGAAATTGCAAACTATAGAAAATTCCATTCAAAAAGATATAAAATTCCGAAATTCTCTTAAAGGAATTGTTATGGCGCTTTTTACTGTAGAGGAATACGAAACTTATATCAAGAATTCTTCCGATTTAAATAAACGCATGATGAATTTGTTGATTGATCGTTTAAAAAATCAGGTGCAATTGTTTGAAGTGGAATCGAATTAAGATAGAAAATGTTCAACCAACTCAAAAATAAAATTCCTTTAACCGATGAAAAATGGAACGAATACATTGGTTATTTCAATCAAATTGAAGTTCCTGCTAAAATGACGCTTTTAGAAGAAGGCGAAGTTTCGAAAAAGCTTTATATCATAGAAAAAGGCTGTATTCGAGTTTGGTTTAACAATAACGGAAAAGATCTCACTACGCAATTCTTTTTTGAAAATCAAAGCGTTGCTTCTATCGAAAGTTTTATGAAGAAACTTCCGAGTCCGACAACTATAGAAACGATTGAGCCTTCAGTTTTGTGGTGGATTCATAAAAATGATCTGGATAAAATTCTAGAAGAAATCAAAGAAGTTCCAGAATTGAGAGATAGATTAATTGATATGCTTTTTGAGCGTACTTTTGATTATATGAAATATTTTGTTTCATTTATAAAAGATTCTCCTTTACAGCGTTATGCTAATTTAATTAAAGAAAGGCCTCAAATCTTATTGCGTGTTCCGCAACATTATATTGCTTCTTATTTGGGGATAACCACTGTACATTTAAGCAGATTAAAAAGTAAACTAGTAAGTAAAAAATAGCGGATAAGCCAAACTTAAATTAACATATATAACTTATATGGTTTGACGAAAAATTTGATAACAAATGTTATCGTCTGCCTGTAAACGACTCTTTAATTTTGCTTCATAAAAATAAAACAATTATGAAAGCAGCAGTAGTTTATAAAAAAGGCGAATCGCCAAAATATGCAGATTTCCAAGAACCAGTTGTATCAAATGAAAACGAAGTTTTGGTTTCGGTAAAAGCAGTAGCCATTACAAATCTGGATAAAGGAATTGCAAGTGGAAAACACTATTCTTCAGAGGAAGAGGATCAAAACGGATTTATAGTTGGAAGTGACGGAATTGGCGTCTTAGAAAACGGAACAAGAGTTTACGCTCGCGGAATCTCTGGAACAATTGCAGAAAAAGCAATTGTAGAGAAAAACAGAATGGTAGCTTTGCCAGATGGGATTGATGATGCAACAGCCGCAGCAATGCCCAATGCGGTTGCAGGTTCGGCAATGGCACTTCGTTTTAGAGCAGGAATACAACAAGGAGAAACAGTTTTGATTAATGGAGCGACTGGTTTTACAGGTCAGATCGCAGTGCAAATTGCAAAATATTACGGAGCAAAGAATATTATTGTGACGGGAAGAAATGAAAAAGCACTTGAAAACCTTTTAGCATTAGGAGCTGATGAAATTGTTTCTCTAAAACAAAACGACGAATCTATTGTTTCTCAGCTAAGAGAAATTCATAAAGCCACTCCAATTGATATCGTAATTGATTATTTATGGGGACATTCAGCAGAACTTATTCTTTCGATTTTAAAAGGCAACGGAAACTTTACCCATAAAACCCGATATGTTTCTGTAGGTTCAATGTCTGGCGATACCATTCAGTTATCTGCACAGATTTTAAGAAGTGTAGATCTTCAATTATCAGGCTCAGGATTAGGAAGCTGGACAAAAGAAGAAGTAAAACTATTATTTTTAGAAATACTTCCTGAAATGTTTCATTTGGCTTCAAAAAATATACTAAAAGTAAATATTGAAACCGTTCGTCTATCAGATATAGAAAACATGTGGAACGCAGAAGTTTCTGATGGGAAAAGACTTGTGGTTGTTATTTAAAGCTTCTAAGGTTCTGAGTTGCTAAGATTCTAAGTTTTTCCTTAGCGTCTTAGCAACTCAGCATCTCAGAAACTTAGTATCTCAGCAACTCAAGCAAAGCTTCCTCAAATCTGTTTCTAGGTAAAAACTGATCTTCTAGTGCTTTTGAAAACGGAATTGGCAAATCTAAACTTGCTACACGTTTTACGGGAGCATCCAAATATTCGAAACAGTTTTCCATTATTAAAGCCGAAATATCACTTGCGATTCCGCCGAATAAAGTATCTTCTTGATAGATTATCGCTTTTCCTGTTTTTTTAACCGAGGCAAAAATTGTTTCGGTATCTAAAGGTTGTAAAGTTCTTAAATCGATTAGATCGGCATCGATTTCTGGATGTTTTGCTAAAGTTTCTAAAGCCCAGTGAACAGGTGCTCCAAAAGCAATAATCGTTACCGATTTTCCTTCTTTAATCAAAGCAGCTTTTCCTAAAGGAATAGTGTAATAGTCTGTTGGAACATCTTGATAAATACTTCGGTACAATAATTTATGTTCGAAGAATAAAACAGGATTCGGATCATTAATCGCCGTATTCAAAAGTCCTTTGGCATCATAAGGAAATGCGGGATAAACCACTTTTAAACCTGGTGTTTTAGTAAACCAAGCTTCGTTTGTCTGTGAGTGAAACGGTCCAGCTTGAGTTCCTCCGCCGCAAGGCATTCTAACCACAACATCGGCTTTTTCGCCCCAGCGGTAATGCGATTTTGCCAAAAGATTTACAATCGGATTAAAACCAGTAGAAACAAAATCAGCAAATTGCATTTCTACAATGGCTTTATAGCCATTTATAGATAATCCCATTCCGGTTGAAATAACAGCACTTTCGCAAATTGGCGTATTTCGTACTCTTTCTTTCCCAAAAGCATCAACAAAGTTTTCTGTAATTTTAAAGGCTCCTCCATATTCGGCAATATCTTGCCCCATAAGAACTAGGTTTTTATGGCGCCACATAGATTGCTCCAAACTATTACGGATAGCATCTATAAATCGGATATTTGTAGATTCATAATTATGAGTATACTCCTCATATTGAAATGGTTTGTAAACATCATCTAATTCTTGGCTATAACTTGGTTCAATCTCTGGTTCTGCATTTGCAATCGCCCAATTTTTGTCAATTTCTTGTTTAATTTGGGTGTGGAATTGTTCGTCAAGTTCAGCAGTTAGAATTCCGTTTTCGGTTAGATATTTTCTGAAGTTTGTAACGGGATCTCTCAATTCCCATTGATCCATCAAATCTTGAGGAACATATTTTGTGCCGCTCGCCTCTTCATGCCCGCGCATTCTGAAAGTTTTGAATTCCAATAAAACAGGATGCGGATCTTCTTGCATTTCTTTTTTTAGCTGAGACAATTTATTGTACACTTCAACAATATTATTTCCGTCAATAATCAAGCTTTCAATTCCGTAGCCAATTCCTTTATCTGCAAGGTTTTCACAAGCATATTGTTCGTTGGTTGGCGTTGAAAGTCCGTAACCATTATTTTCTATAATAAACATAACTGGCAATTTCCAGACTGCCGCAATATTTAAAGCTTCATGAAAATCTCCTTCGCTTGTAGCGCCTTCTCCTGTAAAAACAGCGGTAATTTTTTTATTGTCTTGAAGTTTATTTGCCAAAGCAATTCCGTCAGCAATTCCGAGTTGCGGACCCAAGTGCGAAATCATTCCTATTATATTGTATTCCTGAGTTCCAAAGTGAAAACTTCTGTCACGCCCTTTTGTAAAACCATTGGCTTTCCCTTGCCATTGAGAAAACAAACGATGAAGCGGAATTTCTCTGGTTGTAAAAACACCAAGATTTCGATGCATCGGAAGTATGTATTCAGATTGGTCTAAAACAGCCGTAACACCAACTGCAATAGCTTCTTGCCCTATTCCAGAAAACCATTTAGAAACTTTTCCTTGTCGAATTAAGATGAGCATCTTCTCCTCGATCAATCTTGGTTTTAGTATCTTTTTGTATAAATCCAATAATTGAGAATCTGTAAGGTTTTGTCGATAAAAAATCATGTAGTTTTAGTTTTTTAGAGTGTTTCAAATATAACAAATTGCGTTAATTTTATTGGATTCTGAAATAAAATTTAAATAGAAATCTGCTTTTAATGCCTGAACTTAAGATTATTTTCTAAAATATTTATCTACCTTTGTTAGCGAAAGGTGCTTATGACACCTTTCTTCTTTAAAATAAAAAATGTAAAGTATGCAAAACATTCCTAGTGTAGACTTACGTGATTTCCTTTCGGACGACCCGAAACGTAAACAAAAATTTGTAAATGAAATCGGCAGTGCATTTGAAAACATTGGCTTCGTTGCCTTAAAAGGTCATTTCCTTGATGATCAGTTGGTAAACGAACTTTATGGTGAAATTAGAAACTTTTTCGCCTTGCCAATAGAAACTAAGCATAAATATGAAATTCCTGGAATTGGCGGACAAAGAGGTTATGTTTCTTTTGGAAAAGAACATGCTAAAGGACGCAAAGAAGGAGATTTAAAAGAATTTTGGCACTTTGGCCAATATGTTGACAAAGATTCAAGATGGGCTTCTGAATATCCAGACAATGTTGAAGTTACCGAATTGCCACGTTTTAATATAGTGGGTAAAGAAGCGTATCAAAAACTAGAAAAAACAGGTGTTTATGTTTTAAGAGCTTTGGCTTTGCATTTAGGTCTTGATGAGTTTTATTTTGATAATTATGCAAAAGAAGGAAACTCAATTTTAAGGCCAATCCACTACCCTCCTATTACTTCTGAACCAGAAAATGCAATTCGTGCTGCAGCTCATGGCGATATCAACTTAATTACTTTGTTGATGGGAGCTCAAGGAAAAGGATTGCAAGTTCAAAATCATAATGGCGACTGGATTGATGCTATTGCTGAAGATGACGAATTAGTAATTAATGTTGGTGATATGCTTTCAAGACACACTAACAATAAATTAAAATCTACCATTCACCAAGTCGTAAATCCGCCAAGAGAATTGTGGGGAACTTCACGCTATTCAATTCCATTTTTCATGCATCCTGTAAGCGATATGCGCTTAGATTGCCTTGAAAATTGCATTGATGAAGAAAACCCAAAGAAATACGAAGATATTACTGCTGGTGAATTCTTATACGAACGTTTAGTAGAGCTAGGTTTAATTAAAAAATAACCTTTCTACTCTTCAATATTTAAAATTCCAAATTCCAAAACTATTTTTTTGGGATTTGGAATTTAATTTTTAAAAACTCACTATATTTAGAATTTAAAATAGTTTTATGGACTTAAAAGATCAATTAAAGAATCTATTTCCAGATCACGAGGAATCGAATGAACCTGAACAAGTTGAAGAACAGGAACATGTTCTTTATGTTCAGAAGGAACCTATGATTTGCAAATTCGAAAAAAGAAAAGGAAAACCAACCACTATAATTGAAGGTTATGAAGGCTCAGACGAGGATTTTAAAATCTTAGCCAAGGAAATCAAAACCAAATTAAGCGTTGGAGGAACTTTTAAAGACGATTCGATTATAATTCAAGGCGATTACCGAGATAAAATTATGACAATCTTAAAAGAAAAAGGATTCAAAACCAAACGTGTAGGTGGATAAAATTCAATGATATAAATTCCAAATCCCAATTTGTCAACTAAAAAGATATAAAGCTTCAATTAAATTCGATTTTTTGGAATTTGGAATTTAAATATTGGAATTTTATAAATTGAACCTTAGTAACTTAAAAAAAATATGATACAATCTTCAGAATTGATATTAAATCCAGACGGAAGCGTTTACCACTTAAACCTTCGTCCTGAACACATAGCACACGACATTATTTTTGTTGGTGACCAAAACAGAGTAGAAAAAATCACCCAATTTTTCGATTCAATTGAGTATTCTGCTCAAAAAAGAGAATTCAAAACCCAAACCGGTATTTACAAAGGCAAAAGAATTTCTGTTGTTTCTACAGGAATTGGCCCTGATAATATTGATATTGTATTAAACGAATTAGACGCTTTAGTTAATATTGATTTAGAAACGCGTCAGCCAAAAGAAAAACTGACTTCGTTGAATATTATCAGAATAGGAACTTCAGGCTCTTTGCAGGAAGATATTCCAGTTGATAGCTTTGTAATGTCAAAATTTGGCTTAGGATTAGACAATATGCTTCGCTCTTATTTAATTGACGATGTTTCTATTGCCGAAATTGAAGATGCATTTGTAAAACACACTAATTGGGATCCTAGAAAAGGGAAACCGTATGTAACTCAGTGCTCAGAAAAATTAGAGAAATTAATAGAGTCTGACCGAATTTTTAAAGGAATTACGGCAACTGCTGGTGGATTTTACGGTCCTCAAGGAAGAGTTTTGCGTTTGAATATTCAAGATGAAGAATTGAATAATAAAATGGATAATTTTAGTTTTAATGAAACTAAAATCACTAATTTAGAAATGGAAACAGCAGCAATCTACGGACTTTCTGCTCTTTTGGGACACAACGCATTATCGCTTAACGCGATTATCGCCAATCGTGCTTCTGGAACATTTAGTGCAGATCCATATAAAGCTGTTGATGAATTGATTGCCTATACTTTGAATAAATTAGCAGGAAACTAACGAGATATAATTTTTATGCAAAACGCTATTCTTAAATTTGAACAGTTGCTAAATGATAATGCACATTATATTCCGACAATCAAGAAGGAAGTTTTAGAAGCAAAAAATCCTGGAAAGTGGTCAAAAAAAGAGATTTTGGGGCATTTGATAGATTCTGCCATTCATAATCTAGTGCGTTTTACAGAAATTAATTATACAGAAAAGCCATATCGCCACCGGCCATATAATCAAATGGATTTGGTAAATTTAAATCAATATCAGCAAACAGAGATTCAAGAACTAACACAGCTATGGCTTTCAATAAACAGGCAGATTGTTAGGGTGATGAAAACTGTGGATGAAAAAGCTTTAGATTATAAAATTATTTTAAGTGACGAATCTGTAATTGATTTGAGGTTTTTAATGACAGATTATGTTGATCATTTAGAACATCATATTAATCAAATAAAATCATAAAAATATGTTTTTACGAGTTGCACGACATACAAACGATTTAGAGAAAATTGAGAATTTTTATGTAGATGTACTCGGGTTTGAACGATTGGGCGGATTTGAACATCATAACAATTATGATGGTGTCTTTGTCGGAAAACCGGGCTTAGACTGGCATTTTGAGTTTACTCAATCTGAAGTTTCGGCCAAACATACTTTTGATGAAGACGACGTAATGGTTTTATACCCAAAAACAATTGCAGATTACGATAAATTAGTAAACAAATTAACGCAGCACAATATTACAGTTATACCATCGCTGAATCCGTTTTGGAATGAAAATGGAAAAATGATTCAGGATCCAGATGGCTATAGAATCGTAATATCACCTTTGAAAGCTGTAATAAGTGAAATTGAATAATGGAACAGGAAACGCACAAGAAAATATTGTTTAAATATTATAGCGATTATCTAGACGAAGTAGTGTCTGAAACCATGTGGGCAGAAATTATAGATCTCGAAAAAGGGCTTTTTAAACTGGATAATATTCCGTTTTTCGGGCCTTTAATTGCTACAGATGACATTTTTTATGCAGAATACGACGAAACAGAAGAACGTTTTATGCATAGAAAAACCATTCAGAATTCTGGAAATTCAATTGTTCAGATTGCGATTTTAGAAAAAGGTTTTGATAAAGAAATCATTCGCGAAAAGCTAAAAGCGCTTAACTGTTTATCTGAAGGGTTAAACGAAACTTTTTTTGCAGCTGAAATAGCCAAAGATGTAGATTATTCTTTGGTGAGAAGTCTTTTGACCGAATACGAATCTCAAGACATTATTGAATTTGCAGAGCCTTGCCTTTCAGAAAAACACAGGGCTGATTTATTGAAAAATTAAGAATTAAAAATCAAAATTTAAAAGTAAACTAACCAAATTTAACCATAGGATTACGCATACGCATACCAAGCAACTTAACTTAAACTTAAAATAAATGAAAACTGTCAAAATTGCGGGTGTTCCGGAACACTTCAATTTGCCATGGCATCTATGCATTGAAAATGGCGAATTTGAAGAAGAGAACATCAGCTTAGAATGGACCGATGTACCCGAAGGAACGGGAAAAATGTGTCAAATGCTTCGTGATGGAGAAACAGATTTGGCTGTTATTTTGACCGAAGGAATTTTAAAAGATATTTCAGCTGGAAATCCGAGCAAGATTGTTCAGGTTTACGTGCAGTCTCCCTTAATTTGGGGAATTCATGTTGATGCTAAATCTGATTTTCAAACACTGAAAGACCTTAAAAATAAAAAAGCCGCTATCTCTAGATTGGGTTCGGGATCACAATTAATGGCTTATGTCAATGCAAACGAGCAAGGATGGGAAATGGATGATCTTGAATTTGAGATTGTAAACACCATAGATGGAGCTGTTGATGCATTGACCAACAAAAAAGCCGATTATTTTATGTGGGAACGTTTTATGACCAAACCTCTTGTAGACAAAGGCATTTTTAGAAGAATAGACGACTGCCCTACTCCTTGGCCTTCATTTGTCATTGTAGGACGCGATGAGTTCTTAAAAAAGAATGCCAAAACAGTAGAGACGATTCTTAGAATAATCAACAAAACAACAGTTGATTTTAAAGAAATTCCAGAAATCGACAAGAAATTATCTAAACTTTTCAATCAGAAAGCAGAAGATATTAAAGAGTGGTTGAAACTGACTCAGTGGTCGCAGAAAAATTTGACAGAAAAATCTTTTAATAAAATTCAAAATCAATTATTTGATCTGGGAATTATTGATAAAAAAAGTATTTTTGTAGAAACCGTAAAAGCATTGTAATTCTGCTTTTTTGATTCGTATGATGAAGTTCCCTAAAATTGACTTACCGTATTTAAAATCCAAACTTCAGGTGAAATCGCCGTGGGACAGGATTATTATTTCGCTGTTGAGTCTTTTGATTACTATACCGATTTTCATCATATTGCATCAAAATTTAATCGATTTAGAATGGCCATTCAATCTGGATCGCGTATTCATCTTTATTTTTGTTTTTGCCACAATTTTTTTCGTTCTGATGTACCTTAGAACTATAATTATTCTATGTGTTGCAGTTTATTTATTAATTCTGTTTTACGGGTCGGTAATTGGAAATTATGGCTTTAGCGAAATCTCAGAAGATTACAATTCTATGATTTATACCATGTCAGACAATCCGTATCCTCAAGATATTATTGTAGCCAAACTGCTTCCGTTTCCTAATAAGTCAAAGATTATAAATGCAATAGAATACCAAAATCCTAAAGTGCGAAACTTTGCTATTATGGCAACTACAAAACACTTTAAGGGCATTAGAGGTTATTCAGATTATCGTACAATAATTCAGTGTTTTGCTGTTTTTAAAGAAATAAATAGCAGATGGAATTACGTAAACGATCCAAAAGAAGGTGATTATATCGCAACCGCCAGCGAATCTCTTGAGTATTTCTCAGGCGATTGCGATGATCACTCTATTTTAATGGCAGCTGCCGTGCGCTCAATTGGCGGAACTCCCCGCCTTATTCATACCAAAGGCCATATTTATCCTGAAATTTTGATTGGTTCAATGATCGATCTGGAAAAAGTCAATTATTTGATTAAAAATGTTCTCTTTGTAAAAGAAAGCTACGGCAAAAAACTGCATTACCATATAGACGAACGTGGCCAAGTTTGGATGAATCTGGATTATACGGCAACTTATCCTGGAGGTCCGTTTATGTACGAAGAAATTTTAGGAGCTTTAACTCTAAATTAATCTAGTTTAGGAAGTCTGTTAGATGTGTTTTAATTACGTTTAACGTCAATTTTTAAACAACTGGTTATCAGTTGAAGTCCCAAAAACAAAGGCTTTCTGTATTAAAAGCAACACAATTTAAGAAGTAAAGAAAAATCTTTATAAATATTTGACTACGAGTATTTTAATGTCGTTTTTTTTTGTAACTTTTTACTGTTTAACTTTTAATCACAAAATCATGAAAAACTTTAAATTATTTACCCTCGTAATTGCAATTGCTGTCGTAATAGTTTCATGCCATCTTAAAAGAGACAAGCTTGTGAATTCATGGAAAGTTACTGCCGTAGAACCAAAAGAATCTGTTTCTGATTCTACAAAAAGCGCGATTTTGGCCAATGGAATGCTTACCTTTACAGAAGATGGGCATGTGACCGGATATCTACTTCGTGAAATTACAGACGGAACATACGCGTTAACGCAAAAAGGTAAAAAACTTGTTATTAAAGACGAAGTTGGAACACCTTATGTTTGTGAAAGTACCATCACAGACGATACATTAATTCTAGATACCAAAGAAGCCAAACTAACATTTAGTAAAATTTAAAATATAGAGTTACAACGTAATTCAATGTTAAAAAACCATTCTTAACAATCGTTAGAATGGTTTTTTGATTTTTAAAACTAAAATAAATATCTTTGCACTTCTTAAATAAGCATCGCTCTATGTGAAAAATAATTTCTTTCAGGAAAATTTAGTGGCAACCGCAAGTTTGTGGCTGCTAGAATATTTATCTATAAAAGAAAGGAATTATGCTTATTCTTCAAAATATCTCTTATCAGCATGAGAACAAAGACATGCTGTTTCAAAACATTAGCTTTACGCTAAACAATCACGACAAAACCGCTTTGGTCGGAAATAATGGTGTGGGGAAATCTACACTTTTAAAAATTATTGCTGGCGAACTGCAGCCTTTTTCAGGACAGATTATTCAGAATTCAAAACCTTATTTTGTTCCGCAATTATTTGGACAGTTTAATGGATTGACCATTGCTGAAGCTTTACGTATAAAGGAAAAAGTAGCATCACTTAAAGAAATACTTGAAGGTGTTGTAACCGAAGAAAATCTTCAATTGCTTGATGACGATTGGACAATAGAAGACCGTTGCAATGAAGCGTTGTCTTACTGGCAGTTGCACGATTTAGATCTAAACCAAAAAATGGAAACTCTAAGCGGCGGACAAAAAACGAAGGTCTTTCTAGCAGGAATCATGATTCACGAATCCGATTTGGTTTTGTTAGACGAACCTAGCAATCATCTGGATTTTGCTGGAAGAACTTTATTATACGATTTCATAAAATCTACATCGAGTACGCTTTTAGTTGTCAGCCATGACAGAACACTGCTTAATATTTTGAATAAGACTTTAGAAATGACTAAAAATGAAATTTCGGTCTATGGCGGCGGTTATGATTTTTACAACGTACAGAAAAAAGTAGAAAACAATGCTTTAGAACAAGATGTTCAGAGTAAAGAAAAAGCATTGAAAAAAGCCAAAGAAAAGGAACGAGAAAGTATAGAACGCCAGAATAAACTGGATTCGAGAGGCAAAAAGAAACAGGAGAAATCAGGTGTTGCTAGGATTATGATGAATACGCTGAGAAATAAAGCGGAGAACAGCAGCTCGAAACTTAAAGATGTTCATGCCGAAAAAATAAGCGGTATTTCAGAAGATTTAAGACAGTTGCGTTCGTCGCTTCCAGCAATAGATCAGATGAAATTTGGTTTTAATGCTACTTCTGTCCTTAAAGGCAAGGTTCTTTTTAAAGCTTTAGAAATCAATTATAATTATGGAGAGAAAGAGCTTTGGAGAGACGATCTTAGTTTTGAAGTTCTATCTGGCGATCGTCTGGTTATAAAGGGATTAAATGGTTCTGGAAAAACAACTTTAATCAAAATCATTCTCGGAGAGTTGAGTCCAACGAAAGGACAGATTACATCTCTAGCTAAAAAAGCAATTTATATCGATCAGGATTATTCTTTATTGAATCAAGATCTTAAAATTTACGAACAGGCTCAAGTTTTCAACGATTGCGGTTTAGAGGAGCATGACATAAAAATGAGATTGAATCGTTTTTTATTTTCTAAAAACGATTGGGATAAACCTTGCAGTGCGCTAAGCGGAGGTGAGAGAATGCGATTAATGCTGTGTTGTCTTACTATTAGCAACGAATCGCCTGAGATTATAATCTTAGACGAACCTACAAACAATCTGGATATTCAGAATATCGAAATCCTGACAGCGGCAATCAATGAATATCAAGGCACTTTAATTGTGATTTCGCACGATCAATCGTTTTTGGAACAAATTAATATCGAAAAAAGCATTTTGCTTTAAAACAGAAATAACTAGCGCTGAAATATTTTCGGGGCTTTTCTTTTAGTACAGGTTTGATATTCAGAATTTTAAATTAAAAATTTCGTAAATTGCAGTAAAAACTGATAAATTCGATTGTTACGTATAATTAAAATTTGAAATTTTATGAAACCACAAAACAGAATTCTTCCTGCCCTACTTGCTTTTACTTTATTAATAACCGAAACCGTTCTTCCTTGCACAAGAGTCGTTTACGAAGGTTTAAACGGAACCATAATTACTGCTCGCTCTATGGATTGGAAGGGTGAAATTCCTGCCAACTTGTGGATTTTTCCTCGCGGAATTGAAAGAGCTGGAGAAGTTGGAACCAGTTCGATTAAATGGAAATCCAAATACGGAAGCGTTATTACAAGTTCGTGGGACATTGCTTCTTCTGACGGAATGAACGAAAAAGGACTTGTGGGCAATCTTTTATGGCTCGTAGAATCTCAATACCCTGCTTTTGAAAAGAACGGAAAAGTGAAAGGTTTGGCTGTTTCTTTATGGCTTCAGTATGTTTTGGATAATTTTTCGACAGTTGCAGAAACGGTGTCAGCATTAGGAAAGAATGATTTTGTAATTACTTCTTCGCATATCCCGGGAACGAATATTTTTGCGACTGTTCATCTATCTATTTCTGATGCCAGTGGCGATAATGCCATTTTCGAATATATAAATGGCAAACTGGTTATTCATCACGACAGAAAATATGTTGCAATGACCAATTCTCCGATTTTTGACCAGCAATTAGCGATTAATGCCTATTGGAAAGGAATTCCGGGTACAATTATGCTTCCAGGAACCAATCGTGCAGCAGATCGCTTCGTACGAGCTTCTTATTATATTGACGCTATTCCAAAAACAGACAATACCAGAACAGCTTTGGCAAGTGTATTTGGAGTGATTAGAAATTGTTCTGTTCCTCTTGGAATTTCGTCTGAAACCGAACCAAACATCTCCTCTACTCGCTGGAGAACGGTTGCCGACCAAAAAAACTTAGTTTATTATTTTGATAATGTATTAAATCCGAATGTGATTTGGGTTGAATTCAGTAAAATTGATTTTAGCGAAAAAGGAAAAATCAAGAAATTGAGTTTGGCAAATAATGAAAATTATTCGGGTGAATCATTGATAAACTTCAAGGAAACTAAGCCATTTCAGTTTGCCGGATTGGATTAATTAAACCCGTTAAATGAGACCTTTTAACACATAGAAACATAGCTTTTAGGGGTTAATAAAGGCGTTTCACTTAAAATATCACACATAGAACTATGTGTTAAAGCTTGCTTTTTCTATACTCTTAAGCAGAGGTAATATAATCTATGATTCTATGTGTTTAAGCTAGTTTTTTTTATTCACGCAACGAGTTAATTAAATAAAACTAAACGTAAAACCTTCAAATTTAAAAGTTTGAAGGTTTTCTTTTTGAAAAAAAAATGAAAAAAAATATTGCGCAGTCAAATGACTTCGTTATATTTGCAGTCAAATAACTGCATAATGGAAATTAGAAGAGACGTTTTTCAAGCAATAGCCGATCCTACTCGAAGAGCTATTTTAAGTTTAGTTGCCATTCAGGCTATGACTCCCGGGGCAATTGCCGAGAATTTTAATTCGTCAAGACAGACGATTTCAAAACATATTCAAATTCTAAACGAATGCGAATTATTGCATCAAACACAGAACGGAAGAGAAATTTATTATCATTTAAACCCAGAAAAAATGAAAGAAATTGACAAATTCATCGAACCTTTTAGAAAAATGTGGGATGATCGTTTTAATAAGTTAGAATCAATTATGAAAAATTATAAAAAATAAACCATGGAAAAGAAAACCAAAATTCACGCTGAAGATAACAGGTACGACCTCATAATTACAAGAGAATTTGACCTACCCGTAGAACTTCTATTTAAGGCACACACCGAATCTGAAATTGTAGAACAATGGATGGGAACTAAAGTCTTGAAACTTGAAAGCAAAAAACATGGCGGTTGGGAATATGAAACCAGTGATCCTAACGGAAATGTGGTTTTTAGAGCCAATGGTGTTATTCATGATTTTGTTCCGAACCAAAAAATAGTGCGCACTTTTGAAATGGATAATGTCAATTTTGCTCCTCAATTGGAGTTTTTAGAGTTCGAAAAACTAACAGATGAAACCAGTAAATTAACGATGCAGATTATTTATAAATCAATTGAGCACAGAACTACGCAATTAAAACTTCCTTTTGCTCAAGGCTTAAATATGGCGCACAACAGACTAGAAGAAATTGCATCTAAACTAAAATAAAGAAATCATGACAAAACGCAACAAAATTATCTATTGGATTGCCACGCTTTGGCTGGCTTTAGGAATGACATCAACAGGAATTGTGCAGCTTATACCATTGAAAGAAGAAGCCGAAATGATACAGCATTTGGGTTATCCGCTTTATTTGCTAACACTTTTGGGAGTTTGGAAGCTTCTTGGTGTTATCGCCATTTTGATTCCTAAATTTGGTTTATTGAAAGAATGGGCTTATGCAGGTTTCTTTTTTGCCATGTCTGGTGCCGTAGTTTCTCATTTGGCTATGAAAGAAGATGCTTCTACGCTTTTCGGACCGATATTATTAATTGTTTTAACGATAGTTTCTTGGTATTTCAGACCAGAAAGCAGAAAATGCAGTTCAAATTAAACGACAAAATCATGAAAAAGCAACTGACAGCAAACGAGCAAGAAGAATTATTAAGCATTCTTGAAAAACGTTTTGAGAAAAACAAAAACCGACATGAAGATCTGGATTGGGCCAAAATTGAAGCTAAATTAAAGGCAAATCCAGAAAAATTATGGTCTCTAGAGCAAATGGAGCGAACTGAAGGCGAACCTGATGTTGTGGGCTATGACAAAAAAACGGACGAATATCTTTTTGTAGACTGCTCTACTGAAAGTCCAAAAGGGCGAAGAAGCATTTGCTACGATCATGAAGCGCTTGAAAAAAGAAAAGAACACAAACCAGCCGACAGTGCTATAAATATGGCGCAAGAAATGGGAATTGAGATCTTAAACGAAGAACAATATAAAGAGTTGCATAAGCTAGGAAAGTTTGATGCCAAAACTTCGAGCTGGATTTTAACTCCGCCAGAAATACGAAAATTAGGCGGTGCAATCTTCTCAGATTTCAGATATAATACCGTTTTTGTCTATCATAATGGTGCCGATTCTTATTATGCAGCACGAGGCTTTCGAGGTTTATTGAGAGTTTAAAAAGCAAGGTCTTCAAACAATTTGAAGGCCTTTTTTATTCTCTGAGAATTTTTTCCATCTTTTTTCCTTTGGCAATTTCATCAATTAGCTTGTCAAGATATCGCATTTTTTGAATTAATGGATCTTCAATCTCCTCTACTCTATAACCGCAGATAACTCCCGTAATTTTAGAAGCATTCGGATTTAGTTCTGGAGCTTCTGCAAAGAAAGTTTCAAAATCTACTTTTTTTTCAATTTGTTCTTTAAGCTGTTCGTTAGAATAACCTGTTAGCCATTTAATTACGATATCTAGTTCTTCTTTCGTTCGTCCCTTTTTTTCGACTTTTTGAATGTATAATGGATATACGCTAGAAAATAGTAGTTTATAAATTCTTTCCGTTTTCATTTTTTTACTTTTAATTCGCTAAACTATCTCTTTATTAATATTCTTCAAGCGGGTCGTAATTGGCAAATCTAATCATTTCATCATTTGTACCCGAATACGCTTCAGATCTAAGTTTTATTTCCTCGTTATTTTCAATTCTATAAACATCAATATTGCCATCCAAAATATCTACCCTCGCAAATTCAACCAATTGATCGTTTCTAAGCTTTAAAAAAGTTGTAGTTGTGCCTGCGTATACACTTAAGGCATCTATACAATTTAGCCTTTTATTATACTGAATATTAGGATATAGATCAGAGTTCTTTATTTCGATAAATTTATCTTGTTTCTTAGAAAAAACAAATAATTTTCTAAGATCATTTGCCCCTCGTCCTGCTGTAGAATAATGAATTGTAAAATCATTTAATCCATCATTATTAAAATCTTTGATCTCTGTAAGCAAAGGAATATCACTTTCTTTCTTTAAAGAATAATTTTGAATTTTGTTCCATTTGCCATTTTTTTTCAGAAAGAGACTGAATGAAACATTGGTGATAGAGTCTATTGTAGTCTGAGATATTTCAATTTTATACTTTTTTGCTTCTGCAATTTTAATACTGTCGACAAACGTTTCATTTTTTGTTACAGTTTCCATTTTTTGAGTTGGTTTAGATTCTAATGGACTTTTTATTTTTTCTGAATGTATAGATTTTGAAGAAATAGAGTTTCCGTTTTTAAGTGATTTATTGGTACAACTAATCAGTAAAACAAAAAATGCGAATAAAACATTGTATCTCATTTATTTGATTTTAAATTAATAAATATTTTGAGCAACGTAAAATTAGATAATGTAAAAAAATAATCTACCTTAGTTATAGAAAATAAAATGGGAAAATATGGAAAACTCAATAAATGAAAACAATTCAAGTGATACGACACCAAAAGTGACAGGAATCGGTGGTATTTTCTTTTTTCTAGACAATCCAAAAGAAACGAAAGACTGGTACGCAAAAAATCTAGGATTAGAAATTAATGATTGGGGTTCTGCTAGTTTTGAATCCAGAAATTTGGAAAAACCAGAACAGATTGAATCAACGCAATGGTGTCCTTTTAAGAAAGGAGATGAATATTTTTCTCCATCAAAAAAGGAGTTCATGATTAATTATCGCGTTCAAAATATTGAAGGTCTTTTAGAAAAACTAAAAGCTAATGGAGTTACCATTCTCGACGATATCGCAACCTACGATTACGGTAAGTTTGTTCATATTATGGACGCTGAAGGCAATAAAATAGAACTTTGGGAACCTGCTTAAGTAATTATTAATGGTTGATGGTTGATGGTTAGTGGGGCTGAAAATAAAAACTCCATTATTGCTAATGGAGTTTTCTTTTATTTAGATTTTTTAATTCCAAATTTCATTCATTTCCGTTAAAATAATTGGCTTTCCTTCTGTCACTACAATTGTGTGTTCGTGTTGCGCCATAAATCCTCCTTTGTTTCCAACCATTGTCCAGCCATCTTTTTGCGTTTCGGCATAAGTAGAAGTGGTTGAGATGAAAGTTTCAATTGCCACAACAGAATTCTTCTTAAATCTCGTCTGATTAAAACGATCTCTATAATTGGCAATTTCATGCGGTGCTTCATGAAGGCTTCTCCCTACTCCGTGTCCGGTTAGGTTTTTAATTACTTTATAACCACGTTTTTTTGCTTCAGTTTCAATTAAAAATCCAATATCAGAAATGCGAACTCCACCTTTTATACTGTGAATGGCTTTATGTAAAATATCCTTAGAAGCCTCAATCAGTTTTTGGTGTTCATTAACATCATTTCCAATTACAAAAGAACCTCCATTATCCGACCAGAATCCGTCCAGTTCAGCCGAAACGTCGATATTAATTAAATCGCCTTCTTTTAAAATTCTTTTTTCAGAAGGAATTCCGTGGCAAAATTCATTATCAACGCTGATACAAGTCCAACCAGGGAAGCCGTAAGTTAGATATGGCGCAGATTTCGCTCCCAAATCATTCAAAATTTGTCCGCCGTAATCGTCTAATTTTTTTGTAGACATTCCAGGTTGGGCAAATTTCCTCATTTCTTTTAAAGTAAAAGCGACTGCTTCACTCGCTTTTTTCATTCCTGCTAATTCTGCTTCCGTTGTTATGGACATGTATTTGCTCTTAAAATTAATAAAGGGCTAAATTTACCTTTTTTCTGCAAAATGAACTGTTATTTTAATGCCAAAACCTTCCAAAATATAAGATTTTAAAAGGTCTTTCTATTTTTACCAAGGGCTTTCCTCGCTTTTATCTTCAATATCATTACTAAAGAATTTTCCTGTTGGTCCGTTTTCATCAACTAAAGTATGCTTTATAATGAAACTTGCAGCGCTTTCGACACTTCCAGGGCCATTGTGGTTATTAAAATCGGTTGCAGTATAACCCGGATCGATTGAATTTATTTTGAATGGAAGATCCTTTAATTCATAAGCTAAAGTTACAGTAAAGGCGTTTAAAGCGGTTTTGGAAGAAACATACGAAATGGCTTTTATAGCATAATATTTCCAACTTGGGTCGCTGTGTAAAGTTAGTGAACCAAGTCCAGATGTAATATTGCTAATTCTCGGACTTTCAGATTTTTTTAATAAGTCAAGAAAAGTCTGCGTAACGGTAATCACTCCGAAGAAATTCGTATCAAAAACTTTCTGAATGTTTTCTATAGAAGTTGTAGAAGGATCTTGCGGAACATTGCCTAAAATCCCAGCGTTATTAATCAGAATATCGAGTTTGCCTTTTTCTTCTTCTACTTTATTTTTTGCTGCTAAAACACTTTCTGCATTTGTAACGTCAATTTGTATGGCTTGAATGTTTTGAAATCCTTTTGCGTTCAATTCTTTTACTGCCTCTTCACCTTTCGCAAGATCACGTGTTCCTAAATAAACAAATAATCCTTTTTCTGAAAGCTGTTTGGCTATTTCTAAACCGATGCTTCTATTTGCGCCTGTAATAAGTGCTGTTTTCATTTTTTATCTTTTTAAAATTATCTGAAGCAAAGTTCAGTCTATAAAAAACAAAAACATTTGCCATATGACAAAAAGCGATTTTAACGGATGTTTTTTCTAATTCTGCTTAAAGAAGATTGTGTGATTCCGAGATAAGAAGCCAAATACGAAAGCGGCACTCGATTAATGACATTTGGGAACATTTTCATAAAAGACAAATAACGAGTAGTAGCATCTTCAGCAACCAAAGGACTTCTTCTGGCAACTTTTTGAATCAAAGCCTTAGAAATGATTTTATGAACAATAGTGTCCCAGCCAATAATAGTATCCAATAGTTCTTGCCAGTCTTTCTTTGAAAACACAATTATTTTACAATTTGTAACGGCTTGAACATAACAAGATGAACAAATTTCATTATCAAAACTTTCTAAATCTACGACTAGATTATTTTCTTCGATGAAATATTTTGTAATTTCTTCGCCTTTATTATCGTAATAGCAAACACGCATAATTCCGTCTATAATAAAACCGACTTCAACAGCAACTTTTCCAGCTTCTGCAAAATAATGCTCTTTACGAATTTCTCTTTCTTGGGCTTTTGAGGCAATTAAATCAATTTGCTGCTGATTTAAATTGCCAAACTGTAATATATAATTCACTAATTCTTTCATGTCCGAAAGTTAGGCATAAGTTTTTATTGAAAATTTGCCATATGGCAAAAAAGAATTAAACTTCCTAAACATTTTTATAGACATTCGGATTGTAAAGTTCCATGTAAACTTCTGGATTTGGGACATGTTTGAAACCATATTTTTTATACAGCCATTCTGCAGTAGAAGTTAATAAAATCCATCGCCTTAAGCCTTGTAAATTAGGATGTGACATAATGCAATCCATCATTTCTTTAGAAAGTCCTTTTCCGCGGTAATTATCCAAAATATAAACATCTCCTAAATAGGCAATAGTCGAAAAATCAGATATGATTCGAGCAAAACCAATTTGTTTTTCTCCATGAAAAAGTCCGAAATTTAACGAATTATCAATTGAGATTTTTACTTTTTCTAACGGAATATTATCGCTCCAACCTGAATCTTTAGATAGAAAATCATGTATTGCTGCAATGTCAAGTTTAGATTTATCTGTTGTAATAAGAAACTCTCCAAACGTGTGTTCTATTATTTGCATTATTTTGTTTTTTCAAATTAAATGTTTCGAATCAAATTACATTCCTGGCCAGTACAGAAAATTAAACTTATGTCCGTCTGGATCTGAAAAACCAAAAGTGTAGCCAACTTCAAAATTCTCTGGTTCTGAGAAAATGGTTCCGCCTATTTCTTTTATTTTTTTGTACCAAAGATCTACTTCTTCTACACTATTTGCCGACAAAGAAAATATAATTTCATTTTCGTTATTGGCATTTACAAGTTTTCCTTTAATAGCATCTTCTAATCTTTTGGGAGCGAAAAAGTTAATTACAAAATCATTTTCTCCAAAAACAAAACTTACCAATTCTTTCGTTTCTTGCCCGTTTTGCTTGAAACCCAAATTGGTATAGAATTGAATTGTTTTTTCTAAATCGTGAGAAACCAAGTTGCCCCATATCATTTTAGTTTTCATAAGCTTAGTTTTTATAGATAACTAAATTAAGCAATTAATTTGGGAAAACTTGGTTTCTTTAAATTGTTTTAAAAAGCAATTCCAAACTGGAAACCTACGGTAAAACTGGCAGGATGGTCATTTCCAAATCGAACAGGCAGCGGAACAGCAACATAGTAACTGCAACTGCTGCTTTTAATTATTGTTTTATTAAAAACGGGTGTAAAACCATATCTTCCGCTACTTTCAAAAGCGGCTCTACCTGCAAAAGTGTAACCTTTTCCTAGAGCAACTAAAACTCCGGGATGAAATAGCAAATTGGTTACTTTACTTGTGCCCTGATCGTCTTTTATATTGGGAACAACTTCAAAAGAGAATCCGATTTTTTCGTTTTTCCAGATATTAATACCTGTAGGGAAACCAACAGCATAATAATCTCTAAAATTTACTGTAGTTTCGTCTTTGTTAATAGTAACTATTGGATGCATTATACCAAAATATCCCGTTATTTTTGGATACGTGGTTTGAGAAAAAGCTGTAAAACCTGCAAGCAATACAGCAAAAAAGAAAGTGTGCTTCAATGACATTGTTTCTAGTTTTGATTAGTCTAACAAAACTAAAAATGTTCCCTTTTAAAAAATAGAACTCAATTTACCTTTTGTATCTGGTTTACTTTTTTGCCTTTTTTCTATAAGAGGAAGGATTTTTTCCTGTATGGAGCTTGAAAATTCGAGTAAAATGGCTTTGGTCTGAAAAGCCTGTCATGTAAGCTATTTCTGTTAGATTATGAGACGAGTTTTCAATAAGATGGATGGCTTTTTCAATGCGAAGTTTTCTAACATAATCGCCAAAATTTAAATCCTCAAAATGCTTTGAAAATTCTCGAGATAGATAAGACGGATTTAAATCTAATTCGTTTGAGATTTTCTTTAAATCAAAAGTAAACTGAGCATCAATCTGATCCTGAATGATATTTTTTAAATCCTTTACCCAAGAAGGCGTCTTGCCTGCAGATTTTTTATCTTTTAGAAACTTATTGTAAACCTCATGCAGCAGTTTCTCAAATGGACTATTCTGCAAATGGTTTTGCTGATACAAATGTGTTGCCCAGCTATATAAAGCGTCATACAAAATCATTCCCGTTTCAAGAAGCTCATAATCGTCTTTAATATTATGAGCCAATCCAGCCGAAATGGCCCAAAGTCCAGCCGATTCTTTGGCAATTTCGTGTCTGTCGGTATCTGCTCCACGCACAATTCCTGCGATAATTTTAACTGCAGGATCCTTGATTTCATATTTCTTGACAATATAATCAAAAGTACATTCCTCATTGTAATGCGTAAACTCAACCTCTGGAATATCAAATGGAATGGCGTCAAGCTCTTTTGCCTTTGTTAAGACATCATTAAAAGGAACATAAATGAATTCAGCTTCTCGGTCAACAAATTTTCGTATGAGCCATGGGCAAGCAATTCGGTCAATTTTTGGTCGTTCTCTGGTAATCCATTTCATTTGAAATACTTTTTGAGGAATGTTTCTGAAAATTTTAGCTAAACTACATCTATTTATGAGTTTTTCAAAAACCTGAATTTTAAAGTTTTGCGATTTGACTTCAAAATTTTAAAAATTAAATACTTCTGCTACGAAGATACTTTGTAAGGTTTTTCTAAATTAGCAAAAATAAAAATTTTTCACAGCCTCATGATCTTAGCTTTCGACACTTATTATTTTGACCAAAAAGCAAAAACAATCTGCCTTGAATTTGCAGAATGGGACGAAGACAAAAACTTTAAAATCCATTCTGAGACCATAGAAAATGTTGCGGAATATATTCCTGGAGAATTTTACAAAAGAGAATTGCCTTGTATTCTGAGTTTATTAAAGCAAATTGATTTATCTACAATTGAAACTATTGTTGTGGACGGATTTGTGTATTTAAATGATGAAAACAAATACGGTTTAGGCGGTTATTTATACGAAAAACTAAATAAAGAAATTCCGATTATTGGTGTTGCCAAAACTAATTTTGCTTCTATAGAAAAGAATAAAAAAGCGCTTTATAGAGGCGATAGCAAAAAACCGCTTTATATTACTTCTATCGGAATTGATTTGGATGACGCTTATAAAAAAGTAGAAAGTATGGCTGGAAAGTTTAGAATGCCTACTTTGCTGAAAGAATTGGATAGATTGACTAAAGAAAATTTAAATATTAGCTAAAAGAAAACATATGGAAGAAAATAAGAAAAGTCCTTTTGAAGGGTTTCAAGAAATTCTAGAACAGCAACACTCGAATGCAATTGGAAACATAAACAATGTTTTATATAATGATATATTTGAAACAGCTAAAATTGTAGAAAACAATAATGAAGAATTAGATTTAGGTGAAATTTTAGGAAATCTACGTGAAAGATTTAAAAATGAAGATCTAAATCAGGTTACAGAAATATTTATTTATTCTCAAAGTTTTTTATCGACTAATGAAGATCCATTACCAATGACTTCTCAATTGTGTATTTCAATTGGTAAGTTATTTACAAACAAGAATCTTCATTATACTGCAAGTAAAGTGTATAGTAAGGACGAAATTGAAGGTGGATGCGCACTTTCTTTTTTGGTTTATTTAGCGATGCATGAACAACACACTTCTTATATTCTTAGTTTTATTAAAGAAAATTTTGAAGGTTTTTCTCAAAATGAAAAGACGAAATGTGTGTTTCAACTTAGAGACGTACTCCCAGATAATGAAATTGCTGCCCAAATAGTTAAGAATAGTGGTATTACAAAATATGAACTTACCTTTAGTACAGAAGTAGAATCTATTTCAAGGCCAATTACATTCCAGATTGAAAACAGCCAAAACAACACAAAGGTTAAAGTTGAAGAACAAAATCTAAAAAATGAAGAGCCGATTATAAAAGTCGAAGAACCAAGCTTAAAGAAAAAGAATGTACTATCTGATGAAACAAAATCAAAGAAATGGTTTGAGTTTTGGAAATAGGAAAATTATTGATTTAATGTCTTTTAAATTAGTATAGAAGAAACTCCCCAATTTCTTGAGGAGTTTCTTCTATACTAATTGGTTTGCGCTAAGAAACCTATGATACTCTTTTATTTTAAGTTTCAATCTATTTGCCAAATATTCGTTTCCTTCTTTCAGTTCACCATGAATAATTTCTGCCTCTGCAATGTATTTCAGCTTTTTATCATCATTCCAATAAAAAGGTGGTTCGTAAAGGTTTGAGATTCTGTCGGCCATTTTTACTGCCCAAACTTCTACAGGCTGTTGTTTGATTCTTCTTAGACTATCCGTCATTTTTTCAGACGAATCTTCGATTTTATCATTTTTCGTTAAAGCAAGAACTCCAGACGCAACTTCACTGCCAAACAAGTCAATTACTTTTTCGTATTTCATTTCGGTGTCTTCAATTGTATCATGAAGCATAGCGCATTTAATGGCTAAATCGGCATTCATGTTTTCGGTATATCTGATAGCATTTAAAATCTCAAAAACAACACCTCCAATATGATTAAGATATTCTACTTTTTCACCTTCGTTAAATCCGCCATATTTTTGTCCATCATGAAGTTTTGAAACCAGTTGCCAAACATTCTGAATTTCATCTATTGACCAGTCTTTTTGCTGTTGCATAATTTTAATTTTGATTGGATGTAATTTATTGATTTTTTTAAAGACCTGCAAATATTTAAATTCTAAATTATCGTGGTTTTATTACATTAGCATAAAAAATAAATAAAAATTAAATCTGTTTTTAATGACTAAAACAATTATAGAGAACTTGAAGATTTTGTCAGAAAATTACAATCTTAAATTTGATGCTTTCTCAAACTCAGTTATTTTTATTAATGAAATAAATAAAATTAGAGTTCAGCTTGAAAATGACGTTAGTTTTAGAATTACATACAATTTTCATTTAGAAGAAAAAACGCTTTTAATACCAGAAGAAGCTGTGTATCATTTTTGTTTGGATTTATTTAAAAGAAAAAATGACGGTATTGAAGAGGCTTTTGTAGGCAAACGAATGAATATCAACAAATGGTTTAAAATTGAAGAAAAAGAATCATTAGATATTGTTAACGCCATTCAAAAAGAATTAGATTATAATCATAGATTAAAACATTTAGTTTTACAAAGCAATCGATTTGAAGTAACCTATTTTAACGGTCTGTTGATCTTAGAAGATAAAGAGAAAGAATATTTTTCTAATGTATTCAATTTTAGAAAAATAATAGATCACGATTATAAAGAAATCATATAAAATAAAGGGCATCATTCTGCCACAATATGAAAATGGTTTTATTTTAATTTAAACTTTATACTAAAATTAATTTCTGCAAGAAATACATAAATAGGATGTCTTAGCAGATTTAATAGCAATTAAAAAAAAACTCCAAAATCATAAGACTTTGGAGTTTTTTAAATTCTGTGGGCGATGAGGGGTTCGAACCCCCGACCCCCTCGGTGTAAACGAGGTGCTCTGAACCAGCTGAGCTAATCGCCCTATTTTACTAGACTGCTATCATTGTGATTGCGAGTGCAAATGTACAGCTAGATTTTATATTTACAAGCATATTTTGAAAAAAAATGAAATATTTTTTTTGATTTTCATTTACAAAGCTATTTTTCAAACGATTAAAAAGTAAAGATTTTTTATTCTTTTCTTATATTTTCGTTAAAAAGCCAATTTGAAAGTTCTAATTCTTAATATTCCTTTGTAGTGATTCGACTTAGTCATACATTTGCATACCTAAAATAGTATATCCTAATGGCACGATTTAAAGAAAATGATTTACCTAAATCAAAAATAACGGCTACTTCACTTAATAAAGCAAAAACAATTTTTACATACGCAGGACATCACAAATGGAAATTCTTCATTGGTCTGATTTTTCTTCTGCTTACTGGCGCCACTGCTTTGGCTTTTCCAAAATTGATGGGAATGCTTGTAGATTGCGTGAAGAATAAAGATAATGACCAAGCCAATCAAATTGCATTGGGACTCATTGTTATTCTTTTTTTACAGTCTTTCTTTTCTTTTTTCAGACTTTCATTGTTTGTAAACTTTACCGAAAATACATTAGCCAATTTACGTTTGGCTTTATATACCAATTTGGTAAAATTGCCTATGACATTCTTCTCTCAAAAAAGAGTTGGAGAATTAAACAGCAGAATTAGTGCCGATATTACCCAAATTCAAGATACGCTAACGACTACTATTGCAGAATTTTTACGCCAGTTTATCTTAATTATTGGAGGTGTTATTCTTTTGGCGACAGAAAGTTTTAAACTTACTTTATTAATGCTTTCTGTGGTTCCGTTAGTAGCTGTCGCAGCGGTGATCTTTGGTAGGTTTATTAGAAAATATTCTAAGAAAGTACAAGATCAGGTTGCCGAAAGTCAGGTAATTGTGGAAGAAACTATGCAGGGAATTAGTATTGTAAAGGCTTTCGCCAACGAATGGTACGAAATCGCTCGTTATAAAGGAAAAATTAGCGAAGTGGTAAAATTGGCGATTAAAGGCGGCAAATACCGTGGTTATTTTGCTTCGTTTATTATTTTCTGCCTCTTTGGAGCAATCGTCGCTGTAGTTTGGTACGGAGTTCGTCTAAGCATAGCTGGCGAAATGAGCGTTGGGCAACTAATTTCATTCGTATTGTATTCTACGTTTGTTGGAGCTTCTTTTGGAGGAATTGCCGAATTGTATGCACAGATTCAAAAAGCAATTGGGGCAACAGAGCGTGTTTTTGAATTGTTGGATGAAAAACCTGAAAAAATCAATTCAGATTCAAGTCAAAATCAAGAAAAAATTAAAGGAAATGTTACTTTCAAAAATGTAGCATTTAGTTATCCTACACGTCAAGAAATCCAAGTTTTAAAGGAAGTAAACTTTTCAGCAGAATATGGACAAAAAATTGCCATTGTTGGACCTAGCGGTGCCGGAAAATCAACTATTTCCTCTCTCCTGCTTCGTTTCTATGATATTACTTCTGGAGAAATTACCGTTGATGGGAAAAATATCTACGATTACGACCTGGAAAACCTTCGCGGTAATATGAGCATTGTCCCTCAAGATGTAATTTTATTTGGCGGAACAATTAGAGAAAACATTGCATACGGAAAACCAGATGCTACTGACGAAGAAATTATTCAGGCGGCGAAACAAGCCAACGCTTTTAATTTTGTGGATGGCTTTCCTGAGAAGTTCGAAACATTGGTTGGAGAACGAGGTGTTAAACTTTCTGGAGGTCAGCGTCAGCGTATTGCGATTGCTAGAGCATTGCTAAAAAATCCAAGTATTCTGATTTTAGACGAAGCCACTTCTTCTTTAGACAGCGAAAGCGAAAAATTAGTTCAGGAAGCTTTAGAAGTGCTAATGGAAGGAAGAACAAGCATTATAATTGCTCACCGTCTTTCTACCATTAGAAACGCAGATAAAATCTTAGTTTTAGATAATGGAAAAATTTCAGAAGAAGGAACGCATCAAGAATTAATAAACTTAGAAAACGGAATTTATAAAAACTTGAGTAATTTACAGTTTAGTAACTCTTAACTCAAATTCCAAAGTTTTAAAATTCCAAATTCCAATTAAAAACGATAGTTCAAACCCGACAGGTTTTAGAAACCTGTCGGGTTTTATTTTTAGCAACAAAAAAACTCCAATCAAAAAGATTGGAGTTTTTTTTATATCTGCAAACCGAGACAGAAAACTGAAAAACTAAAAAATTATTTTCCTTTTCTTCTCTTGCGTTCTGCTTTAATCATAGACAATTCGCGGCTTGTTTGTCCTGCAACCGAAGTATTTTCTTCTGCACGACGAATCAAGTACGGCATAACATCTTTTACAGGTCCGAACGGCAAGTATTTCGCAACATTATAGCCGTTATCTGCTAAGTTGTAGCTAATATTATCACTCATTCCGTATAATTGTCCGAACCAGATTCTAGGATCGTTTTTGGCGATTCCTTTCTGCGCCATCATTTCCATTAATTTATAAGAACTCAACTCATTGTGAGTTCCTGCAAAAATGGCCATTTTATCAATATGCTCCAACATATATTGTACAGCATTATCGTAGTTTACGTCTGTAGCTTCTTTAGAAACGCAGATTGGAGAAACATAACCTTTTTCTTCGGCTCTTTTGTTTTCTTTTTCCATGTAAGCACCACGAACCAATTTCATTCCGATATAAAAACCTTCCGCTTTTGCAACTTCGTGAAGTTTTTTCAAATAATCTAAACGATCCCAACGATACATCTGTAAAGTATTGAATACAATAGCTTTTTCTTTATTGTATTTACGCATCATATCTGTAACCAATTCATCGGCAGCATCTTGCATCCAGCTTTCTTCACCATCAATCAATAAAGCAACATCTTTTTTATGCGCTTCACCGCAAACTTTATCAAAACGAGCTACTACTCTATCCCATTCTGCTTGCTCGGCTGGATTAAGAGTTTGTTTTTCTCCTAATTTCTCGTACAATTCAAAACGACCTAAACCAGTTGGCTTGAAAACAGCAAACGGAATTGCCAAACGTTCTTTAGCAAAATCGATTGTTCTTAAAGTCATTTCTAAAGCGGCATCAAACTGCTCTTCTTCTTCTTTTCCTTCCACAGAATAATCCAAAACAGAAGAAACTCCTTTTGTAAACATCTTATCTACAACAGTAAGACAGTCGTTTTCGTTTACACCACCACAGAAATGGTCAAAAACAGTTGCACGAATTAGTCCTTCTACTGGTAAATGAGCTTTAATTGCAAAATTAGTCACAGCAGTTCCTATTCTAACAAGAGGCTCGCTGTCAATCATTTTGAAAAGGAAATAAGCTCTATCAAGCTCTGTGTCGCTTTTTAGTGAAAACGCAACTTGAAAATTGTCGAATATCTTTTCCATTAAGTTTATTTTTTATGCAAATATAGAGACTGTTTTGAATATTATTTATTAAACGGCATCATATTTTTATAAATTATTAATAAGAATGTCAAAAGCATTAATTTATGATGTAAATGTTTACTACTTAAAGCATTTTTGTCTTAATTTTAAAGAAGCAAACCTGCATTTTAAACAAATTAGCCCTAAAGTTTGAATATTATTAAGCTAAAAATGCCTTATTTTGCGCTTTCAATTAACTAAAGAACTATGCAATCTATTCAAGCCAATAATTATCTCGTACATTTTAATGAGAATGCTTACGAAGCTTTAAATAAACATTTAAGAGAAAGTAAATATTCAAATATTTTTATAATTGTTGATGATCAGACCAATGAGTATTGTTTATCTAAATTCATTCCGCTTTTAGAAACCGATTTAGCTATCGAAATCATTGAGTTTGAAGCTGGAGAAGCAAATAAAAATATTGAAACTTGTATTGAGATCTGGAATATTTTGACAGAGCTTGGAGCAGACAGAAAATCACTTATTATTAATTTAGGTGGCGGCGTTGTTACAGATTTAGGAGGTTTTGTTGCTTCTACTTTTAAAAGAGGTGTAGATTTCATTAATATCCCTACTACTCTATTATCTATGGTTGATGCTTCTGTTGGAGGAAAAACAGGTGTTGATTTAGGAAATCTAAAAAATCAGATCGGAGTAATCAATGTACCTCAAATGGTACTAATTGACACGCAATATCTAGAAACTTTACCGCAAAGCGAAATGCGTTCTGGTTTGGCAGAAATGCTAAAACATGGTTTAATATACGATGCTCCTTATTGGAGGCAGTTTTCAGATTTAAAATCAATAGTTTTTGACGAATTAGATCAGTTAATTTATCGTTCTGTTGAAATTAAAAATGAAATCGTAATCCAGGATCCAACGGAAAAAAACATTCGCAAAGCGTTAAATTTCGGGCATACTTTAGGACACGCTATTGAAGGATACTTCTTGGAAAGCGAAGAAAAAACTACACTACTTCACGGAGAAGCGATTGCAGTTGGAATGATTTTAGAAAGTTACATTTCGCTTCAAAAAGGATTAATCTCTCAAGAAGAATACAGAGAAATAAAAGCAGTAATAAAAGATATATATGATGATGTAGTTTTTGAGGAAAATGACATCGATCCGATCTTGGAATTGTTAATTCACGACAAAAAAAATGAATACGGTTTAATTCAATTTGCATTAATTGAAGGAATCGGAAAAATAAAAATTAACCAATCCGTTGAAAATAAATTGATTCTAGAAGCGTTTGAGGATTATAAATCTTAAACTTTTTTTAATCAAAAGCGTTGCATTTGGTATATATTATTTTTTACATTTGCCCCATGAAAACAAACAAGCAGCAAAGGCACTTCAGCTCTTACCGAAACAGACTCAACAGTTCTTTATTGAGAATACTGAATCGTTTCTATAATAGTAAAAGCCCTTTCTGTTTTGATGTCTTCCAATGTACAAAAGCGGAGCACGAAAAACTGCCTATTATATTTGCCAATATTAGAGTTTGAATTTAAGATTAAGTCCCCAAAAACCTAATTTAAATTATAATTACAATCTCTAAATATTGATACATAAATGAATACAAAATATTCTGATCTAATAAACCAAACATACTACTTTCCACAAGAGGAATTTAAACTAAACAAAGACAACCTATTGTTTCACAACATTGATTTGATGAAATTGGTTGAACAATATGGTACGCCATTAAAGTTTACTTACCTTCCTCAGATTTCTGAAAACATCAACAAAGCAAAAGCTTGGTTCAGAAAATCAATGGAAAAAAATAAATACGACGCAAAATACTACTATTGTTATTGTACAAAAAGCTCTCATTTTGAATATATTATGAATGAAGCTTTCAAGAATAACATTCACATTGAAACGTCATCTGCTTTTGACGTGAATATTGTGGAGAATTTGCTAGAAAACGGCAAAATCAACAAAAGCACGTATGTAATTTGCAACGGTTTTAAAAGAGACGAATACATTACTAATATTGGTAGGTTAATCAATAACGGACATAAAAATACGATTCCGATTATTGATAACTACGAAGAATTAGATTTACTTCAAGCAGAAATTAAAGGAAAATTCAAAATCGGAATCCGTATTGCTGCTGAAGAAGAACCTAAATTTGAGTTTTATACTTCTAGATTAGGTATTGGTTACAAAAACATAGTTTCTTTCTATAAAAAACAAATTCAGGAGAATGATAAATTAGAGCTGAAAATGCTTCACTTCTTTATCAATACCGGAATCAACGATACCTCATATTACTGGAACGAGCTTGTAAAATGTATTAAAGTTTACATCGCTCTTAAAAAAGAGTGCCCTACTCTAGACGGTTTGAACATTGGCGGTGGTTTCCCTATTAAAAACTCACTTGCCTTTGAATATGATTATCAATATATGATTGATGAAATTATCAATCAGATTAAAATTGCTTGTGATGAAGCTGAAGTTGATGTTCCAAATATTTTTACGGAATTTGGATCGTTTACAGTAGGCGAAAGCGGTGGCGCAATCTATCAGATTTTGTACCAAAAACAACAAAATGATAGAGAGAAATGGAATATGATCGACTCATCTTTCATTACCACTTTACCAGATACTTGGGCTATAAACAAACGTTTTATCATGCTGGCTATTAACCGTTGGAATGATACTTACGAGCGGGTTCTATTGGGAGGTCTGACTTGTGATAGTGACGACTATTACAACTCTGAGCAAAACATGAACGCAATTTATCTTCCTAAGTACAGCAAAGAAAAACCGTTATACATCGGATTTTTTAATACTGGCGCTTATCAAGAAACAATTGGAGGATACGGTGGCCTACACCACTGCTTGATTCCGCAGCCTAAACATATTTTAATAGATCGCGACGAAAACGGAATTCTGGCAACAGAAGTGTTCTCAGAACAACAGACTTCAGATGATGTTTTAAAGATTTTAGGCTACAAAAAAAAGTTATAAAAAAACGGCAGATTGAGTAAAAGAAAGTTATTTAAAATTCTTAATTTGCATTAACATCCAAAAAGGTTAAACTTTTTAATTCAAAAAAAACAAAAAAAATGAAAGGACCAATCAGTCAGTTTATTGAAAAACATTATTTGCATTTTAATTCTGCTTCGTTAGTGGATGCTGCAAAAGCATACGAGCAGCAATTAGCTGATGGTGCTAAGATGCTGGTAAGTATGGCTGGCGCAATGAGTACAGCAGAAATTGGTAAAATTTTTGCCGAAGTAATCAGACAAGACAAAGTGCATATCATTTCATGTACCGGAGCAAACTTAGAAGAAGATATCATGAATTTAGTAGCTCATTCTCATTACGAGAGAGTTCCTAACTACCGTGATTTGACACCAGAAGACGAATGGGCTTTATTAGAAAGAGGATTAAACCGTGTTACAGACACTTGTATTCCTGAGCATGAAGCTTTCCGTCGTTTACAAAAACACATTTACAAAATTTGGAAAGACGCAGACGACAAAGGTGAGCGTTACTTCCCACACGAATTTATGTATAAAATGTTGTTGTCTGGCGTTTTAGAAGAATATTACGAAATTGATCTAAAAGATAGCTGGATGTATGCGGCTGCAGAGAAAAACTTACCTATTATCGTTCCAGGATGGGAAGATAGCACAATGGGTAACATCTTTGCTTCATACGTAATTAAAGGAGACTTAAAAGCATCTACCATGAAATCTGGAATTGAATACATGACTTTCCTTGCAGATTGGTATTCTAAAAACAGTTCAAACGGAATTGGATTCTTCCAAATCGGTGGTGGTATCGCGGGTGACTTCCCTATCTGTGTAGTGCCAATGCTATACCAGGATATGGAAATGCATGATGTTCCATTTTGGAGCTATTTCTGTCAAATCTCAGATTCTACGACTAGTTATGGTTCGTACTCTGGGGCAGTTCCAAATGAAAAAATCACTTGGGGTAAATTAGATATTAAAACCCCGAAATTTATTATTGAGTCGGATGCTACAATTGTTGCTCCGTTAATTTTTGCATATTTATTAGATTTATAAAATAATTTATGAAAAGAGTTATAGTAGACTACGCCAAACTTACCAATGAAATTTTAAACCTTTTGGTTGAAAAATTTCCTGACGGTTATGATGATTCGGATGTTATCCGTTTTAGAAATGCTAAAAACGAATTGGTTGAAGCTGTAGAAGTTCGTACTGAAGATACAATTTACTTAGTAAAAATTAGTACTAAACTTGCTGACAGAATTGAAAACTACGATGAAGATGACGATTTAGATGTTGATGTAGATGCAATTGCACCAGTTAAAGGTATAGATCTTGATGATGATATTAGTGGAGATGATGATGAAGAGGATGATAATCTTGATAAACCAGATACAGATGGCGGCGATGATGACGATGAAGATGATGATGACAAAGCAGACACTGATTATGAAGATGACGAAGACGATGAAGATTAATTCATTTTCGTTTTAATAAATAAAAGGAACTCTAAAAATAGAGTTCCTTTTTTTATAGCAGACTATAAACTAAATGAATTTACATTTTTATTTTTATAGGATTATTTTTACTTTTAAAGCATAAACAAAAATACATGCCTATGACTTCCGAAATTTTACACGCAACTTTAAAAGAGAATTTTGGTTTTGAAAAATTTAGACCCAATCAAGAAACCATAATTAACACCATATTATCTGGACAAGATACGTTGGCTATTATGCCAACTGGAGGAGGAAAATCGATCTGTTTTCAGCTCCCAGCTTTAATACTGCCTGGAATCACTGTCGTAATATCTCCTTTGATTGCTTTAATGAAAGATCAGGTTGATAGTTTGAAAACCAATGGAATTTCAGCTTGTTTTATTAATAGCTCGCAATCATCTCAAGAGCAGCAATATTACATTGATAATTTAAAAACGAATAATTTCAAACTAGTTTATATAGCGCCCGAAAGTCTTTCTTATTTAGATATGGCTTTCAATGAGCTAAATATTAGTTTGATAGCAATAGACGAAGCGCATTGTATTTCGTCTTGGGGACATGATTTTAGACCGGCTTACACGAATTTAGGTTACCTAAAAAGCCGCTTCCCTTCTACTCCAATATTAGCACTGACTGCCACAGCAGACAAAGCAACGCGCACAGACATTTCTAAACAGCTTAATTTGAAGCATCCGAAAACTTTTGTAGCTTCTTTTGATCGTAAAAATTTAAGTTTAGAGGTTCGTCCTGCTTTAGATCGCGTAAAGCAGATCATTGATTTTATTGAAAACAAACCCAACGAATCGGGAATTATATATTGCTTAAGCCGCAAAACCACAGAAGAGCTAGCCGAAAAACTGAAAAAGAATGGCATTGAAGCCAAAGCGTATCATGCTGGTTTGGATAATGAAACTCGTGCAAAAACTCAAGATCAGTTTATCAACGACGATTGTCAGGTGGTTTGTGCCACCATTGCTTTCGGAATGGGAATCGATAAATCTAATGTGCGATGGGTAATTCATTACAATCTTCCAAAAAATATAGAAGGCTATTATCAAGAAATTGGACGTGCTGGCCGAGACGGACTTCCAGCTGAAACAGTTTTGTTTGAAAGCTACGCAGATGTAATTCAATTGCAGAAATTTGCATCAGAAGGCCTTAACTCTGACATACAGCTTGCAAAACTAGATCGCATGAAGCAATATGCAGATGCTGTAAGCTGCAGAAGGAAAATCTTGCTGTCTTATTTTGGTGAACTGGTGACGGAGAATTGCGGAAACTGCGATATTTGCAAAAATCCTCCAACTTTTTTCGACGGGACGATTCTCGCACAAAAAGCTTTGTCTGCAATTGTACGTTTAAAAGAATCTGAACCTTTGGCTGTGATTGTTGATTTTTTGAGGGGCTCGAGAAATGCATATATCTACGAAAAAAATTATCAAGAGCTAAAAACGTACGGAATTGGCGCTGATGTTTCTTGGTACGACTGGAATCAATACCTTATTCAGCTTATTAATTTAGGCTATTGTGAAATTGCCTTTCATCAGCATAATAAAATTCTCCTTACTCCTTTTGCGAAGAAAGTTTTGTTTGAAGGCGAAAAAGTAAAACTAACTACGGTTGTCAAAAAAGCAATTGATAAAACTGAGACTAAAGAAGCAAAACCGAAAGCTACCAAAAATTCTCTTTTTGAAACACTTCGAAAACTACGTTACGAAATTGCAAAGGAAGAAGAAGTTCCAGCTTATGTTATTTTTAGCGACGCTTCATTAAGGCAGATGGAAGTTTTACGACCAATGACCGATGAAGATTTTCTTGCAATTGAAGGTGTTGGAAAAGCCAAACTAGAAAAATATGGCGACGAATTCATAAAGGCCATAATTGAATTTCAAAGAAACAAATCGGTAGTAAAAAAGGAGAAAAAAGACAATACGTATAAAAAAACACTGGAGTTGTTTGAAAATGGAGTTTCAGTACAAGAAATTGCCGAACAGCGCGATTTGAGTGCAACTACAATTATTTCGCATTTAGCAAAATTATATGTTGATGGTCATGATTTAGATTTAAGCCAATTTGTTTCTGAAGATGAAATTTCTCAAATAGCAAAAGCACAAATTGAGTTAGAAAATCCAAATGCATTAAAACCGTATTTTGATTATTTTGAAGAAAAAATGTCTTATGATAAGATAAGGTTTGGTTTGGCTTTTATTGAGCGAAAAAATCAGACAGTATAAAAATGGGCTTCGACTCCGCTCAGCCTGACATACACACGAATTCATTATCCATTATTTATTGTCAGGCTGAGCGGAGTCGAAGCCCCGTTTCTAAAAGCAAAAAGCTGTACTTTGAAGTACAGCTTTTTTTTAAAGTATATTTTACAAATATCGTTCTGCAAAAACTTTTTGATGATGCTTTTGATGCCCAATCATTACAAAACCTAATGCACGAACTGAAATTTGAAGATTAGACGCTGTACCAATTCTTTTCAGCTGTTCGTCTGATAAACTTTTGTAAAATAATAAAGTCGAATGTCTTACAGCTGAAAATTCAGTAAGCAAATCTTGAATGCTTCTTCTGTTTGCATCAGTATTATTCGCATAATCGTTTTCTTCAAAACTTGGCAAAGGCGTTTTATCATTTCTTGAAAAGCGCAAAGCGCGATAAGCAAAAATTCGTTCTGTATCTATAACGTGCTGAATAATATCTTTAATCGTCCACTTTCCTTCTGCGTAGCGGTAATCAAATTTATCCATCGGAATGTCTTGTACAAATCTGATAAAACTGTGAAGTGAAATTTCCAATTCTTCAATTAAAATTCCGTCGCCAGCAGCTTTTACATAATTGCCAAAATTCCCAGCGTATTCATTGTCTAATAATTCTATTGCTCTCATCTTTTTATTTTAAGCTGAATTTCTGCTTGCATTAGTGTTTCCAAATAAAGATCTCGTTACGATTTTCTCATAAACTTTAATTAATTCCTCGTTAGGAGTCTGTTCTTTGTTCAGCTCATTAATTCTCAACAAAGCATATTGCTGAATGGTCAATAAAGGTAGAACAATACGCTCTCTAATTTGAATTGAGGCAATACCATCTGGATAATTCTCCATCAAAGTTTTATGGCCTGCAATTTTTAATAAAAGTCGTTTTGTCTCAGAGAATTCATTGTAAATAATCTGCCAGAATTCACCAAATTCAGGATCTTTGCTCATATAAGCGGTCAAAGGCAAGAATGATTTTGCTAATGACATCATACTATTTTCTAGTAAAGTTTTGAAAAATAATGAATTGTGATACAGATCGCTTACTTTATTCCACTGTCCAGTCTCTTCAAAATGTTTTAAAGCCGAACCTACTCCGAAGAATCCAGGAACGTTTTGCTTTAACTGGCTCCATGATCCTACAAACGGAATAGCTCTCAAATCTGCAAAATCTAAAGATTCAGATTTGCTTCTTTTTGAAGGACGGCTTCCAATGTTTGTTTTAGAATAATATTTCAGCGTACTCATTTTTTCTAAGTACGGAATAAACTTCGGATGGTTTTTGAAACTCAAATATTTCTCGTAACCTAAATTCGCTAAATCGGTCAAAATCTGAGTTTCTTCAGCAGTCAATTCGTTTTTTTCTTTACTAAATACTTGGTTGGTAACACCCGCACTCAATAAGTTTTCGATATTGTAACGGCAAGAATCCAAAGTTCCGAAATTAGAGCTAATGGTTTGACCTTGAACTGTAATCTGAATTTCGTTGTTTTCAATTTTTGGACCAAGAGAAGCGTAAAACTTATGCGTTTTTCCACCACCACGAGCAGGAGGTCCGCCACGTCCGTCAAAGAAAATTGCTTTAATTCCGTATTCTCTAGAGATTTTAGTCAGCGAAATTTTAGCTTGGTAAATACTCCAGTTTGCCATTAAATAGCCACCGTCTTTAGTTCCGTCAGAGAATCCAAGCATAATAGTTTGCTTGTTTCCTCTTGCTTTTAAATGTTTCGCATATTCTGGATTCGTGTACAATTGCTCCATAATTGTATGAGCATTTTGCAAATCATCTACAGATTCGAAAAGCGGGATAATATCAACCGTTGGTTTTTCCCAGTTATTCAAACGAATCATGGCAAAAGTCTCCATTACATTCAAAGCACTTTCGTTATTGCTAATGATATAACGATTTGCTCCTTCTTCACCATTATTCTGCTGAATCGTTTTAATTGCCTGAACAGATTCTAAAGTATATCTTGTAATTTCATTTTCAAAATCAGCTGGATTAAGATTTCCTTTTACATTCGATAAAACTCTGATTTTTTGATCTTCCGTTAAATCAAAGTAATTTTTAGGAAAAATGTCTGAACCAGAATTCAAATAGTAATTTACTACATCTTTGAAAACCGCATTATGAATTTTGCTATTCTGACGAATATCTAAAGTTGCAAAATGGAATCCAAATAAGTTGACTTTTACTAAAAGCGCCTCTAATTCGTCCAAATATAATGACTGATGTTTTTCTATAATTATAGCTCTAATTTTATTCAATTGAGTTAACAATTCTTCTAAAGTGATAAAAATATCTCCTTTAGAATAAAATACAGAACGATAAAGTTTATGTTCAAGATCTGCCACCAAAGTATCTACGCCTGAGAAAGTTAACTTACGTTTTAAGTTTCTCATTTCTACATAATAGCATTTTAAAATTGAAGTTCGTAATCGATCTGCAACTTTAAGCGTAATATCTGTAGTAACAAATGGATTTCCGTCACGGTCACCTCCCGGCCAGAAACCAAGTTTTATTAATTGATTCTGAATCGCATTTCCTTCTAGGATATTTTTTTGCAAATAATGAACAATTTCTCCTGCCGTAGCGTAAAATACATTTTCTAGATACCAAATTAAACTTACCGCTTCATCGTAAGGATTTGGTTTTTCTTTTTGGATAAAAGGTGTTTTTCCTAACTGAGCCAGCAATTGTTTAATTTGAAGTAAATCATTCTGACGAATTGCTTCTGTCAAATCATTTATAATTCCTAATACTGGGCCTGGATAAAACTGAGTTGGATGCGCGGTTAAAACGGTACGAACATTGAAGTTTTCAAGAAACTCAATCAATTCATCGTCTTTTTCTTTAGCATCAGATTTCTCTTTAATGTCACGAAGAGATCCACGCCCTTCCATGTTGTTAACCTCTGGAAAAGCAGCATCTTCAATCGCATCAAATAGTACAATTTGACGTTCTATATACTGAATAAATCGAAACATAAGATCGATCTTTTCAGCTTCAGAAGCATTACTTAAGAATTTATTGGAGAAGAAATCAACGATTTCTTTTGGGGTTTCTTCTTTTTTAAAGCCAGTTTCGCAAGTTTCTGTAAATAAAGGAAGTAAAACTCCCGTATTATCTATAGAATCAAAGGGTAATGTTATAAAAACACTATTATAAATGTGGTATTTTGAGAGAACGTCTTGATTAAAACGCTCAATTTTGGGCAACGTATACATAATCGTGTTATAGTTGGTTGGTTAATTAGTCATAAAAAAACCCCAAGAATAAACTTGAGGTTATATTTTAATATAGCATTCAAGAAAAGTTCTTACATATTTTTGAAAATAGTATGCATCAAACGCTTCTTATCGTTTATACTTTCCTCTAATGAAATCATTGTTTCAGTTCTGTAAACGCCATCAATATCGTCAATCATAAAGATAACTTCTTTTGCATGCTTAGTGTCTTTTGCTCTAATTTTGCAAAAGATGTTGAATTTTCCTGTAGTTACAGAAGCTACAGTTACGAATGGAATTTGATTGATTCTCTCTAATACAAATTTAGTTTGAGATGTATTATTAAGAAAAACCCCTACATAAGCAATAAATGAATAACCTAATTTATCGTAATCTAAGGCTAATGAAGATCCCATGATGATACCGGCATCCTCCATCTTTTTAACTCTAACGTGTACTGTACCAGCAGATATCAATAGTTTTTTTGCAATGTCAGTAAACGGAACTCTCGTATTGTCTATTAACATATCTAAAATCTGGTGATCTACTTCATCTAAACGAAATTTACTCATAATTGTTTAATTAATATTACTAATTGCTATTACAAAGTATAAAATTATATATAAAAAACAACAAATTCACATAAAAATTAACTTTTTATTAATCCGTTAACAAATTTAACATTTTTATTTAAATAAAAATTTGCCTTTTGACCCGTTTTTGGGAAATTTTCCAAATCGTCCGAATATTCTGCACCTTTTGCGTCGTATTCGTAATGACCGAAATAATTTTCCAAGTCGCCTACTTCAACAATGTAAGCGTTAAAATGAATCTTATTTTCGATTAATTCTTCTTTGTATTGTGCGACAAAATTCGTAATAATTTCGATACCATCATAATTTATTTTGACATTTTTATACATAAAATCATAAAAAACCACATTATTTTGTGAAATATTCAAATATTCGCCAAATCTATTGTTAACTAAATCGTTTTCGGAAATGAGTTTAAAGCTCACAATTAACGCGAAAAATATGAATTTCCTTGTGATTTCACGCTCATAATCGCCTGGAAAGTGTCCTGCTTCAAATAATATCGTAGGAACTCCTAAATATTGAAAAGTATCTCCTATGCAATTAATATTAAAGGAATCATCAAAGCGACCAACTTGTCCTGGAATATATTTTTGAAGCTCTTCATTGATTCCTGCAATAACATTTATAGCTTTTAATCTATTGTCGTTTACTTCTCTTTCTTCATTATACGAAGGAGCTAAAAAAGAAACCGTAGCTGGCTTTCCTGTTGTTCCTGCTCCAAATATCGTACGCTGATCATGAAGATTAAAACAGAAGTCAGGTTTAAACTTCTCAAATACTTCACGCAATACTTTACTTTCTGGTTGAGTTAAATCTAGAGAATCACGATTTAAATCTATTTCGTTTGCATTTGCCCTTGTATAAAGTCTTGCACCATCGGGATTAAGCATTGGAATGCAGTAAAAGGTGAAAGTTTCTAGCATTTGCTTTGCAAAATCAGTATCATCATTCAATAAATTAATGAAATCAAATAAAGCCTTTGTTGTGGTGCTTTCATTTCCGTGCATTTGTGACCATAGATAGGCACGAGTTTTTCCTGTTCCAATTTGGTAACTATATATAGGTTCGCCTAAAACAGATGTTCCAATAATCTCTACCTGACCATTAGTATTTAACTTATCCAAAAGTGGTTTAATGTGGTCTAGAGTAAGGTACCTTCCGGAGATAGACTGTTCTTTGTATTGTGTAAAAAGCTGTTCTAAATTCATTACGTTTCGATTAGTTTACAAAAGTAAACATCTTTATTTTTACAATTGTAAACTAAAAGAAAATTTAATAATTTAATATTGTAAACATGTTTATGCAATATATTGTTGTTTGAATTGCAAGTTCTTTTTACAAAGAGAATTATAACTATATCATAAATATAAAATAATATAATTCAATAAGTTAGTTATGTTTATGTAAATTTTAAATTTAACATAAATCTTAGCTATTCTTGTAAATACAACAAGTATCTTGTTGTAGAAAGTTTTTTTGTTTACATTTGTAAATATAGTAATCAAACATATTAATTTACAATGGTAAACATCGATGATTTTGTAAAAAGACTAGAAACGGTGCTAGATTATTATGGGTTAAATGCCTCTGCTTTTGCCGATAAAATTGGAGTACAGCGCTCTAGTATGTCGCATCTTTTGTCTGGAAGAAACAAACCAAGTTTAGATTTTGTAATGAAAATTCTAGAGGTTTTTCCAGATGTAGATTTATATTGGATTTTGATTGGAAAAGGAAGTTTTCCCAAAAATAACGAAGAACCTGTTGCTGAAAATTCAAATATCCAAACTCCTCCTCCATCGAATCAAAATGTTGGTGGTGATTTATTTTCTGCTATTGAAGTAAATGAAGAAGGAAAAAAAGAAATAAAAAAATCATCAGCTTCTCAAAATGTAAATTTTAGTTTGGAAGATGATGAAATTGAAAAAATCGTTCTATTTTATAAAAATGGCACTTTTAAAGCCTATTCTCCATAATGCAAAATTTAGAGCGTATTTGACTCCTTGGACAGAAAATTTTCAAATACGCGATTCTCACGCGTTTGAAAAAAAGCTCAGAAATTATAGTTTTACTCCATTTTCAGGAATTTTCCCCTCTACTCCTTCATAGTGTTTTTTCAAAACTTCAAAATCGGCTTCATAATTTCCAGTGGGATAAAAAGGTTCGCCTAGATTTACTTCTTTCTTTCCCCAATCAAAAGCTACGGGAACAATTGGCACATTCGCTTTAAGCGCTATAAAATAAAACCCGGTTTTTATTCCTTTTACCTCTTTTCTTGTTCCTTCTGGCGCAACGGCCAAACGAAAAATTTCTTTTCTGTCAAAAATCGCTGCAATAGAATCTACTTTATTCAATCCGCCAATGCGATCTAAAGGTTCTCCTCCAACATTTCTAAAATAATAACCAAACGGAAATCGAAACAATTCCTTCTTTCCTACCCAATTCATCTGCAGTCCCGAGATACCGCGAGTCAAAAGTCCGATATAAAAATCATGATTGCTAGTATGAGGCATTACCATCAATATACATTTTTTGACTTCAGCATTTTCGATTCCCACTATTTTCCAGCCCATTAGCTTAAAAAATATGAATTTGTATAATTGTTTTTTCATGAAAGATTCAATATTTCGTGCAAAATAAAAGATTTAATGGTAAATTTGAGTAAAAGCATAAAAAATGATTCGAAAATTTTTCAGTTACATAATTCCAATAAAAATATTTAAGAAAAAATCCGCTAGAAGCAAAATGATCGAAGTTACTTGGGCAAATGGCGAGTTAGTATTGGACACTGAAAACACAAATTATTCGTATGGAAGTCTGCAACGCATATTACGATATGGACTTCGAAATATCGGGTACGATAAAATTTTAGAAATGGAGCACATTCTGTTATTAGGCGTTGCTGGCGGAAGCGTTGTAAAAACATTAGTAAACGAGATTGAATACAAGGAAAAAATAACGGGAGTAGAAATAGATCCAGATATGATTCAGATTGCGAATGAGTATTTTAATCTTAACGAAATTAACCAATTAGAGGTTGTGATTGATGATGCGTTTGAGTTTGTTCTAAAAACAAAAGACAAATATGATCTTATAATAATCGATATTTTTGAAGATACCCATATGCCCAACTTTTTGTTTGAGAAGTTTTTTGTGGATAGAATCTGCACTATTTTAAAAGATGATGGTTTTGTTCTCTTTAATACAATGATATTAGACGAAGCGCATAATGTGAGAAATAGAAAATATGTTGCCGAAATGAATTCAAAATTGTTTCAGACAAAAATGCTTCCCCGAATTGAAGTACATAACGAATTAATAATTATAAACAAAGTAGCCTAAATTTTATGAAACCCCTTGCCTCTATCTTGAATTCCCTGCCGCCTGCTAAAGTTATTGATGCCTCAATTAATGTTTCTGAATATACGCCGTTAAATTTATCGGTTTCAAATCAAGAATTGGTAAGCCAAAAATTGGATACCTCAGAAGATTTTGAAAAATACATTTCAAATTTTCTAAAAGAAAACAATGCCAAAGTTGCGTTTGGCGGTTATATAGAAGGAAGATTTTTATACCAAAGAAGCCCTATTTTTTTGGATGCCACTAAGCCTGAACGTAATATTCATATAGGTTTAGATTTATGGGCAGAAGCTGGAACAGGCGTTTTAGCTGCTCTTGACGGAAAAGTACACAGCTTTAAAAACAACATTGGATTAGGCGATTATGGCCCAACTATTATATTAGAACACCAAGTAGAAAATGAAAAATTTTATACTTTATACGGACATTTATCGTTAGAAAGTATAGAAAATTTAAATATCGGAGACCAATTTAAGAAAGGCGAAAAGATTGCGACTTTAGGAACTGCCTCAGTAAATGGCGATTACGCACCTCATGTCCATTTTCAGATTATCCATAATATTGGCGATTATTGGGGAGACTATCCTGGTGTCTGCAACACAAAAGACCTAAACTTTTATATCGAAAATTGTCCCGATCCTAACTTATTATTAAAAATTACTTAAATAGTTATGAAGAAAGCAGGATTGATTATATGTTTGTTGTTATTATTAATTGGATGTAAATCTAAAACAGTAAGTAGAGATACAGAGGATTTAAAAATAAAAAAAGTTTCTAGTGCAGAAGTTAATGCAAATCAGCAGCGAAAAGCGTATGATTTAGGAAAGAGAGTTTTAGAAACTTGTAATACTTCAAAATTTAAACCTTTTAATGAAACAGAAGTAACTAAATCGGTTATGGAAAACACTACAGAAGAACGTTTAACCAAGACCTGCCAAAGATTTAGACAATACTACGGAAGTTTTATAGATTTAAAATTAGATGGAGTTTACAAAACCAAACAAGAAGTCATTTACCGCTATCATGCGTTGTACACTAAAAAAGTGGCCAATAAGGAATTGCGCATTTTTGTAAATGAAGATAATCTTATTTCTGCCATTAAATCTATGGATTGGGATGAGAAATTTGATGCCAAATTAGCCGATCAATAAATTACGATACCTATGAATTTTAAACTGCCACTACTTCTTTTATTATTTGTTTCAATCTTTGCATCAGCACAGCAAACTATTAGTGTAAAAGGATCTGCCCCTTATCCTGCAACACAAGAATATACTTTCATCTGCGAAAAATATGCGTACTCTGGCGAAATTAATGTGCAAATAGCGAAAACGGAAAAAGGTGGTGTTTTAAAACTAACCATATCTACAGCAAGCGATAAAGCCAAAATTGCTGGCGGCGTTTACGTAGATCTTACCAATGCCGATGTTATTGCCTGTACAGACAAAAATGTAAAAGAATCTGCAGACGGCAAAACAACAGCTTACTATTACTTTACACCTGCAGAATGGCAAAAGCTTAGAAAGACCGATATTTATGCAATAAGATTTATAATTGCTGGCGGACCCGATATTTCAGGAAACCTAACTGGACATTTTACAGCTTACAGTAAAACGAAATATTTCTCGACAGCATTTGATAAAAGCAAAAAAACATTTGATACAGCTAAAGAAATTAGTGCCTTATAATGATTTTTTAATATAATAAATCTTATATTTAACATAAATATCTTTTTATGAATTCAAATGAGGCTTTAATTACAAAATTTTATACTGCTTTTGCAAATGCAGATGCCAAAACAATGAGCGAATGCTACCATCCAAAAGTTCATTTTATTGATCCCGCTTTTGGTTTGCTAAAAGAAGAACAGGTTTCTAAAATGTGGGAAATGCTGCTTTTAAAAAGTAAAGGCAATTTGAAAGTTGAATTTTCAAATGTAAAAGCAGACGAGTCAACAGGATCAGCTAATTGGACTGCTACTTATAATTTCAGTAAAACAAATAGAAAAGTCATTAATACAATTTTGGCTGAATTTGTTTTCCAAGACGGATTAATTATCAAGCATACCGATAATTTTGATGTATGGAAATGGTCCAAACAAGCCTTTGGTATCACAGGCTATTTATTGGGTTGGACAGGATTTTTTCAGAAAAAAGTACAAACCCAAGCGCTATCAGCATTGAAACAATTTCAGGGTACTAAATAAAACTCTTATATCTGCCTCACGCTCGATTCTAATTATTTTGTTGCTTAGTTTTTACTAAAAGTGTTAATTCTAAATACTGATGAAAGAAATCGTACACAAAAAATTAAATCAATTACAGGCAACTGCTATTTGCGGAAACGATATAAGTTCTTCCTGTCTTTACGTTTCTGCTTTAACCATTTTATATGCAGGGCAATACGCTTGGATTTCGCTTCTAATTGTTGCTATAGTATTATTTCTTTTCAGGAAAATTTATGCAGAAGTTGTTGGAGCAATTCCTTTAAACGGAGGCGCTTATAATGTCTTGCTAAATACTTCTACAAAACGCTTGGCCTCTATTGCCGCAACGCTAACGGTTTTATCCTATATGGCTACCGCCGTAATTTCGGCTTCTGAAGGAATGCATTATCTGCACGGAATTTTTGAAGGCCTCAATGTGACTATCGCTACGGTAGTCGTTTTAATTTTGTTTACCGGTTTAGCTATTCTAGGAATCGGAGAATCGGCATTTGTGGCCGTCATTATTTTCGTGACACACATCGGCACTTTGGCATTGCTCGTTTTAGCATCGCTCTGGTTTGTTTTAATGCATGGTTTAGATACTTTTCATATCAATTGGCAAACTCCTATTGCATCGGGAAGTATACAAATGGCACTATTTCTTGGCTTTTCTGCTGCTATGTTAGGAATATCAGGATTTGAAAGCTCCGCCAATTTTGTTGAAGAGCAAGAACAAGGTGTTTTTCCTAAAACGCTTCGAAACATGTGGGGAATCGTAAGTTTCTTTAATCCCGTAATTGCTATATTGTTAATTAGCATTATTCCGCTTACAGAAGTGGGACAAAACAAAGAATCGCTTTTAGCGCATTTAGGACAAACCACAGGCGGATCATGGCTTGCCTGGCTCATTTCTATAGATGCCGTTATGGTGCTTTGCGGAGCCGTTTTAACTTCATTTGTTGGCGTTTCTGGACTTTTAAATCGTATGACACTAGACCGAATTCTCCCAAATTATTTCCTAAAACAAAATAAAAGAGGTTCTCATTACCGAATCGTTTTAAGCTTTTTAATTCTTTGTCTTTCTGTTCTCTTTGCTACAAAAGGGCATTTAGAATCCTTGGCTGGAGTTTATACTTTCTCTTTTCTTGCTGTTATGGCACTTTTCGGAATTGGAAATCTGCTTTTAAAATACAAACGCAGAAAACTTCCAAGACCAGAACGTGCAAATGGCTTAGCAGTTGTAATCGCTGTAGGTTTTGTGATTGCCGCTTTTTTTGGAAATATGTTTTTAAATATCAATTCGTTTTACACCTTTTTTAAATACATGATTCCAGCCTTAATTTTTATTGGAATCATGCTCAATCGCGTTATTTTAATACGCTTATTAATCGAAGCTCTAGAATATTTCTATCAGCCATTGCGTAAAATGGTGATTCTAAGCAATCGATATCTCGAAAATTTAAGTACCGAAATCAACTCTCAAGAGTTTGTTTTCTTTACAAAAGGTGACGACATAACAATTTTGAATAAAGTTTTACAATATGTTGAAGACAATGAAACAACTAAGAAATTAAAAATTGTTCACGTCAAAAAAGATACTGTAGACAACGAAGCCCTCAAAAAAGATCTAGAAGTTCTTGATCGTGCTTACGGCGGACTGGATATAGAATATATAGAAATAGAAGGCACATTCGGTCCAGAAATGATTGAAGAACTTTCCAAAAAATGGAAAATTCCAAAAAACTTCATGTTTATCGGTTCCCCTGGAAATAGATTCTCCTATCGAGTTGCCGATCTTGGTGGCGTACGCTTGATTATGTGATTTTTTAGAAGCAGAAATGTTCGTTTTTTTCAAGAACACCAGTCCCGCTATCCGCTATATCTTTTATGCTGAACCACAGCATAAAAGGATACCGCTCCTATCGGGGCTATACAACAAGTATATTTTTCATAACAAATATAAAATCAAATTTAAAAAACGAAACCCGACAGGTTTTAAAAACCTGTCGGGTTTAGTACAGTCAGTTTATCTTTGTCAAAGTTTAAAACTTTGCAAAGATTCTTTTATAAGTCAGCTCTGCGATCTCAACGGCAACTAATATTCCATTCAAAAAAACTTCCAATCTCTGCGAAAATCCTCAGCGAACTCCGCGCTAAAAATCAGCCACCTACTATAAAGATTAATATTGATTAACATATAACTCAGTTATCTATGTCAAAGTTTAAAACTTTGACATAGATTCTTTTATAAGTCAGCTCCGCGATCTCAATGGCAACTAATATTCCGCTTAAAAAAAAACTTCCAATCTCTGCGAAAATCCTCAGCGAACTCTGCGCTACAAAAAAAATAAAGCCACAAATTATAAAAATTAAAATCAGTGTTAATCCGTATAATCTGTGGCTAAAAAATCTTTAGAAACTATTTTTAAGACTTAAACCAGCTCTCAACCAATTCGTCTTCAAACGAAGTTGCATCTTTATGAATAAACTCATTCCGCTTTTTATCATAAGAATAATCCAAAGCCCAAGTTTTATGGTTTGCAGCTAACTCTTTTATACTCTTGCATACAAAAGCAATTTCTTCATCGGTAGTTGTTGGGTGAATCGACATTCTAATCCAGCCCGGTTTTTTGATTAAATCACCAATCGTAATTTCATTAACCAATTTATTAGAAGTCTCTTGGTCAACATGTAATAAATAGTGACCATAAGTTCCTGCACAGCTGCATCCACCTCTCGTCTGGATTCCAAAACGGTCATTTAAGATTTTAACACCTAAATTAAAATGAAGGTCATCAATAAAAAACGAAATCACTCCAAGACGTTCTTTATGCTGTCCGGCTAAAATTTTAATATTTTCAACTGGCTCTAACTCAGAAAAAACATAATCGACAATTTCGTGCTCACGCTCCATGATGTTTTCAATTCCCATTTCTTCTTTCAGCTCAATTGCCAATGCCGTTCTAATAACTTGCAGAAAACCAGGAGTTCCGCCATCTTCACGATCCTCGATATTATCAATGTATTTATGTTCACCCCACGGATTCGTCCAGCTTACTGTTCCTCCTCCCGGGCAATCAGGAATCATATTGTTGTATAATTTTTTATTGAAAATCAAGATACCAGAAGTTCCAGGTCCGCCTAAGAATTTATGTGGAGACATAAAAATGGCATCCAAATAAGCCTCTGGATCAGCTGGGTGCATGTCAATTTCAACATAAGGTCCCGAACAAGCAAAGTCAACAAAACAGACACCATTAAATTGATGCATTAATTTTGCCGCTTCATGAAAAGGAGTTCTTAAACCTGTAACATTTGAACATGCTGTAATAGAAGCAATTTTTATCGTTCTATCTTTATATTTCTCTAATAAAACTTCTAAATTTTCTAAATTGAAAAGTCCCTTCTCGCAAGACGGAATAATTTCAACATCTGCGATAGTCTCTAACCAAGAAGTTTGATTAGAATGGTGTTCCATGTGAGAGATAAAAACAATTGGTTTTTTCTCAGCAGGAACATTGGTAAAGCTTTTCAAGTTTTCGGGAATCTTCAAACCCAAAATACGCTGGAATTTATTGATAACCCCTGTCATTCCAGTTCCATCCGTAATTAAAACATCATCATTGTTTGCATTCACATGACGCTTAATAATGTGTCTAGCATGATGATATGCCTTTGTCATGGCAGTACCAGATACAGTAGTTTCAGTATGAGTATTGGCAACAAAAGGTCCAAATTGATTTAGCAGTTTTTCTTCAATTGGGCGATATAATCTTCCACTGGCAGTCCAGTCTGTGTAAATTATTGATTTTCTGCCATAAGGTGACGTAAATTCTTGATTTATACCGACAATATTCTGTCTAAATTCCTGGAAATAAGTTTCCAGTGTCATGGTACTATTTTTGCTATTCATTAGGTGTGCCTTGTGTTTGACTGCAAATATATAGTTTTTTTATAAAATTGCGAATTTATCAATACTAAACTTCAAACACTACATTACAGTTTGGTATTTTTAGTTAAAAGAACTTTTTTTTAATAAATTATCACAATATCCTATCGAATTAATAGGCATTAAATTTAAAGAAAGCATTATTTATGGGAAATTTATCAGTTGCTACCTTTGGTGGCGGATGTTTTTGGTGTATTGAAGCTGTAATTCAGCGTTTAAAAGGCGTAGAAGCAATAAAATCGGGTTATTCAGACGGATTTATAAAGAATCCTGCTTATCGTGAAGTGTGTACAGGAAGAACGGGACATGCAGAAGTGATTCAAGTGACTTTCAACCCTGACATAATTTCATACCATGACTTAATTTTCATATTCATGACAAGTCATGACCCGACAACTTTAAATCGTCAAGGCGGCGACAGCGGAACGCAGTATCGTTCTATTATTCTGTATCATAACGATGAGCAGAAAGAAATCGCTGAAAAAGTTTTTGAAGAAGTACAGCCTGCCTATTCAGATCCGATTGTGACGCAATTAAAACCTTTTGAAGTATTTTACGAAGCCGAAGATTATCATCAAAACTATTATAATGAAAATCAAGAAGCTGGATATTGCCAAGTTGTAATTGATCCGAAAATTCAGAAACTTAAAAAACTGTACGCTGATAAGTTAATCAGCTAAATTTAGTTTTAGCCACAGATTACAAAGGTTAAAAAGATTTCTGTATTATCTTTTTGCCACGAATTACGCGAATTTTCACGAATGTTTTTCTAACTAACCCTTAAAATTAATGGAAATTTGTGTAATTCGTGGCAAGCAAAAAAATCACTTTAATCTGTGTAATCTGTGGCAAATAGAAAGAAAACAAAATGAAAAATCTTAAAATAAACAATCGTTTTACTGCAGAATTACCAGCAGACCCAGATTTGACCAACGAAGTTCGTCAGGTTAAAAACACGCTGTTTTCGTATGTAAATCCGATTAAACCTTCAAATCCGAAATTGATTCATGCATCTGAAGAAGTCGCTGAATTGGTTGGGATTTCTAAAGATGAAATTCAGTCAGAAGAATTTCTAAATGTGTTTTCTGGAAAAGACATTCTTCCGGAAACTAAGCCGTATGCCATGTGTTATGCCGGACACCAATTTGGCAACTGGGCAGGGCAATTAGGCGATGGGCGTGCAATCAATTTGACAGAAGTTGAAAGCAATAATCAGTTCTATACGCTCCAATTAAAAGGCGCTGGAAAAACACCCTATTCGAGAACCGCAGATGGTTTAGCCGTTTTACGTTCGTCTGTAAGAGAGTATTTATGTGCCGAAGCCATGTATTATTTAGGCGTGCCCACTACCCGATCACTTTCGCTAATTCTTTCTGGAGATCAAGTTTTAAGAGATATTTTGTATAACGGAAACCCTGCTTATGAAAAAGGAGCTGTTGTTTGTCGTGTAGCTCCTTCATTTATTCGTTTTGGAAGCTATGAAATGCTAACGGCTAGAAACGAGCTTAAAAATTTGAAACAATTTGTAGAATATACCATTCAGCACTATTTTCCTGAAATAACAGGAGAACCAAAAGAACAATATTTGCAATTCTTCCAAAAAGTTGCCGATACCACACGTGAAATGATTTTGCATTGGCAACGCGTCGGATTTGTTCACGGCGTAATGAATACCGACAATATGTCGATTCACGGAATTACGATTGATTACGGTCCTTACGGATGGCTTGAAAATTACGATCCCGATTGGACGCCCAATACAACCGACAGCCAAAATAGAAGATACCGTTTCGGAAATCAGCCTCAAGTTGCACAATGGAATTTGTTTCAATTGGCCAATGCACTTTACCCTTTAGTTAACGAAGCAGCTCCACTAGAAAAAATCTTAGACTCGTTTATTTTGGATTTTGAAAAAGATTACAAAGAAATGTTTTTAAGTAAATTAGGTCTATTCACTTCAAGTGAAGCTGACGATAATATAATTAAAGGTCTGGAAGAAATTTTACAGCTATCTGAAACAGATATGACTATCTTTTTTAGAAATCTAAGTAAAGTAAACAAAGTAGATTCTGTTGAAGATGCCATTAAAAAAATAGAGTATGCATTTTACATTCCAGAAGAAATAAGAGAAAACATTCTGGAAGCTTGGCAAAAATGGTTTACGGTTTATTTGAAAAGATTGAGTGCAGAATCACTTTCAGACGAAGAAAGAGCTTCAAAAATGAATCAGATCAATCCAAAATATGTACTGCGAAATTACATGGCACAACTGGCTATTGATGCTGCAGACAAAGAAGATTATTCATTGGTTGATGAATTATTTCAGCTTTTGAAAAAACCATACGACGAACAGCCAGAATCTGAAAAATGGTTTGCAAAACGTCCAGATTGGGCAAGAACTAAGGTTGGTTGTTCGATGCTGTCTTGCAGTTCTTAAGTTTTTTTTAGCCACGAATTTCACTAATTGCCACAAATTTTAATTTTATTCGTGGCAATTAGTGAAATTCGTGGCTTATATTTTTTATTTTGAACTAATATAATCTACAATCATACTAGCGTGAACTCTTGAGTTTTCAATGAACCATTTGTGCGTTTGCATTACCCATAAACTACTCTTGCGGGAAATAAACCTTCAATATTCGTTTCCATGGTTTCTGGATTGTAAAAAGGGATTTTTAAGTCATCATCTTAAAGTTGAATTCCGAGTATATACAATAAAAGTTAAATAGTGATTATTCCTATATAGTTATAATACAAATTGTTCTTTCTGAGACTTAGCAAAAATAACTTTTATGGTAAGTTTATTTTTTAAAATAGCAGCTCTTTAAATAAATTCATATTACAAGAGACTTTTTTCTATTCCATACAAAATACAAATTTAAGTTCTGATTAAAAGCACAAAAAAAGACCTATTTTAATATAAAAATGCCTTACTGTGTAACAATCGAATATTCGTACTCGATATATTTGAAATAATCTCAAACTTACATTATGCCAGTAAAAAAAATCTATACATTAGGTATAGTACTTATAGTAATTTCAATTATTTTAGGCTGTTTATCATATTCAAAATTTTGCTGTAATTTTAATTTTAAAACACAATTAAAGGATAGCTGCATGGTGCCAGATTCAAATTTCTTTTCTATTAAAGGAACAAATTTTGAATTTCATACTACTACTAATTTTAATTTTGGGCATAATGGTGGTGAGATGATTATGCCAGTTCATGATTCCATCAATTTTGGTATTGAAAAACTTAAAAATTACTTTATTTCAAATACAAATAAAAAACTTGTTATAACTGGATTGCTCACTTGTGGTGAGGTTAATACATTAGAGTTTAAAAATCTTGGCTTAGCAAGAGCTCAGGCTGTTAAAAGATATTTTATTTCCAAGGGTTTACCAATTCTGCAATTGGAAACCAAAGGAGGAATAAGCCATGATTGGCGGACTGCTTCGGCTATTGTTTATGGACCGCTGACATTTCACTTCGAAAAAAGAGAAACAGATCTTTCACTAAACAGTGATTTGATTTTAATAAAAGAAAAGATCAATAAAGAGCCTTTAATCCTGTTTTTCAAAACAAATAAGTCAAATCGGCCTATCAATGAAACACTTGAAGGTACCAGAATTTTTTATATCAGAAGAGATAGCGAAATATTTGAAGATATAAAATTTTATATGGCAAATGTAAAAAATGCTTCCGTTTTAATTGTTGGACACGGCGATAGTATAGGCAGTAAAGAATATAATATGGTTCTAGCACAAAGACGTGCTGAGTACACTAAAAACTTTCTAATAAAAAATGGCATTGAAGCTTCAAGGATTACAACAGAATCGAAAGGTTCTGATGAACCGTTTGGTAGTAATAGAAGTGCTTATGAGAGGCCTTTAAACAGAAGATCTGTAATAACAATCAAGTAATAAATTGCATACTAAGAAAATGGTAAAATCTTCTTGATAGCTAAAAAGAATAAAAACTCAAAATAAGGAAAAAAGCTGACTCGTAGCCAGCTTTTTTCCTTATTCAAATGAAGTTATATAATTCAAAATCATACTAGCGTGAACTCTTGAGTTTTCAATAAACCATTTATGCGTCTGCATCCCTCCACATACTACACCAGCAAGAAATAAGCCTTCAACATTAGTTTCCATTGTTTCTGGATTATATAATGGAATTTTCAATTCATCATCAGAAAGATGAATTCCGATTTTCTCGAGAAAACTTAAATCTGGTTTGTAGCCTGTTAAAGCTAAAACGAAGTCATTTTCAATTGTAATCTTTCCGTTTGGAGTTTCAATTTCTACTTCATTTTCTCGAATTTCAGTGATATTGGATTGAAAATAAACTTTAATGCTTCCTTCGGCGATACGATTTTCAATATCGGGTTTGACCCAATATTTCACGCGGCTATTAATTTCTTTTTTACGAATTACCATTGTAACCTCCGCTCCTTTTCTCCAGCATTCTAATGCCGCATCAACAGACGAATTGTTGGCGCCTACAACTAGAACTTTTCTAAAAGCATATTCGTGAGCTTCTTTGTAATAATGGCGAACTTTCGGCAGATTTTCACCTAAAACATTCATTTCAATCGGAATGTCATAAAAACCAGTGGCGATTATAACATTCTTAGACTCATAATTTTGTTTATCCGTTTCAATTTTAAAAATTCCATTATTCTTTTGAACATTCAGCACTTTTTCAAATAAATTGATATTGAATTTAAAGTAGCGATGAATGTTTCTGTAGTATTCTAAAGCTTCCTGACGTCCTGGTTTTGGCGCCAAGCAGTTAAACGGAATCTCACCGATTTCTAATCTTTCTGCCGTTGAGAAAAAGGTCATGTACAATGGATAGTTGAAAATGCTATTAACAATTGCTCCTTTTTCTATAATTAAGTATTTTAATTTTTTCTTTTCAGCTTCTATTGCGCAGGCTAAACCAATTGGTCCGCCTCCTACAATAATAAGGTCGTATTTTGATTCTGTCATTTTATTTTTGCCAGTCTTTATAGGGATTTTTGCTTAAATAAGCGTTGTAATATCTTTCGTCGTTTGTTACTTCTTCACCAAGCCAATCTGGTTTTTCAAAAGTTTCGTCTTCAAAATTCAACTCAATTTCAGCCATTACCAGACCTTCGTTTTCGCCATAAAATTCATCGACTTCAAATATATGCTCTCCTGATTTTATTTCGTAACGCGTTTTTTCTATTTTACCTTTTTCGCATAATTTTAATAGTTCTTCAGCTTCATCAAGCGGAATCTCATTTTCCCACTCAAAACGAGACATACCGCCACTTTGGCTTATTCCTTTTATAGTTATAAAGCCTTTGTGCCCTTTAATTCTAACTCTTACAGTACGCTCTGGAGCCGAACTCAAATAGCCTTGAGCAATATTATTTTGGGCAAAAGCTTGTTTCTTAAAGTCATTAGATTTTACAAGAAACTTTCTTTCTATTTCGACCATTTTAAATGTAGATTATTTTTTATGCAAGTTACTCATTTTAATCAAGCCTTTAGACTTATAAAAAATGAAAAATAAGTTAATTTATTTTGTTTTATTACAAATCAAAGACATCAAAATAACTGACTGTTAACATGTTGCAATTGTTATTTTAAGTAATTTTGACAGATTCAAACTCCTCATTAAACATCTGGTTATGAATATAAAGGCAATATTTATAACTTAAAATAAACTACAATTTAAAATTCTAAAATATAGCGATCATGAATGTACCTTATGTTGTAATACCAATAGCACTAGGTGTAATCTGCGGAATTTTAGGTTACATACTAGGAAAAATTAACTTTAAGAATGATAATTTGCTTTCAGCATCACTTCAAGCCGATTTGGATGTCTGTAAAGCTCATGCGAAAAATTTAAATGCAAGAATCTTAAAATTAGAAACAGAACTTGCTGCGAAGAATAAAACAGCAACGACCACAATAATCCCTTTTGAACCTAGTGTAGCAGAAAATGCCTTAGGAAAAAAAATAAAAGAGAACGACTTGAAAATTGTAGAAGGAATTGGCCCTAAAATAGAGTCTTTATTTATTGAAGCAGGAATAAAAACATGGCAAAATCTTTCGCAAACTTCAACTGAAAAACTGCAGTCAATTTTGGATGCCGGAGGAGAAAACTACGCCATGCACAATCCCAGCACTTGGGCTAGACAAGCTTTAATGGCCTATCAAGGAAAATGGAAGGAATTAAAAGATTGCCAGGATAGTTTGTTGGGAGGGAAAGAGTGACTTCTTAAAGAGACAAAGTGACAGAGAAACAAAGTGCCAAAGCAGCAAAGATGAAATACTTTGAGCAAACCTTTGTCACTTTGTTTCTCTGTCACTTTGTTACTTTACCACGTCTTAGAAGAACTATACCATAACTGTCCATTTTTTACTTCTAGCGGGCAATCTATATTATTAGTATATAAAGAGCCAGTGCCAAGGCCTTGTGGCATATTTGAATTTAATGTAAATGTCCATTGAGCAATGGCATTTAGTCCGATATTGCTTTCTAGTGCTGATGTAATCCACCAGCCAATATTATATTTTTCAGCTAAGTCTATCCATTCTTGCGTGCCACGAAAACCACCGATAAAACTTGGTTTCAAGATGATGTATTGAGGTTTGATTTCTTGAAGCAATTTTTCTTTTGCTTCAAATGAAAACACTCCAATCAATTCTTCGTCTAAAGCAATTGGAAACGGTGTTTGTTTGCACAACTCAGCCATTTCTTTAATTTGACCTTTCTTAATTGGCTGTTCTATGCTATGAAGCTTAAATTGATTTAGTTGATTTAATTTATCTAAAGTTTCCGCTGAAGAAAAAGCACCATTGGCATCTACCCTGATTTCTATTTCTTCTGGAGAAAAATGGCTTCTAATAAATTGCAATAATTCTAATTCTTTATTGAAATCAATTGCTCCAATTTTAAGTTTTATGCAGTTAAAACCGTCAGCTAACTTCTCTTCTATTTGCTCTTTCATAAAAGAGGCTTCACCCATCCAAACTAACCCATTTATGGCTATAGAACTTGAATTTTTGGTGAAGTCTGATGGAAATAAAATATACGCATTTTCACTTTTAAGAGATAAAAAAGCCATTTCTATTCCGAATTGAATCGAAGGGAATTCTAATAATGCTTCCCAAAGCGCCTTTTCTCCTAAATGAATATTTTCGCATGCCCATTTTAGTTTTTCTTCGTAATCTGGGCGATCGTCTGCGCTTAAACCACGCAGTATTCCGCACTCTCCTATTCCTTTTTTTCCATTTTCTTCCAGCGTTATAAACCAAGTTTCTTTCTCGGTCATAATCCCTCTAGAAGTTCCAGATGGACGTTTAAATTCTAGTAAATATTTGTGATAGGATGCGTTCATTTTTTTTGAAGGTACTAAGATGCTAAGGTACTGAGGTGCTAAGTTTTCTAAATCTTTAAAAATGCTAGTGTCTTAGAAACTTAATTATATAATTTTAGGATTTTTTCGAAATCTTTTGAAGGTAAACCTGCTTTTTCAAAAGATTTAAAATCAAGTTTTGTTTTCTCAATCCAGCTCAAACTGTCTGTAACGTTTTGTGTTTGGTATTTTTTGTAAATCGCTTTGGCTGCGCTGTAATCGTCGCTCACTAAATAAACATGTGCTAAGTTTAATTTCACTTGCAATTCTGTGTCATCCAATTTTTCACCTTCTTGAAGCACTTTTAATGCTTTTGCATATTGTTTGGTTAGAATATAGCAGTAGCCTAACGAACTATAATCCAGAGCTGTTGCTTTTCCTTCATTAACAATAGTGTTCAATTTTGGAATCGCTTCGTTGTATTTTTGGGCTTTGATTAAGGAAGCGGTTTGCGTTCTTAAATCGTTGAAAACATTTTTTGAAATATCGGCATCTTTATAACAGCTGTTTCCGAAATCTTTATACACTTTTGTTTTTTCTACAGCCAATAATTTCTGAAACTCATCATAACGATATTGTTTCATGATTTTATTTAATATGCAAACGCAAAAATCATCTGAATTGGCCATTTTTTGAGCCATAGTAGAAGTTTTGCACAAACTTATAATTTCGTTCTTATTGTCTTGATTCCAACCACGATTAAGTTTTGTATCTACCCAAGGCACAACTTCTAAAACCACTTTCTGACTTAACAGCCAATTTTTACTTTCAAAACCAAACCAAATAGTGCTAATATTTTCTTTTAAACAAGAAGACTTACCAACAGATAAACGTTTGGCGTCTTTGCTTACTGGTTCTGCCTGAGTATAGCAAGCTTTATCTATTTTGCCATCAGCAACATATTTTTTGGCATTTTCGTTTGAGGTAAAAATCGAATAGGTGCATTCGTCATCACCTGAAATTTTCGACATCAGGAAAACAGCTCCTGCAGAGCCTTGGCTTACGCCTGTTGGATCTGAAATAGCTTTTAAAAGAGAGACCAAACTGTTGGCCATTTCTTGATTTTTGTCTAAAAGTGTGATTCTGTATACAATTTCTGTGGTTCCAACGGGTAAATCTTCTGTTGGTATAGAAATTCTATCGCGTGCCGGAACCATAATTTCTTTGGTTGTTGCTCGCTCTTTGTCCCAATAACCGTCTTTTTGTGCAAATGCGTTAAAGGAAACCGTAATAAGTAATGCTAAAATTATTTTGAAAGTTATACTTCGTGATGATGCTTTAACTGCCACGGATTTTATAGATTAAAATGATTTTTACTTTTAAAACTCAAATTTAAATTAACATAGATTATGCCAAATAACTTTCTTATGGAATTGAGTACATAGCCCCGATTACTTCACTTAGATTTTATTTTAATCGGAGTTCAGTGAACTTCGTTTGAGGCGGTATCCTTTTTAAGGCAATTTTTCTTTGCCTTAAAAAGATATAGCCGAAAGCGGGATTAGCTCCTTCGTTTTCGCTCAGGATGACAATTATAATTCAATAGATTCTCCGATTGGCAAAAGCATCAAATCTTTTCCTTTATCGAAAAACTTACGAATTGATTCCTCGTGATTGATTTCGATATAACCAAAAGTGTCGTAGTGATATCCTAAAACTTTATCACATTCTACAAAATCTGAAGCAATAATAGCATCTTCAACATCCATTGTAAAGTTGTTCCCGATCGGAAGAATTGCTAAATCCAGTTTTGTACGAAGCGGAATTAATTTCATGTCGTATGTTAAAGCAGTATCTCCAGCAATGTAGATATTTTTGTGTTCGCTTTCAATAACAAAACCTCCAGGGTTTCCTCCGTAAGTGCCGTCAGGAAAGCTGCTTGAGTGAATTGCGTTTACATATTTGACCTTTCCGAAATCGAATTTCCAGCTTCCTCCGTGATTCATTGGGTGCGAATTGAATCCTCTTTTTGCATAATAGCTTGCAATTTCAGCATTAGAAACGATAACTGCTTTTGTATTTTTTGCAATTGCTTCAACATCCAAAACGTGATCGGAGTGTGCATGCGTCAGTAAAATATAATCGGCTTTTATGGTGCTAAGATTGATTGCTGCAGCTTGTGGATTTCCGGTAATAAATGGATCCACAATAATGTGTTTTCCTCCTACTTCAATTCCTAATGAAGCGTGTCCGTAGTATGTAATTTTCATTTTGTTACCTTTTTAAGTTAAACGTTGTTTTATCTTCCTCCTAAAAAGAGGTTTACAATAATGTCTGAAATTAGCGAAATCATACATACTGTAAGTAATATAGAAAGCAAAAATGTGCTTAATGCCAGTTTTTTCAATTCTGGATCTAGCAATTTTGGATCTTGGTTTTTGTAAACTGTAATTAAATGTTTTGTCAACGGAATATAGGCCAGTAAAAACAGATATTGGTCGAAGTTGTAATCGCTTAAAATAGCAAAAACAACTACCAAAATCATTGCAGTAATGATTAAGAAAAAGTGATAATTTTTAGCTCTTTTAGCTCCAAGTTGCACTACAATGGTGTTTTTGCCTGATTTTTTATCTGATTCCTGATCGCGCATATTATTTAGGTTTAAAACCCCAACGCTCAATAATCCGATTGCTACTGCTGGAAGAATCAAAAGCGGATGTACTTCTTTTGCATACAAAAAGTTTACGCCCAAAGTGCTTACCAATCCAAAGAAAATGAACACGAATAAATCTCCTAATCCTCTGTAGCCATAAGCTGAATTACCTACAGTATATTTAATTGCAGATACGATAGCCGCAATTCCTAATAATAGAAAAAAGATTGAGTATCCGAAATTGTCTTTTCCAAAAGCAAAATAAATTAATATTATCGCAGACAATAAAGTCAAAAACGAAGTGATAATAATAGCTTTTTTCATTGCCTGAGGCGTAATAGCTCCGCTCTGAATAGCACGCTGAGGCCCAACTCGGTCTGCGTTGTCGGTACCTTTTACTCCGTCTCCATAATCGTTTGCAAAATTGGATAAAACCTGTAATCCTAATGTTGTCAATAAAGAAAAACCAAAAATTTTCCAGCTGAATACTTCTGTTGGAGTGTTAATAGTTTCTGTTGGATTTGACAATGCATAAATGCTTCCAACTATAATTCCGGAAACTGATAAAGGTAATGTGCGCAGTCTTGCGGCTTCAATCCAATGTTTCATTATTTTAAATTTAGTTTTTTTTGTTTCAGGTTTCAAGTTTCAGGTTTTCAACTTGGAACCTGAAACTTGCAACTTTATAACTTTTTAAATTATGGTAACCATTTATTTTCGCCGAAGTTCGGTTTTCTTTTTTCTAAGAAAGCGTTTCTTCCTTCTTTGGCTTCTTCGGTCATGTAAGCCAAACGGGTTGCTTCTCCTGCAAAAACTTGTTGTCCGACCATTCCGTCGTCTGTTAAGTTCATTGCAAATTTCAGCATTTTTATAGATGTTGGTGATTTTTGAAGAATTTCCTGCGCCCACTCGTAAGCAGTTGCTTCCAGTTCGTCGTGCGGAATTACAGCATTTACCATTCCCATTTCGAAAGCTTCTTGAGCAGAATAATTTCTACCTAAAAAGAAAATTTCACGAGCTTTTTTCTGTCCTACCATTTTAGCCAAATATGCCGATCCGTAACCACCGTCAAAGCTTGTTACGTCTGCATCTGTCTGTTTAAAAATAGCGTGTTCTTTACTCGCTAGCGTCATATCGCAAACTACATGCAAACTATGTCCGCCACCTACAGCCCAACCAGGAACTACAGCAATAACCACTTTTGGCATAAAGCGAATTAAACGCTGTACTTCTAAAATATTTAAACGGTGCTGACCATCGTCGCCAACATATCCTTGATGTCCGCGCGCGTTTTGATCTCCACCACTGCAGAAAGAATAAACTCCGTCTTTTGTTGAAGGCCCTTCAGCAGAAAGCAAAACAACTCCAATTGAAGTATCTTCTTGTGCATCGTAAAAAGCTTGGTATAATTCTGAAGTAGTTTTAGGACGGAATGCATTTCTAACATTAGGTCTGTTAAAGGCTATTCTCGCTACTCCGTTGCATTTTTTATAAGTTATATCTTCAAATTCTCTGGCTGTAATCCAATCCATTTTGATTTTTTGTTTAAATAATTATACGGTAAAAATAAAGCATTTTTACTACTTTACCTACTCAATCTGCCTTAAGTCTTTGCTAAATTGACGCGTAATGTTAACAATTAGTATTTACTTACAAAAAATAACATTTTTTAACATTAGTTTAGAAAAATAATAATTAATTTTACACCCTAGAAATCAATAAGATACAAATTATTTCAAAGATTTCAGATTGATTTTCTTTCACTGATTTATTAACCTAAAAAATGATTTTTTTGAGAAAATTTAAAAAATTTGTCGCTCATTTTTTTAGGGTTTTAAGTAACAAACCTCAATTAAAGGAGCAAATGATTTATGTGTTTGTCGAAACTTCAAAAAGAAAAAAGTAACACCTAAGGTTAAATGTTAGAATTGTCTATTAATTAGTATAGAAATGATAACGAAAAGAGGAAAAAAGTACTAATTCACCACTTTCTAAAAGTTATATTATAAAACCAATGGATGAGCCGTGAAATTCTCTTTTTTGCTTTTAAGATAGGTGCATTAATTATTTAAAAGACATACCATCAATGGTACAATTTCTAAAATTCGTAAAGCTATTGTTCTGAGATGGATTCGAATTATTTTATTTCTGTTTTTTTTTAATTACAATTTTTTTTAAAACTGAATAAAAAGCGAAAGGCTGCTTGTAATGAGCAGCCTTTTGTGTTACAATGATTTTGCTTACGCAAAATAAAATTTTAATTTTTTTAAATTCCAAACTTCAATTGGAATTTGGAATTTAAAATATTGGGATTTATACAATTTTATTCTTTCACAAGATAGATTCCATCATCTTTAATCTCGATTAGTTTTTCTTTATACAAAGATCCAATTGCTTTTTTAAATGATTTTTTACTCATTTTCAAAACAGTTTTAATGTCTTCTGGATGAGAGTTATCGTTTAAACGAAGAAAACCTCTGCTGGCTCTTAGTTCGCTTAATATTTTTTCTGCATTTGGTTCAATGCTTTCAAAACCCTGGGCCTGAAGTGCTACATCAATTTTGTGATCTGGACGAATGTTTTTGATATAACCGCGCATTCTATCTCCAGTTCTTATCGCATCGTCGTAAACTTCGTCTTTATATAAAAGGCCTTTGTGGCGCTCGTTTATAATCACATTAATTCCCATATCGGTAATATGCGAAACAATTAGATCTACTTCTTCCCCTTTCTCAACCGTTAGCTCATCATTGCTCAAAAACTGATTGGTTTTACTTGAAGCCACCAAACGATTGGTTTGTTTGTCTAAGTATAGATAAACCAAATAGCGTTTTCCTTTTTCCATTGGGCGCGCCTGCTCTTTAAACGGTACAAGAATATCTTTTTCCATTCCCCAATCCATAAAAGCGCCGACATTATTAATGTAATTTACTCTTAAAAGTGCAAATTCATTCAATAAAATGTAAGGCACCAAAGTAGTTGCTACAGGTCTTTGTTCGTGATCTAAGTAAACAAAAACGATTAATTCTTCTCCAATTTCAAATACCTTTGGTACGTATTTGTTTGGAAGCAAAACATCGTGAACGCCATCTGGATCATTTTCAGGATCTCCTAAAAACAAACCAACTTTAGTGTCACGTAATATAGTTAGAGTATTGTATTTTCCTATTTCTAGCATTATGATATATTTCTAAGCAGTAGAACTGCTAAGTTTCTGAGAGGCAAAGGTACGAAGTTTGGCTCGGTAGAAAGAAATTAATTTTAACAAAACTTAATTTGTAGGTAAAAAATAGAAAATCCCTTTATAATCAGATGTTATAAAGGGATTTTTAAGTTGCATCAAATTCAAATTATTTGAAGATGCTTTCTTTTTTAAAGTGTACAGTCAATAAATAATATACTACTGCTCTATATTTATGTTTATTTGATTTTCCGTATTTTTCCATAACGGCATCAATTCCTTTGTCTAAATCTGGACCATCTTTCAAACCTAATTTCTTGATTAGAAAGTTGTTTTTTACGGTATTCAATTCTGATGGCTGCGAAGAAGCTACTGTAGAAGCATCATCATTATAAATTGACGGACCACAAGCAATTGTAACTTTTGTCAATAAATCTGCATTGGCTGTAATGCCACATTTTTCTTTTAAATCGGCTGTGTACTTTTTGATTAATTCTTCTCTTTTGCTCATAACTATAAAATGTATTGGTGAATAATACACCAAAGCTATAGTTAAAGAAGCAATTAATCAAAATATTTAACAAATATTTTCTTTCAAAATCAATGCAAGTATTTGAAATACTGTTTTAAGATTTGATCATTCTCATATGTTGGCGTGAAAACTTCCAAAATAGCGGGAACATCGTTAGCGATATATAAAGAAGCTATACCATTCTCTAACGACTGCTCATCATGAGCTGCGAAATAATTCAATCCGTACATTTTTGCCAAATGTTCGGCTGTCAGGTTATGCGACGTTTCGAAATAGGTGTTAAAAACAGGTTTTTCCTGATGTCCTGGCAGGATTCTAAAGATTCCTCCTCCTCCATTATTAATCAAAATAATCTTGAAGTTTTTCGGAATGTATGAATTCCATAGCGCATTGCTATCGTATAAAAAACCGATATCTCCAGTAACACAAATGGTTTGTTTTTTGTTTCCAACCGCTGCACCAATTGCGGTAGAAGTACTTCCATCGATACCACTTGTTCCTCGATTGCAAAAAACTTCAATAGAATTATCTATATCAATTAATTGTGCATAGCGAATTGCAGAACTGTTGCTGATTTGAAGCAAGGTATTTTTAGGCAATGATTCGATTACTTTCTCGAAAACTTTGAAATCTGAAAACCCTATTTGGCTCAAATATTCTTTTCTTCTCTCTAATCTTGTTTTATAAACCGTATCGATGTTCTTAAAATAATTGCTTTTTACAAAAGTTGTTTTTGAAAGCAAGTCTTTAAAGAAATCATTAGGCTGCATTTCAAAATGTTTTGTCAATGCGCCAAACGTATCATAAGCACGTAAAGTATCAATATGCCAATGGTGTTTTGGTTTGTATTTTCGTAAAAAACCTTTGATTCTTTTTGAAACCACCATTCCGCCAAAAGTAATTAAGACTTCAGGATTAAATTGCTTAAAATCAAAATCATCAAAAGGAGTAATTAAAGTATCTATTGAATTGATGAAATTTTCATGATGAAGGTTTGAAGTCGTTTCTGTAAGCACAACAACTGACGGATCTGAAGCTAATTTTTCGATAACTTCCTTGTCAATGCTATTGGCTTCATTTACTCCAACCAAAACCAATTTTCGCTTTGCATTATTCCATACAGAAACAAACTCTTCACTATTTTCTATCGTTTTAGGATATTTTTCGGGTTCTGGATTTGTGATTTTAGACTTTACAGAAAGTTCTTCTGTTGTCTCGTAAAGAGGTTCTTCAAAAGGTGCGTTGATGTGAACAGGACCTTTTTTTAGAATAGCGGTTTCAATTGCCAAATTGATTTTCAAATCGTTTTCTTCTGATGCTTCTTCAGTCAAATTAGCATTGAAAACAGAATGATTAGCAAAAACATTTTCCTGACGAATAGTTTGTCCGTCACCAATATCGATTTTACTCTGCGGACGATCGGCAGAAATAACAATTAACGGAATCTGGCTATAAAATGCTTCTGCCAGAGCTGGATAATAATTCAATAAAGCTGATCCTGAAGTACAGACAATTGCAGTTGGCTGTTTGGTTTGCTGCGCAATTCCTAAAGCAAAAAAAGCGGCACATCGCTCGTCTGCAATACTGTAACAGGTAAAGTTTGGGTTTTGAGCAAATCCGATCGTTAACGGTGCGTTTCTAGATCCTGGAGAAATTATAATATTAACAATGCCTTTGGCAGATAAAATTTCGATAATGCTTTGTGCAAGCGCTATTTTGGGGTAAATCATTCCGGTCGTGTATTACTATTTTTAAAGAAAATCCTTCTATTTGATTTTTCTTCATCTTGCTTACAAAGTTACAAACTTCGCACTTGATTTATGTTATAATTAGGAATATATTAAGGCTCTTTCTCAAAAAAGGGAATATATTTGTAAAATCGAATAATTAATAAAGCCTAGCTCAATATGCGTTTCTTATTTATACTTTTTTTATCGTTTACTTTTCAAAGCATAACTTCTCAGAATCAATTTGTTCCTGTTGATGTTCCTTATAAAACAGCTTTAGAAAATGCTAAAAAAGAAGGAAAACCGCTTTTTGTTATGCTTTATGCAGATTGGTGTCCGCATTGCAATTTAATGAAGGCAGAAGTTTTAAGTGATCCAGCTGTAATCGATTTTTTGAATAAAAATTTTGTCTGCACTTACAAGAATATTGAAAAAGGAGAAGGTATTGCTTTAAAAGATAAATTTAATACCAAATCACTTCCTACTTTTTTGTTTATAGACAGTAACGAAACTTTAATTTATGCTTTAAAAGGCGAAATGAAAAAGCCTGAATTTCAGAACGAGCTCAGTAATGTTTTAAATCCTAAAATGCAGTTGCCTTATTTAGAAAAACAGTTTCTTGCCGATCCTAGCAATTCGGATAAATTTTTTATTTATTTGAATACTTTGAGGAAAGGAAAAGACAGAACAGAATTATCTGTACCAACGCATATTTACCTGAATACACAAACAGATAAACAGCTGGTTAGCGAATTGAACTGGAGAGTTATTGCCAATGGGGTTACCGATATTAAATCTAGAGAGTTTCAATATGTCTTAAATCATCAGAAAGAATTTGCAGCTGTAGCCTCTCAAAGTCGTGTTGAACGCAAAATTGAAAGTATTGTAAATGAATTGCTTCGCCCTTTGGTTGATAATTTAGACACTATAAACTATTACAAACAAAGAGAAATTGCCAAATCGATTCGATTGCAAAAAACCGATTCTTTGGTCTTTAAATATGATTTAACATTAGCTGAAAGAACCGAAAAATGGAGTTTTTATAAAAAAATTACTCTTGAAGACACTCAGAAATTAGTTTGGAATGATGCGAGTTTCTTAAAAGATATTGGAAATACCTATTTCAAACATATTGAAGATGCTGAAAGCTTAAAAAAGGCTATTTTTTGGGTAGATCGTTCTTTAGAATTAAGTGATTCATATGATGGTAATTTGCTCGAAGCCAAACTTTATAATAAAATAAAAAATAAAAAGAAAGCTTTGGAATATGCTAAAAATGCGAAAGCCATAGCAAAAGAAATGGATTGGAATTCCAAAGAAGCAGACACTTTATTAGCTGAACTAAATACCAAATAAACTGCAACAAATTACTAATGAGTATTATTTTAAGACCTGCAACGACAAACGATTTACAAAAGATTCTTGAAATTGTAAATCATTCTATTTTATATACGACTGCCAACTATAGTTACGAAACTCAGACATTAGAAGTTCAGACTAAATGGTTTGAGGATAAAATGGCCAAGAATCTTCCTGTAATTGTAGCCGATTTAGATGGTGAAGTGGTTGGTTTTGGAAGTTATGGTCAGTTTAGAGAGAAAATAGGCTATCAATATACTGTAGAACATTCGGTTTATGTGGTTGATAGTATTATAGGAAAAGGAATTGGCTCTAAACTTCTCACAGAATTAATTCGTTTGGCCAAAGAACAAGGTTATCACGTGATGATTGGCGCCATTGATGCAGATAATGCAGGAAGCATTGCTTTTCATGAAAAATTCGGATTTGTGGCTACAGGTACAATTCGTGAAGTGGGCTACAAATTTGACCATTGGCTGGATTTGGTTTTTATGCAGCTTATTTTAGTTTAACCGCAAAGAACGCTAAGAATTACGCAAAGTTCGCAAAGTATTTAAAACTCTGTCCCTTTGTATCTTTGCAGCTTTGGAACTTAAAAAAAAACTCAAATTTGAATATTCAAATTTGAGTTTTTTTTTATTTTTTTAGCTTTTAATCCAATTGATTACTTCTGGATCTGTTGGTAAAGTTTTTGGTTTAATTACTTTTACTAATTCTCCTTTTTCATTGATTAGATATTTTTGAAAGTTCCATTCTACTTCAGAATCTTGCAAACCGTTTCTGGATTTTTCAGTTAAGAATTTGTAAACCTCGCACATGTCACTTCCTTTCACAGAAACTTTATTCATCATCGGAAAAGTTACACCGTAGTTTTGCTGGCAGAAAGTTTCGATTTCTTTAGCTGTACCTGGCTCTTGTGAGGCAAAGTTGTTTGCTGGGAAACCAACAATTACAAAACCTTTATCTTTATATTCTTTGTAAATCGCTTCTAAATCTTTGTATTGAGGTGTTAAACCACATTTTGAAGCTGTGTTGACAATCATTATTTTTTTGCCTTTTAAAGAAGCAAAGTCAAAAGTGTCTCCTGATAAATCTTCTACTTTAAATTGATAAATAGTTTCTTTTGCCATGGCTTTATCTTTTTTAGATAATTTGTTTGTACTGGTTTGAGCATTTAATCCTGTCGCCGACAAAATAGCTGCTCCAAATAGTATAAATAGTATTTTTTTCATCGTTTAATTTTTTATAAAATTAGCTAAAATACATTTCACAAAAACTATTTTAAGTCTTTAATTTTTGCCAATCAAAAGTTAAATAAAAAATGAAGCCTAACGTTAATCAGACGTTAGGCTTCCCCCCATACAAACAAATCAAACCATGAATTAATTATTATGTAATCTTTTATAAAATATAGTTGATGACTCGGTTATGTTGAAAATCTCTTCAATCCCACATGTCAAACGTCTTTTCAAAAAATCTTTTAATGGCTTGTATTGATGTAAACTTAAATCTTAAAATAATCGAGTGACATCTTAAAAAAATCTCCTTTTTGGAAGTCCGAGTACATCAACTATTTAGTGTTTTCACTATCATATTTCATAGTACTTCCTAAAGCATCTTTCAAAAAATCTTTTTCAGTAAAACTAATTAGTGTCAAAACTGTTGTTAATCCAACTATTAATATCTTGACTATTATTTTGCTATCCATAAGTCTTTTAATATTTAAATAACAACAGTTTTTAAAATTCTCTAAGAACTGTATTTCAGATCTTTTCGATCCTTTAAAATACATTTACGTAATCGGATTGTTTTTGGTTTTAAAAAAAGACAAAAAAAACTCACTTTTTTTCTTACCCCTTATTTTCTTAGGTTTTAGGCTGTTAAAAAAAAATAAAAAATGAGAGAAAAATAAATTAACTTTATAAAAAGTTAATAAGGAATGCATTAACTTCTAATCTTTAAACTTAAAAATCCCAATCTATGAGTCAAGAAGAACTTCTGGTTTTAATTTACAAAAAGGATGAAAAAGCTTTTACACATTTGTACGACATGTATTCAAAAAGCTTATTTTCTGTTATTCATGTACTAATAAAGAATCGCGAAGAAGCCGAAGATGTGCTTCAGGATGTTTTTGTCAAAATCTGGAAAAACATTGATTCTTATAATGAAAGTAAAGGACGATTTTATACCTGGATTCTAAATATTGCACGAAACACCTCTATCGATAAACTTCGTTCTAAAGATTATAACAACAGCCAAAAAAACCTTTCATCAGATAATTTCGTAAATCTCTTAGATGAGAGCAATAAATTGAGCCATAAACTGGATGCGATTGGAATTCAGGAATTTGTAAAAAAACTGAAACCTAAATGTATTGAGATAATCAATTTACTGTTCTTTAAAGGATATACTCAGCAAGAAGCGTCAGAAGAACTGGCTCTGCCGCTGGGAACTATAAAAACGCAAAACAGAAACTGTATTAACGATTTACGTAATTATTTGAAAATATAATGGAAGCACAAGAATATATAGAATCAGGAATTTTAGAGCTGTACGTTTACGGCTTGTTAAGTGAAAAAGAAAACTTGGAAATTGCCGAATTGGCAAAAAACAATCCTGAGGTAGATCAAGAAATTATTTCAATAGAAAAAGCTATAATTGCCCTTTCGTCGAGCTTCTCTCCTTTCCATTCTGTGGAAAACTTTGAAAAAATTAAAGCTCGACTTGAACTTAAACATGGCAAAGTAGTCGACATGAAACCAGCATCAAACTGGTCTCAATATGTGGGCTGGGCAGCGGCAGTTCTTTTATTGCTTGGTTTAGGATACCAAACTTTAGAATTGACAAAAACCAAAGAGGCCATCTCTACCGTTGGAAATGAGAAAAACAAAATTCAAAGAGAATATGCTTTTTTAGATCAGCAGAATAAGCAAACGGAGAAAAATTTAAAAATTGTAAGAGATATCAAGAATACTGGAGTTACACTTGGTGGACAAGCAGTATCACCAACATCTTTTGCAAAAGTATATTGGAACCAACAAACTAAGACGACTTATATAGATGCGGCTGGTTTGCCAACTCCTCCAAAAGGAATGGTTTATCAGGTTTGGTCTTTAAAATTAAGCCCCGTTCTTACGCCAACAAGTATTGGTTTATTGGATAATTTTGAAGGAAATGCTCAGAAAATTTTCGCGGTAAGCCAAACCGATTCTGCAGAAGCATTCGGAATTACGTTAGAGCCAGCTGGCGGAAGCCCTACTCCAACTATGACACAGCTTTATACTTTAGGAAAAGTTTAAAAATTAATATTTCATAAAAATTGAAAACGCATATTAGATTTAATATGCGTTTTTTATTACTTTTAATTTAACAAATCCAAAAACAAATCATGTCCGGAACCTTTCTTTTAAGAATAGCAGTCGCCATAATTCTGCTCACTCATTCCGTATTTGGAATGTTTAATAATGGTATTAATGATTTTGGAAATTTATTTTTAAACCAAATCGGTTTTGCTCCTTTTGGTGTTTTTCTGGCTTGGAGCATCAAATTATCTCATGTTGCTGCCGCAATTCTTCTTATCAGTAACAAATACGTAAAATTAGCTGGATTTGTAACCATTTTTATTCTCATCATGGGAATTATTTTAGTTCATTTTAAAGAAGGCTGGTTTGTGGTTGGTGGCGGAAGAAATGGCGTTGAATACAATTTCCTTTTGATAGTGGTTTTGTTTGCAATAATGTATCCAAACGGTTTTAGAAAAAATCAACAAAATACTAATCTTTAATTCGATTTTAAAAATGGAGATAATGTGTAAAAACTGCCATCAGATTTTTAAGGGGCATTATTGCAACAACTGTGGCCAGTCTGCGGAGACGCATAAAATAAATGCTCATTTTTTGTGGCATGATATCCAGCATGGCTTGTTGCATTTTGATAAAGGTATTTTATTCTCCTTAAAACAATTATTTACCAGACCTGGAGATTCTGTACGTGAATTTATTGAAGGAAAAAGAGTCCGCCATTTTAAACCGTTATCATTGGTCGTTGTTTTGGCGGCGCTGTATGGCGTTTTATATCATTTCTTTCATATCAACATGTTTCCTAAAGCAGATAATGAATTAATAGATTATAATGAGTTTAACGAATGGATGGCAACTCATTATTCTTGGACTACCATTGCAGCTATTCCGATTTACACGATCGGAACTTATGTCGTTTTTAGAAAGCAAGGTTATAATTATTTTGAGCTTTTTATATTAAATACATTTAAAGCATCCCAACGCCTTTTTGTTCAGATTCTAACATTTCCAGTGCTTTTTTATTTAAATGGTACACCTCACATTCAAAAATTTTCGACTGTGGCTTATATTATTGGGCTTGTATTGATTTTTTGGACAAATATTCAGTTTTTTAATAAGATGTCTAAAACAAAGGCTTTTTTCTTTAGTATCTTAAGCCACATCATATTTTTAATCTGTTACTTTATAATTGCAGTCATAATACTTGCTATTTTAGGAAAACTTCCAGAATAAAAAATAAACAAATTGTATAAAAAAAGGGTTCAACATTGTGTTGAACCCTTTCTGTTTTGAATCAATAATTATTGTGAATTATTATTTCTTTACTTTTTTTGTTTTATAGTACTTGCGATATTTTGGATATGTTACCGCTCCAATTATAGAAATTGTAATCAAGCAATAGTAAATCCAGTTTAATGAATGCGCTTCTCCGCTTGCGTAAGAGTGTAAACCTACTAAGTGGAAGTTTACTCCATAATAGGTAAACAAGATCGAAACAAAAGCATACATACTCATTAAGTTAAAGAACCATTTTCCTCTTAAAGCGGGTACAAAGCGAGCGTGAATTACAAACGCATACACCATAATAGAAATTAAAGCCCAAGTTTCTTTTGGATCCCATCCCCAGTAGCGTCCCCAACTTTCGTTTGCCCATTGCCCTCCTAGGAAGTTTCCAATAGTCAACATAATAAGACCAATTGTCAAAGCCATTTCATTAATGTAACTTACTTCTTTAATATGTAAGTCCATTTTGGCTTTGTTTTTATCATTCGTAAAGAAAATCAAGATTAAAGCAACAAAACCTAAAATCATTCCTAAAGCAGTTGGACCATAACTTGCTACAATTACGGCAACGTGAATCATTAACCAATATGAATTAAGAACTGGCTGAAGATTTGCAATTTCTGGATCGATCCAGTTCATGTAAGCTGCCATTAAAATCATTGCTGTAACGAATGCTGATGAAGCTACAGTAAGTTTTGATTTTCTATCAAAAGCCAATCCGAAAAACATCGTCGACCAAGCAACATAAACGATAGATTCGTAAGCGTTACTCCATGGCGCGTGACCAGAAATATACCAACGCGCAATTAATCCTAAGGTATGGAGCACAAATAGTAAACCTACCAAAACATGGAAAACATTTACGGTAATACGAATCCATTTTTTCTCAAAGAAAATATTTAGAATCGTAAACATAAGCATCAAAATTGCTACTGTAATGTACCAATATGGCAATACTTTGAAAACATCGTATTTGTTATAAGCAATCTCAGCATCGATTTTTTCTTCGCTTGGTCTTACTTTTGCTCCAAATTTCTTCTGAAAACCATTAATGCTTTCCACTAAGTTATCAGCAGTACTAAAGTTTTTCTCAATAGAACCATTGTTTAAAGCACTAAAGTACAATGGCAGGATTTGCTGCACATAAGTAGAATCCATTCCTTTAAAACCAGCATTATCGCGCTCTAGATAAGAAACCCATTTATTATTTATATCGTTTGGAACAGGGAAAATTTTCAAAATCCTTCCGCTCAAAGCCGATTCCATTAAGTTTACTTTTTTATCAGTCTCAACAAAATCTTTCTCAAAATTATTCGGATTTGCAGCTTTATAAGCTCCATCTAAATAAGGCGATAATTTATAATTTCCTTGTTCATCAAAGAATTTTACAAACGGAGCATATTGATCTTTAGAATCAATTCCGATAATTTTACGAATACTGTCATTTCCAGATTTGATATAAATCAAAGGAATCTGAATCCAAACCTGAGCATATTGCGTCATAGATAAGAAAACCTGATCAGAATTCATCCCGTTATAAGTATCACTATGGCTTACTTTACGAAGTAATTCAGATGAAAAAGTATTAATAGGCTTCATTCTACCTCCTGCATCTTGAATAATCAAACGGCCAAATTTGGCTGCGTGTGCTTCTGGTACTTTATAAATAGTCAATAAAGAATCTAATTGTTTCTTGCTTGGTGGAGCTGTAACGTGATTCGCATGATCATTTGGATCTGCAGAATGCGCGTGATCGTGTGAATGAACATGAGGCGTTTGCTGAGCAAAACCATTTAACCCAATTAATAAAACTAAAATTGTAATTAGTTTTTCTTTCTTCTTTTGAATGGCGTCTAATTTCTTTTTCAAATCGCCAAAACGAGAATGTTTAGTAAACATAATTGCCATTAAACCAATGTATAACAGAAAATAACCTAAATAAGTAATGTTAGTTCCCCAAAAGTCATGATTTACAGATAAAACAGTTCCTTTTTCGTCTGGATCAAATGAAGATTGAAAGAAACGGTATCCTTTGTAATCTAAAACATGGTTCATAAAAATATCTGCATCAAACGTTTCTGTAGAATCTTGAACGGTTACTTTACTTTTAAAAGCTGAATAACTTTTTTCTGATCCAGGATATTTATCAGCGATAAAATCATTTAAACGAATTTTAAATGGCAAAACATAAGCTTTACTTCCATAGAATAAAGAATACTCGATATTACCAATTTTAACTGTTTTAGCTTCTCCAACTTGGCCTTTATTACCAAAAACCATTACTTCTTTCTCCTGTCCTTCGGCTTTTACTTTTACAACCAAAGCATCTTTATGAGATTTTGCTTTATAGTCATTATTAGATTCATATGCTACTTTTCCTTTCATTGGCGGATCTGGAAATACAATTCTAATATCTCCAATGCTGTATAACGAACGCATCATTAAAGGCTGTACATTATCTTTAGTAACTTTTCCTTTAAACTGATCTGCCATTCGCATAAATTCACCTTCAAAAGGCGTCTGAATCGTATATTCTTTTCCAGTTGTGTTGATGTTAATTGCACCATCTGTCTGTTTGTTTAAAGCAAATAACACATTATGAATATTCTGAACTTCACCTTCTTTCAAGTAATGTTCTTCTCTTCCGCCCGCTCCAGCTTCAACTAATTTTAAATATAAAGTGCCGCTTGGGTCTGGTTTAACTACTTCTTTGGCTCCCATGATGTAGTTTGAATAGGTAACTTCAAAAGGAGTTTCGTCAAATTTTCCTGAAATGCTGAAATCATTATCGGTAGCAGGAGAAAGTAAAAGGCTTTTCTCGAAAACCCTTCTTTTCATTTCGCCTTTATATTCGCCATCAACAAAAACAGTCAAGAAAGTTTTATCTGAATACACTTGGTTTTCTGCCGCGCCTTCGCGAATTGGCATCATTCCTTCGTAACTGATATATCTTGTAATAAAAGCTCCTAAAATGATAAAAACAAAGGCAAGGTGTAGTAAAAGTGTTGCCCATTTTTCTTTTTTATGCAGTTGGTATCTTTTAATATTTCCGAAGAAATTAATCATAAAGATGGCCATAATTGCCTCAAACCACCAAGTATTGTAAATTAGTATTCTAGCCGTATCGGTATTGTATTTACTTTCGATAAAAGTTCCAACACCCATTGCAATTGCAAATGTTAAAAAAAGAACGGCCATTAATCGTGTAGAAAACAAAAAAGAGAATATTTTTTTATCCATTTCTTAGGAATTACATTGTATAAAAGTGCGACAAAAGTACTTAAAAATGTTGATTAGCAGGCTTTGGCTTTTGTTAATAAAAACCAAAAATAAGGACTATTTTTCAAACAAATTGATAATATAGAAAGTTTAAACTTACAAAACAGATAGGATATTTTTTAATTATCTCTTTTCTAAAAAATGTGTTAGAATTCTAACAAAAACAGCAAAGCAATAAAATCCTCAAAAAAGCATTATCAATGGCCAGTACACTCTTTCATTAAAAAAATAATACTAATTTTGCTTTCATGATTCAGATAACAATAATTGGTTCCGGCAACGTTGCGCAGCATTTGATAAAGGCTCTTTCTGCCAGCAAAATTGTTGAAATTAAACAGGTTTTTTCACGAAAGAAAGAAACCCTACTTCATTTAATTGATTCTGAAAAGATTGTAACCGATCTTAAGGCATTAGAACCTGCTGATCTGCATATTATTTCAGTTTCAGACAATGCGATTACAGAAGTTTCAGATGAGCTTCCTTTTAATAATCAATTAGTAGTTCATACTTCTGGAACATCTTCAATAGAACTTCTAAATCAAAAAAATAGACGTGGCGTTTTTTACCCGCTTCAGACATTTTCTAAAAGTAAAGAATTAGACTATTCTGTTATTCCTTTTTGCTTGGAAGCAGAAAATACAGCCGATTTCAAGCTTTTGGAAACCGTAGCAAAAAGTGTTTCAACTGCCGTCTATTCTATAAGTTCGGAACAACGTAAAGCACTGCATGTGGCAGCTGTTTTTGTTAGCAATTTTACGAATCATTTATACCAAATGGGACATGAAATTTGTGAAGAAAATCAAGTTCCTTTTGCTGTTTTAAAACCTTTAATTCAGGAAACCGCAGACAAAATCAATACACTCGATCCTATTGATGCACAAACAGGTCCGGCAATTCGCCACGACTCTATTACTACCGATGCGCACATGGCCTTTTTACAAGACGAAAACAAAAAAAATATCTATAAAATTTTAACACAATCTATACAGCATAATGGCAAAAAGTTATAAAGAAATAATGAATGACATCACAACATTTGTTTTTGATGTAGACGGCGTACTTACAGACGGTTCTGTTTTTGTAACCAATGAAGGCGAAATGTTAAGAACAATGAATATACGTGATGGTTATGCAATGAAAGCAGCTATTGAAAGCGGTTATCATGTTTGCATTATTTCTGGAGGAAGCAATGAAGGAGTTCGTATTCGTCTGAAAAATCTAGGCGTTAATGACATTCATTTGGGCACGCCTGATAAAGTAAAAACGTTTACAGCTTATTGTGAAACCCATAATATCAAACCTGAAAATGTATTATATATGGGAGACGATATTCCAGATTTTCATGTTATGAAATTAGTCGGACTTCCAACTTGTCCACAAGATGCGAGTCCAGAAATCAAAACTCTTTGCCGTTATATTTCGCATGTAAAAGGCGGACGCGGAGCCGTAAGAGACGTTATCGAGCAAGTAATGAAAGTACAAGGAAAATGGATGGATTATTTTAACGGAAAACATGATTAATTAATTGTAAATTGTTAATTATAAATTGTTAACTGAAAAAAACTTAGCATCTTAGAATCTTAGCCCCTTAGAACCTTAGAAAAAAATGAAATTCTTAAAACTTATTCGTTACAAAAACCTATTAATGCTTGCTTTTATGCAGCTCTTATTCCGTTATGCTTTTTTAAAACAACAGCAAGTTCCATTGGCATTGGCTGACTGGCAATACGGTTTATTAGTTTTAAGTACTGTTTTATTGGCTGCTGCAGGTTATGTAATCAATAACATTTATGATGTAGGAACCGATAGCATTAACAAACCAAATAATGTTGTGGTTGGAAAAGGAATCACGGAAACCGCTGCCTACAATATTTATATAGCGCTGAATATTTCGGGAGTTGCAATTGGTTTTATTCTTTCGAATATTATCATGAGACCAACTTTTGCTTCGCTTTTTATTTTAATTGCTTCGCTTCTTTATTTTTATGCAACTAGCCTAAAACAAATAATGATCTTGGGCAATTTTGTAGTCGCATTGCTTTTAGCTGCAAGCGTGTTAATTATTGGTGTTTTTGATCTTTTTCCTGCTACTACGGGTGAAAATCAAGCGCAAATGGCAAGCCTTTTTTCTATTCTAACCGATTATGCCTTATTTGCTTTTATGATTAATTTTATTCGCGAAATTGTAAAAGATATCGAAGATGTAAATGGCGATTACAATATGGGAATGAACACTTTGCCTGTTGCCATTGGAATAAATAGAGCAGCAAAAATCGCCTTAGGTTTTGCCATTGTTGCCTTTATTATGTGTGCGCTTTATTGTAATACTTATTTCATGCAAAACAAGCTTTATATCTCGGTATTTTATGCTTTTGCAACTGTATTGGCGCCTTTGCTTTATTTTATTGTCAAAATATTTAGTGCCAAATCGCAAAAAGAATTTCATCATTTGAGCAGCATTTTAAAACTTATTTTATTCTTCGGGATTTTATCAATCTTGGTTATCGCCTTAAATATCAAATACAATGCTTAAAGAAAAACTAAAAAAGTATAAAATCATTTTAGCTTCGGGTTCGCCTCGAAGACAGCAATTTTTTAAGGATTTAGATCTTGATTTTGAAATTCGCTTAAAAGATGTGGAAGAAATTTATCCTCCAGAATTAAAAGCTGTTGAAATCACAGATTATCTTGCAGAATTAAAGGCAAGTGCTTTTGAGGGCGAATTGGCAGCAGATGAAATCTTGGTTACTAGCGACACTATTGTTTGGCATCAGAACAAAGCTTTAGGAAAACCAAAAAGTGCCGAGGAAGCTTTTGCAATGATTAAATCGATGTCTAATACAACACATGACGTCATTACTTCAGTTTGTTTTAAAACGAAAGACTCTTCTACCCTTTTGCACGATATTACCAAAGTAACTTTTAATGATTTGTCTGACGAAGCTATTTTATATTATATCGAAAACTACAAACCTTACGACAAAGCTGGCGCCTATGGCATTCAGGAATGGTTTGGTTTTATGGCAGTTGCAAAAGTTGAAGGTTCTTATACCAATGTTATGGGACTTCCGACAGCCAAAGTTTATGAATTTTTGACTACATTAGTGTAAAAATTTATTTATGTTTTCTTTTAAAGAGTATAGCCGTGAAATAATTGCAACAATCGTTCTTATTGCCATTTTGATTGTACTGCGAATATTAATCGCCAAATTAATAAGACGATTTGCTTATACAAGCCAATTATTTGAGCACCGAACCAATTTGGTCATCAAGTATATTAATATTTTGATGAACATTCTTGTGGTAACAAGTTTAATCGTAATCTGGGGCGTTCAAACCGAGGATATTTTTATTACTATTTCTTCTATTGCAACCGTAATTGGTGTTGCCATGTTTGCGCAATGGTCTATTTTAAGCAATATTACTTCTGGAATGGTTTTATTCTTTTCATTTCCTTTTAGAATTGGAGATACAATTAAAATACACGACAAAGATTTCCCTATCGAAGCTGAAATTGAAGACATTAACACCTTTCACGTAAGTTTAAAAACAAAAGAAGGAGAGAAAATTGTTTTCCCAAACAATTTGTTGCTTCAAAAAGGAATTTCGATTATTCCTGCAAAGTATGAAGAACGCGAGTTTTTCGACTAAATTGTAATGGGAATTTTATAACGGGCGCAAAAAAAGCTGGAACGTAAAAAGACAAATAAAGAGTAATATTTGTTATATAAATTCAGCTAAATAAAAATATAAATGACTCGGCCCATAACATTACCCTTTTATGCAAAACTTTCTTTTATTCTTGTTACTCTAATTTGTTTTGCATTTATTTTTTGCATCGGAAAAGATATTCTTACGCCAATTTTAATGGCATTCCTTTTTGCCGTTTTACTGCTTCCGATTTTTACCTTTTTAAACAAAAGACTTAAATTTCCAAGGCATCTTGCAGCGATAATCTGTCTTGTCATTTTTATCTCCGTCATTGCTGCCGTTCTGGTCTTTATTTCTTATCAAGTCACCTATATGGCAAATGATTTTGATACGATAAAGAAAAATGCAAATTCCTTTATTCTTGAAATTCATAAATTTATCCGCGAAAATTTCCAAGTCAGTATAGGCGAACAAAAGAAATATCTGGATTCGGTTACCAAAGATTCTGTTAAAACAGGTCAGGCAAAATTGGGTTCGTTTATCGTTTCTATTAGTGATGTTCTTTTAGACAGCACCATTATGGTGGTTTACACCTTTCTATTTTTGATTTATAAGGAACATTTCAAACTATTTTTTGCCAAATTAATCAAACAAGAAAATCACGACGTTTTACAGGATATTCTGTCTCAGATAAAAGTTTCGATCAATAATTACATTGTAAGCTTAATAATTGAAATGATTGTAGTTTCGGTATTGACCAGTTTGGGCTTATGGATAATCGACGTAAAATATTTTGTTCTTCTCGGGTTAATTACAGGAATTCTGAATCTAATTCCTTATATCGGAATTTTTATTGCCGGAGTTATTACGGTTCTCGCATCACTAACAGGATCTGGTGAAATTTCAGTAATTCTCGGAATACTTATTGTGAATATTATTGTTCAGTTTATTGACAATAACCTTCTTGTGCCTTTAATTATCAATTCAAAAGTAGAAATAAATGCTTTTGTTTCTATTATGGGAATCATAGTTGGAGGCGCTGCTGCTGGTATAGCCGGAATGTTTTTAGCGATTCCGCTTTTAGCCATTCTTAAAATTATTTTTGATCGAATTGACTCGCTTTCTGCTTGGGGATATCTCATGGGAAATCATGTTCCAAGAAAATTTGCCTGGAGAAAAAGAAAAATTACAACAGAAGCTTAAAAAAAGCGTTATGCTAGCATAGCATTTATTATTTCCTTATATTCATAAAGCTTAAAACTATTAGAAGAAAACTACCGAATGTCTTTATATAAAAAAATACTATTTCTTATTTTGCTGTGCTTCTGTTTGCAAAACGGATATGCACAGGTAAATCAAAATAAGAAAGAACCCAAACCTCAAAAAGACACTACGGAAATCTATACCAAAATTAGAAATTACTCTAAGAAGAATAAATTTACGCAGGCCATGCATAAATTATTTTTCAGATCTAAAAAGCCAAAGAAAAAAGACGAATTGCTTGTTCCTATTGATTCGACCAACTACGAAGGGAAAATTATTCGAAAAATCAATATTATTACTTTAGATCCTTTTGGGTATTCTGTCGCCGACACTACTCAACAGCCTAAAAATTGGGGAGAAAGAATGGGTAATAGGCTTCATTTGAAAACAAAAAAAATAGCGATTTACAATCTTTTGCTTTTTAAGAAAAATACGCCTTATAATACCTATAAGGTGCTCGAGTCTGAGCGTTTGATTCGTGCGCAGCGTTATGTTACTGCAGTTCGAATTTCGAATCAGAGCGTAGGTCAAGCTTCAGATTCTGTAGATGTTACCATACGTGTTTTAGATTCCTGGAGCACCATTCCAAGGTTTTCCATTTCGAGCAATCAAGTTTCGGTTGGTTTTAAGGAAAAAGATTTCTTTGGAAGCGGCCAGCAGCTAGAATATCGTTTTACCAATCGTTTTAGTGATGGCCAAAATGGTAATGAAGTCACCTATACTGTTCCTAATATTAAAAATACATATATAGGAACTGTGTTTCATTATAATATGGATTTAGACAATAATTATATTAAAAGTATAGATATTGAACGAGATTTCTACTCTCCTCTGACAAAATGGGCTGGCGGATTCTATATTGACGAAAGTTTTAGAAAAGATACGCTTCAAGCACCAGATTCGACATTTGCCTATCAGCCCAAAAAATACACCTCGCAAGATATGTGGGTCGGACGTGCTTTTAAAATGTATGAAGACCAAAATAAAGCGATTACGAATTTAATAGTAACAGCTCGTTTTTTGAATATCAATTACAGTGAAACGCCTACAGAACTATATGATCCGAATCATTTTTATTCTTCTGAGAAGCTAATTCTGAGCGGAATTGGATTGAATACTCGAAAATTTATAAAAGACAGCTATATTTTTAGAAACGGGCAGACCGAAGATGTCCCTATAGGTCGGATTTATGGTGTCACTTTTGGTTATCAATATAAAAATACGTTTTGGAGGCCCTATGTTGGAGCACAATTTTCTTTTGGAAATTATTATCGATTGGGCTTTCTCAGTATGAATTTTGAAGCAGGGACTTTTTTTCATCAATCGAAAACCTATCAAACCTCGTTTTTGTTTGAATCCAATTATTTTACCAAATTATTTAGTGTTGGAAATTGGAAAATTAGACAATTCGTAAACCCAAAAGTTGTACTCGGAATAAATCGAGATGATATTATTGGCGATCAATTAGACATTAATAATAAAAACGGATTGGCGGGTTTTAATACCTACTTGTACGGCACAAGCAAAGCTGTTTTATCGTTGCAGACACAGACCTATTCTCCGCATGCCTTGTTGGGTTTTCGTTTAAATCCGTTTTTCAATTACTCGATTGCGGTTTTAGGAAGTCCAGAAATAGCAATGACAAAAAATAAACCTTATTCCAAACTGACAGTGGGATTGCTAATTAGCAATGACTATTTGGTTTTCAGTTCATTCCAGCTTTCACTTTCGTATTATCCTAGTATTCCGCAACAAGGAGATAATGTTTTCAAAACAAATACTTTTGAAACTACCGATTATGGTCTTCAAAGTTTTGAACTTGCAAAGCCAAGAGTGGTCAATTACAAATAATTTTTTTTACTTTTTTTGAAAAAAATACAAAACCCAACAAAACGTTAAAAACCAATAGATTAAGCACCTTGCAAGGTTTTACATACTCGTTGAAATGCATTTTTATCCGACAAAACGCATCTGTTTTAATTTTTTGGCACAGTATATGAATATCCCTATTCAAGATTAACATTATAAAATTAAAAAAAGATGAAAACGATAAAATTAGCAATCGCCGGATTATTTCTTTTGGTTGCAAACGCCACACAAGCCCAAGTATCGGTTAATGTAAATATAGGTACGCCTCCAGCTTGGGGACCTGTAGGATATTCTGATATGGAATATTATTATCTTCCAGATATTGAAGCTTACTACGATGTTCGTGCTGCTCAATTTATCTATTACGGAGGAGGAGGATGGGTAAGAGCAACTTACTTGCCAAGACAATATAGAAACTACGATTTGTATGGAGGTTACAAAGTAGTTTTAACAGATTACCACGGTAGAACTCCTTATGCTTATTTTGACCGTCATAAAGTTAAATATTACAGAGGATACCACGGTGAACCACAAAGACCTTATAGACCTAGACCTGTTTACGGTTACAATGATCGTCGTTATTATGATCGTAAAGAGTACAAACATTACGAAAAACACAATAAACACCACGATCATGATGATCATGACGATGATCGTGGACGTGGACATGGTCACGGAAGAAGATAATGCTAAATCACTAACAATCAATACAAGAGAGTATCAAAAAAATGATACTCTCTTTTTTTTATGGCATTTTAGTTTGGAAATTTTGTTAAAAACATGTGTTTTAAACATAAATAACTGAAAAACAGATTGTTCAAAAAATTTAACCATTGTTTAATGTGAGTATGATATATCTTTGCACCGAATTTTAAAATCCAAAAAAGAAATTTATGAAAAAGAATGTTTATTTGCTTTCATTTTTAGCCTTGTCACTGTTAATAGGCTGTGACGATAACAATGACAATAAAAACGATGGACAATCGTCAAATAACATTAACATTACCTCAGATCAATCTACTTTAAACCAAAGACTTGATTTAACTAATTCTGGGGTAATCTCGATCGAAAATGGCTCCCTAACAGGAAAAGCTGCAGAAACAGCTAGTACTACTTTTCCTTTAGTGCAAATTGCCGAAGTAAAACCGCCGGTTGACGCCAATGGGAGAACATTACAAGCTAGTCACGTTACAGTAAACGGAAATTATGCTTACGTTTCTTATATCATGAGAGGCGATGTGTATTCTGGAGCTATTGACGTGATTGATGTTTCCGATCCTTATAAACCAAAATTGGTTACTTCTGCCCTAATTCCTAATACAGATATCACATCGCTGACTTTCTCGGGATCAAATTTAATTATCGGAGCAGCAAAAGATGTAGATAAAGATGCTCAGCTTGCAGGAAATCCGGCAGTTGTATTTAACATGGAGCTTAGTTCTGGATTGCTTTCAGATAAACTAAAGGCAAATTACTTAGAAAGCAGAGTTACTACAGATGTTGCAGCTAATGCTTCTAATTACTTTGCAGTAACGGGAGACAATGGTAGCTTATTCAAAATAAACAGTTCTACAAAAGCAATTGCTGGAAAAGTAGCTATGGCCGATTTACGTTCTATTGCCTTAACAAGCGATAAAGTGGTGACTTTAAGCGGAAATAAAGGAGTTAATATTTACAACCAATCGACTCTTGCGCTGCAAAAAAGCTTTATCACTTCTTCAGATGCTAGCGGTGCTAAAAGAACAATGGATATAGACGGAACAAAACTTTTTGTTTCTGAAGGTCCAAATGGTCTTGGAGTTTATGACGTGAATAGCGGGTCGAAATTGCAAACTATCGGAATTGCAACTGCTGGCGAAGATAACGTAACAAATGCTGTTTCTTTTAATGATGGTTATGCCTTTGTTGCAAACGGTGCATTAGGACTTAATGTTTACCAATCTGCAACGCAGCTTAATTTATTAGGTTCTGTTGGAATTGCAGGTTCATCAAATTATGTAAAATCAAGCGGCAATTACATTTATGTAGCAAGTGGAACAGGCGGTTTGAAAATCATTAAAATGGAAAAACCTAATACCACTTTTGCGAGCTGTCTTACATATGGCACTTATAACCAAGGCAGAGATTTGATTTTAAATTCTAATGAAATAAAATCGTACCAAGGAGCAACAGCCATAAATTCAGCAATTGTTAATTCTGGTGCTGTTTTAACTCATTGCGGTTCTATCACAATTCTTAATAATTTGACTTTAAACAGCGGTGGTACTTTTAATATGAGAGGAAGTTTATCTCAAGGTAAATACCAGCAATCGTCTCCAACAGAATTAATTATAAACAATAATGCGGTATTGCAAATTGAAGGTTCTGTCGTAATTTGGGGAGATCTACGATTAAACAACGGTGCTAAAATCAATTTTATCGGAAATGATTCTTCTATAACTATCTATGGTAAAGTTACCAAAGGAAGCAATGTAACGATTTCAGGAACTTACAAAGACACTGAGAATAAACTGAAATAGAGTCTTAAAAAAAATAATAAAAAGCTGTTAGATTGGGTTCTAACAGCTTTTTTTGTTTTATCATTTTAAAGAAAGGTATAATTATTGAGCGTTAACATTTCATTTAAATAATCTTCCATAAAATAATTACTATTTTTGGAATAATTTCAAAACATCTAACACTCACCATGCGAAAAATACAGATTCAAATCTTTATTCTATTTTTTATAGGTTTTCAAATTTCATTTGCACAGCAGCCACAAAAATTAAGTTCAGTTGAAATTTATAATCAAATCAAAAAATTAAACTTTTTAGGTTCTGTATTGTATGTTGCAGCGCATCCTGATGATGAAAATACTAGAATGATTTCATATTTGGCCAATGAAATGAATGCCAGAACGGGGTATTTATCGCTTACTCGTGGCGATGGCGGACAAAATTTAATTGGCCCTCAATTGCGCGAACTACTTGGTGTTATTAGAACACAAGAATTAATTGAAGCTCGAAAAATAGATGGCGGAGAACAATTCTTTTCAAGAGCAAACGATTTTGGTTTTTCAAAAAATCCATCAGAGACTTTAGATATCTGGGACAAAGACAAAGTTTTGGCTGATGTGGTTTGGACCATTAGAAAATTCCAACCAGACATTATCATCAATAGATTTGATCATCGTTCGCCAGGCACAACACATGGTCACCATACTTCTTCTGCCATGTTGAGTGTTGAAAGCTTCAATCTAACAAACGATGCAAAAGTTTATCCTGAACAATTAAAATATGTTACTCCTTGGCAGGTAAAACGCCAGTTCTTCAATCCTTCTTGGTGGTTTTATGGAAGCCAAGAAAAGTTTGATGCAGCCAATAAATCTAAATTTACGAAGCTAGAAACTGGAGTTTACTACACTGGACTTGGAAAATCGAATCAAGAAATTGCCGCTTTGAGCCGAAGCCGCCACCAGTCGCAAGGATTTGGAAGCACAGGTGTTCGCGGTGAAGAAACCGAATATTTAGAGCTAATTAATGGTGAAAATCCAAAAGAACGTGACAATTTATTTGACGGAATTGACACGAGCTGGAACCGCGTTAAAAACGGAAAACCTGTTGGCGATTTAATTGCAACCATTATCTCTAAATACGATTTCAGCAATCCTTCGGCAAGTATTCCTGATTTGGTTAAGGCTTATTCTATGATTCAAGCTTTAGATGACATACATTGGAAAACGATTAAACTTGCTGCCCTAAAAAACATTATTGCATCTTGCTCTGGTTTATATCTTGAAGCCGTTGCCAATGAGCAAGAAGCAACTCCAGGAAGTACAATTCAACTAAGCCTAGAAGCCATTAACAGATGTGCTTTAGGAATGCAGTTGGTTAGCGTAACAACACTTCCTGACAATCAAACTACGGCTCAAAATATTGTTTTAAAAAACAACAATGACCAGAAAATAAATCTCCAGCTGAAGCTTCCAGACAATATTGAATATACACAGCCTTATTGGTTAAAAGAAAAAGCTACTGTCGGAATGTACACGGTTTCTAATCAGGAAATCATTGGTATTCCTGATATTATAAGAGACACAAAAGTGATCTTTAATGTAAAAATCAACGATGTCGAAATTCCATTTGAGCGCACTGTAGTCTATAAATACAATGATGGTGTAAAAGGTGAAATGTATAATTTCCTAGATATTGTACCAGACGTAACCACTTCTATTCTAGAAAAAGTTCTGGTTTTTGGAAACACCAAAAGTAAAATGGTTCCTGTGAAAGTTCGTGCTGGAAAAGACAATGTAAAAGGAAATCTGCAATTAGAACTTCCAAAAAGCTGGTCGGTTTCTCCAAAAGAAATTCCCTTTGCTTTAGACAAAAAAGGCAACGAACAAATCTTTTATTTTGAAGTAACTCCACCTGTTAATCCAGAAGAAGTTACAGCAAAAAGCGTTGCTATTGTTGACAATAAACGTTTTGATAAAGATCAAACCAACATAGAATTCAGCCATATTACCAAACAAATGGTCTTAAAACCAGCAGAATCCAGATGCATTCGAATTGATTTGAAAATTTCTGGAGATGCTATTGCTTACATCATGGGAGCTGGAGACGAAGTTCCTGAGAGTTTGACACAAATGGGATATAAAGTCTCAATCTTAAAACCTGAAGAAATTACACCCGAAAAATTAGATTCATTTAGCACCGTTATCACAGGAATTCGTGCCTACAACACAGTAAATGCTTTAGCAAACAAACAAAATATACTTTTCAATTTTGTAAAAAACGGCAAAAATATGATTGTGCAGTATAATACAAATGGAAAATTAGTAACCGATAAAATTGCTCCTTATCCGTTAAAACTGTCAAACGATCGTGTGACAGAAGAAAATGCCAAAATTACGTTCTTAGCGCCAAATCATCCTGTTTTAAACACACCGAACAAAATCTCCGAAAAAGATTTTCAAGGCTGGACGCAAGAACAAGGTTTATATTATCCAAACGAATATGATCCTGCCTTCACTCCTATTATTTCGTCGCATGACAAAGGAGAATCTGCTAAAGATGGAGCTTTACTTGTCGCACCATACGGAAAAGGATATTATATTTACACAGGTTTGAGTTTCTTTAGAGAATTGCCAGAAGGTGTTGCTGGAGCATATCGATTATTATCGAATATTATTTCTCTAAAACAGCCAATTGAAGCTCCTAAACAAGACTTAAAGCAATAAAATTATGGAAGCTAAAAAGACAAAAAAATGGAAAAAAAGCTATACTTACGTTTTGGTAGCCAATGCAATTTATATTGCTATTTTTTTCTTAATCATGCAATTATACTCATAACCTATGCAGCTATTTGACTGGATCGTACTTATTGTCACCTTATTATTCATTGTTGGATACGGTTCTTGGAAAACCCGAGGAAGTAAAAACGTGGAAGATTTTATTCTAGGAAATAATGAAACGCCTTGGTATACTGTCGGACTTTCTGTAATGGCAACACAAGCCAGCGCCATTACATTTTTATCTACGCCTGGACAGGCCTATCACGACGGAATGGGGTTTGTGCAATTCTATTTTGGTCTGCCAATTGCAATGATTGTCATTTGCTTGACTTTTATTCCATTATATCACAAAAGCAAAGTTTTTACAGCTTATGAATTTCTAGAGAGAAGATTTGACGTAAAAACACGTTCGCTAGCTGCCATCTTGTTTCTAGTGCAAAGAGGTTTAGGAACCGGTCTAACCATTTATGCGCCAGCCATTATTTTGTCTGCTCTTTTAGGATGGAATTTGACTGTAATGAATATTATAATTGGAGTTTTAGTAATCATTTATACCTTTTCCGGAGGAACAAAAGCGGTAAACGTAACGCAAAAACAGCAGATGTTTGTAATTATGTCAGGCATGTTTATAACCTTTTTCCTGATTCTCCATTATCTGCCAAACGATATGACTTTCAACAGTGCGCTGCATATTGCTGGCGCCAATGATAAAATGAATATTGTAGACTTCTCTTTTGATCCTGAAGAAAAATATACTTTTTGGAGCGGTATTACAGGAGGTTTCTTTTTGGCTCTTGCCTATTTTGGTACAGACCAATCTCAAGTTGGACGTTACTTATCTGGAAAATCAATTCGCGAAAGTCAGATGGGATTAATCATGAATGCACTTCTAAAAGTCCCTATGCAGTTCTTTATTCTGTTGACAGGAGTTATGGTTTTTGTATTTTTTCAATTCAATCCAGTACCACTAAATTTTAACCCGAATAACAAAACAGCGATTGAAAAATCGGTATATAAGGAAGAGTATCATGTTTTAGAAGAAAAGCTCGTTAAGCTTTCGGAAGATAAAAAGGTGATTAATTTGTTGTATATCGATCAGCTGAATCAAGATTACGACAATCCGATTTTACGTAAAGAATTGGTTGCTTTATCAAATAAAGAAAAAGATCTTCGCGATAAGGCCAAAGAGATCATTTCGAGAGCCGACAGCAATTCTGAAACCAATGATAAAGATTATGTCTTTTTCCATTTTATTCTGCATTATTTGCCAAAAGGCCTTATCGGATTGTTGTTGGCCGTTATACTTTCGGCGGCAATGTCTTCTACAGCTTCGGGATTAACGGCATTGGCTTCTACAACGGCAATTGATATTTACAAACGAAATCAGAAAGAAGAAAAATCAGAGAAGCATTATTTGCACGTTACTAAATTCTTCACTCTTTTCTGGGGAGTTGTAGCAATACTTTTTGCGTGTGTTGGAACTTTGTTCGAAAACTTAATTCAGCTTGTAAATATTATTGGCTCTATCTTTTATGGAACCGTTTTAGGAATATTTCTTGTTGGTTTTTACACCAAAAGAGTTCAAGCAAAACCAATGTTTATTAGCGCTATTATCAGTCAGCTCACCATTTTTGTGATCTATTATTTCATGATTTACAGACAAGAAAAACTAGGTTATTTATGGCTAAATTTTATTGGAGCTATTTTGACCATTGTATTGGCGCTTTTGCTTCAGTTTTTGTTTTTTAAAGGAAGATCAGATGATAATGAATTGATTGTTGAGTAAAAGATAAATTTCTCGAATGAAACCTAATGCCCTAGCCCTGATGGAAGCGGCATCCTTTTGTGGTGGGGTTCACCACAAAAGATAGAGCGGACAGCAGGATTAGCTCCTGAAAATTTAGACAAAAATCGGCTTCTCTCTATTCTAATTAAAAATAGTATTTTAGTATATTGTACAAAGGCTATTTTAATTTCAAAAAAATCATGATTATGGGAGATTCAAAAAAATACAGCAACAAAACCAAAGCTGCTTTTATTCTGTTAATCGTGATGTTGATTATTTTACTTGGAAACTTTAATACACTTCGAAACTCCAAAAACGTCAACGACAATATAAATGCGATTTACAAAGATAGATTGGTCGTGGCACATTATATTTTTCAATACGCTAAAGAACTTCATTTTATAAAAGCGGAAGCTGAAAAACTAAATCTAAGTGATAAGATTAAGAAAGATGAAATCATTCATACATTAGATATTATTCATAATATCGATGATTTGTACGCTAAAACAGTTCTCACCAATAAAGAGAAACAATATTTTGATACATTTTTAATTTCGTGCAAAGAAATTAATGAGCAGGTTGAAAGCAAAAGCTGGGAGAAAATTGCCAATTCTAGTGCCAATGCTCTAAAAACGCTTGAATCTCTTTCTCAAATTCAGATTGAAGAAGGAAAAGCAAAACTAGCCGCAGCAAATGCAATGTATAATCGCAACAATGTGCTTGGCCAGCTTCAAATTGCATTACTGATTATTTTAGGCGGAATTACATTTTATTTGTTAATTGTAAAAAAATTAAAAAGGACGGTAAAGATTCCTGAACCGCCCTCTATGAATTAAATTTATTATAATTTTCTTTCTTCTTCTTTTATCGAAAGATCATTTATGCTGGCAAAACGCTTTTGCATCAATCCATTTGAATCAAATTCCCAGTTTTCATTTCCGTACGCTCTAAACCAATTTCCATCAAGATCTTGATATTCATACTCAAATCGAACTGCAATTCTATTTTCTGTATGCGCCCAGTATTCTTTTTTAAGTTTATAATTTTTCTCCTTTTTCCATTTTTGACTTAAGAACTGTACAATTTCTTCTCTACCATTCACAAACTGATTCCTATTCCTCCACTCACTGTCGATGGTATAGGCTTTTGAAACTCTTTCTGGATCTTGACTGTTCCAAGCATCTTCTGCTAATTGAATCTTCTCTATTGCTGTTTCGTATGAGAAAGGCGGCAATGGCAATTTCTGTTCCATAATTATTAAATTAAAGTTTGAATTATTTTTTTTGTTTGCTCAATGAGCAGATTTGATTTAAAAAGTTGGCTTTCTATAATGCAACTCTCAAAAAGTAAATACACATGATCAGATAAAAGTTTGTCTTTTAAGATTTCAGTAAAGAAGGCGCGCAAATCGGCTTTATGGCTTTGAATTACTGCCAAAATCTTAACATTATCTGATTGAATTTCTGATAAAATATTTAGAAAACTACAACCTCTGAAATTTTCATTTTTATTCATATAAATTAAGAAATCAAATGAAGACAAAACTTTCAGTTTCGTATCCTCTCCCTTTGCTGTAAATTTTTGCAATTCATCAAACCAAAACGAATGCCGCTGATTTAAAAAGGCAACGCACAAATCCTCTTTAGATTTAAAATGCTGATAAAAACTTGCTTTCGCAACTTTTGCTTCTTCAATAATTTGATTGATTCCAGTAGCATTATAACCTTGTCTGTGGAATAAATTAAATGTTTTCTCTAATATTCTTTCTTTTGGCAACATCACGCTATAATTTATATCTGCAAATATATAACATTTTTTAATACAAACAGACAAGTCTGTCTGTATTTTTGAATAAAAAAAATTCCAAAACCCGAAAGCTTTGGAATTTGATATTTTAAAAATTGAAATTTATTCAAAGAACTATCTACTCCACTCTGCGATACTGTCTTTGTTTAATTTTACGTAATCAGAGTTGTTTGCAGCCTCTGCAGATGCTAAAGAAGCTTTTGCTGTTTCGATTGCTCCTTTTTTATCACCTTGTTTCGCTTGAATCAAAGATTTTAATCTTGACAAATAATAAGGTTTATCAGAACTCATCTCCAATGCTTTATCTACGTAAGTTCTAGCCGTTTCGATATTTCCGTTTGATTGGAATAAGTATTGAGATGCTGCATAGTAATCATTCCAAGTTGGTCCTGCCAAAGTTTTATCGATACTTGCCGTAGCAATTTTAGCAGTTGGCACTTCAAATTTTAAAGCTACATGAGAGTTTTCCCAAGAGATGTCTAAATAACCAAAATTTGGGTCTAAACCGTTAATACCAATTGTAAATGTTTCAACAGGAGTTGGAAGCGCATCTTCTTTTACAGTAGTTTTTAAAGCTACATAAGCATCGCTCCAGTTTTCTGGCAATCCCCAATTGTCTGTTGAAAGATAGAAAATGATATCCCAGCTTTCGATTCTTGGAATTGTATAAATCGCATATTTACCTTTCTTTAGCGTTTTTCCGTCGATTACCACATCGTCGCTAAAGTTAATGATTGTATTTTCGTTAGCTCCTGTTCTCCATAGTTTCCCAAACGGAACTAAATTTCCGAACACAGCTCTTCCTCTTGCTCCAGGTCTTGAATAGGTAACTTCAACATCGGTTAAACCAACAGTTTGTTTTATATAACCTTTTGGACTTGCCTGCGGTGTTTTTACTTGTGCTTCTGATGCTAATGGTGCTAAGATCAGGGCTAAAGCAATAAGTAGTTTTTTCATTATTTTAAGTTTTATTTTTTTCAAATTTACAAATTCAATCAGCTAACGAATGTTAAATTTTATATAATTCAAGGCTTTAGCTGTGATATTTTTTCTGCATTTAATTCGCTAAAATGATCGATAACCAAGTCCGCCTCTGATAGATCCTGAAGATGCGAATGTTCACTTTTGTATCCTACGCAATAAATTCCTGCACCTTTTGCTGCTTTTACGCCATTTGTGCTGTCTTCAATAATAATGCACTCTTCTTTTGGAGCAACCGATAATGAAGCTGCATGAATAAATATTGCTGGATTTGGTTTTGACTGCGGAAAATCTTCTCCGCTTACAATATGCGAAAAATACTGGTGCAGATTGAATCTGGTAAATACGCGATCGATAGTTACTTTTGAAGCCGAAGAAGCTAGAATCAACTGTATTCCGTTGTTGTACAAATCTTTAATTAAATCTTCGACACCATCCAAAAGATGCAAATCTTCTTTAGTATCAAAAGCGTCATTAAAAATAGTTCTTTTTCGCTGAATCAAATCTTCCACTTCTTGTTCTACAGTCGGGAAATAGCTTTTTAATGTTTGAAATGTATTTCGCGTCGAAAATCCTGTAAATGTTGTGTACATTTCCTCAGGAACTTCGATATTCAATTCTGAAAATTGCAAATAATAGGCATAACGATGAACAGGCTCTGTGTCAACAATTACGCCGTCCATATCAAAAATTACTGTTTTAATCATTTTTTTTAAGATGCTAAGGTTCTGAGATGCTGAGATGCTAAGTTTTTTATTCTTTTGTGTTTAGCTTTGTCAAAGTTTAGAACTTTGACAAAGCTGTTTTTTTAAAGTTTTAGAAAATTAAGATTCCGAGTTTCATCCGCTAAAAACTTAGCGCCTCAGAATCTTAGTATCTTAGAACCTTATTTTTTAAGCAAATGTCTAATCACTGTTTCTGCAGCGTGTAAGCCAAATAATCCTGGCATATAGCTATTTGTTCCGTAGAAAGATTTTTTGAAGTTTTTTCCGTCTGTCAATTTTAAACTTTTTTCGTCTTGAATTTCAGAAGAGAAAACTACTTTCAATTTATTGATTTTTGCTTCTTTTAAACGCTTGCGAATGGTTTTAGAAAAATAACAGTTGATGGTTTTAGAAATATCTGTCACTTTTACTTTAGAAGCCAGCATTTTTCCGCCTGCACCCATACTGCTGATGATTTTTACTCTTTTTCGTTTTGCTGCAATAATCAGATTTAATTTTGGAGTAATACTGTCAATGCAGTCTAAAACATAATCAAATTCTGGAGAAACGATCTCAAAAGCACGCTCCGGAGACAGAAATTCTTGGACACGAGTTAAATTTAACTCTGGATTAATATCCATTAAGCGATCGCCTACAATTTTAATTTTTGGCTGACCAACTGTTGAATGCAAAGCTGGCAATTGACGGTTGATGTTGGTAATATCTACAACGTCTCCGTCAACAATTGTCATGTTCCCTACTCCTGCTCTTGCTAAAAATTCTGCTGCAAAAGATCCAACTCCTCCTAGTCCAACGACCAAAACATTCGATTTTTGTAAATTTTCTAATCCTTCTTTAGTAAACAAAAGCTCAGCTCTTTCTGTCCATTCTGCCATTATATTCTTTTTTTGTTGTTTTTAGTTTTTAATTTTTTTTGTTTCAAGTTTCAAGTTTCATGTTTAATGTTTTTGCCGTTTGTCACCCTGAGCGGAGTCGAAGGGCGTTCCAATTGGAATCGGGCTTCGACTTCACTCAGCCTGACATTCAACATTTCACATTTTACTTTTCACATTTCATTATCCAAATACACTTCTATAATTACTTGAAATAACACTTTGTAATTCTTTTATATCTAATTTTTTATATCCTGCTGCTAACTGATAAACTTGCTGAATTGATTCTTCAATTGTATCGGTTTCTAAGAAAAAACGATCATTTGGAACATTCTGAAAAACCGTTTTTAAATCTGGATTTTTCAATAAATATTTTCCGAATGAAAGATAAAAACCAGCAGCAATCAATTGTTCTGCCAACTGATTATTTTTCGAAAAACCATGAATAATCATAGGAACAGTAATTTTCATTTTTTTCTTAATTGCCATTACTTCCTGAAAGGCAGCCACACAATGGATAACCACAGGCTTCTTGAATTTTTCTGCTAATTGCAATTGTTTTTCAAAAACTGAAATCTGAACATCCAACAGAACTTCAATTCTTTTATCTAAACCGCATTCGCCAATTGCCAAGCAATTTTGAGTTTGCAGTTTTTCTTCTATAATTTTCAAATCTTCATCAATTCTACTTTCATCAATATACCAAGGATGAATTCCGATAGAATAAAACGGAATCGCTGCATCAAAATCTTTTGGATACTGATTAACCAGTTCTAAAACATAAGAGTTATTAGTAAATTGATGGGTATGAAGATTGAAATATTCCATTAATGAAAAGCTTTTACTCCTGCTTTGATTTCGATTTTTAAATCGTTTTCCTGTGGCACAAGCGGGCAAGAATATTTATAGTTATAAGCGCAATAAGGATTATAAGCTTGGTTAAAATCGATTGCTATTGTATTTCCTTTCGGAACTTCTAAGTCAATATAACGACCGCCAATATAACTTTGTTTTCCGCTCGTTAAATCTGAAAAAGGCAAGAAAAGATGATTTTTATATTTTTCTTGCACCAAAAGTTCTAAACTTTGATAAACTGCAAGCTTAAAAGCTTTACCGTTTATTTTAAAGCTTAAAGTTCCATATTTAGTATATTTTGATTTATAACTTCCCGAAGTTTTCATTTCAAAAACTTTTCCTCCTTTGGCTTTCTCCAAAGTAGCATTTACAAAATACGCTTCAGAAATAGGAAAAAAATCTAAGCTTTTGAATGTCTTTAAATCTTCCGGCAACAACGGACTCGTCTTAGGATCAGCAAATTCCGCGTTGATTTTCCTCTGGAATTTTTGAGCGTCGGCTTTATTGAACTTTTTTTGAGCAAAGCCAAAATTAAATACCAACAATAAAGCAAGGGCATTTATAGTTTTCATCTTAGAAATTTTCTGCAAAAATAGTTCAAAAGTAACAAAACAACAACCACTTAACGAGACAAAGTTTGCTAACTTTGTGACGATAATTTATCACTCAAAATGCTTAAAAACGCCCTAACCCACTACATTAACAACTTTCGAGGTTTTACCAGAGAAGTTTGGATTCTTGCCATCATTACTTTTATTAACCGCGCTGGGACAATGGTTCTTCCTTTTTTATCCAAATATTTAAAAGAAGACTTACATTTTACTTACAATCAAGTTGGATGGATTATGGTGGCTTTTGGTTTTGGATCGATGTTGGGTTCTTGGCTTGGAGGTAAATTATCAGATAAAATCGGATTTTATAAAATCATGATTTTTAGTTTGTTTACCAGTGGAATTGCGCTATTTTTTGTGCAATATATCACCACTTTCTGGCATCTTTGCATTGCCATGTTTTTACTTATGACCATTGCAGATATGTTTCGTCCAGCCATGTTTGTGTCATTAGGCGCTTATGCCAAACCAGAAAATCGTACTCGCGCCCTTACACTTGTTCGTCTGGCTGTAAATTTAGGTTTTGCCACAGGACCAGCGCTTGGAGGTTTAATTATTATGGGAATAGGATATTCTGGACTTTTCTGGGTTGACGGAGCTTCTTGTATTATTTCTATTTCGATTTTTGCTTTATTGGTAAAAGAAAAGAAAAAAGCAACTCATGGCGATAAAACAGAAAGCGCATCAGATGTAAAATCGGTATTTCATGATCGAATTTTCTGGGTTTTCTTGTTCGTAAGCTTTATCACGGCAATGATTTTCTTCCAGCTATTTACCACTCTTCCTTTATATCATAATGAAAAATTTGGCTTAAGCGAATTCCAAACAGGTCTTTTAATGACTTTAAACGGTCTTTTAATCTTTACACTAGAAATGCCAACAGTTGGATTTTTGGAACGAAAAGCTTTTCCAAAGATTCGAATCATTATCGTTGGATCTTTTGTTATGGCGAGCAGCTTCTTTTTGCTTCTTATTAATTTTTGGGCAGGAATCCTGGTTGTGAGTATGATTTGCATTTCTATTGGAGAAGTCCTTACTTTCCCCTTTTCTAATGCATTTGCCTTAAGTCGAGCACCTCGCGGGCAAGAAGGCCGATACATGGCGCTTTATACCATGAGTTTTAGTCTTGCCCATATTATCAGTTCTAAATTGGGATTTGAAATCATTACTAGATTTGGTTACCAAATCAACTGGCTTTTTATGGCTTGTATTGGCGTGGTTGCAACAGGATGCTGCATTTGGATTAGGAATGCTCTACTAAACGAGAAGATTTCCTAAAGAAAACTTTTAACTTTTAAAACCTTATAATTCAATTTATTACATTTAAATTTGAATAGCATTTCTGCGCCTAAAAGCGAATTCAAACTTAATTTTTAGTTAAATAACTATTTTTATAGTTGTGTAACTAAAAAAATAGTTGTAGGTTTGAATTAAAATTAGAGAAGATGCAGAAGTTAACAAACAAAGAAGAAGAAATCATGATGATTTTATGGAAGCTTAAAAAAGCTTTTGTAAAAGAAATTCAAGCCGAAATCACAGAAGATCAGCCACATTACAACACATTATCGACTATCGTGCGTAATCTGGAAGAAAAAGGATACGTTGGGCACAATGCTTTCGGAAATACACATCAATACTTTCCGATTGTGCCGATTGAAGATTACAGAAAAGGATTTATGAAAACCGCAATTGATAATTACTTTAATAGTTCTTATAAAAGCATGGTTTCCTTTTTTGCCAAAGAAGAAAAAATTTCAGCAGACGAATTGCGTGAGATTTTATCAATGATCGAAAATAAAAACGAAAAAAAATAATCGGTTATGGAAGCTGTTTTCATTTATATCGCCAAATCAAGCAGTTTAATGCTTATGTTTTACTGCGCTTATTTCTTTTTACTGCGCAAGGAAACATTTTTCAACAGCAACAGATGGTTTTTGCTGTCGGGTTTGGTTGTATCGGTAATTTTACCATTACTGACTTATACTAAAGTAATATGGATTAACGCTTCTACCGACTTTAATTCCAATATCCAAACTTCCTTAATAAATGATGCACAACAAGAATCAGCAGATTTTAATTGGAATTATTTTATTCTTGGGCTTTATGGCATCGGACTTATAATATTTGCTATAAAACTAGCAATTGATTTTTACAGTTTAAATTCTATTATAAAAGGAAAAAAGATCAAACAGCAAGCCGATTTTAAATTTATAGACATAAACGAAAACATTGCTCCTTTCTCCTATTTTGAATATATCGTGTACAACTCATCACTTTACACCGCTTCAGAATTGGAAAACATTTTGGAACATGAAAAAGTGCACAGTGATCAAAACCATACTTTAGATGTTTTGATTTCGAGAATATTTAGCATTATTTTCTGGTTCAACCCAATCGTTTGGCTTTACAAAAAAGCAATTACTCAGAATCTTGAGTTTATTGCCGACAGCGAGGCCGCTAAAAAACTTTTAGACAAAAAAGCCTATCAATACACGCTTTTAAAAATAACAACACACGAAAATTGTGTTGCAATCACCAATCATTTTTATCAATCATTAATCAAAAAACGAATCGTCATGTTAAACAAAAATCAATCAAAAAAGAGGAATTCCTGGAAGTATTATGCTGTAATTCCAGCTTTAGCAGCTTTTGTATTATTATTTCAAATTGAAGTAATTGCAAAAGAGAGACAGAACAAGAATGCAAAAGCAGTTTCAAAAGAAATGGAGTCTGTTGATGTATACAAAATCACCAAAAACTCTACAGATGCAGATTTAAAAGAGCTTAAAGAGAACTTAAAATCAATTCATCATATTGATATTAAAGTTTCTGACATCAAAAGAAACTCAGAAAACGAATTAACTTCTATTAAAGTTGATGTAATTAATGGAAAAGATAAATCTCAATCTATACAAATTGGAGACAAAACCATTAAAGATTTTGGAATAATTGTCATTACAGATAAAGATGGAAAGAAGAAAGCAGGCATTCAGACTACTGATGAAAAAATAGTGGTTCGCAAAAAACTAACCTTAAATGACAACACTACAAAAATTAAAAACGCAACTACTAATACAGAAACCCATGTTAACACTAATTCTATTACTAGTACAAAAACTAACAGTGATACTAGCGCAAATACTAGCACTACTGTAATTGTAAACACTGATAATAACACTAAAGTTATTACGACTGATGGAGGTTCAAGAGTCGCTGTTTCAAATGGCGCAAAAACGAATATAAAAATTAGCTCTTCACTTGTAATTGTAAACGGAGAAGAAATGCCCGCAGGTTTTGATGTAAAAAGTATTCCAAATGATAATATCGAATCTGTTAGTATTTTTACAGGAACTAATGCAACTGGAAAATACGGAAGCAAAGCCGCAAATGGAGTAATTGAAATTGAAACTAAAAACTAAACCATTTTATATAAATAAAAATGCAAAAGCTAACCAATAAAGAAGAAGAAATCATGCATATTTTATGGAAGCTAAAAAAAGCTTTTGTAAAAGAAATTCAAGCAGAGATTTTAGAAGATCAGCCACATTATAACACTTTGTCTACCATTGTTCGTAATCTGGAAGAAAAAGGTTATGTCGCGCACAATGCTTTCGGAAATACACACCAGTATTATCCAGCTGTTAGCATCGAAGATTACAGAAAAGGTTTTATGAGCACTGCGATCGACAATTATTTCAATAGTTCGTACAAAAGCATGGTTTCTTTTTTTGCTAAAGAAGAAAAAATCTCAGCAGATGAATTGCGTGAAATCTTAGACATGATCGAAAATCCAAAAGCAGGTAAATAATCAAAATAGTTATGGAAGCACTTTTCATTTTTATCCTAAAATCAAGCGGATTGTTGGCAATGTTTTATTTTGCTTACATTTTTTTACTTCGCAAAGAGACTTTTTTCAACAGCAGCCGCTGGTTTTTAATTGCGGGATTAATCACTTCTGTAGTGCTGCCTTTTGTAGTGTACACAAAAGTGATTTGGGTAGAAGCACCACCTGCTCCTGCTTCAGATCCGATAATTACAACTACGACAGCTAATTTAGAGAGTATTCCAACTTCAAATTATGATGTTGCAGCTTACAAAACTCACTATACACCTACAACTGTATCTGTTGTTGAAGAAGAAAATTTTGAAATCAATTGGAATTTAGTTTTGGTTGCAGTTTACGGAATTGGTTTCTTAGCTTTTATGATCAAATTCGCGCTTGATTTTTACAGTCTAAATGCTGTTTTGAAAGGAAAGAAAATTGAACAGCAAGAAGATTTTAAATTTATTGATGTTAATGAAAATATCGCTCCTTTTTCTTATTTCGATTACATTGTATACAACTCATCACTTTATACAGCAGCGGAATTAGAAAACATTTTGGAACACGAAAAAGTGCATAGTGACCAAAAACATACTGTAGATGTTTTGATTTCTAGAATTTTCTGTATCCTATTTTGGTTTAATCCAATTGTATGGCTTTATAAAAAAGCTATTTTACAAAACCTTGAATTTATTGCAGACAGGGAGGCTTCTAAAAAAATTGCCGACAAAAAAGCGTATCAATACACGCTTTTAAAAATAACAACACATGAAACTTGTGTTGCAATCACCAATCATTTTTATCAATCATTAATCAAAAAACGAATTGTCATGTTAAACAAAAATCAATCAAAGAAAAGAAACTACTGGAAATATTTGGCAGTGATTCCTGCTCTAGGCGCTTTTGTCCTTTTATTTCAAATAAAAACCATTGCTCAAGAAAAGAAACAAGCTGAAGTTGCTTCTATTCAAAGAGATACTATTAAAGATACCGAGGAAACCATCAAAATAACAAAAAACACTACTGACAAGGAATTAAATGAATTGCCAGGAAAATTAAAAACAAAGCACAATCTTGACGTCGAAATTTCGGATGTAAAAAGAAATACCAAAGAAGAATTGACTGCGATTCAAATTAAAGTAAAATCGGATTCTGGTAAAAAACAAACGATCAAAATTGATGGAGACCAAGCTATAAAAGATTGCGAATTGGCAATTGGAACTGATGAAAACGGTACAAAAGCGATTGTAATTAGTACCGATAGAAATGTAAAAATGCCAATGATCATTAGAAACGAAAGAGTTATCGTGCGTAATCCTGGAGATACTGATGTTGCGCCTCCTGCACCTCCAGCTCCACCAGTATTCCCTGCCGGACCAATGCCTCCTGTTCCAGCAATTGATATGTCAAAAATGCCAAAACCTCCTGTTGCTCCAAAAAATCCATCAGACAAAGTAGCAATGGCTAAATTTGAAAAAGACATGGAAGCTTTCGGGAAACATATGGAAGCATTTGAACCGCAAATGAAAGCTTACGAAAAACAGGTTGAAGCTATCATGTCGCAAAGAGCTGATGTATATGAAAAAGAAATGGAAAAGTATCAAATTGCGATGGAGAAATTCAGTGCTAACATGGAAAAGTTCAGTTATGATTTTAAGTTTGATTTTGATACTGATTCTAAAGATTACGAAAACAGCATGAAGCAATACGAGCAAGATATGAAGCAATATGAGCTTGATATGAAACAGCATGCAAAAGACATGAAACAACATGCAAAGGATATGAAACAGCATGAGAAAGACATGAAGCAGCATGAAAAAGATATGAAAGAAATGGAAAAGCAAAATAAGAAAGCTTAATAATAATATTTTGAAATATTAAAAACCAGTGCTAAAAACACTGGTTTTTCTATTTTACTCATCACTTAAAATCTACAATCATGAAGAAAAATATTTCACTTTTTGTTTTGTGCATCAGTTTCTCAATTTCAGCTCAAAAAAACACTGTAGAAAAAAGTATTTTCATTGCCATGGATAAAACTGCTTCTATTCTTTCCCAGAAATCAAAAGCCAATTCAATTTCTATAGGCGTTATCAAAAACGGAAAAACCTACACGAGACATTATGGTGAAATTGATAAAGGAAAAGAAAATATTGCCAACAACAATACTATTTTTGAGGTTGCCTCTATAACCAAATTATTTACTGGTTTACTAACGGCTCAAGCAGTTTTAGAAGGAAAATTAAATCCTGACGATGATATTAGAAAATACCTTACTGGTTCTTATCCGAACTTAGAATACAACGGAACACCAATTACAATTAAAGATTTGGTCTCTTTTAGGACAGGTTTTAGTAAAGATTTGCCAGATACTGACGAATTACGAAAAAATCGAAACGACAGCAGTTATTTAGCATTCAAAAAAGTAGACGAAACGTACAGCAGAGAAAAGTTTTTTGAAGATCTAAAAAGTATGAAATTAGATACTTTGCCTGGAACTAAATTCAAATACAGCAACGGAAGCCTTAATCTTACGGCTCATATCTTGGAAAATGTTTATCAAAAAAGCTATGAATCGCTTTTGAAAGAAAACATTTTTTCTAAACTCGATATGAAGTCCAGCGGAATCAATTTGAGTCCAAATATTGCTATTGCACATGGTTACAACTTAAAAGGAGTTTTAATGCCAACCATTTCAGACAATCTTTGGGGAGCCGCAGGAATGCTAAAATCTACTTTAGGTGACTTGACCAAATTTATTGCTTATGAACTAAATACAAAAAGTAAAATTGTTCAAGAATCGCAGCGAAATCTCTTAGATAGTCCAACAACATGGAACGGATATTTTTGGGACTATATCCAAGTTGATGAAAACGGAAAGAACTGCTGGAAGCATGGTGGCGCATTTGGAACCCAAAACATGCTTATAATTTATCCTGAACGCCAATTAGGAATTTCAATTATTGTTAATATCAGTGACGAAAATACAGGCAACGCATTAGGCGAAGCGATTGTAAGGCTTTCTAACGACTTATTGAGCGAAAACAAAAAGCAAACTGGTATTTATGGCTATAAAATTGTCGGAAATAATGTTGTCTTTACTTACGAACACGATAAAAATTTAAATCCTAGTTTAGTCAAAAGCGTCTCAATAGCTGGCTCGTTTGATGAATGGAATCCAAATGACCAAAACTATCAAATGATTCAGAAAAACAAAAATACATTTGAGCTATCTGTTCCTAAATCGAAATTTGAAAAAGACAAAACTTACCTTTTCAAGTTTGTAATCAATAAAACAGGCTGGATGGAAGCTCCTAAAAAGGTCATAAATCGTGAAAACGATAACAACGAAAATCTGATTCTCAGAATTTAAGATACTTTTACATTTTACTGCTCAAAAGACTTTGTTTCAAACACAAAGTCTTTTTTGTTTATCTTTGTCTAAACAAATATACCATGTATAAATTATTAGCTAAACTAAATAAACTACTTTTGCCGAGCTTTACCAAACAAGGTTTAGATATTTCGAAAGCAAAGAAATGGCAAATGGCAATTATTGGTTATCGTGCCTATGTTACCAAAAGAGCTTTAGGCAATTAATTAAGAATACATTTATTTATTCGACAGAAATATATTTTATAATTCTGTCTCATTTTTTATGAAAAACAGAGAAAGCGGTCTACCTCCTGTTCCAGCAGTATTATTAGCGATTATCAGCGTGCAATGTGGAGCTGCAATTGCAAAAACTTTATTTCCTGAAATTGGAGCAGCTGGCACAGCATCTATTCGTATTGGAGTTTCAGCTTTAATTTTAGCATTGGCTTATCGCCCTAATCCAAAAACCGTAACTGCGCAGCAATGGAAAATTGTAATTCCTTATGGTTTGGCTTTGGGCGCTATGAATTTGATTTTCTATTTTGCAATAGAAAGAATTCCAATTGGTTTAGCTGTTACTTTAGAATTTGTTGGGCCTTTAGTCTTGGCTATAGCAGGTTCAAAACGTTTGGTCGATTATTGTTGGGTTTTATTGGCTGCAATTGGCATTTTATTAATTGCTCCTTGGACAAATGATCGATTAGATCCTATTGGAATTTTATGTGCGCTTTTGGCAGGAGCTTTTTGGAGCGCTTATATTGTTTTAGGGGGCAAGATCTCTAAAATAATGAATGATGGTTATGCTGTTTCAACAGGAATGCTATTTGCCGCACTTTTAGTATTGCCATTTGGTTTTCTAGAAAACGGATTAAATCATCTTACTCCAAAATTATTCGGAATGGGCGTTGCTTTAGCCCTTTTGTCTAGTGCAATTCCGTTTACTTTAGAAATGAAAGCTTTAGGAAAACTTCCACCTCGCACTTTTAGCATTTTAATGAGCTTAGAGCCGGCAGCTGCATGCATTTGTGCTTTTATATTTCTTCATGAGAACTTAAGTTTCCACGAAATTCTTGCTGTTATTTGTGTTGTAATAGCTTCTGCGGGAAGTACGTTGACTGCTAAAAAATAATCTGAAGAATCTCAAAATAAAAATTCCAAATTCCAAGCTTAAATTGGAATTTGGAATTTTTAAAATTTGGAACTTCTATTATATTTAGTTTTTTGGAAGCAAAACAGCATCTACAACGTGAATCACTCCATTAGATTGATTAACATCAGCAATTGTAACTTTTGCTTTATTGCCATTTTCGTCAGTAATATACAAATCTTTACCTTTCATCCAAGCTGTTAATGTTCCGCCACTAACTGTTTTAAAAGATGCTTTCCCTTTACCTTCCTTAATTGCCTTTGCAATATCTGATGAATTTAATTTTCCGGCAACAACGTGGTAAGTCAGGATAGTTTGCAATTTCTTTTTGTTCTCTGGTTTCAATAAAGTTTCTACAGTACCTTTTGGCAATTTATCAAATGCCGCGTTTGTTGGAGCAAATACAGTAAACGGGCCAGCTCCTTTAAGCGTTTCAACTAAATCTGCCGCTTTTACTGCAGCGACCAAAGTGGTATGGTCTTTCGAATTGACAGCATTTTCAATAATGTTTTTATTCGGATACATTGCTGCACCACCAACCATTACTGTTTTTTGAGCATTTGATGTAAATGCAAATCCTAAAGCTAAAACTGCAAGAGCTAAAAATTTTCTAGTTTTCATGTTTAAATGATTTTAAGTTATAAGCTCATTTACGCAGATAAAATTGTTTTGGTTTTAAACTAAAAATATTTTCCTCCAAAAAACATTTGTTTGACATATCAATATTCAACAAAATCAAGACTTTAGAATATTATATTTTTTTGTAAAAATTTTAAAAATATTTAATCTTCGCTTCTGTTTTATTGTTAAATTTAAATACAAAAATCATCAATTATGAAAAATTTAGCTCAAAAAGTCAGAGATAAAAAATCAAATTCAGGAGTTGATTTAACTGCAATGGTAAGTATTTCTTTTTTACTAGTTGCGTTTTTTATGATTGCTAGCGAATTATCACTCCCTAAAAAGAACCTTTATTTACCCGAAAAATATGCGTGCATAGAAAATATTGGATGTGTCAAAGTCGGTCAGCTATTTACAATATTGTTAGATAAAAACGGAAAGGTAATTACTTATTCAGGCTTGTTAGAATTTCCGATGGAAAAACCAAAAGAATTTAAATTTCAAGAAAATGAAATAAGACAAGAAGTATTCCGCAAAAAGAAAGAAGTTCGCGATTATATGATTTCTGAAGGAAGACCAATGAGCGGAGTAGTCGTTATTATAAAACCGAGTAAACACTCAAACTATGGCAGTTTAGTAAATATAGTGGATGAAATGAAAATTGCTAAAATTGAAAACTATTCAATAGTTGACGATTTTACTGTAGAAGAATCAAAATTACTAGCCTCTAATTAATCGAAATTGTATCTAAATCAAAAGTGTATGAAAAACTTACCAAAGAAAGTCAGAAGCAAAAAACTAAGTTTAAGAGTAGACTTAACCGCAATGGTCAGTGTTTCATTTTTGTTGATTATATTTTTTATGGTTGTTGGGGAATTATCTAAGCCGAAACTTATGGAACTATATTCTGGAAGAGGAGGTTGCGGTCCTGAGCCTGAATGTAATAAATCTGACGAAAATATTGTTTTAACTTTATTACTTGATAAAAACGACAAAATAATAACTTACCATGGATTACTAGCATTTCCTATACAAGCCCCTAAAGAAGTTAATTATGGGAAAAATGGAATACGAAAAGAGCTAATGGAGAAAAATAAAAGGGTTTTAGAATATTCAGCAAGACTTGGCAAACCAGGAAGAGGAGTTACGGTCATTATAAAACCAACAGAAAAATCTAACTATGGAAATCTTGTTGATATATTAGATGAGATAAAAATGGCTAATATAAGCTCTTATGCAATTGTCCCTCAGTTTACACCAGAAGAATCAAAATTACTAACCTCAAATTAAATATAAAGTTTATGAAAAATTTACCTCAAAAAATCAGAAGCAAGAAGTTAAGTTCAAGAGTAGATTTAACTGCAATGGTGAGTGTTTCTTTTCTGCTGATTATATTTTTTATGATTACAATAGAATTGAGAAAATCTAAAGTTATGGATTTAAGTTTACCAGATTATGATGCCTACACCTGTGGATGGACAGGCGGTTGTGGAGAAAACATATCTTACACCATTTTACTTGGAGGAGACAACAAAATAGTATCTTATATGGGATTATTAGAAATACCAAAAGTTGCTCCGAAAAAGTTAGAATACGGAAAAGATGGAATCAGGAAAGAGCTTTCTAAGCAAAATAAAAATATGCTAGATTACTCTGCTCGATTAGGAAGACCAGGAAGAGGAATGGTGGTAATTATTAAACCTAGCAAAAAAAGCAATTTTAAAAATCTAGTTGACATTTTAGACGAGATGGCAATTGCAAAAATTGACACTTATGCTATTGTCAATGAATTTTCTCCCGAAGAATCAAAATTATTAGCTTCAAAGTAATTTCAACATACAATAAATAAAAAAAATCTTTGCGTCATTGTGTCTTCGCGGCAAAACTAACTAACAAAAAAGTCCCACATCTCTGTGGGACATTTTATTTAATTCTTAATGAATTTCATACTTGAGCTTCCTTTGTCTGATTTTACTTTTATAAAATAATTGCCAGTTCTAAGCTTTGAAATATCAATATTAGAAGTTGTTTTTGCGTTTGGAACTGCAATTACTAATTGACCTAAAATGTCATAAATTTCAAATGATTGTATCTCGATACTGTCGTTCTGCGAAATATTCAAAACTTGACTTGCTGGATTTGGATACAAATTCAAATATCTAGAGAAATTAAAATCCTCAGTTGATAAAACAGTTTTAAATGTCGAAGTCGCCTTATTAGTCAAAATCGGAAAATTATAATCAAAATAAATATTTGCGTCGTTAGTAAACGAATCTCCAACTACTAAAGTTGGTTTTGTCTTTATTTTAAAGGCTATATAACCATCATTGGTAGCATCATCAAAAGGCAGATTTATATTTTCGAATATAAATTCTACTTTATTTCCTTCTGAAATTTTAGTTACAAAAGAATGGCTCGAACTTGTTGGAATTAAAGTTGAAATATCAAATTTAGATAAATCAATCATATCTTTTACTACTATGTTTTGCGCTTGATAAGTTCCTGTATTTTCAAAACGAATCATATAATGTACATATTCACCAATTAAACTTGGTGTTATAACTGTTCCTTCTAAACAGGTTTTATCGTTTGGATCATAAGAACCTACCACAGTCTGATTTAGCGTAAAAGTATTATCAAAAGGCGTTTCATCCATATCTGGTGATGAAATTATGGCCGTAAATTTTAAAATATCTCCATTATTAACGGCTGGGATTTCTGTTGGTTTGTTTAATTTTAGCGTTAAAGTAATTTCTTTGCTTTCAAAAGGCCTTAAATTAATAAAATCCCAAGTAATCTGATCACCATTCTGATTACTCGTAGTTGTATTAGAAAACACATAATTTAGGATTTTACTATTAAAATTTAAATTAACAGATCCCGATTTTACTTTATTTCCTTTATTTTTAAATACAATTTTATATGTGGAATCAAAACCAGGTACAGCACTTGAAATTGGCAACAATGTAATTTCTAGGTCAGAATGATTACCCACAGATGTAAGGCAAAAGTTTTGTATAGATGGACTTGTCTGACTAGGAAAACTAACATTAAACTGACTAGGGGAAACTAAAAAGTAGCTTGGATTTTCAATTACAGGGACTACAGAATAATCACCTGGAGTTAGAGAAATAGAATAATTTCCAAAAAGATTTGAAATGAATTTTTCTGTAACATTTTTTGCAGATACAACTCTTAACTGAAAGTTAGGGTAACTAAAATCAGACAAATCGCATCCATTGTTATCACTATCAAATCTTGCATTCCCTTTCATTTCATAATTATCACCTCCGCTCAAAAACGAACAATAAGAGTTGACTACAATCTTACTTTTATCTCCAATATCTACCGCGTGATCTATTGCGTTTCCTATAAAAACGTCAAAATTTCTCTTTCCTTCTTCAATACAAACGTATTTTAAGTTTGGATTGTGATCTAAATTAACATTCCATCCCATTTCCAGTCCATTTTTGAAAAACAATGAAGTCAACTTATTATATGAACAATCAACTATATTGAGTTTAGTATTTGAAGAAATATCTAACGTAAGCAACTGGTTATTTCTACAATTTAAAGCAGACAACTTTTTTAGTTTGCTTAAGTCTAAGCTTTCAATTTTATTCTCGAGACAGTAAAGACCGTCAAGATTTGATAAATCTTGTAGATTAAGCGTTCTGATCAAATTTCTGCTAAAAGAAAGAATTTCAAGATTTATAAGTCCAGAAAAATCTATCGTTTCTATTTGATTATCATCAAAATATAGTTCTTTTAATTTTGATAAATTAGAAACTTTAAGTGATTTTAATTCATTATTAGTACAAATAATTCTTTCAAGTTCTGTTAAATTTGTAAAATCATATGAAGTAAATTTATTATATGCGCCATTTATTTCTTTTAGTTTAGATAATCCACTATAATTAAATGATGAAAGGTTTAAATTATTTGTGAAAGCTAAATTTTCAAGATTAGATAATCCGTGTATTTCAAGTGAAAGTAGTTCTTTGTTCTTGTCGCAGGTAAATTTAATAAGATTTGGAAGGTCTCTTAGATTTATACTAGTCATTTTACTTTCTTTTATTGTCAAATTTTTCAATGATTTGAAATTTGAAATACCTTCAATAGATAAAAAATCTGTAGATGCTAAATACAAAGAAGTAATATTTGAAATTTCACTCATTTCAATTTCTCCATCATTATTCGCATCAATTTTAATATAATTACCATTATCATCACTTGCTATAGTAGCTCCATAACTTGTAAGTAATAACCACCATTTAAATTTAGGATCAGGAAAATTAATTATTTGAGATTGTAAATGATTAAAAAAGCATAAAGCTATAAGCAAAAAGTAAAGTTTCTTCATAAGTGGTATTTTCATACAAAAATAACTTTTTGAGGTAATAACACAACTTTATTTGTTAAAACTTCTTAAAATATAAAAATATAAAACAAAAAAAGTCCCACATCGCTGTGGGACTCTCTTTTTATAGGAATCTAAGAATTATTTTTTCTCAGTTTTTTCCATTTTAGCTTTTAAAGCAGCTAATACATCATTGTTATCTCCTAAAGTCGCAGCTGGTGCGTTAGTAGATGCAGATGTAGTAGTTTCAGCAGCAGCTTTCACGTTTTTCTCTTCTTCTTCTCTGAAGATAGCAGTGTGAGAAGCAACTACTCTTTTGAATTCTTTGTTGAATTCAATTACTTTGAAATCAGCTGTATCACCTTTTTTCAATTTCTTTCCGTCTTCTTTTTCAAGGTGACGAGTAGGAATGAAAGCAACGATATCATCTCCGAATTCTACAGTAGCTCCTTTGTCAACGATTTCAGAAATCTCACCATTGTGGATAGTTCCTACAGCGAAAGAATCTTCGTATTGATCCCAAGGATTAGCAGTAGTTTGTTTGTGACCTAAAGATAATTTACGTCCTTCAACATCTAATTCTAATACAACAACATCAAGTTTTTCACCAACGTTTACAAACTCAGATGGGTGTTTAATTTTCTTAGTCCAAGATAAGTCAGAGATGTAGATTAATCCATCAATTCCTTCTTCTAATTCTACGAAAATACCAAAGTTTGTGAAGTTTCTAACGATACCTGTATGTTTAGAACCTACTGGGTATTTAGAAGTAATGTCAGTCCATGGATCTTGAGTCAATTGTTTGATACCTAATGACATCTTACGATCGTCTCTGTCTAGAGTTAAGATAACTGCTTCAACAACGTCTCCAACTTTCACGAAGTCCTGAGCAGAACGTAAGTGAGTTGACCATGACATTTCAGAAACGTGAATTAAACCTTCAACACCTTCAGCAACTTCGATAAATGCACCGTAATCAGCGATTACAACTACTTTACCTTTAACTTTATCACCAACAGTTAAGTTAGCATCTAAAGCATCCCATGGGTGAGCGTTTAATTGTTTCAATCCTAATTGAATTCTTGTTTTCTCATCATCGAAATCAAGGATTACAACGTTTAATTTTTGGTCTAATTCAAGAACTTCACTTGGGTGGTTGATTCTACTCCAAGAAAGGTCAGTAATGTGAATTAATCCGTCAACACCACCTAAGTCAATGAACACACCATAAGAAGTAATGTTTTTAACAACACCTTCTAATACTTGTCCTTTTTGTAATTGACCGATGATCTCTTTTTTCTGTACTTCAATATCAGCCTCGATAAGAGCTTTATGAGATACAACAACGTTTTTGAATTCGTGGTTGATTTTTACCACTTTGAATTCCATCATTTTGTTTACATATACATCGTAGTCTCTAATTGGCTTAACGTCAATTTGAGATCCAGGTAAGAACGCTTCGATTCCGAATACGTCAACAATCATACCTCCTTTAGTTCTACATTTAACAAAACCGTTAACGATTTCTCCAGTTTCATTAGCTGCAATAACTCTATCCCAAGATTTGATAGTACGTGCTTTTCTGTGAGATAATACTAATTGACCTGTTTTATCCTCACGGATGTCGATTAATACTTCTACTTTGTCACCTACTTTTAAGTTTGGGTTGTAACGGAATTCGTTTAAAGAAATAACACCTTCAGATTTAGCATTGATATCAACGATAACGTCTCTATCTGTAATTCTAACTACAACTCCTTCAACTACTTCTTCTTGATCTGTAGCGATGAAAGTTTTAGATACTAGTTCTTCAAACTCTTGCAAGTTTTTCTCATCAACTGCATCGATTCCTTCTTGGAAGTTGTGCCAGTTAAAATTTGCTAAAAACTCTTCTTGTGATTTTAATTGTTCAGACATGCTGATAAAAAAATTTGTATTCTGTTTTTCTCGAGTTTCTCTATGCGATAGAAAATACAGAAGTTGTTTTACATAAATGGTTGATTCCTAATGGAAACTCTTCTCTGCCAAAAGGACTGCAAAATTAATACATTTTTCTGAATTAACAAAACAAAACCGATATGATTATCAATATGATAAATTAGAAGCCAGAGAATTTCGATTTTTAAAGAACTTTAGTCCCGCTATCCGTTACAATCTTTTATGGTGAACCCCACCATAAAAGGATTTCCACTTCTATCGGGGCTATCTTAGAAAGTTTTGTTTTTCATAAGACCTTAAAAACGAAACCCGACAGGTTTAAAATATCTGTCAGGTTTACTATGTGTAACTATCTTTACGAAACTTGCAGGCTCTGATTTTCAATTTTAACATTAAAACTTATCTCTGCTTTTAATGCTTTAAAAACTTTTATAACCGTATCTATTGTTGCACTATTGGCACTACTCTCCAATTTTGAAATTTGTGATTTTTTCACTCCTATTAATTCCCCAAGCTGATTCTGAGTCAGATTTCTTTCTTTCCTAGCAGTTTTAATCATTCTACCCAGTAACTCCATATTAAGTTCATATTCATACTGATCTCTTTCAGGAGTTCCAATTTTCCCAATAACTTCATCTTTCATTTCAGTAAGCGAATACATCTTCATTTCTTTCTTTGCCATAACTAATCTATTTTATTTTCAAAGTATTTCATTCTAATTTTGTTAGCTTTTTCAATTTCATTTCCAGCGACTTTATGAACCTTTTTTATGAAGCCATGAGTTGCAATAACCAAAGTTTGCTTGTTATTAGTTTTATCCCAAAAAGCCAAAAGCCTAATTTGAATCCTAGCATATCTAATTCTAAATTCCCAAATATTATCATTAAGCTTCTTAAACAATCTCGGATCTTGCTTTTTTTTCCGCTAAATCAATATTATACAAAATCTTTTCGCTAATTTTTTTATCTAGCTTTAATATAAATTCTCGTGCTTCCTCCAAAAATTTAGTTTCAAAATGTTTCATTCAATTTGCACATAACAAAAATACCACAAAAGTTTCTATAAATAGAAACTTTTGTGGTATTTTAAATTTTAGTTTATTTTACTTCTTCAACCTTTGAACGTCAAAAAAGATCAAATATTATTTTAATGACTCAAATTCTCAATCTCCTTCGGATCATGTTTATGTTTAAACAAAACAGCAAAAGCAATTGCAATTACTAAAGCATAAGCTGCGAAAGACAACCAGATTGTATGCCAATCTTTCATTAAAACAGGATTTGTGAATATTCCGTCAGTAGAAATTGAATTCCCTTGGCTTTTTACAAATTCTACCATTTTCTCATTACTAGCATCGGTTTGCAAAAATCCAGCTAATTCAGTTGTACTATGAAACGATTTTGTAAAGAATCTATCTATTGCCCAACCAGAAGTTAAACTTCCTAAAACCGCTCCTACTCCATTGGTCATCATCATAAACAAACCTTGCGCAGAAGAACGAATTTTAGAATCAGTATTGCTCTCTACGAATAAAGAACCAGAAATATTAAAGAAATCAAATGCCATTCCGTAAACGATACAAGACAAAATAATCATCCACAAACCATTTATAGGATCTCCAAAAGCGAATAATCCGAAACGAAGCACCCACGCCAGCATACTAATCAACATCACTTGTTTGATTCCAAAACGTCTTAAGAAAAACGGAATCGCCAAAATAAATAATGTTTCAGAAACCTGAGAAATCGACATAATAATAGTCGAATATTTAATTACGAATGAATCTGCATATTTTGGAAAGTGTTTAAACTCATCTAAGAATACATCTCCGTAAGCATTTGTCAGTTGAAGCGCTCCTCCTAAGAACATAGAAAATACAAAAAACAAAGCCATTTTGTAGTTTCCAAATAATTTGAAAGATTCAAGACCGAAAGTTTCTGTCCAAGTTGCATTTTCTTTAATCAAACGTTGCGGCTCACATTTTGGCAGAGTAAAAGCATAAATTCCAAGAATTAGAGCGCCAACTCCAGCAATATAAAACTGATATTCAGTTGCTTTACTTCCACTTAAATTCGTAATCCACATGGCCACAATAAAACCAATTGTTCCCCAAACACGAATTGGCGGAAAATCTTTTACAATGTTTTTATTATTTAATTTAAGCGAAGTATAAGATATTGAATTACTTAAAGCGATTGTTGGCATATAACAGCACATTGCTAAAAGCATTACAATAATAAAAGTGTCTGGTGTAGTTACTTGTGCAATTCCGAATAAAACTGCTGCATAAAGAATATGGAGCGCACCGTATAATTTTTCGGCATTAATCCATCTGTCAGCAATAATACCTGTAAGTGTAGGCATAAAAAGAGAAGCGATTCCCATGGTTCCGAAAACTAGTCCGAATTGAGTTCCTTCCCAGTTTTTTGTACCAAACCAATAATTTCCAATTGTTATAAGCCAGGCTCCCCAAACAAAAAATTGAAGAAAGCTCATTAAAATCAATCTGTTTTTAATCCCCATATGATAAAAATTGTTCTTTAGTAAAAATGAAGCGGTAAAACTACCATTTAAAATAATATCTGCAAAAAATTATGCTGTTTTAACAACATCATTCACTAATTCTAGAACTGCAGCAAATTGTTCCTCTTTATTTAAGTAAGAATTATCAATCTCAATTGCATCATCGGCAATTACCAAAGGAGAATCTTCACGATGCGTGTCCATATAATCTCTTTCCATCACATTTTTCAAAACTTCTTCATAAGAAACATTATCGCCTTTTTGCTGCAACTCATCAAAACGTCTTTGAGCACGCGTTTCTGCACTTGCAGTCATAAAGATTTTCAATTCAGCATTCGGGAAAACCACAGTTCCAATATCTCTTCCATCCATTACAATCGCTTTGTTGGTTCCCATTTCCTGCTGTTGTTCTACCAGTTTAGCACGAACTTCAGAAACTGCTGCGACTTTACTAACAAAATTAGAAACTTCGATTGTTCTAATTTGTTTCTCCACATTCTCACCGTTCAAATACATTTCAGCAAAACCCAAGTCTGAATTAAACCTAAATTCTAATTTAATATCAGACAATGCTTCAATCAAAGCTTCTTTCTTAAAAAAATCAGTTCCTATCAGATTATGCTGCATAGCAAAATAAGCTACGGCGCGGTACATCGCCCCCGTATCTACATAAACATATTCCAATTCTTTTGCCAATTGTTTTGCAAGAGTGCTTTTACCTGTAGATGAAAATCCGTCGATAGCAATGGTAATTTTTTTCAATTTTTTATTTTTAAATTTTTATTCTTTTAATGACAATTGGTTTTTAATAATAAATACTCATTAAAATATCCGATTCAGAACTATCAATTAATCGCGATATTCTATCAAAGTATTTTTTATTAACCATAGGACAGCCAAAACTATTGCAAATGTAGCCATCTTTCTCTTCATATGGAACATCATAATAGTAATGAAAAACAATATCTCGTTTAAAAGCATTACTATTGGTTGTATCTAATCCATACAACTTATATGCTTTGCCAAACTTTCCGTAATAATGCTTTCCGATATAATATTTCCCTAACGAAGTACTTAATGAATTGGGAACGTTGCTAAAACGAAGTTTTCCTTTAATTCCAGTTTCAGAACCAGAACCGTGAGCAACCAAACCTTTATCGATAATTTTATTTGCTTTTAAATCATAAACGAAAAAGCGATTCTCTCCTGAGCGAATCTTCATATCAATAAAAAAAGCAATTTTATTATTGTATTGATGATTTTTACTGATCAGCTTTTTCACATCAGCAATTTGAGATTCAATTCTTTTATTTTCAGAAGACAATGAAGCAATTTCTTTACCATCAGATAACAGCAAATACCCCACAAAAAATGCGAGAATAAAAAGGAATACGATAATTACTTTTTTCATTGATATTATGTGATTGAGAAAAACTTTTATTATTGAAAACTAAATTATTCGACAATAAAAGTTTAATGTACTTACTGAAAGTTTAAAGTTAGACCAAAAAGACTCGTATTGGCTGCCAATGTATATCTAGAATAGGAATAGTTAAACTTCAGTTTATTCATCTTTAAGCCAAAACCTAATGAGACTCCAGAGAAGTTGCGCTGCTCTTCCACTCTTAGTTCTTCTCCTCTTCTAAAATTATATCCTATACGCAAATTGAATGCTCTTTTTGGAAAAAATTCCACACCAAAAGCCACATGCCTTAAAGCATTGTTTACAAAAGAAACTTTCTCTGGACTTGTAGATCCGTCAATGTTGGTTTCTCCACGAACAGGATTCGAAAAAGAAATATTCCATTGCTGCAGGTTTTCTACTGAAAGATGCCAGCGAATGGGTACATGTTCTAATTCCTGTGAAATACCTGCCACAATTTCGAACGGAAGATTTTCTTTAATCCCTGAATATGTCGTAAACTGTGTTCCCATGTTTCTAAATACAAGGGCAAAATTTAAATCGTTTTTTTCATTCACATATAAAAATCCGACATCGACCGCACCGCCTATCGAATTATAGCTCTCTAATGAAGACGTTATCAATTTAGCACTTGCACCAATATAAAAATCGGTAAATGGAACATTGTAGGCATATCCAAACGATAATGCCCCTTCACTTCCTGTAAAATTTGAAGTTGCCTGACCGTTTTCGTCATATCCTTCAAATGTACCGTAATTCACATAAGTTACTCCAGCATAAAAAGTCTGGACATGCCTATCGTAAGTATAAGCATACGACGCTGTTCCATAAGAGGCTTCACCGTAATAACTTCCGTAATTTAATGCCAAATGATTGTCCATGTCTGCATTTATAAGAGCAGGATTTGACATGGCTTGATTAACGTCATCGTCATATATCGTGATCACATCTCCTCCCAATGCAGCTTGTCTTGGCGAAGTGGTTAAGTTTAAAAATTGATAAGTGTAGCGCCCTCCAACTTGTCCGAAAGAATGCGAACAAATTAAGATTATAAAAAATAAAACCACTTTTTTAAGCATTTGTTTTTGGCGCACCTAATGGGAATAACGCAAATGCAAATATAAAATTATATAACACTAAAAGTGAAATACAATAAAAAAATTCCAAACCCCAATAAGAAAATTGGAATTTGGAATTTTATAATTTGAAGTTTTTAAAACTTATTTCAGCTCCTTAGCGTTTTTAACTTTCTGATCTGTTAATGCTACTGCTAGAACTTCGCTCATTTCTTTCACATAATGAAAACTCAAGCCTTCTAAATATTCTGCTTTAATTTCATCAATATCGCTTTTGTTTTCGTGGCAAAGAATAATTTCTTTAATTCCGGCTCTTTTTGCCGCTAAGATTTTTTCTTTGATACCGCCCACTGGCAATACTTTTCCGCGAAGCGTGATTTCACCCGTCATAGCAAGGCTTTTCTTCACTTTTTTCTGCGTTAAAAGAGAAACCAAAGAGGTAAGCATCGCAATACCAGCACTTGGTCCGTCTTTTGGAGTTGCTCCTTCTGGCACGTGCAAGTGAATATTGTATTTCTGGAAAAGCTCTGTGCTAATACCTAATTTCTTAGCATTTGCTTTAATATATTCTAATGCAATTGTTGCAGATTCTTTCATTACAGTTCCAAGATTTCCTGTAATGCTCAATGATCCTTTTCCTTCAGAAATCAAAGATTCGATAAATAAAATATCTCCACCAACACTTGTCCAAGCCAAACCTGTTACTACACCAGCAACATCGTTGTTTTCGTATTTATCGCGCTCTAATCTTGGCACTCCCAAAATTGCTACAATATCTTCATCAGTAACTTTTTTGTTATACTCCTCTTCCATTGCAACAGATTTTGCTGCATTTCTAATTACCTGAGCAATTTTAGTTTCTAAGTTACGAACACCAGATTCTCTTGTATAACCTTCAATGATTTTTTCTAATTGCTTTTTGCCAATAGTCAAATCTTTTGCCGTTAGACCGTGCGCTTCTAGTTGTTTTGGAAATAAATGTCTTTTGGCAATTTCAACCTTTTCTTCGATTGTATACCCTGACATTTTGATTACTTCCATTCTGTCACGCAAAGCAGGTTGAATTGCCGCCATATTGTTTGATGTTGCAATAAACATCACTTTAGATAAATCATAACCCATCTCAAGGAAATTATCATAAAAAGCATTGTTTTGCTCTGGATCTAAAACTTCTAATAAAGCTGAAGACGGATCACCGCTATTTCCATTTGACAATTTATCGATCTCATCCAAAATAAATACTGGATTTGATGTCCCTGCCTTTTTCAAACTCTGAATAATACGTCCTGGCATTGCTCCAATATAGGTTTTTCTATGACCGCGAATCTCCGCTTCGTCACGTAAACCACCTAAAGAAATACGAACATATTCTCTTCCTAAAGCTTCAGCCACAGAACGACCAATTGAAGTTTTACCAACTCCTGGAGGCCCTGTTAAACATATAATTGGTGATTTCATGTCATTTCGCAATTTTAAAACTGCCAAATGCTCAATCATTCTTTTCTTCACTTCATCAAGTCCAAAATGATCTTTATCTAAGACTTTCTGTGCATGCTTTAAATCGAATTTATCTTTAGAATATTCGCCCCAAGGCAATTCTAAAAACAATTCTAAATAATTTCTTTGAATTCCAAAATCAGGAGACTGCGGATTCATGCGACGCATTTTTGACAATTCTTTTTCGAAATGTTTCTGCGTTTTTTCGTCCCATTTTTTGGTTTTAGCCTTCTGCCCCATTTCGTCCATTTCCTCTTCTTGCGAAACGCCGCCCAATTCTTCTTGAATGGTTTTCATTTGCTGGTGAAGGAAATATTCTCTTTGCTGCTGGTCTAAATCAAAACGAACTTTTGACTGAATATCGTTCTTCAACTCTAATTTTTGAAGTTCAACATTCATATAACGTAACGTTTCTAAAGCGCGTTCTTTCAATCCGTTTATCGATAAAAGGCCTTGTTTTTCTTTTACAGATAAATTCATATTAGAAGAAACAAAATTGATCAAGAACGATTGGCTTTCAATGTTTTTGATTGCAAATGTTGCCTCAGAAGGAATATTTGGACTTTCTTTTATAATTTGGATAGCTAATTCTTTTACTGAATCTAGAATCGCAGTAAACTCAGAATCATTTTCATCTGGACGCTCTTCCGCAACTTCTTTAATAGTCGCTGTCATGTATGGTTCTTCTAAAACTACTTCGTCAATTTCGAAGCGTTTTTTTCCTTGAAGGATAACCGTTACATTTCCGTCAGGCATTTTTAGCACACGTAAAATACGCGCTACCGTTCCTATTTTATGAATATCATCTTTCGACGGATCTTCGTCTTCTTCATTAATTTGAGAAACTACACCAATGATTTTTCCGCCTGCATTGGCATCATTAATTAGTTTAATAGACTTATCTCTCCCAGCAGAAATTGGAATAACAACTCCAGGAAACAAAACAGTATTACGTAATGGTAAAATTGGAAGCGAAATAGGAAGTTCTTCGTTATTCATTTCCTCTTCGTCTTCTGGCGTCAACAATGGAATTAATTCTGCCTCTGAGTCAAATTCTTGAAGTGACAGATTGTCAATAGTAAGTATTTTATGGTTTGACATAATAAAATATAAGTCGTTTTGTCATTAATTTTTCTGTGCTATCTGTAAAAAGAGTATTGCTTATTGAAGTTTTTACTGAAAACAAGTTCTGTTTTTCAATTACAAGATAGGGCATAAAAATAGACAATCATTATGCCAAAACAAATTTAAAGCTTAAATAATTCTAATTAACTAACTTTAAAATACAATCGATTGTAAAGTTTAAAAAATAAAAAACCCGAAAAAGAATTTTCGGGTTTTTAAACATTTTATTTCTGATATTATTTCAAAGAGTAAGAAACAAGTTCTGAAGTAGTCCCTGACGATTCTAATTTTACAATTCCAACATCTTTTGCAATCCAGTAAAACGTATCAGACGAAGAACTTTGCCCTTGAGTGCTAGCCTCAAGATGTAGTTTAAACTTAATCACATTATTATAAGTAACCTCTTTCACTTTTATGCTTGTGCCTTTTTCTAAAATAGTTCCTGTATAGTTTACGTTCATTTTAAGAGCAGGAAAATTAGGTATGTTAAAAACCGTTTCTTGAGAATAACTTCCGGTCCAAGTTTGATTTACATCTAAATAATCTTTAAAAAGAATAAATTCATAACCTGTCATTTTACCAGTTATTCCTTCAGAACTGTAATTAAGTTCATCCATAACGATGTAATAATCTCCTTTTACTTTTTTTAGCGAAGCACCAGCTGTTGCAGAAACTCCGTCAGTTGCTCCAAATAGCTGATTAAATTTATAATAGGTATTACCATCTTTATCAGATGAACTTTGAATTTTCACTGTGCTTTCAGAACCATCTTGATTGAAAACCCATTGATTGCCCACTTTAGAAGGCCAATAATCTCCTGTTGATTCTCCGACACCCTCGTCAGAGCTATCATTGCTACACGATGTTAGCATAAATCCTGTCATAACAAACAGAATTGCAAAGCATTTGTTTAATTTTCTCATGATTATTTTTGTTTTTGGTATTGAAATTTTATGTGAAATTATAATAATGAATGTATTATACCTTACGACATTACGTAAAATCAAAAAATATTTTTTATTTTTTTTATCAAAACTGTAACAAACAAAAAAAAGTGCCGTCCTTATAAAAAACCAAAAGCCACTACTTGAATAGAAACAACCAAAATATCGAAGAACTAATTGCGCTTTGCAAAAACAAAAATCAAAAAGCGCAATTTGAAATATACAATCGCTATTGTAAAGCGATGTATAACGTGGCTTTTCGTATTGTAAAAGATGAACATTTTGCACAAGACGTCATGCAGGAAGGATTCTTAAAAGCTTTTACAAAAATCAATGACTATAAACAAGAGGTGGCTTTTGGTGCATGGTTAAAAAAAATAATCATCAATTGTAGTATCGATTTCTACAAGAAAAATAACTCTTTTCAAATCGAAGATTTAAGTAAACAGCTTTATAAAATTGAAGAAAATGACGGAATTATTTCTGACAATATTGACTTAAACTCTTTAAGGGTAAAACAGGTTTTGGATGCCATTCTGCAGCTGAAAGATAATTACAGAATGGTACTCACGCTTTTTTACATTGAAGGTTACGATCAAGAGGAAATCTGCGAAATTTTGAATATCACATACGCAAATTGCAGAACAACTTTGAGCAGAGCCAAAGACAGTTTGAGAAAAAACTTGGAAGAAATATAAAATGAATTGGAATTATGAAAAATGAAAAAGACAATTTAGACGAATTATTCAACAGATTTGAAAACCAATGGGATATTCAGGAATTAAATTCTGACCATCAAATGGATTTTCTGCAAAAACTTAACAAAAAAGAGCCTAAGAAAAAGTATTGGTTTGCAACTGCTATTGCCGCCTCGATCGTATTAATGCTTGGGATATCTCTTTTTTATAAGAATGAAAAACCTAAAGAATTCAAATTTGCCTCGAAAGAAACTAAGCGTACTGATTCTATTTTCAATATTCTAATTGACAACGAACTGGTTAAACTTAAAGAGAAAAACTCACCAGAAAATCAGCAGATTATTGATGATGCGATGAAACAGATGAAAACTTTTGACGCTGATTATCAAAAAATCATAAATGAACTGCAAAAAAATGGTGAAAACAAGCAAATTATTTATGCCATGATTAATAACCTCCAAACCCGCATTTCTTTTTTGCAAACTGTTTTGAAAAGAATAGAAGACAACGAAAAACTAAAAAACAACTCTAATGAAAAAACACTATAACTTACTTATCTTATTTCTTTTGATACCTTTATTAGGATTTTCAAATGATGACACTTATGTTACCAAACAAAAAAATATTAAAAAAACATACATCGTAAACTCCAATGCTGGGATTGATGTTGATAATAAATTCGGAAATATTACTGTTACCACTTGGGACGAAGATAAAATTGATCTAGATATTACTATAAAAGTAAATGGGCCAAATGAAAATTGGGTAAACGAACGATTAAATAGTATAGATGTCGATATTACAGCGCTTAAAGGATTGGTTTCTGCTGTAACGAAACTTGGAAATTCTAATGTTAAAAGCAAAGGAAGCAACAACAGTTTTGAGATCAATTATGTGATTAAAATTCCAAAAAATGGATCTATCAAACTGGTTAATAAATACGGAAATATTTCTGTTCCAAATGCCGAATCTTCTACGGATATAGACTGCAAATACGGAAAAGTGTCTTTAGGAAAATTAAACGGTTCTAGCAATCAAATCTCCATTCAATATTGCCAAAATTCAAGCATAGAATATATAAAAGCAGGAAATATTGATGCTAAATATTCTAATCTTAAGATTAATGATTCTGGTAATTTAAATCTAAGTGCCAACTATACCGATGTTAATCTTAATGATGGGCAAAATATTAAAGCCGATTGCAACTACGGAACATTTAAATTTCAAAAAATCAATTCTTTGAGCGGTTCAGGAAATTACTTAACTTTTATTATTGGAGAAATCTCAAGCAACTTTAGCTACGATACCAATTACAGCAAAATTAGCATTGGAACGGTGACTGAAAAAGCTGGAAATATTACAATAAACTCTGGATATACTGATATTTCAATTGGTTACGTACCAAATTATGCTTTCGACTTTGATATTTCTGCAAGATATTCAAACATTAAACATGATAATTCTTTAGAAATTTCTGTTTCTGAAGTAAAAAGCAATAACAAAAGAATTGCAGGTTTCTACAAGAGAAAAGGCCAGAATAAAATCAATATTAATTCCAATTATGGAAATATTTCACTAACAAAAAATTAATCATCTTAAAAATCAAAACAATGAAAAAGTCAATTTTACTTATTGCATTAAGCTTATTTCTAACCACAGCAAATTCTAATGCTCAAACAAAAATAAGCGGAAATGGTAATGTTATTACCGAAACAAGAACAACTGGAGATTATGACGGTATAAAAATCGCAGGATTCTTTGATGTCGACTTAGTGGCTGGAAAAGAAGGGAAAATTATCCTTAAAGGAGAAGAAAACCTACTCTCATCAATTAAAGTTGAAGTTGAAGGAAACGAATTGAAAGTTTATGTTGAAAAAGGGATCCAAATTCGTACTAGCTCAGGAAAAAAAATCGAGTTGACAATTCCATTTGAAAAAATCTCATCTGTAAGTTTATCAGGTTCAGGTGATATTAAAACAAAAAATAAAATCAATAACGATAGCTTTTCTGCAAAACTTTCAGGGTCAGGAAATTTCGATTTAGATGTTGATTCTAAAAATCTTGATTTAGCTTTAAGCGGATCTGGCGATATTGTTTTAAAAGGAAAGGCAGATTCTTTTACAAGCAAAGTATCAGGATCAGGAAATGTTAACGCTTCTAATTTAAAATCGCAAACTGTAGATGTTACGGTATCTGGTTCGGGAAATAGCGTAGTAACTTGTGAAACAAGTATTACCGGAAGAGTTTCTGGTTCTGGAAATATTAAATATCTAGGAAATCCAGAAAAAAGAGATGTAAAAGTTTCTGGTTCTGGAAAAATTTACAAAGGTTAATTTTTCAAAAAAAATATCACGAATTACAAAAAATCATCAATCAAAATAATCTTTGCAATTCGTGATATTAGTTATTCTAAAGACGTTTTAATTAATTTGAAACGTCTTTTTTATGTACTCTTCTTAATAAAAATATCGCTGTAATAAAGAAAATTGCTAAAATTACAATTGCCGCACGCGGACTTCCTGTAATTTGATCTATAATTCCGTAAACGCACATCCCGATTACAATTCCGATTTTTTCTGCAACATCATAGAAACTAAAAAACGATGCTGTATCTTCTGTTTCTGGAAGTAATTTCGAATATGTTGAACGAGACAAAGCTTGGATTCCTCCCATTACCAAACCAATTACTGCGGCCATTGCATAAAAATGAATTGGAAGTGTGATGAAATAAGCCAAAGCACAGAAAACCGCCCATAAACTGTTAATTACAATTAAAGTTGGAATATTACCCCATTTAGCTGAAGCACGTGAAGTTAAAATAGCTCCAACAACAGCAACCAACTGGATCAATAAAATGCAAATAATCAACCCTGTTGTGCTTTCTTCTTTTGAAGTCCATTTTATTTCTTGAGCTCCAAAATAAGTTGCTACTAACATAACTGTTTGAACAGCCATACTTGAGACAAAAAAACCTCCTAAATAACGTTTTAAAGGAGTGATATTCTGTAAGGCTGCCCAGACTTTCTTTAACTCTCTAAAACCATTAAAAACTACATTTCTTGTCAATTTTTGCCCCTGCTCTTTACTTCCTTTTGGCAAGTAATAATAGGTGTATTGGCTAAAAAGAATCCACCAAACTCCTACCATTATAAATGAATAACGCATAGCTTTCATTGCTGCCTCACCATTTGTTCCTGTGATTCCGAAAAGTTTTGGTTTCATAATCATAGCTAAATTGATAATCAGCAATACAACACTTCCAATATAACCTAAAGAATAGCCTTTAGCGCTAATCTTATCTTGCTGATCCTCAAAAGCAATATCTGGAAGATAGGAATTATAAAAAACCAAACTTCCCCAGAAACCAATTAATCCTAAAAAGTAAAATAATAATCCAACATAAATATTATCCAAATCAAACCAATACAAGCCCATGCAAGACACAGCTCCCATATAGCAGAAAAATTTCATGAATGATTTTTTGTTTCCAACATAATCGGCGATTCCAGATAATAAAGGCGAAATGAAAGAAACTACTAAAAATGCTGCCGCAGTAGTAAAACTAATTAAGGCTGAGTTTTTAAGATGTAATCCAAAAACATCAATATAATGATCTCGATCGCTAAATAAAGCTTCATAAAAAATCGGAAATACTGCAGATGCAATGGTCAAGGTATAAACTGAATTTGCCCAGTCATAAAACGCCCAAGCATTTAAAAGTTTCTTATCTCCTTTTGGTAGGTTTTTCATAGAAATGGTTTTGTTAAATAGATTACGAATTTATCTAATTATTATCATATTCAAAGCTATTTTATCAAAAATGATATATTAAGAAATTGATGCCTGCCAAGAACTCTTATTTGATTCTTTGATAATATTTGCTCACTAATTTTTAAGTCTTATTCTCTTGTTTTTATTGGCTTTTAGAAGCAATTCTATTTTTATAAACGTACTATACTTGTTCAAATTTTTAAAAATTTAAAGTATATGAAAAAAGTATTATTTTTTTTAGGTGCAACTATACTGTCATTCAGTTCTTGTACAAATGATTTTAATGATTCACCTCATGAAGCAGCTGCTAATCACGTTGCCAAAGACAGATTAATAAATAGATCAGGATCTGCAGATGGAGTTACATATAACTTACATAACTTAACTGTCAATCCTAATTTGATCAAAATTTCTTCTGAAAACTCAATTATTATGAGTTCCACAGCAGATCTAGAAAATGGGAAATTGAAGATGAAAGTTGCTTCCCCTGAGATAACACAAAAAATAGTGCCTGGAAATCTTATCTACTTAACTACCGACGATTCTAAAGTCTATTTCAGAAAAATCGAAAAAGTAAATCAGGATTCAGATTTTTATAGTATTGAAACTACAGATTCTTATATCGGGGACTTGTTTACTAGCGGATCAATTGAACTTAAATTGGATATACAACAAAATGAACAAGCATTACAATCCAAAAAATCCTCACTTTTAACAGCAAAAGGAAGTTACAATAACACTTTTACTTACGATATATTTAATTTTATAAAAGATTACAAATCTGATTATTTTGCATTAAGCCCTAATACTTCTGTAAAATCAACTTTTAATGTGAAAATTGGATTTGGAGCTTCTAAAATGCTTCCAAACGAAATGGAAGTATATTATCAAATTGATTCAAATATAAATCCTTTCTTTACCTTCAATGGAGCTGTCAATAAAAAGTATTCGTATAACTTAATTGATAATGCGCCAGCAAATCTCTTAGATTTACTAAAAAAAGTAGAAATTGATGTTACGCTTCCAGGAGGAGACTTGTTGGGAGAGATTCCTGCAAAAATCAGCATTGATGAAATTTCTTTTCCGATGGAAGTTGAAGCTAACGTTTCTAAAGCATCTCATTTTGCTATAAATTCTAGCGGGACATTCAAAATTGGCTTTGCTAATTATGTTAATGTACCAGGAAAAACAAGCCATTTCATATACGAAAACACTATTACTACTGCAAAGGTAACCGAATCTGATTTAGTTGGGGAAGTTATTTCAAACATGAAAATTTCTATTAAACCAAAAATTAAGTTACTTGACAACAGCATTTTGGATGTTAAAGGAAAAATTGTATTTGGAATAAACAGCTTTACTATAGGTAACGGAAGCATGACTAATTCTTCTGCCTTTGCCTCTAAAGGAAATTTCTATTCTCAGGCTACTTTCGGTTTTGGTGCACTTGGGATTACTTTATATACTACAGACTTATTTAAAGAAAATAAAGAATTATGGAATGTAGGTAATTTTAACAAAACAATGACTTTTTCTAACTTTAGAAATTCAAAAACTTCTGCATTGCCTTGTAGTGGTTTATACTCTTACAGCTATGATGTAACGCTTGACTATAAATATCCAATTTCAGGAAAAATTTTATCAGGAGATTTAGAAGTAAAGTACGATGTCTATTCTGATTCAGGAACAATACTTGAAGCAGGTAAAACGGTAAAAATTTCTCCAAAAGATATCACTGCAAATAGTTTAAAAATTAATCTATGCATTCCGTTTAGAAAGATCAACATTCTTAGTGTGGCAAAAACAAGCTATATTAAAAATATTAGTATAACAGATACAAATGGTTATTTAGCAAACGGAATTATCAATCCAGCAACAAATAATCTTTACCCGCAACTTGTATTTACCAGATAACTATAATAAAAAAAGATTGGCCAAAAAGCCAATCTTTTTATTGAATGATATTTTATTGCAATATAGCCACTATTTGATAGTTCCCACTTTAAGCGCAATTGCTTTTGCTTCTGGAATTAAAGCTTTGATATTGGCAATACGAGTAGCATCAGAAGGGTGTGTGCTCATAAATTCTGGAGAACTTGCACCTCCCGATTTGGCAGCCATTCTACTCCAAAACGCTACGGCATCTTCAGGATTATAACCTGCAATTGCCATTAAAGTCAAACCAATTTTGTCAGCTTCACTTTCATTGCTTCTGCTAAATGGAAGCATTACTCCTACCTCAGAACCAATTCCGTAAGCTTGTGCAAATATCTGTTGAGTCGCTTCAGATTTTCCGCTAGTTGCAGCGCCTAAAGCCGCTCCTCCTATTTGCTGTAATTGTGCTGCAGACATTCTTTGTGCACCGTGATTTGCTAGAGCATGAGAAACCTCATGTCCCATTACAGTTGCTAAACCAGATTCATTTTGCGTGATTGGCAGGATTCCAGAATAAACCACAATTTTACCTCCAGGGAGACACCATGCATTTACTTCTTTATTATCAACCAATTTATATTCCCAGCGATAATCTTTTAAATACTGTGTCTGACCTAAATAGTTTAAATATCTTTCTGCAGCTGCCTTTATTTTAAATCCGACAGTTTCAACAAGTTTTGCATCTGCTGTTCCTGTAATAACTTTGTTCTCGGTTAAAAACTGACTGTATTGCTGAAAAGAAGATGGAAATAATTCGCTATTAGAAACAAAATTTAAGTTCTGTTTCCCAGTAATCGGATTTGTTGCGCAAGCCACCATAAGTGCTCCAAAAATCCCTAAAAACACATATTTTTTCATAATTCGAGCTATTTTTCTAACAAAAATACGATTAAAAAAAATAAAATATTTTACACAATAAGCCAAAAAAATATCAAAATTTAACTACTCTCCAATAATATGGAGTTCATTAAACTCTTTATCAACGATTAAGAAGTTATTTTGTTCGAAACTAATTTCATCAAATTCAATTATTTCATTGTCAATTTCGATCTCTTTAACTTTAAATGGCAATCCGATTAGATTAATTTTATATTTACTGTATGGAGTCTCGTATTTTCCCTCTTTATGCAACTGGATAATAAGTTCTTTTTCTTTTCCAATATTTCGCAACGACAAATAGCTATAACGTCCTTTTTTATAATCGTAGCCATCTTGAGCATCTTCATAAACAGCCGACTGCTCTTTACCGTTTTTATAATAAACATCAAGCGTTAATTCATCAAACTCCAATTCGCCAACATATTGTTGAACTGGGTATTTTGGAATAATGGCTCCTGCTTTCACAAACACTGGAATCTCATCAAATTTAGTATCAATCCAGATTTCTCTGCCTCCAACAAACAATTCATTTGTCCAATAGTTATACCACTCTCCTCTAGGAATATACATACGTCTACCTACAGCATTAGGTTCAAGTATTGGGCAAACTAAAATTTGATTTCCAAAAATAAATTCGTCATTTCGATAATGTGTCTGAGTATCATCTTGATCAAAATAAACCAATGGTTTCAGCATCGGAATTCCTTCTTCAATATACTGCCAAAACATAGTATATAAATAAGGTAATAATTGATAGCGCAGACTCACAAACTTTCTTGTGATACTGATTACTTCTTCATCAAAAGCCCAAGGCTCTTGATTTCCGTGATCTCCAGAAGAGTGTGTTCTACAGAAAGGATGAAAAACACCTAACTGAATCCAACGTGCATATAACTCACCAGTTGGCTGTTCTGCAAAACCCCCTATATCAGAACCTGTAAATCCCATTCCTGAAATAGACAATCGCTGAACCTGAATATTAGCAATCCATAAATGTTCCCAAGTTGCTACGTTATCTCCTGTCCATGACGAGGTATAACGTTGTGCTCCAGAGTATGCCGATCTTGTAATTACAAATGGACGTTTTGGATACGCAAATCGTTTTACACCATGATAAGTTGCCCTTGCCATTTGTGTTCCATAAATATTATGCGCTTTTCTATGGCTGCAAGGATTTCCGTCATAAATATGGCGAACGTCCATCGGAAAAGTTTTATTTGGAACTTCCATAACCGCTGGCTCATTCATATCATTCCAAACTCCTTTTACCCCAATATCTGCAACTAGTTCTTTAAATAGTCCAGCCCACCATTCTCTAACTACGGGATTTGTATAATCAGGAAAATTACATTCTCCTGGCCAAACTTTTCCTTTCATGTAAGGTCCATCGGCTCTCTTGCAGAAATAATCTTTCTCTAAAGCTTCTTTGTAAACCCAGTAATCTTTATCGATTTTAATTCCAGGATCAATGATTACAATGGTTTTAAAACCATCTTCGGCCAGTTCAGAAACCATTCTTTTCGGATCTGGAAAATAGTTTTTGTTCCAAGTAAAACATCTAAAACCATCCATATAATCAATATCCAGATAAATGGCATCGCAAGGAATCTGAAGCTCTCTAAATTTTGAAGTAATTTCTTTTACTTTACTTTCAGGATAATAACTCCATTTGCATTGATGATAGCCCAAAACCCAAAGAGGCGGGAGTTCTGGCTTGCCCGTTAAATCGGTATAAGTGGTAACGACATCTTGCATTTGTGGGCCATAAACGAAATAATAATTCATCTCGCCACCTTCTGCCCAGAAACTCGTTACATTTCTTCTTTCCTGACAAAAATCAAAAAAAGTTCTAAAAGTATTATCGAAAAATATACCGTACGATTGTTTATTATGAAGACCAATATAAAAAGGAACCACTTTATACAAAGGCTCCTGATCTTTCTGGTAAGCGTATTGATCTGTCGCAAAATTTTCTACTCTTTTGCCTTTAAGATTCATTTGAGTAGCTTTATCGCCAAGTCCGTAATAGCATTCTCCATCCTTAGCATATTTGCTCATTTTAACGATATTTCCGCCATATTCATAGCTTTCTTCCCAATGAAAACCAAGTTCGTCTTCAAGAATTAGAAAATCATTCAAATCATAAATCGAAAGACGAAGATCTGCTTTCTGAATTTTACATTTTACCTTGCTAGTTCTAATCTGAAAGTATGCTTCTTCTTCAGTAACTTCCAAAAAATTATAACCGTGAAGCTGTGTTTTATCAATGGCATACGAAAAGTCGTTGCTGAAATAGCCTTTTGTAGTAAAACGAAATCGGATTAAACTATCACGAAGAACAGTGACTTTTAAAATTACTTTGTTGTCTGTATTAAAGAAAATAGAATCTCCTTCATGTTCATAAGAGACAATTTTTGATGGATATAAATCGCCTTTGTATTCTAATGATGTATTTGTAATCATATCTCCAATGAGTTAATTTATGACATTTTCTTCTACTCAAACATACAAAAAAAGTTTATAACACCCTATGAATAAAAGGTTTATTAACGAAAACGTTTTTTCTGAATGAGTTTTAAATTACAAAACAAAAAATCGACAATTTGATAATTTTGAAACGATATAATGACAAAATCTTACTTCTAGATTTTTACACCAAAGTATAAACTGTAACACTCAATGGAGGTAAAACTAGTTCAGCAGAAAAATCTCTGCCATCATAAGATATAGATTCAATTTTTAAGGCTTTAGAGTTTTCAACGCCGCTTCCACCGTATATTTTAGCATCACTATTAAAAATCTCAACTAATTTACCTTTTCGAGGAATTCCAATTCTATATTTCTCACGAATAACTTGAGTAAAATTGCAGACAACAATTAAACTTTCATCTGGATTATTCCCTTTTCGGATATAAGATAAAATAGCATTTTGATGGTCTGAATAATTAATCCATTCGAAACCATCTCCTCTAAATTGCTTTTCGTACAACGCTGGCTGTGCTTTGTACAAATGATTTAAATCTGTAACCAGTCTTTTTATTCCAGAATGAAAATCATATTGCAGCAAATGCCAGTCTAAACTCTGCTCAAAATTCCACTCGTTTGTTTGCCCAAACTCAGCGCCCATAAACAGAAGTTTTGTTCCTGGATGCGTAAACATATATCCGTACAACAATCTCAGATTAGCAAAACGCTGCCATTCGTCACCCGGCATTTTATAAATGAGTGAATTTTTACCGTAAACAACTTCGTCATGAGAAAACGGAAGCATGAAATTTTCGGTAAACGCATAGGTCATTGAAAAGGTCAGCTCGTTCTGATGGTATTTTCTATAAACGGTTTCTTTTTGAAAGTACTTTAAAGTATCGTGCATCCAGCCCATCATCCATTTCATTCCAAAACCCAAGCCTCCAAAAGAGGTTGGTCGGGAAACCATAGGAAACGATGTGCTTTCTTCTGCAATAGTTTGAACTCCAATAAAGTTAGAGTAGATTACTTCGTTAAATTCTTTAAGAAAACTAATGGAATCAAGATTTTCTCTTCCTCCAAAAATGTTAGCCTCCCACTCGCCATCTTTTCTAGAATAGTCCAAATAAAGCATTGAAGCTACAGCATCAACGCGAAGTCCGTCGATATGATAATTTTGAAGCCAGAAAACAGCGTTGCTTATCAAAAAAGCACGAACTTCATTTCTTCCATAATTAAAAACAAGACTTTTCCAGTCTGGATGATACCCTTTTCTTCGATCTGGATGTTCGTATAAATGAGAGCCATCAAAAAATCCTAAACCATGCGAATCATCTGGAAAATGCGACGGAACCCAATCTAGAATCACTCCAATTCCTTCCTGATGCAGCTTGTCTACCAAAACCATAAAATCCTGAGGTTTCCCAAAGCGAGAAGTTGGAGCAAAATACCCTGTTAATTGATATCCCCACGAAGGATCGTACGGATATTCCATAATAGGCATAAACTCCACATGCGTAAAACTCATTTCTTTTACATATTTTACCAAATCGTCTGCAAGCTCCAAATAGGTCAAAAAACGATTATGCTCGCCACGTCTCCAAGAACCTAAGTGTACTTCATAAACAGAATAAGGCTTATCTAAAGAATTAAAATCCTGACGATTTTGCATCCAGCTTTCATCTTTCCACTTATAATCCAGATCCCAAACTACAGAAGCAGTATGTGGTGGCTTTTCGCAATAAAGCGCAAAGGGATCGGCTTTTTCGGTAATTACACCGTTTACATTAGATTGAATTTTGTATTTATAAAACGATCCTTTCGAAATATCAGGAATAAATCCCTCCCAAATTCCAGAAGAATCCCAGCGAACATTTAGAACATGTTCCCCTTGTGTCCAATAATTAAAATCGCCCACAACAGAAACAGAATGTGCTGTAGGAGCCCAAACTGCAAAATAAACACCTTTTACACCATTAACTTCAACCAAATGCGCGCCTAATTTTTCATATAATCTGAAATGCTTTCCTGCTTTGAATAAATCTATATCAAAATCAGTAAAAAGAGAATGTGGAATTACTTTACTCATATCGGTTTGGGAAATAATGGATTTGGAATTTAGCTTTAAGAAAAACTTGGAATTTAGATTTTAAATATTGGAATTTCTATAAAGTATTACTCAATTCTGAAGTTATCTGAAAGCGTAACTCCTTTTTTGATAACCACAATTCCGTCTTTTATACTATATAATTCATTGGTAAAATTGTCTAAATGTTTTCCACCGCTGATGTGCACATTGTTTCCAATTCGTACATTTTTATCTACTAAAGCATTTTTAATAAAACAGTTTTCACCAATACCAACATGTATTTTATTGATACTGCTTTCGTAGTTTAATTCGTCAAGATCTTGATAGAAATCATTTCCCATAACGTAGCAATTTTCCAAAACAGTTCCTTCGCCAACTCTAGAACGGATACCAATTACAGAGCTTTTAATTTCTTTGGCATTAATAATACAGCCTTCAGAAATCAAAGATTGATTGATTATTGAATTTCTAAATTTCGATGGTGGCAATAATCTTGGTCTGGTAAAGATTTTATTTTCATTATCAAATAAATTAAACTCTGGAATATCAGCCGTTAAACCAATATTTGCTTCAAAAAATGATTCGATATTCCCAATATCTGTCCAATATCCTTCATATTGATAACTCAAAATTTTATGTTTCCCAACTGATTGCGGAATAATCTCTTTACCAAAATCTTTTGTTTCCGGATCAGCCATCAACTCTTCCAATAGTGATTTATTAAAAATATAAATTCCCATAGAAGCTAGATATTTTTTGCCTTTTTCTTGCATCTGTTCGCTAACCTCAGATTCCCAATCAGGCAGTAATGAAGCATGCGGTTTTTCAATAAAGGCCTCTATAACACTTTCATGATTTGTCTTTAGAATTCCAAACTCTGGAGCGTCTTTCGCATTAACTGGCAAAGTGGCAATAGAAATTTCGGCATTGGCAGCGATATGCGCTTCGAGCATTTCATTAAAATCCATTTGATATAGTTGATCGCCAGAAAGAATTAAAGCATGATCGAAATCGTGTTTTAAAAAATGTGACATACATTGTCTTACGGCATCAGCAGTTCCTTGAAACCATGTTGGATTGTCAGGAGTCTGCTCAGCGGCCAAAATATCAACAAATGACTGACTAAAAATGCTAAAATTAAAAGTATTTTTAATGTGAGCGTTTAGAGAAGCTGAATTAAATTGCGTCAAAACGAATATTTTAAAAATATCAGAATTGATGCAATTAGAAATCGGAATATCGACTAAACGGTACTTTCCTCCAATCGGAACTGCTGGTTTTGATCTTGTTTCTGTCAATGGAAATAAGCGTGAACCTTGTCCACCTCCTAAAATAATGGCAACGACATTTTTCTTTTTAAATTTCATTTTGCTGAATTATTAAGTTGTATATTTCGATATATTCTTGGCAAACACTTTCCCAGGAATGATCTGCAGACATTCCTTTCTTTAAAACTCTATTAAAACTAATTTTATCTTCATACAACCTAACCGCACGATTTATTGAATAGCATATATCTGCTACAGAAGCTTGGTCATGGCAAACGCCATTTCCATCATCTCCAAAATCAACAACCGTATCTCTTAGCCCACCAGTTCTCCTAACGATCGGAATTGTTCCGTAACGCATCGCATACATCTGATTTAATCCGCATGGCTCAACTCTCGAAGGCATTAGAATAAAATCTGAACCTGCATAAATCAAATGCGCTAAATCTTCATTATAACCTATAAACACATTGTAATTTCCTTTATAATCATTTCGCAACTGAATCAATTGCGATTCAATTTCTGCATTTCCTGATCCTAAAATTAGAATATTGATTTCTTCAAAATTCTCAGACAATGCCAAAGCAGAAGCATGCGGAAGCAAATCGCCTCCTTTTTCTTCAAACAATCGACCTATAAAACTAAATAGCGGTTTTGAAGGGTCTAATTCAAATTGTTCGCAAAGCTTTTCTTTATTTTTTCTTTTTCCAGTTTCAAAATCTTCAATCGAATAATTTTCTGCAATCATTTGATCTTTTATCGGATTCCAAACTTCAATATCAATTCCATTTAAAATTCCTTTAGATTTATTTCGCACAGAATTAAATAAAGATTCCAAACCATTTGCCGAAATATTAATTTCATTTAAATAACTTGGAGAAACTGTGGTTACAGCATTAGCACATTTAATGCCTACCGCCAAAGAATTGATCGAATTGCTCCATTCTAAAAATCCAACATGTTTTAAATCAAACTCTGGCAAGTAATATAGTTTATCAAAACCAAACCAGCCCTGATATAAACCATTATGTATTGTAATAACCGTTTTTACATTTTTTAGACTCTCATATTTATAAGCAAACTGAAGTAAAAATGGAATAACGCCTGTATGATGATCGTGACAATTAATGATTTCTGGAATTTTATTGCGCGCTATAATCCAATCAAGTGTGGCAATCTGAAAAGATAAGAACCTCTCAATATCATCTTCATAACCATATACATTTGGGCGATTAAACAATTCATTAATTTCTATTAAGTAAAGTTCAAAACCAAGCTTGTTTGTTGTCTCTTTAAGAACACTAAACGGAAAATTAAAACTACCTAACTTAACTGTCCCCCAATGCACGCATTCAAAGTCATTTTCCTTTCTAAATTTTGTATCATAACAAGGAATTACAACTCTAACATCATGGCCAGCAGATTGTTGATATTTAGGTAAGGCGCCAACCACATCGCCCAAGCCTCCAACTTTTGCAACAGGATAACATTCTGCACTAATATGAAATATTTCCATTCCAGAAATTAATTTATGATTATCACAAAAAGCAATTATTTATATTACATTTATGTTTTTTAAATTTAGAAAAAAAAAAGCAGAATCTTTCCTTTAAATAAGTTTTATTGAAATGGCAAAAAAGGCAACTAATCCTACTAAATCATTAAAAATTCCCAAGATTATTATACTTTCTGCGAAGATTTGCACATTTATATCAACAAAATTAGTTACAAAATTTGCTGCAAGACTTTTTACAACACCAATAAAGCATAAAGTTCCGAAACGAGAATTGGAAATGGATGCTAAAAGTATTCAAGAATTACTATACGTTCCTGCAATAGATAAAAGTGTAGTTACTTATGCTTATGGACAAAGTCTACGTAAAGTATTATTGGTTCACGGCTGGTCTGGAAGAGGAACCCAACTGTTTAAAATTGCAGACGAACTTCTGCCAAATGGTTATTCAACAGTTAGTTTTGATGCGCCTGCACACGGTAAGTCTAAAGGAAAAACAACTATAATGTCGGAGTTTATAGCCTCAATCTTAGAAATTGAAAAGCAATTTGGACCTTTTGAAATTGCAATCGGACACTCTTTAGGTGGAATGTCGGTTCTAAACGCAATTAAAGATGGGCTTAAAGTAGAAAAAGCGGTTATAATAGGAAGTGGAGACATCATTCAAGATATTTTAGAGGAATTTATTTTCAAATTAGGTTTAAGAAAAGAGATCAGCAATCATTTAAGGAAAGCTTTTGAAGATCAATATAAAGTCAAAATGGATGATTTTTCGGCTTACAGGGCAGCTCAAAAAGTAAAAATTCCCGTTTTAGTAATGCACGATAAAGACGACCCAGAAGTTCTTGTAAAAGCTGGAATACATATTAATGAAAATCTAGAAAAGGGAACTTTGTATTTGACAGAAGGACTTGGCCATCGAAAAATACTTGGAAACCAAAATGTTATTAAAAACATTCTAGAATTCATTAAAATCAGTTAACTTTATAATTAACTATTTCAATATCAACATTAAAGAAAATCAAAAATGGATTTATTTGGAGAAGCATCAGATTGGGAAACTAAATTAAAACCCATTTTAAAAAAGTACAAAGGACGAAAACATCCGTTAGATTATCAAAACCCGTATCAGTTATTGGTTATGGTTGTTTTATCTGCACAAGATTCTGATGCTAATATCAATTCAATTTCACCGGCATTATTTGAAAATTTCCCTACACTTAAGAGCCTATCAAAAGCTGATTTGGAAACTTTTGTACCATACATAACTAAAGTTCGAAACCACGGAACCAAAGCGCAATGGCTTCTGGATATTGCCAAGACGATAAAAGATGACAAAGATATTCCTTTAACAATGTCAGGGCTCACTGCATTAAAAGGAATTGGAAGAAAATCTGCCAACGTAATTTTACGAGAAACAGGGCAACCAGCTGAAGGAATCATTGCTGACTTACACGTTATAAGAGTCGCTCCCAGAATTGGGATAATAAAAGAGTCTAAAGACGGTAATAAAGTAGAAAAGGATTTAATGCAAGTTTTACCTAAAAATATTTGGTCAGAAATTGGAATGGCAATTTCATTTTTGGGCCGCGAAATCTGCAGGCCTAAACCAAAATGTCCAGAATGTCTTTTAAAAGATATTTGCTTGTATTATAATACTGTATTTCTTAAAAATTAATTATTTTCTTCTCGTATCAATCAGATAAATAATTTTCCACAAATCTTTTTCTTTAAATAAAGTAAAAGTATTTACTCCCGAATGACTGAATTTATCATTTAAATAAAATTCATAAGGCGCCCAAACATGGGCCATTGTTCCATCTATTTGAATATTATAACTCAGTATTTTTTCCTGAAATTTCATATTTGAAGGAATTGATGCAATAGATTTATAAAATTCTTTTGCATTTTCATTAGATAGTTTATTTCCTTTAGTTGTGCTTTCGCTAATAGATTGTAATATCATATTATCAGAGCAAACTAGTTTAATTTTTGTAGAGTCCTTTTGATGAAATCCTTCAAAGAATAATTCAATGCATTTTTGAACTTCTTGTTTTTGGGCGCTAGAAGATATTCCTAATAGTAGAAAAAAGATGATGATGTAAACTCTCATAGCAGAAAAATTATTTAAACTCCAAATTGTGAAAAATGATGATCTAAATGCTTTGCAAACATATTATTCCACTCTTTAGATGATAGTTTACCAAAAGAAATAGATTCTTTTCCTTCAAAATTGTCTTTTCCTAATTCTAAAGTTTTATTGATATAATTGATAAGTCTTTCTTTTTCAAGCTCAAAATCACAATTCCCTTTAATGATAAATTGTGGAGCGGTAGCAAGATTTCTAGGATAAGGAGTTTCGTTTACAACCTTATTTTTAGCTAGGAACTTTAAAATGAGTTTCATAAAAGCATTAGGTTTAGGATGAATATCATCATAAACCATTTCGTACGTAACGTTACAATGAGCCAGCATTTGATCAACAGACATTTTACCCCAAAGAGGCTGTGTATTTGATTTAAGCCGATTAATTCTATTTATAAATTGATCACAATCTTCTTTAAGAAAAACGTTTTGCATAATTAAAAATATTTTAGTGAGATAAATAGTCCAGTAAAAATATAAAATTTACTAAGTGATCTCAATTTTGAGCAAAAAAAAAACTTCAATTAACAAAAGTTAATTGAAGTTTTAGTACTCAGAGCGGGACTTGAACCCGCACGAACATTGCTGTTCACTGGATTT
>NZ_JAGIAV010000003.1 GCF_017744675.1 Flavobacterium sp. | reverse complement strand
GTTCGGTCTCTATCTACTGCGGGCGTTAGAAATTTGAGTGGATCTGATTCTAGTACGAGAGGACCGAATTGGACTAACCTCTAGTGTATCTGTTGTCCCGCCAGGGGCACCGCAGAGTAGCTACGTTGGGAAGGGATAAGCGCTGAAAGCATATAAGCGCGAAACCCACCACAAGATGAGATTTCTTTTAAGGATCGTGGAAGATGACCACGTTGATAGGCTACAGATGTAAAGGCAGTAATGTCACAGTCGAGTAGTACTAATAATCCGTAAGCTTATGCACATCCCTTTTCCCGATCCGCCCAGGCGGATCGGGAGGAAACTTTCTAAATACGCATTATCTTTTTCTTTATCCCAGTATGTTAAAATATTTGCTCGACGCAGAGCAGCTTATAGCCTAAGGCGCATTGCTTACGGCTGAAGCTAAAAACCTTAAGGTGGTTATTGCGGCGGGGCTCACCTCTTCCCATCCCGAACAGAGAAGTTAAGCCCGCCTGCGCAGATGGTACTGCATTATTGTGGGAGAGTATGTCGTCGCCTTTCTTTTGAAAACCCTATCCAATCCGGATGGGGTTTTCTGTTTTATACAGGTTTTCGAATTTAAGTTCAATACTGTATCGTATCGGTGTGATTAATCCGTTTTAATGGAATTGTTTTCAATTCATGAGAATTCTTATTCTTTTTAGAAATGGAGCTTTAAAAGGTTTTGAGTTAAAATGTGAATGTAAACATTTTAACTCTTTTTTTTGGGATTTTTATTTTAGAATGTTATTAGATGTTGTTTTGCTCAGATTTGCATCAAATGAGATGAATTATGCCTACATCTTTTAAGTCTCTATAGCTTGTTGTATGAACAAATCACGATACCGTTCTATTAGGTTTTACAATGGCTATGAAGTAGATGATTTTAGACTGATCCATCTATAGGTTGTTTGATTGTTTGATTTTCTTTTAATTTTTGCTATTGTCTTATTAAAATTGATTAAAATTTCGTATTTTAGTTTAAGCCTGCTCTGTATTAAAAGCATCCTGAACTTGTAAATATTGCCTCCTAATTTATCGTTGAAAATCATTTTCTTAAGGAATAAGTTTCAAAATAAATGGTGTGAGAAATAAGCGCAATATATTTTTGAGTTTCCTTTGTTGCTGGAAAAGATTAGGCTACCAATTGAATAGACAAGCAATTATACTTTTACGTATTTCATTGTCAAAATTGTGACTGCAGTTTTAGATAGCCGCAAAAGGTTTCTTGTTAATTGGCCTCCGTTTTTATTGCCTCTTGTTTTTAGAAAAATCAAGATTTAAAAAAGATTAGATTATAAAGAGTTTAACTTAAAATAGGGTAAGAAATGCAAATGGAACAAAAAGACGAAAGTTCGGGCCAATCAGCACACATTGGAGAATTTCTTTCTGCCATTAAAATGAAATCGGATAGCTTGGCCAATTATTTTATTATAAGTTTTTTTGTTTTTGGCTTGTTTCTCGCTTTTTTTTACGATACTTGGCAGATAGCAATAGGAGTTGGAAGCCTCTTATTGGTAGCTTATTATTCAGCTAAAACATTTCTTCCTGATACAGACTTTTATCAGTATGTTTTAAGTGCCGTTTTAGGACTTTTTATGGCACAGTTTATCTATCAGATGCATGGTCTTTTTGAAATGCATTTTACTGCATTTCTGTCCAGCGCCATATTGATTACCTATCAGAAATGGAAATTGCAGATTCCTCTTTTAATTATTGTTATAATTCATCATGCTCTATTTGCTTATATGCAGTACGTGGGAGTAGATGGAATCTATTTTACGCAATTGGACCATATGTCGCTGCAGACATTTTCATTTCATATTATTCTTGTGGCAGCTATTTTTTCAATTTGCGGATTGTGGGCCTACCAATTTAAAAAATACAGTGAACTACACATGGATCTTATCTTCAGGAAAAAAGAAGTTGAAAATATGGAGCTCAAAAGAGTCAATTATGAATTGGACCACTTTGTTTATAGCGCTTCCCACGACCTGAGAGCGCCATTGAATTCTATGCTGGGACTTATCGAAATTGCCGAAGATGAGACGGAGGAAGAACATACAATGGAATATTTGGAGGCTTTAAAAGGCAATGCAAAAAGACTGGACACTTTTATCTGTGATATTTTGGATTATTCACGTAATCTTCGCACTGATCTGGGTAATGACCCAATTATTTTTAAAGAGCTTTTGGAAGAGATTGAGCAAAATCTGAAATTCATGGGCGACAGCCGAACCGTTGATTTTATAACTGATATCAGAGGGGAAAGCTCTTTTTTTTCTGATAAAAGCAGACTAAACAATATTTTAAACAATCTTATTTCAAATGCTATTCGTTATCAGGATATTGCAAATGAAAAACCTTTTGTTAAAATTGAGGTCTTCATTCAGAAACATGCAGCGCATATTGTAATTAGTGATACTGGGATCGGCATTCCAGAGGAATCCCTTCCTAGAATATACGATATGTTTTATCGCGCCTCCAATATAGCGTTAGGGTCTGGTTTAGGATTGTATATAGTAAAGGAAGCTCTGAACAAGCTAGGGGGCAAGATAAGGGTATCTTCTACAGTGGGAGTGGGCACTACTTTTTATATTGAAATTCCAAATAGGCAAATTAATGAATAAATAAAATCAAGTATGGAAACTGTACCGCAAAAGGCATTTTACAGAAAGATTCTTGTTGTCGATGACAATCCGACAGATCGTTTTATTGCAAAAAAAATGATTGAAAAATGCAATTTCGCCCAAGAAGTCATTTTGACTGAGTCTGCTTACCAGGCATTAGAACATCTTAAGGAGCTGGAAGATGAGCCTAATTCATTGCCCGAATTTATTTTTTTGGATATCAATATGCCAGGTATGAATGGATATGAATTTCTAGAACAATATTCCAAGTTTTCTGATGCTGTTAAATCAAAGAGTAAAATTTTGATGCTTACAACTTCGCTGCATCCTGATGATATTAAACGTGCCGAAAGTAATCCTCTTGTTGCCCGGTTTATAAATAAGCCCATCAGTAAAGATAAACTGGAGATGATACATAATGAATTTCCTATGGCAAATTAAGTTTTTAAGAAAACTTTATTCCTTGTTTGCCCAACAGCATTTTGATTTCTTTTGCAAATGAGGAGACAGATTAAGAGGTTTGCGGCCTATTTATGATTATACTTTTAGCTAGCCTTTTTTAAGCATTTTGAAAACATATTCTTTGTAGCTGGCTCCAATTGGAATTTCAATGTTGCCAATCTCAACATCATAAGCGGTAAATGCAGTAATATTTTTTAGATTGACTATAAAAGAACGATGAATTCTAAGAAAGCTTTTATCCTGAAGTTCTATTTCAATATCACTAATTTTATATTTAGCATTGAGTTTTATTCCCTCTTTCTGATATACAATTATATAATCCTTTACGCTTTCAATATATAAAATAGAATCTATATTTACTTTATTAAATTTTGGCCCGTTTTTAATAAAAATAAAATCTTCTTCAGCAGGGGTAATTATCTTGCTGTTGATTGGAGCACTCATCCTTAGATAACGGTCTGTGGCTCTAAAAAAGCGTTCAAAAGTAACAGGCTTCAAAAGATAATCTACAATATCGAGATCATAGCTTTCCAGAGCGTACTCGCGATAAGCTGTAGTAAAGATAATGGCAGGCGGATTTCTTAAGGTCTTCAAAAAATCAATCCCTGTAATCTGAGGCATTTTGATATCCAAAAACATTAAATCTACTGCAGTGGTTCTTAAGAGTTCTGCTGCCTTCAAAGCATTTGAACAAGTTCCTACAACTTCTAAATAGTCTAATTTACTGATATGGTTCTGCATTAAGCTGATAGCCAAGGGCTCATCATCGACCAATAAACATTTGATTTTCATTTATGATACGGTATAAGCTGTAAGATTTATTTTTAGATGTGCTGTGAAATCTGTATTTGTCTTTGTTACATCAAAAGTATAATTTTCAGGATAAATTTTATCAAGCTGCTGTGTAATATTGTTTAAACCTATTTTACCGCTTTCAGACTCGGGTCCAAAATTATTAATTGAGTTCCTAATAATAAATTCAAATTTATTATTCAATAATTTTAGATCAATTTCGATTATTGGTGAGCTTCCCACATCCTCTCCAGCACCATGCTTAAAAGCATTTTCAACTAAAGAAAGCAATATCAAAGGAGCGATTAGTCCGTTTTGATCTGTTTGATGATTAAAAGTTACACTTAGACGATCGTCATAACGAAGTTTTTCAAGAGAAATATAATTATTGATTAATGTGATTTCTTGTAATACAGGCACATAAGTGCTGCTGCAACGGTATAAAACGCAGTCTAATATTTCAGATAATACGGCAATTGATTTTGATGTTATTGGCGAATTTATAATCGAAAGCGAATAAATGTTATTTAGCGTATTAAATAGAAAATGGGGATTTAGTTGCGATTTAAGCATTTTTAATTCGGTTTCGGCCTTTTGCTTTTCCAGTAGCAATGACTTTTTCTGAATGACGTATTGATCTTTTATCAGTTTTATAAAGATGAAAAAGATAGATAATGAAAGGATATGTAAAAAATAAGCGCCAAGTAAAGTAGGTAAATCAGTCAGTATTTCAATAATTGATTCCTGTTCGAAATTTTCTTTGCGTACAAAAGGTTCTAAACCATAAACCATGGTAATTCTGGCAATAACTGAAATCACATAGCTTGCTGCAATCAGTTCAGCCCAAACCCAATTATTCTCTTTTGAACTTATTAGCCGGGGAAAAATTCTATAGGATAGAAAATACGCGCCAATGATTGAAAATACCTCGTAATAAACGGTATAGAGCAAATCAACCCTTAATGTTTGGGGATCTGAAGAAGTATTTTTACTAAAAAACATAATAAAAATAAAAATCCAGAAAATAATATGCGCGCTCAGTCTATGAGAGGTAGAAAATTTTATAAGTTTTTCGAATGGTGTCATATGCCAAATGTAATACTTATTTAGAAGCGTAAAATTATTGCAGATGAAAACAGGAAAAAAAAGCATGAATAGGTAAAAATAGGGTACGAACGTGATTTATACCTTCTATCTGATTGTTTATCGCCAATTACGTTTTATATGTCATGAGCCAGAATTTTGAGCGAAATTAAAAAGGAGTTTTGCTTCAAATTCTTAACTCTCCACAAAATGAAACAGTTTGCATTATTGCTCGTTATTTTAGTTTTTAAATTTACTGCCTTCTCGCAATCGGCTGAATATACTATAAAAGGAAAAATAGTTGATTCTAAAACAAAACAACCCCTTGCTTACGTATCCGTAATTCTACTTTCAAGTTCGCAAAAAGCCAATGAAACAACGACCGATGAAAATGGGAATTATACATTAAAAAGCAATTCAGGAAATTTTCAATTAAAAGTTGAATTCATGTCTTATATGACTTTCACCACAGCAAATTTTAATCTTAATCAGAATTTGGTCCAAAATATTTCTTTGAATGAAAATATTAGCGAATTAAAAGAAGTAAATGTTACCAGCGAAAAATCGGCAGTTGAATTAAAACTGGATAAAAAAATATTCAATGTGGGAAAAGATATTTTGTCCCGCGAAGGATCTGCAAATGATATTTTAAATAATGTTCCTTCGGTAAATGTTGATGTTGCTGGAGCTGTAAGTTTAAGAGGAAACAGCAGTGTAACTATTCTAATAGATGGAAAACCTTCGATGCTAACGGCCAATAATGGGTTGTCACAAATTCCTGCCGCTAGTATCGAAAAAGTAGAAGTGATTACCAACCCTTCTTCGGCTTATGAAGCACAGGGCGGCGCGGGAATAATCAATATTATTTTGAAAAAGAACAGTGCAAAAGGATTTAACGGATCATTTCAGGCTGGAGTCGGACATCCTTTAAATTACAATGTGAATGCAAATATCAGCTATAAAACAGAAAAAATAAATGTGTTTGGAAATGTCGGATATCGTGAAATGAAAATTTATGCTTCAAACAAAATTCAGCAGCAAAATATTAAAAATAGTACTTCAACAGTTTTAAATCAGTTTAACGACAGTAAAAGAAGCAATAAAACAGCAAGCATTTATATGGGAGGCGACTATTATATTAATGATAAAAATACGCTTACTGCAAGTTACTACAGAGATCATAACAAGAGTAAAGATTTTACGAATTACGTTTATAATTATTCGAGTGCAGCTGATGCAACCGACAGCATTATTTCAAGATTTGAAAGATATGAAGAGCCTCAGATTTACAATGCATTTGAGGCAAATTATGCAAAAGTATTTGATAAAAAAGATAAAAAATGGACGTCAAGTGTGCAATATGTTTTTTGGAACGATGATGAAAACCAATATATCAATGAGCAGCGTCTATTTCCTGATCAATCGCCAGTTTCTAATCTGTATACTAATGACATCGAGAGAAGCAATGATATTTTTATAAAATCAGATTTTGTAAATCCGCTTAGTGAAAATTATAAAATCGAAATGGGAATAAGGAGTGATTTAAGAGCCATACGAAGTGATTATTATACGATTTTGGAAAACATGCAACAAGAGCAGTTTACCAATAAATTGAAGTACGATGAAAATTTATATAGCGCTTACTTTCAGTTTTCAGGCCGATTGAAGAAATTCAAGTATTTATTAGGGTTGCGTTCAGAACTCTCAGATATAAACATTGCCGATGAGAAGAACACTTTCAATAACTCAAAAAATTATATCAATTTATTTCCAACCGTTCATTTGGTCTATAATTTAACAGCGAAAACAGATTTACAATTAAGTTACAGCAAACGCATCAATCGTCCGAGATTCTGGCAGCTGAATCCATTTTCTGGACTTTCAGATTTAAAAAATCTTACTGTTGGAAATCCAGATCTCGATCCAATGTTTACAGACTCATTCGAATTGACAGTCTTGGCTAAACCTGGAAAATTGAGCATTAATCCGTCTGTCTATTTCCAGTATACTACTAATTTTTTTGAATATATCGCAGAACGTACTGATGAGGGATATTTCATTAACACTCCTGTAAATCTGGGTACAGAAAAGAGGTACGGAGCAGAAGTTTCTACGGTTTATAATCCTTATAAGTGGTTAAGATTGTCTTTAGACTTTAACTGTTACGGATTTAAACAGGAAGGAAACTATAAAAATACGGTTTATAGCGCTCAGGACCAGACTTGGTTTTCAAGCTTTCGTACAACAGTTAAATTTCCTAAAATTATTTCTGGAGATTTTAACTTTAGATATCGAGGCAAAAACCAGGGAGTCCAAACTGTAACAGAAGCACAATACAGCGCAAACATCGGTGTAAGCAAAGATTTCTTCAGAGATAAAATGTCGCTGACTTTGAATGTAAATAATCTTTTCGATTCGCAGATTAGAAAAAGAAATACTGTAGCAGATTCCTACAGCCTTACATCTGAATATAAATCGCAAGGGCGTTACGTAAACTTTACTGCAGTGTATCGTTTCAACAGAAATAAAACAGAAGCAGACCGATTGCCAGAATCCAATTAATAACATTTTAGAAATATAAAGAGCTGCCAGTAGACTCATAACCCTAACACAAATTATAAATCCAATCATGAAAAAACTTATATCGAAAACTGCATCAGTAATTTTCTTAACCACTTTAATGACTTTTCAGGTAAATTCACAGCAAAAAGAGACCGACAGCATTGATTTTTTTCTAAAAGATAAAATGGAAAAGCTTCATATTCCAGGTTTGCAGCTGACCATTGTAAGAAATGGGGAGATTGTTAAAAGCAACAGTTACGGACTTGCCAATATCGAAAATAATGTAAATGTGACCAAAGAAAGCATGTTTGCTATTAATTCTTGCACCAAAGCATTTGTTGGTGTTGCCATAATGCAGCTTCAGGAGGAAGGTAAACTAAACATAAATGATCCTGTTTCGAAATATATACCAGATTTGCCGGATGCGTGGAAAACGCTAACTATTAAACAGCTATTTTCTAATATCTCAGGTCTTCCAAATATTATTGACAATACTGAGAATTTTATAGGTGATACTGAAGAAGCGGCGTGGGAAAAGGTCAAAACGCTTCCTATGGAATTTAAAACAGGGGACTTTTTTCGTTATAATCAGACTGGTTATGTAATGATCGGGAAGATTATCAATAAAGCTAGCGGAATGCACTTTACCAAATTTATTGAAGAGAGACAATTTCAAACAGCAGGAATGAAACAGACCCGTTTTGGAGATTCAAATGACATTATTACAAATTCGGCAGGTGGTTATACGGCGCAAGGAGTTGTAAACGGGAAATGGGTAACGACTGATAGAATGAAAGTTAACTTCTTTAAGTTTCCGGAGTATTTTAGAACCTGCGCTGGAATTGTTTCAACTTCAGAGGAGATTGCTCAGTGGATTTTGGCGCTGCAAAACGGAAAACTGCTAAAACAAAAGTCTAGCTTAGACTTGTTATGGCAGCCTGCAGTTTTAAATAATGGGCGTATTCGCGGCTTTAACAAGCTTGTAAATGGTTATGCGCTTGGCTGGCCAATTGTTTCTAGAGCGGAGCATCCTGCAGCCAGTCCAATAGGAGGGATGAGATCGGCTTTTTTTGTATATCCTGAAGACAATCTTTCAATTATAGTTCTAACAAATTTTCAAGGTGCAAATCCGGAATTTTTTATAGATGAAATTGCAGGCTATTATATTCCTGAAATGCATGAGGCAAATGGATTTGGATGGTCTCATGCTTTGAGAAAACTAAGAAAGGAACTGATTAAACAAAATTATGACAATGCATTAAAACTGGCTAAAAATTTTAAAAAGGTAGATCCTTCCTTTATTTTAGATGAAAATGAATTAAATGACTTTGGCTATAAACTCTTGGGAAGCGGTAAGAAACAGGAAGCCTTGAAAATTTTCAAACTTAATGTTAATCTTTATTCCCAAAGTTCTAATGCAAATGACAGCTATGCAGAAACTCTTGCAGAAATGGGAAATAAGAAAGCAGCTATTTGGTATTACAAAAAAGCCTTTCAGCTTAATCCAAAAAACACCAATGCCCAGCATCAGATAATAAATTTGGAATCAAAATAAAGATATGATGGCTTGAAATACTGGAATTGTTAGACTGGGGTAAGAATGAGGAAATTTTCTTTCTTCTTTTCTTTTAGATTGTTTATTGTTAGTTTGACGGTAATCGAATGTCGTTTAGATTAGGGTGCCTGTTTAAGGCAATAGTATAAAATACAACATCTATGCTATTAACTGCCTCAAATGTGGCATTCTGTTTTTTCATATAAGGTTACTTTTAGTTTTGAATACAAACTAGTAATAACTAAATAACTTTTCATGAAAAAATTAACTCAGGTTACCTTAATGCTAACATGCGCCGTAGGATTTTCTTCTTGTTTTGAGCATTCTGACACAGAGAAAAAACAGGATAGTATAAGCGTAAACAAAAGTATTGATAAAACGGCAGCATCTGATTGGGTCAAGCAATTTGAAGATACATTTGAGAGCGATGCCTCACTTTCGAAATGGACAAAAGTGCAGCGTACAGACTATAATTCTAAATACTGCGATTATAAAAGTGCAGTGCCTACGATACAAGTAAGAGATGGAAAAGGCTGTTTGGAAATTAAAACTTCAAAGCTGGGAGAGAATAAATACCAATCGGGGCTCATAAAGTCTATTTACCAATACACTCCTGAAAATAATAGCGAATATAGAATAGCGGCTACTATTAAGCTTTTGGCAATGGACGGAGCAAATTATAAATCATTCAAGGAAACTTATGGTGCATGGCCCGCTTTCTGGACAGTTCAAGAAGACGGATGGCCTACGAGTTGTGAAATTGATATTGTAGAAGGCTATTCTTTTGCGCCAGGGGCTTCTCGTTTTACATCAAATCTTTTTTATGGTACAGTTTCAGGGACCAATCAATTGGGGAACTTAGCCGAAAGGCAGTATCCTAGTAGTTTTAATGTTGATGGAAATAATGGCTGGCATTTATATGAATGTTTCATAAGAATGAAAGATAATGCGGTTACTGTAACGGTAAAGATTGACAATACAATTGTTTCGACCTATACGAATAGCAGTGTGCCTAAACTTAATTTGAATAATTTTAAAAAGCACAACATTATTTTAAACCTGAATGTAGGATCAAATGATTCTAGTTTTATAGATCCAAATAAAATAAATTTATTTACAGCTGCTATGATGTGGGTAGATGAAGTTTCGGTATATAAAAGGACTATATAATAGCGATTTCTTTTTGAGTTTATTAATAACAAAAAACACCACTTTTTAAGTGGTGTTTTTTTTGGAGGCAGATGATGATACCCCAGTCTAATTCAAACTTGTTTTTTAATCTAAACCTTCTAAAAATCCAGTGTGCGAACTCTTAACAGCAAAATTAGAATCGTACAATAAAGGCCAGTCATTACCTGGATGATTCAGTTCGGTGCTGTATGGAATCCAAGATTCGTTATCTCTCATTCCCCAAATGGTCAATGCATATTTATTTGCAGCCGGAAGTGCATTATAAAGTTGTACCATTTCTTTATATTTTGCTTTTTGTGCTAGTCTTCTTTCGTTTGTAAAAGTCGAAATATCATTAAACTGGTTTACTTGTATATCCAATTCTGAAACGTGAATTTTTAAGCCTTTTGCAACAGCCTTGTTAAGATCTGTTTGTATTTGCGCCTTGGTTGGGCTAAAATAAGTGTTGTGCATCTGAAAACCAACGCCATCAATTACTTTAGCTGTTTTTAAATCATCTAATAAACCAAAAACTTTGTCTTGTTTGGCACTATTAGTTGACGTTGCATAATCGTTGTAGAATAATAATAGCGAAGAATCACCAGCAGCAACAGCGGCATTTCTTGCCCATTGAAAACAGTCTCTAACATAATTTGGTCCCATTCGCTGCAAGAAAATAGTATTTCTCATAGCGCCACTATCATCTACAGCTTCGTTAACCACATCCCAAGATTTTACTTTTCCTGCATAATGTGTCACTACATCTGTAATGTATTTTTTTACTTCTGCAGCAAATTCGGCATCTGTACCAGAAAAATCTTTAAGCCATTGTGGTACTGCATTATGCCAAACTAAAGCATGACCGTGTACATTAATGTTATTGGTATTTCCATAGGCTACAATTTTGTCGGCTACAGTCCAGTTGTACACACCGCTTGCAGTCGAGATCTGATCCATTTTCATCTCATATTCGGCAGAAATGCTACTAAACTCATTTTTTAGGATCACATCGTACGGACTTCCATTTGTTAATTGTGAGGCTTTAATTGCCATACCAACAAAAAATGGATTGGCCAATTTGTTTGCTTTTGCCTTTAAGAATGTAGGATCTTCAGGAATACCGCTCGTGCCTGTAGTCACCACACTAATCACATTTGAATAATCCGAAATCTGAGTTTCGTTTTTAGCTCTCACTCTGTAATAATATTGCGTTCCACCAGTTAAACCTACTACAACTTCGTTTAAGTCAGTTACAGTTTTTGCATTATAATTTGGCAGAATAGAGGTGAAATTTTCGTCGGTCGAAACATCTAAAAGATAACTTTTAGAATGGGAAACATAATTCCACTTTGCTTTAAAACCATTATCATTTACGTCTTTTGGAGCATTTGCAACGGGAGTTTCCAGAACATCGGCAGTTTCATTATCGTCTTTAGAGCAAGCATTAAAAAAAAAGACGAGGCCAGCCAGCATTAATAAAAATTTACTTTTCATACTGTTTTTATTATGAACTTTCCTTTTTAAGAGAACGTTCTTATTTACGATTATTTATTCGGTTTAATAAAAGAGGCCGCTTTGACCGCAGCCTCTTTAAGTTAAATGTGAGATTAATTATTGATAACGGATTTTAATATTATCAAATTTAATAGCACTAGGGTTAGGGGTGTCTCCTTGAGCGATTCCAACCTTAATTTCATTGATTTTAGACGGATTTAATGTGGCAGCTGTATTAGATCCAAATCCGTAATTGTCTTTAAAATCAGCAATTGATATGGTCTTTGTAGTCCAGTTGGTATCGGTGATTTTAAAATTGTAGCCATAGTTTACTCCGTCGATTGTGTTTAGCTGAATAGCAAACTGGGCGCCCACAACATTTGCACTTACATCTATATCAATATAGGCTTTTGTAGCGTCTGTATTAGAAGTGCTTAGGAAACTAGCTCCGCCACCGCCACTGCTGCCGTTGTAGCCATTAGCAGTAGAACCGGCCCAAACCAACGTGGTGTAATTTCCTGTTGGACCACCAGAAGTACTAGTATTAAAGCTTTCTACATCTCCATAAGATGTCCAATCTTTTCTAAGACCATTTCCGTCAAAATCAGATACCAGAATGATGGTTGCAAAATCAATTGTCTTTTTTGCTGTTCCTCCAGGTGTAGTAATGGCAAGTTCTGATCCAGAAGTTGCATTTGCAGGTAAACCGATTATAATTGAAGAAGACGATTTTACCGTATAACTTACCGCTTTTCCTGCTAAGGTTACTGATGAAATATTATAAAACCAAGTTCCTTCAATTTCTAACGGAAATCCTGGAGTTGCAACTGCAGGAGTGGTTTTAGTAATGGTTGGTACAGGCTGTAAAATCTCAATGTTTTTAGTCACAGAGCCATTTGCAGTTGTAAAGGTAATAGGCTGAACTCCAAATCTGCTTCCTAGTTTTTCATCAAAAGGAACAGTGAAAATAAACGATTTGTCTGAATTGTAATTAGGATTAAAAGCAATATTAATAGTATTATCGAGTGTAATCTTTTTTAGTCCCGTTAAACCTTCTCCTTCAACTCTTACTTTATTGTTTGGAAAGGCCTGATTTAGTAAATCTCCCGGTTCAGCAACCATTGCATCAATGTTTGCGCTAGTTGCATCATCATTTTGGCAGGCTGTAAAAGAAGCCAGCACAAAAAGTAGTAGAATGCTATATTTTATTGTATTGATCATAGTTTAGTTATTAAAGTTAAAAGGAACCGGAGCTTCTAATAATGATGGATTGGTATCTATGGCAGACTGTGGCAATGGAAGTTCAAAATAATTGCTTCCAGGAGTTATCTTTCTCGAAATCAATTCTGTTCTGGCATCATCAGAATAAAAACCTACTTCTTGTTGAGAAATAATTGCAGTTGCTTCAGCAAGACCACGGCGTTTTAAATCGAAGAAATATTGTCCTTCCAAAGCAAATTCAATTCTTCTTTCATTAAAAAGCTCATCTCTTGTCAATACTGTTTTAATTGGTAATCCTGCTCTTTTTCTTACTTCATTAAAAGAGCTTAAAGCCGCTGCTGACGTAGTGGAAGGCGCTCCAGCCATAATTGCCTCAGAATTCATCAATAAAATGTCAGAATATCTTAAAATAATCGTGTTTTGAGAAGTTCTCATAAAGAATACATCGTTTCTTTCTGCAGCAGATCCTACTATGTATTTTCTGAAATTTGCAGCTGTAGAAGAGTATATTTTTTTATAGGTAAAACCGCCTTGACTTTTTAATAATTCAGGGTAAAAATCGCCATCCGTCATGATTGTGCTTTTCTTTCTGATATCTTTTGGCTCAAATCCATTTTGCAAAGAAATAGAAGGAAGGTAAACTCCCCATCCGTCACCACCGCCTGTAATTCCTGTGCCTCCTGGAACAATATACGCCTGATTGGTGTTTTGCGTTCCCCATTCTGTAGCAATAGCTTTCCATTGAAGAGCAAACATACTTTCTGCACTATTATTATTTTCTGGACTGCTAAACAGATTTCCGTATTCTTGAATTAAAGTATACTGATTTCCGATAATTTTCTGAGTCAAAGTAGCACATTCAGCATATTCATTTAAAGTCAGATGCACTTTGGCTAAAATTCCCATTGCGGCATATTTAGTCACGTATCCTTTCTTTAATCCTTTTTCTGGTAAATTTTCTGCCGCGTATTCTAAATCTTGCTTGATGAATTTGTAAACATCAGGAATAAGATTTCTTTTTGGCTGTGCTGCAGATCCCGCTTTATTGATGATAGGCACAGCTCCAAAAGTCCTAACAAGATAGAAATAAGCATTGGCCCTCATGAATCTTGATATGGCAATAGCATTTTTATAAGATGCCTCAGGAAGTTCACTTTTTCTAGCTTCGACTAGACTCATTAAATTATTAGATTGATCGATAACCGAAAACAAGGCTACATATCCTTCTGTAAGAATTGGGTTTTGCGACGTTACTTTAGCATCTTTAAACTGTGAGTAAGCACCATCAAATGTAAAAGCATTTCCGGCATACATGTCTCCTACAGCAATTAGGAATTTGTCGTTAAAGGCAAACCAAGGCTTAAAGTACAAGCTCTCGGCAATTCCGTCAAAAGCGGTAACCCCTTCAGGAAGATCGCTTGGCGTTAACTGATTTTCAGATGGTGCATTCAAAAACTCATCTGAACAGGAAAATAAAGACAGCAATGGTATAAGCATTCCCATCAAAAAAAGTTTAAAAAGTTTTTTCATAACTATTTTTTTATATTAATGACTATGAATCATTAAGTTAAATGTGTTTTTATAAAGCTTAGAATTCTAAATTTACTCCTATAGAAGTTGTTCTTGGCACTGGGTAACGTCCTAGATCAATACCGCTCAATGTGATATTTTGGTCTAGGTTTCCAAGAGCTGGATCAAATCCGGTATATTTTGTAAACGTGTATAAATTTTGAACGTTTACATAAAGTCTTACTTTAGATATAATAGAATTGTCGAAAATTTTATTTGGCAAATCGTAGCTCAAAGAAACATTCTGAATTCTTAAATAAGAACCGTCTTCAACAAATCTGTTCGAAATTCTTCCGTTACCATTTGGATCATTAAGCGTGATTCTTGGCACGTCTGTATTTTCATTCACTCCAGGTTCAAAAGCCTGCATTGCCTGTGTGCTTACGTTTCCAAATCGGTCTCCAAAACCTGGATAAATGCCATCAATATAATGGCGCGTAAAGTTGTAAATCTTATTGCCTTGGCTTCCTGTTAAAGCAACTGAAAAATTGAAGTTTTTGTATCTAAGGTTATTCGTAATAGCATAGGTAAAATCTGGAATAGCATCTCCTATGGCTGTTTGGTCCTTACTGTCTATTTTTCCGTCACCATTAAGATCCTTAAATCGAATGTCTCCCACACCTGTTCCTGCTTCCTGAATTGGTCCAGCCGCTAGTTCTGTAGCGTTTTTAAACAAACCATCTGTTACATACCCGTAAAATTGTCCTACTGGCTGTCCTTCGGTAGTTCTGGTAATATTGTATAAATCGAATTGCACTTTTCCTAACAATGATTTGCCCTGACCTTGAAAACGTGTCAATTCATTATTGTATTTTGAAAAAATGATCGTTGTATCCCAGTTAAAATTTTCGGTAGCAATATTTCTTGTATTTAAAGTAAGCTCAATACCTTTTGTTACAATTTCACCTGTATTCAAATAATAGTTAAGCGCACTTTGATTGGATTCGTCATTGATTTGTTTGGTCAAGAAATCTGAAGAATTTTTAATGTAATAATCAAAATCTAATTTCACTCTGTTATTAAGCATTGCCAATTCAAAACCAGTATTGAAAGATTTAAGAGATTCCCACTTTATGTCTGGATTTCCTAAATTGTCGATCGTTGGCGAAACTCCACCAAATGGCGATGCAAGTAGCGATAAAATAGTCTGATATCTATTTGCGGGAATGTTTTGATTTCCTACAAGACCATATCCAGCTTTAAATTTTAAATAATTAACGCTTTTTGACAAAGGCTCAAAGAATTTCTCGTTGCTAACTGTCCAACCTCCTGAAAATGAAGGGAAATATCCCCATTTGTGATTTGGTCCAAAGTTAGATGAAGCATCTGCTCTTAAAGAAGCAGAAAAAGAGTAGCGGTCAGAAAAACTGTAATTTAATCTTGAAATATAAGAAGTCATAGACCAGCGTCCAGAACCATTTCCGTTTAGGGCAGTGGCAATATCACCGATGTTCAGATTGGTGAAATCTTTATTTAAGAAATCGCCTGTTCTGTAACCGCTTAAATATTCATAATAACTTTCCTGCGCTTCTTGTCCTAGTAAAAAAGTAAAATTATGTTTCTCGTTTAGCGTTTTGTTGTAGGTCAGATAGTTTTTAATATTCCAATAATAGCTCTGATCTTGCTGTTTGAACGATTTATTTAAAAGTTCAGTTACGTTTCCTAAAGTATATTTAGGCACAAAAGTGCTGTTTTTTGAGAAATTCAAATCGTATCCTAATTCTGATCTGAAAACTAATCCTTTTAAAAGAGTAAAATCAGCAAATAGATTTCCATTGATTTTAAATCTTTCTGTAGTGGCATTATTGTATTCAGATAAGGCAATTGGATTAGTGGCTTCATTTGCCGATGATCCTAAACCAGATGTTGGCCCCGCATAAGAACCATCTGCAGCTCTAACTGGTAACTCAGGAGACTGTCTTAAGGCATTCATAACCAATCCTCCTCTGTCATCATTTCTTACCACTTGCTGAGATGATTTGCTTATCGATAGGTTGTTACCAATTTTAAGCCAAGATTTTACATTAGAATCTACATTTAAACGCATTGCTAATCTGTTGAAATCTGAATTTAAAACAATACCTTCCTGATCAAAATAATTTAAAGAAGTGTAAAAGCGTGTTCCATCTTTTTCTCCAGAGAAAGAAAGCTGGTGATTGTACATTGTCGCTGTTCTAAAAAGTTCATCCTGCCAATTTGTACCATTTCCAAGCAAATTAGGTTTTTGATATTGATACGGAACAGGCTCGCCATTTAGTTTGTAAATTTTTGCCTGATAAGCCGCATATTGAGGCAGATTTAAAACATCAACCGTATTGTTTATCTGTTGTGTCCCTAAATAGGTTTCGTATGTAAATTTTGATTTTCCCTTTTTTCCTTTTTTAGTTGTAATCAAAACCACTCCGTTTGCACCGCTTGAACCATATATAGCTGTTGCAGAAGCATCTTTTAAGATATCGATCGTTTCTATATCTGAAATATTCAATCCAGATAAAGCAGAATTTTTAGTTTGTCCGTTTCCTCCGCCTAAAGCGCTAAACGAAAAGGAATCATTGTTTTTGTCTGCAAAAACAGGCGTTCCGTCGATCACATATAAAGGCTCATTACCGTTAATAGAAGTAATTCCTCTAATCTGAACAGAGATTCCCCCACCTGGAGTACCAGAGTTCTGCGTAACATTTACACCTGCGGCTTTACCAACAAGAGCCTGATCGATAGAGATAAATGGCTTATCTTGAATTTCAGAAGCTTTAATAGAAGATACAGCACCATTTATGTCTTTTCTTTTAGATGTTCCATATCCGATAACGACCACTTCGTTTAATTTTTCTAGGTCGCTCGCCATGACCACTTGCATATTCGGTTTAGCTTCAAGGATTAAATTTTTGTATCCTATATAAGTAAAAAGCAGCATTGCTTTTGGTTCAACATTATTCAATACGAAAGTACCGTCAAAATCGGTGACCGTTCCGTTTTTGGTTCCCTGTACTATTACACTAACACCCGGAAGAATGTTTCCTCCCGATGTTACTTTACCTTTAACAGTTTGAGCGAAGAAAAAATTTCCCCACAAGCATACTATTAAGCACAATAGTCTTTTTAATGTTTTTTTCTGCATAAAGTTTGGTTGTTTAGTTTAAATTGAAATAATTAGTAATTCGTTAAGTTTTAAGAAAATATTTAAAAATTTGGGTGTTTTGACATGAGATTGTTTTGAGTTAGAATGGCTAAACTTTTTTCTTAAATATTTCTTAACGAAAGTAGATTCTACAGGTGTTGCATTGTAGTACAGATGATGCATATTGTGCAACAGATGATGCAAAAAGTGCTTCTGAACCCCTGTAAATGCTAAAACAAATCATTATAAGCATTAAAACGGTTGCTGAAGTATTGGTAATTTTTTAGTCTAAAAAATATTGTATGTTCAAAATATTAAGGTTTTATTTTTTATATGCTGATTTTTGCCTGAAATTTAAAAGCTTACATTTTGAAAAAAATCACTGACAAAAAAAGAGCTTCGGTTTAAACCGAAGCTCTTTACTATTTAATATTCAAATTGTAATTTGTTTTCTATTCTTTCGCTCTTTTTTCCTGTGTAGGCAAATGGCCGTATTTGATTTTATAGCATTTGGCAAAATAGGAGGGAGAAGTAAAACCAACTTTGAAACTTATTTCGTTGATATTATTATTGCCCTGTTCGATCAGCTGTTTTGCTTTTTCTAATCGCACATTTCGGATAAATTCATTAACAGAAACACCTGTTAGTGTTTTTATTTTTCGATAGAGCTGGCTTCTGCTTAAAAAGATCTTAGAAGAAAGTAGTTCTACGGTTAGTTCAGGTTCACTAATATTTTCATTAATATAATGCAGAATCTTTTGAATGAAATCATTATCAAGCGAGGTTGTTTTTTCTTTGCCTTGCTTAGTGATGCCGCTGTAAAATTTCTTGAACATGATCTGTCTGCTTGTAATAAGCTGCGCGAGACTCGATTTTAGAATATCCAGTTCAAAAGGTTTGCTTAAATACATATCGGCACCCGAATCGATACCTTCCAATCGGTCTTTTACCATTGCTTTGGCAGAAAGCATCAATAAAGGAATATGGCTTGTTTTTAAATCGCCTTTTATGTTTTTGCACAGCTCAAGTCCGTCCATGACTGGCATAATAACATCGGTTATAATTAAATCAGGCAATTTCTGTACAGCAAGATCGTAACCTTTTTGGCCATTTTCGGCTGTAATTACTTTGTATGATTTGCTAAGTTCCTGTTTTAAATAGTTTCTTAATTCTGTATTGTCTTCTACAATTAAAACGGTATATGCTTTTTGAGCTTCTGCTTCAGAGTTAGATTCTATCTCATCTTGAACAGGTTCAGATAAAAGTTCGTTTTTGCGCTCTATTTTATATTTCTCATCAATGATCTCACTTCTTTTATATAGCGAGTTGCCTAGCGGAAAAGTTATTTTAAAGCTGGTGCCTTCGCCAACTTCACTTTCAACTTCAATTTTTCCTTTATGAAGTTCGACAAATTCCTTTACAACCTCCAAGCCAATTCCGGTGCTTCCGTAATATTCCTTATTGAGATTATTGACTTGGTAGAAACGATCAAAAATTTTATTTAAATCTTTTTTTCGTATTCCAGAACCTGTATCTGCAATGGTTATCGAGAAAGATGGGACTTTATTTCCGTCAATTATCAATACATTTTCGGTTTCTGATGTGTTTATAGAAATATGGATCGAACCATTATCTGGCGTAAATTTAAATGCATTCGAAATAATATTAAACAGTATTTTTTCTAGCATTTTAGGATCTAGCCAATCTTCGAGTTCATCTACAGGCGACTCAAAATTAACAGCAATGTTTCGCGCTGCGGCTTCTTCATAAAAGTAGCCGATAACGGCTTCGGTAAACGATACGACTTCAACTTTCTTGGCTTGAAGCGAAATTTTATTAAACTCTAATTTATTAAAATCCATAAGCTCATTAATAAGCCTAGAGAGCCTATCAGAGCTTTTGTGTACTATTTTTAATTTATTATGAATCTCTGGAGATATTTTTTTGCTCTTTAAAATATCCTCCAGCGGATTAATAATTAGTGTTAAAGGAGTTCTGAATTCATGCGAGATATTGGTGAAAAACTGCAGTTTTTTATTGTTTAATTTCTCCAATTGAATGTTCTTTTCTTTTTCCAGAATTATAGCCTGCTTCGCTTTGAAACGATTTTGATAAATCTTGTTAAGATAAAGGATTAAGAAAATTAAAATAGAAGAATAGATTAAATAAGCCCAGATGGTTTTCCACCACGGAGGAAGGATTTTTATTTTTAATTCTAATTGATTGCCGCTCCACGTGCCGTCTGCGTTGGCCGATTTTACTTTAAAGGTATAATTTCCCGGCGCCAAATTGGTATAAGTTGCTGTTCTGTTATTGCCTACATAGTTCCAGTCTTTTTCAAAACCTTCGAGATAATACGCATATTGGTTTTTCTTAGAATAATTATAATTGATTCCCACATATTCGATCGTAAAAACAGACTGTGTGTAATTAAGCGTAATTTCTTGAGTCTGCGAAATTACTTTGCTCAAAGGAGAGCCGTCTTCATTTGGTTTTACGGATCGATTGAATAATTTAAAATCACTGAAATAAAGACGCGGAGCTTTTTCTGCTTTTTTAATTTCGTTAGGGTTAAAATAATTTACGCCTTCATAACCTCCAAAATAAAGCTCTCCATTTCCGTCTTTGTAAACGGCATTGTTATTAAAATCATTATCGATTAGACCGTCGTCTTTATTAAAATTAATGCTTTTTTGATTTTTCAGGTCGAGTTTTGTCAAACCAGATCCGCCGCTTACCCATAAAGCGCCGTTATTATCAGAAATGATCGCGCGAATTGATTTTTCTTTAAATCCAGGAAAATCATCGTAATTAGAAAATGTCTTGTTTTTTTTATTGTAGCTAAATAGGCCTTGAGTATCTGTTCCTATCCATATTGTTTTATCATTAGATTCATAAATAGATAAAATAATCTGAATGCTATTGTTTTTATTAATGCCGCCAAACATAGCATCGCGCATTTTTGTGACTTTAAAACCAGTTTCATCTTTTATATTGATCTGATACAAGCCTAAGATAGTGCCGACCCACAAAACATTATCAGAATCTACAAAAACTTTACGGATGAAAGCATTATCTAGACCGTTTTTGACAAATGGCTCAGTATCACAATGTACAAATGTGTTGCTTTTATTATCAAAATAATGCAGTCCTTTTATAAAAGTTCCGATCCAGATTCTGCCTTTTGAATCTTCTGAAAAACTAAAAATTCGGTTCGATTTTAATCCTGGTGTATTTGCTGTATTATAGTTGACAAATCTGGAAGTTCCGTTTTTTAGAAAGTAGATGCCGCGATCCCAGCTTCCAAGCCAAATATTTTCTTTGCTGTCGATAAATATGCTCTGAATATCGACCGCATCTAAACCCGAATAATAATTTTGGTTTGTTTTATTAACGTGAATGTAGCTTTTATTGTTGAGGTTGTAAATATCTAATCCTCCGCCTTCGTTACTAATGAGCAAATTACCCTTTTTGTCTTTTGCAACCGAAGTTACATAGCTTGTTTGCAGAGAATTTTCATTGTTAGCAAGAGATTCCAGCGAGTTGAATTTGTTATTAGGTTTATCAAAAACGCCAAGACCTTTATTAAAATACCCTAACCAGAGTCTTTTTTCTTTGTCTTGATACAAAGACCAAACCGAATTGGATTTTAAGCTGGCACTATTGTATTTGCTGTGCAAATATTTTTTTAGTACTTCTCCCTTATAATTTACAACCAGTAATCCGTCATTTTCGGTACCGCAAACAATGTAACCCAAACTGCTTTGTACGATTGATAAGATCTTATTTTTCGTAATGGCATAGTTTTCAAACTGATAATTATCTGTTTCAGGCTTAATTTTTATCAATCCGTTTTCGGTTGTGCCCATCCATAGGTATCCAAATTTGTCTATAACAAGACTTTCAATATCGTTAGTGAGCGGTTCTCGTTTAAATTTGTCTTTATAAACCTGTTTGACTTTTCCATTGGTGTCAATTTCTAAAAGTCCGTAACTGGTTCCTAAATAAATAATTCCCTGTTTGTTTTTAACCGAAGATTTTATTAGAAAATTAGGTTTTTCCAGCACTTTTGAATGTACCAGAGAAGACTTTAAGGTTTTTGTGTTAAGTTTAAATAACCCAAAACCGTAAGCGCCCAAGTATAGATTGCCATTATTGTCTTCAATAATTGTTTTTATCGTAATGGGCTGCGTGTATCCTTGTGTTATAGCATCTTCAATATTGATGCGGGTAAAGTTGTCTAAATCCCTGTTGTATAAGCACAAACCCTGATCGGTGCCTACCCAAAGGTTATTTTTGGAATCGATAAACGTAGAATAAATAAAATTACTGTTTACCGAACCAGGTTTGTTCTCGTATTTATATCCGAAATAATTTACGCCATCGTATCTATAGAGACCGGCGCCACTTGTACCGATCCAAATAAAATCATTTTTATCCTGAATGATAGAAGAAACAGCTCGTTTTGAAGCAGTCTCTTGTATGCTCCTAAACTGGTAGCTGTCAAATTTGCCTTGCGAAAACAGCGAGTTTACAATGCTAAAGAAGCATAAAAGGATATAAGTTGTCTTTTTCATTTGGATGTAACAGTATGCATTATCCGATTTTTTTAAGTGGATTTTTTAGGATATGGGGAAACAATATTAATAAAACTAATTTGAACACTTATTTTTTTTTTATTCAAATCTACCATATTGCCAAAATCCTGAGTACGATTTTGATCCAATTAAGGAATTATCGTATTCAGGATATATAAATTAAAAGATATTCTATTCTTGTTTAGAGAATTATTCTTTTGGACTTTATTTTTCTGATTTTATTTTAGCTCAAATTTACTGTTAAGTCCATTATTAGAATTCCAGCCCACCATAATATTAAATTGACCAGGTTCTACCATAAATTTACCGTCGTTGTCATAAAAACCAAGTTCCTTGTCTGTTAGAATAAATCGAACTGTTTTGGTTTCTCCCTTTTTTAATTCGATAAGCTCAAAGCCTTTTAATTCTTTTACAGGTCTTGCAATGCTGGCAACAGGATCATTTATATAAAGCTGGACAATTTCTTTTCCATCAAAACTTCCTGTATTGGTCACATCAACAGAGACTTCGATTTTTTCTCCTTTTTGAAAAGAATCTTTTGAAATCTTCAAGTTTTTATAGTCAAAAGAAGTATAACTTAATCCGTAACCGAATGGGTATAATGGCGTTTTCTCAACATCAGAATAGTGTGACCAAAAAACATTATTGTCTTTATCTGTCGGTCTTCCGGTATTGTACAGATTATAATAAATAGGGCATTGGCCAACATTTCTAGGAAATGACATTGGCAGCTTACCACTTGGATTATAGTCTCCGTACAAAACCTGTGCGATGGCATTTCCAGATTGTGTTCCTAACTGCCATGCTTCAACAATAGCTGGAATATGTTCTGCCGCCCAAGGTATAGACAACGGACGTCCGTTGTTTAAGACTAAAACAATGTTTGGGTTTACTTTGTAAATTTCCTCTAGTAATTGCTGTTGATTACCTGGAAGGGCTAATTCTGTTCTACTGCGCGCTTCACCGCTTTGAAAACCTATTTCGCCTAGTACCATTACCACAATTTCGGCCTCTTTTGCCACTTTTTTCGCTGCTTCAAATCCAGAAAAATCAGTGGTATTGACTTTTACTTCGTCTAAAAAGGATTGTTTGTTGATAGCAACATCGGTTCCTTTTTCAAAAACTAATGTATTGTTTTTGTATTGTTGCATTCCCTCCAAAACAGATATGGCAGTATTATCATCTGCAGCGATTCTCCAGCTTCCAAGAGGACTATTTTTATCATTGGCCAAAGCACCGATTAAGGCAATTTTAGCACCTGATTTTTTCAGAGGCAAAAGATTCTTATCATTTTTCAATAAAACAATCGATTTTTTAGCCATCTCAAGAACCTCGGCGTTGTTTGCTTTGCTGCCAATATTTGATTTTTCGCGAGCTTCGTCGCAATATTTATAAGGGTTGTCAAATAAGCCTAATTCAAATTTCACGCGAAGAATTCTGCGAACCGCATCATCAATTACGCTTTCTTTTACAGTTCCTTTTTTTACTAACAGAGCCAGTTCTTTAAGATATATATTCGATTCCATATCCATGTCAGAACCTGCAAGAGCTGCTTTTTTGGCCGCATCGGCACCATCTGCTGCATAGCCGTGAGTAATCATTTCCGCTATTGAAGCCCAGTCAGAAACCACAAATCCTTTAAATCCCCAAGCGCCTTTTAAAATATCTCTCTGTAAAAAAGCACTTCCTGTAGCTGGAATTCCATTTAAGGTGTTGAATGAATTCATAAAAGTACGGATTCCTGCGTCGCTTGCCGCTTTAAAAGGCGGTAGTACTGTATTGTACAATTTAGAATTACTCATGTCTACGCTGTTGTAATCTCTTCCTGCTTCTACAAAACCATAACCAGCAAAATGTTTTGCACAGGCAATGATTTTGGTGTTGTCAAAACGCTCACCTTGAAAACCTTTAACTCTTGCTATAGCAATTTTGCTCCCTAAATACGGATCTTCGCCAGCGCCTTCCATAACTCGTCCCCATCTTGCATCATTTGAGATGTCAACATTAGGAGCAAAAGTCCAGTTTAATCCCGAAGCAGAAGCTTCAAGCGCAGCTACACTAGCCGAATTTTTAATGGCTTCCAAATCCCAGCTTGCCGCTTCTGCCAACGGAATAGGACTTAAGGTTTTGTAGCCGTGTATAACATCAAAACCAAAAAGAAGGGGAATTCCCAAGCGGGTTTCTTCAACAGCCATTTTTTGCAAAGTTCTGACTTGGTTAACACCTCTAACAGTAAGAACAGAGCCTACCAATCCTTTCTTTATATTATTGTATTTTTCTTCATTAGAACCCGATTCCGGTTTTGGTCCCGTTACATCCCATGAACCATTGTACTGATTCATTTGTCCGATTTTTTCATCTAATGTCATTTCTTTCATTAAAAGAGAAATTCTTTCCTCTATTGGTTTGTTAGCGTCAAGATGTTTTTTTGCTTGTCCGTAACTGGTTCCATAAACAATAAGCAGTAAAAATGCATATTGTTTAATTTGTTTTTTCATGATCATTTGCGGTTTAATTTTATTAGTGAGGTTGTTATAAAAAGGTTTACTGCTTTTGCACAATGTAAATTCCTGCGAATAAAATGTGCAAAAAATAAGATTGTAAATGTAATTTTAGCTCCCTGATCTGAATAGTAAATTTGATGCATTATGTGCGACAAATGATGTGTTTTATGCTTTGAGGATGCTTAAAACTAAAAGTTGAATGATATATAATAAAAAAAGACCGATTGTTCTTTTTTTTGTTGTAATTTTGCCAATGCAAATAAACTTAAAAATGAATACTGAGATCTTAAAGTATAATCCCGACTATAAAAATGAAGTGTTATCTGTTTGGGAAAAATCGGTTTTAGCGACACATCTATTTTTATCTGAAGAAGATTTTGTCGAGATTAAATTAATGTTGCAAGATTTTGATTTTGCGCAGTTGGACGTTTTTCTTCTTTCTGTTGACCAAAAAATCGTGGGCTTTATTGGAATCAGCGATCAGAAAATTGAAATGCTGTTTTTAGATCCTGATTATATTGGAAAAGGATACGGAAAACAATTAGTAGATTATGCCTTTGGCGCTTTTGATGTTAATCTTGTAGATGTTAACGAACAAAATACTAATGCTATAAAATTTTATGAAAAAATCGGATTTGAAACCTATGATAGAAAAGAGCTTGATGATATGGGCAAGAACTATCCGATATTGAAAATGAAATTGAAAACAGCATAACAATAAATAATAACAGAAATGAAGACATCCAAGTCAGAAAATACAAAACAATTGATTATAGAAAAAACCGCGCCCGTTTTTAATACAAAAGGTTATGCAGGTACTTCTATCAATGATTTGATGAATGTGACGGGACTTTCAAAAGGCTGTATCTATGGCAATTTTGAGAACAAGGATGAAATCGCACTGAAAGTTTTCGATCATAATTTTGGGAAGATTACCCACCACATCAAAGAACGCATTTTAGAAACACAAAATTCAATTGAAGGATTGCTGGTTTATCCAGAAATGTATAAAAACTATTATAAATATCCGTTTCTACAGTCCGGCTGCCCGATACTCAATACAGCAACAGAAGCAGATGACACTCATCCTCAGCTTAAAGAGCGTGCGCAGAAGGCTCTTGATATTTGGAAAACAGCTATTGTGAATCAAGTAAAACGAGGGATTGAAAATAAGGAAATTAAAGCAGACACAGACCCAGCCGAACTGGCTGTAATTATGATTTCGATCATCGAAGGAGCATTTATGCAAGCAAAAGTAAACAATAGAACGACCGAGCTAAAGATAGCAATGTCGTTTTTAGAGAAAATGATTATGCAGTTAAAAGCATAATTTTTTTTGCTATAAAAAAGACCGATTGGTTTATTTTGATTTATAGAATAATAAACAACAATAAAATGGAAGAATTTGATATTACCGTTATAGGATCAGGTCCTGGCGGGTATGTAGCAGCAATTAGAAGTGCCCAGCTTGGTTACAAAACAGCACTTATAGAAAAATACAACAGCTTGGGAGGCACCTGCACCAATGTGGGATGCATTCCTACCAAAGCGCTGTTAGACAGCACGCATCATTATGCAGATGCAGCAAAAAGTTTTAGAACACATGGAATTGAATTTTCGGATATTCAGTTAAACTTTGAGCAGCTTTACAAACGTAAAAACGAGGTGGTGCAGAAGAATACACAAGGACTAGAATTTCTGATGAAAAAGAATAAAATAAGCGTACTTCAAGGAGTAGCTTCTTTTGTTAGTAATGAACAGATTAAAGTAACACATGCCGATCAGACAGAAACCTCTATAAAATCAAAGAAATATATTATTGCTACAGGATCTAAACCAGCGACTATTCCTGGTGTTGTCATTGATAAAAAAAGAGTAATTACTTCTACGGAAGCATTGGATATGAAAGAGAAGCCTGAACACATAGCAATTATTGGTGGCGGTGTGATTGGTGTCGAAATGGCTTCTATCTTTAATAGAATAGGCACAAAAGTGACTATTTTAGAATATGCCGATAACCTGATTGCGAATATGGATTTGGAACTCGGAAGTGCTTTGGCTAAAATTTTAACTAAAGAAGGCATAGAAATTAAACTGGGACAAGCAGTGTACAAAACCGAGAATCTTGGTGAAAAAGCGAAGGTCTATTTCAAAAATAAACAAGGAGGGCAAGAGGATCTAACGGTTGATTATGTCTTGGTTGCCGTGGGCAGAAGACCCAATGTAACGGCTTTAGGTCTGGAGAATACCAATGTAACATTAAATGCTAATGGCACTATCAAGGTCAATGAACTTCTGCAAACAGCAGTACCCAATATTTATGCTATTGGAGATGTTATTGGTGGAGCCATGCTGGCACATAAAGCCGAGGAAGAAGCTGTATTTGTAGTGGAGCGAATAGATGGGCAAAAACCGCATATTCATTACAACCGTATTCCAGCTGTGGTTTATACATGGCCAGAAGTTGCCTCGGTAGGTGCTACTGAAGAGGAATTAAAAAAAGATGGAATTGCTTATCAAGTGGGCAAATTTCCCTTTGCGGTCAACGCTAGAGCGAGAGCAGGTATGGAGCAGGAAGGTTTTGTTAAAGTGCTTTCCGATCCAAAATACGGCGAATTATTGGGCGTGCACATTATAGGCGCCAGAGCGGCAGATCTTATTGCACAAGCAGTTGTGGGGTTGGAGTACGAGGTAACAGCAGGAGACATGGCTTCTGTTTGCTACGCGCATCCAACGTATTCAGAAGTGCTTAAAGAAGCTTATACTATTGCTTCAGGCAAGCCGTCACTTAATATTTAAAATAAAAGGATAGAAAAATCGTAATCCATTTTAGTCTAAAATTAAATTCAAACTAAATGAGAGGCAGTACAAATTTGTGCTGCCTCTAGTATTTTATGATCTTAAACTGAATAATTTAATGCACAACGGAATTAGCGAGCAGGAAATTGTAACAAATAGGATGACTCTGAAATAATTGAGCGTCTGCCAAAGGGAAGTGCGTTGTGCAAGATCTTCTGTAAAAGTTGCATTTGCGGCCATTTTTTGAAAATCAATAATGTTAGGAGCAAAGTAAGAAAGTGTCCATGCTCTAACGGCAAAATGAAAAACAAACAATACCAATAGCCAATTTCTAACAGGATCAATTTTCCAGCAGAAAATAATGGCAAGAATAAAGGTGATTTCGTGCAACGAATGAAAAACTATCCAAAAAACTTTTAAACTTGTGCCTTTTCCATCCAATAAAAGTTTGAAATTTTCAGGTGGAGATTCCGTCCATTTGGGCACAAAAACTACGGTTTCGAAAATCTGAGCACCATTCATTAAAAAATAGAAAAGTGTGGTGATGCAGAGCCATATTTCAGCTCTTGTCAGGTAATTTGCAGTTAAACCTTCCATATTATTTTTTATTTAAATTATCTTTTGTTTCCTCCATAATAGTTGCAGCTTTAATAAAATAGCTTTCTATAGTTTCGATTTGTTCTTCTGAAAAAGTGGCAAGCAAGGCCATAGTTTTCTCCTGCAGTTCATCAAAAAATGGTTTAAGCAGTTTCATACTGTTTTCAACATTTGGAACAATAATGACTTTTCTCCGGTCTTCCTTGATGAATTGCCTTTCCAAGAGTTTCATTTTTTCCAATCGGTCTATTAATCCCGTTACGGCACCTGTGCTTAAACCCGTAAGTTTAGAGATTTCTCCCGCAGTTATAGATTTGTAAGGAAGAATAAGTCCTAAATATTTGTGGTCGGCTCCCGAAAGTCCTGCTTTTCTGGCAATCGCAGCATGCATAAATGTAGAGGCATCAGAATATTTTCTGCTGGCAGTCTGAAATCGAGACAATAAATCAGTAGTATTAATTTTGCTCATAAACTAAGTATCTTAGTAACAAAGATAAATAAATTATTGAAATGACAGTTTAGCTTCTTGTAATTTGTATTTTTTGAAAGTTCCGACGTTGTACCTGCTAAATTCCCTCTTTAGTTTTGTAACGAGAACACCACGAATGCTTCTTCATGAGTTGCTTTCTCAGGTAGTATTGATTTAGTAGTAGGTATTGATAATATCATAAAAAATTATGATATAAAATATTTTAATGAAATAAATAGTTGCTTTTTTTTATCATAAGTCCAGTAATAGTTACAATTCGACCCTTTTTCTGATACAAATAGAACCATAGTTTGGCTAGTCTTTATTGTTAATTTGTTCCCTGTCTATAAGATTTTTTCGAAGAGACAAACCAGCTTATTAACTAATACCTAACCAACCAAATTATGAATGAAAAAAAAGGAATGCGATGCATTAAAAAGCGCAGTTACAGTCTTTTTAATACAGGCATTATTATAGCGATGCTATTTTATGCCACACTGATGTCAGCCCAAAATTCTGATCCAAAAAGAATTAAGGGTACTGTTACATCAGAAACAGATGGCCAACCTCTTTTTGGGGTCAATGTTCAGCTTAAAGGAAAAGATCAGAAAGCAGTCACAGATGCCGATGGTGGTTTTACCATTACAGCAAAAATCGGTGAAACCATTGTGTTTAGCTATCTGGGTTTTGTCAAGCAGGAAGTAAAAGTTACCGACGCCCAGCTTACAATCCAAATGAAAGAGGATTTAAAAGCACTAAACGAAGTAGTAGTAATCGGGTACGGAAAAGCCAAAAGGAAAGACCTTACGGGAGCCATTTCTTCCATTAGCGGTGATGAGCTCCGCAAAACACAGCCTGTTACTTTTGACCAAGCATTACAAGGAAAAGTAGCCGGTGTGGTAGTGCAGCAGACTTCAGGACAGCCTGGAGGAGGTGTAAACATCCAGATACGAGGTATGTCTTCGTTTGGCAGCAGTTCACCTTTGTATGTAATTGACGGGGTTATCATTGGCCAAAGTTTTGACCCAGGTAATGGTACCAATCCGCTAGCAACCATAAACCCATCAGATATTGAATCGGTAGATGTCTTGAAAGATGCTTCGGCTACAGCAATTTATGGTTCACAAGCTACAAATGGGGTAATTGTGATTACAACAAAAAGAGGTAAAGAAGGTGCGGCTAAAATAACCTATGAGGTTTCAACTGGATTTCAAGAGCTTATCAAGCAGTATCCAACAATGAATTTAAGGGAATATGCCACATTTATTAACCAAAGGGCAGCAGTATGGGGGTTTGACGAAAGACCTGAATTTGCCAATCCGAATTATTTAGGAGAAGGGACCAACTGGCAAGAAGAATTGTTTCGTAAAGCGCCTACAGTAAATCATGTTCTTACTTTAAGTGGCGGTTCTGAAAAAACACAGTATTTACTTTCGGGATCGTATTTTAATCAGGAAGGTATAGCTTTAGGATCTGAATTTACTAGAGCATCAGTGCGATTGAACTTAGACAATAAGACAACAAGCTGGCTGAAGTTGGGAACTAGCCTGCAGCTGACTCACATTGATGAAAATGTAAATTCTACTGGATCAAACGTTATTCAGGAAGCACTAAGTCAGACACCAGATATCGCTGTCAGAAATGCAGACGGAAGTTTTGCAGGGGAAGAAAGCAGCGAGGGATGGATTGCAAAACGTGTAAATCCTTATGCATTGGCACTTATCAATAAAAATAATCCGAAGAGAAATCAGTTTTTTGGCAATCTTTATATAGATATTGCTTTTACAAAAGACTTTTCTTTCCGTAATGAGATCTCAGGCAATTTTCTGTATAGGACAGAAGACAAGTTTAGCCCGACTTATAAATTCGGACTAGCTGAAAAAGTGACCAATGAAGCTTCTTACGCTTACAATCAAGACTATTTTACCACATTTAGAAGTTTCTTTACCTATTCGAAAGTCTTTAATAAAAAATACAATTTTAATGCTCTTTTAGGGCATGAGGCTCAGCTGACACAGTTTGAAAGTGTTTCTGCTGGAAGAAGAAATTTCATTTCTAATAATGTAACCAATATCGGAAGCGGTGATATCACTACTGCTACCAATGGAGGCACAAAAGGAGACAGCTCACTAGAATCATACTTCGGACGTTTGAATTTTATCTATGATGACCGATATCTCTTTACAGCAAATATCCGTGCTGACGGTTCTTCGAAATTTGCACCTGATAATCGTTGGGTAACCACATATTCTGGAGCATTTGCATGGAAACTAAACAATGAGAAATTCTTAAAAGGTTCTAAAATCGTTAACGAATTAAAGTTAAGAGCAGGATATGGGCTTACCAACAATCAAAATGTTAGAAACAATGCCTATCTATCAACTTTAGAATCGGTATCTACAGGGCTTTCTGGTAATGCACAAATGACTACCAACATCGCAAACCCAGCAGTAGAATGGGAAAAAACCAAATACGGCAATATCGGACTTGATGCAGCGCTGTTTGGATGGAAGCTTAATTTATCTGTTGATGTTTACAATCGTATGACGGATGGATTGCTTATGCAGATTCCTCTTCCATTGTATTCAGGAACTATTGTGGGGTATTCTCCTGGAGCCATCAATGCTCCTTATGTTAATATTGGACAGGTTCGCAACAGAGGGATCGATCTTCATTTGAGTTCAAGAAATATGGAGCACGGAGATTTTACATGGACTACAGATTTTACTTTATCTCACAATAAAAATAAAGTAATGAAATTAAATACTGACGGAGCTTTCCTTCCAGGATACTATGGAGGAGATGTGGTGTCTAGAACTGTAGTAGGCGGTTCAATAGGATCATTCTATGGTTATAAAGTAGACGGTGTATTCGCTACAGCAGAAGATTTTAAAAACCACGCACTTCCAACCAATACTGACGGAACAGTGCTGCCAATTACTCCTAATTCTGGTGGAGTATGGTACGGAGATCTTAAATTTAAAGATCTTGACGGAGACGGTAAGATTACTGAAAAGGATCAGACATTTTTAGGATCGCCTGTTCCACAATTTCAGTTTGGACTTGGAAATACTTTTACTTACAAAGGTTTTGATTTGAATATTTTCTTTACTGCCAATCAAGGTAGCGAAGTTGTAAACGGAATGAGAATCAATGGAGACAATCCTCTTACCAATAACGGTTATTTGAAGTCTTTGAAAGATCACGCTGTATTGGCTTTAATTGATCCTAATGGTTCGGCTTCAGATGTGAATAACGTGTATGTGACTAATCCTGAAACTTCAATTGTGGGACTAAAAAACAATGACAGCAACAGAAACAACCGTTTTTCTGATCGATATGTAGAGAATGGTTCTTTTATAAGATGCAGAAACATGACTTTAGGCTATTCTTTTCCAAGTGAGATGATGAAAAAAATACATATAAGTTCGCTTAGGCTGTATGTAAATGTCAACAATCCATTTCTAATTACTAGCTACACAGGAATGGATCCTGAGGTAGGATCGTGGAATCCTTTGCAGGCGGGAATTGATAATGGTTTCTATCCGCAGTCCCGATCTTTTACATTTGGACTTAATCTAGGATTAACTAACTAAAAATGAAACAAAACAAAAATATGGGCACAATTTATAGAAATATCATTTTAAGCCTGCTGGTTTCAGCGGTGCTCACCGGATGCCAGGACGATTTTCTAGACCGTCCGTCACAGTCCGAAATAAGCACAGAAAATTTTTACCAGACCAAAGAAGAGCTTCGTTTAGCTACAGCGGCATTATACGGAGGCAAAATCTGGGCACAATGGAATAATATGGCATACCTGCCTTTAGGAGATATATTAAGCGGGAATCTTATTCTTCAATATCAGGGTTCAGATCTGGTGCAGCTTAATACTTTTACTCTTTCAGGATCCAACGGGCGTTTAACAACAGGCTGGGCAGCACTTTACATTATAGTGGCACATTGCAATACGACTATTAACGCTATTAATGAAAAAACACCTTCATCAGTATCATCCACAGATAAAAAAGCGGCAGTAGCCGAAGCAAGATTCATACGTGCGATGGCTTACTATCATTTGGCAATGCTTTGGGGTGAAGTACCTATTATAGAAGATAATACCAAATTGATAAAATCGCCTCTAGTCAATAAAAATAAAATAGAGGATGTGTACAGATTTGTAATCGAAGATTTAACTTTTGCAGCAGAAAACCTGCCTAAAACCGATCAGCCAGGCCGAGTTACATCATGGTCCGCTAAAGGAATGTTGAGCAAGGTCTACTTAACTAGAGCAGGTGTTGGCCAGACTGGAGGAAGCCGCAATCAAGAATATTTAAATCAGGCTAAAAAGTACGCCAAAGATGTTATCGCAAACAGCGGATTAACTCTGCTTCCTAGTTATGCAGATCTTTTTAAAACCAAGTTCAACGACAATCAGGAATCGCTTTTTGCGTTGCAATGGTCTGCCACTACAGAATGGATGCATGGTAACCATTTATTGACTTACTCTCCAAGCAATGACATTAATCCTCAAAAAGGAGGCGCATGGGGATCTCCAGGCGTGAGCTACGATTTGTATTTGGCTTATACGGAGCAAGATTCTATCAGAAGAAAAGCAAGTTTTATGTTGCCAGGAGATCATTATCCTGAGCTTAATGCTGCGGGTGGCGGTTATACAGCAACCTCTCCTGGAATGAAAAAGCATATCATTGGGAACGAAGCCGATAATAATTCGCCTGCAATGTCGTACTTGGGATCTATTGAGCATAATGCCCTTTTGAGACTTGCAGATGTCTATCTGGTATATGCAGAAGCGGTACTTGGAAATGATGTTTCGACAAGCGATGCCGATGCGCTGCTGTATTTTAATAAAGTTAGAAAACGCGCAGGAGTAGATCCAGTTACCTCAATTAATGAAGACATTATTCTTAACGAAAGAAGAGTAGAATTTGCCTGCGAGGGACAATACTGGTATGATTTGGTAAGACTCTCTTATTATAATCCTCAGAAAGCAGTGGCACTTTTGAGCAACCAGCAGAGAGTACTGTTTGATTACGACAAGGATTCGAAAACGGCAACGCCAAACGATCCTATTGGAACGATATCGCCTGCAACCTCTGCTACTTTTACCCTGCAGCTTCCAACTACAGAAGTGGTAGTGAACCCTAAGTTAAATGAACCGTCAGTTCCATACTATAAATAATGACAGTTATGAAAAAAATAATAGATAATAGTTTTAATCGCCTGCTTTTTGCAAGCATGATGTTTGTTACGGTACTGTTAGTATCCTGCAATAATGAGGACGATTCTAGTTCTGGACCAGTGATTACGGAGGTGCGCAATTATGCAGCAGCTCCAAATGACACATTGGTGAATAAACTGGTTCCGGGACAGTGGGTTGTTTTGAAAGGATCTCATTTAAAAGATGCCGTAAAAATTGCCTTCAATGGTATAGCAGTCGATTTTAATGGAGGTTTGTTTGCCGATAACTACGCAGTTGTACAAGTGCCAGCAGTGATTCCATTTCCTTCTGTTGCCGAAAATGATTTAAATACCATTGAGCTTGTTACCCCAGACGGAAAAGCGATTTTTGATATTGATATCGTGGCTGGACCTCCAGCGCTAGATCACATTTCAAATGAAAATCCGCAGCCAGGGGAAGAGGTGACCGTGTATGGGACAAATTTGTTTCAAATCAACGAACTTATTTTTGCAGGCGTGTCCGTACAGGAATTTACAGGTTCAGATGATGGAACTGCAGTAAGTTTTAAAATGCCGGATGGAGCTGTGAGCGGTCCTTTAAAAATTACTACCGCATCAGGTGAAATTGCGACCTTATTTAATGTGAACGACTTGACCACAGGCATGATTTGTAATTTCGATACTATAGGAAGCATGTCTTGGGGAACTTCAACAAGTGACAATGATCCAGATTTTCTAGGAAACAAAGGCGTGTATCCTATTTTAAATCCAGGTGCTTTGAGTGCAGGAAACGGTTCTTGGTGGGAGAACGGACGTTGCATTAATATTGAGCAGGCTCAGTATTGGATTCAGCCTAACGATTTAACATTAGACCTTAGCCAGTTTGCTTTAAAATTTGAAATTAATATTGCGGGAACTTGGAAAGGCAGTTCTATTTTTATTGTAAAGGATTATAACTGGACCTATTTGGCAAGATATGAACCTTGGAAAACTACTGGAGGTAAAGGTGTTACTACAGAAGGTAAATGGACTACGGTAACGATTCCTTTAACAGAGTTCCGAACTAAAAAGGACAATAAAGACGGAACGGGCGATTCGGCAGCAAGCTTAACCGAATTGGTTGGCGGTTCTGGCACAGGCGGCATCAACTTTTTTATTATTAACGACGCCTCTACTCCAGCACCTGGAGAATTCCGAGCAGCAGTTGATAATATCAGGGTAGTAAAAATCCTTGATAAACCTAAAGCTAGCACTAATTAGTAAAATAAAGATTCTGAACTGTGGAACTTCTGCCGATAGGTAATTTCCGCAGTTCAAATTATAAACCTAAAAAACAATTTAAATGAAGCATAAATTCTTATATCAGATGCTGTTGCTTTTTATGATCAGCGGATCCTCATTTAGCTGTTCTAAAAGTACAGAGGAAGAGCCGTATTTGACAGTTTCGACAGAATCGATTTCTTTTATGCCTGAAGGAGGCACATCTGAACCAATTACAATTGAAGCAAACAGTAAATGGACCATAACAAATTTAGCCTCAACTTGGCTGCAATTAAGTAAATTAAGTGGGGCTCAAGGTACAGAGAAGACTGCATTTACAGCCTCTGCTAACAACAGCGGGGTTAGCCGTTCGGCTGTACTGACTGTTACAGCAGATAACGGACAGGCAAGACGCATAACAGTTACACAAACAGGCAATTTGTATCCAGGTTATAATTTATCTCCAAAGCCAGCTGATGCTGCAGGGATGAGCACAGCGGTTGAATTGGCTGCCAAATTTAAACTGGGATGGAACATTGGGAATACATTCGAAGCACCAGGTGGAGAAACCGCTTGGGGTAGTCCAGTGATCACAGAGGAATATGTAAAAGCTGTAAAGCAATTAGGCTTCTCTGCCATTCGCATACCTTGCGCTTGGAATTTTCATCTTGACAACGAAGCTACTGCACATCTTGATCAGAATTGGATCAAAAGGGTAAAAGAGGTCGTAGGGTATTGTGTGAATAACGATATATATGTCATGCTTAATATTCACTGGGACGGTGGATGGCTAGAAAAAAACATCACTAAAGCAAAGCAGGAGACTGTCAATGCTAAACAAAAAGCATTATGGGAACAAATCGCTACCGCAATGCGTGATTTTGACGAGCACCTGATGTTTGCCAGCGCTAACGAACCAGATGCTAAGAATGCTGAGGAAATGGCAGTATTAGCATCATACCACCAAACGTTTGTTACAGCTGTTCGCTCTACAGGTGGAAGAAACAGTCACCGAGTTCTTATCGTTCAAGGTCCTCAAACAAATCCTGGATTGACATTTGACCTGATGAACACGCTTCCTACAGATCAGGTGCCAAATCGCCTCATGGTTGAGGTGCATAACTATACACCATCACAATTTTGTATCGGGAATAAAGATGAGAGCTGGGGTAAATTGATTTACTACTGGGGTAAAGACCATCATTCAACCATCGAACCTGACCGTAATGCTACATACGGAGAAGAGGACGAGATACTTGCTGATTACAACAAGATGAAAACCAAATTTATTGATAAAGGGATACCGGTTATAATGGGAGAGTATGGCGCTTACAGACGTAGTGGTCCTGCTTATCTTCCAAAAGATTTGGCCATGCATAACGCCTCGGTCGACTATTGGATAAACTTTACAACCAAAGAAGCATTAGCGCGTGGTATTAAACCTTTTTGGTGGGATATAGGAGTAGCCATAGACAGGAGTAATTTTACTGTAAAAGACCAACGTACGATAGATGCTATAAAAGCAGGGGCTAACTAAAATTTTAAGATACCCTCTTTCAAAGTTTTTTTCAGGATTAGGCATTTATTGGCTATTCCTTGAAAAAAGGAATTTATACTGCCGCATTTCAGTTGCGGCAGCTCTTATCAGTCCTAAATGCTAAGAATTAAAAGCACTGGTTCGGGTGAGAATAGATTGTAAGGATGATAATAATTTAAACTTTTAAAAAACAAATCAAGATGAAAAAAGCTTACTTATTATGTGTATTGATTTTATCAGTTTTCGTTTCCCAAGCCCAGAGTGTTTGGAAAAATGTTCAAATTGGAGGCGCAGGTTTTGTTACTGGTATTATTCCAAGTAAAACAGACGCCAATTTAAAGTATGCCCGCACAGATGTGGGAGGAGCTTATCGATGGGATGCAACTACCAACAGATGGATACCCTTATTGGATTGGACCAGTGTAGACCAGCTGGGTTATCAGGGAGTAGAATCGCTAGCAATTGACCCTCAGAATAATAATGTGGTATATATGCTGGTAGGAACCGATTATTTTAATGGTCAGAAAACAGCCATTTTAAAATCAACCGATAGAGGGGCCAATTTTACGGAAACTATAGTAACCTCACAATTTAAGGCGCATGGAAACGGTATGGGAAGATCTAACGGCGAGCGATTGGCGGTAGACCCTAACAATTCTAATGTGCTTTTTTGCGGAAGCAGACGTGACGGATTGTTTAAAAGTACCAATGGAGGTTCGACTTGGTCTAAGGTATCGTCATTTCCTGTTACGACAACAGCGAATGACAACGGAATTTGTTTTGTAATCTTTGATTCTGCATCAGTTTCTGGAGGCAACACTCAGACTATTTATGTTGGTGTTTCTAGAACTGGAGCTTCCAATCTTTATAAAAGTACAGATGGTGGAAATACTTGGAATGCCGTTTCGGGAGCCACAGTAAATTATATGCCTCAGCGAGCAGTGTTAGATTCCAACAGGGCTTTATTAATCACTTATGCTGATAAGGAAGGACCTTGGAATCCTTCTTCAGGACAGATTTGGAAGCTTTCTAGCGCAGGGGCTTTAACGAATATTACACCATCGTCCTTTTCGGGGCCTTTTGGCGGGATCGATGTTGACCCTTCCAATTCGCAGCGTTTGATTGCCTCATCGATGAATACTTATATGGCGCAGTATACCAATGCGCAGGGCAATATAATTTATGCAGATCGCTTCTTTTTAAGTACAGATGGCGGTGCATCATGGAGAGATCTGGTTGGAAATTCGGGAATCAATGTCTTAGACAATGGCTGTACTTGGATTTCAGGATCTTCAGCATCCATTCACTGGACTGGCGATATCAAATTTAATCCGTTTAATACCAATAAGGCCAGCGTAATATCTGGAAATGGTATTTTTACCTGTGATGATCTTAATGCATCAAAGACTTCATGGAAGTTTGATGCTATTGGCCTTGAAGAGAGCGTTCCACTAGGTTTAATAAGCATTCCTGGCGGACCTTTAATGAGTGTTATTGGAGATTATGACGGATTTAAACATACTGATGTTTCGGTATATGCGCCACAATATAAGCCTGCAATGGGAACTACATCTGGATTGGCTTATGCATCAGGAAATACCAATAAAATTGTAAGACTTGGAGAGTATATGTACTATTCCAACAATCAAGGAACTGATTGGATAAAGACAACTGCAAACTTAGCAGGACCACGCGGAACGGTGGCACTTTCGTATGACGGCGCAACTATTCTACATGTTCCAGAATCTTCCAGTGCTATGTACCGTTCTACCAATAATGGAGCTAGCTGGACGACTGTAACAGGAATTAATTTCAATACGGTTGCCGTATCTGATGCTGTTACGAACAATAAATTTTATGCCTACAACGGAAGTAATGGAGATTTAAAAGTAAGTACAGACGGAGGAGCTTCTTTCAATACGGTTTCTAATGTTGGAGCTTGGGGATCTAGCCTGATTAGAACAGTTCCTGGGTATGCTGGGCACTTGTGGATTGCTAAGAATTCTGGAGGACTAATAAGGTCAGTTGATGGCGGAACTAGTTTTACCACACCTTCAACAGCTGTAAGTAATGCTTCAGCAGTCGGAATTGGTAAAGCGAAAGCTGGCGCTTCTTATCCAACTATTTATATCTGGGGTACTGTAAGCGGAGTTACGGGAGTTTTCCGTTCAGTAGATCAAGGCAGCAATTGGACTCGCGTTAACGATGATGCGCATGAGTATGGAGGTACAGGAAACGGAAACTTCGTAATGGGAGACATGAATATCTACGGACGTGTTTATATGAGTACTGTTGGAAGAGGACTTGTTTATGGTGACGATCTTGCTGAAACTGCAGCTTATTACACCATTTCAAATAGAAGCACTGGACTGCTAATAGACGGAATGAGCAGAACTACAAATGGAAGTAACGCAGGGCAATGGAGCTACAGTGGAAGCAGTGCCCAGCAATGGTCTCTAGAGTATAACGGCAGCGAAGTTATGATTAAAAACAGAGCTACTGGATTATATATAGACGGAATGAGCAGAACAGCAAATCCATCAATCGCTGGACAATGGGCCTATAGTGGAAGTGAAGCGCAAAAATGGATACAAGAAGACGCTGGCTCAGGTTATTTCAAGTTTAAAAATAAAGCGACTGGAATATACTTGGATGGTTTAGGAAATACAACTAACGGAGCAGATTTAAGCCAGTGGAGTCTCAGCTCTAGCAATAACCAGCAATGGTCTCTAACTGCAGTATCGAGTGCAACTTTGAGGTTAGGTGCTAATACAGAAAGCTTGCAAGACCAGAAATTTACTGTAATCTGTTCTCCAAATCCGTTTACAAGCAGTTTTAAAATTGAAATAAATGATTATAAGGAACCGATAAGCGTGCGAATTTTTGATATTAATGGAAAAAATGTGGAGTCTGCGCAAGTCAAAGGCCAAAGCCAGTTATCAATGGGAAACACACTTCAGTCTGGATTCTATATCGTAAAAGTGGAAGGAACTGGAGGTAATCTTCTCCAATCATTTAAAATGATTAAAAAAACGAGATAAATTAAATTTACAGAAGTCCTAACAGTAGAATAACCTCTGTTAGGACTTTCATATAGAGATTATGTATCTGTATCAGCACATTCTGCTGTAACTTAGAAAGCCAATAATTTTTTGCAATAAAAGCCGAAAAGAAAAATTTAAAAACACGTTAGCTCAGGGCTAACAAAAAATAAAAATCAAAATGTATAAAAAGAATAAGAGAAACCAATTATTTACAGCTTTATGTATCCTTTGCTCCAGTTTTTTACAGGCACAGCAAAAATACCAGTCACCGGTTACAGAAAACACTGAAAAAGTCGCTTCGGGAAAATTTAAACCAACTTGGGAGTCCCTTCAGCAGTATAAAACTCCTGAATGGTTCCGCAATGCTAAGTTTGGAATTTGGGCGCATTGGGGACCGCAATGTCAGCCGGAGCAGGGAGATTGGTATGGCCGATTTATGTATGATGAAGGAGGAGCACAGTACAAATGGCATGTAGAACATTACGGACACCCATCTAAAGCAGGGTTTAAGGAAGTTATTAAGGATTGGAAAGCGGAAAACTGGGATCCTGAGAAAATTGTAGCACTATATAAACGAGTTGGAGCACAGTATTTTTTTGCTATGGCCAACCATCATGATAATTTAGATTTATGGAACAGCAAATACCAAGCGTGGAATTCTACAAAAGTTGGTCCTAAAAAAGATATTATTTCAGGCTGGGCTGCGGCGGCTAAAAAACAAGGATTGCCATTTGGATTAAGTGTTCATGCGGCTCATGCTTGGACTTGGTTTGAAACATCGCAGCGTTCAGACAAAAAAGGACCTTATGCTGGAATTCCTTACGATGGAAAACTTACTAAAAAAGATGGTGTTGGCACTTGGTGGGAAGGGCTAGATCCACAGGAGCTGTATGCGCAAAACCATCCGCTAAGCGCTGGAAGTGCAGAAAGCATTACTTCTTTGTGGGGGCAATGGAATTGGGATAACGGAGCCTCTATTCCTTCTGTAGAATATTGCGAGAATTTTTATAACCGCACTATGGATTTAATCAATATCTACAAACCAGACCTCCTTTATTTTGATGATTCAGGACTTCCGCTTTATCCGGTAAGTGATGCAGGATTGAAAATAGCGGCTCATTATTACAATACCAACATGGCAGCTCATGATAATAAACTCGAAGCAGTTCTATTTGGAAAAGTACTGACTCCAGAACAGAAAAAATGCATGGTTTGGGATGTAGAAAGAGGAGTGCCTGACCAGATTCAAAACGAAGCTTGGCAGACTTGTACCTGTATTGGCGATTGGCATTATAGCAGAGCAATTTATGATGGAAATGGATATAAATCGGCTAAAACGGTTATTCAGATGCTTATTGATATTGTCAGCAAAAACGGAAACCTATTGCTAAACATACCTGTACGCGGAGATGGTTCTATCGATGACAAAGAAATCGCAATCCTTGAAGATATAGCGAAATGGATGGATATAAACAAAGAAAGCATCTTTGATACGCGTCCATGGAGTGTATATGGTGAAGGACCCGCAGCAGAAATAGTCAATCCTATTAATGCTCAAGGATTTAATGAAGGGAAAGTAACGCTGACAGCTCAGGACATTCGTTATAATCAGAAAGGGAAAATCTTGTATGCTACTGCACTAGGAGCTCCTGTTGAGAATGTAAGCTTGAAACTTCTTGGTAAAAAGAAAAATAATACCACTATAAAAAATATCAGTGTACTTGGCAGTAAAGAAAAAATTTCCTGGAAGCAATATCCGGATTCACTTGTGATTCAAAAACCAAAATTTATTCCAAATAATATAGCAGTAGTATTTAAGGTACAGTATGCAGATGCTGCCAAAAGTAATTAGTATTAAATTGTCAAGCATTAAAGAACAGATAAGTGCTAAAAAGCAATCGTTCAAACTCATCGATATGATAAAAAAAATCTTTCTCATTGCCGTATTTTTTGCGGTTAACTTTGCAGATGCTCAGCAGGTAAATGACTGGGAGAATCCAGCTGTTAATGGCATCAATAAGGAAAAACCACATGCGTACGGTTTTCTTGCCGAAGAGAAAAAAAATAATCCAATGCTTTTGTCTCTGAATGGGATGTGGAAATTTAACTGGTCGGCCAATCCGCAGTCTCGACCAGCTGATTTTTACAGCAAAGATTTTTCTACTGATGCTTGGACTACTATTTTAGTGCCTGGCAGCTGGGAATTGCAAGGATTTGGAACCCCTATTTACACGAATGTGGCCTATCCTTTTAAAAGAGATATCCCAAGAGTAAGCGGCGAACCCGATGAGAGTTTTACGACTTTTAAAGAAAGAAATCCAGTTGGCAGTTATACAACTACTTTCAAGATTCCCGAGAACTGGAGTAATAAACAGATATTTATTAATTTCGGAGGAGTACAATCGGCAATGTATCTTTGGGTAAACGGGCATAAAGTTGGTTATAGCGAAAATTCTATGTCGCCTGCCGAGTTTGACATTACGCCTTACATTCAAAAAGGAGACAATAAACTGGCCGTAGAGTTATACAAATACTGCGATGGAAGTTATATGGAAGATCAGGATATCTGGCGTTTGGGCGGAATATTCAGAGATGTTGATCTGATTGCAAGACCTAAGACCTTTATCGGAGACTATTTTGTAAAGGCAATTCCAGATAAGTCATATTCAAAAGCAGAAGTTGCCATCGATGTCCGTTTGGATAACAGACACACAGAGAATACTTCGGGCTTGAAAGTTGAGGCTACTATAAGCGGATATTCAAAATCAGGAGATTATATAGAGAAACAGTTTCAGGCAAAAGTACCAGTTTCATCATCCGATAAAGGAATCTTTACGTTGAGCACCACATTAGATAATCCGAAACTTTGGTCAGCAGAAACTCCCGATTTGTACAAGCTTGTTCTGCAGCTTAAAAACAAGAAAAATGAGATTGTAGACAGAGCCGAATGCTATTTTGGCGTTCGAAGCATCGAAGTGCGTGCAGACGTATTTTACATCAATGGCAAAGCAGTGAAATTGAAAGGCATTAACCGCCATGAAATGCATCCGCGTACGGGAAAATATATCAGCCGCCAATTCATGATACGCGATATGGAACTGATGAAACAAGCTAATATCAATATGATACGTACAAGCCATTATCCTGATGATCCATTATTTTATGAACTTTGCGACAAATACGGTTTTTATGTAATGGATGAGGCAAATCAGGAATCTCATGCTTACGGTCTTGGCAATAAAGAATTGGGCGAAGATCCTCTCTGGAAAAGCACTCATATAGAACGTGCCACTTCGCTTGTTGGAAGAGACAAAAATCATGCGTGCGTCATAATTTGGTCTCTTGGGAATGAAGGCGGTAAAGGAGAAAATATGAAAGCAATGGCAGATACCATTCGTAAACTAGATAAGACACGTCTCGTTTTTTCGGATACCCACAGAGAAATATCAGATCTCTATGATGATAGTTATCTGCATCCTGAGGATTTTAAGAAATTGGGCGAAAAGATAAAAGACAAACCCGTAATTATGCGTGAGTATGCGCATGTTATGGGAAATTCAGGCGGTAATTTACAGGAATACTGGGATGTAATTTATGCAGATCCAAGCCTATGCGGTGCTGCAATCTGGGAATGGGACGAACACGGACTGCCAAAAGCTAAAGATGGTTCTCCGTTTAAACTTACCCAGCACCCTGACGATTATACTTTAAAAGATAGCGAATTTTGGGCGTATGGCGGAGATTTTGGCGACAAGCCCAACGATGGCAATTTTGTCATGAGAGGGCTAGTTTCTTCTGATCGAAAGCCATATCCCCATTATTATGAGGTGCAGAAAGTCTATCAGCCTGTCGTTTTCGAAATGCTGGATGAAAATAAAACAAGTATTAAAGTCACGAATCGTTTTGATTTTCTGCCGCTTCAAAATTTCGATATCGAATATGAATATGTTTGCGAAGGAAAATCTTTGCAGAGAGGTATTCTGAACGTAGGTTCTGTTTTGCCAGGCGCTTCTGCTGTTATTGATCTTCCACATCTTCAGAACGAACAGAAAACTTATTCTGAAATCTGCCTCAATATTTATGTAAGGCTTAAAGAAGCTGCACTTTGGGCAGAAACAGGCTATTGCATCGCTCGTGAGCAATTTATAGTAAAACCCTACGAGTGGAAAAAAGACATTTCTGGAGCAAAGACCGTGAAAGTAAAGGAAACAGCTGCTGTTATTGAGCTTAAAACGGATGACATGAATTTTGTTTTCAATAAAGCTAATGGCGATTTGACAAGCTGGAAGATTAAAGATCAAGAGCTTTTAATAGGACCTCTAGAGCCTTATTTTTGGAAAACGCCAAACGATAACCAGAAACAGAGCGGTTATTCAAAAGAATTTTCAAAATGGAAAAACGCAACAGCCGATAGAGTGGTTAAAAAAGTTTCTGTAACCAGACAAGATACCTTAGCGACGGTAAAGTTTGATATCAATTTTCCTCGTATTGGAGCCAATTATACATTAGAATATCAGCTAAATGGAAATGGAAAATTAGGCACAAAAGCTTTTTATAAGCCATTAAACGATACCATCGGACAAATTCCTAAATTTGGAATGAGACTACGCATTCTCAAAAATTATAATACTGTAGACTGGTATGGCCGAGGTCCTTACGAAAATTATCCAGACCGAAAAACAGCTTCTTTGTTAGGAGCATATCACAAACAGTTGGAACATTTTATTGTTCCGTATCCAGCTCCGCAAGATAATGCAAACCGCAGTGATGTGCGTTGGTTTTCTCTTGAATCGCCAAACGGAAACAGTATCAAAGTAACGGGATTACAGCCGCTGAATTTCCGTGCTTGGCCTTATACAGAAGAAGATTTAGAAAATGCCAGACACGATTATCAGATAGCCAGACGCGATTTTATAAACCTTAATATTGATCTAAATATCCATGGTGTTGGAGGCGATGATTCTTGGGGAGCAAAAACTATGGAAAAATATACTAATTCTGGCAATAAGCCGTATGAGTTTGGATTTACTTTAGAATATCTCCAAAAGCAGTAACATCCTGTCTGTATCATTTTAGAACAGTATAAAATCAAATAACAAAAATGAATAATTCAATTCTGCATCACATACACTATCTAAAGAAGAGCATGTTGTTTTTATGCCTGCTGTTTTTAAATTTTTTATCTCTGCATGCACAGGAAAACGTAAAGAGAAAACAGCTTTTTGACGATGATTGGAGATTTTTTTTAGGAGAGGAAACAAAAGCCTCATCTAATAATTTTAATGATAAAGACTGGCGACACCTTGATCTGCCTCATGATTGGAGTATCGAAGGCAAAGTTCATCCAAAGAATCCTACTGGCGCAGGAGGAGGATATTTTCCAGCTGGAGTGGCTTGGTATCGAAAGACTTTTACAGTGCCACATAATTGGAAGACAAAAAAAACAACGATTTATTTTGAAGGGGTTTATATGAATTCCGAAGTGTTTATTAATGGTAAATCGCTTGGGGTTTATCCTTACGGATATTCTTCTTTTAGCTACGATCTTTCTCCGTATCTCAAATATGGAGAACAGAATGTGATTGCTGTGCGTGTAGACAATTCACAGCAGATGAACAGCCGTTGGTATAGCGGATCGGGAATCTACAGACATGTCTGGCTAATTCAGACCAATCCAGTTCATATAGCGCAATGGGGAACAGGAATCAGTACTTTCGAGATTTCTACCAAAAAAGCAACAGTTCGTGTGGAAACAAAATTGATGAATGAAACCGAATCGTTACAGGAAATTACCGTTACAGCATTAATCCAAAATCCGAATTCCAATACCGTAGGAAGTCATGAAATAAAAGTGGTGCTTTCTCCAAAGAGCGAAAAGATCGTGACCCAACTTATAAAAATAAGCAATCCGGCACTTTGGAGTCCGGAACAGCCTTCCTTATATAAAGCTTTGGTACAGGTTTCAAAACAAAAGGAAATGTTAGACGAGAGCAGTACTAATTTTGGCATTCGCTCTCTTGCATTTACGGCAGAAAACGGATTTCAGCTTAACGGAAAAACAATTAAGCTCAACGGAGGATGCGTGCATCACGACAACGGTTCACTAGGTGCCGCTGCTTTTGATCGAGCAGAACAGCGCAAAGTAGAGCTTTTAAAAGCCAGCGGATTCAATGCTGTACGAACTTCTCATAATCCACCTTCAGAAGCCTTTTTAGATGCCTGCGATCGATTAGGTTTGCTAGTTATGGACGAGTCTTTTGACTGTTGGAAAGTTGGGAAAAATAAATATGATTATTCAAACTATTTCAATGCCTGGTGGAAACGCGATTTGCAAGCCATGGTGCTGCGCGACCGCAATCATCCCAGTATTTTTATGTGGAGTATTGGAAATGAAATACCAGAAAGAGAAGATCCCGATGCAGTGAATACGGCCAAAATGCTTTCTGAAGAAATAAAGAAAATCGATACAAGTCGTCCGATAACATCGGCCATTGTTAATGGCGGTAAAAATTGGGATATATTTGATCCTTTAATGGCTCAGCACGATGTTGCGGGATACAACTATAATTTAGATAAAGCGCCGCAAGACCATATAAGAGTGCCTTCTCGAATTATAGTCCAAACAGAATCGTATCCTAAAGATGCTTTTAAAAACTGGGAATTAGTACAGAAAAACAATTATATCATTGGAGATTTTGTATGGACAGCTATGGATTATCTGGGAGAATCGGGAATAGGACGAAATTATTATTCAGGAGAAGTGCCCGGAGAACATTGGGAGAATGATTTTTTTCCATGGCATGGCGGTTACTGCGGAGATATAGACCTTATCGGATGGAGAAAACCTATTGCACATTATAGAGGCATGCTTTATAATGATAAAGAAAAACTTTATATGGCAGTTAGAGAACCTGCACCAGAGCCTATGGAAATCAAGCAGACGTGGTGGTCGGTATATCCTACATGGGAAAGTTGGACATGGCCTGAATATACTGGGAAAAATGTTGAGGTCGAAGTGTATTCGAAATATCCAAAGGTTAGACTGTATCTTAATGACCAGCTTTTAGGAGAGAAGGAAACTGGAGAGCAGCAAGAATTTAAAGCGGTTTTTACTGTACCTTATGGATCAGGAACCTTAAGAGCGGTTGGTGTAGCAAATGAAAAAGAACAGGAATCCGTTATGCTGAAGACAGCAGGTGAGGCGGTGCAGATTAAATTGGCAGCCGACCGAAAAGAGATGAAAGCCGACGGACAAGATTTAACTTATATTGCAGTTGAACTAAGGGATCGAGAAGGAGTTTTGAATCCGAATGCAGAAGAACGCCTTACTTTTAAAATTGAAGGACCTGGAACTATCCAAGCAGTCGATAATGCCAATCTAAAGGATTTTGAACCGTATCAATCTCTTACTAGAAAAGCTTGGCACGGAAGGGCTCTGGCAATTGTGAGAAGTGCTCATCAGAAAGGAGAAATCAAAGTAACCGTTTCTGGAGATGGCCTACAACCGCAGACTATTACTATTAGATCAAATTAAACCCGTTGGGCGAAACTTTTAACACATAGAAACATAGCTTTTGAGGATAAATAAAGGTGTTTCACTTAAAAATAGTACACATAGCACTATGTGTTAAAGCTTGCTTTTTCTATAATCTTAAGCAGAAGCAATAAAAATCTATGTTTCTATGTGTTAAAAAAGTAATTTCACCCAACGAGTTAGTAAAGAGTATTGAAATAATTAAAATGAAAGATATTTTGAAAACAAAAGGAATTAGAACCGCATTGCTTATTATGCTTATGGTAGCAGGTAAAACATTTGGACAAAGCAAAACCATTAACCTTTGGGATAAGAAAGTGCCTGGTGCTATCGCTAATGCCGATTATAAAGAAACCAATTCAGATGATAGCTGGATGCAGCGTGTCACGAATCCGAGATTAGATGTGTATCCTGCTCCTGCAGAAAAAGCAACAGGAACAGCCGTCATTATCTGCCCTGGTGGTGGTTATTCTGGAATGGCTATCGGTCATGAGGGAAAACAGGTTGCGCAATGGCTTAATAGTCTTGGTATTACGGCATTTGTATTAAAATACCGATTGCCAGATGCTGCTATAATGACTGATAAATCTGTCGGTCCTATGCAAGACGGACAGCGTGCTATCCGTTTGGTTAGAAGTAGAGCCAAAGAGTGGGGAATAGATCCTAAAAAGATTGGCATTATGGGTTTTTCTGCTGGTGGGCATTTGGCATCTACTCTTTCTACGCATTTTAATGCAAAAGTATATGAGAGTGCTGATGCAACTAGTGCGCGTCCAGATTTTTCACTGTTAATATACCCAGTAATATCGATGCGTGATGATATAACACATATGGGATCGAGAATTAATCTTTTGGGCGAAAAACCATCGGCGGAGCAGGTTGCTAATTTTTCAAACGAACTGCAAGTCAATAGCGAAACTCCGACAGCATTTTTAGTTCATTCCATGAATGATGATGCTGTACCAGTAGAAAACAGTATAGAATATGCTTTAGCGCTAAAGAAAAATAAAATTCCTTGCGAACTCCATCTCTACGAAAAAGGAGGTCACGGCTACGGACTAGGCAAATCTGGAAGCACAGAGTCTGATTGGAGTCTGGCATGCGGCAGATGGCTTAAAGCAAAAGGCTTGATCAATTAAAAAAAAAGAAATATTTAATTTCTCAGCCACTATCTGTTTTTGGAAGCAGATCTTTTTGGAAAACCATATCAAATCATCTTTATATTGTCTAAAATATTGATGATTACAACAATTATTGCCCTTTTTTAATACAAAGCGTACCGTAGTTAGCTATTTTTTCTTGTCAAATTTGCCCGTTGAAAAAACTTCGAAGCTATAATTCAAAGCACCAATATGAATTAGTGCAGCGAGATGTCAAAAACAGTTTTCCAAAAGAGATAACCTTTACGCGAACGTTTTTAAGTTTTTTCAAAGCGTACCAAAAAACATGTATTTACTAACTAGATTAACCACACAGCAAATGAACAGGACATTATTACAAGCAATTATTTTTATATTTTTATCAGCAAGCGGATCGGCGCAAGTGCTTCACCTCAAATCTCCCAACGGAAAGATTGAGATGAATTTAGAAAACGGCACCAAAATCCGATGGTCTGTGAAACATAACAATACAGAAGTCGTTGCTCCTTCTGCTATTTCATTAACCTTGGGCAGCGGAGAGGTTTTAGGAAACAATGCCAAAATTGCAAGCACTAAAAATTCGGCTTCTAATACTACTTTTGAAACGCCTGTTTATAAGAAGAAAACGGTTGTGGACCAATACAATCAGCTCATTGTAAATTTTAAAGGGAATTTTGGTCTGATATTAAGAGCCTATAATGATGGTGTAGCGTATCGTTTTTTTACAAATAAGAATAAAAAAATTACCATTGTGTCTGAAGAAGCCAGTTTTAACTTCAGTCAAGACCATAAAGCTTTTGTACCTTATGTTCGCGATTTAAGAGAGAAAGACATGTACACTTCTGCTTTCGAAGCGCTTTATGATGAAATTCCGCTTTCTAAATTTGTCAAAGATTCATTGGCTATTTCTCCGCTTCTTGTTGATTTAGGAAATGGAAAAAAGGCAGCTATTATTGAGGCTGAACTCCAAGACTATCCGGGCATGTTTTTAACACGCAATAATGAGGCACAATATGGTCTGAAGGGAATATTTGCCCATTATCCAAAAAAAGAACGTTTAGGAGGCTATAACAAAATGAACTACATGGTGTCTGAGAGAGAGAACTACATTGCTGAAACAAACGGCAGTAGAAGTTTTCCTTGGAGAGCAATCATCATAAGCGAAAACGACACCGAGCTTTTGAATAATGATATGGTTCAAAAACTTTCTTCTCCTTCACAAATTTCAGATATGAGCTGGATCAAACCTGGAAAAGTTGCTTGGGACTGGTGGAATGACTGGAATATATCGAAAGTAGATTTTAAGGCAGGAATCAATACGCAGACTTATAAATATTATATCGATTTTGCTTCTAAAAACAATATTGAATATGTGGTGATAGACGAGGGATGGAGTGAAGAAACCGATATCTTGAAGATTTCGCCAGCTATGGACATTAAAGAACTTATCGAATACGGGAAACAAAAAAATATTGGAATCATCCTTTGGGCTTCATGGTATGCTATAAATCAGGTTTTAGATGATGCATTTACCAAGTACTCGAATATGGGAGTGAAAGGCTTTAAAATAGATTTCATAGACCGCGACGATCAAAAAATGGTAAATTCTCTTTATAATATTGCTAAAAAAGCGGCTTCTTACAAACTTCTTATTGACTATCACGGAATGTATAAGCCAACGGGTATTCAAAGAACCTATCCTAATATTGTGAATTTTGAAGGTGTTAAAGGATTGGAAAATGCGAAATGGACACCACATGATGACATGCCGCATTATGAAACAAGCATCCCTTTTATAAGAATGCTGGCTGGCCCTATGGATTATACGCCGGGAGCTATGCGCAATGCGACAAAAGCAGATTTTCGTCCAAGCAATTCACTGCCTATGAGCCAAGGTACAAGATGCCATCAGCTGGGTATGTATGTTCTTTATGAAGCGCCGCTGCAAATGATGGCAGATAGTCCAACAGCTTACATGAAAGAACAAGAAAGCACCACATTTATATCTCAAATTCCAACCACTTTTGATGAAACTGTGGCGCTAGATGGAAAAGTGAGCGAATACGCTACCATTGCCAGAAAAAAAGGCAATACATGGTTTGTAGGCGGATTAACCAATTGGTCGGCTAGAGAAATAGAACTCGATTTATCTTTCCTTGGAAAAGGAAGCTTTACAGCAGAAGTTTTTAAAGACGGATTGAATGCTGAAAAAGACCCAACAGATTACAAACGTGAAATAATTAAAGTGACCAATGCCAGCAAACTGAAAGTGCAAATGGCACCTGGAGGCGGTTTTGCAATTATAATTAATCCAGAAAAGTAATTAAAATATCTCGGAATGACTCTCTTGCTTATTGAGGCAAGTATTGTTAACCTGATAATAAATTAGAAAGTATACTATAATGAAAAAAAGATATATCACTGTTTTACTATTACTATATTTTTTCCTCTCACCATTTTTTGGATGGGCGCAATCTGCTCTTTATTTAGATGAAAGCCAGCCAATAGAAGTTCGTATAAAGGATGCCTTATCGCGAATGACGGTAGAAGAAAAAGTGGCGCTTTGCCATGCGCAGTCAAAGTTCAGCTCTAAAGGAGTTCCGCGTTTGGGCATACCAGATGTATGGTCATCAGACGGATCGCATGGAGTGAGCGATGAAAAACTATGGGACGAATGGAACTCAGCACAATGGACAAATGACTCCTGCACTGCTTTTCCTGCTTTAACTTGTCTTGCGGCAACATTCAATCCAAAGATAGCACAGCTTTACGGCACATCTATTGGCGAAGAAGCCCGATATCGAAACAAAACTATGCTGTTAGGGCCTGGCATCAATATTTACCGTACGCCGCTTAATGGGCGAAATTTCGAATACATGGGCGAAGATCCCTTTTTGGCTTCGCGATTGGTAGTTCCGTACGTACAAGGTGTGCAGTCTAATGGAGTGGCGGCATGCGTAAAACATTTCGCTCTGAACAATCAGGAAATTGCTCGTGGTGAAATTAATGTCAACGTAAGCGATCGTGCCTTGCATGAAATTTATCTTCCGGCTTTCAAAGCAGCAGTTCAGGAAGGAAATGTATGGTCTATTATGGGAGCCTATAACAAAATATGGGGCGTACATTGCTGCCACAACGACATTTTACTCAACCAAATCTTAAAAACCGACTGGAAATTTGATGGTGTAGTGGTTAGTGATTGGGGAGGTGTGCACAATACTGACGAAGCGGTCAATGGCGGACTTGATATTGAAATGGGCACTTATACAAACGGATTGACTACACAAGGTCATTTTCCTTTTTCGAGCTATTATTTAGCCGATCCTTTTCTGAAAGGAATTAAATCGGGTAAATATGAAATGTCGAAACTTGATGATAAAGCAAGCCGAATTTTACGAATGATTTTCCGCACTACGATGAGTGCGAATCGTCCTTATGGCCGTTTTGTTTCGCCAGAGCATAGCGATGCAGCTAGAAAAATAGCACAAGAAGGAATCGTATTGCTTAAAAATGAGAAACAATTTTTACCTATTCCAAAAGGCAGATATAAAAAAATTGCGGTGATAGGTGAAAATGCCGTAAAAAGCCTGATTGTTGGTGGAGGTTCTACGTCATTGAAAGCGGCTTATGAGATTTCTCCTTTGCAGGGATTAAAAAATAAATACGGCGAAAATAATATTGTTTACAGTATGGGATATGCTTCGGGAAGACCGCTTTATGGCGCCGAAGAACCCTCTAAATTAAATCTTGATTCTTTGCAAAACGCAGCTATCGAGACTGCCCGCCATGCAGATATAGTGCTCTTTGTTGGAGGATTAAATAAAAATTATTTTCAGGATTGTGAAAGCGGTGACCGTAAATCGTTGAGTCTGCCGTTTGGTCAAGACAAGCTGATTGAAGAAATACAAAAAGTAAACAATAATGTTGTGGTTGTTCTATTAAGCGGAAATGCGGTTTTAATGCCTTGGCTTAACAAAGCGAAAGCCGTTGTACAAGGATGGTATTTGGGCTCGGAAGCAGGAAATGCTTTGGCTGATATTATTTCGGGCGAAGCAAATCCGTCAGGAAAGCTTCCGATTTCGTTTCCTAAAAAATTGGAAGACGTTGGAGCACATGCTTTTGACCAACTTTGTTATCCAGGTGACGGAAAAAATGTCTATTATAAAGAAGACATCTTAGTAGGATACCGCTGGTACGATACTAAAAAAATCCCTGTGCTTTTCCCTTTTGGATATGGATTGAGCTACACCACATTTCAGTACGGAAAGCCAGCTGTTTCATCAAAAACGATCACAGCTGCAGACTCTTTAGAGGTAACAATTTCCATAAAAAACACAGGAAAAGTGGCAGGAAAAGAAGTTGTGCAGCTTTATGTTAATGACGAAACCTCAAGCCTGCCTCGTCCTATTAAGGAATTAAAAGGATTTGAAAAAGTTTCGCTTGAGCCGGGAGAAGAAAAAACAGTTCGTTTTACTTTAACAAAAAAAGATCTTTCTTATTACGATGACACTAAAAAAGAATGGATTGCAGAACCAGGCAAATTCAAAATAATGATTGGAGCTTCAGCTACTGATATTAGAGGAGTGGCAGATTTTAATTTTAAATAAAGCATTGCAATAATTTACAATTATGAAAAGAATAATTATCCTTTTAATCAGTATAGTTGGATGCTGCCATTTCTTGAATGCGCAAGGATACAAGAATCCTGTTATTTCTGGATTTCATCCCGATCCGAGTGTTTGCAGAGTAGGAGATGACTATTATCTGGTGACTTCCAGCTTTGAGTACTTTCCAGGAGTTCCTGTTTTTCACAGTAAAGATTTAATCAATTGGACCCAAATTGGGCATTGTCTTACGCGTGCTTCTCAGCTTAAATTAGACAAATGTGCTCCTTCGGCTGGGATTTATGCTCCAACAATCCGTTATCATGAAGGTCGTTTTTATATGGTCACGACCAATGTATCAGGCGGAGGAAATTTTTATGTGCATACCGATAATCCTGCAGGAGAATGGTCAGAACCCGTTTTTGTCGATCAAGGCGGTATAGATCCTTCTTTATATTTTGAGGATGGCAAATCTTATTTTGTATCGAATCAGAATGGCATTACGATCTGCGAAATTGATATTAAAACAGGAAAAAAACTTACCAAAGGACAAACGGTGTGGAATGGAACAGGAGGACGTTATCCTGAAGCCCCACACATTTATAAAAAAGACGGTTGGTATTATCTGCTTATTTCAGAAGGAGGTACAGAATACGGCCATAAAATAACCATAGCGCGAAGCAGGAACATTTACGGACCTTATGAGTCCAATCCTGCCAATCCGATTTTGACACATATTAACGAAATTGCTCAAAATAACCCGATTCAAGGTACAGGACACGGCGATTTTATTCAAGCACATGATGGTTCTTGGTGGATTGTCTTTCTGGCTTTCCGTCCGCAGAGTCTGTTGCATCACGTGTTAGGTCGAGAAACATTTCTAGCTCCTGTAAGATGGGATGCAAATGCTTGGCCCGTAATAAATGGCAATGGCACAGTAAATATAGATATGAATGTGCCTACTTTACCTGTCCAGGCTGTAAAACCTCATGATTATTCTACTAATTTTGATGAAATAAAGCTCGCAACCGATTGGAATTATCTTAGAAATCCTTTCCTACAACAGTATTCACTTACCGAAAAGAAAGGTTCATTGCGATTAAAAGCCACTTCGGTATCTTTAGACGACAACGATTCGCCAACTTTTATAGGGCGCAGACAGGAACATATTGATTTTTCAGCATCTACTGTAATGTCATTAGATAATGCAAAAAGTGGAGATGAAGCAGGTATGACTATGTACTACTCGAGTCAGGCGCATTACGACCTTTCTTTGAAAAAAACAGAAAAAGGCAAAAACAAATTATTGTTGCGTTATAAGATGGGCATACTGAACCATACCGCATCCGAAGTGGAAATTCCTGCGGAAAAGATTTATTTGAAAGTGGAAGGCAGTAAGGATTTTTACAGCTTCTACTATTCTTTGGATGGAAAGGAATTTAAGTTTTTAGATAAAATCAATATTTGGTACCTAAGTTCTGAGACCAATGGAGGTTTTACAGGCGTGTATGTTGGACTATACGCTACATCTCAAAACAAGAACACCAAAGCGTTTGCTGATTTTGATAGCTTCACGTATCAACCAGGTAAAGCAGAATAAATAAATGGATGGATTATGAAAAATAAAACGAGATTAATTACGATGTTAGCTTTGGTCTGTTGGTCTATAGGACACTCCCAAACAGAGAATACTACAGATAAAAAATTAAACCTACAGCCCATAGTATTTAATGCCGACGATAAACCAGTATTTCCAGATCCGCCACAAGGATTTAGAGACAAGCATGCGGAATTGGCTTCTGGAAAACTGACAGTAGTTCAGTACAATTCTAAAACATTGGGCACACGTCGCGAAATGACAGTCTACACTCCTGCAGGCTATACATCTGATAAAAAATACCCAGTGCTTTATTTGCTCCATGGCCTTAATTCAGATAAAGGACAATGGACAGATTGGATTCGTGCGCAGGACGTTATAGATAATTTAATCCGTGACGGGAAAATCAAGCCAATGGTGGTGGTTTTTCCCAACTGCAACTCAAGCATGACTGTTGAAAATCCGACTCCTGACCAAGAGAAAGAGAAAGAAATTGGATATAAAAGTTATGGAGTATCTTTTGAAAAAGATCTGCTGATGGACATCATTCCGTATATCGAATCAAATTATGCCGTATACCGCAATCGAGAGCAGCGAGCTCTAGCAGGTTTATCTATGGGAGGCGGGCAATCTTTGAATATTGGCCTTTCCCATATCGATACTTTTGCTTTTGTAGGTGGCTTTTCTTCAGCTCCTAATACAAATGAAGTAGGAGGACTTTCTACTCTTAAACTTGTGCCTGACGTAAAAGCAGCAAGAAAAGATCTTAAAGTATTGTGGGTTTCTTGTGGGAATAAAGATTGGCTTTTTAATGTGAGCCAGCGCATTCATGGCTGCTTAAAGACCAATCAAGTGCCTCATGTGTGGCATGTAGATGGCAATGCGCACGATGATGTAGAATGGGCCAACAATCTGTATCTTTTCTCGCAGCATATTTTCAAATAAAAATTCTTTTAAGCAGTTTATAGTCGTTTTTTGAAACACTTTTAAATAAAACGAATATAGGTCTAAAAATAAAAAAAGCAGCTTTAATGATGATTAAAGGCTGCTTTTTTATTGCGTTGTTTTTATAGTTTTTTGTGAAGTTTTAAATACTCAGAAGGAGATAAACCGAACTCTTCACGGAAATATTTTGAAAATCTTTTAGGCGAATTAAATCCAACTTCGTAGGCTATCTGTGAAACCTGCAGCTGGCTTTTGTCCAGAAGCTGGCGTCCTCTTTTCAAACGTATGGTTCGAATGAATTCTGCAGGCCCTTTACCCGTTATGAACATCAGTTTTTTGTACAGATGTCCTCGGCTTAAGCCTAAAATATCTCCTAGATTTTCTACAGAAAATTCCGTATCGCTGATATGCTGCTCTACGGCTTTTATCGCTTTTTCGATAAAAATTTCATCTAGAGAGGTAATGGTAATCTCCTGCGGATTAACGTCTATTTTTTGTTTAAACGCAGCATGGCTTTTTTTCGTCCATTCGATAAATTTATTAATTCGAAGTTTGAGAATATGAATATTAAAAGGTTTGGTGATATAATCATCTGCTCCGTACTTTAATCCGTCAATATGATATTCTTCAGCAGTGCGTGCTGTGAGGAGAATTACAGGAATATGGGACCAGTAGATATTGGTTTTGACCAATTTGCAAAGCTCAATTCCATCCATAACAGGCATCATTACATCACTTACAATAACCGTAATATTGTGTTTTTGCAAAAGTTCGATAGCCTCTTGGCCATTATGGGCCGTAAGTACTGTAAAGTCATCTTTTAGGTTGTCTTCTATAAATTCGCACAAGTCTTTATTGTCATCTACAAAAAGAACCACTTGTTCAGTAGGACTTTCTGTTTTTTCCTCTTCAATGTTTGGAATATCAATCGTAGCAGGACTAAGCATCAAATTCTTTTCAGAGCTTTTTCTAATTGGGATCTTAAAGGTAAATATACACCCATGCGGAATATTATCTTCAATGGTTATAGTACCTCCATGAAGATGTATGTATTCATTTGCAATATGCAATCCAAGACCGCTGCCGGTTTCATTTTGACTTTGTTCTCCTTGATAAAATCTCTCAAATACAAGCGGTTTATCGTTATCGCTGATTCCCGAACCCGTGTCGCGAACTTTGACGCAGACCTGAGTAGCATCACGGCTAATTTCTACCTGAATTTTTCCTCCATCGGGAGTATATTTAAAAGCATTCGAAAGCAGATTGGTAAGTGTTTTTTGAATCTTATCCTTATCAAATTCCATAAGCAGACTGTCTATTTCGCTTTCAAAAGACAATTGAATGTGGCGTTCCGTAGCATAAACATTAAACGAACTGCAGATATCTTCGGCAAAACTTACAAATTCGGATGCCTTTAAGTTTAAGCTAACGATTCCTGCATCTAATTTGCGAAAATCTAGCAGAGAATTGATTAAGGAAAGAAGCTGCTGTGCATTTTTATGGATAACGTTTATTTTCTTTCGCATCACCTCATCCATAGCATCATTCAGCAGCACTTGCAGAGGTGTTATGATAAGGGTTAGGGGAGTCCTGAGATCATGGCTTATGTTGGTGAAAAAGTTCAGCTTCATTTCGTTAATCTGCCATTCTTTCTCGCGATTCATTTTCTCGCGCTGTTCTTCTAATTTTAAATGATGGCGAATTTTTGATCTGCGTACGGTATACCATATAATGCCCGCGATTGTGAGCCCATAAAAAAGATACGCCCATACGGTTAGATAAAAAGGAGGCAATACATTTAACGCTAATACTTTGATATTATCGTTCCATCCAGAAGCATTATCATAGGCTTTTACCAAAAGCTTATAATTGCCAGCTGGCAAAGCAGAAATTACAATTTTATTGTCCTGAATAGGAATCCATTCTGAATTAAACCCTTCAATCTTGTAAAAATACTTGACTTTATCAGCATTTAATAAATCTGTACTCGTAAACTTAAGAGTAATAAGCCTGTCATCGTGCCTTAAAGTAAGCTTGGAAAGCAGTTCTGTCGAATGCTGTAACAATTTATGCCCATTATAGATAGAATCTACTTCTATAGTCTGATTTCCAAGAGTTAGTCCTGTAAAAATAATTTTTGAAACCGGCTTGTTTTCTTTTAGCAGTTTGTTAGGATTGATTATGGTATATCCGTCCAGATTGCCAAGCAAAATATCACCGTTTCTTAATTGCAGTATAGAGTGTTTGTTGAAATAATTATCCATCAACCCATCCTTAACCGAATAGTTTTTACTGCTTATGGATAAATTATCATTTGCATCATAACTGACAGTTAAAATAGAAAGCCCATTGGGAGTTGTAACCCAGATGTTATTGCGATTGTCTTCCAGTATCGCGCTGACAGAATTGTCGCAAAGGCCATTTGACTTGTTGAAGTAGTAAATGGTATCTTTTTTTGGATCCCAAACATTAAGGCCATCATTATGAGCAATCCACAAAATATTGTGTTTGTCTTTGTAGACCGTAGAAATCTGAAAATGTTTGAATTTTTGCGTTCCTTTTTTATTGCCATATGAGATGACATTTTTATTGTTGGTGATATCAATATTGAAGAGTCCGTAACCTGTACCCAGCAGAAGCTCATCGCCTGAATCGTAAAACATGTCGAGTGCAAAAACTTGATCTTCAAATACAGAAATCACAGAATCAAAACTAGTGGCATCTGCCGGAAGCTGCTGTATTTTTCCTCCCATAGATCCTATCCAGATATTGCCATAGCGATCCTGTTTTAGGTTCCAGACATTGTTGTTGCTTAGTTTGCTGTTTTTCGTGGTATATTGGCTTATAACACCATTTTGCCAGCAAAACAGTCCATTTTGATAAGTTCCGATCCAAATGCGGTTTTTGCGATCTTCCAATAAAGAGGTAATTGCAGCTTTAGGAAATGGAATTCGAGAAGTGTTTCCTGTTTTTTTATCTTTTTTAAAAAGTCCCTTTCCATCTGTTGCAATCCAGAGATCTTCATTGTGATCCTCCATTATGGTGCTAATATCAGAGCATTCAGGATGTTTGAAATTGATAAAGTTTTTAAAACTTTCATTAAAAAAAGAAAGCCCTTTTTTGCTGTGCCCAATCCAGATAGTCCTATCGTTGTCGCGATATAGGTAAGTGATATTGTTGGATGGCAGGGAATTGTCTTTGTTTGGGGTTTGAACACAGTTTGTTATGTTGTTTTTTGATTTGTCAAAAATAAAAAGCCCTTTATGATCTGTTCCAATCCATATTTCGCCTGGCTTATTTTCGATAATGCTGCTAACGAAATTAATATCGCTGTCTACACTAGATTTTAATGTTATAGAGCTCCATTTTTTCGTCTGATCATCGCGATAGAAAACTTCATTTGGACTATTGTTAAAATAAGTCCATAATCCGTTGTTGCTGTCCAGAAAAACGATATGCCATTCATCAGTTCCATTTTTTCTGGTGGAAACTGGGAGTTTAATGTTTTTAATATGACCTGTAGTACTGTTTAACTGCCAGCATTTTTGAGAATTTTCAATGCAATATACAGACTCGCCATTATCTGTTACGCTAGCAAAAAAAGGGTTTTCAATGTTTACGCCAGTAAAGACGGAAGTATGCCTTTTTTTTATATCGTAGAAAAAGATGTTTTTCTTATTAAAAACCCATAAATTCTTTTTCTTATCCACATAAATTTTACAGTTGCTATCTGCGCGAATGTGCAACTTATTTAAAAAAGAAGTGATGTCTGTAATAAAGCAGTCCTTATCTCTGTTATATATCGCATTATCATGTCCGAAATTGACCCATATATTGCCCAAGCCGTCTTCTTGGAGACCTAAAATATCATTGGAAATTAAGCTATTGGGCTTTTTAGAGTTGGTCGTGTAAACTTTGAATTCGTAACCATCATATCGATTAAGTCCAGTTTCAGTGCCAATCCATAAAAAACCATAACTGTCCCTTAGAAATGTCTTGACATTGGTGCTTGAGAACCCTTCGCTGGTTTTTAACTGGTGAAAAATATAATTGGACTGCGCAAGAATACTTTGGAAAGAAAGTATTCCAAAAAGAGTAAGAAACAATAAGAGGACTTTATGCTTTTTCATTCGGTCTAAATTAATCATTTATCTGAAGTTGCAGTATAAGAAGGGCTGTTTTTATCTAAATTACAGCCACTATTCCAATCCATATCGATTCTATTTCTTTTAGAATCGATATGGACATTTGAAATTGTAATAGGCTTAATTATTTTTCAAAGCTGTATTTAATGCCTTTTGTGATGCTATTCCAGTCGTCTGTTCGAAAAGGAACAGCAGGGAAATTTTCAGCATTGTACAGATTACAGTCACTAGCATCGTCGGCCCAACCGTAGCGAACTGCTTCTGGATTTTGAACCTGATCGCTCCATACTAAAAGCTGACTGCCTTTTATTTGAGCTTTGGCATAATGAAAAACATGATCAGATCCTGCAATTTCAAATCCTTTTACATATTGGTATTTATCATGAACCATTAAACCGCTTTGGGCATTGTCAAATGTTAAGAGAATCTGATTGCCTTTTGTTTCCATAGATTTGTATGCTGGTCCGCTGAAAACATTTCCTTTTTCATATACTTTATTCAAGGCAATGGCAGCAAGTCTGTATCCTACATCTTGTTTGTTTTTTGGATGAATATCTTTCGGATCTCCAATATCTGCTGTAACACACATACCAGTATTGGCAACATTGTGAAGGGTGAAATTCTGAGCCTCTCTTAACTCTGCCCAATAGCTGCCAGTTTTGCTGTTTCCTCCAAACTCATTAAAAGAAGATAACTGCACAAAAAAGAAAGGAAAATCTCCTTGATGCCATTTGTTTCTCCAATCGCTAATCAATAACGGAAAAGCTTTTTTATATTGTTCGGCGCGTGTAGCATTTGCCTCTCCCTGATACCATAAAACTCCTTCAATAGCATAGGGAATCAAAGGATTGATCATGGCATTGTAAAGAAGGGCAGGATAGCTGTTTGGAGACAAGTCTGTTCTGATTTCTGTAACCTGAAATTTCCATTTTCCTGCAAGTGGCACAATGGTACTGCCTACAGTTAATTTTAAATCAGCCTCATCGCCAAAAATTCCTCCTCCGCCACTATAATCCGTTACTCGCACTTCAATAGTGTTAAGGCCTTCTTTAAGCGTTCCGGCAGGTACTTTGTATATTCTTTTTTTGTCCCATTGGGTATTCTTTCCCACTTCAATTCCATTTACATAAGAAAGATCTTCATCGTCTATTTTGCCAAGCTCCAGTAAAGCCTCTTTAACAGCATCTTCTTTTGAAATCATAAAAGATTTACGCATCCAGACTGTACCGTCTAAACTGCCCAATTGCTGGTTCCACAATTGTGGCACGTGCATTTCTGGCCAAGAACTATCATCAAAGTTTGTTGTTTTGTATTGGCTTTCTGAGTTTGAAGTGATTTTATATCCTTGAAGATTTTCAATCTGTACTTTCAGTGTAGCCAGTTTATTTTTCAGTAATGAATCCATTGGGATTTTTGGAAGATCGGCAATCATACTGCTAAATTCAGGACTTTTTTCAAAAGCTTCCCTGCTAGTCCATGTTTCCACGCAAGTGCCTCCCCAGGAAGAGTTTATTATCCCGATTGGGATTTTTAATTCATTGTATACTTTTTTGGCGAAAAAATAGCCTACTGCTGTAAAGGCTCCTGTATTTTTTTTACTGCTTTCTTTCCAGCTTCCAGCTTTGAGTTCCTCTTTAGGTGTCGAGTTTAAATCTTTGTCTACTAAAAATTGTCTTATCCAAGGATTATCTGCCTGACTGATTTCATAATTGGCATTTTGTGCCTGAGCAACTGGCCATTCCATATTTGACTGTCCGCTGCATACCCAGACTTCTCCGACTAGGACGTTCTCAATAGTAATGCTGTTGTTTCCTTTAATGGTCATTTTAAAAGGACCGCCTGCTTTTTCAGGTTTCAGGTACAAAAGCCATTTTCCATTTTTGTCCGCTTTAGTTTTCTGAGTCTGTTTATTAAAAGTGACTTCAATTTTTTCTCCAGAATTGGCCCAGCCCCAAACAGAAATGGGTTTATTGCGCTGTAAAACCATTCCGTCGCTAAAAAGCAACGGCATTTTTACATTTGCATTTGCACACAAACTCAAAGCAAAAAGCAAAGCGATTAGATTTTTTTTCATTTTGATTGGTTTAGATTTATAGTTAGTCAGTGTTGAAACCTGCAACAGGAGCTGCAGGCTTCTGTAAGAATTATGGTTGTTTAGAAAAAAGTCATTTTTATTGCTGCCAAACGGTTACGCCTCCTGGCGGTACAGTTTTACCGCCAATTAAAATATTTGCAGTATTGGATATTTTTTCGATCTGGTAATCTTCTGAAGAATAATTGACTGCGATCCAGAATCCATCGCGCCAGCTAACGTATACTCCTTTAGGATAATGCTCAACAGCGATTCCAGCCTGATTATACACCTGCTGCAGGACTCCTTTTTCAAGTTGGCCATCGTCTGTATCGGTGCCAATATAAGTAACGGTTCCTTTTCCTATTTTGTTGGTCACCACAGCTGCCGTGCCTGCGTAAAATTGGTTGGTATACTTAGCAAGGACATTTTCAGGTTTATTGGCTTTTACTAAATCTGCCCAGTTGTTCCAGTAATACTCTTTTCCGAAACCTTGGATAGTTCCTTTTGCATAAGGCAGAAGATGGTCAAAGTCTTCAATTTTGGCATCGATTAAAGGATAAATCGGAGCGCCCCATCCTGCCTGGAATAAATGGCCATTTTTGTCCTTAACAGCCGTACGCACGGTTAAGACTAAATGCCCGCCTTGTTTTACATACTCTGTCCATTTGGCAATAAGTTTCTCATCGGCTATTTCGTAAGCAGGAGCAACCACAACCGCATAAGAATCTAATGGTTCGTTTTCATAAATTATTTCTGCTGGAACTCCGTATGATTTTACGATTTCAAGATATTTTTGAAAAAAAGACAGGGTATTCCATTGGCTTGTTTGCGCTTGACGGCCCATACTCCAAGAATTGTCATAATTCCATAACAAAGCAGTTCTTCGAGCCTTTATTTCTTTAGGCATTTCTGCCTTCGAATTATAAGCCTTTCTTAATAATTTCATTTCCTGCATCGTCTGCTGGTAATCTTTTCCTCCTTGCGATAGAGTAGTTCCATCAAGTTTTGTAATACCGCTGTGGTACTGCTCTGCACCGTAATTGATCTGACGGTAACGATAAGAGCAGGCAAAAGACATGCCTTCGGCCATACAATGATAAAGCCACATGCGCACTACGCCAGGCTGAAGCAGAGGATTAACATTTCCCCAGTTGACAAAACCAGGCTGAAGCTCCATAATTCCTGAAATATTATCTCTGGTTTTAAAGAAGCTCAAAGCAAAAGAAAGTTCTTGAGGATCGCCAAGACGGAAACCTTTGTCTCCAATATTAGAAACTCCTTTGTTAGGATAGCTGGTAAAAGAGTTAAAATCGAGTTTTTTTGTTCTTCTAGGATCTGCTGATGGAGTAGTAGCGGTATAATTTGTTGTTACAAACTGATTTTTAGCAATTAAAGGTCTGATAATGTCTGCCTGAAAGTCTAAAAAATCGGCCTGCGTATCAGCAGTATATCGCTTAAAGTCCAGCAAGGCATGCGGATTGATTCCCCACCACCCAACATGATCTGCATTTGGAATTTTAACTTGGTCAAAACTGCTGTAGGTCTGACTCCAGAAAGCAGCTCCCCATGCCGTATTTAAAGCGCTTATCGTACGGTATTTATTCTCTAACCATTTGCGGAAAGCATCTTGAGAAGAAGGGCTGTAATCTTCTTTGGCTTCTGGCTCGTTGTCGAGCTGCCATCCAATTACATTTGGATTATGGCCGTAGCGCGCTGCCAATTTACTAATGATGTTTTTAGAAAAATTTCTCCATACCGGATTGCTCAAAGACTGCTGTGCTCTTGTTCCGTGCTCAGCTCTCTGATAATGGCTGTCCATCAGATAGATTTCAGGATATTTAATGCCCATCCAAACGGGTGAAATTGCTGTAGGTGTGCCTAAAATAACTTTCAATTTGTATTTTCCAGCCAGATTGATTACTTCGTCAAGCCATTCAAATTTGTAAAGTCCTTCTTCGGGTTCCATGTCTATCCACGCAAATTCTGCTATGTGAATAAACTCAAAACCAGTCTTAGAAATATTGCTGATATCTCTTTCCCAATCTTTTTTATTCCAGTGTTCTGGATAATAATAAATTCCCATTACCATCAGATTTTCTTTAGGAAAGAAAACAGGAGATTTCTGAGCCATTACGCCTGCTGAAGCCAGCAGCAATAAACAAATGATATATTTTTTTAATTTCATGGATCTATTTTTTTTAAATAACATCAAGACCTGCATCAAGGTTGTCCTAAATGCAGATGCTGAATGTGATTGTTTTAAGAGATTAAATTTTTATGACTTGAAGCGCTCCTTTATAATCGATTTCTTTTCCAGAAGCATCAGAAAGGAATGCTTTTGGATTGGATGGATCGACAACGACGATTTTAAATTTTCGGTCTTTTAGCATGCCTTTAAAATCTCCTTTACGCTCGCCAATGGTTAAAGTTTCCTTTTTTTGATTGTAATCGAAGCTTATCGCACTGTAATGGCCTTTTTCATAGTTGTAGTTAACCCCTTCATCTTCATACAAAGTAAAATGGCCATCGCGACCTTTATAAACATATAGCACTACATTATCAGCAGGTTTCTGATCGGTGTACTGGATTTCAGGACCAACAGGAACTATAGCGCCTTCAGGAATAAAGAGCGGAAGACGTCCATAAGGAGCATCTGCCTGTAAAGTTTGTCCGCCTAAGAGCTGCTTACCCGTATAGAAATCATACCAGTTTGTGCCAGCAGGAAGGTATACTTCTCTTTTTCGTGCTCCATATTGGTAAACAGGGCAAACCATAAAAGAAGAGCCAAACATAAATTGGTTGCTGATGTTAACGACATTTTTATCGTTTTGAAAATCCATCATCAACGGACGCATAATGGTGTAGTCATTAAAGTGCGTCATACCTGCCATTGTGTAGATATATGGCATTAATCTGTAGCGAAGGCGGTCATAATATACAATAGACTCGTATGCTGGATGACCTTCGGGAGCAATATTCCAAGGTTCGCGATAAGGAAATTGTCCGTGAGATCGGTATAGCGGAGCAAAAGCTCCAAACTGATGCCAACGTGCATTTAATTCACGCCATTCTTTACTGTCAGAGTTTTCATTTCCATTTTTGTCGTACTGTTGCTGTGCGCTCACATAGCGGTCTTCAACACAAAATCCTCCAATATCCATCGTCCAGTACGGAATACCGCTTGCGGCAAAGTTAAGACCTGCCGAAATCTGCGCTTTCAAATCTTCCCATCTCGTCGCAATATCGCCACTCCATGTTGCTGTTGAATAGCGCTGCAATCCTGCAAAGCCTGATCTTGTTAAAAGAAACACACGTTTATTAGAATCTACGGCTCTTTGTCCATCGTAGATTGCTTCCGCATTCATTAGGGCATAAGTATTGAAATATTCAGTTGAAGGTCCTAAAGCGGTTGGTCCTTGCAATTTTTTACGATACTCTATATCTGTACAGTCCAACACGTTTGGTTCGCTGGCATCCATCCACCAAGCATCCACCCCTATAGGATATAAATTTTCGTAGATCTGTTTCCAAAATAGTTTACGAGCACCGCTTGCATAAGCATCATAGAATGACCCTACATAACCAGGACCAACCCAGTCACGAACATTATCTTTAATGGCTTGCTGATACATCCATCCTTTTTGGTCAAATTCTTTAAAGTGCTCTGTAGTTTTGTAAAATTTAGGCCATACCGAAATCATCATTTTGGCATTCATCGAATGAATCGAGTCGGTCATAGCCTTTGGATTTGGAAAACGGGCAGGATCAAACTTATGGCTTCCCCATTTATCATCTTCCCAATAATTCCAGTCCAATACGATATTATCAATTGGAATCTGGCGTGTTCTAAATTCTTTTAAATTGCTTAAGATTTCATCTTGGGTTTTGTATCGTTCGCGACTCTGCCAATAACCCATTGCCCATCTAGGCATAATTTGAGATTTTCCAGTTAGGGTTCGGTATCCTTTAATTATGCTGTCCGTAGAATTGCCATGAACAAAATAATAATCAATTTTTTTGTTCATTTCGCTCCACCAGACTTGGCTGTTTTTTTCCTCAGCCAATTGTGGCGTTCTCACTCTTAATCCACAGTAAGAGGTTGAACCGTCTGGTCTCCATTCTATCCTTAAAGCAGTGCGTTTGTTCGCTTTCAGATTCATAGAGAATTTGTAGCTATTCGGGTTCCAAGCGGTTCTCCATCGCTCGGCAACCACTAATTGATTGTCTAAATAGACTTTTACATAGCCAGAATAGTACAATATAAATTTATATTCTCCGTCCTGCGGCGCTTCAATTTCTCCTTCATAAGTAACATTGGCATTTTTTAAAGGAAGTTCTGTTGGCAGGTTTTTGATGCTTTTTACATCCTCAAAAAAAATGGATTTTTCTTCGCGAATCAGCGGGGCATTTTTCTTTTCAGGTGTGCTGTAAGTTCCGGTTAAGAAACCTGGTTCGCCATTTTTTCCAAATAATTTGAAAACCTGATTTAATTGCTCGTAAGGGCGGCTGTCTCCAAATCGGCTTAAAGAATAGCTGTCCCACAAAAGTCCGTAATTTTTATTTGATACGACAAATGGTACTGATACCTTGGTATTGTATTGGAAAAGTTCTTCGCTTTTATCCTTATAATTAAATTCATCCGACTGATGCTGTCCTAGTCCGTAAAAAGCTTCGTCTTGAGGCGACTCAAATATCTGGCGTACGGTATAGCCTTTTGTCTGATCTGCTTGTATAGGAAGAAAAGTTCTGCCGCCGCCTGCTTTTTCAGCCAACAGTATTTTTCCGTTTTTATCTTTAAATTTGATTCCACCGTCTTTTGCCGAAACCATGACATTCAGCGTTTTGGTTGAAAGTTTGATGGAATCTTTTGATTGATTAATGTGAAATGGAACAGTTTGCTGATTGGGAACAATAATCAGACTGGAATCTTTTTGAAATTCTTGGGCTGTTGCGGCAACATGTATCAGATCATTGCCTAAAACCTGAAGACGCAGTGTGCGCAATTGGTTTTCTGTGCTTGGGTTTAGGTCTATTAAAACACCGTCATTTGTTTTGGTGTAATTTTTAACAGCACATGATGCCAAGAGTAATCCAGCCAAAAGACCTAAGGCTATTGTGTTTTTTTTCATGTTTTTTGGTTACGAATGGTTTATATGATAATTAGCAGTTTTGTGATTTCTCGACTTATAAGCATAGGAAACTGATGGAGCTGAAATTTGAATTTCTGTAAAGCTATTAGCAATCTGTATTTTTAGACTGCAAAAGCTTATTAGAACCCTATTGCTAAATCGATTGTGTCAGGGTGTAAAAATATCCTTTAATGAAAGAGCATATGGGATATAAATGTGTTATTTGACAGGCTCTTATGTATCATTATGCTTATTGAAGACCGTGAGGGGAATGGAATGTATTTTATGACAGGTCAAAATGTATCATTTTTTTTACACCTGCCGACTAAAGAGTACATTAGCATCTGCAAAATTTCGAGGCATATATTAAAAGGCTTTTTCGAAGATCATATGCCCCTTTTTTTGAATTGCTACATCAGAAAAAAATCTTAGGCTCCTGCTTTTCATAATATACAAACCAAAAAAATAAAACTATAATACTATTAACTATCAAACTATCAAAATGAAATTTATCTACCAATTAATTTGTCCTTTGCTTTTCTGTGTGATTAGCTACGGGCAGAAGTATGAGAAAACAAGTCTTGGAATAAAAACCGAAGCAGATGGAAATACAATAGAAATTCAGTTTTACAGTCCTTCGATTGTAAGAGTTATAAAATATCCCGCGGCGGGAGTTTATTCTAAAGAAAGCCTTTCGGTAATCATGAAGCCGTCAGCTACTCCTTTTACAGTAAAAAGTCAAGATAACCAATTGGTTTTAAAATCCGAACGTCTTAATGTTACGGTGCAATTCCCAACAGGAGAAATCTCATTTGCAAGTTCAGATCAAACTTTACTTCGTGAGAAAAAACAGGGAACAAAATTTAAACCTGTAAAAGATACCGATACGGATTCTTATACCGTATATCAGGCATTTGATTTAGACAAAAACGAACCTATATATGGATTAGGACAGCACCAGAGAGGAGATTTAAACCAAAGAAATCAAAATTATCGTTTGGAACAAGGAAATACAGAAGATGCTGTAACTTTTTTCCAGTCGGTAAAAGGATATGGACTTTTTTGGGATAATTATGCTCCAACAGAGTTTAAAGACAGTGCCAACGGAACTTCATTTGAATCTAATGTGGGTGATGGAGTAGATTACTATTTTATGTACGGTAAAAATGCCGATGGAGTGGTTTCGCAAATGAGAAAGCTTACAGGAAGTGCTCCAATGTTTCCGCTTTGGACGTATGGTTTTTGGCAAAGTAAGGAACGTTATAAAAGCCAAAACGAAATAGTTGGCGTGGTAAAAAAATACCGTGAACTGGGAGTGCCTCTAGACGGAATAATCCAAGACTGGCAGTATTGGGGAAATAATTATTTATGGAATGCAATGGAGTTTCTTAATCCTGAATTTTCGGAGCCTCAAAAAATGGTGGATGAAATTCATGGACTGAATGCTCATCTGATTATTTCGATCTGGTCTTCGTTTGGACCAAAAACCAAGCCTTATAATGAGTTGAATAATAACGGAATGCTGTTTGATTTTCTGACTTGGCCCGAATCTGGCAGCGAAATTTTTCCGCCCAAAAAAGATTATCCTTCTGGAGTGCGTGTTTATGACGCTTATAACCCAAAGGCCAGAGACATTTATTGGAAGTATGCAAGCGAAGGCCTTTTTGCAAAAGGAATTGACGGCTGGTGGATGGATTCTACAGAGCCTGATCATCTTTGGGTAAAGCCAGAAGATTATGATACCAAAACCTATTTGGGAACTTTTAGAAAGGTGCGAAATGCTTATCCTTTGATGACTGTAGGTGGAGTTTACGATCATCAGCGAAAGGAGACTTCAGACAAGCGAGTTTTCATATTGACAAGATCTGCTTTTGCTGGCCAACAGCGTTATGGTGCCAATACATGGACGGGTGACGTTGAGTCTAGTTGGCAAAACCTGCGTGCCCAGATTCCGGCGGGACTTAATTTTACCCTTACCGGTATGCCGAATTGGAATTCAGATATTGGAGGTTTTTTTGCTGGAGTTTACAATCAAAAAGGAGAAGTTTCTGGAGCAGATAGTCCGTTGTTTCGTGAGCTTTATGTTCGTTGGCTGCAATTTGGTGCTTTTAACCCGATGATGCGTTCTCATGGTACAGATATACCTCGCGAGATCTATAACTTTGGTCATAAAGGGGAACCGGTATACGATGCAATTGAGAAATTTATAAATCTACGCTATTCGTTGTTGCCGTACATTTATTCGACATCATGGGAAGTAACTCATAAAGATTCTAGTTTTATGAGGGCATTATTTATGGATTTTGTGGCTGATTCTAAAAGCTGGGATATTAAAGATGAATTTATGTTTGGAAAATCTATTTTGGTTGCGCCAGTGGTTGAGGCTCAATATACACCCGAAAAAATAAAAGAAGGCCAGAATCAAAAGCAGAATATAGATTTTACAATAGAAAAATCAAGAACCGTTTATCTTCCTGCTGGAAGCGGCTGGTATGATTTCTGGACAAACGAAAAACTGCAAGGCGGTCAAGAGATTACCAGAAAAACAACGCTTGACATGATACCGCTGTTTGTAAAGGAAGGCGCTATACTTCCAATGGGACCTCAAGTGCAGTTTGCTGAGGAAAAAAAATGGGACAATCTTCAAATAAAAGTATATCCAGGAAAGGATGGTTTCTTTACACTTTATGAAGATGAATTTGATAATTATAATTATGAAAAAGGGGCCTACACAGAAATTGATTTCAGCTATAACGACAAGCAGAAAAAATTAACTCTTTCTAACCGAAGAGGACAATATAAAGGCATGTTATCTGAAAGAACTTTTACCATTGTGCTGCCAGACGGAACTAAAAAAGTGTTGACTTATAAAGGAAAAAAAATAGAATTTAAACTTTAAGAAGAAAGGTATGCCGTTAAAAAGAATATGTTATGCCTGCGATCTGATTGATAATCCAGAGCTTATAGAAGAATATAAAAAGTACCATCTTGCAGAAAATGCACGTCCCGAAATCACTAAAAGCATTAAAGATGCCGGAATAGTTTCTATGGAAATTTACCTGTTAGCCAACAGATTATTTATGATTATGGAAGTGGATGAAACTTTTACACCCGAAAGAAAACAGCTCATGGATGCTGCAAACACAGAGGTTCAGGAGTGGGAGCGGCTAATGTGGAAATTTCAGCAAGCGCCACCTGGAGCAAAAGAGGGCGAAAAATGGCTGAAGATGGAACAGATCTACAGCTTGCCGTAATGCAGTAGCTCGCCAATCTAAAACTATTTTCCAGTTTGACTATGCACGATTTGTCCTGTTTTATTCCTTTTCTGTTATAGAAGTTCCTTTTTTTTGAGAGTAGTTTTGTCAAATAACATTCAAGATAAAAAAAATGAAAAAGGAAATCTTAAGCATACTATTTTCCTGCTCTCTTATGGTAATTTCCTGCGGACAGAAAGAAAGTAAAAAAGACGAACATGTGAGTGCGCCAGCATACGAAGAAGAACAGGTTAATCTCGAGCCAGTGAACGACAGTATTACAAGCGTGGTCTTACTATCAGATGACAATATGAGATATGACCAATCTGAAATTAAGGTGCAAGCGGGAAAATTGGTCAAGCTGACTTTAAAGCATATTGGTAAAATGCCTAAAACCGCTATGGGGCACAACTTTGTACTGTTAAAAAAGGGAATTGATCCAGCCGATTTTGGTGCAGAAGTAGCTCAAGGGCAAGGGCCAGAATATAAGCTAAGTAAAGAGGCTTCTTTAAAAACAATCGCCAGCACTAAAATGATTGGAGGCGGAGAAAGTGTTACTATTGAGTTTATGGCACCAGAGAAAGGACAATACAACTATTTGTGTTCTTTCCCAGGGCATTATTCTCAAATGAAAGGAGTATTAATTGTAGAATAAATTATTGTAGATATGTACATCGGATTTAAGAATCTGCATTCATTTGCTGCAGATATTACACTGCTCTTTCTTTTAATTTCAATACTATATGCTTTTTATAGTTTGTCAAAAAAGGCATTGTTTACTAAGAAATCGAAAACAATAATTCTGTTAGGTCTCTTAGCGTCTCACTTGCAGTTTGTTTTAGGGCTTATTTTATATTTTCTTTCTCCTCTAGGCGCTTCTAATGTTTCTGGCGAAATGATGAAAAATTCAGTATCAAGACTCTATGGACTCGAACATCCTTTAGTTATGATAATTGCAATAGTTCTTATAACAATAGGCTATTCAAAGTCTAAAAGAGCTACTGGCGATACTGCTAAATTTAAAAAAATTGCAATTTTTTATTCCATAGGTTTTTTATTAATTCTTTCAAGGATTCCGTGGAAAGCTTGGCTTGCTAATTTTTAGTTTTTAAATTGTTAATTTGCCGTCTGCCTTCTAAGCAGACGGCATTTTTTTTATAGTAAAAGAGATTTTTTAACAATCAGCCGAGTAGGCTTTAGGAGTATCATTCTTTGTGTGTTGTAAAAGAATTTGGATATTTGTGAAATAAATGAAAATGAATAGCATTTTTAGGTTCATTTATCAGCAGATAAAAAGAATATGCCAAAATTGGAAAAACTTATATCATCGGAATTTTTTATTGGCAAGTATTTAAAAGATATTCCGCATCATTTTAAATGGCAGACTACACCGCTGCAAATTTATCCTTTAAGTCTTTTTACAGATCTTTTTAGGCTACCGATTCCTTTTATTCAAACAGATTATAGTTTTTTATTTTATCTCAAGGAAGGGCATATCGAGCATATAATAGGTACGCAGAAATATTATATCGAATCTGGTACGCTTATTTTGGTTCCAGCAGGAACGATGAACTCGCTTCAGGAAGTTTCCCAAGACATGAAAGGCTATTTTGTATTGATGAAAAAAGAAACGTTATCTTCCTTTTTTGACAAAGAAAAACTGCTTAGCCTTTATACTGTCGATCCCGTTCTGAAATTAAATAAAGAAAATAACGAATGGATTTACACTGTCTTGAAACTGCTCTCGACGGAATATAATGCTGAAATGCCAAATGAACTTGTGGGAAATGGTTTGGCGCAAGCCTTGATGTATAAAATTCTAGATTTATCTGGACAGCATAAACCTGTTTCGCGAATGCAGCAAGTAGCGATCGAGTTTAAATTGATGGTTTTTCAGAATTTCTTAAATGAAAAGAATGTTGCTTTTTATGCAGATTCATTAGCCGTTTCAGAAAATTATTTGAACAGATGCGTTAAGAAATATTTTCATAAAAGTTCAAAAGAAGTTATAATTGAAACCGCTATACTAGAAAGCCAGATTTTATTATGGAATGCTACTAAATCAGTATCTGAAATAAGCTACGATCTCAATTTCGACGATCCGTCTTATTTTGCAAGACTATTTAAAAGAGTTACCGGACTTACCCCGTCTGAATACAGAAAAAACATTAATGCGCGATTTGTATAGAAGTCTTCCTCATAAAACGATTGCATAATGCTGTTTTAAGTTAGTGCCACTCAAAGACGCCAGTTCCTTTTTAATCTCAGGTTCAAGTTCGTCAACGCTGTAGAATTTTGATTGGTAGCCAAAACTCTTAATGCTATTGATTACAATTCCTAATGCAAAAGAGGCGTGTTGCTGTTTCCATACTTCAAAAGTCTTATCCTGAAAAATTTGTGTCACTCTATAATCAAGAAATCCTCTTTTATTTTCCGGAGTGTCAATAGACAAATATTCTTGCGAAAATTTCAGATAATCTTCTACATCATCTTTAGTGTAATCTTCCCAAAGCGAAATTAAAATAATGTCAGTATAGGAATCGGAACTATTATAAAGCACTGAACGGATTTTTTCTGAAATTACAGGAAAAGATACCGTATAAGGCGCTGCACTATAGGAATAGAACTGAAGGACAGCATTATTAATGATCTTCAATATGTCTTTATTTTTTTTCATTATTAACCTTAAAGCATTACGTTGTTTAGAGGTTAATAAAAATATATAGTGCAGCGCAGTAAAACAGGTAATAATCAGGCAAAAACTAGGACAAAATGATATAACGCAGAACTTTTTAAATTTTCCGTTTATAACGCAACTGTGCTAATCCAGTTTCAAATGTTTTTGCCGAAATAAATTCAAGTATTTGTTCAGGTCTTTCGTCTTTAAAAAGTTTGGTTCCGTTACCCAATAAAACAGGGATAATTGAAATTATGAATTCATCTATTAAACTATTTTTCAGCAGTTCGTTTATTACTTCGGCACCACCGTCACAATAAACGTTTTTTCCTTTTTCTGACTTTAATCGGTCGATAAGTTCTGTTAGACTTCCTGTATAAAAAGTAGTTCTGCCTATTTGCGGTCTTTCAGTTCGGGTTATCACATACACATCTCTTTGGCCATTGTCGTAGTGAGAAGGGCCAATTTCTTTAAGAACATAATCATACGTTTTTCTGCCAATAATTATCGTGTCTACGTCTGCTGTAAATTCGGCATAACCATAATCTTCTCCCTCTTTCTCTACCAATTTTAAAAAACTCAAATCATCATTTGGCTTTGCAATGTATCCGTCTAGGCTCATAGCAATAAAAAGTGATATTTTTCGCATTTGTTTTAATTTTGAATGTTTATCCAAATATACTTCCAGATCAACAATGATACTTTGTAAAAATGCGACAAATTATAGTGACGATGGAGAAAGTCCGGTATTTCGTTTTATTTCATTGCTAAAATGCGAAAGATCATAATAACCGCACTCAAATGCAATATCAGACAAGCTTCGATCTTGGTTTGTTTTTCCAATAGCATGTAATGCATTCTGAAAACGGATGATATTTGCATATTCTTTTGGCGATAACCCGATGTATTTTTTAAAATTTCGCTCCAACTGTCTCACCGTTGTATAATTCTTTTTGGCTAATTCATAAATGCTAATTTGTCCTTTTGTCACATTGATATCATTAATAACCGATTGCAACGGAATGTTTTTATTTTTAATTCTTTCCCAAAAGAAGCGGTCAAAATAATTGAAGGATTGTTTTAATATTTTATTGGCGCTAAATGAATTGGATTTCTCAAATTCGACAGTATCATTAATCAATGTATTTAGTGGATCATATGTATAGAAATTTGCAAAAGCGGCAGGTTTTAGGCATGCTCCTGCTAAATGGGTATCGATATCAATTAAACTGTCTTTATACGAATTCATGGCACCAACGGCGTAAGTTTTTCCAAATTCCAAAGACAAAGAACCGTTATCGGTCAGGCAGTCATTTCCTAGATTTAGTATAATTCCGCTGCAGCCGTCTGGATAGACTCGTTCCCATTGGGCTTCATATGGATTTCCTTTCAGTTCCCAAAAGAAATGAATATAAGGTTCCAATTCTTTGCAGGGCATTATTTTTATGTATTCCATACGCTTTATATTGATTTGCAAAAATAGTTAACCTTCAACTTGGCCAAATAAAATAGACTGTTAAATATGTCTATGCTTTTGACTGATAAATCCATCTTATGGGATGGCATTATATATAATTTTATTTTCGGTTCCAGAACCTATTTATTGGCTTTCTGGTTTATTCGTTTGTACTGCTAAGTATTAGTAGTAATTTTTTGTTAGGTTTTGTTTGAGCAGGGAGATTAATGTAACGATTTAATCTCCTTTGTTTTATCTGACCGAAATGATGAAGACAATTTAATAAATATATGATTTATATGAAAAGTGAGAATTTTAAAATTAAAAACGGCAGTTCATTAAAGTTAGCAGTAATGGCCTTTGTGCTGTTATTTTCTGGCTCTATAAAAGGATTTTGCCAAAACGAAGAAAAAGCAAAAAGTGCTTTCGGAGTTATTGAAAGGCTTGTTGGAAACCGATCGAGCGAATTTCAGCTAACTATTGCCGAAGACCAAAAAAGCAAATCTGACTGGTTTGAAATTGAAACAGAGAATAATCTAGTAAAGATAAAAGCTTCGAGTAATACCGCAATCTGTTATGCGGCCTATAATTTTTTAAGAGACATAGGAGCAGTTTTAGTGAGCTGGGAAGGAAACAGAATTGATCTTCCTAAAGCTTGGCCTAAATATTCTAAAAAAGGAGAGACACCTTTTCAGTATAGAGAATATCTCAATGCCTGTACCTTTGGCTACACTACTCCGTGGTGGGACTGGAAACGCTGGGAACAAGAAATAGACTGGATGGCGGTTCACGGAATAAATCTTCCCACTGCAATGGAAGGCCAAGAAGCGGTATGGCAGGAATTGTGGAAAGAGTATGGGCTAACCAGCGCACAATTGGAAGCCCATTTTACAGGACCGGCTTACTTGCCGTGGCAGCGTATGGGAAATATCAATAGTCTGGAAGGGCCTTTGCCGCAAGAATGGTTTGTTAAGAAAGAAGAACTTCAGAAGAAAATCTTAGAAAGAATGAAAGCACTTGACATGCACCCTGTTGTACCTGCTTTTAGCGGTTACGTGCCAAAGGCTTTCGCCGAAAAACATCCTGAAGCAAAAATTACAGAATTAAAATCATGGTCTGGAGGTGGTTTTGCAAGTACTTTTCTCCTAGATTCAAAAGATCCTTTGTTTAAAAAAATTGGAAAACGATTTATTGAAATTTATACCCAAAAGTATGGGAAATCTAATTTCTATTTGGCAGATTCTTTTAACGAGATCGAACCTCCAGTTTCTGAACATAATAAATATGAAGAACTTGCCAGCTACGGAAGTGCGATCTATGAAACCATTGATGAAGCAGCGCCTGGAGCAGTTTGGGTTATGCAAGGATGGCTTTTTGGAGATAATAAGGAGTTCTGGACAAAAGAAGCAACGAGCGCTTTTTTGAGTAAAGTTCCAAATGATAGATTAATGGTTCAAGATTATGCCAACGACAGATATAAGGTATGGGAAAATCAGGAAGCTTTTTATGGCAAACAATGGACTTACGGTTATGTGCATAATTATGGAGGTTCTAATCCTGTTTATGGAGATTTGAATTTTTATAAAGAAGAATTGGCAAGTTTGCTGAAAAATCCAAACAGAGGAAATATTGTAGGTTATGGAGCAATGCCTGAAGGATTGAACAATAATTCAATTGTTTACGAATATATATATGATCTTCCGTGGACGAAGGCAGAACAGCCTCTAAACGATTGGATGGTCAAATACTTAAATGCAAGATACGGACAGACTACACAAGCTGCTGTTCAGGCTTGGGAATTATTGCTGAAATCGGTTTACAATGTCAAATATTGGGAAACACGCTGGTGGAATGATTGGGCTGGAGCGTATTTGCTTTTCAAACGCCCAACAGTAAAAATTACAGAGTTTAAAGGTAATCCTGGAGACAAAGAAAAACTCAAAGAAGCTTTGGACATTTTAAGCAAAGAAGCCAAAAAATACAATAAAAAGAATCTTATTCAATACGATCTAATAGATGTTTCAAGACATTATTATTCGCTTTGTATTGATGAGGATCTTATGGCATGTGTAAAAGCCTATCAGCAGAAAGATATTGCAAAAGGAGACCAATTATTTAAAAAGATAGAAAAACAAGCTCTGCATATAGATGCTATAATGTCTGGACAGCCATTAAATAGTTTAGATCAATGGGTAAAGTCAGCTTCTGATTATGGAAGTTCACCAGAGGTTTCTTCATTATATAGAAAAAATGCCAAAACATTAATTACGCTTTGGGGCGGAGAAGGGCATCTGAATGACTATGCTTCAAGAGCATGGAAAGGAATGTACAAAGGATTTTACTGGCCAAGATGGAAGATGTTTTTGGAGGCTTTAAAAAAGGCATCTGTTAATAATACTTCTTTTGATGAAAATAAAGAAAGAGAATCAATTAAAAATTGGGAAACTAATTGGACAGAACATAAATAAAAAGAGTATTAGATAATAATTACTTCGTATATAAACATAATTTAACACCATATTTCTAACATAACCTAAAGCCGAACCATCTTTATGAAAAAGAAAAATTTCCGAAATCGATTTATTAGTCAGTTTTTCATTATATATTTCTATAAAAAAAACGTTGCCAAGCCTTATTATCATTGACTTTATAGAAATTATCCATGTTTATGAATAACTTGTCCATTTGTTAACATTTCTTTAGCACTAATTTCGTCCATACATTAACTAATTAACCAACATTACAATGGAAAAACTTAAACTTTTATTATTAGCCTTTTTCTTTGGCTTCTCAATTAATACCTGGGCACAGAAAACAGAAGTGTCTGGTGTGGTATTGGATGACAAAGGTATTCCTCTGCCAGCTGTTAATGTACTTGAGAAAGGTACAACTAATACTGTAACGTCAGATTTTGACGGAAAATTTAAAATTTCGGCTTCAAACAAAAATGCAACACTTGTATTTTCATTTATGGGATTTGAAGATCAAGCTGTAAAATTAGACGGAACGAAAACAAATTATTCGATTAAATTGCTGTCTACCACAACCAACTTAGAGCAGGTTGTTGTAGTAGGTTACGGTAAAGGATCTCGTAAAAACTTAACAACTGCAGTTTCATCTGTAAAGGCTGAAGATTTGAACAAAGGTGCAATCAGCGATGTGGGACAGCTTTTACAGGGTAAGGTTTCTGGTTTGAATATTTCATCAAGCGGAGATCCAACAAAAACGGCTTCTGTGGTTTTGCGTGGAGCTTCAACATTAAATAGTTCTCAAGGACCATTTTATGTAATTGATGGTATTCCTGGTGTTGATATCTCTGTGATTTCACCAGATGATATTGCTACTATTGACGTTTTGAAAGATGCTGCTGCAACGGCAATTTATGGTAACCGTGCTGCAAATGGTGTGATCATGGTAACAACCAAAAAAGGAAGCAAAGGCAGAACGCAAGTGGCGTACAATGGATATTTTGGTCTTGAGGAAGTTTCTAATAATCTGGACATGATGAATGCAGATCAGCTGAGAGATTTTACAACAAGAAACAACCTAAACTTTACTCCAGAAAATGATAAAGGGGCGCACACCAATTGGCAAAAAGAAATTTTAAGACCTAGCCGTGCAGTATCAAGCAGCCATAACCTGTCTATGAGCGGTGGTGGAGATCATGGAAGCTATACGGCAAGCATTACTTCTATTAATAAAGAAGGAGTTATGTTAAAAAGTGATTTCTCTCGTATTATTGCCCGTTTATCTGTTGAGCAATACGCTTTTGATGATAAAGTTAAATTTGGTTTGAATGTGACTAATTCTACTTCAAAATATCAAAATGTTCCGCAGCGTAATACAGTACTTTTACAAGCGGCAAGTTATCTTCCTGTTTCTCCAGTAAGAAATGCAGACGGAAGTTTATTTGAAAATTTTACAAGTCCAGGATATTTTAATCCAGTTGCATTAATCGAACATGGAACAGACGAAACTAAAACAGATAATCTTGTAGGTAACCTTACTGCAGAAGTAAAACTGCCTTTCGGATTTACGTATAATTTAAATTTAGCGCATCAGAGATTAACGGCATCTCACGGAGAATTTTATGACAGTTATTATTCTCAATACAACAGCGCCAACTTTTACAACAACCCAGATCCACCTTTAACAAAAACATTGGTTAATTTTGGTGTAAATGGTTCTGCATTGAGAAATGCTTACGAAACAAGAAATAATATTATTGAAAGTTACTTAACGTGGGATAAAACATTAGGCGATCATAAAATAAAAGCGGTTTTGGGTTACTCATGGCAGGAAAATACTTTGGGAGACGGTTTTCAAGCTACCACTACAAACTTTCCTGTAGACAATGTTGGATACAACAACTTAGCTTTAAGCAATTATACTTCGGTTAATGGTTATGTAGTAAATTTTGGAGATAGCAAAGCGTATCAGCAAACACGTTTAATCTCTTATTTTGGACGTTTAAACTATAATTATAAAGACAAATACCTTTTGCAAGGATCACTTAGAAAAGACGGAGGCTCTATGTTTGGGGCGAACAACCAATGGGGTTATTTTCCATCTGTAGGAGGTGCATGGAGAATAGATAAAGAAGGTTTTATGAAGAACCAGAATGTATTTAGCGATTTAAAGTTACGCGCAAGCTGGGGGGTAACAGGAAATTCTTCAGGATTTAATGCTTACACGTCTCAATTTATATCTGGAAGTTTAGGAACTTTTTATTACAACGGACAGCAGATTGGTGCTTACGGACCTAACCAGGCGGCAAATCCTGATTTGAAATGGGAAAAAACAGCAACAGCAAATATTGGTCTTGATTTCTCTATCGCAAAAGGAAAAGTAACAGGTTCGGTTGACGTTTACGACAAGAAAACAACAGATATGATCTTCAACTATAATGTTGATCCGATGTTGGTGCCAGTAGGAACAATTGTAGCAAATGGAGGAACGATGTCTAATAAAGGTATCGAGCTTAGTTTAAGCGCAACGCCAGTTAAAACAGCAAATTTCAGCTGGAATACCAGCCTGAATTTGGCTCATAACAAAAATGAGATCGTTAAATTAACTAGTCCGTTTTTTGTTGGGGGAGATTCTATCCGTCGTGTACAGCCAGATGGAGGCGGACAGACAGGAAGTACTTTACAGATTTTTAAGGAAGGAAAACCTCTTGGACAATTCTTTACTTTACAATATGCCGGAAAAAATGCTGCTGGGGTTTCTCAGTATTACGACAAAAATGGCAATTTGACTACTACACCGCAAATTGGAGTAGATTACCATTATGCAGGAAGCGCGCAACCAAAATTATTAATGGGATGGGCAAATAACTTTCAATACAAAAAATTCGATTTAAGTATTTTCTTTAGAGGAGTTTTCGGTAATAAAATTTTCAACGCAACACGTGCCGATTTGTTTAGACCAAGTACGGCAATGACCACTAATATTTTGGTTGATGCAGGAAATGAATCTCCAAATGACTTAAACTCTTTTAAATATTCAGATCGTTTTATTGAAGACGGCAGCTATATAAGATTGGACAACATGACATTAGGATATAATTTTGGTAAAGTAGGCAGATACATAAGCAGTCTTCGCCTGTATCACACCGTAAACAACGTATTTGTGATAACTAAATACACCGGAATTGATCCCGAGGTAGAGCAAGGAGGAACAGCTCCTGGAGTAGATTCAAATAACTTCTATCCAAAAACAAGAACATACTTGTTCGGTTTAAATGTGATCTTCTAAAAATTAAATGCTAAAAATTATGAAAAAGATATTAAAATATTTAGGACTCCCAGTACTTATGGCTGGTTTAGTATGGTCTTGCAGTGACCTTGATGTGCCTATTACAACACAATTGACACCTGAAGTGTTTCCTCAAAACTCACAACAGTACATTCAGGCTACAGGTCCGGTTTATGTAGCTTTTAGAGGAGAATTTTCTTTTGCTTGGTGGTGGGCGCAATCTTTAAGTACAGATGAATCTATTTTGCCTGCAAGAGGAGGAAACTGGTTCGACAACAGAAATTACATTGCCATGCATTACCATGACTGGAATGCCGACAATGGGATTATTGGAAGCCTTTGGGATTGGACGTCTAAAGTGATTGGAACATGCAATCAGACGATTTCAATCTTAAGACAGACAATGCCTGAAGGAACAGAGAAAAAGACTTTGATTTCAGAGATCAAAACGATGCGTGCTATTTCCTATTTTATGTTAATGGACAGTTATGGAGATGTGCCGTTGGATACTTTATATGGAGATTTTACTGCTCGTGCTAAAGCGCCAAGAAAAGAAGTTTTTAATTTTATTGAAAAAGAATTAAAAAGTGCCGTTCCTAATTTAAATCCTGCATCAGGAATTACTACTTATGGTAGACCAAACAAACAGACTGCCAATGCGATGCTAGCCAAATTATATCTTAATGCTGAGGTATATTCAGGAACACAGCGTTATACAGATTGTATTGCAGCTTGTGATCAGGTAATTAATTCTGGATTGTATTCTGTTGAGCCAAGAGCTACTTACTTGCAGATGTTTTATCCTACCAACGGTCCGCAAATAAAAGAGTTCATCTTTGCTGTTCCTTACGATCCAGCAGCGGTTACAGTGGGTTACAACGGACAAATGTATCATGCACGTTATGATGTGCCGCGTTCTGAAAGAGCTAAATTCGGTCTTCCTTTTACACCAAGTGCGCCTAGAAGTACGCTGCCTGAATTTTATGCCTTATTTAATGATCCGAACGATATTCGTAACAAACAATGGTTAACAGGTCTTCAATATATGAATGATGGCGTTACTCCAGTTTTGGTTACGACAACTAAAAAAGGATACGATCAATTTTACACAGGAGCTGATGGAGGTGCATCGTATACGTATCAGGTAAATTTAACACCAGATATTATACCTCGTCAAAGTGTAGCTTTATTTGATCTTGGAAATGACGAAATCGCTTGGAACATGGGATATAGAAATATTAAATTCTATCCAGATGCCACTTCAACAAATCGTAACCAAAAGAATGATGTTCCTTTCTTACGCTACTCAGATGTACTGTTAATGAAAGCAGAATCAATCCTTCGCGGAGGCGCTTCGACTCTAGGACAAAGTGCAGATGCCTTGGTAAACATGGTTCGTTCTAATCGTACAACATCTGCTCCTTTAAGCGGAGTGACTTTAGATGATCTTTACAAAGAAAGAAGCCGTGAGTTTGCTTGGGAAGCATGGCATAGAAACGATATGATCCGTTTCGGGAAATATGAAGGATCATGGGGCTATAAAACTAATACAGATGTTTATCGCCGAGTATTCCCGATTCCAACCAATGCAATGGTTTTAAATCCAGCTTTGATTCAGAATGATGGATATTAAAAATGAGAATTTAGAAAGGTACGCATTGTAACCCAATATAATTTTGAAAAGGAGAAGAGCGTAAAAAATCTTCTCCTTTTTACTAAAAGAAAACTGTTTTTTTTTGTTGCTCAAGATAAACAGTTCAGTTTCAGTTTCGTTTTTAGAATGCACACAAAGCTTAATCCAATGCAGTTCCTGAAGATTATTGAAGAAAGATTAAGCTTTGTAACATTCTTTTTAAGTTTTAAAATATTCAGTTTGTATCAATTGAATATTGTTGGTTTTGAAATTAACCGTTATAAAAATCAGTATCAGCCCAATTTTGTCCCATCAATACAAACAGCATACATGGAACTAAATAAAATCTATAAAATAGGACAGATTGCCATAAGTTTGACTCTAGTTTTTTTATTGTCATGCAACGCTCAGAAAACCATTTCTTTACAAAATAAACAAGTATCAGATAAGGTTTATCCGTTGTTGGACACCGAAAATTCAAGATGGTTTTACTTTTCATCAGCAAGCCGCCCTTTTGGTATGGTTAATTTAAGTCCCGACACAGAGATTAAAGGCGATTGGGGAGGCGGTTATAAATATACCACAGATACAGTTAAGGGTTTTAGCCACATTCACGAATGGCAGCTGTCTGGAGTATCGGTAATGCCCGTTACAATTTCTGAGAAGAATAAATCAACCGTTTTTAAAGATTTTTATTCCAAATTCAGTCATAAGACCGAAATTATAACACCAGGATACCATTCGTTGAAATTAGATAGATATCAAATAACAGCAGAATTGACCAGCACGCCAAGAGTTGGATTTCATCAATACACTTTTCCAAAAGGAACGCAAAAAGCCATTCTTTTTAATCTCAATACCATTTTAGGCCCTTGTGAAAATACCAATGGCATATTAGAAAAAAATAATGATTATGAACTTTCTGGTTCATTAGTTTTGAGCACTAATTTCAGACGTCCAAAACCTTTGACCGTATTTTTTAAAGTTAAAACAAATCAGCCAATTGCTTCTGTAGAAAGAGATCCTGCAACGGGAAATTATTTAATCCATTTTAGCGGAGCGAAAGAACAAATACTGATGAAAGTTGGCATTTCGTATACCTCAGTAGAAAACGCCGCGATCAATATCGAAACAGAATTGCCTCATTGGAATTTTAGCCAAACAGTAGCCGATTCTAGAAAAGAATGGAGCGCTTTATTAGGAAGAATAAAAATAGAAGGAGGCACAGAAACCGATCAGAGAAGATTTTACACCGATCTATGGCATGCACTTCAAGGAAGAAAAATGATCAGCGACGCAAATGGAGCCTATCCCGATAATACAGGAAACCAATTCAGAGTCGGGCATTTGCCTTTGAATGCTGATGGAAAACCCAAATTCAACCATTACAATTCTGATGCCTTTTGGGGAGCACAATGGACAATCAACACGCTTTGGGGATTGGTTTATCCTGAAATTATGGAAGAATTCGTGTATTCGCTAATGCAGTATTACAAAGACGGAGGTATTATTCCGCGTGGCCCTGCTGGCGGAAATGATACGTATGTAATGACAGGAGCTTCGACAACTCCTTTTATTGTAAGTGTCATTCAAAAGGGAATTGTAAAAGAAAACCTGGAAGAGATTTACACAGCGCTTAAAAAAAATCACATGCCTGGCGGTATTATGGAAAAAGCGGGGTATGAACACAATACCAATATTGGAGGCGGCCTAAAATATTATTTACAGAATGGATATGTGCCGTATCCGCTTCCCGATGGCAATTTTGGAAGCCATGAAGACGGAGCGAGCCAGACTTTAGAATATGCCTATCAAGATTGGACTTTGGCACAGTTGGCTAAAAAACTTAACCATGAAGACGATTATCAATATTTCATGAAAAGGTCTCAGAACTATAAGAATCTATTTGATTCAGCTATTGGCTGGATGCGCCCTAAAAATGCAGAAGGGAAATGGCGTGAAAATTACGATCCGTATCAGTATGAAAACGGATTTATTGAATCCAACGGTGCACAGTCAACTTGGTTTGTTCCGCATGATATGGAAGGTTTAGCCAATTTAATGGGAGGAAAAGCAAAAGCAGCAGAAAAATTGAATCTCCAGTTTGAAACCGCTCAAAAGCTAAAGTATACCTCAGGCACCTCGCATGATGCCGAATTGCACCCAGAATTCAGTAGAATTCCTGTAAATTTCGGAAATCAGCCTTCTATGCAGACGTCTAATATCTTTACCCTTTTAGGAAGACCCGATTTAACGCAGTTTTGGACTAGAAATGTAGTCAAAACCACTTTCAGCGGATTATCTCCCGCAACAGGTTACAACGGCGACGAAGATCAGGGTTTGATGGGAAGCCTAAATGTTTTGCTTAAACTAGGTTTATTTCAAATGAATGGAGGAACTGATAAAGAAGCGGTTTACCAAATAGGAAGTCCAATTTTTAATAAAATTACAATAGATTTGAATCCGAGATATTATTCAGGAAAAACTTTTGAGATTAAAGCTGAAAATAACAGCCCAGAAAAAGTGTATATAAAAGACATCAAATACAATAACAAAGCGGTAAAAGATTTTACGCTTACGCATGAGGAAATTACAAAGGGCGGTGAGCTAATCTTAGGAATGTCAGATCAGCCAAAGTCTTAATAAAGAAATAACAAAGAATGAAAAATACAAAGTTTCTCCTTTTTTTCGCGGCAAGTTTTTTTCTTGCCTTCAATTGCAATGGCCAGCAGAGTGTACACCAATATGTAGATCCAATGATTGGGTCAGAAGGTGTGGGCAGGGTTTTTATTGGTCCATCTTGCCCGTACGGAATGGTAAAACCAAGTCCCGACTGTACTTCGAGTCCAAACAGCGGTTGGCTTCCAATGCCTAAAGAAGTAACTGGATTCAGTCAGGTGCATGTAAGCGGAACAGGTGGCGGACCAAAATACGGAAACATCCTGATTATGCCTTTTTCGGGTACTTTAAATAAGATGGATCAGATTTCTTTCAGAGCTGAAGAAAATGTAAAATTGGGCTATTACGAAACTGTTTTCAAGGAAAATAACATTAAAACTGAAATTACAACTGGAGAGAAAGTTTCATTTTATAGAATTACCTATCCAGAAAATAGTTCTAAAGAATTAAAAATAGACCCAGGATTTTTTCTGGGAGAAGAAAAAATTCCAGATGCTAGAGAAGCTCAGCAGTTTGTGGGCTCTCAAATCGAGATCGTTTCAGACACAGAAATTAGAGGATACAGCAGAATTAGAGGCGGATGGAACAACGGAAGAGCGTATACGGTATATTTCTGTGCTGTTTTCGATCAGCCGATATCAAAATATGTAACTTTCAAAGACGGAAAATTTTTCAATAATCAAAAAGCTCAGTTTGATTCAGGAAAGAAAACAGCAGCGCTTCTTTCTTTTGGAAATGCAGGAAAAGAAGAACTGAATGTTAAAATCGGAATCTCTTTTTTAAGCGAATTAAAAGCTAAAAACAATATAGAGGCAGAAATCCCACACTGGAACTTTAATGAGGTTTTAAAGACTTTAGAAAACAAGTGGGAGAATTTACTAAGCCGTATACAGCTTTCAAAAGACACTTCAGACGAATATAAAAAAATGTTTTATACCGGTTTATATCACACCATGATTATGCCTGTAGACAGAACTGGTGAGAATCCATTATGGACCAATGACGAGCCGTATTACGATGATTTTTACACCATTTGGGATACCTTTAGAACATCAAGTCCTCTAATCACTTTAATTGACAGCAAACGAAAAGTGGATATCATAAATGCCATGCTGAATATTTATAAACGCGAAGGATATTTGCCCGAAGGCAGAAGCGGTAACGATAACGGAAGAACTCAAGGAGGATCAAATGCTGAGGTGGTTATTGCCGATGCTTTTGTAAAGAACTTAAAAGGAATTGATTACGAGTTGGCGCTTCAAGCAATGCTAAAAGACGCTACAGTTCCGCCTGGAGGAAATGAAGAAAAAGAAGGAAGAGGCGGACTTATCGATTACCTAAAATTAGGATATGTTCCTTATGGCACAGACCGTGCAGGAAACCGAACAATTGACTATTCGTACAACGATTATAATATTGCCACGGTAGCCAAAGGTTTAGGCAAAACCGAACTTTATAATCAATACATGAAACAGGCAGAAAGCTGGCAGAATTTATGGCGTCCTGATTATGAAAATAATGGTGCAAAAGGATTTATCATGCCAAAAGACAAAGACGGAAACTGGCTGGACGATGTAGTTTTTGGAGAATCTAAAATCCAGAAACCGACTTTTAAATATACGCCTGTTATTATCGAATCGCCTTGGTATGTTTGCCATTGGTGCGTGTTTTTCTACGAAGGAACTTCTTGGGAATATTCATTCAGCATTCCGCATGACGTTCCAGAATTGATCAAGAAATCAGGAGGAGAAAAAGCATTTGAAAACCGTTTGGATATTTTCTTCGATCAGAATTTGTATAATGTGGCCAATGAACCTTCATTTTTAACGCCTTGCCTGTACCACTGGATCGGGAAACCTTATTTGAGCAGCGACAGAATTAGAACCATTATAAAGAGTAATTTTAATACTTCGAGAGAAGGTTTGCCTGGAAATGACGACTCTGGCGCGATGTCTTCATGGTTGGCTTTTCATATGATGGGATTGTATCCAAATGCAGGACAACCGTATTATCTGATTAATACGCCTTTAATTAAGGAAACAGTAATCCAGTTGGAAAATGGAAAAAAGTTTACCATTTCAGCTAAAAAAATGACGGATAAAAACAGATATATAAAAAGCGCATTGTTAAATGGAAAACCATACAGCAAAGCTTGGATTACGCATGATGATATTAATAACGGAGGCGAATTGGTTTTAGAAATGGATTCAAAACCTTCAGCTTGGGGAACGACAATTTTACCTCCAACGAAATAAAAAAGGATAAACAGGATGAAAAATATATTTTTAATGCTTCTTTTCTGCATCGTTTATCAGAAAGGAATTGCACAGCAGTACATTCCGACAATAAAAAATAACACTCAGCTGCATTATGTCTGCAAGCTTCACGGACAAACCAGAAGTCTTCAGCTCACTGCCGAAACAGCGGCTAATAAACTGGCTTTTAAATTGGAAACCAGAGGCGTGAAAAGTAAAATCGTGATGCTTCCAGAAGCCGTACAGAATGGAACCGAATTAAGTTTTAATCAAGGAGAATATGCGCCTGTTTTAAATTTAAAACCAACAGAAACTTTTTTCATGATTTCTAGATCAGCTTATCAGAACTTGATAAAAAAAGGCTCTTTCGTTTATAATAATACGACCTATGTTTTGGATGAAAAAAATACTGAAAGTGTTCAAATTGACGGAAAAACAATAGACGCTCTGCATGTAAAAGCGCAGATCGACGAAACCGAAATGTGGATTGTAAAAAATCCAGATTTTCCACTCATCTGTAAAGTCACCAATAATCCGTTAGGAATCAACCCAACGTTGGTAAAGGTCGTGGATTAATAAAATGTTTTATAAAGCAGACCTGACAGGATTTTAACCCGTCAGGTCTTAGCTATAATAATAAACCATAAAATGGCATTCAAAAATATCTTTTGCTTATTGATTTTTGCTGTTCTGATTTCCTGTAAAACAGAACAGCATTTGCATGACCAAAAAACAAAGATTGCTTTTATAGCCGATGCGCATTTGCAGGATATTTTTGCCAAATTTGAAGATAACGATTACCAAGGCATTCAAAACCCTGAAACGGGCGAATATGCTAATATCAGAACCATGAATGCCCAGCTGCATTCTACCCGAATTTTTAATGAAAATTACTTCGCTTTTTTAGAAGCTTTAAATGATATTGTAAAAAGAGGCATAAAGCAGGTGGTCCTTCCTGGTGACTTCAGCGATGACGGACAACCTGTACATGTCCGTGGATTGCGAAAAATTCTCGATCAATATTCCCACAAATATGGTATTTCATTCTATGTAACCACAGGAAATCATGATGTTGTGCGACCTTTTGCACAAGATGCTGTTAAGACTGATTTTTTAGGAAAAGACGGAAAAGAACAGATTATAAGCAGTTCTGAAAATATTTTGAAAAAAAGTAAAAGCGAACTTGTTCCCATCATAACCGCCGATATCAAAAATTGGGGCTACAAAGAAACGATTCATGAAATGCGAGATTTTGGTTTTTTTCCAAAAAAGACTGATTTGTACTGGGAAACGCCATTTTCAAAATACACTTACTCACAATATAATTTTGAAGAAGCTGAAAAAGAGTCGCCTTTAGAAAAAAGGACTTATGCAGTTAAAAACACCAATTTGTTTCTGCCAGATGCAAGTTATTTGGTTGAACCAGTGAAAGGAATCTGGCTTTTAGCAATCGATGCCAATGCCTATGTTCCAAATGAGAAATTATCAGGAAAAGCAGACGATCCGCATGATTTTTCGGGAGCCAATACAGGTTACAATAACGTTCTGATTTATAAAAGCCATTTGCTAAACTGGGTAAAAAAAGTCGCTGCAGAAGCCAAAGAGAAAGGAAAAATTCTGATCGCTTTCAGCCATTACCCAATGGTAGAATTTAATGACAATGCTTCTCCCGAATTAAAGCAGCTTTTTGGTGCCGATAAAATGCAATTGCAGCGTGTTCCAGATGAAGAAGTGGCGCAACAGTTTGCAGATGCTGGAATTAAGGTTCATTTTGGCGGACACATGCACATCAACAATACAGGCGTTCGAACAACGGCAAAAGGAAATACGCTTTTCAATATTCAAACTCCATCGCTTGCCGCTTACATGCCCGCTTATAAAATATTGACGATTCATTCTGGTTCAGAACTGGAAGTGGAAACTATTGTCGTGGGAAAAGTCAATAAATACAATAGCTTGTTTCCTTTTTACGAAGAAGAATATGCTCATTTAAAAGAAATCAAAAGCAATGCAATTTGGAACAAAGAAATTTTAAAGGCAAATGATTATAAAGATTTTACAACTTGGCATTTGAAAGAATTGGTAAGATTACGCTTTTTGCCAGAAGATTTTCCAGTCGAATTTTTAAAGTCAATTGTAAATCTTTCAGGAAGAGATTTGTTAGAAAAGAATAAAAATAGCTATGACCTCGATAAAGAGCTGAAAGAAAACTTATTAACTTTTTCTGATTTTGAATCATGGAACGGATTCGATATGATTTTCGATTTTTACCGTTTAAAAAATGCTGGAGAACTGGCTGCTCCAGAGATTGGAACCAAGAAATTAAAGCAATATGAGCTGATCTGCAAACAATTGAAAAAATCAGATAATCCACAACTGGTTTTATGGTCAGAGATATTCTATAAAACCATGAATGGCGAGCCTTCCAATCATTTTAAAATTGATTTAAAAAATAATAGAATTGATAATTTATCTGTTAAATAATTTTGATATTTATTAGATCAAAAAAGACTAAATTGCATTTATAATTTATTTTCATGAGACTCAAATTCCTAATATTATTCTTGTTTTCTGTTGCTTTTTATCATTCTTATTCACAGAATATAAAATTTGCGCATTATAACGACAATAATGGGCTGTCGCACAATTCGGTACGCCATATTGTACAGGATAAGAAAGGTTTTATGTGGTTTGGAACTTTCTCTGGATTAAACCGTTTTGACGGCTATCAGTTTAAAAACTACATGAGTTCTGCTCCTGGAAAAAATAAATTGTACAATGATGATATTACAGCTTTAGAATTAGATGAAGCTTCCAATAATTTATGGATAGGCACCCGAAAGGGATTGACGCTTTTCAAAATGGATACCCATGTGTTTACCACTTTTTTTCATAAAAAGAACGATCCAAACAGCCTTCCTGATGACGAAGTGAGATCGGTTTATGCAGATAAATTCAATCGAGTTTGGGTTGGTACCAAGAACAAAGGAGTTTATCTATTTTCTTTGCAAGAAAAGCGATTTGAAAAAATCCAGCTTAAAGGTTTTGATTACGTCAAAGATATTTTTGAAGACAAAAAAGGCAATGTTTGGATTGGAAGTTATGAAAAATCGGGCGTTGCGAAAATTACAATGGATGCAAAAGGAGCGATAGTTAGAATTATCACGTATACACTTTCTGTACCCAATTCAAATATCAAAAACCCGTATCTTAATTTTATTTATGAAGATGCCAAGTCGGATATTTTCATCGGAACAAGAGAAGGATTATATAAATTGGACAAAGCCAAAAATCAGTTTGTCGATCTATACATCGACAACAAACAGATTAGAGGTGCTTTAGGGCCTTATTTTTTATCTGTTGCAAGAGCTCCTGATGGTAAATATTGGGTAGGAACTCTGGGCGGATTATTAGTTTGCAATGAGCTGGAAGATATTCAGAAAGGAAATTACAAATGGTATTATTCCATTTTGTCTGATGATAGTTCGCTGGTTGATAATTTAATAGCCTCACTTTATTTTGATAAATCTGGCGTATTATGGATTGGAACCGAAGACGGTTTAGACAAGTATGATCCTTATGAAAACCAGTTTACATTAAACAAAGACATTTCGCGTTCTATTGGCAATCAAGCACCTAGAATTAGAGGTTTTGCTAAAACATACGATGAAAAAGTAATTGTAGCGACTTATCATAACGGACTTTTTATTTCGAATACAAAAGGTTCAGTTCCTTTGCACAACACAGGAAAAGATATTGCCAGCATTTATTCAGATGACGGAAAGATTTTTTACTGCGGTCTTTGGGATGGAAATATTTTGGTGTACAACTATCTTACAAATTCTTCTCGAGAAATAAAGACAGGGTTTGAAAAATCGCCTGTTTTTGCTTTTTCTAAAATTGATAATGAGTCCATGATTGTAGGTTCGTTTGGAGAAGGAGCTGTAATTTTGAATACTAAAACCCTGCAATTTCAGACTTCAAGCAAGCTTTTGCCAAACTTTCAGATCAATGCCATTGACAGAGACGCCAAAAATAATATCTGGTTTGCCACAGAAACGGGAGTGGTAAAATACAACATCAATTCAGGAAAGATAGAAACCTATTCGTCACTTTTTATCAAAGAAAAAGGTGTTCCTCATGATGAAAATGTGAGTGATGTTTTAGTGGATGTCAAAGGTAAAATTTGGGCTTCAACACGCTCTGGACTTTGCTTATACAATCCGAAAAAGAATGAATTTGAACCTGTAAAAAAACTTAAGGAGCTTTCAGGAAAATGGATTACGGATATTCTCTCCGATGCAAAGGGAAATCTGTGGCTTAATATCAATAACAACAACATTGCTTTTGTTAAAGCCAATTTAAATGATGTCAGCATTTACCACGTAAACAGCGGTAACAGATTAGATGTTTTTAGCTCAAGCGGTTTCTTTTATTTTAATAATTCGAATATTTTTCTAGGAGGCAAAAACGGAGTAATTTCTTTTTCGCCGCCGGCAATGAAACGAAACAAATGGTCGCCAACGCCTGTTATTTCTGAATTTAAGATTCAGAATGAAGAAGTTTTTCCAGAAATGGAAATCAATGGCGAAATCCCGCTTTCAAAAGACCTGAACTATGGCAAAGAAATAGAGCTTACGCATAAAAACCGTAATTTTTCGATTCAGTTTTCGACTCCTTCATTCGCAAATGAAAAATTGAACAGATTTCAATACATGCTAGAAGGTTTTGATAAACATTGGATTACAGCCAACAGCACTTCGAGAATTGTGCAGTACACGAACTTGTATCCAGGAAATTATACTTTTAAAATACGATCAAGCAACAGTGACGGATATTGGAGTAAAACGGTTTCTTATAAAATAAAAATCCTGCCTCCATTCTGGCTTACGCCGACTTCATTTTTAATGTTTTTGGCAATTTTGTTTGGGGTTTTCTATTTTATCAGAAGAGAAATTAAAAACCGAATCCGCTTGAAACAAGAACTGCTTACCGAAAAAGTAAACAGAGAACACGACATTAAACTGAACAACGAAAAACTGCGTTTCTTTACCAATATTTCGCATGAATTAAGAACGCCTTTGACCTTGATTTTAGGACCTGCAAAACAGCTTTTGGAGGAAAATAGCAACGCAACTGATTATGAGAAAAGCCGATACAATCTCATTTATCAGAATGCGAGCCGACTGTTGAATCTGGTAAATCAGGTTTTAGATTTTAGAAAAGCACAATCGGGTGAATTAAAGCTCAAAGTGACACAGACTGATATCCTTTCTTATTCGAGAAATATTTTCGATTCGTTTAAGGAAATGGCTTTTGACAAAAAAATTAAGCTCAATTTTATCACAAAAGAGCAAGAGATAAACGGATGGCTAGACAATGATAAATACGATAAGATACTGTACAATCTTTTATCAAATGCCTTGAAGTTTACCAATAAAAACGGTAATGTAGATTTGTTTGTCGGACTTAAAGATACGGTTGAAGAAATTTTAGTGATTGAAGTAACCGATGACGGAATCGGGATTCCGTTAAAAAGTCAGAATAAAATCTTTAAACGTTTTTATCAGGTAGCAAACAGTCACGCAAACAACACAGGATCGGGAATTGGTTTGTCGCTGGTAAAATCTCTGGTGTCTCTTCACAAAGGTGTTATTTCTGTGGAAAGCACACCAGGAAAAGGAAGTACATTTAGGGCTGAAATTCCGATAGACCGCGACTCTTATGAAAGTAAAGAAGTGTTTGAATATGCGATTAAAAATGACAATTTAAGCATGCTTATTCCCGAAAAAGCGGCTAAGAAAATTATTCAAAATACAGATTTAAAAGAAAAAATAGTAGTGATTGAAGACAATAGCGAACTCAGAAAATATCTGGTAGATTATTTGTCAGATTATTACAAGGTTTACGAAGCAGAAAACGGACAGGAAGGTTTGAAAATCTGCCGTCAGATTAAGCCAATCTTATGTGTGACAGATGTAATGATGCCTGTTATGGATGGATTGGAATTCTGCCGTGAACTTAAAAATGATGAATTCATTAGCCATATTCCAGTTATAATGCTGACTGCACTTTCTGAAAATATGGATAAAGTGAAAGGTTACGATACTGGAGCAGATGGATATTTGGTGAAACCTTTTGAACCATTATTGCTTAAAACAGTTATTGAGAATATGATTAAATCAAGATTAGAGCTCAAACAGAAATTCTCTGGAGAGGTAGAAAGCAAAGTAAGCATGCTGACGCACTCGCCAATAGATGAGGAATTTATGGAAAAAGTGACTAATCTAATCAATGATAATTTGAGTGAAGTCGATCTGTCTACCGATTTCTTATGCGATAAATTGGGAGTAAGTTCCTCAAAACTCTACAGAAAAATTAAAGAGCTTACGGATTTGGCGCCAAACGAATTCATTAGAACAATCCGTTTGAAAAAATCGGCAGAACTGCTTAAGACCAAAAAATATAATGTTTCTGAAGTGACTAATCTTGTTGGTTTCAATGATCCATTATATTTCAGCCGATGCTTTAAAAAACAGTTTGGTTTTCCGCCTAGCAAACTGATATAATTATGTTTTTTCTGCCACGAATTCACGAATTTTTTTTGCTCATTAGATCGGATTTTTTTCTTCTAAATTGCACGAATTTCCATTAATTTATAATTGTAAAGCCTTTGTCAAAGTTTTAAACTTTGACAAAGGTCTTACACACCGTTTTGCCATTTGAGCGAAAGAGAAATCTAAAGTAAAATTCGACCAAGATGAGAAAACATAGCCCAAGGTTTCAACCTTGGGTACATAATGTATTTCCACTATTTTTTAGCCACGAATTCACGAATTTTTTTTGCTCAGTAGATTGGATCTTTTTCTCCTAAATTGCACGAATTTCTACAAATAAATTAGTTTTGATTACTTTATCATTCCTACGAAAGAGAATTAAAGCACGAAGTAAATCTCTGCAAGTTGCTCCACAAAAATTTTAATTCTAATATTTAAAAACATAGCCCAAGGTTTCAACCTTGGGTACGCAATCCATTTTCATTAATGTATAATTTGTAAAAATTGGTGTAATTCGAAGTAAATATTCTCTACGAGTAAATGAAAATTCGTGAATTCGTGGCTAAAAAAAAACAAAGCCCAACATTCAAAAATCTAAATAGCAATCCTACAGAACAAAGCCTTTTTATATGTTTTTAAGGTAGAAATCCTATAAAAACCGAAATTATCCATGTTTTTGATGTATTAATCCATTTTGAACGGAGTATGTAATTCTACTTTTGTCTTATAACATTATAACTATTTAGCATTATGAAAAAGCATATAGACACAGATAATCCGTTGAAAAATTTAGATGAGTGGGAAGATGATTTGCTAATGCGATATCCTGATCCTTCTGAAGAAAATGTAAAAGAAAAGCAGAAAGAAGAATTCAGGAATTATGTCGATTCAGAAAGAGTAGAAACAGTTAAGGAATTTTATAGAATAAACCATACGTATCAGACCTATGATTTTGTATGCAGCAAAGAACAAGAATTTCTACAGTTCAATAGAAAAGAAATGTCAATTTGGGAAGCGGTTGATTTTTTGAACACACTTGTAGACGACAGCGATCCAGATATTGACTTAGATCAGACACAGCATCTTTTGCAGACTTCAGAAGCCATTCGTGCAGACGGTCACCCAGATTGGTTTGTTCTAACGGGTTTTATCCATGATTTAGGTAAAGTTTTATGCCTTTTTGGAGAACCGCAATGGGCAGTTGTTGGCGATACATTTCCAGTTGGATGCGCGTATTCGGATAAAATTGTGTACCCAGAATTCTTTAAAGAAAACCCTGATTACACAGATCCAAGATTCAATACCAAATTCGGAATCTACACCGAAAATTGCGGACTTGATAATGTAAAAATGAGCTGGGGACACGATGAATATCTCTATCAGATTATGAAAGACTATCTGCCAGAACCAGCCTTGTACATGATTCGTTACCATTCCTTTTATTCGCAGCATAAAGAAAATGCGTATGCACATTTAATGAATGAAAAAGATATTGAAATGTTTGATTGGGTTAGAAAGTTCAATCCGTATGATTTGTACACAAAAGCTCCCGTTAAGCCAGATGTAAAAGCTTTGCTTCCTTACTACAAAGAATTAGTTGCTAAATATTTGCCTGAAAAATTAAAGTTTTAAAAGGTTCAAATAGACACATACAAACATAGTTTTTTCTTTTAAGGGCAAAAGATTTATTAAGAGAAACTAGTTCCCCACACATGACTATGTGTTTTTGAAATAAGTGAAACGCCTTTCAGATAAAGAAAAACTATGTTTCTATGTGTTTAAAAAAAAATAATTTCCAGCTATCTAAACAACCAAAAACAAATGCAAAAAACCAAAACTAAAATACTTTTATTAAGCCTGCTTGTACTTTGCGGTGCGGCTGTTTTGGCTCAAGAAAAAGACCGTAACGATTGGGAAAATCCCGAAGTGTTTCAAATAAATAGAGAACCTGCAAGAGCAGCTTTTCTTCCTTATGCAGACGAAACTTCGGCAATTATCGATAAGTATGAAAACTCCCCTTGGTATTTTTCTTTAAATGGCAAATGGAAATTTTCATGGTCGCCAACACCAGACGAGCGCCCAAAGGATTTTTACAAAACAGATTTTAGCACCTTGCATTGGAAAGAACTTCAGGTACCTTCTAATTGGGAACTTAATGGATATGGTGTGCCAATTTACACAAACATTACCTATCCTTTCGAAAAAAATCCACCTTTTATCAATCATTGGGATAATCCTGTTGGTTCTTATAAAAAAGATTTTGTGCTGCCTGAAAACTGGAAAAACCGATATGTTTTTCTTCATTTTGAAGCGGGAACAGCGGCAATGTACATTTGGGTGAATGGTGAAAAAGTCGGTTATACTGAAAACACCAAAAGTCCGGCGGAATTTGATATTTCGAAATATTTAAAACCGGGAAAAAATGATTTAGCCGTAGAAGTGTATAGATGGAGCGATGGTTCTTACTTGGAAGATCAGGACATGTGGAGGCTTTCTGGAATTGATAGAAATGTGTATTTATACAGTACAGATAAGGTTAGAATTTCAGACTTTTTTGCAAGACCCGATTTAGATGCGAAATACAAAAACGGAAGCCTGAATGTAGAGGTAAGTTTAAAAAACCTGACTTCAACTTCGGTTAACAATCAAAAATTGGTTGCCAAATTAATTGATGCTTCTGGGAAAAATGTATTCGTAAAAGAACTGAATGTCAATTTAGAAGCTTCGAAAATTCAGACTTTAAATTTCTCTCAAAATATATCAAATCCAAAATTATGGAGCAGTGAAGCGCCTAATTTATACACGTTGGTTCTGACTTTAAAAAATGCAAAAGGAGATAGTATAGAAACCGTTGGCACACAAATCGGATTTAGAAAAGTCGAATTAAAAGGTGGGCAATTATTGGTAAACGGTGTTCGATTAATGGTTCACGGAGTTAATATTCACGAACATAATCCTGTAACAGGACATTATCAGGATGAAGCTACAATGCTGAAAGACATCAAAATGATGAAACAGCTTAATATCAATTCTGTTCGTTGCAGTCATTATCCGAACAATATTTTATGGGTGAAATTATGCAATAAATACGGTTTGTTTTTGGTGGATGAAGCCAATATTGAAAGTCATGGAATGGGAGTGGAAGGACAGCCTCTAAAGTGGATGAATCCAAAAACAAATCCTGGTTATCTTCCAGAATGGAGAGAAGCGCATTTGGACCGAATTTACAGTCTTGTTGAAAGAGATAAAAATATGCCATCGGTAATTATTTGGTCTTTAGGCAATGAAAGTGCGAACGGACCTGTTTTTCATGATGCCTATAAATGGATCAAAAAAAGAGATGTTAGCAGACTGGTTCAATTTGAGCAGGCAAAAGAAAATGAAAACACAGATATCGTATGTCCGATGTACCCTACGATAGATTACATGAAAGAGTATGCGGCAAGAAAAGAAGTAACCCGTCCATTCATTATGTGTGAGTATTCGCATGCGATGGGAAACAGCAGCGGAAACTTTCAGGAATATTGGGACATCATTCGCGGAAGCAAAAATATGCAAGGTGGATTTATCTGGGATTGGGTAGACCAAGGATTTGAAAGAACAGATGAAGCAGGCAGAAAATACTGGTCTTACGGCGGTGATATGGGAAGCCAGAATTACCTAAACGACGAAAATTTCTGCCATAACGGATTGGTTTATCCAGATAGAACCCCGCATCAAGGAGCTTTTGAAGTGAAAAAAGTCTATCAGAATATTTTGTTCAAAGCAGTTGATATCAAAAACGGAGTAATTGAAATTAATAACGATTTTGGTTTTACAAATCTGAATAAGTACAATTTTAGGTATGAAGTTTTAGAAAACGGAAAAGTAATTAAGGAAGGAACTTTTAATGTCGCTTTAGATCCGAAATTTAAAAAACAGTTTAAAATTGATTTGCCAAAATTAGAATCAAAAGAAGGAACAGAATATTTGCTGAATGTTTTTGCTAATACCAAAACTGGTTCAGAATTATTGCCTCAGAACTTCGAAATTGCAAAAGAACAATTTGTGATTGAAGACGGAAAGTATTTTGCTAAATCTGAAAAAAGAAACTCGGTAAAAGTTCAAGATGAAAAAGACCAATTTGTTTTGACCTCAGAAAATGTTACGGTTAACATCAGTAAGAAAACGGGACTGATTTCGTACTACAGTTTAAAAGGCGAGCTATACTTTACAGAATATCCTGAACCTAATTTCTGGAGAGCGCCAACCGATAATGATATTGGAAACAAAATGCAGATTAGAACGAATGTCTGGAGAACGGCTGGAAAAAATACATCATTAGTAAGTATTGAGCAGACAGAAGAAAACGGACAGCAATATATTGTGGCGAAATTAAAACTGAACGATGTTGCTTCAGACTATACGATTAAATATGCATTGGCAAATGAAGGCGCTTTAGAGATTCAGGCTTTTTATAAAAAAGGAAATAATCCAGTGCCAGAACTGCCACGCTTCGGAATGATTTTCACTTTAAAAAATACATTAGAGAATCTGGATTATTACGGAAGAGGACCTTTAGAAAATTATCCAGATAGGAAAACTTCATCCTTCAAAGGAATTTATACTAGTAAAGTTGCAGACCAATATGTGCCTTATACACGCCCGCAGGAAAATGGATATAAGACTGATATACGCTGGTTTAAATTGTCAAGCAATAAAGGAAATGGCTTGGAAATAAAAGGTCTGCAGCCTTTATGTATGAGTACTTTGAATAATTATCCGAGTGATTTTGATGGTGGAATTTCTAAAAAGAATCTTCATTCTAGCGACATCACTCCAAGAGAAGAAGTGGTGGTTTGTGTAGACTTGACACAGCGAGGCTTAGGAGGCGACAACAGCTGGGGATTACCGCCTCACGAACAATATCGATTAACCGAAAGCGAATACAGCTACGGATTTATCATTAAACCAATTTTTTAAAAAGTGACCAGTAGACGGGTTTTTAGTATCCAGTGTTCAGATTATTAGTATTCAGTTAATACTGATAACAAAAAGAATTGAACACGATAAAATCAAAACTGATTGCCAAAAAACCTGAACACTGATTACTATCTATAACTGACCACTAAAAAAAACTGACCACTGAACACTATAAAAATGAATAACCCTACAAACGGAAGATTAATTTCTTTAGATGCGCTGCGCGGATTTGTGATGTTTTGGATTATGAGCGGTGAACACATTATTCATGCTCTGGCCAAAGCAGCTCCAATTCCTGTTTTTATCTGGATGTCATCGCAATTGCATCATGCGGAATGGAATGGCATTACATTCTATGATATGATTTTTCCTGTGTTTTTGTTTGTTGCAGGCGTTTCCATGCCGTTTTCTTTCGAGAAGAAAATGAGTCTGGCAGGAGTGCTAACGCCACAAGAATTGCCTGTAAGCGAAAAACGAAAAATATACCTTTCCATGTTAAGAAGAACTGGTATTTTGCTGGTTTTAGGCTTTATCGTAAATGGATTATTGCGCTTTGACGGATTCGACCATACCCGTTTTGCGAGTGTTTTAGGCAGAATCGGACTCGCTTGGTTTTTTGCGGGAATCATTTATTTGAATTTTGATCTCAAAAAACAGTTCATTTGGTTTTTAGCCATTTTGATTGGTTATTATGCAGCCATGAAATGGATTCCGGTTCCTGAGTTTGGAGCAGGAGTTTTAACCAAAGAAGGATCGTTAGAAAGTTATATCGATCGCCTGCTTTTACCAGGAAGACTGCACAGCACTGTTTATGATCCAGAAGGAATATTTTCGACTCTTCCGGCGATTTCTACAGCTTTGCTTGGAGTTTTTACAGGAACATTTTTAAAAGCAAAAAATCAGTTTTCGATAAGTGCAAAATTGATTTTGATGACTTTAACGGCTATTTTATTAATTATTGCGGGTCTGATTTGGGATATTGATTTTCCTATTAACAAACATTTATGGACAAGTTCTTTTGTCTGTTTTGTTGGCGGATTCAGTATTTTATTTTTTGTCTTTTTCTATGTGATTATCGATTTGTCTGGTTTTCACAAATGGGCATTCCCATTGATTTTAATTGGCTCAAATTCGATTCTAATTTATATGGCAGCCGAAGGTTCTGTAGATTTCAAACACACCGCAGATTACTTTTTTGGCGGAATTATACACTATCTGCCAATCGTCTGGCAGCCTGTATTTGTTGCGCTATCAGTAACCGTCGTCCAGCTTCTTTTGCTTTATTTTCTTTATAAAAAGAAATGGTTTCTTAAGATTTGATGACCTTCAAATTTTAAAATACATTTTACTATCTAACCAAACAATAACCGCACATTATGAATGTATTACAAACCGCAGATTACATTGTATTCTTTATTTACTTTATCATAGTCACAGCCTATGGAATGTACATTTACAGAACCAAAAAAACTGCAGCAACGAGTTCTAAAGAATATTTTTTAGCTGAAGGTTCGCTTACTTGGTGGGCCATTGGTGCTTCGTTAATTGCTTCCAATATTTCAGCAGAACATTTTATCGGGATGAGCGGTTCTGGTTTTGCCATCGGATTGGCAATTGCTTCTTACGAATGGATGTCTGCAGCCACGTTGATTCTTGTGGCCATGTTTATTTTGCCGATTTATCTAAAGAATAAAATATTCACCATGCCACAGTTTCTTGCCAAACGATACAGCGGTACCGTGAGTGCCATTATGGCGATTATCTGGCTTTTAATTTATGTATTTGTTAATCTTACTTCAATCATCTATTTAGGCGCTTTAGCCATTTCTTCTATCGCGCCCATAAGCTTTCAGTTTTGTGTAATCGGATTGAGTTTGTTTGCTGTAATCGTGACTTTGGGCGGTATGAAAGTAATTGGATATACAGACATGTTTCAGGTAATTGTTTTAATTCTGGGAGGTCTCGTAACAACTTATCTCGCCTTGACATTGTTATCAGATCAGTTTGGTTTTGGAAAAGACATCTTAAAAGGACTAGCTGTAATTGCTGATGAAGCGCCTGGGCATTTGCATATGATTTTAGAAAAATCCAATCCGCATTATAATGAATTGCCAGGAATGTCGGTTTTGGTAGGCGGAATGTTAATTAATAATTTAGCGTATTGGGGATGCAATCAATACATTGTTCAGAGAGCGTTAGGAGCAGATTTAAAAACAGCTCGTAAAGGGATTTTATTTGCCGCTTTTCTAAAATTATTAGTTCCAATTATTGCCGTTTTACCGGGTATTGCCATGTTTGTAATGCACGAAAACGGAATGTTTCAGCAGGAAATGGTCGATGCAGCAGGAGTTTTAAAACCAGATCAGGCCTATCCGACTTTAATGAATTTGCTTCCTGCGGGATTAAAAGGAGTCGCTTTAGCTGCTTTGACAGCAGCAATTGTTGCTTCTTTGGCAGGAAAAGCCAATAGCATTTCGACTATTTTTTCTTTAGATATTTATAAAAAATATTTCAATTCTCAGGCATCCGAAAAAAAACTGGTTCGTACCGGAAGATGGTGTGTTGTGGTTTGTATGATTATCGCGGCCTTTGTGGCGCCAGCATTAAAATCATTAGATCAGGCTTATCAGTTTATTCAGGAATATGTGGGATTCTTTTCACCAGGAGTTTTAGCAATTTTCTTGTTGGGAATGTTTTGGAAAAAAACGACTCCAGCGGCTGGATTGGCAGGAGCATTGCTCACAGTGCCTATTGCAGCGATTTTGAAATTTCTGCCAATGTGGACAGAAGGTGCGTTTCCTGATTATCCGTTCCTAGACAGAATGACTATTGTTTTCTTTATTATTGTATTGATAATGGTAGCCATAAGTCTAGCCAAACCAGTATCTGAACAGGAAGCTGAAATTCATAAAATAGAAGTCGATACATCAATGTATAAAGTGTCGTCAGGGTTTATAGTCGGTTCTTTTATCATTAGTGGAATTTTAGTGGCTTTGTATACTGTTTTCTGGTAAGATTTTGGTGTTGCCACAAAGTCGCGAAGTCGCTAAGTTTTATGAATAAATGAAAAAGCTTGAAAGATTGCTCGCAGAGTCGCAAAGCCGCCAAGTTTTATTGAAAGATCAAGTTTAAAAAGAAAAGCTTTGCGTTTCTGCGACTTTGCGAGAATAAATAAAAAGCTTAGTGCCTTCGCGACTTTGTGGCAAAAAAAAATAAAAAAAATATGAAAAGGAAATCTATAATCACGATACTTATTTTCTGTATTTCTTTAACCGTTTCGGCGCAAAAAGCTTTTGATATTAAAAAGTATGGTGCTGTTGGAGATGGCAAAACCTTAAATACAAAAGCGATCCAGAAAGCAATTGATGCCGCAAATAAAAACAAAGGCGGAAGAGTTGTTTTTTCTAAAGGAACATATCTCTCTGGAAGTATTGTTTTGAAAAATGATGTGGAATTGTTTTTTGAAGAAGGCGCCACTTTATTAGGGAGCACCAATCCAGACGATTATCCCAAATATGAAGGAATAAGAGCTTTTATTATTGCGTTTGAAGCTAAAAATATTGCAGTATCGGGAAATGGGATTATAGACGGACAAGGAAGAGAACTGGCATTAGCAATCGATTCGCTGCATCACACGGGAGTACGCATTGATCCGAAATATAATTACAAAAGAATGCGCCCAGAAGATGGCAGAGGAAAACTGATTTCGTTTGTAAAGTGCGATTCAATTACCATGACTCAAATTACCTTGAAGAATAGCCCAGGATGGACGCAATGCTTCAGAGAATGCAAAAATATTGTTATTGATTTTATGAAAGTGGAAAGCAGAGCGTACTGGAACAATGACGGAATTGATCTTGACGGTTGCGAAAATGCCCGAATTACCAATTGCAATATAAACACTGCCGATGACGGAATCTGTCTGAAATCGGAAGTGCCGGGACTGCACAATAATAATATTTACATCGGTAATTGCACGATAAGATCTAGTGCCAATGCAGTCAAATTTGGAACAGGTTCTTACGGCAGTTTCAAAAATGTAACCATTGAAAATATTAAGGTTTTTGACACATTCAGATCGGCAGTTGCGATTGAATCTGTCGATGGTGCAGACATTGAAAACATCAAAGTTTCAGATATTACGGCTGTAAATACAGGAAATGCGATATTGATTCGTCTCGGGCATAGAAATGGAGATAAAGCAGGATCTATCAAAAATGTATCTATAAAAAACGTAAAAGTGCAAGTTCCTTTTGGACGTCCAGATATCGATTACGACATGAGAGGCCCAGAAGTCGATTATTTCCATAATTCGTTTCCGTCTTCTATTGCTGGAATTCCGGGACATTTAATAGAAAATGTGACCTTAGAAAATATTGAAATCATATATCCGGGAAGAGCATCAAAAGGAATGGCTTACCATCCTTTAAGCCGATTGAAAGACGTCAAAGAAAATATAAACGGCTATCCTGAATTTAATATGTTTGGTGAACTGCCGTCATGGGGATTTTATGTGCGCCACGTCGATGGAATAGAAATGAAGAACATAAAACTGATTTTGGATAAGGAAGATTTTCGTCCCGCTTTTGTTTTTGATGATGTCAAAAATCTGACGATGAATGCAATTGATATTCCTTCGGATAAAGTCAGTCAAATTGTTTTTAAGGATGTTATAGGAAGCAATTTGGACAGCGAAGCTGCAAAAAGAAAAATAGAACCAGAACAAAATAAATTTGAATTGCCAGCGCATTAAAAGTTAGCCACAAAGACACTAAGACGCAAAGTTTATTGAAAAAACAAAGAAAAAGCCTAGCGACTCTGAGACTTTGCGAGATTAAAGATAAAAGCTTGAAAAATTGCTCGCAAAGTCGCAGAGTCGCAAAATTTAATAAAAAATAAGAAAAAAAACTTAGAGCCTTTGAGCCTTTGTGGCAATAAAAAAACAAAAAATATGAAAAAGAAATCGATCATCACGTTGCTAATTTTCTGCCTTTCGTTAACCGTTTCGGCACAAAAGATTTACGATGTCAAAAAATACGGAGCAAAAGGAGACGGAAAGACCAACGATGCAGCGGCTATTCAAAAAGCAATTGACGCGTGCAGCAAAACAGGCGGAAGAGTTTTAATTCCAGCTCCTTTTACCTTTTTAGCAGGACCAATTGACGTCAAATCAAAAGTCGATTTACATATTGAAGCTGGAGCAAAATTATTGGCAAGTCCAGATGAAAAATTGTACACGAAGAGTGCTTTCAGAACCAATCCGGGCGAAGGGACAATTTGGATTGGAGGAGAAAATGTTGAGGATTTTACCATTAGCGGAAGCGGAAAAATAGACGGAAACGGAATTTCTTTTATGGGAGAAGAACAAGAAGATGCATATGTTCTAAAACCATTTAATGTTCTAGATCCAAGACCCCATGTTTTGACAATTATAGGAGGAAAAAATATTAGAATACATGATGTGCATATCGGAAACTCGGCTTATTGGACAGTTCATTTAGTAGGATGTAACGATGTTGTAATCAGCGGCATTACTTTATTAAACAGCTTGAAAGTCCGAAATAGCGATGGAATCGATTTGGATCATTCTAAAAACGTGCGAATTAGCGATTGTTATATTGAAAGTGGTGACGATTGCATCTGTCTGAAAAATAGGAGAGAATTTGAAGAATTTGGAGCCTGCGAAAATATTACCGTAACCAATTGCACGATGACCAGCAGTAGCTGCGCCATTAAAATTGGTTCAGAAAATATGGATGCCATCAGACAAGTCGTTTTCAACAATTGCATCATTAAAAATAGCAACCGCGCTTTAGGAATTCAAAACAGAGACGAAGGCACAGTAAGCGATGTAATCTTTTCTAATATCATTATCGAAAGCAAATTGAATACCGATACCTGGTGGGGAAAAGCAGAACCTATTTATGTAACCGCTTTTAGAAGAGCCAAAATAAACCATAAAGATGCCAACTGGCGTTTTCCAAAAGGAGCGACAGAAGGCAAAGTAGGCGAAATTAAAAATATTTATTTCTCCAATATTCAATGTACAGGAGAAAACGGTGTCTTTGTAAGCGGTGAATCGAAAGATAAAATTAAGAATATTGTGTTTGATAATGTGAGTGTTTTTATAGATAAAACAACTTCTTTTCCTGGCGGATTTTACGACAGACGTCCTGCCAATGTGGAAGGTTTTGTACAGGGAAGTACCTCCGGTTTCTATTTTGATTCAGCTGAAAGCATTAAGGTTCAGAATTGTACGGTAGAATGGGGAAAAACCAAACCCGATTATTTTAAACATGCAGTTGAAAGTAAAAATGTTGATGAATTAAAAGTTGTTAATTTAGACGGAGAAGCCGCTTTTCCAGACAAGTATGATCCAGTTAAGAAGTAATTTATTCTAGAAAAAAAATAAGTGTAAAAATTACAATAAAAAGGCGCTTTAAAAAGATTAATTGATAAATTGCAGTTATATTCTCAATATAAAAACAATACAATGAAAAGAAATTTAATTTCAACATTATTCATCGGAGGTTTGCTATTTAGCAGTATTTATGTAAATGCTCAAAAAGCGACTTTGGAAGTTGATGCTTCAAAATCAATTACAAAAATTCAGCCGACTATGTTCGGTTTGTTTTTTGAAGACATCAATTTTGCTGCAGATGGAGGACTATACGCCGAAATGATTAAAAACCGATCTTTTGAATTTGAAAAACCTTTAATGGGATGGGAGCAACCCAATAGTGACAGATCTTCTATGAATAAAGAATCTGGAATTGCGCTTCCTATTAAATTATCAAAAGACAATACCAATTTTTGTAGAGTTGAAATAAATAACGACAAAGGATATGTTTTAATAAATGAAGGTTTCCGTGGAATGGGAGTGAAGAAAGATGCAAAGTACAATCTTTCTTTGAAAGCGTCCAACCCTAATGGAGAAATCAAAAAAATTATTTTTCAGTTAATAAATAAGGATAAAAAAGTAATTGGAGAAACGAGCATTATTCCAAATTCGGTACAATGGGCAAATTATACCGCGCAAATTGTAGGGACTCAAACAGAGGCAAAAGCCAAATTAAAAATAACGTTTGAAGGAAAAGGAACTATTGATCTAGATATGATTTCGCTATTCCCAGAAGATACTTGGAAGAATAGAAAAAACGGACTAAGAAAAGATCTTGTGCAGCTGCTGTATGATGTGAAACCAGGTTTTTTACGTTTTCCAGGAGGCTGTATTGTAGAAGGAAGAACACTTTCTGATCGTTATCAGTGGAAAAAATCGGTTGGAAATGTCGAAGATAGAAAGACGATGATGAACCGTTGGAATGTCGAATTCAACCACAAACTAACTCCAGATTACTTTCAAAGTTTCGGATTAGGATTTTACGAATATTTCCAGCTTTCAGAAGATATTGGTGCAGAACCGCTGCCAATTTTAAGTTGTGGAATGGCTTGCCAGTACAACACAGGAGAACTCGCTCCATTAAACGAATTGGATCCGTATGTGCAGGACGCTTTAGATTTGATCGAATTTGCGAATGGCGCTGTTACTACAACTTGGGGAAAAGTCCGTTCAGATATGGGACATCCGCAACCGTTTAATTTAAAATATATCGGAGTTGGAAACGAGCAGTGGGGACCTGATTACATAGACCGTTACAAAGTTTTTGAAAAAGCAATCAAAGCAAAGTATCCGAATATCATTATCGTATCGGGAAGCGGACCTTCGCCAGACGGAGAACATTTTGATTATGCGATGGAAGAACTTAAAAAGTTAAATGCAGATTTGGTAGACGAGCATTACTATAGAAGTCCGCAATGGTTTAGAGAAAATGCAGGGCGTTATGACAAATACGATCGAAAAGGGCCGAAAATATTTGCGGGTGAGTATGCTGCGCAAAGTATTTCGGGAGCGAATCCGAATAATAGAAACAATTGGGAATGTGCTTTTTCTGAAGCGGCTTTTATGACAGGTTTGGAAAGAAATGCCGAAGTCGTGCAACTTACTTCTTACGCACCATTGATGGCGCATGAAGACGCTTGGCAGTGGACACCAGATATGATTTGGTTTAATAACCTTCAATCTTATGGTTCGGCAAATTATTATGTGCAGCAATTGTTTTCTACTAATAAAGGAACCGATCTGTTAAACATCACTCAAGACGGAAAAGCCTTAATCGGACAACATAATTTATATGCATCGGCAGTAAAAGACGCGAGCAGTAAAGAAATTATTGTGAAATTGGTCAATACTGCGGCTTCAAGCCAAGAGGTTAGCATCGATTTGAAAGGAGCAAAATTGGGATCAAAAGGAACTATTATTAGACTGGCAAGTGCAAATTTGCAAGATGAAAATACTTTTGCAGAACCTAAAAAAATTACGCCAAAACAGAGCGAATATAAAGTTACGAAAGGAAGCCAACAATTGAATCTTCCTGCTTATTCGATAACGGTTTTAAAGCTGAAAACGCTTTAACAACAGTTTGTATCTGCTATTCATTCTAATAAAATTAAAATTCATGCTATATCATTCTTTTAAAAAAAGTATTTTTCTGTTCGTTGCATTAGCGGGAATTTCTGTTTCTGCACAACAAGATTTAAAACTGCAATACAAGCAGCCCGCAGTTGAATGGACAGAAGCACTGCCTATAGGAAATGGTACGCTTGGTGCAATGGTTTTTGGGAGAGTGGATGCTGAGTTAATTCAGTTGAATGAAGCTACGTTATGGAGTGGAGGACCAGTTCAGAAAAATGTAAATCCAGATGCGTTCAAAAATCTGGCTTTAATTAGAGAAGCGCTTCAAAATGAAGATTTTGAAAAAGCCAATGTTTTGACTAAAAATATGCAGGGGCCTTATAGCGAGAGTTTTATGCCTTTGGGAGATCTTATTTTAAAACAAGAATTTGGCGGACAAAAAGCAGAATCATACAATAGAAGTCTGGATTTGCAAACGGGATTAGCAGTAACCAGTTTTACTGTTAACGGAGTCAATTATAAAAGAGAAATATTTGCTTCGGCACCAGCACAATGTATTGTAATTAAACTTTCGGCAGATCAGCTGAAAAAACTTTCTGTGACGATCGATGCGGCAAGTCTTTTAAAGAATCAGAAAGCAGTACAAAATCAAACATTGGTTTTAAAAGGAAAAGCACCTTCACATTCTGACCCTAATTATATTGATTACAATAAAGAACCTGTTATTTATGAAGATGCGACGGGATGTAGAGGAATGCGTTTTGAATTGATCATTAAATCAGTTGTAAAAGATGGTCAAGTAAGTACTGAAGGAAATAAATTGGTGATTAAAAATGCCACTGAGATTTTACTTTTCGTTTCGGCAGCAACCAGTTTCAACGGATTTGATAAATGTCCCGACAATCAGGGGAAAGACGAGCATAAATTTGCTGAAAGTCCGATTAAAAAGGCTTCGGTCAAAAAATACGCCGATTTATTAAAAGAGCATACCGCTGATTTTCAAAAACTCTTCAATAGAGTTTCATTGCAATTGAACGAAAAAGAAGCCAACAAATCCAATCTTCCTACGGATGTAAGATTAGAGCAATATGCAAAAGGGGAAAAAGATGGCGGACTTGAGGCTTTGTTTTTCCAATTTGGACGTTATTTGTTAATCTCTTCTTCGCGTACGCACAATGCACCAGCCAACTTGCAAGGAATTTGGAACAATAAACTTCGTGCGCCTTGGAGCAGCAATTACACGACCAATATTAATTTGCAAATGAATTACTGGCCTGTAGAATCAGGAAGTCTGTCTGAATTGTTTTTTCCGCTTGACGATTTTATTAAAAATGCTTCGGTAACGGGAGCAGAAACGGCTAAGAGTTATTACCATGCCAATGGCTGGGTTTTGCATCATAACTCTGATATTTGGGCGATGACCAATCCAGTTGGAGATTTTGGAAAAGGAGACCCAATGTGGGCCAATTGGTTTATGGGAGCCAACTGGTTAAGCAGGCATTTATGGGAACACTACGAGTATACTGGCGATATAAACTATTTAAAAAAAGTGTATCCTATCATAAAAGGCGCAGCAGAATTTAGTTTAGAATGGCTTCAAAAAGATAAAAATGGATATCTGGTAACGATGCCTTCTACTTCTCCAGAAAATATATTTTATTACGACGGAAAAAAACAAGGAACTGTAACAACAGCTTCTACAATGGATATCGGAATCATAAAAGATTTATTTGAAAATACCGTAGAAGCATCTAAAGTACTGCAAGTTGATTCAGAATTTAGACAAAAAGTGAATCAGGCGGCAGATCAATTGCTTCCTTTTCAAATTGGGAGCAAAGGGCAATTGCAGGAATGGTATAAAGATTTTGAAGAAGAAGATCCGCACCATAGGCACACTTCTCATTTATACGCTTTACATCCTGCCAATTTAATTTCTCCGTTGTACACTCCAGATCTGGCCGCAGCAGCAAAGAAAACATTGGAACTTCGCGGCGACGATGGAACAGGTTGGAGCTTAGCATGGAAAGTCAATATGTGGGCAAGGCTTTTGGATGGAAATCATGCCTATCAATTATTCAAAAATCAATTGAGACTGACAAAAGACAATGATCCAAAATACAAACGTCAAGGAGGATGTTATCCGAATCTTTTCGATGCGCATCCGCCATTTCAGATTGATGGAAATTTTGCTGGAACTGCTGGAGTAATCGAAATGTTGATGCAAAGTCAGAATAAAGAAATTCATCTGCTTCCTGCCTTGCCAGATTCATGGAAAGATGGTGAAATTAAAGGAATTACAGCAAAAGGCAATTTTACTGTGGATATTAAATGGAATGACGGTAAAATGAGTCAGGCAAAAATTGTGTCTAATATTGGCGGGCGTTGTTCTGTAAGAGCGGTACAGCCATTTGTAATTGAAAAACTGAACATCAAGAGTGAGAAATCATCAATAGGATATACTGCAGTTTTTGAAACAAAAAAAGGAACTTCGTACAACATAGTACCTTTAAAATAAGAATATTGTAAGCCCATTGGGTGAACTTTTTAAAACATAGAAACATAAGTGATTAATTAAGGCGTTTCACTTAGAATAGTACACATATAGCTATGTGTTAAAGCTTGCTTTTTCTATAATCTTAAACAAAAGCAATAAAAATCTATGTTTCTATGTGTTTAACTAAATTTTGTTCCATTTGACAATTATGAACTAAAAACTGTTATTCTTTTGCTAATATTTAATGTATTTCAAATTTGGCGATATTTTTTGTAAATAAATCCGTATGTTTGTAAAAATCAATTCGGTCCGCAGATCGGATTCAATTCTTTACTGATTTTCACTATTGTATGCGATAAGCTGTAGCCGTTGGAAATTCTTAAATTCTTGTTTTTTGCTGCAACCTTAAATTACAAGCCATGACGCAGTACTCCAGAAAAAATATTTATTTAGCAGATGATGATGAAGACGATAGAATTCTTTTTACCGAAGCCGTAGAAGAACTTAATCTGGATGTATCGGTAAGAACTGCTTGTGATGGGCTCGAACTGCTCAGTGCGCTAAAGGAAGGCTCGGGGCCTGCTCCTGAAATGATTTTTCTAGACATTAACATGCCTGGTAAAAGCGGTTTTGAATGCCTTAAAGAAATAAGAAATATATTTGAAGAGCCTACCAAATTGAAGGTGATTATGCTTTCTACAAGCAGCGCTCCAGCAAATATCGAACTTTCTTATGAACTTGGAGCTGACCTATATGCTGTGAAACCTAGCAGTTTTCAAGCTTTAAAAGGCCTTTTGCTAAATATCATGTCAACAGATTGGAACGGCGCCAGAAAAAGCATGGCAGAGTTTCGTATAGCCTAATATCTTTTACAGAACCTTTCTGATAATTTGCAATAAGATTTAAACTTCCTGAGTCTCTTGAGGTTCAACTTCTTGCGACTCTATTTTTTGAGACTCGATTGCTTCAGAGGCTGGAGCTGCTGTGTTTTCTTGAGCAGCGCTGCGTTTAATCAAAAGATAAAAATCTTTCAAATGCCACCATGCGGGACACATCTCTAAGGGACCGTTATAGGTGCGTATACCAGTATAACAGCTTTTCAAAAAAAGCTGCGAGTCTATAATTTTGGCCCATGGTTTCCAGTCCACTTCTTGAGGCGGAGGATTATTTTCAAAATAGCGTTTAATTTCTTCTGGATTCATGCTGCAAAATTAGATAAAAAAGGGAGCTAGCGCAAGTGTTACAGGCTACATAGCGTGTTACTTTTCGGCAGTTGCATAGTATCAAATTCAATTTCAGAGCAGTGCGTCTTGTAATTTTTAGAGAATTATCTTGAAACTTTATAAGAAAGTATGAATTGAACTAAAAATTTGATGGATATGTCTTTTTTAAATCTTAAGAAATAAAAAAAGCATCTGTGCAAAAACACAGATGCTATGAAGCAAATTTTAAATGTAATAAATTAAGTATAGATTTACTCTGCTGCGACGATATTGACAATATTTAAGGCAACATCATTAAGCAGGCAGTCTGCTTCTTTTTCTTCTGCTAGAGTTTGCGTAAGCAGTTTGGCAGCATCATTTTCGCCCAGTGTTTTGGCAAAAGCGGCAAGTGTTCCGTAGGTAGCAATCTCATAATGCTCAATTTTTTGTGATGCTGCAATAATTCCCGCATCTCGTACAGAACCAGGAACAGTTTCCTCAAGAATATTGTCTCCTTCTTTCAGAAGTCCTGCCATAGCCTCGCATTTTTTTCCTTCCGTTTTTTCACCCAATACCCCAAAGATTTCTTCTAGTCGTGCCACTTGGTTTTTTGTTACGGCAAGATGTTCCAGAATAGTCCCTTTAAGACCTGCTGATGAGGCATTCTCTGCCATTTTAGGCAATGCACCAACAAGAGCATTTTCAGCCCAGTAAATGTCCTTTAGTCCATCTACAAAAAGCTCTCTAAGTTCTGCTGCTGCATCTGAAGCTGGTTTTACGATATTAGCAGGAGTGGTGTCTTTAACAGCTTTGGTCTGGCTTGTTTTGGTTTGGCCTGCATTAGTTTGACCTTGTTTTTCTGAATTTTTCATTTTGATATTTTTTTATTTTAATTGTATAGATTTGGTTCTCGCTGCCAGTAGCGGTGAAGCGTCATTGCTGTGATAAATTCTTGAGCAAAAGATTCTGAAGCAGGTTCGCTATTAAGAATCAGTGCAGGATCGTCATTATTGATTTTTGAGGCAAATGGAGTAGCACTGATCACCTGAACGCCATTTCCGTCAGCTCCGATTACTTTACAATGTTTGTACGCATCATTTAAATACTCGATTGCTTCTTCACTTCCTGCAAGAGCAGTTTGATCTAGTCCGTGTGGTACGTAAACCGCATCAAACAAAACAGATGAAGCCGTTAGAAAACTATATTCTGCGCTAAGCGCCGTATCAGCATCAGTAAGAATTGAGCCTAAATGAGGCGCAACCACGACGCCTTTTGCACCTGCTTCTTTCAATGCATTTTTCATTCGCATCACCGAAACCTCAGAAACACCATTGGTGCAAAGGATGGCGATTTTTCGAGATTCGATAGTTGGTGAATTGGTCGGATTGTCTACCATGCTTAACGCTTGTGAAGCATCTGTATGCAAGTCTGTTATCTTAGGTTCTTGCGTACCAGCTTCCTCGGTTTCAGGAGATACTCCTTTGTTTATAGGGGTTTCAAGTACAGGAGGAACTGACGCTCCTAATCCTATAGCTACTTTTTCAGCTAGTTGAGCATCAATCTGAGAAAGAATGCCAAGCATTCGCACTCGTACTGCTGTGGTTTCGACCTTACCAAGTTCAAAGCGCAATGCTTTTACAATATGGCTTTTTTCTTCTGGGGTTTGGCTGTTGAAAAACAGTCTGGCCTGACTGAAGTGATCGGTAAAACTTTTGCTTCTTTCTCTTACTTTGTGTGCTTCAATACGCTCATTAAAACTGGAGAAGCCACCTTCAGCAATTTTAGCTTGGTACGGACATCCTCCTCCCAGTGAGTTTGGATGATAACTTACTCTTCCTTTATTGATTTCTTGACGCATAAACCCATCTCGCTGGTTGTTATGCGTTGGAGCGATGCTTCTGTTAATTGGTATTTCGTGAAAATTAGGTCCCCCTAAACGGATTAGCTGTGTATCGGTATAAGAAAACAGTCTTCCTTGAAGCAAAGGATCGTTGGTAAAATCGATGCCTGGAACCACATGTCCGGGATGGAAAGCAATCTGCTCTGTTTCGGCAAAGAAATTATCAGGATTTTTATTGAGAACCATTCGGCCTACGATTGTAACAGGAATAGTTTCTTCAGGAACAATTTTGGTAGGATCTAGCAGATCAAAGTCGTAATTATGTTCATCTGCCGCAGGAATAATCTGGACGCCAAGTTCCCATTCTGGAAAATGTCCCATTTCGATCGCTTGCCATAAATCTTCCCTATGAAAGTCAGGATTTTTTCCAGAGATTTTCTGTGCTTCATCCCAAGCTACGGCATGAGTGCCTAATTTAGGTTTCCAATGGAATTTTACAAATACAGATTCTTCTTCAGCATTTACAAGCCTGAAAGTATGCACACCAAAACCTTCCATCATTCTATAGCTTCTCGGGATAGCGCGATCAGACATTAGCCACATGATCATATGGGCCGATTCGGGCATTAGTGAAATAAAATCCCAGAAAGTGTCATGCGCAGAAGCGGCTTGTGGCATTTCATTATGAGGTTCGGGTTTTACGGCATGAACTAGATCAGGAAATTTAGAGGCATCTTGTATAAAAAATACGGGAATATTATTTCCTACAAGATCAAAAACGCCTTCCTGGGTGTAGAATTTGACAGCAAATCCTCTTACGTCTCTAGCAAGATCAGTTGAACCTCTTGAGCCCGCTACAGTAGAGAATCGAGCAAATACAGGTGTTTTAAGACCTTTCTCCTGTAGAAATCCAGCTTTGGTAAGTTCTGGAATCGGATTTGTCACCTCAAAAAATCCGTGCGCTCCCGATCCTCGTGCATGTACAACGCGCTCGGGAATTCTCTCATGGTCAAAATGCGTGATTTTTTCTCTCAGGATAAAATCTTCTAGTAGCGAAGGCCCTCTTTCTCCCGCTTTAAGCGAATTATTGTCGTCGTTGATTTTTACCCCTTGATTGGTGGTTAGGGTTTTATTGGTGCCATCCGATTTATTAACCGATAGATCACGCTGTTTATCATCTTGGTAATTTTTCATAGTCATACGTATTTAATTGTATAGTTAAAATGCCGATGAATCATATTGCTACTTTCAGAACAATACAGTTTATGTAGCTAATGCAATAAATTCATCGGATACCAAATTTAATTTTAGACAAGAGAATGCACTTATATAATTAAAATAGAGAGTTTTATAATTGCCATAGAAGGAAAGAGAAGCCTGTTTGATACAGTAGTAAGCAGAATATGAAAACTTATACAAAAAAAAAGCCACCTGATTAGAGGTGGCCAGCATTCTTATTTTGGAATATTTAGACAATAAATATATTAGCAATATCAACGACTTGCTGGGTAGTTAATGGCTCATCATAAGCCTCAGATCCAGCTGCGGCGCCAAAAGCTGTAGCAGTGTTAAATCCAGCTTGGACTGTCATGCCTTCGCCATCATAAACTGCTTGTGTAGCAGAAGGCATTCCGGCACCTCTTTCCGCATTGGAAATCCATCCTTTTAAACTTCTAAGTCTTCTAACTTCTGAAGCATGACGTGCTTCAACCGAATGGATCTGCAAGGCAGCCGTTAATAAATCTGGAGTAGTAATTAAATTGGCAGCTTGTCCTTTATAAGCTCTTACTCCTGTATCTTCAAAAGCCTGTGCTAAAGCTAAAAAGGTAGGGTAATCATGAAAAGGATCAAAAGCACCGCCAACCGTAAAATCAAACGTAGGTTTTGCTACAAAGTTAGCGCTTGCTGTTCCGCCAAGACCTGCAATAAGGAATTTAACATGGGCAGATTCATGAGCAGCTATTTGCTGAAATACCTTTAAATCACGTCCGCCATTCTCTGATGCAGGTATAACTCCTGAGTCCAATGCCATAGAATAAAATTCATTTTCAAGATATTCAAGTGTGAGAGCAAACTGCAATGCTCCAATAGGCGTTGCTGGTGTAGCTGTAATATCTTTGGCAAAAGCTTTGCCCGTTAGAGTCGATAGCCCAAAAGGTATTGAAGCCAGTGCTAGATTTTTGCCAATGTTTGCAAACTGCGAAAAACTGTCTCTTCTCGTTCCAGTGCTATGTATTATTCTCTCATCTGCGAAAGATTCTATAAATTTTAAAATGTTCATAATTTCCAGGTTTTAAGGTTAGCATTAAGGAAGATATTTAGCTGTGAATTTAGTAGTAATAAATCCCGAAGCGACAGGAAGTATTTTTGAAGGATCCTTTGCAACATCCAATCCTGTTGTAATATTTACGATATCATCTCCAGCAAAATCTTTAGAGTTTGGATTGATAAGACTACGAATAGCTGCAGCATGTCTAGCTTCTACCGAAACAATTTTCCCTGCCAAAACCAGATAATCAGCCGTTCTAATCAGTCTTCCTGCTCCGTTATAGGCAGCAACACCAGTATCTTCTAATGCTTTGGCTGTAGCAAGGACTTCTGTGCGACTATTGAAGTTTAAAGAGCCATAATTAAAAGTAAGTTGTGGCAGCAGCTGTGAGGATGGGTTAGGAAGAGCGCCAGTTAAAGCTGCTTTAAAGAAATCTCTGTGAACCACCTCATGGTGATAAAGATCAGTTAGTACTTCACGTTCCAGTGAACTGAATGCGCTGTTAAAACTAGAAGCATTGACTACTTTTGTATAAAAGTCTGCTTCAAGCTGCTCCAAAGCATAGGCATACGTTAGCACGCCAAAATCTCCTGAGCCTAAATCGAAAACACCGTTACGGATTCCAGGAAGTGTATCTTCCTGCATAGGATCGTCATCATTATTGTCACTGCATCCTGCGATAAGAAGACCTGCGGAGGCAACTGCCAAACCGCTGAGCTTCAGAAAACTTCTTCTGCTGTCCAGAGATTCATCCATTCTCTGAATTTTAACTTCGTTTTTCATAATCTAGTATTTATTTAGGTTAATAACACTGGTTTAGTTTTCTGGGTATTTAGGTATTAACGAAATTTTAGCACATGCGGTTTTAAAACGCACTCATTTTTTTTAAAATCCATTTTAGGAGTTGAATGAAATGGAAGTTTAGCATGCACCAATACGGGGGTGATACTTTTATAAAAAGAAACAAAAAGAAATGCTATTTTTTTATAATTTAGCCTTTGTATGAGTGGTAACGATGAAATTTTTAATGGAAGAATTGCTGTTTCTGATGATTTTCAGGAGGTGTTTTCGCATTTTTATTTTGCCGAAAATAATTCGAGTGCAACCCTTACCAAAAAGCTTCTCCCTTCTTATCAGACGATTATGATTTTCAGTTTTGGAGAAAATGCCCTTATACATTTGCCAAACGCCGAAAGCATAAAAGTTGAAAAATGCATTGTATTAGGGCCAATAAAAAAAGCGTTTGATTACTCGCTGCCTTCAGGAAACAGAATTTTGGTTGCCAATTTCAAGGATGATGCTTTTTACCGTTTTTTTGGCCTAGCAGCTATTGCAGAAAATTTTCCTGCTGATCCTAATTCCTTGCTAAGCGAAAACTGTTTTACAGCGCTTTGGCACCAAATCAGCACAATAAAAGAGAAAGAAAAACAGGTGAGCAGTATTCTTGAATTCTGTCGGCCTTATCTGAGGCAACAAAATCCAGTTGCTAAACAGCTTATAGAACTTCAAAATACGTCTTACAATCCTATAAAGAAAGTGGCAGACGATAAAAAACAGAGTGAACGCGCCATACAGCTTACCCATAAAAAACACTTGGGCTATTCTGCCAAAGAGATGAACCGCTACCAGCGTTTTCTTAAAGCGATTGAGATGATACAGGACATAGCATCTAGGGCATCTAAGGATGAATGGTTTGAAATTGTTGACCAGTGCGGTTATTATGATCAGAGCCAGCTTATCAATGATTTCAAGTATTACATGAATCTAACTCCGTCTCAATATCTCAAACTGCAGTGCAGTATATGCAATCCTGTGGGCTGACTTTCGTTTTCTTCCAATTTTATCAGATTTCTTCGGTCTAAATTTGTCCTATCAACTTAAAATTATAGAACAATGAGACATTTAATTATTTATGCCCACCCAAATCCAGAGAGTCTGAACGGAAAGTTTAAAGATGAATTGGCAAAGCATCTGCTGCAAGAAGGTAATGAAGTTATCGTAAGAGATTTATACGAACTTAATTTTAATCCCGTGCTTTCATTGCAAGATATGGATGGGCAGAGAAAAGGACAAGTGGCAGATGATGTAAAATTGGAACAAGAATTTATTAGCTGGGCAGAGCATATTACTTTTATTCATCCTATTTGGTGGACTGGCATGCCCGCTATTATGAAAGGATATATCGATCGTGTATTTAGCTATGGTTTTGCTTACCGTTATGATCAAGGCGTTCAGAAAGGTCTTTTTACAGGAAAACAGGCTACCATCATCAATACACATGGAAAATCTCATCAGGAGTACCACGAAATTGGCATGGACACAGCACTGAAACTCACTTCTGACAAGGGAATCTATAGCTACTGCGGGTTTGAAATAAACCGTCATTTGTTTTTCGATAAGGCAGATCGTGTTACTCCTGAAATAGCTGAATCTTGGACAGATCAGATTTTATCTCTTTATAACTATTCAACTGTTGGGTCATGAGTTTGGCTATAGCACCGCAGGAAATGTTGCGTAGATATCATTATGAGGCTAGCGAAGTAAAAGCAGAGCAGGGGCTTATTCTAATTCCCGATGTAAGCGGTTTTACCAATTTTGTTTCCAGCATATGCATCGAAGCAGGCCGTTATATTGTGCGTGAATTGCTAACAACAATTATTGACAGCAACAGTCTTGGATTGAAAGTTTCTGAAGTGGAAGGGGATGCCGTTCTTTTTTATAAGTTCTGCTGCCCTCCAACTGCAGAGCAGATCATTAAGCAATATGAGGTAATGCTTCGAAATTTTAGAGAGAAATTATTTGCAATAGAAGCTCTTACCAATAGAAAAATGGATTTGTCGCTAAAGTTAATTGCGCATTATGGATCTTTTACAGAATATACTGTAGGCGGGTTTAGCAAACTTTACGGAAATACGGTGGTGCAGTCCCACTGCCTGCTAAAGAATACAATCCAGAGCAATACATATTTGTTGCTTACTGATGATCTCCTAGATTTTGAAGGAACAAAGCAGACCTTTAATTCAGATTCAAACTATGTTTATATTGATTATCAAAATAGAAATCTGGCTTAAAGCGAAAATTAATTAAAAGAACTTAAAACAATAAACAATGAAAAAAACAGCAGAAAAAAATAGAGATACATCTTCTAAAAATATCCTATTGCGTACTAGCTATAAGGTGTTTAAAAAAGCCGTGAAATACAGTTTTTATATTGCCATTCTATATTTTGTCTATCAAGGTTTTATGGATTGGAAATAAGTTTTGCTTTTGAGGGATAGATATTTATGTTATTAAAGCATTGACATGAACCTTAAATCGTGCTTGGGACTTAATTGCCGTATAAATGAGTACAGTCTTTAGTATTAAAACTAAGTTAAAACTGACATTTTTTCGTGATAAAAACTGAAAAAATGTCATTTTTTTGGTCTGGCATAATTTTCGTTTTTTGTCTCATGCACTGCAAAAGCAGTGTACGTTCAAAAATATTGTATAACAATTAAAAGTAAAATGTTATGAATCTTATCAAAAGAAATGCAAGCCAACATCCAGGTTTGCCACGTACGTTTTTTGATGACGTTTTTGGCCGAGAGCTTTTCAATTGGGAAAACAAAAATTTTTCTACAACAAGCACCACCCTGCCATCGGTAAACATCAAAGAAACTGCAGACCATTATGAAGTAGAAGTTGCTGCTCCAGGTCTGGACAAGAATGATTTTAAAGTAACTCTCGATGGAAATTTACTGACAATTTCTTCAGAAAAGGAAAATCAACAAACCATCGAGCAGGAGAATTTTACACGCAGGGAATTCAGTTACCAATCTTTCCAGAGAAGTTTTGAGCTGCCTAAAAATGTGGTGGACGAAGATAAAATCAGTGCACGTTATGTAAGCGGCATTCTTTATCTGTCTATACCTAAAAAGGAAGAAGCAAAACAGAAACCTCCTAGAATGATTGAAATCGCTTAATTTCTAATCTGCTATTTTACCTTTTTTATTTTAAAGCTGTCCTCTCGGACGGCTTTTTCATTAAAAAAAGCTATAACTATGACTTCTGAATTATTTTCTGCCATGGCAGTGCTTTGTTGTGCTGTATTGTTATTGATAATGGTCTTGCGCCGGTTTAATCAGCCCTATTTTATTGCTTACATTGCTGCAGGAATCCTTTTAGGACCACAACTTTTAAATCTAATACCTGATCCGGCTGTAGCCGCAGAATTGGGAGAAATTGGCATTGTACTGCTTATGTTTTCTATAGGAACAGAAATAGATCTGCATCATTTCAGTCAGAATTTCTATAAGCCTTTTATAATAGCTTTAATCCAGATTGTGTTAAGCGCTGTATGCATATACGCTTTAGGAACGCACTTAGAGTGGTCGTCCAGCAGAATTATATTATTATCTTTTATAATAAGCCTCAGCAGTTCGGCTATTGTATTTCAGTATTTGGAAAGAACGGGAGAGATTAAAAGCAAGTTAGGTACTATAACTTGCGGTGTGCTTCTGATGCAAGATATACTAGTTGTACCCATGATCTTGTCCTTAAATTTTATTTCGGGTAATGGCATATCTGTTTACGAACTAGCAAAGGTTTGTATAGGAGGCACGTTAATAGTGTTGTTTTTGCGGGCAGCAATTACCAAGCGAATTTTTCAGATTCCGATGAGAAGAGAGATTATTGCCGATCATGATCTGCAAGTTTTTATAGGCTTTTGTATCTGTTTTGGAATGGCTTGGGTCAGTTCTTGGTTCGGATTATCTCCTGCTTTTGGTGCCTTTGCGGCAGGAATACTAATTGGACAAGATAAAGCAACACGCTGGCTCGGAAAATCGCTAGTTCCTTTTAAGGTTTTCTTTATGGCATTCTTTTTTCTTGCCATTGGACTACAGCTTGATATTAGATTTTTTCTAGTAAATGCAGGCACAATTTTTATAATTTCGGTAAGTGTCCTTTTAATAAACAGCTTGATTAACAGTCTGCTTTTTAAGTTTACAGGAAACAGCTGGCGAGACAGCATATACGCTGGCGGACTATTATCGCAAATTGGCGAATTTAGCTTTGTGCTACTTACGCTTGCTGCCTCATTGGGGCTAGTGGAAGATTATATGCATCAGATCACCCTTGCAGTGATAACTTCTACCATGATTCTATCAAGCATCTGGTTGGTCATTATCCAGCGACTGATTTATAAACTGCCAGTCACAAAAAGTATGATTTAAAATTATAAAACATCAATCATCTATTCAAAGTTGTTTAAGATTATTTAAACGAACGAATTCATAGTTCAATTTCCTGATTTATAAGTCGTAAAGAATGTCTTTGCGACTTTTTTATGATTTTTTCTAATGCCTAAAATTGATAGCGTTAAAATTATAAGAAACCATAAGATAGCTCCAGAATGCAGTCTTGTCAGTCTGTTGTATTTTTGGAAGGTTCGCCATAGAGTCTGTGGGCTGATAAAAAGAAAACGCACAGTTTATATCCAACTGTCGTATGGGACTGTAGCGCAATGAAAAATCATTTTCAAAACCTAGAAAACGCGACATTTTCTGATTCTGCTCATTGGCAAGAGGATATTGGGTATAAAACAAATGAAAATCATTGCGAAGAGATAGTTTCGAATTGATCTGCAGCTGGTTGAAAAGGTAAGGATTCATCAAACCTTTGCCTCCTACATCAGCTGGGAAACGAGTAAATACGTTCATGTTTCCATTAAACTTCCAAGTAACGCCATACAAAACATCAAAATCTCCTGAATGTCCATCTTTTAAATTAGGACTACTGCCGCTTATTACTTCGGCACCAAGACGTAGCGTGTAGTTAATGTTGGTCCATTTAATTTCAGGCTGAAAATAGTAAGCAGATAATGGCTGTCCTTTGGCATTTCGTCCAAATTGCATGTAACTGTTTAAGGTGTAAAACCAGTTTTTCTTTTTAAAGTCAATTCTTCCGCCAACTGTAGCTCTTGTGTATAAAGTTCCGGAGTTTGGCTGTTCGAGAAAGTCAACCGTATTAAGAGAATTAATAGAGAACCTTTCATTGAATTTATAATTTAAATTGTAAATCATCAGATATTTATAGCCGTTGGAAGCGACTGGCGAATAAGCCTTTTCAAAATTTTTGCTGTAAGGACGAGTAAATAAAAAGAAGAAATCATTAGCGAAGTTCTTAGATTGCTGCATCAAACGAATGCCTTCATGAGCCCGTCCCTGTTGTGCCCAAGGAGCATCCGAGAACAGCCTACCATTGTCCAGGAGAACACTCTGTCTGCCTATTCGAAGATTGAATGACTTAAATTTAGTTTCAAAAAAAAGCTGATAAAAATTTAGACCAACTGTTTTTCCCGCTTTACTATTTTGATCCCAAAGATGAATTTCCTGAAAATCCGACTTGACAAGCCATTTTTTATGACTGTATGCCATTGAAACTCTGTTTCTCTGTGTAAGATATAAATAAGGATCAATAGAAACGTTGGGCGGTAGGATATAATTAGAAGTATATTCAGCTCTTGGTCTGATCTCAGCATTCAGTATAAATTGCCTGCTTAAGCTGTCTTTTTCCTGTGCTATAGATGAGCTTGCTATTGAAATTAAAAATAAAAAACTGTAAAAGATTTTTTCTGTCATAAATTTTAGAAGCCCTATGGGGATTTATATACAAATATAAACAGTTGCTTCATTTCTTAAAGTTTAAGAACTAAATAATCATTGTTATTTATTTAAAAGTACTAGAGCTATATGATTCAAATCAAGAGGGAAATAGTCTATTTAACTATTTGATTTGTAGTGTTGTATGTTTTTGTTTAGTTGTTAAAATTTTGCTAAAATTTTATTTTGTTTAATGTTTTGTTGTTTTTGTTAAACAAAATATTTGTAAATTTATAGTAGCTAATCATAAAAAAAATATACTATGAAAACGATTAAAATTAAATTTACAGCTTTACTGTTATTATTTGCTTTAATAAGCTCATGTAGCAGTAATGATGATACCCCTTCATCAGAAAGTCTGACCATTTATGCCACTGCAAAATCAAATCCTAAGTTAAGTTCTCTTACAGCTGCTTTAGAAAAAGCAGGTCTTGCTGGCACTTTAAACGCTTCGGGATCTTTCACCGTATTTGCACCAACTAATGAAGCTTTTAGTGCCTTTTTATCCAAAAACGGATATGCAGATCTTAATGCAGTTCCGGTTGCCGCATTGAAGGAAATTTTACTTAATCACGTATTAAGCACAAAAGTGAAATCCAGCGACATTGTAACGGGATATGTTAAAACACTAGCTAAAGGAAGTGCGTCAAGTACCAATACCTTGAGCATGTACATAGAAAAAAATACTTCTGTTGATATTAATGGAGGAAAAGCAAATGGTGGAGCAACTGTAACCGCTGCCGATACAGAGGCATCAAATGGCGTTGTGCATATAGTTGATGGTGTTATTGGTTTGCCAACTATAGCGAACCATGCTATAGCAAATAAAAACTTTACCACTCTTGTATCTGCCTTGAGTTATAATTCTTCATCAGGTTTTGTGGGACTATTGTCGGGAACAACTGGTTCGCCATTTACCGTTTTTGCCCCCACAAATACTGCTTTTGCAAGCTTTCTGACCGAGACTGGTTTTTCTGGACTTTCTGCTATTCCTGCAAATGTGCTGGAAACGACTTTAAAATATCATGTTGTTGCGGGGGCAAATGTCCAGTCTTCAGCATTGACAAATGGTCAAGTTGTAAACACAGCTGCCAGCCAAAGCTTTACAGTTAATTTAACAGGAGGGGCAAAAATAACAGATGCGAGTGGAAGAGTAAGCAATATCATTATTACTGATGTACAATGCTCAAACGGTATTATTCACGCTATCGACAAGGTTTTATTGCCTAAGTTTTAAGGCAAGATTTTGCATAATGGTTTAACAATTGCGGTTAAGAGTTTTTCCTAACCGCTTTTTAATGTTTACATATTTTTCTTTTTATTGATTTATTTAGACAATAAAGCAGTAATAAAATTTTTTGAAATGCATACTAAAATAATTTTACTTATAGATGACGACTGCGATGATAGGGAGTTTTTTACAGAGGCATTTTCAGGATTAAAGAATGCCTTTACGCTTTTGTGTGCAGAAGGAGGAACACGCGCCTTAGAAATGCTTTCTGATATGGATATACAGCCAATGCTTATAATCTTGGATGCCGGTATGCCCGCCATGAACGGATGGGAATGCTTGAAGCTTCTTAAAAGTGACAGCCGTTTTGCTCATCTTCCTGTCATCATGGCTTCAACTTCTTCGAGACTTATAGGCATCGAAGAGGCTCGTGATTTGGGTGCAGTGGCCTACATGGTCAAGCCTTGGGATTTTAATGATTTAAAATTAATGATAGAAATCATCTGCTCAGGCTTAGACGGAACCCTTCAAGAGAAACTCTTGCATCTTCAAGCAGCAATGCCCAATAATGTCTTTGTCTTTTCAAAAGCATATAAAAATTCCATTTTTTAGTTTAGAAAGATTTTCTTGTACTTCTGCTGTCATACAGATTTCATTGTATATTTCTGAATTGTTTTTTGTATTCCGTAGGATTCAATCCTGTGTGTTTTTTGAAGAGCCTATTGAGGTGACTGGCATCGCTGAATCCAAATTCATAGACAATCTCATTGATCTGCATATTGGTGAATTTCAGTCTGGTTTCGATCAGCTTCATTTTATATGCGATGATGTAGTTTTGCATGCTTTGTTTGGTTTTGGCCTTGAAGTATTCGCTGATGTAAGTGTCTGAAACATTAAATTGCAATGCTATTTTTTTTGCTTTAAGCTGTTGAGGCTGATAAATATTATGATGTACGTAATTGAGAAGATCTAAACTAGTATCAGTTGAAGAGCTGTTGGCATCAAAAGGCGAAATAATAGAAATATTCCTTGCCGCAACGGTAATGATTGTGTTTAGCAGTTGCTTTATTACTTCCTGCTGCTGCGGAAAATCGCTATGGTCTTCTCTTATCAGAGCTTCAGCTATCGCGCGCACCAATGGTTTGTCGGTGACGGTTTTTAAAATACAGCCCGGCAAATGATTGTGGTTGTGAAAAATAAACTCTAATTTTTGAACCCACTCCGTGCTTTGTGTTTTAAGGTAACTGTGATGAAACCTGATAAATAAAAAGCGTGTTTTCTGAGTTACCTCAAAGCTATGGGTATCTTGGGGAAATATCAAAAAAAGCTTGTCCGGTCCGTAAGGAAGTCTATGGTCGTTAATGATCTGAATTCCTTTTCCTTCAAGGACAAAAACCATCTCAAAGAAAAGGTTTCGATGCAGTTTAGCTTCATATTCCAGCACTTCTAAAAGCTGGATCTCAAAAGGACGGTGCAGATTTCTAATTTCCATCTTTCAAAAGTACAAATTAATCCAATGATTGTACAAATTTAAAAAAATGGTTCTCCTCAAATTTGTATTATAAAATCACAGAAAATGAAAACAACTTCTTTTTTACTTGTACGTCTTGCGTTAGGTACAAGCATATTTGGACATGGGCTGGTTCGCCTGCCAAAATTAAACGCTTTTAGCATCTGGATGACCGATAGCTTTGAAAAATCCCTGCTACCTAGAATCGTGGTCATGCCTTTCAGCTATATTTTGCCGATAGCTGAATTTTTAGTGGGTCTGCTGTTATTATCTGGACTGTTCACAAAATACGCTCTTATTGTCGGAAGCATCTGTATGCTTGCTTTGCTCTTTGGAACATCAATGATTGAGAACTGGGAAGCTATTCCTTCTCAGCTCATTCATATTGCCTTTTTTGCCGCTCTGCTGCAATTTATTGATTGCAATAGCTGGGCAGTAGATTTAGTAATCAAAAAATAATACTAATGAACACGAGACGAAATTTTATAAAACAGACTGGAATAATTGGGATAGCAGGAATTGTCAGCCCTCTAGATGCCTTTAAAGAAATTCCGAAAGTGGCTGGATTAACGGACATTCAAAGCTCAAAATGGCCTGACGGAACAAGACTAGTGGTTTCCATCTCGATGCAGTTTGAGGCGGGCGGACAACCACAGAATGCTGAGAGTCCGTTTCCTCAAAATATACAAAAAGGATATATTGACATTCCTTCCGCAACATGGTATGATTATGGTTATAAGGAAGGGATTCCTAGAATGCTTGACAATTGGGATAAACTTGGAGTCAAAGTAACCTCGCACATGGTAGGAACAGCAGTTTTGAAAAATCCAGAGCTTGCCAAAGAAATTGTTCGCCGCGGACATGAGGCTGCCGCACATGGTATGAATTGGAGTACGCAATATACTATGGAATATGAGCAAGAAAAGAAATTTATCAAAGATGGAGCCGATGCCATAAAAAACGTTACAGGATTTACACCAGTTGGATATAATGCAAACTGGCTCAGACGAGGAGTCAATACTCTAGACATTTTGCAAGAACTAGGTTTTAAGTATCATATCGATGATATCAGCCGTGATGAACCTTTTGTGATTCAAGTTAAGAAAAAGGATTTTGCGGTAGTGCCTTATACGCTGAGATGCAATGACATTGTTCTTATCGAAGGAAAGAATTTTTCAGCAGATCAGTTTCTGCAGCAAGCCAAAATGGAATTCGATCAGCTTTATGCTGAGGGTGAAACCCGTCGTCGACAAATGTCTATTAGCTTTCATGATCGTATCGGTGGAACTCCCCAAATGGTAAAAGCTGCCTATGAGCTTATAAGATATATGCAGGAACATGAAGGCGTGCGTTTTCTGCGCAAGGATGAAATCGCCGATATTGCTCTTCAAGATAAAGCTACAATAAAAGAATAGTGCTTAAAGGCGGGCAAGCGCCTGCTCATAAATATATTGATGCATTATTGGAATATGTGGTTCAGGGAAAAGTAAAACTGGATGATATTATTACGCATAGACTTCCTTTATCTGAAATTGCACATGGTTATGATGTGTTTAAAAGACGAGAGGATGGCTGTGTGAAAGTAGTGCTAGATCCTTGGAAATAATATTTTTACTATTCTATAGGCAGAAAGCCTGAAATGCTTTTTACATTTCAGGCTTTTTTTTATTTTCTAAGAAGATAAATCTTTTCACAATAGTGGCCAATTTGAATTTTTGATCGGAAAGTTTTTTGGATGATGTTTAAAAAAATTAATTAGTCAAAATTTTTTCTGAGATCAATAATGGTTTGATTGGGAAGATCTAAATTGACAAATCCTCGTCTAGGTCTATCTAAGTCTAGAGTAAAAAGGATTACAAGAGAAACGAGAAGGCAGAATCCAATTTGTACCAGCCAATCTACTTTTCCTTTTCCTGCTTCTGAATATCCGTTGTAGAAGGCTGTAATGGCAGAAAGAAAAAACAACATTATTAAAATACTTTGCGGAACCTTTGCTTTTTCTCCAGCAAGACGAGACGAAGTAACATCTATCATGGTATTCAAGGCCGGAATCATTTGCTGTGTAGCTGCTAGATTTGCAGGATTTTTAGAAAGCTCAGCAGTTTGTTTCCATAATCGGGACGAAATTGCCTGGGAGAGACTATCAGCTTTTAGTATTTTTTTTAGATTTGGACCAGCAGCATAATAATCTATTCTTGCTTCAACATAAAGCTTAAAATCTTTTCGCAGTAATGTACGAACAGAATCAGGGTAAAGATCGCAGCGCAGTAATGCTGTGCCGATATCATTCGCTTCTTCAACTACTATTTTTCTTCTAGAATCATAGCGTTCGCTGCTCATCCCAAAAGTAAAAGCTAGCAAGAAAAAAAGTAAAGCGGTCAGGGCAGAAGTTTCTGATATTTTTTTCTCTGCAGTTTTTTTGCCTCGCATGCGTTTTCCAACTGTCTTTCCTATGAAAACAGACATAAGCATTACTGAAAATAATAATATTGCAATCACCCATGCATCGGTTTCAAGTATTATGTTGGATTCCATAAGCTTACTTTTTAGTTAAAATAGCTGTTTTACATCTAGTAAAGTTCAAGAAAAAATGCTTTCAGATCGTTAATCTTTGGTTTCAGATTATAATTTGGAACAAGTTTTAAAAGAAGAACTATAGGAGTCAAGCAATAGCCTTTTAGCATATGACTTAATTTTAGATCTATAAAAAAGTCAATTAAATAAATTTTACCTCTTAGTTTGTTTAATGTTTTGATAAGCGAAATTTAAATTTCATTGTCAAAAAAAGTATTTGAATTCCCTTCTTTATAAAACGATTTTGGTATGTGATTTTTTGAGTTAGAATTGACATCAAAAAAAGACAGTTAGCTTTTTTTACCTCTTCAAAGCGGTAAGCCAAATCAAAACTGTTAAAAAAGTGGTTTCATTTTATAATTTGCAACATGATTAAGCTCATTTATTTATGGCAAAATGTTTTTGTAGGATAACTTTGAGGGAGTTAAACAAATCATAAACCTAAAAGTAGCAAACCATGAGAAAAAAAAGTTAAAATCTTTTATAGTGCTGGCATAGCCTGCAAAAAAGAAAGTGAAACAACTACTGGTGAAAGTATAATTTATGCGAATTGCAGAGACAATGATTACTAGATGATTGCCTAACCAAAATCAATTTTATACAAAACCATAGCATTATTTTTCAATTTAGCTTGATTGGCTAAGAAAAATAAAGAAATCATTTATTACAAACTAAAATTAAAAATTATGAAAAAGTATCATTTATTAGTTGCCGTTTTTTTCTTTTCACTGACGATTTCAGCGCAAAGCGCCCATTCATTTTTGCTTAATTTGTATGGAGGTTACACCTTTTCTGATAGAGTAGATTTTGACTCTTCATACGCAAAAGTCGAAGATGGTTTTGAGTATGGTCTAGGTTTGGAATATTTTATCATGGATAACGCATCTATAGAATTAAAATATAACAGACTTGATACAAAGATGCCTTTGTATACAAAAGGTCCTTTAAATAATGGTGCTATTCCTCCAGGAACTCAGGTTAATGCTGGAGATGATAAAGGAGCTATTAATTATATCCTAGCAGATTATACTTATTACTTTGGTTCAAGCTCTCAGAAGGCGCTTCCGTTTTTGGGTGCGGGTCTTGGGGTGGCAATTCTTGAAACACCAAAGAGCGGTAGTGGAACTTATTTTGGATGGGAAATTAAAGGTGGTGTAAAAATAAAAACAGATTCACCAATATCTATTAACCTTCATGCTTATTTGCAATCTATGTCGGCAGCCGTTGGGTATGATTATTACTGGGATTACTATTGGGGACCAGTGGCCGTTACTGATTATGCTTCAACATTTCAATTTGGACTTGGCGCTTCACTTAGTTACGATTTCAGCAAATAATAATCGTACAGTAAATTGTTAAAAAGCCTGAGAGACACTCTCAGGCTTTTTCATATTTATATAGATAAGCTAATTTAAGTATATAAATCAGACAATAATTATATGTATGGGTATTAAAAATATGTTTTGCTCTTTATAAAAGAGGGGAAACAAAAAAGGAAACATCTCTGTTTCCTTTTTGTTCTTTAATATTATGTAAAAATTACTTGCCGCTTGATGCTGTAATTTTTCCTAATTGTAGTCTGTAGTCTGGTCTTTTTGCATTGTATATGTCTACAAAAGTTTCTTTGTTGTCAGTTTGTGAATAAACATTCGAGAAGACAGTGTTGCCATACCAGTTTTCTAAATCAGAATTGTCGCTGTTGTTTTCTGTAAAAATGTTACCAGAACACTGATTAAAGAACATTTCTTGAAATTTGATTTTCTTTAGATTATCTGCGTTTACTGCAGTTTGGCTATCCAATAAGACAGCTGGATTAAATCCTGAAACAACACTTCTCTTAAGCTCTAGTGAAGCATTTTCAGCTACATAAATAGCTTCTTTTACAAGACCAGATTGAATATCGGCTTTAATATTTTCGCTATCATTCAACATCGTTAAGTTTGAAGCAGAAACAAAAGTAGATTTTCTAGTAAAGTCCGTTTCATTTTTCTTTTCGAAAGCTTTCACTTCCAGACATCTAGAGCCGTCTTTGTTGCTTGATAGATAAGAAGATCTTACAGCCAAAGAATTGAAAAGACGACATTGCGCTCCTTGTGTGATTTTAAAATCGTCGTTAATAGATTTATAAGAAACCAATTGAGAAGCATTTACATCTCCGCCATAAAAAGCAAAAGAATCACCTCCTGAGTAGCTCACCATAATGTTCTCTAATATGGTTTTATTTCCAGCTCCAGCAACAGTTAGACCGTTAAAGCTATCTGCTCCTTTCACTTTTTTACCCGCAAATTCAATTCTCACAAATTTTAAAACTCCAGAACTGCTTGCCACATTGTTTCCTCCGTACACAGTAAGAGTAGGATCAAGGTCCATGTTATAAGAGCCTACACCGCCAAATTTGTTAATTGGAGCATCGCCAAGTATTACTAAACCGCCCCAGTCACCTGCTTTTCTCATACTAGCATTTGAAGTAAACACTATTGGATCGGTTTCTTGGCCTTCTGCCATAATTTTTGCTCCCTTAGTAATAACAAGAGTTCCTTTAGTTGCAGCATCTCCAATGATTACCGTACCTGGATCAATAGTCAGAACGGCATTATTAGTTACATATACATTTCCTTGCAGAATGTACACGTTTTTTTTCATCAGTTTTGTGTTTTCGGTGATATTTCCAGCTAATATCTGGTTAGCTTCTTTAGAATCGCTCTTTTGCGGTTTAAATTCTGTCCAGTTGTCTAGCCAGTTCGCATATCCGATAATTCCTTTTTCTTGTTGTGCGCTTGCGCCTGCTGCAATAAGCAAACAGATCATTAAAGTAATTTTTTTCATAGTCTTGGGGCTATTTGGGATTACATTTCTTTTTTTGGTCTTTCTCTGAAACGAAAATTTAAATTAATTATTATAACAGTTGCGTGGTATTTATGAGCGACTGTAGGAAATTTTAAAATTGTTTTTAGAAGTACCTCTAACAAAAATAAGTAAAATGTTAGACTTTACGGGGCTTTACTCATAATTTAACATTTGTTGAAGCAAAGTTTAATATTGATAGTCTTTTTTTCTTGTTTAGTAACCAAATAAATCAAATGTAATTTACAAAAAAGTAACTAACTGAAATTAGTATAATAAAAATAGAAAGATTCTTTTTATTAAATTTATAGAATTAAAATTCGATGATTTGTAAAAAATGCTACTTTGTTCAAAAGTACCGCTTAATAAATAACGCAATGAAGTATAGTCAATTAAAACTATAAGAATTCATTCGAATAGATTTTATCTATTCTCTGAGAATTATTAATGATTCGCACGCACATTATTCTTTTTCATTAGTTAGTAATTTAGTAAAAAATAAAAATTTTCAACTTATGGATAATCAATTAAATGACATCAGCAAATGCCCTTTTCATAATGGGAGCATGGACAAGCAGGCAGCTTCAGGTACCAAAAACAATGACTGGTGGCCAAAACAGTTAAAGGTAAACATCCTTAGACAGAATTCATTATTATCAAATCCGATGGATAAGGATTTTAATTATGCAGAAGCTTTTAAAACTCTCGATCTTGAAGCAGTTAAAAAAGACCTGCATGCTCTTATGACTGATTCGCAAGATTGGTGGCCTGCAGATTTTGGCCACTATGGAGGACTATTTATACGTATGGCTTGGCACAGTGCGGGTACTTATAGAGTGCATGATGGGCGAGGAGGAGCTGGAGCTGGACAACAGCGATTTGCGCCTCTTAATAGCTGGCCTGATAATGTGAGTCTAGATAAAGCACGAAGACTGCTTTGGCCTATAAAACAAAAATATGGGAAAAAGATTTCTTGGGCAGATTTAATGATTCTAACAGGAAATGTTGCTCTCGAATCTATGGGATTCAAAACATTTGGTTTTGCTGGAGGACGTGCTGATGTTTGGGAAGCAGATGAATCTGTATATTGGGGTTCTGAGACTACTTGGCTAGGTGGTGACGAACGTTACAAAGACGGTTCTGAGGGCGTTCCGAAAGATCATGGTGTAGTTTCATCAGATGATGATGCAGATGGAAATATTCATAGTAGAAATCTTGAAAAACCTCTTGCAGCGGTGCAAATGGGACTTATATATGTAAATCCTGAAGGACCTGACGGAAATCCTGATCCTATAGCGGCTGCCAAAGATATTAGAGATACTTTTGGGCGTATGGCCATGGATGATGAGGAAACGGTAGCGTTGATAGCCGGCGGACATACTTTTGGTAAAACGCACGGTGCGGCTTCATCAGATCATGTGGGAGCAGAACCAGAAGCAGCTGGTTTAGAATTGCAAGGATTTGGATGGAAGAATAGTTTCGGATCTGGAAAAGGTGCTGATGCTATTACAAGCGGACTTGAAGTAATTTGGACAACAACTCCAACACAATGGAGCAATAACTTTTTCGAAAATTTATTTGGTTTTGAATGGGAACTTTCTAAAAGCCCTGCAGGTGCACATCAATGGGTAGCAAAGAATGCTGAAGCCATTATTCCAGATGCTTTTGACCCGAATAAAAAACACCTGCCAACTATGCTTACAACCGATTTGTCGTTACGTTTAGATCCGGCTTATGAGAAAATATCGCGTCGCTTTTTGGAAAATCCTGACCAATTTGCAGATGCTTTTGCTAGAGCATGGTTTAAATTAACGCATCGTGATATGGGGCCTCGCTCTTTGTATCTAGGTTCTGAAGTGCCAGCAGAAGAATTACTGTGGCAAGATCCTATTCCACAGGTAAATCACACTTTAATAAATGATCAAGATGTAGAACAGCTTAAAGAGAAAGTATTAAATTCAGGATTAAGCGTGTCTCAATTGGTCTCTACAGCATGGGCATCGGCTTCTACTTTTAGAGGATCTGATAAACGTGGAGGCGCTAATGGAGGTCGTATTAGACTTGCACCACAAAAAGATTGGGAAGTAAATAATCCGACAGCGCTTAAAGTAGTTTTAGATAAGTTAGAAGCGATTCAGAAAGAATTCAATGCTGCTAATGGCGATAAAAAAGTTTCATTGGCTGATTTAATTGTTTTAGCTGGATCTGCAGCTGTTGAGAAAGCGGCTAAAAATGCAGGAGCTTCAGTGACAGTGCCTTTTTCTCCTGGACGTATGGACGCATCTGCAGAACAAACCGATGTTGAATCATTTGGCTATTTGGAACCAAAAGCGGATGGTTTTAGAAACTATAGAAGAACAAAATCATCTGTTTTAACAGAAGAACTGCTTATCGATAAGGCACATTTACTGACTCTTACTGCACCAGAACTGACAGTGCTTTTAGGCGGACTTCGTGTTCTGGATATTAATGCAGATGGTAGTAAAAATGGCGTATTTACGCATAGACCAGGTCAGCTGACAAACGATTTCTTTATTAATTTGCTTGATATGAGTACAGAATGGAAATCAGTTTCTAACGACCAAGAGCTTTATGCAGGAAACGACAGAAGTACAGGCCAGCCTAAATGGATAGGAACTCGTGCTGATCTTGTTTTTGGATCAAACTCAGAATTGAGAGCTATTGCTGAAGTTTATGCCTCTAGCGATGCACATGAAAAATTTGTAAATGATTTTATAGCTGCATGGACTAAAGTAATGAATCTGGATCGATTTGATTTAAGAAAATAATTTAGTTGTAAAGCAATAAACTAAAAAGACGCCTAATTGGCGTCTTTTTTTGTAATCATTATTTAAGAACGTGGTTTAGACAAATTTCTATCGTACATGACAATTGTACCTGCAACCGCGACATTCAAACTTTTTTCTGATTTGAATTTGACTAAATGATGGCATTTCTCCATTACTTTTTTAGACAAGCCATGATCTTCTGCGCCCAATATATAAACGCAACGTCTAGGATGCTCAAAAGTTTCAAGATCAGTAGCTTTTTCAGATAATTCAACACCAACTAATCGTGCTCCTTTGGGTAAGTTTTCAAAAAAAGCTTCAAAAGTATCGTAATGGAAATACGGAATCGCTTTTACAGCATCATGCGTATCGCAAGCTTGTTTGGCATATCGATTTCCGATGGTAAATATAAAAGTAGCGCCTAAATTTTGAGCCGATCGCCATAAAACGCCTAAATTTTCTGGTGTTTTACCATTTTGGATTCCTATGCCAAAGTATTCGTTTATAAAATTATCATTCATACCGCAAAAGTACAAACTGTATGTAGATAAATCAATATTTTATGACTGATGGGAAAAATCTTTATCAGGTATAAAGCTTTTAAAAATTTTGATGCATTCGAATTAAAAAAAATGATAAGATTAAGCCGCGCCTTTATGATATTTCCTTTTGTATTCGATTGGCGGAATTCCTGTAATTTTTTTAAAGGCGTCTCGAAATGCTTTTACGTCAGAATATCCCACTTCGTACATTACTTCATTTACCGTTTTGCGATCGGTTTCAAAAGCTTTTTTAGCCGCTTCGATTTTAACCCTTTGCAGGTATTCGCTAGGAGTATTTCCTGTGGCTTTAATAAATCTTCTGTCAAAATTTCTTCTGCTGATATTGAATTTATTAGAAAGATCGCTCATCGATAATTTTTCGCCCAAATTTTTCTCGATGTAAGATTGCGCATCAAGAACCATTTCGTCTTCATGCTTCTTTTGTCCGGAAAAAATAATAAACTGTGATTGTGTACTTCGATTCATTTCAATCTGAAATACTTTGGCACAATAAACCGCAGTAGGCCTGCCGTAATATTTTTCGATAAGGTAAATCATGAGGTTTAGAAAAGAATACGCTCCGCCATTGGTATAAATTCCATTTTCGTCAGTAATTAATTGGTCAATTTGAAGATTTATCTTAGGAAACATACTGCTGAAGTTTTCTTTGACAGACCAATGCGTAGAACAGTTTTTTCCGTCAAGAAGTCCTGATGCAGCAAGCATAAACGCTCCTGTGCATATAGTGGCAATTTCGGCACCTTTTTTATATTGTTTTTGAAGCCAACGCACAAGTTCATCATTATGTTGCAAGGCAAGATTATAATTATGATTTAATGAAGGGATGATAATGAGATCGGTTTTTGCAACCTGCGAAATAGGAAGATGGGGCTTTACTGTAAAAATACCGCCATTAAATTCTACTTTTTCAGAAATTCCCGCCAATTGGATCTCAAATAATTCTGTTCCGCCATTCATTTTAGCAAAAGCATTGGCTTTCGTAAAGATTTCGTATGCGCCAGATATGCTAGAAAGATTATTATCTCCATCGGGAACGATAATGGTAAGCTGTTTCATTTTTTTTATATAAAGATACTAAAACTTAATGTCCAAATACGCTACTAAGAATGTCTATTTTGCATATTGAAAAGGTCGGCAGTTGCTTTTAATTTTACTGTAAATAATTCTATAATTTATAAAACCAATCTTTATTATGGCAAAAATGACTGTAATTTACAAAACGCCAAAAGACATTGCTTCTTTTGAAAAACATTATTTTGATGTGCATATTCCATTGGCTAAAAAGCTTCCTGGATTGATAAAATATGAAATAAGCAACGGATCCGTTATATCCTTGACGGGACAATCGGATGTATTTCTTGTGGCCAATTTATACTTCGAATCTTTAGAAGCAATGATGGAATCTTTTAAGACTGACATAGGGCAGCAATGCGCCGCCGATCGCAGAATTCTAGCCAATGATGATATGGTTCAGATTTATATTTATGATGTGAAAAACACCTAATTGATCATGTTGCATTTTAACGGCCAAGGGTTCATTTTACAATTTCTGGTTTCAGATTATAAACTGAAACCATTTCAAGAGGCTCAAAACTAAGGATTAAAGTTTTTCAGTTTAATTTTAAATATTCTTAATCGACACATTCTAAAATGGTGACCGATTGAAGCCAACAGAAACTTAATAATTAAGAATTGTATTTTGAACCTTTAAGGTAAATTATAGTATTAATTTAATACAACTATCCTATGGCCGCTATTCCTGACGAATTGTATAATGTAAAATTTGCAGCATACTTTGATTCGATGAAAGAATTGTATATACTAGACGAAAAGTTTAAAGTTATATGCGATGCTTATTGTGCAAGCACTGCTAAAACCGAACAATACAAGGATAAAAGTGAAAAGAATTACCGACGCAGGATCAAGTTTGAAAATCTGTCTAGGGAATTAGAAGAAGAAATACTGTTTTATATTATGAGAAACAGGTAATTCTTTGTTTTTTTAGTCTATCTAGAAAGAGCTGTTTCTGCTACAATTCTCCATTGTGCCGTTTTCTCGGCTGTCGTTAAACCTGCATTTAGTCCGCTGGTTGAGGGTAGCGTCATGTAAATAATGCCTTCTTGTGGTATAGTATGTTTCTGAAAGTATTTTGCTGCAGCTTTACTTTCAAAAAAGACATATTTTATATTAGGATACTGTTGGTGAAGACTTTCAAAATCGTTTATCGTTTCTTCGGTAATCGTGGCATCACTGCTTCCTTCTCTTTTACAGCTTTGCAGAACATTCCAAAGACCGATATTATATTTTTGAACCAACGCTTTTCGATCTTCATAAGAAGCGCTGAATTCTTCTTCAAAAATAGAAAACAAAATTTTCCAAAAGAGATTTCCTCTGTTTGCATAGTATTGCTGCTTAGCAATAGACTGTTCGCCCGCCATAGTACCCATAATTAGAATAATAGTTGAATTGTCAATTAGGGGATGAAGGGCTTTTTTCAGCATTAGTTTTTGTTTTCTTTTTGTTTGTAAAATTAGGTATAAAGATTTGAAATCGAATTATGGTTTATTCTATAGTTTTTTAAGAATCAAAGATCAGATTTTACTATTTCGACTTCGACTTTCTAACTGCTTAAAAAGATTTGCTATTTTTTTGTGGAAGATTTCTAATTGACTTATTTCATAAACTTCTTTTGCTAATGATGATTTTTTTTTTGGTTTAATACTTTGTAAATAAATATGTTGTGTTTGTTTGTGTGCTGTGATTAATGAATGCTTATTTTTTTTGCTTTTTGATAGTTTTATTGAAAAGTTAAACAAAGGTTAAATCGTTACGGGAAACCGTAAAGAAATCTGCTTCCATTGCGTTATTTTCGCCTGCATTATAGTAAATAACCTCAAATTTATAAAAATGCGTATGCGGAAATTTTACCTGCTTCTTCTTTTTTTTGTGTCTTTTCTTGTTCGTTCCCAAGATATCCTTTGGGAAAAGTCATATGGCGGCACGCATGCCGATTACCTTTTTGACGCGCAGCCGACGGCCGATTACGGTTTTATTTTGGCAGGAAGCTCGCTTTCTGACAAAACAGGAACTAAGGAGGAAGACAATCATGGAGATTTAGACTTTTGGGTCTGGAAAATGAAAGAAAATGGAGAACCCGACTGGCAGAAAAGCTTTGGCGGTTCTGGCTTTGATTTTCTTCAAAGCATTAAAAACACCAGAGACGGGGGATTTATTCTTGCCGGGACTTCAAGCTCTTCCAAAAGCTTTCAAAAAAAGGAAAACTGCAAAGGCCTTTCCGATTTCTGGGTCATAAAATTAAATGCCGCTGGAAATGAGCAATGGCAGAGAACTATAGGAGGAAGTGGCCAGGATGAATTGCTATGCGCTTTTCAGACAAGAGATGGGGGCTACATTTTAGGAGGCTCTTCAAGCTCAAGTCCAAATTCAATTTCAAATTCTAAGCTTAACGAAAGCACTTTTGCAACAGACATTTATTCCAAATCGGAGAAATGCAGAGGCAGCATGGACTATTGGATTGTCAAATTAGATAAAGAAGGCGCAATTCAATGGCAGAAAACCTATGGAGGCCAATATTCGGATATTTTGAGAAGCATGGAACAGACTTCTGATAACGGATATATTCTTGCCGGATATTCCAATTCTCCTGTGTCGGGCGATAAGACAGAAGGCAATAAAGGAGTTGGAGACTATTGGATTGTAAAGATAAACGATACGGGAGCAATCGAATGGCAAAAAACGTATGGAGGCAATGGCGATGACCAGCCTTATGTAATCCATCAGACTAAAGATGAAGGCTATATTTTGGGAGGAAATTCAAACAGTTCTAATGCACTAACCTCTGAAGGAGGAATTGTTGCCAACGGGACAGATTATTGGATTCTTAAATTAGACAAAGAAGGAGGTGTCGTTTGGAGCAAGACTTTTGACTTTGGCAAAGTGGATATCTTGACTTCATTGGTTGAAAACGAAGATGGCACTTATCTGATCGGCGGGCATGCCCGCAATGCGCGCCCAAAATCTGGCGGGGGCAGTCTGGTGTCAAAAGCAGTGGGAATGGTTGGCAAAGAAAAAGACGGCATCAACGACTACGTTGCTTTAAAAGTAAGCAGTGAAGGGGAGGAACTTTGGAATAAAACCGTAGGAAGCGGAGGAGAAGACATACTTCGAAAACTGATTGAAACCAGAGATGGAGGATATCTAATGGCAGGCACATCCAATTCAGGCTCTTCAAAGGATAAGAATTCCAATATCGGATCAAATGATTTCTGGGTTGTTAAGCTCAAGGATAAAGCGAAGGTAGAAAAAGTGAAATCCAGCATTGAAGCGGCTCCTAACCCAACTTCTGCTTACACCAATGTGATTATCGGTTATGATTTTAACCAAGGTACGGCAAGTGTCGTGGACATTTTAGGAAGAACACTTCAGAGTTTTGCCATTTCAAGCAGGACGGTTCCGGTAGATTTAAGCAGATATGCGGAAGGAGTGTATCTTATTGTCATAAAAACAGACGTTAAAACCGAATCGGTTAAAGTGATTAAAAGAATAACAGGTAAATAAAATGAAACACTCTATACTATCAAAAAGAGCAACATTTATAATGTTGTTCTTAATACTATTTCTATATTTCTCAATAGGTTTGCAGGCGCAAACTCAAAATGCTACGCCAACACCAAATTTTGCTCCAAAATCTCCAGAGGCTGCCGCTTTTCTAAAATATGGAGAATACCCTGTTGATTTGGCTACTGGTGTTCCAAGTATTTCTGTGCCGCTATACACCATTGATTTAAGAGATTTCAAGATGCCAATATCTTTAGATTATCATGCATCTGGAATAAAAGTTAACCAGGAGGCAACTTGGGTAGGTCTTGGCTGGAATCTAAATGCTGGCGCACAGGTTATTTTAAGTCCGAGAGATGATATTGATGAGAATAATCCTAATATTGATGTAATTCCTAATGGTGATGCCATTATCGCTTATTTTAAGCTGCATCCTTATGATCAAACTGCCGTTACAAATTTAGATTATAATCTAGATAAGTCTAGGGTAAAAGATATGTATGTTTTTTCGTCACCTACGGTAAACGGAAGTTTTTATATTAGAAATTTTGCTAGTAATGATGTTGTAACCATACCGCCAAATGCCTTTAAAGTTGATCTTGTGGGATTAAATAGAGAAAGCATGAAATTTAAAATAACAGATCCTCAGGGAAATGTTTATTCGCTTGGCACTACCGAAATTTCTATACAATCTATGACTCATAGTGATCGCTATATTAGCGCTTGGTATGTGGATGAAATTAAAACGCCATCAAATAATAAAATAAATTTCACTTACCAGGATGATGGAAACTTAACTGATAAAACTTTTTCCCAAAGAGTTGAAATAAAAAGAAATGCTATAAGAGCAGGGTGTCCTTCTGGAACCAGTTATAATAGCCAAATAGGAGATGTTATTGACGCGACAGGAAATACAGTAACAATCTTAAAAAAAATAAAAGAAATTACTTTTAATGATGGCAACTCCAAAATCGTATTTACAAAGAATTTGGGAAGGCAGGATCTGGTTGATGGTGCCGGAAATGGATATTTGAGTAAAATTGAAATCCAGCAATTATTAGATGTAGGATATAGAAATGTAAAGGGCTATACTTTTGATTACTCTTATTTTAATCCGTCAGGAAGCTACTATTCAGACAAAAGATTAAAGCTGGACAGAGTCGTTAATTTATTAGGCAGAGTCGAGCAGGAGTTTACATATTCAAATATTGCTTTACCTAATAAAACTTCAAAAGGACAGGATTTTTTTGGATATAATAATGGAAAAAGTAACAATGTAGATCTAATACCTAAACATTATATTTCTTATCCTTATCCCACTGAAGTTGGCAGGGCAGACCGTTCTGTAAATTCTTTGGAAAATCAGGCAGGAATTTTAAAAGAAATACATTATCCCACCAAAGGCTGGACAAAATTCAATTATGAAACAAACCAGTTTTATGGAATCGATCTTTTTGATAAATATACTCCTGTTATTGTAAACAGTGGTGTAATACAAGGTACAGGCGGTACAATGCCAATAAAGGAGGGGCCAGGCATTGATGGCGTAATATGTTTGAATAAAAATCCTGACGACTGTGTTAAATATGTATCAATTCCTTTTACTGCCACAGAGGCACAAGGGCAGTTGAAATTTACAATAAAAAATGACTCTTCAGATCCCACAATTTCTAAATATTACCACGCTAGAGTCAGAGTATTTTCGGGTGGAATTCAAGTTTACGATTCCGACCATTTTACTGCTACTAAAGAGTTTAATGAATCTGTATTTTTGAAAGAATCTGGCACAATAGAAGTAGAGGTATATGGAAAGTTTTTGAGTGTTAATAGTTTACAGCTTAAATATGTTAATAACGATCCTACTCCAAAAAATAATTTAGGCGCTGGACTTAGGATTGCGAGCATAGAAAATTACGACAATGACAGCACATTAGCCCTAAAGAAACAATATGATTACTCTGACATTATTGATTTTGGACATACGAGCGGTCAGTTGATTAATAAAATGAGCACTACTTTCCAGTCCAACAGTTTTACCAATTATAGTTTTATCCAATGCGGATCAGTAGATCCTGAATTAATAGGATGTGCAGGAGGACTTAATTCTACAGCTACTTACAGTATTAGTTCAAATTCCAGATTTGGTATAGAAGGCAACTCTGTTGCTTATAAATATGTAAGGGAAATACAGATTGATGTTAAAAATCAGGCTAATAATGGGTATACGCAGTATGAATTCACGATTGCGCCAGATGAAATACCTTTTGGCAACCCGACAGTACAAATTCCCACTGCATGGAAAAGAGGTAAAGTTTTGAACAAGAAAGTCTATAAAACAGTAGGAACAGCGGCTTATATAGTAGAGGAAGAGAAAAATACTTATTTTGAAGATCCTTCCAATACTTCTTTTTACAATGGATTCAAGATGTTTCGTATGGGAACGACTAATAATCAAGAAAACCCTTTGGATCCTTTAAATCCGGCGTGTCCATATGATGTAGATGGTGGTGTAGAAATATTGCGAACAATTGAACCTATAACATATAATATCCCAATTTTATGGTTTTATCAAAAAACATCTGAGAAAACGAATTATTTTTATAATCCATCCAATATTTTGAAAGGTAAAGTAGTAAGCAATACTACTTTTAATTATGGCAATCCATTGCATCTGCAATTAACATCGCAAACGACAACTAACTCAGTTGGAGAAACATTGCAGACTAAATATTTTTACGCACCAGATCCAGAGATGATTTCAAAACCATTTAGTTCAGATTTGGCATCAGCGAATATGATTGGAATTCCTTTAAATACACAAGCATTTAAAGATGGAGTTAAAATATCAGAGCAGCTTACTAGTTATGAGAAAATCAGTGCAACAAGCAATCTGCTTCTTCCAAGATTTGTTTATGCTAACAAAGGAACAGCAGCAATAGATTTAAGTTTAGATAAAAAAATCACCTACGATTTATATGATGAAAAAGGAAATGTGCTGCAATACACTATAGACGGAGGAACCCCAGTGTCCATTATTTGGGGATACAGTAAAACTCAGCCAATTGCTAAAATTGATAACTTGGTTTACGGTACGATTCCTGCCGAGACTATTGCAAATCTGCAGGCGCTGTCTAATGATGATTCAGATAATTGCTTGTCGGATAATTGTTCAGAACAAAAGTTAAGAAATGCGCTGAACTTATTTAGAAATACATTGCCAAATGCCTTTATTTCAACTTATACTTATAACCCGCTTGTAGGAGTGACAAGCATTACTGATCCTAAAGGATTGGTGACATATTACGAATATGATACAGATCAGAGATTAAGGTTTGTGAAAGATAGTAAATTAAACGTACTTCAGAAGTATTGTTACAATTACAAAGGCCAGACCATAGATTGCGGTGATAATTCTTCTACCAGTGTTGAGATGTATAAGAGTGCAGCACAATCAGGAACATTTACAAGAAATAACTGCGAAGGAGGCGGTCTAGGTTCGAGTGTAGTTTATAATCAGGCTGTTGGTGCTGTCATATCAACAGTTTCTCAAGGGGATGCTGATACACGCGGACTTGCTAAATTTAATGTTGATGGCCAGCTTTATGCAAATTCAAATGCATTTTGCACCTATAGCAGCATTGCCAGAAGCGGAAACTTCACCAAGAACGATTGCGCTGCAGGCGGAGCTGGTTCAAGCGTTGCATTCAGCCAGGCGGCAGGAGCCCAGACATCAATCCTTTCTCAGGCAGATGCAGATTCAAAAGGTCTTGCATTGTTTAACTCCAACGGACAGGCCAATGCAAATGCCGCAGGGTTCTGTACTTTTAACAGCATTGCCAGAAGCGGAAACTTTACCAAGAACGATTGCGCTGCAGGGGGAGCTGGTTCAAGCGTTGCATTCAGCCAGGCGGCAGGAGCCCAGACATCAATCCTTTCTCAGGCAGATGCAGATTCAAAAGGTCTTGCATTGTTTAACTCCAACGGACAGGCCAACGCAAATGCCAATGGAACGTGTACATATAGTAATGCAACAATTAGTAAGACATTTACAAAGAATGATTGTCCGGCAAATAGTACTCCAGGAACATATATTTATACTGTTCCTGCCGGAAAATATACTGGAGCTTCACAAGTATTGGCAGATCGGTTAGCTCAAAATGACATGGATGCAAATGGACAATATAATGCAAATATGATAGCAGAATGCTTTTTTTACAGCGTTGCTAAGTCAGGAGTATTTACAAAGAATGATTGTGGAGGTGGTTTGTCAGGAAGTAATGTTACCTATACAGTTCCAAGTAGAAGATATGTTTCAAATTCTCAGGAAAATGCCGATAATTTAGCGCAATCAGATGTAAATAATAATGGGCAGGCATATGCCAACGCAAATGGTAGTTGTGCTTACAATAGTATTGCCAGAAGTGGATATTTTGTAAGAAATAATTGCGGACAAAATGAGTCTGGATCAAGTGTCTATTATAATCAAATAGCGGGAGCAGCTACTTCGGCAATTTCTCAGGCAGATGCTGATGCTTTAGGTCTTGCTAAATTTAATGCTGATGGCCAGAGTTATGCTAATAATTATGGTGGATGTACCCTTAGAGAAGTGGAATTTCTATTTGAACGTTATTTTGATCCTTCGACTAAAGTACTTAGCATCGATGCTTGGGCTACAGGATCAAATCATAATGGGGCAACATTAAAATTTACAGTCAATTTTTTACGTCTATCGGGGGCTGCTGCAAGTCAGGAGGTTGTTGTAGAATTTGCTGCGGGCCAAACTAGTAAGCTTACTACCCTTACATTAAATGCTAAGAGTATTGTAAGCATAACATTACTTGTAACCAAAAAATAGAGACTAAAGGCTAATAAGACAAACATAGACTTATGAAAAAATATATACCAATCTTACTATTGCTTACAATAGCAAATGTTTGGGGACAAACTTTTAGTGATGATAATTTTATTTACACTATATCTCCAAAAAAAGCAGTACAGTCAGCTAATTTAGGCACCTTGACCAAAGAAGAAAAGAACCAGAACATTAGTTATTTTGATGGTTTGGGACGTCCTGTACAGACAAGAGCCATTGGGCAGGGCGGAAACGGCGAGGATTTTGTAACCCCAGCCATGTATGATGGGGTTGGCAGACAGCAGGAAGAATATCTTCCTTACGCCGTTTCCAACAGCGGAACCAATTATTCTAAGATTGACCCTAATACGGCGATTAGTGCCTCTGTTTCATTTTACAGCACTTTATATGAAAATGGTTCAAACCCTTATTCCAAGAAACAATTTGAACCTTCTCCGTTAAACCGAGTTCTGAAACAGGCAGCCCCTGGAAATTCATGGGCAATGGATTCTGGGCATGAAATTAAATTGAGCTACCAGACAAACGCGGAAAATGAAGTAAAACTATATACGGCCACAGCCACTTGGGATGCCGGTTCTGGACTGTATGGAATCAGTTTTTCAGATGCAGGGACTTATCAGGCTGGTGAGCTATTTAAAACCATTACCTATGATGAGAATACTGCACCTGGATCAAATGCTGGTACAGAAGAATTTAAAAACAAGGAAGGGCAGGTTGTATTGAAACGCACCTATAACGGAGGAGATAAACATGATACGTATTATGTCTACGATATTTACGGAAACCTTACTTATGTAATTCCTCCAAAGGCTGAAGGAAATATTGATTACGATGTTTTAAATGGCTTGTGCTATCAGTATAAGTATGATAATAAAAACCGTCTGGCAGAGAAAAAACTTCCAGGCAGACAGTGGGAATTTATTGTTTACGATAAGCTGGATCGGCCAGTTGCTACGGGTCCTGCCTATTCTCCTTTTAAAGATGAAAGTGGAATCGGATGGATTATCACAAAATATGATGCCTTTGGCAGACCTGTTTATACAGGCTGGAGCAGCCAGGCTTCAAATTCGGCAACGCGAAAATCACTTCAGGATGCACAAAACAGCAGAACTGCCATATTCGAAAGCAAGCAGACTTCTGGTACAATTGACGGAATCGAAACGTATTACAGCAATGTTATAGAACCGACAAGCTTTAAGCTTTTAACGGTTAATTATTATGACACTTATGAGTTTCCAAACGCACAGTCTGTTCCATCTTCTATTGAAGGGCAGCCTGTATTAAGCAATGTAAAAACACTGGCTTCAGGAAGCTGGACAAGAGCCATTTCAACACCATCTTCTACTGCGGGAGAAACGAGCACCATATTTTATGATGATAAGGCAAGGCCAATAAAAAATTATCTTGAGAACCATTTGGGAGGCTATACGTCAAGCGAGAGCAAGATTGACTTTACAGGAAAAACGCTTTATACCGTAACAAAACATAAAAGGACTTCTGGCAATCCAGAGATTGCGGTAAGAGAAGAATTTACGTATTCGCCGCAAGACCGTCTTCTTACGCATACCCATCAGATAAACGGCGGGACAGTGGAACTTTTGGCCGAGAATACTTATGACGCATTAGGGCAGCTTATAAGCAAAAAAGTGGGAAGCAATACAGGAAACCCGCTTCAGAAAGTAGACTTTGAGTATAATATCAGAGGCTGGCTGAAAGAAATTAACAAAACCGCCAATTTGCAGCAGGGTACAGACCCTGCAGATTTGTTTGCTTTCAAGATTAATTATGAAAACACGCAAACCGATATCACAGATGTAAGGCCGCTTTATAACGGAAACATTTCAGAAACCTTCTGGAAAACGGCTTCAGACTTAAACGAAAGAGCCTATGGATACAAGTATGATAACCTAAACCGTCTGACCAATGCCATTTATGAAAAGAACGGTTTAACGACAAGCGCATACGATGAAAACCTGTCTTACGACAAAAATGGAAATATTAAAACATTGGGCCGTAAAGGAGATTACGACCCTCAGGTAGGCAATCTTGATATAGATGATTTAGTTTACACTTATCCGACAAATTCTAACCAATTGTCTAAAGTTGTAGACAATTCCAACAACAGCAGCGGATTTAATGACATCAATAAAACCGATGATGATTACAGTTATGATGATAATGGAAATATGATTACGGATAAAAATAAAAGCATTACAGAAATCAGCTACAACCATTTAAACCTGCCAAAGAAAATAACATTTGGAACAACAGGAAGTATTGAATACTTTTACAATGCGTCTGGACAAAAAATACAGAAAGCGGTAACAGAAGGAACGGTTACCACTGTGACCGATTATTTGGGAGGCTACCAGTACAAAGACAATGTTTTGGAGTTTTTCCCAACGGCAGAGGGGTATGTAAAGAATACGGCGGGAGCTCTTTCGTATGTTTTCCAGTACAAAGACCATTTAGGAAACGTTCGAGTTAGCTATGCTAAAAACCCGACAACGCAGGTTGTTGAAATTATTGAGGAGAACAATTATTATCCTTTTGGATTAAAGCACAAAGGGTATAATGATTATCTCGCAACAGCAAATAAGTATAAATACAATGGAAAAGAGCTGCAAGACGAGATGGGGCTTAACTTTTACGACTATGGCGCAAGGAATTATGACCCTGCTTTAGGTCGATGGATGAATATTGACCCGCTGGCGGAGAAAGGAAGACGATGGTCGCCGTATGCGTATGCAATGGACAATCCGGTTTTCTTTATTGACCCAGACGGAATGTGGCCATTTCCTATTTCCATAAGATCGTTTGCACCGTTTAGCTCTTTTGGTGGCGGATTTCATGGGGATGGTGCCAATAGAGGATTTACAACTTCTGCTTCAGCGACATCTAGAGTGAAACAAACAGTTACAGTTGATCCGACAGCAGGTACATATTCAGGATTGAAAACATCAAGTGACCCGAGTTCTCACCCTATTTTGGGAAGTGCTACTGAAAAACCTTCGGGCAGTATTTCTGATTTTAAACAAACGCAAAATAAAGATGGTAGTAGTACAGTTTCATTCTCATCATCAATGTCTGGAGCGAATCCATTGGTGCCTGGCTCACCTGATATTGATGTTAAAACAAACTTTACAATGACAGAAAATATGAAAGCTGGCACACTTGATGTTAGTATTAGTCAAACAGGCGATAAATTTCCAGCTGCCGAAACTTTTATGAAAGACACTGGTGGCAATGCTTTATTTATGGGAGTTAGTCCATATGAAGGCAATCCATATACAAGCCTTCCAGGAGATAATAATAGACAAATGATGTCTAACTCATTTACAGTAACAATGGATGATAAAGGAGTCTTTACAGGAGTTGTACAAGGCGATAAGACTTACACAACATCTGAATGGAATAAAATGTATCAGGGACAACCAGTAAGTACTGAAAGAAGAGGATTTGAGGAAGGATTTGGCACAGGTGGATTTAGTGGAACTGGTGCAGGTGGAAGATATTAAGATAATAATTAAACATAAGAATATGCATTTAGTATTTTATTTTTTGACATTTTTTTCTTTGATGGGCTGTAATCAAAGTAAGGAAAAAGAAATTTACCTAATACAGTCAGGTTTTAAGGGGAAGGTTAATGTTATATTTAACAACGCGAAAGGCGAGCCAACCAAATATGAAAATGGTGTTAGGATTTATGAAATTCCAAAAGACGGCATTTTACTAACCCAATTCAAAGTACAGGAGGGACTTATCAAACGGGATTATTACTATGTAGATGGCAGTGGCAAAAGGAATCCATTGAAAATAATGACAGATTCTGAAAACACCAATGATTCTGAAATTGGAATTTTTAGAGATGGAACAATTGGTGTATATGGAGATTCTAATGATAAGAACTCTTTAACTTACCAAGAGTTTTATGTAACAGATAAAAATAAATTAGAAGGTTATTTTACTGATGAAAGCATTAATGAGTTCAACAAACGAGTACAAGTAAAGACTGGATATAAATTTTAGTTTTTAAATACAATGTCATCTTTTGTAAATAATTTTTGGTCTTTGCCTTTAGAAATTAAAATAAAATTTTTATCATTATTTATGGATTTGTAATACAGGTCATTATTCCATCTATCTTTTTTCCAGGCCTTTCTTAAAGGATTATTACCTATCAAGCTGTCCATACTCTTTGGATAACTTGATAGGTCTTTTTTATATGAATTTAGTGCAGTTACTATTTCTTCACAATCCTGTCTTGTATTCTGGTTTTTATAATAAGATTTAGAAAAATAAAAAAATCCGATAATTGCAATTGTAGTTATTGTGAGTGTAAGTAAAACAATTTTAATAGACGAAACCACTGACTTTTCAAAATCTTCCTTTTTTAAATTGTTACCGATAGTTCTAAAATTAAAATTTTGTAGATCGAATTTAACGCTGGTATCAACATCTTTATTTGTAAATATCATAAACCCGCCTAAAAGCATAAAAAGTAAATAAATAATACTTGGCCAAAAGCCAAAAAATACCATACAAATATTTAATACTAATCCAATGACGAATAATATTTTACCCGATATTTTTATTAAGCCTCGAATGATTTTAGAATTGCTATCCATTATTTTACAATGAAATGCTAAAGTTACAAATAAAACCGCAATATCTGTAGCAACCAGATACCAATTATTGCTTCAAACCGCTGTTAGCGGTTCTGCTTTTTACTGTCAAACTTTTCACGATAATAAGCAACTTTAAAATCATAAACTGGTTTCGCCGAGTTTCTATATTTCTCTTTATTTTCTAAGTAAAGACTTGATTTTGAAATTCCAACGTTTGAAGATCCTGATGGAGAAAACAATACGGTTAATTTGATAGGTCGTCCAAATATTTTAGTGTCAACTATTGTTCCTCGGTTTAACTTGATTTCTTTAGTAATTTTAAGTCCTAGAATATCTTTATAGAAAAGCCTAAAAGCATTGTTTTTACCGAAACCGCTCGTGAAAAATATTTCAGTAATATTTGATTTCTTTATATCATCTATAATCTTCTTGTTTAGTTTGATTGGAATTAAATCTTTATCTAATGCTGTTGGATTAATTCTATCACAAACTAGTATTGTATCACTAACGGCGATTTTTCTTTTCTTCAAGAAATTTCTAATTCCGTCAAGTGTTAATGGCCGTTTTAAATCTTCTGGAAATGCTAAACTTAGTATATTCCAAATACTTGTTACATTTCCATAGAAGAATTGTATTGTAAAATTATCGTGATTATGTGGATGAATTGTTCCGACTATTAGTTTTTCGCTGTCTTTAGAAATTGGATATTTGTCAAGAAATTGATGGGTTGTTCTCATTTTGTCTTTTTTCTGGGATGTGTCGAAAGTTGACCGCTAACGTGCCGCGGCTTGGCGTTAGTAGCGGCAATTTAAGAAAAATATTCTGCGGATGAACAGGTTTTGAAAAATCGCTAGATTTTCGGCGTAGCAGTTATGAGCTATTACGCCAAACCGCTGTTATAAGCAGGCTTTTTAACTATATTAGTTCTAGTTAAAACGAATGTATTTTCTTCAACTTTTTCGATTTCCATTTTCTCTTTCGTTCTAACTAAATAATGCACTCCATTTTCGTCTAATTCATATTTTACGCCTGAATAAAATAATCTATCTTTTAAATTTTGGAAAACATAATCCATAAATAAGTTCAGGCTTTCATACTCCCAATTTGAATCTGATTTCAAAGTTTTAACTTTAATGTTTTGAGAATCTAACCACTCTATTTCAAAATCTCTACTATTGAAAAAATCTACACCCAAAGTTATTTCTTCAACTATTTCCTTATCATAGTAAACGTATCTGTTCTTTTTGTCAATATGGTAATCTTTTTGAATGTTTAACCCTCTTTTACTGTAAGGAACTCCCATATTTTGTTTTGAAACTAGCAATCTCCATTCATTTTCGTAGTTCCAACTTTGCGCTTTTATGTTAGTGGAATAATATAAAGGAACTAGTAACGATTTGAATGGACTTATATCGATTGGAGCCAACTTTTCTACGTAGTTTACAGGATATAATCCTATATATTGTTCATTTTTAGGAAATTTTTGTTGAATGCTTTTCTCAAGTTTTTCAGTAGTGAATTTTATTTGAAATCCTTTTTCTTGAGTATAATATGGCCACATTAATGGGCTGAATTCATTTTCGGAAGTCGATATTATTCCAAAAAGATTGGTTGCAACTTGCCACATTGTTGAAATATAACTTTGGCATAAACGTTCTCTATTTGCATCGTCCTCGTAAATTTTGTCTAATTCTTCCTTACTTTGAACTACTGGCCCATAAAGTTTTTCATATAATACAAAGTCTAGCTTTTCAGAAGTGAAAAATAAAAATGGACTACTATCCAGAAGATCGTTTAACTCTATTGGATGAGATGCATATAGATATCCATTCATTAGTGCGTCAACACTATATTTAGTTAAAGAGTAATATTTAAATATATTTTCAGGCTTGGATTTTCCATGTTCAATAATTGGACTTTCGTCGCTTGGAGCATAATTTTTTAAATAAGTAAATCCATTAAATTGATAATCTTCTTTGTCCATTTTTTTTCTTTATATTGGTGGTGAAAAGCTTGCTTATAAAGTTCCGCGGCTTCGCGACAGTTGCGATGCCAGCGAACGGATTATTTTCTATTAAAGATATAGTTTTTTCGTGAAGAAAAAACGTCAAGGTCACTAAGCAACCAGCTATTGTGCGAAATTGCTGTTAGCGGTTCGGCATTTTGATTATAATTCTTGAGTATATTCAGTAAATATTTCTTCTAACTCTTCTGTCGGATGAAAGCCCGATTCTGCCCTTCCGTGAACAAATAAACCATCTTCATAGGTTACTTCCGCAAGTGAATGAGGTAAATCTTTAGCAGAAATTTTTTCCTGAAGTTCAGCTAAAGGTGTGGGTTTCCATTCTCCATCTTTTTGTTCGCGATATACATAAGCAGCCTTTGTCATTACATATAGTGTTTTCTTGTCTTTGGAAAATCCACTTTTCACAACTACATATTCTCCGTTATGGTTTCGGAAGAAAGTAGCTCCCTTGTTCAAACGTTCATTATATGCTATCAATGGGTTACCCTCAAACAATTGCGGAGTACTTGGATATTCGTTTGGTTTATCTTCAAAGGTGAAAACAATGCGTTGTGCTGCATTAGGAGTTTTAGACATTATGTAATTTGGTCGAGTAACAGATGGACTTTCAACAATTTCTCTGCTAAAGATCCACTCTCCTAACGAACCTCCTTGCAATGGTTGATTACTTTTTGCCCAAGATTGCATTCGTTTTAAACTTACTTGTGCTTCTTCTACTGAAACGGCACACATCCATTCATAGTTTGGGTCTGGAAATTTGTCACGGAATTTTGAAGGGTCAGCAAGAAACGCTTCAACACTTCCGCAAATAAGTTCAATTCGTCTTGCTGTAATTGGGTTGAGTAAAATGTTTTCTAATCTTGTTACCCACCGAAGGTTTTCAGGTCGATTATTTTGCTTGTTTGTATCAATATGGTCTACAACGTGTTCTTTTGTTGGCGGTTCGCTGTGAAATGCGGTCGCAACTATTCTGTGAATTCTAACAGAAGCAATTTCTAAATAGCCTGACTTTCTGTTTAGTTTTCCAAAAGTCCAATTGTTGTCGGTTGGTCGAGGTCGTTTTCCTTCAGGTGAATGACGTAATATTGCCCCGTTATCACGAACAGAATAACGTTCGTCTTTGTAAATGCATTCAAATTCTTGTTCAAAATCTTCCAAGTCAATCATATTCATTCTTAAAATCGTTTGTCGGTTAGATGTTCTTTATGTACAAGGTGTAATATATTGACCATTAACTTGTTAATATTTGATAATGTCATACATGTACATCTATTTTTGGCAGATATGTATGACAAGACCCACATTCACTTGCTAATTTAATAATAATTAAGAAATAGTATTTCAAAATTTTTAATCCTTTTCCACCAAAGGGCTTTCTATTTCTTCTGGTATTATAACACCAATACTTAATAACAATGCTTCGTATTGCTCACTATCTTTTTCTTTAATTCTCTCCAGAATATAAGACGCTGTTTTTTTCATTTCTGGTATGTCAATGGGAGTCATGCTCCTTTCAAACAAACCTTCCAGATGTGAAAATTCATTGTTTATTCGGTCTGTCATTGTTGATGCTTGACGATTATCACCAAAGAATTTAAATAGTTTTTCCTTATCGTTAACATTAGCATTTGGATATTTGTAATAAAGAAATGCTTCTAAAAATTTTCGAGTATTATTCGCAAAATTATAAAATATATGATGCTGGCTATCATCATCTGCATCAACTGTTGAACACATATAAATTTGGTTGAAGAGAAAATTGAACTCCGTAACATAATCCTTCAAATATCTTGGCATTATCTTGATCTTGCTATTCTCACTATCTCTAGAAATTATAAAGTAACCACATTGGTTCTTATTCAATGCACCTGGCAATCTTTTTAAGTATTTTAGAAAATCAAGGTTATGCGTAGAAATGAATAGTTGCTCAAATTCTTCCTTGGTTACTATTTCAGAATTAATAAGACTGTAAACAAAAAAAATATGATTACTATCTAAACTTGAAATTGGGTCGTCAATCCAAATAATTGGTTTGCTATCTTTAGTTTCAACATCTTCAAGTTTAGCCATGAAGTAACAAAATGCTATTAAACTACATTCACCTTCACTTAGATGGTGTGCTTTTTTCCCATTTCTGACTATTTCAAATTTTATTTTTTTCCCACTTCCAGATTCATCTTGCTCTTCTAATGCTTGTAATGTAAGAAAGTCATGACCGAAGAAATTGTTTAGATACTCATTTACTTTTAATGCCCCTTTTTCTTCATCCTTCATTAACCTTTCTTTATCCTCAATTTCTGTAATTTGGCTTTGAATCTTCTTTTCGATTACCTGTTTTTTTTGAATTTCTCCATCCGAAACATTTTTTAAGCTTTGGATTTTTGCTACAAGGGCTGTGTATTGAATTGTTTTTACAAAATCACTAACTTCACGTAATCGCAATAATTTTTTTGCATCAGCTTGCTCATTCGATAATGAATTGCCATAATCATTAGCCAGAGTTCTAAAATTTTCAAAAATCATCCAACACCATTCAAGCCTTTTACTATTATCAGTTATTTCAGGAAAATCCTTTGCGTTTAAAAGGTCATCTTTTCTTTCACGCAAACTATCTTTAATGCGATTTAATTCAGTTTTTATTTTTCCGATGATAATTTGTCTTAGCAAAATCAATCTTTCTAAATCTGAATGAAATTTTGAATAAAAAACGCTTTTATTTATTTGTATTTGAGAATCAATATTTACAATTAAAGAATCTATTTCTCTAATCATTGTATCAATTTCATTTTCTAATTTTTCAGATTCTTCGTCAAAATGACTATCAAGTTCTTTCCAACGCTCTTGGGATATTTCATTACCACAAAATGAACAATTATTAAGTTTATCCTTGTGGATAATCCTTCCTTCTTTAACCCAACGATTAAGAATAGAATCTTTTACAAGTTGCTCTATTTTATCAGAGTTGCCTATTGATTTGATAACAAGATTTTTTGCTTTGGAACTAAGAGCATTTATATCAAGATTTGGTTTTACAACAGGTTGAATATCTGCATTCACAGTTTCGGTCAGTAAAGCAGTTTTTTGTAATACTTCAACATCGGTAAGAGGTTGGAAAGAAACTTGAGTAACAATTGAAATATCTGCTTCCAGTTTTGGTTTGGTATAATTTTGGTCACCAAACTTTTCAGATTTATATTTTATACCGTCTGGATTATTTGTCGCTTTATAACTTAATTGTTGGTTCAAACTATTGCTTTCTGCTTCATAAGTTTGGAACGCAGTATTGGCAGTTGAATTGGCATTTTTAAGTTCAAGGAAAAAACCACTTTCACTTCCTACTTCATTATTTCCCAATTCATCTTTTAATGTTTGTATTTCTCCTTCAATTGTAGCATTTCCACCTATAATAGCAAAGGGGTTAATACTTTCATCGGAATTTATGATGAATCGAAGATTGTCCTTTACAAAATCTTCATTAAATACTCTAATCTTTTTACCATGTGCTGTTAAGCTACTTTGTGTTGCATCAGAAACATCCTTAATGCTAACTTCAAATTGAGGATTCTCATATTTATCTGAAAGGCTCCCTATTTCCAATGCCCTAATTATTCTTGATATAGTTGTTTTTCCTGAATAGTTACGCCCATAGAAGATATTAATAGGTTTGAATAAAACAACGGTATTTGCTTCATCTCTGATAACTGTATCCCAATCGAAATTTTGAAAAACTGCTAAGTTGTTGATTGATTTTAATTTAGTAATCATTTCTCATTGACAATATATTAATATTTTAAAAAGGTGTAACACAAACATAAGAAAAACTTTTCGAAACAAGTCAACGTATTAATATTCAGTGACTTATTTTTATAGAATCCAAGAAAACACTTGTAAAGTAAGATGGCCCTGGTATCTTTGTCATATCAAAACGCCAAAATTCAATTTTATACGCTATGACAGTAAAACAATTTTTCCAACAATTCCCCAACGAAGAAGCTTGCCAAAAGCACTTCAAAAACTACAGAGATAAAGAAGAGGGAACCTGTAAAAAGTGACAATCAACTGATCATTATTAGCTATCAACAATTTCATACTACAAAAGCAAAAAATGTGATTTTTATACTTCACTAAAAAGCGGAACCATAATGGAAAATGGTAAGCTTCTTTCCAGCATTGGTATATGGCCTTTTAGGGTGTCTTATCTATGCAATTTATTACAGGCACAAATAAAAGCCACTCATTACGGAGTGGCTTTTTTATTTTTCTTACTGTTTTTTTTAATCCAAAACGGGACTTCCACAATTGTACCATCATTGCATCGCAGGGTATCTTTATATTGGGGTTTTAGATCATATACTTTTTGCGGTTTGCCTACACCCAGATCAATTTCTCTCCACTCCCAAAGACTTTCATCGTTTATATATTTTGCATAAGGATGTGTAGAAGGCACTTTATCACCAGGCTTAAGCGGACAGGTTTGACAGGGAGTTATATCATAACTTCGAAACTCAAAATTCAGAAGATCTGTAGTATCTTTTTTCTGTTGGGCAAAAACAAAACAACAAGAAAGAAACAAGGAAGTCAATAAGAAATTTTTCATTAGCAAAATCTAAAATAATACTGAACAAAAATAATCGATTATCACTAATCTATTTTAAAACTATATATTTCAAATTATAGTTTCTAATTAAACAATTCCTTGATATCTACTCCTAATTCCTTTGCGATGGCAAATAATGTTTCAATTTTCGGATTAGTTTGACCTCTTTCGATTTTACCTATATGATTTTTTGCAAATCCTGTTCTTAATCCTAGTTCTTCTTGCGACATTGGCTTACCGGTGTCTTTATTAATGCACTGATTTCTAAGATACATTATTCTTTTTCCTAACCGTATTCTTTCCTTTTTAAAACCATTTTCTTCCATATTATAAAAATCGTTTTAAAAAGAAACAAAAAAGGCAATCTGTAGATTGCTTTTAAAAAAAAAGTATTATATTTGATTTTAATAATTAAATTTGCGATACTTCATAGAAAATAATTGAAGCATTCGCTTTGAATCTCGCCTTCAAAAACTGGTACTTTTTAAATGGGAACGAGAAGATAAGTGTAAATGCTCACGCCTATAAAATGGCGTGGGCTCACTTATTGTTCCCGGTATACCAGTACCATGAAGGCAATAAGCTGAGAACAACCCACGCCTCCTTTTTGGGACTCTATCTCAACTTCTCAAAGCAACTTCACGATTTATTTCTCAGTAAGATCGCAGCCATTTCTGTCTAACCCTTAAGAGGTTTGCTTATGCTGTAGTTTCATTATTTTCATTTATAAGATGCCCAGCCCGTACTGGTATCCAGCTGAGTTAGTCGGGGGAAGGGCTGGGTTATTTTACTATAGTCAAAAGATATAATTTCTCCTGTATAGCCACAGGTTTTAACCCACACAACAGCTATTGACTTATTACATATTCTAAAATCAAATTATGCCTATGGTGAATTAATTAACAAGAAAAAGCCTTCTATTACTTGCGTCCAAACTAGCATAGAAGGCGAGAGAAAACCAAAACTAACGTTTCATTTAATCCTATCTAAAATTATGAAAAATCTTTCATTCAACAAGGGCAGACCTTCCTGTCCTTGCATTTTTATTTTTGTGCTTTTGCTTTCAAACCAAATTTATGCCACCGAACTAACGTTCGGAAGCTACACGAAGCAATCACAACAGCAAATTACAGGTACCGTTACTGATGCTTTGGGACCGCTTCCCAGCGTAACAGTCACCGTAAAAGGAACTGCCATTTCAACCGTAACAGACGACAAAGGCAAATTTTCAATTACGGCTAATTCTACAGACATACTTGTCTTTTCATTTATCGGGTATGCCACCCAAGAAATCATAGTCGGAAACAAAACCTCAATAAATATAACATTATCCGAAGACAGCACTCAGCTGAAGGAAGTGACTATTAATGCAGGGTATTACAAAGTAAAGGATAAAGAGCGTACGGGTAGTATTGCTAAGATTACGTCTAAAGATATTGAAACACAGACTGTTTCAAACCCATTGGCTGCAATGCAAGGACGCGTGTCGGGAGTAAACATTACACAAAGCACGGGGCTTCCCGGTGGTGCTTTTGATATTCAGATTCGCGGACGCAACAGCATACGTACCGAAGGGAACTCCCCGCTTTACATTATTGATGGTGTACCGTATTCTTCGCAATCTGTAATGACTACAGGTCTTTCTGGCGGAATCATGCCGGGAACAACAAGCCCTCTTAATAGCATTAACCCATCAGATATAGAAAGTATCGAAGTATTGAAAGATGCCGATGCTACGGCTATATATGGCTCGCGAGGGGCAAACGGCGTGGTGCTTATTACAACCAAAAAAGGAAAAGCCGGCGCAACACGATTTACAGTCGGCAGCGCCACCACATTCGGGGTAGTAGCAAGAAAAGTAAATCTGATGAACACACAGCAATATATCGCCATGCGGGACGAAGCTTTTGCAAATGACGGCATAACTGAATATCCTGAATGGGAGTATGATGTCAATGGCACTTGGGATCGCAACCGCTATACTGATTGGCAGGATAAGCTGATTGGCAATACTGCCCTGGTAAACACATTGCAAAGTTCAGTTTCAGGCGGCACAGTAAATACACAATTTCTTTTAAGCGGGTCATTCCGTGATGAAACGACTGTCTTTCCCGGAAGTTCAAAGTACAAGAAGGATTCAGTGCATAGCAGCATTACGCACCGGTCTGATAATGAAAAATTCAGTCTGGCATTTTCGGCTGATTATGTTTCCGATAATAATGCACTACCGGGTATTGATCTGACTTCCGAGGCGTACATGCTGCCACCAAATGCACCTGCCCTGTATAATGATGAAGGGAAATTAAATTGGGAAAATGGAACATTCAATAATCCATTAGGCTATTTAGAAGCTAAATTTTCTTCCAAAACACAGAATCTGATTTCAAATGCAATACTGTCCTATAAATTTAATCCAGCTTGGGAATTAAGGGCAAGCGTTGGTTATAATGACAGCCATATATCCGAAATCCGAACTGCACCATCAACAATGTATAATCCTTCTTATGGGCTTACAAGCGCTAATTCATCACTGGCGGTAAGTACTGGCTCACGCCGTTCGTGGATCATCGAACCGCAGCTAAACTGGAACAGGAAATGGAATAACTTGAAATTAAGCGCGCTTGTCGGCACGACTTTTCAGGAGCAAAATACAGAACAGCTTTCACAATCCGGTTCCGGTTTTGCAAGCAACAGTCTGATTAATAATCTGGCAGCGGCTACAAACCGTACAGTACAGAGCCACATTTTTACGGAGTACCGTTACAATGCATTTTTTGCCCGCCTCAACGCAGTCTGGGCAGACAAGTACATTATCAATGCGACTGGCAGAAGGGATGGTTCGAGCCGATTCGGCCCGGGAAATCGCTTTGCAAACTTCGGGGCAGTCGGCAGTGCATGGATTTTCTCAAACGAACAATTGCTGAAGGATAAGTTTTCAGTTCTTAGTTTCGGGAAGTTAAGGGCTAGTTATGGTATAACGGGCAACGACCAGATTGGCGATTACCAATTCCTAGATACCTATTCAGTTTCGACAAATAATTATAACGGCATTATTGGAATGGTTCCTACACGACTTTATAATCCGCAGTTCGGCTGGGAATCCAACAGGAAATTTGAAGCGGCTATCGACCTTGGTTTTCTGCACGATAATGTGTTTTTCTCCGCGGCTTATTTTCAGAACCGCTCATCGAATCAGCTGGTCGGCGTTCCGCTGCCGGGAACTACGGGATTCCCATCAATATTGGCGAACCTTGATGCGACAGTCGAAAACAATGGTATCGAGCTGGAACTGCGAACTGTCAACCTCAAAACAAAGGATTTTAATTGGACAACAGCAGTAAATCTTTCAGTTTCTAAAAATAGGCTTGTTTCATTTCCCGGACTTGAAGGTTCGACCTACGCCAACTCATTGGTGGTTGGCGAATCGCTGGGAATTGCCAAAGTTTACCATTACACAGGCATTGATCCCCAAACGGGTGTTTACACTTTTGAGGATTACAATGGCGATGGTATAATCAATGCAAGTGATCGCCAATATATTGCAGATACCGCTCCGAAATACTTTGGCGGATTTGGTAACAAACTCAATTACAAAAGGTGGGAACTGGATTTTCTGTTTCAATTTGTAAAACAGCAGGGCAGAAACTTTGCCTATACGGCACTGCCTGCTGGATTAATGGTAAATCAGGCTATAGAGGTAGCAAACCATTGGCCACAGGATGGAACGGGTGCATACAGCCAAATATATACGAGCGGGCTAAATGATGATGCTGTTAATGCAGCGGACAGGTTCAGCAACAGCAGTGCATCGATAAGTGATGCATCATTCATAAGGTTAAAGAGTATTAGTCTTTCATGGCAGATTCCCGAAAAATTAAGCAAGGTGTTCACTGGGAAATTATACCTGCAGGGTCAGAACCTGTTGACCTTTACCAATTACAATGGTGCTGATCCCGAGAATCGTTCCGGGTTATACCTGCCGCCTCTTCGTCAATTCACAATTGGATTTCAAATAGGTTTCTAATCTAAAAGCTATATACAATGAAAACATATAATTCTTTAAAAATAGTATTGATTCTAACGCTGGCGAGTTGCTTTGGGGCCTGCGAGAGTTTCACAGAGGTAGATTTACCGCAAACACAGCTTACGGGCGAAACGGTTTTTAATGATGTTTCAACAGTTACGGCAGCATTGTCAGATATCTATGCCCGGATGCGGGAGAGTGGCCTTATATCTGGAAACGGTCAGGGACTATCTGCTTTAATGGCTTCCTATTCAGACGAGCTGGTTGCTTATAGCAGCAGTTCCGCCGCTGCACCGTATTATAACCATACTGTCAGTGCAATGAACTCATCCGTTGCAAATTTCTGGAACACGGGCTATGGTCAGATATACGCAGCAAATGCACTGATTAAAGGGTTGGAAAACTCTGAATCAATAGAGGCTGCCGACAAGGAAAAACTCAAAGGTGAGGCGTTGTTTATTCGTGCGCTGCTGCATTTTCACCTAATGAATGTTTTCGGTAAAATCCCATACATAACCACAACAGATTACCACGTTAATGCAGTGGTTCATAGACAATCCATACCTGAAGTATATCAAGCAATAATTGCTGATTTATCACTGGCGAAAACAATGCTGCCCGATGCATACGCTGTTTCTTTTAGAGTAAGGCCAAACAAAGCAGCTGCTTCGGCATTGCTTGCCCGCGTATACCTGTACAATGAAAATTGGGCATCAGCCGATGCCGAATCCAGCACAGTAATCGGTAATCCACTATATGCAATAGTACAGGATCCGGCTGCTGTCTTTTTAAAAGAAAGCAGTGAAACGATATGGTCGCTTCACGCAGGACTCTCGGGAACTACTACCATTGATGCACGAACGTTTGTATTTACTGCAACACCACCGCCTTTTTTCGCCCTTGATAATACATTTGTAAACGCATTCAGCACAGGAGATTTGCGCCGTACAAACTGGATAGGAAGCGCCACAAACGGAACCAATACTTGGTATTACCCCTTCAAATACAAACAAATAATAAACACCGGTACGTCCAAGGAATTTACGATAATGCTTCGATTGTCCGAACAATATTTGATCCGGGCTGAGGCGCGCGCGCACCTTGGTGATTTGGACGGTGCACATGCAGATCTGAATGTAATCCGTCACAGGGCTGGACTTTCTGACAATATCTCCTCAAGCCCTGAAAATATGCTAGAAGCAATTATGGGAGAAAGACGATTGGAACTTTTTACCGAACAGGGACACCGCTGGTTTGACCTAATACGAACAAATAAAGCAGCAACGGTCATTGGAGCAATCAAACCCTCGTGGCAGGCTACCCATGTCCTGTTTCCGCTACCGGAGGCAGAAATCATTTCAAACAGTAACTTATACCAAAACCCCGGATACTAAAGATGATGAGTAAAAATAGCCATATAATCATAACCATGCTGTTCTGGATTGGCACGATTTGCAGCCAGGTTCAAAAGAAAAAAATGCAATGGACTGACGCAGACAAATGGAATACATTGACAAACGAGCAGCTTTCTCCTGATGCCAAATGGATAAGCTACATTCTGGATTATGATACCGGTATTGACACGCTCTTTATACAAAATGTAAAGACTGGTAAAAAGATTGCATACCCTGATTGCATCGATGCCACTTTTAGCGGGGATAGTAAACATGTTAAGCTTTTCGCATCTGGAAGGAATCTGCTTTTGCGCAACCTCAATACAGGCACTGCCAAATCATTCAATGATATTGTCAAGGCAGAATTTTTCAACAAAGGAAAATTCTTGGTCGCATTGGAAGCCAATGATGAAAAAAAGGGATTGCGGATCGTCAACCTTAATAACGATAGTGAGCATTTTTACCCAGGAATACTGTCTTTTAGCATTCATGAGGCAACCGGTATTGTAGGCATTACTTCCAATAGCATATTGCTGCTGCAGCCGCAGCATGGCGGAAAATTTACGCCAATAGCCATTGCAAAAGACTCTGAATTTAGTGATGTCGTTTGGTCTGCAAATGGGAATACGCTTGCCTTTATGGAGAAAAGCAAAGGCGCTTACAATATTGGCTATTGCCAAAACGTCCAGACCGCTGCTGCCTTACAAATGCTAGATAGTAAAACATTTCAAGAATTAAAGGATCGGTGCATTGATAGGCCTCTTGGCTCTACAGCTTTAGATATAAGCGCTGACGGCAATAGAATTATTTTTCATTGCGTAAAGGAGAAACCTGTTGCTGCTGCTATAATACCCGAGGTGTGGGATTCGGAAACTGTCTGGGAATATCCACGTGAAAAAATCTACGGAAACTACGAATATGCACCGATGGTAACGGTATGGATTCCAAAGCAGGACAAGATTGTACAGGCTGCAACGCAAGGACGTCCTGTTGGAATTTTCACAGCGGATTACAGATATTTTGTGGCCTATCATCTGCAGGACTATGAGCCCCAATACGATGTTTATGGCTATGCTGATTTTTATATTACAAATATAGAAACGGGCGCCACAACATTGCTGGCTAAAAAACAAAACCGCAAGCTATTGACCATGGGGGCATCTCCTGATGGGCGATTCATTAGCTACTTTGATCTCAAAAATTGGTGGGTATATGATACCAGAACAATGAAGCATTCGTGTCTGACCGATACCATGGGCACACCGTTAACAGATGTTGAAAATGACCGCCCATCGCCATCGCAACCCTATGGAACTCCTGATTGGACTTCCGATGGCAAGGCCATTATTTATGACCGCTATGATATCTGGCTGATGTCCCCCGATGGCAAAAACAGGCAGCGAATCACCGATGGCTTTAAACATGGCATTACCTACCGGCTATCGGCTGCCAACAAACAGGAGTCAAAGGTTAACAGCTTCAATTTTGTAAGTGCATGCTACAACACTGACAATGGATTGGTTCTGGAATCCCAAGGGGACGATAAAGCAACGGGGTATTTTTATTGGAACAAAAGGGAGCTGCAAAAGCTGTTTTACACAGCTGCAAAAAATTCCCGCTTAAAAAAGGCACATACTAAGAACGCCTATATCTTCATCAGCGAAACTGCTGTAAGCGCTCCAAAGTTAATGTTTCTTGCAAATGGCAGATCCGAGGTTCTGCTACGAAGCAATGCGCATGAAGACAATTTCGAAAAAGCAACAGTCAGGCTCATTTCATACACGGATGCTCGCGGGAATAATTTGCAGGGGAAGTTATACTATCCAACTAATTTTAGCATCGGAAAAACATACCCGATGATTGTCTCGATATATGAAAGGCAATCCTACTTATTTCATAGCTACTCTAAACCCACTCAATATGACAGTATTGGGTTCAGTCCATTAAATTATGCTTCTGAAGGGTATTTGGTGCTGTACCCGGACATCACCTATCAAATTGGCGAGCCAGGCAGATCGGCAGTTGATTGTGTGGAGAGTGCAGTAAAAGCTGTTATAAAACTCGGTATTGCTGATACAAGCCGTATAGGTTTAATTGGGCATTCCTATGGCGGTTATGAAGCCTCTTTTATAATAACGCAGTCAAAAATGTTTGCTGCGGCTGTTGCCGGTGCCGGTGTTACTGACATGGTTAGCGGTGTCTTGGAAATTCGAGCCAAACAGGCGCAAAATCAAAGGTATGAAAGCGGGCAGCATAGGATAGGTAAATCGCTTTATGAGAATTATGGCGGTTATATTGAAAATTCTCCAATTGCCCAAGCGATAGGTATTACGACGCCACTGTTAACATGGCACGGAAAACAGGATGGTTCAGTTAAATGGGAACAAAGTTTGGAGATGCATTTGGCACTTCGAAGGCTGGGCAAAAAACATACAATGCTTATTTATCCGGGAGAAGGCCATGCTTTGGCGGCACCCGAAGCCTGTAAAGACCTTTCCGACAGGATTCACAATTGGTTTGATTACTACCTGAAAGGTATTGGGAACGATATTTTAGGAAATTAATAACAATGCCGGGACAAATGTTCCGGCATTGAATTTTAAAGCATGCACAAACCACTATGGTTTTTTGTGCAATGGTTGCGCACAGCCGCTGCCGTCCCATTCATAAAGCGTCGTAACGCCGCTTTTACACAATGGGCCGATTTGATCCGTTGTACACTCGATATTGGTGTCAGCACAGCTAACTGGCATTCTACCAAAAACGATTGCTAACGAAGCATCTTTTGCGGGTGCCTGGTTAAAAGCGAAGGCACCGAATGCTGCGATTAGAATGGCTGCAATTTGCAGCCCCGGTTTGAAAAATCTATTTTTCATGGTTTCTAATATTAAGTTACGGTTTACTCTGTTACAGGTTTTCAACCTTACCCTGCTGCTGATCAGTAGTTCTTTATACTGTTAATAGTGAATTTTATACACAACTATATCTTCCCCAAAAAAGGCAACGAGACGGCTACTGTTGATCCTGAACTGTCTTACCTTTTTATCTCCTTTATTATAGATGTAAAAACTGGAAATATATGTGCCTTTGTCAATATCATACACATCGATAACAGACGCTTTTTGCCACATGGAGCTGCGCTCAAACTTTCCCATTAGGCCTGCATTTATATAAAGGTATTTGCCATCGGTTGCTGCATCTTTATTTACAATAAGAGGCGGGCCCGCTAACTGGCTCTGCTTTTCCTTGGAATGAAAGGCAACCTTAATTTTTGCGATCGTATTGGTGTCTATTGTTTTTCCGCGGTACTTCAAGTTGAGATCTTTATCGGCAACGACGTATTGGTTCCGGTAGTAGTAAGAATAGATCAGTTCTTGTTTTTGGGCATTATAGAGTAGCATTCCATCGGTATCAAATACCCCATCAATCTGCTTCTGCAGTAATTTGTCAGACAATCGCAGGTTTGAACCCGGGTGGGCAGATACAGTACCCAAAACATTTTCTTTTGAGTTGGAATCAATACCCCTAAAAGCTACTGTTGCAGAATCAATAGGCTCAAAATTCGTGAAGAATGCTTTTTTATTAGGCCATAACTGAGCTTGCCAGTTTGATGTCCTGCCGCTAAAAAGACAGGGAACCGAACCATCAAAAACATAGAAATATGGAGGACGAACGGCAACTTTAATGGATCTAAAATTTAATAGGGTGTCCGAAAGCGAAATCATATAGCGCTCCTGTTTGCGCAAAAGGGTATCGAGAATTGTTACCGTAAGTGGTGCCGTGATATTGCCAAGATAGATTTCACCATTATCAAATCCAGCCAGATAGTAACTGTTGACATCCAATTTTTTTTCAAAAATTGGGCTGGCCAATCCAGGATAAAAACGGCGGACAAAATTATTTCGGTGATGGATTATGTCTTCTGATAGCATGAAGAGCAGAGTAACAATACCTATGCTGAAAAATATTGTCATAGAAAAGGCACTGGCCAGTGCAGCAGGTTTTGAAATAAAGTGTGCCTTGGGCACACCCCGGCGCAGTATCAGGATACCTGCTGCGGCCAGCATTATGAAAACACAATTAAAAATAAGATGTTCCCCCCATCCCATTTTCTGCAGAATTCCTCCACAGGAACAAGGAACAAAAGGGCTGTAATTTAAAATAATGAAAATATATGCGGTAAACATAACCATCAGGCACAACGCTCCAAAAAGCCCCATAATTTTCCACCTTTTTGAAACAATAAGCAATACAATAAATAATTCAAGTATAGGTACCATCCATGCAATATATCCGGCAAACGCACTTAATAAAGGTGACTGTCCCAATTGAATACGGAAGTTCTCAAAATCAAGCAGCTTGCTTATAGCTGCATAAACAAAAAGCAGGATATAAAGCAGGCAGATTATGTCGGCTATGATATTTTTAGATATTGATGTTTTCATGCCATTGCTTTTAATGTTTATAATATTTTATTATCTGACTTAAGGCATATCAAAATAGCCTGATAGATGTTTTTTTTATAATATCCACTTTATAAGTATTTTATAAATCTAAATTAAAATAAACCGAACAAAGGATTGATGTAAAAAACGATCCAAAATTTGTAAAAAACGATCCATTTTACATCACTTAAAAATAGTTATGCAATCAATAAAAACGACTTTGGAGTTTTTTTCAGCCCCCTGCAAGGGCAAGTTGTTTTGAGATGCGGAAAGTATTTCAAGCATCTCAGAACACAACTTGCTATTTTCTCTCGAAAATAATTTTACAGATGGATTTAAACTGAAAGGGCTCGAAGCCCTTTTTTTATTGTGCCTAATTTCAAGTTTTATACCGCTTCTTAAAATCAGCCTTTGGGGCTGTGGCGAGCCGTAATAGCATTAAAAATCCGGACAGTCTTCATTTGAGATTTTTTTCTGCTTTTATTTCCTGAGTTGTTATGTTGGGATATGCAAGCTGGCTTATGAGAATATGCCTGTAAAGGCCTGCATATCTACATACCTATACAATCCTGCAAGTAAATGCAGATGCAGGGATGTACCTATGCAAGCACGCTTTTATGCTTTTGCAGATATATGCTTTTACGCACCTGCATCAGTACCTGCCTTTGTGTTTATAGAAGCACATATATCTTCATATCGGGCAGTATATGAATATATATAAAAACCTCAAATATATTTTCCAAAAGAAAACAGAAAAACGGAAAAAAGAAAAAGAAAGCAGTTTTTTCAGGGCGGGATGCAGACAGGCCAAAAGGAAACGGAATAAGTCCCGCAGGGTGGCTTGTGAGGATACGAGCAAGGCATTATGCCGTAGTCTTTTGGACAGGCTGATCCATCACGTCCTACCTTGGTTTTCTTTTTATTCTTTCTTTGGGCAGAATATAAAACCCATCCCTTCTCAAACTGGACAGCTACAGCCATTCACTGCCTTAAAGTGCCAAAATCAATAACATTAAAACCCTTATGATTATCTTTTCCCTTAAAATCAAGATCATGGAAAAAGACAAGCATAAAGATAGGGATCTGAAAAAAAAGAAAAAGCCATTTGCACCGCCAAGACCTGAAGAGGAAAAAAAGAAGAAAATTAAAAAGAGGGATACGACAAACGCCCCCTTTATGCAGGCAGACAAGGGCGGGGACATTTTATCCAATTTCTTTTCCAATTTTATCAGACAGCTTAAGAATCGAACAAAAACAGGGCTTGGCAGGCTTTTAAAAAAACTGCTGGCAGTAAAAATCAATGGCAAGACAAAGAAGCCTGAACATAAGCCTGAGAAGTATCCGGATATAATGGGGCCGGTTAAAACGGTCTTCCAATTTATAAATAATCCTGCAAGGGACAATCTAACCCCAAGCGAAAAAGAATCACTGAGACAGCGAACCAATCTGCCCTTGAGGATTAAAGAGGATCAGGACAAGGAACAGGATATAAATAGGCCAGGGAAAAACCGCTTAAGGCTGTGAATAAATTAATGCACCACTGATCATGGAAAAGAGCAGCAGAACCAGCCCTAATAAGGGAGGCAGGCATCCTAAAAATGACCCTGCCGTCCACCGCTATTCCATCAGCCTGAATGCACATGAGAATGCCCGGTTCCTCTCCCTGTTTGAAGAGTCAGGAATGAATGCAAAGGCGCACTTTATTACGGCCTGCATCTTTCAGAAGGGCATCAAAACGATCAAGGTTGACAAGACGGCAATGGAATATTATGTGCGCCTGACTGCCTTATTCGGGCAGTTCAGGGCTGTGGGTGTAAATTACAATCAGGCAGTAAAAATGCTGAATACTAATTTTTCAGAAAAGAAAGCCCTGGCATATCTGTACAAGCTGGAAAAGCTGACTATAGAACTGGCCGTTTTAGGGAATAAGATTGTGGAGCTGACCCAAGAATTTGAAACAAACTATCTTAAAAAAGATCATTAAAGGCTAAAATAGTATAAAAAAGATTAAGCATGGTGGCTAAAATCTCAAGAGGAAGCAGTTTATACGGCGCAATGGCCTATAACTTTCAAAAGGTCGAGAAACAGAATGCGCAGGTTCTCTTCACCCAGAAGATTATCGAATCGCCTGACGGGAGCTATTCCATGGAAAAGCTGTTACGCTCTTTTGAACTGAATCTGCTGGCCAACCGAAAAACTGAAAAACCGATACTTCATATCTCGCTCAATCCCGATCCTAAAGACAAGGTAAGCGATGCCGATTTTGAGAATATGGCTCAGGAGTATATGAAGCAGATGGGGTATGCAGGCCAGCCCTTTGCGGTATTCAAGCATACTGATATTGACCGCCCCCATATCCACATCGTCTCTGTATGCGTGGACGAGGACGGCAGGAAGATATCAGACAAGTTCGAGAAAAGGCGTTCGATGGCTGTCTGCCGGACACTTGAAAAAGAATACAGCCTGAGTCCAGCTATTGATAAAAAGCACGACCCGAGGATTCCTGCATTAAAACCCATAGATTACAAAGAGGGCGATATAAAAAGCCAGATGGCTTCGGTTATCCCGCATATTCCAAAACATTACCAGTTCCAGACTTTCGGGGCATACAATGCCCTCCTCTCCCTTTTCAATATTACAGCCGAAGAAATCAGGGGCGAATATAACGGGATTACCAAACAGGGACTGGTCTATTTTGCCCTGAATGACAAGGGGGAAAAAGCAAGCAATCCCTTCAAGGCTTCGCTTTTTGGCAAAGGTGCCGGATTAGTGCAACTGCAGTCCCGCTATATGCAGAACAAAAAAAAACTAAAAGCCAGCCCCGCAAAGGAAGCTATTAAAAGCATGATCGAATCCGCAATGCAGACTGCTTCTAACGAATCGGAGTTTAAGAAAAAGCTGTTGGAACAGGGCATCAATGCCGTGGTGCGCCGAAATGAGGCGGGGCGCATTTACGGGATGACTTTTATAGACCTTAATTCTAAAATAGTATGGAACGGTTCTGAGCTGGCTAAAAACCTTTCGGCCAATGCATTTAATGGCTGGTGGAATAATGCCAGTAAGGCAGACCTGCCACAGAAAGAAAACACTGCTTCACAGAAAATTATTACTGCAGAAAATCAGATCAACGAGCCAAACAGCCCGACTGTCTTTTCAGGGAAGGAAGATATACCCGAAAACGGTCAGGACAGCAATATTTTTGAGGCTTTCGGAAGTTTACTGCCTCAATCGCAGGGAGAAGATTATGAAGAAGAGGCATTTGCCAACCGAATAAAACGAAAGAATAAACGTAGAAGATTGTAATTTAAAGATTAGACTTCAACAAAAAAATAGACTGCTTAAAAAGCAGCCTATTTTTGGTACAAAAGTGATATTTTCGATCTTTTTAAATTTACCTATCTTTTCCTTTCTGCTTCCAACAAACGCTCATAAAGTTTTCTGTTTTCTTCGTATGCTTCGACCAATTTATCTAAAGGATTAAATGTGCAATGATGTCCAGTATATATTGGACCTTTGTTATCAGTAAAACTATTAAAATAATTAATAACACCTTCTTCAGAAAAATTCTTTATAGCTTCCGTACTAACACCCAGAGCTTTTGCCACTTCAATTAGTTTTTCTTCTTCAATTGTCTCACTGTTCTCCATAATTGATATTGCCTGTTGGGTTGTTCCAAGAGCCTGTGCCAACGCATCCTGTTTCATATCGCGAAGTTCACGGATACGGCTGATTTTGCGTCCTATATGATTTGATTTTGCTGTTGTCATGCTCATAAATTCAAAGGTAATAGTTAGTTATGATAGTCCCTGCAATGTAAAAAACAAGAATTTCAATGTATCGTATATAAAAAATGGATATGGTACATTTTTATGTTTCTTTTACTTGCCGGCCATTACAAAAATACAATTTTTCATTTATGTTCCATCGTAAATCTTTAAATTATCCCATCAGATCACCTCCTAAGTTTTTGCTTAATTACCCGAGCCACTTTGTGCTGGCTCATTAAAACGATACCTATCTGAAATATTGCCGGGCTGTAGCCAGCGCTGAAAAACAAATTGTCTTGATCAGGACATCAGAAGACAAATAGTGCCGACAGTGCCTGCAATGCAGAAACTTCAAAAATGCATTTTTAAATTTACGGGAAGACTTTGATTCTTTCTTTGAAATAATGCAATACTGCTCATGGCTTCGGCCGTCATACCTCCAAAATAATAGAAATCATTAAAATAGTATGGAAAGTTTAGAATCACTTTTCCGGTCTTTTGAAACGGGCATCCGAAGTGCCAAGGCTCTAAAGCCCAAGGAATACCTCAAGAGTATCGGGCTGGAATATTCTGATCTTCGGATCGGTTTTAATTCAGGACAGTTCCACCATCGCCGGGAACAGCAGGTAAAAGACCAGTTCGAAAGATTGGGCATGCTTGCCAAAAGCGATGCACCCGTGCGGGAAGAAGGAATGACAGCCTATACCGTCTTTGGACGCTACGGGCTTATCTTCCCCCTGTTGGATAAGGACAGCACCATCGTTAATTTTTTTGCCCTGCGTTTTGATCTGGACGAGCAGAAAGAGCAGTACCTGAACAGCGAGGGAATCTATCCCGCCTATCCGCATCCGTTGACCAAGAAATTGTATTTGGCACCGACGGTCATTGACTGTGCCAGTCTGATACAAAGCAGGATACTGGATCAGAGGGAAGCGGTTATTGCCCTGCACGATGGGGAACTGCTGGAACAGCATTTGGAAATTATCAAATCATTATATGAATTGGAAGAAATAATAATCTTTAAGCGGTGAGAAAATGGAAAAGATCAGGTTACAAATGCAGGAGATCAGACCCGACGTTCCACTATCGATAGTGGAGCTTCCCGAAGGGCACAGCCTTAACGAGATGTGGGTCAATTATGGAAGCGAAGGAATATCGAATCTTTTAAAAAATGCCAAAACAGAAAAGACAGGCGAAGGGCTTCAGATTGTCAACGGCTACAAAATCAGCTATAAAGGCATCGCAGGAGTATTTTTCGTTGTAGGCAACCTGCCTATGGATTTGGGCAACCTCAGGGTATCCCTTCAGATTGTGGCACATAATACACAAAAGAAACACAGGCTGAAAGTCGACCTTTTCGATTTTGGAAGCGTGCAGAGTCAGTGCGGTGAACTCTCCGAAAAGCAGGGGTTTGATTTTCAGGAACTCGAAACAGACTTTTTACAGCTGACCGACCTTCTTGAAGAACATCGGGAAGCACTCTTTGATGCGGAAATAAACCCTGTTACGGATCGCTATTCGGAAAAGGAACTTACCCCGCAGGCACATGAGAAAGCGGTCGAATTTCTTTCAAAACCGCAATTGCTTGAAAACATAAACAAACTTTTGGAGCAGAACGGAATTGTCGGGGAAGAACAGAACAGGATGGTTCTCTTCGTGCTTGCCTCGAGCTATAAAATGCCTTACCTGATGCACGCCATCGTGCAGGGATCAAGCGGGGAAGGAAAAAGCCACCTGATTAACGGGATCGCCCAGTGCATGCCTCAGGAAGATGTGATGAACATGACCCGCATTACCAGCAAATCCTTATACCATTACAGGGACAGGGAACTGATCAACAAGCTGATCGTGATTCAGGATTTTGACGGACTGGACGAGGAAGCTCAGTATGCCTTTCGTGAAATGCAGTCGGCTAAATTCCTGACAAGCTCCACAGTAACCAAAGATATTTTCGGAAACAACAGGGGAAGGATCAAACAGGTACAGGCACATTTTGCCAGTATGACAACCACAACCAAAGCCGAGGTATATTATGACAACATGAGCCGTTCAGTAATCTTGGGAGTGGATGAAAGCCAGGCGCAGACCATGCGGATCATAGCCATCCAAAACAAAAAACTAGCGGGAAAAGGAAATAATGAAAATGAATTGCAGGCAACCCAGCTTCTCAGAAATGCAATGCGGGTACTGAAATCCTACGAGGTGATTAATCCATTTGCAGATAAACTTATACTTCCCTTGGAAGCCAAGATGCTCAGAAGATTAAACAGCCAGTTCCAAAACTTTGTCTCGCAGATTACAATCCTGCACCAGTACCAGAGAAAAACGGACAGCAAAGGCAGGCTGATAGCGACCAGAGAAGATGTGAAATCCGCCGTTGATATTTTCTTCAGTTCCATTATCATCAAGGTGGATGAACTCGATAAAAGCACAAGACAGTTTTTTGAGAATCTTAAAGGGTATGTAAAGAGCCAGAAGAATGGCACGACACACCGTTTTACCAATAGGGAAATCAGGCAAAAACTCAATGTCAGCAAGACATCTTCATTCAGGTATATCCAGTTTTTGCAGGAACTCGAATACATTCAGGCCATTGAAGGCTCGGTAAACAGGGGTTTCAAATATGTGATAAGCCACTGGGACAATATGGAAAAACTCAAAAGCAGGATCAGGAAAGAACTGAATAGCCAATTGGAGCAACTTTAAGACCGCTATAAAAGAAATAACCAAAATGGAACACCCCGGAACGCCAGCGGAACACCAGAGCCCTTTTATTTACTGAGCATACGATACTGGCGTTCCGTGTTCCACGGAGTGCGCAAGCGAAAGGTTTTAATTATAACAATTAAAGAACACTACAAAAGATGAAAAACAGGATACAGAATAAAGAATTCCGCAGGCTCTTGGAAGCCTTTGAGGGTTTTATAAAAGTCAGGAATTACAAGACAGGCAACAGCAGGATGTACCAGAATACCTTAATAGAATTCTTAGTATGGTTAGAAGAATCAGGAATTAATAACATCAAAGAGCTGACCACGAAAGAATCAATCAGGTACTTTGAGTACCTGATTGCAAGACCAAAGGTCAGAGGTGAAGGCACATTGTCACAGAAAAGCATCAAATTTCATCTTTTCGTACAGGGGCTTTTCCTTTTGAACCTGATGGAAAACAAGGAAATCGAGAACGGATATTACATTCCCTCTTATGATGGAGGCAGTGAGAAATCAAGAAACACGCTCAGTGTTGAGGAAATAAAAAGCCTATACAAAAATGCAGAGAACGAACTCGAACGTGCCCTGCTCTCTGTGGCTTACGGATGCGGGCTCAGGCGTTCTGAAATCAGTGCGCTGGATTTAAAGGATGTAAAGCTGGCCACGGGAATGGTTGTGGTCAGAAGCGGAAAAAACAGCAAAAGGCGCGAAGTTCCCATGAGCGATACGGTTATGGGCTATTTGAAAAAATACATTCAGGAAGAGCGAAGCCAGAGGCTTGCAGGAAAGAAACAGACAGAAGAAGCCTTTTTTATCAATTCCAAAGGCAGGCGGAGCACTGGGGAAAACCTGAATGACATCCTTAAAAAAATGATAGAGCAGACCAAAGATTTCCGGCTAATCCAAAAGGACATTACCCTGCACTGCCTCAGGCACAGCATTGCAAACCATCTGGCCGAGAACAATGCAGGGATTGATTTTATAAGAAGGTTCCTTGGGCACTCCGATATCAATACCACCTATATCTACGCCCTTAAGAACAAGAAACGAAAACCAATAGTAAACTTTTAAGCAAGCGAGTTATGCCAAAACAGACATTAGAGGAGTTCCTGCTCCAAAATTACAGCCCGCAGACCGTGTCAAGCTACCTGTTTGCGATCAATCACTTTTTAAAATTGAATCCGAAAGCCAAGCGGTACAAATACGGGAATATCGTCAGGTATATGGACGAGATAAGCGCAAGGCAGTCCAACAGCAAATATCGTGTTGTCATCTTATCGGCAATCAAAAAATATTATGATTATCTGGTTATGAGCGGTTACAGGAATGACCATCCCTGCAAACGCCTGAATATAAAAGTAAACAGCAATCAGGCGATACAGGTGCAGGATCTCTTCAGTAGTCAGGAACTGCAGCTGCTTCTGGAAAGGGAGAACCGGTACAAGCATTTAGATGTGAGAAATAATGTTTTATTATCACTGCTGATCTATCAGGGGCTCACAAGCGATGAACTTATAAGGCTTGCCGTAAAGGATATTGATCTGGACAATGGAACAGTTTATATCAAGGCTTCCGCTAATCTTAATAAGCGGACAATGAATCTGGTTCCAAAACAGATGATCGTTTTTTTCCATTATCTGCAGGAAACCCGACAGCAGATGCTTCGGTGCAAAACGGATAAACTGATTATCACCAAACTTGGAAGGCCAATCACCGTAGGAGGCATTCACGGGATGATTGAACCTTTAAAAGGATTATTCCCAGATCGGAAGCTCAATGCACAGACTATCCGAATGAGCGTGATCTGCAACTGGCTCAATGAGGGAAATATTTCTTTGGAAAGGGTTCAGGAGCTTGCCGGACACAAATGGCCAGGCACTACCGAGAAATATATCAAAGTGAACAGCTCGCATCAGAGGGAAATTATAAATCGATATTTTCCGAGTTTATGATGCCTAGAGAATTTATAAAGAATGGTCAACTGTTAAAGTTTATTAATGGAATATTATATGCGATTAATATTTAGTACATTTGAACGTACAAAATAACGTACGATATTAGAAAAAGCATTATGAAGGCAGTTACTATTTCAACACTTAGAAAAAACATAAAAGGATACTTTGATGAGGTATCAGATTCATCAGAAATTATTATCGTTCCAAGAAACGATGAGGATGACGCAGTAGTGATAATCTCAATTAAAGAATATAATTCAATGGTTGAAACCCAGCATTTATTGTCTACTAAAGCAAACAGAACCAGACTGGCCAAATCAATTCAGCAAGTCGAAAAAGGCGAATTGAAGACTTTCGATTTAGACGAACTATAAACTGCTTAAAATGGATTTTAGTTTTACGACAGAAGGCTGGGAAGATTTTGAATATTGGATGGATACCGATCCTGATATAGCTGTCAAGATTAGGGCACTGCTTAAATCTATCCGACAAGATCCATTCAAAGGAATCGGAAAACCCGAACCATTGAAATATGATTTAAAAGGCTATTGGTCAAGGAGAATTACAAGTGAGGATAGATTGGTCTATAAAGTGTCAGGTACTAAAGGTGTCGACCAGAAATGCACTATTATCCAGTGCAGGTTTCATTATGACGATTAATAATTTTAGAGATGGAAGAACACAGAACAGAAACACTGACCTTATTGTTATGAAGGACGGAAAAAATAGTTAGAATTAAACCAACTTCCTTACAGGTTACTAAATTTTAACTGCCTAAAGCTCTCAGAAATGAGGGCTTTTTTATTGCCATAAATAAAAAAATTATTAGGAAAATCACTAAACTAAATCTACTTTCGTATTATAGAAAAAAATGTAACCGGACGTTCTTTGTATAGAAATTTTTTTGCAAGGGGGTATCTTGTATAAAAAAAGTTTGCAGAACCCTATAAGTATAAATACAACGGCAAGGAGCTGCAAGACGAGCTGGGGCTTAACTTCTACGACTATGGAGCAAGAAATTATGATCCAGCTTTAGGACGCTGGATGAATATGGATCCTAAAGCGGAAAAATATGTTAATTTGAGTCCTTACAATTATGTTGCTAATAATCCAATGATACATATTGATCCAGATGGAAAAGATATTATATTTGTTGTAACAAAAGGAGATCAAACTAGAAATTTTAAATATAGTAAAGGGAATTTTTACGATGTCCAAACTGGAAAAAGGTATAATCCTGGGAAAGAAAGTGTAAGTTCTGGAATGTATAAAGTTCTGTCTTCATATAGAAAAATTGAAAGTTCTAATGATAAAACATTAAAGAATGTTCTTCATAAACTAGAATCGAGTCCTAGAACACATTTAGTAACAGAGTGGGGAGGTGTAAATAAGACTACTAATAATCCTAAGGATGTATATGATCCATCAAATCCAAATGCACCTTCTGGGTCTTTAACATTGTTAAATTTTTCGGATGAAGAAAAGGACAGGCTGGAAGAACCAGGGACAAGTAGGGATACTGATTTAGATATTGTTGTTCATGAAATGGCCCATGCCTATGATAAAGATCAAGGCAACACTGGAGATGATGAGAGTCCAAATAGTGCAAAAGACCCTTCTGAAATTAGAGCAACATTTTTTGAAAATCTTGCACGTAAAATGGAAAAGAATGCCACTAAAAGAATAAAATATGGCGGTGATTTAATAGAGAAAGCAAAACTAGATAACCCTCCTAATAATAAATTTAATCGATGAAAAGAATAGTTTTTATTTTAATATTTTGGTGCTTTATTTCATGTGAAAAGAGAAGTACAATAATAGATGATGATGTTCTTGATAAGTTATCTAAAGCAAAGTATGAAATGCCTTCAATTTATGGTCAAGAAAGTTTGTTTGTTTCAGTTAAAAATTTCGAAATTATTAAAACGAATGCTGATTTTTTGAATTATTTATATGAGTTAAAGTTTAAAAAAGCATATAAATCTTTTAAAGAATTTCTAGACGCAGTTCTAAATCATAAGATAGAGATTGATAAGAATGATTTTAAAAATGTTTATTATGAAGTTTTTATTTTGAGCGATAAAATAACAAAAGAGTATGAGAAAGGGTTTAATATTTTCTATACGAAATATACCGAAGAATTAAATTTAAAGAATAAAAAAATTGTTTTAAAAAAGACAAAATTAAATAAAGATGAATTTTTAACAATTCAGTATTATTTTTATTTAAATGGTTATCAAATACAAGAGGATGATTATAATGGATTTTATTATGTAGTCGATAGGGAGACATTATTTAAGTAGGTAAGGCTAAAAAAAATGAGACAAAGTTAAGGGTGCAAATAAGCACCCTTAATTATTTAAATACCTTTATAAAATCTCTTTTTCTTTTTTCTTTTAAATTGTTTTGAAACATAATCATTTACTTTTTCACCACGAAGTAGTATGTCTGCCAGATTTTCTTTTACATACACTTTTAATTCAATATTTTGAAAATTTTCAAAGACAGTTGAAAGACTACTTTGATATTTTCTCTCAATTGCAAGAATGTTCATCGCACAGCTTTCCTGAATTCCTTTTGCACTGAATTCTTTTCCCAGACTGCTTCCGTTGAAAACGGATCTAGTTTTATGGTCAACGTAGGTTATTCCGTAAAGTTGCCCTTCCCTGCTTTTTCTTAGTGTCATTTGAATGTGTTCTTTTTCCAATATCTTGGATAATTTTTCGGGAGAAATTATGTCCTCGTGAAAGAAAGCTAGTTTGATGGCATTTTTTACATATTTTTTGCAGGGTTCTTTTTCAGCTTCATTAGACTTAAACTTCTCTTCCAGAAATTTTAAGGTAGGTCTGCTGTAGAATTCGCTGGCTTTTATCGGCACTCCTATTGGTTTTGAATTCTGGTCAAGTATCTTATAAAGCAGTCCGTTGTTTTTAAAAACTCTCGATTCCTCAGTTCCTCTGTCAGCATGGACATTGTAGAGATTTAGAACGGCATTGAGTTCAGTCAGACTCGAATACTTGTAATCAAACAACACCTTGTTTAAAACTGAATTAATCGCCTTTCGGGACTCTGCTTTTCCGTATTGGACTCTGCCGACATCAATCGGATTTAACGAAAATTGTTCTTTCTGTTTTCTTCCTTGAGCTTTTACAAGCCCGAAGATTTCCTCAATTTCTTTTCGGGCAGGTTCTGATTTTCTGATCCCCAGTAAATGCAGATCTATTCTTTTTCCGTCTCTCTGAATGTTATTTGTCACGATATGGCAGTGCGGATGACCCGCATCATAATGCTGATATACAAGGTAAGGCTGTCTGCCGAATCCGAGTTTTTCCATATAGGTGTCTGCAATTTCAGCCAGTTTTTCTTTCGAATGATTCTCCGTGGGATCAAAGTTGAGCGAGATATGCACTGTGTTTCGCTTCGCATTGGTATTGAGTTCTGCCAGTTTTAGAAAGCGGTTTAATTTTGAAGTGAAACTCAGTTTTTCCAGTTCCAGCGGATAATTCACAGCACTTATGCATTCCGCTTTTCCAATTTTAACTTTATTTTCGTTGTAATTCAGAATGCCTCTTATGGACGAGCTTGTTTTTATCACTGCAACCATTTTTCTGCTATTTTCTGGGTGTGGCCTGAGACTTCTTCCATTTTATCAAAAAGCCTTTCTCTTTGGATCTCGAACAGATAAAGATGCCCTTTGAATTCGGGAACTGTTTTGAGCGTGTTTATCTTTCTGGCTATCTGATTGATATTATTGCCAATTGCCCGCAATTCGGAAGTAAGTACAGCGGTCTCTTCCATCAGTTCGTCTAAAGACTGGTTTCTGTAGGTGGCTACAATTGGTTTGTTGAATAAGTGGCTTCTGATGTGGTCACTTAATTTTCGGCAGGTGCTTGCTCTGAATCTTTTTTCCAGTTCAGCATACTCCAAAGGAGTGAATCGCAGTCCCACGATTCGTGTTCTGTTTGAATTTTCTCTTTTCATCATCTTTCATTTTCATTATTATCAAACTCTTGTCTTTTAAGTTTCTCCACCGCCGAGTTCCGAGGCAATGGGTGGCAAGATAGGCGGTTGTTAAACAACCGTTCATCTTGCTGATGTCAGGAACGTGGACATCTTTGGAGATTTTTTAAAAGCAGGCTTCTAATTTAAGAAAAATATCTATATGTATCATGCGCAAAATATGTGCATGATGGCTGTAGACTGTTACAATGGATAAATGCTTAAAAAAAGAAAAAGGAAAAAAAGAAAGCAGTTTGAAATTGGACATTCAGACAGTTGAAGTGCTATAAGTCCCGAAGGGCATTTTTTGAGGAACGAAGAAAAATGTTATGCGCACTTCTCTGTCTGTGTCCAATACCTTGCTTTGCTTTTTTTTTTGTTTCACCTAAAGTGATAATTTGTACAATAGCGTTTTCAAATTTTAGAAATAATTTCAATTTATGGCAAAGCGTAGCGGCTCTTTGTTTTTTTTGTTTATTATTGTAATCTAATACTGTTTTTATTGAGAATGTTTACCTGTGAAATGGAGAACACCCCACAAAATAGTTGTTATTTAAAATTTGAAGTTAAGTGCCTCTTAAACAAAACAAATCGGATTACATGAAATATATCATTTTAATTTTATTTGCATTCTCATTAAATGCTTGTTCGCAGAATAAAACAAATTCTAAAGAAATGAGAGATGAAAAGGAACGAGCTGTACCCTTTCATGAATTTGACATATCGTTAATAAGGTTAATTTCAACTCCAGAAAAATATGACGGAAAACAAATTCAAGTTATTGGATATTTGAATTTAGAGTTTGAAGGGAACGTAATTTATTTGCATAAAGAAGATTATTCAAAAGGAATATCTAATAATGGTTTTTGGGTGAGTTTTTCAAAAGAAACTGCTGAAAAGAAAAATTTAAAAGATTACAATAACAAGTATGTAATAATTGTGGGAACTTTTGACATGGATGCCAGGGGACATATGGGAATGTTCGGAGGAACAATTAAAAACATTACGAGGCTGGATTTATGGAATTTTGACAATTAAATCGTATGGCAATAATTTTAGTAAGATATCTGGAAGTTAAAAGTAAAACTAATTTAGTAACCTGACTATGAAAGTAATAACTGCTTTTTTATTATTTTTTGCATTTTTAAGTTGTCAAAAATCATATGAAAAAGAAGAATTAAAAGCAATTGAAGAGATTGCAAATGATTATCTTAAAAAAAATCATTTAGATAAATATTATCTGAACCCGACAGATTTTTTTGGTAACCCCGCACCTAAAGCAAACATTGATACTCTTGATTTTAAATTGTATTTATCAGATGCTTTAATGCCAATAGACCAAGTCAGGGAAGATAACAAATGGATGTTTAAAAATAACAATTTTAAGAAATCTGATTCAATTATTTTTTATGGTATTATGCATTCAAAAAAATTTAAAGAACTTGAATATCGTGAATATGATAAATCAAGAATAAGATTAATAAAGCCATACAAACAATTTGACGAAGAAATTAAACCAGAAGATGACTATTCGAAAATTCTTTTTTCAAGGGTTTGTTTTGATGAGAGAATGGAAAATGGAATTGTTGTAATAGATTATTTAATTGGAAATGAAAATGGTTATACCAGCGGTTATAACATGGCATTACTTATAAAAAAGAAGAATAATAAATGGAGATATGTTAGTACAAGATAAAATAATTTGGAGATTTAAGCAATTTGCTTGATGGAAAAGGTTTTTCCTTTTGGGGTATGGAAAAATGGGAAAAAGATTTAATATAAATTCAGTCCGATCAAAGGACTTTTACATTATGAGAAATATTATATTTACATTAATATTAATAAACTTATTTTCTAGTTGTTCATCGAAAGAAGATTCAGAATTGGGAGGTTTTGTCTTTTATTCATATCCTTCATTTTATAGTGGATTTAAGATTGAACTGAATAACAACACTAAAAAAGTAACGGTATTAATTCCCTACGAATATTCCCTCGCAGATTCAATTTCTCCAAAAACATGGAAATTTATCGATTCTACTAATTTAGCCAGCATAAAAAAGCTCCTGCCAAAAGATAATAAATTTGAAACTAAGCCGACGGAATTAGAATTCGAAAAGCTAAAAGATGAATTACAGAAACTATCAAAAATAAAATCACACAAAATACCGCCTGAAGATGGTATTACCATTTATTTAGAAACAAAATCGACTAAAAACAAAATCTCAAAAAGTATATTTTATTCTCCAAATAAACTTTCAGAATCAGGAAAGATAATTTCAAATGTCTATAGCATTACATCAAGTATATACAAGGAAAATACTAAAGTTGAAGATGCAATTGAAAACTCCCAAAGATATTTTAATTCTCCAATCTTTGTATTAAAATCAGCCAATCCTTTATATGTTAAATTTCTCGATGATAATTGTGATGAACTCGAAAATGAAATTGCTAAACTGCCATTTTCAAAGACAATTTTCGTTGACTTAACCAATTTTCATAAAGATAAAGACAAATGTTTAGAAAAAATTATTCGAAAAAAATATTCTAAGATTAAATGGATATTAAAAGCGAACGAAAATTATGGTTTTGCAGAATAAATCTTCAAGCACAATACAAAGATAGATGTGAGTAATTGGCTTAATGCTGGATTTATTCTTGGGATGATTTAGCAAATACAAAAAGCACTTAAACTTAAACTTAATCCAAATTCAAATTTGAGCATAAAACTAAAAACTTAGAAGAGGATAAAGTAAAAAAATATATACAATAAAATTTAACCTGTAATTAGAAACTAATATGAATAAAGGCCTTCTACGTATTTTTCTCTTTATTACTACTTTCTTATTAGGCTGTAAAAAAGATTCAAATCTAATAGTAAAAGAAAAACCGGCACTAATATTACAGGCAGGCTATGATGACAATGAATCCGAAGATTTTAAATATTATTCCGATTCCACATACACTTTTTATATTAAAAGAATTGAGTTTAATTATGAAAAAATAGAAAAATTTAATGGTTTTTGCCATCTTAAAAATGATACTTTGTATTTTACTCCTTTTGAGTTTAAACCCACTCAAAGTGAAAAAGCAATTCTTAAAAATAATTTCATAGAATTTATTGGGGAACACTCTTCTTACCGTTTAGAGATAAAGAAAAATAAAACCAGTATAAAGAGTAAGCTCAACTTTAAAAATATAAAGGATTTAGCTGTTTTTACTTATTATCCTGAATCTGAAAAATCCAATTATAAGCAATACGATTTAAATCAATCAGAATTAGAAAAAGCAAATGAAATTTTAGAGAAATGTTTCAAAGAAAATAAACTTAGGCTTAGAAAATCATCTGAATATGTGAAGCAATGTATTGCAGTTAAGAATATAAATAATGAGATTGAAGTTTGGGTAAGTTGCTATTGTAAAAGTTCTTTTACCAAAAATGGATATAAGTTTTATCTAATAGACATGAATGATGGCGGAAACTGTAACATTTCAATTAAAATAAACATTACTAAAGGAACATATTCGGAACTTCAAATTGCGGGATTAGCGTAATGGTAATTTCTGTCAAAGGACACTAGCAGTGGATTTGGTTAGTTAAGTTATCCCTGATCCTATTAGTAAATAGAGAATGTCTAAACAAAAAAGAGACCAAAACAGTCTCTTTTTTTTAGTGAATTAATATATCTCTTTTATAAAAGCTTACTTGGCTTTTAGTAATTTTTCCAAATATTCTACCTTGTCTTTTTCTGCTTGAACCAAACGTTCATATAGTTTAATCTGCTGTTCGTGAGATTGTATTAATTTATCTAATGGATTGAATGTGCATCCATAATGCACCGCGGAAGAATTATCCACATGATATGTGTTGCCAATAATATTCAAAACGGCTTCCTCTGAAAAGTTTTTAATTGCTTCCACACTTACTCCTAAGGCTTTTGCCACTTCTTTCAATTTTTCATCATCTATTTCTTCACTATTTTCTAATATCGAAACAGTCTGCTGGTTTGTACCCATAGCCTGTGCGAGTGCTTCCTGTTTCATGTCTTTCAGTTCACGGATACGGCTGATCTTGCGCCCCATGTGGTTTGGTTTTGTTAGTGTACTCATAGCTCAAAGATAATAATTAAGAATAAAAAAGCGGGATTCATGTATGATACAAAAAATCTCATGTACGGTACGGTAAAATTTGATGCCGTACGGTACAAGCATTTGCTTACTTGCCTGTGTGTTAAACAAAAATACAATTTTTCAGACAAGTATTAACTAAAATGAGTAAAATTATGAAAGCAATTCAAAACACCGCATCCGATTTAATCTATCGAGTTATTTCACAGAACATCGACCCAATTGGCATTTACTGTTTTGCAGAGAAGAAAAGCAGTTATACTTTTAATGAGCCTTTCCAGAAACCCGCTCAGAAAGAAAAGCATGTCCATCTTTATCTGCTTGTTATAACCGAAGAGTTCGAGGATAATATCGGCAATGACCTGACCGACAAGATAAAGAGCAGATCAAGAGGCCAGATAACGGTAACGATTCTCATGCACCGCCTGAGAAACATCGTCAAATTATACGGAGACCAGCAGTATTTCTTCTGGAACATTTTTAAAAATGCACAGAGGATTCATATAGATGCATACAGATCGCCTATAATCTGGGCTAAGAATCCAGAAAAGAGATATGTGAAAAGCACTTCAGCATACGCAGGAGACAGAAGAAATGTCAGTGAATCGATCTGGGATCTTATCTATAATAACGACCAGTATTTCTCTTATGAAGCCAGAATGTGTTCTCTTCATCAGATAGTGGAACAGACCTGTCTTTCCCTTATCAGGGTATTTCTGGGATATACCCCTAATCACTTCTCACTGGGCTACTTATTTGAGCTGTGCGAATACTTCACAAGCCTGACTTCGGAATATTTTCCCCGAAACAGCAGTGATGAAAAAAACATGTTCAAGATTTTGAAAAAGAATCCAAACACGCTTCGCTTCAGCAGAAACAACAGTTATGGTTACGATTACTATGGAATAATGGAAGGCAGATGCCGTGATTTTATGAAAGAAGCGCAAGCCATGATCCAGAAGGAATTGGAGAGGCTTGAGGGAATCCATCAGCAGGAAGTTTTATCAGCATAAAGAAAATGAAGTTATGGAAACCGATAAAATCAAAAAACTGGAAGACATCAGGGCGTTAAGCGGAAAACTGCTTAATGCCCTGAAAAAAGCAGAGGATAAAAGGGGCATGTATAATGCAGAGATCAGGGTTTATGGCTATTGCGAACTTGGTTCTGTTGTCAGAAACCTGATGAAGCTGTGCATTATCGCTTTAGACCACGACAGCGCAGAAGTTCCGCCTACAATCGAAAACCAATAAATTGATGTGGGGCTTATACTGGGAATTGCTCTTCAGCTGTTTCCAGTTGACGAATTTGAATTTTTAAATGAGATTACTGATCTGTTTTCAGAAAATAATGAAGAAACAGAATAGCACAGATTAAGATTTAATATTTAAAATTATGGAAACTGACAAAATAAAAACACTGGATGAATTTAAAGATTTTGCATCTTATCATTTTAAGCTTCTGAAACCTGTAAAGGACAAAAGAGGCGAGTCAATACGAGAGATAAGATTTTACGGCTACACGGATATGACGTGTCTTGGAGTGAATCTCATTAGAATGTGCCTGAATATAATTTATTCGGACGAGCTTGATAACAGGGAAATATACATAGGCTCTGTTCTGGAGCTTGCCCTTCAGCTGATTCCAAGGGCTGAAATAGAAGTTCTAGATGAAATATATAAAATGGTGAATGAGAAGCAGGAAAACGAGCAGTCTTCCCAATGATGCTAATACCGCTTTCATGTGCATATTATGTCCATGACAATGAGGCGAAAGAGCTTTATATTTGCCTGAACCAAATGTTACGTTCTACGGCTTTCATAGGTATATTTTACCATTGAAAATGAAAGCAATACCAATTATCTTTGCATTTATCCCCACCAAATTTTGAGCAGGATGCGCATTGAAATCTGGTTTATCTTTGCAGTAGAAATCTATTAATAGATTTCTATTCTCATAAACGGCCGTTCCCTGTCACAGACGGCCTATAATTAACGCCCATACCGCACTTCCGCCTGAAAGATTATTTCAGGCAGGGCATCGCTGTGTTTATAACAGCGCAGTAACCAATTAAGAAAATTAAAGCATATGGAAAGTTTAGAATCGCTGTTCCGTTCATTTGAAACAGGCATCAGAAGCGCAAAGGCTGTAAAGCCTAAAGCATACCTGAAAAGCATCGGACTGGAATATTCAGACCTGAGAATAGGCTTTAATTCGGGACAGTTCCACCACCGCAAGACCCTTAAATCCAAAGAAAGGTTTGAGGAGCTTGGAGTCATAACCAAGAGTGATGCAGGAGTGCGGGATGATTCTCTGACTGCCTATACCGTCTTTGGACGCTACGGGCTTATATTCCCCCTGCTGGACAGAGAGAATGCGATTGTAAACTATTTTGCGCTTCGTTTTGATCTGGACAGCCCTCGGGAGGAATATTTAAACCAGAAGGGAATCTATCCTGCATATCCCCATCCGCTTACCCGAAAGCTCTATCTGGCGCCGACTGTCATTGACTGCGCCAGCCTGATGCAGAGCAGAATACTGGATCAGAGGGAAGCGGTCATTGCACTTCATGACGGTGAACTGCTCGATGAGCATATTGAAATTATTAAATCATTGAATGGACTGGAATCAATAGTAATCTTTAAGCGGTGAGAAAATGGAGAAGATCAGATTACAAATGCAGGAGGCAAGACCAGACGTTCCGCTTTCAATAGCGGAACTTCCCGAAGGGCATAGTCTGAATGACATGTGGGTCAATTATGGAGCGGAAGGGATATCGAATCTTTTAAAAAGCGCAAAAACGGAAAAAGCAGGCGAAGGACTGCAGATTGTAAACGGCTACAAAATCAGCTACAAAGGCCTCTCGGGCACTTTCTTTGTTCTGGGAAACTTGCCGATGGACTTGGGAAATCTCAGGATTTCGCTTCAGATTGTGGAATATGATACAAACAGAAAACACAGGCTTAAAATCGACCTGTTCGATTTTACGGGCGTGCAGAGCCAGTGCACGGACTTATCCGAAAAGCAGGGATTTGACTATGACAGCCTTGAAAAAGATCTGGTAACGCTTACCGATCTTCTGGAACAGCACAGGGAATCGCTTTTTGAGGCTGAAATAAACCCGATTGCGGAACGTTTTGCCGAAAAGGAGCTTACGCCTCAGGCGCAGGAAAATGCAGTCGCATTTCTCGCAAAACCCAGACTGCTTGAAAATATAGACAGGCTCTTGGAACAGAACGGCATCGTTGGGGAAGAAGAAAACAGGATCGTGCTTTTCATACTGGCATCGAGCTATAAAATGCCCTATCTGATGCACGGCCTTGTTCAGGGATCAAGCGGTGAGGGAAAAAGCCATCTGATAAACGGCATTGCAGGATGCATGCCTCAGGAGGATGTGATGAACATAACACGCATTACAAGTAAATCGCTTTACCACTACAGGGATAAGGAACTGATCAATAAGCTGATTATCATTCAGGATTTTGACGGGCTTGATGAAGAGGCGCAGTATGCCTTCAGGGAAATGCAGTCCGCCAAGTTCCTTACCAGCTCCACTGTTGTAAAAGACATATTCGGAGACAACAGGGGAAGAATCAAACAGGTTCATGCGCACTTTGCCAGCCTTACCACAACCACAAGAGCTGAGGTGTATTACGACAACATGAGCCGTTCGGTGATCTTGGGCGTGGATGAAAGCCAAGAGCAGACGCTTAGAATCATTAAAAAGCAGAATCTTAAAACAGCAGGACAGTCAGACAGTGAAAAGGAAGAGCAGGCAAAACAGTTTTTAAGAAATGTGATGCGCGTGCTTAAATCTTACGAGGTTGTAAATCCCTTTGCAGATAAGCTCAGCCTTCCATTGGAAGCCAGAATGCTCAGAAGACTGAACTCGCAGTTCCAAAACTTTGTCTGCCAGATTACAATCCTGCACCAGTACCAGAGAAAAACCGATGCTAAAGGCAGATTAATCACTGACAAAGCAGATATAAAATCAGCTGTTGATGTTTTCTTCAGTTCGATCATCATCAAAGTAGATGAACTGGATAAAAGCACGAGACAGTTTTTTGAGAACCTGAAAGACTTTATAAAAAAGCAGAAAGAAGGAACGTCAAAAAAGTTCACGGCAAGAGAGATCAGACAGGGGCTCAATATCAGCAAAACATCCGCTTTCCGTTACATGAACCTGCTTCAGGAGCTCGAATACATCCAGCCTGTCGAAGGTTCATTCAACAGGGGATTTAAATTTATGATCTCCTACTGGGATGATATGGAAAAACTCAAAAGCAGAATCAGAAAAGAACTGCACAGACAGCTTGAAGAGTTCTAAAAAAACAAAAAATCAGAAGAAAACTAGAAAAGTGGAACACCACGGAACGCCAGCGGAACACTGAAAGCATTGAAAACACTGGCAATACGATACTGGTGTTCCGCGTTCCGCGCAGTGTGCAAGCGTTCGTTTTCATCACTCAAAAAAAAACAGCGTTTAATTAAAGCAAAAGACAATGAAAAAAATGATACAGAGCAGGGAATTTCTGAGGCTCGCAGTGGCATTCGGAGAATTTGTAAAAGTCAGGAACTACAGGCAGGGACGGTCAAATCTCTATAAAAACATCATAACGGAATTTCTGATCTGGCTTGAACAGGCAGGAATCAGCAGAATCCAGAATGTGACCTCAAAAGAATCTGTGAGGTATCTGGATTATCTTTCTTCAAGGCCAAAGAAAAGAGGAAACGGCATTCTTGCTGAAAAGACAATCAAACTGCATCTTTTTGTGCAGGGGCTTTTTCAGATATATCTGCTGGAAAACAAAGAGATCCAAAATGCCTATTACATCCCATCAATTACAGGCGGAATGCAGAAGCCCAGAAATATTCTCACGATTGAAGAAATAAAATTGGTGTATCATCATGCTGAGAATGAAATGGAAAAAGCCCTGCTGTCCATTGCCTACGGATGCGGACTGAGAAGATCAGAGATTGCCAGCCTTGATCTGAAAGATGTGAACCTCGTAAAAGGAATGCTGGTTGTCAGACAGGGAAAAGGAAACAAGAGACGTGAAGTTCCAATGAGCGATACTGTTCTGCAGTACCTGAAAAAATATGTCAGGGATGAAAGGCCTGAAAGGCTGACAGGGAGAAACCAGAATGAGGAAGCGTTTTTCATCAACAGCAGAGGCAGAAGATCGACAGGAGAAAACCTCAATGAGATTTTAAACAAGATGATTGAGCAGACGGGAAAATTCGAGCTTGTACAGAAAGAAATCACTCTTCACTGCCTGCGCCACAGCATTGCCTATCATCTGGCAGAGAATAACGCGGGAATTGACTTTATACGCACTTTTCTGGGACATACCCAGATCAATACGACCTATATCTATGCGGTGCAGAACAAAAAACGCAAACCAGTCGTAACCTTTTAAAACTACAGCTATGGAAAATAAGAAACCTGATCTGGAAAATTACCTTAGAGGGATTGTAGCGGAAAAGACAGCACAGAGTTATCTTTATACAATCAACCATTTTTTGAAGACCAACCCAAAGGCTAAAAGATACCAGTACAAAGATATAGTCAGGCACATGGATAAAGTCAGCCAGAAGCAGTCCAACGTGCAGTACCGAATCAGAATACTCTCAGCCATTAAAAAATATTACGATTATCTGGTAATGTACGGTTATCGAAATGACCATCCCTGCAGAAAGCTTAATATCAAAATCAAGGGTAACCAGACCATTCAGGTGCAGGATCTGTTCAACAGCACGGAACTGCAGCTTTTAATGGAACGGGAGAACCGCTACAAGCATCTTGACATTAGAAACAATGTTCTGATTTCCCTATTAATCTATCAGGGGCTGGCAAGCGATGAAATAGCGAGGCTGTCTCTAAAGGATATTGATCTGGACAATGGGACAGTTTATATTAAAGGCTCTGCCAATCTCAATAAAAGAACGCTGGAGCTTGTGCCAAAACAGATGATACTGTTTCATAATTACATAAATGAAACACGTTCTGCTCTGCTTCGCGGGAGCAGTGACAAATTCATATTGACAAAGCTTGGACAGCCTATTGTTGTGAACAGCATTCATGCCATGATTGAGCCGTTAAGAGGATTATTCCCAGACAGAAAACTAAACCCGCAGACCATCAGAATGAGCGTAATCTGCAACTGGCTTAACGAGAAAAATATTCCATTGGAAAGAGTTCAGGAGCTGGCAGGGCACAAATGGCCAGGAACGACTGAGAAGTATATCAAAGTGAATGCTGTGGAACAGAGGGGATTGATAAATAGATATTTTCCAAGCATATGACAGGTGTTTATTAAAGTTGAAATTTCTTATCTTTGTTACAATGAATAAAAATCTTTATATAATAGCAGGCTGTAACGGTGCAGGTAAAACTACAGCTTCATTTACAATTCTTCCTGAGATATTGCAGTGTAAAGAATTTGTAAATGCGGACGAAATTGCCAAAGGGCTTTCTCCTTTTCAGCCCGAAAAGGCAGCCTTTGAAGCGGGAAGGATAATGCTTCACAGAATCAATGAGTTATTAGCCAACAATGAAGTCTTTGCTTTCGAAACGACTTTAGCCACTAAAAGCTATAAGCAGAAAGTGATTACAGCTCAGGAAAAAGGCTATAAAGTGGTGCTTTTGTTTTTTTGGCTCAATAGTGTTGATCTCGCAATCGAGAGGGTTAAAACAAGAGTTCAGGAAGGCGGTCACAATATTGAAACCGATGTTATTAAACGCAGGTATAAAAATGGAATAACTAATTTATTTGATATATATTTGCCTATAGTTAATGAGGCATTGATTTTTGACAACACAGCTGTAAAAGCTGAATTAATAGCACAAAAAACTTTAGGCAATGACATTGAAGTTATAAATGAAATCAAGTTCGATAAACTCAAAAATGACCGATCATGGGAGAACACAAAACAACAACAACGACACCGACTCAGAAGAAGATTATAGAGGCAATGGATAAAGTTTCTGAAAAACTAATTGAGTTTAAAAAGAAAAATAACAGCGATCTGGTTGTTATGCAGGACGGTAAAATCGTAAGGATAAAAGCCAGCTCTTTATAAAATATTATTAAAATTAAAATGCAAAGCTCTCAGAAATGAGAGCTTTTTTTATTTGCAGACTAAAAAATTATTAGGAAAATAATTAAACTAAATCTACTTTCGCATAAGCTGGAAAATTGTAAGAGAACGTTCTTTATATATGGATTTTTTGCAAGAGGGCAATCATTGTATAGGAAAATTTTACAGACCCTTATAAGTATAAGTACAACGGCAAGGAGCTTCAAGACGAGCTGGGGCTTAACTTCTATGACTATGGGGCGAGGAATTATGACCCAGCACTTGGGCGCTGGATGAACATTGACCCCCTCGCCGAGAAATATGACAATTTTTCACCATACGTTTACACAATTAACAACCCTATATTTTTTATTGACCCAGATGGAATGCGTATAAAATGGGCAAGCTGGAATGATGTAAAGAATGATAAAAAATTGAGTGAACAATTCTCTTCAAGAAAAGAATATAGGGAAGCAAGAAGAGAGCTTAAAAAACAGTATAGAGAGACTATGAAAAATTCAGAAACAGCGTCAGCAATTTACCAAGATTTAAAAGATGATTCTGCGACACATACAATTTATGCAACTAAAGATACTGGCGGAGCAACAACTGCTACCGAAAATGGAGGAAGTAATATCAAAATAGGTATAGGTGATGGTTCAAATAATTTCCTAGATGGCATAAGTAGTAATGAAGCTAATATTCAAGCACAGATTGGACATGAAGGCGGACATGCATGGTTAAAGATGAATGGTTTAGAAACAGAAAAAAGTGCACCGAATATGTCAACGGCAAATAGCTTAGATGTAGCAATTTATAATAGTTATTACGAAAAACGTGAACGTGGAGCATCGCATATTGAAAATATTATCAGGGGAGAGTTAATTTCTAATGGTGCGAAAAATATGAATCTAAGCTCAACATATCATGGTCAAACTCTCCAATATACAGGTGGTTCTCTTTTTAAATATGATTTTCAAACCTCTGCATTAAAGTTATTGCAAAATAATCCATATAATGCTCAAGGGTATTTAAACAAAACGTATAACCTTCCAACACCAAAAAAATGAAAAAGTTGATTGTAATTTTATTTGCTATTTTCAGTTATTCATGTCAAAGCCAGAAGAATAATATTTCAAATTACGAATGTAATGTCATAAAGACGCAAGATTTAAAAGAGTTTGATGCATTGATTAAAAGTATTGATACTACGAAATTATTCAATAGTGCACTTAAGGATTTTGAAAACACAAAAGATGGAGTTCTGTTTTACAAATTAACTTCAGGTAATAAGTTTGGTTATTTTACAATTTTTACTGAAGAAGATTCAAAAATCTATTGCCAAAAAATTTCAAAAGACTTCAATAAAAAAGTAAACGTAAATGATAAAGACAGACAAATAATAATTAAGGGAATAGAATTAATTAAAGAATCTAGTACTTTTTACTATGAGCAATGTAATAAAGATTCTACAGATTTTATTTATCTTCTAATTATTAAGAAAGAAGGGAAAATAATCTCAAAATATCTTTCCCATAATTATAGCGAATATTTAGATGATAATAAGAATAATGATTTAAAAACTATTAAAAGTCTTTTAGGAGTTTCTTACAAGTATTCGTACAAATAGATTTAGAACCTTATAGCAAAAAGCCACAGCTTTAAAGTTGTGGCTTTTCTATTCAAATTAAATTCTACTTATTTGAAAATGATGATAATTCAAAATTAAATAGCTCACTCAGTGGAATCTCGAGTGTTCTGGCAATTTTGAATAATGTACTGACTGTTGGGTTTATTCTGACAGTCTCAATTCTTGCAATCTGAGATAAAGTTATTTCAGACCGATAAGCAAGTTCTTCCTGTGATATACCTTTTTCAGAGCGTATTTCTTTTAGTCGCTTGGCTAGCAACTCTAGTCCTTCTTGGTCGAAGATTAATTTTCTGGTTTTATTATCGTCTTTTTTCACTTTATCAAAATGAAGATATAAAGAGCAGATTCATTATAGCACATGTGCTATAATTTGTGTATATTTGCTCATATCTAAAACTTTAAACAAAGAATTTTAATCTATGAAAAGAATAATCGCCGTCGGATTGCTGTTTTTTTTATTTGGCTGTAAAAAAACCGAACAACCAATTGCACCAGTTAAAAAGAGTAAAATTGTTAAAACGCAAAAACCAGCTGATAATGTTTCTAAATCAGAAATTGGCAGTGAGATAATTACTTTCAAAAAAATAGAGTGTGTAGATGATTGTTACTATCTGTTTATTGATGAAAAAGGTAAAGACGTGATAATTTATCTTCCAGATTATTGTGAATACAACTTTGACGACGGAAATTATAAGGGTAAAAAATTCAAAATAACATATGATTTGCCAAAAGCAACTGATGATAATGTTTTGGCGAAATCAATAGAACTGATAAAAACAGTAGAAAATCATCAGACAAGTTCTTCCAGCAATATGAAATCGTTCGCAGAAATTAGAAGCTTAATAATCTCTGGAAACAAGAAGAATTTGATTCGTCAGATTGGGGAACCAGATGAAGAGTACTCAGCTCATGATTTTCTTGAGAAATATTATGATTGGAAGCCAATAAGTGTTTACACTTCTCAAAGACCAATCGGAATCAATGTTTTCGTTTATAATGGAATTGACAATACCAACCGCCAAATCTTGGTCATTTACAATTTTGAGAAAAGCCAAGTAACTGAGATTTTGTACACATTGGATGTAAAATCGTTTGAAGATATCTGTATTCACTAAATGATTATTACCAAAATATTATCTGCTATAAATTTAACCAAAATGAGAAAAATTATTTTAAGCTTACTGGTAATGGGCTCTACAATTTTACATTCCCAGAGCAAAGATTCAGAAGCAAAAGAATTTGAAAGTGCTATGAACCAAATGACGATATCAGCAATGGATACTTTTATATTATTGCATCCTGAAAGTGAGTTGAAAGATAAAGCTGTTCAGTATAGGGATTCATTGGCACTCCCTCAAGAAGGAGCAAGCTATTACCAATTTTCAGCGTATGTGGAAAAATATCCTAATTCAAGATTTTCGGCTTCAATAATTGAAAAACTTCCAGACATGGTCGATAGAGATTTGCATTTTCAAGATTCATTTCATTCGACAATTGAACTATTAAAGCATTTTGTTACTTTATATCCTACTGCACCAAATATAAAAAAAGCAAAAAAAGATTTAGAGCTGTACTATGCACGTTCATTGAGTTATAAATTCAATATTGAGGAATACAAAGATTTTAGAAAATTATTTCCAGAAAGCAGATATTACTACAATAATAAGACGAAAAAGATGGCTAAGAAATATGACCCGAAAGAATCGCCAGCCGCTACATATTAATTGTACCTAATGAACCCAGAGTAGCACGTGTATACTGATGAACCCAAATTTAAGATAATAAATTTTTCTAGCCCTCCTCCTCTCGTAGTTTCGCCTTTTTATTATCAATATCGCTATTTTTTTCTCCCAGTTACCTCTCTTACTAATGCAAAGAAAACGTCATTATAAACCTTCATTCGATAGTGTAAGTTTGTTATAATATATTTTACAAAGCGATGCATAGCTGTGTCACTTTGATACAATAATTTATGAGGCAAAAAATATTTTTTTGAAAAAAAAAGTCCTAAAAAGCTACACTTTTAGATTATCTGTAGTATTTATTATTGAAGATGCTTGATTGGTTCCCTTGTAGGGAGTTCTTGCATCTACTCAACAAAAATATTAACAGATAAAATGAAATGAAATATGAAAAGATAAAAGAGTTTACAAACACTACGAAAGCAAGTAAAAGCAAAATATACAGATTTTACAAAAAGAATGAAGAATTATTTTTAGAGACGAAGAAAACAAACGGAAAACGAATGTTTCCAGTTAATCATACGCGTTATTTTGATAGTGAGATAATGTTTGATGAAAATAAAATGTTAAGACAAGAAAATCAGTCAATGAAAAATCTTATTGATTGTTTGTCAGACAAAAACAGTATGGCATATACCTTGTGGCAAATGGAATGGAGTTTTTTCTTTACAGTGGCGTACAAACTGGAACGCCAGAAAGTAAGCTGTTTTAAGCAGATGCATGGGCTTTATGATTTCCTGCTTGAAAAATATGGCAATTCTACGGAATTGAGATTGTTTTTTACAACAGAACCTTTCGCCAATAGGAATGGGCATCATAACCATTTTGTCATTCATATTGAGAATAAAAGATTATACGAACAGGTTATTACTGATATTAGAGATTATTTCAGCTATGATAGAATTGACTTTTCGATATATGACAGATATAAAGCAGGGTTGTTTTATATGACAAAAGAAGGTTTGACAGGTGAAGATTGGGATTTTTTAAATGCTAAAAAGCAGTAATCATGAAAGTAATACTAACTCTTTCTCAGATAAAGATGATTCTTAAAACAGAGAATCTGAAGTATCCAATAAAATTTAAAGGAACAAATTTTACCAAAAATGAGCTGAAAGAACTTTCTGAACTGCTAACATCAAAATCACGAGGTTAATACCTCGTTTTTTTGTTTTTAAAAATAGTTAAATCTCTGTGAGCCCAGGAAAACCAGGATTTTTCTTGGAAAATCAAAAATAGACCTGGACATTTGAAGCGTAATAAATCACAAACGGACGTTTAAGGTTTTTAATCAAATGGAGAATATGAAAAAGTATATCGCTTATTATCGTGTTAGCAGAAAAGAGCAAGGCATTTCTGGGTTGGGACTATCAGCCCAAAAAAGTTCAGTTGAAAAGTATGTGACTTCACAGGAAGGAATCATTTTAAAGGATTTTACTGAGATTGAAACGGGAACCAACAAGAGAGAGCGAGTAGAAATTCATAATGCAATTACACTAGCTAAAGTAGAAGGGGCGGTTTTGGTTATTGCAAAATTAGACCGTCTTGCAAGGAATGTAAATTTTGTAAGCTCACTTATGGATGCAGGAATTGAATTTGTAGCTGTGGACATGCCATCTGCTAATAACTTCACAATCCATATTTTTTCAGCACTTGCTGAACAAGAAGCCAAATTAATCAGTTCTAGAACAAAACTTGCTCTTGCGGAATTAAAAAAGAAAGGGGTTAAACTTGGAAATCCAAAAAATTTGACTAATGATGCCAGAGCTAAAGGGATAGAACGCATAAAGAGTAATGCAATGAACAATGATAGAAATCGTCAGGCGCAATCGATAATAATGAACTGCAGAGAAAAAGAAATGAGCTACAGACAGATTGCTGACTATCTCAACGGATTAAACTTTAAAACAAGACGTGGAAATAAGTTCTACGCCCCTACAGTTCTTCAATTATACAATAGAGCTATTAAAATGGTCGCATGATTTTTAATTTAAGAATTTCCTTTCTTTTTTAAAGGGTTTTAAATGGGTTTAATGCATGTTTTTGAAATTTAAGAAAAAATTAACATTTAGTAGTTCTACTAATTTTGAAATGTTAAAATGTTGATTTTCAACAATAGATTTTTATCGTATCTAAGCTTTAGCAAAAACGGATAAAATAACGCCTTAAAATCTATAAATCAAGAGCTTAAAAATTTTGAAATTTGGAGAAGGCTCTGTAATAACCTATCTTTGCAGAAGAAATCTATCGATAGAAATCACTTGCAAGACAATTATCATCCTGTCAGATTTAGGGTGATTTTAACAAAATAAGACAGCGCTGTAAATCTGAACAGAGTAGTCAAAAAAATCCACATTCAAATCCCAAATTTTCAATTCGGTGCAATACCCGAAGCAGGATTTCTATGTCCAAAAATTATCGTTTAATCAAAGAAAATCAAGCTTATGGAAAATTTAGAAACCTTATTCCAATCTTTTGAGACAGGCATTAGAAGTATTAAAGCAATAAAACCAAAAGACTATTTGAAAAATATAGGACTGGATTATGCAGAATTGAGAATCGGTTTTAATTCTGGACAGTTTCATCATTCCAAAGACCAAGAGTATAAAGATAAATTTGAAGCATTAGGAGTGCTTAAGAAAAGTGATGCAGGAGTACGTGAAGATACACTGACCGCTTATACGGTTTTCGGAAGATATGGATTGATTTTTCCTCTGATGGACAAAGAGAATGCAATTGTAAACTATTTTGCTCTGCGCTTTGATTTGGATACTCCTAAAGAAGAATATCTCAACGAGAATGGCATTTATCCAGCTTATCCAAACGCTTTGACCCGACGGCTTTATATCGCACCCACAGTTATTGATTGTGCAAGCCTGATGCAGTCCAAAACGCTTGAGAATAAGGATGCAGTTATTGCCATGCATAACGGAGAGCTGTTGCCCCAGCATCTGGACATTATCAAATCATTATACGAACTAGAAGAAGTTATAGTCATTAAACGTTAAGAATATGCAATCTATAAAAACGCAGATACAAAATATAAGACCAGAATTGCCAGTAAATACCATCCAGCTTCCAGACGGGCACAGCTTGAATGACATGTGGATGAATTACGGAGCAGACGGCATTCTGGAACTTTTAAAAAATCCGATAAAGGAGAAGATAACTCCAAGTCTGGAAATTCTTAATGACTATAAAATCAGCTACAAAGGAATAACAGGTACTTTTTTTGTTATCGGTAATCTGCCTATGGATTTAGGCAATCTCAGGATTTCGCTCCAGATTCAGGAAAAAGCAACCCAGAGAAAACACCGATTGAAAATTGATTTGTTCGATTTTGTGAATGTTCAGACCCAGTGTACCGAGCTGTCGGAAAAACAGGGCTTTGAATATCATTCCCTGCAAGCCGATATTATCCAATTGACGGATTTATTGGAGCAGTATCGTGAATCATTGTTTGAGGCTGAATTAAACCCTATAACAGACCTTTATTCCGAAAAAGAGCTGACACCCCAAGCAGGCGAAAAAGCAGTGGAATTCCTCTCTAATGCATCGTTATTTGAGAGCATCGATAAACTGCTGGAGCAAAGCGGTATCGTAGGGGAAGAAGACAACAGACTGCTTCTTTTTATTCTGGCTTCGAGCTATAAAATGCCGTACCTGATGCACGGGCTTATACAAGGTTCAAGCGGAGAGGGAAAAAGCCACCTCATCAATGGGATAGCCCAATGCGTGCCTCAGGAAGATGTAATGAACATGACCAGAATTACCAGCAAATCATTATACCATTACAAGGACAAGGAACTTACCAATAAACTGATACTGATTCAGGATTTTGATGGTCTGGAGGAAGAAGCGCAGTTTGCTTTCAGGGAAATGCAGTCCGCTAAAATGCTCAGCAGTTCCACTGTGGTCAAAGATATGTTTGGCAATACCAGAGGGAAAATAAAGCTGGTTAGTGCGCATTTTGCCAGCCTTACCGCCACGACCAAAGCAGAGGTTTATTATGACAATATGAGCCGTTCTGTAGTTTTGGGCGTTGATGAGAGCCAAGCTCAAACCCTTAGGATTATAAGACTCCAGAACAAGAAAAATGCAGGACTGTCCAATGATGAAAAAGAAGAAGAAGCAAAACAGCTCCTAAGAAATTCGATTCGTGTGCTGAAATCCTATCATGTGGTTAATCCTTATGCGGATAAGCTTATGTTGCCTCTTGAGGCTAAAATGCTCAGAAGATTAAACAGCCAGTTTCAAAACTTTGTCTCGCAGATAACAATCCTGCATCAATACCAGAGAAAAACCGATGATAAAGGAAGATTATTAGCGACCAAAGAAGATGTGCAGAAAGCCGTGGATATATTCTTTAGCTCCATCATTATTAAGGTGGATGAACTCGATAAAAGCACCAGACAGTTTTTTGAGAATCTTAAAGGATTTATCAAGAGCCAGTCCGATGGAACAACGTATCGTTTCACGACCAGAGAAGTTCGTCAGGCACTCAATATCAGCAAAACATCGGCTTTTAAGTATATCCAGCTTTTGCAGGAACTGGAATACATCCAAGCAATTGAGGGGAATGTAAACAGAGGGTTTAGGTACATAATCAGCTATTGGGACAATATGGAAAAGATTAAAGCAAAAATCAAAGAAGACCTCAATAGACAGCTTGATGCATTGTAATCCAGTGAAAAGAACACGTCAAGCCCTGAAAACACTGCCAATATAACGCTGGCGTTCGCAGTTTAGGGAAATGCGCGTAAGCAAGATTTTGAAATGATGATTAAAAAACAGAAAAGAGATGAAAAAAGCAATAGATACGCCAGCATTTCAAGACCTGATTAAAGATTTTGAAAGCTACGTGAAAGTTAAGAATTATAAACAGGGAAAAGGCACAATGTACCAGAATGCAGTATCGGAATTTCTTATCTGGCTGGAAGAATCTGGAATTGCCAAAATAAAGGATGTGACAAGCAGAGAGTTCGTGAATTATCTGGAATATCTAATCTCAAGACCAAAGAAATTAGGAAGCGGTACACTCAGCGGTAAGACCATCAAATTCCATCTTTATGTTTTAGGGGTGTTTATGGGAAATCTATTGGAAAACAAACAGATTGAAAGAGACTATTATATTCCAAGCTATTCCGATGACAGCGGAAAATCCAGAAATACGCTCACGGTCGATGAAATCAAAATTGTTTACCAGTACTGTGAAAATGATTTGGAGAGGGCTTTATTATCGGTTGCTTACGGATGCGGGCTCAGAAGGTCTGAAATTGAAGCCTTAAATGTTATGGATGTCCAGTTCTCAATCGGGATGCTTATAGTACGTTCTGGCAAGGGAAGCAAAAGACGTGAAGTGCCTATGAGCAATATGGTTTTGGAGCATTTGAAGAAATATGTCATTGAACAGAGACATCAGAAGCTACTGGGTAAAAATCATATTGAGGATGCTTTTTTTATCTATGATAACGGCAGAAGGATGACAGGAGAATACCTCAACAAAACATTAAAAAAAATGATTGAGCAGACCAGCAAATATGAGATGATTCAGAGAGGCATAACGCTTCACTGCCTGCGCCACAGCATTGCGCACCATTTAATGGAAAACAACGCAGGAATTGACTTTATACGTGGTTTCTTGGGACACCTAGAAATCAATACGACCTACATCTACGCCATCCAAAACAAGAAACTAATACCAAGAATAACGTTTTAAATACACCAATCCATGACCAAATTAACACTAGAAAATTTCCTGATACAAGATTACAGCGCACAGACCGTAAAAAGCTATCTGTTTGCTATCAATCACTTTCTAAAGATGAACCCGAAAGCCAAACGATACAAGTTTAATAATATCGTTGAGTATATGGAAGAAATCGCAGAGCAACAGCCTAACAGAAAATATAGGGTTGTAATTCTATCAGCTATCAAAAAATATTATGATTATCTGGTTATGAGCGGATACAGAACAGACCATCCATGCAAGCGGTTGAATATCAAGGTTAACAGCAATCAGGCGATTCAGGTTCAGGATTTGTTCAGCTCGGAAGAACTGCAACTGCTCATGACCCGTGAGAACCGTTATCAGAATCTGGATACTAGAAACACCGTTTTATTAAGTCTCTTGATTTACCAAGGTCTGACAAGTGACGAAATTATAAGGTTGACCGTTAAGGATGTCGATTTGGATGCGGGAACAATCTATATCAAAGCATCCCGTAATTTGAAGAATAGAAAACTGGAACTGCTCTCTAAACAAATAATATTATTCTCAAAATACATTAACGAAATAAGACCGCTTATGCTCAGAAGCACGACAGATAAATTAATCATTACCAAGCTCGGAAAATCCATTGCAGTAAACAGCATCCATGCCATGATTGAGCCGTTAAAACCATTATTCCCAGATAAGAACCTCAACCCAAAGACTATTCGAATGAGCGTTATATACAACTGGTTAAATGAACAGAAACTGGCTTTGGAACAGGTTCAGGCATTAGCGGGACATAAGTGGCCTGGAACTACTGAGAAGTATCTTAAAGTTGACAGCTTACAACAAAGAGAGTTGATTAATAAATTCTTTCCAATTTAATATTTAAAGGTTATTTCATTATAAAACCAGTATAAATACGTATTGTTTAGCGTTTGGTTTTATGATAATTTTCGAATCAAAATTATTATAAATTAAAGAAAACTGTAATTATGATTGTAAATGGAACATTTTCAGTAGAATGTGATGTTTGTGGTAAAGTGCACAATATTGGTGCTGATGAAGCCGAATTTGAGATTACAGAGACAGAAGAACGAGCGCAGGGACAAGAGCGAGCTCGTGGTTGGGGAACTGAAATTGACTGTGATGGTAATAATAATTGCGATAACCAAATTGAAATTGAATGTGAGGTTTGGGAGTATCCTCAAGGACAACTTAGCCATCAAGATACTAATGTTACAGGAGGGACTTTGAGAAATGGGTTTTCCTATGATTTAGGTGAACATCCTGAAGAATAAATATTCATTAGAGATTCAGAAAATTACGAAGAAACATATTTAAAAATAATTGAGCTATGAATTTTTCTACTGAAGAAATTTATGCAATGTATGGTCAATACGATACGTTCGTAATTATTGAGTTTACTAGAAATTCGGATGAATTTAGTCGCTTTGGCAAACAGCTTATGGGAACTTTTTCATACACTCTTGATGAAAGGAAAGAATTAGAATTAATTTTTAAAAGAGAAGCTGTTTCTAGAACAGATTCAAAAATTAAATTTAATCCTTCAGAAGTAGAAAAACTTTCACCTGAAAATGTAGAATTCTTAGATAGATTTGGTATCCAATCTAGTAGTATAATAGGAATTTCAACTTTTGATATGCCAAAAACAAATAGATTTGTTCAAAAGGGAATTAAGGAAATTCCTAATCAAGTTGTTTTAAAATCTCCAAAAATTAATGGATGGCAAGAATTAAATCAATTGAGATTTGGATTTTTAAATTCACTTTACAAAGCAGGAAAAAAATTTTCACCTTATCAAGAGATTGAATATTGGGGATTAAGAACTCATCTGGAAATGGGATTGGATTCAGATGATTATTTAGAAATCTTAAATAAAGATAAAGATTTTCTAAAAAAAGTTAAACATATTGAATTAGATTGTAAATTTCAGGAATTAACCATTAATGAGGAGCAAATTCAAGAATTAATGAGGTTAAAAGTTGAAGAGATTTTTTATAAAAAGGACATTATTGATAAAGAAATACAAATGTCTAGTGAAAATATCAAAAATGTATCCAGTAATTTTAAAACAGAAATCGATGAATTAAAAAAATGTTGTTACGGATTTAATGAAGATGTAATTGGATTTGGTGATAAACTTGTTTATCTAAATTTCGAAAGATTTGTTCATATTTATGCTAGACATGTTGCAGAAACGCAGATTGGAGAAAGATTTTCAGGTGATAAAACTGTATTTCAATATAAACTGGAAGATATTAAGCATTTAATAAGAATGGTTGTTGAAAGTGTCAATGATGAAATTCAAGTTCATTTCAAAGAGAATCCACAACTTCCATTTAGGAGATTAGGCAAAAGAGCTATTTATATTGATGGTCATTATTATAGACTTGTAATCGATAAAAATGGAAGTATTCAGGATTTTCATCCTTATAACGTAAATGAAGAATAAGTAATTTTTATTATGGGACATATTCGGTTAAAACCAACAAGAGAAATTAAGATTGATTTTCATCCTTCAGAATTAAATGATTTCATAATCCCAGAGGAAAGTAAAAAGAAAGCCAAAGAGTATTTAAATTCAAAAAAAATATCAGAAGATGATATTATGATGATGCTGGAGAACAAAGTCATTTTTGGTTATGATTATGTTTATCAAAACAAAAAATTGATTCTTCCAGAGGTTAATCCCATTACAGTTTTTTATTCTAATGCGGTTATGTCTTATGGCATGCTAGAAGAATATAAAAAAATATTGCTTAATGAATCATCTGAGGCAGGAAAGGTAGGGAGAATAGTAAATTTAAATCATTCTGGTAGTTTTTTTCATTTGGCTATTAACTGCATAATCAATCTCCAAGCATCACTTGAAAGTTTTGCAAATCGAATAATTCCTGACAATTATCTTTTTATAGATAAAACTGGAAACACAATACATCCAACGGTTTCTTATAAACTTTATAATACGATACCAAAAATTAAAAGTATTGATTTTAGATTAGGAAAACATAAGAAGTACAATAAATGCATTGACAGTTTAGTTAAGCTGAGAAATGACATAGTTCATTTAAAACCTGTTGAAGAAACAAATACAGCATACAAAGGAGTTTATAGAGATTTATTAAATTTTGAATTTAAGAAAACAATACTATCCGTAAAAATGTTCATCAATTTTTATGAACCGAATTTAATTGAAGAATGTGCATGTGGACAAGATTTTTATTTCGATGCTGTTTTAAGTGATGATTCTTCAATCTGATGCATAATCTTAATTTATTGAAGCATTTCGTTCGTTCTGTTTTCATAAGCAGTTATTAATTTTCTTTTTATTGAATCAATTTTCTCTTTTTGTGTGAGCCATTTTTGTCTATATCTTTTATTTTCTTTTTCATAGTCGTGTTCAAGCTCTCCTGTAAGGTCTGATTTGAATATAGAAATTTGTCTCACAATTAATGTTAGTGGCAAAATTGTTTCATTACTTTGGGCTTTCCATCTATTTATAATATCTAAAAGTTTGTCCGCATAAGCTTCTAGATAATGAATAGATGGTCTTTTTGATATTACCTCATTTTTACGACTAAGTAAAAATTGTTTAATTTCTATTTGTGGATTAAAATTATTTACCATAATTAATAGTTTTTATTTATTTAAAAATACAAATATATAAAATTTATCTATTGTTTTTAATTAGGATTTCAATTTGAATCCGTTTATTTTAGTTCGATATACGTTCTTAAATCTTATGGATAATATGTAGAGTTATATTATAAGGGAAATTTTGTAAATCCTTATAAGTATAAGTACAATGGGAAGGAACTGCAGGACGAGCTTGGGCTCGGAGTTTATGACTATGGGGCAAGATTTTATGACCCAACTGCTCCACGTTTTTGGCAGTTAGACCCAGTCGCAGAAACATCCAGGAGATTTTCTCCATATAGTTATGCGCTAGATAATCCCGTTTATTTCATAGACCGTGATGGAATGTATGCTGATACTCATGAGAGTCAAAATTCTGGAGAATGCTGTCCTGGATTTCCATTTGGAGGAAATTCTCCTAAAAACACTAGCCCTGTTGGTGGAGAGATGCAAAATTTTACTCCCTCAGAAAAAACTATGAGCTTACTTAGTGAAGGGAAAGAACTATTGAGTAATGTTCTTAGCTATGAGGCAGGTGGGTCTGCGGGTTATTCATTTGGAGTAAAGGGAACAGCTGGGCCAGTAAAACTAGAAGGAGAATTAGCGGTAGCTGAAATCTCTTTAAAAACTAGTGATAAGAATTTAGTTGAAGGAAAGATTGAAGGTGCTAGTGGAAAATTAAGCGCTTCTTTTTCAGATGCAAAAATTGAAGCAAAGGGCACAACTGGTTCTTCAAAATTTGAAGTCGATAAAAAATTAAATGTGAAAACAAGTTCAGATGGAGCAAAAGCCTCTGGAACGGCAACTATGGGGAAAAACAATAAATTAAGTCTTTCAAATTCATTAACATTAGGCGCAAGTGTAAAAATACCGACACCTGAAGGTGTAAGTGCAAAGGTAGGTGTAAGCGCAAATCTCTATAATGCTGGGAAAGGAGTTGCTAAAATGGTTGAAGCTGGTGCCAGTTATTTGAAGGATTATATATCTAATTATTTTAGTACAAATTAAAACGAAAATTATGAGAAAAATTATTGAAAATTATTCAGTATTACCCAAAGATTTATTCAAAAGAATATTTGTAACATTTTTATTTGGATATCTTCCTTTAGCTATTTTACATATAACTTTAAATGTTGCAGGAATAATTCCAGTTAATTTTAATAATAAACAGGTTTATGGTTTAGAAGGAATTTTGATTATAATTTTATTCATACCTTTTGTAGTTTTGCTTATAACTTTTTTTGTATGGTTATATTTTATTTTTGGTAATTTAATTATAAGAATTTTAAAAAGAGTATTTTATGAATAAACTCTATGTCGGCATTGTGGTTTTGTTTAGTATAATAAACTGCAAAATCTACTCTCAGGAGAATCTGAATACAAAATTTTATAACGTAAAAATACCTGAGAAGACGATTGTTAAGTTTTTTGATTCAACAAACGAAGAGTTAGCGAATATTGATGCATATCAGTTTATTAGTGATGAAAAACCTAAATATCTTTTGTATTTAATGTCAAACAAGACCAATCAAGCAATCGATTCAGTTACTATAGATAACTATAAAAATTTTTTATTTGATTTAGGAGATTTAAAAATAGGTGGAATAGAAGATTTAGATGGAAAAATTAAAGTTTCTTTCACTTATAGTGATAATAATGAAATAAAAGGTATCATATATGTCTACGTAATTAATAATATCTTAAATAGATTTGTTTTTTTATATCCAAATCAAAATGCTAAAGATGCTTTTCAAAAAGAAACGAACTTATTGGTAAAAAATATCATTGAAGTTAAAAAGGAATGGTAGACTAGGTCTGGTAGTGTTACAGATTAGGTGTTTTGATAACATACGCATGTAACTAACTGAAAAAGAATATTAAAATTAAATTATTGAATAGAAAAGAGACGGCCAGTAGGTCGTCTCTTTCGTTTTTTGTCTTTTAATAAAGCTTCAAAATGCTTTTGCCTTACCTTAGTGTTTCAAATTAGGTCATGAAAATAAAATGTAATTTTTGCAATGGTAAATGCATAAAGAATGGATTTCAATCTAACGGTAATCAGCGTTATAAATGTACTATTTGTCAAAAACGACAGCAGATTAACTATAGGTATAACGCTTACAAAGGAGATATCAATCAGGAAATAGTGCTGTTGACCAAAGAAGGTTTGGGAATAAGGAGCACGGCAAGAATACTGAAAATATCAACGACAACCTTATTGAAAAGAATTGTCTGCATTGCGAGGAATATAACAAGACCAATTGTCAGCAGAGGCAAAACTTACGAAGTAGATGAACTGTGCACTTATATCAGACACAAGAAAAATTATATCTGGCTGGTTTATGCTTTGGAAAAGAATTCTAAAAATGTGGTTAGTTTTAATGTTGGCAAACGAACCAATAAAACGCTTAACCGTGTTTTGGAAACTTTAAAATTATCTGACGCTAAGAAGATATTTACGGACAGACTTAAAAACTACAGATATCTGATTGACGAGAAAATGCATTCTGTTAAACGTTTCGGAACAAATCATATTAAAAGGAAGAATCTGACACTCAGACCTCATCTAAAAAGACTCAATCGCAGGACAATCTGTTTCAGCAGAAGTTTAGCTGTTTTTAATGCGATTTTAAAGATTTATTTTTGGATTTAAGCAGTAAAACAGTAAGTTTATCCTGTAAAACCATGTTCTTAAAATTATTGTATTTAACAGGTAAAAACTTGTGAAAAAAATCGCAAACTCTTATAAGTATAAGTACAATGGAAAGGAGCTTCAAGATGAGCTGGGGCTTAACTTCTATGACTATGGAGCACGTAATTATGACCCTGCACTTGGTCGCTGGATGAACATTGACCCATTAGCAGAAAAAGGAAGAAGATGGTCTCCTTATAATTATGCAATGGATAATCCAGTGTATTTTATTGACCCAGATGGGATGTGGCCTTGGCCAACACTTAAACAAATTGGTTCAGCAGTAAAAGCGTGGAATAAGGGATGGGAAAGGTCATATAATCCAAAAACATCTAATCATGATGTAGCGGCAGCACCATTTTATGCCTTGTATGCAGCGATTGATAATGTTAATACATATAAGTCTAGAAAAAAAGAAGCAGCTGGTCATGAGGACATAGGTGGTACCGTGACTTCGCAAAATGGAGGCAATGAAGGACCTACTACTGATGGTAAACAGAAAGGAGGAAGTTGGGATGCTGATGGAGCAATAGGTGCTGGGCTCGGTGGGGAAAAAACAGGAAACAAATATAAAACAGCGAAAGATGCAGTTCAAGCTTTAAATGATATATTTGGAGGATATGATGCTGGAGGTAAAGCAGGAGAGAGTGGTTCATTTTTGTGGGATAAATTTATACCTGAATCAACCAGTGAAACAGAGAATAATAAGAACAATCAAGAAATTACAATAAGTGTACCCGATGTTACATTTGATAATAGTCCAAATTCAAAATCAGCAAATTTACATCACAAAGACATTAATGTAATGAGGAAAGACTCTGCAAGAGTAAGTAATGCAGCTGTAAATAGACAACAAAAACGTATAGAAAATTTCAATAAAAAATATGGAACAAATTTTTAAAATAGCTAGATGTGTATTTATTCTATTAATTGTTATTTCTTGTAATAACAAAAGGGAAGATAATTTAAATGAGGATTCAAAAAAGAATTTGAACAAAAGTAAAATTATATATTGTAGTTTTCCTGACACTGTAAAAATAAACAAAGTTATAGACGGTAAACTTCAGTATGATGTAAAGAATGTAGACTCTAGTATAACTAGTAGTAGATTTTTGGAGCTTTTGTTATCAACAAGCATTAACAAAGAACTAGCTAATTACAATGAAGTTAATGATAATGCTTTATTGTCATATGTTGACTCATTAAACACGGGGAAATTTGCATTTAAAGCTGTTTTTGAAAAGAAAGGCAAACAAACTTTAAATATAGTTATAAGAGATAATAAATTTTTGAAACCACAAAAAAATACACCACCAGACAAAATGACTTTAAGAACAAGTGATTGCTTGTTTTCAAAAGAGGTTTATGTGGTAGATTAAGGTAGTGTTGGTAGTGGGTAATGTATCAGATGTGTTGATGGTTAATTAGTGCCTCTAACATTTACAGAAAATCAGATATTTATATTAATATAGCATAAAAATTAAGACAGTCTTTGGGCTGTTTTTTTATTTTATAATGCCTTAAATCAAAAAAAATGGAGTCAAACCAGACTACGTGTTACAGATGTGTTGGTGATATTCAAAAGATGATTAAATGCGGAAAGACAAAGTCTGGCAGCCAAAGATATATTTGCAGAGCATGCGGAAAAACCAGAGTTGAAAATTATGGTTATCGAGCATATAGAACAGATACAAATCAGAAGATTATTCAATTAACCAAAGAAGGTCTAGGGATAAGAAGCACAGCAAGAATATTGAAAATATCAGCGACTACATTATTGAAAAGAATTGTTTCAATTGCCAGAAATATTGCCAAACCCATTATAAGCAGAGGCAAAATCTATGAAGTTGATGAGCTATGTACTTACATCAGGCACAAGAAAAATTACATTTGGCTGGTTTATGCATTGAAAAAGAATTCTAAAACAGTTGTGAGTTTTAATGTTGGCAAACGAACCAATAAAACACTGAAACGGGTTTTGGAAACTTTGAAATTATCTGACGCTAAAAAGATATTTACAGACAGATTAAAAAACTACAAGTATCTGATTAGTGAGAAAATGCATTCTGTTAAGCGTTTCGGAACTAATCATATTGAAAGAAAAAATTTGACGCTTAGAACTCATCTGAAAAGACTTAACCGCAGAACAATCTGTTTCAGTAAAAGTTTAGTGATTTTGACAGCTATTTTGAAGATTTACTTTTGGATTTGAGCAATAAAACAGTAAGTTTATCCTACAGAATTATGTTCCTAAATTTATTCTATTTAACAGGCAAAACCTTGTAAAAATAGTCGTAAACCCTTATAAGTATAAATACAATGGAAAGGAGCTCCAAGACGAACTGGGGCTTAACTTTTACGATTATGGGGCGAGGAATTATGACCCGGTACTTGGACGCTGGATGAACATTGACCCATTAGCTGAAATGGGTAGAAGATGGTCTCCATATAATTATACTATGGATAATCCAGTTTATTTTCTTGACCCTGATGGTATGCTTACACAATCATTCATAGATAAATTAAAAAATTCTGCGAGCGGTACGACTTGGACAAATACAGGCAATGGATTTTCAGATGGTCAAGGAAATAGTATAGATAATGAAGGTAATACTACCAGTGATGGAGAAAGTAGCCAAGACCCTCCTAAAAAGAAAGGGGAAATTGTGCCTATGTATCCAACAGGAAAAGTTGGAACAGATAGAAGTAAAGATTCTTATTTAAGTAAATTATGGGATAGATTGAAAGGCGAAGACGAATGGACGGACCCAGAAACAGGACTTAGTTATTTATTAAATGAAGATGGGACAATAAAGATGAGAATGCCTCTCGGCGGTGCTGGTGGATTAGCATGGATTTCTGGTGGTGCAGAAATTAAACTCCTTTCTCTTGTAAAAACTGATTCAAAATTATTTAAACTTGCACAAGAAACTTTTAATGGAAATAAGGCACTAAGCAAAGAAGCAAATGCTTTATTGAAACAACTTTCAAGTGGAAATATGAATCCAGGCATCGGGACTAAAAATATTATAGGAGAAATATTTGAAGCTAGGTCTGCTGGAGGAGCTAGGGTTTATTTTAGAAAAATTGGTGAACAAATAGAAATTTTAGCTTATTCAAGTAAAGCTAACCAACAAGCAGTGATTGATAGAATATTAAAAATCTTTTAAATATGAAATTCAAAATAATTATACCAGCAAGATACCAAGTTAAAGATTATTATAACGATAATTTGGATATTAATGTAATTTTAGAAAACAAAGAAATATTTTTTGCTACTATTTTTACTTTAGATAATATAAAAATGCTTTTAGAACAAAATAGTAACAGTTTTTTTTGGGCAGATAATATGGTAGTAATTAAAGATTTGAAAAAAGAAACTATTAAAAAATTTGTTGAAGAATCAATAGATAGTGGTAATCATTATTCAATTTTTGACAAAATAGGCAAACTAGGTGAAACAGAGGGATATCCGATTGTTTTTGAACAAGTTATTGATTTTATCGATGGGTAATGTATCAGATGTGTTGGTGATTAATAATTTCATTCAATATTTGCAGATAATCGAAGATTTACTATTTCATAAAAATTAAAACAAACTTCGGTTTGCCCAAAATTTAAAAAGCCATTCCATATGGTGAACATGCCCCAAAAAGTTAGGTAGTGTTACAGATTAGGTATTTTGATAATATATCCATGTAACTAACTGAAAAAGAATGTTAAAATTAAATTATTGAATAGAAAAAGAGACGACCATCAGGTTGTCTCTTTCGTTTATTGTCTTTTAATAAGCCTTAAAATGCTTTTGCCTTACCTTAGTGTTTCAAATTAGGTCATGAAAATAAAATGTAATTTTTGCAATGGTAAATGCATAAAGAATGGATTTCAATCTAACGGTAATCAGCCTTATAAATGTACTATTTGTCAAAAATGACAGCAGATTAACTATAGTACAATGCTTACAAAGGAGATATCAATCAGGAGATGGTACTGTTCACCAAAGAAGGATTGGGAATAAGAAGCACAGCAAGAGTATTAAAAATATCAGCGACAACATTATTGAAAAGAATTGTCTCCATTGCGAGAAATATAACCAGACCAATTCTCAGCAGAGGCAAAACCTATGAAGTAGATGAACTGTGTACTTATATCAGGCACAAGAAAAATTATATCTGGCTGGTTTATGCTTTGGAAAAGAATTCTAAAAATGTGGTGAGTTTTAGTGTGGGCAAACGAACCAATAAAACTCTGAATCTTGTTTTGGAAACTCTGAAATTATGAGAAGCTAAAAAGATATTTACAGACAGATTAAAAAACTACAAGTATCTGATTAGTGAGAAAATGCATTCTGTTAAGCGTTTCGGAACTAATCATATTGAAAGAAAAAATTTGACTCTTAGAACTCATCTGAAAAGACTTAACCGCAGAACAATCTGTTTCAGTAAAAGTTTAGTGATTTTGACAGCTATTTTGAAGATTTACTTTTGGATTTGAGCAATTAAATAGTAAGTTTATCCACTTTATTCGAGCTTAAATATGATAAAATTACTTATTCGTTTTTTACTGGTATTGACCACATGCATTGTTTTATTTAGATACGATTATTTGGATAATTATGACTTAATAATTGAATTTTTTTTAATAATCGGTTTAATCTTAAATTACATGAAAAATGAAAATACAACAGAAGCTGTTTCTAATTATTTTTATTGGGCGATTATGATTTTTGTAATTTTTTTACATTCCAAGATTAGTCTCTTCAGTTTTATTGATGCTTTTATAATTCTTTTAGGACTTAAAATGCTCGTCTTATTTCTGAATTATTTTAAGTATAAAAAAGTAGTTGTTGTTAGCTCCTATTTAAGCAAGATTTGGATTTTTACTTTTTTTTTATATTTGACTGAAATTACGCTAAATAGCACTCATGGCTTTAAAAATTTATTTTTTGATATCGGAATAATTTCAGCAATTGAAACTATTTTAATTATTTCAAAAAATAAAGAATGGAAATTAAATACGGTAAGTATTTGGGATGTAAATTTGAAACGAGGAAAAAGTTAGTTTGAAATTCGATTTAAAAATCAATAATTTAAAAAGTTGTAAATCATGATTTTAAGTAGCGCAAAGTCGGAGACATTTGCTTAGCAAAGAAAAGTTCTTTACATAAAAAAAACTGCACTCTCCCGAAAGATTTCGAGATGGTGCAGTTTTCGGGCTATAAAGGGTGATAGATTCGTTTTAAACTACAGAACAAGCGCTTTTACTTTCTTTAACCAAAGGTTTAAGTCCGAGGTTTTGGAACATTTGCATGTCTTCAGATAATCCTGGGTTCGGAGTTACCAATAACGTTTCGCGTTCACCTGTAAAAATAGAGTTGGCTCCTGCCATAAAACACCAAGCTTGTTCTTCTTCGGACATTTCAATTCTTCCGGCACTTAAACGCACAACAGAGGCGGGCATAATAATACGCGCTGTGGCAATCATTCGAACCATATCCCAAATCGGCACTTTCGGATTATTTTCTAGTGGAGTTCCTTTTACTCTTGCCAATGCATTTACAGGAACAGATTCTGGATGAACGGGCATGGTGGCTAAAGTTGCCAGCATAGAAACTCGATCGGCAGGAGTTTCGCCCAAACCAATGATTCCGCCAGAACAAACCGTAATTCCTGCTTTTCTCACATTATTAATAGTATTCAATCGCTGATCAAATTTACGAGTGCTTATAATTTCATCGTAATAACTTTCAGAAGTGTCCAAGTTATGGTTGTATGCATATAAACCTGCTTCTTGCAGACGTATTGCTTGTTCTTCAGTAAGCATTCCTAGGGTGCAGCATACTTCAAGTCCGAGGTCGTTGACACCTTTTACCATTTCAATTATGCGATCAAAATCTTTGTTATCTCGAACTTCGCGCCAAGCGGCAGCCATACAAAAACGAGAAGAACCGCCATCTTTTGCTTTTTGGGCATGCTCCAATACTTTTTCTGTTGGCAAAAGTGCCTGAACTTTTATATCGGTGTTATATCGGGCTGCTTGTCCGCAGTAAGAACAATCTTCGGGACATCCTCCTGTTTTTACAGAAAGCAAAGTGCATACTTGCATTTCTGAAGGTTTATGCCAATTGCGATGTACAGTTGCGGCTTGATAAACTAATTCTAATAAAGGCTTATCATATATAGCTTGAATTTCTTCTCTTGTCCAATCATTTCTTATTTGTCCGTTCATTTTCTATTTAATCCTTTTTGATTTTTAACCAAAAGTATTGTTTTGCTGTATCATCAAAATGTACCACTTTTTATATTTTGAGTAGTCCGGTTAGTAAAGACAGATTCGTTCTTCTTCAAAACCAAAATAATGATGGCTAAACATTTTTGAGATGTACAGGTTTTTTTCTAATATAGTATCTTCAAATAATAAGCAGATGAATAAGATATTAGTTACGGGCGGAAACGGACATTTAGGAAAATATGTTGTTAATGCATTAGTAGGAAAAGGATTTTAAACAGCGGTATTAACGACTCAAACAAATCACGAAGTTCGAAGTGATGTACAGTTTTTTACAGGAGATTTGGTCGAAAATCTTGGTTTAAAAGAAGCTGCAGAAGGAGCGGAGGTTATTATTCATTGTGCAAGTAATCCGAGGAATTTTCAGCAGACCGATATAAGAGGCACTAAGAATCTGTTGGATGCAGTGGATAAAAATGCAATAAAACACTTTATTTATATTTCTATAGTTGGAATTCACAAAAGCGATTATCCTTATTATCAAGCAAAATTAGAAGTAGAAAATGCTATTGCAAAAAGCGGTATTCCTTTTACCATTCTTAGAACCACTCAATTTCATGATTTTGTGTTTAATATCATAAAAGGATTAGATCAAAATGCCAAAAGCAATTTTGTAACAATTCCTTCAAAGATTAGATTTCAGTCTGTAGCTGTACAAGAAGTTGCCGCGTTATTGGCTTCTCTTGCATTAGAATCCCCAAAAGGTTTAATGGAAGATTTTGGTGGCCCAGAAGTGCTTCATTTTGAAGAAATGGCTAAGGCTTATTTAGAAGCCACTCAAAATACCAAAAATCTAAAATTAAAAGAGCCAGAAGATATCCGCCACAAGTTATTTACTACGGGAGTAAACCTGTGTCCAGAAAAAAATTTAGGAAAACAGACTTGGCAAGAATATGTAATCCAACTATAATAAGAAAGCTTAAGTTTATACAGGCAGATTTTTTTCAAAAGCAGACCCAAAAGAGAAAAACGAATCTGTACTTCCAACACCTTCTATTTGGTGAATTTGCTCATATAATATTTTGCGGAGTTCTTCATTGTTCGCCGCTACGATTTTAATAAATAAGGCATAATTTCCAGACACCCAATGACATTCTACCACTTCAGGAATCTGTTTTAGTTTTTCTGCAATAGAGTACGAAAAATGAGCTTCTTTGGTGACAATTCCAGTATAAGTAATGGTTTCAAAACCAACCTCTTTGGGAGCTAATTTTACAGAAAATCCAGTTATAACACCTGCTTCTTGCAGTTTGCGTACTCTTAAGTGAACTAGCGAATTGGAAATGTTTAATTCTCGTGCCAAATCAGAAAAAGGAATTCTTCCGTTTTCACTTAGTTTCTGTATGATTTCTCTATCTAAAAAGTCAATATTTTCATTCTTTTTTATCGCTGCCATATCTTATTATGGTATATAGATTCTATTATTTTGACAATTCTTTTGGTAAAACCGGTTTTTAAAGTGTCAAAATTACAAAAAAAAGATATGAAACTGTCGAATTGTAAATAATCGTATCTGTATAATGTTATAATAACAGTATTATCTATAGTTTTGTGTCATACTAACACTATTTAACAGATATAAAAATGGATAAGAATCAACTACTTACAAAACTATGGGAGCAATATATAGAAATTACTCCATCAGCATTAAAAATACATGAATTACTGGAAGAAAAAGGGGAAGAAATTATAAATGACCATATTGCCATTCGTACTTTTAATGATAAACGTGTGAATATTGAAGTATTAGAAAAAGCCTTTCTAAATGTTGGGTATCAAGCAAAAGGAGAATATTATTTTGAGGCAAAAAAGCTATATGCAAAACACTATGAAAATGCTTTGGATAAAAATGCGCCAAGAATTTTCATTTCAGAATTAGAACTAGAAAAATGTTCTCCTGAATTGCAGGAAACTGTTCAGCAGCTTTTGGATAGTTGTGATCAAAACGTATTTAATGATCCAAATTTGGTTTTGAGCGGAGCTGTTTGGAACGGAAATTCGCAAGCGGTTTACAAAACATTGCTAGAAGAGTCTGAATATGCGGCATGGATGTATGTGTATGGTTTTAGAGCCAATCATTTTACGATCAATACAAATGCTTTAAAAGGTTTTCAGACTTTAGAAGAATTGAATAATTTCTTAGAAGCCAGCGGATGGGAATTAAATGCTTCTGGAGGAAAGATTAAAGGAACTCCAGAGCAGCTTTTGGAACAATCAAGCACATTGGCAGATTTGTATGATGTTGAATTTAAAGAGGGAACATTAAAAGTGCCATCTTGTTATTATGAATTTGCATTGCGTTATCCTATGTCAAACGGTGAATTATATCAAGGCTTTGTGGCATCATCAGCAGATAAAATATTTGAAAGCACTGATGTAAAGCTTCAAAAAACAAAATAATATTCACGTAGTAGGTAAAGCACAATTAAAAAGTTTATAATGGCAATCGAAGAATTAGAAATTACAATAAAAGAAGCTTTAAAAGCATTAAACATAAAAGACATTAACGAAGGAACTTCAACAGGATTGCATAATTTTTCAAATGGAGAAATTTTAGAAAGTTATTCTCCTGTTGACGGAAAATTAATTGGAAAGGTTAAAACATCTACAGCTGCAGATTATGAAAAAGTAATGGAATCGGCAACTGAGGCGTTTAAACAGTTTAGATTGATTCCTGCACCAAAACGTGGAGAAATTGTACGTCAGTTTGGCGAAAAATTACGAAAGAACAAAGAAGCGTTAGGAAAACTGGTTTCGTACGAAATGGGAAAATCATTGCAGGAAGGTTACGGTGAAGTCCAGGAAATGATTGATATCTGTGATTTTGCGGTTGGTCTTTCGCGTCAGCTTCACGGATTAACGATGCATTCAGAAAGACCAGGACACAGAATGTATGAGCAGTATCATTCTCTGGGAATTGTGGGTATCATTTCGGCATTTAACTTTCCGGTAGCGGTTTGGGCTTGGAATACAGCTTTAGCATGGGTTTGCGGGGATGTTTGTGTTTGGAAACCATCTGAAAAAACACCGCTTTGCGCAGTTGCATGTCAAAATATTATGGCAGAGGTTATAAAAGAAAATAACCTGCCAGAAGGAGTTTCGTGCTTGATTAATGGCGATTACAAAATAGGAGAGTTGTTAACCAATGACAAGCGTATTCCATTAATTTCGGCTACTGGCTCTACTCGAATGGGTAAAATTGTGGCTCAGGTAGTTGCAGGACGTTTAGGAAAATCATTGTTAGAATTAGGTGGCAACAACGCCATCATTGTAACTCCCGATGCCGATTTGGAAATGACAGTTATAGGAGCTGTTTTTGGTGCAGTGGGAACGGCGGGACAAAGATGCACTTCGACAAGACGTTTGATTATTCACGAAAGTATTTATGATAAAGTAAAAGAAGCACTTATTTCGGCCTACAAACAATTGCGTATCGGAAATCCGTTGGACGAAAAGAATCATGTTGGACCTCTTATTGATAAACAGGCAGTCGAAATGTATGATCAAGCTCTGAAAAAAGTGGTCGAACAAGGAGGAAAAATTCTGGTTGAAGGTGGAGTGCTTTTAGGAGAAGGATATGAAAGCGGCTGTTACGTAAAACCTGCTATTGCAGAAGCTGATAATTCTTTTGAAATTGTACAGCACGAAACTTTTGCGCCTGTTTTATACTTATTGAAATACTCAGGAACAGTCGAAAATGCTATTGAAATCCAAAATAATGTGGCTCAAGGATTATCTTCAGCAATTATGACCAATAATCTGAGAGAAGCCGAAATGTTTTTATCTGTTGCAGGTTCTGATTGCGGAATTGCCAATGTAAATATCGGAACATCGGGTGCTGAAATTGGAGGTGCTTTTGGTGGAGAAAAAGAAACTGGCGGAGGAAGAGAATCAGGTTCTGATGCATGGAAAGTTTACATGAGAAGACAAACCAATACAATCAATTATGGTGTTGGAGTGGCATTATCTCAAGGCATAAAATTTCATTTGTAAAATGAATTTTGCCAGTAAAAGAACTAGTCATATATTTAGATAAAAAACACTTTATAAAAAAATGAAATAATATGTACAAAAAGAAATTTTTTCTGATTCTTGTATCTTTTTTCATCATCGCTTCAGCCTGGTCTCAAAAAGGTTTTCCTATTTTAGAATCAGCTAAAAACAGTATTACTTTTAAAGGAAATCCAACAAATGCGACAGACAGAAAGTCTCTTGCATTTTCTGATAAAGGAGCTTGGTTCGGATTTGGATTTTTGGAACCATCAAATCAAGCAGGATTTTCAGGACCTTTTTTAATGACGGAACAAAATGGCGTATGGTTAAGTACGTCTTTTGTTTCGTTACAGTTAAAGGAGGAAAACAAACAGGAAATCATCAACTGGAAAAGTGCATTAGTAGCACAAAATAGTTACAACAGCCACTTGGAGCAGCAGTTTAAGAATGAAAAATTAGAAGTAAAACAGCAATTAGTGTTTTTGTCGGGACATTCGGCTTTGCAAAGAACACAGATTACAAACAAAAGCTCAAAAACAATCACTATTTTTCCGTCCTATAATAGTACTCTGTTTTTAGATGATTTAAAATTATCAAACGAAAACAATGTTTTAAAAATTACTTCAGCCAAAAGTATTGCAGTAGGATATATTCAATTTCTAAAATCAAAAGCAGTAATTGAAATTTCAAAACAAGGATATCAAGCACAGACAGAAAAATTGGTTTTGAAACCAAATGAAACCAAAGAAATGATCGTTTCTCAAAGTTTTATTTTTCCGCAATATTCATGGAAAACCGAAAATGAGACAATACAAAAAACAGTTTTTACTACACTGTTAAACAACACACAAAAAGAAAAAGAAAAGCAATTGGCGCAATTAATTGCCAAAAAGAAAAGTATTTACAAAGACCAGATTTATTCCGATTTAGTAGCAAAATTAGTATTGACTTTACAAACCAATACGAGAATTGCAGCAGAAGGATTAAAACACGGAGGCCTTTTTCCGAGTTATAATTACGAATGGTTTCATGGTTTTTGGGCTTGGGACAGTTGGAAACATGCCGTTGCAGTCTCCAATTACGATACAGAGTTAGCCAAAAATCAGATGCGTGCTTTATTTGATTATCAGGAACCAAATGGTTTTATTCCAGATTGTATTTATAGAAATAATCTTTTAGAAGAAAACAACTATCGAAACACCAAAGCACCTCTTGCAGCTTGGGCAATTTGGAAAATTTATGAAAAGACAAACGATGCTAGTTTTCTAAAAGAATTTTATCCTAAGTTGAAATTATACCATAACTGGTGGTACAAAGAACGCGATCACGATCAAGATGGTTTATGCGAATTTGGATCAACAGATGGAACTGTAATCGCGGCAAAATGGGAAAGCGGAATGGATAATGCCGTTCGTTTTGACGAAAGTAAAATTCTGAAAAACGGGGAAAAAGCGTATTCGTTAAATCAAGAAAGTGTGGATTTAAATTCGTTTTTATTTGCTGAGAAAAACTACCTCAATAAAATGGCTGAAATTTTAAAACTGGATGATGAAGCAAAAAAATGGAAGGATGAAAGCGCTGTACTAAAAGTCAAAATTCAAAATCAGTTTTGGGATGTTGTAACAGGTTGGTTTTATGACACAACCATTGATGGCAAAAGGTTGATTAAAGCAATAGGATGTGAAGGATATTGCCCAATTTGGGCAGAAGTAGCATCGGTAGAGCAAGTCAAAGCAGCGAAAGCAAATATGATGGATACATCTAGTTTGAACACTTTTGTTCCGTTACCGACATTAGCAGCAAACCATCCGAAATTTAAACCAGATAATGGATATTGGAGAGGACCTGTTTGGCTAGATCAGAGTTATTTCGGAATCAATGGACTAGAGAAATACGGCTACACAAATGAAGCTAACGAATTGGCACATAAACTAATGCATAATGCCGAAGGAGTTTTGGATAAAGGAACTTCTATTAGAGAAAATTATCAGCCCGTTACAGGAAAAGGATTAGAAGCCTTCAATTTCAGCTGGTCGGCTTCACATTATTTAATGTTACTTTTAGAAGATAAATAGTGGATTAGAAGTAAGTGTAATCCCTACGGGATATTTTTATCTCAGTAATCTAAGTTTTTTACCATTATTTAAATCCTAAAGGATTATCTCGGAGAGATTAAATATTGGTAGAACGAATAGATTGAAGGTGGAGTATTGTCCCGTAGGGACTACATTTCATTAACGACCATAAGTGTCGGGAGAGCTTCAAAAAAGACGTTTCATTTTTATAAAAAGCACATAGCTATGTGTTAGAAACTAGTTTCTTTAAATTACCTTTTTTTAGAAAAAAAATCTATGTTTCTATGTATTTAATTTAGTTCATTTGATTAAAACCAAAACAAAAAAATATGTTTAACCATAATATATCTTTCGCAAAATTAATAATGGCAGGATTGCTTGTAGCGAGCTGTCATTCAATCCCACTTTTCGCCCAAAACAAAAAAAATGCCGTTTTAGAAAATAAAGATCCGCAGCGATTTTTCTCAAAGTCAGATTTAATGCAGATCGGAGTGTATTATTATCCAGAGCAATGGCCAAGAGAACAATGGGAACGCGATTTAAAAAACATCAAAAAACTAGGTTTTGAGTTTACGCACTTTGCTGAATTTGCGTGGACTTTTATGGAACCCGAAGAAGGAAAATACGATTTTAAATGGCTGGATGATGCATTGGCAATTGCCGAAAAAGCAGGTTTAAAAGTGATTATGTGTACGCCAACGCCAACGCCTCCAGCTTGGATGGGAGAAAAATATCCCGAGATTTATCTAGTAGATGCAAGCGGTCGTCGCAGAGAACACGGAAACAGAGCCAACCAATCAGTATCAAATGAAAAATACAGAGAATTTGTAGAAAAAATTGTTACGGAATTAGGAAAAAGATACGGTAAAAATAAAAACGTAATAGGATGGCAGGTTGACAATGAACCTGGTGCACCAGATGATTTTAGTCCGTCAGCGCAAAAAGGATTTCAGAAATGGCTGAAAGCGAAATATGGAACAATAGAGAAACTAAATACCGAATGGGTAGCGAGTTTTTGGAGTATCAGATATAATAATTTTGAGCAGATTGCAATTCCAAATGCTGAGATTTATTCTGAAGACAAATTGAGTCCGCATGCTGTTTTAGATTTCAAAAGATACACTGCAGATTCACAAGCAGAATATTTGAATTTGCAAGCCGAAACACTTAAAAAATATATCGACCCGAAACAATGGGTTACAACAAATTACACCAATGTAGTGTATGGTGCAGATCCAAGAAGGACAGACAAAATGGATTTTGCGACTTACACCATGTACCCAGTAAGCGGAAGAAATACGTTGGGAGGACAAAATTTCAGAATGGGATCTCCGAACAAAATCATGGAAGCGAATGATTATTATCGATCTATAAACGGCGTTACCGGAGTGATGGAAATGCAGCCTGGGCAAGTAAACTGGGCGAGCATTAATCCGCAATTGCTTCCGGGAACAGTTCACATGTGGATTTCTCAAGCTTTTGGCGGAGGCTGTTCTTTTACTTGCACGTACAGATACAGACATCCTCTTGGAAGCAGCGAAATGTATCATGATGGAATTGTAGGAACAGATGGTGTGACTTTAACTACAGGAGGAAAAGAATTTGTTCAGTCAATCGAAGACATGAAATTGCTTCGCAAAGAATACAATCCAAAAGCAGTAATTCCGCAGGAAATTGCAAAGAGAAAAACAGGATTTTTATGGAGCCATGAGAATCTATGGGATCTAGAAAATCAAAAACAAACTGAATTTTGGAGCACATGGCGACATAGAAATACGTATACTTCGGCTATAAAATCGACTGGAGCGCCAATGGATTTTATTACAGAAGAAAGCGATTTTTCGGCTTATCCGTTTATTGTAGCGCCAGCGTATCAATTAATCGATCAAAAACTGGTAGACAAATGGACCAAATACGTTGAAAATGGAGGAAATTTAATCCTTTCTTGCCGTACAGGCCAAAAAGATAAAAACGGACATTTCTTTGAAGCCAATTGGAGTGCGCCAATCGTGCCTTTAATCGGAGCTGATGTTGATTTTTTTGATATGTTGGTCGAAGATGTAAACGGAACAGTAAATGCTGGATCAAATTCTTATAAATGGAATACTTGGGCAGATGTTTTAAATCCAAAACAAGGAACAGAAGTTTTGGCTTCTTACGCAGATCAGTTTTATAAAGGAAAAGCAGCGGCAGTTACCAGAAAATTAGGAAAAGGAACCGTTACTTATATTGGAGCAGAAAGTAAAGATGGAAATCTAGAAAGACAAATAGTAAGAACCATTTACGAACGTGCAAAAGTAACCATTGACGATCTGCCAAAAGGCGTTTATGTAGAATGGAGAGATGGTTTTTATGTAGGTGTAAATTATACTAACGAAACCATTAATTTACCAATTCCAGCCGGAAGCAAAATATTGGTTGGACAAAACCCATTAGAACCAGCGCAAGCTATCATCTGGAAATAGAAAGTTGCCACGAATTCCACGAATTGGCACGAATCATATAAAATTTATTTGAGAAAAATTAGTGTCGATTTGTGTAATTCGTGGCAAAAAAAATAAACAATTTTAAAAGAATATCAATGAATTTTTCAGAAGCAATTATTCAGGATTTAGTAAAAGAACATTACGGCTTAAACGTAACCGTAAAAGCATTAAATGGATATGACGAACTAAATTTTCTGTTATCGAATGAGAAAAACGAAAAATACATTCTAAAAGTATCAAATGAAAGTCATCCGTTTCCCTTTCTAGAAGCGCAGGCCGCTATTATAAGACATCTCACCAAAAGCTCGATTTCAGATTCTTTTCAGCATTTTTGCCTCAACAAAAAAGGAGAGGAGCTAACGCGAATAGAAACAGATTCCCAAACTTATTATATCCGAATCCTAAACTTTTTGGAGGGGACATTTTGGGTAGACGGAAAGAACAAAACAACTGAATTGCATTATAATTTAGGTTCGTTTTTAGGAAAAATGGATCGTGCTTTGGCTGATTTTTCGCATCCCGCAATGCATCGCAATTATACGTGGGATATTAGCAAAGCAAGTGAAGCAGGTGATAATTTGAAACACATCCTAAATCACGAAAAACGACGTATTGCAGGTTATTTTTTATTGCAGTTTGATACCGAAGTATTGCCGCAAATTCATCGTTTGAGGCACGCTTACATTCATAACGATGCCAACGATTACAATGTATTGGTACAAGGAAATCATGTTAGCGGACTAATTGATTTTGGCGATATGGTTTACACCGCTTTGATCAACAATCTGGCGATTGCCTGTACGTATGCGATGCTTGATGAAGAAGATCCGTTGGCAGTAGCAGCGAAAATTGTCGAAGGATATTATCATTCCTATGCACTTACAGAACCGGAATTAGATTTGTTGTATTATCTAATTGCTGGAAGACTTTGCATCAGCGTGACGCAATCGGCTTACAATGCTTCATTAGACAGTAACAACGAACATCATTTTATTACCGAAAAACCAGCTTGGGACTTATTATACAAACTAATAAAAATCAATCCAATCAAAGCGCAAGATGCGTTTAGAAAAGCTTGCGGTTTTGAAGGAGTAATTTCAAACGATGATTATTCGGAGTTGCTAGAAATTAGAAAAAAGAAAATTGGTCGAAATCTGAGCATTGGTTACAAAGACAAATTAAAAATTGTAAAAGGAGCTTTGCAATATTTGTACGATGACAAAGGCAGAACTTTTGTTGATTGTGTAAATAATCCTTCGCATGTGGGGCATTGCCATCCAGTTGTAGTGAGAAAAATGCAGAAGCAAATCGCAACTTTAAATACCAATACTAGATATTTGAATGATGCGATAACTGAATATGCCGAAAAACTTACGGCAACTTTACCAGAAAAATTGAGCGTTTGCTATTTTGTGAATTCAGGAAGTGAGGCTAACGATTTAGCGATTCGCATGAGCCGTCATTTCACTAAACAAAAAGATATTATTGTACTCGATCATGCCTACCACGGAACTTCGACAGTGGCTATGGAAATGAGTCCGTATAAATTTGACAGCAAAGGCGGTTCGGGACAAATGCCTTGGATTCATAAAGCGATTAATCCAGATTTGTACCGTGGACCTTATAAATATGGCGATACCGAAGCAGGAGGAAAATATGCTGCAGATGTGCAACGAATCATTGATGATCTAAAAAAAGAAGATAAAGCACCAGCAGTATTTATTTGCGAAACTTTGTTGGGAGTTGGAGGACAAATTCCGTTGCCTGAAAATTATCTGAAAACAGTCTATGACTATGTTCGTGCAGCTGGTGGTGTTTGTATTGCAGATGAAGTTCAGGTTGGATTTGGAAGAATTGGAGAGCATTTCTGGGGCTTCGAACTGCAAAATGTGGTTCCCGATATTGTTGTTTTAGGAAAACCAATTGGTAACGGACATCCACTTGCGGCTGTAATTGTTACCGAAGAAATTGCCGAAGCCTTCAATAACGGACTGGAATATTTCAATACTTTCGGAGGAAATCCTGTTTCAATGACTACAGGATTGGCTGTTTTGGATGTCATTCAAGAAGAAGAAATGCAAAAGCATGCGCTAGAAACAGGAAATTATCTAATGGATGGATTAAAAGGTTTAATGGCTAAATATCCTATTATCAGTGATGTTCGTGGACACGGACTATTTATTGGTGCCGAAATGGTAAAAGACAGGACGACTATGGAGCCAGCTATTCCTGAAATAGATATTGTAGTAGAAAAACTAAAAGCAAAAGGGTATTTGTTGAGTACAGATGGACCTTTGCACAATGTTTTAAAGATAAAACCGCCAATGCCATTCGATAAGCAAAATGCAGATGAAATGGTACGATTATTAGATATCGCTTTAAGCGAATTATAAGAAAATTTAAACACATAGAAACATAGATTCTTTTCTTCGCAAAAGGTAATTGAAAGAAACTAGTTTCTAACACATAGCGATGTGCATTGAAACTAAGTGAAACGCCTCGTATGCGCAAAATAAAACTATGTTTCTATGTGTTAAAAAACATTAGTTAAGAAAACATAAAAATGAATGATAAAACTATTCCTTCCGGGAGTTCTATTAATCTTGAAGTTCTAGAAAAACAATTAGAAGGAAAATTGTTTTACGATCACACCATGCGAACGCTTTACGCTACAGATGCAAGTGCATACAAAGAAATGCCTTTGGCTGTTGCGATTCCGAAAACGAAAGAAGATATCCAGAAAATTATTGCTTTTGCTAAAGAAAATAAGAGCAGTATTATTCCGCGTGCAGCGGGAACTTCGCTTGCTGGACAAGTTGTTGGAAACGGAATTGTAGTTGATATTTCTCAGGAGTTTACCAAAATTATCTCTTTAAATCAGGAAGAGAAATCGGTTTGGGTTGAACCAGGTGTAATTCGTGATGAACTTAATTTGTATTTAAAACCATATAAGCTTTTTTTTGGACCAGAAACTTCTACGAGCAATCGTTGCATGATTGGCGGAATGGTGGGAAACAACGCCTGCGGAGCGAGATCTGTGGTGTACGGATCGACTCGCGAACATGTGTTGGAAATAAAAGGTTTTTTGGCGGACGGAAACGAAGTCATTTTTGGTTCGCTGACCAATGCTGAATTTGAAGATAAATGCAACGGAATAAATGTTGTGAGTCCGCTAGAGCAGGCGATTTATTTTCAAGCAAAAGAAATACTTTCCTCTGAAAATAACCGAAATTTATTTGAAGCCAATTTCCCTAAAAAATCAATTCCAAGACGTAATACAGGTTATGCGTTAGATTTATTGGCAGACAGTTCGCTTTTTGGAGATTTTGCTGAAAAATTTAATTTCTGTAAACTAATTGCAGGATCTGAAGGCACTTTGTTTTTTTCTACAGCAATTAAACTAAATCTAGTTGATGCTTTAAAACCCTTTTCGGCATTGATTTGCGTGCATTTTGAAAGCATTCACGAATCTTTAAAAGCAAATATTGAAGCGTTAAAGTTTAATCCAGATAGTGTGGAATTAATTGACCATTATATCTTGGAATGTACCAAAGAAAATATCGAACAAAGCAAAAATCGTTTTTTTGTAAAAGGTGATCCTCAGGCAATTTTGGCTGTCGAATTTTTAAGAGATTCGAAAGAAGAAATTGAGGAGATTGCACAAGAAATGGAAGCTTTGATGCGATCTAAAAATCTAGGGTATCATTTCCCAATTGTGTATGGTGAAGATACAAATAAAGTTTGGGCATTAAGAAAAGCGGGATTAGGCTTATTGTCGAATATTCCGGGAGATGCCAAAGCAGTTGCTGTAATTGAAGATACAGCTGTAGATGTGAATGATTTGCCTGATTTTATAGCAGATTTCAATGCGATTTTAAAAGAGAGAAATCTAAACTGTGTGCATTATGCACACGCGGCTACTGGCGAGTTGCATTTGCGTCCGATTATAGATTTAAAAACAAAAGAAGGAACAGCACTTTTTAGAACTATCGCAACCGATATTGCCCATTTGGTAAAGAAATATAAAGGTTCTCTGAGTGGTGAACATGGCGATGGAAGGCTACGAGGAGAATTTATTCCGTTGATGCTGGGCGATGAAATTTATCAGTTATTTATTCAGATAAAAAAAGCTTGGGATCCGTGGAATATTTTTAATCCAGGAAAAATTGTAAATACGCCACCAATGGATACCAGTTTACGATATAAAGCAGGTCAGGAAACGCCAATGCCAGAAACGTATTTTGATTTTTCGGAGCATAACGGAATTCTTCGTGCAGCCGAAATGTGCAATGGATCTGGAGATTGCCGCAAAACAGAAAAAAGTGGCGGTACGATGTGTCCAAGTTATATGGCAACTCGAGACGAAAAGCATACGACTCGAGCGCGTGCCAATATGTTGAGAGAAACCATTACAAACTCTACAAAAGCAAATCGGTTTGATGATGAAAATTTGCTTGATGTTTTGGACTTGTGCTTAAGCTGTAAAGGTTGCAAATCAGAATGTCCTTCAAATGTAGATATGGCAAAACTGAAAGCTGAAACTTTACAGCAATATCATGATAAAAATGGTATAAAATTACGTTCGAAATTGATTGGACATACTCCTAAAATTAATCAGTTATTTGCTTCGATGCCGTGGATGTATAATTTATCTGCGAAAGGAATTCTAGGAAACTGGATTAAAAAAGGAACTGGTTTTGCAACAGAAAGACAACTGCCTTTAATGCATAAAATTACTTTTGATAAATGGATGAAAAGCTACATTCAAACTGGTGATTTTGTATATGGAACGGTGTATTTGTACAATGATGAATTTCTGAATTATTTTGATGTTGAAATTGGTCAAACAGCTGTAAAGCTTTTAAATAGATTAGGTTATAAAGTGAAAATTCCTAAAATTGGAATAAGCGGTAGAACTTATTTGTCAAAAGGAATGCTGAAAGAAGCGCGAGAAATTGCAGAACAAAATACGAGAGATTTTGAAACAGCGATTCCACAAGATGGAATTTTAATCGGAATTGAACCTTCTGCAATTTTGAGTTTTCGCGATGAATTTCCTGATTTGTGTCGTGGAAATTTAAAAGAAAAAGCAAGACAATTTGCAGGAAGAACTTTCTTAATAGAAGAGTTTTTGGCGAAAGAATTGGAAGCAGGGCGCATTTCACCTCTTAGTTTTACAGAAAAAAACGAACGAGTGCGTATGCATGGACATTGTTTTCAGAAAAGTTTGTCTTCTTTGGTTCCGCTAAAAAAGATATTGTCATTGCCAAAGAATTACACGGTTTTAAATATTCCGAGTGGCTGTTGCGGAATGGCGGGTTCTTTTGGTTATGAAAAAGAACATTATGATATTTCTATGAAAATAGGAGAGTTGGTTTTGTTTCCAACCATTAGAGCAGAAGAAAGCGCCACTTTAATTTCTGCTTCTGGAACAAGTTGCAGACATCAAATTGCAGATGGCACAGGACGAAAAGCACAACATCCGGTTGAAATATTGTATAACGCATTGAAATAAATACCCGTAAAATCAAATGCATCTGAAAAAGTATTTCACGCAGATTTAATAAGATTTCAGCAGATTAAATTAGATTTTTTTTACGTATAGTAAAATCGTAGAGGCGAATTGCAGTGCGTCTAACATATCGTTAATACGCATTTGTTATAAAATAAATCTGTGTAGATCTGCTTCAATCATATCAATCCCGATAGCTATCGGGAGCGTGAAAAAATTGCTCGCAAAGTCACAAAGTCGCGAAGTTTTTTTTAGCCACAGATTAATCGTAGAGGTACACTGCAGTGCGTATAACGTATTGTGAATATGTATTTAATATTAAAATAAATCTCCAAAATCTGTGAGATCTGCGAGAGACAAAAAATCACATAGAGGAAACACATTGTGGACATACGTTGCGTAGACGCACTGCGGTGCGTCTCTACAGATATGCTTGTGGTTAAAATAAATCTGCGTATATCTGCTTCAATCATATCAAATCTGCGTGAAAAAGAATTGCTCGCAAAGTCACAAAGTCGCGAAGTTTTTTTAGCCACAAATTATTAAGATTAAAAGGATTTTAAAAATCTCCAAAATCTGCGGAATCTGCGAGAGGAAAAATTGCTCGTATGATTTTGCACATTGTCGATATACGTTGCGTAGACGCACTGCGGTGCGTCTCTACAGATATACTTTGGGTTTATTTTTTTATATGAAACAAATTTTATCCGCAGACAAAAAAAAACAAACCCCCTACGAAAAATCGCGGGGGCCTGTCCTGACTATAACAATTCAAAAAAAAATTAAAATTTAATACTTATCGTGCTTCCATCTTTTATCACTTTGTTGACTACTAACTTATTATTGCTGCTTATTTTTACTCTTAAATCTTTTCCTTTTCTTTCAACCGCTATATCAAAATCATTTTCAAAAGCGTGAATCTGATTTAACTTCATAACATTCCAAGATTTAGGAAGACGAGGCGTAAAATCGAAACTGCGCAAACTTGTCGGACGAATTCCGAATAAGCCTTCTGTGAAAATTCGGCAATACAAACCGCTTTCAGCCGAGAGATGACGCTGATCTCCTTCAGGATAAGCTTCTACAGGATAAGGCACGTGATCTCCTAATAAACGTCGGTTCGAATAATAATGTAAAAAGTCTAGCGCTTTATCAGTTTCTCCTGCGGCAAGTACGCCTCTTAAAGCATATAAAGTAGAACGATCCCAGAATATTTTATCTCCTGCAATGCTTGCCAAACCATCTTTTGTCCATAATCTTGGGGAGAATAAGGCATCAATGGTTCCGTTTTTTCGATCGTAAATTCCCATAGTAAGCGGTGTGCAAATCCAAGCTCTTAAAACATCATTTTCTTTGTAGTATTTATAAGTTTCAAAACCTTCGATTTTGGCACCAAAATACTTTTCAATTGCAATTTTTAATTTTTGAGCTTCAGTTTGATAAGTTTTAAGCTGTGCTTCATTTTTGCCTAAAGCTTTACCCAAATAAACCGCTGAATTTAGAGCATCATAATACACAGAGGAAGTATTAAGATTGGCTTTTCCTGCTGGCAGGCGTCCTTCAAGTTCATCAGAATCGGAAGCTACAACACCATCAGCATTTATTTTTCTGTGGCAGTATTCTAAACACCATTCGATTAATGGCCAAAGCTGTTTTGCTTCGTCTGTATTTCCTCTAGAAAGTGCATAACGAGCCGCTCCATAAGCAATCATAGCGCCATCGCCACGATCTCCTGCGCCAGCCCAAATGTCTGTTCCTTCAGCTACAATTGAACTTGGAATAGGTTTGTAATCCTTGTTCATGAATTTTGCAAATTGAAGATAGGCATTCAATGAGGCTTGATTTCCATATTCGTAACCCAAATAAGGAAAGAACGGACCAATATATTCGGCCTGATCGTTTGCCCAAATAGCAGCATAGTACGATTCTCCTCCAGGGCCATGCATAGGTCCGCCTTTGGTTTCAAAAATACTTTCGGCAGCTCTGATTTTCGCGAAAGCAAATTCGGTATTCAAAACCTGATCTGGCGTTTCTAAAATCAATTTGCTCCATAAATCATGAATTAAAGCTATACGCTTGTTTTTTTCATCTTCTGCATTTACAACTGGAGCAGCTTCTTTTGTTTTCGTACCTGAATAAAAAACAGAAAAAGTAAGACTTTCATTTGGCTTTAAGTTAAAACTTCCATCATTAAACAATTGTACATGAATATCGTAACTGCCTTCCGTTCCTTTTGCTGGATCTGAAGTATAAACTGCATTCGATTTCGGAATTTCTACGTTACAGCTTTTTTCAGAAGTATTTTTGATGGTATAAATTTCATTGTAACCGGCAATTGCTGTAGAAGGAAAAAATTGTCTTGTAAGTTCAAGATTATTGGTTTTGCTTTTTACTAATAATGTTCCGTTAAGGGTAAGCGAGACGGTTTTTTCTGCTCCAATTGGTTTGTAGTTGACGGTTACAAGATCAAAAGCATCATGCGCAAACTGACGTGTTAAGCTAGCATGCGTATTGTTAGGAATGGTTCTTAGCATTGGCCAGACCAAACTGCGGGTTGCATGAAAAGAACCATCAGCCGCAACGCCGTATCTTAAAACACAAGAGATTTTTTTTCCGCTCATTTCGATATGGTCGTCATGCGGAATTGTATTGTTTATTTGCCACGAAATAGAACCATCAGTGTTAATCTGCCAACGCTGATCGTCTTGCGAAAATGCGGTATGGCTCATAAAGCAGAAGGTAGTAAGGGCGAATAAGATCGGTTTAAGCTTTAACTTCATTGCGTTTGTTTTAAATTATGCATCCATCATATTAGTAGTATAATGAATGCGTTGTTTTTAGCGGCAAGCTACTGTTGTTTTCTGACTAGGATTAACAGGTGTCTCAACAATAGTGTAAGAGTTTCCTTTGTTATCTTTTGCATGAACGGCTGTAGCCTTTTTGTTGTTTATAAATATAGAACTATAATTCCCACGAAACATAGCCCTCCATTGTATAAGTTTTTCGCCTTTGTTGTGTAGTGTTGTTGTTTGGTTTTCGTGTTTTACAAATAAGGTTGTATTTAACACGGGTAAATTGTCGACCTCAGAAATGCTCTCTTTTTTTCCGCGATAGATTGTTGTTATTGCGTTTTGTGATGCATTTGGCTCTATTCCCATGCAGCCATGTATAATGCCTTCAATTACTCCGTATGAAACTTCGGGGTATTCTCTTCTTTCGGTTTTAAGATCGGTTAGATGCAAAATGTATTCGTAAGCCTTATTTTCGTAACCATATTTGTAAAGGAGGAAAGGAAGATAAGAAGCATTTTCCACATTGCTTTTGCCAGAAATAATATGATCGATTGTGCTTTTTGTTTTGTTTGCATCAGACAAAGCGTCGAACCACAACAGAAAAAGTTCGCCTGCATCTTTGCTAAATTTTCCATCTGCAGTATAAATGACATTATAGGCCAAAGCCGTTTTATCCCACCAGACATTTTCGATTTGCTCTTGATATTTTGCTGCTTCTTTTTCAAAGAAAACTGCTTTTTCAAACTGTCCTTTTTCTTTCAAAATAGCAGAATAGGAGAGAAGACCTCGATAAATGGCCGCCACTAAATCCACTCCCATTTTTAAACCTGGAATACCTTCAGAATAAGAAGCTAATCCTCGGCAACTATGAAAAGAATCTTTGATATTAAATGGTTTTGGAGTATTTAAAAACTCGGGTCTTGATAATAGTGATTCTGATTCGAGTTTCCAGCGTTTGATATATTCTGTTGAAGATTTTTCGAAGAAATTTTCAAATTCAGGATTTTTAATATATGCTTCGTCACCTGTCCATAAATACAATCTCCAGCAGGCAAAAATCACATCAAAATTACTGTTGAGATTGTACCAGAATTCTTTATCGTTTCTATAATCTTCTGGAGCAGGTTTTCCGTATTTATTAATTTCCCAATACGAGCACCAGTCTTTGCTTTCTGAAATATTTTGGGCAAAAAGAGAAAGCATATTTTTATTTTCCTTATGCAAACCTAAGATTTCGGCACCAATGCTTTGATGGGAAACATCTCTCATGCAAAATGCAGCTCGTGAAGGAAGTGCCGCTTCATACCATGGTCCAACAGGATCGCTGGAATCTCCTTTATAGCTCAAAGCCATTTTTTTGGCACGTTCAAAAGCCAGTTGAAGCGCAACATCTGAAGATTTGAAAGTGACTGTTTTTTGACCGAAGGCATTTAAAAAGAAACAGCAATTGACTAGTAAAACTATAATATGATTTTTCATAAAGCTATTTAAAAGCAAACCCATTCTAAGACGGGTTTGCTTATTGATTTAATTTTTAATTATAACCAGGATTTTGAGGTAATCCCGTTCTGTTGATTTCATCCCTCGGAATAGGCAATAGATAGTGTTGGGGCTTGAAAATTCGTTCCTGAACTTTGGAGTATTCATAGGTTTTAGATCCATCACTATTTTTGGTAATAATTACGCCCATTAAAGGTTTATTCTCTGTTATTTCGGCAATTTTCCAACGGCGAACATCATAATAGCGGAAACCTTCCAAACATAATTCTACTTGTCTTTCGTTGCGGATTTTATTCTCTAAACTTGTTCCAGTTAAACCTGACAATGGATTTGTGATTCCTGCACGCTGTCTGATTAAATTTAGGTATTGAATCGCAGCTCCTTCGTTACCTAGTTTAAATTGTGCTTCAGCATAATTGAGATAAATTTCTCCCAAACGTGAAATGATCCAAGCCTTGTTTGTCTGTGTTTCGTTATTGTAATTGTATGTGGTATCACAATATTTACGGAAGGTGTAACGTGTTTTACTAGCATTCCAAGTATCCCATCCTTGTGGCGAATCTAAACCGCCTTCATAAAATTCTGCTTTGTTTGAGCTTCCTGCATCGTAACGATCTTGGAAAAATTCAGGTTTTCCGTAAGCACGTCCGTCGTATACAATATTTTTATAAAAACGAGGATCTCTGTTTACATACGGTTTTTGAGGATCATAACCAGATGTTGGGTCGCTAATGTCTTTTCCATCAGCTGTTCCATAAGCATCGATATGGCTTTGGCTTGGGGCAAAGTTTGCCCATCCGTGAAAACCACTTGGCGAATTAAACATTTCTACACCATTAAAAGCGCTCCATTGTGGATCTTTACTAGACAAACGACTGAAAATGATTTCTGAATTATTGGTTGTAAAAAGATCTTCATACTTTTTGTCGTATAACGAGTAAATATTCAAATCCATAACTGCTTTTGCTGCATCTGACGCTTTCTTCCATTTGCCAAGATCATTTGTCGGATTCCATTGCGGACTTGCAGCATAAAGCAACGCTCTAGATTTTATAGCAAGAGCGGCTCCTTTGGTAACTCTTCCAAGGTCTTTAGGGGTTAAAGGAAGTAAATCGGTAGCTTTGTCCAATTCTGCCACGATAAAATCAACGCATTGATCGTAAGAACTGCGATCTACTTTGAAATTGCTGTTTAAGTTAAACGGTTCAGTCACTAGCGGAACTCCACCATAATCGCTAATTAGTTTAAAATACGCGTATGCTCTTAAAAAAAGCACTTCGCCTTTTAATCTGTTTCTCCAAGCCTCATCACCAGGGACATTATCAATTCGGGACAAAAAGATGTTACAGTTTTGGATGGTCGCATAAGTAGGTTTCCATGTATTGAAATCTCCTGCATTATCTGGTGTAAGTGCTCCAGAGTTAAGATTCCATACATCATAATCATTAAAATTATTAAAAGCTTCATCGCAGGCAGTTGATAAAATCCAGCTTCGGTTTGTTCTGTCATTCCAATTGTGCTGCGTGCTTGGCAAAACTGCATAAAGATTATTAGCAAAAGCTTCTGTAAGCTTCAAGTCATTCCACACATTTTCATCAGTGTAAGAATCCAATGGCGCTTTGTCTAAAGGATCTTCGCTGCAAGATGTTATGGCAATAGCGGTAGCAAAAAGAGCAGCAGCAATAACAGCTTTCTTTTTTATATTTAGTAGTGTATTGATTTTATAAGTTTTCATGTCTTGATCTTTTTACCTTGTTATAATTCAATGCTTACACCGATTCTGTAAATACGGGTTTGTGGATAAATTACGCCTGTTCTATTGTTTGTTTCAGGATCTAAATTGTACTGTTTCATGTGGTCAATAGAGAACAAGTTGGTTCCTCCAGCATAAAATCGTGTATTTAATATTCCGAATCTTGACAATACTTTTTCAGGTAAAGTATAAGAAACCTCTAAAGATTTTAATCTAAAGAATGAAGCATCTTTTAACCAAAAGTCGGCATCGATATTGTTTCTTGGATCAGAGTCATTGAAAGCAACTGGATATTTAGAATTTGGGTTATCAGCAGTATATCTATCGTCGTATAACCATTTTGGCGGTGCAACAATTGCTCCTTGAGCTTGTGGCAATATCATTTGTCGTGCTTTTGCCTGTCCTGTCCAAAGCATGTCTACAGAAAACCCTTTGTATTCAGCGTGCATCGGAATACCGTAAGCAATTTTTGGCGTAGCAGACATAGGGATTCTAACTTTATCATTAGAAGTGATGCTTCCATCATTATCGGTATCTTTTACCCAAAGATCTCCAGGTTTTGCTCCTTCAAAATGAGGAGAATTATCAACTTCAGCCTGAGTGCGGTAAATTCCGTTTGTTTGGTAAACTAACCAAGAGTCAATAGCTCTTCCAGTTGATTTTTGCCATGCTGGAATATTTGCCGCTTCATCACGAAACAACACTTCACTTTGAGCATAAGTAAAATTAAAACCAATATTATATTTAAAACTGTTGATGTTGTCAGCATAATTAACAGACCAATCAGTTCCTCTATTTACAGTTTTTCCAATGTTTTCTTTTGGAAGAGATAATCCTGTATACAATGGTACAGAAGCATTTCTTGCTGCTAAGATGTCTGATCTTTTATTGCTGAAATAATCAAAAGTCGCCGTTAGTTTATTGTGAAAGAATGCAAAATCAAAACCGATGTTTTTAGAGTCTTGTATCTCCCAAGTAATATTTGGATTTGGAGTAGAAGAAAGATAAATACTGTTGTTTAAGGTGTAATCTGATCCAAAGTAGCTGTAAAGCTGTTGATCTGTTGTTAACTGATATCTTGTCAAGAAAAGATATTGGTTAAGATACTCAACTCCATTAATAGTCTCTCTCAAATCGTCGTTACCCATTCTTCCCCAAGAAGCTCTTATTTTAAGCTGGTTAATCAATTCGATGTTGTTTTTGAAAAAAGGTTCTTCAGATATTTTCCAACCCGCACTTATAGCAGGAAACATACCCCAACGAGTTGAAGAAGGGAAATTGAATGATCCGTTGTAACGGGCTGAAACTTCTGCAAAATATTTATCATCAAAATTGTATGCCACTCTTCCAAGGAAACTTTCACGTCCGTCTTGATAAGCGCCTCCAGTAGCATTTTGTCCTTTGGTGCTTCCTGTAAAAATCTGATCCAATTGATCACTTAATAAATCTCTTCTATAAGCATAGGTTTGGGTTTTGTCCATTGTAGTTTGCTCATATCCTACAAAAGCATTTACAGAATGTTTATTGAATTTACGATCGTAAGCTAGTTTTGCGAAATACGTATTTTGATTCGCAATTCGCTCATCTTGCATTACACTCGTGATGCTTGTGCTATTTTTTACGTTATTGTAGCTGTCGTTTGTTTTGTCATACGAATAAGCATCCCAAGGTTTTGTAAATCTTTTTTCGCTACGCACATTATAGTCAAATGCAGCATATCCGCTAAGCGATAATCCTTGCGTTATTCTTGGCAATTTCAACTCAAATCCGATTTTTGGGTTCACAATTAAGTTTACCACATGGTCGTAACCTGCCGAAGGAGACGACATTAAAATTGGATTTCGACCGTTTGTAATACCAGATGAGGGTAAACCGTTTTTCCAGTATGCAGGAATAAAAGGGTACATACTTACCGTTTCATGCATAATGCTTCCAATGCTAACTGCTGGATAGTTTCTGTCTTCTTTACGAGTAGCGATATCTAAGTTTACTTTAAAATTTGAAGTGATATTAACATCAATGTTAGATCTCAAATTGAATTGTCTGTATCTCTCGTCGCTATATCTAAGATTACTTTCTTGGTTTAAATATTGCCCAGAAAAGAAATATTTCACCTGCTCGTTACCTCCATTTACAGAAAGAGAAAGATTGGCTTGTGGAGCATCTTTTCTGTAAACTTGCTTTAACCAGTCTGTGCTAGTGTAATTAGGATCATTTCCCGCTTTATATTTGTCTATTTCAGCCTGAGTATACGGCAATGTGCTTCCTTTATGAGCATTAAGTTCATTGTAGTAAGTCATGTATTCCCATGAATTTACTCTTTCGCTCATTCTAGTCAATTGCTGAATTCCATAAGAGCCGTCTACTTTTATAGTTGGAGCGCCAATTTTACCTCTTTTGGTTGTTACCAGAATTACTCCGTTTGCAGAACGAACGCCATAAATAGCTGCAGAAGCATCTTTTAGAACTGTTACAGATTCGATATCATCTGGATTGATCCTATTCAAATCACGGTCTGGAATTCCGTCTACAACGACAAGCGGACTTGTACCACCGCCAAAGGAATTGAATCCTCTAATTAAAAGGCTAGAGCTATCATCACCTGGTCTTCCAGAGCGGTTATTGGCGATTACTCCAGACATGCGTCCGGCAATTCCGTTTGATACGTTTGCAGATGCATTTTGTGTTAAAACGCCTCCTTTAATCGATGCAATAGCACCAGTAGTTGAGGCCTTTTTTTGCGTTCCGTATCCTACAACGACAACTTCGTTCAAAGTCTGGTTTTGTTCTTCAAGCTGAATGCTCGCGGCTTCACTTGCAGGAATTTCTTTTGATATAAAGCCAGTGTACGAAAAAACAAGAATACTGTTAGCATCAGGAACTTCAATGGTAAAATTACCATCAAAATCGGTAACAGCAGATATTTTTGTGCCTTTTACCAAGATGTTTACTCCTGGAAGAGGTTCGCCTTTTGAACCCGTTACTTTTCCTTTTATTAATTTGTCTACGATAACAGATGCACTCTTGCCTTTTGTTAAGGCCAAATTGCTGTCAATTTTAGAAGAAAAATTTGTGTCTTTTAACTCAGCTGCAAAAGAAACTTGCAAAGTCAGTGCCAGTAAGGCTCCAGATGTTAGTTTGGTGATCTTCGATGTCTCAGAAGAAAGCCAATCTTTTGTTGGTTTTTGTTTGGTCATGTTTTTCAGTGGTTTTGTTAGTTAGTAATTTATTCTCTCGTGGTCCAGTTTTTATCTTTTTCATTTTTAACAAACAAAATGTCTTGAGCCTCTGCAAATTGCTTTATGAAAAAGGATAAATGTGAAATCCAAAAGTATAAATGTTCTAAACTCACACATACCAGTACCTACTAGTTTTTTTGAGATATGTGTAAAAAACAAGACTTCTTTAAGATAATATAAAAAATAAAGTGGGTAATATATGCATAAAACACAAAATGCACTAGTTTTAATAAATAAGTAAATTTTTTCTTAGTTTTTATTTTCGATTTTGGTCTAGCTTATTTTTAGGATTAATTTTTTTGAAAATGAATTAGAAGTTGAAATGCTAAAAATTATTATTTTGATTTTTAAAAGTGGATAATATAGTATCAGAATTTTTTTTGCGTAATAATTTTCGATTTTTTTACTACTATTCTTTTTTTAACCATACCAGTCGGTAATTTAGGCTAATATGTAAGAGTAAGCTTGCATATATTTCTTCTTATTTTACGATTAAAAACGTTTTTTAGGTAATAAAATATCAGAATCGATAAAAAGTGGTTGAAAATTTATCAAAAGCCCATTTTTAAGAGTCCGCTAAATTTCATCTTTAAAAAATAAAACGGTAGGAAGAAATAGACATTCAATTATATTTTCTACTTTTGAATTTCATTTCTTCATAATATAATGGTGTATTAGAGCCAAAGCCATTCTCCTTATGAAATTGTATACAATAGCTGTTTCTATATTGGTAGAATCAAATGAATTTTTTCTCGCGGTTTAATTGATAAATGTGATGTTCGGAGTTTTTAAATGAATTGCATTCCAATCTTATACGATTGTATTGTATTCTTTTTAAAGCTCCAAAAGAAACCATTATTTATATTAATTAAATTTTTATGAAAAAAGTAGTTACTTTATTAATTCTCACCATTTTCTTTTGGGAGGCTAATGCACAGAATGATCCTATCGCAATTGAAACCCACAACACGGCTTTAATTTTAAAAGTGGCAAAAAATGGATTGTTATATCAGTCTTATTTAGGAGCAAAATTAGAAGCTTCGTCATACCAGACCATTTCAAAAGAAAGCGACAAATCATTTGTAATTAATGATGGGAATCCGTTGGTCAATTTAAGACATCTGGCTTATCCAACTTACGGAACCGATAATTTGTTTGAATCTGCCATACGAATAACACACAATGATGGAAATCCTGCTTTACAACTAGTTTATGTAAGCCATCAAACCAATAAAATAGACTCAAATACAACTGAGACGATTATAAAGATGAAGGATCCAGTTTATCCTGTGCAAGTGACATTGCATTATAAAGCTTTTTATAAAGAAAATGTAATAGAACAATGGACCGAAATTGAACACCATGAAAAGAAACCTGTAATGTTATACAACTATGCATCGTCGATGTTGCATTTTGATGCAGACCGTTATTGGCTGACTCAGTTTCATGGAGATTGGGCAAAAGAAGTTCGAATGCAGGAAAGCGAACTCACTAGCGGTGCTAAAGTAATCGATTCTAAATTGGGAGTAAGAACCAATATGTATCAAACGCCCGTTTTTTTCTTAGCATTGAATGATAAGGCGAAAGAAAATACAGGCGAACTTGTTGCAGGAACCATTGCTTGGTCAGGAAATTTTAAGTTCACTTTTGAATTAGACAATAAAAACTCGCTTCGAATTAGTTCTGGAATCAATCCGTTTGCTTCAGAATATAGCCTTCAGCCTGGAGAAGTATTTACGACACCTTCTTTTATTTATACTTTTTCGAATAAAGGAAAAGGTCAGGCGAGTAGAAATTTGCATTCTTGGGCAAAAAACTACGGCGTAAAAGATGGAGACAAACCACGTTTAACTTTACTGAACAATTGGGAAACCACTTTTTTTAATTTTGACGAAAAGAAATTAACTGAAATGTTTGAAGACGCTAAAACTTTGGGCGTTGATATGTTTTTATTGGATGACGGCTGGTTTGGAAACAAATATCCAAGAAGTGGCGATAAATCGGGTTTAGGAGATTGGCAACCGACAAAAACGAAACTGCCAAACGGTTTAGGTTTCTTGATCCAGCAAGCAGAAAAAACGGGAATTAAATTCGGAATTTGGATTGAACCAGAAATGGTAAACCCCAAAAGTGAACTGTACGAGAAGCATCCGGACTGGATTTTGAAATTGCCAAATAGAGAAGAAAGTTATTATAGAACACAATTGGTTTTAGATTTGTCCAATCCGAAAGTGCAGGATTTTGTATTCAAAACTGTTGATGATATCATGCAGACCAATGGCGGAGTAGCTTTCTTTAAATGGGATTGCAACCGAATGATGACCAATGCATATTCGACTTATTTAAAAAATCAGCAGTCGCATCTGTTCATAGAATATACGAGAGGTTTATATAAAGTTTTGGAGCGAATTAAAACAAAATATCCAAACCTGCCTATGATGCTTTGCGCGGGCGGCGGCGGAAGAACCGATTATGCATTCTTAAAATATTTTACAGAGTTTTGGGCAAGCGACAATACCGATCCGTACAACAGAGTTTTTATTCAGTGGGGATATTCGCAGTTTTTCCCAGCTTTTTCGATTTGCAATCACGTAACCTCTTGGGGAAATCAATCAATCAAATTCAAAACAGACGTTGCCATGATGGGTAAATTAGGTTTTGATATTAATGTAAAAGAGCTGAAAGAAAAAGAATTAAAATATACTCAGGATGCAGTTGCCAATTATAAAAGATTAAGTCCGATAATTTGGCATGGAGACTTGTATAGAATTATTTCTCCTTATGAAGACAGTCGTGCTGTTTTGATGTATATTAACGAATCGAAAAGTAAAGCAGTTTTATTTTCTTATACGCTTCATCCGCTTTACGATCCGCAATATAATTTGGTTCGTTTTCAAGGTTTAGATGCCAATAAAATGTACAAAGTAGAAGAAATCAATTTAATGCCAGATGCCAAGAAAACGCTAGAAGAATCTGGCGAATCTTTTAAAGGTGATTTTCTAATGAATGTGGGTTTAAGAGTTTCTTCGTCAAAAGTAGAATCAAGTGTCGTGCTTGAAATTACAGAAGTGTCAGGGAATTAAAGAAGATTTATTATAAAGTAAATCAGCTGTTTGATCTCGTTAAGATGAGATTAAACAGCCGTTTTTTTTCACGCAGATTGAAAATGATTGAAGCAGATTTATACAGATTTTTTATCTTAACAATCTGCGAAAAAAAACTTTGCGGCTCTGCGACTTTGCGAGCAATTTTTCTCTCGCAGATTTAGCAGATTTTTTTTGATCTGCTTTAATCATTTAAAATCTGCGTGAAATATTTATGCATAATGTATTTACAAATTAAGCTTTCGATACTGCAAAGGAGAAAGCTGTTTCAGTTCCTTAAACTTTCTATTGAAGTTAGAAATATTATTAAAACCACATAATTCTGCAATTTCAAGAACTGATAATTCCTCATTATTCGACAATAACTTTGCAGCTCTCTCAATACGAACTTCAATAAGAAATTGAAAAAAAGACTTATTAGTACGGACTTTAAAATACCGGCAAAAAGCGTTTTTGGTCATACTCGCAATCGAAGCAATTTCGTCGAGTGTAATGTTTTTATGGAAATTCGTCATAACATATTCAAATACAATCTGCATTCTTTTTCCTTCATTGTCCGTTATTTTCTTTTGATACAAATAATTAGAAAGCGGTGTATATTCAGATGTCGAAAGCCATTTTAAAATATCAAGGAACAATATAAAACGCGTATAACTGTCGGCTTTTTTTAATTTCTTAAAATACTTGACTACTTTTTTCGGTGCGTTATGAATAATGAACCCGTTCTTGCTGTTTTCTAGAATAGGATGGATGTTTCGAAAAGTAGGCAATTCGAAAAAATCTCTTCCGAAAGAATTGAAAGTAAAAAATAAAGTACGCATTACAGAAACTACATTTTCCTGAACATCACTTCTAAAAACATGAGGCAAATTACTTCCAATTACCAATATATCTCCTTGATGATATTGCGAAATAGTATCACCAGCAAAAACAGCACCTTCACCTTTTTCGATAAAACTAATTTGAATTTCTTCATGCTGATGCAGTTTATCATAAAAGGATACTTCTATATCTTCTTGATAAATAAGGGGATCTTCTCCAGATTTTGGAATTTTAAATGGAAAAACTTTCATATAGTGGTTAGTTAGTTACTACCAAATATATTGTATTTGATTAAAAAAATGATGCTATAATGTTCTGTTTTTTAAGTTTTGTCTTTATATAGGGTAATATAATATCATTTTGTGGTAATTTTTGAAGACTCCGCTCTGTTGTTTCTGGATAATTTTGGCTTATATAAAAAATTAAAATTATGAGTATTCAATGGAATGGCGTGATGCCGGCGGTAACTACAAAATTTACTGCAGATGATAAATTAGACTTCAACATGTTTGAAGTTAATATGAAGGCACAATTAGATGCTGGAGTATCAGGTATTATTTTAGGCGGCACTTTGGGTGAAGCCAGCACACTTTTGGAAGAAGAAAAAAGAGAATTAGTGAAACATACCGTTTCGCTTACAGATAATAAAGTGCCTGTAATTATGAATATTGCAGAGCAAACTACAAAAGCAGCCATTTTGGCAGCAAATAAAGCCGAAGAAGATGGAGCAAAAGGATTAATGATGCTTCCTCCAATGCGCTACAAAGCATCGGATTTTGAGACCGTAACTTTTTATGCCGAAGTGGCAAAGAATACTTCGCTTCCTATTATGGTTTATAACAACCCTGTTGATTATAAAATTGAAGTTACTTTAGACATGTTCGAAGAACTATTGAAATACGATAACATCCAAGCCGTAAAAGAATCCACAAGAGATATCTCTAATGTTACTAGAATGATTAACCGTTTTGGAGATCGTTTAAAAATATTATCAGGAGTAGACACTTTAGCTTTAGAAAGCTTATTGATGGGGTCTGATGGTTGGGTTTCTGGATTGGTTTGTGCTTTTCCTCAAGAAACAGTAGCTATTTATAAATTGGCTAAAGCCGGAAGAATAGAAGAGGCTTTAAAAATCTACAGATGGTTTTTGCCTTTATTAGAATTGGATATTAACTCATTCTTAGTACAAAATATCAAATTGGCAGAAGTAGCAACAGGAATCGGTACCGAAAATGTTCGTGCTCCGAGATTGCCATTGCAAGGAGCTGAAAGAGAAAAAGTCCTAGCGATTATTGCTGAAGGATTACGCACAAGACCAACTTTGCCAGACTATAAAAATTTATAACAGCATATTGGCAAGATTGGCTTTTTTAGTCGCAGCCTCTTCTCGGTCCTAGCACCAGTCTCAGTTAGAATCTTTAGGGGCGATTTCTACTAAGGTTGCGACCGAAAACTGCGACTCAAAACATTCATTTATAAGATAAAAACATGATTACAGGAAAAAATTATATAGGAAGTCAGCTTAAAGCAAGCGGTTCAAAAACCTTAAAAACGTTTAATCCGTCATTGAACAAAGAAAATCCGTGGGTTTTTACAGAGGCAACTCAGGACGAAATTGAGGAAGCGGTTACTTTGGCCAATCAGGCATTTGCGAGTTATAAAAAAAAATCAGGTCTTGAAAAAGCAAATTTCTTAAATGCGATTGCAGACGAAATTTTAGCTTTAGGAGACAATCTTTTAGAGCAATATTGTACAGAATCTGGTTTTCCAAGAGGCAGAGCAGAAGGAGAACGTGGTCGTATGATTGGCCAGCTAAAAGCTTTCGCCGAAATGCTTACAGAAGGAAGCTGGGTTCAGGCAACTATAGATACTGCAATAATTGACAGACAGCCTGCACCAAAAGAAGACTTACGCAAAATGTTAGTTCCTCTTGGACCAATTGTGGTTTTCGGGTCTAGTAACTTTCCTTTTGCATTCTCTACAAGCGGAGGAGATACAGCTTCAGCTTTGGCTTCGGGTTGTCCGGTTATTGTAAAAAGCCATTCTATGCATATCGGAACAGGTGAGATGGTAGCTTCGGCTATTATAAAAGCAGCACAGAAGACCAATATGCCCGAAGGTGTTTTTTCTAATCTTATAGGAGACGGAAGAACATTGGGAACAAGTTTAGTTAAACACCCATTGGTAAAAGGAGTAGGTTTTACAGGAAGCATTAAAGGTGGCCGTGCATTATGCGATTTGGCCGCACAGCGTCCAGAGCCAATTCCAGTATTTGCCGAAATGGGAAGCATAAATCCTGTGGTTCTTTTGCCAAATGCTTTGAAAAAGAACAGCGAGAAATGGGCGACAGCTTATGCAAATTCTATCACTTTAGGAGCAGGACAATTTTGTACTAATCCAGGTTTATTATTAGCTTTAAGAGGTGACGAACTAAATGAGTTTGAAGAAAATCTTAATGAAGCTATAGAAAAGATTCAGCCGGGATGTATGCTGCATCCGTCTATATATGCTGATTTTAACAGCGGAATTGCTAAGATAGAAGAGCAGAACGGAGTTTCGAGAATTGCACAGTTTAAAGGAGAAGCAACGCCTAATCACGGCACTCCAACAGTTTTGAAGGTAGATGGTAAGGAATTTTTAGAGAATAAAATATTGCACAATGAAGTTTTTGGTCCGTTTTCTATTTTGATAGAATGTGAAAATGAAGCCGAATTAATAGAAGTCATTTCTGAATTAGAAGGACAGTTGACAGGAACAATTATAAGCGAAGACAACGAAATAGAAACTCATAAAGAGATTATTTCGGCTCTGCAAAATCGTGTGGGACGCCTGATTTTTAATGGTGTGCCTACAGGAGTAGAAGTTTGCGCTTCAATGCTTCACGGCGGACCTTATCCTGCGTCGTCAGATTCACGTTATACTGCCGTTGGCATACATGCAGTTTACAGATGGGTGAGACCGTTAAGTTATCAGAATTGGCCAAATGAATTGCTGCCAGCTGAATTGCAGAATGAGAATCCGTTGCAAATTGTGCGTACAGTAAATAATAAACTAACACTATCTCAAATATAAAATGGTAAAGAAAACTTTTTTTTGCGTAGACGCTCACACATGCGGGAATCCAGTTCGGGTTGTTGCTGGTGGCGGACCAAATCTGCAAGGTAATTCAATGAGTGAAAAACGGCAGCATTTCTTAAAAGAATATGACTGGATTCGTAAAGGGTTAATGTTTGAACCAAGAGGACATGATATGATGAGCGGCAGTATTTTATATCCGCCTCATGACCCTGCCAATGATGTTGGGATATTGTTTATCGAAACTTCTGGCTGTTTGCCAATGTGCGGACACGGAACAATTGGCACAATTACAATTGCTGTAGAAGAAGGCTTGGTCACACCAAAAACTCCAGGAATCATCAAAATGGAAGCTCCAGCAGGTTTAGTGCATATCGAATACCAGCAAACAGGCAAAAAAGTAGATTGGGTACGTCTGACCAACGTAAAATCATATTTGGCTGCTGAAGGTCTTACCGTTGATTGTGAAGAATTGGGTGAGATTGTTTTTGATGTGGCTTACGGAGGAAATTACTACGCTATTGTAGATCCGCAAAAGAATTTTTCTGGCGTTCAGGATTTTACAGCAAGCAAGATTATTCAGTACAGTCAGGAAGTACGCAAAAAAATTAATGAAAAATATCCAGACTATTTCATTCATCCGCAAAATGATACGATTCGAGATGTGTCGCATATGTTATGGACAGGATCACCTATAGATCCAACGTCTTCTGGCAGAAATGCTGTTTTTTATGGCGACAAAGCGATCGACCGTTCGCCATGCGGAACAGGAACATCGGCAAGAATGGCGCAATTGCATGCTAAAGGAAAATTGAAAAAAGGGGAAGAGTTTATTCACGAAAGTTATATTGGAAGCAAATTTATTGGAAAAGTGGTAGAAGAAACTTCTATTGGAGACATTCCTGCTATTGTGCCAAGCATACAAGGCTGGGCAAAAGTTTACGGATACAATACTATTATAATTGATGAAAGCGATGATCCGTATGCTTTCGGATTTCAGGTAATTTAAAAAATCAAATTATAGTATAATGAATCTTAGGAACAGAAAATAAATTACACCAATTGTTGAGTTATTGTTTTTTGATATCCCTTAGTTAAGACTAAGGGATTTTAAAAATTTTCAATAGAGAGGATACAATTGTTTTTCTAAGGTTTACAATATAATTAATAGTCTCAAAGAACTTTTAACGAATTAAAATTTATGAAAAAAGTAGCTGTAATTGGCGGCGGAATTATTGGCTTATGTTCTGCATATTATCTTGCAAAAGAAGGTTACGAAGTAAGCGTATTTGACGAATCTGACATGAAGAATGGCTGTTCGTACGGAAACGCAGGTATGATTGTGCCTTCGCATATTATTCCGTTGGCACAGCCTGGCATGATTGCACAAGGCATAAAATGGATGTTTGATAGCCGAAGTCCGTTTTATGTAAAACCGCGTTTAAGTAAAGATTTATTAAGCTGGGGAATGCAGTTTTATAAACATGCCAATTTGCGTCATGTCGAAAAAGCGATGCCTGCTTTGCGAGATCTTTCTTTGTTAAGTAAAGAGCTGTATCAGGATTTTGCCAAAGAAAATAATTCCTTTTTTTATGAAGAAAAAGGACTTTTGATGCTTTATAAGAGTGATAAAGTAGCAGATGAAATGCATCACGAAGGCAAAGAAGCAGAACGTCTTGGTCTTGAAGTAGATTATTTGTCAAAATCTGAAGTTGCTCTTTTAGAGAAAGGAACCAATACAAATGTAATTGGCGGAGTCCATTATAAAAGTGATGCGCATTTGTATCCGCAAAAATTTATGGCTTTTATCAAAGAAGAATTAAATCGTTTAAAAGTCGAAATCTATTCGCAAACTAGCGTTAGAGATTTTGTTTTAGAAGGAAATAAAATAGAAAAAATAGTAACCGATAAAGGGCTTTTTAGAACTGACGAAGTGGTTTTGGCATCAGGATCTTGGAGTCCTTTTTTGGCGAAAAAATTAAATATCTCGATTTCTATCTTGCCAGGAAAAGGTTATAGTTTTACTTTAAATGATAAAGAACAAAAACCTAGTATTCCGTCTATTTTATGTGAAGGAAAAGTAGCTGTAACTCCAATGTCTAATGATATTAGATTTGGAGGAACGATGGAAATAACCCACACTAAAGACAATAAAATAAATGCAAACCGACTTCAGGGAATTATAAACAGCATTAATGATTTTTATCCTGATATGAAAGTCGAAATGCCGAAAACTGAAGATACTTGGTTTGGGTTCAGGCCTTGTACTCCAAGTGGAATGCCAATTATTGCGCGAGACAAAAAAATCGTAAATTTGATCTTAGCAACTGGACACGCCATGATGGGATTAAGTCTGGCGCCGGCAACAGGAAAAATCGTAACCGAGATTATTTCTGGCAAACCAACTTCTGTAGCTACAGACAGATTTCAAATATAAAATATGAGATATAATGCGATTCCGGTTTCTTTGTTTGTAGAAAACCGAAAAAGATTTACCCAAAAGATGAAGCCGAATAGTTTGGCTATTCTAACTTCAAATGACGTAATGCCAAATAACGCAGATGATGTTATGGGCTTTGCACAAAACAACGATTTGTTTTATCTGTCTGGAATCGATCAGGATGAAACGATTCTGGTGCTTTTTCCAGAGGCATTTAAAGAAGAAAACAAGACCATACTTTTTGTAAAAGAAGCCAATGAGCATACGCTGCTTTGGGACGGTAATTTTTTAACCAAAGAACAAGCAACAGCTATTTCCGGAATCCAGAATATTAAATGGCTTCATGAATTTGAAAAGACTTTACAGCTTTTTGCTTTTGAAGCCGATACTATTTACTTAGGCCATAACGAGCACATCAAACGGGTTACTTTTGAAATGGAAACCAGACAGGACCGAATGATTAAATGGTGTAAAGAAAAATACCCATTGCATCAATACGAGCGTGCTGCAAAAATAACTCGCGAATTGCGGCCTATTAAATCTAATGAAGAAATTGATTTAATTAAAAAAGCTACGGCACTTAGCGTTGAAGGTTTTCATAGGATTTTAGAGGCAATTCGTCCAAATATAAAAGAATACGAATTAGAAGCTGAGTTGTTGTATGCTACCGTAAAAAACGGAGGAACAAGACAGGCATTTAAATCAATTGTGGCATCTGGCGTAAATGCCTGTTCGCTGCATTATAACACCAATGATGATATCTGCGAAGAGAACGAAATGGTTCTGATTGATTTCGGAAGCTGTTATGGCAATTATAATTCGGATACTACGAGATGCATTCCCGTTAACGGAACTTTTAGTCCGAGGCAAAAACAAGTTTACGAATCGGTTTTGCATTGCCTGAAAGAAGGTTCGAAATTATTGAAACCAGGAGTCTTGTCTAAAGATTACGAACTTCAAATGGCAAAATTAATTGAAACCGAGCTGGTTAAATTAGGTTTGATTACTGAAGACGAAATTAAAACGCAAGATCCAGAAAAACCCGCATACAAGAAATATTTCATGCATGGAACTGCCCATCATTTAGGTTTGGATGTTCATGATGTTGGTTTATATTCGAGACCTTTTGAAAAAGGAATGGTGCTTACTTGCGAACCTGGAATTTATATTAGAGAAGAAGGAATTGGCTGTCGTTTAGAAAATGATTATCTGATAACGGAAAACGGAAACATTAATTTGAGTGAAGCCATGCCTATTGAAATCGAAGAAATTGAAAATTTAATTAAAAATAAAAAATAAGATGAAAAAGTATTTGTTGTTTCTTCTGTTGATATGCACTTCTGTTTTTGCACAGAAAATCGATATTAACAATCTAAATTGGTTGCCTAATTCTCATTCATTTTGGGTAAGTAAAGATAATAATGTGTCGGTTTATGATGTGGATAAACTAGATAAGCAAAACACGATTTTATCTAATGCACAATTAGCTGCAGCTGGATTTAAAGGAGAAATCGAGAATTTGGTTTGGAATGACTCAAAAACAAAAGTTTTGGTTTACACCAATTCTAAAAAAGTGTGGAGAGACAATACCAAAGGCGATTATTGGTTTTTTGATTTGGCTACAGGAAGAGGAAAACAGTTGGGTAAAAACTTAGACGCATCTTCACTGATGTTTGCTAAATTTTCAAGCGATAACGAAAATGTTGCTTATGTTTCAAATCACAATATTTATGTAGAAAACATAAGTACAGGTAAAATAACTCCAATAACAACAGACGGTACAGATAAAATCATCAACGGAACTTTTGACTGGGTTTACGAAGAAGAGCTTGCTGCACGCGACGGATTTAGATGGAGTCCAGACGGAAAAAGCATTGCTTTTTGGAGAGTAGATGCAACGTCTACCAAATTTCATTATATGATCAATAATACCGATTCATTGTATCCAACAATTATTCCTGTAGAATATCCAAAAGCAGGAGAAAAACCTTCCTCGGTTAAAATCGGAATTATCAATATTGATTCTTTGCAAACCAATTGGTTAAACATTCCAGGAGAGCCTGATAATAATTATTTGGTTAGAATGAAATGGCTTAACAATGAGTCTATTATGGTGATTCAGTTAAACCGAAAACAGAACCAAGTTACGATGTACGATTGTAATGCAAAATCGGGATCGGCTAGGGTTATTTACAAAGAAGAATCGAATTCTTGGATCGATGTTTTTGATATTTCTTCGGGACAATATGATATTTTTCCTTGTCAGTTTGTAGATAATGGAAAATCCTTTTTATGGAGCTCTGATGCCGACGGATGGATGCACATTTATAAAATAAGTTTGGATGGAAAATCAAAGGAATTGGTAACCAAAACTAATTTTGATGCGTATTATAAAGCGTATAACGAGAAAACAAAAACAATTTATTTTATTGCCAGTCCAACAGATGCTACACAGCGTTATTTGTACGAGACCAATTTAAGTTCGAAAAAAACAAAAAGAGTCACTCCAGATATTTTTGACGGTTCAAACCGATATATTTTCTCTACAGATGCAGCTTATGCACAGCATACTAACGCAAGTATTTCAAGAGATTACAATCAGAGATTAATTGCTTTGTCTGGACACCAAAAGATTTATCCAAAGGAGGCAGATGTTTTTGCCGCGCCTCATAGAGATTATTCGTTAGAAAAATTTAAAGTCAAAACAGTTGATGGTATTGATATTGACGGAATCATGGCTAAACCGTTAGATTTTGATCCTTCAAAAAAATATCCAGTTTTCTTTTATGTGTATGGTGAGCCAATGGCAACAGTTGCCAATGACAGACCTTACTTTGATGATTTTATTGCTGCTTTAATCCCAAAAGGATATATCGGAATTGCAATGGATAATAGAGGAACTCCAGCGATGAAAGGAACACAATGGAGAAAATCGATTTATAAAAACATCGGAATTATCAATACGCACGATCAGGCAATGGCGGCCAAAGAAGTTTTAAAATGGAATTTTATTGATGCCGATCGTGTAGCAATTCATGGCTGGAGCGGCGGAGGTGCAGTGACTTTAAATTTAATGTTCCAATTTCCAGATATTTACAAAACCGGAATTGCAATTGCAGCCGTGACAGATCAGCATTTTTATGATAATATCTACACCGAGCGCTACATGGGGTTGCCAGACGAAAATGAAGCTACTTATATTAAGGCTTCTCCTGTAACGCATGCTAAAAACTTGAAAGGAAACTTATTATATATTCATGGTACGGGAGACGATAATGTGCATTATAAAAATGCAGAAGTCTTAATTAACGAATTGGTTAGATACGATAAAATGTTCGATTTAATGATTTATCCAAACCGTTCGCATAGTATTGATGAAGGAGAAGGAACCTCACAGCATTTGATGGATACATTTGTACGATATATCGAGAAAAATTGTCCTCCAGGAGCAAAATAGAAATTGGTACATTATAAAAAAGAAAGGAGAGTTTCATTAAGTTGAAATTCTCCTTTTTTTTTTGATTCCGTTCTTTTTGGATATACGTTAAGTGTTTGTTTTTAAAGTGTTTTTATAAAAGGAAAGATAGTATTTATGAAATTACGAATTTGACAATTACAGGGTAATATAATCAGGTTTTTCGATAATATATTATCATAAAATTCATGTGAAAAGCAAAATATTTGCTTCACTAATTATAAAACCATTTTATGAAATTAAAGATTAATTTTAGAAAAATAGCAGTGCTCTTTTTTGTGCTGCTGACCAAACTGACATTTGCTCAAGAACGGGTAGTATCAGGAATTGTTTCAGATGAGAATGGAGTGCCTTTGCCTGGTGTTGGTATTTTGGTGAAAGGAACTCAAACAGGTTCTCAAACTGATTTTGACGGAAAGTATTCAATAAAAGCCGACGCTAATGCAGTACTGGTATTTAGTTTTATTGGAATGCAGACTAAAGAAGTTCAAGCACGCGATAAAAGCATCAATATAAAAATGACGGCAGGATCTACGCAACTGCAAGAAATTGTAGTTACAGCATTAGGTCTTAAGAGAGAGAAAAAATCGCTTGGTTATGCTACTCAAGAAATAAGCGGCGATCAGCTTACTAAAATCAATACAGGAAACGTTTCTAATAATATTTCTGGAAAAATTGCAGGTGTCGAAATCAGAAGAAATAATAATATTGGAGGTTCTACCAATGTGGTTATTCGCGGTACTACTTCATTAACAGGAAATAATCAGGCATTATGGGTTGTTGATGGGATTGTATTAAACAATGACAATACCAATTCAGCAGATCAAAAATCGGGAGGAAACGTAGGAGGTTACGATTACGGAAATGCTGCTTCCGACATTAATCCTGATGATATCGAAACTATGAACGTTTTAAAAGGAGCTGCGGCTACAGCATTGTACGGTTCAAGAGCGTCAAACGGAGTTATTATTGTAACGCTTAAAAAAGGAAGCAAATCGAAAGGCGGACTAGGATTTAATTTTAGTTCAGGAATTAATGTTGGAGTAGTAGATGAAAAAACATTGCCAGAATATCAAAATCAATACGGTGGGGGTTATGGAGATTTTTACGGAACAGTTGATTTAGGCAGCGGAGTTCATCCGTATGTAGCAACAGACGATGCGGCTTGGGGACCAAAATTTGATCCTTCATTACTGGTTTACAACTGGAATTCCTTCTATCCAGAATTGCCAACTTATGGAAAAGCAACTCCATATAAGGCTGTAAGAAACAATCCCAACAGTTTTTATCAAAACAGTCTTACTTATATCAATAGTATTGCTTTTTCGGCAGGAAATGAACAAGGAGATTTTAGATTTGGTTATACCAATTACAACCAGCAGCAAGGAATTTTGCCAAATAGTAATAATAGAAAAGATAATTTTAATTTTTCTGGGAGTTACAAGATTACGCCAAAAACAAGAATTTCAACAACGGCCAATTATCTAACCTCAGATGCAGTTGGAATGAATGAAACTGGATATGGTGATGGCGGAAACAACTATTTAAGCAGTGTTAGACAATGGTATACTACAAATGCCGATTTTCAGGATCTTAAAGATGCTTATGAACTAACGGGCAAAAACACCACATGGAACGTTGGTTCGCCTGATAATTTAAGTGTTCAGTTTCATGACAATCCATACTTTCAGCGTTACAACAACTACAACTCATTAAAAAGAGATCGATTCTTTGGAAATGTAATCTTAAAAACCGACATCACAAACTGGTTCGATATTATGGGTAGAGGTGCTGTCGATTTCTATCATCAGTTACAGGAGGAACGTATTGCTGTAGGTTCAAAAAGAACACCAAACGGTCTTGGACAATATTCTAGATATGATAAAAACTTCCGCGAAATCAACTTAGATTTAGTAATGAATTTTAAAACCGCTATTACCACAGGAATTAATTTTACGGGTATGTTAGGAGGTAATACAAGACGTTCTGTAAATAATTCTATTTATGCCGTAACAAACGGCGGATTGGTGGTGCCAGGAATTTATGCTCTAACTAACTCTATTGATGGAATTAATAGCCCTGAAGAAATGCAGCAGACTTTGGGAACAAATAGCGTTTATACTATGGCAAGTTTTAATTTTTATGATACTTATTTCTTGGAAGGAACCTATAGAATTGACCAATCATCTACTTTGCCAAAAGATAACAATACTTATTCGTATCCATCGGTTACAGCGACTTATATCTTTAGCAATCATATTAAAAAAGACTGGTTGTCATTCGGAAAATTACGCTTGAACTATGCAGAGACAGGAAACGATGCGCCATTTGCAGTTACTTCGGCACTTTATCCTAAAAACACCAATTTCGGGCCTGGCGGAATTCGTTTTTCTACAGAAAACAGCAGAAGCAATTCTGATTTAAAAAGTGAGTTGACAAAAGGTGTGGAAGCAGGACTTGAGCTTAAGTTTTTCAAAAACAGGTTGGGAGTTGATTTCTCTTATTACAAAACCAATACGACCAATCAGATTCTTTCTATCGAAACGCCTACCCAAACAGGTTATACAAGAGCTTGGATCAATGCAGGAAATGTACAGAATCAAGGTTATGAGTTAACAGTAAATGCGACTCCTATAAAAACAGCTAATTTTTCATGGCAAGCTACGGTAAACTGGTCAACTAATAAAAATGAAGTGATTTCTTTAGGAGGAGCAAATCAGATTTCGTTAGGTTCGTTTCAAGGAGTTAATTACGTAGCAGAAGTAGGTAAACCAGTAGGACAATTGGTGGGTTCGGGTTATACTTATTTAAACGGCGAAAGAGTAATTCGTTCTAACGGAAGATATCAGCAAACTCCAGGTGTTGTAATTGGAAATGTTGCTCCAGATTGGATTGGCGGTTTCAATAACGTTTTGACTTACAAAAACATTGCTTTCAACTTTTTGATTGATGTGAAAAAAGGAGGAGATGTGTATTCTCTAGATCAGCAATACGGACACGCAACAGGAATTTACGAAAGTACCGTTTCTAACAACCATAATGGAGTTCCGCAACGTGAACCAGTTGCTCAAGGCGGTGGTATATTGCTAGATGGTGTAAAAGCAGATGGTACGCGTAATGATGTTGTGGCAAGTGTGACAGGAACAGACGGTTATTATTTTTACAACTCTATGCCACAGCAAGAATACGTTTACGATGCTTCTTATGTGAAGCTGCGCGAAATTGGGCTAAGCTATAGACTACCAAAAAGATTTTTAGAAAATACATTTATCAGCAATATGGTTTTTGCCTTAAATGGAAGCAATCTTTGGATCATTCATAAAAACTTGCCTTATGCAGATCCTGAAGCAGGAGCTTCTTCGGGTAACTTACAAGGTTTTCAAACTGGAGTATTGCCAACAACAAAGGAGTATAGCTTTACTATGAAAGTTCAATTCTAAAAAAAATTAAAGACATGAGAATTATAAAAACGATATTTTTTGCAGGCGCTGTTTTGTGTGCAATAGCTTCATGTGACAATCTGGACAACATGAATAAAAATGAAAAAGGTTATGAAACCGCTTTGCCTGGCGCTTTAATGACTAGTGCACAAGTAAATTATGCTTATTTCTTAACGAATGCTTCTGTAAATTCAAATAATTTCAGAGCTTACGCGCAGTATTGGTCTACATCTACTTATACAGACGAAGCCAATTACAATCAGGCAAAAAGAAACTTAGGAAGTTCGCATTCGGTATTGCTGTACAGAGATGTATTGCAGGATTTGGTCAATGCACAAAAACAGATACAAAGTGTAAAAGCATTAGGACCTGTTGAAGAAGGCATAAAGAAAAATCAGCTTGCCATTTTAGAAGTGCAGATTGTAATGGCGTATCAGACTTTGGTTGATTTGTTTGGAAATGTGGCTTATTCTGAGGCTTTAGACATCAAGAAATTCCCGCTTCCTAAATACGATGACGCCAAGACGATCTATTTTGATTTGGCTAATCGTTTGGATGCTGCAATTTTGGCTTTAAACGATAGCAACGGAAGTTTTGGAAATGCCGATTTAATCTTTCATGGAGATGTAGCAAAATGGAAAACTTTAGCCAATAGCGTAAAACTTAAAATGGGATTGCATTTGGCTGATGTAGATGCTGTAAAAGCAAAAACAATGGTTGAAAGCGCTTTCAATGCGGGAGTTATGAGCAAAGAAACAGATACGGCATTGTTCCAGTATTTTTCTTCCATAACAGATATGAACCCATTGTACGATGATTTGGTAAATTCAAGCCAGATTAATATTGCTGCCTTTTTTGTGAATGAATTAAACGGAAAGGAAGATCCGAGACGTGATTTTTTCTTCAATCCTAATTCAAAAATAAACGGACAATACAAAGGTGCTCCTTATGCACAACAGGTTAATTATGCCGATTATAGCAATACAGGTTTAAGATTAAGACAAAAAACAAATCCAGGCGTTATATTCGATTATACAGAAACCTGTTTCTTGTTGGCAGAGGCAGCAAGCAGAGGTTTTAATGTAGGCGGAGATGCGGCGGCTTATTATACGAAAGGAATTCAGGCGAGCATGAAATTTTGGGGAGTTTCTGACGCTAATATTCAAACCTATTTAAGCAGACCTGACGTAGCTTTTGCAACGGCAGCTGGAACCGATAAGCAAAAAATAGCCTACCAGCTTTGGATTGCTTATTACAACCGTGGTTTTGAAGCTTGGACAGAATACCGAAGATTAGATTATCCCGTACTTATAGCGCCTGTTACAGCAGTGCAAGAAGCTGAAGGAAAAGTTCCTGTCAGAAATATTTATTCTACATCTGATAAAACGCTAAATACGGCAAATTATGAAGCGGCTTCATCAGCTATAGGAGGAGATTTAATGACAACAAGAATTTTTTGGGACAAATTTTAATTTTGAGTTAGTTTAATTTGTTTTTGAGACCAGCACTTTTAAGTGCTGGTTTTTTTTTACCCCTAGGTTTGGCAAGACTTAAGGATTGTTTTTTATTAATAGAATTGGTTTTTGTATTTATTGTTTATTAAGGTAATTTTTTAATTATGTGTTTTTTTAAGGTTAAAAATGTGATAATTATGTATTAATTCTGAGTAAAATACTATCAGAAAGATAGAGGCATGTAAGGTAAATTTGATCTTTACAAACTAAAAAACCTTAATAATGAAGTTAAAATTACTAATCTGCTTTTTAATTTTCAGCGTATTGAAAGTTAGCGCGCAAGTTTTACCTTGTCGGACAAGCGAAGAAAATGCCAAAGTGTACCGGAATAACCCGCATGCACTTGAAGAGAAAAAGAACTTTGATGTTTTTAGTAAAAATTTTGCAGCACAGCGCAAATCTAAAACATCAAAAACGGCAGTTGTTACGTATACAATTCCCGTAGTATTCCACATTTATGGAGATGTACAAGGAGGAAAAACGGTAACCTACGAAAAGATTGTAAACCACTTGGCACAGCTTAACGATGACTTTAATGGCCGTAATGCCGATTACCAAACGGTAGAACCCTTTTTTCAGTCGCGACGCGGAACTTTAAACATTGAATTTAAATTAGCTAAAAAAGATCCAAACGGAGGATGTACAACAGGAGTTGTATTTCATCCGACCAAAAACGGATATGGAAATGGCGGTGGCTACGATGACCAAATCGCAGCTGACGCTTGGGACAATACAAAATACATGAATGTTTATATTCAGAATGATTTGTACAATGATGGTGCTACAAATAATTCTGGAGTAGCATGGTATCCAAATTCAGATATGACGGCCAATAATACGGCTCGTGTCGTTTTTAACGGAGCTTATTTATATGACAACTCCTATAGTAAAGAATTTTCAGCAACGCTAACGCATGAGTTCGGTCACTTTCTTAATTTGATACACACTTTTGAAGGAGGATGCACAGGAACAGATGAGGTTGCCGATACTCCTGCAGAAGATGGTAAGCATACTTTAGGTTGCACGCCAGGAACAAATTGTAGCGGAGACAAAGTGAACTTTGAAAATTATATGGGATACAATGGAGCACAAGGCTGTTACAAAATGTATACTCAAGGTCAGATTGATAGAATGTTGGCAGCGCTAGAACATCCTGCAAGAAAATCGCTCTGGCAACCGCAAAACTTAATTGATACTGGCGTAAACGCAATAGGAAGCAGTTTGGTTGCTTCAGCAGTAACATTTAAAGAAGCCGTTGTAAATGATGGTTCTTTTGATACTTCTTCAATTATAAACTTAAACGGAGGAAAAACTTTTGCTGTATCTTCAGGAACTTTAACTGCAGGTACTCATTTTACGCATACTTTCCCAGCAGGAATAATTCCTGTGCTTACTGTAAATTCAAACAATCAGATTACAGTTACTTTAACAGGAAAAGCAACAAATCACGGAGTAAGTAATAATGCTTCAGGAAGTATCAACTTTTTGCCTGCAGCATTCACAGGAGGAATGGCAGATTTATCTTGCAGTTCTTTATTCTTTAATTTTAAATTTTCAGATCCGTACGGAATCTTTTTTGTAGATATGCCAGATGTTACAGTTTCATCAGCATTAACTTGGAAATATTTTGAAATTGCCAAAGGAGATGATCCAGCGTTTGGAGGTTGGCGTTATGCTGCAAATGCTTTAAAAATTGAAACTTATGCAAAAAGATTGGTTTGCGAGTCAGGTACTAGAAACATCTCATTATTGAATTCTAACACTGCTGTTGGTCCAACAAGCAATATGACTGCTCCAGGCGCATATCCTAACCAACTTGATTTGAGAACAGCAAGTTACACGAATTGGGATGGAAAAACAGGTTATGTAGGATTTGATTATTTAATTGATGGTCGTACGTGCTACGGATGGTTTAAAGTAAAAGTAAATGCTGATGGCGGCGGATACACTATTTTAGAGTATGCCTACAACACCAAACCCAATACGCCAATTTATACTGGAATGAGTGACAAAACAGCTACCGTTTTGTCTGCAGATACCTTGTATGAATCAGAAATTAATGACGGAAGCATTACTGCAAACACGGCTATTTCATTGGCAACCAATAACGGAACATTTACCAAAAGCAGTGGTACTTTTACAGTAGGAACAGACTACACCATTACAGGAGTGCCAGCTGGTTTAACCGCAGTTTTAACCCTTGAAAACAATACAAAAACAGTGGTTACTTTTACAGGAAAAGCTACCGCTCATAATGTAACCGATAATGCTACTGTTGTAATAACTTTTAAAGACGCTGCAATTACAGGTGGAATCAGCACTTTAGACATGGCTTCAAAAACTATTAATTTGAAATTTGATGCGCCTTACGGAGTGTTTTATGTAAACAACCCAGACTACACAGCCAATGCGGCATCGACTTGGCAATATTTTGATTTAGGCATTGGAGACAATACAGAATATGGTGCTTGGCAATATGCAGCTGCAGCTTTAAAAATGGAAACATACGGAAAAAGACTGGTTGCTGAATCTGGAACCAGAAACATCTCCTTTTTAGCGCAAGGCACTTCTATTGGAGCTTCGAGTAATTTTGCTACTCCGGGTGCCTATCCAAATCAGCTAGATTTGCGAACTGCTACTTATACAACTTGGGATAATAAAACAGGATATATTGGTTTCGAATATACCAGTAGAGGACGTACTTGTTACGGGTGGATGCATGTAAAAGTAGAAGCTGGCGGAGTAAGTTATACGGTTTTGGACTTTGCTTACAATACCAAACCCAACGAACCGATTTTAGCAGGAACACAAACACCAAATACAGTATTGGCTCCAACAAATTTAACAGCAACGGTTACAAATTTAGAAGCCACTCTTAATTGGATCAATAATGCTACGAATGCAACAAATGTAGTAATAGAAAGAGCAGGTTCTGATGATGTTTATGCAGAGGTTGCTACTTTAGCGAATACTGCATCTACTTACACCAATACAGCTTTAACGGCAGGCAGTACTTATAAATACAGAGTTCGAGCAAAATCTGGAACAGATTATTCAGCCTATTCAAATGTGGCTACAGTGACAGTTCCAATAGCTCCGTTGTGCAGTGCGCAGGGAACAAACGGTTACGAATACATTAGTTCTGTAGCAGTGGGCAGTTTTGTAAACACATCTGGAAAAGAAACAAATGGCTATGCCGATTATACTTCAAAAGTAATTACGCTAAATCCGAATGCGAATACAAGCATTACTCTGACACCTGGTTTTACAGGATCTGCTTATACTGAATATTGGGGAGTTTGGATTGATTACAATAAAAACAATCAGTTTGAAGAATCTGAAAAAGTGATTAATAATATTTCATCAAATGGCGCTGTTGTAGGGAATTTTACTCCTGCTGTCTTTACTGGAACAACCAGAATGCGTGTTGTAATGAAATACAATAGCAATCCATCATCAACTTGCGGAAATCTTGGCGATGGTGAAATTGAAGACTACACTGTCTCTGCTGGAACAATTGTGCCTCCAAATCCTGCAACTTTGCCAACACCAACAAATCTTGGAAATGCGGGAGTATATTCATCAGGATTTTATGCATCATGGGCCACATCAACTGAAGCAGCATCTTATGAAGTGCAATTGAATACACCGTCAGGATGGGTAAGCGCAGAAACTTCGACAACCTATTATTTATGGATTCCGAAACAAGGAACTCAAACAGTATACGAATTTAGAGTAAAAGCAAAAAATGGAGATGCATTCAGTGATTGGAGCGCTTCTCATACTATTGATTTACAATCTGGAAGCTCTGGTTTACCAGCTTCTGATGCGGTAAAAGCTTTTACAATGTACCCAAATCCAGCTACAGATGTTGTGAATTTTGGCTTTGAAAATATCGATATAAACAAAGTAAAAATATCGATTTACAACAGTGTAGGGATGTTGGTAGATACGTTGCATAAAACGACAGTGTATTCTCTTAAGTATTTAAACAAAGGAGTTTATATTGTTGTGGCAACCGATGGGAAATTCATCGAAAAGAAAAAATTATTGGTTGAGTAATAGTTAATTTAGTTAAAATGAGAAGGCTGTCTATAAAGGACAGCCTTTTTTATTGCTTCTAATGGTATCTATTTTGTGAAAATGCTGAGACGTAGCCAATGGTTTCAACCATTGGTACGTTTTATGAATTTTTATGTTTCCAAAATTAAAATCATGAACGAAATGTTTCGCTCCTACGGAGCTTTTTTTACATGTAAATCATTTTTTTTCTACCAATATTTAGTCCCTCCGGGACTTTTCTTTTCATTTAGAAGCTCTGTAAGAGCTTTATATGGGTAGAAACAATTTACCAAGAAAAACAAAAGCTCCGTAGGAGCTTAATATCGGTAGCGATATATATTATACAAAAACAAAAGAGCTGTCTTTAGACAGCTCTTTTGTTAAATTATTTTAAACCTATAATCCAAAAGGATTATCAATACTCAGCATTGGTTCGGTAAACCATTTTGGTCCCTTGGCTGTCATATAAAAATGATCTTCATGGCGAATACCAAATTGTCCAGGCATACAGATCATTGGTTCATTGCTAACTACCATTCCTTCTTTTAGAATGGTTTGATTGCCTCTTACTAAATATGGATACTCATGAATGTCCAGTCCTGTGCCATGTCCTACACGATGAGGTAAGCCTGGAATCTCATAATCACCACTCAGTCCAGCTTCTGCCAAAACTTTTCGCGCGGCATCATCTACAGAACCGCACGTTGCTCCAATTTGTGCGGCATCAAAAGCGGCTTTCTGAGTTGCTTTTTCAAGATTCCATATTTTTCTGTGCTCTTCGCTTGGAGTTCCGTAAACGTAAGTTCTGGTGATATCCGATAGATAACCTTCCAAACGGCATCCCGTATCGATTAGCACCACATCATTTTCTACTAAATTTTGAGGAGCAGTTACACCATGCGGATATTGCGAATCTTCTCCAAAAAGAACAGTACAGAAATAAGATCCTGAAGAAATCCCCGCTTTAATATGTGCTCGATTTATAAAATCAATAACCTTGCTTACTTCAATACCTGGATATAAAATACTTGCCGCTGCTTTTTGAACGGTCATTGTGATGTCTTTTGCTTTTTGAATAATAGCAATTTCATTAGCCGATTTGTGCATTCTGCATCCTGCCGTTATAGGTTGTGCATTTACAAAATTAAAGTTTGCGTTTGCTTTTAAAATTCCATCAATTAGAAAAAAAGAAGCTGACTCGTCTAGTGCAATATCGCCATTTGTGATATTTTTATTCTTCAAAATACTTCCAAACAACTCGTACGGACTTTCATGTTCTTCCCAGAAGTTTAAATTCCCTTCCACTTTCATAAAAGTTTTAAAAGTACCTTCTTCAAATTTCGGAACGATATATTCGATAGTCTCATCTTCAAAGATAATAGCACCAACCATACGTTCAGAAGCATTCCATTTTGTTCCTGTGAAATAATACAAATTAGTTCCTGCATTCACATAAAGGGCTTTACAGTTAAGCTCCTTTATTAAGTCACTTGCTTTTTCAATGCGTTGTTTATACTCTGATAGAGCAATTGGCACAACATCTAGTGTCATGTTTTGTATTTTTCCTAATTCGATATCTATAGTTGATCCGCCAACTCCAATTGCCATTTTTTTATTTTTTAGTAGTTATTAAATGTTGTGAAATGAATCAAAGTTCAATTTTTCAATAAAAGTAAAAGATTATTTCGATTTAGTCTTATGTTGATGCAAACTAGATAAAATATTACATTTTAGAGGTAATATAGTATCAGTTTGTGCTTCATATTGCCCTTACTTTTAAAATCTCAAAACAACAAGATTAGAATGAACCTAAAAGCCTTTATTACTGCACTATTTTTTCTTTGTGTGAACTATTTTTCGGCATCTGCACAGGAGCTCAAAGAACCTACAAATCTCCAGCAAAGACTGAATGAATTATTTCCGAAAGCTGTTATAACTCGAATTGAAAATTTAGACCATTATACCGAATCGTATCAGCTTATATTAGACGAACCTTTAGATCATAAACATCCAGAAAAAGGAACTTTTCAGCATTATATTTATCTTTCTCATCTTGGCTTTGATAGGCCAACTGTAATTGAAACTCATGGCTACAATACAGAAAATGTAAAAAGTGAAGTAAGCAGTTTGCTGCAGGCCAATCAGGTTGCTGTTGAATACCGTTTTTATGGTAAATCAAGGCCAAACCCAATTCAATGGCAATATTTGACAAACGATCACGCAATTGCAGATTATCATAACATTGTAACTAAATTAAAAACGATATACTCAGGAAAATGGATTTCAACGGGAATTAGCAAAGGAGGAGAAACAGCTCTGATTTATAAATCGAAGTATCCAAATGATGTTGATGTTGCTATGCCTTATGTTGCCCCGTTAATTAATACCTGCGAAGATCCAAGAACGATACAACATACCAGAACAGTTGGAACAGCAGAATGCAGAGAAAAGATAACTGCTTTTCAGAGAGCTGTTCTGCAAAATAGAGAAGCCGTTTTAGCAGTTTTTAAAGAATATTCGTTGGAGAAAAAAATGGAATTTACTGAAGTTCCAATGCCTGAAGCATTAGAATATGCGGTTTTAGAATTTCCTTTTTCTTTTTGGCAATGGGGAGGAAAATGCGAAGATATTCCGCCAGTAAAACCAACTGCAAAAGACCTGTTTGATTATCTGAATAAAATTGTGGGAGTAAGAACTTACAACGATAAGATGTCTTTTGTTTATCTGCCTTCGTACTATCAGCATTTAAGCGAATTAGGCTATTACGGATTTGATCTCGAGCCCGTTGCCGATTTGCTGACTATCGTAAAAAGCAGTTCTAATGCTCGATTTGCACCCAAAGATGTTGCGATTAAATACAACCCAAAATACATTAAAAAAGTACGCAAATATGTTGAGAATAAAGGAGATCATATTTTATACATCTATGGCGGTTACGATACTTGGTTCTCTTGCTCGCCAACTCCTAAACCAGATGTTGACGCTCTTAAAATGGTACTTCCAAAAGGGAGCCATTCAACCAGAGTCAAAGATTTTCCTCAAGACGATCAAAAATTGATAATGGATACCTTAAAAAAGTGGCTTAACTAAAGCTATACATAATAATTAATATTACTATTGCGTTTATGTTTCTGATAATTTTTGTCAAGTGAATTTTTTCACTTGGCAGAAATTATTTTTTTATTATTCTTAATAAGAAAAGGTATAGTTTTAACACTAGAGGTTGCTATTCAGCATCCAATAAGATATTTTAATCGAATATTAACATTTAATATTGTTGTTTTCAGATATTTATAATATCTTTAACTTATGATATGGGAATTGTATAAGATTTGTGTATAATTTTGCAACAGAAAATTTATCAATGACCCCAAGTCATAACTATTAACTTAACATTTGCCGGATATGAGAGTATTTTTATTGGCACTACTTTTTTCCTTAAGTTCGTTTGCCTCATTAAGCATGAGGGACGAGGATGAAATTTTAAACGAAATCGAATTTGCAAGACTCACAGAGCATGTAAATGAGATTAAGGCTTTTACGGCGTCTAATCACAAGTATAGCAACAAAATAGCTTTTCTTGTAGATATGAAAATTAAATCAGGAAGAAATCGTTTTTTTGTTTACGATTTAGAAAATAATCAAATTCTTGATCAGGGGTTGGTTGCACATGGGAAAGGTTCTGAAACTGGAATAAAAGGTGATATTTTACAATTTAGTAATGCTCCAGAATCTAACTGCACTTCACTAGGAAGATATTCGGTAGAAAAGCCATATAAAGGAATATTCGGAAAAGCTTTCAGACTGGCTGGATTGGACGAATCAAATAATAATGCCATGAAACGTGCCATTGTATTGCATTCATACAAAGAGGTTCCATCTGATGAAAAAGAATACTATATCATTAACAGCCACGGTTGTCCGATGGTTAGTCAAGAATTTTTAGGTAGACTTTCAAAATATATCGAAAGTTCAAATTCAAAAATCTTATTGTCTGTTTATTATTAAATAGTAAGACCAAAATATAAATGTAAAAGAGAGCTTCGGTTCTCTTTTTTTATAGTAATAAATCAGATTTTTTCATTTTTTGTGTACTCCAAATCATACTGTTTTCTAAAAGAAAAGCCTGTTTTACCAATAAATTAGGATAAACTTAACTTGTCTGATAAAACTTATAAAAAATACAAGTTGTAAATTAGTAGAATAGTAATCTAAAAAATTTTATTTTATGAAAGCAGTACGTTTTTTTGGGCATAAAGATGTCCGTGTTGTTAATGATCTTGAAAAACCGGTTCCTAAAGGCGATGAAGTTTTATTAAAAATTGGCGGAGCTGGTGTTTGCCACTCCGATTTGCATATTATAGACGAAGGAACCGTTGTAGGAACTGTTTTTACGCTAGGACACGAAAATGCTGGATGGGTAGAAGAAATTGGTGAGAATGTAGAAGGCTATAAAAAAGGAGATGCCGTTTTAGTGTATGGGCCTTGGGGATGCGGGCACTGCAAACCCTGCCAGCAGTCTAAAGAAAATTACTGCGATCATCAATCTGAACAAGCTTATGGCGGCGGATTAGGATTGGATGGAGGTATGGCCGAATATATGCTGGTTCCATCTTCTAGACTTTTAGTGCCTATATTTGATTTAGATCCTATTATCGCTGCTCCATTAACAGATGCGGCGCTTACGCCTTATTCTGCCATAAAACGCTCTCTTCCGAAATTAATGCCTGACGAATTTGTTGTCGTAATTGGTGTTGGAGGTTTAGGACACGTAGCTTTACAAATATTAAGAGAAATAAGCGGAGCAGCTATTATTGCCTGTGATGTTACCGAAGATAAATTGAACTTTGCAAAAGAACTGGGCGCAGCATTTACCATTAATTCTAAAGATGCTGATGCCGCAGAACAAATTCAGAAAATTACTGGAATTAAAAAAGCCAAAGTGGTTATAGATTTTGTTGGAGCAACCTCTACAATAGATTTAGGCACAAAAGTAGTAAGTCTTGACGGAGACCTGACAATTGTTGGTCTTGGTGGCGGACATTATCAATACAGTATGAATGTTTTGCCATTTGGAGTAAGCATGACCAACCCTTATTGGGGATCAAGAACCGAATTGATGGAAGTGGTGGGTCTGGCGAGACAAAAGAAAATTCATATCGAAATTGAAAAACATAAACTAGACGATGCCAACGAAGTTTATGATAGAATGAGACAAGGAAAAATAAAAGGCAGAGCCGTTTTGATTCCTTAAAATTTAAAAACAAAGAAATCTGTCGCAATAGAGATGGATTTTTTGTTTATTGTTTGCAGTTTAAAAAATATCAATATATTTGCGCATCCAATCCAACAAATGAGAAATACAATTAACATCGCTGCTATTATTATCATGATTATCATTCGATAGTGGTGAAGGGATGTTATATAAATAAGTAAAAAAAATACAATTTAGAAAACCTCCCCGCAACGGGAGGTTTTTTTGTTTATATCAGTTATGAAAAATTCAGTTCAGAATAGCATTATTATTTCTATTATCATTATTCGTATCACATGACGAGTCAGGATTCTATTGTCTATTCAACAAAGCCTTTCTCAGCCCAAATGTGAAAGGCTTTTTTTATTTCCTCTCTTAAAAAAAAGTACCCTATAAAATCAAACAATGAAAAACGAATTTACCCTTACCATCTATTCTGAAGATCAATTAAGATTAATCAATAAACTAAGCTCGATGTTTATAAGAAAACAAGTAGCTATTTTGAGTCTTAATATGTCTCTTTGCGAAATTGAAAATATGTACAGGCATACCATTGTAGTAAATGAAACGCTTGACACAGTTACCAATTTAAGTGCACAGATTGAGAAAATTATTGAAGTTTATAAATGCTTTTATTCTACTAAGGAGCAAATTGTTTCCAGAGAGGTAGCATTATTTAAAATTCCAACAGTTGTGTTTATGGCTAATACGACAATAGAAAGTTTGCTTCAAGAAAACAGCATCAAAATTTCAGAAATTCAAAAAGAATATACCATCTTGGAAGCTACAGGAACAGATGAAGAAATAATAAGTTTGACGGAAAAATTAAACAATTTCGGATTGATTGAATATGTAAAAAGCTCTAGAATTGCGCTGATGCAATCTCCTGAAGGTTTCTGTGCAGAGAATTAAAAAAATCTGATAAGAAGCAAGTGCTATTTCTTCTATATTTCTTATTTTTAATAGTCTAAGTTACTAAAGCAAAAAAGTATGATTTTAGGTACTAAACGTTTATTGTCTTTTTTACTGTTTATGGCAGTATTAATGATAGCACCTTGTAAGATGCAAGCTCAGCTTTTAGGTGCGGCAAAAACTCCCACCGAAGAGCCTGTAAAAACTCCTGATGATTCATTAGGAAGAAGGACTCCGCAGGGAACTGTCAACGGTTTTATAAAAGCAATTGGCGATCAGAATTATCTTCGTGCTAGTCAGTATTTTATGCTAAGTAAACGCTCGTATCGTAAAACATCCGAAAGAATACAAATTGCTAAGACATTTCAGCAGCTTTTGGATCAGGGGGGAAGTTTTTCGCCATCATCCATTCTTAGCAATAAAGAGTTAGGGCGTATAGACGATAATCTGGCAACTGGAGTAGATTTGGTTGGAAATATATCTACAGATAAAATAAATATACAGCTTTATCTAGAAAACCAGTCAGATGATAGCGAGCCTGCTTTATGGCTTTTTTCTGCAGAAACCATAGAAGCAATTTTATCAGCAGATGTTAGCGGTGATCAAACTTTTTTAGACAGAGTCTTGCCAAAAGCCTTAAAAGAAAGAAAACTAGGAAATGTTCCTATTGGACATTGGGGAGTAGTAGTTATAATGGCGGTTGTTACTTACTTGCTTTCCAGATTATTGATTTTTGTTTTTATATTTCTGCTTCAAAAAATATGGAAAAAGGCTGATAGTGAGAAGGGCAATGCCGTTATAGACGCTTTTACGCTTCCTATTCAAATGTATCTCACCGTTATTTTATTTGTGGCTTCTACCCAGCGAATGGGAATTTCTATAATTGTCCGTCAGAGGTTTAGCATTATAATCATTACAATTGGAGTTTTAGCTTTTTTAATTCTGCTTTGGCGAATGACCGATTTTGTAAGTATGTTTACCAGAAGCAGAATGAACAATCGTGGGCGCGCTTCTGCTGTATCTGCCGTATTGTTTTTAAGCCGTACCATGAAAGCGGCCATCGTCGTAATCGGAATTATTGCCATTTTAGGAATTATAGGAGTAGATGTTACTGCTGGACTTGCCGCACTAGGAATAGGAGGGATTGCGTTGGCGCTTGGAGCTCAAAAAACAATCGAAAATTTTGTGGGAAGCGTTAGTCTTATCGCCGATCAGCCCTTACGTGTTGGCGATTATTGCCGTGTAGATGATATCAAAGGAACTGTAGAATCTATCGGGATGCGTTCTACAACGCTTCGAACTCCAGCGCGCAGTATTGTTACAATTCCGAATGGCCAATTGTCTGCCAGTAAAATAGAAAATTATGCACATCGCGACCGTTTTATATTCAATCCGATTTTGGGTTTTAGAATGGAAACCACTCCAGATCAATTGCGTTATTTGCTTGTAGAAATAAAATCGTTGCTGTTTGCACATCCTGCCGTTTTAAATACACCTCCAATAGTTCGTTTTACAGGTATTACGGCCGATGCTTTAAAAGTAGAAATTACCGCTTATATCGAAGCAATAAATTTTGAAACCTCACAAGAAGTGCAAGAAGACCTTTTGTTGCGAATGTTGGACATTATAGAAAAAAGCGGAACTTCTCTGGCTTATCCTTCGCAAACGCTTTATATGACTAGAGATACTCCAATTTCTGACGAAAAAGCTAAAGAAGCTGCTAAAACAGTTAAGAAATGGAAAGAAAATAACGAATTGCAATTGCCTAAGTTTGATCCAAAACGAGTAGAAGAACTTAAAGACAGTATTGAATATCCACCTAAAGGCAGTTTTAATCCTGATGAAGAAAATACGATGTTCTAAATTTAAGAATCCTTTGATGAAATATATAACCAAATTTCAGCCCATTGTTTTTTCAATGGGCTGATTTTGTTTTAAAGCTCTTTTACAATTTCCATATTTCCATCGTTTTGTTTTACAACTTTCCAATCTGGATTTAATTCTATTTCGTAAAATTCGCTTGTAATTTTTTTGCCTTCAATTTTGGTTGGAAGCGGAAATACAAAATAAGTTTTTCCGTCTTTATCGAAACTTAAAATCCCAGCTTTGCCCAATTGGTTTTTTCCTTCAACTGTCGCAAAATTGCCAAAGTTTTTTCCTGATTTGTCTCGTCCTTTAATACTCGAATAAATAATTCCTTTATTGTTTAAAGTCAAAGTTCCGTTCATATTGAAAGTTCGGCCATAGTGCTCAATATCGGCAAGTGCGACTTTTAAAGTGGATTTGTTGAGGAACAAATCGGTGTAATAGGAAATTAGTTTCTTTTGTTCTGATTCTCGCTCCATTTCTTGCTTATTTATTTCATTGAAATTGTTTCTAGATTTGGCCGATTTTAAGCTGTTTTTACTAATAGTTAATTTTGATTTTAAAATCATAACTTCATATATTTTAGCGAAATTATATGTTTTATCTAAACCTTTTCTCCAAGATATATTTAAGTAGTCAAATAGCAATCCGTAGGCTGGGCCAGTGGCATAAGGGAAAGGTCTCGTATAAGTTTTGGCTTCTTCTCTTTGGTTAATTTCTTCTATAGCTTTTTCGTATTTATTCTCATAAGAAGACAGCGCAAAACCGGTATAATTGGCTAAGCCTTCTAAAGTTTCAATTTCAAGTTCATCGTTGAGATATTTTGCGTATTGTTTTTGCCTTTCTTTTCTAAAAGTTATTGCGTCTTTCAGATAACTTTTTACTTCGTCTGTTTTTCTTTTTTCACCAATCGATTTTAGAGCATTTTTTAAAGCTTGATATTCCAATCGCAATAAAATACGAGCGTTGGTTTCATCCAGATATTCAATCGGATTTCCTTTCAATTTTCTGGATTTCATTTGCAGCAGATGAAATAATTCATGAATTACAGTAGCACTCTTATCGTCGAGATAATTGTTCAAAACCGTTGCATATTCTCCACCTTCATACTTTTGTGTAGTATTTACAAATACCAATGAATTAGGCTCCATTGTTTTGTAATGCAAAGTATCGTTTTCCGTTTTGCTGTTGGGTAATTTTATAAAACTATAAATAGCATTATCAAAATCCATTACAATAATGCTGTCGTTCCAGATTGGTTTTCCCCAAAGTTTTCCGTTGTCTTTTTCTAAAAGAGCTTTGGCTTCTAAAAGTTTAGATTGAATGTTCTGCCTGTTTTTTAATGACTTTTCTGTTTCTTGTGCAAAGGCAAATTGCAGAATAGTGGTAAAGAGGAGCAATAAAAATTTCTTTTTCATTTCCGATTGATGTTTAAGATTTCGGAAACAAAATTAGAATGGGGATTCTTGAAAATCAGCTATAAAGAGGCTGAAATTGGGACTAATTCCAAGGATGATTTTTTAATTTCTCAACCAATTCGTGTCGGTTTGCGACATCCAGTTTAGCATAAAGATTTCGGATATGCGTTTTTACCGTGCTTAGCGAAATAAAAAGTTCGCTGGCAATTTCTTTATTTGATTTCTCTGCTAAAATCAGTTTGGTGATTTTCTCTTCCTGATTGGTTAGAGTTAAATTGGAAAGTTCTTGCGGATTAGCTTTAGGTTGAAGCGATTTCAGTTTTTTAAATTGAAAAATTGAAATTAAAGCCAAAGCCAAAAGGAGAAAACCCAGAAAATAATTTAGCTTTTTATGAAAGGCATATTTTTGCTGTAAAATAACATTGGATATTTTTGAAATTTCGTCTTGGTATTGTAAAAAATAGGAGGTTTCGCCGTAATAATCTTTTAGCGAATTTGAAATGGCATCGTAATAATCCAAATCCTTTTCAAAATCGGTTTTAATATCAAAATCGCTTTTCTTGATGTCTGAGAACGCTAAAAGTTTCAATAACGGGTTCTTAATATTCTTTTCGCTATACGATTTCACTTTTTCAGCAAAATCATTTACGGCCTGCTGCTGTGCTTCTTTGTTTTTTATTTGACTCTTATTTTTTTCTAATTGTTCTTCAAACGATTTTAGTTTTTTCCATTCTTTATCAGTCAGATTGCTGTTGGTTGATTTGCCAAACCAATTGCTTCCAGATTTAGAAAAGGAAATTGTATCGTTGTTGGAGAAAATAAAATTATGGTAATTGCTTTTCTCATTATCCGTGACCAATTGCAGACCTTTGATATTGTTTATGTTCGAGTGAATGCGATAAAGTTTGTCCTTTTCAGATAAGAGTTGTCCTTTAAATTCAAAATACCCAGAACTGTCTGTTTGGGTCGAAAAAAGAATCTGATTTTCGGTAATCATGGTTTCTTCATCGTACTTCAGCAAACTTAAATAAACAGTTTTGTTTTTCTGTTCGGCATCAATGTATCCTGAAATCTTGTATTGCGCGAAACAAGTCGGAATTGAAGAACCGATAATGATTAGCAAGAATAAAATTTGGATTGTTTTTTCTTTTCGCATTTTAAATCAAATACTTGAAAACTTATAAAGGATTAAAAATACAAAAAAGATTAATGCTTAAGAATGCTATTATTTTGAAACTTATTGCACTAAATAAAAAGAAAAATCTCCCAGTTTCCTAAAGTAGAAACGGGGAGATAATCAAAAATAAAAAAAACACAATTTTTAGAACGAGTATCTCAAGCCAAGCTGTCCTTGGAATCTTGAAGCTAATTGATCTACAGTATAAGGTGCAGAAGTTGGTTTTTGGAAAGTATAAGTAGGGTCGCCTGTTGCCACTCCACCTAAGTTTCCTGATTTTGTTAAACCAAGACTTGCTGTTGAATTGTAAGTGTTTGGAACGAAATAACTTCTTCCCCAATCTTTGTTGATAAGGTTTCCGATATTAGCCATGCTGAAAGAAACTTGAAAAGTTCCCACTTTAGCAACCTTAATTTCGTCCATTAATTTTAAATCGGCTTGAATGTTCCAAGGAGTAGTATCTCCATTTCTTTGTGTGAAAGTTCCTCTACGGCTTTTTAAATAATCATTTCCGTTAATGAAAGCTTCGTAATCTGCTACTTGCTGTGCTGCTGTTGCAGATGGAACTCCTGCTGCATTTACTCCAATATATTTAGCTGCTTCTGCTGCATCTTTAAAGATGTAAGCTAAACCTGCCGCTTGTCCAGTTCCTGCAATAGTTGAGTTAACAAATCCCCATGAAAAAGGATTTCCAGATTGAGCATTAAAGTACACATTTGCAGATAACGTATTATTTGGAGCAAGTTTTACGCCATAACCAACATTAGAAACAATTCTATGTTTGATGTTAAAGTTTGAAGTTGCTAATTGCGGGTTATTTGGAGTCAAAGATTGGTTCATCTGGAAGTTACTTTCCATAGAGTTACGAATTCCGTTTGTGATATCGCGAGAATCTCCATACGTATAAGCCACCATAAAGTTGAAACCAAAATCGTAAGTTTTAGAAATCATTTCTGTAATGCTGTAACGGTATCCTTTATTGGTGTTTGATAACAAATAAGCATTAGAAAAAGCTGGATTTATGTTGGTAGCATAAATTGGCATTTCGTGTTTAGTATCGTAAGAGAAATAAGTAGGATTATCTGTTTTATTTACTTGTTGGAATTCTAAATCACGAATTACTTTTGTGTACATGCCTTCAACTGTAAATTTGTATCCGTCAACTGTTTTGTCAAAAGCCAATGAGTTTCTTAAAACAGCTGGCATTTTAAATTTATTGTCAATTAAATCGGCCTGCACTTTTGGAGTAGCATCATGATAACCGTTTAGACCTCCTGGAGCTAAAGGATCTCCAGCAGCCGCAACCTGAGCAGCAGTTAGATTGTTTTTATCATAACTTCCGTATCCAACACCATCATTGTAATAGGCATAACCTAACCAAGCAAATGGAATTCTTCCTGTAAATACTCCCGATCCACCTCTAATTACAAATGTTTTATCTTCGTCTACATTGTAAGTAAATCCAATTCTTGGAGAAACCAATGCCGAACTAAAGAAGTTGTTTTTAATTTGGTTTAACGGAGTATAGGTATATGTTGTACCGTAGTTTGGATCTGCAGGAGAGTTTTGCACCTGTTGGCTTAATTTTGGTTTATTAGGCAAGTCGGTATAATCTACACGAACACCAGGAACAACTTTCAGTTTATCTCCAACTCTAATTTCGTCTTGAACGTAAGCGCTATACATGTTTATTTTGAATTTAGCATACGGATTATTGAAGATTTCGTCTCTAGTAGAACCATCAAAAGGATACGTTCCGCGAACACGAGTAGGAAGTTTATTGTAGAAATCTGCAAGAGATTTGTACGAAACTCTTCCGTTAAGTGCATTTACAAAACCATAGTTGATGTCGTAAAATTCATTGTGTGTACCAAATAATAAAGTATGGTTTCCTGTTTTATAAGTAAGGTTGTCTGTAATCTCAGCAGTGTTTTGCTTCATGTTGAAAACAGTTGCTTCACGATCGTTTCCTAAGAAAATAGTTCCTCCATTGTAACCAATTTCTGTTTGAGGAAACATGATATTGTTTGATTTCGGATCGCGATAATCTTTTATAGCAGAATAGCTTGCAATAAAGGAGTTTGACCACTGGCTATTAAAATGTGTCTTTAATTCTAAAACTGTACTGATCGCTTGGTTTTTCTGTGTAAAATCCATACTTGCAAATCTGAAGTTTGCAGCATCGCGCTCTAAGTTTGTGGCTTGAGAAACTACTGTATTGTTTCGTAACGAAAGCGAGTTTTTCTCGTTGATCTTCCAATCAATCTTATTGAAGAATTTTTGGCTTTTAGAAAAGTTATTGTAAGAACCGTAAGTTCCTGGATCAAATCCGTAGTTTGATTTCACGAATTGCGAAATCTGTTCTGCCGTTGGATTATCTACTAAAGAAGTCAGTTTTCCGTTAGCATCTGTTGAGCCTGCATTGTAAAAAACAGGATCTGTTCTTTCTGCATATTCCATATTAGTAAAGAAGAACAGTTTATCTTTAATAATGGGCAATCCTAATCTAAAGCCTACTTGGTAATCGCCAAACGAACTTGGCATTTTAGAACCGTCGCCAGCATTGTTGGGCCCTGTGATCGCGGCACTTCTTCCGTAGCTGTAAATAGATCCGCTCACTGTATTTGTACCGCTTCTTGTCACGGCATTTACACTTCCTCCTAAAAAGTTTCCTAATTTAATATCGTAAGGAGCAATGTAAACCTGAATATCTTGAATCGCATCTAAACTGATAGAATTAGAGCGTGTACTGCTTCCTGGCATTCCAGAAGTTCCAGATTGTCCTCCTAAAGACGGACTAAATCCGATTGCATCATTATTGATAGAACCGTCAATGGTAACGTTGTTGTATCTGAAATTGGTTCCGGCAAAAGAGTTGTTTGAGCTTTGAGGAACAAGCTTGGTAACATCCTGAATTCCTCTATTGATTAAAGGAAGCGCGTTTACTTGTTTTTCATTAATACTTGTGCCATTGTTTTTAGAGGAAGGTTTAGAACTTGTAATTACTACTTCTTCCAAAACATTATTATCTGCTTTTCCAACTACAATTGTTGGCAGATCATTTTCACCAAGATTTAAATAAATTTGAGCATTAGAGTAATCTTTGGTGTCGTTGCTTTTTATTTCTAATTCGTACGGACCACCAGCATTTAAGTTTTCGAAGCTAAAACGACCTTGTTTGTCTGTTTTGCCTTTATAAACTGCATTTGTAGGCAGATGTGTTAGGGTAACTTCCGCATCTATAACTGCAGCTGTTCCATCATTGACTTTTGCAGACAAAGATGAAGTTGTAATCTGGGCAAAAATACTTCCTGCGGTAAGGAGCATTAAAGCCGAAAAAAAGAGTTTTAGTTTTGTCATGTTGTTTATTATTTTTTTACAGGACAAATAAAATCTCTTTGTTTCGATTCGATTTAAGGCTTATGTTAACGAAAAATCAAAAAACAATTCTTTGTTAATTTAAGATAATGAAGATGTTATTTGATGAAAAAACGGCTATCGCTTTAAAATCAGGCAGTTTGTGTCATGTCCCATAAAATAAAGGATTAGAGATGGATTTAAACAACATTAGAGATAGATTAGAGTATTATGTAAATGTTATCGATTTGAAAAAATCAGTTTTTGAGAACAAGGAAAAGTGCTTATTTTTTGCTTAAAAATTAAGGAAATAGGAGAGAGAAAACAGTGCCTTTTTCGAGTTCCGAATCGACTTTTAAAGTAATGTTATGGCGCTTAAGAATCTGCATGGTAATAAAAAGTCCTAATCCTTGCCCTTGGATATGTCTTGTGCGATCGCTTCTAAAAAACAAATCGAAAATAGACTCGATATCTTTCTCAGCAATTCCAGAACCTTGGTCTATTATTTTTAGCAGCAATTTTCCTTGTTCTTCATGCGCTACGACATTAACTTTTGAAGGAAAAGAAAATTTAATCGCATTGTCTATAATATTATACAAAGCAATAAAAAGCATGTGTCGGTTGGCATTTACAGACAATAAATCTTCATTATTGGCAATGGCATCCAAATTAAGCGCAACTTTTACTTCGGGATATTCTATAGATTTCTTTTCTAATATATTCCATAAAATTTCATCTATTCGCACCATTTCCATCTGATCGGGTTCTGAAAGTTCTAGACCTGACAGAATAAGCAATCCGTCTAGAGTCGACTTCAAATGAAAAGTATCTTTTCTGAGTGATTTTAAAACTTCTTCATATTGTTCGTTGGTTCTAGGGTGCTGTAACGAAACGTCGATATCGCCAATTATAAAAGTAAGAGGCGTTTTTAATTCGTGAGAAGCATTTTTAAGAAAGTTTCTTTGTATGGCAACACCATTCTCAAGACGCTCCAAAAGATAATTAAAAGTTGTAATGAGTTCTTTTATTTCATCTTTTCCGCTTGCAGTTGGCATTTCAAGTCTTGAGTGAAGATTTTCTGTCGTAATGGTATTTACTTTTGAAATGACATCTGCAAAAGGTCTGAAAGTTTGTCTCGCCAAGAAACGCCCCAAAAGATAATTAAGAGCAATTCCTGCCAAGTAAAAAATAAAGAATACAAGACCGAGCATTTCGAGCTGCTGAATTCCAACATCGTCAACTCCAGAAACCACTATAATAAAGGTTCCTTGATTGTCTTTGTAATACAAGCCGCTAAATTGTCTTTTGTCTATGGTAAAGTGTAGAATTCGATCGTGAGAAATAGCATTTAATTGTCGATCATTTAAGACAACTGGAACATCATCGCGTAAATACAGTTTCTTGGTTTTGGCATTGTAAATACGAATGGACTGATTGGCAATTTTATTGAACTGCGTTTCGATTTCTTTATAACTGATACTGTCTATTTTTCTAATTTCGTCTTTTTCAAAATAGAAAAAAGCAGTAATTAAAGCATTGTCTTCCAGTTTTTCATAATACAAATCTTGTCGGTGGCTTTTAAAGAGCAAAAAAGATCCAATAAGAACAAGGCCTAAAATAAAGGCAAACAGGAGAGTAGAATTTCTGGCAAGTTTACTCTTAAGATTCATGAGATTTATCTTTAAGCATATATCCTGTACCTTTTACAGTGTGTATAAGCGGAAAAGGGAAATTCTTGTCGATTTTATTTCTTAAATAATTAATGTAAACATCAACGGTATTGATGCTCATATCAAGGTCCATGTGCCAAACGGCTTCTGCAATAGCAATTCTGGATAAAGCTGTTTCTCGGTTTTTCATAAAAAAGATCAGCAACTTTAATTCGCGGGCAGAAAGATTCAACTCTTTACCGTCTCTGCTAGCGCTTTGTTCTTTCATATTGATTTTGATTCCAGCATACGACTGAAAATCTAAAATACCGCTGCTAAATTCAGAACGACGAAGCTGCGCATTTATTCTAGCCAAAAGTTCTTCAAACAAAAAAGGTTTTGCCAAGTAGTCATCGGCTCCGGCTTTTAATCCTCGTACTTTTTCTTGCGGCGTATCGAGTGCACTTAAAATAAGGATTGGAACAATTATTTTTCGATTTCTTAAAACTTCGCAGACTTCAAAACCAGAAATATCAGAAAGCATAATGTCGAGAATAATAATGTCATACGTGTTTTCCATTACTTCATTAATGGCATCAAAACCTTTGCTGACATTTTTTACTTGATACAATTGCTCTTCAAGACCTCTTGTAATAAAAGAAGCAACTCTCGGATCGTCTTCGACCAATAATACTTTATTCATTTTGATAAATGAGTTTTAAAAGAGATAAAAGTAATTAAAAGTAACTGTATTCTCTGAAAAAAAGGTACTCTAAGTATATACTTTCTTTTACGAACCTTCAGTATAAGGATCGTTCCATAAAGAATTGGGTTTTAAGTAAACTTTGTTTTCCTGAAAATCCAGAATTGTATTAAACCTTTTTAAAACTTCGTTGCCCAAAATATGGGTTTTAAATTGGGCAGGATTGTCTGTGGCTAACAACTGTACAGGCACGTCATTCAGGCATAAATTTCCTAAATAAAGCTTTTCGTTTTTAACCGTCAGCACTGGAATTTCTTCTCCCTTTCCGTTCTTTAAAATGGCTTTTTTCACGATAGGCAAGCTCTCTTTTGGATAATGCTGTTCTTGCACAATTTCCTTATCAAGCATTACCGTACGCTGATAGCCATTATCAAAAAGGAAACGACCTTTGTAAGCGGTATTTTTTATCTGAAGTTCGCCTCGAATGCAAAACAAAGTGCGAACATATTCCATATCAAGTTTTGTATACTCTTTGTTTCGTTTTGATACTTTAGAATGTATTATAAATATCTTTTTATCATAATCGATTTCTACAATTTTGCCATCAAACAGATTCCAGCCAAAACGCCCGACAGTTCCCTGTCCCGATAATTCTACTGGAAAAATCTCCTGATTCTTCCAAAGCTGATTTCCCAATTTAAAACTATGTCCTTTCAAACTGCTTAATTTTAATCGATTAAGTTCGTTGTTGGTTAAAAGAAAATCGCTGGTTCCCGAATCAAATTTTAAGTCGAGTGTTTCTTTATCGTTTAAGGTAACTTTAAAAATAATGTTATTGTATTCTGAAAGCACAAAAGGAATGGTATCGTGTATTTCAGGTTGGAGTTTTGAAAAGTTTTGTAATGAAGGACATTGCATACGCGTGTAGCAACTGTCGGTTTTATTTAAAAGTACTGTAAAATCAAACTTTTTTCCAGGTTTTAATTTTATGCTGATAGAATCTTCATTGGTATAAAAAGCAACGGTTTTCTCTTTCGGGCTTTTATTGGTGACGTATAAATCTGGTTTTGCCTTCGGATCTAAATACCATTTCGTTTTTTCTTCGTTATCTTCTTTTATGTAACAGATTTTCGAAGAAGCTTTGATTACACGGTTTTTTACTTGAGCTTGACAAACTGTTACCGCAGCCAGTATAAAAATGAGAGATGCCTTCATGATTAGAAAAATATTGATAGACGAAAAGTAATTAATTTTAATTAAACAAGATCGTTTCTGCCAATTTTATAAGTTCATTTTGTGTTTTCATATCAGAATCGTTGGCAAACAGAATAATTCCCGAATGTGATTCTGGAGCAAAAACGACATAAGAGTTAAAGCCTAAACTTCCACCCGTATGTGAAATCCTCACAGCGCCATTTTCTGGTTTTATTATTTTCCAGTTTAAACCAATTGCTCCTTTAGTAAGATCTCCAAAAGTAGGCTGATGCGTTAGTTTTGCATCTGCATTTTTTTCATTCAAATGATATTTAATGTATTGTAGCATATCTGAAGTCGAAGAAGCAATAGACGCCGCAACCTGCATGTCTTCCCAATCTATAAAGGGCATTTTTCTTCCTTTTGCATCATATCCAAATGCCATGGAAGCGGGGATTTTTGCATCGCCCAATAAAACGGTATTTTTCATTTTAAGCGGAGCTGTAAATTCTTTTTTGATCAATGTTCCAAATTTTTCTCCATACACTGTTTCCATAATATGCCCCAACAATTGCGCCGCGGTATTGCAATGTTTTGAAATTGCGCCAGGAACGGTATCTAGTTTTACATTATGCAAATCGGTATAAAACTGCTTTCTGCTGTATTTTCTGTGTACAGCATCTAAGATATAAGCAATAGAATCTGGATTGGCTTTCGCAAAAATCTCTCTGCTGTCAGGCATCCAGTTGGGTAGGGCAGAAGTGAGGTTGGCAAGATTTAATAAGGTTATTGGCGTTCCTTTGTATTGAAGATTTGAATAATCTTCTTTCAGATATTTTCGAATATCATCTGTCAGCTTTACTTTTTTGTTCAAAACAGCTCTTGCTAATAACGTTGAAGAAAACGTTTTACTGTTAGAAGCCAATTCGTAAAGTGTGTTTGATGTTGGAAGAACTTGCTTTTCTTTTTGAGTAGAACCATAATTATAGAAATATTCTTTCCCGTTTTTTATAATTCCGATAGAAAGGCCAACTCTAGAATTTTCTGCCATAAACGGAAGAGCGGATTTATTGACTAAAGAATCTAATTTGGTTTTAAGCTGATTATCATTAGGAATTGCATTTTTTTGAGAATAAGCCATTGCATTACATAGAATTAGGCTTATTGTAATTAGAATTTGTTTCATTTTAAAAAGCTGTTTTTATGTTGATGGTGATTCTTTATTCGGACTATAGCTTCGGCGGAACCAAATTATCTAAATCTGAAAGTTTATAGAATTTAAGGTCGTTCAGTTTCATGTATTTGCAGATGAATTCTAGAGTTTCAATTTTCACCTGATAATTTTGAGTGATTTCTTTTACGGGTTTATGACCGCAAAGAAGCAGAATCTTATTGTGCTTTTTGGCATAATCTAACAATTCAAGCAGATACGGAATACTAAAATGAATGTGGCTATTGTCTATATCAAAAGCAAAAACAATTTTAGAATTGTTAAAATAGCTGTTTTGTTTTTCTGGAATTTGACCGCCAAATGCTCTTCCTCTAATAATTTTAAACAAAGGAGATAAGGCTTGATCTAATGAATCTGATCTTTCTCCATACGGATAAGCAAAAGAAGTAACGTTGAATCCTTTTTTCTTCATAGAAACAATCATTGGATCGATTTCCTGCTTTAAGTATTCTTTGACGTTGTATTTCTTGGTAAACTTAACCGCATTGTAATGATGATAGCCATGTCCGGCAATCTCGTGACCGTATTTTTGCATTTCTAAAAGCGTTTTAATTTCAGGTGCGCCAATAGAATCGATTCGGCAGACATTAAAAGTGGCTTTCCAATTGTATTTTCTTAAAGCCTTGTCAGCTTCAGACCATTCGTCTACATAAGCGTCATCAAAAGATAAAAGAACACCGGCTTTATATGCTGGTTTAGCAACTGGTTTTGGTTTTTTATTTTCGCAAGAAAATAAAGTGAAGAATAGTAAAAGCAATACCGATTTTGTAAAAAGTGTCTTCATAGAATTTAGATTACTAGCGTATAAAGTATAGAATGTAATTACATTCAAATATAAAGAAACTTCTTAATAATTGGTTCGCTAATGTTTTAAAAAAGATTTCTCTAAAATTATAACCAATAGATAATTATCGTAAATTTATACGACCACAAGACCTTTATTTTCGTTACTAAATTATTCGGTAGTATCCATATGAAAGTACAATCCATTTCTAATAGATTTCTTGTTTTTTTTAAGAATAAAAAAGGAATCTCTTTTATACGCGAAAATGATAAAATTATAAGACAATCTATTTTTACCATTTTCTTTCTCGGAATCGGAATATGGTTTATCAAACATGAAAATTCGGAATTAAAAGAAGTCAAAAACGTTATTGCAGATGCCAGTAGTTTTTGGGTTTTGTCTGGTATTCTTCTGGCGGCAATTTATATCGCTTTGCAAGCCTTGGTGTATTACGCTTCTTTTCAGGCAGTGCAAAGCAAAATTGATTTTACAGATGCCGTTGTGCTCTTTTTAAAACGAAATTTTGTTAGTGTTTTCCTGCCCGCTGGCGGAATTTCTTCTTTAGCTTTTTTTACAAAACCTATAGAAAAGAAAGGCGTAAAAACCACTCAAATTCATTTTGCATCAATCGTTTATGGTTTTGTCGGAATCCTTTCTGTCATTATAGTCGCGATTCCTGCTTTAATCTATTCCTTTTTTCAAGGCACCACAGGCTCTGGCGAATGCTATGCATTGGCAGCTATTTTAGGATTAAGCATTGTGCTATATCTCGTTTATGTTTCGGTTTTAGAACAAGGATTTGTCTATAAAGCCATCATTCGGTTTTTTCCTTCTGCCGAAGTATTTGTGGAGGACTTGAGAAATAACAGAATCATAAAAAATAAATTCCTTCTCGTTGTTGCATATTCTACCATTATTGAGTTTGTCGGAATAGCGCATTTGTATGTGGCAATGATTGCTTTAGGATTTACTCCGTCGTTAACCGCAGCAATAATGGGTTATATTGTATCGGTGATATTTTTGGTGGTTTCGCCTTTTCTTCGCGGACTTGGAGCTATAGAAATATCTATGAGTTTTATTTTGATACAATTTGGCTTTCAAAATGTCAACGCCATAGCCATCACTTTTTTGTATCGATTTTTTGAATTTTGGATTCCGCTTTTGGCAGGAGGAGCTTTATTTTTATTTAGCGCCAACAAATTATTAATGCGCATTATTCCTTCCTTTCTGATTTTCATTTTAGGACTTATCAATATAATCTCTGTTTTAACGCCTGCAATTTCAGAACGTTTGCATGTTTTAGAAGATTTAATTCCGATTTCGGCCATCAAAGTTTCCAATTATTTTGTCATCACCGCTGGACTTTTTATGCTTGTCAATGCGGCTTTTATGCTCAAAGGATTGCGAACTGCTTGGTGGTTTTCGGTTTTCTTGACTGGGATTTCGGTTATCGGGCACCTTACCAAAGCAATTGATTATGAAGAAGCTGTAATTGCCTTTATCGTTTTAATCAGTTTAATTGTAACTCGAAAAGAATATTATATCAAAAGCAATTCGCATTTGCAGAGTTTGGGTTTAAAAACCGTTTTAATCAGTATTTCAGCTGTTTTAGTGTATGGTATTCTCGGTTTTTATTTCTTAGACAAAAAACATTTTAATATCGATTTTAATTGGCTTCAATCGGTGCGATATACGTTGCAGAATTATTTTTTAGTAGGAAGTTCAGATTTAGTGCCTTTAGATCATTTTGCAAGACGTTTTATTTTATCTATAAATATTTGCGGCTTTTTATCTTTAGGGTTTTTAATTTATGCATTAATTCGTCCGTATACCATTAAAAAAGAAGCCGTTGAAGATGATTTCGCTCTAGCGAATGCTATTCTGAAACAGTACGGATCTTCTGCATTAGATTATTTTAAAACTTATGAAGATAAGACGATTTTCATAACCAATAATCAAAAAAGCTTTTTAGCCTATCGAGTTGCCGATAATTTTGCTGTTGTACTAGAAAATCCAGTTGCAGAATCGCTTACCGAAATGAAACAATGCATCATAGAATTTGACGATTACTGTTATGAAAACGGATTGAGAAGCCTTTATTATCGAGTCTCAGAAGAAAATCTAGATTTGTTTACTTCGCTGCAAAAAAAGAGTTTGTTTATTGGCCAAGAAGGAGTTGTAGATTTATCGGAATTTACGCTTGAAGGCGGAGCTAAAAAATCGTTGCGAAATGCGATAAGCAAAGTCAGAGAAAAAGGATTTAAAACCACTATTTATGCACCGCCCATAAAAGATGGATTGCTTCAAAAAATTAAAGCCGTAAGCGATGAATGGCTCCAAGAAACAGGAAGAAGTGAAATCATTTTTTCTCAAGGAAAATTTGATTGGGACGAACTCAAACAGCAAACGATTATTACCGTTGATAATGCCGAAGAAAAAGTGGTCGCTTTTCTAAACGTGATTCCCGATTATGCCGAGAACGAAGGAACTTACGATTTAATTCGTAAAACCAGCGATGCGCCAAACGGTATAATGGATTTTATTCTCATTGAACTTTTTACGCATTTGAAATCACAGGGCTATACTTCTGTAAACCTCGGCCTAGCGGCCATGAGCGGAATTGAGGAAGCGAATACTTTTCCAGAAAAATCAATGAAGTTTGCTTACGAAAGAATCAAATTCTTCTCCCATTATAAAGGTTTGCGAGATTTTAAAGAAAAATTTTCTCCTGTTTGGCACAACAAATACTTAGTGTATTCTCATGATTACGATTTGCTGCAAGCTCCAATCGTTTTGAACAAAGTTGTAAAACCATAATTGGGGCAATATGAAAGCAGTACAATTAAATTGGGCAAAAATAATGGCAGTGCTTTGCATTATGGCTTGTGTCTCCGATTTTATTGTTGTGTTTGTATTAGGAAGCCATTATGAAGGATACAGCCAGCTAAAAAGCACTATGAGTTCTTTAGGAGCCAGCATTAGTCCGGTTTCGAACATAATCTCAACTTGGTGGATCTGTATTGGAATCGTATTTATCTGCTTTGGAATTGTTTTTAGAAAAGCATTTAACAGCGATTCTAAAAACATAAAATTAGGCTCGCTATTCATCATCCTTTACGGTTTAGGAGAAGGAATTGGTTCTGGTTTGTTTAAAGCCGATAGAATTGACGGAAAAATGACAGCTTCTTTTGTAGTGCACGATATCTTTGGAGGTATCGGTCTTCTTGCCGCATTGTTGCTTCCATTGGTATTGCGAAAGGAAATTGCAACCAAAAGCAAGCGTGCGTTTTATATTTTTTCTTGGACTGTTTTTCTTTTAGGATGCATTACGACATTGCTTTTTTCATTTCGTTTTTCTTCAGATCAAAACAATTTCATTCCTCTTTACAAAGGCTTGTGGCAAAGGCTCTTTATGCTAAACCTCTATGCTTATTTGGTTGCACTTTCTATAATCATGTATACTAAAGAAACGTAATTTTTAATGTAATGCTAAAAATATTATGATGAATAAAACAGCGCTAATTTCTCTTCTGTTTTTTGTTTTTGGGCAAAGTGTTTTTGCTTCGGTAACAGACACCATAAAAGTGGGCTCTTTTGGAAAAGTTACCATTTATACGCCAAAAACAGCTCCAAATGCAGTTGTACTATTTATTTCAGGCGACGGAGGATGGAACAGTGGAGTGGTAGATATGGCAAAAAATATAGTAGATCAAGGTGCTTTGGTAGCGGGGATTGATATTCGGCATTATTTTAAAAGCATTAAAAAAGAAAAAGCAAAATGTTATTATCCCGCAGGTGATTTTGAAGAACTGAGTTTGATTTTGCAAAAGAAACTAAAACTTAAACAATATTTTAAACCCATATTGGTAGGATATTCTTCTGGAGCTACTTTAGTTTATGGCATGTTGGCGCAAGCTCCTGCCAACACTTTTAGTGGCGCTATTGGTTTAGGATTTTGTCCCGACATAGAAACAGACCGAACTTTATGTGATGGTTCTGGACTGACCTCTCATGTTTTAAAAGAAGGAAAAGCCTATTATCTTGAAAAAACAGAAAAGCTAACAGCGCCTTTTATTGCACTGCAAGGCACAACGGATCAGGTTTGCAATTATGCCGATACTAAAAAATTCATGGATGGACTTAAGATGGGAAAACTAATTGTGCTTCCGAAAGTGGGACACGGATTTTCGGTTACAAAAAACTGGCTGCCACAATTTATAGAAGCTTACAAAGAAATTAGAAATACGCCAAATTATGCGAAACAAAAATCAGAGCAAAATAGTTTATTGAAAGAACAGCATTTAGCGCCTCTTCCTTTTGAAATGCCTTTAACTTTGATTCCGACAAAAAATAAAGAAGAAAATCTTCCTATTGCTTTTGTAATTTCAGGCGATGGCGGATGGACGAGTTTTGATCAATCAGTGGGTGAAGCTTTGGCCGAAAAAGGAATTGCCGTTATCGGACTCGATGCCCAGAAATATTTTTGGAATGCCAAAACGCCATTAGACACTTCCATTTCGATTTCAAAAGCTGTCGAACATTATTTACAGCAATGGAACAAAAAGTCGTTTATTTTGGTTGGTTATTCGTTTGGCGCATCTGTTGTTCCGTTTGCGGCGGCTAGTTTTCCAGAAACTTTAAAAGAAAAACTAAAAGGAGTTTATTCGTTATCGCCAGATGTAAAAGCCGATTTTGAAATTCACATTGCCGATATGCTGAGTTTAGAAAGTTCAAATGACAACTACGATGTAATTTCAGAAATGAAGAAAATAAAAGCCTATAATCCAGTTTGTTTTTTTGGAAGCGAAGAAGATCAAGAAACCAGAAAACGTTTTGCAGAAGCAGATATAAAAACCATAGAAATTCCAGGTTCACACCATTTTAACGATGATTATGCTAAAATAGCAGAAAGTATTTTGAAGGAAATGAAGTAATCAATACTTTAAAATTACCTGTTTCTCAAAACATCCATGATGGCTGATTGAAATTTCTCGAAGCATATTGGATGTTTTGAAAAACGGAATACCGTTTTCGTCTTTTACAATTTCTTGGTTTTCTACTTCAATTACTTTATTGATATTCTCGAAGTTGTCTACTGCAATAGTATGAATACTTTCTAATGAAAATATACTTTTGGTATAATATTTATTTTCATTACAAATTACTTTACCAAATGCGAAATTACAATCGATAGAATCTAAGGAACAAGAAAGTTTCTTGGGACTGAATTCCCTTATTTTAGTCTGACGATTATAGATTTTATACGCAGCTTCTTTCATGCTCCATAAAAGCCAAACCATGGTTTCGGGTTCGGGATATTCTTTTATGAGGAGCTGTTCATGAGCTGTAAAAAGCTTTTCTACAAAACCTTTCCGTTGCCAATTGCTTTCTTTGCGTGACTGCGCAAGATCTATAATGTCATTGCCAATCATTTTTCGGCGAGTTTGGTTTCAATAATTTCCACAGCTGTTTTTACGTCAAGCATACGTTCCATGTCGGCATTGTCAATTACGACGTTGAAGTTTTCTTCAATATCGAGAACAATATCAACCAAATTTGCCGAATTGATATTCAAATCTTTAATAAAATCGGTTTCTTCGGTGAGATTGTCGTAAGCTTCTGTATTGGTTACAAAAGGCTTAATAATTACTTTTAGTCTTGCGATAAGTTCTTGTCTGTCCATTTTAGTTTTCGAATTTTTTAAATAGTATACATGCATTTACATCGCCAAAACCAAAACTGGCTTTTGCAATTATTTTGGGATTGGTTTTAATAGTTTCCAAAAGCACTTTTGACGGATCAATAAGCGCCGCAATTTCAGGATGAAGATCTTCACAGTTTTTATTTCCAAACAGAAAACCTTCATGAAGCTGTAGTATTGTTGCAATACTTTCTATACTTCCAGAAGCGCTTAAACAATGTCCAGTTAAGCTTTTCAACGAATTAATATACGGAAAATCAGAACCGTTTCTTCCCAATGCTTTTGTCCAGTTTTCAATTTCAAGACTATCTTTTGTCGTAGCTGTTAAATGGCCGTTTATAGCATCAATTTCATTCGGATCGATTCCTGCATTTTCTATAGCGGTTTTAATGCATCTCTGCACAGCTGTGCTGTTTGGAGCTGTCATAGTTCCGCCATCTCGCTGTCCGCCCGAATTGATATTTCCGCCAAGAATTTCAGCATAAATTGTAGCATTGCGTGCTAGAGCAGTTTCTAAATCTTCTATAACAAAAGCTCCGGCACCACTTCCGGGAACAAACCCCGAGGCCGAAGCGCTCATGGGTCTTGAACCTGCTTCGGGACTGTCATTAAATTTGGATGAACAGACACGAAGCGCATCAAAACCTCCCCAAATATAAGGGCCGCTGTCAGAAGTGCTTCCTGCCAGAATTCGTTTCGCCTGTCCTGATTGTATTCGGTCGTAAGCCATTAAAATGGATTCTGCACCAGTCGTGCAAGCAGAAGAATTTGTTGTAACCTGATTTCCCAGTCCGATTTTGCCGCCGAGATACGCGCTCACACCACTATTCATAGTTTGGGCGACAACGGTACTTCCTAATCTTCGAACTTGCAGTTCATCAATTTTATAAATGCTTTCGCGAAATTTATCAATTCCAGAGGTTCCAGAACCGAAAATGGCTCCGCTGTCCCAGTCTGGATTTTCATTTATTGGTAAGCCAGCGTTATGCCAAGCTTCCATACCCGCAATAACACCATATAAAATTCCTGTGCTATTGAATCCGCGGAGTTCGAGTTCTGTAAAATACTGCGCTTTTAATTCTTCAGATATTTGTGGCTGACCTGCAATTTGACAAGAAAACTGCAATTCTTCCAGCTGAGCGTCATGCCGAATGCCCGAAATGCCTTTTTGCAAGGCATCATTAAACGCAGGAATTCCAATGCCATTTGGCGCAGCAACTCCCATACCTGTTATTACTACTCGTTTTTTCATAATCTCTTGGTTATCATTCCGGCTAAAACACCTCGGCAAACTTCTTGTCCAACTTCATTTTTCATGACTGCATTGCATTTTAATTTTCCGAAACGGAAAAATAGTTTCTCCGAAGTTACGGTAACTTTTTCATTTGGATAAACAGGTTTTAAAAATTCCATATCGGCAGATGTAAAGGCAATTACGATGTTTTCTCCCAATTCATTTCCCAACAGAAATATTCCCAAACAAACCATTCCAATCTGCGCCATGGTTTCGGTTAAAATAACGCCTGGCGTAACGGGATTGTCTTTAAAATGCCCTTTGTAAAAATCAAGATTTTCTTTGAAGGTGTACGTTCCTGTTACGCCATTTTCATCTGCGTGAAGCAATTCATCTACAAACAAAAAAGGTTCCCTATACGGAAGCTGTGCGATAATATCAGTTAGTTTCATAAGCTCTTAGATTACCATTGCAATAAAACTCTTTGTGCCGAAAATCCTGGACCAAAACTTAGCATCAAACCTTTTTCTCCTTTTTTCGGATTTCGATTCATAATATTTTCTAAAACATACAAAACTGTTGCACTTGACATGTTTCCATATTGTTTTAGAATTTCTTTAGTATCGTCAATATTTTTCTCCAATCCAGCGAAAAGTGCTTCAACCGTGGTTACGATTTTTTTCCCTCCAGGGTGAAAAATCATATGATCGATATCTTTAATTTCCAGATTATTCTGTTTTAAAAAAGGATGGATAATAGCTCCAAAATGAGAAGCAATCGTATCTGGAACTTCAATATCCAGAACCATTTGCAGTCCGCCATTGGTTAATTTAAACCCCATCATGTGCTCGGCATCATAAAAATGATACATCTGTTCGTCTAGAATTTCAGGACCAGCATCTTCTTCTTTTGATGATAATAGACAGCATGCAGCTCCATCGCCAAAAATAGCGGCACTGACAATATTTGGCATTGAGAAATCATCTAATTGAAAAGTCGCAGTTGGCGATTCTACCGCAATTACAGCCGCACGTTTTCCTGGATTTGATTTCAGGAAATTTTTCGCATAAATAATTCCAGATATTCCAGCAGCACAGCCCATTTCAGTTACAGGAAGACGTACAATATCTTGTCTTAATTTCATTTTGTTAATCAAATAAGCATCAAGCGAAGGAATCATAATTCCCGTGCAGCTTACGGTGATAATATAATCCAAACTCTGCGGATCCCAACCTGTTTTTTCTAATGCTTTTTCGAGAACCTGATGGCCAAGAACAATCATTTCTCGACTATAAATATCATTTTTTTCTTCGAATGAAGTGGCAGTAAAAACCTCCGTCGGTTCCATAATAGAATAACGTTTGTCTACAGAAGCGCCTTCAAATATTTTTTTTACTTTTTTGACAAAACGTTCTTCCTGACCTTTAAGCCATAGATCTAAAAACGGAAGTATTTCTTCTGTTGTTCTAGAATATTGCGGAAGCTGCTTGACAGCTGTAACTATCTTTACACTCATATTTTAATTATTATCCACTGGTAGCGAAAAGCCCATTTCCAGTTTATGGAATAGTTTTTTAGATTTAGTTTTTTGGAGAAATGCTCTAATTCGTTCTTTTTGAATCCTTTTAAAATAGAAATCAAACCATCGTTGCGCGACATTTTATTGAGATTGAAAACAACGCTTACCAATTCAAATAATCGATAAGCAATTTTGCTTCGATGAAGATCGTTTACGACAATTCCAATTGAAGCATTTTTGTTTAGAACATTCATTAATTCATCAATCTGATGGGTTGTAAAATGATGCAGCGTAAGTGTGCACAAAACAATATCATATTGCAACTCTTTGAAATCTTCGCTAAAAATATCCATCGTGAGATATTCTATATTCGGATAATCTTTTGAGAGTTTCTTGGCATATTCAATTGTAAAAGCATTGGCGTCAATACCGATCAGTTTAAAATTCAGTTTTTGCTTTTTGCCATATTTAGAAAGCATTCGCAACATATCGCCATTTCCGCAGCCAATATCAGCAATAGTAATAGTTTTAGAAATATCGATTTTTTTTAAAAGTTCTTTTATACCATGCAGCGTCAGTTTGTTTCCTCCAAGCAATTGGTTTATAGAAGCAATCTGATCCAACGCGCCAATCAATTCTTCGCTTTGAAGCGAAAAATCATCCATTATTTCAATTTCTTCAGTTCTATATTTGGTATTTACACTCATTATTCAATTGTTATTGGTCGGCCATGCGTTTGTTTTATGACAACCGAAAGTATTGCAGGAATCGATGCTGCAACGGTTGTCATGACATGAGTCAAATTTTTATGCGTTAAGGCTTTGGCTAAGATTCTCCCAAAGAATAATCGTTTGCTAAAATGCTTTTTCCATTCCTTCGTATATTTCTTTTCAAATTCGCTTCTGGTTTCAATCTTTCCATAATAAAAATCCAGAACTAATTCAGAAGCAATTTTGGCACTATGAATCGCCATTGCCATTCCGTTGCCACAAATGGGATGAATTAGTCCTGCAGTATCTCCAATCATTAAAATATGATTTTCTACCGGTTCTTTTTTATCGAATGAAATTTGACTGATCGTTAAAGGTTTTTCAAATAGGGAAGTGCTGTTTTCAAAAATGGCTTTTAGTTTTTTGTTTTTATAAAGCACCGCTTTTTGATACTCCTCGATGTTTTTGTATTTTTTAAAAGTTTCAAAATCGGCGAGATAGCAAATGTTTATCACATCGTTTTCTACTTTTGAAACACCGCAATAACCGCCTTGAAAATTATACAAAGCGACAAGACTTTCATCAAAATTTCCTTTGTAATGCCCTTTTACAGCAAGCCAAGGTGATTTTTTAGAAATAAAAGCTCTTGACAAAACTTGATCAATATTCGATCTTTTGCCGTAAGCGCCCAAAACTATTTTTGCAGAAAGCATTTCTTCTGAAGTTGTTACGGTAAAAATGTCATTTTGAAAAGAAGTGTTGGTAACGGTTTCTGTTATAATTGTACAGCCATTTTCGACTGCTTTTTCGAACAGAAAATTATCCAATTCATAACGGCTGATTCCGAAACCGCCGAGCGGAAGTTTTGTTTTTGCCGTTTGACCGTTTTGTGCTGTGAATTCAAAATTTGAAATGCTTGTTGGCTGAAGTTTTCTAACATCGATATCCAGCCAGAATAAATAGGGCAGGATTTCATTGGAGATGTATTCGCCGCAGACTTTATGTTTCGGATAGGTATTTTTTTCGATAAGAATAACCTTCAATCCTTTTTTGGATAAGTGCAAAGCGCTTGCCAAGCCAGCAAGACCTCCTCCAATAATAAGTACGTCAGGATTTGTTCTCATACTACCAATTTAGTTATAAAATCTCAAACCAAGTTTACTTAATTCGATAAGAAATTAACAAAATTTCAACTTTTATTTTAAAACGTTAAAAGAGTTTTTACTGGAAAAGAGAAAGAAATTCATTTAATAGATAATTTTTACTTTTGCCGTAAAATAGAACATTCAATAAATGACGATAGAAGATTTAGTAGGGACTTATTCCATTTCAGGAAGCAATCAGGACGAAAGCAATGAGATAAGTTACAAAGGCGTTTTGACTTTAACCTTAGATCACAATAACCGAATAAAAGCAGATTGGCTTATCAATTCGCATAAACAGAAAGGAACGGGTTTCTTTAAAGATAATATCTTGGTAATTAATTTCAGTTACAAAGGTGACGACCATAAAACCTACAAAGGCGTAGTGGTTTACAGATGCATCACAAAAGATGTCTTAGATGGATTTTGGTCGGAGAAACATGGAAATCCATTGTATTTGGGAAGCGAACATTGTTTGAGGATGGAAACTACAGAACGATTAAATTAAAATAGTTTTTGTATAAAATAATTTTAAACACATAGAAACATAGATTTTTTCGCTCTAAAAAAGGGTATAGAAAGAAACTAGTTTCTAACACATAGTTTTGTGTCAAGCTAACTTTGTCAAAGTTTATTTTCTGCGACTGATTAAAGAATTTTCACAGATTAAAAATACTCTTTGAAAAAATTTACTCTCGCAGATTAAGCAGATTTTAAAGATTTTTTCTGCTCAATCGGCCTAATCTGCGGGAAAAAAATAATCTCGCAGATTGGATCTATTATATTTTGACAAAAAAATTTCGCGCTAATTGTTGGCATAACTTTGTCAAAGTTCGAAACTTTGACAAAGTTTAACGCATAGTGTGCTATGTGAAATATTATAAGTGAAACGCCTTTACACACAATCTAGAAACTATGTTTCTATGTGTTTTAAAAAAAATTAAACTGGGTTTGCTACAGTTTTATATTTTCTGTTGTAAAGAATAATAAAACCAACCCATATTACTAATAAAATTAGGATTAAAGTAAGTTCTGTGTCGTGAAGTCCATTACGAAAGAAATTGTTTAGAGAATGCACTCCAGCAACCGCTAAAAGCGATCCAGTTGAAGTATATACTTTTCCAATTCCCCAAGTTCCAAAGAAAATGATTCCGAAGAAAATGATGTTACTTGTTGTCATTTCGAAGTTTAAATGCCATGCAAACCAAAGAACTGCAATAATCAAGATTGAAGTAAATTTAGGAAGCGATTTTAATTGTTCTTGCAAAAAGCCTCGCCATCCAATTTCTTCTAAAAGTCCGTAAGCTAAAACCGTAAACATCAATAAAACTGGAAATTTACCAATTGTAAAATAATAAACACTTGCAATTAAAACAGCTGGAAGAATCCAATAAACAGCAAATGGAACAAGTGCATTTTTATAAATTCCTTTTAATGACATTGGATTGTTTAGTGAAAATATTTTGATTGTAGCCAAAGCGCCCAAAGCAGGACCAACTCCACGAAGCAAAATCACTAAATATGGATTTTCTACTGAAGATAATAAATTAGTTTTAGTAGCTGCATATCTACAGATTACAGCAATTATGTAATAAACTATTATAGCGCCAAAGTTGATTTTATTTTTCATCATTTTAAATTTGTTTGGTTTAGTGAAGCAAACTTAGCGAGCCAAAATGAGAATAAAATTGACTTTGGGTAAGAAATCATTTTTCCATGACTCTTTTTCGAATACGGCTTAAACTTTCAGCCGTTAATCCCAAATAGGAAGCTATGATTTTAAGAGGCGTTCTTTGAAAAATTTCGGGACGTGCTTCTATCAGTTTTAAATAACGTTCTTGCGGAGAAAGCGTCAAAAGATTAATCTGTTCTTGCTGTTTGCGTACATACAGCATTTCAGAAATGGCTTTTCCAATTCGTAAACCTGTTTCTGACCTTTGATACAATTCGTTTAAATCCTGATGTGAAATAGACCAAAGAGTCAAATCCTCCAAAGCTTCTGTTTTAATAACGGACGGCTGTTGGTTTAGAAAAGACATGTAATCGCTGATAAAACTATTTTCGTAAAGAAGATTGATGCAAATATCTCTTTTGCCATCCCAAACAAATAATCCTGCCGATCCTTTTATGATGATATTGAGATATTTTTCGACTCCGTGATAATCTTTTATGATTTCAGATTTGTCAAATTTACGGACTTTTATTTTCTCCGAAAATCCTTTCCAGATATTTATATCGGCAGTAAAATAATTTTGAAAAACTCGTTTTACATCTTCTGGTGACGGACTTTGTGGCATTTTATAAAATTATAGGTTCGGAACGCCAATATAAGTTTTATCTTTCAAAGTAAAAACAACTCTATTTGCTATTCCAATTTTTTAAACACATAGAAATATAGATTTTTTTGATCTAAAAAAGGTATAGAAAGAAACTAGTTTCTAACACATAGCTTTGCGTCAAGCTAACTTTGTCAAAGTTCGAAACTTTGACAAAGTTTATTTAAAAATGCTTTTGAGAAAAATTTACTCTCGCAGATTAAGCAGATTTTAAAGATTTTTTCTGCTCAATCTGCTCAATCTGCGGGAAAAATAATTTCGCAGATTGAGCTGATCATATTTTGATTTAAAAGTTTTGCGCTAATTGTTGGCATAACTTTGTCAAAGTTCGAAACTTTGACAAAGTTTAACGCATAGTATGCTATGTGAAATATTATAAGTGAAACGCCTTTTAAGAGTTAGTAAAACTATGTTTCTATGTGTTTAAATAATTTTAAATAACATATTAAAAGACTAATTTAGTTTTTTGCGTCAATCTGAACAATCCTACTGTAATCATTCAAATATTTTTCAGGATCTGAAGCTGCGTATTCATTTTCTGGTTCTGGAATGACATGAATTTTAGAATCGCTTATCGAGATTACAGCCGAACAAACGTAAATACCGACTTTTCCTTCGCTGTATTTAAAATCTAATAAAGTCAGTTTTACAATGTCATTGATAGAGAGTTCGTAATAATTTCCGTAGCGGATGATTTTAAAGTAAATCTGTTTTTCTTCACTAATCTCAAATTGATTGGTTTGAATGTTTTCAAAGATGAAATTATTTTTCACGTCTTTTTCGTTAAAACCCCAAGCTCTGAACTGTACGAAGCCATTCATGAAATCAATAGAAATATAATACCCTGTTCCTTCTTTATCGCATTCGATTACAAATCCTGTTTTTCCCATTCCTTCAACTGCAAGTGTTCCTTCCCAAACAAAATCCATTGAGGGTTTTTCGAAGCAGTAAATTTCGTAACCGCTTCTACAGCCAAAACGCCATTTGTTTTCATTTTCTAAAACAAAGTCAGCTGTTGGATTTCCTAGAATCGGCAAGGGGTGAGGCAAATCTTTCTGGTGTATCGTTTTTTGATACAGTTTTTCCCAGTAATAATAACTTTTCAGCAATAGTCTTCCGCTTTTATCGACATCTAATTCTTTTGGTGGCGGAATCACGCGATGCGTATTGACATTTCCGTCTGCGAAATAAAAATTGTAAACTAGAAAGTGTTTGCCTTCTTTGACCACTCTTGCCGCATAGTTTCCTTGAGGCATTAAAACATTGTTGTGAAAAGCACAGTATTCGCCTCTAAATTCGGGTGCCGACCAATAACGGACTTTAATATCTTCTCTAATTGATCCTAAAAGATAATGTGTTCCTTTAATTTCAATTACGCACGGACACTCGACATCATCATACACATACGGGATATGCAATGGCTTTTGCAAAACATAACCTTCTTTTTCTCTTTTTGCAACACCAATACAGCCTCTGCGGTATGTTGGTCCAGAGGCGCTTCGGGCACAGATTAACAGATAATCTTCGCCTTTGTATTGGTATTTAAAAGGATCTCTAAAACTAATCCATTGGCGTGGATTATTGTTTTTGCCTTCATAATGCGGTGCTTCGCTTTTAAAAGGAAGTCCGTACAAATTTTCTTTTTTCCAAGTAAGCAAATCCGTCGAAACCGCTCTTCCTACTTTTTGTTCAATTCCTTTATCTTGGCGTTTTAAGCCAGTATAATACATTTCATAACCCTCACCATCCGATTTTTTGCTGACATGCATGGTCCATAACATATCATCGTCCCATTCTCCTGGATCGCCTACAAAAAGAGCATTTTTTACTCGTTTCCACGAAAGGCCATCTTTTGAAACTGCGTGCGCTATATAATCGTGATTTGGAATAATTAAATGAAATAAATGATGAATTCCTTTTTCATCAATAAATACATCAACATCTCCAATTTCCCAATTGCTAAATCCTGAACCTGAATACATTTTATTATTTATTTTAAACTGTTAGTATATTTTTTTTGCCGCGAATTACACCAATTTTCCCAAATTCTAATTTGATGAACTTTGGCAAAGTTTTAAACTTTGCCAAAGTTGTTGTTCAGCTATGTTTTTTATTTTGAATGAAATGTCTTTCCCTCACAAATAAGCCTATGCTTCTATGTGTTTATTTTTTTTGCCACGAATTGCACCAATTTTCTCGAATTCTAATTTGAGGAACTTTGTCAAAGTTTGAAACTTTGACAAAGTTGTAGTGATATTTCTGTATTAATTTTTTGCCTGTATTAGAAATTTGTGAGAATTCGTGCAATTCGTGGCTTTTACTTTCTTTTATTTTATGATTTTATAATATTTCAATCCTTCCAAAATTCCTTCTGAAGCAGAAGTTTTCGCAACGTAAATACTTTTTGTCGTTTCATAAGCCAAAAGTTCTGCGCTTCGGTTTCCCACAATAATTCCTTTTACAGGACCTCGAAACATATCAACATCATTTCCAGAATCTCCAGCGGCAATTACGTTTCCTAGTGGAATAGACCATTTTCTGCATAAAAACTTGATGGCATTTCCTTTAGAGGCTCTTTTCGGAATAAAATCTAAAAACTGGCCATGACTCGGAATAATATTGACTTTGTACCAGCCTGTTCCTAAAACGGCAATTAATTCGTCGTGATTGTATTGTTCTTTGTCATAGTAATAAGAAATTTTATACGGGTTTTGAGCTTCTTCTTCCTGAAGTCTTATCCATTTTACGGCTTTTAATCTATTGACAATATCCTCTCTTTTCCATCTTCCAGAAAGAAATTTTGCCCAACCTTTATCTAAAATGTAATCCTTTCCGTTGGTATAATAAATTTCAGTTCCGACTGAACAAATAATAAAGTCGGGTAGGGGAAACTCTTCTTCATCAATTACTTTTTTAACTAAATCCAAGTTTCGTCCAGAAGCCATTGCAAAAGCCATTTTATCGGTACGATTGGTTAAATGCGTTTTTAATTCTTTTAAACCGGGATTCGCCAATTTTGGTTCAATCAAAGTTCCATCGATGTCGGAAACCAATAAATGATCAATTTTTCGTTTTAAACGGCTAACATTAATATTGGGATAATGCTGTTTTTTGATTCCAGTTGCAGAAACGGATAGATTTTCTTGAATTAAATCCACATAATGATTGACATGGCTAACCCAACTGTAATATTTCTGAATATTGATGGCTCCGTTATTAGAGTAATATTTCCATTGATTTTCGTCGGTTAGAATATTTCGGAGCGCTTTTTTAATCTGGCTTTCTTCTTGCGGATTTACCAATTCTCCGTTTTGGCAAATTGGAATAATTTCTGAAGGTCCGCCGTTTTTAGTCACAACCACAGGAAGTCCTGAACTAGCTGATTCGATAACGGTTAAGCCGAAGTTTTCATGCAGCGCTAAATTCACAAAAACACCTCTTTTTTCTGCGGCATAACGATAAATAATGGAAACCTCATTTTCAACATCATGTTTCTTCGGAATTGCCATTTTTCCGTACAAATCATATTTGTCCATTAAAAGAAGCAAATCGGTTAAAACGTTCTTTTCAGATTCAGGCATTTTAGCAATGTCTTTTCTGATACCCGCAAAAATGACCAGATTGGCCATGCTTTGCAGCTCTTTGTCTTTTCCGTAAACTTCAATTAAAGTATTCAAGTTTTTGTGGCGGTCAGGCCGTGAAAGTGCCAGAATAATAGGCTTGTGTGGATTGGTTAAGAATTTTGAAATGGTTTCGGCAACCCAATATTTTCGTTGCGCTTCTTCCATATGTTTATCCGAATCGTTTTCTTGATAGTAATAAGGAACAAATTTTCTGGTGTCGATTCCAGGTGAAATGGCGTGGTATTTTCCTAGTTCGAAATTTTTGTACACTTTGTAAGTTTCAATTTCCTGCTCGGTAGAAGTAACAATAAATTCCGCGAGTTCTAAGGTTTTTTCTTCGGCGGCAATTCTGGCTTTAAATTTGAACTTTTTTTCGAGTTCTTCTTCGATTTCCCCACTTTCGATTAGTTTCTTCTTTTTGTAAAATCCTAAAGAATGTCCTGTGTGGGCAAAAGGAATATTTAAAACGGCTGATAATTCGGCTGCTGCATATCCCGCATCCGCATAATGGGAGTGAATCCAATCGGGAAAAATATTGTGCTGTTTGATGTGCTGCATCGTACCATTTACAAAAGTATCTAATCCTTCCCACAGCTGTTCTTTTGCTTTATACTTTTTCCCCAGAAACGGAATTCGCCTTATGTCCAGTTTATCATTGATGATTTCGATAGGAACTGCGTATTCTGCTGAAAGTGCAGGATCATCAATTAATCTGGTAAAAAGATGAACGTGTTCTACATCTTCGTGTTGTGATAAAAATTCTGCTAATTCGTATATGTATTTGGTCTGACCTCCATTGTCGGCATCTCGTCCAATTTCGAGACCAGAACCTTTTAAAAGTCCGTGTATATTGATAAGTGCAATTCGTAATTTTTTCATCATTCTTCATTAATAATATTGAAAATGCAATTTACATTGCCTGTATCGATTAAGAAGAAATAATTACACTTTAAATTTACATAGTTCCCATGTTTGTTAGGGATGTAGAATGTTTTAATTGTAAAAAAGCTTGATTGTTGCTTTAAAACCTGTCAGGTTTCTGATTTACAACGAGATTTTTTTGTAGTCTCAAAGGATTCATTCCGCTAGGAATGTTTCGTCGGTAAAAAATCGGATTGAGTTATGCTGTGTCCTGTAGGGACACTTGATTTTGCGTACAGATTTCCTTTATTGATCAAACGTTCCTACGGAACGTATATCTGTAAACGAATATTTTTTTACCGACGAGATATTCCTAGCGGAATATTAAACCCGACAGGTTTTTAAAACCTGTCGGGTTTCTAAACGCTATCTTACCGACAAAATGTTTCGATCATGCCCTTCAATTTCTATTGATTAGATTTTCAATATCAAAAATTGAAATTTGAGGATTTCCGCCTGCTGATCCTGCGACCAAAGCTCCGGTTGCGCAGGCAAAATTTAAAGCGGCTTGCGGTTCTTTTCCATTTAAAAGCGAAGTGACCAAAGCGCCCAAGAAAGAATCTCCAGCACCAACAGTATCTTCAACTTTTACGGTGTAGCCTTCGTTTTCATAAAGATGTTTGTCCCATAAAAGTAAAGCGCCATCTTTTCCTCTGGTCACACAAATTGCAGTGGCATTGGTGAGAGAGCAGATGAAGTTCATGTTTTCTTCTAAAGTGTTATAAGGAGAATCTAGAGCTGCACTGATTTCTATTAGCTCTTCATCGTTAAATTTTATAAAATTGGCTGATTGCATTAAGTGCTGTAGAATTTCGTAATCATAATGCGGTTTTCGAAGATTGACATCAAAAACTTTATAAGTATGTGTGTTGAGCAGTTCGTTTAAGGCTTCTCTTGAAACCACATCTCTGCAAACCAAGCTTCCGTAGATTAAGACATCTGAATTAACAACAAGTTCTCGTGCTTCTTCATTTAAAATAATTTTATCCCAAGCCGCAGGATAAAGAATTTCGTAAGTTGCCGATTTGCTTTCGTCTAATGTCACATTTACTAATCCTGTTGGAAAATCATCAGATTTTAGAATGGTATTGGTTTCAAGACCCAATTTATTGACTTCATTTATAATGGCTTCTCCATCAGCATCATTTCCTACGCAGCTAATCATATTAGAATCAATGCCTAAGGCTTTCATTCGAAGGGCTACATTTAAAGGCGCTCCGCCAATTTTTTTCTGATTGTCAAAAATATCCCAAAGTACTTCTCCGAAAGCTACAGCTTTTAGTTTTTTGTCGTGGCTCATTTAATTTGCTCTTATTTTTATAACATTAAGTCTAATGATTGGAGTTCATCAGTTTCTATAAAAATAGAAAACATAAACCGTCTTTGCAACCTCATCTTAAATTAAGCTATTTGAAAACGCATCAAAATTACTAGAACTATTTTATAGAAGTAAAGAAAATAAAGTATGAAAATAATATCGTTTTAATATAAAAGATGTATTTACTTATTTTAAAATTAATATATGTAAGTTTTTTATTATTTTAATTCCTATATTTAAAAATTATTTCGTGTTTGTTGTAAGTTCAGATTTAATTGGATTTGATGGATTTTTATTTGTCATAAAAACAAAATGGTTTCATTTTATAATTTGCAACCATTTATCATGAGCTCTATTTACGCATAATTTTATTTTCATTGTAATTTAACAGTATCTAAATAATTCCCATTTATATGAAAAAACTACTCGTAAGTTTCAGCTTGCTACTTTTACTTGCTACAGGTTGTAAAAAGGAAAGTGACGCCACTAATGAATCTGGTAATTTAGCATCAAACGATGGTTTGGATAGAACTTCTCTACCCATCAAAGAACCAGATGCTCCTACGTATGACGAACTCGATGTTCGAGACGCCAAACCTCCAAAACCTTTTAAAGCCGACGCGCCAAAAGGAGCTCCAAACGTTTTGGTTATTCTAATTGATGATATGGGATTTGGTATGCCAAGTGCCTTTGGTGGACCGGTAAATATGCCTACAGCAGAAAAACTGGCAGCGACTGGTTTACGATACAACCGTTTCCATACTACAGGTTTATGTTCTCCTAGCCGAATTGCTCTCTTAACTGGACGCAATCATCATTCTAATAATATGGGAACAATAGCAGAAACCGCTACTGCTTATCCTGGAAATTCAGGTTTACGCCCGCAGAACATAACACCTTTGGCGGAAATATTAAAGCTAAATGGATATAATACAGCTCAGTTCGGAAAATGTCACGAAACTGCCGCTTGGGAAATTAGCGAATCGGGTCCGTTTGATCGTTGGCCTACAGGTGCTGGTTTCGAGAAATTTTATGGTTTTATGGGAGCAGAAACCAATCAGTGGTATCCTGGACTTTATGATGGAACCACTCGTATTGATCCTCCGAAAGATCCTAATTACCATTTAATGCCTGATTTGGCTAATCATGCTATTGATTATATAAAGGCGCAGAAAGCGTTAACTCCTGACAAACCCTTTTTTATTTATTTTGCTCCTGGTGCAACACATACGCCGCATCATGTTCCTAAAGAATGGATTGCTAAGTACAAAGGCAAGTTTGATATGGGATGGGATAAAATGCGTGAACAAACTTTAGAAAGACAGAAAAAGTTGGGTCTTGTGCCTCAAAATACCAAATTAGCAGCCAAACATCCAGATATTAAAGATTGGGACAAACTTACGGATGTGGAAAAGAAAGTGTATGCCAGACAAATGGAAATTTATGCAGCATTTGGCGAGTATGCCGATTATTATATTGGAAAAGTGTATGAGGCTTTAGAAGAAATGAATATCGCCGATAATACAATCGTATATTATATTTTGGGTGATAATGGAGACAGCCCAGAAGGTGGATTAGGCGGTGGTAGTGAATTGGCGTTTTTAAATGGTTCGCCAACCACAGTGCAAGAATACTATAAAGATCTAGATTTGCAGGGAAGTCCGTTTAGTGTACCGCATTATTCAGCAGCTTGGGCTGTTGCTGGTGATGCACCTTTTGCGTGGACAAAAGAAATTGCAGCCAATTTTGGAGGTACCCGAAACGGAATGATTGTACATTGGCCAAAAGGAATTAAGGAAAAAGGTGGTTTGAGAACCCAGTTTACTCACGTAATAGATATTGCGCCGACTGTTCTGGAAGCAAGCGGCCTTCCTCAGCCTAAAACTGTCAATGGTATTCAGCAGCATCCTATTGAAGGAACTAGTATGGTTTATTCTTTTAATGATGCTAAAGCGAAAGAAAAACACGATACGCAGTATTTTGAACTTACAGGTTCTAGAGCTATTTATCATGACGGATGGGTAGCCGCAGCGCTTCATAAAGTGCCTTGGGATTTTGGTAAACCCGTGGCTTTAAAAGATGATGTTTGGCAGTTATATAATACAAATGAAGATTTTAGCGAGTCGACTGATCTTTCTAAAAAGTATCCTGAGAAACTGAAAGAACTTCAAGATTTATTTATGTCTGAAGCCAAAAAATACCATGTATTGCCAATCGATGACCGCTCTTTTGAAAGGTTAAATGCTAAAATTGCGGGAAGACCAGATCTTATGGCAGGAAGAACTTCTTTGACACTTTACAATGGAGCGCCTGGAATGGTGGAAAATGCTTTTATAAATGTCAAGAATACTTCGTTTACCATAACAGCAAATGTCGATAAATCAAATACAGCTAATGGTGTGATTATTTGCCAAGGCGGTAGGTTTGGCGGATGGTCTCTGTATGTTAAAAACGGTAAACCAATATTTCATTATAATTGGCTTGGTAAAGAAAGATTTACCATTGCTTCCAAAGAAGCGATACCTGCTGGAAATGCGGTTATAAAACTGAAATTTGATTATAGCGGAGGCGGTTTAGGAAAAAGCGGAATCGCTACTATATTTATCAATGATAAGCAAGTAGGGCAAGGCAATGTTGCCAAAACGCATCCTGTTATTTTCTGTACAGATGAAACAGCCGATGTTGGGCGCGATGATGCCACTCCAGTTACAGAAGATTACAAAGCTTGGGATAACAAGTTTACAGGTCAGCTCAAAAAAGTTACTATTGATTTGCAAGCTAAGGAAGACAGCAAACAATCAATTTAAATATTTTTGTGAATATAGAAAAGGGCGGGGTTTAGAAAACTCCGCCCTTTTTTGTATAAATTAAAGAAAGAAGAATTTCCTTTTATGTTTTAAATTATTCTCCGTTTTGCTAAAATTTGCTAATTCTATTTATGTGTATTAATTATTTTTTAAGAAAGTTTTAATCTTTTTCTAAGAAGTCCGTTCTCATTTATATATTTGTAATCAGTCTAAATAAAAATAAATTACAAATTTTATATGAAAACAACTTTTACGACACTTAAAAACAATGTTTTATATCAAGTGTTTGTTGCCTTTTTGATGGTTTTCTCCTGTTCAGAAACGGCTTTTTCTCAATCAACTGTTGGTACAATTTCTGGTAAGACTGTTCTTAAAGACGGAAATTCTTTACAAGGTGCAACAGTAAAAATTTCAGAATTAAATAAAACGACAACAACTGATTCTGATGGTGCTTACCAATTAAAAAATATTCCTTTCGGAACTTATTTGGTTGAAATAAAATTAAATGGTTACGAATCTTCTCCAGCTTCAGTTATCATTGATCAGAATAACACAGAAGTTACTCTTGATTTTGAAATGGCATATACTTCGCAAAAATTAGAGGAGGTAATTGTAAGTTCTGGAGGAAACCGATTTGCAAGAAAAGAAAGTGAAGAGGTTTCTAAAATGAAACTGAAAAACATGGAGAATCCGCAGGTGTACACTATCGTGAGCAAGGAGTTGATGAAAGAGCAAGTAATTACAGATTACAACAGCGCTTTCAAAAATGTTCCAGGTGCAGGTATTGCCGAAGTAAGAAACCAAGGAAGAACAACCAATATTTCTAGAGGATTTGCAACGCCACAATTAGTAAGAAACGGTGTTGGAAGTTTTACCTATAATACCATTGATCCATCAAATTTAGAGCGTATCGAGGTGATAAAAGGTCCATCGGCAACGTTGTTTGGAAGTACAATTTCTTCTTTTGGTGGATTGTTTAATAGAGTGACCAAAAAGCCTTTTAATTTCTTTAAAGGTGAAGTTTCTTATTCGGCAGGTGATTGGGACTTGAATCGTTTAACAGCTGATATCAACACGCCTCTTAACGAAGATAAAACGGCTCTTTTTAGAATTAATACGGCTTTGCATAGCGAAAGAAGTTTTCAGGATGCAGGTTTTAACAAAAGCTTTTTCATTGCGCCAAGTTTTTCTTATGAAGTTAGCGATAGATTGACTTTATTAATTGATGCTGAATTTAGTGTTTCTAAAGGAACATCTCCAATGAGATTAGCGCCTTATACAAAAGCAGATGCGACTGCCCACAGCGTTAAAGAATTAGGAATTCCGTACAATCTTTCTTTTGCCAATAATACAGTAAATTATACCGGTCAGCAGTATAATATTTTTGCACAGTTGAAATATAAAATTTCTGATGAATGGACTTCACAAACTATCGTTTCACGCACAAGATCTTCGTCTGAGGGATATGTTGTGGCTTTGACTATGTTAAGCAATGAGACTTTACGACAACAAGTAACAAATCAAAATTATCCTTATTATGGAACTGATATTCAGCAGAACTTCAACGGAGATTTTAAAATTGGAAAATTACGCAATAGAGTAGTAGCGGGTTTAGATTTTTACAGCCTTCGCGCAGTACGTAACGATGCAAATGTAAACATGCCAGCGCTTAATTTCAGAAAGCCTGGAGATGCTTACAACAATTTTACAATCAATAAAATAGAGCCTTTATTTGCAACAGCAACGTACACTAATATGGTTTCTAATAATGAAAGAACCTACAGCGCTTATGTTTCTGATGTATTGAATGTTACTGATAAATTATTGGTAATGGCCGGTCTTAGAGCCGATCGTTATATCAATAAAGGCGTATACTATCCAAGCCGTGATTCTATTGCAGGAAATTACAATCAGACGGCATTTTCTCCTAGATTGGGAGCGGTTTATCAAGTGGTTAGGGATAAAGTTTCTGTTTTCGCAAATTACATGAACGGATTTAATAATGTGGGAGGATCCGATTTTTATGGAAATACTTTCAAACCAAATCAAGCGAATCAGTTAGAAGGCGGAGTTAAATTTGACTTTAATAAAATTAGCGCGACTTTCAGCTATTATGATATTAAAGTAACCAATGTTACTCGTGATGATCCAGATCACGTAAACTTTCAAATTCAAGACGGAACTCAATTAAGCAAAGGTTTTGAAGCTGAGTTAATTGCAAATCCGATTAAAGGTTTAAATATCGTTGCAGGTTATACTTACAATGATAGTGAATATACAAAAGCAAACCCAAGCATTAATGGTCTAAGACCTACAACTGCTGGTTCGCCCACAACTGCCAATCTTTGGGCAAGTTATAGATTGACAGAAGGTGCTGCATCTGGCCTAGGATTTGGTTTTGGTGGAATTTACGGAAGCGAATACTATCAAACGAATACGGCAACTTTTAAATTTACAATTCCTTCTTATACTGTTTTGGATGCTTCTGTATTTTACGACAGACCAAAATTTAGATTAGGTTTAAAAGTGGATAATGTTACCAATGAAAAATATTGGTCTTATCGTTTAGCCGCTCAAAACCCGACAAGAGTTACAGGAAATATTACCTTCAAATTCTAAGGATTTCAATTCGTCAATTACAATGATATTATCTACATTTGGATTTTATTGCAAATTATGACCAAAGGTTTTAAACATACAATTAGACAAATACATTTGTGGCTCGGTTTAGCATCGGGCCTCATTGTTTTTATAGTGAGCATTACTGGATTTCTTTATGTTTTTGAAGAAGAAATTCGTGATTTTTCACAGAAAGAATATCTACATGTTCCAGTTCAAGAAAAGCCATTTATAGGATTAAAAACTATAATTGAAAATTATGAACGTCTGGAACCAAAACAGAAAATTACGGCTTTAAAAATTGAGAAATCAGAACCAAACGCCACTGTTCAAATTTCGACCAAAAAGAAAAAGACGTATTATTTCAATCCCTACGATGGAACTTTAGTAAACCAGCAAGGTTCAGATTGGCTAAATACTGTACTAGAAATACATCGTACTTTACTATTAGGTGAGTTCGGCGAATTTATTCAAGGCTGGTCGGTTGTGATTTTCATCATTATGCTGATTACGGGATTAATTTTATGGTTTCCAAAACATAGACGGCAACTTAAACAGTCTTTAAAGATAAAATGGAGCGGTTCTTTTAAAAGAGTCAATTTTGATTTGCATCAAGTTTTAGGATTTTACGCTTCTATTTTCTTGCTTTTAATTGCTTTTTCGGGTACGTATTTTAAATATGACGCTGTAAAAAAAGGCGTAAACATAGTTACAGGAAGTAAGGTTAGAAAAGGAGATGAAGTGGTTTCTAACGCCAAAATAGATTCGACTACAATTCCTGTTCGTTACAATACTATCTACCAAACCGCTAATACAAAATATCCTGGAGCAACCTCAGTTTCATTTTCGATAAGAAAAACGGGCGAATTGCGATTAAGAATGACCTATCCAAATGATTGGGCAAGAAATCAGAACACGATTTTCTTTGACGGAAAAACAGGGCAGATGCTGAGAACCAAATTATACAAAGACAACAACGCAGCAGATGTTTATGAAGCAAGCAATCACGATCTGCATACAGGAATTTTCTTTGGACTTACAGGAAAAATAATCTGGAGTTTGGTCAGTTTAATTGGAGCTTCTTTGCCAATTACCGGATTTATTATTTGGTGGAAGAAAGGGAAGAAGAAGGCTAAGACTAAAAAGATTAAGACATAAAATTATAAGGTCCTAATAGATAAGTTAAAGGTTTAAAAATTATGGAAGAAATATTTATTAAAAAGTATTGGTCTGAAGATGATATAATATTTTTTATTCATTTTAGTAATTCGGTCGCAGTTAGACAAATTGAAATATCTGACGGCAACAAAATTCTCTTATCTCAAGATAATCCTTTTTTTAATGAATCTATGCTTTATGATCAGAGCATTGAAGATCTAGAATTAAGCGAAACTGATTTTATTTCAAAAGAAGAGTTTGAAAAAGTTTGGAAAGTTTAAACATTCTTTTCTTATCAAATAAAGATTTGTCCAAAACTGTGATGGATAAAAATCTAAATATATTTGGTTGTTTTGATTCGATATTAAAGCAAATAAAATAAGAAAGGCAACCATATTAGATTGCCTTTCTTATTCTAAACTCGAAAATTAATTAACCATGTGCTTCAACAGAAACATCATTCCATTTTTCCCAGTTTTCTAATTTTTGCTCGTAGCTTTGTTTTACAAATGGAAGCGCAACTTTTCCTAATAGCAATCGCAATGGTGGATTTTCATTTTCTACCAAATTGACAACTGCTGGAGCTGTTGCTTCTACTTTTCCAAATATGTTTTCTCTTTCAGCCAAAGCTTTCTTGATTTCGTCATAATAAGGTAGACTTTCGCTGGTAATTCCGGTGTGCCAAATGTTAGACTCGTATCCGTTTGGTTCTAATAGAGTAACTTTGATTCCGAATTGTTTTACTTCTGATGCTAAAGTTTCGCTCAAACCTTCAACGGCAAATTTAGAAGCACTGTAAAGTCCCATTGCAGTTGGTAAAGTAGCCAATCCTAAAATAGAAGAAACTTGAATGATATGACCGCTTTTTTGTTCTCTCATGATTGGAAGAGCAGCTTGAGTTAACCATAAAGTTCCGAAGAAATTCGTTTCAAATTGTTCTCTCGCTTCTTGTTCGCTTGCTTCTTCTACGGCACCAGTAAGTGCATAACCTGCATTATTGATTAAGACGTCGATTGTTCCAAAATGCTGTTTTACTTTTTGAATTGTTTCAAGAGATTCTTGACGGTTATTTACATCTAATTTTAAAGGTAAAATTGAGTTTCCGTATTTTTCTTTTAAATCGTTTAAAGTTTCAAGATTTCTAGCTGTAGCAGCTACGTTGTATCCTTTAGCTAAAAATGCTTCTGTCCAAGCTCTTCCAAATCCTTTTGAAGCTCCTGTAATTAAAATTGTTTTTGACATGGTAATTGTTTTTATAATTAATTAATTTATGACCAATTGGTCATTTTTGTGGTAAAAAAAATTATATCCTTTTTTCGGATATATTTTTTCTAAGTGTTTGCACTATTGTTTTCATGTTGTCATTATTTCCAGACATTCTCGACATCAAATGTCCGCCTTCTAACATAGCGAAAAGAACAGTCGAAAATGCTGCAGCATCCCATTTTGGATCAAATTCTCCGTCAGCAATTCCTTTTTCTATAATCGAAGTCAAAAGTTGTTGTCCGCGCTTAATGGCGATGTTTACTTTTTCTTTTACAATCGGATTCGTGTCATCAGCTTCTGTTCCGAAATTCAATAACGGACAACCACCAGTAAGCGGTGGATTTATCGGATTACTGAAAAAATCGATGTAAGCATAAAGCTGTTCTTCGGCGCTTTTTCCTTGAGAAAGCTCCATTTGAAGTTTACTGCTCAATACTTTCATATTGTGATCTACAGCAGCACAAGCCAAAACATCTTTATTGTCAAAATGAACATACATACTTCCTTTAGACAATTTGGTTGCCTCCATAATATCGCTCATAGAAGTAGCTGCAATTCCTTTTGTGTTAAAAATAGGAGCGGCTTTCTCTATAATAAATTGTCTGGTTTCTTCACCTTTTGTCATGATAGATTGTATTTACGATGCAAATATATGACCGATTGGTCATATATGCAAATTTTAATTGTTTTTTTTAATTTAGAATACAGAAATCTTTTGAATAGCGTTATAAATAAGGAAGTCATTTCTCTATATTTGTTTAGTAATTCTCATAATTAAAAGCGAAGAAATGAAAAAGTTTGAATTGTACTGGAGAGAAGTTAATATTGGATCGATTGTCGAGACCAACTGGGATATGAGGAGTTCTGGAGATATTTCATTTAAATTTGATTATTTGGCCAAACCATCTGATAATGAACATTTGGCTGACTTTATAAAATTTTCTATAGAAGATAGTATTTTATTAGGTGAAGGAGTTGATGATGATGATCTTATTCTTGCTCAAGAAGAAAAAGAAAAAAAGTTTCTAGATTTAATAGTTGATACTGCTGCAGATTGGTATATTCTCAATGAGAAAGGTGAGAAAAACATAATTCTTTGTCCAATATTTCATGAAGATGATGAAATAACTTGGATGATGGACATAGAAGCTACAGAATCCTTAAGTTCTTAAGGATTCTGTAGTTTTAGTTTTGTCTAATTAATTCGCGCGATTCCTTTCGTCTTCATTTCCAAAGTTTCGTTCTTTAGATTTTACACTTTGGTTTCCGAATTTGTAACTCAAAGCAATTCTGAAAGCTCTCGAATCATTATAATTTCTCATGGTATTTTTAATTCCGTTTGAGTAATAAGAAATTAAAGGTTTTTGCGCATTCAATAAATCTTCTCCAGTTAAAGTGATTGAAAGGTTCTTTTTTAAAGCCAGAAACTTTACAGAAGCATCCAAAATGTTTAAAGTCGAAATATTAAAAACCTGATAGCGTCCTGGCAATTGCAAACCATAATTTAAACCAAAAAAAAGAGTTTTCGACTCGTTTACTGTAAAATCATTATTGCTGTAAAGATAGCCGTTGTAACCATCTACAGAAGTGATTAGATTGGTTTTTGATTTTACATTTTGATAGTTTAAATTAAATCCCATAAAGCTGTTCCACCAAGCATATTTGTTGAAATTGTAATACGTTGAAAGTCCAATTTGGTAAGTATCTGCGTAATTAATTGGTGTACTTTTCGTGATATTCGCTTCTGGATCTATAATTGCTAATTCTTGTCCGAAATCTGAAACTTGAGAAAAATAAACTGTATTTACCCATTTTTGATTTCTGATATAGGAAAACTCAAAATTGTTTATAATTGAGGGCTTCAGAAACGGATTTCCTTCAGAATAATAAAACGGACTATTTCTAATGATAAACGGATTCAAATAATCAAAATCTGGACGACGGATTCTTCTGCTGTAGTTTAAAGAATACGAATTGTTATCGTTTGCATTATAAGTCACATAAGCTGTTGGGAACCATTTGATATAATTATTTTTATTGGTTTGATTTAGGTTTTCAGAATAACCTTCAGTTTGCGTAGCTTCGGTTCTTAAACCGATTTGCGTTTCCCATTTTTCGTTCAGTTTTTTATTCGCAGAAAAATATAAAGCTTCGTTGTATTCTTTGTAAGTGAATATATTTGAATAATTTGCGTCAAGAATTGGAGTTCCAGTTTCGTTATCAAAAACGTTTAGATTGTTTTTGGTATTGGTATAAAATCCTTTTCCGCCAAAACTAATATTCGCCCAAGAATAAGGAAACGAAAAATCAATTTTTGCCGAGTAATTTTTCAACTGGTTTAAGTTAGAATTGATTGCTGCGAAATAAGTTCCTGGAATATCTTCTTTTTTATCATCCATTTCATTTCCTGAAAATGCTCGAGAATCGTCTTTTTGATAATTGAAGTAATCCAAATCTACGGTAATATTTTTGCCTTCATTATTCAAACTAAAAACGTTATTCCAGTTTACAGAATTCATTTGCGGTTTGTTTTCCGAATTCACATCAGACAAAATATAAGAATTGATTTCTCCCGTAGTATTGTAACGAGTCGTCAACGGATTATTGGCTGCATTTCTATCATTAAAACTCCCTAAATATTTTATACCAGAAGTCCATTTTTCGGTCAGTTTATAATCGGCACCAAAACCAATGCTCAATAAATTGGTTTTTGATTTGGTTGTAATATTTTGTTTCCAAAGTTCATTTGGATAATAAATTCGATTCTCAGAAGTCGTACGAAATTGATCTATTCCTTTATTGATTGAAGCTTGAAGCGAAAGTTTGTTGTAATTGTAAATAAACAATCCGTTTATGTTTCCGCTTGCATAACTTCTTTGAACATAAGTAGTTCCAAGATTTGCAGTCCAAGAATTCGCTTTAGCAGTTTTCAATTTGATATTGATTAATCCGCTATTTCCTTCCGCTTCATATTTTGCTGGAGGCGTTGTAATCACTTCAATGCTTTTAATATTGTCAGCAGGAATCGATCTTAAAAAAGCAACCAAATCTTCTTGCTTCATTTTATTCAAGCGATCATCAATCATTACTAAAACTTCTCCTTTTCCAACAATAGAAATCGTTTCGTTCTGAACTCTAACGGTTGGAGTTGATTTTAAAGCATCCAAAGCCGATCCGCCAGTCGTCGCAACAGAATTTTCTACGTTAAAAACCAAACGATCTACTTTTTGTTCTACGAGTTTTTTTCTTGATTTAACCGTAATGCCATCAAGCTGAATCTGTTCTTTTACTTCCAAGCTTCCTAAATCCATATTTTGATCGATAAAAATTGGTTTATTGCTGAATTCAGTTCCAAACTGTTCTATTATCAATTGGTAGTTTCCTTTTTCGGCATTTAATGTAAAATTTCCCAAACTATCTGTTGAAGTTTGTTTATACAAGGTTTTATCTACTTTTAATAAAGTTGCTGTGGCAAATTCCAGTGCTATTTTATTTTGATTGATAATTTTTCCTTTTACAGAAAATTGTTGGGCAAATACGTTAATTTGAAATAGAAATAAGACTGATACTAAAATGATTCTGTTCATGGTTTAAAAATTAATTACAGGACAAAACTGTTAGAATTAAAAGCTAAAAACCACTTTTATCGACAAACCCCTTCGATTAATCTGCAAACCCGTTGAAATGCTTTTTCTTGAATGTATATCTTTGTTTTAAAATCAAACCGAATGTACAAAGGCACCATTACCAAAAAGCTCGAAGGCGTAATTCATCTTATTTATTGGCTTCTAATTTCTTATTTCACTTTCGTGAAAAATCCGATAGGAGCAAAGTCTTTTTCTGTTCCAGATTTATTCATTTGCACTTATTTTATTGTTTTTATACTTACTTTTTATTTTCATTATTTGATTGTAATGAAACAGGTTTTTAAAGCTTTTACATGGAAAAAACTTTTGGCAGGGGCTTTTGTTTCTTATTTGATTTTTACTTTTTTAAGATGGATAATTGAGCAGGTTATAACTAAAGTTTTATTTAATCGCGTAAATTATACTACAACTGATTTTGCTAATTATATGCTCGATAATCTTCATTACAGCAGTATGAGTGTTATCTTGAGTTCGTTTCTTTGGTTTGTGATTTATTCAATCCGCCTTTTAGAATACAACAAGCTCATTTTGGAAGAAAACAAGAATACAGAAATCAAATTTTTGAAAGCTCAGATTAATCCGCATTTTGTATTTAATACTTTAAATAATATTTACTCAATGGTTTATTTTCAGTCGGATAAGTCGTTGACGGCAATTGATAAATTGAGTCAGATTATGCGTTTTACGACTTACGAATCGCAGAAAGAAAAGATTAAATTAACTGACGAAGTTGATTATATAAAAGCGTATATTGAACTCGAAGAATTAAGACATCAGGAGAATTTTTCTGTTGATTTTAATGTTGAAATCAAAAATGAATTTGAAGAAATTCCGCCTTTTATTTTATCACCTTTGGTTGAAAATGCTTTAAAACATGGAGAAGTTTCGAATGCCGAACCGATAAATATCGAATTGAAAGTTTCAGAAAGCCAATTGAATTTTAAAGTGCGAAATAAAATTGGAACGCAGAAAAAAGATAAATTGGGCGGCATTGGATTGGATAATTTGCAGAAACGTCTTGAGATTCATTATCCTAAAAAACATCAGCTAAAAATAGCAAACGACGAAAACCATTTTACAGCCGAACTTGAAATAGATTTAAAATGAATAAAAAAATAAACTGTATTATTCTAGACGACGAACCGTTTGCTGTAAAATTAATTGCCGATTATGCTTCTAAAATTTCCAGATTAAATGTCTTATATGCTGACAGCGATGTATTTAAAGCAATAGAAGTTTTAAATTCCGAATCGGTTGATTTGATTTTTATTGATATTCAAATGCCGCAATTAACGGGAATTGAATTGATGCAGATGTTCAATCAGAAATATAATTTCATCATTACCTCAGCGTATCCGCAATATGCTTTAGAAGCGTTTCAGTTTCATGTAATTGATTATTTGTTGAAACCGATAACCTTTAACCGATTTTATCAGAGTGTCGAGAAATTCATTCGCTGGCAAGAAACTTTTCAAACCAATGAAAAAGTTGGAGATGATTTTCTATTTGTAAAAGCAGACCGAAAGCATTATAAAATTGCGATTAACGACATTTTGTATATTGAAGGTTTACGAGATTATATTCGCATTCATACGAATGACGAAAAAATCATGGCTTTAGAAAATATGAAAGATATTTTGGAAAAACTGCCGTCCAATCAGTTTATTAGAATTCATCGTTCGTATATTATTCCAAAAAATAAAATAAAAGTGATTGATGGAAATCAGATTGTAATGACGAGTGGTGCGACTTTGCCAATTGGGGAAACATATCGGAAATTGGTTAGTGAGTGGTTGGTTTGATCAAATTTTAGCGAATCAGTATAATTGAATAATTATTTAGTATGTTTATTTTTTAAAATTTGATCTGAAAAACATAGTGTTTTGGGAGATAATTATAATAATTTTGGATAATACTTTATATATATGAATTTAAATGAAAAAACTATTTTTCGTAATTAGCTTTCTTTTTTTTGGTAAAAATTATAGTCAAATTAGCCTTTCAAGGATACAAGGATATTGGATAAAATATCAAGGAGAAATGAAAGATGGAAGCGATCTATCTGATCGATTTACAGAAGATTCGGGTTATACAGAATATAGGATTAATCAAAATAGGTTATGCATGAATTCAGATCCGGTTCACAATATAAATCAGAGTTGTTTTGACTTTACATTGATTAATAATTTTATAAAAACCTCTCAATATTCAGGATATATAATTGAAAAAGTTACTAACGATTCTTTAGTGTTGTGTGAGAAAATTGATGGATTGGCTGATGATAAGCTTAAGAGATCGTATTTCGTTAAACAAGAAGTTATAATTTCAAAATTTAGAGAAGAGAATAAAAATGAAAAGAATATAATTGCTTCAAAATTATTCTCACCAAAAACAAATGGAACTATTGAACTAGATTTGAATAAAGCGTTTAAGAATAATTACTCAAATTTTGAGTTAATTGGAAATTTGAAAATTTATCCAGGTAAGAAAAGAATAAAGACAGCAATTACGTCTTCAACACAAAAAGATTCGTCAAGAATAAGAACAGTAAAAAAAGTTATTGATGGTTCTTTTGAAAAATGGAATTTAAATGGTTTTGAAGATTATGAATCGGTTGAAATTCCATTTGTTCTAAAAAGTGAAATTACAAGAACATATTGGGGAATAGATGTTATATTTTTTACTTCAGACTTAACTGAATTTAAAAGAATTTATGGGATAAATCTACAAGATGCTAGAAAATCTTCAGATTACTATAAATTAGGATTAATATCTTATGAGAAAAAAAATTATTTAGAAGCTATTTCGTATTTTTCTGAATCGTTTAAGTTTAATCCAGAAAATATTGATGCATTGTATAATATGGCAGCTATCTATTTTGAATCTGGTGACAAGGAAAATGCTTGTAAAGTTTGGTTGGAACTGTCTGTACTAGGTCAGACAGAAGGAAAACAATTGTTTATAGAGAAATGTAATTGATTATTTGAATCATTCTTAAATTCCGCCATAATGCAATGTCGATCCTAAAATTAGCATTGCAACTCCAATTGATGTAACCGTTAGATTGATTATGGCAATTCTGTAAATATTGTTTTTATTGAGATTTGGAATAACAACAAATTGAGCATAGAGTACACAGATAAAAGTACAGAAAAGTAAAATCAGTTTTAATGAAACTACTGTTTCAAATCCGCTATAAAAACGGAACCAGGTTTTCATTGTTGCTCCAAAATCATACGCCATCCAAGTTCCGGACATTATATGTAAAATAAGAGATAACATTCCGAGCGTTTCGAATTTCTTTTCAAAATTTAAAATAATCTTAGGATCTCTTTTTTAAATGCGGTTGGAAGATAACAAATGGTAAGAAGCAAATGACCACCAACCCAAATTGTAGATGCTAAAAGATGAACTATAAGTACGCAATGATGTAAAGTCATAAACATTCTTTTAAAGTTATTACTCCCTAAAAGTAACTTTTATTTTTGGGTTGAGAAGTCTTTAAGCCATACTTTTTTTGTTTGAATTGTCTAATTTTTAAAGTGTTGTAGCATTATTCATAAAATGTTTCTTTAAAATTCTTTGTTTTCAAATATTCGGTCATCTTTATAAAATCATTTTCTGAAATTAAAAAAGAATGAAAGCCGTGCGAACTTCAAACAGAATATTCGACCGAATTAAAAGCAATAGATTTTTTCAAATTCTAAAAATAAGCCTGATTGCGTTAGTTTTTTAAAGGTATGAGGAAGACTTTTATAATCTGACGCGACATAATCAAAATTGATTACGAATCAGGCTGTTCAATATTTTAGAATTAGAACGTTTGATGTTTATTTTGACTGCATTTGCTTTTTAAATCCAATGGAAATTGGACTTTGATCTAATGCTTCTTTAAAAATTAGAAGAAGATCTGCTCTCGACATGGCTTCGCACGTCATTAAAACCTTCATTTAACAGCGCACGTAAGCTCTTACCAGCGCAGTATTTGGTGAGACAATCCAATTATGGATGTGCATGTCGCCATTCCTATGAGCAGAACCTTCTTCTGTGTCATGTATTTTAATTTTTCTGTTATGTGCTTATTAATGAAGTATCTAACCGATTCGATTGGATACTGTTTGCTTCTATTTATAATACTCTTTCAAATGTTTTTTCAAGCTCGATTGCTTTTGGAAATAAGATATTGTTCTCTAGATGAATATGCTTTTTTAAATCTTTATCAAATTCTTCCAGCATGGCAAAAGCGGCTTTGTAGGTGTTGCAAGATTCAATTGGTGGCGTATAATTGTTGGTTAAAGCCGCAATTCTTTTAAAACGTTCTCTTTCGGTAATGTGATCATCTTTTAGAGTTGAAATAGGATTTTCGATAGATAAAAAAGGCGGTGTTTCCAGCTCTGTACCTTTGCTGTGTGCAATTTTCATTTTTTTAATAAAAGGAAAAATAACCAACTCTTCTCTTTTCATATGAGCTGTTAGATCCAGTATCGATTTTGAAAAAATAATATGAATCTCGTGAAGCTCAGGATGAATAGCACCATGAACACCGCATAATTTATCCAAATATTGAAGAATAATGGGGGATTTTTCTTCAACATATTTATGATGGGTTTTGGCAATATAATCGGCAATCATGTCTGCAGTCCAGCTTTTGTAATCAAAAGACTGGTTAGCAGAACTGCTTCTTGCTTTTTGGATATGTTCTATAAGAACACTTTCTTCAATATCTCTTTTTCTGCACACTTCTTCGATTGTACGATGCCCTTTGCAGCAAAAATCAATATGGAGTTTTGTAAAAATGGCTGCTGTTCTAAAATCATCTGCGACAATTTCACCAATGGTGGTTTTGCTTGTTAGTTTCATAATAGTGGGGGTATAGATTAAACTTTGGTTTCAGCACATTTGTTTGTTTGCCGCCGTTTGACATTGCTTTATAATAAGCAGTGAGGCTGCAATCATGTTCGAAAATTCTATAAACGGAATCGTAATTTCGTGTGTTTTTGTAAGCAAAGCCGCCTCATCATGCAGGGCTTTAATTTTGACAAAAGCCAACTCGGCATCACGTTCTTCACTAGTGTAAAATGAGGTTAGCAGTTTTTGCAGTTCTTTTTTTAGTGCTTCAAAAGCAAGATAGTCATCGACCCGATGTGCTTTCGGAAATTTGGGGATTAATATTTGGGATGAAAAAACAAATTCTGCAATTGTCTTGTCTACATTTTCTGAAGCTTGATGAGCAAATACTACAGCTTCAAGAAGTGAATTTGATGCTAGACGATTCTTTCCATGAAGTCCTGTTCTAGCGCATTCGCCAATAGCATATAAATTTTTGAGAGAAGTAGCACCGTTTCGATCTACTTTAATTCCGCCACATTGATAATGAGCAGCAGGAACAACTGGAATTAAATCTTTTTCTGGTTTTATTCCCAACTCATTGCAATGCGCAGCAATTACGGGAAATTGAGCATAGAATTTTTGAGCATTTAAATGTCTGCAGTCTAAGTAAACATGGTGCTTTCCGCTTATTTGAAGCTCTTTGCTTATAGCATTTGAAACCATATCTCTTGTAGCCAATTCGCCTCTGATATCATATTTAAATAAAAATCTTTTTCCTTCTTCATTTATAACATGAGCGCCAAATCCACGTACAGTTTCTGAAATTAAGAACAATGGGTTTTCATTTCCCGAAAATAAAGCCGTTGGATGAAACTGAATATACTCCATATCTGTAATTTCTGCTCCCGCACGAGCCGCCATGGCCAAGCCATCTCCTGTTGCAATTTTAGGATTGGTTGTATTTTCAAAAAGTTGTCCGCATCCGCCTGTACTTAAGACAATAGTTCGAGTTCTCATGTATTTGATGCGGTTATGTTTTTTTTCATAAAAGAAAACTCCGGTACAAGTAGTTTTAGCTTTTTTTGTTTCGGTATTCAAATCAAGAACCATATGATTCTGTAAGAGCTCAATATTGGGCATCTTTTTGATAATTTTGAGCAGTTTACGCTCAATTTCCTGTCCGGAGCTATCTTTATGATGTAGTATTCTATGTTGAGAATGTCCGCCTTCTAGACCTAAATCCCATTGGCCTTTTTCATCTTTGTCAAAAGAAGTTCCAATTTCGATTAATTCTTGTAGTCTTTCGGGAGCTTGCTTAATAACCATATTCACAATTTCTTTATCACAGAGACCGCCTCCTGAACGAAGCGTATCATGAATATGTTTGTTAAAACTGTCTTTTAAATGATCTGTAACGACAGCAATGCCGCCTTGTGCCAAACGGGTATTAGTATTTTTTGCTGCTTCTTTGGTCATTATAACAATAGATAAATCGGGACGTTTTTTTGCTATTTTCATCGCAAAAAATAATCCTGAAATACCAGAACCTATGATCAATATATCGGTTTGAAGCATGTTATTTTGATTTAGCGTTATTGTTTCTATGAGAGTTCAAGCATCCTTTGTATGGGTTTTAGAGCTTGTGTTCTCAGGTCTTCTTTTACCAGCATTTCTGGTCTTTCATTTTTAAGGCACAAATACAGTTTTTCGAGTGTATTCATTTTCATAAAAGCACATTCGCTGCAGGCACAGCTGTTGTTTTCTGTGGTAGGAGCCGGGATCAGTGTTTTCTCGGGTACTGCTTTTGCAAGCTCATGTAGGATACCGGCTTCTGTGGCCACAATGAAAACGGCAGTAGGATCCGTTTTAATGAAATTAATAATTCCCGAAGTCGAGCCAATATAATGTGCTGCTTTTAAAATAGGGCTTTCAGATTCTGGATGTGCTGCGATTTTTGCAGTCGGATTTTTGTTATATATCTCAATTAGTTTGTCTAATGAAAAGGCTTCGTGCACAATGCAAGAGCCTTTCCATAAGACGAGTTCGCGTTTGGTTTCTTTTTGAAGATATTTGCCTAAATTTTCATCTGGAGCAAATAGAATCTTTTGTTCTGCAGGAATGGATTCAATTATTTTTTTGGCATTTGCCGAAGTGCACACTATATCGCTCATGGCTTTTACTTCGGCAGAACAGTTAATATAAGTAACCACAACATGATCAGGATACTGTTCTTTAAAAATTTTGAAATCTTCTGAAAGGCAGCCATCAGCGAGAGAACATCCAGCGTTCCAATCGGGCAATAGTACTTTTTTATTTGGGTTTAAAATTTTTGCTGTTTGTGCCATAAAATGAACTCCAGCAAAAACAATAATATCGGCATTCGTATTTTGAGCTTTTTTAGCCAATTCTAGACTGTCTCCAATAAAATCTGCTATTTCCTGTATCTCCTCATTTTGATAATAATGAGCTAGGATAATAGCATTTTTTTCCTTTTTCAATCGGGTTATTTCCTGTATTAAAAAGTTCTTGTCCATTGGTTGGTCTTTTTTTGCTTCTAAATGCGTGAAGTAAATTTTAGGTTTTGATTTTAGTTTAATCTGAAATGCTTTAAGCACATCATTTTAATAGGGTAAATGTATTATCATCATTTTTTTTAAAACATGATTCTAATCATACTGTTTTATATTTGTTTTTATATGTTATGCGGTTAAACTGTTTTTGTTTACATGCATTTGGAATAAAGAAAAAAGCCTGAAAGAAAAGATTTGTTCTCTTCTTTCAAGCTTAATTTTTGAAAATTTTCGGGTTTTATTTTGCGTCTATCAGCGTAAGCGAAACTCTTCTGTTTTGCGGTTTGTTTTCTGCTGGAGTATTGGGAACCAAAGGTTCGCTTTCCCCTTTTGAAAATAAATGCATGCGGTTAGATTCTATGCCTTTATTCTGTAAATAATCTGAAACAGCTTGTGCTCTCTTCATTCCGATTTCAAGATTACGTTCTTTGGTGCCGATATCGCAAGTATATCCTGTGATATTTAAGTCTGTATCTTTATTCGATTTTAGAATTTCAGCAATTTGGTCTAATCTTGTTGCTAGCTCCGGAGTTACGTTTGTATTTCCAATTTCTTGGAATGACAGAGGCTTCTCGATGTATGTTCGTTCCGTTTGCGTTAGTTCTTTTTTAGCAGGCGGAGTTTCGACAATTTTTTGCTGAACTGGAGGTGCTTCCTGAACAGGTTCTCCTTGAGTTGCCGTTTCTGTTTTTTCTTGTTCCGGTTTTGGTTCCGGTTCTGGTTTATTTTTGCCTAACATAAAGCCTAATTTCAGCTGAACGCCCGCAGAAAAATAACGGCTTTCTTGAACAATTTTTCTGTTTCCGCTTGTGCCATTTGCTTGAATATTATCAAGTCCGTTCGGATTATACGCAACGATATTGACATCTGTAGTCTCTTTTGCCAGTTCTGTCAAACCATAATCGAGATATAAACCCGTGTAAAGCTGCGTTTTTTCTTTTAATTTGAAAGTAAGGCCCGTTTCAACACTCAAAAGAAAAGAAGGATCTAAGTTTACTGTTGTTTTATCCTGCCAGTTGGTGACTTTACCAAATCCATGAGAAGGCAGATCATCAACTAAAAGATTCACGTCAGGGTAGTAGCCGCTCAATTGCAGTTCAGACGCTGAGGCTTTTACAGTTTGTTTTCCTGGAAACAGAATTTTTCCCCCAAATCCAAAATACAATTGTGTCTGAGGTGCAATTAAAGTTCTGTATTGCAGCATAAGCGGAATTGCAGCAGAAATAAAATGCTGGTCTTCTTTGTAATTGGTCGGAGTTACCTGATATTCAAATGCAGATGTCTGATCGTCAACTTCATAAGTTGAAATTGTTGTTCCATTGTCCAATTCAAAACGGTTTTGATTGTACATGACATCAACTCCAGTCGAAATACCCCAATGGCTGCTGAAGAAATAGGTGTATCCAATACCTATCCCTCCGCCAAATTTGAGTTTGCCATCTCCAAGATTGCTATCGTAAAGGATTCCCGATGGACCTCCATTAATCTTAACATTAATTTCTTGTGCTTTTATCGTGACATTAAATAATAGTAGTATCGCTATCGTCGTTTTAATTTTCATTTGCTTGTAATTTTAAATTAAATCTCATTTTACTTAACCAATAAGTTGATCGTTTTTAATTGACCGTCAGCCAGTTTAAGAACTACAATATATAAGGCTGTTTGCGATGGAGCGATAATTTGATTGATAGGTTTTACATTCGAAATAGTCTGAACTAATTTTCCTGTAATGTCATAAATAAAAACCTCAGATCCGTTTAATTGAGATTCGCTAAAACCACACTCTAAAGTAAATTCGCCACCAGGTTTAACTGGGTTTGGATAGATTTTGATTTGCTTAGTAAAAACGATTCCAGTAGCCTCGATTGGACAAGATTTGATTGAGTTTCCATTTTTATCTTTTGCAATCACGTAATAACTGCCGTTTAAAGGCTGGATTTCGCTATAATATTGGCGTGTTGCACCAGAAACAGCCGCTCCGTTTTTATACCATTGCCATGCCACAAAGTTGTTTGATCTGTTATCAAAAAACAGCGTATTTGCCCATTGTTGAACCACAAGTCCAGACTGGCTTATTTCAATTGGCTTAACAACGGCTATAGCAGGATTATGGTTTTGATCACCGTTTTGTAAAGCTGTAACTGTCGTGTTTCCAGATCCAGATATGGTTAATGTTGTTCCCGAAATTGTACCCAAAGCTGTATTTGCAATGGTATAAGAAATCGGTAAGCCGCTGTCTGCAGTTGCTGTTAGATTTACGGTATTAGAAGTGGAACAGCCAAATTCTAATGTCTGATTCCAAGTGATCGTTTGGTTGGCTTTAATAATTTCAAACTCTGCGCCAGTAAATACAATTATATAATCTGAACCAGCATTAATTGTTCCTAGCTTGATGTTATATTTTCCAACATTTTCACCAGAATCTCTCGTAAGGAGACCAGTAATGATAGAATTTGTATCTCCGTTGGCAAATCCTAGAGCAGTATAATTAAACACGGGATCTGCTGTGCCATATACTTTAGTACGTCCTGCTGTCGCAGTTATAGTAAGAGTATATTTTTGTGTTGTAAAACTAACTTCGTTTCCATAATTGATAACGCCATTACTATTTACGGCATAAGTTCTAACATAATAGGTTCTGTTTCCTCTAAGTCCAGATAAAGTATTTGTAAATGTTCCTAACGCAGCCGTAACATTTATTTTAGTATCTGCTGTAGTAGGATTTGCATGCTGGGCATATACAAAACCAACTTCTGTTAGACATTCTCCCTTATCTGAATTAATTCCATTAGAAGATGCTGTGCCAGATAGCGATGCTCCATTAACAGTTACTCCAGATACAGCTAAAGTATTTAAAGTAACAGGATTTGCAGGTTGGGATATTTCAACTGTTGCCGTAGCTGTACAAGAATTGGCATCTGTAACGGTTACAGTATAGCTTCCAGCTGTTAAGCCAGTTGCAGTTGCAGCAGCTCCTCCAGAAGGAGACCAAGAGTATGAATATGGAGTTGTACCGCCAGTTGCGTTTACAGTTGCCGATCCGTTATTACCGTTAAGGCAAGAAACATTTACCGATGATGTGGTTAAAGATAAAATAGCTGGCTCTGTAATTATAATAGTATTTGTAGAAGAACACAAATTTTGATCGGTAACCGTTACGGTATAAGTTCCAGCAGTAAGTCCAGTTGCAGTTGCGGCAGTTCCTCCAGAAGGCGCCCATAAATAGGTGTAGCTGCCTGTTCCTCCAGAAACAACTACATTAGCAGTACCGTTACTGCCTCCGTTACAGCTTACATTGGTATGAGAATCTGTTACTGAAAGGGCAGAAGGTTCTGTTATTATGATTGTTTTTGTAATGAAACATCCATTTGTATCGGTAACCGTTACGGTATAAGTTCCAGCAATGAGTCCAGTTGCAGTTGCGGCAGTTCCTCCAGAAGGTGCCCACAAATAGGTGTAACCGCCTGTTCCTCCAGAAGCAACCACAGTAGCAGTACCGTTACTGCCTCCGTTACAGCTTACGTTGGTATGAGAATCTGTTACTGAAAGGGCAGAAGGTTCTGTTATCTGAACAGTTTTTGTAATAGTACATCCGTTTGCATCGGTAACTGTAGCGATATAAGTTCCAGCAGCAAGTCCAGTTGCAGTTGCAGCAGTCCCTCCATAAGGTGCCCATGAATAGGTATAGCTGCCTGTTCCTCCAGAAGCAACTACAGTAGCAGTACCGTTATTGCTTCCATTGCACGTTGCATTGGTATGAGAATCTGTTGCTGAAAGAGCAGAAGGTTCTGTTATTACAATCGTTTTTGTAATAAAACATCCATTCGCATCTGTAATTGTAACGGTATAGGTATCTGGACCTAATCCAGTTGCTGTTGCTAAAGTTCCGCCCGAAGGAGACCAAGAATAAGTATAATTTCCAGTTCCCCCAGAAGGAGTTACCGTTGCTGTACCATTATTTGCCTGATTGCATAAAACATCAGTTTTTGATATTGTTGCCGTAAGTAAAGCTGGTTCTTGTATAAGTACTGTTGCAGTGGTCTGACATAAGTTAGCATCTTTTATCGTAACTGTGTAATTTCCAGCAGTAAGACCAGTTGCAGTTGCGGCAGTTCCTCCAGTAGGAGACCATAAATACGTGTATGAACCTGTTCCTCCTGTAACGCTTACAGTTGCAGATCCGTTTGAGCCGCCATTACAAGAAACATCGGTTTTGGATATTGACGTAGTTATAGCGTTTGGTTGTATAATAGTAAAATTTTGTGTTTTTGTACACTGGTTTGCATCAGTTACTGTAAGCGTATATGTTCCAGCTGTTAAGCCAGTTGCTGTTGCGTTTGTTCCTCCATAAGGTGCCCATGAATAGGAATAAGCTCCAGTTCCTCCAGTTACATTGACTGCTAAAGATCCGTTAGAGCCACCAGGACAAGTCACATCTGTTTGTGAAGTTTTAGTTATTACAATTGCTGGCGGTTCTGTAATTGTAAAGTTTTTTACAATAGAGCATCCATTACTAGCTGTAATAGTAACTGAATAACTTCCAGCAGTAAGATTATTTGCAGTATCGCTATTTCCTCCAGAAGGAGACCATGCATAAGTAAATGGGCCTGATGCTCCAGATGGAATTACAGTCGCAGATCCTGTGTTGTCACCATTACATTTTACATTTACTTGTGCAGAAGCGGCAACTAAGGTATTGGTTGTGTTTATTGTAAAATTTTTGGTAATAGAACAGCCATTAGTATCGGTAATGACACAACTGTAATTGCCAGCGGCCAAATCTGTTACTGTTTGCGTAGTGCTTCCTTGGCTCCATAAATAGCTATAACCTCCAACACCTCCAAATGGTGTAACAGTAGCTTGACCACCAGTAGAGCAAGTAGCATTTATTTGAGATGTGGTTGCGCCTAATGCCGAAGGTTGATTAATAGTGAAATTTTTAGTAATATTACAACCATTAGAATCCGTAATTATGCAACTGTAATTACCCGCTGCAAGTCCTGTAGCTTCATTAGCGGTTCCTCCAGATGGAGACCATAAGTAAGTATATGTACCACTTCCTCCGCTAGGGTTTACAGTAGCTTTTCCTGTCGCACTGCCATTACAAAGAACATCTGTGCTTGATGTAGTAGCATCTAAAATAGCTGGTTCTGAAATAGTATAACTTCTAGTTGTTTGGCAATTATTAGCATCTGTTACTGTTACGGTATAAGTTCCGGCTGCGAGACCTGTTGCAGTAGCAGTAGTTTGAACAGGATTTGTATTCCAAGAATAAGTATAAGAAGGAGTTCCTCCAGTTGGTGCAACTGTTGCAGTACCGTTAGAACCTCCATTGCAGGACACATCCGTTTTGCCTCCTCCAGTTAATGCGCTTAAAGGTGCAGTCGGCTCTGCAATAGTATAGCTTCTAGTTGTTTGGCAAGCATTAGAATCTGTTACCGTTACGGTATAAGTTCCAGCAGCAAGACCTGTTGCAGTAGCAGTAGTTTGAACAGGAGTTGTATTCCAAGAATAAGTATAAGAAGGGGTTCCTCCAGTTGGCACAACTGTTGCAGTACCGTTAGCGCCTCCATAGCAAGATACATTGGTTTGACCTCCTCCAGTTGCTGCACTTAATACTGATGCAGGCTGGTTAATAGCAAAGGTTCTAAATGCTTGGCATCCATTAGCATCTGTTACCGTTACAGTGTATACTCCCGCTGCAAGACCTGTTGCTGTTGCTGCAGTTCCTCCAGAAGGCGCCCACGAATACGTATAGCCAGGAGTTCCTCCAGTTGGTGCAACCGTTGCACTACCATTACTGCCTCCTCTGCAGGATACGTCGGTTTTACCTCCTCCAGTTAATGCGCTTAATGCTGATGCAGGCTCTCCAATAGTAAAGCTTCTAGTTGCTTGGCAATTATTAGCATCCGTTACAGTTACGGTATATGTGCCTGCTATAAGGCCAGTTGCCGTAGCAGTTGTTTGAACAGGAGTCGTACTCCACGAATAGGTATAACCAGGAGTTCCTCCAGTTGGTGCAACTGTTGCAGTTCCATTACCGCCTCCCTTACATGACACATCTGTTTGGCCTCCTCCAGTTAATAGGTTTAAGGCTGTAGTTGGCTGACCAATAGTAATATTGCTTATTGTGAAACTGCAGTTATTGGCATCTCTTATTGTCACAGCATACGTTCCTGCAACTAGTCCTGTTCTATCTTGAGTTGTTGGTCCATCACTCCAGTTGTAAGTATATCCTGGTGTACCTCCAGTAGGCGTGAGATCAATAGAACCATTAGATCCTCCATTGCAAGAAACATTGTTTATAACTGTGGTTCCGCCTAGTGCAAAAGAAGACTGATTAATGGTAAAGGCAAAAGGTTTTGTACATCCATTAGCATCAGTAACAACAAGGTTATATCCACCAGCAGGAAGTCCCGTTCTATCTTCAGTAGTTGGTCCATCATTCCATGAGTAAGTGTAAGGGCTAGCTCCACCAGAGGGAGTAAAGTTTATTGCTCCTGTACTTTCTCCATAACAGGCAATATGAGTTATAGATGCAGTTCCATTTATTATTGGTGGTTGTGTTACAGAAATCGCGTTTATAGTTTTTGTACAGCTATTAGCGTCGGTAATTGTAACAGAATAAGAACCTGCTATAAGTCCCGTTCTATCTTCAGTAGTTACTCCATCATTCCATGAGTAAGTATAAGGGCCAGTTCCTCCAGAAGGAGTAAGGTTTATTGCTCCTGTATTACCTCCATTACAGGATACATTGGTTATAAATGTTGTTCCGTTAAGTGCTGCGGAAGGCTGACCAACCACAATATTATTTATTGTTGCACTACAATTATTAGAGTCGGTAATAGTAACAGAGTAAGTGCCAGCTACAAGTCCTGTTCTATCTTGCGTCGTTATTCCACCGCCCCAATTATACGTGTAAGTTCCGGTTCCTCCAGTAGGAGTAAGATCTATTGCACCATTATTACCTCCATTACAAGATACATTTGTAATATTAGTTGTTCCAGATATTACAGTATTTTGAACTGTTACAAAGTTTTTTGTAATCGATGTTCCTTCATTATCAGTTATTAAAACAGAATAATTATTTGGAGCTAAACCGGTAGCTGTAGCTCCTGTAGCGCCGTTAGACCATGTATAATTATAAGGAGGTTTACCACCTGAAGGAGTCACTGTTGCTGTTGCATTATTAGCACCATTGCAAGCAGCTGTTTGCGATTGTGTAGCAGATAAAGCTGCATTAGTCAAAAATGAAACAGTATTTCCATAACCGAATCCAACTGAATTTTGCGCATATGCTCTATAATATATTATTGTTCCAGGAGGGAGTCCCGTTGTATTTACAGTAAACGCCCCTGTACCATTAGTTACAGCTGTTGATAAACGTGTTACACCAGCGCCATTAATTACAGGATTTGTTGTTAATGACCATACAATACCTCTATCTGCAATACTAGTATCACCGCCATTATCGTTGTTGCCTCCTAATGCGGCTGTAATTGCTCCATAGTCGCTTACGGGGGTATTTGTGGTTACTGTTGGAGTGGTAACTCCATTTGAAAATGTAAAATTGTCAATTGCAAAATAATCGTAGTTACTACTCAATTGAATTTCTAATTGATCAATAACTTGATTTGTATTATCAGAACCACCTTCATTGGCGAAATTTACGTAGGTAAATCCATTTCCGGGTAATGAAGTGCCTGTATTTGCTCCAGATGTATTTCTAACTACTGTAAACACGGTGCTTCCTGCGAGTTTTCCTCTGAAAGTTATAGAACCTGGTGCAGAGTTGAAAGTTACACCAGGATTTTGTGCAGAATTACCACTTACATATATCCAAAAATTGTTTATCTTAAAATTTCCTGATGAACAGCTAATAATTCCAGTTTGCCCCATTGTTTCTTGATTTAGGCCGTCATTTACTTGTATGTATTTCGCGCTTCCATTATAACCATAATTACCAGCGGGACTTGCAGTTACAAATCCATATGTAGTCGAAGATGTTAGAACAAAAGTCTTTCCATTACTAGAAAAGCTTGAAATACCTGTCTGTATGCTTTCAAATGTTTCGGTTGTCTGCGAATATATCTTTGGTATCGCAAAAATTAGAAACATCAATGATAAGTAGAGTTTTTTCATAAATTTTATTATATTAAATTGTCAAACACTATTCTTGAATGATATTTTAGCTTATATTTCAAACATTAAACTATGTTATAAATATGTATAAGCACGAACTTACAGTTATTGTCAATTCTATCATTGCATCAATAAGTAATGACGAACAAATACATTGGGCAAAAGAACTTTCTCTTTTTTATCAGAGAATCCTTGAAGGAAAGCATCTGAGTGATAATGAGGTTATTGTAAAAGGAGGTGTCGCATTATCAAGTTCTAGTGCAGCAGATTGTGTAGATGATTATCTGCGTACGACTAATTTTATAAAAGGTGTTTTTAAGGCTTTAAATAGTCTTGATGTTCTTTTTCCCGAAAGAAATATTAATATACTTTATGCAGGTTGTGGTCCTTATGCAACATTAATATTGCCTTTGCTTCCTTTGTTTAATAAGGAGAGGATAAAAGCCGTTTTAATTGATATTAATAAAACTTCGATTGAATCGGTACAGCAAATCATTTCTATAATCGGTCTTGAAAGCTATAATCTTCGATTAATAGAAGCAGATGCAACCACCTATATAATTCCAAAGGATTTTGAAGTTGATCTTGCTGTTTCTGAGACTATGCATTATGCCTTAACCAGAGAACCTCAAGTAGCCATTAGTAGAAATATAATTAAACAATTACCTCAGCATGGAATATTTATTCCACAGGAAATTAAAATTGATTTAGTTTATACTTTCTTTGATTATGAACCATCTTTAAAAGTGGATATAAACGGAATAAAGGGCTACAAAAATATGCAGCCCTATATTTACAATGTATTTGTTGATAGATTATTAACAATAAACAAAGAACATTTTGTTGGAGATAACCTAGTTTCGAAAATTGAAACGGATTATTATTCACTCCCTATTGAATTTAGTAATTTTCCTGATATATGTCTTTTTACTGAAATAAAAATATTTGAAGACATCGAATTAAAAACAGCGGAATCTTACATTACTAATCCTTATTGTATAGTTTCAATGTATAGTATTAAGGATTATCCACAGATTCAATTTATATATGATTTTAGCGAAATGCCTAAATGGACATATAAATTTAAAAAATGATTTATTAATTTCTTGAAGGATATAGTCCTTGAACGCAAATTATATAATTTATCGCTAAATAGGGTTGCATATTATTTACCGGAATATTGCTTCCAACATTAACTGTTGTAATCGCACTTGTTAATTTAACACTTGGTGTTGAAGTTGCAAAACCTAACGTTGGTGTAAAGACTCTTGACACTACAGATCCAGGTGTCGCAATAGATGAGCCATCTATAGGTGTTGAGTCGGTAGCTTGAGCGCTAGTTACGGCCACCGTAGCAGGACCAGAATGATTGTGAGCTGGTAAGTTATTTACTAATAGTGTATTATTTGTAGTACCTCCTGTTTCTCCAAGAGTAAAATTAGTTCCAGACGGACTAGTTCCTTGTCCAATAGGCACAATTCCTTGTAAATTAGGCAAAGCAAAGGTAGTAGTTCCATTTCCTCCATAAGTTGTGCCTAGAAGCGAAAACAAAGCCTGGTTTTGTGCAATAGACAATATTTGACCTGCACAAAACATGTAGTTTTTAGGGGCAAAATTTCCCGCAAAAATTTTAATTACACCAAGATACTCATCCATGATTTTAAGATTTAAATGGTTAATGTTAGTTTTTAGTTTGTAAATAATTTGACAGATTTTAATTTTTTACATGATTAGATCTGACAGCTTTTTTTTACATTGCTAAATTACTGTATATAAATCATTTAAAAATAAGGGTTTTTACGGGTTTTCGTAAAAATGTGCTTTTTGTGGCGTTTTGAGAATTATATTTTTAAAGCGAAATCAAAATTCTTTTGATTTTGTGCATAAAAAAATGCGGTAATCCATTACCGCATTTTCTAATCTAAATTTAACTTGAGAAAGTTAAACCTTTGTTTTTGAAACTGATATAAAGTTCCTGTCGTGCTGAACTTATTGTTTCTTCGGTTCTGTAGATACTGCACCAAAACTTGATTAAAAGTTTATATTTTCCATCAGAAATTGAGCTGTAGTATATTTGTGATGGTTTTGAATTGTTTACTAACGGAAGATTAGCAAGTGTTTCATTCACCACCAAATTAATTTCCTCTGGAATGGTTTCGCCATTGATTTCAAAAGTTACTTCGACCAATTTGAAATTATCAGTATACGTCCAGTTGGTAATATTTTGAGATAATAAGTTACCATTCGGAATAATAATCTCTGCACCATTTGGAGCATTGATTTTAGTCGTACGCAATCCCATAGATTTGATACGGCCAGATTCTGAACTAATTTCTACAACATCGCCAACTTGAATAGGTTTGTCGAAAATCAAGATAATACCTGATACGAAATTGTTCACCACATTCTGGAGTCCAAGTCCAACACCGACACCTAAAGCGCCCAAAAGAATACTCAGTTTGTCTAAAGGCATTCCAGAAGCTGCGACTGCCAGCAGATAACCGCTTATTAAAACAACTAATCTCGTAATTAGTAATTTTGAATGCTGCCTTTTATTGATATTTTCTTCATTTTCATCATCAATTTCTCCAAAGAAATAAGCAACATATTTTTGGAGTAAATGAGCTGCCCATATAATGATAAAGAATAAAACGATATTGCCTAGGGTAAATGTAATGCTTCCAATCGTATTTGGATGGCTTAACAACTTCGCTAAAGAACCGCGAAGCGACTCCCAGATATTCAAATTTGAAGCAATTACAATCAGCCACATATAACTGATTACAATGATAAAGGGCTTTTTTAAAGTGTCTGATAAATTTTCATAATCAAACATTTTTTCAATTCCTCTTTTAACCCTAGTAGTGTAAATTTGAAGCAGAATAATTTCTAAAATAATCTTCAAAAGTACACTTAAAGCAACAATTTGAGTAAGCGATATAAAAGCTGTTAAACTTAACATGTTAGAAAGTGAAACTCTTCCAAATAAATTGTAAAGTATAGACAAGATATTCAATCCAATAAAAAGGATACTTGCCCATTTAAAAAAGCCTTTTATATAAAGTTCTTCTTTAAGTGTTTTAATCTGAACCAAACCGTAACGAATTCCTAAAATATTAATTGCCACAAAAGCAAAACGCTGTAATAATCCGATTGTGATAAACAAGTCCAAAAAGCAAAGCGCAAAGAATAATCCGAGAAGAAAAAGCCAGTTTCTCATAGCAACTCCAGACCATTGGTTTTTGAAAAGAAAAATTAAAACTCCTAAAAGAAAAAGCTGAATCAATTCTAAAAATAGAGCAGGAGCATATAAATTGGTAACCACTGCAATGTTTAATGCAATCACTAAAACAGGCAATAAAACACCTCGATTTAAGTATTTAAAATTTAAAAGCTTCAAGTTTTCGGCATAACCATTTGTCTTAAGATATTTGATATTTCGAGAGATATACCAAAACAAAAGTCCCATAAAGAAGCAAAGTGTAATAAGTCCGCCAGCCTTGTAACTTAAGTAGTAAGCCGCAACATTTTCTTCAATTATAATCTTGGCTCCAATATTATGCGTTACTCTTTTCTTTGCGACAGAATCGGTAATCTGCCATAGAGATGGATATTCTTTCTTAAAAATGCTAATTCCAGATTTTTCTAAATTGCTTTCAACAGTAGCCAAAGCATTAGAAACTGAAATTTTTCGTTGTACAGTTAGTCTTTTTTTATTGTTTAAAGTAGTTTGGTTTGTGGTCATCAAACTATCAGTGGCAACGTATCTTTTTCTAAGACTGCCAAATTCTTTCTTAAACTGTTTGCGACGAATGGTGTCTTTTAATAAAGTAATTAAAGTCTTGTCTTTGCGCAGGTCAATTACACGTTTCTTAATATTTTCAAGATTCAGATTTCGCTCATTGATCGCTTTGTTCTGTTCTTCCAGTTCCTGCTGGATTTCCTGCAATACAATGCGATACATCTGTTGGTTTCGCACATTCGGATTTGCCCCTTTTAAACTGGCTAAAATTAAGTCCAATTTACTTTCTGTGCGTTTCATTTCGCCAAAAAGATGGCGCGTATCTCCTGCAAAATCAATATCGTTATAGGCAGATTCTAATACCTCTCCGGCTTTCTCAATAGCCATTAAGTAGTCGCTGTCTGTTGCTGTAGTGTCGTTAAATAGTCTTCCGCGGCTTTCTTTTTTGGAGACTTTTTGTTGTTGGGAGTAATTAAACTGAGAGGATAAGAGAAGTAAAAATAGGGATAAAAAATAAAAGTTTTTTTTGCTAATAATCATAATTTAAGGGCTTATTAAAGGAGCCCAAATTTAATTTTTTTTAAAGGACTTTACCGTTAAGAAAAATTAATTTTATAAAAAATGAAGGCCATTTTATTCGAAAATTTTAATCCAGATTTCGGGATGAAATTTCGTGCTTAATTTCTTTTAGTGAATTGGAATTGGTAATAACAACAGATGCTAGAGAGAAAGGAAATATCATTAGAGAGAAAAAACCTTTTTTTAAGAATAGGAATGCAATAATGATAAGGAGCAAAATGGCAACTAGAATCAAGATCTTAATGGTAGCCTGAATTGTTTTCTGTGTTTTTAACAGTTCTTGAATGCTCATTTCGCTTGGTTTCTTTGCTTTCATTTTATATTTTTACTTTAGAATTACAACAAATTTTAATTAAAAAACATTCCAAAACAATAGGTCAATTTTTTTTGACTACTCTGCAATAATTATGGAAGAAACAGAAACTTGCCCAGCACAAAGACTTTTAAAAATGCTATCTGGTAAATGGAAGGCAGAAATTTTTCGATTAGCTACCGAATCGCCTTTGCGTTTTAATAACTTATTACGTCAAATTCAGGGCTCAAACAAGCAATCTTTGGCTACAGCCTTGAAAGAGTTAGAAGAAGAAGGTCTTTTGGAAAAAGTGACAATTAAATTGAAACCTTTACATATCGAATACAATTTGACAGAAAAGGGAAAGGCTTTAATTCCTGTTTTCCTGCAATTGGAAGGATTGTCATAAAAGAACAGGAATTGTTTTTTTAGGAAGATAAATCCAGAAAGTAGTGCCTTCGCCTGGTTTACTGCTAAAATGTATTATTCCGTTGTGATTTTCAATAATGCGTCTGCAGAGTGCCAATCCAATGCCATTTCCTCCATATTGATCTCTTTCATGGAGACGCTGAAACATGTCAAAAATTCTATTTGAATATTGGCTGTCCATTCCAATTCCGTTGTCCGAAATTGTAATAGCCTCGTAATTTTCAGCACCTACTGGCAAGTTTTCGTCGTTAGGTATATCTTGATAAGAGACCGTTACACAAGGTTCTGCTGTATTAAATTTAAGCGAATTGTTGATTAAATTATAGAATAGCTGACGAAGCTGTGTATCGAGACCTAAAACTTTCGGAAGCGGATTTATATTAATTATGGCATTTTTTTCTTCAATAACGAGACTTAAATCTCCTAGAACATCGATCAGGATTTGATTAAGGTCAACCTCTTTAGAATATTGCTCCTGATTGTCAATTCTGGAGTAATTAAGGACATCGGTAATTAAATTGGACAATCTTCCTGCTGCGAGTGTAATTCGGTCAAAATAATATTTTTTCTTCTGATCTTCACTTAAATGTTCTCCCGCACGAGAAAGCATAATCATGATTTTTCTAAGTGGTTCTTGAAGGTCATGACTGGCAATATAGGCAAATTGTTCCAGTTCTTTGTTTTTAAAACGCAGTTTAGAGTTGGCACTTTCTAGCTCACCTTGAATTAATTTTAATTCGGTATTGTCTTTTAATGTCTCCACCATCATTTTCTGCGCGTTGATGTCTACAAAGTAAACTAGCCAGCTGTTGAAGCTTCCATCTTCAGCCTTATTTGGAACAATAGAAACTAGGTGCCAAATATAGTTTGAGCCACTCTTAATTCTAGTTTCTCCCAGAAAATCAGAGCGGTTTTGTTTGGCTTTGTTCCAGCCTTCTAAAATGGCATCAATATCTTGAGGATGTATAAAATTGATTAAAGTTTTACGATCAAAAGTAAGTAAAGGCAGTTCTAGATAATTTTCTAGAGATTCGTTAACCAATAAGACATTATTGCGTTCATTTAAAACACAAATTAAAATCGGAATCGTATTGGCTAATTGTTTGTATTTGTTTTCACTTTCAGCCAGTTTCTCAGAAAGGGCAATTAATTCAATATTTTTTTTCCTAATCTCATCATACGGAGATAAAGGTGGCTCAAATTTAAAATAATCTATAATGCTTTTTATCTTCGTTTCAGATAAAAGGCCTGGAGCCGCAATAGGCTGACTGATTTTTGTTGTCGATTGATTGTTTGAATAATCGTATTGTATGTTTCCTGAGATTTTAGAAGCATAGATAAAAGCTTCAGGACTGTTGCTTTTCAGATCTGCATCGTCTGTAATGATAGCAATAATTTCTTTTTGAGTCGCTTTTATAATATTTAAACCTAAGACCAATAAAGAGTTTGTTCCTTTTGCAATGGCAGATCGGGCAACCTCAGATACAGCAGTCGAAAATCGGGTTTGAAATGAAGAGGCCATACCGCACATTTCTGCAATTTTCATACAACGTTTATGAGCCAATATAAGGTCCATTTCGTTGTCTAGATTTATTTGTATGATCTCTTTTATCATTTTCAATTTATTTTACCAACCAAAATTGTTGCATCATCAGTCCCTCTAATGTTTTCCTTAAAAAGTGCCGATGCTATTATGCCAGGACTTTGCTTAAAAATAGAAGTTAGTTCATTTAAATTCCATCTCGTTCGCAAACCATCACTGTGCATAACAACAATCTGATGCTTTTTATAAGGCACAATTGTATTATTCAAAGTACGCGGAATATTATGCCCAATAATTCCATTATAAGGAGTATAGGTTTTGTTTTCTAATCCGTTATAAATACGGGTGTTAATATTGCCTATACCACAAATATTCCACACATTTGACTTATAATCTACTGAGGCTATTGTAGCAACCAATCCTCTGGTTTTTTTTACTTTTAAATGTATGTCTCTTAAAATAGCTGTTGGATCTTCATCTACAGTTTGTCTAAAAGCCTTAATTGCGGCTTCGACTGCTTCATTGGCACTTTCCCCATGCCCTAATCCGTCGCCTACAAATATCTGAAAACCTTTGCTGTTTTGTTTTATATAATACCCATCTCCGCAAAGTTTTTCACCTGGATAATTGACAGCTATAGTTGCATAATTTAAACCATTTTTTGTTTGAGGAATAATGAGGTCGGGTTTTTCGCAGATTTTTACATACTGTACGCACCCCCAATTTTTCATGGAATAAATCTGAAACTCGTTGCTCAATCTTTTGATCGAGCCTAAACCGTGGCCAAGAGTGTTAGTAGACGAATAGCCATCATTCATAATTTTGGCAACATTATCAAAACCTACACCTTTGTCTAGACAGTAGATTTCGATTTCATTGTACTCTCCATTCAGATGTGCGCGGTAAAGCAGTTCGCCACCATTTGCAAATTTCATTAAGTTTGAGGTCAGTTCTGCTACAATAATATCTGTTTCGGCAGCTCTATGTGGGGTAAAGCCCAATTGAAGGGCAAGATTGTGTATTTCTCTTTTTATAAAAGCAATGAGACTTCTGTCATCTATTTTATAAGTGGAAAACGTATTATCCATTTTTCCATTTTGTTATAGTAACGGTGGTTCCGTTTCCTAGTTCTGATTTAATGTCAAATTCATTGACAAGTCTTTTTGTTCCTGGCAACCCCAATCCGAGACTTTTTCCTGTACTGTATCCATCTTTCATTGCCAGTGATATATCGGCTATTCCGGGGCCATTATCAATAAAAGTGACTCTTACGCCATTCTCTCGTCCGTTGCTAACAGATTCAATAATGACTTTACCGCCGCCGCCATATTTCAAAAGATTACGCACAAGTTCGCTTGTAGCCGTTATAAGTTTGGTCTGATTTAAAATGCTCATTCCAATCTTTACGCCATATTCCTTTACACGATTACGCAGCGGTACAACATCCTGCTCTTTTAAGATGAGGGCTTCTTCTTTACTATTCGTTATCGTCGTCATACTCCAGCTCTTCGTTATCGCTTATGTGCATTTTTGAGCGAAGTAAATCCATGCCTCTTTCTACGTTTAAGGCACTTATAACTCCATTTAAAGATAATCCAAGTTCTACTAACGTAATAGCAACTGCAGGCTGCATTCCTACTACAACGGTCTGTGCATCTAATATTTTTGACATCACAGCAATATTTCCAAGAATTCTTCCCATAAAAGAATCAATAATAGAAACTGCCGAAATATCGATTAGCACACCTTTTGAACTATGTTTACTAATGGTATTTATTAAATCTGATTCAAGATTTTCTGCCAGCTGATCATACAAATCTACTTGTATGGTAACAAGCAGAAAATCTCCCATTTTTAGTATAGGAATTCTTTCCATATAAATCTTAAATTCTTTATTCTACAATTCTCTTTCTTTTCACAACAGTTAATTGAAGCATTTCGAAAGCTGTCTGTAAGGCACTTGCCAATGATGCTTTGGTAGTAATTCCGCTAAGGTCAATTCCTAAGTGCACTACAGTTTGTGCAATTTCTGGGCGAATACCGCTAATAATACACTCAGCTCCCATTAAACGAGTTGCGCTTACCGTTTTAATAAGGTGTTGTGCAACCAAAGAATCTACAGCAGGAACGCCCGAAATATCCAAAATAGCAATAGAACTTCCCGTGTCAACGATTTGTTGTAGAAGGCTTTCCATTACAGTTTGTGTTCTTGAGCTGTCTAAAGTTCCAATAATAGGCAAAGCAACGATACCGTCCCAAACTGTAATTACAGGAGTAGAAATTTCACTAATCTCATCTATTTGTCTAGAAATCACATCTTCTCTTCCTTTCATAAAAGCTTCAAAAGTCATGATCATCATATTGTCTAAGATTGCGTTCAATTTTAGATTGGCATCATACAATACGGCAGGCTCTTTAATTAATTCAGAAAGAATTTGAGAGGCAGCTTCTTTAAACGAAAGCAAATATTGCCCATTTTCTCTCGGTGAGAAACCTCGTTTTCCTCTAGAAGAAGCGATTCCTACAATAAGATCCTCAACTTTTTCAAACTCTTTAGAGTCTTCAGATTTGGCCAATGCATTTAAAAAGAGAGAAGCAAATTCTTTAGACTCTTCTTCTTCCATCGCTCCATCCTCAGATCCATTACTCAAAAGAATTTGAGACCATATCGTTAATAATTTGTTTTCGTGCTCTTTTAAGACACCTAGTACGTTGTTTTGCATTTGCTTTTTGCTTTAAAATTGGAATTTTCTCTCTCAAATATATAACTTTAAATTGTATAAGAAAGAAATTATTAAATTGAAAATTATTAATAAAAGTTATTTTTTCTTTTATAATGTTCTCTTTCTGAGCTTTTATTCACAGTTACTTAAATTTTTGATAAGAAAAATAATTATGTAAATAAAACATTAAATTTAAAATTTGAAAGTTTTATCTTGTGTTTTTTAAAATATTTGTAATATTAAATTTAATTATTTAGACATCGTAATTATTTAACAAAATGAATATAAGATTTGTAAAATTTTCTCTGCTATTTGTTCTTCCATTTTTTTTTCAATCCTTTTCAAAAGAACCGATTCATAATTTAATTGAAACTAACGATTCCGATAAAAAAGTCGAAATATACCGCAAAAGGGCTTTGGAATTGAAAGATTCAGATTGGAACAGTGCCATAAAATATATTGAGCTTGCCGAATATGAGGCCAAAAAAACAAAAGAGCCTGATTTTACTTTAGCTTCTATTTATGTTACTGCGGGAAAAATGTACAGTTCAAAAGATGTTTTGGACATTGCTTTGCAGTACTATATTAAAGCTCATGAAATTTATAAGGATAAAAAAAAGGGAGATGAAATTTCAAAATTAGAAAATAATCTTGCTATTATTTATTCGCAAAGCAATGATAAGAAAAAGGCTTTACAGTACTTTTTTAATGTTCTGAGCTATCAAAGAGCCAAAAAAGATTCTATAAAACTAGTGAAGGTTTTAAATAATATAGGAACAATTTATCAAAAAAGAAATCTTGACTCTTCAATATATTATTACAAAGAAGCTTATGCTTTAAATAAACAGCTAAAAGACAATAACCTAAAAATTTATGTTTGTACCAATCTAGCGCAGGTCTATGGTTTGAAAAAAGATCAAAATAAAGCTCATTTATATTATGACGAGGCTTTTTCTCTGGTATCTAAAACAACCGACAATGCAGTAAAGGCTTTTTTATATGAATCTTTTGCAGAATACAGCCTTAAAGAAAAAAACTTTGATGCAGTAATCCAAAATGCCCAAATAGCATTAGAATTAAATAAAAATAAAATATTTAGTTTTTCAGGTTTAAAACTTAATAAGATCTTGTCTGAAGCCTATATCAATAAGCAAGATTACAAAAGCGCAGTTCGTTATTTTCAGAAATACAATAGTATAAATGATAGTTTAGATATCGAACAAAAAGCTGTAAATCTGGAAAGAATCAGGCTGGAACAGGATTATAAAGTTCGTACACAAATAAAGGAACTAGTAGAAGAGCAAAAGCGTTCGAGATTATATGTAATTGGTTTGGTACTGGTTATTGGCATTTTAATTTTAGCCATTCTGCTAATTAAATACCGAAATCGAAACATTAGCAACCAGCTTGAAAAAGAGATTTTAAAAAGAAAAGAACAAGAACTCAAACAAAATCTTGATGCTAAAAACATGGTGCTTATAGGTAAGGCCATGTCTGAAATACATCGAACAGACAATATCAATGAAATTTTAGTTGATCTTAAAAAGATTAAACTTAAAACCCCCAATAAAGAACTTCAGCAAGCTATTGATATTGTTTTGAAACGATTAGAAAAAAATCTCAATGTCGATATATGGAAAGAATTTGAAATTAGCTTTGAGCAGGTTCATAAATCTTTTTTTGATAAACTGTCACAAGATTATCCTTTGCTGACTCCAAAGGATAGAAGATTGTGTGCTCTTTTATATCTCGATTTAACTACAAAAGAGATATCTCAAATTACAGGGCAATCATTCAAATCTATCGAAAATGCCCGAACAAGACTCCGAAAAAAGTTCGATTTAACCAACGAGAAAGTAAATCTATCTACTTATTTAAACTCCTTTAAGCCTGATTAAGTTTAAAATTAGTTTTGGATTAATTTGTTGATAATCTTTATTTTAAAATAAAATGAGTGTTTTTTTAGAAGGCTTTTTTTCCTGATGAGTGTTTTTGCAATAGTCCATTTTTATTGACGATTAGAGGGCTGTTCTACATTTACCAAACTATTACAAAAAAATAAGTTTGGATGAACGCAAAGGAAAAAAAAGAAATGGTAAAGACTTTGGAACAGCTTTTAGAAGAAACTGAAACCAAAAAGAAGGCACTTTTAAAAATTGTCCAAAAATTAAGCAAAGCAGCTGCTAAAAATCAAAAGCCAAAATGATTTTTAGCAGCTGCTTTTGCAATTAGCTATCAGCCACTCATACTATTAAGTACCAAGTAAACTTTAATATTAATTTTAAAATTCAGAAAAATGAACCAGATTTACTTCAAAGCGAGGTATTTATATTTTTTACTGGGATTCTTTGTTTGTTCCATAGGACTGGCACAATCGCCCTTTCAAAAAATACAAAATACCAATGTACCGACAGCAGTAGGTAATCCTTCTAAAAATCAGACTGCAGATCCGATTTTTAAAAAGAACAATAGTTCGAAGCAGGATGACACAGCGAATGCTCTTTTTGGAAAAAGAGAAGAAACTAAAGGAATAGAACTTTCTCAGGAAGAAAGCGAGTCAATTAAAAGACAGATAGCTGAAAGCCAGAAAATTTTAGGACAAAATTTGAGTGAAGAAAAAAAGACTCAGGATTCTACAAAAGTGAGATCTTTTGCAAAATCGGCAAATTTGACAGCAAAGAATATTTTTGAAGTTAAAAAAGCTGATTTTGAGTTGTCTAAATCAGATCAAATGGAGCTAAAATCTATATCTGAAAATCACGGCAGAATCTTAGTAACTTATCAGCAATTGCATAATTCAATTCCGGTTGAAGGAGCTATTTTTAAGGTTAGGGAAAATAAAACAAAAATTGATGCATTTGGTCAAACAAGCAAGAAAATTACTGCTGCTAGTACTTACAAAGTAAATGAAAATGCGGCATTAGAAAATGCGCTTAAATCGGTAAATGCAAAAGAGTATGTATGGGAAAGTAAAAAAATAAGCGCTTTAGTAAACAAAAAGATAAGCGGGAAACCAAAAGGAGAGCTAGTATATGTTGGACCTAATTTTTCTTCGGAGCTAAAAGAATATTTATTGGCTTGGAAATTTGATGTTTTTGCAATCAATCCACAATCTAGCCAAACGATTTATGTCGATGCCAATACAGGAAGAATAATTTTGACAATAGACTTAAATCGAGATGTTCATGTAAAGTCAGATAGAATTGAAGGCAACACGCAAAGATTAGGCAGCGGGAAATCGAGATATTCTGGAGATGTTACTTTTAATACCAAACAATATGCAGATGGTTTCAAACTTGAGGCTGATCAGGGAAAATTTGGAGTGCCAATTTATACTTTAAATATGAACCATTACAATTCTCCATCTGACGAAATAATCACAGAATTTGTAGATGAAGATAATGTTTGGAACGAGCTTCATAATAAAGACCATGATGAAGTAGCCATTGATATTCATTGGGGAATGCAGAAAACCATAGATTATTTTGCCGAAAAATTCAATCGAAACAGTGTCGACAATAAAGGAATGACTGTTTTTGGCTTGGCACATTTAGGTAAAAACGTAGACAATGCATCTTGGACAGGAGGATGGGCTCAATTTGGAGATGGTGTCGATAATGCGCCTTATGTAGGCTTAGGTATTACAGCACATGAGCTTACTCACGCTGTAACGCAATTCTCTGCCGGATTAATTTATAGAGGAGAATCTGGCGCTATGAATGAGTCATTTAGTGACATATTTGGTATTTCTACAGAGTTTTATGTTGGAAAAGATTCGAAAGAAAAGATCTGGCTTTTAGGAGATGAATTGTACAAACATGGGAGCATGCGTAATATGGCCAATCCGAAAGCACAAAACCAGCCAGACACTTATGGCGGAAAAAATTGGGCAAATCCAACAGTTCTTACGTTTGATAATGGTGGAGTGCATATTAATAGTGGCATTACCAATTATTGGTTTTACCTTTTATGCGAAGGAGGAAAAGGAACAAATGATAACAATCAAAGCTATGATGTTAAACCAATTGGTTTGGCCAAAGCCGAAAAAATTGCTTATCTGACGCTTACAGAATATTTATCACCATCCTCAAATTTTTATGCCATGCGCCAAGCATCTCTGATGGCCGTCGAGGATTTATATGGATTAAATTCTGAAGAGTATAAACAAGTAACCAATGCTTGGTATGCAATTGGAGTTGGCTCCTCTTTTTCAGATAAGCAAATCTCGATTGTTTCTATTGAAAATCCAACAGTCGAATGCGGTTCTTTAAATGGAAATGAGCCTTTTTATGTAAAAGTAAAAAATACAGGAAGTGCTATTATCAAAGCTGATGAGATTTTGAATTATAAATTGCGATCAATGATTGAAGGGTTTGGTGGCCGATATAGCACTCTTTACACTCATGATGGCTCATTAAAATTTACGAAAGACCTTGCCGTAGGAGAAGAATCGATAATTAAGATTCAAGATAATATAGTTTATAATCAAAGTTTGACCGCTCCAACTTTTGTAGAGGTGAAATTTGATTTTAAACCAATTCAAGCATTTGGCACAAAAGACGGCACTTCGTTTATTACGAGCCTTTTGGTGAAGCCTTCTCAAAAAGATTATGACATAACAGCTGTTGGACTAAATTTTCCAGTATATACAGGTCAGATTTTATCAGCGAATCACCCGCTAGCCATAAATCTATATAATCTAGGCTGTATAGATATTCCAGCAGGAGCACAGTTAAAAATTGGGTACTTAAACAAATCGGACGGAAGTCAAACTGTTTGGAAAGATATTACTTTAGAAACTGCTTTTAAGAAGAATTCAGAAATGACAATTCCATTTAATGCGAACATCGATTTATCTGCACAGGGATTGCATACTTACGAGTGTTTTGTTGTGTACAATCAAGACGTCGTTACAGCAAACAATAACGCAATAAGTGCCGTTTACAGTGGCGTGGTAAATCAATTTCCATACAATCAGGATTTTGAAATAACACCAGGTGGCTGGTATTCTAATGCATTAAAAGGAAATCAAAAATTTAAATGGCAACCTTCTTCAGTATCATTTCGAGATTTAAAATCGAAATATGCTTGGGTTGATGTTGATTTAAGCATTTCACAAAAACTCCCTGCAAATTCAGATTTTACATTAGAATCGCCAATATTTGATTTCTCTAATGTTGTCTCTCCATATATTGAATTTGATATGGCTTATCTGTTTGCAAAAGGTGCAGAGGGATTAATTATAGAATATTCAGATGAAAATGGCCAAAATTGGAAAAAAGCAGCTGATGTTAATTATTCTGAAACAGTTCACACTAATGATTTAGCCCAAGGACCTTGGTTTACAGGAGTTAATACTCTTTATAGCAAAGATCCTTATCAGATACGCCTAAATGAACTAAAAGGGAAAAAAGCAGCTATTCGTTTTCGTGTATTGACCGACAAGGTCGAGTACGGTTATATTGGAGCAGTAATAGATAATATTATGGTAAGTGATGCTCCATTTGACTTAGAAGTTCTAACAGCATCATTGGATGCAGGAAAATGTACAATTGACAATAATAGAGTTACAATAAATACAAAAATCACAAATAATTTTATCACCCAAAATCAAAATGTGGTAGTTGAATTAAAAATTCTTGACAGCATGAACAAGGAAGTTTTTTCTAAAAGTGAAAAAACAACTTTAGCATTTGCTAAGTTTAAGGATACGATAAGTTATTCAATTTCTAATATTGATTTAAAGAGTATTGGCGCAAACACTATAATAGTTTCTGTATTTCCAGAAGACATTACTAAAGAAGCCAAACCAAAAAACAACAGTTTTGCATTTGGTTATGACAATTGGAAAAATGAAGATATGAAAGTATCTGTACTTCCTTATACTATGGATTTTGAAGACGATACAAAGTACAAAGGATGGCGAACTTCTGAAAATAAAAATAGTACAGGTTGGCAGCACGGAACAAGTGATGAATTGCGTTCACCAGGCTGGCCTGTGAGCGAGCATACACATTTTATGGCTAGCAATGATGATAAATGCAATTGCGATGCGTCTAACGATATGTTGATTTCACCCGTTTTTGATTTAAGCAATTATAAAACGGCGCATTTAACATTTGATGGTTTTGGTGATAGTCAAGGACTTTCTGACGGTTTTGTGAAAATAAGTACTGATGGAGGCGTAACTTGGGAAACTAAATTTAAGATGCCTTATTTGAGCAGATGGTTCGAATATTATGTTGATTTAAGTGCCTATGCAGGAAAATCTTGCGTTCAGGTAGCTTTTCAGCACAATGATAACGGACTTTTTGCGAATGGTTTTGCAGTTGATAATATTAGAATCAAAGAAGTTAAAGATCGTTTAGAACTGTCTAACTTAAGTGTTCCTGAAAAAGTTTATGAAGATGCAACATCGCATGAATTTTTTATCAGTGTAAAAAATATATTTTACAATTCCACCAATAAAATCAACATAGAATATCAAATCACGCAAAATGGAAATCCAATTGGAGAACCTATTGTTCTGGAAAAAGAAGGGGAGCTGTTGGTGTATCAGACTTTGGTTTATAAAATAGATGGCATTCCGCACCTTCCTGTTGGGAAATATGAAATTAATGTAAAAGTTACCTCAGAAGGGCAACCGAAATCAGAAGCACAAAATCTTAAAGGAGCTTTTGAAGTTATTGCTAATGCGCCTACATTAGATATTGAAAATTTTTCGAATGTAGCGCAAGGTTCGCTTTTCGGATCGAATGGCTACACATCTAACCAAAGCGATGAAAATTATCCTTGGAGAAATGTTGTGGCGCCAGATAACATCTATTTATCTTTTCCTAAAAAAGACCATACAGGCGATGTAGCTGCAAAAATGCTTTACAATCAGTTAGAAGGTTATGCTCGATACGGAGAATTAATTTCTCCTGTTTATAAATTATCTGATAAGGCAGCCGCTTTAGAGTTCTTTTATGCTCTTCAAAGCAATTATCTAAATGCCTTTATTATCGATATTAAAACATTGGGAGGAGAGTGGAAAGAATTGTGGAGAGATTCTAAACAAGGTACTTATGGCGATACAAATTGGCAGAAAGGAACAATAAACATAAAAGAGTATGCTGGAAAATCTGTTATGCTGAGATTCAGACATGCTAAAGCAGGAGGTTTCTCTTATATGATTTTTGATGATTTAAAAGTAATAAATGCACCTATTTTAGATGTTTCATTACAGCTTTTATCGCCAAAAGATGTTTGTGGTGGAGATCAGGTAAAAGTGAAATTAATTAATGAAGGTCAAGTTGCAATAGTAGCAAATGCAGTTCAGGTAAATTTAGAGTATACAAACACAAAGGAAACTATATCAGAAGTAGTTGAAAATGAAATACCAGTTGGAGGAAATATAGAATATACCTTCAAAAAGCAGCCTAAACAAGACCAGTCTGGAGATTCTCATGTTTATAATCTTATTGCAAAATTAGAGAATGACGTGGTTCCGTCTAACAATGAAGTGAAAAATTACACCTATCAAAATGTTGGATCCGATTTTAGAATATTTGATAATCCTGCAGTTTATGGGTACCAAGGCACAAGCTTGTATGTTGATGCGGCAACCAATTTTAATTTTAGAAAATTAGACGTCGCTTCATACAAATGGAATACTGGTGAAGTTTCTAATAATATTGAAATCCGCGAGCCCGGAAACTACACGGTAACGGCAGTATTGAAAAATGGCTGTACACTTACAGAAACGGTAAAGGCTGTTTTCAGCACTTTTGTTTCAGAATTGCCAAGCGGAAATGTATGCGGACCAGAAGTAGTTTTAAACCCAGGAAATTATGCCTCTTATGTATGGTTTGACGGTTCTACAGATCCAACATTTGTAACTAAAGAAAATGGCGAATACTATGTAACTGTTTATAATGAAAATGGCATTGGAAAAACATTCAGCACAAAAATTTCTATACTAGAAAACAAAGTGCCAGAAATCAAAGTTACGGGCGATAAAAAGCTTACAGCTTCAATTGAAGCAACTTCGTACCAATGGTTTTTAAACGAAAGGCCAATTCCAAATGCAAATGAAAAATCGATTATAACAATTTGGGAAGGAAATTATAGTCTGCAGACAACTAATGAAGGCGGATGTAGTAATATGTCAGAATTATTCGATTCTAGAGGTATGCTTATCGGAAAAATTACAAATGCCTTTAGAGTTTTTCCAAATCCGATAGTTGATAATGTAAACCTTTTTCTGGCTGATCGAGTAGAAGGAGGAACGCAAATTAAGATTTATGCAATGGATGGTAAAGAGGTTTGGAGTAAGTCTTTTAACGCTTTTCCAACAAACATAAATGTAAGCGGATTAATTAAAGGAGTTTATATTTTGGAATGTGTACTGCAGAACAAGAAATATACAACCAAGATAATCAAGAATTAAAAAATAGACAAAATAGGTAACTCTAATTTTTAGAGTTACCATTTTAAAATCAATACAAATGAAAAAATCCATATTAATTTTTTGTGCACTATTTTCTGGTGCCACCATTTTGGCTCAGTCTGAAAAGGTAAAGCTTGGTGTAAAAGGAGGTGTAAATATCTCGAGTTTGACATTTGATGAAAGCGAATTGAATTCATCTGCAAAATACGGTTTTACAGCTGGACTTATGGCTGAAATTCCGTTGGCGAAAAAATTGTCAATTCAACCTGAAATCTTATACAGTCAGCAGGGAGTTAAAATGACTTTCTCTGATCCGGAAGTAACCAATTCAAATTACAGAAGCACTATAAGCTTAAATTATTTGAATATTCCGGTAATGCTCAAGTATTACGTAGCGAACGGTTTGAGTCTGCAAGCTGGACCGCAAATAGGAATACTCCTAAAAGCCAATAACAAATCTCAAGACAATTTTTTAGGTTATGAGAACCATGAAAACTATAATTTATCTGAGTATTCAAATGGAGTGGACACTTCGATAAATCTGGGATTAGGATATCAGTTTAAGAATAAATTTTATGCCGATGCAAGATATAATATCTCTTATTCTAATGTTTTTAAAGATCCGAATGATACTTATATTATCCATAATGATATGAAGAATAGAGTTTTCCAAATAACGGTTGGCTATTTTTTTTGAATTAAATTTGTAGAGCTTCATATCAAATCAAGAACCACTCTTTAAAAGAGTGGTTTTTTATTAAAATTATAGTTGTAATTTTTGTTTTTTAAGAAACTTACAGTAAGTTTTACAGACAAAAAAAGCGGTCTTATGATAATATTTAACAAATAAGGTTTGTCGCAAAAGGTCAATCTTAATATTTTTGTACTGTGCGAAAAATTTCCCTGTACATATTAATCCTTTTAATCAACTTTAATAATTGCTTTTTTGGGCAGTTATCAAAAGTGCCAGTACTTGTACAGCATTATATGGAGCATCAGCAAAGATCAAATGGACTGGCTTTCACTGATTTTATAGCGATGCATTACCTAGGACAAGACATTAATGACAACGATGATGAACGAGATATGCAGCTTCCATTCAAAAAAGTCGATCCACATTCACAACATCTTGTTTTTATTCCTAGTCGTATTTATACTTCTTCATTACACATTATCCCTTCAGATTCGGCGTTTATAAACAATTATAAACGAAATCTTCATATCAATCCCTATTTAGGAAGTCTGTTCAGACCTCCAATTGCATAATTCTTTTTTATTGAAAGTATAACAATGCCATGCTGTTTTAAACTGCGTGAGTATTGCATTTTATTATTTCTCAAAAAAAGAAATTATGCTTAATAAAGTAATTCAGTTCTCAGTTAAGAACAAACTGGCAATTGGAATCTTTACACTGCTTTGGATTGTCTATGGTGTGTATGAGGTTACCCAATTGCCAATTGATGCTGTGCCCGACATCACTAATAATCAGGTGCAAATTATCACAACTGCTCCTTCGCTTGGCGCAGAAGATGTAGAAAGGTTAATTACTTTCCCGATCGAACAAGCGATCAGTAATATTCCAAATTTAAAAGAAAGCAGAAGTATTTCCCGTTTCGGACTTTCGCTTGTAAGTGTAGTTTTTGAAGATGATGCCGATGTGTATTGGGCGCGTCAGCAAATAGCAGAAAGACTCCAGCAGGTAGAAATAGACCGAAATGCCAATAGGCCTGAAATGGCGCCAGTGACAACTGGTTTGGGAGAAATTTACCAGTATGTTTTAAAGCCAAAGCCAGGTTACGAAGAAAAATATTCTTTAGAAGATTTACGAACCATTCAGGATTGGACGATTAGAAGACAGCTTCTCGGTACGCAAGGAATTGCCGATGTTTCTACTTTTGGAGGCAAATTAAAACAGTATGAAATCGCTGTTAATCCAACCCGATTAAAAGCTCAAAATTTAACCATTAGTGAAGTTTTTACGGCTTTAAATAGCAGTAACGAAAACACGGGAGGCGCTTATATTGAGAAAGGGCCAACCGTTTCTTATATTAGAAGTACTGGTTTAGCTAAAAGCATTAAAGATATTGAAAACATTGTAGTTAAAAGTACACAAGGCGGGCTTCCGATTCTAGTGAAAGACGTTGCTGATGTTAAGATTTCTTCAGCAATTCGTTACGGTGCTTTAACAACTGATGAATACGGAGAATCGGTTGGTGGAATTGTAATGATGTTGAAAGGTGAAAACGCCAACAATGTTATCGTCAATGTAAAAGACAAAATTGCTCAAATCGAAAAGATTCTCCCCGAAGGATTAAAAATTGAGCCTTTCTTAGACAGGACCAAAATGGTGGATAACGCCATTGGAACAGTTGAAAAAAACTTAATTGAAGGTGCTTTAATTGTGGTTCTTATTCTGGTTTTGTTTTTAGGAAATCTTAGAGCTGGTTTTATTGTAGCTTCAGTAATTCCATTGGCTATGCTTTTTGCCATTATTATGATGAATACTTTTGGCGTAAGCGGCAATTTAATGAGTTTGGGAGCATTAGATTTCGGATTGATTGTAGATGGAGCTGTAATTATTGTAGAAGCCATTCTGCATCATCTTCACAGTTCTAAAAAATATCAGGCTATAGATTCGATTTCGCAAGACGAGATGGATAAAGAAGTCACAGGTTCGGCGGCGCGTATGATGAATGCAGCCGTTTTTGGACAAATCATTATTCTGATTGTGTATTTGCCAATTCTTTCTTTACAAGGAATTGAAGGAAAAATGTTCAAACCAATGGCGCAGACCGTTGCCTTTGCCATTTTGGGAGCTTTCATTTTATCATTGACTTATGTGCCAATGGTTAGCGCTTTGTTTTTAAGCAAAAAAATCAGCCATAAAAAGAATCTTTCTGATCGCATAATGGAAAAGTTAGAAAATGCTTATGAAGGCTGGCTAACAAAAGCTTTAGGCGTTAGAAAAGCAATTGTTGCAGCAGCATTTGTACTTTTCGGAATCGCGGTTGTTTTGTTCGGACGAATGGGAGGAGAGTTTATTCCGCAATTGGAAGAAGGAGATTTTGCTGTTGAAACTCGATTATTGTTAGGAACAAATCTTTCTACTACAACCAAAACAATTGAGAAAATTTCAGCAGAATTAAAGAAAGAATATCCAGAAGTAGAACAAGTCGTTTCTAGAATTGGAAGTGCTGAAATTCCAACCGACCCGATGCCTATTGAGGGTGGAGATATGATTATTGTTTTGAAAGACAAATCAGAATGGACAAGTGCCTCCTCGTTTCCTGAACTCGCTGATAAAATGACGAAAACCGTGAAACGAATTGCACCTGGAGTCACAACTGGATTTCAGTTTCCTGTTCAGATGCGTTTTAACGAATTAATGACGGGAGCAAAACAGGATTTGGTTTGCAAAATTTACGGAGAAGATCTTCAAAAACTTTCCGAATATGCTGAAAAACTGGGAGCAATCAGTAAAACAGTTGAAGGCGCTGCCGATTTATACGTAGAAAAAGTTACTGGAATGCCACAAATCGTAATTGATTACAACTGGGCAGAAATGGCTAAATACGGACTTCGTGTTGTGGATATCAATAGAACCATTAATGCTGCATTTGCAGGAGCAGTTGCTGGAAGTATTTATGAAGGAGAAAAACGTTTTGATATGGTTGTTCGTGTAGAAGATAGTGGACGAAAAGGAATAGAAGATGTTAGAAATCTTTTGATTGCAACACCTTCAGGAATGCAGATTCCGCTTTATCAAGTGGCAAGTGTTGAAGAAATAGAAGGTCCAAATCAGATTCAGCGTGAAAATGCCAAAAGAAGAATCATCGTCGGATTTAATGTTCGTGGAAGAGACGTTCAGTCAATTGTACAAGAATTGCAACAAAAAGTAAATCAGCAGATTAAATTTGATCCAGGTTATTATGTGACTTACGGAGGCGCTTTCGAAAACCTTCAGCAGGCAAAAGCAAGATTAGGAGTTGCGGTTCCTGCGGCTTTATTAATGATTTTCGCTTTACTGTATTTTGCTTTCCGATCTTTTAAAGAAGGAATTATCATTTTTACAGCGATTCCGTTATCAGCTATCGGAGGAGTTTTTGCTTTAATGTTAAGAGATATGCCTTTTAGCATTTCTGCCGGAGTCGGATTTATTGCCCTGTTTGGTGTCGCAGTTTTAAACGGAATTGTTTTAATCTCCGAGTTCAATCGAATTCAGAAACAAGGAGAAATTACAGATCCTTTCCAAATTATTTTATTAGGAACCAAAAACAGGTTGCGTCCCGTATTAATGACGGCGGCTGTGGCATCTTTAGGTTTCCTTCCTATGGCTTTAAGTAATGGTGCAGGTGCAGAGGTGCAACGTCCTTTAGCAACAGTAGTTATTGGTGGATTAGTAACAGCGACTCTTCTAACGCTTTTCGTGCTTCCAGCGATTTATTTAATGACGTATCACACTAAAGTTTTCACTAAAAAAAATAAAAAGCACATGAATAATCTAACCATTTTGTTGAGTGTTCTTTTTATTGGTAATATGGCAAAAGCGCAAGAATTACCAATTTCGCTTGACGAATCTATTTCAATTGCGATTCAAAATAACCGAATAGTTAAATCGGCTAAACTGAACGAACAATCGAAAAGTTATTTGCAGAAAACGGCTTACAATATTCCGCAAACTCAAATAGATGCCGATTACGGACAGTTTAATAGCGCGCAGAATGACACACGATTTGGAATCAGCCAGACTTTTGCTTTTCCGACTGTATATAGCAATCAGAAAAAAGCTTTAAAAGCCGATTTCAATAAAGCAAAAGCTGAAGTGCAATTGACTTCGCAAGAAATAAAAACGCGTGTTCGCAATATCTACTACGATTATTTGTGGTTGAATAGCAAAAAAGAACTTCTCGTTTATGCTGATTCTATCTACAGAATTATGGAAAAAAAATCAGATTTAAGGTTTAAAGCCGGAGAAGCTAATGTTTTAGAAAAGAGCGCTTCACAATCTGCGAGACAATTCTATAGCAATCAATTGGTGATGGTAAATCGTGATATCGAAATTGCGTTGAATTCGTTTAATGCTATTCTTCAGGATAAAGTAGAACACACTCCGAAGAAAATGAATTTGAAAGCCGTTTTAATTCGTTCGTCTATTGAAAACCTAAAAGCAGAAAATCTTCCAGCAGTGCAGCGTTCGCAGTTTGAGTCGGAAGCGGCCAAGTACAGATGGAAAACAGAAGGCGCTAAATTGCTTCCTGAAATTACTTTAGGATACAATAATTTGAGCATTATAGAAAGTCAAACTAACACTTCAGGTCAAGAAGTTTATTATGGTAGTGGACAAAGATTTAATTATGTAAATGCAGGACTTTCAATTCCGATATTCTTTACTAGCCAATCCGAACGAAAGAGAGCGGCAAAAGCAGAATACGAAAGCTTTGTGGAGCTTTCTGAAGCTGCTAAAATTGAAGTAAAAACGAACATTGAAAACGCAGATCGCGAGCTGAAAAAATATCAAGAAAGTTTACAGTATTATGAAACTGACGGATTAAAAAATGCGCAAACGATTATCGAAGCTTCAAGCAGTCAGCTGCAAAACGGAGATATCGATTATCTGCAATGGGTTTTGGTAGTCAATCAGGCTATTACAATCAAAAGTGAATATTTAGATGCGCTTAATGCTTATAACAAAGCAGTTGTGACACTGCAAAATCTTAACAATATTTAAAATGAAAAAATATATTGCAGCGTGCATTAGCGCTATGTTTTTAATTTCCTGTGGGAATAAGAAAAACGAAGAAAATAAAACGGATGAGACTAAAAGTATTCATATAATTAAACTTAGTCCCGAACAGGTTAAAAATGCTGGTGTGGTATCGGGTAATCCAACGGTGCGAAATGTAAAAGAGATTTTACAGCTTCAAGGTACAGTAACAGTTCCGCCAAAAAGTGTAATCAGCATCAGTATTCCGTTGGGAGGTTATGTAAAGAGCACCAATCTAATTGCGGGAATGAATGTGCAGAAAGGACAAGTTTTGGCTGTTTTAGAAGATATGCAGTTTATTGAGTTGCAGCAAAATTACTTAATGGCTAAAGAAAAGTTTGAATTGGCTCAAAATGAACACAGAAGACAAAAGGAACTTAATTTGAACAAAGCAGCAAGTGATAAGGTTTTGGAACAGATTACAACCGAAATGAGAACAGAACGTATTATAATGTCTTCATTAGAACAAAAATTAAACTTATTAGGTATTAATGCCAAAACGTTGAATGTAGGAAACATTAGTAAAACCATAAAGGTGGTTTCTCCAATAAATGGTTTGGTTTCGAAAGTAAACATCAACATCGGAAAATATGTAAATCCGACGGATATGCTTTTTGAATTGATTGATAAAAAAGATATCGTTCTGACTTTAAACGCGTTCGAAAAAGATGTGGCTTCGCTTTCTATTGGACAAACGGTTATGGCTTACACCAATGCCTCGGATGCTAAAAAATATGCGGCCAAAATTGCTTTTATCAATCAAAGTTTAAATGGTGATCGTGCCGCGGAAATCATTTGCAAACTGAATTCCTATAATTCTGCTTTACTGCCAGGTTTATTTGTAAATGCTGAAGTTGAAATCGAAAATCAAAAAGCATTAACAGTTCCAGAAGATGCAGTTGTACGTTGGGAAGGTAAATTTTATGTATTTACAGATCTTGGAAACAATCAATTCCAGATGAATGAAGTAAAATCTGGTGTGAATAATGAAGGTTATTCTCAAATCGTTTCCGATGCAATTTCAAGTTCTTCAAAAGTGATTGTCAAAAATGCTTACACGCTTTTGATGTCGGCTATGAATAATGATGAATAGCAATTTTTTCATTATAGAATAAAAGCAACCCAGTAAATTTAGTTTTACTGGGTTTTTAATTTTTATTGGTTTCTAATTTTAATATGCTTTTTAGACTTGAATTGCCTCCTGCTTTAGCTGGAGGATTTAAAATTAAATTACTAAAGGCTTTAGCCAAAATTGCGATTTGGCTAAAGCCTTTTTGAGCGACAATCATATAACCTCCAGCTAAAGCAGGAGGCAATTCAAATATAACGTAATAGTCTGCTAAACCCGACAGGTTTTTAAAACCTGTCGGGTTTTGGTTATAAGAGAAATTAAATCTATGTTCCGTAGGATCGTTTGGTCGGTAGACCCAAAAAATTAGATTGATACGTTATGTTCCAGAGGAACGTTTGATTTACGGCTTAGATTTGCGATTAGACATGATCAGGTGTCCCTACAGGACACATTGCCACTGCACATTTTTTTTTCTTTACCGACCAGATATTCCTAGCGAAATATATTTTTAGATAGCTAATAAAAACTTTAAATAATAAACCTTAATAAAATGTAATCGAATCGAATAGGTGTTTTTAATTGTTTTTATTTATCAAAACAACTTCATTTCCCGCAATCGCATAAACAAGATGATTTTCTTCAGGTTTCAAGATAAATTTTCCAGTAAATTCTCCAAAAGCAGGAAGAATCATTTGATTCGGTCTATGAAAGAAACAGCGCAATTTTAAGCTTTGCATTCCTAATCCGCGCAAGGTGATTCCGGGATGAATATGTCCGGAAAAGTTGAAAGAATTGTATTTTTCTGTTGGATGATGCGTGAAGAAGAAACCATCAATTTCTAAAGCATCGACAACAAGAACACCGATTTCGTAATAATGTTTCTGATCAATTATATCATGATTTCCTGCAACTAAATAAGTCTCTTGATTGTGGTTTGAAATCCATTCTTCAAATATATCCCATTCTGCGTTTTTCGAACTATGAAATAAATCGCCGAGAAAAATGATTTTCTCAGGCATAAATTCATCCAAAACAGCTGTGATTTTATTAAAGTTTTCTGAAACCGCACTTTGTGGAATGGCGATTCCGTGTTTTCTAAAGTGAGTCACTTTTCCTAAATGCACATCAGAAATAATGATGATTTTTTTAGATTCCCAAAAAACAGCTCCGCTTGGATGAAGTATAAAGTTTTCGTCTTGTATTTGAATTTTCATAAGCTGTTATTTCATATAAGAAGCAGTCATTTTCTGAATCCTTTCAGCCAAAGTTTCACTCGAAAGCTTCTCTCGCAATCGATCAGTAATGATCGGAAAACTAAAGGGAGTTGGTTTTAAACATTGTTTCCATATAATTTTCTGATGAGCAATTCTTTCCAAAGCCAAAATCAAACGTCCTTCTTCCAATTGATGTTCGAATGTTTCGCGATAAGCTTGATGCAATAATAAATTATCGGGCTCAAAATCTCTAAAAACTTCAAATAACAATTGAGAACCGCTTTGAAGATGTTTCGTTTTGACCATTTTTCCTGGAAAACCTGTAAAAACCAATCCCGAAATTACAGCAATATCTCTAAACTTTCTTCTTGCCATTTCGGTCGAATTTAGACTTTTCTGTAAATCATGATGAACATATTCCGTTGAAAATAAATTATTGTCTAAAACTGCCTCAATATCAATTTCCTGATCGGAAAGCAATTCGAAACCGTAATCATTATACGCCAAGGAAAAAGTGATCGATTGCAATAAACTAATTCTGAAAGCCAATAAACTAGCTAAGGCTTCATGCACAAAACGGCCTTCAAAAGGATAAAAAATAGCGTGAAATCCTTCTCGGGTTTTAAAAGTCTCAATTAGAAATTCATCAGAACTCGGGACAATAGATTCTTTTCTTTGCCTTTGAAATAAGGGTTGTAAAGCTTTTAACTCTGGAGAAAGATTATCTGTATTTGCACGATACAATTCTTTTCGAAGCAATTCACTCATTTGAGAAGAAAGTGCCAAACGTCCGCCCATCCAGCTTGCAATTTTAGATTCTTTCTTCGGACTCGCTTTCTTAACCAAAACCTGCATATTCCTGATTTTGAACAATTCGAGTTTTTTTCCTGCGAAAATAAAAGTATCGCCTGGCTTTAATTTCGAAATAAACCATTCTTCAATCGTTCCAATATAGCCACCACTCACGTACTTTACATTCATAACGGCATCTCCCACAATCGTTCCAATCTGCATTCTATGGTGCATGGCAATCATTCGGCTGTTGATTTTGTAACAGCCGTTTTCGTCGATTTCTACTTTTTTGAATTCGTCATAAGCATGAAGACTTTGACTGCCTTGCGTAATGAAGTTTAAAATCCAATTCCAATTTTCTGCTGAAATAGTTTGATAGCTAAAGGTGCCTTGAATTTCTTTGAAAATTTCGTTTGGATAAAATCCATCAGAAACGGCTAAAGTATTGAGATACTGAACCAAAACATCCCAGCTGTTTAAATACGGAACTCGATCTTCGATAACGCTATTTTCAACCGCTTTTTTTAAAGCAGAAGCCTCGATAAGTTCGATAGCGTGAGTGGCTAGAAAATAAATAACACTTTCTTTTCCTGGCTGATGTCCGCTTCGTCCAGCGCGTTGCATAAAGCGTGCAACACCTTTTGGTCCGCCGACTTGAATAATCGATTCGACAGGAGCAAAGTCAACACCCAAATCTAAACTCGAAGTGCAAACCACGACTTTTAATTCTTCATTTCGAATGGCATTTTCTACCCAAATTCTAGTTTCTCGGTCAATACTTCCGTGATGCATCGCCATTTCTCCTGCAAATTCAGGATATTTTTCCAATAATCGCTGATACCAGATTTCGCAAGCAGAACGAACATTCGTAAAAATTAAAGTCGTTTTGCTGGATTTTATAATTTTAGCGGCTTCATCAATTAAATGCAGTCCCATGTGCCCACGCCAAGGATAAGTATCCATTTTTTCAGGAATGATAGAAACAACTTTTATTTTTTTATTGATTACAGCTTTTATTAAAACAGAATTATGAAAGGCTTCAGAATCAACGCCTAATAAAACTTCCTGGGCTTGCTGTAAATTTCCAATTGTGGCTGAAATTCCCCAAATACGCATGTTTTTGGTAATTGTTTTTAATCGGGATAACGCCAATTCAATTTGAACGCCACGTTTAGTCCCCAAAAGTTCATGCCATTCATCGATTACAATCGAACTGCAGTTTTTGAACGTACTCGCATAACCTTTGGTTGCCAAAAGTAATTGAAGACTTTCTGGGGTCGTAATCAGCAGATCTGGCATTTTGTTTTTTTGTTTGGCTCTTTCTGCCGAAGAAGTATCTCCAGAACGAATCCCGACGGTCATAGGAATGTCTAAATCGGTTAAAACGCGTTCTGCTGCTTGTTTGATTTCGACCGATAAAGAACGAAGCGGTGTAATCCAAATCGCTTTTAAACCCGAATTGTGTTTAGTTTTATAATTAGGATTTTCTTTGATATAATTTAAAATGATCGGAAGCCAAAGCGCATAGGTTTTCCCACTTCCTGTTGGGGCATTTAGCAAACCATTTTTGCCTTGCAGAAAAGCAGTCCACGTTTGCGTCTGAAACGGAAAAGGTTTCCATCCCTGACTGGTGAACCAATTATTGGCGATTGTAAATAACTGCTCTCTGTTCATTTATAAAATCATGTTTTTTAAATCTTCTATGGAGTTGGCTTCGTCTATTTTTTTATCGTGACGCCATCTTAAAATTCGTGGAAAACGGGTTGCAACTCCGCTTTTATGTCTTTTGGAAAGCGCAATTCCTTCAAAACCAATTTCAAAAACCAATTGCGGAGTGACACTTCTAACTGGGCCAAATCGCTCTAATGTATTTTTCTTAATCCAATCATCGACCATTCTAAACTCTGCATCGGTTAAGCCAGAATACGCTTTCGCGAAAGTGACAAGTTCACGTTCGTTATTTTCATTTTCTTGCCAAAGGGCAAAAGTATAATCGGTAAACAGATTAGATCGTCGCCCGTGGCCGCGCATAGCGTAGGTGAGGACGGCATCAATTACTAAAGGTTCGATTTTCCATTTCCACCAATCGCCTTTTTTTCTTCCAACGAGATAAGGAGAATCTTTCCGCTTTAGCATCAGCCCTTCGCTTCTCATTTCTCGAGATCTTAACCTTTCATTGGTAATTTCTTCCCAACTTGAAAAATTAATTCGTTCAGAAAGCTGTAGCGGAATATTTTGCTCTTTTATATCCAAGAATAATTGTTCTAATAATTTACGACGTTCTTCGTAAGGCAGATTTCGAATATCATTTCCTTGCCATTCCAATAAATCGTAAGCTTTAATGATTACAGGAGTATTTTTTAAAACGGAAGCAGAGACATTTTTGCGTCCAATTCTGGTTTGCAGATCATTAAAACTGCCAATTTGATGGTCTATAAAAGGAAGAATTTCGCCGTCAATTACAGTTCCGTTTGGAATGACTCCTATGAAAGAATTGAACTCTGGATATTTATCGGTTACTAATTCTTCGCCACGGCTCCAGACATAAATTTCGTTTTCACGGATAATAGTTTGCGAACGAATTCCGTCCCATTTATGTTCGGCGCTCCAATCTTCTGGATTTCCTAAATTTTCCAATTCGCTTTCTATCGGATAAGCTAAGTAAAACGGATAAGGTTTCGACAAATAGTCGCTGCTTCTTTCGTCCAAAATCAATTCCTGAAACGTAACGGTATTCGGATTCCAATCGCCCATTAGTTTATAAGCCAATGTGTCTTCATCAATATTTTCAGCTTTAGAAAGTGCTCGTGTCATGAGTTTCTGACTCAAACCAATTCTGAAACTTCCTGTAATTAATTTAGTGAAAACAAACCTTTCGTAATAATTCAAATTCAGCCAATTGGTCTGTAAATATTCTTTTTTTTCTGAATCTGTTTTCTTTTTTAAGGCGATAATTTCTTGTAGAAACTCGGTCAGACTTTTATCGGAATGTTCTTTCGTGGTTGGAATTATAAGCGCAATGGTTTCAGCCAAATCTCCAACAATATGATAACTTTCTTCAAACAGCCAAAGCGGAATATCGGCCAGCTCATTTGCCCATAAACGCAATAAAGTCGTGTTAACCGGTCGGGGCGGGCGACGATGCGAAAGTATAGCAATCGTCCAGACTTTGTCTTCGTCGCTTGCTTTCAAGAAATAATTTGTCAACGCATCAACTTTTAGCGATGTTTTATTAGAACTATCTAAGGTTTTTATAAGCTCGGCAAAATTTTTCATTTGATTTTTAGTTGATAGTTGATAGTTGATAGTTGATAGTTGATAGTTGATAGTTGATAGTTGATGGTTTTAGAACATGAAACATGAAACTTGAAACTTTTTTAACCTTCTTCAGAATCATTCGTTTCTCCTTCGTATTGTGTGTGGGCGGTTCTGGCGTCGTAACCTAATTCTCTTAAATATCTTGAGAATATATCTGAATATCCGTGAGTGCAGATGACTTTTTCGGCTCCAGTTGCTTTTATGCTTTCTAATAATCCTGTCCAGTCGCAATGATCACTTAAAACAAATCCGCGGTCAACAGCTCGTCTGCGTCTCGCGCCTCGAAAAGCCATCCATCCGCTTGCTGTTCCTGTTACAAAAGGAGTCATTCGTCTAATCCATGTACTTCCATGCGCGCTTGGTGGTGCGATGACTATATTGCCTAGTAAATCTTCTTTTTTGGTTTCTAAAGTGACTCTAGTAGTTTGCGGCAGATCGATTTGAGGACGAACAATATTGGTCATATTTTCAATCGCTCCATGCGTGTAAATTTTCCCAATGCTGGTATCTAGATTTTTGAGTAATCGCTGTGCTTTTCCTAAAGAATAACCAAATAGGATTGAGGTTTTGCCTTCTGCGCGATTTTCTGCCCACCAATTGTTTATATCGGTCATAACATCAGCTTGCGGTTCCCATTTGAAAGCAGGAAGTCCGAAAGTACATTCGGTTATGAACGAATGGCATTTTACAACTTCGTAAGGAACAGAGATGCCGTCGTCTTCTGTTTTATAATCTCCAGTAAAAACCCAAACCTCGCCTTTATATTCGACTCTAATCTGTGCAGAACCTATAATATGTCCTGCGGGATGAAAAGAGAATTTTACGCCGTTTATGGTAAAAGTTTCATTCCAATTTTTGCCCGAAACATTCATTTCGCCCAAACGATGTTTTATAATTGGAATATTAGAATAATGTGTAATGTAATTTTGGTGTCCCCATCGAGCATGATCGGAATGTCCGTGTGTAATTATCGCATTTTTTACTGGCCGCCAAGGATCCAGATATACATCGGCTTGCTGGCAGTAAATTCCTTTATCGTTAAATTGTAATAATGGTGGATTCATTTCAATTACATAATTAGATAATGTGGCAATTAGATAATTATTTTTATACGTTTGCCGCTATGATTAAATAGGCGATAAGTGAAATACTTAGCACAAAAAGCATCATAGTAATAAAGGTAAGCATTGCTGTTGAATATTGATACTTTCCTTTTCTCAATAATTTGATAGTATGAGTGTAACGTAAATAGGATAGCAAAATCGTTAGTGCTCCCGCAATCAATAATCCAATTCCTAAGTATATTGTAAAATTGCTATTTGGCGCCACTGTCTCTGCTAAATATTTAGCAGGAAGCTGTTTTAAAAACAAGGAAAACTTGACTGCAACAAAACCAAAAACCATTATGCCAATCCCCGTACGAATCCAAGCTAACAAAGTTCTTTCGTTAGACAAGTATTCGTTCATAATTTCCTGATCATTTTTTGGCGACATCGTTTTTACGAATTATTAATATTAAAAATTGCGATACGGAGGACAGTTGTATTTATCATCTTCATGATCCAAATTATAACTGTCATACGGATTAGACTCGTCATGTGAAGAAAAAGGAGTATTATCTTCGGCTAGATTTAGTCCGCTTTCTATGATTTCATACGCATCATCAGAAAAATGATCACATTGTTTTCTGTAATTCGTGTCTTGGTTTTGTCCCGAAGTAAATTCGTCGTCCATTGCTTCATTTTCATGCGCAGTATCAATATGATCAGGTTTACTGCATTTAAAATCATTTAAGTTTGCAGTGTATCGGCTGTTGGCATCTTTTCTCATGGCAGCTATTTTTTAAATTAGTAAGTATTCAAAAAGTTATACATACAAATTTGAAAATTAGACGTTTAAAAAAATTATAGGATTTACTTGTAATCTTACATGATTTAATTGTTGGATTATTTTTACCTGCTTCTCATTTTGTAAAACCCAAGTATAATTCTGTAAAATAAGCACTTACGTATTTTGCAAATTTGTATAACTAATAATTTAAAAAATTATAACATTATGGAAACTTCAAGAAAAGATTCGAAATCTGGAACAAAAGATTCTGGAAAAACTCAAAAATCAACTTCTGGTTCAAGAGGAAAAAGCACTACTACAAAATCTAACGATTCAAAAGGTAGAGGCCATTAATTTTTTTAGTTTCTTATAGAACTAAATAATAAAAGCGTGCTGTTTAAATATAAACAGCACGCTTTTAAATTTTTATAAGATTAGTTTTACTTTAAGACTTCCTGAATTGTTTTTACAAAAGTTTCAATTGGCTGTGCGCCAGAAACAGCATATTTACGATCAAAAACAAAGAAAGGAACTCCTTGTACGCCAATTTCTGCCGCTTCTTTAATATCTGCCTGAACTTCTTTAATAAACAAATCGTCGCTTTCTAAAACCTCTCTAATTTCATTTTCAGCTAAACCAGCTTGGATTCCTAATTTAATCAAGGTTTGACCATTGTTTAAATCCTGTCCGTCAGTAAAATAAGCTTTAAAGAAAATTTCTTCCATTCGATCGCCAATATTTTTAGTTTTAGCCAATTGAATGATTCTATGCGCATTTAAAGAATTTGAGATGACGGCTTTGTCAAAATTATAATCTAAACCAACACTTTTAGCGCGTTCTGCGACACCTTTGTGCATTTCTTTAGATTGCTCAATGGACATGCCTTTTCTTTCTGCTAAAAACGTATAAACGTCCATATCAGGCTGAGAAGTTATGGTTGGATCAAGCTGAAAGCTTTTCCATTCAATTTCAAATTCATCATTAGGAAATACTGAAAGTGCAGTTTCCAATTGTCTTTTTCCGATATAACAAAACGGACACATGATGTCCGACCAAATTTCTATTTTCATATGGTAAAGATAAGGAAAATTTGTTTCAGGTTATTTTTGTTTCAAGTTTCAAGTTCATGGCTTGTGTAGTTTTTACCGCAAAGTTCGCAAAGTTTTAAGAAAAAAACTTGGCGAACTTTGCGTAAACCTTAGCGTCTTTGCGGTTAAAAAATCAAGACAAAGTATATCAACTTGAAACTTGAAACTTGAAACAAAACCAACAAAGAAGAGTTTAAATAAAAAACCGCAACTCTTTATGGGAATTGCGGTTTCTAGGTATAAAAAATGGTTGGTTAATAGCGATATCTTTTTTTTTACAATGATATATCTTTTATTTAAAACTAAAAAATATCCCTGTAACAGAAAGAAACTTTAATGTTAACTATTTAACATTACAGGCATTACCAACATCGTAACTGTTTCTCCTTCTTCTAAACCATCTACTGGAGTTAAAATTCCAGCTCTATTTGGTAAAGACATTTCAAGCATAATCATATCTGACTGAAGGTTGGTAAGCATCTCTGTTAAGAAACGAGAGTTGAAACCAATTTGCAAATCATCACCTTGATAATCGCAAGTCAATCTTTCTTCTGCTTTGTTTGAGTAATCGATATCTTCTGCAGAAACGTTTAATTCAGCTCCAGCAATTTTCAATCGAATTTGGTGTGTCGTTTTGTTAGAGAAAATCGCAACACGACGAACAGAGCTTAAGAATAAAGAACGATCAATCATTAACTTGTTTGGATTCTCTTTTGGAATTACCGCTTCGTAATTCGGGTATTTTCCGTCGATTAAACGACACATTAAGATATAATTGTCAAATGAGAAAGTCGCATTTGAGTCGTTGTATTCAATTTTTACTTCTGCATCAGAACTTCCTAAAATGCTTTTTAAAATGTTTAAAGGTTTTTTAGGCATGATAAAATCTGCTACCTGAGACGCCTTTACATCTGTACGAGCATATTTTACTAATTTGTGAGCGTCTGTAGCTACGAAAATTAAACCTTCTGGTGAAAACTGAAAGAATACTCCAGACATTACCGGACGTAAATCGTCGTTTCCAGCAGCGAAAATAGTTTTGCTTACCGCAGTTGCCAAAACTTCTGCAGGAACAAGCGTTACAGATGGATCTTCAAGACTTACTGCTTTCGGGAATTCTTCTCCAGCTGCATAAGCCAATGCATATTTACCAGAATTAGAGCTAATTTCTACTGTGTTGTTATCTTCAACAGTAAAAGTTAACGGCTGCTCTGGGAAAGTTTTTAAAATTTCAAGCAAAAGTTTTGCAGGAACTGCAACGCTTCCTTTACTTGTAGAATCGATCGATAATGTAGCCGACATAGTCGTTTCAAGATCTGAAGCCGAAACGGTCAACTCATTGTTGTTTAGTTCAAATAAGAAGTTGTCTAAAATAGGCAACGTATTATTGCTATTGATTACACTACCTAAAACTTGTAATTGTTTTAATAAGTACGAACTCGATACTATAAATTTCATCTGTTTTATTTTATTTTTTGATGGATGCTTTAGCAAATAAAGGGCTAAATATACGGATTACAAATATATCTTAAACTATCCAAAGTATTACAATTTTTTATTAACATCTATTTGCTGTATTTTCTTTTTCTTACAAATGTAAATACAACTCCAAAAACCAATAAAATTAGAATTGGAACTCCGATAGTTATGAATTGGGTCAAAGTATAGCTTTCATAAACTTTTTCTTTATCCAATAAAGGCAGTTCGACATCCTTGCTTCTAATGTTAATAAGTCCAGTGTCATCCAAAAGATAATTGATGCAATTCATGATAAAATCTTTGTTATCGTATAACTGACCTGTTCTTTGGTCGTAGCCCAATTCCACTGGCATCATGTTTTTGTCCAATTGGTTTCTGGCTAAATCTCCGTCAGCAACTACGATCATTTTGTTTGCTTTTCCTTGTGCTGTAAAAGAATTGTCTTTGAAAGGCAAAACTCTATTCTCAAATGCGGAATGGAAAGAACCTTCTAGTAAAACAGCAAGCGGTTTGTTTCCTTTATTCAAATAATCTTGTGGAGACGTTTTTTCGGTAACCATGTTCAGGTTAATTTCAGTTGGCGTCCCTATAGTTTTAGAATATTGAGAAGATTGCAGTAAAACCGTTTTTTTGATTCCGTTTTTCAAAGTATCAATCGGGTTCGCAAAATCAAATTTGATTCCGCCCAGATTTTTAACGATTGGATGTTGGCCTGTTGGATACACTTGCGGCGCAAATTTCCAGATAAAATCTTGGTATTGTGTTGCACTCCCTTGTTCGCCAGTTGCCAATTTTATTGGAGTTCCTTGCTCGTCTTTAATCAAATCAGGATTAATTCTAAATCCGTATTTAAAGAACATATCGTTCAAATTTAAATCTCTCGGATAAGCCAAAGTCGCGCCCATGTCATTGTACAAACTGTCCATATCTGCAGCCGCTTGGTCGATTAGCCAAATGGTTTTTCCGCCATTCATAATAAACTGATCCAGAACTTCTTTTTCTTCGTCAGAGAATTTTTCTGTAGGTTTTGCAATAATGGCTAAATCGTATTTTTTAAGTGCATTTAAAGTTCCGTTTGGATCTTTTGCGACAGAATCTAAAGTGAAAGGTCCTATATAATAACTTTCCTTAATCTGCATCAGCATTTTAGCAATGTGAACCTCTTTTAATTCACCATTTCCTTTAATGATTGCTACCTTTTTCTGTTTGCTTTTGGTTACTTTATTAATGGCATCTGCAATAGAATATTCTAAATGCTGAACCGATCCGATTACTTTCTGAGTAGTTGAAGCGCCCATTATGTTTTTCAATAATGGAATATTGACTTCTTTGTTATTATAAACGGCAACTGCCCAAGGAAAAACCATTGCTTGAGATTGTTTTCCTTTATCGTCAACAGTAATGTTTATAGGTGTTAAGCCTTTTTGAAAAAGTGATTTTGTTAGTTCTTCGCTTTCGTCTTCATTTTCTAACGGATCAACAAATTCAAAGACAATATTTTTATTATAAGCTTGAAATTCTTCTAATAATTGTTTGGTTTCTTGCTGTAAACGTCTAAAATCTGCCGGAAGATCTCCTTCCATATAAATCTTGATAGAAAGTGGATTCTGAACTTGTTTTAAAATTCCTAATGAAGTTGGAGATAATGTATAACGCTTGTCTTTTGTTAAATCAAAACGATGAAAAAAGATTGTTCCAAGTACATTTAAAACAACTAAAATGAAAATAGTGATGCCTAACGTCTTTAAATTATGTTTGGTAGATAGTTTCATTAAGCTTTATAAGATTTTAATTGATAAACAGTAAAAGACAAGAAAGCGATTGCAATGCTCAAAAAGTAAATAATATCGCGAGTATCGATCACACCACGACTCATGCTTTTAAAGTGATTTTGCATTCCTAAAGCAGAAATAAAACCATTTGAACCTGAAATTAATGTACTCAATCCTTCAAAACCAAAATAGAAGAAAAAGCACAAGAAAACCGCTATAATAAAAGCTACAATTTGATTTTCTGAAAGGGTAGAAGTAAAGATTCCGATTGCTGAATAAGAAGCAATTAGAAACAATAATCCGAAGTAAGAACCAATTGTGCTTCCCATATCGATATTGCCTTCTGGCGAACCTAAATCTGAAATTACTTTTACATATATTAAGGTTGGAATAATGGCTAAAATGATTAGCAAAAATGAACCGAAAAATTTACCGTTTACGATTTCCCAGATGGATAAAGGTTTTGTCAGTAACAATTCTAAAGTTCCTTGTTTTTTTTCGTCAGAGAAACTTCTCATGGTTACGGCTGGAATTAAGAAAATCAGAATCCAAGGCGCTAATGTAAAAAACGGAGTTAAATCGGCATATCCTGTTTTTAGAATATTGTAATCTCCTTCAAAAACCCATAAAAATAGTCCGTTGCTAATTAAGAAAATCGCAATGACCAAATAGCCGATAGGAGAGCCAAAAAAGGATTTTATTTCTCGTAAAATGATTGATTTCATTCTTGTTTTTTGTTATTTATTGTTTCATGTTGCTTTACTTTGTGTTTTTTTAACCGCAAAGGCGCAAGGTTTACGCAAGGTTCGCAAAGTTTATTTATATAAAGCTTTGCGAACTTTGCGGTTAAAATCGTTCCAATTCTCCGTTCCAATATTAACTTGAAACCTTAAACTTGAAACTATTTTAGACTTACTAATTTGTCAACGCTCCAAGCTTCTGGTTTTGCATTGAATAATTTCTTTGTAAAATTCCAAACTGAATTAAAAAGCTCAGAATTTCTATAATTTTCTAAATCTTCTTCCGTTTCCCAATAGCTGTAAGTGAAAAAGATGCATTTATCATTTTTATCCTGATACAATTCTAAAAAACGATTTCCGTCTGCATTTCGTATTTTCTCTTTCACAGATTCAAAATTCTCAAGAAAGTCTGGAATTTTTTCTTCATGAAAACTCATTTTTACTATTCTTACGAACATCTTAATTATTTTAGATTTTAGATTGCAGATTTTAGATTTTTGAAATGTCTAAAGTCTTACAGGTGCGCAAAAATACCAAAATAGATTATCTTTTGAAGAAAAAAATTATTGAGAGACATTTATTTTTCTAATATTTTTTTTACTCGATTATAGTTGAGGATATCTTTGAAAAAAGTAAAAAAAGCCCGACCATTTGGTTGGGTGTTTATTAATACTTTTTCTTTTGTTACTCTCATAATTGTAACGGTTTGACCTGGGTCTAAAGAAGAAGAGCTTGTGTTTAGTTTGATAATTCCGTCAGCATTAGAATTTGCCATTAAAGTCCATCCGTTTGACTCTATCAATTTTCCAATTTCACTTGTGGATAAATCCTTGTCGAAAACTAATTCTTTGAATCTTCTCTCACTTTCTATTCTGAAAATTATATAAAGCAAAACCAATATTCCAATGATGATTAATGTTGATGCCGAATCATCTTCGCCATATTTACTTAAACCAGCGTAAATTAAAATAAAGGGGAAAAATAAAGCAAAATAATGTGATACGTATTGACGTAGAGGAAGTCGTAAATTATCTACAATATATTTTTTTGTTTTAGAATCCATCTAATCAAGAAAACTTAATCGTAATCACATCACGATAATTCAAACCGAGCAGACTATTTGCAGAACCAACTTTAGAAGGATTGCTTCTGAAAATAGCAATCTCTAGGAATCCGGCTTCATTAAAAATGGCCAGTTTTTCTCCTTCATAAGTTTTGATAGGATATTTGTCAGAAGTTGCAATTGCCGAATAATTTGGCAGAATTGTTTTGATGCTTTTAGGTTTCATCACGATTTCATACGGACGCCCGCGTGAAACTTCTAAGAACTGCTTTTTAGAAATATTGGTAACAACGTTTCCGAAATGATCAATGTAAATAATGTTTCCTTTTATAGAATTACCATCATCGGCTACAAGGGCTTGCAGTTCGGTAGCTTCTTTAATAGACGAAATTTCTTTTCCGATAACATTCAGTAAACCGCCTCTTGATAAGTGCGAAGCAACTTGAATAAAAATATCTAAATCTGTCGCTTCAATCGGGAAACGATCGTGAATATTAATGGCTACAATTTTCTGCGGAACGATTTTTTGCGTAAGCATACTCAAAATTCCGTTATCGGCGCAGATAAAGTAGTGGTCGTTCCATTGCATAGCAATGTGCTGGTTCTCTTTATTGCGTTCAATATCGACACCAATTAAGTGTACTGTTCCTTTTGGGAAACTCAAATAAGCAGCTCCAATAATGTAACTTGCCTCGGCAGTATTAAAGGGATCAATGTCATGAGAAATGTCAACGATTTGAATCTCTGGATTTTCAGAAAGTATTTTACCCTTCAGCGACCCCACAAAGTGATCTTTCAAGCCGTAGTCTGTGGTAAGGGTAATTATTGACATAATTTTGTTTATAACTAATGATAGTATTTAAATCTAAATTTCATTAAATTTGAGATATGCAAAGCTAATAATAGTAAACACAAATTGAAAGAAAGAAAAGACAATTTGTATTTTTTAAAGCATTTGCAAGTTACAATATTCAGTAACACGGATTTATGTTTGGAAAAGAAAAACTGGAAACCGCTACCGAATACTGTGACGTAAAAAAGACCCGACAACCACTAAATATTAAAAGGAATTTTTAATTTAAAAACAACTTCATTTGAACGAAAGAATAATCGAGCTAGTAGATATTGCACCAAAAGAATTTTGGGGCGCGCAGGATAGCCATTTAGAAATCATTAAAAAGTATTACCCAAAGCTTAAAATCGTAGCGCGAGGGACAACTTTAAAAGCATTTGGCGAAAAAGAAGTTTTAGACGAATTCGAAAAAAGATTTCAAAGATTAATGCTTCACTTTACACGTTACAATAATATCGACGATAATGTGATTGAGCGTGTAATTATGAGTGATGGTCAGGAAGAAAAAAGAGCTTACGATCATGACAAAATCTTAGTTCATGGTGTTGGCGGTAAGATTATCAAAGCAATGACACCGAATCAGCAATTGCTGGTTGATACGATCAAGAAAAACGATATGGTCTTTGCTATTGGTCCTGCTGGAACCGGAAAAACATATACCGGTGTTGCTATGGCGGTTAAAATGTTAAAAGATAAAGAAGTAAAAAGGATTATTCTGACGCGTCCTGCGGTAGAAGCCGGTGAAAATCTTGGTTTTCTTCCTGGGGATATGAAAGAAAAACTGGATCCTTATATGCAACCATTGTATGATGCGTTGCGTGACATGCTTCCGAACGAAAAATTAGAGGATTATATTTTGAAAGGAATTATTCAGATTGCGCCGCTTGCCTTCATGCGTGGACGTACTTTGGACAATGCTTTTGTAATCCTTGATGAAGCGCAAAACACCACACATTCACAAATGAAAATGTTTTTGACCCGTATGGGAAAAAACGCCAAATTTATGATTACGGGTGATCCTGGACAGGTCGATTTGCCAAGAAGAACAATTTCTGGTCTTAAAGAAGCGATTTTGGTTCTGAAGGACATTGAAGGCATCGGAATTATTTATCTGGATGATAAAGATATCGTTCGCCACAGATTGGTTAAAAAGGTAATCGATGCTTACAAGCAAATTGAGAATCACGATTAATACTATTTTTTAGTGAAATGTTAAATGTAAATCGTGAACTGTGTTTTAACATTTATTAATATTCGTTTTGTACGTTTTTATATAAAGGTACAAAACGAATATTTTTTTGAAATAAGTGTGGATAAATATTATTATCAATTAATAAATGGAAAGTAAAATTATTTTAATTGTGGGTTTATTGTTTTTTGCTTTCAGATTTTATGCACAAAACAAAGAAAAAAGTAACTCAAAAATTATTAAAAACAAACCAACAGGAAAGGAAATAGTTTTACAGTTAAATGCTTTGAATTTTTTCAATTTAACAGATAAAAAAGATTTAAAAATTACAAAAGATGAATTTGAAAAATCTTATGATGAATTAAATTTTTTCGAAGGGCATATGAAAGAAGATTTGAGTTTTACCGATAATAGGTTTTACTTTATTGATAGTGAAGCTTTATTTGAAGGAGGAGGATTAATTCAATATTTGGAAACTGTAAAAGTTTCATTTGATAAATTAAATTTGAAGCTTTTAATATCAGATGAATTTAATGATATGACTGATAAATATTGGTTACACAGAATAAAACTAAACGGAAAGGAGTATGTAGCTTTTAATGATAATTTTGGTAATTATGATTGGACAATAGCATATTTAAATTTTATTGAAATGCTAAATGATCAGTTGAAAATACAAGGAAGTACAGAACAATTCTATCCGATTAATTCTGGTAATGATGGAAAAATAGTGCTATTAACTAAAGAACAATTTGAATTTGTAAAGCAGAATTATCCAAATGATGCAGAGCATCCTAGAGAGATAAATAGTTGGAAAAACGGTTTTGATTTTAAAAACTAAAATTTTAACGAAATAGTTAAATAAATAATAAACTTGCCTTATTTTAAGCTTTCAAAGCTTCAAAACTTTGGTCTTCCGAGCTTAAAGCCGTAAATTTGCCATTCTAAATATTGGAATATTAATATGACAAAACTTAAAAATATAAAAGTTGTAGTAAGTGACCTTGACGGAACTTTACTTAATCCACAACACCGAATATCAGATTATACCAAAACCATTTTTCAAGAACTTCACAATCAAGGTTATTTAATTGTTGTAGCTACAGGTCGTCATCATCTTGATGCGATGGGAATTATTGATAAACTGGAAGTTCCTGTTTATCTAGTAAGTTCAAACGGAGCTAGAATTCATTCTCCAAATAAAGAAGAACTTTTTTCATTCAATTTGGATAGTGATGTCGTGAAAGCGGCTTTGAATGTAGAAATCGATCCCGAAATTACGGTGGTTTTATTTAAAGAAAATGTTTGGCAAACCAATAAATGGAATGAAAAATTAAACGCTTTTCAAGAGGAATTAAAATATCATCCAGAATTGGTAGACTACAAACAACTAGATGATTTTGCGGCTATTAAAATTTTCTTCTCTTGCAGTGACCACGAAAAATTAGTGAAATTGAAAGATGAAATTTTAGCCAATTCTTCAGAGCATTTGCATCATGCTTTTAGTTTGCCGACTTGTCTGGAATTTATGGATAAATCTATTGACAAAGCAGTTTCTATTGAAAGAGTTTTAGAAAAAGAAGGTTTCACTTTGCAAGAAGCGGTTGCTTTTGGAGATGGTTACAACGATGTTCAAATGCTGTCTGCTTCTGGAAAAGGACTTATTATGGGCAATGCACCAGCTTCGCTTAAAGAAGAGCTTTCTCATTTGGAAGTAATTGAAACCAATGCCGAAGATGGAGTGGCGAGATATATTGCTTCTAAAATCTTAGACAAAGAGTTTGCAACGACTTAATTTGTAAGTTTTATACTCAGTTTTATTGCTGAGTAATAAATTATAGTTATTTTTATAAGAGCTAATTCACAGAGAGTTAGCTCTTATTTTTTTTAACCTTAATTCGTAAAACATGAAAAAATTTTTACTTCAAGCTGAACGCAATTTGATTTCGGGAGCATTGGTTTTATTACCGCTTTTAGTTTTTTTTATTTTGTTAGGGAAAGTCTGGAAGTTTTTTCAGAATTACGGAGAAAAATTTGCTCACTTTCTTCGTCTAGATTTGGTTTTAGGAAAATATGCAACAGATATTGCAGGAGGAATTATTTTGTTGGTTTTAATTTATTTTAGCGGTTTCTTAATGCGTTTGTCTATTCTAAAGCGATTTACCAATTGGGTAGACGAGAAGTTGATGATTTTTTTGCCAGGTTATGAAAAGAACAAAAAAGAAGCTGAAGAAAAATTATTGAAAAGAAATCAGGAACCCAAACCGATTACCGATTTGCCAATTTTATTTAAAAACGGAAATTTTTGGCAGCCTGCACACTTAATCGAAGAAAATGAAAACGGAACGGCTGTAATTTTTGTGCCAATCGCACCAGCACATGATCAAGGGCAAATATTGATTGTGCAATCACAAGATTTTAAAAAATTAACAGAGACAACAATTGCCAGTTTAGATAATACTGTAAAATCATTTGGCAAAGGAATTTTGAGCTTAAAATAATTTGCAAAAATTGAACTGATATTTTCTTTGTTTGCTCTGTCAAATAGTTTTAAATTTGCAATCATTAAAAACAACACAACACAACCAAAAGGATAATGAGCAATACAATCACAACTACAAATTTTAGTTTCCCGAACCAGAAATCAGTTTACCGCGGAAAAGTTAGAGAAGTTTATAATATTAACGATGAACTTTTGGTAATGGTAGCAACCGATAGACTTTCGGCTTTTGATGTAGTTTTACCAAAAGGAATTCCCTACAAAGGACAAATCCTTAATCAGATTGCAACAAAATTTATGGAATTGACGCAAGATATCGTTCCAAACTGGTTGATTGCAACTCCAGATCCAAACGTTGCTGTTGGGCATTTATGCGAGCCTTTTAAAGTAGAAATGGTTATTCGCGGTTATTTGTCTGGACACGCTGCTCGTGAATATGCTGCTGGAAGAAAACAAATCTGCGGTGTAACAATGGCAGAAGGTTTAAAAGAAAACGATAAATTTCCAGAACCGATTATTACGCCAACTACAAAAGCAGATAATGGCTCTCATGATGAAGATATTTCTCGCGAAGACATTCTGGCAAAAGGAATCGTTTCTGAGGAAGATTATTTAGTTTTAGAAAAATATACTCGTGCTTTGTTTCAAAGAGGTACCGAAATTGCTGCAAAACGCGGATTGATTTTAGTAGATACTAAATACGAATTCGGAAAAACAAAAGAAGGTGTTATTGTTTTAATTGACGAAATTCATACACCAGATTCTTCTCGTTATTTCTACGCTGACGGATATGCAGAAAGACAAGAAAAAGGAGAGGAGCAAAAACAATTATCTAAAGAGTTTGTTCGCCGCTGGTTGATCGAAAATGGTTTTCAAGGAAAAGACGGACAGCAGATTCCTAATATGACAGACGAATATATCGAATCTGTTTCTGAAAGATATATCGAATTGTACGAGAATATTTTAGGAGAGAAATTTGTAAAAGCTGATATTGATAATATTGATCAGCGTATTGAAAAAAACGTATTGGATTACCTTTCTTCGAAATAATATCTAAGGGTTTTAAACCTTAAAATTCATAACAAAGAGTGCTCTGCTATTGGCTGGGCATTTTTTTTTATAAAGAAAAATAACATTTTTTTCATTTTTAATGCAACGTTTTATGCCTAGTGTGCGTCTAATAGACAAATCATCAATCATTAATCATTTAACAAGCAATCAAATCATGAAAAAGACAGTAATTATTTTCGGAACGGCTTTGGTCGTATTTACCAATTTTTTAACCGCTTCCAATCAGAAGTTAGAAAGTAAAAATCAAATTGAGATTCCCATTGATTTAGCATCTCCTTTGCATGAAGCTGTATGCAATGGAGATATTGAAAGTGTAAAAAAGAGCATTGAATATGGTGCAGATGTCAACAAAATTGTTCGAAATATGACTCCTTTAATGCTTGCCGCTCGTTTTAACAAAGTTGAAATTGTAAAAATTTTACTGGCAAATGGAGCCAAACCTTCTATCGAGAACGGACATGGTTTAAGAGCGTTAGATTATGCCAGATATGCAAAAGCAACAGAGTCTGAAGCTATTTTAAAAGGATTGAAATAAGAACCTTTCAATGCCAAAAAGAAAAGCATCATCTTTTAAGATGATGCTTTTTTATTTTGTCTATTTTTGCTCCAGTTTTGTTTTTAAATTTTCTAGACCTTTTTGCAAATCGTTTCCAATCATTTGATCCATTCTTAACATTGGAAGCATAATGTTTGTGGGATACGGAATCACACCGCTAATTCCCCATTTTACTTTGGTCTGATTTCCAGAAACAGGTTCGGTAGACATAAAGCCAACAGCAGTATCGTCCATTGGTTTTTTAAAGCGCAGCGCAAAATCCAGACGTCTGTTTTCTGTTATTTTTGTAATTTCTTGTTCGCCAACACCAACTTCTTTAACCTGACTTTCCCAAGAAGAAATAGAACCAACGGCGCCGTCTGTTCCTTTGTAATTGACTTTCATTTTCGGATCCATATTGGCCCAAACACTAAACTCATTCTGATTTTTTAATGACCTGACATATTTAAAAATGCTATCGACAGGTTTGTCAATCGTAATTTTTCTTTCAACCGAATATTCTTTTGGCATAAAGTACGCCACAATTAAAACAATTGAAATAAATAATATTAAAATGACGAGTATTCTTTTAATAAAAATCATGCTTTTTGTTTTAAGGTTATTATTTTCTTGATTTGATTTTTTCTTCCAAATGGAGTCATAAGGGGCTATTAAACTATGCTGTTATATTTTTGATTTTTAATCTGATAGTAAATTTAAATAAAATAATTGTGAGTTGGAGTTGGTGGTGTTTTTAAAAAGATTGAAAAAAAATAAGATTTATTGTAACATTTTTCCTTTTTGGTAGTCTATTATAGTAAATCAAATAATTTGGTAATGTTTAAGTTCTTTATTTACCGTTTTATTAAGTAACTGTTAAGAATTGGTTAAAACATGGTACTTTGTAATGCATAATACGATAAAATAAATTACTTTTACATCAGAATTAAAATCATCATCAATCATTTAATTAAACAATCAATCATTATGAAAAAATCAGTTATTTATTTAGGATTAGCCTTGGTGACATTTGGAAATGTAGCAATGGCTTCAAACGAAGTTTCAACTGTTAAAAATCCAGTTGTACGTACAGGTTATGCAGCAAATCCGTTGAATGTTGCAATTAGTAAAGGAGATCTTGAAACGGTTAAAAAATTTATTGAATATGGTGCAGACGTTAACCAAATGTCTGAAGATCTTACTCCTTTAATGATCGCTGCACTTTATAATAAACACGAAATTATTAAAGTTTTATTGGCTAGTGGAGCAAATCCTAAAGTTAAAAATGATAAGGGATATACTGCATTGAAATATGCAGAAGGATCAAATGCTTCAGAAGCTATTGCACTTTTGAAAGATTTGAAATAAAAGTTAAAAAAGTTTTGAGTTAGTAAAAAAAAGACCTTTCTGAGCAAAAGGTCTTTTTTTTGCTTTAGAATGAAAGCTATCAAAACAAAAAAGCATCATTACGAGAATGATGCTTCTTCTTTTTTAAATCCCAACAAATTGATTTAAAACTAAAAAAAATTATTTGCTACTCTATTGGCACATGTTTCTTTCTGTTGAATATCCAGAACAAAATTGGGAATACCAATAGAGTAAGAACAGTTGCGGTCATTAGTCCGCCAATAATTACAATTGCCAGCGGTTTTTGGGACTCTGAACCAATTCCAGTAGAGATTGCAGCAGGCATAAGTCCGATAGAAGCCATCAATGCGGTCATCACTACTGCTCTCGTTCTGGCCTTGACTCCTCTAAATATAGATTCTTCAAGCGAATGTTTGGCTTTTAGATTGTGATGAAATTCAGATATTAGAATAACTCCATTCTGAATACAAATTCCAAGAAGCGCTATGAATCCAACTCCAGCAGAAATCCCGAAATTCATTCCTGTAATATGAAGCGCAATAATTCCTCCGATGATGGCAAACGGAACATTGGCTAAAACAAGCAAAGAATCTTTAATATTTCCGAACAGAATAAATAAAAGGACAAAAATTCCAATTAAACTGATTGGGACAACTTGCGCCAATCGTGCACTAGCTCTTACCTGATTTTCAAACTCTCCTGTCCAGCCTGTTGTATAGCCTGGAGGAAGTTTCAGCTCATTTACTTTTGATTGCGCTTCGGCAATAGTACTTCCTAAATCTCGATCACGCACAGAGAATTTTACTCCAATAAAACGTTTGGTATTATCTCTGTAAATAAATGCTGGACCTGTAATAGTCTTGATATCGCAGATTTCTTTTAAAGGAATTTTGATTCCGCTAATGGTTGGAACTTTAATTTCTTCTAAATCTTTTTCGTCTTTTCTATATTCTTTTGAAAAACGAACACGAACATCAAATTTCTTTTCATCTTCGTATTTCTCAGTAGCTGTTTTTCCTCCAAAAGCCAATTCTAGAACAGCTTGCGCATCGCTTAAAGTTACTCCGTAAGCAGCCATTTTTTCACGATCTAGAATAACGCTGATTTCGGGCTGACCAACATTTCTTAAAATACCAGCATCTTTGATACCCGGAATATTTTTAATTTTTGCTAAAACTTCATTAGCCAATTGATCTAATTTATTCAGATCATCACCATAAATTTTAACCGCATTAGAAGCCTTGAATCCCGCTACCGATTCGGCAACGTTATCAATTACGGGTTGCGAATAATTATAGGTAATTCCCTGATGAACTTTCAGTTTATTATCCATTTCATTAATTAGGTCGTCCATAGAAATTTTACGTTTCCATTCCTTCTTTGGCAGTAAATCAACTTGCAGCTGAATAAAGCCAAAACCATTTGGATCGGTTCCATCATTGCTTCGGCCTGTTTGAGACAAAACTTTTTTTACCTCAGGAAAACTTTCTAAGTCTTTTCTAATTATTGCAGCCGTTTTAACGCTTTCAGGAAGAGAAGTACTCATAGGCAATTCGGCTGTAACCCATAATGCGCCTTCATTTAATTGAGGCAAAAACTCTGTTCCTAAGAAGCCAGCAGAAAAGAAAACCGCCGCCAGTATTCCGATAGAGGCAATTAATGTTTTTACTTTATGTTTAAATGTCCATTTAAAACCTTTGCTTACAATTCGATCCCAGAAATTCACAAACGGATTGTGTTTTTCCTTTACATTTTTATTTAATAAAATATGAGAAAGCACCGGAACTAAAGTCAGCGTAAAGATAAGTGCTCCCAATAAAGCAAAACCTAATGTAAAGGCAAGGGGAGAGAACATTTTTCCTTCTACTTTCTGAAAGGAGAAAATTGGAAGTAAAGCGGTAATGATAATTAATTTGGAGAAAAAGATGGCTTTACCCATTTCCGTTCCAGTTCTTTTAATCAAGCTTCCTTTGGCAATTTTATTGAATTTCTCCATTCCCAACTGATGCGCTCGATGATCGAGAACTACAAATAAACCTTCGACCATTACCACGGCCCCATCAATGATAATCCCGAAATCGACAGCACCTAAACTCAATAAATTGGCGCTCATTCCCATCATTTTAAGACATAAAAAAGCAAATAATAAGGAAAGCGGAATTACAATAGAAACGGTAAAAGTAGTTCTCCAATCGGCCATAAAAAGAAATACGACACAGGTAACCAGAATAATACCTTCAAATAAATTGTGCATTACGGTTTCGGTCGTAAAATTCATTAGATTATCACGATCGTAAAAAGTTTCAATCTTAATGTCTTTTGGAAGAACATTGTCGTTCAGATCTTTAATTTTGGCTTTAATCAAAGCGAGTGTTTCCTGCGGATTTTCTCCTTTTCGCATTACCACAATCCCTTCAACAGCATCGTCGTTATCTCCAAGCCCTGTTTGACCAACTCTTGGCATCGAACTTTCGTAAACATCAGCCAGATTTTTAACCAAAATAGGATTTCCTCCAGCATCGTCAACAATAATATTTCCAATGTCTTCTTTCGATTTTAATAAACCAACTCCACGAACGACAAAAGCTTGTCCGTTTTTCTCAATAACATCACCGCCAACGTTTAAGTTTCCAGCATTTACGGCATTATAAACTTGTAATGGAGTAATATTGTATTTAGCCAATTTAATTGGATCAACTCCAACTTCATACGTTTTAGTCTGTCCACCAAACACATTCAAATCGGCAACACCTGGAAGAGAACGAAGCTGTTTGTCTATAACCCAGTTTTGGTACGTCAACAATTCTCTACTATCTCTACTGTTACTTTTTACGATATACCTGAAAATTTCTCCTGTTGGACCATAAGGAGGCTGTACGTCTGGCTCTACATCATCGGGAAGAGAAACATTTTTTAATAGATTATTTACCTGAAAACGAGCAAAAGTATCGTCTACACCATCATCAAATATGATTTTGATAACCGATAATCCAAACATAGTAATGCTTCGCACGCTTGTTTTCTTCTGAACAGAGTTCATAGAAATTTCGATTGGAGAAGTCACGAAGCGCTCTACTTCTTCGGCACTTTTTCCGTTCCATTGCGTAATGATGATGATTTGCGTATTGGTAACATCAGGAAAGGCATCGATAGGCATGTTTTTGAACGAAATAAATCCCGCAACAGCCAACAATCCAACCCAAAAGAAGGTAAATGCTTTATTCTTTAAAGAGAAAGCAATAATATTTTTTATGAATTTGTTCATGTCTTAATTATTTAAAGCACCATAAATAAATAGCTGATTGTTTGTGATTACTTTTTCATTCTCTTTTAATCCGTTAGAGATGTAAGTTGTATCGCCAACAACTCTATAAACTTCTACTTGTCTTGTTTCTATATTATTACGGTCTTTAAATACCACAACAAAGTTTTTACTTTTGTCAAAAACAATGGCTTTACTTGGTACGGCTATCATAGACTGGCTTTCGTTGAAAGAAAGCTTGATGTTTGCATTCATATCAGGTTTAAGCATGTAATCAGGATTGCTCAATTTTATTCTTGCCTGCATTGCTTTGGTTTCAGGATCGATTACGTTGTAGATTTTATCTACTTTTCCATGAAATGTTTTGTCTGGATAACTTAAAGTGGTAATAGCAGCAGGAGTTCCTAATTTTACTTTATTGATGTCGATCTCATTAATATTTGCCATTGCCCAAACTTCGCTGATTTCTGCAATATCAAATATGTTTTCAGAACGATCATTACGTAAAAGCATATCTTGATTAATACTTTTTTGAATAATAAAACCGCTTATCGGAGCTGTTACTTCATAAATAGATCCTGCTTTAATGTTGTAAATTTTATAAGTTTCCTGAATTTTGCTTAATTGCGATTGTGCTTTATTTACTTCAGATTTTGCTTGAAGAACATCGCTTTCAGAATTTAATTTCCCATCAAATAGTTCTTGCGCTACTTTTAAATTGTTTTTCGCAACAAGCAAATCACTTTTGGCATCTATAGATTGTTTTTCAAAATCGGCAACATCGGTACTTTTTATCGTAGCTAGAACTTGTCCTTTTTTAACATAATCACCAAGCTCAACATTTACCTTCATCACATTTCCGCCAACTAATGGGTAAACATCAATCATTTTATTGTTGTCTGCTGTAATTTTACCGTAAAAACTAAGTTCATTTTTCAATGGCTGTGTTGTAGCTTCGGCTGTTGTAGTGGTTTTTAACATAGCATCACTTAAAACAAAAGAAGTATTTGTTTCAGGATTTTCAACTTCTTTTTTGCAGCTTGCTAAAGATAGACTTGCAATTGCGATTCCTATGAATAATGTATGTTTCATTTCTTTCCTTTTTTAAAATAAATCTTTGTTGATGGTACTATTTAGTTCTTCGCCTGCGATTACTACTTTTTTCTTTAATTCGTTTAGTTGAATTATCGCTTGATTGTAGCTTTCCATAAAATCGGTAAACTCTAAAAGGCTTACATTTCGTTTTTGAAAGTTGGTTAGCATTCCGTTGTAAACTGCTTCAAAATCTGAGTTTACTGTTGGTTTAATCACACTGTAGTTTTGTCTGGATTCATCCCACTTTGTCCAAGCAGAAGTAATTTCGGTTTGCAGCTGCAGTTCAAAATTCTGTTTTTCTACTTTTGATTGCTCTAAAATAGTCTGGGCATATTTAATGTTTCCTTTGTTTTTGTTCCATAATGGCAACGGAATTCCCAAACTAAGATTAGATTCTTTATTAAAAGCGCCACTTCGCTGATCGTAGTTGACGCCCAAAGTAAGATCTGGAACCGAAAGTGATTTTTGCCATTTTATATTGAGTTCGTTAGCTTCAATCTCTTTTTGTTTGGCTAAATAATCAGGACGGTTTGCTATCGCTTGCTCTTCAAAGCCTTTAAGATCAAAAGGGATAATTTTTAAGTATTTGTTAGAATCGTCTTTGCTAACAGAAGGAATTACATTTTCAGTTTCATTAAGAAGCAGTTTTAGATTGGCTTGTTCTTCTATATTATTATTGACAACTTCCAATCGTTCGTTCTTAAAATTTAGATATAGCGATTGTAGACGGACAACATCTTTAAGCGGAATATTTCCTTTTTGAGCCTGGACAGAATAAGAATTAATTAAATCTTCGATGTGAGCCAGTTGCTTATCGGTATTTTCAAGATTTTTTGTGTTGTAGTATACTGTATAAAAACTTTTGCGAAGCTGAAGCTTTAAAGTACGCAATAAATCATTAAATGAAAGTTCTGCCAATTGCGCATTAGTTTGCGCTAGTTTTACTTCGTTACGTTTTTTACCACCAAGATAAATAAGCTGTTCGATGCTAAAAGCTTTTTGCCCATCTTTACCAATGTCAAAAAACTTATCCCGTTCTGGGTTATATGCATTCAATTCCGCGGTTATGACGGGGTTTTCCCAAATACGAGCTTGAATCGTTAGCGCTTTAGAAGCATCTATGTTATATTGCGATGCCAGTAAGAATAAATTCTTTTTTAAGAATTGGCTTTCACAGTCTTGGAGGGTCACTGTTTTTTGTGCTATTGCAGTTTGATTTAAGACTGCAAAAAACAGCAATGCGAATAACTTTTTCATTGTATTATTTTTGGATTATACAAATATGCTATCAACAGGCTTTAGGGAAGCTTAAAATCTACCTTAAAAATAGCTTAAAAAAGTTTATAAATCGAAAAATAATTGAAATAAATTCGTGTTAATATTTGGAATAGAGTAGGTTATGTTTGCTTTGTGAACAGTCAAAATGCGATGGACAATTCTTAAGCCAAGTCCAAAACCAGAAGTGCCTTTTGAATTTTGCCCTCGCATAAAAGGCTGAAAAAGATTTTTTTGTTCTTCTTCGTTTAAAGTATATCCAGTATTAGAAACAGATACGATAAGATGATAATGATCGGTGCTTATTTTTACTTTTGCCTGCTTGTTGTCTGAATAAACACAGGCATTCTTTAAAATATTGGTTAAGGCAATCTCCAAAAGATTTTTATTTCCTTTAATTTCTAAAGCAGTGTCCAGATCGTCGCTTTCTTCCATTTCAAAAAGAATGACAAAATCTGGAAAGGCTTTATTGATTTTTTCGATTGAAGAAAATAAAATTTCATCAATGCGTTGAATTTCATTGTTTTCTGATCTTCTATTATCAATTTTTGAAAGAATAAGCAATGAATTAATTAATTCGCTTAAATGATTAACATCGGCCAATATTGTATTTAAGAAAGTGTTGCTTTTCGTATTATTGTTAGGATCAGAAATGGCATTTTCTATTTGAGAAGTTATTCTAGAAAGCGGTGTACGCAATTCATGCGAAGCATGCGCGGTAAATTCCTTTTGTTTTTGATACGAAACCTCAATTCGATCCATCATAAAATTGAACTCATCAGCAATAAGATCAACTTCATTTTTACTGCTATTGGATGCAATTCGGGTATCGAGATTATTTTCGTTAATGTTTTTTATTTTCTGATGAAAAGCAAGAAGCGGATTCATCGCTTTTCTAACCATAAAAGAAGTTAATAGCCAGCAGATGGTCGTAAAAAAGATATAGGAAATAACTAAGGTATATCTTAGAAAAAGCAGTTTTCTATTGCCATAATCATCTGTTGCAGAAATTAAGGCATAGAAGTCTTTATCATTGGTATCGTAAAAAACGCCATAAACTTCATGTTTGCCTTGTCTTTTAAAAAAGGTTTTGTTTTTCTTCAGATACTTTAAATCCTCAACAGACCAATTGATTTTACTATCATCGATACTGCTGTAGATTAACTTAAAATTAGAATCAAAAACTAAAGTTTTCTCATCATATAGTTTATTAATAGAGTTCTGGTCTATTATTTTCAAAAGCTGATTATCGACCTGTTTAACATTAACCAATAATTTAATGTTCGACAAGGCCTTAATTTCCAATCGGTCTCTAAACTCTTCCTTTCGATAATTAGAATACAAAATGAATATCACTGTAGAGGCCAATCCGAAAAGGATGGTAAACAGCAAACTGACTAAAAGTGATATTCTATTTTTTAATGTCATTCTTGGTCGCTTAAATAGTAGCCATAACCAACCTTTGTACGAATAAGTTTTATATCGTGATCCTTATCGATTTTCTTTCTTAAGAAATTAATGTAAACTTCAATCGTATTCTGATTGGTTTCAATATGATAATCCCAAAGTTTTTCGGCAATAAACTGTTTCGAAAGCACTTTTCCTTTGGCATGAGCTAGAATCGAAATAAGTTTGAACTCTTTTGGCGTAAGCTTAATCTCTTCGCTAGATCTGAAAACTTTCATTTCTTCTTCAAAAATTTCCAAATCCTTCACTACGATTTTGCTTTCTACCTGTTGCGGAACTTCTTTTCGTCTCAAGAGCGATTGCACTCTGGCATATAATTCTTCAAAATGAAAAGGTTTTACCAAGTAATCATCTGCGCCATTATCAAAAGAAGATAATTTATCCTCAATTTCGCTAAAAGCAGTCAGCATAATAATAGGTGTTTTATTATCGATCTTACGAATGCCTTTGCAAACCTCTATTCCGTTTATTCCAGGAACATTAATGTCGAGAATAATCAAATCGTATTCGTACGGGAAGTACTTTTTGAGCAATAAAGAGCCATCATAATAAGGAATACACTCGAACTTCTTGGATACAAAGAATGCTGAGATTTCTTTAGACAAAGTAAAATCGTCTTCGAGTAGTAGTATTTTCATTCTTGGGAGTAATTTAAAATTCGGCTATTTTATAAAATAGCCGAATTTAATATGTGGTATTGTTTTTAATTGAAATAAGAGAATGTTTCGTTATCCTCAATTTTCAGTAATGATTCATAAATCAATCGAATAACATTTTCAACATCATCTCTATGAACCATTTCTACAGTTGTATGCATATAACGCAAAGGCAGCGAAATTAATGCAGAAGGAACACCACCATTGCTATATGCAAATGCATCAGTGTCTGTTCCCGTTGCGCGAGAAGTTGCATGTCTTTGAAACGGAATTTCGTTTTCTGAAGCAGTATCTACAATCAAATCACGTAATTTATTCTGAATAGCTGGAGAATAGCCAATAACAGGTCCTTTACCCATTTTAAGATCGCCTTCTACCTTTTTATCAATCATTGGAGTAGTGGTATCATGGCAAACATCAGTAACGATAGCCACATTTGGTTTTATTCTATGCGCAATCATCTCGGCTCCACGTAGGCCAATTTCTTCCTGAACAGAATTCACGATATACAAACCAAAAGGAAGCTTTTTATTGTTTTCTTTTAATAAACGTGCCACTTCAGCAATCATAAAACCACCCATTCTATTATCGATAGCGCGGCAGACAAATTTATTTTCGTTAAGAATCATAAATTCGTCTGGATAAGTAATTACGCATCCAACGTGAACGCCCAATGCTTCAACTTGCTCTTTGGTTTCGCAACCTAAATCGATAAAAATATTACTCAGTTTAGGAACTTCTTCCTTGTCGCGTAAACGAGTATGAATTGCTGGCCATCCAAAAACACCCTTTACGATCCCGTTTTTAGTATGAATGTTTACTCTTTTAGAAGGAGCAATCTGATGATCTGAGCCACCATTTCGGATTACATATATTAAACCATCTTCTGTAATGTAGTTTACATACCATGAAATTTCATCTGCATGTCCTTCAATAACAACTTTATATGGAGCATCAGGATTAATTACCCCAACAGCAGTTCCATAAGTATCAGTAATAAAAGTGTCGACATAAGGTTTTAAATAATCCATCCAAAGTTTTTGGCCTTCACTTTCGTAACCAGTGGGAGAAGCGTTATTTAGGTAGCTTTCTAAGAATGCTATAGAAGTATCGTTTAAGATAGAATTTGTGCTCATAAAAATATTTTTCCGCTAAAATATAAATTTGGTATTAGAGTTGTGTATAAATATATAATTTTACACTTAAATTATGATTCAATGAGACTAACCACCTTTTTATTTATACTATTAGTTTGTTTTTCTTCCAAAGCCCAAGTTACTCCAAAAGAGAACGAACAAATGGGATATATCCTAACAGAAAAGGATTCTATTTTAAGTGATACGATTCAACTTCCCGAAATAATTATTTCAAAAGGGAAGAAGATGAGTCCTGAAGAGATGAAGCAATTCCAAATTCTTCAAAACAGAGTGTATAAAGTATATCCTTATGCAAAACTTGCAGCCGAACGATTAACGGCACTCAATAACGGAATGGCACGTTTGAAAACTAGCCGTGAGAAAAAGAAATATTTTAAAATAGTAGAAGACTATTTAAATAACGAATTTGAAGAAAGGCTTAAAAAGCTTTCTAGGAAACAAGGGCAGATTTTGGTAAAGCTAATTCATCGTCAAACTGGAATCACAACCTACGAACTTATAAAAACCCTAAAAAGTGGTTTCAAAGCTTTTGTTTCTAATACAACTGCCAACTTATTTGATATAAGTCTAAAAGAAGAATATAAGCCATACGATGTAAACGAGGACTATTTAATAGAAACAATTCTAGTAAGAGCGTTCGAATCTGGCCGACTCGTAAATCAAAAACCAGCCAATCCTGTAGATTATGAAGATCTAGCCGAAAAATGGCAGCAAAGAGCAAAAGAGCTTAATAAAAAATAATACGACATATATATAGTATACAACCCGGCGGTTTTCCAAAACCAGTCGGGTTTGTTTTTGTTACATATATATAAGTATAAAATACAGGTTTAAATATAGCAAAGCAGAATCTAGGCGCCATAAAACCCGACAGGTTTTCAAAACCTGTCG
>NZ_JAGIAV010000002.1 GCF_017744675.1 Flavobacterium sp. | reverse complement strand
CGTCGCCTTTCTTTTGAAAACCCTATCCAATCCGGATGGGGTTTTCTGTTTTATAAGCTTTTCTGTTTTTTTTTACGTAAAAACGAAAGCTCCAGACTGCCCGAAACCCGCGTTAGTGATGGAAGCGGCATCCTTTTGCGGAAAACCAATCTTCCAGCATCCCCTAAACTCCCTGCCGCAAAAGATACAGCGGACAGCACGGCCCTAAGGGAAACGCCATGATTGTAATCCTAATGGTTTAATAAGTGTTAAATTATAGTCAATTGCAGAGGTTAAAGATTGATAATTTAGACTTTTTGGATTTGAATGAGTATTTTTGTGTTTCAATTATTTTATTTTAAACATGAAGAAAAATATTTTATTGTTAGCACTTCTTGCTGTTACAGGTTTAAGTGCGCAACAACAACGTCCAAAGTTAGTTGTGGGTATAGTTGTCGATCAAATGAAAATGGAATATTTATATCGCTTTTCAGATGATTTTTCTCCAAACGGCTTTAAGAGATTAATGAATGATGGATTTACTTTCCAAAATATGCATTATAATTATATGCCAACTTACACTGCTCCTGGACATGCTTCTATCTATACGGGTACAACACCTGCTACTCACGGAATTGTTGGTAACGAGTGGTTCAGCAGAACTCTTGGAAAAGAAATGTATTGCACAGACGATGCGGGAGTTAAAACTGTAGGCGATGGCACTGCCGAAGAAGGAGCAATGTCTCCTAAAAATCTTCAAAGCACCACAATTACTGATGAAGTTAGAATGGCTACTAATTTTAACGGAAAGGTAATAGGAATGAGTTTAAAAGATCGTGGTGCTATATTGCCAGCTGGACATTTTGCTAACTGGGCATTTTGGTACAGTAAAACTGGTTCTTTTATTTCTAGTACATTTTACGGTGACAAATTACCTGATTGGGTTACTGAGTTCAATAATGAGAAAAACTACTTAAAATATATCAATAAAGGCTGGGATTTGTATAAACCTGCTTCGGTTTACAATGAAAGTCTTCCTGATAATAATCCTTATGAAGGGAAATTGTATGGAAGTGCAGCGCCGGTTTTTCCATACGATTTGAAATCTATGTATGAGAAAAATGATGCTGGTGTTATTCGCGCTACTCCTTTTGGAAATGATTTATTAGCTGAATTTGCAAAGAGAGCAATTGAAAAAGAAGAGTTAGGAAAAGATAATATTACAGATTTCTTGACAGTTAGTTTTTCTTCTACAGATTACGTAGGGCATTTACTTGGTCCAAGATCTATGGAGCTTCAAGATACTTATTTGAGATTGGATCAAACAATTGCTGACTTTTTAGCTTATTTGGATAAAACGGTTGGTAAAGGGAATTACTTGCTTTTCTTGACAGCCGACCACGCTGGAGCTGAAAACGTAATTTATTTGAAAGATCGCAAATACAATGTAGATAATTATCCTTCTAAAGAGGTTAAGAAAAGTTTACAGGATTTTTCAACTAAAACATATGGTGTTGATTTAATTCAGAATTATTCAAACTTTAATGTTTTCTTCAACAAACAAATTATAAAAGACAAAAAGTTAGATCTTACTAAAGTCAAACAAGCTTTTAAAGATTTTTTAATTACTCAACCGCAAGTTAAAAAAGTTTTCACCGAAGAAGAAGTTTTAGCGAATGCTGGAAATGATTATGCTCTAAATTTTGTAGCTAAAGGTTATGATGTAACACAGAATGGAGATTTAGTTATAGTAGATAAACCAGGAGTGATTGAATATACTGCGACAGGAACATCTCATGGAACAATTTATAGTTATGATACTCATGTTCCTGCTATTTTTTATGGCTGGCATATCAAAAAAGGGGAATCGTATGATAAGAAGGCCATTACAGAGATTGCTCCGACAATAGCTCAAAAAATTAAGGTCACTTTTCCAAATGGAACTGAAGCTAAAGTAATGAGTGAAGTTCTTGATAATAAGAAATAAAAAATAATGATATTTATGAAAACCTGTCATGTAGACAGGTTTTTTTTATGGCATAAAAAAAGGCTTTTCGGTTGAGAAAAGCCTTTTGTAATAGTGATTTTAGTAAGCACTTATACAAGTATTAGCACTATGCGTTTGCTAATACTATTTCTTCGTTAAAAGGAAGATGCCAAGCTTCTGCAACTCCTTTGTAAAGGATTTTTCCATTCGCTACGTTTAATCCTTTTTTCAATTCTTCATTTTCTGCGCATGCTTTTTCCCATCCTTTGTTTGCTAATTGTACAGCATATGGTAAAGTTGCGTTTGTTAAAGCTAAAGTAGAAGTGTAAGGAACAGCTCCTGGCATATTAGCTACACAGTAGTGAACGATATCGTCAATAATGAAAGTTGGGTTTTCGTGAGTTGTTGGAGTACAAGTCTCGATACATCCACCTTGGTCTACCGCTACGTCAACAACAACAGTTCCTGGACGCATTAATTTTAGCATATCACGAGTAATTAAATGAGGTGCTTTTGCTCCTGGAATTAAAACTGCTCCAACAATTAAGTCAGCATCTTTAATTGCTCTTGTAATATTATAATGGTTAGACATTTCTGTATTTACGTTAGCTGGCATGATATCGTCTAATTGACGTAAACGTGGTAAGCTTAAGTCCATGATAGTAACTTGAGCACCTAATCCAGCAGCCATTTTAGCAGCTTGAGTTCCTACAATTCCTCCACCTAAAACTAATACTTTCGCTGGTGGTACACCTGGAACACCTCCTAAAAGAATTCCTCTTCCTTTTAATGGTTTTTCAAGGTATTTTGCCCCTTGTTGAATAGCCATACGACCTGCAACTTCAGACATTGGAACTAATAATGGTAAACTTCTGTCTGTTTTTTCTACAGTTTCGTAAGCTAAACAAACAGCTCCTTTTTCCAACATTGCATGAGTTAATTCTTCAGAAGAAGCAAAGTGGAAATAAGTAAATAATAATTGATCTTTTTTGATCAATGGGTACTCAGAAGCAATTGGTTCTTTTACTTTGATGATCATTTCTGCAATTGCGTAAACTTCTTCAATAGTTGGTAAAACAACTGCACCAGCTTCAGCATATTCTGCATCAGCAAAACCACTTCCTAAACCAGCAGTAGCTTGAACGTAAACTGTATGTCCGTGTTTTTTCATTTCAGAAACACCTGCAGGAGTTAAGGCAACTCTGTTTTCGTTATTTTTTATTTCTTTAGGAACACCTATTATCATTTTGTTATATTTTTTTGTTTTTTATTGAAATTGTTTTACAAATCTACAGATAGAGAATAAATTATGGTTTAACGCATGATAAATAAGAAAATATTATTTTATTTTTTACTTTTACAGAAAAATATTCTGTTTTGGAGTTAATTTTATTCTTCAAAAAGAAAAAAAGACTAAATCGAACTGATTTTAATAAAACGTTTTCGTTATGGCTTTAGATGAAATTGACAAAAAAATACTACGTCTTTTGCAAGAAGATGCACATTACACTTTAAAAGACATTGCAAACAAAATAAATTTGTCTTTAACTCCTGTGCATGATCGAGTGAAACGTCTTGAAAAAGATGGTATTATCGAGAAATATGTTACGCTTCTTGACAAGAAAAAATTGGGAAATAATTTGACCGTTTATTGTCAGGTTACGTTGGTCAAACAAACTTATGATACTTCAGAAGGCTTTAACCAATCGATTTTAAATTTGCCTGAAGTTGTGGAGTGCAATTATGTTTCAGGGAATTTTGACTATATGCTGAAGATCATAATTCCAGACATGGAAAGCTATCATCATTTTCATCAGAAAAAATTATCCGTTTTGCCTGAAGTTTCTTTAATAAATACTGTTTTTGTAATTTCAGAAGTAAAAAGTACGACTGTTCTTCCTATTTAAAGAAAAAGAAAAAAACCATCAAGAAAATCCTGATGGCTTTTAGCAAAAAAGTTAGTTTGGATGAATTAATAATAGGTATAACGTCTTACTTTGGCAATATATTTTGCTAAACGAATAACTTGGTGGCTATATCCGTATTCGTTATCGTACCAGATGTATAATACTATATTTTTTCCGTCTTTTGAAACAATTGTAGCATTGCTGTCATAGATTGATGGAGCAGAAGTTCCTACAATGTCAGATGAAACCAATTCGTTGTTTAAAGAATATTTAATCTGCTCTACCAATTCTCCTTCGAGAGCATATTTCTTCATGATTTTATTGATTGCCGCAATTGATGTTGCTTTTTTAACTTCTAAATTTAAAACGACAAGAGATCCGTTAGGAACAGGAACTCGAATAGCATTTGAAGTTAATTTTCCTTCCAATGATGGCAAAGCTTTCGCAACAGCACTTCCTGCACCGGTTTCTGTAATAACCATATTTAAAGCCGCAGCTCTTCCGCGACGGTATTTTCGGTGCATATTATCAACCAGATTTTGGTCGTTGGTATACGCGTGAATGGTTTCTAAATGTCCTTTTACAACACCTAGAGTTTCTTCAACGACTTTTAGAATTGGAGTAATAGCATTTGTTGTGCAAGATGCTGCAGAAAAAATATTTACTTCTTCAGGATTAAAATCATTATGATTTACTCCATGAACGATATTTGGAACGCCTTTTCCAGGAGCAGTCAATAAAACTTTGCTTGCTCCATTTGATGTTAAATGTCTTTTTAAAGCTTCTTCTGTTGTAAATGCTCCAGTGTTATCTATTACCAAAGCATCATTGATTCCGTATGTGGTATAATCAATTTCTTCAGGAGAATTGGCTGTAATGATATGAACTGTTGTTCCGTTAATAATTAAGGCATTATTTTTAGGATCGGCTATTACAGATCCTTGAAAATCCCCGTGAATTGAATCGTATCGCAATAGAGAAGCTCGTTTCTCTAAACTCGATGCGTCGTTTTTATCTCTAGTTACAATTGCTCTCAAACGCAACTGGTTTCCTTTTCCTGTTTTAGACATTAGCTCTCGTGCTAATAAACGTCCAATTCTTCCAAAACCATATAAAACAACGTCCTTTGGTTTAATTTCTTTAGAGGATTTTGCTTTTTTCAATTTGTCAATAACAAAATATCTTGCATCAGGATATTTTTCATCTTCTAAGCGATACTCGTAAGTTAGTTTTCCTAAATCTATTTTTGCAGGAGGAAGATCTAATGATAAAACCACTTTTGCAATTTCAACCGAATCAAAAATGGTGATTGGTTTGCCAACAAATTCGCCAGCATATTGATGAAGATTGATAATATCGCTTACGTTTTTATCCAATAATTGATTTTTGAATAAAACCATTTCGATTGATTTGTCATACCATAAATCGCTTATGACTTTTATTAATTCGACACCCGCTTTTCTTCGGTCGACTTGTAATGTTACCTCTTTTTGGTACAATGATTTGTTACTCATAATTGAAAAAATAAAATGCTCACTATTTTAAAATTTTGCGCAAAAGTATCTATTTCAATCGATTTCGTAAACTATTTTAGCATTTATTTTTGAAAATAAAAATGCCACCTTAAATTTCTTAAGATGGCTTTTTTTGAAGTTTTCAGTCGCAGTCGCAGTTCTCAGTTTTTGGTAACTGAAAACTGTGACTCGAAAACTGCGACTTAAATTATAATTCTGAAAATTTCTCCGTTTCTGTTGATCATTTCAATACGAACACTTTGTCCTTCGTCTTTTTTACTTAAAAGTTTTGAAACGGTTTCAACATTTGTTGCTTTTATATTATCAATACTAAGGATTATATTTCCTAATAATTCATTTTGATATTGCATTAAATTCTCGTTGGTGATGTTTTTAATTTTAACACCGTAGTCAATTCTGAATTTTTTCTTGTCAGCCGCATCAATGTTTTCCAATTCGATTCCTTTAAATTCAGCGCTGTAAAACTCATTTTTACTTAAAGTTACAGGAACTGTTTTCGTTTTTCCGTCTTTAATATAAGTTACTTTTACAACATCATTAGGACGTTTTGTGTTGATGTAGCCCGATAAATCTGCATAAGTAGCAATGTTCTGATCATCCAATTTTACAATGATGTCTCCTTTAGTTAGACCAGCTTTTTCTGCACCAGAATTTTTAGAAACTCTATTAATATAGAATCCTTGTGTTTCTGTAACTCCTAATTCTTTAGAAGCTGTGCTATTCAATTCTCCTCCTTCAACACCAAGAATTCCTCTTTGAACATTTCCATATTCCATAATATCCTCAATAATTTTTCTAGCGATATTAGAAGGAACAGCAAAAGAATATCCAACATAAGAACCAGTCATAGAAGAAATCATAGTGTTAATTCCAATTAATTCTCCTCTTGCATTTACTAACGCTCCACCGCTATTACCTGGGTTTACAGCAGCATCAGTTTGAATGAAAGATTGAATTCCGCTTTGGTCTAAATTTCTGGCTTTCGCCGAAACAATTCCGGCAGTTACAGTCGAAGTTAAGTTGTAAGGATTTCCAACTGCCAATACCCATTCTCCAACTTTAACATTATCAGAGTTTGCAAAAGCAGTGTAAGGAAGTTTCTCGTCGGCATTGATTTTCAAAAGGGCAATATCCATTTTAGAATCAGTACCAATTAATTTTGCTTTGTATGATTTTTTGTTGTTTAAGGTAATTTCAATATCTGTAGCGTCTTTAATTACGTGGTTGTTAGTCACGATATATCCGTCTTCAGAAATAATTACACCAGAACCAGTTCCTACTTGTTCTTGCTGTTGTTGTCCGCCATAACCGTAGAAAAATTCAAGCATTGGGTTGCTTACTGTTCTTCTCGAAACATTTTTTACGTGAACAACGGTATGAATAGTTTTATCTGCCGCTTCGGTAAAATCGAGTGTTTCAGCGCCTAAACCAACATTTTTTCCATAAGAATTAGGGGCAAGAGTTACAACAGAATTTCCTTTTCCAAAAAATGAATTGTTGCTTTCAAATAATAACTTGTAAGCACCAAGAGTAATAGCACCACTTAATAATGACACTAAAAATAAGGCTGAAAATCTTTTCATATTAGAATTTGTAATTAAGTTATTAGAATTTAGTTTCGTGTTTTATTTAACGTAAAATTACTTCAAAAAATTATTTGTAAAAACGGTTTAACGCTCTTTAACAATGATTAACATTTCATTAATTAATAGTTCGTACTTTTGTATTTCTAACAACTAAAAAATGCAAGTAGAATTTTATAAATATCAAGGTACAGGAAACGATTTTGTCATGATTGATAATCGTACAAATTTCTTTCCAAACGAAGATGTAAAACTTATTGAACGTCTGTGCGACAGACGTTTCGGAATTGGTGCTGACGGATTAATTCTTTTAGAAAATGATTCTGAAACCGATTTTAGAATGGTGTATTACAACTCTGATGGAAATCAAAGTTCGATGTGCGGAAACGGCGGTCGTTGCCTTGTTGCTTTTGCTAACCAATTGGGAGTAATTGATTACAAAACGACTTTTATCGCAACTGATGGATTGCATTATGCTTCTGTAAATGCCGATTCGATTGTTTCTTTGCAAATGATTGATGTAAATGAAATCCAGAAAAAAGATTCTTATACTTTCTTAAATACAGGCTCGCCTCACCACGTTCAAATTGTAGATGATTTGGAACATTATAATGTAAAAGAAAATGGAGCCGCAATTCGTTATGGTGAATTATATGGAGAAAAAGGGAGCAATGTCAATTTTGTAAAAAAGGTTGATAATGATACTTTTTCTTTGAGAACTTACGAAAGAGGTGTTGAAGACGAAACTCTTGCTTGCGGAACTGGTGCAACTGCTGTTGCCATTGCTATGAATGCGATTGGAGAAACCGATAAAACTTCAATAAACTTAAATGTTGAAGGTGGTAAATTGGTGGTTTCTTTTGATAAAGATAGCGATGGTTATACCAATGTTTTCTTGACTGGACCAGCAAAATTCGTGTTTAAAGGAACAATTGAGATTTAATTTATAAATCTCAATTTTTTAAATTCTAAATTCCAATCGATAAATCTAAAATCTACAATCTAAATATCACGATGATTACATTAAAAGGCGATTCGATTTATTTGCGTGCACTTGAACCTCAAGATTTGGAGTTTATCTATTCTATAGAAAATGACGAGAATATCTGGGAAGTTAGTAATACGCAAACTCCTTACAGCCGTTTTTTAATTAAACAATATTTAGAAAATGCCCATCAGGATATTTACGAGGCAAAACAACTTCGTTTGGCAATCTGTCAAGACGAGGATTTTCCTGCTATCGGGTTGATTGATTTGTTTGAATTTGACCCAAGAAATAATAGGGCAGGGATTGGTATTGTCATTCAGAAAGAAGAAAATCAAGGTAAAAATATTGGTTCTGAGGCTTTAGAGCTTTTAATTAAATATTCTTTTACGAATTTAAATCTCCATCAATTGTATGCAAATATTGGCGTACAAAATGTAGCGAGTATTGCACTTTTTACTAAATTTGGTTTTAAGAAAATCGGAATAAAAAAAGACTGGATTTTGTATCATAACCACTATCATGATGAAGCAATTTTTCAGCTAATTAATAAACAAATTTAAACTTTAAGCTTTGAGTCTAAAAAAAATAATCACAATAAGTGCCGTAGCCATAATTTCAGTTTTATTGATTTATGGTTTTATTTTAATCAGTAAAATTTTTAGTTCTAATACTAAATTTGAAGAAAAAGAAGTATACGTTTACGTACCAACAGATGCTAATTATGCTGATGTAAAAAAGATTTTAGCGCCTTACATAAAGAATTTCGACAACTTCGAAATGGTTGCTGAAAAAAGAGATTATCCGCAAAATGTAAAATCGGGACGTTTCCTTCTAAAGAAAGATATGAACAACATTGACTTGGTGCGAGCAATGCGTTCTAATATTCCTGTGAAATTGGTTTTTAATAATCAAGAGCGTTTAGAGAATTTTGCTGGAAGAATTGGTAAAGAAATTGAAGCTGACAGTTTATCTTTATTGAAAGCCATCAAAGATTCTACTTTCTTAGTAGCAAACGGATTTAATGAAGAAAATGTTTTTGCCATGTTTATTCCAAATACGTATGAAATTTATTGGAATACTTCTGCAGAAAAGTTTCGTGATAAAATGATTAAAGAATATCACAATTTCTGGACACCTGAAAGAATTGAAAAAGCAAAGAAACAAGGATTAACACCAGTTCAGGCTACGATATTAGCATCAATTGTACATAAGGAATCGGTTAAAAAAGACGAAAGACCACGTATTGCCGGTGTTTATTTAAACCGTTTGCGTTTAGAAATGCCGTTGCAAGCAGACCCAACCGTTATTTATGCTTTAAAATTAAGAGACAACGATTTTGATCAAGTTATTAAAAGAGTTTTTTATAATGATTTGGTAATGAGATCTCCATATAATACTTATGTAAATAAAGGACTTCCTCCTGGGCCAATTGCAATGCCAGATATTACAGCTTTAGAAGCGGTTTTAAACCCAGAGAAGAACGATTATATTTATTTCTGTGCTAGTGTCGATCGTTTTGGGTATCACGAATTTGCGGCCACATTGGCAGAACATAATGTAAATGCAAAAAAATATTCAGACTGGATCGCAAGTCAAGGTGTAACGAGATAGATTTAGTTTTCTAAAATAGTAAAAGACCGAAGTAAAATTACTTCGGTTTTTTTTGTTTCCTTTTTAATCTAAAAATGCTGTCGAAAATGAAAAATTATCAAATTGCTATTTTATCTAATTTTTGGATTATCGTAATAAAAAAATAAACATTTTTTAATGTGGAATTTTATAAAATTCAAAAAGGGCTTTTCAATATTTGCATGAAAAAGATTGATTTTATTGTAGGTTTATTCTTTCTTTTTAATGAAATTTGCTTAAAATTTATATAAAATGCGATTTTTTTTGACCTCATTTTTCAGTTTTTAGAGTCGAAAATTGAGCCCTCAAATCTCTTGGAATCTATTACTATACTTGGGATGAAAGCGAATCCTGATTTTTCTTAAAAAATGGTAAATGACTGGTTTTAAGCATATTTTGAAAATGCCTTATCTTTGCACCGTAGAAATTTCAAGAGAGTGACAGTGTCTTGAAGAAAAACAATTTATGATAAAGAAATGGTATTTTTATGCGAGTTTAGTCGTTATTATTACATTTTTAAGTTTGGGATTTATTCCCTCAGAAAAAGAAACCAAACCTTGGTTTTTAATTGAAAAAACAGATGGATCAGAATACATTTTTCCATCAAAAGAAAAGGATGATTATCCGAACACCAACGTCCCATACACAGGAAATCATCTTATAGGATTTAAAGAAGCAGTAGCTTTTAAAGAATCGCAAGGGCAATACAGATTAGTAAATACTCTTGGTTATATGGGCAAGTATCAATTTGGTTCTAAAGCTTTAAGAGCGATCGGAATTAATGATAACAAAGCCTTTTTAAAAGATCCTGCTCTACAAGAAAAAGCTTTCATGGCTTTATTAGCCAAAAACAAATGGATTTTACGTTATGAAATTCAAAAGTATGAAGGCAAAATTATTAATGGTATTGAAATTACCGAATCTGGAATTTTAGCTGCAGCGCATTTAGGTGGTGCAGGTTCTGTAAAGAACTTTTTCAAAAACAAAGGAAGCAGACATTTTAGAGATGCTTTCGGAACTTCTTTGAAAAGTTACATGAGAGATTTTGCAGGTTACGATCTTTCCTTTATAGAAGCAGATAGTAACGCAACAGTAAACGACTAAATGAAAAAAGAAAAATCCCTTGTAAAAAGGGATTTTCTTTTTAATCTATTAGAGCTTCTAAGATTTTTATAGCAGCTTCACTTATTTTAGTTCCTGGTCCAAAAACCGCTGATGCACCAGCATCAAACAGGAATTGATAGTCCTGAGACGGAATTACACCGCCAACAATTACCATAATATCTTCGCGTCCGTGTTTTTTTAATTCTTCAATTACTTGCGGCACCAAAGTTTTATGTCCAGCTGCAAGAGAAGAAACTCCCAAAATATGAACATCATTCTCTACAGCTTGTTTTGCGGCTTCTGCTGGAGTTTGAAATAGCGGACCTATATCAACATCAAAACCTACATCGGCGTAGCCTGTTGCGACTACTTTTGCGCCTCGGTCGTGACCGTCTTGTCCCATTTTGGCAATCATAATTCTAGGACGTCTTCCTTCTTGTTTGGCAAAAACATCAGCTAGTTGTTTTGCTCGCTCAAAATTCTCGTCATTTTTTATTGCTGCACTATACACTCCGCTAAAAGATTTAATTTGTGCTTTAAAACGGCCAAAAACAGTTTCCAATGCATTGCTGATTTCGCCAAGTGTTGCTCTGTTTCTAGCTGCTTCAATTGCATTTTCTAACAAGTTTCCGTGTCCCGTTTGCGCACAATGGATTAATTTTTCTAGTGACTTATTTACTTTTTCAGAATCTCTTGTTTGTTTTATTTCTTCAAGACGTTCCACTTGTTGCTTGCGAACCAATTGATTGTCTACATCTAAAATATCTAACGGATCTTCTTTTTCTAAGCGGTATTTATTTACGCCTACAATAATATCTTGTCCGCTGTCGATTCTTGCTTGTTTTCTAGCCGCAGCTTCTTCAATTCGAAGTTTAGGAATTCCAGCTTCAATTGCTTTTGTCATTCCGCCCAATTCTTCTACTTCTTCAATAAGTTTCCAAGTTTTTTCAATGATCTCATTGGTCAAACTTTCTACATAATAACTGCCAGCCCAAGGATCTACCGTTTTAGTCATTTTGGTTTCTTCTTGAAGAAATATTTGCGTATTTCTAGCAATTCTAGCAGAGAAATCTGTTGGAAGAGCAATTGCCTCGTCTAAAGCATTGGTATGTAAAGATTGTGTTCCTCCAAAAACGGCTGCAGAAGCTTCAATACAAGTTCTGGCGACATTATTAAATGGATCTTGCTCGGTTAAGCTCCATCCGCTGGTTTGGCAATGTGTTCTTAAAGCCAAAGATTTATCACTTTTCGGATTAAATTGTTGTAGCAATTTAGCCCAAATCATTCTTCCCGCTCTCATTTTGGCAATTTCCATAAAATGATTCATTCCAATTGCCCAGAAGAAAGATAACCTTGGAGCAAAATCGTCAATCGTCATTCCTGTTGATAATCCGGTTCTAATGTATTCTAAACCATCTGCCAAAGTGTACGCTAATTCAATATCTGCAGTGGCACCCGCTTCTTGCATGTGATAGCCAGAAATAGAGATCGAATTGAATTTTGGCATTTTTTTGCTCGTAAATTCAAAAATATCCGCAATAATTTTCATCGATGGAGTTGGAGGGTAGATATAAGTATTTCGTACCATAAACTCCTTTAGAATATCATTCTGGATTGTTCCTGCTAATTTTTCTGGACTAACGCCTTGTTCTTCAGCCGCAACAATATAAAAAGCCATAATCGGCAAAACAGCGCCATTCATGGTCATAGAAACCGACATTTCATCTAACGGAATCTGATCGAAAAGTACTTTCATGTCTTCGACAGAATCAATCGCAACTCCTGCTTTTCCCACATCTCCAACTACTCTTTCGTGATCTGAATCGTAACCGCGATGGGTTGGAAGGTCAAAAGCAATGGAAAGTCCTTTTTGGCCCGCAGCTAAATTTTTTCTATAAAATGCATTGCTTTCTTCAGCTGTAGAAAATCCGGCATATTGACGAATCGTCCATGGGCGTCTGACGTACATGGTTGCGTAAGGTCCGCGTAGGTTTGGTGCAAAACCAGCTCCGAAATCAAGAAATTCTAAATCTTCGATATCTTTCTCCGAGTAATTTTTTTTGATTTCAATTCCTTCAGCGGTCGTAAAGTTATCTTTCAAGTTTTCTCGATTTTCAACTTTCGACTTTAGAGTTTGAAGCGTAATATGTTTAAGGTCTTTTCTCATTTTATATCAAATGACTAATGAAGATTTTTAAGTGAGTTAATCATATTTTTCATTATTAAATAGTAAGGTAAATAATAAAATAATATTGCTAAAAGCATGGCTGAAATCGCTATTAAAATCTGTTTATAGTTTTTATATGTAATTCCGATTGTTAAAAAAATTAAGCAAGTAACGATCATAATCAATGACAGTATCCAAAAAATGATAAAATAAAATCCCATTTATTCTTGTTCTAATCGTTCCTGTTCCATTTTCTCTGCCAATCTTTTTTCTATAATTGGTGTAATTAATGTTTTTCTTGGTTTGATTTTTACAAAAGGAAACAATTCTAAATCGTGTTTCATTCTGTCTTCTTTGTTCGGATATTTATTGGTGCCTAATAAAATTTCTTTTTTAGAATCGAATAATTCCTGTTCTTTATTGGCGCTTTCCTGAATTTTCTTTTTGATTGTGCCGTCGTTCAAAAGTTTTAAGAATCCTCCATTGGCTTCAATATCTTTGAACAAAGTCAAAGCTTTTTCAGCCAGTCGCATGGTTAAATTTTCAATATAATAACTTCCGTCTGCTGGATTATTTACTTTATCGAAATAACTTTCATGTTTTAAAATTAAAAGCTGATTTCTAGCAATTCGATCTCCAAATTCATTGTCTTTATGATATAATGCATCATATGGCAAATTAGCAATAGCATCTGCGCCTCCTAAAATTGCCGACATACATTCTGTTGTGGTACGCAACATGTTTACATTATAATCGTAAATTGTTTTATTGCGTTTGGTTGGGGTTGCTAATAAATGGCATTCAATTTTTGAATCGTATTCTGTAGAAATTAAATCAAAAAGCATTCGAAGCGCACGAAGTTTAGCAATTTCGAAAAAATAATTTGTTCCAACAGAAACTTGAAAAACAATAGATTTTGCAGTTCCAGCAAAACGGTTTAAGTATTCGTTGGCATGTGCCAAACTATAAGCAATTTGCTGTGTAATATTAGCTCCAGAATTTTGGTACAAACCTAAATCTACACTTAATAGATTTAAATTGGTTGTATTTTTAAAGAGTAAATCTAAAGTTTCAAAATTAGTTTTCTCCGAAGTGGTAAACCAATTTCCCTCTCTTGCCAATTTCCCGATTGGGTCGAAATTGCAATAAAACTTGGCTTTTTTCTGAATCGAAATAGTATCTAATTTTTTAACGAAATCGATTGAGATAAAATTGAAATTAAAGTAAACGGTTTTGTTTTCTAAAGGAAGATTCTTTAGTAATTTTTCAACATCAATTTTATCGTTTTGAATAGTAAAACGAAGGCTTTCTGCGCCTCTTTCTAAAGTGTTTAAAGCACGTTCGATAGATTTTTCTACATCGAAAACAAAGATATTCTGGCAGATTTTAAAATCTGAGGCTTGGGTGTTTACATTTACTGCTTTTGTAAATTCGTCGCTATGATAAAAAGGTTTTACCTGAATATCTTCTGGAGAATTCCAAATAACAGTTTGATTGTAATCGGCTCCATCCAACTCAAACTGAATTTTTTGTTTCCATTGTTTGGATGAAATCGGATTAAAATCGTCGAATAGGTTAGTGGCCATTGTATTTTGTTTGATTATTCTTTGTCTTGAATGGTATCTCCTTCAAATTGTATGATATAAATATCTTCGCTATCTTTTTTCATGAAATACTTTTCGCGTGCGTATTTCTCAATTTGTTCAGGATTTTTGAGCAATTTGATCTGCTCTTGATCTTTTCTGATTTCTTCCTGATAATATTTTTTATTATCCTGAAGTTCATGAATTTGCTCATCTAAAAAGCGATGATCAAAATAGGAGTAATTGTCTAAAAATAGCATCCAAACTATAAAAAATAGCAAAACCCAAACGTATTTGTTTCCTAGGTATTTGAACCATTTTTTGTCTTTGTATGGATTTTTAAATTTCATTTTAAACGAATATTTCTTTTGAATTTGAGTGTTGTCAATAGCCCCGATAGTAGTGAAAATCCTTTTGTGCCGGGGTTCGGCACAAAAGATTACTTCACTTATTTTTTATTTCAAGCGGAGTTCAGTGAACTTCGTTTGAAACGGATAGCGGGAATCGGCTCCTAATTATTATGGTTTAAATTTACGATAAAAATTATGAAATTCTCTGATTAATTACAGCGCGAACTACATCAATTGCTACCGTATTGTATTTGTCATTCGGGATGATAATGTCTGCGAAAGCTTTAGATGGTTCTATAAATTGCTCATGCATAGGTTTTAAAGTAGTTTGGTAACGGTTTAAAACTTCGTCAATATCACGTCCGCGTTCTGAAATATCTCTTTTTAAACGACGAATTAATCTTTCATCAGAATCGGCGTGAACGAAAACTTTTATATCAAACATATCTCTTAATTCTGGATTGGTTAGAATTAAAATTCCTTCCACAATCATTACTTTTCTAGGATGTGTGGAAATAGTGTCGTCGGTTCTGTTATGCTGAATAAAAGAATAAACAGGCTGGTCGATTGTTTCGCCTGCTTTTAGTGCTTTTAAATGTCTTACCAGCAATTCGAAATCAATCGCGCGAGGATGATCAAAATTGATTAATGCTCTTTCGTCAAAAGACAAATTGGTAGTTTCTTTATAATAAGAATCTTGAGAGATTACCCCAACTTCTGTATGTGGCAATTCGTTCATGATTTGGTGTACTACCGTTGTTTTTCCACTTCCTGTTCCTCCTGCAATTCCTATAATGAGCATAAATTTGATGTTATAATTTGTTTCGCAAAAATAATAATTTAACTGAATCGCTAAACATTTAATATAATTTAACCATATAAGTAATGTAAGTAAAATTAAGCTAGAAAATATTTAAACAAAATGTTACTTAACTGAAATTATTGCTGTTATATTGATAAAAGACCGAATTATTTATTTTGAACCATATAAGTAATATAAGTAAATATAAATAGCTCGATTTTTTGTGCTTAAATGAAATAAGCCCAATCAGCTTATAATCTCTTACATGAACTTATATGGTGAAAAAAAATAAAAAAATCCCGAAAGTAAACCTTCGGGATTTCGTGCAATCAGTATAGATTTAAAAAAAAATATTCTGAATTTAGTAAGCACTTGTAATTATTTATTCTTTTTTGCTTTTATCATCATTTCAAGCTGATCCCAAAGTTCTTCTGGAATTGCTTCTAATAAGTTGAATTGTCCAGCACCTTTTAACCATTCGCCTCCGTCAATTGTGATTACATCTCCGTTGATGTAAGATGAAAAATCAGAAACTAAATAAGCAGCTAAATTGGCCAATTCTTGGTGATCTCCAACTCTTTTTAATGGCACTTTTTTAGCCATATCGAATTTCTCTGAAAGATCTCCTGGCAATAATCTGTCCCAAGCCCCTTTTGTTGGGAATGGTCCTGGAGCAATGGCATTAGAACGAATTCCGTATTTTGCCCATTCTACAGCCAAACTTCTTGTCATGGCTAGAACTCCTGCTTTTGCTGTAGCGCTAGGAACCACGTAAGCCGATCCTGTCCAAGCATAAGTGGTTACGATATTTAAAATCGTTGCCGAAGTCTGTTTTGTATCGATCCAGTGTTTTCCAAATGCTAACGTGCAGTTTTTAGAACCTTTAAGTACGATATCGATCACAGTATCAAATGCATTTGCAGACAATCTTTCGGTCGGCGAAATGAAATTTCCCGCCGCGTTATTTAAAAGAACATCTACTTTTCCGAAAACTTTCAAAGTTTCCTGAAGCATATTTTCTACTTCTTCGTAATGACGAACATCACATTGAAGGGGAAGACATTTGCCTCCAGTTTGGCTTTCCAATTCGGCAGCTGTAGTTTTTAACTTTTCTAAATCTCTAGAAGTTATGGCTACTTGAGCTCCTAATTCGAGAAAATATTTGGTCATAGCTTTACCTAAACCACTTCCGCCGCCTGTAACGACAATGACTTTGCCTTGTAAAGCATCATCACGTAACATTTTATCTGTGTAGCTCATATTTTTTTTCTTTTTTTACAATATTAGTCAAATAAAATAGGATGCACGCATAATAATGTTATAAAATTTTGAAAAATTTTATATTTCACATAATTTTTTTGCTGCAGATTCAAGTGTGAAGTCGTCTTTGGCGAAACAAAAACGAATCAATTTTTGATCTTTATGATCGGAGTAAAAAGTTGAAATTGGTATTGCGGCAACTCCATGATCGATGATAAGATTTTTACAGAAAGTAACATCATCGTCATTCGAAATGTTGGCATAAGAAGCCACTTGAAAATAAGTTCCTTCGCAAGGTTTTAATTCGAAACGGCTATTTTGAAGCAATTTCTGAAAGTAATCTCTTTTTTCTTGATAGAATTTCCCCAATAAATTCACATCGACAACATCAAGATATTCGCTGATAGCAAATTGAGAAATACTGTTAACGCTAAAAACCAAAAACTGATGTACTTTTTTGATTTCTTTCATTAAATGTTCTGGTGCAATAGTGTAGCCAATTTTCCAACCTGTTATATGAAATGATTTTCCGAAAGAAGAAACCATGACGCATCGATCTAAAAGAAAATCTTTAGTATGTGCCGAAATATGTTTCTCTTCGAAAGTAATGTATTCGTAAACTTCGTCAGACAGAATGATAATATTAGGATATTTTTCAAGAAGATTTTTTAACTGAATAAAATCATTTTCGGTTAAAATTTTCCCCGTCGGATTGTGCGGATTATTGATAATCATCATTCTGGTTTTGGCAGAACACGCTTTTTCAATTCTTTCCCAATTTGGAGTGTAATCGTCGTTTAGTGCTACTCGAACAGGTTTTGCTTTACAAAGTAAAACAGGAGATTCGTAAGAATCATAACTCGGATCGAGAATTACAACTTCGTCATTTTCTTTTACTAAAGCCAAAATTGTGGTGAAAATTCCTTGAGTGGCTCCAGCCGTAACCAAAAGTTCTGTTTCAGGATTGATTGTTCTGTTGTAGGAGCTTTGTGTCAACTTCGCAATCTTATTCATCAACGGAGGATAACCTGCCATTGGTGTATATTGGTGAACGTTTTCATTTGATAATCTGGCAACAATATCAGTCAATCTTTCGTCAACAGGAAAATTTGGAAATCCCTGAGATAGGTTTATTGCATTGTATTCCACTGCCATTTTTGACATTACCGTGAAAATGCTTGTGGTTACGTTTGGGAGTTTACTCATGATAAGTTATTTGTCCATGTAGTGTATTTCTTGTTTAGAAATATAAACGGAATCTGTATTAAAAATAAAATAAAAATATCTGGAAAAATTGATTTTATTAAACACTCCAGAATTGCTATTGGAGGTAACGTGAAAAAGGCAAAAATAGGATTTACATAAAAATCAACTAAATTGTAATTACAGCAAACACCTGTTTGCCAAAACAAGAATTTTTTAACATCATAATTATCCGATTTGAAATTATAATTAAACAGGTGTCCATTAAAACCAAAATAGTTTGGTTCTATAAAATTAAAAATATTAAACTTGTTTCTTATTAAAAATAAAATTATCAGAGAGATAAAAAATGCTACTAAGAATTTGTTTAAATGTGTTTTTGTTTTTTTTAAAATTTTTATCACTAAGTAAAATGTGAAAATTAACCAAAAAGTAATCCCAGTAAAAGAAGAATTTTTGTTTGGATAATTTGCTATGATAGTAAAGAAAATTTCTATTATAAAAGAAATTAGAAATAGATTTAAAATGTTTAGAGAATATATTCTTAAACTTTCTTTTCTCATAATTTACATTTTATGAATAATAAAAATCGCAGGACGTTTATCAATATCAATTTTTAACTTTTTCCAATCAGATACTTTCATGGTTTTAATGAATTCTGTTGGAAGTGTAATATCAGCTGCAATGCAAAGATGAGTTGCAGGACTTAAGATTTGCAAAAGATCTTCAATTAATTTATTGTTTCTGTACGGAGTTTCAATGAATAATTGCGATTGGTTTTTATCTTGAGATAATCTTTCGAAATGACGAATCGCTGATTTTTTCTCGTCTTTATCAATTGGCAAATATCCATTGAAAGTAAAACTTTGTCCGTTCATTCCAGAAGCCATCATAGCCAATAGGATGGAAGAAGGGCCAACTAAAGGAACAACTTGAATTCCTTTTTCGTGAGCCAATTTTACAATCGCTGCGCCTGGATCTGCAACACCTGGGCAGCCAGCTTCGCTCATTAATCCCATATTTATTCCTTCCAATAAAGGCTTGATGAAATCATTATGTTCGCTGGTTTCGGTCCTTTTGTTTAAGGTAAAAAGAACCAATTCTGACTGTTTTTTTTCAGGATAAACTGCTTTTATTGATTTTCTGGCAGTTTTGTCGTTTTCAACAATATAATGGTCAATAACTTCTATCGTTCTCCTTACCGTTTGTGGTAAAACATCCATCGGATCGCTTTCGCCCATTGTGGTTGGAATTAAATATAGTTTTCCGAAAGATTTCATAATGCGTTTTGTTTAAAAATTAAAAAATTCAATTATCTCTTTTTTAGAAACAATTGAATCGAATTAGGAGTGTTTTTTAAGAAGCTGATCTGCAATTAGGTCAGTAACTTCGTCTAGCATTTGGTAAACATTGTCGAAACCGTTTGCCGAACCATAATATGGATCCGGAACGTCAACATTTTCGTTTGGAAATAATTCGTTTAAGATCAAACGAACTTTATTTTTGTGTTCTGGAGTTTTAGCTAAATGAATTACATCGCGAAAATTCGAATTATCCATTACATAGATATAATCAAATTCGTCAAAGTCAGACACTTGAATTTGTCTCCCTTTTTGTGCGCTTATGTTGATTCCGTTTTTTCTAGCGACTTCGATAGAGCGTTTGTCAGGACAATGTCCGATATGCCAAGAACCTGTTCCAGCCGAATCGACCAAAAATTTATCTTCAGGAAGTTTAGAGGCTAAAATTCCTTCTGCCAAAGGAGATCTGCAGATATTCCCTAAACAAACCATTAAGATTTTTATAGGCATGGCGCGTCTTAAAGCGTTAGTTTTTTATTGATGTCTTCAACAAACTTTTTAAATTGTTTGTCTGTAGAAACTAAATTGTCGACTGTTTTACAGGCATGAAGAACAGTTGCGTGATCGCGGTCTCCAATTTGCGAACCAATATTAGCCAAAGAAGCCTTTGTGAATTTTTTAGCGAAGAACATTGCTAATTGTCTTGCTTGCACAACGTGCCTCTTTCTGGTCTTAGATTGAAGAGTTTCAATATCCAATTGGAAATAATCTGAAACGATTTTTTGAATATAATCGATAGAGATTTCTCTCTTTACGTTTTTAACAAATTTCTCAACTACGCTTTTCGCTAAGTCAATCGTAACTTCTTTTTTGTTGAAAGAAGATTGAGCGATTAAAGAGATAATTGCTCCTTCAAGCTCTCTAACGTTTGTTTTGATGTTACGTGCAACATATTCTAAAATATCTTCTGGCATTTCTACACCATCACGATATAAAATATTTTTCAAGATTGAGATACGAGTTTCGTAATCAGGCTGATGCAATTCTGCAGATAATCCCCATTTAAAACGAGACAATAATCTTTGTTCGATATCCTGCATATCAACAGGAGCTTTATCTGAAGTTAAGATTACTTGTTTTCCGTTTTGGTGCAAATAGTTGAAAATATGGAAGAACACATCTTGCGTTCCTGATTTTCCAGATAAGAACTGAACGTCATCAATAATTAAAACATCGATTAACTGATAAAAGTGAATAAAATCGTTACGATTATTCTTTTTAACAGAATCAATGTATTGCTGTGTGAAAATCTCAGCAGAAATATATAAAACGGTCTTTTCTGGATACTTGTCTTTTACTTCTACACCTATAGCATGCGCTAAGTGTGTTTTTCCTAAACCAACTCCACCAAAAATCAATAATGGATTAAATGAAGTTCCTCCTGGTTTGTTAGCCACTGCCATACCAGCAGAACGAGCTAGACGGTTAGAATCTCCTTCTAAGAAATTGTCAAAACTGTAGTTCGGATTTAATTGAGACTCAATTTTTAAATTTCTAATTCCAGGAATTACAAACGGATTTTTTAGTTCAGGATTTAGGTTTTTAAACGGAGCATCAACCTCTTGCGGTTTCATTGGCACTCTGTTGGCACTTGGCAGCTGCTCGGTAAACGGCTGTTTGTTGCCATAAGTGTTCTCCATTTTAATTTTATAGAGTAACTTTGCGTTTTTTCCCAGTTCTTTGGTAAGCGCAACTTTCAATAATTTTACGTAGTGCTCTTCGAGCCATTCGTAGAAAAATTTACTTGGTACCTGAATGTATAATGCGTTATCGGTTAGCTCAACTGATTTGATTGGTTCGAACCAAGTTTTATATGCTTGGTCTTGAATATTATCCTTTATAAAGGACAAACAGTTTTCCCATACCGATTGAGCAGTTTTAGTCATAGATTCAGATAAATTTTTATTATTGTTATAAAGATTCTCCTAATAAAAACGGAGCAATTTTATTCCGTATTTCGGGATAACAAATATGTGAACAAATTTCTGTAAAAAAAAATATTTTGGTATCTAATTTTATAAAAAAAAGTTGTAAAGAGCCTTTTTAAATTCGAATTTTTTTAATATTTTATAAATGAAAAATCATCAGACTCAAGTGCGAGTTCGTTACTCAGAAACCGACCAAATGGGAGTCGTTTATCACGGCAATTATATTCCTTATTTTGAAATTGGACGCGTGGAATGGCTTAGAAATAAAGGGGTTTCCTATAAAAGCATGGAAGAAAGCGGTATTGGCCTTCCGATTGTGAACATGAATATAAGTTACAAAAAATCGGCGAGATATGATGAACTTTTAACAATTCATACGACTTTCAAAAGTCACTCTTCTGTCAAGATTGAATTTGACTGTGCAATTTACAATGAAGCAAATGAGTTATTAACAACTGCGACATTTATTTTAGTATTTGTTGCGTTAAAAACGGGTCGTCCAACAGCTCCTCCAGAGTACATTTTGGAAATATTTAAATCGCTTGAATAATTGTGAAAATGAATAAGATTTTGATGTTAATTTATACTAATTTAATATCAATTTCAAACATTAAATCAAAAATGCTGAACACCGTTTCGGCATTTTTTTTTCGCGTTTTTGTTACAATTTTACCAATTGGCAGTCCTGAAATTTCATCCATTTCCATTTCTTGAGATACAATTTCTAACTTTTTCTCTTTAATTACACGCATCACTTTATTCATGTTTTTGTAATCAAAAGAGATTAAAAATTCTACATCAATTGTTTTTTCTACTATCTCACAAACTTCCAAAGTCATTTGAGCAGTCGTTCTATAAGCAGCAATTAAACCTCCAACACCCAATTTCACTCCGCCGAAAATACGAACCACAACTACTAGAACGTTGGTTAATCCAAAAGATTGTATTTGGCCGTAAATAGGCGCGCCTGCTGTATTACTTGGTTCGCCATCGTCGTTTGCACGATACGAGATTTTATTTCCAATTCCAATTTGGTAAGCGTAACAGTAATGCACAGCGTGCGGATGCTGTTTTTTGAGGTCTTCTATAATGGGTTTTACTTCATCTTCATGATCTATTGGAAAGGCATAACCAAAGAATTTACTGCCTTTTTCTTTAAACAGTATTTCTTCAGATGCAGATGCAATAGTTTGATAAGTATCGTTAATTTCCAAATGCTAAGCTTTAAGTTTTTTCGCCGCGAATTACACACAGATTTACTCGAATTTTAGTTTTAATTTTTAGGCTAATTCAATTAGTGGAAATTTGTGTAATTCGTGTCAACATACTTTTGAATCCTTTTAATCAGTATAATCTGGGCTAAAATATTTTTTTATAATAATCCTTTGCTAAATAAATCTACAACATCTTCTTTTCCAACTTGAAGATTCCAGACTTTAATTCCTAAAGCAGCAGCACTGTCTGTATTTTCGGTTTTGTCATCAACAAACAAAGTGTTTTCAGCAGTTAAATTGTTTTCATCCAATACAAATTGATAAATCTTCGGATCTGGTTTTCTCATTCCGATATCAAACGAAAAATATACTTTTTCGAAACAAGCGTAAAAATCTTTGTAAAAAGAAACGCCGCTTTTTTCTTCAAAAGTATTGATGTGAATAGAATCGGTATTACTCAGTAAAAACAAACGATATTTTTTTGATAATTCTTGAAGGAATTCCAGACGATAAAAAGGAAAATCTGCCAAAACAGCATTCCAAGCTTTTAAAACTTCTTCTTTAGAAGCATGTGGCAATTGTTTTTGAAAACCTCCAACGAAGTCTTCTGGCGAAATAGCCCCAACTTCAAACGAAAGATTTAATTGCTCAAAATCATTATTCCATTCTGTCATTCCCAATTTTTGCAAACCAGAAATGGTGGCAGGTTTGTCTAGATTGATGAAAATATCTCCAAAGTCAAAAATTATCGCATTAATCATAATTTCTAATCTGTATTAATTCGTCGTTTAAAATAGTGGTTTTAAAACTGTTTTTTCTTGAAATTTCTGGAGCTTTTGTTCCTTTTTCAAAACTTGTAGTTCCGATAAAAATTCGAGCTTCGTCCCAAAGATTTTCATCTATAAAAGATTGCAGCGTTTGTCTTCCGCCTTCAATAATTACCGATTGAATTTGATTCTGATATAAAATATCTAAAATCTGAGGAATGATATTCTTGTCAAAATCAATTACTTCAAATTGAGTGTTTTCTTTCGAAGGTTTTGAAGTCTTAGAGAAAACAATTGTTTTTATCGTGTCATCAAAAATAAAACTGTTTTCGTCAATTCGATTGTTTTGATCGATAACGATTCTCGTCGGACTATTTCCGTCCCAATCTCTAGCATTCAATTTCGGATTGTCGTCAATAACAGTTTGCGTTCCAACTAAAATGGCTTGTTCCTCGGTTCTCCATTTATGAACCAATTGTCTCGAATATTGATTTGTAATCCAAACTGGCTTTCGATCTTGATCTGCTGCTTTTTCAGGAGCTAGAAATCCGTCTTCGCTTTCAGCCCATTTTAAAATAATGTAAGGTCTCTTTTTCTGGTGAAAAGTAAAAAAGCGCTTGTTCAACTCATTGCATTCGTCTTCTAAAACTCCGACCGTAACATTTGCTCCGGCTTCAATTAGTTTTAAGATGCCTCTTCCAGCAACTTTTTCATTAGGATCAACAGTTCCCACTACAACATTCGGAATTTCATTGGCGATTATCAAATCACAGCAAGGAGGAGTTTTGCCAAAATGACTGCAAGGTTCCAAACTCACATAAATCGTTGCTTTTTTTAGCAATGATTTATCTTTTACAGAACGCACGGCATTTACTTCGGCATGTGGTTCGCCCGCTTTTTTATGCCATCCTTCGCCAATAATTTGATCCTCGTAAACAATCACACTGCCAACCATGGGGTTTGGATATGTTGTTCCGAGCCCATTTTGTGCTAGTTCGATGCAGCGTTTTATGTATTTTTCATGTATATTCACAGTGCAAAAGTAGTTAATTTTAAGATTATCGTTAACTCAAAAAGGTTAAGTTGTGAAACAATCCAAATGGTTATAAATAGTATCCAAAACTATCTTTACTTTTGTGATTATAATGATTTAGAATAAAAAAAATGGTAAATTGGCTTATACGGACAATTGAAAAAGAAGACAATCAGGCAGTTGCAAGTTTGATACGTTCTGTTTTTGATGAATTGGAAATTCCAAAAGTAGGAACTGCGTACGAAGATCCTTACTTGGATCTGATGTTTGAAGAATACAGCAAACCACAATCGATATATTTTGTTGTAGAAAATGAAGGAGAAATTGTGGGCTGTGCGGGAATTGCACCCTTAGAAAATGGCGATCCGGAAATTTGCGAATTGCAGAAAATGTATTTCCTGCCCAAAACTAGAGGTTTAGGAATTGGAGCTCAAATGATGGAGAAATGTTTGGAACAAGCTAGAATCTTTGGTTTTAAAAAATGCTATATCGAAACCATGCCATTTATGCATGCCGCACAAAAGCTGTATAAAAAATCTGGTTTTGAGTATTTGGATGCGCCAATGGGTAATACGGGGCATTGTTCTTGTCCTGTATGGATGCTAAAAGTTTTGTAATTTGTAATTTTAATGTAACAAATTTAAATCGGCAAGACTTATTGAAAATAAAATGTCAGTTTCTGACTGATGTAATGCTCAAAAAACAAAAATGAAAATTAAACAATATCGTACTCAGTTTATTAAAGAATTATCTCCTTTTTACGATGCTTATGAAGCGGAAAGCTTTTTTTATTTGATTTTAGAAGATAAACACCAGCTTCGTCAGATTGATTTAGCTTTAAATCATGAGCTGGCTTTTGATGAGAATGATTTTGTGGTATGGGACGATTTGCTGAAACAGCTTAAAAAAGAAGTTCCGATTCAGTATCTGCTTGGAAAAACTAATTTCTACGGATTAGATTTTGAAGTAAATGAAAATGTCTTGATTCCGAGACCTGAAACGGAAGAGCTGGTTGAATGGATTATTAATGAGAATTCGAGTCCAGATAAAAATAAGAAAATAAAAATTCTTGATATAGGAACGGGAACAGGTTGTATTGCGATTTCGTTGGCAAAAAATCTTCCAAATGCAGAAGTTTTTGCGATTGATGTTTCTAAAAAAGCTATCGAAACTGCCAAAAGGAATGCTATAAGAAATGATGTTGATGTAACTTTTATGCTGCTGAATATTTTAGAAACAGAAGAATTTTCTAATCAGTTTGATATTATTGTTTCAAATCCGCCTTACGTTCGAAATTTAGAAAAACTAGAAATCAAAAAAAATGTGTTGGATTACGAACCGCATTTAGCACTTTTTGTAGAAGACAACGATCCGCTTATTTTTTATAGAAAAATTGCCTCTCTAGCAAAAAATGGACTCCAGAAAAACGGCAAATTATATTTTGAAATCAATCAGTATCTTGGAAAAGAAATGATTGAATTGCTGGATAATATGGATTTCAAAAACGTTGAGCTTCGAAAAGATATTTACGAAAATGATCGTATGGTAAAAGGGAATGTGTAAAGTGTTCAGGTTTTTGGTGTTCAGTCGTAACTTTATAAAACTAGGATTACCGAATACTAGAAAACCTGAACACTGAATATTTGTTAGAAATTATTCATAACGCAAAGCTTCAATAGGATCTAATTTCGAAGCTTTAATAGCAGGATACAAACCAGAAACTATTGCCACCATAAAACTAGTTGCAAAAGCGGCAAAAATAGCCATCCACGGAATTACAAATGAAAAACTCATTGCAGTTGCAATAATGAAACCGAGCAAGATTCCTAAAAAGATTCCGACCAGACCTCCAATTTGTCCAATTAGTAAAGTTTCGATAAAAAACTGAAAGGCAACAGTGGTTCGTTTTGCGCCTAAAGCTTTACGAACACCAATCTCGCGAGTACGTTCTGTAACCGAAACAATCATAATATTCATTAAGGCGATAGATGATCCTAAGATTGTAATAATACTGATAATCCAAGAAGCCCAACCCAGATATTTGGTAATTCCTAGAATACGGTTTATTAAATCATCGCTTCGAACGACACCAAAATTATTGTCGCGAACAGGACTCAATTTACGTACTCTTCGCATGGTACTAGTTGCATTGTCGATGGCTTCGTCTAAAACTTCTTTTTTAGAAACCATCACACTAATCGTATAATTAATGTTTGGTGCTGTAAACAGAGATCGCGCAACCTGAATCGGAATTAAAACTCTCAAATCCTGGCTGTTTCCAAACGTAGAACCTTTCTCTTTTAGAACACCAATTACTTTAAATCGCGCCCCTCGAATAGAAATGATTTTGTCAATTGGGTTTACATCTTTCAGAAGTCCTTTTTCAAAATCAGAACCCACGATGCAAGAATACGTGTTATTCTCAATATCAAATTGGTTAAAACTTCTTCCTAAACTGGTTTCCAGTCCAGAATTGGTAATAAAATGTTCATCAACACCTACAATGGTAATTTCTGGATCTGTTTTTTCGCTTAAATATTTTACTTCCGCCGTTGTAGTTGCGGTAAAAGACAAAGAGGTTTCTGTAAACGGATATTTGTATTTGTTTTTGAAAGCGACAGCTTCTGGATACGAAATAATCGGATTAATCACTTCGCGCTCTCTGCCGCCGCGGTTTCGAACTTTATTTTCGTATTGATTAATGTTGAAAGTATTGGCTCCCATCGAAGCAAAATCACTAGAAATGGTGTTTTCTAAAGCAGAAACCACTGTCAAGATGCCGACCAAAGCCGTAATACCAATGGCGATAATTAAAACGGTAAGAATAGTACGCAGAATTTGTGTTTTGATAGAACCAAAAGCAATTCGGATATTTTCTTTAAATAATTTTAGCATCATGACCAATTTGTCACGAAAATACGGTTTTTGTTACAAGTTTGTTTTCCAAGTGTTATTATTTATTTTAAAAAGTAAGATATTTGCAGACTTAAATTAAGTCGAAAGTTGGAAAGTCATAAGTCGAAAGTCTAAAGCGCCAGCAATCAAAAAATATAAATACATTAATTTTAAAAGGTTTTATGTTTTAGTTTCAAAGAAATCTAAAATCTAAAATCAACAATCTAAAATAAAAAAGATGGCTTCAAAACCAAGTATACCAAAAGGAACAAGAGATTTTTCACCAGCAGAGGTGTCAAAACGTCAATACATTATTCAGACCATAAAAGCTAATTTCGAGAAATTTGGTTTTCAGCCAATCGAAACGCCTTCGTTTGAAAATTCAGATACCTTAATGGGGAAATACGGAGAAGAAGGAGATCGTCTGATTTTTAAAATCTTAAATTCTGGAAACTTTTTTTATAATAAAAGTAAAATCGAATTGCCAGAATCTATTGAAGAATTACAGTTGAATTCTGCTGAAAAAATAACTTTAGAGCAGAGAATCGAATTGAATAAATTTACAGGAAAAATTTCTGAGAAAGCGCTACGTTACGATTTAACAGTTCCGTTTGCGAGATATGTGGTGCAGCACCAAAGTGAAATTGAATTTCCTTTTAAAAGATACCAAATCCAACCCGTTTGGAGAGCAGATAATCCTCAAAAAGGACGTTTTAGAGAATTCTTTCAATGCGATGCCGATGTTGTTGGTTCGAAATCGCTTTGGCAGGAAGTTGAATTGGTTCAATTGTATGATACTGTTTTTACCTCATTAGGTTTAGAAGGCGTTACCATTAAAATCAATAACAGAAAAATTTTATCCGGAATTGCGGAGGTAATTGGCGCTTCAGATAAATTAATCGATTTTACGGTTGCTCTTGATAAACTGGATAAAATCGGAGAAGACGGTGTGAAGAAAGAAATGATCGAAAAAGGAATTTCTGAAGAAGCTTTAGTAAAAGTACAGCCACTTTTTAGTTTCTCCGGAACTTTTGCAGACAAAATTGCACAGCTTTCAGACTTATTGGCATCTTCTGAAGAAGGAATGAAAGGTGTTGAAGAATTGAAATTTATATGTGACAATGTTGCCGTTTTAGGTCTTTCAACTGCTATTTTGGATTTGGATGTGACATTAGCTCGTGGCTTAAATTATTATACAGGAGCTATTTTTGAAGTCGCAGCTCCAAAAACGGTTTCAATGGGTTCTATTGGAGGTGGCGGAAGATACGACGATTTGACGGGTATTTTTGGTTTGAAAAATATGAGCGGTGTCGGAATTTCTTTTGGATTAGATCGAATTTATCTGGTCTTAGAAGAATTGCAATTATTTCCAGAAACGGTAGCGGCTACTTCAAAAGCAATATTTTTAAATTTTGGAGACAAAGAAGCTTTGTACGCTTCGCAGGCAATTCAGAAATTAAGAAAAGAAAATATAAAAGTAGAATTATATCCTGATAATGTGAAAGTTGGAAAGCAATTTCAGTATGCAGACAAACGTTTGATTCCGTTTGCTGTGTTGGTTGGAGATCAGGAAATTAATTCAAATTCGTATGCACTTAAAAATTTAGTGACAGGAGAGCAGGTTTCTGTTGATTTTGACGGATTGAAGAATGCTTTGCTTTAATAGTAAAAAAAGTTTTCTGCTATAGTTTTGATTTCTAAATAGATTGGTCTTAATTGGCATAAATCTTTTTAAATCGGGCTTGAAATAATTGGCAGTAAAGAAAAAAAGCTTTTAATTTGCGACCTCAAGTTACGGGCGTAGTTCAAGGGTAGAATAGCGGTCTCCAAAACCGTTGATGGGGGTTCGAATCCCTCCGCCCGTGCAAAAATAAGAATGACAACTTTGTCATGTAAAGCTCAAGCATAAAAAAAAGCTTCGTCTCTGTAGGCGAAGCTTTTTTTAATATAAGGTAAACTTGAATTAATAATTATTTAGAGGCCGAAGCCAACCCTTAAATTCAATTTTTGGTGGTAAAAATTTATATTATTGGCCTCAAAGATAAGATAAACTAAAACGTAATAGTCTTAAAATTATAATAAATTTTTTCTGTACAATTGTGTTTTTTAAATGTCTCATAATTAATAAAGTGACAATTTGACATTTTATAAGATTTGGCAGTACTTTTGCAATCCAACAGAAAGAAATAAAAATGAAGTTTAAGAATATTTTTAAAAATAAAAGTAATATGACTACGGAAAATACAGAATTCGATCAGGAATTAGACGATGTAACGTTAGAGAACAATGCAAACGGAGAGCAGTTAATTGTTGAAGAATTAAGTGTTGAGGAGCAATTAGCTAAAGACTTGGCTCACGAAAAAGATAAGTTTTTGAGATTATTTGCTGAATTTGAAAATTACAAAAAAAGAACTTCAAAAGAGCGTCTTGAATTATTTAAAACAGCAAACCAAGAAGTTTTATTGGCAATGCTTCCAGTTTTAGATGATTTTGACAGAGCGACAGTAGAGATCAACAAATCTGAAGATGAAAATTTGAAAAAAGGTGTTGAGTTGATCCACGAAAAATTCAAAAGCACTTTGGTTTCTAAAGGTTTAGAGCAAGTTGAAATTCAGGCTGGAGATGCTTTCAATGCTGATGTAGCTGAAGCAATTACCCAAATTCCAGCTCCGTCTGACAAACTGAAAGGGAAAATTGTTGATGTTATTGAAAAAGGATACAAATTAGGAGACAAAATTATTCGTTACCCTAAAGTTGTTGTAGGAAACTAAAAAATGCAATAAGAATTTCAAATGCATTTTTGGATTTTGGAATTTTAAGATTTGGAACTTAATCTAATTATGAAAAAAGATTTTTACGAAATACTAGGCATTTCAAAAAATGCTGATGCTGCCGAAATTAAAAAAGCATATAGAAAAAGTGCTTTAAAATACCACCCTGATAAAAATCCAGGCGACAAAGAGGCAGAAGAAAACTTCAAATTGGCGGCAGAAGCTTATGAAGTTTTAAGTGATCCGCAGAAAAAAGCAAAATACGATCAATACGGTCATCAAGCATTTGATGGAGCTGGCGGATTTGGTGGTCACGGAGGTATGAACATGGATGACATTTTCAGCCAGTTTGGTGATATTTTTGGTGGCGGATTTGGCGGTTTCGGAGGCGGAGGCCCACGTCGTGCGAAAGGAAGCAATCTTCGAATTAAAGTAAAATTGACTTTAGAAGAAATTGCAAATGGAGTTGAGAAAAAAGTAAAAGTAAAACGTAAAGTTCAGGCAAAAGGCGTAACGTATAAAACTTGTACGACTTGTAATGGTCAGGGACAAGTAATGCGTGTAACCAATACCATTTTAGGAAGAATGCAATCAGCATCTACTTGTCCTACTTGTGGTGGTTCTGGTCAGATTTTAGATAAAAGACCTTCTGAGGCAGATGCTCAAGGAATGGTTCAAGAAGACGAAACGGTATCAATCAAAATTCCTGCTGGAGTTGTTGACGGTATGCAATTGAAAGTTGCCAACAAAGGTAACGACGCTCCAGGAAACAGTATTCCAGGTGATTTAATTGTAGCGATCGAAGAAGTTGAACACGAATTCTTGAAGCGTGAAGGTGAAAACGTTCACTTCGATTTATACATCAGTTTCCCTGAAGCCGTTTTAGGTGCTTCTAAAGATATTGAAGCAATCAACGGAAAAGTTCGTATTAAATTGGAAGAAGGAATTCAGTCTGGAAAAATCTTAAGATTAAAAGGAAAAGGAATTCCAAGTTTAAATGGTTACGGAAGCGGAGATTTACTGGTTCACGTAAATGTTTGGACTCCAAAAACATTAAATAAAGAGCAAAAACAATTCTTTGAAAATGCTTTAAACGACGAGCACTTTGCTCCAAGTCCAGAGAAATCAGAGAAATCGTTTTTTGAAAAAGTAAAAGATATGTTCTCATAATCTAAACTTTTTTAAAAAGTTATAAAAAAAAATAAAAACCCATTCTATCTAAATTAGAATGGGTTTTTTGCGTAATATGACACAATTTCGCTTCGAATTATTTACTTTTACAGTCGCTGAGCCGTAATGGGCGAAGTCGCGCAGTAAATCCTTAAAAATAGCATGAGTAACTTACTTGAAGTACATAAAGTCGTAAAAAAATACGGCGATTATGTAGCACTTAACGAAGTTTCATTAAATGTGCCAAAAGGCAGTATATATGGACTTTTAGGTCCCAATGGAGCCGGAAAAACTTCCCTTATCAGAATCATAAACCAAATTACATTGCCAGATAGTGGCGAAGTTATTTTGGATGGAGAAAGATTGCAGCCTAAACACGTCCAAACTATCGGTTATCTCCCAGAAGAAAGAGGTCTTTATAGCTCGATGAAAGTAGGGGAGCAATGTTTGTATTTGGCACAAATGAAAGGCCTTTCTAAAGCCGAAGCCAAAAAACAATTGGATTACTGGTTTGATCGTTTAGGAATTCAAGGTTGGTGGAACAAGAAAATACAAGAACTTTCTAAAGGAATGGCGCAGAAAATCCAGTTTGTAGTTTGTGTTTTGCATAAACCAAAATTGCTGATTTTGGATGAACCGTTTTCAGGATTTGATCCTGTAAATGCCAATGTTATTAAAGATGAAATTCTGGCACTTAAAGAACAAGGCTCGACGATTATTTTTTCGACACATAGAATGGAAAGTGTAGAAGAACTATGCGAAAATATAGCTTTAATTCACAAGTCAAATAAACTGATCGAAGGAAAAGTTGCAGATGTGAAGCGTCAGTTTAGAACCAATAGTTTTGAAGTTGGTATTTTGACCAATAATGTTGAAGGTTTGATGTATGACATCACTCAAAAATTTACAGTTTCGCCTGCAAGCTTTAAATCTTTAAATGATGATTTGAAATTGAATATTCAGATTGGAAATGCTTCGCCAAACGAATTACTGCACGTTCTGACACAACGCGGACAGGTAACTCATTTTGTAGAGAAAATTCCAAGTGTTCATGATATCTTTATTCAAACCGTAACTGAAAACAAAAATTTAAATTCCAATAATTAAATTCCAAATTCCAAATTTGAGGCTTTAAAGTTGGAATTTGGAATTTAAGATTTGAAAATTAAAAATATAGATGAGCATTATTTCATTAATTATAAAAAGAGAATTTATTGCCAAAGTCCGCAATAAATCTTTTGTTGTCATGACTTTTTTGAGTCCGCTTTTATTTGTGGCGATAGCTGTTTTTATTGGCTATTTAAGTTCGATGAAAGCAGAGACAAAACGTATTGCGATTCATGACGAAACAGGACTTTTTGTCTCCGATTTTTTAAAGGAAAATAAAAAAGGAGCTGAATTTAAATATCTGAATTTGTCTGGAACGGATGTTAATGCTTTAAAAGATAGCATCGTCAAAGAAAATTTTAGCGGATTAATCGTTATTCCAAAAACAAAAAATGTAAAAGACTTAGAAAGTAAAATTGAGTTTATTTCCAATAACAGTCCGAGTATTTCTTTTATCGAAAGCACTCAAGATATCATTGGAAATAAAATTACGAAACTTAATCTCGAAGAAGCCAAACTTGATACTTTGGCGATTCAGAAAGCACAGTCTGATGTAAATATTCATTTGGTAAAAGCTTCTGGAGAAGAAAGTTTGAAAGGGCTGAACGAAATTAAAATCGCAATTGGCGGTGCATTTGGTTACTTGATTATGATGTTTATTATCATTTACGGAAATATGGTAATGCGAAGCGTAATCGAAGAAAAAACGAACAGAATAATCGAAATCATTATTTCGTCTGTAAAACCGTTTCAATTAATGATTGGAAAAATTGTCGGAACTTCGTTAGCAGGAATTCTGCAATTTGTAATTTGGGCCATAATTGGATTGGGATTGATGTTTGCAGCTTCGGCATTTTTCGGAGTAAATGTAGGACCAACAGCAAGAATTTCACCAGAAATGATGCAAACTGCCCAGCACGAATTTTCGGGATCAGCGCAAATGTATATTGCTGAATTGTGGAATCTGCCAATAGCAAGCATCATAATCGGATTTGTAATTTATTTTATTGGAGGATATTTTCTGTATAGTTCATTTTACGCAGCAATTGGAGCCGCAGTCGACAATCAGACCGATTCTCAGCAGTTTTTGCTTCCAATTTTAATGCCTCTGATTTTGAGCGTTTATATCGGATTTTTCACAGTAGTAAGCGATCCTCACGGAAGTGTTGCGGTTATCTTTTCTATGATTCCGCTAACTTCACCAATTGTAATGTTAATGCGTATTCCGTTTGGCGTGCCGTGGTGGCAAATCGCAATTTCGGTATCATTATTGTTTGCTACATTTTTCCTTGTAGTTTGGTTTGCGGCCAAAATTTACCGAGTAGGTATCTTAATGTACGGCAAAAAACCGACTTGGAAAGAATTGTATAAGTGGCTAAAATATTAGTTTTTGAGGTACAAAGTTACAAAGCAACAAAGTTACAAAGGTTTACTTTGTGTCTTTAATCTTTGTCCCTTTGAACTTTAAGAAAAGATTATATAACAACAGTTCAAGGAACAAATTGACAAAGAGTTTAAACTTTGTCCCTCTGTCCCTTTGCAACTTTGAACCTTAAAAAGAATGAGTAAAATACTAATTGTCGAAGACGAAGCAGCAATCAGAAGAGTTTTGGTAAAAATTTTATCAGAAGAAAATGATTCATATCAAGTTGAAGAAGCTGAAGATGGTGTTGCTGGACTTGAAAAAATAAAAAACAACGATTACGATTTGGTTTTGTGCGATATCAAAATGCCAAAAATGGACGGTGTTGAGGTTTTGGAAGAAGTGAAAAAAATAAAACCAGAGATTCCGATGGTGATGATTTCGGGTCACGGCGATATGGAAACTGCGATTCAAACGATGCGCTTGGGAGCTTTTGATTATATCTCAAAACCGCCAGATTTAAATCGTTTGCTGAATACAGTTCGTAATGCTTTAGATAAAAAACAATTAGTAGTTGAAAATAAAATTCTAAAGAAAAAAGTTAGCAAAAACTACGAAATGATTGGTGACAGCGAATCGATTAATCATATCAAAGTGATGATTGATAAAGTTGCTCCAACAGAAGCTAGAGTTTTAATTACTGGACCAAACGGAACAGGAAAAGAATTGGTGGCGCATCAGTTGCACGAAAAAAGTGAGCGTTCTAGTTTTCCGTTAATCGAAGTAAACTGTGCGGCGATTCCGAGCGAATTAATCGAAAGCGAATTGTTCGGACACGTAAAAGGCGCTTTTACATCGGCAGTGAAAGATCGTGCAGGAAAGTTTGAAGCAGCAGACAAAGGAACGATCTTCTTGGATGAAATTGGAGATATGAGCCTTTCGGCGCAAGCCAAGGTTTTACGAGCACTGCAGGAAAATATGATTACAAGAGTTGGTGCAGATAAAGATATAAAAGTAGATGTTCGTGTAGTGGCAGCAACCAATAAAGATCTAAAAACAGAAATCGCTGAAGGGCGTTTCCGCGAAGATTTGTACCACCGATTGGCAGTAATTTTAATTAAAGTGCCGCCATTAAATGAAAGACGTGATGATATTCCTGCTTTGATTTCGCATTTTACAGAAAAAATCGCTTCAGAACAAGGAAATGCAGCTAAGTCATTTTCTGCACAAGCCGTAAAATTATTACAGGAATACGATTGGACAGGAAATATTCGTGAACTTCGAAATGTAGTAGAAAGATTGATCATTTTGGGAGGAAACGAAATCTCTGAAAGTGATGTGAAAATGTTTGCCAGCAAATAGTGCTGCGCGCTTTAGGCTATAAGCATTAGGCTTTAAGCTTTATACAAACTAAATAATTTTTGCTTACAGCGTATAGCTTAAAGCTTAAAGCATAAAAAAAATGAAACTAAAAAAAATAAACGAGAGATTACAAGACGCTTTAATTGAAAATGGTTTGACAGAAGCAAACGCTTTGCAAATGGAAACTTTTTCGACCATAAAAAGTGGTGCCGATTGTGTGATTATTTCGCCAAAAGGAAGCGGAAAAACAACGACGATTGTTTTAAATGTCATTCAGCAATTGGCTGGAAAAACCGAAGAATCTCCTCGAGCTCTTATTTTTGTTGAAGACAAAGCAAAGGTTCTGGAAATGGTTGAGCTTTTTAATAAATATGCAAAATACACCGATCTGGAAATTTATGGTGTAAATGAAAAAGGCGATATGGATTACGATAAAAACTACGTTTCTACAGGAATAGATGTTTTAATTGGAACGCCAACCAAATTAAACGACATGTTCAGTACGGCTGGTTATAACGTAAATCGTTTAAAAATGTTTATTGTGGATGATGCAGATCCGATTTTGAAACTGCGCCACGATCCAAAAATTACGCGTATTTCTAACAGTATTGCTAAAGTACAACGAATTATCTTTTCTGAAGCCTTGACAGAACGTATCGAAGTTTTGGCAGATAAAATAATGGTTGAGCCTTATTTATTTGATATGGACGAAGACGGTGAAGAGCTTGACGAAGAGGATGAAGATATTGAAGAATAATTTACTTTAAAGTATACAGTCCCGGTTTTCAGTCTCAGTAACTGGAAAACGGGATTTTTTATGAGTCGCAGTTTTCGGTCTCACTTTACAGTTGCAATCCTGTAAACTGAGACTGAGACTGAAAACTAAATTAAAATATGGAGATTTTAAAAACATTTAAATTTTTGGGACTTGTACTTCTGTGCTTTTTTCTTATTATTTATGTTTTAATGATTTCTTATTTTTATTTTAATCAGGTTGAATTGGTTTTTCATGGTTCGAAATTGCCTAAAGATTATAAGTTTGATTATCAGCAGAAATTTGAAGAAGTAAATATTCCTTCTTTTGACGGAGCCGTTCTGAATGGACTGTTGTTTAAAGCAGAAAACTCAAAAGGACTTGTTTTTTATCTTCATGGAAATGCAGGAACACTTGAAACTTGGGGGAAAATTGCAAAAATATATACCTCATTAGGCTATGATATTTTCATTTTAGATTATAGAAGTTTTGGAAAAAGTGAAGGGGAAATTGAAAATGAGGAACAAGTAAGCAAAGACATTTCGATCGTGTATAAAAAGGTCGCTGAAAAATATGCTGAAGATAAAATTATAATTGCTGGATATTCTATAGGTTCGGGATTCGCTGTCAAATTGGCTTTAGAAAATAATCCGAAAGCTTTAATTCTTCAAGCACCATATTATAATTTCTTGGAATTGTCGAGTTTAAAGGCGCCATTTTTTCCTGACTTTATGAAGAGATTTAGTTTGGAAACGAACCTTTATCTTCCGAAAATAAAAAGTCCAATTTATATTTTTCATGGAAGTAAAGATCAGTTAATTCCAATCGATAATTCAATCAGATTAAGAAAGTTGCTAAAATCAAATGCCTATTTTTATCCGTTGGAAAATCAAGAGCATATTGGCATGAATGAAAATGAAGATTTTCAAAAACAATTAAAAAGAATATTAGAATAAATTATAAGCCGCAGTCTGCAGTCGCAGTTTAGATACTGAAAAACTGCAACTGAGACTAAAAACTTAATAACAAAATAGAATATTATGGGATTAATGAAAGTATTTTCGGGAAGCGAAGTGTTAGCAATTGCTTTGAAAGAAAGATTGGAAGAAGCAGGAGTTGAAACAGTAAAAAAAGATAATATTCAATCGGCACGTTTGGGAGGTTTTGGGCAAACAGATTTGGCAGTTGAAGTATTTATACAAGAAACAGATTTCGCAAAAGCCAATCCGGTTATAGAAGAATTTAGAATGAGCCTTTAAAAAAGTGTTCAGTATTCAGTTTCAGTATTCAGTCTCTGCGCTGTAAATTGAAACTGAGAACTGCGACTGAAAACTAAAAATATGCAATACAAAATGTTAGTGCTCGACATGGATGACACCTTGTTGACAGACGATCATAGAATATCAGATTTAAATAAAAAAGTAATATTAGAAGCTCAGGCAAAAGGTGTTTACGTGGTTTTGGCTTCTGGAAGACCAACTACAGCAATGACGGCTTATGCAAAAGAGCTGGAATTGGATAAAAACGATTCGTATATGCTTTCGTTCAATGGAGCTATAATTAGCCGTGTGAAAGACGATTTTATTTTGTTTGAACAAAAGCTGACGGTTGAGCAAATTCATGCCTTATACGATTATAGTGTAGAAAAAAAGGCACATATCATTACGTATTTGGATGATCAAATCATTAGCGAAACGGATTCTGAATTTATCGAGATAGAAAAAGAAATTACTGGAATGGCGCATCATAAAGTTTCAAGCTTTAAAGATTATGTAGACAGGCCAGCAGTGAAATGCATTTTATTGCAAGATCCAGCTTATTTGAAAACGTTGGAAAAAGATTTAAAGGATGCTATGCCACATTTAAGCGTTTCGATGTCTAAACCGTTTTTCTTAGAAGCAGCACAGCAAGGCATTGATAAAGCGGCAAGTTTGAGACTTTTGGCTGAACAGCTCGGAATTCATCAAAGTGAAATTATCGCTGTTGGAAACGCAGGAAACGACTTGACTATGATAGAATATGCAGGTTTAGGAGTTTGGGTTGATAACGTAACGCCCGAATTGCGTGACAAGGCCGATTTAATTGTGGCTTCAAATAATGATGATGGCGTTGCTGAGGTGGTTACACGTTATATTTTAAACTAAATGAAAATGAAAAATCCAATTGAAACTGAACGTTTGCTTTTAAGAGAATTAGAACTTTCTGATGCAGAAGGAATGTTTGAATTGGATTCCAATCCGAATGTGCATCTGTTTCTTGGCAATAAACCTGTGAAACATATCGAAGAAAGTATTGAATACATTAAGTTTGTTCAAAAACAATACAAAGATTTTGGCACAGGCCGCTGGGCTGTTGTTTTAAAAGAAACGAATGAATTTTTGGGCTGGTCTGGAATTAAGTTTATTACAGACGAAATCAATAGCCACAAAAACTTTTACGAGTTAGGATATCGTTTTATCGAGAAACATTGGGGAAAAGGGTATGCAACTGAAGCTGGAAAAACTTTTATTAATCACGCCTTTAATAAAATGAAAGTAGAAGTGCTGTATGCTTATGCAGATGCAGGAAACGAAAATTCAAGAAAAATACTAGAGAAATTAGGTTTTCGTTTTGTGAATTCTTTCGAATATCAAGAAGAATTAGAAGTTTGGTACGAACTTAAAAATCCAAACTCTAACTAAGAAATGTGTTCCAAATCTTTACATACTTAAAAGTCAGTAAAGATTTGGAAACAAATCAGAGTTAAATATTATTTTTTAGCTACAGAAACAAAATATTTATTTCCGTCACCCATAGTTAATTTTACACGCTCGTCGCAAAGATCGATCGCAAAATTTGCACTTTCGTAACAGCTGCAAGTTGTGTTTTTGTCTTTAGACATTTCTGTTTTACAGTTGTTGTTTTTAAAGCTTGCCAATTGTGGTGTGTATAAACTAACCAAGTCAGTAGAAGCTGTTACTAAAGAAATGATACTTGCAGAATTGTTATTTGTAATTCTGTATACAATTCTATCCGTATAGTTTACTTCATTAACAGTTACTTTACGAATGTAGGTGTAAGCTGTAGATCCTTCACCTGGCTCTTTAACTTCAAACTTGAACCCAACTGCACGAATAGCAACATCAAATTGCTGTTGTGAGTTTAAGCTTGCCCAAGTCGTCAAAGTGCTAATAGTAGGAAATGGATTTGCATTTGCGGCTGGAGCATTAGTTTGCGCTTGCGAACTAAATACGGTTAAGAAAATCAAGCAGATTGTGGGTAAAAATGCTTTCATAAAGCGTGGTATTTGTATTTTAATTTTGCCTACTCTCTTTGGTTTTCGGCTTTCCCATTTCATTTTGTAACACAAAACAACAACATAACGAGTAAAATTCAAAATTGTTATGGCCGAATTATTATTAAATTAATTAAAGCTTACTAAATTTCTTTAATATGAATTTAATGCCAACTGAATTCATAACAATGGTAAATGTAAGAAATTTTGAATTTAAAACTATAAAAATTGTATTTAATCGATAAAATTTGCATTTAGTCGATTATTTTGTCATTTTATTCTTATTTCAATGCCACATGTGAGCAATCATTGCCTCATTTTTTTATAAAAATAAAATAAAAAAGATTAACTTTTGAATGTTTCTAAATTAACATTCGTGCAAATTATTGATTCGAAGTGCATTAATTGCTTTCTTTTGATGAATATTGTTTGTAAATTTGCAGCCTTAAATTTTTTGACAACGATTTCATTAATTTAAGACAAATTATGGAAAACAGAAAGAAAGTTGCCTTTTATACGCTGGGTTGTAAACTGAATTTTTCAGAGACTTCTACAATTGCCAGAAATTTTAATGACGAAGGTTTTGACCGCGTCGATTTTGAAGAAATAGCAGATATTTATGTAATTAATACTTGCTCTGTAACAGAAAATGCAGATAAGCAGTTTAAGCAGGTAGTAAAGAAAGCAATGAAGCTGAATGATAAGGCTTTTGTTGCGGCTGTTGGCTGTTATGCACAATTAAAACCTGAAGAATTAGCCGCAGTTGATGGTGTTGATTTGGTTTTGGGAGCGACAGAAAAATTCAAAATCACCGATTATATTCATGATTTGAGCAAAAATGATATGGGTGAAGTTCACTCGTGCGAAATTGCAGAAGCCGATTTCTACGTGGGAAGTTATTCTATCGGAGATCGTACGCGTGCTTTCTTAAAAGTTCAGGACGGTTGCGATTATAAATGTACCTATTGCACGATTCCGCTAGCAAGAGGAATTTCTAGAAGTGATGCTTTAGAAAATGTGCTAAAAAATGCTAAAGAAATTTCAGCTCAAAATATTCGAGAAATTGTTTTGACTGGTGTAAATATTGGCGATTACGGAAAAGGGGAGTTCGGAAATAAAAAACACGAACATACTTTTCTAGATTTAGTTCAAGCCTTAGACAAAGTAGAAGGAATTGAGCGTTTGAGAATTTCTTCAATCGAACCCAATTTGTTGAAAAACGAAACCATAGAGTTTGTTTCTAAAAGCCGAACTTTTGTACCGCATTTTCATATTCCGCTACAATCTGGAAGCAACGATATTTTGAAATTAATGAAACGTCGTTATTTGCGTGAAGTTTATACAGAACGAGTAAGTAAAATTCGCGAAGTAATGCCACACGCGTGTATTGGTGTTGATGTAATTGTTGGTTTTCCTGGAGAGACTGACGAACACTTTTTAGAAACGTATCATTTCTTAAACGAATTGGATATTTCGTATTTGCACGTGTTTACCTATTCGGAAAGAGATAATACAGAAGCGGCAGATATGCCAGGCGTTGTTCCTTCAAATGTAAGAGCAAAACGCAGTAAAATGCTTCGTGGCTTATCGGTTAAAAAACGTCGTGCGTTTTACGAAAGCCAATTAGGAACAAACAGAACTGTTCTTTTTGAAGGAGAAAATAAAGAAGGTTACATTCACGGATTTACAGAAAACTACGTAAAAGTAAAAACACCTTGGAATCCTGAATTGGTAAATACTTTGCAAGAAATCAACTTGACAAAAATCGATGAAGACGGAAGCGTTCGAATTGAGTTTTTGAATAAGCTTGCTGCCGTTTAAGATTATTTCTCAGAGATTCACAAAATTTCGCAGAGGTTCGCAAAGTTAATTTAAAATTTGCAATATCGTAGAGGCGCACTGCAGTGCGTCTTACATAAAGATTAACAACAAAACAGCTCTTTTTAATTAAAAAGAGCTGTTTTGTTGTTATTAAAATTCTTTGTGCATCTCTGCGAAACCTTAGTGTATCTCTGCGGTATAAATAAAATCAATTGTCTCCAACCACCAATTTCAAAGAATTAATGTAATCGGTATCAAATTCTATAACTCTGATTTTTTCGGGATTAAAAGTTAATTCTCCTCCAAACTGGCCTCGAGTATCTAAGAAATCGATGGTTAGTTCTTCATCAGTCAATCCAATTAATTTTCCTAAATAAGCAGATTTTGATGATTTTTTTGCGATTTGAAAAATGCCGTATTTCTCCGAAATAAACTTAATGATCGAATTCAGATCTTTGATCGGAATAATATCATCAGAATTTATTTTTAAACCTTTTAAACGAATGACTTTTTCAGTAAAAGCTAAATCGTGATCTCGATTTACGGCTTCAATGTTTTTATTTCTCAAAATAACAAAACCATCCAAAACAAAATCTACTGGATTATTTCGAAGCAAAATCCATTCGTCAGAATAATCAATAAGAAATCCGGAGAAAATCTGTTTTTTATCCTGAAATTCTATTTCGACCAATTGTCTTAAATATTGTTCCATCATATGTTTTTTTTAAATTCCAATACTTAAATTCCAAATTCCAATGTCAAGTGCAATTGGAATTTGGAATTTAAGTATTGGAATTTATTTATTTTTAAGGATTAGTAGACCAAATACTGCTGTTTTTAATAAACACTCTTCGGTTTAGTTTTAATTGGGCAATGATTAAATCTGCCATATCTTCAGACTGCATGACTTTTTCTGGGTTTCCGTCAGTTAAGTTTAAGTCTTTTGCCATATCGGTTGCCACTGTACTTGGCGTTAAAGCCGTAACACGAATATTGTGTTTTCTCATTTCCTGCATTAAAGAATCGGTTAGACCTAAAACGGCAAATTTAGATGCGCTGTAAGCACTTGTCAAAGCGTTTCCGTTTAATCCAGCAGTTGACGAAATATTAATAATGTCTCCAGTTTGTCTTTCGATCATATTTGGAATTATAGCGCGAGTGGTGAAATACGTACCCATTAAATTCACCTGAATAATTCTTTCCCAAGCTTCAGGCTCTAATTCTAAGAATTTTCCAAAAGAAGCAATTCCAGCACTATTGATTAAGATATCAATGTGTTTAAATTCGGCCAAAGCTTTTTCAGCGGCTTTATTGATCGAATTAATATCAGAAACATCAGCACTTAAAGCCAAAGCTTTTACACCTAAGTTAGAAGCTTCGTCTGCCAATTGTTCTACATCTTTTAAAGTTCTTGAAACCAAAATCAGGTTTACACCTTCTTTTGCCAAAGCGATTGCTACGGCTTTTCCTATTCCTTTTCCTGCGCCCGTAATAAAGGCATTTTTATTTTTTAAGTCGGTCATGATTATGTTTTTAGAAATGCAGAAAGCATCATTATAAGTCTTACAAAAATAAGCTTTTGAAAACTAAAATGATGCTTTAAAAGTATTCTTAATCTAAGTTTAACAACTTTCTGCTATTCTTTCAGAACCATGTCTATGCACATTACAGCTCCTAAAATCAATTGTCTCAACGGACTATCAGCTGCAACGGCTTCTTCAATTTTCAATACATAATTGTCTGCACTTGTAAAAAACTCTTTTCCTAATCCAGCCCATTTTTTACTTACTTGGGCCAATTGTTTGTTTTCATGAGAGAATTTAAAATCCCAGCCTGTCCATTTTCCTTGAAGTGTAGCCACTGGTTTTTCGTTTTTATCTAAAATTTCAAATCTTCCTCCAATTGAGAAAAACTTTTGTTTGAAAGTTCCAACCAAACGATCTTTTTCGTCCAAAACTTCAACAGTCGATCTAAAGATGGCAACACCTCTTCTTACGGTAATTAATTTTTCGCCAGAAGCAGTTGTAATTTCAATATTAAATGGAGTTGCTCTCTTATAATCTGTAAATCGAAATACTTTTGTGAAAAAACCAAGATTGTTTTCTCGGCAATTCATAATAATTTGATTGGTTTCGGGATCGTAAATGTCGTAGTTGTTTGCGGCTTTGAACATCCCGATATGTTCTTTTACTAAAAATAAATTTTGGCTTAAAATAGGATTCATACGTGTGTAAAATAATTTTGAAAAATAAGCCACAAATGTAATAAAATATGGATTAATTATACTGTTTTGAGGTTTCGACCAAACGAATAAACTCTGCCTTATAACCTTCGCCGTCGTTTGAATTTCCTTGTTTGGCCAATTTTACAATTTCTTCAGAAGATTTATTGGTGATTAATTTAGAATCTCTCAATTTCAATCCGAACCACGCTACGGCAGAACTAAATTTCATATCATCACTCGCTTTTTCTAAAGCAACAGATTTGTTTTCGATTACCTGAACCATTTCGATGCTTTTTTCTCCGTCAGGTTTTTTGTAGCGGAATTTGATGGTTGCCAATTCGCTACTGTAATTATTCGAACTTGTTTCTGTTTTAGTATATTTCAATTCGTCTGGCTGTTCGGCTAAATAATCGCTTTTTACGCCAGCTGGAATAATTTCGTATAAAGCCGTAACGGTATGATTACTTCCTAATTCTCCTGCATCAATCGCATCATTTTTAAAATCTTCTGGACGCAATTTTCTATTTTCATAACCAATCAAACGGTACGCTTGAACTTGTTTCGGATTAAACTCAATCTGAATTTTTACATCTTTAGCGATAGCAAACATCGAACCTTTGAATTCTTTTCCTAAAAAACGATTTGCTTCCTGAATGTTATCGATATACGCATAATTTCCGTTTCCTTTATCGGCCAAGATTTCCATTTTGCTGTCTTTGTAATTGCCCATTCCGTAACCTAAACAAGTTAAGAAAACGCCTGTTTTTCTTTTCTCTTCAATTAGTTTTTCCATATCAGTATTAGAAGAACTTCCAACGTTGAAATCGCCGTCTGTTGCTAAGATTACTCTGTTATTTCCGCTTTTAATAAAATTTTCCGTTGCAATTTTATACGCCAATTCAATTCCTGCACCGCCCGCAGTGCTTCCGCCAGATTGTAATTTATCCAGTGCATCCACAATTGTTTTTTTCTCATCGCCAGAAGTTGGAGGTAAAACCAGTCCTGCCGCGCCAGCATACACTACAATAGCTACTTTGTCTTTTGCTCGTAATTCGTTAACCAAAATTTTTAAAGATTGTTTCAATAAAGGCAGTTTGTTCATGTCGCTCATTGAACCCGAAACGTCAATTAAGAAAACAAGGTTTGATGCTGGCAAATCGTTTGTTGGAATGTTTTTTCCTTGTAAACCAATTTTCAAGATTTTATTATTGGCATTCCAAGGTGAGTCGCTTACTTCTGTATTGATAGAAAACGGATGTTCGTTTTTGGGCTGTGGATAAGTGTATTTAAAGAAATTGACCATTTCTTCTACACGCACTGCATCTTTTGGAACTTCCTGACCATTGTTTAAAAATCTTCTAATGTTAGTATAAGAAGCATTGTCAACATCTATAGAAAATGTAGAAAGAGGAGCTGTTTTCGGACTTTCGAATGCATTTTCTACAAAAGTGTCATAGTCTTCTTGAGTTGGCTCTGTCGGAATTGGTAGGATATTTAATTTTTTGTCCAATTCTTTTTCAGTAAGATTTTTGTAAAGTTCGTTTTTGGTGGCAATTACAACTACACCATTTGCTGCTCTGCTTCCATAAATAGAAGTCGCAGCTTCATCTTTTAAAACCTTTAAATCTTTAATGTCATTCGGATTAATTTTGGCCATTTGATTGGCTTTTGCAGGCACTCCGTCTACAATATACATTGGTTCGTTTTTTGGGGAAACAGAAGCATTTCCGCGAATTACAACCGCTGTACTTGGACTGGCAAGATATCCAACATTATTTTGAACTTGAATTCCTGAAACTTTTCCTTGCATAGCTACCGAAGCAGTTGCCATTTTGGCTTTTCTTCTTTCGGCACGTTCCGCACGTTCGTAACTGCGATTGCTGTATTCAGCGTCACTTGAACCATAACCTACTACTACAACTTCTTGTAAATTTTGATTGTACGGAAGAAGTTTGATATTGATAATATTTGAATTTTGAACCTTTTGATTTTGATTTTTGTATCCAATGAAGCTAAAAACTAGCGTGTCTCCTGTTTTTGCTTTAATGCTATATTTTCCATCGAAATCAGTTGCCGCATTGGCTTTTGAAGTCTGATTAAAAATATTTACTCCTGGAAGTGGCTGTTTACTTTCGTCTGTAACGATTCCAGAAATGGTTCTTTCTTGTGCCATGGTTACGAAACATATAAGCATAGCAATGGCTGATGAAATAAGTTTTAGACTTTTCATGATAATAAGTTTTAGAATTAATGTTGAGATTTAACTTTGTCAAAGTTTTGCGCTTTGACAAAGTTTTGTTGTGGTTCGATTATTTTTTCGAAGCCGGTTTTCCGTTTTTAGTAGTGATTATAACAACACCTTTTTTGCCTCGTTCGCCATATTTAGAAGTAGCTTCGAGATCTTGCAAAACAGTGATCGTTTTTATTTCCTGTTTGTCCAAAGGCGCATATGGACTCGTTGGATTTTTGCCAAATAAATCTTGTTCAGAATAATAAATGCCATCAATAATGTATAAAGGATCATCCAAAACTACAAGAGACTCCATGTTTTCAGGCTGTAAATTTGGAAGCTGCTCTTGCATCATTTTGTCTTTCTTTGCATCATCGCTATGTGCCATTGCTTTTCCGTTAAAAACAACCAAAGGAGCATTTTTCTTAGCTTTTTGTGTTGGCGAAGCGGCAGAATAGGCAACTTTTGCAGAAGCTCTTTCAGAAAAATTGGAATAACCCATATCTGGCGTTACTTCTTTTTTTGACGAGATATTATCTTCTTCATCAAAAGTATCATTTAATAAAACTTGTGCTGGCATAGCTGTTTCTGCTGCAATTTTTGGCGCAGGCGCAGACAACGCAGGTTCTGCTTGAGGAAGTGTGGTTTCCTGAATAGCTACTCGCTCTTTATGTTTAGTCTGTTTTTCTAAAATTGTAACAGCTTCTTCGCTAGAAACTATATCAGAGTTTGAAGAAGGAGTTGCAACTTTTTGATCTGAAACGGGCTCTTGAGTTTGCTTGATTTCTTTTTCTTCATAAACTACTTTCGGAGTTTCTGCTGCAACTTCCTTATTTGAATTTATAAATTGATATCCCAAAGAAATCAGTAAAAGAAGAGAAGCTGCAATGGCAATTTTTTTCCATAAAGCGATTGTTTTTTTATCTTCTTTTTTGTCCAGTTTTTCTTCAACGCGTGCCCAGACTTTTTCCATTCCTGGAAAGTCTTGAAACTCGGCTTTTTGCGAAGCTTCTTTTATTTTATCGAATAATTTATCTTGATTGTCCATGACTATTTTGCTTTTTGATAATACAATTTATTAACCAGTTCTTTCAATTTGGTCTTAGCAGCATTCAATTGTGATTTTGAGGTGCCTTCAGAGATCTTTAGCATTTCGGCTATTTCTTTGTGTCCGTAACCTTCAATAACAAAAAGGTTAAACACCGTTTTACAGCCGTCTGGAATATGGTTTAATAAATTAAGCAGATCTTCTTCTTCCAACGTATTCAATTCATCAACAGAAGGCTGAGAAATCCGCTTTACGTCGTCGAGATACATATTAAAGTTAGTCGCTTTTCTAATCGTTGCCAAACAATGATTCACCGTTATTCTTTTTGCCCAAGCTTCAAAAGCATAAGCTTCTTTTAACTGATCTAGTTTGGTGAAAATAGTGAAGAACGAATCGGCTAGTGCTTCTTCAATTTCTTCTTCCTTTTTTAAATATCTTTTACAAAGGCGGTACAACTTCGGTGCCATGTATTCGTACACCTCACGCTGCGCATCGCGGTGCATTTTTTTACAGTTTGCTATTTGAGTCTCGTTTATCACAATTGTTGTCTTTCTTATATAGAGAGCGAAAAAGATAAAAAGGTTGGAACGGGGTGAAAAAAAAAATAAAAATAATCATTTTTGCTTTTCAGCGAAAGCAAAAAAAATCTGTAGAAGGACTAAGTTACTTCTACAGATTTTTTGAAATTATATTTTGTGATTTTACTTTTTAAGCTGAAACTTAGTGTTTCCAACCTGCCATAATGCAAATGCCCACATGTCTGCTTCATCACCGTAAGTAACATCTAAGTCACTTGAATGATGTCCGTTGGCATAGTTAACGTGTAACAAAATTGGATTTTCTGAGCTATTATAATTTTGCAATATTGCAGCAAACTTACCAGGTTCCCATGGTGCAACTCTAGGATCATTAATTCCTGTACGAATGAAAGTAGCTGGATATTTTTCGCCTTTCTTCACTTTGCTTTGCGAATCCATTTCTAAAATATATTTCACATCTTCTTCATTTTTTAAAGTTCCGATCTCTGGAATTTGATTTGCTCCATTTGGAGAAGTTTCCATTCGAATTGCATTGGTACAACCTACTTCAACCAGTGCTACTTTATAAAGATCGGGACGTTCTGTAATTGCTCTTCCAATTAATACACCTCCCATACTTACTCCATTTCCAATAAGTTTTTCTTTAGAAGTATATTTTTCTTTTACCAAATATTCTGAACAAGCAATAAAATCTTTCCAAGTATTTGGCTTTTTAGCTTTCATCCCATCTAAGTGCCATTGATTGCCTTTTTCGCCTCCTCCGCGGGGATGGGCAAATGCAACAATAGTATTTTGTTCCAATAGTGTCATTAAACTTGGACCTACAAAATAAGGATACTGACTAATTCCATATGCTCCATATCCTGTAATATAGCAGGGTGTTGAACTATCCATTTTTATATTTTTAGGATAAATAATAGATAAGGGTACCATTACGCCATCGTGACTTGGTACTTCTACTTCTTTTACAATATAATTTTTGCTAAAGTCAGGAAAAGAACCATTAGCGGTTAATTCTTTGCTTTTTTCTAATTTGCCAGTTTGGGCGTCATAATCATAATCAGTAGAAGGTGTAACCCAGCCATTGTTAAACAGCATCATGTTATCGTTTTGACGTGGACTTAATGGATATGATGCATTAGAACCCGCTGGAAGTGGAATTTTTTTGATTTCTAAAGTTTTGGCATTAACTTGAAAAACTTCCTGATTGATTCCGTCGCTCAAATTATAGAAAATGAAGTTTTTAGACTTTCTTAATCTTCGTATAACTTTATCGTTTTCTGGAACAAGAATCGTTGGATTATTAAAATCTGGATTTTTTAGACTTGTATATGCCAGTTTGTAATTAGGAGCATTTTTATGAGTAAGAAAAAAAACTTTATCACCAATAATTTGACTATCTGTTACATCATCTTCAAATTTTACTAATGGTTTCCAATTAATTTTTGATTTTCCTAATTCTGAGAATGGAGCATAAAATGAGAATTCTTCATTTTTTGTAGATCCAATATCTAAAATAATATACGAATAATCATCAGGTAATTTAACATAAGGAAATTGTGCAGCTAGAATTCCTAATTCAGGATTGTTTTCTTTTGAAGCCAATATTTTATCTGTTTTTGGATCAGTGCCAATAACATGTAAAAAAGCTTTCATGTTCTTCAAAAAATCATCACTTGTATTATCTCTCGTAGCCATTTGTGTATATGTTATGGCTTTACTGTCTGGAGTAAATTCAAAAGGAAATTCGCTCCAAACAGGCGTAAGTTTATCTGAAAGGAATTTTTTCGATTCGAGATCCATAATTTTTAGGTCGCAAACTTCTGCACCACCTTCAGATATGGTTATAGCTAATTTTTTATTATCAGGACTAATATTAAAATTGGTAATAGTTGCACCTTTAGCAATTGTATTTGGATCTAATAGTAAAATTTCAGCTCCATTTCTGTTTTTACGGAAATACAACTTATATATGTTTTCTTGCTTTTTATTTTTTGTGTAGTAGAAAATATCACCAACCTGTCTAATATATCCGTATTGATCTCCACCCAAAGCTTGAATTTCTTTTATTCTATTAAAAAGAACATCACGTCCAGAAATTGTTTTCACAATAGAATTGGTATAATCCGATTCGTCTTTGAACCATTTTTGAACTTCAGGATTGTTCATGTCTTCAAGCCATCTGTATGAATCTGTGATTTTTGTTCCAAAATAGTCATCTACAACAGGACGTTCAGGAGTCGTAGGATATTTGTACTGAGCTTGTGAGGCTTGACTTGTAATAAAAACTAAAAGAGCGAAAGCGGTTTTTCTGATCATTATTTTAAAATTGGTTATCTTAAGTTATTTGATTTTGGTATAAAAGACGCAATTTTAAGAAAAATGTTACGATTTATTTAATCGGCAACGTTAATTTATAAATCTTAGTTTCTAAAACCTCTGTATCATTGTCTTCGCAAAGTAAAAACTCTATTTTATTATTTTCTTTTTTGTAAAGAGTTAAGCCTTCAAATTTATTGGTTGCTGTAATTTTTTGGGTGAAATCTATTTTCATGGTTTTCACGTCGATTCTTCCGATAAAACTTCCTAAGATTTCGCCGTCATCGTAAGTAGATTTGGTGTCTTCTGCGGTTGAAAGGAAATAGATTTTATCATCGACCAAAATGGCATCTGTAAAACTGGAGCGAACGCCTTTTATTTTTGGAAGTTTGTAATTGACAGAAATCAAGGCAAATTCTTCTCCGAGATTTTTGGCATGAATCGTAAAAATGGTGTTTTTGTTGGTTACGCCATTTCCGCGATTGAATAAATACCAGTTTTCTCCATCAAAAATAGCACCCTCCAGATTAAAATCTTTTGGTTTTATTTCACTGAAATTCTGCATTACCGCATACAGATCGACTAAATTATTTTTTTGTAAAACGGTTTTTGATTTCATATCAAACTCAATCATTTTGTTTCGATTTTCGGTTGAACCAGAGCCAAAAACATACAATGTATCATTATGATGTGTTAGAGATTCGAAATCGGGTTTTAGGTTTTTCGGAATATTTTGCGTCGGATTGTCAATTAAAGCATGTTGGTTTAATTGTTTGTTTTCGATATTGTATTCGTACAGAAATCCGCTGTTGTCGCCAATTACGTAAAGTGAATTGTTATTGAAAAATAATCCTGATGCAGAACCGATTCCGATAATTTGAAATAATATTTCTAATGTGAATTTTTCCATGAAGTTTTCTATTGAATATTGCAATGAATAGCAGTTCCGATACCGATCGGAATTCGTAAAATTACTATATTTATAAGACAAAAATTGAAAAAGATATGAAATCAATAGATCCGAAAGATTTTAAAGTTGTAGAAAAAATTAAGCTCAAAGACATTCCGACTTTATTGTCGGTAAAAGCAGATGACGATGAAAAAGAGGAAAAATTAGATAAAGTACAAGCCAAATTGAGCGATTTGCAAGATGTTATGTATGCGCACAACAAATATTCGGTTTTGATTTGCCTTCAAGGAATGGATACTTCGGGGAAAGATAGTTTGATTCGGGAAGTTTTTAAAGAATTTAATCCGCGTGGAGTAGTGGTGCATAGTTTTAAAACGCCGACTTCGACAGAATTAGAACATGATTATTTATGGCGCCATTATATTGCGCTTCCAGAAAAAGGGAAGTTTGCGATTTTTAATAGAACGCATTACGAAAATGTTTTGGTGACTCGCGTGCATCCTGAGTATATTTTAGGTGAAAACTTGCCAGGGATTGAATCGGTTGATGATTTAACGCCTGATTTTTGGAAAAATAGAATTGAACAGATCAATAATTTTGAAAAGCATATTTGCCAGAATGGCACAATTGTAATGAAGTTCTATTTGCATTTGAGCAAGGAAGAACAGCGCCAGCGTTTACTGCGACGTCTGGAAGAAGAAAAACACAATTGGAAGTTTTCGCCTGGAGACTTGAAAGAGCGCGGCTATTGGGACGAGTATATGAAATATTATGAAGAAGCAATCAATAAAACATCGACTCTGCACGCGCCATGGTACATTGTTCCTGCAGACGATAAGGAGATGTCACGCTATATTGTAGCTAAAATTATTTGGGAAGAAATGAAAAAGCATACCGATATTAAGGAACCAGAAATGGACGAAAAAACAGCTGCAAATATCGAATTGTATAAAAAAGAATTGGGCGAGAAGGTAAAGTAATTAGTCAATTCGAGAATTGCAGTTAGATACTTCTTGAAACTGTATTTGTAAATTCCGTTGGTCAAAACAACAATGTAGTTCATCAAACTAATTTTAATAGCGCTTATGGTTTGTGCTCCTTTGCATCAAATTAATAAAAACTATTATCATGAACATGTACAAATTATTATTGCTAACTACTATTTTCTTATTAGGATTAATTTCTTCTAAAATCAATGCTCAATCTGCATTTCCGGTTCATTTGGGAATAAAAGGCGGTTCAAATTATTCTGAGTTGCCAGTTTCAGACGATTTCAGTTCAAAATATGCTGTGGGCTATTTTGGAGGCGTTATGGCTCGATTTGATTATAAGCGATTTTATATTCAGAATGAAATCCTTTACAGTGAGAAATCTTCCAAAATTGAAGAAACAACTTCGTCAGTTTCTAAAAATGCAAAATGGAAAAGCATTGAAGTGCCCTTAGTTGTCGGTTATAAAGTGATTGATTATTCTACGATAAATGTTAGAGTTTTTGCTGGAGGAATATATTCTTATGTTTTGGATGAAAACTTTACATCAATAAACCAATTGAAAAACGCGTATGGCAAATTTGATAAATCTAATATCGGATATCAGGTTGGAGCAGGTGTTGAGGTTTGGAAATTTACGGTTGATTTAACCTATCAAGGCGGACTAAATAATGTGAGTAAAAGTTTTAGTTCAAAACCTAATTCATTTAATATCGGTGTTGGCTATTTTTTCTTATAGCACAATTTTTAATCGTTTTCCCTATTATGCAGCAAAGAATCTTTTGGGTTCTTTGCTGTTTCGTTAAAAAATATAGGGCTACTTTTGATGTTAAATTTTCTAATTAAATTATAGATGATTGCAATTAATAAAAATAGACACTGGATGTTTTTAGTCTTTTTCTGGTGTCTGTTAGGTTTTACAATTTGGGGACAGCTAATAGAAGATTACAGTTTTTGGTCTGCTTTTTCTCAGTCTATTTTAATTTTATTTTGTTCAACCGCTTTAGCGCATTTTTTAAGTGATGTATTATTGCCTCGAGCTTTAAAGAAAAACAAAATGGCTTTGTTTGCCTTGCAAGGTTTTGCAGTTGTGCTTGTTTTGTCGTTTTGTTTGGCTACAATTTATGCTGTTTTTTCAAACCCAGAATCCAGAAGTAGGGTATATCCTGATCAAGCTAACTTAAGTACACTTGAATTTTTATGGACACAATTTTATGGCAGCATTCCAGCAGCAATTTTAATAAGCAGTACTGCCTGCGGACTTCGTTTTTATCAGGAACATAATGCTATCGAAAGAAGTCATGCCGAATTGAAACAAGTTCATTTAGAGGCTCAAATCAAGATTTTGCAAGATCAGATCAATCCGCATTTAATGTTTAATATTTTAAACCATATTCATATTCTGATGCAAAGCGATGTAAAGCTGGCTTCAGATTTATTGGTTCAGTTTTCGGATATTTTGAGATACCAATTGTACGAATGCAATAAAGAATATGTGCCTTTGCACCTTGAAATTAAATATTTGAAAGACTTAATTGCTGTCGAGGAAACCAGATGGGGAAATGAACTCGAGGTAAAAAGCAAATGGAATATTGAAGATGGACAGCTTCAAATTGTGCCTTTGCTTTTGGTCCCATTAATTGAGAATGCCTTTAAACATGTTTCAAGACTTCCGGATCAGAAAAGATATGTGCATTTGTCCTGCAAGCAGCATAACAATCAATTGAACTTTAAAATTGAAAACTCTTATACGGAACAATACAAAATGCCTTCAAAAAATCAGGGATTAGGTTTGGAGAATGTAAAGAAAAGACTGGAAATACAATATCCCGAAAAACATAAATTGAATATCCATAAAACCGATTCGGACTTTACAGTTGAAGTGGTTTTAGATTTGAAATGATTTTTTAGCCACAAATTACACAAATGAGCACGAATTTTTAATCTTCGAAATCTTAACGTATTGCTTTGTGTACTTTGCGGTTGAATTTTTAGCCACAGATCATAAGGATTAAATGATTTTATTTTAGCCACGAATTGCACGAATTAGCACGATTTTTTTAATCCGCAACGCTTAGTGATCTTTGCATCCTTTTAAAAATAAAAACTTTGCGAACTTTGCGTAAAACCTTTGCGAACTTTGCGGTTAAAGAAAAAAATCTGCCAAATCTGCGGGAAACCAAAAAACAAAACCTGAAACAGAAAACCATGAATATGAAATGTCTCATTATCGATGATGAACCTATAGCAAGAAACGGAATAGCGGATTTTGCGTCTAAAATTGATTTTCTAGAAGTTGTAGCTACTTGCGCTTCGGCTTTGGAAGCTACTTCCTATCTTCAGGAAAAACAGATAGATTTATTATTTCTGGATATAAATATGCCTTATTTGTCCGGTTTAGAGTTTTTGGAATCTTTAGAGAATCCACCATTAGCGATTTTTACCACTGCTTATTCCGAACATGCTTTAGATGGATATCGACTTCAAGTTGTAGATTATTTATTAAAGCCCATTACTTTTCAGCGCTTTTATCAGGCATCTTTAAAAGCAAAGCAATGGTATCAAATGCTGAATTCTCCAAAACAAAATCAATTGGATCCTTTTTTATATGTGCGTCAGGAAGAAGGATTTCAGAAAATTTCCTGGATAGATATTCTGTATATCGAAGGAATGCAAAATTATGCTAAGCTTCATTTTAAGGATAAAGTACTAATTATTCATCAAACCATGATTTCATTAGAAGAAACGCTTCCCGCAGAAATTTTCTTTAGAATTCACAAATCATTTCTGGTAAATGTTACCCATATCGATTCTGTTTCTGGCGGACGTTTATTTATAAAAGGACAAGAACTACCTATTTCAAGAACTCGCAGAGAAGTTTTATTGAAAGAGGTAGTTTATAAAAATTTGTTAAGCCGATAACTTGTTGGGTAATGCCATTAAGTTCAGTTATTTTAGATCGCGGATTAACGATTTTTGATTTCAGATTTGGTATGGCTCAATATTATGTAAGTCAATATAGCCCAAGGTTTCAACCTTGGGAACACAAACGAAGGCGATTATCATTGCGTCCCCAAGGTTAAAACCATTGGCTAAGTTTTTATAAATTGTGTTAAGCCGATAGCTCTAGAATTTCCATTTTAGAGCTATTGCTCCATAAAAAGTTGTTGTGAATTTTGGATCGGCAATATCTTTTTCTTTAAAAATTTCTTTGATTTTTCGGTTAGTTGTAGAAAAACTTCTTAGAAGCGTAGTTCCTCCCGTTGGTTCTAAAGTCCAATGCTCTCCAAATTTTATCTGAGGTCTTAAACCTGCAATTATTTGCTGATATCCAAGTAATGAAGATTTATTTCCAATTTTGGTTTCAGCTGTCATTCCGCTTAATTCTACTACTGCTTTTAAGTCAAACGTATCAGACATTCGATAGCCAACTTCTGCGCCTTCTGGAAAAGTAATTTTAAAATGTAACGCTCCAGTAGTTTCCCAATTAAAATAAATTCCAGGAAGAACCATTGGCACACCAAAACTATTGGTTAAAACAGGTCCAACCCCTAAAGCCAGTTTGGGATTAAATTGTTTAATAAAAAGAACTCCTCCCTGCAGCAAGACATCATCTTTATTAATTTCGACCATATCGGTATAAACGCCAACAGAAGCCATTAGTAATAAAGACCAAGATGGAGAAATAGAACGTAAATGTTTAACTCCAATTTGAGTGTTGAGTAATTCTGTTGGAAACCCTCCTTGAAATTCTATTGGCAGATCTTGAATATTGTAGTTTCTGTTTTCCATTTTGGCATAACTAGCATTAAACACTACAGACCACAGTTTTGGATGATTGTATTGGTCCATTTTTAAAGAAAGCGGTACTTCAAAAGCAATCTGTGCTCTTTTAAAATTGCTTTCGGCATTTGTTTTAGTACTGTCCATTGGTCTAACGTATTTAGAAAAAGGGACATAATCGAGTTTAAATTCGCCTGAAATTCCCGATTGTGATTGTGCCGCAACTGTAATCAATAAAAGAATAAGTTGAGATAAATAAATGACTGTTTTGTTCATGATTCGATTAATTTTTCTGCGAATTACCGCGTTCTCAATCGATCTTAAAAAATCATTTGACTAATAGCACTTTTGTTTTGACCAATGGTAATGATATAAAATAAAAAGCCCGACAGACTCCTCAGACTGTCGGGCTTTTACCAAAAACAAAATAATAAATTAAACCTATTTTTTTATAGTTTAAAACCATAAGCCACACGCAGTGCTACTTGATTGGTTTTAAAGTCATGATAATCTTCGTAACGAACACTTAAGTCGATGTACTTGTTGGCGTAGCCAATACCTGGAGCCCATAAAAAGGTTGTTTTGTCATAACCGTTTGTTACCGCAAAACCAGCACCAAGTTCTCCTAAAACATAAAATTGATCTTTTAAGACAAAAGCTTTAAAACCTGCTTTGGCCGGTATAAATCCAAGATCTTTTACGTTATTTCCAAGTTCATCTTTCCCCATAAATAAATTTGTAAATCCCGTTGTTAAGGTTAATGATGTTTTTTTTGAAAGATCGTACTGTAAACGTACATCTCCACCAAGAGACCAGTCATAATCGTTGTCGGTTGGAAGACCTCCATTTAACCCGATTCCGATTCTAAATCCCTGATCGTAATTTTCGACTTCGCTGTCTTGAGCAAAAGTTGTGTTGGCAAATAAAAACGTGAACGCAGCTAGGCATAACATCTGTAATTTTTTCATGGCTTATATTTTTGAAATTTCTATGATGTAAAATTATACGGTAGACATTTGGAGATCGTTATACAATTTTTAAAAATCGTTACATAATATTGAGTTCGTCTTATTTTTGTCTTAAAATTGGCATATATTTTTATTGATGGGATAGAATTCGAAGCTTCTGACTATCTTTGCCGACTAAAAAAGAATATAAGTGAATTTAAAGCAGTACACCAAAGAGTTTTCGTATAATTTAAGACTGGCATATCCCGTAATTCTGGGTATGGTCGGACATACTTTAATTGGTATTGTCGACAATATCATGGTTGGTAAAATTGGAAGTACGGAATTGGCCGCGGTTTCGCTTGGAAACAGCATGATTTTTATCGCCATGTCTTTAGGAATCGGATTCTCTACGGCTATTACACCTATTGTTGCCGAAGGAGATGCAGAGAAAAACGATACTAAAATCCGTTCGGCCTTTCATCACGGTTTATTTTTATGTACCATTTTAGGGTTGGTACTTTTTACCGTAATCATGTTTGCTAAACCTATTATGGAATTGCTAAAACAGCCAGCAGACGTTATTGTATTAGCAAAACCTTATTTAGGCTGGGTGGCTTTTTCTTTGATTCCGCTAGTAATGTATCAAGGATATAAGCAATTTGCAGACGGAATGTCATTAACCAAATATTCCATGTATGCGATGGTTATGGCAAACGTTCTCCACGTGGGTATAAATTATGTATTGATTTACGGAATTTGGATTTTTCCGAAAATGGGAATTATCGGAGCCGCTTTAGGAACTGTAATTTCGAGAATATTTTTGGTGATGTTCATGCATATCATGCTTTCGCGAAGAGATGATTTAAAACGCTTTTTTAAAGGTTTTAGTTTTAATGAAATACAAAAAGCGACTATAAAAAAGATTATCAGCATCGGATTTCCTTCTGCCATGCAAATGCTTTTTGAAGTGGTTTTGTTTACAGCTTCTATCTGGCTTTGCGGAAATATCGGAAAAACAAGTCAGGCAGCCAATCAGATTGCTTTGAGTTTGGCATCGATGACTTTTATGTTTGCAATGGGACTGAGCGTGACATCGATGGTGCGCGTAAGCAATCAGAGAGGTTTAATGGATTACAAAAAACTGATTGTTGTGGCGCGTTCGATTTTCTTGCTTGCCATCATTCTAGAAACCATTTTTGCCATTTTCTTTGTTGTTTTCCACAATTATCTTCCGAACATTTTCTTGAATATGGAAAATACAGGACAAATTTTAGATAACGAAGAAGTAATTAGCATCGCATCAAAACTGCTTTTAATTGCGGCGGTTTTCCAGATTTCTGACGGAATTCAGGTCGTAGTTCTAGGTGCTCTGCGCGGTTTGCAAGATGTAAAAGTGCCGATGTACATTACTTTTGTAGCTTATTGGGTAATTGGCTTTCCTATTTCGTATTATCTAGGAGAATATACTGAATTGAAGGCACAAGGAGTTTGGATCGGACTTTTGGCAGGTTTGACTGCAGCAGCGATTTGCCTTTATGTCCGTTTTCATTATTTATCAAAAAGATTAATAAACAATTCAGACACAGAATAATTAAATTTGAAAAATATATCTTGCTATTGAAGGAAAAAATCCTTTTTAATCCTTTCAATCAGTGGCAAAAAAATAATAAATCATTCACTAAAAAATAAACACACATATGGAATTACCTAAATTTTTACTTGGAGATAACACCGATTTTCCAGATGATATTTTTATCATTCACTTGGATTATCCAAGATTCATTATCAATTTGAAAGATGATGAGGTAGAGTTTTTAGAAGAAGCCGAAGATCTTGACGAAGCAGAATTAAATGCCGAAATGGAAGGTTTAATTGAAAAAGCAAATGAGTTTTACGACAGAGAAATTAATCGTTACGAAGAGTAATTATCTGACTTTACGTTCTTATACTATTTTTAATGAAAAACTTACGTTACTTAAAACCGATTTTTAGCTTTATTGCAATCGGATTGTTGATTACAACTCTAAGCAGAATATTTTTATTTTTTCTTTTTAAAGAAAGAGTAATGCAAACACCAGATTTCTGGCATATTTTTCCAATCGGTCTTCGAATGGATTTGATATTGCTTTGTTATTTGTCATTTCTTCCAGCATTGCTAATTACTTTTCTGCCAAATAAAGCGATAAAGTTTACCAATAAGTTCTTGGTAATTTACAGTTTCTTGTTTCTATTTCTAATTCTTTTTGTAGAATTAGCTTCGCCAGATTTTGTAAAACAATACGATACACGCCCCAATAAGATTTTCTTAGATTATCTGATTTATCCAAAAGAAGTAGTTGGAATGCTTTTAAAAAGTTATCTGACTTCTATAATTGTAACCTTCCTTATTTTAGGAGTGACCCTTTATTTTGCTATCAAAAAAGGAAAACAATTATTTTATACCTCAAGTGCAGATTATAAGTTCAAATTAATGTTATTCCCATTAGTGGCTTTTTTATTGTTTTTTGGAGCACGTTCGAGTCTAACTTCAAAACGCCCAATTAACGGTAGTAATGCTGTTTTCTCAACAGATCAGTTAACCAATACTTTGGGATTAAATTCATTTTATACGGTTGCTTTTGCGGCCTATTCAATCAAAAATGAAGGAAATACAAAGATGTATGGCAAAATGGATGAAGCCGAAGCGATTGCTCGTGTTAAAAAATACATGGTCGCTGGGCCAAAAGATTTTACCGATGCCGATATTCCGTTTTTGCATGTGCAGCAGCCAGATTCTGTCGTAAAGAAACCGTATAACTTGGTAATCTTTTTGCAAGAAAGTTTAGGTGCAGAATATGTTGGAATTTTAGGCGGAAAACCTTTAACTCCAGAATTTGATAAATTATCTAAAGAAGGAACTTTGTTCACCAACTTGTACTGTACAGGAACAAGAAGTGTTCGCGGAATTGAAGCGGTTGTAACTGGATTTTTGCCTTCTCCATCAGAAAGTGTTGTAAAATTGGGTAATTCGCAACAAGGATTTTTCACATTAGCCGATGCTTTAAAACAAAAAGGGTACGAAACAAGTTTCATTTATGGCGGAATGGCCAATTTTGACAACATGGCTTCGTTTTTCAACGGAAACGGTTTCAGCGATATTGTCGATCAAGAAGATTTTGAGTCCGATGGAAACAAATATGCTTTCAAAGGAACTTGGGGCTATTCTGATGAAGATTTGGTTACTAAAGCAAATAACTACTTCAAATCAAAAGGAGACAAACCATTTTTCTCTTTGATGTTCTCAACTTCAAATCATGAACCTTTTGAATATCCAGCGGGAAGAATAAAACCTTACGATAAAAAGCCTAATACAGTAAATAATGCCATGAAATATGCCGATTTTTCTATTGGGAAATTCTTCGAAATGGCAAAAAAAGAGGCTTACTTTAAAAACACCATTTTTATTGTAATTGCCGATCACAATACCAGAACATACGGTAAAAATTTAGTTCCGATTAATAAATTCCATATTCCAGCATTTATTATGGGACCTGGAGTTGCAAAAGGAGCCGTTTACGATAGATTAGCAAGCCAGATTGATATTCCGCCAACATTGTTAGGTTATTTAGGAATTCCGTTTGAAACGCCAATGGTAGGCCGTAATTTAACGAAACTAGATTCAAAAGTACAAGGAAGATCTATTATGCAGTTTAATGATATTAATGCTTTTAGAGTAGAAAACCAAGTGGTGATCATGCAGCCAAACTTGAAACCGCTTCAATTCCAAATTAAAAATGATACAACTCTAATTCCTGTAAAACTAAACGAAGATTTAGCAAAAGATGCCTTAGCGCATGTTATTACAGCAGGAAATTTGTATAAAGAAAGTAAGTATAAGCTTAGAGCTAAAAAATAGTGACAGAGTAACAGAGATACAGAGTGACAGAGTAAAAAAGCTTTGAGGCTCTGTTTCTTTGTTACTTTGTTACTTTGTTGAAATATATTTTCAACAAATTAGAAGCAGCTGCAAACGATGAGATTTCATTGTTTTGCACTGCTTTTTTGCTTTCTTCCAATAATGAAATAATTTCGGGCTGATTGAAGAAATTTTGTTTCAGCTGTTCGTTGATGGTTTCCATCATCCAGAAATGATTTTGTTCGTTTCTTTTTTCTTGGAAAAATCCGCTTTCTCTTGTTTGTTCGAAATAATTAGAAATCGTATTCCAAACTTCCGGAATTCCGTCTTTTGTTAGCGAACTGCAAGTAGTGACTTTGGGTTGCCAATTTGATTTTTTTGGAGGAAATAAATGTAACGCCCGATTAAAATCCACTTTTGCTTGATTGGCTTTTTTGATATTATCACCGTCAGCTTTGTTGATTGCAATTGCATCTGCCATTTCCATAATGCCTCGTTTAATGCCTTGAAGTTCATCGCCAGCGCCAGAAATTTTTAGCAGCAAAAAGAAATCTACCATGCTGTGAACGGCAGTTTCACTTTGGCCAACACCAACCGTTTCGATAATAATAGTATCAAAACCTGCGGCCTCACAAAGAATTATAGTTTCTCTAGTTTTTCGTGCCACACCGCCTAAAGTTTCACCAGAAGCACTTGGTCGAATAAAAGCATTTTCATCTTTTACCAATTCTTCCATTCGGGTTTTGTCGCCTAAAATACTTCCGTGTGAAAGCGAACTGCTTGGATCAACCGCGAGAACGGCTACTTTTTTCCCAAGTTCTGTCAAATGTTTTCCAAAAGCTTCAATAAAAGTGCTTTTCCCAACACCAGGAACGCCTGTAATTCCAACACGAACTGATTTATTGGCATGAGGTAAACAGCCTTGAACGACTTCGCCTGCTTTTTCAAAATGATCCGGATTGGTACTTTCAATTAAAGTAATAGCACGGCTTAAAGAAGTTCGATTGCCTTCTAAAATACCATTGATTAATTCGTGAGAAGTGGGCTGCTGTCTGCGTTTGTTTTTAATTTGATTGATAGCCGAAATATTGGTGATTTCGGGAGGTGAAATTCCAGCTTTTTCAGATATACTGCCAGATTGTTTATTAGAATTTGACAAAACGCACTTTTTAGAAATGTAAAAGTACTGAAAACAAAAACAGTTTCAAAAGACAATCATACCTTTGAAACTGTATAAATTTATTTGCCACGAATTCACGAATTATTGTTGCATTTCTTTGTCTTCCTGAGCGAAGTCGAAGGACACGAAAACAGAGTATCAAAAGTTTTTTCGTGTTATTTAAATTTCCGTCAAAATAGAAAAATTTGGTAAAAAAAATAATTCGTGAATTCGTGGCTAAAAAAAAAATTAGTAACCCGCTGTAAATCTAACTTGGTGGTGTTTTGGATTTTCTGCTTCGTCAGCGATAACTACAGCTAAATCTTCTACAGATAAAATACTTCTTTGCTCATCGTTGAAAACAGGATTTTCTAATCCTAAACGATATTTTCCAGTTCTTCCTGTTTTTGTTCCAGCATGCATTTCAAAAGCAGGACTAAAGAATGCCCAATCTAAATCTTTTTCTTCTTTAATAATGTTTAAATAATGTCTTGCTGCATTTGCCCCAGGGAAAATTTCTTTTGGAAAATCTGGCGTGTCAACGGCTTGCAAGTCTGGTGCCACATATAAACTTCCTGCTCCACCGATAGTGATGAAACGCTTAACGCCCGATTTTTTAACTGCTTCTTGAATTGCTTTAGAACCTGCTAAAAAGTCATCATAAATGTTTGGGTTTGTCCATCCTGGGTTGTAAGCATTGATAATGGCATCGTGACCTTTCAAGATTTCTGCCAATGCATCAACATTAAAAATATCTGCAGCAACCCAAGTGGCGTTTGCTGTATCTTTTGGAGTTCTTGCAATAGCAGTGATTTCGTGTTTTCTATCTGCTAATTCGTTTAAAATTGCTGAGCCTACAAATCCTGTAGCTCCAATAAGTGCGATTTTCATAATATATAAATTTATTTAGTAATAAAAAATGTTACAGTTTTAGATAAAAAAAATAGTTTTAAAATTGATTCGAAAAATCTTCCAATGAAATCTCTGCCAGCTGTGCACTAACTTTTTCATTCATTTGGCTATATAAATTCTCCAAATGCTGATTGATATTTTTTCCGACAGGACAATCAGGATTCGGCTGATTTTTAGCAAAACCTAAGCCAATGGTTTCAAAGGTCATTTCGAATATTTGTTTTAAAGTCAGTTCAGCAGCGTTAACTGCCAATTTTGTACCGCCATTTTTTCCTTCTTTACTTTCTACAATATGATGTGCTTTTAAATTGGAAATTTCTTTTCGAACCAAAACAGGATTTAAATTAATACTCCCCGCAATAAACTCCGATGACAAATAATCATTGGGGAATTTATGGAGCAGAGTAAGAATGTGAATCGTTATGGCAAATTTACCTGAAATCATACTGTAATAAAATATGTTACAAATTTACATCTTTTTGTAACACAAAACACTAATTTAACTATTTTTTTGGAAATGAGTGATTAGTAAAAAGTTAAAAGTGATTGGTAATTAGTTATTTGTGAGAGGTGAGATGTGAAAAGTTTATGGGTTTAGAAATTAATTGAATGATGCGTGTTTGATTTTTGATTATTTCTAATAGAAGAAAAATATACCCAAAGTATAAAAAGAAGTTGCATTGGTATTCTAAGCCATAAATAGGATAGGCCTTTGCCTGTATAGTCTGCGGTTTGCAAATTGATATTATTACTTGCCGCATAAATGTTGGCTGGAAGTAGGAGGATGAAAAATAAAATAAGCAGTTTTCCGGTAAGCACTTTGGTATTTGGCAATAGGAGTCCAATTGCTGCGGCTAATTCTATAATTCCTGTAGCAAGCACGATGGCGTTTGCCCAAGGCAAAAAAGAAATCATCATTGCCATCCCTTTCGTAAAGGCAAAATGGCCTATAGCGGTAAATACCAGCATAAGTGCCATAGCAATTCTTCCTGAAAATGATAGTTCAAATCGTTTGGTTGTAAGCCAGATAATAAGTAGAGTTGCAGCAAAAGCACCAAATAATACAATTAAGGTTTCCATATCTTTTTGTTTTTATTGTACAAAGTTGCACAGTAAAGAAACCTAAAGCAATGAACCTGGGTTAATAAATGCGCTTTCTAATTCGGCTTAAAGCTTGTGGAGTAATACCGATATAAGAGGCAAGGTATTTTTGAGGTATTTTTTGAATTAACTGAGGCTGCTCTATAAATAAATTAAGGTAACGCTGTTCTGCAGAATCATTTAATAGTGACAATTCTCTTTTTGATTTTTTAAGAAATAATCCTTCGCTTGCCAAGCGGCCAATAGTATTGCCGATTTCGGTTTCGGCATAAATGTCCTGAAGATCATTATAAGAGATGCGCCATAATATGGTGTCTGCAAGAGCTTCAATAGTATAGTTTACGGGTAATCGGGTAATAAATGAGTCGTAACCGCTTGTAAATTCGCCATCAAATACAAAAGTAAAAGTGAGATCTTTATTTTCTGAAGGAATGTAATATCTAACGATTCCTTTTTCTATAAAGGAAAGGTAACTTTCAACGTGGCCAGTTTGTAGAATTGCCGTTTTCTTTGAAAATTCCTGACGGATAAGTTTTGACGAAAAGATATTCCAGTCTTCATCAGAAAGTTTTACCATTCGTTCTAAATTGTCTCGTATTTGCTGCATTGCTTTTTTTATATATTAAAAGTAACAAAAAACTTAAAGAAGCGATACAATTTGTTCAGCATTGCAATTTATAAATTCCTATTTTTGTGCGTAAGCCGTGATATGAACAACTTTATATTAATATTTCTCTTTCTTTCGCTAGGTTTAGTTTTACAGCACGTAAAACAATTTCCTACTTCTATTTATAAGACGCTCAATAAAATTGTTATTTATTTCTGTCTTCCTGCGATTACTTTATATCATATTCCAAAGATAAAATGGAGCAGTGAGTTGCTGTTTCCAATAGGTGCAGGCTGGATTACTTATATTTTGGCTTTTCTATTTTTTCATTTTTTAGGAAGAAAAAATGGCTGGTCGAACAAACTAATTGGCTGTTTGATTTTAACAGCGGGACTAAGCAACAGTTCTTTTCTTGGTTATCCAATTATTGAAGCTTTGTTTGGAAAAAAAGGTTTAGAAACTGCCGTTTTGGTAGATCAGCCTGGGACTTTTGTGGTGGTTTCTACACTTGGTGTTTTTACAGCGGCTTTTTATTCAAAAGGAAGTCCGAATGCATTGGCAATCTTTAAAAAGATTATTTTATTTCCGCCTTTTCTAATGTTCGTTCTGGCATGTGTGATGAATATTTCTGATTATCATTTAAATGAAACCTTTCAATCTATTTTGCTAAAAATAGGAAGTTTGGTAACACCTTTGGCACTGCTTTCTGTTGGTTTGCAATTGACTTTTGATAGAAGAAGCCAGCATTGGAGATTCTTGAGATTGGGCCTTTTCTTTAAGCTTCTTTTAATTCCTTTTGTGATTTTCGTGCTTTATGTTTTCATTTTTAATCAGCATTCTGAAGTTATCAAAATTACCATAATGGAAACTGCAATGGCGCCTATGATTACAGGTGCAATCTTGGCTTCAACTTACGGATTAAAACCAAAATTGAGCAGTATGATGATTGGTTTCGGAATCCCGATTTCTTTTGTAACGCTTGCTTTTTGGTACTTCATTCTTACTTTTATTTAGCAGTAAAATACTAATTATATCGACAAAGTAGAATTTTAACTTTTTTTAAGAAAATCGATGTTTTCTATATGCTTTTTTTGGTTAATTTTAGAGGAACTAAAAAATATAAATTATGTCAACATTAAGATTAGGCGATATAGCTCCAGATTTTCAAGCAGAAACTACACAAGGACCAATTAGTTTTCATGAATGGCTAGGAGATTCTTGGGGTGTTTTATTTTCGCATCCAGCAGATTTTACTCCTGTTTGTACTACTGAATTAGGAACTGTAGCGAACTATGTTCCAGAATTCAAAAAAAGAAATACTAAGGTTATAGCTTTGAGTGTAGACGGTTTAGACTCACACAAAGAATGGATTAAAGATATCAACGAAACTCAAAACACAGAAGTAAATTTCCCGATTATTGCTGATGAAGATAAAAAAGTAGCAAATCTATACGATATGCTCCATCCAAATGCAAGTGACAAGTTTACAGTACGTTCTGTTTTTGTGATCGGACCAGATAAAAAAATCAAACTTACTTTAACATATCCGGCTTCAACAGGAAGAAATTTTGACGAATTGCTTCGTGTCATTGACAGTTTACAATTGACTGCAAATTACAGTGTTGCAACTCCAGCAAACTGGAAAGATGGAGAAGACGTGGTTATTGCACCAGCAATTCCAGATAGCGACATTCCAGCTAAATTCCCAAAAGGTCATACACCAATTAAACCTTATTTGCGTTTGACACCGCAGCCGAATAAATAATTTTTTTGAGGTTCTAAGATACTGAGATGCTAAGGTTCTAAGGCACTAAGATTCTAAGTTTTTCTATAAAAGCGTTGAGATTTTCAATTTATGAAAATTTCAACGCTTTTATATTTTCTTTGTTTTTCATAAAATGAAAAATGCTAAAATTCTAAAAAACTTAGAACCTTAGCATCTTTAAAAAACTTATTTCACCGCCAACAAAGCACTCATTCTTTTTTTGTCTCCTACAACCCATAGAATATCATTTTTTTCTAAAATCAAACTCGATTCTGGATTTAGGATACGGTTTCCGTTTCTTTCAATTCCGACTACCATTCCGTCTGTTTTGGCTCTGAATTGTCCGATGCTTTTTTTAATAAATTCGTCTTGCGAAACTTCAAGCTGACGTAAAACAATATCGGTTTCTTCTACTTTTAAAGGTGGTTCTGTTTCGTTTTGGGTTAGGAATTTTGTGAATTCTGCAATTTGTGCATCGGTTCCAATCACGCAGATTTCATCGCCAGGAAATAAACGTTCGGTTTTGGTTGGAATCGGGATTGTAACGTCTCCGCGTTTGATGTAAGCGATATTAATGCCCAATTGTTCACGAATTTTAAGTTCCTGTAAAGTTTGTCCAACCAGATTAGATTCTTTTTTAATTTCGAAGAAAGACATGTGTCCGTCCCACGGCATTAAATTGGCATATCTTCTGTCGATCTTTTTGTTTTCTCGATCATTCAGATTTTTTAAAAAATGACTTTCAATTCTGTGATATTGTTCGTTTAGTTTTTTAGGGAAAATCTGATACGCTCCAATTGCAATAATCAGCGCCACGAAAGCAACCAAAGGAGAGAAGAAAATATTCAATAAAAAACCAACAAAGAATAAACCGAGACTCATTCTGATTAAGATTAGCATTAAAAGTGCGCCACGATATTTGCGTTCTTCCCAAAGCGCTTCAACTTCATCTACTTTTACACGACGAAGCGAAAGTGCCCATAAAAACGGTGCAATGACAACCAAAGTTAGAAAAGCAGCCAAAGTATTTCCGAATCTTGTATCGGCTACTAATGGCGCTACAAATTTGGACGATAGTAATATAATGGCTGTAATAATAATAGTATGAAGGATAATTTGTGTAATTGAAGAACGAAGCACAATTTGCCAAGTGCTTACCGATTTAATGGCTTGGGCATTTACACTATAACGGTTAATGTTTTTAACCCATTTTTTAGGCATTTTTGATTCTAAATAGAAGGCAAAGCGCTCTGAATATTTAATTAAAAATGGAGTTGTAAATGTCGTAATTGCAGATACGGCAACAATAATGGGATATAAGAAATCGCTCGTTACTTTTAAAGTCATTCCGAGAGTTGCAATAATAAACGAGAACTCGCCAATTTGCGCCAAACTCATTCCTGTTTGTACAGATTGTTTTAAGGGCTGTCCAGAAAGTAAAGCACCAAAAGAAGAACTGAGTGCTTTTCCGAAAATGGTTATTAAAGTAATCAAGGCAACTGGAAGAGCATAATCTACTAATGTTACAGGATTTATTAACATTCCTACAGATACAAAGAAAACCGCTCCAAAAAAATCTTTTACGGGCTGAATCAAATGCTCGATTTTTTCTGCCATCGTAGTTTCAGCAATAATAGATCCCATGATAAAAGCTCCTAAAGCTGGAGAGAAACCAACATTTGAAGCAAAAATAACCATCATTAAACATAAAGCCAATGAGATGATGAGCAGCATTTCATCTGTCATCAAATGTTTCGCTTTTTTAAAGATTGTCGGAATAATAAAAATCCCTCCTAAGAACCAGATAATTAAAAAGAAAATGAGTTTTAAAACAGATTGCAGCAATGCAGTTCCCGACACCTGATCGCTTACCGCAATGGTAGATAATAAAACCAGCATCAAAATAGCAACAATATCTTCCACGATTAAAGCTCCGAAAACAATTCCGACGAACTTTTTTCCTTTCACTCCCAATTCATCAAAAGCCCTGATGATAATAGTGGTAGAGGATATAGAAAGTGTTGCTCCTAAGAAAATGCTATCCATTTTTCCCCAGCCCATCCACTGTCCAACACAATAACCAATTACGGTCATAAACAAAATTTGTGTTATGGCAGTGATGGAGGAAGTTCCTCCAACCTTCATTAGTTTCTTAAAGCTAAATTCAAGTCCTAAACTAAAAAGTAAAAATATAACCCCGATTTCTGCCCAGACTTCGACACTTTTCATGTCGGTTATAGAGGGGAAAAAATCAAAATGGTTTCCGGCTAAAAAACCTGCAATCAGGTAGCCTAAAACCAAAGGCTGTTTTAGTCTTCTAAATAATAGAACGGCAATTCCGGCAGTCATCAGGATTAACCCTAGATCACTAATTAAAGGTTGTAAGTGGTGTGTAGTTTCAGCAGCGGCACTTAATGCAATCATATAAAGCGTGGTATTTTTTAGGGACTTAACCAGCTTTTCATTCAAATGAAATTCACAAAAAACTCTTATTAGAGCAAAAGAGGAGTGAAGTAATCTGGTTTTAGCCTCTAGATTTAATAAAAAAAGCTATCTCGATAAAGATAGCTTTTTTTGGTAAAATATTTGGTGTTTTTCTTAAATTCCTGTGTAATTGCTAGGAGTTATTGCTAATAATTCTGCTCTAACCGCATCTGAAACTTCTAAAGTCGCGATGAAATTATGAATGGCATTTTTATCGATCGCTTCATTAGTTCTTGTTAAGCCTTTTAAAGCTTCATAAGGATTTGGATATGCTTCGCGACGTAAGATAGTCTGAATAGCTTCTGCCACAACTGCCCAGTTTCTTTCTAAGTCTTCGGCAAATTTACTTTCGTTTAAAAGTAATTTGTTCAAACCTTTAAGAGTAGCTTCAAAAGCAATAATAGTATGTCCGAACGGAACTCCAACATTACGTAAAACAGTGCTGTCTGTTAAGTCACGCTGTAATCTTGAAATAGGCAATTTAGCTGCTAAATGTTCGAAGATAGCATTTGCAATTCCTAAGTTTCCTTCAGAGTTTTCAAAATCAATTGGGTTTACTTTATGTGGCATTGCAGATGAACCGATTTCTCCTGCTTTGATTTTTTGTTTGAAATAATCCATAGAAACATACGTCCAGATATCGCGATCTAAATCGATAATAATGGTGTTGATTCTTTTTAAAGCATCAAAAAAAGCAGCAAAATGATCGTAATGCTCAATTTGAGTGGTTGGAAAAGAATGTTTTAAACCAAGATCGGTTTCAACAAATTTGTTTCCGAATTGTTTCCAGTCAATTTGTGGGTATGCTACGTGGTGCGCGTTAAAGTTTCCTGTTGCTCCACCAAATTTAGCAGCAAACGGAATGTTGAATAACAAACGCATTTGTTCTTCTAAACGCTCCACGAATACCAAAATCTCTTTTCCTAAACGAGTAGGAGAAGCTGGTTGTCCGTGCGTACGAGCCAACATCGGAATATCTTTCCAATCTACACTTAATTCTTTTAATTTTGCAATTACAGCAATTAAGGTTGGCATATAAACTTGCTCAAAAGCTTCTTTTGTAGAAAGCGGAATAGCAGTATTGTTAATATCTTGAGATGTTAATCCGAAGTGAATGAACTCTTTGTATTGAGATAAACCTAATTTTTCAAAAGCATCTTTAATAAAGTATTCAACCGCTTTTACGTCGTGGTTGGTTACTTTCTCTGTTTCTTTAATCCAAAGTGCATCTTCTGTAGAGAAGTTTTTGTAGATATTTCTCAAACTTTCAAATAAAGAAGAATCAATACCTTTCAGTTGTGGCAACGGAATTTGGCATAACGCGATGAAGTATTCCACTTCAACCAAAACGCGGTATTTTATTAAAGCTTCTTCAGAGAAGAAAGGTGCTAAATTTTGAGTTTTATTTCTATATCTTCCGTCAATTGGCGATATAGCATTCAATTCGTTTAGAGTAGTCATTGTGATGTTGTTTTTTCGAAAGGTGCAAATATAAGCTATTGTTAAAACTTCTGAAAGCTATATTGGTGCTTAAATTATGGTTTTGAAAATTTTATCCCAGATTGTGAAATAAAAGCCGTAGTTGCGAGTCTCATTTTTATGGTGATCATTATGGAATTTAGTGGTAGAAATCCACTTTGTGAAATAATTTTGGTACCAGAAAGCAGGAAATAGATCTCGCTTTAAATGTCCAAATATTCCATACGACAGATTTAGAACCAGGTAAACAATAATGCTCAGGTAATTAAACTTCAAAATCGTAATTAAGAATAGCCAAATAAAACCAAAACCCAAAGTTTCTATAGGATGAAGGACATACAAACTGTAAACATTGGTTTCGATATGAGTATGATGCAATTTATGAATTGGGTACATCCATTTTAAATGATGAACCAGAAAATGAAAGATAAACATGAAAAGATCCATTAAGAGAATCAATAAAAGCGTATCCAAAATGATAAGCTGTATGGATGCTGAAAAATCTATTTTTAAAATTCCGTAGCGATACAATTCAAAACCTAGTAAAGTGATAAAGGTGTTGCAAAGCAATGTCGAAAGCACCCATTTTCGATCTTTGTTCTTTAAAAAGGTGTTCTCGGGTTCTAATAATTTTCCAATTAAAACAGATAATCCAACCAGCACTGCATTTTCTATTAAAAAGAAAACAAAGAGCCAAAAGATATTAAATTGGGTTAATTGCTGTAACCAGCTTTCAAAAATCATGTGGTTTTTTCTAAGTTCAATAATTTTTCTCTCATATCGGCAACCCCTTCAGAAGCAAATTTTGCAATAGTTTCCACTTTATTTCTAAGATTCGGAATGGCAATAGGTTTCGGATCAATATAAAAAACTGGGGTTGTACTTGGCGTATAAGCGATCAAACCAGCTGCAGGATAAACTTGTAATGAAGTTCCGATTACAGCAAAATAATCTGCAGTTTCGGTAATATCAATTGCCTCTTCGAGTGCAGGAACTTCTTCGCCAAACCAAACAATATGTGGGCGCAATTGATGTCCGTTTGCGTCTAAATCTCCCGTAAGCAAATCTTCGGTCCAATCTAAAATTAGATTTTTATTTCGTGTACTTCTCACTTTTAATAATTCGCCATGCAAATGCAAAACGTTTGTGCTTCCTGCACGTTCGTGAAGATCATCCACATTTTGCGTAATAATCTGTACATCAAAATCTTTTTCCAGTTCAGCCAGAATGATATGGCCAAGATTCGGATTTACTTCTTTTAATTGTTGGCGTCTTTTGTTATAAAAATCCAGAACCAATTCTTGGTTTTTATGCCAGCCTTCTGGAGTTGCAACTTCCATTACATCATGTCCTTCCCATAGACCATCGCTATCGCGAAAAGTTTTAATTCCGCTTTCAGCACTGATTCCTGCTCCTGTTAAAACAACAAGTTTCTTTTTCATTCTTAGTTTTATTAAAAGATAAAAATAGTGATTTCTTCGTTTAAATGTTTAGTAAATGCAAAGGATTAACGAGGCATTTTTATAGAAAATAAAGGGTATTTATACTCTTTCTGTCTCGTTCTGAATTGTTTAGTTTTAATGTTGCGTTTGATAAAAGTGATGCAAAATGATTTTAATTCAGTTTACAGGGTTGTCCGGCTCGGGAAAAACGACATTGGCAGAGAATGTTAAGCATCTTTTGCTTCAAAATAATTATGAAGCAGAAATAGTAGATGGCGATGTATACCGACAAACCATTTGTAAAGATTTGGGGTTTTCTAAAGAAGATCGCTGCGAAAACGTAAGGCGCCTTTTTAATGTTGGAAGAAATCTTATTGAAGAGAAGAAAATTGTTTTGATGTCGGTTATCAATCCGTATGAAAATGTTAGAAATGAACTAAGGTCTTTTGAATTTGTAAAAACGGTTTTTCTGGATTGCGCCATTTCTAATTTGATCGAAAGAGATCCGAAAGGATTATACAAAAGAGCCTTACTGCCAGAAGATCATGTGAATAAAATTAGAAATTTCACCGGAATAACAGATGTTTATGAAGTTCCAGAAAAAGCAGATTTAGTATTAAAAACAGATTCTGAAACGGTATCGGTTTCTACTCATAAACTGTATAATTTTATAATTAGCAATTTAAATTTTTAAGGTTATGAATCCTTCTTCTTGCCAGCTCCCGATTTCTTTTTCGATAGAAAAACTGCAAAACGATTTACTGACTTGCGAAACCAATTTGTGGACACCGCATTTTAATACCTATCGATACGAAGGAAAATGGACAAGCGTTTCTTTGCGTTCGCAATCGGGTTTAGAAAATGATATTCTTTCTTTTCCAGACAAAGAATATAAAAATACGCCTTTGCTTGAAAGCTGTCCTTATTTTAAAGAAATAATGGATTGGTTTGAGTGTGAGAAAGAAGCGGTGAGGCTATTAAGACTTGGACCTAACAGCGAAATTAAAGAGCATGTTGATAATGATACTTCGTATGAAGAGGGATTTTTCAGGATTCATGTTCCTATTATTACCAATTCTGAAGTTTATTTTTATGTAAATCACCAATTGGTTCCAATGAAAATGGGTGAGTGCTGGTATGCCAATTTCCAGTTGCCGCATAGTGTGCAGAACAAAAGTTCGGAGCCGAGAATTCATTTGACGCTAGATTGTATAAGAAATGAATGGTCAGATCGATTGTTTTCTAAAATGGGTTTTGATGTGAATTATGTGCCTAAAGATGAACATTCAGATGAAGTGAAACAAAAAATTATTGCCGAGCTTTCTAGAAATCCATCAGAAACGAATGCTAAAATTATTGCCGAACTTCAATCACAAATGAACTCATAAAATGGAAAATATAAAAGAGCTTATTTCCAATTGGATTCCGATTAAATTGGTCAAAAAAAATAATGAAGTGTATTTCGAATGGCTTTATTTGGCCGATATACCCTTTGCAGAGCCTTTTTTTGAAGAAACCATTGCAAAATGTAAAAGCCACAGTTATAATTCAAAGCGATTTAAATTAATAAGTACAGCCGCAAATATTATTGATTGGTCGAAAGAATTGGATTTTGTTGACTTAAAAGGATTGGTTTTTCATGTGTCAAGATGCGGATCTACAATGTTGAGTCAGTCTCTTGCAACTTCACCAGAAAATATAATGGTTTCTGAAGCGCCTCTCATAGATCAGATTTTGAGAAGTGATGCTTTTGAGGAGCATACCAAAACAGTTTTGCTGCAATCGGTTTTAAGATTCCTGGGACAGAAAAGATTTCCAGAACAAAAGCATTTAATTATAAAATTGGATGCCTGGAGTATTTTTAAAGCTTCTTATTTAAGATCGATTTTTCCTGAAATTCCTTTTGCATTGTTGTACCGAAATCCAGCAGATGTTTTAAGGTCGCACCAAAAGATGGCAGGAATGCATATGGTTGCAAGTATAATTCCGCCAAGTGTTTTCGGAATTACTTCTAAAGAGATTGAAGAGTTGAATTTTAGGCAATATCAAGCTTTAGTTTTAGAAAAATATTTCCAAGCTTTTCTGGATTTTTATGACAGAGACCAAAATGTAATCATGTTGAATTATAATGACGGAATGAAAGATGTGATCGAACAATTTATAGCTTTTATAAATGTCAACTTTCTTGAAAATGAATTAAATGCGATGCTAGAACGTCTTAAAAAACATTCTAAAAATGAAAGTGCTGTTTTTACTGGAGATTCTTATAAAGAGGATGTTTTGTCTGTAGATTTGAATCAGCTCTATCTATTGCATGAAAAATTGAATGCCAATTTTAGGAAAGATTTGGTAGGCTGAAAAATCAGTTGAAGTCTTCTTTCTCTTTTATTTATTATTTTTGCGCCAAACATAAATAAAATGATTGATTTAGATTACCTCACATTCTTAGAAAATATATTGACCGAAAATAGAAAAGCTAATTTTTTAAAAGTACTAGAAAATAGAACCAAGCATTTTACAGTTGCAGTAGAAGATGTTTACCAAATGCATAATACAAGCGCTGTAATGCGAAGCTGTGAAGTTTTCGGAATTCAGGAATTGAATGTAATCGAACAGCGTTTTGGAAAACGAATAGACAAAGAAATTGCTTTAGGCGCCCAAAAATGGGTTGACATTAATAGATTTGATTCGGTTTCGGGATGTCTTTCTGATTTGAGAAGTAAAGGATATCAAATTATTGCCACAACTCCGCATGAGAAAGATTGTATGTTGGAAGATTTTGATATCACAAAACCAAGCGCTTTATTCTTCGGAACAGAAAAAGAAGGATTGTCACAAGAAATTATGGACAATGCCGATGGTTTCTTAAAAATACCAATGGTTGGTTTTACAGAAAGTTTGAACATTTCTGTTTCAGCCGCAATTATCATTCAAAGTTTAACCAACAGACTTCGCAGATCTGATATTAATTGGAAATTGACAGAAGAAGAAATTTTAGCCAAACGCTTAGACTGGGCTAAAAACTCTATAAGAGATATAAAACGAATTGAAGCGAGATATTATCAAGATAATCCGAGATAAGTTTTTTGAGGTTCTGAGGGACTAAGGTGCTAAGGTTCTAAGAAAAAAACTTAGTATCTTAGAACCTTAGTATCTTAGTATCTTAGCATCTTTTTAGTTACTTTTTCAAGAAAAGAATAAAACCTAAAACACTCACAATTAAGATCGAAAGCGCAGCCAAAACGGTTGCTAAATCTCGAATATTTTTTCCTGCCCAGTCCATAAATAAGAATTTATGCAAAATGGCAAACGAGTAACCTTCAACTCGATCTGAATTATTGATAACTGCTGCCAATCTCGATGTTGAGGTTTCAATAAAATAAGTTGTTTTTTGAGGTGTGTCATACGCCAATTTTACGACAGGAAGCCTTTTGTTGACAAAACCATATTCTCTGCTTTCAAAATCGGTTAGAACTTTTGATTCCAACAATTTTATATTTTCAAAAGAAGGTTGAGAATCATCTTCTGAAGTGTCGATCATTTCGCAACAAGAAGCTTTTGGAGCTCCATCGGTAAAATAATAAGCTAAAAATTCAGCATATTCTAAATCGAGATTTGGTGCAATTTTATTGGTTGTTGCGTTAATGTAAACCACTTCAGATTTTGGCTCTTCTTTTTTATTCCATTTCGAATCTGATTTTGGCATTTTAAATCTTTTAGTATCTTTTTCAAGCAATTGACATCTGTAATACGTAGTGTCATTTAGCGTAATGATACTTATATTTTGAAAACGATTCCAATTTAAATTAAGATTATTGTTTGCTTCAGGAATTTCTTTGGTTACAAAGGTTGGTTCATAAACCATTTGTGATAAAGTATAAGGCGCCCATTTTGTAGTCGCATGATAAGCACCGCTGAATGCAAAAGTCAATGTAAAAAGCGAAATCCAAATTCCGATTTGGCGGTGGTATTTTCTTAAGCCTTTTTTGGGCGTTATACTGTCAGTTTTTTTGAATTGTTTCCAAAGCAAACCATAAATTAAGATACCACTCAAGGCAGAAAATCCAATTATAGACAGCAGGAAAATCATGGTAATAATTCGAATACTATTATTAGAAATGGCATCTATAAAAGACCAATTGTGAAAAGTGTCGAAAAACCAGATGAAAGTTTGCCTAGAAATAGGGTTGTACGTTGCCAATTTGCTCGATGAAGTTTCTACATAAACTTGCATGCCATCTGGACGGTCAAAACTTAATTTATAAACGGGCAAATAACGATTTACGTATTTGTATTGCGAAGTAAATTCGGTTACGACTTCGCTATTTTTTACGGCACTTTTTTGGTCGTTTAAGAAATAACGAGAAAGCCATTCGGCATACTTTTGATCTCCGTTTTCCAGTTTTTTGGCAGTAGAAGCATCATAATACCAAAGCTCGCCCAGAATTGTTTTTACCTGATAATAAGTTGCGTTATTAAAAGTGACAATTCTGAAATTTTTAAATTGCGATATTTCATTTTTCAGTAAAACTTCCTGAATTGAATAATGCAACTGGCTTTTGTCGATAATGGGTTGTTCTATTTTATCACGAGCAATTTCAGGCTTAAAAAAATGAGCCATAAATGGATGCATTAAACCAGAGAATGTCCAGAAAATTACCGGAACAATAGTAATTAATCCAATAACACGATGCCATTTGTACATGTGTTGCTTGACTTTTTTGATGAATTTAGAATCTTTCTTAGAAGACTTTTTTTTAGTTTCTTTACTCATTGTTTAGTTTTTTTGCCACTCCCAGTAGCTATCGGGAGTGGCTAAATATTATTTTTTTAATGAAAAATTATATTGAATTCCGAATACAAAAGTTCTTGGAGCAGCAGCTGTGTAAGTAGGTTGTGCATTGGCAACATTTGTTCTGGAAACATTGTAAGCATATAATTTGTCGGTAAGATTTAGCACGTTTCCGTAAACCTCAATTTTTCTCCATTGGTAACCAATTCGCGCATTAAAAATATTGTAACCGTCATATTTTACAGTATTGATCTGATCTTGATAATAGCTGCCCACAAGCTGCCATTCAATAGAAGTTCTTAAATTAGGAAGCCAATTTGGATAATAACTCACTTCTGAATTTCCTGACCATTTTGGTGCTGACGGCATTTCTTTTCCGTTTAAATCCTGAATAGGATCTGACGGTTTGTCTGAAAGTTTAAAATCGACATAAGTATGTTGCGCATAAGTTCCGCCAAGACGAATATTAAATTGTTTTGATGGTCGGTACGAAGCGCCAAATTCAATTCCTTTATGGCGAGTTTCTCCAGCAGAACGATAATCGGTTGAATTGTCTGGAAGTCTGATGTTTAATAATTCATTTTTGCCTTCCATATAATAAAAAGCATAATCAAAATTTAATTTGTTTTCTAAGAAAGAAAACCAACCTCCAACTTCATAATTGTCGAAATCTGCTGGTTTTAGGTTATAATAAAATTCAGCAGGAACGCCAGATGTGCCGCCAGTTCCAGGTTTAGCTCTAAAAATGGAAGTAATTCCAGGAGGAGCAAACCCTTGAGAATAATTGCCATAAAAACCTGCAAATTTTACTGGATTATAATTGGCTCCAGCTTTAAAAGTAAATTTATCATATACTTTACTTCCTGTAGAAAGATCAATAGCGTTATCATAATTCACTTTCATATTGTCATATCGGCCGCCAACTGTAATCACTAATTTTTCGATCGGATTAAAACTGATTTGTGCATAGCCAGCTGTGTTAAAAATATCTGCCGTATAATCAGAAAGTTTAGAATCTGGATGTTCAGCAATGATTTCATACGAATCAACGGTTTGTTTTCCTGGCTGTCCTGGGTTTAAATTGGCTTTTAAATCAATTACATACGACCAATAAGTTACAGGAGAATAATCATATAAAGCACCAGCAACAATTTTAGTGTTTAAGAAATCAAATTTTTGAGTGTGTTGTCCAATTGCGCCATAACTTTTAAAGTTGTTCGAATTGACTTCGCCTTTTGCTGTAGTTGGATTTACAGTTGGACTCCATTTAATTCCGTAAGACGGATTCTGGCCTAATTTATTGTCACGCAAATAAGCGGTAATATAACTGCTAGAATTGCTATTCCAATCATGTTCTAATGTTAAACGAGTTCTTAAGGCATCTGATTTTCTATACGTAAAATCAGAAGTGCTTTTGTAAGTTCTGTTGTTAAAAGATTCTTCGTTTACAGTTCCACTCATGTCCGAATAGTATTTTCCGTACATTGTGTTGCTTATCAATCGGGTAGAAGGAGAAATGTTGTAGTCAATTCTTGCATTCAGATTGTCCTTATTATAGTCAGAATACGTCATCCAGCCATTTTCTTGCAAACTTGATATTCCTGCAATATGAAAACCTACTTTTCCTACTGTTGCACCTCCAGCAGCTTGAAATCTTCTATAGCCATAATTGTCTGCTTGAATTCCAAATTTAAATTCAGGATCAACCGGTGGTTTTAGCGAAATCAAATTGATTGTTCCTCCAACAGCTTCTGGTCCGTACAGAGAAGAAACAGGGCCTTTCACAACTTCAATGCTTTGCAGATTGTATTGGTTTATTTCTAATAAAGCATTGTGGTTGAAAATTCCCATTGGGCGAATCGGCAATCCATCTTCCAGATATAAATAATAAGCATTTGTGGTCATAGGCTGGCGAATAGACATCATATGCTGTTCGTTTCCTAAATTCACCATCAACACGCCAGGTGTTTTGTTTATAATTTCGTAAACGGCTGTAGCTTTCGTTTCATTGATCGTTTTAGCAGTTAATTTGCTTATGGCTACTGGCGTTTCTTTTCTTAAAGTTGCCGTACGATTGGCGGTTACAAAAACATTTTCAAGTTCTTGCGACTTGGTTGTGTCTTGCGTTGTTTTATTTTGCGCAAGAACACATTGCCCCATAATTAATAGGGTAAAGTATATTTTTTTCATTTTGAATTATATAAATTAAAGCTTTAAGCTGTAGGCTTTAGGCCGTAAGCTATAAACTGTAAGTCCTAGAATTTTGACTTTTAAAATTTATATAAAATAGGATGGAGGATGAAAAATTGAATTTGCAATTGCAATAGGTTTCTTGTCGAATGAAGCGAAGATTTTTGCTTTTGATTCGATAAGTCCTGTTAATTTAAAGTTGTTTAAAACTGGAGTCTGAATGTAAACTACTTCTGCTTTTTCTTTCAGATTGTTTTGCATTCTTTTTTCGTTGTCAGCGTATTTTTTTAAGCTTTTTTGAAGTTCACAACGACCGTTACAGGTATTGAAAACCATTTTACGCTGCACACAAATCGTTTTAGAAATTTCTTCTTGATTTAATTTGAATGAGGTATAAACAAAGAAACTGCCAAAAGAAGGAACTAATAGCATACAGGAAAGAAATATGACGAAAAGTCGTTTCAAAGTGTGTTTCGTTGTTTTCGAGAGCAAAAATACATTTTAATTATTATTTACAAGAATGATTTTAGCGATTTAATGTTAAAAAACAACAATAGGGAATTTGTATATATAACAAACCCGACAGATTTTAAAAACCTGTCGGGTCTGTTTATGTTTACTATTTGTATAGAAAATATTAGTTAATTAAAACCCAAGTTCCAGCAGCAATTAAAGCTTCTGCTTTTTTGTATTTCATTGTTTCTGTTTTACCAGTCGCAACTTCTTGAACTACAACAGTATCGTTTCTGTTGATTTTTGGCATATCTCTAACGATAGTTTCAGTAACCTGACGCTGTTGTGTTTCTCCAGCTTCACGGTTGATGCTTTCGCTATTTGGAATTTCGTCTTTACTTAATTGTAAGTTTTCTTTTTGACGAACTTCTCTTGCTTCGTGAATTTCTGGAGCGTTTTGAGCAGGTAAATCACCTTTAAATAAGAATGAAATAACTTCTTTGTTTACGTTGTCCAACATTCCTCTAAACAAGTTGAAAGCTTCTAATTTATAGATTAGCAATGGATCTTTTTGCTCGTGAACAGCCAATTGAACAGATTGTTTCAATTCGTCCATTTTGCGTAAGTGTTTTTTCCAAGCTTCATCAACAATAGAAAGGGTGATGTTTTTCTCAAAATCAGCAATTAATTGAGCACCTTCGCTATCATAGGCTTTTTTCAAGTCAGTTACCACATTTAAAGTTTTGATTCCGTCTGTAAATGGAACAACAATTCTTTCAAAATGGTTGTTTGGCTCTTCGTAAACTCCTTTAATAATTGGGAAAGCTTCTCTTGCGCTTCTTTCTGTTTTTTCTGTATAGAATGCTAAAGCTTCTTTGTATACTTTTCCTGTAACTTCGATGTCTGATAATTTAGCAAAATCTGCTTCTGAAATTGGAGAAGTGATTCCGAAATAACGAATTAAATCAAATTCAAATCCTTTAAAGTCATTAGCTACTTTACTATTGTTTACGATTAATTCGCAAGTATCATAAAGCATATTCGCAATATCCAGTTTCAAACGCTCTCCGAACAATGCGTGACGACGACGTTTGTACACAACTTCACGTTGAGAGTTCATTACGTCATCATATTCTAATAAACGTTTACGAACACCAAAGTTGTTTTCTTCTACTTTTTTCTGAGCACGTTCGATAGATTTAGTCATCATAGAATGCTGAATAACTTCACCTTCCTTAAGTCCCATTCTGTCCATTACTTTTGCCACTCTTTCAGAACCGAATAAACGCATTAAGTTATCTTCAAGAGAAACGTAGAATTGAGAACTTCCTGGATCTCCCTGACGACCAGAACGACCACGCAACTGTCTGTCTACACGACGAGAATCGTGACGCTCTGTACCCACGATTGCTAAACCTCCTGCAGCTTTTACTTCTGGAGACAATTTAATATCGGTACCACGACCAGCCATGTTTGTTGCAATAGTTACCACTCCAGCTTTACCAGCTTCTTCAACGATTTGTGCTTCTTGCTTGTGCATTTTAGCATTCAATACGTTGTGTGTGATTCCTCTCATTTTAAGCATACGGCTTAATAATTCTGAAATCTCTACAGAAGTTGTTCCAATCAATACCGGTCTTCCAGCATTTGATAATTCGGTAACGTCTTCAATAACAGCATTGAATTTTTCACGTGTTGTTTTGTAGATATAATCTTCTTTATCATGTCTAGCAATTGGACGGTTGGTTGGAATTTCAACAACATCCAATTTGTAAATCTGCCATAACTCGCCAGCTTCTGTAACAGCTGTACCGGTCATACCTGCCAATTTGCTGTACATTCTGAAATAGTTCTGTAATGTTACAGTTGCAAAAGTTTGAGTAGCAGCTTCGATTTTTACGTTTTCTTTTGCTTCGATCGCTTGGTGAAGACCGTCAGAGTAACGACGACCGTCCATGATACGACCTGTTTGCTCATCGACAATCATAATCTTGTTGTCCATGATAACGTACTCTACATCTTTTTCGAATAAAGCATATGCTTTTAAAAGTTGAGTAAGAGTATGGATACGCTCGCTTTTTACACCGAAATCTTGGAATAATCTTTCTTTAGCTTCTGCTTCAGCGTCTTTGTCTAATTTTTGTTTTTCAATTGCAGCGATTTCTGTTCCAATATCTGGTAAAACGAAGAAATCAGCATCAGTATCTCCAGAAAGGTATTTGATACCATTATCTGTCAATTCAACTTGATTGTTTTTTTCTTCAATCACAAAGTATAAAGCTTCATCCACTTTATGCATTTCGCGATTGTTATCTTGCATGTATTGATTTTCAGTTTTTTGAAGCAATTGTTTAATTCCTTCTTCACTTAAAAATTTAATTAATGCTTTATTTTTAGGTAAACTTCTGTAAGCTCTCAATAATTGGAAACCTCCATCTTTTGTATTACCTTCTTTGATTAATTTTTTAGCTTCAGCTAAGAAACCATTCGCTAACTGGCGTTGTTGTGCAACTAAGTTTTCGATTTTTGGTTTCAATTCGTTGAACTCGTGACGATCTCCTTGAGGAACTGGTCCAGAAATGATAAGCGGTGTTCTAGCATCATCAATTAATACAGAGTCAACCTCGTCGACAATGGCAAAATTGTGTTTTCTCTGTACTAAATCGCTTGGAGAGTGCGCCATATTATCTCTTAAGTAGTCGAAACCAAACTCATTGTTTGTTCCGTAAGTGATATCAGCATCGTAAGCTTTTTTTCTTTGCTCTGTACTTGGCTGGTGGTTATCGATACAATCTACAGATAAGCCGTGGAATTCGAATAAAGGTGCTTTCCATGTGCTATCACGTTTTGCCAAGTAGTCATTCACAGTTACTAAGTGAACTCCGTTTCCTGTCAAAGCGTTTAAGTAAAGTGGAAGCGTAGCAACCAAAGTTTTACCTTCACCCGTTTGCATTTCGGCAACTTTACCTTCGTGCAATACCATACCACCAATTAACTGAACATCATAGTGAATCATGTCCCAAGTGATATCTTTTCCAGCAGCATTCCATTTATTTGCCCAAATTGCTTTGTCGCCATCAATCGTAATATATGATTTTGTTGCAGAGAATTCGCGGTCTTTTGGAGTTGCTGTAACTTCGATATGAGAGTTTTCTTTAAAACGGCGAGCCGTTTCTTTTACTACAGAAAACGCTTCTGGAAGAATTTCCAATAAAGTTTTCTCAGAGATTTCATAAGCTTCTTTTTCAAGAGCATCTATAGCATCATAAATATCTTCTCTTTTATCGATGTCTTCAATGTTTTCTACTTCAGCTTTAAGCGCAGCAATTTTAGCATCCTTATCAGCTCTAGCTTCTTTGATTCTATCTTTAAAATAAACGGTTCTTCCTCTTAATTCGTCGTTTGATAGACTCATTAAAGGAGCTTCGAATGTTTTAATTTTATTTAAGTAAGGTTGTAAAGCTTTGACATCTTTTTGCGACTTATCGCCGACAAAGACTTTAATAATACTGTTTATGAAACTCATGATTTATTGTATTTCTTTATTATATAATATGTATTTGAACCAAAAAAAAAGTCTCTATGATGAGACTTTTTTCTTTGGTTTATTTTTTAATATTCATCCTCATTCCAAAGATAATCTTCGTCTGTTGGATAATCAGGCCAAATTTCTTCCATTGATTCATATATCTCACCCTCATCTTCGATTGACTGAAGGTTTTCTACCACCTCTAATGGAGCACCAGCTCTAATGGCGTAGTCAATAAGTTCATCTTTGTTAGCAGGCCATGGCGCATCACTTAAATAAGATGCTAATTCTAATGTCCAATACATCTGTTATCTGTTTAGTTTGTGCAAAAATAAATTTTTTACTGAAAAAGACAAGTAAATTTTGATTTATTTTAATAAAATTTAAGAACGTCAATTGCTAAATTCCAATTTTTAAATTCCAAACCCCAAAAAAGGCAGTTACAGCGCCTAGTTTCGGAATTTTGCTATGTAATTTAAATTCCTGGATTTTTACTTTTTTCCTTGGAATTTGGGATTTCAAAAATTTGGAATTTCCAGAAGATTTATTTTCTGGGTATCCATTTCACCTCGTCCGCTTTTAAGTCAGAGGACAACTTTCGTGCCAAGACAAAAAGGTAGTCAGAAAGTCGGTTTAAGTAGGTAATTGCAATTTCAGGAACATGCTCATTATGACTTAAATGCACTGCTAAACGTTCTGCTCTACGACAAATACAGCGTGCTATATGACAATGTGACACGGTTGGGTGGCCTCCTGGTAAAACAAAATGAGTCATTGGCGGAAGACTTTCGTCCATTTTATCTATTTCGTTTTCGAGTAATTCAATATCAGAGTCAATTATGCCAAGATTTTCTAAGCGAAGTTTTCCGTTTTTTAAAACTTCTTTTTCTTGCGGAGTTGCCAAAATGGCACCAACAGTAAAAAGACGATCTTGCACTTCGATTAAAATGGTTTTATAATGCGAATCCATTTCCTGATCACGAATTAATCCGATATAAGAATTCAATTCGTCAACAGTTCCGTAACTGTCAATTCTTATATGGTCTTTTGGTACGCGAGTTCCTCCAAAAAGAGCTGTCGTTCCTTTATCGCCTGTTTTGGTATATACTTTCATTTTTATTAAGATGCTAAGGTTCTAAGGTGCTGAGATGCTAAGTTTTTCTCTTTTGCGATTAAACGATTAACCAAATAAACGGTTAGACAGATTTTCTCGTGTCGCTTTCAATCAAACCATCTCTTAAACGAATAATACGATGTGCGTATGCAGCGATATCTTCTTCGTGAGTTACTAGAATTACCGTATTTCCTTGAGCATGGATATCGCCAAAAAGCTTCATGATTTCTACAGAAGTTTTACTATCGAGGTTTCCAGTCGGTTCATCGGCCAAAATAATGGAAGGTTTGTTGACCAAAGCTCGGGCAACAGCAACACGCTGACGTTGTCCTCCAGAAAGTTGATTCGGCTGGTGATCCATTCTGTCGGCTAGATTAACTTGTTTTAAAACTTCGGTGGCACGGGCAATTCTTTCCGATTTTCCATAACCGGCATAAATCATGGGTAAAGCAACATTATCTAAAGCGGTAGTTCTTGGCAAAAGGTTGAAAGTCTGAAAAACGAAACCAATTTCCTTATTTCTAATTTCAGCTAATTCGTCATCTCGCATTTGGCTGACATCTTTTCCATTCAAAACATAATGTCCAGAAGTTGGCGTATCTAAGCAACCTAATAAATTCATTAATGTAGATTTTCCAGATCCAGAAGGTCCCATTAAAGCAACATATTCGCCTTTTTGTATCTCTAGATCTATTCCTTTTAAAACATAAACCGTTTCATTTCCCAAAATAAAATTTCGTTTGATGTCGGTTATTTTAATTAATGGTTCAGCCATCTCATTTTACAATTTTGGATTTAAAAGTACAAAACACTTTTCAATAAAAAGGATAAGTAGTTCAGAATTGGATTTTGTTACAAAAGCTCTTTTATAAATAAGGCAATAGAGTATATGTTTTTCGAAAAGAAAAAAGTTATATGTTTTTGAGATTGTTTTGCATAATTATCAGTATTGAGTGTTTTTTATAGTTTTAAAATGTTTTTATTTTTAAAAATGTGATAATAATGTAATTTTTTAAGTTTTGTAATGGGTAAATTTGATTAATTAATTAAAATAATCAAGATTATGAAAAATATCAAAATAGCTACAGGAATTGCCGTATTAGTGCTAGGATTAACATCGTGTAAAGATGAAAAACAAGAGAAAGCTCAAAAAACAGTAGAAAACTACGTAATATATGTAGACTCTGTTAAAAATGTGGCTGCAGCCGATTTAAAAGACAATTGGAAAAGTGTAGAAGCCGAATATGACAGAAGATCTCAGGAAGCTCAAGCTGCTTTGGCCGATATTAAAGATAATGCTGCAGCGACAGAAAAAATAAATGCAAGTAAAATTAAGTACGAAGAATTTAAAAATGAAATTACCGCCCAATTTGCCCCTCCAGCCCCAGCTCCTAGTCCAAAACAGCAATTAAGAGATGCTTTATTTGGTGCAGGAAGAATTGGTGATGATATGAGTTTTAGCTGGGTAAATGCTAAAAACATTCATAGCGTTTACCAGCAGTTTGTTCATACTGTAGAAAATAATAAAGACAAATATTCTAGAGAAGACTGGGATGAAATTAAATTAATGTATGAAGCTCTTGACAGCCGTAAAAATACAGTTGAAAAAGAAGGTCTCACGGCTGAGGATAATCGAAAAATTGCTGGTTTGAAAATTAAGTTTGCACCTATGTACACTGTAAATAGAATGGGAGCTAAATCTGAAGAAAACAAAGAAGCAAAAAAATAAATTTTGAAAATTTTGAATTAGAATAAAAAAGACGATCTGAAATGATCGTCTTTTTTTTATGCTCGAATTATAAAATGCTCTTTCGGTTGTTCTCTTCTAAAAAATACAAATCCCCATTGAAAAGTATCAATCGTGACTTTTACTTGAGGATGGTTTTTAATCATTTCCCAAGCTTCTTCCATGTCTTCTGACCAATGAATATCGTCAAAAATCCAAACCGAGTCATTGTCGATGGTTGGCAGCAAAAGATCAAAATAGGCTAAAGTTGCTTTTTTAGAATGATTTCCATCAAAATATATAAGATTATAATTTGTAGCTTGAATGTTTTCAGAAATTAAAAAAGATTCAAATTCTGAAATTACATTTTCAACATTATTGCAATCAAATTCAGCCAATTGTTTTTGGGCAACATTTGCCGTATTTGGACAACCTTCAATAGTAACCACTTTCGTTTTGGGATTTCCTAAAGCTAGGGCAGAAGTTGCTAAACCTAAAGATGTTCCTATTTCTAAAATAGTTGCAGACTGAAAGTAGTTTGTTACGCGAAATAATAATTCTGCTCGTTTTGGCGAAATTCCGGCTGTCTGCGCAATTTTAGAAATTTGCCTTCTATTGGATTTGAAAACTCTAGAACCCGCTCCAAAATCGGTTACTTCTATGAAATTTTTATTTTCCAAAAGCGATTTTCGGTACTTTTTTAAAATTGCATATTCTGGTTTGGGTTTCTTATCGTAAAAACATTTTGTCAATAAACTAAAAACAAAAGGCGAATGTACAGCGTGTTCGTTTTTAGAATGCCAAAGAAATTTTAGATAAGATTTTATTTGAAAAAGCATTCGGGTTATATTCTATTTTTAATAAAATTAATTTACTGTAATTAATTTTATTTCAAAAATTAAGACAGAACCTGCTGGAATATTTTCAACCTTGCTGCTTCCGTAGCCCAAATGTGCTGGAACAAACAAAATCCCGCTTCCGCCTTCTTTAAAAAGTGGTAATGCTTCCTGCCATCCCAATATTAATTTGTTTAATGGAAAAGTTGCTCCTGTAGTATTTTGGTCAAAAATAGTTCCGTTTGTTAAAGTTCCTTTATATGTAACAGTAACATTTGATTGTAAAGTAGGTTGTTTTCCTGTTCCTTCTTGTGTGATAATATAATGTAGGCCAGTGCTTGATTTTTGTGCTGTTAAATTATTTTTAGTCAAATAATCATTAATTTCTTTTTCGTTTTCTACACGATAATCTATTTTTTCTGGAATTCTTTCTAATCCTGAATCGCTTACACAAGAAACAAAAAATGTTAGGATGAACAATGATGCGAATAATTTTTTCATGTGGTATTATTTTTTAATGTGCGTAAATATATGAAAATTAGTCTCAGTTACAATTTTGGCTTTTTCAATTTAGTTTAAAACTTGGAACTTGGAACTTGGAACTTGAAACATGAAACAAAAAACAACTATCCTTCAAGCTTAGCAGAAAGCTCAAACCAACGTTCTTCTTTTGCCTCTATTTTATTAATTATATTTTGAAGTTCGTTTGCTTTCTTTTCAATATCAGCATCAGCAACTTTACCGTCAGAGAATAATTGTTCTATTTTGGCTTTGTCGGCTTCAAGATCTTTAATTTCTCTTTCGATTTTTTGATATTCTTTCTGTTCGTTAAAAGATAGATTTCCAGTTGGATTATTCTGTTTCCAGTCTTTTTTTTCCGCCTTGTTTTCTTCTTTTTGAGCTACATCGGCGCTGTCTTCATAAGCTCTAAAATCGGAATAGTTTCCTGGAAAGTTTTCGATTTCGCCTTGTCCTCTAAAGACAAATAAATGGTCGACAATTTTATCCATAAAATAACGGTCGTGCGAAACTACCAATAAGCAGCCAGGAAAATCTAATAGAAAACTTTCCAATACGTTAAGCGTCACAATATCCAAATCGTTTGTTGGCTCATCCAAAATCAAAAAGTTTGGATTCTGAATCAAAACGGTACACAGATACAAACGTTTTAATTCTCCACCGCTTAATTTCTCAACATAATCATATTGTTTTTTGGCGTCAAAAAGAAAACGCTCCAATAATTGTGAAGCCGAAATAATTTTTCCTTTTGCTAACGGAATATATTCTCCGTATTCTTTTATAACATCAATTACACGCTGTCCTGGTTTCGGATTAATTCCAGATTGCGTATAATATCCAACTTTTATAGTGTCGCCTTTTACAACGCGTCCGCTATCTGGCGGAATCGTACCTGTAAGAAGGTTTAAGAAAGTCGATTTTCCGGTTCCGTTTTTACCAATAATTCCGATTCTTTCTCCACGCTGAAAATCAAAGCTGAAATTGTCCAAAATAACACGGTCTTTGAATTTTTTAGAAAGTTTATGAAGCTCAATAATCTTGCTTCCCATTCTTTCCATATTGATTTCAAGCTCAACTTTATTTTCTTTACGTCGGCTTTGCGCTTTTTCTTTAATAATATAAAAATCATCCTGACGTGATTTAGACTTGGTAGTTCTCGCTTTTGGCTGGCGGCGCATCCATTCTAATTCTTTTACAAATAAGTTTTTAGCTTTGTCAATACTTGCATTCTCAGAAGTAATTCTTTCTTCTTTTTTCTGCAAGTAATAAGAATAATTTCCTTTGTATTGGTATAATTTTCCGTTATCTAATTCGATAATTTCGTTGCAGACACGTTCCAAAAAGAAACGGTCGTGCGTTACCATAAACAAAGTGATGTTTTCTTTAGCAAAATAACTTTCAAGCCATTCGATCATTTCAAGATCCAAATGGTTGGTTGGCTCATCTAGGATCAATAAATCTGGGCGGTTGATTAAAATTATAGCTAATGAAAGACGTTTTTTCTGTCCACCAGAAAGATTTTTGACTTTCAGTTTAAAATCTTCCAGTTTTAATTTGAAAAGAATTTGTTTGTATTGCGTTTCAAAATCCCAAGCATTATGCTGATCCATAGCATCGAAGGCTTTTTGGTAAGCTTCTTCGTCAGAAGGATTTTCTAAAGCTTTTTCATAAGCCTCAATAACTTTAAGCGTTTCGTTGTCTGAAGCAAAAATGCTTTCTTCAATCGTAAGCTCATCTTGCAGGTTATTATTCTGTGAAAGGAAAGCCATTCTGATTCCTTTTCTTAAAACAACTTGACCAGTATCTGGTTCTTCCAAACCATTAATAATACTCATAATGGTAGTTTTTCCAGAACCATTTTTTGCAATAAAAGCGATTTTTTGATCTTTATTAATTCCAAAAGAAATGTTGTCAAAGAGGACTCTTTCGCCAAATGACTTCGATATATTTTCTACAGATAAGTAATTCACTTTTGTAATTGTAAGTTATAAATTATGGGTTATGAATGTTTTCTAAAACATAACTTTCTGCAAAAGTAAACTATTATCTCGCATTTGCGAATTATTTATGGAGATACAAACCTAGAACAGCGCTCAAATCTAAATAATGAATTTGCTGAGGATTGTTTACAATAGGTTTTCGAACAAGAGATTCGTTAGTGATAAAATAATGAAGTCCGTCTTTTGTTGCAATTCCTTCAACTTGGTGAAAAGGGAGTTTTAAATCGATTCGTCTTTTATTTCCAGATAAAAAGTCTTGATTTTTAAAATCGTAAAGCAGATACAAAAAAGGTTTTCCAACTTTAGTATAGCCGCATAAAGCAATTAATTTTTTGTTTTCTAAATAAGTTGCACCTGTAACCAAGCCTTTTGTGTCTAACGTCGATTTTAATTTTGCAACTTGAGTTCCTGATTGATTTGAGAGGATATAAATTGAAGTTCTAGACGATTTCCATTCTTTGGTAAATAGATAAATGCTGTCTTTAGAAACAATAAAAGCTTCGCAGTCAAAATCAGTTTTGTTTGGTTTTGATGGAGAAAAATCGGTTTGATTGGAATAAGTAAATGAAATAGTTTCAATTTTCGGGTTTTGGTCTAAAAAAGATTTCTTTTCAATTTTAAAGATTTTCAAATCCGTTCTATTTCCCGAATAATTATTGCCAAAATCACCGATATAAATATGTGTGCTGTCTTGCGAGATTTCTTCCCAATCATGATTAGTAATTCCGGGAACATTAATTTTCTTTTTAATTTTTCCTAAAGTATCCAAACCGTAAATGGTGGTATCGTGATCGTCATTATGTGTCCAAAGTAAATTTTCAAAAGCAATTAATCCCGAAGTCTCTTTTATGGAATCGCTTAGACGAAAAGAATATTGAGGTTTTAATTTCTTTAAATCATAATTATAAGAGCTATCGTTTTTAATAGTTGTGAGGCCAAAATTTTGACCAGTAACAGTATTAAGAATTAACAAAAAAGCTATGATTTTCATTTTATCAATATTCCATTTTTATGTCGTAAAAGTAGCTCTTATTCCTTAAAAACTACTTATGCTAGTTGTAATGTAGAATATTTGCCACTTTTCCTATGGTAAGACCAATAAGTTTTAAAAGTAACAATATAGGACATTTCTTTCTTTCTGGCTTTTTATAAACACTTTGTTATTCTAATTTTGCAAAAAAATTGAAAGTATATATATGCTTTTTAAGTGTGTAACATATTCTTTTTTAATTGTTTAACTAATAATTTTTTTACTCTGACTCATGTGAGTTGGAAGAGCGGAGCTGTGCTTAGAGCATTCATTGATTTAAATTTAATATGATAGTAGGAATAACTTTTAGTGCTTTTGATTTACTGCATGCAGGACATATAAAAATGTTGGAGGAGGCAAAAGCAGAATGTGATTATTTGATCGTAGGATTGCAAACAGATCCAACATTAGATAGACCAGAAAAAAATAGACCAGCACAAACTGTGGTCGAAAGATATATTCAGCTTAAAGGATGCAAGTTTGTTGATGAAATTATTCCATACGCAACAGAACTTGATCTGGAAGATATTTTGAGATCATATAAAATTGATGTGCGCATTCTTGGAGATGAGTATAAAGACAAAAATTTTACAGGAAGGGAGTATTGCGAAAAAAAAGGAATTAGATTGTGCTTTAATAGACGTGATCATCGTTTTTCAAGCAGTGGGCTTAGAAAAGAAGTGGCTGTGAGGGAGTTGTCTAAAGTAAAATAAACTCAAAGATTAAAATGGATAAAAAAAATAAGATTTATATAGCTGGGCACTCTGGAATGGTTGGAAATGCCATTTGGAGAACTTTGTTATCTGAAGGATATACTAATTTGATTGGTCTTTCAAGTAAAGAGCTAGATCTTAGAAATCAGCAAGCGGTTTATGATTTTATTGCAACAGAAAAACCAGATGTCATTATTGATGCTGCTGCTCGTGTAGGAGGAATTTTGGCTAACAATGATTATCCGTATCAGTTTATTATGGAGAACATGCAGATTCAAAATAATCTAATTGATGCAGCGCTTAAAAATGATATTCAGAAATTTATTTTTCTAGGAAGTTCTTGTATTTATCCAAAGTTAGCACCACAACCCTTAAAAGAAGATTACTTGTTAACTGATAAGCTTGAACCTACAAATGAATGGTATGCGATTGCAAAAATTAGTGGAGTAAAAGTTTGTCAAGCCATAAGGAAACAATATCAAAAAGATTACGTAAGTCTTATGCCAACCAATTTGTATGGTCCAAATGATAATTTTGATCTAAATACGTCACATGTTTTGCCAGCAATGATAAGAAAGTTTCATGATGCAAAAGTAGATAATAATGCTCCTGTAACTCTTTGGGGCAGTGGTAAACCAATGCGTGAGTTTTTATTTGTTGATGATTTGGCAAAAGCGGTTGTTTTTGCTTTGGAAAATAAACTGCCTGATTATTTGTACAATGTTGGTACAGGTGTTGATTTAACGATAAATGAGTTGGCAATTATTATTCAAAAAATCACAGGACACACAGGAGAAATTTTATGGGACATCAACAAACCAGATGGCACTCCTAGAAAATTAATGGATGTTTCAAAAATGCACAATTTGGGATGGAAACATCAAGTTGAACTTTACGATGGAATTCAAAAAACTTATGATTGGTTTTTGAACAATTTAGAAAAATTTAAACAAGTTAAGTTGTAATAAGGCGTATTTGCGACTAATTATAAGTCATTGCTTTATTCTTCAAAAAATAACTCAAATTAATGAGCACACAAAAAGTAGCACTTCTAACAGGAATTACAGGTCAGGATGGGTCATATTTGGCTGAATTATTATTAGAAAAAGGATATCAGGTTCATGGTGTCAAAAGACGAGCATCTTCTTTTAACACACAAAGAATCGATCATCTTTATCAAGACCAGCATGAATCTCATGTCAATTTTAAATTGCATTATGGTGATTTAACTGATTCTACTAATATTATTAGAATTATTCAGGAAGTGCAACCAGACGAAATTTATAATCTCGGCGCAATGTCTCATGTAAAAGTATCTTTTGATTCTCCAGAGTACGTAGCAAATGTAGATGGTATAGGCACATTAAGAATTTTGGAAGCTGTTAGAATTTTGGGATTAGAAAAGAAAACAAGAATTTATCAGGCTTCAACATCAGAGCTTTACGGTGGAATGACCGAAAATAAAAATGAAAAAGGGCTATATGATGAAAATTCACCGTTTTATCCAAGGTCTCCATACGGTGCCGCTAAAATTTATGGTTTTTGGATAACAAAAAATTACCGCGAAGCTTATAATATGTTTGCCTGTAATGGTGTTTTGTTCAATCACGAATCTCCAAGACGCGGTGAAACTTTTGTAACACGTAAAATTACTATGGCAACGGCAGCAATTGCTAAAGCAAAACAAGAATGCCTTTATCTAGGTAATCTGAATTCACAAAGAGACTGGGGGCATGCCAAAGACTATGTTGAAGCGATGTGGAGAATTTTACAGCAAGAAACTCCAGAAGATTATGTAATTGCAACAGGCGTTACTACTTATATTCGAGATTTTGTGATTATGGCTTTTGCAGAAGTTGGTATAGAACTAACTTTTGAAGGAGAAAACGAAAGTGAAGTGGCAAAGGTGTCATCTTGTAATAACCCATTATATCAATTAGAAACTGGAAAAGTAGTAGTACGTGTAGATCCAGAGTATTACCGCCCAACAGAAGTAGATCTTCTTATTGGCGATCCTACAAAATCTAAAACAAAGTTGGGATGGAAACCTCAATATGATTTACCTGCTTTGGTAAAAGAGATGATGGTAAGTGATTTGAAGTTATTTTAAGGAATTAGCATTGTAGATAGCCATAAAAGCAAAAATGTTAAGAGTAGAAAATAAAAAAAATCTTAACATTTTATGTAGTAAATCATAGTAAGTAATAATCACTAATGAAAATATTTAATGCAGGCAGCAAAAAGGGTAATTAAAAATACAGGTATATTATATGCTCGTATGGCAATTACTGTTTTTATTTCGCTTTATTCCACGCGCCTTATATTAACTGCTCTTGGGGTAAATGATTTTGGCATTTTTAATTTAGTGGGAGGAGCCATTACTATGCTTATGTTTTTAAACAATGCAATGACTGGAGCTACACAACGATTCATGTCATTTGCTGAAGGTGAGGGAAATAGTGAAAAACAAAAATATATTTTCAATGTTAGTTTGGTTCTACATTTATTAACAGCAATTTTGGCAGTTTTACTTTTAGAGATTGTGGGTTATTTTCTGTTTGATTATATTTTGAAAATACCTATTACTCGTATGGAAGCAGCTAAGTTTATTTTTCATTTTTTAGTTATTAATACTTTCTTTACAATCGTATCAGTACCTTATGATGCTGTAATTAACGCTCATGAAAATATGCTGCTTGTTGCAATTTTAGGAATTGCAGAAACTTTTATTAAATTAGGTATCGCCATCTATATCTCGTATGTTTCTTCAGATAAATTAATTATTTATGGCTTTTTGATTGCACTATTGTCTGTTTTATTGTTAGTTATCAGGCAGATTTATTGCCATTATAAATACAAAGAAGTGATCATTAATATTAGAAAATATTTTAATAAATCATTATTTAAAGAAATGACTTTTTTTGCTGGATGGTCATTATTTGGTTGTTCAAGTAGTATGATTGGTTCGTATGGGCAAGGAATTTTACTTAATATGTTTTTCGGTACAGCTGTAAATGCAGCTCAAGGCATTTCTATACAAATAAATGGTCAGCTTGGAGCTTTTGCATCAACAATGTTGAAAGCTCTAAATCCAATGATCAGCAAAAGTGAAGGGGCGGGAAACAGAGAATTAATGCTTGAAGCGGCAATGAGAGGAAGTAAAATTTCTTTTTTCCTATTAATGTTTTTTGTAATTCCTGCTTTTATAGAAATGCCTTTTATTTTTAAATTATGGCTAAAAAATATACCTGAGTTTGCCATAGTGTTTTGTCGCTTATTTTTGATAAAAAGCTTAATTGATCAAATCTTTATCACTTTGATTAGCATAATTGCGGCAGTAGGAAATATTAGAAAATATGAAGTAATAGTTTCAGTACTTTATATCTTACCACTTATATTATCATTTTTTGCCTTTCAATTCGGGTTACCTCCTTATTTTTTATACATTATTACTATTTTCTTTTCAATTATAACAGGAGTATTTAATGTTTATTACTCAAAAGTTTACTGTGATTTGCCTGTATCCTTTTTTTATAGGCAAATTGTGCTGCCGTCGGTTTTAGTGCTTTTAGGAGTTTTTGCTTCATCAATAATTCCTTTTTTGTTTTTACCTGAGGGACTTGTACGTTTAATTTTAGTTGTTCTAATCAGTATTGGAACTTTTTTTCCTATTGTTTGGTTTGTAGGTTTAACTTCAAGTGAAAAAACTAATATCAGTTTAATGCTAAAAAATGTGCTTAAGAAAATGAGTTTAATAAAATAAATAATTAAGCGATTTTTGAATTGCACAACTCTGTTGACTTGTTGGAATGTACTTAATTGTTTCTTATTAATGGAGAATGTAAGGTCGATTAGAATTAATAAAAATTTAAAATGGCTCAACTAATTAACATTAATTTTTCTTAGACAGTTACATAATGAAATATTTCACTTTAGGATATGATTGAAAATAATTTACATATTGGTATTTCTGGACCTGTGTATTTACCATCATTGAACATTAAATGTACTGAAAATCGTAGTAATTGGCCAACTGGTATGGGAGGATCTCCAGTTAATTTAGAAATTAATGCTTTATTAAATCGGGGATATAAAGTTTCAGTTTTTTCATTAAGTCCTGAAATTGAAAGTGATAAAGGGTTTGAATATCATGAGGGAAATTTTTCAATATATATAGGTCCGTTTAGAAAAAGAGTAAGAGATAGATGCTTAGATTTTTTTAAAATTGAGCGTAACTTTTTAAAAAATAAAATAAATAGAGTTTGTCCCGATGTAATTCATGCACACTGGCAGTATGAGTGGGCTTGGGGGGCTTTATCATCAAATATTCCTTGCTTAGTAACTTGTCATGATGACCCATTGAGAATTTTAAAATTAAATACTAATTTATATAGATTTATTAGATTTTTAATGGCCAAAATTGTTTATCGAAAAGGCAATTATTTTACCACGGTATCTCCTGAAACAGGAAAAGGCATAACAAGGCATAGCAAAACTAGTATTAAAGTTATACCCAATTTTGTTACGAAGGAATATTTCGATTTTAATAGAATTCGTGAGATTAATAGAGGTGTTAAAATTGCGATGATAAACAATAGTTTTAATTCAAGCAAGAATGTAAAAATTGGAATAGAGGCTTTTGCAGAATTTAAAAAAACTAATATAGCTGAACTACATCTTTTTGGTAACGATCACGAAAAAGGAGGTATAGCAAATACTTGGGCTGAAGAAAAAGGTATTTCTGAGCAAGTTTATTTTCATGGTATTTTTTCACCTTTAAAATTACGGCAAGCTTTGTCCGATTGCCACATCCTCTTGCATACCTCAAAAGAAGAGTCCTTTGGGATGGTACTGATTGAAAGTATGGCAATGGGAATTCCTGTTGTTGCAGGAAGTAAATCTGGTGGTATACCATGGGTTTTAAGTCGAGGAGGAGGGGTTCTTGTTGATATAAATAATGTAAATGATATATTAAACGGAATAGAAAAGGTATTAAGCGAATATAATAGTTTTTCTAAAGAAGCAAGATTAGCGACAAAAGAAAGATTTTCGGAGGACGTTGTAATTGATGCCTATATCGAAGAGATTTATAAAGTGAAGGAAAAAGTAAATGGCTGATATTGAGTATAGAAGGTTTTCAGAATTAGATGGATTAAGGGGGATAGCAGCTCTGATGGTTTTCTTTTCTCATTTTATTGGTTTTTATTATGAAACGGAGAAAGTATCTTATATTCAGAATTCTTGGATAAGGATTTTTTGGGATGGTTCAGCTGCTGTAACTCTTTTTTTTGTATTGTCCGGGTTTGTACTAACACTTTCAGTTTTAAAATCAAAAAGAACATATTTTGAATATTTAATAAAACGCATTTTTAGAATTTACCCAGCGTATTATTTTTCGATTGTTTTTTGTGCTTTATTGTTACTTTTTTATAATCACAATAATTTAAAAGGTTTAAGTGTTTGGGCTCAATCATTTTGGATTGACCATATCGGATTCTTAGATGTTCTAAAACACTTTGCGCTAGTTTTGCCTTTTAATACCCGATTGATAAATCCAGTTATTTGGTCATTAGCTATTGAAATTAAAATGTCTCTGTTTATACCATTAATTTTGTATTTTTTTAAAGGAAAAAGATCTGTTTTATTTATCTTTTTTATAACGCTCTTTATATATTCCCTATCCATATGTTCAGATAAATTTTATTATCTGCCTGAATTCTTTCTAGGTTTGGTTACATATACTAAGATCAAAGAAATTTCAACTTATCTGTCGGCAGTTAATAATATGTGTATATATATTCTTTTAGTAATTTCAATTTTGTTTTTTGGAAATCGATATATATGTCCAATTATACCGTTGTATTCAGAAGCTTTATCAGTTCACTTTTCTGGATTAGGATCTGCATTGTTAATAGTTTTAACTATTAATTCTGATTTGTTAAAAAAAATATTTAATCTTAAGGCAGTACAGTTTTTAGGTAAAATCTCTTATAGTTTTTATTTATTGCATTTACCTGTTTTATTGATTTGTTGCTCACTACTATATCCATATCTAAATTCCCTTTTATTATGTGGAATCTGCGCTTTGGTAATCTCGTTTTTTTTGAGCTATTTATCTTATAATTATATTGAATTAAAAATGATTTCGGAAGGAAATAAATTTGCAAATATTTTAAGCAAAAAATAAATGAAAGTACTTCATGTTCTCTATAGTTTAAAGTTTTCTGGTGCAGAAATTATGTACGTTGACGCTGCTTCTGAATTTCAGGAAAAAGGTTGTAAATTATCAGTTATGGCGATAGCTGATGAATTAGGCGAGTTTGCAATTAATTTTGAAAAAGCAGGTTACGATGTACTTCATTATCCAATTCCACCATCGAAGAAAATAATAAGTTCTATTAAATATTTTAAGCGGATTATTAAAGTTTTGAAAGAGGAGCAATTTGATGTTATTCATATTCATAGTTCGAGAGCTCGATTAGGATTTTCTTTTTGTGCTTGGAAATCGAAGATTTCATCAGTGTATACTTTTCATAGCGTTTTCCCAACTCATTTTTTTACTTTTCCATATCATTGTTTTCAAAGGTGGTTAATAAAAAATCTATTTAAATGTAAATTTCAGAGTATTAGTGATTCTGTCTATAACCATGAACTAAAATTTTACAGGAATAAAACAACTAAAATATATAATTGGTATAGTAATTTAAGGTATTATCCAGCCAAAGAAAATGAGAAAGAACTACTACGCAGAGATTTAGGTATTAGTTCTAAAACTCTGGTACTGATTTCTGTTGGTGGGTGTAATGAAGTTAAACGACATTCAGAAATAATTAAAGCTTTATCCTTAATTAAGCAAGTAATCCCTGATGTACTCTATTTGCATCTTGGAGAAGGATGTTCTGGGACAGAAGAAAGAAATTTGGCCGAGGAACTTGGAGTAAATCATTTAATGAGATTTTGTGGAAATCAACTAGATGTTAGAAAATTTCTTATCGCCTCTGATATTTATATTATGACAAGTAGATTTGAAGGGATTTCTATTACTACAATTGAGGCTATGGCTTGCAAAATACCAACGATATTATATGATGTACAAGGTTTGAGGGACTTTAATAAGGAAGGGAATAATAGCTTTTTGATTCCTGAAGATTTTCGCGAACTTTCAAAAAAGGTGATTGAAATAAGACATGAAAAAAGCAATAAAGCATTAAATGTTATTGAAAGTGCTAATAAATTGATTAACGATAAATATAAAATGCAAAATAATGTTTCGAGTATCTATAATCTTTATTATAAAAATCAGGTTTTTAGGTAAATAAAACAATAATTAAACGAAATTAAAACTTCAATTTTTGGCTCTTTAGGATTGCGTTTATTTTATAATTTTTATCATAATTTTTTTTCATAGTATATGTAGTTAATATTACTTTTTGGATTTGGTGATTCAAAAATGAATAAATGTTTTTTGTCCATCAAAGTAAAAATAATTAGATTAACGATTATTATAAGTTGTTTAATGAAATACGTTCTTTTTGTTGGAATATTTGTTTATATTTTTATTAGCACTTCAGTTGCTGCTAAAATTGGAATTAAACAGGTAGGTACATATTCTTCTTTTATTTTGGTAGTATTATTTTTTTTGGAAATAGTAAAAGATACTAAAGGTCATTTAATAAAGAGATTTAAGGAAGAATTTAAAATTATTTTAGCGGGTTTGTTGATTGTTTTTTTTAAGATATTTATCGGTCAAGCAGAGCAAATTAATCATATTATTTTTTTTATAATTCCAATAATGTTATCGGTTTTGTTGGGATTGCAAAATTCATTAAATCGAAAAATTATTAGATACCTAATATTATCATTTTTTACTTTAGAATGCTTTTTAGCAATTTATGAAAGATTATTTTTAACCAATGTATTTCCATATGTAGAAGATTCGGATGGAATTTTCATGGAAGACTGGGGATTTAGAAGTACTGCTTTTTTAGGACATCCTTTAGCAAATGCCTTATGTTTATCTGTTATTATGGGGTTTATTACAATAAGCTCACTGAAATTGATGAATAAATTATTTTTTTTGATTTTGGGACTTATTGCCTTACTATGCTTTAATGCACGAGCAGCTATAATTATGTGGTTTTTTTTATTAATAATTTACGTTGTACATATTCTAAAAGATAAAAATACATCAACGACCACTTCTTTTTTATTGTTGTCAATATTCTGTACTTTTTCATACTTAATTTATACTGCAGTAGTAGACTATGGCTTAGGAGGTCGAATTATAAAATCAAAAATTAATGATGGAAGCGCACAGGCAAGATTTGATGTTTTTAATGCTTTTTCTTATATAAGTGATATTGATTTTTGGATGGGTAATAGTACAAATTATATTTCAGTTATGAAAAAGTTAGGTGCTGAAGGCGTTGAGAATTCATATATTGTTTTAATAATTTATTATGGATTACCAATAACAGTACTATTGTTTTTTCTTTATTATTATTATGTAAGAAGGTTCTTAAAATTATTTTCATTATTTGATAAAGTTATAATTATTAGTTCTTTCATTATTGTTGGATCTGCAAATAATGGGTTAGTAAGTTTTGCTCCATGGGGATTTTTTGTTTTAAGTGCCTACTGTTTTCCTTTTTTTAAGAAAGAACTTGTACTTGAAAATAGAAAGAGAGGTATTTTTTAAATATCTAAAAAATACCTCTCTTGATAATGCTTCATAATTATTGTAAGTGAAATTGAAAAATAATGAATATTAAAAATAATACGATAGCAGTTTTAATTACTTGCCATAATAGAAAAGATAAAACCTTGCAATGTTTACAAGGATTGTACAAACAAAAAGATTTGAATGATAAATTTGTTATTGAAATTTTTTTAGTAGATGATGCATCCACAGATGGTACTGCAGAAGCAATTAAAAGTCAATTTTCTTCAGTAAACATTATTAAAGGAAGTGGAAATCTATATTGGAATAGGGGAATGTGTTTAGCATGGAAAACAGCTGCAGCTCATAAAGATTTTGATTATTATTTGTGGCTGAATGATGATACTTTTTTGTTTAATAGTGCAATTGCAGATTTATTACAAGCAGCAAATGAGACAAATCATTCTTCTGCTATTATAGGAAGTACAATTTCAGCAAAGGAAAAAAGAATATCCTATGGTGGAAATTCGAAAGAAGGTAATTTGTTAATTCCAAATGGAAAAATACAAGAAGTATATAGTTTTAATGGTAATGTAGTACTGATACCTGATTATGTTTTTAAGATTGTAGGCTTTTTAGATAAAAGATTTCCACATGCTATAGGAGATTTTGACTATGGTTTACAAATAAAAAAGAATAATTTATCCTCATTTATAACATCAAATTTTATTGGGTCATGTGAGAGGAATGATAAACTGCCAGATTGGTGCTCCGTTAATGTGCCAATAGCAAGACGTATAAAAAATTTGTATTCTCCATTAGGGAACAGTCATCCATACTATTATTTTATTTTCGAAAATAAAAATTATGGTTTAATTAGGGCCTGTAAACATTTTTGTACAATTCATATTCGGTTATTATTTCCTCAATTATGGTTACAGAACAATTAATTTTTCAAATTCAATCCCGTTCAATTATAGAAGCATTTGCTACCGATAACTATAGTATTGAATTTAATACTTTAGATAATGCAGAAGATAATTTATGTATAATTTATTTTAGTAGTAATGATATTTACTATCCCAATACCAAAGCTGCCTTTGATAATTCAATTATTAAAAAGGATAGGTATGAATGGAAACGAAATAAATTTCCGCTTGCTAAAAAGCATATTTTTCTTCGTGATATTCGTAAGCAATGGTACATAGGAGGTATAAATTCAAGATTAGATAATCCTCATAAACTTCTTGACTTTTTAAAACTTGAAACAAAAGGGTACAAGATATATACTGTAGGAAGCTCAGCAGGGGGGTATGCGGCCATTTTATTTGGAACTTTGTTAAAAGCTGATAGAGTATATGCTTTTAACTCTCAACTAAATTTGCACACGATAATGAAAAATTCAACAGCTTTGATAAACCCAATTTTGTTTAAAATGGCTGATGATATCGACAGAAATGTTTTTTTTGATTTGTCTAATATTATTAGAGGAGATATCAATTACTATTATTATCAATCCTGTAATTCGCAGATAGATATCGATCAGTATAATGCTATCAGTCCAAAAGCAAAACAATATTTGAAAATTATACGTTTCAAAACTTCCAATCATGGATTTCCTTTTCTAAGAATAAATCTGCCTAATGTTTTAGCTTTTGATCAAAAGAAACTGGATGCTATAACAAGCAAAACCTTTCACCCTATAATTTTCTCTATTAGTTTGATTGGAGTAACTTCTACTTTTAAATTTGTTATAAAAGCGTTATATGATCGATTTAAAAAGAAAGGATTGGAGTATTTTTTAAAATATAAATAATTCAGTAACAATAAAGGTTAAATTCCCTTTTGATCTGAATTGATTAACCAATTACTGATGATTTTTATTCTTTCATCCTTTTTAGAATTAAATTTCAGCTGATAGCTAATAAAATTTCAATAGAATTATGAGTAATAATTTTTCTAAATCGATTCATGACCTTATTAAAAATATGCTTTACGTGCCACCTCAAGAGGGGGAAATTTGCAGTGCTATTATTAGAGAAGAGTTGCAAAAAGATAAACCTTCCATGATTGCAAGATTTGGTTCCACAGAAATTAAGGCAATTTTGTACCCTAAAGCCCCAAAAATAATTAGGCCATTAATTAAAAGTAGGGTATTTACAAATATGGAAACGCTTTCAGGTTTTTTTCCTGCTAACGAAAAAACAATTAGTCAATTTTCAGATATGATGTACGAAGATATGAAACTGTTGGATATTTTAGGATGTTGGCGAATTGAAGAGCTTTTTTTGCAAAAACAATTTTTGTCCTCGGAACGTATCCAATTAAGTGCTTTAGAACCTTATTTACAAAAGGATCCATGGTCAGAAGTATTAGAAGGCAAGAAAGTTCTTGTAATTCATCCATTTAATAATACCATTGAAGATCAATATCACAATAATAGGCAGTTATTGTTTAATGATAAAAGGATTCTGCCTGAGTTCAGTTCACTTGAGACTATTAAGGCTGTGCAAACAATAGCTGGTAATGATTCAAAATTCAAAGATTGGTTTGAAGCACTTGATTTCATGAAAGCTGAAATAGATAAAAAAGATTTTGATGTAGCTATTATTGGCTGTGGTGCATACGGATTTCCTCTCGCAGCACATGTAAAACGTATAGGCAAAAAAGCATTTCATTTAGGAGGGGCAACACAAATTTTGTTCGGAATAAAAGGTAAGAGATGGGTAGAGACTGAAAAATTTAATACCATTATAAATGAGCATTTTGTATTGCCAAGCGATGAAGACAAAGTTAAGGATGCAACTAAAGTAGAAGATGGCTGTTATTGGTAATGTTTTCGAGAGTAATTAAAATTTCATTAAAATAACAAGCAATCATTAAAAAGAATGAGCAAATTAGCACCTATAATTCTCTTTACTTATAAGCGCCTAAATACGTTAGTAAAAACTGTTGAACAGTTAAAAAAAAATGATCTCGCGACAGAATCTGATTTATATATTTTCTCGGATGCAGCTAGAGGTGTAACAGATATCGATGCAGTTAATTCTGTAAGAAATTATATTAATACCATAAAAGGGTTTAAAACAATTACGATTTGTGAATCAGAATTCAATAAAGGATTGGCAACTTCAATAATTGAAGGTGTAACTGAGGTGCTAAAAGTTCATCAAAATGTTATTGTATTAGAAGATGATTTGTTCACCACAAGTAATTTTTTGAGCTTCATGAATAAATCTCTTGAAAGATTTACAGATCATAAGAGTGTTTTTTCTGTTTCAGGATTTTCGTTTAACCTTAATATTGATAAAAAATATCCGTATGATGTTTATTTTCTTAATAGAGGATGGTCATGGGGTTGGGCAACATGGAAGGACAGATGGGAACAGGTTGATTGGCAAATTAAAGATTATGAGCTATTTGTAAAAAATAAAAAAGCAAAAAGAGCTTTTTCTCAGGGCGGTTCAGATTTGAATAGTATGCTCGAGAAGCAAATGAGTGGTAAGCTTGATTCATGGGCTATTAGATGGTTTTACAATCAATATAAATTCAATGGATTAACGGCATATCCAGTTAAGTCAAAAATCTTAAACGAAGGCTTTGGAGCTGATGCTACTCATACAAAAGGATCTTCACGTAGGTATATACCCACTTTGGATAATGAAAGAAAGGTAAGTGTTAATTTTCCACCTTCTGTTGGCTTGACAATTTTTGCTCAAAATAAATTTCAAAATAAAATGAGTTTGTTTTCTAGATTAAGATCTAAAATAGAAACGTTTTTACGCTTATGATTTTAATAAAAAGTCTAAAGAAAATTAGGAACGTTTATCTCGTAAAGATAAAATATCGACGATATTCTATTGGAAAAGGATTTTCTGCAGGCATTCGCGTAAGACTTTGGGCTAAATCTACTTTGTGCATTGGCAAAAATTTTTACATAGGGAGAGATTCATTTATAGAGACAGATTGTATTATTGGTGATAATGTCATTTTTGGCAATCGTGTAGCGATCGTAGGCAAGTTCGATCATCATTTTCAACAAATAGGAACACCAATTAGATTGGCATCGTCGATAAGGGAAGATAATTATTCGTGGAAGGGTTTAGGGCTAATCACAAAAATTGGTAACGACGTCTGGATCGGCTATGGTTCAACAATATTGCAGGGTGTTTCAATAAATGAGGGAGCAATTATTGCAGCGGGTTCTGTTGTAACAAAAGATGTTGAAAGTTATACCATTTATGCGGGTAATCCAGCAAAAAAAATACGTGATCGATTTGAATTTAAGAAAGATTTAGAGGATCATCGTAAATTATTGCAAAAATAGATCTTGTAAATAGTATCTTTTAATAGAATTAAAAATTCACGTTCATAAACATTTTGTAAAGAGAGCATACTCTGTATTATTTAACAGTCAAGTAATTTTTTTTGATAATGATTAAATCAACCTCTGTCGTCCCATTGATGGACTATTCTATTTATAGTGGAGATCTTTCAGATTGTTTCACAGGTTCAAAAACTTTAATTAATACAATTAATCAATATTCTTATTGCATTGCCGAGAAGGACTTAGATTTTAAAAAAGCGCTGTTAGAGTCAGATATTTTATTGCCCGATGGTATTGGTATCGTTAGTGCTGTTAGATTATTTACGCATAAAACAATTAAAAAAGTTGCCGGCGCTGATATTCATCAATTTCTCCTTACTAATTTGAATAAAAAAGGAGGAACTTGTTTTTATTTGGGGTCTTCTCAAAACACCTTGAATAAGATTACTGCAAGAATTTCAAAAGATTTTCCAAACATCAAATTATCGACATTTTCACCACCTTATAAAGATGAATTTTCACAGAATGATATTAAGAAGATGTTGGAAGAGGTTAATGCTTTTAAACCAGATGTGTTATTTGTCGGAATGACAGCTCCCAAACAAGAGAAATGGTCAAATATGTATAAAAACGAGTTAGACGCAAGAGTAATTTGTTCCATTGGTGCTGTTTTTGATTTTTATGCTGGCACTATTGCTCGACCAAGTAAATTCTGCGTAAAAATAGGTTTAGAATGGTTTGTAAGACTGTTGAAAGAACCAAGGAGAATGTGGAAAAGATATTTGTATTATGGCCCTATTTTTATCAAGTGCCTCTTTGAAAAAAAAATTAAAATGTATTTTTAATAAAGGTTTGTTTGAGTTATGAAAATTTTACAAAAACTATCAGATTATAGTTTTTCACGATACTTCCAGATTTTGTTTATTCTCTTGGATTTGATTTTATTAAATATCGCAATTATTATTTCGGTATTATTTAAGTTCGAAAGTTTTAATAGACTTTTTTTAAAGGAAACACAAACAATATCATTATTGGCCAATTTAGTCTGGCTTGGACTTCTATTGTATAAAGACTCTTATAGAATTATAAGAGTGGAAACTATTGAATCTATTCTAAAAAGAACAATGGAGAAATTTGTCATTCACTCGGCCATCATAGCGATTTTTGTTGTTTTTCTAAAGTATTCAGATATTTCCAGATTACAGTTGTTTTACTTTTATCTGTCTTTCTTTTTGTTGCTAATAATTTCACGTTCTTTTTCGATGATTGCTTTAAAATATATTAGATCTAAAGGATATAATTTTAGGAATATAATTATTGTCGGAGCCAATGACACAGGTAAAAAAATGCGTAATACACTTGCTAAAAACTTAACATATGGTTATAGGTTTTTAGGTTTTTTTGATGAAAAAAGAAATATGCCAGATTCTGTTTCTGGAAGTATTATAGGAGGATTTGATGATATTCAAGGTTTTATTAGTCAACAGCATGTAGATGAGATGTATGTTGCATTACATATAGATGATGTTGATATCATTAATAAGCTCATTCGTATATGTGAACATCATATGGTTAGAATAAAGTTTATTCCAGATTTTCAATTATACACAAAATCTAGCAAAGTTGAGATTTCTTTTTATGAGAATACGCCTGTATTGATGTCTAGAAGGGAACCTTTAGAGAATACCGCAAATCGATTATTAAAAAAACTTTTTGATGTTTGTTTTTCGATTATGGTAATCTTGCTAATATTTCCGTGGTTATTTCCTATCATTTATACAATTATAAAAATAGAATCTCCTGGACCTATTTTCTTTAAACAAGAAAGATCAGGGAGAGACAACAAAGCATTCACTTGTTACAAGTTCAGAAGCATGTATGTAAATAATGCTTCAGATCGTATTCAAGCTCATAGGGGAGATAGCCGTATTACAAGATTTGGTGCCTTTATGCGAAAAACTAGCATTGACGAATTGCCACAATTTTTTAATGTGTTTTTGGGTAATATGTCAGTAGTAGGACCACGACCTCATATGTTGTGCCATACTAAAGAATATACAGAGTTAATCAGTAATTATCTAGTTCGTCACTATGCTAAACCTGGTATCACAGGTTGGGCTCAAGTTAATGGTTATCGCGGCGAAACCAAAAAACTTATGGATATGGAGAACAGAGTAGAATTTGATATTTGGTATATAGAAAACTGGAGTTTACTATTAGATATCAAAATAATTCTTAAAACAGTTTTCAATATCTTTAAGGGAGAAAAAAACGCTTACTAGATATCTCCTTTCCCGCAATTAAAAATCCTTTTACAAATATTTAATGGTCTTGCAAAACAAAAAAATGTTTTGCGGATGCATTATGCTTTAAATTTAATTACAATGAAATGCCACTTTAGTTTTTTTATAAAAACAACATGCTTCTTAGCTATTATATTTTTGCTTTTTTCTTGTGCTTCAAGGCAAAATGTAGTTTATTATCAAAATATAGATACTTTAAACAATGGTCAAAGTACAAACTCCTATGAAGTTAAAATCCAGCCAGATGATTTATTAATGATAATTGTTTCTGCAGAAGATTCAGAAGCAGTTTCTCCATTTAATCTCAAAACTTATAGTGTTTCGAGTAACAATAAACTCGATGTTACACGTAGTCAGGAAACAATTCAGACCTATTTAGTTGATAAAAATGGTGACATTGATTTTCCTGTATTGGGGAAAATAAAAATTGGTGGATTAACGCGTACTGATGCTTTACAATTATTGCAAACTAAAATTAGTGTCTATGTTAAAAATCCTATTATTAATCTCCGCATAACAAATTTTAAAGTTTCACTACAAGGCGAAGTCAATTCACCAGGAACCTATTCTATTACATCAGAAAGAGTCACATTAGTAGAAGCTTTAAGTATGGCAAAAGATTTAACGATTTATGGTAAAAGAAATAATATTTTGATTATTAGAGAAGTCAATGGTGAGAAATCATTTAATAGAGTAGACATTACTAAATCAGATTTTATTAATTCACCATTTTACTATTTAGCCCAAAATGATGTGGTTTATGTTGAACCTAATAAAACAAGAGTAAATTCTTCGGCTGTAGGGCCAAATACATCAGTAATTATATCAGCGGTTTCTATTTTAGTATCGCTTTCTGTTTTAATCTTTAAATAAAATGAAAATGAACAAAGAAGATTTTTATTATAATGTTATTGATGATAAAATAGATGAGACTAATATTAGAGAGCAGTTAGGTAAATATATAGTTCATTGGCGTTGGTTTTTAATCGCAACAACAATAGGGATAGGTTTGGCATTTTTGTATTTGCGTTATACTATACCGACTTATAGAGCTTCTACATCTATTTTAGTTAAAGATGAAAAAAAGGGTGGAATGCTTTCTGAATTATCTGCTTTTGCAGATTTAGGTTTAGGAGGAGGTATGAAAAGTAATGTTGATAATGAAATAGAAATATTGAAATCCAGAACTTTAGCAGAAGGAACTATTAAAAAACTAAATTTGAATATCTCATTATTTGTTAAAGAAAATTTTACAAATCGAGATATTTATGGAAGTAGTCCAATAAAAGTCACATTTATAAATAAGTCAGTTTTATTTGAACAGTCTAAAATTGATTTAAATTGTAAACTTTTGACTCCGCTTACATTTTTATTAGAAGTTGATGGGGACGAGAAGGAAAAGTTTCTTTTATCATCACAAAAAACGTTTAAATACGGAGAGCAAATTTCTACTAAGATTGGAACTTTAATTGTTGAAAAAACAGCATTTTACGAAAAAAATCATGCAGATCAATTTGAATCAATTCGTATCGTTATCTCTCCAGTAGATAATGTTGTCGCAGCCTTTAGAAATAAAATGACTGTAGAACCTATAAATAAAACAAGTAGTGTTGTCAGCATTTCAATATCAGATCCAGTATCTAAAAAAGCGGAAGATTTTTTAGATACAATGATTGAGATATACAATGAAAATGCTGCAGATGATAAAAATTCTATTTCCGAAACTACTTCTAAATTTATTGCAAATAGGTTATTATTAATTACCCAAGAACTTGATGGTGTGGAGCAGGATGTTGAAAGTTTTAAAAAAACAAATCAACTTACAGATATTGATTCTGAGGCTAAGCTTTTTATGCAAGGTTCAACAGAATATGATAAAAAAGGAGTGGAAACAGAAATTCAGTTGAATGTAGTTAATTCACTGCTTGATTTTATTAAAAAAAGTACCAATTCTGATTTATTGCCTGCAAATATGATAGCAGATAAGGGCGATACAAGCGGACTAATTTCTTCTTATAATCAATTGGTTTTGGATCGCAACAGAATTTTGAAATCTGCAACAGAAGAAAACCCGGCTGTATTAAAATTAGATCAGCAAATAATGGCATTAAAATCAAATGTTGCCTCAAGTTTGAGTCGTATGCAGGCTAATTTGCAAATTCAGAATCGGGATATAAAAAATCAAGAACATATTCTAAATAATAAAATTGGAAAAATTCCTGTTCAAGAGCGACAGTTTAGAGTGATTGCGAGACAGCAGAAGGTTAAAGAAGAATTGTATCTCTACTTATTGCAAAAAAGAGAAGAAACTGCCATTGCATTATCGGTAACAGAGCCTAACGCTCGTGTTATAGATACTGCTAAAGCAGAAAAGAATCAGATTGCTCCAAAGGGAAAAATCATTTATTTAGCTGGAATATTGTTCGGCTTATTAGTTCCTTTTGGATTTATATATGCAGATGATTTACTGGATACAAAGATTAAGAGTAGATTGGATTTAGAGGGGAAAACGCAAATTCCTTACATTGGAGATATACCTACTTCTCATGATAAAAACGGAATGTTAAAATCAGAAAGTCGATCTAGTTCTGCTGAGGCAATACGAATTGTTAGGACTAATTTAGAATTTATGCTAAATAAAGTTCCTTCTGGGCAGGCAAAAACAATTTTTGTTACGTCTTCTTTTTCTGGAGAAGGAAAAACATTTATTGCTGTAAATTTAGCGGCAACATTTGCTTTATCTGGAAAAAAAGTTTTACTCGTAGGAATGGATATTAGAAACCCGAAGTTAGATGAATATATGGAGCTTCCATCTTTAGGTGTAACTAATTATTTATCATCTATAGACACTAATAATATTCAGGACTACATCGTTAAGCATAAAAGCTACGAAAATTTCTTTGTTCTTCCTGGTGGAATAATTCCTCCAAATCCTGCAGATTTGTTAATGGGGAGTAAAGTTGAAAATCTTTTTGAGGAGCTTAAAAAACAATACGATTATATTATTGTTGATACCGCACCGGTATGTTTAGTTACAGATACTTTAGTAATAGCAAAAAATGCAGATACATTTGCATATGTAATGCGTGCAGGGATACTAGAAAAACGAATGTTGTCAGTTGTAAATTCAATTTACAGAGAAAATAAATTGCCAAATATGTGTCTAATCTTAAATGATACAGATTCGACAAAAGGGCTAGGTTATGGATATGGTTACGGAACTAACGTAGCAAAAAAGAAATGGTATAAAAGTTTTTTTTAGATAAAAGAAAACAGCAACAAAAAGGTTCAATTACATATTGAACCTTTTTTGTTTTGTCACCATTAATTTATTAATAAAAAAAAGAAATAATTGATTTAAAATAATCTTTAAGTACAATTAAAGTACTATTTTCGTCAATGTATGCTAAAGCTTATTTTTGGATAAGAATTTAATGATGAAAATTTTAGAAGAATTATCACGCTTCCGTGTTTCCCGTTATTTCAAACTTTTGTTTGTTATCTGGGATGTAATATTATTAAATACTGCCATAATACTTTCAGCACTTGCGAGATTTGGAAGTCTTGATGAACTCTTTGTAAAAGAAGAGAAAACGGTTACTTTATTAGCTAACTTAATATGGATCGGTTTGCTTTTAAATAAAGATTCCTATCGAATGGTGAGAATCGAACGTATAGAATCTATCGTTAAGAGAACTATTAGAAAAATTATAATACATGCATCTTTAATTGCAATTTTTGTAGTCTTTTTAAAGTTTTCGGATATTTCAAGGCTGCGATTACTCTATTTTTATTTGTTTTTTTTCGTGATATTATTGGTGTCTCGCTACATATCTATGAAAGTATTAAAAGAAATTAGAGCCAAAGGATATAATTTTAAAAAAATTATTATTGTTGGAGCAAATGATACTGGAGAAAAAATGCGAAAAATACTAGCCAAAAATTTAACCTATGGATATAAGTTTTTAGGTTTTTTTGATGAAAAAAGTACTAGTTCTCCTTCTCAATTGTTTGAAATTGCTGGTGGATTTGAAGATATAGAAGAATTTGTTATTAAAGAAAAAGTTGATGAATTATATGTCGCTCTGCATATAGACAATGTTGAGACAATCAATAAAATAATAAAAATATGCGAACAGAATTTGGTGCGTATTAAATTTATTCCAGACTTTCAATTGTACACAAAATCAAGTAAGGTTGAGGTTGCTTTTTACGAAAATACTCCAGTCTTGATGCTTCGTCCCGAACCTTTAGAGCTTGCGCTAAATAGAATTTTAAAAAAAGTTTTTGATATTTGTTTCGCATCATTAGTGATCATTTTAATTTTTCCTTGGCTATTTCCAATACTAATGATTATTATCAAATTAGAATCGCCAGGGCCTATATTTTTTAAGCAACCACGTTCAGGTCGCGATAATAGAACCTTCACTTGTTTGAAATTCAGAAGTATGTACTTGAATGATCTTGCACACGATAAGCAGGCAGGGAAAGGGGACAGCCGAGTGACTAAATTTGGTGTTTTTATGCGTAAAACGAGTATAGATGAATTGCCACAGTTTTTTAATGTTCTTTTTGGAAATATGTCAGTTGTAGGGCCTAGACCGCATATGATTAATCTTGCAAAAGAGTATGGCGAATTGATTGCAAATTATTCAGTTCGACATTATGCCAAACCTGGAATTACTGGCTGGGCACAAGTGAATGGCTATCGTGGTGAAACAAAAAAACTTGTCGATATGGAAAATAGAGTTGAATGCGATATTTGGTACATCGAAAACTGGAGTTTACTATTAGATGTCAAAATTATCGTAAGAACCCTTATGAATATTGTTAAGGGTGAAGAAAATGCATACTAGTTTAGAATCTGAAAAATGCGTTATTGGCTATAACTTCTTTTAAAACAGAAATTTCTTTAACATTTATTTTTTTATCAAATGAAGCTATATGGTTGCTGTGGTGAACATCAGTTCCAGCAAAATCATATAATCCTTTGTTCAAAAGTAATTCCGCTACTTTAGTAATTTCCGCTCCGTAATATCCTACAACTGAAAGTAAATTGAGCTGAAACTTACAGCCAGCCTTTTTCAATTTGTTATATTCATCAAAGTTTTTATGATAAAACAAATACCTTTCTGGATGAGCCAAAACAGGTATATATCCTGCAACCTGTAGTTCAAAAATTATTTTATAGAGTTGGACTGGAGCATTAATATATGACATCTCAACTAATACGTAATTATCTTTAAGAGTAAGAAGTTTTTCGTTCTTAAAATGATTTTCAAACCAATCGTCCATAAAATATTCAGACGCTGCTTTCATAGGGATTATAACGCTTTTTTCTTCTAATAACAATTTCGTTTCATTGTACTTAGCATTAATGATTTCTGGAGAATTATCCCAAATGTAATGGCTGATATGTGGTGTCGTAATAAATTGAGAAACTCCCATTTCCTGCAACGATTGAACAAGTTTAGCCGTATTGTCAATGGTTCTGGCACCATCATCTATTCCTGGTAATAAATGGGAATGAATATCCACAAAATCTCCAGCTAAAAGATCTCTTAAGAAAGGTTTCGATTTAAAGAATGATAACATGCTGCAAAAGTAAGCCTAATGTTTTTATTTATGATAAAAACAATCGAAAATAAAATTAATGTAACTAATGTCGCTAGTCTTTTATATATTTGATGAAAAAGTATTTTTTTATGAAAATAAAAGAGAATCTGTTTAATCAACGTATCATTTCGATTGATGCTTTGCGTGGAATTACCATTTTTGTAATGATTTTTGTAAATGAATTGGCAAGCATTAAAGAAGTGCCACAATGGATGAGGCACATGCCTGCAGATGCAGACGCGATGACTTTTGTTGATTTGGTTTTTCCTGCTTTTTTATTCATTGTCGGGATGTCTATTCCGTTTGCTTTTAATGCGAGGTTGATAAAAGGAGATAGTCCGAAAACAATCTGGACGCATACGCTTAAAAGAGCAATTGCACTTATCGTTATAGGCGTGTTTATGGTGAATGCCGAATATGGTTACGACGCTTCTAAAATGATTATTAATCCAGTACTTTGGGCACTTTTAGCATACGCGATGCCAATTCCGATTTGGAATAAATATCCGAAAGATTTTCCTCTTTGGTTAAAAAATGTACTTCAATACGGAGGGATTTTGGTTCTCATATCCCTTTACTTTTTATACATTCAAGAAACAGGAGAAAGAGGAATGACACCAAAATGGTGGGGAATTCTCGGACTAATCGGTTGGGCGTATCTTTTTACAGTTATTTATTATTGGTTAGTTTCAGGAAATTTATGGGCAATGATAGCATTTTTAGCTTTTTCTGTCGCAATGAATACTCTTAATTTAACAGAAGGTTCTTTCGTACATAGCACTCCTTGGCTAAGTTTTATAGCAGGTCATCTAACTCATGCTTCTTTAGTTTCGGCAGGAGTGGTGATTTCGCTATTATTTTTCGATCGAAAAATAATTAACACTAAAATCAATTGGCTGGTAATTGGTTTTATTGCGCTATTTACCTTAACAGCCATTTTGCTTCGTCCGTATTTTGGAATTTCAAAAATAAAAGGCACACCTTCATGGACTATGTTTTCGGCGGCAATTTGTACCGTTTTGTTCTATTTCTTGTATTGGCTAATGGAAGTTAAAAAACAAACTAAATGGAGCGAATTTTTCATGCCAGCAGCGGCAAATCCGTTATTGATTTATATTTTGCCAGGTGTTATTTATTATTTCTGTAAGCTTATAAACGTTCATATTATTCCAGGATATTTTAGAGTGGGACTTCCTGGGATTCTTTGGTCTCTGTTATTTTCTGTCATTATGCTTTTTGTAATGAAAATCTTGAATAGATATAAAATTCAACTTCACCTTTAGGTTTTAGTATTCAGTCTTAGTTGGCAAACTGAAAACTGCGACTGCGACTGAAGACTAAAAAAATTTCGTACAAAAAATAGATTGTTATTCTTAATAAAATTTTAAATTTGTAAGAGACGGTTTTTAAGATATTGTGCGTGAATAGTTTAAAAATTAAATACATCTTAGTTTTATTTTTAATCGGATCATTTTGTCAGGCGCAAAGTGATAGTACAGACGTGGGCACACGAGATATCTTAGATGTTATTCATAAAATTTTTGATAAGCAAGATACCATTCGCCCAGAAAGAAAAAGAAAACTGACTTTTTCTTTACTGCCTGTTCCCGTTGGCGTTAATTCCAGCTCAGGTTTGGTGGTTTCCTTCCTGACTACTTTTTATTTGGGCGATGCCGAAACGACCAGAATGTCTCAAATTACTTTTTCGCCATATTTTAGTTTTAGCAAACAATTTGTATTTCCAATCCAGTCGTATATTTATTCCAAGGATAATAAATGGAGTCTTATTGGCGATTATCGCTATATGATTTATCCGCAGCTCACTTATGGTTTGGGGGAGCACGAATCTAAACAAGAAATGTCGACTCTCGATTACCAGCAATGGCGTTTTTATCAGTTTATTACCAGGCAAATTGTTGGAAATTATCGTTTGGGAGTTGGTTTTCTTTTAGATAATTATCAAAACATTTCTGAGGAATCCTACATAGACGGAGAAACAGATTATTACCAATATATGAACGGTGATTATTCTAACGAAACTTCGTTTGGATTTGCAATTCAGGGACTTTACGATTCGAGAGAAAATATAATTAATCCAGAAAGAGGTTTGTATGTCGAAGCCGATTTGCGAATAAATACTAGTGGCGTCGAAGGCGATAAATGGCAATCGATATATTTTGATGCTCGAAAATACCACTCCTTTAGTAAAACAAAACATCGGGTTTGGGCTTCGAGGGCATTTTTTTGGTCAACCTTTGGCGGAAAACCTCATTATTTAGATTTGCCAAGTATTGGTTGGGATCGTGAAGGAAAAACAGGCCGTGGGTTTACTAAAAACAGATATCGAAGCAGTGCTCTGATGTACTTTGAAACCGAGTATAGGACTGATATTAGTCGAAATGGTTTTTTTGGAGCAGTCTTTTTTACCAATATTTCTTCGGTTTCTAAATTAGACACGTACGAATTTAAAAAATGGAATCCTGCTGTGGGAACCGGAATTCGCATAAAATGGAATAAACGCAACGGAAGTAATTTAGCGTTAGATTACGGAATTAGTAAAAACGATTGGTCATTGCGTTTGGGGTTATCTGAAAATTTCTAACTTCGGCCAAAAATCTATAGACTCAATTATCCATGCAGTTATCGGTTGTTATTTTAAATTACAATGTGCGTTACTTTCTCGAACAATGCGTTTTAAGCGTCCAGGAAGCTATTGCAGCAATCGATGCCGAAATTATTGTAATAGATAATAACTCATCAGACGAGAGTGTTTTGATGATGAAAGAAAAATTTCCCGACGTAAAACTCATCGAAAACAAAGAAAATTTTGGTTTCCCAAAAGGCAATAATATTGGTGTTCGTCAAGCGAAAGGGAAGTACGTTTGTATTTTAAATCCTGATACTGTTGTGGCAGAAGATACTTTTACTAAGATTCTGGCTTTCGCCGAAAGGCAAACCAATCTTGGAATTATCGGTTGTAAATTGATTGACGGAACAGGAGCTTTTCTTCCAGAAAGCAAGCGTGGCATTCCAACGCCTTGGGTTGCTTTCACCAAAATTTTCGGATTGTACAAAATCTTTCCTAAATCCAAGCTTTTCAATCAATATTATGCGCAGCATTTAAACGAAAATCAAACTGGAAAGGTAGAGATTCTCGTTGGCGCTTTTATGTTTTTGGAAAAAAGTCTGTATGAAGATTTAAAAGGTTTTGATGAAGATTGCTTTATGTATGCCGATGATATCGATTTGTCTTATAGGGCTTTGCAAAATAAAAAAACAAATTATTATTTTCATGAGACTACTGTTTTGCATTATAAAGGAGAAAGCACCGTAAAGGACGAAAAATATATGAAACGTTTTCAGGAAGCGATGAATTTCTTCTATCAAAAACATTTTAAGAAATCATTCTTCTTTAGTTTTTTTATCCAAATGGGAACTTGGTTTTTCTCTTTTATAAAAATGTTTCAAGGCAAAACGAAAACAAAAACAAATCCAGAAGAGTATATTTTTTATTCTTTAAATGAAGATTTGTCTCACAAATTAGCCTTAACTTTAAAAAATAAAGTCCAGTTTTTAAAAATCCCGAAAGAAAAAATGGTAAATTCGTGGCTGATTTTTAAGAGGAAAAAAGCCGAAATTATTTTGGATAATCAATACATTTCGTTCAAAAAATGTATCGAAATCATAGAAACTATTCAAGATAAGAGTATTACTTTTAAAATTTTACCCAAAAATACCCATTTTGTTATTGGAAGTAATTCTAGAAATGACAGGGGGCAAATTGTAAAAATTGAGTAAAAAATTATATTAAATGAAATTTATGTTTAAAATATTCATTAATTTCGCAATCTGAAAATCAAAAACATCTTTTAGATTAACAATATGGCAAGATTTGAATTAAAGCTTCCTAAAATGGGAGAAAGTGTCGCTGAAGCAACCATTACAAACTGGTTGAAAGAAGTTGGAGACAAAATTGAGGCTGATGAAGCCGTACTCGAAATTGCAACAGATAAAGTTGACAGCGAAGTGCCTAGCGAAGTATCAGGGATTTTAGTTGAGCAATTGTTTGGTAAAGATGATTTAGTGCAAGTAGGACAAACTATTGCTATTATTGAAACTGAAGGAGGCGATGCGCCAACTGTGGCAATAAATACAGTAGAAACTGCTCCTGTTGAAGCTGCTGAAATTGAAAAAACAATCGAAGCGGTTAAAGAAACAGCAGCTTCTCAAGATTTCTCGAGTTCAGATAAATTCTTTTCTCCATTAGTAAAAAATATTGCAAAAGAAGAAGGTGTTTCTTTAAATGAACTTGAAAATATTGCAGGTTCAGGAAAAGATGGACGCGTAACGAAAGAAGATATTCTAAAATATGTAGAAGATCGCAAATCAGGTTCTGTTCAAATGCCTCAAACAGTTGAAGCAGCTCCAAAAGTTGTTGAAACTCCAAAAGTAGAAGCTCCAAAAACAGTAGAACCAGTTGCTCAAAAGAGCCAGCAAGCAGTTCCGGTTTCTGTAAATGGTGCTGATGAAATTGTTGAAATGGACAGAATGCGTAAGCTGATTTCAGGTTATATGGTGGCTTCGGTTCAAACTTCTGCTCACGTACAATCTTTTATTGAAGTAGATGTAACCAATATTGTAAAATGGAGAGATAAGGTAAAAACAGCTTTCGAAAAAAGAGAAGGCGAGAAGTTGACTTTTACTCCAATTATGATGGAAGCGGTTGCAAAAGCTTTAAAAGATTTCCCAGGAATGAATATTTCTGTAGATGGAGATTATATCATTAAAAAGAAAAATATCAATTTAGGAATGGCAGCGGCACTTCCAAACGGAAACTTAATTGTTCCTGTAATTAAAAATGCAGATCAGTTGAATTTGGTTGGAATGGCAAAAGCGGTTAACGACTTAGGGAATCGTGCAAAAGCTGGAAAACTAAAACCAGACGATACACAAGGTGGAACTTATACGGTAACAAACGTTGGTACTTTTGGAAGCGTTTTCGGAACGCCAATTATCAACCAGCCACAAGTTGGAATTCTAGCGCTTGGAGCTATTCGTAAAGTGCCTGCGGTTATCGAAACTCCAGAAGGAGATTTTATCGGAATTCGTCAAAAAATGTTCTTGTCTCACTCTTACGATCATAGAGTTGTTGATGGAGCGTTGGGGGGGAGTTTCGTTAAAAGAGTAGCAGAATATTTAGAAGCTTTTGATGTAGATAGAGATTTCTAAAAATCAATAAGGAATAAATTCAAATCCGATAGGTTTTAAACTTATCGGATTTTTCTTTTGTAAGAAAAGAGTTAAGTGGAAATGCTTATTCTTTTGGAAGGCTTATTTTAGAAAAGTTAAAATCACAATTTGAAAGCTTTTTTCGACAAAAAAAATCAGAATAGGGCGAGGATATTCGGCTTTAAAAATTACATTTGTAAACTTATAAAAATTAGAAATGGAATTAAAACTTAACAAACCAATTTGCTTTTTTGATCTCGAAACAACGGGAATTGATATCGGTAAAGATAGAATCGTAGAAATTTCAATATTCAAAGTTTTTCCTAACGGAAACAAAGAAAGTAAAACCTGGTTGGTAAATCCAACAATTCCAATTCCTCCGCAGACCACTGCAGTTCATGGCATCACAGACGAAAAAGTGGCCAACGAACCTACTTTTGCAGAACTTGCTCCGCATATTCACAATATGATTAAAGACAGTGATTTGGGTGGATTTAATTCAGATCGTTTTGATATTCCGCTTCTGGCTGAAGAATTGCTTCGTGCAGGAGTAGATTTTGATATGAAAAATAAAGTTTCTGTAGATGTACAGACGATTTTCCATAAAATGGAAGAACGTACTTTGAGCGCCGCTTTAAAGTTCTATTGCGGAAAAACTTTAGACAATGCCCATTCTGCAGAAGCAGATACAATGGCGACTTACGAAATCTTGAAAGCGCAGTTAGACCGTTATCCAGAATTGGAAAACGACATTAAATCATTATCTGAATTTACAACTCGCAAGAAAATCGCAGATTTTGCAGGAATGATCGCTTTTGATAAAGACGATGAAGAAATTTTTACATTTGGCAAGCACAAAGGAGCTAAAGTTGAAAAAGTTTTAGAAACAGAACCAGGGTATTTCAGCTGGATTCAAAATGCTGATTTTCCTCTGTATACCAAAAAAGTTTTGACAGCAATTAAATTGAGAAAATTAAACACAAAATAAGTTTCTAAGATGCTAAGTTTCTGAGATTCTAAGTTTTTAGTTTCTTAGTAACTTAGCATCTTAGTGTCTTAGAAACTTAAAAAAAAATGAAGATTATCTGTGTCGGCAGGAATTATGCCAATCATATAGAAGAATTAAAAAATGAACGTCCGAGTGAGCCTGTTGTTTTTATGAAGCCAGACTCTGCGGTTTTGTTGAAGCAGCATCCGTTTGTTATTCCAGAATTTTCGGAAGATGTTCATCATGAAGTCGAAATAATCGTAAAGATTAGCAAAGTTGGAAAATATATTGAGCCTAAATTTGCTCACAAATATTATGATGAAATAAGTGTTGGAATCGATTTTACGGCACGAGATCTTCAAAGTAAATTAAAAGAAAAAGGACTTCCGTGGGAAAAAGCTAAGGCATTTGACGGTTCGGCAGTTATTGGCGATTTTTTGCCAAAAACTGATTTTGTTTCTATGGAAAATCTTAATTTTGAATTAAGAAATAATTCAGAAACTGTTCAAAAAGGAAACTCGAGTATGATGCTTTGGAAGATAGATGAATTAATCTCTCATGTATCTCAGTTTTTCACCTTAAAAATCGGAGATATTATTTTTACAGGAACGCCAGCAGGTGTTGCCGCTGTAAAACCAAATGATGTTTTAGAAGGCTTTTTAGAAGATAAAAAATTATTCAGAATACAAGTAAAATAATGGCTTTAAAATACAACCTTTCGAAAGTATATGCGCTTTCAGATAACGATCCTGAATTTGTAAATCAAATTTTAACATTATTTGTTACAGAAGTGCCAGAAGATTTGAAACAAATTAAAGAAGGAATAAAAAAGAAGGATCATAAATACGCTTATTCGTACGCACATAAAATAAAGCCGACATTGGATTTAATGGGGTTAAATGTAGCTTTTGAAGAGATCTTGCAAGTAGAGGCATGGACAAAAGCCGAAGGCAAGAAAAAAGATATTATCGAAACTTTTAAAAGTATCAAAGTGCAGGTAAAAGAAGCGATTAAGGAAATTAAAAAAGATTTTGATCTTTAATATAATTTTTGACTTATTCCTGTTTGTGTAAACGGAATAAGTCAAAATCAATTTTTAAATTTTGTAAACGGCTTATAGTTTGTAAAAGCTGTTAATACCTTCCTCCAAGACAAAATTTAATTTTTCTACTTATTTAATTACAAGCTTATTTATTGTAAGCAAAATATATTTCACAATATGAAAGCAGCAATTATTACAATTGGAGATGAAATCTTAATTGGACAAATCGTTGATACAAATTCAGCTTTCATTGCTAAATCACTAGATAGAATTGGGGTTGAGGTAGCAGAAATGCTGTCGATAAGCGATGATAAAGAACATATTTTAAATACTTTTTCGCAATTGCAGAATCGGGTAGATGTTGTAATTGTAACTGGTGGATTAGGTCCTACGAAAGACGATGTTACGAAGAAAACATTCTGCGATTATTTTGATGATGAGCTGGTTGTTGATCAGAAAGTTTTGGCGCATGTAACAGAATTGATAGAAGGTTTTTACAAAAGGCCAATTTCTCAAATGAATAAAGATCAAGCTCTCGTTCCATCAACTTGTACCGTTTTGCATAATAAAGTCGGCACAGCGCCAGGAATGTGGATGAAAAAAGAAAATACTGTTTTTATTTCGCTTCCGGGAGTTCCTTATGAAATGAAATATTTGGTGGAAGAAGAGATTATTCCGAAAATTGTTAGAGAATACAAACGCCCTTATATTATTCATAAAACGATTTTGACGTATGGTCAAGGTGAAAGTTTAGTTGCAGAACGTATCGAACAATGGGAAAATAATCTTCCAGAGTTTATAAAATTGGCGTATCTGCCAAATCCAGGAAGAGTTCGTTTGCGTTTAACCGCACGCGGAACTAATAAAGAAGAATTAGAACAAGCGATTGAATCTAATGTACAGTCGCTAGATGCCATAATTCATGATATAATTGTGGGTTACGATGAAAATGAAACGATTGAAGCCGTAATTGGAAAATTGCTTTCTAAACAAAATAAAACCATCTCGACAGCAGAAAGTTGCACAGGAGGTAGAATTGCTTCTTTGCTTTCGGCGATTCCCGGTTCATCAGGCTACTTTAAAGGAAGTGTAGTTTCCTATGCAACCGAAGCAAAAGTGAATGTTTTAGGAATTTCTCAAGATTTAATTGACGAATTTTCTGTTGTAAGTGCTCAGGTTGCGTCAGTTATGGCTTTGAATGTTAAAGATTTGCTGAAAACAGACTATGCCCTTGCTACGACAGGCAATGCAGGACCTTCTAAAGGCGATTCGGATGCGGAAATTGGCACAGTTTTCATCGCTTTGGCAACACCAGAGCGAGTAATTGTAGAAGAATTTAACTTCGGACAACCGCGTGAAAAAGTGATAGATAGGGCATCTGTTAAGAGTTTAGAAATATTGCAGAAAGAAATTTTAAAAATTGTGCAATAATTTTTTGCTACAATGGTTTATTTTTCTTTTCTTTGCACCCTGATTTTGAATAACGATAAAAGATAAGTATAATGTCAAGAGTTTGTGACCTTACAGGTAAAAGAGCGATGGTAGGAAATAACGTTTCTCACGCTATGAACAAAACTAAGAGAAAGTTTTCTGTAAACTTAGTTAAAAAGCGTTTTTATCTTCCAGAAGAAGATAGATGGATTACTCTTAGAGTAGCAGCATCTACGATAAAAACAATTAATAAAAATGGAATCACTGCAGTTTTGAAAAAAGCGCAGTCAGAAGGATTTATCAAATAATCTTTTCCTAAATAAATATATAGCAAGATGGCAAAGAAAGGTAATAGAATCCAAGTAATTTTAGAATGTACTGAGCACAAAACTTCGGGTGTTCCAGGAACTTCTAGATATATTACAACTAAGAACAAAAAAAATACTCCAGATAGATTAGAGATTAAAAAATTTAATCCAATCTTAAAAAGAGTAACTGTTCACAAAGAAATTAAGTAATAATTAGAGATTTTGATAAAATCTCAAATGGTTTTTCATTTGAAGATTTATTGAATTCCAAAACATTTGAATCATGGCAAAGAAAACCGTAGCATCGTTACAAACATCTTCTAAGAGATTATCAAAAGCCATCAAAATGGTAAAATCTCCTAAAACTGGTGCATATACATTCGTAGAATCTATTATGGCTCCTGAAGAAGTTGATGAATTCTTGAAAAAGAAATAATTACATTTACATTATATAGAAAAGCTACTTTCTTTCGGAAGTAGCTTTTTTATTACCTATATTTGTCTAAAAATTTAAAGAATCGTAACAATTGGCTTTTTTTTGAGAAACAATTGCGCTTTCTTTAATGATTTGGATTTCTTGCCTGAAAATCAAGAAATCTAGTAAATCTAAATAATCTACAAAAAATGAGTTTTTTTAAAAAATTATTCTCTACCGAAAAAAAAGAGACTTTAGACAAAGGTCTTGAAAAAACGAAAACTACTTTTTTCTCGAAGTTAAGTAAAGCCGTTGCTGGGAAATCTAAAGTTGATGATGATGTTTTAGATAATCTGGAAGAGGTTCTTGTGGCTTCGGATGTTGGAGTGGATACGACTCTGAAAATTATTACAAGAATTGAAAAACGTGTTGCTGAAGATAAATATTTAGGAACAGAAGAATTGAATCAGATTCTTCGTGATGAAATCGGTGCTTTGTTGTCTGAGACAAATACAGGTGAAGCAACAGAATTCGAAATTCCGAAAGATAAGAAGCCTTACGTTTTAATGGTTGTTGGAGTAAATGGAGTAGGGAAAACTACCACGATCGGTAAATTGGCTTATCAGTTTAAAAAAGCAGGTCATAAAGTGGTTTTAGGTGCGGCAGATACATTCCGTGCGGCAGCGATTGATCAGTTGCAAGTTTGGGCAGATCGTGTAAACGTGCCTATTGTGAGACAGCAAATGGGAAGTGATCCTGCTTCTGTAGCTTTTGATACTTTGCAATCTGCGGTTGCTCAAGATGCTGATGTGGTGATTATTGATACTGCTGGACGTCTTCATAATAAAATTAACTTAATGAACGAATTAACAAAAGTAAAACGTGTCATGCAGAAAGTAGTTGCTGATGCTCCTCACGATGTGCTTTTGGTTTTAGATGGTTCTACAGGTCAGAATGCTTTTGAACAGGCTAAACAATTTACTGCTGCTACAGAAGTGACTTCATTAGCGGTAACTAAACTGGACGGAACAGCAAAAGGTGGAGTTGTAATTGGAATTTCAGATCAGTTTCAAATTCCTGTAAAATATATTGGTGTTGGCGAAGGAATTGAAGATTTGCAAGTCTTTAATAAATATGAGTTTGTTGACAGCTTCTTTAAATAATTTATAATGAAAAATATTTCGGCTTTAACTTTTTATTTTGCTAGCGTAATATGTTTTGTTTTGGCAAATGTCCTAAAAGACAATAATCTTTCAGTTTACTATACTTTGCTAGTAGCTGGAATCATTTTGTTCTTTTTAGGGGTTCTGAAAAGGATAAAAACTAATCGTTAGAAAAATACCTTAATAAATTAAAAGCTTTTAAATAAAGGTGCTTAAAGCGCTTTTATTTAAAAGCTTTTTTGTTGGCATTAAATTTTGCAATTTCTTTTATCTAATGCTGGATACTTTGTAATTTCATGAAAGAATTAATTGTCCGAATTATTTCTTTTGATGATTATAAGGTTATCTTTGTAGTCCGAGAAAATTTTCTTTTGAAAACAGGAACCCTAGCCCTGATGGAAGCGGCATCCTTTTACTTTTTTCTTTAAAAAGTAAAAGATATAGCGGACAGCAGGATCAGCTCCAAATTCTTCAAACTCCATTTAGGGAAAAGGAATAAATTTTAATAACTTTATTTATGAAAAACACTTTTATAGTTTTGTTTTGCTCGCTTTTGTTTGTGAGCTGCAAACAGGAAATAAAACCAGCAGATATTGCTAAATTAAATGGCTATTGGGAAATTGAAAAAGTGGTTTTTGAGAAAGGTGAGGAGAAGGAGTATAAAATGAATGAGACTTTTGATTTCTTTCAGATTAAGAACAATAAAGGGGTTCGAACGAAAGTGATGCCGCAGTTTGATGGTACGTTTTTAACAACGGATACTTTTGAGAATGTTTCGGTTCGTTTTGCTGAAGGACACACTTTCTTAGATTATAAAACGAAATATGCAAAATGGAGTGAAGAAATTATTTCGCTTTCTGATGACAAATTGGTGGTTAAAAATCCGCAAAAAATAGAATATCATTATAAAAAAGCTGGACCAGTAAATCTTTTGAACGATGGCGAAAAGACTAAATAACGAAAGTACTATTAGTGCTGTTTTACAGCAGATTATCCAAGTGAATAAATTACAGCCAGGTATGGATCAAATTGATGTTCGCGATGCTTGGAAAAATCTTATGGGTAGTGGTGTGAATACCTATACGCGAAATGTGGTGCTGAAAGGCAGTACGCTTTATGTGGAATTAGGATCGTCTGTTCTACGTGAAGAACTAACTCACGGAAAGTATAAAATTGTAAAAATGATTAATGAAGAACTAGGGCGCGAAGTCGTGAAAGACGTGGTTTTGCGGTAGTTTTATTTAGTAAGATTATTTTTAAAAATAAATAACACTTCTATTGTGAAGTGTTTTTTTTTGCGATACATTTGGGCGTTATTTTTTGTAAGTAACATCTTTTTAATAACCCAAAAACAATTAAAAAACAATGAAAAAAATTTTACTAATTTTAACGGCATTATTTGCTTTAACTAGTTCTGCGCAAAAGAAAAAAGTAGCTGTTGTTTCTTTCTACACAGATAAAACAATTGATCTATCTGAGCTTGGTTTAAATACTCTGGCTGCTATAACTGATTTAGGAAATAATCCGAATTTTAACTTATTACCAATATTAGAGAAATATCATACTGCTTTCTTTAATGATTATTCTAAAAAATTCCCATTTGATCTAATCCCTGAAAACGAAGTAACTCAAAAACAAGAATATATTGATTATGTTCCGCACTTTAACAAAGAAGGAGAAGCTGGAAAATATATTATCAATTACCCTGGATACAAATATATTTATGAAGGTATTAATGGTTCTGCAAATGAAGTAGCAACAGCTACTATGTTTAAAGATAATGCTGACGGTGTTCTGTTTACCGAAATTCATTTTGCAGTTGTAAAAGGATTTGCAGTTGGTGGTACTGGAACCATTAAAATGAAAGCTTATGCAAGAATTGCTTTGTATGATAAAAACGGGAAAAAGTTATTTGCTTTTAACGAAGGAGCAACCTCTAAGAAAACTGGAACAATTGTAGGAGGAATTCCTGTTTTATCTTTTGATAAAGTATTGCCAATGTGCGAAAGTGCACTAGATGAACTTCTGAAAGATTTGGATGGAAAAATCGAGAAAATGGTAAAAAAGACAGCTGATACTCTGTAATTGATTTATCTGAAAAAAGAAAAAACCGCTTCAATTTAGAAGCGGTTTTTTTGTATGATTATAATTCTTATTAGAACTGTTCTCTCACAGCAAAGTGGAATGCACTTTCGATAGCAGCGTTTTCGTCGCTGTCAGATCCGTGAACTGCATTTTCTCCGATAGAAGTAGCATATGCTTTGCGAATAGTTCCTTCAGCAGCTTCAGCTGGGTTTGTAGCTCCAATTAAAGTTCTGAAGTCCTCTACTGCGTTATCTTTTTCTAAAATAGCAGCAACAATTGGTCCGCGAGACATAAATTCAACTAATTCTCCGTAGAAAGGTCTTTCTGCGTGAACTGCGTAAAATGCTTTTGCATCAGCTACAGTTAATTGAGTTAATTTTAATGAAACGATTTTGAAACCACCATTAGTAATCATTGCTAAGATATTCCCGATGTGTCCGTTTGCAACAGCATCTGGTTTAATCATTGTAAAAGTTCTATTTGTTGCCATTTTATATTTTATTAAATTTTGTGCAAAAGTATACTTTTTTTATCAATTGATTTTAATAAATTCATAATTAAAACATGTTGAAAGGGTGTTTTGAACAAGAAAAGCAATTTTAAACCATATAAGTAATATAAGTTCATTTAAAAAATGCCGAACAGAGCTGAGCTGTATAGCTAAATGAACTTATATTACTTATATGGTGGAAAAAAAATTATACTTTAAAAATTAATTTGTTTCTGTAGAATATCCATAGTATAAATGTCCAGATTGCAACGTATGTCAAGGCGCCTGCGAGAGAAGCTGTCATGGCATTGCTAAAGAATGGTGCGATTCCGAAACGGTACAGATAATTTAAAAGGTTGATTTGTTCTCCAGAAAGCAATGGATGCTGAAAACGAATCATGATTAAAGCTTGAGGTATAATTTGTGAAGCAAAAAAAACAATCATTGGATTTACTCCCCAAATAACAAATAGTTTAAAACCTTTTTTATATTCCTTGATGTCAATTATGTAATATAAAGCGGTTAGGCATACTATTGCCAATCCTGTTGTGTATAAAACATAACTGCTTGTCCAAATTGATTTATTGATAGGGAAAACTAAATCCCAGATTAGTCCAAAAAAGATAAGCGAAGTACCTATCATTCCCATTCTCTGCGCTTTTTGAATTTTGGTAACAGTAAGCAATAAAATTTGCCCAATGAATAAACCGATTATTCCGTTTACAATTGATGGTAAAGTGCTTAGAATTCCTTCAGGATCCCAAGTGTTGGTTTCGTGGTACATATGCCCTTTTAATAGAACACTGTCAACCCAAGCGGCTAAATTGGTACCTCTTTGTAAGTTGGCTTCTCCAATTCCTGGAACTGGAATTAAAGTCATAACGGCCCAATATCCTAAAAGTAGAACAGCACCTGTAATAATTTGAGTTTTTCTAGATGTCTTTAGGTATAAAAGGGAAACTACAAAATAAACTACCGCAATACGTTGTAAAACTCCTGGAAGTCTAACGTCTTGATAGCTTTCGAACCCGCCATAAGCCAAAATGAGATAAATGGCTAATATACCAAATGCTAAAATGTTTTTTAGTCGGGTGCTAAAATTGCCCATTAAAGCATAACCAACAGCAAAAGTGATAATTAACCTTCCAATAAGAAGCGGAATGCCGTCTAAGCCAAAAAGCTGAATTTTGCCAAAGAAATTGAAGAAAATTCCCAAACAAAGCATTCTTAACGAACGAATCAGAATTTTGTTGAATGTAGTTTCATCATAGGTTTTCTCAGGCATCGCTAGCGGTACGGCAACTCCCATTATAAATATAAAAAACGGAAATACAAGGTCGGTTGGTGTACAGCCATTCCAATGTGCATGTAAAAGCGGCGGATAAACATTTCCCCAATCACCGGGATTGTTTACAATAGTCATTAATAGAATTGTCAGTCCGCGAAAGACATCAAGCGAAATTAGGCGTTCTCTTACCATTAGGTTAGTTCATTAATAGGTTATAAAATATAATTCTATTTGGTTTGAGAGAGCAATAATCTAAGAAATGAGCTGGTTATTTGTTCTTAGATTATCACTTTTAATTTCTAAAGATAATTATTTTAGATGATTATGATGTCAAAATTATGTTCTAAAGGCTTTAATTTCTGAATTAAAAGCGGAATCAATTGTTCTCCTTTTTCTAAATAAAATTCAGAAAAATTGGCTTGACGTTCCTGAAGGCTGTAATTTGGAAAGAGCTCACACTGCAAATCTGTAACACGTTGTATTTGATCTTGAAGTTTTCTTTTTTGCGCTTTTAATAAACGTTTTTCCAGATTCTCCAGACCTTTCTTTTGTTTGACTTCTTGTGCTTTTACTGCCCCAGAGAAAGATTTGTCTGTTTTTTCGGCCAATTCAAAAAGGTAAGCAAATTGTTTGTCAAGCGCTTCTCTTTGAGGAGTCAGATCTATTGGGAATGGAGAAAGTTTATGTGTAATCGCATTAACTAAATTTTCTGATTTACTAAATAAATCTTTCCAAGTTAAATTTAAATTATCTGCTTTTTTAATTTGTTTTTCGGTTGCTAAAAGAACTGAATTTCGAATTAATAGTATTGGGAAAGTAATGTTTACTGCCTCAAAGAAAGCTTTTAGTTCCAACCAATAAGCAATTTCTCCGCCTCCGCCAATATAGCAAAGATTTGGAAGAATAATTTCCTGATAAAGTGGACGCATAATCACGTTTGGACTGAATTTTTCTGGATGGCTTTCTAATAATTTGAAAATTTCATCTTTAGAAAATGAGATTTTGGTGTTGTTGACCACATATTTGTCATTTTCGAAAATGATTCTTTCGCGCAGTTTATCTTCAATATAAAATAAATTGATCTCACGCGGATTTACCTGAACGGTATAATCTGCAAGTGCTTCAATAGATTTTTGAACTTCTTTAAACGAAGTTTGATTTTCTAATTCTTCTTTTACGAATGGAATAAAAGCGCGTTTTAAATCGGCATCATCAGCATCGATAATGACCAAACCGTAGCTTGCAAAAAGGGCATTGGCTAAATAGCGAGTTGCATCGGCTAGATTTGAGTGTTTTAGATAAGCATCTTCGAAAAGCTTTTTCAGTGCATTTGCATTAGTACTTGAACCCAATTCTTGAGAATAGACTTCAAATAAATCTTCTAGGCCTTCAGTTGAAAGTCTTCCTACTGGCCCAGTGCTTTCCGCATTCCAGCGGATTTTTTTTCCTTTAAAATTAAAATAATTAATTTCTTCAAAATCGTGATCCTCTGTAGCCATCCAATAAACGGGAACAAAATTGTATGAAGGATATTTCGATTTTAATTCTTTAGTTAAATTAATTGTAGAAATGATTTTATATAAAAAATACAAAGGTCCGCTAAAAAGATTTAGCTGATGTCCCGTTGTAATGGTGAACGTATTTTCGAGTGCTAATAGCGAGATATTTTGTTTGGTTAAATCTGAAGCTTCAATGTTTTGATATTGCTTTTGTAGAGTTTGAACCAAGGCAGTTCGGTTGGTATGATCAAAATTCGCTGATTTGTCAGCAATTTGTTTTTCGAAATTTTCTAAGGTTGGAAAATGGTTGTACAGCGGTTTTAATTCTGGTTTTTGATCTAAGTAATCTTGCATTAATTTAGAGAAATATCCAGAAGATTGAAAGCTGATACAGTCGGTAGGCATAATTTTAAATTTATTTTTGACAGCTGTAAATTTAATGAAAATATACAGTTAAAAACGCTTTTAACGAATGCTTAAGATTTGATTTTTGATTTTTGTTTTAAAGCGCCTAAAATCAAGTTTTTAAAATAGATTAAATAGCATTAGGTTTTAAATGAAAAATACAGTGAATTTGTTAAAAAACGATAAGTGTTTTAAAAGTAATTCTTCTAATGATGAATTATTAATAATGAAACTATATTTTTGTAATCAAAAAAAAGTTATATCTATTTTACATGAAAACTAACCCCAATAAAAAGAACTCTCTAAAACACGTTCTTTTTGGAAGCCTTATTGGCACCACGATCGAATTTTTTGATTTCTATATTTATGCCAATGCTGCCGTATTGGTTTTTCCACAATTATTTTTTCCAAGTTCAGATTCGACAATGGCGACATTAGAATCTTTAGCCACTTTTTCGATTGCCTTTTTATCGCGTCCTTTAGGTTCTGCATTTTTTGGGCATTATGGAGATAAGATTGGACGCAAGTTTACGCTTGTAGCTGCTTTATTAACCATGGGAATTTCGACAGTAACAATTGGATTCTTGCCAAGTTATGCCAGTATTGGTGTTGCGGCGCCTTTGTTATTAATGCTTTGCCGATTCGGACAAGGTGTTGGTTTAGGAGGGGAATGGGGAGGGGCTGTTCTATTAGCTATAGAAAATGCACCGCCCAATAAACGTGCTTGGTACGGAATGTTTCCGCAGTTGGGTGCTCCAATTGGGTTATTGCTTTCGGGCGGAACTTTTCTGTTGTTGACCGATTCTATGAGTAATGAAGATTTTATGAGATATGGTTGGAGAATTCCTTTTATTGCTAGTGCGCTTTTGGTAATAGTTGGTTTTTATATTCGAACTAAAATCACAGAAACGCCATCATTTGAAGAGGCTAAGAAACATGAAGTGGAAGTAAAAGTGCCATTTTTAGAGTTAGTGAAATCATACAAAAATCAATTAATCTTCGGGACATTTGCCGCAATCACGACATTCTTGGTTTTCTATTTAATGACTGTCTTTACTTTAAGCTGGGCAACTTCAGATTTAGGAATTGTAAAACGAGACGGATTATTGATTCAGTTATTCTCCGTATTGTTTTTCGCTCTTTTTATTCCGATTTCAGCTGTTGTGGCAGATAAAATCGGTCGTCGTAAAATGCTTATTGCAGCAACTGCAGCTATTGCAGTTTTCGGATTTTTCTTTTCGTATTTTTTAAGTTCTGAAAATATTACTCAAATTGCCATCTTTGCCTGCATCGGAATGTCTTTGATGGGCTTCACTTACGGACCGTTAGGAACTTTCTTGTCTGAATTGTTTCCAACCAATGTTCGTTATTCTGGAGCTTCTTTGACCTTTAATATGGCAGGAATTCTGGGAGCGGCTTTTGCGCCAATGATTGCAATTTGGCTAGCTAAAACCTACGATGTGAGTTATGTAGGTTATTATTTAATTGCTGCTGCTTTAATATCTTTAGTTTCGTTTTTAGTAATTAGCAAGGACGAGCATAAGTTCTAAGAATTTTTTAAGCAAAAATATTATTAAAAAGTCCGCGAGGTAAATTTACTTTGCGGACTTTCTTTATCGTTTAAGAGAAAAGTGGCCTCTATATTCTGTTCCATTTATTCTGGTAACCATAAACCAATAATCTGATGCTGGTTCCTGATTGCCAAGATAAGTTCCGTTCCAAGAGGTATTTAGTGCCAATTCTTTAATTAATTTTCCGTAACGGTTGAATATTCTAATAGACGAATTTGGAGCTAGATAATCAGGCTCGATTGTCCAAGTATCATTAAAACCATCACCATTTGGAGTAAAGAATTTTGGATACGGAAGTTCATTTACCAAATTAATACAATCTTTAGAAGTTGCTTCTAAAATATTTATGGTGATTGGAATCCTGTCACTTTCGCAAGTGCTTACTGTCTGAGAAGCATAATACGTGATTCCATTTTCAAGCAAAGTAGATTCTGATAAAGTGTTTGTCGCAGAAGAACTTTCATACCATTTGATGTTCTGGCCACTAATTTCAATAGCACTAATTTTTGCATTTTTCTGAATGCAGAATTGTTGTGGAGAATCTGCACTTGGAATTGGAGTGTCTTGTATTTTTACAGTAATTGATAATCTTTCGCTTTCGCAATTGTTTAAAGTTTGCGAAGCATAATACGTTCCAGTATGTAATAAATCGGTTTCTTGTAAAATATTCCCATTTACTGTAGCATCATACCATTTAAGAACACTTCCAATTATTCTTAAATCCTCAATTGTTGCAAGTTCATCAATGCAAAATTGTTGATTATTATTTCCAGTTGGTAATGGAGTATTATAAACATGAACTAAAATTGGTATTCTATCGCTTTCACATCCAATAGTTTGAGAAACATAATAAGTTCTATTATTTTCTAATAAAGTGGTATTGGGTAAAACAGAGGCAGAAAAATAAGTATCGAACCACTTTATATTTTGTCCTGTGATCTGAATGTCATTAAGAGTTTTATTTTCTTTTTTACAGAATGATTGTTCTGGAGTGCCAGTTGGAACAGAAGGAGTATTCACAATTGAAACTGTAACTCCAAATCTTGGACTCTCACAATCATTTATGGTTTGAGAAGCGTAATAAGTTTTGCCGTCTTGTAGCGCTGTAGTTTCAGGTAATAAAGACCCGTTTGTTGGAGCGTTGTACCATTTTATAGAAGTTCCTGTAATTTCAATATTGGCAATTGTCGGATTTTGTCCGTTGCAAAAGGGTTGGTTTGCGTTCGCAGTTGGAACCAAAGTATTTTGAATATTAATTAAAACAGCTGCTCTTTCGCTTTCACATCCGTTTACAGTTTGAGACGCATAATAAGTTACTCCATTTTGAAGTGGAGTTGTGTTAGATAAAAGTGTTCCAGCTGTTTGTGCGTCGTACCATTTTATATTTTGTCCAGTAATTTGAACGTTGGCTAATGTTGCATTTTGTCGGATGCAAAAAGTTTGTTGAGTATTAGCAGTTGGATTTTGCGATTTACTAATGATAATTAGCTTAAAATCTTTCTCTACAAAACAAGAAGGATTTGTTTTGAAATAACTTTTTACAGTTATAATCTCTTCATTTTTTGCAGTATTGGTGTAAGGGTTTGGCAACGGACTTGGTAAAGAGACTCCGTTTTGATTAGTATATTCTACAATTAAATCCGATTGATTTCCTATTACGGTTGCTTGTATGCCAGAAGTATTAAAAGAATTTGAAATACCAGATCCAGAATTTGCTTCGCAAGAATAAATAGGATTTAGTGTAAAGTCATTAGGGCTATTGGTAATCGTGATTTCCTTAGTTATGGTTTGGGTTTCACTCCCGCATTTTATTGTCGCAGAAACATTGAATGTTCCTATAGCGGTAAATTGATGCTGAGGATTGTTTATTGTTGCGGTATTGTTTGCGTTTGAATTTGGGTCATCAAAATTCCATAGTATTGAATCAAATGTGCCTTTAACATTAAAATCTACCGCTTTATTAAAACAAGTGTTTTCTGCTAATATTTCACCTTTACTAGCTGGAGATGTACTAGCCTTAAGCTTATAAAGTAATCCATTTGACTCGTTATTTCCGCTATTGCCATAAATAACAGAATTATTAATTATTAAGGGCTCACTTTGAAAATTTGAGGTTAAAAACAAATCATTTTTGTCAAATCTAATTGGTCCCGCCGCATCAAGAGATAGAGTATTAGCATAATGATTTGTACCAGCTGATTTTAAAATGTACTCTGGTTCAAAATTATCTAAATTCATTTTAAAGAGTACGAGATCTTCACCCCAATACCTTGATGTAATAGTTGCATTGGGAAAAATCATTGTATTGGAGAAACTGGTAAAAACAAATAATTCATTGCCTTTTCCAGCCATATATGCTTTATTTAAACTACTTGGTCGAAGATTGGCTTCTCCTGGATATTCAAGCATTGAATTGTTGTTAATTTGTTTAAATCTTTGCAAATTTCCGTTAGAAGGATCAAATTCTGTCAAAATGGATTGTGTTACATCATTTCTTGGGGAATTTGTATTAAATATATTTCCCAAAACATTTACATCTCGATCAAAACAGCCCCATAGATATAGTTTGTCATTTATTGGGTTATAATATAATATAGTTGGTCTATAAACGGTTTTATTAAGGATATTACCATTGTTAGAAATTTCTTTACTCCATACCATCTCTAAATTTGAATTGACTTTGAAAATAGTGGAAGTTACATAGTTTAAGCCAATTGTACCGAAATAGATATTTCCATTTTTATCGATTTCAGAAGTTTTAAGGGCTTCAGAACCAGATCCATATTTTTTAGCATCAATTAGGTTCCCTCCAACATCAAATTTTGCAACAAAAGCTCGTCCATAATAAGCATTATCACTTAATAAGATTTGATTATTGATATTGATAGAATTATTAAATGAGCCAGTGACATAAATGTAGCCATCATTGTAGTAAACATTTTTTGCTAAGTTGTTTATAGTGCCAATTTTACGATTCCATAAAACATTTCCGCTTGGAGACAGTTTATAAAGTGTAACGCCAAAATAAAAGTCTAAACCATCAAGAACAAAAGGTTCTCTTCCATAGTTGTAATTCCCTCCTAAAAGTTCTTTTACTAAAACGTACGAATTTCCTTGATCATCAACACAGAAATAATCGGCAAGTGTATAACTAGGAAATTCTTTTTTCCAAAGAAGATTACAATTTAAATCATATTTGTAAAGCCCTGGTCTGTCAGTTCTATTGGCGCCGGAAAGATGTGTTCCTATAGTTACGAACACGGCATTGTCTGTTTTTTCTAAATCAAAAACCGCACCTCCAATCCAGCCAGCATAAACTTTTGCGCAATCAAAACATTGACTTTGCATTAAGAAGGAGTAAAAAAGAAAAAAGAAAAGTAATTTTTGTTTCATAAAAGAAAATTAAGCCATTTCAAATGTAATTAAATATCTATAAATCCAAATTAAAAAGTCAGAAGTCAGACGAACAAAATCTTTTCAAGAAAAAGTCGCCAATATCCTGTATTTTTGCAAAAAAATAATTCCCTTTTGAAAACGAAACTTTTTGTAATTACGCCGCCCTTTACTCAACTGAATACACCGTATCCGGCAACGGCGTATATAAAAGGTTTTCTGAACACTAAAAGTATCGAATCGGTTCAGGCTGATTTGGGTATTGATGTGATTTTGGAATTGTTTTCGAAAAAAGGACTTATTGATTTGTTTCAGGTTTGCTCCGCCAATTCGGCCTCCAGCCTCGGGTCAAGTTTAATGTTTCAAGTTGATGCTGAAATCTCAGATAATTCTAAGCGTATTTTTGCTTTACAGGATGAATATATTAAAACAATTGATTCTGTAATTCAGTTTCTTCAAGGAAAAAATCCAACTTTGGCTTTACAAATTTGTCAGGAAGATTTTCTGCCAGAAGCTTCTCGTTTTGCACAATTGGAAGAATTGGATTGGGCTTTTGGAACAATGGGAACTCAAGACAAAGCAAAACACTTGGCAACTTTGTATCTGGAAGATATTTCAGATTTTATAGTAGAATGTGTCGATGAAAATTTTGGCTTTAGCCGATATGCCGAACGTTTAGGAAGAAGTGCCAATTCGTTTGATGAATTGTACGAAGCTTTACAGCAAGAACCAACCTATATCGATTCGATTTTAATTTCGCTTTTAAAAGCTAAAATTGAAGCTGTAAAACCTACTTTGTTTTTAATTTCTGTTCCTTTTCCAGGGAATTTATATAGCGCTTTTAGATGTGCACAATGGGTAAAACAAAATCATCCAGAAATTAAAATTTCGATGGGTGGAGGTTTTCCAAATACTGAATTACGTTCACTTTCAGATAAACGTGTTTTTGAGTTTTTTGATTTTATCACTTTAGATGACGGAGAAGTTCCAATTGAAGAGTTAATTTTTCATTTAGAAAATCCAGATTCAAATTCTTTTAAAAGGACTTTTTTATTAAAAAATGGAGAGGTGGTTTACAAAAACAATTCTTTAAAACACGATTATAAACAATCGCAGGTTGGAACTCCAGATTATTCAGATTTGCCTTTGGATAAATATATTTCGGTAATCGAAATTGTAAATCCGATGCATCGAATGTGGAGCGACGGAAGATGGAACAAACTCACCATGGCGCATGGCTGTTATTGGGGAAAATGCACTTTCTGTGATATTTCTTTAGACTATATAAAAGTGTATGAACCTGTTGCAGCAAGTTTGCTTTGTGACCGAATGGAAGAATTGATCGAAAAAACAGGTCAAAACGGATTCCATTTTGTGGATGAAGCCGCTCCTCCAGCTTTAATGCGTGCCGTAGCACTTGAAATTTTAAAAAGAAAACTCGCTGTAACGTGGTGGACGAATATTCGTTTTGAAAAAAGCTTTTCAAAAGATTTGTGCATTTTACTGAAAGCTTCTGGCTGTATTGCAGTTTCTGGTGGTTTAGAAGTAGCTTCGGATCGATTGTTGAAATTAATCGACAAAGGTGTTACAGTAGAACAGGTGGCAAAAGTGACCCGAAATTTTACTGAAGCCGGAATTATGGTTCATGCGTATTTAATGTACGGATATCCAACGCAAACTATTCAAGAAACGGTTGACAGCTTGGAAATGGTTCGCCAGCTGTTTGAAGCTGGAGTTTTACAATCTGGTTTTTGGCATCAATTTGCTTTAACGGCTCACAGTCAGGTTGGATTGTATCCTGAGCAATTTGGCGTGACGAAAAAAACAGAAGCGATTGGAACTTTTGCGAATAATGATATCGAATATACTGATGCTACAGGAATCAATCATGATAAATTTAGTTTTGGATTAAAGAAATCGCTTTTCAATTTCATGCACGGAATCTGTTTTGATTACGAGTTGCAAGATTGGTTTGATTTTAAGATTCCGAAAACCAAAATTCATCCCGATTTTATTTTTAATGCCTTACAAGAACAAAACGATTTCAACACAAAACCAAATGCAAAAGTGGTTTGGCTTGGCGGAAAACCTTCTGTATCGATTTTTACGAAATCTAAAAAAGGAAGAAGCTGGGAAATGATGTCGCTTACTTTTCATGACAAAAAAGAAAGCTTCGATATTCAAACCAGTAAAGAAGAAGGCGAGTGGCTGGTGTCTATTTTATCGAAAATAGCCGTTTCGGGTTCTAAAAGTTATACTTTTCAGGAAGTTAAAAATGATTTTGAGACTTCACTAGAAGATTTCGAATTGTTTTGGTATTCTAAACCCGTAAATACCTTGAGAGAATTTGGTTTATTGGTTTTATAAATTAATATTCCAGACATTCTCCATCATTCGGAATTGCGGTTTTGCTTAAAAGATTATTATCTGCAAGAGCTGTTCTTAATTGTAATCTTGTGGTTGGGCAATGATTCAAAGCTTCTAAATGATTAGCGAGAACTTTTCCTGGAGCTAAAGCTGTAAACTTCAAAATGTCATCCATTCGCATTAATAGCGGTTGTCCGATATCTAATCTTGCCGTACCGCAGGCAACAACCGAAATGTCGGGTTTAAGTTGGGTTAAAACTTTTTCGACATGTTCTGTAAAAATAGTGTCAGAACTAATATAAACCGATTTTTGATCGGCTAGTTCAATAAGAAATCCCATTACATTTCCCATCAATTTGGCAATGAAACCGTAACCGTGAATAGCAGGAATTCCAGTAATTTTTCCATCTAAAAACTTTTGAGGTTCCCAATATTCCAGAGTCTGAATTACGCTAAGTCCTCTTTGAACCAATGCTTTTTCATCTTTAGAACTGCAAATAACAGGAATGCTTTTTCGTCTTAAAAAAACCTCGCCCGCTTTATCGATATGATCAGGATGCAAATGTGTAATCAAACAATACGTAACGCGACTTAAAATGTCACGACTGTTTTTTGGCAAAGCTACCAAAGGGTTTCGTTTCGGTTTATATCTGAAAATAGTAAAAGGCGGAATTGTTTTTCTTTTACCTAACATCGGGTCAACTAAAATGACATGCTTTTCTGTTTCAATTACCAAGGAGGCATTTCGCAAATGATGTAATTTCATATCCAAGAAAATTAGATATTAAAAATACAAAGTTTTTCGAAAAACAGCTTACAGATTTTTCTTTATTTTTAACAGAATTGTGATTTACCCAATCGAAAACCGAAACCCAATACCATGCAGGTTTTCAATCGAAATACCTTGTTCATTGGCTAAGATTTTGCGCAGACGCGAAATAAAAACGTCCAAACTTCTTCCCATAAAATAGTCATCTGTTCCCCATAGAGACGTAAGAATCTGTTCTCTTTTCAAAACAGAATTTTTATGATCTAAAAAAAGTTTCAATAATTCGGCCTCACGCTGAGTCAATCCAACTTTTTCTTCGTCATTAAAAAGAATGAAATTTTTGGTGTCAAACTGATATTTTCCTACTTCATAAATTGTTTTTACTGGCGGAATATTTTTTTGCGAACGCTTTAAGAAGATTTCAATTTTCAGCAGTAATTCTTCAATGCTAAAAGGTTTTACCAAATAATCATCGGCACCAAGACGCAGACCTTTAATACGGTCTTCTTTTAAAGTTTTAGCCGAAAGGAAAATAATTGGAACATTGATATCAATTTTTCGAACGGCTTCAGCAAGTTCAAAACCATCCATTTTGGGCATCATAATATCAAAAATACAGATGTCAAATTCTTCTTCCTCAAAAATTTTCAGTGCCGATTTCCCATCAGAACAATGAATGACCTCATAGTTATTTTGCTCCAAATTGTCTTTGGTTAAAAACGCAAGGGTTTCGTCGTCTTCGGCATATAGTATTTTGAAGTTTTTCATTTTTTGTTAGGAATTGATAAAGTTATAGTGACACCTTTTTCGCTATTATTTTCGGCTTTTATTTTCCAGTTTTGCAAACTGCAAATTTCTTTTACATAGTATAAACCAAGTCCAAATCCATTCACCTCATTACTTTTTTCATTTTGAACTCTATAAAACTTATCAAAGATAAAAGATATTTTTTTAGGATTAATTCCGATTCCGTTATCAATAAATTCTAGTTTTAAACAATTTTTTTCTTCTTTGAATTTAATAGTAATCTCAGGTTTTTCATTACAGTATTTCACTGCATTATCCAGTAAATTATACACTAAATTGCCAAAATGAAAAATATCTGTTTCTAGTAAATATTCTTTTGAAACCGTTTCAATTTTAATAGAAGCTTCAGGATATTTCAATTTGATGTTTTCGATTGCTTCTTCAATAATCGGAACAATCAAAATGCTTTCTTTTTTGAGTTCTAAAGGAGCGTAATCGGCTTTTGCAATATTTAAAATCTTCTCGATATGACCGTTTAGTTTGTTTCCTTGATTGATAATAATATCGGTGTAAGTATAGAGTTTCTTGTCTTCTTTTATCGGTTTTTGTTCAATTAAGTATTTCGAAGCAATAAGAATTGAAGCAAGAGGCGTTTTAAACTCATGCGTCATATTATTAATGAAATCACGCTGCAACTCTGAATATTTTTTATGCTGTAAAAGCGTAAAAATCGAATAAACGTAAATAAGCAGAATAAGAATCAATGCTGTTGAAAGAATAAACCAAAATCGCATTGAACTGAATAGATAAGTAGTTTCATTTGGAAAACGAACCGCAAAATAATAAACCAGATTTTTATGTTTCGGAAAGTAAACCGTCTTTTTGCATTCTGATTTTTTCTTCGAAAGCGAAATATAATCGCCATAAATCATTTCGTCGCTTTGGCAGTTGTACATCGCATATTCGAAATCGGTCGTGATGTTCATTTTTTTGAATTCCGTTTTTAGATAAAATTCTAAAATATCAGGCTCAAATTCGTTATCGACATTTACAATATAATAGTCGTTTGCAATTTTCTGTACAGGATTCTGAACTGGCAATTCGTGATTTGTTCCCTCATATAATTTTTTAGCCACTTCAAGTAAAGCAATATGCGCCTTTTGGCTCAGTTTTTTTTGTTCAATTGTAAAAGCCTCTTTTGTCCAAAGCAATTGTGCGACCAAAATACTAATGATGGCCACCAACCCTAAGATAATGATGCTGTTGAGTTTATTAATTTTCAAGAATAAAGAATTTTGAGAGTGTAATATTAATCAATTTTAGCCTGAAAATAAGCGATTAACAAGTCATTAACAAACGTTTGAAAGCGCTTAACAGCGATTTGATTTTGTCTGAATTACCTTTGTAATATCAAAATGAACTATAAACCATTTTAAATATATCAGTTATGAAAATGATCAAAATTTCAATGTTAGCTTTGGCGTTAGGCCTAATGTCTTTTTCGGCAATTGCGCCAGTACAATCTCTAGTTTCAGAAACTGAAATTTCAGGAACTGCGGCTTCTACAATTGCTTGGAAAGCAGAAACAATTGATGTGGGACAAATTCCGCAAGGAACTCCAAAAGCAATTGTTTACGAATTTAAAAATACAGGAAAAACTGCTGTAGTAATTACAAACGTTCAAGGATCTTGCGGATGCACGGCAACAGATTACACAAAAGAGCCAATTCAGGCAGGAAAATCTGGAAAAGTTACTGCAACTTATAACGCTGCAAACAAAGGCGCTTTTACAAAAACAGTTACTGTGACAACTAGTGCAGAAACAACTCCGAAAGTGCTTACTTTAAAAGGTACGGTTATTTAAGAAATTTTAATAGGTTGGTTATATGGCGAAAGCTCCAGACATGTAAATTGTTTGGAGCTTTTATTTTTTATTAATCGTTTAAGCTTCAAAAAAATAAGGATTAAGATTTATTGACGAGTCCTTTGTTTTAATAGAATTTTTTCTACTTTTATTCAAAAATTTTGAGATATGAAAATTTGGTATACGCCTATTATTGCAGTTGTTTTGTTGAGTGTTTTTTCGTGTAATTCGAAAGCCGATAAGAAAGAAGAGAGTTCGATAAAGAAAGTCGAAAAAATTCCAGAACTAAAACTTACAATTGACAGTTCACGCATTGCAAAGTTTTATGAAGCTTATCCAAAACTGGATAAATTTAAAAGCGATGTAACTTCTTTGTATCTAAAAAACAAATCAACTCAATTATGGCAAGATAATAGAGGTGTAGTTGAATTTGGAAACACCTTATTTAATCAATACAAAAATTTGGGTCAGGAAGGATTAAAAGCAAATTATCCCTATAAAGAAGAATTAAACTCGGTTTTTGAAAATAATCCAACTAAAAAATTATCAAAAGAAGATACAGATTTGCTGCTATCGAATTTGTATTACTATTATGCCGAAAAAGTATATGCAGGTTTTGATGAAAAAACCAGTATTTCTTTGGAATGGCTTTTGCCTCGTAAAAAATTCAATTACCAAGTGCTTTCTGATTCGATTTTTAAGAAATCAACCATTTTGGATGATAAGAAAAAAAAGATGTTCAGCCAGTATTACAAGCTTCGCGATGCTCTGAAAGAGTATAGAGAAATTGAGAAAAATGGAGGATGGAAAACTATTGAAACGGGCGAAGATTATAAAGCAATAAAAGTTGGAGATTCATCAGATGTTGTTTCCCAGATTAGAGAAAGGCTTTTTGTAACCAAAGATCTTAAAGAAGACAATAAAAGTGCGGTTTGCGATACCACTTTAATAAAAGCGATGAAGAACTATGAAGTTCGCCACGGCTATTATCCTAAAAATACCATTTTATTAGAGCATATAAAAGACTTGAACATTCCAGTTTCGGAACGCATCAAAACCATTATTGTTAATATGGAACGTTGCCGTTGGATTGATCCTGAATTGGAAAAAGGCCAAAAATATATTGAAGTAAATATTCCGGAATTTAAACTGTATATAGTTGAAGATGGTAAAATTGCATTTATATCTCCAGTTGTGGTAGGGAAAGCGATGACAAAAACGGTTATTTTCAGCGGAATGATGAGTAATATTGTCTTTAGTCCGTATTGGAATGTGCCAACGAGTATTATTAATTCGGAGATTAAACCTGGAATGGCGAGAGATAAAAATTATCTGCAAAAGAAAAATCTGGAGTGGAATAATGGCGCTGTTCGTCAGCTTCCTGGAAAAAATAACTCTTTAGGTTTAGTGAAGTTTTTATTCCCGAATTCAAGCAATATTTACCTGCATGATACGCCATCAAAAAGTTTGTTTGAAAGAGACAGTCGAGCTTTCAGCCATGGTTGTGTTCGCGTAGCAAAACCTCGTGAATTGGCAATCGAATTATTAAAAGTGGATCCAGCATGGAATCCAGAAAGAATTGATAAAGCCATGCACGCAGGAAAAGAAAGCTGGTACACGCTTAAGAAAAAAGTTCCTGTTTATATTGGCTATTTTACCGCTTGGGTAGATCGTCAAGGCAATCTGAATTTTTACAAAGATATTTACGGAAGAGATGAAAGTCTAATCAAATTATTGACAGAGGAATAAAAAAAATTAAATACCAACTTTAAATTCCAAATTCCAAAATTGGGTTTAAATTTTAAGTTGCCACTAATTGCACAAATTTCCTCGAATTACAATTTTGTAATTTGTGTTAATTTGTGAAATTTGTGGCTAAAAAATAAATTCGTGAATTCGTGGCTAAAAAAACTTATTCCGATAAAACATCCACACATTTATAAAAGCGTTTGGTATAATGTTCTGTATCAAGTGCCGTTATGGTTACTTGCTGTGCTTTTCCTGACGAAGCATGAATAAACTTAGACTGCATTCCGTTGGCTTCACAGATAATTCCAACGTGGCCAACAACATTTCTGTTTTTATATCCGTAGAAAACCAAAACATCACCCACTTTAAACTCTTCTGGTTTTAAAGTCTTGCCAATATTTTTATAACCGCTTGAACTTCGCGGAAGCATCATTCCATAATTTTTAAATACATAACTCACAAAACCCGAACAGTCAAAACCTTTTTGCGGATTACTGCTTGCATATACATACGGAATGCCTAAATGCTTTTTTGCAAAAGCTATAAGAGAATCACGATTGATTTCAGTTTGAATCTTAGGACTTTGAACTAGAGTATTTTTATCCTTTTTTAAATTAAAAGAAGAAAGTAAGATAACGGCAGATAGAAAAATAAAAAATTGAGGCTTCATTTTGTATAAAAGTTGTTGCATTGATAGATAAAAACGGCAAATTAAGCATTTCAAAGCAATACCATTTGTTGCGCTTGTAAGAATTAACGTTAAGAAACCAAAAAATGATGTGTTTATGTGGTGTTTTTTTATTACATTTTGACATTTTAGTATCTTTTTAGATAATCTCTTTCCAATATATTTGTGAATCGTATTTAGATTTTAACAAATAAATTATGTTTCCCAAAAAAATAGCACTTTTAATTACATTTTTGCTGATTTCGGCTTTTTCGAACTCGCAAACTCTAAATTCAAATAAAACTTTCCTGTATCAAGGCCGGGTTGATCGACTTTCAAATGATAATGTCATTTTGATTGGAACTGCTTCTTCTGTTTCTTTCAACTTTACAGGAAAAGAATGTTCGATTTCTCTTCAAAGTGTAGATCCACATCATAATTATGTCCAGTTGGTTTTAGACGGAAAGTATATTGGAAAAATTAGAATTGAAAAAGGCGGTGTGCAATTTTTTCCTATAAAGATTACTTCCAATCAAAAAGAACATCATTTAGAAATCTATAAAAATACAGAAGCGCAAAGTGGGAATGTTTTATTTGCGGGAACAACAGCAAAACTAACTTCAATTTCGTTTAAAACGAAAAAGAAAATCGAATTTATTGGCGATTCAATTACTAGCGGAGCAGCAAGCGACGGTTCTGATATTCCTTGTGATAAAGGAGAATATTACGATCATCATAATGGTTACTATGCTTACGGGCCAACACTCTCAAGAGCAATCGAAGCCGATTATTTAATGAGTTGTGTTTCTGGAATTGGAATGTACAGAAACTGGAATGACGAGCATAAAGACGAAGCAATAATGCCAGACGTATATCAGAATTTGTATTTAACGAAAGAGGCTTCAAAACCTAGATACGATTTTGCTTTTCAGCCCAATATTATCAGCATTGCTTTAGGTACAAATGACTTTTCTGGCGGAGACGGAAAGAAAGAACGACTTCCATTTGATCCTGAAAAATATGTTTCGAATTACATCAATTTTATAAAGATGTTGTACGAACATAATCCGAAAGTTCAAATAGTAATAACAAATAGCCCAATGGTAAATGGCGAAAGAGCAGTCGTTTTTGAAGACTGTCTGAATAAAGTTAAAAACGCTTTCGCGAATGATAAAGCGCACAAACCGATTCAGATTTTCAAGTTCAAACCCATGACTCCAAATGGATGCATAGGACATCCAGATGTGGCCGATCAGAAAGTTTTGACAGACGAATATGCACCATTTTTAAAGAAGCTGCTAAATGAAAAATAATATCTATAAGTTTGTTTTCTTTTTATTGATTTCCAGTTCTATGATGGCAAACGTTTCGCTCCCGAATATTTTTAGTGACAATATGGTTTTACAGCGTAACTCTGAAGTGAAAATTTGGGGTTGGGCAAATCCAAAAGAAGAAATTAAACTGGTTTCCAGTTGGAACAATCAGGAATATAAAACTGTTGCCAATAATCAGGCGAAATGGGAATTAACGATTAAAACTCCAGAAGCGGGTGGACCTTTTACAATTTCTATAAAAGGCTACAACGAAGTGATTTTAAAAAATATTCTAATTGGTGAAGTCTGGCTTTGTTCAGGACAATCGAATATGGAAATGTCGGTAAGCTGGGGAATTGATAACGGGGAAGAAGAGATGAAGAACGCGACAAATCCTAATATTCGTTTTTTTACCGTTCCAAAATTAACGGCGGAAAGTCCGCAGAATAATTTGCTTGGAAGTTGGACCGAATCGACTCCAGAAACCATGAAATATTTTAGCGCAGTGGGTTATTTTTTTGCTAAACGCCTTCGCGAAGATTTGAAAAATGTTCCAATCGGCTTGATTTCTTCCAATTGGGGCGGAACTCCTGCGGAAATATGGATGCCAGAAGAAGTGGTAAATAATGATCCGCTTCTTTTAGAAAATGCAAAAAAACTCAACGAACAAGAATACGGACCAAGACAACCTGGACGCGCTTACAATGCCATGATTTATCCAATTGTGGGATTTAAAATTGCAGGAACGCTTTGGTATCAGGGAGAATCTAATGTGGGTTCTTTGGTTTACGATAAAACTCTTGGAGCGTTAATTACGTCTTGGCGAAAAGAGTGGAAGGACAATTTTCCGTTTTATTATGTTCAGATTGCTCCATTCAAAACAGGTTCGAATAATTTCTCCAACGTAACAGTCCGAAATTCGCAGAGAAAATTACTAAAAGAAGTTTCGAAAACAGGAATGGTCGTGATTAGCGATATTTCGGATACGATTGATATTCATCCAAAAAATAAAAAATCAGTTGGAATTCGTTTGGCGAATTTGGCTTTGGCTGAAACGTATAAAACCAATTCTAATTTGGTAAATGGTCCCTTGTTTAAAGATATAAAAATCGAAAAAAACAAAGCAATCGTTTCTTTTGACTATGCTGACGGACTTTATTTTAAAGACAAAAAATCGAATCAATTTGAAGTTGCTGGAGTCGATGGAGTTTTTGTTCCTGCCGAAGCTTCGATACAAAACAATCAGGTGATTTTGACAAGTAAAAAAGTTGTAAATCCAGCAAAAGTAAGGTTTGCATGGGGAAATACAATTCAGTCAGATTTGTTTAATAAAGCGAATTTGCCTGCTTCTTGTTTTACGAGTGAATTTTAGATTTTAGAGGGTAGATTTTAGCCACTTTGTAAGACTGAGCGAAGTCGAAACCCGCAATGCATAATTTGAATCTCGCAGAGGCGCAGAGGCGCAAAGTTTTTAAAACTTAGAATCTTAGCATCTCAGGACCTTAGAATCTTCGAAAAAGAACTAACTAAACCATCATGAAAAATAAAAAAATAATTACTGTTGGGATTTTGTCCCTATTTACTGTTGGAAATATGAGTGCACAAAAAAAGCCGTATCTGGATAAAAATAAAACTGTTGAACAACGCATTGATTTGCTTTTACCCTTAATGACCTTGGAGGAAAAAGTAGGACAGATGAACCAATACAATGGTTTTTGGGATGTTACAGGGCCTGCGCCAAAAGGCGGGACAGCCGAATTAAAATACGAACATTTGAGAAAAGGCTTGGTCGGTTCGATGCTAACAGTTCGTGGCGTTAAAGAAGTGCGTGCCGTGCAGAAAATTGCAGTAGAAGAAACTCGTTTGGGAATTCCATTAATTATTGGTTTTGACGTCATTCATGGCTATAAAACGTTAAGTCCAATTCCGTTGGCAGAAGCGGCAAGTTGGGATTTAGAAGCGATTAAAAAATCGGCAGCAATTGCAGCAGATGAAGCTTCGGCATCTGGAATTAACTGGACTTTTGGACCAAATGTCGATGTCGCAAACGATGCTCGTTGGGGGCGTGTGATGGAAGGTGCTGGAGAAGATCCTTATTTAGGCAGTAAAGTGGCTTATGCCCGTGTAAAAGGTTTTCAAGGAGAAACGATTGCTGATTTGGCAAAAGTAAATACGATTGCAGCTTGCGCGAAACACTTTGCAGCTTACGGTTATGTTGAAGCTGGTTTGGAATATAATATTGTAGATATCAGTAATTCTAAATTGTACAATTCGGTTTTGCCTCCTTTTGAAGCGACGGTCGAAGCCGGAGTTCGTACGTTTATGAATTCGTTTAATACCTTGAATGGCGTTCCGGCAACTGGAAATGCTTTTTTACAGAGAGATATTTTAAAAGGAAAATGGAAGTTTGACGGATTTGTAATTTCGGATTATGCTTCGATTCGTGAAATGATTGCGCACGGTTATGCTAAAGATGAAGCCGATGCCACTGGAAAAGCGGTGATTGCAGGTTCTGATATGGATATGGAATCCTATTTATATGTGGCAAAATTGGTTGATTTGGTAAAATCTGGAAAAGTAAAAGAAGCTTTGGTTGATGATGCCGTTCGCAGAATTCTTCGCGTGAAATTTGAATTGGGATTATTTGATGATCCGTATCGATATTGTGATGAAAAACGCGAAAAAGAAGTTGTGGGAAGCAAAGCCAATAATGATGGCGTTTTAGACATGGCAAAGAAATCTATTGTTTTATTGAAGAATGCTTGTCCGCCGGGGAGGAAGGAGAATTTATTGCCACTGAAAAAATCAGGACAGAAAATAGCTTTGATTGGTGCTTTGGTAAATGATAAAAATAGTCCGTTAGGAAGCTGGAGAATTGCGGCTTCTGATGATACTGCAGTTTCCGTTTTAGAAGGAATGCAGCAATATAAAGACAATCAGCTGACTTTTGAAAAAGGTGCTGATTTACTGAAACAAAAAGCAACTTTCTTAACAGAAACACTTTTCAATACAACAGATAAAAGCGGATTTGAAGCAGCGAAAAAAGCAGCAAAAAATGCCGACGTTGTCGTAATAGTTTTAGGCGAATACGGTTTCCAAAGCGGTGAGGGAAGAAGCCGCACTGATTTAAACTTACCAGGTTTGCAGCAGGAATTGTTAGAGGAAATCTACAAAGTAAATCCGAATGTGGTTTTGGTTCTGAATAATGGTCGTCCGTTGAGTATTCCGTGGGCAGCAGAAAATGTTCCTGCAATTGTAGAAGCTTGGCATTTAGGCACTCAGGCAGGAAATGCCATTGCGCAAGTTTTATACGGAGATTATAATCCGAGTGGAAAATTGCCAATGTCTTTTCCAAGAAATGTTGGGCAAGTACCAATTTATTACAATAAATACAGTACAGGAAGACCAATAGACAGTGATAAAAATGTTTTCTGGTCGCATTATATGGATGTGGAAAAAACACCTCAATTCCCTTTTGGTTTTGGATTGAGTTATACGACTTTTGATTATAAAAACTTAAAATTGAATAAAACTTCTTTTGCAAAAGGAGAAAAAGTTGAGGTGAGTGTTGAGGTTACTAATTCTGGAAATTATGAGGGGAAAGAAGTGGTTCAGTTATATATTCATGATGAATATGCAAGTATCGTTCGCCCAATTAAAGAATTAAAAGGTTTTGAATTGGTGAATCTGAAAAAAGAAGAAACTAAAACGGTGAAATTTACTTTAACAGATAAGGAACTTGGTTTTTATGATAATGAAGGGAAATATCTTGTAGAACCGGGAACTTTTAAAATAATGGTTGGAGGAAGCTCTGATAAAGGTTTGCAAAGTGGTTTTGAGATTCTTTAAGTTTCAAAGTACCATAGTAACAAAGTGACAAAGTTTTTTTTTCGCCACGAATTCACGAATTAATTGATTTATAATTCGTGAATTCGTGGCGACTTTTATTTTGCTTATTGTGATAGTAAGTGTTTATATGTCAGTATTTTATTGTAGAAAAGTGTTTTGGTCTAAGCTTTTGTCTTATCTTTGATAAACAGCCATTTAAATGTTTTTAATTGGTAATTTAAGGTAAGCTGAAAACTTTATAGAGTAGGCAAGATTTTAAAATAGTATTATGGAACATTCTTTATTTAAAAAAGTGAAAGCAGCAATTGATTATTGGTACATTCCGTTATTAGTGGGAATACTTTTTGTAATCATTGGATTTTGGTCTTTTGCCACACCTGTAAAAGCATATTTAACATTGGCATTTTTATTTAGTGTGTCATTTCTGGTCAGCGGAATTTTCGAAATTATTTTTGCACTTTCAAACAGAAAAAAAATAGATAATTGGGGCTGGACACTGGTATCTGGAATTATAGGTTTAGGTGTCGGAATAGTATTAATTGCTAATCCGTTAGTTTCAATAACACTTTTGCCACTTTATGTTGGATTGGCTATTTTGTTTCGCTCTGTAATGGCTATTTTTATGGCTTTTAATCTAAAAAGCTATTCTGTTCCAGATTGGAAAAATCTTTTAGGATTAGGGATCTTAGGAGTGTTGTTTTCATTTCTGTTATTATGGAACCCTGTTTTTGCAGGACTTTCGATAGTATATTGGACGGCTTTTGCTTTCATCGCAAGCGGGATTTTTTATATTTATTTTTCTTTCAAACTGAAAAGACTACACGATTTAGAAGAAAGAATTTAGTTTGTTCTTTTAACGTTTAATAAATTAAAAAAGAATGAGATTTTAATTTTCCCTCGCAGATTTAGCAGATTTGGCAGATTTTTTATCTCCTAAATCTCCTAAATCTGAGGGAGTTTTTTTTACCTTTAAAAACTATTAAAACTCCAACTTTTAAAATACAAACATGAAATATAACAGATGCGGCAGAAGCGGTTTATTATTGCCTGAGATTTCTTTAGGATTATGGCACAATTTCGGTTCGGTGGATAATTTTGAAAATGCTGAAAGTATTGCCATTGAAGCTTTTGATAAAGGAATTACCCATTTTGATTTAGCGAATAATTATGGACCAGTTCCAGGTTCTGCCGAAGAGAATTTCGGAAAAATATTATGGCATAATTTTCAAGGAAATCTGCGTGATGAAATTGTAATTTCTACCAAAGCAGGTTATACGATGTGGAAAGGTCCATATGGAGATTGGGGGTCGAGAAAATACCTGCTTTCAAGTTTGGATCAGAGTTTAAAACGTATGAGTATTGATTATGTCGATATTTTTTATTCGCATCGTCCAGATCCTGAAACTCCAATTGAAGAAACAATGATGGCTTTAGATCACGCTGTTAGAAGCGGCAAAGCTCTGTATGTTGGAATCAGTAATTATTCGGCAGAACAAACGCGAGTTGCCGTTGATGTTTTAAAACAATTAGGAACACCTTGTTTGATTCATCAGGCAAAATATTCGATGTTGGAACGTTGGGTAGAAAATGGTTTGTTGGATGTTTTAGAAGAAAAAGGAGTGGGGTGCATTGCATTTTCACCTTTGGCACAAGGGCTTTTAACCGATAAATATTTAAACGGAATTCCTGAAAATTCTCGTGCACATAACCCAAACGGACATTTGAAGGAAGATGAGGTAACGCAAGAAAGAATTCAGAAATTGATTCAGCTGAATGGAATTGCTCAGAACAGAAATCAGTCTTTGGCGCAAATGGCTTTGGCTTGGCTTCAAAAAGACAAAAGAATTACATCAGTTTTGATTGGTGCAAGTTCGGTAAAACAATTGTGCAATAATATTGATTGTTTACAGAATACAGAATTTTCTCATGACGAATTGAATGCTATTGAGAAGATTTTATCGTGATATTTTTTAAACCATATAAGTCATATAAGTTCATTTTACAATGCGTTTAAACTACTTTTTATATTTTCTTACATGACTTATATGGTTTAAATCATTTAGTTTTTCTTCAATTCTAAATTGTATTTTTTTACAATTTCAAGAGTCGATTTGTCTCCATTAAAAACAGAATTTAAACCTTGCGGTTCTTGCGGCGGATCTGTAGTGAATGGATCACCAGGATTCCATTTGCCGGTTTCGTTTACCGCTTTTCCTTCGCCACCATAACCCCAGAAATTGGCAGCTTGCAATGGACCTCCATTTTTATGGCTTTCTACAACTCTTCCAAAAATAAAGTTGTAAAATTGGTCACGATGTACAGAAGAAGCTCCTGCATTTAAATTTTCGTGTTCTCTCGGAAGTCCAAATTCTTCAATAATAATGGGTCTTTTCAAATTATTGGCTACCTTAATGTGATCGTCAATGTATTTTCCAGCATTTTCGATTGTTTGTGGCATTGTAGCTTCGGCGTTATCGGCTTTAAACCAGTTCCAGTTTTTAGGCCAGATGTGCATCGTCAGATAATCGATATTCGGATTTTGGTGCGTTCTTTCAAAAATTTCCATACTGTCGTTAGAACTGTTTTTTCCTTCAGAACCTGTAGAAATCAAATGATTTTTGTCTAAACTGTCAATCAAATCCACAATATTATTCAGCCATTTGGTAAATTTTATTTCGTTTTCTGGCGTAAAAGTTCGAGGTTCGTTTCCAACCTGCCACGCCATAATCGTGTTGTCTTCAGTATATTTCTTTTTAGAATAAGGATTTGTTCTTCCAATAATAAATTTTACATGATTATCCAGCGCTTCCATGCAAGGTTCGCAGCTATGAAATTGCTCTGTGTACGACATAAACTGAGGCCATGTATTCGGCGGAATATTCGGAACTGGAACGGGACCTTTGCCATTCCATTCTAAATATTGAGACATTCCGCCCGACCATTCCCAGTTATTGGTCAAATACAAAACCGCATACATATTGCGTTTGCCCATTTCGTTAATCAAGAAATCTAAACCATCTAGTAAATCTTCATTATATTTTCCCTGTTCGTATTGCAAAGCAGGACGAACTGTAAAATCGTATTTTCCACCATCAGCACCAACGAGAACGCGCAAATTATCGATTCCGTTTTTTTTCATGAAATCCAATTCACGTAAAAGTCTTTTACGATTACCTATTTTATTAGAAGCCAACATGCTTCCGTACCAATAATTGGTTCCAATGTAGGCATAAGGTTTATTGCCTTTATAGAACTGATTTCCTTTTACGGTAATTCGTTCCTGCGCCTGACAGGCAAATGTTGAAAAAAGCAAGACTAATAAAAGGGTTTTAAAAAATTGGTTTTTCATAATTTGTATTTTAAAATTAAACCTGACAGGTTTTAAAAACCTGTCAGGTTTCTGAGAATCTTATTTCGGCATTTCATACATCTTCGGCAAGGAATTCACCAAAGCCGCTTTCGTTTTCAAGCTAAATGTTTTAAAATCGGCAGCATTTGAAACCGAACCGTTTGGAACATAATAACCATCAGTATTATTGGTCCAAAACATTGCATAACTAATCTGAATATCATTTTTAGTTAAAGCGCTGTACAATAGAGATGAAAACCAATCTGTAATCGCTGGAGTTGTGCTCGTAACACGATAACCTGTTTCGGTCAGGGCTGCTATTTTTACTTTCGCTTTAGCGTAATCAGAAAGAATTTTTAGTTTGGCATTTGCTTTATCAGCTCCAGCTTGTCCTTGATTATTGAAATCTCCATAATTGTCCATTCCGATAATATCAACATATTTATCTCCTGGATAACGGCTTAAATAATTAGCTTCGGTTGTATAGGAGTTATCAGGAGAAAAAGCATATAAAATGTTGTGAACGCCTTTTGTATTTTTTAAATAATCAACCGTAAACTGATATGCTTTTTTGTATTCATCGGGAGTGCAGAAATCGGCTCCCCACCAAAACCAGCTTCCGTCAAATTCGTGAAAAGGTCTAAAGATTATCGGAATCAATTCGCCATTTGAACCTTTTAAATTAGAAACTACACTAGCGACTTTATCCAACTTTTTCTTGTACCAGTCGTTATTTGTTCCACCAGGAAGAATACTTTTAAAAGCAGTTGATTTTTGTTCGGAAGTCATATCAGCGGTGTAGAAAGAATCGTCATTATAAGGTTCTCTCAAATGCCAACTGAAGGTATTGATTATTCCTTTCGCGTAAGCGGCTTTAGTTGCTGCAATAATTTTTTCTTCCTGCTGATAATACCAGTTATTGGCTTGCTCGTTATTGTTTTTATCGGTTATAAACATAAAATCAGAACCGAGAATAGCAGGATCAAAACCAGTATTTTTTTTAATATCGGAATCGCCGCCCGCATCTTGATAAAAACTATTAAAAGCATCTTGCTGGCCAATAGCGGTTTTGGTCGCAGCAAGTCTTTTTAAATTGTAGAATAAAGCGACCGTTTCTTTTGTTGCGTTGGCATCGACCATATAGGTTGATGCATTGTTTGTCGTTAAAGGATCCTCCGGTTTTGTCGGATCAACGATTATCTGACGACTGTTTTCATTGTCTGCAGAACAGCTCATCATACTAAAAATGGAGAGGCTAAGAAATGCTATTTTAAGAAATGTTGTTTTCATTTTAGTCTTTAATACGATTAATAAGTTCTAGACAAGCACGTCCGTTATGATAGGGACATTTCCAGAAACCAGCTTTGTCTTTTTTCATGGTAGTATAATCTTTGTAAACTCCCCAATACCATTCGCCATTTTGATGATCGATTATATGTTTTTTGGTGAATTTCCAGATTTTGTAAACAATATCAAGATATTCTTCTTTTCCTGTCAATTGATAGGCATTATAAAAGCCAATTAATGCTTCGGCTTGAGGCCACCAATGTTTTTCGGCAATTAATTCATTTTTTTCAGGATCAAATTCGTACCATAATCCACCGTCAGAATCAAGACCTTCTTTTGTAGCTTCTGCGATTTGAATGGCATATTTTTTAAAATTGGCAATCAAAGTTTCATTTTCTGAAATTTCGGCACATTGCTGTAATAGCCATGCCGCTTCAATATCATGTCCGTACGAAATCACATCTGGTTTTTCTTTCCAATTTTCATCAAAAAATAAATGCAAATGCCCCGTTTCGGGATTGATGAAGTGCTTTTCGATTGTTTCCAATAATTCGATAATGTCTTCGAGCAGTTTTTCGTCTTTCCAGACTTTATATAAATTCACATAGCCTTCAATAATATGAAGATGCGTATTCATGGTTTTCTTTTCGTTGGCATCTTTCGCACTTAAACGCAGATCTTCAATAGGCTTCCAGTCTCGGGTAAAAGCTTCCAAATAGCCTTTGTTTACAGGATCGTAACTGTGTTCTTGAATTTTTGAATACAGATTTTTAGCGATTCCTAAAGCTTTTTCTTCTTTTGAAATGGCATAATATTCCGATAATCCATAAATGGCAAAAGCCAAAGCATAAATCTGATTTTTGGTGTCTTTTGGAGTTTTATCCTCATTTATACTCCAAAAAAGACCTTCAAATTGTGTGTCATAAAAATAAGCTGCAAGAAATTCGAATGCTCTTTCTGCCAGTTTTTTGTGGTTTTCGTTTTTCGTGGTTGTGTAGCTGGCAGAGAATGTCCAAAGAATTCGAGCGTTTAGAACCGAGCCTTTTTCAGCATTCGCAATCAGATGATCGTTAAAATCAATTTGACCAACAAAACCTCCATTTTGACTGTCAACAGTGCGTTCTGACCAATAGTTTAGAATGGAATCTAGTTCTGCAGTTAGTTCCGATTTTAAAAGCTTTCTTTGTAGTGACACGATATTTTAAATTGCGTTATTTTTTTCGATTTGATTAAGGATAGTTTGTACAGAACCTGCAGAAATAAAAGTATCTGCTGGAGTATTGATTACATAATCAACGAGTTTATCTACAGAAGAAACGGCTACATGCATGCGTGTGTCTGAAGAAGCGTAATACACGTAAACTGTTCCGTCCCCGTCTTCAATCCATCCGTTTGAGAATAAAACATTCGAAACGTCTCCAACTCTTTCAATTCCTTCTGGCCCCATAAAATGTCCAGCTGGAACGTGAGTCACTTTAGAAATATCAGTCAAATCGGTCATGAACATATACAAAGTGTAGCGTAATCCTGCAGCAGTATTTCGAACTCCGTGTGCTAAATGCAACCAGCCTTTTGAAGTTTTTATTGGCGCAGGACCCAAACCATTTTTCAATTCGTAAATGGTATGATACTGTTTGCCAAAAATGATTTTCTCGTCTTTAACCACAGGATTTGCCATATCGTCAACATAGCCTAAACCGATTCCGCCACCGCTTCCAACATCAATAAAACCATCTTGCGGACGCGTGTACAAAGCGTATTTTCCGTTTACAAATTCTGGATGTAAAACTACATTTCGCTGTTGGCCAGTGTTCGAGATTAAATCAGGAAGTCTTTCCCAGTTGACCAAATCTTTCGAACGAACTATTCCTGCATTGGCTACGGCCGAACTTGTATCGCCTTTTGGAGCTTTCGGATCTTTTCTTTCGGTGCAGAAAATTCCATAAACAAATCCGTCTTCGTGGTTAATCAAACGCATATCGTACACATTTGTGTCGGGCTCTTCGGTTTGTGGAATCACGCAAGGTTTGTCCCAAAACTTGAAATTATCAATTCCGTTCGGACTTTCGGCGATAGCAAAAAATGATTTTCTGTCAATTCCTTCCACACGAACAGCCAATAGATATTTGCCATTCCATTTCATGGCTCCTGCATTGAAAGCTGCATTTATGCCAATTCTTTCCTGTAAAAACGGATTTGTCTTTTCATTAAAATCAAAACGCCAGTTTAACGGAATATGCGCCGCAGTAACAACAGGATTTTGATAGCGGTCATAAATGCCATTGCCAACGGTTTCCTGAGGTGCGTTTTTTTGCTCAATCAGTGTTTTATGTTGTTTTTCTAATGCCGATTTTCTTTCTTGAAAAGTGGCTGAAGAGATTATTGTTGTCATATAATTGATTTCTTTGTCTGTGGTTTTTTAATGATTTCTCTTTTCGTTTAAATCCTGTTCTATAATCTGTAATTTTTCTTCTGATAAAGGGTAAAATAATATGAAGGCTACCGATATTGCGGCTGCAATTGCGGGTAGGATACTCAGCATTAATTGAATGCCGTTTTGAGCTGTTGCTGTCTGTTCTACATTGGCTTGAAAACCGTAATAGCCTAAAAGCCACCCAGCTCCTGCGCCGCCAATTGTCCATCCGAATTTTTGTGACATTGATGAGGCAGAGAAAACTAAACCTGTTGCTCTTCGTCCTTGTTTCCATTCCGAATAATCGGCACTGTCGGCATACATGGACCAGATTAATGGGAAAATGCATCCTGCGCAAATACTGATTAAAACTTGGAAACTCATGATTAAGAAAACATCTTCTTTTCCGAATAAATAGAAAACCAGACTTAAGATTGCTGCTAAAGCCATTGCTCCAAAGAAGGTTTTCTTTTTACCAATTTTATTGGCAATTGGCGTTGCGATAATGACTCCGATAATGTTTGCAGCTTGTCCTAAAACTAAATAAATTGAAGTTGGCGTCATGTGAAAATCGGTTCCGAAAAGCGAAAAATCGAAGTTTATACTGCTACTTACATAATATTTGAAATAGTAGACTGCAGCACCATCTCGAATAGAATTGAAAACTAAAGCTCCGATTCCTGCTCCCAGTAAAATCCACCACGGTTTATTTTTTAAAAGATCTTTTAAATCTGCTTTCAAATTGTTTTGTTCATTTCCGATTGGTTTGATTCTTTCTTTTGTGAATAAAAAACAAGCCCAGAAAAAGGTAGTCGTAATTACTCCGAAAACGGCAATTGTAGCCAACCAGCCTGTTTTGGAATTTAAATTTCCGCCAAAATAATTTACCAAAGGTTCAATTAGCCAAAGTGCTAGAAGACTTCCGCCAAAAGCAAAAACCATACGATAGGATGAAAGTGTATTTCTTTCTTTTCTATCAGAAGACATAACTCCCAAAAGCGACGCATACGGAACATTGATTAAAGAATAAATCATCATCATTAAGGAATACGTTACATAAGCGTAAATAATTTTTCCTTTTTCGTCAAAATCTGGAGTATAGAAAGTTAAAACTCCAATCACGGCAAAAGGTATGGCTACCCAAAGCAAATATGGTCTAAATTTTCCCCATTTGCTTTTGGTTCTGTCGGCTAGAATTCCAACAATTGGGTCAAAACAAGAGTCCCAGATTCGGGTAATTAAAAACATAGTTCCCACAACGGCAGGCGCCAATCCGAAAACATCGGTGTAGAAAAATAGCAGATACATGCTGAAAATTTTCCAAAACATAGAAGAAGCTGCATCTCCAAGTCCGTAACCAATTTTTTCTTTTAAACTAATTTTGTCGTGCATTAGATTTCTTTTAAAGATTGTAATTTATTTTGGGCAATTATTTTAACCAGTTTGGTGATTTTTTTAAACACATAGAAACATAGTTTTTAGCATTTTACTAAAAGGCGTTTCACTTAGAATAATACACATTAGCACTATGTGTTAAAGCTTGCTTTTTCTATAACCTCAAACAGGAGCAATAGAAATCTATGTTTCTATGTGTTTAAATTAAACTTTGTTCTGTTTAACCCTTTTGATTATTTTAATTTTTTCTGAATGTCTTTCTCAAAGATCGTTTGGTCAAGATTATAGAAATCTATAAAATCTTTTTCGCTTACTTGTCCGCTAAAAGGCGCGTAGTAATGCATTTTTTGTTCTTTTTCCTGCCAGCCATGATTTCTCCAAAGCAACACATAAGCTATTTTGTAATCTCCAATCGCTTTTAGTAAAGTTCCTGTCCACCATTTTGGGTCTGGAACTGCCTCATAACCAGCTTCTGCCAAAGCTATTAATTTATGTTTTTTTAGGTTTATTTCGTTCAATATTTTAAATTGATTTTGAACTTCAGCAATGAATTTTTCACCATTGGAGTCATTGCTATTTTGGTAACTATCAAAGCTTAAAATATCAGCATAATTATCACCAGGATAATTGGTTAGGAAATCATTTTCGTTTCCAAAACTTCCAGTATTATAAACATAAATTAAGTTGTGAACGCCTTTTTTCTGAAGGTAATCAAAAGTGAATTTCCATGCGGTTTTAAATTCTTCTGGAGTGCAATTTCCTTTGCCCCACCAAAACCATCCGCCTGTCAATTCGTGAAATGGCCTAAAAAGAATCGGGATGTTTTTGCCGTTTTTATCTTTTAAAGACAAAAAGAAAGCAACTGCTTTATCTAGCCAAGAAGTGAATTTTTTATGGTTTTCGGCACCTGGCATAATAGTTTTTAGAGAATTAGGAACATTATTCCAAGCGTCTTTTCCTGTTGCAGGATTATCAAAATGCCAGCTAATAGTTGAAATTCCGCCTCTTGCATTGGCCTCAATTATATATTGTTTCATTTTAGCAAAAGGAACTCCATCTATATTATTGGGTTTGTCGTTTTCTAAACCAGCAATATCCCAACCGTAGATAGCAGGATAATCGCCTACAACGTCTTTTACATCGCTTCTTCCGTCTTCATATTTCCATTTTACTCCATAAGCCAAATCGTCTTGGTGACCGAATAAAAAACCTTTTTGACTTAAAATATAGAGTTCTTTATATAAAGTTTTAGTTTCTGCTGTTGCTTTTTTATCTGAGAGTGACAAATTAGTATCACTAATGCTTTTTTGAGATATACAGGAACTGCTTATTAGAGTTACAGTTAAAAGCGTTAAAAAATGTTTTTTCATCAAAAAATAAGAGTTGGTTGTTTAGTTAAATGTAAAATAAACAATTATTTACGTTTTTTAAAAACATAGTGTTTCTTCTATCGAAAAATCGCTATGCTATTGTTGCTATAATTATTAAAACTATAAAAAGTTATTCAATAAAAAATGATTACTGTTTATTATTAATGTTCTTTTTAAAGAAATGATAATTAATTTTTTCAAAGATAAACGGATGATTATAGTCTAATTAATATTATTTTATCAATTATATATCATATTATTGCAGTCAAAAAAAAGAACACATCACTTTCCTGAAATAGATTTTAAGATGGCTACTACGAAAAATTTTTATAGAGAAATTGCTCCGCTTGCAGCAAGCGACAGCTTTTTAGTTTTTGATCGCGTAAAAGATAGTTTTGATTTTCCGGTTCATTATCATCCGGAATTTGAGATCAATTTTATCTTAAACGGAAAAGGAGTAAAGCGAGTTGTGGGTGATAATATTGAAGAAATCGATAATGTCGAACTGGTTTTAATCGGTCCAAATTTGTATCATGGCTGGGAACTAAATAAATGTACCAGTAAAAAAATACACGAAATAACCATTCAGTTTCATAATGATCTTTTTCACGAATCCTTACTGTCAAGACGTATTATGAATCCGATTCGAGATATGTTCAATCGATCGATTCACGGAATTCTTTTTTCAAAAAAAACGGCTGAAGAATTAACGCCAAGACTTGTGAGGCTTTCTAAATTGGATGGTATGGATTATTTTCTCGAGATCACTTCTTTATTATATGATCTTGCCAATTCTAGAAATCAGCGTCTGCTTTCTACTTATACGGTAGACTATGATACTTTTGATGATTATGATAAAATGAAATTGGTTTACGAATATGTGCAGAAGCATTTTGCAGATAAAATTACTTTAGAAGATGCGGCAAATGTAGCGAGCATGTCTATTATTTCATTTAACCGATTTATAAAAAAGAGAACCGGAAAAACTTTTGTCAATTATATAAATGACATTCGTATCGGTTATGCTGCCCGTTGGCTGGTAGAAAAAGACATGAGTGTTTCTGAAGTGGCATTTAAGTCTGGATTTAATAACATTGCGAACTTCAATCGCAGTTTTAAAGCGACAAAAAACTGTACGCCAAGCCAATATCGTGAAGAATTTTCGGGCTTGAAGCGTATTTTATAGTGATACTTTTTTGTCACTGACAAATATTATTTTTAACGAAAACGTTTGATTTTTAGCTTTTCGTTGGTTTTTATTCATTGGTTGTGTTCTTTTGGAGGGTTGTTATTGCGAATAATTTAAAATTTATATCGTTTTATTTTGATATGTGTTTTTTTATTCGCTTCTAGTAAAAATATTATCATTAAATGATATAATACTATCGATTTGATAATCTTCCCTGTTATAGATTTGTTGCATAGTTTGAAAGTAAAAATTACCCTGGCATTTTACTTTTAGATTAAAGCAATAAACAAATTTAACTAACCAAACACTTATTATGAAAAAACTAATGACTAGCTTCATTCATTGGATGGCTGACCACACAGCTGTTCCTTTGATATTATTTTTGTTACTGACTAGTAATTTTATTACTGCTCAGGTAAAGGTTTCGGGAACTGTATCTGATGATAAAGGAATGACAATTCCTGGAGCCAACATTTCTGTTGTTGGATCTAAAAATACTGCATCTTCGGACTTTGATGGTAAATATAGTATTGATGCCCCTTCAAATGGGACTTTGGTAGTGTCATTTATCGGTTTTGATTCTCAAAAAATTGCCATTGCCGGCAAAACTAAAATCAATATTTCTTTAAAACCGTCTTCAGAAGACTTAAAAGAAGTTGTTGTAATTGGATACGGAACTCAGAAAAAGAAAGATGTAAACGGTGCGATATCTTCTGTTCGTTCCAAAGATATTGAAAACTTAAAACAGGTTTCTATAGATCAGATGCTTCAAGGTAAAGCTGCTGGGGTTTCGGTTACAAATAACTCAGGCCAGCCGGGTGGTGCAGCTTCTGTGAGAGTGCGTGGTACGACTTCCATTACAGGAACAAATGAGCCTTTGTATGTAATTGATGGGGTGCCAATTTCTGGAGATGCAACAGGTAAATCTACCAGCGGGCAGACCTTGGCAGGTAAGGATGGGTTTTCTGCCTCTGGAGGAAGCGGTAATACAGCTATGAGTCCATTGTCAATGATTAATCCAAACGATATTGAATCGATGGATATTTTGAAAGATGCTTCGGCAACTGCAATTTACGGGTCTCGCGGTGCAAATGGTGTTATCATTATAACCACTAAATCAGGTAAAAAAGGTGGAGGAAAAGTATCGTATGAGAACTACACCTCTTTTGCGACAATAAGTAACAAATTGGATGTTTTAAATTTATCCGAATATGCAACTTTAAAAACCAATTTGGCTAAACTATGGGGATTTCAGACCCGTCAGGAGTTTTCTCATCCAGAATTATTAGGGCCTGGAACAAACTGGCAGGATGAAGTATATAGAACGGCTATTTCAAACAGTCATCAGCTTTCATTTTCAGGAGCAAAAGATGGAACAAGCTATTATTTGTCTGGAAGTTATTTAGATAATGAAGGAACTATTATCAATTCGGGATTAAAGAGATATACTGTTAGATTGAATTTGGATTCAAAAATTAAATCTTGGTTAAGAATTGGCGGAAATCTAACAGGAGGTATTACAAATGAAAGAATTACAGTGAACCAAAGTTATTCGGGATTAATTTCAAATACATTATTGCAATCTCCTGATATTCCAGTTAGAAATGTTGATGGCTCATTTGCAGGTCCGCCATCTTCTGAACAGAGTGTTACCTATTATAACCCTGTTGCTGAGGCTTTAACCAGAGAAAATAAATTGGTTAGAAAAAATTTCTTAGGAAATGTTTATGCTGAGGCAGATATCGTTAAAGGATTGAAATATCGCATTGAAATCGCCGCAAATACGGAGTTTTCTGAGAATGATGATTTCAGACCATCGTACGCATGGGGAAGCCAGGTAAATTTATTGGCAGATTTGGATGTAAGGAGACAAAACTGGTATTCTACAAATATTAAAAATTTACTGACTTACGATAGAAGTTTTGGCAAGCACAAAATTACCCTTTTGGCAGGTCAGGAGGCAAACGATTCTCATTGGGAAGGTTTGATTGCGTCTGCTCAAGGGTTTAAAACAAATTCAATTCACACCATTAATTTAGCTGATGTTGATAATAACACTATTACGCAATATAAAGGAAGTGCTTCACTTTCATCTTTGTTTGCTCGTGTTATTTATGACTTTAATGATAAATATAGTATTACAGCTTCTATCAGACAGGACGTTTCGTCTAAATTTGATCCGACTACAGATAACCAAAAGGGGGTTTTCAATGCTATTTCTGGTTCATGGAAATTGTCTAACGAGTCTTTTATGGAAGGAACTCGTAAGTATATAGATAATATTAAATTTAGAGTTGGGTATGGAGAAACCGGAAACCAGCAGATTCCAAATAACAGTTACTCTGCAATGTTAGGAACGCAAAATTCAGGTTTAGGAAGCGGATTTTTGCCATCAAATTATCCGAATCCAGATTTAGTTTGGGAATCTTTGAATCAGACTAACCTAGGTATTGATTTTACATTGCTGAATAATAAGCTTTCTGCAAGTTTTGATGTTTATGACAAAAAATCTAAAGGTTTCTTATTTCAAGTACCGTTGCCTTTATATCTAACAGGTGGTGGAGGTCAGTACGGAGGAGTTTCTGCTCCATACTCTAACTTAGGAACTATGAGTAATAAGGGTTATGATATTACAGTTGGATACGATTTAAGATCTTCAGGAAACTTTAATTGGGATGCATCTTTGGTTGTTTCTCATTACAAAAATAATCTAGACGAAATTGCTAACGGAATTGTATTGACTCAAGAGGTTAATACTAATGGGTATCAGCCGGTAGTAGTGACCAATACTACAATTGGAAATCCAATAGGTTTGTTCTACGGATATAAAACAGATGGAATCTTCAAAGATCAAACCGTTTTAGATAATGCGCCGCTTCAATTTGGTCAAGCGGTCGGAACAGGTGCTGGGGAAACAGCTTTGGGAGATGTTAAATATGTAGATGTAAATGGAGACGGGAAAATTGATGCAAATGATAAAACCTTTATCGGGAATCCGCACCCAAAATTCACTTACGGATTTACAAACAATTTCAAATATAAAAACGTAGACCTTTCTATTTTTCTTCAAGGTTCGTACGGAAATGATGTTATGAATTTGACAAGAAGAGCCGGTACAACGAATGCTTCTTTATATGATAACCAATTAGTGGAGGCAATGGATTATTATTCTCCAACAAATACATCAAGTAATAATCCAAGGCCAATTGCAGACTCTTCAAATAATAACCTTCTTATTTCAGATCGTTATGTTGAAGATGGATCATATTTAAGAATTCAGAATATTACACTAGGGTATTCTTTGCCGCAAGATGTAATTTCAAAATATAAAATTTCAAGATTAAGATTGTACGGATCTGCTCAGAACTTGTATACGTTTACAAATTATTCAGGTTACGATCCAGAGATTGGTTCATTTAATCAGAATGTGCTTTTATCAGGAATTGACAACGGAAGATATCCCGTAGCCAGAACATTTTTAGTTGGACTTAACCTAGAATTTTAAAATTAAAGAAAAATGAAAAAGAAATCTTTTTTAAATAGATATAGCCTGCTTTTTATGGCTTTGGCATTTTTGACTTTCGGATCTTGTCAGGACGATTTTACTGACAGGCCTTCTGAAGATGGAATAAGTTTGGATTCCTATTACAGCACAGATGACCAAGTATCATCGGCTACAAATGGTATGTATAGCAGAACTTGGTTTCAGATGTATAATAAATTCTGGTGGGCACTAGAAGTAGGATCTGGAAATATGTATTCTGGTTCTCCTGACGTGAGCGGATTAAGAACTTTCTCTTTAAATGGAAGTGATCCAGAATTAGTAAATGGCTGGTCGTCTTTGTGGGCAAATGTACAGCAGTCCAATATGATTATTAACTTTCTTGCTGCAAGGGTAGGGCCAGGCGTTTCTAAAGATGTCCTTAATAATACTATTGGAGAAGCGTATTTTATGAGAGCTACTGCTTATTTTGATTTGGTTAGGCTTTGGGGGCCAGTGCCCATTATTGAAAACCCATTGGATTATACGAGTAATCCTTATGTAAATACAAATCCAGTTGAAGATATTTATAAATTAATTACATCTGATTATTTAAAGGCAATTGACTTATTGGCGGCAAAAAACAGAGGGGCTAATTATGCAAATAACGGACATGTTTCTAAAGGTTCTGCAAAAGCAATGCTGGCAAAAGTGTATTTGTATCAAAAAGATTATGCAAAAGCAAGGGCAATGGCAGAAGATGTTATCAATAGCGGGGAGTTCAAGCTTTTAGGAGGAGACCAGCTTCCAGAAAAAAGTTTTGGAGATTTGTTTACATATGCAAACAATAATAATGAAGAATCGATTTTTGCTCTTCAATGGAAAGGAGACGGAGCTTATGGTTCTGCAAATAACTGTAACACGCAATTCGGATTCCAAGACGGCACATTGTCAACTTCAAATGCATCCTATGCAGGAGTTTTTGGGCCAAGCCAAGAAGTTATACTTTCTTTATATGATGCCGGAGATTTAAGAAAGCATGAAACTGTAATGGTTGGAGGTGACACTTATCCAAATATTAAAACTACACAAGGAATAGGATTTACTGTTCCATCAGGTAAAGATCTTGCTCAGGCATCTGGCGGTGCAATTAAAAAATATTGTATTGGCGTGGTTAACGGAAATGTAACAGGTCAGGCAGATGCATGGGCAATGATGGATAATAATACGTATGTAATGCGTTATGCAGAATTGCTTTTAATTCATGCTGAAGCAGTTTTAGCGGGAGGGGCAAGCACTTCAGATGCGTCTGCTTTAAGTTCAATCAATGCAGTAAGAAAGAGAGCTGGTTTAGCCGCTTTAACTTCAATTACTTTTGATGATATATTTTTGGAAAGAAGAAAAGAATTATGTTTTGAAGGAGATTATTGGTTTGATCTAGGGCGTATAGACAAAGCGAAAGCAATCGCTATTATGTCGGCGCAAAATAGAGGAGACAGATATGGAGAGCGCTACTATACGCCAGTTTATAGTGAAGATCACGCAACAAATGATTTCTATATGGACTATCCAGATAACGAAGTGGCTAAAAACCCTAAGTTATTGCAGGCTCCAGTTCCATATACTTTTAAGTAATTCCTAAAATTAGACTAATATGAAAAATATAAAAATAAATTACCTTTTGCCTCTCATTGCAATGGCATTTATGGTACTGGGAGTGTTTTCTTCTTGTGATAATGATGATTCTTCTGGAAGTTCTGGAGCGCCAGTCATTACAAGTGTGGCAAAATCTGTTGAAGGCGATTTGGTTCCGGTTACAGTTGGAGATCCTAAAAACTATTATATTATTCAAGGAAAAGGACTTTCTGGTGTAACAAAAATCTACTTTAATGATTTTGATACCTATTTTAACCCGACGCTGGTTACCGATACAGCGATTTTTGTTCTAATAGATGAAAAGACTCCGTATGCAGATGCAAGCAATAAACTGAAACTGGTTACAAAACAAGGAACCGTTTTATACGATTTTGTTATAGCGCCTCCAACACCTAAATTTGGAAGTTATAATCCTATAAATGCAGCAGACGGTGATGTTGTTACCATTTATGGAGATTATTTCCTTGATCCTGTAGTTAAGGTTGGAACTGCAGAGGCAGAGATAGTTTCGTCATCATTAACAGAGATTAAATTTAAAATGCCGGCAAATTCTGCGGATAAATATGTAAGCGTTACTAATATTTCAGGAACTACTACATCTGAAGAGGCAGTTGGATCAGCATTGTATGATGATGTTATTCAAGGTGATGCTGGACATTGGATGTGGAGCGGAAGCGATACTTTTGATACTAACTTTAAAGATGATGTCGTACAGGGGCAAGCAGCAATTAAATTTGTTTTTGGTGGATGGAATGGCGCTGATATGAAATTTAACTCGCGAGATGTTTCTAAATACAAAGCCTTTAGAGTAAAAGTAAAAAGTGTTTCTACAAATGCAGATGCCAGTGTCATATTTGTTTTTGGTGGATGGGCTTATCAAATTAAAAAGCCATTAACTAACAAATGGACTACAATTGAGATTCCGTTTTCTGACATTGGAAATCCAACAACCTTTGATCAGCTGACACTTCAGGAATCTGGAAATTTTGGAGGAAATACAATTCTTATGGATGACATGGGATTTGTTTTAAAATAAAAAATCTTAGGATTGGTTTTAGTTTTAGTTTTGTTTCAAGTATTCCCTAATCTACTCAATTAGGGAATGCTTTTTTGTAATATATTTAAATTTAATTTTATGAAAAGAATAATTTTATTGTTTTCTCTGTGCTTTTCAGTTTTAAGTTTCAGCCAAGGAAATACTCACAAACAACAAGGAGGAAAATTTGAAGGTCTTGCCATGACGCCACCTATGGGATGGAATTCATGGAATACTTTTGCAACAGATATCAATGAAAAATTGGTAAAAGAAACCGCCGATATTATGGTTTCGTCTGGATTAGCAGCGGCAGGTTATAATTATATTGTTTTAGATGATGGATGGATGACGCACGAGCGCGATGCAAACGGCGATCTAGTGCCTGATCCAGGGAAATTTCCAAGCGGAATGAAAGCGCTTATAGATTATGTGCATAGTAAAGGTTTAAAATTCGGACTATACAATTGTGCAGGAACCAGAACTTGCGCAGGCTATCCTGGAACGAGAGGTTACGAATATCAGGACGCTAGGTTTTATGCAAAGCTCGGAATTGATTTCCTAAAATACGATTGGTGCAATACAGAAGGAATTACGGCCAAAGAAGCCTACACAACAATGAGTAATGCATTAAAAACTGCTGGAAGGCCAATTGTTTTTAGTCTTTGCGAATGGGGAGATAATCAGCCGTGGGAGTGGGGGAAACCTGTTGGAAATCTTTGGAGGATTTCGGGAGATATTTATCCGTGTTTTGATTGCGAATTTAAACATCCAGAAAATTGGTCTTCTTGGGGATTTATGAAAATTGCCGATATGAGAAAAGATATTCGTAAATATTCTGGACCAGATCATTGGAATGATTTTGATATGATGGAAGTTGGAAACGAAATGAACGATACCGAAGATAAAACGCATTTTGCAATGTGGTGCATGCTTTCGTCGCCTTTATTTACAGGAAACGATTACCGTAAAATGTCTAAAGAAACCTTGGCAATTTTAACTAATAAAGAATTGCTTTCGGTAAATCAGGATAAATTGGGAATCCAAGGATTTAAATACACTATATTAGATGGAGTAGAAGTGTGGGTAAAACCACTTTCTGATGGAGCTTGGGCAGTGAGTTTTGTAAATAGGACCGAAACTTCAAAAAAGGTTAATTTCGATTGGAAGAAAAATAATATCAAAGATGCCGATTTTGGATATGAAGCCGATTTTAGTAAAACCATTTATAAAATAAAGGATCTTTGGAAAAACAAAGAAATCGGAAATACTAAAAAAGTTTTTACGACCGAAATAGCTTCTCACGATGTTGTGACCTTAAAATTAATTCCTTAAACCGTATACATGATGAAATCAAAAGTTTGGTATGCTGCTTTTCTTCTTTTGCTATCTGTAAATGTTTCAAAAGCACAATTTGTGAAAAAACATGGGCAATTAAGTGTTCTAGGAACTCAGCTTGTAGATAAAGAAAATAATCCAATTGTGCTGCGTGGCTTAAGTTTTGGATGGCATAGCATGTGGCCGAGGTTTTATAATGAAAAAGCAGTAAGCTGGTTAAAAAAGGATTTTAATTGTAATGTAGTTCGCGCCGCCATGGGAATCGAATTGGGAGATTACTCCTATATAAAGGATCCGCAGTTTTCTAAAGAAAAAATAGAGGCTGTCGTAAATGGAGCTATAAAGTCGGATATCTATGTAATTATAGATTGGCATAGTCATAATGTAAACCTCAAAGAAGCTACAGCGTTTTTTGCAGAGATGTCAAAAAAGTATGCCAAGTATCCTAATATAATATATGAAGTCTTCAATGAGCCAGATTATGAAACTTGGTGGGAAGTGAAAAACTATGCTGAAGAAGTTATTAAAGTTATTCGAGAGAATGACCCAAACAATATAATATTAGTCGGCTGTCCGCATTGGGATCAAGATATTGATCTGCCTGCCGAAGATCCGATAAGAGGTTATACCAATATAATGTATACCATGCATTTTTATGCCGCGACACACGGAAAAGAATTAAGAGATAGAACCGATAGGGCAATAAAAAGCGGATTGCCAGTTTTTATTTCAGAATCGGCTGGAATGGAAGCTTCTGGAGACGGACCTCTAAATTATAAAGCCTGGCAGGAATATATAGATTGGATGGAAGCGCGAAAATTAAGCTGGATTACTTGGTCGGTATCAGATAAAGATGAGACTTGTTCTATTCTGAAAAAATCAGCAAAATCTGAAGGAAAGTGGAAAGATGAAGATTTAAAAGAATCTGGAATTAAAGTCCGTGAATATTTAAGAAAATATAATACAGAAGAATAGCCTATTTTATAGTTAACAAAACAAAGAAGCCTGTTCATTTTGAACAGGCTTCTTTGTTTTTTACATACTTATTATAAGGTGTAAATATAGAGTTAGAATTAATGCTCGGCTACTGCTACTTGAGGTTGTTTTTTGTAGGAATAATTTACTTGCTTGAAAATGCGTTTTGAAATTGTATCAACAAGCCTTTGTATGTGTTGTTTTTATTTTGTTTTATTGTTACCCCCTAAAATTTTAGGGGGTGATATTTATTTTAAGTTATTTTTTGGCTGATTTTTGTAGTTTTTATCTGTTTTGTTTTTGAAATACCTGTTTAAATTTTGAGTTTTTGATGAAAATGCGTTATTGAATTTTCAAAAAAAAATATCGATAAATATCATATTTTGATTATAGGCGATTTAATTTTTGTAATCCGTAATTCTTCGCCTAAAACGTCAAAAAAGCCCTTTTGAATTGTTCTACTCATACAAAAGTTAATAAATTCGCTAATGAAAATGATGATGATTTGAGGGGCACATGAAGGTTTTAGAAATGACTTATGCTATTAAATAGATATATAAAAGATTAACTAACCAGAATCAATTAATAACTAAAAACCAAATTAAAACATGAAAAAAGCATTTCACATTTTAGCCGCGATGTTAACAAGTTCTTTTGCCTTTGCCCAAGAAGAAGAAACCGCTACTCCAGCAACCACATGGGGAGGTTCTGCAGATGCGTACTATAAATATGATTTTTCAAAACAAATGAATGGATTAACGAGCTTTACCAACTCACAGAATTCATTCGAATTAGGAATGGCATCGATTGAAGCAGGCCATACTTTTGGAAAAGCATCTGTTTTTGTTGACTTAGGTTTCGGAAAAAGAGCAGCAGAGTTTTCATATAATGAGACGCCAGATAAAGATGCAAGTTCAAAATTTATGATTAAGCAATTGTATTTTACATACAATTTGACTGATGAATTTAAAGTGGTAGCGGGTAGTTTCGGAACCCATATCGGATATGAGGTATTAGATGCAGTAGATAATAAAAACTACAGCATGTCTTATGCCTTTTCTTACGGACCATTTTTTAATACTGGAGTTAAAGCGCAATATACTTCAGGTAAATTCACAGCAATGTTAGGAGTAACCAACCCAACAGATTTTAAATCGGCTATGGATGCAGGATCTTACCAAAAAACGTTCATCGGACAAGTAGGATATATCGGAGATACAGGAAGCGCTTATTTGAATTTTACAACAGGAAGTACAAACCCAATTCCGGGAAGTACGATTCCAGTTTCAGACGAAAATAAAACGCAGTTTGATTTAACAGCGTCTAAAACAATTAGTGATAGTTTTGCGCTTGGATTAAATGCAACATATGCTAAAACAACAAACGATTTTGATAGTAATTTAGATGGAGACTGGTTTTCTTTGGTAGGATATGCTACTTATACTTTCAAACCATCATTGCTTTTAGCTTACAGAATGGAATACTTTGATGCAAAAGATGCAGCTCCAAGTTTAGGAACTTTGGCAGGATCAAATGTATTTGCCAACACCATTTCTTTAAACTATAAAGTTGGAAAATTGACTATAATTCCTGAGCTAAGATACGACGCAGCATCTGAGGATATATTTTTAGATAAAAACGCATTGCCAACTGGCGGAAGCTTCTTTGCCTTGGTTGCAACAACATACTCTTTCTAGAGATAAAGATTGATATTTTTTTTTTTTTTTTGGAGCTGTCGAAACATTCTAATGTTTTGGCAGCTTTTTTATTTGTTTCAAGTTTTCAAGTTTCAAGTTTCAAGTTTCAAGTTTGAAGCTGTAGGTCTCAAATGTCAAGTTTCAGGTTTGTGATTCTATATTCTTTGTTCTATATTCTTTGTTCTATATTCTTTGTTCTATATTCTTTATTCTTTATGAGGGATCTTAAATCTTACATTATTCATATCTCTCCATCCTAGTTCTATATAGAGGCGCAGCGCAGTGCGTCTTCTCATTATAAAAGAATATCCCTATGGAAATAAAAAAAGCGTTTCCGAATTTTATCAGGAAACGCTTTTTTATTTTAAGTTGATGAGGTTTTTATTGAACCTGTTTTTTGTATATCGAATAAATCGTATCGATTGTTTTTCTATCTAAAACTGAAGTAGCATCAGTTTGAATATAATGTAATTTAAAAGCCTGAATTGCTGCGGTTAAGTTTTTGGTGTTATAACCAATTATTCTAAGGGCTGGTTCAATTTTAAAATCAAACGGAGCCGGTTCTAGAACTTCGTCTGGCCAGATTCCGAAACCTTTCTCTGCTAAGGTTTTCCATGGAAACAAAGCGCTCGGATCTTGTTTTCTTCCTGGTGCAATATCAGCATGCCCTAAAAAGTTTTGTGTCGGAATGTTGTAATCCTTCTTTAATTTGGTAAGTAAAGCTACTAAACTGCTAATCTGTGCTTCTGTAAAAGGTTTAAAACCGTTATTGTCTAATTCAATACCAATAGAACAAGAGTTTAAATCTGTTGTTTTTCCCCAAGTAGAATTTCCAGCGTGCCATGCTCTCAAGTAATCATTAAGCATCTGAACCACTTTTCCGTTTTCAGAAATAATATAATGCGCGCTTACTTGAGTTTTGGTCTTTGTAAACGTATTAATCGTCTGCTGCAGCGAATCCTGAGCAGTATGATGAATAATAACAAAGCTTGGTTTTCTTAAATTGAAATTTACTGTACCAATCCATTCGGTGTTAATTCCGTTCTGTAAGTACGTAGAGTTTGTTTTTGATAAAGTATCTTTTACAATTCTCAGCTGCTGTGCATAGGAAGTATCAATAACAACAGGCGAAACTGCAGGAATTGTTTTGGCTTCTTTGCTGGTAATTTGGTTTTCTAAAGTTTTCAGCTGCTGATCATAAGCTTTTTCAGTATTCTTGTACGGATTTGTCGAACAAGCACTGATTGCAATAGCTAAAATCAGATAACAAAAAAGTTTTTTTGTCATAATTCGTTGTTTTATAAGTTAATAACGATTATTCTGAAATTTTCGTATCTGTGGCGTCTTTTACTTCTTTTGAGTCTTCTTTAGAATCTTTATCTTTTTTCTTCTTTGATTTAGATTTTTTCATGTCTTTAAAAGTATCCATGAAAGTTTTATACTTTTCAATTTGATCAGGATTTAAAAAAGCGCTGATTTTTTTATCTGTACTTTCTTTTAAAGCTTTAATCTGCTCAATTTTCTGATCTTGACTGCTGCTTTCGTTTTTCAATAAAATACCTTGCTCTCTAATGCTTTCTGCTAAAACATTTGAAATAGCAATTGCTTGTAGCTCATCTAGATTTACTTGCGGTTTCATTTGTTCAATGATCAACGCAGCAATTTCTTCAGGAGGTGTTTCTTTTGGTTTGCTTTGCGTGCCTTGAGACGGACCAGCCATCATACTTCTATCCATACCCATTCCGCCACCTCTTCCGTAGCCACCACCATAGCCATTGCCATAACCGTAACCATTATTATATCCGCCATATTGGGCAGAAACAGTGTTGAAACAGAATAAAGTAAAAACGAAAACGATTAGGTTAAGAGTAGGTTTCATAAAAGTATTTTGTCTAAAATTTGCAATAGCGCAGTGTAAATTTAAGCAGGTTCTCCGTATAAATCAAATTCTGTTGCTTCAATTATTTTTATATTAACAAATTCACCTGTTTTTACATAATGCTTAGAGGCATCAATTAGAACTTCATTGTCAACATCTGGACTGTCAAATTCGGTACGTCCCACAAAATGAGCACCTTCTTTTCTGTCAATAATACATCTGAAAACTTTACCCACTTTTTCTTGATTCAAGTCCCAAGAAATTTGAGATTGCAGTTCCATGATTTCATTTGCTCTTGCTTGTTTTACATCGTCTGGAACGTCGTCTTCCAATAAATAGGCATGAGTATTTTCTTCATGAGAATAAGCAAAACATCCCATTCTGTCAAATTTCATTTCTTGAACAAAATCTTTCAAAATTTCGAAATCTTCCTGAGTTTCTCCTGGATAACCTACAATTAAAGTGGTTCTAATTGCCATTCCTGGAACAGCAGCGCGGAAATCTTTTAATAGTTGAGTTGTTTTAGCCTGAGTTGTACCACGACGCATAGATTTTAGAATAGAATCTGAAATATGCTGTAATGGAATATCAATATAATTGCAGATTTTCGGTTCGCGTTTCATTAATTCTAAAACGTCCATTGGAAAACCAGTTGGGTAAGCATAATGCAAACGAATCCACTCAATTCCTTCTACAGCAGCTAAAGCCTCTAGTAATTCAGCTAGATTTCTTTTTTTATAAAGATCAAGACCGTAATACGTTAAGTCTTGAGCAATTAAGATTAATTCTTTAACTCCATTTTTAGCAAGACCCTGAGCTTCTTTAACTAATTTTTCAATTGGTTGAGAAACGTGAGAACCTCTCATTAAAGGAATAGCGCAAAAACTGCAAGGTCTGTCGCATCCTTCAGCGATTTTTAAATAAGCATAATTTTTTGGAGTTGTAGTTAAACGCTCTCCAAGCAATTCGTGTTTATAATCGGCTCCAAGAGCTTTTAATAATTGCGGTAATTCTGTTGTTCCAAAATATTGGTCAACGTTCGGAATTTCTTTTTCTAAATCTGGTCTGTAACGCTCAGACAAACATCCTGTTACAAAAACCTTGTCTACAAGTCCTCTGTCTTTTTTATCTGCATATTCCAAAATCATGTTTACTGATTCTGCTTTTGCATTATCAATAAACCCGCAAGTATTAATTACAATAATGTTTCCTTCTTTTTCTGCAGGAGCCTCATGTTCAACTTCTTTTCCATTGGCACGCAGCTGCCCCATAAGGACTTCACTGTCATAAACATTTTTTGAACACCCAAGAGTGATTACGTTAATTTTGTTCTTTTTTAAAGACTTGGTTCTCATACTTTTATAAATTGGAGTGCAAAATTACACTTTTTTTATTCAAACCACACTAGTTTGCGGTTTGTTTTGGCTGTTTTTTGTGAAGCTATCACCGCTTATGTCTTAATAATCTTAATTTGAATTAGAAAATAAAGATTTTTTAAAGGATAAAAAAAATCCACCAAGTCTAACCTGACGGATTTTTTTGCTAAATTAATATAAGCTAGTTTTTTAATATGGTTTTTGAATAAGTCGTGTTGTCAATTTTTAGGATATAAACTCCTGGTTGTAATTTTGAAGTATTTACCTCAATTAGATTTGCAGATTTTTGATGTTTGTTGATGTCTAATTTTGTGCCATAAGAATCGTATAGCTTTATAAGTTCTATGTTGACAGGTCCATCAATAGATAAAATATCTGAAGCTGGATTTGGATAGATTGATAAGTTGTTTATGTCAAACTCGTTTAAGTTTGTAAGATCTAAATTGTTTGATGATTGTGATTGTAAACTAGATCTTCTAGATGGTGTTGGAGTGTAATCAAGTACTGAGTATCTTGAAACTACAACCGAATTACTTATGTTTATAGGTAAGGAATTAAGTTTTATGATTCTTCTAAATTGAGTTTTTTCATCATTTGTTATAGCATCTTCCGTAAAGTTATGATTATAATTTTGATTTGTAGCTCCAAGAATGTCATTCCAAGGTAAAAATTCGTTTCTTCTAAAGTTTTTAGAATATTGCCACTGATATGTATATGAGTCAGTGTTTATAGCACTTCCATTTATCGGTTGCGGTTGACTATTTTTAAATTGTAAAGACTGGTCGCAACAAATATTGTTGCTAATACTTGTATCTTGTATTATTACTGCTGTTGTATTGCTTATGCTGTATTGCTCATTGCCAAAGTATGCTAATCTACGATAGTAGGTGTTTTCGGTAAAAGGTTTATTTGGAGAGTAATCTTTTGCTGTAGCTCCAGAAATGTTTGTCCAATTAGTTCCTTGTGTTCTGGTTTGCCATTGAAATGAAGTTATATATCTATAATCATACAATGTTTGGCATGTCCTTACATTTCGATCGCATATAATTGAATAATCAATGTATGGAGCAGATGGAGTTGTGAAAGGTTTGCAAATTTGACCATATGCTATCGTTTGATTATCTGATATGATGTTATTTAAGATTGGCTTTTCATTATTTCCCTTAATTAATGCCCAATCTAGATTAACTCTTGCTTCTTGAAAATTAAATAAGATTCTTAAATGATCGTTGGGTCTTAAATCGGAAGATTTGATTACCAAATTTTTTATTGTTACAGTGCCTTTATCGGTACTTATTATTTTTTCAAATAGAGGTATTAAACTTGTTGAGTATCCTTCATCGTGTCTAATTTGTATTATATAAGACGGGTAATATCCCTGTGAAAATTGGGAACCATATTTTACATCAAAGTCGAATGACAAATTAATGCTTTGAGTGCCAATTTCATTACCGACATAGTCAGGAACAATTATTTTATTATTTATTATAGGTGAGCCATCACTATAAGAAAGGGATGTTAATTTGATATTTGCAACAGATGGGCTATATGGCTCTTTTCCTGTCTTAGTGCCACCAATAATTTTATAGGTTAATTTTGTGGGGCCATATGTAAAAACAATAGAGCAGCCTGTACTATATACTGTACTTTTTTTAAAAAGCAATTTCTTTCTATAAGTGTAGCTATAATGATTGTTATTTATATGCTCTAGTTTTATAGGATACCAAATAAGCTGTATTGGTTCAACACCATTATTATAATGTTGAGCGGTTTCATTATCGAATTCGTTCGGTTCGTAAAAAGCAGCATAACTTGTGCCTTCACAATACTTAGCCACTGTTCCTGTATAAGATGTGCGTAAGTCAAATTCTAATACCAAATCGTCCACTCCATTAAAGTTAATAGTGTTATTCGGAAGTATTTGTCCATTGGTGGTTACATTTAATAATTCGATAGTGATATCTGGATCGGAATTTGATTTATTATTGGCTGAAATTAATGTGAAATTCAAAAGCAATAAGAAAATTAGATAGTTAAATTTAATCATGACAAATAATTTAAAATTAACCGCCTAATATAGGTATAAAAACCTACAATTAATAATTATTTGTAAGAAAAAATTTAAAAAAATCCGCCAAGTAAAACCTGACGGAATTTTCAATCATCTATTTTGATTTTTAATTACAATTCAAATAATAAAGTCATAGTAACATTGTTTAATTTCGAAGTAATATTAGCTCCATCTGTGAACCCTCTTGTAAAGAAACCTTGATTTGATTTTCTTTCTAAGTAAGAATAAGCTAGATCTAGCTTAGTAGATCCGAAATTATATCCTAAACCGCCAGAGTAACTGTTTAAATCTCCAACCGTTATTCCGTCTTTGTATGGACTTCCCTCATAGCGGTATCCACCTCGCAAGCTTAGTTGTTTGATTTTGTATTCTCCACCAATACGAAGTTCGCCTGTACTAGTAAGAGTATTGTCAATTTCATTATTAAGACCGCCAAAACCCGCACTACTTGGTTTGAATTTAGCGTTTCCGTAATTTCTTATGCCGTAATCAATACTTAATAATCCTGATTTTCCAAAAACATATGCCGCACTAAAAGTCCATCTGTCTGGGGTTTGTAAAGTGTAAGATTCATATACGTTTACAACATTAGGAGCTACATTTGCATTCAAAATTGGCCCATTTGCAGCTTGTCTTGTAGTGTAGACACTTTGTGAAAGCTCATCGTATAACTCATACCAAGTATTAGATTCGTATGCTATACCAAGTCTGAAGTTATCCGTTACTTTTCCAATTGCTCCCAGTTGGAAAGAGAATCCGTTCCCGTAAGTATATAAATCGTTATTAAATCTTATGGTCGATATGGTTGGGTTTGATTGTAGATCGCCATTATTACTTTCGTAAAAACTTGTTGATCTTCTATAATCTGTAATATGTACATTTAAGTTTGCTCCTAAATATAGACGGTCTTTATAAGACGTTGCTATGTTAAAACTTGCCTTGCTATTATAGCCTCTTGAGTAAATATCATTAGTTTGATAATAGTTGGTGTTATTGCCTTTTGGAACGTTTGTCGAATAAGTGCTATTAGGATTGTTTACGTCATCAATGTTTATAATGTATCCTTGATAGCCTAAGAATGCTTGTTGAGCTGAAAAACCAGACAAGTTAGGATATTGGCCATTTGGAAAATTGGATCCTAGATCCTGATATAAGTCGGTTATAGTTTCGTTACCTTGCGTGTTAACTAATGCATGAGGAACAGGAGCGCCACCGTTGCTGTAGTTTGCATAATCTAAGAAATAAGCATCAACTGAATTGGTTGGATTGGTTCCAGCTGAAAAAACTTGATTATTAAAATTATTAGTGTTTTCGTACGTTGCGCCAATTGATATTTTGTTCCAGCCAACATTTGGGTTATTGTTTTTAAATACAAAAACACCGCCAGCCTGATTTAGGATAAAGGAATTTTCTTTGTCTGAAGTCTGGGTGCCGAAATAATTAGAATTGTTTTTGATGTTCTGATTGCTGAACGAAATGCCAACTTGATTACTGTTGAAAATAGCAGACCCTGCTGGGTTAACGCTTAATGCCGAAATGTCTCCTCCAACAGCTCCAAAAGCCCCGCTCATTGCTCTATAACGTGCAGTTCCAGTAAGATTTTCTTGCGAATAACGTAGTGCATCTGAAACTTCTTGAGAATATGACGCGCTGACAGCTAGTCCTGATATAAATAGGAAAAGTATTTTTTTCATTTTGATGAGTTTTAGTTAGAAAAATTTGGGTGAGGAAAAATTATCTTCTTCCTCCACCGCCACCGCCGCCAGATCTCATTCCGCCACCGCCGCCACCGCCGCCGCTGTATGATCTCATGCTTCCTCCGCCACCATTGCTAGGGCTGTAGCTTCTTGATGGAGCGCTATTGCTAGGAGTGTAGCTTCTTGATGAACCGCCATTATAGCTTGGTGTGTAACTTCTGTTTGTAGTTCCGCTGTTGTTGTAGTTGTTATAGGATCTTCTGTTGCTATACGTACTATTATTGTAGTCAGAACCATTGCTGTAAGATCTTCTATTTGTAAATGTCGGACTTGTTGTTCTGTTTAAATTAGAGCTTCTGAAGTCAGTATAGCTGTTAGATCTATTTGTGGTATAATTTCTATTTGTGGTATAGCTTCCTCTATTGGTAGTGTAATTTCTATCGGTTGCATAGCCTCTGCTAGTTGTGTATCCTCTACCAGTGCTGTAATTTCTGTTGTAAGCATAGTTTCTGTCTCCGTAATAAGCAGCAGAACCTCTTCTTCCATAGTTGTAAGAGTAGTTGTAGCCATAGTATGGATATCCCCAACCCGGATAACCCCAGCCTGGGTAGCCCCATCCTGGATAACCCCATCCGTAATAAGGATAGCCCCATCCGTAATAGCCATAACCATAATAAGGATAACCCCATCCAAAGCCAAATGACCATGTTGGAGTAGAGTAATAATTTACAGAAACTTCAGAACTTGCGCTGCTTCCCCATGCAGGATAGCCTACTGAGGCAGTTTGAGTGCTGTCTGAATAATTGGTGTAATTGTCAACGTCTGTAAATATTTCAGTAGGCTGATTGTCGTCTTGTAATGATCTGAAATATTCTTTGTACTGGTTATTTGTACCAGTTGCTACATATTTATTTGATGTACCACCATAAACGCCATCATTATCGTAATAAGAGGAATTTTGGTAAGAACCACATGATGCTAGCAATAAACTCAGTAATCCAATTAAGTAAAAATGATTAGAGTTTTGGCGGAGTGAAAGTGAAGTTTTCATATCTGTGGTGTTTTTTATTGTTGCACATTACAAAATTAGTTAGTTTTGTCAAACTATTTAGTTAAAATTGTATAAAACAAAATTTGTGCCAAAATATATAATATGAGTAAGAACCTTACTACAAGATCAGAAGATTATTCAAAATGGTATAACGAACTGGTTGTAAAAGCAGATCTAGCTGAAAATTCAGGAGTTAGAGGATGTATGGTAATAAAACCATACGGATATGCTATATGGGAAAAAATGCAAGCTGAGTTAGATCGCATGTTCAAAGAAACGGGACATCAAAATGCTTATTTTCCTTTGTTTGTACCAAAAAGCATGTTTGAAGCGGAAGAGAAAAATGCAGAAGGATTTGCAAAAGAATGCGCGGTTGTAACGCACTATAGATTAAAAAATGATGAGGAAAGACCAGGTAAATTAATGGTTGATCCGAATGCAAGATTAGAGGAGGAGCTTATTGTTCGTCCAACAAGTGAAGCTATTATTTGGTCTACATATAAAGGTTGGGTGCAATCTTATAGAGATTTGCCTTTATTAATTAATCAGTGGGCTAATGTGGTTCGTTGGGAAATGCGTACGCGTTTGTTCTTAAGAACGGCTGAGTTTTTATGGCAAGAAGGGCATACTGCTCATGCTACAAAAGATGAAGCTATTGAAGAGTCTGAGAAAATGATGAACGTATATGCAGATTTTGCTGAAAACTTCATGGCAATTCCTGTAGTGAAAGGTTTTAAAACCGAAACAGAACGTTTTGCCGGAGCAGATGAGACTTATTGTATCGAAGCCTTAATGCAAGACGGAAAAGCGTTGCAAGCTGGTACATCTCACTTCTTAGGGCAAAATTTTGCAAAAGCATTTGATGTTAAGTTTGCTAATGCTGAAGGAAAGCAAGAACATGTTTGGGGAACTTCTTGGGGAGTTTCTACTCGTTTGATGGGGGCGTTAATTATGACACACTCTGATGACCAAGGATTGGTATTGCCTCCAAATTTGGCTCCAATACAAGTAGTAATTGTACCTATATATAAGACAGACGAACAATTGGTTCAAATTACAGAAGCAGTTAATGAATTGACAGCTAAATTGAGAAAATTGAGAATCACGGTTAAGTTTGACGATAGAACAACTCAAAAACCAGGATTTAAATTTGCGGAATGGGAATTAAAAGGAGTTCCTGTTAGAATTGCTGTTGGTCCAAAAGATTTAGAAAACGGAACTTTTGAGGTGGCAAGACGCGATAATTTGACAAAAGAGGTTGTTTCTAGCGAAAAAATCGTGGATCACGTAAATGATCTTTTAGAACAGATTCAAGCAGACTTATTTACGAAAGCATTAGATTATCGTAATACGCATATTACGGAAGTAAATAATTTTGAGGAATTTAAAGAAGTTTTAGAAGGTAAAGGAGGCTTTTTATCGGCTCATTGGGACGGAACTGCTGAGACAGAAGAGAAGATAAAAGAATTGACAAAAGCGACGATTCGCTGTATTCCTTTGGATGCTGTAGAAGAGGCGGGAACCTGCGTGTTTACTGGGAAACCTTCTACTAAGAGAGTGCTTTTTGCAAAGGCTTATTAAAAAAATATATATTTTTTTGCATTAGGTGTTGCGTAAATAAAAATTAGATGTATCTTTGCATCCGCAATACAGAAGCACGGTCCGTTCGTCTATCGGTTAGGACGCCAGGTTTTCATCCTGGTAAGGGGGGTTCGATTCCCCCACGGACTACAAGTTATAATACATATTGAAAAGTTTCCAAACTAGGAGAATTGAGGTCCGTTCGTCTAGGGGTTAGGACGCCAGGTTTTCATCCTGGTAACAGGGGTTCGATTCCCCTACGGACTACAAATTAGTTGTAAATAAGTTTTGTAAAACAAAAATTGGTGTCTCGGTTTTTGTTTTATTAGTTAAAACCAAAGTGATTGCCTCGGCAGTTGTGGGAGGTTTTTCTTTTTTAACTAGTATTTATAATAATTATTACATCTAAAATTAAAAGAAAATGGCAAATCATAAGTCAGCATTAAAAAGAATCAGAAGCAACGAAAAAAGAAGAGTTCTTAACAGATATCAGCATAAAACTACTCGTAATGCTATTAAAGCGTTAAGATTAGCTACTGATAAAGCTGATGCTACTGCAAAATTATCAACTGTAATTTCTATGATTGATAAATTAGCTAAAAAGAACATCATTCACGATAATAAAGCTTCTAACTTGAAGTCTAAATTAACGAAACACGTTGCTAAATTGTAATCATACAATTTGTTAGATATACAAAAGCCCTCTTTTTAGAGGGCTTTTTTTATGATGCAATCTGAAGGAAATTCCAAATTCAAAAAAAAAAACAAATTCCAAATGCCAATTTTTATAAAATGGAATTTGGAATTTATCTTTAAGAGATTCAAAGTTTGAATCTATAGGGGTCTTCTTGGTAAAGATTGGAATTTAAAATTTGAATATTATAAGTCTATTTTCTTTTTAAGGTATTCCAGCATTGGCTGTGTAATTGGTTTAGAAAGAAAATCAATTATAATAGAGTATTTTTTTGCTTTTGCAAGGTCTTCAGGGTCGATGGTTGAAGATAATACGATTACAGGAACGGTATTAAATTCTTTATAATCTGCAGAAGTAAAATGATCTAAAAACTCCCATCCTCCCATAATAGGCATGTTTAAATCTAAAAAAATTAATTCAGGCCTTTTTTTTGCTTTATCATTAGTGTATTTCAATACATTGAAATGATGAAGGGCTTCTTCACCGTTTTGAGCTGTAACCACTTCATGTGAAAATGAAGATTTTGAAATTACTTTTTTGCATAGCATCAACGTGATAGGGTCATCATCGATGCATAAAATTTGCTCAAGCATAATGATTAATTTTTAAATGTTATTGTAAATGTAGTGCCTTTATTGACTTCACTGTCGATTGAGATTGTTCCGCCCATTGTTTCTACCTGCGATTTTACAAGATATAGTCCTAAGCCTTTACTGTCTGGGTAATTATGGAATCTTTGATAAAGGCCAAAAACTTTGTCACGATTTCTTTCCAGATCGATTCCTATTCCGTTGTCTTTAAAGGTCAAGATGGTTCTGTGGTCTATTTGCTCTGCTATTATAGATATTTTTAGTTTTCTGTTCTCCGATTTGTATTTTATAGAATTAGTAAGCAGGTTTAGCAAAATGCTTTCAATGTATGCTTTGTTTGTAATAAGTTCAGGAACTTTATCAAATTTAAGCTTAATTATTGGTTTGTGTAATTCGATCTGAAAAGAGAGCTGGCTAAAAACGTTTTCAAAAACATCTTTTAAAGATACTTCTTCCTTCTGCATTGAAGGATTGTCTTTAATAATAATCACTTTTACCAAATCATTGATGGTTTCATTTAGCAAATGAGTTGATTTTGTAAATCCGGCTAGTATTTCTTGGAGCTCTTCATTTTCTATTGGAATGTCTTCTATTAAATTTAAAAGTCCGATTAAATTAGAAAGTGGCGCTCTTAGATTATGCGATGTGATGTAAGAAAACTGCTTTAAATCCTTATTGTTTTGTGTTAATTCTCGAATTAAATGCTCTTTTTCTGTTTCTAACTTTTTCTCGTCTGTTATATCTCTTTGTATCGAAATCCAGTGTGAGATCACGCCTTCATTATTAAAAATAGGGATCATAGAAAAACGCACCCAATATTCTTCTTTGCTTTTGGTGTAAGTAATGGTTTCAATTAAGCATTCTTCTTCATTTTTTATGGCTCTTAAAAGCTTTTTCAATTCTTCAGAATCCGATTTAGGACCTTTGAAAATGTTTGGAGATTTTCCAATAATTTCATTAGACTGATATCCTGACATTTGTGAGAACGCAGGATTTACATACACTATTTTCGGTATTTTTCTTTCAGAAGAGTTGGCTTCAGTAATTAAAATAGAATCTTTAGATTGTGTAATTACAGTTTCTAAAAGTTTTAACCTTTGTTCTTCTTCTTTCTGTTTTGTAATGTCTTGGATTGCACCAATCATTCTGATGGCTCTTCCATTTTCATCTTTTAATAAAAAACCTCTATCCAAAACATATTTATACGAACCGTCTGCGCATCTAAAACGGTATTGATCTTGCCACTTTTCGGTTTTTTGTTCTATAAACGAATATAATTTTATTGACATTCGGATGCTGTCTTCCGGATGGATTTTATCAAACCACCATTTAGAAGTTTTTCCCACGTCTTGTGGGTTATAACCAAAAACACCTTCAATTCCTTTGTTCCAATTAATACTGTCCTCTTGAATTTTCCAATCCCAAATAGTGTCGCTTGTTGCTTTTGCTACAATGTCATATTTCTCATTTGATTCTTTTATTTCTTCGTTGGTTTGGTTTAATTTTTCAAAGATGGTTATGTTTCTTTTTTCGTTTTTTGAAAGTATAAACCTGAAAACCAGTCCTGTAATTAGAATAAAAACAATGTCTTTTATAAAAGATAGATATAAATATTCTGATGAAGAAAAGTAGGCTGTGAGTAATTTATGACATAAAACCGCCATAATTATCGAGATGATGGTATAAATAAGAGTAATTTGGAGAGTTTTACTTTTCATCACCTCAAATATAGTTAATTTAACTATAATTAAACGTATGTTAATGCCATTTTGAAACCTATATTTTGCTGTTTTATATTAACTAATTGGTTGTATATACGCAAACTATGATAGAAACGTTTTTTTTTAGAAAATAAAGTGTACCTTTGCGCCCATTAAAAATCACAGATGGAATCTATTAGAAACATTGCAATTATTGCCCACGTCGATCACGGTAAAACCACTTTGGTTGATAAAATTATGTATCACTGTCAGTTATTTCGTGAAAACGAGAACACAGGTGATTTAATCTTAGATAATAACGATTTAGAGCGTGAGAGAGGTATTACAATTACTTCTAAAAACGTTTCTGTTCAATATAAAGGAACAAAAATCAATATTATCGATACTCCAGGCCACGCCGATTTTGGAGGTGAAGTTGAACGTGTATTGAACATGGCCGATGGTGTATGTTTATTAGTTGATGCTTTCGAAGGACCAATGCCACAAACTCGTTTCGTTTTGCAAAAAGCGATCGATTTAGGATTGAAACCTTGCGTGGTTATCAATAAAGTAGATAAAGAAAACTGTACTCCAGAAGAAGTTCACGAGAAAGTTTTTGATCTAATGTTTGAATTAGGAGCTACTGAGGAACAATTAGATTTCCCAGCGGTTTATGGTTCTGCAAAAAACAACTGGATGTCTGATGACTGGAAAGTTCAAACGCAAAACATTGAGCCATTATTAGACATGGTTATTGCGAATGTTCCTGCTCCAAAAGTTTCTGAAGGTACTCCACAAATGTTGATTACTTCTTTAGATTTCTCTTCTTTTACAGGTCGTATCGCTATTGGTCGTCTTGAAAGAGGTGTTTTGAAAGAAGGAATGCCTATTTCTTTGGTAAAAAGAGATGGAAAAATCATCAAATCTAGAATTAAAGAATTACACACTTTTGAAGGTTTAGGCCGTAGAAAAGTAGAGCAAGTCGTTGCTGGTGATATTTGTGCTGTTGTAGGTATTGAAGGTTTTGAAATTGGTGATACTATCGCTGATTTTGAAAATCCAGAAGCTTTACAAACTATCGCTATCGATGAGCCAACAATGAGTATGTTGTTTACAATTAACGATTCTCCTTTCTTTGGTAAAGAAGGTAAATTTGTTACTTCTAGACATATTCGTGAAAGATTGACAAAAGAGCTTGAGAAAAACTTAGCGATGAAAGTTGGTGAAACTGATTCTGCTGATAAATTTATGGTTTTTGGTCGTGGTGTACTTCACTTATCTGTTCTTATTGAAACAATGAGAAGAGAAGGGTATGAGCTTCAAATTGGTCAGCCGCAAGTTATTATCAAAGAAATTGATGGTGTTAAATGTGAGCCAATTGAGGAATTAACTATCGACTTGCCAGAAAACCTTTCAGGTAGAGCAGTTGAATTCGTTACTATCCGTAAAGGAGAAATGCTTTCTATGGAAGGTAAAGGAGAGCGTATGATCATTAAATTCAACATTCCATCTCGTGGAATCATTGGTTTAAGAAATCAATTGCTTACTGCTACTGCTGGTGAAGCTATTATGGCACACCGTTTTATTGGATATGAGCCATACAAAGGAGAAATTCCTGGGCGTAACAACGGTTCGTTAATCTCTATGGAAAACGGAAAAGCTATTCCTTACTCTATCGATAAATTACAAGATCGTGGTAAATTCTTCGTTGATCCTAACGAAGATATCTATGAAGGTCAAGTTATTGGAGAAAACACTCGTAGCGACGATATGACAGTTAACGTTACTAAAACGAAAAAACTTTCTAACGTACGTTCTTCTGGAGCTGATGATAAAGCTAGAATTATTCCAGCTATCAAATTCTCTTTAGAGGAAGCTTTAGAGTACATCCAAAAAGATGAGTATGTTGAAGTTACTCCAAAATCTCTTCGTTTAAGAAAGATTTACTTAAGTGAAACTGATAGAAAAAGATATAAAATCTAATTCGATTAATTTTCAATATAAAAATCCCAAATTCCAGTATGGAGTTTGGGATTTTTTTTGATAAAATTATTCTCAAAGATTGGAACTTGGAATTTCAGAGATTAGGATTTCAGAACTAAAAGTTTCAGAGATTGGAATTTGGAATTTAAGATTTGGAATTTTAAAAAAAATTATCTTTTCAAACTAAAATGCCCTTTAACATTTTTTCCATTTACAAAAAGAAGAGTAAACCAATAATCATCTGAAGGCATTTCTCGTCCGTTGAAAATTCCGTTCCAGCCCGCACCATTTTGATTCATTTGTTTTAGCAATTTTCCGTAGCGATCAAAAATAGAAATGGTATAATCGGGCATCTGATCAATGTTTTTAATTACCCATAAATCGTTAAATCCATCGCCATTTGGAGTAAAAAAACGTGGATAATCTAAAACATACACTTGAAATGTATTAGAGAAACCGCAGCCGTTTTTGTCTTTGGCAATTGCATTATAAATACCTGGACTTACTTGCGTAAAAGTTGAACTGTCTTGAAAAACAATTCCGTCCAGAGAAAATTCGTAGTTTCCAGCACCAGTATATTGAATTTGCACAGTATTGTCATTCTCAGAAAAATCTTTAACATCTGCTCCTGTAATCGTAGCTGGTTCAGATAAAATTATTTTGAAGTTCTTCGTTTTTTTACAGCCATTCGCATCAGTTACCGTTACCGAGTAATCACCAGCAGTAGTAATTACTGTCGAATTTGTAGCGCTTCCATTAGACCATGCGTAACTACTAAACCCAGTGGCAACAGATATTGTTATTTCGTCTCCTTTGCATAAGTACTGAGTTTCATCTTCAAAATTTGGAGGATCGAATGTATGAACAATTAACTGAATAGGAGTAATGTCGTAACAATCGGAGCCATTTGCAGCGCGTGCATAAATGGTCTGACTATTTGGAGTTGTATTTTTGAAAATATTGGGTAACGAATTTGTTTCTGTAACAGCATCTGAAGCTGTCAAAAAATAATTAACTACAAGTCCAGGAGGCAAGCCCATTAAAATTTGAGGAGTTACTTCTGATGCTAAATCAAATTGATATAAACCATCTTGTATTCCATCTTCATCGCACTTGGCAATTGGAGCTTGATCTGGAATTACGGTATTAGAAACATTGAGTGTGATTTGAGCTATTGCATAGCAACCAAAAGAGTTTTCAATCCTAGCAAAAACAATTTGACTTGGAGCTTTGTTTGTATAACGCTGCGGATTTGCAATTGAATTGGTTTTAGCTTGCGCGTCTGCCAATGTTTCGTAATAGCCTTGATTGGCAATTTGTGGATTGTTATTTTTTACAATGTTGGCCACTTTAGTCAAATCAAAAATGGTTATACCATCTGCATCGTCATCACATTGTAATAAAGAGGTATTGGTTGACTGAATTTCAGGAGCAAACTCAATTGTGATTTCTCCAACAGATAAACACATTGTGGTGCTCAAAGAAGCTTCAACTTTGTAGGCTCCAGATGCAGTTACAGAGTATGTAGAAGATGTTGCGCCCGGAATTTGAACAAAATTATTAGAAGTATCTTTTTTAAACCATTTAAAATTATAAGTAGCTGGATCTAAATGGGTATCCAATACAAAACTTTCTCCAAAACAAATAGGATTGTTATTTGCTATAGTTCTGTCTTCGCCAAAATTTATTTTAGTTTCAAAACTACCAGATTGAATAAAAACTGCCGAATTGTATTGTCTAGTGGCATCATCGGCTACGACTAATTTTAAGTGGTAATTTTTACCAGGAATTACATCCGAATATGCATTCATTACTACAGTTTGACCTGCATAATCAACAGGGCTTGCTGTTGTATTGTAGCCATTAAAATAAATCTCATTTACGGCTTCACAACCAATTAAAGGTTTTCCGTCACTGCCATTTACGGTGTTTATTTTAGGATGAACCGTTGTTGCCGAAACTGCTGTATTGGTATTGGGCAAGACAGCGAGATTTTTATAATTATCGCTGCTTCCAACTTCTTTAATTAAGAAAGCAAAGCCATCTGAATAAATACAAGGAAAATTGTTTTGATATTCATTCGAAGCAAAAATATAATTAAAGCTTATTGAATTAGTCAGTGCTATAAAATCAAATTCTAAAACAGTTGCTTGGGTGCTATTGTTAATGCCTAATGCCGTATTCAAATCGGTATCGCCATTCCAATTTGGAACTTGTGTACCTTTAGAACCTTGTTGGTTATATGGCCCTTCTGCCTTTTTGCTGGGAGAAGTGCTTAAGACTATTCCACTAGAAAAAGGAAAGTTTGTGCCAGCGGTAAAAGTACCGTAACTCTGCTGATTAGGAGTTGGATTTCCCGAAGCACTTACACTTTCTACATCAATGCACGAACTATTAATTAAAACATTTTGAATTAAATCTGTTGGCGTGGCTGTGTCGTCAACAGATATATTCTGGGCACTGATTTTATGACAAAAACAGCACAAAAGTAAAATTAGAAAAGTTCGTAGTTGACTCATAGTAGCAAATATACTACAAATCTCTATTTTTTAATAATTTGTAAGAAAAATAAATAAAAATAAAAGTCCACGTTAGAACGATTACAACAGCCGTATAATCTACACTATAATCACCTCCTGTTTCAATTCCCATTTGTGAACCAATGTTTTTAATTACCGATAATCTCGGTCCTGGATTCACTATTAAATTTGACATTGATTCTAAAGGCAAAAACTGGGTAAACTTTTTATCAATATCGCTGTTTGGGAAAATTTTAAAAGCTAAAACGCCTCTTATGATTGCCTCAATGATGCTCCAAACCAAAAGAAAACCAAGAGCAAATGCAGAACGTTTTACTAAGATTCCTAGAAACAAACAGAACGAGAAGAAACCAGTTAGTTTTACAAAAAAGGCTAAAAGGTAGTCTAAGTCAGAAAAAACGATTCCAAATTCAGTATAGGATGAAAAAGAATATCCTAGAATTAAACTCATTAAAAAAACAAAAACGGTAGAGACAAAAGCAAATAAAACTACCGTTAAGAATTTGGATAGAATAAATTCTTTTTTACTAAGGCCGTCAATTAAATTTTGTTTTAAAGTTCCGTAGCTATATTCATTGGCCATCATAGAAACGATTACAATAGCCAAAAAGAATTTCATCCAAGCGGCAACATAAGTATTAAAATGCCAAATAAATGGAAAATTGAAAATTCCCATTTCGGCCAAATGAAATTTAAAAACTCCAATGTCAAATTTTATGGCAGCAATTAGAGCTATAAAAGAAAGTAATATAAAATAAGTTAGGGTTAATATGCGGCTGGCTTTGTTCATCCAGATTTTTTGCAATTCTATAGAGAGAAGTCTTTTCATGGTTTAGTTTTTTTGGGCGATGGCATTTTTGGTTAATTCTAAAAATTGAGCTTCTAAACTGTTTTTACGCTTTACTAAATGGCTTAGAACAATATTTTTAGAAAATAAAAACTGGTTTAATTCTGAAGCAGATAAATCCGAATTAAGGTAAATGATAACTTTTCCGTCTTCTTCAGAAATTCTGTCAACAGCAGGATGTTCTTCTAAAACTGTTTTTAGAACTAAATTATCATCGGCTTGTAACTCGAAAAATCCTTCGTTAGAAGACATTCCATCCACAGGGCCAGAATATAAAACTTCGCCTTTTCTTAAAACAATTACTTGAGAACAGACTTTTTCTACTTCATCCAATAAATGGGATGCCAGCAAGATAGTGGTTCCTTGAGATGCAATTTTTTTAATGATATCTCGAATCTGATGAATTCCCTGCGGATCTAATCCGTTGGTTGGTTCATCTAAAATTAAAATCTCAGGATCGTTTAAAAGTGCCGATGCAATAGCCAGACGCTGTTTCATTCCTAAAGAAAAAGTACTGAATTTGCTGTCTTTTCGTTCAATTAAACCAACCAATTCTAGTTTTTCATCTACTTTAGAATAGTTGATGTTTTTTATTTTGCAAACCAATTTCAAGTTTTGTTCGGCCGTCATGTACGGATAAAAATTGGGTCTTTCTATGATAGCGCCCACTTTTTTTAAAGCTTCGTGGGTTTCTACATTGCCGTCAAACCAGCGATAGTTGCCAGACGATTTGTTTACAACACTCAAAACAATTCCTAATGTAGTCGATTTTCCGCTGCCGTTTGGCCCTAGAATGCCATAAACACGACCTTTTTGTATTTGAAAAGATACATTTTTCAGAGCCTGAATTCGGCCGTATCTTTTGCTTAAATTCTCAATGGTTAATATGGTTTCCAAATTTTTCTGGTTTTAGTTTTTAGTATGACGAGCCAAGTTGATTTTTGTTACTTTAAATTCTAACTTTAAATCGTATTGATGTAAATTTGTAATAAAGATATTCAAAATGAGCGAGCCTTTAATGGTTTTAAAAAAACCGTCTTATCCTTTAACACAGCCACTTTTAAGTTATTTAGAGCGATACGAACGTATTTCTAAAGTTTCTGTGTTTTATGATGACTTGCTTCGTTTTTCGGGCTCAATAAATGTTTATGACAAACATGATACCGATACGCTTTGGATACGAGTATATTACAGTGAATTTGAACGCAATGAAATTGATTTAAATTTAAAGAAAATTTATTCGCTGCTGCATTCTGATGGAAATAATGAAATTATTCAGTACCTGAATGTCGACGCTATTGACTATTGCACTTTTGGAAATTCGAAACCTTTTAGAATTAAAGTTCGAAATATTCTCAACGATAACTACGTGCATTTTTACATCAAAAAAGCAGATGCTTCGCGCATTTATGGACTTGAATTGGAAGATATTCTTTCGCCAGATAAAATCAACTTTTTGGTTTATAAAGATACTTTGATTGAAGAGCATATAATCGGAATTCCTGGTGATGTTTTCATGGATACATTGCTTGACAAATGCAGCGAGATGGAAAAAGCACAGATTGCAAAAGAGTTTGTGAAATTTAACGAGCGCTGTATGATTCGCCTTTTAGGAGATATGCGCGCTTACAATTATGTAATTGTGCCAATTCACGATTTTGATCAGGTTGTCTATAAAATTCGTCCGATCGACTTTGATCAGCAATGTTACGAAGGGAATTTTAAAGTATATCGTCCGCAGTTTTTCAAGGAAAATTTTCCGATGATTCAATTAATCAAAGAGAAATTGGAAGAACGTTCGATTATCCAGTATAAAGATGAAGAAAGAGCGATTTTGGCAAAACGTATTCATTCAGCCGAAACGAGAATTAAAAAACTGCTCAATATTATGTGTCATGATACGATTTCGACCCATGAACATCTGATGCAATTAAAAATGGAATTGTACCGTTATACGAACGATATGAAATTTAAAAACGCAAAATCGATGGGGCATATTATGCAGGCCGCATTTGAGTTTATCACGCGTAATTTTAAAAACACTAATTTAGTTTAAAAGTTTTACCATATAAGTCCTATAAGTTCAATTATGCATTGCTTTTTAAATTACTTATAGGACTTATATGGTTTCAAAAAAAATAGATTTTATGAAAAAGCCTTTTTTAGTTATCTGTTCAATTGTTTTATTAGCGTGCCAAAAGCAGTCTGGTTCTGATTTGAAAGAACTTTATTCGCTTCCGAAAAAATTAAAGGAAGTTTCGGGTATTGCGTATTTTCCTGAAACCAATACACTTTATACTTTGGAAGACAGCGGAAATAAAAATGCTATATATGCAATTGATTCTAAAGGGAAATTGGCCAAAACAATTACGATTTCAAACGCTACAAATGTCGATTGGGAAGATATTACAAAAGACAAATCTGGAAATGTCTACATTGGAGATTTTGGAAACAATAATAACGAAAGAAGGGATTTGTGCATCTATAAAGTGGCAAAAAATCAGCTGCAAAATGATTTGGCAAAAGCCGAATATAAAATCTCATTTTCGTATCCAGAACAGAAAGAATTTCCGCCAAAGAAAAAAGAAATGTTTTATGATGTTGAAGGCTTTTTTGAGAGAGACGGCTATTTCTACCTTTTTACCAAAAATAGAAGTAAAGGTTTTGACGGAACTGCTTTTATCTACAAAATAAAAAATGCAGCAGGAACTCAGAAAGCAGTAAAAATAGGAGAATTTAAAACTTGCAGCAATTACAATCATTGCGTACTGACAAGTGCGACAATAAGTCCTGATGGTAAAAAAGTTGCTTTATTAAGCCATGATAAAGTGCTTTTGTTTAAAGATTTTAAGGGAGATTTATTCCATAAAGGAACACAAACAGAATTAAATCTAAATCACTTCTCACAAAAAGAAGCTATCGTTTTTAAAGACAACAACACATTATTAATCGCCGACGAAAAAACAAATAAAATAGGAGGAAAGGTTTATGAATTTAAGCTTCTAAGTCACTAAGCTTCTAAGTTTCTAAGAAAAAGTTAGCCACGAATTCACGAATTTTATTTAAAATCATTCGTGAATCTGTGGCTAAAATTTTTTATAGATTGCCACAAATTCCACAAATTTCCGCTAATTTTTATTTGAAGAATAAAAAAATAATTCGCCTAATTAATAAAAAGAATAGCCACGAATTCACGAATTTTATTTAAAATCATTCGTGAATTCATGGCTAAATTTTTTTATAGTTTGCTACGTTCACTAATTTCTGCAATTTTTTATTACAGAATAAAAATTTAATTCGTGTAGATTTGTGTAATTCGTGGCAAAAAAAAAAACAGCCACGATTTCACAAGTTTTATAATTAAATTCGTGAATTCGTGGCTATTTTTTAATTCAGGTTAAGGGAAAAACTTAGAACCTTAGCATCTCAGACCTTAGAACCTTTTTTAAAAACTATACGCTGCTCCAAAAATCAATCTTCCAATTTCGTCAGGAGATTTAAAATAAGAGATTCTTGCGGTAATAACATTTATGGCATTCAACCAAAGTCCACCGCCGTAATCTTGATGCCATTTTCTAGACTCTTCGCCATCAAGCCAAACCCTTCCGTAATCGAAACCACCTAAAATTCCATACGTAAAAGGAACTATGGTTTTTCGGATTTTGCCAATACTTAAACGTAAGTCTGAACTTTGAGAAAAATAAGAATTTCCTAAGAAACGCTCATTTCTAAAACCGCGCAAATCGGTGTCGCCACCCAATGAAGCACCTTGGTAAAATTCGTAGTTATTATTGAAAATAACTTTTCCTTTAAAGTAAGTTGCCAGAATAAGTTTTCCGTTGTGATCAATTCTATGGGTAAAACCTAAGATACTTTCAAGTGTTGGGAAATTCTTTTTGGTTTCATCCAAATTTGCTGTCCATGTTCCCGCAATCATAAAGTGCATTCCTAAAGTTGGTTTCGCAGCAAAATCGGAATTCTTAAATACATATTTAACCTTCAAGCTTCCAAAATTTTGGCTGTCAAAAACATCCGGATTTACAATTCCCGGAATATTAATGTATCGGTTTTCGGTTTCTTCAACTGTCATTCTCTGGAAAATTGGCTGTATGCTAAATTCGCTTCCAAATCTTCCAACGTGTCTAATCGCGCCCGAAGCATTAAATTTTCTGATACGCACACGATTGTAATCCATTCCTAAATCGTCATTGTATTGTGCTTCATTCCCATAACCGAAATAGTTCATGGCAAAATTTGGAGTTGTATACAGCGATTCTACGTCAATAACCCATTTGCCTAATAAACCTGGGAAATGTGCGGCATAATTAAATTCTAAACCGCCAGTAGCAAAATAATAAAAAGCATTAAAAATATGTCTTTGCGTATAAGGGTTTTGTTTAAAATTATTGACAGTATAATTTACGTTCGCTCCTATTTTTACACCATCATCAGGGTTATATCCAATGGTAGGAAGTCCCGCAATTACATTGTATTTTGGCCTCTCATAATTGTATAGATTAACATCGTAATCATCGGTTAACTGTGTCTGTGTTTTAGAATCCAAATTATAAGTATTCTCTTTTGATTTAAAATCGTAAACAATAACCTTTCTGCCGTTTTCAATATTATACGTATCATTATTCTGTCCGCCAATCAAACGAATTTTTATGCTAGATTTCTGGTCTCCTTTTACTTCAAAAGTGTCATTATCGTCCAATCCGTAAATCCAAAGATTTTTGGTTTTATCATCGGTTACATTTTTTGTGTAAACCAATTCATCGCCTTCTTTTTTAATTCTAAAAACCTGAATTTCAATTCCTTTTTTTACATTATGATTCAAAACAAACTTGTCCTTTTTGTCTGTTCCAGCAATCATAACGGTTCTGCTTAAAACATCAGAATATTCGCGAGCATACTTTTGAAGATCTTTTTTTCTTTGTTTTAATTTATACTTAATTTCATCTACCGTTTCATCCTGAACCTCTTTTGGCATGTTCTTGAAAGCCTCATCTATATCGGCATCGGTTAGATTCTCTTGAATGTATTTAGCCTCTTCGACCCATTCTTTCTCTGTAGCGGTTTTTAAAAACGCCAAATCCATTGGGTAAGGTTCTCTTCCAAGCCATTTTACATTGATTCTATCACCTTTAAAAGTTCGCATATGACGTAGCGGTGGCATATTCATGATAAGAGAAAGCAAAGCGCCATCATATTTTACAAACGCCTGATCACGATCTCTTGGAATTGGTCTGTAAATTACCTTTCCATTTTCTTTATATTCAGCCCAACGCCACTGATCGCTATGTCTGTCCCAATCTCCTAAAAGAATATCAAACAAACGCGCTTTTATATATTCTTTTTCATCAACAACATATTTTTCATCTTTATGAAGATTCAGCATCATGTCATCGGTTCCAATAATATTGTCTGGTTTTCCGAAATTTTTTCCATCCAAATGATTGTCGGCTGGTCTTTCTTCGACCATATACAATTGATCTCCAAAACTGGCATTAAATTCGCCCAAACCATTTTGTTTCGGAATATAATATAAAATAGGATTCGTATGTCTCAAACCAATTTGATCGGACATTCCGCCAATAGCAAAAGAAGCATAAGGGTGCGATGAAGTATAAAAATCAAACAAGAAATCTTCTACATACGTTTTTTCAAAATCATTTACGATATATTGATCCTTAAAAGCAACTGATTGTAAAAAGGTAGTAGCACTTTTTTTCATGGCACGCATAACAAACTCACGCCCCTGAGGATCAGACATTCTTAATGAAACCGATTGATGTCCGCCGCCTTCGCGAATGGGTTTTAAACCGCCTTTTAAAGTATCTACAGTTGCAGTGGTCGCTTCAATAGGAAGACTGTAATATTTTCTATAGTGTTGGCCAAACAAAAATCTATGAAATGCACTTTTTTGAGTCATTTTTGGCGAATAAATCGAAGTGGTTACCGTTGCAGGAAATTTATTCGGAATATCTGAAGCCCAATTGATTTCTTTGGCTTTGATAATTTCGCGTTCAAAAAGCAGTTTTTCTTTATTATTTTCATTTCCATAAAAAGAAACTTTTGCATCACCACTTTTATACATAGTTAGTGTGGCATAACCATTTCCGCCATACGAAAAATCGTAAGGATTAATAGCTCTTGCCGCTTCCGATTTTGATCCGGCACCGCTGATAATCTGCTGAATATTTTCTTTACTGATGTATTGTAGATTATGATCGTGTCCAGAAACCACAATTACATTTTTCTGCTTTTGCAAAAGTGTTTTAATTCTTTTAGCGTAAATGGTATATTGTTTGTTTTGAATATCCTGCGGACTAACTCCGCCTGTTTTTCGCACTAAATTGATGAATGAACCAATAACAGGAAGAGGAATTTTTTGTTCTAAAGGAAATAATTGTTTTTCTAACGAAAATTGTCCGCCGTGTGTTCCGTTGCTCAATAACGGATGATGAATTGCCAAAACAACTGTTTTCTCTTGATTTTTGTTTAAAAGCCCTTCTAATTCTTCAAAAAAAGCTTCTCTAGTTTTAATTTCACAATCATCATTTATAGTTGGATGATCGTTCCAATCTTCCAAAAACCATTCACTATCAACAGCTATCAAAGTTGTGGTGCTATCGATTTTTACACTTTCAATTGGGCATGATTTTCTAGGAAGAAAACTTTTTTTATCGTTCAAATATTTCGTCACAAAATCAGCTTGACGTTCCAAACCTTTAATGCCGCTGTACCAATCATGATTTCCAGGAATTACGACTGTTTTTCCTTTAAAACCTTCGGTTAATTTTAATTGGTTAGTCAGTTTTGTTTCTGCTAAAGCTTTATCTTCAGGGTGTTTGTTACTAGGGAAACCTTTTGGATAGATATTATCTCCTAAGAAAAGAAGCGTCGACTTTTTGCTTGCTTTTTTCAGCTTTTGGTGCAAAAGCTCGAGTGTTTGTTGTGCTTGTTCTTCGTCTGCATTTCCTGCATCGCCAACAAGAAAAAAAGTATGTGCAATTTTTATAGTATCGGTAGCGTTTTCTGTTTCATTGGCACTAACATTTTTTCCGTACTGCGGTTTACGCGTCGAACAAGAGTACACGATGAATAGGGCCATAATTGCTAAAGAATAGTTTTTAATCTTAGCAATAAAATGATTATCCAAAAACAATTTCATAATTTAGTGGTATAAAAATATTCTTTATGAATCTAATAGAACAATCCGAGGATTTTGTTGGTAATTTACTCAAAGATAAACTTTCTAATTTATATTCTTACCATAATTTTAATCATACTTTTACAGTGGTTACGGCGGTAAAAGAACTGTGTAAAAAAGAAGACGTAGAAGGTGAGGATAAGGAAGCGCTTTTGGTTGCCGCATGGTTTCATGATACGGGATATATTAAAGGATATGAAAATCATGAAAAGAAAAGTACTGAAATTGCGGCTGAATTTTTGCGCGAAAAAGGAAAATCGGAAGAATTTATAGCCTTGGTGTCAAGTTTGATTTTGGCGACCGTTAAAGAATATGAACCTAAAACACATTTGGAGAAAATTATTCGAGATGCAGATTACGCTCATTTAATGGGAACTGAATATGTGACAACTTGCGAGTTGCTTCGCCTAGAATTGAAAAATACGGGAATAGTGAATTTTTCTAATGCCGAATGGACGAGAGAAAATTTGAATTTCTTGCTGAATAAACACCGATTTTATACCGATTATGCTTTAAGAAAATGGCAGCCTCTGAAAGAGAAAAACCTTTTATTAATTCAGAAAAAAATCAATAAACAGGAATTGAAAGCTGCAGCGGCACTCGAAGAAGAAAACAAAAAGAAAGATAAAGCAGAAAAACCAGATCGCGGAATTGACACTCTATTTCGTGTTACGCTTGGAAATCATACCCGCTTAAGTGGCATTGCCGATAGTAAAGCCAATATCTTATTGTCTGTAAATGCAATTATTATTTCGATTGCTCTTTCGTCGATTATTCCTAAATTGGATAGTCCGAAAAATGCTCATCTCGTGGTTCCAACTTTTATTATGCTGATGTCGAGCGTAATTACCATTATTTTTGCCATTCTTTCTACACGTCCAAAAGTAACTTCAGGATTTTTTACCCGAAATGATGTTGAGGATAAAAAAGTCAATTTAATGTTTTTTGGAAATTTCTATAAAATGCCTCTCGAAGATTACGATTGGGCAATGAATGAAATGATGAAAGATAGAGATTATCTTTATTCAACCATGATTAAGGATTTGTATTATTTAGGATTGGTTTTACAGCGAAAATACAATCTGCTCCGAATTGCGTATAACTTCTTTATGTTCGGAATTATTATAACGGTTATTGCTTTTGTGATTGCTTTTAAATCGATTTAATTTTAAAATTTTAAACACATAGAAAGATAGATTTTTCTAAATCAAAAAGAATAAAGAAAGAAACTTGTTTCTAACACATAGTTCAAAATGCAGAAAGCTTTGTCAAAGTTCTAAACTTCGACAAAGCTTTTTTTAGTTTATTCAAAAAAAATAAAAATCCGTTTTTATCCGCGTCTTCGCGATAGCGAATCCGTGTCATCCGCGTTCAGTAAGTTATTCAATAAATAAAGTCAAAAAAAAGCTCAACCAATTAGTTGAGCTCATCTAGTAAATCCTGATAGGTTATTTTTTTAATTTCTGAATTAGATTCGTTGTTTATTACTTTTACACGAATTGCTCTCAGACCAGAAACCCCTTGAAGATCTTCTACTTCAAATTGTTCTATTGAAGGTTCAAGAATTTTTTTGTGCTGCAGGTATTTAATGTATTTTAAATATTCTGCTTCTTCACTGTTTTGAGAATATACAATTGTGATTTTCTCTTTCTCAGTAATTCTTTCGCTTGTTCCTTTAATATGCGATTTGTCAATTCGTTTCTTAACGACTTCGTATCTGGCATTGTAAGTTCCGTCAACATCAAAACGTTTTTCATCCATTCTAAAACGGATTGAAAGAGGCGAACTGAAAACTAAAATTAATGAAGTAACATCCAGTTCATAAGGCAAAGAGGCCTTAAGATCGTGGTGTTCCAATTCCATTTCGCATAAAGTCTGCAATTGCCATAAACGAAGGTTGTGCAGATACATGATATCAAATGGTTTTGTTGGCGAAATTGAAGCTCCGATATACAAATTATGCTCTACGCCATCTGTTTTAAAACGTTCGTAGTAATGTGGATAAATCTGCTGTGCTTCAATTTGTTTTCTATCTAAAACGCTTGCCAGTCTTTTATTGATAATCGACATGGCGTTGTCGAATTTTTTTCTTTCCTGATAAAACATTCCTGTTTTTTCATCCAGGTTTTCAAAATACAATGCTTCTAGCTTTTCGCTTTTTGCACTGCTCTTGGTATTTTTTAAAATCGGATGAATTTCTTCTTCAATATAGCGCTGAACATGTTGCTCTGTATCTGCTTTTAAAGGAAAATCCAATTCACTTCTAAGCGATTCCAATTCAAATTTTCTTTGTTCCAAAAGCACAAGGTTAGAATTGGATTCTTGATTGTCAAAAATTTCCAAAAGAGCCGTAAGCTGATTCTTTAAATCAATTTTTACCGTTTCGTTTCGGTGCTCAGACGAACCTTTAATATCGATTTGACCATACAGCGGATAGACATTTTTAAAAACGATTTCTTTAAAAATGTAATCTTTAGTATGATTCATATTCTGAAAATAATTCTGCGATTCTCTCTTGAATTTCCAATAAACGCTCGGGTGAATTGTGGTGTATTCTCGCTGAATAATCGCTTCAATCTGATGTTGCATATCGGTATTGTAGCGATCAATAGTATCTGTTAAATACGGAAGAACCAAATCAAGTTTGGTAGCATTAACGCTGTTTAAATCTCTAGGATTTTGAGAAACCAACTCAACAACGCCCAATAAATGTCCGTTTTTGATAACAGGCGCAAAAATACAGCTTTGAATTCCCTGTGAAAGCAAATGTTCGCCCAGTCTTTTATTGCTTGAGTTTTCTGTGAATTTGCTAACATTTGAAATAACAAAAGGTTCTCTATTGTCTACTAAATTTTCGAATGAACATCCAAAAAACGCATTTTTACAATCTACTTCCTGATCGGCAGAAAGCAAAAAGCTCTTCATCTGATTTTCGTATCTCGCTGGTCTTATAAATTTCTCTTCTTCAGCATTATAAATGATAAATCCGACTTTTAAATTTGGAAGGTTAAAAATCGACTGAAAAATGCTAGAAACTTCTTCATCTGTCGCTACCGTTTTTGGTCCTGGTTTCAACAGACTGCTCTTTAAGATCGATATGGCACTTTCTGTTGTGGCGTCAAACAAGGAGACAATTCCGAAACCTCTTAAAATCCAGCTTCCTTTTGGGAATTTAGATTTCCATAAATCAATATCGTTATAATTATCAATTAATTGGTCGATATCTTCTTGCGTTAACGGAACAGAATTTTCAGTCGGAATAACTTCCATGAAATCAGCGTTATATAAAATTCTATAATGTTTCTCTACACCATTTTCATCTGGAATATCGTAGAAAAAAGGCTGATTAAAATCAATACGCTGATTGTAGTAATAGCTAAGAATAAGGCAGCAGTTGTTAATATAGAATTGATGTTCGCTAAAATCACGAATTTCCATATAAAATTCATCTCCTGCATTTTTAAGGATTTTTTTGAAACGTTCCGTATAATTGAAGGAGATATTTTGAAATGGAATAGTAACAGCTTTTATTTCGTTGTGCGTCAATGCAGTTGGAAATAAATCGGCCAAAATATTTTTGATTAAAGCTTCATTCTCTTTAATAACAGAATAATCTTGAATTCCAGTTCTCAGTTCTGGAATTAAATCAATCTGTTTTAAAATTGCTTTGGCATAATTGGATCTATAATCAACGTCTGACAAGGCAATTTCTTCAAAAGATTCAATTAGCTTTTGGAATGAAATTATAGTGGTAAAAGGACTTTCTTTGAAAAATTGAATATCCATCTGTAGTAATTTTTAATGCAAAATTAAGCATAAATTAAGAAAGAACGCTATTTTATAATTTCTTTCCTCTATTGTTAAATAGTTGTTTCCCTTATAATTAAAGGTTTAAAGTAGGTAGAATTTTATTTTAACTAAAAATTAACATATTGAATAACGGAACGATCGTTCCGTTATTATATCTTTGTACCGTAATAATTGAATAATCAATAACTTAAAAACAATAAAATGAAAAATTTAGAAAACAAAGTTGCGATAGTAACAGGTGGAAACAGTGGAATTGGATATGCAACAGCAGCTGATTTAGTCTCAAAAGGAGCACAAGTAATTGTAACAGGAAGAAACAAAGAGGCTTTAGCGAAAGCAGAAAAAGAATTGAACGTTACTGGAATCGTAGCAGACCAATCTGATTTAAAATCAATTGATAATTTGGTTGAAGAAGTAAAAGCAAAATTCGGAAAAGTGGATATTTTATTCTTAAATGCCGGAATTGCAGCTTTTGCTCCAGTAGATTTAGCTTCAGAAGATCATTATGACAGTATTATGAATGTAAATGTGAAAGGCGTTTATTTTACCGTTCAAAAAGTATTGCCAATTTTAAACGATGGAGGCTCAATAATTCTTAATACTTCTATAAATGCTCACGTTGGAATGCCAAATTCAAGTGTTTACGCAGCAAGTAAAGCGGCAGTATTATCATTAAGCAAAGTATTTGCAACAGAATTGGCACCAAGAAAAATTAGAGTAAATGCTGTTTCTCCTGGACCTATTGAAACACCAATTTATGGTAAATTAGGTTTAGAACAAGCTGAAGTTGAAGGTTTTGGTGCCGTGTTGGGAGAAAAAATTCTATTGAAGCGTTTTGGACAAGCTTCTGAAATTGCAAAAACGGTTAGTTTCCTTGCTTCTGAAGATGCATCGTTTATTACAGGAAGTGAAATTGTAGTTGATGGTGGACTTACTGTAAATGCCGTTGTATAATTTTTTTGACTAATTCAGGAACGATTGTTCCGTATTTTTGTATCTTTGTGTTGAATTTTAATTTAGATGTCATGGCTAGAACGAAAGAATTTAATGAAGATCAGGCTTTAGATAAAGCTATTGAGATTTTTTGGCACAAAGGTTACAACGGAACTTCGGCTCAAGATTTGGTTAATCATTTAGGATTAAGCCGTTCTAGTTTGTATGATACTTTTGGAGACAAGCAAAAGCTTTTTGTAAAGGCATTGAAACGATATCAGCAGCAAAACCATGAGATTCTTAAAGATTTATTAGGGAATGCTGAAAATATAAAAACGGCTTTTACTGAAATTTTTAAACAGGCGGTTGTAGAAAGTCTTCAGGACCGAATTACAAAAGGCTGTTTTATGGTAAATTCTTCGGTTGAACTGGCGATGCATGATCCTGAAATTGGAAAGATCGTTCACGAAAATCAGAAAATAGTCGAAGATATTTTTTGTGAAGCCATAAAAAAAGGGCAGGAGAACGGACAGATTTCCGATAAACAAGAAGCTCGATCTTTGGCTCGATTTATCTTTAACAATTATTCGGGAATTCGAGTTTTGGCAAGAGCAGGTGAACGCGACAAACAAGTTTACGATGATATTCTAAAATCGATTTTCGCTTTGTTTTAGAAAATCAATTGCAATAAAAAAAACGGCAGTTACAATTGTAGCTGCCGTTTTCTGTATTATAAGTAAGTAATAGAAAATGAAAACCCTTAGCTTTTCTCTTCTTTGTTGAAGTAAACTAAGTAGTAATACATTTGTTTTTCTTCATCCCAGCCTTTTTCAACAAATTTTTCTGCACTTTCAGGATTGATGAAATCCATTTTAATCTGAATATGAGTATCCAAATTAATTACGTTTTTAATCGATTTTCTAGCGTCAGAAACTGCTGCATTGGCAATAGGGAATGAGGTAACATCTTCGATGCTGTATTTTTCTCCTTTATCAACTTTATAGTTTTTAAATTCAGGAATCAAATCAGGATTGTCTAGTACTTCATTCAAGAAATTCTGTTCTTCAAACTGATCATTTTTAGCGAAATAATTCACAGATCGGTTCATAAACATTACTTCCTCTTTCTTGTCTTCTGCTGGCAAAACAACGTCTTTTGCGAAGTTTTGACAGAATTTTAAATATTTTTTAGTGATGAAATTTTCATCCTCAAAAGCATCAACAGATAAAAAGTGCTCTAACCAGTAACGCGCGTCGTAACGGTTGCTATCTACAGTTAGGATTTTATATCCCTCTTCTTTTTTATAGTTGAAAATCAAACATCCTTTATCCAATTTACTCAAGTTGATTCCTTGCTGTAAAATCATTTCAAGGTTGCTTCCGTTTTCTTCAAACTGTAAAAAGTCGGCTTGCAATTCGCTTTTAAAAATCCCAATTGCATCCACAACATTGTTGTCAATACTAAGGTTTGTCAAATAGGTTACATAAACCTCTCCGTTTTTAATGTGCGGGTGATTTGACTGCTCGTATAAATGTTTAGTGATTTTTTTAGAAACCTCATGAACACTCGCCGGATTAGCAAAAATCTCAGTTGCAAATTTAAACATGTCGTTGTAGTCCAAGTCCACTTCATGTGCAAACTGATAATAGTTTTCTTCTTTTTCTCTAAAAGGCTTAAAAAAGAATTCTTTAATCAAAGGCACAATCTCGTCATTTAGATTAAACGGCTGCTCTGATAAAAAAATAGCTTCGTTACGGCTCTTGTTTCCTACGCGATGTATCGCAAGGGTATCGATGTGGGTGTTGAATAGGTTGATCATTTATTTTAAGTTTGGAGTGACAGAGTGACAAAGAAACAAAGTTTATCTGCGCTCTTTTAATTTTTTTATAAAAGCGCTTAACATTCGCTCTAATTCCCTGCTTTCACCATTTATTTTACTGAATTGGTACTCGGTTATATATTTTAAATTGAATGAAATTTCAAGTTGAGTCTGCATTTCAAATAAGGATGATATAGAAATATTTAAGAATCTTAGTAATTCAGTATTTCCATTTCTGCCATATCCTTCTGCAATATTGCTTGGTATTGATATTGAACTTCTTCTAATTTGAGAAGATAATCCATAAATTTCTTCTTTGGGAAATGAATTTGTTATTTGGTAAACCTCAGTTACCAAATTCATAGATTTTTGCCAGATCAAAAGGTCGCGAAAAGTTTTCATATTTTATATTAAAAAAATCAAATATAAAATTAAGAAAAAACTCACAAAATAAAGTGTTGGCTCTTAAGAGAAAATCTTTGTTACTTTGTCACTTTGAATCTTTGTCCCTCAAAAACTAATTCCAATTCTCCTCAAACCCATAATCCTCAAAACTATCGTCTCCTTCGAACATGTCTAGATCGTCTTCGTCTAGGTCGTCTTCAAATTCTCCATAGATGTCGTCGTGCATGTCATCAGCTTCAAAGTTTTTTTCGATGGCGTCTGCTGGCATTTCACCGTGAGAATATAAAGTTTCTGGGTAAGTAACTCCAACTTGTTCATCTTCTACAGCAGCCAATTCAACTAAGAAAGTCCACATGCTGATGAAGTCATAAACGTAGATAATCTTTGTATTTTGTTTGTCTAAAATACTAGATAACGGATAATCGTTCATGGTTCTTATTTCGCCAGGAACATCTCCTGTATCGAAAAGCGGAATTTCATCTTCTTGATTCCAAGTATCATCACAAGTATAAAATGAAGCCACTTCTGATCCGTCAAAGCCAAAAGAGTTGAAGATTGCATTGTGTAAATCCTCAAGAGTATCATCTTCAAGAATAGCGATGTCTCTAAAAATATCTTCTTCGGCGTCTAGAATAACTCTAAATTTATAAACCATAATCTTTGTTTTTATTGAGAGGTCAAAGGTAAAATATAAAAAACGAAATACGAATTACGAATCGTGATTTGTTGAAAAGATTTTAAAAAATTGATTGTCAATTAGTTTGTCAGGCTGAGCGGAGTCGAAGCCCTTTTCCGATTGGAGCGCCCTTCGACTTCGCTCTGGGTGACATTCGATAAAGAAAAACTTATTTTCTCGCCAATCTTTTTCGAATCTTATGATAATGTTTGTGATACGTACTATGACTTGGATAACTTCTGCTAGAAGTCATATTATTAAAAATCAAAGCGGTTAAAAATAAGATTAAAACGCCAATTAGAACGGGCGAAATTACATACATATAGCCTAAAGCTTTTATTTGGGCAGAACCTGTAACCGCAATTAGAGCTGTTGCACCTCCTGGCGGATGCAATGTTTTGGTAATCTGCATGAAAATAATGGAAAGAGAAACAGCAAGAGGAGCAGAAATATAGACAATATCTGGTACTAGTTTGTTTATGCTAACTCCTATAAAGGCTGAAATAAGATGGCCACCAATTAAATTTCTGGGTTGTGAAAACGGACTTTGTATAATTCCATAAATCAAAACACTCGAAGCGCCAAAAGAGCCAATTAAATAAACAACATCGCTTCCTGTAAATTGTGAAGATTCTAGATAGGCTAATATTCCAATTCCGACAAAAGAACCTAGAAACGACCAAAAGTGTTCTTTGTAATCAATTAAAGTCTCTTTGTAAAGGATGTAGCGTGTTTTGCGATAGCTTCTTTTTATTTTTTCAGTTGGCATTATTGTGGTATTATAATTTACTCGTTATGTTTTTAAATATACTTTGCTGTATATTCTATCTTTAGATTATATACTAGTCTGAAATTATTTAACTAAACTCGGCGAATAACTGTAAACAGTATACGGATAAATTGTTTTTGCAGTATATTTTGAAATCAAACAAACTACAAGAATCGGTAAAAACAAAGTATAATCGTTTGTTAAGCCGCAAACTAAGAATATCGCTGTAAAAGGCGCGTGAATACTAGCACTTAAAACTGCAGCCATTCCGATAATCATAAAGTTAACTGGAATTACATTGACGTGAAAAAAGCTGTTTAAAACCGAAGCTAATAGTAATCCTAAAAATGCTCCGATAAATAAACTAGGTGCAAAAACACCGCCATCGCCTCCAGAAGCCAATGTTATGGAAGTAACAATAGGTTTCAGAATTAAAATTCCAATAAATGTTAAAGCTAAAGTTATCGTCAATTGCATTTGAGGTGCGTTACCGAAAATTCCTTTTATAGCGTGGTATCCTTCTCCGTACAGTTGAGGGAAAAAGAATAATGATGCGCTTAAAACAATAGAGCCTAAAATGATTTTGTAATAATGTGTATTGATTTTAGCAAATTGCGATTTAAAGAATAAAACGCAACGAGTTAAGTAAACTGAATTCATTCCCGCTAAGATTCCTAAAAGAATAAAGTACGGAATTGCTTTCAAATGCCATGTTGCGATTGAAACCGCAAACAAAGGTTCTTCTTTTAAAATGGTTAATAAGCCAAAAGCGATAGAAACTGCGATTAGGTTTGAAATAACAAATGCACGAGTAACTTTTCTGGAAATTACTTCGTAAGCAAATAAAACTCCCGCAATCGGACTGCTGAAAAGTGCGGTAACACCGGCTGCAACACCCGCGCAGATTAACTCTGTTTTGTATTGGCGGAACACATTTTCTTTTTCATGAGCAACAGAACCAATCGTTGCTGTGGCAACAACGGTAGAAACTTCGATTCCGGTTGAACCTCCAAAAATGACCGTTAATAATCCGTTGATGAAGTGAGATGGAATTTTATAAGAAGGAAGGTTCTTAGATTTTGATGCTGTACTTTCAAAAACTTCTTTGATTCCTTTGTTTTCTTTTTTCTTGAAAAGATATTGTCTTAAGAAATAAATTACTGACAATCCGAAAACTGGAAATACGATATAGAATATTGGGTGAATGGATACTTCGTGAAAGAAGATTTCTTCGTAATATTCTGTTATTTTTTTGAGTGAGATTCCGAGAAAAGCGGAAAGAAAACCAATTAAAATAGAAACAATAACTAATTTTCGAAGTTTGATTAATTGATGATTTTTTTTGATTTGCGCCGTTTTATTCATCACGTTAAATTTGAAGATCCGCATTTTTTTCTGCGGGTTACAAAATTAAGCATGATATTCGGTTTTTTCTAAGAAAAGTTCATTTTAGTGTGTTAAAACTGATATAAATAGGAAAATTCTTTCGTTAAAAAAGAGACAAAGTTACAGAGTTACAAAGGGACAAAGTTTTTTTATTTTAATTAATAATATGCGTGTAGTTTGAAGAATAGTATGATATAAAGTGAGGGAAACCTCTGTTACTTTGCAACTATGTCCCTTTGTTTCTTTTATTTATCTTTCGTAAAACTCAATTGGAAGCAAATCTGGATCAGCAATAAAAGTAAAACGTTTTTCAGTAGTTTCATCAATTCTAATCGGTTCAGATTCTATTTTTTTTGAAGTTAAAAAAGCGATGGTTTCTTCCAGATTAATCACTTCAAAAGCCAAATGGCGCAAACCAACAGCTTCTGGACGTGAAGGCCTTTGGGGAGGATTTGGAAAAGAAAACAACTCAATAACATATGTGCCATTTAAAGCCAAATCTAATTTATAAGACTGGCGTTCTTCGCGATAGATTTCTCTAATTATGGTCAAACCTAAAATCTGAGTATAGAAATATTTCGATTTTTCGTAATCGGAACATAAAATGGCAATATGATGGACTTTATTAAGGGTAAGCATTATTTTTTGGATTCAGGTTCTTGATTTAATTTTCGAATTACTTTTGCTGGATTTCCAACTGCAAGCGAATTGTCTGGAATGTCTTTGGTGACTACAGATCCAGCTCCAATAACACAACCTTTTCCAATAGTTACGCCAGGACATATAACCGAATTTCCGCCAATCCAACAATCGTCTCCAATCGTAACAGGATAAGCATTTTCTAATGTTTTTCTCAATTCAGCGTCAAGCGGATGAGAAGCAGTATAAATTTGAACATTTGGTGCAATAAACACATTCGAACCAATAGTTACAGGCGCGCAGTCCAGAACAACACAATTCACATTAAAATAAACGTTTTCTCCGCAGAAAATATTATAGCCATAATCACAGTGAAAAGGCGGTTCTATATATAAACCAGCTCCAGCATTCGGAATCAGTTCTTTCAAGATCTCTTTTGCTTTTTTGGTAACTCTATATTCTTTTACGTTTAAGCTATGCAAAAGATTTTTTGCAGAGCGGCGTCCTTTTAGTAATTCAGGGTCAAAGGCGTTGTAATATTCGCCAGAGATCATTTTTTCTTTTTCTGTTTTCATTATTTACATTTTCGTCTTAGCAATTTTATCATGCATTTTCGGAATTTCCTGCAATGCTGCGGTACAATACCAAGGCGTTAATTCGGCTTCGAGTAAATTGGCTTTTATTGCGGGATCAGTAGCAATAAGAGTTTTGGCTTCTTCTATAGTTTCGACATTAAAAATAAAAATACCGCGATAATTTCGATCATTTTTCATGAAAGGTCCGGCCACAACCAGTTTTCCTTCTTTGGCTAATTTTCCAATATTAGCCATATGTCCTTCAAAAAGTTTTTTGGATTCTTCTTTAGAAACGGTGGTATTGCTTCCTGATTTTAGTAGGCAAAAAACATATTTCTTCATTCCATATTCGTCAGCATGAAGTGATTTGGCTAAAGCTTCATCATATTTTGCTTCGGTTTCTTGCGAAAAAGCGATTGTACTAAAAAGTAAAAATGCTAGAATAAGTATTGAATTTTTCATCTGATAATTTAAATTTAAAGATTAACCTCAATTTTGTCATTTCGACGAAGGAGAAATCTTCACAAGAAACTCCGTAAAGAAAGTTATCCAATCTGTATGGAATCCCGCGTGTGATTTGCTTCACCTGTTCGCTATCGCTCGGGTCTCCTTCGTCGAAATGACAATACTGTGCGAAAAATATTTTTATAACTAAAGCAGTTTCTTCAAAATAACAATCTGTCCTAAATGATACACATCGTGCTGAATAATACCGTGAATGTGTTCGTAATACGTATGGCCATTATTTACATAAATTTTAGCTAAATCTTCATCATTGAAATTCTCAAAAAAAGCATTCCACGAATCTTGAGTTTTTGCCAATGTCTGAAGCGATTGCTCCCAAGCCACTTCAGAAGGGTCTAAGACAGGAACAAAATAATTATGATCGGGAGTAACGATCACTTCGCCTTGCATGCGCTCTAAAATATTTCTTCTCCATTGAATCAAATGATTGACAATTTCCCAAATCGTATTCAAATTAGGGTTTATTTTTCGGTATGCCTGTTCTGCGGTTACATTCTTTAAAGTGCTGTCTAGATTGACTTCTAGCCAAGGATTTCCATTGTAAATGGATTGATATAAATTTGAAATTCGTTTACTTTCTGACATAAAATGGTGATTTTGGATTTCCTAGCTAATATACAAATTAGTCATTTACAACTCATCCTCGAAATTCTACAATTGGGTTATTATATATTTTTTAACGTTTAATGTTAAAATACATTTGCCTCATCAAAACCAAAGATGATATGAAAACCAAATTATTTTTTACAGTTAGCTTTTTATTTTTTACCGCATTAATTTTTGCTCAAAATACAATTTCAGGAAAAGTAGTTGATCAAAAAGGAAAACCAGTTGCAGGCGCAAACATTTATATTGATGGAACTTATGATGGAGCAACAAGTTCTGAAACTGGAGATTTTTCTTTTGAAACAACCGAAACAGGAAACAAATTTTTAGTGGTTAGTTTTCTGCTTTTCGAAACTTTCAAACAAGAAATTGATGTGGCAAATTTTAAAGGGCAAACCGTAAAATTAAGAGAAAATGTTAATGCTTTAGATGCCGTTGTGATTACAGCTGGAACTTTAGAATCTGGAGACAAAGCTAGAGTTTCTGTTTTAAAACCTTTAGATATTGTGACTACAGCGGGTTCGGCAGGAAATATAGTTGCGGCTCTGCAAACTTTGCCAGGAACGCAAACAGTAGGCGAGGACGGACGTTTGTTTGTGCGTGGAGGTGAGGCAAGCGAAACTCAGACTTTTGTAGACGGAATTCGCGTAGCACAGCCTTATGGCGCAACAACAAATAATTTACCAACAAGAAGCCGTTTTTCTCCTTTCTTATTTAGCGGAATCGCATTTTCTACTGGAGGTTATTCTGCAGAATATGGTGAAGCTTTATCGAGTGTTTTGCTTTTGAATACGCAGGATGAAGAAGATCACGAAAAAACAGATATCGGATTAATGACGGTTGGTTTGAGTTTAGGAAACACGCAGAAATTCAAAAAAAGTTCTTTAAGCGTAAACATGATGTATGTGAATTTGGCTCCATATCAAGCTATTATTCCGCAAAATGTAGATTGGAATAATCCGTATCAATCACTTGGAGGCGAAACGGTTTACAGATACAATTTTACAAATGGAATTTTCAAATTGTACGCTTCATTTGATTCTGAAAAATTCGATTTAAATCAGAAAAACGTCAATTTTGAAAATCCGATCAGAACAGATATGAATAATAATAACTTCTATTTGAATTCTTCATACAAAGGAAGTTTTGGAACAGGATGGACATTAACTTCTGGAGTGAGTTACGGTTACAGCAAAAACAAATTAAAATACGACATTACAGGAGTTGACAGTCAAGAAAACGCAGCGCAACTGAAATTAAAATTAAGCAAGAAATTCTCGAACTACTTTAAATTGTCTTTTGGAACCGATTATTTCATTACAAAATACGACGAAAATGTAGCAGATCATATTGCGCTTGATGTTACAAATGGTTACGACTCAAACATTTTTGCAGCTTATACCGAAGGAGATATTATGTTTTCTAAAAAATTAGCTTTAAAAGTTGGTTTAAGATATTCAAATAATAGTTTATTAAACGAAAACAATATTGCGCCGAGAGCTTCATTAGGATATAAAGCTTCAAAAAGCAGTCAGTTTTCTTTTGCTTATGGAGACTTTACACAAACACCTGTCGTAGATTATATTAAATTTTCTAAATACCATCAGTTCGAAAGCGAGAAAGCAAGTCATTATATTTTAAATTACACTTTTACAAGACCTGGACAAACGCTAAGAGCAGAGGCTTATTATAAAGATTACAGCAATTTGGTGCAGTACAATACAAGAGACATTCAGTACAACTCGGTTTTCAATAACAACGGATCGGGTTATGCAAAAGGAATCGATTTGTTTTGGAGAGACAGCAATTTGTACAAAAACTTAGAATATTGGATTTCGTACTCTTATATCGATTCAGAAAGACAGTATAAAAACTTTCCGTACATGGCAACTCCAAACTTTATTGCAAATCATAATTTATCTGTCGTAACAAAATATTTCATTACAGATTGGAAATCGCAAGTTGGTTTAACAAACAGTTTCAGCACAGGACGTCCGTACAATGATCCAAACCAGACACAGTTTATGAACGGAAAAACAAAATCATACAATAGCTTGAGTTTCAACTGGGCGTATTTATTGACAACACAAAAAATCCTTTATTTCTCTGTTTCGAATGTTTTAGGAACAAAAAATGTTTTCGGATATGATTATGCCAAAAATCCAGACCCAAGCGGAGTGTATCAAAGACAAGCCGTAGTTCCAACCGCAGATCGATTCTTCTTCGTAGGTTTCTTCTGGACGATTAGCCAGAATAAGAATGAGAATCAGTTGAAGAATCTTTAAAAAGGTTCTGAGGTTCTAAGATACTAAGGTGCTAAGGAAAAGCTTAGAACCTTAGTCCCTAAGAACCTTAGCATCTTTAAAAAAAACAATTCAGTAACCAAAATCAACAACTCAGTATCATTTAATTTTAAAAGACTAAAAACCAGCATACTTTTGAAGTGTAAATTAAATGGAACAAAGAAACAGAGCGGCATAGGTTCAAAGGTTTAGAACCTTAATAGTTAGAAAATCAAATCTTTGCAACTTTGTTTCTCTGTCACTTTGAACCTTTAAAAAAGAGTTTTAATCATCAAAAAAAAAACTTAGAATCTTAGAACCTTAGTAACTCAGAACCTTAAAAAATTAGAAATCATGACCAAAATTATTACAATAACTATTTTATTTATCTGCAACTTAATGTCTGCACAAAATGTGAAATTAACTGTTGCTGTTTCAGGTTTAAAAAACGATACGGGAATTGTGAAAGTAGGATTATACAATTCTGATGGAACCTTTCTTAAAACAACTTACAAAAGTCTTGCTTCCGAAATTAAAAACAATCAAGCGGTTGTAACTTTTGAAAATCTTCCTGCTGGAGAATATGCAATTTCAACTTATCATGATGAAAACAGCAATGGAGTGCTTGACAGAAATGCAATGGGAATTCCATCAGAAGAATACGCAGCTTCAAACAACGCAAAAGGATTTATGGGACCTCCTTTGTATAAAGATGCTAAATTTGATGTCAGTAAAGATTCAAAAGTCGAAATTACCTTCTAATAAATTAATAACTAATCATATAACAAACCATTAAATAACTTATACAATGAAAAAAATCATCACGTTAATCGCATTATTAGTAGTAGCAATAAGTTCAGCACAAACACAATTTGAACAAGGAATGAACAAAGCGTTCGGACTTTGGAAAGAAGGAAAAAATGCAGAAGCTTCTGCTTTATTTGAAAGAATTGCTGGTGCCGAGAAAAATAGTTATCTGCCAAATTATTATGTAGCTTTAATCAATGCAACAGCTGTTTTTACAGAAAAAGACAAAACAAAAATAGATTTGCTGCTTACAAAAGCGCAAGATGCCTTAGATGTTGAATTGATAAAAGATCAAGCCAATTCTGAATTGTATGTAATGCAGGCTTTAATTTACACCGGATATGTTGTAGCTGACCCAATGACAAACGGAATGAAATATTCTAGTAAAGTAATGGAAGCTTACGCAAAAGCAAAAGCATTAGATCCAAATAATCCGAGAGCGGTTTTTGGTGAAGCCGATTATCAGTTAGGCGGTGCAAAATGGACAGGAGTAGACACAAAACCTTTATGTGCGCAAGTTGATAAATCTATTGAACTTTTTAATACTTTTAAACCAGCAACGCCTTATGCTCCAAAATGGGGATTGGACCGAGCATTAGAAATCCAAAAAACTTGTAAATAATTTAATCGTTATAGGCCACCATGATATTAAAACCAAATTTGTTAAAAGCATGTTTAGTTGGAGCAATAGTATTTTTATTTTCTTTTCTAATTCGATTTGCTTCTATAGGTACAGCAGTTTTTACTAAGAATCTTTCTATCTATTTCTTGTATTGCATGCTTTACAGTGTGGTTTTGTATATCGCAAATATCGTTCTTTTTGAGTTTTTAGATAGAGTTTTCAGATCAAATCCGTATTCGTTAAAAAGGATTTTGATTGGCTTCGTAAGTTCGTTTTTTGTATCGATGATTATAATTGTAGTGTTGCGTTTGTTTACAAGTGTAATAATCGATAACAAGACAATTATAGGTTTTCTAGCCAATGAGAAAGCAGAAAATTATATAGAACCTGCAGTAATGACATTCATTGTGTTACTGTTTTTTCACGGACTTAATTTTTATAAACTTTATCAAGAAAATAAGGTTACCCAACAGAAGATTATAGCAGGAACGGCAAATGCCAAATTCGAGAGTTTAAAAAACCAGATCGATCCGCATTTTTTATTTAATAGCTTGAATGTTTTAAGTTCTTTAATTGAAGAAAATCCAGATAATGCACAGCGTTTTACGACTTCGTTATCCAAAATTTACCGCTATGTTTTAGAGCAAAAAGATAAAGAATTGGTTTCGGTTGAAGATGAGTTGTCATTTGCAAAAACCTATATGAATTTGCTGAAAATGCGTTTTGAAAATAGTTTGTTTTACGAATTGCCAACAGAAAATATCAATCCAGAAGCCAAAGTGGTTCCGCTTTCTTTACAGCTTTTGCTGGAGAATACTGTAAAACACAATGTAGTAAGCGAGCAAAAACCACTTCATATTAGAATATTTATTGATAGAGATTATCTGGCAATTCAGAATGATCTTCAGAAAAAAGAAGTTTTGCAGGATAGACAAGGTGTCGGACTTCAGAATATTGTAAACCGATACGGAATTATAACCGACAGAAAGGTGAAAGTTCAAGAGGATGAGAAGAATTTTACCGTTAGGATTCCGATTTTAACCAAACAAATTGCCGTTATGGAAACGAGTGCAGAATATACAGACGAAGCAAGGGCTTACTATAGAGCCAAAAAGCGAGTCGAAGAACTAAAAGGTTTTTATGGAAACATAATTTCTTACTGTTGTGTCATTCCGTTCTTGATTTTTATTAATCTAAGATTTTCACCAGGATTTCAATGGTTTTGGTTTTCTGCTTTAGGCTGGGGATTTGGAGTTGCCATGCATGCTTTTAAAGTTTTTGGTTATAGCTCAGATTGGGAAGAAAGAAAGATTCGAGAAATTTTAGAGAAAGACAATAAGCAAAAGACGTGGAAATAGTGGAAAATAATTTCATAGAGACAGACCGTTATTATGAAGCTCAGAAAAAGGTAAAAAAAATAAGAGGATTTTATGAGCATTTGACCGTTTATGTTTTGTGCAACCCAATAGCGATTGTGGTTAACTTAATGACTTGTCCAGAATACTTATGGTTTATATGGTCTGTAATGGGGTGGGGTGTTGCAATTATTTTACACGGACTTAAAGTCTTTAGCCTTCCGCCTTTCTTTAATAAGAAATGGGAAGAGAGAAAGATTCAGGAAATTCTAGAAAAAGAAAATAAACAACGATTAGCAAGCAATCATGGAAGCAAATTTGAATAACGATCAAGAACAAAAAATACTGCAGGAATTGGCAAGTAAAAAAGTAATTCAGTTGAAATCTTTTTACAAACATTTGTTTTTTTACATCATTGCAGTGATTTTATTTCTTTTAAAAGAATACACCAATCTGCCATTGCAAATTTTTCCAATAAAATATATCAATTGGGTAATTGTGATTCTTTGGACAGCTGTAATGATAGGTTCTGCAATCGATTTGTTTGCTTCTTATAAAATTTTTGGTGATCAATGGGAAGAACGTAAAGTAAGAAGCATTTTAGAAAAAAAGTATAAAAAACAAAAATGGGAATAATTATGGAAAGGAATTTAAGTGAAGAGGAAAAATATATTCAAGCCAAAAAGAAAGTAGAAAATATTAAAGGATTTTATGGAAATCTAGTGGCTTTCGTATTCGTAAACGCGATTTTAATTTTTATCAATTTATATACATCACCAAGTTATTTATGGTTTTTCTGGCCATTATTGTGGTGGGGAGTTGGTGTTGTTTTTCACGGATTAAAAGTCTTTGAAGTTTTTCCGGGAATGGGAAAAGAATGGGAAGAAAGAAAAATCAAAGAATTTATGGAAAAGGAAAAACAGAATAAAAACAAGTGGAAATAATTTAAAGCATAGTTATGGGACGTTTTAGAAGAGAAATGTACGAAGATTACACGCGACAGCATTTTGGAGAGTATACAGACGATCCAAATTATAATGCAGCTTATAGAAGAGTAAAAAGACTTAAGAGATTTTACTCTCATCTTAAGATTTACATTATTGTGAATATTATCATCATTGTATCAAGTTTGACGCGAGATAGATCTGCTGGTCTAATGGTAATGGATTTAAGTGGTTTAACAGAGTGGCACACTTATTCTACTGCATTTTTTTGGGGAATCGGTCTATTAGCGCACGCATTATCTGTTTTCGGAAGTGATATTTTTTTCGGTAATGATTGGGAAAAGAAGAAAATTCAGAAATATATGGAGAGAGACGCCCAAAATAAAAATAAATGGGAGTAAATTTGAATTAATATTTTTTCAATTTTTTACAATATAGTAAATGATCACATTAATTATAGAAGACGAAAAACCAGCGGCGAGATTGCTGCAGAGAAAGCTTGAAAAGTTAGATGTAAAAGTAGAAACCATGCTTCATTCTGTAGAAGAAGCGATTCAATGGTTTGAAAACAATTCGCATCCAGATTTGATTTTTCTAGACATTCAGCTGTCTGATGGTTTGTCGTTTGAAATTTTTGAAAAGATAGATATAAAAAGTGCTATCATTTTTACAACTGCTTATGACGAATATGCTTTAAAAGCTTTCAAATTAAATAGTATCGATTATCTCCTGAAACCAATTGATGAAGATGACCTGGAAACCGCGGTTTCAAAATTCAAATCGCGTCTTCCAAAAGCTGCAGCCGAAACTTCAAACCTGCAATTGGATTTTGAACAGATTCGTCAAATGTTGTCTAATCCTTTTGAGAAAACCTATAAAAAGAGGTTTACAGTTAAAATTGGTCAGCATTTGAAAGTAATTACAACAGAAGAAATTGAATGTTTTTTCAGTGAAAACAAAGGAACTTACATTCATACTTACGATAATCGTGATTATTTGATCGATTCAACTTTAGAAATTTTAGAACAAGAACTAGACAAAAAGGATTTCTTTCGCGTAAGTAGAAAATTTATTGTCCCGTTAAAAGCAATTAAAGAAATTCAGGTCTACACCAATTCTCGTTTAAAAGTGATTTTACCCACTTACAAAGAAGATGAGGTTATTGTGAGCCGAGAAAAAGTGCAGGATTTTAAAAGTTGGTTGGGGTAGTTTTCTTTTTTGAGAAATGTGTGATGTAAAATGTAAAATGTGCAGTTCCCGTAGAACTTTGTGAAATGCATATTTTTATAATTCAACGAATTAATCCTGATAGCTGTCGGAGTTGCTAGAATATATTCCATTCTTGCGGAATTTTCTTTTTGTTTGAAAAAAAGAGCCATCGGCTCGACCAATATTGTAGGGTCGAATTTCAATCCGACCAAAAAATATAGCAATTAGAATTTAGAGAACCATCGGCTCGGTCATGTTGTAGGGCCGGATTTCAATCCAGTTTCGGGTTATATATTAAAACATAAAAAAAGAGCCATTTGGCTCTTTTTTTATGTTTTAATATTTGATTTTTATTTGCTCAATCTATGCAAAGTATACGTCATGGCACTTAAAAGGAAAAACGCCATAATCTGGTGAATTAATCCTAAAGCCAATGGAACGCTGTATAATAAAGTGAAAACGCCAAGTGCAAACTGAATGAAAACAAAAACTACAAGAGTTTTAATTCCGTTTGCCTGAGTTTGGGTAAGCGTATATTTTTTGCTTTTGAAGAAAAGGAAAAGAATCATTGCCACAACAACGTAAGCAAAGGTTCTATGCACAAACTGAACACCGCTTTTTCCTTCAATTAAGTTTTTTACTAAAGAAGACTGTTCAATAAAAACCGATTCGTGAATAAATTCACCATCGCTCATTAATGGCCAGTGATTGTGAATTAATCCTGCATTTAAACCCGCAACAAGTCCACCGTAAATAATCTGTATTAATAATGCTGCCAAAGCATAACGTGCAATATTTCGAAGCGGTAAAATCTTATTGATATTTCTTTCTGGGTAAATTAAATCTAATGCAACCCAAAGCGTATAGGCAAAAGTGATAAAGGCAAATGTTAAGTGCAAAGAAAGTCTAAAGTGGCTCACATCTGGATTGTCGATTAATCCGCTTCTTACCATAAACCATCCTAAGAATCCTTGGAAAGCTCCCATCCCTAAAAGCACTACGCATTTTTTGATTGTGTCTGTATCTAATTTCTTTTTAGCTAAAAAGTAAACAAACGGTACAAAGAAAACCAACCCAATAATACGCCCAATGAAACGGTGAAACCATTCCCAGAAATAAATAAATTTATAATCGGCTAACTGAAAATCGTTATGAATATTGATTTTCTGATATTCTGGAAATTTCTTGTATTCGTCAAAAGCGGCTTGCCATTTGGCTTCTGTTAGAGGCGGGAAGGTGTCGGTTACCAAATGCCAGTCGGTCATAGATAAACCCGAATTGGTTAAACGTGTGATGCCGCCCACGACAACCATTAAAAATAATAAAGCACAACCCGATAGTAACCAGATGATTACTGATTTATTTTCTTTTTTCATTTTTATTAAATACTACTTATTTCTCAACTTTTTTTAAGCCTAATTTTTCAGCTCTTTTAATCACAAAATCATAAGCGGCTTGATATTCGTTTGGAATATCTCCTTCTAAAATAGCTTCTTTTACCGCTTCTTTCAAAATTCCGATTTCGCGTGAAGGCTTCAAATCAAAGATTTCCATAATTTCTTCTCCTGTAATTGGCGGTTGGAAATTACGAACATGATCGCGTTCTTCAACTTCAACGATTTTCTTGCGAACAAGCTCAAAGTTTTTGTGATACTTTTTAAATTTTGACGGATTTTTGGTTGTGATATCCGCTTCACATAAAGTCATTAAGTTTTCTACATCTTCGCCAGCATCAAAAACCAAACGACGAACTGCACTGTCTGTCACAATATCTTGCGCCAACACAATCGGGCGAGAACTCATGATAACCATTTTCTGAACGAATTTCATTTTATGGTTTAAGGGCATGTGCAAACGTTCGAAGATTTTCTTAGCCATTTTTCCGCCTAGGAATTCATGTCCGTGAAAAGTCCATCCCTGTTTTTTAGTGAAACGTTTAGTAGGTGCTTTACCAATATCGTGCAATAAAGCTGACCATCGTAACCAAACGTCATCTGTATTTGGGCAAATATTATCGACAACTTCCAGCGTATGGTAAAAATTGTTTTTATGCGTATGACCTTCAATTTCTTCTACCTGATTCAAAGCTGTTAATTCAGGTAAAATAATATCCAAAAGTCCCGTTTTGTATAAAAGTAAAAATCCGGTTGAAGGTTTATCCGTTAAGAGAATTTTGTTTAATTCGTCAACTATTCTTTCGCCAGAAATAATTTTGATTCTTTCTGCATTTTTAGTGATCGCGTTTAATGAATTTTCTTCAATTTCGAAGTTCAACTGTGTGGCAAAACGGATGGCGCGAAGCATACGCAAAGGATCATCAGAATAGGTAATATCTGGATCCAACGGTGTTTTGATTGTTTTGCTTTCTAAATCTGCCAAACCATCAAACGGATCCAGTAGATCTCCGAAATTATTTTCGTTTAACGATAAAGCCAATGCATTGATAGTAAAATCACGACGGTTTTGGTCGTCTTGTAGAGTTCCGTTTTCAACAATCGGATTTCGGCTGTCACGGTTGTAAGATTCTTTTCGGGCACCTACAAACTCAATATCTGTATCTTCAAAACGAAGCATTGCTGTTCCGTAAGTTTTAAATACTTGAACTTTTGGTTTGTTTGGAAGCAAATCAGAAACTTTAAGCGCCAATTCAATTCCGCTTCCAACTGCTACAACGTCGATATCTTTTTTAGAACCTCGGTTTAAAAGCAAATCACGAACAAATCCGCCGATCACATACGAGTCAACGTTTAATTCCTGAGAAGCTTTCGAAATGATATCGAAGATTTTGTTTTGTAAAGCAGATTTATAGTTTGTTTGTACAGCCACGAATTCAGTAATTTTTGAGTAAAAATGCAATTTGGATTTCAGACGAAATAAAATGCACGCAAATTTACAACATAGAAAATGCCTATTATAATCTGTCGCTCATTTTTTTGAAGAATTTAATAGTTTTTCATGCTGATTTTTGTGAAAGTTTAAAATAGGTTGCCACGAATTACACGAATGAAGACGAATTTTCTTTTTAATTAAAAAAATAATCATTTTAATCTTTAAATCTGTGGCTAGAAAAATTAGTGTAATTAGTGTAATTCGTGGCGAAAAAAAAATATACGTCAATAGAACAAATCAATTGCGATAATCTATTTTTAGAAATTCAATTTGTATTTTTGAATCATACAAAAACGCACAAATGAAAATTGTTATATCTCCAGCGAAATCATTGAATTTCGAAAAAGAATTGCCAACATCTCAATATACTGAACCCTCTTTTTTAAAAGAAGCACGAGTGGTTCATAAAGTAGTAAAACAAAAAAAGCCAGCTGAATTATCAGAATTAATGTCTATCTCAGAGAAACTAGCCGATTTAAACTGGAAAAGAAATCAAGATTGGAAAACGCCTTTTACTCCAGAAAATGCTCGCCCAGCGGTTTACACTTTTGATGGTGACGTTTATACTGGTTTGGATGCTTACACAATTCCGTTAGATAAATTAGATGTTCTGCAAGAGAAGCTTCGAATCTTATCTGGACTTTACGGACTTTTAAAACCGCTTGATTTAATGCAGGCGTACCGCTTGGAAATGGGAACTAGAATGCCGGTTGGCGAATCTAAAAGCCTGCATGATTTCTGGAAACCGACCGTTACAAAGGCTTTAAACAAAGAATTAAAAAAAGGGGAATTATTTGTTAATCTGGCAAGTAATGAATACTTTTCTGCGGTTGATGTAAAAGCTTTAAAAGTACCTGTAATTACGCCTGATTTTAAAGATTACAAAGACGGAAAATTAAAAATGATCAGTTTTTTTGCTAAAAAGGCAAGAGGTATGATGGTTCGTTATATTATCGATACCAATGCAGAAACTATTGACGATCTAAAAGGGTTTAATTACGAAGGTTATCAATTTGACGCGAATCTTTCGAAAGGAAATCATTTGGTTTTTACGAGATAGATTTTTTAGATACTAAGGTTCTAAGTTGCTAAGATTCTAAGTTTTTCTGAAAGAGTCGTAGACTCGAAACATATTGTAGGCAGGGATTTAAATCCCTGCAGGTTTATAATCAAAACGATCATAAAAAACAACGCCGAATTCAATTAAGAATTCGGCGTTTATGCGTATTATAAATCTATTATTATTAATGCATTGCGTCGGCTGCACTAATTTTGTTCTTCCCTTTTTTGATAAAGAGAATAATCGGTATGCAACATAAAAACATAATTCCTAGATAAAGGAAAATATCCATATAAGCCATTACAGTACTTTGTTTCATTACTGAATATTCTATGGCTTGATATGCTTTCTTTAAAGCAACATCTGCGCTATATCCTTTTGCCATGAAAGAGTGCTGCATTCCTGCAATACGCTGCTGCACGTCAAACTTAGCAGGATCTAGGTTATTAATTAAATCTACTCTATGCGATTGGCTGAAACGTGTGATGAAAGTAGTAATGATCGCAATACCAAAAGATCCGCCTAACTGACGCATCATTCCTGTAAATGCTGCTCCTTCACCAATTTGTTTTCCTTTCAAAGTAGAAAGAGAAAGTGTTGTAATAGGAACGAAAAGCAATCCTAAACCAATTCCTCTTAAGATCAATGGCCAATACATGTGCTCAACTCCAGTGTCAGGTGTCATACGGCTGTACATCATAAAGGTAAAGAAGAAGAAAATTAAAAATCCTACTCCAACCATATATCCTTGCGGAACACCTTTCTGAATCATATTACCCACAAATGGCATCATGATTGCTGTGGTAATAGATCCTGGAATCAATAATAAACCAGCATCTGTTGCAGTCCACCCTAAAATTGACTGCGTGTAAATCGGGATAATCAATGTCGATCCGTACAAACCAAAACCCAGAATAAAACACATTACGGTTCCAATTCTTAAGTTTCCGTCTTTTAAAACACTTAAGTTCACGATTGGATGTTTATAAGTAAGCTCTCTCCAGATAAATAAAACCAATCCAAGAACTGTTACAACACTTAAGGTCACGATTAAAGAATCGTTAAACCAATCGTCTTGCTGTCCGTGTTCTAGTACGAATTGTAAAGAACCAATAAAGGTACTCAATAAGATAATTCCCCACCAGTCAACCTGATTTGCTTTTAATTTCTCTCCATATTTCGGACTTCTAACAAAAGTTAAAGCCAAAATCGTAGCAATAATTCCTAACGGAATATTAATGTAGAAAATATAAGGCCAAGAATAATTATCAACCAAATAACCTCCTAAAGGTGGTCCAAGAGTTGGTCCAACAATTACACCCATTCCGTAAATCGCTTGCGCCATTCCACGTTTTGCTACAGGGTAACTTTCTGTAATAATCGTTTGTGCCGTTACTAGGAGCGCTCCACCACCCATACCTTGTACGAATCGGAAAGCTACTAGTTCCCATATATTGGTGGCATTACCACACAAAAAGGAACAGACTGTAAATATTATGATCGAAGCCACAAAATAATTACGTCTTCCAAATTGCTGCGATAGCCAGCTCGTCATCGGAATTACAATAACATTCGCAATCGCGTATGCTGTAATTACCCATGCAACGTCGGTCAAGGTAGCACCAAGACTTCCTCGCATGTCTGTTAGTGCAACGTTTACAATCGTCGTGTCAACAATTTCCAGCAATGCACAAAGTACTGCCGTAATCGTAATGACAACACGTCTGAAACCGTATTCTACTAAATCGTCATCTTGTACTGCTGTTGCCATTTATTTATTTTACATGTACATCTACATCAACATTCATCCCTGGTCTTAAAAGTTTTACTTTTTCAGGATCGTTTGATTGGTCGATACTAATTTTTACTGGTAATCTCTGAATTGTTTTAACGAAGTTTCCTGTTGCATTATCAGGAGGCAATAATGAAAAACGAGATCCTGTTGCAGGAGAAAATGATGTTACAGTTCCTTTAAATTCGTAGTTTGGATAAGCATCAACTTTTAAGCTTACTTTTTGTCCCACAACCATTTTGTTTAATTGTGTTTCTTTAAAGTTAGCTACAACCCAAGCTTCGCTATTATTAATGATATAGAATAAAGATTGTCCTGGCTGAACCAATTGTCCTGGCTGAATATCAACTTTAGAAACCTGACCGTCAATTGCAGCAGTAACAACAGTATAAGAAAGGTTTAAGTGAGCAACATCAAGCATTGTTTTTGCTTTTTTGATATTGGCTGCGGCAACTTCTGTCTGTTTGTCTGAAACTTTAGATTTTGACTGAATAACCGATTTTTGGTAAGAAGTCGCTTTTTGCTGTTGCTCTAAAACTCGAACTTGGTTTTCAGCTTCCTCTTTTGCTGTTAAAGCTTGCTCATATTGTTGTTTTGTAATTGTATGAGTTTTGTACAAGTTATTGTAACGATTGTAATCATTTGTAAGCTGTCTCAATCTAATTTTTGCACTTTCGATAGAACCGCTTGCCGATCTCATTTGAGCATCTGAAACAGAAATACTTGCATAAGCACTTCCGATATCAGCTTTTGCAGCTTCGTATTGACCTTCAGCTCCTAATAAAGCAGCATTAGCTTCATCAATCTTCAATTGATAATCTCTCTTGTCGATAGTAAATAAAGTATCTCCTTTTTTTACATAATCATTATCTTTCACATACACTTTGCTGATGTATCCAGAAACTCTTGGGATAATTGGATTCATTTTTTTCTCGATCTGAGCATCATCTGTTTCTTCGTGAGCTTGACCGTGTAAATATTTTGATATTCCGTAAGTTCCTCCCAATAATACCATTACGGTTAGTATGATGATGAATTTTTTATTTGTCTTTTTCTTTTCCATGAGAGCTATCGATTATATTTTAGAAAGATTGAATGATTGTGATAATTGTCCTGATACTGAAAGTAATTCGTAATATTTTTGAATAATTGTTGCTTTAGATAAAGCAGTTTGAATTTTGGCATTTAAATGTTCTACATCGGCTTCTACCAAATCATTAGTGTCAGATAAACCGTTGTCGAATTTATCTTTTACTAATCTGTAATTTTCTGCAGCTTGCTGAAGCGCTTCGTCATAAACCACACTTTGGTTGATTGCTAAGTCGTAATCTTCAATAGATTTTTGAACTTCAACTTTAATTCGGTCCGTCATAATAGCTTCAGTGTTTTTTACTTCCAAAGCTCTGCTTTCTGCCTCTTTAACATGCACGTTGTTTTTTAGAATTCCTGATAAATCATAAGATAATCCGATTCCGAAATTCATTGCGTATTTTACAGTAATGATATCTTTAAGATCCAACGCTGTATAACCGCCAAGTAATGAGATTGATGGATAATATCCTGCTTTTGCTACTTTAATATTTGCTTCAGAGGCTTTTCCTTGTAATCTAACTGCTTCCAAATCTTTTCTGTTTTCAAGCGCAACAGCATCAGATGTAATAGAATTGCTTGTTTTTAGATTAAAGAAATCTTCTTCGTTTACCTGAATTTTTACACTAGGATCTAATTTAAGTAATGTCGTTAGGTAGTAATTGATGTTATTAATGTTATTATTAGCTTCATCAATAGATAATTGTGTTTTAGAAACTAATAATTGCGCTTTTAATAAATCATTTCTCGGAATAATTCCGTTTTTCTCCAACTCTGTAAAATCAGTAACACGTTGTTTAGCACTTTTTTGGTTCTCATTTAAAACGTCTAAAGTTTTTTGAGCTTTATATAATGCCGTATAATAAGTGATTACTTTTAAAGTAACATCTTCTTTAGTTTTAGCAGCATTGGCAGTTTCTGCTTCGTACATGCTGTCGTAAGCATCAATGCTGTTTTGAATTTTAAATCCAGCAAAAATTGGCAGACTTAAATTTGCCATTCCTATCATAGCTCTATCAGGCGAAGCTAAAGAAGCACTTTGACCTTGATTAGGAAGATCGATTGAGGCTTTTGTTAAACGTTGGTATTGGCCAGAAACTTTAATGTCTGGGTACTGATTATTTTTTACGGTTTTTAATTCGTACATTTTTGTGTTTACCTTAGTATTGGCAAGCGTAACTTCGTTACTCTTTTCCCAAGCCATTTTTACGGCCTCGCCCAAGGTTAAACTTGTTTTTTCTTGTGCTTCTACTGAAGATATTCCGATAAAGAAAACTCCAAAGAGCATTAATTGACTAATTTTCATAAACAAGTAGCGCTTTTATAGTTTGTTGAATGTGCTTTGTAAGATCGTTTTTAATGTAATTGTTAAACTTTTCTTCTGTTTTTAAATCCAATAATTCTTCGAAGAAAGAGCGATTCATGTGAAAGTGAAAAAAGGTTCCAATAATCGTTGGTGTAATAAGTTGGATATTAATATCCTTTCTAAAAACGCCTTGCGCTTGTCCTTGGTTGATGATGCTTTCAACAGATTTTAAATTTCCTTTTTTTAATTCTGTAAAAGCTTGAAGGCTTTTTTCTCTCTTTTTATTGTAAAGTTCAAAATGTAACACTCTGTAAATCCCCTTGTTAAGGCAAATTCTGTTAATGTAAATTTCGATTAATTTATTGACTTTTTCAAGCGGTTGAAGATTTTCCTGTAATAAATTTTCGAGTTGTAATTTTAAATCAACAGTTTTGTAGAAAATTAGAGCTTCTAAGAGCCTTTCTTTTGAACCAAAATAATACGAGACCATGGCAATGTTGATTTTTGCCTCTTTAGAGATATCTCGTATCGATGTACCTTCAAATCCTTTCTCAGAAAACAGCTTTTCAGCAACGTTAAGAATCTGAATTTTTTTATCGTTTAATTCGATGTTTGACATGGTATTGTTTCTAATCGAATGCAAAATTAAACACTTGTTTAATTTAAACGCTTGTTTAATTTTATTTTAACATAATATTAACATAAAACGGTTTCGATATTTTGGGAGCAAAAAAAAGCTGAAACACTAGGTATTTCAGCTCTTACAGGATTTATTTGTCTAATTTTATTTTGATAGGATTTTGTCTGGTATCAAATACATTGGTAACATAAACAACATTTCTGTATTCATCAATCCAGTAAATAATTTTATAATTTTTAAAAACTAAATATCTAAAATCCTGAATTCTTTCAGATAAAAGTTCCTCTTTCTGACCGCCATAAGCATTATATTCAAGTGAAAGCGAAGAATCTACTAAACCATCTATTAGTGCTTTTGCGACTTTTACTCCAGCTTTATATTTATAATATTCAAAAATATCTGTAAGCTTGTCCTCGGCAAATTGAGTCCAATAAACAGTTAATCCCATTTCTGAATTCTTGATTTTAAATCTTTGGCTGAGGTAATTCGGCCATTAGCAACATCATCTACAGATTTGTCAATTTCATTATTAAATTGATCCAAACTCATAGGCTTCATTTCCAAATCTAATAATTGTACTTTTTGCTCATGAAGCAATTTTTCGAGTTGATTGACTATTTCTTCATTTTGTAACCTAAGAAATTCTTGTACAAATGATATTTTACGAGCTTCTAAATCCATAATAATTGATTTTATTCAAAGGTATAAAATATTTAAAAAGGTTATGTTTACAGATTCTTAAAATTAAAAAACGGTATTTAAAAATTGTTTTTAAATACCGTCTACGAATAATTTATATAAGTTATCTATCGAATCTCCCCAACAAACTGAGCAATTTTTCTGCTTCCTTTTTCTGCTAAATGTTTAATGAAAGCACTTCCGATAATGGCACCTTTTGCATATTTTGTTGCTTGATTGAAAGTTTCTTTATTTGAAATTCCGAAACCAACAATTTGAGGATTTTTCAAATCCATATTGGCAATTCTTTCGAAGTATGTTTCTTGAATGTCTCCAAAACCTGCTTGAGAACCTGTAACACTTGCAGAACTTACCATATAAATAAATCCGTTTGAAACACTGTCGATAAAACGAATGCGTTCTTCTGAAGTTTGAGGCGTAATCAAAAACACATTGATTAAACCATATTTTTCGAAAATTGCTTTGTATTCTTCGGCATAAACATCAACTGGAAGATCTGGAATAATTAAACCGTCAATTCCGATTTCTGCACATTTCTGGCAGAAAGCTTCAACTCCGTATTGTAACATCGGATTAAAATAGCCCATAATGATCAACGGAATTTTTACGCTTTCGCGAATGTTCTTCAGCTGATCGAAAAGAATCTGAGTAGTCATTCCGTTATGAAGTGCCTGCGTAGAACTAGCCTGAATCGTTGGTCCGTCTGCTAATGGATCACTAAACGGAAGTCCGATTTCGATTAAATCCACTCCGTTTTTTTCTAAATCCTGAATAATCTGCACCGTATCGTTTAAGTTCGGATATCCGGCAGAAAAATAAATAGAAAGTATCTTTTTATCTTCTTGTAATTTGTGAGTTATTCTGTTCATTTTTAATATTTTTTATCCTAACAAGTTTTCAAAACGTGTTAGGTATTTTTTGTTTAGTTGTAATTTATTTTGCATCTGCAAGGTTTTCAAGACCTTGTAGGTTTCTTATTTTATGTGATTTATTTATACCTACAAGGTCTTGAAAACCTTGCAGGAATTTATGTTGTAATGATTTTACTCGTCCAGTCATCACCTTGTTTTTCAACAAGCAATAATCCAGAATCCGAATCATTCATTTGAGCAACTAATTCTCCTTTATTGTTCCAGAATGCACTTTGTTCAGCAGAAGGCGAACCCCAAGATTCTCCGCTGAAATTTGACATCAAAACATTCATTTTGTGTTTTTTAGCGTAGTTTTGCAAATCTCTATAGGCATTCGGAATTCCGTTTGGAGAAAAGAAAATACTGGCAATATAAATATCAGTATCATTTTTGGCAGCGCTTTCTGAATGTTTCGGATTATCAATATCAGCACAAATTGCAAATGAAATATTTTGATTTTCAATTATAATCATCGGATTAAAATCAAATGCCGACTGAAAAAAATCATCTTCGCCTTCATGCAGATACTGTTTGGTATAAATAGAAACCGAATCATTTGGAGCAATAATAAATTCGCCAATAAATAACTGATCTTCAATTAAAATAGGAGCGCCAGCAATAATAACAATATTATTATCAGTAGCTAAGTCTTTTAGATGGTTTATTCTGTAATCATCTTGGGCGAAAGCCAATTCCATTGCGTTTTCCCTTTCGTATCCAGTAATTGACATTTCAGGAAAAACAATTAATTGAGCTCCATTTTGTGCAGCCAATTCAATAAAACGATAATGGTCTAATAAATTTGAAGCAATATTTCCTCTTTTGGGTTTGGTCTGTGCCGCTGCTAAAATCATTTTATTATTTATTTTCGGTATAAACCCAAGCTACTGTTCCTGATTTCAACTTGACCTGAATTCTTCTATACGAGTTAGATTCAAATAAATCTACTTTTGCTAAATCTGAGCTTGAAACATTAAAAACAACACCATGAATGGTTTCAGCTGCATTTTCACTAGGTATTGCAACAACATAATCTGCCATTCCAAATTCTTCTTCTATCTGCAGGCTTTTTAGTTTGTATCCAAGAAGCTGATCGGCAGTTCCCGTTAATACTTTATTGAAAATCTGCATCTGAATTTGTTTAGATCGTAATGTTCCGTATGAAAATAATTTTTCCATAATTATTTTTTTTCTCGTTAGTTGTTTAGTTTCAGAAACCGCTTTAGCGATATCCAAAAGTATAATTTTTATTACAATTTAAAATACTCAATATAATTATCTAAATCTTTGTCGCCACGACCCGAAAGGCTAATCACAACAATGTCTGTAGGCTTAAATTTCTTCTGATCTAAAACCGCAAAAGCGTGTGCACTTTCGATTGCAGGAATAATTCCTTCCAATTTTGTTAATTGTAGACCCGCGTTCATGGCATCATCATCGGTAACAGAGAAAAACTCGCCTCTTCCAGTTTGAGCCAAATGCGCATGTAAAGGCCCGACACCTGGATAATCTAAACCTGCAGAAATAGAATACGGTTCTGTAATTTGTCCGTCTGGAGTTTGCATTAAAAGCGTTTTACAACCGTGAATAACACCAACTTTTCCTAATTTGCTTGTTGCTGCGCTGTGTCCGCTATCTACACCTTTTCCTGCCGCTTCAACAGCAATGATTCCCACTTCTGGTTCGTGTAGGAAATGATAGTAAGTTCCAGCAGCATTACTTCCGCCACCGATACAAGCGACTACATAATCTGGATTTTCACGTCCTTCTTTTTCTTTTAACTGCCATTTAATTTCCTCAGAAATAATACTCTGAAAACGCGTTACCATATCAGGATAAGGATGCGGTCCAATTGCCGATCCGATAATATAATGTGTGTCAACAGGATTGTTAATCCAATCGCGTATTGCTTCGTTTGTAGCATCTTTTAAAGTTCTTGAACCCGAAAGCGCTGGGCGAACTTCTGCGCCTAACATTTTCATACGAGCTACATTTGGTGCTTGGCGTGCAATGTCGATTTCACCCATGTAAACGATGCATTCAATTCCCATTAAAGCACAAACTGTTGCAGTTGCCACACCGTGTTGTCCAGCTCCAGTTTCGGCAATAATTCTTTTTTTGCCTAGACGTTTGGCCAATAAGATTTGCCCGATTGTATTGTTTACTTTGTGTGCTCCAGTATGGTTTAAATCTTCTCTTTTTAGGTAAACTTTGGCGTTGTATTTCTCCGATAAACGTTTGGCAAAATACAGCGGACTAGGGCGTCCAACATAATCTTTCAGCAATTGGTTAAACTCTGCCTTAAAATCAGGCTCATCCATTATGCTTAAATATTTCTGACGTAATTCTTCTACATTTGGATATAGCATTTCAGGGATGTAAGCTCCTCCAAATTCTCCGTAATATCCTTTTTCGTTGACGTTAAAACTCATTTTTTTAAAGTTTAGATGTTTACAATTTCAAATTTGCGTTTAAAATTGCTTAATAGGTTTTTATTTTTTAGCCCTGGTTCGATTTCAAATTTACTATTTACATCGACAGCATAAATAGGTAATTTCGTTTTTGAAATTTCTTCAATGGCTTTTAACTCGTTCATTCCAATTCCGCCACTTAAGAAGAAAGGCTTTTTCGAATTGTATTTTTTTAATATGCTCCAGTCGAAAGTTGTTCCGTTTCCGCCTGGTAATTTGCCTTTTGTGTCAAACAGAAAATAATCACAGACATTTTCAAAAGGTTTTATAATTTCAAAATCAAAATTTTCATCGGCAGAAAAGACTTTGATGATTTCGATTTTCTTTGGAAGTTTTTCTTTTAAAGTGGCACAAAATTCAACCGATTCTTCTCCGTGTAATTGAACGGCTTGCAAGTTGTGTTTTTCTACTTTTTCTAGAATTTCTTCCTGACTTTGATTGACAAAAACACCCACTTTTTTGATGGTTTTGATCAATTCGGGAACATTCCCGTTGCAATATCTAGCGGATTTTTCCCAGAAAATAAATCCCATATAATCGGGTAGGAGCGCGCCTACTTCGAGGATATTTTCTGGATATTTCATGCCGCATATTTTGAGTTTCATTTTCGTTGTGTGTTTTTTTACCGCAAAGTGCGCTAAGGTTTTTTGTTTTTAATTGTGCTTAAAAACGCAAAGTTCGCAAAGCTTTGTGTTGATTTTTTTTTTCGCCACGAATTCACGAATGATATGAAAATTAAATTCGTGAATTCGTGGCTAATTTTATTCGTTCAAATTTTTAATAAATTCTGTGGCTGCTACACCTGCGTTATCGGTTTTCATGAAGTTTTCTCCAATCAGAAAACCTTTGTAACCGTAAGGTTTTAGTTCTTGAATTGCTTCAATTGACGAAATGCCGCTTTCAGATACTTTTACAAAATCATTCGGAATTTGTGAAGCCAATTCTTTACTGAAATCCAAACTTACTTCGAATGTTTTTAGGTTTCTGTTATTTACGCCAATCATGTCTAAAGTGGGCATAATTGATTTTTCTAGTTCTTCTTGATTATGAACTTCCAAAAGAACTTCTAAACCTAATTTTTTAGCAAATTCAGATAAAGATTTGATTTCGTCGCGAGTTAAAACAGCTGCGATTAACAAAATCAAATCGGCTCCGTGTGCTTTTGCTTCTAAGATTTGGTATTCGTCTACAATAAATTCTTTTCGCAAAAGCGGAATATTTACTGAAGCTCTAGCTAAAAGCAAATCGTCTAAAGATCCGCCGAAATATTTTCCGTCTGTTAAAACCGAGATTCCGCATGCGCCAGCATTTTCGTAACCTTTTACCACCTCTTCAACCGTAAAATTATTGTTGATTATTGATTTTGAAGGAGAACGGCGTTTATGTTCTGCGATAATTCCAGTATTACTTTCTTTTAATTTCTGACTAAGTGAAATAGTCTGTTTTCCAAAAAATACAGAAGTTTCCAATTGCGAAACTGGAATAATCGATTTCTTTAAAATCACTTCTTGTTTTTTGTCTAGTATTATTTTATCTAAGATGTTCATTGTCTTTATTTGTTTCAAGTTTCAAGTCTTTTTAGTTTCACATTTCAACAACTTGAAACTTGAAACCTGAAACCTGAAACTAAAAAATTATTTACTTAATTCTTGTAATTTCTGTAATGCTTTCAGTCCTTTTCCAGATAATAAACTATCTTTTGCTTGTTCAAATCCTTCTTTTGGAGAACATTTTGTAACAGTTGAAATTGCCATTGCTGCATTGGCACAAACTACATTATTTTGAGCTTCGTTTCCTTTTCCTGAAATAATGTTGGTGAAAATTTCAGCAGATTCTTCAATTGTTTTTCCGCCTTCGATTTCGGTTTGAGTTAAAAGGCGAACACCAAAATCTTCTGGATTCAACATTCCCTCCATATGGTTAGAAATCGTTTTGGTTGGGCCAGTTAATGAAATTTCATCATACCCGTCAAGCGAATGTAAGATCGTGAAATTAGTGTCGGTGTTTTGATATAAATACGCATACATTCTTGCCAATTCTAAGTTAAAAACTCCAACCAACTGATTTTGCGGAAATGCCGGATTTACCATTGGACCTAACATATTAAAGAAGGTTTTTACCGCCAATTCTTTTCTTATTGGACCAACATTTTTCATTGCTGGGTGAAATAGGGGAGCGTGCAAAACACAAATTCCAGCCTGATCAATACATTTTTCTAAAAAGGAAGGATCGTTGCTAAATTTGATTCCCATTTTTTCCATTACGTTGCTTGATCCAGAAATAGAAGAAACTCCGTAATTTCCGTGTTTTGTCACTTTTATTCCAGCTCCAGCTGATACGAAAGAAGCTAAAGTCGAAATGTTGAAAGTGTCTTTTCCGTCACCACCCGTTCCGCATAAATCGATCGTATTATAAGCTGATAAATCTACTCGTATGCAAAGGTCTAATAAAGCTTCGCGAAAACCAGAAAGTTCATCAATGGTAATGCTTCGCATCATAAAAACAGTCAAAAAAGCCGAAATCTGACTTGGATTATATTGACCGCTTGAAATATTAATCAATACGTTTTTTGCTTCTTCTTTAGTAAGCACTTCGTGGTTGATTAATTTGTTTAATATAGTTTTCATTTTTTTTAAAGATTCTAAGTTGCTAAGGTTCTGAGATGCTAAGTTTTTTGTTTTTTTTTTGTTTCAAGTTTCAGGTTCCATGTTCCAGTAACTTGAAACTTTAAACCTGAAACAAAAAATTAACTATTAATCCAATTCTCTAAAATCCTTTTTCCGTTTGGTGTCAAAACGCTTTCTGGGTGAAATTGAACGCCTCTTACATCGTAATTTTTATGTCTTAGAGACATAATTTGTCCGTTTTCGTCAACCGAAGTTGCTTCTAAAACGTCTGGTAAATTAGCATCTACGACCCAAGAATGGTATCTTCCTACTTCGAATTCGTTGCCTAAACCTTCAAACAAAATTTCGTCTGAAACTACAGTTTTTACATTTGTAGCTACTCCATGATATACTTTATCTAGATTAGAAAGCGTTCCGCCAAAAACTTCTCCGATGGCTTGTTGTCCTAAACAAACTCCAAGAATACTTTTCGTTGGGCTGTATTTTTCGATTACTGCTTTTAATAAACCTGCTTCATCTGGAATTCCAGGCCCTGGAGAAAGCAAAATTTTATCGAAAGAAGCAATTTCATCAATATCAAATTCGTCGTTTCTGTAAACTGTAACTTCGCAGTTTAAATCTTCTAAATAGTGCACTAAGTTGTAAGTGAAACTATCGTAATTGTCTATAACTAAAATCTTTTTCATTTTTTGTTTTGTTTCAAGTTTCAAGTTTTTTTGGTTTCACGTTTCAACAACTTGACCCGAGCGATAGCGAACTGGCGAAGCAAACTTGAAACAAAGAAAACCTGAAACAAAATTTTCTTATTTTTCTCGAACGTACTTTTCAGTAATAATTCGGTTGATTCCTAATTTTTCTACTTTTTCGATTCCTTTTTGAGTTAAGGTGTCGTTTTTGATTTTTACTGTAAACTCAAATTTTCCATTTTCCCACTGACGGTTATTGAAGTATTCCAGATTCTCTGTATAAATGCTGTCTTTTAAAGTGTATTTTCCACCTCCGCCAAAAAATACGGCATTTGTTGAATCTTTGCCATTATTCAAATCATGATTGAAAAAAGCGAAATGTGTTCCATTAATAATCTTAATCATTTTTGTTTTTGTGTTGAAAGTCGAAAAAGTCGAATCTTTCTCTGTTGTTTCAGCTGATATAAGACGCCAAGTTCCTTCAATCGGATTGTGTTTTTTTTCTGAATTGCAAGATGTCAACGTAATAATTAAAACTAAAATAGATACTGCTTTTTTCATAGGTTTTTTTATAGTTTGTTGTTAATTTGTTTCAGGTTTCAAGTTTCAAGTTCTGTGACTGAAAACTGTGACTGTTTACTAAATTTTCTCTGCCATTTCTAGAGCTGTATTTAAGGCTCTTAACTTATTATACACTTCTTGCATTTCGCTTTCTTCGTCAGAACTTGCTACGATTCCGGCACCTGCTTGACAATGTAATTGGTGATTTTTAGAAAGGAAAGTTCGAATCATAATCGCGTGGTTAAAGTTTCCGTCAAAATCCATTACTCCGATTGCTCCTCCATAGAAGTTACGATTTGTTTTTTCGCAATCTTCAATTAATTGCATCGCTCTGTGTTTTGGCGCACCGCTTAAAGTTCCTGCAGGGAAGGTATCTGCCACGACTTGCATTGTAGTTGCTTTGTCGTGTAAATGTCCCGTAACTTTTGAAACCAAGTGAATTACGTGAGAGAAAAACTGCACTTCTCTGTATTTTTCTACATTTACATCATGTCCGTTTCGGCTTAAATCATTTCTAGCCAAGTCAACCAGCATAACGTGCTCGCTGTTTTCTTTTTTATCTTCTGAAAGTTCTTTTGCTAAAAGTGCGTCGCGTTCGTCATTTCCGGTTCTTTTGAAAGTTCCTGCAATTGGGTGAATTTCAGCTTTTCTATTTTTTACAATAATTTGAGCTTCTGGTGAAGAACCAAATATTTTGAAATCTCCATAATCGAAGAAAAATAAATATGGAGAAGGATTAATGCTTCTTAAAGCTCTGTACACATTAAATTCATCTCCTTTGAAACCTTGAGTAAATCTGCGAGAAAGAACTAATTGGAAAACATCTCCGCGGTAGCAGTGTTTTTTTGCTAAAGCTACATTGGCTTTAAATTCTTCGTCGGTTAAGTTTGAGAAACCTTCTCCTTCTTTAGAGAATTTATAAGAAGCAATATTTCTTGATTGTAATAATTGCTCGATTTCTGCAATATTGTTTTTGTTGTCAACGCTGTGGCAGAAAATGTATGCTTCGTTTTTGAAGTGATTGATTGCAATAATGTTTTGATATACTGCATAAAAAACGTCTGGAATTGAAGTTGCATTGTCTTTTTTAGCGATCGAAACTTTCTCGAAGTAGCGAACCGCATCATAAGAAATGTATCCGAATAGACCGTTGTTGATGAATTTAAAATCGTTTTTTTCTGATTGAAACTGACTTGAAAATTCTTGGATTACGTGCGGAATATTTGTTGAAGCATCAATGTTGATTTTCTCTGAAGTTCCGTCAGGAAAAGTTTTAGAAACAACTTCGTTTTCGATTTTGATTGTAGCAATCGGATTGCAGCAAATGTAAGAGAAACTGTTGTCATTTCCGTGATAATCACTACTTTCTAGCAATAAACTATTTGGGAATTTATCTCTAATTTTAAAATAAATGCTTACTGGCGTTACCGTATCTGCCAGAATTTGTTTGTAGTGTGTATTAAGAATAAAAGGTTTCAAAATATATAGTTTTATGTTGTTTGTTAATTTGTTTCAATTGGATCAAAAAAAAAGGGCTTGTCGTGATGACAAGCCCTTTAATTTTTTATATCTTTTACAATACCATAGGAAGCTTCGTTCACGACGTCTGACGTAAATTCTTCCACCACCAAATATTGTTCATTGTTGTTTTCATATCTTATTTTGATGTGACAAAGATATAAATGTAATTTGAATTAGAGTACATAAATTTTCAAAAAAAACTTTTCTAAATCTTGAAATTTGTTAAATTTTAATTCAAATTGCCTCTATAACTCCTTAATTTCCACTAGCTATCGTGTTATTTACATTTAATCTGAAATCTGGATTTCCTTTAATGTTTGGCAGTGCAAATAACTCGCTAAGTTTCATTTTAGTATATTCTATTCCATAAGCGGGATTACCGTAATAACTTTTTATGCCAGGAATATTGCTTCCAGATTCGCTTTCAATTTCGCCTTGACAATTGTTTGCGATAACATTTTTAAAACTAATTTTTGACAAATTAGCTTCTCCATTTCCAATATTTCCTTCCAATAAAACAAAAGGAGCAAATCCGGAAATTACACTATTCGTAAGATTAAAAAATGTGTTTTCTCTGATGTAAGCAGATTCTCTAACCAAGCCTTGATTGTTTTCTTCTAAATTAACCAATGTAATGTTGCTGGCATTTATTTTGGTCATTTTTTTAGTCATGTCTGTGGTGGCAACTTTCTCGTATGAATCTACCTCAAAACATCTAGAACCTGAAATATCTGAAGAAAAGGGGTGGCGAATGGCGATACTATTGCTAATGTTAATTTGAGCACCTTGAGTAAAATCAAAATCATCGTCTGTGGTTCTAAACGAAATTAAATTGCTTAAATTTAAATCACCGCCGTAACATTCGAAAGAATCATCATTTGAAAAACTTATTTGAACATGACTAACTGTTGTTTTTCTTCCAACGCCAGCAAGAGAAAGGCCGTTTAATTCTTTAGAGGCGCTTAATTTTCTTCCAGCATATTCGATTCTTACATATTTTAAAACTCCTGAGTTATCCTCGGGATCTTGGCCTCCGTAGTGGTTTAAAGTTGGATCTAAATCGAAAGGTAAAGTATGAATGCCTCCTAAAGAGTTTATCGGAGCTTTTCCTAAAACTATAATTCCGCCCCAATCACCTGGTTTTCTATTATTTATTTCATTTTCTGATGTGAAAATTATAGGATCGGTTTCTAGTCCTTCTGCCATAATTTTGGCTCCATTCGTGATTACAAGAGTTCCGCAGGTTTTATCGTCACCTCGTATTACTGTTCCTGGCTCGATCGTTAAAGTGGCATTATTGGTAACATACACAACACCAACTAAATGATAAATATTACGCTTTGATAATCGCATGTCTTTATCAATTGTTCCGGCAATTATATTGGTTGCTTCACCATAATCATTGATAGCAGGCTTAAAGCTCGTCCAATTGGTCATCCAGTTTGAAGTGCCAACGATTCCTTTAGGTTGTTGTTGAGCTTGTGCGAAAAAGCTGATTATGAAGGTTATGCAGGCAATACGTAATTTTGTTTTCATAACTATAATTTTAATTTCTAGTTTTTGATTTTTTTCATTGTCCCAAAAGTAGAAGCCGTATGTTAATCAAAGTCCTGATACTTATTACGAAAGCGTTATTATATTATTAAGAATGTTAAGTTTATGAAAGCATATAAAAGAATAAACCCCAGCAGTTTTAAACTGCTGGGGTTTATTGTATTTTTTGAATTAGTAAGCTTAAAATATTAGAATTTTAAAGCAACAGCCAATTCGAATTCGTCATTGATAGTTTTGTCTCCTAAACCGTCGAAGAAACTACCTGAACCGTATTTAATATCGTATTTAGTTCTGTCAACTTTGAAAGCAGTTGTAGCAGTGTTTCCTTTTACAGTAAGATCAAAAGTTACTGGTTTAGTAATTCCTTTGATAGTTAAGTCTGCAGTAACAGTATAAACGTCAGCAGATTTTGCGCCGATAGTTTTGAAAACTAATTTTGAAGTTGGGAATTTATCAGTTCCGAAGAAATCGTCAGCTTTCAAGTGACCGTTTAATTTTCCTTGGTATTCTCCAGTTAAATCTGTAGAAGTTAATGAAGTCATGTCAACTGTAAAGTTACCACCAGCTAATTTTTTTCCTTTGAAAACTACAGCACCTTCTTTGAAGTTTACAGTTCCAGAGTGCTCTCCAGTTACTTTTTTACCTACCCATTTAATAGTAGACGCTTTTACGTCGATTTTTTTAGTTTGTGCGTTTACTGAGATACCAGCTGCTGCTACGAATAATGCTATTGCAATAGTTTTTAAATTTTTCATGTGTTTTAAAATTAAAATTTGAATTTGATTAATAAATAATTATAGAGTGATAAATAATTCTTCGTGTGATTTTCTAACTTTTTTCTGGTGTTGAGATTTATCGTCCTCATGTCTGTAACCTACAGTTGCGATTACTGAAGCATTTAAACCTAATTTGTCAAAACCTAAGATTTCATTAAATTGAGCGGCATTGAAACCTTCCATCGGAGTAGCATCGATTTTTAATTCTGCTGCTGCATTTAATAAGTTTCCTAAAGCTAAATACGTTTGTTTTGCAGTCCAAATGTGTTTTGCATCTTCTGATAAATTTGCAATTACATTTTTCATCATATCGCTGAATCCGCCTAAAGCATCAGCAGGAACACCTCTTACTTCGCTGATATTGCTGATGTATTTGTCTACAGAACCAGCATCAAGGTTCAAGTCATTAGCAAAAATGAATAGCTGAGAAGCGTCTGTAATTTGAGTTTGCCCCCAAGCTGCTCCTTTTAATTTTTCTCTTAATTCTGGATTTTCAACAATAACCACTTTGTATGGTTGTAGTCCGTATGAAGAAGCACTCAATCTAACCGCTTCTTTTAATGTATTTAAATCAGCGTCTGATATCTTTTTTGAAGCATCAAACTGTTTTGTTGCGTATCTCCAATTTTGATTTTCTAAGAAATTGCTCATAGTTTTTATATTATTTTATTTGTTGGTTCTATATTTTTCTAATAATTGATTTAAGAAAACCAATTCTTCTGGTTTTAAATTGTTCGCAAACATTTGTTCGTGCTCATCTACTTTCGGATCTAGTTCTTTTAAAACGTCTAATCCTTTTTGTGTAATCGAAACTTCAATTTTTCTTCGATTATCCGGACAGACATTTCGTGTTACAAAATCCTTCAATAATAATTTGTCTACCAAACGTGTTGTGTTGCTTGTTTTAGCAAGCATTCGTTCTTGTATCACGCACATATTAGCAGGTTTCCCTTTTTGTCCTCTTAATATACGCAACACATTATACTGTTCTCCAGATAAATCATACGGTTTAATCAACTCGCTGAAATGATCCTGAATCACATTTTGCGTGTACATGATATTCAGAATAACTTTTTTCGCATTATCCATCTTAACCGTACTCTTAATAACCTCTTCAATTGTCATAGTCGTAAGTGTATAATTTGTATATACAAATGTATAACTTTTAATAGTTGTATATACAAGTGTTGTGTTAATTTTTTGTTAACATGTTTAAATGCATTTTTAAAAGAACGTAAAAGGTTGATTTTCTGATGCTAAAATTAAAGTATTTTTTGAATATAATCGATTGATATATTGTGAATTAATGTTTTTTTAATAACAACAATCCATTATAATTCAAAACTTTTGACAAATTCGTTTTTTGTAAGATAATGCGAAAGCAGAAAATACTCAAAATCAGTTGAATTTGCCATTTATCTGAATTCTGATAGAAGAAAACCTTTTGAAATTTGCTTAAAATTTGCCATTTCTGTGGTGATCCAAGCTTCATCGTGACCTAATTCTTTGGCAATTACTCGTGCTGTTTTCTCCGAAACCTCAATTGCCGCTCTTGCATCTAAGAATAATAAGCGGACTCGCCTTGCTAAAATATCATCAACAGTTCGTGCCATTTCGAAACGAATCGCCCAAATCACTTCTGCCATTGTAAATTCATGATCAGGATGCAGTTTTTCTTTTAATTCAGATTCATTTTCTTGTAATTCCTTTATTTTCTCAATATCAGAACCATATATATAAAGGTGATTTTCTCTATCTAAAGAAGATGTCACTTTATTTCCATGAATGGAAAGATGTTCGGTAGCACATTCTTTCTTCTCTAATTTCCCTGTTTTGATTGCTTTATCTATAATATCTTCAGCAATTTTTCTATAGGTTGTCCATTTTCCCCCAGTAATCGTAATCAGTCCTGTTTCCGAAACTATAATTTTATGGCTTCTAGAAACTTCTTTGGTACTTTTGCCTTCTTCTTTCGGAGCAGCTAACGGACGCAATCCTGCAAAAACGGATAATACATCAGCTCTTGTTGGTTTCTTGGCTAGAAAACGTTGTGCAGTTTCCAAAACAAACTGGATTTCGCTTTCTAAAGCAATAGGTTCTAGACTTTGTTTTTTTATTAAAGTATCCGTCGTTCCAACCACAATGCGATTGTGCCACGGAACTGCAAACAAAACTCTCCCATCTTTGGTTTTCGGAATCATTAGAGCATTTTCTCCAGGAAGAAAAGATTTATCAAACACCAAATGAATTCCCTGACTCGGAACAATATATTTTTTGTAAACATTGTCATTCAATTTCATGATGGCATTGGTAAAAACGCCTGTTGCATTAATTATGGCAGAACCTTTTATTTTATGTGTAATGCCGCTTTCTAGATCTTGAACTTCAACACCAATAACTTGTTTTTTTTCGTCTTTTAATAAATGAATGACTTTTACGTAATTTAAAAGACAAGCTCCATTTTCTACAGCCGTTTGCGCAAGGTTAATTGCCAAACGAGAATCATCAAATTGTCCGTCGTGATAAATAACGCCATTTACCAAGCCGTTTTCCTCTACATTAGGCAACAGTTCTATAGTTTTCTTTTTCGAAAGATATTTGGAGCTTCCTAAACTCAGGAAGCCAGATAATAAATCGTAAATTTTTAAGCCGATAGTATAAAAATAACCGCTAAGCCAATGATAATTTGGAATAACGAAGGATTGATTTTTGACTAGATGAGCCGCATTTTGAGCCAACAAACCTCTTTCTTTTAAAGCTTCCCTCACCAAATGTATATCGCCTTGAGCTAAATAACGCACTCCGCCATGAACCAATTTGGTACTTCTGCTCGAAGTTCCTTTTGCAAAATCTACAGCTTCAAATAAGATTGTTTTGTAACCGCGACTCGCAGCATCAACAGCTGTTCCGAGACCGCTTGCGCCTCCGCCAATTATGATTACATCCCATTTTTCGGTATTTTGTAGTTTGGATAATTGTTCGGAGCGATTCATGCTTTATTGTTGGTGTTTATTTTTTGGAAACATTGTTTAAAACAAACTTAACGAAATGAAATTAAAAATCGATGAAGAAAAGAAACAGTTGTTTTTTGTTTAAAGTTCCAAGTTTCAAGTTTGATTAGCTTTGAACCTATTTAACCGCAAAGTATGCAAGGTTCTTTTAGAAATAAAACTTTATATAAAAACGCAAAGTTCGCAAAGCTTTGTAAATAAACTTTGCGAACTTTGCGTATATCTTTGCTTTGCGGTTAAATCAACTTGAAACTTGAAACAAGGAAAAACCTGAAACAAATTCTAATGAGGCAGTTTATCTTTAATCAAACCATAAACCCAAGTTCCTGCAATGGCGCTAACTAAAGTGACAACAATAACAGTTGCTCCGGTACCAATTTGAGCGAAAAGAGGACCAGGACAAGCCCCTGTAATCGCCCATCCGAAACCGAATAGCAATCCGCCGTAGATTTGTCCTTTGTTGAAAGTTTTGGGCTGAATTTCGATTTTCTCTCCATCAAGAGTTTTGATATTGAATTTTTTAATCAATTGAACTGATACTAACCCAACAGCCACAGCGCATCCAATCACGCCGTACATGTGAAACGATTCTAGATTGAACATTTCCTGAATACGGAACCAACTGATGATTTCTGCTTTTACGAATACAATTCCGAAAAAGATTCCAACGATTAAGTATTTCAGGTTTCCTATTGCTGTTTCTTTTTTCTGGCTAGCGTTGATTCCTTCGCCGTCTATATTTTTATTTTCTAAACTCATTTTCTATATTTTAAAGTGAAAGAATATAAGGTAAAATCAAAAGTGCCATTACAAAACCGCCAATCATAAAACAGATTGTTGCTACCAATGAAGGCCATTGCAAGTTTGATAATCCCATAATCGCGTGTCCGCTTGTACAACCGCCAGCGTAACGAGTTCCAAAACCAACTAAGAATCCGCCCACAACGATCATAATAAATCCGCGAAGAGTCAATAAACTTTCCCAAGAAAATAATTGTGCTGGAACCAAACCACTGTGATCTGTGATTCCGTAAGTTGCTAATTTCTCCGATAATTCAGGAGCAATTTCTACAGGATTTGGATTCGATAGAAAATGTGCTGCAATAAAACCGCCTAAAAAGATTCCTAAAACGAAGAATAAATTCCAGCTTTCTTTTTTCCAGTCGTATTTAAAAAACGAAATATTTGCTGGAATACAAGCTGCGCAAATATGACGTAATGAAGAACTAATCCCAAAAGATTTATTCCCAATAATTAATAAAATTGGAACTGTTAATCCAATTAGAGGGCCTGCTACATACCAAGGCCATGGTTCTTTTATTATTTCTAATATACTCATAATTAAAATTAAGTGCTTTTTATTGTTAACCATATAAGTGATATAAGGAATTATAAGCTGGAACGTTTTACTTATATGACTTAGATAGTGAAAGTAAATATAAGGGTTTAAATCGCGTCCAACCTAAAATGAACTTATATAACTTATATAGTGAAAAATTTTATGTTCAATATTATGCTTTCAAAACCTTACTCTGGCAAACAAAATCTGATTTTGGAATATTTGTTTTCGAAATCGCTCCAAAACCGCCTTCTACTTCAGAGAATTTACTTTAAAAAAATTGACTTTTTATTTTTAACCATATTAGTGATATAAGGAATTATAAGCTGGAACGTTTTTACTTATATGACTTAGATAGTGAAAGTAAATATAAGAGTTTAAATTGCGACCAACCCTAAAATGAACTTATATAACTTATATGGTGAAAAATTTTATGTTCAATGTTATGCTTTCAAGACCTTACTCTGGCAAACAAAATCTGATTTTGGAATATTAGTTTTCGAAATCGTTCCAAAACCACCTTCTACTTCAGAGAAATTTCTGAAACCTCTTGCCTGAAGGATTGAAGCCGCTATCATACTTCTGTAGCCTCCAGCACAATGAATATAAAAATGCTCATTTGGGTTAATGTCTTTTACCCAATCATTAATATAAGCCAAAGGTTTGCTGTAAGCATCATCAATATGTTCTGCCGCATATTCTGTTTCTTTACGAATGTCTACAACTTTATCTTCACCAAATTTAAATTCATTGGCAAATTGCTCAGCTGTAATTCGGTTTACGGTATCAATTTCGAAACCAGCATTTTGCCAAGCTTCAAAACCACCTTCAAGATGTCCGACAATGGTATCAAAACCTACACGGCTCAAACGCGTTACCGTTTCTTCTTCCATTCCAACTGCGGTAACCAAAATAATAGGCTGTTTGACATCGGCAATTAAAGTTCCAACCCACGGAGCAAAATCTCCATTGATTCCAATATTGATAGACTGCGGAATAAATCCTTTGCTGAAATCTGCCGCACTTCTTGTGTCTAGAATTAAAGCGCCCGTTTCTTCTGCTACGGCTTCAAATTCTTTTACATTGATGGCTCTCATTCCGTTATGCAATACAGTTTCAAAGCTTTCGTAACCTTGTTTGTTCATGGCAACGTTCATGCTGAAATAGGCTGGAGGAGGCAATAACCCGTCCGTTACTTCTTTGATGAATTCAGCTTCGGTCATATCAGCGCGTAAAGCATAGTTAGTAGCTTTTTGATTTCCGATTGTTGAAACGGTTTCTTTACTCATGTTTTTTCCACAAGCGCTTCCCGCACCGTGCGCAGGATAAACGATTACGTCATCGGCAAGCGTCATTATTTTATCTCTTAATGAATGAAATAAAATTCCAGCTAATTGATCTTGTGTCATTCCTGCCGCTTTTTGAGCTAAATCAGGGCGACCAACATCTCCTATGAATAAAGTATCTCCAGAGAAAATGGCGTGATCTTTTCCGTTTTCGTCAATTAATAAAAAAGTAGTGCTTTCCATAGTGTGTCCAGGAGTATGCAAAACTTTAATGGTTACTTTTCCAATCTTAAATTCTTGTCCGTCTTTCGCAGAAATGCAGTCAAATTCGCAGGCCGCATTTGGTCCGTAAACGATTGGTGCTCCAGTTTCTTTGCTTAAATCAACATGACCCGAAACGAAGTCGGCGTGGAAATGGGTTTCAAAAATATATTTCAGCTTAACTCCATCACGCTCTAAACGATCCAGATAAGGCTGAATTTCTCTAAGCGGATCTATAATCGCCGCTTCGCCATTTGAAGTGATATAATATGCACCTTGAGCGAGGCATCCGGTGTAAATTTGTTCTATTTTCATGATAGGTATTGTAAAATGATGGGTTACAAAGGTAACTTTGTTTTTTAAAAAAATAGGTGACTAATGTTACAGAAATTAGGTTTTTTTGAAAAACATTTGGCGATTTAAACATATAAGTGATATAAGTTCATTTTAGATTGAGAGTTACTTACATTTACTTTTATTTTAAGTAATATAATAAACTCCAGCTTATAATTACTTGTATTCCTTATCTGGTAGAAAAAAATCTTTGTAATTTTACGTTTTTCCTAAGATTAACATGATGAACACACAAAATTTATTAGATCAAATCGCTTTTATAAAAGAAATTGACAAAGTAAAATACATTCAGCGCAAGACAAAACTATTCAATAGCGACAGGTGCGAAAATGATGCAGAACATAGTTGGCATTTGGCTCTGATGGCAATTGTTTTGGCAGAACATTCAAATGAACCGATTGATGTTTTGAAAGTGGTAAAAATGGTTTTGATACACGACATCGTAGAAATTGATGCAGGAGATGTTTTTATTTATGATACCGTAAAAAACCATTCGAATACTGATGAAGAGCGTCTGGCAGCTAATAGAATTTTTGGGTTGTTGCCTAAAAAACAAGCCGAAGATTTCATTTCTATCTGGGAAGAATTTGAAGCAGGAGAGACCGACGAAGCTAAATTTGCCAAATCAATGGATCGTTTAGAACCTTTATTGCAAAATACTTCAAACAACGGCGGAACATGGAAAGAGTTTGGAGTAAAATATGATAAAGTTTACGAAAAGAAAAGTGTCATTAAAGAAGGTTCAAAATCGATATGGAATTACGCTGAAGGTTTGATTAACGAAAGTGTAGAAAAAGGGATTTTGGAGAAATGAAATTCCACCATATAAGTTATATAAGTTCATTTTAGTTTAACGCGAAATTATATTTACTGGTGTAACTTAATATGTATTTTTTTAAACCCAATCTTGTCATTTCGACGAAGGAGAAATCTCCGTAAGAAGCTCGACAAAGATTGGATTCTTGTTGCGGAGTTACTTGCGGAGATTTCTCCTTACGTCGAAATGACAAACTGTGCGCGAACTATAAAAGTACAAGTGTCATTTCTACCCTTTAATTGTTGAAAAGTTTAACAAATATCGGGCGATAAACTTTTTTTAAAGGGCGTTATTTCGGGTTGTAATGGTTAAATTTGTGGAACTTCATAAACAAATTACCACTTATGGAAGAAATGCTCTTTTATGACCGAATGCAATTCGCGTTCACCATTACTTTTCATTATCTTTTTCCACAACTTACAATGGGTCTTTCGCTCATCATTGTTTACTTCAAGTGGAAATATCTAAAAACTAAAGACGAACAATACAATCACGCCACCCATTTCTGGATGAAGATCTTCGCCCTCAATTTTGCAATGGGCGTTGTAACGGGAATTCCGATGGAATTTCAATTTGGAACCAACTGGGCAAAGTTCTCCGAATTAACAGGAGGAATCATTGGGCAAACTCTTGCCATGGAAGGAATGTTTTCCTTTTTCCTCGAGTCTTCTTTCCTCGGATTATTTTTATTTGGAGAAAAACTCCTCGGACATAAATGGCATTTCGTAACTGGATTATTGATCTGTATCGGTTCATGGGCCAGCGGATTTTTAATTATCGCCACACATTCTTGGATGCAAAATCCTGTGGGTTATGAAATCTTGGAGAATGGAAAATTTGTATTGAATAATTTTCAAGCTTTGTTCTTAAATCCGTGGCTTTGGCCTTCTTTTCTGCATAATCAGGCCGCTTCTTTGGTAACAAGTTCTTTTGTTGTGGCGGGAATTGGCGCTTTCTATATTCTGAGTAAAAAGAATGTCTCTTTCGGGAAATTGTTTTTGAAAACAGGAGTAATCTTTGGATTGATTTCTAGTGTCATTGTTGCAGTTCCAACAGGAGATTTACTGGCTAAAAATGTAGTGAAATATCAGCCAGTGACTTTTGCCGCTATGGAAGGGATTTTTCATACCGAGAAAAAAGGTTCTGAAATTGTTTTAATTGGTCAGCCTGACGTAAAAGACAAAAAACTAGATAACAAAATCGCTGTTCCAAATATTTTAAGCTTCCTGACTTACGGAAATTGGAATCAGGAAATTCAAGGATTAGATCAGTTTGAAGAAGATTTGCATCCAACCAATATTTCAGGATTGTATTATGCCTATCATATAATGGTCGGACTTGGAACTGTTTTTATTGGATTAATGGTGCTTTCGCTTTTTCAATTAATCAGAGGAAAATTGTTTGAAACCAAATGGCTCTTATGGTCACTGATGTTTATGATGCCGTTTCCATACATTGCCAATACTACAGGCTGGTACACGGCCGAATTAGGAAGACAGCCTTGGCTGGTTTACAATTTAATGCGAACAGCTGCAGGCGCATCGCCAACAGTTTCTTCAGGAAATACCCTATTTACATTGCTTGGTTTTATTGGTTTATACCTTTTACTTGGAATGCTGTTTTTGCTTTTGGTTGGAAAAATTATCAATAAAGGGCCGCATCATGTGGAACTTTCAACAGAAAAAATATAAGTATGGAATTTTTTTGGTACGTAGTTTTAATGGGAATTCTGGCTGTTTATCTGGTTTTGGACGGCTATGATTTTGGTGCAGGAATTATTCATTTATTTTTTGCCGATACTGAGAGAGATAAAAAAGTAATCACCAATTCGATTGGTCCGTTTTGGGATGCCAATGAAGTTTGGCTGATTGCAGCTGGAGGCGTTTTGTTTTTTGCTTTTCCAACTTTATACGCTTCCTCTTTCAGCGGATTTTACCTGCCTTTGATTATGATTTTATGGCTGTTGATTTTCCGAGCAATCGGACTTGAAATGCGCGGACAAGTTCATAATCATATGTGGGAAAGTATTTGGGATAAAGCTTTCGGAATTGCGAGTCTGCTGTTGGCTCTTTTCTTCGGAATCGCATTAGGTAATATTGTTCGTGGAGTTAATCTGGGAATGGTTCAAAACGGAGTTTCAACGCAGGAACCGCACTTTTTCTTTTTGCCTTTATGGAATCCAACCTTTAGTCCGCAAGCAAATGAATTGGGAATTATCGATTGGTTTACACTTTTCTTAGGAATTGTAAGTGTTGTCGCTTTAACGATTCACGGTGCAAACTGGATTATTTATAAAACAAATTCGGCGTTAAATCCGAAACTGAAAAATGTCGTTTTTAAACTGAATTTTGTTCTGCTGATTTTGGTCTTTATTTCTTTGGGGATTTGGCATTTTATTGAGCCAAAACCGTTTCATAATTTTGTCGAAAATCCGATACTTTGGTTTTTTCCTGTAATGACTTTTGTTGGAATTGCTGGATTATTTAAAGTGCGTTCGTTTAAAAAAGATGGCCACGGATTTCTGTTTTCGACTTTATTTTTAGTGGGAGGATTTGCTTCGACAGCGGTTTCGATTTTTCCGAATGTTCTGCCTTCAACAAATAATGTGAATCCGTCACTAACGATTTACAATACCGCTGCTCACGAATACGGATTAAATGCAGGTTTGAGCTGGTTTTTTATCGCCTTGTTTTTGGTGATTATTTATTTTATTATTCAATATCGTGTTTTCAGTGGGAAAATGGATGATATTGGGTATGGGGAACATTGATTTTTTTTTGATAGCCACGAATTGCTTCGCCTATTCGCTGTCGCTTGAGTCACGAATTTTTATTTTGATCATCAATTCTGATTAGTGAATTTTATAGCGATAAATTATACGAATTTTTATTTCAATATATAATTAAATTGCCTCCAGTTTTAACTGGAGGTTTTTTGTTTGGATTTGAATTGGGTTTTAGCTAAACTTTGCGATTTTGGCTAAAGCCTTTTTTGTATACATTTGTTTACCTCCAGCTAAAGCTGCAGGCAATTGAATAAATGAGCTTGTTGATTTTATTTAACTAAAAAATGAAAAAAGAAGGTTTTGAGTTGTCAAACACACAATTGAAAAAGATTGTAAATGCTATGGTCTTTATAGTTGCTATTTTTCTTATTGTTAGGTCAATTATATTCGATACTGATGAAGAAAGATATAATAGTTCATTAAGAAATATTAAAGAAGAAAAATTTCAAGGCATAGTTATAGATAAAGTTTTTGAAAAATATAATCACAATTCTTCAATGATATATTTAAATGATGAAACCAAGTTTGCTGTTTTTGGTCAGTTTTGGCCAAGAATAAAAATTGGTGATTCAATTGTGAAAAAAGAAGGAGAAACATTTTTTACGGTCTACAGAAATAATGAAAAATTTATATTGGATAATAAAGAAGTACTTGACGGTTGGAAAAAATAAAAATAAATCGAAAGTTTTATAAAAATGATATGAATTGCCTCCAGTTTTAACTGGAGTTTTTTTGTTTAAAGTGAAATAGGCTTTAGCCAAATCATAACGCCGAAGGCAACGCCCAAAATAATCTTCTTCAGGACTAATATTTTTAATAGATAAACATAAGATAACTTTTACGAAAGATTTAATTACAACCGATAGTTATATTCTATAATGTTAATTGTAAGAAAAAAAAGCAGTTAATGCTTAATATTGCGTATCTAAGAATTTTTTTTCCCCTAAGGATTTTTAGAAACTGATTTTTACTAAAAGCTTAAATCTTTTTTACCTACTAAATTATTATGCCACTAACAATTTTTTCCGACAAGGTTAGATTTCGTTACAAATCTAAAAACTGGCAGTATCAGTTTGATGAAATTAAAGAACTCGGACTGCTTAAAAAAAAGAAGAAATATTTTCTTGAAAACGGCGCCTTTATAGCCGTAACTGCTGCAACGTATTATTGTATGCTATTTTCCAATTTAATGGACTTGTATTACATTATTCCTGCGATTTTATGCTATGCGCTTATTATTGCTGCCAGGTTTGGCAATAAAGATGAGTTTGTATATTTTGTTTTGGTAAAAGATATTTACCAAAATGAAATTAGAACTAGAATTGCCAACAAAGACCGCGCATTGGTTGGTAAACAGATCGATTACTATTTGGATCTACAGTTTGAACGCAGTGTAAAAAGAACTGCATAAGAAAAATCAGAGATGTTTGTATTTGATATTTCCCATTATGATCTTTTTTTCATAATGGCAGCTTTGATATATGGTTATCTTATTATTAGCAAAAAGAAAAAATTAACGAAACGCTAAGGCATAATGTATTTATTATGAACTAGCTTTATGAATACCCAATAAAAAGTATAGTTACGCCGTTACTATTTTACGGCTGGCTGTTTTAACTATACATGACCTCAAAATCAGAAAAAAATATGGCCACAACAATTAAAAACAAAATTAGAAATATTAGAGAGTTAAAAAATTACACTCAGGAATACATGGCAGAAAGATTAGGTGTAACTCAGGCGGGTTACAGTAAAATTGAGAAAGGGAAAACATCTTTGAGTTATGATAAATTGGTTGAAATAGGGCGAATTTTAGATGTAAGCGTAGAAGATATAATTAGTTTTGAATATGATAAATATTTTAATAATTACAATAAAATAACAGGAAATAATAACGGAAGTATTTTAATTAATACGGATAATACATCGATTCTAAAGGAACTGTATGAAGATAAAATTCAGTTATTAGAAAAGTTGCTAAACAAAACCGAAATTGAGCTTGAACGTTATAAGCACAAATTTGGCGAACTGTAGAAGATTTAGTTTCATCTTTGTCAAAGTGTATTGCTTTGACAAAGATTACTCTACAAGTGAAACTAAATAAAAAGTTGTAATTGCTTTTAGAATAAAACTTCTTTGGCAATGATATAAAATCCCATTATAAGAACAAACCATCCGAAGAGTGGTTTTAATTTTGTGCCGTCAATTTTTTTAGAAAACTGGCTTCCAACAAACATTCCAATTAAAGCCATTGCAGAAACGCTTAGTAAGAAAGTATAATTTATTGGTGTTCCGATGTATAAATCGCCTGCAAAACCTATTGATGAATTGATGGTGATAATTAATAACGAAGTTCCAACGGCTTGTTTCATGGGTAGATTGGCGAAAAAAAGCAAGGCAGGAATAATCAAAAATCCGCCCCCAGCACCAAGAAATCCTGTTACAATTCCGACCAAAAAGCCAATTAAGCTTAATTGTGAATAGTTGGTTTCGGTTGATTTTATTTCAGGCTGATTTTTTTTAATCATCGAAATTGCGGCTGTAATCATAAGTATGGAAAAGATAATCATAATCAGAAAATCTTTTGAAACCGTATAAGATGCCACAGAAAATAAAGTTGCGGCAATTTGAGGAAAGATCACTTCACGAATTATCAAGATAGAAACCACAGAAGGAATCGCAAAATACAAAGCCGATTTTAATTTCAGGTTTCCCATTTTATAATGGCTATAACTTCCAAATAAGGCAGTTAATCCAACAATAAATAAAGAGTAAGAAGTGGCTTGATCTGGATTTACCTTGAATAAATATACCAAAATGGGAATAGTCAGAATAGAACCGCCACCGCCAATTAAGCCAAGAGTGATTCCGATTATGATTGAGGCAAAAAATCCTAGATATTCCATTGCATTTGTTTTGATGCAAAGTTGCTTCGGAAATTAGAAACCTACAGTAACATTTATCACAGAAGTGATTTTATATTTTTTTTCTGCCACGAATTCACGAATTTTCTTTTGATAATGATTGAGAAAAAATGAATTCGTGAAATTCAGCGCGATAGAATACATCATTACAATTCGTGAATTCGTGGCAGAAAAAACTTTACTTCAATAATTCAATTTGGTTTCGGTTGAGTTTAACCAAACCTCGTTGTTCCATTTTTTTTAATAATCGAGAAACAACTTCTCTAGAAGTGTTTAGTTCGGTTGCGATTTCTTGATGCGAAAGATTCACTTCAGAACAGCCGCAGGCATCAGAATGTCTTTTTAAGTAAAACTCTAATCTTTCATCCATAGAACGGAAAGCGATATTATCAACCACTTCGAGAACTTCCTCAAAACGGCTTCGATAGGTTTCAATTACAAATTCGTACCAAGAACGGTGTTCCATCATCCATTTGTCCATTAACTGTAGCGGAATCATCATTACGGTAACATCTTCTACCACTTTTGCCATAATCTGGCTTTTTTCGCTTTTTGCCGTGCAAATCATCGAGATGGCGCAGGCTTGTCCAGGTTGCAGGTAATACATTAAAAATTCTCCGCCATCTTCGCCTTCGCGATAGATTTTGATTTTTCCTTTAATAATTAGAACTGTATTTTTTATGTACTGTCCGGTGCGCATTAAAATGGTTCCGGCTTCAAAATCCTGAAGGCTTCCGTTTTCTTCAATCGTAGCGATAAGTTCGTTAGAGAAATTAGGAAATATGGTTTTTAATGATTGTTGCATTGTGTATTTTTTTTGCCACGAATTGCACGAATTGCTACTAATTAAGTTGTGAAAATTGGTGTGATTCGTGAATGGTATATTTATCAAAATCGAATTAAAAGTTGTATTTACTTGCAAAGATAATGGTTTGGAATGGGAATAATTATCAGAAAACTAGATTTAAGATTAATTTTGTGTAAATGAAAAAATCCTATTTTCTATCGATTTTGTAGGCTGAATTTTTAAAAATAGTAACTAAATTTGTAATTCACTGATTATAATACTTTCTCTAAAACGTTTTCTGAGAATAATAATCGAAATCGCATTTGGTACGTTTTTTATATATAGAAACGTCGTAATTTTACAAAAACACATTTTACTATGAATTTATCACAAGAAGATTGGGTTGCTCAGTTACAGGCTGACGAAAATGCAGTTATACTTGATGTAAGAACTGAAGACGAATTTAATGACGGCTACATTGAGAATGCTCTTAATATTGATATCAATAAAGGGCAGGCATTTATCTATGAAATCGAAGAATTAGACAAAAATAAAAACTATTACGTATACTGCCGTTCTGGAGCTAGAAGCGCAAAAGCTTGCCAGATTATGAACGAGTTGGGTATCGAAAATGCCTACAATCTGCTTGGAGGAATCCTAGATTGGGAAGGTGAAACAGTACAACCATAAAAGAAGAAGAGGCAATAAAAAAGCCTCTTTTTTCTTTTGAAAATAGAATTACCAGACCATTAAACAAACCAAATTATGAGTTTTATACCAGAAGAATATCAGATTAATAGCCTGATAAATCAAGATACTTATCTTGTGAATGGAGAATTGAAACAATGGACAGGGCAAACCACACCTGTATTTTCAACTATTTCTTCAACTGAAAAATATTCGCCGACTTTATTAGGATCGATTCCTTTTATGGGAGAAAAAGAAGCAGCAGAAGTTGTTGAAGCTGCTACCAATGCATACGATATGGGACAAGGTTTATGGCCAACTATGAAAGTAGTGGATCGTATTAAATGCATGGAAAAATTTGTGAAGCAAATGAAAGAAACCCGCGAAGAAGTAGTGAAATACTTGATGTGGGAAATTGGAAAATCATTGGGAGATTCGCAAAAAGAATTTGATAGAACGGTAGAATATATTTACGATACTATTGCAAGCTATAAAGAATTAAACGGACGCAGTTCGCACTTTGAAAAAGTACAAGGTGTAAACGCCATGATTCGTCGTGGGCCTCTTGGAGTGGTTTTGTGTCTTGGACCTTACAACTATCCTCTTAACGAAACTTTTTCATTATTGATTCCTGCTTTGATTATGGGAAATACCGTAATCTTCAAACCGGCTAAACATGGAGTTTTGTGTATTTCGCCATTATTAGAAGCTTTCAGAAGCAGTTTTCCAAAAGGGGTAATAAATATTGTTTACGGTAGAGGACGTGAAGTGGCTTCTCCGATCATGAAATCTGGAAAAATTGATGTTTTGGCATTAATCGGAAACAGTAAATCGGCAATTGCTTTGCAAGATCAGCACCCGAACAAAAACAGATTGCGTTTAATTTTAGGTTTAGAAGCTAAAAACCCGGCGATTATTCTTCCAGATGCCGATTTAGATTTGGCTATTCAAGAATGCATTACAGGAAGTTTGTCTTTCAACGGACAGCGTTGTACAGCTTTAAAAGTGTTATATGTTCACGAATCGATTGCCGAAGAATTCAACAAACGTTTTGCTGAAAAAGTAGACAGTTTGCTTTTTGGAAATCCGTGGGAAAAAGGAGTGGCTTTAACGCCGCTTCCAGAAACTGATAAGCCAAAATACATTCAAGGTTTAATTGACGACGCTCTTCATAAAGGGGCTAAAGTGATAAATGAAAAGGGAGGAAAACATACCGATAATTATATTTTTCCAGCGGTTCTGTATCCAGTAAACAAAGAAATGCGTGTCTATCACGAAGAGCAGTTTGGACCAGTTGTCCCTGTACTTTCTTTCAAAGACATTAAAGAACCTTTAAAAGATATGGCTGAGTCAAATTATGGGCAGCAAGTGAGTTTGTTTGGTAAAGACATCAAAACTCTAGCTCCGCTAATTGATGCTTTGGTGAACTTAGTTTGTAGAGTAAATCTAAACAGTTCTTGCCAAAGAGGACCAGATGCTTTCCCTTTCACAGGAAGAAAAGATTCTGCAGTAGGAACTTTGAGTATTCCAGATGCTTTACGTTCTTTCTCGATCCGTACGTTTGTAGCTTCAAAAGATATCGATTATAACAATGAAATTCTGCAAGAATTGCTTAACAGCAAAGAATCGAATTTTATTAATACCGATTATATTTTGTAGTTCTCAAGGTTATATATTAATTGTAGATGCCGTCTGTCGCTTTTGGGTAATAGACGGTTTTTCTTTTCTTGTGAAAAAGTAAAAAGTAAGAGGTTTGAAGTATAATAAGATTTTTATATCTCACAACTTACATTTCACATTTTACAATTCACCATTAACAATTTACAATTAATAACTAAATTTGTAACATTGTTTAAAAACAGCAGTCTTATATACCAAACAATTTAACGACCTAAGAATCATTATATGAAAAAGAAATTTTTGCAATTTGCCTTAATAGCATTCGTTCTTTTTGCCCAAAATAACTTTGCCCAAGAGCTTTATATGCCTAGAAACATAAAAAAAGCTTATGAAAACGGAACACGTTCTAAAGACGGAAAACCAGGCGCAAACTATTGGCAGAACCGCGGAAAATACAATATGGAAATCTCTGTTGACCCAAAAACAAAATTGGTAAGCGGAACTGAAACTATCATTTACGAAAACAACAGCAAGGATACATTAAAAAACTTAGTGATCCGTTTTGTAAATAATCTTCATAAACCTTCTTCTCCTAGAGGCGGCGAAGTAAGTAATGATTTTTTAAGCGATGGATTAACGATTACTTCATTAAAAATAGAAAATGAGGTATACAAAGAAGATGCTAGAAATTGGGGAACCGTTGGAAACGTAAAATTGCAAAAAAAGATTTTACCGCATTCAAAAACTACTATAGATATTCAGTGGAACTATCCTTTATCCAAAGAAAGTGGTAGAGAAGGGCAGATCGACGAAACCACTTTTTTTGTAGCCTATAGCTATCCAAGAGTTTCAGTTTTTGATGATTATAATGGCTGGGATAGATTAGCGCATACAGATCGTCAAGAGTTTTATAATGATTTCAATGATTATGTTTTTTCTGTAAAAGCGCCAAAAAATTATGTGGTGTATGCAACAGGAGATTTATTGAATCCAGATGAGGTTTTACAGCCTGAATTTGCTTCACGCTTAAAGAAATCTTATACAACAGACGAAATTTTACATATTGCCAACGAACAGGAAATGAAAAGCGGAATCGTAACCAAGCAATACGATTGGAACGTTTGGAAATTTGAAGCTAAAAACATTTCAGATGTATGTTTTGGTTTAAGCGACCATTATTTATGGGATGCGAGCAGTGTAGTGGTAGATAAAAAAACAAATCGTCGTGCAAGTGTTCAGGCAGCTTACAATGTAAAAGGAACCGATTTTGTTAATTCAGTAAAAAACAATCAATATGCTTTAGATTGGTTTTCTAACAATTGGCCAGGAGTTCCGTATCCGTTTTCTAAAATGACGGCTTTTCAGGGTTTTGCAGATATGGAATATCCAATGATGTGCAACGACTCGCAAACAGACGATCCTGTTTTCGCACAATTGGTGCAAGATCACGAAGTAGCACATACTTATTTTCCTTTTTATATGGGAATTAATGAAACGCGTTATGCTTTTATGGACGAAGGCTGGGCAACCACTTTTGAATATTTAATCGGAACTGCAGAGCATGGCAAAGAAGCGGCAGATAAATTTTATCAGGAATTTAGAGTGAAAAATTATATTCGTGATCGCTCTGCAGAACAAGATCAGCCTATTATTACAATGTCTACACAAGTTTCTGGAGCTGGCTATGGAAATAATTCGTATGGAAAAGCTTCTCTTTCTTATTTGGCTTTAAAAGATATGCTAGGAGATGAACTGTTCAAAAAAGCGCTTCATTTTTATATGGATACTTGGAATGGAAAACATCCAATTCCGTGGGATTATTTTAATTCGTTTAATACTGCAACAGGCAAGAATTTAAATTGGTTTTTCAATAATTGGTTCTTTACTAATAATTATATAGATATTGCAGTAAAAGGACTTTCTGCGGATAAGAAAATTATAACAGTAGAAAATATTGGAGGTTTTGCAATTCCATTTGATGTTATAATTACTTACGCTGATAAATCGACAGTAACATTACATCAAACACCTGCAATTTGGGAGAAAAACCAGAAAACAGCCAAAATAGTTCTGAAAAGCACAAAAAAAATAGAAAAAATCGAGCTTGATGGAGGAATTTTTATGGATGCAACCCCAGAGAATAATATTTTGTATGTTAAATAACTGAGTAAATCTTAATGATGAAATAAAAAACGCTGCTTTTTTTTTTAAAAGCAGCGTTTTTTATTTTTAAAGTTTAAAAATGTTTGAAAATACGGAGAACCGTAAAAGTAAATCTACGAAATATATTACGTTTGCAAAATATTAAAAACCCCAAATTTAATGAAGAAGACATTTGTTCTGATTGTTTTGCTAACTACTTTTCAGTTTTTTGGACAAAGCGATCAAAAGGCATCATTTCAAAAGAATAAATATGAATTGGCTGTATCTTATTATAAAAAAGCCGATTTTGTAAAAGCTATCGATTTATTTTCTTTAGCAGCAAAGATCAAACCTGAAAATGAAATAGGGAAAGATGCTGTTAAAAAAGTAGACACTTTGCGTGAGCTTTTGAGAAAAGAAATTTTAAAACAAGCTATAGGGACTTGGAAAAGGGCAGGGAATCAGCCAGTCTGGTCTACAGCTTCAGAAAATGTCAATGTTCAGTCTAACGTTGATGAAATAGTTGAAATTAAAGAAAACGAAATTCTATTTTATGAAGTCGACAAAAAAAGCAATACGAAGAAATTGCTAAGAACAGAAAACTTAGTCTATAATGATACCAATAGTACTGTGTCGGTATTTTCAGAAATCATTCTTTCAGATGGAACAATTTGGAATTGCAGTATTAATGATAAATCAAATGTTTTGCATGTTATAAATGTAGCAGTTAAAACACAAGAAGGCATTCAGAAAATAGAGAGTAATAATGAAGAAAGTTATTACGTTAAAATCTAAAAATAAGTCATAAAAAAGGGAATCAATCGATTCCCTTTTTTGTTTTATGATTTATAAAAATTTAAATCCAAGAGATAGGTTTGTAACTCCAGTTTTAATTTCACCATTAGAAGCATCAATATCGGTAAGTCCGGCAAGATATCTAACATCAAAAGTCAGTCTCCAGACATCAATTCCCACACCTCCAAGAATGCTGTGATTGTTTTTTTCGAATGCTACAGAGTTTAAATTGTTGCTGGAGCTTATATCAGAGTAGTTCTTCCAATTGTAACCCACAAAAAGCCTTACGTTTCCAAGTTTTCCAAGCGGAACAATTTTAATTCCTGCAATTAATGAAGCATCTGTTCCGGCTAGTTTAAATTCTGTCTCTCCCACGCCGTTCTGGTATACGCTAAAATTGGTTTGAGCATATCCAAATTCGCCTTGAGCATAAAAAAGCGCAAGATTTAATCTGGCAAAAGCAGCCGCGCCAATTCCTGTATTTGTATGGTCAGAGCTGAAACTTTTAGCATTGACAGAAGTAATATTAGTAGAAAACTGTGGTCCAACTTGTATTAATTGTGCGAATCCGTTGGCACAAATACATAAAAATACTGCTAAAAAGAATTTTCTCATAATGGGCTCTATTTGATTTTGGCACTATAAAAATAATCATAATAGATTAAAATTGAACGATTTGTCTGATTTATTTTTATGTAAAGTTTTGAAAGTTAATTATATCGATATTTTCAAGTTGTTTTTTACAATCAAATTAAAATGAATTATTTTTGAACAGATTAATAAACCGATATGGAAATTAAAAAAATAAATGCATCTGATACTTGGCAAATTAGACATGAAGTCATGTGGCCCGATCAGCCTTTTGAATTTGTACAGCTTGAAGAAGATGCTTCAGGGTTTCATTTTGGAGTTTTTGAAGACAACAAATTGGTTTCTATAGTTTCCTGTTTTATTGAAGGCAAAGAAATGCAGTTTAGAAAATTAGCTACTTTAGAAGAATATCAGGGAAAAGGAATTGCTTCTGAACTTTTAAAATACATCTTTAAATTTGCAAAAGAAAAAGGTCTGGAAAAAGTTTGGTGCAACGCCAGAACGAGTAAAAAAGCATTTTACGAGAAATTTGGAATGAAAAACACTTTTAAAACCTTTGTGAAAAAGGGACAGGAATTTACAATTATGGAAATTTTTCTTTTTTAGTTTTTTATTTTAAATTATTGATAATCAGTATTTTGTTTTTATTTTTAAAATTAAAGAGAAAGCGATTGATAAATATTATAGGAGTGAAAACGTTTTCGTTTTATGTAATTGTTAAACCTTGTTAAAAATTCTTTTTTTGTTTTGATTCTTTTACTACTTTCGCACCGAAATGAGAAAGTTAACAGTATTTTTAGTATTCATGAATATGCTTCTGTTTGGTGGAGGCCAATATTTGAATGCAAATACTTTTGGTGCTCATAATCACCATCATCTGCAAAAACACAGAGTTAAGTTTACCAATCAGGATCGCGGTACTTCAATAATTGAAGATGCAGATGTTGATCTTGAAGAAGATCTTCTGGGAGGAGATGATGTTAATACCCTTACGAACAAGTTTTTCACGGCTTCGTATAGTTTGGTAGATGCTTTGTATCTGGCACTTTCAGATCAGTCTGCATCGAATGTTAATCGTTTAAAAATTTCTACGCCTGTTTTAAGGCATTCAAATCCTATTTACATTACTCAACAAGTATTAAGGATTTGATTTTAAAATATACATCGGTTACCTGAGTTACGATCTCTGCGTATCTTGCTGTTGTATATTTTTACTACTTCTGCTTATATAAAGTTAAGGTCTGGACTAAGGCTGGCTGATGCATTTAACATCCAAAAGGAATTTTCATTCCAAAGCATTCAATCGCTTAATTTCCAAACTAAATCATGAAAAAAATTATTATGTTCACAGGCTTAATGGCCTTGGTGTGCTTAACGAGCTGTACATCTAAAAAAGAAGAAAAAGAAGAAGTAGAAAAATTTACCGTTACTAATCCGGTTAGAATTGATACTTCATTTACAAAAGAATATGTTTCACAAATAAAATCGGTTCGAAATATCGAACTGCGTGCCCAAGAAAAAGGGTTTTTACAAAATATATATGTTGACGAAGGACAGTTTGTAAAAAAAGGACAACTGTTGTTTAAAATTATGCCTAATATGTATGAGGCTGAGTTGCTTAAAGCGCAGTCTGAACAAAAATCGGCAGAAATCGAATTGCAAAATGCTAAATTGCTAGCTGATAAAAATATCGTTTCTAAAAACGAATTAAGCGTTGCACAGGCAAAATTACAGTCAGCAAAAGCTGAAGTATCTTTAGCAAAACTTCATTTATCTTTCACAGAAATCAGAGCTCCATTTGACGGAACAATCGATCGTATTCCTTTAAAACTAGGAAGTTTGATTGATGAAGGCGAATTATTGACAAGCCTTTCAGACAACAGCCAAATGTTTGCTTACTTCAACGTTTCTGAACCAGAGTATATTCAGTACGAAACAAACATTAAAGACCGTGCAGATAACAAAGTGGCTCTAGTATTGGCTAACGGAGATATTTTTAAAGAAAAAGGAAATGTTGAGGTTATAGAGAGTGAATTCAACAACGAAACAGGAAATATCGCTTTCAGAGCAAGATTCCCAAACTCTGGAAAATTACTTAGAAATGGCGAAACAGGACAAGTTCAAATGAACGTTCCTCTTAAAAATGCTATCGTAATTCCACAGAAAGCGACTTACGAAATTCAAGATAAAAAATACGTTTTTGTAGTAGGTAAAGATGATAAAGTAAGTTCTAGAGAAATTACTATTACTGGCGAAATTCCTGATTTGTATGTAATCAAAAGCGGTATTTCAGAAAATGATAAAATCTTACTTGAAGGTGTTCAGAAGGTAAAAGAAAAAGACAAGATTAAATACGATTACCAATCTCCTAATAAAGTAATCAATAATTTACGCTTAAAAGCAGAATAGTTTTTTGTTTTATAGTTTCAAGTTTAAGGTTTCAAGTTACGTACTGAACCTGAAACGTGAAACGTGAAACAATTTTAAGCTTCAATAAGTTTAATCATTAAAAAATACGAAAATGTTTAATAAATTTATTCAAAGACCTGTTCTTTCGATAGTAATATCGTTGATTATTGTCTTTTTAGGGATATTGTCGGTTTTAAACTTGCCAATTACACAATTCCCTACGATTTCACCTCCAATGGTGAACGTTACCGCAGATTATCCTGGATCTAATGGTGAGCTTATGATCAAGGCGGTTGTTATTCCGTTGGAAAGAGCCCTAAATGGTGTTCCAGGGATGAAATATATGGCTTCAGATGCAGGAAATGATGGTGAAGCAACAATTAAAGTAGTTTTTAACTTAGGAACAGATCCTAACCAAGCTGCAATTAACGTGCAGAACCGTGTGGCTTCTGTAACCAATAAACTTCCTCCTTTAGTAATTAGAGAGGGTATCAAAATTACCCGTGAAGTACCGAGTATGTTGATGTACGTGAACCTTTACAGTACAGATAAAAATACCGATATGAAGTTCTTGTATAACTATGCTGATATCAACGTACTTTCTGAATTAAAAAGGGTAAACGGTATTGGTTCTGGAGATATCTTAGGAACACGTGAATATGCAATGCGTATCTGGCTAAAACCAGACCGTATGCTAGCTTATAAAATTTCTGCTGATGAGATTATGGAAGCATTATCAAGTCAGAGTTTGGAAGCTTCTCCTGGTAAAACTGGGGAAAGTTCTGGTAAACGTTCTCAAGCATTTGAATATGTATTGAAATATTCTGGACGTTTTACAACAAAAGAGCAATATGAGAATATTGTAGTAAAAGCAAATCCAAACGGTGAGCTTTTGAGATTGAAAGATGTTGCAAAAGTCGAGTTTGGAAGCTCGATGTATGATATCTATTCTAATTTGAATGGAAGACCATCTGCGGCGATTGTATTGAAACAATCTTTTGGAAGTAACGCGAATCAGGTTATTGAAGAGGTAAAAGCAAAATTGGAAAAAATCAAACAGAGATTTCCAAAAGGAATGGATTATGAAATTTCGTATGACGTTTCTAAATTCCTTGATGCTTCTATCGAAAAAGTAATCCACACGTTGGTTGAAGCATTTATTCTGGTAGGTTTGGTAGTATTCCTTTTCTTAGGAGATTGGCGTTCTACGGTTATTCCGGCAATTGCAGTTCCAGTATCGTTGGTAGGAACTTTTGTGTTCATGACATTCTTCGATATCTCATTAAACTTAATTACATTATTTGCTTTAGTATTGGCAATTGGGGTCGTGGTCGATGACGCGATTGTGGTTATCGAGGCCGTTCATGCCAAGATGGAAGAAGAACATCTGTCGCCATTTAAAGCGACTAAGCAGGCAATGCATGAAATTGCAGGAGCAATTGTTGCGATTACCTTCCTTATGGCGGCGGTATTTATTCCAGTAGCGTTCATGTCTGGACCTGTTGGGGTATTCTACAGACAGTTCTCTGTAACGATGGCAACGGCTATTATCCTTTCTGGTATTGTGGCTTTGACCTTGACACCTGCACTTTGTGCCATGATGCTGAAAAACAATCACGGAGTACCTAAAAAGAAAACTCCTGCAAACCGATTTATTGATGCTTTCAACGAAAAATTCAATTTAGCGCAAGGTAAATACCAAAATCTATTGGGTAAAATTGTTAACAGAAGAGTAGTGACAATTGTAGCGCTTCTTGGTTTCTGTGCTGGAACATGGATCATTAGTAGTAATGTGCCTTCAGGATTTATTCCGAATGAGGATCAGGGAATGTTCTATGCCGTTATTCAAACGCCCCCAGGGTCATCATTAGAAAGAACAAATAATATTGCAGAGCGAGTTCAGAAAATTGCTGAAGAAATTGACGGAGTAAAATCTGTTTCTTCATTGGCAGGTTACGAGATTCTGTCTGAAGGTACGGGAGCAAACTCAGGAACGTGTTTGGTTAACCTTAAAGACTGGAGCGACAGAAAAGAATCTGTTCTAGAGATTATGCATGAAATGGAGGAAAAATGTAAAGATATTACAGGTGCTAATATCGAATTTTTCCAACCGCCTGCTGTACCAGGATATGGTGCTGCCGGAGGATTTGAGCTTCGTTTGTTGGATAAAACAGGTTCTGTTGATTATAAGAGAATGGAACAGGTAAATAATGATTTTGTGGCTGAATTGAACAAACAGCCAGAATTATCAAACGTATTTAGTTTCTATAGCTCGAGTTTCCCTCAATATATGATGAAAGTCGATAATGATTTAGCACAGCAAAAAGGTGTTTCTATCGAAAATGCGATGAACTCATTGTCAACTCTTGTGGGAAGTAACTACGAAATCAGTTTTATCAAATTTGGTATCAATTATAAAGTAATCGTTCAGGCTTCACCAGAATATCGTGCACAGCCAGATGATATCTTGAAATTGTATGTGAAGAATAATCGTGATGAAATGGTGCCTTATTCTGCTTTCATGAAATTGGAAAAAGTGTACGGACTTTCAGAAATCACACGTCATAACATGTATACCTCAACACAAATCAGTGGTTCGCCAGCTCCAGGATATAGTTCTGGTACAGCGATTAAAGTGATTCAGAAAGTGGCAGCTGAAAAATTGCCAAGAGGATATGACATTGACTGGGCAGGTATTTCTGCCGATGAGGTGGCGCAAGGTAATCAGGCTATTTGGGTATTCTTAATCTGTTTAGGCTTCGTTTACTTGGTATTAGCAGCTCAATACGAAAGTTTTATTTTGCCATTATCGGTAATTCTTTCTTTACCAGCAGGTATTTTTGGAGCTTTCCTTTTATTAAAATTAACAGGATTAGAAAACAATATCTATGCTCAAGTTGCTATGGTAATGCTTATCGGTTTATTAGGTAAGAATGCCGTGTTGATTGTTGAGTTTGCGATTCAAAGACATGCTGCAGGTAAATCGGTTTTAGAAGCTGCAATGGAAGGAGCCAAAGCGAGGTTCCGTCCAATTTTGATGACTTCGTTTGCTTTCATCGCAGGTTTATTGCCACTTGCTTTTGCGACTGGTCCAGGTAAAATTGGTAACAGAACAATTGGTACTGCAGCAGCAGGAGGTATGCTTATTGGAACCATTTGTGGTGTATTTGTAATTCCAGGCTTGTATTTCATATTTGCCAAAATTGCTGAGAAACACAAATTGGTAAAACATGAAGAAGAAAACCCATTAACAGAAGAAATTGATAACAATCATGTATAGAGTTAAAACATATCAATATAGTATTGTATTAGCTGCATGTCTGGCAGTTGCAGGGTGTAAAACCCCTGCACCTGAGGCAGCAGTAACTACAAGTACGCCGGTTCCTGATTCATTTGGACAAACAGCTCAAACACAGGAAGCAAGCAACAATACAGCTGCGTTAGCGTGGAAAGATTATTTTAAAGATCAGAACCTCATCGATTTAATTGATGCTGCTCTTAAAAATAACCAAGAACTAAATATTACTTTACAGGAAATAGAAATCGCAAAGAATGATATTCGTGTAAAAAAAGGACTTTTATTGCCAACTGCAGGTTTACGTGCGGGAGCTGGAGTAGAAAAAGTAGGTAGATATACAAGCCAAGGAGCTGGTGATGCTACAACTGAAATTATGCCTGGTAAAGAAATGCCAGATCCGTTGGGAGATTTTACCATTGCAGCTTATGCAAACTGGGAAGTAGATATTTGGAAAAAACTTCGCAATTCTAAAAAAGCAGCTTTAAACAGATATTTGGCTACTGTTGAAGGTAAAAACTTTGTTATTACAAATCTTATCGCTGAAGTTGCCGATTCTTATTATGAATTGTTGGCTTTAGACAATCAATTAGAGATTGTAAAACAGACAATTCAATTGCAGACTAACGCTTTAGAAATTGTAAAAGTTCAAAAACAAGCGGCAAGAGCAACTGAACTTGGAGTAAAGAAATTTGAAGCAGAGGTTTTAACTTCAAGAAGTATGGAGTTTGATATCTTACAGCAGATAAAAGAAACAGAAAATAAAATCAACTTTTTGCTTGGAAGATATCCGCAGGAAATCAAAAGAACAAGCACTACTAATTTCTTAAGTCTTTTACCAGCGGCTGTAAGTTCTGGAATTCCATCTCAATTATTGCAGAATCGTCCAGATGTAAAACAAGCAGAATTGCAATTAGTAGCAGCAAAATTAGATGTAAAAGTAGCTCGTGCAGAGTTTTATCCTTCTTTGGATATTACTGCTGCGATTGGAGTAAATGCTTTTAAACCTTCTTATTTGTTTACAATGCCAGAATCGCTATTGTACTCATTGGCCGGAGATCTTGTTGCGCCTTTGATTAATAGAAATGCCATTAAAGCAGAGTTTGCAAGTGCTAATGCAAGACAAATTCAAGCATTGTACAATTACGATCGTACAGTTTTAAATGCTTATTTAGAAGTGTCAAATCAAATGTCTAAGATTGAGAATCTTCAAAAAGGTTACGATCTTAAATCAAAACAAGTTGATGCATTAAATACCTCTATCGAAGTTTCAAACGATTTGTTTAAATCGGCAAGAGTAGACTATTTTGAAGTTTTAATGACACAAAGAGATGCTTTAGAAGCAAAATTGGAATTAGTAGATACTAAAAAAGAACAATTAAATGCTGCAGTTCATGTTTATAGAGACTTGGGCGGCGGATGGAAATAAAATTGCCACTTAATTTGTAGTAAAAAAGCCTTTTGGGAGTAAAATCCTGAAAGGCTTTTTTTGTTTTAGACTAGTATTTATTCTGCTTTGCGATTACTGCTAAAAGAATCTCTAAACATTTTCCAGCCTTTAGGAGTTTTTTTCCAAAGAACAAGAAACTTGCCATCATCCATAAGTTCGCCTTTCGAATTTAAAGACTGCCATAACCCTTCTTCGGTTACATATTCTACGCCATCGCCGTATATTGCTGTAGTGATAAATTTACCACCTCTTAAACCATATTCGTCATAGGCTTTTCTAAAAAATTTAGCAGCACCTTCTTTTCCATAAATTTGAGGTGCATTTGGAAGTAATATTGAAGCGTCATCGGCATAACGATCTATGAAAATGGAAGCATCATTATTTTTAAATGAATTAAAATAAATGGCGTTGCTTTCCTGAATTGCTTTTTTTGCTTCGTCTAAATTGGCTGTTTCTTTTTTTGATGCCGAATTACAGCTGTTTAATACTATGATAAATACAAGTAGTTTTAAAATTGTACAAGGAGCATAATTTTTCATAACAATAGTTTTAATTAAAAGAATAGATTTATATTATTTTAATCAAAGGTATTGCGTTTAAAAACTTTTAAATTGTACAAATCGGAACTGATTTTTATTTTTTGAGATTCTAAGATACTAAGAAGCTGAATATTGATTTTATACAATTAAATTATTTATTGGAGATAGATTTTCTAAATAAGAAGTAGGTGTAGTTCCTGTAAAAGCTTTAAAATCTCTTATAAAGTGCGACTGGTCGAAGTAGCCAGAATCGTAAGCAATTGAAGTTAAAGGGGAATCGTTATTGGCAATCAGTTTTAGGCTACGCTGAAAACGGATAATCTTGTTAAAGGATTTTGGGGCAAGCCCTGTGTGTTGAAAAACCAATTTATGAAGATAGCGAGGCGTCATTCCGTATTTGGCTGCAATAGTATTGATCTCGCTCCCCGATGGATTTTGGACTAAACTCGATAATATATGAGCTACTTTTTGAATTTTTTGTGATTTATTATCATTGGTTACCAGTTTCTTGATTAAGAATGCTTCAATAAGTTCAATTCGCTTTTGTATTTCTGAAGTTTCTAAAAGCTGTAAATATAGCGTTGTTATAGGTTTGCCAATTACATCTTCTAAATCTAAAATCTGATCGTTAAATATCCCGATTTCATCATTAAAAAAATAGGACGCAGAATAAGTGTAAAACCGAATGCCAAGCATAGTGTGCCTACCTTTTGATTTTATGGCAAGTGGCTTTGTTATTTGTCCCCATAATTCAATTTTGGGTGTTTTATGAAATTTTTCATCAATTAAGGATTCCCAAATACCGTCGCCGAGGTTAAAAATCATTTCCATTTCGCCACTCGGAAATACAGTGTCTTGAAATTCTATATCAGAATCTGATTCAAAAATATAATAATGTTTTATATAAGGTTTCAGAATTTCTGATGGTAGAAAATATTGGAATTCCATTGCGCTATAGTAATGCTAAATCATTGTTTAGATCAAAGTTATGAAATTAAAGAATAGTCACCCCCGTATTTTTATACACTTTCAAAATTTCTTCGTCAGGCGAAATGTTAGTTACTAGAACATCGATATCTTTTAAATGAGAAACAAAATAAGTTTCTGCGGTATCGATTTTTTCACTCGACCCCAAAGCAATTATGAAATTCGAGTTTTGAATCATACTTTTTTTAATCAGCGAATCATCATACAGAATTCCGGTAAGACCACGTTCGTGATGAATACCGCATGTTCCCAAAACACAGATGTCAGCTCTGAAATTTCTAAAAAAGTCTAGAGATTCCATACTAGCAGTAGTAAAAGAGGTTTTGCACATTTTTCCTCCAGCAAAAATCAAATCGATATTCGGTAGATCTTCGACCAAAACAGCAACAGGAAAACTATTTGTAATGACAGTTAGTTTTAAATGATGCGGAAAACTTGCCACTAAAGCCAAAGAAGTTGTTCCTCCATCAATAAAAACTACTTGCCCATCTTTTAAATACGAAATGGCTTTTTCTGCAATAATCTTTTTGTTTTCCAGATCATGCTTTTCTCTTTTTCTATAATGCAAAGGCATCGGAGAAGGAGCCACCGCACCACCACGAACCGCTTTTAAAAGCCCCTGATCTGAAAGCTCTTTCAAGTCCCGTCTGATCGTATCTTCAGAAACACTCAAATATTCACTCAATTCAACAGAAGTTACTCGATGTTCTTTTGATAAATAATCTAAAATAGTCTGCTGGCGTTCTTCCTTTCTCATTTTATTTGCGGTTTAATATTGCAAAAATAAATAAAAAATTGCAATAATTTGCTGTTTATTGCAATTTTTGCATAATTTAGTAGCAAAATAAATGTACAATGAAAAAGAAATCAATTGCAGTCGACATGGATGGAGTGCTTGCTGATGTAGAAGCACACCTAATCACTTACTTCGAAAGAGAATTTGGAATAACCATTTCAAAAGAAGATATTCAAGGTTTAACTGAAGAAGAAGCTTTTCACGGTCGGGAGAAGGTGCTTAGCGTGTTAAACTCTAAAGACTTTTTTAGAACATTGCCTGTAATAGAAGATGCTGTAGAAAGTTTAAAGCTGTTACAGGAGAATTTTGAGATTTATATTGTTTCAGCAGCGACAGAATTTCCGCTCTCGCTAAATGAAAAAATAGAATGGCTTGCAGAACATTTTCCCTTTATAAAATGGCAAAATATTGTGCTGTGCGGAAGTAAAGCCATTATCAATACCGATTATTTGATCGATGATCATCCAAAGAATCTAGATTTCTGCATTGGTAAACCAATTATGTTTACCGCGTTTCATAATGCCAAAAAAGAAAATTATTTAAGAGTAAATAATTGGAAAGAAGCTGTTGCCGTTTTAAAAGAGGCGGTGTAGTGCAAGTTAATTTAAAAAATCACTTGTTTTTTGAAGAAAAAGCCTTTCAGAATCATCCGAAAGGCTTTTGTTTATTTAGGAATTACGATTTTAGCTTTAAATCCGTTTTCGGGTTCTGTGTCAAATTCAATAGTACCTTTTACTGTTTGAATTCGATGTTCCATATTCTGGAGGCCATTTTTAGAAATCTTTGTTTTCTCGCAGCCAATTCCGTTATCCGAATAGCGGATTAGAATTGATTTTGGATCACTTTCAAATTTTATCACAACAAGATTTGCGTGGCTATGCTTTTTCATATTCACCATCAATTCTTGCAGTACGCGTCCAATGGTGATTTTCTTGATGTCGTCAATCTCTTCCCAGTTTACGTTTTCTAAGTTTGTGGCAATAATATTTCTTTCTAAAGTATTGTAGGCAGAAAGCATTTCTTTTATGCTTTTGGTGAAATCTTTTCCAGTTTCGATCTTATTGTTTTCTTTTGAAATTCCTCTCACGCGCCCGTAAATATCATCCAGTTTCTGGAGTAGATTCTCTTTGGTGTTTTCTACAGCCAATGGCTGAGATTCCGCAAAAGCAATTACCTGAAATACATCATTGGCCAATTCATCATGGATTTTTTTTGAGATTCTCGTTTCTGTATCGTACGAACTTTTAAATTCGATAGCCTTGTTTTTATTTTTGTAATAGCGAATTAAAATTGCAATTAGAATAACTAAAAAGACAAATGCTATAACAAATACAATTCTGAGATATTTAGCTCTTTGGAGAGATAATAAATTTTCTGCCTTTTCTAAACGAAGTTTGGCGTTTTCATCTTTTTCCTTTGTAGCGTCGTATTTAATTTTGGCAGATTTATTTTTAAAATTATTTCTAACTTTAATTATGCTATCGTTTAATGTAAAATATTTTTGAGTGTATTTGGGAGTATTAGGAGTATTGTCATTTGAGATTAATATTTGTAAAGCTTCCAATCTTTCGTCAACGCTATTAAGTTTCGTAGATATATTATAAGCTAAGAGAGCATTTTCATCCGATTTTTTCGGATCTTTTTTAGAATAATAATCGGCTAGGTGAAGATAACTTTCAATACTTCCATAGTTGTCCTTACTATCAATTCTAATTTTTAGACCTTCATTCATTAATTGGAATCCTTTTTCATCCATTCCGTTCTTAAAGTAGGCATAACCTAAATTGTCTAGTAGTATCGACTTGTCATACGGTGTTGCTTTCTCTTTTAAATCTTTACTTGAAAGAGATTGTAAAAGTGAATCTAAGATAGGGACTGCTTTATGATATTGTTTCTGACAGATATAGATTGTTGCAATATTTTGTAAAGGAGCATGTTTTAAGAGAGGGTCTTTATATTCATTTGCCGCTAGTTTATAATAATAAATGGCATCATCATAAAGAGCAAGTTCTTTGTCTGCGATACCTAAATAATTATTTATACTAGCAGGATAATCTCCTTTTTTTTTAATTAATGGTAGTGTCTGTAATGCTTCAGTTAAAATTTCTTTGCTTCCATAATAATCGCCATTCCGCTGATGGATTTCTGCAATTCTAATAAGTACGTAAGAGATTTTGGCACTGTCTTTTATAATATTATAAAGTTCCTTTGATTTATTGAATTGATAAAAAGAGGTGTTAAAGTTTTGTTTGTCATAATTTTCAATTGCTTTGTTTCGTAGGGCAAGCGCTTCTTTTCGAATAGATTCTGTCTTTAGATTAATGGGCTTTTTTTCTTCGCATGAGAAAAGAAAAAGAGTTATGATGAAATAAAAAAACGGGGATCGTAACATGCAAATTTACTTTCCCCGAAAATAGTAATTAATTAGACACTAAAATTTTTTTTTTATCATGGTGCCGGTGGTGGTTGATTACCTTTATCACCTGGCCCATCAGGATCATCAGCTGATGGATTTCCAGCCTTTTCAATTTTCTTTTTAGGTTGAGTCTCGTATTCATCAGGAGTACAAGAAAATATCGTGAATAATAGCGCAAAAGCCATTAATAGTATTAGTTTTTTCATTTTAATTTAATTTAGAAATTAGACATAGGTATGGCTGTCTGGAATTGATCCAGATCTTGGAATGCGATACCAAAATTGGTTTTGGGAAGTAGATCGTGTAGACCTGTAAGACGTAATTTACACTTCCCGAGTAAACTCGGTCTTACGGTTTTCCACAATGTTAATTAGAACTAGTTTTATATTTTTGTTTTAGTCTGCAGACAAAACTTGAACTAATTTCTTGATGCAAAGTAAAGGCGCTTTAAGATCACTGTTGACAAGGGATTCCCGGAATTCCTGCGTTTTCCTGAGATTCCCGAGAATTCCCAATAAAACGAAATGTAAACACCTATTTTTTTATTTAATTGCGATTCATTTCTAAACAAATCTCTATTATTATAGATGCAATATGCTTGTAAAAAGTTGGTTGGAAACAAGTAAAAAAAAATATAGAAATAATATAGATTTGGAACAAAAATTGAAAGTGCTGAAAAGGGTTTAATTGTAGAAGTCGAAAATAAAGGCATAGAAAAAAGTTTTGGTGAATATTGAAATTAGAGAGTCAAAAGAAGTTCCTAAAAAAGGCAAGATGAATAATACATTAGAAGAATATAAAAAGGCGATTAAACTTAAATACGAGATCGAAAAAGAGGGCGAGTATTTTGATTTTTTATATAACCCTTCACGCGGAAAACTTCGCGATCTGTGTTGGCTTATTTATGAAGATAGACCGACGCAAGATGATTTAAACGTTTTTAAAAATTTATTGTGTTTAGATTTTGACCATACTCAAAAGAATAAGTTTAAGGATCAAAAAGATAAGTTTAGACCTATTGAAACTTTCTTTAAGGGAGAAACAGATCCGTCAAATATTGATGCTATAAATCTTGCTGCAGTGATAGTCGATTTTCAGCCACGCCCTTTTAAAAAGTTCAATGAAAAGTGTAGAACAGAAGAAGCAAAACAATTTAAATTTGTTGCTAAAGACGGAACAGCTGAAATTGAAAATAATGGCATAGAAAAAGAGGTTTTGGTGAAAAATGGACATGACGAGTCGAAAGAAGTTCCTAAAAAAGGAAATCTTTTGCTGAATTTTAGGAATCTATTCTCTAAAAAAATCGCTCAGAAAATATATCCTCGAAAAATAATTACGATTGCGGTTGGAGCAGTTGCTCTAGTTTCTTCTGCCTGCTTATACTTGATACAGAAAAAAGATTAGAAAAGATTGTTTCAAAATGAAACTGAAAAGCATTTTGAAAAATAAAATGCATGAAAAGGTAAAAAGAAGGATTTTGTGAAGTGTAATTCTGGCTCTTAAATAGTTTGTTTTTTGGCATATATTCTACTGTTATTTACTCTTTAAAGATAAGAAAAAAATCCCGTTAAACCTAATAAAATCAATGAAATAATGATTTTTTTTGGACAAAATAGCTATTTTTTTTGATCATTTTGACATGTTAATTGGGTACTTCTGAAAACGGAAAAACTTACTTTTCTCGACTCCTTAATTGCAATAAAATTATCTATATTTATAAAAAATAAAATGGATTTTAAATCTATATCTATTAGTTACAAAAACATTATTTATGAAAAAGCTTCTCTTATTGTTAATCGTTTTATGCACAGTCAGCTGTAAAAAATATGTGGTCTCGTTTGAACAGCCCACAGATATGAAATTGGACAACTTAAAACTAGAAGTATTTCTGGATAAAGAGAAACTTCAAGATATTAGCTTGAAAGCCACAGAAGCATTGCCAACTTACGAAACCGTTGGTCTTTCGGTATCTGGAGAAGGAAAACATTTACTTCAAGTTAAAGCAAAAGATACCACCTTTAATTTTGAGGTAAAGTACCCTGAAGAAAAATACATTATGGTGACTACTCATTTAAAAACCAATGGCAAAATTCATGTAGGAATCTTAAAGCAGAGTTATAAATATAGATTTCGTTAAAAGTTTTTTTTTAACCGCAAAGACGCAAAGATAAACGCAAAGTTCGCAAGGCTATTTAAAGATAAAGCTTTGCGAATTTTGCGTTTATTTATATTGTCAAAAGTAACTTTGCGTGCTTTGCGAAAAACCTTTGCGTCTTTGCGGTTAAAAAAAAATTAAGAAAGAAAATCTTTAAACCACAATCCAGAATTTTTAATGGTCCGTTTTTGCGTTTCAAAATCAACGTGAATTAAACCGAATCTAGCGTTATATCCTTCTGCCCATTCAAAGTTGTCGGTCAATGTCCATACAAAATAGCCATCAACGTTTAAACCGTCTTTTTTGGCCTTTAAAATCTGCTCCAAATGATCCTGAATATAATGAGTTCGTTTTATATCATGAACCTTTCCGTTTTTGACAGTATCAGGAAAGGCGGCTCCGTTTTCGGTAATAATGATCTTCTTTATTCCGTCATATTCATTAAATTTTTTCAGAACATGATACAAAGCAGGCGGATAAACTTCCCAACCCATGTCGGTTGCGATTACATTTCTTTTTTCTGCACTGATTAATTCGGCGCCAATATAGGGCGTAAGCATTGCCGATTTTACAACCTCTCGAGTGTAACATTGCAAACCAATGAAATCGAAATCGAAATCGAGATTGTTTAAATCGTCTTCTAAGATGTAATTATTAAGTTTTTTTAGAACCGGAAGATCTTTCTGCGGATAACCTAAACCTAAAATGGGTTCTATAAAAGTTCTATTCAGTAAAGTGTCCACACGTTTTGCGGCCTCAATATCTTTTGTGCTTTCAGTTGCGGGTTCGATATGTGTACATGAAAATGTAGTTCCAATATGTGCCTCTGGAATTCTATTCCGTATTATTTTCCCTCCAGCAGCAGTTGCCAGAGTTACGTGATGCATTGCTTTTAAGTAATTGGTAATTCCTTTTTTGCCTGGTGCGTGAATGCCTAAAAAATAGCCTGCTCCAGTAAAAACAGAAGGTTCGTTGATGACCATCCAATTTTTAACGCGATCGCCAAAATATTGTATACAGACTTCGACATAATCTTTAAACCATGAGACAGATTCTCGATTGGTCCAACCTCCTTTGACTTCCAGATCATGTGGTAAATCCCAATGGTAAAGCGTTATCCAAGGTTCAATTCCAGAAGCCAAGAGTGAATCTATTATTTTGTTGTAATATTCAATTCCCGCTTGATTGACAGGATGAAGACCAGTTGGCATAATTCTGGGCCAGCTGATAGAGAATCTAAAATTCGGAATATTAAGTTCCTTAATTAGATTAATATCGTCCTGATAAGAGTTGTAGAAATCGCAGGCAGTTATGGCATGATGGCCGTTTTTTATTTTTCCTTTTTGAGAAGTAAAAACATCCCAGATAGAAGAACCTTTTCCGTCAGCATCATGTGCGCCTTCAATTTGGAAAGCGGCTGTTGAGACACCCCACAAGAAATCTTCACCAAATTGGTTTTTATTCAGAAATGAGCTTTCAATTTTATTCATTCAATCTGTTTTTTCCTTTATAATTAAGCTATTTATTAATGAAGGAAAGATGATTGCATGGCTCTTAAAAAAAGCCATTCTTTAAAAGATACTAGAAAATTTAGATTAAAAAGTTTCATGACGATTAGTTTTATTTCAAATTAATAAAACTAATGTGAATTTATTGTAAAGTGATTATTATCAAATGATTAATGTTTAAAAATGGGAAGATTTAATCTTCCCATCCGCAAAGTGTCAATCCTAAACCTTGAGCTTGCTTAAGAGACGTTTTTACAGTCTCATTGCGGCAGCTCGATAAGCCTCGGCAGGTTTCTTTATAATGATATTTTTTTGCGCCACTTGATCCGCAGATGTACACACTAGTTTCTGGCGGTCTAAATGAAGTGACAAAAACAAAAAGTAAGGGTAAGATATATTTCATTTTTTATTTTTATTTGACAACTAGATTGTATTCGTTTCCTTTTTTATCAATAGCTTTTAGTTTTCCATGAGAAACCCATTCGGTATTAATTTCTAACTCAGCGATACTATCTGTTATTAAAATTCCAGCACCGTATTTGCTTTCTGTATTAATGTTTCCAAAGACTGAATCTCCTTTGATGTTAATACCTTTTACATCATAGTTGTACTTATATTTTCCTGGATTTCCAGTTCTATATTTGTATTTATAAGTAGTATTGACATGATACGTTTTAGCCTCTTCTGCAGTAATTGTTTTTCTGTCATCTGCTGCAATGACATTTTTGTAGAATGAATTTACTTGAGGCAGTGGAGGAGGAGCACTAGCCTTTTTGCAGGAGAATATAAAAAATAATAAAACGAGAAGAGGGTAGTTTTTTCGCATAGGCGATTGTGGTATTTGGATAGAATTAAATGTCTTAATCTGATTTAATTAAGATAAATCTAATTAGAATTAAGTTGTTTTAAATGAGTACTTATACGGGATTTAATTCTGTTTCGTACAAAGTCACCGTTTCTAGCAGTTCTTTTTCGTATTGATAAATATCATCAATGGATGAAATCGCAATTTTTACCTCGGTTTTATTATTGTTAAAGAGGCTGATGTATTTTTTTCCAGTGTTTAGATGAAGTCTGCAGAGTGGTTTTCGATTATTATCATCCAACAGAATTCCAAAATAAGATTGCGTATCACGATAGACAATTCTGGCAGTTGGTAGTTTTCGGCGTAGAATTGCCACTACTATACGATAACCATCAAGCTCTTCTTCGGTGGTTACAACTTTGCTGTCGTCTTCAACCGAAATGATTTCTTCATCTTGCTGCTTAATAGTTTCTTTGCTCAAAGCAGCATTTAGTCGATCGTTTATTTTGTCATTGATAAACTGGCTAACTGATTTTTGAACTAAATCTTTAAATTCATCTACCACTTTTTCAGTCAGTCTTCCTGCATATATTTTGTTTGCAAAGAGCTTCGTAAAATCGTTTGAAGGACTTTCTAATTCAGCATTAATAAGCTTCTTAATTTCTTTAATGTATTTTAACGAACTGGCATTGCTTACGATATTATTTACATCAAAATTTGCTTTATGAAATTTTGCAATTTCATTTATTGTATTTTCTTTTAGATTACAGATGTCAAATTCTAAAAAAGGCTTTTCGTCCATTTTGTTTTGATCATCTAGATCAGTAAAAAATTGATAGTTAATCCCGTTTGTTAAAAGTGCAAATCGAGTTTTGGTAACATGAAAATAACGGAATAACTGAGAGTTGTGAACAGTAAGTTTTTCTTTCCAGCTTTTGCATTCTACAATAATAATTGGTTCGCCATTCTGAAAAATGGCATAATCTACTTTTTCTCCTTTTTTTAAGCCAAGATCTGCTGTAAATTCGGGAACCACTTCTAGCGGATTAAATGCATCGTATCCTAGAATGTGAATAAATGGCAATACAAAAGCATGTTTTGTAGATTCTTCTGTTTCGATTTTACTTTTTAGCTGATTTATTTTATCTGCTAACGATTTTAGTTGGATATTCATTTCCATAGGTTTGTAATTTAAAATTGATAATCAAAAGTAAAACCAATAAAAATCAGTATTTTATGGAAATCCGTAATCAATAAAAAAAGCTCCTGAGGAGCTTATAAACATGACTTCTATATTTGAGAAAATGATTTGCGTCTAATAAAGGACTTGTTTTGTAGATTTATTTTTATAATAATGGATTTTTCCTTGTGGAGCTTTTTTCTAATATAAATTAAAAACCATTATTGTATTTTAAATTAAAGGAATGATCAGACATTAATAACAAACCGATAAATTGAAATAAAGCCAATATTGATGGAATAAAAGTCCAACAAAATAAGAGATAAAAAATACCTTGTACTGACTGTCCTAAATAGAATTTATGGATTCCTATGCCTCCAAGAAAAAATGTCAAAACTAGTGCTGTTACTCTATTTTTCATAATTTACATTTTAGATAAAAGTTCTACTTTTTTTGTGTCAAATTCTGCTTGAGATATTATATCTCCATCTAAAAGCTTTTTCAATTTTTGAAGAGTTTCAAGCGGGTCTTCTCTTTGTTCAATGTTTTGAGAAGGAGAAAGGCCAGCATTTACAGTTATTCCTCCTCCTGCAATAGCTCTTTTAGTTTCAAGATCATGTTCACGACGATAAATAACCATTTCTTCTTCTTTTTGTTGAGCAAATTGATATAATTTTCTCGCTTGAGATTTTGGAAGGTAATCTAACATATTTAGCTGTCCTTTTATTGTTTTCATTGTGAAAGTAGCTCCCATAATTCCTTCTTTCATATGACAATCTAATATATCTTTCCAAGCATAGTCTTGAAAATCCATTGACAAACCTAAATTTTTAGGTCGGCAAAAAATTATTCTTTTATTTGTTAAAGCAATACAATCTGGAGATAAATTAATTGCTGGTTTTTTTTGCACAGCTACATATTCTATCTGCTCTCCAGATGTAAGAAGACCTGTAACTCTTCCTAAAAGCTTTTCTACTGCTTTTGGATCTTGCTCTTCGTTTAAAAATTTCTTTAAATCGTTTATCATTTGTATATAGTATTTAAGGGTTACTAATTCAATAACAATCCAAAAGTAAAACCAATCAAAACCAGTATTTTACGGAAATCCATAATCTGATAAATTAAGATTTTTGGAAATAAAAAAAGCTCCCGAGGGAGCTTTGAAAATGGAGCGAGAAGAATTTAAATTATTCCCATATCTTTTGTAATCGAAACCAAATGAATGGTATTATTAGCTTTGAAAAAATCTTTTAATTTTGCTAACCTTTTTTCCATGGCACTTTTGCTATTGGGTTTGGTATTGCTGCTTTTAAAAATTTCTATAATTTCATCTTGTGAAGTTCCAGCAGACAAATACTTCAAGATTTTAATATCTACATCGTCTATTTCGTAGTTGCCTTTTTCCTGTAATGCAGAAGCAACTTCGGCAGAAATAAATTTTTGGTCAGAAGTCGAAATTATGGAAAGAGCTTTCTTTAGATCTTCAATACTATTTCGGCCTTTTAGCACAAAAGCATCAATTTCAGAATCCTCAAAAAGTGATTTTATACGAACATTTTTGTCTTCAATAGAGTAGGCGATGATCTTAATATCGGGCTGCAGTTCGCGAACTTTTTGAATCAGTTCGTCTCCACTGCCAATTTTTACTTCGCGATGGTCTTTTTTAAACGAAAGATCACTAATCAATAAATCATATGGTTCATTATCCTGAATAGCTTTTCTTATTTTTAGAAAAGCGTCATCACAATACTTTGCATGCTGAAAATCGACAATGTTGAGGTCGCTCAAAGTTTGTTTTACGGCTAGATTGAATTCTTCAAAATCCTCAGCAATAATTACTTTTTTAAACATAGGCTTTTATTTAGGCATTGTTATTTTTACTTTAAAACCTTTATCGGGTTCAGTGTCAAAAGTAATAGTTCCTTTATTAGACAAAATACGGTTTTCCATATTTTGCAAGCCATTTTTTATAATTTTTGATTTTTCGCAGCCTTTTCCGTTGTCACTATAATTAATAATCAGTGAATTTGAGTCTGTATTAAATTTTATAGATACCACAGGAGCTTGACTATGTTTTTTCATATTGACCATTAACTCGTGCAAAACTCTCTGAATGGTAATCTTTTTTAAATCTTCGATAGAATCCCAATTTATTTTTTCAACACCATTTATAATAACGTTAGTTTGACTGCTATTATAAGTAGAAAGCATTTCTTTTAAATTATTGGCATAATTTGGGCCAGTGTCGATATCATTATTTTCTCGAGAAATTCCGCGAACGCGTGAGTAAATGTCATCGAGTTTCTGCAATAAGTTTTCTTTATTGCTTTCGTTTGTTAAGGGCTGCGTTTGCGTATAAGTAATGGCATGAAATACATCATTTGCTAATCCGTCATGAATGTCTTTGGCAATTCTAGTTTCGGTGTCGTATGCTGTTTTGATCTCTACCAGACGAGTTTTATGTTTATATCTATTTCTTAAATAAACACCCAAAAGGACAACAGCAATTAAAGTAGAAAACAAAATTATTTTATCTTTTTCTGCTTCTTTAATCGCTACCAGATTTTCAGCTTTCTCCAATCGCAATTTCTGATTTTCGTCTTTTTCTTTTTTAGAATCGTATTTAATTTTAGCGAACTTGTTTTTAAAATTGTTTCTAATTTTGATGATGCTGTCATTTAAAGTAATATATTTTTCACCATATTGTACATCAGATCCATTAGAAATAAGAAACGATAATGCTCTCAAGCGTTCATCAATGCTATTAAAATTAGTAGCAATTTCATAAGCCTTTTTTGCATATTCATTTGATTTTTTTATGTCTATTTTTGAATAATATTCAGCTAAATGAAGATAGCTTTCAATGCTTCCGTATACGTCTTCACTTTTTACTCTTAGTTCTAAGCTTTCATTCATTAATTGAAGCCCTTTTTCATTTAAACCTTTTTTAAAATAAGCAAATCCAAGATTATCGATTACTCTTGCTTTACTTTTTTCATAATTGTCAAATGCTTTTGTTTCTAAAATCCCTTCTAGAATTTTAATTGCTTTGTCATAATTCTTTTTTTTAATATAAATGACAGCAATATTATTGAGTGGAGATTGTTTAGCAGCCTGATCATTTGCATCTTTTATAGCTTCATTATAATAAAAAATGGCATCATCATAAATAGAAAGTTCTTTATCTGCGATTCCGAAAAAATTATTTATTGCGGCTCTATAATTATTATCAATTTTTGCATAAGGCAATGCTTCTGTTAATGTTTCTTTGCTCCCATAATAATCGCCATTTATTTGTTGGATATTGGCCATTCGAATTAAATTGTAAACAATATTTGAACTGTCTCTAGAAAATTCAAAGGCAATTTTTGATTTATTAAAAAGATAAAAAGCATTGTTATAATTGCTTTTCACGAATTGTTCTGTAGCTTTTTCTTGTATAAGTTTTGCTTCTTTGTTTGTTTTTTCGGGTTTTATTAATACACTACTTTTCTCTTCACAGTTAATGAAAAGAAGAAAAATAAAGAAACAAAAAAACGGGGATCGTAACATAAATAGTACTTTCCCCGAATTTAGCAATTTATTGAGAACAATAAATTTTATTTGTTACTTTTTTGGCGGATTGATATTAATAGGATCATCACCAGGCCCATTGGGATCATCTGCTTGCCCTTCTGACGGCATTTCTTTTTTTATTTCAGTTTTTTGTTCTGCAGATTCTAATTCATCAGCAGAGCAAGAGAATAATGTAGTTGACAATAGCGCGCACGCTCCCCATAAATATAATGTTTTCATTTTTTTAAATTTTAAAAGTTGGACATGGGTATTGCCGACTGGATTTCTTTTCCAGGTTGGTTAATAAATGGCAATACCAAATTTTGTTGGGAAGTGAAGTGTGTAGAACAGTAAGATTTTCATCTATACTTCCCGGAATAAAATCCGTCTTACGGTTTTCCACACTTGGTACATGAACTAGTTTTGTACATTTGCTTTTGACCTGCAGATCAAAGCGATAACAAATTTTGTTGATGCAAAGTAACAACCGTTTTGAGCCTGTATTGATACGGATTTCCGGGATTTCCTGATTCTCCGATGATGTCCGATAAAAACTTGAAAAAACCTATAATAAATCCTGAAAATCCTAATAGCTTATGAAAAAAATTACTCAAGATGATATTCAAAGCCACTATAAAGAAGCGATTCGAGAGAAATATAGAGTTGAAAAAAATGAAGGAAAATATTCTAATTACCTAAGCAATCCTTCGCAAGCAGTTTTAAGAGATTTATGCTGGGAAATTTTCAACTCAGAACCTAAAGTCGATGATATTGCGATATATCGAAACTTTTTTAAGGCTGACTTTATTCCGAAAGAAGTAGATACTTCGCAACAATACACAGATAAGTTTAAAAAGGTAGGCGCTTTTTTTAAAGCGGAAAGAGAAACAGCTAAGATAAGTACGGTTGAATTAGCAGCAATTTTGGTAGATTTTCAACCTAGACCTTTTAATAAGTTTAGAAAAGAAATTGATCCAGAGAATCGGAAATTGATAGAAGAGTTAAGAAATCCTGATTTTACTAAAAATGATTTTTTTTCTGATGGTTTGATTAATGAGGTTGAAAACGAAAATTTTCCCGATTTAAAAAATGAAGAATCAGAGAAAGATAAAAATGAAGAAGTAAAACAAGATGTAGCTGAAGAAGTACAAGAAGATGAAGATAAGGAGTCGGAAACAACGACAGAAGTGATGCATACTTTTGTTGCTACAGGACAACCACCAAAATTTCAAATAAAAAGGTATTTAGTAGCTGCAACTTTTCTAGCTGGATTAGCAATATTCATTTATTTAAGCATGTCAAAAAAAGATTGTATGCAATGGTCAGGCGATCATTATGAAAGGGTAAGTTGCGATTTGGATGTAAATGGTTTAGGAAGTTTTAATGTTGTAGAGCCTTTTGACAAAACTGTTTTTGACTTGAAAAAAATTAAGGTATGCGACACAACCCCATTCTTTGATAAAAATGGAAAAGCCATTGTCTGGTACGGCAAAACAGCAAATGGAATAGATTTTTTTAACGGACATGGAAGACATCCTGAGAATAATGGTTCTTTAAAACCCGTAACAAGGTATATTTTGAATAAATATGTGAAAAAATAGAAATTTGCTTTAAAATGAGATTTATGTAATATATTCTTAAAATCATGAAATTTTTTGTAAGTATATACATTTAATTTAGCATTGTTGAATTAAATTAATAAAAAACAAACAAACATGAAAAATAGAAGTATATTATTCGTATTAGCCTTAAGCGCGGGAATGTTCGTAACCTCTTGTAGTAACGACGATAATGAAGGAGAAACAATAGTTCCAATTCAAGGGAAGTATAATCTAAGCCAAACTGGAACAATTGTTAATGGTCAAGAAGTATTAATTGATGCACCAGAGAATGCAGCAGGATGTAATAGAGATTATTTAGATTTAAGATTAAGCAATGCAGCAGTTATTGGTGATTATAGCGGTTCTAATTGTGCCTTAACAGAAACTACTGGAACTTATGTAAGATCTCATAACGATTTGACAATCACAGTTGGAAATGTAAGTACAACTAGTGATATCATGAACCTTACCAACAAAGAACTTAAAATTAAAGACAAAACAACTGGTGTAATTACTGTTTACACTAGATAAGATTTTTTTTTTGAGATAATTTCAATTCGTTTTGAAATGAAAAACGGAAACTTCAATTGAGAAGTTTCCGTTTTTTTATGAATTTGGGATTCGGAATTTGGAATTTGAAAATTCTTATTTTACAGGAATATAAATGTCAAAAGAAGCGCCTTTATTCTGAACGCCAGAAGCGGTAATGATTCCGTTATGGTTTTCTACAATCTTTTTCACAATTGCGAGTCCGATTCCGGTGCCATTATAGCGGTCTCTTCCGTGCAGACGCTGAAAAACTTCGAATATTTTTTTATTGTACTGAGCTTCAAAACCAATTCCGTTATCAGATACCTTAATGTGGCAATATGTTTTAGCAGGAATTAGTTTTTCTTCCGTAAAATCTTTTCCTAATGCTATTTTGCTTTCAATTTTAATTACAATCGGAATTTCTGGATTGGAGAATTTTAAAGAATTGCTAATCAAGTTATACAGCAGCTGTTTAAATTGAAACGGAATTATATCAACTTGAGAAGTTTGCCCTACTTCGATTACAGCGCTTTTTTGCTCTAATTCTTCAGTTAAATCTTCTTTTACTTCTTTGATAATCTGACAAAGATCTGTTTTTATGAAAATGCGTTCTTGACTATTGGTTCTAGAATAAGCCAACAAATCATTAATTAATGTTTGCATTCGCTGAGCGGCATTTTGCATTCGTTTAAATTTATCTTTTCCGTTGTCTGATAAATTTTCAGATTCTTTCTCGATAATCTGAGAAGCAAAAGTTTGTATTTTTCGAAGCGGTTCCTGCAAATCATGACTTGAGATATAAGCAAACGACTGAAGTTCTTTGTTCATTTCTTCCAGTTCATTGTTTTTCTGCTCTAGTTCTAGTGCATTCATTTTTAATTTATCGTCAGCTTTTTTCCTTTCGGTTAAGTCATGTGTCACTTTAGAAAAACCAATAACATCGCCTTTTTTGTTATGAACAGCGGTAATAACAACGCTTGCCCAGAAAAGACTTCCGTCTTTACGGGTACGCCATCCTTCGTGAACAACTTTTCCTTTTTCTTTGGCTAGCATTAAAAGTTTTTCAGGCAATTTAGCTTCTTGATCTTCTTTGGTATAAAAAACACCAAAATATTTACCAATAATTTCATCTGCTTTATAGCCTTTAATCTTTTCAGCTCCAACATTCCAATTCTCGACAATTCCATCTGAATTTAAATATAAAATGGAATATTCTTGAACTTCTTCGACCATCAAATGATAACGTTCTTCACTTTTGCGAAGCGATTCGTTAATCTGGATTAGTTCTCTGGTACGTGCTGTAACTTGCTGTTCTAGTTCGTGAGTAAAGGCTTTTTCGGTATGGATATCGGTAAAGGCGCCAACCCATTTTATAATTTTATTATTGCGTCCAAAAACAGGTTCGCCAATTACGGTATGCCATCTGTATGAGCCGTCTTTTCTGCGCATTCGCACATCACAGCGGTACACTTCGCCCGTTGCAAGCGCGTGTTGCCAGATTCGGATATTTTCTTCAAAATCATCTGGATGAATCATATTTTGCCATGAACCTTCAATGCCTGGTTCAACTCCAGTGTATTCGAGCCATTTTCCTGAAGTAAAAAGGGCATTTCCTTCGGCATCGGTTTCCCAAATTAACTGCGGAATACTTTCTGTAAGAGAGCGGAATCTTTTCTCGCTTTCTTCGATTTTTTTTCTGGCTTCTACCTTTTCTGTTACATCAATAAGCGTCATTCTAATTCCAGAAATAGAATTATCACTTTCGCGAAGCGGTGCAAATTCAAAATCTACATAAAATTGATTGCCTAATTTTTCATTATCAATAAAAAGTAACGACTCAGATTCGGCATATACATTTCCTGATTCGTAAACTTGTCTTAGTAATTTGGCATATTTCTGTTTGTTTAGTTCTGGAAATAAGTCTAATATTTTTTTTCCTTGAACTTCGATTTCTTCTTTTTTCCAGATATTGTTCAAAAGCACAAAATTGGCCATTTCGATCACAAAATCCTCTCCGCGTAAAATAGCCTTCGGTACTGGCGACTGCATAATAAGGTTTCGCAGTTTCTTTTCGCTTTCTTCTATTTTCTGCTGGTATTCTTTTTCGTCGGTTATGTCACGAATCGTTCCTATTAATTTTTCAGGTTCATGATTTTCATTGTAGAAAACTTTTCCTTTTCCTTCAATCCAGTGTATCGATTGGTCTTTCCAGATTACTCGAACTTCATAATTTAAAAAACCGGTATTTAAGGCTTCTTTAAAACCTTTATTTCGAATAGGCAAATCATCCGGATGAAGATGTGCTAATAATTCTTCGTGAGTTAACGTGACTTCTTCGGTGTAACCGCCAATAATTTCAAGATATCTTTGAGAATAAGTCGGGATTCTAGTTGCAACATTCAATTCCCAAGTTCCCAATTCGCTGGCTTCCACAACAATTTTTAAACGATCTTCGTTAAGTTCGATTTTTTTTCTAGCTTCCACTTTTTCAGTTACTTCGGTAACCGTTACCAAAATCCCTGAAATGGTTCCATTTTCTTCTTTAAGCGGATGATAGAGAAAATCAAAATAAAAGGTGCCCATTTTTCCATATCGGTTTAAAGGAACAGGAACTTCAAATCCATGAAACGGAATTCCAGTATTAAAAACACTATCTAACAAAGCGCTCACGGTTTCTTTTACTTCTGGGAGAGAATCGTACAATGGCCTTCCAACAAAAGTTTCTTCTTCTCGAGCTACAAGTTTTAGATAAGCTTCGTTGGCCATTTCTACCATATATTCTGGCCCACGAAGAATCGTGATGCCAACGGGAGCCTGTCTTACCGTATCACGGAAACGTTTGTCACTTTCTTCTATTCTTTGTTTGGCTAAAAATAAATCGGTAATATCTACAGCTGTATTCATTACAGCATAAATTTTACCATTTAGATCATACAAAGGCGTAAAACTGTAATTGAAGTAAGAGGTTTTTATAACATTGTCTACAACAAGATCGATTCGCGTATTATTGGAATGGAAAGATTGTCCTGTTTCATAAACGGTTTTAACTTGTTTAAAAATTGGCCCGTCTTGTAATTCTGGAAGTATTTCGGTGTATGTTTTTCCAATTACATCTGGTCCCTTTCCCCAAACTTTTATTATAGATTCGTTGGCCAGTTCAATACGCATTTCTTTTCCAACATAAACCGCAATAGGAAAAGGTGCATTCTCGACCAACTGCCTAATTTTTTGTTCGCTTTCTTCTACTTTTGATCGAGCCAAAACCTGAGCAGTAACTTCTGTTGCAATTGCAGCAACGCCAGAAATAGTGCCGTCTTTTTCGCGTAAAGCTTCGTAAACAAAATTGATATAGGTATTTTCAGTTTGTCCGTTTCGATTTAATTGGACAAAAAGTTCATCTGTAGTAATTTTTTTCCCGTCCTTAAAAACACTATTTAGAATCTCATCAAAACCTTGTTTTTTTAATCCTGGAAGGACTTTAAAAATAGGTTTGTTGATAATATTTTCTGCTTTTGAGCCCCAAAGTTGCAACATTTGTTCGTTGGCAATTTCAACCACATGATTTTCGCCTCTAAAAATGCACATTGCCACAGGAGCTTGCATAATGTTGTTGACAAATCGCGCATTACTTTCCTGCAAGGCATCGGCAACAATTTTCTTTTCGGTAGTTTCTATAACAGTTACCAAAATTCCGCCAATAGATCCGTCTTCTACTTTTATCGGACTATATGAAAAATCAAAAAAACAATCTTCTGTGTAGCCATTTCTATGCAGCGAAACTTTAAAATCAGGAAAGCTTACTGCATGCCCTTTCATGACATCGGAAAACATAGGTCCTATTTTGTCCCAAATTTCATTAAATGTTTCCCGAGAACTTGCGCCTAAAGCATGTGGATGTTTAGAAGTGCCAAGTATAGGGCGAAAAGCATCATTGTACAACTGCGTATAATTTTCTCCCCAAGCAATGTACATTCCAAACGGATTGCCTAGCATCATTGCCGTCATTGTTTTTAAGCTTTGCGGCCAATTTTCTGGATCGCCCAAAGGGGTTTTGCGCCAATCTGCAGAACGAATTAAATCTCCCATTTCTCCTTCTTGGGAAAGAAAATAATGTTCCTTTTGTTTGCGGTTCATTTCCAAAGAAGATTAAGGTTGCAGAATGAAATTGGCTCTTTCGGGCTGTTCGAAATTATTTTGTGGTGCAATGGTTAGCGCTTTTTCTATTACACTTTTGAGTTTAGAAAAATCACCAGGTTTTCTAATATAAAAAGAAGCTCCTTTTTGATATAATTTGTCTACAATTTCGCCATCTAGCGAAGTAGAAAAAATAATAATAGGCAGGTTTTTTAAATTTTCGTTGCCTTTTATTTCAGCCAGACATTCCAAGCCATTTTTTAATGGCATATTTAAATCTAAAAAAAGGATATCTGGAAGATTGGAGTCATTTGTTTTTAAATAATTCATGAGCTGCACACCATCATGTACAAATGATAGAGTAGTGCTGATTACTATTTCATCGAGAGCTTCTTTAAAGAAAAGGCAGTCATCTTCGTCGTCATCAGCCAATAAAAGATAATAATGCTCTTTAGTCATTTTTTAGTCTCCTTAAATTTAGGGGTTAAATTTTTATTTCGATAAATTTAACTTTTTTCAGTAAGACTTCTAGTTTTTTTGTAAAGAATGTTTTTTTTTTAAATCAAAAAACAATTAGTTCTGATGGCTTTTCTTTTGTCATGCAATTTTATTTTAATAATTGCGTTTTACTATTTCTTATTGCTTTTGTTTTAAAAAAAGCTTTTTTGAGATTCAGATTTCTCTTTCAAATAGAAGATAAAAACGCTTGAAACCCTTTTAGAATCTCACTTCTTTCATTCAAAAAATCATCATTTTATTGTATACCGTATCCAAAAAGTGTAAAATAATTACACACTCTTTTTGGCTTCCTTTTTTCTAAACACCTCTACACCAGTCTAGAATCGTATTGGCATGCCGCTTGTAAATTGTGTTTATGTCAAAATCTTTGATGTGTCAGTTTTTGAAAAGGAAAAAGATTTTGCTAAAAGCCAAATTAAGGAAATTAAAAAGGAGTATAAGCATGGAAAGCGAAACAATTATCTCAGAACAATTTTATGCGAACAGCAGTTCAGCAATCAGCGAAAAAACATTAAACGGTTCTTTTTTTAGAACCAACGAAAAATCACAAAAAATACATGTAGAAAGACCAACAAGTCCTTTCGGATTAACGATTCTTATTGCAACGTTCTTATTACTAATTGCAGGTGTCTATATGGTATTTTTACTGCAAGACGATTTCGAACAATTTCATTTTGAAAGAATTGCTTCGACTTGGGGATTGCCATTTTTAGTAATTACAACACTTTTATTTTTCTATCAGACAGGAGTTTTCTTGTACAGTTCTTATTTGTATTTAAGATATAAAGCAATTCCTTCAGTATCAGACGAATTATTGCCAACTTGTACGATTATCGTTCCGGCATATAATGAAGGAAAACTAGTTTGGGACACTTTATTGAGTCTTGCAGAAAGCGATTATCCAGCAGAAAAATTGCAGCTTCTGGCTATAGACGATGGAAGTAAAGATGATACTTGGTACTGGATGCAGGAAGCAAAAGCAAAATTAGGAGATCGAGTTACGATTTTCCAACAGCCTAAAAACCAAGGAAAACGTCAGGCTTTATATAGAGGCTTTAAATTAGGAACCGGAGAAATCTTTGTAACTGTAGACAGTGATTCTATTGTAAAAAAAGATACTTTAAGAAACTTGGTTAGTCCATTTGTAATAAACAAAAAATGCGGTGCAGTTGCAGGAAATGTTCAGGTTTTGAACAATAAAAAGGCAATTTTACCAAAAATGCTAAATGTAAGTTTTGTAATGAGTTTCGAATTCCAGCGTTCTGCAGAAAGTCAGTTAGGATCTGTTTTATGTACGCCAGGTGCTTTGGCAGCATACAGAAGAGATGCTGTTTTCAACTGTCTTCCAGAATGGATCAACCAGACTTTTATGGGGCAACCATCAGATATTGGAGAAGATCGTGCTCTTACCAATATGATTTTGAAACAAGGTTTTGAAGTGAAATTTCAAAGAAATGCAGTTGTATTAACTAATGTTCCAGAAGAATACAAAGGATTGTACAAAATGTTCATTAGATGGGCGAGAAGTAACGTTCGTGAAAATCTTATGATGGCAAAATTTGTTTTCAAAGATTTTAGAAAAGATTCAAAATTTGGACCTAGAATGCTGTTTTTAAATCAGTTTTTTAAAATTGCAATGACATATCCGTTCTTATTGTTTATGTTCTATTTCATTGCAATTCACCCAATATTATTCTTGAGCTCAACATTGGTAGCCATTTTAATGTTCTCTACGTTCTCAATGGTATTTTATGCAAAAAGATATACGCTTTCAGAATCATTCTGGGCTTATTCTTACAGTGTTTTCTATACTTTCAGTTTATTCTGGATTGCGCCTTATGCCATTGCAACAGCCAACAAAAAAGGCTGGCTGACAAGAGGACTATAAATTTAGTACACTATTCATTCTATTATATAAAACTCCGCCAAATGAAAACCCGCTGTAGTGTCAGCGGGTTTTTTATTTTTTGTTCCGTCCTAAAAAACGTTGATTGAAATTGGTGCGTTATTCAAGTGTCCCTACAGGACACAATGTGAAACAATACAATTTTTTCTACCGACGAGATATTCCTAACGGAATATTTTTAATGAACATTTATTATATATGGAATCGAAGACGGCAATGATCCGACTGTTCATTGTAGAATATCAACGAGATATTCCTAACGGAATATTTTTTGGGAATAATTATTTAGAATCCAAAGCAGCGATAATCTGCCTTTTCATTGTCGTATTAGTATAATCTAAAGCTTCAGCATAAGAAATAGAATATTTTCTTTTTATGTTTTGAAAATGTTTTGGAAACGTGCTTACAATTTTATCGTAATAAATATCGAGCTGTTTTTCTGTAGGCATTTCATATTTCAAACGAAGTTGAAATCTTCGCAATAAAGCACTATCTATTATTTCATAATGATTGGTTGCGCAAATCAATAAACTATCAGAAGGGAAATAATCAAAAAGTTGAATAATGGTGTTCACCAAACGTCTCATTTCGCCCACATCTTTATCTTCGCTATCACGGCTTTTTCCAATCTGGTCAAATTCGTCTAAAAATAAAACGGCTCTTTCGCGAATCGCTTTATCAAAAATGGCTTTTAAGTTTTTGGAAGTTTCACCAATTCGAGAATCGACAACAGTGCTGAGGTTGACAATGATAATCTTTTTGTCTAATGCATTGGCAATTGCTTTTGCTGTTGTGGTTTTACCGCAGCCAGAGCTTCCGTGCAATAAAATCTTGTTGTCTACTTTAAGATTATATTGCTTTAATTCTTCGATATATTGATGTTCTTTGATAATCTGAAGCAAAGCGGCTTTATTTTCATCACTAAAAAATAAATCGTCTAAAGCAATTTTTTCAGTATCAATTACGGTAAGATCATTCAGGTTCATCAGCTGTTGTATTTGCGGCAAAATTAAGTTTTATTCTGCAATGTTTTCGTTCCAGATTTCTTTCCCTAAAAAACGGTTTCCAAAGATTGAAGTTCCAATTCGAACCATATTCGAACCTTCCGCAATAGCAAGTTCCAAATCTTGAGACATTCCCATAGAAAGTTTTAAATCTTGTAAGCCTTCAATTCCTTCCGAGTAAATCTCCTCTCGAATTGTTCTCAAAAGTCTTAGTGACGGAAGCATTTTTTCTTTTTCAACATCAAGCAAACCAATAGTCATTAAACCTTTAATATTTAAGGTGTCGTACGCTTTTATTTTTTTGATAAAGGATAAAACGTCTTCAGGCGCCAATCCGAATTTGCTTCCTTCGTAGGAAGTATTGACTTGAACAAAAACATCCAATTTCCTGTTTTGGTTTTGGAGCTGTTTGTGCAATTCATCAGCTAGATTTATTCTATCCAAAGATTGAATGCATGTCACATATTTCAAGACATCTTTTATTTTATTGGTTTGAAGATGCCCGATAAAATGACGCTCAGCAGGAAGATTTTTCAAAACATCATTTTTATCTCGCAATTCCTGCATTTTGTTTTCTCCCATTAAAGTCTCGCCGGCTTCTATTGCAATGCGGATCTTTTCAGCTGGAACAGTTTTAGTCGCCAATAAAAGCTGAACTTCTTTAGGATTTCTTCCAGCAATTCTGCAAGCATTTTCGATGCGCTGATGCACTTGAATTAAATTAAAAATAATATCGTTTTTCATACCGCAAAATTAAATTGAAATCACAAAAATGTACTGGACCAGTACTTCTCAAAAAATGAAAAAACTGGATGACTCGCCACTTACAAAACGAACATAAATTTGTAGAGTAAAATGAAGTTTCTGAGTGAGCTATTTAGCAAATTGAAAACCTTAGAATCTCAGCATCTTAGAAACTTAGAACCTTTAAAAAAATGAAAATAGCAGTTTGGGATACCTACGTAACCCGTAAAGATGGAAAAATTATGCACTTTGATATTTTGGTTGACGAAAATGTTAACGATGCAGAGCAAGTATATAAATACGGAAAAATATACTTGAAAAGTGTAGATCAGGAAGGACAAGCATTATCTTCTAAAGAATGCCGTTTCTGTCACATTGATAAAGCACCGATTGACGTAGAAAATCAAGTTCGGGAAAATGGTTTTTCTATTATTGAAATGGAGAACTGTAATTAAATTGATTGAACGCGGATGAAACAGATTCGCTATCGCGAAAACGCTGATTGACGCAGATTTTAAAAAATCAGTTTTTTTCTGCGTCTTTGCGAAAGCAAATCCGTAAAATCCGCGTTCACATATTTACAGCAATTTAGAAAGCGCCTTTATGCCTTTTTCCATTTGTTTTTCAGAAAGGGAAGCATAACCCAAACGAAAACCTCTTATCGTTTCATCAAAACTAAATCGATCTGGACTCATAATTTGAATGCCTTGAGATTTTAGTTTTTTGAAAACTTCCAAAAAATTACTATCTGCTTTGGGAACAATCCAAAAAGCAAGTCCGCCTTCAGGCTTTGTAAAAGTGACTTTGTCTTGAAGATATTCATTTAAAACATTTTCGAAAAAATCTCTTTTGCTTTTATAAACCGAATTGGCTTTTTTAAGATGGCGTTTTATTTTGCCTTCATTGATGAGGCTTAAAATGGCTTCTTCCATAATATTATCGCCCTGAACATCGATAATTTTTCTATGATTTCCGATTTTCTGAATGTTTTCCTGCGAACTGGCTAAATAGCCAATACGAAGAGCTGGAGCAACAACTTTGCTGAAAGTGCCAATATAAATATAGTTTTTAAGACCTGAATAACTCGAAATTGGAAGGATAGGCCGTTGTCCAAAATGAAATTCATTATCGTAATCGTCTTCAATAATTGTAAAATTATATTGGTTAGAAAGTTCAATTAATTTTAATCTCTTTTTTAAAGATAAAGTTACCGTGGTTGGAAACTGATGATGTGGCGTAACATAAATGGCTTTTATGGTTTTATGTTGCAAGTATTCTTCAACTTGATCGATATTCAATCCGTCCGAATCTACGCTTACAGGAAGTAGAGTTGCGCCTGCATTTTCAAAAGCTTCCCAAGCAGGTTTGTAGCCAGGATTTTCGACCAAAACAAAATCGCTCTGTTTTAAAATGCAATGTGAGGCAAGATACATTGCCATTTGACTTCCGCGTGTAATGCAGATTTGATCGTGCGAAATGCTCATGCCACGTTTAAAATTCAGCATTTGGGCAATTGATTTTCTAAATTCATGATTTCCTAATTCGCTGCTATACCCCATAATCTGCCAGCGCGATTTTCGACTAAATAATTCGCGATAAGCTTTAGCCAGATCATTCATTGGAGCAAGACGGCTATCGGGAAGTCCGTCATCAAAAACTAAAAAACTTTTAGGCTCTTCAATCTCAATTTTTTGATCGTCTATATTTTCTAAGGAATCGTTTATTTTAGGAATCGAATCGGTTATAAAAGTTCCTTTTCTGTCAATTGTTACTAGCCAGCCTTCTGCAATTAAAACGTCTAGAGCTTCTACAACGGTATTTCGGTTTACTTTTAGCAATTCTGCCAATTGCCTGCTTCCAGGCAAAGCATTTCCGCTGACTAGTTTTCCTGTTCTAATAGCGTTTATTACAGCATCGGCAATTTGAAGATAAATGGCCTTATCTGATTTTTTATCTAGCTGCATTTCTAATGGCCAAGGTCGAAGCATCTGGACTATTTTTGTTTGGTAAATAAATATATTTTGCTAGTCCAAAAATACAATAATTATAAATGAAAATAGGCTTAGAATAAAAAACAAACTCAGATTCAATACTTTAAAAAGCTTTTGTTATTTTTAAAAATGAAAATTTAAAACCATAACAATGAACGATCTCCTTCGGAAATTTTTAGAACAATTCAATAGGTTTAAGCCTTCAGATATTGATTTAATTATTGAAAACACAACAATCGAGTTTTTTAAAAAAGGCTATTTTGTAGTTGCAGAAGGACAGATTAGCGATAAATGTTATTTGGTTTTAAAAGGCTGTTTAAGACAATTCAAAATGATTGATGGTGTCGAAAAAACTTCGGGCTTTTTTATAGAAGAAATGCCTTTAGTGATTTATTCCAGCTATTTAGACGGAAAACCTTCTGAATTTAACATCCAATGTCTTGAAGATACTATTTTGGTAAGTGGCACTCGAGAAAAAGAATTAGAAATGCAGTTAAAAAGCCCAATATTGGAGCATATAACTTCGTTGATCATGATTTTAGATTACAGAAAAGCAGAACGGTATATAGCTTTATTAAACAATTACAATCCCGAAGAACGTTATCTGAAATTCATGAAATCGAATCCTAATTTTTTAAATCGAATACCGCTCGTTCATATTGCCAGTTACTTAAGTGTTACGCCCGAATCATTGAGCAGAATTAGAAAAAGGATAGTTCAGAAATGAGTTTGTTTTTCTGCTAAGCTTAATTAGACGCAGCTATCGCAAATCTGTTTTATCCGCGTTTACTTTTATATTTAAAATAAAATCCAGTGCAAATAATTCCGATCGCAATTTCTGAAATCGCCGCATTTAGAATTGTTGCACTCGGAATTCCATCAACAATTATGGCATATAAGCGAGAAAATCCGTAAGCGAAATACAGTAAAATTGCCGTTTGCAGAGAAATTTTTGTAAATGAAGATTTGAATGCTCCCACAACAATTACAATTCCAAACGCAATCAGTGTTCCGCCTGAAGAACGGATTTCGCTTAACAGACTAAAATCATTTTTATTAAGATGAATACCTGCCGAAGCTTCAAAAGTAATCGGAAAAAATAAAAGCGCAATCCCAATCGAAAAACCAATAAGTCCGACAATAAAAAGTAAAATTTTAAGGTAGATTGATGATTTCATAAAATGTATTTTGAGTTTTAGGTTAATAATTCTCAAATGTAATGGCTATGAAAAAGTTAAGACCTTGACTTAAGACAAGAAAAGAAGGAGAGCAATTTTTTTATTTAAGAAATTTTGAGTTAAAAAAAGAAAGTCTGAAAAAATCAATTTTATATTTAAAGAAATTGGCTACGTCATTTTTTTGAAATTTAATAAAAATACAATTTTAACTTAATGGGAATTTGTTTTTGAGTTTTTGAAAAATTCATTTTATTTCAATTGCGAATTTTACTAATGTTTAAAAAAGAGGCAGAAATTAGCTTTGAAATTAGAATTTATTTAAAGCAAAAAGCCTGTTAAAATTACGATTTACTCTAGATGTAAGTGGCTGTTGCTAAGAACAAATTAGGATAATTAACGGAATTTACTAAGTTTGTTGCGAATTATTCAATTCTATAAACAACCACAATTGCTAAATTCCACCTTAAATCAGGATCAAGTTTTAATTGACCGTCTTCGTGACGGCGATGAATTGGCATTGACAGAATTGTACAATAAATTTTGGCAGGCTCTTTTTATGTCTGCCTACAATGTGATTAAAGACAAAGAATTGTGCGAAGATATTATTCAGGATATTTTCATGAACATTTGGCACAATAGAGAAAAAATCGAAATTCATATTTCGCTAAAAGGTTATATGTATGCTTGCGCGAGATATCAGGTTTTTAATCATTTGAGAAAAAACAAAGACAAAGTTCATGTTGAACTTTTTGATGATTTAGAAAAACGTTTCTTATCTACAACTCCAGAAACGCAGCTCATGCATGATGAATTAGTGCAACAGCTGAATGTAATAATCGAATCGCTTCCAGAAAAATGTCAGGCTGTTTATAAACTAAGCCGAGAAGAACAGCTAAGTCATAAAGAAATTGCCGAACGACTTAATATTTCTACAAAAACAGTCGAAAATCATATTACCAAAGCGCTGCATACGATACGATCTTCTATGGGAGAAAGCATGAGTATGGCGATGATTTTATGGCTCACAAAAAATATCTTTTAGCAAAAAAATAAAATGCAGTGGTTGGGTTGATGGTGTGTGAGTTTTCTTCTTTTTTTATTGCTTTTCAAAAAAAAATCAAAAAAAATACAATTCCGACTAGGGGGTATATCCCTTTTTGGGTACTTATCTCATATACTCCCGAAATAATACAATAAAAAATGAAAAAAGAGGATTTCTTACTGTTACTAAATAGATATCTTTCCGGTGATACGAATCTCGAGGAGAATAATAAATTATTGAATTATTACGAAAGTTTTCAAACAGATAAAGATTGGGATGAAGCTTTAGGTTCTAAAGAAGAATTGGAATTTAGAATGAGAACTCGTCTTCAAAATGCCATTTACTCTGAAGAAACTCGAGTACTTCCAATTCAGCCATTTTATACCAAAACAGCTTTCAAACTTACAGCAATGGCGGCATCGCTTTTATTGTTGATTTCGATTTCACTAATAGTGAGTAAAACAAATCCGCTTAAGATTGAAACGCCGCAGGTGGCACATAAAGAAATTTTGATAGGAAGCGACAAAGCCACTTTGACTTTAGAAGACGGCTCTGTCATTGCGTTAGAAAAAGGAAAATCGTTTAGCGAAGGAAATGCATCTAGTAACGGAGAAAAATTAGTTTACAATTCTAACGGAAAAGCGGTCACGATTGCCAATAATCTTTTAACCATTCCGAGAGGAGGACAATTTTTTGTTCAGTTGGCAGACAGCACAAAAGTTTGGCTAAACTCAGAATCACAATTAAAATATCCAGTTGCTTTTGTTGACGGAGAAACCAGACAAGTAGAATTGGTTTATGGAGAAGCTTATTTTGAAGTGTCGCCAAGCACTAAACATAAAGGTTCGAGATTTAAAGTAAAAACCCAAGAACAGAATGTTGAGGTTATAGGAACCGAATTTAATGTTAAAGCTTACAGAGATGAGTCAGCAATTTATACCACTTTGGTTAAAGGTGTTGTCGCGGTTAGCAATACTGCAAAAAAGCAAATCTTAACTCCAAACCAGCAATCTAAAATAACCGAGTATAACGGAAGCATTAATGTTTCTGAAGTAGATGTCTACAATGAAATTTCTTGGCGAAAAGGATTATTTGTTTTTAAAGGAATGCCTCTAAAAGATATTGCAAGAGTATTATCAAGATGGTACGATGTTGATATCGTATTTGCAGATCCAGCGCTTGGCAATGTCAAATTTAATGGGGTTTTAAATAAAAATCAGAAACTCGAAGATATATTAACCACGATCAAGAATATCAATTTTATTCATGCCTATGAGAAAAAAGACAATAAGATTATAATCAAATAAAAAAGAAAAGGGATTAAAGTTTAGACCTCTCACCGTACTGCGCTTTATCCCTTTCTGTGTATTAATCCATTAATCAGTTTTAACAACCAACCAACCAATTAACATGTAAATTTATGAAATTTAAATTAACCAGTGCCTATTTCTATTTAAGAAAGCGGCTAATTATTAACATTATGAGAACTTTTATCTTCTTGTTTTGTACTACAATTTTTGGTTTTTCTCCCGTAAATCTATTTTCACAAAACACGAAAGTTGTAATTGCAGCTGATAAAACAGTATCTGTTGATGAAGTTTTTGACATCATTACAAAACAGACCAACTATACTTTTATTTATCAGGAAGATTTATTTAAAAAATTGCCTAAAGTACATTTAAAAAAAGGAACAATTAAAGTAAATGATTTATTGGCAGCTAGTTTTTCTAACAAAGATTTTGATTTTAGTTTTTCTGCAGGAAATACGATTGTTGTAAAAGAGAGAAAGGCTCTTGAAAAAGTTGTAGTAATAGAATCTAAATTTATTGAAATTAAAGGAACTGTTACCAACACCAAAGGTGAACCTATTCCCGGTGTAAATGTCAAAGTAAAAGGAACGGGGGCCGCAACTCAAACCGATTTTGATGGAAAATATATTATCACGGCTCCAGATGACGGACAGATTTTGTTTACTTACATAGGCCATCGTGCACAAATTGTTGAGGTTAACAATAGAAAAGTAATTAATATAAAGCTTGTTGAAGAGTTAAAGGAACTTGAAGGAGTTGTAGTAAATACAGGGGTTACAGTTCGTAAAAAAGAATTGATAACCGGTGCAGTTACTACTTTTAAAGGTGAGGAATTAAGACAGGTTTCTACACAAAATGCGGTTCAGGCTTTAAAATCATTAGATCCGTCTTTCATTGTTGTAAATAATAATATTGCAGGTTCAAACCCAAACATTCTGCCAACAATCGAGGTGAGAGGGCAGACAAGTTTAACAGCCAATCAGGTTGACAGCCAGTTTAGAGACGATCCTAATCAGCCTTTGTTTATTTTGGACGGATTTCCAACTACATTACAGCAGGTTGTCGATTTAGACATTAATAGAATTGCCAGCATCACTTTATTAAAAGATGCGGCTTCAACAGCATTGTACGGATCTCGTTCTGCAAATGGAGTTGTAGTTATCGAGACGAATAAACCTCTTCCTGGAAAATTGCAGTTTAACTATGTTTATAATTCATCGTATGAATTAGCAGACTTAAGTGTATATCATTTAATGAATGCAGAACAAAAGCTTGAATTTGAGAGGCTTTCTGGTGCATTTATCATTAAGGATGGAAGTACTGAAACAACTCCATTAACTTGGGATAAAGAATACAACAGACGCTTGGCAGCGGTGCGTAGCGGTGTTAATACATATTGGTTAAATGAGCCGATTCAAATGGGAATTACATCTGGACACAGTTTGAATTTTGGTGGCGGGTCTGATGAATTTAGATTCAACATTGCCGGAAATTACAAAACGCTTACCGGAACAATGAAAGGTTCAGAGCATGATACTTGGGGCTATAATACCACTTTAACTTATAGAAAAAATAAATTAAGTCTTAACAACCAGTTTTTTGTTTCAGGAGGAACCAATCAGGAATCGCCATACGGTTCATTTGAGATTTGGGCAAAAGCAAGTCCGTATTATCCAAAATATAACGAGAACGGAGTTATTACACGTTATATGGATGGTTCTTCATTGCCTTTAACAAGTTTGGAAACTATTGTAAACCATCCAGCAAATCCACTTTATAATGTGTTTTTAGGAAGTTTTGATAAAGGAAAAGAATTTAATTTCACCAATAATTTTGCTATTAATTATGATGTAAGTCCGCATATTAAAGCAACTGGAGCTTTATCTGTTTCAAGATTAGACAATCACAATACGGTTTTTATTTCTCCAGACGATACGCGTTATGTCAGCAATATTTCAACAGAAAAAGGTTCGTACAGCAGTTATGAAGCCATTACAGATAAGTGGAACGCTAATTTAGGAGCAACCTATTCTAATGTTTTCAAAAGCGTTCACTCTTTCAATTATACCATAAGAGCTCAGGCTTTAGAAACCAAAAACAATTCGTATAAAACATCTTTAAGAGGATTTCCTCTTGGCGTTGCCGGAAATCCAGCATTTGCATTTGGATATGAACCAAACGGGAAACCAGAAGTTTTTACAGAATTAATAAGAAGTGTCGATTTAACCAATCAGATTAACTACGCTTACGACCGCAGATTTTTATTCGATTTTACTCAGACGATTTCTGGAGCAACAAACTTCGGAACAAACAAAAAATATTCACCGTATTGGGGAGTTGGTTTTGGGTGGAATTTGAACAATGAGTTTAAAATGAACCAAGATATTGTCAATATTTTTAAAATACGCGCCAATATCGGTCAGACTGGAAACCAGAATCTAGTTGGTTTTGCTTCGTATGATGTATATGCTTATAACGCCAATACAAACGTTTTTGGTGCAGGACTAGGAGTTTCTCAAATTGCAAACCCAAATTTAGAAGCACAAAGAACAAAAGATTTGTCTTTAGGATTGGATCTGGCTATGTTTAGAAACAGATTAACCATGACTTTGGGTGCTTACAAACGTAAAACATCTCCACAGATTGTAGCGATTGATCTAGCAGCTTCAACAGGTCTTAATGGTTATCCGTTAAATATAGGTTATTTAACTACGCAAGGATTGGAGTTAAAAATGAACTACAATTTTATCTACGATTTAAGCCGAAATTTTGTTTGGGGAATTGGCTTAATGGGAACTACAGGCGACAATGAATTAGGCGGTTTTGGCAACGCATTATCTTCTCTAAATTCTGAAGCGCAAAAAACAACCAGCTTAACAAGATATTATGACGGAGCAAGCAGCAACGATCTTTGGGCTGTACCTTCATTAGGAATTGATCCTGCAACGGGTAAAGAAATTTTCTTAAAGAAAAATGGCCAGACTACTTTTGATTTAGATAAAAAAGATGAAGTCGTAATGGGGAACTCTAGAGAAACGGCTACAGGAGTAGTTTCTACAAACTTAAATTACAAAGGATTTAGTTTTGGATTGTTTGTGCGTTACAGTTTTGGTGCAGAAAGATTTAACTCTGCCTTGTACAACAAAGTAGAAAATATTTCAAGAGACAATATTTTTGATAATCAAGATGTAAGAGCTTTTACAGATCGTTGGACAACGGCAGGACAAATGGCACAATTTAAAGCGATCGGCTTAACCAACAATACGCCAATTTCATCACGTTTTATCCAAAAAGACGATTATATCTCTGGAGAATCTATTCGTTTAGGTTATCGTGTTACAGACAGAGCTTGGCTAAAAAGAGCAGGTTTAACAGCATTAGGATTTAATGCTTTAGCAAATGAATTCTTCCGTGTTTCAACTATTAAAGCAGAACGTGGTATCGATTATCCTTTCTCAAGAATATATTCTTTGAGTCTTAATTTATCATTTTAATAAAGAGATTATGAACAAGTATTTATATAAAATTACATTCCTTTTGCTTGCATCTTTAACCGTAGTAAGCTGCAGTGATTTTTTGGATGTTGTGCCGCAAGATAAAATTTTAGAAGATCAGGCGTACAGCTCAGAGGCTGGGGTGCAGAATATACATAACGGACTTTATCTTCAATTGGCTGCAAGTAGTCTTTACGGCAGACAGCTGACTATGGATGCTGTTGAGATTTTAGGACAGCAATACAATATGTCTGGCTCGCATATTAAAAATAAAATATCAACCTATTCATATGAAGAAACACTTTCCAAAAATACTTTTGCAGGAATTTGGCAAAGTGCCTTTACAACCATTTTATCTGTAAATAAATTTTTAGAGAGTATTGACGAACACAAAGAGGCTGTTTCGGCTGAAAAAGCAGCTATATTAAAAGGAGAAGCAATTGCTATTCGTGCTATGGTGCATTTTGATATGCTTAGAATGTACGGACCAATTTACAAAGTAGCACCAGCAGATCCATCAATACCTTATTATGATGCTGCCGTAACTGTAAATAAACCGCTTTTGCCAGCTCAAGATGTTATCGTAAAAATCGTAGCCGATTTAGATGCCGCAATTGTTCTTTTAGCAAAAGATCCGATATTGACTACAGGAAGATATATTGGTTCTACCGCATTTGATGCTAATCCATATTATTCTGTAAATCGCGGACAAAGAATGAATATATTGGCAGTAAAATGTTTAAAAGCCAGAGTTCTTTTATATGCTGGAGATAAAACTGGAGCTTTTGCTGCGGCAACAGAAGTGATCAATTTTGTAAAAACACAACCTGTTATTTCTTGGACTCCATTTTTAGAAGCTACAAATACTTCTAATCCAGATCGTATTTTTTCTTCAGAAAACTTCTTTGCGCTTAGTGATCAAACTTTATATATCAAGCAAAAAGCACTTTTTGATTCAAGTTTAGACGACTTTAATATTTATGCGCCAATGTTGAGCAGAATAAATGCTGTTTTTGAGTCTAATGATAATGATTATAGAAGCTTGCCAAGCTGGAAAATACCAATTTCGGGAGGAAAAACTCAGAAGACATTTTTCAAATATGAAGATGTAACAGACAAAACGAAACTTTTCCGTTTTCAGATTCCGATGTTGAAACTTTCAGAACTGTACCTTATCGCTGCAGAAACGGCACCTGTTACGGCTGATGGTATTGCTTTTTTAAACACACTTAGATTTAATAGAGGTTTGACAAATTTAGCTTCTACCGCTGTTTTAGCTACTGAAATTACAAAAGAGTACAGAAAAGAGTTTATTGGGGAAGGGCAATTGTTCTTCTATTACAAAAGAATCAATTCGACTGCAATTCCAAATGGTTCTGCATCTTCAGGAAATGTTACCATGAATGCAGTTAAATACGTGGTGCCATTACCAGATAGTGAAGTTAATTTTCAAAACTAAAAAAAGTAAATCATGAAAAAAATATTGATTTTAGGGATCACTTTTCTATCGTTGTTAGGATTAACATCATGTGATAAAGAAGAAATTGAAACGTATTCTGATACAGATAACATTTATTTCTCGCGTGCTATATTTCCAGAATATAAAAACGGACCGCTTATAGACAGTACGGGCTTTAGTTTTGGTTTGGATAAAGCTACCGTTACAGAAAGAATTTATCCTCTTGCGATACGTGTGCAAGGAAAAGTAAGCGATATAGATCGTGCAGTGAAACTTACGGTTGATCCTACGAGTACAGCAGTTTTAGGAACTCATTTTACATTTCCTGAAAATATTGTAATGCATGCAGGAAAAGAATTAGACACTGTTTTTATCAAAGTGCTTAGAACTCCTGATATGAAAAATAAAGATTTGACATTGGTAGTAAATCTAGAAGAAAATGAATTTTTTACCACCAAAATGCAATCAAAGGTAACGAATGTTCTTACTGGGAAAACTAGAAACTATATTCGTTTTAAATTATCATTTAACGACAAATTATCGACACCGATTGGATGGCAGGCTGTATTTGGCGTATTTACTGCAAAAAAATTCTTTTTAATGTGCGACCTCATGAATCTGGATCCAGAAATGTTTAATCAGGTTCAAGGTTCACCTGGACTCTCAATTCCTGAAACGCTCTATTATGCAAGTTTTATGAAACGTTATCTCGCCGATCAGAAAGCCAATGGCAATACTATTTATGAGGATGACGGAAAAGAAATGCTATTTCCATAAAAACCATTCTTTAACTTAAAAATATTAAGCGATGTTTAAAAATATAAAAATACATACAGCCATAATAGCACTCCTCTTTTTGGCATACGGATGTGTAAGTGATGAAGGAAATTACGACTATAATGCTATAAATGAATTTAAAGTTACAGGAATTCAAGAGGAATATACAGTGTACACTGGAGACTATTTTAAGATTGCACCAGAAATAAATCCGACTTTAGATGATGGCTCAGATCCTGATCGTTATGAATATAAATGGGTTGCAGTAAATCCATTAAAATTGGCCATCGAAGCTAGAACTACTATTGCTACAACTAAAAACTTGGATGGTATTTTAAAATTACCGCCAGCAAAATACGATCTATATTACTTCATAAAGGATAAAGTAACAGGAATAAATTGGCAGCAGCCTATAATTAAATTAAACGTGGTTTCTTCTATCTATGAAGGCTGGTTGGTTGTTGGAGATGTCGATGGAAAAGCCCGACTAGATATGATATCTATAATCCCAGGTATTCCGCAACCGCGTGTTATTAATGATGTGTTAGATGCCGCTGGATCTGCATTGAAATTAAAAGGAAAAGCTGTAGATGTAGAAACTTTTAGCGGACCTCTGCCAGGAAGTATTATTTATGGAATCTATGTAACAGCGTCAGAATCTGGAACAGCAAGATTAGAACCCGATTCTTTTGAATGGAATCAGACCATGAATATTGCATACGAAACCGTTGGAGGAAGTTTTCCAACAAATTTTGCAGTAGATTTTATGAAATGCCCTATTGGATCAGAAAATTTACTGTATAAAGATGGCGATATTTATTATTATAATAGAGCACTTCAAATTAGATATGGGTTGCCGCAAAATAAAGTAGATCTCGAAACTAAAACTTTCTATGCAGCTCCTTTTATCGCAGAAGGTTCATCAGCAGGAACTCCTGTCTTTTTTGATGTCGAAAAACATCGTTTTCTGCGTTATAGTACTTCGAAAGGAGTTTGTTCGGCAATGCCTCCAGTTACAGCTTCTACAACAGTATTAGATTGGAACAATACAAACTGTGAGCTGGTTTATATGACCACTTCAAATTTCAATTTGAACGAAAGTTTTGCTGTATTAAAGAATATTTCAACAGGTAAATTCTATCTGCTTCGTTTTAATGCAAGTACGGTACAGACCTATTATAAAGAAATGCTGAATGCTCCAGATTTAGACAAAGCAACAAAATTTGCCGTAAGTCCAGACGCTGGATATTTATTTTATACGGTTGGCAACAAAGTCTATGAATATGATAGCGGAACACAATCTGCAAAGTTAATGATAGATAAAGGGAATGAAGAGATTACATATCTAGGTTTTAGCAAGAGAGGAAAAAAAGAAATTACCAGCAAATTGATTTTAGGTACATACAACACAACAGGAAAGTTAGAATTGTACACCGTGCCGCCTGTAAACGGAGATTTAGTTTTGGAAAGCAGTTATTCGGGCTTATGCAAAATAGTTGACGTTGCTTATCGAGTTAGATAATTAAAACTTAAAAAATAAAATACCGAATGAAGAATAAATCCCCATTCTTCATTCGGTTTCTAAAAACCACATTTTATGAAACGTTTTTTTAAAATCGCAAGTGCAGTTTTGCTGCTTGCCTGTCCTTCTATTGCCTTAAAAGCACAGACTCAATCTACCGATGAAAGCTGGGAACTGGCTAAAAAACAAGCTCAAACGGAGAAAAAATTAATTTTTGTCGATTTGTATTTTACAGGTTGTGCGCCATGTGGACAAATGGACAGAGAAGTATTTCCAGATCCTAAAGTAGCGGCTGTTCTAGAAGCTGATTTTGTCACTTTCAAATCGGATATTCTGAAAGAGGAAATCGGTAAAAAGTTATGCATGAAATATGGCATAACTGGATTCCCGACTTTTATATTCATGAGTCCTGACGGGAAGGTTATAGATATTGCTTCAGGTTTTCAATCTGTTGAAGAATTGACTGCTTTGCTTCAAAATGCGAAGGATGCGGCGAAAAAAGGAAAATTTAAAAAGTACAGTCCAACTATTAACGAAAAAGATTATCCAGATTTTTATGTGCAGGCTTACATGGCAAGCAAAAGAAATGTGCCTTTTGATGTTGTCGATGCCTATCTAAAATCTAAAGATGTTAGTGAAGAAGTTTCTTTTGTCATTATTACAGGATTAAGAGTAGGTAGACAATACGATGATGCATTTCTTCTTTCAAGTAAAAAACTGGCTCAAGATTACGGAAAATCAAGTGTCACCAATCATATTTTTACCATTTTACAACGCAAGAAAAAAGATTTCGAAAAAAAGAATGATTTGAAAGGTTTCAAAGAGTTGCTTGCTGAAGCAAAAGATTTCTTTGCTCCAGAAGAATGGACAAAATACGAAGGCATTTTACTAAAAGATTTTGGTGTAGAAAAAGTCATTACAAAAAATCCAAACGCATCAGAAAAAGTAGTACGATGAAAAAAATAATGATTTTGTCATTGCTGTTTTTCATTGGTTCAATAAATGGACAGAAAAATAATACTGTGCAGACAATCAAAGCTTTTGAAAAAGCTTTTCAACAAAAAGATTACAGCAGTATAAAAAATCTTTTGGCGCCAGAATTTACTGTTGGAGTGGGAGATGCTTCTTCAAATGAATTTTATTTAAACGGAATTTTCAAAGCTTTTCCAGCATTAGATTCTATACAAATTGGAAAGTCTGTTGCGATTAAAAATGAAACTTTTACGATGGTAGATTTCTGCTTTAACGGAAAAGAAAAAAAGCCATCTCAAATTGTTTTCAATGTAGAAAATAAAATTTTGTATGTAACCTTTTTTGACGGTTTGTATAAAGTCGACCGAAATGCCAATGTGAAACAAGTAGCTAGTATTCCGTTTGAAATTATTGAAAACGGAATCGCTATTAAAATAAAACTCAACAAAGCCGATCGTGAGTTTTTAATGCTTTTTGATACAGGAGCAGACGGAATGGCCCTAAATCCTGACAGCGCTTACAAAGCAGGAGTTGTGGTGACCAAAAGCAAATCGGCTTCTGTGGTTGGCGGAAGTCAGCAAGTGCAGTATTCAGCAGATAATACCATTTATATTGGCAATCAAGTTCTTAAAAATCAAGGGTTGGTTATTTTTCCAAAACACGGAGTTTACGACGGATTATTTGGTGCTAATCTCCTTCGCAATTTTATTACTTCGGTCAATTTTGATACGATGACAATCGATTTATACAACTTCGGAAATTTTAATTATTGGGGAAAAGCAAAACCATTTGTTTTCGATTACAAATCGGGACTTCCGGTAGTAAAAATGAATCTGACTTTTGAAGATAAAAAAACAGTCGAAGGCAGTTTCACTTTTGATACTGGAGCAGGTTACGATTTAATCGCTTACGGGCCTTTCAACCATAAAAATAATCTCGAAGCCAGTTTAAAAACAGAATACACATCGGTCAATTTCAGTTTAGGGAAACAGACTAAAATTGTTGGCGGAGCGATCCCGAATGTTGCCATTAACGGAAATAATTTTCCAAACGTAACTATCGCTTTACAAGAATATGACGAAGCCAATAAAAGTTGGGCCTTTGCCGATGGATCTCTGGGAATCGATTTGATAAAACGTTTCAATTTTACAATCGATCTTTTGCATAAAACGGTGTATTTAGAACCGAATAAAAATTTCAAAAAAATGTCTTCTTTCCATTTAGCTGGACTTGATTTAGATTTTGACGAAAACCAGAATCTTTTGGTCAAACGAATTATAGATCAGCAGAATGAAGAGTTGAAGAAAGTAAAAATTGGTGCCAAAGTTACTCAGATTAATGATTTTGAGGCCAAAGATTTATTGAAGCCAGAAAATCTCAAACAACTAAAAGAAACAAAAGAAAGTAAAGATTTCATCATCGAACAAGGCGATCAATCTATGCTAATTTCAATTTAAGCTATCAACCAAAAAACAAGAAAATAACATGAAAAAACACATTTTGTATTTCATTTTAACCTTCATTACGGTTCAAATGAGTTTTGCTGCAAACCTTTCTGAATATGCAGTAATTAAAGGAACAATTTCAATCCCAGATCTTAAAGCGAAAGAAGTAACGCTTTATAATGTTGAAGAAGGAAAGCCAGCGGTAGCTGCTACTGCAAAAATCAATGCTTCTGGGGAGTTTGGTTTTATGATACCAGTTTCAGCAGCTGGTTTCTATTACGTTGATTACGGTCAGATGAAAAGCCGAAACCAATTGATTCGTTTGTATTTAGAACCGAAATTAGACCTTTCCCTTGTAATCAATAAAGAAAATTATGTTTTAAGCGGAAAGAATGTTGGACAAAACGCTTTAGTTCAAAAAGCAAACGAAATTTACAATGAGTTTGCTCCATTTTCAAGACTTGGAACAGACTTAACGTACGTTAATTTTTATCCGTGGTTGGACAAAGGCGTGGCAAAAGCAGATGAGTTTTCAAAATCAATTAAAACTAAAGATGCTGCATTCAATAAATTATTGAAATTAGCCGTTGCGACTGATGTTGAAGAACTGACTTATACCTTTTTTAGAATGCCAAGAAGTGCATTTCCTGATAAAGACGATCGTCCTGCTGTGATCAAAACTTGGCAAACAGACAAAAAGTTTACAGATCCAGATTTATTAAAATTACAAAATGGCGTTTCTTTAATGTCTAATTATTTCTTCTATGTAACGATGAATAGTGGTGACAAACCAAAACGTATGGATTTAAGCGAAGTTATCACCCATATTACAGATCCAGCCTTAATTGATGTTTACCTTCGTGATGCAGTGGCAACTTCTAGAATGAAAATTGAAGAATACGAAAAAATCGCTCCAAGCATCAAACCTTTCATGATCTCTGAAGCCAGTAAATCGTTTTTGCTTGAATACGAGAAAGTATTGCACAAAAACGTAGGACAAAAAGGGTTAGATTTTACCTATAAAGATATTAATGATAAACCAGTTTCTTTTTCAGATTTTAAAGGGAAATTTGTGTACATTGATTTATGGGCTACTTGGTGCGGACCATGTAAAGCGGAGATTCCACACATGAAAAAAATCGAAGAAGATTATCACGGAAAAAATATTGTTTTTGTAAGTCTTTCGTTAGATAAACCAAAAGACGCACAAAAATGGAAAGATTACGTTACTAAAGAACAATTAAAAGGAATTCAGCTAATGGCAGATAAAGATTTTGGTTCTGATGTAGCTAAAAATTACGATGTAAATGCGATTCCGAGATTTTTATTGTTTGATACAAAAGGAAATATCATCAATGCAGATGCGCTTCGTCCTTCAAATCCAGAGTTGAGAGTGCAGCTAGATAAATTATTGAAAAGCTAGAAAGCCCGCAAAAAATATTTTAACACATAGAATCATAGATTAAAAATGAGGAAAAGATATTTTTAGAATCGAGATTTTTCACATAGAAACTATGTTTTTTAAAACTAAGTGAAACGCCTTTTATAGGTAGCTAAAGCTATGTTTCTATGTGTTTAAAAATATTTAAAACATCAAACAAAAAACAAATGAAAAAAATAACAATAGTTCTTCTGCTTTTGACAGGTTTTGTAACCTCGTCGCAAGCCCAGAACTTTAAATCAACAGACCCAATTGCGGTCAATCAAAAGATAAAAAAGGGAGTGCTGCCAAACGGAATGACGTATTATATTTATCCGACCGACGTTAATAAAAACACGGCGAGTTATTACATTATTCAGAATGTAGGTTCGATTTTAGAAAACGATCAGCAGAAAGGTCTGGCACATTTTCTGGAACACATGGCGTTTAACGGAACCAAAAATTTTGAAGGAAAAGGCATTTTGAATACGCTTCAAAAGCAAGGTGCCGTTTTCGGAAAAAATATCAATGCCTACACTAGCACAGACGAAACGGTTTACAACTTAGATAATATTCCGTCAAAAGATGGCGGAGTAGTTGACACTTGTTTATTGGTTTTGCACGATTGGTCTAATTTTTTATCGCTAACGAATGAAGAAATAGATGCCGAGCGTGGCGTGATTACCGAAGAATGGCGTACAAGGCAAAACGCTAGAGCTAGAATTTACAATCAGTTGGCGCCTTTTTATTACAATAATTCGTTGTATGCAGACCGTATGCCAATTGGCGATATGGATATTGTAAAGAACTTTAAATACCAGGTTTTAAAAGATTTTTATAAAGATTGGTATCGTCCAGATTTGCAGGCTATTGCTATTGTTGGAGATATTAATGCAGACGAAATTGAAGCAAAAATCAAAAAACTTTTTGCTGATATTCCGACACCGCAAAATCCTAAAAAACGTTTTGAGATTGCTATTCCAGAAAGAACGGAACCAACTTTTAAATTGGCTTTAGACAAAGAAATTTCGGCTTCGAACATCAGTTTTATGATTCGCCATACGGCTGAAAAACCAACAGAAACTTATGCCGATTTAGAAAAATCGATGCAAAGAGGCATTGCTTTTTCAATTTTGAATAATCGTTTGGAAGAAATGGAACAGAAACAAGAATGCCCATTTAAAAGCGCATCAATCGGATATCAAAATTACTCCCGTTTAAATGATATTTGGATTTTGAGTGTTGCTCCAAAACCAGAAAAACAAGCCGAAGCTTTTACAATGGTAATGAACGAATGGGTTCGCGCTTACAAATTTGGTTTCTCGAAAGGTGAAATCGAAAGAGCCGTTACCGAAAACATTTCGGGTTACGAAAATTATTTAGACAAGCTAAATGAGATTTCACACAAAGAAGTAATCGGAATGGTAAAAGACGATTATTTAAACCATGAAGTGATTTCAGATCCAAAAGCTGAATTTGAAATGATAAAAAGCATTTTAAGTAAGTTAGATTCTAAAATTCTTCAAGAGCAAATAAGCAAATTGTATACTTCGCAAAATCGTGTTGTAGCTGTTACGGGTGTAGAAAACGAAAACAACCTAACGCAAGAAAAAGCTTTTGAGATTATTCAGAAAGCAGAAAATGATGCTTCGTTGCAACCGTATGTGGACACTTTTGAAGGAAAAACACTTTTAGGAAATCTAAAAATCAATTCTGGAAAAATTATTTCAGAGAAAAAAGAAAGTGCAATAGATGCGACAACTTTTGTATTGAGCAATGGCGTAAAAGTGCATTATAAATTTGCAGATAAAAATAAAAAAGAGGTAGAGCTTAAAGCAGAAAGTTTTGGCGGAACTTCATTATACGAACCGCAAGATCTGCCATCGATAGGGCGCACTGCAACTTTAGCAATGATGTCTGGAATTGGTGAACTTTCGAATGTTGATTTGGATAAGGTTTTAAAAGGAAAAATTGCCAACTCTTCTGTAAACATCAGTTCTATTAAAGAAACCGTTTCAGGTTCTGCAAATGTAAAAGACATCGAAACGATGATGCAATTGGTGCATTTGCGTTTTGCGCAGCCAAGATTTGATAACCAGATGTATGTGCTATTAAAACAAAGATTAGAAAATTCGCTTAAAAATAGAGCAAATGATATCAATGTAAAAATGGAGGATAGTTTATCTGCTGTGGTTTATGGAAAAAATAATCCGAGAATACAGCCATTGAATCAAAAATATATCGACGGTTTATCTTTTGATAAAATGAAAGCTTTCTATCTGGATCGTTTTGCAGATGTTTCAAACTTTGAATTTTATATTGTGGGAGATGTTTCGCCAGAAGTTTTAAAACCATTATTAGAAAAATATATCGCTAGTATAAGTGGAATAAAACGTAAAGAAAAATTCAAAACACAAGTTCCAAAATGGACATCAAATAAAATTGATCGAGATGTTTTTATCAAAATGGAAACTCCAAAAAGTTCTGTTCGAATTGCATTTTATAAAGAATACACTTTTAATCAAAAAAATAGAATTCTGACTTCTTATTTGGCTGATATATTAACCCTGCGTTATACTGAAAGTCTTCGTGAAAAAGAAGGCGGAACTTATGGTGCGCATGTAAATGCAAGTGTTGACAAACTTCCAATTTCAAAAGCAAACCTTCAGATTAATTTTGATTGTGATGCTGATAAAGTAGAACATTTACTGCCAATTGTATATCAGGAAATTGATAATATCAAAAAAGGAGAAATTGCTGCTGAAGATATCGAGAAAACGAGAACTAATTATTTGAAATCAAGAGAAGACAGCAAAAACTTCAACAGTTACAGCATGAACTTGATTTATAATTATTTTGAGAATAATTACGATATGAATGATCCTAAAAACTATGCAGATATTGTAAAAAGCATTACTGCAAAAGACATTCAGGAATTTGCCAATTCATTTTTGAACAAAGCAGATTCTTATGAAATAGTTTTCAAGCCATTAAAATAATCTGACCAATTTTTATTTACTAGAGTTTAATTTGTATTTCCCTATCAAATAGTATTTTGAATTAGTAAGCAATTTAGTTTGTATAGCGGATACTTAGAGGGTTGTTTTTTGCTATTCAACCCTCTTTTTAAAGTTTTTACCCATGAAAAAGAATATTTTTTTACTGGGCTTTTTCCTGCTGTTTTCCATATTCGTAAAGGCTCAGATATATAATCCCATAAAATGGAAAACCAGTGTCGAGAAAATTTCTGATACTGAATATGAATTGCAGGCAAAAGCCATTATAGAATCGGGCTGGCATTTATACAGTCAGGAAGTTTCAGACGGAGGCCCGATTCCAACCCGTTTTAATTTTATTAAAGGTGCAGATTTTCAATTGATTGATGCTGTAAAGGAAGAAAAAGGAAAAACGATAAGCGATCCTGTTTTCAAAATGCAGATTAAGTTTTTTGAAAAAGAAACCACTTTTAGACAGCGCATCAAAATACTTTCATCAAAACCGTTCAAAATCAATGCTGAAGTTGAATTTATGGTTTGCAACGATGAAAATTGTCTGCCGCCAAGTTCAGACGAATTGGAGTTTACAGTTACGCCTTCCGCGAAAGCGAAAACTTTAATCGAAGCTACTGCAAAAGAAGAAATAAGAACAGAAAAAATTGATTCTGCGGTTACTGAAGTAAGCGAAAAAGCAGCAGAGATTGTTTCGGCTGAAGTTGTAAAGACGCCAAAAAAAGAACCAAAAAGAGCAAAGTCAGAAACGGAAATTAGAAGTTTGTGGACGATTTTTTTACTGTCGTTTTTCTCAGGATTTGCAGCCTTGCTTACGCCTTGCGTTTTCCCAATGATCCCAATGACGGTGAGTTTTTTTACCAAACAAAGCAAAACAAAATCGCAAGGAATTAGAAAAGCCGTTTTTTACGGAATTGCTATTATTGCCATTTATATCTTTTTGGGAGCTGTTGTAACGTGGGCTTTTGGAGCCGATTCTTTAAACGCGCTTTCTACAAACGTTTGGTTCAACCTGATCTTTTTTGTGCTTTTAATGGTTTTTGCTTTTTCATTTTTAGGTGCGTTCGAAATTATGCTCCCAAATGCATGGGCGAACAAAGTTGATTCTCAAGCAGACAAAGGCGGAATAGTTGGCACATTGTTTATGGCTTTGGCTTTAGCAATTGTTTCTTTTTCTTGCACAGGACCCATTGTAGGGACATTATTAGTTGAAGCGGCTTCTCGCGGAGGCATCGCTCCGTTTGTCGGAATGTTTGGTTTTTCTCTCGCTTTGGCTTTGCCTTTTACTTTATTTGCCGCTTTTCCGGGCTGGTTGAATTCGCTTCCAAAATCTGGTGGATGGCTTAATTCGGTTAAAGTGTTTTTGGGATTTCTAGAAATGGCTTTGGCTTTTAAATTTTTATCCAATGCCGATTTGGTTCTGCAATTGCATTGGTTAGAAAGAGAAACATTTCTAGCAATTTGGATTGCGATTTTTGGAACGCTGGCTTTTTATTTATTTGGAAAAATTCAGTTGCCGCATGATAGTCCGATATCAAATTTAAGCGTTCCAAGATTAGGATTGGGCGTTTTGGTTCTAGCTTTTACCATTTATTTAATTCCAGGAATCTGGGGAGCGCCTCTTAAAATGATCAGTGGTTTTCCGCCGCCGATGCATTACAGCGAAATCCCCAATGGTCTCAACAATTCTTCTCCTAAAGAAATAGCACAAAACTTGCCAGAAGGTGCAGAGCTTGGGCCGCACAATATCTTGGCTTTTACCGATTATGATTTAGGAATGAAATATGCCAAGAAAATCGGAAAACCTGTTATGATCGATTTTACTGGGCACGCCTGCGTAAATTGCCGAAAAATGGAAGACAATGTCTGGTCTAACGAAAAGGTACAGAAAATATTAAAAGGCGATTTGGTTTTGATTTCGCTTTATGTAGACGATAAAAGAGAATTGCATCCAAATGAGCAGATTACTTCTAAATTGACAGGAAAAAAATTAAAATATATTGGTCAAAAATGGAGTGAATTCCAGACGCTGACTTATAAAACAAACGCACAGCCATTTTATGTTTTGGTCAATCATAACGGAGAAACACTCAACGAAACTTCTGCCTATAATCCAGATGTTGAAGAATATTTGAGTTGGCTTAAAAAAGGAGTTTCTAATTTTGAGAAAAGCTAAAGTTCAAGATTTGTACTTTATTTATAATTATGTTGTTAATCAAAAAGGGAATAGTTTTCGAGCTATTCTCTTTTTTGTCCTAAGAATATTAAGAAAGTACAATGTTTGGCAGAACACTGTTTTTTTTCTGGCCACAGATTAAATTGATTTTCACAGATTTTTTTATGTTCTGTTACGAACATTTCGTGGTATTTTTTGCCACAAATTACACAAATTAGCACAAATCAATTTGTATACAATTTTTAATTCGTGGCAATTTGTGCAATTTGTGGCAACGAAAAAATCTTTTTAATCCTTTTAATCTGTGGCAAAAAATTAAGAAAGAATTGCGGTTGGCGATATATTATTTTTTTGCGTAAAATTTAATGTCAATTGATCCAGATGGCCATAGAAAAAAGTATCTAATACTTCCTGAAAAACAGGATGAGCATTTTCTACCTGAACAAATAAACTCATAGAAGAATGCAGTTTTCTTGCACCAAGTTCTCCTAAAATTCCTTCGGCAGATTTCTTTTTCAAAGTCAGCAGCAATTTAGAAATCTCAATTAAATGTTTCGATAAAATCGGATGGTTTAAAAATTCAGTAGCTTCTTTAAGATTGGCAATGCCATAATAATTAGAAAGAGCACTTTTACCAAGTCCTTTGATCTGCGGAAAAATAAACCACATCCAATGAGTTTCTTTTTTACCTTTTTTTATTTCAGATAGTGCTGTCAGATAAAGTTTGTTTTGCGCATCTAAAAATCGGGCCAAATCATTTTTTGCGTAAGTCATCTCTTGATTCTGTATTAAATGGTTTGTAAATCTAATTTGTCTAATCGGTAACACTTGTATATATATTTTAATGAACTATGTCAAATTTTAGAATACCAAAAGTAGAACGCTCTTAATGGTCTAGGTTATACAATTGTAATTAGTGTTTACATAATTCCGACAGCTGTAAGAATGCCTTGTTAATATAATTTTAAAGTTTTGAATGATTCTAAATTCTAATGTTATTTTAATGTTCTGCAAAAAAAATGGCTCTAACTTGCGCGCTCAGAAAAATTATAATAAACACCTTAAATCACTGAGATTTTGATTCAAAACAATGTGATTTAATTAAACTTTCAGCCTTTAGAGTATGTTGAACAAAATTAGAAATAGCTTTTTATGCAAATGCCTTCAGGCGTTGCTTGTTGGCTATTTTCTAATTAGCAGTTTAAACATTTCTAATAGCGTAGGCAGAATCTTAAGCGATAATGCCGAAACCTATACCGTAAAAGGCATTACTTGCAACTTTCTGAAAAAAATCTTCAAATGCGATGGAATCCCAGAAGAACTGGATGATTATAAAACAAAAGAGACTAAAACAGCCAAATTGGCCAAAGGAATTCCTTTAATGGAATATTTGATTTCATCAGAATCAATAATGCCAAATTTTGCTTTTTTAATAGAATCTGAAGGAAAAAAATATATCGATAATACAATCTTCTCATTTGGTTTTCATGGCAAAATAGATATACCGCCTCCGCGAATAATTTCATAAATACTTGTTTTTTAAGGATTAGGATAAAAATCTTAATCTGAAAGTGCGGTTTTTGCCGTATATTTATTCTATGTAATAATCTTGTATTTATACTTAAATTCATGACACCATTTAAACGTTTTTATAACTTATTGCAGCTCGATAAGCGTGATGTCTATCAAATTATCTTCTATGCTGCGTTTGCAGGGTTAGTCAATCTTTCTCTGCCTTTGGGAATCCAAGCCATTATTAATTTTATTCAAAGCGGACAGCTTAGCGTTTCGTGGATCGTTCTCGTGATTCTCGTTACAGTTGGAGTTGGTTTTGGGGGTGTTCTTACAATTTTGCAGTTGCGAATTGTAGAGAATCTCCAGCAGCGAATTTTTGTGCGTTCGTCTTTCGAATTTGCATACAGAATGCCTTTAATAAAATTTAAAGAAATGTACTCGGAATATGCTCCCGAAAAAGCCAATCGTTTTTTTGATACTTTAATGGTACAGAAAGGCACAGCAAAACTATTGCTAGATTTCTGCACCGCATTTCTTCAGGTGGGTCTGGGGATTATTCTTTTGGTTCTTTACCATTCTTTCTTTACGGTAATCGGACTTTTATTTATTGTTATTTTATATGTCATTTTTAAATTTTCGTATAAAGATGGTTTAGAAACCAGTTTGAACGAATCAAAATTCAAATATAAAGTTGCGGCATGGCTTCAAGAAATTGCTAGAAATAGAGAAAGTTTCCGCAGAAAGGGAGCTTTCGAATATGCTTTGGAACGAAATGACAAATATGCAAACAGCTATGTAAATTACCGCGAAAAGCACTTTCAGGTAATGAAAAAACAATACATTCAGCTTACGATTTTTAAAGTAATTGTTACTGCTGCCTTATTATCGATCGGTGGTTTTCTGGTAATTCACCACCAAATGAACATAGGGCAGTTCGTAGCAGCTGAAATCGTAATTGTGTTATTGATCAACTCGGTAGAAAAAATCATCTTCGGATTGGAATCTTTCTATGATGTATTGACTTCTGTAGAAAAAATTGGTCAGGTGACTGATATGGAAATTTCATGCATTCCTCAAACCTCAGACAAAACAGAAAAAGGAATTAATATTGAGACAGAAAGCATCAGCTACAATTATCCAGGCCACAGCAAAAAATCGCTTAAAAATGTCAATTTGAAAATCTCTCAAGGAGAAAGAATTATTCTTACAGGAACAAATGGTGCAGGAAAAAGTACATTGCTACGATTGCTTTCGGGTGTTTTAGAACCAGAAAGTGGTGCGATGTACGTGACCGACAATTATATGAATCGTCTTAACGAAGATACCTACAGAGCGCAAGCCGGAACGTACTTGCAAGGCGATACGCTTTTTGCAGGAACCATACGTGAGAATATTGTTTTTGGAAATGAAAAACTAAACAGTGACGATTTAAAATGGGCTTTAGATAATGTTGGCCTTACACCATATATTAAAACTTTCGAAAACGGGTTGGAGAATCAAATTCATCCTGGAGGTCGTGAACTTTCTGCTTCTGATGTTCAAAAAATTCTTTTGGCGAGAAGTATTGTGGGTAAACCGAATATCTTATTCTTAGAAGATCCAGTAGACAAAATGGACGAATTGACTTCGAGTAAAATTGTTGATTTTTTACTTTCTGAAGAAAATGATTGGACTGTTATTGTGACTTCTAAAAGTGATGTTTGGAAAAGCAAATGCAGTCGTATGATTACGATTGATGACGGAAAAATTATTAACGACATAAAGCTTTAATCATGCTCAACATATCTAAAGATAACAACGTACTTATAACGCCAGGGCAATACAAATCGATTACAAGCGTTGCCCGCAGGCCTCATTATAAAATTTTAAATAGAGTCATAATCGGATTTCTGATTTTTGCTGTCTTATGCCTTTTTCTGCCTTGGACACAAAATATTTCAGGAACAGGTTCTGTAACAACTTTAAAACCAGATCAAAGACCGCAAACAGTTCACAATGCGATTGCGGGACGAATTGAAAAATGGTTTGTAAAAGAAGGTGATTATGTAAAAAAAGGAGATACGATAGTTTATATTTCGGAGATCAAAGAAGATTACCTAGATCCTAACTTGGTTAACAATACCAAACAGCAGGTCGATGCCAAAAAAATGGCTGCAGAATCATACGGTGATAAAGTAAATTCTCTTGATGTGCAGGCGCAGTCGCTTAATACAGAAAGACAGTTGAAATTGCAGCAGGCCCAAAACAAAATTCGTCAGGCACAACTGAAAATAAAAAGTGACAGTATGGATCTTGTGGCGGTAAAAACACAGCTCAGAATTGCCAAAACACAATTTGACCGTTCGACAGCTTTAAACAAAGAAGGCTTAAAACCGCTTACCGATGTCGAACAGAAAAGATTAAAATTGCAAGAATCAGAAGCTTATGTGATTACGCAAGAAAATAAATTGCTAAGCAGTAAAAATGAATTGATAAACGCAAAAGTAGAAATCAGTAGAATTACTGCTGAATATGCCGAAAAAATATCGAAATCGAGAAGTGATAAGTTTACCGCTTTAAGCACACAATACGATACTGAAGCTCAGGTAAACAAACTAGAAAACCAATATACCAATTATAGGCTTAGAAATGGTTTGTACTACATTACGGCTCCGCAGAGCGGTTATATAAACCGTGCTTTATTGGCTGGTTTGGGAGAAACAATAAAAGAAGGAACTCCAGTTGTAAGCATTATGCCAGCTAAATACGATATTGCTGTAGAAACCTACGTAGATCCAATCGATTTACCACTTGTGCATCGTGGTGCAAAAGTTCGTGTTTGGTTTGATGGATGGCCAAGAATCGTGTTTTCTGGATGGCCGGGATTGTCTTACGGAACTTACGGAGGAAAAGTCGTGGCGATAGAAAACTTTATAAGTCCGAATGGAAAATACAGAATTTTAGTTTCGCCAGATGGAGAAGATCGCCATTGGCCAAAAGAATTGAGCATTGGTGCTGGTGCGCAGAGTATTGCATTGTTAGAAACCGTTTCGGTATGGTACGAGATTTGGCGAAACTTGAATGGTTTCCCGCCAAACTATTACAACTCAGGAGAAAAAGAAGAAAAAGGAAAGGAGAAAAAGTAAAATGAGAAATCTAGTAAAACTGTTTTCTTTCTTACTGCTATTTTGTTTTTCTACGCTGCACAGTCAGAATTTTAATCAAGAGGAACTTACTTTTATCGAGTTTTTGGGCTATGTAAAAAAGTATCACCCACTGGTAAAACAAGCCAATCTTGAAGTGACAAACGCTCAAGCAAAACTGATGATGGCGCGAGGCGGATTTGATCCGAAACTTGAAGTAGATTACAATAAGAAAGAATTTAAAGGCACAGAATATTATTCGTTATTAAACAGCAGTTTCAAAATTCCGACTTGGTATGGAGTGGAGATCAAAGCAGGTTTTGACGATACCAGCGGTGAATATTACAACCCGCAGAACAAAACGCCAGAAGCAGGTTTAACTTCGCTTGGAATTAACGTTGCTTTAGGGCAGGGAATGTTTATTAACCAAAGAATGGCCGATGTTAGAGAAGGAAAACTTCAGGTAAAACTAAGCGATGCACAGCGAAAACTAAGAGCAATTGAAGTTTTGTATCAAGCAAGTGAAGCTTATTTTGAATGGAGAAAAAGCTATAACGAAGCCGAATTGTATAAAAACTATTTAGGTTTTGCCAGCACTCGTTTTGAAGGAGTTATAAAATTAATCAAAGCGGGAGATGCACCAGCGATTGACAGTATCGAAGCTAAAATTACTGTTAGAAACCGTGAACTGAATGTTGAAAACGGAAATTTAAAATTAGCCAAAGCAAAATTGAAACTGGCCAATTTTTTATGGATCGAAGATGTTCCGGTTGAACTTGGAGATGTAGTAAAACCAGAGCAGAATTTAAGCCAGACTATAGAAGAAACGCTAAGAACAGATGCTATGATGGTAGATGTTGAATCGTTAGATTCGCACCCAAAAATTCAGTCTCTGGAAACTAAAATGGATATTTTAGAAGTCAACCGCCAGCTGAAAGCCAATGCATTGCTTCCGAAAATAAATGTGGGTTATAACTACATTTCAGAACCCAATTACTGGAACAATTTCAACGCCGATGATTACAAGTTTAACATCGATTTCAGTTTTCCGATTTTCTTAAGAAAAGAAAGAGGAAGCTTGAAAATGGCAAAACTGAAAATTCAGGACATGCAGTTTGATATCGGTCAGCAGCGATTGGAACTTAAAAATAAAATCAAAGCGCAGCAAACTGAAATTGCTTCTTTGAGAAAACAAAAAGTTGTAATCGATAATCTCGTAAAAGATTATATGACGATGTTGAATTCAGAAGAGAAATTATTCTCGTTTGGAGAAAGTTCGATTTTCTTAATCAATTCGAGAGAAAATAATCTGGTAAGTGCAAAGCTTTCGCAAATAAGTTTAGAAAACCAATTTTATCTTTCGAATGCCGAATTGTATAAAATATTGGCCAATCCAGATTAAAAGGGATAATCTGTAGATATAAAATATGTCGCTCCTCTGGAGCTTTAGATTCATGCCATTAAACTTAATCTATAAATATATTGCTCTTCCAGAGCATTAAAAAGATCGCGCAAAGCCAACGGATGAGATAAAATAATTATAGTCCTAGTAGGGCGAAATATCTATAGAAATAGATTCGCGATATAAAAAAGCTCCGTAGGAGCGAAATAATAGATCTATAGTTTATACATCATCATATTCAAACATAGCCCAAGGTTTCAACCTTGGGAAACGCAGAGATAGACAGAAGTATAATATATAAATCATCATATTCAAACATAGCCCAAGGTTTCAACCTTGGGAAACGTAGAGATAGACAGAAGTATAATCTATAATTTATAAATCATCATATTCAAACATAGCCCAAAGTTTCAACCTTGGGAAACGCAACGATTGAAACCATTGATACAGTTTTAAGATGAGCGTTTAAAAATATGCAGTCCGTACCTGTCTGCATAATATTGATTTTCAGAGTTTAAATTCAAGAAAGCTTCAGATATTTTCTGAGGCTTTTTTTATTTAGGAATTAGTTCAAACTTCGTTACATTTGGAACAAAGAAATTAATCAAAAACATGAAGCGAGCGATTGTCAATGCTGTTGTGCATACAGGTGAAGAAATAATAGAAAATGGAGTTGTAATTGTAGAAAACGGAACTATTATTTCGGTTCAGACAGAAACTCCAAACGATATTGAGACAATCGACTTAAAAGGAAAGCACCTTGCAGCAGGATTCATCGATATTCAGATTAATGGCGGAGAAAAGTACTATTTCAGCCAAACTCCAAATGAAGAAACCATTCAGGATATTTATGATGCAAGCATGCAATACGGCACAACGCATGTTTTGCCTTGTTTGATTTCTTCTTCTCGAGAAACCATCCTCAAAGGAATTGAAGCTGTTCGTGAATATAGGATAAAGCACCAAAATGGCGTAATCGGAATGCATTTGGAAGGACCATTTTTGAATCCGCAGAGACGTGGAGCACACAGTATCGATCAGGTTCGAAAACCGACTAACGAAGAACTTCAAGAAATTATCAGCAAAGGAAAAGACGTTATAAAAGTCATTACCATAGCTCCAGAATGCTTTACCGAAGAACAATTGCAAATGCTTATCGAGAGTGGCATTACAATCTCAATCGGACATTCGACTATAACGCATAAAGAAGCTCAAGCTTATTTCTCTAAAGGAATAAATCTGGTTACGCATTTGTTTAATGCAATGACACAATTCGGACATCGCGAACCCGGTTTGGTAGGAGCCGTTTTTGAAAATGAAGAAGTTTATGCACCAGTCATTTTGGACGGCGTACATTGCGATTATGCGGCAGCTAAAATTGCATACAAACTAAAGCAGGATAAGTTTTTCTTAATTAGCGACGCTACCTTTTTGGGACGAAAAGTAGCCAATTTTAGATGGGATAAATTTGATGCTCATTTAGTAGATGGTTTCTATAGAAATGAAGACGGAAATCTGGCAGGCGCAACAATTTCAATGGCAGAAGCGGTACAAAATGCTTACAACCATCTTAATATTTCGGCAGATGAAGCGATAAAAATGGCCACTGCAAGAGTAGCATCGGCAATTGGAATGCAAGATAAAGTTGGGAAAATAAAATCTGGTTTCCCAGCAAGTTTTGTTCAATTTGAAGCTGATTTATCTACGATTACAACTTTAGATTTAACGAAATAGCTACTTTATATCTAACTTTTAAGTATACTAAATATTTATAAAAGCTTACTTTTAATATATTTCGTGTTCTTATTTTTCTTGCAATTGACTTGTTTATACCAAGCATATTTATAGTTTTGTAGGATATTTTAACCCCAAACCTACTTTACTTACTGATGAGAAAAAACACTCACTTATTTATGCTTGTCCTATTGGCAAGTATTATTTTCGGCTGTAGTGACGATGGCGATTCATACAAGCCTAATTACCTGCCAAGCATAGACGCTTCAGCTTTACCTGCAGAAAACAAACCAATGACCATGTTTGCAGATGACGAAAGTCCTTCAAAAATGTACGACAAAGCAGATCGTTGGTTTAGAGTAAACGAACCGTTTCAGATTATTCAAAAAGGAAAAGATTCTGTACAAGTTTCGCTTTATTCTCCAGTTGGACTGACAAATGTAAAAGTGTATGCAAAACTGCCTAATTACGATAAGAAATTTTTAATCTTTAGTTTTTCAAAAGTTCCTGCTTTTCACCGTTCGTTTCATAAAATCCCTCTGACGGAGCAGAAAAACGATTATTTATCAGAAACAGGAAATACCGTAACCATTGATAAAATCGAAGGGTTTTCATCTGGTGCCATTCAGTTTTCTGTCGAGTCTGATGATCCTTTGTTTCAGAAATTCAAAAAAATCAAATCAAATCATTTGGTGCAGTTTCATGATGGCTACCACATTAATGAATATGGAAAATTTCTTCCTATGAATCCAGCTTTGGCAAAAGAAGCGATTACGATGATTATCAATTATTCTTATGCTTTAAGCCATCCGTTATATTACAGCACTTTTACCAATTTTGATAAGTACAAACAAGAACAAGCGGCTGCAGCAGGAACAGCAATAAACGGCGCATTGAACTGGCACGGAAATGCAGATGATGTCGATGGCGTTTACGATTATTATTCTAAAGAAGAAATCGAAAAAATATACTGGAATTATCTAGATAAAAGAACCGTTTGGATGGCAATGGTAGGAGGAGATTCTGCTTGGGGCGGAGGAAATCTGGCATCGCAATGGGAATCGGGTTATGTAACTGGGCATTGGGTAGGAGATATGTCGGTTTGGTCGCATGAATATTCGCATCATATTGGTTTCAGCCACAGTAGTAATTTAGCAAACAGCGGAGAAGGCGGAGGCCAACAAGGAATGCTTACCGATTTTTATAAATACTTGATTTACTTAAATGATCTTCCGTTTTTAGATCCGGATATTTTAAAAACGTATGCTAAAACAGCGTACGTAACGGGAACTTATAAAAAACCAGTATTTAAAATCGATCCTAAAAATCCATTTTTAGTTAAATATAAAGGCGAAGGAAAATGGAACTAAAAAAAATAGCATACATGAAACATATACTGCCCCTAATTTTAGCACTCTGTCTGTTTACAAATTGCAGCAAAGACGAAGCGTCATCTAAAGACTATACCTATTACTATCCAACAGATGAAGCTGCTATTACAAACGAAAATATTCCAGGAAGCACAGAAGCATTTGATCCAAAAGGAATCGCGATTTCAAAAGAGAAATTGTATGTAATTAACGGAAATGTGCTTGAGATTTTTGATGCGCTCACGTTAGCACACATTAAAACTATAAAAGAATATACAAAAGGAAGCACAACCATTCCGCTAACAAGTTTGACATCGGTTTCTGTTGATAACGGCCGAATTTATGTAGGAAGCACAGAATCGAGATTGTTTGTTTTTGATGAAACGACCAATGCCGGAATCAGTACGGTTGGAAATGGACAGTGGTGGCAAACTTTTGTACACGTTTTTGGCGTTGTAGCAAAAGACGGATTGGTGTTTGTAAAAGAAAAAGAGAAGAACATAAAGGTGCTTGATGCGACTCAAATTACAGAAACAAGCGATTGGAATTTAAAGCCAATTGCCAAATTGAACACTTTAAACGGATTTACAGAAGTGTATTCAATGGATGTTTCTGATGGAAATCTAGTTGTGGCAGGAAGAGATGCGAAAAGCTATTTGTATTATAATATTGCCAATATTAAAGCCAATGCGGCAACTTCGCTAACAACTCCTATAGAACCGCAAAAAGTTCAGTTTGTAGATATTAAACCAATTGCGATATCTTTTAGTAAAGATTGGGCAGTTACTTCAGAAAATGTGGGAAGTACTTCTTATTTAAAGTTGTATTCTAAATCGGAATTCAATAAAATGAACTACAACACTGTTTTAAGCGTTTCTGATATTTTAGGACAAAACCCATTCGGAACTATTGTTGCTACAGCACAGCTTGACGATCGTATTTTCTTGTCGGACAATACCAATAAAAAGATCAGAGTAATAAAACTGAACAAGTCTACAATTGCAGAACAAAATAATTAAGTTTTAAAATTCCAATATTAAAATTCCAAATTCCAATCCCGAAACCTCGGACAATTGGAATTTGGATTTTTTTTTGAAAGGAAATTTTAAGAATATAGAATATAGATCGGAGAATATAAATTTTAGAATTTAGATTTTAGAATTTGGGATTTAGAATTTGGGACTTAGAATTTGGGATTTCAAAAAGTCTATTATTTTGATAGGGAAATAAAAGTTTTAACAAATTATATGCTAAAATTGAAAAGAACTATTTAAATTTGCAATCGCTATGAAGAAAGAGAACCAGAAAATGAATAATTATTATCGCTACAGTATGATGTGCTGTGTAGCTGTTATGGCATTTATTGATCTGGCTTAATATATAAAATGATAAAATTTATTTCGGAAAAGCCTTTCAACCCATTTATGAAGGGCTTTTTGTGTTTTAAAACCTAAAAAATGATTGAATTAAAAAATGTAACCAAGACTTTTCATCAGAAAGACAAAATTGTTTCGGCATTGTCTGATGTCTCGCTGAGAGTTCCTGAGGGGAAAATTTTTGGTGTAATTGGAACTTCTGGAGCAGGAAAAAGTACGCTCATCCGTTGTGTCAATTTGTTAGAAAGGCCAACTTCTGGCGAAATTATAGTAGGTGGTAAAGCCTTAATGCAATTATCAAACGCAGAATTGGCAATTGAAAGAAGACAGATCGGAATGATTTTTCAGCACTTTAATCTGCTTTCTTCAAGAACCGTTTTTGAAAATGTGGCTTTTCCGTTAGAATTATCTGGAATTTCAAAAAGCGAAATCAAAACGCGTGTTTTAGAATTATTGCAATTGGTAGGTTTGGCCGAAAAAGCAAACGATTATCCTGCCAGCCTTTCGGGCGGACAAAAACAAAGAGTAGCCATTGCGAGAACTTTGGCTAATAATCCGAAAGTGCTTTTGTCTGACGAAGCTACCAGCGCGCTGGATCCTGCAACGACGAGATCAATTTTAAATTTGCTGAAAGACATTAACAAGCGTCTGAATATTACAGTTCTATTGATTACGCACCAAATGGAAGTGGTAAAATCTATTTGTGATGAAGTTGCGGTTATCAGTCATGGAAAATTAATCGAACAAGGAAGTGTTGGCGAAATTTTCGCCGATCCGAAACATGAATTGACAAAAGAGTTCATCGCTTCGTCTTTACATATCGATATTCCAGAAGTGTATCAAGAGAAATTGCAAAAAGAAGATAACGGAAGTTTAAACCCACTGTTGAAATTGGAAATGACAGGAAAATCGGTTAACGAACCAGTGATTTCAGAAGTTTCAAGACTCTTTGATACCGATTTTAAAATTGTAAGCGCACAAATGGATCAGGCGGGCGAAGTAAATTTTGGCGTGATGCTGATTGAACTTTCGGGTAAACGTGAAAACTACGATGCTGCCATTCAATATTTTAATTCAAAACACATTAAAACAGAAATTTTAGGTTATGTCTGATTCTCTTATAGATTTATTGCTAAAAGGCACATGGGAAACCATTGTTATGACTTTTGTATCGGGCTTTTTTGGTTTTTTATTAGGACTTCCAACAGGAATTTTGCTTTTCCTGACTCGTAAAAATCAGATTCTAGAACAGCCTGTTTTAAATAGAACATTATCTATTGTAGTAAATGTTTTTCGTTCTATTCCATTCATTATTTTAATCGTTTGGATGATTCCGTTTACACGTGCTATCGTTGGAACTTCAATTGGTGTAAGCGCGGCTTTAGTTCCGCTAAGTATTGGTGCGGCGCCGTTTATTGCCCGTTTGGTAGAAAACAGCTTGCTAAGCCTTCCGTCAGGATTAATCGAAGCAGCGAGAGCACTAGGAGCAACACCTTTTCAAATCGTTTACAAAGTATTGCTGCCAGAAGCATTGCCTTCTTTAATTAATGCAGCTGCGATTACTTTAATCACGCTTGTAGGATATTCTGCAATGGGCGGAGCTGTTGGAGCAGGCGGTTTAGGACAAGTAGGTTATCAATACGGATATATAGGTTACGATGCCGTAATAATGAATTCGGTTTTGGCCTTATTGGTTATTTTGGTATTTGTAATTCAGTTTGCGGGAGATAGATTATCAAAACGATTCGATCATAGGTAATTTAGTCAAAAGTCAAAAGTCGAAAGTGAAAAGTGAAAAGTGAAAATTTAGAAATTAAAAAATATACAATTATTATGAAAAGAAATATTCTAAAAGTTGTTGGAGTCTTAGCTTTAGCGCTTGTTTTATCAAATTGCGGAAATAAAAAAAATAACGACCCTCATTTTATAAAAGTGGGAGTGGCTTCTGGACCAGAATTAAAAGTGGCTGAAGCGGCTAAAAAAGTAGCCAAAGAAAAATACGGATTGGAAGTAGAATTGGTTTCTTTCAACGATTACGTGATTCCAAACGAAGCTTTAAGCCAAGGTGATATCGATGCCAATGCTTTTCAGCATAAGCCATATTTAGACGAACAGTCAAAACAAAGAGGCTATAAATTGGCTATTATCGGGAATACGTTTGTTTACCCAATTGCAGCATATTCTAAAAAAATTAAAAGCCTTTCTGAATTGAAAAACGAAAGCACGATTATTATTCCAAATGATCCAACAAACGGAGGACGCTCGTTATTGCTTTTACAGAAAAACGGACTTTTAAAATTAAAAGATGGCGTTGGTTTATTGCCAAAAGTAACAGACATTGTGGGCAATCCTAAAAATTTAAAAATTTTAGAATTAGAAGCGCCTCAATTGCCTCGTGCTTTAGACGACCAAAATGTTTCTATCGCGATTATCAACAATACTTTTGCATCTGCTGCAGGATTAATTCCGTCTCGGGATGCTTTGTTTATTGAAGATAAAGAATCTCCTTATGTGAATTTGGTTGTAAGCCGTGAAGACAATAAAAACGAAGAAAAAGTAAAACAGTTTTTAAAAGCCTTCCAATCTCCAGAAGTTGAAAAAGCTGCTGAACAGGAATTTAAAGGCGGAGCAGTAAAAGGATGGTAAATAATTATGAGTTATGAGTTATGAGTTATAAGTTATAAGTTATAAGTTATAAGTTATGAGTTATAAGTTATGAGTTATAAGTTATGAGTTTAACTTGAAACTTGAAACCTGAAACAACAAAAAGACAGACGAAAAATCGTCTGTCTTTTTTTTATATATAAAAGTCTTATTGTGTTGTTTTTCAGTCTTGTATGGACGATTTGTTTTTTTTAGTCGAGCTAATTTTGCGCCGTTAATTTTTAAGAACAATTATTATGAAGCTCTTTAGTTTGACTTTATTTTTATGTATTGGTTTTTGGGGAACTCCAAAGGAAAGCAATACAGAAATACCACCAGTAAGTCCAGAAATGGAGCGTTTTAGCGTACAGCTTGAAGCGATAAAAGCCACTATTGCAAAAAACAATGCTTACAATGCTAAAATTGCTTTCTTCGTAGATATGAAAATCAAGTCGGGGAAAAATAGATTTTTTATTTATGATCTCGAAAATAATAAAATTATCGAAGAAGGTCTTGTTGCCAACGGTTCAGGATCGGAAACAACGGTACGTGGGGAGTTAAAATTTAGCAACGAACCCAATTCAAAATGCACTTCTTTGGGGCAGTATGCCATCGGTAAAGCGTATCGTGGAATGTTTGGCAAATCGTACAGGCTTCTGGGATTAAATGAATCGAATAGCAATGCAGAAAAAAGAGCAATTGTACTGCATCCATACTCAGCGGTGCCAGAAGAAGAACAAGATTATTACATATACAACAGCCAAGGATGCCCAATGGTAAGCGAAGCTTTTTTTAAGAAATTGGAAAAAATTATTGACAGCTCCAAATCAAAAATAGTATTGAGCATTTATTATTAATTTTCAATTGTAAAATGTTATATGTGAGATGTGAGATGTAAAATATTTATTGGGAAAGCTTTTTACATCTCACATTTTACATTTCCACATTTTACATCTCCACATTTCACATAAAGAGAGAATTTTATAAAACAAATGTTTGATTTTGTAAGGTTTACGTTTTTAAGTTGGAGTAAATTTAGTATTCAATTTAAAAACAGAAACAATGAGATCAATTTGGACAGGTTCGGTAAGTTTCGGATTAATTAATATTCCGATAAAAATGTTTTCGGCGGTGCAAGAAAGCAGTTTGGATATGGATATGCTCGACGCGAAAGATCATGCCAACATTAAGTTTAAGCGTGTGAATGAAGATACAGGCAAAGAAGTTGATTTTGCGAATATCGTAAAAGGTTATAAACTCGATGATAAATACGTTATTCTAGAAGATTCAGATTTTGAAGCTGCCGATGCCATTAAAACCAAGACTATTGACATTGAAAGTTTTGCTTTCGAAAAAGAAATTCAAAGTATTTATTACGAACAGCCGTATTATCTCGAACCAGATAAAGGCGCAATGAATGCCTACGGACTGCTTCGCGATGCGCTTGAAGCTTCAGGAAAAGTTGGCGTTACGAGATTCGTTTTGCGAAATAAAGAAAGTCTAGCTATTTTAAAACCCTACAAAAATGTCATTGTTTTAAACCGAATTCGTTTTGAACAAGAAATTCGAAGTACAGAAGAATTAAAGCTTCCGCCAATGTCCAAAAAAGCCACAAAAGAAATGGACATGGCCGAAAAACTAATTGATCAGCTGACAGAGAAATTTGATATTTCGGGTTTCAAAGACGAATATACCGCTAAGCTTTTGGACATCATTAAAAAGAAAGCCAAAGGAAAACTTCAAAAAACGGCTCCAAAAATGAAAGTGGTGCACAAACAAAGCGACGATTTAATGTCTATGCTAAAAGCCAGTTTAGAAACCAAAAAGAAAAAATCTTCTTAATCATTTTGGTTGGCTTCCAGTTTATGAATAATCTTTTTAATATTCGCTCCTTTTGATAAAACAGGTTTCCATAAATCGCCTTTTTTCTCAAAACGGCTTAATACATTTTTGATGGTAAATTGCGACGGATGCAATTTCTCATTTACCTCACTCCATTCTAAAGGTGTAGAAACAGTTGCACCAGGTTTTGGACGCACCGAATAAGGCGCTGCCAAAGTTTGTCCGCGGCGGTTTTGCAAAAAGTCAATATACAATTTACTATTTCTCTTTTTGATGCTTCTATCAACTGTGGTAATATCTGGAATTCTAGATTGCACTTCTTTTGCAATTAATTCTCCAAGAATTTTAATCGAATCATAATCGTATTGCGCGCCAAGCGGAATATAAATATGAAGTCCAGAAGCGCCTGAAGTTTTACACAAACATTCGGTTTCCAATTCGTCTAAAACTTCTTTTACGACCAAAGCCGTTTGAACAACCTGTTTAAAATCGTCTTTTGCAGGATCTAAATCAATAACCAGCCAGTCTGGATTTTGAATATGTTTTACAGTCGAATTCCATGGGTTCATTTCAATACAGCCCAAATTGGCCATGTAAAGAAGCGTTTCTTTGTTATTGCAAATGAGATAATCTATATCAGCATTATTAGATTCTGAGAAGATTTTCTTGGTTTTAAGCCATTTCGGAATTTTATCTACATCTACATCTTTCTGATAAAAGCTTGGAGAGTCAATTCCGTTCGGGAAACGATTCATCGATTCTGGACGATCTTTAAGGTACGGAAGAATCAATTCTGCAATTTCATCATAATAATGAATAATGTCACCTTTTGTGATTTTATCTTTTGGAAAATAAATCTTATTCTGATTGGTAAGATGCAAAACGGTTTTTCCGACTTTCATGTCAAAATCATTCTCTGTTTGAATCTGAGTTTTATTTTTTGTAGCTGTCATTTCTTCTGAGTTTAGTTGTGCTGTAGCATCGTTTTTAAATGATAAAAGAACTTCTTCCGCTTTTTTGTCTATTCGGATTCCGAGATAAACGGGGTGTCTTAAATGCTGGTCTTGTGTCCATTCTGAAAATTTAACCTGGCAAACCACTTTTGGTTTTACCCACTGAATTTTATCCCGAATCGGAATTTTTTCGTCAAGCGGAGATTTAGCAATAAAAAGGGGTTCTAGTTTGGTATACAAATCTTTCAGCGTACTTTCTGTAAAGCCTGTACCGCATTTGCCAATGTATTGAAGCTGCTCGCCGTCGTATTGTCCTAGCAAAAGCGCGCCAAAATACTTTCTAGAGTTTCGAGGTTCTGTAATTCCGATTATGATGACTTCTTCTTCGTTTGCCGTTTTTATTTTGAGCCAGTTGGTGCTTCTTCGATTGATAGTATAAGTGCTTTCAGCTTTTTTGGCAATAATGCCTTCCGTTTTGTTTTTAACCGCTTTTTCAAATTGTTTAATTCCGTCGCCGATGGTATGTTCAGAATACAAAACATTCGAAAACGGATATTTGTTAAAGAGAATTTTAAGCAGTTCTTTTCTTTCCAGTAAAAACAATTCGGTAATGAGATTTCCGTCTAAATTCAATAAATCAAAAACATAATATTTTAGATTCCCGATTCCGGTTTTCATATAGTTTTGGAGCAGCTGAAAATCGGCTCTTTCAGCATCATTTTCTACCACAATTTCGCCATCCAAAACTACCGTGTGATCAATTTGTTTTAGCTCTTCGGCAATCGGTTTGAAATTAGAATTAAAAGAAATTTCGTTTCGGCTGAATAAATCAACTTGCTGTGCATTGATAACGGCAATGGTTCTGTAGCCGTCGTATTTGTTTTCGAAAATCCATTTATCATCATCAAAAGGTTTTTCGCTCACACTGGCAAGCATTGGTTTTAAGAATCTAGCTATTTCAACTTTTGGATTGGACTTTTTTTTTACTGTTTTTTTCTCGGCTGGCTTTTCTTCTGTTTTAGAAGTCAGTTTTTTAGATTTCTCTTCCAATTGCTCCAAACTTCTTTTAGAAATAACCGATTTATTTTTTTCTAATATATCTTCAGCAGAAGCATATTTGTCGTCTTTTTTGATAAGAAGCCAAGCGTTTTCTTGTTTTCCGTGAAGTTTTACTAACGAAAATTCTCCTTTTAGTTTTTTGCCTTTTAAAACAAAGCTTAAACGTCCTTTTGCAAGATCACTTAGTAATTGCTTTTCATCAGAATCCGTTTTTTCATCAGACGTATACGTTCCGTTATCCCAAACAATCACATTTCCTGCGCCATAATTTCCTTCTGGAATTGTACCTTCAAAATCTTTATAACTGTACGGATGATCTTCGACCATCATGGCCAAACGTTTTACTTCTGGATCCATCGACGGACCTTTTGGCACTGCCCAACTCTTTAAAACGCCGCCCATTTCTAGCCTAAAATCATAATGAAGATGCGAGGCAGCATGTTTCTGCACTACAAAAATCAGTTCGCTTGCCGATTTTCCTACCTTTCCTTTCGGTTCTCGAGTTTGTTTAAAATCTCTTTTTTCGTTGTATTTAGAAAGTGACATAAGCTTTAGATATTAAGATTAGTGTAATGTAATAGAATGCAGTTGCCACAATAGCAAAAATAATATGGGCAAAGAACAGCTGGATATAATAACCTCTAAAGTCAATTGGGGGTTGATGATGCGTTATTTTAAATAAAAACACCCAGCCTAAAATACCAATTAGTCCGCTTATTGCTCCAAATAGTAGCGCCGTCAGCGGTGAGATCGATACTATATCTTTTACCCATACTATGTGATAGCCTATAACAAATAGGAGTCCTATAATATAATGTATCAGCCAAGCCCAAATTTTTTGAGATCTTTTGGAAAGCGTGATATCTAATTTCTTTACAACGTAAGTTAAAAGTACAGGTTCTTTGTACAACTCCCTGAAAGTTTCCGACATCGCGTAACTAAACCAGGTCATAGCCGAAGTAGCAGCAAACGATACTAAAAGCAATTGTACAATAGTATATAAAATCATAGCCAGCCTTTTTGAAATTAAACTTATTACTCAAAGTTAATTTCAGAATAGCTTTTTTACTTATACGATTAGAATTGGTAATTATATAATTATCAGTATGATAATTTCTTTATAATGATAATCTTAATCAGACATAGACTAAGGTTTAAACCTTAGAAACGCAATATTGATTTCTTCCGCATGTCTCCCAAGGTTGAAACCTTGGGCTATGTTTCTATGTGTTTAAAAAAAAATCATCTATTAAGAATGATCTCTAAACTTTCACTCAACATAGAAACTGCTTTTTCCATTTCTTCTTTTTCTAAATGGCCAAATCCTAAGCGGGTTGCAGTAATATTTTTGGTTTGATATAAAATGGTTTTCGGCAGAAACAAACCTCGATTGGCACATTCCTTTTGAAATTGTATCAAATTAAAATGATCCAGCCATTCGACCCAAATCGCCAATCCTCGAGGCGGAACTTTAAATATGATTTTACCTTTTAGTTTTTCGTTCAAAAGAAAAACAAAATCATCGCGGCGTTCTTTATAGATTTTTTTGTTTTTTTTAGAGAGACGGTGCACTTCGCCTTCCGTAATCCATTCCGTTAAAACTTGTTCTTTGAGAACATCAATTCTAGGTTCGAGAATGTTCTGGTGTTTTTCGAGTTCTTTAATAAATTCTGCAGGAGCGGCGACAAAACCATAACTGAATCCAGACGGGAGCGATCTTCCAAAAGAACCAATATAAACCACTTTCTGATAAGAATCAAATGCTGCTAAAGGCAAAACTGGATTGTTGTCGTAATGAAAATCAAAATCGTAATCGTCTTCTAGAATCACAAATCCGTATTGATTGGCTAGCTCCAAAACCTCGATTCTTTTTTTCGCGCTAAGCGAAATCGTGGTTGGATAATGATAATTGGAGGTTAAGTATAAAACGCGAATTTTGGTTGTTTCGCAGATTTCTTTTAGTCTTTTAGTATCAATTCCGTCTTCATTTACAGGAATAGAAATAATCTGCGCCCCAGTATTCGTTAGCGTCATATTCGACATATAATAACCTGGTGAAGCGACAACGACTTTATCATTTGGAGAAATCAATATTTTGGTAACCAAATACAAAGCAATTTCGTGACTGCTGGTGGTAAGCAGATTTGAAGTTGAAATACGAATTCCGCGAGTAAGATTGAGATAATTAGAAAAATGAGTTTTAAAATTCGAATGCGAACGCAATGCTATCTGTTCGTAGGTTGTAGATGTTTTTCTGCGTTTTAATTTGGAAACATACAATCTCGCCAAAACATCGGTTTGCACCAATCGTAAATCGGGCATTCCGTCATTAAACTGATGCGGAAGATTGCTGCTTTCTATTGGACTTTCAAGAATGGTCGAACGTTGAAAACTAAATCCAATATTTTCTTCCGCTAAATTTTGTTCTTTCGAAATCGTAAATTCAGCTTTGTTTTTTTGTTTTTGCTGGGATAAAATAAACGTTCCTTTGTTCGGTAGCGTTTCTATCCAGCCTTGCGATTCAAGATCTTGAAAAGCTTTGATTAAAGTATTTCGGTTAACAGAGAGCACTTTGCACAAAATTCTAGTACCAGGAAGTTTGGTGCCTTCAGGAAGAAAGCCTGTTTGTATGGCTTTGATAAACTCGAAAACAAGCTGCAGGTAAATGGCAGTGCTTTCTTCAGGTTTAAGCTGAATAAAGCTTTTAAAAGGAATTTCAACCGGACTATCCATAATTCAAATCTGATGCTTTTGATTAGTACGGCAAGATACTGCTTTTCTCAAAATTTTTAGAAAAAAGAAAAGCAGCTCTATTTTATACAAGCATCAGAAATTATAACTAACAAACAATTACGTTAGTCCGGCTGAAATTATTTTTTATTTAAATGAAAGAAATGATGTTGCACCTAATTGGTTATTTCTCAATTAAAAGAGCCATCGGCTCGGAAATATTGTAGAGCCGGATTTTAATCCGGTTGAAGATTGATACGCAGAAAAAAAGAACCGTAGGTTCGGCATATATAAATTTCAATATGAATCGTTCCTACGGAACTTCCAAAAAAATGCGTCAACTTTAATTCAACGGATTAAAATCCGTTGCTACAATATAAAAACCATTCCTAACGGAATTTTTATTTTGATAAATTGTAATTACACTTTAAAAATCAATTTCTTTTTGTAGAAAATCCATAAAATGAGAGACCAGAAAACGGCATAAGACAAAGCATAAGCCAATGAAGCATTCAACGGATTTTCGAAACAAGGCACAATTCCATGATTATAAATATATGCCTGAAGTCCGATTTCTTCTCCGGCAGTTTCGGGATCAGCTACTTTTATCGAACTTAAAATTCTCGGAATTACTCCAGAAAAGAAAAACACGATCATTGGATTTACACCCCAAATCAAGAATAATTTTGTCCATTTTTTATAGCCTTTAATATCGATTATATAATACAAAAGCGTTAAACAAATTGTAGCAATTCCAGCGGTGTATAAAACATAAGAACTGGTCCAAAGCGATTTGTTGATCGGGAAGAAGATGTTCCAAATTAAACCGCCAATTACTAAAACAATGCCTGCAATAGCGGTTTTTTTTACGATTTCGATTTTATCAACGTTTAAGTTTAAAAGCTGCCCGATGTACATTCCTAAAATTCCAGTTCCGATGGCTGGCAATGTGCTCAAGATTCCTTCTGGATCCCAAGTTTTAGAAGATGCCCATAAATGCCCATTTAGAAGCGTATTGTCTGCCCAAGCCGCGAGATTAGTTCCTTTATCGAAATTAGCAGGTCCAAATCCAGGAACGGGAACAAACGCCATTAAAAGCCAGTATCCGATCAAAAGTGTGGCTAAAACTAAAAGTTGCGTTTTTAAATTGGATTTTAAATACAAAATTGAGGTAAAGAAATACACAATGGCAATTCGCTGTAAAACGCCTGGAATTCGGGTATCTTCAAAATGCTCTAATCCGCTGAAGGATAAAGAAATTAGTGTGATAAAGATTCCAATGGCAAGAATAGTTTTCACTTTCATTGAAAAGTTTCCTAAAAGGGCATAAGCGACCGCAAAAGCAATAAGCAATCTTACTCCTAACAACGGAATTCCTTCTAAACCAAATAGATAAATTCTGCTGAAGACGCTTAAAAATAATCCTAAACAGAAAATTCGAAGCGAACGTACTAAGATTTTATTGAAAACACTTCCGTCAAAATGTTTTACAGGCATTGCAAACGGAATTGCAGTTCCCATTATAAAAACAAAAAACGGGAAAACTAGATCAGTAGGCGTGCAACCATGCCATTCGGCGTGTTCTAGGGGCGGATAAATAGAAGACCAGCTTCCCGGATTATTTACAATCGTCATTAAGAAAATGGTAAATCCTCTAAAGACATCGAGTGAAGTTAAACGTTCTTTTGTCATGGGGTTTTATAGTTTATGGTTGATAGTTTATGGTTGATGGTTTTGAATTTATAGTTTTTGGTTTATAGTTTATGGTTTGGAATTTGGAATTTAAAATTTGGAATTTATTTGATAATTGCATCTTGAATGATCTGTTGGATTTCTTCTCTGATTTTTCCTTTGGCTAATTTATTTTCGTCATTAACCACCTCTGGATAAGTTCTGTTAGAAAGGAAAACATAGACAATTTCGGTTTCTGGATCTGCCCAAGCCATGTTTCCTGTAAAACCGGTGTGACCGAAACTTGCTTCTGAAACGCAATCGCAAGTTGGTCCACCTTTGTGGACTCTTTTGTCAAATCCTAAACCTCTCAGAACACCTTGATTTTTGTAATAGCAAGTATTAAAAGCATCAAAAGTTTCTGGAGAGAAATATTGAATGCCGCCATAATTTCCTTTTTGCAAAAACAGTTGCATCATTTTGGCCACATCCATACTGTTTGAAAAAATTCCTGCGTGACCAGCTATTCCGCCTTCCATTGCGGCCGCCATATCATGTACATAACCTTGAATAACTTGGTGTCTGAAATAATTATCGATTTCAGTTGGAGCAATACTGCTTTTATCAAATCGCTCTAACGGATTGTAAAGCGTATTGGTCATTCCTAAAGTGCTGTAGAAGTTTTCTTTGCTTAAATCTTCTAATTTTTTATGCGTTTTTCTTTCCAAATATTCTTTTAAAATGATAAAAGTAAAGTCACTGTATTTGTATTCTTTTTTTGGAGATACGGGACTTTCGGCAATGATTTTCATAATTGTATCGTGATAATCATTTCGGATGTAAAGGTTCTCAGCCACTTTTGTTGTAAAATCAGGACCTGCTACTTTACTATAATATTTTTCAGAAGGCTGATTGTTGCTGTCTAAAGTTGCTTTATAAAACGGAATCCAAGCTTGAAGTCCAGCATAATGGTTTAGTAAATCTTTGAAAGTGATGTTTTCTTTGTTTGTTTTGGCAAAAAAAGGCAACATATCTTTTAGCTTGGTGTCCAATTCTACTTTATTTTTATCGTACAATTGCATCACATTTGGCAGTGTCGAAATCATTTTAGAAATCGAAGCGACATCGTACAAATCTGTATTGGCCACTTTTTTTCCGTTATCGTAAGTCTGTGCTCCGTAGGATTTCTGAAAAATGACATTTCCTTTTCTCGCAACCAAAACCTGCATTCCTGGCGCCATTTTTCCATCAATTGCTTTTTGTGCTACAGCATCTATTTTAGATAAAATGGCGGGATTCATATTGACATTTTCTGGAGCTGTAAAAGCCAAACGATTCAGTTTTTCTGTCGTTAAACCGTCATTGACATGAAAAGCATCATTAATCGAAACAGGCAATTTTCCTTTGGCATCAATAGCTCCAAAAAGCAATTCTGCCGATACGACTTGGCTAATATCTGAGTTTTGATACGAAACGACCAATCCTTCAATATCATCAAAATCTTTGATTGACAATAGCGAATATGGTTTCGCAAAAATGTCTAAAATGACTTTGTTGTGTTTTGCAATTTCTTTCAGCCAAAGCATTTCTTGTAGCGTGAACTCTTGTTTTTCCCAAGCTTTATTTACTTTGTGATAGCTGATAATAACTTTGTCAAATTTTTTCAATTCCTTGTTCAAACTGTCAAGATTGACATCTCTAACTTCTGTTATATTCGTATATTTTTTTAAGGTAGAAACAAAAGTGCTATTAGTGTCTTCACCCAATTTGATGTAGGCAATTTTTTCACTTAAATCTTTTATCGGAAGAATTTCTTTTTCGTTTTTTAAAACCGTAATCGCGTTTTCATACAATTTATAATGCAAAGCATCATTTTGTGTCGGATTCAAATCTTCAACCAAATTATTTATATCAATTGGTTTGTATTTATTAAGTCCCGCTTTGTATTTGAAGTGTAATATTTTTTTAACCGAATGTGCTAAACGTTCTTCTGTAATTATATTTTCATTATAAGCGGCTTCAAGTTTTTGACAAGCTACAGGCACATTATCTGGACAAAGTAAAATGTCGTTTCCTGCTAAAATCACGGCGATTTCTAGATCTCCAGGACCTTTAAAATTTGCTGCGCCTTTCATAGCTAAGCCATCAGTGAAAATCAATCCGTTGAAGCCTAGTTCTTTTTGAAGCAAATTCGTAACAACGTTATAAGAAGCTGAAGACGGACAGTTTGGCTGTGATTCTAAACTCGGAATATTAAGATGTGCGACCATTACAGAAGCCAAACCTTCGTCGAACAATTTTTTGTATGGATATAGTTCGACTAACTCAAGACGTTCTTTTGAAAAATTAACGGTAGGCAAGGCGTGATGCGAATCGGTTGAGGTGTCGCCGTGTCCAGGAAAGTGTTTTCCGGTGCAGAACACACCGTTTCCTTGAATTCCTTTCATTAAAGCCAAAGCTTTTTCTGTTACATTGACTTTATCTTCTCCAAAAGAGCGGTTTCCGATAATTGGATTCTTCGGATTGGTATTAATATCCAAAACAGGAGCAAAGTTAAAATGAACACCGATTCTTTTGTTTTCGGCTGCCATATTTCTTCCTACTTTTTCAATCAAATTTAAATCTTGAATCGCTCCCAAAGTCATGTTCCAAGGATAGCGATAAGTAGAATCTAAACGCATGGCTAATCCCCATTCGGCATCGATTCCGATCATTAAAGGCACTTTTGCTTTTGACTGATATAAATTGGTCAATTTCGCCTGACGAACTGGTCCGCCTTGAAAGAAAATGACGTTTCCGATTTTGTAATCTGTAATAAGCTTGCTGATCTGATTAACGTGCACCGAATCTTTATTCGAGTAAGCCGAAACCATAAACAATTGGCCGATTTTTTCCTGAACCGTCATTTTGTTGTAAATGCTGTCAACCCAAGCTGTTTCTTGATCAGAATCTTTAAAGAAAGTTTTTTTCTCAGTACTGTTTTTTTGAACGTAAGTAACAGTGTCTTTCAAAGGAATATCCTTATTGGTATCGGTTACGCTGTTTTTTTTAGTGGCGCAATTGGTAATTAAAAATATAAAAGAGGCGTATAAACTAATTTTTATGAATGAATTTTTCATGTGATTTTTTTTAAAATCAATTTAAACTTAACGCATTAAACCCAAATTGATTAATCCATATTAATAAGCCGATTAGAAGCTTATAGTGTCGCTCGTTTTAGAGCTTGTGATATATAATCCTAAATAAGTTATTAATCCGTTTAATACAATTAATTCGTTATCAAAAACATATCCTGCAAATAATAGTTTCGAATTTTCATTAATTAAATAAGTGAAAAATGGAGACAATAAACAGATGATAGGCACCAGTTTGTCGTTTACATGTCTTGATTTTTGGAACAATCCAAAAGCGTATAATCCTAATAACGGTCCGTAAGTATAAGAAGCTACTTTGAAGATCATTCCGACAACAGAACTATCGTTTATAGCATTAAAAATTAGGATGATAAAAAATACTAAAACAGAAAAACTGATATGCACTAAATGTCTAATTTTTACGGTGTTTTTCTTATGGCTGTTTTCTGCTTTGTCCATTCCTAAAAAGTCAACGCAAAAAGAAGTGGTCAAAGCGGTTAAAGCCGAATCTGTCGTAGCAAAAGTTGCCGCAATAATTCCTAGTAAAAATACAATGGCAGGAACAAGCGCTAAGTGGTTCAGAGCAATTTCGGGGAATAGCAAATCGGTTCTTGGTTTTCCTGTCACTAAATCGGTCGGAATTGCGATCCCGTTTTTGTTAGCGTAGATATATAACAAAGCTCCAACACTCAAAAAGAAAATATTGATTACCACAAATATTCCTGTAAAAGTGAACATGTTTTTTTGTGCTTCGCCAATGTTTTTACAGCTCAAGTTTTTTTGCATTAAATCCTGATCTAGACCCGTCATGGCAATGGTTACAAACATTCCGCCCAGAATTTGTTTTACAAAATGGAATTTACTTCCCATAAAATCATCAAAGAAAAAGATCTTAGAATAATTGCTGTTTTTTACTTCTTCGAATGCGCCAATGGCACTTAAATCCATTCGATCGCAAATGAAATAAATGGTTAAAAAGACAGAAGTGACCAAGAAGAACGTTTGCAAAGTATCCGTAATAATAATTGTTTTTAGTCCGCCTCTGTAGGTATAAGAGAAAATAAGCAAAAGCGAAATTAAAACGGTAAACGCAAACGGAATATGATAAAAATCGAATACAAATCGCTGTAAAACAATAACAACCAAATAAAGTCTAAAAGCCGAACTAATTGTTCTACTAATTAAGAAAATAGAAGCCGCCGTTTTATAGCTGAAAACGCCCATTCTGTGTTCGATATAACTATAAATCGAAGTCAGATTCATTCTATAATACAATGGCAACAATAATTTGGTAATGACAATAAAACCTAATGCATTACCCAAAACAAACTGAAAGTATTTGAATTGCTCTCCGCTGGCAGCACCAACTTCTCCTGGAACCGATATAAAAGTAACTCCAGAAAGTGCTGTTCCGATCATTCCAAAAGCAACTAAATACCATTTTGAATTTTTATTGGCAGTAAAAAAAGCTTCGTTCCCGCTGTCTTTCTTGCTCACGCGGTGCGAGATATAGAATAATGTTCCGAAATAAATTATAATTAATAGAAGAATGGTACTTGGTGTCATTTTATAATTTGGTAGTTTTTTGGTTTTTTATAAATAATTCACATCAAGATTTTTTAATTGACCTGACGGATTTTAATCTATCAGGTCGGTGTTAAAAACTCCAAAAAATGAATTTATTCAGCTTTTGAATTTGTATAAATCTATAAAAAGATTTTGATAGCGAGATTTATAATTTTTGGTTTTTACTGTGCGCCAGTAAAACAGCTCTAACGCTTTTATGTTTATGTAGCAATTCTTCTGCTTCGTCATGTTCGATTTCAAGTTCTTCAACGATCATTTTAATAGCGCGTTTTACCAACTTTTCGTTAGACAATTGCATATCAACCATTTTATTGCCTTTTACTTTTCCCAATTTGATCATTACCGAAGTAGAAATCATGTTCAAAGTAAGTTTTTGAGCCGTTCCAGCTTTCATTCTTGTGCTTCCGGTTAAGAATTCTGGCCCTACAATTAATTCGATAGGGTAATCGGCTTCTTGCGCAATAAGTCCGTTGCTGATGCAAGAAATACTTCCTGTTTTGATATTGTGTTCTTTTGCTTTTTTAAGAGCACCCAAAACATAAGGCGTGTTTCCAGAAGCGGCGATTCCGATAATCATATCCAAGCTTGAAATTTCAAATTTGGCTAAATCTTTCCATGCTTGCTCTGTATCGTCTTCTGCATTTTCAACTGCTTTTCTAATGGCTGTGTCTCCACCGGCAATAATTCCAATAATCATATCATGCGAAACGCCAAAAGTAGGCGGGCATTCTGATGCGTCTAAAATCCCGATTCGTCCAGAAGTTCCTGCTCCAATATAAAAAAGTCTTCCGCCCAATTGCATTTTTTTTACAATGGCCTTAACCAGTTTTTCTATTTTAGGAATCTGTTCTTCTATAATATGCGGAACTTTTTTGTCTTCTGTATTAATGTTGGTAAGAAGTTCTTTCACGCTCATTTGATCCAAGTCTTTGTACAAAGATTCTTGTTCAGTTTCAGGATTTTTATTTTTCATTTTTCTTTTTTTTTGATTTTTGAAACCAAAATTTTTCGACTTTCTGGTTTCGCTATTTTTACATTAATAGTTTGCTGTTTTTATCTAGAATAGAATTTAATTTTAAAACATAGAAACACAGGTTTTGATTTTTGTTTAAAAAGGTAACCAATCTTTAAAAAACAAACCAAAGAGAAATACATTCATGTACTTAGCAATATATATGTGTGTGTTTATGCTAATGAAACGCTTTTATTGTAAGTCTATCAAAGTCTATGTTTCTATTGTTTAAAAAATTAAGTCTAAGAGAATTGAATTAGAAATATTATTTATAAATCAGATATTTTGTTCGCATTTTTTTGAAAGCTTCAAGGTCTTTCTGCCATGTTTTCCTGATCTCACTTTCAGAAACGCCACTTTCAATTTGCTGTTGTAATTTTTTTGTTCCTGCGAGTTTGGTAAAAAATCCGTTGAAGAATTTAGTCTTATCACTCGTGTTTTGATAGGCTTTTATTAGCCATTTTAATTCTAGCTGTTTTAGTTTTGGATAAGCCGTTAAGTCTTCGCCAAAACATTCTTTTCCGTTGTATAATGGATCTTTTGCACCAAAGTTAGGTTTTGGAGTAAAGCTGAAAGAGGTGTTGGCTAAATACGGAGAACCATAAATTTGGAATTGTTTTTCGGTTCCGCGTCCCATGCTCACATTGGTTCCTTCAAAAAGGCATAAACTGGCGTATAAATTTATCGATTGATCGTTAGGCAGATTTGGAGAAGGTTTTACCAATAAACTATAAGGCATTGTTCTTTTATAATCTAGACAAGGAATTACAGTTAGTTTGCATTGAATACCGTCTTTCAGCCATTTTTCTCCATTTACCATTTGTGCATATTCACCAATTGTCATTCCGTGAAGGAGTGGAATAGGGTGCATACCGACAAAACTTGTAAATTCTTTTTCTAAAAGAGGTCCGTCTACAATAGAACCATTTGGATTTGGTCGGTCTAAAACAATAAGCGGAATATTATTCTCTGCACAGGCTTCCATTACATAATGTAAAGAAGAAATGTAAGTATAGAATCTCGCACCTACATCCTGAAGGTCAAAAATCATGACGTCTAGACTAGCTAACTGTGCTGGTTTTGGTTTTTTGTTGTCGCCATAAAGCGAAATGATGGGCAAACCGGTTTTTTGATCTTTTCCGTCAACAACATGTTCTCCTGCATCGGCTGTTCCTCTAAATCCGTGTTCTGGGGCAAAAATAGTCTGAACCGCAATTTTTTTCTCCAAAAGAAAATCAACCACATGAGTTTTGTTGGTTAAAATTCCAGTTTGGTTGGTTACAATTCCAACTTTTTTATTTTTTAAAAGCGGAAGGTATTTTTCGTAATTGTCGGCTCCGGTTTTTATTACAGCGTAATTGAAATCTGCGGAATGATTGACTTCAATTGATCGATTTTCTGCTGAATAGGTTGGGGCACAAAATAGAAATGCTGCAACAAAAGTACTTTTTGCTATAAATTTTATCATTTTAAATACAGTTATTAGTTAAAGACAATGGACTAATAAAATTAAGATTTTATCGGAGTATATGAATGTTTAAAGTAGATTGGGGAATCTAAAAACTAAGATGTAAAAGCCTGAATTTATCAGGTTGTAATTTTATTTGATCTTTTTATCAGTCACAATGTGTTTTAAAAAAGAGTATTTTAAAATACTGCCTCTAAAATTCTCATTTCAGAGGCAGTTTAAGATTATTGTGGGGCAATTTATCTTATTTGTACTGAGATTACCAGCCTGGATTTTGTTTTAGTTCTACACCTTGAGCTTTGTATAAATCAATGTCATTTGTTGGAATGTTCATTAAATAATGCTTTGGCTCAAATGTTCTTGTGCTTGCTGGATAAATTTTCACGTATCCGTTTGCATCTACTACAGTTTGAGAACCAACTGGCGAACCAATTCTAGCACCAAGGTTTACATCTGGATTTTTATTAGTATCCAAATAATCTCCTTTTTTCCAACGGTAGATATCTGCTTGTCTTAAAGTGGTCCAGCTCATGAATTCAATTTGACGCTCACGACGAACTTCCCATATTAATGGACTCACAATACCCGAGATTTGTTCTAAAGACGAAGTTCTTCTTGGGTCATTAATTTGTACTCCATTTGCAGAAGCGTTAATTCCGTCAGTAGTTAAAGGGGCGATTCCAGCACGTGCACGAACTTTGTTGATTGACATATCAAGATCGCTGTTGGTTGCGTTTCCTAATTCTGCACATGCTTCAGCATAATTTAGATAAACTTCGCTTAAAGTAAACAATGGAGCATCTGTGTAATTACGTCCTCCAGTAGTTACATCTGGACCTGTTGTAGCAGGGTTGTTATACAATTCAAATACATATCCAGACATAGAAACTAAAGCTGCTGTACCAAAAGGTTTTCCTTTGTAACCGTAGTTTGCTGGATTAACTGTTTTTCCAAAGCGTGGATCTCTGTTAGCAAATGTTTTAGCAGCAGTATCATCACCAGTATATTGGCTGTTTCCTGCTTGCTGAATTGGCAATCCGTTTGTAGTTACATAACTGTCAGCGGCCCATTTTGTTAAACCATACTGAATTGTTGACGTATTGGTATAGTTTTGAAGAGAGTGCATCAATACGTTGGTTAAGTAACGTTTTGCCAATATCACTTCTGAGTTTCCAAGCAATTCAACTGAGTTGTAAAGTCCTTTCCAATCTGCATTTAATTTGTAGCTCGGATTGTTCATGACCATCAAAGAAGCAGCTTTTGCTTTGTTAAGATAAATACTTCCGTCTTGACCTAAATGGTATTTTCTGTAAGTTCCTTCATAGAGGCAGGCATTACTTAAAGCTGCATAAGCTGTATATTTATTTGCTGTAACGTTTTTATCGTCGTTTACCAGCATTAAATCTGCCGCTTCTTGAAGTTCTGCAATTACTTTGTCCATAATCTCTGCTCTTGGTTTTGCAGGAGCATAAACTGCTGCATCATCTTGAGCTAGATACTTATCAGTGTAAGGTACATCGCCAAATTTTTGCACTAAACGGAAATACGTATAAGCTCTAAAAAATTTAGCAACTCCAATGTAATGGTTCTTTTTTTCTGTCGACATGTTTACTGTCGGGATTTTTTCCAGCATCAAATTGCAACGGCGGATAAGCGTGTAATATTCGTTCCAAGAATAAATATTGGTCGTTGCCGCAGTAACTGGCATTTGATAAAAAGTAAAGGCAGACAAGTTATCATCTACTCTGTAATCACTTCCATGATAGTAGAAAAAAGAAAGTCCGATTGTCGTTCCATTTCCGTAACCATAAAAAGTATCATAATTCAACCATGAAAAGGTTTTTACGTTGTCTTCTGACTGCCAAAAGTTATCGTTTGTAAATTTATCTGCAGGATCGTCTGTAAGATAATCTGAACAGCTAACTGCACTTCCTGCAAGTAAAGCAGTGGCAAACATTAGCAGAAACTTAGATTTTATATTGTATTTTTTCATTGTATAAGTTTTGAATAGTTAGAGATTAGAAAGCGATATCAACACCAACTGACCAAGTTTTAGTGTAAGGATAAGCTCTTCCCCAGAAAACTTCTGTTTCGTCAATTTCAGGATCAACAGGAAGACGTTTGTCTGCCCAAGTCGCAATATTTTCACCAGAAGTATATAATCTTACTTTTTCTAATCCTGCTTTTTTCACAATAGCAGCTGGCAAATTATATCCGATAGTAAAGTTTTTAAGACGGAAATAAGACATGTCTAATAAATATCTTGTAGAAGTAACAAAGTTATTTTGTCCGCTAGTACCAGAACCAAAAGTATTTGCTTCGTTACCATAGTATGGATTTGGCCAGTAAGCATCTGTGTTTTGTGGAGTCCAGTAATCTGCTTGGTTGGCGTACATTTGCTGAGGCGCACGGAAGAAAGGCAATACAGCATCTGAAGCAGCCCAGTAATCACGTTTTCCAACCCCTTGGAAGAAAGTAGAAATATCAAATCCGCGGAATTTTCCACCTAATGTGATACCATATCTGTAACGAGGTGTTGAGTTACCAATTTTTTTCAAATCTCCATGATCATCAGCAGTTCCAGCTCCACGAGTAATAGCTCCGTCACCGTCGATATCTACATAGTGAACATCTCCTGCACCGTATTTAAAGTTACCTCCCATTGTTTTAGAGTAGTCAACTCCATTTACCGTTTTTCCGTTATTTGTAATTACGTCATCAGCTTGAAGAAGTCTGTCACTAGTTAATCCCCAGATTTGTCCAATTTCGAATCCATCGTAGTACGGAGTTGTGCCAGGCGTTACTAAAGCTAATAATTTAGAAGAGTTGTTCCATTTTGTAATAACAGATTTTGAATCAGATAAAGCAACATCCACAAAAATAGAAGCAGTCTCGCTCAAATCTTTATTAAAGTTTAATGAAAGCTCCCAACCTTTAGTTCTCATGTTTCCTGAGTTAGTCTGTGCAGAAGATTGACCAAATGAACCTGGAAGTGTTATACCAGGAGCAAGCATTCCTTTTGTATCACGTTGGTACCAGTCGAAAGAAGCACCAAGCATATTAAATATTTTAACATCGATACCCACATCTTTAGTCATTACTTTTTCCCAAGTTAAGGCAGGATCTACGTTAGTTGGTAAATTTGTAGAAGGAGGAATAGTAGTACCGCTATTTACCCAAGAAGGATTTTTAGCGCTCATGATAGATAAGAAAGCATTGTTTCCAACGTTTTGATTTCCGATTGATCCAATAGAACCACGCAATTTAAGATCGTTTAACCAACCGCGAGTTCCTTCCATAAATTTCTCATTCACAATTTTGTAACCTACAGAAGCAGAAGGGAAGAATCCCCATTGCTCGTTGGTTGGAAATCTTGAAGAACCGTCATAACGAGCATTAAGCTCTACTAAATAAATTCCGTTGTAGTCATAGTTGATTCGGCCAAAGAAACCTGCAATCGAATATTCTGTTACCGTTGGGTTTAAATCTGTGTTTGCAGCTCCAGAAACAAATTGCTCACCAACTGCAAGGTTAAATTCTGGTTTAGTTTTGTCTAAAAGCGTATTTCTTCTTGCGTAAGTACGAGAGAAATTTTGCCACTCTGAGTTAAAACCTGCCAAGAATTTGAAATTATGTTTGTCAAATTGTTTTTTATAGTTACCATAAATATTCACCACATTTGTAGTAGACTCCGATTTTGATTGTCCAACAAAATCGTTTCCTATCTCAAGAGTTGCTGGAGTAGCAGTCTGAATTGTAGTGGCATCATAAGGCATTGCAGACCAGCTGTCCCAAGCTAAGAATTTACCTCCATTTTGTTTTCTGTTGTAATATTCGTTTACACTGCTTATTTCTGTGATAAGATTTAAATCCTTAGTAATGTCTGCAGTAAATTTAGCACTTACTCTAGCATTGCGTTTATTGTTTTCGTTTCTAGAAGCATTAGACAAATACCCTCCAGCTGTACGGAAATTGTAACCTCTGTACGTTCCGAAATTCGGGAAATATTGACCCCAACGCAGAGCATATCCAAAATAACCTCCATATCCTGTATCATCTGTACCAGAACCTCCATAATAATTAAATGGCTGGTCGTATTGGCTATTAATAGTCATTACTTTGAAATCTCCTGTAAGCCAATCTGCCAATTTGGTAGTAAAGCCTAAGTTAATGTTGATTCTTTGTCTTTTTTCTTGATTTACTCTCAACATACCATCTTGGTTTGTAAGTCCGAACGAAGCAAAGAATGAACTTTTATTTCCTAAATTTCCTTGCGCAGAAATGTTGTGTGTTGTTTGCAATGCATTGCTTGCATACAGTTCTTTGTTAGCATCCCAAACTCTGTAGAAATAAGGTGTACCGTTTTTTATTTCCCAATCTTCTCCATAAACCATTTCATTACTAGTACGGTTGTTTGCGTATTTTGCTTTCCAATTTTTAATTCCGTCTAATAATATACTGTAGTTTTGACCAAAAATCTCTGGTGTTGAACCATCAGTTCTTGTTCCAGCAGCAATTAATCCTGGAATCTCTTCTGTTGGATCTAAGAATTTAAGTGTAGAAATTGGATTTGTGAAAGCAGTATTGGCAGAATAAGAAAATCTCACTTTCCCTTCTCCTGTTTTTCCTCCTTTTGTAGTAATCAAAACAACACCAAAAGCAGCACGTGCACCATAAATAGATGCAGAAGCGGCATCTTTAAGTACAGACATCGTTGCGATATCGTTCGGATTGATCAATGCTAAGTCTGTCGGAACACCATCTACTAATATTAAAGGATCATCAGAACCATTAACAGTACCCGCTCCACGAATGTTGATTTTTGCGGCACGGTTGATATTTCCTGAGTTGAAATTGATATTAACACCTGGTGTAGTACCTTGTAAAGCTTTACTAACATCAGTTAAAGGTCGACTGCCGATTGTTTTATTAACATCAATGCTTGCAACAGCTCCTGTTAGGTTCGTTTTTTTCTGAGAAGCAAAACCTACAACAACTACTTCGTCTAGTTTCGAAGTACTTTCTACAAGTCCAACATTTATTTTCTGCTGGCTTTCTACTTTAATTAATTGAGTTTCATAGCCCATATAACTAAAGCTTAGAGTTCGTCCCTCTGCTACAGAAATGCTGTAGTTTCCATCAAAGTCAGTTGTCGTACCATTTTTGGTTCCTTGAATAACGACACTGACCCCAGGAATTGGAATTCCGTCTGATTTGCTTTTTACTGTTCCAGTAACTGTTTTTGCTTGTCCAAATGCTGTTTGAATGCACAAAACCAACACTGAAATAAAGAGTAACTTTTTCATGATTAATCTGGTTTTTTATGGTTGTTGTTGAGCAAATATATTTATTTATTGCATATAAATGCATTATTTTGGATTTTTTTTCGAAAAATAATTTAAAAAACGCAAAATAATGCAGAATTTGCCTCAAAATATTTATTTGATTTATCTTTAAAATTTACAAAATGCATGTTTTTGCAGTTTTAACGCTCTTTTCTAGTATAAATTGAAATATTTGATATATTTGTGATGAACTTTAACTTTTATAAAAACATGCTGAAAGCCGAAAGACATAAATACATAATGACTAAGCTTATTGAAGACCAAAAAGTTGTTACAACAGATTTAGCTTTGGCTCTCGATTTGTCGGAAGATACTATAAGGAGAGATTTGAACGAATTGGATAGTAAAAAGCTATTAGAGAAAGTATACGGCGGTGCTGTTCAAGTTAAAGAGAAACCTGCAAATGTTTTTGACATTCCTATAGCTGCAGAAGATCAAAAAAAGAAAATTGCCACAAAAGCATTGTCCTTACTTCATGACGATCAAGTTATTATAATGAGTGGAGGAAGTACCAATTTGGTTTTTGCCAAGTTAATTCCTGCTAATTTGAAAGCTACTATATATACGTACAGTTTGCCGATCGCCATGCAATTGTCTCAGCATCCCAATATCGATTTGATTTTTATTGGCGGAAAAATGCAGAAAAACGCAATGGTAACAATTGGTATGGACGTAATTCAAGTGGTATCTAAAATTAAAGCCGATATCTGCTTTATTGGTGCCAGCAGCATTAATATAAAACAAGGGCTTACGGAAGTCGGGTATGAAATTTCTATTGTCAAAAAAGCAATGATAGAAGCTTCTGACAGAGTAGTTTCGATGTTTGCTTCTAATAAATTAAATACCAAAATGCCACATGGCGTTTGTGATCTTACACAATTGGATACCATTGTAACCGAACTGGATCCTGAAGATGAAAAGCTAGAGGAATATAGAAAATCTGGAGTTCTTATCTTATAATTATAAACTTATACCAACTTATTTTTGCGTTTTGTTGCGTTTTTGTAATTTAATTATGTTAAAAAACGCAAAATAATGTATTTATATCGTTTTTGTATCTATATTTGTTAAAACTAATCTCTAATTAGTTAGATATATTTATAAAAGCCAAAGCTTCATTTTGTATTATTTTTTAAGATAATTTACAGAAGACCAGATGTTTAAATTGGTGCTTTTTTCTAAATATAGATTTCTAATACGATTTAGAATTTGTATTGTTTTTGCCAAACAGCTTTTTTGGGCTGAAAGTAAAAATGAAACATTTATTAAAAAACCAAAAGCAATAGAACCAACTAAATGTCCGATTCTCTTCAACTACAAGAATTAGAAGCTTCCTTAGAAGGAAACCTTTTTTATGATGAACTTCATAAAAAAATATACGCCACAGATGCCTCTGCTTACAGAATTATGCCACTCGCTGTGGCAATTCCTAAATCAGAAAATGATATTGTAAACATTATTCGTTTTGCTTCAAAAAATAAAATTTCAATAACGCCAAGAACGGCAGGGACTTCTCTTGCTGGGCAAACCGTTGGAAGCGGAATAATTGTTGATGTTTCAAAACATTTCAATAAAATTGTTGCTTTTGATCCTAAAAATAAAACCATAACCGTTCAGCCCGGAGTCATTCGCGATGAACTGAATCTATATTTAAAACCGCACGGATTGTTTTTTTCTCCCACAACATCAACCACCAATAGATGTATGATTGGCGGAATGGTAGGAAACAATTCGTCTGGAACAACTTCCATTCGTTACGGCGTTACTAGAGATAAAATTGTAGAAATAAAAGCCGTTTTAAGCGACGGAAGCACAGCAATATTTAAAGATTTAACTTCAGAGGAATTTATTGCCAAAACCAAAGGAGATTCTTTAGAAAATAAAATCTATAAAACAATCTACGAAGAACTTTCAAACAAAGATAATCAGGAAGAAATCTTAAGGGAATTTCCAAAACCAGAAATTCACAGACGAAATACAGGTTATGCGATTGATGCTTTATTAAAATCGGAACTTTTTTCGGGAACAGAAAACACGATCAATTTAGGGAAATTGCTTTGCGGAAGTGAAGGAACTTTGGCCTTTACAACAGAAGTTACTTTAAAAGTAGACGATCTTCCGCCAACGAATAACATTATGGTTGTGGCACATTTTCACACCATTCAAGAAAGTTTAGAAGCGGTTGTGGTGGCAATGAAACATCATTTGTATACGTGCGAAATGATGGATGATACGATTTTAGATTGTACCAAAACGAATAGGGAACAAGCCAAAAATAGATTTTTTATTGTGGGCGAACCAAAAGCAGTGATTATGCTCGAAGTAGGTTCGCACATTAGTATGGAAGATGCCGAATTGCAGGCAGAGGCTTTGATTAAAGATCTTCAAATAAATGGTTTTGGATATGCATTGCCAAAAATTTATGGAGCAGATATTGAAAAAGTAAATGAAGTTCGAAAAGCAGGTTTAGGACTTTTAGGAAGTATTGTCGGTGACGACAAAGCAGCCGATTCTATTGAAGATACTGCAGTTGAATTAAGCGATCTGCCCAATTATATCGCCGAATTTGCGGCCATGATGGAAAGCCACGGACAAAGTGCGATTTATTACGCACATGCTGGAGCGGGAGAGTTGCATTTGCGTCCTAAAATCAATTTAAAAACAAAAGAAGGGTTACACCAATTTAGAAATATATCTACCGAAGTTGCTCATTTAGTAAAGAAATATAGAGGTTCGCTAAGTGGCGAACATGGCGACGGAATCCTCCGCGGAGAGTTTTTGCCTTTTATGATTGGTGATAAAAACTACGAACTCCTAAAACGAATCAAAAAAGCATTTGATCCTGATACGATTCTAAATGTTGGGAAAATTGTAAATGCTTCCAAAATGGATGAAAATCTTCGTTTTGAAGCAGGAAGAGTAGAACCAGATATTAAAACGATTCAGGATTTCTCAGACAGTTTAGGAATTTTGCGTGCTGCCGAAAAATGCAATGGTTCAGGCGATTGCCGAAAAATGCCTTCAGCAGGCGGAACTTTATGTCCGAGTTATCGAGCGACCAGAAACGAGAAAGACACGACACGCGCTCGTGCCAACGCTTTACGCGAATATCTGACAAATTCTGAAAAAGAAAATAAATTCGATCACGAAGAATTATATAAAGTTTTCGAATTGTGCGTGAGCTGTAAAGCCTGTGCAAGCGAATGTCCAAGCAATGTAGACGTGGCAACTTTAAAAGCCGAATTTTTATACCAATATCAAAAGGCAAACGGCTTTTCTTTCCGAAATAAAGTTTTTGCCTTCAATTCAAAACTGAACGAATTGGGAAGCATTGCGCCGTCTGTTACCAATTGGGCTTCGAATCTTTCATTCGTTAAAAAAAGAATGGGAATTGCGCCTGAAAGACAAGTGCCATTATTGGCTCCAAAAACGTTTAGAAAATGGTATCAAGCCAACAAAAAGCTACACGAAGCGAACTCTTTTGAAAACGGAAGCGTTTATCTTTTTTGCGATGAATTTACCAATTATTATGATGTTTCAGTCGGAATCGATGCTTACGAATTACTGACAAAATTGGGTTACCGAGTACTCGTAATTAATCATGAAGAAAGCGGAAGAGCTTTTATTTCGAAAGGTTTTTTGGAAGAAGCACAAGAAATAGCGAATAAAAACATCAATACGTTTAAAAATATAATTTCTGAAAACACGCCTTTAATCGGACTTGAACCTTCAGCTATTTTGACTTTCAGAGATGAATATCTTCGTTTGGCTGGAGATAAAGAAAGTGCTGAAAAAGTAGCCAAAAATACTTTTACTGTTGAAGAATTTTTCAAAAGAGAAATTACAAACGGAAAAATTCACGCAGGACAATTTTCTGAAAAAGAAAAAAGCATAAAGATACACGGGCATTGCCATCAAAAATCATTGAGTAGTGTTGAGGCTTCTTTTGCCATGCTGAATGTTCCAAAAAATAATACGGTTACGATTTACAATTCGGGCTGTTGCGGAATGGCGGGTTCGTTTGGTTACGAAAAAGAGCATTACGAAATCAGTATGAAAATGGGAGAAGATACTTTGTTTCCAAAAATTAGAGCAACAGAAGCGACAACAGAAATTGCCGCTGCAGGAACCAGCTGCCGCCATCAGATTTTTGACGGAACGAGTAGGAAAGCCATGCATCCCGTGACTATTTTAAAGGATTGTTTGAAATAAATTTTTGTATTTTACCTGTGTTTATCAGAAATATTATTTTTTAAAAAAACAGCAGTTATGAAAAAAACAATTTACACCTTTTTGTTCGCCTTTTTAATTTTTACAGCCAGAGCAGCAAAGATTGATACTTTACAGGTTTTTAGCGCTTCGATGCAGAAGAATATTAAGACTTGTGTTATGGTTCCAGACAATTATAAAAAGAGCAAGAAGGCATTTCCTGTGGTTTACTTGCTTCACGGATATAGCGGCAATTATGGTTCTTGGGCAAAAGATTTTAAGGAACTTGGAAGACAAGTCGATCAATATGGATTTATCGTGGTTGGTGTAGATGGCAATTATTCAAGCTGGTATTTTGATAGTCCGATAGATCCGAGTTTTAAATACGAAACTTATGTGGTAAAAGAATTGGTTCCTTTTATTGATAAACAATTCAGAACCATTACAGATCGCGCAGGAAGGGCTATTTCTGGTTTGAGTATGGGCGGACACGGGGCTTTGTATTTGTCTTTCAAACACCAAGATGTATTTGGAGCAGCAGGAAGCATGAGCGGTGGAGTAGATTTTCGTCCGTTTCCTGAAAATTGGGATATCAAAAAACGTTTAGGAACAATTACAGAACATCCAGAAAATTGGGATCAAAACACGGTTACCAATATGCTCGATTTGGTAAAAGACAATAAATTAAAACTGATTATTGATTGTGGAGTAGATGATTTTTTCATGACTGTAAACAGAGAACTTCATACAAAAATGTTAGCCCAAAAAATAAATCATGATTACATAGAGCGCCCAGGAGAACACAATCTCAAATACTGGGAAAACGCATTAAAATATCAGCTTTTGTTTTTTCATGATTTCTTCAACGAAAGTGTAAAAACAAAATAACGTTATGTGTATTGCGAACTACCGATAATTCGGAATACACAAATTTTGGTTGGTTATCTAAATCCTAACAGGTTTTTAAAACCTGTTAGGTATTTTGCCCCGATAGCTATCGGGATAAAGGATTAGAAAGATTTTTTTTTCGCCACGAATTCACGAATTAAATCGGCTAAATCTGCGAGAGAAATTACTAGCCACAGATTAAAAGGATTAGAAAGATTTTTTACCGCAAATTACGCGAATTCGCACAAATTAAATTTGCTGAATCTGCTAGATCTGCGAGAGGAAAAAATAGCCATAGATTAAAAGAATTAGAATGATCTTTTCTTTATAAATAAAATTGCTCGCAAAGTCGCAAAGAATAGACTTAAAAAAGAAAACTTTGCGCCTTCGCGACTTTGCGAGATTAAAAATAAAACTTAGCGAACATTGCGTAAACCTTTGCGCTCTTTGCGGTTAAATTTTTGGACAAAAACTATACAAACTAACCCAAAATAATAATTATGAAAAGCGTAAAAATTATGATTTTGGTATTGCTGATACAGACCAAAATATTCAGTCAGCAATCTCCAAAAAGAGAAATGAGAGCAGCGTGGATTTCTACAGTAGAAAATATCGACTGGCCGTCTAAACCAGGATTGTCAGATAAGGAAATGAAAAACGAAATGATTGCCATTTTGGATAATCTTCGTTCGTATAATATGAATACCGTCATTTTCCAGATTCGACCAACTGCCGATGCGTATTACAAATCGACAAAAGAACCTGCTTCGCATTGGATAACCGGAACACAAGGCGTTGCACCAGGTTTTGATCCGTTGCAGATGATGATTGATGAAGCTGGAAAACGCGGAATGAATGTTCACGTTTGGCTGAATCCGTATCGCGTTCAAAAAGATACAGTTAGAGATGTCCTTTCAAAAAATCACTTATATTTTAAAAGACCTGACCTTTTTCTGACTTATGGAAAAACTAGATATTTTAACCCAGGTTTGCAAGAAACAAGAAATTTCGTTGCTTCTGTTGTAGGTGAAATTGTTCGTAAATACGATATTCAGGCCGTTCATATGGACGATTATTTTTATCCGTATAAAATTGCGGGACAAGAATTTCCAGATGAGAAAGCTTTCGCTAAAGAACCGCGTCAGTTTAAAGACAAAGACGATTGGCGAAGAGACAATGTCGATTTAATCATCAAACAAATCAGAGATACTATTATTGCCATTAAGCCAGAAGTTGAATTCGGAATTTCACCTTTTGGGGTTTGGAGAAATATTGCCAAAGATTCTCAAGGCTCTAATACGGTTGCAGGAGCTACAAACTACGATGATTTGTATGCCAATATCTTAAAATGGCAAAAAGAAAACTGGATTGATTATGTAACACCACAATTGTATTGGCATATTGGTTTTGACAGAGCTAATTTTGAAGTTCTGGCAAAATGGTGGGCAGAACACAAATATGGAGCAAATGTTTATATAGGTCATGGAGATTATAAAATTTCAACTTCGGCTAAAGAGCCAGAATGGAGAAGTCCTGATCAAATTGTAAAACAAATTGAAATGATTCGTAAACTGCCTCAAATTGACGGCTCGATGCATTTTACCGCTTCTACTTTTCTAAAAAAAGGAGATACTTTAAGAAAACCACTTCTTCAAAAAGAATACAAATACATTGCTCTGACTCCCGAAGCAAACAGAATTACAAGATTAAAACCAGAATCGCCAACAAATGCAATAATTGCTAAAAAAGGTAACAATGCAGTTCTGACTTGGAAAGCTGCATTTAACAACAAAAAATATGTCATTTACAGATTTCCAAAAGGGAGAATAACCGATTTCTCAAATCCTGAAAACATCTATTATGTAACGACAGCATTAAAACTAGAAGTTCCAAATGCCAATTTAGAAAACTACGTTTATGCACTCACCGCTTTGAGTCAGACCCAGACTGAAAGCAGTCCGATAGAATTTTCAGTAAAATAAAATATAAAGAAATGAGAAAAAGTATTCTTCTATTAGCCCTATTCCTAAGTTCGCTTAGTTTTGTACAAGCCCAAAAATTAGACATTATTCCAAAACCAGTTTCAGTGCAACAAAGCGCCGGACAGTTGCTTTTGCCTTCACCGTTAAAAATTGTTGTAGACAAAAAGCTAAAAAATAGTGCCAATTATATCACGGCAAGTATTTCAAAAAATACAGGAATTAATCCGATTGTTTCGCTTGGGAAAAAGCACGGAAAAAATACGATTTCATTTTTAGTGGATAAAAAATTAGATCTTCCTAATGAAGCGTATCAATTAGAAATAAACGAAAGTGGCGTTTTCGTAAAAGGAAAAACAACAAACGGAGTTTTAAACGGACTTCAGACTTTCCTGCAAATTTGTTCTGCCAAAGAAGTTAAAAAAGGAACTGTTCCGTTTGTGAAAATTGAAGATTATCCTCGCTTTGATTGGCGCGGAATGATGCTGGATTGTTCGAGACAATTCTTCGACAAGCAAACCGTAAAAAATTATATCGATTGGCTGGCTGCTCATAAAATGAATGTTTTTCATTGGCATTTAACCGATGATAACGGTTGGAGAATCGAAATCAAGTCATTGCCAGATTTAACTTTAAAAGGCGCTTGGAGAGGTCCGGGAGAAGTTTTACTGGCATCTTATGGTTCTGGAGACAAACGCTACGGAGGTTTTTATACACAAGAAGATATTAAAGAAGTAGTGGCTTATGCAGCTGATCGCGGAATCTCGGTTATGCCAGAAATTGAAATTCCGGGACATTCGCGTGCTGTAACCGCCTCATATCCAGAAGTGGGTTGCGCGATAACGCAGGAACTCAAAAGCGTTCAAGGCGAAGTAAAAAATGTTTGGTGCGTGGGGCGTGAAGAAAATTATGAGCTTCTAGATAATATTATTAAAGAAGTTTCGGGATTATTTCCTTTCGAATATATTCATGTGGCAGGAGATGAAGTGAATCGCGCCAATTGGGAACATTGCCCAAAATGTCAAGCTTTAATGGCGAAAGAAGGTTTTACGGATAGTTTTCAGCTTCAGAATTATTTCTTTAAAAGAGTTCAAAAAATTGTAGACAAATACCATAAAAAAACAGACGGCTGGAATGAAATTCTGAAAGGCGGAGAAGTCAACCCAAATACGCTGATTTCTGCTTGGCAGGGAATTAGTTACGGAATTGAATCGGCTAAAAAGGGGTATAAAACCATCATGATGCCAGGTCAGTTTACATATTACGATATGGCGCAATCTGAAACAGAACGAGGTCACCGTTGGGCGGCAATTACCGATACAAAAAGAGCCTATTCGTTTGAGCCAATTCCAGATGCTGAGTTAACGCCAGAAGAGCAAAAGAATATAATAGGAGTTCAAGGCGCTTTGTGGAGCGAATATTTAGATCGTCCAGCAAGAATTATGGAATACCAAAGTTATCCAAGAATTTGTGCTTTGTCTGAAATTGGCTGGTCTAAAAAAGAAGATAAAAATTGGGATGATTTTTACGGAAGATTAACCAGCAGCCATTTGCAGCGTTTGGCCGATATGGGAGTTGCCTTTAGAGATTTTCCTCCAACAGCAATTTATAAAAAAGGAACGATTACCGTAACTCCACCTTACGATAATGCTATTGTTCGTTATGACAAAGATGGAAATGAGCCGACAAGGCAGTCGCCATTGTACACAGGACCTATTCAGACGAAAGATTACGAGCAGTATAGTTTTAGGGTTTTCTTTAACGAAACTTCGGCAAGCCCTGCGGTGAAAGCAGAAAAATTGCCAGTTGCCAATTGGAATACTTCAAAAGCGGAAGTTCTAACCATTTCAGAAAATATCACTGAACATGTGGATAAAAAGGGAATCTGGTATTTGAGCTTTAATCCAACGGATGATAGCGCAAATGGAATAATTAAAAACGTTTCCCTTTTTGAAAATGATAAATTAGTGCAGACGTATTCAGACGAAAAAGGGTTGAAATCAAAACCGAGGTTGAGATTTGTGATTGACAATTACAACGAAAAAAATACGTATAGATTAGATTTTACAGTTGAAAATAAAGAAGAGAAAAAGTCTGCTGCAAATGTAAAATTCAATTGTTCGCCTTATCAGGAACCAGAAGTGAAAGTGACTTCGTCGATGGCAGAAAATCCGAAGTTTCCAATTGCGAATCTGCAAGATTATAATGAAGAAACGTATTTACGCACCGATGTGGCATGCAAAGACGGCGATTGGATTTTGTATACCTTTACGAATCCTGTAACTTCTTCTAAAATAGATATTTTGACTGGAATTCCGCATCATCCAAGATTTATCATCAATAACGGTTTTGTAGAGTATTCATACAATGGAACTGATTTTATAAAAGGCGATGATTTTGATTACGGAAATGCATCCATTTATCCGAAACAGCCTGTAAAAGCGGTTCGAATTCAAATTACAGGAACAAACAATGAGCCTTTAATGGCAGGACAAGACTTAAAAATTAATCCGTAGCAATATGAAAAATATCTTGGCTAAGTTTTTAGTGGTTGGCTTGATTTTTTTGGGGATAAATGGTTATGCCCAGAAAAATTCTAAGAAGTCTTTTGATGTTAAACGAAATGAAGTGTACATTGATTCGATGATGACCAACGCACTCGAAAAAGGATTTTTTCCTGGCGCGCAAATTATTGTTGGAACGAAAGATGAAATTCTGATTTCTAAAAACTACGGTTTTCATGATTACTATAAAAAACAGGCTGTAAAATCAGAAGATGTTTTTGATTTGGCTTCGATGTCAAAAGTTTTGGGAGCAACATTGGTGACCATGCGTTTGGTGGGAGATGGAAAACTAAAATTGACAGATCAAGTAGGCGAAATTGTTCCAATGTATAAAAGCACAGCAATTTCCGATTTGACGCTTTTTGAATTGCTAACACATACTTCTGGATTAACGCCAAGTATCACTTTTTATCAGGCATTGCTTTCTACACCAGATAATTCGCCTTTGTTGAGCAATCAAAAATCGGAGCAATATGTTGAGCCATTTGATAACATGTATGTGAACAAAAACATTGTTTACGATTCAAAATATATTGTTTTTCAGCCAAAAGAAAATTGGGTTCAGATTTATAAAAACATGTGGCTGAATCCAGAGTTTTATCCGTCAGTTTATGATAGGATTGCGAAAGCAAATACAAATCCGAGAGGCAAATACTTGTACAGTGATTTAAACTTGCTTTTGGTGAAACAAATGATCGAAACCAAAACAGGGAAAAAATTAAATCAGTTTACAAATGAAATTTATACCGAATTAGGCATTTCAAAAATTGGCTATAATCCGCTAAAATGGACTTCGATTGATAATGTAATGCCAACAGAAGTGGATAATTTTTTTAGAAAAGATACGATTAAAGGTTATGTGCACGATGAAGCGGCGGCGATTTTTGGAGGTGTTTCAGGAAACGCAGGTTTGTTCGCCAACGCAGAATCGATTGCTGTAATCTGTAAAATGTTGATGAATAACGGAAATTATAAAGAGAAACAAATTTTAAAAGCCAATGTTGTAAAAGAGTTTACGGACTCGCCACTTGCGAAAAACGGCATTTATCGTGGTTTAGGTTTTGACAAAAGAAAACCAGACGAGTTTTTCACCAAAGACGATTTCGGACACACGGGGTTTACAGGAACGTTTTTCTTTATGAATAAAAACACAAACCGATTTTTAATTATTCTAACCAATCGAGTTAATCCAACAAGAACCAACAGATTAATGTACAAAGATGATTTTAGTGCAAAGATCTGGAGACAGATTAACAAGGTTTATTAGCCACGAATTCACGAATTTTTAATTTCAATACATTGTCTATAATATGCCACGAATTCACGAATTATTTTAAATAAATTAGTGTAATTCAGCACGTAATTTTTCACACAGATTATAAAAAATAATTCGTGAATTCGTGGCAGAAAAAAGAATACCATGAAAAATATAATAATCTGCATACTGATTTCAGCGGTTTCTTTTGCGCAGCAAATCAAAACAGGAGCTGAAAATTCGACGAAATATCTGCCTTTATTGAAAGGGAAAACCATTGGAATCGTAACCAATCAAACCGGAATTATTACTAAAGAAAAACATTTAGTCGATTTTTTAGTAGAACAAAAAGTAAAAATCAAAAGCATTTTTGCACCAGAACACGGTTTTAGAGGAACGGCCGATGCAGGAGAAAATGTATCTGACGAAATAGATTCAAAAACAGGCTTGCCTATTATTTCGCTTTACGGAAAAAACAACAAACCAACTCCCGAGCAATTGAAAGGAATCGACATTATGATTTTTGATTTGCAGGATGTTGGAACACGATTATATACGTACGTTTCTACCATGCACCGCATTATGGAAGCGTGCGCTGAGAACAATGTTCCACTTATTGTGCTGGATCGTCCGAATCCGAATATTGCGATTGTAGACGGTCCAGTTTTGGACATTGCTTTTAAAAGCGGCATCGGTATGCATCCAACGCCTTTGCTTCATGGAATGACTTTGGGCGAAGAAGCTAAAATGATCAACGGACAAAAATGGCTAAAAGATGGAATTCAGTGTAAACTGACGGTAATTCCGTGTTTAAATTATACCAGAAAAAGTTCGTATAGTTTGCCTGTTCGTCCTTCACCCAATTTGCCAAACGACCAAGCAATCAATTTATATGTGAGTTTATGTCTTTTTGAAGGGACTAACGTGAGTATGGGACGCGGAACGGAAAAGCAGTTTCAAATTTATGGCTCGCCATATCTTCCAAAAAGTAATTTTGCATTTACTCCAAAACCTAATTTTGGAGACAAAGATCCTTTATACAATGGCGTAGAATGCAATGGAGAAGATTTGTCATCTATTCCAAGAGTAAACAGATTAGAGATTAAATGGCTGATAAAAGCCTATCAGACAACATCGGATAAATCTAAGTTCTTCGACAAAAGAAAATTTGCCATTCGCGCTGGAAATGAAAAACTGCAACAGCAAATTGAAGCAGGAATTTCTGAAGAAGAAATTAGAAACAGCTGGAAAACAGGTTTGGCTGAATTTAAAAAAATGCGAGCTAAATATTTGATTTATAAGTAATATCTTTCAGGTTTTTATTCGTTTTATTTAATTTTACACCAAATACAATAGAAAACAAACCGGACCACTTATAATTATTGAACCGGTATACTTTGTTGGTACGGTAAGCCATTACTTTTGCCAAAAAAAATAGTAAACCAAAATGAAAAAAATCTATTTTGCTGTTTTTACAGTGATTTGTACCAATTTTTACGCACAGACCAAAAAAGATTCCATTAACCAAATGGATGAAGTCATTATCAACGAAGGACGTTTTAATACGCCAATTTCTAAACAAAACAGAAATGTTTATGTTATCTCAAGCGAAACCATAAAAAAACTTCCAGGAAGAACTTTACAAGAAGTTTTGCAATATGCCAACGGAGTAGATATTAGACAAAGAGGGCCTTTTGGAACTCAAGCTGACATCAGCGTTGATGGGGGAAGTTTTGAGCAGACTGTAGTTTTATTAAACGGAGCAAAAGTAATCGATTCGCAAACTGCCCATAATATGCTGAATCTTCCTCTTCCGGTTGAGGCAATTGAAAGAATTGAAGTAGTTCGTGGTCCAGCAGCAAGAATTTACGGAATCAACAGTTTAACAGGAGCTATTAACATTATTACAAAAAAGCCAACTGATTCTGGATTCTTGGTAAGCACTTACGCAGGTTCTAATTTCGAAAAAGATACACAAGACACCGGAGATACTTTTTACGGAGCTGGAGTTCAAGCAGGAGCGGTTTTAGGAAAAGAAAAACAGCAGCATTTAATCTTTGCTTCGCACGATAAAAGCAACGGTTACCGCTACAACACAGCATTCGAAAACAATAAAATTTTCTATCAAGGAAATGTGCAGATCAATGATAAAAATGAAATTCAAGGTTCTGCAGGTTACATCAAAAACGGTTTTGGAGCCAACGGTTTTTACGCGGCTCCTGGAGATAAAAATTCTACAGAAATTGTTCAGACAACTTTTGCCAATATTCAATCTAACCACCAAATTACAGATAGTTGGAAAATTATGCCAAGAGTGACGTACCGATACAATTATGACGATTACCGATATTTAGGAAATTCAAATCTCGCAGTTGGAAGAAGTCAGCATTACACCAATTCTATTGCAGGAGAATTGAACTCTACGGTTAAATTATCTAAAGGAGAAATTGGTTTTGGAGCCGAATTTAGAAACGAAAATATTCACTCTTCAAACATTGGCGATCATGACCGCGAAAATGTTGGTCTTTACGCCGAATACAGAAGAAGTTTTACAGAAAAATTAGATGTAAACATCGGGACGTATTTAAACTACAACTCCGATTATAAATGGCAGATTTATCCAGGAATCGATGCCAGTTATGCAATTACCGATGCTTTTAAAATTATCGGAAATGTGGGAACAAGCCAAAGAATTCCATCGTTTACAGATTTGTATTTGAAACAGACAGGAAATATCGGAAATCCGGATTTAGAGTCAGAAAATGCTTTTCAGAGCGAAATTGGATTTAAATACAACAAAAGAGCTTTGAGCTTTAATGCGAATTATTTCTACAGAAAAATTGACAATTATATCGACTGGATGCGTAATCTTACAACGCAGCCTTGGCAAAGCCAAAATAAGGGAGATTTGAACACCAACGGAATTAATTTACGTGGAACTTACCGATTTGATTTCTCTAAAGATTCTAGATTGAACATTCTTTTAGGATACACGTATTTAGATTCTGAATTCAAAACTGACCGTACAGAAACGTATTCAAAATATGCCATTTCTTCGCTAAAACATCAAATTACTAATACCATAGATTATCAGTTTAAAAATTTATCTGTAATGTTTGCCACTCGTTTTAATGAGAGAATTACAGGACCATCTTATTGGGTGAATGATTTTAGAGTAAGTCAGACGATTAATAAGTTTACCATTTTCTTGGACGGACAAAATATATTCAATGCCACTTATTATGAAGTAGGAGCAGTTCCGTTGCCTTCAAGATGGTTTACATTGGGAGTGAAGTTAGTTACTTTTTAAAGAGATTTTTTTTTAGATATTTTTAGATTGTTTAAAAACCTGTGAGCTTTTTGCTTGCAGGTTTTTTTTTTAAGTTTATTTTTTTTAACCGCAAAGGTCGCAAAGGTTTACGCGGAGTTCGCTAAGAATATTTTTTTGTTGATTTATGACTAAAAAGGTCGCTAAGCTTATTGTGTATGGCTTTGCGGACTTTGCGCTTTATCAATATAGTCTAAAAAAAATCTTGGTGACCTCTGCGTAACCCTTACCATTTTGGGGATTTTATAATCAAGATTTCTTATGGATGTTGCAAATTAAAAAGGTTTCATTTTGCAATATGAAACATAAAACAAGGCATTTTATTCGGCTTGGCGTTATGTAACCTATAGATTTGTAGGAAATTATAATTAGTATGCTTATGAAAACTACAAATTGGATTACATTTATTTGCGGAATTTGTTTTACTGGTTTCCTGCAAGCGCAAGAACCTGTAAAAGTCACCGGAAAAAAAGGATACGATCAGCCAAATCAGTATTTGGTAAAAAAGAGTACTGTTCTTGCACCTAATATGGAACCGGTAATGGTAAACGAGCAACAGAATAGCAATGTGAAGAAAAAACTTGCTGATCTGGAGAAAAAATATGGTAAGAAACCTAACATTGTAATTTTTCTTTTAGATGATGTTGGCTACCTTGATTTTGGTTTTAATGGAGGCGGAACTGCTGTTGGAAATGCAACTCCAGCAATTGATCGTTACGCTAATAATGGTTTAATATTAAGTTCGGCTTATTCTCAGCCAAGCTGTTCTCCAACAAGAGCGACTATTATGACAGGGCAAAATCAAATTCATCACGGGATTCAATCTCCTCCAATGTATGGACAGCCAGGAGGTTTAGAAGGATTAACCAGCATAGCCAAATTATTGTCTGGCCAAGGTTACACTACTCAAGCTATCGGAAAATGGCATATTGGAGAAAATGACGGATCACAGCCTCAGAATGTAGGATTTGATGATTTTAGAGGATTTCTTTCTGTATCAGACATGTATACCGAATGGAGAGATGAAGCTTTTAATCCTGAAGTTGTCTTGAGTCCAGAACGTTACGATTATATCAATAAACTGCCTTTTAATAAATCGGATGTTCATGCGGTGAAAGGCGGAAAAGTAGAAAACCTCTATGAGATTACCACTGATAATATTCAAGATCTAGACCAGAAATGGATGCAGTATGGAGTTGAGTTTCTTAAAAAGCAAAAAGGCAGCAAAAAGCCGTTTTTTCTTTACTACGGTACAAGAGGATGCCACTTTGACAATTATCCAAATGATTATTATAAAGGAAGATCTGCAGCCAGAACCTCGTATAGCGATTGTATAGTTGAAATGAATGATATTTTTAATAATCTAATGAAAACTATAGAAGAAACTGGAGAAGCAGAAAATACAATTGTTTTCTTCCTTTCAGACAACGGACCAGAAGCAGAAGTTGCGCCGCATGGGCGTACGCCTTTCCGAGGTGCTAAAGGATCGACTTGGGAAGGCGGAGTTAGAAGTCCTGCTTTTGTTTATTGGAAAGGGGTAATTGAACCTCGCAAATCTGATGGACTTTTTGATTTTTCAGATCTTTTCAATACAAGTTTATCACTTGCAGGAAAACCAGGTGCCGATTTAGCTAAATTAGTTCCAGCAAGCACTTATATAGATGGTATTGACCAGGCTTCTTTCTTGCTTGATCCAAATGGAGTTTCTAATCGTAGAAGCGTTTTCTACTGCTGGAATGAAAAAGTTGCTGCTGTTCGCGTTGACGAATTTAAATTTGTAGCACTTCCTCAAATCTTAAACTCAGTAGTTCAAGCAGGACATATTGGAGGTTTTAGCGGTACGGTACAGCAATCTGCAGGTTCAAATATGTTTAATCTTTATACAAATCCTCAAGAAGATGAAACAATAGGAATTAGACATATCCCTATGGGAATTCCGCTTCAGGCAGAATATTTAAGATACTTGGAAGTATTGAAAAAATATCCGCCAAAAAAACAAATCGGACTAGATTAAAATAGAAAACGCCTTTTACGAGGCGTTTTTATTTTTTTAATCCATTGTAGAAACATTTAAGCTGTCTGTTTTCTGATGCACTGCTGCTTCTTTCTGATTGCGATTGGTATCTTCGTCATTACAAAGTGCATCACAGCTATAATTTAAGCTTATTAAAATAATGACTCCTAAAATTTTTGTAGAAAAACTGTTCATGTGGATGGGGTTTTTATGATTAATTCTTTTCGAAAAGTAAATCGATCGATTTGCTGGCACTTATATAATTGTTTGGGATAGTTATATAATTCGCATTTCTTATATCAAGTTAATTGGTTTGAAAATCATGCATTTACAAATTTGAATATGGGAATTATATAAATGCGGAAGAAAATTATATAAACAGAAGATTTTTAAAACAAGAACTTTGAAAAATAGTAAATATTCAGAATGTCTAACCCCAAAAGATTGTACTATGAATATAAAAGGAAACATTATTTTAATAGAAGAAAACAAAGAAAATCGCCAGCTATTTCAGGACATTATTTCAGATTTGGAATTACAGGGTGATCTTCTTTTCTTCAATACTTTTGCAGAAGCTTTAGCCCATTTAGCTTCTCAAAAAAACATGCCTTTTTTGCTCTTTTCAAATGTGTTGCAGTTTAATGAAGATGACAGGCAGTCTAATTATAAAAAAGGAATTCTGCTGAAAATGAAATGCCCCTGTATTTTTTACTCCATTCTATTTACTAGTTCGTTTTTGATAGATACTTATGCAGCGCCTTCTAAAAGTTATTTTATAACACCTTATAGTGACGAAAAATTTAAAAATGCAGTGCAAACCATTATTGAATACTGGTCTTCCAAACATTCTGCAGATCAATACAGATTAAAATGGAAAAACAAAATTAAAAACGCTGCAAAAGAATCATATAAACATTCTCGAAAATGATGTAACAACTACTTGGCTTAATTTGTTGAATTTTACGGATCTATGAAAACAAGGTAATAATCATACTTTCAGTTTCTTCTGTTTCTGATCGTATACAAAAAGTAAACAAATGGATACAAGAAATCAACAAAACGATTTATTCCAAAAAGGTATAGATCGTACGCAAGAAGCAAATTGGGATCCTATTTTGGGGTATCATATGTACTTTCCGAATGATGAAAATAAGGATCAGCATTTAGACGAAAAGGACAATCTTACGCCAACACAAAATACTGGAGATTGGGGAGATGATGCCGATTATGAAGAATTGAGACATAAAAATAATTTTAGAAGAGATATTGCAGAAAATGATGCTACTAAAACAGATTAAAACAAAGAGCGGAATTACCCGCTCTTTTTTTATGCTGAATCTAAAACTTTTGCTTCTTGAATTATGAAACAAACATCTGTACAGATAACTGTACAGATGTTTTCCAATTAAAAAAATGAAAAAGTAGTGAGAGGGTGTTTTTTAAATGATCTGAAGATGAGGTCTTACCTGCATGCTTACAATATCGCAGCGTTTGGGTTGACATAAACAGAATAAAACACTCATGGCAATATCTTTTGCTTCGAGCATTTCCATTTCTTTTATTTTTTGTTTTTGAACTTCTTTTGGTGCTGGCTGCATATCGCTGGTGACCGCGCCAGGCTCTACGTGTGAAACTTTAATCCCTAACGGATTAATTTCTTTACGAAGCGCAGTGCTAAAACCTCTTATGGCACTTTTTGTTGCTACATAAATAACGCCTGTTTTTTCTTTTACTTCTGCACTCATTGAACCAATATTTACGATATGCCCAGATTGCTGTTCTTTCATTCTGTTGACGGCTTCTTTCGTAAAAGCAATATATCCCAGAATATTAGTTTCTAAAATGTACTTCCAATCTTCGTATTCGCCTTCAATAATACCACGTGCAGGCAAAGCAGCATTATTAATTAAAATATCTACGCCACCAAGAACATTGTCTACTCTTTCCCAAATTCGGGTAATGTCTTCTTTTTTGGTGATGTCTGCCGTTTCGCCAAAGATTTCTCCTTTAGATGATTTTGCTTTAATATCATCCATAGCATGATAAAAGTCGGTTTCGTCTCTTCCAAAAATAAGCACTCGACCGCCTAGAGAAACCAGCAGATCTGCAATAGCTTTTCCGATTCCTGTTGTACCGCCTGTAATAACAATTTTTTTGTGGCAGATATTATCGCTGAAATAGTTTGATAAGATTTCCATACTGTATTTATTTGAGATTGTAACAAAATGTAATTTTTACTGCAAATTATTTGATTTCGATGGGGTTTAAATTGGTTTCGGCAGGACCATTCATGACAGTGCCGTCGGCTGCAAATCTTGAACCGTGGCAAGGACAGTCAAACGATTTTTCGTCTGGATTCCATTGCACGATACAACCCAAATGCGGACAAACAGCAGAAAAGGCATGCAATGTTTTATCGTAATCTCTATAAACTGCAATTTTCCGCAATCCGAAAGAGAGAATTCCGCCTTCTCCAATTTCGAGATCGGCAGTATTAGTAAGATCAGATCCTGTAATCCAATCCAGGTATTGCGAGGCCATATTTCCGGCTTCTTTCATATAATCGCCAATTGCTTTAAAAGTAATTCGCGACGGACTATATAAATCTTGCCATTTATTCTCAATTCCTTGAATCATATCAGAAATAATCATGGCTCCAATAGTAGTATGCGTCATTCCGTTTCCAGAATCTCCCGTTATAATAAACACATTATGATCTCCTGGATTTCTTCCTAAAAAGCCTAAAGAATCAAAAGGTTCCATCACTTGTCCCGACCACTTATAACTGATTTCGTCTAATAAAGGAAAATATTTTTTGGCCCAGATTTCTAATTTTTCGTAACGAGAAAATGCAGAAACGCCTTCCTCATCTGCTTGACCTGTTTTATGATCTTCACCGCCAACAATTAGCAGATCGTATTCGTCATCAAAATTTTGCACTCGCACATAATGATACGGTTGCGAAACCCATTTCGATTCTGGATCACCCGTATCCCACCACAAAGCATGTGGCAGACTGTCTTTCGGAATTTTTCCTGCAATAACATACGTTCTATAAGCGTGCTGTTTGGTATGCATAGTCAATACATCGTTAATTGGCGTATTGGTTGCGACTACAATATATTCGGCTCCAAAATTAAAACCATTTACAGTGGCTCCTTTTTCGGTAATATTTTCTGCATGAGCTTCGGTATAAATCGTTCCGCCCAAATCTGTAACGGCTTTAGCAAGAGCTTTTAAATAATGCAAAACATGAAACTGTGCCTGATTTTTAAAAGCAAGACATCTTTGGTCTTGCGCTTCTGCCAAAGAAGGAGTATGATTTAAAAGAGCAGTGTCTAATCCTGCATTTTGAGTCGCTTCAAATTCTTTATCGAGATTTTTTTCTTTATCATTTGGGTGAAGAAACAAATACCCGTTTACTCTTTCAAAATCGCAATCGATCTGTAATTCATTGACAATTCTTTCGATTTCATCAATTGCGGCAGAATGACTTTCGGCAGCAAGTCTTGCGTTGTCTTTTCCAAAAGTATTCTGAAGATAATAGTATCGATCGTCTAATGCACATGTTAAGTGTGCTGTAGTTCTGCCTGTTTCTCCGCTACCTATAAAACCATCTTCAACCAGAACTACTTTTTTTCCTGCTTTCAAAAGTTTGTAAGCAGTAGTAAGTCCGGCAATACCGCCTCCGATAATCAGAACTTCCGTATGAATATCTTGATTTGGCTTTTCGAAGGCAATTATATCTGTAGAATCAATCCAGAAAGAAACATTATCGCCAGAAGTTAGGCTTCCTTCGTTTATATTTTGAGTTGAGTTTTCCATTTTTTTATTCTTTATATGATGTATAAAACATTCATTTCAAAGCTACTACCTAAAAAGCAGAGATGGCTTACAGCTTTGATTTAGAAATTTTATAGGATTTCCAGTACGATTTTATGTAAGAATCAGAAGAAATACTGTAAACGTAATTTGCTGAATAGTAGTTCCTTGTTTGAAATTGTAAAAACGAATTATTATGAAAACACTAAAAATTGCCATTCTCATACTTTTTATGGGAATAATAACCTCGTGTAAAAACAACAATGATGGTTATAGCGACGAGATAGAAACAAATCAAACACCGCTTGATTCTACCAGTAAAGCAAAAGACAGCACCAATACGCCAGTTGATCCTAGCTCAAATACACAAAATCCAGGAGTACAGCAATCTGACCGTAATGCCTCGAAAAGTACTGCAGGACAAGGAAGTGGACCTAGCGCAAGCGCCGTTGATGGCGCAACCTATACAAGCGAATCTGGTGTGCAAAAAGACAGTGTGAAACTTAAAAAAGATAGTGTAAAAGGTAAAAAACGTTAACTCATTATGTAATAAGTTTTAAAAATTGTGTAATAGCTACATTTCTAAAAGGAGTAATTTTATAAGTATTAAAAAAGAAATATTCATTTAAAAATATATAATTATGAAAACGCAAATAAAAACTAAAGCAGCTTTCTTAATTCTTCTGGCAGGATTAGCATTTTCTTGTAAAAAGAACGAAAACACTACAAGAGATTCATACGAAAATGATAGTATTCGAAATACTATAGATACAGTTGGGCCAGAAGTAGATACTGTAAATATTGATACAACAGCAACAGTTAAAACAGATACTATTGCAAAATAATTATTTCTAATTAAATTGGCAAAAAAGCTGAATCGCAAAGATTCGGCTTTTTTGATGCTCAGAAACGAAATAGAGAACTTAAAGAGCATTTGATTAATTTAAATTCACTTAAAAAAATGTTAAAAGTAACTTCGTTTTTCTCTATATTTGAGAAAGAATTGAGCAAATTTCGATGCCTTCTACCGCATTATATCAATTAGAAATTATTTTCACTCACAACTAGAATGGAGCTAATAAATAATTTGGGCCTTTTTCAAACCGTTTTTAACGCTGCGCCAAATGGTATTGCAGTTTTAAAATCTTTATACAATACTAAAAATAAGGTAGAAGATTTTTCAGTATTGTTATTTAATGACTACATTATAAACTGGATCAATAACAGAGATTACAAAGGCAAACCGCTTAGCAAGGTTTTTTCTAAAATTAAAGAAACAAATATTCTAGAACAGTTTATTGAAGCTGCAGAAACTGGAATTGCAGTCAACTTTGAAGAGTGGTATGAAAATGAAAAGAGAAAATACTGTTTTAGATTTACAGCTGTAAAACAAGATGAAGTATTGGTGATAACAATGGAAGATATCACCGAAAAGAAGCAGGCCGAAACCGCACTAAACAATGCATTGATAGCTGCAGAAAAACAAAAAAGATTATACAATTCTATAATAAACGGAACTCCCGACCTGGTTTATGTATTTGATCTCGATTATAGATTTACTTATGCCAATAAAGCTTTATTGACCATGTGGGGCAAATCGGGAGAAGAGGCTATCGGACGAGGATTAAGAGAAAATGGTTATGAAGAATGGCACGCCGAAATGCACGAACGTGAAATAGATACGGTTGTTTCCGAAAAAAAAACGATTAGGGGAACAGTTTCTTTTCCGCATGCTGAACTTGGACGACGAATCTACGATTATATTTTAGTTCCAGTTTTTAATGAAAGAGGAGAAGTGGAGCTTGTCGCCGGAACTACAAGAGATATAACCGAAAGCAAGCAGGCAGAAGAAAGATTACAGCAAAGCGAGAATCGTTTCCGTAAAATGATTCATCAAACCCCAGCGCCAACATTAGTCCTTAAAGGTGATGATCTTGTCATTGAACAGATCAACAAACACATGCTGCAAATGATAGGTCGCGGAGAAGAAGTTATTGGCATGAGAATGATTGATGTATTGCCAGAACTTGAAGGACAATATGTTTGGGAGCAGGTTCTAAAGGTGTATAACGAAGGAATTCCTTTTGACCAAAGCGAGGTTTTGGTTCCGCATAATCGTACAGGAAAATTAAAAAACTATTATTACAATTTGGCTTATCGCCCGTTGATTGAAGACGGACAGATAACCGGAATGATACAAGTAGCAGTTGAGGTTACACAGCAGGTTCTGGCACGCCAGAAAATGGAAGAAAGCGAAAGCCGTTTTCGAGCTTTAGTCAACGCGTCATCTGATTTGGTTTACCGACTCGATGCCGACTGGATGATTATGCAAAATCTAGAAGGAGACGGACGCTTGTCTAATTCAGGAGAACGAGGCATCAATTGGTTGGATAAATTTATTCATGCCAGCGATTTGCAGATGGCAGTTCATCTTATTTCTAAATCTATAGTAGAAAAATCTATTTTTGAAATGGAGCATCGGATTTTTAAGGATGATACCCTCAAATGGGTTTTCTCCAGAGTGGTGCCGATATTAGACGATCAAGAAAAGATAATTGAATGGTTTGGAGCATCGAGTGATATTACTTCGCAGAAAGAACTTCAAAACGTTATAGCAGAAAGTGAAGAAAGATTTAGACAGCTAGCAGATTTGGTTCCTCAAATTATTTGGACAGCCAATTCAGACGGTTTTGTTGATTATTACAACAGTCGTTGGTATGAATATACAGGTCTTGAAGAACGCGAATTTGGAGATTTAAGCTGGATTTCAAAATTGCATGCCGATGATGTTTATCTAGTGTCAAAAACTTGGTACGAAAGTGTACATGCAGGACTTTCCTATCAGCTTGAATTTCGTTTAAGAAATGCCAACACTGGAGAATACCGCTGGTTTTTAAGCAAAGCAGTTCCTATTAGAGATAAAGAAGGTGTAATTATCAATTGGTTTGGCACGTGCACCGATATTCATGAACAAAAATCGATAACCGAAAAACTCGAAATTTTAGTAGCAGAACGTACCAAAGAATTGCAGAGATCTAATGACGACTTGCAGCAATTTGCACATGTTGCTTCGCACGATCTAAAAGAACCTGTTCGAAAAATAAAAACATTTTTAAGCCGACTAGAAGATCATATGGCGAATCAGCTTGACGAATCTTCATCAAAATATATTGAGCGAATTCATGTTGCGGCAGATCGAATGTTTAATATGATTGATGGCGTTTTGGCTTATTCTAAAATGAATGCCGATTCGCAAAAAACAACAATCGTCGATTTAAATGAGGTTATTAAAAATATACAAAACGACCTTGAAATTGCGCTCCAAGAAGCAAAAGGCACAATTCACTTTGAAGAACTCCCAATTATAGAAGGAGCTTCTGTATTGCTGTATCAGCTGTTTTATAACCTGATTAATAATTCTATTAAATTTGCTAAAGAAGATACTCCGCCACAAATTAGCATTACAGCAACAGAAGAAATAGAAAATGGAAACAGAATTGCCAGAATTACGGTAGAAGATAACGGAATTGGTTTTGATCTTGACCAAACAGGACGCATTTTCGAAACGTTTACCCGTTTAAATTCTAAAGATCGTTATGAAGGAACAGGTTTAGGCTTGTCACTCTGTAAAAAAATAGCCGAACGCCACGGAGGAACTATTAGAGCAACCGGAATTTCAAATAAAGGCGCTGTTTTTATTATAACATTGCCATTTGAACAAAATATAGAAGACATTTAATTAGAATGAAAAAGATAATTTTATTAGCTGACGATGATAGAGACGATGCAGAAATGTTTTGTGAAGCATTGGCTGATATAGACCAAAATATTATTTGCCATTGTGCAGAAAATGGAAGTGAAGCGCTGAAAACACTGAAAAAGCAAGATAAAATTCCAGAGGTTATTTTTTTAGATTTAAATATGCCCATAATGAATGGGTGGGAATGTCTGAAAGAGCTAAAATTGGATGCGCGCTACAAAGAGATTCCTGTAATTATGATCTCTACTTCTTCACACAAAAATGATATGGACAAAGCCGCCAATCTTGGTGCATTATGTTATTTTGTGAAACCCAATAATTTTAACGACCTAAAACAAGTACTGCAATTATTTGCCTCAAATCTAGAAAACGGACTAAAAGTGACTCTTCCAAATCTGGAAAAAAATAAATACCTGCACGTTTTTCTTTAAGAACAAAAATGATACTTCTTCTTTAAATTCTAAAAAGTGTGAATTTCTTTTATAAAATGAAAAAGAAGCTAAAATACTTTTCTGTTTTAATGCATTGATTTGTATTGTTTTATAGCGATTTAAATACAACGGAATAAAATATTTTAAAAAAACACATTTTAAACTTGACTAATTCGGTAGAATTAATATATATTTGTATCGAAGAAAATTTATATAATGATACTTATCCAGAAAGACTGAGGGAATAGGCCCATTGAAGTCTTAGCAACCTGTTGCCGAATAAGGTGCTAAATCCTTCCGCTATAGGCGGGCAGATAAGAAAGATTTCTCCGTAAATCTGTTTAAGATCATCCAATTTAAAATTTTTATTATGAAAGCAGAATCCATTTTGTACGCCGGTTATGAACTTTTGAATTCCATTTTTGAAGAAAACAGCTTTGCCTTTTTCTGAATGCGAAAACACTAGTTATCCCAGATTCCTTTTATAAAATAACAATTACGCTAATGGCTTTTGACATTGGCCTGAAAATCTTTTGTCTAATTCTAAAACTAAAAATAAAATGAAAAAAATACTATTAGGTTTTGCTTTGTTCCTTGGAGCTTTTCAAACTCAAGCTCAGGAAAATAATTTGCAATTAAAAGGAACTGTTGTCGATACCGTGGCGCAATACGTTTACTTGCAGAAGTTTCATAATAAAATGTTTACCACAATTGATTCGGTAAAAGTAAAAGATGGAAATTTTAGTTTTAAAACGAAAGTAAAAACGCCAGAATTATACGGATTAAGCGTGAATACTGAAAGTTCGCCATTATATATTTTCCTTGAAAAAGATCCCATTACGGTAAAACTAAGTCCAAAGAAATATTATACTGCTTCTGTGGTCGAAGGTTCGGCTTCTCAGAATTTGTTTGAAACCTATAAAAAGACCAAAGATGTAGAAATCAGCAAATTCATAACAGAAAATCCAAAATCTATTGTTTCTGCTTATGTGCTGTACCGAAACTGGTCGTATAGATTAACTCCTGAACAGATTACACAAAATATTGCCCTATTAGATAAAAGCCTTCAAAACATCACTTACGTGAAAGAATTAAAAGAACTGGTTACCGTTTTAGACGGATTAGCGGTCGGTAAAAAAGCCCCTGATTTTACTGCCAAAGATCCTGATGGAAAACCAGTTCGACTTTATGACAATTTAAAAGGGTATACTTTGGTTGATTTTTGGGCTTCTTGGTGCGGGCCATGCCGAAAAGAGAATCCGAATATTGTAGCTGCTTACAAAGAATTTCATGATAAAGGATTCAACATTGTGGCAATCTCTTTAGACAAAAAGAAAGAAAACTGGGTTAAAGGAATTAAAGACGATAATTTGACCTGGACACATGTTTCTGATTTGCTTTTCTGGAATAGCGCGGTTGCCAAATTATACGGCGTGAGAGCAATTCCTGGCAATTATCTAATTGATCCTAAAGGAGTAATCGTTGCCAAAAACCTTCATGGCGAGGAATTGCAATCGACATTAAAGAATCTTTTGGAGAATAAAATTTAAGACAGCCCTAGAAGAAGAATACAACAATACAATTTAGTTAATTAAAAAATGATAAGGATATGAATGCTATTGAGCCAACAACAAAACCAACAGAGCCTGAGTGTTACTTTTCTAAATTTAGAGAAAATACAGTAGGAATTGATCATACTTTCGAATCGGTTTACGGAGAACAAAATCTAGTATATGCAGACTGGGTTGCCAGCGGAAGATTATACGCCCCAATCGAAGAAATTATGCTCAACAAAATTGGTCCAATGATTGCCAATACGCATTCTCTTTCAAGTCAGACAGGAAAAACGTCTACTTATGCTTATCAGCATTCGAGAGAAATTATTAAAAAATCGGTTAATGCCAGCGAATCGGATGTTTTGGTGACAACGGGAAGCGGAATGACGGCAGCTTTATCCAAATTGCAGCGTATTATTGGAGTAAGAAAAAATTACGAATCAGAAACCGATAAACCAGTCGTTTTTATCACCCACATGGAGCATCATTCCAATCAAGTTCCATGGTATGAAATTAATGCAGATGTTGTGATTCTTTCTCCCGACGAAAACAATTTAGTCGATCCAAAAGTTCTTTCAAATGAAATTAAAAAATATGCTGATAGAAGTTTAAAAATAGGTTCGTTTACAGCCTGTTCGAATGTTACGGGAATTATTACGCCTTATCATGAATTAGCCAAAATAATGCACCAAAACGGCGGACTTTGTTTTGTTGATTTTGCCGCTTCGGCGCCTTATGTCAAAATCGATATGCATCCAAAAGACCCAGAAGAACAATTGGATGCGATTTTCTTTTCGCCTCATAAATTTTTGGGTGGCCCTGGAACTTGTGGCATTTTGGTTTTCAATGAAAAATTATACCGATCTGATTTTCCTGATAATCCAGGCGGAGGAAATGTAAAATGGACCAATCCGCTAGGAAAATATTGTTACAGCGATGTGATAGAAGTGAGAGAAGATGGAGGAACTCCTGGTTTTTTGCAAGTTATTAGAACCGCACTGGCTTTAGAATTAAAAGAACAAATGGGAGTGGAGAATATCAAAAAAAGAGAAAACGAACTCCTTGATCTTTGTTTTTCGAGACTTCAAAAAATAAAAGGATTGTCTATTTTGGGAGATTTAACCACAGAGCGAATAGGCTGCGTTTCTTTTGTAATTGAAGATATTCATTATAATTTGATCGTTAGACTTTTGAATGACCGTTTTGGCATTCAAGTTCGCGGAGGCTGGTCTTGCGCAAGCACTTATGCGCACTATCTGTTCAACATCAGCGAAGAGAAATCGGCAGAAATTACAACTGAATTACTAAAGCGTAATCAGACTAATAAGCCAGGATGGGTTCGTTTATCATTGCATCCGATCATGAGTAATGAAGAGCTTTTTTATATCTGCGATGCCATTGAAAAAGTGGCTTTGAATTATAAAGAATGGAAAAAAGATTATGAATATAATCCCGTTTCAAATGAATTTGAAAATCCGAAAATTGAAGATACTATCGAAAAAGAAGTAAATGAATGGTTTAAGTTAGTTTGAGTTAATCTAAAAAGCCTGAGAATCCATATTCTCAGGCTTTTTTTATGCTTGGAAAAATCCTTTCGTGATTTTTTGCTTTTACAAAGGCTCACTGTTTTCAAGTAATTTAATTAATTTCCGATTACGCTAATTCAGAGACTTGAATGTTTGCTGCCAGTTTGATGTCTTCTCCCAGCCCCAAAACTCCTGATCTTATAGGAATGTTCCAAGCTATTCCAAACTCTTTTCGATCGATAACTCCAGTAATTTCGAAACCATGCTTTAATTGCCCTTGGGCACTATATTCTGAGCCACCGTATTCTACATTTAATTCTACATTTTTAGTGATGCCTTTCATTGTTAAATCACCGCTCATTTTATAATTATTTCCATTAGTATTTATAAATGAAGTGGATTCAAAATTTATTTTCGGATATAAATCAGAAGAGAAGAAGTCATCATTTTGTAAGTGCTCATCTCGTTGCGATTGATTAGTATCAATACTTTTAACATCAATTGTGAAGAATACTTTGGCGTTGTTAAAATCGGATTTCTCAGTAACGATAGTTCCTTCAAATGTTCTGAAAGAACCAGTAACAGTTGAAATAGCCAAATGCTTAATTTTGAAAAGCACTTCAGAGTGCAAAGGGTCTATAACCCAAGATTTTGAATTTTCCATTTTTTATAATTTTATTTATTACACAAAATTAATTAGTTTTACTATCTATAAGATAGCAGTTACCTATTGGTAAGTAGTTACATTCAGGAAAGTGTGTTGTAAATCAGATGGATATGAGTCAAAAGGAAGAAGTTTGCCAGTTTAAGTTAATGGTTTCGAGAGATGCATTAGAAATAATCCAAGGAAAATGGCGGTTGCCAATTATTATTTCATTAATAGGTGGGAATAAAAGATTTGGTGAAATACAAAGAGATATATCTGATATTTCTCCAAAAATGTTATCACAGGAATTAAAAGCCTTAGAAATGAATAAAATAATTACGCGTACCCTCTATGACAGTATGCCAATAACGGTTGAATATTCTCTAACGCCATTAGGAATGTCTATGAGAAAAATGTTAGACGAATTGATTAGCTGGGGCAGTCATTTCAGAAAAGAAATCATAAGCCAATAGTATGACTTGCTCTCGCATCGAAAGTACATTAGTTAGAAAAGTAAAACCACTATTTTAATTTAAGATTAAAATAGTGGTTTTTGTATTCAACATTATTTGTTGAATAAGATTATAAAGTTAATCTCAAATCTATAGGTATTGTTTTTAGAATAGGCTATTCAATTACGATCTTTTTGGTTGTTGCGGTCGAATTTTGAGAAATCTTAGCCAAATAAACCCCTTTAGGAAGTCTAGTTTTAACGGCTTGATTAGTATTCGATTTTAGATTTTTTGTTTCGTATAATACCTCACCAGTACTTGAGTATACCACTAGAGAATAATTTTCTTCTGATTGCGAAGGAACATAAATATTAAATTCTCCGCCTCTAGATGGATTTGGATATACTTGAACATCAGTAACGGTTTGATTATCATTTGCTGCAATGTTTTGCTCAATGGCACTTTTTGCAGTAGTTCCTACTTTATTGAACTTAAATAATTGGCATGAAGTCCCGTAATAATCCCAAAGCTGAAGATTTGCTGTGCCGTCCATATTACAATTGGCAGTGTCCCAACCTTTTGATGTATTTACAGCCGATTTAATGCTATAATAGCCATTTCCAACATCGGTTACCAGCCATTTTTGTGCATCGTTGCTATAATCATCCCAAAGTCTTATCGATTTTCCATTTGTTGCATCTGCGCTCTCAAGATCGATTACACGTCCTGTAGAACTTGCATTCGATTTAAAACGCCAATAGCCGTTTCCAGCATCAACAGCAATCCATTGCTGTGGTGTTCCGCCTAATCTATCCCAAGGACGAATCACTGTGCCATTTGCGTTAGTTCCATACTTAAGATCTAATACTTTGCTAGAGTTTGTTTTAAACTCAATTTCATAAACGGTATTGTTTGTTAAGGTGTTGCAGCTTAGAGATGGAATATTGCTATTGGCATATTCAGAAAACCACTGTTTAGCTGGCGCAGCGCAAGCCTCCCAATTGTTGTTGAAAGCAGTTGTAACATTATATGGATCCCCGTTAGTTATTAACTCTTCTGGTTTAAGTAAATTCCAACCGCAATTTCCAGTAGCATCAATTCTGCCTTTTAGATTAACACCAAAACCACTTGTTGTGCCAGTAGCCCATGTTCCGACACCATTAGGAGACCAATCTGTTTCTGTTATCAAAATAGGTGCTACGTTAGCAATTGGTTGCACGTTAGCATTCCAGGCATTATTAAAACTAGTGGTATTTTCTGCATTAGCTCCCCAATATCCTGGATAAACATGAACAGCATAGCCTATACTGCCTCCTGTTATCAAATGATTTGGATATCCTTGGTAATTAGATTGATATCCTGTTCCTGGTATCCAGCAAACATTATTTGCGCCATTGGCTCTAATTTTATTTACTAAATCTTGAAAGAAATTATGTAAAGCGGCAAAATGCTCATCGCCAGTAGCGCCCCAATTTCCATTTGTTCCCAGTATTTCTACAGGCTCATTGGCTAATTCAAACATTACATTATCTACATTTTTTAAACTAGGATGGTTCGATAAATATTGCCAAACCGTTCTTAAATAATTATGGTAATTGTCTCCATAAGCAATTCGATTAGGGCATACTCCAGGAGGGCGAAGCACAACATAAAGTCCTCTGCTTCTAGCATGATCAATTAAAGGAATTATAACCTGATTTACATACGTTACCAATCTATTGTAATCAAAGCACGAAATGTCGTTTTCTCCTGCCGAACAGCCTGGCGTATTGGTCCAATAAGGATCAATATGAAGCCTTATATAATTTAATTTCCATCCGTTACTTGTGTTGGTAAGCGCGTCCATAACAGCATTATTGTAATTTAGACAGCCTTGAACATTGTAATTGTCCCAACGGCATTGGTTGTACGAACAGCCATTAAACCAAGGACTAGGAGTTATGGCAACACCATGCAGTAGAACGTTTTTTCCGCACGGATCCTTTAAATTTTTGCCTTCTATATGCAGAGGAGGCAATGGCATTCCTGGCCACGCAAACAATTGCGTAAAGGGAATAAGCACTAAAAAAAGAAAAAATAATTTTTGAAATCTTTTCATAACTTAAATGGTTTTAACTAGTTAGTAAATATGCTTACTCACTATGAGTAAGTTTTTTACTGCTAATTTAACAATTAAAGTAAATTAAACAACCGATTGTGTAATTATTTTTAAGAATTGATTTTTTTGGTAATGAATGGAGCTTTAGGGAATTACAAGAATGTTAAGCAGTGTAAGGCTTTTTGTAGAATAGCAAGTAGTGACACTAAATATAAAATGAAATTCAATTTTAAAATCCCATTATTTATGCGATTCTATAATTTTTTCTCGGTGGGTCAATCCCCAATTGACTAAAGTTTCTGTAACTGGAAGAACAGATTTGCCATATTCGGTAATAGCATAAATTACGGTCGCTGGTTTAGTATCTTGCTCGGTTCTGGAGATAAGTAAGTTGGTTTCTAATTCTTTAAGTTCTTTGCTGAGCATTTTAGCCGAAATGCCGTCAATTTCGCGCTGCATTTTTTTAAAATGAATAACCTGATGCGTTCTATTGGTTAAAAACCTTAGAATCATCAATTTCCATTTTCCGCCTAAAACATCAAGGCTGTCACGCATTGCCATTAGTTCTTCAGAGCAATTGGCTTCGCGAAGCACTCCATTATCATTAATTTTTGCCATACTAGTTTCTCTTTGGTAACCGGTTACCTTGGGTTAACCCATAACAAAAATAAAATATTACGGCGATACTTTTGTAAACTAAAATGATAAAAATGAAAGCAATAGTATTACAGGAAAATCGAGAATTTAGATTGGAAACAGTAGAAATTCCATTGCCCGAAGCCCATCAGATTCAGGTACGGATTATGGCTTCAGGTTTTAATCCGATAGATTATCAAATGACCGAAAACGGCTCTGAAAGAAAGCTCATTCATTCGCCGATTCTAGGCCGTGAATTTTCGGGAATAATTACAGCAGTTGGCGCTGAGGTAACCCAATTGAAAATTGGAGATGCCGTTTTCTGCGGATCGGGGAGTATGGGTTCGAACGGAACGTATGCCGAATATATTTGTGTTCCAGAAGACATTGCAGTTAAGAAACCTCAGAATATTTCTTTTGAAGCAGCAGCCGGAATTCCATCGGCTGGACTTACTGCTTTGCAGGTTTTTAAACGAATGAATGCTTCTTTGACCGATTCGATATTGATTACAGGCGCGGCTGGCGGAGTGGGAAGCATTTTTGTTAAACTGCTTGTCGCTAAAGGTTTTACCAATTTTGTAGTTACAGCTGGAAACGAAGAAAGTATAATTTCTTTGACAAATCTCGGAGTAAAACCAGAACAAATCATCAATTACAAAAAAGACGATATTTATGAAACAGCACTTTCTTTAAACGAAAATCAAAAATTTGATATTGCAGTTGATTTGGTTGGAAATAAGGTTGTTGAAATTGCAGCAAAACTGTTGAAAGTAAACGGAATTTATATTGATGTCACGAATTTTTCAACTCCAGAATCTCGTGGAATTCTTTTTTCGAGAGGAGCTTCCATTTATAATATTTCAAATTATGCGTATGGAATTGAAAAACAATACGATTACTATAAAAATGGATTGACAGAATTGAGCCATTTGCTAGAAAACGAAACAATTAGTCCGCCAAATATTTCGGTAGTTGGCGAATTAAATAAAGAAACGGTTGATAAGGCGCTTTCTATCTTGAGAGAAAACAAAACCAATGGCAGAAAATTAATAATGCAGATTGATAAAGAATGAGAACGATACCGAGAAGAATTGTAACAGGCTTACGAAACGGAAAATCTATTATAGAGCAAGATGAAATTGTGACGAATGTTTCAGAGCATTTTCCGGGACTGATTATCTCAGATATCTGGTCGACAGATTCAACACCAGCAAAATTTGAAGAAAAAATTATTGAAAATACCGCATTTCCAAATACGCCCAAAAGCGGAAGTTATTTTCGCTATGTGCAGATTCCGCCCGATAAAGATTTAGGAGTGATAGCTCCAGAAGGAGAACCACATCCTTTAATGCATCAGACTGATACTTTAGATTATATCATCATCATTTCGGGCGAAATTTATCTGATTGTTGAGGAAGAAGAAACGCTCCTGAAAGCTGGAGATATTGTAATTCAGCGCGGAACTAATCATGCTTGGAGCAATCGGTCAAATACACCGTGTATTCAGTTGGCTATTTTACTAGATGCAAAAACGGAAAAATAGAATTATACGCCGATAGTTAGATTTTGATTTAATTGAAAATTGCAATGAACTTTAGGATTGTTGCAATTTTTTTTGTCTTAGGATATTCTTAAAAACGTCTCAAAGTGGTTTCATTTTATAAAATGAAACCACTTTGAGTATTTATACCTTAAAATGTTGGTTAATAATTGTTTAAATTTAATTCTTAAATAACTGCCTTAAAGCAAATTTCAAAGCCATACCGATACTTTTAAGCAGGTGAATTTTAAAATTTCCCTGAAATATTTGCTAAACAATATTGATTACAAGTTCCCAAAAAAGCAAAATTAAATCAATATAATCGAATGAGTTATTGGCAATGTAGAGTTTTAAATGTAAAATATTTAGCTCTAATTTTATTATGCTGTAGCGGTAACTTAAGCTTTTCGCAGCAAGATACCGTCAGTCTGTCTTCTGCAAAAAAAATAAGGCTCGACGAGGCAATTTTATTGGGCATTAAAAACAACCGGCAATTGAAACTGGCTAATGCCGATTTGGCTATTGCCAATGAAAATGTCGATCAGGCTAAAATTGCAAAAATGCCAAGAATTGGTTTAAATGGCGGATACAATTACATCGGCGATCCTAAACTGTATGAAGGATTTTATAAAAACCAGATTACGGTCGATTATTACAACCATCAAGCATTTGCCAATATCATTTCGTCTCTCCCTATTTATACAGGAAATGCCATTAACACCAGAATTAATCAACAGGAATTAATTCATCAGATGCAGGAATCTGCTGTAAAAATGACTGAAGCTGACGTTAAAAACGCCATAACAGAACAATATTTCACGCTCGAAAAACTATACCGTCAGATTGAGGTTACCAAACAGAATATTATAAATACCGATATACGAATCAATCAATTGAAATCTCGTGTAAAGAATGGCCAAAACTTGACGAGCGACCTTTTAAGAACCGAATTGCAGCAGTCCAATTTTAAGGTTTCGGTTTTTAGAAGCACCAATACTATTGAGCTCATCAGCAATTATCTTGATATCTTAATCGGTTTTCCAAATAATACGATTCTGAAACCAGAAGTGGCAGAAAGTATGATTCCGACAGAAAACATGAATCTGCAGCAAAGTCTGGAAGAAGCTTTTCAGAACCGAGAAGAGATAAAACGTGCGGCTGTAAAAATCAAGTTGTCTGAATCGTCATTGAGCTTGACCAAAAGCGGATTTAAACCCAATCTAAATGCAAATCTTATTCTGAACACCGAATATCCGGCACAATGGCCTAATTATGTGAATGTATTGAATTACTGGGCGGCAGGGCTTTCTCTTAATTGGGATATTTCTAGTTTCTATACTTTAAAGCATCGCATAAGTGGCGATAAACTAGAAATTGATAAGAGCAATATCGCCCTAGAAGTTACCAAAGATCAGATTTCTACAGAGGTTAAAAACGCTTATGTGCGATATGCTGAAAGCAAAGAAAACATCAAAACCTACAAAAAAGATGTCGAGCTCTCTATGAGCAATTATAAAATTGTAAAAAGCCGTTATGACAACGATTTTGCTTTAATCAGCGAAATTGTCGATGCAGAATTACAATTGAATAACTCCCGAATTTCACTGGTAAATGCCAATTTAGATTTGATTATTCAATATTACTCCCTTCAATACGCAATGGGAAAACTTTAATATATCTTGTTATGAGCGAAGCAGATACACAAAACGGAGCCATTCAGAAAAGTGAAAAAAGGAGAAACAGCGTTCTCACCATACTGTCTTTTGTTTTTTTAATTGCAGGCGGATTGTGGATTTTAAGTTTATTCTTTGATTTTAGTTCTTATGAAACTACAAATAATGCTCAAGTAGAAGCTTATCTAAACAATATCGCCGCAAGAGCTACGGGACATATCAAGGAAATACGATTTGAGTCTAATCAGCATGTCCGCAAAGGTGACACATTGGTTGTTTTAGACGATGAAGAATATCGCATTAAAGTAAAACAAGCAGAAGCAGATTTGGCCATTGCCGAAGGAAATCTGCATTCGCTGCAGCAAAACATCACCACATCGGTTTCTAATCAGGCTTCGGGAAAAGAAAGACTGGCGGGAGATTTGGCAAGTTTAGAAAAAGCTCAAAAAGATTACCAGCGTTTCAAGAATATGTATGCCGATTCGGCCGTAACACGAAATCAGTACGATCAGGTTATTTCTAAATTGAAATCGGAAGAAGCTTATGTAAATGCGGGAAGAAAAGGCTTGGAAGCCAGCAGTTCGATTACCAAACAAAGTTCGATTAATCTAGAAGCAGCCACAGCAACGGTTGCTAGAAAGAAAGCAGATTTAGACGCGGCAAAATTGCAGCTCTCTTATACCGCAATTCTGGCACCTGCAGATGGTTTTGTTGGCGAACGAAATTTGTCTATTGGCGAATTAATTAATGCCAACCAGACTATTGCTACAATGGTTTTGACTGAAAAGTTGTGGATTTCGGCCAATTTTAAAGAAACCCAAATCGAAAAAATCAAACAAGGACAAGAAGTGACCATTACCATCGATGCTTTGGACGGAAAAGAGTTTAAAGGAAAAGTAGCTGGTTTTTCTCCTGCTACGGGAGCCAAATTTTCTATGGTGGAGCCAGATAACTCAACAGGGAATTTTGTAAAAATCACACAGCGCATTCCCGTTAAAATTGAATTTGAAACTCCGTCAAAAGAGCTTCAGGAAGTACGGCCAGGAATGAATGTAACAGTTGAAGTAAAAAAATAAAAGATGTTTGCAGGAAAAAAAAGGAGTCTTTTTACCCTAACAGGATTGTATATCCTGACGATTCCTTTTTTTAACGGGCTCAATGTTACGACTTATGATAACTCGCAGATTTTAGGCCATTTCGGACCTTCTACAACTGCTTTTAGTTATGCCGTTTACATTCCCATTTTTGCAATGTTGGCTTTTTTGCCTTTAGGATTAAAATTAGGAAAACAAATCAAAGTGCGCACCATGATTTTATCGGTTTCATTTTTATCATTGCTATTTAATACCGCTTCATTGTTTGCGCCTACTATCGCATGGTTTGTTTTGTGCCGCTCTCTTTTGGCAATTGTTTCGATTATTGGAATATTTGCTTCGATGGTGCCTATTTTATTAAAATACAATCCAGCATTAAATATGGCTTTGATGTATGGCATTTTTCAGTTTATACAAAAAGGGAGTCAGCATTTGTATCAATATTTGGGAGCACATTTTGTGAGTTTTCATAACTGGACGTTCGGAGTTTATTTCTTAAATGCCAATTTTTTAATCTGCATTATTCTGGCTTGGTATTTTTATAAAGCCGATGTTGCGCCTCTTAAAACCAAATTTCAGTTTGATTGGAGAGGTTGGATGATCCTGATTTTATTTTTTACGATCATTCTCTTTTTATGTGCAGAAGGACAGACTAGAAATTGGTTTAACGATCCTAAAATAAATCTGGCTTTCGCATTTTTATTTATTACGGCAGGAATTTATATGCTTCATGTTCGTTTTACGGCAGAACCCTTAATTAATCCAGATGTTTATAAGTTTAAAAACGTTATTGCAGGCGCTTTTTTAATGTTTTATATCGGAATCATGAACGGTACGGGAAGCGTGGTTACAGGTTATATGACAAATGTTTTAGGCTTTGATCCCGTTCTTGGAGCAGTAACACATCTTTCATTGCTGATTGGATTGTGTATTTCGATTCCGCTTTCAACTTACCTTTTATACAAACGCATTTATCTGGCCACGATTTGGGTGATTGGTTTTGCCTGTTATGGAATTTATCATATTACGCTCTTTTTCAGATTTTATCCAGGAATTGATGCTTCTGATTTTTATCTGCCCTTAATTTTTAAAGGATTAGGAATGGGATTTATTTTTCCTGTCTCACTGCTTTATATCTCAGAAGGTGTCCCTCCGCAATTAAGTACTTCACGCATGATGACCGGAATTATTGCTCAGGCCATTTTTGCTTCTTTATTGGGTGGAGCCATTTTAGGAACTTTTATTTCGAATATGAATGTACAGCATAAAACAGGTTTAAGTCAGCAGTTAAGCGCCATAAACAAGCAAGCCGAAAATCAGCTGGAAAATTCAAAAAAGAAGTTTTTGTTTATGGGTTTATCCGATGCAGAGGCGCAGAAAAAAGCAGAAAAAAGCCTTTCCAATCAAACTTCTCAAGCCTCTATTTTATTGGCGTACAAAGATATTTATCTCGTCATGTCGGCAATTTGTTTTCTGCCCATTTTGATTATTCTGCTTTTCAAACTTTGGCGTAGACCAATAGGAAGAGTAGAAGTGGAGCCGATACCGATTTGAGATTAGAGAAGTAAGAAGAAAGAAGTAAGAAGAAAGAAGTAAGAAGAAAGAAGTAAGAAGAAAGAAGTAAGAAGAAAGAAGTAAGAAGTAAGAAGTAAGAAGTAAGAGGCAAGATTAAAGAATGTAGAATTTTTTCTGAGGCTTCCAGATTGGAATTTGGAATTTGCCCTTTTGGTTTCGGAATTGGAATTTGGAGTTTAATATTTGGAATTTGCCTTCAGGCTTTGGGATTGGAATTTGGAATTTAGCTTTTGGAATTTGCCTTCAGGCTTTCGGATTGGAATTTGGGATTTGGTTTTTGGAATTTGCCTTCAGGCTTTCGGATTGGAATTTGGGATTTGGTTTTTTGGAATTTGCCTTTTAGGCTTCGAGATTGGAATTTGGAATTTAGTTTTTGGAATTTTTTAATTTTTGGAATTTAAAAATTATGATAGCAAAAAAAGACCGTTTTTTATATCGCTTTTGGACTCAAGAAAAAGGACTTAGCGGCATGTTAATACTGCTTTGTATTATGCATTTTATTGCTATTCCGTTTTTTGGAAGCAAATCTCATTTTATGGTGGCGGTCAATATATTTTGGATGCTTTTTCTCTTTGCGGGGATTTTAGCATTATCCAAACATAAAAAGCAGGCTGTTAGTCTTTCCATAATTCCTGTTTTATTTCTTATCGTGCAATGGATCAATTATTTAAATCATAATGTCTTTATTCTATTTGCCGATCTTATTTTTTCGGTTGCGATTATGCTGCTTCTCATTACTTTGGTTTTAGTCAAAGTTTTAGAGCCAGGTCCAGTAACAACCTATCGCATTATCGGGTCAATTGTCGTATACATGCTTTTAGTTCATTTTTGGTCAACGCTTTATCTATTTGTGTACGAACATATTGAGGGTTCTTTTCAGATTGCCGAGTCAAAATTTGCCAGTAATAGCAATCAGGCTAGTTTTATTTATTTCAGCTATATCAGCATGACTTCAACAGGGTTTGGAGAAATAGTGCCTCTGCATCCTTTGGCGCGTTCTCTTGTTCAGATTGAAGTGCTTACGGGTGTTCTATATCCTGTTATCTTGATTGGAAGACTAGTCTCGGATGCGAATTTTGGGACTGGTAAGAAGTGAGAAGTGAGAAGAAAGAAGAAAGAAGCAAGAGTGTAAAGTAAACTTTGATAATTAACAATTTACCATTAACAATTCACAATTAAAAAAAACATTCACAATTAAAATATATAACCATGAAAACAACAACTACTTCGAATAAGCGAAAAGAGCTCTTTGAAACGATTTTACAGTTATTTTTTATTTTTCTCATTGTTGGATTTTGCCTTAAACTGCTGTTGCCTTTCTTTATGCCTATTCTTTGGGCTGTGATTCTGTCGGTGGTATTTTATCCGCTGTTTAATTCCTTGCAGAAAATATTAAAAGGGCGTAAAGCATTAGCTTCGGTGGTTATTACCATATTGATTATCGCTATAATGCTAGTTCCGCTGATTTATTTCTTGAAAGCGGCAACGGGGAATTTCTTAGAATTGAAAGAGAGTTTTGAGGCAGGGACTTTAAAGATTAGCCCTCCTGGGCCTTCCATAAAAGAATGGCCAATAATTGGTAAACCGCTTTACGAGTTTTTACTTTCGATGTCGACAGATTTAGAACAAGGCGTTGTGAAATACCAAGATCAGATAAAAGAATTGACCACTAAAATTATGGGCAGTATTTTGAGTTCGGGTGCCGCATTTCTACAGTTTATCTTGTCAATTATTATTGCGGGTATTTTATTGGTATCTCCAAGTTCAAAAGCATTTTTCATGAAATTCCTTAAAAAAATTGCAGGAAATGAAGCAGAAGAAATTATGACGATTTCGGTTTCTACCATTTATCAAGTCGTAAAAGGAATATTGGGTGTTGCGGTTATTCAGACCCTTATTCAGGCAATCGGATTGTTTTGTGCTGATATTCCGTACGCGGGAATCTTGACTTTAATCTGCCTCATATTTTCTATTTTACAGATTGGCCCTATTATCATTAATATCGGAGTTATTATTTATCTTTTCTCAACCGGAGATTCTGGTTATGCTCTTTTCTGGACGGTATTCTTCATCATTAGCGGATTATCAGATAACGTTTTAAAACCACTACTACTAGGAAAAGGTGCTCTTGTGCCAATGCTTGTCATTTTTTTAGGTGTAATTGGAGGTTTTATCATGTCTGGTTTTATCGGTCTGTTTGTTGGTCCAATCGTATTTTCAATAGGGTATAAACTGTTTATTGCTTGGCTAGACGACAATGCAGAACCCGTTGCAGAACCAGCAGAAGATATTGAGATTAGTTAATTGTTAATTGTTAATTGTAAATGGTTAATTGTTGATGGTTAATTGTTGATGGTTAATTGTGAAATGTGAAATGTGAAATGAGAGTACCTTTTACTTTTCACATTTCACATTTTACACTTGAATTAACAATTCACCATTTACAATTAACAATTAAAAGAAGTATTTTTGCAGGATTATAATTCCTCGCAAATGAAACGTTCAGGCACGGCAGATCTTCCTCTACATTATGGACATGTTCCGTTATGGCTTGCTGAACGAATGTCTAAACTTGGTTTTGCTATTGTTGAAACCATTGCCATGGAATTTTCTACTGCTGAAGTTATCAGCAAATTAAGTAATCCGTTTTGGTTTCAAAGTTTTGGAGCAGTTATGGGAATGGACTGGCATTCGTCTGGAATTACCACTTCGGTGCTTGGAGCTTTAAAAAAATCGGTTAATCCGCATTCAAAAGAACTGGGAATTTATATTTGCGGAGGCAAAGGAAAGCATTCTATGGCAACGCCACAGGAACTTCTGTTTGTTGGCGAAAAAACAGGTCTTGATGGAATTAATCTTGCGAGCTGCAGCCGACTTACCGCAAAAGTAGATAACACCGCCATTCAGGACGGATTTCAATTGTATCAACATAATTTTATTGTGGATAATAAGGGACAATGGGCTGTTATTCAGCAAGGAATGAATCCTGATTCTCGAACTGCGAGAAGATACCATTGGCATTCGCAAGATTTAAAATCTTTTATAAACGAACCTCATACATTTATTTATGGCGAAAACCAAGGCACTATTTTAAATCTTACTGCCAATGCGGCGACAAAATCTCGAGAAGGAATTTTAGAATTGGTAAAAGAATCGCCCGTTAAAATCATAAAAGAAATGCAGCATCTTTCTATGGCCACGCATCATGATGTGAGAATGGAAGATGTCAATATGAAAAGACTGGGCGCCATGCTTTGGACTACTCACGAAAATAAACCGGAAGATTTTGAAGAATTGCTGCTTTTAAAAGGAATGGGACCAAGGGCTTTACAATCTTTAGCATTGGTAAGCGAAATCATTTACGGAACTCCGACACGATTTGAAGATCCAGCTCGTTTTTCTTTTGCTCATGGCGGAAAAGACGGACATCCGTTTCCTGTTCCTGTAAAAATTTACGACGAAACCATCGATACGCTTCAAAGAGCTATTCATCGCGCTAAAATTGGCAACAGCGATAAACTGAGCGCCATTCAAAAGCTATCTGAAATTTCGCGGAAAGCAGAAGAAAGCTTTACTCCAAATTCCAATTTTGATGCATTGATACAGAGAGAAAGAGAAGAATCGCATAAATACGGAGGAAGAACCGTTTTTGGAGATGCAAAACCTCCTAAAAAGAAACCTATAAACCCAAACAATCAGCTGGAATTATTCTAAAAATTATAATTTCTTATCAGCCTTTAGTTATTTAAAAATACCATAATGCCACAGACCAAAAAATCAATTTACACCTTACAATTCATTTTACTTTGCTTGAGTTCTTTACTGTTTTCATCAAGTTTTAATATGATGATTCCGGAACTTCCCAACTATCTAAGCAGTTTGGGAGGAGCTGAATATAAAGGACTTATTATTTCCTTATTTACCTTAACAGCAGCCATTTCGAGACCTTTCAGCGGTAAGCTAACCGACAAATGGGGACGAGTTCCTGTTATGGCAATTGGATCTTCGGTTTGTGTAGTCTGCGGATTTTTGTATCCAATATTGAGTTCTGTTTCAGGATTTTTATTGCTGCGTTTGGTTCATGGTTTTTCTACCGGATTTAAGCCTACGTCGACATCGGCTTATGTGGCCGATATTATTCCGCAGCACAGATGGGGAGAAGCACTTGGAATGCACGGACTGTGTTTTAGTATTGGAGGCGCGCTTGGCCCAGCATTAGGAAGTATGATTGTGAATTTGTACGGAATAAATGTCATGTTTTATTGCTCGTCTTTCTTAGCGTTTTTTTCAATCATTATTGTTCTGAACATGAAAGAAACCCTTGCCACAAAAGAAAAGTTGAACCGATCTATGTTTATTATTGGTCGAAACGATATTGTAGATAAAAATGTTTTCCCAGCAGGAATTATCACTTTCCTTTCGTACACCGCATTTGGACTTATTTTGACTTTAATTCCAGATTGGAGCGAACATGTGGGAGCAACCAATAAAGGTATATTTTTTACGGCTTTTACAGTAGCTTCGGTTATGGTTCGTTTTGGTGCAGGAAAAGTTTCAGACCGATACGGACGACCAAAAGTGATATTCGCAGGATTAATCATAACGGCTTCTGCACTTTTTGTAATCAGTGGAGGAAGAGATGTGCAGATGTTATTGGTTGGTGCGGCAATTTACGGAGTTGGTACTGGTATTTTATCGCCAGCAATTAGCGCTTGGACTATTGATTTGAGCAATCCTGAGCACCGAGGAAAAGCGGTTGCCACGATGTATATTTCGATGGAACTTGGAATTGGTTTAGGAGCTCTTTTAGGAGGAACTTACTATAACGATCAAATCAACCGTATACCTCAAATCATTAGGTTTGATATTCTGGCACTAGTTATAGGAGTTGTATATCTTACTTATTGGACAAGAAATAAAAAGAAAATTAAGGCATAGTTTATTGTGCCTTATTCTTTTTTAACTTCACTTTGAAATTGCCATAATACGGATTATCAGCCATTAAAGAATGTCCTATAATTAAAATATGAGTTCCTTTTTGTTGAAGTGGAATTTTTAAGTCCATTCCAAAAGGTCCGTCAGAAGTTTTATCAGGAAAAATAATCTGATTGAATCGTATATTTCCTTTTCCGGTATCTGTAATAATTTGAGCATTTAATTCGCCCAGATCTTCATTTTTGAATTGGACATAGACTTTTGAATTCAGAGAATCTAAATGGCCTTCAGCTGAAAACACATTTTCTTCATTCTTAAAATTCATAGCAATTGTATCTCCTGTTTGCTTATTTTCTTGCTTGTTTTCTCTTTGAACAGTAGGTTTTGGAGAATCTGTAGCAGTTTTATTATTTCCCTTCTGCTGGCATGAGAAAAAGAAAATTGAAAGTATTAGTATAAGCCAATTTTTCATAGTACCATGTTTTAGTTTATCATTTCAAAACTTCCAGGTTTTTCTTCGTTCTCGTCATATTCTCCCGCAAGATTATCATTTAAATCTTCTTCTTCTTCCCAGTCATTTTCATCATATTCCGATTGGAAATCATATTCAAGATTATCTTCCAATTCTCCCAATTCTAGATTGTAGTGGTTAGAAGCTGTCAGCCTATTTGCATATTCAACTTCTAGATAATCGTCATAATTTAATAATAGCTGTTCCTGATAAGAATCCATTTCAAATCCAAATTCTTCTGACATATAATTTCCTGATCTCATATAAAATAATTTTAAAGAATAATTGTATCTAATTCTAAAATTACTTTCAAAGACCGCTACTTGTTTTATATAATTTTCCAGTAGTATTATAAAATTTATAGTTAGCCTTAAAGTTAGCGCAAAAGGGCAAAAAAATAAGGAGGTTGAAAAAAATAAAATGATATGAATGTGGCGACTATATCTAGAAAAGAAATTATCGAATTGGCAACTCAGATTGCAGCAACCAAAAACATTAATAAGCAGCGTAAAATTTTTGAAACCCTTTCTGTAAAATACTGGGATCAGGCTTCGAAATTTAAACCTCTTGACGAGACCTTATATTTGCAAGTTTGCCCCATGACAGGTGCAATGTGGACAAGCGATAGTAAAGAAATCAAAAATCCATACTATCCAAAAAACATGTTAACCTGCGGCGAAGTAAAAGCAAGTTTATAGTTTTTTTAATTTGAATTAGTTTGATAGATGCGGTCTTCTTTGTAGAGAAGCCGTATTTGTCGTTTATGGCAAATTGCGCTAATCTATAAAAAAGACTCTTAAGATTGATTAAATAAAAAAGCCTGTAAACATCAAGTTTACAGGCTTTTTTTGTAGAATTGGATACACTCGTAATTTGATCTGTTTATTTTAGTTACCTAAAGTTATTTAATTATAATAAATTCGCTTCGTCTGTTTTTTTGATGTTCTTCTTCAGAGCATTTTACCCCATCAGAACAATTATTTACCAATTGAGATTCGCCATAACCTTTAGCGGTTAATCGATTAGCGGCAATGCCATGCGCAATTAAGTAATTTCGGGTCGATTGGGCTCTTCTATCCGATAATTTAATATTGTATTCTTTAGAAGCCCTGCTGTCGGTATGCGAACGGATTCCGATTTTTAAAGTTGGATTTTCTTCAAGAACAGTTAATATTTTTTGCAATTCAATTTCCGAATCTTTGCGGATGTTGGATTTGTCAAGGTCAAAATAAATAATAGGTATATTTAGTACTTTGGCCAAATCGGTTCCTTCGTCAAGAGGTATAACGATAGGTTTTAAGGCTATTGTAACCTGTTTTTCTTGAGATTGATCTGTTTTAAGTGGCACTTCAGCAGTTTCAAAATTTTCTTTTTCTGCTCTTACAAAATACTGCTCATTGCAATTTGCTTTAAACTCAAATCTGCCAAAATCATCTGCCGTTGTTTTTAAAATTTGTTTTTGCATCTTGTTAAAAATGTAAACAGTAGCATTTGCAAGCGGCGTATTTTTGTTTTCGTCAAGAACTTGTCCTTTTACATTTACGATGCATTTTTTAAATTTATAAATATCATCAGAACCATTGCCTCCTTCACGATTAGAGCTTAGAAGTCCGTCAGTCTTATTTTCGTTAAGAAAAAAAGCAAAATCATCCATTTGCGTATTGATTGGCATACCAATGTTTGTTACAGTAGCATTATTCTCATTTAGATTAGCGGTAAAAATGTCTAATCCTCCCAATCCCAAATGCCCATCTGAAGCAAAATACAATTGGTTGTCTGAAGTAACAAACGGAAAAGTCTCACGAGCCTCGGTATTAATCGATTTGCCTAAATTTTCTGGTTTCCCAAAAGTTCCGTCTGAATTGATCGCTACCTTGAAAATATCAGACTGGCCAATGGTTCCAGGCATATTAGAGGCAAAATAAAGCGTTTTTTCGTCTGGACTCAAAGTTGGATGCGCTACGCTGTAATTCTCTGAACAAAACGGCAATTCGATAATATCTTCCCATTTTCCATTTACTTTTTTACTTCTATAGATCTTAAGAAGGGTTGTTTGGGTTTCATCTTTACCTCTTTTTCCATTATTAAAATTATTTCGCGTAAAGTAAACCGTTTGCCCATCTTTAGTAAAAACAGGTGTTGACTCATTGTATTTGCTGCTAATTTCTTTAGAAAATAATTCAGTGTCGCTAAAAGTTCCGTCTTCATTTACATTCGCGGCAAACAGGTTAGAATAGTTTTGTCCCGTCCAGTTTTGCTTTTTATTCTTTACAGAACTATCGTCTTTAGTGGAAGTGAAAATTATCTTTTTGTCAAAATAAATCGCACCATAATCTGACTGCTCCGTGTTAATTGCTGTGCCTGCATTCATTACTTCATAATTTCCAGAATTGGCCTTAATTTCAGCCAAGTAATCTCTCTTTCCTAAAAACTCGATGGCTCTGGAATCATTAGGCGCCAAATTGCTAAACTGCGCCATTATTGCGTCAGCCTTTACAGTATCTCCCGTAGCTTTAAGACTTTGGGCATAACGGTAATAATATTCAGGCTGCGCTGGAGCTCCCGCTGCAAATAATTTGTCATACCATTTTGCAGCTGTTGGGAGTTCTCCGTTGAAATAGTAAGAATTGGCCAATTTTTCAAAGATTTCTTTCGATTCGTAACCTTTTTCGGCTACATGTTCATAAACCTTTATTGCATCCATATATCCTAAACGATCATAGGTTTTGTCTGCTTTGGCAACTTTAATTTTTTGAGCCGACAAATCTGGGTTTGCCAATAAAAGGAGTGCTGCTATATAAATAAATTGCTTGCTTTTCATAATCTTTCAGTATTAGAAGAATCTTGGAGTTATGATTTTAACTATCCTTGGAAATATTTCATAACGCAGGAATATTTCGTGTGAACCCGAATTGTAATTGCCCAAATTAGTAGTATCATGATCATAGGCATATCCTATATACATACTGTTGGAAATTTGAAATCCTGCCATGGCGCTTACGGCCGCACTCCAACGATAAGCGGCTCCTAAAACAAATTTTTCGTTGAAAAGAAAATTGGCTGATACATCAACCTGCAAAGGTGCTCCTTGAACCATTTTGACTAGAGTGGCTGGCTTGAATTTTACCGAATCGGAAAGATCAAATACATATCCGCCTATCAAGTAATAATGCATCTTTTCTTTATAAACAGCTACCTCGTTTGTAGAACGTTCGGTTTCTAGAAAATAAGGTACCGAGAAACCAACATAAGCTTTGTCAGAGTACCAATAGGCTCCTGCTCCAATGTTAGGAGAAAACTCATTGTAGTTATACAATCTGGTATCATTACTTTGTTCTGGGTTTAATTTTGAGACATCCAAATTAAACAGGTTGGCCGATGCTTTAATACCAAAAGAAAGTTTGGAATCTTCTGAAACTGGTATTGAATATGAAATATCTCCAGAAAAATTATTCTGAGTAGTTGGACCTACTTTGTGATTTTCAAAAGTAAAACCAATCCCAAGGCGACTTTCACTTTTAAAAGGGGCATTTATTGAGAAAACGTTATCTTTTGGAGCACCATCCAATCCAACCCATTGGGTACGATGCAATCCAAAAATGCTGATAGCTTCTCTAGTGCCTGCATAAGCTGGATTGATAGTGACTGTATTATACATATATTGTGTGTACTGTGGAATTTGCTGGGCATAACTGCAACAGCCAATTACGAGCAAAACGTATGATAGTACCCTTATTTTCATATATTTTATATTTTTCATAGTGTAGAATTTATTTTATGATAAAAGGATTTTTATCTGGTTAAATACAAATAGCCAGCAGCATTTTTGGCCTTTTTATTAGATTTGACATATTCGATTACATAATAATAAGTCCCATCAGGCAGTCCTTCTGACTTGTTGATTGTGGTCCTTCCTTCAGAGAATCCTTTAAAAGCAACTGCTTTGTTATCATATCCGTGCTGTTCATAAACTAAAACACCCCATATATTATAAATCTGCACTCTATTGTCTTTATATCGTTCGATATTTTCTATATAAAAATAATCGTTTACCGCATCGTCGTTAGGAGTAAAGGCATTGTGAACAATAATATCGCAGTTTACTGGCGAATCGTCAAAATCGCACGCATCAGCTACTCTAAATTCTACAATAGAAGTACTGCAAACGTTTGGATTTAGTTTGTCGCATATTTGATACTCAATAGAATGGCTGCCGATATCTAACCCCTCTGGAATAGTTATATTTCCGTTGGCATCAATTGAAAAACCAGAAGGAGCATTTACCAGCGAAATGGTTACATTGGCTGGATTCACCGGCTGGCCATTAAATAAATCGTTGCTTATTACATTTGACAGAATGCCTCCTAAAGTGCTAACCGGATTGGCTGTAAAATCATCTTTAACAGCTACTATTTTATTGACCGGAATTGGGGTAACACTTTGATTGTTATTGGTATTTACAGGATCAGACTGATTGCCTGAGATGGCAGCGCTGTTGGTATAGTTCCCGCTTGCATTTACTTTGGCTGTTACAGTTAGCACTGCAATGCCTCCGTTGGCAAGATTTCCAATAGTCCAAAGTCCCGAAGTGCTGTTATAAGTAGTACCTGTTGCTGCCGTGGCACTTACAAAAGTGTAACCCGATTGCAATAACTCGGTCACTTGAACTCCTGTCGCATCATTAGGCCCTAAATTAGAGGCCGTAAGAGTAAAAATAACAGTATCTCCAACATTTGGGAAAGCGTTATCTACAGTTTTTGCAACACTTAAATCGGCTTGTTTAAGAGGAGTTGCTATCGGTGCCGGAGTACTGGTGCTGGCATTGTTTGCCGGGTTCGGATCCTGCTCGTTTGCTGATACCGTTGCTGTATTGGCATACGATCCGGAAGCATTAACTGTTGCAACAATGCTAAGGGTTGCGCTTGCTCCGTTGGCAAGGCTTCCTATTGTCCAAACTGTTCCGTTATAGGTTCCCGCTGATGGCGTGGCGCTGACAAAAGTGTAGCCTGACGGCAGTGTTTCGGCAACATTCACTCCTGTGGCATCGCCAGGCCCGCTGTTGGTGGCGGCTATCGTGAAAGTGATATTGGCTCCAACGGCCGGAGCCGCATTATCAGCTGTTTTCACTACTGACAGGTCTGAACTCGGAACCGGTATTGGAGTGATCGTGCTGATATTGTTTGCCGGGTTCGGATCCTGCTCGTTTGCAGATACCGTTGCCGTGTTGGCATACGATCCTGAAGCGTTAACAGTCGCAATAATGCTTAAGGTGGCACTTGCTCCATTGGCAAGGCTTCCTATTGTCCAAACGGTTCCGTTATAGGTTCCCAATGATGGCGTTGCGCTGACAAAAGTGTAGCCTGACGGCAGTGTTTCGGCAACACTCACTCCTGTGGCATCGCTAGGCCCGTTGTTGGTGGCTGTAATTGTAAAAATTACATTCGAGCCAACTATTGGAGAGCTGGTATTAACTGTTTTAGTAACTGATAAATCACTGCTAGCCACTGGTATTGGCGTGCTTGTACTAGTATTGTTTGCTGTGTTCGGATCCTGCTCGTTTGCTGATGCCGTTGCCGTGTTGGCATACGATCCTGAAGCGTTAACAGTCGCAACAATGCTTAAGGTGGCGCTTGCTCCATTGGCAAGGCTTCCTATTGTCCAAACGGTTCCGTTATAGGTTCCAGTTGATGGCGTTGCGCTGACAAAAGTGTAGCCTGATTGAAGTGTTTCGGCAACATTTACGCCCGTAGCATCGCTAGGCCCGTTGTTGGTGGCGGCTATCGTGAAAGTGACGTTGGTTCCAACGGCTGGCGCTGAGCTATCAGCTGTTTTCACTACTGACAGGTCTGAACTTGGAACCGGTATTGGAGTGATCGTGCTGATATTGTTTGCTGGGTTTGGATCCTGCTCGTTTGCTGATGCCGTTGCCGTATTGGCATACGACCCTGAAGCGTTAACGGTTGCAACAATGCTAAGGGTGGCGTTTGCTCCGTTGGCAAGGCTTCCTATTGTCCAAACTGTTCCATTATAGGTTCCCGATGATGGCGTGGCGCTGACAAAAGTATAGCCTGACGGCAGTGTTTCGGCAACACTCACTCCTGTGGCATCGCTAGGCCCGCTGTTGGTGGCTGTAATTGTAAAAATTACATTCGAGCCAACTATTGGAGAACTGGTATTAACTGTTTTAGCAACAGATAAATCACTGCTAGCCATTGGTATTGGTGTGCTTGTGCTAGTATTGTTTGCTAGGGTAGGATCCTGCTCATTTGCAGAGACTGTTGCCGTATTGGCATACGGTCCTGATGCGTTAACTGTTGCAACAATGCTAAGGGTTGCGCTTGCTCCGTTGGCAAGGCTCCCTATTGTCCAAACGGTTCCGTTATAGGTTCCTGCTGATGGCGTGGCGCTGACAAAAGTGTAGCCTGAAGGCAGTGTTTCGGCAACGTTTATGCCCGTAGCATCGCTAGGCCCGTTGTTGGTGGCGGTTATCGTGAAAGTCACGTTGGCTCCAACGGCTGGCGTAGCATTATCGGCTGTTTTCACTACCGACAGGTCTGAAGCAGGAACCGGTATTGGAGTAATCGTGCTGATATTGTTTGCCGGGTTTGGATCCTGCTCGTTTGCTGATGCCGTTGCCGTATTGGCATACGATCCTGACGCGTTAACTGTTGCAACAATGCTAAGGGTGGCGTTTGCTCCGTTGGCAAGGCTTCCTATTGTCCAAACGGTTCCGTTATAGGTTCCCGCTGATGGCGTAGCGCTGACAAAAGTGTAGCCTGACGGCAGTGTTTCGGCAACGTTCACTCCTGTAGCATTACTAGGCCCGTTGTTGGTGGCTGTAATTGTAAAAATTACATTAGAGCCAACTATTGGAGAACTGGTATTAACTGTTTTAGTGACTGATAAATCACTGCTAGCCACCGGTATTGGCGTGCTTATGCTAGTATTGTTTGCTGTAGATGGATCTGGCTGGTCGCCCGAAATAGATGCCGTGTTAGCATAAGGTCCAGTTGCGTTTACTGTAGCTATTATTGTTAAAGTAACGGTTGCTCCACTTGATAAATCGCCTATATTCCAAGAATTTACACCATTATATAAACCTGCCGATTGGCTTGCATTAACAAAAGTATATCCTGCCGGCAATGTTTCGGCAACGTTCACTCCTGTAGCATCACTAGGGCCATTATTAGTAGCAGTAATTGTAAAAATTACATTCGAGCCAACTATTGGAGAATTGGTATTTACCGTTTTAACCACTGATAAGTCAGATCTAAATATTGGAACTATTGGTTGGACTGTACTTTCGTTATTTGACAATACTGGATCGGTTTCAGTTCCTGAAATCGTGGCTGTGTTGTCGTATATGCCACTTGGGAGGACCGTTGCAATAATTGTTATGCTTGCACTTGCGCCATCGGCTAAATTAGCAATTGTCCAGTTTGGCGCTGACCATGATCCTGTACTTGGGGCAGCACTTACAAAAGTATAACCCGACGGCAGTATATCTTGTACATTTACATTTGTAGCGTTACTTGGACCATTATTGACAGCTGTTATCGTAAAAGTTACATTGGTGCCAACTATTGGAGTATGGGTGTCAACTGTTTTAACAACCGATAAATCTGCACTTGCTTCTGGAGTTGGCGTGCTTGTGCTTGAATTATTTGTCGGTACAAGATCGACAGGGACGCTTCCCGTAACAGACGCTGTATTAGCATATGGGCCAGTAGCATTAACTTTAGCCACTATCGTTAGAGTGGCACTGGATCCATTTGTTAAACTTCCGATCGTCCAGTTTGGTGCTGTCCAATTCCCAATACTTGGTGTTGCACTTATAAAAGTATATCCCGCCGGAATTATTTCTTCAATAATTATTCCTGTGGCATCGCTTGGTCCATTATTAGCAGCTGTTATTGTAAAAGTTACGTTAGTTCCTACTCTTGGAGAGTTAGTGCTAACCGTTTTAACAACCGATATATCGGCATTTAGCGTTGCCGTTGGGGTAACTGTGCTTGTATTGTTTGACAATGAAGGATCGGACTCATTTCCTGAAATGGTAGCCGTGTTTGCGTAATCGTTGGTCGCACTTGGAAGAACTGTTGCAATTATGGTTAGGGTTTCAACTGTTCCATTGGCCATGTTGCCAATGTTCCAAGTTGTGCCATTATAACTGCCAACTGATGGTGTTGAACTCACAAGGGTATAACCTGAAGGAAGTGTTTCTGCAACGCTGACTCCTGTGGCGTTACTTGGTCCATTGTTGGTAGCCCTTATGGTAAAAGTTATATTTGTTCCCACAATAGGGTCTGCTATATTCGCAGTTTTAACAACCGATAAATCTGCACTTGCTATAGGTATTGGCGTACTTGTACTTGTGTTATTTGGCGTTGTTGGATCTGGTTCATTTCCTGATATAGTCACCGTATTAGCATAGTTATTGGGGGCACTTGGAACAACTGTAGCAACTATTGTTAAAGTTGCATTTGCACCATTAGCCAAATTGCCTATAGCCCAATTTGTGGTGCCATTATAAGTTCCAACAGATGGGGTTGCACTCACAAACGTATAACCAGACGGCAGCGTTTCTGCAACATTTACATTTGTTGCATTACTCGGGCCATTATTTGTAGCTGTTATGGTAAAGGTTACATTGGTACCGACTATTGGAGAACCAGTATTAATTATTTTAACAATTGATAAATCAGAGCTAAAGACAGGTAAAGGGGTAGCAGTACTTGTATTATTTGATAGTTCAGGATCTGTCTCGTTTCCTGCAATAGTAGCGGTATTGGCGTATGGACCACTTGCATTAACGGTGGCAACTATTGTTAAAGTTGCATTTGCACCATTAGCCAAATTTCCTATTGCCCAATTATTAGTGCCATTATAAGTTCCGACAGATGGGGTTGCACTCACAAAAGTATAGCCCACTGGCAGTGTTTCGGTGACGTTTACTCCTGTTGCATTACTTGGACCGTTATTGGTTGCCGTTATTGTAAAAGTTACATTTGTGCCTACTGTAGGAGATGCATTGCTAATCGTTTTTACTACCGACAAATCACTGCTTGCCACCGGTGTTGGTATGCTCGTGCTTGTATTGTTTGGAAGTGTAGGATCGGGTTCATTTCCTGAAATGGTAGCCGTATTGGCATAAGAACCGCTAGCATTGACAGTAGCGGTTATGGTTAAAGTGGCAGCTGCTCCATTAGCCAAATTCCCTATAAACCAAGTTGTCCCATTATATGTTCCTATCGAAGGAACTGAGTTTGCCAAGGTATAACCAGCTGGCAATGTTTCCGCAACATTGACTCCTGTTGCATCACTTGGACCATTATTAGTGGCCGTTATTGTAAAAGTTACATTTGCTCCGACCGTAGGAGAGCTTGTACTTACCGTTTTAACAACCGATAAATCACTGCTTGATACTGGTGTTGGAGTAAAAGTACTTGTATTATTTGTTGGGACAGTATCTGACTCATTTCCTGAAATAGTAGCTGTGTTGGCATAAGGTCCGCTAGAATTGACTTTGGCAACTATAACTAAGGTTGCGCTTGCACCATTAGGTAAATTGCCAATAGCCCAATTTGGAGCTGTCCACGTTCCGATACTTGGAGTTGCGCTTACCAAGGTATATCCTAATGGCAATGCATCTGAAACATTTACACCTGTTGCGTTAACTGGACCATTATTAGTAGCAGTTATCGTAAAAGTGATATTTGTGCCAACGGTAGGTGTAGCATTGTCAGCAGTTTTAGCAACTGCTAAATCAGCTCCTATTACAGGAACAGTAACTATTGCGTCATCACAATTTGTTGGGTTTGCAATTTCACAAATTCTATACGTTAGGGTATAATTTCCAGCAGGTGTGCCAGGAGCAACTATAACATTCGTCCCCGACAAACTGATTCCTGCATTGGTCGAGCTGACAAAAGAAACATTTACATTTAGCGTTGTTGCTGGATTTCCATTTAAAGTGTCATTAGACAATACATTTGTAAATGAGGTTCCGCCAGTAAATCCGTTTACGGTATTTCCTGTATCATCGTTGGCAATAACTACAGATAGGGGAGTTCCCACTAAAGCAGTATCTGTACATCCATTAGAACTTGTCCAAGTAAAATGATAAACTCCAGAAGGTGTGTCAAAACCTGTTATTGTAGTTGTTGGACTTGTTGGGTCAGTAATCGTTACAGGATCAGGATTGCTGGCATCTGCCGTCCATGTACCTGTTCCAACAGCTGCCATAGTAGCAGGAGATCCAGGAAAAGTTGACTGATCTGGTCCAGCGTATGCAGTAGATACCGTTACAGTTGCAGGAGCACTTTCAACACCTGCTGCATCGATTTCGCTGAAAGTAAATGATACCGTATCAAAACCATCGTTAAGATCAATAGTTAATTGGTTAGGGTTGTAATTTGAAATTATTTGTCCTGCAGTTACAGCAACATTATTATAAAACAAAATTCCATTGGCAGGCAAAGTAGCAATTTTTATAGTATTGGTACTGCTTGTGCCATTGTAAGTGCCATCCTCAATGTCACTACCAGTTAAAACCGGTACATTCATTTTTGTGTTTCCGCCTGGATCAACCTGACAATCTGATGCGGTATTTGCCACTGGTATATTATCAATTCCGAAATTGGCATTGGCAATAGCAGTTGTGCCTATAACAACATTGGTCAAAACACCATTTACCGTTCCATCATTTCCAGCTGCAGTTCCAAGGTTTTCTCCTGTGTTTGCCCAGCCAGCTGGTAAACTGGCATTTGGAGCAGAAGAACCAATGGTTCCCGCTACTGTACTCAAAACAATGCTATATGTTCCTACAACAGGATTTACTAAAGAAAAATTATAGGTGCCATTGGCGGCTACTGAGGCATTGGCTACTACGTTTCCTGTACTATTCACCAATACGGCTGTCAAACCGCCAGCATTGGTGCCAGTTCCGTTTACTGTATTGGCAGGACTTCCATTTAAGCCGTTGGCATCATTAAAAACAATGCCGCTTATTTGTAAATTGGCATAATCTTCCACCTCTCCATTATCAAAAATATCATCAAATCCAGTGAATACAACTGGTATGCTGGCCACAATGAGTCTGACTTTATATGTTGAAGAAGCTCCAGCTGGCGCAACAATTGTTCTAGAAACAGTGCTTCCGGCAGTACCGCTGCCACTATAAAAAGCATTATTGCCATTGCCGTCAACATCATTAGAAAAATCACCGTCATTATTCCAATCAAACCACAGACCGTAGTTTACTGCTGTTCCTGGCGTATTGCTGTTCAAACTTATATTGGCTGTAATAGATGTTCCTGAAACTAAAGGAAAACTTAATCCATCATCAAATGTATCGGCAGTTCCTGTTGCATTTCGTAATGGACTTGTTTCAATGCTTATCCCATTTCCTGCCCAAACAGCGCCATTATTGCCAGATGGCACGCCTGCAGCCACACAGCTCAAAATTTTTGCCTGCGCTACAGGCCATGGAGATGCTAAGTCGCTATAATCGTAATCTTCAATCTTTTTTACTTCATAGTTGTAAGATGAACTACAGCCTCCACCAGCACTAGTACCAGTTAAGGTATAGATACCAGGTGCTGTAACAGAGATTGAACTTCCATTTACCACATTTGCATCATTGTTATTTGTCCATGTATAGGTGAGTGATGGTCCAGCTCCTCCTGGATGAAACAAGACAGATGCAGGCACTGCTGCTTTTGCTAGGAGAGGGGCAGAAGTCCTTTCGTAAGAAACCGTTAATGAACCAGCTCCTGATGGACCGTCAAAATAATTTACCTCAATAGTATGATAGCCCGCCGATAGCGAAAACGCAGCAGAGGCAACCTCTGTTGCAGCATGCCCGCCATCATTGCTTACACGCAATGATCCGTCTATATATAAATTGCTGCCGTCCTTACTATTGGTGTAAAAAATATAGGTGCCTGCAGTGGCAATATTAATAAAGCCTTTATACTTTACACCATAAGCAGTCGAAGAAGCTGGCGTAATTCCAATAAGTCCTGCAAGATTCATTTGTGATGCCACTCCTGTGCTAGTAGGTGCCTGATTGTAAAATCCAGTAGTTATAGTGCTAAAATCTCCACTGGCAAAAAGTGAAGTTGCATTATAAGGCCTAAAGGTCTCATAATCTAAGCCAGCAGTATAGCTTGCAGCACTCAGTGTTACAGAAGGCGTGCCGCAGTTTAATTTATTGGAACCTAATACGGTAACGGTAAAAGGTGTCACTGTACTTGGATCTACTGTGAGGGTAGTGCTTTTGGATATTGGACAGCCATATTTGTCAATATATGTGCTGGTATAAGTGCCCGAATGTGAAGCATTGAGCGCATTGATATCGAAATTGGCCTCAGTGCTGGTAAAACCATTTGGTCCCGTCCAGCTTATGCTGCTTGGAACGGCTTCTGCGGGAACAGCTGCAGAACTAAAATGAACGGCTGCACCAGTACAGGCCGTTGGATTATTTGGAGATACTGTAATATCGGTTATTGGAAGATTTACTATCAAATTTTCAGAATATGGACATCCGTTGGCATCAATAACGGTTAGATGATAAGTGCCTGCATTAGCAGCCGTGTAACTGCTCAAAACTGGATCTGCGGCACTGCTGGTATAACCATTCGGGCCAGTCCAACTGATACTGGCAATATCGGTATTGTATTTTATAATGCCACTTTTTAGCTCAATAGTATTAGAACCGCAGACATGTTCAGCTTTAGGGAATAGAACGATATTTCCAAAATCAGAGAAATTACTAAAATCTCCACCGCCACCTCCGGCAGATGAATACATATTTTGATAAAAAAGGAATTTGCCTATAGAATTTCGTATGGTTAAAGTATTGCCAGGAGAAATGCCCGGAAAGCCGTTGATCTGTTTTCGCACATATTTCCAGCCCGTAAAACCAGGAACATCAATAAAATCAGCCGCTGTAATAGGCTGGCTTGTCATAGTGCCGCTGCTGCTAGTTATTGTAAAGCCTCCAATAGCACTGCTAGGAACTACTATATTAAAAAAAGTCGTAGATGCAGAGCTGGGATATTGAAATGCTAGAAAATCAATACCCTTACAATCTGCAGCAGGGGTAAGAATTCCTGAGCCCAATTCACCTCCATTTCCTCCCAATTGATAGGCAGAAATAGGCTTGTCTGAATGTATATATGCCACATTTTTTCCTGCTGCTAGAGCATATCGAACGGTTTGGGCTTTATCCACTACCAACGTCGTTGTAGTAGTACCATCAAAAACTGTTATAGTGGTGCCATCTTGGCTTCCCGTAAGAAAAATGCTTTCTGATGCCGTTGTAAGATTGGTGCGTACATGTACATAATCATTGCCTAGCTTACTAATTGGAACCAACTGGTCTCCTCCGTTGTCTGCTGCACTACCTGCCTGTAGCAAATCATCACTATAAGTTACCACAACAGGGTTGGTGGAAGTAATTATAGTACCAGCCAAATGTTTGCCCGTTTTTGTCATGCTTTCAGCTCTATAACTTTGCCCTTTATTGAGTGTGATGCTAAAAGGCACATTGGCGCCATGGCCGACAATGGCCTCGGAAGGTGTTATGGTAACAATCGTGTTGTCTTCTGTAGCTGTAATTACAGCTTCAGAATTTGCTCCGCCATATCCATTACCAATGGCATATAAATTTTGTCCTGGAACAATAAAAGAAGTACCCAAAGCATTTGGTCCGCGTAACGGAATAGTACCGTAATTATTACCTGTTTCGTTAGCATAATAGGCACCCATTTTGCCCCAAATGCGAATGCGGATTCCTTTGTTTTCTACACTGTTGGCTGGGGCGACTGTGATGCTATTGATAACTGAAGACAGATCTACAATAGCAGATCCACCACCTGCTACAGAACCCGATAGCGGCCATCCTGCAGGTTGCGCTGCGGCAGCAGGCATGTCGATCGTATAATAATTGGTCGCCGAGGGTAAACCAACCCCAGTAAAATGGATCTTTTGAGGTGAGTTATACCCAGGAGCCCATCCCGGCACGCCAAACCAGAATTCAAAATCTGGATTACCTGTTTGTGCATTGGCTGAAAATCCCGGTAATAAAAATAAATACATTAACAATAAGAGGAGAGTGTAGTTTTTTTTCATTATAACTAGATTTAAGTAAGATGATATTCAAAAAAAATAAAGCATAAATAAAGTTCAAACGGAGTTACTCCATTAAGGAATTCGATGCTTTTTTGATTTCAATTAAAAATCAAATAGTTTTTATATTCCATATAATGATTATGCTAAAATACGCTGGTGTAAAGTATAAAGATATTAATGCTTTTAGGTAGCGCTTTGGCATTCGTTTCTATAAAAAAGAGCCATTAACATGTAATCATTTATTGAATAAAAGACTTTAGATTTTTAGCTGTGTAAGCGGTTAGGTTTGAAGGATTTTACAAGGGCTGTAAAATTTGATAAGAAATTGAACCTGTCTCTTATGCTTACTTGAATAGGTAGTAAGAATAATTTTCCTAATTGAATGCAAACATTTCATAAACTGTGTGGTATTATTTAGGATTATTTTGGTTGAATCTATAAATGGAGAAATATTTTCTTTACTTCAAATTGTATTGAAAATAAATTAGCCTATTTCTGCCATAGTATTCCTGTTAAGAAAATTTTAACTAATTTATCAAAAAAATACTTCATAAATTAAAAAATGTACTAAAAATATATTGAATATGTTAAAATGAAAAAATCTTAATATGTAATAAATTTTAATAATTACTTGTAATTTGTTGATATTTAGTTGTTTGTTTTTCATGTACTTGTTTAATAACTTTTTTCAACAAGAAAATTTTAAAGGAATTGTTTAGAAATCTCCTGCTTCAATAAAGCATAGTTTCAAGCTTGATTAGAATATAAGTGAAGTGAAAAATAAAATCAAATGGAATAAAAAAAGGAAGGTATTTTTAATACCTTCCTTTTCTGTGGAGTCGCCGGGAATCGAACCCGGGTCCAAACGAGCAACTAAAGAGCTTTCTACACGCTTATTTCCTGATTGGATTTTCGATGTTGAGCTAGGCCAGAAACAACCACCCAACACTTATCTTCTTAATTTTCGAAATCCACCCGAAGCTCATGGAAATCTAGGTTTATTTTTACGGTTCCCCTGAACGGAACGCCACAAACCAAGGCTTTCCAGGAGAATCCAGCTTCTCTACCTTGTAGAGACGTGGCGCAATCGTACTATGATTCGGATTATGCAGCTAAAGCGTAATTATTTTCGCCGTGTAAAAGTTTGAGATCTTATATTTACGAGCAAGGTCTCAATGCTCGACGTGCTTACTGTTCAATTCGACTCGCTGTCAAAACCAGTCGACCCCAAAAAATAAGTCTGCAAATTTAGAGTATTTGAAATTACTTTCTGCTAAAATTTTTAAAAAAAAGTCATAAAGTCAAAAGTCGAAAGTCCAAAGTCAGCATTGGCAAGTGTTTTTTAAGACTTTACGACTTTTGACTTTCGGCTTTGCGACTATAATTTTATTCTTCGTCTTTAAAATTAAAAGGATAATCTCCAAAGATCGGAGCTAGTTTACGAACCGCATAAGTGTTTCTTGTCATCTTATTAGAAAGCGCAATAATTGTTACACCTTCTTTCATCAAAGTAATGTAAGATGAGGTGTTTCCGTGCCACCAGCCATTATGGAAATAGAAATTCTGACCTGTTTCCCAGTTAATCATTCTAATTCCTAGACCATAATTTTTAGTTCCTTTGCGTTCGTTGCTGTAACCTGTGTAAACCTGTTTCAATAATTCAGGTTTTAAGAAATCTGGCGATTGTCTTGCTCTGTCAAATTTTAAAAGATCTCTAGCTGTAGAGAAAACATTTTTATCTCCGTAAACATTATCAAGATAGTCAAAACCAATTTCTACACCGTTACCTTTATAAGAAGGAACAATTTTCTTTCTGTCTTTATCGTCGTCAAAAATATACGTATGAGTCATTCCAAGCGGTTTGAAAATCATTTCAGACATAGCTTCTTTATAACTTAAACCTGTAATTTTTTCAATAATAAGAGCAAGCATCGCATAGTTGGTATTGCAGTAGCTAAAACGAGTTCCGGTTCTAGACTCTAAACCAATATTTTTTGTGGCTAAAATGTCTAGAATATCTTTATTAGTTAATTGATTGTGTCTGTCCCAAATAGATTTATCGCGATCTGTAAAATAAGCATAATTACGCATTCCAGTGCGATGATCTAATAACATTCTGATGGTGCATTCTTCGTATGGGAAAGTTTTTAAAATCGTATTTACCTTTTGGTCTAAATCAATTTTACCTGCATTAACCAGTTTTAAAACCGCTGTAGCTGTTAGAACCTTGCTTACAGAAGCAATTTGCACGGGTGTCTCCGGTGTTATTTTGGTGCCTTCATTTTTATTGGCAAAACCATTATAACGTTCAAATAAAATCTGTCCGTTTTTGGCCACCAAGAAGCTTCCGTTCATGGTATTATTAGGCCAATTTTTATTGTAAAAGTGATTTATTCTGCCGACAACCGAATTTTTATAAGCCTGCGAAACGGGCTTTTCAGCTCCTAACGGCTTCATTTTTGGTAAGGTATCTTCGACTGCTTGAGTAGTATCTGTTGCTGTTTTTTTGTTTTCACCGCAAGAACTTAAAACTAGTATAGAAAAAAGTATTTGTGGTATCTTTGTTTTTTTAAGGAAAATCATTTGCATCGTTCTTTAAAAACAAATATATCGAATTCAATTTTGTTGTATTCTTGGTTCTGGGGCTCTAATTTGTGTTTTTTAACATTTTTTTAAGAAAAGTAAATTTTAGTCATTTGTTTTTCAGCTTTTAACGGTTTTGAAACATTTTAAAAAGAATTTTTAAAACAAAATTTTAACTAAATTTGTTATATTTGAAACAAATATGTTTTAAAAAGTTATATTATTTAATATTAAAAAATCAATTTAAATGAAATTTGGAATCATAAAAGAGAGAAAAAACCCGCCAGATAGAAGAGTAGTATTTTCTCCAAATGAATTGACAAAGCTAAAACAACTTTATCATGATGCCTCTGTAAAAGTTGAAAGCTCTGATATCAGAATTTTTTCTGATGATGATTATAAAAATATGGGAATTACCATTACCGATGATGTATCTGATTGTGATATTTTGTTTGGTGTAAAAGAGGTTCCTGTAGAAAATTTGATTCCAAATAAAGCGTACTTCTTTTTTTCTCATACGATTAAAAAACAGCCTCATAATAGAAAATTGCTTCAAGCTATTTTAGAAAAAAATATCGATTTATACGATCATGAAACTATTGTAAACGAACACGACCATCGTTTAATTGGTTTTGGAAAATATGCCGGAATGGTTGGTGTATATAACGGTATTAGAGCTTTCGGAATTAAATTTGAATTGTTCAAACTTCCTAAAGCCGAAACGCTTTCAGGAAAAGAAGATTTGATCAAGCATTTAAAACGAATTACAATGCCAGCTCTAAAATTTGTAGTTACGGGAACTGGAAAGGTAGGGAGCGGAGCAAAAGAAATTCTAGATGCTATAAAAGTAAAAGAAATTACGATAGATAATTATTTGACTAAAAAATATGCTCAAGCGGTTTATGTGCAGTTGGATGTTTTAGAATATAACAAAAGAAAAGACGGTCAAGTTTTGGATTTTGTTGATTTTGTGAATCATCCAGAAGAATATGAATCAGATTTTGAGAGATTCACAAAAGTGTCGGATATTTATTTTGCAGGACATTTTTATGCAAGTAATGCTCCAATGATTTTAACAAAAGAAATGCTGAATGCGAGTGACTGCAAATTGAAAGTGGTTGCCGATATTTCTTGTGATGTTAACGGACCAATTGCGTGTACAGTTCGTTCTTCTACAATTGAAGATCCGTTGTACGGATATTTTCCATTAGAAGATCGCGAAGTAGATTTCTTTCATCCAGCGGCTGTTGCAGTGATGGCGGTTGATAATTTGCCTTGCGAAATCCCAAAAGATTCCAGCGAAGGTTTTGGAGAGCAATTTATGGAACATGTAATTCCAGCTTTCTTCAACGGAGACAAAGACGGAATCTTAAAACGTGCCAAAATCACAGAAAACGGAAAACTGACAGAAAGATTTAGCTATCTTCAGGATTACGTGGATGGGAAGTAAATTTTGGTTTCATGTCTTGAGGTTTCAAGTTTCAAGTTTCAAGTTTCAAGTTTCAAGTTTCAAGTTTCAAGTTATGAAAAAGGAGAAAATTTTTAATTTTCTCCTTTTTCATTTATATAGTTTTTTTATACGTTGAGTATTTCCAACATGAAACATGAAACATGAAACATGAAACAAAAAAAACTTATTTACACCATATCCTCCGGTTTCACCCAAGCATCAAAATCTTCTGGAGTTACATAACCCAAACGAACAGCTTCTTCTTTTAAAGTCGTTCCGTTTTTATGAGCGGTTTGAGCAATTTCCGCTGCTTTGTAATATCCGATTTTGGTGTTTAAAGCTGTAACTAGCATTAAAGAATTATCTACCAATTCTTTAATTCTTTTGTGGTTTGGTTCAATTCCTTGTGCGCAATGTTCGTCAAAAGAAACACAAGCATCTCCTAACAATTGTGCCGACTGTAAAAAGTTGGCAGCCATTACAGGTTTAAAAACATTTAGCTCATAATGCCCTTGCATACCTCCAACAGCAATTGCCATATCGTTTCCGATAACTTGAGCGCACACCATTGTTAAAGCTTCACATTGCGTCGGATTCACTTTTCCAGGCATGATAGAAGAACCAGGTTCGTTTTCAGGGATGTGAATTTCGCCAATTCCAGAACGCGGACCCGAAGCCAGCATTCTCACATCATTGGCGATTTTATTTAAAGAAACGGCTAACTGTTTTAAAGCGCCGTGAGTTTCTACAATGGCATCGTGAGCAGCAAGAGCTTCAAATTTGTTTTCTGCTGTCACAAAAGGATGATTGGTAAATTTGGCAATATATTCCGCCACTTTTACATCGTATCCTTTCGGAGTGTTTAATCCTGTGCCGACAGCTGTTCCTCCAAGCGCGATTTCAGATAAATGGGCTAAAGTGTTTTTTAAAGCTTTCAGTCCGAAGGCCAATTGCGCTGCATAACCTGAAATTTCTTGTCCAAGCGTTAAAGGTGTCGCGTCCATTAAATGCGTACGTCCGATTTTTACAACGTCTTTATATTCCGCTGCTTTTTTTGCTAGAGTAGCATGAAGTTTTTCAACTCCTGGAATTGTAGTTTCTACTACCATTTTATAAGCTGCAATGTGCATTCCGGTTGGGAAAGTATCGTTTGATGATTGTGATTTGTTTACATCATCATTGGCTTTTATGAATTGTTCGCCTTCACCAATTTCAAAACCTTTAAGAACTTGAGCACGGTTGGCAATTACTTCGTTAACATTCATATTGCTTTGTGTGCCAGAACCTGTTTGCCAAATTACTAAGGGAAACTGATCGTCTAGTTTGCCTTCTAGAATTTCGTCGCAAACTGCGGCAATGGCATCTCTTTTTTCGATTGGTAGAACGCCTAAGTCGTAATTGGCATAAGCGGCAGCTTTTTTTAGATAAGCAAAGCCTTCTATAATTTCTTTTGGCATAGAGGCCGCTGGTCCGATTTTGAAATTGTTTCTGGAACGTTCTGTTTGTGCACCCCAATATTTATCGGCTGGGACTTGAACTTCGCCCATAGTGTCTTTTTCTATTCTATATTTCATTATGTTGTATGTAAAAATGTTATTTGTGAAATGTAAGATGTAAATTAAACTTCTTTTGAAAATGAGTCTCTTAGCTGATGGGAGCGGCATCTCCCGATTTAGAAAAACAAGGCTTTTTAGCCGTAGTTTTTGTTTATCGGGAATACAGCGGACAGCAGGAAATAGCTCCTGAAAATTATTATGATTTCTTTGAGCTCTTTATTTTAAAGGACTTCAAGTTTGAAAAAAAGCTTATTTAAAATGAGTATAAATATACGGATAAATGTTATTTAACGAAAATTGATTTAGATTTTATTGCTGAAAAAAAATATATAGCCTACATTTGTCGTAACATTCAAAAATTCCGGAAAACATGTTTGAATTTTCACAGTACTTAGGTTTTTTACTTTTCTTAACCATACTAACTATAGGGTTTTGGTTAATGTTTTTCTTAGTTGGTTTCGTATCTTACTGGGTTACGGGAGCGAGCTGGGAAATGATTAAAGAAAAAAGAGCCAGAAAAAGACAAGAAGAACAATCTATTTAATTTTAGATTGATGTCATAAAAAAGGGACCGTTTTGCGAGTCCTTTTTTTTTGTGCCAAAAAAAAAGAAATTCCAATATCAAAATTCCAATATCAAAATTCTAAATTCCAAAATTGGAACGTATCTAATTAAACCCGACAGGTTTTAAAAACCTGTCGGGTTTCTTTGTAAAATGAAAAATTCAATTTAATATAATTTGCGTTTAGAACTTTGTCAAAGTTTTAAACTTTGACAAAGTTGGATAATTAAGTAAAATAGGCTTAAAAAGAAAAATTCCAAATCCCAATTGTAAAGTTGGAATTTGGAATTTTAATATTGAGTTTTCCAAAAAGAATTGGAATTTGGAATTTTTGATATTGGAATTTAAACAAGTTTATCCAGGAAAATCTCCACCGCCTTCACCGCCGCCTTCATTTTTAGGCTGTGCGTTTTTATCTCTTTCGCCTTTTGGTTTGTTGAAACGATAAGTGAACGATAAATTGAACTGACGTTTACGGAACTGGAACTCGCTATAAGCAGTTTGACTTTCAAGCGTTGTAGAATTTTGAAGATAGGTATACGATCTCATAATTCTAGAGTTGAAAATATCGCTGATATTGAATGCAATAGTCGCTTTGTCTTTTAAAACATCTTTGCTAAATGCTGTATTCATACCAAACATATCTAAGTTTTTTCCTTGAGCTGTTTTTTGTGAACCATTATAGTTTGCACTTAACTGCCAGTCGATTTTGTACGGCAAAGTCAATTTTGAGTTGATTCGAGCAAACCAAGTGTTGGCTTGATTATCAAGATTTTGTACTACTGTATTTCCGTTGAAATCAACATAAGTGTTTTCACCAGTTGTTTTTACGTTATAAAAATTGAAGTTACTGTTAATTCTCCAGATTTTGAATGGCGTATAATTTAAGGTAAATTCAAAACCAAATTTTTGTTCTCTTCCAAGGTTGATAGGACGGTTTAAAATAACAGGAATACCATTTACTACATTTCCGTTTGGTGTACGCACAAAACTGAAAACATCTTTTGTGTCTTCAAAATAAGCAGAGGTATTGAATGTTAATTTACTCCAACGTTTGATATATCCAATATCATATTTGTCTGTTAATGACGGATCTAAATCAGGATTTCCTTGAAAAATATTGATATTGCTTGCATAGTTTACCGCTGGGTTCATAAAACGTCCTCTAGGTCTCGTTAAACGCTTGCTATAGCTTACAGAAAAACTGCTTTCATCTGAAAGTTCATAACTCACAAATGCACTTGGAAACAAGTTATTGTACTTTTTTGTATTGAAATCTTTAGTTTCAAGCAAGTTTACGTGAATGTCTGTGTCTTCCCAACGAAGACCAAACAAGTAAGAGAATTTATTTACTTTGAAACCATATTGCGTATATAAAGCGTTGATGTTTTCTTTGTATTCTAATGTATTAGACAAGTTTGGATCTTTTAAACCATTTTCGTCAGTTACATAGTATTCGTTATTCAAATCTCCAAAACTACCTTTGTAACCCGCTTCAAACTGGCTTCCTTTTCCTAATGGCAAAACGTAATCTGCTTGAAATAATACTTGCTTTTGAACCTGATCGTTTAATGTATTGTTGTAATTTGGAGAAGCTGTAATGATACTGGTGTTATCGTCATTGTTTTTTGAAATCGATAAATCGGCAGTTAGCTTATGTCCTTTGTCGTTGAAGTTTTTGATTAAATTAGAAGTATATTCTACGTTTTGGCTTCCAGTATCTCCATTGTTTAATCGGAAAGAAGTTCCAGTAAAAGCATGTGCTGCATCATAATTATAGTAATTAATCAGATCTCGCGTATCGCCTGAACTTTTTTGATAGTTAATGGCATTTGTCCAGTAGGTGTTTGGAGCGACAGTCCATTCGATTCCCGCTCTTCCGTTAAAACCATCAGATGTTCTTTTGGTGTCACGATCTTCGTCCAAATATCCTTTTGGAGTTCCATCTGCGTTTAGATATTCAGTATTAGTTAATCCAGCTCCTTCGTTGGTTCTGTGGTTGTAACCTAAAGTCGTGAAGTAGTTTAATTTTTCGGTTTTATAATTTAAATTACCGCTTAATCCATAAGTTTCAGGAATACCACCTGAAGCAATTACACTTCCGTTGAAACCTTGATTTTTACCTTTTTTAAGGATAATGTTGATGATTCCAGAACCTCCTTCTGCGTCGTAACGCGCAGATGGGTTAGTGATAACTTCTACTTTGTCAATCGCATCGGCAGGAAGCTGGCGCAGTGCTTCGGCAATATTGATCGCATTAGATGGTCGTCCATCAATTAAAATTCGAATATTGTCGCTTCCTCTTAAACTTACATTTCCTTCAGTATCAACAGAAACAGATGGTACATTGTCAAGAACATCGCTTACAGTTCCTCCTTTTACCATCATATCTTGTCCAACGCTATATACTTTTTTGTCTAGTTTAATCTCAACTGTCGATTTTTCAGCACGAACTACAACTTCATTTAATTGAGCAGCATCTTCAGATAGATTTACTACGCCTAAATTGGTGTCGTCTTGAATGTTTTTCCCTTTAATTTCGGTTGATTTAAAGGAAATAAATTCCACTTTTATATCGTAAGTTCCAGGTGCAACAGCAACTTCAAATTCTCCTTTTGGATTTGTAATACCTCCTGCAACAACTTTTGTATCATTTGGCGCAGTAATCGAAATAGTAGCATATTCTAATGGTTGTTTGCTTACTTTTTCGAAGACTTTTCCAGAGACTTTCACTTTGTTTTTACCTCCTGGGCTTCCTTGTTGAGAGTAATTGTAAAAACTTGTAAACAAGAATACAAGTAATACAGCAAATTTGATTTTTTTCATTTTCTGGTTTTCTTTTCTCTTTAGACGGCAAATGTAGTTTTTGGTTTAAAGAGAGAAATCACAAAAAAATGTTAATAGGAATATTTTAGAATCAATCTAAAAAGAAAGCAACCAATTCTGGATCTCGTCCAATAATAGCTTTTCCGTCTTTTACAACAATCGGACGTTCAATTAAAATAGGATTTTCTACCATAGTATTAATAATCTCATCGTTGCTCAAAGTTTTGCCTTTAAAATTTTCAACCCATATTTTTTCTTTGGTTCTAATAAGTTGAATTGGTTCAAGATTTAATTGGCCCAATAATGTTTTTAGCTGTTCAAAAGTTGGAGTTTCAGTTAAGTAAGGTATAATTTCAAAATCTTGATTCGATTTTTCGATAAAAGCAAGACAATTTCTTGATTTTCCGCATCTCGGATTATGGTAAATTTGTATCATTTTTGCTATATTTAATAGTTTCAAATATTAATAATGTAAAAAGGGGTATTTTCGCAGTACCAAAAGTAAGATTAACTTATCGAATTTGAATTCTCATTTTTTTAAAATTTTAAATGTATGTTTTTAGAACAAGGAATTAAACCTGAAAATAAATTTTGGAAATATCTTTTAGGATCTGTCTTCATTATTTCAGCATCTTTTGTAGGACAAATTCCGCTTACCGCAGCCGTATTTTATAAAACATTTACCGAACATATTGCATTTCCAACAACTAACGAAGGTATTATGAATATGTTCGAATCCAATACGACGCTTTTTCTGATAATGATTTCCTTTGTTTTTGCTTTTGTGGGAATTTATTTTGTGATAAAATTTATTCATCATCAAACTTTGCTTTCGATTACCACTTCAAGAGCAAAAGTAGATTGGAAGCGGATTTGGTTTTCTTTTTTCCTTTGGACATTTTTCTCACTGCTTAGTTTTTTATTTGTGTATTTGAAAGCTCCAGAGCAATTTGTGCTGCAATTTAAATTAGTTCCTTTTTTGATATTAGCCGTTTTAGGTTGTCTTTTAATACCAATTCAAACCAGTACAGAAGAATATGTTTTTAGAGGATATTTAATGCAGGGGTTTGCCAATTTAGCTCAAAACAGATGGTTTCCGCTCCTGATGACTTCTATCATATTTGGCTCGATGCACTGGACCAATCCAGAAGTGGAAAAAATGGGAAATATTATAATGATTTACTACATAGGAACAGGATTGTTTTTAGGGGTGATAACCTTGATGGATGAAGGAATGGAACTTGCACTTGGATTTCACGCTGCAAATAACCTTGTTGGAGCATTGTTAGTTACTTCAGATTGGACCGTTTTTCAAACGAATTCTATATTTAAAGATCTTTCAGAACCCTCGGCAGGAATAGATGTAATTCTGCCAATTGTGGTTATTTATCCGATTCTGCTTTTTATTTTCAGTAAAAAATACGGTTGGACAAATTGGAAAGAAAAGTTAACAGGAAATATTACTAATGTCGAATTAAAAGCTTAAGAATATGCAAAACTTAACTCAAAATAACGTTCACAATTATTTCAAATTAAATGGTTATCATTTAAATGCCAAAGATCTGTGTCGTGTTGCTTATAGTTTCATCAAAGAGGGAGATGCTTACGAACAATCTATTGGAGAGTTCTTTTTGGACTGGTTTGATAAAAAAGATTATATCGAAATGACCACTTCTGGAACAACAGGTCTTCCAAAATTAGTCAGACTAAAAAAGCAGGCAATGATTCAATCTGCCTTAGCAACAGGTGATTTTTTTGATTTAGAGCCAGGAGATAAAGCTTTACTATGCCTTCCGACCCAGTTTATTGCTGGAAAAATGATGTTGGTAAGAAGTTTAATTTTAGGCTTAGAATTGGATGTGGTTTCTCCAAGTCTTAATCCGCTGGAGTTCAATAAAACGACTTACGATTTTGTAGCGATGGTACCGCTTCAAGTACAAAATTCAATTGAAGGGCTTTCTAAAGTTCGCAAGTTGATCATTGGAGGGGCTAAATTAGATTCGGCTTTGGAAGAAAAACTGTTACCACTTAAAACAGAAATCTACGAGACATACGGAATGACAGAAACCATTACGCATATTGCGGCAAAACGTTTGGGCGATTCTGTTTTTTCGATTCTGCCAAATGTGAAAATTTCTCAAGACGATCGCCAATGTTTGGTTATTAATGTAGCTTCAATTTCAGAGGAACCAATTGTAACAAATGATTTGGTTGAATTGCTGAACGAACAGCAGTTTAAATTTTTAGGACGAATTGATAACGTAATCAATAGTGGGGGAGTAAAGCTGATTCCAGAACAGATTGAGGCTAAATTGATTGGGAAAATTGCCAACAGATTTTTCGTTACCGGACTCCCAGATACTACTTTAGGTGAGAAATTGGTTTTGGTTATTGAAGGAGAAAAACAAGAATTTGAGCCTGACTTCTTTGATGGTTTAGGAAAATATGAAAAACCAAAAGAGGTCGTTTTTGTTTCAAAATTTAAAGAAAATGAAAACGGAAAATTGCTTCGAAAGCCAAGCTTACAAGCTTAAAATTCCAAATTCCAAGCTTTGCGTTTAGAACTTTGTCAAAGTTTTAAACTTTGACAAAGTTGGACTAGAAATAAAAATCCCAAATTTCAATAACTAAGATTGAAATTTGGGATTTTGAATATTAAGTAATTCCAAGAATTGGAATTTCTTTATTAATTGGAATTTGGAATTTAAAATATTGGAATTTTACCCCTTAAGCTTTACGTTCCATAAGCGCCATATAGAATCCGTCAAAACCAGATTCTGAGGCTAACATTTTACGGTCTTCAATAAAAGTAAATTGTTTTCCGATTTCTGTTTTCAAGAATTTCTCTACTTGCTCTTGGTTTTCTGAAGGTAAAACTGAACAAGTTGCATAAACCAATTTTCCGCCTGGTTTTACAATTTTGGAATAGCTTTCTAAAACTTCGCTTTGAACTTTTCTGATGTTATCGATAAATTCAGGCTGCAATTTCCATTTAGAATCTGGATTTCGTTTTAAAACCCCCAATCCGCTACAAGGCGCATCGATTAAAACGCGATCTGCTTTTTCGTGCAGTTTTTTAATCACCTTTGTGCTGTCGATTATACGGTATTCAATATTAAAAGCGCCGTTTCTTTTCGCTCTTAATTTCAATTGTTTTAATTTACTTTCATACAAATCCATTGCAATCAGCTGACCTTTATTTTGCATTAAAGAAGCCATGTGCAATGTTTTTCCGCCCGCTCCTGCGCAAGTATCCACTACCCGCATTCCTGGCTTTACATCCAAAAATCCCGCAACTAATTGTGAGTTGGCATCTTGAACTTCAAATAAACCTTGTTTGAAAGCGTCTGTCAAGAATACATTTGCTCTTTCTTTCAAAACAAGAGCATCTGGCTGGTCTTTTAAATATTCAGTTTCAATATTTAAATCCATTAAAGTATTTCTAAGGCTTTCTTTTGTTCCTTTTAAAGTATTAGTTCTAAGAATAACCTTTGCAGGCTGATTTTGAGCTGCAATTTCTTTTGCCCAGACTTTTTCTCCTAATTCCTTAACTCCCAATTCATCCATCCAATCTGGAATAGATTCTTTAATTGCTCTGGTTTTAGATAATTCGTCAAAACGGCCTTTTATTTTTCTTTCTGGAGTTCCTTCCAATTGTCTCCAATCTGGAATTGGATAGCCGCGTAGTACAGCCCAAACAGCAAACATTCTCCATAGATTATCTCTGTCATATGGTTCTTTTACTTCGGCAATTTCGGCGTATAATCGTTTCCAGCGAACAATTTCGTATATGGTTTCAGCAACAAATTTTCGATCAGAACTTCCCCAGCGTTTGTCTTTTTTTAAGGCTCTGGCTACCACTTTGTCTGCATATTCCCCTTCGTTGAAAATTGCGTTCAAAGAATCGATTGTCGTATAAACTAAATTTCTGTGTAATCTCATTTTATTTATTTGAAGGTGCAAAGGTACTATTAATTGATTGAAAGTTAAATTTTTAATAGCGAATCTTGTTCTAACTCTCATTAAAAGAAAAAAAACACTCTAATTTAGAGTGTTTTTTTTGAATTATTTAAAAGCGAATTATTTAGTAATACGCGTTAATCCAATATTTTCTGGAGCATGAAGCACCATTGGGAATTTCTCTATTTTTACAGAGCTGCTGTCTAAACCAAAAGCTCTTTCTTCAGACAAACTCAGTTTTTTGATGAAGAAATAAGAATTCATGATAATGTTTTCATGCCATCTTAGGTCGTTGTCATTGGATAGGAATTTCTCAGACAATACAAATTTAAAGTCTCCAATAATATTGTTTTTGTTCAAAGACTCGTAACGGCTGGTAATATCCACTTCGCCACGTTTTACCATGTCTTTGATAACTTCTCTAAACATTAAATTGATTTTGGTTGGTTCTCTAAAACCTAAATTGAAATCAATTCTGTAAATATCGTCTTTTGCAATTTCGGTTACTTTGTATTGCGTTTTGTATGGTTCAGTCAAGATATTAACGTGAACAAACCAATAGATATCTGCTCTTTTTGGACGTTTTTGAAGGATAGAATAAATTACTTTTTCCTCCAGCTCATCTACGCGATTGGCATTGGTCATATAAACCAAGTGAGTAGCATATTTCGGAATAGACAAATCTTGGCTTAACTCAACTAATACACGTTTGTAGTCGTCAATTTTAACCACTTTTGTATAGTTTTTGTTGATTTTCTTAGCCAGATACCAGATTGTCATTACAGAAATCAGCATACTTGCTATAATCAGGGTTACGTAACCACCTTCGGCAAATTTGGTAATATTAGCAAACAAGAAACTAAACTCAATCAATAAATAAATAGTGATAAGCGGTACCATAAAGTACAGTTTTACACGTTTCATGATTAAGTAATAGTTTAGCAAAATGGTTGTCATAATCATACACAAGATAATGGCAAGACCATAAGCATGCTCCATGTTTCCTGATTTTTCGAAATGTAAAACGATTCCAACACAGCCAAAAAACAATAGCCAGTTAATAGAAGGAATATATAATTGACCTTTTACTTCTGTTGGATATTTGATTTTTACTTTTGGCCAGAAATTCAGACGCATTGCCTCGTTAATCAAAGTAAACGAACCAGAAATAAGTGCTTGAGAAGCAATTACGGCTGCAAGAGTTGCAACTACAATTCCGAATGGCAAGAACCAATGCGGCATGATTAAGTAAAATGGATTTCCATTTTCTCCACCTAATTGCTGCAATGTGCTTCCTTCGTGGTGAATTAAATAAGCGGCTTGTCCGAAGTAGTTTAAAACTAAGGTTGCTTTTACAAAAATCCAGCTGATTCTGATGTTTTTTCTACCACAGTGCCCCATGTCAGAATATAAAGCTTCAGCTCCTGTAGTACATAAGAATACGAAACCAAGAACAAAGAATCCGTCAGGATGTATCGATAATAAGTGATAAGCGTAGTACGGATTGATTGCTTTGATTACTTCAGGATAATTAAGTACCTGAATTGCTCCTAAAGTTCCTAGCATAACGAACCAAATTAACATCATTGGAGCAAAGAATTTACCAACCAATTTAGTTCCGAACTGCTGAATGGTGAATAAAACAAACAGAATTGTAATTACGATATATACAATTGTTTGGGTTTCCATAGTTGGATAGAATGCTCTAATTCCTTCTACGGCAGATGAAATCGAAATGGGTGGAGTAATAATTCCGTCGGCGAGCAGGGCACTACCTCCAATAATGGCGGGTACAATGAGCCATTGAATTTTGGTTTTCTTGACCAATGCATACAATGCAAAAATTCCTCCCTCACCATGGTTGTCTGCACTCAAAGTAATAAGTACATATTTTATTGTAGTTTGTAGTGTTAAAGTCCAGAAAACACAGGAAATACCTCCTAAAACAATATCGGCATTTATAGTATGATCGCCTAAAATAGCCTTCATTACATACAATGGAGAAGTTCCAATATCTCCATAAATAATCCCTAAAGTAATTAATAAACCCCCAATAGACAACTTACTATGTAAGTTTTTATGCGATGCGCTCATGTATAATTTTATAAAAAGACGGTTGCAAATTTACTGTTTTAAAACAAATTAGCGGCAATTATAATTAAAAAGATAAAAAAAAGCACAATCGTAAAATTGTGCTTTCCTTTTTGAATATTATTTATTTCTAAAATTAACCTCTTCTGCCGTTTCCTCTAGAGTATGAACCGCCATCTCTTTGGTTTTGACCACCTCTTGATTCTTGGCTCATTCTAGGAGATTCTTGACTCATTCTAGGAGATTCTGAACGCTGGCTTTGCTGTGGTCTTGCAGAATAATCTCTGTTTGAATTGCTAGATTGGTTTTCAGAATAACTTCTTGAACTTCTTTCTATTCTCGGACTAGAAGCTTCACGGTTAGAATAATCTCTTGAGGCATTAGAAGAATTGCTGTTTCCATATTCTACTCTTTGAGTGTTTTGCATTCTCGGAGTATTCTCACCTCTTGAAGCATTATTGTCATTATTAGAATAACCACGATTAGTATTTCTTTCTGTATATACATTTTCAGAGCTTCTTCCTGTAGTGTTATAGCCTCTGTTTGAATTGCTATTGCCATAACCATTGTTGTTTCTGTCTACAGAAACTCTATTGGTATTGTTTCTGTTTTCGGCATACGTTCTGTTAGAAAATCCATTGTCAGATGTTGTTCTTCCTGTGTAATTTCTGTTTGTGTTATAAGTGTTTTGGTTATAGTCTCTGCTTGCAACACGTCTTTGATCTAACTCATATCTGTTGCTTGTGTTGGCATGTCTTTCTGCAAAACTATAATTCGGACGCATTCTTTCGTAACCATAAGTACGTCTTGATTCGTAAATTACGGGAGCTCTATAGCTTCTTCTTACATTAACATAGTTGTAACGATTGCTTAAATTGATGCAAACATTAATATTGTTTCTATATCTGTAAATAGGATAAGGCGCCCATGTTGTATAATATGTTGGATAATAGCCCCAATACCAAGTTGAGCAGTATGGTCTATAATTGGTTACCCAGAATGAAGAATAGATAACAGGAGCTACCGTATAAACTGGCTCATAAATGTAATTTGCGCCATATAAATAAGTATTACCTACAACCTGAACGCTTACTTTATTGTAATTGTCTCTTTCAACATCTATTGTTGCAATGTCTTGATAAACATCACGGTCTAAAACGGCTTGTATAATAATAACGTGTGTTCTATTTTCCACACTTTCAATCACACGTAAGTAGTCTACTTCGTCATCACCATTAAGGTCAAGGTTTGATATTTGATATTTCGGATCGTTTAAACGTCTTTCAAAATCTTGAAGGTTGGCTGATTCTCCAAACATCGAAGCAACAGCCCTTAAATCTAAGTTATCGCTTATATCTGAGTTTTTTGCATAAACAGTAGTTTGACCTTGTACGGCACAAGAACCAAAAACTAAGGCAGTTATCGCTATTAAAAGTAATTTCGCTTTCATGGCTAATTCATATTAAATTATTTGTATTGTGAGATATCCAATTATTGTGCCATAAAATTTATATGTTATTCTTGTATGGTTAAGTTATTGATTGTTAGGTGTTTGATTTTTGAGTGAAATGGTTTTGCTCTTTTTTCGCATAAAGAACTAGAAAAGAAAGGTTAAATAATATTGTTGAAAAAAGTCGAAAATTAATTTTCCATGTGGGAATTAATTGTATTTTAGCGTTAACCAAATTTTAAGTTTCCTATGAAAAAACTCGCTTTATTTTGTGTTATTTTTATTTTATTGATGTCTTTTAGATCATTTAATCATAAAGCAGATATTGTTTATAACAATGGTTTTACTTCAATGACAATAGATACATTATTTAAGGATAGAATTAGCATTAGAGCAATTCTAATTGATAAAGATAAAGTTTGGTACGGAGGCGATAATTCTCGTTTTGGTTATTATGATCTCGATAAAAAAGAAAAATTTGAAGAACATATTTATCGTGATACTCTTAAATTAGAATTTAGAAGTATCGCACAAACTTCTAAAGATATTTTTTTATTGAGTGTTGCCAATCCAGCACTTCTATATTCTGTTTCAAAAAAGGATCGCAAAGTTAAATTGGTTTATAAAGAAATTAATCCGAAAGTTTTTTACGATAGCATGCAGTTTTGGAATGATAAGGAAGGAATTGCAATTGGCGATCCCACAGAAGATACTTTCTCCATTATTGTAACTCGTGACGGAGGAGAAACGTGGACAAAATTGCTGTCTGATAAATTACCAACAAATAGTACAGGAGAAGCAGCTTTTGCGGCCAGCAATACTAATATAGTGATTAAGGGAAATGATACATGGCTAGTGTCAGGAGGAAAAAAAGCACGTGTTTTTTATTCTCCAGATAAAGCAAAAACATGGAAAGTTGTAGAAACTCCTATAGTGCAGGGAAAACAAATGACAGGAATTTTTACTGCCGATTTTTACGATTCTAAACAAGGTTTTATCGCAGGAGGAGATTATGATCTTCCGAATCAAAAAATAAACAATAAAGCCTTTACGAAAGATGGCGGCAAAACATGGGAATTAATAGGCCAGAATATGGGATTTGGTTATGCGTCATGTGTACAATATGTTCCGGGAGGTAATGGAAGAGAGATTGTTTGCGTAGGTTCTGAAGGGATACAATATTCTCAAAATGGAGGAGAAAACTGGATGCAGCTTTCTACAGATACAAAATTTTTTACCATTCGTTTTGTCAATAGAAATACTGCAATCGCTGCAGGACATAATAAAGTGGTGCGACTTAATTTTAAATAAAAAATAAGAACCCTAAATAATAAAGTAAGTATTATTATATAGGGTTCTTATCGCTGTTGTTTCGTTAAGTTTAATCTTTATTAGCTTTGTCGCGGTATTGCTGCAATAATTTTCGGTTAAAATCGTCTTCCGATTTTTTAAGCAATAATATCTTTTTTGCTGGAAGTACTTTTTTGACATTGTTCATGAATTTTTCACGAAGCTGATATAATTCTTTATCTGTACTTTCTATTTGAGCTAATAAAGTTAAGGCTTCTTTATCTGAAAGATTTTTAATGTTGTCATCATTCAACTTCTTTAGATACGTCTTCATTTTTAAATGTCTTAATTCGAATTGTTTATCGTCATAAGCATTGTAAATAGGCCAAAATTTTTCGGCTTCTGTTGGAGTTAGTTCCAATTCTGTGGTTAGAAAAGAAACTTTAAAAGCTTTAATTTTTTCACGCTTTTCATCGACATTTCCATTTTGTGCAAAAAATGAAAAACTTGTCAGAAATAGCAATAGCGGTAAAATGTTTTTTATTTTCATTGTTAAGCTAAGTTGTTGAGTTAAGTAAAGTTTAATTTTGTTCTGAAATTAAGTGCTCGATATTCGGACTTGTAGATAAAATGTCTTCTAGCGTTTCGTCTTCCAAATTAATTTCATTGTTTAATTTTTCTATATCGCTGTCGTCCAGTTTCTGAATCAAATCGTATTGGCTTATATTCGATTGGTAAGATAAATAAGTTTCTAATGTCGCTTCGTCAAAATCGCTAGAGGTTGTTCTATAATTATTTACGATTGGTATTAACAATGCAAAACCAATTACAGCTGCAGCCGCCAGAGAAAATGTTTTTTTACGTTTGTAAAAAGGAATTACTTTAACTTCTTTTTCGTTTAATTGCTGTAAAACCTTTTCTGAAAAATCATCAAAATAATTATGGTCTGGCGTTTTAAATCCAGATTTTATTTTGGGTTCGTTTTCTAATTTAAATGTTTTCATAATACTAATAAGATAGTTTTTGTTACAAAAGGTTTAATTTGACGTAACATATAATTCGATTTTTTTTACTGCGTGATGATAGGATGCTTTCAAAGCTCCAACAGATGTTCCTAGAATATCTGCGATTTCTTCGTATTTTAATTCTTCAAAATATTTCATTTTGAAAACCAATTGCTGTTTTTCTGGAAGTGTTACAATTGCCTTTTGAAGTTTGATTTGAATCTCATCTCCATCAAAATAAAGATCAGCTTTTAAGTTATCGATTGTTTTATTCTGCAGATCTTCAGATGAAATTCCGTTTAATTTTGCTTTTTGCGATAAAAATGTCAAAGCTTCATTAGTAGCAATGCGGTACATCCAGGAAAAAAGTTTACTTTCTCCTTTAAAGTTTTTAAGATTTTGAAAGACTTTTACAAAAGTGTTTTGTAAAACATCATCTGTATCATCATGATTCAAAACAATGTTTCGAATATGAGAATACAAAGGTTTCTGATAATCAGACAAGAGTTTTTGAAACGCAGTATTTTGCGTTTCAGGGCTTAATAATTGTTTTATAAATTCTTTCTCGTCTATCAAACTTTTTGTTTTGTAAACTTTCTTTAATAGAATTTAGACAGAATTTTAGGCAAAAGGTTTAATATGCTTTTGAAAATATTTAAAACTCTGAATCTTCTTCTTTTGCAGGTGTTTGTGCAGGGGCAGGAGCAGGCGCAACTGGTTTGCGTTTTACTGGCTCTGTGCGTGGCTGTTCTGTACGTGGTTCTGTATACGAATCGGTTTGCGTTTCGCTAGAACTTGTCGGAGCATAAGCAGGCTCAGTAGCTACAGGAACTACTTTTGGTTTTATTGGGAAATAAATTTCAGTCACCAATTTCGAAGAAGCTTTTACGTCTAACTTGCTTAACGTTAAGATTTCAAGATGCGACCAGCTTAAGTCTGGAATAATCTTTTCGTTGTTTATATAAGCGGTTGTTTTAGTAATTGCTTCGTTTCTATGAGAGTAATCTCCGTTTAGGGTTGTTTTTACAGCATCAAAACCATTTAATTTTCCAGATAAAATATCACTTCCTGCGCTAGTTGAAATCTCTCTATTAATAGGCAAACAAATAGAAATTTTGGCTAAACCGGTTTTAGTGTCGTAAGTATGGTAAATAATAAAAGGTTTTCCGCTTGCGGCCAAACCATTCGTTTCGCTAAAATGAATAAGTTTCGGAATTACAATTCTAGCGTTTTTAGCTACTTTGGCAATTTCGCTTGTAAAAGTTTGTTTGATATAAGGTGTTTCGGTTTTCTTCACCACTCCATCTACCTTTACAGCATACGTTCTGGTTTCGTAATCTAAGTTTTTATCAATATTGGCTAAACTTTTTTCATAAATAGTTCCGATAACTCGGTCAGAACCTCCGTGAAGAGCGGTATATATTTTAAATAGAAAACTCATTGTTCCTTTTCCTTTCCAGGTAACTTTTGTTTTTCCGTTTAAAGTATCTTTTAAAGTCCAATTTACATCAGCTTCGGAGCCGTCAAATTGCATCTTTTGATCAATGCTTTCGCCTTCTTTTGTTTTAAGGATTATAGAATTTCCTTTTCCATCGGCACCATCCCAATAAAATGAAGCGCCATTTCCGCTAGTTTTATTAGCGTATGTCACTTTGATAGAAGGGTCTTCAACAGACCATGATTCAAAATCTTCGTAATTTCTAAAGTCGTTTAAGTAATTATAAACCGTCGCACGAGGTGAGTTGATAACTTTACTTCTTTCTACAGAAAAATTGCCTTTTTGAGTTGCAACAAAAACAGTAAGAGCTACAAAGCTTAATAGGGCGAAAAGAAATAAATACTTTAGAATTTTCATGGTAGATTGTTTGGTTTCGGTAAAGTTATAAATTTTATCGTGAGTCTTACTAATAACCCGCAATTATTAGGTTTATTTTGCGGCAAAGAAAATTTATCTTTTCAAAAAGATTTTAATCACAAACAGAAGGGCAATGAAAAGCAGAAAGGCGAGCAATACTTTGTAATTTCCTTTGTAAAAGACTTTATGTAATTTCAAATCTTTTCGATAAGCAAATATCATAACGATTACAAAAGCGATAAAAAAACATATTCCAAATTGTATTTGACCTTGACTGAACATAGTTATAAAATTTTTTGGCAAATTTAGCCATTTGTAAACGATTTGCTGCTAAATTGCCTTTTCATTTCGTTCAATAAATTTTCAGATTTATGAGAAAGTGACTTAATTTAGCCAAAAAAAGAAAACTACTATATGAAAAAACAACTTGACGCCGTAACAGAATTTCACACCGCTTTTAGAATTGGCCACAGCACAACGCCAAAGGCTGATGTAGGAGCAGAGAAAAAATTGCTTCGTTATAATTTAATGAAGGAAGAAAATGAGGAATATTATGAAGCGGTTCAGAATAATGATTTAGTTGAAATTGCAGACGCGCTTGGAGATATGATGTATATTTTGTGCGGAACCATTATCGAGCACGGACTTCAAGATAAAATTGAAGCTGTTTTTGATGAAATCCAGCGCAGTAATATGAGTAAATTAGGAGAAGATGGCCAACCAATTTACCGCGAAGACGGAAAAGTAATGAAAGGTCCGAATTATTTTAAACCTGATTTTTCGAAATTATTTTAAAAAACAAAACCCGATAAACTTTAATTTATCGGGTTTCTTTTGTAATATGGTTTTGGATTATTGAACTTTAACAGTCCATCCGTACGTATCTTCAGAAAGTTTGTTTTGAAGACTTGTTAGTTTTTCTTTTAAGAAAGAAGCGTAAGAATTTTCGATTGGCGCCATTTCGAAGTACTCATCTTTATAAGAGAATCCTTTGATAACGCTGATAACTGCTGCAGTTCCTGCTCCGAAGATTTCTTTCAAAGATCCGTTTTTAGCAGCTTCCACCAATTCAGAAACAATTACAGGACGAACTTCTACTTTTAATCCTTCTTTTTCAGCCATTGCGATCAAACTTTTTCTAGTTACACCATCTAAAATTCTTTCGCTTGTTGGAGCTGTCAATAAAGTATCGTTGATTCTGAAGAAAACATTCATTGTTCCTGCTTCTTCTAGTTTTGTATGAGTTGCATCATCTGTCCAGATAACTTGTTGGAAACCATCTTTGTTTGCCAAGTTAGTTGGATAAAATTGAGCAGCGTAGTTTCCAGCAGCTTTTGCAGCTCCGATTCCGCCATTTGCAGCTCTACTGTAATGTTCAGCAATGATTACTTTTACTTCACCTCCATAGTATGCTTTTGCTGGAGAAAGTAAAATCATAAATTTATATTCGTCAGAAGGATTTGCGATAACTCCAGGACCTGTAGCGATCATAAAAGGACGGATATACATACTCGCCCCGTTTCCTCTCTGAATCCATTCTTGATCAATTTTCAATAATTCATTTAAACCATCCATAAAAATAGCTTCTGGAATTTCTGGCATTGCCATACGAACAGCAGAATTATTAAAACGTTTGTAATTTTCATCTGGTCTAAACAACCAAATGTCATTATTTTCGTCTTTATAAGCTTTCATTCCTTCAAAAATAGCTTGTCCGTAATGGAAGACTTTTGAAGATGGATCCATCAAAATAGGAGCATAAGGCTTAATGACAGGATTTTGCCATTGCCCGTTTTTAAAATCGCATTCGAATAAATGGTCTGTAAATACAGCACCAAAACTTAAGTTGTCAAAATCTACTCCGTTGATTTTTGTAGAAGTAGCTTTAATGATTTCAATTTTGCTCGTTTGAGTTGTACTCATAGTTATGTAAGTTTTTTGTGAGATATTTTTCACTGTCAGAAATCTAAAGTGATGATATCGTGTAAAATGGAATTTATTGAATGCAAAATTACGCAAAAATCTGTAAAATGCTTAGTGAAAATTCATTATTTAATGGTTTTAATTGAGATTTGTTTATCCTATAATAAACTCAAATATTTACTTGATTTTTATAAAGAATTTATGAAAAAAGTGTCGATTTTTAAGGCTTTACGCATTAGTTTTGACTAAATTTGAATATTAAAATGGCTTGAAAATCAATAAAAAGGCATTATTAAATTCTTAAAAAGGTGAAAAGAGAAATAATTAAAACGCTAGATGGCTCAACTACAATTCGTTTGCCAGAATGGGACGAATGCTATCATTCTAAACATGGAGCAATTCAAGAAGCGAAACATGTATTTATTAAAAATGGACTTTCTTTATTTGACAATCCTATAAGTATATTGGAAATAGGTTTTGGAACTGGTTTAAATGCTTTTATCACTTTTTTAGAGTCTGTTAGAAAAAATCAGCCTATTGATTATGTTGGAGTAGAAGCGTATCCTGTAGATGCAGAAGAGATTTTAGAAATGAATTATGCAGAAGAATTGGAAGCATCTGAATTTTATAACATTTTTGAAAAAATGCATAAATCGGATTGGGATGAAAAAATAGAAATTTGCGACCAGTTCTCGTTAACCAAAAGGAAACAATTTTTTCACGAAATAGACGATTTTGAGATTTTTGATTTGATTTACTTTGATGCCTTCGGATATAGAGTACAGCCGGAGCTTTGGAGTACTGAAATTTTTCAGAAAATGTACAATAGTTTAAAACCAAATGGTGTTCTAGTTACTTATGCTGCTAGAGGAGTTGTTAAAAGAAGCATGATAGAAGTTGGATTCACGGTAGAAAAATTGGCGGGACCTCCAGGGAAAAGAGAAATGTTTAGAGCTTTTAAAAAGGTTTAAATGAGTTATTTAGAATAATTCTACATTGATTTATATGTTTTAAGAAAACGTATTCGTTATTAAAATTTTTTAAAAAATAAGTTAAAAGTAGAATTTATGTTAGTTAATTGTTTAAATTTGGCTCGAGTTTAAAAAAATAGATAACCCCCGAAAATCTTATTTTATTATGTCAAAAATGATGTTTGATTACACGAAATCAATACTTGAAAGAGTTAGTTTCGACCCGGTACTTTTCTGCAAAGAGCTAGAAAAAGCTATCAAAACACTGTTACCTTACGAGATGGAACAATTGCAAGAGTGGTTACTGAATTTCGTTGTCGGAAAACCAGAATTAAAACAAAGTCTACAACTAATTAAAGTATAAAGAAAAAGGAGCCAAATTGGCTCCTTTTTTATTGCGCTTTCTTTTGTAATGGACTAATGATTTGAACATTCTGAAAAACAATTGCGCCTTTTACAACGCCTGCAATTGTAGATCTAAGTGCGTCAATGATTTGCATTTTTAATTCGCTCTTTGGGTAAATTAAACTTACTTCTCGAGCAGGTTTTGGCTCCTTAAAATTACGGAGCTTCAGTTTGTCGGATTCTTTTAAGTCTAAGGTGTGCAAGTACGGAAGTAACGTTGTACCAAGGCCTTCGTCTGCCAATTTAATTAAGGTTTCAAAACTGCCGCTTTGAATCTGGAAATTAGATTGATCGACGTCTGAGACATTTTTGCACAAATTCAAAATCCCGTCTCTAAAGCAGTGTCCGTCTTGCAATAGCAGAATTTCATTCAGATTTAAGTCAGAAACTTCAATTTCTTCTTTCTGAAAACTCGCGTGATGTTCTGGTATGTAAGCTACAAAAGGTTCAAAATACAAAACGATCTCTTTTATTTTTTCGTCTTCAAGCGGTGTTGCGGCAATGGCAGCATCGAGATGTCCGTTTTTCAATTTCAATATAATTTCCTCGGTATTCAACTCTTCAATTAAGAGTTTTACTTTTGGATATTTTTTAATGAAATTATTCAAAAACATTGGCAGAAGCGTAGGCATAATCGTTGGAATAATCCCTAATCGAAATTCTCCTCCAATAAAACCTTTCTGCTGTTCTACAATATCTTTTATACGATCGGCTTCGTTTACAATATTTTTTGCCTGATTTACAATTTTTTGTCCGATGTCCGTCAGCTGAATCGGTTTTTTGCTTCTGTCAAAAATTAAAATATTAAGCTCTTCTTCGATTTTTTGTATTTGCATACTTAAAGTGGGCTGTGTTACAAAGCATTTTTCTGCCGCAAGGGTGAAGTTTTTATGCTCAGCAACCGCTAACACATATTGCAATTGAGTTATAGTCATGTTGATAGTAATTTGTGATGCAAAAATAGGAAAATATAATTTTTATTTATGTTTATTTTAATAAAGTTACTCTAAATTTGTAGTAAATTAGTGTAAAAAAATAGATTATGAAGACAAATATTTTAGGATTGCCTGTAAAAGAATCAGAATTATTAGTAAAAGAACTGAATGTATTATTGTCAAATTTTCAGGTGTATTATCAAAACTTGAGAGGGATTCACTGGAATATTCGCGGAAAACGTTTCTTTGATCTACATGTAAAATTCGAAGAATTATATACAGATGCACAATTAAAAATAGATATGATTGCCGAAAGAGTTCTAACAATTGGAGGAACGCCTTTACATACTTTTGAAGACTATATTAAAAACAATAAATTAACGGTTGGAAAAAATATTTCCAACGATGAAAAAGCGGTTCAGTTAATTGTTCATTCGCTGTCTGATTTATTAAAAATCGAAAGGGAGATATTGAACAAATCTGCAGAAATTAATGATGAAGGTACCAATTCTATGATGAGTGACTTTATTTCTGAACAGGAAAAGACCATTTGGATGATGAACGCTTGGCTGGAAGAGACTTTATAAAATGTTTATTTTTAGATAATTATAAGCAGAATGGAATGAAAATTGCATTCTGCTTTTTTTATTGATGTTAAATTTCTATAAAAATCTCTTTGATTTTATTTGTTTAACGCTATTTTTGTTTTGATGAAATTTATAGCTCGCATATTATTATTCATATTTATTGCCTTCTTATCGACCCCAACAATTGTTCAGGTCTTAAAGAAAGGGAATAATGTGGCTATATCTTTTAGTATCGCTGAAGAAGAAGTGCATAAAGAGCTTAAAAATGTAGTTCATCCTACTATTTTGGAGCACGAAGTTTTAATTCCGGTTTACATCGCGAAAAAAACAATCATTTCTGAAAACATTGTCAAACTAGACAACATCTCTCCGAGCATCTTTGCTCCACCACCTAACGTAGCATAATACTTCCGATTATTTTGAACTTTAGCCGCATTTCTCTCGAGATGGGGTAAATCTTTAATGAATAATTTTTTTAGTATTATATTATGACAAAAAAAATCAATCTTTTTGCCAACCTTAAATCTGATTTTGCTTCAGGTTTAGTGGTTTTCTTGGTGGCTCTTCCGTTGTGTTTAGGTATTGCAATGGCTTCTGGAGCACCATTATTTTCTGGAATTATCGCTGGTGTCGTGGGTGGTATCGTAGTAGGATATTTAAGCCAATCGCATATTAGTGTATCAGGTCCAGCTGCTGGGTTAACAGCTATCATTTTAACCGCAATTACCGATTTAGGAGCTTTCGATGTATTTTTAATGTCTGTTTTTATTGCTGGATTAATTCAATTAGCATTAGGATTTTTAAAGGCAGGAAGTATATCAAATTATTTTCCGACAAACGTAATCGAGGGAATGTTAGCGGGTATCGGAATTATTATCATTTTAAAACAAATACCACACGCTTTTGGTTACGATGCAGATTTTGAGGGAGATCAGGCTTTTATTCAAAATGATGGAAGCAATTCATTTTCATTTCTATTCGATGTATTAAATCATATTCACTTAGGAGCTGTGGTTATTTCTGCGGTTTCACTAGTAATTTTATTGGCTTGGGATAAAGTTTCTTTCTTAAAAAGAATAAAACTGGTTCCGGGAGCTTTGGTTGCTGTAATTGCTGGAGTTGTTTTAAACGAAATATTTGTATCTACAGGAAGCACTTTGGCAATTGCAAAAGAACATTTGGTTTCTTTGCCAGTTCCAAAATCTTTTGATGATTTTAAATCAATTATAATTACGCCAGACTTCACTGCTATTACAAATCCGCAAGTTTGGGTCGTTGCTGTTACAATTGCCATTGTCGCTTCTATTGAAACGCTCTTATGTATTGAAGCTACCGATAGAATGGATGTGCAAAAACGTTACACTAATACCAATGTCGAGCTTAAAGCACAAGGTGTTGGTAATATTGTGAGTTCTCTTTTGGGTGGTTTGCCCATGACTTCTGTGGTAGTAAGGTCTTCAGCCAATAATAATGCAGGAGCAAAATCTAAAATGTCTGCCATTATTCATGGTGTGCTTTTATTAATAAGTGTATTGTCTATACCAGCAATCTTAAACAAAATTCCATTGGCAACTTTGGCAACCGTTTTGATTTTGGTTGGATATAAATTAGCAAAACCAGCAGCCTTTATGCATTTCTGGAAAAAGGGGAAATACCAGTTTGTCCCTTTCATTGCAACTTTGGTCTTTGTCGTTGCGACAGATTTGCTAAAAGGTGTTGCGCTGGGAATTGTTATCAGTATTATTTTTGTTTTGAGAGGAAACCTGAAAAGAGCTTATGCTTTTAAGAAAGAAGAATATGAAGATGGTGATATCATTCATATTGATTTAGCTCAGGAAGTTTCGTTTTTAAATAAAGCAGCGATCAAACAGACGTTGAACGAAATTCCAGAAAATTCTAAAGTAATTATCAATGCTCATGATACGGAGTATATTTCGCACGATGTTTTGGATTTAATTCGTGAATTTAAAGAAATCCGAGCAATCGATGAAAACATCAAAGTGAAGCTTAAAGGATTTAAAGAAGCATACGAATTAGAAAATACGCCCGAAAATCATAATCATGTTACGATAGAACATTATTATGATGTGGCGAAAAGGGAACTGGTTCAGAAAGAAGTTGTTAGAGGAGAATAATTAAAAATAGGTGTTTTTGAGGGCAAGGAAATGTCAAATTTTAGGTAACTTTACATTTAAGTTCTTTTTTGAGACATTCCTAGAATTAGAAATTACCACACAAAAAATAAAAAAATGAGAAAATTTTATGAGCAGTTATTAGAAAATAATAAAAAGTGGGTTGAAACTTCATTAGCAAAAGATCCTAATTATTTTGCTGATTTGGCAAAAGGACAACAGCCGCCTTTATTATGGATTGGATGTTCGGATAGCCGTGTTCCTGCAAACGAAATTGTTGGAGCAAAACCAGGTGAAGTTTTTGTACATAGAAACATTGCTAATATGGTTGTGCACTCAGATATGAACATGCTAAGCGTTTTGGATTATGCTGTAAATGTTTTGAAAATTAAACATATTATCGTGTGCGGACACTACGGATGCGGGGGTGTAAAAGCAGCAATGGGGAATCAGTCAGTTGGAATTATCGATAACTGGATTCGTCACATTAAAGATGAATACCGTTTGCATGACAAATACTTGAATTCTATTGAAGATGAAACAGAGCGTTTCAATGCTTTTGTTGAAATCAATGCAAAAGAGCAAGTTTATAATTTGGCTAAAACATCAATTGTTCAAGGTGCTTGGAAAAATGGACAAGACCTTATGCTTCACGGTTGGGTTTACGGATTGAATTCTGGTTTCGTAACAGATTTAAATGTTACAATCAGTTCAAATTCCGAACTAGACGAAGTGTATCAATTAGATCTTTAATAGTAAGAAATAGAAATCGCCCTGTAAAAAGGGCGATTTTTTTTATTCGTTTTCGTCTAGATTTTCATTAAATGCTGATGGAAGCATTGTTGGAATAAACTTGATTAATATCGGTAATAATAAACTTCCTCCTGGAAGTAAAAATATCGTCAAAGATGGAATAGTTTTACAGATATCCAAAAGCTGTTTTTTTACTTTCTTCTTTTCTTTGGCATCCAAATCTCTCGTTGTAGAATAGGCGAGAAGCACCATTAATTCTTTACTTTGAACAATCTCTTTAATTAATCTGTTTTTATTTCTTATGATTAATTTGACTACGCTGTGAGTCATTTGGTCGTAAAAATGTTTAACAGGATTTGAATAATTAAAGTACGGTATTTTCTTTTTGTGGGTGGTGATAAAAGTATTGGTTGTGTCCATACTTTTGGTTACAAAATCGTCGCCAACTCCCATTGTAGAACCTAAGGCATATAGAAAATACGATTCTTCATTTTCTACAACTCCGTCGCTCCATAAAGCCATTCCAGCCATATCGATTAGGTAATATTGTTCCAATTTGTTTTTGAAATATTCCAAATTTAAAGTTTCTAAAGTATCAACAGTTACTTTAGAGAATTTAGAATAGCGTATAGATGCTTCAAAAAGTTTGATTAAAAGATCGTCGTGCTGGGATTTTACTGTTTTGGTTTTCAAAGCCAAACCCACAATTCCGAGAACGGTTTCTTCAATTCTTTTTAAATATTTTTCAGGAATTTCTCCATGCTCTAAATACTGTCTGAAAGCCAGAACATCAATAAACAATAAAGCATTGGTCACCAAATGCGAAAAGTTTTTGCTGATAATGCTATCATTGGTTTGAACTCTCTGATCGATAATATTTTCCAGCGATAGAGAAGGAGTATCTTTTGGCAATAAAATTTTAAACAAATTAAATCCTTCTGGATTCATTTGCTTATAAAACTTTAAAACTTCTGAAATAAAATTTTTAGGTTCTGAATTTCTTTTCTCTAAACAAAAAACATGATAGAGTGTATTGAGTAAAGCTACTTTAGAAATTTCGGTTTTAAACCAGCCTTTTATAGTGATCGGAACCTGTGTATCTATAGCAATAATATGGCCATAGATAAATCCCGTTTCTCTCACTTTGTAGTAAAACGAATCTACAGTTTCAAAAGGAATCGCTTCTGAAAACTTCTGTTCACTAAAAAACTTATCGATCCAGCCTGGCGCTGATGGATTAATCATGGACTTAATTTTGCTGATGCAAAGCTATGTCTTTTTCTTGTTTTAGAATTCATTTTAAAATGAAATAACCGCTAGATTTTGTTAAAAATAGCGGTTATTGAAATTTTTCTTATTTAATGATTCCTGCACAAGCTACTCTTCCTCCGGCATTTCCTGTTGGCTGAGTGGTAAAATCATCTGTTCCTGCGTGAACGATTAAACCTTTTCCAAGAACATCTTTATTTGCATCTCCACACCCAACACACCATTCGTCAGTGGTTAAAGTGATAGATCCGTTACCTTTTGCGTCAGCGGTAAAGTTTCCGATATCACCTGCATGGTATTCTCCAACTCCCCATTTTCCATGTTTTTTGAACTTTGGATTCCAGTGACCTCCAGCAGAACTTCCGTCTGCAGCAGTACAATCTGCTTTTTCATGAATATGGATGGCGTGAACTCCTGGCTCTAATCCTGTGATTTTTGCAGTAAAAGTTACTTTACCATTTTTCTCAACAAAAGTAGCAGTTCCAGCTACTTTACTGTTGCTTTTTGGTTCTAATGCAACAGTTAGAGTTTTTGCGTCATTTGATTTGTTATTTGTTTTACAGCCAATGATTAAGGCTGTAATTATAGCGAAAGAAACAATTAGTTTTTTCATATCTACGGGCATTTTTAGTTAAAGATTAAGTAAATTTAACATAAAATAACGGATTTGATTGACTCTAAAAGTTAAAAAAAAGTCAAACTATACGTTATAATTTGATATCGATTGAGTTAAAAATCGAAAATATTGTGTAAATTCGTATAGGTTTTTAACGAATAATTTCTGAAATCATTTTGTCTAATTCGCTCACATTTAATCCTTAATGTTATGATGAAAAAGATTTTTACCCTCGTTTTTTTTAGTTCGTTTTTAATTTCCTGCAAATGCGCAAAAACGGATGCTGTTTCTAAACTTGATGGAACTTGGGAGCTGAATTACATTTCTGGTCCACAAACTACTTTTGATGCATTATATCCAAATAAAAAGCCAACTATAAAATTTGACACCAAAGCAAATCAGGTTTCTGGCAATGCGAGCTGTAATTCATATTCGGGAAAATTGGCTGTAGAGGGCAATAAAATTGATTTTACACAGCCAATGGCAGTAACTAAAATGATGTGTCTGGACGGATTGAAAGGGGAACAAATGTACTTGAGCACGCTACAAAAAATAACTTCTTACGACGTAACAGATGATGGTAAGACTTTAAACTTTATTTCTGGAGATATTGCAATGATGCGTTTTACTAAAAAATGATTTTTATGAAAACTACATTATCTGTTTTTCTATTGCTGATAAATGTTGTTAGTTTTTCAGTTTCAGCACAGGAAAAATCAAAAAAGGAACTCAAACAAGAAAGAGAGTTACAGAAACAAAATGAAATCAAGACACTAATAGATTCTCAAAATTTTGTTTTTGAAGCCCAAAAAGCAACGCCTCAGGGCGGAAGGTTAATTCAGTTAGATTATAATACCTATTTCTTGAAGTTTAAGGCTGATAGTACAACTTGCGATCTTCCATTTTTTGGCAGAGGATATAATGTTGCCTATAATGGTGATGGCGGAATAAAGTTTGAAGGCAAGCCTGAAAACGTTAGGATAGAAACTAAAAAGAATAATACCATTTTAAAGGCTACAGTGCGAGGTAAGAGTGATGTTTACGATTTGCTGTTTTCTATCTTTTACAACGGAAACACAACGCTTTCTGTTTCTAGTAATAATAGAGGCCCAATTAGTTATGATGGAATAATATATGCTCCAAAAGCATCGGAGAAAAAATAGTGTAATTCATAAGCAAACTTGTCACAAATTCGTCTGAATATATGGTAAGAAATTTTTTTTGGTTATTAAAAAAGTGGCAGTTTTCGGTTTTGTTTTTCTCTTTTGGTATGTTCACTGTGTCGGGTCAGGATTTAGAACCTCGAGCTTATGCCAATGTTCCTAAAGATCTGAATGTTATTGCGGCTGGGTATGTTTTTATGAACGGAAATGTACTTACAGATCCCGCTTTGCCTATTGCCGACTTTACGCTTCGGAGTCATAATCTGGCAGTAAATTATGTTAGGACATTTGGTATGTACAATAAACTGGCACGTATTCAGGTAGCGTTACCTTATTCTTTTATGGATGGTGAAGTAACGCGAACCAATGGAGATGTTTTAACGGGATCTAGAACGGGTTTTGCCGATATGAAAATTAGGGTAGGTATAAATCTTCTAGGATCACCGGCTTTAGATAAATCGGAGTTTAGGTCTTTTCAGCAGAAAACAATTCTGGGAGTTAGTTTGGTTACCTCTGTTCCTACAGGAAAATATTACGATGATAAACAGGTTAATATAGGCACTAACCGTTGGGGATTTAAGCCAGAAATTGGTGTTTCTAAAAGATTTACTCATGTCTATGCCGAAGCGTACGCTGGAGTTTGGTTTTATACCGATAATAATGATTATGTGGGTAAAAAATTGGAGCAGAAATCTACTTATAGCTTGCAAGCTCATGCGAGTTATTATTTTAAAAACCAGATGTGGCTGGGTTTTAATACCACTTGGTTTTTTGGAGGAAAAACAATTATTGATGGAGTTGCAGAAGATAGTCAGATCGATAATTGGCGAGTTGGAGGTACTTTTTCTACGCCAATAGCAAAAGGACAGTCTATTAGATTGCAATACCACATTGGGGCATATACTAACAATGGGTTAAATTATTATGCTCTGTCAGCAGTTTACCAATATTCCTTTTTTTAAAAATTGAATTATGGTTTAATGTGTTTAAAATCAGTATATTTGAGTATGCATATATTTTTTAAAAACAAATTTAAAATTAAAACTATGAAAAAATTAGGTCTTATTCTTATTATGGCGGCAGCCTCGTTTTCATCTTATGCACAATCTTCATATAAAGAAGATTTAGAAGTAGTACAAAGCGTTTACGGAAAATCTAAAAGTGATTTGGTTAAACAGTACATGAATTTATCTGATGCTCAAGCAACAGCCTTTGCTAAAGTTTATGAAGATTACGAAACAGCTCGTAAAGCTTTAGGGCAGACAAAGTTTCAATTGCTAAATGATTATGCGGCTAATTACGAAACTTTAACCGATGCTAAAGCAGATGAATTAGCTAAAGCTACTTTAAAAAACCATGTTGACTATGAGAAACTTTATTCTAAAACGTATAATCAAGCTAAAAAAGCAATTGGCTCAATAAATGCGGCTAAATTTATCCAGCTTGAAGTTTATCTTCAAACGATAATTAAAAGCGAAATTTTAGAAGCTATTCCGTTTATTGGCGAAATGGATAAGACTAAGACTAAAACGATGTAAAATAGTTGTCTGTAAAAAAAGAGGGAATCAATTTGATTCCCTCTTTTTTTTATTTTGCAGTTTTAACTTTGTAAATCTCATTTACCATTCCGTCACGGAAACTGTCTAAGGTAAGTTCCCAGAACATAATGCCGCCTAACTTTTTAGCTTTTACATATTCTGCTTTTGCTTTGATAGATTTTAAATCGTCTGATGTTGCAAAAGTTTTAGTTTGAGCATTGTACCAATATGGCGCTTGAGCTTTTTCATCATAAAAATATTTCCAGCCGTTTGCTTCTGTATATGTTGTGCCATAGTTTTTAAAGTCTACACCTTGAAAGTGTTCTCCAGCTTGGTACAATCCATTATTGATGTTTTCTACGTTTTTCCATTGTCTGGTATAGAATGCACCTCCAATTACTAATTTTTCAGCAGGAACACCTTGTTTTAATAAAAACTCAACCGCTCTATCTGTAGATTCTTCTTTTGGATTGGTACTGTATAATGGAGTATGGTGACCTGTAACCTTAGAGTATCCGTTTACTAAATCGTAACTCATGATATTGATTCGGTTAACCAATGGAGTAACTGCTTTCCAGTCGATAGATTCGTCCAAGTATTTTTGAAATCCTCCCGCAGCAAAACTTAATTCGTATTTTTTGCCTAATGTAGAACGTAATATTTTTACCAATTCAGTAAAGTTTGGTTTGTCAACTGCTTGATACAAATGTCCAGGAAGTCCTTCAATTGCAGGATATTCCCAATCTAAATCTAAACCATCAACGTTATAAGAATCACTTAATTCTTTTACAGATTTTGCAAATTTTAGGCGTCCTTCAGCTGTAGAAAAAGCTTCAGAGCAAGGTTCGCAACCGCCCCAACCTCCAAGAGAAACAATAATTTTAAGTTGTGGATTTTTAGCTTTAAGCGATACTAAATGCTTAATAGTATTAGAATCTTTATCTGAATCAACCGTTAATTTTCCGTCTTTTAAATGACAAAAACTAAAGATGATTTGGTTCAATTTGCTAACCTCATATTTATCAATAAGTTCTGAGTCGCCTGTGTAATAGGCAATAATGTCCATTTTTTTGTTTTTTTGTGCGAAAGTCGAAGTTAACCCAAAGCACAATAAAAAGGACGCAATTAGAGAAATTTGTTTCATTATTTTGTTTTTATAGTTTTTAGAATGTTAAATATACTGTAATACATTTGATATTTAACCATTCTATAGCTAGAAGAGCGCTAATTTTAACGAATATTTTGCAAATTACTGCAAAAATATTGCGACTTGTAAGTAGTGCCTTTCACAGAAAGAGCAAAAAAAAGCCCGCGCAGTTTCGGACTTGCGCGGGCTTAAACAAATTAAAAGCTAAAAACTATTTTTCTATTAGAAGCAGTATGTATTTTCTGCAACTAATTTTTCTGCAATTTTTTCTCTAAGTGCCACAACGTTTGGCAGATTTGTATATTTAGTGAAACGTTTAAGTCCCATTAACATCATACGTTGTTCGTCTCCTTCAGAGAATGAAGCAATTCCTTCTTTTCCTCTTAAGTTTACGATATCTACAGCTTTGTACAAGTATAATTTTGCCATTGCAATTTGCTCTTGTACTTTATCTTCACCTTGAGATTTTGCTAATTTCTCAGTTCTCAAGATTGTACTTTCGGCCATGTAAATTTCGATTAAGATATCAGCCGCTGCCATTAATAATTGCTGGTGAGAATCTAAATCTGGACCGTATTTTTGAACAGCGCTTCCTGCAACCATTAAGAAAACTTTTTTCAAGTTTGCCACGATTACTTTTTCTTCTGAGAATAATTCAGAGAAATCAGGAGTATCAAAAGATGGAATTCCCATTAATTCTTCTTGGACTTTCATTGCTGGTCCAAGTAAATCAACGTGTCCTTTCATTGCTTTTTTGATCAACATACCTACAGAAAGCATTCTGTTGATTTCGTTTGTACCTTCGTAGATACGCGCGATACGAGCATCTCTCCAAGCACTTTCCATCGGAGTATCTTCAGAGAATCCCATTCCACCAAAAACCTGAATTCCTTCGTCAGAACAGTTTTGAACGTCCTCAGAAACCGCTACTTTCAAGATAGAACACTCGATAGCGTATTCTTCAACACCTTTTAATTCTGCTTCTTGGTGAGAAGTTCCTTCTGCTTCACGAGCAGCGATTCTGTCTTCAATGTCTTTTGCAGCGCGGTAAGAAGCACTTTCTCCAGCGTAAGCGTTAGTTGCCATTTCAGCCAATTTAGAACGGATAGCTCCAAAAGATGAAATTGAAGTATTGAACTGAATTCTTTCGTTAGCATATTTTACAGCTCCAGAAGTCACTCTTCTTTGTGCGTCAAGACAAGCCGCAGCCAATTTAATACGTCCAACGTTTAAGGCATTCATAGCAATTTTGAAACCGTTTCCTCTTTCAGATAACATGTTTTCAACCGGAACTTTTGTTTCGTTGAAGAAAACCTGACGAGTAGAAGAAGCACGGATTCCTAATTTATGCTCTTCTTCATTCATAGAAATTCCGTTTGAAGGATCGTTTTCTACGATGAAACCTGTAATATTTTTATCATCTCCGATACGAGCAAAAACGATGAATAGACTACAGAAACCTGCATTCGAGATCCACATTTTTTGACCTGTAATAGAGTAGTATTTTCCGTCTTCAGATAAAACTGCTTTTGTTTTTCCTGAGTTAGCATCAGATCCTGCGCCTGGCTCAGTTAAACAATAAGCACCAAACCATTCTCCAGAAGCCAATTTCGGAACGTATTTTTTCTTTTGTTCCTCAGTTCCGTAAAGTGTAATTGGCATAGTTCCAATTCCGGTATGAGCTCCAAAAGCCGTAGAGAAAGATCCTGTTGCTCCAGAAATGTAGTCGCAAACTAGCATTGTAGAAACGAATCCCATTCCTAATCCGCCGTATTCTTCTGGAACCGCAACTCCTAAAAGTCCCAATTCACCTGCTTTACGCATAGAAGATTCTGTATACGCGTAATCTTTCTTTTCAAAACGATCTTTATGCGCCCATAATTCTTTGTCTACGAACTCTTTTACAGAGTCACGCATCATTAACTGCTCTTCTGAGAAATCTTCTGGTGTGAAGATGTCCTCGCATTTTGTTTCTTTAACTAGGAATTGACCTCCTCTTGTTTTGTCGCTCATGACTTTTTTGTTTTTTAGATTTGAAAGATGAAAGAAGCAAGAAGAAAGATTTTAACCTAACTTATTGATGAAGCCTGTAGTCATCTTTTGAAATTCAATTATTTTGTTTTCTAATTTTTCTGTTTTTTCTTTTGTTAAATAGTCATTTTGACAAGCTATTAACAATTGTGTCTGCAATTCGAATGATGAGCCTAGACTAATATTCAGATAATGCTGAAAATGTTTATTCCCTCTGTTTGAACCTTCAGCAATATTAGAAGGCATTGATACAGAACATCGATTCATTTGATTTGACAAACTATAAGTTTCAGATTTTGGAAAAGTAGAAGTTAGTTTATAAATATCGTTTGTTATCTCCATAGCTAAAATCCAAATCTTCAAATTCTTAAAATTGTGTTTCATGTTTTTTGAGGCAAGATAAGAAGAAAAATTAAAAGTAAGTTTTTTACTACTTTTGAAAAAATCTATTTCAGATTAACTTTTTATTCCAAACAGAAAGTCTTTCCTCTTGCTTCTTTCCTCTAAAGAGTCTTATAAAACTTCGTAAATACCTGCAGAACCTTGCCCAGTACCCACACACATAGAAACAATTCCGTACTTGTTGCCTCTGCGTTTCATTTCGTCGAATAACTGAACAGAAAGTTTAGCGCCAGTACAACCTAGAGGGTGTCCTAAAGAAATTGCTCCACCGTTTACGTTTACGATATCTGGATTTAAACCTAATTCACGAGTTACTGCTAAAGCTTGAGAAGCAAAAGCTTCGTTTAATTCGATTAATTCGATATCATTTAATGTTAATCCTGCTTGTTTTAAGGCTTTCGGAATTGCTTTTACAGGTCCGATACCCATAATTCTTGGCTCAACACCAGAAGAAGCGAAATTTACCAAACGGGCAATTGGCTCAAGGTTTAATTCTTTTACCATATCTTCGCTCATGATTAAAACGAAAGCAGCACCGTCGCTCATTTGAGAAGAGTTACCAGCAGTTACACTTCCGTCAGCAGCAAAAACGGGTCTTAAACCTGCTAAAGCTTCTTTAGAAGTTCCAGCTCTTGGCCCTTCGTCCTTATTCACTACATATGATTTCGTTTCTTTTTTACCATTTTCGTTGATGAAAGTCTGCTCAACCGTAATAGGAACGATTTGTTTGTCAAATTTTCCTTCTGCTTGTGCTTTTAAAGCTTTCATATGAGAATTGTAAGCAAACTCATCCTGATCTTCTCTAGAAACATTATATTGTTTAGCAACCGCTTCGGCAGTTAAACCCATTCCCCAGTAATAATCTTCGTGACCTGCAGCAGCAACTTTATAATCTGGAGTTGGTTTGTAACCTCCCATCGGAATATAACTCATACTTTCTGCACCACCAGCAATGATACAATCTGCCATTCCTGATTGAATTTTAGCTGTTGCCATTCCGATAGTTTCCAATCCAGATGCACAGTAACGGTTTACTGTAACTCCAGGAACGTCTTCAACTTTCAATCCCATTAAAGAGATCAAACGCCCCACGTTAAGTCCTTGTTCTGCTTCTGGCATTGCATTTCCAACCATAACGTCGTCAATGCGTTTTTTGTCAAAATCAGGCAGTTCATCCATCATAAACTGAATGGTTTCTGCAGCTAATTCATCAGGTCTTTTAAATCTAAAAACACCTTTTGGAGCTTTTCCAACTGCTGTTCTATATGCTTTTACTATATATGCTGTTTTCATTTGTTTTTGTTTTTAAGAGTATAGAAGATAGAGTATAGAAAATAGACTTTACGAAGTCTTAAAATCTATATTCTATTCTCTTTGTTCTATTTTCTAGTTTCTTAACGGTTTTCCTTTAGTCAACATGTATTGAATTCTCTCCAAAGTTTTACGCTCTGTACATAAACTCAAGAAAGCTTCACGTTCGATATCTAATAAATATTGTTCAGATACTAAAGTTGCTTCAGATAAATCACCACCAGCCATTACGTAAGCCAGTTTGTTAGCGATTTTCTTGTCGTGCTCGGATATGTATTTTCCAGCTTCCATTTGATCCGTTCCAACTAAGAACATACCCAAAGCTTGTTTTCCTAAAACTTTAATATCGTTTCTTCTAATTGGCTGCGTGTAACCCGCTTCTGCCATTAACAACGCATGTTTTTTAGCTTCAGCAATCTGACGGTCTTTGTTTACTACGATAATATCTTTACCATGTTGTAAAAGCCCAGTGTCAAACGCTTCATAACCAGAAGTTGAAACTTTTGCCATTGCGATAGTCAAGAAATACTCTTGAAGAACGTTTAATTCCACATCATTTTTGCGGAATAAATCTGAAGCTCTTAAAGTCAATTCTTTAGAACCACCACCACCAGGGATAACTCCAACACCAAATTCAACCAATCCCATGTAAGTTTCTGCAGCGGCAACTACTTTATCAGCATGTAAGCTCATTTCGCATCCACCACCAAAAGTCATTCCGTGAGGCGCAACCACAACTGGAATTGAAGAGTAACGAACACGCATCATGGTGTCTTGGAACAATTTGATAGCCATATTCAATTCGTCATATTCTTGCTCAACTGCCATCATGAAAATCATTCCAATATTAGCTCCAACAGAGAAATTTGCAGCTTGATTTCCAATAACTAAGCCTTGATGTTCTTTTTCAGCTAATTCAATTGCTTTGTTGATTGCCGAAAGAACGTCGCCGCCAATCGTATTCATTTTAGATTGGAATTCTAAGTTTAAGATTCCATCTCCTAAATCTTGGATAATAGCGCCACTGTTACTCCAAACTTTTTTGCTTTCGCGGATGTTGTTTAGTATAATGAAAGAATCTTGTCCAGGAACTTTTACCTGAGATTTTGTTGGAAGGTTGTAGAAATACGTAGCGCCTTCTTTTACAGTATAGAAACTTTCGCTTCCAGAAGCTAACATTTCGTTTACCCACGCAGCAGGCTCTAAACCTTCTGCTTTCATGATTTCGATTCCTTTTGCAACACCAATAGCATCCCAGATTTCGAATGGACCATTTTCCCATCCAAAACCAGCTTTCATAGCGTCGTCTATTTTGTATAATTCGTCTGAGATTTCAGGAATTCTGTTGGAAACATAAGCAAACATTCCAGCGAAACTCTTACGGTAGAATTCCCCTGCTTTGTCTGTTCCTTTTACTAAAACTTTAAAACGATTAATAGGTTTATCAATAGTTTTAGTTAATTCTAAAGTCGCGAAATTGGCTTTTTTGGCAGCGCGATATTCTAATGTATCTAAGTCTAAAGAAAGAATGTCTTTATCTACTTTTTTGTAGAAACCTTGTCCGGTTTTGCTTCCTAACCAATTATTTTCCATCATTTTGTTGATGAAATCAGGAAGTTTAAATAATTCGTGTTGTTCGTCGTTAGGGCAGTTTTCGTAAATACCATTGGCAACGTGCACCAAAGTATCTAAACCAACAACGTCAACTGTACGGAAAGTAGCAGATTTTGGTCGGCCAATAACTGGTCCTGTCAATTTATCCACTTCTTCAATCGTTAATCCCATTTCTTTAACTAAATGGAATAAACTCTGAATTCCGTAAATACCAATTCTGTTTCCAATAAACGCCGGAGTATCTTTAGCAACAACCGAAGTTTTTCCTAAGAATTTAGAACCGTATTCGTTTAAGAAATTTAATACTTCAGTAGAAGTTTTTGGACCAGGAATAATTTCAAATAATTTTAAGTAACGCGCAGGGTTAAAAAAGTGTGTTCCGCAGAAGTGCTGTTGGAAATCTTCGCTTCTTCCTTCGCTCATAAAGTGAATTGGAATACCAGAAGTATTAGAAGTAACCAAAGTTCCCGGTTTGCGGAATTTGTCGATTTGTTCGAATACTAATTTCTTAACGTCCAAACGTTCTACTACCACCTCGATAATCCAGTCAACATTAGCAATTTTTGCCATATCGTCTGTCGTATTTCCAGTCGTGATTCGGCTTGCAAATTTCTGACTGTAAATAGGAGAGGGTTTCGATTTTAATGAGTTCGCCAAATGGTCATTTACCACACGGTTGCGAACGGCTTTGCTTTCAAGCGTTAATCCTTTTTTAGCTTCAGCTTCTGTCAACTCGCGAGGAACGATGTCAAGCAGTAAAACTTCAACACCAATATTGGCAAAATGACAAGCTATACCCGAACCCATAATTCCGGATCCAATTACAGCAACTTTTTTAATTGTGCGTTTCATAATTTGTTACTTGTTTGTTTTTTGCAGTTTTCGAATTATTTCTTGTCTGATGAAATGCTATTCGTTTTCTGCGTTTTCTGTTTGATTAAATATGTTTTTGTCCTGAATTAATTCGTTGATGATTTCAGCAACTTCGATAAAATGATTCAGTTTTTCGTCTGAAACATGTTTTCTTACCGTTTCATTAAATTTCAGAACTGTATTTTTAGATAAATCTCTTTTTTCTTTTCCAAAGTCCGTCAGATAGATTAAAACGCCTCTTCCGTCACTAGGGTTCTTTTTGCGAACAATCAAACCTTTTTCTTCCATAGATTTTAGTGTTCTAGTCAAGCTCGTCGCTTCCATGCCCATTCTTGGGCCTAAAGCAGTTGATGGCGTTCCTTCTTCCTTATCCATACTCAAAAGCGCAAACCCGGTTGCCATTGTAGCATCGTATTTTGCCGCCTCTTCATTATACATTCTTGAAACAGCCTGCCATGTTGCTCTCAAAATATAATCTATCGTTTTGTCTTTCATAGGTAACTATATCGATTTCAAATATAATCAAAAAATACTATGCATGCATATTATTTTTTCATAAATTTTTGGTTAGTTAATTAATATCCCTGATTTACTGGGTTTTGTGGTTATTTTATTTTGAAATATACTATTCTTTTTTTGGATTTTAACAATTTAAGTACCGTAAAAATCTTTTTGTGGTATTTATTTTAGGATAAATTTTGGATTATTCAAAAAATTATGAGTTTGTTTCAGTATTATTCTCTGGGTCATATCTCGAAATTGCCCGCTGCAAGATCTTTTTCATGCGAATTCTCAGACTTTCGGGACGTAAAATTTCTATAGAATCTCCAAAACCTAATAACAGCCTTTCCATCTCGTAATTGGGGGAAATAAACAAGTGTACGATAATGCTTCCGTCTTCATTTTCCTTAATTAAACGCTGAGAGGTATGCAAAGGTTTCGTAATGACATAAGGCGCATTTGAAGCATCAATCCAAAGTTCAATACGTCTTGGCTGTAAACCAGAATTGACAGTTACACCTATAATATCTTTATAATAGGTATCGGCATCAAAATCTTCTTCTATATAAGGAAGGTTAAAATCGTAATCTATAGAAACGATTCTGTCCAGAGCTAAATTGGTAATAGGTTGAGTTGCTTTTTTCTTCCCGATCAAAAACCAACGATTATTGTATTCCTTTAATATAAAAGGATGAAAATGGAATTTCGTTTCTTCCTGCGATTTAAAGGATTTATAAGTAATAATCAAAACCATCTTTTTGATAATCGCCTGATAAATTTCATCCAAATAATGAAGTCCTTTTAGCTTTTCGTTTTTGTCCAAATAAATAACAGGTTTGGTATGTGACTTTTCGGCGTAGATTTTATCTTCCAATCGCTGTAAAATATCCGATACATCATTAAATAAAGAGAAATCTTTAAATTGCTTTAGCATAGAAACGGTTTCCGTCAGAACATTCATATCAGTTTCCGTCAGCGGAATATCTGTTATCGAAAAATCTTCGTCTTCATATTTATAATACTTTTTATCGTAAACCACGATTGGAGCATTATAACCGAGTTTTTCACTTCTCATCAGCTGAATATCCATCTGAATGGTTCGTTTACTTATAGGAATGTCTCGACCTTCATATTCAGATAAGGCTTCAGAACAGCATTCGATTAAATCTTCAAGTGTCCATTGTCGGTATTTATTCTGCAGGCATTTGTCGATTACTTTGTAGCGTATTAAGGCATTTTTGTTTTGTGACATAAAAAAATGTTTATTTTTAGGTTTGTATTGTAGAGGCGCACTGCAGTGCGTCTACGCAACGGATATCCATAACGTTAGACGCACTGCAGTGCGTCTCTACAAATATGCTTTGTGTTCAAAACCCGACAGGTTTTTAAAACCTGTCGGGTTTAGTTTAACAACGGAATCACGTTAATAATGAAATCTCTTTTTCAATATTTCGTCTCGCTTTTTCTTCATATAAACCTCTGAATTCATCCGTTTGAAAAATAAATTCATATTCCAGAAAATGTTTCAATGCTTTTGCACGTCCAGGTTTATAGAGAAAATCAGGATAAATGCGGTATTCTTTTCGTATTTGTTCAAAATAGATTTTATAATCTTCCCAGTCTTTGGCAAGGATTTTCAAATCAAAATCAATCAACCAATTAATATCTTCATTTAAATTATGTGAATGAAGTTGCGTCGCACAGATAGCATCAAAAACGAATTGCTTATTTAAATCGTGTTTTTCAGATAAAATTGACAAAGCATATTCTGCACTTTTTAATTCATTATCTTTCCTGGAAGCCGAATACACAACATCATGATAAAAAATAGAAAATAATATTTCTTCTGGATTTTGAATACGATTGCGATACATTTCAAAACTCTCGATCATTTCTTCTAAATGTGTCAGATTATGGTAATGTCTTGATTTCTTGGAATATGCTTTTTCTAAATCAAGCCAGTTTTGCTGAATTTCATTTTCTGAAAAGCCAATATTTAGAAGTAAATCGGTGTAGATTTTTTTTAAATTCATATTAATGTGTGTTTGAATAGAGCTTCGGAGAAGCGAAATATTTATAGCCTAATTTACAGGACGAAGACGTAAAGCTCCAGCGGAGCGACACTTTATTTAAAATATTTCACCCCGCTGGGGCTCTTTACTAGCAATCATAAAATAGCTAGAAATATGCCGTCCCGCTGGGACTTATGTGATATTGCTAGATAAATATTTTACTCAAATGTAAAATTCTTTTTTTACTGCGCAAAATAATTGCGTAGTAGTTTTGAAATCTTTGTTCAAGAAATAAAACAAACAGTATTTCTAAAAAATGAAACAAAAATTTCACTACGCAGAATAATTGCGCACTAGTTTAGAAATCTTTGTTCAAGAAATAAAAACAAACGTTCATAGAAATAAAAAATTGAAAAAAAGCAGGTCAAGTTTAAGTTACTTCTAGAAACCTTTTACGATTTATACTTATACCATTACCGCTTAATTCAATTCTCATGAAGCAGTAGCTCAGCGGTTAGAGCAGGTAGTTTCGAAATTATCCTTAAAAGGTCAATCTAAACTTACTTCGTACACTTTTAATGTCCGGGTCGTGGGTTCGAATCCCATCTGCTTTACTGTTAATGGTCAATTGAAGCTTACGTCTAGAAAATTGGTACTCCGGTTCGAATCCGGCAAGTTTTAAAATCATCATTAATAAAAAAACGAGGGTCAAAATTAGCTTACTTCTCGGGGAAACCCACAAACTTCCAATTTGAATTAGCTAATTCATTACACTCCAATTTAAGGTCAAGTGCTTCTTACTTCAAAATCTTTTAGGTAGAACTCAGAAGCACAATTATCTAAATTTTAAAAATTTAAAAAAATGAAAACAAAAGAATTATTAAAAATCAGTTTACGTCAAAATGCTATTTTCATTCCATCAGAAATGATTGCGAGTGATAACCAGAATTTATCAGGAACAACATCGGTTTTAGCAGCCAATGTTTCAAAATTGGGATATACATTTTCTGAATCGTTACTGCATGCTTTAAATAATGTCAGCCCTAATTATAAAATCGAGGTTTTAGAAGTGCTGAGAGAAGTTTTAGGAACAGATAAAAACTGGACGCCATTGGTAAAAGAATGGAATGTGCCAACAAATGAATCTGCGATAGATCATATCATTACTTTTTTCGGAAATGTTTTCCAAACTAAAAACGGAACAGTTTTAGAATGCGGACATACAATTCCAGATAACACTTTTCCATTAGAAAGATATAACGGTTGCCCTTTTTGCGGTACTCCGTTTGAATTTGGTAAACTGGAAAACACAGGACAAGGAAGCAAATTAAAAGTTCTTGAATTATGGAATGAAAAAGATTTAGAGGATTTTTATATTTCATTATTGCAGTCAAAAACAGCTTTAGACGCTACTCAGGTAGATAGTTTAAAAATGGCGATGAAATACTTGGCTTTGCCTAAAACTGAAATCGCAATGAAGGAAACTTTAATGCTGGTGATCGATCTTTTGATTGAAAACGGTAATGAAGAGTTGGCTTCTCAATTTTTGAAAACGCCAACCGATATTTTGCGTTATCTATGGTATAAAAATACTGGAATGCTACAGATTATCGAACCAAAAACGATTATCAAAAGAGCGGCAAAAAACAATCAGCATTTTCATTATCCGTTAGATACAAGTGCGCAAGCTAGAATTGCTTCTAAAAAAGATTTGAAACTAAAATATTCTCGAAAAGAATGTTTAATGGTGGCAAATTGGTTGAATAATATGAATTTGGATGTAGAAGCCATGTGCGAAATCATGCATCCAAAAAGAGGAATGTGGGTTCGTTTTATCCGAGCGTTGCGTTTGGCAGAATACAGCAAAAGAAAAGGATTTGAGAAATTGAATTTTTTAATGGATGTATTCTACAACCAAGTGTACGATGTTTGGCAAAGCAAAGTGAATTCGTCAAGATTGAAATTTGATGCTGATAAAACTTTTGGATTGTTGAAACAACGTCCAGGTTTGTTTGCTCGTTCGTTATTTTCGAATATGCTTTGGTTTGGAGCCGATGAAACAATCGCTCATTTCGAAGAAGTTATCGATAAAGTTCCGGCGAGATTGGTGTTTACCTTAAACATGTATGCGAAAAATTATTTTGATGTGAACATGCAGAGAAGCGTGAAACCTTTGGGAGGAACAAACAAACGTGTGGGATCAAACCCATTGTTGAAGTTGTACGATGATAATCAGTTGGAAACAATGAAAAATCAAATCGAAGGATTGACTATTTTGGCAATGAAAAAACGATTTGCGTCGGTTTCAAATCTAAATAAAACAATTTATATCGATCCGCAATTGTTTAACATGCCGGTTTCTATTGGAGACCGAAGCGAGACCATTCAAGATTTGCCAGTTGCTTTAATGGGAACACGTTTCCCAGTTGAAGGAAACGAACTACGATTGTTTATGCAGTGGGGTAAAGACCTTCCAGCGCAACATTTAGATATGGATTTAAGCTGTCATATCGCATACGAAGACCGTTCAGATATTTGTTCTTTCAGCCGATTGGCCACAATAGGTTGTCAGCATAGCGGTGATATCAGAAGTATTCCGAATAAAATTGGAACGGCTGAATACATCAATATCAACATCGACGAATTGGCGAAAGCTAAGGCAAAATTTGTAACTTTTACTTGTAATGCGTACAGCAACGGAAGTATTACGCCAAATCTAGTTGTAGGTTGGATGAACAGCAAATATCCGATGAAAATTTCGGAGAAAACAGGTGTTGCCTACGATCCGTCGTGTGTAGCCCATCAGGTTCGTGTGACGCAAAGTGTTGCCAAAGGTTTAGCTTTTGGAGTGTTGGATGTAGCCAAAAGAGAAATCGTTTGGTTAGAGATGACTTTCGGAGGTCAGATTGTGGGAGGTTTGGATTTCAAAGGAGTTCAGGCACTATTGGCAAAATTGAACAGCAAATTGAATATTGGTAATTTATTACAGCTAAAAGCGGAAGCTCAAGGTTTAACGATTACCGAAAATGAAATCGCTGATGAGGTGTACACAGCACAATGGGCAATGAACCCAGCGGTGGTGACGCAATTGTTGATTGATTAACAAAGATGCAAAGATACTGAGGTTCTAAGATGCTAAGTTTTTTGTGGAAGCGATTTAATGTGCGTCTCCACAAAGCTTGGTAAATTTAATCTCGCAATCCCGATAGCTATCGGGAGCGAAGGCGCAAAGTTTTTTATTAAACGCACTGTTTGTCATCCTGAGGAACGAAGGATCACACAAGAAGCTCGACAAAGATTGGCGATTCTCTTTGAGGAATATTGGATGTGATCCTTCGTTCCTCAGGATGACAAAAAAAATCCCTTAAATCTGCGCAATCTGCGAGAAAAAAAAACTTTGCGTTTTAGCGACTTTGCGAGAAATAAATAATCTACGCAAAATAACTGCGCAGCAGTAAAGAACCTTTGTCACTATGTTACTCTGGCACTTTGTCCCTTAAAAAAGAAAAAAAATGAAAACACAAATAAACGGTACAGATATATTAGAATTAGGATTTCCTGAAGGAAAAATAATTGGAATTGCTTTAAAAATAAACAGCAAAAGAAACGGATTTACTCGAGAAGAAATGATCGAGAATTATAAAAACGTTTTAGAAGCTCCAGAAAATTATATAGATGATAAAGTCTTCAGCAAACTGGCTGTTGCTTTAATCGAAAAATCGAATGAAAAATCAGAAGATTTCATTGCTTTAAATCAAAATCCGAATGCATATTCTGCTTACGGATTGGATCATATCGAAGACGGTGCGAGAAAGCAAATGGAAGTAGCCATGAAACTTCCTGTTACCGTTGCAGGTGCTTTAATGCCAGACGCGCATCAAGGTTACGGATTGCCGATTGGCGGAGTTTTAGCCACTAAAAATGCTATTATTCCGTATGGAGTTGGAGTTGATATTGGGTGTAGAATGGCTTTGTCGGTTTACGATATTCCAGAAGATTTTTACTTTGAAAACGAAGCTAAATTCAAAAAAGAATTAATCGCGAATTCTATTTTTGGAGCAGGCCACGGATTTCACGGTCAATACAAATCAGATCATGCGGTTTTGGAGAACGAGACTTTCAATATGAATCCGTTTGTGAAAAACTTGAAAGATAAAGCTTGGTCGCAATTAGGATCTTCTGGCGGTGGAAACCATTTTGTGGAATTTGGAATTATGGAATTTTCTAAAGACGATGCTATTTTGGGTATTCCAAAAGGGAAATATGTGGCTTTATTGACGCATTCTGGTTCACGCGGAATGGGTGCTACAATTGCTGGACATTACACCAAAATTGCCAAAGAGGAATGTAAACTTCCAGAAGTGGCGAAAAACTTAGCTTATTTGGATATGAATTCGCAATTAGGTCAGGAATATTGGTTGGCGATGAATTTGGCGGGAGATTACGCTTCGGCTTGTCACGAGATTATCCATAACAAAATGGAAAGAGCGTTAGGCGCAACGATTTTAGCCAAAGTCGAAAACCATCATAATTTCGCTTGGAAAGAAATCTGGAACGGCGAAGAAGTAATCGTACATAGAAAAGGAGCAACTCCAGCCGGAAAAGGCGTTATGGGAATCATTCCGGGAAGTATGACCGCGCCAGGATTTTTGGTGAGAGGAAAAGGTGAGGAGAACGCCATTAATTCGGCTTCGCATGGAGCGGGAAGACAAATGAGCAGAACTCAAGCCATAAAAAACATTACACAAACCGAGATGAAATCCATTTTGAGAGATCATGGCGTTACGCTTATCGGTGCCGGACTAGACGAAGCCCCAATGGCATATAAAGATATCAATCAAGTGATGGAAGCCCAACAAGATTTAGTAGATGTTGTGGCCAAGTTTACACCGAAGCTTGTGAGAATGGCAGATGACGGAAGTCGTGAGGATTAGTTCTTTTTAAGGTGCTGAGATACTAAGATGCTAAGGTTCTAAGTTTTTTCAGTGTAGAGGCGCACTGCAGTGCGTCTTACGCAACATATTCTCATTTCTTTGTCATTTGATAGATTGAAAGTGACAGAGAAATAAAGCGATAAAGGTTTTTCCTCATTTTATGTCATTCTGAGGAACGAAGACACGAGCGTTAGCGAACTGGCGAAGCAATCTCCATGAGAAACTCCACAAAGATTGGAAATACATTACGGAGCTACTTGCGAAGATTCTTCGTTCCTCAGAATGACAAATATTGCGTAAAATTTGTCTCACGCAGATTAAAAAAGATTTAAGCAGATCGTTGCAGATTATTTTAAAAAAAATCTAATTAAATCTGCTAGAATCTACGTGAAACAAAAAACTTTGCGCCTTAGTGCCTTAGTGGCAAAAGCAAAAAACAATAACCAACACAAAGAATAAAAAAACTTTGTGTCTTAGAGCCTTCGTGGCAAAAAAATAAGAAAATAATTTAAGGCAACTGAGAGGAAAAAACTTAGCATCTTAGCCTCTCAGAACCTTAGCAACTTAAAAAAAATGACATATATAGATATCGGAATTAATTTAACCAACAAACAATTCCAAAACGACATAGACGATGTCGTACAAGACGCATTCGACGCCGACGTATCGCAAATGATACTTACAGGCACAAGTGTACGAAATAGCGAAGAATCGGCTAAGATTGCGCGACAATACCCAGGCGTGTTGTATGCCACGGCAGGAATTCACCCGCATGATGCGAAGAGTTTTGATGCGCAGAGCATTTCGAAATTAAAGAATTTATTACAGCAGAAACACGTAGTTTCTGTTGGCGAATGCGGACTCGATTTTGATCGTGATTTTTCGCCCCGAAACAAACAGGAAGAATGTTATAGAGCGCAGTTAGAATTGGCGATTGAAGTACAGAAACCTTTGTTTTTGCACGAAAGAGCAGCTTTTAGTTCTTTTATGAATATCACAAAAGACTATCTGTCGAAACTGCCAAAAGGCGTTGTACATTGTTTTACAGGAAGTCTGCAAGAAGCCAAAACCTATCTCGATAACGGATTTTATCTGGGTTTTACGGGAGCGATTTCAGATGCCAAACGTTTCAGTCCTTTAAAAGAAGTGCTACAGTATGTACCGCTCGACCGAATGATGATTGAAACCGATGCGCCGTTTATGCTTCCTAAAAACGTCCCGAACAGTCTTTTGAAGAAATACCACGAACGGCGATGCGAACCGTCTTTTCTGCCTTATGTAGCGGGAACAATCGCACAGTTTAAAGGAATTGCTTTGGATAAAATTGCGGAGGAAACGACTAGGAATTCGAAAAGTTTTTTTAATATTTAGGACTTAATTGAAATAGAAAAGTTTTATCAATGACAAATCTCAAAAACCGAGGAAAAGAAGCTAGCGACGACGTTTTGTTTGGAACTGAGAAAATGCAGTTCAAACTAAAAGAAGCCGTAACCGATATGCATTATTTTTTAAGCCGAGGTTATGGCGAAAAATCGACATTGGCTTTAGTTGGAAACCGTTATCGTTTAAATGCGCGTCAGCAACAGGCGGTTCGTGGAATGAGCGCTTCTCAAGAACAGATTGATGACCGAAAATCAAAAGAAATTGCAAGTCAAGATCTAGAAGGAAAAGAGATTTGTTTTGACGGATTTAATGTTCTGATTTTACTTGAAAGTATTTTGTCAAACGCTTATGTTTTTAAAGGACAAGATGGTTTTATCCGAGATTTGTCAAGTGTTTATGGAACTTATAAAAAAGTAAAACAAACTTCTGAAGCAATTGAGTTGATTGGCGATTTTTTTAGAAATGAAAAAATTAAAAAGGCACTTTGGTTATTTGATAAACCTGTTTCAAATAGTGGAAGATTAAAGCAAATTATAGAAGAAATAGCTTTAAATAATAATTTCAATTGGGAAGTACAATTAGTAAACAATCCTGATAAAGTAATGGCTGAAAGTAGTTACATAGCTGTAACTTCAGACGCTTGGATTCTGGATAACGCTTCTGCTAATTTCAATTTAATGAAATATATACTGTCGCAAATGAGTGTAAAAGAAACTATAATATATTGTGAATAAGAAATGAAACACAATCAAGAAAAAAGTCTGTAGAATTTTTAGAAGAATTATTAATGACTTTAATGGCAAAAAAGTTGGCCTTTAAATCAGGGGGGTGTCCTTGGTTTGAAGGCTTTTTTTCAGACAAGCAAATTTATAAGGCTTGCGCCAGTTTAAAAATAACGTAATAAAAATAGAAAACCCTGCGAATGTCTAGTTTGCAGGTTTTTTATGAGAAAATTGAAATTCTAATTCTCTAGCGGGTATACAAATAGTAAAGACGTGCCTTTTTGAGCAGGAATGATTTTAAAAGCACCATTTATGGCTTCCATTCGTAGCGTCATATTGGTTAATCCGTTTCCCTTTTGTGGTGTATGTGATAATCCATTTCCATCATCTGTAATGGTGATCTGAAAATTATTTTCGGTTTCTTCAAATGCAATGCTAATGTTATTCGCTCCACTATGTTTATACACATTATGAACGGCTTCTTTAAGCGCTAAAAAAAGATTTCGTCTGGCTTTTACAGATAAATTGGTTTCTTTTTCGGGAACGCTCAAATGGAAATGCGAATCGATATTGGTTTTACTCAAAAAACGTTTGATATACAGAGTAGTGTATTCGATAAAATTATCCACCGTATCGTTTTGCGAGTTTAAACTCCAAAGAATTTCGCGCATGGCTAAATTCATTTCTTCAGAAGTGTTGATGATTGCTTCTAGATCTTCAGAAAAACTTTCTTCGGACATTTTATATTTTAAAAATTCAGCCTGCAGTTTGATAGCCGAAATTCCGGCGCCCAAATCGTCGTGCATATCTTGCGAAATGCGTTCTCTCTCCAGCTGAATGGCTTTCTGGCGTTCTAGTTCTTTTTGAAGCAATTGGTTCTGGAATTCGCTTTCTTTTATTTGGTTTTTTTGTTGCTGAATGAGCTGTTTTTTGTTGTAGATAAAAACCATCATAATAATAAAGCATACAAAGAGCAGCATTATGATAATGGCGATCGTATAGGTTAGTTTTATTTCTGGGGGAAGTTCTCTCATTTTTTTAAGTTTTTTGAGATTGTCTCGTATTCTATTAAAGCTTTAAAAAATAAAAGATACATGATGCAATTGATCGCGTACAGAAATTCTCTAAGTAATTCTAGAAAGGGTTTGTCTTCGATATTGAAGAAATCTCTCGGAATAACTCTAAATATAAAAAAACAGCTCCAGAGGAGTAAACCTGTTGAAATCCAAAAATAGGGGTCGTTTGTAATTTTAGATTTTGAAGGCAAAGCGACTTTTTGATAAAACCAAAATAGCGAAAACATAATGTAAAAAATAGGCAGTACTATTATTGCTATAGAACCTAAATCTTCTTTTGAAAAAAACGAAAGAAATAAAAAGCCTACGGTAATAAGAACAGATGTCAAGTGCACTTTTTTCCGCAATTTTTTTTGAAAGGATCGCGCATAGTAAAACCAGAAAAAAACAATGCAAAAGACACAGTAAGCTGTATATTGACAACTCCAATCTTTCTTAATTAAAATAATAATCCAAGAGGATAATTCGATAAGAAAGGTGATAAGGAGATATACAAACAAATAGTTCTGGCTAGAAAGACTAAATTTTCTAACCAAGACTATTGATTTTAATAGTGTTAAGAGTAATATTATTTGATAAACATAGATCATTAAGGTCTTAGATTTCCTAGATCGTAACCTTCGCTTTCGCCGTATAGGTCTTTTTTATTGAATAGGGCATGAACGCAAAAAGCAATTCTATTCTTTCTTTCTGTAAAACGAGCTGCAAGTTTAGGATTTTTACCGTTAGGAGAGTACTGAAACATATTGAATTTTAAGTTATAAATATCAGAATATTCTCCTTCCATTAATTCTAAGAAATCATTAATTTCTTGTAAAGAATACGAAATTAAGGTGTCTTTCTTATTTTGAGGATGAGTTGGTAATTTTGCTCCTATACCATTCATAAAATCATTTTTCATTTTTGAGAAATCTTCTTTTAAGATCGATTTATTATCTAAAATGTATTTTACATCATCATTTTTAATCGGGCATTCATCATTATCAGAAAATGATAAACCTATGTTTAAGGATTTGCCTTTTTGGATATAATAAAACTTGCAAAACTCTTTATTTTTATTTTCTGAAAGTGCTTTTTTAAATGTTTCTACATCTAAAAGAAAACTTTCTGTCAGTCCTTCAATGCCAATTTTTTTGTAGTTTTCGATAAAGGCATCTTCTATTTCTTTATCGATCTTTTTTACAAAGTCAATTGCATCAATTCCCTTTTGTTGTAATTTTTCTAATTCCATGGTTTCTAGTTTTTGGTGTTAAACTTGTTAATAGCTTCAATTTTATTGTTTACCTGCAGTTTTCTGTAGATGTTGCCAATATGCTTTTTTATAGTGTCGATGGTGACGTACTTTTTATCGGCAATTTCTTTGTAAAGCATCCCTTGAGCCAGTAGTTCGAGAACTTCTTTTTCAGTTACTGTGAGCAAGGCAAGACTTTGCACTTGTACTTTTGATTCCTGAAAATGCTGTAACACACGTTTTGCAATCGTAAAACTCATAGGCGCGCCTCCGTTATGCGCTTCCAGAATGGCCTGAATAATTTTGTCAAGCGGATCACCTTTTACAAGATAACCGCTCGCACCGGCGCGCAATGCCGAAAAGATTTTTTCGTCATTTTCAAAACTGGTACACATTATAAAATGAGTTCCAGGCATGAGTTCTCTTAACTCAAAAACGATATCAATTCCAGATAAATCCTGCAGGTTTATGTCCATTAAAACCACATCTGGTTCTACGTCTTCTAGTTTTTGCAAAGCAGTTTTACCATTAAAAAATTGGGCTGTACATTCCATGTCCTTCTGAAAATCGATTATGTTTTTCAGTGCTTGACTATAATTTTTATCGTCTTCTACTATGGCAACTTTTATTTTCATGTGCTAACATTTTCATCACAAAGTTGTACAATATCCCTACTTGTTGCAATTACCCTTTTGGGTGATTTTTAAAATTAAGCTTAACGTGGATAAACTTACAAAAAAAAGATGTAAGATTTCATGAAAAAAATATCACCCGAAAGGGTAATTGATTGATATAGTGTTCTCAGGATACATTTGAAATGTTTAACCAAAAACATTAGAAATCATGAAAAAACTATTTTTTTTAGTACTAATTATGTTGTTTAATTATAACAGCACAAAAGCACAAACTACAGCTGCGGCAGCTTTAATAGCTTTGGATGAAATCGATGCAACAGTATCGAAACAAATTAATTCAATTGATAATTTAGTCACAAATGCTATTGGAAATTCAGGTAACATGATACTTTCCATGACAGCAAGATTGAAGAAGGATATTAATGAAACTATTGGTAATACTGATAAGGTATTAAGAGAAAATCAGCAAAATGCTTACAATCAAATTTTAAATTTATCTGATGAATTTAATAAAATTATCAAAGAAAGAATTAGCGATATTGATGTAATATCATTAAAAATTACGCAGGCAGCAAATGACTTTTTCGTAAAAAAGAAAGAGCCAAATGTTTTTAAATTTCAAACTCCACCATTTATAAGCAATTATACAAAGGAATATCTGATAAAAATTAATGGGACAAGTTTTGACAGATCAGAATCAGTGGCAGTAATTATAAACGGGAAAAAGTTCAAGCCTGTTCAATCTAATTATAGTGAATTAGTCTTTAAAATTGATTCATCTGATATTAAACCTAATTCAAACGAAACCTATCTTAATGCTCAAATAAGTTTTAATTACAGAAGTGGATTATTTAAAACGCAAAAAAGCAAATCAGAACCATTCATTATACAAGTTGTTCCTTTAAATATAGGAAGTGCGACAGTCTTTTATGAACAAGAAAAACCAGAAAAAAGATATACAGATTTTATATCGTATAGTTGTGAGTGTTCTACTGGTTCAAGTAACTGGAAAGGAGATAAAGAGAAGAGCTCTAAAGCTTTTAACTTTAATCCTTCGAGCGGTCGCTTATTCGATCCAAGCACTATAGTAGTTAAAAATTGGTATCAGCGTTTTGGAGGAGGTTACAAATTTAACCATCAAACAGAGCAACAAATTATGGGAAGTATTTCGTGTAGCTCTGATGCTAAACCATACGGCGGAGGTGGTCGTTCTACAATAACTTTTGAATATAAAGAATATGATATTATTTATAAAATCTATAAGGAACAAACTTCTGCTAAGAATATATCTTCTGTTAATCCAGTATTATTTGAATTACCTGATCCTATTGATAATAAAAGACCTAATTTAAGTTATGTCAAAATTCTAACTTATGACAATAAAGAAATAATTCTTACTCCGTCTGTGGCAAATGTTTTTTTTAAGGTAAACATAAACCCAGTTACAGATGATGTAATTGTAAGATGGGCAAATTAAATAAGGAGTATTATGAAAAAACTATTTTTATTATTCCTTGTAATAGGGACAAGTGTAAAAGGACAAGAAACTAAAGATGGAAGTAGATTGACTTTAGGAATTGGAATAGGAGCGAATCATTTATTTAAAAACATTTATGATTACTCACTAACTACTGACGCTAACTATAACTTAAAGATTACTGAATTAAATAAAAACAGCATTGTTGTTTCGCCAGTAATAATATTTCGTTTAGGAGAAATAAAAATGAAAGAGGAAGAAGGTAAAAAAACGTTTGTTGAAATAACTAAAAACAAACAAGAAAAAGAACTTCCATGGAATAGTTACAAACGTTTATCATTATTACTGTCTACTGATTTGCTTAATATTCAATCAGATAAAATTTCCTACAATAAACAGATTGATGGAGGAATTGGTATAGGTTATTCCTTTTCTCCCAGTTTGATGGCAGGTATATTTTATGAAATAAAAAGTTATAGACAGCTACGAGAATATATTGTAGAGCAATATGAAAATAAGCCAATTCCGAATGGAACAGGTTTTTACAATGCTCTTGACGACACAAATAATAGCTTGTATTATAACAAACAAGTTGAAGGATTATCGTTAAAACTCATATTCAATTTTAGTTCATTATAGCAGGGATTTTTTTGTTATAAAAAATATATTTCCAGTATGTTTTGTTAAATTAATCTAAAATATACTACATTTGTATCTGTAATTAATAAACAGAAAAATACATATGAAACTTTTATCAAGCCCATTTTTTGAACGTTTGGCCGGAGATTTTCCAGCTAATAGCTCAGGATGCGTATGTATTTTTATGAATTTGAAGTATAAAAACTAGAGTCAAACTCATCATAAAATAGAAAAGCGTCCTCATTTCAGGACGCTTTTTTTGTTTTAAAGACTTTCGATTTCGCTTAAAAAGCACTTCGACTTCGCTCAACATGACAGGAAAATGATAAAGAAACAAACCAGAACTAAAAAAAACTAAAAAAATATTTAACCAAAATGTTTAATGAGTAATAAAAATAGAGGGATATAGTCTTGGAAAGTAATCTGATGAGTAACAGTCATTTGATACAAAAGTGAGATCTGCACCAGTTTGCGGACAGGAATTTCTTTGCTTTAATTTTAGCTTAATCACTTGATAATCAGAAAAATAATCTTAATAAAAGATTTGGAAATATGAATTTTTCCATCATATCTTTGCCAGACAAAATTGAAACAACAAGTTTCAGAAAACAACAACAACAACAACAATTTAAAAATAAAAAAAATGAGTTTTAAATTATACATACATAACCCAGGACTAGTGTCAGCGGCTTCGGACCGTGAACGCTTTTACATTTTGGTGCATCAATATAGGCAGTAGGATAGATATATCGTATTTGTAATGAGGCACCCTTTTATTGGGTGCTTTTTTTATGCTTTTTTGCCATGGAAGGCACAAAGGCGCAAGATTTAAGAAAGATTAATAAACAGAAGACTTTGTGTCTTAGTGCCTTAACGGCAAGAAAAATAAATGCGCAAAATAATTGCGTAGAACAATTGTAAAATTTGTTCGTGAAAAAAATAAGAATGAACTAAAAAGTAAAGACCATAAGCAGTAAAGGCTGAGGTTTTAGGTTTAACAATAAAAATTTAAGGATGAATCAAGAAATAGGATATTCGTCGGGCCACGGTGGTCAAACAGATGCAATGGAGTTTAGTGAGTCGCCATTTGCCTCAATTGGAAAAATGAATTTGAAGCTCATTTTCCTATGGAATGAAAAGGTACATTTTCGGGAAACCATATATATCATGTAGAGATATTTCTCTGGTAAAGCAAGGGTGCTTTTAAACTTTTGTGATATTGGATTTCCCAGAAAAGCCTTCGATTTCCTGAGATTCCCAAGAATTGCAAAAAAAAAAAACGCCATGCAAAACAATACATTAGATAAATATAAAAAAGAGATTAGAAAAAAATACGAGATAGAAAAAGGCGGTCAATACTTTGATTATTTGTACAAGCCATCTCGTGGTAAGCTTCGTGATTTGTGCTGGCTTATTTTCGAAAATAATCCAACTCAAGATGACTTGAATGTTTTCAAGAATCTTTTGGGGTTAGATTTCGATCATACCAAAAAGAACAAGTTCAAGGAAAAGAAAGACAAGTTCCGTCCTATCGAAACGTTCTTCAAAGGAGAAACAGATCCATCAAACATCGATGCTATAAATATGGCAGCTATTTTGGTTGATTTTGAGCCACGTCCTTTCAAAAAGTTCTATGAAACTTCTAAAAAAGAAGAAATAAAACCGGTTAAAAAGCTTGAGAAAGTTAAAACGGTTTTTGAGAAGAAGAAAAGCAGTGCTAAAAAAGAAAAGGCTGAAAAAAAGTCTAAGAAAAGAAGTTTCTTTCTAGATTTTAAAAGCATGTTCTTCTAGGTATTTTGCCACAAAGGCGCTAAGGCGCAAAGTTTTATGCCACTCCCGATAGCTATCGGGAGCGTGAAACTAACCTTAGCGTTTCTTTGCGTAAATCTTTGCGACCCTTGCGGTTAAAAGATTAAACACAATTATTTAAAAATTAAAAAAAATGAAAACTACAGATAAAATTATTATTATCGATTTAGAAGCCACGTGTTGGCAAGGTGCAGTCCCGAGCGGACAACAAAATGAAATTATAGAAATCGGTTTGGCTGTTTTGGATACACAAACTGGTGAAATTTCTAAGAATAAAGGAATATTGGTAAAACCGCAACGTTCGAGCGTTAGTTTGTTTTGTACCGAATTGACAACCATTACAGAAGATTTGCTGGATAAAAATGGTGTTAGTTTTGAAGATGCCATCAATCAATTGATTGATGAGTACAATCCAGATTTGTATACTTGGGCAAGTTACGGCCAATACGATTTGAATATGCTGAAAAAACAATGCAGGTCGTTTGGTGTTTCCTATCCGATGGGAGAGGAACATATCAACGTAAAAGAGCATTTTGCCGAAAAGTTCGGTCTGGTTAAACCAACAGGAATGAATGGCACACTTCAATTATTGAATATTCCATTAGAAGGAACACATCACCGTGGCATTGATGATGCTAAAAACATCGCTAAGATTTTGCACTGGTGTCTTAAAAATTAGATTTTAATTTGTTAATCGCAGTTATCAAAGGATAGCGATAACTGTAGAAAACTGTAAGTCGTTGTATTTACAGTTTTTCGCGTTTTGGGCAATCGCTCTAAACGATTTAAATCCATTCTCCTGCAGCATTATAATCATTTGGAAGATAGGTGAGATATTGCACCATTCGCGGACTTTTACCTTTGTTTGGCGTTGCACAATGTGGCAATGCATTATGCCAAATTATAAAATCGCCTGCATCGCCAGTAATTGGTTTTGGCTGTAATGTCTGCAAAGCCTTTGTTCTTGGATTTTCGTGCGTTTCAAGTTTGTCCAACCACTTATTAATTTGGTTATGAAATCCCGGAACGCAATGAAAAGCACCGTCGTTTTCGCCACAGTCTGTTAAATAAAGCAATCCCTGAAGTGCATAATTAAGCGGTTTTTTTAAACTCATATCCCAGTGCAGCGCGCTTCCAAGAAAACGGAAATCATCTGTTTCGGGCGGATTAAAGCTAACTTTGTCAATTGTCTTGTAGATTTTGTTGGTTTTATAAAGCTGTTCGTATGCTTTTTTTACTCTTGGCGAAAAACGGTTGCGGTTTAAGGTTTCATGATCCGAAAAATTCAGCATGAGTCCTTTCTGTTCTTCGTGTCGACTGTACCAGCTTTCTTTTTCATTCGGGTTCATTTTTAGATAGTCCCAAATCGCTTTTTGTGTGGCTTCGCAGTCTTCTTTAGAAATGGCATTTTTAACTACAATATAACCGTTCTCATTCCAAAATTCAAGATCTTGTTCAGACAATACATCTTCGGTTAAATCTTCGATTTCTGAGGCAGTATTTCGCTTTCTATTATTAATCCAGGTTTTGAAAGTTTCAAAATCAGGTTTTTCAAAATATAAAAAATGCAAAGTATCTTCCATGCCAATGCCTAATTGGTACAGTGTTTTAATTTCGTTATCCCAATCAGAAAGGTTTGGATTTGTGTTTTGAGGATTTACTGCACGCTTCCATATTTGTTCGAGAACTGTCCAAGGCATAGTTTTTCATTTTATCTGAAAGAAAAACTAAAATTACTCGATTTACATTTAGGCGTTTAAAGTAAAAATACCTGTTTTTTAATGCTAAAAAAGATATTACTCGTTAATTAATTTAATATTAAATCTTAACCTAAATTAAACTGCAGCTGTATTCTGAATCGTTGTTGGCGTTTTTACAAATTTGATGTAAATAAGAAACTCGATAAACGGAATTAAAAGAAATAACAGCAGAAAGAGCAATTCATGTTTAATAATTTCGTAGAAAATAAAATTCTCTACCGATCGCAATTTTCTAGCCATTTCAGATTGTAAAGAAAGTTCAATTCTTTGAGGTTCAATCTGATCTAGTTTTGCTAACATGGATTTGAATTCGTTATAATCAATGTTTTTTACATTTTTCATATCGGCTTTTTTATCAATAGCTTTCATAAAACCGTATACGCAAGCGCTGTAAACATCCGATTCGTATTTTTGAAGCAAATAGGAAGTAGAAGAATTTTTGAAGTTATCCAGAGCACTTAAACCGCTATTGTTTTGTTTGATATAAGTGCCAAATGCTTTGGCAATCGATTTGCTGGCATCGTTTGAAGAGTTGGAGAGCATTTGCACGGCATGCAAAAAATCTTTTTTTTCTTTTTCGGAAGAAAATGTATTTCCGAAAGTGTTATTGTAAATATGAGCTGCAATGTTTTTGTTTTCATTGCAGAGAATTGAATGTGTGCCGTAGAACAAACCAATCATGGTAATGAAATACAGGATTACAATCATGAAATACGGAATCCAAAGTTTTGCAATCCAGTTGTAATATTGTTTGTCGCGATAAAAGAATTCTTTTCGGTATAAAAATACATTGAAAACAATGCCCAGAATAATTCCTAAAACAATAAATAAAACAATCCAAAATATAAACCAACCTATGTTTGGCAGGATAAATTGTTTTGAAAAATTCCAAACTTCTGCCCAATCTATATTGTAGATATATTCTCTCATTGTTTTGTTTTTAGTGCGTTAAAAATAAGTAAAAAAAATAGTGGGATGAGAAAAAAAATATTCAAAACAAAAAAAGGCCATCTCATCGAGATGACCTTTTGGTTTTTGGTTATATTATTTTGATTATTAATTGTTTCCGTAGATTTTAGCATAAAGATCTTTGTAAATCTCTTTAATAATTTTACGCTTCAATTTTAAAGTCGGAGTAAGCTGTCCGCCATCGATAGACCAAACATCTGGAGTCAGCTCAAAGCGTTTAACTTGTTCCCAATGGCCGAATTTTTTGTTGATGCTTTCTACTTCTTCATCAATTCTTTTTATGACATCTGGATTTGAAGCAATTTCCGCATCTGTAGTTCCTATAGCAATTTTATGGATTTTCGCCCATTCTTTTACAAATTCAAAGTTTGGCTGAATAAAAGCGCCAGGCATTTTTTCGCCTTCGCCAATAACCATAATCTGCTCAATAAAACGAGATTGTTTCATGGCATTTTCAATCATTTGCGGAGCGATATATTTACCTCCAGAAGTCTTGAACATTTCTTTCTTACGATCTGTAATTTTCAAGAAACCTTCGCTGTCAATTTCTCCAATATCTCCTGTATGGAAATAACCGTCAATAATTGCCTCTGCTGTTTTTTCTGGATCTTTGTAGTAACCTAACATTACGTTTGGTCCTTTTAATAAAATTTCGCCATCTTCGGCAATTTTAACTTCAAGGTTACGAATTGGTTTCCCTACAGTTCCAATTTTAAAACCTCTATTTCTTTGGTCGTTAACCGCAATTACTGGCGATGTTTCAGATAAACCGTAACCTTCCATAACAGGAATTTCTGCAGCAGCAAAAACTCGTGTTAAACGTGGCTGTAAAGCGGCACTTCCAGAAACCATTAAATCTAAATTTCCGCCCAAACCTTCTTTCCATTTGCTGAAAATCAGTTTACGGGCAATCTTTAATTGGAACTCATACCAAGCGCCATTTGCTCCGTATGGTTCATATTTTAAACCTAAATCAATAGCCCAGAAAAATAGTTTTTTCTTAATTCCTGTAAGTTCTGCTCCTTTAGCATAAATTTTATCGTAAACTTTTTCTAAAAGTCTTGGAACAGCTGTAATTACAGTTGGACGAACTTCTTTTAAGTTATCACTAATTTTATCGATCGATTCTCCAAAATAAACCGAAACACCATAAAATTGATAGATGTACAAAATCATTCTTTCAAAAATATGGCAGATAGGCAAGAAGCTTAATGCAGTGCTTTTTCCTGGATCAAACGGAATTCTAGGCGCGCTGTCTAAAACATTTGACACAATATTTTTGTGCGAAAGCATAACTCCTTTAGGTCTTCCTGTTGTTCCAGAAGTATAGATAATAGTAGCCAAATCATCTGTTTTGATGCTGTCTTTTCTAGCTTCAACTTCGCTTTGATTGCTTTCGTCTTCGCCAAGAGCAAGAAGATCTGTCCAATGTTTGCATCCTGGAATTTCATTAAAAGAATATACTTCTTTTAAAGTTGGCACATTGGCTTTAATGGCATTTACTTTTTGCAACACTTCTTCATCAGAAACAAAACAGTAAATGCTGCCACTATGATTTAAAATATATTCGTAATCTTCTTCTGCGATAGTTGGATAAATCGGAACATTTTGAGCGCCTGTCTGCAAAATACCAATATCCATTATATTCCACTCCGTTCTGTTATTTGAAGTAATTAATGCGATTTTATCATCTCTCTGAACGCCCATACGCAATAATGCTCTCGAAACAGCATTTGCTTTTGCAATATATTCTTGGCTAGATGTTTTTTCCCAGACTCCATTTTTTTTAGTTGCTAGGGCAACCGGAAGATTATAAGTTTCTTGTTGATAATAGGGAAAATCAAAAAGGCGTGTGATTGAAACCATGTTTAATATATTGAATTTTATTGCAAATTAAATAAAATTTGGGTATGATTTTCAGTTTTATAAAATTTAATGGGAAAATTTACAGAGACTATTAAAAATCAACGAAAACGTTTTCTTTTTTGTCGGGAAATTTCTAAAAAATCGAGAAAAATTTAATTTGAAACTGTTTTTTAAAAGCTATTGTACGTTGTAATCTTCGTATGTTTTTACTCTTTCGCCCATTAGAAACATTTTTTTCTTGGCAAAATGAATAGAGAATTGAGAATAATACCATTCTTCACTGTCATTTGGCCTGTACCAGAAAGTATAAGAAGCGCTGTTGAATCCTTCTTTAAAAATAGGAACGCCTTCATCTGTACACTCAATTCCCCAATTGATTTTCTGTTTGCTTAAATCGTCTGCCTGAATAAAACCTGTTCCGTCTGGATTTAAAACGGTAATAGGTTCTTTCTGGTTTAACGGAGCATAAGTTCCTAGAACTGGATAGCCAATTGTGGTGGTAATATAACGTTCTTTTGAATTATGGATAATGGGATCAACATGAACTTGTGAATGCGATTGAAAGGCAGTAAAGAATAGTGTTGCCACTAATAAATGGAAAAATTTCATTCTATGTAGGATTAAGTGTTTTTGGGACTGAAAAAAATCGGTGGGGATGATTTCTTTCGGCGAATATAATTCAATTTTCAATAGAATTATGGCTTAAAAATACAAGAATGAAATTTTTCTTTTTTTAGCATTAAAGATCAGTTTTTACTCTGCCGAGAACTGATTTTCTAATAATTTTTCTTTAAAGTCAGATCTAAAGGTGTAAGCAAATGTAATCATCAAAGCTCTCGTGTCTGATTTTGAAGTTCTTTGATTTCTGAATAATAGCGTATTGTTTTTATAACCGCTTTCTAACGTGTTAAAAATATCGGTCACAACTAGTCCTAATCGGGCATTTCCCTTTCCTAATTTTTGTTGGAATCCCATATCTACATTATAAATCGGAATTCTTTTTCCTTGCGGAGTTGCAACAGCAGAATTGTAGTTTCCTATAATTTGAAGTTTTCCGCCTTTCCACGGTACAAAATTATTAATGACTTTTCCGTACCAGCTGAAAGCACTTTTTACAACATCTTCTGCTTGTTCTAAATTGCCGGCGCTAATATTTTGCTGAAAAGCTGTTAAGCTAATATTGGCATCATAAAAAGAAAATGGTTTGAGGCTGAAAACACCTTCAAGTCCGTAGGTAACCATGTTTCCAATATTTTGTGGCTGCAATAAAACAACACCATTGTCTTGAAGTGTTCCATATTGTCTAATGGTATTATTGGCATTTCTATAGAAAGCATTTCCAGAAAGAGAATAATTACTCCATTCTTTATTATAACTTAATTCTACAATATGGATGATTTCAGGTTTTAAATAAGGGTTTCCCCCATGCGGATTCAATGCATCTGTAATGTCAATAAAAGGATTCAAATCATCTAAATCTGGACGATTGATACGTTTGCTGTAACCGAATTTTACAAACTCATCCGATTTCAGATTTAATTGAACAGATGCTGATGGGAAAAATTTTAAATAGCTGTTCGAGAAATTATCAGTTCCAGATTCTGTTTTTCCGTTATTTGAAACTTGTTCGGCGCGGAGTCCTAAGTTGTATTTCCATTTCTGATTGTCTTTCGTTCCTGAATAAGAATTTAACAGACCATAAAATGCACTTATCTGTTCGTTAAAATGGAAAATATTACTAGCAAGCGGATTAATTACATAGTCACCATTGACGAAATCGGCACTTTGAAAATCAGAATTAAAGAATCTGAAAGTTCCTTTATAACCTGTTTCGAGCGTTGTTTTTGCAGAAACGGGCACAGCATAATTTAAAATTGCGTTTGTAATGTTTTCGTGTTCGTAGTTGTGGGTTCGCTGCAGCAAAACATCGCCAATTTGCTGATTGTATTCGTCATAATTATAGGTGTCGATATCTGTGTTCTCGCGATCATGATTAAATGAAGAGGTAATGCTTGCATTCAAAGATTTTTGGATGTCATCAAATTTTCTGTCATAGTTAAAAGAAAATTCGGCTACTTTGGAGCGTTCAAGTTCTAGAGAATGTCTTTTGTTTTTGGAGAAAAAAGCATCACTGCTAGTGTTTACCTGTGTGTACAAAGTTTCGTGATTGTCCTGACTTTCCATATTTCCAAGCGCTTCAAATGAAAAGCTGTTTTTTTCATTTGGAGTAAAATCCAGATTAAACTTTAAATTCTGTAAACCTTCAGTTCGTTCATCATTCCTGTGCTGTTTGATATAATGTTCATCATCAATAAAATAATTGGTTCTTTCTCCATTTATTTCCTTGGTTCTGCCTGCAAAACGATTATCATAAGCTAGGCCCACATTCCATTTATCATTTTTATAATTCAATAGCGCAGAAGAGCTTACTCTTCCTTTTGCTCCAAATCCGCCACCCAGAACGGCTGCACCATTTATCCCGTTTAAGTTATTTTTTTTGAGTTTAATATTAATGATCCCGCTTTCAGCATTGGCATCATATTTTGCCGTCGGACTTGTAATAACTTCAATGCTTTCAATACTGCTTGCTGGAATCTGATTCATATTGGTAATAGCAGAATTTTTTCCGTTAATCAAAATTAGAGGTGTTTTTCCTCTTAGCGAAATAGCATCATCAGCATCTACCGCAACTGTTGGAATATTTTTCAGCAGATCGATTGCCGTTCCGCCAGATTGCGAAATATTCGAAACCGCATTAAAAACAAAACCTTCAGCGGTTTTCTGGATTTGTTTTTTCTCCGATTTAACGACAACGGTATTCAGTAAATTGGCATCTTCCTGTAAAACAATTGTGTTAAGCGAAATAGGAGAACCTGTATATTTTATTTTTTGATTATAGGATTTAAAACCAATCAAACGGAATTTTAAAATATATTCTGAAGGATTTATATTTTCAAGAATAAATTTCCCAGAAGCATCGGTACTGGCGTAAGCCAAAGTTTTGGTGGTATCGGTAACTGGTTTTAAAACCACATCAACAAACTCGATCGGATTTTTTCCATCTGATACAGTTCCGTTAATAGAATTTGTTTTTTGGCAAAAAGAGTATTGGCTTATAGCAAATAAGAGAATTGCAGCGAGTAAATTTTGTTTCAGTTTTTTCATTTTGCAAAGATATTTACTCAAAAGGGTTGCGTTTGCTTAAACTGTCTTAAGATACCATTAAATTAATCTTAGAGTCTTTTTAAATGGGGTTTAATAGCCACGAATTCACGAATTTTTATTTGCAAAAATTGATTTAATGAAAATTCGTGAATTGCTACGCCTATTCCTATCGCTCGGGTCGTGGTGATCAAAAAAAAACGCCCGATAAATTCGAGCGCTTTCTATATTAAAAATATATTTCTTAGTTTTTTTCAATCCATTTTCTGGCATTAACAAAAGCTTCGTGCCAAGGTGTAACCTCGTCGTTTCTGTCTTTTGGATAATGCGCCCAGTTCCATTGGAAAGTCGAACGCTCAATGTGAGGCATCATAACCAAGTGTCTTCCGGTTTTGTCACACATCATAGCCGTGTTGTAATCAGAACCGTTAGGGTTTGCTGGATATCCTTCGTAAGCATATTTAGAAACAATGTTGTAATTTTCTTCTGCAAGAGGCAATTTAAACTTACCTTCTCCGTGAGAAACCCAAACTCCTAAAGTGCTTCCTGCTAAAGTAGATAACATTACAGAATTGTTTTCTTGAACCGTTACAGATGTAAAGATACTTTCGTGTTTCTGGCTTTCGTTATGAAGCATTTTTCCGTGAACTTCATGTTCTGGATTAATTACTTCCAATTCCATAAACAATTGGCATCCGTTACAGATTCCAACAGATAATGTATCTTCTCTTTTGAAGAAATTATCTAAAGCTGTTTTTGCTTTTTCGTTGTACAAGAAAGCTCCAGCCCAACCTTTAGCAGAACCTAAAACGTCAGAGTTAGAGAATCCACCAACAGCTCCGATGAATTGAATATCTTCAAGAGTTTCGCGACCAGAAATTAAATCGGTCATGTGAACGTCTTTTACGTCAAATCCAGCCAAGTACATTGCGTTTGCCATTTCACGCTCAGAATTACTTCCTTTTTCACGGATAATCGCTGCTTTTGGTCTTGGTTTAGAATTGTCGATTTCTGGTTTCTTTCCTGTAAAGTGAGTTGGGAAAGTATAATTTAAAACCTGATTTTTATAGTTTTCAAAACGTGCTAGAGCTCTTCCGTTTTTAGATTGTTTTTGGTCTAATAAATAAGAAGTTTCAAACCAAACATCTCTGTAGGTTGGAATATCCAATTTATAAGTTCCAAAATCCAAACTCGCCGTTTCCTGAACCGAACCTAATTTAAAGAACTCGATATTGTTCGCTTTTAATTTAGCTTCAACAGCTGCATCTGATTTTGCTTGGAATACGATTCCGATGTTTTCTGCGAAAAGGATTTTCAATAAGTCTTTTTCCGCGAAAGCGCTGAAATCAATTTTAGCTCCAAGATTTACATCAGCAAAACACATTTCTAATAAAGTAGTGATCAAACCACCGCTTCCAATATCGTGTCCTGCTAAAATTTGGCTTTCGCCGATTAATTCCTGAACTGTATTAAATGCATTTTTGAAGAAAGCCGAATCTTTAATCGTAGAAGTTTCGTTTCCAATTGTATTTCTGATTTGTGCAAAAGACGAACCTCCTAATTTGAAATCATCCTGAGACAAATTGATATAATAAATTGAATCTCCGTTTTTCTGTAAAACAGGCTCAACCACTTTTCTAATATCTGTACAGTTTCCAGCAGCCGAAATAATAACCGTTCCAGGCGCAATTACTTCGTCATTTGGATATTTTTGTTTCATTGAAAGTGAATCTTTTCCTGTCGGAATGTTGATTCCTAATTCGATTGCAAATTCAGAACAACCTTGTACAGCTTCGTATAAACGAGCGTCTTCCCCTTCGTTTTTACAAGCCCACATCCAGTTTGCAGATAATGAAACTCCTTTTAAACCATTGATAATTGGTGCCCAAACTAAGTTAGATAAAGATTCTGCAATAGCATTTCTAGATCCCGCAACTGGATCGATCAAAGCCGCAATAGGAGCGTGCCCGATAGAAGTTGCGATTCCTTCTTTTCCTAAGTAATCCAAAGCCATTACACCTACGTTGTTCAAAGGCAATTGTAACGGACCTGCATTTTGCTGTTTAGCAACTTTTCCTCCAACACAACGGTCGACTTTGTTAGTCAACCAGTCTTTTGAAGCAACAGCCTCTAAACGTAAAACATCTTTTAAGTAGCTTTCAAAATCTCCAGCGTTGTAAGCAACATCAGCATATTTTCTGTCTACTTTTTTATCTGTCATGATTGTTTTTGGAGAACTTCCGAAGAAATCTTCCAAAGCATAATCCATTGGTTTAACACCAGTAGTTTTTGATTCGAAAGTAAAACGGTGATCGCCCGTTACATCTCCAACCTGATACATTGGAGAACGCTCTCTGTCAGCAATTCTTTGTAAGGTATCGATATCTTTTTGACCAATAACCAATCCCATTCTTTCTTGAGATTCGTTACCAATAATTTCTTTTGCAGAAAGAGTAGGATCTCCAACAGGCAATTTGTCTAAATCGATTAAACCTCCAGTTTCTTCCACTAATTCAGAAAGACAGTTTAAGTGTCCGCCCGCACCGTGATCGTGAATCGAAACAATTGGGTTATTGTCGCTTTCTACCAATCCGCGTATTGCATTTGCAGCACGTTTTTGCATTTCTGGATTTGAACGCTGAATCGCATTCAACTCAATTCCTGAACCGAAAGCTCCTGTATCTGCAGAAGAAACTGCAGCACCACCCATTCCAATTCTATAGTTTTCACCTCCAAGAATAACGATTTTATCGCCTTCTTTTGGTTTGTGTTTAATTGATTGGTCTAGTTTTCCGTATCCAATTCCACCCGCTTGCATGATTACTTTATCGTAACCAATTTTTCTGTTTTCTTCTTCGTGTTCAAAAGTTAAAACAGAACCTGTAATAAGCGGCTGACCAAATTTATTTCCGAAATCTGAAGCTCCGTTTGAAGCTTTGATCAAAATATCCATTGGAGTTTGGTACAACCATTTTCTTTCTTCCACTGCATTTTCCCATTTACGGTCTTCTTTCAAACGAGAGTAAGAGGTCATGTAAACCGCAGTTCCAGCTAAAGGAAGCGAACCTTGTCCTCCTGCTAAACGGTCACGGATTTCTCCTCCTGATCCCGTAGCAGCACCGTTGAAAGGCTCAACAGTAGTTGGGAAATTGTGTGTTTCGGCTTTTAATGAGATAACCGAATCAAATTCTTTTATTTCGTAAAAATCAGGTTTATCAGCAGATTTTGGTGCAAATTGCTGCACTTTTGGTCCTTTTACAAAAGCAACGTTGTCTTTGTAAGCAGAAACAATATCGTTAGGATTTTCCTGAGATGTTTTTTTGATTAATTTGAAAAGAGAAGTTTCTTTTTCTTCGCCATCGATCACAAAAGTTCCGTTGAAAATTTTGTGACGGCAGTGCTCTGAATTTGCTTGAGAGAAAGCAAAAATCTCGGAGTCAGTTAATTTTCTTCCCAGTTTAGTTGAAAGATTGTTTAGGTATTCAACTTCTTCTTCGCTTAAAGCTAAACCTTCAACTTTGTTGTAAGCCGCAATATCATCAATCTCCAAAATTGGTTCTGGCTGAATGTTGATAGTGAAGATTTCCTGATCTAATTCGTTGAATTTTTGGAAAAGCATCGGATCAAAATCAGTAAAATCAGCCGTTGCTGGATGAAATTCTTCGATTCTGATAATACCTGAAATACCCATATTTTGAGTGATTTCTACAGCATTTGTACTCCAAGGTGTAATCATTGTAGCGCGTGGACCAACGAAGAAACCAGATAATGCTGATTTTTCGATTTTACTCGCGTCGGCAAAAAGCCAGTTTAATTTTGAAATGTCTTGAGCTGAAATTTCGTTTTGCGTTTGTACGGCAAAAACAGTTTTGCTTTGGTTTTCAAAGAAATGGATCATTTGTGTAGTTTGTTGTATTGAGCTGCAAATTTAATGTAAATAAATAGTAAGCGCAAATTTGAAAACGATCTCTTTCTAAAAAAAATGAAATTGCTTTTTTCTTGCATTTTTTCTACCAAAAAGACGCAAAATCAAGGGTTTCGGTCTTTTGAAAAAAATAAAGATTTAATAAAATGTCTTCTTTGATATGTTCTGCAATATTAAAGTTTTAGAAAGAAAAGAATCAAAATTTAAACAACAGAATTTTAGTGATGTATAGTGAATGAATCTGCAAAATTTATGAAAGTTAAGAATTATGAAAAATTATGTTTTAAAGAAAATTCTTTCGTTGCTCATGAAAAAAGCGGCAATTTGCCGCTTTTTAGTCAATGAAAAAACTAAATTCTAATTAATAATCACCTTTTTGAATGCTGTTTTTTCTCCTTTTATAATTTTTATAATGTAGATTCCTGTTGAAAGATTATGCACAGAAACTTCAGACGAAGTGATGTTTTGTTTTTCGAATACTTTTTGTCCCGCAAATGAAAAAATCTCAACTGAATACGGACCGTTTACAATTCCTGGCTGAATATCAAAGTTTCCGTTAGATGGATTAGGGTAAATTACAATTTGGTCGGTAACCACTTCTTCTGCAACTTCAGCAGTTTGAACCATTTTGCTTGCTAAGTTGTTGCAGGTGTCTTGCGAATAAGAATCCCACTCGCCACTTAAATTGAAAGTCGTGTTAGGAGAAGTCACAGTAGCTTTTCTTCTTAAAGTAACATCGATCGCAAAATTAGCCGTTCCGCCATTGAAAGTTCCGATAATGTCAATTAAAACGCCATTTTTGAATAAACCGACAGCATCATTTCCGTTAAAAGTCAGTTCGGTCGCAGCTGTCGAAATGTTGGCCGCGCTTGTAGAAAAACAGGTAGAGGACATCGAACTGTTTACAATTACAAATTTGCTTCCTGTTGTTAAGGTTCCGCTCAAAGCCAATCCTGTGCTCCAAGAACCAGCTCCGTTGGTTTGTTTTTTGATGGTATAAGCTGATAGGTTAATAGAACTTCCTGTATTGTTGGCAATTTCCAAAGCTTTGTTGTTTCCAGAACCTTCAATATATTCAGAGAAAAGAAGATCGGTTGCAGTTCCTGTTCCGCTGCTGTTGGTGGTAACTGAAATAGTATTGCTTGCAGCAGAAGCGTTTCCTGCCGCATCTTTTGCTTTTACGTAAATAGAATAACTAGTCGATGCTGTTAATCCAGTTATCGTTGCCGTTAGTCCTGAAACAGTGGTTTTTAAAACACTATTAGCATAAACATCATATCCTGTTACAGCAACATTATCGGTAGAAGCTGTCCAGCTAAGCGAAATCGAAGTGGCAGTTTTTGCCGTTGAAGCCAAACTTGTTGGTGCAGTTGGCGCTTGAGTATCTGTAGAAGATGTTCCTCCCCAAATTTGATTTACATATTCAGGATGATCGATATAGGGGTTTCTGTTATTTTGGCGGGCATAAACAGCATTGTTTCTAGCAATTTCTCTCGCGCTCACAGGATCTTGCGCGTGCCAAGCCAAAAGCATATTCAAGAATGCAGTGGTAAAAACTTGGTTGCTTGATCCATTAAACATGGCATAAGAATAACCTGCAACAGTATTTTCGTATCGTGTTGCAAAATAGAAATACATTCTGGCAATATCTCCTTTAAATTCATTTATAGGTTCGAAAACGGTTCCCGAATATCCAGAAACAGCACTAGACCCTAATTTGCTTCCGTTTTGCGAAGTATAAGTTGCAGAGCTTACGTTTCCGTGCGGATAATTGGAACGCATTCCGTTTACTTTTCCATCGGTTGGTGTAATAAAATGCGCATCGGCAACCATTGGCGACTGTTCACTAAAAACCGATTGCGGAATAATGTGCTCTCTATTGTAGCAATCGCCTTCAACAGAATAAGTGCCACATCTTTGTGTGGTCCCAGTGCTATAATTGTACGGATCTGTTCCAGAAGGATTTTCAGAATACATGTCTAAAACCGTTCCGTCATTTTCGTAAAAATTATCAACATCAGAAGTTTGATAGGTAGTGTAAAGTCCTGCATATCCGTTATCGGTATGTCCTTTAATAATGTTATACAATTGTGTTTTTAAAGTGTAACCCGTTCCCGTTGCGGTACTATAATATCCCGAAGGAATTTGGGCAAAACCAATTGTGGTAAACGTCAATAACAGTAAAAAGTAGTTTTTTTTCATAAATAATAGTTTTTAAGATTTGGTTTGGAATTGAATTTTGAACTTTTTAAATGTTTGAATTTTAGAAAGTTAAAATTTCGTTGTAACAAATCTACTACTTTTATGAATCGAAAATGTTAAGCGATGTTTAATTTTGGATATATTTTCTTACGGGAGTTTTTTTATTGCCACGAAGGCGCTAAGACGCAAAGTTTATTTTTATGCGGTGGCGTGTTTTGGCTCGCAAAGTCGCAAAGACGCAAAGTTTATTTTTTAAGTTAATTAAAAATCTTTGCGTCTTTGCGAGATTAAAAACTTAGTCTAACGTATTTGTGGATATTCGTTGCGTAGACGCACTGCAGTGCGTCTCTATAATATACTTTGTGTAAAAATAAACTTTGCGTCTTTGCGCCTTTGCGGCAAAACAAACTACTTAGGAAAATCTTGACTTTGATAAGCGCCCAAATCTGGCGGAGAAGTTCTCGTAATTCCTAAAATATCTGTTGGAATTATGTATGCCTGATTCCCTTTCGCGAAAGCGGCAGAAGTTTTATCGATGTTGAATTTATTCTGAGCGACATTGTAGAATTTCGGATTTTCATTCAGAATAATGTTCGTATAGTGTTCTGTATCGGTTTTGAACTGATAATCAGGATTGTTTGTAGAACTGCTAAATTTCAACAGACAATTGTTGAGTTTATAAACGAATGGCGCTTTTGTGTTTTTGTTTAAATTAAATTCGTTTGTCGCCGAACCGTAAATAATGCAATTATTAAAAGTAGCCTGAGTAAGCGGATTGGTATCTGGAGTTGCACCAGCCAATGAGTTGCTTAAATTTACAGCAAACGGTGAATTGCTCGACCAGCTATTGTTAAACGTGCAATGCGTAAAACTATAATTTCCTCCATAAACACAAGACAAACTGGCTAAACCGGCATAATTTACAACAATGTTTTCTCCTGTAATTTGGGCATTTTGAGCTAAAATTCCGTATTCGGCACAGTTGTAGATTTGAGTGTTTTTAATTTCGATTGGGTTTTGCGCACTTCTGATATCTAAACCTATTGTCCCATTTTTTAAGGTTAAATGATTAATAGAATGATTCGCGCTTCCTTTCTCTAAAATAACCGATTTCCATTGTCCAGGAATATCCGAATACAATGATTCTAAACGATCGCCTTCAAAAACAACTTCTTTTTCTAATTTATCTGTTGTAGAAGTTGTACCGTTAATTTCTAGAGAAGCATTTTTACCAACATACAAACCTGAATTGGCATGAAAATAAACTCTAGCACCGGCTTCAAAAGTTGCAGTTTTGTTTTCGGGAACTCCTGCATATCCGTAAATTACGTATGGCTTTTTGTTTGTAAAGAGAAGCTCGTTTCCGTTTACAGGATCATTTTCACTTAAATAAAATCCGTCGACATCTTTTCCGTCGATTTTAATTTTTTCTTTGGTTCCGTCAGGATTTTGGTTCGGATATAAAAAAACAGCATCTTGAATTAAAGTAACCAAAGCTACTTCTTGCAAATTGGCTCCGCTGTCAAACTGAATTTCGTCGGTATATAAAAAATCATCTGGATTGGCATCTGTAATATCAGCCGTTGTTTCTATAAAAATGTACAAACTGTCTTTTGCTAAAAGCGTAACATTTTGGAAAATTTTTCCGTTGTTGCCCGTCATTCCGTCAACAGTCATTCTGTATTTGGAGTTTAAACCCTTCTTAAATTGTACAATCGGAATCGAAATGTCATTTTTACTTTGGTTGTAAACTTTCAATTGGTAAGTGCTGGATCCAATGTTTTTGAAGACAGTGTCTAGATAAACAGTATCTTTTGAGAACTTTAAATCGCCAGAACTGGCAACCGTATCAAAGTCAGTTCGGCAAGAGCTGAATGCTAGAATTATTCCGAAAATGAAAAGTATAAAGTTTTGACGCATTTAATATTTAATTTTTTATAGCCACTCCCGATAGCTATCAGGATAAAAGGATTTAAATGATTATTTTTCGCCACAAATTCCGCTAATTTCCCGAATTTAATTAGTGCAAATTGGTAAAATTTGTGGCAAACAAAAATTAATCTGTGTTAATCAGTGTAATCAGTGGCAAAAAAATAAGCCAAAGATTGGTTTTGATTGTTTTTGTAAAAATAACAAAAAACCTACAGGTTTGAAGTTGAATTTTAAATTTTAGTGCCGAAATTTCAGGATGATTTTAGATTTATGTCTAATCTTTCTTTAATTTTACGATTTTAAAGTTTATTTTAATGAATTATACAAAAGAACAGATTTTGGCGCGCTGCAATGAGTTTTCTAAAAACACATTGATGGAAACGCTAAAAATAGAATATATAGACGCCGGAGAAGATTTTTTAACTGCAAGAATGCCTGTAAATCCAAGTGTTCACCAACCTATGGGATTGCTTCACGGAGGCGCTTCTGTAGCTTTGGCAGAAAGTGTAGGAAGTGCCGCATCTTTCTTTTTTATCAATCCGAAGGAGCAGGAGGTAAGAGGCATCGAAATTTCGGCAAATCATCTAAAAAGTATTCGTGAAGGTTATGTTTTCGGAACAGCCAGAATTATTCACAAAGGGCGGAGCCTTCATCTTTGGGAAATTAAAATTACTGACGAAGAAGGAAACTTGGTTTCGCTTTGCAAATTGACGAATATGGTTTTGGATAGAAAGAAAAGCGAATAGGCATGAATTCATTTTTCTCAAAAATTAAAAATCATAAAGAACAAAATCTACCCTTTGTACTTTATTCAAAACCCAATTCAGAACACTATGTTGGGGTTTTACAGCAAAATAATACTTTAAATACAGTTTCGGATTATAGCGAGAAAGGATTTGTTTTTGCTTCTTTTGATGAAAAACAATTGATTCTTATTCCAGAAAAGGAATCGGAGATTATTACAGCCGAAAAAGAAACAACGTCATTTGAACCAATCGAAATTGATGATGTAAACTTTGATCCTGAGGCTAAATTTCAGTACGAGTATTTAGTAGCACAGGGAATCCAGGCCATAAAAAATGAAGAATTCAAAAAGGTGGTTTTATCGAGAAGCGAAGAGGTTCCTTTGGCTGCATTTGATTTTATTGAAACTTTCCAGCACTTGGTTCAGCTATATCCCGCTACTTTTTGCTATTGTTTCTTTCATCCTAAAATCGGACTTTGGATGGGAGCAACACCAGAAAAACTGCTAAAAGCAAACGGAAATGTTTTTGAAACCATGGCTTTGGCAGGAACACAGAAAGATAATCAACAATCTGAAATTGTCTGGCATCAGAAAGAAAAAGACGAACAGCAATTTGTAACTGATTTTATTGTAAAAAGGCTTCGAGAATTTACTGCTTCGGTTGTCGTTTCTGAACCATACAGTTTGAAAGCGGGATCGATCTGGCATATTAAAACTGATATCTCAGGAGTTTTAAAAGACAATTCCACTTTAGAAGAAGTAATTGATACTTTGCATCCAACTCCAGCTGTATGCGGACTTCCAAAAAAGAAATCAAAAGTTTTTATTATAGAAAACGAAAATTACGATAGAACTTTCTACACGGGTTTTCTGGGTGAATTAAACAGCACTTTTGCAGGCAATAATTCGAGTTCTGATTTATTTGTAAATTTACGATGCATGCAGATTGAGGAAGATAAAGCGATTTTATACATGGGCTGCGGTATTACCAAAGAAAGCATTCCAGAAAAAGAATGGGAAGAAAGCGTCAATAAATCAATGACGATGAAAAGAGTCTTGAGAGTTATGAGTTAGAAGTTATGAGTTATGAATGGATTGTCTCCCTGAGCGAAGTCGAAGGGCGTAAAGGGCTTCGACTCCGCTCAGCCTGACATATCGCATAGTAAACCTGAAACTTGAAACCTGAAACAAACAAAAACAAAAAACAAAAATGAAATTAGATATATTAGCCTTTGGGGCGCATCCAGACGATGTTGAATTGGGTTGTGCTGGAACAATTTTAAAAGAAGTTTCCTTAGGGAAAAAAGTAGGCATTGTAGATTTAACGCGAGGCGAATTAGGAACTCGTGGTACAGCAGAAACCAGAGATCAAGAAGCGAAAGATGCTGCGAAGATTTTGGGAGTTCTGGTGCGTGAAAATTTAGCCATGCGTGATGGATTTTTTGTTAATGATGAAAAACATCAATTAGAGGTTATTAAAATGATTCGTAAATATAAACCTGAAATTGTATTGTGTAATGCAATTGACGATCGCCATATCGATCATGGAAGAGGAAGCAAACTGGTTTCTGATTCATGCTTTTTATCGGGTTTAATGAAAATTGAAACTACTGTTGACGGAGAGAAACAGGAAGCGTGGAGACCTAAGGTAGTGTACCACTATATTCAGTGGAAAAATCTAAAACCAGATTTTGTGGTAGATATTACAGGATTTGAAGAAAAGAAGGTAGAAGCAATTATGGCTTATAAAACGCAATTTTATGATCCGAATTCAAACGAACCGGCAACGCCAATTACGAGCAAAAACTTCTTTGAAAGCTTAAATTATCGTGCGCAAGACTTAGGAAGGTTAGTTGGGAAAGATTTTGCAGAAGGTTTTACTGTTGAAAGGTGTTTGGCAGTCAACAGCTTAGAAAATTTGATTTAATTTTTATAAAAATTTTTCATTTTTTTCTTTGCAGAACTGAACCTTTGTTCTATATTTGCACTCGCTAAGCAGAAAAATGGTGGTTGTAGCTCAGCTGGTTAGAGTAGCGGTTTGTGGTGCCGCGGGTCGCCGGTTCGAACCCGGTCAGCCACCCAGATAAGAAGCCTTGAAGAAATTCAAGGCTTTTTTTGTTTTCTGGCGAAAACAAAAAAAGTAAATTCCAAGTTTTTGAAATTCCAAATTCCAACTCGCTACAGGTTGGAATTTTGGAATTTTTTATTTTGGAATTTCACAAAAAAAAGCACAACGGACAAGTTGTGCTTTTTTGCGGTTATTATATTTGGTTTATGTATTATCGAATTTCTTCAAATGTAGTGCCTTGCTTTATATCTCCGGATTTAAAGCCTTTATTGAACCAGTACATTCTTTGTTCTGATGTTCCGTGGGTGAAAGAATCGGGAACAACGTGTCCTTGCATTTTACTCTGAATAGCATCGTCTCCAACCGCATTTGCCGCGCTTAAAGCTTCTTCTATATCTCCAGTATCTAAATTTGATTGATTGTAATGTGCCCAAACTCCAGCATAAAAATCAGCTTGCAATTCTAAAGCTACAGATAATTTATTGGCTTCGGCTTCGCTTTTTCCTTGTTGCATCTGACGCATTTTAGATGACGTTCCCATTAAAGTTTGAATATGATGGCCAATTTCATGCGCAATAACGTATGCAATGGCAAAGTCACCTCCTTTTGCACCAAATCTGGTTTGTAGTTCTTCAAAAAAAGCCAAATCCATATATACTTTACGATCAGCTGGACAGTAAAACGGACCAGAAGCAGATGAAGCCCCGCCGCATGCAGTTTGTGTAGAGTTTTTAAAAAGGACTAATTTTGGTTTTTCATACGTCATGCCATGTTCGGCAAATATTTTGCTCCAAATGTCTTCAGTGTCTGCTAGAACAACTCCGACATAATCTCCCATTTTTTTGTCTTCCTCGCTTAAAGGAGCTGCAGTTTCAGTTTGCTGTTGCTGTCCGCCTTGCATTTGTTCTAAAATAGGCGCTATTTGCTGGCCAGTTTCACCACCAAAAACATTAAGCAATAAAATAATGATTCCAATAACTCCTCCGCCGACAAGTGCTTTGCCTCCTCCAGAAATTGATCTTCTGTCTTCTACGTTATCACTTTGTCTTCTGCCTTGCCATTTCATATTGATTTGTTTTTAAACTTGTTTATTTAAAGCGTTGTACGAATTTATAGATTTTTTATGATAAATTTCACAATTCGAGTATTAAGTTTTTGTTCGCAGTTTTTAGTTGAAGCGTTACTTGAGACTGGGACTGGGACTGTCGCTGAGACTTGAAAACTAAATTAACCCAGCCATTTTACTAAGGCTTCTTCTACACTTCCTTTCATGATGGGTTTAGAAATATAATCGTCCATTCCTGCTGAAATGCATTTATTTCGTTCTTCCTTTTCCGCACCGGCAGTAACAGCAATTATAGGAACGTCGCGCCCTTTTTTTGTGTTTCTAATGGCTTTTGCAGTTTCGTAACCATTCATAATTGGCATTTGAATGTCCATGAAAATAATGGTAGGATTGATTTCTTCAAATTGCTGAATGGCTTCATATCCGTTTTCGCATTCAAAAATAAAAGCATTATGGTATAGGTTTTTTATAATTGTTTTGAGAAGAAGCATATTTACTTTGTTGTCTTCTACAATTAAAAAAGTAATCGTATTGCTGTTTGTTTCAACTTCGTTAGAATCGATATTTAAACTTTTAAGCTCGGCATTGTATTTATCATTAAGGCTTTGGTTGCTTGTTTTTAAATTTAGGTCAAAGAAAAAAGTGCTTCCCTTGCCAATTTTACTTTTCAGTTGTAAACGACTTTCCATTAAAGCAAGCAGTTGGTTAGATATGGTTAAGCCTAATCCCGTTCCGCCAAATTTTCTCGTGGTAGAACTGTCTTCCTGTAAAAAAGCCGTAAAAATTTTCTTTTGGTTTTTTTCCAGAATACCAATTCCAGTATCAATTACCGCAAAACGGATAAGGCAGCTATTGTTATGTTTCTTTTCTAAAACCGAAACGGTTAATTTGATCGAGCCTTCAGTTGTAAATTTGACAGCATTTGACAGCAGGTTGATCAAAATCTGCTTGATTCTAACAATATCTGTCCATATATATTTGGGAACATCAGGATCAATATTAAAATCAAGTTCCAGATTTTTTTTGTTAGACTCGTAAACAATTAAGTCAAAGACTTGTCCTAAGATTTTTTTAATATCGTATAAGTCAATAAAAAGCTCTAGTTTTCCTGCTTCAATTTTTGAAAAATCCAGAATATCATTTATGATTTCAAGAAGAGAATGAGCCGATTGGTTAATGGTGGTCATGTATTTTTCTTGAATTTCTTCCAATTCTGTTTTCATTAATAAGTGTGTAAAACCAATAATTCCATTTAAAGGAGTTCTGATTTCGTGAGACATATTGGCCAAAAAGTCAGATTTTGATTTATTTGCCGCTTCTGCGAGCTGTTTAGCTTTTATCGCGTCTTCGGTTTCTTTTTTGCTTGTAATATCAAAATAAATTCCGCCAACAAATTCAATTTCATCATCTCGCTTAATTACGTCTCCAAATTCTTCTATCCAAATAAACTCGCCGCTTTTACGCTGAATGCGATACACATTGTGCAAAGGCATTCCGTTTTGCAGATTATCGATTTGATTGTTAATTACTTCTTCTTTATCTTCTGGATGAATTAACGATAGAAAGGATAAATTATTTTCAATAAATTCAGATTTTGAATATCCTGTTAGATTCAAAACTTCGTCGTTTAAGAATATTTTGGTCGAAAAAGCATCAAATTTTGACAAATAAACCGTTCCTGGAATATTGTTGGCAATCAATTTGAATTTTTCTTCACTTTCAATAATTTTAGTTTCATTTCGATTTCTTTCTAATGCAGACGAAATGTTATTGGCCAAGACCTGAAAGATATTAATTTCATCCTCAGACCATTTTCTTTCAGTGGTACAATCGTCAAAACCAATGAAACCAGTAAAAATATCGTTAATGTAAATAGGTAGAATTAGAATCGATTGGATTTCATTATCGATTAAAAGCTTTTTAAAGTAACTGTCTTTGAGTCTTCGGGTTAATGTATTTAGAATTTTTCTCTGCGATGCGGCATCGTAAATTTCTTGGAGATTTTCTTCGGTCATCTGTCGCAAAGGCGTAATCTGATGGGTAACACCCTCACGCGACCATTTGTATTTTTGGCTGACCGTATTGTAAATCACATCTTTTTCGTAGTAATACATATGGTCTACTTTGGCTGCTTTTCCGATAATGTTATAAGTCTCCTCAAACATTTGATGCGTTGTTTTGCTTAGCAGGAATTTTTCGGTGCATAGAGAAAGGGCAGACAAGAGCTGGCTTTTGAGTTCTAATTTCCGTTCTGCTTCTAAACGCATTTGAGACGAAATGGCAAGCGAAATCACATCTGAAATGGTTCTCGCATAATTGATGTCTTCATTGTCCCATTCTCGTTTTTGTTCGGTGTTTTCAAAACAGACAACTCCTGCTAATTGACCCGTTAGAAAAATAGGCACATCGAGCATCGATTTGATATTGTTTTTGGTAAAATAAAGTTTTTGAAATTCAGATGTTTCCAGTTTGTTGAATACGTCTGGTGCGTTAATGATTGCTTTGTTGTTTAACGTTTCAAAATAGATAGGATATGATTCTTTTTTTAAAATATTTTTGTCGTTTAAACTTTGATTGTCAAGACTAAAAAGATTTTTGCAGGTAATTAAATCATCATCATATTTCCAGAAACTTACCCGATTGGCATTACTTATCGAAGCGGCTTCTTTTAGGATTAAATCAATAACAGTATTGAGTTTGTCATACTTGCTAAAGTCCGTTGTCGATAATTTTTTGGTTGAGCTATTGTAAGCTTCAATTTTTTTGAGACGTCTTTTTTTCTCGTTTTCAATATTCTTTTTATCTGTTACATCTCGCGCAATTCCAGAAAATCCGGTTGTTAAGCCTAACTCATTTTTGCGAACAATAATTTTTTGCGACATCCATATTTCCTCACCATTTTTCTTTAAAATTGGAATTTCGATGATTGGGTAATTACTTTCGTTAAGCACTAAATTTTCGTAAAAATCGACCGCGCTAGTAATATAGTGTTCGTGTATGAAATTGGAATAATGTTTTTTAATTATTTCGTCTTCCGTATAGCCAAGAGTAGAAATTCCAAATTCATTTATGAAGGTAAAATAACCTTCGGTATCAATTTCAAAAATAATATCTGTTGCGGTTTGGATTAGGTTTTTGTATTGATCCTGAACGATAACCTGTTCGGTAACATCCTGCCCAATGCTGATAATTAAATCTTCTGAGAAATTTTTATCTTGCCATTGAATGTATTTGTACTCGCCGTTTTTGGCTTTCAATTTTCTAATGTAAAGTTTGTTTTCTTGGCTTTTAATAGAACTCAATTTTTCCTCTACTTCTGATTCATGAGGTAATTCCCAAAATTTTAAGCCCATAACTTCATCAGGAAGATAACCTAAAATAGGAGTTATGGTTTCGCTGCAAAAGAGTATTTCTCCTTTTTGGTTGGATGCTATTGAAAGCGAATTCCCTTTATGGACAATTTCGTTTGCAAACCTGAAATTGTCGCGATTGTTTAATAAAACCGCATATTTTACCTGATTGATAATAAAAATCAGAATGCAGAAATTAAGCAGCAGAATGGAAGATTTTAGTGGGATGAGATGAAAACCTAACGTTGCAAGGAGGAAAATAAACGTTAAAGCAACAAAAGTCCAATAAATTTTTATAGGTTTAAGAATGCTGTACGAAAAGAAAAACGAAATCAGAAAAACAATAATGGGTACCACATCATTGGTCAAAGTGACAATATTGTAAGCAACATAACTGATGTAAATGAAGAAACAAGAAATAAAAATCTGCTGGATATGATCTCTTACCCATTTGATTTTGTCTGTTATGAGGTAAATAACAAGTACCGAAATTCCAATAGAAACATTTACAACTAAGAGGCTTTTGGGTCTTATTTTAAAAATTTCATTTATAATTTCGATTACAATTACGGCTATGCCAAAAAATAAAATGTAAAGCTGATATTCTCGACTTACTTTATCTTGTTCTTTCTTTTTTTCGATGAAATATCCAATCTTTGACTTAATTTTAAAAAATTGATAAACCAAGAGCGCAAGAAAGGCAAGGAGCGATAAACCTAAAACAAAAAGTTTATGGTTGTTATAGTAAATGATATCAGAATTAAACACATACCATCCGGTCATAATTGATTCGAAGGTACTTCCGATAGTGGAAATTCCTGAAATCACCGAATTGAAAAAACTACAGTTTGCGACCATAGAATTTGGAGTATGTTGGTTTAATAAATAGCGTTTTGAAAATTCTTAAAAGAAGTGGTTAGTTTCTTTGCAAATAAGAATTTTCTAGTTTAATCTACATTATATTTTCCAATTGAATCTATTGAATCTTCTTCTTCAGCGTTTGTTCCAAAAATGGCAAAATAAGTGGCATAAATCATTGAGCTGTTAAAAACAACGGTAAAAATAATTCCTACACAACAGCCAATAAAACCAACCATCGAGCCCAAGAAACCTATGATAAAAAAGGCAAATATGTTAAGCGGATTTTTTGTAACGATAATAATGCTAGATTTTATGGCATCTATTGCTTTAAGATTTCCAAAAACAATTAAAGGAATAGATAAATACATAAAGTACGAAACCATAAACGAAATTATATTTCCAACCAATAATACTCCTGAACTTTCAATTAAATTGGAAAGCGCCGTTCCTAATAAAGCAGGAATAAAAGCCGCGACAAAAATTTGTGGAAAATAAGGTGCTTTATAATAAGTGAAAATAGTAGAAACATTAAACTCAACATCTTTATCTGCAGAGTCAGCCATTTTTAGAAAACCTGCGCCAAAAGGAGCCGTAATTCCAGCTACTAGAGAAACAGCAACCGTTTGAATTACTAATTGAACGGCAGTGAATTGTTGGTTTTCAATATTTTGAATGAAATCTTTTGTCATCGCTTCAGCGCCAAAATAGGCAACTATTACGCCCATAAAGGCAACAGCGGCAATAATAGAAAAAACTAAGATGATGAGCCCGGAATACAGTGCTATTTTTTTATAGTTTTCGAAAGCGTGATTAAAAACTGTAGCAAAATCAAGGGAAAAGCCATTTTTTTTAATGTCCTCAATTTGGTTAAGTGTAGATTTCATTTTTATGTAAGATTGTTTTATAGACTTGTAATATTTGAAAGGTATCTTGACGTAAATATAATATTTTTAATCAATTCCGTATAAAAATCTACAAAACATTCCAAAATGTTTTTAACTGATTTATAGCCAGTCTAATATTCTTTTTATCGAAGCCAACTTATCTTTGTAAGGCGCATAACGCATAGGCAGATCAAGCCAGTTTCCTTTTTTTACAATTGGTTTATGATGAGAAAATGTGTCGAAGCTTCGTTTGCCATGATAAGCGCCAATTCCGCTATGTCCAACACCGCCAAATGGCAGCCTATTGTTAGAAAAATGAATCACAGTGTCGTTGATGCATCCGCCTCCAAATGAGTATTTTGAAATTAATTTCTGGACAAACGAATTATTTTCGCTAAAAATATAAAATGAAAGAGGTTTCTCATAACGGCTTACGACCTTCTTGATGTCGTCTTCATTTTCGTAAACCAGAATCGGCAGAATAGGGCCAAAGATCTCTTCTTTCATGACAGCGCTGTCTAAATCAGGTTCTTCAAGAAGTGTAGGAGCAATATAGAGTTTGTTGGCATCGCTTTCTCCGCCAAACAAAATATGCTCGTCTTGAATCATATTGGTTAATCGGTACCAGTTTTTAGTGTTTATAATTCTTGCAAAATCAGGAGATTTGTCTATTTTTTTTCCATAAGCTTTAATGATTTCTTCAATCATATAAGAAATAAAATTGACCTTCATATTTTTCTGAATCAGAACATAATCGGGTGCTATGCAAGTTTGTCCCGCGTTGATGAATTTTCCCCATACAATTCGTTTTGCTGCGAGTTTTAAATTGGCTGTTTCATCAATAATGCACGGATTTTTCCCTCCCAATTCGAGCGTAACGGGAGTTAAATTTTCAGCTGCGGCTTTTGCAACGATTTTTCCAACAGCAACACTTCCGGTAAAAAAAATGTAATCCCAGCGTTGTGCCAGTAATTTATTAGAAACTTCAATACCGCCTTCAAAAACTTCAACGTGATTGATATGGAATGTTTTTTCTATAATTTTTGCAATTATAGCAGAGGTGTGCGGCGTAAGTTCTGATGGTTTTAAAACCACTCGGTTTCCTGCGGCAACTGCGGCAACTAGCGGACATAAAGCAAGCTGAAAAGGATAGTTCCAAGGCGCAATTATTAATACGTCGCCATAAGGTTCTTTGTAGATATAGTCGCTAGAAGGGAAGTTAAGCAGTGAAGGAAAAACACGTTTTGGTTTTGCCCATTTATTAATGTTTTTGATAACGTCTTTAAGTTCTGAAATGACATAATTGGTTTCGGTCAAAACAGCTTCGAACTCTGGTTTTTTAAAGTCATCATACAAAGCTTTTACGATTAGATCTTCGCTTTTCTGAATATTATACAATAACTTTTTTAGAGTTTCTTTTCGATATCCGATGTCGCTTTTAAAGTCCATTTTTCGATTAGCTTGTTTTTTTTATGCTATGCAAGTTAATCGATAAAATTTAAAAAATTAACAATTAAATCATAAAAATCAGACAGCATTCCAAATAGGATCGTCTGGAGTAGGGGCAATAATGGTGATATTTTCTTTTGAAACCGGATGAAGAAAAGTTAGTTTTCGGGCGTGAAGATGAATTCCGCCATCGGGATTGCTTCGGTCTGCGCCATATTTTAAATCTCCTTTAATTGGGGACCCAATTGCACTTAACTGCGCACGTATTTGGTGATGACGTCCAGTATGCAGATTAATTTCCAAAGCCGTATAATTTTGAAGCTCTTTGATAATCACGTAGTCTAAACTAGCCAATTTACTGTCTGGAACTTCTTTTAGATGTGCTTTTGAAGTATTATTTTTTTCGTTTCTTTTTAAATAATGAACCAATTTTGCTTTTGCTTCTTTCGGTTTGTTTTTAACAACAGCCCAATATGTTTTTTTTGTTTCACGATTGCTGAACAATTCGTTCATTCGAGATAAAGCCTTGCTAGTTCTAGCAAAAACGACAATTCCTGTTGTAGGTCGATCCAAACGGTGAATAACGCCTAAGAAAACATCACCAGGTTTGTTGTATTTGGCTTTAATATATTCTTTCACCACATCAGACAAAGGCTTGTCGCCCGTTTTATCTCCCTGCACAATATCGCCCACACGTTTGTTGACCACAATAATGTGATTGTCTTCGTGAAGAATTTGGAGATTATTTTTGTCTGAAAGAATTTTCATAGAATGGAATTTATATTTAGAAAGGGAAGTTTGGCTAAAGCCTTTAAGATATTTAAAAAAAAGATACCTCCAGCTAAAGCTGGAGGCAATTCATATTTTAAATCTTTGTCACTTTGTTACTTTGAACCTAAGAATAAAAACTTAGCATCTCAGAACCTTAGCAACTTAGTATCTTAAAAAAATTAATATTGTTCATTAGCATTAGGAAAGTCACTTGACTTAACATCTGCTGCATATTGACCAATTGCTTTAGTCATTTCTTCATAAAGATTTAAGTAGCGGCGTAAGAAACGCGGACTAAATTCATTATTCATTCCTAGCATGTCATGAATTACTAAAACTTGACCGTCAACACCGCCTCCAGCTCCAATTCCGATTACAGGAATAGAAATGCTGTCTGCTACTTTTTTAGCCAATGCCGCTGGAATTTTTTCCAAAACAACTGCAAAACAGCCTACTTTTTCAAGCATTTGAGCATCTTCAATTAATTTTTCTGCCTCTTCTTCTTCTTTTGCACGAACACTGTAGGTTCCGAATTTGTAGATAGATTGAGGAGTTAAACCTAAATGTCCCATTACAGGAATTCCAGCATTTAATATTTTTTTGATTGATTCCTTAATTTCTTTTCCACCTTCTAATTTTACTGCATGTCCGCCGCTTTCTTTCATGATTCTGATAGAAGAGCGTAAAGCTTCTTTTGGATCAGATTGGTAACTTCCAAAAGGCAAGTCAACTACAACCAAACCTCTTTCTACAGCGCGAACTACAGAAGAAGCATGGTAAATCATCTGATCTAAAGTAATAGGAAGAGTCGTTTCGTGACCTGCCATTACGTTTGATGCCGAATCACCAACCAAAATTACATCAACACCTGCAGTGTCAACAATTTTCGCCATTGTATAATCATACGCAGTCAGCATAGAGATTTTTTCTCCATTGCTTTTCATTTCAATTAATGACTTTGTTGTGATTCTTTTATAATCTTTTTTTGCTACTGACATTTTCTTGTTTTTTTGATATTGTAAAAGTATTGAATAATTGTAGAATGGGGATCAGCAATAATAGAATATTTCGACAGAATATAGTTTTCCGTCTTTAAATTCTAATCGGAATTGTCCGTCTTCTAAGTTTAGTGAGTAATGATGTGGAGCTTTTAGAGAAGCCTCAATATAAGTTCCATATTTTTCAATAAAGTCTTTTTCAGTTAGTTTATGATCAAAAACGGCTTTTGAATTGAGGATAAATTTGTTGTTTTCGTTTAAAAAGATTTTTACAATTTCAACCAGATTTTTGTTTTCGTCTACAGAGACTTCTAGATCGGAATAATAATAAAAATTATCACTTAAATAAATGCCACAATCGTCTTCCATAGTTTTCTTTTTTAAAGGCTGACTATACAGTTTTAAAAGCTCACTTAGTGGAAGATTGAATGTTTTGGTTTTGACTCCTTTCAATAAAAATTCTGCTTTTTTAGAAATGGCTGTAATTTCATCAAAAGTTTTTTGTTGTCCTAGTTTCTTAGCTAAAAGTTGATTTAATTCTGTTTCAGAAATTAATTTTTCATCATTAATCTGTCTCGCAACATCAGAATAACGCTCGTAAGCTGGTATTAATTTTTTGTAACCACTATTCCAAGCAAGTTCTACAATTCGTTCGCTTAGTGTTTTTCTTTCATTTATTTTTGAAATATCCAGTTTGTCAAATTCACTGATTAATTTATCAAAATCAGGTCGTTGCCCAATATATTTTCTTTGTACAAATTTGTTATAATCATCTCCAAATGTACCGCTGATATTAACCCATTCATCTTGGTTTTTAGGGTAATAATTGACAGGAATAGGATCTCCGGTAAATAAAATTTCTCTGATTTTTGAAGTTTTATCAGGCATTGCACGTGCTTTTAAACCTGCAACTAAAACAAATAAATGCGGGCTACCATAATAACTGTCACCACTTTCAATGATTGGGTTTTCTTTATCTTTTGTTTTTATATCAGATGAATTGAGCGTTTCTGCAATATATTTTGTCTCGACATAACCTTCAGAAAAATTATCAGATTGTATTTTATACCATCCGTTTTCATTTTTGGATAGTAATTTTACAGATGCTCCATATTTAAAATAGCCCAGAAAATCAGATGATTTACTCTTAGAAGTAAATAACCTTGTGTCCGATTTTATATAGTATATTTCTTGAGAGTGTAGTAAAAAAGAAGAGTAAAAAGCTAACAAAAAGTAAAGTTTTTTCATGAATATCTTTTAAATTTTTTAGCCACAAATTCCGCAAATTAGTACTCATTTATATAAAAATAATTCGTGACAATTTGTGGAATTCGTGGCAGACTTAAATTTTAGCAATCCGCCATATTTACGGCAACTGCAAGACCTCCTTCAGAAGTTTCTTTGTATTTTGAGTTCATATCTTTTGCTGTTTCCCACATCGTGTTAATCACTTTGTCTAAAGGAACTTTAGCATTTTTAGAATCGGTTTCTAAAGCCAGCTCAGCAGCATTTATTGCTTTGATGGCGCCCATTGTATTTCTTTCGATACACGGAATCTGAACCAAACCGCCAATAGGATCGCAGGTTAAACCTAAATGATGTTCCATCGCAATTTCAGCCGCCATAAGAACTTGAGCAGGAGTTCCGCCCATTAATTCGCATAAAGCTCCGGCTGCCATCGCAGAAGAAACGCCAATTTCGGCTTGACATCCGCCCATTGCTGCAGAAATGGTAGAACCTTTTTTGAAGATACTTCCAATTTCGCCTGCCACCATCAAAAACTGTTTGATTTCTTTTTCGCCTGCATTGTGGTTTTCAATTACCATATAATACATTAAAACAGCAGGAATTACACCCGAACTTCCGTTTGTTGGAGCAGTAACTACGCGGCCTAGAGAAGCATTTACTTCATTCACGGCAAGTGCAAAACAGCTTACCCATTTTAAGATTTGGCGGAATTTAACTTCTGTTTTTCTAATTTCTTCCAACCAGCTTTGCGGATCGGTATAATTAGATAATCCAATTAAGTTTTGGTGCATATCAAAAGCTCTTCTGCGTACATGAAGTCCGCCAGGAAGAATTCCTTCAGAATGACAGCCAATGTACATGCATTCGAGCATTGTATTCCAAATACGCATGAGTTCAGAATGCACTTCGGCTTCTGGACGCATCGAAATTTCATTTTCGTATACAATTTCAGAAATCGATTTGTTTTCGGTAATCGTATAATTCAGCAATTCAGCAGCGTTTTGAATCGGGTAAGGAAAGGCACATTTTATAACTTCCTTCAATTTGGCATTGGTGCGTTCTTCTTTAACTACAAATCCTCCTCCGATAGAATAAAAAGTAGATTCATATTCTGAATCGTCAGATTTGTAAGCCGTAAATTTCAATCCATTTGCATGAAACGGTAGAAAGTCTTTATTGAAAACAATGTCTTGAAGAAAAAAGAACGGAATCACTTTTTGGTTGCCCAAATTGATTTCGTTTGTAGTTTCGATTTTTTTAATAATTCCTGCTATATCTTCTACAGGAATATATTCAGGATCTTGTCCGCTCAATCCAAGCATTACAGCAAGATCTGTTGCGTGGCCTTTTCCAGTTAAAGAAAGTGAGCCATACAAATCGACTTTTACCCTTGTGATATCGTCTAAAATCGCTTCGTCTTTCAACTCTTCCAGAAAGCGTTCTGCCGCTCGCCACGGACCTAAAGTATGTGAGCTTGAAGGGCCAACGCCAATTTTAAGCATATCAAAAACAGAGATACATTCTTCCATTGTTCAATTTTTGTTAAGACAAAGATAATCGAATAATGCAATGATGATTTCTTTTTTACTGTTAATCTTGCGTATTTGTTAAAAAAAATATTAAAATTTAATAATTCGGCAACGAAATAAATTTAAAACCTTAATATGCAGTTTCCGTAAAAAGTTAGCGTTTTTTCGGTATTTTTGTAGAAGAACGAGTTTACTGCTTGATTCTTTAATATTAATACTTCATTGGATTTTGTTTTAATTCTGAAAACGTCTTTTTACAAATATTAATGCCACAATAAGATAAGTTACCATATGATAGAATTTTTCAGACATCTATTACAAGAATTCGAATTACCTTTAAGCAATCCTGTATTAATTTTTTCATTAATACTTTTCATAATTCTGCTTTCGCCGATTTTACTTAAAAAAATTAATATTCCAGGCATTATCGGACTTATTATTTCGGGTGTTATTATTGGGCCTCACGGATTAAATATTCTGGCAAAAAACTCCGCAGTCGATTTGTTTTCGACAATCGGACTGTTGTATATCATGTTTATTGCAGGACTAGAATTGGATATGAATGAGTTTAAAGCCAATCGAAATAAGAGTTTGCTCTTTGGTTTTTTTACCTTTATTCTGCCGCTTTCAATAGGATTTCCAGTTTGTTTTTACTTGCTCAAATACGATTTTAATGCTAGCTTTTTAACAGCTAGTATGTTTGCAACGCATACATTGGTGGCTTACCCGATCGTTAGTAAATTAGGAATTGCCAAAAACCAAGCGGTTGCCATTACCGTTGGTGGAACTATTTTGACCGATACTGCGGTTTTGATTATTCTGGCGGTAATTATGGGAAGCAGTCAAGGAAATCTAAATCAAGCATTTTGGGTTAAACTGATTGTTTCATTAGCGATTTTTTCTGCGATCATGTTTATGATTATTCCGCGTGTTGCCAAATGGTTTTTTAAGAAACTGGAAAGCGAGAAACACGCTCATTATATCTTTGTGCTTTCTGTGGTTTTCTTCGCCGCCTTTTTGGCCGAAGTAGCAGGAGTAGAGCCTATTATTGGGGCATTCGTTGCAGGTTTGGCATTAAATCCGCTAATTCCGCATTCTTCTGCTTTGATGAATAGAATTGAGTTTATTGGAAACGCCTTATTTATTCCGTTTTTCTTAATTTCTGTGGGAATGCTCGTTGATGTTAGCGTTATTTTAAGCGGACCAACGGCTTTGATTGTTGCAGGAACTTTGAGTGTTGTGGCAATATTCGGAAAATGGATTGCGGCATTTTTTACTCAAATTGTTTTTAAATATACCAGAACCGAAAGACAGCTTATTTTTGGGTTGAGCAGTGCGCATGCCGCTGCAACTCTAGCCGTAATTTTGGTTGGTTTTAAAGCTAAAATCTTAGATGAAAATATCTTAAACGGAACCATTATCTTAATATTAATTACGTGTATCGTAGCTTCTTTTGCAACAGAAAAAGCGGCAAAGAAAATTGCTATTTGCGAAGAAGAAATCTCGCATGAAGATACTGAAAGAGATCAGATTTTAGACGAGCATATTTTAATTCCGTTGGCAAAATCGTCTGCTGCAGTGAGTTTGTTGGATTTTGCACTTTTAATAAAGGATAAAAAATCATCTAATCCTGTAACTTTATTAACGATTGTTCCGAACAATAATCAGGCAGAAAAGAATATTTTAAAATACAGAAAAGCAGTCGATAAATTTGTAATTCAAGGATCGGCTTCAGAAGTAAAGATTAATACCATTGCCAGAATCGACCATAATCCAGCAAGCGGAATTGCCAGAACATCAAAAGAAATCATGTCTGATATCGTGATTGTTGGATGGCCTAGAAAAACAGGATTTTTAGATAAAATCTTTGGAGAAAATGTAGATTCGATCATCAACAATGTAGATAAAACTTTGTTTATCTGCAGGTTTCAAAAGAATTTTATTGAAGAAAAAAGACTAGTTTTTATTTGCCCGCCTTTTTCAGAAAGAGGGATTGGATTTCATTTATTGATGCAGAAAGTTAGCCGTTTAGCACAAGAATTAAGTATTCCGATTGTGATTTATGGCGAAGAAAAAACGCATCAAGCTATTCAGCAGATTGCAGGAAATCTAAAATTGAACAGTAAATTCGGATTCAAAAATGTTTCAGATTGGGAAGATTTTGAAACGATTTCAGACGAGATAAAACCTACTGATCTGATAGTGGTTAATTTGTCTCGAAAAGGTTCTGTTTCGTACCAATCGATCTTTGATAAATTGCCAACGAAATTTGAAAAAAACTTCGGCAGCAATAATGTGATGCTTGTTTATCCGCAAGATGATAGAAAAGAAAGCGCAATGGATGCTTACGAAGATTTTACCGCATCGCCTTTAGCAAAAGGTATAGAGGCTATAGAACAAATCGGACGTGGTTTGGGAAGTATTTTGAAGAAAAGCTAAATCTCGTTTCATGAAAATTTCAAATATTTTGACTGTTTTTGCTGTCGCGTTTATTTTTACGAGCTGTAATAAAGTTAAAGTAGAAAGTCAAAATTTAAATGCTGTTCGCAATGATAGTATTGCAAAACCTATAAAAAAAGAATTGCCCGAGAATTTTGATGAATTCAATATAAAATTCCATTCTGATTCTCTTTTTCAAGTTTCAAGAGTTGATTTTCCGATTGAAGGAAAACATATTGCAGGTTTTGAGCAATATAATTGGACGCGAAAGAACTGGCAATTTCAAGCCGTTCCTGTTGCCGAAAAATCTGAAATTGAAGAATATCAGCATTCATTGGTAAAAACAGATACTTTAATAACCGAAAGATTTTGGATTCCAAATAGTGGTTTTGAAGTAGAAAGGCAATTTAAACTCATTCATAATAAGTGGTTTTTAATTTATTATAACGACATAAATTTATAGTAGATGGAGATTTTATTTGAGATTTTAAAGAAGTACGATTTTCCTAAAAGAGAAATGGCACCGTCAATCCGAATTGGAGATATTCAGGAACATTTAAAATATGATCTTCCTGAAGATTATGTTTTTTATCTCGAAAATTATCATGGAATAGATCAATTTATTGGAGCTGAGTTTATAAAACTTTGGAGTCTGGAAGAAATTATTGATGCTAATTTGGAGTATCATATTTTTGAAAAACTACCGCAAACATTGGCTATAGGTACAAATGGAAGTGGAGAATTTATCGGAATTGAATTTGAAGATGACGATTCTACAAAAATTGTTCTTTCTCCTGTTGTTGGTTTGGATGCAAAATATCATGTCGTAATAGGAGATTCATTTACCGATTTTCTCGATCGACTTGATAAAGGAGTTGAATGGTTTTCGTAAACTAAAGTAATGCTATGAATCACAATGCTAAATCTATCAGACCGTTTATAGGCGCTAAAAATTTTGAAATCTCAAGAAGTTTTTATCGCGATTTAGGATTTGAAGAGTTTGTTTTAGAATCTAATTTCTCCGTTTTTAAAACAGGGGAGATCGCTTTCTATCTTCAAGATTACTACGATAAAAGTTGGATTGAAAACACCATGATTTTTCTTGAAGTCGATAATGTGGAGCGCTATTACAGCGAACTCCTAGCTTTAAATCTTCCTGAAAAGTACGAAGGGGTAAAACTAACGCCAATAAAATATCTAGATTGGGGAAGCGAATGTTTTTTGCATGATCCTTCGGGAGTTTTATGGCATTTTGGAAAGTTTAAATAAACTTTATTTGCCACGAATTTCACTAATTTACGCGAATTTATTTCACTTTGTAATTCAGTAATAATTAGTGGAAATTATTGAATTGCTTCACCTGTTCGCTATCGCTCGAGTCGTGGCAAACAAAAATCATCTCAGCCCAAAATCCCCCAAAACTCTAGTTGTACTTTTTCGCTGATACCAGTCATTGTAAACCAATTCTAGATTTTTAACATCAAATGTTCCGAAGTCAAAATCACGGAATTTCTCAGCAATTTCAATTAATTTTTTCGGATCATGAAGTTTTTCCTGAAAACGCATTATTGTAGAATGCGCTGTTGATATAGAATAACGGCTGTCGATGCTTTGCTTTAATCCTGAATTTTTGAAATTTTCGCGAAGTCTGTTTCTTAAATTATTTAAGGTTTCATCACTTGGAAATCCTTGAATCATAAGAGCAGATGGAGAAGCGGTTATACCTTTAAACTGAATTTGAATTTTCTCAACATCGACCAAACTTCTGCAAATCACTTCAATATATTCGTTTGGCGAAATCTGATTCAAAGTAAAATCTGAAGAACAAGAAATAATCGACATGACTGTAATATGAATATCCGAATCTGGATAATAATATAGTTCAGGTTCGGCTTTTTTCAATTCCTTAATAAAAGTCTCAATATTAGCTTTAATCTCATCATTTGGACGAATAAGCAACGTAATTCCAAAACGGGAATCGGAGTCATTTTTAAGTTCAGAATCGATCGAGTATTTTCCCGCCGAAATAATTTCAGAAGATGTTTTATAAAGCTGATCGTAATGTTCGGTTAAATTCATTGCGGTTTATTTCTTTTTGGCTTTTTCCAAGTTTTCTTTGACTCTAAATTTGACAATTTCAGCAATCAAATCATACGGTATTGGATCTTTGAAAGGAAATTGCACAGAGCCTTTTCCTGATTTATATTTGGAAAGTTCTGATGCAAAAGCTTTGTGTCCGCTTGGTAAGGCATAAAGTCCGATATGGTTTTTAAAAGCCGCAAAATAAACTACAATTCCGTTTTGTTCAAAAGCTGGCATCGAATAGCTGATTTTTTCTTTAGCATCAGGAGCCGCCTTCTGAATCGTCATTCTAACTTTCTCCAAAATTTCCTGAACATCGGCAGGAAATCCGCCAATATATTCGTCTATGTTTTCTGGTTTTTTTACTTCCATGATGTTTTTTTTTGTTTCAAGTTTCAGGTTTCAAGTTTGCTCTTCTTTGTGTTAATTTTTTTTACCGCAAAGTTCGCAAAGGTATTTTTATTAAGAGCCTAAGCAAAATCTACATTTTAAGTACGCAAAGCTTTATCTATACAAAGCTTTGTGAAAAAAACTTAACGTACTTTGCGTAAAACCTTTGCGTTCTTTGCGTTTAAAATTTTTATCGCAGAGTTCGCAAAGTTGTGTCCGGATAAACTTTGTAGACAAAGCTTAGCGAATTTTTCATTTTAATGATTCTCAAAAAAAACTTCGCGCTCTTTGCGTAAAACCTTTGCGTGCTTTGCGGTTAAAAAAATATTCAACGCAGTTAAATTTTCATCACGCAAGTCCCTTCGGAAAACGATCCAAAACCAAATTCAATCTTAAATTATGCTCTAAATACGCTTTTGCTCCAGCCAAAACCAAAGTAAAGCCTTCAGTCGAATTGCGAACCTGATCTATAATTTTATCGGTGTCGCCATGAAAGCCAGAATTGGTGATGCTTACAAAAGTTTCGTTTTCGTTCAACGGACTAAAAACCCATTCTACCAATGTAATTTCGTCCGGATTTCCCCATTCAATAACAATTTTTTTATTTTCTTGAATGACAAGTGTCTTAACCGAAAGTGAGAAGCCATACATTTCCCAAGTCCACTCGGTTTTTTGATCTTCTTCTAATTTCCCCGAACCTTTTGTAAACCAAAATTTACTTGTAATCTGAGGGTCAATAAAAGCTTGAAAAACTTCAGAAACAGGTTTTCGAATCAGCATTTCGGCCTTTGCATATTTATTGTTTTCTGTTTTCATTTTGTTTGAAGTTAATAAGTTAGAGGTAAGAGAGTAAATGTAAATATAACTCTAAATTTTGTATTGAGCTTTTAAGTTCTGAGTTATAACTTTTTTTTATCAATCCATTTTCCGACAGTCGGCGCTGTGTAATTTCGCATTTGATTTAATAAATCATCAATAGAATCGCTAACCAAAAGCATTTTTTGATTGACTTCTTTCAGCAAACCCTTTTCTGTCATGGTTTGCAGTAATTCTATCAGTGCGTCATAATAGCCATTTACGTTTAGAATAGCAATTGGTTTTTTATGCAATCCTAATTGCGCCCATGTGAGCATTTCGAAAAGCTCTTCAAGAGTTCCAAAACCTCCTGGAAGCGCGATCACGCCATCGCATAAATCGTTCATTTTAGTTTTTCTTTCATGCATGCTTTTGACCAAAATCAATTCGGTTAAGCCTAAATGCGCAATTTCTTTCGATCTTAAAAAATTAGGAAGTACACCAATTACTTTACCGCCAGCATTTAAAGCTCCGTCAGCAACAGCACCCATTAACCCCACATTTGCACCGCCATAAACTAATTCTATATTTTGCTCAGCAAGGGTTTTGCCCAAAGTAATGGCTTGTTCTTCGTAAATTTTTTCGGTGCCATAACTTGATGCACAGAAAACGGTTATTCTTTTCATTACTTTTTTTGTTTTTAGTGAAATGTAAGATGTAAAATGTAAAATGTGATTCTTGTGTTACTTTTTACATTTTTACATTTTACATCTTACTTCTTTTTCAATTCATATTCAAAATAAGGCACTTCAAGACCATTGATGTTAAACATAAGCTCATTGACCTTTTCTGCTCCGAGTTTTAAAACGGCTTTTTGCGAACGGAAATTTTCTGATCCGACATGAAAAAGCACCGAGTCAACGTGCTGAAATGCATAATCAATCATTAACTTTTTGTTTGCTTTATTGTACGGACCGCCCCAATATTTTCGTGTAATAAAAGTATAGCCAATTCCAACGTTCGATTTTTCTGGATTGTAGTCGTAAAAACTCGTTGTACCCATTACTTCACCTGTTTGCTTATCGAGAATTAAGAACGGATTTTTAGTAAGTATCAAATCAAAATAAGTTTTAAAGGCTTCTCTTTCATGTCGATCCTTAACTGGATTTTGTTCCCAAATTAAAGGATCTGAAGCGGCTTCAAATAAGGCTTCAAAATGTTTTTCTTCTAATGGAATTAACCTTGAGATTTCGTTTTCTAAGAAATCCGGCTGTAAATTGAAGTTTGATATTTGCATTTTTTTGTGGTTTTATAGTTTTGTTTGATAGTAATCTTAAATTCGTTTAATCTGCACGCAAGAAACATGTTCCATCTTAATTTCTTTTCCTGTTTTTTTCAATAATCCTGTTTTGGAATCTCTTTTAAAAACGACAACATTTCCCGTTTCTACATTTGAAGCTACTAAAAATTTCCCGCTTTCATCAATAGCAAAAATCCTCGGATGTTTTCCTAAAGTAGATTGGTAGCCAATGTTTTTCAATAATCCGTTTTCATCGATAGCGAAAATGGCAATATTATTTTCTTTTCCTCGGTTTGTGGCATACATAAATTTTCCATCTGGAGAAATATGGATGTCAGAGCTTTCAAAACCTTCTTTTATTTTATCTGGGTGTGTGGCAATGCGCTGCATTTTATTCAAAACACCATTTTCATAATGGTAAACGCTTATTTGTCCCGCCATTTCTTCAATACAATATCCCCATTTTTGATTGGGATGAAAAGTAAAATGTCTTGGGCCAGCTTCTAAATCAGTTTTGGTAAACGGATTTTGAGTTGCTTCCAATGGTTTTTTCAGATTTTCATTAAAAGCATAACAGCGTATTTTATCTGCTCCTAAATCGGGTAAGAACAAATAATCGCATTGCGGAGAAAATACAGCAGAATGCACATGAGATTTAGTTTGCCTTTCTTTGTTTACGCTGCCATCTGAATATTGAAAATTCTGCGCAATCGAATCGATTTTACCGTTTTCTAAAAGCGGATAAACCGAGACGCTTCCTTCTGTATAATTGGCATTGGCCAGCCATTTTCCGTTTTTATGCACGCTCACATAAACAGGGTTTTCGCCACCGCTTCGCTGACTATTTAAAAAAGTCAATGTTTTGGCTGACGGATTAAATTCAAAACTGCTCACGCTTCCTGCATTTGGCGTTTTGGTATCGGTACAGGCATAAACATATTTTCCGTTTGGAGAAACGGTCAAATACGACGGATTCACAATGTTTTTAGCCGAAGTAAATTTGGTCAGTTTTCCGCTTATGGTATCCAATTGATAAACCTGAATTGCTTCAGCTGTTTTATCACGATTGTATGATCCTAAAAAGACATAAGTGTTTTGAGAAAAAATGTTGGATGTTACGAGAAAAACAACGATAAAAAGGTTAGTTTTTAAGTTCAATTTTTTATGTTTTTGATATTGTTATGAGTAAAGAGGGAATCTAAAACCAAATACAGGAAGCTCTCCTTGCATAAAGTCTAAGATTTCATCTCTTTTAAATCCGATATTTTCATACATGCGCCAAGCTGTTTTCATTGCCAAGGTAGAATGAATAATGATTTGTTTTCTTTTAGTTTCTTTTGCTTTTCTGATGCATTCCAAAGTTAAAAGCCTGCCAATTCCTTTGCCTCGTACATTAGAATCAACTCCAAGCAGACGAAATCCGGCCGAATCTTTTTCCTGAGTTGCGGTTCCCCCAGAGCCATAATATTGCATATCATTAAAATAAACTACAGCTCCAACTATTTTAGTATTGTCAAGCGCAACTAAAAGTTCTGTTTCTGGATATTGGGTGAAAGCGCCAATATTGGCTAGCATTTTATAATAATTAGGTTGTTCATCTTCTTTAGGAAAACCTTCCAAGGCTGAATAAACGCGAATTAAAAGTTTTCCAATTTCCTCAAATTCTGACGGATCAGCATTTCGTATTATATATTCTGAAGTATTCATTTTTTGATTGGAGATTTAATTTATGATTTTCCACCATGCTGAAAATTCTTGTTTTTCATTTTTCAGCTCGACTGCTTCGCCAATCATTGGTGTAATTAATGGAATCGGATTCTCAGACAAACTATTCAATTCGGTTACTTTTTTCAAAGGCTCGTCCCAAGCGTGAAGCGATAATGAAAATTTAGAAGAATGCACTGGAAATACTCTTTTTGTTTTCAAGTCTTTCATAGCTTTTATGACATCTTCTGGTAAATTATGAATATATTTCCAACTCTCATTATATTGTCCATTATCGATTAAAGCAACATCAAACGGACCGTATTTTTCGCCAATTTCTGCATAATGTTTGTCGTAACCGCTATCTCCGCCCAGATACATTTTAAAATCTCTGCTTTCTAAAACAAAAGAAGTCCAAAGCGTATTACATCTTTTAAAGCCTCTACCCGAAAAATGCCTTGACGGAGCGGTATGAATAGTTAGATTTTCATCTAATGGAATGGTGTAGTACCAATCTTTTTCGATAATTTTTTCTGCTGGAAATCCCCAGAATTCTAAATGCGAACCTACACCAAGCGCCGTAATTATCTGCTTTGTTTTAGGTTTTAGTTTTAAAAAGGTTTCATAATCCAAATGATCGTAGTGATCGTGCGTAATCAGCAAATAGTCAATTTCTGGAAAATCATCGACCGTGTAAATATCAGTTCCTTTAAACGATTTTGTTGTTCCTGGAATAGGAGAGGCGTTTCCGCTAAAAACAGGATCAATTAAAAATCGTTTTCCTTCCAACTGAATAAAATAAGAAGAATGCCCGAACCAAACCAAAATATCTTGATCTAAAGGGAGTTCTTTCAAATTGGTTTTTACAGAAGGAATCAGATCTGTTGGAGTTTTTCTTTCTACTTTTTTAAAGAAAAAATCATATAAAACTTTAGAGTAACTCGCACCTTCTGCTAAATCTGGCGTAAAGCTCTGGTTTTCGAATTTTCCGTTTTTATATTGCGGTGAATTCTGAATTAAAGTCAATCTTTCGCCAGACGGCGCTTTTCCAAATTTAGGATGCTGTAGAAAAAAGTAAACGGCAATAACTAGTATAAATAATAGAATTAGGAATGTAATCATTTTATTTTGAAGGATATAAATTTTGTAAGTAAGAAACAGAAAGAGAAATCATTTGTTTTAAAATGTCGATATTAATATCAGAAAGCTTCTTGACATAAATACAGCCTTTTCCAGCTTTGTGTTTTCCAAATTTCGATACTAATTCGTCTTTGTTTTCAAAAGTAGAACTTAGATAAAGCGAGATAGCATCTTTTCTTGGAGAAAAACCTAAAAGAGGTGCATCGCCTTCGTGTCCGCTGTCGTATTTATAATGATAACTTCCAAAACCAATAATGCTTGGTCCCCACATTTTGGGTTCAAAACCTGTTGTTTGTTGCATTATTTCGATAAGTTCAAAAGCATCTTTGCGTTTGGTTTCGTCTGCTACAGCGTTAATAAAATCAATAACGCTTTCTGCTGTTTCGGTGGTTTTATTTTTTGCCATTTTGAGAATTATTTTTCTTTACTAAATCGCTTTTGAGCAAATAGTTTTTGATTTTAAATTCGGTTGCATAAAACAAATCGGCTTCTTCTGGCATTTGGTTTTCCATTGCAATCAAACTGACATCGCTTTCTGGGAAATACAAATTTACAGAAGAAAAACCATCGCCTAATCCCGTGTGTCCGAGATATTTTACACCTTCTTCTTCAACTATTCTAATTCCGTAACCATAAGGTTGTTTTTCTTTTCCAAAGAAATTGTGCTGTGATAAAATTGTGTTTGCAGTTAATAACTGATACGATTTTGGTTTTAAAATTTTACCTTTATGCAAATTGTTATTCCAAATTGCCAAATCTGAAACGGTCGAAATAACCCCGTCTGCTCCTAAATTATCATCATTTATAAAACCTCGTTCAACTGCAGTAAGTACATTTTTATTGCTGTAATATCCAGTAGCTAAATTTTGAGTTTTATTTTTAGCATAACAAAAAGTATGATTCATTTTTAATTTTGTAAAAAGTGATTCAGCTACTTCTGTATAACTTTTTTTCGTGGCAAATTCAACAATCTTACCTATTAAACTAAAGTTTAAATTGCCATATTTAAATTGTGTTCCAGGTTTAAAAGCCAATGGTTTCTGTAAATCGACAATTCCGTGCGAATGGTTTAAAAGCTGATGAACAGTAACAGAATCTGCCCAAGTTTGCGTAAGTTCAGGCAAGTATTTTTTAATTGGAGCATTCAAATCGACTTTTCCTTTTTCTACTTCCAATAAAAGCAAAACGGCAGCAATTAATTTACTGTTGGACATAATTTCAAATTGCGTATCTATTTTTAAAGGTTTTTTGGTTTCGAAATTCGAAAAGCCTTCTGCTTTAGAATACAGTGTTTTTCCGTTTTGAGAAATTAAAACCGTACCATTAAATTTAGGATTTGAATTTTGAATTATACTATCAATACTTTTTTTGAGATTGTTTTTTTGCTGTGCTGAAGATTGGCAACTGGTTAAGATTACTAGCAGTAATAAGGAAATTTTGGTGATGAAGTTCATTTTGGTTATGGTGAGTTTTTTTGTTTCAAGTTTCAGGTTTCAAGTTTCACGTTTCAGGAATAACTTGTAACTTTTAACTTGAAACCTGAAACAAAAATTTAATTTAAAACATTCCGTTTTCATTAATAGAATCTTTTGGAACGGGCTGGCCTAGATCCCAGAGTTCGATGATTTTATCGTCCTTAAACTTTAAAATATGAACTACTGCAAAACCAATATCTTCTGAGTTTTGTTTTAAATGAGAATGTACAGCAACGAATTTATCATCTTCTAAAATATGGTGGATTTTGAAAATTTTATTCGGATTGGTTCTAGCAGATTCTTCCATGGCCAGCATTAAAGTGTCTGCATCGCCTTTGAAGTAGGCGTTGTGGTGTTTGAAATTCTTTCCGACATACAATCGAAAACCTTCGTGAGGATGCCCTTTTGCTGCTAATTTCAAGAAGTTTTTAGCGATTTCTTTCTTAGTCATGATTTCTGTTTTAAAAGCAAACTAAGTTATGAAATTAAGCGCGATAAATTTTGCAGAAAAGGATTGTAAATTTATAAAATTAAAGGACTTCCGATTTTATTTTGCTAAGGTCTACGCCAAGTTTGGTAAATTCTTTTTCGCCCAATTCGGTTATATAAAAATGCTTATCGGCTGGATTGTTTTTTGCAATCCATTTTTTATCGGCAAATGTTTCCAGAAGCAATTCTCCCAATTTGCCACCAATATGTTCGTAGCATTTTTTAGCTGGTTTTATAGTTGTATCGCTCATTTTATTTTCTTTTTTACCGCAATTCTAGAAGCCAAATACGCCATAGGAATATATGCGAAAATTAAATCTACAAAACCAAACCAAATTGGCGATGGCAGTGTAAACATCGTAACAATGCCGCCAAATAAAAAGAAAGCGCCAATACCAAAAGCCAGTTTTGTTTTGTGTTTAACGGCAGCAACAGCGGTTGTCAATGCTCCTGCAAAAGTTCCTAACGCGTGAGCCAAAAATGGAAAAAGAAAATGCTTTGGCTCAAATAAATGCATCGTTGCCTTTAACCCCTCGGTAGTGGTAACATCTGCACCATTTGGAGCGGGAATTATGGAACTGCTTAGTAAAATGATGCTCATATTGACAATGCTGCCAATAACAAGTCCTGCAATTACAGCCAAAGTATTTCTTAAAAATGGATTCATATTTTTCGCTTTTAACTAACGAATTTATGAAAAATAAAGCAATTAGTTAAATGATTGCCTGAATTCTAAAGGTGAAGTGTTTGTTTTGGTTTTGAATAATTTACTGAACGATTGCTGATGCTCAAAACCGAGTTCGAATGCAATTTCGCTGATGGATAGAGTAGTGGTCGAAAGCATTTCTTTGGCTTTTTCAATCAGTTTATTGTGAATGTGCTGTTGCGTGCTTTGACCCGTATGCGATTTTAATAGTGCGCTTAGATAGTTGGGAGAAACGTTTAAGTTTTCGGCTATAAATTGCACTGTTGGAAGTCCTTTCTTTTTTAAGGAATCATTAGTAAAATAATCATCAAGCAATTTTTCTAAACGTGCTAAAATCTGATGGTTGCTTATTTTTCTGGTAATAAATTGTCTATTATAGAATCTCTCGGCATAAGTGAGAAACAAGTCGATTTGGGCAATAATGACGTCTTGGCTAAATTTATCAATATTAGATTGGTATTCCTGCTGAATATTTTTAATAATATCAATTAGCATATTTTCTTCTTTATCAGAAAGATGGAGCGCTTCATTTACGGCATAGCCAAAATAATCATATTGTTTGATTTTTTGCGCAAGCGGTGTATTCCAAAGAAAATCAGGATGGATCAATAATGACCATCCTGTATGTTGCATTTCGGCATTTCCTTCAATAGAAAAAACTTGTCCTGGCGAAAGAAAAAGTAAAACCCCTTCTTTAAAATCATATACCTGCTGGCCATAACGCATTTTTGCATTGGCATTTCTTTTTAAAGCAATCGAATAAAAATCAAGTATCAGGCTTTTGGGTTCTTCGGCATTAAGATATTTCAAATTTTCAAAATTGTAAACGCTCACCAAAGGATGTTCTGGTTTGGGCAAATTTCTAAAATCATGAAATTCGCTTATTGTTTTAAATCGGAGAGGTTGTAAATTGGCCATAGTACAAGATACTTAATTTTGATTGAAAATAGCAGTAAATTCTTTTGCATAATCTGCCAGTTTTGTTTTTCCTAAAATCGCAGGACGATTTTGATTGTAATCTTCAGCAAGCAAACCATTGTAAAGCGCTGCGTACATTTCTACCAAACCGTGCGCAATTTTTGGCTGCATGCCAACAGCTATTAATCCATTTAGAGTTTCCTCGTCGCTAATTAATGTCCATTTTAAATCTGGATTTCCGATTGCTTCTCCCAAAATTTTGGCTGTTTGCTCTCCAGTAAGTTCTTCACTTGCTACATAACGTATTTTTCTTCCTTCATGCGGAGTAGCGAGTTCTTCTGCAATTGCTTCGGCAATATCGTTTGGTGAAACCCACGGAATCAATTGGTCGGCTCCATAATTTGCAGCAATAAAACCTTGATTTTTAACCATCGGAATATACGCTAGTAAATTGTAGTAAAAAGAAGTTGGACGCATAAATGTAATCGAAACGCCTGAAAGTTTATTCAAAACGGCTTCGATTTCATTATAACGCTGAATAATTCCAGAACCTTCTTCTAAATGTGCGCCAATACTACTTAGGAAAACGACACGCTTTACGCCAGATTTTTCGATAGCTTCTGCATAATTATTTCCAATTGTACGGGTAAAAGTGTCTAAATCAAGATTCGGGTCAAAATAGTTTGCACGCGGAATCATGCAGTAAACGGCATCTGCACCTGTAAATGTTTCAGTTAAAAATTTAACATCATTTATAGAACCAATTGCAGCTTCAGCTCCGAGATTTTCAATTTCAGATTTTCTTTCGCTACTGCTTGCAATCACAGTAATTTGATGTCCTTCTTTTAATAAAGCTTTTGCTAAAGGTTTGCTAATGTTCCCTAGAGAACCTGTAATTATAATTTTCATAATACTATTATTTTAATGATACAAAGTTGGGCATCATTAACGAAATAGATTTAGCCAAATCTATGATAGATGTAGCCTAAAATAATAGTAGTACCCGTTGGGTGAAACTATTTTTAACACATAGAAACATAGTCTTTAAGTGATTAATTAAGACGTTTCACTTCAAATATTACACATATCACTATGTGTTAAAGCTTACTTTTTCTATAATCTTAAGCAGAAGCAATAAAAAGCTATGTTTATATATGTTTAAATTGAATTTTGTTCCATTTCACCCAACGGGTAATAGTATTATGAAAATGTGATTTTATCTTTCAGATAATTTTCTTTCTGTTTCTAGCTGAGGTTTTCCAGTAGCATTTGGTTGTCCTTTACCAGTTTCAATTAGTTTTTTTAAACTGTTTTCAATGTAATTGGTCCAGCCTGCTTTACAGACATCAAAACACTCGTATTCTGGCACCAAACCAACATGGGTAAAAGTGAGTTTTGTTTTGTTGTTTTCTTTCGAAATATCAAAAACAGCTTTGGTATTAGTCCATTCGGTATCGTCTTTGGTAAAGCTGAAATAATTTTCTTCGATCAGCCAAACGATTTTCTGATTCGGAATTACTTCAATCAGTTTTATTTTACAGCGGTGAACCTCTTCGTAATGATATTTAAATTCGTCACCTTGATTGGCTGTTTTTCCTTCAATTTCTTCAGACCACCAGCCGCGAACATTTTGTATGGCTTTAAAAACTTCTTCTGGTGATTGATCGAAAGTTATAGTTGTGGTAAAATCTTGAGCACTCATAATGAATTGATTTTTAAATTAGTAAGGTAAAATTACAATCTAAAAAACAATTATTTAAGGTGTTTAAAAGACAATTTTGAGGTGTGTTTCGGACATGAGGAAATTTTAGATTTTAGATTTGGAATTTGGAATTTGGAATTTTCGAGTTAAAGTAGTGTTTTAATTTTTTCTGGAATTTTATTAATGAGTTCAAAGTGTTTTGCCATTACATTTTCCAGTTCCAAAGTTCCTCCGAGAATAATCATTTCTTTGTGGATAAAACGCTTTCCAAGTCGATCTTCGAGCATGATTTTTTCCATGCTTTGAGCGATTTCAATTTCATCTAAAAAAGAATTAGGATGACCTGCTGTACAAATTACAATGCCATACGGAATGGTTTTCATTTTTCTCGAAGTTTCGTTTTGTCCATAGGCATATCCTACCGAGTATACACGGTCAAACCAGCCTTTTAGTTTTGCAGGGCAATCGCTCCACCAAACAGGATAGAGGAAAATAATGCAGTCTGCTTTTTCTATTTTTTCTTGCTCTGCCAAAACATCTGCCCGAATAGGAAGGTGCGTTTTGGCAAAACCTTCTCGCTCGTATTCTTCCTCAGACATATCGCTGACAAAATTTGAAGCATACAAATCGGAGATTTCTACATTCCAGTTTTCATTGTTCAAGACCAGTTTTAATCTTTCTAGAACCTGAAAAGTGTACGATTTTTTGCTTGGGTGAGCGTAAACGATTAGAATATTCATTTCCAGACTTTTTAGAGTTAAAATTGGCAATCTGATTTGTACGAAATTACAAATTATACTGAAACAAAATTATTCTTCAGAAAATTCTAAAATGTCACCAGGCTGACAATCTAAAACTTTGCAGATGGCTTCGAGCGTGCTGAAACGAATTGCTTTTGCTTTACCTGTTTTTAAAATGGAAAGATTTGATAAGGTTAGATCTACTTTTTCTGAAAGTTCGTTTAATGACATTTTTCTCTTTGCCATCATGACATCTAAATTTACTATAATGGGCATAATTTTTTGTTTAAATAGTTAAGTCAATTTCAGATTGAATTTCGATTCCTCTTTTAAAAATCTGTCCTACAACAAACATGATAATTGCCATAAAAACCCAAATGCTGTGACCTTCTAAATTAAGTGATTCTAAAGAAGGAAGCTTCACGCCATTAACAATTAGCCACTTATTGAATTTGAAAGCCCAGAAAGAAAACAACCCAATTCCGAAAGCGAGATAGGAAAGATAAGATATAAAGCGTCCCATTTCGGCTGTAAAAGGTTGTTCCATATTTAATTTTTTCTCGTGCAGCATTTTTACAATTAAGTAAAACATAATTGATTTTAATATTGCTACAATACTGATAAAGGATATTTCTTGAATGTAATAAGTAGGACTGTAATTGTACAAATCTAGTAAATCAAGAAAGCGGGCATTGTATGAATTTATCGTCATGGTATAAATCCCATTAAAAAGATACATTCCGGCTTCTACGCATAAGCCAATAAAAATAATCCAGGATAAAACATTCAGAATTTTTAGGATTTGCGGTGTTCCAATTTTAATTTCCATTGTAATTGAGATTAAAGTTATGCTGCTAAAATAATAAAAATTTATTGATAAATAATAAATAAATGCTTTTTATCAAAAAAAAACTCCAGCTATAAGATTTGCTGGAGTTGCTTTTTTCTGTATTTGGAAATGTATTATTTGAGTGCCTTTCTTTCGTTTTCGAGCATTTTTTCGATATTGAAATAAATGCCGTCTACTTTATAAACGCCTTTTTCGAAGCTGAGATAATCACAATTATCAACAAGAGATTGTCCTTTTGATTCTATTTCAAAAAGGTTGAGCAGAATATATTCATGATCTACCATTAAGACATGAAAACCAGTTTCGCACTTTTTGCCGTCGCCCGAAGAAAGAATAACATTCATAATACTATGAAATTTAAAAGCACTAATTTTAGCTGCCGCTTCATCGCCTTTTAAATGATAAACATAAGCTAGATAATTGAGCTGACGCAAGTCAAATGGAAAGTCACTTAAAGAATTATTGGCTAGTTTGATAATCTCATCATAATCTGAAGGTTCTAGATTTTCTTTGTTGTAATAGGAGCGAAGTTTTTCGTCGTCTGGTGAGGTCCAAAAGGCATTGTATTTGGGCTGGAAAACATAACCTAAATATAAATGGCGATATTCATCATGCGTTAATAGCGTATCGTTTTTGACCAGTCTTTCCATTAATTTCGGATAAAAGAATTTCGAATTTTTATCGGTAATTTCTTTTTCGATGGCTTTATAATCTGGTGTTGTAAAGCCAGTTTCTTGGGCATTTAGCTGGAATCCGAAACAGAGAATAAGAAGAAGAACTAGTCGTTTTTGCATGATTTATATGGTTTTAGGTTGAGGTTCTGGTCTTACTAAAATACAAATTATTTTAACACAAAATCTTCTTATAAATGCAGATGCGTGAAGGATGGGAGCGGCATCTCCCGATTTAGAAAAACAAGGATTTTAGCCCGTAGTTTTTGTTAATCGGGAATATAGCGGAAAGCCTGACCCGAAAGGGCACGCCTTAATAAAACTGAAACGTATTATTCTGGACTATCAATAATCCATTTTCCTTTTTCTTTGGCAATATCAATTAATTTCTGGCCGTATTCGGTCATTAAATTTTGCTGAATCATACGTTCGGCTCTTTCAATATTGGGTTTGCTCCATTTGCTGGTTTTAGGGTTTCGATGCGAAAAAGTGAGGTAATAGCTTTCGGCGTCGCGTTTTTTGCAGAGGCTGTCAATCCATCCAAAACAAAGCGCTTCTTCTGTAGCTTCTACCAAATTAACGCTTTCGGTTTTGCTTTTTTTGTGATATAAGATTAACCAAACCGATTTTTCTGTCTGGCTGTTGGTCTCGAGCCAATTGCGCCAATCTTGTCTAGTTGGAGCATAAACTGCTAATTTTCCGTCTTTAGTTTCCATCTTTTTAGTTTTATTCGATAAAGATAAAATGCCTTTGTGACAACAGTATGTCAGTAATAAAATTAAAAATAAAATTCTGAAAATTAATTGGTTATGCTGTTATTCTATGTTTTGTGTTAGTTCAAATAAAATATAAGTTCCGTTTCCAGAATGACCTCTCGATTTTTCGACAAATCCTTTTTTTATATAAAATGCAATTGCTTTGGTATTGCTTACAAGGCATTTTAGGGTAATTGGAAATGTAGTTTTCTGTATTGCAGCTTTTAGTAATTCGGTGCCAATATTTTTTCCTTGATAAGGAGAAGCAACATAAAGATGATGAATGAAATTGTTGGACATCCAAATCGAAATAAATCCGACAGGAATATCGTCTATAAGAGCCGTTAAAATATACTCTCCCTGCGTTTGTTTGTCGAAATCTTCTAGTTTGAATTCTGATGTATCTTGATCTGTAAAGGTGCGTTGCCTTTCGGTTAAGAAAAGTTTTCTTAAAGCCTGCAAGTCGATATTTCTGAATTCTGTTATGAGTGCCATTTTATATTATGAAAGCTCGTTTTTAAAGGCGTTGAAAGTGTGAGTAAATTGTGCTACAAAATCGTTTGTGTATTTGCCAGTTGGATCTAAGTCGGGATCTAGAATAGTGATTTCTAGCCCGCTTAATTTTTTACTTTGAAACAAATAGGAGGTAAGCTCATTAAATTCGTTGTAGGTAAGTCCGTCTGGAGTTCTGCTGTCTACGCAAGGCATTATTGAATCGTTTAAAACATCAACATCAATATGAAGCCAGAATCCGTCAAGATTTTTATTTTCTATTTCTGATAGAAATGATTGAACGGTATTTTTGATTCCTTGTTTTCGTAAAGAATCAAGATTGATGTACGTTGCAGAAGATTTTATGATTTCGTTTTCGTATTCCTCATCGTATTCCCGATTGCCGACGCACCAAAGATTTTCTTCTTTTATGTAAGGCGATAAATTAAGCATGTTTGTTAACTTATCATGTCCGTTTCCAGTTACTATAGAAGCTGCCATTCCGCCTAAGCCGCCGGTTTCAGATAACGAAACATCCATAAAATCGGTATGACCATCAAGATAAAACAAACCGTAATTGCCTTTTTGTTTTAAAGCTATGGCCGATCCTAAAAGAATGCTGCAATCACCGCCTAGTATAAAAGGGAATTTATTTTGAGAAAGTAAGTTATTAATCAAAAAAGCCTCTTCTCTGGCATAATCAATCAAAGCGTTTGTATTTAGAATTTGAGTTTCGGAATCGCGGTCGCTTTTGTATTTTGGAGCATCAACTCTAATTATTTCTTTTGGATTGATGATTTTATGCAAATTATGTTTCCGAAGCCAATCAGGCAGTTTTTTTGCACCGGGTTCTTTTCCAGGCTGAGGTTCTTTTAAACCTAAATTTGATGGAAATTCAACAATGTATATTTCTTTCATAACAGGACGAATAATTGTAAAGTTATGAAAATAAAAAGGTTGTTTTTATATAATTAGATTCAAATAAAAAATCCGACTTGTTGGCACAAATCGGATTTTGATCTATTTATTATTGTAATTTTTTCATGAACTCATTTGAAGCTAGCTCTAGAGCTTTGTAATAGTCTCCTTTTTTAAGTTCTGGAATAGAATAAGTGCTGATTATTTTTTGAGTTTCTTCTTCGGTTAATTTGTATTTTATAAAATTGACGCTTATAACCTGAATTTGTCTCAATGATTTGCTGACTACGATTAATAGGGTAGGATCTAAGCGAGGATCTTTTGCTAAAAACTTGTCAATATCTAATACAAATTCTTCAAATGACTGAAATGGGGCATAAGAAGGAGTGGTGATAATAACAATTTTATAGAGATATTTTTTTTCGAATGCGTTGAGAGTAGTATTTAAAGATTGAAGTTCTTCTGGTTTTAAAACCTTTTCGAAGTCGTTAACGCAATTTGTAGATTCTGAAAAAGAGCTTTTTAGTTGAGAAGCAAAATCAATGTCTTTTTTTGTTTGGGCAGATAAAAGAACTGAAAACAACAGTACGAGCGTATAGAATAATTTTTTCATTCTGTGGCGGATTAGATTTGGTGCAGCAAAAGTAGCACATTCTTTATTTTAAACCACTGAAAAAAGATTAGTTTTGGTTTTGAAATGAAAAAATATTCATTTTGAGAAACAGCTTATTAAAGTAAAATCCGACCTGTTTTCACAAATCGGATTTTGATTTATTGTGCATGTTTTACTTCTATTTGGTTTAGGATATACTTTTCGGCAAGAGGTCCTGTTATTACTTTATTCTCATTATCTAGTTGTATTAGTTTGTTTTCTCCAACTTGGTATGATATTGTTGAGCTTTTGTCTTTTGTAATTGTGGTAATGATACTTCCGGTTTTGTCCCAAGTGAAAACTCCCGTATCAGTAAAAATATTTTCTTTCTCTTTACCTAAGTAAGTCGATTTTTTGGTAAAATTTCCATCATCAGTCAAGGTAATTTCTTCTTCTATACCTTCGCAGTCAGCACACGGAATTACTCCTTTATACACTCCTGACCAGTTTAGAGAGTTCTTAGAATTATCTTCGCTCATTACTTCAGTCTCTTGTGTATTCTTTTCTTCATTTTGTGTTTTTTTACTTTCACATCCAGTTAAGACCAAACTAAAAAGTGCAAGCGTTAAAATTTTTGTTTTCATTTTTTTGAAATTAAATTATTGATTACGTTCAGCAAAAATAATAAAAAGTAATATTTTTACTACAATTTTGTAATTTAATTTTTGAATGAAAAAAAATCCGATTTGTTTCGACAAATCGGATTTTATAAATTGAAAATTATATATAACTCCGCAAAGACATTTAAGTCTCTACATTGTATATTTTTTACAAGTGAATTACTTCGCCGTAAGCATCAGCAACAGCTTCCATAACAGCCTCGCTCATTGTTGGGTGAGGGTGGATAGATTTTAAGATTTCGTGACCAGTAGTTTCTAGTTTACGAGCTACAACTGCTTCAGCAATCATATCTGTAACACCAGCACCAATCATGTGGCATCCTAACCATTCTCCGTATTTAGCATCGAAGATTACTTTTACGAATCCGTCAGCATTTCCAGCAGCTTTTGCTTTTCCAGAAGCTGAGAATGGAAATTTACCAATTTTTAATTCGTAACCTTTCTCTTTAGCTTGTTTTTCTGTTAAACCAACAGAAGCGATTTCTGGAGTTGCATACGTACAACCAGGAACGTTTCCGTAATCGATTGGGTCAACGTGTAAACCTTTAATTTTCTCTACACAGTTAATACCTTCAGCAGAAGCAACGTGTGCCAAAGCTTGACCTGGAGTAACGTCTCCAATTGCGTAGTATCCTGGAATATTAGTTTCGTTGTAAGCGTTTACTAAGATTTTATCTCTGTCAACAGCAATACCAACTTCTTCTAATCCGATGTTTTCGATGTTTGTTTTAATTCCAACTGCAGAAAGTACGATGTCAGCTTCAAGAACTTCTTCTCCTTTTGCAGTTTTAACGAAAGCTTTAACTCCAGCACCAGTTGTGTCAATACGCTCAACAGATGAGTTGGTCATCACTTTTATTCCTGATTTTTTCAAAGAACGCTCAAATTGTTTTGAGATATCTTCGTCTTCTACAGGAACTACATTTGGCATAAATTCTACAATAGTAACATCTGTTCCCATTGAGTTGTAGAAGTGAGCAAACTCAACTCCAATTGCTCCAGAACCTACAATAATCATAGATTTTGGCTGAGTTGGCAATGTCATTGCCTGACGGTATCCAATTACTTTTACACCATCTTGAGGTAAGTTTGCCAACTCGCGAGAACGAGCACCAGTTGCGATGATAATGTGATCAGCGCTGTATTCTGTAACTTTATTGTCTTTATCAGTAACGTCAAGTTTTTTTCCTGGTTTTAGTTTTCCAAAACCTTCAATAACGTCAATTTTGTTTTTTTTCATTAAGAACTGAACTCCTTTGCTCATTCCTTCCGCAACACCACGGCTACGTTGAATAACTGCTGGGAAATCTTTATCAAATTCAGAAACTTTCAATCCGTAGTCAGAAGCGTGTTTAAGGTAATCGAAAACTTGAGCAGATTTTAAAAGCGCTTTTGTTGGGATACACCCCCAGTTAAGACAAACTCCACCAAGATTTTCTTTTTCTACTACAGCTACTTTAAAGCCTAATTGAGAAGCTCTAATCGCTGTTACATATCCTCCAGGACCACTTCCTAAAACAATAACGTCGTATTTCATTTTTTTTGCTTTTAGTATTAACTATCGAAAATGAAGTTTGTATTTCCGAAACTCATCTTTCGATTTCTTCTTTTGTTATTTGTGTTTGCGAATTTAAGGATTTATTTTATATGAACACTTTAAATTTTGTTTTTAAAGTCAGCCATATTGGTCTTTTCACAGAAACTGAAGTTATTGTGAATTGTAAATTGTGAATTATGAAGTGATTTTTGTGATTTAGTGAAAAGTGATTAGTAATTGTTAGTTGTGAATCGTGAATTGTAAAATGTAAAATGTAAAATATTTTTGCGAATAAAAAATAAACCACAGATTATTAGGATTAAAATGATTTTTTGGATCAGTGTTAATCTGTATAATCTGTGGCTTTTAATTTTGAGTTATGAGTGAACAATTAACAATTAACCATCAACAACTAACCATTAACAATTAAATCTTCACGTGTCCCCAGTTTTCTCCGCTGGCAATTCTTCTAATTTGCATTTCGCTTACGCCAAACTGTTTGGCAATCATTTTAAGACGTGTTTTTTGCTCTGGTCTTGCAAGGATTTTTTTAATTAACATCACTTTTGTAGTGGTTAATTTTCTTCCATCGGCTTTTAGATTGTGCTCGATTAAGTTCTTTTTTGCCTGAATCACACGCGGACTTTTACGGCTGTGCGCCATCATCTCTTGTTTGGTAGCCCAGCGCAGATTTCTTACATCATCGTTTGCTCTGTTGTAATCTAAGTGCAACACGTATGTTTGATCTTCAGAATCTTTTGGAATAAAATATTGGGCAACTAATTTGTATAAGAAGAGATATTTGTTTACGATTTTATCGTCTTTTTTAACCTTAAAACGGAAAGTAGGATATCCGTCGCTTAAACCTCCTTTTAGGATGCGTCCGTTTTCAATTTCATCGGTAAAACTTATAAGTCTACCTCTGTTTGAAATGGCGTATCTTAATTGTAATGAGGCATTTATTTCTATTTCTTTGAATTTTTCATCAGGATAAAATCTATTTTGTGGCATTGTCTTTTACATTTGATTTCTATATTCTCAAAGATAAAGAATAAACCAAAAATTTCAGCTATCTCATTGATTGCGAAGGGTCAATTTTATGATTTCTATAACGCTAATTTAACGTTTTAAAGCGTTTTTGACAGTTTTTAGTCGGATTTTAATTCACAATTTAAGAATACTGCAGTTTTTTAATTTAGGAAACCAACATCAATTTATAGCTAAATAATTATTAAATTATTGATCTAGCCAGTTTTTGAAATTATTAATTTCCTTTTTACTGATGAAAATTGCATCAGATTCGGCTGGAGGAACATTCAGAATCAATTCGACTTTTTGGTTGGAGTGTTTTAGAACTTCTTTAATGCTGTTTCGAGTCACAATATATTTTCGGTTTATTTTAAAGAAATTGAAAGGATCGAGACTGTTTATGATATCGGTCAAAGTATTATTGTACAAATAGCTGTTTCCTGATTTTACATGAATAAAAAGATGCTTCCCTGTTGCGGCAAAATAAGTGATTTCACTTTCGTTAATAGAAATCATTTTATAGCCATGATTTACCAAGAAATGGCGCTGTATTTTACTGTTTTCAGGATTCTCTATTGCTACCAAAGATTGAAGCGTAGAATCACTATTGAAGCTATCTTTTATTTTTTTGAATTTATGAAGTGCTTCAAGCAATTCATCCTCTTCAAAAGGTTTTAAAAGATAATCGATTGTAAAGTGTTTGAAAACCGAAATGGCATAAGAATCGTAAGCGGTAATAAAAATGACAGGGCAGGCGATAATGGTTTTTTCGAAGATTTCGAGACTTTTTCCGTCGCCTAAATGAATGTCCATAAAAGCAAGATCAACCTTGTTCTCGCTAAAAAAAACAACCGCTTCTTTTACAGATTTTAAAATGCTGATTTCCGAAATCGATAAAACGTTCTGCTGCTCTAAAATCGATTTTAGATAGCTAGAGGCAAGGTGTTCGTCTTCGACAATGGCAATTTTCATTTTAAAGGAAATTTGTAACCTAGTTATAACGCAAAGATAAATTCAGAAATTCTTATTCGCAAAAAAGAGTGCATTTTGTTGTAGCGATTTTATAAAAAAAAGGCCTAGCTGTAAAAACTAGACCTCTTAAAAAAAACAATTTAGGTAAAATTATAGATTGGGATTGTTCAATCTCGCGTTTGCAGGGTAAATAATGGTATAACGCGGATCATTTTGTATCAAAGTATAATCGGTGCCATTAATAGTATGTACGATTTGCTTTTGAGTAGTTCTTCTTAAATCGAACCAACGGTGTCCTTCAACAGCAAACTCACGGTGTCTTTCTTCTAAAATGAAGTTTGTTAAATCTGTTGCGTTCATAGCATTAATTTCGATTTCAAGATCTATATATCCTGCTGGAGTATATCTGTTTTTAATGAAAGATAAAACAGTAGCTTTAGCATCAGCGATATTGTTTAACTGAACTTGTGTTTCTGCTTTTGTCAAATATAATTCAGAAGTTCTTAGTGTACATTTTTGATCATCGTTACCACCTTTTTGAATTCTAAAACGGCTTCCGCTTGCTAAAAAGTAAAGAGGAAAACGTAAATCTGTTGTTTTATTGTAAGCAGCAACTAATTCAGACGAAGCGAATGAAGCTCCTTTTAATCTGTTAATGTATCCATCTTCTAAAGCTAGAATAGATTCTTTTGAATCGTATTTTGTTGCAAAAACAGAAGTAGCTTTTAAATCAACTAGATCGTTCTTAATTGCTAATGCTTTATTAGCAGCATCTAAAGATTTCTGCCATTGCTTCTGGTGTAAGTAAACACGGCTTTCTAAACTGTACAAAGCAACTTTTGAAAAACGATAATTTAAACCTTTTGTCTGTGAACTTAAATTAATTAATTTTTCTGCTTCTTGAGTGTCAGTAATAATTTGGTTATAAATTACTTCGACACTTTGAGGAACGAAAACCTGCTCTAAGTCAATTTCTAAAGCCAATGGAACTCCCTTGTCTGAAGAAGCGGTTGCAGTGTTGTAAGGTTTTCCGAAAAGATTAACCAAATCAAAATAAGCCATTGCTCTCAAAGCATAAGCTTCTCCAATTAACTGATTTCTTTCTTCAGAAGGAGCTACTTTTTTTGATGCTTCATTGATTACTACATTTGTATAGAAAATTACATTATATAAATCCTGATATTGGAAATCTCTTGTAATACGGTCTGGGTTGCCATCTTTCCAAATAAAAATGTCTTTGTAAATATTAAGATCTTCACTAAAATCATTCATTGTCAATTCATCTGTACGAAGTGTTGTCAATGTTTTGTGTTCCGGATATTTTGAATATCCAGTTGTTAATACCGCGCGAAATTGTTCTTGTGTTTCTGGTATGACACGCCCAACTGGTGTTATATCCAGATAATCATCGCAGCTAGTTACTGCAATTGCTGCAGTAAAAAGTAATATGTATTTTGAGATTTTTTTCATCTTTAATTGTATTAGAAAGTTACATTACATCCAATAGTGAATGATTTAGGAACTGGCTGTGCATAAATGTTTCCGTAAGTTTCAGGATCAAAATATCCTTTAAAGTCAGAACTGATTACAAATAAGTTTCTTGCTTCAACGTTCAATCTGATGCTTTGAATGTTGATGTGATCTGTAAATGCTTTAGGGAATGTATATCCTAAACGCATACTGCTTAATCTCATATAACTCATTTCGCTAACCCATGTATCTAAGTATTTATTCCAGTCTAATGGAGTACCTGATGAGAACCATTGATATGCCATCCAAGAATCTCCTGTTCCAGAATCTTTACCAACAATTCCTGGCAAATTAGAAGAAGTATTGGTTGGCGACCATGCATTCAAAATATCAGTAGAGTAATTCTGTCCTCTGTCTACTTCAGTTCCACTGTACGGAGGTGTTTTTACAACAGTTTGTTTCAAATTAAATGCAGCAGCAACTGTAAAATCAAAATTATGTACTTGAATTGTATTAGTAATACCTCCAGTGAATTTAGGATCTCTATCACCTAAATAAACAAATAAATCTCTATACTCAGCCGGTGTTAAAGAAGATTCTGTAAGTTCTCCTGGGAAGAAATCAGCATAAGGATCGTACAATTTGAAGAAAGTCTGAGCATTTACTGTTTCACCGTTTTTGTTAACAAATAAAGGATAACCATTTTCGTCGATTCCGTTTGTTTTTAATCCAAAAACTGAATTTACAGGACGACCTTCTCTGCTTGGAAGTAAATCAGTATCACGTACTTCAATTCTGTCTACATTACTTTTGTTATGAGAAAAGTTAATGCTCGTATTCCATTTGAAGTTTGGACGGTCAATGTTTCTTGTAGACAAAGTAATTTCATAACCTTTATTGCTTACTTGTGCCCAGTTCATGTTACTATACTCAAAACCATTTTCGAATGGAACTGCTCTTAAACCGATTAAGTCGGTACTTTTTCTTCCGTATAAATCAGTAACAATGCTGATACGGTTGTTGAATAAGCCAAGATCCATACCTAAGTTGGTGTTAGTCGTTTTTTCCCAACGTAATTTGTCGTTTGGTGGACTTTCAACAGAAATAGTTTGTTCTGTCTGTCCAGGTAAAATTGTTGTATTGCTATATCTTCCCATTACAAACGGAGAAGTATTTTTGTCGATATTACCTTGTATACCGTAAGAAGCACGTAATCTTAGGTTAGAAAGTGTTAAGTTATCTTTTAAGAAATCTTCTTCAGAAACAGCCCATGAAGCAGAAGTTGACCAAAGTGGCAGGTATTTGTATTTTGGATCTACACCAAATAAATCTGAACCATCATATCTTACACTTCCAAATACACTATATTTTCTATTGTAAGTATAAGCAGCTGTAGCAAAAAATGAAGCAAAAGCATTTTCATTTTCCAATTTCTGGTACGTTCTGTATATCGCATCATTAGCAAAAGAGCTATTTGGGAACATAATTGGCTTAGTAGTCAAAGTGGTTTTATCAAATCCAAAACCTTTTGTTGCGATAGTGGTTGAATAATTTCTTCTTAACTCATTACCAATCATAGCCTCAACTTCGTGTTTTTCTCCAAAAGTTTTAGAGTAATTCACCATTGTTTTTAGATTGTATTGGAAAAAGTCGGTGTTTGCGTTTTGGATAATACCTCCTTCAGGTAGGAAGTAATTAAAAGCTCCGTTTGTAAAGTAACGAGATCTTTCTTTTTCTTTTCTAGTATAATAAGTGTTTTTATCGGCAAATTTTTCGCTAGAAGTATTGTCTAATTGTAAACCTAATTGAGAGGTTACTTTTAAATCTCTAGTAATTTTGTATTCAGCGTCTAATAAAGCTTTTACAGCTCTTGTTTTTGAATCGTAAGAAGTGTTTGCTCTTTCTTCTAAAATATTAAAAGGAACATAACGATCTGAGTAACCAGAAATATCCTGATCATATTTATAACTTCCATCTGCATTATAAGGAGTTAAATACGGATTTACGTTTCTTGAATAGTTACTTGGGCTTGTGTAAGCATCTGTATCTGTTAAGTAAGAAGTAGTTTTGTTTTCAGAGCCAAAAATTCCAACTCCAACTTTGAATTTATCTGTAATTTCGAAATTGTTTTTCAAAGTTAAATTGTAACGTTTGAAACCAGTTCCAATAGTAGTTCCTTTCTCATCATAATATCCTAAAGAGAAATAGTAATCGGATTTTTCTCCACCACCAGATAAACTTAAACCGTGTTGCGTGTTGATTGCAGTTTGGTAAATTAAATTACCCCAGTTAGTATTGTTGCTTCTTAAAGCATTGATTGATTGCTGTGTAGCAGGGCTTAATGCAGAAAATCCTCCCGCTCTATAAGCTGCTAACTCATTTGATCCGTTTAAGATACGAGAAATCTCTCCAGCATTGTCTCTGTATGTTAAGTCAGAACGGCTTGCAAGATCAAGTTCGAAATCAACTTTTTGATTTGCATCCATTAAATTTAATTTAGAGATATCAGGTCTTTGTGTGATAAAAGTATTGGTGTTGAAGTTAATCACCATTTTACCCGCTTTACCTTTTTTAGTAGTTACAACGATAACACCATTTGCAGCACGAGCACCGTAAATAGCAGTTGCAGCAGCATCTTTTAAGATTGTAATATCTTTAATATCGTCTGGGTTTAAACCAGCAATAGAAAAGTTGTTCAATTGATCGATATTATCTTTGTCATAGTTTTTTGGAACATCATTTCCTTCCAAAGGTAGTCCATCCAATACCCAAAGAGGATCTTGAGAACCAGATAGAGAAGCTGTACCTCTAATTCTAATTTTAGCTGGCGCTCCAGGTGCTCCAGATGGAGTAGAGACAGCAACCCCAGCTATTTGTCCTACCAATAATTGGTCAATACTTGAAACCCCAGTCTGCTGAATAGCCGACATATCTATTTTAGAAACAGCAGCGGTAAGTTTTCTTTTCTCAATTTTTTGGTAACCTGTTACCACAACTTCTTGAAGTTTTGCGGTTTCAGATGTTAAGTTAACTGTATAATTTTTTTGAGCATCTAATTCAAGAGTGTACGATTTGTATCCCATAAAAGTAACTCTCAAAGAAGTAACGTTTTTTCCGATTTTCAAAGTGAATTTACCATCGAAATCTGAAGTAGTTCCAATTGCTTCACTATGAATAATACCTGCCATAGCAGTTTTGTTTGAGATTGAATTATTCTCAACGAAGATAGACGCACCAGGAATCGGTGACAAGTCTGCTTCATCTTGAATGATACCCGTAATAGTTCGGGATTCCTGCGAATATCCTGCAATGGCCAGGAACAGCAGTAAGGCATGTAAAATTTTTGTCATGTTTTTGGAATGTGTATTAAAAGGTTGTATTATTTAAGGCTTTTTCGATTCGTTGGATCAAATCGCGGTAATGGTTTTGGGTAGATTGGTCTCCTGTACTTTTTTTAGTTTTTAATAATTGAAGGATTTTTGTTAATTCTCCTTTTTTGTCTGAAGTCACTTCTGTAACTCTTTTTAAAGAAGATTGATTAATGTTTTTAGCCATGTGAGCATCGTCTAAATAGGTGCACAAATGAGGCATATTTAAAGTCTGCTGAATGTCTATTAATTTTTTAGCATCGGTTTTTTCAAATATTTTATTGGTCGAAACGATCAAAACATCTACATAATTCTTCTGCGTCATTCGCTCTAGAATTGATAATGATTTATTGGCAATTGTTCCAGCAAAAACGCTTTGATGCATTTTTTTAAACAAATCATTTACGGTAAAAGCTGGATCTTTGGTTTTATTTTGCTGATACAGTTCATTTTCGGTCATTCGAAGCAAGCGATCATCGCTAAATAAATCATACATAATGCCGTATTGCAATTCTCTAGAAAGTGTATACGGAGTATATTCGTAAGGACCAAGCGGAGAATCTTTTAATGGATTTGTTTTGTCTAAAATGTCATTGAAAAACAGCCATTGCGGAATCGTAAGTACATTTTTAGCTAAATAATCGGCAGCTCTTTTCTGCATTGCTGCAGGAACTGGAATGTAGCTTTGCTTGTTGTCTCCGTGAACGGTAGTGTTTAAATAAACTCCGCCAATATTGTTCATTACATGTCGGTTGTACAGTTGCCATTGGCCAATAGTTCCGATGTATAGTTTTCCAGTTTCATAATAAGATTGATCTTTATCATAAGTCCAGCTTAAAATGTTATCTACAACTCGTTTTAGATTTTTCAACCCATATTCGCTTGCTTTTACAGCGTCGTTTCCTAAATCTTCAGATTGAGAACGCGGATCGATTATGTTTTCCTGCTGTTCGCCATAAAAATAAATGGGGTCATCTTGATGTTTGGTAATTAAGGCGTTTAGTTTTGCTGTTTCGTTGTCGTTAGGCGAGTACCATCTGTAACCCCATTCAATAGCATATTTATCATATTCTCCAATTTTTGGAGTAATAACCGTTACGTTGTCTTCTGGCTGTGCTACATAATTGTAACGAGCGTAGTCCATAATTGACGGAGCAGTTCCGCCCATTTTTGTTGTGAATTCTTTAGAACGCAATGATTCTACATCATAAGCAAAAGAAGAACCCATATTATGTTTTAAACCAAAAGTATGACCCACTTCGTGAGACGAAACAAAACGAATTGCTTCTCCCATATGTTCGTCACTAAATTTATTTCCTCTAGCTTTCGGATCGATTGGTCCTGTCTGAATGCGCATCCAGCTTTGAAGCGAAGTCATTACATTATGCCACCAGATAATATCGGCCTCGATAATTTCACCGCTTCTTGGGTCAACCACAGATGGTCCCATTGCATTTGATTTTGGTGATGCAGCATACGTAATTACAGAATAGCGAACGTCATCAATATCAAAATCTAAATCTTGTTCAGTAGGTTCTTTTGCAATAACGGCATTTTTAAATCCCGCTTTTTCAAAAGCTGCCTGCCAATCGCGTACCCCATCAATTATGTACTTTCTCCATTGTTTTGGAGTGGAAGGATCGATGTAATAAACGATTGGTTTTTTCGGCTCTACTAATTCACCTTTTAAATATCGTTCTTCATCTTCTTTTTTTGGTTCTAAACGCCAGCGGGTAATCAATTCTTTTTCAAGCATTGCCTGCTGTGCATCGGCAAAATACCAATGCTTTTCAGTAAAAAAACCAATTCGGTTATCAGAAAAACGAGGTTTCATTGGAGTTTTATCCAATAAAATAATATTACTTGTTACGCCAAGAGTCACTGACAATGCAGGGCCGCCTTCGCTTATAGAGGTTGTCAGCTGAGATTTGACAACAATATTTTTTGGGAAAGATTTTAAACCTTCAATATAAGAAAGATCAGATTTGACAGAACCGCCAAAACCAATGCTGCTCAAAACATCGTTGAAGCTTTTTTGTTTTCCGTCAAAAATCTTATTTACTTTAATTACAACAGATGTCGAATCGTTATTTTTTGTTTCAATATCAAAAACTTCAATAATAGATTCGGCAAAATTATTTTGAACCGATTGGGTAATTGCATCTTCTTTTGGTGAAGAAACCTTTGGCACATACGATTTTACCCAGACTTTCTTTGCGATGGTATCTTTATAAAAACTGATAATCTTGTTTTCATAATTCATTCCTTTATTTAAACCAGCTTCGTTTACCTGAAAAGGAACTTGAGATAATTTGTTTACTACTAAAAACTCTCTTTTAAATAAACTGTCTTGAATTTCAAAATAAACATCGGTTTTAACTTGAATGATATTGAAGAGCCCTTTTTTTACAGAACCTTTTTTTACTAGGTCGTCATATTTTTTACCTTTTTTAGAATCGGTAGAATCTTTTTTAATTTCAGTCGCAGCTTCTTTTCTGTCCTTCTTTTTCTTTTGAGATTGAACAGTAAGCGGCGATAATAATAATAGGAGTATGCAAATTGTTATCAAATTATGCAGGAATGCCTTTTCCTTCATCAGATGTTAAGTTTAGGTTAATTTTTGATCGAAACTATTTTATTTTAGTTCAGAAAAAAAACAAAAAGGAGTGAGTGGCTTTTTTTTAGGAGTGAATGGATATTAATGGAAGAATACAGATAAAAACGCCGTCTTTTTCTGATGTTTTAAAATCGGTTTTTGAGTAGTAATTGTAAATGCTACTCAGATAGTTTAACCCAAATTTAGTACTTGGTTCAGCAGTCAATTTCTTTTGAAGATTGTTGCTGATAATGACCTGATTTTCTTGAATCAGGATTTTTGTAGTTAAGGGGCTTTCTTGAGTGGCGGCGTTGTGCTTAATAGCATTTTCGACCGCAATCTGAAAAGCAAGATAGGGGATGTGTTTGTTTAAAGCAGTTTCATTTTCGATCTCTATAGAAAAGAATAATTCGTCTTTGAAACGAGTCTGCTGTAAAAAGATATATTTTTCGATAAATAATAATTCATCCTTTAAAGGAACAATGTTCTTTTCTGGCGGATCAATTAGATAACGATAAATACGGGATAGGTTTAATGTAAATTTTTGCGCGACTTTAATATCACTTCCAATCAGCATATAAAGCGAATTGAGCGAATTAAATAAAAAATGCGGATTTATCTGCTCTTTTAATTGTTGCAGCTGAATCAAAGCTTTTTCTTTGATGATTTTTTCATTCTCAACCAAGAGTCTATTCTTCTCTTTTATAGCAATTCCTTTTTCGCGATAAGCGCGTCTGTTGGCATAAGAGAAAAGATAAAAAATCAAGAGAAGCATTACAGTGGTAATGGAATAAATAGAAGTCGTATACTTTTTAATCAAAGTCACATTTTCATCTACATATATTTTAGGAATGCTTACGCAGACAAACCAATTGGAATTTTTAATATCCATTTTTTTGGTAAAACGAACGACATCCATTTTCAAAAATTCAGACATGGTTGTCCTTTTAGAAAAATCTTCGTTTTTGCTATAAATAGTATCTGATGGGTTAAATGAGGAAATCTTAAAGATATTCTTTCCAAGAAAGGCAATTTCAGGATGGTAAACACAGGTTCCGTTTTTGTCAAAAACAAAGGCATAATTGGAAGCCGTTTTATCTGTTTTAGAAATATAACTATGAAGCAGTCTTAGATTGATGTCATAACCATATTTTACAGTTGTTCTGTTCTTTGAAATTAATTTGAAATAAATACGCCATATCCATTCGTTTCCTTGTGGGAGAACCATGCTGAGATGCTCAACATTTTTATTTTGAAGAACAAATGATTTTACGTCATTTTTAATTTCGTCAGAAGTGGTATTGTTTCCATAATGAATAGCATTATTATTAATTTGAAACCAGTTGTTTACAATCAGCTTATTGTTGGTCTGAAGTGAAGACAAAAGCTTCAAATTGTTGTTGAGGTATTCGGGAGCACTAATTTTTAAAACATGTTCAATCCTTTTCTCCTGCTCTAAAAACTTTGCAAGCTCTTCAGAAAGGAATTCCTGTTTTTTAAAAAAGTTACGCGTTGCAACATCATCATTCGATTTTTCGGTTAAATCTGTAATCAGATTGCTCAGAATGTAAACCGATGAAACCGTAATCAGAATCGAGACAATAACGTATATTAAAAAAGCACGTCTTGAAGTAATATTTTTTAATCTAAATTTCAAATAGCATCATTATGACTTAGTTTGCCACGGCAAATTGCGAGTCATATAAATTTTTATAGTACCCATCAGATTTTTGCAATAATTCCTGATGCGTTCCTTGTTCAACAATCAATCCCTTGTCCATCACCACAATTTTATCTGCATTTACAATTGTTGCTAGTCTGTGTGCTATAATAATCGAAGTTCTTCCTTTTGTAATCGTTTCGGTTGCACGCTGAATCATTTCTTCAGAATACGTGTCGATAGAAGAAGTCGCTTCGTCCAAAATCAAAATACTCGGATTACTCACATACGAACGTAAAAAAGCAATCAGCTGGCGCTGTCCAGAGGAAAGCATAACGCCTCGCTCTTTTACATCAAAATCGTAATTGTCTGGCAGATTCATAATAAATTCATGAACGCCAATTTTCTTTGCTGCATCAATTACTTTATCTCGAGTAATTTCTGGATTATGCAAAGTGATGTTATTATAAATCGTATCGGCAAACAAAAACACATCTTGCAACACCACAGCAATTTGGTTTCTTAAAGAAGCCAACGTATAGTTTTCGATATTTTCTCCATCAATGCAGATTGTTCCGCTATTGATTTCGTAAAAACGATTCAATAAATTAATAATCGTAGATTTTCCTGCTCCTGTAGAACCAACAATGGCAATAGTTTGTCCAGCCGAAACCGATAAACCGATTCCTTTGATAACTTCTTCTTCCGGAATATAGCTGAAACGGACATCTTTGAAATCAATTCTTCCCTCAAAAACAGGCGCTTCTATTGTTCCTGTATCTTGAATATGATCTTGCGTATCGATAATATCAAAAACACGATTGGCAGCGATCATTCCTAATTGCATCTCATTGAATTTATCCGCAATTTGTCTCAACGGATTGAATAGCATTCCGATAAACATCGTGTACGAGAACAAATCTCCAAAAGTCGTAAAATGATCTCCGTTCAAAATTCTGAAACCACCATAAACCACAACCAAACCTAAAGTGATAGATGAAATAATATCGGCAATTGGGAAGAAGATCGAGTTGTACAAAATAGTTTTGATCCAAGCGACTCTGTGTTTGTTATTGATTTCTTTAAAATTTTCGGCTTCGATTTTTTCACGGTTAAAAAGCTGCACGATTTTCATTCCCGTTACGCGTTCCTGTACAAACGAGTTCATGTTGGCAATCTGTGTTCTTACTTCCTCAAAAGCAACCTGCATTTTGCGTTGAAAAATTCGAGTAATATAAACCAAGATCGGCATGGCAACAACAACAATCCAAGTCAGTTTCCAGTTCATATAAAACATAAAAATAAGCACGACGAACATTTTCATCAAATCGCTTATAATCATAAACAATCCTTGGCTGAAAATACGGGCAATCGATTCAATATCCGAAACGGCGCGTGTTACTAACTGTCCGACTGGAACCAAATCAAAATATTTCATTCTGAAACTCAAAATGTGCTGGAAAAGTTTGGTTCGAATATCTTTCACAATATCTTGTCCGAGCCAGTTTGCCCAATAGACAAAATAGAACTGAGAAAAAACTTCCATCAATAAAACTACTCCCATTAATATAATATATAGGAGTAAACCCATTTTATCATGAGTTTTGATGTAGCCATCGACCGTTTCTTTTAACAGGTAAGGACGAAGCGCTGCGAAGATAGACAGCGAAATGGCAAATAAGATTACGCCATAATAACGCCATTTATAAGGACGAGTATATTTTAAAATTCGTTTGAATAATCCAGTATCGAATGCTTTTGCTTTCATTTTTTTTAACGCTTTAAGCTTTGGCTTTAGGCTTTAGGCAAAGTTTGGAGCTTATTGCCTACAGCTTATAGCTTATTGCTATAAATAATCGTAATCTATTTTGGTTAAATATAAACCGTGTGCCGGAACCGAAAACCCTGCTTTTTCTCTGCTTTTGCTGGCAATAATATTTTCAAAATCTGCCAGTGTGATTTTGTGCAAACCTATATTAATTAAAGTGCCTACAATGGCGCGAACCATATTTCTTAAAAACCGATTTGCCGAAATAGTGAAAATCAGTTTTTCGTTTTCTTGTTTCCAATATGCCTCAAAAATTGTGCAATCAAATGTGTTTACATCTGTATTGACTTTTGAAAAACATTGAAAATCGGTGTGTTTCAACAATAATTTTGCAGCTTCATTCATTAAACCAACATCCAATTTCTGCGTAACATACCAGCTCAATTCCTGTAAAAACGGATTTTTTACAGTATTAATATGATATTCGTAAGTTCGTTTTGTCGCATCAAATCTGCAATGTGCATCATCGTGAACTAAGATAATGTCAAAAATAGCAATGTCTTTTGGTAAATAGGAATTCAGCTTATGAATTAAAACCGGAACATCCAGAGTTTTTTCTGTATCAAAATGCCCATACATTTCGCTCGCATGAACGCCAGTATCTGTTCTTCCAGCACCCATAATGCTGATAGTCTCATTTAATAAAACCGAAAAAGCTTTATTTAAGGTTTCTTGAACTGAAGAAGCATTTGGCTGTATTTGCCAGCCATGATAATGTGTTCCGTTATAAGCGAATTGAATAAAATATCTCACAGTTGAGGTTCAAAGGTTCTGAGGCACAAAGGTACAAAGGTTTTTTTGAAGATGCTAAGATTCTTAGGAGCTATCCCGATAGTTATCGGGACTAAGTTTTTTCTGTGTGGTTAATTGTAGAGACGCACTGCAGTGCGTCTAATTCTAGATTGGTAAATTATATCTATATAATAAGTATCCGATTTCTATATAAATTTAAAAATCAAAAAAAGAAAATACTGTTCTTTGGTGTTCCAGAAGCGTAGAACTTTGTTAAAACCGATTAAAACCCAAAATGCAAATCATAGTTTGTTCAGTTAAAATTCGTGTCAGAAATTGACAATTCCAACGATATAAGTAAAATCATTTTTTAACATTTTTAGGCAGAAAATTCCAAATGTTAATTTTTTTAAATTTTGCATTTTAACAGTTCATATTTCTCCTATGTTTGTGATACTAAATATCAAAAACTATGAATGAAATTACTTCTTATTGGTGGATAATTTTAATTTTATTTGCCTTTCTTTTTTACAAGTTTATTTTGCGCGTTTTCTTCGGGATGGTCATTGTTCCTGAAGATAAAATTGGTTTGGTAACCAAGAAATTTGTTTTGTTTGGCGCAGACAAATCATTGCCTGACGGACGTATTATTGCAACAAAAGGAGAAGCAGGTTTTCAAGCTCAAACTCTTGCTCCAGGTTTATATTGGGGAATGTGGATTTGGCAATATTCAATCGATATGACGGGATTTGCCATTATTCCAGAGGGTAAAATTGGATTGGTTTTAAGTAAAGACGGAAAGGAAATTCCAACTGGACGAATTTTAGCCAGAAAAGTCGAATGCGACAATTTTCAAGATGCTACAGCTTTCTTAAACAATGGAGGGCAAAAAGGTCGTCAGACTGCGTTTATTACAACGGGATCATATCGTATTAATACGTTCTTGTTTGAAATTGTAATTGCAGATCAGATCAAGATTTATGAAAACATGATTGGTATTGTGACTGCACTTGACGGAGAGCCGATTCCACAAGGTCAGATTGCTGGTAAATTTGTTGATGGGCATAATAATTTTCAGGATTTCGACAAGTTTTTAGAACATGGCGGAAATCGTGGTTTACAGCCTCAGGTTATGTTAGCAGGTTCTTATTATATTAATACTTGGGGAGTTCAAATTGAACAAAATCCAATGACAGATGTGCCAATTGGTTATGTAGGAGTTGTAATTTCTTATATAGGTGAAGACGGCCAAGATGTTACCGGAGATACTTTCAAACATGGAAATATTGTGTCAAAAGGACAGCGAGGTGTTTGGATGGAACCTTTCGGACCAGGGAAATATGCTTTGAATAAATACACAACAAAACTAGAACCTGTTCCAACAACGAACTTGGTCTTAAACTGGGCAAATGCAAGAAGCGAATCGCATGATTTAGATAAAAATTTATCTACAATAACGGTGCGTTCAAAAGACGGTTTCCCATTCAATTTAGATGTTGCGCAAATCATTCACGTTCCGGCTGCTGAAGCACCAAAAGTAATTGCGCGTTTTGGAAGTATGAATAATTTGGTTTCTCAAGTTTTGGAACCTACAATTGGTAACTATTTCAGAAACTCAGCTCAAGATAGCGATGTGATTTCGTTCCTGACAACCAGAAAAGAACGTCAAGAATCGGCTAAAAACCATATTAAATTAGTTCTTGACGAATATAATGTTAATGCAGTTGACACTTTGATTGGAGACATTGTGCCGCCAGATTCGTTAATGAAAACGTTAACCGATAGAAAATTGGCAGAAGAGGAGCAAAAGACCTATCAAACGCAAAGAATGGCACAAGAACAGCGTCAGGGGATGGAAAAAGAAACCGCAATTGCCGATATGCAGAAAGAAATTGTTCGCGCTTCTCAAAGTGTTGAAATTGCACAAAGAACCGCAGATGCAACTGTTAAGAAAGCAGAAGGAGATGCAACAAGTTTGAAATTGAATGTAAATGCCGAAGCGGAAGCTACAAAAATGCGTGCCAATGCTGAAGCTGAAGCTACGAAAGCTAGAGCAGGAGCACAAGCAGAAGCAACAAGGCTGAATGCAAGCGCAGAGGCCGAAAAGATTTCAAAAACAGGTTTGGCTGAAGCAGAGAAAATTATGGCAATTGGTAAATCAACCGCAGAAGCATATCAATTGCAAGTTAGTGCGATGGGAGGAGATAACTTTACTCGCTATAAAGTAACCGAAGAAATTGGTAAAGGAAACATCAAAGTAATTCCAGATGTATTAATTTCAGGAAACGGTGGTTCTGATGGCTCTATCAGTGGATTACTAGGATTGAAATTAATGGAAATGATGGACACCAAAGATCTAAAAGAAGGTAAAAACCCTAAAAAACAATAATCATTTTGAAACAAATCTAACAGTTTTTTAAAACCTGTTAGGTTTAAAACCGATTTACAAAAGTGAATCGGTTTTTTTGTTTGTGAATTTTCCAATCAAAAATTTAATGCACAAAAGTGCGTTTCGATAATCAAAAATCTGAAAAAAGCCTTTGTCTCTTTGTCTCTTTGAACCTTTGCTTCTAAAAAGAAAAACTTAGTACCTTAGCACCTCAGAACCTTAGCCCCTTAAAAAAAATGACTAAAATCCTCCTGCTCTCAGATACGCACAGTCACATCGATGATACTATTTTAAAATATGTTGCTCAAGCAGATGAAGTTTGGCATGCCGGAGATATTGGAGATTTGGCAGTTACAGATGCTATTAAAAAACTAAAACCTTTAAAGGCAGTTTACGGAAACATCGACGATGCACAGGCAAGATTAGAATTTCCGTTAAACAATCGATTTTCATGCGAAAACGTATCGGTTTGGATTACGCATATTGGAGGTTATCCAGGCAAATACAATCAGAATGTGAGAGAGGAACTGGCTTTGAATCCACCAAAATTGTTTATCTGCGGGCATTCGCATATTTTAAAAGTCATGTTCGATAAGAAAAATAATCTATTGCACATGAACCCAGGCGCAGCAGGAAAAAGCGGATTTCATAAAGTGAGAACTATGCTTCGATTTGTGATCGATGGTGATAAAATCAAAGATTTGGAAATTATTGAAATAGGAGCAAAGTAAATTAATGAGGCAGCGGAATCTGAATTTTTATCTGCGTACCCTGATTTTCTTTTGAAACAATAGATAAAGTGCCTTTGTACTTTTTGATTCGGGCTCTAATTCTATTTAAACCAAAACCTTCCGCATCCTTTAATTTTTGAGTTCGAAAACCAATTCCGTTATCATGAATAGTCAAGAAAAGCTGGTCTTTTTTTTCAATCAATGAAAGGTTTGCTTTTTGTGCTTCACTGTGTTTTATGATGTTGTTGAATAATTCACTAACGATAAAATAAATCTTCATCTCAAATTTTTCAACATATCTTCTGCTTGTTGGGATCGAGCTAGAAAATTCAAATTCAATTGCAGAATTCGAGTGTTTTTCGCATAAATCTTCTAAGGCATAAATTAACCCAAAACGAACCAAAAGTGACGGGACAAGATCGTGAGACATATCTCGTAAAAGTTCGTGGGCTTCTGATAGAATAGCTTTTGCTTTCGTTATTTCATCTGATTTTATATCATGCTGAGTCGTGAAAGTATTTAAATGTAATCCAGCAGAAGACAGCAGCGAATTGATATTGTCGTGTAGGAAAGAGGCAATCTTTTTACGTTCTACTTCCTGTGTGTCAATCCCCGAATTAATAATATTAAGAAGGATTTTTTGTTTGGTGTCTTTCCGTTTTATTTTCTGTTTTAGGATGTTGTTTTGATATAAAAAGTAAAACAAAAGAAAAATGATAATCGCAAGAATAATAGATAAACTAACGATTTTTTTGTTTTGCAACTGTTCTGATTTGTCAAGATGGACAATAGGTGTTTTGCAGCTGGTTTCAGTTAGCAGAACTTTTGTTCCATCTTTCGGCTGTCCAATACTTATTCCTTCAAATGCAAAAAGCCAAAGCAGTGCTATAAAGAATTTAAAACGAAACATAAAAGCAATTTTTAAGGATTAATCAAATTGTTTTTTAGCGCGTATTTTACCAAACCGATTGTGCTTTTTATATTAAGCTTTTTCATAATGTTTTTGCGGTGTGTTTCGACAGTATGGGAACTGATGAATAGTTTTTCGCTGATTTCTTTCCCGCTGTATTCTAAAGCGATTAGAGTAATGATTTCGATTTCACGCGGACTTAAAATCGGATTTTCTATAATTACATTGGAGTTCAGTTTTGGATTGTCTCTGAAGGTGTTGAAGATTTTTTCTCTCACAGCATCGCTAAAATATTCCTGTCCTTGATAAACGGCTTCAACGGCTTCGATGATATTTTCTCCAGCGCAATTTTTTGTAAGATAGCCTTTTGCGCCTAGCTTCATTACTTCTTTAATGATTTTTAGATCGTCATAACTGGATAAAATAATGACTTTACAGGGAAGTTGTTTTTCGTTAAATTCTTTCAGCGTTTCTATGCCATCTTTTTTTGGCATGCTGATATCCAAAATCAAGACATCGGCTTTGTCTTTCATAACATCATCATAAACAGTTGTGCCATCTAGGGAAGTTCCTGCCACTTCAAAGTTTGAAACGGTTTGGAGCAGATTAGACAGGCCGTCAATTAAAACCTGATGATCATCTGCAAGATGGATCCTTATTTTTGGTGTCATGATATTTGAATTTGAAAATACAAATTTATCACGCAAATTGCATCATATCGTGCTCTTTAAGCTTGATTTATAATACAATAAGACATAAAAAAAACCCGAATTTCGATTCGGGTTTTTCTTCGCACAAAATAAACTAAGTTTATAGGTTTACCTCAAACGATCTACAGATTTTACAAGATCTTCGTCCTTTTTGATGGCCTTATTAGCTAGAACTAATAACACGATAGCAACAATTGGCATGAACATCCCAATACCTTTCTCAGAGACCTCAGTCCCTCCAGATAAATTTAGTGATCGATATACAAATAATCCTAATAAAATTAAATTTAATATGATGTTCAGTCTGTTTAATACAAACTGATTTTGTCTCTTTTTAAATGAAATTATACTGATAATGCTAAGCATGGTTGTTAAACCTAACAAAACAGTATAAAGCTGATCCTGCATAAAAAAGAATGGCTTTCCTGCACTAGTTGTCCAAAGCGGAACAAAAAGCATTAAAATGCCCGTTGCTGCAAAAGCCAGAAATAAATATACAGTTTGAATTCTTTGTATCATGGTCTAAAAATGTTTTACAAAAATATATTTTCTTTTTTTAAAATACTATTGTATGATAAAATTTTATTCGTATTATTGCATCATAATACCGTAAGCACTTCATACTGCGGTCAATTCAAATTAATTATCTACCTATTCTTTTTACAGTATTTCCTTTAAAATAATTAAACTCATAGAATATTCATGTTTGATATTTCTGCATTAAAAGAAATGAAGCTTTCTGAGCTTCAAGAAATAGCTAAGTTAGCTAAAACAATAAAGATTACCGGTGTCAAAAAAGAGACTTTAATTAGTCAGATTTTAGCACACCAGGAAAGTACTCTTGAGCCTGCTGAAGCTCCTCAAACAAAGGCTGTTGCAGAAGCTAAAGAAGAAAAACCAAAACGCGCTAGAATTGCACCAGCAAAACCAAAAGCAGCAAATACCAAAAATGCTCCTGTTTTAGAATTTGATAAAGTAGAGGAAACTGTTCAAAAAAATGATACTGCTGAAACAGTTCAGCCAATTGCAGAAACGGCAACTGAAGCAGTACAGGAAAATAAAACACCAGCGGTAAAAAAAGAGCCTAAAGGAGGAAAATTCAACAAACAGGCATACGAGAAAAAAGTAGCGCAACAAAAAGAGAAAGAAGCAGTAAAAGAACCAATCGCTGCTGAAGAAGTTACAGAATCATCTCCATCAGAATCAATTAGTTCTGAGCCTACAGCCGAAACAGCTGAAAAAACTCCAAAAATTGCTCCTGCAAAAAAGATCAATCCGAATCCGAATAAAAATCAGAACCAGAACCAAAATCAAAACCCGAATCAGAACCAAAATCAGAACCAAAATCAGAACGGGAATGGCAATGGAAACGGAAATCACAACCAAAACCCTAATCACAAGAATAAAAAGAATAACAATAACTTCAGAGATTCAGATTTTGAATTTGACGGAATTATTGAAAGTGAAGGCGTTTTAGAAATGATGCCAGATGGTTACGGATTTTTACGTTCATCAGATTATAATTATTTAGCTTCTCCAGATGATATTTATTTATCAACTTCACAAATCAGATTATTTGGTTTAAAAACCGGAGACACTGTAAAAGGAGTGGTTCGTCCGCCAAAAGAAGGCGAGAAGTTTTTCCCATTGGTTCGTGTGTTAAAAATTAACGGACACGATCCGCAAGTGGTTCGCGATAGAGTTTCTTTCGAACACTTGACCCCAGTTTTTCCTTCAGAAAAATTCAAACTAGCCGAAAAGGGCAGTTCTATTTCAACAAGAATTATAGATTTATTTTCACCAATAGGTAAAGGTCAGCGTGGTATGATCGTTGCACAGCCTAAAACAGGTAAAACAATGCTTCTTAAAGATATTGCAAACGCAATTGCGGCCAATCATCCAGAAGTTTATTTGATCGTTCTTCTTATCGATGAGCGTCCTGAGGAGGTTACCGATATGCAAAGAAGTGTTCGTGGTGAAGTTATTGCTTCAACTTTCGATAGAGAACCGCAAGAGCACGTAAAAATTGCCAATATTGTATTGGAAAAATCAAAACGTTTAGTAGAATGCGGTCATGATGTTGTGATTCTATTAGACTCTATTACGCGTTTAGCAAGAGCTTACAATACCGTTCAGCCAGCATCTGGAAAAGTATTAAGTGGAGGTGTAGATGCCAATGCATTGCAAAAACCAAAACGTTTCTTTGGAGCAGCTAGAAATGTAGAAAATGGAGGTTCTTTAAGTATCATTGCAACAGCATTGACAGAAACTGGTTCTAAAATGGACGAGGTAATCTTCGAAGAATTTAAAGGAACTGGTAACATGGAGTTACAATTAGACCGTAAGATAGCCAATAAACGTATTTTCCCAGCAATCGATCTTACATCGTCTAGTACACGTCGTGATGACTTATTATTAGATGAGAAAACATTACAAAGAATGTGGATCATGCGTAAATACTTATCAGATATGAACCCAGTAGAATCTATGGACTTCGTAAACGATCGTTTCAAGAAAACGAAGAATAATGAAGAGTTTTTGATTTCTATGAATGACTAGGAGGAAGGGGCAAAGGTTCAAAGTAACAAAGTGACAAAGTGACAAAGGCTTCTAATCTGTACCAATAAAAAAGGATGAGTTAAAACTCATCCTTTTTTATTTTATTTTTAGCTCAAAGAAAAAACTTTGAATCTTTGTCACTTTGTCACTTTGTTACTTTGAACCTTTGTAACTATTTTTTATCAACTACCGGTCTTTCCGCTCTATTAGCCAAATCCCAAGCTACAACAAAAGCAAGTTTGGTTCTTTTGGTTAAAGCATCGTATTCGATTTTTTGAGGTTCGTCGCCTTTTCCGTGGTAATCTTCGTGAACTCCGTTGAAGAAGAAAACAGCTGGAATGCCATGTTTAGCGAAATTATAGTGGTCAGAACGCTCGTAAAAATGATTTGGATCTTTAGGATCGTTAAATTTAAAATCCAAGTTCATTTTGATGTATTTTTCATTTTGAGCTACAACAGCATTGTGCAAATCAGATGATAATCTATCAGCACCAATTACATATACATAATTATTCGTGTTTGCATGCTCAACGTCGCGGCGTCCGATCATATCAATATTGATGTCTGCAATTGTATTAGCGATTGGAAATAACGGATTTTCAGAATAAAAACGAGATCCGTGTAAACCGTGCTCTTCACCAGTTACGTGTAGGAATAAGATAGAACGTTTTGGTCCGTGACCTTGTTTTTTTGCTTTCGCGAAAGCTTTCGCAATTTCCATAACTGCTACAGTTCCAGAACCATCATCATCAGCTCCATTGTAAACTTCGCCATCTTTAATGCCAACGTGATCGTAGTGAGCAGAAATTACTAAAACTTCATCTGGTTTTTCAGAACCTTCAATGTAAGCCCAGATATTTTCTGAATCAGGCAGATTCTGATTGCGTTTTGCATTTAAGTATGAAGCAGGAATAGGCTGATAGTAATCTTTAGCTCCTTTCGGAAAAGAGATTCCGTTTTTTTTGTATTGGTCAATCATGTAAAGACCTGCTTTTTTCTGTCCTTTAGAGCCTGTTTCTCGGCCTTCCATTTCGTCAGAGGCAACAGTATAAAGCATTGTTTTAAGATCTTTTTCACTGATTGCCTTAATATATTTTGAAGGATCAGAATTGTCTTTGGAAGCAGTTGATTGCGCAGTTTTACATGAATACGCAGAAACAACTAATAATAAAAGGAGTAATTTTTTCATTCCTATAGTTAGTGTAAATTAATAAATGTGTAAAGAACGTAAAAGGTTAGTAAAAATAGAATAAAAAATGAGTTTATTACAAAGAGCAATACGCTTTTAACAAACGACACAATTCTAGATTCGCCATAAAAACGATGATGGGCGGGGTAGAAGTAATAACACATCCAGATGCTTCCCACAAAAGTCGTAATACCAGAAATAAAAGATAACGGACTGTTTTCTCCAAATAAACCGACTACTCTGTCAATGATAAACATAATAAGGAAAATCAATAAGAGAAACGAAAAATAATGCAATGTAAAAATTCCGTGGTCAAAATAATACCATTTCTTCTTGTTGTGAAAAAGCCACAAGAAAAAAGCGAAAAATGGCATAATGATAAATAGAATTTTAGGCAGATTGTGAAAGAAAGAGTCAACGAATTTTTCATAAATCTCTTTTTTGGAGTACTTCTCCGTGACATGACTTGCTTTTTCAGCAAACCAATAGCTGCTAGCATTAAGCTTTTCATCTTCTCTTCCATATTTCTGAAGAGAATCAATTTTCTTCATATTTAAAAAAGTAAAGTACTTCTTGTTTTCCTTTTTAATGTCTAGATCTTTAGTTGCTTTACTAATTTCTTTATTTATTTCCTTTTCGCTTTTGTCAATGTCACCGCTTATTTTGCTAGGAAACATAGCAATTAATAAGAAGGTAATAAAACTGATGAAGATGTACAATCTAACAGGAGCTAAATAAGACAAACGTTTTCCTGAAAGATATTCTTTAGTAAGTGTTGAAGGCTTGAAAAGAAGATTTTTTATGGTCTTCCAGAATGCATTTTCGTAATGCGTTAAATCTTCAAAAAAGTGAACAAATAAATGATGAAAGGTTTTTCTGGAATCGCTGTTTTCTTGTCCGCAGTTTGGGCAATATTTTTGCTCTACAACGTGCCTGCAGTTTAAACAGGTTTTGTCTTCTCTGATTTTGTTGTGTGACATTGGTTATTTCAGTTGGTTTTGATTTGGTGTCGTTGTTTAGTTTTTATTTTTTTAGCACTTCGTTCAAGAAAAGCTGTAGATGTTCAAAAGATCTTTTAGCTGCAAGCGCATTATATGCCGCACCTTTAGAGTTATCGTTTCCAGCTTCTGGATTTGTAAAAGAGTGAACAGCATTTGCATAATAAATCATTTGCCAATCTGCTTTAGAGTCACGCATTTCTTGTTGGAAAGTAGCAATTTCATCTTTAGGAACAAACGGATCATCGGCACCATGACAGATTAAAACTTTTGCATGGATGGTTTCAGTTTTTCTGCTGGCATCTTTTCCTAAACCGCCGTGAAAAGAAGCAATACCTTTTACTTTCAGATGTCCGCGGGCAGCTTCAAGAACTCCAGTTCCTCCAAAACAATATCCGATAGCGACAATATTATCTGCATTTGCTCCAGATTTTACTAATTCTTTCAAAGCCGCATCGATACGTTTTTGATAAGCTTCGTAATTTGTTTTGTAAAAACCAGCTAGTTTTCCAGCTTCGCCAGTATTTTTAGGATAGTTTCCTTCGCCGTAGATATCAGCGATAAAAACATTGTAACCTAGTTTAGATAATTCTTCTGCAATTCCTTTAGAAGCATTGTCAATTCCAAGCCAAGCAGGCAAAAGCAAGATTCCAGGATTGTTGCTGCTTTTTTTAGCAGATTTTATAAACAAGCCATTTAGCTGCTGACTTCCTTCAGCGTATTTTACAGGTTTTAGCTGTGCGTTCATAAAGTTTGAAAATAAGATTGCACTGAATAAAATGAGTATGGTATTTTTCATGATTTCTTCAATTTTTAACAAATATCAGAAATATTATGTTACAAAAAAACCTCACAACTAAATTCTTGTGAGGTCTGTAACGAATATTTTAAAAGAATGTTTTTCTTTTCTATAAAGATATGTTTCGCTTAAAAGCGCAACCCAATTCTACAATAGAATCGGTTTTGGCAATGCCGGGAATTCCGTCAATTTTTTCGTAAAGAATACGACGCATGTGTTCGTGATTTTTAGCAATAATTTTAATGTAAAGCGTGAAAGAACCCGTTACATAATAACATTCTGTAATTTCAGGTATTTCTTTAAGCGCTTCGATAATGCGATCAGAATCAGAATCTTTGTTGAGCGTAATTCCTGTAAAAGAAGCCCAATCGTAACCTATTTTCTTCTCTTGAATAATAGGTTTGATGCCGCCAATGACACCTTGCTCAATCATTCTGTTAATACGCTGATGCACCATCGTATTTGATATTTTTAAATTAGCTGCGATTGCCGAAAAAGCCATTCTGCCGTCTTTTTCTAATTCCTTAATAATGCTAATATCAAATTCGTCTAATAATTCCATTATTTTAAATTGGGTTATAAACTGTTTTATTCTTTTTAGTGAATTATATAGTTCCTATGGAACATTTTATCGGGATATTATAAATTTTACCAATGTACTATTCTTAACGAATAATCACGTTGGGATAAATATCGATAAGTATTTTTATCAACATTTCCGAATTCATAAAAGTAATTATTTTTTTTAATAAACCTTCATAAATAATAATTCTAGCAAAGGAAATTTGCTTTTTTTGAAGTTAAAAAATATGTGTTTTGACTTTAATTTTGTTATTTGTAAGTCAAAATTTTAATTTTATATCCAATTTTAATTTAATTTTAATATTTTTGTAGAAATAAAAAGCATATTATGATAAGTACAGAAAAAACACTTTCGTCAAAATCTGAAGTTTTGATAGAAAAAGAAAACAAATATGGAGCTCATAATTATCATCCGCTTCCTGTCGTTTTAGAACGTGGAGAAGGCGTGTATGTTTGGGATGTTGACGGAAAGAAATATTTTGATTTTTTATCTGCTTATTCTGCAGTTAATCAAGGACACTGCCATCCAAAAATTGTGAATGCAATGGTGGAGCAAGCGCAAAAACTGACTTTGACTTCTCGTGCTTTTTACAATGATAAATTAGGAAACTACGAAGAATATGTAACCAACTATTTTGGTTTTGACAAAGTTCTTCCAATGAATACAGGAGCCGAAGCGGTTGAAACGGCTTTGAAAATTTCTAGAAAATGGGCTTATGAAGTAAAAGGAATTCCAGAAAACCAAGCGCAGATTATTGTTTGCGAAAATAACTTTCACGGAAGAACCACTACTATTATTTCATTTTCAAACGATGAAACGGCACGTAAAAACTTCGGTCCTTTTACGGATGGTTTTATTAAAATAGAATACGATAATCTTGAGGCGCTTGAAAACGCTTTGAATTCATCAAAAAATATTGCTGGATTTTTAGTTGAACCAATTCAAGGTGAAGCAGGAGTTTATGTTCCTTCTGAAGGTTATTTAGCAAAAGCGAAAGCACTTTGCGAAAAGCATAATGTATTGTTTATTGCAGATGAAGTTCAAACAGGAATTGCCCGTACAGGAAAATTATTGGCGGTTCATCACGAAAACGTTCAGCCTGATGTCTTGATTTTAGGAAAAGCAATTTCTGGCGGAGTGTATCCAGTTTCTGCGGTTCTGTGCAATGACGAAATCATGAACGTAATTAAACCAGGCCAGCACGGATCTACTTTTGGAGGAAATCCTGTTGCAGCAGCTGTTGCCGTTGCGGCGCTTGAAGTTGTTAAAAACGAAAAACTGGCTGAAAATGCAGAACGTCTTGGAGTAATTTTAAGAAAAGGATTGAATGAAATCGCAGCTAAAAATGATTTGATTACTCTGGTACGCGGAAAAGGTTTATTGAATGCTATTGTAATCAAGACAAACGAAGAATCAGATCTAGCTTGGGAAATCTGCTTGAAGTTTAGAGACAACGGATTATTGGCAAAACCAACACACGGAAACAAAATTAGATTGGCTCCGCCTTTGGTCATGACCGAAGAGCAGATTCAGGAATGTTTGGAGATTATCGAGAAATCTTTAAATGAATTTAAAAATTAAATATTTCTGCGTAATTTTAATCATATAAAAAGGCGATTGCATAAAACAACCGCCTTCTGGTTATAATTACTTAAAATATCAAAAAAAGCAATTATGTTTTTGAGTCAATGTTTGTTAAAAGCATTGACTCATTTTATTTTAGAATCTAACCTTTTTCAATTCCCACACTGTTTTGATGAAAGTATCAACATCTTGTGTCGTGTTGTAAAAAGCTAATGATGGACGAACAGTAGTTTCTACTCCCATTCTGCGTAAAATTGGCTGTGCGCAATGATGTCCTGTGCGTACCGCAACGCCTTCTCGGTTCAATGCCAGACCCACTTGGTCATTGGTGTAGCCTTGAAGCGTAAACGACAAAACACTGGCTTTGTCTTTGGCCGTTCCAATCAAACGTACACCTGGAATTTCTTTTAACTGACTTGTGGCATATTCCAATAGATAATGCTCATATTGTCCGATTGCCTCAATTCCGAGTTTAGTTACATAATCGATAGCTGCTCCAAGTCCTATGGCATCGGCTATATTTCCAGTTCCGGCTTCAAAACGATTTGGCGCTTTGTGGTATTTGATTTCCTCAAAAGTCACATCCTGAATCATATTTCCGCCCGATTGATAAGGTTCCATTTCATTCAGTAAATCTTCTTTTCCGTACAAAGCGCCAATTCCTGTAGGACCAAATAATTTATGTCCAGAAAAAACAAGCCAGTCTGGATTTAAATGCTGTACATCAACTTTCATATGCGAAACAGATTGTGCGCCATCTACCAAAACTTTTGCTCCAGCTGAATGTGCTAGTTCTATTATTTTTTTCGCAGGCGTAATCGTGCCAAGAGCATTAGAAACTTGAGTAAAAGCAACCAAACGAGTTCTAGGGTTGAGTAGTTTGGCATATTCATCCAATAGAATCTGTCCATCATCATCCACAGGAATTACTCGCAGTTTTAAGCCTTTTCTATCGGCCAGCCTTTTCCACGGAACAATATTCGCATGATGTTCCAGATTGCTGACAATGATTTCATCGCCTGCAACCAAATTATGTTCTCCCCAAGTGGAAGCAACGAGGTTGATTCCTTCGGTAGCGCCACGAACAAAAACAATTTCATTTACCGATTGTGCGTTCAAAAAAGCTTTTACTTTTTCACGAGCCGCTTCGTAAGCATCAGATGCTCTTGCGGCCAATTCGTGCGCTGCACGGTGAATGTTCGAATTCTCGTGCTCGTAGAAATACGCAATTCTATCAATAACCGATTGCGGTTTCTGAGTCGTTGCAGCATTATCAAACCAAACCAAAGGTTTTCCGTTTACCGTTTCTCTTAAAATCGGAAAATCTTTCTTTACCAGATCTGCATTAAAATGAGGTGCTGAAGAACCATAAATTCCTTTGGGACTAAATGAGCTTCCAACAATCGGACTGCTATTTTTTTGATCAAAAGCAAATGGATTCTGTTCTAAAAAATAATACGAGTTTTGAAGATCACTTCCGCTTGACGGAAAATCAATTCGTTTTTTAAAATAAGTATCAACGCTTTCTAATGCGGCTTTGAGTTCTGCTTCAAAAGAAGAATTGCCGCCTTGAAAAGGAAGATAATTATGGTTTAAAAAGAATGGCGAAAAGAAGGATTCTTCATTGAGTTGAGGTACGCCAGTGCTTTTTAGATTAATATCATGAAAACCGGTGTGTGGATCCTCAATGTTGAGCGTCTTTTCTTTTGGAGCTTCATACGAAATTTTTTCATTTTGCGGAGAAAATCCAGCACCAGCATTTGGGTATAAAGCCGATGATGATACTGTATTTCCATAATTGGCAGCGGCAGTTGGAGAAGCTCCAAGACCACTAAACGAAGTTTGCGGAACCGATATTACCTGCAACGGACTTTGCTCAGAAAATGAAGATAAAGATTCTGCATTTCCGGAATTCAAAAGCGTTTCTGCAATTTTAGTTGCACGAGGATGTTCGCTTTTGTCTGGACTTAACGAAATTTCTTTTGGAAATTCGTTGGGCAAGGCACTGAACAGCTCGTTTGCTAAATTTTGCAAATCGTCTATATTTGGTAAACCGTTTGTGTTAGTATTTATACTCATGATACTTTCCTATTTCTACGTCTTCTAAAACGGCTATTGCATCATCAACTAAGATGGCTAGTGAGCAATAAAGTGAAACCAGATAAGAGGCAATGGCTTTTTCGTTGATTCCCATAAAACGAACCGATAATCCTGGAGACTGTTCGCCTTGTAATCCTGGCTGAATCAATCCGATCACGCCTTGACGGCTTTCGCCCGTACGCAATAAGATGATTTTTGATTTTCCGTTTTTAATTGGCAATTTATCTGATGGAATAAGCGGAATTCCTCTCCAAGTTAAAAACTGAGATCCGAATAAAGAGGTAGTAGGAGGAGGGACACCTCTGCGTGTACATTCGCGGCCAAAAGCGGCAATGGCTAAAGGATGCAATAAAAAGAATCCTGGCTCTTTCCAGACTTTGGTAAGCAATTCGTCTAAATCGTCTGGAGTTGGTGCTCCCGTGCGTGTTTTAATAATTTGTGAAGGCACAACATTATTAAGCAAACCATAATCTTTATTATTGATTAATTCGCTTTCCTGACGTTCCTTAATAGTTTCGATAGCCAAACGCAATTGTTCTGAAATTTGATTGTAAGGCTTGCTGTATAAGTCAGAAACACGAGTGTGAACGTCAACAATAGTTTGTACGGCGGCCAGATTATATTCTCTAGGATTATCGATATAATCGACAAAAGTGTTAGGTAAAACTCTCTCGTCACGAGCCGAACAATCTACTTCGATATGGTTGGCGTTTTTTACTTTGTTTAAACGAAATACTCCCGATTCTACTGGTGTCCAATGCAATAGATGCGTTAGCCATCTTGGAGTTACAGTTCCAATTTGAGGAACGGTACGAGTTGCTATTGCGAGTTGTCTTGCTGCAACATCGCCTAATGCGGTCTGCTGTGGTTTTGTTTCTGCCATTTTTTGAGTTTTAATAGGTTTATAATTTATTTTTTGATTCCTTAAAGTTATTCATAATTTTTATTCAAAAGACTCGTTGACAGATAAATATCTTTCGGTTGTGCCGTAGTTAAGAGTTAGCAGCGTATGGTCTGTAGCAATGCCTTTTGGTTCTCTTGATAAAGTTTTAACTTTGATTTCATTTTTATGGTAAACAACAGAATTAGAAGGAATACTATAAGTTAGACACACATTGCCGCCAATAATAGAGTCTTTTCCAACTGTGGTCTGGCCGCCAAGGATAGTACTGTTGGCATATATGATAACATTGTCTTCTATTGTAGGATGCCTTTTTGTAAAAGCATCTTCTTTTTTTACTGTCAAAGCACCGAGAGTGACACCATGATAAATTTGCACATTGTTGCCAATAATTGAGGTTTCGCCAATAACAACTCCAGTTCCGTGATCGATTGCAAAATCATTTCCAATTTGAGCTCCTGGATGAATATCGATACTTGTTTTAATATGCGCATATTCTGAAAGCGTCCGGGCTAAAATTCTTAAATCTTGTTTCCATAATTGATGGGAAAATCGATACATTGAAATAGCGAAAAATCCAGGATAAGAATACAACACTTCTTCTAATGACTTTGCAGCTGGATCTTTGGCAAAAATAGTTTGGGCATCATTTATGGCTGTGTAATGCAAATGTGGAATCGCATTAAAGAATATTTTTGTCTGCTGTTTCTGTTCTTTTTTGGATGAAAAATTCGAAACCAATTCGTCAAACTGTTTTTCAAGCTGATTGAATTTAAATTTGATTGTTTCTTCAAATTCAAATGATTTTGACGTATTAGAAAACAATATTGCAAACAGATTATCTATAAACTCATGTATTAATTTTTTCTCAGGAAGAATCGCCAATTCTTGATGTTGCTTTGCTATTTTCTGGTAAAATAAATTCATGTCAGAATGTTTTTAGTTGGTAATAAATTTCAGGGAAAATCAACTTAAATATCTTTCAGACAACATGTTGTCATTTTGAAACAGAAATGCCTCAAAACAAATCGATGTTCGGAAAGAAAGTGTTTGAATGAAAGATTTCGTTTTACGATCCGATGAAAGTCGCATCGGCTAAACTAAAGGTTGGAAGAATTAACAACAGAAACACATATAACAAAGCGTGTTATATGTATAATTTTTAGGAAAAATGTGAGACGATATTTTTTCTGCTGTTTTCAAAATGTAGTCTTTAATTGTTTAAACTCTACCAATTCTATAGACAAAGTTAAATTTATTAAAATAAAATCCAAATCTTTTTTGAAATTTATTTGAAACGAGATGAAATTAATAGGTTATAAATCTGTTTTGTTGTTTGTAGTATATTGTTAATTAGTGTTTTGTGTTTTGGTTTTAACGAAATAAAAAGATCGAAAAATAAGTAAAGAATATCCTTTTTACACTTATTTTTCGATCTTTAAATGCTTTTTAAAAATTCAAAAAGGTGAATTTTTATAATTTCTTATTATTTCTTTGGTGCGGCACCCGGAATTAATTCTCCTTTTTGTTTGAATTTGCCGTATTCTACAACGCCTGTTTTGTCTGCCCAATCAAAATATTTTGCTGAAAGGTCATTTACAATTTTAGGGTTTTGAGCCGCGACGTCTGTAGTCTCTCCACGGTCTGCTTCAAGATCGTAAAGTTCCCATTGGTAAGTAGGATAGGTAGAAACCAATTTCCATTTGCCTTCTCTAACCGCTCTATTTCCAGCTCTTTCCCAGAATAATGGAGCACCACGATTTACCTCAGAAGCATTGTCGAATAAAACTGGCAGTAAACTTTTTCCAGCAAGCGGATTAGAATTTACACCGTTTAAAGTTTTCGGATATTCAATTCCCGCCAATTCGTAAAAAGTAGGAGCTAAGTCAATAATATGTCCTGTTCCTTTATCGATTCTTCCTGCTTTAATTTTTGAAGGATACCAAGCGATAAATGGAGAACTGAATCCGCCTTCGTGCATATTGTTTTTATAATCCTGTAACGGAGTATTGGATAAATAAGCCCAGTTTTGCTCTTGATAATCAAAAGATCCAGAAGAACCCACAGGTCCGTCATTTCGAACTAAACCTCTTCTTAACGGATTGTAAGTATTAAAACCGCCTTGAGCACCATTATCTGCAATGAAAATGATTAAGGTGTTTTTGTCTTTCTTCAACGCTTTCAATTTGTCTAAAACTTTACCCACGTTTTGGTCCATGTTGTCTACCATTGCGGCGTAAACCTCCATTTTAGCTTTCCAGAACTGTTTTTCGTCATACGTTAATTTATCCCATTCTGGAACTTCTGGATCACGTGGTGAAATGGTTTGGTTTGGAAGGATAATGCCGCTTTCTCTTAATTTTTGGATTCTTTTTTCTCTTAAAACATCCCAACCTTCATCAAATTTTCCTCTGTATTTAGCGATGTCAACTTGTTTTGCTTGCAATGGCCAGTGCGGTGCCGTAAAAGCTAAATACAAGAAGAAAGGTTTATTTTCTTTGTTTTGTTCCTCTAAGAAAGTAACCGCATTGTTTCCAATTTCGTCTGTAAAGTAGTAAGAATCGTCTTTTGGATGCAGTTCTTCGTTGTTGCGAATTAATTTTACCGGATAAGGCGTTTTACCGAAAGGAAGCGGTTTAGTATCAAAATAATTCGACGCACCTTTTAAGATTCCGTAAAACTTATCGAAACCTCTTTGATTCGGCCATTGCGCTTGATCTTCAGAACCAACGTGCCATTTACCAGACATTAAAGTGCTGTAACCTCCAGAACGGAAGACTTCTCCCAAGGTCAGAGATTCTTTATTCAAATAACCTTGGTAAGCCGGCAAACCTAAATTCACATCAAAATAACCAACTCCAGCTTTATGCTGATATTGTCCTGTTAATAATGAAGCTCTTGTAGGAGCACAAATGGAGTTGTTGTAAAATTCACGCAAGCGTGTTCCTTCTTTGGCTAAACGGTCTAGGTTTGGGGTCTTAATCTCAGATCCATAATTTCCTAAATCTGAATATCCCATATCATCCACCAGAATCAAAATGACGTTTGGTTTTGATGATGCAGTTTGCGCATCGGCTTCGTACGTGCCTATTATTCCTGTCAATAAGACAGAAAATAAAATGTTTATTCTTTTATTCATCTTATTTATAATTTACTATTAGTATATTTTTAATTTGTAAAATGTCTTCTCATGATAGAAGCATAGTTAGATTTAATCTGTGTTTATCTGCTTTAATCTTTTTAAATCTGCGTGAAATACTTTTTCTCCAGAGTTTTTTTCACGCAGATTTAAAAGATTTTGGCTGATTAATTAGATTTTTAAAATATTTAAAAACTATGTTTCTATGTGTTTAAATTTTTTACCTCCAAGCTGGAACTTGCTTTAAATTCGGATTCAAATCCAATTCTCTCTGTGGAATAGGAAAGTGAACGTGTTTGGGCTGTGCATTGGTTTTTCCTGCGGCTTTTAATTTTGCTACAAAATAATCTGGGCCTCTTCTTGCCAAATCAAACCAACGCTGGTATTCGTAAACCAATTCTTTTCTTCTTTCTTCAAAAACCGCTTCTCTAAAATCGTTCTGACTTAATGCTGGCGAAGTTTCAGATAAAAGTGGAATTCCTGCTCTTGTTCTCACGCGGTCTATTGCGGCATAGGCTTCTGCTGTTGGCCCACTATATTGTTCGTTTAAAGCTTCTGCATAAATCAGCAATACTTCTGCAAATCTGATAATTGGCGTGTTTTTAGAAGATTGTCCAGGCGATGCTGGAGTTGATGGATCAAAATATTTATTGAAGTGAGGTGTTACTTTATACGTTTTTCCATCTGTCGGACTCACAAATTCTACTGCAAAAGTGATGTACTTTCTTTTGTCATTTTCAGCAAAAGCTTCAAAAAGTCCGCCTTCTTTATGCAAAGCATCGGCTTGATCTCCTGCAATTCCAGGAACTGAAGTTGGCGCCGCAGTTGAGGCCAACATATTTCCGTTCCAGTTGGTTAAACCTTTAAACTGAGCAGAGAAGATATGCTCTTTTCCGTTTTTGGTTGCCACATTAAATACGTCAGCAAAATTTTCGAACAAATCATACACTTTACTGTCAATGATTTCTTTGCTTTTTTCGGCGGCTTTCTGCCATTTTTTTTCTGTTAAATATACTTTTGCCAAAATACTTTTTGCGGCGCCTGCAGTTACGCGTCCTTTATTTTGCTGAACGACAGGAAGTGCTTCTGCATCGATCAAATCTTTTTCTATTTGAATGTAAACATCGGCTTCTGGCGTATTGCTTACGTTAATCGCTTCTGGCGTAAGAACAGTGGTTTCGTGTAAAACCAACGGAACATCGCCAAACCATCTTACCAAATTGAAGTATAAAAGTGCTCTTAAAAACTTTGCTTCATTAATCAAATCTTTATCTTTTTGCGAGTTTAGATTTGGGTTTTTTGTGATATTATCTATTGCAACATTTGCTCTGTTGATTCCGTCATAACTTTGTCTCCATAACTCGATCATACGGTCGTTTGAGGCATCGTGAGTCAAATTAGACAAAGCTCTAACGTGTGCATTTCTGGCTCTTGGTCCCGCTTCATAATCGTCGGTTGCCATTTCGGTCGCAATCTGAATTAATCTATTGTATAGCGTATGCGTCGAACTGTTGATCGCATTATGAATGGCAATAACGGCTGCATCGGCATCTTCGGTTGTTTTATAGAAATTGGTAGACGAAATGAATGCTTTTGGATCTTCGTCTAAAGAATTGCAGGCACTAATTAAAAAGAGCGCCGCGAAACTGAATATAAGTGTCTTTTTCATGATAAATCTTTTAGAATGTTACAATTAAACCGCCAGAAATGGTTTTAGAAGCCGGATAAATTCCAGTATCTGTACCTGGAGAAATCGTGGTTCCGTTGGTTACTTCAGGATCGTAACCTGTGTATTTTGTCCAAGTCAATAAGTTCTCTCCAATAACACGGAATTTTACTGATGTTAAACTCAATTTCTCCGATACTTTTTTCGGTAGATTGTAACTCAAAGCGATATTTTTCAAACGAACAAATGAACCATCTTCTACAAATCGGTTAGAAAAAACAGGTGCAGGATCTAATTTTGCTCTAGGGGTTGTATTACTCGGATTTGTTGGTGTCCAAGCATCTAGAGCTGAGGTAGAAGCATTTTGCTGTCCGTTGTACAATTCTAGCGCTTGCAGGTTTCCGTTAAGGATTTTATTTCCAACAGAACCATTTACTAAAATGGCCAATTCAAAACCTCTGTAAGTGAAGTTGTTTGAAAATCCGAAAACGAAATCTGGCTGTGCATCGCCAATGCTTGTTCTGTCTGCGGCAGTTGTAAAAGTACCGTCGCCATTGATGTCTTTGTACAAACGATCTCCTGCTTTTGGAGTAGCATTTCCGGTATAAACGCCTTTTGTAGCCACTTCATTCGTTTGTAAAATTCCGTCTGTAACCGCTCCGTAAAAAGTTCCTAGAGATTGTCCTACTTTTAAAATATAATTTCCGAAAGTGTAATATTCGGCACCATTTCCTAAAGCAATAATTTTGTTTTGGTTGAAGGCAATATTAAAGTTCGAAGTCCAAGAGAAAGCCGTATTGCCAAGAGAAGCATTCAAACCAAACTCGACTCCCTGATTTCGAACAGAACCAAAATTCTGTAAAGAAGAAGTAAATCCAGTCGTGTACGGAAGCTGAACGTCTAACAATAAATCTTTTGTCGTTTTGCGATAAACATCGACAGTCAAGTTTAATTTATCATTGAAAAATCCAACGTCAACACCAGCATCAAACTGATTGGTTAATTCCCAACCCAGATTGTCGTTTGCAATTCGCGTAGGCGTAAAACCTGTATAGATCTGATCTCCAAAAAGATATTTTACGCTTGTTAAAGTCGATAAAGACTGATATTCTCCAATTTCCTGATTTCCTGTAGTACCCCAGCTCGTTCTAATTTTTAAACTATTCACAACGTCTTTTACAGGAGCAAAGAAATTTTCATTACTGATTTGCCAAGCTGCCGCAACAGAAGGGAAGTAGCCCCATTTATTGTCTTTTCCAAAACGAGAAGAACCATCGGCTCTTAAACTTCCTGTTAAGAAATATTTTGAATCGTAATTGTAATTTACTCTGGTTAAGAAAGAATTTAACGCCCAAGTGCTCTCGCCAGAAGTTGGCATTAGTGCCACATTTCCGCTTTGTAAACTATAATAAGACGTAATATCATTTACAAATTGCTGCGAGCCCGAAGTATTAAATTCTCTTGTAGAACTTTGCTGCGTGTAACCCGCCAGAGCATTCAAATGATGTTTTTCGCCAAATACAGTCGTGTAGGTCAAAGTATTTTCGTTTAACCAGCTTCTAGATTCGGCATTTCCAATTTTTCCTTCTCCGTTCGTGATTGAACCTTCGTAAATGCTAGACGGCAAATAACTTTTTTCTTTGTTGAAAATCATATCGGTTCCAAATGAAACTTTCAAGACTAGATTTTTCAAAATGTCATATTCGCCATAAACAGTTCCTAAAATACGATCAGTAATAGATTGGTTTTTACGCTCGTTTAAAGTCGCAATTGGATTGGCAAAAATATTCTCAAACGGATTTCTTAAGGTATAGCTTCCATCTGGTTCGTAAATCGTTGCTGTTGGAGGCATGCTTAATAAAGCGGTTACCAATCCAGTTGGAGCAACTTTAGATTTGGTTTCTGCAACAGTTAAATTCAATCCGAATCGGGCTTTGCTGCTTATTTTAGAATTTAAGTTTACACGTCCGCTGAAACGCTCAAAACCTGTATTTTTTATAATTCCTTCTTGATTGTAATAGTTTCCAGAAACTGCATATTTCGTTTGATTATTTCCGCCAGAAACACTCAATTGATGATTTTGTGTTAGGCCTTTCTGAAAAGCGGCGTCCTGCCAATCGGTTCCTTTTGCTAATTGCGCAATCTGGGCATCGCTTAGATATTGATTTGTTCCGCCTGACGGATTAGAATCGTATAATGCCGCATTTCGCAATCTAGAAAATCCTTGCGCGTCTAACACGTCGACTTTTTTGCGAACCGATTGCTGACCAATTGTAAAATCGTAATTTACAGTTGTAGCATTATTTGAGCCTTTTTTGGTCGTAATAATAACCACTCCGTTTGCTCCTCTAGAACCGTAAATGGCAGTTGAAGAAGCATCTTTTAAAACCGTAATCGATTCGATATCTGACGGATTTATCGTTGAAAGCGGATTGGTTGGCGTACCGCTCAAAACACCAGAAGTTACTTCAGAATTGTATAATGGGAAACCATCAATTACGTACAAAGGTTCGTTTCCGCCTTGAATCGAGCTTCCGCCACGAATACGAATGCTCATTCCAGCGCCTGGCTGACCCGAAGTCTGTGTTACATTAACTCCTGCAACAGAACCTTGCAGGGAACTTTCGAGTGTTTTTTGGGTTGCTTTTAATGACATTTGTGCCACGGTTTCGGCAGCTCCAGTATAATCTTTTTTAGAAGTGCTGCCGTATCCGATAATTACGATTTCATTTAATTCTTTTACGTCTTCTTTTAATGAAATCTGTATAAAATCTTTGGTCGCTATATGCTCTGCTGTAACGTAGCCTAAATAGCTAACAATTAAAGTATAAGGGAATTTTTGACCTGTCTGAAAATAGAATTTTCCATCTAAATCGGTCACCGAACTGTGAGTTGTTCCTTTGATTTGAATAGTTACGCCAGGAATAGGCTGATTGGTTACCTGATCTACTACGGTACCATTTAAGGTCGAATTAATTAATGGCTGTGTATTTTGTGCTTTAATTTCAGTTGAAACTAAAAATGCAAAAAACCACAAAAAGGCGTGTAATTGCTTGTTCATTACTTTTTTGGATTTAAATAATAAAGCTTTACGAGAAATTGAGACTTCAATTCCCGAGGCTTTCTTTAGTGATAAATGTTCTTTGAGTCTTGCCATTTCTGTTGCCGCAGAAATGGTTTTTTGTTATGAAAGAATAGGGCAGTGCATTATGGTCATTGTAATCTTGATTTAGTTATTATTTTTTTTAGTTATACGGTTTGACATCGTGATTTGCCAATATAAATTTTAGTTTGATTTCATTTTGAATATAAAATGAAAATAGAATAGGATTTTTAACAGCACATGCACATATAACCAAAGATGTTATAAGTGTTTTTTTTAGGAAGAATGTAATGTGATGTATAAGCTGTTGTTTTCAAAATGCAGTTTTTATAGTTTAAACTCTACTAATCCTATAGACAAAGTTAATTTTATTATAATGAAAACCAAAAGATTATTTAATTTTTTTGGAGCCTAGTGTATAATATGAGGCTTATATTTGATTTGTTGTTGCTTTAACTATTTGTTTATTAGTGTTTTATTTACGTTTGTAAAAAGCAGTAAAAAATGAAAAAAACATATTCTTTAAGCAGTTTTTACTTGCTTTTTAATTATTCATATTCCGTAGGAATATTTTGTCGGCAGAAAAATATGCAGTATGTGTGGGTAGAATAGAGGGTTATTTATATAACGCCAAAAATTTCATATTCCATAGGAATATCTGGTCGGTAGAAAATATTGAGCAGAGTTAGTGTGTCCTGTAGGGACATCTGATTTTTACGATAAGAGAATATAAAACCCGACAGGTTTTTGAAACCTGTCGGGTTTAGCTGTAAAATTAATAATCCAAACGTTCCTACGGAACGTATAACCGCAATTCAAATTTGGGGCTACCGACGAGACATTCCTACGGAATGAAATTATGAAGATTTTTTTTGAATTGCCTCCAGCTTTAGCTGGAGGTTTAAAATTTCAAAGAAAAAGGCTTTAGCCGAACACGAGGTTTGGCTAAAGCCTTTTTTTATACTAATCAATTATCTCCAGCTAAATCTGGAAGCAATTGAACAAGATTTGGCTCTACTTTATTTTAAAGGATTAAAAAGCAAAAATGCAATAATCAAAGTAATAATGATATTAAAGAATTGGGCTGTAAGAAAAGCTATCAAAGGTTTTTTGCTATTATTTTGAAGCAAATCTTTGAAATTGGTTTCAAGACCAATACTGGTAAAGGCCAATGCAAACCAAAGTCCTTGCAGATTTTTTAAATTCTCTTTTATAGTATCACGCGTTTCTGGAGCAATAAAAAAAGAGAAAAGAATTGAAGCTCCAATAAACCCGAGAACAAACTTCGGGAAACGTTCCCAAATGACGCCAAGAGTGGGTTTAGAATTCTGAACTTCTGAAGACTGATTATGCGTATAAGTCCAATAAATTGAAATGGCAAAAGCGGCTATACCCAATAGAACATTCTGCGAAAATTTTACAATTGTACTGATTTTTAAAGCCGTTTCGCCAACCAAAGTTCCAGAAGCTACAACAGCACCAGAAGTATCGATGCTTCCTCCAAGCCAAGCGCCCGTAACTTCTTCGGGAAAATTAAAATGACTTGCTATAATTGGCATAAAGATCATCATCGGGATGGCGGTTACTAAAACCATCGAAATAACATAAGACAATTTTTTAGAATCGCCTTTTATGGCTCCAGACGTAGCAATCGCAGCCGAAACGCCACAGATGGAAACTGCGCTGGAAATCATCATCGTTAATTCGTCATCGACTTTTAATTTTTTGCAAAGCCAAAAAGCAAAATACCAAACCGATAAAACCACTATTAAAGCCTGTATTAAACCTAACGAGCCCGCTTTTAAAATATCGGAGAAAATCACGCTGGTTCCCAATAAAACCAATCCGATTTTGACAAAAAGTTCGGTGGATAAAGCAGAACGAAACCATTCTGGAAGTGTAAATAAATTGCCAATGAGCAAACCAATGGCTAAACTGAAAATTACGGCTTCTAGATTGAGCGCTTTTACTTCCGTATTTCCGGCAATAATTAGAGCTAGAACCGTTAAAACGTAAATTATAGGAAATCCGATAATGAAATTTTTGATCGATTTTCCAACCAAAAAGATTCCGATACTTCCAATAAAAAGAAAATAAAGAAATTGAAAAGCAATGATTTTTAGGTTTCCAAAGTTGAAAACATTTGTTAGTAAATCTGTTCCGTTTGTCCATTTGAAAACAGGAACTTCAGGAAGATAAATAAAAAGCGAAATCCCGATAATTAGAAAGCCGAGAATAACGACTGTCCAGTCTTCGTGAAGATTAAATTGTTTGGTTGAAGTTGACATTTTATTTGAAGGGTTTTATTTTGGATTGCCTCCAGCTTTAGCTGGAGGTCAAAGATTTGCATATAAAGAGGCTTTAGCCGAATCCGATTTTGGCTAAAGCCCTTTTCTGAGACAATTAGAACCTCGAGCTAAAGCTGGAGGCAATTGAGTTTGGTATTGTTATTTGAAAAATTATTTCTTTAGTTTTGAACCCGACAGGTTAAAAAAAACTATCGGGTTTTCTTTAACTGAAAACTACAAATCAACAAAGTATTTTTGTTTACCAAAGTCGAATTCGTAATAAGTCAAATTAGGCCAAAGCGGTTTGATTAAACCTTTTTCCCAATTTTGCAAAGCTGTTTCCAGCTCTTTTACTTTTTCAGGATTTAGTTGTGAGAGGTCTTTGTTTTCCGATTTATCTTTAGCAAGATTATAAAGCCATTTTTCGTGTGTTTTGCCGCTAATGACCAATTTCCAGTCACCGCTTCTAACTGCTTTTGCATCGCCAGAACGCCAGTATAAATCGTTATGGGCGATTTTATTTTCATTTACTGTTTTAATCAAATCAACACCGTCATAAACTCGGTCTTTTGGCAGATCAGAACCAATCGCCGAAGCAATTGTGGTAAAAATATCCAAAGTGCTTACCGGAGTTTTGTAAACCGTATGCGGTTTGATTTTTCCTTTCCACGAAAGTGCAAAAGGAACATTAATTCCGCCTTCAAAATGAGAAAATTTCCCGCCTTTAAGTGGAGCATTTGTTGTAGCAAAAGTATAATCGGCACCGCCATTATCACTTGCAAAAATGATTAAGGTATTGTCTTCTAAACCTTCTTTTTTGACTTTTTCGCGAATTCTTCCAATCGCATCATCCAGAGCGCTAATCATGGCAAAATAAACACGTTTGTTTTCGTCTTTTACATTCGGAAAACGATCGTAATATTTTTTGCGAACTTGAAATGGCGTGTGAGGCGCATTAAACGGAATATAAAGCAAAAAAGGTTTGTTTTTATTTTTATCAATAAAGGCTTCTGCTTCATCAGCAAATTTTTCGGTTAGATAAGCTTTTTCGTCAATAATAGTGGTATCGCGACGAATTTGACCAATTCCAACACGGCCGTTGCCCCAAATGGTTTTATCTGTAAAATCTCTGTGATGGTGATTAATGATGTCGGGATTGTTATCTTCTAGCGCATAAAGCGAAAAAGCTTGATAAAATCCGTAATGGTAATCGAAACCGCGATCTAGAGGAAAAAAGCCTTTGTTGTGACCCAAATGCCATTTTCCGATTATTCCTGTGCTGTAGCCTTGTCTTTTGGCTAAGTCAGCAAAAGTGATTTCAGATTTTGGCAGTCCTTGTGTTTTAATAGAAGCTTCATTTGGATAATCGATTTTATCATTTAATCTCCAGCCATTTGTATTGATTAAGTATTTAAAGGCATAATATTCGAGATTGTTTTTCGGATAACGGTCTCCTGGCTGATATTCGTGCCCAAAACGTTCCTGATATCTTCCGGTAATTAGCCCTGCTCTCGACGGCGAACAGATTGCAGCAGATGCATAACCGTCAGTAAAAGTCGCTCCAGATGCGGCTAAAGAATCAATTTGAGGAGTAGGAGTCGATTTTCCGCCGTAGAGCGAAATATCATATTTGCCTAAATCATCAGCTAATAGGATAATGATGTTAGGCTTTTTTTCAGCAATAGAATCAAGAGGTTTTGAAGCTAAAAACTCTTTTTTGCCTTCTGCTAGTTTTTGGTCTTCTTTTACTAATGTTCCATCGGTATTAATGGGCCAGAATAAAAATACTGCTATAAGGAGCAGCACTATCAAAATGGAGATAACGATTTTGGTTCTTTTTTTATAGGTTGCCATATGAGGTTTTGGTTAGTTTTTGAATGGAATTGTCTATAGGAACTTTGTCAAAGTTTCAAACTTAGACAAAGTTTTACGCGCATTTTTTGTCATTTCGGTGAAGGAGACCCGAGCGATAGAGCAAATCTCCACGAGTAACTCCGCGAAGGTTGGCGATTTTGATTGCAGGGCTTCGACTTCGCTCAGCCTGAGAAACTGTACGTTTATAGAAAACTTTGACAAAGCTTAAAAGCGTTACTTTGAAGCCAGTGCAACATCAACCTCATTCTTCAAGTCATTTATCCCTTCTTTTTTATAAACAATTTTTCCGTTTTGATATAAAATTAAAGTCGGGAAAACTTTTACCGTTTTTAAATCGGCAATAACCTGCGGACTGTCTTCTAGCTCGATTTCTACGATTTTTAAGTTGCTTCCGTATTCTGATCTGATGGTTTCCAAAACAGGTTTTACTTTTTTACAAGGAGCGCAATATTTCGAACCAATATCAACCAAAACGGTTTTATTATCGGCAACTATTTTATTGAATTCTGCTAGCGATAATTTGCTTTTTAGGTTAGAATAAAAAGGTTTTCCGTTTCCAATCCAATTGGCAATTCCGCCTTCTAAACTGTAAGCTTCTGCGAAACCATTTTTTAATAATTCTTTCTCTAAAGCGACACTTCTTCCAGCTCCAATAGAATAAATAAAAACAGGTTTAGATTTGTCTAATTTGGCAACAGATTGCACATAATTATCAGATTGAAGATTGAAATTTACCGCTCCTTCAATGTGATTTAAGGCAAATTCTTCTGGGGTTCTAGCATCAACAATCTGCGGATGCTGCTGGCTTTTTATTTTCGAATAAAATGAATCTAACGATAAAGAACTGTGAATTTCATTTTGCGAAAAAGCAGCAACTGCCCATAAAAAGGCAATTGCTGTTATACTGGTTTTTAAGATTTGATTTTTCATGTCAAAGAAGTATTATACTTGTTCTAATACTGGTGCAGGATTTTCTTCTACTGCTACAGCTTTAGGTTTTAACGGAAGTGCTAGTACTCCTTCGGCAAGAGAACTTCCTTCTTTTTTAGATTTGAAAATTGGCCAAAGAAACTGCGCATACCATTCTTCTTGTTTGTATGATTTTGTTCCAAAAGATTTTGGGTATTGACGAGTGATTAATCCCGTTCCGAAAATAACATCCCAGATAAAGAACATGTTTCCGAAGTTTCCTTTAAAATGTCCAACACCATCTCCGCTTGTATCTGCGTGATGTGCGTGATGTGTTGCAGGAGTCGAAATTAATCGCTCTAAAACCCATGCAATTGGGTGCAGCACTTTGTATTTGTAAAAAGGCTTATCCCACGGAATGCTTGAGTGTGCTCCTAAAGTGATGAAACTTTTGATTACCAATACGAATAAAGCTGGTAATCCTAAGCCCAAATAGGTTAAAGTAGCGGTCAAATAAATCTGAGAGAAGAAAACCGTATAGATAAAATTTTGTCTAGAAGCCATTGCCATTCCCATATAAGGAGCAGAATGATGCGTTCTATGAAAACGCCATAAAAACGGAACTTGATGGTGCAATCTATGATACCAATATTGCGTTAAATCATCTGCAATTGCGATTAAGAAAAAGCCGCCCCAAAAAGGAACCCATGATAAGGAGTTGGCCAAATTTGGCAATAAATAAGGTAAAGCTGTTAAACTGAAAAAAGCAATTACAGGAGGCAGAAGCAATTTTGGCGCTAAGAAACAAACAATATCTATTTTGCGTTCTTCACCAGTCCATTCGTCATCGTACAAGCCTGCGGCAAATTCTATAATTCCTAAAACGATCATAAATACCGTTAATCCCCAAGTTCTGATATTAGCAAAAACAGGTTGTGCAAACTCTAAAAAAGGAGGTAATGTTAAGTGCGATTCGCTTATAGCTCCGCCTGTCAACTTAAAATAAAGGTAAATTGCCACAACCGGCAATGAATAAATAAAGAAGCTTATTGTTAAGTCTCTTGTTAATTTTTCTTTTTGAACTATTGCCATGATTTCTTATTTTAAAAATTGATTTACTAGTGATAATCCTCCAGCTAAAATGGCCAGCGGAACCAAAAATAAGATTATCCCAACGACAATCTTTTTTCCTATAATTTCATAATCTACTCGTTTCATATCTCTCTGAATTTTAATTCTTTAATGTAAAAATAAATAAAATAACTTCTAATTCTATAGATATAGTAGAATTTAATCATTTATTTTTTTAGTTTTTTGTTATAATTTTTATTTTTATTTCACTTTTTGAATGCTTGGCAGCGTTTCAACTGTTAGGTTCTCTCTTAATTTTTCTGAAGGCAAATACAAACGGATGACCAAAGTTGCTTTCTGTACATTCTGGATTGGAAGCCAGTTTTCTTTCTTTTCTGAACCCGAAAGGTTGATTTTATAAGAAGTGCTGTCTGCTTCATATTTGACATCTTCTAGATTGTAGCTGTACTTATTGATTGGGTTTTTAATCAAAAAGCCATTTTCGTCATAAGCGGTAATGCTCCAGTATTTTGCATCCAGCTTTTTCCCGTTAATAATGTAATCTGATTTTGGGTCTATTGCATTTCCTTCGCTATCGGTACTTGTGCTTAAATAAATTACTTCTTTTTTAGTTAGTGCATAAGGTCCGTAAACGGCAACTTGGGCAATTGTAAGCAAATCGGCTGTGTTTAAGTCTTTGTCTTTATCGACCGTTTTCCAGTTTCCAATAGTGCGTTGCGAATCGCTTTTTCCTGATGCTATGTTATAAATGCCAACACCGCTTCCTAAAAGTATAGCCAAAAGAACTAATCCTAGTCCGGATGCTATTTTCTTTATTTTTTGATTTAAAGCCATTTGAATTGATTTTAAAGTTTAAATATTAGTTCGCTATTTTTTCTACTGTTACGCCGTGCTGTAATTGTGCTAATGTTTGTACCGGATAAGCCTTTGAAACTAAATAGCGAAAAAGTATTAATCCTTTTGTCGTAGGGCTGTAAATGATTTTTTCTTTTGGAATATCTTTCAAAGCTGCAGAAGTACTTCCTTGCGGAGCTAGATAATATTCAAATTTTGATTTCACTTTTTCTTCGTTTTCAACAAAATAATTGGTTGTATTTTCCTGATAAGCCGATATTGACCAATAGGTTGAATCGGGAACAACTCCAGAAATTTTGAGAATGTTCTCTTTCAGATCGTAATTAATTGTAGAGTATAAAAAATCAGGATTTGGTAAAGGAATCACTCTGCTGTTTTCTGCATTGGGCTGATCGCCAAATCGAGGCGTATTTTCGTAACCTTCGTTTTTTGAAGCAAATTTATGCTGCACATAATAAGGCGTTGCCCATATTGTCAGGTAGTAAAAACTTACTGCAATTACTACAAGAACCAAAGCGAAAATGCTTTTTTTAATAATTGGTTTTGCTGCTGCCATCTTTTACTTAATTTAAATTTCAGAGCTATTCGAAATAAATAGCTCTGAAAAAGTTTTTTTTAATTATTTGTTCCTCCAGGTTTTGTCGCCTGTTTGATTAAATCAGAAACTGTTTTTCCTTTGTCGGCTCCTGTATTATGAATTCTTCTGTTGTAAACATCCTGCCAATCGATCAATGGATATAGATTGTTTTCTTTTGCCTGTTCGTCAAATAATTTTTGAAGCTCAGCCAGTTTTTCAGGATATTTTTTCGCTAGATTATTACGTTCGTTAAAATCTTCGTTTAGATTGTACAATTCCCAAACATCCGTGTCGAAGTTGCTTGGAGCAGGTTTTTCGTTGCTTCCTAAAGATTTTTTCACAGCAAAAGAATCTGGTAAATGAGCAGCAGAAGCTTTCCATCCGTCTTTGTAAATGGCTCTGTTTCCAAAGATGTAGTAATACTGCACTTTATGCAACGATTCTGCTTTCGGATTGTCTAAAGAAGCTTTGAAAGTTGAACCTTGAATAATATCTTGTTTGATATTTTTGATGTATTCTGGAGCTTTAATTCCAACAATATCCAAAGTTGTAGGCAAAAGATCGGTTACGTGGTTGTACTGATTTCTGATGCCGCCTTTGTCTTTAATTCCGTTCGGATAAAATACAATCAGCGGGTTGCGTGTTCCGCCTTCAGACTGCGCATCTTGTTTCCAGTTTTTGAAAGGAGCATTTGTTGCCTGAGCCCATCCTAAAGGATAATTGGTATTTAAACCTTTAGCTGTTCCGATTTCTCCAATGTTTTTTAAATTACTCTCAAAGTTTTCTTCGTCTGTTTTACCTTGAGCAAATAAACTCTGGTTGATAGTTCCCTGCAAAGTTCCTTCCTTACTTGCTCCGTTATCTCCAATTGCAACAAAGATTAAAGTGTTATCCAACTGTCCGCTTTCTTTCAGATAATTTACTACTCTTCCAATTTCGTAATCGGTATAGGTTAAATATCCAGCATAAACTTCCATGAATCTTGCATAGACTTTCTTTTGATCTGGAGTTAATTTTTTCCATTCTGTAATTAAGGCGTTACGATCTGGCAAAATAGCATTTTGAGGAATCACACCCAATTTTTTTTGGTTTGCCAATACTTTTTCGCGGTAAACATCCCAACCTTCGTCAAATTTGCCTTTGTATGGTTCAACCCATTTTTCAGCCACTTGATGAGGTGCATGAACTGCTCCCGGCGCATAATACAAGAAGAATGGTTTTTCTGGAGCCGCTTTTTTCTGTTTCTGAATATAGCTAATGGCTTTGTCGGTAATCAATTCATTTAAATGGCGTCCGTCTGGTTTAATATGAGCTTGGTCTTCTACCAGATCAGGATTGTATTGATCGGTTTGAGAACCTAAGAATCCATAGAAATGATCGAATCCTTTTCCTGTAGGCCATCTGTCAAACGGACCAGCATCTGTTGCATCTTCGTCTGGCGTAACTCCATATTTTCCAACTGCGAATGTATTGTAGCCGTTGTCGCGCAAGATTTCTGCAATAGTTCCTTTATCAGCAGGAATTCTTCCGTCCCAACCAGGAAAACCTGCTGAAAGAATGGTATGAGAAAAACCGCTTACGTGAACTCTTCCAGAGTTTCTTCCCGTTAATAAAGCGGCGCGGGTAGGAGCACAAATTGCAGTTGTATGGAAGTTCGTATAACGAAGTCCGTTGTTTGCCAGATTATCAAAAGTTGGTGTATTGATTAATCCTCCAAAAGCGCTTGCAGCTCCATATCCAACATCATCCAATAAAATCCAAACAATATTTGGAGCACCTTTTGGAGCTGTTACAGGATCTGGCCAATATTCTTTAGAATCGGCTAAAGTTTTACCAATTGTTCCTTTAAACTCTGTTTTTTCCTGGGCTATTCCTAATTGGGCAATCAGGAATGCCGTAAGCAAAAGCCCTTTCTTCGGACTTTTGACAGCAATGTTATTTTTAAAATTTTTCATAGTCTATAATTTTTTTAGTTAAAGGTTCTTTTTAAATGATCAGATTTTTCTAAACACATAGAGTTATAGATTTGCTTTGTCTTAAAAAGGCGTTTCACTTATTTCAATTCACATAGCAATCTATGTGTTAGAAATGTGTTTCTCTCTTAACTCTTTTATCTAAGGAATAAATTCTATGTTTCTATATGTTTAAAATTTAATGATTTAGTACCCAGGATTCTGAGGCAAACCGTCAGGATTGATATTTCTTTCGCTTTGCGGAATCGGATACAGATTATTTCTTTCTGAAACTGAGTTTTTGGCTGTTACTTTTTTCACTTCAGTAACCAATGTTCCCCATCTTACCAAATCGTACCAGCGCTGTCCTTCTTGAACAAATTCTTTTTTGCGCTCTTCCTGAATAGCAGCTCTAAAAGTGGTCTGATTTAATCCTACAAGATCTACTGTAGGATCTGGAGTTGTGATGGGTTTGCCGAATGCTCTTCTTCTCACTTGATTGATTAGCTCGTAAGCTTCCGCAGTTGGTGCGCCTTGTTCATTTATAGCTTCCGCTAAAGACAAAAGGATATCTGCATAACGAATAACAGGAAAGTTGATCGCGACATTTCCAGGAGTTGCCAGATTGCTTAAATCCAAGTATTTTTTGAAGATTGGTTTAGGAAATGTATAAAGCGTTCCTGTTGATGGATTTAGCAGCTGTTTGGCATAACTTACATCTCTTCTTTTGTCTCCAGGTGCATAGATATCGTAAAACAACGCAACATCTGAAATAATATCGGCTGGTTCTGTTGCTGTAAATCCGGTAAAAGAAGTAGATTGGAAAGTACTTCCGCTCGATCCGTTTCCAGCCTGATTTGGCTCAAATTGAACAGAGAAAATATGCTCTTTTCCGTTCTTTTTTGTTTTAGTGAAAATATCTTGAAAATCTTCAAACAAAGCATATCCGTAACCGCCATTAATTACTTCTCTTGATTTTGCAATAGCATTTGGCCAATCTTTTCTAGTCAGGTATACTTTTGCTAAAATGGCTTTTGCAGCACCAGAAGTTGCACGGCCAGCATCTGCCGCTGTATAGGTTTTTGGCAATGCTTCAGCATCGGTTAAATCTTTTATGATTTGAGTGTAAACCTCTTCAGCCGTAGAACGATTGGTTTTTAAATCTCCTAAATTGATTGATTTTGATTCGTGTAAAACAATCGGTACTCCGCCCCAAAGACGAACAGCTTGAAAATAAAGTAATGCTCTGATGAATTTAGCTTCATTGATCAATCTAGTTTTGATTACTTCAGAACCTGATACTTTCGGAATATTATCAATCGAAACATTAGCTCTATTGATTCCGTTATAAATTTGTCTCCAAGCTACCTGAACACGGTCATTAGTAGCATCGTGCGTTAAACTGCTCATTGCTCTAACTTGTGGGTTTGTAGCAGAAACTCCGGCCGCTGCATAATCAGATCCCATATCGGTTAAGAAATACAGATTTCGTCCAAACAAACTCTGCTCGCCCGGATCAATACTTAAAGAGGCGTAAACCGCAGTTACACTAGCCGTAGCATCATCTTGAGTTACAAAATAATTGTCTTCGGTTACAAAAGAGGTAGGCGTTACCTCAAGATCGGTGCACGATATTAATAGTCCGGCACTAAAAAGGAATGTTATAATTATCTTTTTCATTTTGATATTTTTTTACTTAGAAAGTTACGTTCAAGCCCGAGATGAATGTTTTGGAGTTTGGATAAGAACCAAAGTCAATTCCCGGATATAAATTGTTTTGTTCGTATGAACTTACCTCCGGATCATAGCCAGTATATTTGGTCCATGTAACTAGATTTTCTGCTGATACATATATTTTTACCGCTTTTACACCTAATTTTTTAGAAGTGCTTTTTGGCAAAGTATATCCTAAAGTGATTAATTTTAATCTTAGGAAAGAAGCATCTTCTACGTAGCGTTCAGAAACAATTCCAAGCGGCGAACTAGAAGCTCTCGGAATTTCATTACTTGGATTTGTTGGTGTCCAACGGTCATTTAAAGTGGCTGCCGCGTTAGTTCCAAGTGTAGAAATTTCTAATTGCTGATTTAAAGCATTGAAGATTTTTCCTCCATAAGCTCCTTGAAAAGAGAAATTCAAATCAAAGTCATTGTACGAAACTGTGTTACTGAAACTTCCAACAAATTTTGGCTGAGAAGTTCCTAGATTTCCTTTATCAAGAGCTGTAATTACACCATCTCCGTTTGTATCAACATATTTTCTGTCTCCCACTTTTGTGTTGGCCAAACTGTTGATTTTTGGCTGTGTGTTGACTTCTTCCTGAGTCTGGAAAATTCCGTTCGTTCTGTATCCCCAGAAAGTTCCTAATGGCAAACCTACTTTTACTGTGACAGGCTGCTGTTGCAATAAAGAACCGTTTGGCACTACTGGAAAAAACTGATCTACACCATTTCCAATCTCAGTAACTTTATTTCGGTTAAGAGAAAACACAAGATTAGAATTCCAAGCAAAGTTTTCTGTTTTTACATTTTCTGTCGTTAAACCAAATTCGAAACCTTTATTTTCAACTCCGCCAATATTTTGAAGCACTGTTGCATAACCAGAACTCAAAGGCACTGGAACGTTGATTAATAAATCTTTTGTCTTTTTGTAATACACATCAAAAACAAAATTGATTTTTCGGTCTAATAAGGATAAATCCAATCCAACATTATACTGATTTGTTTTTTCCCATTTCAAATCTGGATTTGCCAATCGAGTAGGAGCAAGACCTGTATATAAAGTTCCTCCAAAAGAATAATTTACAGAACCCATTGAAGCTAGCGGAAGGTAATTTCCAATTTCTTGGTTTCCTGTTGTTCCCGCTGTAATTCTCAGTTTTGCTTCCGTTACGCCTTTTATGTTGTTGGCAAATTCTTCATCAGTAATATTCCAAGAAAATCCAGCAGAAGGGAAGTAGCCCCAAAGCGATTCTGAACCAAATCTAGAAGAACCGTCTGCACGACCAGATAATGTGAAATTGTATTTTCCTTTATAAGAATAGTTTACTCTGGCCAGCCAAGATTTTAGTACGCTTTCATAAGCTTCACTATATGGTTTTACGGCAACACCATCCTGAATGGAATTGTAAGTTGTATTGTCATTTACAAAAGTTTGTGCTCCTGCATTGACCACTTCACCTTTTGTATATTGAAGCGTGTATCCTCCTAAAGCGGTGAATTTATGATCTTGACCGAAATTGGTGTTATAGGTAAGCGTGTTTTCATTTAAAACAGAAGTCACTAATCTTTCTCCAATAGAAGCTAATCCTTTTGTTCCTGCACCTGTAGTAGTGTTCGATGGTGCGTAGTAATTTTGTTTTGTATTTAAAACGTCACCGCTTACTGCCACTTTTGCTGTTAATTCTTTATTGAATTTATATTCGCCAAATAAACTCGTTAAGATTCGGTTTAATTTGGTTTCGTTTGTCGTATTATCCAAATCATTAATCGGATTTGGAACATATCCATTTACAGAAGTTGCATAAGGATTGTTGGTTACATTATAGCTTCCGTCTGCATTTTTAATAGGGACTACTGGAGCATTCAAAACCACACTAACCAATGGGTTTGGGTTTCTTCCGGCTGCTGCACCTCCATTGGTTCCCACACCATTTGCAATTGAATTGGTGTAGTTGGCATTTACGCCAAATTTAAATTTTTGAGAATAGTTTCTTTCATAGTTGGCACGAAGCGAAATACGTTTAAAATCAGATCCTAAAACGATACCATCCTGATCAAAATACCCAGCAGAAACGGCATATCTTGATTTTTCGTCACCTCCAGAGAAAGATAAATTATGATTTTGAACAGGTGCTGCAGTAACAAAAGCTGCCGATTGCCAATCGTAATTTCCAGAAGTTTTTAAAGCTTCGATTTGCGCAGGAGAAAAAGAAGGAGCCTGACCAATACTAGCCTGAACGTCGTTTCTTAAACTTGCCCATTCGCTAGCGTTCATTAGTCTTAATTTCTTTGAAATATTTTGGAATCCGAAATAGCCTTGGTACGAAATATTATCTTGTCCTTTTGTTCCTTTTTTAGTCGTAATAATTACAACACCATTTGCACCACGAGAACCATAAATAGCAGTTGCCGAGGCGTCTTTCAGAACTTCTATAGACTCAATATCAGCAGGATTAATAGTAGAAAGAACGTTTACAGAGGCACCTGCATAAGTTACTCCTGCCGAACTATTGCTGTTATCGTTGTAAATTAAGATTCCGTCAACCACATAAAGCGGTTCGTTACCAGCAGTAATCGAGTTTCCTCCGCGAATACGTACACTTGAAGAAGCGCCTGGACGGCCAGAACTTTGTGTAACTACAACTCCGGCTACAGCACCTCTTAATAAATTGTCTGCAGAAGAAGTTACCTGAGACAAATTGGCTTTTGGAACCGAAGCCACAGATCCTGTAATGTCTTTTCTCTTTTGAGTTCCGTAACCCACAACAACTAGTTCGTCTAGTTCTTGGCGTTCTTCTTTAAGATTAATAATAACTGGATTTTTCTCCACAACTATTTCTAGTTTTTTATATCCGATGTAACTTACAATCAAAGTATAAGGAAATTTCTGTCCCGTCTGAAAATAAAATTTTCCCTCTGTATCTGTCACAACTCCGTGCGTTGTTCCTTTAATCGTAACAGAAGCTCCTATAATTGGCTGATTTGTAATAGCATCTACAACAGTTCCGTCTAGTTTGGATTGAATAAGTGGGGTGGTATTCTGGGCTTGTATTCCTGCCGTTGTCAAGAGTAGAAACAGCAGTATGTGTATGTTTAACTTTTTTTTCATTTCTTTGTGTTGGTTTTAAGTAATTAACAAGACGCCCTGAGCACTGTTTATACAGCACTCTAAAAGTGTTCTTGATTTAGTGATAAATGTTCTTTAAGCCTTGCCATTTCTGTTGCCGCAGAAATGGCTTTTTTTATTTACAGCAACAGGTTTGCATTGTTTTCATTTTAGTTTTTTTAGTTGTTAGTTATTTAAAATGTTGAATATTAGATATACTTTCAAGAATCTGACCCCATACATTTGAATGCATCGGAAGAATTCTTTAGTTAAATCCAGTAAATATTTTTGGTGGTGTTTTTTATGATTTGCTTCGATATGTACTCTAAAGGCAAACAAAATAAAAAAGTAGATTATTAACAACAGATACACATACAACAAATAGTGTTATAAGTGTAATTTTTAGGAAGAATGTAATGCGATATGCTTTCTGTTGTTTTCACAATAATAGTTTTTATGGTTTGAAATATTATTTTTAAACTCTACTAATCCTATAGACAAAGTTAAATTTTATATAATAAAAACCAAAAGTTTGTTGATTTTTTTTTGAAAAATATGCTTTTGTAAAGGTGGTGTAAGAGCTATATACTTGTGTGTTGCCTTATTTTAAAAGACTTAACGCTATATTGGAGTTTGAAACAAATGTTAAAAAAAAGTTTAGCTGGTAATTAAAATTGTAGTATTTTATACTTATTTTTAAACGCTAGAAAAGCTTTAAATAGATTTCTTAATTGAAGAAATAGATTTAAAAAGTCGTAAAATGCCAGTTTGGCTACTTTAATTTGTAAAATCTAAATCTAAATTTAAAGTTGATTTTGAATAAATTAGAGTAATTTTATAGACTCTTAAAAAGAAACTTAAATTTTTAACCAACCTAATGATAAATACTTATATTTGTATTAAGTATTTTTACTTAGTTTTATAATAAGAAAAAATGATAGAAGTAAAAGAAGCGCTAGAAATTGTAGCAGCAAATAGTTCCGTTTTGTCAACTCAAAAAATACCTGTTCATAAGGCATTAGGATATATTTTGGCAGAAACGATTTATTCGCCAATTTCAATGCCTCCATTTCGCCAATCTGCCATGGATGGCTATGCTTTTACTCGTTCTATTAGACATCAATTCGACATCGTGGGAATTTCTCAGGCAGGAGACCATAAGAATATAAAACTAAAAGAAAACGAAGCTGTTCGTATTTTTACTGGAGCTTATGTTCCTAAAAATGCAGATACTGTAGTAATGCAAGAGGATGTAATGGTAAATGGAGATTCTATTTTAATTGCAAAAATGCCAGAAACTTTTGCCAATGTAAGAAGTAAAGGCGAACAGATTAATGCAGAAGATCTTGTTTTTGATGCCAATACCTTAATTACTCCAGCAGCAATTGGTTTTTTAGCCTGTTTAGGAATAACAGAAATAACGGTTTACAGAAAGCCTAAAGTGGCTATTTTAGTGACAGGAAACGAATTGGTAAAACCGGGTAAAAAACTTCCGAAAGGAAAAATTTACGAAAGTAATTCCGTAATGCTGCAAGCTGCGCTTCAGACGATCGGAATTACTAAAATAAAAGTTCATACAGTTAAAGACAATTTAAAAGCGACAAAGAAAGCGTTGCAGCCAATCTTAAAAAAGAACGATATTGTATTAATTTCTGGCGGAATTTCAGTAGGAGATTATGATTTTGTAAAAGACGCGTTATTGAAAAATGGAGTTGAAGAACTTTTTTACAAGATCAATCAGAAACCAGGAAAACCAATGTTTTTTGGAGCTAAAAAAGATACTTTGGTATTTGCGCTTCCAGGAAATCCAGCGTCATCATTGACTAATTTTTATATTTATGTATATCCTGCAGTCAAAAACAAAATGGGATTCTCTAATACGCACCTGCCGAAAATTGTTCGAAAACTAGATAACGATATAACGAATGCAACCGGAAAAACACTTTTCTTAAAAGCATTGTACAATGAAAATAGTGTTGAAATTCTGGACGGACAAAGTTCTGCCATGCTGAATTCTTTCGCTGTAGCGAATGGCTTAGTAATCGTTCCGCATGATATAGAAAGTATAAAGAAAGGCGCGTCGGTTACGATTCTGCCTATTGATTAGAGTTTTTTTGAAGAATAAAGAATAAAGAATAAAGAATAAAGAGCGCTATATAAATAAAAACATATCGCATTTAACTTGAAACCTGAAACAAACAAAAACAAAAACAAAAACAAACAAAAAAAATGAATCTTCTAAGTTCCGAAAATATACTATTATTCAGCTTTGCCTTAATTGTAATTGCATTTTTATATTCTAGCGTTGGACATGGCGGAGCTTCAGGATATTTGGCGTTGATGAGCATTTTTGCATTTCCGGTTTCAATTATGAAACCATCGGCGTTGCTTCTAAACTTGTTTGTTTCTAGTATTTCGTTTTTGTTTTACTATAAAAATAATTATTTCAAGCCTAAACTCTTTTACCCGTTTGCCATTGCGTCGATTCCAGCGGCATTTATCGGAGGTTTTATCACTTTAGATAATGCGATTTATAAAATTGTTTTAGGACTTGTACTCGTTTTTGCAGCGTTGAGGTTGTTTGGGGTATTTAATTTTAAAGAAAAAGAAGAAGTAAAAATCAATCTTCCGTTTGCCTTAACCATTGGTTTTGCTATCGGATTATTATCTGGAATGTTAGGCATTGGCGGCGGAATTATTTTAAGTCCGATTCTATTGTTTTTAGGATGGGCTTCGGTTAAAGAATCAGCAGCAATTTCGAGTTTATTCATTTTTGTGAATTCTTTCGCTGGGATGTTAGGATTCTTTCTAGGAGGAAAAACAATTCCGATGGAAAGTTTCTATTTAGTTCCGATTGCAGTTATCGGAGGAATGCTAGGCGGATTTTACGGAAGCGGTTCTTTTTCGAACAGAACATTAAAAATGGTTTTAGGAACAGTGATTTTAATGGCAAGCGTTAAATTGATTTTTCCTTAAATAATTTAGATTAAAAAATGAGGAGCATTGTGTACCCAAGGTTGAAACCTTGGGCTATGTTAAAAATAGAAAACGAAAATATTTTGAACATAACCAGTGGTTTCAGCCACTGGAACGCAAGCCGAGAAAACTTGGAACTTGAAACTTGAAACGTGAAACTTGAAATTTGAAACATGAAACGTGAAACATGAAACAAAAAGAAGAAACCATGAAAATATCAGTATTTATTCTTTGCGGAGGAAAAAGCACCAGAATGCAGTCAGAGAAAGGATTGGTTTTGTTTCAGGATAAACCATTTATCGAGCACATCATTCAGGCGATTTTACCAATTACCGATAACATTAAATTAGTTACGGCATCAAAAGAATACGATTATTTGGAATATGAAAAAATTCCAGATTTAATTGTAGATAAAGGTCCGTTGGGCGGAATTTACACGGCATTGTCGCATTCTGAAACCGAATTCAATCTGATTTTAAGCTGTGATATTCCGTTAATTTCGACCGAATTGTTGCAAGAGTTAATTTCAAAACATACCAAAGAAGCTGAAATAACAGTTTTTGCCTCAGAAAGCAAAACACATCCGTTAATCGGAATTTATTCTAAAAATATAGTTCCAATCATTAAAGAAGCGATTGATTCAAACGAATTAAAAATGATGGATTTGCTGGCGAAACTGCCGCATCAGATTATCAATATCGAAGAAAGCGAAAACTTTCATTTAACCAATATTAATTCTACTGATGAATTAAACGACCTGAATATCAATTTAACCTAGAGGCTATGCGAAGTTTAAAAACACCAAAATTGACGATTGTAGGCGCAGGTCCAGGTGATGTGGAATTGATCACATTAAAAGCAATTAAAGCTTTAGAAAGTGCCGATGTCGTTTTGTACGATGCCCTCGTAAACGAAGAGTTGCTAGAATATGCATCAAATGCAGAAATTGTTTTTGTTGGAAAACGATTAGGTTGCCATGCGTATACACAAGATCAGATTAACGAATTGATTGTTTCGATGGCAAACCGTTACGGACATGTGGTGCGTTTAAAAGGCGGCGATTCTTTTGTTTTTGGAAGAGGAAGCGAAGAAATTGATTATGCTGTGAAATTTGGTTTAGAAACGGCTGTTGTTCCAGGAATTTCGTCTGCTTTGGGTGTTCCTGCTAGTGCCGGAATTAGCCTGACGGAACGTAAAATTGCAGAGAGTTTTTGGGTAATTACAGGAACAACTTCCAATCACAAATTGTCGAATGATATTCATTTGGCATCAAAATCGGCTGCAACAGTAGTGATTTTGATGGGAATGCATAAACTGGATGAAATTATTTCGATTTATCAAAAGAATAGAACAGACGATCTTCCAGTTGCGATTATTCAGAACGGAACGAAAAATTCAGAGCAAAAAGTAATCGGAACTATCAACACAATTACTAAATTGGTATCCGAAAAAAACATTTCATCACCAGCTATTATTGTTATTGGTGAAGTGGTGAAAAATACATCAAAATTGACCGAATATTTTCAAGAACATTTTGATGATGAATTCATTTTTCAAAATTTAAATTTATAAAATGATCGAGGTAAAATATTTTGGAGCTGTTGCCGAAAAAACAAAATGTGAATTCGAAAAACTAACTTTTTCTGAAGAACTATCACTGCAAAAATTATTGCAGGATTTAAACGAAAAATACGAGTTCGAATCACTGACTTTTAGCGTTGCAGTAAATCAAAAAATAGTTTCAAAATCGGCAGATTATACTTTGCAGACTAGCGATATTGTGGCTTTATTGCCACCGTTTGCTGGAGGGTAATGTGAAAAAAACTTAACATAGAAACATAGTTCTTTATCTTGAAAAAGAGATTAGAAGAAACAAGTTTCCACACATAGATAATCTATGTGTATTTAGAGTAGTGAAACGCCTTTTTTAAAGTTGCAAAAACTATATTTCTATGTGTTTAAAAAAAATATAATCGACGGCTGAGCTAAAGAAGTAATGAAAGAATCAACACGATATAACCGACAAATCATTCTTCCTGAAATAGGAGATGCAGGCCAGTACAAATTATTGAAATCGAAAGTTTTGGTAATTGGTGCAGGAGGTCTTGCAGCCTCAATTCTGCCTTATTTAGCAGGTGCAGGAATTGGCGAAATCGGGATTGTAGATGATGATTTAATCGAAGTTTCAAATCTTCAAAGGCAAGTAATTTATAAAACTTCGGCTGTTGGGAAAGGAAAAGTGGCTGAAGCCAAAGCCATGATCTCAGAACTGAATCCGCAAGTGAAGGTAAATGTTTTTGCGGAGAAATTATCTGGAAAAAATGCTATTTCTTTATTCGAAAATTACGATATCATTGTTGACGCAACAGATAATATTTTTATCAAATATTTAATCAATGATGCTTGTCTTGTAACCAATAAACCGATGGTTTACGGTTCTATTTTTAGATTTCAAGGGCAAGTTTCGGTTTTCAATTATCAAAACGGACCAACTTACAAATGTTTGTATCCAGATGAAAATTCGAACGCAGCAACTTGTGAAGATGCTGGTGTCGTTGGAGTTTCGGTTGGAATTATCGGAATGTTTCAAGCCAACGAAGTCATAAAAATGATTCTCGAAATAGGAGAAGTTCTAAGCGGAAAAATATTAGTTTATAATGTCCTGAAAAACGAACAGCAGAAATATGATTTCGAAAAAAGTTCAACGGTAGAAATGACTAAAGAAGATTTTGATAAAAAATACAATAAAGCTCAAAATCAAATAGAAGAAATAAAATTTGAACATCTTTTGGATGAAATAGAAAACGATGCCGTTTTGTTTTTAGACGTTCGTAATGAAGACGAATTGCCAAAAATGAAATTAAAAAATAGCATTCAGATTGCGTTAATGAATTTAGAGAACGAAATAAAAAAACTGAATTCAAGTCAAACGATTTACGTTTTCTGCCAATCTGGAATTAGAAGTAAAGTGGCAGCTGAATTGCTTCAGAAAAATCAATTTCAAAATGTAAAAAGTATTGTTGGCGGCGCTTTGGCAATGAAACAATTATTAAAAGAAGAAAAGATATAGCCACAGATTACACAGATTAGAAAGATTATAATTTGGATTTGTCACCCTGAGCGAAGTCGAAGGGCGCTCCAGTTGGGATCGGGCTTCGACTTCACTCAGCCTAACAAAAACAAATATAGAATTTATAGAAAGGAAAATAATTATTTGATTTTTAATGATTTGAAATATGAAAAAAGCATTGTTTGGTTTCTTTTTGTTTTTATGTTTTACACAACTTTCTTTTTCCCAAAAAAATGTAGATGCTACAGGAGAAACAGAAATTTATGATGCTTACGAAAAGGCTGATAAAGAATTGAATAAAGTCTATAATCAGCTAAAAAACAAATTAGGAACTAAAGATCAAACAGCATTAGTAACTTCTCAAAAAGACTGGATAAAATTTAGAGATTCAAATTGTAAATTCAAAACTTATCCAGAAGGTTCTGGCGGAGTAATATCAAATAAAATGTACGCAGATTGTAGAATGCAGATAACTTTGACTAGAACTAAAGAATTGAAAAGTTTGTTAGAAGGTTTTTAATTAAAATAAAATTTGCATCAATAAATTCATAAAATTGAAAAAATAAGATTCGTGCATTCGTGGCAGAAAAAAAAACATAAAAATGAGTAAAAATGTATTTGTAGAAGGATCGATTTCTCCAGAATTTATCGCAGAATCGATCGCCAAACACCAATCCAAACATACAATTGGAGCGCACAATATTTTTCTAGGGCAAGTTCGTGCCGATGTTATTCATGACAATACTGTTGTAGCAATTGACTATTCGGCTTATAAAGACATGGCAAATGAAGCTTTGTATGCGATTCGTGAAAAAGCTTTCGCTAAATTCGATTTAACCTGCATGCACATTTACCACAGTTTGGGTGTTGTAAAAGCAGGTGAGATCTGTTTGTTTGTCTTTGTTTCGGCAACACGTCGTAAACAAGTTTATGAAGCGACAGAAGCGATAGTCAATTGGATTAAAACCGATGTGCCAATTTTTGGCAAAGAAATGTTTGAAAACGATACCTTCACTTGGAAACAAAATACCTAAAAAATTATAATGGTAGATATTACGCATAAAATAAGTACTTTAAGAGTTGCAACCGCAACCGCAATTGTAAAAGTCAGCAAACAAGAAACAATTGATGCTGTTGTCAATAATTTAGTGCCAAAAGGAAACGTGTTCGAAATGGCAAAAACTGCCGGATTATTTGCGGTAAAAAACACGCATTTATCTATTCCAGATTGTCATCCGCTTCCTATTGAATTTACTTCGGTAGAATATAATATTGAGGGTTTAGACATTCATATTATTTTCAAAGTAAAAACCGTTTACAAAACCGGAGTTGAGGTTGAAGCCATGCACGGCGCATCGATTGTGGCGTTGACAATGTATGATATGCTAAAGCCAATTGATAAAGAAATCGAAATTTCGACCATCAAATTAATCAATAAAGAAGGCGGGAAATCGTCTTTCAGAAATAAATTTCCGAATGCAATTAAAGCCGCAGTTTTCGTGTGTTCCGATTCGATTTTTGCAGGCGATAAAGAAGATCGATCAGGAAAAGTGATTGTAGAAAAATTGGATTCGTATGGAGTCGAAACTTCTCATTACGAAATCATTCCGGACGAATTGGATATCATTCAGGAAAAAACAAAAGCTTTCGCTAAAGAAAATCAGCTGGTCATTTTTACGGGCGGAACGGGACTATCTCCAAGAGATGTTACACCAGAAGCTTTGACACCATTATTAGAAAGCAGAATTCCAGGAATTGAAGAAGCGATTCGCAATTACGGCCAGCAAAGAATGCCTTATGCAATGCTTTCTAGAAGCGTTGTAGGAACCTTAGGAAAGACATTGGTTTTGGCTTTGCCAGGTTCAACAAACGGAGTAAGAGAATCAATGGATGCTGTTTTTCCGCATGTATTGCACGTTTTTCATATTTTAAAAGGTAAAAACCATGACAACCTCTAACACTATTTTGACAGATGGTTTCGGGCGCAAACACAATTATTTGCGCATTTCCCTGCTAGAAAAATGCAACCTGCGTTGTACGTATTGCATGCCAGCAGATGGAATCGCTTTATCTCCAAAAGCCAGTTTAATGACGGCAGAAGAGATTTTTGCTATTGCCGAAACTTTCGTAAAAAATGGTGTTGATAAAATACGATTAACGGGTGGCGAGCCTTTGCTGAGAAAAGATTTTCCTGAAATAGTTTCTAAATTATCAGATCTGAATGTTTCACTTTCTATCACAACAAACGGAATCTTAATCGATCGGCACATTGATGTTTTAAAGCAATTTAAGGTCAAAAAAATCAATTTGAGTTTAGATACTTTGGTTTCTTCTAAATTTCATACGATAACGCTCAGAGATCAGTTTGAGAAAGTAATTGATAACCTGCATTTGCTTTTGAATAATGATTTTGAAGTAAAAGTAAATGTCGTTTTGATGAAAGGTTTTAATGATAATGAAATTATCGATTTTGTAAAACTCACTCAGTTTATACCTATTTCTGTTCGCTTTATCGAATTTATGCCTTTTGCAGGAAACGATTGGGACAGAAGCAAAATGGTTTCGCAAAAAGAGATTTTATCTTTGGTTGAAACTCAATTTTCAGCAGGTGACATTCAAAAATTAGAAGACGAAAAAAACTTCACGGCTAGAACTTATAAAATAAAAGGATTTCAAGGCAATTTCGGAATCATCAGTTCGATAACCAATCCGTTTTGTGACAGCTGCAACCGCATCCGCTTGACGGCTGACGGTAAAATAAAAAACTGCCTTTTCTCTAATTCAGAAACAGACTTGTTGACAGCGTTTAGAAACGGAGAATCTATTGAGAGCTTGATTTCAGAATCCATTCAAAATAAAAAGAAAGTTAGGGCAGGAATGGCAACCGTTTCTGAAATTAACGATCCCACTCTTCATTTTGATAATCGTAGTATGATTGCAATTGGAGGGTAATCTTTTTTTTTCGTCTAGTTTGTCATCCTGACGAAGGAAGGATCTCCACGAGGAGCTCTACAAAGATTGGCGAATTACTGTACCGAGTTACTTGCGAAGATCCTTCCTTCGTCAGGATGACAAAAATCACGATCTCTTTCTGGAATTTCTGGTGTGATTGCTTCTTTCTTTGTAACGACAACAAAAAAGGCTCAACATTACGTCAAACCTTTCTTCCAATTATTTTTTCTTTTTAGCTTTTGCTTTAGACTTTTTCAAAGCTTTCGCTTTTTTTTCAGCTGCTTTTTTAGCCTGTTCTTTTGCTTTTGCTTTTTTCGCTTTTTCTTTTTTCTTTTCGGCAACTTTTAGTTTCGCTTTTTTAGCTTTCTCTAATTTTTTGATAACAGCCTTAATCGCTTTTTCTCTTTTCTTTTCCTTCTCTTTTTTGGCTTTCAGTTTAGCTTTCAGCTTAGACTTGATATCGTTTTTGTCTTTACCAATTTTTTCGACAGTTACAATAGGTTTGTTTTCTGTATCATTAGTTTTAATTTCCACAATTTCAGAAACAATAGGTGCTGTTTTTGCAGGTGTTGTTGCTGCTTTTTTTACAGTCGCTTTAGGAGTCGTTTTAGAAGCTGCGCTCACAGGCGTTTTTACAGCAGGTTTTACTGTGGCTGCAGGCGCTTTTGTAGTTGCTGTTCGTGTAGTTGCTGTTTTTGTTGCGGGTGCCTTTGTAGCAGTCGCTTTTGTTGCAGGTGCTTTAGTAGTGGGTGTTTTTGCAGCAGTTCTAGTCGTTCTTTTAACGGTTGTTTTAGTTTCTGGCTGCACTTCTGTAGTAGTTTCTACAGCTATTTCTGCTGGAATATCAGTGTTAGTTACAGCAGGTGTGCTTGGATTTCGTTTTATCATAACTGTATTTTTTATTGAGTAAATAGATGTTAACCAAGTGGTTTTAAAGCTATTGAAGTGTGATGTTTTAATGCAAATTCTTAGTTAAGTTAAATATACGCAATTTTTGAATACAAAATAAGACGATTTTTAGAAGTCATTAATTTTCAACGGCTTCCAAAATTCTAAAATTACTTTTTGGGGCTTCGCAAAGAGAGCAGCAATAGGTTTCTGGGAGATTTTCAAATAAAAGACCTTTTGGAATTCCTTGTGGTTCATCTCCATATTCAGAATTATAAAGCGTTAAGCATTCTTGGCATTGGTAAACGTCTAATTGTGGTTTTTCTTTTTTTTGTAGATTCTCTGCCGTTTCTGAAGCTGTATTCCCAAGTTCTTCAAAATATTTTCGGCTTAATTCTATTAAAATCGTTGGAAGTTCCAGTTTGTCAATATCCTGAGAATGCACAATATATTCGCGTGTATTCGAGTCGAAATTCTTTGCAAACAATACATTATAGGTATCTCTAATTTTAATGGATTCTAAAGCTGCGGGAAGTTCATTTTTTTCGATGACAATTGAAGTGAAATAATGTCCGTCACGGTTGTATTCTGAAATGCCGAAATTCAATCCGTATGTACTGATATCGAATTGGTCTAGCGTACGAACTAAAAGTGTTTTTAGATTTAAAGCCCATTCCATTGCAACGGGCAAGTGCCAGTTTAATTCCAGTAAAGAATGACGAACGTTGATTCCCCTCTTGCCTAAGAATTTCTCCCATTCTAATTTTCTATCTTTCGGAATTCCTTTTATAATGAAGGATTTCCAAGGCGTGATACAGATTTTCCCGATTTTGCATTCAAAACACAAATCGCACATTTCTTTTAAAAAATCCAAATCGTAAAGATTATTTCGCCAATACAATCCCAACCAATATTGATCGATTCCCATTCTATTCATTCCTTCGTAATATGGAAATGGATAAAACGGAATATTTAACGGTTTATCAATGGTTCTATTATTGGTGTCTAAAGCTTCGCTAACGAAAGTGAAAAGCATTTCGATATCAACAGCATCTTCTTCAGATATTTTTTCGATTTCGTAATAAATTTTAGCCAAATCCCAGCTGTAAAGCAAAACAGGATACACTTCTATTTTTTCCCATTTTGGAAGACGAATGTACAAATACCAATAATCTTCGTGCTCTGAAGCAATAAAATTCAAATGTCCTGTAAACAAAGGAACCAATTGCTGTTTCGGATCGGTGATGTTTACTTTCAGTTTTGGCTGTTCTTTAAACTCTTCTAGAATATACAAAAAACGGTTTCCGGTAAGCCAGTTGGTATTTCTAAAAATATCGGTCGAAACATAAGAAGAAACAATATTGTTTCCGCTTTTTTGGTCTGGATAAACAAAATGAAACTTGCCAAAATCTTCTTTGTCAAAATCCTTAAAACCTTTTGGGAAAATAATATCCTGTCTCGATCCAAACGAAATTGAATCCAAACCTTGATTCATTGCCATATTTACAATTTCTCGAAGTTCTCCTGGTGATATTACACCTCCTTTTACTATTAATCTTGTTAACTCCATAGTTTTCTTTGTTTCATGTTTCAGGTTTGAAGTTTCAGGTTTTCTTTGTTTCAAGTTTGTCAGGCTGAGCGGAGTCGAAGCCCGATTCCAATTGGAACGCCCTTCGACTCCGCTCAGGGTGACATTTCATTATCTTTAGTTTCAAGTTTTGCTCGTTCCAATAACTTGAAACGTGAAACTTGAAACAAAATAAACTATTTACACTTCGCCAATATCTCTTTAACTTCTGTTTTACAGCTTCCGCAGCCTAAACCTGCACCTGTGTTTTTGCATAAATCGGTAAAATTGTTTACGCCGCTTTTAATCGTTTCTTCGATGTTTCCAGCTCCAACTTGACTGCACGAACAAACCAATTTTCCTAAGACAGGTTTTGCATTTGAGCTTCCTCTTAAAAGCGTATTTCGTTTGTCAGACAATTCTATTTTGCTTTCAATCATGGTTTTAAATTCGGCAAACTCGTTTTTGTCGCCCATTAAAATCGCTCCGACCAAAAGATCGTCTTTTACAATACATTTTTTGTAATAGCGTTTTTTCAAATCAGTAAAAACAATTTCTTCATAAGAATCATCATTTTCTGGAATTTCAATATCGCCAATACTGCAAAGGTTAATGTCTTCTAGTTTTAAAATATTCATTAAAATAGAACCTTTGTAGTAGCTGCTGATGTCGCCCGCAAGATAATTGGCTAGAATGTCAGCTTGCTCTTCTGCAGCAGAAGTGATTCCGAAAAGTTTATTATTGAATTCGGCTATTTCTCCAATGGCAAAAATATTCGGATTTGAAGTTTGCAAATACTGATTTACTTTTACACCACGTCCGCACGCCAAACCACTTTCGCGTGCAATTTCGATATTCGGAATCGTTCCAATCGTATATACAATTGCATTGGCTGTAATAATTTTTCCGCTTTTTAAAGCAATTTCGATTTCATTCGGATTATCGGTTTCAAAAACCGTACTGACTTCATTATCAAAGTAAATCTGAATATCACGTAGCTGTACTTCTTCGGCCAATAATTTGCTTGAAATACGATCTAACTGACGCTCCATTAAACGTGAGGCACGCTGAATAATCGTAGTTTTTACTTTTTTATGTTTTAAAGCTGCAGCTAATTCCAATCCTAATAATCCGCCACCAATGATAACCACATGCTGTTCTTCTGGTGGAAGATTGGTGCTGTCTAAATGTTTTTTCAAACGATCGGCATCTTCTTTTCTTCTCACGGTGAAACGCCCTGGCAGATGAAGCTGTGCATTTTCTGGAACGAACGGACGGCTTCCGGTTGCCATAATCAGCGAATCGAATGTATGCGTTTCTCCTTGGCTATCGGTAATTGTTTTTAGCTTAGAATCTATTTTGTCAATAGAAACTCCAACTTTCATGGTGATTTTTAGTTTATTGAAAGTTTCGCCGTCTTTAACTTTTAAAAGCTGTTCCCAAGTAAATTCTCCTGTCATATATTCAGGAAGTAAAACGCGATTATAAAACGGATTTGCTTCGTTTGAAAATACAATAATTTCATCGGTTGTATTGAACTCTCGATAGTTTTGTATGAAACGGAAAGAGGCCGCTCCAGCACCTATAATAGCAATTTTCTGAAATGGCTTTATATATTTTTTAATCGAAACGGTTGTAAACTTAAAGTCGGGTTCTTTTGAAATCGGATCGACAACTGTATTGGTTAAATTATTGGTTCTATTCAAATCGTTTTGAAGCTGTTTCCCCCAATGCATGGGCAGGAAAACCACTTTTTCTTTAATGGAATCCGTAACTTTTGCTTTTACGCGAACTTCTCCGTTTTTGCTTGAAACCACCACAATGTCACCATTTTTAATATCGTTTTTAAAAGCATCAATCGGATTTATTTCTAAAACGGGACTCGGAATATGCGTTAATAATCTTGAAACTTTTCCGGTCTTGGTCATCGTATGCCATTGATCGCGAATTCTCCCTGTGGTCAAAATAAAAGGAAATTCGTCATTTGGTTGCACCGAAGTATTTTCGATAGAAGTTGGAAGATTAAAAATTGCTTTTCCAGAAGGCGTGTAGAATTTTTTATCGGTAAACAACCTTGGAGTTCCCGGATGATTGTAATCTGGAACGGGCCACTGGAAAGTGCCTTCAGTTTTTAAACGATTGTAATTTAGAAATGAAATATCAATATTGGTATTTTTGGTAAGCGCGCAATGTTCTTTGTAGATTTCTTCGGCACTGTTGAAATTGAAGCCGCTAAAATTCATTTTTTTAGCAAAACGAATTAAGATTTCAATGTCTGGAAGTGCTTCGCCTGGGGCGTTGATTCCTTTTGGCAAATACGAAATACGACGTTCCGAATTGGTCATTGTTCCTTCTTTCTCTAACCAGCCCGCTGCAGGCAATAATAAATCGGCAAATTTGGCTGTGTCGGCATTGTGCGAAATATCTTGGACAACAACGAATTTAGCATTCTGAAGTGCTTTTTCGGCTCTTCTGGAATCGGGTAAACTCACTAATGGATTGGTGCAAATAATCCAAACGGCTTTCATTTTTCCTGATTCTAAAGCTTCAAACATTTCTGTGGCGGTTAAACCGGGTTTGTCTGAAATCTCGTCGACACCCCAAAAGTCTGCCACTTCTTTGCGATGCGTTGGATTAGCGATATCTTTATGCGCGGCCAAAAGTGTCGCCATGCCACCCACTTCGCGCCCGCCCATTGCGTTTGGCTGACCAGTTAGTGAAAATGGTCCAGAACCTGGTTTTCCAACTTGTCCCGTTAATAAAGACAAATTCAGTAAAGCCGTATTTTTATCCACGCCAACCGCGCTTTGATTCAATCCCATTGCCCAAAGCGAAATAAATCCTTTTGCTTTTCCGATAATATCAGCTGCAAGCTTAATATCATTTACCGAAATTCCGCAAAGTTTAGAAGCTTTCTCTAGCGAAGTTCCTAAAACTAAGTCTTTGTATTGCTTGAAATTTTCAGCGTGATTTTTAACGAAATCATGATCCACATAACCTTTTTCGATAATTCGTCTGGCAATGGCATGATATAAAATAATATCCGAACCTGGAATAATCTGCAAATGTAAATCGGCAAAAGCTGCCGTATCGGTCCGCCTTGGATCGATACAGATGATTTTCGTCTTCGGATTTTTCTCTTTATGTTTTTCCAGTCTTCTAAAAAGAATAGGGTGGCACCAAGCCGGATTTGCTCCTGTAATCAGGAAAGTATCTGCCAATTCGATATCATCATAAGCAATAGGAACAGAATCTTCTCCAAACGTTTTTTTATAACCCACAACTGCCGAACTCATGCAAAGTCTAGAATTGGTGTCGATATTATTGGTTTTCAAGAAACCTTTTACGAGCTTGTTAACTAAGTAATATTCTTCTGTTAAACATTGTCCTGAAATGTAAAAACCAACACTATCTGGTCCGTGTTTTTTGATGATAGAAGAAAAAACAGCTGCGGCACGATCCAGAGCCGTATCCCAACTTACGCGTTCCAACGGATACGATTTGCTGCCACGCATTTCTGGATATAAAATTCGATCTGAAGTATCATTGACTACGTAGTGAAGGTTCATTCCTTTAGAACACAACATTCCTTTGTTTACAGGATGATCTTTATCGCCTTCGACCATTACACCATTTTTGGCATCGTTGGTCACGATTATGCCACAGCCAACGCCGCAGTAAGAACAGGTAGTTTTGATCTTCGTAGTTTGCATTTAGTTCTATTTAGAGATACTACTTTTATTGGATGGTCTGACTTTTGAAAAAATACTTACGCAAAAATAAGTATTTTTACGTATTAATACTTATTTTTTGATTTTATTTTTTCTATTTTTGATAAAAATAAATGAGGAACAACAAATTAGTTTTTAATACGCTAAAAATGAGAACTCATGAAAGAAGAACAAGATGTATGTTATTCCTGCGAGAATAAGAATTGTTTTATCAAGAAACATTTGCATTTGGCGCAGATGGCAAGCTATATTTCTAAAAAACAGAATATAATCTGTAAAAAGTCAGATCAGTTTATTACAGAAGGAGCACCTTTGCAAGGACTTTATTTTATTTGTAAGGGCAAAGCCAAAACAGTAAAAACGGGAATTAACGGTCGTGAACAAATTGTTCGTTTAACAAAGAACGGAGACATTGTAGGTTTCCGCGGCTTCGGAACGAGCAAACGCTATCTAATTGGTGCTTATGCGCTAGAAGACACTGTTTTGTGCAATTTTAGTAATGAAACGATGAAAGAAATTTTACAGCACGTTCCTGAATTTACTTATGCTCTAATGTTATTTTATGCCGATGAATTGAACAAAAGCGAAAATAATATTCGCAAGATTGCACACATGAATGTGCGTGAGCGTGTGATTGATTTGCTGCTTTATATTCATCGCAAATTCGGACAAACAAATGGTCTGATTGATATTGAGCTTTCGCGAAAGGAAATTGCCGATTTTGCCGGAACTACAGAAGAACAGGCTATTCGTATTTTATCAAGCCTTAAAAAGGAATCTTTGATTAAAACAGAAGGAAAACGAGTGGGGATTTTGGAAGTTGCTGCACTTCGATCTGAAATTATGGAGCATAAATATTTTTAGTGAGGTGCAGAGTAACAAAGTGACAAAGGGGCAAAGGTTTGTAGAAACGCACTGCAGTGCGTCTCTACGTCGTGTTTTTATTTTTTTCTTCCTAAAAATCGAATTACAGAACCAGTTCCGTTATGGAATAAACCTTCGTTGAGTTCGATTTCTTTTTCTTCCAATTCGATGATTTCGTAATTAGGGAAATCAGCTTTTATTTCTTCTATAGAAAATAAGGACTCGATGTCTTTTGGTCCGCCAACTTTTTCATTTTTAGTTACATATTCCAAATGCTTTTTGCTGAAAGCTTCAAAAATAATGATGCCATTTTTTTTCAAAAGTTGATTCAATTGTTTGTGAATTTCAGATTTTATAGCGGCGGGAAAATGTGCATAGATTAAAGCAATAACATCAAATTGGTTTTCTAGGAAATCTAAAGTTTCTAGTTCGCCAACTTGATAATCGATTGAGACATTATTGCTTTCTGCTAAACGGAGCGCTTTGTTTCTTCCTTCTTCGCTAATATCAAAAGCCGAAACTTCCCAGCCTAATTTTGCTGCGAAAATAGCATTTCTTCCTTCGCCTTCAGCAGGAAAAAGAATAGTGCCGATTTCCAATTTTTCAATTTGTTCTTTTAAATAATTGTTGGGTTCTTCGCCGTATGCAAATTCTTCGCTTTTGTAACGGTCGTCCCATCTTTGAGTCCAGGTGTTGTTCATTTGGTTTATATATTGAATTTAATGATTAAAGGTTTATGATCGCTATGCATAGTCCAATCTTGATAACTTCCAATTTCGACATGTTCTAAAGCCTTGATAAAGTCATTTGAAGCGAAACAATAATCAAGATGATACGGTTTGTTTTCATGGCGATAGAGATACCAAGTCGGATGTTCTTCTTTGCCTTGAACTTGATTGAAATATGTATGATAGGTGCTGAAAATTTTCTTTTCGGCTAATTTATTTACCACTGTGGTATGATTTCCTTCTCTCCGCGGCTTGTCCCAAATGGTATTGCTATTAAAATCTCCAATTAAAATAGTTTTGGTTTCTCGAATTAAATCTTCGTAGTAATTGATCGCCTTCCAAATTTGAGTTACATAAGCCCCATCTTTATCTGTTGGGTTATTTGCCCAAATAGCAAATAGGGTGAAATCGATTTTTCCTTCTGTAACAGCAATTGGAAGAATATTTTTGAAATCTGGGTTATGGCAATCTAGAAGCCGAAATCGATAATCTCCATAAGAAAAAACGCCAATTCCTTTATTCGGATTTGCTCCATACCAAAGGATATCCGAAGGTAGTTTTGTTCCTTCTGGGAATTGGAGTTTTTGAGGATTTTCACACTCAGAAATTACAACAATATCAGGATTGAAAGCTTGAAGAAATTGAGCTTTTTTTCTGAATGCCATATTACAATTCCAAGTGATGATTTTCATTTTTTAAATAGCTCTTAAGAAATAAGAATAACCAAAATCCTTATCAAATATACTTAATTTAGAAGTTTAAAATCAGTTCTTCTAGAACAAAAAAATGCCTTTTCTCAATTCTGAAAAAAGGCAAATTAAAGATGTATTTTAATCATAGTTTTATTTCTTAACCAACAAGTCTTGTTGTGCCGCAATTGATATCAATTTCTGCAAAATGATGTTTTCCCATTACAATAAGAAGTTTGTCTGTGTTATAGCCAACATATCTTATTTCAGGATTTCCTTTTTTGGGTTTTCCGCAAACAGAAATGACATTGGTTTGCCATTTTAATTTCTTCCTTTTGTAAGCAGATATGGTTTGCAAGTCGTTTTCAACATAATAGACAATGTTGTTTCTCTTGATGCCTCTTTTTTGCGTTTTGGCAAAATTAATTTCTGAGCTTTTTGAAATCAAGGCATCATTAAATTTTTGGGCAATACCAGTTTGGCTAACCAAAAAGGTCAACATAGATAATTTTAAAAATGGTTTCATTAGGATAGAATTGGGGGTTCATAATCGATTCAAATATAAATAATTAAAGCTTATCTAAAGTGTTTTTTCAACTAAAAAAAATACCCTTTTTCCGAAATGGTAAAAGGGTAAAAATTACAAGTTAATTTTACAGATATATTATTTTTTATAAGTAAAAATTCTAGGATTCACAGAAATCATCAGCCAGGCCCAGTTGTTAGTGTGGCTTGCATCTCCTTTTTTGATAAACTCCATGGTTTTAGAACCAAACATTTGAGAATAACCGCCTGTTACAGTGATGTCTTTTTTGAAATTATACCCGAAAGTGGCATCGATCTCAGTGCCTAAATACGAATCTAGTTTTTCATTTGCAGGCGTAACAACATCTGCTGCAGATAAGAACACGTGAGGAATCAAAGCAAATTGCCATTTGTTTATGTTGTAATTCAGTTTTAAGAAAGCATCTTGCAAACCAACACTGTTTAAGTGATTTCCAACATAGAAATAATCCATATAACCGTTAAATCCATGGTTGGTTCCAAAAAGGGGATTAAATGATTTAATTACAGTGCTTCCGTCATTTGTTGCTTTTCCAGATAAAAACTCATAGCCAAGACTTGCTTTAAAAGCTTCTGTTACATTGTATCCTAAATTAGCAGCGATATTCCAAGCGCTTACTTGCAAATCGGTACTTTTTCCTGTTTGTCCATATAGCCAAAAGCTAGTATCTAGTTTGCCCGTTTTATAAGTTACATACGGACCAAAAGTCTGTTTGTAATCTACCAAAAGTTTGGCATCGGCGTTAGCGTATTCGTAACCTGTATTGAGGAATAAAAAGCTTGCGCCTAAATTTTCGCTGAACTGATTGTGGTACCATGCATATTGCATTGCTTTGTAATTGGCAACCGTATAGGGAGTTTGTACCACATTTTCTGCATTTGAATTGTAAGCGCCTCCAAAATCTAATTTCTGAGTTTCGTTGTGGAAGGAAATAGTTAACGCATCATGGCTTTGTGCTTGTTGCGCCCAATCCATTTCGCCTAGAATACGCTGATTGTCATAAGAAAGTACTTGACGCCCCATTCTGGCGCTCCAATTTTCAGTAAAATTATATTGTGCCCAAGCCTCAAAAACAGCAACACCATTTTTATCTGCAACTGCTGTGGTTGGCACATCTCCCCATGTTCTGGTATTTTGGAAAGTCAATTTTAAAATTAAATCTTCTTGTTTGAAATTAATATTTAGACGAGAACGCTGTGAAATTTGTGAAGTTCCTTTTTGCCCTTCTGGCAGAAGCGTTTTGTAACCGTTACGATATTCAAAACGAGGCCTAATCTGCAGATTAACATCTAATTCTTGTGCTTGGATTTCGAAACTTAATCCGAGGATAAGTATTAAAATTAGTTTAAGTTTTTTCATAAAATTATTGTGCTTATATGGAAGGTAAATTTATAAGAAAATGTTGCCATATACCAAGATTGCCGTTATATTTCTAATTTTTTTTAATCTAAATCTAATAGGCTGGCTTTAATTTAGCTTTAGCAACTTTGACTTCTTTTTTCCTAGATAGTTGTGTTATAGTGTAATGCATCCAAACCAAACAGATAGTAGAAAAGATTAAAATGAAAATCCATGAACTTGACCAGATTCCTGTTGCAGTTAATAAATATCCAAAGATAATTGGTCCGAAAAATCCACCTAGACCACCGATCATTCCAACCATTCCGCCTACAACACCCACTTCATTCGGGAAATATTCTGGAATATGTTTGTAAACAGCCGCTTTGCCAATTCCCCAAGAAATTCCTATTAGAATTACCAATACCAGAAATACCCACATATTGGCATCAAATTTAATAACGGTAACTCCTTTTGCAATCAGTTCTTTTTTAGCCACGCTTTGATTGTGAGCTACTACAACATCTTGCCAGCTTGAAGTGGTTGGGAAAATTGCATTTTCGATTGTACTGGCTTTCTTTTGAGCAATTGCATATTCTTTGTCACCAATTTTTACTGTTTTATCACTGATTTCGTTTACAACACCTTTTTTTGCCGCTAAGATTCCAGGCCCAGAGGTAGTAATTTCCATTTTAGGAATTGACAGTAATGAACTTAAAATTACAGATGAACCTAACACCCAATACATTACTTTTCTAGCTCCAAATTTATCAGATAGATAACCTCCAAAGGCTCTAATAACACCAGAGGGCAAGCTGAACATCGTTGCGAATAAACCGCCCATAACCAAACTGGTTTGGTACACATTCATAAAGTTCGGCAACAGCCATTGCGAATAGGCAACGAAGCATCCGAAAACTAGGAAATAATAAGCTCCAAATCGCCAAACTCTTTCTGATTTTAAAGGTATAAGCATTTGTGAAATGCTTTTTCCACTGCTTTCTATTTTTTTATTTTGAGCGAAAATTAAAAAAGCAACGCCAATTACGACTAATGAAATAGCGTAAATAACAGGAAGTACTTTCCAGCCGTTTTGCGGATCGTCAATTGAAAAATGGTTTAATAAGGATGGAGCTAAAAAAGTGGTGATTGCCGCTCCCGCATTTCCCATTCCGAAGATTCCCAATGCACGTCCTTGCCATTCTTTTGGGTACCAAATTGAAGTGTAGCCAATTCCAACAGCAAAACTGGTTCCGACCATTCCGAATAAAAAGCTTAGTAAAGCAAACATGGCAAAACTGTTAGAGTAGGGAAGGAGAAACAACGGAATTGAACAAAGGAGTAATAAAAGAGAAAAAACGTATTTTCCGCCAAATTTATCTGTCAGGATTCCGATTGGCAGGCGCATGATTGATCCCGTCAGGATTGGAATACCCAAAAGCCATCCTACTTGAATAACATCCCAATGGAAAATTCCGTTATCTACTAAAAAGGTTACCAGAACCCCGTTTAATGTCCAGCAGGCAAAACACACTGTAAATGCCAATGTGTTCAAAAATAAAATTTTGTGTGATTGCGATAGTGAGTTTGAATTTTTCATAGTACTTATATTTTTATGCAAAAATAAGTACTATAACTTAGTTAAAACCTGCTAAAACGCAGTTTTTGAAAAATAATTACGTATTTATACGTATTTTTTAAATTAAAGAATACTCAGCCGCTTTGTTAGAAAGTTCCATTAGGTTTTTTACTTTCAGCTTTTTCATTAAATTGAAACGGTGTACTTCGGCAGTTCGTTTACTAATATCCAAAGCTTCGGCGATTTCTTTATTTCCTTTTCCAGACAATAAAAGAGTAAGAATTTCTTTTTCTCTTTTAGTAATCATCATTTCTTCGCCTAAAGTTTGTTTAGGTTCTAACGATGCAGAAGAATTGGTCAATTGACTAATTAAGATTGAAGAAATATCACCGCTAAAGTATTTTCCGCCTGCAGCAACACTGTGTAAAGCTTTTAAAAATTCTTCTTTGCTCGAACCTTTTAGTAAATAACCGTCAGCTCCGGCTTTTATAGATTTCAATACATATTCCTCCGATTCATGCATCGAAAGCATTATGATTTTTACATTGTTGTTTTCGTTTCTAAGTTTTTCTACTAATTCTATACCGGTCATGTTTGGCATACGAATATCGGCTATAAGTAAATCGGGTTTTGTTTCGGCAACAACCTCAAGTGCATCAACACCATCAATAGCTTCGCCTACAACCTCGATGTTTGCTTCGTTTTCCAGTAAAGATTTGATTCCGTCTCTAACAAAAACATGGTCATCTGCCAATACTACACGAATGATATTGCTCATAGTTTACTTAATTTAGATTCTAGATTTTTACGTATATTCATCTATAAAGAAGACGCTAATATACGTACTTTTTTTAAGAATAAATTCCAATATTAAAATTTCTAATGTTGAAAATTCCAAATTCCAAAAGCTGATTGAGCCAACTTTGTCAAAGTTTCAAACTTTGACAAAGTTCTTTCCGTCCAATTTGTCATCCTGAGGAACGAAGGATCTCACGCGAGATTCGACAAAGATTATCGATTTAGATTATGGAATTTTTTTGCGCAGGCTTCGACTTCGCTCAGCCTGACAGAACTACGCAGAATTGGAATTTGGAATTTTAAAAGATTGGAATTTATCTAAGTATGGGAATGTTAAAAGTAATCCTAGTTCCCTCGCCAGGAATCGAGTTCATGAAAACGCGCCCGTTGATATACTGGATTCTTTCTTTCATAAACAAAAGTCCCATTCCAGATTCGCTGTTGCGTTTTTTGTGGACAGAATTGACGTCGAAACCTTTTCCGTTGTCGTCTACAATGATGCTTAAAAGAGTGTCACTATGCGAAAGTTGTACAATAATATGCGACGACTCGGCGTATTTGATGGCGTTGTTGATTGCTTCTTGCGTTAGGCGATAAATATTGATTTCGATTAGAGAATCTAAACGCTGGTCAAAATCGGTCTTGTTATAAAAAAGGATTTCTTTTCCGGTTAATTTAGAAAGTTCCTGAGTTAGTTTTGAAAGAGAAGAAACAATTCCGTGATCGCTTAATTCTGGAGGCATTAGGTTGAAAGTTGCCGTACGAACGCCTTTGATAATGTCTAAAGAAAGTTTCTTTAAGTACTCAATTTTTTGTTCCGATTTTTCTCTGTCATCTAGATTGATGCTTTCCAAACTGAATTTTAAACCCGTAAGCATTTGGCCGATTCCGTCGTGAATTTCTTTAGCAATTCGGTTTTGTTCGTTTTCCTGATTTTCAACAATTTTGCTCGAAATAATCTTCTGCTGATTGATTTTTTCAGTTGTGTTTTCAAGGTTTAATCGTTCGACTTCTCGTTGCGCTTTTTTGCGTTCGGTGATGTTGAAACAAACGATCAAAAGTTCTAGTTCATCTTTTTTGATCATTACGGGAACCATTGATAAATCGAGCCAGATTTCTTTTTCGTCTTTATTTACAATCTTGATTTCGCCCTGCCAGCCACTTCGCTGTTTTTCGAAAATCAAGCGGTCAAAATTGACCTGTTCTTTTTCGTCTTCAGTCAGTACTTCAGAGAATTTTTTATTAGATGAAAACTTAGTGTAATTTAAAAGTTTAGCAAATTTTTCTCCAATATGAATGATAGAACCATCTGGCGAAATTCGGCAATACAATAAAGTATTTTCCATTGCATAATTGAGCGATTTCAGTTCTTTTACCGAGTTTTCTTTGATTTCGCTTAATATTTCGGTGTCGTATGCTAGTTTTAAGGCCTTTTTTTCAGAGGATAAAAGCTGAGCAATTAACCTTTCGATTTTCTTATTGGTTGGTTTGAAAATGAAGAAGAATTCTAATAGAAGAACGAGCAATGTAAAACCAAAAATCCAATATTCGATTCGGCGTTGTTCGGTTACTTTTTCGTGCGCTTCGAGATCGTATTGGGTTACAATCTGATTCATTTTTGAAAGGAAGATTCCTTCGTTTTCTAAAATAGTCTGAACTAGTTTTTGGTTTTCAGAAGCTAATTTTTTCTGTTGTAAATTGAGTAAAAAGGAATCGGTCGTCTGCGCAATTTTATTGAAAATCGGATTGATTCCCAGATACAATTTGTTTAGCGTTTCACTTTTTTCTTTTGGGAAAGCTAAGCTGTCATTTCCGTTTTCTAATGCATTTTGGTTTTTCTTCCAAAGTTCTAAAACCTCTTTTAAGTGAGAAGTTTTTTTGGCTGTAGCCGAGTCTGAAACGTAGTGTAAAATCAGTACTTCTTTGACGATTTTCTGACTCAGCATTCTTTGTTTTCCAGAAAAATTGATAATCTTAGAATCACTTAACTGCTGATTCAAGTTGTATTGAACCAGAAACTGACTGATAATTATAGTTAAGGCAATAGTAAGAAGCGCAAAAAAATACAGTCGTCGTAAATTTTTGAAAGTGATTTTTTCTGCAGCTTCCTGATTGCTTTTTTTCATCTAAATCTTTTTACAATCCTAAAGAAGCTTTTATTAAGTTTAAGTTTTCTTCAGAATATTTGATTTTTAAAGCTTCCTGATGTCCTTTATCAGACATTTTGTCCCAAGTTTTCTTGATGATGTTTTTTAGCTTTTCTTCATCATGTTTTTCAACAAAAGGTTCTAAGTAGTATTCTAAAAACACCAAGCAAATTACATCTTCCAGTAATTGGGTTTCAGCGTCTTTTTTAAGCAGTTTTTTTTCAATTAAGAAAGAAACACGATCAATAAAAGTTTGATTATATCCTGCCTTTTCTAATATTTCTGCAGTAGTTTTTGCGTGGAATTTTTTTAGCTCTTCTCTCCATTTTAAATAGCCAACCCGATCCATAGGGTACGATTCGCGGGCCACTTTCCAACGGCAGATGTGCTGTGCTTTTGAGGCAATCTGAACTTCTTCTGAAGCATTTGGTTCAAACTGCATCAGTTTTTCATACATCCTGTTCGAATACAATAATTCTTTTGGATATTCGGTGTTTTGGTCTAATTCGATATTTGGATCTTGAGCGTTTTCGGCATCTATCCATTCGCTTGCTTTTTGAAAAGGTGTACTCATTTTTTTGGTTGGATAATAGATTTCAAAGATATGGAAATTAGTAGAGAAGTTAAATGTGAAAAGTGAGATGTTAGATGGAGGTTATGTTTTTACTTCTCACATTTCACATTTTTACATTTCACTAGTCAACAAAACCAACAAAAACTTCATCTTCAACAATCTTAATCGGATACGTTGCAATACTATAATCTTCGCCATTTAAATTTGAACCATCAACAAGAGAAAAAGTTTTTTTATGCATTGGGCAGGCAATTTTCGGGATATCATCGGCAGAACCCGTCATTCCTCTTGAAAGCACCATTTCCATTTTGTGTGGACAGGCATTTTGGCAAGCGTACCATGCATTACGGCGCGTAAAATTGAAAATTGCGATTTGTTTGTTTTTGTATTTGATGCAGCCTCCTCGGTTAGTTGGAAAATTTTCAACTTTACCAGCTTTGAACCAAATTGTCGCGTCGCTCGCGTGAACTGTTTCATATTGATTTAAGATTTCTTCCATTTTGATTACGTTTAGGTTTCCTGTTTCTTAGCCCTCTTTTTACAATCAAGAGAGATATGATGGCGCAGTAAAAAAGAGGGTAAGAAGGACAGCAAACGTTTAATGATTTTTTTTCTTTTTTTGGAGCGATTATGTTTTGTCACAAAGCCACAAAGACGCAAAGTTTTTTTCTTAAGTTTTATAATTTAAATTTTTTGCGTCTTTGCGTCTTTGCAAGATTAAAATGACTTGTTAAGTCCACGCTTTTGGCATTTTTTGATCTCTTAACGGAACAAACGCGATATTGTCATCTTTCTCATCAGAGTTCACGAAATGGTTGAAACGTTTCAATAATCTTGGTTTTTCTAGAACTTGTTTCCATTCGCATTCGAAAGTGTTTACCAAAGTCTGCATTTCCGCCTCTAGGGTTTCGCAAATTCCTAAGCTGTCTTCAATAATGACTTGTTTTAAATACTCTAAACCACCGTCTAGTTTTTCTAACCAAGTTGATGTTCTAATCAGTGGGCCAGCAGTGCGGATGTAATACATTAAGAAACGATCCATGTATTTGATTACCGTTTCTTTGTCGATTTTCTCAGCCAATAAAACCGCATGTTTTGGATTTGCACCACCGTTTCCTGCGATGTATAAATTCCATCCACCTTCAACAGCGATTAATCCGAAATCTTTTCCGCGTGCTTCGGCGCATTCGCGAATGCAGGCAGAAACACCGCCTTTTAATTTATGAGGAGAACGAATTCCTTTGTATCTGTTTTCTAGTTCGATGGCAAATCCGGCGCTATCGTCCATTCCGTAACGACACCAAGCATTTCCAACACAGCTTTTCACAGCACGAAGCGATTTTCCGTAAGCGTGACCGCTTTCAAAACCATTTTCTATTAAGATTTTCCAGATTTTTGGTAAGTCGCTTAAGTGTGCTCCGAATAAGTCTACTCTTTGTGCTCCAGTAATTTTAGTATACAAATCGAATTGTTTTGCGACTTCACCAATTACGATTAGTTTTTCAGCTGTAATTTCTCCCCCGGCAACTCTCGGAACAACAGAATAGGTTCCGTTTCGCTGAATATTAGCTAAAAATCTATCGTTTGTATCTTGCGTTGTTACATGTTTATTCGCTGTATCATTATAAATACTAGAGAAGATTGAAGCCACAACTGGTTTGCAAACCTCGCATCCGTCGCCTTTTCCGTGATGATCCAGAACATCGTAGAAATTCTCATATTTATTGATTTTTACCAAATCGAATAACTCTTGACGCGTATAGCCGAAATGCTCGCAAATAACTTCTTTTACTTCTTTTCCTAAAGATTTTTGAGTGGCTTTTACCAAGTCAGAAACCATAGGTTTGCAACCTCCACAACCCGAAGTTGCTTTTGTTGCTTTTACAACATCTGAAAAAGTAGCGCAAGATTCGTCTAGAATTTTACAGCAGATAGAGCCTTTGGTCACATTCTCGCAAGAACAGATTACCGCTGTGTCTGGCAAATCAATTACGCTTCCTAAAGAAGAACCTTCAGAACCGTCGCGAGAACCTAAAATTAAATCTTCTGGATTTTTAGGCAAGGCCATTTCGTTAATATAAATCTGGAAAAGCGAACCGTAATCGCTAGAATCTCCAACTAAAATTCCACCTAAAAGTTTTTTAGAATCTTTGGTAACGTTGATTCTTTTGTAAACGCCACTTAGTTTATTTTCGTAAATAATAGCGGTAACGTCATTGTTTTCAATAAAAGGATCACCAAAACTCGCCACTTCAACACCAATTAATTTCAGTTGTGTCGACATATCGATGGTTTCTCTCATGGTTTTATCGCCATGTAAGATTTGCTCGGCAGCCACATCAGCCATTTCGTAACCTGGAGCAACAAGTCCGTAAATGTTATGGTTGTAAAGAGCCACTTCGCCAATTGCAAAAATAGAAGGATCTGATGTTTGCATTTGATTGTTTACCACAATTCCGCCTCTTACACCAACTTCAAGTCCTGAAACTCTGGCAAGTTCATCGCGAGGTTTAATTCCGGCAGATATAACCAACATGTCTACTTTTAAAAATTCGTCGTTCGCAAACATCATTCCTGTTATACTTTCCTTTCCGTCGATATATTGTGTTGCTTTGTTCAGATGAATTCCAATATTTAATTCTTCTATTTTGGATTGAAGCATATCGCTCGCGCCTTGATCCAATTGTCTTGGCATCAAACGCGGTGCAAATTCCACTACATGCGGATTCAGTCCTAGATCGCGAACCGCTTTTGCTGCTTCTAATCCTAATAATCCTCCACCTAAAACTGCGGCTTCAGTCGCGCCTTTTTGCTTTATCTTTTTAGCGTAAGACATAATAGCGTCTAAATCTTCGATGGTTCTATATACAAAAACACCTTCTTTTTCTACGCCTTCAATTGGTGGAACAAAAGCCGAAGAACCTGTGGCTAAAACTAAGTAGTCGTACGTATGTGTTTTACCTAAGTGCGTATGTATGGTTTTTACATCACGATTAATATCTGTAATTAATTCAGACGTGTTTAGAATAATATTGTTTTCGGCATACCAGTCGGTTGTTGAGAGCGATAGATCGTCTGCCGTCTTTCCGCCAAAGTACTCGCTTAAATGAACGCGGTCGTAAGCGCGTCTCGGTTCTTCTCCAAATACTGTGATTTGATACTTTTCTTGTCCTGATTTTGCAACAAATTTTTCGCAAAATTTATAACCAACCATGCCGTTTCCAACTACTATTACTCTAATCATGATTTCTTTAATTAAGTATTACTACGCAAATATAAGTATTTATACTTATAAAAATACGTAAGTATTTTTTATTTTTAATATTGATGTGTTTTTAAAGACTACGTATTTTGTTGTAATCTCATACGTAGTACGGGTTTGAAATAAATTTTATACTTACTTAGTTTTTTTAAATTTGAAAGGATTCTAAATAAGTGTTCAAAAAAAATATCGTAAATTCATAAGAATTTTATAGGTGTTTTATAAAAAAGGAGCATTTTTAAACTGAAATCTCATGAAAAAAGTACTTTCAATATTGTTGTTATCATTCGTAATGTTAGGATGCAAAACGGCTGCAAACAAAGATTCTGTCGCAACTGCATCAACAAGTTCCACAGAGGAAGATTTAAAATATTATTTTAAAGGAACCGGAAATGAACCGTTTTGGGGAATCAAAATTGGAAATGAGGAAATCGTTTTTACATCATTAATTCCTGGAAAAGAAAAAATCACTTTTCCTGCTGTTGAAGCAGTTAGAGCAATGGATGCTAATGTGAAAATGTATAAAGTGAGTAATGAAACCACTTCGGCGACGATTACAATTCAGCAATTGGATTGTCAGGATTCGATGTCTGGTGCGATTTCGCCATATAGTGTAAAAGTTGAAATCAAAAATAACTCAGAATTAGAAGCGAAGAAATTAAGCGGTTGCGGAAAATATCTAACGGATTATCGACTTCACGATATTTGGGTTTTGGAGGAGTTAAATGGCTATAAAGTCTTTGCGACTGATTTCCAAAAAGAATTTCCGAGAATTGAGATTAATTCAACAGAAAATCAGTTTATGGGATATGGCGGTTGTAATTCAGTAAGTGGACAAATCTTCTTTGAAAAAGATCTCCTTCGTTTTACCAAAGTCATTTCTACTTTAATGGCTTGTCCGCAAGGAAATAAGGAAAGTGAGTTTTTAAAAGCTTTACAAAGCACAACAACCTATTCTATCGGAAATAACCAATTGACTTTGTCGAATCCTTCAGGGAAATTGGTTGTTTTTAAGAAAGTGGATTAAAGGTTTTGTTTGTTTTGTTTCAGGTTTAAAGTTTCAAGTTGCTGTTGTCATTTCGACTGAAAGGAGAAATCACACTAGTTTGTCGACAAAGATTGAAAATATTCTTTGCGGAGTTTCGAGTGTGATTCCTCGTTCCTCGGAATGACAAAACTTGATCTTTTACTCAAACAATTCCTTAGGTTCTTCATCATTTTCTGATTCTTCTCCCTCAATAAAATCCAATTCCAAAGCTCTTACGCTTTGAACTGCATTTCCAGCAATACCGCGAATCGAGCCGTACATTCCTAAAGTATTATGAACTACTTTTTCGATTTGTTTTTCTCTTTGTTTCCAGATTCTCTGCATGGCTCTTTTTTCAGAATCGAGATCACTTTGCATTTGAGTGAAACCTTCTACAATTCCTTCAATCTGCAAACGGAATTCGTTGCTTGTAAGGAAATCGTATAACATCGACATTTTATCGCCTTTGTTTTCTTGCGCCTGAACCGCTTGATTAATTTGAATTAAAGACTGACGTAAAACCGCGCTTAAACCTTTAAATTCTTCGTATGTGCAAATCCAGATTCCGTCGCGCATTCCCATTCGGTCCATTCCCGAAGGCATTACTTCGGTAACTAGAACTCCAATATTGGCTCTTTTGGTTCTAATATCGTTTTTGAATTTCTCAATCCAAGATGGCTGAAACGCTTTAGTTCTTTTACTTTCGTAATAAATAGAACCGCAATTTTGATGTTCCCTTGTGTTTACCACTTGAAGACAATCGGCACCATTGGCACCTTTTTTTATTTCGTCAATACTGTCTAGAGGGAAATTGTTGGCCAACCATTCTTCAATTGCTAATTCCATTACTTCGCCTTGCAATTGCATCGAACCTTGTTCTTGCTTGCGTTTCATTTCTTCAGTCAGCTTTTTTTGTTCTTCCAGCTGTTTCTGAAGTTCTTTGAATTTCAGTTCGTTTTTATCGTCTTCTTGTTTTCTGATTTTTTCACGTTCCAAAGCCAATTGAGCATTTAACTGCTTTTCGGCTTCTGCCTGAATCGCTTCTTTCATTTCCAGTTTTTCGCGCTGTAATTTTGCGATTTCACCTTCCATTTTATTTAATTCCCTAATTTTTTCAGACTTTTCAGAAAGTTCTTTTTCCATCAATAACAAACGATCTCTGTTTTCTTCTTCCAATTTGGCTTTTAATTTTTCTGAAATTTCTTTTTCAGCTGTCTTTTTCTCGCGCTCCAAACGTTCAGCAAAAAGTTCGTTCTCTTGTTTTTTCTTCGCTTCAAACTCTGCTTTGGCTTTTTCCAATTGCTCATTTTTAAGCTCTAATTCACGGTTTTGAATGTTTGCTTTCTGTTGAAATTCTTTACGGATGCTATCTTCCAATTGATGTTTTAAAACATCATTGACATCGATAGGAGTTCCGCAGTTTGGACACTGAATTGAAGATTGTTCAGCCATTTTGTATTGATTTTTATGGAATGGAATTATAGTTTGCTAAGGTATTTAAAAGTTCTCTTTTTCTGATGTGGATTTCTGTACTAATTTGTAACGAATTTTTGTTATGGCCACAAAGGCGCTAAGTCACAAAGTTTTTTTGTCAAAGTAGTCATAAAGTATGCCTTCCTGAGCGAAGTCGAAGGACCGCATGCTGAATCCATACAGTGCATGTCCTTCGACTTCGCTCAGGAAGGCATACTTTATGACTACTTTGACAAAAAAACTTTGTGACTTAGCGCCTTTGTAGCAATAAAAACTCAACAGCAGATTGCGTGATTTCAGAATGATCGTCTTTTGAAGTTATTATTGACACATTTGTAAATAAATTAACCTTTTTTAGTTCGATAAAAGCAATCTCTGTATCCTGATTATTTTTCGCAATGTTTGACGGAACAATCGAAATTCCTAATCCATTTTTGACTAATTGCACTATTGAATTGATATTATTGGCTTCGTGAATAATCTTCGGCGTGAAGCCATAAAAAGCGCAAAGTTCTAATAAAACTTCATGATAATGTGGCGCGTAATCCTTATTAAAGAAAACAAAGGTTTCGTTTTTGAGTTTTAAAATATCGTTTTCCGATTTTATCTGAAAAGCGTTTTTATTGTAAACCAATGAAAATCCGTCTTTAAACCATAAGTGCGATTTTATTTTCGGTGAGTGGATGGGCGATCTAATGATTCCCATTTCTATTTTTCCTTGTTCTAAAGCATCGATTTGTTTGGTGGTGGAAATTTCGAAAAGTTTGAAATTGACGTAAGGAAATTGCGCTTTCAGATGTTTTATTAAATCGGAAATGATGGAAGAATAAATCGAACTGATATAAGCGATTCTGAATTCGCCCGAAACGTTCTCTGCAATCTTTTTTGTTTTAGCGGCAATACGATCTAGGTTCTTAAAAACAGCAATAATTTCTTCTTTAAAATATTTTCCCGCTTCGGTCAATTCTACTTTTTTATTGTTTCGAATAAAAAGTTTTGCCTGAAGTTCTTCTTCTAGTTCCGCTATTTGTCGGCTTAACGGCGGTTGAGAAATAAAGAGTTTTTCTGAAGCTTTGGTAAAATTCAGTTCTTCAGCTACAGCTAAGAAATATTTTAGATGACGTAATTCCATGATACTTTTAAGGTATTAATGATTGATAAAAATAGTATTTTTAAAGTATATATTAATAAAGTAGTTTTGAAAATGAAAAAAATAAATCTCTCGCAGATTTAAACAGATTGAGCAGATTATTAATTTTTAGATAAATCATTTTAATCATAATAATATCCCGATCATATAATAGCAAAAAGATTCGCTTAATCTGTTCAATCTGCGAGAGATTAAAGAAAAAGGAAAATAAGTTTCACACAGATTTAGCAGATTTAAGCTGATCAAAGCAGATTTGTTTATTTGAATCGGAAAGAATAAAAAAAGAAAATCATTTTTAAATCTCCTTTAAATCTGCGTGAAAAAATTAAAAACAAAGACCATGAAAAAATCAACTATTGCAGAAATCAAAGAACGATTTGACAATGATGTCGAACGATTTTCCAACTTAGAAACAGGACAAGTAGCCACAATCGACGCTACTATTTCTTTAGAATTAATAACGGAAGCTTCAAAAAGAATTGTTCCGAATGCTACGACTATTTTAGATGTAGGTTGTGGAGCAGGAAATTATACTTTAATGATGTTGTCTAAAGTGCCGAACTTAAATTGCACTTTGGTCGATTTGAGTTTGCCAATGTTGGATCGTGCTTTTGAAAGAGTTTCGTCAGCAACAAGCGGGAAAGTAGAAATAAAACAAGGTGATATTCGTGAAGTGGCTTTAGAAGAAGAAAGTTTTGATATTATTTTGGCGGGCGCTGTTTTGCATCATTTAAGAAATGATCAAGATTGGGAAATGACTTTCGCTAAATTATTCAAATTATTAAAACCAGAAGGCTGTTTGATGATTTCTGATTTAATCACACAAGACACCGATTTATTGAATGAATATACTTGGCAGCGTTATGGAGAATATTTGGAAGGAATAGGAGGGGCAGAGTATCGCCAGAAGGTTTTAGATTATATTGAAAAAGAAGATTCTCCAAGATCTATGAATTACCAATTGGATTTGATGAAAAAAGTGGGTTTTTCAAAAGTTGAAATTTTACACAAAAACATGTGTTTCGGAGCTTTTGGAGGGATTAAGTAGTTTTATAGCCATGAATTCACGAATTTATTTAAAAGCTTTGCGCATAGCTTTTAAAAAATAAAATTCGTGAATTCGTGGCTATAAAAAAAACTATGCGTTAACTGGCATCGGGTATTTGTTTCTTAGGTCGAAAACTAATTCTGATGGGCCGTTTTTTTGAAGGTAATCTAATTTTTCTACGGCTTCTTCAAGTGTTGGAATATGTCCTTTAGGAATCCACCACATTGCGGTATGTGCTTTTCCGAATTTATGGAACCATTCTTTTCGGCGTTTTAAAAATTCGCTATGAAAAGTTTTGTACATATAATGTTCTAATGTTTCGATACTTTCCCAAACAGATACATTGATGATAACCTGTTCGTCATTGTACGGATTAAGACTTGTAGCATTGTCGGTTTCGTCTTTTAAACGCCAAACAAAACCTTCACTTTGTTCGGCTAAAGTGTTTACAGCGTCTAAATTATCTACAAATTCTTTCATTATGGGGTCGTTAATATCGACTCCTTTCATTTTGGCAATATTAATTTCAGCAAGATGATAATGGCTCATAGTTTTGTGTTTCTGAATGAGAGGCAATTTAGCTTTTTTATAGCCACGAATTCACGAATTAATTTAAAAATATTTGCGCATAGATTAAAAAAAATAATTCGTGAATTCGTGGCTATAAAACTTATAGTGTCTGTGCTGTTTTGTAAACCTGAATTGGACTTGAAACTAGATTTTCGGTTTTTTTGATGAAATCTTGTAGGTAAGACTGGCTGTTATGTAAATCTAAACCAGGCTGGTCTTTCCATTCTTCCCAAAGAATAAAAACATTTTCTGAAGTGTGCAAATCGTAGCGAATACAAGCGGCTTCTTTTCTAGTTTCGGTTACTAAATGTGATATCAAGTTTTGAACTTCAATTAAATGCTCTGGTTTACTTTTTAAAATTGCTGTAATCGAAATCATAATTATAAGTTTTTAAAGGTTTGCTCTAAATGTTTCGTGTAATTCTCCTTAAAGATAACGATATTTTCTGGTGTAGCACCTTTTTCTACATCATGGAAATGAAATCCGTTTATGCGTTCCATTCCGGTAAATTTGTTCATTTTATGGAAACCGAACATTACGCCGTCATCAACAGAAGTTTCTTCGAAGAATTCTCCAGGAAGTGTAAAAGCGGTTGCAGGTGCATTCCAGCTTGTGGTAAGCATGTATTTGCGTCCGTGCAAAAGTCCGCCAGTTCCGTAGTTGATATCTGGGTTCACGCGGCTTCTTCCATCGCTTTTGTAGATTCCGTTGTTGTGTCCTTGAGTAAAAACATCATCGATGTATTTCTTGAAAAGGTTTGGCAATTGAAACCACCAAACAGGTGTGTGGTAGATAATTAAATCTGCCCAAACGAATTTTTCTACTTCTTTTTGAAGATCAATTTCATCTTCAATATGAGTTATTTTTATTTCGTAATCGTTGTTTTTTGAAAGAAATTCAACGGTCCAATCCTGAACGGTTTTGTTGAATTTTCCTCCTGAATGCGCGAATTTTTGTCCGCCGTTGATTATAAATATCTTTTTCATTTTAATTGTTCTTATGAAAACGGATGTGTGAGGGATAGGAGTGGAAATCCTTTTGTGCCGGGGTTCGGCATAAAAGATTGCAACGGATAGCCCGGTTCGCCGCGGCGAACACACCCAAATTATTATACTTTTTGAGATTTTGTTTTAACACATAGAAACATAGATTTTTCTTTCTTGAAAAGGGAATTGAAAGAAACTAGTTTCTAACACATAGCTATGTGTGATTATGCAAGTGAAACGCCTTTTTAAACAAAGGGGATCTATGTTTCTATGTGTTTAAAAATTTTAAAAGAGAATTATTTTATTTTAGCAATTGCTTGATTGATGAATTCCAATTCTGAAGCTGATAAATCGAAATCCATTGTTTTGGCATTTGAAATGGCTTGTTCTGCATTTCTAGCTCCTGCTAAAACAATTGCGATTCCTTTTTGTAAAGAAGTCCAACGTAAAACTAATTGAGATAAACTTGCTTCTTTTGCATGTGCTAACGAAGTTAATTCTTCCACTAAAGTTTTTACTTTTTGAAGATCGAACTGGCTGAAATAACTGTTTCTATGGTCGTTTTCTTTTAGTTTGCTGTCTGTGAAATATTTTCCAGTCAATAAACCTCTTTCCATTGGACTGTAAGCAATGATTCCGATGTTTTGTGCTACGGTGAAAGGAATTAATTCGTCTTCAATTTTACGGTTCAGCATACTGTACGCCACTTGGTTTGAAGCGATTTGAACTGTTTTTTGGGCTTCCTGAATTTGTGCAATACTGTAATTGCTTACTCCAAATGCTCTAATTTTTCCTTGCTGAATTAAAGTTTCAACGGCTTCCATTGTTTCAGAAATTGGAGTAGTGGAATCTGGCCAATGAATTTGAAGTAAATCGATATAATCGGTTTGAAGACGTTTTAAGCTTTCTTCTACTTCTTTAATAACGTTTGCTTTTGATGAATATTTGTAAACCGGAACTTTTTTACCATTGTCGTCTGCGTCAAAAAAGAAATCGCCTTTTCCATTATTGCTTCCGTCCCAAACTAAACCAAATTTAGTAAGCAGTTGCACTTTAGAACGGTCTTGGCTTTTAATAGCCTCTCCAATCATTTCTTCGCTTAAACCAAATCCGTAAAAAGGAGCAGTGTCAATTGTAGTTACACCGTGGTCGATTGAAGCGTGAATGGAGTCGATTGAATCTTTCTTTTCTGTTCCGCCCCACATGGTTCCGCCAATAGCAAAAGCACCATATGTGATGGTTGATAATTCTAGTTCTGAGTTGCCTAATTTTCTATATTCCATGATGTTGATTTTTTTCGTTTAAAATTGATGAGGCAAAATTATACTGTTTTTATGATTCTTATTTGGTATATATTTGTCTTTTTTAGGTATATTTGCATCTTCAAATAAATGGAATTATGAAAAAAGAAAATTTATACGAGCCGTTTACGGTTTCTTTTGAAACGCTGAATGAATATCCAGATGTGGGAGACCGCCATAATTTTTTCGAATTGGTTTATATTTTAGAAGGAACGGGAAGACAGTGTATCAATAAGAATATTTTTGAATACGATCCAGGGCATTTGTTTTTACTAACGCCTGAGGATTGCCATAATTTCACGATTGAAACGGAAACGAAATTCTTCTTTTTGCGATTCAATGATATTTATTTGAAAAATTCGAGCTTGCAGAATGAAAATATTCAGCGATTGGAATATATTCTTCAAAATGCCAATCATCAGCCAGGCTGTATTCTTAAAAATGATCCTGATAAATGTTTGGTAAAAGTGATGATTGAAGCCATTTGTCGCGAACATCAGGATAAAGATGTATATAATCAAGAATTGATTCAGCAATTAGTAAATACGCTTATTATTATTGTGGCGAGAAATATTGCAAAATATCTTCCTGAGCAAGTAACGATAAACACAGAAGCCAAAGCAATGGATATTCTGCAATACATTCAGAACAATATTTACTACCCTGAAAAAATTAAGGCGGAATCGATCAGCGATTATTTCGGGATTTCGAATACCTATTTAGGTCGATATTTTAAGAAGCATGCTAGCGAAACGATGCAACAATATATCAGTAATTATAAAACAAAACTGATTGAACATCGTTTGCAATTCAGCGATAAGCGTATTAATGAAATTGCTTATGAGTTTGGTTTTACGGATGAAAGCCACTTTAATAAATTCTTTAAAAAACAAAAAGGAAATAGTCCATCTGAGTTTAGAAAGACGATTAGATTGAGTGCTTAAAAACACGAATTTCACTGATTTGCACTAATTTTATTTCACACAGATTTTATATGATTTAGGCAGATTTAAATAGATTTTTTTTTTAAAATAATCTGCGCAATCTGCTCAATCTGCGAGAGAAAAAAGAAAAAATCCGCATAAATCCGTGTTTTCGCAAAGCGAATCTGTTTTATCCGCGTGCTTTTTTTTAGATAATCTTTTTAATTACACGAAGTTTATGAGTGTGTTTGTTTAATTCTGGATTGTAAATTCCAGTATGATCCAAACGGTCAATACGAACTTTTCCGCTTGCGTGAATGATATAATTATTCTCCATAATGATTCCGACATGGGTAATATTTCCTTCATCATTATCAAAGAAAGCCAAATCACCTGGTTCGCATTCTTCAATAAAACTTAAAGGATCTCCTTCAAGTGCTTGTTGTGAGGCGTCGCGATGAATTTTATAGCCGTTTAATTTATAAACCATTTGGGTAAAACCAGAACAGTCAATGCCGAAAGGTGTTTTTCCTCCCCATAAATACGGAGCGTTCAAATACATAAAAGCCGTTTTGATTAAAGCGCTTTTAGGTTTGATGCCGCTAGTTTTGGTTCCTTCAAAATCAAAATTGGAAGTATTGATTTCGTTATTGTTTAAAAAAGATAAGGAAGCTCCAAGCGGAATTGGAAGCAATAAATTGTTAGGAGCCGTGATATAGTCAATTAAATCGGCATTTAAGATAATGGCCTCTTTGCTTAAAAGATCAAATTGCTCTTTGGAAATTTCCTGATATTGCTTAGAATCGACCCAGCCTTCATAGTCATCAAACTGAATCCTAATTCGCGCCCACTGATTTTTGCGTTCTAAAATTTCGATATGTTCGCCAAACAAAAGTTGTGTGACAATTTCACTTCTGTCGCTGGCTTCAGCTCGAACGGGTACTATGGCTAAATTGCAAATTCCAAACATCTAAGGAAATTTATAAGTTGAAAAATCAGGAGGTATAAGTATAACTCCTGATTTTTTGTGATATTGTTTTAAGCTCTTTCGATAACAATTGCAGATGCGCCACCGCCACCGTTGCAAATAGCAGCAGCTCCAGTTTTAGCATTGTTTTGTTCTAAAACATTTAGTAAAGTAACAATGATACGTGCTCCAGAAGCTCCAAGAGGATGTCCTAAAGAAACAGCGCCACCGTTTACGTTTATTTTATTGTTATCTAGGTTTAATATTTTTGCATTGGCAAGTCCAACTACAGAGAATGCTTCGTTAAATTCGAAGAAATCTACGTCTGAGATTGAAATTCCTGCTTTGTCTAAAGCTTTTGGCAATGCCTTTGCTGGACTTGTTGTAAACCATTTTGGTTCTTGTGCAGCATCTGCGTAGCCTTTTATGTAAGCAAGAGGTTTTAAACCTAAAGCATTTGCTTTTTCTTCAGACATTAAAACTAAAGCAGCAGCTCCGTCATTTATTGTTGAAGCATTTGCAGCAGTTACCGTTCCGTCTTTGGTGAAAACTGGACTTAAAGATGGAATTTTATCTAATTTCACATTCGTATATTCTTCGTCTTTAGAAAATATAACAGGTTCACCACGTCTTTGCGGCACTTCAACAGGAACCACTTCGTTGTCGAATTTTCCAGCGTCCCAAGCTTTTGCACTTCTTTCGTAAGATTGGATGGCGAATGCGTCTTGTTCTTCACGGCTGATTTTGTATTCAGATGCACATAAATCAGCGCAAACTCCCATTGCGTTGTTGTCGTAAGCATCTGTCAAGCCATCTTTTTGCATTCCGTCCAACATTGTTGCAGGACCAAATTTGTTTCCAGCGCGCATTTGCACATAGTGAGGAATCAAGCTCATGCTTTCCATTCCGCCTGCCACAACAATTTCAGCGTCACCACATGCGATTGCTTGTGCGGCAAACATTACGGCTTTCATTCCAGAAGCACAGACTTTGTTTACTGTTGTAGCCGCAACTTCTTCTGATAATCCGGCAAATAATGCAGCCTGGCGTGCTGGAGCTTGTCCGACACCTGCCTGAATTACATTCCCCATGAAAACTTCATCGACTAATTTTGGGTCCAGATTAATTTTTGAAAGGGCTCCTTTTATAGCAGCAGCGCCTAATTTTGGTGCAGGTACAGTAGATAACCCGCCCATGAAACTTCCGATAGGTGTTCTAACGGCAGAAACGATAACAACTCTTTTGTTCATTTTCTGTTTAATAATAGTTAGTAAGCAAATTTACTGTTTATTTGAATAAATTCAAATTTTGTATTGAACAGGTGTGATTTTAAATTTAAGGTCAATTTTTTGTTAATTCTATTTGTTTGATTGTGAAGTGGTTTTGAAAAAAGATAAAAAAAAACTAAAAAAACTGAAAAAAAAGCTTGTGAGAAAAGGAATGTTGTTATACATTTGCACTCGCAAAACGGAAGCAATTCCTTGAGCAAGGAGAGGTGCCAGAGCGGTAATGGAGCAGATTGCTAATCTGTCGACGGGTAACCGTCGCCAGGGTTCGAGTCCCTGTCTCTCCGCTTAAATTTTGCCTCGGGGTGTAGCGTAGCCCGGTTATCGCGCCTGCTTTGGGAGCAGGAGGCCGCAGGTTCGAATCCTGCCACCCCGACTACAATTGAAATAATGGTCGCATAGCTCAGCTGGATAGAGCACCTGCCTTCTAAGCAGGCGGTCGAAGGTTCGAATCCTTCTGCGATCACAAGAAGCCACTCAAATCGAGTGGCTTTTTTGTTTTGAAACCTTACCCAAATAAAAAAAGACCAAACTATTTTAAACGTTTGATCTTTTTTTTATGAGTTTGTTTTTAATGCCAATTAGAGGTATTAGTAATTGTCAAATTCTCTTCGTTTGTAAAAAGTATCATCATTACTTTCAGATGCAAGGCGCGATTCTTCAGTAGGATAATAAGAATTCAATACTCTTCTTTCGTACTCCCTATCAAAATCATTTTGCAAGTTGTATCTGCTTGTTTTTCTAAATGTGTCATATCCAATATTATTGGCCATGACAATCTTAGTGTCTTTATTTATGCTAACAGAGCCAATTGGTATAATGATATGGCTGTTTCCATCTTTGTATACAAATTCTTTTCCGTTGTCATTAGCTATTGCATCGTGTACCTCATTGCGGCTGTCTTCAATTAATCCTTTGTCTAGATTAACATCGAGATACACAACGCGCTGCATATCTTTATTAACCCAGAGATTGTCAATTTTTCCTATTGTGCGGTTGTCTGAGTCTACAATTTTCCAACCTCTTACATCAGAATAGTTCGAAGCGACTTTATAATCAGAAAGCTCGTCTAGTCTGTATAAATTTCTATCTTTATTTTCCATAGTTTCTTAATAATTTGCTGTGCTATCTGCACTAGAATTGTTTTCGATTTCCATTCTGTTTTCATTTTGCACTTGATCATCTCTTAAAAAAACGTAGTATACAAGTGCCGAGATTAATAGGACTGCTACAATCCATGGCCAAATTGGCTTCTTTTTCTCGATTTTAATTTCTGCCATAACCTATATTTTTATTGTGAATATTTAATTTTATAATAAAGGTACAAATGAGGATGGCGTTCGGAAGTATTTAATTTCAAGCAGAAGTTATACAATTTCCAGTTGGATAAAAAATTGATTTATAGTTGCTTGAAAGTGTAGTTGCTTAAAATACTTCATTAGTGATTTTTTAATAAGGCCAGTGCTTACGGGTGTTTTTTGCTTTCTTAAAATATTTTGTAGTAAATTGCTTCTTCATTTTTAATCTTAACAACAAATAGAATTTTTACTACGCACCATGAATGAAGAAATAAATTTCTACAGAAACACCAAGAAAACCTTAAACTTACTTTTATATGTTAGCGGAATTGGCATTTTACTAGTAATTGCATTTGTATACGCAATAGGGACTTTTGATGGAGTATTTAAAATAAAACTATCAATTGCCTCGGGCGCTTTTATTCTGATAATGCTTGCTTTGATTTTTAAAATGCTTGCAAGTATAAAAGACAAATCGCCATTAATTCATATAGATTCAAAAGGTTTTTCTGGAAGAACAACGCCAGTAGCGAAAGCTTTTGGAAGAATAGAATGGCAAGATGTTACCGATTTGCAACTGAACAAAGTAGGAGGCGATACTTTGGTTGCCGTTACAATTGATAATATAGCTAAGTATGACGGTCAGGTTTCTAAGTTTGTTTGGAAAATGGCTCATGATGAACAAAATTCTAAATTGAATATAATGTACTCCGCTTCGGAAATTGATATTGATGCAAATAGATTATATGACTTGTTTGTAAGTCATTGGAGAAAATAAAGAAATAAATACTCTAAAATTGAGAGGTTATTTTTGTAAAAATAACATTATTTTCTTCCGGCTGTCCAAAAAACAGCATTTCGAAGCAGAGTACTGTAAGCCTCGTTTTCAAATAATTCGGGTGAATGCCCCATAAAAATATAGATATTTCTTGATTTGAAATGATCGTTTGTCCAGACCACAGGATGATCTCCCATTTTTATTTTTGAATCAGGCTGATAAGTAGATTCGTCAACAGAAGCCAAAACATGAACATTTGGGCGCGGACTTTTATTATAAATGTACCATTCTTCTTTTTGGATGGTAAAATTTGTTGGAATTCCTTTCATCACAGGATGAACTTTATCTTCTACAGTAACTTTGCCACTTGCAAAATCTGGAATGTAATTGACAAATTGAATTCCGCCCATGAAATCAGAAAACCATTTCCACATCGGGTATCCGTCAAACTCTCCAAGCAAAGTGGCATGGTGTAAGCCAACCCATCCACCTTTTCCGCTATTGATATATTCTTGAAACGCTTGCATCGATTCTTCGCTCCACGTATAAGGCGGATAATCTAATTGTATAAAAACTCGATATTGTTTTAAAAATGCCTTGTTGATGTTTTTTGTGCTTTCGATATAATCGATTGTAAAACTGCTGTCGATTGCTAATTTGTTTAGCCATGGTTTTGCTGTTTTTGTAAAGTCAAGATGATGTCCGCCGTTTTCGTACAAAACCAAGATTTTAAAACGTGTTTTTTTCTGTTTCTGAGCCAGACATTCCTGCAGCAAGAAACAGTTTAAAAAAAGCAGAATAAATAAGGCAAAGTTTTTCATTTAGCACAAAAAAATAAGATTAAAGCAAATAGGATTTTGTAAAACTAATATCCTTTTTGGCTTTATGAAAAGCAAATTACAAAATATCTTAATAATCGGCTTTATCTTAAAATGCAAGCTTTAAAAAGTCAGACTAGATTTATTAGCATTTTTGCTCCAAACGAAAAATCGTTGATGTGTATTTGATGTGATTTTATGGATAAAATTTCTCAATTGATTATTCTTTTCACATTTCTAATTTGATCAAAACATTTAGAGTGAATTTCCAAACCTTCTTTGTATTGCTCAAGAGTCATTCCGTACAGATAGGGTGTATTTTGTAAATCGATTTTATTTGGAGATGAAATTTCAAATGGATGTTGAATAGAGTCAGATTGGTTGTTCTCTTCTTTGTTGATATTCTGAGTTGTCATAAAAATTAGGGCTTTAATTGAAAATGGGTTAGTATTGTTTTTTTATGGTTCTGAGGTTAAAAGTTTTATTTTTTCAATTGCTTGTTTGTTTTCATTTGCGACTTCTACCAATGCGAGTAAGATGTCATTTCTGAGTATGGTTTTGTTTCTAACATTTCTAATTAATGATTTGGTTGGTGCAGGCTGTCCTTTTTTAACGATACAAGCAATTGTTAAATCTACATAGGTTGAAGGTAAATGCTTATCTATAAATTCATAAGCTTTTTTATTGTGAGAATTATCTTCTTTAAAATTGCTATTATTGATTAATTTTGACATATATTTGCTAATTATTAATGACATGGTTATTGGTAAGTGTAAATGTAGGAATAATATTATATTTATTATTCTTTTTAATGTTAAAAAATATATTTTAACTATATTTTGTTTGAATTGAAAAATGATGTATCACGAGAAACTAAGTAAATTCTTTAGGGATAAAGGATTAAAACAAAAGGAAGTTGGGGCAATTTTAGGATTTAGCCCAGCAATGATTGGAAGGTATTTACACGGCACAGCTAGCATAGGTTCTGAATTTATTCTTAGCCTAAGTAAACATTTTCCAGACGTGGATTTAAATGATCTTTTTGCTCCCGATGAGCAAAACATGCTTAATGAAGTTGGAGCAATATATGAAAAGCAAACTATTTTGAATGATTTGCAGGAAATAGAAGGGCGACTTCATAATATCAGACTTCGTCTAGCAGATAAAAAGTTTGAAGAATAATAGAAAGCATCCCAAAAATCTAACAATTCTAAATTTTACAGCATTAAATTGACCACTCTTTTTGAGTGGTCTTTTACTATAAAATACTTGATTTTTAATTGAATATGAACTAATAGGTTAAGTTTTTTTTTATTAAATTTGGTTAACAATTTCTAGCAGTAACCAATATGGAAAAATTAAAACGACCGGTTTATGTTAAACCAGGAACAGATGATTTTTTTAAAAAGATGCGTTTAGAAGTGAATGAAACGGTCTTAAAAAATTCGTCTTTGTATGTGTTAAATGTTGTAAAGTCTCTTGGGCTTTTGGCGGTATTTTTTGTGTTTTACGCCTGCATTTTAATTTTCGGGAACCAGACTCCGCTACTATTTCTTTTTTATGTTTTGTCTGGTATTACCATGATCGTTTTATTTATAAATGCTTTTCATGATGCTGCACACGGAGCTTTATTCAAAAAGCCAAAGCACAATGAATGGTTTTTATATGTATTAGAACTCTTTGGGAGTAATCATTGGCTTTGGATGCGACGTCATATAAGTTTGCATCACGCCTATCCAAACGTGCCAGATTGGGATATCGATATCAAACAAAGCGATATCATTAGGATATTTCCAACTAGTCCGCTGTTTGACTACCACAAATACCAGCACATTTACATGTGGTTTATTTATCCTCTTTACAGCTTAAATTGGCTTTATATCAGAGATTTTAAAGACTTTTTTGGTACAAAAGATAATTATGTAAAGAAAGTGGTTGATAAAATCCCGAGACAGGAAGTGTACAGATTGTTTGCGGCCAAAATTATTAATTTAATTTACCTGCTTTTTATACCCATGATGCTTTTAAGTCAGCCTTGGTATATGGTTCTTTTTGCTTGGCTTTCTATGCATTTATGCGGTAGTGCACTTGGTGTAGTGGCATTGGTTTCTACTCATGTCGATGAAGATGCTCATTTTCCGCATGCAGATGAAGACGGAAACCTTTCTGATACATGGGTAATGCACCAAATGATTGTGACTAAAGATTTTAGTACAGAAAGCAAATTGGCTAATTTCTTATACGGTGGCTTTACGCATCACGTAGCGCATCACCTTTTTCCGGCTGTTGGTCATACTTACTATCCGTACATTACGCCAATTATAAGACGTTATGCAGAAGAATATAATCTTCCTTATACCTCATATCCTTTCTATCATGCGGTTCGTTCTCATTTTAGAATGCTGAAAAACAAAGGTGTGAAAGAGAATATTCTAGCTACGGGAGAAATATAACTCTGAAAATCATAAAAAAAGCGGTCTTAAGACCGCTTTTTTTATGATTTGAATTATTTTTTTGTTTCAGTATTCTGCTTTTTGATGTCCAGATCTTTTAAGAAATTATCTTTAATTTCAATATCAAAATTATCTTCTTTAAAAACGGTCAGTTTAGATTCGGCAAATTTATACACATTTATTTTATTGTTTTTCACATCAATGTACAAATCATACGAATAGGTGTTGCAATCATGCTGTTTACATCCCCAAGCGTGCAGTATATTGTCTTGTTTTTCAAAAGGAGTTTCGGTATTCCAGTTTTTTACCATTTCGTCGTAGTTGGCGCCAAGTAATTTTTGTAATCTTGGAGCTAAACTGCTTTTAGTTAAAAACTGTGTGCCGATAACACTTTTATCTACTAAAGCATATAAAGAATCATTTGGATTTAAAACAGTACTGTCTGCTTTTAGAGCTTCTGTTTTTATAGAAGTAGAATCTGTTTTAGGAACGCTTTTTATACTTTCTTTTTTGCACGAAAAAGAAAGTAAACTAGTTAATAAAACTGCTGAAATGTATTTGGCTCTGTAATTCATACATAACTGATTTTTGAATTAATAATTTAATTTACAAAGTCGTAATGATCTAACTTTCATAAAGATATTAAAAATATTGTTTGTTTTGAAAGTAATTTATGACGGATTACGAACTCAAAAAGTAAACTTTTAGATTTAATGAGAAATGATAAGAACCGATTTTTGAGATTTTTTGATTAATTTCATTTTTTTAAATTATACGACAATGAATCATACTCTAAAAACTTTCTTCTTTTTTCTTTTGGGAATAGGCTTTTTGCAAGCTCAAAATGAAGTTTATACTTCGGCTGCAGCGACCAAAATAGCTGATACGACGTTTGTAAATCTGCGCGACTACAGCAATGATTTTGTTTATGATATGAAGTATGCAACCGAAGATAATTTTTTAAAAACAAAAGTATACGATTGTGCTGAATGTATGCTTCGATTAAAAACAGTTAAAGCATTAATTGCTGCCAATAATGATTTTTTAAAGAAAGGTTACAGAATTAAAATATTTGACTGTTACCGTCCTTTGGATATTCAGAAAAAAATGTGGGAGATTGTGTCTGATCCTATCTATGTTGCTGATCCAAAAAAAGGCTCCATCCATAATAGAGGAGGAGCCGTAGATATTTCTTTGGTTGATATAACAGGAAAAGAAGTCGATATGGGAACTTCTTTTGATTTTTTTGGAATCATGGCTAGCCATAATTTTAAACAGCTTTCAAAAGAGATTCTTTCGCAAAGAGCTTATTTAAAAAAGACTATGATTAAAAATGGCTTTAATTCGTTTGATTCTGAGTGGTGGCACTATAATTTAAAAACAGGTTTAAAAGATAAAGTGTCGAACCAGAAATGGAAATGCAATTAATTATTCAACACATCTTATGTTTTCCATAAAATAGGTGTTCGGATGGGTTACCTTGCCATTTAATTCAGATGTGAGTTCTCTTTTTACGATGTAATCTTCAATATTGGTAAGGTATTTTACGCGCATGATAGAAACAGGAGATTTTTTTAGTTCTTCGTAATTGTCTTTCATAAACATAAAAATTCCTGTGTTTATACGATTGTTAAATCCTTTGTCATCACGAATTAAGGTTCCGCAGTTTTCCTGATCGATATGCATCAATGTTACAATTTTTCCGTTTTCTAATTGTAAAAAGATTTTTGAATTTTTATCAAAACAGTTGGCTTTAATAAAATCTTTGCTTTTTTGAATAGATTGTAAATTTAAAGTAGGCAATCCGTCGGTTTGAGCTAATGAAAAGAAGATATAATCAAAGTTTCCTCCAAAATATTTCTCACTCATTAAATACTCATTTGTTGCTTTATAACTTCCAATTGAGTCATTTACATTTACACTATAATCACATGGTTTTTGGGCAAATGCGGTAAAGGTTAGTAAAAAAAGAGCTAGTGTAATTAGTTGTTTCATTGTATTAGTTTATTTTGGTGCAAATTAAAACTATTTTGTTATCTTTTGCATCAGTTGTAAAAAAACAATACAAATTACCGCCATTTTTTATTTTCCATTTTTTTCTAATGTTTTCTACAGTTTCTGGGAAATTACGAGTTGTAATATTGGCCTGTTTATTGGCAAGTTCGTTTTTCATCTCATTTTTGCTGTGCGGAATGACTTTCTGAATTTCAAATTTTCTTCCTGGAAAATCAATTAAATTTTCAGAAGTATACAAATGAGAATGTTTATGAAGCTTATCGATTTGGAAAATGATGCTTACTTCATCAAAACCGCCAGATTTCATTATAGCAGCATTGGGTTCGTAAAGATATTTCTTTGGGAAATCGTAAAGCGGATAGGAGATTTCTTCACCTAAAACAAACTCAAAAGCCTCAATTTTTTCTTTTAAAATATTGGCAGTTTTTAAAGTTATTTCGCCAGAATACCCTTTTCTAATTTCAAAAAGCAATTCTTTAACTTCATTTTCGAGCGCAATAATATGAATGTTTTTGACATTTTTTAATTCTGATAATCCTGCTGAAATATCTAATAAAGGTGCCGTTTTAATTAAAATAGCATCAGATTTTTCAAAATAAAAATCAAGCAGTTCTGGAACATTAGGCAAACAGTCTTTCAGCATGAAAACTTTGCCTTTGCTGTCATTTCTTCGTGAAGGATCAATATAAATCCAATCAAACTTCTGATTGGTTTTTTCTAATACTTCTGTAGAATCGCCAGCATGAAAAGTGCAATTTTCAATTTTTAACTGTTTAAAATTGTGCGATACAATTGCAGATAAATCCTCGTTTATTTCGCAATGTGTGATTGATTGAAACTTCTTCGAAAAATAATAATCATCAACGCCAAAACCGCCAGTTAAATCAATTAAAGTTTTACCAGAAATTAAAGAAGCTTTGTAAGTCGCAGTTTTTTCTGAAGAGGTTTGTTCTACCGAGATTTTGCTTGGGTAAATTACATTTTCCGAAGCAAACCAAGTCGGAAGTTTTTCTTTAGCTTTTGTTCGCGCTTCAATTTGGTTTAAAATTAAAATCCATTCCACTTTTGGAAACGGATTTTTTTGCAATGCCAATTTGGTTATATCTGCACCAGTATTTTCAATTATAAATTTCTGAATATCTGGATGCAAAAGGGAAGTGTTCAAAGCTAAATTCTTTCGGTTAATACGGACACAATTTTATTTTCAGGAAAAAATTCTTTTAAAATCACTTTTATCATCGTAAATGCCGGAATTGCGATTATCATACCAACAATTCCAAACGTGATACCGCTGATCAAGATTACTAAGAATATTTCTAGCGGGTGCGAATTTACACTTTTTGACGAAATTATAGGCTGACTAATATTGTTGTCAATCGCTTGAACTAACAAGAATCCTATAATTACGTAGATAGTTCTTGGCAATATTTCAGATTGAAAATCTTGGCCAATCATACTTATCATAGTTAAAATTGCTGCCAAAGTTGTCCCAATGATTGGGCCCAAATATGGTATTATGTTTAGGATTGCACATAAAAAAGCAATTACAAAAGCATTTTGATTTCCGAAGATGAGCAATACAATGAGATAAAGAATAAATACCACAATCAATTGCAGTAACAAGCCAATAAAATATCGGGTCAATAAATGGTTTATTTTTGTGATCGAATTCAGAATTTTATCTTCATTAGAATCAGGAAGCACTCTTCTTGCCTGATCTTTAAAAATATCCTGATCTTTAATAAAAAAGAAAGTGATAAAAAATACAGAAACTAATCCCATACCCATATTGGCCATAAAATTAATAATCGAATTGATAAAACCTGTAAAATAGCTAAAATCTAGTAGCGAAGTAAGTTTAGAATCTTTTATTATTTTATTTAAATCAATGTGCTGGATATTAAAGTATTTTTCAAGATGCATTTCTGTCTCCATAAATTTAGACTGCAGATGGTTGGTGTCGAGAAGCGCCAAATTATTTGCTTGAGAAATAATTAATGGCACAAACAAAAGAATAAAACCCACAATTAAGAATATAAAAAGGATAATGGTTGTAGTTGCGGCCAGCGAATTGCTAAATTTCAGTTTGTTTTTTAAAAATAAAACTAACGGATTGGCAATCAAACATAAAATTAATGAGATGCATAAATAGACAATTACAGTCTGAACTTCATATAAAAAATATAATGCGCCTGCTACAATTAAAATGACAGCAAGAGCTCTTAAAATTCCGTTTGCAATAATTTTTGATGTTATCATTAAATTTAAGTTTTAGACTATAAATATAGGAAAAAGCATTCTAAAATATAAGCCTAAATAAAAAAAGCGAGATGAAAACATCTCGCTTTGATTGTCTTTTTATGATTAGCTTATTGTGCAAATGCAGCTCTAGCTCCTCCAGTTGTGAAAATAGCAGAGATTCTGTTTTTTTGTCCTGTAGAGAACATATACATTGCTGCATCATCAACATAATCCATGTAGTTCATTGTCATTTCTACAGGTGTTCCAGAACAAGTGCTGTAATGTGGGTAAGCAGGAACTCCGTAGTTTGCTGTGTTATGAGTAGGAGTATCTGCAACTAAGTCGCTTCCGCAAGTTGCATCTCCCCAAATGTGACGTAAATTCATCCAGTGACCTACTTCGTGAGTAGCTGTTCTACCTAAATTATATGGCGCATTTGCAGAACCAGATAATCCGAAGTATTTAGGATCAATTACCACTCCATCAGTAGCAGAAGCACCACCAGGGAATTGTGCATAACCTAAAATTCCGCCGCCAATAACACATGACCACAAGTTTAATTTTGTAGTTGGGCTAGTTGGAGCAAGTCCGCCTTGAGCTGTTTTTTTCATCGCATCATTTGTTCCCCAAGAAGTTTTAGTTGTTGATTTTCTAATAACTTGGTCTAAAACAAATGAGATTCCGATGTTTGCTTTAACTCCTGCAAATAATGCTGGCACATTATTGTAATCTGAGTTTAAAGCATTGAAATCTTTGTTTAGCACATCAATTTGTGATTGAATTTGTGCATCTGAAATGTTTTCAGCAGCCGTTCTGTATAAAACATTAACGACAACAGGAATTTCAATTTTGCCATTTACCAAACGGCCTGTAAAATTTGAACCAGCATGTTGTGCAGTAAAAGTTTCAATTTCGTTCATTCTAATAGCCAATGTTGGATCAGCTTTTAATTGAGCTTCTAAAACTTCCTGTGTTGCGCATCCTCTTCTAGATGGAACACTTGCATCTGCGTTAGCAGATTCAGCCGATTGATCATTTTGACAAGCAAACAGCATTAATGCTGTAAATGTGGTAATAATAACTTTTTTCATAATAAATTGGGTTTTTTGTTATAAAAATGTTGATTAGTTGAATAATGCGGCAATTTTATAACAAAATACTTTTTTCGCAAAATATTATAATAAAAATTTTGTGGGAATTTTTTCAACCCCTTACAAACACTGATTCCTACAAAAAACGACTTCAAAAAATTAAGCAGTATTTTCTTTCTTTTTATTTTTTGAATGCATTTTAACGACATTATTTGCCTTTAATCGATTAAAATGTTTTAATGTAAAAATATCGAGGAAGAATTTACAAATAAAACGTTAAATTATTTATGTGTTTTATCTGCTCAAGACCTTGTTCTGCCTTGATTCTTCTGACAATGATTATTGGATTTTTTATTTTTTATTCTTTGCTGCTCTTCAATGTAATTTTCATTTAAGTCAATTGCATTGCAGCATAAATTTTATAGACAAGAAGTTGATTGTAAAGTCTACAAAGAAGTAATTTCATAAAGTGCAATACTCGCAGCTTGTACCACATTCATACTGCTGTTTTTACCAAACATATTGATATGCACAATTTGGTGGGAAAGTTTTAGAAGCTCTTCTGATATTCCGTTAATTTCGCTTCCAATCAAAAGTGCTATTTTTTTGTCGAAAGGAATCATAACTTCTTTTAAAGGTTTGCTATTAGATGCGATTTCTAGTGCAATAATTTCAAAATCATTGTCTAGAAGATAGGATTGAAGTTCTGTAAAATCTTCAATTACAGAATGTGCCACATGAAGATGTGTGCTTCGTGAAGTTTTATTGATTTTGCGAGGCGTGAGCGGAATATCTTTTCCGAAAAAGATAATATTTTCAACTCCGAAAGCTTCAGAAATTCTAAATAAGGAACCAATATTTTGCTGAAAGTAAATATGATCGCATACTAAAGTGATGGGAAATGTTTTTCTCTCAAATTGATTTTCTTCGTGAGTTAATTGCACCTTCTAAAATTTAATTGGTAAAAATATAATTGATAATGTTGGCACCCATTTTTAGCGCTTTGTCTCTTACGTTTGCAGGATCGTTATGTACTTCTGGATCTTCCCAGCCGTCGCCCAAATCACATTCGTAAGTATAGAGTAAAACCAACTTGTTGTCTATAAAAATTCCAAAAGCCTGTGCGCGTGTTCCGTCATGTTCGTGAATTTTTGGTAATCCGTTAGGAAAAGGAAACGGCTTCTGAAAAATAGGATGATTTGCCGGAAGCTCGACTAAATTATTATTTGGAAATATTTTCTTGATTTCTTTTCTAATAAATTGATCCATTCCGTAATTATCATCAATGTGCAGGAAACCTCCAGCGGTAAGATAATTTCTTAAGTTTGTCACATCTGCATCGCTAAAAACAACATTTCCATGACCAGTCATGTGTACAAACGGATACGAAAACAAATCTGGATTACTTGGTTCTACAGTCGAAGGTTTGTTTTTGATGCGAGTATTTATATTCGCATTGCAAAAACTGATTAGATTAGGCAAAGAAGTCGGATTTGCATACCAATCGCCGCCACCGCTGTATTTAAGCAAAGCAATTTCTTGTGAAAAAGAAGTAAAGGAAATTAATAATAGTAAGTAAAATATTTTTTTCATGTAATTATATTTTTTTGCTTCATTTTCCTTGAGATGCTTTTTTGTCATCCTGAGGAACGAAGGATCGCACAAGAAACTCTGCACAGAATTTGCCAATCTTTGTTGATTTACGAATGTGATCCTTCGTTCCTCAGGATGACAAACTTATATTTATTCATTAAAGAAAACCACACTATGGCAAGCTACAACTGCAGCTGTTTCTGTTCGTAAACGTGTATTTCCTAAAGTGACAGGTTTGTAATTGTTTTCTAATGCCAATGCAATTTCTTTTTCGGAGAAATCACCTTCGGGACCAATTAAAATGGTAACATCTTCATTTGGCTTTAAAACCTCTTTTAATGATTTTTTATCGGTTTCTTCGCAATGCGCTATCAATTGCAAGCCTTTTTGTTGCTGTTTGATAAAATCTTTAAACGAAATGGCTTCATTCAATTTTGGGAGAAACGTTTCGTTGCATTGCTTCATTGCCGATAAAATGATTTTTTCGAAACGATCTCGATTAATGACTTTTCGCTCTGAGCGATCGCAGAAAATTGGGGTAATTTCTTGAATGCCAATTTCTGTCGCTTTTTCTAAAAACCACTCAAATCGATCGTTCATTTTGGTTGGCGCAACAGCTAAATGCAAATGAAATTTTGGCTTTTCGGCATTTTTTATCGAAAGCACTTCAACGGTACATTTGTTATCTGAAGCCAATGTGATTTGGGTTTCAAATAATAAACCAAAACCATTGGTAACATGCAGGATATCTGCATCTTTTTTTCGAAGCACTTTTATAATATGACGACTTTCTTCTTTATCAAAAGAAAAACTTTCAGTCGTTTCGTCTATATTCGGATTAAAGAATAACTGCATGATTTAAAATTCGATTCTGGCTTTAGAAACCACAGAAGAAGTTTCAAAACGATTAGATAAGTATTTTTGGTATCCCACAATTCCAATCATTGCCGCATTGTCTGTTGTGTATTCAAATTTTGGAATAAAAGTCTTCCAGCCGTATTTGCTTTCGGTTTCCTTCAATGTATTTCGAATGCCAGAATTTGCCGAAACTCCTCCGCCAATAGCAATTTGTGTAATTCCAGTTTCTTTTACAGCAAGTTTTATTTTATCCATCAGAATTTCGATAATTGTATGCTGTATAGACGCGCAAATATCATTTAGGTTTTCTTCGATAAAATTCGGGTTCTGCTGTTTGTTTTTTTGAATGAAATACAAAATGGCCGTCTTTAATCCGGAGAAGCTAAAATCCAATCCTGGAACTTTTGGTTTTGTAAAAGGAAATGCTTTCGGATTACCTTCTTTAGCATATTTATCGATTAAAGGACCGCCAGGATAAGGAAGTCCTAGAATTTTGGCACTCTTGTCAAAAGCTTCACCTACAGCATCATCTGTAGTTTCGCCAATAATTTCCATATCAAAAAAACTATTCACTTTTACAATTTGAGTATGTCCGCCACTGATTGTTAATGCTAAAAACGGAAATTCAGGTTTGTCATAACCTTCTTCATCAATAAAATGAGCTAAAATATGGGCATGCATATGATTTACAGCAATTAGTGGCACATTTAAAGCTAACGATAGTGATTTGCTAAAAGAAGTTCCCACCAATAAAGAGCCCATTAAGCCTGGACCTTGCGTAAATGCAATTGCGCTTAACTGTTCTTTTTGTACATTTGCTTTGCGAAGTGCAGCATCTATCACAGGAACAATATTCTGCTGATGTGCGCGTGAGGCCAATTCAGGAACAACACCTCCGTATTGGTTGTGAATTAATTGATTGGCTACAACATTTGACAATACTTTGTCGTTATGTAAAACCGCGGCAGCAGTATCATCGCATGAACTTTCGATGGCTAGAATAAAAACCTCTGGATTTTGCATATAAAGGCACAAATTTTGAATTATATTTGACAAATCAAATTATTACATTTCTTTGATTTAAGCAGTGCCCCAAAATTAAAGAATTTTTATCAAAAACAGCCGTTCTTTTGTCTGTTCAAAGTAAATTTAAAAGAAACTAAAATTAAAGAAGCTATCAAAAAAGTAAAGAAAATAATATCCAGAACCCTAATTGGGTTGATTTTACTTTTGTTAGCATTGGCTATCATACTCTCTCTTCCTGTGGTTCAAACACAGATTGCCAATTATGTTACCAACCGATTAAACGAGGATTACAAGGTTAATATTAACGTTGAAAAAACGGCTATCAATATTTTTGGCGGAGTCAAATTAAAGACAGTGACGATTTTAGATCATCATAAAAAAACGATGATTTATTCGGATATCATTACTACTGATATTGCTAGTTTCAGCAGATTGTTAGACGGAGATTTAATTTTTGGCGATTTGCGTTTAACAGGTTTGATTTTTAATTTGAAAACCTACAAAGGCGAAGACGAGAACAATATCAATAAGTTTATACAGGCTTTTGAAGTTGAAAATACGCCTAAGAAAAAATCAACAAAACACTTTTTGCTAACGGCTAAAAATGCTTATATCGAAAAAGGAAGATTTTCTGTTGTTGATGAAAATAAAACAACTCCAAAATTTCTTGATTTTACAAAATTAAACGCCTACATCAGTGAGTTTAAATTGTACGGCCCAAATGTAAACACAAACATTCATCGATTTTCGTTTATGGATCACCGCGGTTTGTATGTTTCTAATTTTGCGGGGAAATTCAGCTATACTAAAAAACAGATTATAGTTGAAAATCTGGCCATTAAAACCAAAAGATCTTCTATTTATGGTGTCGCAATTTTGAATTATAAACCATCAGATTTTCTTGATTTTACAGATAAAGTTCGATTTGATGTTTTGATAGATTCTTCTTCTATTGCAACAAATGATATTCGCCATTTTTATGATGGTTTAGGAAAAAATCAGCATTTTAAGCTTAAAACGAAATTAGATGGTCCGTTGAATAATATGACGCTTACAAGATTGAGATTAAGCGATACAAACGGATCAAAAATTAACGGTACAATCAAATTTAGAAATCTTTTGGGCAGCAAGGAACAGAAGTTTTCTATGGATGGAAAATTTGACAAATTGCTTTCTAGTTACAACGATTTAGTGATTTTGCTTCCTGGAGTTTTAGGAAAAAGACTTCCGAAGGAAATGAAGAAAATCGGGAAGTTCAATATTGTGGGAAAAGCAAAAGTTTCGACTACAGCTCTAGAAACAGATTTCAAAATGGCAACCGACTTAGGAAATGGGCAAATAGATCTCCATATGAACAATATGGATTTTATAGACAGAGCTTCTTATTCTGGAAATATCATTTTGACAAATTTTGATGTTGGTACTGTTCTAAGCCGAAAAGACATTGGCAGAACTACGTTGAATCTTGATGTAGATGGAGTGGGTTTTACAGAGAAGTATTTAAATACAGTCATTAAAGGAGATATTTCGAAATTGGACTACAATAAATATACCTATAATAATATCGTGGTCAACGGTAATTTTAAACTGCCCTATTATAAAGGACAAATTGCAATAAACGATCCTAATTTGAATTTGAATTTTGATGGTTTATTGGATTTGAGCAAAAGAGAAAACCGATACGATTTTCATATCAATGTTGAAAATTCAGATTTGCGAAAACTGAAGTTTGTTGGCGATTCTATTTCACGTTTTAAAGGAGATGTTGTAGTTCAGCTGACTGGAAATTCTATTGAAAATCTGCAAGGAGATATTTTTATAAAAGATGCAGAATATCAAAACCCTAAAGCAACTTATGTTTTTGACCAAGTAAATCTAAATTCAAGTTTTGATGCAGATCGTTTAAGAACAATTACCATTAGTTCAAATGATGTTGTCGACGGAAAAATTGTGGGTAAATTTAGATTTGATCAATTGGATAAATTGGTCATGAATTCTGTGGGTAGTTTGTATACCAATTATAAACCGTACAAAGTTAGAAAAGGACAATTTTTGAATTTTAATTTCCGTGTTTACGATAAAGTGGTCGAAATGCTTTATCCGCAAATTAATATTGATTCGTCTACAGTTGTACGCGGAAAAATAGATTCTGATTTAGAGGAATTTAAATTCAGATTCAGATCTAAAAAAATTACTGCAGACAAAAATACATTTGATAATATTCGTATTAATATCGATAATAAAAACCCGCTTTATAACGCGTATGTCGAATTGGATAGTATTAAGACACCTTACTATAAAATACGTGATTTCAATTTAATTAATGTTACTTCAAAAGATACCCTTTTTGTTCGTTCGGAGTTTAAAGGAGGAGATAAAGGCGAAGATTACTTTAATCTAGATTTGTACCACACGATTGATAAGAGCAAAAACAACATTGTCGGAATCAAGAAATCGGAGATGAAATTTAAGGACTATATCTGGTACTTAAATGAAGATGCTGAAAAAGACAATCAAATTGTAATAGACCAATATTTTAAAAACTTTTCTTTTGATAATATTGTTTTATCTCATGAAAACCAGAAAATTGACTTAAACGGAGTCATTAAAGGAACGGATTATAAAGATCTCGTGCTTACCTTTGAAGATGTTGATATAAATAAAATTACGCCTGTCAATTCCAAATTTGTATTCAATGGTAATTTGAATGGAAATGTCAATTACAAGCAAAATAAAAGTGTTTATCAGCCCACCGCTTCCATAAAAATTGATCACCTAGTTATGAATAATACAGAACTGGGCACGCTTAATTTTGATATTTCGGGAGATGAAAATTTCAGGAAATTCACAGTTAACTCCTCCATTCAGAATGGTTTTACAGAATCGTTTAGGGCAAACGGGACTTTTGCTGTAGAAAACAAGGAAACAATCATGGATATGAACTTAAAGCTAGAAGGTTTCAATCTGGCTACGTTAGGAACTGTGGGCGGCGATGTTCTGTCTAATGTTCGCGGTTCTGTTTCCGGAAATGCTTCTGTTGTTGGGAATTTAAAAAAACCGGAAATCAACGGGCGTTTGTATGTAGAAAAGGCAGGAATGACGATTCCGTACTTAAATACCGATTACGAATTGAGTGATCGAACGGTTGTTGACTTAACTAACGAGAAATTCTTGTTTAGGAATAATCAGTTAACCGATACTAAATATGGTACAAAAGGTTTGCTGAATGGAAGCATTGAGCATAACAATTTTGGCGATTGGAAATTAGACTTAAACATTACCTCTAAACGATTGGTGGCTCTTGATACAAAAGATAGCGATGATGCGGCATATTTTGGAACAGCGTTTATAAATGGAACAGCCAGTATAAAAGGTCCTGTTGATGCACTGTTTATTAAAGTGGATGCAAAATCTGAAAAAGGCACCGAAGTTAAAATACCTATTAATAATGCACAAAGTGTTGGAGAAAGCAGCTGGATTCATTTTGTAACGCCAAAAGAGAAATATAATCTGGCCAACGGAATTGTAGAAAAAACAAGAGACTATAATGGACTTGAGTTGGAATTTGATTTTGATATTACGCCAGATGCCGAAGTAGAGGTTATTCTAGATCGAAATTCGGGGCATGGTATGAAAGGAAAAGGATACGGATCGCTTTTATTTAAAATTAATACGTTGGGTAAATTTAATATGTGGGGAGATTTCCAGGCATACGAAGGAACCTATAATTTTAAATATGGCGGACTTATCGATAAAAAGTTTACTGTTAAAAAAGGTGGGTCGATTATTTGGGAAGGAAACCCGATGCGTGCGCAGCTGAATTTGGAAGCTGTTTATAAAACGCAAGCCAATCCAGCAGTGCTTTTGGATAACACTTCTTCATTTAATAAAAAAGTTCCAGTAGAAGTAGTTATTGGTTTAAGAGGAGATTTGGCGAGTCCAGAACCTAATTTCGATATTCAGTTTCCATCGGTAAGTAATGTTTTAAAATCAGAGATACAATATAAGCTAGACGATAAAGATATTCGCCAGACTCAAGCGCTATATTTATTATCAACTGGTTCGTTTATGAGTACCGACGGATTCAGCCAAGGAGATTTTTCGGGAACATTAACAGAAACGGCATCGAGTTTATTGGGAGGAATAATCAAATCGGATAATGATAAAGTAAATATCGATTTAAATTATATTGCTGCAGATAGAAGAACAGGGCAGGAGGTAGATGGTCAGTTTGTGGCCAATATTTCGTCTCAAGTTAATGAACGTATTACAATCAATGGTAAGCTTGGAGTTCCAGTTGGAGGAGTAAACGAGTCGGCTATTGTCGGTGATATCGAAATCTTGTATCGTGTAAATGAAGACGGTACAATGAACCTCCGTTTATTCAATAAAGAAAATGACATTAATTATATAGGACAAGGAATTGGTTATACGCAAGGAGTCGGTATTTCATATGAAGTAGATTTTGATACTTTCAGCGAACTAGTAAATAAGCTCTTTAAAAGTCATAAGATTGAAAAAGCGGTAAAAGGTTCTTCTTCTAGTGAATTGGGTGATTCTTCTTTGAATCCTGATTATATGAATTTTACGAGTAAGAAAGATTCAGAGAAAAACAAGAAGAAAGCAAAAGAAGACGAGGAGAAAAGGAAAAAAGAAGAAGAAAAGAAGAAAAAAGAGCAGGAAACTCCAAGCAATAATAATCATGGGCTAATTCCAGACAACGATTATTAACACTTTGTTAAAAAAAGACTTTTATAAAACCATTATTCTCATAATGGTTTTTTTTGTGCTAAATTTAGGCACTCTAATAAAATTTTCCATGTGAGCCGGAAATTTTGATTTTTATAACACTTCATCAGGGTATTGTTAATTTTGACGATTTAATTAAAAAAATAGCGTTTTATTATTTTTAATGAAATTTTTTTCTAGAAAAAACTTATTAACGAAAACGTTTGAATTTAACAGATTTTATTAATTTATGATAATCGTAACCCGAAAAGTGCTGAATGTTTGCTAATTTTACACTTTAATACTTAAATAATGCCAAAAACAATAAAAAAAGTAGGTGTTCTTACCTCAGGAGGAGATTCACCTGGAATGAATGCTGCAATACGATCAGTTGTTCGAACTTGCGCATACCATAATATAGAATGCATCGGAATTTATAGAGGGTATCAGGGAATGATTGAAGGAGACTTCAAGGAAATGGGACCACGAAGCGTAAATAATATTGTAAACAAAGGTGGAACGATCTTAAAATCGGCTCGTTCAGTTGAGTTTAGAACCCCTGAAGGTAGAAAAAAAGCACACGAGAATTTGGTTAAGGCTGGTGTAGATGCTTTGGTTGTTATTGGTGGTGATGGTAGTTTTACAGGAGGATTAATTTTTAATTCAGAATTTGGTTTTCCAGTAATGGGAATTCCAGGTACTATTGATAATGATATTTATGGTACAAGTTTTACTCTAGGGTATGACACTGCTTTAAATACTGTTGTAGACTGTATCGATAAAATTAGAGATACTGCAAGTTCGCATAACCGTCTTTTCTTTGTAGAGGTTATGGGTAGAGATGCAGGCCATATTGCTCTTAACGCAGGTATTGGAGCAGGAGCAGAAGAAATTCTTATTCCTGAAGAAGATCTTGGTTTAGATCGTCTTTTAGATTCGCTTCAAAAAAGTAAAGCATCAGGAAAATCATCAAGTATTGTTGTAATTGCTGAAGGAGATAAAATTGGTAAAAACGTATTTGAATTAAAAGATTATGTTGAAGCTAATTTGCCTGAGTACGATGTGCGTGTTTCTGTTCTAGGACACATGCAGCGTGGAGGTTCTCCGTCTTGTTTTGACCGTGTTCTGGCAAGCCGTTTAGGAGTTAAGGCTGTAGAATCTTTAATTGAAGGAAAATCAAATTATATGGTGGGACTTCGCGAAGATAAAGTGATATTAACGCCGCTTGAGCAAGCTATCAAAGGCAAATCTGAAATTGATAGAGAATTGTTAAGAGTGTCTGACATTATGTCGACATAACCAATATAAAGTTTAAAAAAGAAAAAGAAGTTTATTGTGAGGAAATTAGACTTTGAATTAGTGTAATAAAAACAAAAGCAAAAAATTTAGTAAAATGTCAAAAGTAAAATTAGGAATAAACGGATTTGGACGTATCGGAAGAATCGTTTTTAGAGAGTCTTTCAATAGAGATAATGTAGAAGTTGTTGCAATCAACGACTTATTAGATGTAGACCACTTAGCTTATTTATTAAAATATGATTCAGTTCACGGTCGTTTCAACGGAACTGTAGAAGTTAAAGAAGGAAAATTATATGTAAACGGAAGAAACATCCGTATTACTGCAGAAAGAAATCCTGCTGACTTAAAATGGAACGAAGTTGATGTAGATGTAGTAGCTGAATGTACTGGTATCTTCACAACTATTGAAACTGCTAGTGAGCACTTAAAAGGTGGTGCAAAGAAAGTTATCATTTCTGCTCCTTCTGCTGATGCTCCAATGTTTGTAATGGGAGTTAACCACGAAACTGCAAAAGCTTCTGATTTAGTAGTTTCTAACGCTTCTTGTACTACAAACTGTTTAGCTCCTTTAGCTAAAGTTATCCACGATAATTTCGAAATCGTTGAAGGTTTAATGACAACTGTTCACGCAACTACTTCAACTCAAATGACAGCTGACGGACCTTCTAGAAAAGACTGGAGAGGTGGACGTGCTGCTGCAATCAACATCATTCCTTCTTCAACAGGTGCTGCTAAAGCGGTTGGAAAAGTTATCCCATCTTTAAATGGAAAATTAACTGGAATGTCTTTCCGTGTTCCTACTGCTGACGTTTCTGTAGTAGATTTAACAGTAAAAGTAGCTAAAGAAACTACTTACGAAGAAATCTTAGCTGTATTGAAAAAAGCTTCAGAAAACGAATTGAAAGGTATCTTAGGATATACTGAAGATGCAGTAGTTTCTCAAGACTTTATCTCAGATAAAAGAACTTCGATTGTTGATGCTGGTGCAGGAATCGGTTTAAATTCAACTTTCTTCAAATTAGTATCTTGGTATGACAATGAGTACGGATACTCAAGCAAATTAATTGATTTATCTGTACACATTGCAGGTTTAAAATAATAATATATATTTTTGCAAAATCCCGTTACTTTACAATAACGGGATTTTCTTATTTTGTTACTTCTATAATTAATGTAAAAAACACACTTTTAAATTAAATATAGAAAACCTAATTCCAAAAACTAAACAAATGAAATTAATAGTTGACAGTGGATCTACTAAAGCCGATTGGATTGCGATAGATGATAATGGAAAAGTATTATTCACAACACAAACTTTAGGATTAAATCCTGAAATTCTAGACGGGCCGGAAATCGTTTCAAGACTAAACGACCGTTTTGATATTTTACAAAACAAAAAAGAAGCAACTCACTTGTTCTTTTACGGTGCCGGTTGTGGTACAGATAGAATGAAAGAATACTTAAAACAGGTTTTTCAAGAGTATTTTTCTAACGCAATTGTAGACGTTCAGGAAGATACTTATGCGGCTGTTTATGCTACAACTCCAAAAGGTGAAGAAGCAATAGTTTCAATCTTAGGAACAGGTTCTAACTGCAGTTATTTTGATGGAAAAGTATTGCATCAAAAAGTTCAATCATTAGGTTATATCGTGATGGATGACTGCAGCGGAAATGTTTTTGGAAAAGAATTAATTAGAAAATACTATTTTAATAAAATGCCAAAAGAATTAGCGGTTGAATTTGAAAAAGAATACGACGTTGATCCTGATTTTATTAAAAATAAATTATACAAAGAGCCGAATCCAAATGCTTATTTAGCAACTTTTGCTAAGTTTTTGATTAAGCATAAAGATACTGAGTTCTGCAGAAAAATTATTTTCAAAGGAATGAAATCTTTCGTTAAGAATTACATCAAACAATTCGACAACTGCAAAGAAGTTCCAGTACATTTTGTTGGTTCTATCGCATTTTACTTGAAAGATGAATTACAAGAAACATTTAATAAATATGAACTTCAATTAGGGAATGTTTTAAGAAGACCTATTGATGGATTAATTGCTTACCATGTCGCTAATCAATAGTTCTGGTTTTATGGAAATTGCCATTATTGCTCATGATGGAAAAAAAGCAGATTTAATTGATTTCTTAATCAAGAATGAAGCTGTTTTGCATAATGAAAAAATAAGGCTGATCGGTACTGGTACTACTGGAGGAAAAGCAGAAGCTGCTGGATTTAAAACTCAGAGAATGCTTTCTGGTCCTCTTGGAGGCGATGCGCAAATTGCAGGAAGAGTAGCGGAGGGAATTACACAGATGGTTTTCTTTTTTAAAGATCCTCTATCGAGCCATCCGCATGAAGCAGATATTAATATGCTAATTCGTGTTTGCGATGTGCATAATGTGCCGCTGGCAACTAATGAAGCAACGGCACAATTATTATTAGATGCTATTGCACAGCAATTATAGAAATTTCTACATTAACATTTTTTGGCAAACAAGCCACTTGAACCGTTTCACGAGCTGGAGCGGTTTTTTCGTTAAAATAAGAACCGTAAACGGTGTTTATTGCTCCAAAGTTATTCATGTCCATGATGAAGATAGTTGACTTTACAACATTCTCAAATGTCATGTCTGCCGCTTCAAGAATAGCCGCGATGTTTTTCATAACCTGATTGGTTTCATCATTAATGTTGTCTGTAACCAATTCTCCTGACTCAGGATTGATTGCAATTTGCCCAGAAGCATAAAGTGTGTTTCCAGACAAAACAGCTTGATTATACGGTCCGATTGGAGCCGGAGCTTTCTCGGTAAAAATGATTTTTTTCATAATATAATTTTATTAGAAATATAAGTTTTGTTTTTATACAAACTGTAGAGTTTCTATGTATCTAAAGAATCCCATCAATTTTAGACTTTAAGACTTTAGACTTTAGACTTTACGACAAAAAATTATCTATTTGAAACGCTGCGTTTGTTCCATTTGATATCGCTAAGCATACCAGATTTAATTCCGATAAAGAAGTTCCAGTTAGAATTTGTTCCCAAAGGCTGCCAGTTAAAGGCCATTCTCCAGCTTAATAAATCTCGCTCAAAACGGAATTGCGTAAAGGTAACTCCTTTTTGTACAAAATCGTAACCTGTAGAAACCCCAGCCTTCCATTTAGGAGTAAGATCGGTATTGATGGAAATCATGATGGAGTTTCCAGAAATGGTGCTTTCTCGTTTTACGTTGGAATACGTTAAGGAATAAGCAAGTGTCATGTCCCACGGAACTTTAGAATTAAAGAATTCTGTAATTACATCGTCTTTTTCAGGTTCATTGGCAAACTGGCTGTTACGGCTGTCATTTAAGTCGGTATTCGTACCAAATAAGTCATCGCTTCGACCTCCGTTTCGCTGGCTTTGTGTGTTTTTTTCTTTTTCTTTTCCGCTTCCTTTATTCGAGAATGAGTAGTTTACAGTTACGTTTGCACTTGTCATTCTGAATAAACTTCCGCCATTATCAATATTGAATTTATCAATTTTGTTACCTCCATTATCAATCGCATAAGGATCTAATGTCGCACCAAAGTTCATATTCATTTTATTGTCAAAAAACTGCGTTCCACCACTAACCAATACAGGTTGCCATCCAAATGTAGTTTTCCCGTCAGCATTAAAATTATAGCTAGTGCTGAAGTTTAAGTTGTTTAGCAGCATTATTTTCTTAGGCTCTGTTTTTGTGCTGTCACGATCTCTTACTTTAGCTTCAAAAGTGTTGCTCAAAGCAAAACCAACAATGTTAGAGTTTTCTTTTCCTGGTGCTCCATACAATCCGTTTTCAAATCTTGTATATTCAGACTTAATTACACCAGAAGCATCGACTGTATAAGTGTCGTAGTATTTTTCAAAACTTGGCGTATAAGCATAAGTAATGCTAGGGCGCATGACGTGTCTAATAGATTGGATTCTTTTATCGTCTCCAAAATTAAAAGTTCCGTAAATAGTCGTACCTAAATTGGTGCTGAAGTTGTATGTTCTAAAAGAGTCAAAACCGTTTACAGTTTTATTGACTGTTTGTCCAGCAGAAGGATCGTAAACTTTCTGGATCGTCTTGTTAACCCAAGTTTCCTGATAAGTAGTAGAAGCTCCAGCACTGAAATATTTGAAAATCTTAAAGTTGGTGCTCAACGGAATAGTTTGCTGCAATCCTAATTGTGCATCATTAAACATCTGAGGCTTGAAAAACAGCGAATCTTTTGTTTTAAAATAGTTTTTACCGCTTACATTATATTGTAAGTTGATATTTTTTATAAATCCTTTCTTTACGCCATCCTTTCCAACAAATGGATAAACACGATCGATACTTCCCTGTAAAGACGGAAGTGTCATTACAATGTCTTCTGTCTGCGTGTTCTGGCTGTGAGTTGCAGATAACGAAAGACGGGAACCTGGAATTGTATTAAAGGTTTTGTTGTATGAAATCGACGAGTTTAAGGTGTTGTTTAAGTTCGACCCTATGTTGGCTTGGTTAATAGACTGCTTGAAATATTTACTACTACCCATGTTAACAGAAGCAGAGAAAGTAGAATTCGGATTCGATTTGGTGTCTTTAGAATGCGACCATTGAATGTTGTAAATATTTTGTTTGGAGTAATCTGGATAACCACGCTCGCTGTTTATCAGATTCTCAAAACGAATATTAACATTTCCTCTATACTTATATCTTTTGGCATACGCCGATTCAAAGCGCATGGCGTAACTTCCGTTGGTATAATAATCTCCAAGGACTGTCAAGTCATAATTATCGCTTAGGGCAAAATAATACCCCCCATTTTGCAATGAAAATCCTCGTGTGTTAGAGTCGTTATAACTTGGGATAATAATACCCGAAACGCTTTTTTCTTTACTTAAAGGGAAAAAACCATAAGGAAGCGCAAGCGGAGTAGGCACATCTGCAATTACCATTTGCGTTAAGCCGGCAACAATCTTTTTGCCAGGAACAAATTTAATTCTGCTGGTTTGAAAATAGTATTCAGGATGGTCAATATCTTGAGCGGTAGTAATACGTGCGCCCTTTAAAAAGTATACAGAGTCGTTTTCTTTTTTAGTAACAGCAGCTTTAATATTTAACTCGCCTTGTTTTGTTCTCGAATTGTAAATTAAAGCCTTTTTTGTTTTGAAATTAAAACGAATAGAGTCTGGCTGTACTTCGCTAGATCCTTGTTTGAAGTTTGGATACTGAGTTAAAACTCCTGCAGAATCTTTAATTCTTCCCGCGTAAACTTCGTCTTTTTCATAATTGAGCACAATTATACCCGATTTTAATTCTACATCTTTATAGTATAATTCGGCTTCATTATATAGAGTGATCAGCTTTTTTTTCTGATCAATTTTAGCATAATCTTTTGCTTTGTATCTTACTTTTCCATCCAAAAAAGTCTTTTTGGGTCTAACTGTATCGAGTTTTATGGTGTCTGTAATCGCAGTGCTTTCTTTATCTGATTGTTTTACAGCAGGTAAAGGCTTTTTTTTGTTTTTTATTTCTTGCGAGTATAAATTACCACAACCTATAGTTAGGAAAAATGATATTAAAACGATATTAAATAAGTTTGTATGCAAAGGTTTAAATGCTATTTTTGTAAAATTATGGCTTGTTTTTTGACATGTCAAACTTACATATAATTTTTTGGCAAAAATAATCAATTCTAAAAATTATAACAGCTGCATTTTATTAAAATTAACTTTTAGATTTATGAATAGAATTAACAAATTTAAAGTAATATTTGCTTTATTTCTAACGATATCGTCTTTTTGTGCTCATAGTCAGTCAAATGTGTTTAAGGTAACACTCGACGCCGGACATGGAGATCATGACTTTGGAGCTGTTTACAGCGGAAGAATTGAAAAAAATATTGCTTTAGCTATTGTTTTGAAAGTTGGGAAGATTTTAGAGCTTAATCCTAATGTTAATGTAATTTATACTCGTAAAACGGATGTTTTTGTTGATTTGGTCGAAAGGGCAAATATTGCAAACAGGGCAAATTCAAATATATTTGTTTCAATTCACTGTAACGCTAATAAGAATACTGCGGCAGACGGAACCGAAACTTACGTGATGGGTTTAAGTAAAGTAGCATCGAACCTTGAAGCGGCGAAAAAAGAGAACTCCGTAATTACATTAGAGAAAGATTATAAACGTAAATACGAAGGTTATGACCCAAATTCTCCAGAATCGATGATTGGTATGACTTTAATGCAGGAAGAATATTTAGATAATAGTATTACCCTTGCCACTAAAATCGAAGAGAATTTTGAGAAATTAGGAAAAAAACTTCGTCATGGCGGAGTGAAGCAAGCACCTTTTATGGTACTTCATAAAGCTTATATGCCTAGAGTTTTGGTTGAAACTGGATTTGTTTCAAATCCAACAGAAGGTAATATTCTAAATTCAGAAGAAGGTCAAGACGATATTGCAAGAGCTATTGCTGAAGCTATTTTGAGTTATAAAAGAGAATACTTTGGTTCAGGAACTGAGTCAGAGGATAGTCGGCCCATAAGAGATACTTCAACTAAGGCAAAACCAAAAACAAATACTCCAGTTGCTGCTGTTAAAAATGCTCCAAAAGGAACATTTTTTAAAGTACAGCTTATTGCAAGCATTAAGAAGACACCTTTGGAACCTAAAAATTTTAAAGGACTTAAAAATGTAACAATGATATACGAAAATAATATTTATAAATATTTCTACGAAGAAACTACAAGTTACGAAACAGCACAAAAATATCTGCAAGAAGCTAAAAGTAAAGGTTATGGCGCTGCATTTTTAGTGGCAACTAAAGATGGTGAAAAAATCAGTATTCAGGACGCGATTAAATAATAAGCGCAAGTTCGAATATTTATATTAATTTTGTACAAACACTTAGAATTTTGAAACTAACAAGAGAAATTAAAACGGCTATTTTAGTCATCGCATCCATTCTACTATTTATCTGGGGATATAGCTTTTTAAAGGGCAGAGATCTTTTTACTAATTATACCATATTATATGCTGAATATGATAATGTTGAGGACTTGTCTCCGTCAGCTCCAGTAACTCTTAACGGACTTGCGATTGGTAAAGTAAATAAAATTACAATTGACGAAGTTACAGGTAAATTACTAGTGGAACTTCAACTTAAAACAGATTTTCCTATTTCTAAAAGCAGTACAGCAGCAATTTATTCTCCAAGTTTAATTGCGGGAAAACAGATTAAAATCATCCCTAATTTTGCTGATAAAGAATTGGCAGAAGACGGACAGAAATTGGTTTCTACTGTTGAATTGGGTTTGACAGAATCATTAGGAGGAAAAATTGAACCAATTCAGCAAAAGCTTGATAAAATGCTTTTGAATATTGATAATTTGGTTACAGGATTAAATAATACTTTAGATAAAAATACTCAAGAAAATCTAAAGAAAACAATTGCTGAATTGAGTCAGACTATGGAGCAATTTCATAAAGCATCAGGAAGTCTCAACAATATTTTGGATACGAATAAAGGACAGATTAATGGAATGGTTACCAACTTTAATAAGATGTCTGGAAACTTCAATAAAATTTCAGATTCGCTAAACAAAGCAGATTTAGGTAAAACTGTTCGTAACTTGAACCAAACTTTGGCTAAAGTAGATCTGTTAATGGGGAACTTGAATTCAGGAAAAGGGACAGCAGGAAAAATTTTGCATGATGAGGCATTATACAATAACCTGACTAAAACTTCAAAGGAGCTTGAATTATTATTGCAAGATCTTCGTCTTTATCCAACTCGTTATGTAAATGTTTCTCTTTTTGGAAAGAAAAACAAACCATACGTGGCACCAACAGAAGAAACAAACTCAACTGATAAAAAATAATTATAAATGAGTTATTTAGATAATATTTTATTCGCAGTACTTCTTATAGTAGGTTTCGGTTTTTTTGCAGCGAGCGTAAAAAAAATCATCCGAAATATTAATTTGGGAGTCGATGTAGATCGAAAAGATAATCCTAAAGCTCGTTGGAAAAACATGGCATTGATTGCTTTAGGGCAGTCAAAAATGGTGAGACGCCCTGTTGCAGGAATCCTTCATATTTTTGTGTATGTTGGTTTTATAATAATTAATATCGAATTATTAGAAATCATTATTGATGGACTTTTTGGAACACATAGAGGTTTTGCACCTTATTTGGGTGTAGTTTATGATGTTTTAATTGCTTCATTTGAAATATTGGCGATACTTGTAATTATTGCAGTAGTTACTTTTTGGATTAGAAGAAATGTAATTCGTTTAAAACGTTTTGTAAGTAACGATTTGACAGGATTTCCTAAAAGTGATGCCAATTACATCCTTTACTTTGAAACAGTTTTAATGATTCTGTTTTTATTGATGAATGCTTCAGATTTGCATTTGCAGAATGTTCCAGGAGGATATTCTCATTTTCATAAAGCAGGAAGTTACCCGATAAGCCAGTTTATTGCGCCAATTTTTAATGGAACTTCTAATGAAGTTGTCGGATTATTGTTTGAAGTTTTCTGGTGGTTGCATATTGTCGGTATTTTAGTTTTTATGAACTATTTGTACTTCTCAAAACACTTGCATATTCTTTTGGCTTTCCCAAATACGTATTTTGCAAACTTAAAACCAGAAGGACAGTTTGATAATTTAGCTTCGGTTACAAAAGAGGTGAAATTAATGATGGATCCAAATGCAGATCCGTTTGCGGCTGTGCCGGCAGATGAGAATGCACATCCAGCTAAATTTGGTGCAAGTGATGTTCAGGACTTAAATTGGGTTCAGTTATTAAACGCTTATACCTGTACAGAATGCGGACGTTGTACTTCTTCTTGTCCAGCAAATCAAACGGGTAAAAAATTGTCTCCACGTAAAATTATGATGGATACAAGAGATCGTTTGACAGAAGTGGGTAAAAATATCGATGCTAACAAAGGTGTTTTTATTCCAGATAATAAAACACTTTTAAACGATTATATTACTCCAGAAGAATTGTGGGCATGTACTTCTTGTAACGCTTGTGTTGAAGAATGTCCTGTAAATATTAGTCCGTTGTCTATTATTATGGACATGCGTCGTTATTTGGTTATGGAACAAAGTGCTGCTCCAATGTCGTTAAATGCCATGATGACTAATATTGAAAATAACGGTGCACCTTGGCAGTACAGTCAGCAAGACCGTTTAAATTGGAAAAACGAGAATTAATATTTATTGTTTAATCGGTTAGTTGTTTAACCGTTTAATCGATTTTAAAATAATATTTCGGTTTTTGTAGAATTGTCAATTTGCTTGTAGCGATTAAACAATTTCACGATTAACCGATTAAACAAAAGTGAGAGAGATGTCAGAAAATTTAGTAGTACCAACAATGGCAGAAATGCTTGCCGAAGGAAAACAGCCAGAGGTTTTGTTTTGGGTAGGTTGCGCAGGAAGTTTTGATGATAGAGCAAAAAAAATTACTAAAGCATTTGTGCGAATTCTAAATCGTACGAATGTTTCTTTTGCAGTTTTAGGTACAGAAGAGAGTTGTACTGGTGATCCTGCAAAAAGAGCTGGAAATGAATTTTTGTTTCAAATGCAAGCCATGATGAATATCGAGGTTTTGAATGCTTATGAAGCTAAAAAAATTGTTACAGCTTGTCCGCACTGTTTTAATACTTTAAAAAATGAATACCCAGAATTAGGAGGTAATTATGAGGTTATTCATCATACAGAATTTTTAAAATCATTAATTGATGATGGAAGACTGACTGTAGAAGGCGGACAATATAAAGGAAAAAAAATCACTTTCCATGATCCTTGTTATCTAGGAAGAGCGAATAAAGTTTATGAAGCGCCAAGAGATTTAATTCAAAAATTAGACGTTGAATTAGTTGAAATGAAACGTTCTAAAGCAAACGGATTATGCTGCGGAGCAGGTGGAGCACAAATGTTTAAAGATGCAGAACCTGGAAACAAAGAAGTTAACGTTCTTCGTACAGAAGATGCATTAGAAACTCAGCCAGATATTATTGCAGCCGGTTGCCCATTCTGTAATACAATGTTGACTGACGGAATTAAAAATAAAGAAAAAGAAGGTCAGGTTAAAGTTCTAGATATTGCTGAGCTTATCGCGAATGCGCAGGATCTATAATTTTTTTAAGGTCCTGAGATACTAAGGTTCTGAGAAGCTAAGTTTTTTTCAAACTTGAAACTTGAAACTTGAAACCTGAAACAAAAAACAAACAAAAAATTAAAAAATGTATATACCTTTTGAAAATTTACCAGGTGAATCTCGAGTTTGGATTTACCAATCGAACAGAAAATTTTCTGAGGAAGAGTTTTCTGAAATAGAAACAGATTTGAAAGCTTTTGTAGAACAATGGGCTGCACATGGCACAAGTCTTGAAGCTTCGTTTTTATTGAAATACAATCGATTCATCATTTTAGCGGTAAACCAAGAAGTGCAAGCTGCTACAGGATGTTCTATTGATAGTTCTGTTGAATTTATCCAAGGATTAGAAAAGAAATATGACGTTGATTTATTAGATAAAATGAACGTTACTTTTAAACATGGAGAACACATTGCTCACAAACCATTAATTGATTTTAAAAAGATGGTTAAAGATAAATCGGTTTCTGAGAATACGATTGTTTTTAATAATCTAGTTAACAATATAGAAGAGTTTAATGAATCTTGGGAAGTTCCTGCAGCCGACAGTTGGCACAGCAGATTCTTCTAAGAAAGAATTTATTATAAAATAATTAAAAGGCATGAAATTTTAAGTTTTGTGCCTTTTTTTTGTTGTTTAAAGTTTTAGGTTTCAAGTTTGAAGTCGGAAACCTGACAGGTTTTAAAAACCTGTCAGGTTTATTAGTATTAATGTTTGTTGTTAAACTTTGTCAAAGTTTCCAACTTTGAGAAAGTTGGAAAAAGCTGCTTTTTCTGAAAATAGTTATTAACTAGAATTAATCTAATTTTGTCAAAAATCTAACAATTTAAAAGCCTGATGAAACGCTATTTTTGAGTATTTTCGTAGAATTAAATTTAATCCATGAAAATAGCAATTGTTTGTTATCCTACTTTTGGAGGTAGTGGTGTAGTAGCCACAGAGTTAGGTCTCGAATTAGCCAGAAGAGGACACGAAATACATTTTATCACATACAGCCAGCCCGTTAGATTGGCACTTTTAAATCCGAATGTTCATTATCACGAAGTAAATGTTCCGGAATATCCTTTGTTTCATTATCAGCCTTACGAATTAGCGTTATCGAGCAAATTGGTCGATATGGTTAAATTGTATAAAATAGAACTTCTACACGTGCATTATGCCATTCCTCACGCTTATGCAGGGTACATGGCAAAACAAATGCTGAAAAATGAAGGCATTAACCTTCCGATGATTACAACACTTCACGGAACCGATATTACACTTGTTGGAAATCATCCGTTCTACAAACCTGCAGTAACATTCAGCATCAATAAATCAGATTATGTGACTTCAGTTTCTCAAAGTTTAAAAGATGATACTTTGAAATTATTCAAAATCAAGAATAAAATCAAAGTAATTCCCAATTTTATCGAATTGGATAAAGTTAAAAAAGATCCGAGCGCGCCTTGCCATCGTTATGTAATGGCAAACGAGAATGAGCGTATCATTACACATATCAGTAATTTTAGAAAAGTAAAACGTATTCCAGATATTATTAAGATCTTTTACAGTGTCCAAAAAGAAATTCCAGCTAAATTGATGATGGTGGGAGATGGTCCTGAAAAAGAAAAAGCAGAACTTTTATGTCAGGAATTAGGCATTTTAGATAAAGTTATTTTCTTTGGAAATAGCCATGAGATCGATAAAATCTTATGTATGACCGATTTGTTTTTGCTTCCTTCAGAAACAGAAAGTTTCGGTTTGGCAGCTTTAGAAGCAATGGCGTGCGGTGTTCCTGTAATTTCTAGTAATTCTGGAGGCTTGCCTGAAGTTAATTTTGACGGTTTTTCGGGTTACTTAAGTAATGTGGGTAATGTGGAAGAAATGGCTCAAAATGCAATCAAGATTTTAAAAGATGATGCAGTTTTAAATCAATTTAAGGCGAATGCTTTAGAAGTAGCAAGAAAGTTTGACATCAAGAACATTCTGCCTAAATATGAAGCTTTATATCAGAAAGCGATTGATGATTACAAATATGAAAAGCACTAATTTAAAAGGATAAAAATGAAAAAAGTACTATCTGTTTTAGCAGTTTTTGTTATGGTTTCGTGCGGAGTGAAAAAAAATGAAAGTTCAAATGCAGCTTTGTATGAAGTTTTAACAAAACAGTCTGATGGCGGTGGAAATATAAAATTTTTCGAAATTTTAACTGAGCCAAATGAAATCAAGATGCTTGAAAACGATCCGCATTTAGCGCACAAAATGAAAGATCCAGATGTTCAGGACTACAATTATGTGATTTTGAATATGGGCGAAAAAAACACCAGCGGTTATTCTATTGATGTCGAAAAAGTAGAAGAAACAGATAAGAACATTATTATTACGGTAAAAGAAAACAGTCCTGCGAAAGATGCTATGACCATGCAGGTAATTTCATATCCTTACACCGTAGTAAAAATTCATTCTAAAAAAGAAATTATTATTAAGTAATTGGTTAAAGTGTGAGATGTAAAATGTTTGATGTGAACATGAAACATGAACGTGAAACATCGAACTTGAAACATAAAAAAAGCCTGTCGCTTTTAAACGACAGGCTTCTTCTTACAATTATTTTTTATTTTTAATTAGAATCTGAATTTAACACCAAAACCAACGTCAAATCCAAAATTGTCATCATCATAATATCCAGAGCCAATTTCTGGTCTTGCGTCTAATGATAGAGTAATTGGCACTTCTTTAAATCTATATTCAATACCGATATCTCCTGCAGCAAAAACATAAGTTCCGCTATCTTTGTATCTATAGTTGTTACTGTAGTAATCGTGATCCCAAGCAGCTAGTCCACCTCCGACACCAGCATACCAGTTAAAACCTCCATCGATGTTCCAAACCCATTGGTAAAGAGCAACGCCTTTTATTGCGTCTACATCACTACTGTTTCTCCAGCCTAAATCGAATTCAAGTCTGTTTTTTTGATTTAATCCTAGTTGGTACGATATTTCACCCCCAAATCCGTTATTGTCTCCCAGACGTAATCCTAAAGCGTTTTTCGAAATTTCTTGCGATTGAGCCGTAAATGCTAAACCAAGAAGCATAATGGCAGATAAAAGAATCTTTTTCATAAAAATGGTTATTAATTTTTTTTCAAATGTATTATTACAGTTGGATACAAAACGTATAATATTTTTGAAAATTGTTACATAATTTACATTTTCTGAAATTTCGAGCGTTAAAATTCTTAAAAACCTGCTTCTGAGGGGTTTATTTGAGGATTATGGATGAAATGAGCTGCGAAGTGAGAACATCTTCCATTTCTAATAAATTTTCTTCTTCTACAAAATTACTGGCTTTGTAAGAAAATAGTTTCCAGCGTTTTTTGTGGTATTCAAGTGCAGTTAGATTTTCTACCCAATCACCAGAATTGAGATATAAGGTAGAACCATGTTTATTCTCTTTTGTTATGATTTTTGGTTCATGAATATGTCCGCAGATTACGTAATCGTAGTTTTTTTCAATAGCCAGATCGGTTGCTGTGGTTTCAAAATCGGAGATAAATTTAACGGCCTTTTTAACGCTTGCCTTTATTTTTTTAGAAAAAGAATAAGGTTCGCGGCCAAGTTTTCCTAAACACCAATTTGCAAATCGATTAATTAGAATTAAATAATCATACCCTAATCCTCCCAATTTTGCAATCCATTTTGAATGCTGGACTGAAGCATCAAAAACATCTCCGTGAAAAATCCAGGCTTTTTTATCGTCTAATTCTAGAACTAATTTATCAACCAGAGCAAAATTTCCCATATTCATATCACTGAATTTTCGAAGTATCTCGTCGTGATTTCCAGTAATATAATACACTTTTGTTCCTTTAGAAGCCATCCCGATAATGCGCTGAATAACTCGTAAATGTGCTTTTGGAAAATACGATTTACGAAACTGCCAAGCATCAATGATATCACCATTTAAGACTAAAGTTTTGGGTTTAATGCTTGAAAGATAGTTGTTTAATTCTTTTGCGTGACTTCCGTAAGTTCCTAAATGGACATCAGAAAGAATAACCAATTCGACGTTTCTTTTTTTCAATTTTTCTTGATTTGAAGTTTTACAAATGAAAGAAAGTTTGTGAAATTTGATTTTATTAAAAGGTTACGAAAAAGAGATTAATTTTACCAAATTGTGATTTTTATCCCATTTAATGTTTCGTTAATAATACCAGTTTTAAATTTTTTAATTTAATTCATAAAACTTACATTTGCTCAAAACAAAACACAATGGCAGGAAACAGCTTCGGCACACTATATAAAGTAACTACATTTGGAGAATCTCACGGTGAAGCATTAGGCGGCATTATTGACGGTTGTCCTCCAGGAATACAATTAGATTTTGAAGCAATTGAAGTAGATATGGCAAGAAGAAAGCCAGGTCAGTCGGCAATTGTTACCCAAAGAAAAGAACCAGACAGCGTTCAATTCTTATCAGGAATATTTGAAGGAAAAACAACTGGAACTCCAATTGGTTTCATTATTCCAAATACCAATCAGAAATCAGACGATTACTCTCATATAAAAGACAATTACAGACCAAGCCATGCTGATTATGTTTACGATCAGAAATATGGTTTTCGTGATTATCGCGGTGGCGGAAGAAGTTCTGCTCGAGAAACGGCAAGCAGAGTAGTAGCAGGAGCAATTGCAAAGCAAATGTTGCCTGAAATTAAAATCAATGCTTATGTTTCTTCTGTTGGTCCAATTCATTTAGATACACCTTATCAAGAATTGGATTTTTCTAAAATCGAAAGCAACCCTGTTCGTTGTCCAGATGAGAAATCTGCTGCGATTATGGAAGAATATATTCGTGACATCCGTAAACAAGGAGACACTGTTGGAGGTGTTGTAACTTGTGTAATTCAGAACGTTCCTGTTGGTTTAGGGGAGCCTGTATTTGATAAACTTCATGCCGAATTAGGAAAAGCAATGCTTTCTATAAATGCTGTAAAAGGTTTTGAATACGGAAGCGGTTTTTCTGGATCTGAAATGAAAGGAAGCGAGCACAACGATTTATACAATCCTGACGGAACTACAAAAACAAATCTTTCTGGAGGAATTCAAGGTGGTATAAGCAACGGAATGGATATTTATTTCAGAGTGGCGTTTAAGCCTGTTGCAACTATTATGCAGACTCAAGATTCTTTAGATAATAAAGGAAACATTACACCAATGACAGGAAAAGGACGTCATGATCCGTGTGTAGTGCCTCGCGCAGTGCCAATCGTAGAAGCGATGGCAGCAATTGTTTTGGCTGATTTTTATTTGATCAACAAAACATATTAATAAAAGGTAAGACAGTGAGGGTCTTATATTTTAATAATTAAAAAATAATTTAATGCAAGAAGTTACAGAAACTAAAAAACAATCATTTCTTTCGGGATTAACGGGTCAAATTATAATTGCGATGGTTCTTGGAGCCATTTTAGGAATTATATTGCACAATTCCATTTCGCCCGAAGCAGCGCAGGCATTTAGCAGTAAAATTAAAATGCTGGCGACCATCTTCATTCGTTTGGTGCAAATGATTATTTCTCCGTTAGTTTTTACCACTTTGGTTGTGGGAATTGCAAAATTAGGAGATATTAAAACCGTTGGAAGAATTGGAGGAAAAGCTATTGGATGGTTTTTTACCGCTTCATTTATTTCTCTTTTAATCGGATTGTTTTACGTGAATGTTTTGCAGCCAGGTGTTGGTTTAAAATTAGAACACGTAGACATGGCGGCGGCTTCTGAAGTTACAGGTAAAACACAAAATCTGTCTTTTGACAATTTTGTTGAACATATTGTGCCAAAAAGTATTGTCGAAGCAATGGCAACTAATGAGATTCTTCAGATTGTAGTTTTTTCTATTTTCTTCGGATTAGCAGCAGCTTCTTTAGGCGAAACGGTAAAGCCAATCATAGGTGCTTTTGATAAATTATCGCATATTGTGCTTAAAATGGTGAACTATGTAATGAAGTTTGCTCCAATTGGAGTTTTTGGAGCCATTGCAGGTGTGTTTGCTATACGTGATGCAGAAGAATTGGTTATTACTTACTTTAAATTCTTCGGTTCGTTTTTAATTGGTATCAGTACGCTTTGGGCAATTTTAATTCTTATTGGATATATTTTCCTTAAAGGAAGAATGACTGAATTGTTAAGACGCATTACAGGCCCTTTAGCAATTGCATTTGGAACAACAAGCAGTGAAGCTGTATTTCCTAAATTGACTGAAGAATTGGAAGCCTTTGGAGTAAAGGATAAAATTGTTTCTTTTATGCTGCCGCTTGGATATTCGTTTAACCTTGACGGAAGTATGATGTATATGACTTTTGCAAGTATCTTTATCGCTCAGTTTTATAATGTGCATTTAGATTTGGGTTCGCAAATGGCAATGCTTTTAGTTTTAATGCTTACTAGTAAAGGAATTGCAGGTGTGCCTCGTGCAAGTTTGGTAGTTGTTGCCGCTACTTGTGGTATGTTTGATATTCCGATTGAAGGAATTGCATTAATTCTTCCAATTGATCACTTCTGCGATATGTTTAGAAGCGCAACCAATGTATTAGGAAATGCATTAGCGACTTCTGTTGTGGGACAATGGGAAAGTGGTAAAGAATAATAAAATAACTAAGATTTTAATTTTTTTTATCTTAATTATTGAAGTAATATTTGAAAAGCTGTATTTTTTTTAAAAATACAGCTTTTTTTTATTTTTAAATGTATATTTGATCAAACTAGCCGATTAATGCCCCAAAAACGGATTTTTTTACTTTTACTCTTGGTACTGAATTGCTTCGCCAATTCGGCAATCGCGCAATCTAATTGTAATCTAGATCCTAAGATTGATAAGACTGTAAAGAAAGCACTTTTAAATTTTAGGGAATCTAATTTCGAGAAATCACTCATCTATTCTAGAGCTGCCCTAAGCGCTGCAACGGTCATAAAAGATAACTGTCTTATTGCTCGCTCATATAATATTATAGCAGCAAATTACAACGAACTGGCAGAGTTTGATAAAGCTATTTTTTTCTATAAAAAAGGGCTGTATTATGCTAATAAAACCAGCAACGATACTTTAAAATGCATTCTCTATAATAATTTAGGAAATATGTATTGCTTTGAAAAAAAGCAGTTTGATGAAGGAATTCGGTATTATAAAAAAGCAGTAGCTTATGCTTTAAAAATTAATGATCTAAAAGAAGTTTATTTTACCAATGTAAATATCGCTTGGGCTTATTTTGATATAGGAAATTATAAACAGGGAAATCTTTTTTTAAAATATGTTAACAGCACTAAAATAAAATATAATGACGGTTCAACAGAAGTCATTGTTGATATGCTCAATGGTATTTATTCTAGCCATATAAATGATAATAAAGCAGCAAATGCTTATTTTTTAAGTGCTATTGAAGCAGGAAAAAAATGTCAGGAGAAAACAGATCTGGCAAATGCTTATTTAGAATATTCGTATTTTTTAAATAAAATTAACAAGCACAAAGAAGCGTATGATGCACTGGTCAACCATTATAAAGTTTCGGACAAGGTATATGATGTTAAGAAGCTTAAAAAGGCATCTCAAGCAGGTTTAAGTCTTGAATTGGATGAATACAAAAGACAGATTGACAAGGTTGAAGGAGAAAAAGTAGAGCAATCGCAGAGTTTAAGAAAATCAAAAATCATTGTAATTCTTTTTATTTTGATTTCGTTGATTCTCTTAATCTTAATTATAACATTGATTAAGAATATTGCATACAAGAAAAAACACAATTTAGAGCTTCTTAAAGCGAAAGAAATTGCAGAAGAAGCCTCTCTGCTCAAAACACAATTTATATCGACAATAAGCCATGAATTACGCACGCCGCTTTATGGTGTTGTGGGAATTACCAATATGCTGCTCGAAGAGCATAAAGAAATCTCAAGAAGCCAGCACTTAAGTTCGCTGAAATTTTCTGCCAGATATTTATTATCTCTTGTAAATGATATTCTGCAGATTAATAAAATCGAAGAAAATAAAATTGTACTTGAAAATCTGACTTTTAATATTTCTGATGAAATTACGGTAATCAAGAATTCGCTTTCTTTTCTTTCGCAGAAAAATAATAATAGCATTTCTATTGATATCGATCCGAATATTCCTGAGTATTTAATTGGGGACAAACTGCGTCTAGCTCAGATTTTAATGAACTTGGTGAGCAATGCACTGAAGTTTACCAAAGACGGACAAGTCGAAATTATCATCAACCTAAATAAAGTGGAAGGGAAACTGTATTATTTAGACTTTTTGATAAAAGACAACGGAATTGGAATTGCACTTGTAGATCAAAATAAGATTTTTGAGAAGTTTGTTCAAGTTGGAAGAAAAGATGCAGATTATCAAGGCACAGGTTTAGGACTTAGCATTGTAAAACGACTTTTAGGACTTTTTGGAAGTACAATTACTTTGGATAGTGATTTAGGAAAAGGAACTTCTTTTTCGTTTACAATAGCCTTCGAGCATGATTTGGCCAAGACAAAAAGTATTATCGACGAGATTGAAGTTGATTTGACTTCAAGCGAAGTGTATAAAATTTTAGTGGTTGAAGACAACTTGATTAATCAGCTTGTGACTAAAAAGATTATCGAAAAAAATAATTATGCCTGTAAAGTAGTCGATGATGGTTTTGCAGCGCTTAAAATTTTAGAAGATGAAACTTTCGATCTGATTTTGATGGACATCAATATGCCTCTAATGAACGGATTTGAAACGACCAAAAGAATACGTCTTCAAGGTATAGAAACTCCAATTGTAGCTTTGACGGCTTTTGATAAGGATGAAATTACAGATGAAGCAATTTCGTCTGGAATGAATGATATTATAATCAAACCTTTTGAACCGGTTAAATTATTTAAAATAATCAATTTCTTGATAAACGAAAAAAACGCTGTTTAGTACCAGCGTTTTTTGTTTTTCTTTGCATTATTTGATTTTCTCGATTTGTGAGCGCCACCGCTTCTGTTAGAGCTTTTAGGCTTTTCTCCAGCTTCTGGACTTCCAGAATGCCATTGGTACGGATGATCGGCAATCGTTTTTACATCAACTTTTATCAATTTCTGAATGTCTTTCCAGTAAGGAAGTTCGTCCTTTCCGCAGAAAGAAATCGCGATTCCGCCATTTCCTGTACGACCTGTACGGCCAATGCGGTGCACATAAGTTTCTGGAATATTCGGTAAATCAAAATTTATTACATACGGCAATTGTTCAATGTCAATTCCTCGCGCAGCAATATCAGTTGCTACTAGAACGCCAACTTCTTTGTTTTTGAAAGCATCTAAAACTCTTTGTCTTGCGTTTTGCGATTTATCTCCATGAATGGCTTCTGCCGGAATATCTTTTTTACGAAGCGCTTTTACAACATTATCAGCGCCATGTTTTGTTCTTGAAAAAACAAGTACGTTTGATAAGTTCTCTTCTTTAATCAAACTATACAATAAGTTTCTTTTTTCGGTTTTGTCAACAAAATAAATACGTTGTTCTACATTTTCTGCTGTAGAAGAAACTGGAGAAACTTCAACTTGTTCCGGATCCTGAAGGAACATTTCTGCCAGTTCGCGAATTGCAATTGGCATAGTAGCAGAAAAAAGTAAAGTCTGTCTGTTTTTAGGAGTCAGTTTTACGATTTTTTTGACATCGTTTATAAAACCCATATCCAGCATCTGATCGGCTTCATCTAACACTAAAGTATGCAAGTGATTCAAATCAAGAAAACCTTGTTTATGAAGGTCAAGCAAACGCCCAGGAGTGGCAATTAAAATATCAACTCCATTTTTTAACGCATCAACTTGCGGATTCTGAGAAACGCCTCCAAAAATAGTCAGCTGCGTCAAATTAGTATATTTGGCATAAGTGTCAAAACTTTGCCCGATTTGCACTGCTAGCTCGCGAGTAGGCGTAACCACAAGCGCACGAATTACTTTTGCTTTTTTTGATGAGCCTACAATGCGGTGTAATTGATGTATGATTGGAATAGCAAATGCCGCCGTTTTTCCTGTTCCTGTCTGCGCACAGCCAATTAAATCACGGCCTTGTAAAACAACAGGAATTGATTTTTCCTGAATTGGAGTCGGATTTAAATAGCCTTCTTCAAATACGGCTTTTTGTATACTTTTTGAAAGTGATAGATCTTCGAATAACATATCTTAGGGATTAACTATTTTAGTTTTAATTACTAAAATGCTGTGCAAAGATATGTTTATTCGTTCAATCGTTTGTTTGAATTGGCTTTTATTTGGCAAACATACCTTGCAGTATAATTGAATAGGATGTCTAAAATTAAGCTGGTTCTATGTTTGCTTTAATAAAATCGGTTACGAGATAACCTATTAATTTGCCAATTAAATTGTTGTTTGGAGAGTTGTCTAAATCTGGTGCGCCTTCACAAATATGCAGATAAGTCGCATGTTTATGTTCGCCAAAGAAAGAAACAAACTGTCTCAATTCTTCTACCGAAAATCCACTAATAGTCATAGCGCTGCTGGCAATATTTGGAATGGCATCAAGATCAACTTCGATTCCGAATGCATCATTTTTAATAAAATCCAGAGCCGTAATCATTTCACGATTAAAATCTTTTTCTTTTCTGATATTAACGCTGTCGTAAGTATTATAGCGAACGCGATCTTCCAGCTTTTTAATGATATCTAAAACACTTTTTGAAGTGTAATTTTCGTGAAGTCCAAAGATGAAATATTTTTTTAAAAAACCTTCTTCGTACGCATATGAAAACCCGTTTCCGCTATGGCGACCTTCTAAAATCCTAAAATCAGAATGCGCATCGAAGTTGATGGCATTTATAGGTTTTCCTTTCGCAAGAGCGGCACCTTTAATATTTCCGTATGCATTGTTATGGCCTCCGCCAATAATAATAGGCGTTTTTCCGGCTTTAATTATAGTGAAAATAATGTGAGAGACTTCTTTGTCTATTTTTTCGACCAGCTGGCTTAATTTTGAACGATCGTCAATATCATTAAAATCAAGGTTTTCTACTTCTCGCATTTCGGTTGCAACATTAATTTGTCCTAAAACAATAATATTGCTTCCTTTACAAAAACGATTATGCTGAATGTTTGCAATGCTTTTTATGGCGCATTGCCATGCAGAAGCAGCTCCAGGCCTTCCGTAATTGGCACGCACACCAATATCTTCGGGAATTCCTAAAAGTACATATTTAGCTTCGCTTTCTTTAAGAAAATTAACAATGTCAGCCCCTGGCGGAATGACAATCATTTTTTCTCCGAATTTTAGTTCACCACTTCTGTGATTTGTGACTTTTGCTAAATCATTTATAGTGAAAGGGATTAATTTTTCCATGAAAAAAATTTATTTTCCAAAAATAATATAATTGTAGAAACTTACGTTATTACCTTATATTAATTCTTAAATTTGTTATTAAAGAAAATTATTTAAATATGGAAAACCCAAAGAACAACAATTCAAGTCTAAAGGCGGTAATCGCAGTTTTAGCAGTCCTACTGATCGGTAGCTTAGTGTATATTTTTAAATTATCTTCTGATACAGACGTAGTTAAGACAGAACTTACAACTACTTTGACAGAAAAAGAATCTGTAATGAAAGATTTGCAGGAGTTAAAAGCGACTTATGATGCTGCAATTGCTGAAAATACTTCTATGTCTGACGAATTAATCCAAGAGAGAGACAAAGTTGTGGCTTTAATGGATGATTTGAACAAGTCTAAAGGAGACGTTTCTAAATACAGATCTCAAGTTCAGGCAATGCAAAGCAAAATGAAAACTTTGGTTGCTGAAAACGATGAGTTGAAAAAACAAAATGGTGTTTTGACTACTCAAAGAGATAGTACTATTGTAGTTTTAGGAGAATCTAAAAAATATAATGAAGTATTAGTTGGTCAAAACGAAGAGCTAGCTAAAACTGTAGAAAAAGGTTCTAAATTATCAGTTTTAAATACTAAAACAGCAGCTTACAAATTGAAAAGCTCTGGAAAACAAATCGAAACGGATAAAGCAAGCCGTGCTGATATGTTGAAAGTAAGTTTTACAATTGCTGAGAATCAAATTGCAAAATCTGGTGACAAAACATATTATGTTCAAGTTATCGATGCTAAAAACAATGTTTTAGGCGAAAAGAAAACAGAAAGTTTTGGAGATAACACATTAACTTACAGCTTTAAAACTACTGTTAAGTATGAGAACAAAAGCGTTAATGTGAGTGAAGATCTTCCAGGAAAAGATTTTGCTAAAGGAACTTATTTTATCAATATTTTTGATAATGATGAGTTGGTTTCTAAAACTAGTTTCAGTTTAAGATAATTCAGTCTAAGGGATAAAATACCACTTAAGATATTAAAGGTCTGTGATTTTCACAGACCTTTTTTTATAGATTACTTTTGGTGATTTTCTTAATTTAATCTTTGTGCATCTGCTATAATCTGTTTAAATCTGCGTGAAAAAAAAATCTGCGCAAAATGTTTCACGCAGATTTGAACAGATTTAAACAGATTTAAACAGATCAAATTAGATTTTACTTATTGAAGCGATTTGTTTTGTTCTATTTCTGAAAGCGTTTTATTTTAAAATTTTGCCTTCAATAAAAACAGATTCGATAAGATTGCTTCCAAAAGCATATGGAATCTGATAATAAGAAGAAATGGGTTTTGTCAAGATCAGATTGGCTTTTTTGCCTTTTGTGATGCTTCCGTGAGTTTCTGAAAGTCCCATTGCGTACGCGCCGTTTATTGTAGCGGCATTAATGGCTTCTTCTGGAGTCATTTTCATTTTGATGCAAGCTGTTGCTACGACAAAATTCATATTTCCTGATGGAGTAGAACCAGGATTAAAATCTGTAGCCAATGCTAAAGGTAAACCTGCTTTTATCATTTCGCGCGCTGGCGTATACGGAATGCTTAAAAAATAAGAGCAAGACGGTAAAGCAACAGGCATCGTTTCGGAGTCTTTTAAGGCTTGAATATCTTCTGGATTCATAACTTCAAGATGATCGACAGAAAGTGCTTTAAATTTAACTCCAGCCTGAATTCCGCCAATAGAATTAAATTGATTCACGTGAATTTTTGGCTTTAAGCCATATTCAATTCCTGCTTGCATGATTTTTTCGGTTTCTTCTACAGAAAAATAACCGCTTTCGCAGAAAATATCGACATATTCTGCCAATTTGTTTTTAGCAATTTCAGGAATCATTTTAGTAATGATTTCATAAATATAACCAGCTTTATTTTCTTTGTAATGAATAGGAAATGCATGCGCACCCAAGAAAGTAGCTTTGATTGAAATTGGGTAATTTTCAGCTAATTTTTGAATAACTCGAAGCATTTTTAGTTCGCCTTCAATTGTTAATCCGTAACCTGATTTAATTTCAACAGCACCGGTTCCTAAATGCATTACTTCTTCGAGACGAGTTTTAGATTGCTCGTAAATCTCTTCTTCTGAAGTTTCGTTTAGTTTTTTAGCCGAATTCAGAATTCCGCCACCACGATTAGCGATTTCTTCATAAGAAAGTCCGTTAATTCGGTCTACAAATTCCTGCTCGCGATTTCCTGCGTAAACAATATGAGTATGGCTGTCACACCAAGACGGAAGAACGACTTTTCCTGTTGCATCAATTATTTCATCTGCATTTACTTTTGGCAGATGCTCCATTGAGCCGAAATCTTCAATTAAATTGTCTTTTAATAGTAAAAAAGCATTTTTAATGGTTGGTAGTTTGGCCATTTCGGAACCTGAAACTTTAGAAACCGAAGTTTCGCGAACTTGTAGCAGTTCTTGTATATTTGTTATTAAAGTGATCATCAATACGAATTGTTATAAAACACAAATTTGCTTCGCCTATTCCCTACGGTCGAGTCACAAATTTTCCCTTATGAATAGGTGAAAACTTGTGAAATTCGTAAAATTGTTTTTGTTGAAGAATTATTCTGAAACTGTAATTTCAAACATTTTACTCCAGTTTTTACCCGTTACAAAAATGGTTTTAGTTTTAGGATTGTAGGCGATACCGTTTAAAACATCATCTTTTGTAATGTCTGTCATAGATTTTCTTAAATCAGATAAATTTATAATTCCTTCAACAGCTCCTGAATTTGGATTTACAACAGCAATCGCATCTTTGAACCATACATTTGCATATATTTTTCCATTAATCCATTCAATTTCATTAACAGCTTTAATTTTTGAAGCTCCAGAATAAACATTAATGTAATCAATCATTTTTTGAGTTGCAGGATCAACTTTCCAAATTTTTTCAGTTCCATCTGTTTGGTAAATATACTTTCCGTCATTTGTCATTCCCCATCCTTCAATGTCTTTTTCGAAGTCAAAGGTCTTTTCAAGTTTTAAAGTTTTGGCGTTGTAGATAAAACCTTTTTTGTTTTTGTATGTTAATTGGAACAGTTTGTCATTTATAAATGTAATTCCTTCTCCAAAATATTGTTGGTCAAGATCAATCTGATGATAAACCTTTCCAGTTTTATAATCATATTTTTTTATGAAAGACGCTCCTTCTTGCCCAGTGCTTTCATATAAAGTGTCTTTATAAAACTCTAAACCTTCAGTAAACGCTTTTTTGTCATGAGGAAAAGTGTTTACAATTTTATAATTTAATAGTTTAGGTTCGATATCAGAAACAATTTCAATTCTTTTAGTAGCATCAGAAGAATCTCCGCCAAAATAAACTTTAGCTTTTAGGTATTGATAACCTAATTTTTGATCTAATAATTCAAATCTAAAATTAGCAGTGCCTTTTGTGCCTCCAACTCTTTTGTCGTTCACGAAGTAGGCAACGCTGTCGATTTCTTTCGATTTTGGATTTAAAATTCCAATATTTAGCACTTCTTTTTGGGTAAGATGAGCCGGAAAAGCAGAATCATCGATAGTAAATAAAGAATTTTCACCTTTATTTTTTTCCCCACATCCGATTAATGTGATTCCTAATAAAATGACAGTTAGGAAGTTATATTTTTTCATAGTTTAAAATTTGAATAAGCCAATATACGACGATATTTTTATAGCAACAAAGGTCTTGCAAAAATATAAAAAGGTTGTATATTTGCACCGGCAAGTCCTACACGACCAGCTCCTGCAGACTCCCCCAGGATGGGAACATAGCAAGGGTACGTGGTTGAGCGGTGCGATGTAGGTCGCTTGCCATTTTTTTTTGAATTTAATTCGTTTTTGTAATCTTCCTTTTAGGAGGATTTTTTTATTTTTGGACTTTTCAGAGTTAGAAGCAATAGGTTAGAAGTTAAACTTGTAACGTCAAATTCTGCTCAATAGACTATAACATTTAACATCTAACCTAGAAATGAGCAAAGTCGTTTTAATTACCGGAGGATCATCAGGAATTGGAAAATCTATTGGTGAATTTTTACACCATAAAGGTTTTGTGGTATACGGAACAAGCAGAAATCCTGAGAAAGTTTTAAATTCAGTATTTCCTTTGGTTGCTTTAGATGTTCGAAATTCAGATTCTATTAAGAATGCTGTAAACCGAATTATAGAAACTTCTGGAAGATTGGATATTGTAATTAATAACGCTGGTGTTGGAATTACGGGGCCTTTAGAAGAAATTCCGACAGAAGAGATTAGAAATAATTTTGAAACCAACTTTTTCGGACCAATTGAGGTTATGAAAGCGGCGCTGCCACAAATGCGTAAACAGAATTCGGGACTTATTATTAATGTTACTTCGATTGCTGGTTATATGGGACTTCCGTATAGAAGCGTTTATTCGGCTTCAAAAGGAGCTTTAGAATTAATTACAGAAGCTTTGAGAATGGAAGTAAAAGCTTTTGGTGTAGAAATTACAAATGTTGCGCCAGGAGATTTTGCGACTAATATTGCAGCAGGACGTTATCATGCGCCAGTGATTAAAGATTCTGCTTACGAAAAGGTTTATGGAGATGTTCTAGCAACAATGAATGATCATGTTGATGCAGGAAGTAACCCAAATGAAATGGCAGAAGCGGTTTATAAAATTATTCAAACTAAAAAGCCAAATGTACATTACAAAGTGGGAGCTTTTATGCAGAAGTTTTCGATTGTTTTGAAACGTGCGCTTCCAGATAAGGTATATGAGAAGATGCTTATGAATCATTACAAATTATAAAATTATAGATAATGAATACTGATTATGTAATAACATTTATTCCTATTTTATTTCTTATAGCCGTTTGGTTTATAATTCGTAAGATATTAAAATCTGTAAGCAATAAAATCAATAATGCTGAAGCTTATAAAGAAGATACTTTGAAGGTTTTGGAGGAATTAGAGATGAGTTGAAGGAATTAAATAGAAACAATATTGCTAGATAATTTTGATCTGCTAGAGTTACGTTTAATTTTTAGTAAACATTTTTTAAAGATGTAATAAATTACGGTTTGTAATTATTTTGTGAATTTTAGTATAATTTGCAAATTGATTTCGTTTTTGAAATTGTTATTGCTCGTGATTTCGTAATTTTGCAGCTGCGTTTGCGTGAGGGATAGGAGCAAACTACCGAAGTAGTGCGGATAGCCCGACCAGATTTGGGAAAGGCGCTCGTAAGCGGTTTGGTAAGTGCGCCTTTTATAAATCTGGTCACGCCCAAAGTAATCAACACAATTTAAATATATAAATTATGAAATTTTTTATTGACACAGCTAATTTATCTCAAATTAAAGAGGCACAGGCTTTAGGTGTTTTGGATGGTGTGACAACTAATCCGTCATTAATGGCAAAAGAAGGAATCACTGGAAAAAACAATATCCTTAAGCATTATGTTGACATTTGCAATCTTGTTGATGGTGATGTAAGTGCAGAAGTTAACGCTCTGGATTTTGAAGGAATGGTAAAAGAAGGCGAGGAGCTAGCTGAATTGCATGAGCAGATTGTTGTAAAACTTCCTATGACTAAAGAAGGTGTTATGGCAGCAAAATATTTTTCTGATAAAGGAATTAAAACTAACGTAACTCTTGTTTTCTCTGTCGGACAAGCTATCTTGGCTGCTAAAGCGGGAGCTACTTATGTTTCTCCTTTCGTTGGACGTTTAGATGATATTTCTACTGATGGATTAAACTTAATCCAAGAAATTAGAGAAGTTTACGATAACTACGGTTACGAAACTCAAATTTTAGCGGCTTCTGTACGCCATACAATGCACATTGTAAACTGTGCTAAAATTGGTGCAGATGTTATGACAGGACCACTTTCTGCAATTTACGGTTTATTGAAACACCCATTGACAGATATCGGTTTGGCTCAATTCGTAGCTGACTTCGAAAAAGGAAACAAATAATCTTAGATACTTACAAAATAAAATCGCCTTTTTTCTAACGAGAAAAGGCGATTTTTTTTACTTTTATATTGAATCTTAAACAGTTAAATATGAAAGTTATCCTACTTATGTTGTCTTTTTTTGTAGCGAGTTTTTCTGTAAACGCACAAGCTGCTAAAGTTATTACTTCAGTAAATGATGCGGGTGATGTTGCTACTTACGAATTGGATTGTTCTGTTAAATTTCAAACTCTAGCCAAAGGTCTCAGGTATAATATTACGAGACACGAATTTAAAGGTCCAGAATTAAAAAATACTTATCGTCTTTTATTGGTAATGGACGGATTTTATTCGAAAACTTTAAACAGCGAAATGACGATTTCGGCAGTTTTAAGTGATGGAACGAAAATAGAAGCTAGAAAAACTATTGAAGATGACGGTTTTTTTGATGGGGCTTGCACTTTGAAAATAAAAGATCCTCAAGCGCTTTTAAATGCCGATATTGATGAGATAATTGTTCATGCGGACAAAGATGTTGTTTATCCGTTAACGGCGCAAAATAAGGCTATTTTTAAGAAGAACTTAAGTAATATTATTAATGCGAAGTAAATCTTTCTAAGATTCTAAGATTCTGAGATGCTAAGGATCTAAGTTTTTTCTGTTTGGAAATAAAAAAATCCAATTTCCTATTATAGTAATTGGAATTTGGATTTTTTTATATTGATATTTTAAATATTAGTGTCCGCCACCAGCACTTTCTACGTGACTGATTCCTTGTCTTTTTAAGATTTTAGGGCAGTAGAAGCCATAGAATCCTAAATATGCAAAACCTAAAAGAGGTACAATGTAAGAGAAGTGAGTGTACGTGATACCGAAAATTCCGTTTGGATTTGTTGCATCAAAATCACAGATACTCCCTTGTACTAATGGAATAACTCCACCACCAAGAATCATCATGATTAAGAAAGAAGATGCTTTTCCTGTATTTTTTCCTAATCCTGCAATCGCTAAATCGAAGATTGAAGGCCACATGATAGATAAGAACAATCCGCCAGAGATAAAGAAAAATTTAGCAATTTCTGGGTCTGGCCAAGCTAATCCTAATGCCATCATAGTTAATCCTGAAATTCCGAAAAGCATTAATGTTTTTCCAGCGTTTTTACCACCAACAAAACTTACCGCAATAAATAATAAAATCCAGAATGGGTAGATATAGAATGAAGATACATCGTGAGCAGCAAAGATATTTGCTCCAATAATTACTCCAAATGCAGCAGCTGGAACGATAAATTTAAGTGCCGTATTTACTAGGTTTGAAGTGTTGAACACGTTTGCTCCACCATTCCAACGGCCGATCATTAAACTACCCCAGTAAAGTGCAATAAATGGTGCAACAGCGTCTTCTAGAATGTTTCCGAATTCGTGTGTATGCAATAAAGCAGGTAAATTACTGATGATCGTTACCTCGGTTCCAACGTAAATAAAAATTCCTAACATACCCAAATATAATTGCGGATAGTCAAGAATGTTAAATTTACTGTGTTTGTCTTTTATAATTGCTTCTTCCTCTTTTACAGGATCTTCAATTTTTGAGAAGTTCATAAAAACTGCAACAGCGATAAATGCAAGACCTAAAATGATAAATGGCAATTTAATATCTTCTAATGAAAGAGCTGTTTTTTTGTTGTCTCCCATTCCGAACAAAGCAATACCTAATAAAATAGCTCCGATAGTTGTTCCGAAAGAGTTGATACCTCCTGCTAGGGTTAAACGGTGTGCTCCAGTTTCTGGGCTTCCCATTTTAATAGCTAGCGGATTGGCAACAATTTGTTGGATAGAAAATCCTAATCCTACTGTAAATAAAGCTGTTAAAAAGAAAGGGAAACTTTGAGTTGTAGCTGCTGGAACAAATAAAAATGATCCTACAGCAGACAAAACTAATCCTGCCGATAAAGTTCTTTTGTATCCGTATTTTTGCAAAACGTCTACTTTTAAAGAAACAATAAAGAATATAATGGATCCAACAAAATAAGCAGCGTAGAAAGCCCAAGCTACTAATTGAGATTGTACTTGCGATAGCGTAAATACTTTTTTGAATACTGGAATCAGGATGTCATTAGCAGAACCAACAAAACCCCAAAAGAAGAAGACGATTATCAAAGAGATAAATTGCCCCCATTTGGTTTGAACATTTTCTGAACTCATAATAATAAGGTTAATTTTTTATTTTATTGTTTTTTGAAGACCGTAAATATATTTGTTAGGATTATCAAAAAAAAATAAAAAGGTATAAATAATGTTAAATTTAAACCAACGACTGTGTTTTTTCAACAAAGTGTTAATTTTAACCCACTTAGAAAATGTATTTCGTAATTATATTTTATTCCAATATCTTGTTTTTTACCTCTTTACTGTAGTTTCTGCCTATAGGAATGTTGTAAGACTGTATTTGAACTCGGTTTCCTTCTATAGATTTTACCTTATTTAGGGCAATTACATAAGATTTATGTATTCTTAGGAAGCGATCTGCAGGCAATTCTTCTGAAAGTGAAGTAAGTGATTTATGGGTAATGTACGTTTTGTCTGGTGTTACAACTTTTATGTATTCTTTCATTCCTTCGACGAATAGAATTTCTTCAATATTAATTTTCATCATTTTTTTATCGACTTTGATAAAAATATGAGAATCACCTTTTGCGGTTTCAACTTTTATATTGTTTTTAAGATTGTATTCGGTCGTAATTTTGTTAATGCATTTGATAAACCTCGGTAGCGGAATTGGTTTTACCAAATAATCCAGAACATCCAAATCGTAACTTTCGGCAGCAAATTCCCTAAATGCAGTGGTAATAATTACTTTGGTTTTGTTTTCGATGAGACTAATCAGCTCAAAACCCGTCATCATCGGCATGTTAATATCGAGGAAGACAGCGTCTACGGCAGTGCTGTTAATGAAATCTAGCGCTTCCAGAGAGTTAGTGAATGTTGCTATAACTTCAAAGTCTGTAAAATTGGTAAAATAATTTTCCAGGACTTTAATAGCTAAAGGCTCATCATCAATTAACACGCATTTAATCTTCATTCTGAGTAGGTATTTGTAATCTAATTATATAGAAATTTAATTTGGTTTGGTGCTTAAGGCTAAAATTATTTTTGTAAATCAGTTTCAGTCTTTTTTTTGTGTTAACCAAGCCAATTCCTCTTTTTGGATTATGATTTTGTGAAAGTACAAAATTATTTAAGATTTCAAAATCGAGCGTTTTGTTTTCAAGAACTCTGCAATTGATTTTTATTTTCAAGTTTTTGTTGTTTAAACCGCCATGCTTGAACGCATTTTCGACCAAAGAAATAAAGATTAATGGTGGCACCACAACGTCTTCTATATTGGACTCTAGATTTACGGTTACTTCAACATTTTCAAAACGAAGCTTTTCGATTTCGATATAATTCTGAATATAATCGATTTCTTTAATTAGCGGCACAAACTTAGTTCCTTTGACATCATATAAAACATATTCCATCAAATTGGAAAGTTTGATAATTACGTCTGGAACTTTTTTAGAAGATTCCAAAGATAAAGCATAGAGATTGTTTAAGGTATTAAAGAAAAAATGCGGCTGAATTTGATTTTCGAGATATTTCAATTTTATCTTAAACTGGTTTTCTCTTAAAGATCTGTTTCTTTCACGTTCTCTTAGCCAAGTTAAAGTGAGATAAACAGAAGAAGCCATTGCAAGAACATACAGTTCCCCGATACATACCGCAACAATGTGATTGAGTTCGAAAGGATGATATTCGCGATTGGCTTCTGGCCAGATATTTTCGGATATGATATAATAGGTAAGAGCAGTCTTTGCTAAATAAATTCCAAATAAACTTAGAAGGAGAAAAAATGTATAAGTAATATATTTTTGTTTTAATACATACTTTGGAACTAAAACGAATAGATTTAGATATACTAAAGGTATAACCAATGAGAATTCAATTAAGTTAGATTTGAAAGCGTAAGGGTAATCATTAAAGTAAGCGCCCCATCTTAAAAAGTTTAAAGTAAAATATACTCCCCAAAACCAAATATGATTTTGCAGTTTAATATCAAATTTAACTTTTCGTATTTCTTTCAACTGGTTTTGAGCTATTAGAGAGTTTTAGTTTTTCTTAACAATATGTAAATATTGTGCAACTTTAAACAATTAACTGCAAAGAGGCAATTTTTTTGAATAAAATTTCGCAAAAAAAGGATATTGGTACTTTATTTTTTAAATAGAACGTTTTCGTAAAGCGTATTATTGAATGATTTATGTCGTTGGTTTAAATTTTGTTGTCGTTGGTTTAATTTATTTTTTTTAACAATGTCTTAAGAATAATTTTACTTCATAACTAACAAAATAAAAATAAACATGAAAAAAATTTTCTTAATCTTTATGATTGTTTTTACGGCGCAAGTTTCACTTGCACAAGTAAAAAATGTCAAAGGTGTGATTACAGATTCTGAAGGTATGCCATTACCAGGAGCTTCTGTTTTAGTACAAGGAGGTCAAAAGGGAACAACTACCGATTTTGACGGACTGTATTCGATTGAAGTTCAAAAAGGACAGACATTAGTTTTTAGTTATGTAGGTCTTGGAACACAGAACATAGTTGTAGGAGATGCTTCTACAATAAATGTGAAAATGGTACAAGCAGCATCAAATGCTCTAAATGAGGTAGTAGTAACTTCATTGGGACTTAAAAAATCAAAAAAGACTTTGACTTACGCAGCCCAAGAAGTTAAAGGGGAAGAAGTTACAAGAGTAAAAGATGCTAACTTAATGAACAGTTTATCTGGTAAGGTTGCTGGTCTTATTGTAGGAAAAAGCTCGGCTGGAGCTGGTGGTGCAGCAAAAGTGACAATACGTGGTAACTCATCTGCGACAAATAACCAGCCATTATATGTTATTGACGGGATTCCAATGTTAAACTCTAACTCATCTCAAGCAAATCAGGTTTTTGGTGATACAGCAGGAGGAAATAGAGATGGAGGAGATGCAATCTCAATGATGAACCCTGATGATATTGAATCGATGACAGTTCTTAAAGGAGCTTCTGCAGCTGCTTTATATGGTTCTCAAGGCGCAAATGGTGTTATTGTGATCACAACTAAAAAAGGAAAAGAAGGAAACGTAACGGCAAGTTATAACGCAAGTGTGTTTGTTGATAATGTAGTTTCATTACCAGAATTTCAAACTAGCTATGGAGCAGCGCCATCATCTGACAAGACTTGGGGTGATCCTAAAAAATCTCCTGACCATGTAAAAGATTTTTACAATACAGGTCTTACTATGATCAACTCTGTATCTGTGAATGGTGGATCTGATAAAATGTCAACTAGTCTTACTTATGCAAACACTAAAGTTGACGGGGTAATTCCAACAAATGAGTTCAAGAAAAACAATATTGCACTTCGTCAAAGCGTTAAATTATTTGACGATAAAGTGACGATTGATGGTGCGATATCTTATGCGGAGCAAAAAATTATAAATAAACCAACAAACGGATTGTATTTCAACCCATTGACAGGAGTTTATTTGTTCCCAAGAGGAAATGATTTTAACGATTACTATAAAAACTTTGAAGTATTAGATCCTGCAAGAAACTTAATGACTCAAAGATGGCCATCTCAAACATCTGATATTATTCAAAACCCAGGTTGGATTTTAAACAGAAATCAATCTATTGATAAAAACCAATCTTTAATTACTTCTGCAGCTATTACATATAAAGCAACTGACTGGTTGAGTATTAAAGCAAGAGGAGGTTATAATAAATTTGATAACATTTTTGATAAGAGAATGTATGCTGGTACAAATGAAACATTGGCACCATCTACAGGTAGATATATTTATTCAGATAGTGAAAGTAATCAATTATATGGTGATTTAATTGCTACTATCAATACAAAATTCAGCGATGATTTCTCTTTCAGTGCTAACCTTGGTACAAGTATCACAAAATCTACAATTAATGACGCTTACATCAGTGATTCTGGTCAAAAAAATGGATTAATCAATGCGAACTGGTTTAATACAGGAAACTTCGTGTCTGCTGAAAGAAATGCACACACGATTGGAGGTAAAAAAGAAGTACAGTCACTTTTTGCAAGTGCCACTATTGGTTACAAAGATATGCTTTACCTTGATTTGACAGGAAGAAATGACTGGTCATCAACTTTAGTAAATACAAATAATTTAAGCTTCTTTTATCCATCTGTAGGTTTATCAGCTATATTGAGTCAAATGGTAACATTTCCAGAATCAATTAGTTACGCAAAAGTTAGAGCTTCATTTGCTCAAGTAGGTAATGATATATCTCCTTTTTTAACTTCTCCAGTAAATACTTTAGTAGGAGGTCAAGTTACAGCACCAATAGTTGGTCCGCAACCTGGAACTTCTTTGAAGCCAGAAATGCAAAATTCATATGAATTTGGTACAGAATGGAGATTCTTAAATAACAGAATTGGATTTGATTTTACATACTACAGAAATGAAACAAAAAATCAATTAATTACTTCTCCGGCGCCAATTCCAAATACTACAGGGTATACTAATTATGCATTCAATGCTGGTAGTATAGAAAATAAAGGTTTTGAGATTACAGTAACAGGTAAAGCAATTCAAACAGATAACTTCTCTTGGGATCTTGGATTGAATTATGCTTCAAATAAAAACACGGTTCTTAGCTTAGGTACAGGTGCAAATGGCGAAGTTAATACAGTTATTTTGACTAACGGAGATCCAAATAGTTACAGATATGTTATGAAAGTTGGACAACCATTCGGGACAATTCAAGGGAAAGATATCTTGAGAAATGCACAAGGTCAAATGTTGCTTGCTGGTGTTGGAGATCAGGCTTTAGTTCAAAAAACGGATTGGGTAGACATGGGAAGTTCAAACCCTGATTTTATGTTAGGTTTTTCAAACTCATTCAAATACAAAAAAGTATTCTTAAATATTCTTATTGACGGTAGATTTGGGGGTAATGTAATGAGTATGACTGAGGCAATGCTTGATTCTTATGGCGTTTCTAAGGCTTCAGGTGCTGCAAGAGATGCTGGTGGAGTTAAAGTAAATGCTATAGATGAAAACGGAACTCCAGTGACAACAATGTCTGCACAAAATTACTATAGCTCAGTTGGAGATAGAGCTGGTGCTACTGGAGAATATATGTACAAAGCAACAAATGTTAAATTAGGCGAGCTTTCTTTAGGATATACTTTTGATTTCAGTAAAACTACAATCTTCAAAGCAGTGAATGTTTCTCTTGTTGGTAAAAACTTATTTTTCTTCTACAAAGATGCTCCATTTGATCCAAACGTAACATTAAGTTCAGGAGAAGGATTGCAAGGTGTTGATATTTTCGGATTGCCTTCAACAAGAAGTATAGGTGTTAATTTGAATTTAACTTTCTAAAATAATTAATAAAGGACAAAACCTTCTGGTTGTTGTAAGACTCTTGTTTATTGATTGAATGTAGAAATAATGTAAAATAATAAACAAGTAACTCTTTAATGGGTTGGCTTATAAATCAATAAAAATGATTTTAATTAACGATAAAAATTCACAGATGAAAAATAAATTATTAATATTAGGTTCAGTTTTAGCTCTTTCATTAAGTAGTTGTACGGGAGACTTTGAAGACATAAATACCAATGAGACTGGCTTTAGCAACGAACAATTAGAACAAGATTTTAATCAGGTTAAAGCGCCTCTTAAGACAATGCAGAGAGGAATGTATATCTTGGTTGCTGATGATTGGCAGGGAGATATTCAGTTTAACTTAAATGCAGATATCTTTTCAGGATACATGGGAACGCCTCACGATTTTGCGGGTAACAGTAATAACTCTACTTATGCTCTTGTTGATGGCTGGAATGGTGCTGAATGGGTTCAGAAGTACCAAAAAGAGATGGTAAATGCCTATAATCTTGAAAAATTAACAAAAAATAAATATCCTCAATTTTATGCATGGTCTTTAATCTTAAAAGTTTATGCAATGCATAAAACAACAGATTATTACGGACCAATCGTTTATTCAGGTTTTGGAAATCCTGATGGAACAACTCCATATGATTCTCAAAAAGCAGTTTATGATCAATTTTTTACAGAGTTAAAAACTGCGATTGATATTTTAACTCCAAAAGCTGCAGATGCTTCTGCAACTTTCTTTGCGACAGGTGATGCAACAGATGGAACTACTGCAGCCGGAAATATTCAGAAATGGGTAAAATTTGCTAACTCTTTAAGATTACGTTTAGCATTGCGTATTTCTAATGTTGATCCTGTAAAAGCAAAAGCTGAAGGAGAGGCTGCATTGGCTGGTTTAGGAGTAATTACTTCTAATGCTGATAACATGGCGTATATTGCTGAACATCCTGTTAAAACATATACCGGTCCTTGGGCAGATATCAATGCAGGTGGAGCAATTACATCTATAATGAATGGCTATAATGATCCAAGAAGAGATGTATTCTTTCATAAAGCGACTGGAAATGTTTATCAAGGTATTAGAATGGGAACTTTGGTTGATGCTAATTATAGAACAGCAAAAGCAGATTTGTTCTCTAAAGTTGGACCAATCGTAGAAAATAACTTGATTCCTTGGTTTAATGCATCTGAATCTTATTTCTTAAAAGCTGAAGCAGCATTAAAAGGTTGGAATGTTGGTGCATCTGCACAGTCACTTTATGAAGCAGGAATTGCAACTTCTTTCGCTCAATTAGGTGCAGGAAGTGCGGCAACTTACATTGCTGATGATGTTTCAATGCCAGCAAACTTTACAGATCCATTAAATGCAACAAATAATATTGCAGCACAAAATTTGGTAACAGTAAAATGGTCAGAATCGGATTCTAATGAAGTTAAACTACAAAAAATTATTACTCAAAAATGGATCGCTGGTTTCCCTGATGGTCAAGAAGCTTGGGCTGAGACAAGAAGAACGGGTTATCCAAAATTATTCTTGCCAGTAAATAACTTCTCTGGAGGAAAAATTCCTAATGGAACGTTTGTAAGAAGATTGAATTTCTACGTAAATGAAAAAACTTCTAATCCAACAGGTTATGCTCAAGGGGTTCAGCTTTTAGGAGGTCCAGATACAGGAGCAACAAGACTTTGGTGGGATACTGGAGTAAACAAATTCTAAAAAAAAAAGAATATTAAGTTTGGTTAGTGGTACGGTATAGATGGCGAAAGCTATCTATACCATATCTTAAAAACCAAAATGGTACTTACTACAAAAAAGAAAAAAATGAAAAGTGCTTTAGAAATAAAACCTGATATCAGTTACAAAAGCGCGGGAAAATTTGAAGAAACTCGATTTGAAAAAATACACATCGAAATTTTCAAAGGTTCGATTGAAGCTTCTGTAATTGTAGCACAGGAAATTGCGCAGCTAATTAGGTCTAGGCAGGAGAAAAACAAATCTTGTGTTTTAGGTCTGGCAACAGGTTCTTCTCCTATTAAAGTTTACGAAGAACTAGTAAGAATGCACAGAGAAGAAGGACTTAGTTTTAGCAATGTAATCACTTTTAATTTGGATGAGTATTATCCGATGACAAAGGAGAACAATCAGAGCTATCATTATTTCATGCATGAGCATCTTTTTAATCATATTGATATCAAACCCGAAAATATTAATATTCCTGATGGTACAGTAGCTATTGAGGAAATCAATCAATATTGCATCGATTATGAAATGAATATTAAAAATGCAGGTGGTCTTGATTTTCAATTGCTTGGAATTGGTAGAACAGGGCACGTTGGATTTAACGAACCAGGCTCACATATCAATTCAGGAACTAGAATTATTACTTTAGATCATATCACAAGAGTCGATGCATCATCAGCTTTTAATGGTATTGATAATGTGCCGAAACGTGCCATTACAATGGGAGTTTCAACCATTCTGAGATCAAAACGTATTGTTTTGATGGCTTGGGGGCAAAATAAAGCTGATATTATCAAGAGAACAGTTCAAGGTGATATCAGTTCCGAAGTTCCAGCAACATTTTTACAAAACCATCCAAACGCAACTTTCGTTTTAGATCAGTCTGCGGCATCAGAATTAACTCGTTTCAAAACGCCTTGGTTGGTTGGAGAATGTCTTTGGACTCCTGAATTAAAAAGTAAAGCTATTGTTTGGCTTTGTCAAAAAACAAAACAATCAATTCTAAAATTGACAGACCGTGATTATAACAATAACGGAATGTCCGATCTTTTGGCTCAAGAAGGTTCTGCTTACGATATGAACATTAATATGTTTAATATCTTACAGCATACCATTACCGGATGGCCAGGAGGAAAACCTAACACAGACGATTCATTTCGTCCAGAAAGGGCAAATCCGGCAAAAAAGAGAGTTATACTTTTTAGTCCGCACCCAGATGACGATGTGATTTCTATGGGAGGAACATTTTCGAAGCTAATCAAACAAGGCCACGATGTTCATGTAGTGTACCAGACTTCAGGAAATATTGCGGTTTCAGACGATGAAGCTTTAAAATTTGCAGAAGTAGCCAGTGATTTTATTGGAGATCAAAAAGCAGATATCAATTTCAAATCGGTTATCGAGTTTTTAAATAACAAATCTGAAAATCAGATTGATTCTTTAGAAGTAAGAAAATTAAAAGGACTAATTAGAAGAAGAGAATCTTACGGAGCAACGAGATATATTGGACTGAAAGATGAAAACACACACTTTTTAGATCTTCCTTTTTATGAAACAGGACAGGTGAAGAAAAATCCGTTAGGTCCAGAAGATATCGCTATTGTAAAAGATATTATCGCAAAAATAAAACCGCATCAGGTTTTTGCAGCTGGAGATCTGGCAGATCCGCACGGAACACATGAGGTTTGTTTAAATGCCATTTTTGCCGCTTTAAAAGAACTTAAACCAGAACCATACATGAATGACTGCTGGTTGTGGTTATATAGAGGAGCATGGCACGAATGGGATATTCATGAAATTGACATGGCGGTTCCGTTGAGCCCGTCTGAAGTTTTATTAAAACGTCATGCTATTTTACATCACCAATCTCAAAAAGATAGAGTAATGTTTCAAGGCAATGATTCTCGTGAATTCTGGGTTAGGGCAGAAGATCGAAATAAGAATACGGCGGTTTTATATGATGAATTAGGTTTGGCTGAATACGAAGCTATTGAAGCTTTTAAACGTTTTGATTATTAGGTTTTTAATGATTTGTTTTTAAACAAATCAAATGGCAAAATTCAGATGATTACTTGTAAAAGTGAGGTACTGCAGAAGTCATTCTGGATTTTGTCTTTTTATATAAATTTCGGATGCTTATTAAAGCTATCCAACCAAAAAAAAAGAAAAAAATGAAATATCTATTTGTGCTATTATTTGCGGGTATAACTGCAGGTGCTCAAGTCCAGAAGGAGCAGCTGAATCTTATGCCTTGGCCTCAGAATGTTGTTATTAATGAAGGTAATTTTAACTTAACTAAAAATTTTAAAGTAAACATTACAGGAAATCCAAATGCTAGAATATTTGGAGGAGTAACGCGTTTTTTGCGCCGTTTAGATGGTAGAACAGGTATTTTCTTTGAACAAAGTTTTATAGCCAAATTAAATGAAGTTCCAAATGCAGAATTGCAAATCAATTGCACAAAAAGTGGAAAAATTGGTTTATACGAAGATGAAAGCTATCATTTAGATATCACTTCGAATAAAATTACAATTAATGCAACAAGTGATTTGGGAGCTTTGCATGGTTTGGAGACTTTATTGCAGATGCTTCAAAACAACTCAAAAACTTTTTATTTTCCAGTTTCAAAAATTTCAGATTTCCCAAGATTTACTTGGAGAGGTTTGATGATGGATGTTTCTAGACATTTTCAGCCAATTGATGTTGTTAAAAGAAATATTGACGCATTGGCTGCAATGAAAATGAATGTTTTTCACTGGCACTTGGTTGATGATCAAGGCTGGAGAATCGAAATGAAAAAACATCCAAAGTTTACTCAACTGGCTTCGGATGGAATGTATTACACACAAGAGGAAATTAAAAATATCGTAAAATATGCTGATGAGCGCGGTATTTTAATCGTTCCAGAAATAGATGTTCCAGGTCACGGATCTGCAATTTTAACGGCTTATCCAGAAATTGGCAGTAAAGTAATCACGCTGACTGGCGGAACATCCGAAAAAAATATTCAAGGTACAGCAATCGCTACCTATGGAATTGAAAGAAATGCTGGTATTTTTTCGCCAACATTAGATCCTTCAAATCCTAAAACATACCAATTATTAAGTGAAGTTTTTGATGAGGTTTGTCCATTATTCCCAGGTGCTTATTTCCATATTGGAGGAGATGAAAACGAAGGAAAGGATTGGGATGCAAATCCGAAAATTCAAGAATTCATGAAAAAGCATAATTTAAAAAACAACCACGAATTGCAAACGTATTTCACCATGCAATTGGCGCCGATGTTAAAGAAACACGGAAAACAATTAATGGGTTGGGAAGAAATTTTGACAAAAGATTTGTCTAAAGAAGCTATCGTGCATTCTTGGAGAGGTCCAAATGAAGGAATGCCTGCGGGACAATCTCTTGTAGACGCCGTTAAAAAAGGATACAAAACCGTTCTTTCAAATGGTTATTATATTGATTTGATGTATCCAATTGCAAGTCATTACTTAAACGATCCGATGCCAAAAGGAGCTAATTTAACTAGCGATGAAAAAGCAAGAATTTTGGGTGGAGAGGCTACAATGTGGACAGAATTAGCTACACCAACAACTATCGATTCTAGAATTTGGCCAAGAACAGCTGCAATTGCAGAGAGACTTTGGTCTGCAGAAGATGTGGTAGATGTAGAAAATATGCGCAAACGTTTAGAAACGATTTCTTTTAGGCTAGAAGAATTAGGCATTACACACATTCGTAACAAAGATGTGATTTTGAGAAATATTGCCAACAATCAAAGTATTCAATCCCTTGAAGCATTTTCTAATGTAAGTGAACCTTTAAAAGGATATACTCGTAACAAAGGAGGAACAGAATACCAAATGTATTCTCCATTTACCTTGTTTGCCGATGCTTGCGGACCAGATGCGAAAGATTCTTTAGCTTTTAGTGAAGCTGTAAGCCAATATTTGGCAAATAAATCGGCAGATAATAAAGCAAAAGTAGCTGCTTTTTTTAGTAAATGGATTGCAGTGCACAAAGACCTGACTACGCTTAGTGCAAATGCGCCATTAGTGCAGCCAATTTTGCCTTTGTCTCAAAAATTAAGCGATGCTTCACAAGAATTATTGTTGGTTTTAGATAATAAATCGACTTTAAAACCAGCAGACTTAAAAAGTCTAATAGAGCAATGCAATACAAAAGATCATGCTGACGTAGAACTGTCAGTTTATGAAAGTTTAAAGAAACTAATATGAAATTTTGGTTGAGTTAGTGTGTTAATTAGAGTTACCATTAATCAGGCTTTTAATTATCTCTGCCGAGTTTCTCGGTAGAGATGGTTATGGCCAAGATTTCAAAAATGATAGCACTTAACTTAATTAAATAAAAAAATATAAGCCGTGAAAATAATTATTAACCTTTAAAAACCAAATAAAAAGAATACAACAAAACATGACAAAAAACGAGAGTATAGATTGATGATTAGTCCCAAATTTATCATTTGTATTTACGATTAATTTTTAAAAATTATAAATAAATATCAGTCAATGCTATTTGCTAAAGATTATGAATGAATCAGAAATAGTAATATTTATCTATAGAATGTAATTTGAGTTTATTTCCAGTTGACAGCAGCCTTCCAACCTGCAGTTAAGCGAAACCTGACTGTTAAGAAAACAGTTATGGCCCAAGTACTTATTTTCTATTAACCAATATTTATTAACTATGAAACATTATTACAGATTACTCTTTTTGTTGTTGTTTCCCTTACTCGCGTTAGCCCAGCCGGCTCACGGAAAAAAAGTAGTGGGGTATTATGCGCAATGGTCTATCTATGCGAGGGATTTTAATGTTCCGAAGATTGATGGAAGTAAATTGACGCATTTAAATTATTCTTTTTATGGGACAACTTATGATCCTGCCCATCCAGAGAATACAAAATTAAAATGTTTGGATACCTATGCCGATTTTGAGCATATGGAAGGCGGAATTCCGTGGGATGCTCCAGTTAAAGGAAACTTTTACGACTTAATGAAATTGAAAGAAAAGTATCCGCATTTAAAAATCTTAATCTCTGTTGGAGGCTGGACAAAAGGTCAAGACCTTTCTCCAATTGCTGCAAGCCCTGTGGCAAGAGCCGCTTTGGCAACAGATATGGCAAACTTCATTACAACGTATCCGTTTATTGATGGTTTCGATATTGATTGGGAATATCCTCTTTCTGGCGGAACTGACGGAACAGAAATTGTAAATGGCGCGCCTGTTCCTCCGCAAAAATACAGTCCTGATGACAACAAAAATTTGGTTTACTTATTAAAAGCTATGCGTCAGGCAATGCCAAATAAACTAATTACTATTGCTGCAGGAAACAATGTTAGAAATGTCTCTAAACAGTATTTAGGTCCAAATAATAGATCACAATACGGAATGACAGAAGATATTTCTACTTATTGTGATTATATTACCTATTTCGGATATGATTTTGGAGGAAACTGGTACGATAAAACCTGTTACAATGCTCCTTTGTATGCTAGTGGAAATCCAAACGATCCGTTGTATGGCGCAACGCAATCAGAATCACTAGACGAATTAACCAATCAATATTTAAATGTAGTTGGTTTCCCGGCAAATAAATTAATTATGGGATTGCCTTTCTACGGAAAAAAATTCGATAACGTTGCTGCAAATTCAACAAACGGATTATTTGTTTCAGCACCAAGATATGTAGTTCCAGGATGTACTAATCCGCAAAACCCAACAGGAACTTGGGATGGTTCTGGAGCTTGCGAAAAATCTGGAAGTATCGAAATTTGTGATTTAGTCGGAAATCCAGTTACAAATTCACATGCTTATTTGGATCCGAGTACTATGATGGTAACGCCATCTGCAGCTTCAGCAGGATGGGTTCGTTACTTTGATAATACGACGAAAGTTCCTTATTTATATAATGCTACTAGAAAAGAGTTTATCTCTTATGAGGATAAACAGTCAATGGATTTAAAAGTGCAATACATTAAATCAAAAAACTTAGCAGGAGGAATGATTTGGGAATTATCTCAGGATACGAGAGGTGCAATTCCAAATTCATTGCTTGCTCAAGTTGATACTTCTTTTGGAAGCGTAGTTCCAGGAACAGTAAGCATTGCTGGTTCTGTAAAAAACGGATCGGCTTTGGTTACAGATGTTACAGTAGAATTACGTAATGCATCTAATGTAGTTATTCAGACAGTAGTTTCTCAAACAGGAAACTTTACCTTCAATAATTTAACTTCTGGACAAAATTATTCGCTAACAGCTTTAAAAGCGAGTTATACATTTACTCCAGTTACGTTAACAAATGTTACAACAAATCAAACAGGAGTTGTAATAAATGGAACTCAGCCAACTTATACTGTAAGCGGAACAGTTCTAGACGGAACAACACCAGTTTCTGGCGTAACCGTTTCGGCAGTTTCTGGAAGCACAACTTTAACAGCAGTTTCAAACGCAAGCGGTGCTTACAGCGTTGCAGGTTTAACAGCGGGATTAAACTTTACAGTTACAGCTGCAAAATCTGGATTTTCTTATACACCAGCTTCAACAGTTTACAATGCAATTGATGCAAACAAAACGTTGAATTTCACTCAAGGTGCAGCAGTGGTAACTTATACCGTAAGCGGAACAGTTCTTAACGGAACAGCTCCAGTTTCTGGCGTAACAGTAACGGCATCTTCTACAGCAGGAAATGTTACTGCAACCACTAATTCAAGCGGAGCTTACTCACTTACTTTAGCTTCTGGCGGCAATTATACCGTAACTGCAGCCTTAACAGGACAAACATTTACTCCAGCTTCTACAGTTTATTCTAATTTAAATGCTAATAAAACGTTGAACTTTACGCAAGATGTTGTTGTAAGTACAAGTAAAATTAGCGGAACTGTGAAAAACGGATCTACGCCAGTTGCAGGAGCAAAAGTAGAATTAGTTTTACCTTGGACAGATAACACACACAACTGGAAAAGTGTTATTGCAACAACAGATGCACAAGGAAAATACAGTTTTGATAATTCAGTTATAGACGGTTACACACAAGCTTTGAGTTTGAAATTAAACTCTTGGCAAAATGGCGAGGTAGCGTATTACCCAAATAATTTAGCCAACTTTGCAATTCCTACAACTCCAACGGTTTATAATTTCAATACAAGTTCAACAGCTAAAGTAGCATTGGCGGCAGCCACAAACTTAATTAGCGGAACGGTTAAAAATGGTTCAGCTCCAGTGGCAAATGCTAAAGTAGAAATTGTTTTACCTTGGACAGACAATACTCACAACTGGAAAAGTGTTTTAGCAACAACAGATGCATCAGGAAATTATACTTTTGACAATTCAGTTGTAGCAGGTTATACACAAATTTTAAGCTTGAAATTGAACTCATGGCAAAATGGAGAAGTAGCTTATTATCCAAATAATCTAGCAAACTTTGCGGTTCCAACAACGCCAACAGTTTACAATTTCAACACCAACCAAACTACACCGCCTCAGATTACTATTACCAGTCCGTCAACTGCAGCTGTTGCTATTGCTCCAGGAACTGCAATTCAGCTTAAAGCAACGGCAAGTGTAGATGCTAGTTTGACCATTACATCGGTTGTATTTAATATCAACTCACAAAATATTACGGCAACACTTTCTGGATCAGAATATGTGGCAAGTTGGACGCCAGTTGCAGCAGATTTCAATAAAAACTATACGTTGAAAGCAACTGTAACAGCATCTAGTGGAGCAACTGCAGTAAGTACAAAAGATTTTTCTCTGCAATGCTCAGGAACAACCTGTCCGAATTCATTGCCTGTAATTACTTGGAATTCACCATCAAATACTACCGTATACCAAAATTCTTTCCAAGTGGTGCCAATTTCGGTTACAGCTGTTGATAGCGACGGATCGGTTTCTGGTGTTACCATTACAATCAATGGAGGTACATTTAATATGACAGCGGGTACAAATAATACTTATACCTATAATTTTACCCCAACTGCTTATCAAGATTACCCAATTGTAATCAAAGCAACTGATAATAAATCTGGTGTTACAACATTAAACAATACTATTAAAATTGCTAAAGTAGGAACTAATAGATTTATTCCGCTTCCGTCTAAAATTATTTTAGGATATGCACATTCTTGGGAAAATGCCGGTGCTCCGTTTTTATATTTCTCTCAAATGGTCGGAAGTAAATTTAATGTAGTGGATTATTCTTTCGTAGAAACCGTTAATCGTGATGGTTATACGCCAATATTGACTACAAATGATGCTAGATATTTGACAAATGGTGTTTTCGACAAGCAATTGTTGAAAAACGATATAAAATCTTTAAGAGATAGCGGAGTTCCTGTTATTGTTTCTATCGGAGGTCAAAATGGCCATGTTGTTTTAGATAACGTAACTCAAAAAAATATTTTTGTTAATGGTCTAAAAGCAATTATTGACGAGTATCAATTTGATGGGGTTGATATTGATTTTGAAGGCGGATCGATGAATTTTAGCGCAGGAAATTTAAGAGATATTTCTTATGCGGGAATTTCTGCTTATCCAAGATTAAAAAATGTAGTAGATGCTTTTAAAGAATTGAAAGCTTACTATGGCCCTGGGTTTTTATTAACTGCAGCTCCAGAAACACAATATGTACAAGGAGGATATACTACTTATACAGACACTTTTGGTTCATTCCTGCCAATTATTCAAAACTTACGTAACGAGTTAGACTTATTAGCGGTACAGTTGTACAATACCGGCGGAGAAAACGGATTAGATGGACAATATTATGGTACGGCTAAAAAATCAAACATGGTAACAGCCTTGACTGATATGGTGATCAAAGGATATAACATTGCTTCAACAGGAATGCATTTTGATGGTTTACCAGCTTCAAAAGTACTTATTGCTTTGCCAGCTTGTCCAAGTGCGGCAGGAAGCGGTTATCTAACTCCTACAGAAGGAATTAATGCTATGGATTATTTAAGAAACGGAACCAATTTTACAGGAAGAACATACACGATGCAGCCAGGAGGTCCATATCCTTCTTTAAGAGGTTTAATGACTTGGTCTGTAAACTGGGATGCCTCTTCTTGCGGAAATTCATCTGAATTATCAAAAGCTTATGCAGCCTATTTCGCATCACAAGCAACAGCAAAAGTATTAGCAGTTGATACTGTTTCAGCTACAAATAATGCAACGTTAGCCTATTTTAAAAATGATGCTTTGACTGTAGCAAATGATGAAGAAAATATCGCTCAGGTTGATGTATTTAACACAATTGGACAAACTATTATGACGCATAGAAATCTTCAAAATAACAAAGAAATCGTGCTTCATAACCATAGTTTTACAAGCAAACAAGTCTTTATTGTGATTGTGACAGACAAATCTGGAAGCAGAAAGTCATTTAAAGTAATGAACTTTTTAAATTAAAAAAGAATTGAAAATCTAGAAATAAAAAACGGGACGATTAAAATTGAGTTTGGTTATTTATGTTTTAATCTATTTATTTCTAACAAATGTGGCTTTAGGTAATTTGTTATTTGGTTTTTGCCTAAAGATGCACATTATGAACCTGGTAGTTTTTACTGCCAGGTTTTTTTATGTTTAAACAATTTCTAATGTTTTATACATCCAAATAAGGATCTAAAACTTCTGCCAGTTTGTTAAGCCAATAAAAACTATCGTCAATATTCTTCACTCCAAATTTGACGGTTTCACAATCTCTCATAACAGATAATGAAAGCGCATTATTTACTTCTCGAATTATTTTTGCCATTTCTTTACAATCAATTTCATCTGTAAAAAGATTGTTTAATCTAGCTTGAACTTCATTTAAAATGTCTTGTGTAATCATAATCTTATATTTTTAGTAAATATATTGATTTTTGACACAAATTTGTGTCATATTAAAAAATAATTGTTATGACTTTTGAAATATGGATATTTCAGAAGAAACTTTTATTGCAAATCTTGGAATTCACATTAGACAATTGCGTGAAAAAAAAGGTTTATCTCAGCAAGATTTGGCTGATGATTGTGGCATTCCAAGAAATCAAATAGGTAGAATCGAAAGAGCTAAGATAAACACTGGCATAAAAACTCTTATTAGAATTGCAAATGCTTTGGATATTGAACTTACTGAATTGCTTAGTTTTCAATCAAAATAGAGAAAAAAACTTTGCGAACTTTGCGTAAACCTTAGCGCCTTTGCGGTTAAAAAACTTTCACTACTTTTGAAATAAAATACGTTTCAGAATCCATGCAGAAAATCATTAGCTTACTTACTCTTCTTTTTATTTTTACAATAAGCACTGCTCAAAATAAATTCGGAAATCCAGAAGTCGATCCTTTACAGATTCAGAAAAACTACGAACAATGGTCGTTTTATAATAAAAGTATAATGCTTTCCAGAGATTTTACCGCACTTGATTTCGCGTCTAAAGAAATTTCAAAAGAGGCTTTTTTAGATCAATTGGCAAATGGAAATTTTATCCCAATTCGATTGAAATCAGAAGCGAATGTTTACGTTTATAAACTATTCAAAATTCAGCCCAAAACCGATACAAGTATAAAAGCAACTATCAATCAAATTGGCTTTGATGCCTATAAAAACTACAAGATGGAAGGAACCTCTTTTCCGCAGTTTTCATTCAAAGACTTAAACGGAAATTTGGTTACCAACGAATCCATGAAAGGAAAAATCATTGTAATAAAATGCTGGTACATTCACTGCACGCCATGCATTAGAGAATTTCCTCAAGTCAACAAATTAGTCGAAGAATATAAAGAAAGAAAAGACATTGTTTTCATGAGTTTAGCCGAAGATACTCCAGAACAATTAAAAACTTTCTTAGCCAGAAAACCATTGTCCTATTCTGTAATTCCAGATATGAAAGAATACATGAATAATGTTTTACAGTTGAATTCTTTCCCAACACATTTCATCATCAACAAAGAAGGAATAATTTCAAAAGTGCTTCCTAATTTTGAAAGTTTGGAAGTAGCTTTATCTAAAGAAAGCAAATTGTGAAGTTTTTAACCATATAAGTAATATAAGTTCATTTTAGCAAAACTTAAATTTTCTTATGTTACTTATATGGTTAAAATAAAAACCTTAGCGCCTTAGCATCTTTGCAACTTAGAACCTTTTTCACTACTTTTGCACCAAATTAATTAAAAAGACATTCATGTTAACAGTCAATAATTTATCAGTTCAATTTGGTAAAAGAGTTTTATTTGATGAAGTAAATACAACTTTCACTCACGGAAACATCTACGGAGTTATTGGAGCCAATGGTGCTGGAAAATCTACTTTTCTAAAAATCATTTCAGGTGATATGGACCCAACTTCTGGTCATATTCATTTAGAGCCAGGAAAACGTATGTCGGTTTTAAACCAGAACCACAACATGTTCGACGAACATACTGTTTTGGAAACCGTTTTAATGGGGAATAAAGTGCTGTATGCTGTTAAAAAAGAAATGGATGAGCTTTATTTAGATTATAACGATGCAAATGCCGACCGAATTGGAGAGCTTCAAGTTCAGTTTGAAGAAATGAACGGATGGAATGCGGATTCTGATGCAGCATCTATGTTATCTAACTTAGGAATTTCAGAAGCAGATCATTATACTTTAATGAGCGATATGGAAGGAAAAATGAAAGTACGTGTGCTTTTGGCGCAAGCGCTTTTCGGAAATCCTGATGTATTGATTATGGATGAGCCTACCAACGATTTGGATTTCGAGACAATCGCTTGGTTAGAGAACTTTTTGGCAAACTACGAAAACACTGTAATCGTTGTATCTCACGACCGTCACTTTTTAGATGCGGTTTGTACACATATTTCTGATATTGATTTCGGAAAAATCAATCACTACTCAGGAAACTATACGTTCTGGTACGAGTCTAGCCAATTAGCGGCAAAACAGCGTGCACAGCAAAACAAAAAAGCAGAAGAGAAGAAACAAGAGTTGGAAGAATTTATTCGTCGTTTTAGTGCAAACGTGGCGAAATCGAAACAAGCTACTTCTCGTAAAAAAATGATTTCGAAATTAAATATTGCCGAAATCAAACCTTCAAGCCGTCGTTACCCTGCGATTATCTTCGATCAGGATCGTGAAGCTGGAGATCAAATCTTGAATGTGCAAAACTTATCTGCTTCTGTAGATGGTGAAGTTCTGTTCAAAGATGTGGATTTGAATATGGCAAAAGGCGATAAAATTGTTCTTTTCTCTAAAGATTCTCGTGCAACGACAGCTTTCTACGAAATCTTAAACGGTGAACAAAAAGCAGATTCTGGAACTTTCGATTGGGGAATTACAACAAATCAAGCGTATTTGCCAGCTGAAAACCACAAATACTTCGAAAATGATTTAACGTTAGTTGACTGGTTACGTCAGTATGCTAAAACAGAAGAAGAGCGTGATGAGGTTTTCATTAGAGGTTTCTTAGGAAAAATGATTTTCTCTGGAGAAGAAGCTTTAAAAACTTCTAGAGTTTTATCTGGAGGAGAAAAAGTACGTTGTATGCTTTCTAGAATGATGATGGAACGTGCTAACGTTTTAATGCTTGACGAGCCAACAAACCACTTAGATTTGGAGTCTATTACAGCTTTCAACAACTCATTGAAAAACTTTAAAGGTTCTGTAATTTTCACAACACATGACCACGAGTTTGCTCAAACTGTTGGTAACCGAATTGTAGAATTAACACCAAACGGAGTTATCGATCGTTACATGACATTTGATGAATATCTTGATGATGAAAAGATTCAGGAACAAAGAAAGAAGATGTACAATCTATAAAATTACAATTTTGGAAATCACAAATTCCAAATTCCAAACTGTACTTACAACTTTGTCAAAGTTTAAAACTTTGACAAAGTTGTATAAATAAAAAATCCCAAATTCTAATTTAGTATTTGGGATTTTTTATTTGTCATTTTTCTTACGTTTGTAGAATTGTTTTTAATCAATAAAAGATGTTTTCTGAATATGAAAAAATGCCCAATAGTCTTAAAAAACTTGGGCTTGATAGCAGCGATTTATCTAAAATAGAAAAATACAAATGGGCTGTTACCGAAAAAGTGCATGGAGCAAACTTTAGTTTTGTTTATGAAAATAACAGTTTGAAATTTGCAAAAAGAAAAGAGTATTTGTCGTGGACTGATGATTTTTTTGGTTACCAGCTTGTTGCACATAAATTAGAAAATAAAATACTTAGATTATTTGAGCAATTGAGTACTGAAATTAAAGCTTCAAAACTTGTAGTTTACGGAGAACTTTTTGGCGGTAAATATCCTCATCCTGATGTTGAAGCTTTAGAAAATTTACATCCAATCCAAACAGGTGTTTATTATGCTCCTTCTATTGAGTTTTGCGCTTTTGATATTGCTATAGAATCAGATGAAGAAACAAAATATTATTTGGACTACGAAAAAGCACTAAGCTTATTTGAGAAGTTCGAAATACTTCATGCAAAACCTCTTTTTATTGGAAAACTGAATGAGGCAATGAATTTTAATAAAAGAATAAATTCAACAATTCCAAAAGAATTGAATTTGCCTGAACTTAAAGATAATCTTATTGAAGGAATTGTAATAAAACCTTTCAATTCATTGGACTCTAATATTAATTTGGAAAGACCGATTATTAAATTGAAAAATCCGGAGTTTGATGAAGAAAAGAAATTTCACGAAGCAGAAAAATGGTCGTTTGTTCCCAATTTATCTTCAAAAACAGAAAATCTATCTTTTATAATGGAGGAGTTACGCAATTATGTTACGCACAATAGATTGCAAAGTGCTATTTCAAAAATTGGAAGTTTAAATTTAAATGATGCGGTGCGAGTTGAACAAATTAGAACTGAATTTTTAAAAGATACTATTATTAGTTTCGATGAAAACAATAATAATTTGTTTGAAGACCTGTCACTAGATGAGAAAGAATGGTTAAAGGAAAGAATGCTATTTGAGATCAATAAAGTAATTAACAATTGACTTTTTGCTTTTTGAAAATATCAATCTTTAATAAACAAAAATCCCCGTTTTAAGGGGATTTTTTATGTTTTACTTTTTGAAAACTCTGGCAAAGATCCAGATGATAATCGCAATGATAAAAATTACGATAAATATCCCGAATCCCATTCCGGCTTTAAAAATGTCTCCTATAACTTCACAGCTTGTAAATGAAAACAGTATTACAAATACCATTAACAATCTTAGTATTTTATTTTGCATGATTCTGATGTTTTAAAGTTTGTAATTAAAATTAATTCAAGAATCAAGAAAAGGTGTTATAGAATTTTTTGTAAATGTTTTAGGATTTGGAGATAAATCTCAAAGAAAGGGAGCCATCGGCTCGAATAAATATTGTAGGGCCGGATTTTAATCCGGTCAGTAATAATGAGGATTGATTAGAAGAGCCGTAGGTTCGACACATTTAATGCCTTATATATGTACCGTTCCGATGGAACTCCATGTAAATGCCGATTAATTTCTCAACGGATTAAAATCCGTTGCTACAAAATGTTTCATTCCTACGGAATTTTTTTGTGAAAATATTATTGATTTAAAAAATCTAAAGCTTTTTGTGTCAGAATGCATTTTTTTTCGTGAAAGAATGCTAAACATTTTTTTAGTTCGAGATTATTGTTTGTATTTCCAACAAAAGTAAATTTTGAATCTATTTTCGTGATTTCAATGTTAGTGGTTTTGTAAGCTAAATAGATGTCAATTTTTTCAATATTCTCATAGTAATCAGTTTTGCCCCAAAAACCACCTCTATGTTCAAAAGATTCTTCTTTTAAAATTAATTTCGGATTGTAATTGTTTATTGCCCAGACAAAAGGCAGGGGTATTTTTTTTATACCAGTAAATCCAGCGATTAATTTTACATCAATATCTTTTTTGTTAATATGTATGATAATGGGATTTTGACCATCTAAGTCTCTTTTTGAACGACCAAATAAGCCAATTTCACTTTCATTTAAAGTTATTTCACTTATTTCTGACGGGTGAACATAGGTATACATTCCATAGTAATGTCCTGAAATAGACCATCCTTCAGCTTTTTTAAGTGTAGTGACTCCGAAATCGCCCGCAGGAGATCCTATATGAACAGGGCCATATTCAGCCATAATTTTCATAGCCTCTTTTCTTATGTCTCCAATTGCATCAGTATTATTAAAAATAATGTAGCTACCGTTTTGAAATAAAACCCAATCTTGAAATTTAGGATTGATAGCAAGTCTTACATTTTCAATTAAAGTTTGATTCATTTGTTATTTTGTATTGAACTTATGAAATAAAAATATTTAGAGTACGAAAATATATTATAAAAGGACAAATGAAATATAAAAGACAAAAAATATTTCCTTTCTTAACACCCCAACAAATAAAATCAGATTCCGTATATTTGCCCGATCAATCATTACAATTAATTATGAGCCAGAAAGTATTACTTAATTCAAAAGAAGTTACTATCATACTTCACCGTTTGGCTTGTCAGTTAATCGAAAAACATCTTGATTTTTCAAATACTATTTTAGTGGGAATTCAGCCAAGAGGCGTTTTTTTAGCTGAACGTTTAAAACAAATTTTAGAAAACGAATACCAAGTTCCTGAGATTTCTTTGGGGTATTTGGATATTACTTTTTTTAGAGATGATTTTCGTCGTACAGAAAAACCACTTGAAGCCAACAAAACTCAAATCAATTTTATAGTCGAAGACAAAAAAGTCATTTTTATTGATGACGTTTTGTTTACAGGCCGAAGCATTCGTTCTGCGCTAACTGCTATTCAATCTTTTGGGAGACCTTCAGAGATCGAATTGTTAGTTTTAATCGACAGACGTTTCAGCCGTCATTTGCCAATTCAGCCCGATTATCGCGGTCGTCAGGTAGATGCCATTAATGGCGAAAAAGTGATTGTAAGCTGGAAAGAAAATGATGGTGAAGATGTTGTTCACTTAGTGACAAATTAAATTTGGTTAATCGTTTAATCGGTTAATTGTTTAATCGATTCATTTCGATTACTCAATTAAAAATTATAAAAATAGTTAATCGTTAAATCGGTTAACTGTTTAATCGCAAAGCAAACGATTAAACGATTCAACAAATAAACAGTTAAACATTAAACATGAAAGAATTAAGCGTAAATCATTTATTAGGAATCAAATATATCAACGAGAATGATATTAACCTGATTTTTGAAACGGCAGATCATTTTAAAGAAGTCATTAATAGACCGATTAAAAAAGTTCCTTCATTACGAGATATTACTATTGCCAATATTTTCTTCGAAAACAGCACCAGAACCAAACTCTCTTTCGAATTAGCGCAGAAACGTTTATCTGCTGATGTAATCAGTTTTTCTGCAGCTCAGTCATCAGTTAAAAAAGGAGAGACCTTGATTGATACTGTTAATAATATCCTTTCGATGAAAGTGGATATGGTTGTAATGCGCCACTCCAATCCCGGAGCGGCTTATTTTTTATCTAAAAATGTCAAAGCAAGTATTGTAAATGCAGGTGACGGCGCACACGAACATCCAACTCAGGCTTTACTAGACAGTTACTCTATCAGAGAAAAACTGGGTGATGTGGCTGGAAAAAAAGTGGTGATTGTGGGTGATATTCTGCATTCGAGAGTTGCTTTATCCAACATATATGCTTTGCAGATGCAAGGTGCTGAGGTAAAAGTATGTGGACCAAAAACATTGATTCCGAGATATATTGAATCGCTTGGAGTTACCGTTGAACCGAATTTACGTAAAGCTCTTGAATGGTGTGATGTTGCAAATATGCTTCGTGTGCAAAATGAACGTATGGATGTGAATTTCTTTCCATCAACACGTGAGTACGCACAGCAATACGGAGTAGATAAACCGCTTCTGGATTCGCTAAGTAAAGAAATCGTAATCATGCACCCAGGACCAATCAATAGAGGAGTAGAGATCACTTCTGAAGTTGCTGATTCTGATCAATCTGTGATTTTAAATCAGGTTGAAAATGGTGTAGCGATTAGAATGGCGGTTATTTATCTTTTGGCTTCGAAAATACAGGCTTAGATTTGTTTCAAGTTTAATGTTTCAAGTTATTGTCGGAATAATATTTTTTTACCGCAAAGTACGCTAAGTTTTTTTAAACAAGCCAAACTTAATAAATACGCAAAGTTCGCAAAGCTTTATGTAGATTTAGCTTTGCGAACTTTGCGGGTTTCAGTACAAACTGAGATGTAAAGACTTAGCGTGCTTTGCGGTAAAACCAAACTTCACGTAATACAGCTTGAAACTTGAAACCTGAAACTAAAAAAACGAAAAACAACAAATAAAAAAACTTCGTACCTTAGCTCTCAGAAAATCAATTTTTATATAAGCCCCATAAATTAAAAAATGAAAGTAGATCAAAAAGGACATACCGTTACTATTAAAGACACGCAAGGAGATGTAAATGCTTTCTTGGAAAATGTTACGCAACAGTTTAAAACTTTTGAAAAACAAAATATTATAATCGATTTATCTGCTGACGTGATTGCCGAAAAAGATTTAAAAGCTTTTTTACCACTTTCTAAAATACATAAAAAAGCAAAAAAATCATTTGTAATTGTAGCTTCAGATCTTGATTTTAATGCTATTTCAGATAAATTGGCAGTCGTGCCTTCTCTTTTAGAAGCACATGATATTATCGAAATGGAAGAAATCGAACGAGATTTAGGATTTTAAATATTGGTTTAATTGTTTATTCGTTTGACCGTTTAATCGATTTGATTTAATTTTATACGATTAAACGATTTGCCAGATAAACGAATAAACAATAAAATTGAAATTAACTATACTTGGCTGTTATGCCGCAACTCCCAGAACGCTTACTAATCCGACTTCGCAGGTTTTAGAGATTAAAAACAGGTTGTTTTTAATTGATTGTGGTGAAGGAACTCAGGTACAGCTTCGCAAAAACAAAATTAAATTCTCTAAAATTAATCACATTTTTATCTCACATCTTCACGGAGATCATCTGTTTGGATTAATTGGAACTATCTCGACTTTTTCGCTTTTAGGAAGAACTACCGATCTTCATATTTACGGTCCAAAAGGAATTAAAGAACTGATTTTGCTTCAACTGAAATTGACAGAATCTTGGACTACATACTCTTTGTTTTTCCATGAATTAGAATCAAAAGAAAGCGAAGTAATCTTTGAAGATAAAAAAGTTATTGTGAAAACGATTCCGCTCAAACATCGTGTGTATACCAACGGTTTTTTATTTCAGGAAAAACCAGATGAAAGAAAATTAGATGTTGAAGCAGTTCAACGTTATAATATTCATGTAGCGTATTATCAGAAAATCAAAAACGGAAGCGATATCACACTTGACAATGGAACGGTAGTCGAAAATGAAAAACTAACTTTTGATCCTCCGCCAGCAAAGAGCTATGCCTTCTGTTCTGATACGGTATATTATGAAGAGATAATTCCAATAATACAGAATGCTGATGTTTTATATCACGAATCGACATTTTTAGAATCGGAAGCGAGACTAGCAGAAAAAACATTGCATTCTACTGCAAAAGAAGCAGCAAAAATTGCTTTAAAAGCAAATGTAAAACAGTTAATTTTAGGACACTATTCAACGCGTTATGATGGGTTGGAGCGTTTTAAAACAGAGGCAGAAGAAATTTTTCCACATGTTCTTTTGGGAGATGACGGGGTAAGTTTTGAGTTATGAAAAAAGATGCTAAGATGCTAAGGTTCTGAGATTCTAAGTTTTTAAACAAAAAAACCTTCGACTCCGCTCAGGATGGCAACGTGTAAAACTTGAAACTTGAAACCTGAAACAAAAAACACAAAAAAAGCTATGAACGATTTAAGCAATTATAGAAAATCTTACGAGAAAAGTGAATTGTTAGAAACTAATATTCCAGAAGATCCGATTAATCTTTTTAACCGATGGTTTCATGAAGTGGAGGATTTTGGCGGAAGTGGTGAGGTGAATGCCATGACGGTTTCTACAATTGGATTGGACGGTTTCCCGAAATCTCGTGTGGTTTTATTGAAGAAATTTTCTGAAGAAGGGTTTATATTCTACACCAATTATAATTCTGAAAAAGGAAAAGCGATAGAAGCAAATCCAAATATTTGTCTGTCTTTCTTTTGGCAGGAAATGGAACGTCAGGTTATTATAAAGGGAATTGCACAGAAAACGTCTGAAATTATTTCAGATAATTACTTTGATTCTCGTCCTGATGGAAGTAAGCTTGGAGCAATTGTTTCTCATCAAAGCGAAGTAATTCCGTCACGAACTTTTCTAGAAGAAAACTTAAAAAAACTAGAAACAGAGTATGAAGGAAAGCCAATTCCAAGACCTGAAAATTGGGGCGGTTATATTGTAACTCCGCTACAAGTTGAATTCTGGCAAGGAAGACCTAATAGACTTCATGATAGAATTCGTTATACAAGTCAGTCCGATTTTTCTTGGAAAATTGAACGATTATCTTCTTAGTATAGGAAAATACATCTGTAAATAAAAAATACATGCATTTCATCGATTAATTTTGTAGTTTAACGGTAAAATGAATACGTTTGGAACACAAATAAAGCAAACGATATTTATTCAAAGATAAATTTAAAGGATTTGCCCCAACATTTACTTTAAACCGCTAAAATGCTGATGATTATGAAAAAGATTATGCGCACCATGTTGTTCATTGCGATTTTAGTCGCAATGAACGCATGTTCTGCTGATACTGCCGAGGCCAGCCCGAATTCTACTACTCCAACAGAAGCGCTAGTTGCCAATTACACTTACAACGATACTGAGATAGAAACGATGAGGTTAATAAACGAATACCGTGTTAGTATTGGTTTAAATGCCCTAGAAAGGGTTAATCATATATCTTATAAATGCGAGGAACATAATAAGTACATGATTCAAAATAATGTTGTGGATCATAACGATTTTGTGGCAAGATCGACTAATATGACTAATGTATTGGGAGCGAAAAAAGTAGGAGAGAATGTTGCCTACAATTACAAAACTCCAGAGGCGGCGGTAAGAGCTTGGCTTGATAGTCCAGGCCATAAAGAAAATATAGTTGGCGATTATACTCACTTTGGATTATCTGTAACTACAGATGCTGCTACAGGAAAAAAATATTATACTAACATATTTGTTAAGCTTTAAAGAAAATTTGGACAGGTTGGTTTTTTAAAAGTCGTTGTAATTCATAGAATTGCAACGACTTTTTAAATTAAAAAAAGCTGCCAATAAGGCAGCTTTTTTTTTGTATTTCTGTTTTTAAGGTTATAAAGCTGTAATAATAAATTCGCTTCGTCTGTTGGCCTGATGTTCTGCTTCGGTACATGGCACTCCGTCAGAACATTTGTTTACTAGTTCTGTTTCACCATATCCTCTTCCAGTTAATCGGTTCGGAGCGACTCCGTTTTTAACTAACCATTGAATTGTTGATTTTGCTCTACGGTCAGATAAAGCTTCGTTGTACTGATTAGAAGCTCTACTGTCTGTGTGCGAACGGATATCTAGTTTCATGTTCGGATAATCGTTCATAACAGCCAATATTTTTTCTAAATCCAATGCCGCTTCAGTTCTAATATTAGATTTATCCAAATCGAAGTAAATCATTTTAATGCCAAAACATTTTCCTAAATCATCTCCCACAGTAACTTTGCAGGTTGCTTTTTCTAAAGCAATTGGGAGATTGGTTTTGCCATTTGTTTTTTCGATCGTAACGCTTAGCTCTCTTGTTGTGTAATCCGTTTTCTCGGCTCTTACATAATAGGTTTTTCCGCATTCTACCTCAAAGGTATATAATCCAGTACCATCTGCAAGGACAGAATTTTTCAGATTCATTTGATCGTCATACAAAGTCACTTTTGCACCTGGCAAAGCAACTCCTGTTTCTGCATCTGATATTATACCATACAGTTCCTGAGTACATTTAAGTCTTCTTGTTTCTAAGAATTTATAGATATCATCAGAGCCTTGTCCGCCATCTTTATTGGAAGAGAAAAATCCTCTTCTTGTTTCTGGATCAATGATGTAAGCAAAATCATCTTTTGGAGAGTTTACATCGGCACCTACATTTTGGATATTGCTTATTTTTCCATCTTTATCAATATTGGCAACAAAAACGTCTAATCCTCCCAAACCAGGATGGCCATCAGAGGCAAAATAAATTTCATTTTCAGAAGTCACATACGGATAAGTTTCTTTTCCTTCTGTATTAATTGTGTTGCCTAGACTTTCTGGCGAGCCAAAACCTCCGTTTGGATTAATGCTTACTTTATACAAATCTGATTCTCCAATTGTGCCAGGCATGTCTGAAGCAAAATACAACGTTTTTTCATCTGGGCTAAGAGCTGGGTGAGCTGTACTGTAATTATTACTATTAAAAGGAAGCTCTGTAATATTGGTCCATTTATTATCTTTTCCCAGCTCTGCTTTGTATAACTTTACTAATGTGACTTTGTTTTCATCCTTACCTTTCTTCCCGTCGATATAGTTGTTTCTGGTGAAATAAACTGTTTTTCCGTCTTTGGTAAAAACGGGAGATGCTTCGTGAAATTTGGTGTTAATGGCCGATTTAAATTTGTTTACTTTAGATGCGCTTCCTGTTTCGGGATCTAGATCGGCATTATAAATGTTCGTGAAATATTCCCCTGTCCATTTGTGTTTACGCTTTATAAAATTTCCTGTATCTCGCGCAGATGCAAAATAAATTTTGTTATTGTAAACAAATGATCCATAATCTGAGTACCTACTATTGATACCCGCATTTTCTATCTGGTACCTCCCAGAATTTGCTTTTATCTGGTCCAGGTAGTTCACATCTTCTTTATAGAGCTTTCCCCTGTTGTCATTTTTTGAAATGGCATTAAAATCTTCCAGAAGCTTATTGGCTTTAGCCATATCTCCAGTTGATTTTAGAGACTGTGCATATCGAAAATAGTATTCAGGTTCAGGATTAGGGTTCATTGCAAATAATTCGCCATACCATTTTGCAGCATTTTGAAAATCTGAATTGAAATAATAGGCATTTCCTAGTTTTTTAAACATGTCTTCAGATTTGTAGCCTTTATTGGCCACTTTTTCATAAATTTTTATCGCGTCTACGTAAGCATAGCTGTCATATTTTTTGTCTGCTGCATTTATTTTGGACTGCTGTGCATAACTGCTAAATGAAAAAGCACCTATAATTGTAACGAAAAGTAGTGTATAGTTTTTCATGATACCTTATTTTTAGAAGAAACGAGGAGTTGTCATTTTGCCTTTGTTTGAGAAGAATTCATAACGCAGGAAGATCTCGTGTGAACCTGAATTATAATTGTTTAAATTGGTAGTTTCTCGATCATAACCGTAACCTAAATAAAGTCCGTCTGTGATTTGAAATCCAACCATAGCACTTAAAGAAGCGCTCCATCTATAAGCTGCACCAAGCATGAATTTATCATAGAACATAAAATTGGCTGAAAGATCTACTTGCAGCGGTGCTCCTTGAACCATTTTGGCTAAAACAGCAGGTTTGAATTTTATATACTGATATTTATCAAGATTGAATACGTAACCTCCAATTAAGTAGTAATTGATTTTGTCTTTATAAATTGCCACATCATTATCGTCATAGCGATTTGTTTCAATAAAATTAGGAACAGACAATCCAATGTATGCTTTATCAGAATGCCAGTAAACTCCGGCGCCCACATTGGGAGAAAATTTATTATTTAAATCCTGAAATTGAGGGTCGCCCTGATCTGCAGGATTTAATTTGTTTACATCTAAGTTGAAGATATTTGCAGTTCCTTTAATACCAAATGAAAGTTTAAAATCTGCAGATGTCTGAATTGTATAAGATAGATCGACTGAAATATTATTTTCATTTGTAGGACCAATTTTGTCATTTACCAATGAAGCTCCTATTCCTAGCCTGCTATTGTTTAGTGGAGAGTTAACTGAGAAACTGCTTGTTTCTGGTGCTCCATCTAGACCAACCCATTGCGTACGGTAAAGGCCAAAAATACTAAGTGCTCCACGAGAACCTGCGTAGGCAGGATTTATATTTATTGTGTTATACATATACTGCGTATACTGTGCATCTTGCTGTGAATACCCAGAACATGTAACTAACAGAATGACGAAGAAAAATAATTTTGTTCTCATAGTGATTTTATTAAGTAATTACTATTGACTTTTAAATCTTTGAAATTCAATGCATTGTTTAAAATTAATCAAAAATTTCGGATTTTTTAGCACGCTGCAAAAAAAGGTTTGCAGCGTGCCGATTTATTATTTTGATAGATATAGATATCCGTCTAATTTATGATCTTGAACATTGTTGTTTCCATCTAGAGATTTATAGGTAATAATGTAAAAATAAGTCCCAGTTGGTAGTCCATCAGATTGCTTAACAGTTGTTCTTCCTCTTGAAGTTCCGTCAAAAGCATTTGTTGTATTATTGTAATTTGTAGTTTCAAAAACTAAAACTCCCCAGCGATTATATATTTCGACAGTATTGCCAGGATAACAAGTTGTTTCATCAATATTGTCAATTTTGAAGAAATCATTTATGTTATCGCCATTTGGAGAAAAAGCATTGTGTACTAGTATATTACCACAAGCTAAGACTTTACAATCATCATTGATTTCCATATTTAAAACTACACTTCTTGGGCATCTTTCATCTGCTATTACATATTCAAAAACGTAAGTACCTAATGCTAAACCAAATGGATTAAGGATACCTCCTTGCAGAGCGTGGCTATTGCTTTTATCTTGCCAAACTCCTGTTGTAGGGCTACCTTCTGGCAGTAAGCTGCTTAAATTAACCAGTGTAGAGTCATCGTTACATGCTGTACCTCTAACCTCAACAACACCATTTGGAACTACTATGATAGTAACAGTTGCAGAATCACAATTTTGGGCACTTTGTTTATCACAGATCGTGTAGCTATAGGTGTAAGTGCCGGCAGGTGTCAAACTAGAGACATTTACATTTCCAGAGCTATCAACAGTAATGTTTGGATCTGTTTTGGTATTGTTTCCTGTTGTGATAAGGGTAAAATCTACCAAATCAAATGTTACATGTGTTTTTCCTTTTAAGTCGTTGCTGAATATGTTACCAACTAGTCCAAAAGAGTTACATCCAATGTTACTATAGACATCATCATTTGCCACTATAGGAGAAATTATAGTAACAGTCACTATAGCAGTGTCACAGTTTCCAAAATCGGCTTTTTCGCAAATTTGGTAAGTTAAGGTATAGGTGCCTCCTTGTGTATTTGGTGCAACATTTATAGTTCCGTCAGGACTTATTGTTATCGATCCAGTTGGGTCGGCAATACTTGTTGTTAACGTTACATCATTTATGTTTACTGCTGTACCATTTAGCGTATCATTTGTTAGAACGTTACCTAATGTGGTTTGTGGTGAACCTCCTATTATTGGTGCAGGATTATCATCGTTAGCAACTATTGCAAATGTTGGTCTTGAAGTACAGTAAGGATCTGCTGGCGGATAACTTATTGTAAGAGTCTGACTAGGATTTACAGAGAAGGTTACATTAGCAGTTGGACGCAATTTTTCAAATCCATCAGCACCTTCAATCCATCTGTTGTTTTCAAAAATCCAGCCTGGCCAGTCAATTCCTTTTCCTTGATCATCAACAACTGCTCCTGGCCACAATACACGACCGCTTAATGGCAGATTGTTCATTGTTGATATAACATTATTGGCGCTATCTGCCCAAGCGATGGTTACACCATTTATAGGAGTAAAGTTTACTGGTGTTACTACATAATCGAGGTAAGGAACGTCGTTAACACATATTGATGTTGCGGTAACGGTCATTACTGGCGCTTCGATTGTAATAGTAACAGTTGCAGTGTCGCAATTATCTGTTTGATCGGCTTCGCAGATTTGATATACCATTGTCAATGTTCCTACTGGAGCATTTGGCAATACATCTACAGAACCATCAGTGTTTAAATGTAAGAACTCATTTGGCGTTACTGTTGTGATAATAACTTCAGATGCTGTTATGGCATTTCCTTCTAAAGTGTCGTTTGTTAATACATTCAATACATTAGTTGTTGTATGATTAACACCTGCAATTGGTCCTGCACTGTCATCATTGGCAACTATGTCTTGGTATTCTTTACAGCTAACACCAAAATCCAGATCTAAATGAACTAAATCGTCAGGAGTTACATTTACTACATATCCGCTATCTGTTGTTGTTTTACAAACGGTATGTAACTGTGTTTTACTTGTTTTTCCTGCTATGTTTTTAGCTGACGTTGAAGGAATAACTTTTACTAAACCTGTAAAGCCAAAGTTAGCGGCCATAGTATCGAAATTTGCATCTCTTACCAATTTAACAGTATACTGTCCGTAAGGATTTTCGCTGTCTGGACGGTCTCTCCAGTAGCCTTCAATTCCTATAATGACTTCTTTATGGTAGCCATTTGGACCATCAACTATTACATTAGGGCTAAGTGCATTTCCGAAGCCTCCAGCATTTAACTCGCCTACATTTTGAGGGCCAGTATAGCTTCCGTCTCCGTTAAGATCTATCCATTCCCATTGGCTGTAATCAACAGCTCCATTGGAGTCTGGAATATTTTTAGTTACAACTCCATCATTGTTGGCGTCGTACCATTCGTCTTGAATTCCATTGCTATTAGTGTCATACCAAACATAATCTCCAAGAACAGGAAGTTTAGAAGCGCCATATTCGAAGTTATGCACTTGGAAAGCACATTCTTCTAGAGTAGTAAAGAATAAGCTAGAATTAACGGGATATAATTGATATGCACTATTTAAATTAGCGTCTTGTACTTGCACCAAATAACTTCCAGCAGGCATTCCTGTGAAACTGTACATTCCGTCTGCACCTGTAATACGCATTTGTATTGTCCCTGTTGTTGTTCCCTGAGGAATCAATGTTACAGGTACATTTGCAAGAGGAGTGTTAGTGTCAACATTAATAATTTGTCCAGAAATTTTAACTCTGTAATTTGGTTCTGTAATCACAACTGTTGCAGTTGCTGTACAAGTTTCATTTTCAGTATTTACTGTAGATGTTGCAGTAAGTGTATAGGTTCCAGCTGGTAGATTAGTATTTCCAACTACCTCATTATTTTGATTGGTAATAACTACAGTAGCTCCAGCACTGGTGGTAACTGCAATTGAACCGTCGCTTTCTCCTTGGCAGCTTACATTTGTAGCAATACCGCTTACAGAAACTTTATTTTCAACTGTAAAGGTTTGAACTAATTCAGTTTTATTGCCTGCACAGTCTGTTAGAGTATAAGTTCTGGTTAAGATGTAAGATTCTCCATTACATCCAGTTCCTCCATTGTTAGTGTCGCTTACAGTTATATTTACAGCTCCTGAGCAATTGTCTGCGGCATCTTTTATGTCATCTGGGCTTCCTGCTGGAATGTCTGTTGCACTTTGTAGATTAGCAACATTTGCTGGTGCGGTACCAGTTGGAGGAGTAGTATCTCTTACGGTTATAATTTGAGTATAAGAAATTGAATTTCCTCCACAGTCACTTGTTGACCAGTTACGTGTTAAGGTGTATTCTGTACCGCATTCGTTTTTAATATCGCTTTTAGTTTCACTGAAAACAATTGGTAAGTCTCCATTGCAATTATCAGAAGCTTCCATATTAAATGGTTCTGGAACTGCATCACAAGAAACTGTGATATTTGCAGGAAGGTCACCAACAAAAGTTGGTTTTGTAGTATCCTTAATCGTGATTACTTGAGTGAAAGTATCAGAAATATTACCGCAGTTATCTTTTACAGTCCATGTGTTGGTATAAGTTCCTGCATTTGAACAGCTTTCAGAAGCCACAAACTGTCCGCTTACTTTTTCAATGTTTAAAACATCAGCGTCGCATAAGTCCGAAGCAGTTGGGAACTGAGCTTGAGCTGCTGCAAGACCTTCTGTATCGCTGCATTCTAATGTCACGTCTAAAGTTCCAGCAACGGTATTCCAAGTTGGTGCTGTAGTATCTTGAATTGTAATTACTTGAGTGAAAGTTTCAGAAGTGTTTCCGCAATCATCTTTTACTGTCCAAGTGTTGGTGTAAGTTCCAGCATTTCCGCATCCTTCAGTTGCTGCGAACTGTCCGCTTACTTTAGTGATGTTGGTAACATCTGTATCACAAAGATCAGAAGCTGTTGGGAACATTGCTTGAGCATTTGCCAATCCAGAAGCATCGCTGCATTCTAAAGTAACATTCAAAGCTGTTGGTGCAGTTGTCCAAGTAGGAGCGGTTGTATCCTGAATTGTAATTACTTGAGTGAAAGTTTCAGAAGTGTTTCCGCAATCATCTTTTACTGTCCAAGTGTTGGTATAAGTTCCAGCATTTCCGCATCCTTCAGTTGCTACGAACTGTCCGCTTACTTTAGTGATGTTGGTAACATCTGTATCGCAAAGGTCAGAAGCTGTTGGGAATTGAGCTTGAGCTGCTGCAAGACCTTCTGTGTCGCTACATTCTAAAGTCACGTTTAAAGTTCCAGCAACAGTATTCCAAGTTGGTGCTGTAGTATCTTGAATTGTAATTACTTGAGTGAAAGTTGCTGAAGTGTTTCCGCAATCATCTTTTACTGTCCAAGTGTTGGTATAAGTTCCAGCATTTCCGCATCCTTCAGAAGCTACGAATTGTCCGCTTACTTTTTCAATGTTTAGAACATCATTATCGCATAAGTCAGAAGCTACAGGGAACATGGCTTGAGCTGAAGACAACCCAGAAGCGTCGCTGCATTCTAAAGTTACATTCAAAGCTGTTGGCGCAGTTGTCCAGGTTGGGGCAGTTGTATCTTGAATTGTAATTACTTGAGTGAAAGTTCCAGAAGTGTTTCCGCAGTCATCTTTTACTGTCCAAGTGTTGGTGTAAGTTCCAGCATTTCCGCATCCTTCAGTTGCTGTAAACTGTCCGCTTACTTTAGTGATGTTGGTAACATCAGTATCGCAAAGATCAGAAGCTGTTGGGAATTGAGCTTGAGCTGCTGCAAGACCTTCTGTGTCACTGCATTCTAAAGTCACATTCAAAGCTGTTGGAGCTGTTGTCCAAGTTGGAGCAGTAGTGTCTTGTATTGTAATCACTTGAGTAAAAGTTGCTGAAGCATTGCCACAGTCGTCTTTTACGGTCCAAGTATTGGTATATGTTCCTGCATTTCCGCATCCTTCAGTTGCTGTAAACTGTCCGCTTACTTTAGTGATGTTGGTAACGTCAGCATCGCAAAGATCAGAAGCTACAGGGAACATTGCTTGAGCATTTGCCAATCCAGAAGCATCGCTGCATTCTAAAGTCACATTCAAAGCTGTTGGCGCTGTTGTCCAAGTAGGAGCAGTAGTATCTTGAATTGTAATTACTTGGCTAAAAGGTGCAGAAGTATTGCCGCAATCATCTTTTACGGTCCAAGTGTTGGTGTATGTTCCGGCATTTCCACAGCCCTGAGAAGCTACAAACTGTCCGCTTACTTTAATGATGTTGGATACATTTGTATCACAAAGATCAGAAGCAATAGGGAATTGAGCTTGAGCAGCAGTAAGTCCCACTGTATCGCTACATTCTAAAGTTACATTTAAAGTGCCAGCTACAGTAGTCCAAGTTGGCGCGGTTGTATCCTGAATAGTAATTACTTGAGTAAAAGTTGCTGAAGTATTACCGCAATCATCTTTTACGGTCCAAGTGTTGGTGTATGTTCCAGCATTTCCGCATCCTTGGGAAGCTACAAACTGCCCGCTCACTTTAGTGATATTGGTAACATCAGCATCGCAAAGATCAGAAGCTACAGGGAACATTGCTTGAGCATTTGCCAATCCAGAAGCATCACTGCATTCTAAAGTTACATTTAAAGCTGTTGGAGCTGTTGTCCAAGTTGGAGCAGTAGTATCTTGGATTGTAATTACCTGAGTGAAAATAACAGAAGTGTTTCCGCAGTTATCTTTTACAGTCCAAGTGTTGGTGTAAGTTCCTGCATTTCCGCATCCTTGAGAAGCTACAAATTGACCGCTTACTTTAATAATATCAGATACATCATTATCGCATAAGTCAGAAGCAGTTGGGAACAATGCCTGTGCGGCTGCTAGTCCAGCTGTATTACTGCACTCTAGGGTTGCATTTAGAGAACCAGCAGGAGTTGACCAAGTCGGTGCAGTAGTATCTTGAATAGTGATCACCTGAGTGAAAACTGCTGAAGTATTATTGCAGACGTCTTTAGCAGTCCAAGTATTGGTGTAAGTTCCAGAGTTTGCACAAGTTCCAGCAACGAAAGTTCCGCTTACTTTTGTATAAGTTACAGTTCCACCGCAATTGTCTGTGGCAACAGGAGCCAGATTTTGGGCTGCTGTCAATCCTGCAGTATTGCTACATTCTACAGTTACATTTAAAGCTGTTGGAGCTGTTGTCCAAGTTGGAGCAGTAGTGTCTTGAATAGTGATCACCTGAGTGAAAACTGCTGAAGTATTATTGCAGACGTCTTTAGCAGTCCAAGTATTGGTGTAAGTTCCAGAGTTTGCACAAGTTCCAGCAACGAAAGTTCCGCTTACTTTTGTATAAGTTACAGTTCCACCGCAATTGTCTGTGGCAACAGGAGCCAGATTTTGGGCTGCTGTCAATCCTGCAGTATTGCTACATTCTACAGTTACATTTAAAGCTGTTGGAGCTGTTGTCCAAGTTGGAGCAGTAGTGTCTTGAATAGTGATCACCTGAGTGAAAACTGCTGAAGTATTATTGCAGACGTCTTTAGCTGTCCAAGTGTTGGTGTAAGTTCCAGAATTTGCACAAGTACCAGCTGTGAAAGCACCGCTCACTTTTGTATAAGTTACAGTTCCACCGCAATTGTCTGTAGCAACAGGAGCCTGAGCTTGAGCGGCTGTCAATCCTGCCGCATCGCTGCATTGCAAAGTAACATTTAAAGCACCTGCTTGAGTTGTCCAAGTTGGAGCAGTAGTGTCTTGAATAGTGATCACCTGAGTGAAAACTGTTGAAGTATTATTACAAACATCTTTGGCAGTCCAAGTGTTGGTGTAAGTTCCAGAATTTGCACAAGTACCAGCTGTGAAAGCACCGCTCACTTTTGTATAGGTTACAGTTCCGCCGCAATTGTCTGTGGCAACAGGAGCCTGAGCTTGAGCGGCTGTCAATCCTGCCGCATCGCTGCATTGCAAAGTAACATTTAAAGCACCTGCTTGAGTTGTCCAAGTTGGCGCGGTGGTGTCTTGAATAGTGATTACCTGAGTAAAAACTGCTGAAATATTATTGCAGGCATCTTTAGCCGTCCAAGTGTTGGTGTAAGTTCCAGAGTTTGCACAAGTACCAGCTGTGAAAGCACCGCTCACTTTTGTATAAGTTACAGTTCCACCGCAATTGTCTGTGGCAACAGGAGCCTGAGCTTGAGCGGCTGTCAATCCTGCTGCATCACTGCATTGCAAAGTAACATTTAAAGCACTTGCTTGAGTTGTCCAAGTTGGTGCCGTTGTGTCGTTAACAGTCACTATTTTTTCACAAGTAGAACTACATCCATTTAAAGTAGTAGTTAATAATAATTTAAACGTTGTATTACAAGTAGAACCAGCTTGAACAGTTACATTTTGTAAATTTGTAGCTGATGTAATTGTAGCACCATTTGCAGTTGCCGGAGGCAAAGACCACAAATAGGTCGTCATACTGGCTGGAGCCGTATAAACATTGGAAGAAGACAAGCATACAGGGCCATCATTACCAGTAATAGAACAAACAGTTGGAGCATTTACCGTTACGGTTGCTTCAGTTGTTGCGATATTACTTCCAGAGCATAAACCTGAATTAGAAAATATTGCTCTGAATTTTGTAGTTTGTGTTAAATTACCTGTATTGTAAGATGTTGTAGTATTAGCAATATCTACCCAAACTGAAAATGGAGCAACAGATGATTGCCATTTAATAACATTGGAACCAGCATTGAGGCCTGTTATAGTTAAAGCAGCGCTAGCTCCTGAACAAATAGTTGTGTTTGGTCCAACTGTTCCTTTTAGTGGAATTCCAAAAGTAAGTGGAGTATTAGTACATAGACTTGAATTAGGTGAATTACCACTAACAGAAGCTAATTTTGTAACGTTAATTACACCAGGATTATTGGGATCACAAATGTTAATCCCCAAGCTTCCAAAAGGAACATTAAACTCTAAAAATGTGGCACCAGTATTACAATTAGCACGACCTGCCTGAGCGGCAAGACCTGCAGGGATAACATTAGTTTGAGTTTTGACACTACCATTTCCGGTATATAAAGTAAAACCATTTCCGTTAGAATTAATTTCTAAGATATACTCAGCACCAGCTACAGTAATGGTTCCTCCAAAGGAATCTGATGTTAATCCTGTTGCCGAATTATTATCGGTGTCTAAGTACAATCTAAAAAGTGCCGAACCACCATTACCAATGTCCATACCTAATCTTAAAATTTGATTTTGGGTATCAACTTTAGCGTGAATCGTCCCGATGTTACATGTTGAAGAAGGGTTAGCTAATAATACTGTGCTATAAACCGTTCCAGTCGCATATTCATCACCAACTGCACCTGGACCAGGGCAGTAATTGCCATCGTATGTATTTTGAGAATAACCACTTGTAATAAATATTAAAAGCAACGTTATAAAAACGTATTTAATATTAATATTCATATTCATTAAAGTAATGTTTTTCATAATCTCTAATTTTTAAACTTTAGTAATCGTATTTTGAGATTCTTTAAGTTATAATCTGTTTTTTAACGGATTATAAATTGCCTAGGCTGTTCTTAATAAAAGTTATAAATCGATTTAGAGGCTTGTATAAAAAAGAGTGTATTTTTTTTAAAAGATTTTGGGTTAATGTTTACTATAAATCCGTAAGAAGATGGAAAAACAGTTCTATTTATTTTCAAGCAAATAGGTTATTAATCACATCGTGCATTTCTAACAAAAAAATAACTTACAATTTTGCACTTTTTAGGACCGTAGAAGTGCTGTTTTTTTATTCGTATAAATTACTTCTGTGTTTTGTGATATATTTAATATTTTAACAGAATCAAAGTTATATTAGAGTTTTTCTAATATGATTTTTTTATCTGTAACTAACCTAAAAACTCGTTGAAGTGTTGTTTTTTTATCAAAAATTGACTCAAAAAAGCTTTTTTTTAACTCGAAAAAGTAAAAATATTTCTCGTATTTTTTTGCTTTTTTGACGATATTGAGTTTTTTTAAAGAGATTTAATTTATTGATAATCAGTGATTTAGTTAAAAAATTTAGGAAATCGAATAACATCGACTAAATACTGATTTTATAGATGAAGTACATAAAAAGTCAAAATTTGTCTTTTCGCTTTTTTTCTGATTTCTCATTTTGATAATTCTTAATTCTTGTTAAAATTTAGTTAGAGTGTTAACAGAAATAAAAAAAAGAAAAGGTTTAAAATATCTTTTGTAAATTAGAACTTAATTAAAAAAAATAACCTGTAAAACAGGTTTTTAAATTTTGCTGCTTATGAAAAATCTTATTTTAATTCGTCATGCCAAATCTAGCTGGGAAGCGCCACTAAAAGATTTTGATCGTCCTTTAATGAAAAGAGGAATTCTAGATGCGCATGATGTTTCATTAAATATTTCAGAGTATCTTCCTAAAACGTATATTATATGGAGCAGTACTGCCGCGAGAGCAACAGAAACTGCTTTAATTTTTGCACAAAATATTTCCTATCCTCTAGAAAGTATCGTTTTCAAAGATGAGTTATATACATTTGATGATAAGCAACTCGAAAAAGTTATCAAATCATGTGATAATAGTTTAGAAAGCGTTATTCTTTTTGGACATAACGAGGCTATTACAAATTTTGTTAATAAATTTGGGGATGTTTTTATAGAAAATGTTCCAACTTCAGGCTTTGTATCCTTACAATTTGATGCCGAAAGCTGGGACACTATCCATAAGGGCAAAACACATAAAACTATTTTCCCCAAAGATTTAAAATAATAACAGTGTACGAACATAAATATATCGATAGAGAAAAAAGCTGGTTAGCGTTTAATGCAAGAGTACTTCAAGAAGCCGCAGACAACACAGTGCCACTTTTGGATAGACTGCGTTTTGTTGGAATTTTTTCAAACAATTTAGATGAATTTTTTAGAGTTCGGTACGCAGCCATTCGACGATTGAGTCTTTCGGGTATTTCTGGTGAAAAATATTTAGGTGGTATTTCTGCTCATCAATTAATTAAAGATATTACCGAAATCGTAATTCAGCAGCAGTCTGAAAGTTTGAGAATTCTGGGCAATATTGAAGCTGAGCTAGAATCTGAGAATATTTTTATCATTAACGAGACACAAATTACACCCAAACAAGAGTGCTTCTTAAAAGACTTTTATACCCAAAAACTAAGTCCAGAACTAGTAACGATTATCTTAAATGATCTAGCCGTTTTTCCAATTCTAAAAGATACTTTAGGGTATTTGGCAGTTCGTTTAGAATTGGCAAATGATGAGGTTCGATATGCCTTAATCGAAATTCCAAAAAACATCAACAGGTTTGTCGTACTTCCTTCTGAAGACGAAAAACAATACGTGATTTTAATTGATGATGTGATTCGTTACAAACTGAAAAACATTTTTAATATATTTGATTACAAGAGTGTTTCTGCACACATGATCAAGATTACTCGCGATGCACAATTGGATATAGACAGTGATTTGAGTAAAAGTATGCTCGAAAAAATTGCTTCTTCTGTAAAAGACCGTCGTATTGGAGAACCTGTTCGTTTTATTTATGATAATCTAATAGAAGAAGATACCCTGCAATTTTTCCTAGATAAAATGAAAATTGTAGAAACAGATAGTATAATTCCAGGCGGTAGATACCACAATCGTCGCGATTATATGAGTTTTCCAAACCTTGGCAGATACGATCTATTGTATAAGCCAAACGAACCTCTACCAGTTCCTGGTTTGAGTCTCGAAGGAAGTATTCTAGAAAAAATCTCCAAAAAAGATTATTTGGTTCATGCACCATACCAGTCATTTTCGTACCTGACTAAGTTTTTGCGCGAAGCAGCTTTAGATCCAAAAGTAACTAGCATTAAAATTACACTATACCGATTAGCAAAGAATTCGCAGATTATCAGTTCGCTTATAAATGCTGCTAAAAATGGTAAAAGAGTAGTAGTTCAAATCGAACTTCAGGCACGTTTTGATGAAGCTTCGAACATCTCATACGCAGAACAAATGCAGATGGAAGGAATTGAACTTATTTTTGGAATGAAAGGTCTTAAAGTACATAGTAAAATATGTGTGATAGAGCGATTAGAAGATGGTAAAAATCGTCGTTACGGATTTATTTCAACTGGAAACTTCAACGAATCGACAGCAAAAATTTATACCGATGTTACGCTTTTAACTTGCCATCAGGGAATTTTAAAAGACACTTCAAAAATATTTGAGTTTTTCGATATCAATTATAGAGTTCACAGATACAAACATTTAATTGTATCTCCTCATTACACGAGAACCAAATTTATAAAACTCATTGATCGTGAAATTCTTCATGCGCTTGCTGGCAGAAAAACGCACATAAAGTTAAAAATGAATAGTTTATCGGATTTTAAAATGATTGATAAATTATACGAAGCAAGCAATGCGGGAGTAAAAATCCAACTTCAAGTAAGAGGAATTTGTTCTTTAATTCCAGGAATTCCGGGAATGAGCGAAAATATCGAAGCCATAAGTATTGTAGACAACTACTTAGAACATTCTAGAGTTTATATTTTCGGAAATGCCGGTTTAACCGAAGTATACATTTCATCTGCCGATTTCATGACTAGAAATCTGGATGCAAGGGTAGAAGTAACATGTCCGATTTATGACCTTGAAATTAAGAAAGAACTAATCGACAACTTTAACATCGGCTGGAAAGGAAACGTAAAAGTAAGATATCATTCCTATAAATTAGATAATAAATATAAACCCAAAAATCATCATGCCCCATTTAGAGCACAATTTGAGACCTATAAATATTATCAGAATAAAGTAGCCATACTAGATGAGGTTCCTCAAAAAGTAAATTAATAATAAATACCAATTTTCAAATCATAAAGTGAGCATGATTAATATTAGGAAGTTTGCGGCGATAGATATCGGTTCAAATGCTATGAGGCTTTTGATCGCTAACGTCGTAGAACAAGAAGGCAAGGAACCGCAGTTTAACAAAAGTTCCCTTGTTCGTGTGCCAATTCGTTTAGGGCAAGATGCCTTTACAGTTGGAGAAATTTCACCAGAAAATATAGATCGAATGGTAGATGCCATGAAAGCATTTCACCTTTTGATGAAAGTACATAAAGTAGAGCGTTATATGGCATTTGCAACTTCTGCAATGCGCGAAGCTTATAATGCAAAAGAAGTGGTGGCTTTGATTAAGAAAAAAGCCGACATTAAAATTGAGATTATCGATGGTAAAAAAGAAGCGGCAATTATTGCTTCTACAGACCTGCATCATTTAATCAAATCAGACGAAACTTATCTTTTTGTAGATGTTGGAGGCGGAAGCACCGAGTTTACTTTGTTCTCTGACGGAAAAATGATAACGTCAAGATCTTTCAAAGCGGGAACTGTTCGTTTATTGAACAACATGGTTCATGATTCAGTTTGGGATGAAATCGAAAAATGGATTAAAACCAATACCGCAGATTACGATGAAGTAACGCTGATAGGATCTGGAGGAAACATCAATAAATTGTTTAAAATGTCTGGAAAACAGCAGGAAAAGCCGCTTTCGTACATTTATGTTAACTCGCAATATGCATTTTTAAATTCATTGACCTACGAACAGAGAATTGCCGAATTAGGATTAAACTCTGACCGTGCCGACGTAATTATCCACGCGACTCGCATTTACTTGAATGCGATGAAATGGAGTGGAGCACGCCAAATTTATGTTCCTAAAATCGGACTTTCTGATGGTATCGTAAAAGCAATGTATTACGGTAAAATTTAATATTATATTTTTTAAATGAACAAAGGCAGATTAGAAGCTTTTAGTGATGGCGTTTTGGCAATCATTATTACGATTATGATTTTGGAGATTAAAGCGCCAGAAGGCCATCAATTTGCAGATCTAAAACCGCTTATACCGAAGTTTTTAAGCTATATTTTAAGTTTTATATACGTTGGAATATACTGGAACAACCATCACTATTTACTTCATAGTTTATCAAGAGTAAACGGAAAAGTATTATGGAGCAATCTGCACTTTTTGTTTTGGCTGTCTTTAATTCCTGTTTCTACCGCTTGGATGGGAGAACATAATTTTGAAAAAGCAGCTATGACAATGTACGGAGTTGTACTGCTTCTTTCTGCAATCTCGTATATTATTTTGCAATACACTATTATGTGCAGCGAAGGAAAGAATTCTGCTTTGAGAAAAGCGCTAAAAAGAGATTTTAAAGGTAAAATATCTTTAGTTTTATACGTAATAGGAATTGTTACAGCATTTTACAATCAGTGGATTTCTGGTGCGGCTTATTTTACCGTTGCAATGTTATGGCTTATTCCTGATAAAAGAATTGAGCGCGTTTTTGACTCAAGAGATTAATTTTGCCTAAAATGAAATCCGTATTTCAATCCATTCAGCTTATACCGCAAAATGAATTAGACCAGTTAGATGATTTAATTATCACACGCAAACTCAAAAAAGGAGAGTTATTATTAAAAGAAAATCAGATTAGTAAAGAAATCTACTTTATTAAAAAAGGTATTTTGCGTTCTTTTTTTTTCAACCATCAAGGAGATGAAATCACGAATTGTTTTGCTTTTGAAAATGAATTTATGGCTTCATTTTCAAGTTTTATAACGCAGAACGTTGCCGAAGAAAATATTCAGGCTCTGGCAGATACAGAGTTAGAAGTTTTAAGCCGTGAAGGATTATTCAAACTTTATGAATTAGGCACACATTGGCAGGAAATTGGACGTAAATTGACCGAAATGGAATATGTAACACTTCAAAAACGCATGATTTCATTTCAGAAATTATCGGGAACACAGCGCTATGAAGAACTTTATAAAAACCATCAGAAATATTTGCAGTTAATTCCGCTTCAGTATTTAGCCTCTTACTTAGGCGTTACTCCAAGGCATTTAAGCCGAATCCGTAAAGCTATTTTATAGGACATTTGTCTAGTTGTCTTAAGATATTGCCTCATTATTTTTGCTGAAAACAATATATATAATGAGAAAAAATATTTTAGTAATCGGAGGAACCGGATTGGTTGGAAAAGTTATATTGCGTATTCTAGAAGCAAGAAATCCCGATTTTAACCTTTTTATCGGCAGCCGCCAATCAGGAAAAAATGCTAACAATCTCGTTATCGATGTAACCAATTCAAAAACTTTTGATGCTATTACAGATAACAAAATTGACCTGATTGTATTATGTACAAAAGACAGCAATAATGAAATTTTACAGTTTGCAATAAAAAACAAAGTCGATTACATAGATATTACAAAACCAACTCCAGAGTTAACCATTGCTTATGATTTGGCCAAAACAATGCTAAATGTGCAAAGCCGAATTGTTTTCAGTTCTGGATGGATGGGTGGAATTGTACCTAGCTTGATTGATTTTGCTGAATCTGACAAAACTAAAATTCAGGAAACAGGTATTTATATCTACTATTCTGTAAAAGATCTGGCAGGTAAAAGTTCAGCCAATTTTTTAGCTGAAAATGTATGCAAACCATTTCTGACGTATAAAAATGACAAACCGTTAAAAGTTAAACATTTTCTAGATTCTGAAAGATTTAATTTTTCATTCGGAATAGGAGATCGTCAGGTTTATAATCTAGATGTGCCGGATTTGTTTATTTTAAACCAGATAGAAAAAATTCCAACAGTGTCTGTTAAGATGACGTACAATTCTAAGTTTATAACCCGCTTAATGGGATATTTTCAATCGCTTAAAATTTTTAATATCATGCTTTTGAGAGAAAGGCAATTGTTGTTTGGTTCTAGTGGAAATGGTGATCAGACTGCTTTTGAAGTGATAATTAAAACTCAAAATACAACCAAACGAATTAGTTTGCAAAGTTTAAAAGGTCAAGCCGAGTTAACTGCATTTTCTACTGTTTTGCACATCGAGAAAATGCTGAGTGAGTCTTTGTCTGGCGGAGTTTATTTTAGTCATCAGATGCATTCCCCGAAAGAAGTTTATGAAGCATTAAATAGTTACAGTACATTCAACCTTAAAATGGACAAATAGCATTATGAAAAAAATACTGATTATAAACGGACATCCAAATGCCGAAAGTTTCAATTTCGAAATCGCAGAAGCGTATAAAAATGGAGCAATTTTTTCGGGTGCTGAAGTAGAAATGATTACAATTACCAATTTAAAATTCAATCCGAACTTGCAGTTTGGCTATCAAAAACGTACTGAGTTAGAACCAGATTTACTAGAATCTTGGGAGAAAATAAAAAGAGCCGATCACTTGGTTTGGATTCATCCTGTTTGGTGGGGCGGACTTCCTGCTATAACCAAAGGTTTTTTGGACCGATTATTTTTGCCTGGAATGGCTTTTCGATACCGCGATAACTCTGTTTGGTGGGACAAATTGCTTAAAGGAAAAACGGCTCACATCATTACAACGTTAGATCAGCCAGGCTGGTATTATAGATTAATGTTCGGCAGACCAAGCGTTAATCAATTAAAAAAATCGACTTTGGAATTCTGTGGGGTAAAACCGGTCAAAGTAAGTTATGTCGGAATTATAAAAACCTCTAACGAAGAACAAAGAAAAAAATGGCTCGAAAAAATCTACAATTTCGGACTTAAAAACAGATAATTCTAAAAAGAAAGCACAGTTTAAAAAAGGCTGTAAAAAAAAATTAATCCTTCAAATCCAATCCAAATGTTGTGCGTAAAAGCTCAATGTTTGGGTTGATTTCTAAGAAACGATTATAACGATCTTGATTATTGTAGCTTCGTTTCATTTCTACTTTCTCATTTACAATTACTTCAATCGTAATGTCATGATTGTGTAAATGTCCTTTTAAATGCCCTAGCAGTCCATTCATTTGACTTTCAAATTCCAGTTTAGAACCTTCGTTTGGAAGTTCATAGGTAATTCTCGTTCCATCCAAAACAGGATCGTTGATCAATAAGATAGATTCCATGATCTTTAAACCTTTTTGGCCTAAACGCTCTGCATATTTATTCCAATAAAGACGCATATCGGTTTCGTTAAATTCTTCAGTTGGCAATACCGAAGAAGGTTTAACATACGATTTGCTGCTTTCTTCCATTTCTTTTTTCTTGCGAATACTAGCAAGAGAAAAAGCAGAAACTTTCGGCGCACCATTTGTGTCTGTTTTGGGAGCTTCTGGAGTTTGAACTTTTAGAGTTTCGGCAGGAGCTTGAACTGTATTTTGGGTATTTACAGATGCGCCATTAGGAATGCTATTGACATTATTTTTTTCTTCCGAATTTGGAATTTGGGATTTTGTATTTGGATCTTCCTTGCTTGGACTTGCGACTTCAACAATAGAATAGCCTCCATTTTTAAAGTAAACGGGTGGAATTATGAATTGCTCAGCTTTTTTTTTTCTCCATCAAAGTTGATAGAGGCCAATTGCATCAAGCATAATTCAACTAAAAGTCGTTGATTCTGACTCAATTTGTATTTTAAATCACAGTCATTTGCAATATCAATTCCTTTCAATAAAAATTCTTGAGAACATTTCTGTGATTGGACGGCATACATTTGCTGTGCTTGCTCTCCAACTTCCAATAAAGCAATTGTTGAAGGCGTTTTGCTTACTAATAAATCTCTAAAATGAGAAGCCAGACCAGCAATAAAATGATGTCCGTCAAAACCTTTTGCTAGAATATCGTTGTATGCTAATAAAAGCTTCGGAATTTCATTCTCTAAAAGTAAATCGGTAATCGAAATATAAGTTTCGTAATCTAAAACGTTTAAGTTTTCGGTTACGGCTTGACGTGTCAAGTTTGTGCCGCAGTACGAAACAACACGATCAAAAATAGACAAAGCATCACGCATGGCACCATCTGCTTTTTGCGCAATAATGTGCAATGCATCATCTTCAAAAACGATTCCTTGACTTTCAGCAACGTCAGCCAAATGTTCTTTAGCATCTTTTACTGTAATTCTTTTGAAATCAAAAATCTGACAACGAGATAAAATCGTAGGAAGAATTTTGTGTTTTTCTGTTGTTGCTAGGATAAAAATAGCATGCTTTGGCGGTTCTTCCAATGTTTTAAGAAAAGCATTAAAAGCGGCCGAAGACAACATGTGAACCTCGTCAATGATATATACTTTGTATTGTCCAGTTTGTGGCGGAATTCTAACCTGATCGATAAGGTTACGAATGTCATCAACAGAGTTGTTTGAAGCAGCATCTAACTCAAATACGTTAAAAGCAAAATCTTCAGTAGGATCATCATATCCAGGCTGATTTATTTTTCGAGCCAAAATACGAGCGCAAGTTGTTTTTCCAACTCCACGAGGTCCTGTAAATAAAAGAGCAGAAGCTAAGTGATTGGTTTCAATGGCGTTCAACAAAGTGTTGGTAATGGCTTTTTGTCCCACAACATCCTTAAAGGTCTGCGGGCGATATTTACGTGCCGATACTACAAATTGTTCCATATTCTCTTTTATTGGATAGCAAATATAGAGTATAATTTAGTGATTTAAAAATTTTAAAAATGAAAGATTTTTAATTGCTTGAAAAGGAGAAAGAAAAAAATATTTTTTAAATAATTTAATTATAATGTAATATTTTTACCTCAAAATAAACGCCCTTTTTAAATTATAATATTAGAAAAAATGAATGCAAAAAAAATCGTCAGACTAAGCAATGTTATCGGAATTATTTCAATCCTTTTATTGGTTTATTGGGTGTTTACCTTTATCACTATCGAGGTTTTTGGACTGAAGGTATTTCGAAAAAACATGACTGAAACTTTCTATTTAAGCGTTTTAGGAATCTTAGCCTTAATGTTTGGTTCTTTGATTGTGAATATAATGTTTAATTTAACGAGAATCGCTGAAAAAGATAAAGAAGAGGTTTTGCAGAAGAAAGCAGGCAAATTTGGAGTTGCAGCTATGATTTTAGTTTTTCCTATTATTTTGGCGATTCTGTTTGGCGGAAATTATCTGACTTCTGTCAAAAAAGAAAAGATGTTGGTAGAATCGGCAAAATCAATACTTGAAGTGAATAAAACCAACAGCGATAAATTGTTGGATTATAATTTTTCAAAAAACTACATCAACGAAACAGCAAGCACTTTGGAAATTTTATCAAAAACAGATAAGAATTTTCCAAATGTTGTAGTTCTAGTAAAAGATACAATAAAAGGAACACCTGTATTTCTTGGTTTTCAGGCTTATCAATCTATACATGCAAATGATACAATCAAACCTTTAAAGACAGGTTATCTTTATGAAACAACAAAAGAAGAAAGGGAATATCTTGACTCCGTTTTTAGTAAAGATAATAATGAATTAAGATATAGTTCGTATAATGGAAACTATGAGTTGTTTTATCCCTATAAAAAGAATGGAAAGAAAATTGTTTTGTATTTTTCTGAACAACAGCGATATGGTAAATTAGGAAGCTAATAAAGATATAAAAGCATGAAAAAGTACTTTCTATTTTTAGTTTTATTAACGGCGTTTAGTGTAAAATCACAAAACACAACTCAAAAAAATCCAATCTATCAATTGCGTATTTATGAAATTTTTGAAAACAACAAAAAGCAATTTCATGAACGTTTTAGAGATCACGCGATGCGTATAATGAAGAAATACAACTTTAAGATAGTTTCGATTTACGAATCAAAATCGGAGAAGAAAACCGAGTTTGTCTATTTTCTTGAATGGCCAGATGAAGCAACAATGAAAAAAGCCTGGGAAGATTTTAGAAAAGACCAGGAATGGATTGATATTAAAAAGCTGTACACTGAAAAGTATGGAGATGTCGTTGGCAATATTGAAGATCGAGTATTAACTAAGCTTGATTATTCGCCTAATTAAATTTTTTCTATTGAAAAATGGAAGAACTATTATTTAATTGTACCAAAAATTGGTAACTTTGAGTTTTGAAAAGTAAATAGAAATGGGAAGAAACACCTCAATATCGCTTGGAAACCACTTTGAGAACTTCATTGAAAATAGTCTAACAGAAGGAAGATACAAAAATGCAAGTGAAGTTGTAAGGGCAGGATTGCGCCTTTTGGAAGAAGAGGAAAATCGATTGTTACTGTTGAAAAAAGCTGTAAAAGATGGTATAGAAAGTGGAAGAGCTGAAAACTTTGATCCACAGAAACATTTGGAAAGCTTAAAAGCTAACAAAAGAAAAAATGGCTAAATATTATTTGACCAATAAAGCGGTCGAAGATTTAGAAGATATTTGGAACTATACTTTCGAAGAATGGTCAGAGAGTCAGGCTGATAAATATTATTTCTTACTTTTAAGTTCTTGCCAAGAAATTGCAAATAATCCAGAACTTGGAAAAAAATATGATATTGTTACTCCAAAATTACTAGGTTACAAATCTAATGAACATATTATCTTTTATCAGATTATTTCAAGGAAAGAAATTGAAATAATTAGGATTCTTCATGGAAGAATGGATTTAAAAAGTAGAATTTAAAATTTACTAAAAACTTATAAATGCTATCAAGTAAGTGCTAGCGTTATGATTTTCTAAGATAAAGGTTTCGGTAATTCTAGTTATACGAAATATAGATTTTTGCCTTTTTGTATTCTATATGTTTGAATTTTTTTTCAGACAATTTAAAAGTGTATTTAGTTTCGTTGCTAACTTCTTCAAAATGGCAAATTCTACGTTTTACTTGTAATCCGTAGTAAAGAATAAATTTTGTGAAGTAAGATAAAGCCTTTTTTAGCACTATTTCTTTTGTTGTAAAATAATGCGTTACTCCATCGCTTCTCATAATACTGTCGCCAACTTCGGGATAATATTCTTTGTTGTTTATATAAATGGACTTAGGAGCTGTTGACCAACTATTGTCATCTTGATCTTTAAAAGAAAAAAGAGTTTTTTCTAAAATAGAGAATAAAGTTCCGTTTTCAGAATCTAGTATAATCGTCCTTTCGCCTTCAATCTCATTGTGAAAACAAATAATAGGACTTTGATAATTTTGAGATAACAATGTGTGTAATAATTCTTCTGTCTGCATATATAATAGCTTTAAAACAGCTTGATTGTTTTGTAAAATAAACTTGAGAGGTTTGATTTGTTTGCCTGTAAAAGTTTTAATTGTATTAGAATAAGGTTTTTTTCTAAATACAAATCCAATTCTATAATGCTTAATTGGTAGCTATTTACTGAAAAACATATAAAACCTATAGCAACATCATATAATCTTTTGATACTTAATCTCTTTAATTTTAAAAATGTTAATTATTAAAAGAAAGTATTATGAAAATGAGATCCATTTTATTAGGAGTGAGCCTGAGTATTGCCTTGGTTTCATGTAAGCCTAATGATGCTGATATTGAAAAAGCAATAAGAGAAAAACTGAGTGACGCCACAACAATTCAAGTTGCTGTACATGATGGTGTTGCAACCATAACCGGAACTTGCGAAGACGAAATTTTCAAAAAAAATATTGAAAAAAGCGTTCGAGCAACCAAAGGTGTAAAATCTGTAATAAATACCTGCGAACTTGCCAGAGCCAATCAGGAACCTGCTGCGGCTACTGTTATTATCAATTCAGATACCGATTTGGATAAAGCTGTAAGCAAGATAGTAGGTGCTTACGATGGTGTTAGCGCGACGGTTGTGGGTGGAGTGGTGACTCTTTCAGGAGAAATCAAAAAAGACAAATTACAGCCTTTAATGCAAAGTATTCAGGAATTGCATCCTAAAAAAGTAGACAATAAATTAATTGTTAAATAAGGAACTTATGAGTGTACAGGATAAATATAGAGAAGTAATAGATTTGGCCTCTCAACTCGGAATTGAAAATTTACAGGTAAGAGAACAAGACAATGTGCTTTATATTGACGGAAAAGCAAAATCTGCTGCAGATAAAAATAAGCTTTGGAATGCTTACGAAAAATTAGATCCTGAGTACAGATCGGCCGATGTTGTGATGAATATAGAAGTGGAAGAAAGTGTTTCTAGAGAATACACAGTAGAAATAGGCGATTCTCTTTCGAAGATTGGAAAAGCTTATGGAGTTTCGTGGCAAGATATTTTTGAAGCCAATAAAGATATAATCTCAAATCCTGATTTAATTCAGCCAGGCTGGATATTGAAAATACCAACACCGTAAAATCGGCAAATTCCAATAAAAAAAATCCAAATTCCAATTTTGCATGAATACAATTGGAATTTGGATTTTTTTATTTTCAAGCTCTGGATAGGATTTTTTAAAACTACCTTCCTCTAATGCTTAAATCAAATAAAAATTTTGCTGTTTCCTGATCTGAATCGGCTGAGAAACCAGCAACATAAACTCCTTTTTTACCCGAAGTCGACTTAATTCCGTATACAACTGCCTCATCCGCTGGGTCTGACTCACCCTCGTATCGATACACATGAACAATTTCAAATTTCTCAGGATTCTTTTTAATTGCGTCTGCATTTAGATTAAAATCGCAGGTAAATCCTTTCTCATTCAATTGATCTAAAGCTTTTGAAACAGTTGCGTAATGATACATTCTTTTCATGATAAACTGAATTTAAATTATAGATTTCTAAAGATAACTATTTTAAAATTAAAAAGTTATGATAAAATTCATAAAATCTAAATTTTAAAATTACTATTGTTAGTTCTTAAATACCTATTTTTGCAGCGCAGACCGCCTTATCGTCGTTCAGTCCCGATAGCTATCGGGGCGGGAGGGAGGAAAGTCCGGACACCATAGAGAAGCATAGCGGGTAACGCCCGTCGGTTCTCTCGTTTTTAGGAACGAGAGGATTAGGACAAGTGCAGCAGAAAGTATGTACAGGTAATGCTGTAGTGAAACCAGGTAAACTCTATGCGGTGAAATACCAAGTATATCGGCATTTAAGGGCTTCTCGTTCGTTGCCGAAGGGTAGGTAGATTGAGTCCAGCAGTAATGCTGGATCTAGATAAATGATAAGGTATTGTCTTGTTGCAAAATAAGACAAGAACAGAATCCGGCTTACAGGTCTGCATTTTTTATATATTTGTGAACTATCTAACTTATTTTCATGAATATCACTACTCCAAATCCTTCTTATAAAGCTAAAAAAAGTCTTTTTAGAACTGTTGTAACCAATCTTACATTTTGGGTTTTAATTGCTATTATTTCAGGAGTATTGCTCGGTCATTTTTCTCCCGAAAATGGCGTGAAGATGGAATTTTTGGGCAAGAAGTTTATTCAGCTTATTTCTCTTTTTATTGGACCGATTATTTTTCTGACGATCGTTTTGGGAATTTCGGGAATGGGAAACCTAAAGAAAGTAGGGCGAATTGGCGTAAAAGCTTTAACTTATTTTGAAGCAGTTTCGACAGTTGCTTTGGCAATCGGTGTGACGATTGCTTATATTTTTAAACCTGGAAAAATAGACAAATCGGGATTGACTTTTGGCGACGCCAGCCAATATACAAACGGAGCAGCAAAGGATTTTTCGTGGTTAGAGTTTTTCTTATCCAATTTTACGCTTCAGGTTTTACTGGCTGCGATTGTCTGCGGAATTGCATTAAATTTTTATCAAAAAAGAGAGCAGACTATTTTGGTTCTAGAACGTTTCTCAAAAGTGGTTTTCCTTGGTTTAAAATATGTAATGTACTTAGCTCCAATTGGTGCTTTTGGCGGAATGGCCTATACAATAGGAAAATTTGGTCTGGCAACTCTGATTCCGTTAGGGAAATTAATGCTTTGCGTTTATTTAACGATGGCGCTTTTTGTGTTTTTGGTTCTGGGAAGTATTTTGAGATATTATAAAATAAGTATTCTTTCGATTTTAAAATATATAAAAGAAGAACTTTTACTAGTTCTAGGAACTTCATCTTCTGAAGCCGCTTTGCCTAGTATTATGGTCAAATTGGAAAGAATGGGCTGCAGTAAATCGGTTGTAGGATTGGTGATTCCGACAGGATATTCTTTTAATCTCGACGGAACTTCGATTTATCTTTCGATGTCGGTGCTGTTTATCGCACAATTGTACGATGTGCATTTGAGTTTCTTCGAAATTATGACTGTTATCGGAATTTTGATGATTACTTCGAAAGGAGCAGCAGGTGTAACAGGAAGCGGATTTATTGTTTTAGCTTCAACTTTAACCGCCTTGCATAAAATTCCAGTTGAAGGTTTGGCCTTTTTGCTTGGTGTAGATAAATTTATGAGCGAAGCAAGAGCCATTACGAACTTAATCGGAAACACGGTCGCAACGATCATAATTTCTAAAACAGAAAGAGATTTTGTAGAGTTGGATTTAAGCGATAGAGTAACAAAGTGACAGAGTGACAAAGAATGTAAAACTTTGCAACTTTGTCACTCTGTCACTTTGTTACTTTGTTACTTAGAATTAACTTTCATCTTTCGTAGTTCGCACCAAGCTGATTCCCGACACAAAAAAGACAATTCCTAATATTCCGTAAATGATAAGTGATTTAATATCTCTGGTTTCTCCAGATGTGCCAGCAAAAATAACGGCTGTATAAATAAGTCCTACTATTCCGAGGATTGTTAGTAATCCACCGAAAAATCTTTTTAGGTTCATAATTGTTAGATTTAAAGTTCTCTAACAAAATTAAAATCCTATAAGTTAATTGCTGTTATACAATTGCTTGCGATAAATTATATGATTTACAGGATCTTATTTTTCTATTTTAAATTCTAAACCAATATTACGAACACTTTCAATCTTAATTTTCGGATCTGAATTAAAATATTTTCTCAGTCTGCTAATAAAAACATCCATGCTTCTTCCCGAAAAATAATCGTCTTTTTTCCAAACCGACATTAATATTTGATCTCTTTTTAATAACTGATTATGATTGAGATACAAATATTCAATAAGAGAAGCTTCCATTTCTGTAAGCTGCTGTACGTGATTTTTATTATTAAGCGTTAAACGTTCGTTATCAAAAATATACGAACCAATTTCGATTATATTATTTCCTTCCAGACTTCTCTTTTGTTCGATTCTTTTTAGGATATTCTGCAAACGAAGAACCAATTCGTCCACTTCAAAAGGTTTTACGATGTAGTCGTCTGCGCCAAGTTTCAGGCCAATGATTTTGTCTTCTTTTAATTTTCTTGCCGTTAAGAAAATAAATGGAATTTCAGGATTAATTGTAATTACCTTTTCAGCCAAAGAAAATCCATCCAAGTTGGGCATCATGACATCAAAAATACAAATATCAAAAACTTGGTTTTTAAAATAGTCAAGCGCTATTTCTCCGTTTTCTGCCCAGATTACTTCAAATTGATGCAATTCTAAATATTGTTTTAAAATTGCTGCAAAATCAAAATCGTCTTCGGCTAAAAGTAATCTTTTCAAAATAAGGGAATTAAACTTTTAATAAAATAGTAAACTGAGTTCCTTTTCCTAAATCGCTAATCACGCTTACAGAACCCTGATGCGCTTTTACGATTTGGTCAACATAATACAATCCAAGTCCTAAACCTTTTGTATTGTGCAGGTTTCCTTGTTCTACGCGATAAAACTTCTCGAAAAGAAAAGCTTGTTTGTTTTTGGCAATTCCAATTCCGTTATCTTCAAAACTGATTGAGAATTGTTTATCTACAATTTTTGTTTTTACAGTAATCGTGTTCGAACCATATTTGACGGCATTTTCCAAAACATTTAAGAACGCAGTTGTCAAATGGAATTTATCCAAAACCAAAATAGTTTTCTCTGTCTCAAAATCGGTTTTAAGAGTGATTTTTGGAAAAGTGATTTTAAAATCATTTACAATAGAAAGCAGAAAATCTTCGGCTTCTATTTTTTCCTTTTGCAATTCGATTTCATTTTCAGCCAAGGAGTTAGCCATAACTTGATCAATCAGATTCTGAAGACGATTATTTTGGCGTGAAATCGTATTTACAATCGAATTGAAATTTTCATCGTTGTCACGAATGTTTTTCTGCGCTAAAATCTTTGTCGAAATTCCTAGAGTTGCCAAAGGCGTTTTTAATTCGTGCGTTATATTATTGATAAAATCGGTTTTAACGTCGCTTACTTTTTTCTGTTTAATTAACGCTCTAATTGCAATTACAAAAAGACTGATTAAGGTTGCAATTGAGAGTAAAGAAAGAATCAAGATAAAAGTCATTCGTCTGAGAATAATCATTTCCCAATCAATTACAGAAACGTACATCGAATCTTCGGTCAATAATTTATATTCCTCATTTTCAAAACTTCCGTTTGTTGTACCAACATAACTTCTTACCAAAAAAGCATGATTTAAAGAAATCAGATTTCCGTATAATTTGTTTCGTATAAAAGGTTTTTCAGAAAAAATAGTATCGGCTTTTTGGGCATTTTTATACAGGATAAATTTGTTTAAGACAATGGCAAAATCAATTTTGAAATCTGGCAAATCTCTTTCAAATTTTCGTTGTATTTTCTGTGTAATTGCACTTTGAAATTCTGTTTTCAAAATGCCATTTTTAATATCCAATTTGTTCTTTTTTCCTTTCATGTAATTCTCTGAAAGGCTTTTGTACAACATTTCTTTTCTAGAAACCAAATCCGAATCGATATCACTGTAATTATTGGTAATTGCACCAATTTCATTTTTAATCTGCGTATGAAACTGCGCCACTTTATATTCATAAGCGGTCTTTACCAAATAGCATTGCACCGTCATAAGTACAATTAGCGCTACGACAGAAAATGCGATTAATAAATTGATTCTTTGCTTCATATTGATTTAAAATGCGGTTTCAAAAATACAGCTTTTAAGAAACAAATAGCAGATTAACCTTGCATTAACCTACGATTAACTTTCAGAAGTCGGTTTTCAAAGCATTTTTGCAGCGCTAACCCAATTTAAATTTTAAAATGAATTTATATCTGCCTTTAAAATTACTTCTTGCACTTTTGCTTTTTTGTCTTTCGTTTATCGCAAATGCCCAGAACGAAACACCAAAAGATTCAATTTCAAATCAATTAAACGAAGTTGTAATCAGTCAGGAGAAAAAAGCAATTACCAATTCCAACGGAAATATAAAAGTTGATGTTGCCAATTCGGTTTATACTACCATTCCAAATCCGATCGATTTGCTTTCGAAACTTCCGTCAGTTCAAATAAGCAGTGATCGCGAGAGTATTTCTATTGTTGGAAAAGGAAATCCGTTAATTTATATTGACGGTCAAAAAGCAACTGTAGCCGATTTAAATGCATTGTCTGTCGCCGATATCAAAACAATAGAAATCGTTAAGAATCCGTCTTCTAAATACGAAGCTGAAGGTCGCGCTGTGATTCTGATTACTCGAAAACTGAGTAAAAAAGACAGTTTTAAAACCGAAATTTCTGAAGTGGCTTCTTTTAAGAGAAACTATAATAATTACTTAGGATTTAATTCTAGTTTTAAAAAAGGCAAACTAGAATGGAAAGCCAATTTTAATTATAATAGACTGAACCCGTGGGAAAACCATACTTTAGAATATCAGATTCCAAGAGCTTCCATTGTTTCCAATTACGATGTAATGGCAACTACAAATCGAAATCAATACATTTTTGGTGGAGGTATGTTTTACAAAATAAATGAAGACGATTATTTTTCTATTAATGTAAATGGAAAACTTCAGAATGATACTTTCGATATTCATACGTTTACTTTTAATCAAAATAAAGATCAGATAAATAATGTTTTGACCTTAACTGGCAATTCTAGTAAAAAGGATTTTGCGAATGCATTTGTAAATTATTCTAAAAAAATAAAAGCGATTGATACAAAACTTTTTGTGGGCTTTCAGTATTCCAATCTTAATCAGCATTTAGAAAGTTTGGTTGCCAATAATTATAACGAAACCAATTTTGAATTGTCGCAAAACCGAGATCAGAAATTTAATGTTGATGTCTTTTCTGGAAGGATCGATTTGGAGAAAAAGTTCAAAAATGAAATGACGCTAGAATACGGTGGATTGTATCTAAAAGCCAAGTCAATATCAAACGCGGACATTTTTGATTTTGAAAAAAAGGAAAGCGAAGTTTCTGATTATGATTTTAAAGAAGAGAATCTCGCTGCTTATGTTCAGTTTTCGGGAAAACTCAAAAAAGTAGATTTCTCATTCGGATTGAGAACAGAAAACACCAATGTGTATTCCAAGTTTAGAGCGCAATTTTTGCCTTCTATCGATAAAAATTATACCAATTTGTTTCCTAAAATCGATGTTACATTTCCTATAGATAGCACAAAAAGCATTAATGTAAATTATTCAAAAAGTATCGTGAGGCCTAAATATTCTTCGTTAAGTCAAATTGCGACATACATAAATCCGTATTTTTTGTACGGAAGCAGTATAAATTTAGGACCGGCATTTGTAGACGAAATTTCGAGTTCGTTTCAATATCAGGACAAAACTTTAAAAGTAAGTTATTATCAGACCAAAGATGTAACCAATCCGAGTTTTGTATTTAATGACGAAACAAATGTTTTGATGATTACCGATATTAATTTTAAGCGAGAAACGGGTTTTACAATAGATTTTACGCTTCCGTTTACGTATAAATTCTGGACAACAGCAAATTCACTGGTTTTTGTAAAAAGTAAAGTTGAAGATTATTCAGCACTTGTGCATTCTTCAAAACCGTATTTGTATTATTACTCCAACAATACTTTCAAATTGCCTAAAGACTTTACTGTCGTTTTATCTTTTTGGGGAGCAACCAAACAAAACGATGGAATTTTTGAACGAAAGGCCAATTTTATAGTCGATTTATCGCTGGCAAAAGCATTTGGAAAAAACTGGAATTGTACTTTAAACTACAATGATATTTTTAAAGCGACAAGCTATACAGATCGTTTTACTGTGAATAATATTCATTCAAAGTTTAAATATTTTGTTGATGCTAATGAGATTTCTATTGCCGTTCGTTATTCTTTTGGAAAAATAAAAGATTCAGAATTTAAACAAAAGAGCGTGAATGAAAGTGAAAACAGAATCAGATAATAATTAAATTCAAATTTTTTAAATTCCAGATTCCAACCCAAAAAAAGGAAAATTCCAAAAATAAAAATTCCAAATTCCAATCTCGTACAGAAATTGGAATTTGGAATTTAAAATTTGAGATTTCAATTTTAAAAATTGGTATTTGGAATTTCAAATATTGGAGTTTTAAAAAAAAATTACCCTTCATCTTCTTCAGATTCTTTTTTAGAATCATCATGAGGCAATTCTTCATCGTCATCGGTAGAATTTAGTTCGAAGAAACTAAAATAAGAACCGCCATAACTTTTCTGGAAAGAAAAATTAATCATGTGATCAAGCTTTGTATATTTAGAATGTTCAATAATCATCATTCCGTCTTCTTCCAATAAATCTCTTTCGAAAACGGTTAGAACAATTTTTTCAAAAGTTGCTTGATCTAATCCATAAGGAGGATCTGCAAAAATGATATCGTAAGTAGTTTTAGAATTTTCTAAAAATTTAAAAACATCACTTTTGGTTGCTGCAATATCAAAATCAAATTCAGACGAAACTTGTTTGATGAATTTAACGCATCCAAAATCGCCGTCAACCGAAGTAATTGGCGCGCTTCCGCGTGAAGCAAATTCGTAGCTGATATTTCCTGTTCCCGAAAAAAGATCTAAAACCTTTAAACTGTCAAAATTAAAATGGTTGTTCAAAACATTAAACAATGCTTCTTTACTCATGTCAGTCGTTGGTCTTACAGGGAGATTTTTTGGCGGATTAATGCGTCGTCCTTTATATTTTCCTGAAATGATTCTCATGATTGAAATAAGATATAATGTTTTTGGTTTTGAGCGGTTGTAAAGCTATTTCTTTCTTTCAGTTTTGAAACGTCCATGAAAGAAATATGGCGCACATATTTGTAAGCGATCGCATAAAACGGATCATTTTCTGAAATCGTTCCTAGAAGTTCCAGTTTGAAACTTTCAGGATTCATGCTCATTTGTTCTGCCGTGAATAAAATATAATAGATAAAATCTTCTGGAGTATTGTATTCGAATGAATTAAACAGCAAAAGTTTTTGATTTTGCACCACGATAATTTCAAAATTACCTGGATTAAAATTGACGATCATTTTCTTATCGTCGTTGTTTCTGGAGCTGTCCAAGATTTTTTCGACCAAAATGCTGTTCGCGTGTTTGTAATCAAAAGAACCTACATTATCGATTAGGAAATTGTTGATATTCACAAACGGAATATAAACCGAATTCATCTGATAATTAGGAATTTGATCAAAGGTAAAATGATCCGTTTCAAATACTTTCGTAGTATATTGCAAATAACTTCCTAAATAATTCTCATCAAACAAAGCAGTCGGAACAAAAGTCGAAAGGTTATTATTGTGAATAACCATTACTTCATCGTAAGCATTTTTTAATTCAGGATTGTTTCTGAAAGCATCGCTAAATAAATCTTCAATTCGAGATGTTTTGCTAGATGTGTCAAACTTTATTTCTTTGAATGAAGTAATGATGTTATTTAGAGTATCAAAACAGCAATATGAAAATCCAGTCAGAGAAACCTGAATAGAAAGTTTTCTGTAATTTTTTGAAGTAATGTTAGTGTTTTGTAATGACATAGTTGATTTACAATTCGTTACCTGTTTTAAATCAAGAAAGAATTTAAGCGACCACAAACTTACAAATTAAAAAGGAACAATTATAATTGCAATTTCAAAAAACAATTTGGATTTAAGTTTAAAACAAGGTTAAGAAAAAGTTTAGTTTGCTGTCTTTAAACTATATAAGTTATATAAGTTCGTTTAAATTTTGGTTTCTAGATTATATTAACTTATATAACTTATATGGTTTCTCAATTTGTATTTTGGGTATTGAATTTGACATTGAAATTTGAATTTGACATTGACATTGAAATTGACATTGACATTGAAATTGACATTGAAATTGATTTTTGCCATTGCCATTAAAAAAAGCGAACTTTGTATTTCAATATTACTTTATGAATTCTGCACAGTTTTACGGTACTTTACAAAAGCGATTTCCTTTTGCTCCAACTTACAAACAGGACATTTTTTTTCAGAAAATTGCAATCTTCCTAACCGAACCTCAAAACGACACGATTTTCGTTTTGAAAGGATATGCTGGAACGGGAAAGACTACCGTTATTTCTACCATAGTTAATAATCTAGCCTCTATTAATAAAAAATATGTTTTGCTTGCTCCAACTGGGCGTGCGGCAAAAGTAATTGCCAATTATTCGAATAATCCAGCATTTACGATTCATAAAAAAATATACTTTCCGAAGAAATCTTCTGGCGGTGGAGTAGCTTTTACCAAACAAGTAAATAAACATAAAAATACCATTTTTATCGTCGATGAAGCTTCTATGATTTCAGACAGTACCTTAGATAGCGGTTCCCTTTTAGACGATTTGATCAATTATGTGTATTCTGGAAGCAATTGCAAAATGATTCTTCTGGGAGATACGGCGCAGCTGCCTCCTGTCAATCTAGATATTAGTCCGGCTTTAGATATCCAAACCTTGGGAATTCATTACGATAAGGAAATCGAACATATCGAATTGGACGAAGTAATGCGTCAGGAAGAAAGCTCTGGGATTTTATATAATGCTACAGAGTTACGCGAGTTGCTGAAAGAGAGTTTTATTACCGAATTTAAATTCAATGTAAAAAAGTTCAAAGATATCGTTCGACTGACTGATGGTTACGATATTCAGGATGCAATTAATACTGCATACAGCAATTATAGCATTGAAGATACTGCATTTATTGTTCGTTCAAATAAACGCGCCAATCAGTATAATGAACAGATTAGAAGCCGAATTTTATTTAAAGAAAGCGAACTTTCGGTTGGAGATTTCTTGATGGTGGTAAAAAACAATTATTTCTGGCTGAAAGAAACTGACGAAGCTGGATTTATTGCCAACGGTGATATTATCGAAGTTTTAGAACTTTTCGGAATCAAAGAATTGTACGGATTTAAGTTTGCCAAAGTGAAAATCAGAATGGTCGATTATCCCGAACAAAAGCCTTTTGAAACAGTTCTGATTTTGGATACTCTAACAAGCGAATCCCCTTCTTTAACTTACGAAGAATCGAACCGTTTGTATGAAGAAGTGATGAAAGATTATGAAGATGAACCAACAAAATACAAAAGATTTCAAAAGGTAAAAGAAAACGAATATTTTAACGGATTGCAGGTGAAATTCTCTTATGCTATAACGTGTCATAAATCGCAAGGAGGACAATGGAATACTGTTTTTATCGAACAGCCATTTTTGCCAAACGGCATTGATACAGATTATATTAGATGGCTTTATACTGCTATGACACGTGCCAAAAATAAACTATATTTGATAGGATTTAAAGACGAGAGTTTCGTGGAATAGTTTTTATTATCCACGATCCGAGTTATAGAGAATAGGGAAAGGTTTTAAAATAAAATTCGTGAATTTATGGCGGAAAAAATTTCAAGACAATGACAACACTAAACGACTTACATTCGATTTCATCAACGTTTTCGAATACAGATAAAATGCCAGTTCTGTTTTTAGGACACGGCAGTCCCATGAATGCTATTGAAGAAAATCAGTTTGTAACGGGTTTTCGCAATTTAGCCAAAACATTGCCACAACCCAATGCTATTTTATGCGTTTCGGCACATTGGTTTACGAAAGGAACAAAAGTAACCGCAATGGAAATGCCAAGAACTATTCATGATTTTGGAGGTTTCCCGCAAGCGCTTTTTGATGTGCAATATCCTGCAAAAGGAAGTCCGGAATTGGCAGTTGAAACACAAAAGATTTTAGATCCTGTGATGGTTGAATTAGACGAACATTGGGGATTGGATCACGGAGCTTGGAGTGTTATCAAGCATTTGTATCCAAATGCAGATGTTCCTGTAATTCAGTTGAGTATTGATTATACCAAATCAGGGCAATATCATTTTGAATTGGCTCAGAAACTGCAAGCGCTTCGTTACAAAGGTGTTTTAATCATCGGAAGCGGCAATATTGTGCATAATCTTAGAATGGTTGATTTTAGAAATTTCGATAAAGACAATTACGGTTACGATTGGGCAATTGAAGCTCGAGAAACTGTAAATAATTATTTGCTAGACGGAAATTTCCAGCCGTTAATTGATTTCGAAAAATTAAACAAAGCGGTTCAATTGGCAGTTCCAACTCCAGAACATTATCTTCCGCTATTGTATACTTTAGGATTAAAGGATAAAACAGATGAATTGGACTTGTTTAATGACAAATTATTGGCAGGTTCTTTAAGCATGACTTCTGTAAAAATCATGTAATTTACTTAGTGAATCTCTGCGAAAACCTTTGTGTAACTCTGTGAAATATAAATACCACAAAGATTCGCAGAGATTCACTAAGATTATTTTTCTTTTCTCAAATTGTAAGCATATAAAAAACCGTCTGCGCTTCCATAAAAAATCACATTATTACTGATAAACGGAGAAGAAACGATCGGACCTAATTTATAAAATTCATCCATAATCTTTTTGTTTTCGGCATAAATAGATAAATCTGCTTGTTTGGCCACAAATAGAAAGTCTAGATGATTGTTGTTAAGAATAGTGTTCGCATATTTATTTCTATTTTCTGTCGAAATAGTATGCGATTCTTTTCCATCTGAAAGCAGATTCAAATCAAAGAAGTTTCCGGAGAAATCTCCAAAATAAATCGTGTTACTGGCAATTGCAGGGGAAGAATAAATATATCCGTTGCCTTTAAATCGGTATTTTTCTTTTCCAGTTTTCGAGTCAAGCGCCAATAAAGCATAAGTGTCTGAAGTTCCAACATAAACCGTATTGTCTTTAACAACTGCTGAGCTTAAAATCCATGAATTTTCAGCATTGTATTTCCATATTAATTTTCCCGTTTCGGTGTCAAGCGCAAATAAATAAGGATCTCTTGAGCCAAAATATACGATTCCATAAGAAACTGCAGCAGAAGCTTGAATTCCGGTAAAACCCGTTTTCACTTCGGTCGAAAATTTCCATTTCTCTTTTCCAGTTTTTGCATCCAAAGCATAAAATATTCCATCCCAGCCTCCAAAATAAACAGTATTTTGATCTATTATAGGAGTGCTATGGATGGCGGCTTTTGTTTCGAATTTCCACTTTAAACTTCCATTTTTGGCATCAACAGCGTACATTGTTCCGTCGCTGCTTCCAAAAATGGCCAAAGCCAATTTGTTGTCTGAATAAATAACGGGAGTTGAAAGGTAAAAGTCCCATAAGTCGGCCATAAGCGAATCGGTTGGTTTCATGCCCCACATTCCGATTTCGCTGTACCAATGTTCACCTTTAGTTTTAAAACGCCAGATTTGTTTTCCTGTTTTTGTGTTTATAGCATAATAATAACCGTCAAAACTCCCAAAATAAACCATATCATTATAAATGCTTGCCGAACTGTGAACGGCTCCATTGGTTTTGAATTTCCACTTTAGATTTCCTGATTTTTCATCAATGGCATAAAAATAGCCATCTTCACTGCCAATGTAAACAATGCCGTTTTGTACAATTGGCGAAGAAAAGATCTTGCCTTCAGTCTTGAATTTCCACTTTAAATTTTGGATTTGCTGGTATCCTTTTCCTGAAAAAACACGATTCGAAAATGCATTTAGAATAGTAGGATTGCTGTTTTGCGAAAAAGTATTGGAGCTTAAAATTAAAAAGAAAAAGAGCAGGAGTGAAGTAAAGTTTCTTTTCATGTTTTTTCCCTTAAAAGTAAAAATTTTATAAGAGATTAAAATGCAGTGCTTTAAGAAATATGTTATAAATATATTTTTGAAAGCTCTTGGTGTATAGTATATTTGTTAGACTCTTTAAAATTGAATATTCAAATGAAAATAATAGCTGTAATTCCGGCACGATATGCTTCAACTCGTTTTCCTGCTAAGTTAATGCAGGACCTAGGGGGGAAAACTGTGATTTTAAGAACGTATGAAGCGGCAGTTTCGACAAAACTGTTCGATGATGTTTTTGTGGTTACGGATTCTGATCTGATTTTTGACGAAATTGTTTCTAATGGCGGAAAAGCGATTATGAGCATCAAAGAACACGAATCTGGAAGCGACCGAATTGCAGAGGCCGTTGCGAATCTTGATGTTGATATTGTGGTAAACGTGCAAGGTGATGAACCTTTTACAGAAGCTGGGCCACTAGAACAAGTTTTATCTGTTTTTAAAAATGACCCAGATAAAAAGATTGATTTGGCTTCGCTAATGCGTGAAATCACAGATGAAGAAGAAATCAATAATCCGAATAATGTGAAAGTTGTGGTAGATCAATCGCAGTTTGCTTTGTATTTTTCTCGTTCTGTAATTCCGTACCCAAGAGAAAAAAATGTTGGAGTAAGATACTTTCAGCACATAGGAATTTATGCTTTCAGAAAACAAGCCTTATTAGACTTCTACAGCCTTCCAATGAAATCTTTAGAAGCTTCAGAGAAGTTAGAGCAATTACGCTATTTAGAATTCGGAAAACGCATTAAAATGGTTGAAACCACTCACGTAGGAATCGGAATTGATACTGCCGAGGATTTGGAAAGAGCGAGAGCTATGCTCAGAGATCTTTAAGTTAATGGTTAATTGTTAATTGTTAATTGTTGATGGTGGTTGTTGATTGTTGATTGTTGATGGTTGATGGTTGATGGTTGATGGTTGAACCTGAAATTACTAAAACATAAATACAAGAATTATCCATAATCTTGTCATCCCGAGGAACGAGGGATCTCCGCAAGAAACTCGACAAAGATTGGGTCATTGCGAGGAACGAAGCAACCTCATTTGCTTAGTCGATAATTGTTAGTGAGGTTGCTTCGTTCTTTGGGTAAGGGCAACAAAAAAACGCTCCTGTGGAGCGTTTTTTTTATATTTAAAAATCTAAAATCCCGTATACAAATCAGGAAACTTAGACGGATTCACTTCATGCATCATGTCGTAAACTTTCTCGTAGATGTCTTCTGCAGAAGGTTTAGAGAAATAATCACCGTCAGTTCCGTAAGCAGGTCTGTGTGCTTTCGCTGCTAAAGTCTGCGGTTTGCTGTCTAAATATTTGTAAGCGTCTTGTTCTTCTAAAATCTGCTGTAAAATAAAGGCCGAAGCTCCTCCAGGAACATCTTCGTCAATTACTAAAAGACGATTTGTTTTGGCAATACTTTTTACAATGTCTTTGCTAATATCAAATGGAAGTAAAGATTGAATATCAATAACTTCGCACTCAATTCCTTTTTCTGCCAATTCATTAGCGGCCTGCATCACCAATCTTAAAGTGGATCCGTAAGAAACCAAAGTAATATCAGAACCTTCTCTTAAAGTTTCTACAACTCCGATTGGCGTTTTAAATTCACCAAAGTTTAGCGGCGTCTTTTCTTTTAAGCGGTATCCGTTCAAACATTCGATAACCAAGGCAGGTTCGTCACATTCTAACAAAGTGTTATAAAAACCAGCTGCTTGTGTCATATCTCTTGGAACCAAAACATGAATTCCACGAATCGCATTGATGATCATTCCCATTGGAGAACCAGAATGCCAGATTCCTTCCAAACGGTGACCGCGAGTTCTAATGATTAACGGCGCTTTTTGTTTACCAACTGTTCTATATTGTAAAGTAGCTAAATCATCACTCATGATCTGAATAGCGTACAATAAATAATCTAGATATTGAATTTCAGCAATCGGGCGTAAGCCTCTTAAAGCCATTCCGATTCCTTGACCAATAATAGTCGCTTCACGAATTCCGACATCGGCAACACGAAGTTCTCCGTATTTTTCCTGCATGCCTTCAAGACCTTGATTTACGTCTCCGATGTTTCCAACATCTTCACCGAAAATTAAAGTTTCAGGATATTTCGCAAATAAAGCATCAAAATTATCTCGCAAGATCATTCTTCCATCCAAATCTGGTTTTGCATTTTCGGCATATTTTGGAAGCACTTTTTGTACTGAAAATACATTTTGAGCAGACTCTGAATGCAAATTACTGCTGAATTTTTCTTGAGTTTCATTCAAGAATTTTGTAATCCAATTTGATAAAAGAACTTTGCTGTTTGGAACTTCAATAAAACGAAGAATCTTTCTAGCATAAACCAATAGTTCCTTTTTCAAAGGCGCTTTAATCGCTGTCAATTCAGCAATTAATTTTTTGATTCTGTCTTTATGGTTGATGCTTGCCTCAGCAATTTCTTCCAATAAAGCCAGAAGGTTTTTTTGTTCTTCAATAATAGGATTAATGAAAGAATTCCAAGCTTCTTTTTTAGCTTCTAAAACTTCTTTCTTTAATTCGAAATCAAGTTCTGCCAATTCTTCTGGAGAAGCAATATTAATCGCAATCATCCAAAGACGCATTTGACGAATACAGTCAAAATCTCTTTCCCAAGCCAATCTTTCTGCACTTTTGTAACGTTCGTGAGAACCAGAAGTCGAGTGGCCTTGAGGTTGCGTTAATTCATTAACGTGTATTAAAACAGGAATATGCTCTTCGCGAGCGATTGCTCCAGCTCTTTCGTAAGTCGAAACCAATTCGGCATAATCCCAACCTTTAACTCTAAAGATTTCATAACCTTTAGAATCTTCGTCGCGCTGATATCCTTTTAAAATTTCAGAGATATTTTCTTTGGTAGTCTGATGCTTGGCATGAACAGAAATTCCGTACTCATCATCCCAAACACTCATTACCATTGGAACTTGAAGAACTCCTGCAGCATTTATGGTTTCAAAAAATAAACCTTCAGAAGTACTTGCATTGCCAATAGTTCCCCATGCTACTTCATTTCCATTAACAGAGAATTTATCTTTAATCGTAATTCCGTCAACGTTTCTATAAATTTTAGAAGCTTGAGCTAAACCAAGTAATCTTGGCATTTGCCCCGCTGTTGGAGATATATCTGAGCTTGAATTTTTTTGTTTAGTTAAGTCTTTCCAAGAACCGTCTTCGTTTAAACTGTGCGTTACAAAGTGTCCGCCCATTTGTCTTCCTGCAGACATCGGATCAAAAGCTAAATCAGTATGACCATATAAGCCAGCAAAAAACTGTTTTGCATCCAATTCGCCAATAGCCATCATAAAAGTCTGGTCGCGATAGTATCCAGAACGGAAGTCTCCATTTTTAAAAGCTTTTGCCATTGCTAGCTGAGGAACTTCTTTTCCGTCGCCAAAAATTCCAAATTTAGCTTTTCCTGTTAATACTTCTTTTCGACCTAAAAGACTACATTCACGGCTTGTAACCGCAATTCTATAGTCATTCAATACCTCAGTTTTGAAATCTTCAAATGTCAGTGTAGTATTGCTTTTTTCTTTTATCATAATCTTGTAGTGGTCATGTTATTTGACGCGAAATTACTTAAAAACAATCAATAATCATAATTCTTTGAACTAAATATAATTTAATTATTTGTATTCAAATTCAGAAACAACGTATTTTATTTTTGTTATTTTTATGTAAAATTTAATTTTATTGACAATTTCGCAAGTTTTTGTTTAAAATTTATTTGATTAAAACCATTTTCTAGTGAAAAGGGTAACTAACGTTTTTGGTGAAAAAGTGATGATAAATCGTATTTTTTCATTGTATTTAGGCTGCGATATTTCCCATCCATTATTAGAATAAACAGGAAAATAGAGTTCAAAATAGTCTGGAACCAAGTTTAAACGCACTCCAGAATCATAAGCAAAGAACTCACTTTGATGCTTGTTTTTCAAAAAACCAATGTCTCCGTAAAGTTCTACCCAGTTCCATATTGCGTAACTTGCATTTAAAGTCGTGATCCATTGATTGGCGTAAGATGGTTCTAACTGCGATTTGAAACCTCCTTCTGCAATGACATACTGCTGACTGAAGAAACCTTTACTTTCTGATCTTCCAAATAAATTATAATCAAATAAATAATCTGTCGGACGATCTAAAGCAAAACTAAAATAATCTGAGTTTGTTTTATTATACAAGAAACTTCCAACGTATAATCTTAAATTTAATTTCTTATTGTTTTGAAATAGTCTTCTGTATTCTATTTCCCCAGAAACTTTACCGAATCCGCTAGAAAACTGTAAATCGGTCATAAAATTGAAATGATCGATTAATTCTGTTTTGGTGTTAGAATAGCGGGCATTAAAAACAGAATAATTAGGTGTTGAATTATCTGTGATGTACTGGCTTTCTTCACGATTTACAATGACTTGACGAAATAAAAATGCTTGTTTTCTATTGTCTCTGAAATCTTTTTCGCGAATGCGAAATATGACCATCGGATTTAATTTCAAATAAGTCGCATCTGGAGCATAATGGAAATAATTCTGGCTGATAGAATAACGAACATTGTATAAAGTGCTATTTCTATAATACTGATTCCATGAAAAAGCTGATGATCCAGAAATTGTACCCGCTTTTATAGAATAGGCTGGGTTGATATCGAAATTGAAAGGTTTGTCTAAAATGGTTTTATTGCTAAAACGAATTCCAGGTGCAAAACCATCATAATAATTATAATTTAATGTTGGAATGTAGATAATCTGATTATAATCTGGATCTTCCAGATCTTTGGCAAAATTAAATTTTACAGGACGGTTTAGCGCAACATGTTTTAAAGACCTCCAGTTGTTTCTTTGATTGTATTCTGGAACTTCATTGTCGTAATTAATAACGATCTTGTCTGCATTTTTTCGGCTGAATTGATAAACAGAATCCGCTGTTTTTGGCTCAATCCATTCCTTAAACACGACTTCTTTCTTTTTGATTCCGTAAATTGGAATAGGAGCGTAGATTCCGGTTTTGTTTCTGACAGAGAAAGTAATGCTATCTGCAGTTCGAGAAACGTGAGAAAATTTATAATCGATAATATCTCTTGAATCGATAATAGTTTTAAAAAACCAGTCTATTTTTTTTGGACTTTTCTGGGTTAAGATTTTCTCAAAATCATAACGATTCGACTGTCCAATTTGGTTTAGATTGTAAAACTCTTTTACGCTTTTAGGAACAATATCGTGATTGAGATAATCGTCTAAATAGCTTAAACTTAAACCTGCGCGGTATTTACTGGCAATTTGCTCGTTAAATTTTATTAATGTGTTTTTAGGGTCACCTAACGGCTGATCCAAATTTTTACGAGCCATTAGCATATAGTAATAGCTGTATTGCTCATTAAAAGTAAGATTGGTAATGTTATAGCTTTTAAAGAGTTTCATGTCAGAAAGCCTTCCCAGCATTTTTTCGTCATGATGATGTTCTTCCATGTACTTCATCATAGTATAAATCTGGATTCCGTCATAAACCCAATTGTCTTTTCTTGGGTCTAATCGAAGACTGTTCTTAAGGTAATTATTTAAAAAAGTCTTTAAAAATTGAATTTCAAATACAAAATCATCCTCAAACGGACTAATAAATGAAGGCAGCTGGTTTAAACCATAAAACGGATTTCGATCGTAATCGATCTGAGAAACGGTTATTTTTTCGTGCGGATATTTGCCAATAACTTTTTCAGCATACGAAACCACGCGATTGATAATAATCGCTTTCTGAAATTCGTCTATTTTTTTGTTTTTTAAATTGGTTTCAACCACCAAAGAGCCATTGTCATACGATCTAAAACTGTTTTGCTTTTCGATATACAAACTAAAATCGGTTCTATTTTTTCCTGAGAAACTTAGGATATTGTAGCCCTGATTGGTTGTGTCTTTTGCAACCGAATTTAAATCGGTTGTAATAGAATATTGGGTGGGAATTTTAATTTCGACTTCATAATCGCTCACTGCATTGGCAATATCGTCCAAATTGTAATTGTTGTATTTTACAAAAAGGCCATTTTCAAAACGGGCAGGACTTAAAAACCAGTTTTTAAGCGCCATACCGCCATTTTGGTCAAAACCAAAATGAGTGAATTTATCGTTTGGTATTTTTACGATATAATTAAGATGTAAATCGATTTTTTCGTTAGGTAAAAGATTGCGATTAAGCTTTACAATAATATAGTCTGGATCTTGAGCGCTTCTTTCCCATTCCAAAGCCAAATAATTGGTTTCGGTTAGATTTATAATCGTTGTTTTTCCTCTATCAGCAGCTTTTGCCAGATGGAATCCTCTATAAAATTCATCAGAAAAACGTTTGGCTAGAGGAGTATTTTTGTCTACAAAAGCGTTGTTCCAATCGTTTAAGACAATCGAAGTTAAAGTGTCGTTTGAAGTATTGTGATACGTAATATCCTGCCTAACGTTTAATGTTTTAAGCTCAAGATTTACTGCCACTTCCATCTTGGAGAGATGTTGTGCAGTTAGTTTTATCGAAAATGATAAAGCTAAAAAGAGGCAAATAATTTTATAAAGTGCTTTCAAATAGTGGCTTAAAAATTATTAGATATACTTAAGTTACGAACATATCAGAGTTTCGGATTTCTGTAAAAATAATATAAAAAAAGCTGTTTAAAAAAACAGCTTTCAATTTTTGCGTATTTGCAGTATAATTTAACCATATCAGTGACATAAGTGCTTAAAAACATTTAAGAACTATGAATGGTTTGAAAATTAGAAATTCGGACTTAAATCGTACTTTTTGTAGAATTTATCTAATGCTTCTACAACTTCATCTTCGGTATCTACGATTTTAAACAAATTCAAATCTTCTGGGCTTACTGTATGCATTTTTTCAACCAAAACAGTTTTAACCCATTCGATCAGTCCTGACCAGAATTCAACACCAACCAAAATAATTGGGAATTTTCCAATTTTCTTAGTTTGTATTAAAGTGATTGCTTCAAACATTTCGTCTAAAGTTCCAAATCCTCCAGGCATAACCACAAATCCTTGCGAATATTTTACGAACATTACTTTTCTCACAAAGAAATAATCGAAGTTTAAGTTTTTATCATGGTCAATATAAGGGTTGAAATGTTGCTCAAACGGAAGCTCAATATTCAAGCCTACAGAAGTTCCACCACCTAAATGCGCACCTTTATTTCCAGCTTCCATAATTCCGGGACCACCTCCTGTAATCACACCGTAACCTGCTTTACTGATTTTATAAGCGATTTTTTCAGCTAGTTTATAATACTTATCATCTGGTTTTGTTCTTGCAGATCCAAAAATAGAAACGCACGGACCAATACGTCCCATTGCTTCGTAACCGTTTACAAACTCAGACATAATTTTAAAAATTGCCCAGCTGTCATTGGTTTTAATTTCATTCCACGTTTTTTGTTTCAAACGATCCTGAATTACTTTATCTTCATCATTATCAAAATCTTCTAATCTCATTTTAGGTATTTTAATTTATTATTTTATTTATGTATTTAGCGGATTTGAAGGAGCTAATTCCTGCTGTCCACTGTATCTTTTGCGGTGAACCCCACCACAAAAGGATGCCGTTCCCATCAGGGCTAGGGCAGTTGGTTTCAAAATAAACAATTGGTTTAATTGAAAAGATCTTTCTTTAAAACATTGAATTTTTCAAAAAAAGCGGACACTAAATTAACGCTTTTTTCTAGAATTGTTACAAAAAACACGAATTATAATCTAAAAGTAATCTTGTGATAATAATCAAATTCAGTTTTTTGATTCATTATCAATGCATTAAAAGCAAAAAGATAATTGAATAATTTGAATGCGAAAAATAATGTTCCGTTCCTATGGAACTCAATATTGTGTTCGTAATAATTTTCAACGTAAATCTTCAACGGATTGAAATCCGTTGCTACAAAATGTTCGTTTCTATGAAACTAATATAGATCTCTCCGTAAATCTTCAACGGATTAAAATCCGTTGCTACAAAATGTTCGTTTCTATGAAACTAATATAGATCTCTCCATAAATCTTCAACGGATTAAAATCCGTTGCTACAATATATTCGTTTCTACGAAACTTTTACTGAACAATGCTAATTAAGATTTTAAAAAGAGCCATCGGCTCAATTCATTTTGTAGCGACGGATTTTAATCCGTCGGAAAGATAAAACGAAAAGAAAAAAAGAACCGTAGGTTCGACAGATATTAATAGAGTAGATTAAAGAGATTTAACCTTTGTCAAAGTTTTAAACTTTGAAAAAAGATCCCTATACATAGTAAACCCGACAGGTTTTAAAAACCTGTCGGGTTTTGTTTACTCCAATTCTTTTTTCAAAAATTTAGCCGTATAGCTTTTCTTGTTCTTTGCCACTTCTTCAGGAGTTCCTTTGGCGACCAATTGTCCGCCGCCTTTTCCTCCTTCTGGGCCAATATCGATAATATAATCTGCAAGTTTTATCACGTCCATATTATGTTCGATCACAAGAATCGTATTTCCTTTGTCAACCAGTTTATTGATTACTTCCATCAAAACACGAATGTCTTCAAAATGTAATCCTGTTGTGGGTTCGTCTAATATGTAAAATGTATTTCCAGTATCTTTTTTAGACAATTCACCTGCCAGTTTAATACGCTGCGCTTCACCGCCAGAAAGCGTTGTGCTTTGCTGACCAAGCGTGATATAACCCAAACCAACATCTTGAATCGTTTTGATTTTTCTGTGAATTTTTGGAATATTTTCAAAGAAAGGAACTGCTTCATCAACTGTCATATCCAAGACATCTGAAATAGATTTTCCTTTGTATCTAATTTCTAAAGTCTCTCTGTTGAAACGTTTTCCTTGGCACGTTTCGCATTCTACATAAACGTCTGGTAAAAAGTTCATTTCGATTGTTCTTACACCAGAACCTTCGCAGGTTTCGCAACGTCCGCCTTTTACATTAAAACTGAAACGACCCGCTTTATAACCGCGAATCATACTCTCAGAAGTCATGGTAAATAGATTTCTGATTTCGGTGAAAACCTCTGTATAAGTTGCCGGATTCGAACGTGGCGTTCTACCAATCGGACTTTGGTCAATATCAATTACTTTGTCGATATGCTCCAAACCTTCAATCTTTTTGTAAGGTTGCGGTTTTTTTACGCCATTGAAATAATACGCATTCAGAATCGGGTACAAAGTTTCATTAATTAAAGTCGATTTTCCGCTTCCTGAAACTCCTGTAACGCATGTCATCTGACCTAACGGAATTTCGATCGAAACATTTTTAAGGTTGTTTCCTGTTGCTCCAGTTAGTTTTAAGAATTTGCCATTTCCTTTTCTTCTTTCTTTCGGAATGTCAAATTTCATTTTGCCATTCAAATATTGAGCGGTAATTGTATTAGAAGCTAAGGTTTCTTTTGGAGTTCCTGTACTGATGATTTGTCCGCCGTATTTTCCAGCTTTTGGCCCAATATCAATAACATAATCGGCAGTTTCGATCATGTCTTTATCATGTTCTACCACAATTACAGAGTTTCCAATATCACGCAGTTGCTCCAGAGACTGAATCAGTTTTTCATTATCTCTTTGGTGCAAACCAATACTTGGCTCATCCAAAATATATAAAACGCCAACCAATTGCGAACCAATTTGTGTTGCCAGACGAATACGCTGCGCCTCACCACCCGAAAGCGATTTTGAACTTCGGCTTAAAGCCAAATAATTTAAACCAACATTCATCAAGAAGTTCAAACGGTCTTTAATTTCCTTCACCACTTCAGAAGCAATTAAAAGCTGTTTGTCGGTCAAATGATTTTCTAAATCTAAGAACCATGCTGTCAAATCGGAAATATCCATATCACACAATTCGGTGATGTTTTTTCCATTAACTTTAAAAAATAAAGCTTCTTTTTTAAGACGAGAACCGTCGCAGACAGGACAATTAATTTCGTCCATAAAATCTTTTGCCCAACGTTTTATGCTAGTTGTAGCACTTTCATCGTATTGATTTTTGATAAAATTTGAAATTCCTTCAAAATCAATTTTGTATTCTCTCGTTACGCCAAGATCTTTGGAGCTAATAGAAAATTTATCTTTTCCGCCATACAAAATCATAGTCATGGCTTCTTCAGGAATTTTCTCAATCGGATCGGTTATTTTAAAACCAAATTTTTCTCCAATGGTTTCCAACTGTTTAAAAATCCATGACGATTTATATTCGCCAAGAGGCGCAAAACCTCCTGCTTTTATAGATAATTTTGGATTTGGAATAATCTTTTTAACGTTGATTTCGTGAACAGTTCCTAAGCCGTTGCAATGCGGACAAGCCCCTTTTGGAGAGTTAAAAGAAAATAAATTTGGTTCCGGATTTTGATACGATATTCCTGTTGAAGGACACATTAAATTTCTGCTGAAATAGCGTACTTCATTAGAATCCTGATCTAAAATCATTAAAACATCTTCGCCATGATGCATGGCTGTATTGATGCTTTCAGATAATCGTTTCTGAGTATCAGGATTGTCTTCAATCACCATTCTATCTACAACAATCTCAATATCGTGCGTTTTATAACGATCCAGTTTCATTCCTGCAACCAAATCTTGAACTTCGCCATTTACACGAACTTTCAAAAATCCTTGTTTGGTAATTTGTTGGAACAATTCGGCATAATGCCCTTTTCTGGCTTTAATAACGGGAGCTAGAATATTGATGCGTTTTCCGTTGTAATCCTGAATAATCAAATCTTTAATTTGTTCATCAGAATAGGAAACCATTTTTTCACCTGTGTTATAGCTATAGGCATCTGCACCACGTGCGTATAAAAGCCTCAGGAAATCGTAAATCTCGGTAATGGTTCCAACTGTAGAGCGCGGACTTTTACTTGTTGTTTTTTGTTCAATCGCGATTACAGGAGAAAGTCCGTCGATTTTGTCAACATCAGGACGTTCCAATCCGCCAAGAAATTGCCTCGCGTATGCCGAAAAAGTTTCCACATAACGGCGCTGGCCTTCGGCATAAATAGTGTCAAATGCCAAAGAAGATTTTCCCGAACCTGATAAACCAGTAATAACAACCAGTTTTTCACGCGGAATGGATATATCAATGTTTTTTAGATTGTGAACTCTTGCACCAAGAACTTCTATAGTATTATCTTTATCTAACATAATTTTGAGCAAAAACGCAAAGTTACCACTTTGATTTGTTCTTTTAGTGCTCGATAGCAAAAGTTTATGTTACAAATAGTAACAAAAAACGCTAATAATCAATTAGCGTTTTCTTTTTCGGGTTGCCATATAGTTTTCAATAGCTTCTTTTGTCGTATACCAATTTCTTCCTTCTTTGTAGGCGTCAATTTTGCCTGTTCTGGCCAATAAACTGACGTACTCTTGACCATAAGGAGTATCGGGTTCGCTAACAATATTTTGGATCGATTGGTAATCATAACTGCTTCCTGGCATTGCTCCTAAATAAATATTAAGCGTTCGTTCTAAAGCCTGGCACATCAAAAGCGTTAATTTTTGATAATTGCCATTGTTGGCCTGATTAAGCGCTTCGTAATATTTTTTGCGATCATTTTTTAAAATAATAGCAGGCGGAAAACCACAACGCATTAAGAGCAAATTCATGCTTAAACGAACTGTACGCCCGTTTCTATCAAAAAAAGGATGAATCCAAACTAATTTATGATGGTAAATAGTGGCTAGTTCAATATCATTTAATTCTAACGGATTTGTATTGATAAAATCAATCAGTTCATCCAGATAATTCGAGACTTTATTGGCGTTTGGTGGCATAAAATTGGCTCCTGAAATTCTAACGCCTCCGTTGCGAATTCTGCCAGAAAAATCTTCTTCGATAGAACGCATCACCAAACCATGAAGAGATAGAATATCTATGCTTCTTAGCTTGTAATTTTCATCAACAATAGAGTAGAGATAATCGATCGCTTTATCGTGATTATGTGTTTCAAAATGTTCACGTAACGATTTTCCTTTTATGGTAATTCCTTCTTGAATGACCATTTGGGTTTCTCTCAAGGTAAGTGTATTTCCTTCGATGCTATTAGAATTATAGGTCCATTCTAGCGCTAGACTTTCTCGTATTTTGTTCAAAGCAATATTAGGCAAAGGTCTGCTATTTTGCAGTTCTTGCCTTTTTTGATACAATCTCTCAAAGGTTGATTCAAATTCTGGCCTGTATGTTAAATCGATATTCCACATAATGCAGACAAAGATACTTCTTAATATCGGATAAATAAAATTTTTAACTTATCCGATATTAAGCCTATTCAATTGTCATAGAACGAAGTTTGGTTCTATAAGCTTCAAGTGCTATTGATTTGGAAATAAAGCCGTAATATTTTCCGTCTCTTAAAACTGGAAGAAAGGCAGATTTTGAGGTTTCAAATTTTCTCATTACAATTTCCATGCTGTCTAGAGTAGAAATTGTGGCCAATGGCGCTTTCATAACATCTTTAATGCTGGTATATTTTACGCGATAGGCATTGAAGATAATTTCGCGAATATCATTAAAATGCACAACGCCAATTAAATCTTTGTCGTGATTGACAACTGCGAAAACCACTTGATTGGAGTGCGAAATAAGATCGACCAATTTGCTTAGATTTTCATCTGGATGAACCGTTAAATAATCGCATTGTATGATCGTGTCAATTTCTAAAGTCGATAGAATATTAGTGTCTTTATTGCTCGTAAAAGCATGTCCCTTTTTGGCTAAGCCTTTTACGTCAAGTGAATATTTTTCATAACGTTTAGAAATGGCAAAACTGATGGAAGAGACAATCATAAGCGGAATCATTAGTCCGTAACCTCCTGTGATTTCTGCAATTAGGAAAATTGCGGTTAGCGGAGCATGAAACAAACCGCTCAGGATTCCGGCCATTCCAACCATAGTAAAATTACTGATTGGAAGTTTTGTTAAACCGGTAAGTGTTATAAGTTTAGAAAAGAAATAGCCTAAATAAGATCCTAAAAATAGAGAAGGAGCAAAGTTTCCTCCGTTTCCACCACTTCCGATGGTTAATCCCGAAGCAAAAACTTTTACCATTGCTGTAGCACCAACAAACAAAAGTAAAACCCATTGATTGTTTCTGAAATCGGCAAACAAAGTGTTGTCTAACAGTTTTCCTGGATCTGTTTCAGATAGTGTTTTAATGCTTTCGTAACCTTCACCAAATAAGGTTGGAAAAATAAAGATTAATAAGGCCAATAACGACGAACCGATTAAAGCTTTTTTGTATGGATTGATTTGCTGTTTGGCAAAATAATGCTCGACTCTCTGGAAATTTCTCGAGTAATAAATGGCAACCAAGCCAGTTAAAACTCCCAAAATAATATAGAAAGGGATATTGTGATAATCGAATGTTTCTTGTTTTTTGAAACTCAATAAAATGCTTTCGTCTAAGACAATAGCAGAAACCAAAGCACCTGTTGCCGCAGAAATCATAATAGGTGTAAAGGCAGAAATACTCACATCTACCAATAAAACTTCAATAGCAAAAAGTACTCCTGCAATGGGTGCATTAAACGCAGCAGCAATTCCGGCCGCCACTCCACAGCCAATTAATAAAGTTCTGTCTTTATATTGTAACTTATAATTTTGGGCAAAATTAGATCCGAACGCAGCTCCTGTAATCACAATCGGACTCTCTAGACCTGCTGAACCTCCTAAACCAACCGTTAACGAACTGGTTACAATCTGCGCATACATTTGTTTTTTCGGAATGATACTTGCTTTTTTGGCAACCGCATAAAGTATTTGCGAAGTTCCTTTCTGAATTGTTCCGTTAAGTACTTTTTTTACCACAAAAACGGTCAATAGAATACCAATAATAGGCAAAATACTGTTGATGAAACTCAATTTCAGGATTCCGTTAATGTAGGTTGCAAAAGAGAAAACACTGTGAGCGAATGTTTTAAGCACAATTACCGCAAACGCACACGATATACCTGTTAAAACGCTAGATAAAAAAAGGAATTGTTTTGGAGTCATTAATGATTGAGCCAAAGCAATTATACTTTCAAGTCGTCTGAAATATTTTTTTATCATTCTGTTCTAAAATTATCTGACTTACAAAATTAGAGTATAATCTTAATTTAAAAAAATATAAAATCAAGAAAGAATTAAAAACCAGAAGCGGCATCGTCTCCTCTAAAATCTGCCCCTCCTTCTAATTTATTATCTGGCAAAACCAAAATAGCATCTACTTTTCCGATAATCGGAGTTGGTTTTTCGTTAATGATGTAATGCTTCGTTTTTAGAGCATCGATAGTTTTGGTTTCAAAAGCATTGGGCTCGAAGGTAATTAAATCTGGAAGCCACTGATGATGAAAACGAGGAGCATTTACAGCTTCCTGCATACTTAATTTGTATTCGTAAACATTCAAAATAGTTTGTAAAACCGAAGTAATAATTGTTGAACCTCCTGGAGTTCCAACTACCATAAAAAGTTTCCCATCTTTTTCTACAATGGTTGGCGTCATCGAACTTAGCATGCGTTTTTGCGGTGCAATGCTGTTGGCTTCATTCCCTACCAATCCAAACATATTTGGAGAGCCAGGTTTAGCGCTAAAATCATCCATTTCATTATTCAAAAAGAAACCTAATTCGTCGCAATAGTATTTAGAACCGTAACCGTCATTTAAAGTTGTAGTAGCCGCAATTGCATTTCCAAATTGATCTACAATAGAGTAATGCGTCGTTTCTGTGCTTTCGGCATAATTTACTTTTCCTTCTTTTATTTCGGTAGATAAAGTTGCTTTTTCCGGATTAAAACTAGCCATTCTTTCACGCAGATAGTTTTCATCCAATAATTCTTTCATCGGAATTTTGACAAAATCGGGATCACCCAAAAAGTAGCTCCTGTCTGCATATGCTCTTCGTTCTGCTTCAACAATAACCTGAATGGCATCTGGCGAATTATGTCCCATTTTGGCTAAATCATAAGGTTCAAGCATTTTTAAGATTTGAGCCAGACAAATTCCGCCGCTGCTTGGCGGAGCCATTGACGTTATTTTTAAATCTTTGTGTTTAAACTGAAGTGGTTTTCTCCATTTGGCTTCGTATTTTGCCAAATCGGCCATAGTGATAATGCCGCCTTTTTGTTTAAGATAATTGACAAGGATTTTTGCTGTTTCACCTTTATAAAATTCGTTTCTTCCATTTTTCTGAATTCTTTTTAAAGTCTTAGCAAGTGCAGGATATTTAATCGTGTCGTTTTCTTTGAAATTGCCCGATAAAAGCGAATTCTCTCCATTTATTTTTACAATGCTTTCATGATAGTCTTTTAAGCTTTTCTCTTGCTTTTTGGTCACTACAACACCTCTTTCAGCCAAAGCAATTACAGGTTCAAGAATTTTAGAAATTGGCATTGTCCCGTATTTTTTATGTACGGCAAAAACGCCTGCAATAGTTCCAGGAACGCCAATAGCAAGTGCTGTCTGAGTACTTTTGCCTTTTATTACATTTCCTTCACTGTCTAAAAACATGTCTTTTGTGGCTGCCAATGGCGCTTTTTCGCGATAATCCAAAGAACCGACTTCGCCATTTGCTTTTCGGTAAACCATAAATCCGCCGCCGCCAATATTTCCTGCAAACGGAAAAGCAACTGCAAGAGCCAATTCAGTCCCGACCATAGCGTCAAAAGCGTTGCCTCCTTTTTTCATAATATCAGCGCCAATTTTAGAAGCTTCTTCACGGGCTGAAACGACCATTGCTTTTGTAACGACCAATCCCGTCGGATTTGGAGCAGATTGTTGTGCATTACTATTGCTTAGGTATAAAAGTGCTATTAAAAGTGTAATTTTTTTCATTGGTAATAAAATTAAATTGGGCTAGAGCGTAAGCAGTTTTTCTTTGGCTTGTGCTCTCATTTCTTCAAAGAAAAGGGTGAATTCTTCTTCAAATTCATCATAAAATTCAGTTAGCTCTTCAACAGCAAATTGCATTTGGGAAATATTTTTAGACCTTCTGTCCATTTGGGTCAAAATATTCTGAATTCCTTCTGTAGTGCGATAACTCACAAGCCAGTTTCTCTCGATCATGTACGGCATTAAACCTTGTGTTTTTTCGGTTAAAATCTCGTAATTATCATGTAGCGAATGGTAAAAGCGGTTTACGAAAACCTCCAATTTTTCATCTGAATATTGTGTCCAGTTTTTGGCTAGAAAATGATCGTAAACAATATCTACAATAACGCCAGCATAATGATGGTATCGATCATGAAGGCGTTTGGTACTTTTTCTAAAAATATCGTGAGAATCGGTATAAGTGTCTATGAATCGATGCAGTAAAATTCCTTTTTGGACATCCTCAGGAAAATGCTCAAACTGCTTTCCGCGAATTCCGTCTGCCATAAAATTCCCGATTTTAATTAAATCATTGTCTCCAGAAAGATATATATGGGCTAAGAAATTCATTTTTTGTAATTTTCTAAGAATTTAGATTTCTAAAATTCTAAGTTATTTTAGTAAATGTATAAAAACTTTTTCAAATCATTTTGTTATAAAAATAACGAGATGCAAGTAGTTTCCTATGAGGCAAATATAAAATCTCAGAATCTTAGTAACTTAGAAGCTTAGCAACTTTTTTATATAAAGTTGCTAAGCTTCTAAGATGCTAAAATACTAAGTATTTTGTAGAAGTGAAATTTCCTGGTGTTTATGCGATTTGTTTAATGTTCTTAAATAAAACTTTGGTAGCCATAGCAACTTAGTATATCATTATATCACTATTTTTTTGTAACCACTTTTTCACAAATATGGAAGAACTTAGAACCTTAGCCACTTAGTATCTCAGCAACTTTTTTATTTAAAGTTGCCAAGGCTCTAAGTTACTAAGTTTTTTGTATGAATGCTATTTGTAGGACTTGCACGATTTAGTTATTACTTTATATAGGTACTTTAGTGATATATGCTTAATATTGGTTCATTTTAGTATTTTTTTTTGTGGCTTTTTCGCAATGATTGGAGAAACTTAGAACCTTAGCAACTTAGTATCTCAGCAACTTTTTTATATTTGTAAAAAAATAACCCTAACTCACAAAAATGACTCTAATAAAATCTATTTCTGGAATCCGCGGTACAATCGGAGGAAAAGTGGGAGATAATCTAACTCCTGTTGATGCAGTGAAATTTGCGTCGGCGTACGGAACTTTCTTGAAAAATAATATTGCTAAAGATAAATTGACTGTTGTAATTGGCCGTGATGCGAGAATTTCTGGACCAATGATTCATAATTTAGTAGTGAATACTTTAATTGGTTTAGGAATAGACGTTATCGATCTTGGACTTTCTACAACGCCAACTGTTGAAGTGGCTGTTCCTTTAGAAAAAGCGGATGGCGGAATTATCTTAACGGCTTCTCACAATCCGAAACAATGGAATGCGTTGAAATTATTAAATGCAAAAGGTGAATTCTTAAGCGGTGCTGACGGTGCAAAAATCCTTGAAATTGCAGAAGCAGAAGCTTTCGACTTTTCTGATGTAGACAGTTTAGGTGAAGTGATTTCGAATGACGCTTACATGGATATTCATATCGATGAAGTTTTAAACTTGCCATTGGTTGATATCGAAGCGGTGAAAGAGGCTAAATTTAAAGTGGTTGTTGATGGTGTAAATTCATCGGGAGGAATTATTATTCCGAAGCTTTTAAAATTAATGGGAGTTGAAGTGGTAGAATTGTACTGCGAACCAAACGGACATTTTCCTCATAATCCAGAACCTTTAAAAGAGCATTTAACGGATATTTCTGAGCTTGTTGTAAAAGAAAAAGCTGATTTTGGTATCGTGGTTGATCCAGATGTTGACCGTTTGGCTTTCATTAGCGAAGACGGAGAAATGTTTGGTGAAGAATATACATTGGTCGCTTGTGCAGATTATGTTTTGAGCAAAACTCCAGGAAATACAGTTTCTAATATGTCATCGTCTCGTGCTTTAAGAGATGTTACTAAAGCACATGGCGGAAACTACGAAGCAAGTGCAGTAGGAGAGGTGAACGTAGTTGAATTAATGAAGAAAAACAATGCAATTATTGGTGGTGAAGGAAACGGTGGAATTATCTATCCAGAATTGCACTACGGAAGAGACAGTTTGGTAGGAGTTGCTTTATTCTTAACGCATTTGGCAAACAAAAAAATGTCAGTTTCTGCTTTGAGAGCTTCTTACCCAGAATATTATATGAGCAAAAATAAAATTGAATTGACACCACAAATTGATGTTGATGCTATTTTAACTCAAATGACAGAGAAATATAAAAACGAAGATATCTCTACTATTGACGGTGTAAAAATTGATTTTGCTACAGAATGGGTTCATTTAAGAAAATCGAACACAGAACCAATTATTCGTATTTATACTGAAGCGCCTTCTCAAGATGCAGCAGATAAATTGGCATTAAGAATTATTGATGAAATTAAAGTAATTGCTGGAATCTAATATTTCAGTTTTGAAATAACAAAGCCTCTTTTGAAATTTCAAAAGAGGCTTTTGTATAAAAAAAACATTCCGTTAGGAATGTCTCGTAGGTAGAAAAAAAGGGTGGTGTTTTGCATTTGTGTCCTGTAGGGACACCTGATTTACAAAAGGCATTCATTTCCGATTAATCAGCCGTACTCCGGAACTTATAACCTAATTTAAATCTGCTACCCGACGAAATATTCCTGCGGAGTATAAAAAATGTTTAGTTTTTAATGATTTTAATTGACTTCTTGATATTTCCGTATGAAGCATTTACGATATAAACTCCTTTTGAAAGTTTGTCTCCAATTTTAATATCTTCATTCGTAAAATAATCGGCATAAGAGAAACAAACATTTCCCTTCATATCAATTATTTTGATTGTTAAAGGTTCAGTTGCGCTCGATTTAATGTGCAAAGTTGCTTGCGTTTTTACAGGATTAGGATAAATCGTAAAATTTTCTTTTTCCAATTCATTGTCTTTTACACCAAGATTAGCAACGGCAACATCAATAAAATTAAAATTGAAATCATTCGATTTGAATTTGATTTTTAAGTAAACTTCGCCTTTTGGCAAATAAACGTCATTTACAACTTTATTGGTAAAAGTCTGCCAATCTCCTGTTGGAGGAAAAGTTTCGTCTGCTTTTACAACGACATCGTTTACCAGAATGTCAAATTTGCCAGCAAGAACAGGAGAAGCGACTCTAAAAGCCAAATTGTATGTGCCTGCATTGGCAACATTCAGCATAAATTCGTTCCAATCTCCATCATTAATAAAACAAACATTTTGTCCCGTATTTGAGTCTGTAGTGGCTTGCAAACCTGTTCCTTTTCTTCGATAATGTTTGTTGGCAGTTACACGACCCGGAACGTTCATTTTTTTTGTTGTATAAGGAACATTAATATATTCGGTTCCAATTGGCCGCAGAACACCACTTGTAGAACTCAATAACTGTCCTTCTAACATATCGGTCCAGCTTGGATTTACTCTTCCAGAAAACCAAGAATAGCGAAAGATATCAGGATCATTTTCATAACTGGTTAAAATTTGTTTCATGAAGGCTGTTTTTTCATCGGCAGTCTGAATCACTCTATTGGCAAATTCCGTAATCCAAAGCGGACGGTTGAATTGCTTTAAATTTCCAGTAACTCCTATCACAGATGGTGCAGTCGCATCATAAGTATGAAAAGCAATAAAATCGACTTTGCATTTTGGACACAACTGGAAGAACTGATTGTGCCAAACCACAGGATCTGTAATTCCGCCGTAATTGTTTGGACCGTTGTATGCGGGCGATGCACTTACGATCTCTAGATTTTTGGCCGCAGCAATCTTTTCGAGATTTGGCCATGCAGCAACGGCTTCTTGAGGCGTTAATCTAGCACCGTCAGTAAAGTTGGGTTCGTTAAAAGCCAACAGATATTTTGCTCCAGGTTTAATTTTATTTATAAAGTCCTGCACGTTTGCATCGTTGATTTTTCCCCATGCCATTGGGACAAATTCAACTCCAAGCGATTCATAATTTGCTCTTAAATCAGTGTCTGGTTCTGGCGACCAGTTGTACCACCAAGTGATTCCCGGTTTTAAGGCAGCCATATCGGCTTGAGAATGGTATCCGTATGCAATTCCTCTTTTCGGACTCTGTGCAGAAACTGAAAAGAAGAGTGATGACAATAAAAATGTAAAAAAAAGTTTTTGGATCATGGTTAATGATTTTTTTGTTTTTTTAGATGATTAGAGGAGAGTCAAATTTAAATTGTTTCCCTTTTTTATCCATTCAAAAAAATCATTACAAAAACACATCAAATTTAATGTAGAGTGCGTACTGAGGTTTTTTTAATTCGTTCCAAAACAAAAAGCCCGAAAAAACAAATGTTGCTTTTCGGACTTTTTACGAATTATTTTCAAAATATTATTCAATACGGTGTTTCCATCTTTTATGCGTCCACAAATAAAATTCTGGAGCTTCTAGAATCTGCTTTTCTACTTCTTTCAGATACATTTCGGTGATTTTAAAGTTTTCAAAATCTTTTGGATTATCAGCAAGCGAAACAAAAGTAGCTTCGTAATAGCCTCTTTTTAATTTTCTTACTTGTACAAATATCACAGCCAAATCATATTTTTTTGCTAATGTTTCTGCGCCAGTATGTACAGGAACTTCAACTCCCATAAATTTCATCGAATGAAAAATCCTTTCCATTTTTGGCGATTGGTCACTTGCCAAACCATACATACTTAAAACTCCTTCTCGCTGGTTCTTTGCCATTGTTGGAATTGCTTTTCTGGTTTCGATCATTTCGGTATTGTATTTCGAACGGATTTTTCGAACCAATTTGTCAAAATAAGGATTGGCCAATCTTTTATAAACAGCAACACCTTGAAATCCAAGTTTAGGATTAATGGTTAAGAGCCATTCGTAACTTGCATAATGTGAAGCCACAAGAATAACGCTTTTTCCTTTTTTAGCATAATCAAGTACAAGGTCAATATTGGTTACATGAAATCTTCTTTCCATTTCTTCTGGTGACATGCTCATGGTTTTTACCATTTCCAAAAACATATCACACATGTGTTTATAGAATTTCTTTTCGATCACTTTTCTTTCAGCATCGCTTAAATGAGGCAATGTAAGCGCAAGATTCTCGCGAACTACTTTTTTACGATATCCGATTACTCTGTATACCAAGAAACACACGAAATCGGAAAACAGGTAAAATATAGGAAAAGGAAGTATAGAGATAAGCCAAAGCAATGGATAGGCTAAAATATAAACAAGAAACTGCATCTAAATTTTTTTTGACAAAGATAAATTAAAAATGATTAGCGATCGATGTTTTGCTTTCTTGCTAACTTATCTTTAAGAATGATTATATTTACAATTCAAAATAATTAATACTTATGAATATTATTTTAATAGCGATTATCGTTGCGAACGTTGTTATTAGTTACAAAGGATTTAACGATCTTTATTTTTTTAGAAAATACGAATTTCATGTAGGAAGCATCCGTTCTGGAGAGCAAATCAGAATGCTGTCTTCGGGATTTTTGCATGTAGACATAATGCATTTAATTTTTAATATGCTGACTTTGTATTTTTTTGCTCCAGTTGTTTTAAACTGGTTGGGCAATTTTTCTTTTGTCTTGGTCTATTTTGGAAGTTTAATTTTCGGAAGCCTTTTGACCATGTTATTTCATAAAAACGATTACAGTTATCGAGCTGTCGGAGCTTCTGGCGCTGTAACAGGTGTTTTATATTCGGCAATATTGCTTCAGCCTGACATGATGCTCGGAATATTTTTTGTCATTCCGATGCCGGCTTATATTTTCGGAATTTTATATTTATTGTACTCAATTTACGGAATGAAAGCCAAAAATGACAATATTGGCCACACAGCACACTTTGGCGGTGCTATAGGAGGATATTTGATTACTTTGATCAAAATGCCATCCCTGCTTACAGACCACACATTGATGGTAGTCCTTCTTGCTATTCCGATTTTGATCCTTTTTGGAATGGCAAAATTGGGAAAATTGTAATGATGGCATAACTTTTGGAATGTCTTTTTTAAATATTAAAATTTAACAAAAATGAAAAAACTAGTATTATTTTTAACAATCATGTTTATGACTATGTCTTACGGCCAAGAAATCAAACAAGTACCTCTAATTAATGTTAATGGAGAAGGAAAAGTAAAAGTAGCACCTGATCAGGTTTGTATTTCAGCTTCGGTTGAAACAAAAGGGAATAATGCTAAGGACGTTAAAAAGCAAAACGACGAAAAGATGGACGCTGTTTTAAAATTCATCAAAAAAATGAATATTCCAACAGCAGATTTCAAAACAAAACAAGTAGCCCTTAATCCACAGTACGATTATGAGAAAAAGAAAACTTCTTATAACGCTACGCAAACTGTAGAAATCGTGGTGAAAGATTTAACTAAATATGATGAATTAATGGAAGGTTTGGTTCAGCAAGGAATTAACCGAATTGACAGAGTTTCTTTCGAATCATCAAAATTAGCGCAATACCAATCTGAAGCTAGAAAATTAGCAATGAAAGATGCAAAAGTAAAAGCTGAAGAATACGTGTCTGTTTTAGGACAAAAAGTAGGTAAAGCTTTTACAATCTCTGATAATTCTCAAGTTTATCACCCACAGCCAATGTATGCTGCAATGAGAATGAAAGAAGCGGATGCAATGGGCGGAGCTTCAAACGAAACTTTAGCAATTGGCGAAATCGAAATTACAGCAAATGTTAGCGTTAGCTTTGTGTTAGACTAAATGTTTGTGAAATTCCAAATATTTTAAATTCCAAATTCCAAGTTTGAAATTTTAAAAATCCAATATTTTAAAATCCAAATTCCAATTAAAAAAGGGATTTGGATTTTTTATTTGCATAGATTTTTCATTAGCCTAATTAATAATTAAATTTACTTTTAAAAGCATTTTATGAATAATCCTGAACAATTTTTAAGAGCCCATATTGATAAAATAGTCTCTTTAACAGATGAAGAAGCAGGATTTATTATTTCTCATTTTGACTTAAAATCGTTTCGTAAAGGTGAATTTATCATTGAAGAAGGAAATGAGGTAAATGAGGTTTACTTCGTGCTTTCCGGACTTGTTAAATTGGTTTATGAAGATCAGGATGCTAAAAAACACATTGTTTCCTTTGCAATGGAAGATTGGTGGGAAACAGATTTTCAAGCTTTTTACACGCAAAGTAAAGCACAGTTAACTTTAGAATGCATTGAAGATACTCTCCTTTATAGTCTTTCATTGGAAAACTTTGAAAAACTTTGTTCGGATTCGCGTAAAATGGAGCGTTTTTTTCTTCGAAAATCAATTGCTGGCCACATCGGATCTCAAACGCGAATTTTATCGTTTTTAACTTCCAATGCACGCGAAAGATATGAGCAGTTAATCCTTAAAAATTCATCTTTATTGCAGCGTGTTCCTAAAAGTTCTTTAGCTTCTTATTTGGGTGTTTCGCGAGAAACATTAAGCCGTCTTTTTTAAATAGTGATATTTATCACGCCTCTGAAATGAAGAGTCTGCCGATTTTTGCATCATAGAATTTTAATTAAAAAAGATGGAAAAACGAGAAATAAATCCGTGGAAATGGCAAGATGCTAGAAATTATGTTCAAGCAGTTGATGTTAGTAATGCAAAAGGAACCTTATATGTTTCAGGACAAACTGCTATTGATGAGAATGGTATTTCCAGTAACGCTGACATGCGAACTCAATTATTGAAAACATTAGAAAATCTGGAAAAAGTAATTCACGATGCCGATTATGAATTGAAGAATATAGTAAGACTAAATGTCTACACTACAGATTCGGTTTCGTTATTTGAGAATTTCGATGTTTTTCAAAACTGGATTCAAGAAAATGAGATTAAGCAAACCAGTACGGTTTTGGAGGTAAAAAGCCTTTTTGAAACTTTAAAAGTAGAGTTGGAGGCAACTGTAGTGAGGTAAAAAATTAAAATTTTTAAAATCCAAATTTCAATTAAAAAAGGGATTTGGATTTCTTTTATTTCAGATTTCAGACTTTAGATTTTAGATTGAAATTTGGATTTTTAATACTCAAGTTGGAATTTGGAATTTCAATATTGGAATTTAACCCAAAGTTTGGAATTTTACTAGTGTGGTTGATTCGTTCCTCGCAATGACATAAAATGAGAATTGGAATTTGGAATTTAAAATATTGGAATTTTAAAAATTTAAAATAGGAAGTGTAAACCTAAAAGTGCTTCCTTTTCCTTGCTCGCTTTCAACCCAAATTTCTCCTTGGTGAATGTTGACAAACTCTTTGCAAAGTAATAAACCGAGTCCGCTGCCGAGTTCGTTTTCTGTACCTTTTTGCAGCACCTTTCCGTTAATTTTAAATAGTTTTTCTTTGATGCTATCAGGAACACCAATTCCGTTATCTGTAATCGAGATTTCTGCTTTTTGGCTTGTCTTAATCAATTTAACTTTTATCTCGCCGTTTTTGTCTGTAAACTTAATGGCATTGCTGAGCAAATTTCGTAAGATAGTGCTAATCATGTTTTTATCTACTTCTGCTTCCACAAGATAAGCCGATTCAAAAGTGATGTTTATGTTTTTGTTTAAAGCGACATTTTTGCTCAGCTCGATGTTCTCCTCAATTAAAGCATTCAAAAGTATGTTCTTCGGATTAAATGCAATCATGCCGGTCTGTACGCGAGACCAATCCAACAAGTTTTCAAGCAGTTTATAAATGTTCTTATTCGAATCATGCAGCATTTCTGATATTTCCTTAATTTCCTCTCGGCTATATTGTTCTATATTGTCAAGTAAAATTTCAGAAAGAGAAACAGAAGAACCTAATGGTCCTCTCAAATCGTGAGAAATAATAGAAAAAAACTGGTTTTTATCGTTCAGCAGTTTTTTAATTTTATGATCCTGTTTTTCTTTTACCAAAAGCAAAAAGCCTACAATTCCAATTAAACTTAGCAGAAACAGACAAATGCTGTACAAGCTATCAAAAGTATCTTTAGAAATAATAAGATTTTGAGGATACAAATATCGGTGAACAGAACGTATTGCAATTAAAATTTCAAATCCCATATAACAGAGAACATAAAAAGTCTTGAAAAAGCTTTTTTCCTTTTCTGTAAAATAAGTAATCGTAGGGCACAGGTAAATGAAAAAAATGCCAACACCACCAATGATGACGCGAGTATTCATAGTGGCATCAAAAAGTGTCGAAACATTAAAAAGTAATATGGCCGCTATAGTAATGGCAATCTGAAACCGATAATATCTCTTTGCATGCGTTTTAATTAAAGATAGCATGGCGATCGTTTCAAAACAGCACGCGCCAAAAATCATAGAATTGGCAATGTTAATAGAAGCAAAATCAGGGATAATATTTCGCAAAAGCGCCAATATCCAAGCTAAAGTCAGTATCAGCTTGCCTAAACCATACCATTTTAAAGTTTTTCGGTTATCGCTAGTAGCATACGAAAAAGAAAAACTAAAAATAAGCACGCAGGTAAATAGATTGCCCCAAAAGTAAAGTAGAAATATAGTTTTTGGATCTACTGGTAAGAGTTCAAACATTAGAGGGATTTTGCTTTTTAGAAATCGATTTTACAAATATACAAATAAAGTAAACATTCAAGTCAGAGATGGCGGGACTGGAGTGATGTTCAGGCACATTTAACAATTTGTTTTCCTTCAAATGTATTCCAACATTAATCTGTTTTTTAAAATTAACTGCAGTTTATGTATAAATTAACCCGATATATTTTGAATACTTTTTTTTACACTGCAATTCTTTTTGAAATTATAAAAAAACAAAATAGAAAGAAAGAATTAAATTACATATTGAATGATTTCTTAGATTTGTAATAAGTACCATAAAATTTCTAGTTATGCCACTAATTGAACAATCAGAATATAATTCTCCTTCTATTATTCATCGTAACAGGCATATTTCGACCATTTACGCCGCTTTGATCAAGAAGTTTGAAGTGCCTAACTATACGAGAGAGAAGCAGGAATTAAACGACGGAGATTTTATCAATATCGATTATTTGATCAACGATCCTAAAAAAGCCGTTATTTTATGTCATGGTTTAGAAGGTGATTCTCGAAGAACTTACAATAACAGCTGTGCCGCGTATTTTCAGGAAAAAGGGTTTTCTGTTTTTGCCTGGAACAACCGCACTTGTGGCGGAGAGATGAATCGACTTCCAAGACTATACCATCATGGTGCAGTAGACGATCTGGACGAAGTGGTTCAGTTTGTTTTGAAAAAAGGATTTGAAGATATTTATCTGATCGGATATTCGATGGGAGGTGTTCAGCTATTGAATTATTTAGGTTGGACAAAAATTGACAAACGCATAAAAGCGGCCGTTTCTATTTCCGTTCCCACGCATATTGCAACTAGTGCAGAAGTACTTAAGCAAGGCTTTAATAGAGTTTATCTAAAGAATTTTACTATTGACATCAAGAAAAAACTGAAATACAAAGCGGCACAATTTCCAGATTTCATCAATCGGGACCAGATCGATAAAATTACTTCTTTTGATGAAGTCGATCAGTATTTTACCGCGCCTTTGCATGGTTTTGCAAGTAAAGACGATTATTACCATCGCGTTTCTCCAGAGTTTTCGCTTAAAGATATTACAACGCCAGTTTTAATTATAAATTCGCTCGACGATCCATTTTTGGGCGAAAGATGTTACCCAAGAACAATTGCCAAAGACAGCGCATTTGTTTATTTGGAAACTCCAAAATATGGCGGACATTGTGCTTTTCCGCTTCGTGATTCTATGTATTCTTATGCAGAAAAAAGAGCTTTTGAATTTTTCGAATCTTTTAAGGCTAACGATACTTTGAATATAGGAAAACTCGTTGGGTGAAATGGAATAACATTTAATTTAAACACATAGAAGCATAGATTTTATTGCTTCTGTTTAAGATTATAGAAAAAGCAAGCTTTAACACATAGTGCTAATGTGAAAATTCTAAGTGAAACACCTTTATTGAGCCCCTAAAAGCTATATTTCTATGTGTTAAAAATAATTTTACCCAACGGAAAAAGTATAATCTATTCGTCGCCAGAGTTTTCTATAGTTGGAATTGGCTCTTTTCTAATGCTGGTATTCAGATAAAAGAACAGTCGTATAGTATGATTCATATCATATTGATAGCCTGAATATTTCTGCTGAAACACATTCATATAACCAAAATCAAAACTCCATTTTGGATTGATTGCTTTTTTGATTCCGATAAAAAAACGGTTTTGATCTAAGGTATTGTAAACTACTTCTTCGCCAAATTGCAAAAGAATTTCGTCTGAAAGAACCATCTCTGGCCAAGATTTATTATCAGAAATAGGAAATGTGAAACTAATCAAATAACGAATTCTATTGGTAAAACGCCAATCTCCAGTGGGCTGGTCATTGGCCATTTTTTCCTGCCAGCGCTGTTCGTTTCGTAAACGTTGCAAAACACTCACTTTTCCAACTTTAGTGTTAAACTGTGCCTGTTGGTAGATTCTATTTTCATCTGAAAAATTGTGCCAGTCGGGATTTGTAGGCGCTAACCACATATGAGCATATCCTGCTGTTAAAGAAAGATTTGAATTGACAAAATAAGTAAAACCGCCTCTTAGAAAATAAAAACTAGGATCGGCTGCAAAATCATTTCGCCTAATGTGAAAATCGCCAATTACAGCCCATTTATCTGCAAATCGGGTTACCGTATTGATAGAAAGCCAGGTTTGAAGCTGCTGGTTAATTTCTTTTTTTTGGTCAGTTTGTCCCATTACCGCTAAAGGAATCAGGAAAAACAGGATTCCGATAAAATTGTTTTTCATATAAAACGATAGAAATTAGTTAAAGTAAATTTCTTTTAGAATCGAATAAAAGGCAATCATGTAAACAATTATCGAATAAAGATATTCTTTTTTGTGAGAATTTACGATATGATTTTAGAATTAATTTGTTTGTTGTCAGTGGCTTGTGCTTTTTTTTTAAGTTTAATCAAAATATTTAATCATTTGATTAAAAAAAATGTTTAACCTATTCTTAAATGAGTTATATTTGTAAGTAAATTATTAAAATAAAAATTCAAATGTCTGAAAGAAAAGATGCTACGACAGAAGAAAAAATTAAAACAGCGGCAAAAACTGTTTTTTATAAAAAGGGATTTAGCGCTACCAGAACAAGAGACATTGCCGAAGAAGCGGGTTTGAATCTTGCTTTGCTCAATTACTATTTTAGGAGTAAGGCTAAACTTTTTGAAATTATAATGGCAGAAACTTTATCAGGTTTTATAAGCAGTATGAAAATAATTTTGAATGATGAAAAGACTTCTCTCGAAGAAAAAGTAAAGATTATTGCCGAACGATACATTGATTTTATTAGTACGGAACCAGAAATTCCAACTTTTATTCTGACTGAAGTGCGAAATAATCCAGACGGACTTTTGAAAAAACTGCCCATTAAAGAAATTGTAAACGAGTCGGTTTTTATAAAACAATTCCAAGAAGCAGTTCAAAATAAAAAAATTACAGAACCTAATCCGTTGCATTTTATAATGAATCTTATGGGATTGGTTGTTTTTCCGTTTGTAGCAAAGCCTATTATTATGGGAAGTAAAAATTTAGAACCGACTCAGTTTTATGATTTGATGCAAGAACGCAAGAAAAAAATCCCAATTTGGATTGCAATGATGTTTGCTACTGTATAATACTAACTAGAGTTAATTTATTTATGATGAAGAAATTATACTTTAAATATATCGGAGTCTTATTCTTTTTGACGACACAAGCACAGACTTTGACGATTGATCAAAGTTATAATCTGGCTGTCGAAAATTATCCTTTAATTAAACAATATGAACTCATTGAAAAAAGTAAAGAATATACTTTGAGTAATGCCAATAAAGCCTATTTGCCTCAAATAAGCCTTACGGCTATAGAAGGATATATTTTTGGTGATTTTCCCACTATGGGAAGTTCAGGAAATGATAGCAAATTTAAATTTATTGGACTTGGTCAGGTCAATCAGACTATTTGGGATGGAGGAGCTACGAAAACCCAAAAGAAGATTATTGAAGCTTCTTCAAGTGCAGACAAAGCCTCAGTAGAAGTTTCGCTTTATGACCTGCGGTCAAGAGTAAATCAGCTTTATTTTGGCATACTACTTATCGACGAACAGCTTAAACAACTGGAAATACAAAATAAAATCCTTTCTAATAATATTGATAAGGTAAAAAAACTTCACGAAAATGGTTTGGCCTACAAAACAGATGTTGATGAAATGAAAGCCGAACAGCTCAATTTGAGCCGACAGAAAAAAGATTTTGAATATACTAAATCAGGTTATCAAACCATGCTCTCGTATTTGATAGGAAAAAATATCAGCCAAGAAAAACTAGAAAAACCTTTTAATTCTACAGCTATTGATACTGTGATTAAACGCCCAGAACAGCTGCTTTTTGCAAGTCAGCGAAATTTAATAAAGGCACAATCAGACATGCAGAAAGTAAGTCTTATGCCAAAAGTTGGATTATTGGGCGCAGGCGTGGTTTTGGCGCCCGGAATTAATTTGGGAACCAATAAAATTTCGACAGTTGGAGTTGCCGGACTAAGTGTGGGTTGGGATATAAAAGGGTTGTATAAAAATTCGAACGAAAAACAGCTGACACAGCAGGAATTGAAAAAAATAGAAGTTCAAGAAGAAACCTTTCTCTTTAATACCCGATTTCAAATGAATCAAAAAACAGCTGATATCGAAAGACGAAAAGCCATTTTGAAAGACGATGATGATATTGTAAAACTCCGTCAGACCATTCGAGAAGGCTATCAGCTAAAATACGACACTGGCGCAGGACCATTAATCGATTTGCTGAATTCGGTTGAAAAAGAAGGAAATGCACGTGCTGAAAAGGCTATGCACGAAATTCAATTGCTTATGTCAGAATACGAGTATCAAACAATCAAAGGAAATTAACTCTATATATTATGAAAAAGATAAAGCTTTTACATTTTCTTACTCCAATAATTTTTATGTTTTCGTGCCACAATAAAGAAAATGATTTTGATGCTTCTGGATCTTTTGAAGCGGTTGAAACCATTCTTTCAGCAGAAGCAAACGGTCAGATTTTACAACTGAATATCGAAGAAGGACAGCAATTGGAAGCTGGGCAAAAAGTGGGTTTTATAGACAGCACACAATTGGCCATTAGTAAAATGCAGTTGCGCCAGAATGAAAAAGCGATTTTGAGTGGCAAGCCTCAAATACAGATTCAGACGGAGAGTTTAAAAAGACAGCTTGACAATGCCATTTTAGATCGCAATCGAACTGAAAAATTGGTAAAAGGCGGAGTGGCTTCGCAAAAACAATTGGATGATGTAAATTCTAAAGTAGCGGCGTTGCAAGCTCAGATAACGGCACAAAAAAGTTCGTTGGAAACCACAACCGAAAACTTGACACAGCAAGGAAATACCGTTGGTGTTCAGTTAAAAGGAATTCAAGATCAATTGAGTAAAAGTGTGATTGTAAATCCGATAAAAGGAACGGTGCTGGCAAAATATGCAGAACAATATGAAATGGCCGTGATTGGAAAACCATTGTACAAAATTGCGAATCTCGAAACGTTAGATTTAAGAGCTTACATAACAGGAACACAATTACCGCAAATTAAAATTGGGCAACAGGTAAAAGTGCGTATTGATCAAGGCGAAAAGAAATACAAAGAGTATCAGGGAACTATTGGATGGATTTCGAACAAATCTGAATTTTCTCCAAAAACAATTCCGACCAAAGATGAAAGAGCCAATTTGGTTTATGGCATTAAAGTGCGAGTGAAAAACGACGGCTACTTGAAAATTGGCATGTACGGAGAAGTTCTTTGGTCCAAATAAAATATACTATGGCTTCGGTTATACTAGAAAATATTACTAAAAAGTATGGTGATTTTGTCGCTGTAGATGAGGTTTCTTTTGAAGTGCAGAAAGGAGAACTTTTTGGATTGATTGGTCCAGATGGCGCAGGAAAAACTTCAATTTTTAGAATCTTAACCACATTATTGCTGCCAGACGGTGGAAGCGCTTCTGTTGAAGGTCATGATGTGGTAAAAGGATTTCAAGATATTAGAAACAAAGTAGGGTATATGCCCGGAAAATTCTCTTTGTATCAGGATTTAACGATAAAAGAAAATCTCGAGTTCTTTGCGACGGTTTTTGGTACTACCATTGAGGAAAATTACGAATTGATAAAGGATATTTACGATCAGATAAAACCCTTTAACGATAGACGCGCTGGAAAACTTTCGGGCGGAATGAAACAAAAATTGGCTTTATGCTGTGCCTTAATCCATAAACCTGAAATTTTGTTTCTAGACGAACCCACAACAGGAGTCGACGTAGTTTCTCGAAGCGAATTTTGGGAAATGCTAGCAAAACTTAAAAAGCAGAACATTACAATAGTGGTTTCAACTCCGTACATGGATGAAGCAAAATTGTGCGATCGAATTGCACTTATCCAGAACGGAAAAATTATGACGGTTGATACGCCAGCGCAAATAATTAAGAGCTTTCCAAAACCGCTTTTTGCCGTAAAAGCAAACAATATTTATAAGCTTTTACAAAATCTTAGAACAGAAAAAGAAATTGAGAATTGCGATGCTTTTGGAGAGTTTCTTCATCTTACTTTAAAGTCAGAACAAGCAGATGTTGAAACGGTTAAAACAATCGCAGAAAAGTACCATCCTGAAAATTTGGAGGTAAAAAAAATAGAACCCACAATCGAAGACAGTTTTATTCGTCTGATGCGAGAACAAAATAATTCGACCGAAACAAAAGAAATGCTGAATGGAAAATAAAGCGATAATTTGTAAAGATTTAACCAAAGAGTTTGGCGATTTCAAAGCGGTTGATAAAATTAGTTTTGAGGTGAGCGAAGGGGAGATTTTTGGTTTTCTCGGTGCTAATGGAGCGGGAAAGACAACTGCAATGCGCATTCTCTGCGGACTTTCGTATCCGTCTTCTGGAGAAGCAAGTGTAGCAGGATTTGACGTTTATAGACAGCAGGAAAAAATCAAAAAGAATATTGGCTATATGAGTCAGAAGTTTTCTTTGTATGATAATCTGACTATTCTTGAAAATATTGAGTTTTTTGCTGGTGTTTATGGCGTTTCTCGGCCAGAAATTAAAGAAAGAAGCCATAATTTGATTACGGCTTTAGGGTTGGAAAAAGAAGCAAAAAAGCTAGTTGGCGGATTGCCTTTGGGATGGAAACAGAAATTGGCTTTTTCGGTTGCGGTATTTCATCGTCCGAAAATTGTTTTTCTCGATGAACCAACTGGCGGTGTAGACCCAATAACGCGAAGACAGTTTTGGGAAATGATTTACGAAGCCGCAGCCAACGGAATCACGGTATTTGTAACGACTCATTATATGGATGAAGCCGAATATTGCGATCGAATTAGCATTATGGTCGACGGACGCGTGGCGGCAATTGATTCTCCTTCGGCTTTAAAAAAGCGATTTAATGCCACTTCTATGGATGAGGTTTTTTATGAATTGGCACGAAATGCCCAAAGAACATCAGATTAGTATGAAAAGATTTTTGGCTTTTATTCGAAAAGAATTTTATCATGTTTTTAGAGATCAGAGAACACTTTTGATTCTCTTCGGACTTCCTGTGGTACAGATTGTTCTTTTTGGTTTTGCTTTGAGCAGCGAGGTCAAAAATATCGGAATAGCCATTCAGGACAATTCGCACGATATTCATACCGAGAAAATTATAAGAAAGATAGAATCAAGTTCTTATTTTCATGTCGAAAATCCGATTTTGAATTATAGCGATATTGAAAATAGATTTAAAGACGGAAGCATCAAATGCGCGGTTATTTTTCCGTCCAATTTTGGTTCAGATCTGCAGCGTCTTGGCGGGGCAAAAATTCAAGTCATTGCTGATGCATCCGATCCAAATACGGCAACTATTGTCACCAATTATTTAAATGCCATTATTAGAGATTGCCAGCAAGAATTAAATCCAACGGCAAGATTCAATTACCAAATTCTGCCAGAGCTAAGACAGCTTTATAACGAGCAGCAAAACGGTTCGCTTAATTTTATTCCGGGTGTAATTGCCTTAATTTTTATGATTGTGAGTACCGCTTTGACTTCGGTTTCGGTTGTGCGCGAAAAGGAGCTCGGAACTATGGAAATTCTGCTCGTTTCGCCTTTTAAACCCATAATGGTTTTGATCGCAAAAGCAATTCCGTATTTGGTGCTTTCGATCATCAATTTCGTTATCATTATTTTTCTTTCGGTTTATCTCTTAGATGTCGAGATTAAAGGAAGTTTTTTACTGCTTTTTGCCGAAAGCATTTTGTTTATCATTACCTGCCTTTCGCTTGGTTTACTGATTTCTAATGTAACAGATTCGCAACAAACGGCAATGCTGATATCTATGATGGGAATGATGTTGCCCACTTTAATTCTAACAGGATTTATGTTTCCGTTAGAAAATATGCCTTGGATTTTTCAAGCTATTTCTCATTTAATTCCGTCGCATTATTATTATATCATTGTAAAAGCGGTTATGCTTAAAGGTTTAGGTTTTTCCTATATCTGGAAAGAAACGCTTATACTTGTTGCAATGACGATTCTGCTGCTGACGATTTCTTTGAAAAAATTTAAAATTAGACTGTCATGAAAGTGCTTCGTTTTATATTGCAGAAAGAATTTCGCCAGATATTTCGAGACAAAACTATATTGGCTATGATGTTTTTTGTTCCGATCTTTCAGCTGATTATTTTGCCTTTAGCGGCTAATTTTGAAGTCAAAAGTGTCAATATTGTTTATGTCGACCACGACCACAGTTCGTATTCTCAAAAGTTAATTAATAAAATAGGTTCTTCGGGATATTTTCACGTTGTAGGTACTCCAGCTTCGTATTTGGAAGGTTTAAAATATATTGAAAAAGGAGATGCCGATTTAATCTTGGAAATTCCTTCTGGATTTGAGCGAAACTTGGTAAGAGAAGGAAGTCAGAAAGTCAATATAGCCGCAGATGCCATTAACGGGACAAAATCAAATATTGGAAATGCGTATTTAAATGTTGTGCTGGCCGATTTTAGCAATGATCTTGATATTCGGGTTAAATTACCGCAGCAATTAAGTGCAGTTTCGCCATCCATAATTACTTTGAACAGCACCAATTGGTACAATCCAAGAGCGGAATACAAATATTATATGGTTCCTGGTATTTTGGTTTTGCTCCTTACTTTGATCGGCGGATTTATTACGGCACTGAATATTGTAAAAGAAAAAGAAATAGGCACGATTGAACAGATTAATGTAACGCCAATTCAGAAATGGCAATTTATTTTAGGAAAACTAATTCCTTTTTGGATTGTTGGAATGACGGTATTTACAATCGGTCTTGTGGTAATGTATTTGATTTACGGTATATTTCCTCTTGGAAGCCTTTTGGTTTTATATCTCTTTGCAGGAGTTTATTTAACCGCATTATTAGGTTTAGGACTCCTGATTTCGACTTTTGCCGATACACAATTGCAAGCCATGTTTATTGCCTTTTTCTTTATGATGATTTTTATGCTCATGAGCGGCTTTTTTACCAGTACCGACAGTATGCCAAATTGGGCTAGAATGATTTCAGAATTTACTCCTGTAACGCATTTTATAAAAGTGGTTCGTCTGATAGTTTTAAAAGGAAGCGGTTTACAAGAAGTAGGAATCGAGCTTTTGTACTTATTTATTTTTGCTATTGTATTGAATGCGTTGGCGATTTATAATTATAAGAAAACGAGCTAACATATTTTAATAAGAAAAAACAAAACCCCTTTTAAGAGTTTCTCAAAAGGGGTTTTGTTTTATAAATTCCGATCTGGATCTGTCCCGGCTTCATCTTCCTCAAAATCTTCTTGGGTAAGTTCGTCATCGTCGGTGTTTTCCTCATCATTTTCCTCATCCTCAAACTCTTCGTCAAATTCGTCGCCTCCGGGAGCATTATCGTCTAGTTTTCGGTTGATTTGATCTTCGTCAAATTCGTTGCCGTAATCCGGTTCTGCATTTTCGCTTATAGAATGATCTGCTGGCGGCGCATCAATATCTATGTCATCATATTGATGTTCCTCTTCGTATCGGGTTTCGTCATCTTGAAAATACGGGTCTTCTGGACTGTAATTTTCTTTGTTGTCTAAATTCATAATGCTATTTTTTTAAAGTTGTTCGTAATAGTTATTTTGTAAAAATAGCGTTGTCAGATACTTGAAATTTATACTGAGAAGTCTTTACCATTATATAATTTTCAGTTTGGTTTTTATGAAACTTTAATTTTCCTCCATAATAGCACCTGTGTTTTTTCTGCGTAATGAATTTTATCGGGATAAGTGTTCATTATAAATTCTCCGGCCTCATACCAAATGTCTTGTATATTAATGTCTAAATCTAGAAGTTCCCATTCTTTGTGATGAATATCAAAACGGCAGATTTCACTGTTGCAAATTTCATATAGAGCATGTCTTTCGGTGAGCCACAAATCCAAATTGGATTTTTGGAAGGGAAATGTTTTCCCAATTTTAATATCCAGAAGATGATTTTGTTTGATATTCTGAGAAACAACGTGATTTCCTAAACGTTTAATTTCTGCCTTTTCGTAAGGAAGCCCGATAAATAGGCGAGAGAATAGCACTTCGATTAATTTATTAGTATCAATAGAAAACAAATAAATGCCTGGAATTCCGTTTTTAATAACATAAGTTCTGATGTTAATTTCTTCAAAATTAGAAATATAAGGCAAAGCGGGAAGATAATGTAATCTCATTTTTTTTATTTCAAAAGAAACTAGAGAAATCCACGCCATAGAAGAGTATGTATCTAATTGCAGCTCTTTTGGAATGTATTTTTCTAAGAAAGAAACAGGAATTTCCCAGTGAAAAAATACGGTATAATGCCACTCTTGATAATATTTCCAATTTCGCTCAGGCAAAGGATACTGTCTGTTTTCTGTAGAATTTAAAATGTGTTTTATTGAAGCCATCTGGATGATAATTAAGGTGATTGAGACTTGTGGTAATCATATAATAGTGAGAGGTTTATAGTGTAAGTAACTATCGGCTTTCTTTCTAAAATTTGCATTGAAACATGATCTAAGTGTTTCACAAACAAATTGTTAATTTAAATTGGTTATTATGAAAAATTTATTTTTAATTGGGTGTATGCTTTTGTGTTTCAATTTTGCATCAGCTCAGGATACGATTCCAGGAAAGAAAAAATCTTCTCCTAAAACGGATACCGTTCATCATAAAAAGGATAAACAATATCCTTCGACACGGAAGACTGATACCGTCAGCAGACAACGTACAGACAAAAAGAAAGGAACAACAAAGTCTACCACTAAGACTACAGCTCCATCTAGCAGAGATACCATTATGGGCACAAAACCATAAAATACAATATCTCTATTGGTACACAACAGGCTTGTTCTTAAGAATAGGCCTGTTTTGTTTTATTGTTTTACCAGCTTATTTTGATATTGCTTTCGCCAGCAATTTTATATTCCTGCATACCAGCATTATTGTTAATTGGTTTTAAAACGATGTTACTTTCAATAAGCTGTACCGGTTTTTTATTTTCATTAGAAATAATACATAAACGGCAATGCATTTCTTTATTTCCGTTTAGTTTTATAAAAATATTGTTTTCTCTTTTTGTAAAACTGGCAACAGGATAATCAATGAAAACTGTAAAAGCGTTGTCAATTTTGAGATATTGTCTTGGAGTTATGGCAAAAGCACCGCCCACGCCGTAAATTTCCTGACCTACTTGTCCGCTTTTTTCCCATCCTACATACAGATCTTCAAGAGGTGCGTATAGATTTGGCTGTATTTCTCCTGTTTTTACCTCTTCTGAAATCATTTCTTTAGGAAGGAAACTAGGATAGTAATACGGAATTCTGTTGATTGCATATTTGACAAACTCCGGAAGCAGAATTCGAAGCCCAGGCAAGATATCGACATCTTTGGACTGAATCATATATTCTGTTAATACTGTATAAACTTCCATTTCTTCGTATGCTGCTGTATATGGCGCATCATTTAGAGGAAAAATGGAAAAAAAGTTATTGTAGTTTTTTCCAAAACCATATTGACAATCCCAAAGCTGAACGTTTTTGAATAGTTCAGAAAGGCACATATAGCTTGTTTCTAAATAAATTTTCTTGTGGGTAATTTTATAAAGCGCTAGTAAAGCATTTGCTGAAAAGCCTGTATTATTGGCCTGATAAAAAATATCAAATCCGCATTGTGTGAGCTGTTTTGCGGCTTTTTCGGCTTCAATCAAAAAACGTTTTTCTTCTGTAAGATCATACATTAAAAGCATTAAGTGCGCATAAGCACCCGGAACATCTTTTTCGCCACCTTTGCCAGGTTCGGTTTCTGCCTTAATAATTTCAAAGGTTTCAATATTATAAAAAACAGGCCATTTATACTGAAACTGATGCGCCGCCTTTATTACAAAATCGATAGAATCTAAAACTAATTTTTCGGCATTTTTATCTCCAGAAATAGCAAGTCGTGCCAGATTAATTAATGGATGATGCAGATACCAAGAATCCATTGTGGTATCTTTTTTTTGTTCTTCAGATTGGTCTAGCTTGTCTTGCAATTCAGGTAGCCAGCGTGTAATGCTTTTTATTTTGGGATCATAAAAATTGGATAGGCCTGTTCTTAAATCTTCAGATAAACGATTCGTTTCAGAATTCCACCTTTCATATTCTTTAAGCGGAGCCAAAACGGCAAGCTGCACCATACTTTCTGCGGGTGTTTCATAATCGCATAAATAGGCATTAAGATATGGAATTCCGTTAGTTTGCGTCCAACAGCCTTTATTGTATTCGAGATCTGAGATTGTTTTCTGAGCAATTTCTAGCCAGTCGTGATATTCCGTTTCGGGACGCGGAATAAGTTTGTAAATTGTAGCAAGACTTTCTAAATAATCCATGCATAATTTGGAAGGATCATCTTTGGTATTATCACCCAATAAAACATAAGCATCAGAGATGATAAACGTTTTTCCTGCGGGTAATGGTTCTTCGATAGTGGTGGGAAGATGAAAACCAATTTCGGGCCAAGTGCCATTTACCGTATCGCTTGCAGAAGTTTTTGTAGCTTCGCAATAAGGAGATAATGCGGTAAGATTTTGAAAATAGAATAAAGTGTTTTTTTTAGGTTTTTTGATACTCGCAAATAATAATCCTGATCGCGTGCCAACTTGTGCAACATGAATTTTTCCCGATGTATTTTCAATTTTTCCATTTTGCGTTAATGGCAATATATCTTTAGGCCAAAACGGAATCATTATCGGAGAATTGGCCTTGAAACTAGTTTTATAATGCAATAAATGCGAATCTTTTTCAGGAAAATCAACAACTATTTCGTAACGGCCTAATTCTGTTTTTAGTTTTACGTTAATTTCTCTTTCGGATTCGGCAATGCTATTAATTTCGAAAAAACTATTTAAGGCATACGCAGCGCGAAAAGCAATTCTTTCTTTTTTTGTGCCAATGGCAACAATCCAAAAAGAATCTCTGCAGCTGTAAAGCTCAAATGTATAACCCGATTTTTTTACGGTGATTAAAGCTGTACTGCTGTCAATATCAGTTTGTGCGTTTATGGTCCAAGGTGAAATAGCATTCATATAGCATTTTTTTTAGTCTCAGTCTTAGTTTTTTTTAATTCAAGCTTAAAAATCATCCGCCTGTTTCCATGTGAGGTGCATCAACGGGTTTGGATTGCGAAGAACCTATCTGGCGTAGGTATATCGACAGCATAATAATGGCAAATACCGAAAGAAATTCGCTCTGCCAATTCTGAAACGATTCAAACCAAAACCTTGAATTTGTTAAATAAGAAGATACGGTTTCTAAAGTTTCTCCTTTTCTGAGGAGCTGTTCGTTTTCATCTTTAAGACTTCCGTAAAAATGAATAACAAATGATATTGCAAATAGCAGCAACAGCGCAATGGTAAGCGAATGTTTGTAAAGCTTCAAAATAAAACCTCCTTTTTTAACGGGCCACGGCGCATCTTTTTTTGTAGGATCTGGTTCGCGGTCTACTTCTTCTGGTTCGTCTATTTTTTTAGATTCAGAAGAGCCTTTTTGTTTTAAGAAAATCGTGAAAACCACAAATAGAGCCATTTGTAAAAATTCACTTTCCCAGTTTTCGAAAGTTGCTTGAAAAAAATGCCCAGAGGTAAGGTAGGCGGCAAAAGTTATGGCTTTAGCGCCTTCGTCAATGAGTTCTTTATTGTGTTCTTGAAATCCTAATATCGTCTGACCTATTAAAGATCCTACAAAAAGGACTAAAAAGCAGAAACACAACCCGTTATTTTTAAAGAATGTCTTCATTTTGCATATCATTTAGAATCAAAGTTCAAAAAAAAGCCAGATAAAAATTTATAAGATTTATTTTCCTTTTTATAGTTTTTGCATTGCACTGTATGATTTATTGTAGTTGGTTAAAACAAAAAACGTCTCCATAAAAGAAGACGTTTTTCTTCAAAAAAATAAATACAAGAAACAGTAGCGTTTTTTTATTCCTGATTGGTTTCAAGATAGACTTTTAGATTAGAAATATCATCTTTAACCAATTTTTCAAAATATGGATTTAGAAGTTTGGCAGCACTTTCGCCTGCAATTCCCAATGGAGCGTGATACGAAATGGTAACATCCAATTCTGTTGCTTTTCCTTTTGGTTTAAAAACAATTTTTCCAGCATTTTTAATAGAAGATCCTTCGATAGAATTCCAGCTTAAAAGTTTGTCTTTTTCGTCTTTGATGATTTCGGCATTCCAAGAGATTTTTCCAATTCCGCCCGGACCTTTTACCGTCCATTCAGAGGTGTTAGAACTTATAGATTTTACAGAATCTAGGTGATTCATGAATTTTGGCAGATTTTCTAGATTTCTCCAAAAGGCATACACTTCGCTTACAGGTTTATTAATTACGCTGTTTACACGAATATTTATGTTTGATGCTTTGTCGTGCATTAAATGGTCTGCGGCATCATAAACAGGACAATATCCTGAGATTCCACGCAAAAGCATTGCGCCTCCAGCTCCAGCCTGAGTGAGGCTTTTGTTTTCTTTAGATAAGGCGTTGTACAAAAGATAAGCGCCACTTGTAAGCATTAAAACTCGCTCTAGTTTTGACACATTATTTTTTAATAATGGTTTTGAACTTTTACTTATTGTCGATGTATTCATAGCTATTTGATTTTAAATATTATTGTAAAAAAAGTATTTCTATTTTCTCGATTTTTTTCAAATTTTACTTCAGATGCTTAACAAGAGAATCTGCCATTGCAGCAGCATCTTCGCTATAATTTTTAGCATAATATTGTTTCAACTGAGATTTTGTCTTTTTAGAATCTTTGCTGTGTCCTTCCCAAATAACTCCGAGCGAAGTATAGGGCGGAACAGTAACGCCTACACAAGAGAAGAAATTGGCAATATTTCCCATAATATGTTCTACACCATCAGAATCTCCAGTAACAATTACACCTCCTAATTTTCCGTCAAGCGGAGAATCTTTTCCAGAATTAATAATATCATAGACTTCATCTAGGCGTTCTATACAGCGCTGTATTTCAGACGAATGATTGTTCCACCAGATAGGAGTGGCAAATAGAAGAATATTGGCATCCAAAATCTTTTGATAAATTTCAGGCCAATCATCTTCAGTTTCAAGATGCGTATAGCTTCCGGGTAAAATACGATGGTCAACGAGTTTGATTACCTCAAATTGGATATTTTTTTTAGAAAGAAATTCTCCAAAAAACTCAACCAATATTTCAGTGTTGGAAAGCCCTTTCCCTTTTAATGTGCCTAATAAAATAACAGCTTTCATAGTATTGATTTAAAATTGACAAGTTTTCTGAGATGCTAGATTTCAGCTTTAGACAAATTTCCAACACTTGTGCGATTTTCATTTACAGGATTAAAGTCACGATTTATAGATTTCTCATTTTCAGAAAAATAAGCTTATAAGAGTTCTGTAAATACTTTAAAGAATTATGTAAGTAGACTATAAATTGCGATTCTATTTTTGATTTTTAACTTATAAATCAAAACAGATACAATTATGAAAACATTTTTGAAAACAACTGTTATGTTGCTCCTAGTGGCAGTTTTTATTTTTTCATGTAAAAAGAATGAAAATAACAATGTCTATCCAAATGACAATCAAACCGATACCATGAGCATGTCAGTCGACACAGTTGGTCCTGCGGTAGATTCATCGGCAACTTTAAATTCCGATCAAAATGGCCAAAACGGTACAACAGGAGCAACAGGAGAAGGATCTACAGGTTCGGGAACAGCGGGTTCAACTCAGAAAGGGAATCAGAATGTTAAAACCGATTCTATTAAAAAGTAAATGCTATCCTTGCTAAAAGAAAAGCTCTTAACACTTTTAAGAGCTTTTTTTTATTAATTTACATAACGTTATAATCAAGCTTTTTATCTAAAATTAAAGAATGCTGAATAAAGAAGAAAAAAAAGAACAGAAAGCAGTATTTATGCTTCCTTGGGTTACGGCAATTGCTATGTTTATGCAATCATTAGACGGTACGATTTTGAATACTTCGCTGCCTTCAATAGCCAAAAATATGGGATATTCAGCCACCGAAATGGATTCGGTTATTGTTACCTACACGCTCACATTGGCAATGTTTATTCCGCTTTCTGGCTGGCTGGCAGATAAGTTTGGTACCAGAACGATGTTTATGATTGCCGTATTTTTGTTTATCATAGGATCTTTGTTTTGCGCGATTTCGGTTGATTTAAACACGCTTAATTTGGCTCGTGTTTTACAAGCAGTAGGCGCGTCGATGATGGTTCCTGTTGCCCGATTGGCCATTTTGTATCAATATCCCAAAAACGAACTCCTGAAAACCATGAATTTTATAACCTTATTCGGATTGTTAGGAATGGTAGTGGGACCAAGTTTAGGAGGTTTTCTTTCTGATAATTTCAGCTGGCATTGGATTTTTCTAATCAATATTCCTATTGGTCTCATCGGAATTTCGATGGCGTATCGCATTATGCCTAATTTTAAACACGCAGTAGGAAGGTTTGATTTTAGAGGATTGGTGTATTTCAGTTTGGCACTGATTTCTATTACTTTGGTTTTAGAACTTGTTGGAAGCGGGAGAATTCACATGATTGTAATTTTAAGTTTATTGTTTCTATCAGGGCTTCTTTCTCTCTTTTATTACATTCACTACAAAAGAACAGAAAAGCCAATAATTGACTTGCATCTTTTAAACATTAGAACTTTAAAAATAGGACTAATGGGAAGTTTAATTACCAGACTAGGAATTGGTGGCTTGCCGCTGCTGTTACCACTTATGTTGCAAACTAGTTTTGGTTATTCGGCTTCCGTATCGGGATTATTGCTGTTGCCTTCTGCTTTGTCCAATGTTGCTGTGAAACCTTTTATGGTAAACATTATAAAGTTTTTTGGCTACAGAACTGTATTGATAAGTAATACCATTTTACTAGGAATTGTTTTGATTATTCTCGGATTTGTAACGAAAGAAACTCCAATTGGCTATTATATTTTACTGATGATATTCTACGGAATTTTTACTTCTGTACAAATGTCTGCCATGAATACCATTACGCTTTCAGATCTGGATCAAGACACAGCTAGCGGTGGAAATACCATGCTAGTTATTATGCAACAGCTTTCGGTAAGTTTTGGAGTTTCGGTTGCCAGTTTAGTCCTTTCTTTATTTCAAGACGGGATTTTTAATCTAGATGCTTCAAAAGCATTTCAATATACTTTTATTGCATTGGCTGTTTTTACTATTTTTTCAAGTTTCACTTTTTCTAAATTGAGTAAAACAGATGGAGAAGGGTACATGTAGTGCTTGATGGGGATTTTATAAGTTTAAAGAGTAATCGTAAAATTGTATTAAAGGTTTCTTGAGTATTTTGTAATTCATTATTTATTAGGTGTTTATTGTCGAACTAAAAAATGTGATTATGAAATTGCCAAAAGAAATTATAAACGGATTTTTGATATTTGCTGGAATTGCCTTGTTCTTTCTTTTGATGGAACTTTTAAATCTTTCCAACTTATTTTATTTACGACTTCTGAATGTTTTATTTATTCTCTGGGGCGTAAACAGAACCTTGAAAATGAATCTTGCCGAAGGAAAAAACGAATTTGTTCCAAATGCCATCTCGGCAATGGTTACTTCGTTTACAGCTGTAGTAATAAGTATTATTGCGCTTCTAATTTATAGTTATGCCAAAGGAGGAAATCAGTATGTAAAATCATTATCGGAGGCTTTTATGTTTGGTGGCGAACCTTCTGTAACCTCATATTGCCTTTCTTTATTTTTTGAAGGAACAGCTTCCTGTATTATAGTAACACTCTTATTGATGCTGTATTGGAATAATAAGTATGCAGCCGATTAATAAAAATAAATCCTGAAAAGAATTTTATAAAGTCTTTTCAGGATTTATTTTTTTTTGAACTTTCTGATGTCGTAAGTAATTAATAATCATCTTCTTTGTCTTCATCAGGTTTTGTTTCGTCTAAAGTTCTTCTGTTTGCATCATTATCAAAATCATCATCTTCATCGTCCTCACTTTTAAGATCCTCATCTAAATCTTGTGCGATAGGAGCATTTTTTTGAAAGAAAGGATCGGAAGTGTCGTTTTCATTTTCTTCTCTTTCCTGAAATTCAGGCGTATGTTTGTGACGCTGTGATTCGTTCTCATGCTGATTGATGGCAGGATCTTTTTTCTCCATAGTTTCAGAATTAATAGAATCGCTTGCCGAATGATCTGCCGCGTGATAAGTAAGATCTTCCTGATCGTAGTTATCATAATTTTCTCTTGACATAATATTGAGTTTTAGTGTTATTACAATTTGATTTTTAAATCTTAGTAAGTTTAGAAGGGTCGGTTGCTTCTTCAATGCTTTTTCCTTCTGGATTCTGATTTTTCTTTTCGTCAGAAGCTGTATCTTCTTCTGTATTTTCTTCATCATAATCGTTTAAACGACCCGCTTCTCCCGTGCTACCTCCTGGCTGCATACTCCCAGATCCGCTATAAGCGCTATTTGCATTTTCATTCACGCATTCATTGTCGTTTATTTCTAATTTATCTTTCTTATTTTCCATGATTTCTTTCTTTATTATTTTTCATTTTTAAAATTAATAAACCTGATTATGTGAGTTTTATATTATTACGATGAGGTTTTATATAATAGTTATAGAAAATGAAATTTCAATTTTTGAGTTTGCTACCAAATGCCTTTTATGGAAAGAATAGAAGATTTTTAATTTTTTCTGATATTTGATTTTATCTAATTCGTATGAATTTCAGATTATCAGTTTTAGTGGCAATAGTTAAATCGGCTTTCTTTAAGGTGTATTTTCCTTTTAAATAGTTTTTCTTATTATTGTCGCCTGATTTTAAAATTAAAGAGTCTTTTGTAAACGAATATTCTCCATTTACAATACTTTTTGACTGGTCATTTTTGTTAATTTGAAAACTATTCAGATCTTCAAAATGTAATCTTTCTTTCGTTTTAGGATTTTCCCAAGTTCCGTAAAAATCATCCTGTGACATGTATTCTTTTTTCATAATACTAAACATGATAAAGAAACCAATGAATACAGCTGGGATATAAATGAATTTAATTATACTAATCTTGTTGACCCATTTAGGTCTGTCACTATTCTGGAACAATGGCGGTTCTTCTAAAAAATATTTAAGAAAAACTTTGTAATCAGAAAAAAATACAAACAATGCCATTAGAGTTAATGTTATGGCAATTTCTTTTGCATTAATATCATAAGCATAATCTGTTAGAAGAATATTGATCATAAAACTTAGAAAAAGAATGATTCCAATTCTGGTAGTTTTTCTAAAAAAGAGTAGGAACGAGCTTATAATCTGTGTAACGGCAATAACAATGGGATACCAATAACAGTAGCCATAATAATACCAAGTAAGACGGAAACCATCTAGCGAGCCAATTGGCATATCGTATACGCTTGGCTGTGAGACAAATTGGGTTTTTAATATTTTGCCATAAGCATACAAAATTATAATTGTAGCTAGAAAATATCGACAAAATGTGTGTAAGTAAAGATGGATTTTTTGCCAGTTCATGTTTTTTGGGATTTTTTTGTTTTACATAGATTTTGAACTTAGTAAAAGTAGATTAACCCAAAATTGTAGAATTGTACAAATGGAAACTGTTTAGACAAACAGCCAAATATTTTCTTTTTCTGTATCTATGTTTTTGAAAAATATTTGGGGATTCCTATTAATTAACTCTTTAAAATTGCGAATAAAATGAGATTGATCGTAAAAATCATACTGAGATAATTCAGAAAAGTTCTTGCTTTCTTTCTGTTTAAGAATTGAATTTCTAAAGCGGTGTATTTTTCGATATTCTGAAGGCGATTTGCCAATGTGTTTTGTGAATAATTTATTCAAATATTGTCTGCTTATTTGATGTTTTTGCGCAATTTCTTCAATCTTTTCATCAGTTTCAATAGCCTCAAGTATTTTTTCAATTAAAGAAATTTTTTGATTTGCAATTTAGAAAGTAGATAATCTTCAAGCTCCTGACTTTGTTTGTCTTTGGCTAAACTGAAAATTTCAATCATTTTGTCATTAAAGTCAGGCATAAAAGTAAAATCTAAAATAGTGCCTTCTGAAAAAATACTTTTTGAATCGGATAAAAACTGACTTATTCCTAATGGCTTAAAGTAAATTGTAACTTCATTTATAAGCTCTTTGTAATGAATTTTCATCGGTTTGGTATAACGAGAAACTACACATGTCATTATGTTTTTTATTGGCGATGACTTTATAATAACTTCGTTATTTTGTACTTCAACGTCTAAATCTTCATTGGTGGTTAAAATGCAGAAATTATTTGGGAAAGTAAGATATTGTACAGATCCTGAATTTTTATCTTTTGAAATAAAGTAATATCCTTCAATATATTTTTTTAAAGTTTCATTTTTAGGCTGATAAAAATCCAGATTCATTCGATTCTCTTTTGAGATAATTTTTAAAGTTTGGTTTTTTGAAAGGTATTGACAAAACTAAAATAGCAAATAAAAATTTAGATCACTTACTAATCAAGAAAGATTTTGCATGAAGTGCTTTAAGGATTATTTTTTTGTTGTAATGATCCATAAATAGATTTCTTTTATTTAAATAATTTGAAATTGATGTGCTTGAAATTAGATGATGAAGTTGTCATCTAGTACTATATTAACCTTAAATTATCATATCTTATCTGATTGCAGTTGAAATAGTATTGAGATAAAATAATCTTCTATTTTTAATGAAATTTCAACTAAATACATGGAACCAATACAGCTTATTTCAGATCATTTCATTGAAGAAAAATGCAATTTTAAACAACTTATAGAAAGACTCCGATCTGCATTTTCAACTTCAGCTATTGAAGTGCCTATGCGCCATCATCATGATTATCCTAATCCAAGAGAAAATAAAGATTCGACATTACTGCTCATGCCAGCCTTTCAAGCAGGTAAAGATTTGGGAGTAAAAATAGTTACCGTAAGTCCAAATAATGGAAAATATGATTTGCCTTCCATTCAGGGAACTTATATTTATCTCGATGGGCACAAAGGAAATATAAAAGCAATTCTCGATGCAAAATCACTAACAGGCAAACGTACCGCGGCAACATCTGCTTTAGCTAGCAGTTACCTTTCGCGAACAGATGCCTCATCTATGCTAATGATTGGCACAGGAGCATTAGCCGTTAATTTAATTCAGGCGCATGCAAGCGTTAGGCCAATACAAGAAGTTTACGTTTGGGGACGAACAATAGAAAAAGCGCAATTGGTTTGCGATGCATTCAAAAATTCTCCACTTATCTGCAGACCAGTTTCTACTATAGAAGAAGTTATTTCTCAAGTTGATATTATTTCAACAGCCACTTTATCGCCCGTTCCGCTTGTTTTTGGAAAATGGCTGCAACCAGGACAGCATTTAGATCTTGTTGGAGCATATAACAAAGACATGCGTGAAGCAGACGATGAAGCAGTTCTCAAATCAAGTCTATTTCTAGATACATATCAAGGCGGACTAAAGGAAAGCGGTGATATTCTAATTCCGCTTACAAATGGAATTATCACAAAAGAAACCATCAAAGCAGATTTGTTTGAACTGTGCAACAATACAAAGTTGGGACGAACATCTGATACCGAAATCACCTATTTTAAATCCGTTGGACATGCTCTAGAAGATCTTGTTGCAGCTGGATATTTTTATGAAGAGTATAATTTAAAAACACAAAAAAATGGCTAATACCTACCAAAATATTTGTAATAATATCGATTATAAAGCAGACGAGTCTGTACTTCAAATAAAAACCATTGATATGCATACGGGCGGAGAACCTCTGCGCGTAATTGTTTCTGGTTTTCCAAAACTGAAAGGCAAAACGGTTTTAGAATATAGAAGAGATATAAAGGAAAACCACGATTATTTAAGAACAGCATTGATGTTTGAACCTCGTGGCCATGCCGATATGTATGGGTGTATTCTGCTTCCGCCAAACGATGATGAGGCAGATTTCGGTATTCTTTTTATGCACAATGAAGGATACAGCAGCATGTGCGGTCATGCCATTATTGCAATAAGTACTTTAGCTGCAAAAATGAATTGGATAACGGTAAAAGAAGGCGACAACGAATTGAAAATTGATGCGCCATGCGGCAGAATCCTTTCGTTTGTTAATGTAGTAAATGGCGAAGTAATAGGAGTGAAGTTCCATTGTGTGCCAAGTTTTGCGGTAGGATTAGACCGTATTGCAAATGTTGACGGTATTGGAGATGTTGTTTATGATTTGGCTTACGGAGGTGCATTTTATGCTTATGTTGATTTGAGAAAAAATACACATTTGAATTTTGGTTTAACCGAAGAAAATTATCGTGCCATCATTCAAACAGGTGTAGATATAAAACATGCCGTAATGAATCAGGATAAGAAAATCCTGCATCCGTTTGAAGAAGATCTGAGTTTTTTATACGGAACTATTTTTATTGATGAACCAATGAATATTTGCAATCACAGCCGAAATGTTTGTGTTTTTGCCGACGGAGAAGTCGATCGTTCTCCTACAGGTTCTGGTGTTTCTGGAAGAATTGCAATTGAAGAAGCCCGAAATAATATAAATCCAAAAGAATCTATTACAATAGAAAGTATAACAGGAAGCACATTTAAAGGTTCTCTTATAAGGGAAGATAAATTTGGAGCCTTTAAAGCTGTAATTCCGCAAGTAGAAGGAACGGCTTTTGTAACAGGACTAAACACGTTTTTAATAGATACGAATGATCCTATGAAGTATGGTTTTATATTGAGATAAATAGTAATTTCTAAACAAGAATAAAAAACTGCAAGTCTATTTTGATTTGCGGTTTTTTTGATGTAATAAATTTAGATTTTTGATGGAGAGAAGGAAACAAAATAGTTTCAATTGTTCATCTATTATGAATGGCACTAATTATGTTCTTCGATTCTGCGACAAAATCTGGACGGATAAAATAGTTGCTTACAAATCCTGAACTTTTGGGATAAAAATATATCAGACTCTATATTTGCCATTTATATTTTACCTTTGATACCATTTGTTTATGGAAGTAATACAGAGCAAAATAAAAAGTTATGATAAACGACTATAAAAAACATGATCTATATGGCAAAACACTAATTCAAAAAATTGAATTAACACCGCCGTTTAGATTTGATTTTCTGGTAGCCGAACAGGCTTGTTTTTTGTATGTAAAAGGAGGAGAAGTTGATTTTCAAAGTGATGATAAACACATAAGTGTTGCAACAAATTATTCGCTATTATTGAATTGTATAAATCCTGGACAACAAATACACAATTCAAAGCCAAATACTAAGTGCGAAATTGTGATTGTTACCTTCTATCCAGAGATCTTGAAAAAAATATACAATCGAGAACTGCCGTTACTCCTTCAAAAACCAAAGAATCTACCATCAAATAGGTCAAGCGAGAAAATAAACAACGACTTTTTAATTCAGAAATACATTGAAGGATTATTGTTTTATTTTGAGAATCCCTCATTGATCAATGAAGATATTTTGATACTGAAAGTAAAAGAGATTATACTTTTACTTTCTCAAACACAAAATTCAGATTCAATACAATTGATCTTATCGCAACTTTTTTCTCCCACAACTTATTCCTTCACGCAAATTATAGAAGCAAATTTGTTTTCGCAGCTCACAATTAAAGAATTAGCACAACAGAATAATTTGAGCGTATCATCATTCAAACGGGAATTTGCAAAAATATATCACGATACGCCGGCCAATTATATTAAAGCTAAAAAGCTAGAAAAAGCGGCCGAACTGCTTCAGGTGTCGGACCAACGTATTACTCAAATAGCATTTGACTGCGGTTTTAATGACTTGGCTAATTTTACCAAAAGTTTTACGATCAAATACAATGTAAGCCCAACAAGCTTTCGTCAAAAATCTCAATAGCAAAAAGTAAAAACAAACACATTTTTTAAATAAGATGCATCCTTAAGATTTATCTGAAGGATGCTTTTTTTTGTGAACCAAATTGCCAAATAGTTGAACTAATTGACAAAAATATTTTCCTTAATGTGTCGGAAGTTTGCCATGTATTATCAAACAATTTAAATCATAAAAAATGGGACTATCAATTTTAGGAATTTTTCACACAATTATAGGTGTTGCAGCAATTGTAGCGGCTGTAGCAGATTTTATAAAACAGGGTAAAATCAATTTAAACACAGTATCTGGCAAAATATATTTTTACGGAACACTGGTAACATCGTTAACCTCATTAGGAATCTCCAAGCATGGAGGATTTAATGCGGGACATGTATTTTCTATTTTTATCAGTATCTTGGTGCTGGCAGCTTATTTTTTGAATTCAAAAAGAAAAAATAGTGGAAGAGCCCGTTATTTTGAAAACTTCTGTCTTTCTTTTAGTTTTTTTCTGTCTCTGGTTCCAACGGTTAATGAAACTTTTACCAGAGTTCCGCTAGGCCATCCGCTAGCAAAAGATATAAAAGATCCCATAATCAGTAATACGCTTCTTGTTTTATTGTTGCTCTTTATTGCTGGTTCGGTATTTCAGTTTAGAAAGCAGAAGTTTATCAATAAAAAGGCAACACTGTAAGAGGGAAATAAAACTGTTTGAATAACAAGCTATGAATATAAAAGAAGTGAGTTTTCCATCCTGAAAGCTATATCAAATTTTGGAAGACAAAAATTAGATAAAGTGCCAGTCGTTTGCGCAAATTGAACTTTAATTTCGGTTATGGTTTATCGACCACACGAGCTTTCTTTTCTTTTTGCAGTTCAGTGGGCGCGTAACCAAATTGTTTTTTGAAAGCAGAAGAAAAATGTGATAAATTCTCGAAGCCTGTTTCGTAATAAACTTCAACAGGTTTTCTGTTTTTTTCAGAAAGGTGATGATAGGCTAATTCCAGTCTTTTTTTTGTCAGCCAGCGTTGAGGCGTCATACTAAAAGATTTATAAAAATCGCGCTTAAAAGTTGTAAGGCTTCTTCCAGTTAAATATCCAAATTTCTCTAGGGGCATGTTAAACATAAAATTCTTCTCCATAAAAGAGATTAAATCAATTTTACCAGGATCATCAAAATCTGATAAAATAGCGTCGATATCAGTGTTGATAGTCTTTAAGATTGAGATTGCTTCGGTAATTTTTAATGATGCAATGTTTTTCGGAAAATTTTCCTGCATATCGAAATAGGGAATAAGCGACGACAGACAGCTTTCAAGCAAAGGATGTTCTTCAAAACTGAAAACTTTAGATTGTATTCTTTTTTGTGCGGTACTTTCGTGATTGTAAAATTCCCTAAGCCTTTCAGCAGATAAATGCATGGCAACCGCTTTGTGCGGAAGCCCATCTTTTGGAATGTTTATGATTGTAGCCAATTGATTTCTGGGAATTAAAAAAGTGCTCCCTGGACCAAAAACAAAACTTTGATCTGCCTGAATAATTTTTGTTTCTCCCGAAATTAACCACACAAGAAGATGGTCGCTAAATGCAGCTTCAGTTTTAAACAATTTACCTGTATATTGGGAGAGTTTAATATCTGGGGTGATATAATTTACCTGATAATCCATAATTTCTTGTGTGGTATAAAGATACAAATTTTAATAGAAATCGAATTTGATTTCAGTCATGTCCTCACTGAGCTCCCACAATTTTTTGGCATTTACTTCATCTAAAGAATAAGGCATGATACCACCAATTACGGCCGCATTTGCATTTAGAGAAGCTATGTCAACGTTTTCGCAGTAAACTCCGCCGATATTATTTAGGAGTGGAGTTGTGGCAGCCCAAACTGTTGTGGCAGCTCCTTGTGGAATTGTTTTTAACGAGGTTGCCACTTCTGGAAGTATGTTTCCCTGAGCGTCAGTAAAGCCTAATTTTTGAAGTAAATCAATAGGTGCCTCTCTAGATAATTCGGTTTCTCCAACAGGGCCAGGACATAAGGAGTAGCTGCGGACATTATATGCTTTGGCACGATTGTCAAGTTCGAGAGAGAACAGATTGACCGCTGTTTTTGACTGTCCGTACCCTTGCAAAGTTTCATATTCTCTGTTTAAGAAATTAGGATCCTCAAAGTTAAAATCAGAAAACTGATGTCCGCCTGAAGATACATTTACCACTCTTGCGCCGTTTGCTTTTTTTAAGGCAGGCCATAACTTTGCTGTCAGTTGAAACAATGCAAGATAATTTGTGGCCAGTTGTGATTCGTAACCTCGGCTGTCTCGGCGCAAAGGCACCCACATAATTCCAGCATTGTTGATAAGTAAATGTAGTGACTTGCCTGAATTTAGAAATTGCTCTGCAAACGCATCAATAGAATTAGGATCCATTAAATCCATTTCTTCAATTTGTACATTAGAAATTTCCGCTAAATTTCTCTTTGCTTTTTCTATATCTCTTGCTGGCACAATAATCGTTGCGCCTGCTTGAGAAAGCGTTTTAACCGTTTCTAAACCAATTCCTGTGTTTCCGCCTGTTACAATGGCAATTTTTCCCGAAAGATCAATTCCTTTTATAACTTCACTTGTTGTCGATTTAGCATTAAATCCTGAATTTAAGGCTTTTTGTAATGCTCCTTGATAATTATTCTGTTCCATTTTTATTTGTGTTAATGTGTTGGTACAAAATTAGATAGCAAAAAACAGATTTATTTTGTTTAAACGTCCGAAGTTACTTTGTTTAAACGTCCAATTTTAAAAAGAGCGATGTAGCATGTGAAATAACAAAAATGATTTCTGAAATTCCTTATTCATTAAGATTTGACGAGCCTGCACACTTCAGTAAATTTTTCAAAAAAGCAATTAAAATTAACACCATCTCAGTATAGAAGTTTTTAAAATTAATTTACGAAAACCATATTATTAAATGTATGATATTCATTAAGCTAAATAGTATTTTTCTGAAATGATTCTTTTCGGAAGAGGCTCGTCCTTGTTTGGTTTTTCGAAGTTTAAGTGTTAACGTTCCAAATTTTGTAATTGATTTGCTAAAGTGGCTTCTCAAAAATTCTGATACAAATTCGTAGCGGACAATAGTGCTGAAAGTTTAAGCAACTATAAAAATTAATTGAATTGAGCTCTATATTGTTGCGGACTAAGATTTGTTTTTAATTTAAATAATCTGCTAAAGGATTGAGGCTGTTCAAAACCTAATTCAAACGCAATTTCTGAGATACTGAGAGCTGTAGCAGATAACTTATTTTTAGCACGATAAATCATTTTATCATGGATAATTTGTTGAGTGTTTTGCCCTGTAAGATTTCGTAATAGATCACTTAAATAGCTTGCTGACATATGCAGCTGATCGGCTAAATAATTTACGGTTGGAACTCCGGCATTCAAGACCTTACCACTATTAAAATAATCCTCCAACAATTGGTCTATACGGTCGGTAAGACTAGGATAGTTTTGCTTTCTGGTTAGAAATTGCCTATTGTAAAAACGTTGCGAATAGTTTAGCAATAGTTCAATTTGAGATATGATCACATTATGGCTCATGTCGTCTATACGGTTTTCAAGCTCTTCTTCAATATCTCTGAATAGTGCCAGAATGGTTTCTTTTTCTTTGGTCGAAAGGTGCAGCGCTTCATTGGCAGCATAAGAGAAAAAGTGATACTGATGGATCTTTTGTGCTAATGGATATTGCAGCAAAAAATCAGGATCTATAAGCAGGGTGATCTGCGGACTAAGTATTTTTTGTTCAGTTGTTTCCTCTTTATCATTCTCTTCAATTGATGAGAGAATTTGTTGGGGAGCTACAAAAAACAAACCGCCCTCTTTAAAATCAAATTTAGTCTGACCATACATTAACTCTCCTCCAGCATCTGGTTTAAAAGCTATTTTATAGTAATTCAATACGTGCGATTTATTAGGTGCACGACCTTTAAGAGGTTTGTCTACACCGTTTAACAAAACGATTAAAGGGTGCTTCGGAGGCGGAAAACCAGATGCCTCCATTACGTCAGCCAGCGTATTGAACCTTTTTACGGAATGATTTGATTTTTTTGAAACCATGATGTTATAAAATTTCTAGATTACAAGTTAAGCAATATTCGCTTTTCCCGACAAAAGAAAAGCGAATAAAAGTCTGTCAAAAATATCATAGATAATTAACCTTGGGCTGCTTCTGAAATAGTTTTCCAAGTTTCCCATTCCTGAATGCGTGCAGCATAGATTTGTTGGATATATGGCAAATCGTTTTTACCCAGCAGTAATCTCAGTGGTGGGTTTTCGGCATCTACAACAGCAAATATAGCCTCGGGAGTGGCGATAGGATTTCCTCGTTCCAGCTTTCGTAAATTTTCCATCAAGCTGTTTTTCAAATCATCATAATCCGCGATTTTTTTGCTGGCCATTTTTAGCGATTCAGCACTGCCAAATTCAGTATTATATGCCCCTGGTTCAATCAGCGTTACTTTGATGCCAAATGTGGCAACTTCTTTAGATAAACTATCATAGATAGCTTCAAACGCAAATTTTGAAGAACAATAATAACCAATAAGAGGATTACTATAAATGCCAACGGCACTGGACGTCCCCAAAATATGGCCATGACCTTGGGCTCGCAATATAGGCAATGCTGCCTGAATCACATGAATTGATCCCATAATATTGGTTTCGTACATGGCCTTTACCTCATCGGTGCCACACTCTTCGATAGTTCCTACCAAAGAATATCCGGCATTATTAAATACAATATCTAATCTTCCAAAATATTCATTGGCCTTGCTAATAGCGTTTTGCACTTGTGAGGCATTGGTTACATCCACTTCAAGTATCAAGACCTGATCGCCATACTTTTCTTTTAATGTGGCAATACTATTGATATTACGGGCTGTAGCCGCGACTTTGTCTCCGCGTTTCAAAGCGGCTTCAGTCCATATTTTTCCAAAACCTCGTGAAGATCCTGTAATGAACCAAACTTTTTCTTTTTGTTTATTTTCCATTTTTAAGTTGTATTAATATAAATGCAAAATTGCTTCTAAATGAATATGCTTGCGTTGCCAGAATGAGGATTATCCTAACCAAAATGAGAAAAACGTACTATTGGTATTAGAAAACGGCAGAACATCTATCTTTACCACATGGAAAATCAGCGCGAAAAACTGAATTAATTATTTGAGATTCATCTTTATCTAAACAATTTTGGTGATTCTTCCTAAAAAGCAAACCTTATGAAAAGATTCTTTTTATTATTAACCATTTTATGTTTTTTTTCAGGCTGTAAATCAGTAAATAATAATCCAATCAATCAAGTCTTAAAGAGTGATTCCAGAGCTATAAAAAAAGTTGCTGACCAGTCTGAATTGTATGAGCTTCAAATTATTTATACTTCGATAAAGAGAAAAAATAACGGCAAAGTTGTTTTAAAGGATTATAAATACAATGTTGATGCTTCAAATTATTATTATCCAGCTAGTACAGTTAAACTTCCTATTGCAGTTTTGGCTTTGGAAAAACTCAATGCTATTAAAGGGATTGACGTAAATACTGTTTTCAATGTAAATAACGACTCGACAAAGCTATCCTTCTCAGATAATTTGCGTAAAATTTTTGCTGTAAGTTCAAACGAAGCGAGTAATGATTTTTATGAATTTATGGGACGGGATTATATTAACAGCAAGCTGAGAGAAAAAGGATTTAAAAAAGTTCAGATCAATCACCGCTTATCTACTCCCAATTCAGGTGCAGCAGAAACTAAAGAGATAACGTTTCACAAGAAAGATGGCGAAAAAATCATCATTCCAAGCGTCAGCGACAGTAAAATTTTGACTTTAAAAATGAATAAAATATACAAAGGGAAAGGGTATTACGAAAATGGTAAATTGATTAATTCTCCTATGGATTTTAGCAAAAAGAATTACCTTCCCTTAGAAACATTACACGGAATTATGAAAAGAATTGTTTTTCCTGATAATTTTTCTCGCAAAGAACGTTTTGAGTTATCAGCAGAGAATAGAGAACTTCTTTTGTTTAATATGCAGAATTTACCCAGAAATGCAGGTTTTGATCCCAAAGAGTATTACGATAGCTACTGCAAGTTTTTTATGTTTGGCGATAAAAAGGATACTATTCCGAATAATATAAAAATATATAATAAAGTTGGAGATGCTTATGGCACACTAGTAGATTGTGCTTATATAGTAGATGAAATTAATAAAGTTGAGTTCATCATTAGCGCAACTCTACTGGTCAACGAAGATCAAATTTTCAATGACGATCATTATGATTATGATGAAATCGGATTGCCTTTTCTAGCAGAATTAGGACGAGCTTTTTATGAGCTAAATTTAAAGAAACCTTAAAAGTCTTTTTTTTGCGTTATTCTGCATGTTTTGTTTTTTGAGATTTAGAATTATGTGTTCTAATTTTTATCATAAATTTCTTTTTCGCTCCTCATTTTAGAGAATAAAAGTAGTAATTTTCTTTAAAATATATTTTTTTTACTTAAATATGTAAATATTTTATTAACAATTGTTAAAGTTTTTTTGAAAAGAAAAAGCTTTGTATTTGCTGTAGTTTGTGCATTATTTTATAATTATAAATGAATTATTTTGCATTTTTAAGTTAAAAAATTGAGTATAGTTGCGTTTTTTTGCGTTTTTATTTATTCTATATTTACGATTATTAACCTAAAAACTGCCAAATTTATGAATCAAAAACTACTCAATTTGTTCTTTTTAATAGTTATAAATGGTTTTATTTCAGGTCAAGGAACTAATATAACTCCAGGTTGTTCTAATAGCGGACCAGAAATAAGTGCAAACCCCAAAGCAGATTTAAGAGGAACCTATTTAACATCAGTCTATAATTTGGACTGGCCAAGCAATAGAACTGCAACTCCTGCAGTTCAGCAAGCCGAGCTTATTACAATCTTAGATAAATTGGTTCTTACGGGAATCAATACGGTTTATTTTCAGGTTCGACCAGAATGTGACGCTCTTTATAATTCATCTATAGAACCTTGGTCATATTGGCTGACAGGAACGCAAGGTGTTCCGCCAAATCCTATATGGGATCCTTTAAGCTTTGCTATTACAGAATGTAGAAAACGTGGATTAGATTTGCATGCGTGGCTGAATCCTTATCGTGCAAGTGTTGGCGGTTATACATTGGCGAATAATCACGTTTCTAAACTAAATCCATCCTGGGTATTTACAGCTTCAAATAATGCCAATCTTAAAATTTTGAATCCTGGTTTGCCAGCGGTACAAAATTATATAATTAGTATTGTTCAAGATATTGCTTCTAGATATGATATTGACGGAATTGTTTTTGACGATTATTTTTATCCAGATCAAGGTATGGCTAATAACCAAGATGCCGCGACTTATGCCAATAATAATCCGACAGGAATAAGTAATATTGATGATTGGCGCCGTGATAACGTTAATCGAATGATTGCAGGTGTCTATGATGCTTTGCAGGTTATTAATGCTAATTATAATAAAAATATTGTTTTTGGAGTTGCTCCGTTTGGCATCTGGAAAAGCGGAGTTCCGTCAGGAATTGTTGGAAATTCTTCTTATAGCGCATTGTATTGTGATCCAATAAATTGGTTGCAAAATGGCAAAGTAGATTTTATTTCGCCTCAATTATATTGGAAAATTGGCGGTTCTCAGGATTACATCAAACTTTCGCAATGGTGGAATGATCAGACCGCGACTTATGGCAGACATTTATATGTTAGTCAAGGGTATGATCGTTTGCCAAGCACTTCATCTCAGAATTGGCCTGCTTCAGAGATTCAAAATCAAATAGATCAGAACCGAATTGCGGGAATGACCAATACTTTTGGACAGACTTCCTATTCGACGCGCTATATTATGAGCGACGAAAAGGGAATTGCAACAGCTTTACAAAATAATCAGTATAAATATAAGTCTTTTCCGCCTTCAATGCCATGGAAAGATAATGTTTGTCCGTTGGAACCAACAAATATTAGATTTGAAGGAAATACTCTAAAATGGGATGCTCCAGCCGCGGCGGCTGATGGGGATTTGGCAATAAAATATGTGGTGTATGCATTTGCCACACAAGCTAATATTCCTAATCTAAAACAAGACGGCACAAAAGTTTTGGATATTGTAAATGCAACGCAAATTGTATTGACTACAGCTCAATTGACTGCTCCAAATAATTATTTTTTGGTAACGGCTTTGGATAAAAATAATAACGAAAGTGCCAATACTACAGGTGTTCCTTATAGTGCTTTGCCAGCGGCTCCAGTAGCTTTAAGTCCTACAGAAGGAGAGCTGTATGTGAGTTCTCCAGTAAATTTTTCTTGGAATTCTACCGTTAGTAATGGAGATTACCGTATTCAGGTTTCGAAATCTGCAGCAGGATGGACAGAAACAAACGGATTTACGAGTACTACAACGCCAAATTCTACAGTGGTTGTAAATGCTGTTGTTAATACAACTATGAGTTATGTTTGGAATCAGGCCAACGCTGCCGTTTATGAAGCTCCAATAGGAGGAACGACTTATTATTACACCATAAGAAGTTATAGTGCTGCAACGGGAACTTCAAAATATTCTGCTCCTGTAAGTTTTACTCCAAAAAGCGCCAATTGCACTGTGCCCGGAACAACTGTTATTACTGTAGATAATGTTGATGCAGCTTTAGTAGGATCATGGACCGCAACATCCGCTACTGCAGGCTATGTTGGGGCAAATTATATTCATGACGGTGATACTGCAAAAGGAACAAAATCGGCAACTTTTACGCCAACAATTACTCAGAGAGGCAGGTATGAAGTTTTTATCAATCATACCGCTGGAACGAATCGCGCTAATAATGTTCCTGTGGATATTATTCACGAAAGTGGAACAGCAACTGTTTCTGTAAATCAGCAAATTAATAATGGAACTTGGGTTTCGTTGGGAACCTACAATTTAAGTGCTGGAACCAATAATAAAGTGGTAATTCGTACCACAGGCACTTCAGGGGTTGTAATTGCAGATGCTGTTCGTTTTTATTTCATAGACTGTCTGCCAGACGCCACGCCACCTGTAGCTGATTTTTCACCAGCTTCGGCTACAGTATGTGCTGGACAAACGGTTATTTATACAAACGCATCAACTAATGCAACTTCTTATAGCTGGTCATTTCCGGGAGGAACTCCGAGTACGAGCACTGCTGCAAATCCGGTTGTAACTTATAATACCGCTGGAACTTACAATGTTGCTTTAACGGCTACAAATGGAGCAGGCTCAAATACGAAAACATTGACGAACGTAATTACAGTAAATCCCTCAGCGACAATCGCAGCTGGATTTACAGCTCCTTATACAGAATTGGCTACAGGCGAAAATATGACTTTAACCAATACTTCTACTGGCGCTACAACTTATGCATGGACTTTTCCTAATGGTTCTCCAGCAACAAGTACTGCGGCAAATCCGACAGTGAATTTTACCACAACAGGTACTAAAACGATTACTTTAGTAGCTTCAAATGCTTGCGGAAGCAATACGTATACAATGACGATTTGTGTTGGCACAAATACCAAAACAACGTTGGAAACTTTCGAAACTTCAGCAGGAAGATTTACAAGTGTCCCAACAACATCGGGTTCAACTGTGGGAATTGCCACAACATCAACATTGGCAAGAGCTACAGATAGTTATAAAAATGGGACAGCGAGTTTAAAAGCAGTTTTGAATGACAATACTTCGGTAAGTACAGATTGGTTGGTGCGTCTGCTTTCTGGCGGAGGAACTCCTGCAAATAATCAAGCTTTTGTTGGAAACCAAGGATCTTTTGGTTTTTGGCTGAAAACAAGTACGGCAAATGCTGGTGCAACTGTAACAGCCTGGATTGACGATGTTGACGGCTTAGAAGAATTACCTCCAATAGCTATCATCAATAACGGAACTTGGAATTACTACGAATGGTTTTTGCCAACAGCAGTAGGAACAACAATTACAACCGGAAATGGAATGGTTGGCGGAGCTTCTGTGACTTTAGATGCTATTGTGATCAAACAAAGCAATACTGCCAATACTATGACGGTTTGGATTGATGATATTCAGCACAATTATATTTCGGCTTGTTCTGGAACTAGAAAAACACTAAATACAGAAGAAATAAAAGAACTTGAAGATAGTAAAGTTTCAAATGAACTAATGGTATATCCAAACCCTACCAATGGAATTTTGAATTTGAAACTGGACAGCAACGTAAAATCGGATGTTCGATTATTTACCATTACAGGACAGCAATTAATAAATACCACTTTTGAAGGTACAGAGCAACAGCTTGATTTGAACAATTTTGCAAAAGGAATTTACCTTCTTCAGGTTTCAACCGATGGCAAGAGAACTACTAAAAAGATCATTTTAAATAAGTAATTTTTGTTTTTGGTTAAGAAAGACCGCCAATTGAATTGGCGGTTCTTTTTGTGCTAAAAAAAATGTTTTTAAGGGTATTTTCTTATAAATAATCATAACTACGTAAACTATTTATTAACAAAAAGCAAAAAAACATGAGGAAAAACAAACTTATCGATTTGCGAAACCAAATTGCTTCAATTATGGTTTTGTTTAGTGTTGCAACTGGTTTGGCTCAAACGACGCCAGACTACAAAAAGCCAAGTGACGAGCAACTCTATTCTTTGGCAGACAAATACTTGAAATCTTCTATTAAAAAAGAAACCAAACCTAATGGTGAGGTCTTTCTGCAAAGAGATATGGGAGATTATCTGGCATTAGCAAATAAAAAAAATGAAGTAACCAGCAAGCCAGATTTAGCAGAAAAACATGATGAATTAGAATGCGAGCATAATGGAGAACTTTTGAAAGAGTATCTAAACAGGCCGCATCCTTCGGTTAAAACAATGGTGAAATATTTTACTGAAGCCAGTAAAGAATTTGATGTTCCCGTAGAAATTTTAATGGCAGTAGGACAAGTGCAAAGCAATTGGGCGCAAGTGTCTTCTTCTTTCTATGGATCTTGGGGTGTAATGGGATTGATTGAAAGCGATTATAATAACCAGATTGCCGTTGCCGCTAAATTAATCAAATCTACTCCGGAAGCAATTAAAACGGATGCTAAAACTAATATTAGGGCAGCAACAGCCTTATTAAAAAGTTATCAAAAAAAAACAAATCCAAAAGGATTGGAAGATTGGTTTGATGCAACACGAGAATTAACTGGTTTGAAGGATGAAGAAATGAAAACTTCATTGGCAGAACGTTTCTTTAAAGTAATTAAAGAGGGTTCCAAAACAGTTACGCTTTGGAAAGAAATTATTGATATTAAAGGAAGTACTGTTACAATTCCGTTATCTAAAACTTCAAAAAGTTCAACTGCAAAAGCAAGCGCAACTGAAGCAGTTATGGCAGTTGATTATCCGGGAGCTTTATCAAGAATTACGGCTTGTAATTATGGAGTAGGGCGTAATGGTTATGGTATAGATTACTATTTTGTACATTATATGGCAACCGGTACTTATGAAGGCGCTATTTCGTATTTTAATGATTGCAGTCGAACTACTCCAACTTCTGCACACTATTGTATACGTAATTCTGATGGCCAGATTTCGCAGGTTGTTCGCGAAGCCGATCGTGCTTATTCGCAAGGAGTTTCAGGATATCCACAGTGGAATGGAGCAGGAGTGAGTACAGAACACGAAGTTTTAGCAACGAATTTATCCATGTGGGACAGTCAGCCAATGTTGGATGCGGCGGCAGCTTTAGCAATTGATGTTTGCGATAGAAGCGGTGTTCCAAAAACAAGACGTGTGACTAATGGAAACCGTGGAATTTACGGCCATAACGACGTAAACTCAGGAACAGATTGCCCTAATCTTACAACAGCGCGCTGGAATGTTTTATTGGCAAAAATTGCGGCTGGCAGTTCAACAAATGTTCCAGTTCCAACAGCACCTACGGCAGGGCAGGTATATGTTAGCACTCCTGTAAACTTTACTTGGGACTCTTCAGTTACAAATGCCGATTACCGTATTCAGGTTTCAAAATCGAATACAGGATGGAATGATACAGACGGATTTACATCTACAACCACACCAAATAGCACCGTGGTGGTGAATGATGTTGTAAATACTGTAAAGAGTTATTCTTGGAATACTACAAGCGCGGCAGTTGCCGAATCTCCAATAGGGGGAACAGTTTACTATTACACAATCAGAAGCTATAGTGCTGCAACAGGAACTTCAAAATATTCTGCTCCAGTGAGTTTTACTCCAAAAAGTACCAATTGTACTGTGCCAGGTATAACCTCAATTACGGTAGACAATTTAGCGGCAACTTTGGTTGGTGCTTGGACTTCTACTTCTGCAACAGCAGGTTACATCGGTACTGATTATATTCATGATGGCGATACTGGAAAAGGAGCTAAATCGGCAACCTTTACTCCGTCAATTGCTCAAAGAGGCAGATATGAAGTTTTTATCAATTTTACGGCTGGCACAAACCGACCGACAAATGTTCCTGTAGATATTATCCATGAAAGTGGGACAACTACTGTGACAGTAAACCAGCAAATCAATAATGGAACCTGGGTTTCACTTGGAACATACAATTTTAGTTCAGGTTCTGCAGGCAAAGCTGTGATTCGTACAACAGGTACAACAGGAGTTGTTATTGCAGATGCTTTTAAATTTACCTTTGTTGATTGTCTGCCAGAAAATACAGCGCCAGTAGCTAATTTTACGCCAGCAGTTTCGACAGTATGTGCAGGACAAACCGTAGCCTATACAAGTACTTCTACCAATGCAACTTCTTATAGCTGGTCATTTCCGGGAGGAACGCCAAGTACCAGTCCGCTTGCAAATCCTGTAGTTACTTATAACACTACAGGAACTTACGATGCTAGCTTAACTGCTATAAACAGTATAGGTTCTGATACCAAAACGGTAACAGGATTGGTAACCGTTAACCCAGCAGTGGCAGTTACAGCTGGTTTTACCGCTCCTTTAACAGAATTGGCAATTGGCGAAAGTGTGACTTTAACTAACACTTCTACAGGAGCAACTGCTTATAGCTGGACTTTCCCTAATGGATCTCCGGCAACAAGTACAGCTGTAAATCCATCAGTAAGTTTTACAACAGTAGGTTCAAAGACTGTTACTTTAGTAGCCTCAAATGCTTGCGGAAGCAATACCTACACAATGACATTTTGCGTAGGCTCAAATACCACTACTACTTTAGAAACCTTTGAAGCTTCTGCAGGCAGATTTACTCAAGTTCCAACGACTTCGGGTTCTACAGTCGGAATAGCAACCACTTCTACCTTGGCAAGAGCAACAGATAGTTTTAAAAATGGAACAGCGAGCTTAAAAGCAGTTTTGTATGACAATACATCAGTAACTACAGATTGGCTAGTGCGTTTGCTTTCTGGTGGGGGAACTCCTGCAAACAATCAGGCGTTTGTTGGCAATCAGGGGTCTTTCGGTTTTTGGCTGAAAACAAGTACGGCAAATGCTGGAGCGACTGTAACGGCTTGGATCGATGATGTTGACGGACTGGAAGAATTGCCTCCGCAAACCATTATAAACAATGGAGTATGGAATTATTATGAGTGGTTTTTGCCAACTGCAGTAGGAACAACAATAACAACTGGAAATGGCATCGTTGGTGGAGCATCTGTAACTTTGGATGCTATTGTAATCAAACAAAGCAACACAGCAAATACAATGACGGTTTGGATTGATGATATTCAGCACAATTATATTTCAGGTTGTTCTGGAACTAGAAAAATGCTGGATACGGCTGCTGATGTTGAAGACGTAAAAATTGATGGCGGATTGGTTGTTTATCCAAATCCAACAAACGGGATTTTGAATTTGAGTTTAGAAAATAACACAAAATCTGATGTTCGTCTGTATAATGCTTTAGGACAGCAATTGTTAAATACAACTTTTGAGGGATCAACGCAGCAACTTGATCTAAACAATTTTGGAAGAGGAATTTATCTCCTTCAGGTCATTAGTGATGATAAAGTGACAACGAAGAAAATCATTTTAAGCAAGTGATTTGGTTAGGTTATTACGAATCTTTTGTCTAATGCAATCAAATACTGCCCGAAAGGAATGACAATTAGTGTTAGAAGCAGTAATAATGAAAAAGGTGTGACAGTGAGCGTTCAGGATAAAGTTATGAGATTCCTGAAGGTGATTTGGATAACATAGTCAACAATTCTTCATGGTGACGTCTAACAATATGAAAACCTTTCCTGGTAAGGGATTAGGTGTTTATACACGGCACAGATCATTTACAAGCATAAGCAACTATTGCAGTTACTAGCAGGGAAGGAAAAGGCTCTACGTTTACATTTTATGTTGCCATATGTCACAATAGAATGTTTTTTTTCCTTTTTAATGAGTTTCACTATTTTGCCACAATTTTGCCGTAGAAATTTTGAGCATTTTTAAAAGACTTGAAAAAATGGAGTAAAAACAAAAAATCTGCGTATCTCAAGATTCGCAGGTTTTTTTTGATCCCTAAATTTAGAGTAAAAAAAAAGTTCTAATCTTTGATTAGGATCTTTGTGGGGTGTATAAGTTTCGAACCTAAAGTCGTCAGCAATTGATTTTTCTGAATTCTGTTTTTCAAAAATGCAATGTGCCACGATTCTACCACAAAACTCAGAGCAATAATATTCATGACATTTGTTATGTTAATCTATATTTGAAACTAACATTTTTAAAGCTCTTATTTGCTTAAAGCACTATTTTTAACTTGAAAGTCAGACTGTTTTTTATTTAAAAAAAAGCAACCGAAAACCAATTGAAAAAAATGAATTCTATTGAAAAGAATGTTTCAGTAGAAAACGCCGTTACTATTCTTTTCAAAAACGGCATTCAGGTAGATGAGTAGGAATCTAAAAGTACTTTGAAATTATTATATTTAATGTAAAAAAAACACGATAGACCAAAATAGAAAAAACTATATCCTTAACGAGACTTCGAATCATCGTCTAGTTTCGATCAGATCCCTAACAAAAAAACTTTTAGATTGATTGCTTGTAAAAAAAGCGATCCATAAAATGGTAGGCTGTAAGGGCTTGAGCAACCTACATATTTGTGAAAAAGAACAACTTTATATAGTTGTCTCCTTAAATCTCTGTGACACAATTTTCAAACCATTTTCTCCAAGATTTGAATAAATTGGTAGATTTTATTGAATAAATTTGGGAAATAATAAAAAAAACATTAGTAATAGTATTTGAAGTAATTTTCTTGAGCATCAGATTATTAAAAGTAAATCTTAATTTGAAATAGATTGCCCTATAAGGATTATGAATTTTGGGTAACAATAACCTTTTTGATATTGATTTTTTGACAGGTATAAAAATCTAAAAATAAGAGTTATTCTCAGATGCTACGACAAAAACATATAAATTGAATGCACTATAACAATCCTAGCTTTTTAACTTTACCTATTAGGTCTCTGTCACTTCCTTTACCCATCAATAACTGTTCTTTAATATTAGCTTTCCTTTTTTCTATTGCACTCATAGAAAGTGGAATATAATTAGGAAGATTTACAGTTTTTACTCCCTGACATATAAGAGTTAGAATTTTATTGTCGTGATTATCCCAATTAATATTTTTTTTGAATAATTCTCTTTGAGATTCTATTATAGTAGGACTATGAAATATATCTCCATCTATAATCTTTTTACAAATAACAGGGAATAGTTCAAAATTAATATCGCTCTTTGCAATAAAGCCTTCCGGATTTATTTCTTTAATGATTTTATCAACCGTTAAAGGCTCACTATGCATACTAAGAAGGACTATTTTACAACTAGGATTTTTTTTTCTTAGAAGTGATGCTAAGTCAGTACCATCTTCGATTCTTAATTCCGGATATGGAGGAAGATTAATATCCAATAATGCTAAATCAATATTTATGCTCTGTTTAAGATGAAAATTGATTTTATTATAAGCATCTTCACAATTATAACTTTTTATAAAAGTTGGTTCATTATAATGATAATCAATGTTAGATAAAAGATTTATGTAGCCATCAACGGTCATGGGATGATCATCAACAATGAAAATATTAAAACTCATAAATTACATTTTAAATTTAGACTCAATATTAATTAATATTTTGCTATTTCAAGCATGAGTTTGCAAAAAATTATAAGTAAAGTCCTAAATTTAACACAGAATTTCTTTTTTTATTGACAAAATATCTAAAAATATCGAAATAACTATTTTTTTAATTTTGTAAAAAGTCATTTTAAATGTAACTTAAATTTTACGGTAAGTCCGTAATATAGATTCGTTTTGTAGTCTTTTTTTTGTATAAATAACTTTAATAAAATTGTTTTTATGAAAATTAGAATATATAGTATCGTATTTATTTTTCTTTCTTTTTTTTTCGCCTCATGTACATCTGATAGTATCGATGACCAAGTAGAGACTTCGGGTGGTAGTTTAAAAACTGTGCCTAATATAAAAGAAAAAGAACGTGTAAATGAAGAAGTAATTGTAAAAGCTAGTGATTCAATTTACGAAATTTCAGCTTTGGATTCGGGTATTGATCCAGATGGAGATCCAAGTAATCCAAGACCACCGAGAAAGTAATTGCTATTAGTATTGGCATTATTATTATGTAGGAAGACTATGCTTATTTATTTAAAAAATACATAGTCTTTTTATTTCAAAATACTATATTTGAAACTCATAATAATTTTGCACACTTGACAACATCTCATAAAATATTTTTTCTGTTTCTTATACTTTTTGCTTTCTCATGCACAAGAAATAATTTAGTTAATTCAGAAAGTAGCAAAGTTATTTTATTGAGTAAGAGTCAACTAAATAATTTATCGCCTTATCAAAAAGAAAAATACTTAGATTCAATACTTTTTTTATTAAAATATCAAAAGAATGATTCTATAATTAGAAACTTATATTTTAGAATATCTACAGAATATTACTATAATAATAACATCAAAAAGTCTCTGAAAACCAGTTTAAAGGTTTTAAAATTATCTAATGAAGTAGATGATAAAGAGGCAACTGCCAAAGCATTTTATTATGTTGGGGATAGCTATATAAATGATAAAAAAGACAGTGCATATTTTTATTATTTGCAAGCAGAAAAGATGTATTATAAAATATCTGATTATGACAATGTAGCAAGAATGTTATTCAATAAAGCTTATGTTTTATTTTATGACGGAAATTATATAGAATGTGAAGTTGAAATTTCAAAGGCTCTGAAGTATTTAAGAAATTCTAAGGATCATCGGTTAGTTTATTCTTGTAATACATTGATGGGTAATTGTTTAGAGAAACTGGCGAATTATGATAAAGCATTATGGTATCATCAGCTGGCTTTGAACAGTTTAGAAAAAATGAAATTTATAAATATTGATAATGATGAAATAAATAATTACAGTGTTACATCTACTATTAACATTTGTAATCTTTATGATTTAAAAGGAGAGTATTCAAAATCTATAAAAAAACTGGAAGGGATACTTTCTGAAGATTTAAAAAAGTGGCCAATATTATATGCAAACGTTCTAAGTAATTTGGCTTATTCCAGAATGAAAAATGGACAATATGATAATGTTTGTCAGATGTTCTTTACGTCACTAAGGATTGTAGAAAATAGTGGAGAACAATCTGATATTTTATATAAAAAAATTCACATTGGCGAATATTTTTTAACGCAAAAAGACACCGTAAAAGCAATCAAAATTCTTAAAGAAGCAAATTTACTAGCGACTAAGATTAAGAATAGTAATGAAGTTTTAACCTCATTAAAGATGCTTTCGAAGATAGATAAAAAAAACATTTTAAGTTATGTAAATGAATATATTAAAGTTAGTGATAGTATAAATATTATTCAAAAAAATGCACACCACAAGTATGCAAGGATTGAATATGAAACCTCGAGAATAGAGGAAGAAAATAAAATTTTGACAAAAAAGAACTTTTACATTTTAATTATTTCATTTATACTGATATTATCATTGGTAGTAATCGTCGTTTTTCGTTATTTCAAATACAAAAATAAAGAATTGAAATTCTTAAAAATACAGCAAAAAGCCAATGAGGAAATTTATTTGTTGCTAACAGAACAGCATGAAAAAATAAATGCCGCAAAAGATAATGAGAAAGCCAAAATAGCAAGAGAATTACACGATGGTGTAATGAATAAAATTTATGGAGTTCGAATGAATTTGGGTTTTTTTAATTCTAAAATAGAAAAGGAAATAATTGAAAAAAGAAAAGAATACATTTTTGAATTGCAGAATATCGAAAATGAAATTAGAACAATATCACACGACTTAAGCCGTAAATCATTTCTGGACCACAATGATTTTAATACCTTATTATTAAGTCTAATAGAAAACCAGAAAGAAATAAGCGAGACACAGTTTAGATACCTTTATGATTCTAAAATTGAATGGACGACTATTCAGAATATTTATAAAATAAATTTATACAGAATACTTCAGGAAGCAATTTTGAATATTAATAAGTACGCAAATGCTAAAAATTGTGATGTGAAAATTACACAGGAAGGAGATGATTCTCTTAGAATGTCTATTATTGATGATGGACAGGGATTTGATATCAATGGACTAAAAAGCGGTATTGGACTAATTAATATGAATGAAAGAACTGAATCTCTAAACGGCCAATTTTACATGGAATCGAAAATTGGTATAGGAACAAAAATTGAGGTAATCATTAATTTTTTAGATCCAAATCTGGACAAGATTGTCGATTAATCTCGTAAACCTCATCGCAATAAAATAATTGTTTATATTTTTTTTAAGATAGATATAAAACTTCAAAATCTGTCTTTAAAACTTCGTTATAAAATTGATTCAAAATGTTAACTCAGTTCTTTTGAAGTTAACACCATAATTATAGGTTTTTGATTAAGTGTAATAACACACGAAATGATTCCAAAACTTCATAGGATTATTGCTACTGATTTTCTTTTTAAGTAAAAAAAAAGTTACTTAAAAAAGTGCTTTAAAGAATTGTAAAACAAAATCTTCCCCCATAAATAGGTTACTTTTTAAACGCTTTTATGTTTGAAAGATAAGTCCGTAATTTTTATATAAAAAGCCCGTAATTTTTAAATACATCTTACTGCTATTTTCGTGAAAAATCTACTGTATTTTAAAGAACATTAATTCTGATTTTGATGATTTTACAAAATTGCTTTGTGTTTACTTTAATATAGTTGAGAAAAAAATATTCTAAAAAAGCTCTTTCAAATAAATCGGTAGAGCCGTCACTTAGAATATCCAATTAAAAATAGTAAAGTAAATTTTATGAGTACGAATTCAGAATCAAATAATATTAATACAGTTTCTAAGTATTGGAAAACAAAAATATTAAACAGAGAAGTAATTCAGGAATTACATCATGAAGAATGCAGTCTTCCAAAGGTTATTATTTTAAAGCGTGAAATACAATACTTTAATAAACTCACAAGTGGCAACCCAATAGCTCAGTATACTGTTGTAAATGCTATTTTTTCTTTTTTGCTAAAAAAACAACTAAGTGAGTTCGATGGTTTTATCGTTTCAAATTATGAAGAATACGAAAAACCATTACTTTTTTCATTTCCGGTAAATTTAGAAATGTCTTTTAAAGAATATCTTCAAAACATAAAAAATGAAGTATTAGAGACATTGCAATATGCCTCTTATGATTATAAAGACAGACTGACGGATAATAATAATTGGTCCCATTATAATATTAACATTAACTCAAAAATCCAATCAGCTTGTAAAGGAATTTTGATCAATGTACAAATTAACGATAACGAAGACATAGAAGTACAAATTTCTTATTTGGAAGCTTTTGCAAATAAAGCACTAATTAACTCAGTTAATCAGTCTTTTAAGAATTTTATGATTAATCTGGAAGATAACCTGAGTGCAGATTTATCAATTTTTTCTTTGCTGTCGGAAAAGGAGAGATCCAAAATATTATTTGATTTTAATTCGAATACTGTCAGTTATCCAAACCATAAAACAATTGTAGATTTATTTGAAAAACAAGTAACAGAGACTCCAGATCATGTTGCTATTGCATTCGAAGAATCGAAAATAACATTTACAGAACTAAACAAAAAAGCAAATCAGTTAGCCCATTACATTTCTTCTAAACAAAATGTAAAGAAGGGAGATATTATTGGTGTTTTTTTACCAAAGTCAGATCTTGGAGTTATTTCATTAATAGCCATTTTAAAACTAGGCGCGACCTACTTGCCAATCGATATCAATTATCCTGAGGAAAGAATCGATTACATTATAAAAGACAGTGGCTTAAAGTTACTAATCGAAGCTGATGATGAATTTAAAACTTCTAATTGCAACTTGTTAAAAATTAACAATGTACAATTTGGAGATTACAGTAGTGAGAATATCAATACATTGATTTCTCCTCAGGATTTAGCCTATTTAATTTATACTTCAGGCTCTACCGGACAGCCAAAGGGCGTAATGGTTGAGCATAGTAGTAATATAAATATGTCATTGGATCAGATTCGTTTTTTTAAAGTTACAAATGCAGATAAAATTGTATGGTTTGCTTCTGTAGCTTTTGATGCCTCTATATCTGAAATTATGATGAGTTTATACAGTGGAGCTACGCTGTGTATCCCGACAGAGGAAACAATTAAAGACAAAAATAAATTTGCAAAATTTTTAATTGAAAGTAAATCAACGGTAGTTACATTTCCGCCTAGTTATTTAGGACTACTGCAAAACGAAGATATTTCAGGATTACGATGTATTATAACAGCAGGAGAATCTGCAAATCCTACACATGCAGAAGCCATTGTTAAATCCGGAATAGAGTATTACAATGCATACGGACCAACTGAATGTGCCGTTTGCGCTTCTATGTATCAGGTAACCAAAGACGATTTTGGTAAAGCAATGATACCTATTGGCAAAGCCATTTCCAATAGTCAGATTTACCTATTAGACGATTATTTAAACCCAGTATCGATAGGAGTTTCTGGTAAACTTTATGTATCAGGAGCAGGTGTTTCCAGAGGATATTTGAATAAACCGGAACTTACCGCCGAAAAGTTCATCGACAATCCTTTTATTAAAGGAACCCGAATGTACGATACCGGAGATTTGGGTTGTTGGCTGCCAGATGGCAATATAGAGTTTCAGGGCAGAAAAGATCATCAGGTAAAACTTAGAGGATACAGAATTGAACTGGGAGAAATCGAGAACGCCGTATTACAGTATTCAGACCAGTTAAAACAAGTAGTTGTTGAGGTAAAAGGGCAGAATGAAGAAAGAGTATTGGTAGCTTATTTTGTATCTGCTACCGATGTGGATAAATCTGCATTGCGACAATTTCTGCAAAACAGCTTACCGGACTATATGATTCCGGGATTTTATATTGCATTAGAAAAATTACCATTAACGCCTAACGGAAAAATAGACCGAAAAGCATTACCTGATATTTCAGGAGATGATATCATCAGAAAAGAATATGTAGCTCCTGAAAACGAAATTGAGAAAACACTCGTTGCAGTGTGGCAGGAAGTTTTAGGAGTAGAAAAAATAGGGGTAACAGATAATTTCTTTGAACTTGGCGGACACAGTCTTGTTGTGGCTCAGGTTATAAACCGTATGCATAAGCAACTGGAGAAAACAGTTTCGTTTAAAGTTTTTTTTGCCAATCCAACCATAAAAGCCCTAAGTCAGCAACTGCATACTAATGATTATGCTTTAATACCAGTAGCGGCTGCAATGGAATCTTACCCATTAACAGCATCACAAAACCGTCTATGGATTTTAAGCCAGATGGAAGGAGGCTCATTAGCCTACAACATGCCGGCAGCAGTAAATTTAAAAGGAATTGTTGATTTGGATAAGTTTCAGCAGTCGTTTAAAACCATAATTGATCGTCATGAAATTTTGCGCACCAGCTTCAGAACCAGTGAAGAAGGAGAAATTAGACAATATATCCTTCCGTCAGAAAAAGTAACGTTTGCTATAACCGAAGAAGATTTTCGTCTTGTCGATAATCAGCAGGAAGCAGTTGCTGACTATTTACATGAAAAAAATGCAGAACCTTTCAATTTAGAGCAGGCACCATTGGTTAGGGCATCTTTAATAAAATTAAAAGAAAATGAACAAGTATTTTTCTTATCCCTTCACCATGTTGTAGGAGATGGATGGTCGATTGAATTATTAATATCAGAGTTTGTTAAGATTTATAATGGTTTATCACAAGGTAAAGAAATTAGTTTGCCGGAATTAAAAATACAGTATAAAGATTATGCCGTTTGGTTAAACGGACAAATTCAGCAAAAAGAACAACAAACCTCAGAACAATATTGGTTAGATCAGTTTAAAGGAGATTTACCTGTATTGGAATTGCCTGGGTTTAAAAAACGTCCTTTAATACAAACGTATAATGGAGACAAGGTAAAACATCATTTTTCTGGTACGTTTCTAGAAAAAATTAAAGCCTTTTCTCAAAAACAAGACGTTACCTTATTCATGATAGTAATGGCAGGAATAAATGCCTTATTACACCGATATACGGGTCAGGAAGATATAATACTGGGAACTCCGATTGCAGGAAGAGAACATCCTGATCTAGAAAATCAGATAGGATTGTACTTGAATACGCTCGCAATTCGTACACAATTCAAAGAAAAAGGCAACTTTTTAGATTTGGTTACGCTTCAAAAAGAAACTTTATTAAATGCGTACGATCATCAAAACTATCCATTTGATGCTTTAATTGGAAAACTGAACCTGAAAAGAGACACAAGCCGATCTGCCTTGTTTGATGTTTTGGTCATCCTGCAAAACCAAAGTCAATTAAATAATTTAAATACGGAGGAACTTGTTGGACTTGAATACAGCAATTACAATTTTGCTGGAAAAATGTCGCAATTTGATCTCACTTTTACTTTTGTTGAGACCAATGGTTTAGAGTTGTCAATTGAATATAACACAGATATCTATGACAAATTTTTGATAGAGAGAATGTTTGTTCATTTTGAAAATCTGCTTAATACATTTTTATTGCAACCAACAAAAGCAATTCAGGAAGCAGATTATTTGGGAGCTTTAGAAAAGCAACAATTGATTTTGGAATTTAATGATACCAATGTTGCGTATTCAAAAGACGAAACATTACTGGATTTATTTGAAAAACAAGTAAAGAAAACACCTCATCAGATTGCTGTAGTATTTGAAGATAGCGAGTTGACTTATAAAGAACTTAACGAAAACGCCAATCAATTAACCCATTATTTAGTAGAAAATTACACAATAGCACCAGATGATTTAATAGGAATCAAGTTAGAAAGAAGTGAGTATATACTGGTTGTTATCCTGGGAATATTAAAATCAGGAGCAGCTTATGTACCTATAGATGTAAATTACCCTAAGGAAAGAATTGCTTATATAGAAAAAGACAGTAATTCGAAAATAGTTATAGACCAGAAGGTACTGCAAACATTTAGCAAAGTTCAAAAGAAATATTCAAAAGAGAATTTAGAAAAAATTAATCTACCGGAGGATTTAGCCTATATAATTTATACATCGGGCACTACAGGAAATCCAAAAGGGGTCATGATAGAGCATAGAAATGCAGTCGAATTAATTAACTGGTCAAAAACCGAATTTGATTCAGCAAAATTCGAAATTATGTATGCCGTAACTTCCTATTGTTTTGATTTGTCAGTTTATGAATTTTTCTACGCCTTAGCTGAAGGAAAGAAAATCAGGATTTTAAGAAATGCTCTGGAGATTAAAAATTACGTAGACAAAGAAGACAAAATTTTATTAAATACAGTTCCTTCGGTTGTCAGACAGCTACTGGAAAATAAGACCGATTTAAAAAATGTATCTCTTATTAACATGGCAGGAGAAATTGTGCCGGTAGATATTGTCAAAAAACTTCAAAAATTACCGATAGAAATAAGAAACCTATACGGTCCATCAGAAGATACGACCTATAGTACTGCTTATTTAATTAAAAATCAGGAATACAGATCAATTCTAATAGGTAAGCCCATTTCCAACAGTCAGGTTTACATATTAGATGATTATTTAAACCCTGTATCTATAGGAGTAACCGGTAAACTTTATGTATCAGGAGCAGGCGTTTCCAGAGGATATTTGAATAAACCGGAACTTACTGCCGAAAAGTTCATCGACAATCCTTTTATCAAGGGAACCCGAATGTACGATACTGGAGATTTGGGCTGTTGGCTGCCAGATGGGAATATAGAGTTTCAGGGCAGAAAAGATCATCAGGTAAAACTTAGAGGATACAGAA
>NZ_JAGIAV010000001.1:866150-1285462 GCF_017744675.1 Flavobacterium sp. | reverse complement strand
CAGAGCATTCGCCTGTAACATCCGCCAATGTCGGTTTTACCGGTTTTTGCGTGTCTTTAACGATCACTTTCTGAGCTGCTGTCTCAATATTTCCGTTTCCGTCATTGAAAGTCCAATTTACCGTATAGGTTCCTTGGGCATTATACATTAACGGATCTGATGTTGTTCCTGTAACTGTTCCGGCGCAGCTGTCCGTTGTTGTCGGAGCTGTTACTGATGCAGAGCATTCGCCTGTAACATCCGCCAATGTCGGTTTTACCGGTTTTTGCGTGTCCTTAACGATTACTTTTTGGGCTGCTGTCTCAATATTTCCGTTTCCGTCATTGAAAGTCCAATTGACCGTATAGGTTCCTTGGGCATTATAAGTCAACGGATCTGATGTTGTTCCTGTAACTGTTCCGGCGCAGCTGTCTGTTGTTGTCGGAGCTGTTACTGATGCAAAGCATTCGCCTGTAACATCCGCCAATGTCGGTTTTACCGGTTTTTGCGTGTCTTTAACGATTACTTTTTGAGCCGCTGTCTCAATATTTCCGTTTCCGTCATTGAAAGTCCAATTTACCGTATAGGTTCCTTGGGCATTATAGGTTAACGGATCTGATGTTGTTCCTGTAACTGTTCCCGCGCAGCTGTCCGTTGTTGTCGGAGCTGTTACTGTTGCAGAGCATTCGCCTGTAACATCCGCCAATGTTGGTTTTACTGGCTTTTGCGTGTCTTTAACGATTACTTTTTGAGCCGCTGTTTCTGTGTTTCCGTTTCCATCATTGAAAATCCAATTGATTGTATAAGTCCCTTGGACATTATATGCCAACGGATCGGATGTTGTTCCTGTAACTGTTCCCGCGCAATTGTCTGTTGTTGTCGGAGCTGTTACTGATGCGGAGCATTCGCCTGTAACATCCGCCAATGTCGGTTTTATTGGCTTTTGCGTGTCTTTAACGATTACTTTCTGGGCTGCTGTCTCAATATTTCCGTTTCCGTCATTGAAAGTCCAATTGATCGTATAGGTTCCTTGGGCATTATAAGTCAACGGATCGGATGTTGTTCCTGTAACCGTTCCAGCGCAGCTGTCCGTAGTTGTCGGAGCTGTCACTGTCGTTGAGCACTCTGCTGTAATGTCCGTCAATGTAGGTTTTACAGGTTTTTGACTATCCTTAATAGTTACTTTCTGGGTAGCCGTTTCTGTGTTTCCGTTTCCGTCATCAAAAGTCCAGTGAATCGTATAAGATCCTTGAGTGCTATAAGTCAACGGATCTGATGTCGTTCCTGTAATTGTTCCAGCGCAGTTGTCTGTTGTTGTTGGAGGTGTTACCGTTGCCGAGCATTCGCCTGTAACATCCGCTAATGTCGGTTTTACTGGTTTTTGGGTATCACTAACTTTTACTGTTGAAGCAGCTGAAGTCTGTTCGCAACCTGTTGATGTGTTTGTAATTTTAACTTTATACGCCCCATCTTGAGTAACTGTCAAAGTGCCATTTGTCTGATTAGATATTACTACATTGTCTTTATACCAAATATAAGTTGCAGGGCTTGCGTTTGAATTTGCTGTTAATGTTGTTGTCAAACATGCTGTCAAATTTCCACTTATCGTTGCTGTTGGCAAAGGATTCACTGTAACCGATACCGCAGTTCTTGCGCTCTCGCATCCGTTTGCAGTCTGGCTCACATAATACGTTCCTGTTACAAGCGTTTCAGTTCCTGCATATAAAGTTCCTCCTGTATTGGCGCTGTACCATTTTAAATTGCTTCCTGTAGCCGCTAGATCGCTCACTTTTTTATTTTCCGAAGAGCAGAAAGTCTGTGCCGAAGCTATCGGTGCTGACAGTGTCTGGTTTACCGTAACCGATACCGAGGCTCTTGCGCTCTCGCACCCGTTTGAGGTCTGGCTCACATAATATGTTCCTGTCGCAAGCGTTTCGGTTCCTGCATATAAAGTTCCGCCTGTAATGGCATTATACCATTTTAGATTGCTTCCTGTAGCCGCTAGATCGCTCACTTTTTTATTCTCTGACGAGCAGAACGTTTGAGCCGAAGCTGTTGGTGCTGATGGAACTGGATTTACTGTTATACTAACTGGAGTTGAAAATGCACTAGGACATCCAGAAGCATTTGTTACCTGAACGCTATAATTTCCTGATGTTGATACTGTAATAGATTGTGTTGTTGCTCCTGTTGACCACAAATAACTGCTTCCTCCTGTAGAGGTTAAAGTTACATTACCTCCTTGGCAGAATGTTGTTGTCCCATCTGCTGAAATAGAAGGTGCTGCAGGTGTAGGATTTACAGTAACTGATACTAAAAGTCTTGTGCTTTCACAGCCATTAAGCGTTTGGCTTACGTAATAATTTCCTGAAGTTAAAATTTCATTTCCAAAATATTGTGTTCCTCCTGTACTAGAATTATACCATTTTAAATTACTTCCTGAAGTAACTTTTAAATCATTTACTGTTTTATTTTCTCCTGAACAGAAATTTTGAGCTTCGGCTGTAGGAGCTGCTGGGGTTTGATTTACAGTTACGCTTACTGCTGTTCTTAAACTTTCACATCCATTTGCTGTCTGGCTCACGTAATAAGTTCCTGTTGTAAGTATTTCATTTCCTGTATATAAAGTACCACCTGTACTAGCATTATACCATTTATACGCTGCTCCTGAGGGAGATAAATCACTTACTTTTTTTAATTCGCCAGAACAGAATGTCTGAGCAGAAACTGTAGGAGCTGCTGTGTTATTTATTGTTACAGACACTGCTGTTCTTGCACTCTCTCCACAGCTATTAGTTTGGCTTACATAATAATTTCTTGTTGTTAAAACATCGGTCGTTGCTAGTGGACTACCACCTGTTGAAGCAATATACCACTTAAGATTACTTCCAGAAGTAACTGTTAAATCATTTATTGTTTTGTTATCTGTCGCGCAAAAAGTCTGAGATGATGCTGTTGGCGCAGAGGGAACGCTATTTATTGTTACTGCAACTAATGTTCTAGCACTTTCTGGACAACTACCAGCTGTTTGACTTACATAATAATTTCCCGTAACTAATGTTTGCGTTGCTGCATATTGTGTTCCACCAGTTAATTGATTGTACCATTTTAAGTTAGATCCTGTTGCAATTAAATCTTTTACCTGCTTATTATCTGCTGCGCAAAATGATTGTGATGAAGCAACTGGAGCTGAAGATGCACTAATTGTTACTTTTACTTGAGTTCTTGTACTTTCACATCCGTTTGCAGAGGTTTGACTTGCATAATAATTTCCAGCAGTCAATGTTGCATTTGTCGGATATTGCGTTCCATTAGTTGGGGCATTGTACCATTTTAAATTTGTTCCTGTCGCAACTAAATCACTTACTTTCTTATTTTCAGAAGCGCAAAACGATTGATCAGAGGCTGTTGGTGCAGCTGGTGTAAATGAAACAGAAACCGCAGAAGAACTATCACTCATACAATTTGAACTATTGATTACTTTAACCGAATAAGTCCCGTCTGTACTAACAGTAATATCACGTGTGTTTTCACCTGTTGACCATAAATATCCAGTAACGTTAGTTCCAGTTGCTCTTAAAGTAATACTACCTCCTCCAAAACAAGTAATTGAACCATTATTTATATTAGCATTAGTAGTTCTTGAAGTAATGCTAGGCGCACTAGGTTGTGTATTTACTGTAACGACAACTGGTTTTACAAATGTACATCCATCAGCAGAAACTGCTTTTATGTAGTATGTTCCTGAAGAAGCAACCGCATTCGGTGAAGATAAAGCTGTTGTCGCACTTTGATTTGTCCAATAAGTAAGTGTCAAATTTGAAGAACTCCCTGCTGTCACAGAAGAAGCTGTTAAATTTACAGTTGAAGGCGCACAAACTGAAGCTGGATTTGTTACAACAAGATTTGCAGATTTTGGATTTACCGCAGCACTCGCAGAATTGTTTGCAGTATTTGTATCTACTCCATTTGGCAATGATGCCGTGTTCGTATAATTTCCAGATGCATTTACTGTAGCAACAATTTTTAATGTCATTGAAGATTGAGCCTCTACATCTCCAATAGTCCAAATCCCTGTTGTTGAATCGTACACTCCAACTGATGGTGTTGCACTAACATAAGTATAACCAGAAGGAAGCAAATCTGTTACTGAGATTCCAGATACATTGTTTCCTCCCAAATTACTAACTTTAACTGTAAATTCTACATTAGATCCAATACAAGGTGTTGTATCATCAACTGTTTTAGTAATTCCTAAATCCGTACATAAAGTTACTGCAGCTGTTTTAGAAGGAGTTTGAGCTCCACATGCCAATGTGTAAGACACTGAATAATTACCTGTCTTTGTTGCGATGTAAGTCGAAGAATTAGCTCCGTTAATTGCTGTTCCATTATAATACCACTGATATGGATCAAAACCTGGTTGCGTTGTTAATCTTGCAGAATTGTTTGTACACCCACCTCCTTCAATATAAGTTAATGTAGGATCTTCTGGTAAAGATGCAAAGGTTGAGAAAAAACCAGCCATCGAAAAACCTCCTGCTTGCTGCACGATAGAAACGGTAAGTTTAGCTTTACTCTCAATAGAAAGAACCTCAGGCCTTCCAATTTGTTCGCTATTAAAATTTATTATATACCAACCTGTTGAACCTATCTGATAACGATTCCCAACACCAGCTATGCTGGTAGTTTTAACACCATTAATAGTAACATCTTCAGAAGCACTTCTTAATAAGATATATCCAAAATAATCCAAATTAGATGAATTATAGCTTTTAAATTTGGTGGTTTCTACAAACTCTGAACCTCCGCATTCTGATACAGGAGCAATACTAGAAATATCAACTTCACAATTTTGTGCTGTTCCCGAATAGACAGCAACTCGTTTATCCGCAGAAATTCGAGATGTTGTAAAATTTGTAACCGAAACTCCATTTACAAAAGTGAAAAAATCACCTGCTTTTGTTAAAGTAACTGTTTTTGTTAAACTAGGCACTAAAACTCCTGTAACTGTAAAACTTTGTACAGTTAAGGCTGTATTATCCTTTGTAGCCACAACAGTAGTTTGTTCTGCAGTATCGTTTCCTGTTCCTCTTTCAATAAAATATTCCGTCCCTAAAACCGATTCAGGCGGGATTTGATTAAAAGCACCATCTCCACAACCTCCAGGCATGTCTATCGCCGCTGACGTATTCATAACTGTCGGGATAGATGACTCTACTAATGTTCCAATCGAAGCTTTAAACAAATAACTCTGTCCTTGATTCAATGTAGTTACAACAGCATTATTAATTTTTATAGTAGTATTATTAGCTGTAGCCATAATACTATATATTGGTCTTTGCTCTCCAAAAGTGCTAAAGGATCCCAATGACCCATCTCTATAGTAACCTACTCTAAATCTTATCCCAAGTCCAGCATCTCCAAAACTTGTCAAAGCTGCATTTCCTTTAATATTGGCATCTCTATTTTCGTCATTACTATAATCATCCGAAGCAATATTTCTCAAATTTACTGCTGTCGGCCCAGTGCTCGTTACGATTAATCCTGCTCCGTTAAGAACAGTATTCAAAGCATTCATTGGAAGATTTCTTGCTAAAAGTGAAAACCTATAAACCGCTGGACTTCCCTTTTTAGCCTTCAAAGTTGTCACTATTGTGCCATCACTTTTGGCGACTGTAATATCAACATCTGTAAGCGAATTTGTAGAAATTACAATTTCATTTGCTTTACTAAAATATTGCCAAGGAGCTGGCGCGATGTAATGCTTAGTATAAAATTGAGCAAAAGCACTGTGTGTGGTTAATAATAAAAAAACAATAAGAAAAATTAGTCTAGAAAATCCAGACTTACAAAAAGTAGTGTTACGCATAGACAACTTGAGTTTGTGGAACAGAAATTTTGGATGCTAAAAAACGGATGATCGTTTTTGGCACATGGATGAGATACGTCAAAAAATAGAAAATGGATTTAAAAAAACTTAAAATAGTTTTTTTAAGACTAACACATAAAAAAGATATTATGTAGACCATTGTCATATAGTAAATTAAGGACTATAAAAGTCTCTTTAGTTTTAAATTAAGTAGATTTGGAAAGCGCGAAAATATATCGCGAAATGAAACCGGACCTCATTATTCCGACAAAGTGCACATAAACTCGTCGAACAACAGTTTTTAACAATTGTTCATCACTTGAAAATCAAATTTTTATAAATATTTGATAATGAAAGAGCTGTATTTTCTTAAATAATTAGAGAAATTTTACATTCTTACAGAATTTATTGACAAATAAGTAATTAAACGTAAGAAATTAAAATTATAAAGAAGGGCAATATTCAATTCAAATAACTGAATATCAAATAGATAAAATAACAAAACACTATTCTTTATTGCAGGAATTTAATGTTGCGTTTTAAACCGTCAAATTTGGTTCTTTTAATGGGAGAGTTTTTAAAAACTAATTTAAAAGTCTCTTCGGTAATCTCTAACCAGTCTTTTTTAGTAAAGGAGAGTAAATCTGGATTAGGATTAAACAAAGGTTCTGAATGAGGTTTAGAAAATCGATTCCATGGACAAACATCTTGGCACGTATCACAGCCAAACATCCATTCATCGAACTTTCCTTTCATATCTTCAGGAAGGTTTTCTTTTAATTCTATGGTGTAATACGATATGCATTTGCTTCCGTCAACAATATAAGGAGCAACAATTGCTTGTGTCGGACATGCATCTATACAAGCTGTACAAGACCCGCAATGATCTGTTACTGCATAATCGTATTCTAATTCTAAGTCAATAATAAGCTCGGCAATGAAGTAAAAAGAACCGACTTTTTGAGTAATCAAATTGCTGTTCTTTCCAATCCAGCCCAAACCGCTTTTTGCAGCCCAAGCTTTGTCTAAAACAGGCGCGGAATCTACAAAAGCACGTCCTGAAACTTCGCCAATATTTTCTTGGATCGAATGTAAGAACTCTTTCAGTTTGTCTTTAATTACAAAATGGTAATCTTGGCCGTAAGCATACTTGGAAATTTTGAAACTTTCGTCGTTTTGTTTGGAATCCGGATAATAATTAAGCAAAAGCGATACCACACTCTTACCGTCATCAACCAATAATGTTGGATCTAAACGCTTATCAAAATGGTTTTCCATGTAAGCCATCTGACCATTGCGATTATTCTTTAACCAATTTTCTAGTCGAGGAGCTTCCTGTTCTAAAAAACCAGCTTTTGATATACCGCAAGAAAGAAAACCGAGTCTTTTGGCTTCTTCTTTTATAAATTTCGAATATTTCTCTTTAGAATTGATCATTATCTTTGAGAAAAAACAACTTCAATACCAACAGGTTTTAAGGTAATTAACGGATTAAAATTAACCGTATTTCCAACTGAAACAATCTTATATCTTTTAACAATATAAGAAATCGCCAAACACATTTCATAAATAGCAAAACCAGTTCCAATACACATTCTTGGTCCAGCTCCAAAAGGGTAAAAATATTGCATAGATTGTTTTTTCTGTTCTCCTAAAAAACGATCCGGATCAAAATGGTCTGGATTCTTCCAATATTTTGGATTTCTATGCAACTCATAAAAAGAAACACCAATCAAAGTATCTTTTTTTATATTAAACTCTCCAAGAGAATCATCTTCAACATTTTGCCTATCTGTAATCCAAGCAGGAGGATACAAACGCATTGATTCATTTAGAACAGCATTTGTATAGGACATTTTTTGAAGCTGCTCCACAACATTATCAGTGTCAGCTTCAACATTAACAATTTCATCAAATATTCTTTGCTGTACATCGGTATGATTTCCTAATAAATGCAATGTAAAAGTTAGTGTATTAGCTGTTGTTTCATGTCCTGCAATAAAAAGAATCTTAATTTCATCTATCAATTGTTCAATTGACATTCCCTCGCCTGTATCTTCATAACGGGTTTCTAAAAGCATGTTCAATAAATCATTCACATAAGTTTTTGAAGCTGTTCTTTCTTCAATAATTCCTCTTATGATTTCGTTATTTTCCTCAGCCAATTGAAGATGTTTCTTTACTTGACCACTCGCAGAAAACCACCAAGCTTTATGTGGCAATCTAATTTCCTTAATTAGAAAATTCTGAACAGTTTCGATAATATATTTAATTCGATCTAACTTCTCTTCCGCTATCGAAAATTGAAATAATGATTTCGCCACAACATTAAAAGCCAACTCACTCATTAAAGGAAAAACGTCTATCTTTTCATTTTCGACAATTCCTTCCAACTCAGAAACAATTGTCGTTTTCATATTTTCAACCAGCTGATTCATTTTCTGTTTATGAAATGCCGGTTGAATAAGCCTTCTTTGTTTTAACCAATATTCGCCATCAACCGTTAGCAGTCCTTTACCTAAATATTTAGACAAATAAACAGACTGAAACTTAGATTTATGATAGTTCTTATGATTTTTCTGCAGTATATATTGCGCAACATCATTATCTCTAGATAAGATGATGTGCCTCGATTTTCCAATTTTTATAGAAAAAGAATCACCAAAACGCTCAAAATATTTTTGATGATAAGGAATGGGATTTCGACGAACTCCTTCGGCATCAACAAGAAATCTAAAAATCGAGAGCTTGGGCGGATAATTATACTTTTTACTTATAGGCATTTCTATGAGTATTAAAACAATTCTCCTTGATTATTAATATTTATCTTTCCAAGATGCTTATAGGCCTTATCAGTAACTTCCCTTCCACGAGGTGTTCTCATAATAAATCCTTCTTGAATCAAGAAAGGCTCATATACTTCTTCGATTGTTTCGCTGCTTTCACTCACAGCTGTTGCCAAGGTTGAAAGTCCAACAGGACCTCCCTTAAACTTATTGATAATGGTCAGTAATATTTTATTATCCATTTCATCCAAACCATGAGCGTCTACGTTTAGCGCTTTTAAGGCATAACGTGAAATTTCCAAATCGATTCTTCCGTTTCCTTTAATTTGCGCAAAATCACGAACGCGTCTTAATAACGCATTTGCAATACGAGGAGTTCCACGACTTCTTCCTGCAATTTCAATAGCAGCTTCCAAATCAATTGGCATTTTTAATATAGAAGCACTTCTCTCCACAATAGTGGTTAGAAGTTCAGTAGTGTAATATTGTAAACGTGAAGATATTCCGAAACGAGCACGCATAGGAGCTGTTAACAATCCTGATCGTGTAGTAGCTCCAATCAAAGTAAAAGGATTCAAATTGATCTGCACCGTTCTTGCGTTTGGACCAGATTCTATCATAATATCAATCTTGAAATCTTCCATTGCCGAGTATAGATACTCCTCTACAACTGGGCTTAATCGATGTATTTCATCAATGAACAAAACATCCCTCTCGTCTAAGTTTGTAAGTAAACCAGCTAGATCACCAGGCTTGTCTAAAACAGGTCCAGAAGTAATTTTTATACCCACTTGCAACTCATTTGCTAATATATTAGCTAAAGTCGTTTTTCCTAAACCAGGAGGCCCATGAAAAAGTGCATGATCCAATGCTTCTCCACGTTGGTTTGCAGCAGCAACAAAAACTTTTAAATTTTCCAAAACTTGATCTTGTCCGGCAAAATCATCAAATGACAGCGGACGCAATCTTTTTTCGAGATCTAACTCTTCTGAGTTGTATCCTTTAGTAGTAGGATCTAGATTTTCATTCATCCCACAAAGATATATAAACTAATTAGTTTCTAAAACAGTAAAACTGAAGGTTTAAAACTTTAACTAAACAAAAAAGGCTGTCATCTCTGACAGCCTTTCTCTATTATTTCTAGTGGTGTAAAACTTCTTCACCTTCTTTCATTGGTACATTTTGAGGAACAAAATCTACATCATGATTTGGGTTACTGTAGTCATATGGCCAACGGTATACATGAGGAATTTCTCCTGGCCAGTTTCCGTGAATATGTTCAACTGGTGTAGTCCACTCTAAAGTAGTAGATTTCCATGGGTTTTGAGTTGCTTTCTTACCGTAGAAAATACTGCTAAAGAAGTTGTATAAGAATACTAATTGGAACGCACCTCCTACAAGAGCAAATGTTGTAATTAAAACATTCACATTTTGCAAATCATCAAATAATGGGAAGTTTGTGTTAGTATAGTAACGTCTTGGTAAACCTGCTAATCCGATAAAGTGCATTGGGAAGAAAACTCCATAAGCACAAACTGCAGTTACCCAGAAGTGAATATAACCTAAGTTTTTGTTTAACATTCTTCCGTACATTTTAGGGAACCAGTGGTAAATACCAGCAAACATTCCGTAAAGTGCAGAGATACCCATTACTAAGTGAAAGTGAGCAATTACGAAGTAAGTATCGTGAACGTTAATATCTAAAGTACTATCTCCTAAAATGATTCCTGTTAAACCTCCAGTGATGAAAGTAGAAACCATTCCGATAGAGAATAACATTGCAGGGTTAAATTGTAAGTTACCTTTCCATAAAGTTGTAATCCAGTTGAAAGCTTTTACAGCAGATGGAATTGCAATCAATAAAGTAGTAAAAGTAAATACAGATCCTAAGAAAGGATTCATACCTGAAATAAACATGTGGTGACCCCAAACGATAGTTGATAAGAATGCAATTGCAAGAACTGACATAATCATCGCTCTATAACCAAAAATTGGTTTACGAGCATTTGTAGCCATAATTTCAGATACAAGACCCATCGCTGGTAAGATTACGATGTAAACCTCAGGGTGACCTAAGAACCAGAATAAGTGCTCAAACAATACAGGAGAACCTCCTTGGTAGTGTAAAACTTCACCAGCAATATAGATATCAGATAAGAAGAATGAAGTACCAAAACTTCTATCGAAAATCAATAATAAAGCTGCAGATAATAAAACTGGAAACGAAATAACACCAATAATAGCTGTTACGAAGAATGTCCAGATTGTTAATGGAAGTCTAGTCATAGACATTCCTTTTGTTCTTAAGTTAAGTACAGTAACAATGTAATTTAAAGATCCCATCAAAGAAGATGCGATGAAAATAGCCATAGATACTAACCATAATGTCATACCAGTTCCAGACCCAGGGATTGCTTGTGGCAATGCACTTAAAGGAGGGTAAATTGTCCATCCTGCAGATGCTGGCCCAGCTTCAACAAATAAAGAACATAACATTACAACTGCAGATAAGAAAAACAACCAGTATGAAATCATGTTCATAAATCCAGATGCCATATCTCGTGCTCCAATTTGAAGCGGAATCAATAAGTTACTAAATGTTCCACTCAAACCTGCCGTCAGTACAAAGAATACCATGATGGTACCGTGAATTGTTACTAATGCAAGATAAATATCATTTGCCATTACACCATCAGGTGCAAATTTATCTCCTAATAAAACATTGAATATTTTGAAAGACTCTTCTGGCCACGCTAATTGCATTCTGAAAAGCAAGGACATTGCAATCCCAATTACTCCCATAACAATACCAGTAATCAAGTATTGTTTAGCAATCATTTTGTGATCAATACTAAAAATATATTTAGTAATGAACGTGTCTTTATGATGATGTTCGTGCTCGTGATCGTGTCCGTGATCGTGACCGTGCGCTTCTGCTGACATATATTTGTACTTTAAATTTTCTTAATAATATTATTTCATCGCAACTTTAGCTACAGCTGCTTTTACTGTATCAACAACTGTTTTAACAGTGTCGATAACTTTTGCAGCAGTGTCTGTAGTTGGAGCAGCTCCTTCAGCTGGTTTCTCAGCAGCAGCAGCCGCTTTAATATCTTGAGCTAAAGTAGTTTTTTCGCTTAACCATTTTTTGTACTCTTCTGGAGTATCAACTACCACTTTCATTTGCATGTTATAGTGAGAAGCTCCACAGATTTTATTACATAATAATAAATAGTCAAATGTATAAGGATCTAAAGCTGTTCCTCCTTTTGCAACTAACTCAGTACTTTTTTCAGCTCTAAGTTTGTTGATGTGAGCAACTTTTTCAACCATAAATGGTAATTCTCTATATTCTGCAGTAGTATAAGTTGGAACGAATGCAAATTCAGTCACCATACCAGGAACACAGTTCATTTGAGCTCTAAAGTGAGGGAAGTAAGCAGAGTGCAATACATCCTGGGAACGCATTTTAAAGTGTACTTTTTTACCTTTAGGAATATGTAATTCTGAAACTACGATATCATCTTGAGCATTAGGATCTGACATATCAACCCCTAATGTATTAACTCCCTCGATTAAACGTACGTTAGCTTTTCCTAAAACATTATCTTGTCCAGCATATCTTGCAGTCCATTTGAATTGTTGAGCATATAATTCGATCTCGATTACATCTTCATCTTTATCAACAAACATAATGTTATTCCAAGCGTATAATCCGTAAAGAATTAAACAAGCTAAAACAACAGAAGGAATGATACTCCAAATTGCTTCTAATTTATTACTATCAGCAAAGAACAACGCTTTTCTATCTTTATTACCTCTGTTTTTAAAAGAAAACCAATATAATAAACCTTGCGTAATAACTTGAACTGTAAAAATTAATACCCAAGTAATATTCATTAAATTATCTACTAAAAGTCCATGCTCAGAAGCAGGAGTATGAAGTGCCAAATTACCCCATTTTAGTAAACCATAAATAGTAAATATATAAATGAATGCTAAGAAGCCAAACATTATATACCCCTGGATGTTATTGTCATTATCTGATGCAACCTGAGAATCATCAGAAGAAGTTCCTACCTGAGTAAGATCAAATATCTTCGTCAATTGCCACAGTGCAACTGCTAATAAAACTAAAACTATAATTACCAACAAACTTGTCATCTGTTTACTTCTTTAAATATTAATAATGAAAATGTTTACTTTCTTCGATGAAAGGATTTCTTTTTGCAAGCAAAGGAGATTTAGTTAATGCAGTAAATACAACAAATATAAATAAACCTAAGAAGAAAAGAATCGATGCAATTTCAGGAACTCCAATAAACCATTTGTCTCCAACTGTACCCGGCATAATCATATTAAAGAAATCAACATAATGACCTAATAATATCACAATACCAGCCATAACAATAACCCAGCTAAGGCGTTTGAAGTCAGTATTGATTAATATTAATAATGGGAAAACAAAGTTCATAACAACCGCTCCAAAGAAAGGAAGGTTATATAATTGAATTCTTGTTACAAAATAAGTTACCTCTTCTGGAATGTTAGCGTACCAAATCAACATGAATTGAGAGAACCATAAATAAGTCCAGAATACACTAATACCAAACATGAATTTAGCTAAATCGTGGATATGACTTGTATTTACATACTCTAAATATCCTTTTGATTTTAAATAAATCGTTACTAATGCAATAGTAGTAATACCACTTACGAAGAAAGAAGCAAATACATACCAAGCAAACAAAGTACTAAACCAGTGTGGATCAAAAGACATAATCCAATCCCAAGCCATGATAGACTCAGAAACGATGAAGAATACTAAGAATCCAGCAGAAGCTTTGAAGTTCTTTTTGTAGTAAAGATCGTCATTTGCCTCATCCTGCGCTAAACAGTTTTTTCTTGAATAGTAACGATACAAGTTCCATCCTAATAAAAAGATAGCCGCTCTTACAATCCAGAAAGGAAAGTTTAAATAACCTGATTTACCAGCAATAATTGCATCATAATTAGCGTTTTTAGGATCTGTTACACCCTCACCTAACCAAACAAAGATATGATTAAAGTGTAATCCACATAAAACTAAGATTATGAAAAAGATGATAGAACCAGCCGGTAAATAAGCTGTTATACCTTGCATAACTCTAAACAAAACTGGAGACCAACCTGCTTGAGCAACTTGTTGGATAGCATAAAAAGCTAAAACCCCCATTGAAAGCAGTAAAAAGAAAATACAAGCCACATATACAGCAGACCAAGGCTTATTTTGCAATTGGTGTAATACGTGCTCTAAATGTTTTTCGTGCTCATTTGCACCAGAAACTTCTGCATGCTCAGCTCCTTTGTGAGAGTCATGTGCAACTTCAGCAGCCTCATGATGACCTGCTTCTTTGTGAGATGCCTCCGCTTTTTCTTCATGTGCAGCACCATGAGAACCATGTTCATCTGCAGCTAGTATTTTTTCAACTTCTTGAATATCTTTTGGTGCACTTAAAAAACCATACCCAATTCCTAATAAACCAACGGCCATTAAGATGATAGAAAAAGTTTTTAATTTACTTGAAAATGTATACATATCTATTACGATCAGTTTGTTCAACAATTATAATTGGCTTCTTAGTTTCAGAACATAGTCAGCAACTAACCAACGTTCGTGAGCACTTAATTGATTTGCATGTGAACCCATTGCATTTAAACCATAAGTCTCAACATGAAAGATACTTCCTTCTGTGATTTCTCTGTCTTTATAGCTAGGTACTCCAAGAAATTTCTCTCTTTCAACCAATTTACCTTTACCATTACCAGCTGAACCATGGCAGCTAATACAGTAAATTTCGAAAAGTTCTTTACCTTTTCCAGAATTTCTTTCTTCTTCAGTCAAAGGCGATTTCAAATTAGCTTTTGCTAATTCATAACCAGCAGTTGAATTTTCATATTCATAAGGTTCAAAACCTCTATTGATAGTTCCTGCAACAGGAAGCTGTCCTTCTTTTCCTCCCTTAAATATTTTTGCTTCTGAATATGGCTCGTAAGCAACAGACTCATACATATTTGGGAAATACTGATAGTTCGGTGCCGAATTATTGTGGCAAGATGAAACTAAAATAGTTATACCAACTAAAAGTGTTATTTTATATATCCTTTTCATAGCTACAATTAATTCTTTTCTATTACTTTAACTTCAACAGCTCCAGTTCCTTCAAAGAAAGAAACCAATTCAGCTTCGTTATCATTTACAGCAACCTCCATTAAAAAGTGGTCATCAGTTGTTCTTACATCTGGGTTTTCAGCTTCTTTAAAAGGCCATAATCTACTTCTCATATAGAAAGTAATTACCATTAAGTGAGCTGCAAAAAATACTGTCATCTCAAACATAATTGGCACAAAAGATGGCATATTTTGGATAAAACTAAAACTTGGTTTACCTCCAATATCCTGTGGCCAGTCATGAATCATGATGTAACCCATCATAGTTGTTGCAACAGAAATACCAACACATCCATATAAAAAAGCACATATCGCTAATCTTGTTGGTGCTAAACCCATGGCTTTATCCAATCCGTGAACTGGGAATGGAGTAAAAACCTCTTCAATATGATGATGAGCAGCTCTAGTTTTCTTTACTGCATTCATCAAAACGTCATCGTCATTATAAATGGCGTATATTACTTTATTACTCATGATGTGAATCTTTACTATTTGCTCTTTCTCTAATGTAGTTATCTCCAGTTCCTTTTAAAATCGTTTTAACCTCTGCCTGAGCAATTACAGGGAATGTTCTAGAGTATAATAAAAACAATACGAAGAAGAAACCAATTGTTCCAATGAAAATTCCAATATCAACAAATGTTGGTGAGAACATTGTCCAAGAAGATGGAAGGTAATCTCTATGTAAAGAAGTAACAATAATTACGAATCTTTCAAACCACATACCGATGTTTACAACAATCGAAATAATGAATGAGAACATGATACTTGTTCTTAGTTTTTTGAACCACATGAACTGAGGAGAGAACACGTTACATGTCATCATCGACCAATATGCCCACCAGTAAGGTCCAGTAGCTCTGTTTAAGAATGCATATTGCTCATACTCTACACCAGAATACCAAGCTACGAATAACTCAGTGATGTAAGCAACACCAACAATAGATCCAGTAATCATGATAATGATGTTCATTAACTCAATATGCTGTAATGTGATGTATGCTTCAAGATTAGATACTTTTCTCATAACGATCAACAATGTATTTACCATCGCGAATCCAGAGAAAACCGCTCCAGCAACGAAGTATGGAGGGAAAATTGTTGTATGCCATCCTGGAATTACAGAAGTAGCAAAGTCCATAGATACAATGGTGTGTACAGAAAGTACAAGTGGAGTAGCTAAACCAGCTAATACAAGAGATACCTCTTCAAAACGCTGCCAGTCTTTTGCTCTACCGCTCCATCCAAAACTTAAGATAGAATAAACTCTTTTATTAAATGGAGTAATAGCTCTATCACGAAGCATTGCGAAGTCAGGCAATAAACCAGTCCACCAGAATACTAATGATACTGAAAGATACGTTGAAATCGCGAATACGTCCCAAAGTAATGGTGAGTTAAAGTTTACCCATAAAGATCCAAATTGGTTTGGAATAGGTAATACCCAGTATGCTAACCATGGACGTCCCATGTGAATGATTGGGAATAAACCTGCTTGAACTACTGAGAAGATAGTCATTGCTTCAGCAGAACGGTTGATGGCCATTCTCCAACGTTGACGGAAAAGTAATAATACCGCAGAAATTAATGTTCCGGCGTGACCAATACCAACCCACCAAACGAAGTTAGTAATATCCCAAGCCCAGCCAACTGTTTTATTTAATCCCCATGTTCCGATACCGGTAGATACGGTGTAAATTATACAACCTAACCCCCAAAGGAAGGCTGTTAATGCGATTGAAAATACAATCCACCATTGCTTGTTTGCAGGCCCCTCAACAGGTGCAGCTACATCTACAGTTACATCGTGATAAGATTTATCACCTATAACTAAAGGTTTTCTAATGGGTGCTTCGTAGTGAGACGACATAATCCTTTATATTGTTTCTTAATTAATAATTTACTAAGTATTTCTAACTTTAACATGGTAAACCACATTAGGTTTTGTACCTACATGCTCTAATAAGTGGTATGATCTTTCATCAGCAGCCAATTTAGCTACTTTACTTTCTTTATCATTTACATCACCAAATATCATCGCTCCTGAAGAACAAGCACTAGAACAAGCTGTTTGGAATTCACCGTCTCTAACTGGACGACCTTCGTTTTTAGCTTTTAATTTAGTAGCTTGTGTCATTTGGATACACATAGAACATTTCTCCATAACACCACGAGAACGTACGTTAACATCAGGATTTAATACCATACGGCCTAAATCATCGTTCATGTGATAATCGAACTCGCTGTTTTTGTTGTATAAGAACCAGTTAAAACGACGTACTTTATATGGACAGTTGTTAGCACAGTAACGAGTACCAACACATCTGTTGTAAGCCATATGGTTTTGGCCTTCACGACCGTGAGAAGTTGCAGCAACTGGACAAACTGTTTCACAAGGTGCGTGGTTACAGTGTTGACACATTACAGGCTGGAATGCAACTTGAGGATTATCTCCAGGTTTTTCCATTTCATTAAATGTAGATAATGAACTAGATAAACCAGCAATTCCTTCTTTTCTTTCATTATCACCTTCAAAAGTGCTTTCAGAAGAATAGTATCTATCGATACGTAACCAGTGCATATCACGGCTTCTTCTTACCTCTGCTTTACCTACAACAGGAACGTTGTTTTCAGCGTGACAAGCGATAACGCAAGCTCCACATCCAGTACAAGCATTTAAATCAATTGAAAGGTTGAAGTGGTGACCAGTTGTACGATCAAATGATTCCCAAAGATCTACAGTAGTAGCCTCTACTTCTTGGTGATCTAAAGATACCATTGGTTTTTCATTCCAATGTTCAGCATCTTTAGTATTGAATATTTCTAAAGTAGTTTCTTTAATAATATCTCCTCTACCCATTAAAGTTTTCTGACCTTGAACACAAGCAAACTCATGTACTCCTCCAGCTTTAGCGATAGAAACAGATTGAACATTATTGAAACCTTTATATAAAGCGTAAGCATTTAAACCTACTTGCATTTCTTCTTTTAGAGCTGCTTTACGTCCGTATCCAAGAGCTAAACCTACAGTTCCAACTGCTTGTCCTGGCTGAACGATAACTGGAACATTTTCTAATTTAACTCCATCAACCGTGATAGTAGCATAACTACCATTTAAACCACCGTTTGCAACGATTTCATTTGTCAAACCTAGTTTTTTAGCATCAGCATTTGATACTGTAACGTAGTTATCCCAAGAAACTCTAGTAATTGGATCTGGAAACTCTTGCAACCAAGGGTTGTTAGCATGCTGTCCATCTCCTAATCCTGTTTTAGTATATAATACTAACTCAAAATCACCAGCAGCTTTAGAACTTGCAACAGCACTTGCAGCAGTAGCAGCGTCAATAGCGCCACCAGATAATGCTGAACCACCTACAACAGCTACACCATCGTGTAATACTTTATTCCAAGAAGCACCTGCAGTATAAGCTCCAGAATTTGCTTTTAAGTAGTCATAAAAAGTACCAGCTGTACCATTTACTGACAATAAAACATCTTGAAATTGTTTTGTATTAAAGATAGGACGGATTGTTGGCTGAGTTAAGCTATAAGTTCCGCTAGTAAGTTCAAGATCTCCCCAAGATTCTAAGTAGTGAGGAGCTGGTGCAGCAATTGAAACAATTGATGCCGTTTCGTCTTCTTTTAATGAAAAAGCAACAGACGTTTTAACTTTTTTCAATCCAGATACAAAAGAAGCTGAATCAGCTAAAGTGTAAACAGGATTAACTCCACTCATAATTAAAGTATGAACACTTCCTGCATTCAAGTCTTTAATTAACTGTGCAACTGCAGCATTAGAACCTTTTCTAATCTGTCTTGCTCCAGCAGTACTAAAAGCTTCGCTTGCCAATACTTGGTTAATAGCTAAAACTAATAATTGAGCATTTTTATCTTCAATTCCAGATACTAAAACTCCTTTTGAACCAGCAGCTTTAAGTTGTTGAGCAGCTTTAACTACTTCAGCTTTAACTTTCTCATCTAAAGCTACAGGAACAGAAGCACCTGCAATAATATTGTAAATTTGAACTAAAGCTTGCTTTTGAGCAGCTGTAGTTACTGGAACACGCTTATCAGCAGCAGCTCCAGATAATGTCATATTTGATTCGAATTGGAAGTGACGAGACATTTTTCCGTTTTGAGGAATACGTCCTTGTGCATATCCTGCATCATATCCTCCACCTTGCCAGTCTCCTAAGAAATCAGCACCAACAGATACGATTAAAGAAGCTTTTGAAAAATCGTAATCAACTAAAGCTCTTTGACCATAAACCGCTTCAAAAGCATCTAAAGCTTCAGATGATGAAACTGCATCATATACAACGTGCTTAGCAGTAGGATTTTTTGCAATAAACTCTGCAATTAATTTCTCTGTAGAAGGACTTGCTAAAGTATTAGTCAACAATACTACTTGCCCACCTTTTGCTTTAGCATCTGCTAAACTCGATTTGATTTTCAAATCAACAGCCGACCAAGAAGAATTTTTACCATCTACTTTTGGCTCTTTCAAACGAGTGCTATCATACAATCCTAAGATAGAAGCGTGAATTCTAGCATTCGCAGAAAATTTAGCTCCTGCAATTGTATTGTTTTCAATTTTAATTGGACGACCCTCACGAGTTTTCACCAAAAGATTAGCAAAATCAAATCCATCAAAAACTGTAGTTGCATAGTAATCTGCAACACCAGGAATGATTTGTTCTGGTTGTAATACATAAGGGATAGACTTGTGAACAGGACCTTCGCAAGCAGCTAATGTTACAGCCGCTGTACTAAACCCTACGTACTTTAAAAAGTCACGACGTGAAGTCCCTGATGTAGATAAAGCCTCAGCGTTACCTAAAAACTCATCAGTAGGAATTTCTTCAACAAACTCGTTATTTCTAAGCGCCTCAACAATAGAGCTATTTTCTAGCTCCTCAACACTTTTCCAGTATTTTTTGTTTGATGACATTGTATATATATATTAAAATCTTAATAAATCGATTAATAGTGGCATTTACCACACTCTAAACCTCCCATTTGCGCTGCAGTTAATTTCTCTACACCGTATTTTTTAGAAAGTTCAGCATGAATTTTGTCATAGTAAGCATTACCTTCCATCTTAACATCAGTTTTTCTATGGCAATCAATACACCATCCCATTGTTAATTTAGAGTATTGCTTCATGATTTCAAACTCTTGTACTGGTCCGTGACAAGTTTGACATTCAATACCTGCAACAGAAACGTGTTGAGAGTGGTTGAAGTAAACAAAGTCAGGTAAGTTATGAATACGAACCCATTTTACAGGCATTGTTTTTCCAGTATAAGCTTGTTTAGTCTTATCCCATCCAACAGCATCATATAATTTTTGGATTTGAGCATCGTAGAATGCTTTGCTGTACTCAGGAGTAGCAGTTGTTTCAGCAACCTCAGAGATGTTTTTATGACAGTTCATACAAACATTCAATGAAGGAATACCAGCTGTTTTACTTACACGAGCAGCAGAGTGGCAATATTTACAATTGATTTCGTTATCACCAGCGTGAATTTTGTGAGAGTAGTGAATTGGCTGAATTGGTTCATAATTCTGATCTACACCTACTTGCATTAAGTATCCGTAAACAAAATAACCACTAGCCAAAAGCAAGAAGATTGACGTTACCAAAACCAAGAATTGATTTTTAGCAAAAGCTTTCCAGATTGGTAGTCTTGCTTCTTTTGGAGCAACCTCAATACCGTTTTTGTTTGCAACTTTAGTTAAAACCTTGTTTACCATAAACAACATCACAACTAAAATAGCCATAACAAGAGCAAGAGCTCCTAATATAATGTTATTTGAAATAGCACCACTTTCTACGTTAGTCCCAGGAGGCGTAGCAGCATTTCCTGCTGCAGCAGCAGGCTCAGGCTTAGGCTCAGAAGTATAAGCTATAATATTATCAATATCTCCTTCAGACAATTGAGGAAACGAAGTCATAACAGCTTTGTTATTTTCCTCAAAAAGTTTAACAGCAACAGGATCACCTGACTTAATTACGTCAGAACTGTTATGCACCCACTTGTAAATCCAAGCCATATCATGCTTAGAAGCAACTCCCCTTAAAGCAGGACCAGTTGATTTAGCATCTAATTTGTGACATGCAGCGCAATTTGCATTAAAAAGTTCTTTCCCTTTTACTGGATCACCGCCTCCTGCAGCTGGAGCAGCCGCAGCAGCCTCAGGCGCCGCCGGAGCAGCAGCATCTTGAGCAAATGAAGTTAGGGAGAAAATTAACGTTAGCGATAAGCCAAGCAGTAATTTTCTTGAGATCGAATTATGGTTACCCACCTTTTTCATATAGTATAAATAATTGTCTACTAATTTTTGGTATGATTTTTTCTGTACTAAATACACTAAAAACCTATACCCTCTTTTAAAACTTGCACAAAAATACGACTTATGAGCTATTCTCAAAACCTTAAAATAGTCTTAATTATCAATTTATATCAATTCTAAATAATATTAAAATTTTACACTCAAACTTTAAATAGTATTTTTGCATAAAAACCATCACATTATGAGAATTTTAAGTCCTTCAAAAAGCCTTTTATTAACAATTACAACGATTGCTTTCGCACACAATATTAATGCTCAAGACCAAAATTTAACATTGAATCAAGATCCTAAATTCGAGCAGTTACTGAATGAGAAACGCAAAATTAACACGTCAATAAATACAAACGATACTTATAGAATCCAAATCTTTAGCGGTAAAAGCGACGAGGCAAAAAAAACGCTATCGGATTTTAAAAGAGAAAATTCAAACATTGACGGAACCATAATTTTCAGCACTCCGAATTACAAAGTAATTGTTGGAAATTTTAAAACCAGGATCGAAGCTGAAAGAAATTTGGCGGAAATTAAAAAGAGATACAAAAGTGTTTTTTTACTTAAACCTGGTAAATAATCCATTCAAAACAAAAAAGCGAGATTTCCATCTCGCTTTTTTGTTTATTTTAACAATTTTCACAAACAATAGACCATGATTTATCAGCATCTATTATTCCAATTTCTACTTTAGTCTACCACTTTAATTCCACTTGCTAAGAAACGTATTTCTTCTTTAGGAACTTTGATAGCATCTATTTCCGCTTTTGTTTTTTTAGCATCTTTTGCATAATGCTTCAACTCCTCAACAGACGTTATTTTTCGTTCTACACTCCCCTCCAAAACAACATTTTTACCCTTTAACGCAGTTGGAACAAAAAAAGCATAATCTTTCATTTTAACAAAGAAAGACGCCCCATCTTCAGTTTTAACACTAACCCAACAGCCTTTTTTCGGACAAACGTCTGTAACCTCACCTCTCACAGCAACTTCATCTATTTTATTAGCAGCTTTCAACTCTTTTTCTAATACTCCGACAGAAATCGCCTTACTTGCCACAACATTAGAAATATCATTTCCATAATAATCCCCAACCAAAGCATTTCCTGCTGGCGGAGCTGGTTTTTCTACTGCTTCTTGAGCAAAAGACAAAGCAGAAAAACACATAAATAAAATCATTGAGCAAAATCGTTTTTTCATATTTCATTATTTTTATTTCGACACACTAAAATTTGATTGAACTAAAATACACATTTGCGCTATAACTTTTCCCATTAATTTTAATTCATAATCACACCAATAAAAAAGTCCCAATTTGCATTGGGACTTTTAAATAATATAATCGAAAATTATTTCAATTTCTTTTTAATTGCTACTTCGTGGTAAGCCTCGATAACATCATTAATTTCGATATCATTAAATCCTTTTATCTGGATACCGCAATCGTAACCTTTAGTTACTTCTTTCACATCGTCTTTGAAACGTTTTAAAGCAACTAACTCACCTGTATGAACCACAACTCCATCTCTAATAACTCTAATTTTAGAAGTTCTTAAGATTTTACCATCAGTTACCATACATCCAGCAATTGAACCCACTTTAGAAATTTTGAATATCTCACGAATTTCAGCATTTCCTAAAACTTCTTCTTTCATTTCTGGAGCAAGCATTCCTTCCATCGCGTCTTTTAAGTCATCGATAGCAGCGTAGATAATTGAGTAATAACGGATATCGATTTCTTCTTTATCTGCAAGTTGTCTCGCATTTCCTGCAGGACGAACGTTAAATCCGATAATGATCGCATCTGATGCAGAAGCCAAGTTAACATCGGTTTCTGTAATTGCACCAACTCCTTTATGGATAATATTGATCTGAACTTCTTCTGTAGAAAGTTTAGAGAACGAATCTGATAATGCTTCAACAGAACCATCCACGTCTCCTTTAAGGATTACGTTTAATTCTTTAAACTGACCAAGAGCGATACGACGTCCTATTTCATCAAGTGTAATATGTCTTTGAGTACGAACTGACTGCTCACGCATTAATTGAGAACGTTTTGATGCAATTTGTTTTGCTTCTTTTTCGTCTTCGAATACATTGAACTTATCACCCGCAGTTGGAGCTCCATCCAAACCTAAAACAGATACTGGAGTCGAAGGACCAGCTGATAATACTGTGTGCCCTCTTTCATCATGCATTGCTTTAACTTTTCCGTGGTGTTTTCCAGCCAACATATAATCTCCAATTTTCAAAGTACCTTGCTGTACTAAAATTGTAGACACATATCCTTTTCCTTTATCTAAGTAAGCCTCAACAACAGTACCTTGAGCGGCTTTGTTTGGATTTGCTTTTAGATCTAAGATTTCAGCTTCTAATAAAACTTTCTCTAGCAATTCTTTAACACCTGTTCCAACTTTTGCAGAAATATCATGCGACTGAATTTTTCCACCCCAATCTTCAACAAGTAAATTCATACCAGCCAAACGCTCTTTAATTTTATCAACATTAGCATTTGGTTTATCAATTTTATTGATTGCAAAAATAATTGGCACTCCTGCAGCTTGTGCGTGAGAAATTGCCTCTTTTGTTTGCGGCATGATATCATCATCGGCCGCAACCACAATAATAGCAATATCTGTAACTTGAGCTCCACGTGCACGCATCGCGGTAAACGCCTCGTGACCTGGAGTATCTAAGAATGCTATTTTTTGTCCGTTATCTAAAGTAACTCCATACGCTCCAATGTGCTGTGTAATACCTCCTGACTCACCAGCGATTACATTTTCTTTACGGATATAATCCAGTAAAGATGTTTTACCGTGGTCAACGTGTCCCATTACAGTCACAATTGGCGCTCTTGTTACTAAATCTTCTTCTTTATCTTCTACAACTTCTATTGCTTCTTCAATATCTACTGTAATGAATTCAACATCATAACCAAATTCATCCGCTACAATAGTTAATGTTTCCGCATCTAGACGTTGGTTCATGGTAACCATGATACCAAGAGACATACAAGTTCCAATTACTTTGGTAATCGGCACATCCATCATGATAGCAATTTCACCCACAGTAACGAATTCTGTAACTTTAATCGTTTTACTTCCTTCGTCAAGAGCTCTTTGCTCATCATCAGATTTCTGACGGTGCGTTTCTCTCTTATCTCTTCTATATTTAGCCGCTTTAGATTTACCTCCTTTACCTTGAAGCTTTTCAAGAGTTTCTCTAATTTGGTTTTTTACTTCTTCTTCTGTCGGCTCAACTTTAGCCACAATTGCAGGACGGTTTCCTTTTACAAAACCAGGTCTTTGGCTTCGATTAGCATTAAAACCACCACCGCTATTGTTATTTTGAGCAGGCTTATTTTGATTTGGTGTTCCAGGCGCATTTCCTGTAGCAGGTTTTGGCGTACCAGGAGTACCTGGTTTTGGACCAATTCTTTTACGTTTATTTTTATTGGCATTGTTATTATTACCAACTCCTGGAGTTCCAGGTTTATTCTGAGCCGCTTTAGGATCTTCTTTCTTTTTCTTAGGCTTATTAAATTGAGATAAATCAATTGTCTGACCTGTAAGAGTTGTTCCTGTAAGCTTTTGATATTGAGTCGTAATCGTTTCCTCTGAAGTTGTTGGATCAGTAGACACTATTGGCTCCTGAGCAACTTTAGATTCTGCTTTAACTTCTTTTTTCTCCGTAATAATAGGTTCTTCTTTTTTTGTTTCAGAAACAGGAGTTAAAACAACTGGTTCAGATTTCACTGTTTCGTTTTGAACAGGTTTTTCTGGTTGCGCAGGCGCAACAACAGCTTTTGGTTCTTCAACCTTAGCTGGTTCCTCAGAAGGAGTAACGGCAGGTTTTTTAGGATTCAAGTCGATTTTACCAACTTGTACAGGACCCGAAACAACCGCTCTTGCTTTAATTATTTCTTGCTGTTTTTGACGCTCTTCTTCTTGTCTGCGTTTGTCTTCAATTTCTTTCTCACGCTCTACACGTAATGCTTCTTTTTCCTTTCTTTTTTCTTCTCCAACCTCTTTAGAAGCTTCCTTATTCCCCTTATCGCCCGCAAATTGGCTTTGTAGGATATTAAATTCACTGTCAGAAATTTTAGCATTTGGATTTGCATCAATGGCAATTCCCTTATCTTTTAGATAATCAACAGCTCTTTCTAACGAGATATTTAACTCCCTTAAAACCTTGTTTATTCTTATTACTCTCTCTTCAGACATATAACCTTTTTATTATTACCTTTTTCGTTGTGTGTTGTTAGAGCAGATGGTCAGCTATTGGCTAGCTATCAAACTCTTCTTTTAGTATCTTCATAACATCTAGAATTGTTTCCTCTTCTAAGTCTGTTCTTCTTACTAAATCTTCTACGTCGTGTTTTAAGATACTTTTTGCAGTATCCAAACCTATTTTTGCAAACTCTTCAATTACCCACTCTTCAATTTCATCTGAGAACTCTGTTAATTCAACATCGTCTTCATCTGCAACTGTTCCAGCGACATCTCCTTCACGGATAACATCCAACTCATAACCTGTCAATTGACCTGCTAATTTAATGTTATGACCACCTCTACCAATTGCTTTAGAAACCTCTTCTAATTTCAAGAATACTTCAGCTCTTTTGCTTTCTTCATCAATTTTAATAGAAGAAACTTTTGCAGGGCTTAACGCTCTTGTAATAAATAATTGAATATTGTTTGTATAGTTGATTACATCAATATTTTCATTTCCAAGCTCACGAACAATTCCGTGAATACGAGAACCTTTCATTCCCACACAAGCTCCAACTGGATCAATTCTATCATCGTAAGAATCAACAGCCACTTTTGCTTTTTCACCAGGAATACGAACTACGTTTTTTACTGTAATTAATCCGTCGAAAACTTCTGGGATTTCTTGCTCAAACAATTTCTCTAAGAACTTTTCTGAAGTTCTAGACATAATAATTTGAGGTTTGTTTCCTTTTAATTCAACGCTTTCAATAATTCCACGAACATTATCTCCTTTACGGAAAAAGTCAGATGGAATTTGTTTTTCTTTTGGAAGCACAATCTCGTTTCCTTCATCATCAACTAAGATAACTACTCTTGGACGCACGTGGTGTACTTCAGCTGTATAAATATCACCGATAATATCTTTAAATTGTTTGTAAAGATTTGTATTATCGTGTTCGTGAATTTTAGATATTAGATTCTGACGAAGCGCTAAGATAGCTCTTCTTCCTAAATCAATCAATTTTACTTCTTCAGAAACTTCTTCACCAATTTCAAAATCCGCTTCAATTTTTCTTGCTTCAGTCAATGTAATTTCTTCATTTTCAAAATCAAGATCCTCATCGGCAACAATTACTCTTCTTCTCCAGATTTCCATATCACCTTTATCAGGATTGATAATGATATCGAAATTTTCATCTGAACCGTATTTTTTCTTTAATGCATTTCTAAATACGTCCTCTAAAATTGCCATAAGCGTTACACGATCAATAAGTTTATTATCTTTAAACTCTGAGAATGAATCGATTAATGCTAAATTTTCCATGCGAATTTTTTAATTAAAATTAAAATGTTACCGTAACAACTGCCTCTTTAATTTCTGTATAAGGTATTTGTTGCTCTTTTTGAACTGTTTCTTTTCCTTTTCCTACTTTTTTCGGTTCTCTTGCTTTCCAAGACAAAATTATGAAAACATCGTTAGCTTCAACCAATTCTGCTTCGATTTTTTCAGTATTTGTGGTAACAATCAACGTTCTACCAACATTTTTTTTGTATTGTCTTACCATTTTCAGAGGTGTCCCTACTCCAACTGATGCTACTTCAAGCGAAAAATCCTGTTCTTCACGATCCAGATTATTTTCGATTGCACGACTGATGTCTATACAGTCTTGCAGCGCCACTCCATTATCCCCGTCTAAACTAACACTAATTTTAAAAGAATCTGAAACAGCCAGATCAACCAAAAAGATTGATGGTTTTTCCAGAAGAGCTTCCGTAATTAATCCGTTTACTTTTTCTTTGAATGTCATAATTTTATAAAAAGAGGGGACACTTAGTCCCCTCATTATTTAGATTTTAATAAATAACAGTGCAAATATAGTGTTTTTTTTATAAATCAAATAAATTGATTGCTCTAAAATAATTTCTTATCTTTATAATAGCATTAAAACACAGAATTATTCCTAATTTTTAACCTCAAAATCATGAAACGAATTTTAGTACCTACCGACTTCTCAGAACATGCAGAAGACGCCCTAAAAGTTGCTGCTCAGATTGCCAAAAAGAACAATTCTGAACTCATTCTTCTTCATATGCTCGAATTGCCACAGCAATCAAACGATGCCATATTAGGCGGAACAAGCATTCCTGAAACCATGCTTTTTATGAAAAAAGCAAATGAGACACTTGACGAAGTTGCTTCTAGAGAATACCTAGAAGGAATTCCGGTAACTGAAATTGTAAAAATGGATAAGCCCATACACGGAATTACGCAAATAAGCAAAGATTACGATGTAGACTTAATCATTATGGGATCTCATGGCTCTTCTGGTGGAGAAGAACTATTAATAGGATCTAACACCGAAAAAGTAGTTCGAAACTCAGAAATTCCTGTTTTAGTCATCAAGAAAAGTATTCCAAATTTTAATGCGTCTGATATTGTTTTTGCTTCTGATTTTTCAGAAGAAGCAAAAAAACCATTTGAAAAACTTTTAAATCTCACCAAGCTATTCGATTCAAAATTACACTTAGTTACTATCTGCACTCCCAACAGTTTCAAACCAACCCATGTTAGCGAAAAAGCAATGGCCGATTTTGTATCCGAATTTAACATCACCAATTATACCACTCAAATTTACAACGACACCAACATCGAAAAAGGAATTATTAATTTTTCTAACAAAATAAATGCAGATGTAATTGGAATGTGCACGCATGGCAGAACCGGTTTCGCACATTTCTTTAATGGAAGCATTAGCGAAGGACTGGTTAATCATGCCGTTAAGCCCGTTATCACTTTGAAAATTTAAAACCGATTTAAAAATACTTTCTTCAAAGCTTCTCAAATGAGAAGCTTTTTTTTGTAAAACAACAAAAAAAATGAGCCTTTCAACAAAGCGCACTTGAACTTTTCAACAAAGTCGCCAACACATATAATGCAGAAATTTGTCAAATAGAAATTCATTAAAAAAAACAACATGAAAACAATAGACAAAATTTACATTAATGGCGAATTTGTAACTCCTCAAGGAACAGAATATTTTGACCTTATTAGCCCAACAACAAATGAAAAACTAGGAAAAGTTCGTTTAGGAAATACCGAAGACACTCAAAACGCAATCAAAGTCGCTAAAAATGCTTTTAAAACTTTTTCAAAAACTACAGCTTCCGAAAGAATTCAATACCTTAAAAACATTAAATCTTCTGTTGAAAAAAGAAAAAGCGACTTTATTAATATAATGACCGAAGAATACGGAGGAACATTTCAATTTGCAAGTGTAAGCTATGATTATATGCTGAAAAGTTTTGATTCAGCCATTAACCTTCTTAATAATTATAGCTTTATCAAAACTATGGGAGAATCTGAAGTTCAAATGGCTCCAATTGGAGTTGTCGGAATTATTATTCCTTGGAACTCAAGTAACGGTTTTATTTGCAGCAAACTATCTACAGCAATTGCAGCAGGATGTACAACCGTAATCAAGCCAAGCGAGATGAGCGCACAGCAAACGCAATTGATGATGGAATGCTTACATGACGCGCAACTTCCAAAAGGCATAGTAAATATCGTAAACGGATTAGGAGAAGTTGTTGGCGCCGAAATAAGCCGAAATCCAGATATTGCAAAAATATCTTTTACCGGATCTACGAATGTTGGAAAAATCATCGCAAAAGAAGCAGTCAACACCATGAAACGAGTTACGCTAGAACTTGGTGGAAAGTCCCCAAACATCATTCTTGATGATGCCGATTTCTCAAAAGCTATTCCGCTTGCCATAGGCGCAGCATTTATGAATAGCGGACAAGCGTGTATTGCCGGAACTAGATTATTAATTCCAGAAAGCAAATTAGAGGGAACGAAACTGTTAATTAAAGAAATCGTTTCGCATATTGCAGTTGGCGATCCAAAAAACCCAAGCACTGCCGTAGGACCAATGGTAAGCACCAAACAATATAACCGTGTTCAGGATTATATCCAGATCGGAATTAACGAAGGAGCAGAAATACTGATTGGCGGATTAGGCAAACCGGAAGGGTTAGAAAATGGAAATTTCGTTAAACCAACTGTTTTCATCAATGCAACCAATCAAATGCGTATTGCAAGAGAGGAAATATTTGGTCCTGTTTTATCTGTTATCACTTATAAAACCGAAGAAGAAGCTATTGAAATCGCCAATGACACCACTTACGGACTACAAGCCTACGTAAGTTCATCAGACGAAAAAAGAGCTCATGCCGTAGCTTCACAACTTAACGCAGGACGTGTTCAGATAAACGGAATCGGTCACGATCCAATGGCTCCTTTTGGTGGATTTAAACAATCTGGAATCGGACGCGAGTTTGGAACTATTGGACTAGAAGCTTACTTAGAACCAAGAGCATTAATTCAACAAAAATAATCTTCAACAATCTGGAAATCTTCAAACACAAAGATTTCCAGATCTTTTAGTATTTTTACAATATGAGCCCAAAACCAAACACTAAGCCCAAAATTCTTTACTCATGCTATTACTCTCGTAGTCGTGAGGGCGAACATTTTATACCCGAACATGTTTTCAGCTATCAGATTTCTGGCGAAATGATAGTCTCAGACAGCAAAAACACCTTTCACTCTAAAGCTGGAGATTTTCGTTTTAGCAGAAGAAACCATCTGGCAAAGTTTACCAAAATTCCGCCAGAAGGAGGAGAATTCAAAACCATTTCGCTTTTTCTCGATCAGGAAATTTTAAGAGAAATTAGTAAAGAATACAATCTGAAATCGGATAAAAAATCAGATTCAGAAGCTATGTTTTCATTGGCTCCTAACCCACTTTACAAATCTTTCATGAAATCGTTACTTTCTTATCTCGAAGTCGAAGAAGAAAACAACGAAGCTTTATTTAATTTAAAAATCAAGGAAGCCATTCATCTTTTATTAAAAGTAAATCCAGAACTAAAAGACATTTTGTTTGACTTTAACGAACCAGGTAAAATTGATTTGGAAGCATTCATGAATAAAAACTTCCATTTTAATGTTCAAATGCATCGATTTGCCTATCTTACAGGAAGAAGTTTAGCCACATTTAAAAGAGACTTTCAAAAAATATTTCAGCAAACACCTGGAAAATGGCTTTTAAACAAACGCCTTCAGGAAGCTTATTATTTAATCAGTCAAGGAAATCCTCCATCAGAAGTCTATATTGGAGTTGGTTTTGAAGATCTTTCGCATTTTTCATTTTCATTCAAAAAGAAATTCGGAATCGTCCCTTCTTCTTTAAATCACAAATAAAAAACTCACCTTAAATTTACACCATAAAAAAAGCCTCTCATTTCTGAGAGGCTTTTCTGTTGGTCTACTAGGACTCGAACCTAGAAAGACGGCACCAAAAACCGTAGTGTTACCATTACACCATAGACCAGCAGTGCGGTTAAGCGGGTGCAAAATTAAAACTTTATTTAATTTATGCAAATTTTAAATGAAACTTTTTTAAATAAAAAAAGTCTCTCATTTCTGAGAGACTTTTCTGTTGGTCTACTAGGACTCGAACCTAGAAAGACGGCACCAAAAACCGTAGTGTTACCATTACACCATAGACCAGCAGTGCGGTTAAGCGAGTGCAAATTTAAGTCTTTATTTAGTTTGTGCAAACTTTTTGAGCAAAAAAAATCATTTTTTTTGATTTTTTTCACATTAAAATCAGCTTCCGAAACAAAAACACCTCATAGCCAATGTATTACTTTCAAGTTACAGTTTTATAGAATTTTTTGTTAATGCTCGTTTCTTTACGTAAAAAAACATTTTCTTTGTAGGATAGAAAAACATTCAAATTTTTAACACCTAAATATGGCACAATTCAATTTCAATAAATGGAATACAATTATTGGTTGGTTTGCATTTGCAATCGCTTTAATAACTTATACATTAACAGTTGAACCTACAATGAGCTTTTGGGATTGCGGAGAATATATTGCTACCGCAGCCAAACTTGAAGTAGGTCACCCACCAGGAGCTCCGCTTTTCCAGATGATGGGTGCATTTTTTGCAATGTTTGCTATAGATGCTCAGCACGTGGCTGTTATGGTTAACATGATGTCTGTTTTCTCTAGCGCCTTTACCATATTATTTATGTTCTGGTCCTCTTCTATGATTTTGAAAAAGATTGTAGCTCGTTTTACTGAAATTGACCAAAACAATTCGATTGCTATTTTAGGAAGTTCATTTGTGGGCGCTTTAGCCTATACATTTTCTGATAGTTTTTGGTTCAACGCAGTAGAAGCCGAAGTTTATGCAATGGCTTCGTTATTAATTGCTTTACTTTTCTGGCTTGGATTACGTTGGGAACAAGACATGGATAAACCAAAAGGAAACAAATGGCTTTTAATCATTTCTTTGGTTGTTGGCCTTTCGTTTGGAGTTCACTTCATGGCCCTTTTAACTATTCCATCTATCGGATTTTTATACTATTTCAAACACTACGAAAAAGTTACAATCAAAAACTTTATTATTGCTAATGTTGTAGTTGTTGGAATATTATTATTCATTTTCAAATTGCTTCTTCCTCTTACTATGGCATTTTTCGGAAAAACCGAAATTTTCATGGTAAACAGCATGGGACTTCCGTTTAACTCAGGAACTATCTTTGTTGCTTTAGTATTTGTTGCGTTTTTCTATTTCGGATTAAAATACACCAAACAAAAAGGTTTAATATTTTACAACACTATTATATTGTGTATTTTATTCATTCTGATTGGTTTCTCAACTTGGTTGATGCTGCCTGTGCGTGCTAATGCCAATACCGTTATTAACGAAAACAAACCATCAGATGCTACTGAGGTTTTGGCTTACTATAATCGTGAGCAATATGGTGTGAACCCTTTATTTTATGGTCCTCAATACACTGAACTTTTTGCTGGTCTTGATGCTAAAACACCTTATTTAGACAAAAAACCAAACTACGAAAGAGATTATAAAACTGGTAAATACATTATTACCAATAACTATAAAAATGCAGAACAAAATTCTGATGACAACCAGAAAGCGATTCTGCCAAGAATGTGGAGTACAGAAACAGCTCACATTCAAAACTATATCAACTTTACGAATCCTCCGAAATTCCGAATCAATCCTAATTATAATTATGATGATGATTTGGCAAAATACGGAATCGATGCTAGTCAATTGAGCGAAGAGGAATACAATAAAGCTACCGCTCAATTGCGTAATGAGGTTGAAAAAACAGTTTCTGAATTCAGAAAAGCTTATGCTCAAAAACAAATTGACAATGAAGGTTACGTAAAATTCTTAAGAAGTTACGGCGAGTATTTACTTATTGAAAAACCTTCTACAGCAGACAACTTTAGTTTTATGTTCGAATACCAATTTGGATATATGTACTGGAGATATTTAATGTGGAATTTTGTTGGACGCCAAAACGATGTTCAAGGTAAATACGATAATCTAGACGGAAACTGGATTAGCGGAATTAAACCTTTAGACTCTGTTCATTTAGGCTCTCAAGATAATTTACCTTCTGATGTCTTAAACAATAAAGGACGTAATGCGTATTATTTCCTTCCGTTTATTTTAGGATTGATTGGTATAATGTACCACGCCAACAAAGACTTAAAGAGCTTCTACGTTCTTTTAGCTCTATTTTTATTCACCGGAATTGCACTAAAAATATATTTGAACGAAAGACCTTTTGAGCCGCGTGAAAGAGATTATGCCCTTGTAGGTTCGTTTTATGTCTTTGCCATCTGGATCGGATTTGGAGTTTATTCGCTCTATGAAAGCTTACAGAAATACTTGGCTCCAAAAATTGCCGGACCAGTAATTATTGCCGGAAGCTTATTGGCTGCACCTGTTTTAATGGCTTCTCAAAACTGGGACGATCACGACAGATCTGGAAGATATACAGCTGTTGCAATGGCAAAAGCGTATTTAAGTTCTTGCGATAAAGATGCTATTTTGTTTACCATTGGAGATAACGACACCTTCCCGCTTTGGTATGCTCAAGAAATCGAACATTTCAGAACCGATGTCAAGATTGTAAATACGAGTTTATTTATGACAGATTGGTACATCGATCAAATGAAAGCGAAGTCTTATGAGTCTAATCCGTTGCCTATTTCTTTTGTACATAGCCAATATGTTGGAGATAATTTGGACTACACCGCTTACATCCAAAAAATCGATACACGCTGGAATATTAAAGATTTTATCGATTTCATTAAAAATCCTAAATCGACTGTTGGTTTACAAAACGGACAAACAATCCATTTCTATCCAACAAATAAGATTAGAGTCAATGTAGATAAAAATGTAATTATTCAAAACAAAGTAGTTAATCCTAAATACTACGATTCTATTGTTCCTTATTTAGATATTGATATCAAAGGAAGCGCATTATACAAAAACCGTTTAATGATGCTTGACATTTTAGCTAATAACAATTGGAAAAGACCAATTTACTTTAGTGGCGGTGCTTTTGATGATGAAGACTATTTATGGTTAAAAGATTATCTGCAGTTGGATGGAATGGTTTACAAATTGGTTCCAGTTAAAAATACTCCTTCTAAAGATGGCGGACCATTAGACATGGGACAAATTGATGCTGATAAAATGTACGACATTGTAATGAAATGGGATTGGGGAAATAGCAATGGAAATATTTACCACGATCCTGAGACTAGAAGAAACAGTATTACATACCGCACTAATCTTTCAAGATTAATGAATCAGCTTATTGAAGAGGGCAAAATTGACAAAGCTAAAAATGTAATCAATTTAGCGATGACTAAAATGCCTTTAGACCAATATGGGTATTATTCGTTGGTTGAGGCTTTTGGAGACGGCTATTACAAAGTTGGCGAAAAAGCCAAAGCACAAGATCTTTTAAACAAGTTGGTTCAGAAGTACAAAGAGAACTTAAACTATTACAGCACATTGCCTCCTTCTGATCAAACAGATTTAGCAGTAGACATCATTACTGATATTGAGCGCTATAGAAGTTTGTTGCATGTTATGGATGCTAATAAAGACACTGCTTTTTACAACCAGCACAAAACTACATTCAATACTTACGTAAATGTTTTTGAGCGTTTTGGACGTGAAAAAGAATAAATAATATACGAAAATCTTACTTATTAAAAAAATGCAGCGCTGTTTGATAAATAGCGCTGCATTTTTTAATTTTATGCATATAATACAATTTTAATTCAAAATGAGCTTCTATTGGGTAAAAACTAACGCATTTATCAAAAAGGTATTTTCTAAATATTGCTGGGACATTCCTAACAACGAGAAGAAAATATACCTCACTTTTGATGATGGCCCAACTCCAGAAATTACGGATTGGGTTTTATCTGAATTAAAAAAATTTGATGCAAAAGCAACTTTCTTTTGTATTGGAAAAAACATTAAAGCAAACCTCGCTTTGTTTGAAAAGTTAATTACCGATGGTCATTCTATTGGCAACCATACCATGAACCATGTAAACGGATGGAAAAGCCATACGAATGAATATATCGAAAATGTACAAAACTGCGCCGCCATTTTAGACGAGCAGGAAAAAGCCCCTCACCGTTTATTATTCCGTCCTCCTTACGGAAAAATCAAAAAAGCACAGTCTAAAATCTTGAGAAGTCTAGGCTATAAAATTGTTATGTGGGATGTTTTAAGTGCCGATTTTGATCAAAGCATTACACCAGAAAAATGTCTTGAAAACGTAACAAAGAATGTAAAATCAGGAAGCGTAATTGTATTTCATGACAGTATTAAGGCTTCACCAAATTTACGATTTGCCTTGCCTAGAACACTGCATTTTTTAAAAGAAAACGGATATAAGTTTGACATTATTCACTAAATAACATCAACAAAAGAAGTTATTTAGACGTTAAATTGTTCCTGAACAATTCCGATTATAGTATTGGCATCAAGCTCACCAGATTGCCTCCAGATCATTTGTCCTTCTTTATAAATCATTAAAGTTGGAAGTCCTTTAATACGAAGCGCTTCGGCTAGTTCCTGATTTTTATCTACGTCTATTTTGATTACTTTGGCTTTATCGCCAAGCGCAGCTGCTACGTCCTTAATAACAGGATGCATAGAAACTGAAGATTCATTCCAATCTGTGTAAAAGTCAATTAACACTGGAACTTGAGCATTTATTAATTCTCCAAATTTTGACATAAAACCAAAAATTTAAGTTTTTTAAATCTCTTAAAAGAAATAAATATTATACAAATGTAGCATTTTTAACGAATTAAGCGACATTACGGCCTTTTTTTAGTTCAATTACTGTTATTTCAGGCATAATTCCAACTCGTCCCGGATAAGCATGAAAACCAAATCCGCGGTTAACATAAACGTATCTTCCAACGTTTTCGTACAATCCTGCCCATTGTTTATAAATATATTGCGCCAGACTCCATTTAAAATACCCTGGAATTTCGATTCCGAACTGCATACCATGCGTATGACCCGCAAATGTCAAATGGAAATTCTTCGGGTGTTCTTTAATTTCAGCTTCCCAATGGCTTGGGTCGTGGCTCATTAAAATTTTAAAATCATCTTGATGTACATTTTCAGAAGCTTTATTTAAATCACCCGCTTTCTTAAAATTTACACCCCAATTTTCTACACCAATCAAAGCGATTTTATCATCGCCTTTCTCAATATAAGTGTGTTCATTCAGCAAAAGTTTAAAACCAATTTGATCGTAAAGCCTTTTTATCTCCTGAAAGTTTTCCTCTTTTGCTTTTTCTGATGGCCAAGTCACATATTCGCCATAATCATGATTTCCTAAAACCGAAAACTTACCATATTTATAACTCTTTATACGATTGAAAGTTTCCAGCCAAGGATGCATTTCTTTGGCGTGCGTATTTACAATATCTCCTGTAAATAAAATCAAATCGGCTTCTTGCGCATTAATCAGATCAATAGCATAATTGATTTTTTCTGGATTATCAAAACTCCCGCTATGAACATCTGAAATCTGAGTAATTTTAAATCCGTCAAAAGCATCTGGAAGATCTGGAAAAAATATGGTCTGTTTGATGACTTTGAAATTATATTTTCCTTCAAAAATTCCGTAAATAATTGAAAGAAACGGTATCGCCGCCAAACCTAAAGCAATCTGACTTACAAATTTTCTTCGATCTGGCATCATTTCCTTTCGCGGTGCGTTGTACACAAAATAATTCAGTATACTGGCACCTATCCTAATAATATCTTCTCCAAACATTATTAAGGTAAGTACAATTTTAGGCACATAAACCACCAACATTAAACCAGTAGTAAACATAAATTGCCTAGTCTGACCAACAGAACGGTCAACTTGCGAAAAAGAATAAATAATAAAGATTAAAACCAGTAAGCTAATCACTTGGTAACCAATCAAAACCCAACGAGTTTTGATTAAAGTTCGAAAAGCCTGGTAGGAATAGAACTCAATAAATAAAAAAAGAGCGCATAGTATTATGAAACGAAAGATCATTTAATTTATAGTTTTAAACAAAGTAACAAAGAATGAAAATTCTATTTCTTTTTATTATAAAAAATTTAACGCTGTAAAAAATAAAAAAGCTGAAAGAATGGCTTCTTTCAGCTTTAACCTACCAACCTTTTAAAACTATTTAATCTTAAGACTTAAAATCTCGTTTTATTTTGCTTTTGGAGCTTCTGGTTTTGCAGCTTCTGCTTTTTTATCACCTTTAGCTTTTTTGTCTGCTTTTTTATCGTGTTTTTCAGTTTTTGCTTCTTTTTTTGCTGGTGCTGGAGTTGTTTGTGCGTTTGCCATTGCAAATGTTCCTAAAACTGCTACTGCTAAAATTGCTAATTTTTTCATGATTTTAAATTTTTATGATTGTTATTTTCATTATTTACAAGTCAAAGGTATCATCGTAAAATGAAGACAAAATGAAGAAAAAGTCTTACAGCGAATTTTAACTTTTAATTGGCTTTTTGAAACCATAATTTGAAAGCAGTGCCCTCTCCTAGTTTAGATTCAACAGTAATATCTATGTGATGAAAAGAGGCAATACTTTTTGCAATTGCAAGTCCCAGCCCTTGCCCTTCTTGATCTGAACTGATTCTGGCAAAACGGCTAAATATTTTCTCAAGCTGTGATTCGTCCATTCCAATTCCCGAATCTTTTACCGAAATAAAATAATGCTGCTGGTCAAAACCATCTTCAACAACAATTCTCCCTTTCGGTTTATTATATTTTATGGCATTGGTTACCAAATTATAAATCAGGATATGAATCAAGGTTTTGTTTCCTGTAAAAACAAAGCTGTTGTACATTCTATTTTCAAACTGAATTTCTTTATCCTCAATACGATCTTGCAGATCTTCCTGCAAGTCAGAAACGATTTCTTGAAGATTAATCTCTTCATTTGCCTCATATTGATTATTATCTATTCTAGAAATCAGCAATAAGTTGTTAATGATTTTTTTTAGCATGTCCAGCGTTCTAAGCGAACCTGCAATTTTATCTACTGCATTATCATCCAAAGACTCGTTTTGGAGCAAGTTTTCAAGCTTATTTTTAAGAAGCGCAATTGGCGTTAAAAGTTCATGGGAAACATTTGAGATGAATTGTTTTTCTTTTTTGAAAACTTCAGCAATTCGATCCATCATTTGGTTTAAAACAAAATCCAATTCTCTAAAGTCTCTTGACGCTGCTTTTATAGGAGTATGATCAAATGTTTCGGGTTCGTTTACACGCCTTATTTTAGTGTCGATAATTTTGTAAAAGGGTTTTAAAAGATATTCGATATAAAAAGTATCGGCCAAAAAGGTCATAAAAAGAATCACCACAAAAACAATTATAATGAAGAGCTTAATCACAAAAGTCAAATCGTTAACCTCACTCAAACTGCTTCCAATTTCAAGCTGGTAATCTTGATGCTCATACGTAAAATGATGCTGCAAGATTCTATATTCGCTTTCTTCTCCTTCTATTTTTCGATATTCGTTACTGAAAGTTGTTTTTTTCTGATGTGGCTGTATAGGCACTCGAGACAGCACTAAAAACTCACTATGCAGGGTTGAAAACTCCGAAAAAGTTTCGGTTGAATCGCCTGGATTTTCTATAAAGTCATTTATCTCCTCTTGATTCAGATGTTCGATAAATTTCTTCTTTTTCTCTAATAAAGTATTATTGATATGATGGTAAACTACATTTTCTACCAAAATAGGAAGCATTAGCCATAAAATCAAAATGACCAGCAATCTGGTCAATGCGTTAAAAATGGCTAATTGGTGTTTTATTTTCACAAGAATCGTTTTATTCGTTTATACGATAACCTACATTTCGAACAGTTTCGAACCAATCTATAGAAGTGTGTTTGTCCAGTTTTTTTCTGAGATTGCGAACATGCACATCTATAAAATTAGAATCTGAGTTCACCTCGAGAATATCTCCCCAAATATGTTCTGTTAATTGTAATCTTGTAATGACGCGGTTTTTATTTAAAACCAAATACTGAAAGATATCAAATTCTTTCTTGGTTAGGTTAATAGGCTGATCGCTAAAACTTACTTTATAATCCTGAAGTTGCAGTAAAAAACCATGAATGCTTAAATTGTTTAAAGTAAAACCGTGAATTCTTCGAACTACAGCAAATATTCTCGCCGCCAATTCCGTCAAAGCAAAAGGTTTTGTCAAATAATCGTCTGCACCTAAATGAAGTCCGTTAATCCTGTCATCCAATTCTCCTCTGGCAGTAAGCACAATTACCGCAATTTTCGATTTTGTTTTTCTAATCGCTTGCAAAACCTCAAAACCATCACCGTCCGGCAAACCAAGATCTAGAAGCATAACATCATAATCATTGCTTATCAGCTCTTCTAGAGCATCGGCACAATTATGTGCAATTTTACAAATATAACCTGCGTTGCATAAAAAGTCATAAACTTCTACAGCAAGTTCTTTATTATCTTCAACAATTAAAACATTCATAAGCCTTAACATTTAAGCGCAATTAAAATTAGTGAATTATCAAAAATTGAGTAGCGCATTATTAAAAAATTAACTAATGAAAAAAAGCTGACAAATTTCTTCATCAGCCTTCTTCAATCGCATTCTCATAATCATTATTCCTGTTTTGCTTTCGTTACAATATTCCGAAAACAAAACAAGAGCAATTCTTATTTTTTAGCTTTTGCAGTTTCTGGTTTAGCAGCTTCCGATTTCACAGGAGCAGGTTTCGCTGCTTCTGTCTTTGGAGCTTCTGTTTTTGCTGTTTTTGCTTTTTTATCAGATTTGTGTTTAGGATGTTTAGTTGCTTTCACTTCTTTTGCTGGAGTGTCTTTTCCGTCTTTTGCTGGAAATGCGTGAACCATTGCACTTGTTCCTAAAACTGCCACTAGTAACATTAATAAATTTCTCATGATTTCTATTTTTTATGAATTAATAATTTTTAGTTTACAGATCAAAATTACCCTCACAAAATGAAGCAAAAATGAAGAAATCGCTCAATAGAAAATTTTAACTTGATATTAACGCTTTGTGGTTTTTGAACCATATAAGCTATATAAGTTCATTTAATTATTTTGTTTTTTACAGCATTATTATGGTAACGAGGAGACGCACAGCGGTGCGCCTCTACTAAAATGAACTTATATAACTTATATGGTTCAAAAAAATTAATTTTCGAAAACCAAATCGTTTTTTAAAACCCAATTGTTTATTTTTACAGACTAATATTTTTAATATGTCAACTCAAAAACGCCTTTTTCTTCTAGATGCTTATGCATTAATTTTTCGCGGTTATTATGCTTTTATTAAAAACCCGAGAATCAACTCAAAAGGAATGGATACATCTGCAATTATGGGTTTTATGAACTCACTTTTGGATGTTATTAAAAGAGAAAAACCAGATCATTTGGCCGTTGCTTTCGATAAAGAAGGAAGCCATGTAAGAACCGAAATGTTCGCAGAATATAAAGCCAATCGTGATGCAACCCCAGAAGCGATTAAAATTGCCGTTCCCTATATTCAGGAGCTGCTTAAAGCCATGCATATTCCAATTATTGAACTTGCAGGTTGTGAAGCCGATGACTTAATTGGAACAATCGCAAAACAGGCAGAAAAACAAAACTACAAAGTCTATATGGTAACTCCAGATAAGGATTTTGCGCAATTGGTTTCTGAAAACATTTTCATCTACAAACCTGCCCGTATGGGTAACGGAATCGAAATTTGGGGCGTTCCTGAAGTTTTGGCCAAATTTGAAATTGAAAGGCCAGAACAAGTAATCGATTTTCTGGGAATGATGGGTGACGCTATCGATAATATTCCGGGATTACCAGGGGTTGGAGAAGTTACCGCTAAAAAGTTCCTGAAAGAATTTGGAACAATGGAAAACCTTTTGGAAAATACCCATTTGCTAAAAGGCAAAATGAAAGAAAATATCGAAGCCAATAAAGACAAAGGAATTCTTTCTAAAAAATTAGCAGCAATCATTACAGATTGTGATGTTACTTTTAATGAAGAAGATTATGAGCTTTCTCGCCCAGATATCGAAAAAACAGATGCTATTTTTCAAGAATTAGAATTCAGAAGAATGGCAGAACAATTTGACAATTTATTTAGAACAGACGGCGCACAGTCACCAGCTCCAGAAGCCAGCCCTAAGCCAGCTAAGAAAGCTGCCGCTAAAAACGAAGACCAATTTGATCTTTTTGGAAGCGCTACATCAGATGAAGAAACAGACGCTCCTAGAACTTCTTTCTACAATACTTTAGAAAATACCGAACATTCGTATCAGACGATTCAAGGCGATTTAGGGATTAAATTATTGTTACAAAATTTACAGAAGCAGCCTGCAGTTTGTTTCGATACTGAAACCACAGGAATCGATGCGCTTCATGCAGAATTGGTCGGAATGTCTTTCTCTTACGAAAAAGGAAAAGCATTTTATGTTCCGTTTCCAGAAAATCAAGAAGAAGCAAAAGTTTTGATTGAAAAATTTGTTCCGTTTTTTGAAAATGAAAACATCGAGAAAATTGGACAAAACCTAAAATACGATTTAAAAATCCTTTCTAATTATGGCGTTACCGTAAAAGGAAAACTTTTTGATACGATGATCGCTCATTATCTGATTAATCCAGATATGCGTCACAATATGGATATTTTGGCAGAAACGTATTTAAAATATTCTCCAAAATCTATTGAAACTTTAATTGGTAAAAAAGGGAAAAATCAGCTTAATATGCGCGATGTTCCTTTGGAAGATATTAAAGAATATGCTGCCGAAGATGCCGATGTTACTTTACAGTTAAAAGAAATCTTTACAACGCAACTAGACGAAACCGGGACTAAAAAGTTATTTGACGATATCGAAATTCCATTAGTAAGCGTTTTAGCCGATATGGAAATGGAAGGTATTGGTTTAGATGTTGATTTCTTAAAAAATATGTCTAAAGAAATGGATGTTGAAATCAAATCTTTGGAACAAAAAATCTACGAAACAGCTGGAGAGAAATTCAATCTTGCTTCTCCAAAACAATTAGGCGATATTTTATTTGAAAAACTTAAAATTGGTGGAGCAAAACAAAAGAAAACCAAAACAGGCCAATATGCAACTGGCGAGGAAGTTTTGACTTATTTGGCAAATGACAACCCAATTGTAAAAGAGATTTTGGATTGGCGCCAAATGGTAAAACTCCAAAGCACTTATATTTTGGCTTTGCCAGAACAGGTTGACAAAAAGACTTTACGCGTTCATACCGATTATATGCAGGCTGTTGCCGCAACGGGCCGTTTGAGCTCTAATAATCCGAACTTGCAGAATATCCCGATTCGTACCGAAAGAGGACGCCAGATTCGTAAAGCTTTTGTGGCACGCGACGAAAACCATACTTTAATCTCTGCCGATTATTCTCAAATTGAGTTACGAATTATTGCCGCATTAAGTGGTGAGGAAAATATGATTGCTGCTTTCCAAAACGGAGAAGACATTCACAGATCTACTGCTGCAAAAGTTTTCGATGTTGCACTCGAAGAAGTTTCTAGAGAACAAAGAAGCAATGCCAAAACAGTAAACTTCGGAATTATCTATGGTGTTTCTGCTTTTGGTCTAAGCAACCAGACTTCACTTTCTAGAAGCGAAAGCGCTGCTTTGATCGATGCTTATTACAAAACATATCCACGTCTTAAATCGTACATTTCAGAACAAATTGAATTTGCTCGCGAAAAAGGTTATGTACAAACTATTTTAGGCCGTCGCCGTTATTTAAAAGATATTAACTCTGCCAATGCTGTGGTAAGAAGTGCTGCCGAACGAAATGCTGTAAATGCGCCAATTCAAGGAAGTGCTGCCGATGTGATTAAAATTGCAATGATCAACATTCATAAAAAACTTCGTGACGAAAACTGGAAATCTAAAATGCTGCTTCAAGTACATGATGAGCTTGTGTTCGATGTTCACAATGATGAACTCGAAAAAATCCAACCTATGATTAAACACGAAATGGAAAATGCATTTAAAATGTCGGTTCCTTTAGAAGTGGAACTTGGTTTAGGTAAAGATTGGCTAGAAGCACATTAATTATAATTTTAGATTTCAGATTGTTGATTTTAGATTTTCGCAAAACTTTAAACAATCTGAATATCATTCATAAAAAAAACCATCAGTTTCAGCTGATGGTTTTTTGTTTAATTATTATTTTTTTCGAGTAGATTCTCTTTCTTTCAATTTTGTTTTGATTACGATTGTTTCGTATTCTGAAATTGTTCCTTCTGGCTCTTCTAACCTTTCGATTAATCTTTTGGCAGCTACTTCTCCAATTTCAACTCCGTGCTGACTTACTGTAGTCAAACTTGGCGATAAACGTCTTGAAGCTAAAATACCGTCTGCAAAACCAATAATCGAAATATCTTCTGGAACTCTGTAGCCTTTTTTCAAACTAACTCTTAAAGCTGCAACCGAATCATTTTCGTCCAAAGCAAAAATCCCGTCAATTTTATTGTCGAAAATTGAATCAATTCTAGCTTTCATATCATCTTCAGAATCGGTGCGAAGAATAATTTTTTCGTTTACCGGAATATTATTGTCTTTTAAAGCTTTCAAATATCCATCTGCTCTCAATTTTCCAACACTTAAATTATCTACAGAAGAAATAAGCGCAATGTTTTTGCATCCTAAATTAATTAAATGCTGTGTTGAGTTTAATGCCGAATCAAAATCGTCTACCACAACTTTATCACAATCTACTTCATCTGCAATACGGTCGAACATTACAATTGGTGTACCGTCGTTAATTATTTCAGAGAAATGGTTATAATCTTGAAGTTTTTGCGCTTCTTCAGAAACCGAAAGGATAAATCCGTCGATAGTTCCGTTGCTCAGCATTTCAAGCGTGTGAATTTCTTTTTCTAAAGATTCGTTCGAGATACAAGTAATTACATTATATCCTTTTTTATCTGCAACTTTCTCAATACCGCTAAAAACTTTCGCAAAGAAAGAATTTAGAATATTAGGAATAATTACCCCGATCGTTTTTGTTTTACGATTCTTAAGATTCAAACCAATAACATTCGGCTTATAATTTTTGAGTTTGGCATACTCTTTAATCTTCACCTTGGTTTGTTCACTAATTTCTGGACTGTCATTCAACGCTTTAGACACAGTCGAAACAGAAACTCCCAGTTCCTTAGCAATTTGTTTTAGAGTTGCTTTAGCTTTCATCCAATTGAATTTTATGTAATTAATACAAATATAGTAGAATTACCTAAAATAAAACAAAAAACACCTATCAGTATTTAAAATTATCAAGCCTTTTCCAAAGAAAGCCAGCAACGATAATGTTTTTTCTGAAATCTAGTTTTTAAATTCTTCTATATGCTTTATAAACAATATTTTTGCATAAAAATTGCAGTATTTAAGAAGGCTTTTGCATCCCATAAATCAAACCTCATTTTTTAATGTTTCAATTAAAAAACTGAAACCCTGATTTTCAGCAGATAAAATATTCTTTCAGGTATTTGGTTTTAAAATAATTAATTGTACTTTTGCATCCCCTTTATTGGGGATGGAATGTTTAATTAAAATAATATTATGGACGCATTAAGCTACAAAACAGTTTCAGCAAGTAAAGCCACTGTAACTAAAGAGTGGATTGTTGTTGACGCTGAAGGTCATAACTTAGGACGTCTTGCTTCTAAGGTTGCTATGATCTTAAGAGGTAAGTACAAGCCAAGTTACACACCTCACGTTGACTGTGGAGATAACGTAATTGTTATCAACTCAGAAAAAATTAACCTTACAGGTACAAAATTGAATGACAAAATTTACATGCGTCATACAGGTTACCCAGGAGGACAAAGAACTTTAACTGCTAAAGTATTGCAAGCTAAAAACCCTGCATTATTAGTAGAAAAAGCTGTAAAAGGTATGTTACCTAAAAACAAATTAGGAGCTGAACTTTTTAGAAATCTAAATGTTGTTGTAGGATCTGAGCACACTCACGGAGCTCAAAAACCTAGAACTGTTAACCTAAATGATCTTAAGTAATGGGAGTTATTCACAAAATCGGTAGAAGAAAAACCGCTGTTGCACGTGTATATGTTTCTGAAGGAACTGGAAACATCACTGTAAACAAAAAAGAATTCGCAACTTACTTTCCAACTGCAACTTTACAATACAAAGTTTTACAACCGCTTTCTATGACAGAAAACGCTAGTAACTTTGACGTAAAAGTAAACGTTTACGGAGGTGGTACAACTGGTCAAGCAGAAGCTGTAAGAATGGCATTAGCACGCGTAATGTGTGAAGTTAACGCTGAAAACAGAGGAATCCTTAAACCAGAAGGTTTATTAACAAGAGACCCTAGAATGGTTGAACGTAAGAAATTCGGTCAGAAGAAAGCTCGTAAGAGATTCCAATTCTCTAAACGTTAATATTACCTGTCTTGTTCAGATGGGACAAGACATTATCAATTATTTATTGAAATTAAAAAACACAGTTATTGTTGCTCTCCTATCGAGGTAGGATATAGTTTAGCATCTAAATGCATGAAGCCAGAGAAATCGCCATTCATACATTGCTAATCAACAGAACGTAAACTAGTACAAAAATGGCAAACAAAATAGAAGTAAAAGAATTACTAGAAGCAGGTGTTCACTTCGGACACATGACTAGAAAATGGGATCCAAACATGGCTCCTTACATTTATATGGAGCGTAATGGTATTCACATTATCAATCTATATAAAACTGCAGCTAAAATCGAAGAAGCTAATGAAGCTTTGAAAAAAATCGCTGCATCAGGTAGAAAAATCTTATTCGTAGCTACCAAAAAACAAGCAAAAGACATCGTTGCTGATAAAGCAAAAGCTGCAAACATGCCTTACATCACTGAAAGATGGCCAGGTGGAATGTTGACTAACTTCGTAACTATCAGAAAGGCAGTTAAAAAAATGTCTTCTATAGATAAAATGAAGAAAGATGGTACTTTCAACACTTTATCTAAAAAAGAGCGTTTACAAGTTGATCGTCTACGTGCTAAATTAGAGAAAAACTTAGGTTCAATTGCTGATATGTCTAGACTACCTGCAGCATTGTTCGTAGTAGATATCAAAGCTGAACACATCGCAATAAAAGAAGCTCAAAAATTAAACATTCCAGTTTTCGCAATGGTTGATACGAATTCTGACCCAAGAGAGGTTGATTACGTGATTCCTGCAAATGATGACGCTTCTAAATCAATTGACAAAATTTTATCTTTAGTGACTACTGCAGTAATCGAAGGTCTTTCTGACAGAGGTGCTGAGAAAGAAGTTGAAGCTGCTGAAGAAGCTCCTGCTGTTGAGGCTGAAGCTGCTCCTGCAACTGAAACTGAAGAATAAATCAAATTTTAAATTCCAAATTTTAAATTCCAAAGTCCAAAATAAAATTAAAAACGTTATGTTGATAATTTATTAAAATTGGATTTTGGGATTTAAAAGATGGAATTTTTTACTTTTAACATTAAAAAATTCAAAATATTATGTCAACAATTACTGCTGCAGACGTAAATAAATTAAGACAATCTACAGGTGCCGGAATGATGGACTGTAAAAAAGCTTTAATTGAAGCTGAAGGAGATTTCGATAAAGCGATCCAAATCCTTAGAGAAAAAGGACAAAAAGTTGCTGCTAACCGTTCTGACCGTGAGTCTTCTGAAGGAGCTGCTGTTTCTTTTATCAATGCTGACCACACTAAAGGAGCTATCATCACTTTAAACTGTGAAACTGACTTCGTAGGTAAAAATGAAGCTTTCGTAACTTTAGCTAAAGATTTAGTTGAAAGAGCTATCAATTTCTCTTCTAAAGAAGAATTATTAGCTTCTGATTTCAACGGAATTACAGTTGCTGAGAAATTAATCGAGCAAACTGGAGTTATCGGTGAAAAAATCGAAATCGGTGGTTTCGAAATTTTAGAAGGTGCTTACGTTGGATCTTATGTTCACGTTAATAAAATTGCTGCTTTAACTGCAATTTCTGCTCCAGTTGCTAATGCTGAAGCTTTAACAAAAGATATCTCTATGCAAGTTGCTTCTATGGGTGCTGACACATTATCTTACAAAGATTTTGATCCAGCTTTCGTAGAATCTGAACTTGCTGCTCGTATTGCTGTAATCGAAAAAGACAATGAAGAAGCAAAACGTTTAGGAAAAACTTTAAAAAATGTTCCTAAATACATCTCTTTCTCTCAATTAACTCCAGAAGTTATCAAACAAGCAGAAGAAGATGCTAAAGCTGAATTAAAAGCTGAAGGAAAACCAGAGCAAATCTGGGACAAAATTCTTCCAGGAAAAGTTCAACGTTTCATTTCTGACAACACTACTTTAGATCAAGAAAAAGCTTTACTTGATCAAAACTTCATCAAAGATGACAGTAAAAAAGTTGGTGATTATGTTAAAGGATTCAATGTTGAAATTACAGGTTTCAAAAGAGTTACTTTAGGTTAATATATTATTTTCAATATTAAAAAGCCCGAATATTTAGTTATTCGGGCTTTTTTATTGCATCTTAGCTTTCAACAGGAAAGTTTCTCGCTCGCATCAGTGCATCCGATTGCGGAGCGTGACCTCTAAAATTCTCATACATTTCTTCGTTATCTATAGTATTTCCAACGCTTAAAACTGTTTTATAAAGACGTTCAGAAACATTTTTATCAAATGGTCCGCCAGCTTCCAGAAAAGCCTCATAAGCATCTGCATTAATCACATCTGCCCACAAATAGCTGTAATATCCCGCTGCATATCCATCACTAGAAAAAATATGAGCAAACTGCGGAATCCTGTGTCGCATTACAATTTCAGACGGCATATTAATTTCGCTTAAAACTTTCTTTTCAAAAGCATCCGGATCGATTGTGTCAGTTGTTAAATGCAATTTCATATCGACAAACGAACTTGAAATTGTTTCTACAGTTGCAAATCCCTCATTAAAATTGGCTGCTTTTCCGATTCTTTCCACTAGTGACTGAGATAAAGGTTCGTTTGTTTTATAATGAAGCGCAAACTTATTTAAAACCTCTGGAGTAGCTAGCCAATGCTCTAACAATTGCGAAGGAAATTCTACATAATCTCTAGCTACAGAAGTTCCTGAAAGGCTTGGATACGTAACATTTGAACATAATCCGTGCAGGGCGTGCCCAAATTCATGAAATAAAGTGGTCGCATCATCCCAAGAAATTAAAACGGGTTCATCGCTATTTCCTTTAATAAAATTGCAATTATTCGATACAATTGGAAGTACGTTTCCTTTTATTTTCTGCTGATCTCTATGCGAATTCATCCACGCTCCAGAACGCTTGCCAACACGCGCGTACGGGTCAAAATACCATAAACCAATTGGTTCTCCAGTATTTTTATTATTGACTTCCCAAACACGAACATCAGGATGATAAACAGGAACATCTGACAATTGCTTGAAACCTAAATTAAATAATTCGCCCGCTGTCCAGAACATTCCTTCACGTAAATTTTCCAGCTGCAGATATTGCTTGATTTCATTTTGATCTAAATCATACTTTGCTTTACGCACTTTTTCGGTATAAAAACGATAATCCCAAGGCTGTATTTTAAAGTTTCCACCTTCATTATTTACCATTTCCTGCATAGCAGCAACATCATTTTTTACTTTTTCTACAGCCGGTTTCCATACCGAATTCATTAATTCGAGTGTTTTCTGCGGATCTTTAGCCATTTTATTAGATAAACTCCATTCCGCAAAATTAGTAAAACCTAAAATTTTCGCTTTTTCTGCTCTTAATTTCAAAATAGAAACAAGAGTTTCATTGGTATCATTTTCATTTTTATTATCGCCTCGTTTTACAAAAAGATCAAAAGCTTTTTCTCTTAAATCTCTTTGATTAGAAAAGGTTAAAAATGGCTCGATTGAAGATCTTGTATTTCCGATGCATCCCAAAACATTTAGATTTCTTTCTTTAGCTTCGGCAATAGCAGCATTTTTGAACTCCTCAGGCAAACCGTCAAAATCAGTTTCTATTTTTAATTCTATATACTGACTATTTTCTTCTGCCAGTAATTTTTGGCTAAAAGCAGTAAAAAGTCCAGCCAGTTCCTGGTTTATCTCCGCAACTCTAACTTTGTCTTTTTCATTGAGCTCTGCTCCTTCTCTCACAAAATCGGTATAATACAACCAAAGCAAACGCTGCTGTTCTTTAGTCAAATTCTTTTTTTCTTCCGATTTGTATAAAGCTTCAATTCTAGAAAACAATTTCTCATTTTGATATAACTTATCATTGATCTCAGCTAATTTTGGTGACATTTCGGTATCAACTACATTAAACTCAGGAGTACTCAGATTTGATCTATAAATACCATAAACTGCATGAATTCGATCTAATTTTTCGCCAGAAAGTTCCAAAGCTTTAATGGTGTTTTCAAAAGTCGGTTTTTCTGAATTATTTGATATTGCTTCTATCTCCTCTAATTTTTCCTGAATAGCAAATTCTATTGCAGGCTTAAAATCTGAAACTTTATATGCCGTAAAATCCGGAACGCCTCCATAAGGTCCTGTCCACTCTTTTAACAACGGATTATCTAATTCTATTGGTGTTTTCATAACAAATACATTAATTAATTCTGCACAAAATCTGACTAACAAAAAATGCAACAGAATCTCAAAATTAACCAATAGAAAGCAAACTTCATATTCAAACAGATTATAAAAATTAATCCGCTTATAACAATTAAAAGAAATAGTTTATTTTTGAAATACCAATACCAAAAATCAAATGTTTAGAACCAGAAGAGAAATTGTTTTTGTAATTTTATCAGGAATATTTATCACCAATGCCGTTGTGGCTGAATTAATTGGAGGAAAGTTAATTCAAATTGGCCCCTTTGTAATGAGTATTGGTATTTTGCCTTGGCCAATTGTATTTCTAACTACTGATTTGATTAATGATCATTTTGGTGAAAAAGGTGTAAAAAAGCTTTCTTTTATAACGGCATGTTTGATTGCTTATGCTTTTTTAATACTTTTTATGGCCATTACAATTCCTGCTGCAAAAGGAATAAGTCCTGTAAACGACGATCAGTTTCAGGCCGTATTTGGACAGAGTATGTGGATTATTGTGGGAAGCTTAATTGCCTTTATGGCTTCTCAGCTCATTGATGTTTGGATATTTTGGTTTTTTAAAAACAGGACTGGCGAAAAGAAAATATGGTTAAGAGCAACTGGTTCTACTGTGATTTCGCAATTGTTTGATTCCTTTATTGTTTTAGGAATTGCATTTTGGCTGCCAGGAAAAATTGATTTTGAAACCTTTATATCTTCAGGTTTAATAGGATATACTTTTAAGTTAGCTATAGCTATTTTATTAACGCCAGCGATTTATTTAGGCCATTATCTAATTAAAAAATATTTAGACGAAGACCCTGCACATAAAGAGTAAAAACAAAATTTTAGGTCATGAAAAAAAATTATTTACTTATTTTATTCTCTGTTACCTATTTCTTTTTCAGTTGTGGCAATGAAGAAAAAAAAGAGCCAAAAAAAATCATTCAGTCTGTCAACAAACTGATACCAGCTGCTGTGAAGATACCTCGCAAAGTTTCTTCAAAAAGCATTACCGCCTCAAAGGAATTTGAGTCACCAAAAACCGTTGCTCAAAAAAATCCATTTGCTGTTAAAAATCCGATAGCAATACCTGCATTAAGTCCTCAAATACCAACCCATACGCCGAGTCCGACCACGTCTATAAAAAAAGAAGTCAACGAGGAATTATTGAATTTTGTTAATGTTCGTAAAATATTAGCAAAATGCAAAATGGGCCAGACCATGACTCAAAAACAATTAACCGAACATTTTGAAATTCCAGAAGAAGCTGTAAAACTAGTAAAAAGTGTAACCAAAACAGCAGAGAATGAATTGGCTGTAAAATGGCAATCTACTTGGCTTGTTGAAAGGGTTTCTGACGCAGAATTAGAAGACGGTAAAATGAAAGTCGTTTTTAAAGCCAATAAAATGTACACTTCTGGAAACGCAATTGGCATTAAATACAATCGAAAAATCTATAATAATTTAGTCATCGTTGGACGTTCTGCCTATATTCCGAGCGTGAAGGGATATAGCTGGCAGATTGGAAGATAACAACGACAATAATCTATAAAACCTCAAAGCCAAGAGGTTTTCTTTTGAAATAAAAAAATGGAACAAATAAGATGCGGTTGGTGTTCGGCCAGCGATTTATATAAAAAATATCATGATGAAGAATGGGGAACTCCCGTTTATGATGACCCAACAATTTTTGAGTTTTTAATTCTAGAAACCTTTCAGGCTGGATTAAGCTGGATCACGATTTTAAATAAAAGAGAAAATTTTAAAACTGCTTTTGACCATTTCGATTATAAAAAAATGGCGAACTACTCTGAAGATAAAATCGAAGAATTGATGCAGAACACTGGAATTATCAGAAACAAGTTAAAAATCAAAGCAGCAGTTTCTAATGCTCAAGCTTTTATGAAAGTTCAAGAAGAATTTGGAACCTTTTCTGAATATATTTGGAAATTCGTTAATGGAAAACCAATTGATAACAAACCGAAAACATTAAAAGATGTTCCAGCGACAACTTCCATTTCTGATGCTATAAGTAAAGATTTAAAAAAACGCGGCTTCAAATTTGTCGGCTCAACTGTTATTTACGCACATATGCAGGCAACTGGAATGGTCAATGATCATGTGGAAGACTGCTGGACGAGAAAGAAATAGTTTTGTTTCATGTTTCAAGTTTCACGTTATAACTGCACTCAAAAAAACAACTTGAAACCTGAAACTTGAAAGTTTTTTAAAGTTCCAAACAAAATTTTATTACATTTGCTTCACACTTTAGGGGTGTCTACAAAGTTGTAGGCTGAGATTTTACCCTCTGAACCTGATCTAGTTCATACTAGCGTAGGGAAAAGTAAGATGACTTCTGCACGCATTTTTATGCGTTCTTGTAGCCATTCCTAAGGTGTATCTATACACTAAACTCAAAAAGGAATGGAACTAAAAATCAATCAACAAACTAAAAAATTCAATGCTGAATCGCTAAGCGTTCAATCATTGCTCGATCTCGAAATTCCGCACAAACAAAACGGAATCGCTGTTGCTGTCAATAATACCGTTGTTCCAAAAACCAAATGGAACGAATTCTTCGTACGCGAAACTGACGATATTTTGATTATTTCTGCTACCCAAGGTGGATAATTTTTTAAAAATTTCAAAATAGAAAATTCCAAATTCCAATTTATCGTTGCGAATAGACACAATCAGAATCAAACTTGAAACCTGAAACTTGAAACAAAAACATTATGACAAACGAAGAACAAATATCCAGAACCCCTTTTACGAATTCTAAAAAAGTATACATCGACGGAGAAATTCATCCGATAAAAGTAGCGATGCGCGAAATTACTTTGAGCGACACTAAACTTTCAAATGGCGGAATTGAGAAAAACCCACCTGTAACGGTTTATGATACTTCAGGTGCATATACAGATCCAAATATTGAAATTGACATTAGAAAAGGACTTCCGCGTTTAAGAGAGCAATGGATTTTAGACCGAAATGACGTTGAAATCTTAGACGAAATTACCTCAGATTATGGACAAAGCCGATTAAAAGATGAAAGCTTAAATCACCTTCGTTTCGAATATTTGCATCAGCCAAAACGTGCTAAAAAAGGCGCGAACGTAACACAATTGTATTACGCCAAACAAGGAATCATTACTCCAGAGATGGAATATATTGCCATTCGCGAAAACCAACGCATCGAACTTTTAAATGAGCAAACCAAAGCCATGCAATGCCAGCACGGCGGAAACAGCTTTGGCGCAAATACTCCAAAAAACAAGATTACTCCAGAATTCGTTCGTTCTGAAGTCGCTTGCGGAAGAGCCATTATCCCGAATAACATTAACCATCCAGAGAGTGAGCCTATGATTGTAGGACGTAATTTCCTCGTAAAAATCAACGCCAATATCGGAAACAGCGCTGTAACTTCGAGCATTGAAGAAGAAGTTGAAAAAGCGGTTTGGGCTTGCCGTTGGGGAGCTGACACGATTATGGATTTGTCTACGGGAAAAAACATTCACGAAACCAGAGAATGGATTATTCGCAACTCTCCCGTTCCAATCGGAACTGTTCCGATTTATCAAGCATTAGAAAAAGTAAAAGGAATTGCCGAAGATTTAACTTGGGAAATTTTCCGCGATACTTTGATTGAGCAAGCAGAACAAGGGGTTTCGTATTTTACAATTCACGCTGGGGTTTTACTTCGTTATATTCATTTAACTGCCAATCGTGTAACGGGAATCGTTTCTCGAGGCGGATCGATTATGGCAAAATGGTGTTTGTTCCATCATAAAGAAAATTTCTTATACACGCATTTTGAGGAAATCTGTGAAATCATGAAGCAATACGATGTAGCTTTTTCTCTTGGAGATGGTTTACGTCCGGGTTCAATTGCAGATGCAAATGACGCCGCACAATTTGCCGAATTGGAAACTTTAGGCGAATTGACAAAAATTGCTTGGAAACATGATGTTCAAGTTTTTATTGAAGGTCCAGGTCACGTTCCGATGCACATGATTAAAGAAAACATGGACAAACAATTAGAACATTGCCATGAAGCTCCTTTTTATACTTTAGGCCCATTAACCACAGATATTGCACCAGGTTATGATCATATTACATCAGCAATTGGCGCTGCTATGATTGGCTGGTACGGTTGCGCAATGCTGTGTTATGTAACACCAAAAGAACATTTAGGTTTGCCAAATAAAAAAGATGTAAAAGATGGTGTAATAACTTATAAGATTTCTGCTCATGCTGCCGACTTGGCAAAAGGTCATCCAGGCGCGCAATATCGTGATAATGCGTTGAGTAAAGCCCGTTTTGAATTCCGTTGGGAAGATCAGTTTAATTTGGCTTTAGATCCAGATACCGCAAGAGAATTCCATGACGAAACACTTCCTGCCGATGGCGCAAAAGTAGCGCATTTCTGTTCGATGTGCGGTCCAAAATTCTGCTCTATGAAAATATCTCAGGAAATTCGAGACGTTGCTGCAGCAGAAAAAGGAATGCAGGAGAAATCAGAAGAATTTATTGAACAGGGGAAAGAGATTTATATTTAGAAAATAGAGAAAAGAAGCTAGAAGAAAGATATGATTTTGATTACGAATCCTTTTTTTATTGAAGATGAAATAGACATCCTTCATTCTTTGCTAGAGGAAGGATTGTCTTTGCTTCATATTAGAAAACCTGATTTTTCTGAATTGGAAATGGCACAGTTTATTCATCAGATAAAACTAGACTTCCGGGCTAATTTGGTTTTGCATCATCATCATCAATTAGCAGAAGATTTTGGCATTGAACGGTTTCATTTTTCTGAAAAAGAAAGAAATAATCTGAACGATTCTCCTGCGAGATTTTCAAAACCTTGCAGGTCTCTATCAACATCAACACATTCAATAGAAGATTTTAATGCTCTTGAAAATTTTGATTATGCTTTTCTCAGTCCAGTTTTCACAAGTATTTCCAAAGAGAATTATCATCCAGACAAAAATCTTTTTGAAGAACTAAAATCAAGAACAAATCAACAAACAAAAATGATCGCTTTGGGCGGAATTGATTCCCAAAACATTCAAAAAGTCTTAGAAAAAGGTTTTAACGATGTCGCACTTTTAGGAAGTATTTGGAAAAATGAAAATCCATTAAAACAATTTAAATTATGTCAGCAGATCGTCCTTTCGCACTCACAATCGCAGGCTTAGATCCTTCAGGAAGCGCTGGAATTTTGGCCGATATCAAAACATTTGAACAGCATAAAGTCACTGGTTTTGCTATTTCGACAGCGAATACCATTCAGACTGAAAATCAATTTTATGAAATTCAGTGGACAGATTTGAGTTTTGTTATCCGTTCGATTGAAACGCTTTTTTTGAATTATAAAATCAGCGTGGCAAAAATTGGAATTGTATCTTCTTTACACGATTTAAACCGAATTGTTTCGACTATAAAACTGCTTTCTCCTTCAACCAAAATTGTTTGGGATCCTGTTTTGAAATCGACTACTAAATTTGAATTTATGAATATTGAAAATCGTTTAGATCTAAACAAAATACTTTCAAAAATCGATTTGATTACGCCCAATCATCTTGAAATGGAAATTCTTTTTCCCGACTTTATCTTGAAGGAATATCAATTTTCTACGAATGTTCTTTTGAAAGGCGGACATAATAAAAAAGCTTTAGGAAGAGATCATTTGTTTCTAAAAGATGAAATTCTAGAACTGCTGCCGTCAGGAAAAAATTGCTTCGAAAAACACGGTTCGGGCTGTGTGCTTTCTTCTGCAATTGCTTCCAATTTGGCTTTAAATCTAACGATAAAAGAAGCTTGTAAAAACGCTAAAATCTATATCGAAAATTACTTGAGTTCAACAACAACTTTAATCGGTTATCATTATGTATAGCAAACTTCAATATATCTCTCAGGGCGAAACGATCGAAAAACAATTGTACAACATTCATCAGGCACTTGATGCAGGATGCAATTGGGTACAAATGCGTTTTAAAAACCAGACAGAAAAAGACGCCTTTACTTTAGCGGAAGCGGTAAAACCTTTATGCGAAAAATACAACGCTAATTTTATTGTAAATGACAATTTACAACTTACCAAAGAAGTTGATGCAGACGGCGTTCATTTGGGTTTAACCGACACCAAAATCGACGAAGCGAGAGCCTTTTTAGGAACCTCAAAAATAATCGGAGGAACTGCCAATACTTTTGAAGACATCGAAAATCACGTTAAAAATGGCTGTGATTATATCGGATTAGGCCCTTTTCGATTTACTGCTACAAAAGAAAAATTAAGTCCGATTTTGGGTTTATGCGGCTATCATGAAATTCTCCACAAACTCAAAAAAAACAAAATCACAATTCCAGTTTATGCTATTGGAGGTATTACGTTACGAGATGTGAGTCCGTTAATAGAAACTGGAATTCATGGAATTGCCGTTTCTGGAATCATTACCGAAAATGATGAGAAAGAAAAATTGATTCAACAATTAAACGAAAAATTATATGCAAACATCATTCTTTAATATAGGAGATAAAAGCTTTAAATCCCGCTTGTTTTTGGGAACAGGAAAATTTGGTTCGAACGAGGAAATGGAGCAAGCGATTTTAGCTTCTGAAAGCGAATTGGTTACCGTTGCCTTAAAACGCATTGATCTTGAAACTGATACAGATGCTATTTTATCGCATTTAAAACATCCAAATATCAATTTATTGCCTAATACTTCTGGCGTGCGAAATGCCAAAGAAGCTGTTTTTGCAGCTCAATTAGCACGCGAAGCTCTGGAAACTAATTGGGTAAAACTAGAAATCCACCCTGATCCAAAATATTTAATGCCCGATCCAATTGAAACTTTAAAAGCGACTGAAGAGTTGGCAAAATTGGGTTTTATTGTGCTCCCATACATTCACGCCGATCCTGTTTTGTGCAAACATTTGGAGAGCGCTGGAACTTCAGCCGTAATGCCTTTGGGTTCGCCAATTGGAAGTAATAAAGGTTTAAAAACGATCGATTTCTTAGAGATTATAATTGAACAAAGCACCGTTCCCGTTATTGTTGACGCGGGAATTGGAGCTCCATCTGATGCTGCAAAAGCAATGGAGATTGGTGCTGATGCTGTTTTGGTAAATACTGCGATTGCTGTTGCTGGAAACCCTAGTTTAATGGCCGAGGCTTTTAAGGAAGCAGTTATTGCTGGTAGAAAAGCTTTTGAGGCTAAAGTTGCAAACCAGCAAAATTATGCTTCGGCTTCTAGTCCGTTGACTTCTTTTCTTTATGAATAAAATTGATTTTCTCTCGCAGATCTCACAGATTTGGCAGATGATTTTTATGTTGAAGCTGCTGAATCTAATTTTATTATGATTTTTCTAATCATCAAAAAAAGAAAGAATTTTCTTTAATTTTGAATTAAAAAAATTATGTTAGAAAATGAAATTTCATATAAAGTTAGAGGAGCAATTTTTAAAGTATACAACTCTCTTGGACCTGGACTATTAGAATCTGTGTATGAGAGTGCTCTTTACTATCAATTGGATAAAGATGGATTACAAGTAGTTAAACAAATTGATTTACCAGTTAAATATGATGATGTTTATTTAGACATAACTTTTAGGCTAGATATTTTAGTGGAGAATAAAGTAATTATAGAATTAAAATCAGTAGACGAGATAAAGCCAATTCACTTTAAACAATTGAATACTTATTTAAAATTAACCAATAAAAAACTTGGAATATTAGTCAATTTCAACTGCTCTAATATCCTTGAAAATATTCATCGCGTTGCTAATAAAATTTAATCTGCGCAATCTGCAAAATCTGCGAGAGGCAAAATAAAAATATGAAAACATTCAAATCTATTTTCGAGCAATATAATTGGGATGAAATCCAATCTAGAATATATAAAACCACATCAAAAGATGTCGAACGAACTCTGGCTAAAACCAAGTACAATCTAGATGATTTTTTGATTCTAATTTCTCCTGTTGCTCAAAATTATTTAGAGCAAATGGCACAGAAATGCCATGAAATCACAAAAAAACGTTTTGGAAAGACCATTCAAATGTATGCGCCACTTTATCTAAGCAACGAATGCCAAAACATTTGTACCTATTGCGGATTTAGTTTAGACAATAAAATCAAAAGAAAAACGCTGACAGATGCCGAAATAAAACTTGAAGTCGAAGCTTTAAAAAATACTGGTTTCGATCATGTTTTATTGGTCACAGGCGAAGCAAATTATACCGTAAACATCAACTATTTCCTAAATGCAATTGCTTTAATCAAAGAAGACTTCTCGATAATGTCTGTTGAAGTACAACCTCTTTCTACAGAAGATTACGAGCGTTTGCACGATGCTGGAGTATATTCGGTTTTGGTTTATCAGGAAACGTATCATCAAGAAGTTTACAAAAAGTATCATACAAAAGGCAAAAAATCAAATTTCGATTATCGATTGGAAACCCCCGACCGAATTGGAACTGCTGGAATTCATAAAATCGGATTGGGCGTTTTATTAGGTTTGGAAGATTGGCGAACGGATAGTTTTTTCAATGCGCTTCATTTAGATTATTTGCAGAAGAAATATTGGCAGACAAAATATTCGGTTTCCTTCCCTCGTCTTCGCCCTGCTGAAGGCATTATCGAACCGAATTTTATTATGGATGATAAAGATTTAACCCAATTGATTTGTGCTTACCGACTATGGAATGAAGATCTGGAAATTTCAATTTCAACTCGAGAAAATGAAAAATTCAGAAACAACATTATCCCGATTGGCGTTACGAGCATGAGCGCTGGCTCTAAAACAAATCCAGGCGGTTATGTGGTCGATCCGCAATCTTTGGAACAATTCGAAATCAGCGATGAACGCTCAGCAGAAGAAATTTCAAAAATCATAAAAAATGCTGGCTATGAACCCGTTTGGAAAGATTGGGACAGATCATTTAGTCATAAAGTTGGAAAGACCAAAGTCATAAAGTCTTTTACTTAGACAATTTTTTGACTTTCGACTTTTGACTTTAAAAACTTCAAGACTTAATAAAAAATGAGCATCATAAAAGAATTTCTTCGCTACAACAGACAAACCATTCTTCCTGAAATTGGCGATGAAGGCCAGGAAAAATTAAAAAAAGCTAGAGTTTTAGTAATTGGAGCGGGCGGATTAGGCTGTCCGATTTTACAATATATCGCAACTGCTGGAGTTGGTTTTATTGGAATTATGGATTTTGATACTATTGAAATTCATAACCTGCACAGACAGATTTTATATACTGAAAATGAAATTGGTCAGCACAAAACAATTGTCGCAAAAGATGTGGTTTCTAAATTAAATCCGTTGATTGAAGCTGTTGCGATTAATGAAAAATTAACTGCTGAAAATGCATCAAAAATCATTCAGCAATATGATATTGTGGTGGATGGTTCTGATAATTTTTCGACTCGTTATTTGGTTAATGATACTTGCGTTGAATTGAAAAAACCTTTGGTTTATGGCAGTATTTTAAAGTTTGAAGGACAAATTGCTGTTTTTAACCATAACGGAAGTAAAAATCTTCGTGATTTATTTCCAGAAATGCCTGATCCAAAAGATGTTCCGAATTGCAATTTAAACGGCGTTTTAGGAACATTGCCAGGAATCATTGGCAATATGATGGCGCATGAAACACTCAAATTGATTTTAGAACTTCCCACTTTAAACAATGAATTAATACTTCTTAATACTTTAAACTGGAACTTTACCAAATTGGATTTTTAAAAAACAACCTCATCACCAACACTAATAATTCCCGAATTCAGACTCACAATATTGGTTCCGAATAAAACAGAATTATCTACATTTCTGTATTTGCTCAAGGTTTTTAGCGGTTCTTTTTTTACAATTCCTTTCTGCGGATCATTATTTACCATAATACATCTTCCGCACGGCTTTATGTTTTTAAATTGAACTTCACCAATTGTAAAAGTCTTAAAATCATCTTCTTCGTGAGCATTTTTGGTAGATACAACAATATTGGGACGGAATCTTTTAATCGTGATTTTTTCTTCTAATTTTTCATTTAAAAAATCAAGGCTTTCAGTTCCAATTAATAAATACGGATACCCATCGGCCAAACTAACATTGTAGGTTTCATTTGTTCTCGAACTTTCATGTTTACGGGCACCAACTTTATTGATTTTTACCAATCTGCAATCGATACCTAATTTATCGCTAAACCATTTTGAAGAATTTTTATTGACTTCAAAAACCTCACTTTTATCATCCCACACTTGCGATTGTATAGGGCTTTCTAAATGTTCATTAATAGAAAATTCATGCGTTTCTCCTTCAAAAGTAATTTGAATTTTATCTCCTAAAATCTGAGGATAAAACTGACTCATTATTGGATATTCTCTCTGAGTAACGTGAACATTTTCATCATTAATCAGCATCCATCTTCTGTCATTTTCGAATCCCATTTCTTCAGCAATGGCACTTTTAAGACTAATGCCGGCTAAGCTTTTTATTGGATAAATATAAATTTCTTTTACGCTATAAACTGCACTCATTTTATTTCAATTTTCTAAATAGTATTAAGCGATTACTATCGCAAAATTAATTTTAATTTTTTTTAAATTTTTAAAAAACCACTTCATCAAGATTTTAAAACACAAACAAGCTTTCTAGTCTTATTATGACAAAAAAAAAGCTGTAAGAGCCGTTTACACATAGTCCTATTCTTACATTTGTAGCCGTTTATTATTTTTTATGAAAAAGTTATTTATTGCATTCCTATTTTTATTGGGCCACCAATACATAAATTCACAAGTCAAAGATACTCTAATTGATGGTTCAAAACATCAAGTATATCAACTTTCTAATGGCGAGATTTATACTTACGACAGACCACGATTTTTCGATTTTGTAACGAAATTGCCAAAAGATTTTACTGGAACAATAAAAGGCATTGGAGAAAGGAAAATCTTATTGCTCTTGGAGCAGCCTCTGTAGCAACTGTTGCTTTACTTCCTGCAGATCAATATTTAGTAGATCAATCTCGTGAAATAGGTGAAAAACTAGGAATGGCTCCAGTTGCCCGATATAAAACTTTCGGTCCTTTAAGCAATATTCCTCCCGATATTCCCTCTGCAATTTATTTAATCGGAAACGGTACTACTCCAATTTTATTAAGTATGGGTTTTGCTACTTACGGATTAATCAATACCGACTACAGATCATTGCACACCGCTTCGGGTCTAATAGAAAGTATTGCAATATCGGGTATTTTCAGCCAGACCATAAAAAGAATTTCCGGAAGACAAAGCCCTTCTGATGTTGAGGGTGGAGTTCCAGGAGGAGAATGGCATCCTTTTCCTAGCTTTAAGGCTTATGGTTCTAATACTCCCAATTATGACGCTTTCCCTTCGGGGCATTTAATGACCGCAACTTCAGCGTTATATGTCATTTTAGGAAATTATCCAGAAGTAAAATGGATTAAGCCTGTAGGTTTTGGTCTAATTGGAATTTTAGGTTTTCAGATGGCGCAGAGTAATGTACATTGGGTATCTGACTATCCAGTAGCTCTTGTAATGGGATATATTATTGGTAAAAATATTGCCAAAAGAAAAATGAAAAAAAGTGCCCTTCAAACTGAAGATAAAAAATACAGTTACGATTTTAATGCTTCTAGAAGTTATGGGTTTAATATGTTGAAATTGACTGTGACTTTTTAAATTTTAAAATACAAAATCCTCAATTAATGGCTTTTTTTCAAAATTGCCATAAACTCTTCGCGATCAATTTCGCGACAGCCTAAACTTTCTAAATGCGGATTATAAACCTGACAATCGAGCAATTTGTATTTTTCTTTCTTCAAATATAAAGCTAAAGCAATAAAAGCTGTTTTTGAGGCATTTGAAACTTTAGAAAACATACTTTCACCACAAAAGATATGACCTAAATCAATTCCGTACAAACCGCCAACTAAGACATCGTCCTGCCAAACTTCAACAGATTTAGCAACTCCTTCTTCATTTAGTTTGCAGTATGCTTCAATCATTTCGTCTGAAATCCAAGTTCCGTTCTGTCCTTCTCGTTTTATTTGCTGGCAATTGGAAATTACTTCTCTAAAATTCTTGTTGTAGGTAACTTTAAAGATTTTTTTATTGAGAATCTTTTTCATGCTTTTGGATATCACCAATTCATCAAAAAACAAAACCATTCTCGGATCTGGCGCCCACCAAAGTATGGGTTCTCCCTCGTTAAACCAAGGAAAAATACCGCTTTTGTAAGCCAATAGCAAACGTTCTGAACTTAGATCGCCTCCTATTGCCAAAACACCTTCTTCATCAGCTTCTGTAACCGGTGGAAAAAATAAATCGTTGAATAAATAATACATTTTTTAATAGTCAAATTTTAAATCCCAATCTTAAAATTCCAATATTGAAATTCCAAATTCCAAATTTCTGTAATTTTATCATTTCTTCTTTCAATCAAAATGATAAAAAACTAAATCAAAAAATAAAATTCCAAACTCCAAATTCAGTCGAATGAATTGGAATTTGGAATTTCAATATTGGAATTTCTAAACTCTTAGAACGGTAAATCGTCTGGTTCGTCTTCGTTTATACTTGTTGCTGGCGCGAAAGTTTCTGCTGCTGGCATTGGCGCACCTTGTGCAGTTCCTTCTGGAGCTAATCTTTCGATTCTCCAACCTTGAATACTATTGAAATATCTAGTTTCTCCTTGTGGGTTAACCCACTCTCTTCCTCTTAAATTGATAGAAACTTTTACTGCATCTCCTTGTTTATAGCTACTCAACAAATCGCATTTATCTTGTGTAAATTCGATTAAAATATGTTGTGGATACTGCTCCTCAGTAGTAACAACTAATTCTCTTTTTTTGAATGAGGCACTAACTTGCTGCTCTGGGTTAACCACTTTTACTTTTCCTGTAACTTCCATCTTCGTCTATATTAATTATTGTTTCTATTTCTTTTATTTCTTAGCTAAAAGCACTTTCCAAGCCGATTCTACATCACCATTATCCAGATATTTTTTGGCTTCTAGGTGTACTTTTTTCTGGTCGTCTGAGCTTAGAACTCCTTTGACTGCGAAATTTTCTTTCACAAATATAGTAACTTCTTCTGTTGTAGGCAAGGATTCTATGTTGCCTAATTTGCCTAAATCATTTCCGTCAAAAACACTGCTTTCTTTTACAAAAGCTGGTATCGCATCTACTCCTACTCCCAGTGTTGTCAAGGGTTTTGCTACTTCAAAAAGTCCTTGGTTGGATCTTGAATACCAGTTATTTCCAAGCCTCGAAACCAAATCAATTTTGTGCTGATCTATTGCTCCGTTCTCATCCAAAATAGATTCAGCAATATGAATTTTTACTACTTCACACAAGATCAAATTCCCCGCTCCGCCTTCTGTTCCTAACGGAATAATCTGCGTAATCTTGCATTCAAACTGAACTGGGGACTCTTTTACGCGATATGGTTTTACCAAATCTGAAGGAATTTGTGTCAATCCCGCTTTGATAAATTCGTTTACTCCATCTCCATATTCTGTACTTGCTAAAGAAGTTTGCTGTACGATATCATAATTTACAACATTAATTACAACTTCTTTAGTTGCTTCTGCATTAATTAAAGTATGTTTAATCGTATTATCTCGCACGCGTCTTGATGGCGAAAAAACCAAAATTGGCGGATTGGCACTAAACACATTAAAGAAACTAAACGGAGACAAATTCGGAATCCCGCTTTCGCTTATTGTACTGGCAAAAGCTATAGGCCTCGGACCTATCGAACTCTGCAGATAGCCTTGCAATTTGGCCGTTGGAATCTCTTTTGGGTTAATGCTGATCATACTTTAAAACTCATTTTTACTGCTACAAAAGTATTGAAATGGTTTAATTAGAAGAAATAGTTTTGAAGATAAAAACGAAAAATCTTTCGGCATTAGCAAAATATAAAATGTGTATATTTCGTTATATTTATACCTCAAAAAAACTGATATGTCTTTTTCTGAAAGAACAAATACAACCCGCTGGATTATTATTTCTGTTTGTTTTATAATCATTTCTCTAATTCTTTGGAATACTTATTCTTTCTTCCAAATTTTTAAAAATGAGGAACGCTTAAAAATGAACCTTTTTGTAAATGCGCAAATTACATTGGTGAATGCAAATGAAAATACCGATGTAGAACTGCCTCTCCAGATTTTTAGCAACAATACTTCCATTCCGGGAATCATAATGCTTTATGATAATGTAGTGAGTTCTGTAAATGTCCCTGATGAAATTCTTAATGATAAGAAAAAGAGAACGGCTTTTTTAAATAAACTAAAAAACGAAAATGAGCCCATCACTTTTGAATATGCTCCAGGAAAATATCAGACTTTATATTATGGCAATTCTGCTCTGCTAAACAAACTTAAATATTACCCGATTGCCCTACTTCTGATTATTTTTCTTTGCATAGCTTTGATTTATAATTTTTACAAAAGCACCAAAATGGCGACCCAAAACAAACTTTGGGCAGGAATGGCAAAAGAAACGGCACATCAAATTGGCACTCCGCTTTCTTCTTTAATTGGTTGGGTTGAAATTTTAAAAACCGAAAATATAGATTCGTCGATTAGTACAGAAATCGAAAAGGATATAGAACGTCTGCAGACTATTACGGATCGTTTTTCTAAAATTGGTTCAATTCCTGTTTTAGAACTTCATGATATTGTTGAAGAAACCAAAACAGCTTATGAGTATTTACAATCTCGTTTTTCTAAACAAGTTGCCTTTTCGTTTCAAGCGCCAAACGAACCCATTTTAGGAATGATAAACCCAACCTTACATAGCTGGACTATTGAAAATTTGGTTAAGAATGCGATTGATGCCATGAAAGGAAAAGGAACTCTGGATCTTCAGATTGAGCAAGATGCGCATCAGGTAAAAATCAATATTAAAGATTCGGGAACTGGAATTCCTAAAAAACAATTCAAAACTATTTTCGAAACAGGATACACTACCAAAAAACGTGGTTGGGGACTTGGCCTTTCTTTAACTAAAAGAATTGTAGAAGAATACCACAACGGAAAAATTAAAGTGTTACATTCTGAAATCGGAAAAGGAACTACTTTTCAGATTGTGTTAAATAAAAAAGTGCAGTAAAAAATATTTTACTGCACTTTGCATTGTCAGGTTGAGCGAAATCGAAACCCTTATAAATTTGCTTGAATCTCTTGTGCAAGAGCTTCGAATTCTTCTTTAGAAAGCGAAACTTTATTAATGAAACGCATTTCGTCCATTTCGTTTAAAGGAATCAAATGTACGTGTGCGTGAGGCACTTCAAGTCCAACAACAGCCATTCCGATTCTTTTGCATGGAACTGTTTTTTCTAAAGTTGCAGCAATTCTTTTAGAGAATTTCATTAGCCCTAAATACAACTCTTCATCCATATCAAAAATCTTATCGATTTCTTGTTTCGGAATACAAAGCGTGTGTCCTTTTGCATTTGGATTTACATCCAAAAAAGCTAAATAGTTTTCGTCTTCAGCGATTTTGTATGCAGGAATTTCTCCGTTTACTATTTTGGTGAATATTGATGCCATTTTGTTTATTTGTTTAATCGTTTATTCGTTTAACCGATTTAACGATTAAACGGTTAAACTAGAATTAGTCTCTTGAAATTTCAAGGATTTCAAATTTTAAAACTCCGTTTGGAACTGTAATTTCAGCTACTTCTCCAACAGATTTTCCTAGTAAACCTTTTCCAATAGGAGAAGTTACAGATATTTTTCCTGTTTTTAAATCGGCTTCGCTTTCAGCTACAAGCGTATATTTCATCTCCATTCCGTTGCTTTGGTTTTTGATTTTTACATTCGATAAAACCAAAACTTTAGAAACATCTAATTGAGATTCGTCAATTAATCTTGCATTTGCATATACTTCTTCAAGTTTAGAAATTCTCATTTCTAACAGACCTTGCGCTTCTTTTGCTGCATCATATTCTGCATTTTCAGACAAATCGCCTTTATCTCTTGCATCTGCAATATCTTGAGATGCCTTTGGACGCATTACACTTTTCAGGTGCTCCAATTCATCTTTTAATTTTTTTAATCCTTCAGCTGTATAATAAGATACTTTACTCATAACTTCATCGTTTATATAAATACAAAAAATCCCATCGCGACGGGATTTTCTTACCACAAATATACTATAATTTTTAATAGTACATAATTATATGTTAATCATATAGATTTCAAATCTAAATAATTTATTTTTGTTTTAACTAATTCTTTATTCAAATAATGAAAAAAATCTGGTTCTTTATCGCATTTACGGCTATTTTATTTTCTTGCAGCAACAATAACAAGAGCAATAACAATCCGTATATTCCCAATTATTCTGTAAACGCCTACTTGGACACGAATTTGCCTACATACAACAAATTGCTGTATCCGAGTAATCCTGTTTATGTAGCCAATTATGGTGCAAAAGGAATTATTGTTATGAAAACAGGTGAAGGAACTTATACCGCTTTTGATGCTGCGTGTCCAAATCAAGCCTTAACTTCTTGTACAGCTATGACAATAGACGGAATTTATGCTGTCTGTTCTTGCGATAAAACTCAATATAATTTATTTACAGGACTTGGAGGAAAAGAATATCCGATGAAACAATATCGAGTAGAATCTTCTGGAACTGTTATTCATGTATACAATTAAAGACAAAAAAGCCTGAAAGTGAAATTTCAGGCTTTTTTGTTTCTCTTAACTTAATTAGAATTTCAAATTCAAACCAATTAAGAAATTGGTTCCAGCTTGCGGGTAATAATAAGGGTAAACATCGTACATGTATCCGTTTGAAACATATTTTTTGTCGAAGATATTGTTAACCAAAGCCGTAATGGTAATCGATTTGAAAATCGATCTTGGTTTTATTTCGTAAGAAGCGTTAAAATCATTTACAAAGTAATCTGCCAATTTTGCTGCCGGAAGTTCAATATTGTTCATGTATTGTTCGCCAACATATTTCTGCAATAATGAAAGATACAATCCTGAAATTGGCTTATAAACAATAACGTTTCCTGCAATAACCTCTGGCGAATAAGCAATTTTAGTTGTTCCGTAATATTCACCATCAACTGCCAAATCAACATTTTTATTGCTGCTTAAAGTAAAATTTGGTCTTAACGTAAATTTCTCTGAAAGCGCGATTGTGGCATCAAATTCAAAACCTAAACGGTAGCTTTTCTCTGTATTGGCACGAATTGGGTTTCCAACATCGTCTAATCTTCCGGTTAAAATTAATTGATCTTTGTAAGCCATATAATATACATTCGAATTCAATTGAAATTTCTCTGTATTAAATCTCCAGCCTAGTTCATAATCATTTAATTTTTCTGGTTTTACATTTCCTCCTTCGTAATCGGTTCTGTTTGGCTCACGATTCGCTCTTGCATAAGAAAAATATAAAGTGCTGTTTTGAGTAAAAGCATAATTTAAACCAGCTTTCGGATTAAAGAAATTGAAATTATCATCTACCAAACCAGTTTCTGCACTATTAGCTTTATACGTTACATTTCGATATTGTAAATCTCCATAGAAACTTAATTTTTCTGTAATTTGATAATTTGCTTTCGCGAAAATATTGCCATCTGTTTTTGCTGAATAATCATCGTAATAATGATCTCCTAATTCGGATTGAGAAGCATATCTTGCCCAAATTACTTTTCCGAAATGATCTCCTTCGTATTTATTCCAGCCACCTCCTAAAATAACGTCTAATTTGTCTGTTACATATTTAGCCGAGAAAGTCGTACCATAGAAATCATTATCCAACCATTTCTGACGTACTAGATCTGTTGTTGTAACAGTTCCAACAGGATTTAGTCCATAGTCGGCCATGTCGGCATCTTCTTTGTAATTTTCGTAATATCCTTTTCCTTTTGTATAATGCAAAGCAAAGTTAGTACTCCATTTATCAGAAATCGATTCGCTCCAATGCAACTGGTAGTGATCCTGATTGTAATTATCGGTTTCGTTATCATAAAAACGAACGTTTCCTGCTTCGTCAGTATACATTCCCGCAGAATTGAATGTTCTGTTTTCATTTAATGTTTCAGCATCAACTCCGTTCCAAGATTGATATGTCTTTTCGGTTCCACCAAAAACCAAAGCTTTGATCAAAGTTGTTTTGCCAACATAGGTTCCCTGCAAGAAATATGATTTTAAATCTGAACTTGCGCGATCAATATAGCCATGCGATTTTATGGCAGATAAACGTCCCGCAATTTCAAAATGATCATTTAATAATCCAGTGCTGAATTTTACTGTGTTTTTTATAGTATTGAAAGATCCCGCAGAACTCGAGATTTCGCCAGTGGCTTTATTAGCATAACTGTCTGTCAGTAAATTCAAACTAGCTCCAAAAGCACCAGCTCCGTTGGTAGAAGTTCCTACTCCACGCTGCAATTGAAGACTTTCTACAGAAGAGGCAAAATCGGGCATATTTACCCAAAACGTTCCCTGACTTTCTGCATCGTTGTACGGAATTCCGTTGATTGTTACATTTACACGTGTAGCATCGCTTCCACGCACTCGAATTCCGGTATAACCAACACCATTTCCAGCATCTGAAGTCGTTACAACCGAAGGCATATAATTCATCAGAACAGGAATGTCCTGACCTAAATTTCTATACTTAATTTCTTTTTTATCCATATTACTAAAACTCACCGGAGTCTTTGAAGTAACACGAACTGCCGAAACCAAAACCTCATCGAGAGAATTTACTTTTATAGAATCTTTCTGTTGCTGTTGTGCTAAAGAAAATAAAGTAAAGAAGAAAGAAGAAAGAAATAAAATAGACGACTTTTGGGTCAGCTTTGAACCTTTGCGCCTTTGCGTCTTTGTACCTTTAGAAGTACCTTCAAAAATAGTTTTCATTCGTAAAGAATTACGAATAAAAGGGGGAATTATTCTTTTGTTAAATTAATAAATGTGTTTCACGACAAAATAAAGTGTGCACGCTTGATCCTGTCGTTTTTTCCCTTAGCAACATTACTCGCTCAGGTTCTTTGGGTATGATCTCAGCTCGTTATTTAGAGCACCCCTTTGAGACATTACAAAGGTAATGTTAAAAATTCCAAAAATCAAATTCCAAATTCCAAGAAAATACCCTGTCTTTAAAATCTAAAAACAAAAAATTCCAAAAACAATCTTTCAGTATTGCTATTGGAATTTGGACCCGAGCGCTAGCGAACTGGCGAAGCAATTTTTAAAAATTGGGTATTTACTCCAAGTTAGGCTTCCTTCGAGATTGTTTCAAATCAGAAACATTCTTTTTATCTTTAATTCTCTTCTTAATTACTGCTTTCGGGATTTTTGTAGCCTTTCTAACCTTCGGGACATACAATCCTTTTTTGATGATATCTAGAAATCGTTTTATTACAATTTCTTTGTTTTTAAGCTGGCTCCTGTCTTCGTCACAGTTTAAAATTAGGATATTTTCAGAAGTTAATCTTGCGGCTATATTTTCTTGCAAAAGCAATTTTTCGTCATCAGACAAAGCTTGAGAAGCATTCAAATCAAAACTCAAAACAACTTTTGATGAAACCTTATTCACGTTTTGCCCACCAGAACCACTGCTGCGAACGGCCTTAAAATTTAATTCTGATACGATTTTTTCTGCATCCATATTATTGTGGCTGATGCGCCGCTTTTAGTAGATCGTTTACCGTTTTTACTGGATTAAAAGTAATCAATGGAACCGCAACAAAAATAGTAAGCCAATTCGCCATCGAACCATTCCATAAGCCTGGTAATTCGTAACTTCTCACGGTTTTTCCATCAACACTTTTCTCTACGATAAAGCCTGCTTTCTGATCTACAAATTGTAATAAATCAAACTTTTCGTCTTTATAATTTTTAATACCGCAAACCAGATCTACTGGATTAAAATGTGTTGATTCAGCCAAAATAGTTTGTTGCTTTTTATTAGCCAAATCTACCTGAGAAGTTTCAACAATTTGCAGAGAAGCCACTCCTTTATCATTCATTACCCAAAACGGACCACCTCCAGGTTCTCCCTCATTTTTAACCATTCCGCAAACGCGAATAGGCCTGTCTAAAAGCTCCCTAATCTTACTTATCTTATTTTCGAAAGTAAATTTATTGAAATCATTGCCCATCTCTACATTTAATTCTTCTTTTAAAAATAAAACAATATCTTCTAAATGATTTTCTTTGATTTCATTTCTGTCAATTGCTTTTAAATAAGAAAAGACTTTTTGTTGCACCTCAATCAAAACACCTGCCAATGATTTCTTATACAATGTGATCTTATCGATATGATTCTGAATTACATTGTCTATGTTTTTAATAAAGATTACGTCGGCATCGAGATCATTCAAATTTTCAATTAAAGCTCCATGTCCACCTGGTCTAAAAATTAAATTATCATTTTTATCTTTTACCAATTTATTATTTTCGTCTATGGTGATAGAGTCGGTACTTTTATTTTGATAAGAGTATCCAATATTGATTTTCACACCAGATGGTTCTTCAATCTTTCCTATAACCTCATCAACTCCTTTGTAGAATAAATTTTGATGTATTTCTGAAACTGTAAAATGCAAATTCGAAACCTTATTTGAAGTAGCATAATGTACACATTCATTTAAATGTTCTTCGATTGGGTTTGCGATATGTGTGCCATACCAATGAAACGGCAATACCGCTTTAGGCTTATTGGCAAAATCAAAATGGTCAGGAGACAATAGTAATTTTATAAAATAGTAATTCTTATAATCTCTCTCAAGAGCTTCAAAATCAGGGTAAATCTGTCTTAATTTCTGATCCAGCTCCTTGAAGAATGGAAACTTGTCCATTCCGATAATAAAAATGGCAAGCTCCTTATCTTTTTTTCTGTTTATATAAGCATTGATGGTTTCTTTCTGAATATCAAAATCATTCAAGAAAGCGGTCAAAAACTTAAACATTCTTGTAGCCGCACCAGAAGCGGGAACAAACTTTTTAATCTTTAGTTTTTCTTTTTCATTATCAAAAAAAAGAGCTTTTTCTTCAAAATCTTTTTCTGACAAACTTAAAATTCCATTACCAATTGTGGCAGGATTAACCAAATTGCTCTTTGCTATTCCGTTTTCAAGAAATTCCAACTGTTTTAAAATAGCATCAAAAGAAATTCCTCTATTGTAGATCTGTACAAAATCGTTTGGCGAGAAACCATGCTCTTTAGCAATAGTCAAATTATCAATAATAGCGGTTGCTTTTGCTAATCTGGTTTCTTTATTACCAGATAAAATGATATAAGGCTTTTTGGTATCTATTAAAGTTTGTTTAAAAACAGAGAAAACAGTTTCTCTTCCTTCGGGAGTATCACGGATATCGTCTTTTTCCCAAGGAACATCAATATCAGTCAAGAAGAACAAATCGTATTCATGTTTTAAGGCTGCTTCATTCAAAAGCGGATCACAAAAACCATAATACATTTCAGAAAACACTTTGGTTACCATCAAGTTGGTATCGCAAAACAAATATTTATTTGCACTTGCCAATTTTTCGTTTTCCAATGCAGTCTGCCCATAAGCAATAGGCATCATATCATCTGCTACACAAATATGCTTATTTTCTTCCCATTTTTCCTGCAAATAATCACGTGCAAACTCAGGAACCCATTCGGTTTCGTAGTAATCTGCAAGCTGTTTTGCCAAAGTTGTTTTGCCCGTACTTTCTGGACCAAACAAAGCAATTTTTATAATGTTTGTTTTTTGCTGTCTAAGATCTTTCTCCATTCTAAATAAGCTGAAATAGCTAAAATTGTAAAAATTATATATTGTAGTGAAAGCATCCCTAAGCCACGATAAGCGTAAAGAGGCACAACAATAATGTCACCAATAATCCAAAGTGTCCAGTTTTCTATTTTCTTTCTGGCCATATACCACATACCAGCAAAAAATATCCCTGACGAAATCATATCAACATAATTGTCTTTATGAATTTCATAATCGAAATATTTATAAATCCCGAAAACTACAAAAACAGTCACAATAAACAGTAAGATTCCGATTATTTTTTCATTAAAATTGGTACGGGTAATCGGCAGATTATCATCAGCCGTTGCTCCTTTTGCCCAAACATACCAACCGTAAATACTCATTATAGAAAAATATGCATTGATAATCATATCTCCCATATAGCCCGCAATGTATAAAAGATATGTTGAAATTACGGTTGCAATTAAACCTGTAGGATAAACCCATATATTTTCTTTTTTAGCAAACCATACACTTAAAATTCCGCATACAAATGCCAGAAACTCTAAAGCAATATGCCATAGCGGAGCATTTTTATAACTGTCTAGAAAAAAATCTATCATCGAGAATGTGGTATTTGGCATTTATAGCTCAAAAAAATGACTGTTGTTTTCAAAAGCAGTTCCAATAACAACCAAATCTGCACCAGCTTTATATGCTTTCTGAATTCCCTGCAAATCTACAATTCCTCCACCAACAATAACAGGAATTTCAATATTTTGAGAAACCAGCTCGATCATTTCTGTCGGAACAGGCTGTTTTGCACCGCTTCCCGCTTCTAAATAAATCAATTGATTTCCTAACATTTCGCCAGCTTGCGCTGTAGCCAAAACCAAATCAAGATTTTCTCTGCTTAATGGTTTTGTTTTACTTACACGAGCAACAGCTGTTTCATTACCGCTTTCAATCAAAATGTAACCTGTAGAAATGACTTCCAGATTTGTTTTTTTTAAAATTGGAGCAGCCTGAACCTGATACTCAATCAAATAATCTGGATTTCGACCAGACAATAGAGACAGAAACAAAATACCATCGGCTTTTCGTGAAATCTGAGAAGGATGTCCAGGAAACAAAATAACGGGCAGATCCGTTTTTTGTTTTAATGCTGCTATTAATTCCTCTAAAATATTATTCTGAACAACACTTCCTCCCACAAAAATATGAGTTGCAGGCGACTGATTAATTTTCTCAATTAAATGATTTAAATTTTCCAGTACAATTTTATCTGGATCCAAAAGTACTGCCATCAGTTTCTGACCGTTACTTTTAGCCTCCAAAATCTGTTGCCTAATTGTGTGTATTTGTTCTTGCATAGAGGATGTAAAAGTAAAAGTTTTTTAATGCAGAAGAACTATTTTGAATGAATTATATTTGTTCAACTCCTTTTGATAACGTAAATAATACATTATGATTACAGTTGAATTACTAGAAAAGTACGGTGTTATAAAAAAAACATATGATAGAAATGATATTATTTTCGAAGAGGGAAATTTGCCACTTCACTATTATCAGATTATTTCTGGCGAAGTAAAAATGAGCAATTATAATGATGACGGCCGCGAATTTATTCAAGGCATATTTTATAACGGCCAATCTTTTGGTGAACCTCCACTATTCTTAAACCAAAAATACCCTGCCAATGCAATTGCTGTCGAAAATGCGGAAATTTTTATTTTACCAAAAGATAGCTTCCTGAAGCTTTTAGAGGAAAATCCAAAAGTTAGCCTTAAAGTAATAGAAAATCTAGCACAGCGATTGTATTATAAATCGGTTATGGCGGCAGAAATATCTACCCATGAGCCCGAGCATCGCGTATTGAAACTGATCGATCACGGAATTGCTTATTTTAATTTTCAGAAAGATAAAAATGGATATCTAATTAATTTTACCAGACAGCAAATTGGAGATTTGACTGGTTTACGAGTTGAAACGGTTATCAGAGCTATAAAAGCTTTGGAGAAAAAAGGCGAATTGAAGATTATAAACCGAAAAGTATACAGATAAAAAAATTCCTGTTTTATGATTAAAGTCATAAAACGCAGCACTATTGTAGTTGTAATTTTGTTGATATAAAAAACTGAATATCATGACACTATATCAAACAACATTCGACATTTTCAATAGAAATTATATGGGTTCTGCTGCAATGGCAGTAATTGGACAAAGCTGTTTAGGAGGCGCTGCAGCTATGTATGTTTTGGCCAACGGAACTTCAATTCCGCAAATGATTCAGCTAGGAATTATTGTATTAGCTTGTGTTTTTGCAAACACTTCTATATTGGCACAAATGAAACATAAAGTAGTTTTCAACCTAATTATGCTAAGTGCATCTTTAAGTTTGTTCTTTATACTGTTAAACAGTTTGATTCTATGAAAAAACAAATAGAAAATAGAGCTGATGTTTCCTTTTTGGTTCATCAGTTTTATGCTAAAATAAGAGCCGACGAAGAAATCGGCTTTTATTTTAATGAAATGATTTCTGATTGGGATGCTCATCTCGAAAAACTGGCTGATTTTTGGGAAACGAACCTATTCGGCGTTCGCAAGTACAAAGGAAATCCTCATGCTGTACACAATGAAGTTGATGCTCATTTTGACGAAAAAATCACAGCGAATGAATTCGGAATTTGGCTCAATCATTGGTTTCAAACCATAGACGAACATTTTGAAGGTGAAAATGCCGACACATTAAAAAGACGTGCAAGAAAAATGAGCACTTTTTTATATATGAGTATGTTTCAGCATAGAAATAAGGAAAGTGAAGTTTAAATATCATTACGAAGAACGAAGCAATCACACTTACTAAATCAATTCTAGTGAAATTGCTTCGTTCCTCGTAATGACTACGCTTTGTGTTTATTTCTCAAAAGCATAAACCAAAGTAAACGTTCCTTCAAAATTATCTGATTTAACTTCCTGATAATGCACATCAAAATCTTTTCTAAGATTGTCAAAATGAAGGCTTGATATCGTTTGGCTTTCGTTTAAAGAAAAATCATCTACGTTGATGTGATCTTTAAAACTAATGCCTTTTTCATTTCTGATTTTAAAGATCGCTTCTTTGGCTCCCCAGATTACGGTAAGTTTTTTAATGTATGCTTCTGTAGATGATGGATCTAAATAATCACATTCATAATCTGTAAATTTATCTGCGATCCTTTGGATTTTTTCACGCTGCAATTCCATATCAATTCCCACTTTTTCATGGCTTATAATAATCGCTGCAAAATGGTACGAATGCGTAATTGAAATATGATTATGACAATTAAAATATGGTTTTCCAAATTCGTCATAATGCAGATCTTTATCAGTAAATCCCATTTCCTGAATCAGCATGCGAACACTTAGAAAAGCCCGCTGATGCATTTGAGACTTCATTCCATCCAATCTCATTTGAGTTTTTTCTTTCAATACAACTTTACTCAACAATTCTTCTAGGGATTCTGTGATTTCCCAAATTAAAATTTTAGTGTTTTCGTCAAATTGTATGGTCTGAAATAAAGGCATTTCTTTTTAATTGTAAATTTATGAATGGTGAATTGTAAATTATTTTCGTTTGAATTTTAAACCATATAAGATAATATAACTCTTGGCTAAAAAACAAGCTAAGTAAATTTAAGTAATTCTTTATAAAAGCGAATAGTTAATAAACCATTTTAAATGAACTTATATCACTTATATGGTCTAAAAACAATTTCTAAACTAACTTTCTATAGATTAAGAAATTAAAGATTTCACAAATCTTACAGAAATTAGTAAAATTAAAAACCTATTACGTAAATTTGCAAAAATTTTACAATATACAAATATACTATAAATGAGTACTACAACTACGCCTTATGTGGCTTATAAAGTAAAAGACATCTCTCTAGCGGCTTGGGGAAGAAAAGAAATTGAATTAGCTGAAGCTGAAATGCCAGGTTTAATGGCACTTCGCGCTGAATATAAAGACGAACAACCATTAAAAGGTGCTCGTATTGCTGGATGTTTACACATGACGATTCAAACTGCTGTTTTGATCGAAACTTTAATTGCTCTTGGTGCAGAAGTTACTTGGTCTTCTTGTAACATTTTCTCTACTCAAGATCAGGCTGCTGCTGCAATTGCTGCTGCTGGAATCTCTGTTTATGCTTGGAAAGGCTTAAACGAAGAAGAATTTGACTGGTGTATTGAGCAAACTTTATTCTTTGGTGAAGATAGAAAACCATTGAACATGATCCTTGATGACGGTGGAGATTTAACTAACATGGTTATTGATCGTTACCCAGAATTGGTTCCTGGAATTAAAGGTCTTTCTGAAGAAACTACAACTGGTGTTCACAGACTTTACGAAAGAGTAAAAGCGGGAACTCTTCCAATGCCTGCAATCAATATTAACGATTCTGTTACTAAATCTAAATTTGATAACAAATACGGATGTAAAGAATCTGCAGTAGACGCTATTCGTCGTGCAACTGACTTAATGTTAGCTGGAAAAAGAGTGATTGTTTGCGGATACGGAGACGTAGGAAAAGGAACTGCAGCTTCTTTTAGAGGTGCTGGTTCTATTGTAACAGTTACAGAAATCGACCCAATTTGTGCTTTACAAGCTGCAATGGACGGTTACGAAGTTAAAAAATTAGATACTGTAATTGCTAATGCTGATATCATCATTACAACTACAGGAAATAAAGATATCGTTGTTGGAAGTCATTTTGAGAAAATGAAAGACAAAACTGTTGTTTGTAACATCGGACACTTTGATAACGAAATCGACATGGCTTGGTTAAACAAAAACCACGGTGCTTCTAAAATCGAAATCAAACCTCAGGTTGATAAATATACTATCGCAGGAAAAGACATCATCATCTTAGCTGAAGGTCGTTTAGTAAACTTAGGTTGTGCTACAGGTCATCCAAGTTTTGTAATGAGTAACTCATTTACAAACCAAACTTTAGCTCAAATCGAATTATGGAAAAACAGTGCAGCTTACAAAAACGAAGTTTACATGTTACCAAAACATTTAGATGAAAAAGTTGCTGCTTTACACTTAGCTAAATTAGGCGTTGAATTGGAAACTTTACGTGAAGATCAAGCAGCTTATATTGGTGTTGAAGTTCAAGGACCTTTTAAACCAGAATACTACAGATACTAATCTATTTTAGATTTAAGATTTCTGATTTTAGACTTTAGATTTCTTCAAATCATATATCAAACCCGACAAGTTTTTAAAACCTGTCGGGTTTTGTTTTTTTCAAGTCTTTTCTAAAAAACATTTCTGACAAAAAATTGCACGTTTACAAATATCTATTTACTTTTAAGTATTAAAATAAGAATCTATTTATCAAATACTTAAACAGTAGAAACTTGAAAAAATCAACTTATTTAATCGTCTTCTTATTTTTACTAAGTCTCCCGCAAATTATTTTTTCTCAGGAAAAAAAACCTAAAGTCGTATTAGTCTTAAGCGGCGGTGGAGCAAAAGGAATTGCACATATTCCGCTTTTGCAGAAACTTGATTCTTTACATATTGTACCAGATCTTATCGTTGGAAATAGTATGGGGAGTATCATTGGCGGTTTGTATGCCATGGGCTATTCTGGAGATAGTATTGAAAAAATGACCAAAAATATAAATTGGAACAAACTCCTTGGCGGAGGCCAATCGCTTCGTGCCGTAAGTGCCGAAGAAAAAAGAGAATTTCAAAGATATCTTGTCGGAATAGGAATTAAAGATGGAAAACTTAATAGCATTGGTTCTCTTTTAAATGATCAAAATCTGAGAGAATATCTATCTGAATTAACCTTCCCTGTTTACAATGTGAAAGACTTTGACAGTCTGTCGATACCTTTTAGAGCAATGGCCACCGATCTGGCTGAAGGAAAAGAGGTTATTTTAAGCAAAGGAAGTTTGGCTTATGCCATGAGAGCCAGTATGTCTTTGCCCGCTATTTTTAAACCAATGCCTTACGAAAAATCAGTATTGGTAGATGGCGGAGTGCTAAATAATTTCCCAACTGATGTTGCCAAACAAATGGGCGCCGACATTATTATAGGCAGTGACGTGGGTGGCGGAATGGAGCCTGTAGATAAACTAAATAATATTATGACCGTATTAATGCAAACCAGCATGTTTCCGAGTAATATTAAGAACCCCGCAAATCGTGATTTATGCACCATATTAGTAGATCATTTACCCAACTTGCGTTTCTCAACAGCCGATTTTGCCGATAGCGACGAAATCTACAAAGACGGAAAAATAGCAACAAACCAAAATCTTCCTGCTTTAATTGCGCTGTCCGAAAAACTAAAAAGATTTCCGCAGCGAAGCCATAAATTGCCCGATATGCTTAAAGAATTTGTTCTTGACACTATCGTCTACAAAAAAATAAGTCCAGAAAACCTTCCTTTAGTAATTGGAAGAGCAAACCTTAAAACTCATGTAAAATACACTACAAAAGACTTAATAGCGGGAGTTAACAGAGCAATGGGCACCAATCTTTTTGAAGAAATCACATACAGTTATTTCATAAAAGACGGAGACAAACTCGGAATTACTTTATTTGGACTTGAACGAGCAAAAAATCAGCTGAATACCTCAGTCCATTACGATACCTATAGAGGAGTTGGAATTATTTTTAATTACACCGGAAGAAACGTGCTGGCAGATGCTTCTCGCCTTCTCATTACTGCCGATATTGCAGAACAGCCCAAAGCCAGAATCAATTATCAGAAGAATTTTGGCGGACATAGAGAATGGTGGTGGATGACTGAAGCTTATGGCGCCTTTTTAAGGCAAGAACTTTATATCAACGGAAACGCATCAGACAACATGCTTTATAATGCTTTTGAATTCAACAATGAAATCAACAGAAATTTAAACTCTCTCAGAAGCTATTTCGGTTTTGGTCTAAACTATCATTTCACTAATATAAAACCAAAGTATGATCGAGAATACAATCCTAACTCTATTTCCATAAACGATTACAATTTCAACAACATCGAGTTCAATATGCATTATTCTTATAATAATATGGATAAAGTATATTTTGCAACAAACGGAACAATTATAAAATCAAATCTAGCACGATCATTCCTTGCCGATATGAACGCTACTTTCTCCGATCCAGCTTTAACACATATTTCTGGCTCAACAAATAATTACACTAAATTTGGTTTTACTTTTGAAAAAAGATTAACTATAAAAAAGAAAATCACAGGAATCGTTGGGTTCGATTCTTATTTTATTTTCCAGGATAAACTTAAAGAAGATCAAATTTCATTTTCAGAATTTGGTTATGCCTCAAAGTATTTCTTGGGCGGAATAATTCCAAGCTCCGGCAGTAATCGCTTTTCATTTGCCGGCCTGCACGAAGACGAACTGAATGTTACACAATACATGGGACTAAAACTTGGATCTCAAGTAAATCTTATCGGAAAAATTTATATAACGCCCCATTTTAATATTGCAACTGTTGGCTTCGGCACTTTTAATAATTATATCGATCATGCATTTAATCCAAAAGGAAATTGGGATGAAAACATCGAATCAAGCCTAGTAATATCAGGCGGAGCTGCAGTTTCTTATGAATCTATTTTAGGACCAATTCATTTTGATGCTTCATGGATAAACAACATCGACAAAGTAAGGCTCTTTTTTAGCGTCGGATTATCACTTAATCCTTAAATATATAGTTTCAGGTTTCAGGTTTCAAGTTTAACTCATAGTTGTTAAACAAATTAAACCTGAAACTTGAAACAAAAAAAATCATTTGGGCGTGCCACCATCTCGATAAGAGGGCAAAAATACTTTGCGTTTATTCGCCCTCTTATCGAGATGCTGTCGGGCTATCCAGGCTACTTCGGTAGCTTCTTCCTATCCCTCACGCTCACGTAGAGCAAAAACAATTTAATTTAACAAGACATTTACAGTTTTTTTGGTTTATAGCTTTAAATTTGAACTTAAAGCCTTTTAAAATTCAAAAAATGATCGAAAAAATTTCCTGTGACATACACGGTTCAAAAGAAATGTCTTTCGCCTGTATCCATATCGCAACGGCAATAGATTCAAAAAATCAGGTTGGTTTCTTTTATTCAGAAGCCGAAGAAGATCTTCCTCAAATTGCTTGGTGCGGCTCATGTGAACAATATCTTTTGGATAATGGCGAAGAATGGACAGAAACTTTTCAGTCTCTAGCCGATTTTAAAATGTTATGCTCTGACTGTTTTGAAGAAGCAAAAAATAACGAAACAGAAATTCATCTCCGATAAATGCATTTTCATGAAAAAGATTTTCACTATTTATATATTCTTCCTTTTTAACTGTTTGACATTTGCTCAAAGCAATGATCTTTGGACTTCATTTCCCAATAAAGACACCACTCTAATCGGATTTAAAGATAAAAATGGAACAATTAAAATTGAACCTAAGTTTACAGGTTATACCATTGCGCGCAAATTCGAAAATATAATCGCTGTCACCGAAGAAGAAAAAGGCAATTGGAAAAGCTATTATTTAACCAAACAAGGAAAAATTGTAGGGCGAGACAGCTTATATGTTTTTGATAATGGCCCAGACTGCGAAAACGAAGGTTTCATCAGATTTACAGATCGTAAAACAGATAAAATGGGAATCTTTGACAGCAGGGGAAAAATTGCAATTCCAGCACAATACAACGCTTTAACCAAAGTAAGAAATGGAATGATTACAGTTTTAAAAGACGCAGAAAAACAACAAGATGGAGAGCACTTTTTCTGGAAAGGCGGAAAAGAATTTTTAATCGACATCAACAATAAAATTCTGATTGAAAATTTCACCCAAAATGACGATTTGAATTTTTATTCTTTAGAAAAATCAAAAACACCTAGCCAAGATCCAACAAGAGACAGTTTCCTTGGAGTTGACGGAGAGTATTATTCATTCCTAAATTTTGATAAAGAATTTAAACATTGGCTGCAAAATAGCTTGCTTAAAGATTTATCCAAAACCAATTTAGAAAAACACTCTTTTGATAAAATCATTTATTGGAAAGAACCGGATGGCTGGAGCGATGCACCAAAAACGAAATTCATCAATCAAAATTATACTTATTTAAAACTAAAACTTCAGGAACTGAAAAATCCAAAGACAGATTACTTTATTTCTTCTGACGGATTAAATCAATTTATTTTTGAATCGGAGGAATACGACATTTATTTCAACAATTGCAACGAATCGAAAGATTGGATTTATCCAACAATGGATATTGTAATCAACCCGAAAAACAAAACAGATCGCGGACAAGATCATTTTGAGTTTTTAAGAACCGAAAACGGCTATAAATTGATCAGTGTTTCTTCTCGAGTAAACAATCTTAAATAATTCTTTTTGGTTTAAAGTTTACCTTTGCAAAAAGTGAACTATGAAAAATTTTCTGTTTTTAGGTCTTGCCATAATCTTCGAAATCATTGCTACTTCAGCGCTAAAAAAGTCTGAAGAATTTACCAAATTATTGCCAAGCATTATTACCGTTATTGGCTATTGCGGTGCGTTTTATTGTTTGAGTTTTGCCATTAGAACCATTCCTGTTGGCTTTGCCTACGCCATTTGGTCTGGAGTCGGCATTGTTTTAATTACAATTGTTGGCGCTATTTTCTTTAAAGAAATTCCAGATTTGCCCGCTATTATCGGTTTGGCATTAATTATTATTGGCGTTATTGTGATTAATGTTTTTTCTAAGACTACGGCGCATTAAGAAATAATGCCACAAAGTCACTAAGACACAAAGCTTTAATTTTTTAATTTTACTAATATTTGAAATTTTCAACTTCGCTCAGGATGACCATAAAATAAAACTTTGCGCCTTTGTGCCTTTGCGGCAGAAAAAAACAAAGCAAGTTTCAGATTTTATACCTTTAAAAACCAATCGATATTTGTATTATAAAAATGGAAAGAAAATGAACATACAAGAAACCATCAATTATAATCGTATCGCTGAAGCTATAGATTATATCAAAGCTAATTTTAAAGATCAGCCCAATCTGGATGAAGTGGCAGAAAAAGTACATTTAAGTCCGTTTCACTTTCAGAGGCTTTTTAGTGAATGGGCAGGAACGAGTCCGAAGAAGTTTCTGCAATACACCAGCATCGAACATGCCAAAAAATTACTCAAAGAAAATCAGGCCACTATTTCTGAAACTGCTTTTGAAACTGGTCTTTCAGGAACAAGCCGTCTTCATGATTTATTTGTAAATATCGAAGGAATGACGCCTGCCGAATATAAAAACGGCGGAAAAAATCTTGAAATCAATTACAGTTTTGCGGAAAGTCCGTTTGGGAATATTGTTGTGGCATCTACTTCAAAAGGCGTATGTTTTATGGCTTTTGCCGAAGATGAAATCACTGGATTTATTGCCCTAAAAGATAAATTCCCGAATGCGCAATTTTCTAGAAAACTAGATTTATCACAGCAAAATGCGTTATTCATTTTCCAAAATGATTGGAGCAAATTATCTGAAATAAAACTGCATTTAAAAGGAACTGATTTCCAGCTGAAAGTTTGGGAAGCCTTGCTGAAAATCCCAATGGGACAATTGTCTACTTACGGTTCTATTGCAAATCAAATCCAGAAACCAAATGCATCTCGAGCAGTTGGAACAGCGATTGGCAGCAATCCTGTTGCGTTTTTAATTCCGTGTCATCGTGTTATTCAATCTTCGGGAACATTTGGCGGTTATATGTGGGGAAAAACCCGAAAAACAGCCATTATCGGCTGGGAAGGCGCACAAATCAATCTTTAAGTTTTTCTGCCACGACTCGAGCGATAGTGAACAGGCGAAGCAATTCACGAATTATTTTTTTTTAATCTATGCGATTATATATTCGAATTATTCGAATAATATTTTGATAAAGTGTTTAAAAAGAAAATTCGTGAATTCGTGGCGAAAAAAAAATCTAAATCTTATGCAAAATATACAATCAAAAATTGCTTCTCAAAATTGGGAAAGCATCACCGAATCTATGCACCAAAATGGCTTTGCTATTATTCCAAATATCCTAAATAATGAGCAATGCGAAGATTTAAAATTCGATTATGATAATCCGAATTTATATCGAAAGACGGTTATCATGGAGCGCCATCGTTTTGGTTTGGGCGAATACAAATATTTCAATTATCCGTTGCCTGATTTAATTCAGAATATTCGATCTTCAATTTATCCTAAATTGGCTCCAATTGCCAATGCGTGGATGAAAGCTCTCAATATTAATACTGTTTTTCCAATAAATCATTCCGAATTATTAAAACAATGTCACGACAATAATCAATTGAAAGCGACAGTTTTAATTTTAAAATATGGAAAAAGCGGATTCAATACTTTACATCAGGATTTGTATGGAGACGTTTATTTCCCTATTCAAATTGTGCTTTTTCTAAATGAACCTGATGAGGATTTTACTGGAGGAGAATTCGTTTTGACACAACAAACGCCCAGAGCACAATCGAAAGCTATTGTTCTAAAACCTAAAAAGGGAGATATTCTAGTTTTTACAACCAATTTCAGACCTGTAAAAGGCTCAAAAGGCTATTATCGCGTGAATATGAAGCATGGCGTGAGCGAGATTCATTCTGGCGAACGACATACGTTGGGAATTATTTTCCATGATGCTATTTCGTAAATATTTTTTTTCGCCACGACTCGAGCGATAGCGAACAGGCGAAGCAATTCACGAATTATTCTTTTACATACTCAATCTTATATTATTCGAATTAATTCGAATAAATAATCGCAAAGATTTTAAAATAATAATTCGTGAATTCGTGGCGAAAAAACAAAACGTTAGATGCACTGCAGTGCGTCTCTACATCACAAAACGTATACTTTTATGATTAATCATCAAAAAATAACCGATTCTGAATTGTTTCGTAAAATTAAAAAAGGCGAAATTTGTTTCGGTGGCAACCAAAAGTTAAAAATCTACGGAACTTTGAAATGTTCTTCTGGAAAAAGAATGAAACGTGAGAATCGCGTTTTCTTTTTATCTGAAAATGAAGCAAGAAAAAATGGCTTCAGACCTTGTGGACATTGTATGAAATTGGAATATCAAAAATGGAAAAATGGACTTATTTAATCCTCAAATAGACGAAACAACTAATCTGCTTCCGAAAGACGGAACGGTAAATTATTATGGAAAATTATTCTCTAGACAAGAAGCCGATTTCTATCGTGATGTTTTATTAAACACTATAGATTGGAAAAATGATGAGGCTGTTATCTTCGGAAAATTAATTTTAACCAAACGAAAAGTAGCTTGGTATGGCGATCAGGAATTTGAATATACGTATTCTAATACAACTAAAAAAGCACTGCCTTGGACTCCCGAACTTTTAGAATTAAAGAAAATCATTGAAGAAAAAACAGGTGAAACTTTCAATTCCTGTCTGTTGAATTTATACCATACTGGTGAAGAAGGAATGGCATGGCATAGTGATGCCGAAAAAGATTTAAGGAAAAATGGAGCAATTGGATCGGTAAGTTTTGGTGCGGAACGCAAATTTGCTTTTAAGCATAAAGAATCTAAAGAAACTGTCTCTATAATTCTAGAACATGGTAGTTTATTGGTTATGAAAGATGAAACACAAACGTTTTGGTTGCATCGTTTACCTCCAACTAAAACGACTCAAAAACCGAGAGTAAATTTGACTTTTAGAACTATTGTGAGATAAAATGCTATTTCTTTTTTGTAGCTACGTTTTCGTACGAACGTATTAAAGCATCTTCAAACATTTCGGGTCTTACTCTCGAAAGTTCAACAATGGTCCAGCCTTGTTTTCCCCATTTGTTTGGAATTTCATAGAAAATCTTTTCGCTTGACGCACAAAAAACCGACTGATCTATTTCGTTTAATTTTAAAACTGCACGATTATTTTTTTCGTCAAAAGTGGCAAAAATCTTCTTTTTGATTCTAAAAGAGGTTTTCTCAAAATGTGGCTCTTCAGTCGCATCTGGAAATGACATTGCTAATTTTCTAAATTCTTCAATTGAAACCATAATTGTCATTTTTTAAGATTAAAGTACTTTTTACCAACCTTGATTCAATCCGTTTTTAAGCACCTCATCGTATTTTTCTTTGTCAAAAGAATATAGGTTTGGAGCTTTGTGTGCTACGTTGCTTTTCTTTTCGTTTAGTTTGGTAAGAATTCCAATGTTAGTGATTTTGCGTAAAAAATTTCGGCGATCGAGCTTTTTATCTAAAATCGTTTCGTATAATTTCTGCAGTTCTGGAATTGTAAATTTTTCTGGAAGCAAACTGTAACCAACTGGCATTAAATTCAATTCTGTTCTTAAAGTGTCTAATGCTTTGTCTAGAATTTCTTTATGATCTAAGATAAGTTCGGGAACTTCTTTATGATCGATCCATTCTACCACTTCATAACCGCTTGCTGGATTTGGAAGAATTTTCGAAAAATCTACCAAGGCATAATATCCAATAGTAACAAAGCGGCGGGTTAGCCATTTTCCTTGCTCTTCTTCAATCTGAAGGTATTCTAGCGTTGTTTTGTCAAAATGCTGATCGTTACGATTTACTTTCCCAAAGGTTGCAAACTGCCTTAAAAAAATCCCATCAACTCCCGTTCTGCTATTCAGTACGGTAATCGCTGCCGTGTCAATATCCTGATCTACCGGAATAAATCCGCCTGGCAAGGACCATTTATCGGCTCGATCGACCTTAATCAATAAAACTTTTAACTGATTGTCGTGAAAACCAAAAATGACACAGTCAATGGAAAGTCCCGGCTGATAATTTTCGCTATTATCTAAAATGTCTTTTAACATCAAATCTTTATAAATGCTTCTTTTAAGAACCCTGCAATTTACTCCATTTTTACAAAACTAAAATGATTTTCAATTAAAATAGAAGTGTTGAATTTACAATTTTAACGAAAATTTAAAATCAAATTTAAAAAAAATAATTACATTGCGTCATAATAACACATTAACAGTTTTAATTGTTAAATATCGAATCTGATACAAAGAAAAATAATGCAACCTGTTTCCATTTTTCTTCAAGTGAGCGTAGAAATTTAAACACAGAAGTTATGATTGCCAATCCTTTAAAAGACATCAATAAGAAAATTAGAACCAAAATATGGTCTTCATTCGGATTTGTTTCGAAAACCTATCTTCTGGAAGAATCTCTAAAGTATAGTGAAGAACAAGAAAGAATTTTCAACGAAATGATTGTTGAAACCGATGTAAAAGACAAAAAAGCAAAGAAAGAAGCTTATGAAAAAGCTTTATATGCCTCTTACAAGGGAATTGGCGCAATGGATTTTATAAATACCGTTTTAAAATAATACCTACACATTTTTGTAATTTATAATGCTTACCTCACTTCGGTGGGGTTTTTTATTATAAATTTTATACTGATGCTACAGAAAATGATTAATTATTAGTTATTTTAGCTGTTTTAAAAGTAAGAATATACCCCTATAGAAAGAATCATGGAAAATATCATCGAACAAGAAAGCTACAAAATTCAAAAACCAGAAAACTGGGCGCCAATAATTACCGACGATCAGCTTATTGACTATATAAAGGAGTCTGATTTTTCTAATAAACAAGTTGAAGAAGGACGTGATTTCTGTTACTTCCTAGATAAAATCTACTATACAAGCGATACAGAAAACAGCGAATATGCGTGTGTTGCATATACGCTTAACGAACCAGCGAATCTAGAAAGCGCTTCTGCAAAAGATGTGATTGTAGAAGAAAATGAAACTTATTTGATACACAGAATCAGTGTCTTGAGAGACGGCGTTTTGATTGATAAAATTAAAGACACAAAAATTAAAGTTCTAGACAATGAAAACCAAAGTGAAGGCGGCGTTTTAAGCAGCAGTAAAAAAGTAAACATTACAATTAAGGATTTGCGCCTATATGATGTTTTAATTACAGAGGATTCTCGCACAAAGGTTTTTACAGATCGTGATTTTATGCGAAAAGAATTCCTGAAATATGTATATGTAACACCAAGCACTTATTGGTCTTACGGCAAGTACAAGTTTTCTTTTATTAATGACAGGAAAGAACCAATTGCATACAAAAAAACATTTTACAGAGATGAAGAAGGAAATGTTCTGGAACCAGAAATCAATCACTTGAAAAAAGGAGAAAGATTTGTAATTGAACAAGAAGACTACATTAACTCTTTTGATTCTAACCGAGAAATTGCTCCTTTCATTGATTTTGCAACAGATCGTAACTGGGTTGATTTGTCTAATTATATTTCTCCTCTTTACGAAGAAATATACAGCAAAGCTTCTTTAACTGAGTTTGCTCCAAAATTGGTAGAAAAATTAGACGCCATTGCAGATCAAGACGAGAAATTACAGTTTGCGATCGATTATGTGCAAAATCACATCTATTATATTTATAATGCTGATGAAATGAATGGGCATAAACCGCAAGAACCATCAGTGACTTATGAAAATAAACAGGGAGACTGCAAAGCAAAATCGGTTTTGCTGAAAGTGGTTTTAGATTATATCAATGTTGATTCTTCTGTCGTTTTGGTTAACTTCAATTCAGATCATTACATTAAATATTACCTTCCGTCGCTATTGACTTTCAATCACGTTATTGTAAAAATCAATTACAAAGGCGAAACGTATTTTGTTGATGCCACTTCGAGAGATGAATTTGGATTGATTGAAAATCGCGGTTACATCTATTTTATGCATTATTTGGAAGTAAAACCAAATCAGGAATTACAGATTAAGCAACCTTATAAATTTCCGTATTACGGCATAAATGAAAAAGCAGATTTTAGCGCTCAAAATAATAAAGGAACATTAAAATTGGTGACGACCTACAAAGGAAATCGCGCCAATTATATGCGTAAATATTTTAAAAACACGAATAAAAGAGAAATAATCGACAGCTGGAATAATTTCTTATTCTATACTTTAAATTATTCGAATGATAGAAATGGAACGGATATTAGAACTATTTTTAAAGATGCAGCGATCGAAATTGTGAGCGATGACAAAAAGCTGAATGAGTTTACCATTCAATACAATGCTTCAATTGAGAATCCGTACTTTACTGATGCTGAAAAAAACCGCTTTTTAATGTATTTTGATCGCAATGTGGTGAAAAATGGTGCACGTGATTTTATGCACACTGACCTTTTATTCTGGCATAATTTTGACAACGAGAAATACGAAATCAACTTATCTACAGATCTAAAGATAGATACTCAGGAGAAATATACAATTCAAGAAAGTACTATTACAAATCCGTATTTTGATTTTACTAGCCGCAAAAAAGTAACTAAAAATAGTGCTTCTATAGTTGTTGATTTTAAACCATTAATCAATTTAGAAATTCCAAGCGAAGATTTTGAAGATTTTAGAAATGCGCATCATGAAATTGCCGACAGTAATTTCGGAGTCGGAATAGATATTATCGAAGAGGGTTTATTGAATATGCTGAAATACAGTTTCAAGAAACGTCTTAAATAAAATTTGACATAAAAAAAACGGGGCTCTTGTAAACTGCCCCGTTTTTTATTTTTAACCCGTTGGGTAAATTTTTTAACACATAGAAACATAGTTTGAAAACTTAAAAAAGGCGTTTCACTAATTTCAATACACATAGACTATGTGTTAAAGCTTGCTTTTTTTGCAATCTTAAACAGAAGCACTAAAATCTATGTTTCTATGTGTTTAAGAATAATTTAATTTACTAATTCAAAATCAGATTTTAATTTAATATCTGCTGATGAGGTTCCGATCATTACTTCGAAGTCTCCTGGTTCAGTAACCCATTCTAATTTATTATTGTAGAATGAAAGTTTTTCTTTGTCGATTGTAAATTCGATTGTTTTAGACTCTCCAGCATTTAATTTCACTTTTTGGAAATCTCTTAATTCTAAAACTGGTCTTACAACAGATCCAAACTTGTCTTTTAGATACAGCTGCACCACTTCTTCTCCCGCAACTTTTCCAGTATTTTTCAATTGGAAAGAAACTTTGATTGTTTCGTTGCTTTTTATTTTCGTTGAAGACAATTTCAAACCAGAATAATCAAACGTTGTATAACTCAAACCATATCCAAAAGGATATTTTGGAGAGTTTTTCAAGTCGATATAAGCCGAAACATAGTTTATTGAATTTTCATCTTTAGCAGGTCTTCCTGTGCTAAAGTGATTGTAATAAATTGGCACTTGCCCCACTTCTCTTGGAAAAGTCATAGGCAGTTTTCCAGATGGATTGTAGTCTCCAAACAAAACATTTGCAATTGCATTTCCAGCTTCAGTTCCTAACCACCAAGTGTATAAAATTGCAGGAACATTATCTGCAGTATAATTAAAAACTAAAGGTCTTCCTGCATTTATTAAAACTACAACAGGTTTTCCTGTCGCCATAACTGCTTTTACCAAATCTTCCTGAACTCCTGGCAAATGAATATCGCTTCGGCTTTTTGCCTCACCGCTCATATCGTGTCTTTCGCCAATACTCAAAATTACAACGTCAGCTTGTTTTGCTGTTTCAACTGCTTCTGCAAAACCGTCTTTATTGTCGCCAGTAACATCACAGCCTTTTGCGTACAATAATTTCGTGTTTTTACCTACTTTATTTTGTAAACCATCCCATTGCGAAACCACCCATTGATCGTATTTTACATCTGGAAGTTCAACAGCCCAAAATCCCATATTGGCTTTGTACTCTTTTACCATTGGTCCGATAAACGCAATTGTTTTTACGCTTTTAGAAATTGGTAAAGTTTGGTTTTCATTCTTCAATAAAACGATGCTTTTCTCTGCCATTTCGCGAGCTGCTTTTCTGTGCTCTGGATTGTTTAAGGCTTTTTCTTCGCGTTTTCCATCACAATATTTGTAAGGATCGTCAAATAATCCTAATTCGAATTTCTTGCGAAGAATACGTCTTACCGCATCATCAACTAAATCAATAGAAACTCTTCCTTCTTTTACTAACTGAGCTAAATTGTAACGATACGCATTGCTTTCCATATCCATATCGCTTCCAGCAGTAATGGCAGAATAAGCCGCTTCTTTAAGATCTTTAGAATAACCGTGAGCTACCATTTCTCCAATCGATCCCCAATCTGAAACTACGAAACCTTGAAAGTTCCATTTTCCTTTTAAGATATCTCTTTGCAAATGCGCATTTCCTGTTGCTGGAATTCCGTTGATATCATTAAATGAATTCATAAATGTTGCTGCGCCAGCATCTAAAGCCGCTTTAAACGGAGGCAAATACGTCTCCAAAAGCATTCTTTCGCTCATATCTACAGAGTTGTAATCTCTTCCTCCCACTCCTGCTCCATACGCTGCAAAGTGTTTTACGCAGGCCATAACCGAGTTTAAATCTCCTAGTTTACTTCCTTGAAAGCCTTTTACTCTTGCGTAAGCAATTTTAGAACCTAAGTAAGTATCTTCTCCTGCACCTTCCATTACACGTCCCCAACGCGGATCACGACCAATATCTACCATTGGGGCAAATGTCCAGTGAATTCCACTTGCGGCAGCTTCTGTCGCGGCAACTCTTGCGCCTAATTCGATTGCCGCCAAATCCCAACTTGCCGCTTCTGCTAAAGGAAGGGGAAAAGTAGTTTTGAATCCATGAATAACGTCTTGCCCGAACAGCAACGGAATTTTAAGTCTTGACTGCATTGCCAATTCCTGATATCCTCTAGTATATTTTGTTCCGATAACATTTAGCATCGAACCAATTAAACCTTGCTTGATCTCGGCTTGTTTGTTTGGATTAATTGTAATTGGCCCTGTTGCCTGATTGTCGCCAGTGTATTGAGTGAGCTGACCGACTTTTTCTTCAATTGTCATTTTCTTCAACAGATCGTTGACTTTCTGATCTATTGACTGCTGCTGCGCCGACGCCATAAGTGAAAGCATAAACAGCGTAATTGTGGTTACTTTTTTCATATTTTAAGTTTTTACCAAACGTAAGTAGCTACTGCTCCAGCGTTTAGTGTGGTTGTGGTTTGTTTCTGGTTGTATTTGATATTAAATGTCTCTGCCGAAGCTCCGTCATTTTCTACAATTAAAACAGTTTGTCCTGATGGAGTTTTGAAAGCCACATTATATAAGTTTCCAGCGATATTACTTGCAATTCTTACTGAACCTTCTGGAACAAATTTAGAAGCATGTCCGATAATGTAATATCCTACCTCTCTTTTGATGTTCTGGTTTTGATCAATCATCAAAGCGCCTTTACAAGTCGAACATCCTCCTGGCGTAAAAGGTTTATAAAACTCATCATTTGCCAATCCCCAAGAAAGTGCATTTTTACTCCAGTTTCTCATAGAACCGATTACTACATTTTTCACGCTCCATTTCAAATCGGTTTCAAAATTGGTTCCTGTTCCTGTATATTGTTCGGTAAAGTACAAATCTTTATTCGGAAATTCATTATGAACAGTTGTCAAAGCGCTAATGTCTCCTTCATACAAGTGAAAAGCTGATCCTGCCACAAACGGATTTGCTTTTGGATCTCTTAAAATCGTTAAAGGATATTCTGGTTTGTTGCAGTTGTGATCGTAAACAATGATTTTGGTTTTAATTCCTGCTTTCGCGAAAGCGGGACCTAAATGATTCCCGACAAAATCTGCCTGCTGTTCTGCCAGCATCAATAAACTCGGATTGTTTCCTGGATGCAACGGTTCGTTTTGAGGTGTAATGGCGTCAATAACAATTCCATGAGATTTCATTGCTTGAATGTATTTAACAAAATATTGCGCGTATACTTCATAATATTTTGGCTGTAAACTACCGCCTTTTGAGCTTCCGTTGTCTTTCATCCAAACTGGCGGAGACCATGGAGAGCCCATAATTTTTATTTTAGGATTTATGGCTAAAATCTCTTTTAAAACCGGAATTACATCGTCTAAATCTGGTCCAAGATTAAAGTGTTCCAGTTTCAAATCGGTTTGTCCTTCTGGCATATCATCATACGAAAAAACTTTTTCATTCAAATCAGATGCTCCAATACTTATTCTTAAATAACTTAACCCAATTGCGTCGTCTTTTCTTGAAAATAATTCCTGAAGTAAAGCTTCTCTTTTTGCCTTATCTAATTTTTTAATAGCTTGAGCGCTTCCTCCTGTTAGCGAAAATCCGAAACCTTCTACGGTTTGAAATTTCTCTGCTGGATTTATTTCAATAGTTTGGTTTGAATTTGTTTCTGAACCAAAAGCCAAATCAGTTTGTTTTTTAAGTTTTGAAGTTTCATCTGTGGTCGTAATCCAAGAAGAAACTTTTCCAGTACTTTTTACAGCATTTGTTGAAGATCCACAGTTAAACTGCATTGCAATTAAAGGCAGCAAAACCAGGATCTGAAGTTTTTTGTTGATGTTTTTCATTTTAATCTATTTCTATTAAGACAGGCAAATGATCTGATGGATATTTTAAATCTTTAGAATCACTTAGCACTGCGTGTTTTTGAATTTTTAGACCGCTATTTTTTGAAATAAAAATATAGTCTAACAATAATGTTACAGGTTCGTTATGCTTGAAATCGTTGAAAGTTCCTGAGGGCCCGAAAGGTTTTTCTATTGAAACATCTTTGGTATCATCCATCACTTTTTTTATTTCTCCAATTTGCGTTGTATTGGGTTCCGAATTGAAATCGCCCATTAAAAATGCTGGATATTTTTTTGTGTTTAATGCCTTTATTTTAGAAAGAACAAGCTGTACGCCTTTTACTCGCGCCTCTTCACCCATGTGATCTAAATGCAAATTGAAAACCCAAAATGTTTTTTTAGTTTTTAAATCTTTAAATAGTCCGTAAGTGCAAACTCTGTTGCATGCTGCATCCCAACCTCTTGAAACTACGTTTGGAGTTTCAGACAACCAGAAAGTATTTGATTGCTCGACTTTGAAACGGTCTTTTTTATAGTAAATCGTACAGGCTTCTCCCAAACCTCCTTCTTCTCTTCCAATCCCGAATCTGTTATAATTAGGCAAAGCCGATGCAATGTCAAGCACTTGATTTGGCGTTGCTTCCTGAACTCCGAAAATATCCGGACTGTAAAAACCGATTTGAGATGTAAAATAATCCTTTCGGTTTGGCCATGCATTTTCTCCATCTGACGCTACATCGAGACGAATATTATATGTCATAATTTTTAAATTCTGACCATAAAATAAGTTCACGGCTAAAAGCAGGAATACTGCAGAAACAAGTTTGTTTATCTTTTTCATGTTAAAAAATTTTAATCTTGTAAAGCTAGTGTTTGCGAGGCTTTAAAGAAAAAAATCTATTTAAAAGTTATGTTAATTATATACTCTTACGTAATCAATTTCATAAGTTGCACTTTTGAAATTTGGATCTACTGCTCCGCCAAAATTTCCTCCCATGGCTAAATTTAAAATCACAAAGAATTTTTGATTGAAAGGAGTTGTGCTTGAGTTTTTGTACGTGTAAAACAAATTATCGTCAACGTAGAATTTGATGTTTTCGGCATCCCATTCGGCAGCATAAATATGGAATTCTGATGTCGAATTTGAAACTGTTGTTGTTTTAGTATCTGGCGTATTTCCTGAACGGCCTGGCGAGTGCAGTGACGAATGAATCACGTTTGGATTGTTTCCAACTGATTCTAAAATGTCTATTTCACCACACAAAGGCCAACCCGCAGTGTCAATATTGTCTCCCAACAACCAGAAAGCTGGCCAAGTTCCGCCACCAGCTGGTAATTTTGCGCGCACTTCGGCTCTACCATACTTAAATGAAAATTTGCCTTTTGTTAGCATTCTTGTAGAAGTATATTGGCTTCCTTGGTAATTTTCTTTGATTGCCGTGATTTTCAAAAGACCACCTTCGATTTTTACATTTTCAGAGCGATTGGTGTAATATTCCAATTCGTTATTTCCCCAACCGTTTCCAGTGCCTAAATCGTAACCCCATTTTGAAGAATCTGGCGCTCCATCTTTATTAAACTCATCTGACCAGATTAATTTTCTTGCTACAAAAATGTTTACCGTTGTAGAAGCATACGTATATTTTACTCCATTGTATGCCGTAACATCAATAGTATAGGTTTTGGTTCCTGGTTGTGTAAACTCATAGGTAAAATTGCTGGTTGTAAACTCTTTTGTTTCATTGTTCACCACAATTTTATAGGACTTTGCATTAGGAGCTTCAATTTTCAAATTAATTTTTCCGCTTCCATCTCCATTTGGCATTTCGGCAGTTTTACCCACTACATCAACTTGTACTGCAATCTTATCTGGAGTTATTGCTCCTGCCGTATCGCTTGAATCATTGTTACTGCTGCAAGATTGAAACACAAACAATAGAATTAAGGTAAAAACTCCTGCTCTATTTACGAGATTAATCATTTTCATCTTTTTATTATTTAAATGGTTTAGTTAATAAATTGAATATCAAGATAAATATTATTTCTCTACTTTTTTGTTTTGCTGCTAACAAAGTCAAAATAGTTCAGATTGAAACCGCCTTTTTCAAATACAGCTTTTACTTTGTTTGAACCCGATTTCAATTGCACATTAGATACTACAACGGTTTTCCATTTATCATTTCCTCCTGTTGCAGGAAGCGAAACTACGGCTGATTTTGCTCCTCCATCAATTTCTAAATACAATTTCCCATTTGCTTTTTCGCTTGAGTAACGAATGGCAACATTGTAAATTCCTTGTTTTGCATCAACGGTGTACTGAATCCATTCTCCATCTTCGATAAATGAGACTTGATAGCCGTTTGAATCTTTTTCTTTACAAGGCAAAATATCAACTCCGTCATTTCTCATGCTGTTTCCGCGATTCCATTTGTCATCCTTTGCTGTTACCGATCTATAATTAACAAAATCAATGTCTGAATAGGCTTTCTCGTTGGTTCCTAAATCGTAATGTGTTGCCGCAATTTTACCTGGAACTGCATTTTTTTTGTAAGGTTTGGTATCGTCTGTCTGCACTTGTCTGAACATTGCATCTATTACATCTGGTTTAACGGCAACGTTTTCCATTTTGTAATTGTCTGCCATTTTCATCAACGTTTTTTTGGCAAGTTCTGGAGTTGGTTTTTGACCGCCATCTCTCCAATATTTCAATAAAACATCGTATTCAGGAATTTTAGTAACCGAAGCCACTCCTGCAATGTTGTCTATTTTTTTCATTGGCCAGAACGCCCAACCAATATTGTGTGATTCAACTAAAGTCAAAACATCTTTAAACCAGACATTAGAGTTTTCTCCGCTTTCTCCCATCCAAATCGGCACATTGTATTTTTCTCTGTACTCTAACATTTTTTCGATGGAAGCTTTGTCGTTGTAATTCCAATATTTGTGAAAACTTAAAGCTAGATTATCATCCCATAGAGGAAAAATTCCGTTGTAGTTGTTTCCCCAGCAGTTTCCTTCAATAAAAATCAAATGGTTGGTATCGACTTCGCGAATGGCTTTTGTAACGGCAACCATTAAATCTCTTATCGGACCGTTTGAATTTTCGTCGCAACCATTTTTATTCGATCCGGTAAAATTCCAATTGGGTTCGTTGATAATATCATATGCTCCAATCCACGGATTATCTCTGTAGCGGGCAGCCAATTTTTTCCATAAAGCAATCATTTTTTTCTGATTGGCTTCACTTTGCCAAAGCGCTGGTTTTGTCGTATCAAAATCTGAAATCGCGGCATCATTTCCTTGTCCGCCTGGAGCGGCGTGCAAATCCAGAATCAAGTGCATTTTATTTTCTGCACACCATTTCAGCAAATTATCTGTCATGGTAAAACCTTCTTGTATCCAAGTGATTTCTCCATTTTTTTCCTGCTCGATTGGTGGCGTATATAGATTATAATGCATGGGAAGGCGAATCGAATTGAATCCCCATTTTGCCAAAGAATCGACATCGCGTTTTGTAATTCCGTTGGCTTTGTAAGCTGCGTAGAATTCTTTTGTTCCTTCTTCGCCAATAACGTCTTGTATTTTTTGTCTAATTTGATATTGCGGACTAGCAAATGGCTGAGTATGCAACATATATCCTTCCTGCACCATCCATCCGCCAAGGCCTAAACCTCTTAAAAGAACATTTTTTCCATTTCCATCCACAATTTTTTGTCCGTCTCTATGCAAGAAACCTTGTCCAAAAGAAGCGATGGAAACGAGAAGCTGTAGCGTTACAATTATTTTTTTCATATCAAAAGGCCTTTAAATTTATTTCCAAGTATAAGTTCCAACTGATCCCGCTTCTAGCGAAGTTGTTACCCATTTTCCGTTAAATTTAATATTGAAAGTTTCTGTTGCAGAACCGTCATTTTCGACAATCAATACTTTAGAACCCGAAGGCGTAATAAAAGCAACATTCTGCAAATTGCCTCCAGAATTACTTTCAATTCTTGTAGATCCCATTGGAACAAATTTTGAAGCATGTGCAATGATGTAATATGCTACATTACGCTGAAAACTATCGCTTGAAGTTATCGTTATCGCACCTTTGCACATGGTACAGCCACCATCTGTATTTGGTCCAAAATTTTGGTTATTAGCTAAGTTCCATTCTAATGCATTTTTACTGTAATTTCTCATTGAGCCTATGATTACATTTCGAAGATGCCATTTTAAATCACCATCAAAATGCCCATCAGATGAAGTCCATTGTTCTGTAAAATATACATTTTTGGTCGGATAAGAATTGTAAACGTTTGTTAGAGCACTAATATCTCCTGCATACAAATGGAAAGCCGATCCGTCTACGAATGGAAAGGCATCTACATCTGCCAAAATTGCTTTTGGGTAATTCGGATTATCACAATTATGATCGTATGCAATAATTTTTACACTCAAGTTTGCCGCTTTAAAAGCTGGCCCTAAACTATTTTTAATGAAACTCGCTTGATCTGCAGCAGACATGTACATGCTTGGATTATTTCCGTCATGCAAAGGTTCGTTTTGAGGTGTTATAGCATCAATTGTAATTCCTTGTGCTTTCATCTGCTGAATGTATTTCACAAAATATTTAGCATATGCATCATAATATTCTGCCTTCAGTTTTCCGCCTTTAAAACTAGCGTTGTCTTTCATCCAAACAGGTGCAGACCAAGGTGTGGCTAAGATTAAAATTTTAGGGTTAATTGCCAGAATTTCTTTTAGCATGGCAATTAGATTTTTGTCTTTTTCTAAGTTAAATTTATCCAGATTTAAATCTGTTTCTCCAACTGCAAGATCATTATATGTATAAGTTGTTGCGCTTAAATCTGAAGCTCCGATACTGATTCTAAGGTAGCTTACTCCAATTGAATTTTCTCCCGAACCAAATAATTCCTGTAACAAAGCAGTTCTTTTGGCAGCATTTAATTGGTTGATAACATCTACGCTTCCTCCTGTCAAAGTATATCCGAAACCGTCAATGGTCTGATATTTTTGAGCGGCATTAATTTCGATATTAGCATAAGCATTTGCTCTAGTATCAAATCCTAGCACTTCGGTTTGTTTTGCCAATAAAACGCTTTGATTGCCTTTTGTAAGCCAAAAATCAACGTCGTTTGTAACCGTTACGGGAGGCGTTACAGGTGGATTTTCTACAGGATCACTAGACGAAGAGCATTTTACTTGAGCCATTACAGCCGCTATGAAGCAAATTGCTTTTATGGTATTCTTTACATTAAATTTCATTTTCTGTGGTTTTTTAGTTAGCTGACAATTATTTTACAATCGTTTGGATAGCATGTGCTGGAATTGTAATTGTCGTTTTTTGTGTTTGACTTTCTAAAGAATAAACAATCTCTTTTTCAGATTGATTCATTACTACAGTAATCAATTGTCCGTCAGAATTTTTAAAAGAAGTGCTTAATAATGACTTGTCGCTTATGGTTTCTAACACTCTTTTTGCATTTGGTCTAATGAATTTTGAGAAATGTCCAATATAATAATACATTGGCGTATAGATTAATTCATCTTTTGTGGTATCGGCATGGATAGGTGCAAAGCAGAAATTTCCAACATGATTTGGCCCACCTTTTTGGTCTAAAAGAATATTCCAATCTGTCCAACCAACTGTTCCATTATTAAAATCATTAGTCATATTGATTCCATAACGCTCTGCATTTCCCCAAAACTGATATTTTGAAGCATCAAATTTTTCGTTACAGCCTTCGGTAAAAAGCAGATTTTTGTTTGGAAATGCTTTATGAACTTCTGCTACAGACTCAAATTGAGGCGGACCTCCGTTCCAAGTTTCATACCAGTGAAATCCAATTCCCCAAGCATACTTCGAAACCGTAGGATCTGAGAAAACAAGATTGGCTCTTTTAGTTAGCATATCTCCGCGATTGTGATCCCAGATAATAACATTTTTAGAACCTAATCCTTCTTTTTCTAAAGTTGGCCCAAGATGATTTTTAAGAAAATCTCTTTCTGCTTCTGGCGTGTAAATACAAGATTCCCAGCTTTGTTTGGCCATTGGTTCGTTTTGAACCGTCAAACCCCAAATTGGAATTCCTTCTTTTTCGTATTCTTTTATAAACTTGGTATAATATAACGCCCAAGCTGGAGCAAATTCAGGCAATAAAACGCCGCCGTGCAAAATATCATTATTGTCTTTCATGAAAGCTGGGGGACTCCATGGGCTAACAAATAAGGTTAGTTTCCCGCCGGCTGTTTCAATTGCTTTTTTGATTAATGGAATTCTATATTTACGATCGTGGTCTATATTAAAAGTTTTTAATTCTTTGTCTCCTTCAGAAACATAAGTATAGCTGTCACTGCTGAAATCACAGCTGTGAATATTTGTTCTAGCCAAAGTATATCCAATACCTTTATTTTTATCGTAATAGGCATTTAGAAATTCCTGCTGTTTTTTTGGCGATAATTTTGCAAAAACTTCTGCGCTTGCATCAGTAATTGCTCCTCCAATTCCGAGGAAAGTTTGATCTGTTTTTTCAGCATCTATAACAATAGATACTGTTGCTTTTTTTTGTGTGTTGTTTGAAATTAAATCATTTGATAATGACAATTTCCAATTTGTGTTTTCGGCAGTAGTAAAAACCTTTATTTTGTTATTTTTTTGAGCTATTATTTCTGTATTAAAACAGCTTACTAGAATAAAGGCAAAGGTTGATAAAAATAGTTGAGAAGTAATTTTCATATTGCTTAAAAAATCGTTTTAAAATTAAAAGCAAGAGAAGACTAAAATGGATGATTCCTATTAGTCTCCTTCATTACTTTATAACAAAATATTAATAAACAAGTGTTTGTATAGCATGTGGCGGAATTTTCACTTCTGCCTTTTTATCACCAATAATTAAATTGTATGTAAGATCATTAGCTGATTGGTTCATGACAATAGTTGCCATTGTTCCGTCAGTATTTAAAAAAGAGGTACTTAATAAAGCGCTTTTGCTTGCAGCTGTGCTTACGCGAACAGCATTTAAATGGATAAACTTTGAAAAATGTCCAATGTAATAGTAAGACGGCGTATAAATTAATTCTCCTGTTGTAGTGTCTGCATGAATTGGCGCAAAACAGAAATTACCAACATGATTTGGGCCTCCGTTCTGGTCTAGAAGAATATTCCAGTCTGTCCAAGCCACGGTTCCGTTATTAAAATCATGAATCATATTGATTCCGTAACGTTCTGCATTCCCCCAAAATTGATATTTCGATGCATCAAATTTTTCGATACAACCTTCTGTAAACATTAGTTTTTTGTCTGGATAAGCTTCATTGACTTTGCCTACATTATCAAACATTGGCGCACCGCCAGACCAAGTTTCGTACCAGTGAAATCCCATTCCCCAAACATATTTAGATGCTTCAGGATCGGAGTAAATTACGTTGGCGCGGTAATTCATCAAATCACGGTTATGATCCCAAACGATGATTTTTTTATTGCCAAGGTTTTCTTTTTTCAAAGTTGGCCCAAGATAATTTTTAATAAAATCTCTTTCTGCTTCGGCTGTATAAACGCAAGATTCCCAAGTCTGCACTGCCATTGGCTCATTTTGAGTAGAAGTTCCCCAAATCGGAATACCTTCTTTCTCGTAGGCTTTAATAAATTTTACATAAAAATTAGCCCAAGTCTGATAGTATTCAGGAAGTAAAGTTCCTCCTTTTAGCACACTGTTGTTGCTTTTCATAAAAGCATTTGGTGACCATGGCGCTGCATAAGTTGTAAGCTTTCCGCCTGCTTTCTGAATGGCTTGTTTGATTAAAGGAATTCTATATTGCCTGTCATGATCAATAGAAAAGGTTTTCAGCTCTTTATCTCCTTCTTCGATGTAAGAATAGCTTCCACTGCTAAAATCAGAACTTTGAATTGTGGTTCTTAGCAAAGAATAGCCGATTCCTTTTTGTTTATCGTAGTAAGCATTTAAAAATTCTGCTTGTTTTTCTTTTGAAAGTTTGGCAAATATTTCGGCGCTGGCATCTGTAATAGCCCCACCAATTCCCATAAAAGTCTGAAACTTTTTAGACGGTTCTACAAAAATAGAAGTTTCAGTTTCTAGAGGTTGTTTTGCGGCAGAAAAAGTCAAATTATCTGTAGTCGTTAATCGTAACTTAGAGTTTTCTGCAGTCGTGTAAACGGTTATTTTTTTGCCGTTGGTTGTAAACTCTTTTTTTGTTTTTGGCTGCTGCGCAAAAGCTGTTGCAGCAAACAAAAGGCATAAAATTTTTAGGCTATTTTTTTTCATTCGCTTCCAATTATTATGTTTTTAAATTGAAGTTTAGAAGAAATCAAAAAAATGAGTTCTACCCTTTTGAAGGATTTAAAAAATAGCCCATACTCTTAATGATTATGGGCTATTTACAACCAAACTTAAACTTAAACTTAACTTAACTTTTTATTTTCCTCTGAATTGAATCTTATTGGTAGTTAGGATTTTGTTTCAATTTAGTACCGTTAAGTTCTGTGTACGGAATTGGGAAAATCTCATCTGTTCCAGCGTCAAAGCCTCTGTCAGATAATGCTGCAGCAGCATCTCCCCATCTTACTAAATCGAAAAATCTATGTCCTTCACCTGCTAATTCCATTCTTCTTTCATGCTTGATAGCAGCTAATGTTACAGGAACTGGAGCTAATCCAGCTCTTTTTCTAACTGCATCAAGTAATGCCTGTGCTCTTGCCCCAGATCCTAAAGCTTCTGCTTCCATCAAGTACGTATCTGCAAGTCTGATTACATAAGAGTTTTGTTTGTAGTTCAATTCTGAATTACCACCACCTGTACTAACATCTGACTGTCTTGGAAGATATTTGTTTAAGAAATATCCAGTATCTTGATAAGCTGGAATATAATTTGCTTTACCTGCTGCTTTTAATGCTTTTAAATCAAGGATTGTAGCATCCTTACGCGGGTCACCTTGCATTGCGTCATACAATTTTTGAGTTGCAACGTTGAAAGCCCATCCTGAAGGAAGATTTGGCGCATCAGAACCTACTGGTCTAGAATATCCTCTAGGTCCAACCATAATATTTAACGAGTTTCCTTCGTCTTTACCTTGCCCCCAGAATGACCATTCAGAGTTTCCTGCACTACTGTGAGATACTTCGATTAATGATTCTGCGTTGAATTTGTTTGATGTAATCCATAGGTCGCTAAAGTTATCTAGCAATTTATTACCGTATTGGTTCACTTCCCCTGGAGTACCATTTACTTCTGCTAGTACTGCGGCTGCTTCAGTCTTTTTACCTTCAAACAAGTATACTTTTCCTAAAAGTGCTTGAGCCGCTCCTTTATTGAATCTTCCAGCTTCAGTATCCTTAATCACATTATTTGGTAAAACTGCAATAGCCTCATTTAAATCTTTCTCGATTTGAGCATAAATTACTTCTGGGGCAACTTGGTCAGGAGAATAAATAGTTTCTGTAGTTAATGGCTGTAAAACTAAGGCAAGGTTTTTAAACATTCTTACTAAATTGAAGTAGTAAAGTGCGCGTAAAGCTTTTGCCTCTGCAGCAAATCTGTTTCTAACAGCATCATTCATTGAAGCCCCTGGTAATTTAACTAACAACAAATTTGCTCTAGAAATACCTTGGTAATGATCGCTCCAATAGCTTCCTGGAATAGTAACTGAAGATAGTGAATGTGTAGAGAAATTCTGAATTCCTGTTCCGTCTGTAGAACTACCTCCTCCGGCATAAAAATCATCAGAACCAGCGTTTAGCATAGCAACCATATTTTCAAAGCCTCCTGTATTTTTTCTCAAAGGATCGTACACTCCAATCAAGGCTGCATAACACTGTTGCTCATTAGAAAAGTACGTGCTTGTATCAAATTTTCCTTTTGGGTCAATGGTCACAAAATCTTCAGAACAAGATCCTAGAACTGCCAATGCCACAGCTACATATATATATTTAAATTTTATCGTTTTCATGATTCTTTAATTTTTTAAAATTGAACGTTAGCTCCAAACAGAATAGATCTTGCTTGCGGATAAACTCCTTTATCTACACCATAAACCTGACCTCCAATTTCTGGATCAAATCCAGTGTATTTTGTAAAAGTGATTAAGTTTTCTCCTGTTAGGTAAAAACGAACTTTATCTGCTCCAATTTTAGATGATAAGTTGGTTGGCATTGTGTATCCAAGAGTTACAATTTTTAAACGAAGATAATTTCCGTTTTCAAGATAAAAATCAGACATGTTTGTGTAATTTTTATTCGGATCGTTATTTGTTAATCTTGGGTAATCATTTGAAGTTCCTTCTCCATTCCAACGATCTAAAGCTTTCGTTTGATAGTTTGCATTCAATACATCTAATCTTCTTAAACCTTGGAAAATTTTGCTTCCAGCAGATCCTTGAGTAAATGCCATAAAGTCGAAGTTTTTGTAATCCAAGTTAATTGTTAAACCAAAAGTATATTTAGGCAAGTTTGTTCCTAAGAATTGTTTATCATCATCCGTAATTTTTCCATCACCATTAGAATCTACCCAACGGAAATCTCCAGGTTTAGCATTTGGCTGAATTAAACCTCCTGATGCATTTTTGTATGCTGCCACTTCTGCATCATTTTGGAAAATTCCAGCTGTTTTATAACCATAAAACTCGTTAAATGAATGCCCAACTTGTGTTCTTGTTACAGGCCCCATAGATTGGAAAGTAGCATCACCAACAATGAAATTAGTAGAAGAACCTACGTAAGTAATTTCGTTTTTCAAGTAAGCAACGTTTGCATTAACACCTAAGTTAAATTCTCCAAGTCTTTTCTTGTAACCTAATTCAACCTCAAAACCACTGTTGTCCATATCTGCGATATTAGCAGAAGGAGCGTCAACTACTCCAACGTATCCTGGAATTACAACATTTCTTAAGATTCCTTTTGTTGTTTTCTTGTAGTAATCAAGTGTAAGAGAAAAATCATTAAATAGTTTTGCATCAAGACCAACAGTTGTTTGAGATGTTTCTTCCCATCCTAAATTTGCATTTGGAAGAGTAGAGTTTCCATATCCTGTTGTAATGCCTCCTGTAGTTCCAACTGCGTAGTTGTAACCACCAACCACTGTTGCTCTATACTTAAAATCATCAATGTTATCGTTACCTACAACTCCATAACCTCCACGTAGTTTTAAAGTATTAACTACATTGTTTTCTTTCCAGAAACCTTCTTTAGAAAGTACCCATCCTAAAGAGAATGAAGGGAAAACTCCCCATTTTTTGTTTTCTCCAAAACGAGTTGATCCATCACGACGTACGATACCTGTGAAAAGATATTTCTCCATGTAATCGTAGTTAGCACGTAAGAACAATGAAGCCAATTTATGCTCTGTAAAATCACTTGCTCTATTAACTCTGTCTGATTGAGGAATATCAAAGTTGAAAGAAGCATCTTTGTAGCTTTGAATAGGCAATCCGAACATTGTTACACCAATAGAACCACCAATGTTTTCAACATAAGCTCCTTGACCAGCTAAAACGCTTACGTTATGATCTCCAAATTTATTAGCATAGCTTAAAGTATTCTCAAGAGTCCAAGCTAAAGATCTGTTATTATTTTGGCTGTAGTTATTTCTATCAGCTTTCATGTTTGGGTTTAAGAAGAAAACTGGAGTGAACATTTGGTCTCCCCAATATGCTAATTTACCACCAAGTGTAGTTCTAAATTTTAAATGATCTGTAATATTAGCCTCTAAGTAAGCATTACCAACAAAATCATCTGACCAGCTGTAACCTCCTAATCTTGTTTGTACATATCCTAGAGGGTTTGTCATCTCTTGTTGTACTAAAGAAGAAATTCCGTAAGGATTTCCATTTGCATCTCTAACAACGTTTGGATTAGTATAAAAACCTGAATTCGCTTCAGTAGGATCAGTAACAACTAGTGGGGTAAGCGGATCCAAGTTGATTGCAGAGCTTAAAGGTCCACCAAACTCACTGTTTGTATTACCAATCCCTTTTGTTTTTTGGTGTGTATATCCAAAAGTTTGTCCAAAAGTGAAGTATTTAGAAATCTTGTGTGTAGAGTTTAAACGGAAGTTTTTCTTAGTATAATTAGAAATATCTGTAACAACGATACCTTCTTGATCTTGAATTCCGAAAGAAGCATAGAAAGTAGATTTTTCACCACCTCCACTAATACTTAACTCATGTGTATATCTGAAAGCAGAGTCATTAAAAATTGCATCTTGCCAATCTGTTCCTTTACCAAAAGCCGCTGGATTTGCGTATTTAATAGCTCCTCCATCGTTTAAAGATTTTTCATTCATAAGAGTTGCATACTGAGTAGCATTCAACATATCTAATCTTTTAGCTGGAGACGAAACACCTGCAAAACCATTATAGTTTACAGAAATTTTTCCTGATTTACCTTTTTTAGTAGTAACTAAAATAACCCCTGTAGCAGCACGAGTACCATAGATTGCAGCAGAAGCAGCATCTTTAAGCACCTCGATAGACTCAATATCAGATTGATTGATGAAACCAATAGCATTTGCGTCTACAGCGATACCGTCAACAACCCATAAAGGATCATTACCACCTTCTCTGAAGGTTGTGATACCTCTTACACGAACTTTTGATGCTGCACCAGGCTGTCCAGAAGTAGCCGCAACAGAAACCCCTGCTACTCTACCTTGTAAAGTCTGCTCAACTCTTCCGTTTGGCACTTTTTCAAGATCTGCAGCTTTTACGCTAGAAATAGCACCTGTTACAACAGATTTCTTTTGAGTACCGTATCCAACAACTACAACCTCATTTAAAGATTGTGATTCTGGTTTTAATTGAACTGTAATTTTTGTTCTTCCATTTATCGCTTCTGTTACTGTAGCGTAACCAATAAACGTAATTGTTAATAATCCGTTTGAAGGTGCTTGCATCTGGAATTTTCCGTCAAAATCTGATGCAGTAGATTTAGTCGTACCTTTTAATAAAATTGTTGCACCTGGAACAGGTAAACCACTTTCATCTTTTATTATTCCATTTACTGTGACATCCTGAGCCACAGCTATAACCGAGAATAATAAAGATGAAATACAAAAAACAAGTAATTTTGTTAATTTCATTTTTCTAAAAATTTTGGTTAATTAATTAGTAATTTGATGCAATACTAAAATTAAATTTTCACTTTTCACATCTAAAAGTCACTACAAAAACACATCAAAAACAAAAAAATAATATTATAAAAACACATCAAAAAAAAATTAATTATTTGATTTTTAAAGTTTTAATAAAACAAAAAATAGTACTAAAGAAAAGTTAATTTCAAAAAATAACACTACATGATATTTATATATAAAATTTATATTTAAAATTATTAAAACTACAACGTGATAGTACCTGTAATGACCTTGTAAACACCTATTTTATAAATAATTAGATCAACTCAAAGCACTTTTTATGCAAAATTTAAAAAATAGAGAATATGATATTTTTACCCTACTTTTTTTACATTATTGACAACTGTTTAAAACGAAAGAAAAAACTTATTTTTGCTAATTTTAGAAGAATTTACCTTCTTTTTGACGATAAAAAAGTGGGCTATTATCAAAGTTACACTTCCTCAAAATTGAAAAAAACGGCAATTTTGAGGCAAAATGACAAATGACACGAATATTTGAATTGAATGTTTAACTTATACACTTATTAAAACGATAATCATTTTGGGTGTTAAAAAGGAATCTCCTGAAGTATAAAGCTTCTTTACATTTTTAAGCTAGAGGGTTTGATTTATTAAACGGAAAAGAAGTTTTTCTGAATAGCTCTAAAAAATTAGGCAACAAGAGATTTTTATTCAATTTAAGCTTGTAAACGCTATTTAGATTTCAAGACCATTAGTTTCGATAATAAATAGTCTTTTGCTGGTACAGAGCAAAAAAATAGCCCGCAATCGAAATTACGGGCTAACCAGGCAATAAACTTAACTTAAACTAACCATAGTTTAACTCTTAAAATACACTTCCTTTTTTATAGCAAAGCATATGAGATTTTAAAATTCGAAAAAGGAATTTTTCAATCTTCCTTTTTCGAAATAACTAACACAAAATATATTATTCGGGCTTGAAAACAAATGTCCATCCTGTTCCATATGTTTCACTATTATTTAAATAAAGAACCATTTTATTTTCTTCAAGTGTAACGATAGTATATACTCCATCAGCATTTCCAGCTGCATAACCTAACATTTTTGAATTTATGATAGTCAATTGTTTATTTTTAATATCTAGTTTAAAGTTCCCTTTTGTTGGCGTAGCGCTTGCTGTTTCATAATGATTATAATTGGCCGCTCCATTTAAATCAAAATGCATTTTTCCTAGCGCATCACTTGGAGGGCAGCAATCTCCAGCATTCCACCAAGAGGTCATAGCACTATCGGCACTTCCATTTGGAGACATAAACCACCAAAATCTACCTGAACCTTGCGTGCCATCAAAAACCCAAGTTTTGCCAGCTGCTGTATTGGTTCCAACTAAATCATACCAATCCTGATCCAAAGGAGTATCCAACTTATCAATCTGAACATCAATAGTTTTAGTAAAAAACTCAGCTCCCAGAGTACCAACATAAGTAAATGTGGCTTTCCCAGGAATAGGATAAACGAATGTTACTTCATTTGTTAGTGCTTTATCTAAGCCATAATCCCAATATCCTGTAATACCTGGACTTGTCATATTAAGCGTGATCTTATTTCCTCCTGGTGTACTTTGAGTAGCTACTAATTTAACTCCAGCAACATCAGTAGAATTCGTTAAATGCTGTTCATCAACTATTGGATCGCATGCTGAAAAAGTCAACGTAAAAAGAGCCAAAAGGAGATATAATATTTTATTTATTTTCATATTTATCTATATTAAGATTGTTAAATTTTACCACCCTGGATTTTGCGTATAGACTCCATTTGATAGTCTAAGTTCTGTTTCAGGCATAGAAACCAAACCTTTAGTCTCTGGTCTATATTTTACGCTGTAATTTGCGGCAGTACCCGAGTTTCTAACTGGAATAACGCTATTATATGCGTCATTTACATCTCCCCAACGAATTAAATCAAACCAGTGCAATCCTTCGAAAGCAAATTCATGCAAACGTTCTGCTTTAATATTATCAAGAGAATAACCAACTGGGTCTAATTTTGCTCTCGCTCTAACAGCATTTAAGCCTCCTGCTGTTTTAGTAATCTCAGAATGCATTAATAACACATCGGCATAACGCATATAGATAAAATCCTGAGCATGCATTAATTGCATATCGGTATTAGACCAGTTATACAATTGAACAAACATTCCGACCGTAGATCCTGTAGCATTAGGGTATTGTAGAGAAATATATTTTTTATTAAAATATCCTGTTTCATGATCTCCTTTGTCAGGTGCATAACCAGCTGTTCCTTGGTCTGCTTTACCAACTTCAAGTATAGAACCTCTTTTTCTTACGTCACGTTCTTCCCAATTACTATATAAACTTGGATTTACTGTACACCAACCCCATCCTTCTCCAAAAGGAACTAATGAGTTACCACGTAATGCAGAAAACAGGCATAATCTATTGGTATAAATGTTACCATTTGTCCAAGACCAATCTCCAAAAGAGAAACGCTGAACGAACATTGTCTCATAATTTCCAGTTCCAAATGTTGGACTAGCACCGTCTTGCCCCACCCATGACAAACCTTCTGTTGCGGCCCATGGCAAAACATTGTTTCCAGAAGCTTTATTAACATAAGAATAAGGCCAAAGATTTCTAAAATCAGAAACAAGAGCGTGACCACTATTAGTCATACAGTCGGTTAAATAACTTGCCACTTGTGTTGCATTTAAAGATCCTCCTTCTGCCAAAGGCAATTCCTCAGTAGTTTGCTTCTCAATATTAGTCATATAGCCTGTATAAAATAAAAATACACGTCCTATATAAGCTTCCGCAACCCATTTATTAGCATGTCCATATCTTGATGTTGGAATACTTGGAAAAGGAGTTGCCGGCATTGTTTCGATTGCCTTTTTTAAATCTGATGCAATCTGCGCAAATGTTTCAGTATAAGTATTTCTTGGCCCGTCTTTTTTTCCATCAATAGTTGTTATTAATGGAACTCCACCAAAAAATTTAGCCAATCTGAAGTAGAAAAACGCTCTCATGAAATACGCTTCACCAATTGCCTGTTGCTTAAACTGCTCAGCTTCAGCGGGAGTATTAAAATAAGTCTTAAAGTCTGCTGCAGGTGTTTTTTCTATAATTGCATTTGTTCGAGCGATACCTCTATACGATTGAACCCACAAATCTAAATAGGTATCATCTACAGGATCTTCAAAATTATCAACCCATTTAGCAGTTTTATCATCAGGACCACCTCCTCCTAGCATCATATTATCCATCAGGTTAGCCGCAATCTGCTCTTCACTATGCACATTATTGGTATAAATAGCGTTGTAAACTCCAGCAGTTGCTTCTTCAATATCTTGAGGTGTCTTGTAAAAATTCTCTAAACTCTTTTCTGTCAAATTATCAGTATCAAGATAATCATCACAGCTTGTTACCATAAATACAGCCGAAATTGCTACTAAATATTTTATTTTTTTCATTGTAATTGTATTTATATTAAAAATCAGCACTTATACCAAACATCACCGTTCTAGCTTGTGGATACAAACCTAAATCAATTCCTGAAGCCCATGGAGCATTTGTGTTATCTCCTGACCAACGAACTTCTGGATCCATACCATCATATTTAGTAAATGTATATAGGTTGTTTACTGCAACATAAAATTTAAGATTAGTGATAAATTTGAAATCTTTTAATATTTCATTGAAGTTATAACCTACCGTTAAGTTATTTATTCTTAAATAATCTGCATTTTGCATGTAGATATCAGACAAAAACTGTGTATTTCTGTTTGAAGTTGAACTTAATCTAGGCATTTTAGTAGATGTGCCTTCTCCATGCCAACGATCAAAAACATCAGAAGTATAATTCTGAGCAGGACTATCTGCAAAAGATCTGTATGACTGCATAACCTGCATACCAAATTTACCAGCCATAGTAGTATTCACATAAACATTTTTATATTCAAAATTTAATTGAATCCCCAATTCAAAATCAGGGTTTGGATTTCCTAAGTAACCTTTGTCTTTCTCATCAATAACACCATCATTATTTTGGTCAACAAAACGAACATCTCCAGGACGCTGATCACTAAAGTAAGGCTGTCCATTTGGACCTACGTATTCGTCAACTTCTTTTTGATTCTGTAAAATGCCTGCAGTCTTAAAGCCGTAGAAATACCCTAATGGCAGTCCTACTTGTCCTCTTGAAATCTCCCCAGTTCCTTGCGATAATACGTTAGAAGGACCATGTAATATTCCGTCAGCATTTGCAATTTTAGTAACTTTGTTTTTATTGAAAGCTCCACTTACAGTAGCTCCATATTTAAAGCCTCCAACTTTATCACTCCAATTTACAGAAAACTCAAAACCTTTGTTTTCGATATCTCCTCCATTAATATACGCTGGCGCTGCTCCATCCGTTCCTCTACCTGCTGCTAAAACCAGCCAGTCTTTAGTTGTTTTATTATACCAATCAAGAGTTACGTTCAATCTTGAATCGAACATACTTGCATCAAGACCAAAATCTAATTGCTCTGATGTTTCCCAAGTTAAATTAGGATTGGTAACTCTAGCTGGATAAGCTGTTGTTCCTGAAACTGGCTTTGTATCTCCGAAGAAGTATCCTGGAAAAACATACGCGATATTTGAAGAATAATAAAAATTAGGAATATCTTGGTTACCGTTTTGCCCCCAGCTTCCTCTTAATTTTAATGAATTTAGCCACTTAGAAGAGCTTTCCATAAAATCCTCTTTTGTAATTACCCAACCTGCAGAAACAGAAGGAAAATACCCCCATCGTTTTCCTTCAGCGAAGTTAGAAGAGCCATCGGCACGTATTGTAGCCGAAAGAAGGTATTTTTCTTTATAATCATATTGTGCTCTAGCAAAATACGACATAATACCGCCACCTCCAGCTGAAGTATCCATTCCATTAGTCGAAAGATCATTAATTGTTTTTGGAGCTGTATTGTTTAAGTACGCATATTTTGGATCTTCTCCAAATGTTAAATTGTTTCGTGAACCACTAACATTGTTATTCACCAAATATTGAATTAATTCAGTTCCTGCAACAGCAGATATATTATGATTCCCAAATTGCTTTTTATATGAGACAGTATTTGTCCAAGTTGAATTTGCTCCAATGTATGAATATTGAGATGCTCCATTATTTAACTTTGAATAAAGTACCCCCAACCCATATGATGGGCTCATAGATCTACCATACCCAAACCATGAATCAATTCCATAAACCGTTTTAAATTTCAGATCCTTAATCGGTTCGATTTCTAAAAATGCATTCCCAGTAATTCTATTATCTTTTGGATAATTATAATTACTTCTGTAATACATCACCGCTAATGGATTTGTCTGTCCTGTAGAAATTCCTTCTAAAGTTGGAGTAAATCCGAATTTGTCAATATTTCTATCAATAGAAGTTTGCCAATAAGCTGGCTGCAGAGGATTTGCCGTTAATGCATTATGCAAATCATTCCCATAGATATTACCATTAGAAACTCCTCTGTTCTGAGAATTAGTATACGTAACATTTTCTCCTACTGTAATAATGCTATGGCTTTCATTCTTTTTTAAGACCATTTGAGTATTTAATCTAGTAGTCAGCCTTTTAAAACCAGCATCTACAAGATTTCCTCCTATAATACCATCTTGATCAAAATACGAAACCCCTAATGCATAAGTTATGTCTTCACTACCTCCTGTAATATTAAGAGAATGATTCATGACCGGAGCATCTTTTTTACTCATTTCATCAATCCAGTTTGTTCCTGTCCACCCATTTTGCAGCATTCCCCAGACGTCATTTCCTAATTGCGTATCGGCACCTGGATATTGGGTTCTCAACCATGAATTATTGCTTAAAACAGCTTTCCAATCCTGACGAGGCAGTCCGTCATTTACCCTTCCTTCATCCATAATATACATATACTCCTGAGCATTCAAAGGATCTAAATTTTTATAGATATTCTGGATACCGTAGTAACTATCATAACTAATTCTCGCCGCTCTCCCTTTTTTTCCTTTTACCGTTGTAACCAATACAACACCGTTAGCTGCCCTAGATCCGTAAATTGCTGCAGAAGCCGCATCTTTTAACACATCAATAGATTCTATATCTGAAGGGCTCAAATAATCAATATTACCAACAGAAATACCATCAACGATATACAAAGGATTTGAATTTCCATTTGTACCCAATCCACGAATAGTTACTTTAGTACCAGCACCAGGCGAGCCATTTGTTCTTGTAATGCTAATACCGGGAGCTATACCTTGAAGCGCTTCCATCGCAGATCCTGTATTTAGCTCCTTAATCGTTTCTCCTTTAAGATTTGTCGAAGCACCAGTAATCAGACCTTTTTTCTGAGTACCATAACCTACTACAACAACCTCGTTCAGGTTTTGAGATGTTGCTGTAAGAAGCACATTAATCTTTGTCCTTCCATTAACAGCCTCGTTTAGTGTCTTAAAACCAACAAAACTAATTGTCAAAGTTCCGTTAGAGGGAGCACTAATCTGAAATTTCCCATCAAAGTCAGATGCAGTAGCTTTATTGGTTCCTTTTACCAAAACCGTCGCACCTGGGACGGGTAATCCACTTTCGTCACTAATGATTCCATTTATAGTCACATCCTGAGCTAATGCGACAACAGAAAACAGTAAAGACGAAACACAAAAAATAAATAATTTTGTCAATTTCATTTTTCTAAAAATTTTGGTTAATTAATTAGTAATTTAATGCAATGATAATGTTAAATCCGAAAAAATTACTATTAAAATTCTTTACAAAAACACTTCAACCTAAAACTTAATGCACTACAAAAACACAACATTTATTTTTTAATTAATTAATTTACTGTATTTTAGATTTTAGAAAAAATTGTTATAAAAATGTTAATTAAAAAAAACGTATATTACAGTAGCGTAATAGCAACTATTACGTTATATTTTAGAAAAAAATCAAAAAATAAGATTTATTGCAATTGAATAATCAACAATTTAAAATCAAAATAACGCATTTCTAACAAAAATATATTTAAAATTTTATGAAATCCACAGTTAGGTATTTTACACTAATTTTATTATTTTTCTTACAATTAAAAGGTTTTACACAGGTAAAAAACATAGGAATTCCCGATATAAAAAACTACAAAAGATCAGAATATAAAGGCGGAACTCAAAACTGGAGTATCGATCAGGATAAAAACGGAAACATGTATTTTGCAAACAACAGCGGTTTGATTCAATTTGATGGTTCAAACTGGCATAAATACTCTTTGCCAAACAAATCTGAGATTAGAAGCTTAAAAATTGATGCATTAGGAAGAATATTTGTTGGAGGAAATAACGAATTTGGATATTTTAAGAATGACGAGAAAGGAATTTTAAAATATCATTCTCTCTATAATCTTTTGAGTCCAATAGATAAAGAAAACATCAACTTAATCTGGAGAATCCATATATTTAACGGAGAAGTTATTTTTCAGTCTTTTAGTAAAGTGTTTTTTCTAAAAAATGAAAAAGTGACAACCCTTACCGCTCCGCACAAATTTCAATTTTCATTTTTAGTCAACAACCGTCTTTATTTTCAAGATAAAACGCTTGGTGTACTCGAATACAAAAACAGAAAGCTTACTGCACTAAAAGGTACCACTGTATTTAATGATAAAGAGATATGGTCTATTTTTCCTTTATCAAACAATAGACTATTGTATGCCACTTTAGAAAAAGGTCTTTTTGTATCTGAAAACGGTATTATTAAGTCGTGGACTACTGAAGCCAACGAATTTATCAAGAAAAACACTTCGCTTGGCGGATCCATCATCAAAAACAAGTATATAATACTCAATTCTGTATTAGATGGCGCTATTATTTGCGACTTAAACGGAAAAATAATCCAGCATTTAAATCGCCAAAAAGGAATTCAAAACAATACTATTCTAGCTTCTTTTGTAGATAACAAAAGCAACATTTGGCTTGGTCTTGATAATGGTATCACTTTTATAAACGAAAACTCACCCTTTTCATACTTTGACTATAGTTATAATATAGGTACAGTATATGCATCAACGATGTACAACGGAAATCTGTATGTTGCCACAAACCAAGGCTTATTTTATCATCCATGGGGAAGCTCTTTTAAAGACAGTCCGTTTACACGAGTGGAAGGAACAATATCGCAAGTTTGGAATATTCAGGTTCTCAACGATGTTCTGATATGTGCTAGCAATAGCGGGGCATTGATTATTGAGAATAATAGAGTCTCTAAAATTCTTGATAACAAAGGGTATTTCGGATTCAAAAAAATACCTGACCATGATAATTATATAATCGGCGAAAGTTATAACGGATTTTCTATTTTTAAACGATCGGCTTCGGGCTACGATTATCTGCATCAGGTAAAAGGATTTGATGAAACAACCAATAATTTTTCTGTTGAAATAGATGCAAATTATCTATGGCTCAAGAAAAATCCTTTTCTATATCAGGTAAAGTTATCCGAAGATTTACAGCGATTTGATTTTATAAAAAAGCATGTTAATATATCTGAGAAATACAAAGGAATAAACAGCCTTCAGAATATAAACGGTAAAGTTTATTTTCAAGTAAAAAATCATTTTTACAGGTATTCTGTAGAGCAGGAAGCGTTTTTTGAAGATAAAAAACTAACGAATTTATTCAACGGAATTCCAACTATCAATACCTTAATTGAAGATCCTGCTGGAAATCTGTGGTATGCATTTAATGAATCTCTTGGTGTATTAGTGAAAAACAAAAACGGCACTTTTACCAAAAAACAAGGGATTTTCTCGAACTTAACCGGCAATCTGGTAAACAACTATATCTCTGTAAATGCGATAGATCCTCAGAATATTTTTATAGGATTAACAGATCGTTTGGCGCATTATAATTCGACTATTCCAAACACTTTTATGACAAAACCAAAAGCTTTTATCGAAAGCTTTTCGAATCCTGGCGACACAATTTTAACGGGCAATTTGACCACTAAACTAGAATCGTACAGTATTCCATACAAATACAATCGTATTAAATTTACTTTCGCATCGCCAACGTACGAAAATCAAGAAAATGTAATGTATTCGTATAAATTAGAGCCTTTTGAGGAAAACTGGCGTGGCTGGTCTTCTACGGCGATAAAAGAATATACCAATTTAAGAGAAGGAAATTATGTAATGAAACTAAGGGCCCGAAACAGCTATGGTATAGAATCGAATATCACCGAGGTTGAATTTACGGTATCGCCACCTTGGTACAGACATTTCTTAGCTTATTTATTTTATCTTGTTCTAATTTTGCTTGGCGCATATCTAATTTCCGTTCGTATCAAACTGAAGATCAGAAAAAACAGGTATTACGAAACCATCGAACAAAGAAGATTATATCTTGAAAAGGAGGCCAAAATCAGGCACGAGCAACATGATTTGGAAAAAGAAATTGAAAAACTAAAAAATGACAAACTTCAAATCAAAATCCTAGCAAAAGATAAAGAACTAGTAAACAATTCTTTACAAGTTGTAAAAAAGAACAAAGTTTTAAACGGAATCATTCATAAACTGAAAGATATCGACACTGGAATTTTGGATGAGACCACCAAATCCGAGTTTAGCAAACTGCATAAAAGCATTGTAAAAGAAGTAAATACAGACAAGAGCTGGAAAGACTTGGAAAAACACATTAAAAACGTGCATTTTGAATTCTTGAAGCGATTAAAAGGTCAATACCCAACTATTTCTCCTAGAGAGCTAGATCTGTCAACTTATCTTCTTATGAATATGTCGACTAAAGAAATAGCTGAAATTATGAATATTTCAACAGGCGGGGTTGAATTAGCTCGTTATCGTTTACGAAAGAAATTAGGACTTAACAAAAAGGAGAATCTAATTGGATTTTTAATGACCATATAATAATAATAAAAAAAGCCATTCTAATCAGAATGGCTTTCCTTTCTTTTATTTAATATAATCTAAAGTTCGTTCTAAGGCCATACCTCTCGAACCTTTTATTAATATCATATTAGAATCAAATTTGAAAGTTTTTAAGAACTCGGCAAAAGCATCGAATGTTTCAAAAAACTGAATCTGTTCATTTGAAATTTTATTAGCAAAAAAAGACTTTCCAATCATAAAACACAAAGCCTCTTTTTGGTTTGCTAACGAATCAATTATAACTTTATGTTCGTGAAGACTTTCATCTCCCAGTTCGAACATATCTCCAAGAATCATAATTTTATTTTTCTTGTCTAACTGCAAGAAATTGGCAATTGCCACTGCCATACTGCTCGGATTAGCATTATAAGCATCTAAAATGATCTCATTTAAACCTTTTTGCATCATCTGAGATCTATTGTTTGCCGGAATATAATTCTCAATAGCGCTCTTTATATCGCTTTCTTTTACATCAAAGTATTTTCCGATTGCTACCGCCGCATTTATGTTATTAGCATTGTAAAGTCCTATTAAATGCGATTCTATCGAAAAATCATTGTATTCAATAGCAACAAAAGGATTGGCTACAATGTTCTGGATATTTAAATTGGCGTTGTCTTTTTTTACTCCAAAAGTAAAAGACTTTATACCTTTTGATTTCTCAATTTGAATCGGATCTTCCAAGTTCACAAAAACAGTTTTCTGATTGGCCGCAAGATATTGATACATTTCACTCTTACCAGCAATCACGCCTTCAACTCCGCCAAAACCTTCCAAATGCGCTTTTCCAAAATTGGTTATATATCCAAAATCTGGCTGTGCAATTTGGCATAAAAATTCGATTTCTTTTTGATGATTGGCTCCCATTTCCACAATTCCGATTTGTATTTCTTTTGTAAAAGAAAGCAATGTCAGCGGCACACCGATATGATTATTTAAATTACCAATTGTCGCTTTGGTCTTAAACTTTTTAGACAAAACCACATTGATTAACTCTTTTGTGGTAGTTTTTCCGTTACTCCCTGTTAAGGCAACTATTGGAAGCGCTAAATAAGTTCGGTGAAATTTTGCCAATTCCTGAAGCGTTTGCAAACTGTTTTCTACCAAAATAGTTCTGTGGTCGATAAAGTAAGATTCGTTGTCAATTACAACATATAAAGCTCCTAGATCTAACGCTTCTTTAGCAAATGTATTAGCATCAAAATTCTCTCCTTTAATAGCAAAAAACATCGAATTCTTCTCGATTTTTCTTGTATCAATAGATAGAGAACTGCACTGCAAAAACAAGTTATGAATGTCTTGAATATTCATTTAATATATTTTTTAATAGGTAATAAAAGTAGAAAAAAAACCATAAAAAAATTCCAAATTCCAGACTGAATATTCAGCTTTTGGAATTTGGAATTTTTGATATTATAATTCCTAAATCTTAGTTTCTAGGAGATTTTCTTCTTTCAGATTTTGAACCTACTCTAGACATTGCACATCTGAAACCAATGTAGTCAGTTGCCATATCTTGAGGGAAGTATCTTCTTTGAGCTGGATCTAACCAGTAAGCTCTATCTCTCCAAGAACCTCCTTTGTAAACTCTTACTTTGTCATCGATTAAAGTTGTACGTTTACTAGAGTTATCATATTTTCTGATCATTTTTCCTAAACTGTCTGTTGTAACGTTGTGTTTAGGAGAGTTGTACATTGCCTGATCTGCTTTAGAACCAGACTCTGAATCACCAAAATCAAAAAATCTAGAAGATTGCTTATCACCATCTCTGTAGTTGATATTGTCACTTGTGCTAAAGTTTTGTCTCAAGTAAGTTTCTTGTTCGTCAACTGGCACTTGAGCAATTTCTCCTGGAAGATTTCTTGCAATAACTTTACCGTTGCTTAAAGTATCGTACTTAATAGTAGCTGTTGTAACAATTTCAATTTTACCGTCTTTACCGATTTTGTTTTTAGCGTATTGGTTACCTCTGTAGTAGTTGAAATCATTCGCTTCGTTATCGATAATAGGTCTGTAAACGTCAGCAACCCATTCTGCAACGTTTCCTGCCATATCATAAAGACCGAAATCGTTTGGTGCATAACTTTTCACAGCATTTGTAATATCTGCTCCGTCATCTGACCAACCTGCAATTCCACCGTAATCACCGTTTCCTTGCTTAAAGTTAGCCAATTGATCACCTTTGTTCTTACGTTTATTAGAACGTGTGTAATCTCCAGACCAAGGATATTTCTTTTGTCCTTTGTAGATATTGTATTCTCTTTGTCCAACGTCAGCAGCTGCAGCATATTCCCATTCTGCTTCTGTAGGAAGTCTATATTCTGGTAAAATAATTCCAGATGAACGTTGTGCGTAAACATTTTTTTCTTCTGGCACAACACCATCTTTACCTGCTTTAGGTCTTCTTCCGTCAGGATTTTTCTTTAATACGATTTCTTCGCTTGCACCACGTGATGTACTTGGAGACATTAAATATCCTTCAGTATTAAATGCATTCTCAGCATTTACATCATTTGTTTTAGCTCCTTTTTTAAGATATCCGTTTTTCTCTAAAACAGCCTCGTTTACACGGTCTGTTCTCCATTTACTAAATTCAACTGCTTGAATCCAGTTAACACCAACTACAGGATAGTTAGCATAAGAAGGGTGTCTTAAATAGTTATTAGTCATCGTTTCGTTGTATCCTAAACGATTTCTCCATACTAATGTATCAGGAGATGCTCCTTCATAAATATTTTTGTAATTTTCTTCTGTTGGTGGAAAAACTTTCTTTAACCACTCTAGGTATTCTAAGTACATACCGTTCGTAACTTCGGTTTCATCCATATAGAATGATTGAACGTGTTGTTGAGTTGGCGTGTTATTCCAATCGTGCATAACATCATCCTGTACTTTACCCATAGTAAACGTACCTCCTTCAACAAAAACCAAACCAGGACCAGCCTGTTGTTTTTTACCTGCATTTCTGGCAGCAGTTCCATTCTGACTATCTACATCCCAGCCAGTAGCTCTAGAAGCGTGAGTGGAACTCGATTTTTTGCTACAACTAGCCGTGCCCAACATCAATACCATTGACATCATTAACTGCAAGACTACAATTTTGTTTACTTTCATACTCATTCTTAGGTGATAAATTTAGGTGGTGCAATATAATAATTAACATTTAATTGGCAACATCTGTTCTAATAATTTTATTTAGCTGTTTTTTCCAGAAAATAACCTTTAGTTACGAACGCAAAAATATACTTTTTATTATTTACTGTAACATGAAATAGTATATTTTTACTTACTAATTATTATTTAATTAAATTTTGCTTTTTAAACTCATGAAACAAGTAATACTTATCTCTCTTTTTCTGATTCCAATTCTTTCGTTTTCCCAGATAAATGGGGCTATCGCGATCGATTGGCAGAATAAAAAAGAGATAAATTACGGCGAAAATAAAATTACAATTCCACACTTCTCAGGAAGCAGTTTTCGCTTCGACATTACAAAAAAAAGCATAATGTTGCTTCAAAATCTAAACCAATCGAACGTTTCAAACGGGAGTTCTGTACAAATTAGCAATGTCATTTACGAATCGGTTTCAAGAGTAGATTTAGGAGATTTAGCAGTCGAAAATATCCCTGAAAAACCAAATGAATCCATAATAGTTACCAATGCAAGAGACATTCGATATTCTTTCCTTTCTTTATCTCCTATAATTAAGGAAGAAAATAGCTACAAACGCATAAAATCCTTTTCTTACTATATTAACACTACAACAGCAAGGACCGCAGCCACTTCTTCGTTTCAAAAATCGGCTGCGATTTCCAATTCTGTTTTAGCTTCTGGAGATTGGTATCGCTTTTACATTGAGAAATCTGGAGTTTACAGAATAAACAAATCATTTCTTCAGAGTTTAGGATTTGATCCTTCTAAAACCGATCCGAGAAAAATAAAAGTATATGGAAACGGCGGAAGAATGCTTCCTCTTCCTAATAACACTTATTATCCAGATGATTTAACAGAAAATACTATACAGATAATAGGTGAAAATGACGGCATTTTCAATAATGAAGATTACATTCTTTTTTATGCCGAAGGAACAGATACTTGGAGCTCTGAAAGCCAAACCAATTTAAATTTATACGACAATAAATCCTATTATTACATTACAACTTCTGGAGGCGACGGAAAGAGAATTCAAAACCTAAATCAGCCAACAGGAAACAGCACTTTAGAGTTAAACACGTTTGATGACTATCAGTATCACGAAATTGACCAAACCAACATTGTGCATCTTGGCCGCCAATGGCTCGGAGAATCATTTGACATTAATCAAGAACAGGAATTTTCATTTAGCTTTCCAAATCTTGACACCTCTGTACCTGTAAAAATAGAAGTAAGTGCCGCATCTGCCTCTTTAACCACCACTTCTTTTGCTATAACAGCAAATTCACAAACTGTAGGATCTATAAACTTTCCGCCTTTAATTGCCAACTCCGATACCAAATACACTACAGGAAAATTGCCATCAAACACTCAATTTACTGGAACAGACAATATTAAAATAAAACTTACCTATAATAATAATGGTGTTCCTGGATCGAAAGGATATTTAGATTACATCAACCTTACTGCAAAACGAAAACTACTAGGAACGGGCAAACAATTCCCTTTTCAATACAACGCCGCTGGTTCTACTGCAGGAATTGCCAATTATACAATCGGTAATGCATCGGGCATAACTCAAATTTGGGATGTTACAGACCTATATAATGTATCTAAAATAGAAAATGCCAATCAGGCTACTTTTAGCTTTAAAGCCAATTTGGGCGAAGTTCGAAAATATATTGCAATCGATCCTTCCGATTATTATGTTCCCCTAAAAGAAAATCAGTCGAAAATTGCCAATCAGAATTTAAAAGGAACCATTTTCAGAAATAACCAAAGTACTTTTCAAGATATTGATTATGTCATAATAACACCAAAATCTTTAGCTTCTCAAGCCGACAGACTAGCCAGTTTTCATCGAACAAATTCCAATTTAAATGTCAAAGTGATTGCTTTGGAAAATATCTATCAGGAGTTTTCATCTGGCAAACAAGATATTGCTGCCATTAGAAACTGCATTAGATATATTTACAACAATGCTTCTTCACCAGAAAAAAGAGTGCGTTTCGTAAATTTATTTGGCGATGCTTCGTTTGACTACAAAGACCGAATTTCGAACAACTCTAATATTGTACCTATATATCAATCCTTAATAAGCAATACCGTAGGAGAAGCTTCATTTGCTTCTGATGATTTTTATGGGTTGATGGATGCAAACGAAGGCGTTATCATTCCGTCTCTTGCAGGGATTGATATAGCCGTAGGAAGAATGCTAGTTTCAGATAATGCCCAAGCACAAGATATGGTCAACAAAGTTTTTGAATATTACGACACAAAATCATACGGAAATTGGAGAAACAATATGGTTTTAATCAGTGATGATTCCGACAAACCGGGCGATCAGACTTTACAAGCTAATCAAAATGCGCTGGCAGATCAAATTGCAACCGAAAAACCTTTTTTAAATATCGATAAGATATTTCTAGACGCTTATACACAAGAAGCCTCAGCTGGAGGATCGCGATATCCTAAAGCAAGAACCGATTTTTTTAATGCATTTGAAAAAGGCGCTCTAATATTTAATTATTTAGGACATGGCGGAGAAGACGGGTTAGCCAGCGAAAGAATTTGGGAGAAATCAGACGGGCAAAACCTAACCAACCAATACAAATACCCTTTATTTATTACCATTACCTGCGAATTTTCACGTTTTGATGATCCTACAAGACCAACTGCAGGTGAATATGTGTTCTGGAACCCAAAAGGAGGCGCTATTTCGATGTTAACGACAATTCGAGAAATCGGACAAACAAATGCCGAAGATTTCAATAAAACACTTAGCAAAAACCTTCTTTCTTATGGATCAAACCAATATAATAGCATCGCAGAGTCTTTAAGAATATCCAAAAATGAAAATCCGAGTTCTGCCAGCAATGTTGTTTTTTATTTAGGTGATCCTGCCTTAATGCTCGCCATCCCGAAACCACGAATTAATTTAACAAAAGTAAACGACATTGTGATTTCGCAAGCAATACCTGATTTAAAATCATTATCAAAAATTAAAATTTCAGGAGAAATCACAGACGAAAACAACAATCTTTTAAGCAATTACAACGGAGAATTAGCTACAGCTATTTTTGATAAATTAATCACGAATACCACATTAAATAATGACGGATTTAGTCCGCCGATGCAATTTAAAACCCTTGGAGAAACTATTTTTAGAGGAAATGCATCGGTTACCAACGGGCAATTCGAATTTAGCTTTGTAGTTCCTAGAGACATCAGAATTCCTGTAGACAATGGCAGAATTAGTTTTTATGCGAAGAAAAATGAAGCATTAGAAAACCAAACTGGCTACAACAACACCATAAAAATAGGAGGAATTAACGAAAATGCACCTCAGGACAATATAAGTCCAAAAGTTAAGTTATATATGAACGACGAAACTTTTGTATCTGGCGGAATTACAAATGAATCCCCATTTCTTTTGGCGTTTTTAGAAGACGAAAACGGAATTAATACAGCAAGCGGAATCGGGCATGATATTGTTGCTATTTTAGACGGAGATGTAAGCAATCCTTATATTTTGAATGATTATTACCAGACAAAATTAGACGATTACACCAATGGAAATTTACGTTTTCCATTTCGAAATTTGGCTCCTGGATTGCACACCATAAGTTTTACCGCTTGGGATGTTTACAATAATCCTGTTACGAGTGAAATTCAATTTACAGTTGTAGGAGACGATTCCTTGACTTTATCACACGTTCTTAATTATCCAAATCCATTTTCAACTTATACACAATTTTGGTTTTCGCACAACAGGCCTTATGAACCATTAGACGTACAAGTTCAGGTAATGACCATTACAGGAAAAGTAGTCTGGACAAAAAATCAAACTGTTACAACAGAAGGATTTTTATCTAGAGAAATAACATGGGACGGAAGAGATGATTTTGGTGACAGAATCGGAAAAGGAGTGTATATTTACAAACTGACTGTAAAATCTAATTTAACAAATAAAAAAGCAGAAAAATACGAAAAGCTTGTCATCCTATAATATTATATATATTTGCACTACCAAAACACTAATCCCATAAATGAAAAAACTATCACTCTTATTAATTTGTATTGTTAGCATTTACAATTCAAGGGCTCAGGAATCAAGACCCATTGTTACTGGAGTACCTTTTTTATTAGTCGCTGCTGATGCTAGAGCAGCAGGTTTGGCCGATCAAGGCGTAGCCACTTCTGCCGACGTTTTCTCACAACAATGGAATCCTGCAAAATATGCATTTTCTGAAGATGCACAGGGTCTTTCTATTAGTTACACTCCTTATTTAACAGATCTTGCCAATGATATTTCATTAGGTCAGATTACGTATTACAACAAAATAAACGAACGAAGCGCCTTTGCAGGAAGTTTCCGTTATTTTGGTTTTGGAGGAATCGAGTTGAGATATACTGGAGATCCAAATGAGGCTGTGCGAGAGGTAAATCCGAACGAATTTGCTTTAGACGGATCGTATTCTCTTAAATTAAGTGAGAAATTCTCTATGGCAGTCGCCGCAAGATTTATTAACTCCAATTTAAAAGTCGCTTCAGAAGAAGTTGATGCTACTTCGGCAAGTTCATTTGCTGTAGATGTAGCTGCTTTTTACCAATCGGAAGAAATTGCTTATCAAAATTTCAACGGAAGATGGAGAGCAGGTGTCAACTTTCAGAACATGGGACCAAAAATTAGTTACGATCATGATAATGTAAGTTCAAACTTCTTACCTGCCAATTTGAGATTAGGAGGTGGATTTGATTTCATTTTTGACGATTACAACAAACTTACTTTAAGCGCCGAGCTTACTAAACTTTTAGTTCCAACTCCTCCAGGCGTTCAAGCTCCAGTTGATGGAAACGGTGATGGAGACTATAACGATCCTGAAGATATTACACAACAGCAAGCTACAGATGCTGCTTATAGAAATTATAACGACATTGGGTGGTTTCAAGGAATGTTTAAATCTTTTGGAGATGCGCCAGGCGGATTTAAAGAAGAAATGAAAGAAGTAACATATAGTGTTGCTGGAGAATACATGTATCAAGACGCTTTTGCTTTCCGTCTAGGTTACTATCACGAAAGCCCAGAGAAAGGAGCTAAACAATTTTTCTCTTTAGGAGCAGGATTTAAATACAACATCATGAAAATTGATGTTTCGTACCTATTCTCAGCATCAAAAATAAAAAATCCGTTAGAAAACACGCTTCGTTTCTCTTTAACGTTTAACTTTGGCGACAAATACGAAACTTATTAAAGAGAAAAGATCAAAATAAAAACAATTCAATCCAAATTCCAGCATTTTAGGAATTTGGATTTTTTTTCCCTTAAAAACAGATGAAAGAAATTAACATAACCTCTTCATTTACAATATTTGACAATTTAAATGAGCTTCCTGCAGAAATTCAGGATTTAATGAATCAAGCTGTAGAAATTAGAAAAAAAGCCTACGCACCCTATTCAAAGTTTAAAGTTGGCGCCGCTTTACTTTTAGATAACGGAAAAGTTATCTTAGGCTCCAACCAAGAAAATGCAGCTTATCCGTCTGGGCTTTGTGCAGAAAGAACAGCAATTTTTTATGCCGGAAGCGCCTATCCAGAAGCCAAAATCTTAAAAATGGCAATCACAGCAGCTTCAGACACTAATCAGACTACTGCTCCTATTCCGCCTTGCGGATCTTGCCGACAATCTATAGCAGAATATGAGATAAAACAAGACACGCCGATAGAAATCTATTTTATGGGAGAAATTGGCGAAGTTTACAAATCGTCTTCATTAAAAAATCTGCTCCCATTGATGTTTGATAAAAAGTTCTTGTAAAAAAAAGCCAAAAAGTAGCGTTTAAATTTTAGTTCTTAAATGTAATGTCTTATTTTTGCATCCCGACCTTTCGGGCGCAAATTTGTGGGAGGAAACTATTTTGCGTTACAGGCAACAATGATCATAACACAAACAACTTTAGCAAAAGAAAGATTCAGATGAAAGAAGTTACAAAAGAGGTATATTTAAAGTGGTATGAAGACATGCTACTTTGGAGAAAGTTTGAAGACAAACTTGCAGCGTTATACATCCAACAAAAAGTTAGAGGTTTTCTACACCTATATAATGGTCAAGAAGCTGTATTAGCGGGTGCTCTACACGCTATGGATTTGACCAAAGATAAAATGATTACTGCTTACAGAAACCACGTTCAACCAATCGGTATGGGAGTTGATCCTAGAAACGTAATGGCAGAACTTTTAGGAAAAGCAACAGGAACTTCAAAAGGTATGGGAGGTTCTATGCACATTTTCTCTAAAGAACATGGCTTTTACGGAGGACACGGAATTGTAGGTGCTCAAATTCCTGTGGGAGCTGGTATTGCTTTCGCAGACAAATATTTCAACACTGGTGGTGTTACCTTAACTTATTTTGGTGACGGAGCTGCTAGACAAGGTTCTTTACACGAAGCTTTCAACATGGCTATGTTATGGAAACTTCCAGTTGTATTTATCGTTGAAAACAACGGTTATGCAATGGGAACTTCTGTAGAAAGAACTGCAAACCACACTGACATTTGGAAATTAGGTTTAGGTTATGAAATGCCTTGCGGACCTGTTGACGGAATGAATCCTGTAAAAGTTGCTGAAGCAATGCACGAAGCTATCGAAAGAGCACGTCGCGGAGATGGACCAACTTTCTTAGAAATGAAAACGTACCGTTACAGAGGACACTCTATGTCTGATGCACAATTATACCGTTCTAAAGAAGAGGTTGAAGAGTACAAAAAAATTGACCCTATTACGCAGGTATTAGATGTAATCTTGGATCAAAAATTTGCTACTGAAGAAGAAATTGAAGTAATCGATCAAAGAGTTAAAGACTTAGTTGAAGAGTGTGCGAAATTTGCTGAAGAATCTCCATACCCAGACTTACAACAATTATACGATGTAGTATACGCACAAGAAGACTATCCATTTACACCTCATAAATTATAAGAATTATGGCAATTAAAGTAACAATGCCTCGTTTGAGCGATACAATGACGGAAGGAACGGTAGCAACTTGGCTTAAAAAAGTAGGCGACAAAGTTAGCGAAGGAGATATCCTTGCTGAAATTGAAACAGACAAAGCAACAATGGAGTTCGAATCTTTTAACGAAGGAACTCTTTTACATATCGGAATTCAAGCTGGAGAAACTGCTCCTGTTGATTCATTATTAGCTATCATCGGTAATGAAGGAGAAGATATTTCTGCTCTTTTAGCTGGTGGTGACGCTCCTGCTGCAGCTCCAAAAGCAGAGGCTCCTGCTGCTGAAGCAAAAACAGAAACTGCTGCTCCTGCAAAAGCTGCAGCTGAATTACCAAAAGGTGTTGTAGTGGTAACTATGCCTCGTTTGAGCGACACTATGACTGAAGGAACAGTAGCTACTTGGTTGAAAAAAGTTGGTGATGCTGTTGCTGAAGGCGATATCTTAGCAGAAATTGAAACAGACAAAGCAACTATGGAGTTTGAGTCTTTCAATGCTGGTACATTATTATACATCGGAATTCAAGAAGGAAACACTGCTCCTGTTGACAGCTTACTGGCTATCATCGGACCTGCAGGAACTGATATTTCTGGAATTGCTGAAAATTATACTGCTGGAGGTGCTGCAACTGCAAGCGCTCCTGCTGCTGAAGAAACCAAAGCTGCTCCAGCTGCTGAAAAAGCACCAGAAGCTGCTGCTGAAACTTCAAACGGAAGAATTTTAGCTTCACCATTAGCTAAGAAAATTGCTTCTGATAAAGGAATCCAATTATCTCAAGTTAAAGGATCTGGAGAAAACGGACGTATTGTGAAAAGCGATATCGAGAACTTTACTCCATCTGCTCAAGCACAAACTGCTGCTTCTGCACCTGTTGCTAAACAAGAAGCATCTGCTCCTGCGGCTCCAAAAGTATTTGTTCCTGCTGGAGAAGTTTACACAGAAGAGATCAAAAACTCTCAAATGCGTAAAATTATTGCAAAACGTTTATCTGAATCATTATTCACTGCGCCTCACTACAACTTAGTGATCGAAGTAAGCATGGACGAAGCAATGCAAGCAAGAGCTGCTATCAATAGCGTTCCAGATACAAAAGTATCTTTCAACGATATGGTAATCAAAGCTTGTGCATTAGCATTGAAAAAACACCCAAAAATCAACTCTACTTGGAAAGAAGATGCTATTATCATCAACCACCACGTAAACATTGGTGTTGCTGTAGCTGTTGAAGACGGATTAGTAGTTCCTGTATTGAAATTTACAGATGCTATGAGTTTATCTCAAATTGGCGGAAGCGTAAGAGATCTTGCTGGAAGAGCTAAAAACAAAAAATTAGGACCACAAGAAATGGAAGGAAGCACATTTACAGTTTCTAACCTAGGAATGTTTGGTATTACTGAATTCAATTCAATCATTAACCAACCAAACTCTGCAATTCTTTCTGTAGGTGCAATTGTTGAGAAACCAGTAGTTAAAAACGGTCAAATCGTAGTTGGAAACACGATGATGTTATCATTAGCTTGTGATCACAGAACTATTGACGGTGCAACTGGAGCTCAGTTCTTACAAACATTAAAACAATACATCGAAAGCCCAGTGACAATGTTGGCGTAATCCAATATGTCAGTCTGAGCGAAGTCGAAGACTATAATTAAATCCCGTTTTGTTTATTCAAAACGGGATTTTTTGTTTAATTTTCATCTCCTAATTCAACACCTCATAAAATGAAGAAACTAATCCTTGTAACTTTATTTCTTACAGCAATTGCCTGCCAGAAAAAAGAACAAACCGAAAAAACAGCAGCCGTTGTTGATGAACACAGTTATTCGAAACCAGAACTTGCTGTTGTAAAACACCTTGATCTAGATATTAAAGTCGATTTTGACAGCCAAACGATTTCAGGAAAAGCTTCTTGGACAATTGACAATGTCAGCAAAGGAAACGAAATTATTTTCGACGAAAACACTTTAAATATTACAAAAGTCACTTTGGGCGATGAAGAAAAAGAAACGAAATTTGAACTTGGAAAAGACACTGAATTTCACGGAAAACCACTTCACATCACAATTGAACCCAATACAACTAAAGTAAACATTTACTACAACACAACTAAAGACGGAGTTGCTTTGCAATGGTTGAAACCCGAACAAACAACAGACAAAAAGAAACCTTTTGTTTTCTCTCAAGGCGAAAGCATTTGGTCTCGCACTTGGATTCCGTGTCAAGATTCGCCAGGAATTCGTTTTACTTATAATGCAAAAGTTACGGTTCCTAAAGATTTACTAGCCGTTATGAGCGCTGTAAATCCGCAGAAGAAAAATGATACTGGAGTTTATACTTTTAAACAAGATAAAGCGATCCCGTCTTATTTAATGGCAATTGCAGTTGGTGATATTGAATTTCAAGCCATCGACAACAGAACTGGAGTATATGCAGAACCATCCATGCTGAAAAAATCGGCTTGGGAATTTGCCGAACTTGGAAAAATGGTTGTGGCTGCCGAAAAATTATACGGCCCTTACCGCTGGGGACGTTATGACGTTTTGGTTTTACCTCCAAGTTTTCCTTATGGCGGAATGGAAAATCCAAACTTAACTTTCTTAACTCCGGGAGTAATCGCTGGAGATCGTTCTCTAACCAGTTTATTGGCACACGAATTAGGGCATAGCTGGAGCGGAAACTTAGTTACCAATGCCACTTGGGACGATATTTGGTTAAACGAAGGTTTCACCACTTATGTAGAACACAGAATTGGAGAAGCTATTTTTGGCAAAAAAGAATTTGAAATGCAAAACGTTATCACCAACAAAGAATTGACCGATAATGTTGCAGAATACGGAGACACAAGTCCAGACACAAGATTAAAAGTTAGTTTGACAGGAAGAAATCCTGACGACGGAATAAGCATGATTCCTTATGTAAAAGGATATGCTTTCTTAAGAGTTATTGAAAATGCTGTTGGAAGAGAAAAATTTGATTCGTTTATCAAAAACTATTTCGATTCGCATGCTTTCCAATCTATTACGACAGAAGATTTTGTAAAATATTTAAATGAAAATTTAATTAAAGGCGATAAGGCTTTGGCAGACAAAATTAAATTAGACGATTGGATTTACAAACCAGGAATTCCGTCAAACATTGTTCCTGTAAGCTCCCCTGATTTTGATGCGATTGACGCTATCCAAAAAAGCTGGAGAAAAACCGGTGTTGCCAGATTAAGTAAAAAAATCACGACTACAGCAGAAAAACAGCATTTTATAGACCATCTTCCAGCTGATATTACAGTTGCAGAAATGGACGCAATTGACAAAGAATTCAACTTTACAAAAGGCGGCAATTTCATCATCAAACGTCAATGGTTTGTTCAGGCATTAATTCACCAATACAAACCTGCTTATCCTGCAATTGAGCAATTCTTGATCGGAATCAGCAGAACAGGATCTATAATGATGCTTTATAAAGAAATGGTAAAAACACCAGAAGGAAAAGCTTGGGCAAAACAGGTTTTTGAAAAAGCAAAATCTGGTTATCATGCTACAACAATCCAAGCCGTTGAAGGCATTTTAAAATAAAAAATCCCGAAGGGACTGTATATCGGCAGAAAAAAATCGATCGTTTTTTTATTGTCCCGTCAGGGACTACACATTCCAAAGAATTGATGTAGTCCCTGACGGGACAAATGATTTTATGCAACCGTTTTTTCTACCAATATCTAATCCCTACGGGATAAAATCATATCCAAAATCTTGATTGCAATGTAATCGTGATTTTTTATTTATTTTTCGCTTCAATCCATTTAGACATGTACATCGTACTTTTAAATGCATGATGCTGCAATAAATTCCCCATAAAATTATGAAGACGATGATTTTCAGAATCTGCCAAAAGTGAATTCGTTAATTCAATCAACTTTTCTGAATAATTCTTTTGCTGATAGCATTTATTTATGATTGCGATTCCATTTTTTTGAGATTGTTTCCAAAGATTTTCGTCTTGATAAAGTGCAATCGCTTTTTTAGCAAATTCTGTTGGATTATCTTCAATAAAACCATTCCAAGGCAAACCTTCATGCATCGCTTCAGAACCAACCGAAGTGGTCGCGCTAGGCGTTCCGCATTGCATTGCTTCCAATAATTTACCTTTCAAACCTGCTCCGAAGCGAATTGGTGCCAAAACAATTCTAGCTTTTTTCACAATTTCATTTGCATCTTCTGCCCTTCCCATGATATAAAAACCATTTTTAGGCTGATGCAATTGCAGTACTTTTTGCGAAGGATAGGCACCGTAAACTTCCAAAACCGCTTCTGGAAAATCTTTTCTTATAGAAGGCCAAATCAATTCTTTCAAATATTGAACAGTATTCCAATTGGGTTCATGAAGAAAATTACCAATGAAAACAAAATTCTTGCGATCATTAAAAGAAGGGAACTTTAAAAGATCTTCTTCTTTCATTTCATCAACCAAAAACGGAAGATAAAAAAGTAAATCTTGATTAATTTTGAAAACTTCTTTAAGAAGATTCATTTCAAATTCAGAAATAATTAGAGACAAATCACATCTTAAAATACTGGCAATTTCTCGTTTTGCCACTTCTTCAGACAATAAATTTTGTGCTTCAAAAATTCTATTTTCTTTGAAAGCTTTTTGTCGTGCTGTTCTCAAACAATGCAAATCTTCAGTATCCAAAATTCGAATTGCTTTTGGGCATTTTTCAATCACACGCCACCCAAATTGTTCTTCGATCATAAAACGATCAAATAAAACCACATCTGGATTCAATTCTAAAATAAAATCATCAAAAGTAGAAGAATTAAGTTCGATTTTCTTTTTTACAACTCCAAACTCAGACAAATCAACCATAAAATCACTATCCTGAGCTGCACTTGCAAAAGTAATTTCGAATCCGTTTTGTTTAAAAATCGAAATTAGCTGCATCATCCTTCCACCTGCCGCAGAAGACTTTGGCTCAGGCCATACAAACCCTATAATTAAAAGTTTTTTTAGCTGTTGCATTTTATTTGGTTTCATTTTACAAAATAATGCTTTTTTCCGCGGATTTGCACCCAATTTCCAGATATTCGGTCGTAAAAAATCACTAATTTTGCAAAATCTAAATGCTGGGAAATTATGTTAGGATTAAAATTAGCCACAGATCCGCGCTGGGTCAATATCGTGGAATCAAATATCGAAGAAATTTTAACGGATCACGCATGGTGCGAACAAAAGGCAGCTTCAAACGCCATTAGCATCGTGACATATAATTCTGAAATCGAAGAGTTAGTAACCGAAATGCTTGAAATTGCCAGAGAAGAACTCGAACATTTTCAAATGGTTCACAACATCATCAAACAACGCGGACTCACATTAGGCCGTGAAAGAAAAGATCATTATGTAAATGAACTTTTTAAATTCATGAAAAAAGACGGCAGCCGAAGAGATGCACTTTGCGATCGATTATTGTTTTCTGCAATGATAGAAGCCAGAAGCTGTGAGCGTTTTAAAGTGCTTTCAGAAAACATCCAAGACGAAGAATTAGCAAAGTTCTATCGCGACTTAATGATTTCTGAAGCTGGACATTATACTACTTTTTTGGGTTTTGCCAGGAAATACCAAGACAATATCGACATCGATAAGCGTTGGAAAGAATGGATTGAATATGAAGGTTCTATCATTACCAATTATGGTAAAAAAGAAACCGTTCACGGATAAATTACGCTCTTTTTTTTACTTTTTTTTATTAGATTAAACACTACAACTCGTTATGCAGAAAAATAAATCCAGATCAATCGTTTTTAAAATTGCGAAGTATTTCGGAATAACTCTCGCGGTTATTATAGGATTATTATTTTTAACGCCTATCGTTTTTGAGGATCAGATAAAAGAGCAGATAAAGAAAACTGCCAACGAAAGATTAAGCGCAGAATTGAATTATTCTGATGTCTCGGTTTCATTTTTCCACCATTTCCCTTCCCTTACTTTAACTCTAGATAATTTAAGTTTGAATGGTTCGGCGCCATATACAAACGAAAAATTCATCACTGCAAAAGAGGTTTCTTTTGGGATAAATGTCGCAAGTCTAATTTTCAGTAAATCGGTAAAAATTGATCAGATTTATTTATCAGATTCGTTTATAAATGTAAAAGTCAATCCTGATGGAGAAGCCAATTACAACATTTATAAATCGCAAGAACAAGCTTCGCAATCAAAAGATAGTTCTGACACTGCTTTAAAACTAGACCGAATTGAAATTTTAAACAGCAAGATTATTTATGATGATAAATCGACAAAAGTTCATTTTGACGCTTTCGGATTCAATTATTTAGGAAAAGGAGACTTGAATAAAGCCGTTTTTGATTTATACTCAAAAGCCAAAATCGAGAAATTAAATATCGTTTACGAAGATGAGCCGTATTTAATGAATAAAAAAGTCGATGCTGATTTGATCACCAAAGTAAACATAAACTCCCTTTCTTTCTTTTTCCAACAGAACAACCTTAAAATCAATCAGCTTTTGGTCGATTTTAAAGGAAAATTTGACATCTTGAAAGACGGCTATAACATGGATTTCGTTATTAAATCTGATAATAGCGATTTGTATGATGTTTTTACCGCTTTTCCTCCAAAATACATTACTTGGCTTTCTAAAACCGAATTAAAAGGAAACACCAATCTTCTTCTAACCTTAAAAGGAAAATATATTTCTTCAGAAAATATCGCTCCAGATTTGGATTTAGATGTTAAAATAAAAGATGGTTTTGTGAATTACAACAAAAGCGCCTTTCCTGTTTCAAACTTAAATTTAGACATCAAAACAACCGTTCCGTCTTTAAATCCGGACTTAGTTATTGTTGATGCCAAAAACCTTTCTTTAAACATTAATCAAGATTATTTAAAATCGAAGTTTTTGGTTAAAGGTGTAAATACGCCAGATATTAATGCTGATTTTAAAGCTAAAATTGATCTTGAAAAACTAACTAAAGCACTTGGAATCCCAGATATCGAATTAAAAGGAGCTTTGGCTGGAGATGTAAAAGCAAATGGAGTATTTGACCAGAAAAACAAGCGTTTTCCTGTTACAAACGGAGTCTTGAATTTGGACAACGGATATTTAAAAACACCATATTACCCAAATCCGATTACCAACATTACGATTAAATCGAAAATCGAGAACCAAAAAGGTACTTTTCAAGATTTGAAGGTAAGTTTAACTCCAACTCAATTTACTTTTGAAGGGAAACCTGTTTTTGTACAAGCCGATTTAAGCAATTTTGATGATTTAAATTACGACGTAAAAGCTAAAGGCGAATTGGACATTAGCAAAATTTATAAAGTTTTCTCTCAAAAAGGCCTTGACCTTGACGGTTTCGTAAAAGCAGACGTTTCTTTGAAAGGAAAACAAAGCCATGCCGAAAAAGGAAATTACAGCAAACTCAACAACAAAGGAACTCTTGAATTAAGAAACATCGGAATTGCTTCTGAATATCTTCCAAAGAAATTTATCATCAAAGAAGGTATTTTCAAAATCAATCAGGATAAAATGTCGTTCAATAATTTCTTAGCCGCTTACGGGCAGTCTGATTTTAAAATGAACGGTTATTTACAAAACGTTTTCAATTACGTCATGACCAATACAGGCGTTTTAAGAGGTTCTTTTAAAGTTTCTTCTCGATATATCAATGTAGACGAATTTATGTCTAGCGTAGATCCAAATACAACTGTAACGCAGAGTTCGGCTCCAAAACCGGAAGCAAAACCATCAGAAAGTGCTCAGACTGGAGTAATCATCATTCCAACCAATTTAAATTTACAATTGACAGCTAATGCTCAAAAAGTAAATTTCGACAAATTAAACCTTCAAAATGCAACTGGAAATTTAACTATGAAAAATGGCAAATTAACCATGCAGAACACTGGCTTTAATTTAATTGGATGCCAAGTTTCTATGAATGCTAATTATCAAGCGGTAACTCCGCAAAAAGCGAATTTTGACTATTCTATAAAAGCTACAGATTTTGACATCAAAAGAGCTTATAACGAAATTGAAGTTTTCAGAAAAATGGCAAGTGCCGCAGAGAAAGCACAAGGAATTGTTTCTTTAGATTATCAATTAAAAGGCCGCTTAAATGGAAATATGGAACCTGTTTATCCTTCTCTTGTGGGCGGCGGAACACTTTCTGTAAAAGATGTAAAAGTAAGAGGCCTGAAAATGTTTAGTGCTGTAAGCAAACAAACGAACACAGAGTCTATCAAAAATCCAGACCTTTCTAAAGTTGACATTAAAACAACCGTTAAAAACAATATCATAACGGTAGAACGCTTTAAATTTAAGTTTGCAGGCTTTAGACCAAGAATTGAAGGAACATCAAGCTTAAACGGAAAATTAAACTTGAAAATGCGTCTAGGATTACCTCCTTTTGGCATTTTCGGAATTCCGTTAACTGTTACAGGAACTCAAGATAATCCAAAAGTAAAAGTGGGACGAAAAACCGAAGATTTGGAAGAGACTAAGGATACTGAATAAATGAAATTCAAATTCCAAAATTTTAAATTCCAAATTCCAAAAGCTAAATTCTAAAAAATGTACTTATATATAAAACCGAAGCTTTAGACTGCACCCAAAAGTTTGGACGAATTTATAATTAAATTTGATAATAATGAGCTCGATATTGTATCGGGCTCATTCCTTTTAGATTAAGTTTTATCCTGTCATTATTGTAATAGTTTATATACTCTATTATTTCTTGTTTTAATTGAGCAATGGAACTGTATTTTTTGAGATAAAAAAGTTCTGATTTTAATATTCCAAAGAAGTTTTCGATAATAGCGTTGTCAAGGCAATTCCCTCTTCTAGACATACTTTGCTTAATTCCTTTTTTCTTTAATAAATATTGATATTCTTTCATTTGATATTGCCACCCTTGATCTGAGTGCAGTATTAAATTTGTTTTATCTGGTATTTTTTCAAAAGATTTTTTAAGCATAGACACAGTCTGATTGAAATTTGCTCTTTCTGATAAATCATAACTGATAATTTCTCCATTGAATAAGTCAATTATTGGAGACAGATATAACTTTTTGCCAGACACATTAAATTCCGTAACGTCTGTTGCCCATTTTTCATTAGGCATTACAGCTTTAAAATTACGTTTTAATACATTGGGAGCTATTTTGCCTTGTGCTCCTTTGTATGATTTATATTTCTTTGCTCTAATTAAACTTTTTAAGCCTAAAAGCTTCATCAGCCTGAGTACTGTTTTATGGTTGATCAGAATGCCTTTGTTTCTAATTTCCAAGGTAATGCGTCTGTAGCCAAATCTTCCTTTATGCAGATGGTAAATCTGCTGGATCAGTGATTTAATATATTTGTATTTATCCTCTGCTTGATGTTTTTTCTCGTAGTAATAGTAACTGCTACGTGCCATATTCATATGAGCCAGCATAATGCCAAGCCCATACTCATGCCTTAATTCTATTATGGCTTGCGCTTTAAATTCTTGGCTTCTTCGGCTTGAACTAAGGCATTGAACTTTTTTAAAAGAGCATTTTCACATCGCAATGACTCAATCTCCAGTAAAAGTTCTTCTTCTCTGCTAAGAGGTTTGCTTGGTTTCTTTTTAGCTCTTTTGAAGTTCATAGATTTAGGTCTTCCTTTAGGTTGGTCTTTTAAGCCTAAGATACCTTGATCTTCATATCTTTTTTGCCATTGAATAATAACAGATTCACTAGGAATATTAAATTCAAGACAGGCTTCTCTCAAAGATAAAGACTTCTTATTAATTTTTAGCAATACATTTTGCTTAAACTTGACGCTGTATATCTGGTTTTCCCTGGGTAAAAGACCTTCTTTGCCATACTGCTGGTAAAACTTAACCCATTTTCTCAGATTTGACTCGTCAAAATTATTTTCATTAGCAACTGAATTAACTGAACGATGTCCATTTAAAACTTCTTCTACACAACGAAGTTTAAACCCATAATTGTACTTGATTTTTCTTTCCATAAAAATGCCCCAAAATAGTGTCTAACTTTTTGGGGCAGTTCACTTATGCCTCGGTTTTTTTTTTATTTTAAGCTTGATATATTATTTTAGAAACATACAAGATTCCTTTGGCTAATAACCACAACAAAGCTGCCGTTCCAAGCAGTTTCCAAGCCCAAGCTTTACTTCTTTTCCAATCTGAGAAAAAGGAGAATATTTCAAAGTATTTTATAATGATATAAACACTTGTTCCAATTAGCGAGAACCACACAATCTCGTTGAAATGATTCTTAAAACCGTACCAGAAAGCTAAACTTAAAAAAAGTATAGTGACAAATTGCAGATAATAATAATTCCTGAAATCATATTTGTAATTCATTTTTAAAGACAAGATCAAAAATGACATCGTCAGTAAACTTATTAAAGCCGATATCACATTATTAAAAAGAGAATTCTCTTGAAATACAAACGCAACAACTGCAGCAATTGCAATAACCGTACATCCGCCAAGAGAATTTATTCCACGGTCTCTTTTCTCTTTTTTAAAAGGAAACAAAACCGGATATAAGTATTTTTCTAAAGTGCGCCAAAATGGTAAAGCATAAATTGCAGCAATTCCCGACAATACAATTTCGTAATTATAAAACACATCTTGAGGAACTTTGTACAGCACATATACAAGCGCCAGTGTAAGACATAATGCAGGCAGAGAGATTGTTTTTACTGCATCCCAAGGACTTTTACCCCAAAAATCATCTTCTATCCTAACAATATATCTTTTAATCAAATATTCTTTAGTAAAAATAGCTGTCGACTGACTCCACAACAAACACAAACCGACATGAACAACGACTGTACGAAGTACAAATTCTTCGATAGAAACTCCAAAATAAATACAGAAAACACTCACTATAAGCAATTCGTAAGTCAATAAAACAGGAGAAAATAAAAATCTAAATAGCGGCGCTAAATGCTTAATTACAAAATCAATCAGCAAGTTCCAATATCTTTTAAACAAAGCAACGACAGCGCAAATAGCTATAAATGCAGAAAGATAATACATCCAATTTGCCAGCGATTGTGCTTGTATCCAGAATTGAATTGCCGAATCTTTTGGCGGAGTATATAGTATCTGAGAATTAGTAAAAACTTCCAGCGCTAACTGATCTCTTTCTCGATCATTCAACTTCGGAAATTGATTTTTATGTTTCAGCCAGAATTCGTTAGCATCAAAGCCATTCTTCTCTAAAACTGCCAATTCATATAAAACTTTTTTCTGTTCGCCGTTGAATGAATTTAAACGAATATTAATACTGTCAGAAACAGCTTTTGCATACGTACTGAAACAGCACAGCAGTAGAAGTAGTATTACTTTTTTCAACTTTTAAAAATTAAGGCATAAAACAAACGCAAAAAGTAAATATAAGTTTTAAAGTCTTTTAAAAAAAATATATAAAACAAAAAACCCGATCATTTCTGAACGGGTTTTTGTAAAAGTCATCTTTATGATTATTATGCCTCGAATGGGATAATAGATACATAAGATTTGTTATCTCTTTTCTTTTGGAACTTAACAACTCCAGCAACTCTTGCATGAAGAGTGTGATCTTTACTAATGTAAACGTTTTCACCTGGATTGTGTTTAGAACCTCTTTGTCTTACGATGATGTTCCCAGCAATAGCAGCTTGTCCACCATAAATCTTAACGCCTAGACGTTTTGATTCTGATTCTCTACCATTCTTCGAACTACCGACACCTTTCTTGTGAGCCATGACGTATGAGTTTAAATATTGTTATTATTCTTTAGTAGCTTCTTTTTTTGCTTTTGGAGCTGCTGCCTTTTTCACTTTTGGAGCTTCTACTTCTTCAGTAGCTGCATCTTCTGCTACAACTGCTTTTTTAGCTGCTGCTTTTTTAGTTCCTCCTGCTGCAGTAATACCTTCAATTACAATTTGTGTAAGATATTGTCTGTGACCATTTCTTTTTTTGTATCCTTTTCTTCTTTTCTTTTTGAAAACGATAACTTTATCACCTTTTAAGTGTTGTAACACTTTAGCTTCTACTGAAGCACCTTCTATAGCTGGGGCGCCTAAAGTTACATTTCCGTTGTCATCTAATAAAAGAACTTTGTCAAAAGAAACTTTTGAACCTTCTTCGTTAGCTAAACGGTGAACATAAACCTTTAAGTCTTTGCTTACTTTAAATTGTTGCCCTGCTATCTCTACGATTGCATACATACCAAATTGATTTATTGATTTTTAAGGTTGCAAATATACAACTAATAATTTACTGTGCAATCCCTAAAAGCAAAAATATTTTTCCTTAAAAAACCCTTGTTTTTCAACCAGTTTCAAATTGTCAACATAATTAATTTAAAGTAAAATATTGTTAAAATTGCATTTATTTGAAAACAAATCTGTAATACCTAAGTAAAAAAAACTATTTTTGGTGTAACCAAAATCAACTCTTGTCTACCTACTATTGTTGATATTTAAAATTATTAATCTTTATGAAAAAATCAATAATGATGTTAAGTGCTGCATTAATGCTTGGCGGAGTGGCTCATGCCCAAAAAGTAGCTTTTGAAGAATACGATTTAGACAATGGCCTGCATGTCATTTTACACAATGACCCTTCTGCTCCAGTTGTTATTACTTCGGTAATGTATCATGTTGGATCAAAAGACGAACGCCCTGATAGAACTGGATTTGCGCACTTCTTTGAACATCTATTATTTGAAGGAACTCAAAATATAAAACGAGGCGAATGGATGAAAATTGTTACTGCCAATGGCGGAGTTAACAATGCCAATACATCCGACGATAGAACTTATTATTATGAAGTTTTTCCTTCTAACAGCTTAGAACTTGGATTATGGATGGAGTCTGAAAGATTGATGCATCCTATTATTAATAAAATTGGAGTTGACACGCAGAATGAAGTCGTAAAAGAAGAAAAAAGAATGCGTTACGACAATCAGCCTTACGGAAATATTCTTCCTGAGGTTAAAAAGAACATGTTCAAAAAACATCCTTACAGATGGACTACAATTGGTTCTATGAAAGATTTGGATGCAGCAACTCTTGAAGAGTTTCAAGCTTTCAATAAAAAATTCTACACGCCAAATAATGCTGTTTTGGTTGTGGCTGGAGATTTTGAAAAAACGAAAACCAAAGAATGGATTCAGAAATATTTCGGACCAATTCCAAGAGGCGAAGAAGTTAAAAAACAAACTTACGTAGAAGATCCAATCACTCAGACCATTAAAGCGACTTACGAAGATCCGAACATTCAGATTCCGATGATTGTGGCTTCGTACAGAACGCCTTCAATGAAAACCAGAGATGCCAGAGTTTTAGATTTGATTTCTTCTTATTTAAGCGACGGAAAAAGCTCTAAACTTTACAAAAAGATCGTTGACGACAAAAAAATGGCGCTACAAATTGGCGCTGTAGGTTTTAGCCAAGAAGATTACGGAATGTACATTTTATATGGTTTACCAATGGCTCCATATACTACAGCCGATATCTTAAAAGAAATGGATGAGGAAATTGTAAAAATACAAACCGATCTTATTTCTGAGAAAGATTATGAAAAATTACAAAACAAATTCGATAACAATTATGTAAATGCGAATTCGAGCGTAGAAGGAATTGCAGAAAATCTTGCTTCGTATTATTTGCTTTATGGAGATGTCAATTTAATTAATACCGAAATCGACATTTACCATTCTATCACAAGAGAAGAAATACGAGAAGTTGCCAAGAAATATTTAAATCCGAATCAGCGTTTGATTTTAGATTATCTTCCAACTGCCAAATCTCAAAACTAAGAATATCGAATCATGAAAAAAATATATCCTTTTTTAATCCTTATTTTCCTAACTGGAATTATGCAAGCACAAAATCGTCCACAACCCAAACCAGGAAATGCCCCAGTAGTCAACATCAAAAAACCCCAGACCTTTGTTTTAGCAAACGGAATGAAAGTTTTAGTTGTTGAAAACCACAAATTGCCTAGAGTTAGTTTTACACTTACGCTAGACAATGCTCCATTTACTGAAGGCAACAAAAAAGGGGTTGATGAATTGACTAGCAGCTTAATTGGAAACGGAACTAAAAAAACAACCAAAGAAGCTTTTAACGAAGAAATTGATTTTTACGGCGCTAATATCAATTTTACTTCTCAAGGAGCTTATGCGAGTTCATTATCAAAATATTCAGCACGCGTTTTGGAGCTTTTGGCAGAAGGTGCTTTACAGCCAAATTTCACTCAAACTGAATTTGACAAAGAAAAGGCAAAACTTTTAGAAGGCCTTAAAGCCGATGAAAAAAGCGTTCCTGCTATTTCAAACCGAGTAGTTGATGTTTTAGCTTTCGGAAAAAATCATCCAGCAGGAGAATATCTTTCAGAAGAAACTGTAAAAAATGTCACTCTTGCAGATGTTCAGAACAACTACAACACTTATTTTGTTCCAGAAAACGCTTATTTAGTTGTTATTGGAGACATTAAATTTAAAGAAGTAAAAACGGCTGTCGAGAAATTATTCAGCGGATGGAAAAAACAAGCCGCACCAAAAAACACCTATCCAAATCCGACAAATGTTTCCAACTTACAAATCGATTTTGTCGATGTTCCAAACGCAGTTCAATCTGAAATCTCATTAGTAAATACGATCAATTTAAGAATGAGCGATCCAGATTTTTTCCCTGCTGTTATTGCGAATCAAATTCTCGGAGGTGACTTCAACAGTTACTTAAACATGAATTTACGCGAACAGCACGCTTGGACATATGGCGCAAATTCTAGCATTGGAAGCGGAAAATATGTTACAAAATTCAAAGCTTCTTCGGCTGTTAGAAACACAGTAACTGATAGCGCTGTGGTACAATTCGTAAAAGAAATTAAAAGAATTAGAACAGAAAGAGTTGACCCAGAAGTTTTAAGAAACGTAAAAGCAGGTTACATTGGAAGATTTGTAATGCAAGTTGAAAAACCGCAAGCTGTTGCACGTTATGCTTTGAACATTGAAACAGAAAAACTTCCTGCCGATTTCTACGAAAAATACATTCAAACTATAAATAATGTTACGGCAGACGATATTTACCGTGTTGCCAACAAGTATTTCTTGCTAGACAATATGCGAATTGTGATTGTCGGAAAAGGATCGGATGTTATTCCTGGCTTGGAAAAACTAAATATTCCGATTTCTTATTTCGATAAATACGGTAATCCAATTGAAAAACCTGTTTCTAAAAAAGAAGCTCCAAAAGATATTACCGCAAAAACAGTTTTTGAAAACTACATCAATGCTATTGGGGGAGAAAAAGCCGTTACTGCAGTAAAAACATTATACATGAATGGTTCTACAACTATCCCTCAAGCTTCTACTCCATTAACTTTTACTTCTAAATTAGATTCAAAAGGAAAAATGATGGTTTCGCTTTCAATGGGAACAATGAATTTAATGAAACAAGTTGTAAATGAAAAAGGCGCTTACGTTGAACAGCAAGGACAAAGAAAAAACCTTGAAGGTGAAGATTTAGCCGAAATGAAAGCCAACGCCGCTCCTTTTGAAGAATTACAGCTTGTAAAAAGAAGCGATTTGAAGGTAGAAGGAATTGAACCAATTAACGGAAATGATGCTTACGTAATTAAAGACGGTAAAACAAAATACTTTTATGACGTTAAATCTGGCTTAAAAATAGCTGAATCCAAGGTTCGCGAACAAGGTGGAAAATCAGTTGAGCAAATCACTAATTTCAACGATTATAAAGAAGTAAAAGGCGTAAAGGTCCCTTTTAATTTAGTTCAGAATGTTGGTTTCGAATTGGATATCAAAATGTCTGACATCAAAATAAACGAAGGAGTTTCTGAGAAGGATTTCTTGTAAAAAAAGATGCTGAGATTCTAAGCTACTAAGTCGCTAAGCTTTTCTTACTCATAGGCTTTGTCAAAGTTTAAAACTTTGACAAAGCTTTTTTTTATTGAATACGTTTATCACTATAAGCCCTTCGTTCCTAAGGATAAACTCCATCAAAGAGCACAAAGAGCTTCGACTCCGCTCAGCCTGACAGAACAACTTCAATACATTTTACATTTCACAAACAACTTTTCACTCATAACTCATAACTCATAACTTATAATTCATAACTCAACAAAAATCATTTTTTCGCAGACAAATAAACCCCTATCAAAATGACAAACGCACCAAGAGATTGAATTGGAGTTAAAAATTCGTTATCCAATAATCCCCAGAAAAATGCAACAATCGGAATCAAATACGTTACTGATGTTGCAAATACTGGAGACGACATTTGTATCAGTTTAAAGAAAAGGACATTGGCAATTCCGGTTCCTAAAACACCTAAAATCATGACAAAAAGTATAGAATGTTGCGTTTCTTCAAAATGTATTTTCTGACCGATATCGGTTGTGCTTAAAATAAGTAAAGCAGGTAAAAGTAGAATGGTAAAATTTCCCGTTGTAATGCTAACCGAATTCAGATCGTGCAAATATTTCTTAATCAAGTTTACGTTGATTGCATAACTGAGCGTTGCCATTACAACCAACAGCACATAAAGATAATTTTGAGTTCCGCTTGAAGAATCACCGCTTAAAACCAAAAGCAGACAACCGATAAGCCCCACAAAAACACCTAAAACTTGTCGTTTTTGAAACTGAATTCCGAAAGCTATAATTCCTAAAACCAAAGTGTTTAAAGGCGTCAGCGAATTCAAAATAGCCACAATCGAGCTATTTACCTGAGTTTCTGCAATCGCAAAAAGATAAGCTGGCATAAAAGTTCCGAAAAGCGAAGTTATCGCAACATATTTCCACTGACGTCGCGATATTTTCTTTAGACTATTAAAACCTACAATTAACAGAAACAGAGCAGCAAAAATAATTCGGAACGAACCAACTTGAATTGCTGTCAGCCCCACTAATCCCTTTTTAATTAAAATAAATGAACTTCCCCAAATAAGAGAAAGAATCGTTAAGTATATCCACTTTAACTGTTTTGTATCCATAAATTGTTATTTACTGCAAATTTGTAATTATTTTACGAACTGAGCGTTCTCTTTTTATTAATTTTGCAAGAATCTAATTCGCAATTTTTAAATTTATATATAATGAAAATTTCAAAAATCTTAATCGCCGCAACAATCGCTGGTCTAGTATTTGTTGGCTGTAAAAAAGCAGAGGACAAAAGTCTTCAAGTTGTAAATGCAGAAAAAAATGCTCCAAAAGAGCACAAACCAATTGCTGCTGAAAATTTACAGACTGCAAGCTTTACAATTGAAGGAATGACTTGCGCTATGGGATGCGCGAAAACAATCGAAGAAGAATTAGCAAATCTTGATGGAGTTGACAAAGCAACGGTTGATTTTGATAAAAAAACAGCAACAGTAAGTTTTGATAAAACCATCCAAAATCCAGAATCTTTAACAAAAGTAGTGCAAGAAACCGGAGATGGAAAAACATATAAAGTTTCGAATTTTAAGTCTTAAATCGAAATTCAACAGTTAGGAAAGGTGTTCAAATTTGAACGCCTTTTTTAATTTATATTTGTTGAGAAATTGCTTTAATTCACGAGCGAGATTCCTATAAATGGCAAAGTGTTTACGCAATAGAAAGAACAACTTTAAATAATTAAAAATGAGAATTTATAATTTTTTATACTTACATTATTTATCTTCAAATTTCGGTTTATTTTTTATCTTATTCTGTTTATTACTTTCCCTTAAAATGATTGGCTTATTAGTCTACATTTTACTTCTTTCAATATTGGCTTTGGTTTATTTTCTAAGATCAAAAAAATTAACGATAAATAATGAAAGCCTAATATTATCCTACAAAAATTCAATAAGGAACAAAGACTTTAACTTTCAACAAATTGATTCTATTAATATAATCCATAAAGATTATCAAGTATTTCACATTAAAAGTATCGAAATAAAATTCTACGATAAAAAAAGCTATAAAATTAATTGCAATGGCATTTATGAAGAAGAATATGAAGATGGAATGTTCGATTTATTTTTATTTATAAAAGAAAAATTTGAAAATACTTTTTTCATAGAATTTGATTTATTAACGAAGTGCATAAGACTTACAAACAAAAAAGGATCCCAAATTTAACCCGATAGCGCGGATTTGTAACCGTGCGCGCAACAATAAGACACAATACAAATTATTAAATATAAAAGCTTTCGAGTTAATATACTTATTTTTGAAACGCTCAACTGTTGCGCTTACTCAATTTTGTGGGCAAAGATTGGAAATCAACGCTAACAGACGGAGTAACGGAGGCATTAAAATCTAAAATTAATTTCATTGAATCAAACTATGCTCAACTACATTTACATGCTTTTTTTCTTATCACTAAACATTTACATTTATATATATTTAAATAATGTGTCAGAAATAAGACGTATTTTTTATTTCATCTTAGCATCAATATTTATAACTATAATCTTATTACATGAGCTAGAGCTTATACCATTCCAAATAACAAGGTCTCAATTTAATCATATATTCTTTTTTAGTTATGTGATAATACTTTTCTATTTTTTTAATAAACTGCTAATTCGTGAAGTAGCGAAAAAGCAATCTTTTAATTCCTTTAATACTTTGATAGTTTCTAAAATAGAGAACGGAATATTTTTAAAATTCATTTTTCTAGTCTGTTCTATAATACAGCTAAAAGCAATCTATGCACTAAAAAATCTTTGAGCATATACGAGCGAGACGCTCGTGCTAGCAGGAGGACAAAATAAATTATAATTTTAATGATGAAAAATACGTATCTATTTATAATAAGTTTAATTGCTTTCAACTTAATTTCTTGTGAAAATTATACTAAAAAAACTACAGATGATATTGAAGAAATATCTAAGTCTACAAAAAGTGGCTTAAAAGATAATTCTATTAAAAATCAACTTATAAAGAGCCATGATTTAGAAAAAAAATGGCTCATAGATTTTTATATAAGTTATATTAGGTTTTATATAAACTCATCAAATGGAAAAGATAAACCAAAAATGTCTTTGTTTTTTAAAGAATTAGATTCGATTAAAAAGCAAAATTCGATTCAAAGTTTCTATAAAATTCAAACAAAGGATTTTAATAAAGATTTTGACTACATAACCAATAATGAGTTTATATGTGAGCAGTCGCTAACAAGCTTAAAAATAAATAAGAAAGAAGGATTAGAAAATACCTATGCGGTATCTTTTATTGCCGAATATCCTTTAAACGAAAAAGAATCAGAATACAAAAAGATAAATTTTGATGTTAAAGTAGTGAATGAAAATGGGAAATATAAAATATCCAAGACCTGCTGTTTTTAGTTACTTTACATAAAAAAAAAGGATCCAAATTGGATCCTTTTAATTTTTATTTCCATTTCAACGTTTCCATCAAACGCTGCATATCATTTTTAACATAACTCGCGGCAGGCATAATCGAATCAAAGTTTGGTTTTGCGTAGAAATACACCGAACCTATTAAAAAGTGCTTTGTACTGTCGGTAACGTAAAACTGAGAATTTGTTGCTGCGTTTCCGTCTACTTGATAAAACATTCCGTAAACCTTTTTCTGCGGATTTAAATATGGCTGTTCTAAAATATCATCGGCTTTAATTACGTGCTCATACGTCAGTTTTTGAGCGTCGCGTAGTAATTTATCAATATTGCCATTTACTGGCTTATAGGTCAAATAAATGGTTGCTTTCATCTTTGGGTAAGTAATCGCAAATCCGCATTCTTTTTCACCTTTAATAATCGCATCTTCATTCATCTGAAAAGCAAATGGGCAATTGTTTTCAAAGTTCACATATTTTGCTTCTGGATAATCTAGTCGCAGGTAACTCGCTGGTTTTGGCAAAACATCATTTTTACAGCTTATAACCGTTAGAGCAAGCAAAATTGCTGTTATTGAAAGTATTCTATTTAACATTTTAATTTATGGTTACTTTTATTTGTTTTACACGCTTTTTATCAACTGTTTCTATGGTGAAAATACAGTTTTCAAAAGGCACTTTTTGATCTTTTTTCGGAAAGTTACCTAAAATTTCCAGAATAAATCCAGCTAATGTTTCGGCTTCTCCTTTGTGAGCTTCAAAAACATCTTCATCAACATCCACAATTCTGTAGAAATCTTTCAGGTTTATTTTTCCTTCAAAAAGAAAATTATTCTCGTCAATCTGCGAGAAGTTTAAATTTTCATCATCAAACTCATCACTGATGTCTCCAACTATTTCTTCAATAACATCTTCTAATGAAACCAATCCAGATGTTCCTCCATATTCGTCAACCACAATGGCTAAATGGCTTTTTAGGCTCTGAAAATCCTTTAAAAGATTATCCAGTTTTTTATTCTCAGGAACAAAGAAAGCTTCACGAATTAAAGAAGTCCAATCAAATTCTTCTTTATCAATATGCGGAAGCAAATCTTTTACGAAAAGAACCCCTTCAATCTGATCGATATTATCACGATAAACTGGAATTCTCGAAAAGCCTGTTTCAATTATTTTCGGATAAATGGCGGCGAAAGTTTCTGATATTTCTAATGCAAAAATATCAATTCTCGGACTCATTACTTGCTTCGTATCGGTATTTCCGAAAGAAACAATTCCTTCCAGAATTTTTTGTTCTTCTGTCGAAGTTCCTTCAGAATCGGTTAATTCTAAAGCCTGAGAAAGCTGATTGATCGAGAAATTATTCTTTTGCTTGCCTAATTTATGCTGCAAATATATAGTAACAGAGCGCATTGGCAAACTTACAGGAGAAAGTACTTTGTCTAAAAATGCGAGAGGATAGGCTACTCGTTTAGCAAAAAGAATACTGTTTCGGCTTGCATAAACTTTAGGAAGGACTTCGCCGAATAATAAAATTAAGAAAGTCACCAGAATTACTTCTAGCGTAAATTTAAAAGCAGGCGAACTTACATTGGCAAAAATATTCTGCCCGATGTAAGCAAATAGGATTACAATGCCGATATTAAAAAAATTATTGGCAACCAATAAAGTTGCCAAAAGCTTTTTGGGTTTATCTAATAAATTCGAAATAATTTTTCCTTTTGCGGGACTATCGTTTAAAGACTCATCGATATCTTGCTGTGACAAAGAAAAAAGAGCTACTTCAGCACCAGAAACAATTGCTGAAAGGAATAATAAAATAAAAATCCCGACGGAACCAATAATTAAATTAGCGTCAAGATTGGAAGAAAAAAGTAAACTGGGCTCTGGGTCCAAACTGTGTAAAATTAGTTAAACATCGCTTAAAAGGGCAAATCATTAATAGGCAGCCCTTCAGGAGCATCAAAGTTAGTGTTTTTTGCCGACTCTGTGTCCTGGTTTTGTTTGGTATACGCAGTTTCTTTTTTCGTAGTCAGGAAAGTAAACTCCGTAACCTGTATTTCGGTTGTATATTTTGTTGTTCCATCTTCTGTCTGCCACTGACGAGATTTAATTCTTCCTTCAACATAAATTTTGTCTCCTTTAGAAAGATATTTTTCGCAAATCTCTGCGGCTTTATTACGCACAACCAAACTATGCCATTCTGTAGAGGTAATCTTTTCATTGGTCGTTTTATTGATATATACCTCATTGGTAGCCAGCTGAAAACGTCCGATGCAGTTTCCTCCATCAAAATAATGCATCTTTACATCATCGCCTAAATGGCCAATAAGCATCACTTTATTTAATGTTCCGTTCATAGTTTTTGGTAGTATTTCTCCCAAAGATACATTTTTTTAGCAATTTATTTCTTGCTTTTCTATAAAATTATATATCACAATAGGAAAAGGAAAAGTTTTTAATTTTTGGGCATCTATTCCATTTTCAATTTCTTCTTTCACTTTAATTTTCCAAAATTGAATATGCAGATGCTGGTGAGAAAGTTTATGAATTAAGGTCGATTCGCTGTAATCTTCTATACTTATAATAGTATATTCTGGAAATATTTCATCCTTTACTGCTTGCGAAACCTCTGGAAAATCAACAATCGATTGGGTTTCTAGGAGCGGAAACTCATATAAGTTATGCCAGATTCCTTTTTCGGTTCTTTTTTGAATTAAGGTGTTTCCCGAAACATCTTCCAAAATCAAATAATTAAAGTAACGATTGGTTACTTTTACTTTTTTTGATTTTATAGGCAATATATTCACTTTTCCTTTCTGCAAGGCAGCACAACTTTCATTAAAAACACAAATAGAGCAATCGGGGCTTTTAGGAACGCACTGCAATGCTCCAAACTCCATTATGGCCTGATTAAAGATAGCAGGATTATCTTTAGGCATTAATTGCTGCGCCAAAGCCGTAAATTCTTTTTTAGTTGCTGGAAGTGCAATATCAGATTCGATATCGAAATAACGAGCCAATACGCGAAATACGTTTCCATCTACAACAGGAACAGGTTCGTTGTAAGAAAAAGAAGCAATTGCGGCAGCCGTATATTCGCCAACACCTTTAAGTTTTAAAAGTTCTTGATACGAATTGGGAAAAATTCCATTTAAATCGTCACTTATATATTGAGCTGTTTTATGAAGATTACGAGCACGAGAATAATATCCTAAACCCTGCCAAAGTTTCAAAACTTTCTCTTCTGAGGCATCAGCCAAATGTTTTACAGTAGGAAATTCCTGAGTAAACGAAAAAAAATAAGGCATTCCTTGAGCAACTCGCGTTTGCTGAAGCATGATTTCTGAGAGCCAAATCTGGTACGGATCGACCGTTTTTCGCCACGGTAAATCACGCTTGTTCTGTAAATACCATTTTATCAATATGTTATAAAAATCCATTGCAAAATCCTTAGATTGCAAAAGTAAATGTTTATGTAATTAAAATTTAACGAATTAGCTTGATTAATTATTTTTTTAATTCCTATATTTGCAAACTCAAAAAAATAGTACACCATTTATAAATAAAATAGGAAAGAAAATGACGAAAGCAGATATCGTAGCGAAGATTTCAGAGAAACTAGGTCTTGAAAAAGGAGACGTTCAAGCAACAGTAGAAACTTTTATGGAAGAAGTTAAGACTTCTTTAGAAACTGGAGACAATGTTTACCTAAGAGGTTTTGGTAGTTTTATCGTAAAGACTAGAGCTGAAAAGACTGGAAGAAACATTTCAAAAAACACTACTATTAAAATTCCAGCACACAACATTCCTGCGTTTAAACCTGCAAAAGTTTTTGTAGAAGGAGTTAAAACTAACAACGAAGCAAAATAATATTAATTAACATAAATCTGACACAATATGCCAAGTGGTAAAAAAAGAAAGAGACATAAGGTAGCTACTCACAAACGTAAGAAAAGAGCGAGAGCTAACCGCCACAAAAAGAAAAAGTAGTTTTAAACTACTTTTTTCTTTTTAAACGTTCATTGAAATTGAAAATTAGTATTCAGTCTTCAGTATTTAGTGTTCAGTCCACTGATTACTTACAACTGCTAACTGCAAGCTAGTTTTCTCCGGGTTAATACCTGTTAAAAATATTGTTTAATCCATCTGTAGATAAGATTTTAGATTTTAGATTTCAGATTTTAGATTTTTAATTAAGTCTATATTCTTTTCTCTTCATTCTATTTTCTGAAAAAACAGATAAAAATTTACAGTGTGAATAAAGAATTAATCATTAGATCTAGTTCTGAAGCCGTAGATTTTGCCTTATTAAAAGATGGAAAACTAATTGAATTACACAAAGAAGAAGAAAAAAGCAACTTTCAGGTTGGTGATATTTTTATTGCCAAAATCAGAAAACCAGTTGCTGGACTTAATGCTGCTTTTGTAAATGTAGGCTTTGAAAAAGATGCCTTTTTACATTATCATGATTTGGGTCCAAACTTAGCTTCCCAACTGAAATTCATAAAACTTGTAAGCGCAGGTAAATTAAAAGATTTCTCCCTAAAAACCTTTCAGTTTGAAAAAGAGATTGACAAAGATGGCATCATTACTGATATTTTAAGTGCCAATCAATCTGTTTTAGTCCAAGTAGTTAAAGAACCTATATCGACCAAGGGTCCAAGAATAAGTGCTGAGCTTTCTCTTGCCGGAAGATTTATTGTTCTAGTTCCTTTTTCTGATCGCGTTTCTATTTCTCAAAAAATAGAAGACAAAAAAGAAAAGGATCGTCTAAAAAAACTTGTTCTATCGATCAAACCTAAAGGATTTGGTGTTATTGTTCGTACAGTAGCAGAAGGCAAAAACGTAGCCGAATTAGAAAAAGATTTGCAGAACCTGCTTGGCAGATGGTCTGCAATGTGTAAAAAATTACCAACTGCTCATCATCCATCAAAAGTATTAGGAGAGCTTAATAGAGCTTCTTCGATATTAAGAGATGTATTTAATGATACCTTTAGCGGTATTCAAATAGATGATGAAGAGTTGTACCATCAAACGAAGGAATATCTGCAAGAAATTGCACCTTCAAAACAATCGATTGTTAAGTTTTATCAATCAAATGACACCCCAATTTTTGAGAAATACAATATAGAGAGACAAATCAAAACTTCATTTGGCCGAACTGTTTCCATGAGTAAAGGTGCTTATCTTATTATAGAACACACCGAAGCTCTTCACGTTATAGACGTAAACAGCGGGAACCGTTCTAATAAAGCGACCAACCAAGAAGACACAGCCATGGAAGTAAATATGATTGCCGCAGCAGAAATCGCAAGACAACTACGCTTGCGCGATATGGGCGGAATTATCGTAGTTGATTTTATCGATATGTCTAATCCAGAAAACAGGAAAGTTTTGTTCGACTTCTTGCGAGAAGAAATGAGCGACGATAAAGCAAAACATAAAATATTACCGCCGAGTAAATTTGGTTTGGTCCAGATTACCAGACAGCGAGTAAGACCAGAAGTGAATATCAAAACCAGAGAGGAAGATCCTAATAAACACAATGGCGAAATTGAAGCTCCAATTTTAATCATTGATAAGATCACCGCTGATTTAGAAAGACTTTTAAAAACCCACAATAAAGTTGTGCTTAATACACACCCGTTTGTGGCTGCATACCTCAGCAAAGGTTTTCCATCATTACGTTCAAAATGGTTTTTTGAACATAAGAAATGGGTGAAAATCATACCTCGTGACGCTTACACGTACTTAGAATATCATTTCTACGATAATAAGGGAAATGTTATTTCAGAATAAAAACTAAAACCGCCTTTCGAAAGATTGGCGGTTTTTTTTATGCTTTTTTTTAGTTTTTCCGCCACGAATTCACGAATTAGTGCAAAACAAATTCGTGAATTCGTGGCGGAAAAATTATTCTCTTACAATTTCAATTTTTCTTCTAATTTCGTTTCCAGAAGCATCTACAACTGTAATAAAATGCGTTCCTGTTGTTGGCGTAATTGGCAATTCATGGAATGTTTTTGTTGTTGCTTTGTACACATCATCAATATACCAAAACAATTCCTTATCTCTTTCAGAATAAGCCACTTTTAGAATTACTGGTTGCACGTTACTATTAAAATCCTTTGTTAAATAGATTTTACTGTTGGCTTTTGGATAAATAAAATCCATTGTTGTGGTTTGTGTTCCTTCGCAACCTTCTTTAAATGGTGGCAACGGCAGGTATTCTATATGCTGGCTTTTGTAATACCACGCCATAACCGGAGGCAGTACAAACCAGTTTTTAGTCACAATATTATCGATGCTTTCGCAGCTGCTGTTTACCTGAAACTGTTCTGTTTTATCTAAATGAATGGTTTTATGATAGGGACAAACTTTGGTCGATTTTCCTTTTTTAGGAACCCATTGCTTGATTTTCGGGCAGTTATCTTTTGCTAAATAACCGCTTAAACGGCAGACCTCAACTTCGGCTAAATCATTATACGGAGTATCGAACCATCTTTGTCTTGGCAGTAAATTAAAAACATCAAATAAAATGGGTGCGGCACTGGTAACTCCCGTTAAAGTTGGCCTTCCCTCGCCTGTTGCATTTCCAACCCAAACTCCAACTACATATCTGGAATTGGTACCAATTGCCCACGCATCTCTATTTCCGAAACTGGTTCCTGTTTTCCATGCAATTTTAAGCGAACTGTCGTAAAACTTCCAAGCTTCGTCTCCTTCGGGCCTGTTGACTTCTTCCATTGCGTTATACGTTAGCCAAATTGCTCCTGCACCCAAAATATTCTTCTGATTGGTTTCTGATCCAAAATCAGGCTTAAAATCGTTTTTATAATTCAGCTCTGTAAATTCGTTTGTTCTATATTGTCCTTTATTTTTTGTGTAATAATTAACCGTAGACGAAAGATTCGCATACGTTCGGCATAAATCCCACAAATTGCTTTCTGCACCTCCTAAAATCAACGACAAACCGTAATGATCAGGTGTTTTATTAATGTTTCTTAATTTGAATTTCTGCAGTTCTTCATAAAATTTATTTACGCTAAAATCCTGCAACATTAAAACCGCGGGAATATTTAACGAACGTGATAATGCACGATGTGCCGGAACAGCTCCGTCAAAAGTCAGATTGAAATTTTGCGGTGTATATCCTGAAATCTGCGTTGGAATATCGGCAATTAAAGTATTTGGCAGTAATTCTCCATCGTCTAACATTGCGCCGTATAAAAGCGGTTTTAAGATACTTCCTGTACTTCTTGGCGCATCAATAATATCGACATCTTTTTGATGATCTGCATCAGCTGGAGAATTTCCAACATAACTCATTACATTTCTGCTCTGAACATCGATTACTAAAATTGCCAGATTGTGAACTTCATTTTGTTTATACTGATTATAATAATATCTCGCAATTTGATTGACTCTGTTTTGAAGTGCATAATCAATTGTAGTTTTAACTCTTGTGCCCTCTTCGTTTTTAGCCGCCCTTTGAAGCAAATGCGGTGCGATTTGAGGCAGATCATACGGTTTTTGAGGCAATGGTTCTTCTATTGAAAGTTCATACGTCTGCTTGTCGATTATACCTTCTTGATGCAGTTTTAGCAAAAGTCGGTTACGTTTGCTTAATAGTTTTATTTGATTTTTCCCTGGATAAATTAAACTTGGCGCATTGGGTAAAACCGCCAAAACTGCACTTTCTGCCCATGATAATTGATTGGACTGAACACCAAAATAACGCCACGAGGCCATTTCCAATCCCACAACATTTCCTCCAAATGGTGCGTGTGCGGCGTACATTTCGAGAATTTCATTTTTGGAATAGCCTAATTCCAATCTTGTTGCAAGAATAATTTCTATTATTTTTTCGAAATAGGTTCTGTTTTTTCCTTTTCGTGATAAACGAATGACTTGCTGTGTTAGTGTACTTCCTCCTCTGACCACTTTTCCTGCTTTTCTGTTTTGTTTGAAAGCATTGATCATCGCGCCTGGATTAAAGCCTGGATGTTTATAGAAATATTCGTCCTCAAAATAAACAATGCATTTCTTGAATTTGTATGGAACACTGTCTTGTGCAGGAAAACGCCATTGTCCGTCTCTGGCAATTTTAGCGCCTAGCAATTCTCCTTCTTTGCTTTCTATTACGGTTGAATAGGGTTCTTTGAATAAGGTTCGGGGTATCGAAAAATAGTAAATCAGCAAGAGCAGAAATGCAATTGCTGATTTTATCTTGTTCTTTTTTATCCAGTTTATAATGCGCTGGAGGAATGCTTTTATTTTTTTTTTCAATGCTTGTTTTTTTAACCGCAAAGACGCTAAGTAATGCGCAAAGTTCGCAAAGTTTTTTCGCCACGAATTCACGAATTATTTTTTTATAATTTAAATTCGTGAATTCGTGGCTAACAACTATTTCACCACCTCAACCCAGAAACCTTTTGTTCTTGCTAAGAATGTATTATCGTACATCGCTTCGCATTGCAATCCTGGCAGGTAATAATTTCCTAAATAGGATGCGTTTAACAAAATACGGAAAACTTTAGTTTCTCTGGCTTTCATTCCGAAATAGAAATTTGTTCTGTCGTCGCGGATATCAATATAATCGGCAATGTTATTTACCGCATCTCCATAATCGGTGAAACGAGTATTTACGATTTCGAATCCTGAAGGAAGAATTTGCGACAATGCCACATTTTGAACACTTTCTCCTCTTTGGTTTTTAATGGTAACCTCAGCAACAAATTCAGTTCCTTGATTGATTCTTGAAACATTGATTATACTTCCTTTTCTGTCTTTAAAAACAATAGAAGCCGTAACATCGCTTTGAACCGCATTTTCTTGTCCTATAGGCAGAATTCCGGTATTCAATACGCGAACATAAATTGTGTTTGCCTTATTATTTTTCAGCGTGATACTATTTGCGCCAGAAGCAACAGACAAACTGCGATCTGCAACTGATTTACCAGTGTTTATCGTTTCTCCTTTTCCGTTTTTACTGAATTGGATATTGATTCCTTTTGGACCATTGCTCACCGCAAATTTCGACATTGCATATAAGCAGTAAGCTGTTGTCTGCGTGCTCATCCATTGATTAGCCGACATTTCTTTAGCCAATTTCGTTGCTGTTACAAAGGCTTTTTGTTTTTGATCTAACAGAAGCATCGTTTCTAAAGCCATTGCTCTGTTTCTTTCGCTTGAACCATAATAGTAATAGCTGTAACCGTCTGAACTTCCGTCGATGCTTGTTTTCAAGAATAAACTTTGTCCTGCCGATTTTTGACCTGCTAAAACATAAGCCGCTGCTAAACGAAGCATACTTTCATTCGAAATGCCTTTTGTTTCTCTTAATCTATTCATGGCTGATAAATCGGCATTTCCGGCTAAAGCCAAAGTATATAAACGATACGCCTGAGCTAAATCATTTCCGTATTTCGGTTCAAAACGCCATTGTTTCGCTTCTTTCTGCTGGTACGACAGCCATTTTGATTTGAAGTTTATCGGTAATACATATCCTTTTTTCTCCGCTTCAATTAAGAAATGTCCTGCGTAAGAAGTTCCCCAATCGTCTGCAATTGCATTGCCTTGCCAGTATGGCATTCCTCCGTTTGATAATTGGAAATTGCCCAATCTTGCAATTCCTGCAGCAATATTTTTCTGAATCAAATCTTTACGTTTCGCATCAATATCAGCTACATCACCCAAATACAATTGCGGAAAAACAGATGAAGTTGTTTGTTCAACACATCCATGAGGATATTGAATTAAGAATTGTAATCTTCCGTTCAAGTTCATTGATGGCATTGACGAAACTTCCAATCTTGCTTTGTTACTTCCTGCAATTCCGAAAGTTTTCCATGAAATTGTTTTGGTACTATTTGGCGTTAAAACAACATCAGTAAAAGTACTCGTAACCGGATTCGGATTCGTCATATCGATTTCAACATCATAAACTGATTTCTCACTTCCTGATGTTGCGATTACCTGGACTTTTGCGATTCCAGTTGCAGATCCTACAACCAAATTAAAATACGCCATTTTTTCATCTGGCTGGGCAAAATTCAATCTTTGAACTGTGCTTCCCATTACTTTCAATCCGTTGCTGGTTTTTACCCGAATTGAAACATTTTTGATTTTGCTTTCAGTAGCAAAAACTGTTACTGGAAGTGTTACTTTTTCTGATGGCGAAATTTTTCTTGGTAAAGAGGCTAAAACCATCAGCGGACTCTTAACTTGTGTTGCTTTTTCTACACTTCCGTAAGCGCTTGTTTTTGCATCTCCTGCCACAACCATTGTTCGAACAGAACCAATGTATTTAGGCAATTTTAATTGATGTGATTTCGTTTCTCCTTTTTCTAATTTAAATGGACCATAGTACAATACAACAGGTTTAAAACGGTTTGCTTTTTTAGCTTTTCCTCCGCCTAAATCCTGGTCACCACCAATACTGAAAATCTGATTTATTTTTCCGCCATAAGCGCCAATTACATCATCATAGATATCCCAAGTTTTTACTCCTAAAGCTTCACGAACATAGAAACTATCCCAGGCATTTGGCGTTTTAAAACGAGTTAAATCTAAAAGTCCTTCATCTACAACCGCAATTGTATACGTCATTTCTTTGCCTGATTTCTCGCCTACTTTTACTGTAAATGGCTGTTCTGGTCTTAACACATCTGGCATATTAAGTGTTGGTGCCAAAATCGTATTTTTATCTACTACTTCGATTGGCACAATTCCGTACATACGAATTGGCGAATCGTTTTTGGTTGAAGCGTGCGGTTGCAATAACGTAATATTGAAATAAACGTTTGGCGCCATTTCTCCCGTAATCGGAACTTCAACTTTGGTTTCTCCTTTTTTAGTTTCTGCCCAAATAGTCTGCACTACTCTTGATCCATTTTCTACAGAAATTAAAGCACGCCCACCTTCACTTGAAGGGAAAGAAATTTGCGCTTTTTCTCCAACTGCATAGTTTTTCTTATCCGTAGAAAATACTAACATATTGGCTGTCGATGCATCTCGGTTTCTTGTTTTTCCAGACCAGATTGGCCAGTCGATATTTACAGTTAACGAAGTTGCATGACCATCTTCCTGATCGGCAATACGAATTAAATAACGCCCCCATTCTTCATCAGTTAAGGCAAATTGGAAACTTCCTTTTCCGCTTGAATCGGTATTGATTACAAAAGTTTTGTATGAAGTTGTTGCATTCGACGAGTTATAATTGGATAAATTATCGCTCGAAGAATCCCACCACCATCTCCAATCTACTTTGTAAACCCTTACTTCGAGATTACGAACCGATTTTGGTCTTCCGTTTTCATCCACTGTCACTACTTCAAAACGATTATTTGTTCTCGTTTCAAGCATACTGTATTTATTCAGTTCTGGCGTTTTAAGTCCAACATACGTTTTGTAAGGAGAATAAGTCGTCGACATTACATCTGTACTAAAATCTCCTCCTTCTTCATATACTTTTGTGATGAAGGATACACGAAGAATTCCCGGCGCCTGACCTTGCAATCTTGGCTGAATATTTATCGAAGCTTTTCCGCTTTCGTTTAATTTTCCTGAGAATACATTGATTTCCTCTGTACTGAATTGACGTGCTAAATCATCAAAAGTATATTTTTCGTATCCTTTGAAAGTAGTCGACTGCTGAGAGAATTTAGCCTGCATTTCTACATTCAAATTCTTCGCAATGGCACCATGAAGCCAAGTTACTTCTAGATTATCTGTATTTGGATACGATGCCGAAAGTGTTTTTCTGCTAAAGGTATTTTTGATTTTCAAACGATTTGGTTTGATCGTCTCAATCTTAATGCTCTTATAGAATTTTGCCCCTCCAACGCTTACCATTGCCTCCCAGTTTCCTGTTGGCGCATCTTGGTTTGTTGGAATGGTAAAAGCATAATGATTTAAATCATTCGTTTTTTGAACCGTCTGATAAACTGTTTTCCCGTTCGGATCATTTAATCTAAATTTAATTGGATGTGATTTCGGTAGTTTATTCGCAGCATCATTCAAAATAAATGACAAATACAAATTATCACCCGGACGCCAAACACCTCTTTCTCCGTAAATAAATCCTTTTAAACCTTTTTGTAAAGTCTCACCCGCAACATCAAAATTACTTACCGATAACGAAAGTCCGTCATCCAACTTCACATAAGTTGACTGGTCTCCTAAAGTTACAATAGCAAAATAAGCGAATTTATCCAATTGGAAAGATGCAATACCTTCACTGCTTGTCGCTTCAGTGGCAATTTTTTGCTGTTGAAAATTATACAAATCAACTCTTGCGTTCGAAACCGGTTCTGTGGTAACAATATTATTTACCGCAAATAAATACGATTTGTTCTCTCCTCTTTTAGCAATAACGCCTAAATCTGTGGCTAAAATATTGGTTGCGATTCTTGCATTGTAGAAATAAGAACCTGTACAAGGATCTTGGCTTTCTCTCCAATCGTAATCGTCGTAATAATAGTAATCATCATAAGAGTTTCCGCTATAGTTTACGTCGTTTTCATCCACTTCCTCTTCTTCTGCCTGATCATCACTATCGTCTGATGTTTCGCATTTATAAAGTGAATATTTCTTTTTGTAAACAAACTCTACTCTGTAAATAGCCCCTGGTTCTGGTTTGATGATTTTAGATAAATCTAAAGCATAGGTATTCCATTTTGCTAGATTTACGAGCGTGCTTTCCTTTAAATTCAGCGTCGTTTTAGCAATTGGCTGTGCTACCTTTTTGAGGTTTTGTCCGCCGTTTAATTCGTTATATTGAAGAAATTGCAGAATATTATTTTTGTAGATTTTATATACTTTTACATCTACCGCACTAAGATTTACAGCTTCAAAATTTAATTTTAAATTGTTTGAACTTGGCAGAATCGTTCCGTTTTTAATAAAACGAATATTGGGTTTTATCTGGTCAAAAGAGATTTTTTCGCTGTAATTGTTTTCCAGTTTTTTGCCGTACTGACTTTCGATTCCTTGAAAAACTTCCAACAACAATTCTCCCGTCACAACTTGTTCTGGCTCTTCATCTGGCACATATTCAACCGCTTCTTCTGCAACTGTAGCGACTGAATCTACAGCAACCGCTGCTGAGTCAACCACAACGGCAGCCGAGTCTACAGCAACAGCAGCTGGTTCTGCCACTGCTATAGCTACTGGCTCTTCTTTTTTAGGCGCATTTTGGTTTGTAAAATATACTTTCAGTAAATTTCCTTGTGTAGAAAACTTAAGATTGTTGGTGTTTTGAATAGAAACCAAACCAGCAAAATCTTGTCCTTTTTCTAAAGGTTCGGAGAAATTAATTAAAACCTGCTGATTGTTTCCGTCTGGAACCTCAACTTTTATAACTTTAAATTCGTTGATACTAGTAATCGGAAAATCGATTTGCCCTTTTTGATCGATATCGAAATCATTTCCATCATAGATAATTTCTAAATTTGAAGCTTCTGACTGACGCTGAATACTGTCAATTATAAAATGAAATTCTTTGCCTGAAGACACGTTTTTATCAAACTTAATCTTAAGATCGTTTCCGTTATGTTTGGCTTGAACCAACTTTATGGCAGTTTCCAAATCAATATTGTCTGCTGTTTTAAGCGTACAGTTTAAATACTGATATTCTTTGCTGTAGGACTGAATATCACCTGTATTGATGGTAAAATCTTGCTTAACGGTTTTAACTGTAAAATTGAATTTAGAAAGGTCTTTTTCTTTCTCTTTCGGAATGGCTGTTAGTTTATCTAAGTTTAAAGTAACTTGATATTCTGTTCCCATTTTGAGTTTTTTCTCCGGAATAAAAGCCAGAGTATTTGTAGAAAGGGCAATGACTTTTCCGTGAACACTTGGCGAAATATCAAACAAATCGTCGTCTAATTCCTGATTGGGTTTCCAATCGTTTTTATCGAATGCCAAAACCACACGAATATCAGAATCTGCAGAAACGATACCGCCTGTAAAACTGGTAATGTAATCTTTGAATAATGAAAAATCGGAGTTGAAATCTGCAGCTGATTTGCGACCGCAAGATTGAAAAATAAAAAACACAAAAAATACGAGAAACAGTCCTTTTGCTTTCACTTTTAACTAGAGTTAAATGGTTAATAAACTAGTATAAAAGTAAAATATTTTCTGAATCTTTAAGAGGAAAATTCTTTAACAATGATTATTTAACTTTTGTTGAAGATTTTAAATATTGAGAACTACATTAGAATGTATTAGAGCACTATTATTTACGCCTTTCCAGAAAAAAACGTTTCATTAAATCGGCTGCTTCGTTTGCCATTACACCAGAAACTACTGTAGTTTTAGGATGCAGTTTGGTTCCCATATTCAAGAATCCACGCTGTTCATCGCGTGCGCCAAAAACGATTTTAGAAATCTGGCTCCAATACAACGCTCCTGCACACATTTGGCAAGGCTCAAGAGTAACATAAAGTGTACAGTCTTTTAAATATTTTCCGCCTAGAAAGTTGGCTGCTGCGGTGATCGATTGCATTTCGGCATGAGCTGTAACATCATTTAGTAATTCGGTCAAATTATGACTTCTTGCAATAACTTTATCTGCCACAACAATAACAGCTCCAACAGGAATTTCGCCTTTTAAGTAGGCTTCTTCTGCTTCCTGCAAAGCTTTCTTCATAAAATATTCGTCTGTAAAAGGATTTTCCATAAATGCAAAAGTAAAACTTTACTCATTATTTTTACTACATTTAAACTTTGAAATTCGAGTATGAAAATAAAATACAAAATAGCTGCTAAACCAAATTGCAAATTCTTTTTGCCAATGCTCCATGCAGTTATCGCTGTAGTTTTATTCAGTTGTCAAAATAAAGAAGATAAAGAACAGGAAGTTAAGAATATTGAATATACCAAAGATACTGCGACAACAAAAACGGCTATTTTAGACTCAACTACAATCAATGAGAAAAAACTAGATCAGCCTTCTCGAGATTTACCAAAAGCTACGAAGATCGAATTAAAACAAACAACGTCAATAGCAACTAAAGAAGTTGACAAGAACAACTCTTCAAAATCTGATAAAGTAAAAAAAGACGATGCTCCATTAGCTGTAAAACCTCCTTCAAATACAAACGCAGAATTTCCAGGCGGTATCGATCAATTTCATACTTTCTTCATGAAAGAATACAAGAAACCTGAAAACGTAAATTATTGGAAACTCAATTTCACGCTTGCGTTTGCGGTAGAAAAAAATGGTTCTGTTTCTTTTCTTGAATGTTCTCCAGCCGTTGAAGAACCTTTAGAAAAAGAAATTATCAGAGTTTTAAGTCTATGCCCGAAATGGCTGCCTGGCGAATCGAATGGAAAAAAAGTCAGAATGCAATATTCTGTTCCTATTTTATTGAAATAAGACTCGACAGGAAAATTAAATTTAAAACCGTAAATTTGCTTTTTACCATACAATGAAAAGCGATTTACTTTCCAACATATATAATCCTGCTGATTTACGTCTTTTAAAAGAAGAACAGCTTAGTCAAGTTGCCCAAGAACTTCGTCAGTTTATTATTGATATTGTTTCTGTAAAAGAAGGTCATCTGGGGGCAAGTTTAGGCGTTGTAGAACTTACAATTGCTTTGCATTATGTTTTTAATACTCCTGATGATTTATTGGTTTGGGATGTTGGGCATCAAGCTTACGGTCACAAAATCCTGACCGAAAGAAGAGAAATTTTTCATACCAATAGACAAATTGATGGCCTTTCTGGTTTCCCAAAAAGAAGCGAAAGTGTTTATGATACTTTTGGAGTTGGACATTCGTCGACTTCGATTTCTGCTGCTTTAGGAATGGCAATTGCTTCTAAATTAAAAGGTGATTTCGATAAAGAACACATTGCGGTTATTGGTGATGCTTCAATTGCAAGCGGAATGGCATTTGAAGGCTTAAATCATGCCGGAGTTACCGATGCCAATATTTTGGTGATCCTAAACGATAACGCCATCGGAATTGACCCTAGCGTGGGCGCTTTAAAAAAGTATCTTACTTCGGTTAAAAATGGAAAAAATCCGCGTCAAAACAACATCATTAAATCTTTGAATTTTGATTATTCTGGCCCAATTGACGGTCATGATCTTCCGAAATTAATCAAAGAATTAAATCGCCTTAAAAAGATAAAAGGGCCAAAATTCCTTCATATTGTCACTACAAAAGGAAAAGGTTTGCTGCAAGCGGAAGAAAATCAAGTGAAATATCATGCTCCTGGAAAATTTGATGCTTCAACTGGAGAAATTCATTTAAAATCGGAAGAAAATCTTCCTCCAAAATATCAAGATGTTTTTGGTTTAACCATTTTGGATTTAGCCAAAAAGAATGAAAAAATAATCGGAATTACACCCGCAATGCCCTCTGGAAGTTCATTAAAATTTATGATGGATGAATTGCCCGATCGTGCCTTTGATGTGGGAATTGCCGAACAGCATGCCGTAACGCTTGCCGCAGGAATGGCTACTCAAGGAATGATTGTGTATTGCAATATTTATTCGACTTTTTTACAGCGTGCGTATGATCAAGTGATTCATGATGTTGCTTTACAAAACTTGCCGGTCATTTTTTGCCTTGACCGCGCGGGCTTGGTAGGCGAAGACGGTGCGACACATCATGGCGTTTTCGACATTGCTTATCTGCGTTCGATTCCGAATATGATTATTTATGCTCCGTTAAACGAAATTGAACTGCAAAACATCTTGTACACAGTTCAATTAGGAATCGATCATCCAATCGCAATTCGATATCCGAGAGGCCGCGGAGTGCTTCCAAACTGGGAAGTAGAAAATTTCGGACATTACGAAAAAATAAACTGGAATGAGGCAAAATGTTTGAAAGATGGTACGAAAGTTGCTGTGCTATCGACCGGAACAATAGGAAATAATGTTATAGAAGCGCTCAAAGAATGCAACCATTCTGATGAAATTGCCCACTATAACTTTAGCTTTATTAAACCATTAGACATCAATACATTAAATACCATATTTAAAACTTTCCAAAACATTATTACAATCGAAGATGGGGTTAAAAATGGTGGTTTTGGAAGTGCTATTTTAGAGTTTGCAGCATCAAATAATTTTAAAAATTCTATTGAAATTTTGGGTGTTCCAGACGAATTTATAGAGCACGGAACAGTAAATCAGCTGCAACAACTATGTAAAATTGACGTTAAAAGTTTGGTAAATCTTTTTTCTAACGGTTCAAAATAATTATTTTGCGACACCAAAAACAAATTGCCTAATGAAATTATTACGTTCTATCCTTTTGCTACTATTGCTTCTGTGTACATCTAATAACTTTGCCCAGATTATTCAAACCACTCTAAGCCCAAATCAAGCACCTAAACCGCCTTCAAACTGGACAAAAAGAAATCAGCTTGGTTTTGACATTTCAGAAATTGCATTCGTAAATTGGAGCGCCGGGGGAACAAGTTCTATTTCAGGTTTATTTAAAGGTGAATTTGGAAGAACTTATGCAAAGAAAAATCACAAATGGGTAAACGAACTTATTGTCAAGTATGGCCTTAACAAACAAGATGGTATCGAATTAAGAAAAACAGACGATGCGTTTCAATTTAACTCTACTTACGGTTTTAGAAAAGACACGGCTTCAAACTGGTATTACTCTTCTAAATTAAACTTCAACACGCAGTTTACAAACGGTTATAATTATCCGAATAGAGACGTCGCAATCTCTAAACCTTTTGCACCAGCTTACATCTTTCTGGGAGCAGGAGCTGAAAATGCAAACAAACAAAAAAATAGAGTTTTTTACTTCTCACCTATTACGTTAAAAACTACTTTGGTCTTAGATCAAGATTTAGCCAATCAAGGTTCTTTCGGGGTTAAAAAAGCGGTTTACGCAACAGACCCGCTTGATCCTACGCAACAAATTTTAATTGAACCAGGTCAAAAAGTTAAAGCCGAATTTGGTATTCTTTTTACTGGATATATGAAAAGCGAAATCTATAAAAACGTTTTTTACGAAAACAGATTAAGCTTATATACGGATTATCTAAACAAATTCGGAAATGTCGATATAGATTATGACACCAAATTAGATCTTGTTGTTAATGCTTATGTAAAAGCAAATATCGGATTTCATTTAATTTATGACGACGATATTAAAACTAAAAAAGATGTTGTTGACCCAACAACCGGAGCCACTTCGCAGGTAAATGATGGCCCAAGAATGCAGTTAAGACAGGTTCTTGGTGTTGGTCTTGTTTACGCTTTTCAATAAGGGATAAATACTATTATATAAAAAAAGCTTCTTTTAGAATATTTCTGAAAGAAGCTTTTTTGTTTTTTAGCGCTTTTTTTGTCCCTGAATCATTTCATAGAGTTCAAGAGCATTTCCGTCTGTTAGTAATGAAACATAGTGGCAGATATGCAATAAACGCTCGTATAAATTGGTTTTATCCAAATGATGCTTTTCTGGCAACATTTTTAAAATGAGCTTATCATAGTTAGAGGCAGTTCCTTCAAATTTATTGTTATATGCTGTAATGAATTTATCCAGCAGTGTTTGAATAATCTGATATCCTACAATTTCTTTTTCGATCACTTCGCGGCTTTGGTAGATTTTTTCAATGCTTAGTTTGATAATATCATCCATCTGGGCTTTGTATTTGCTCTTATCTGTCAAAGCATACGGAAAGTTTCCAGCCAGAATTGCTTCTTCATTTTCAACAAAAACATTTACCGCATCATTAATTAAAGTTCCAATTGCTAAGGCTCTCAAATAACTAATACGATCTTCTTTTGTTGTTAACGATTTGTATTTAGAAACTCCGATATTGTCTTTTACCAGATTAATCAAATATTCTAAAGCAAAATCTTCAGAAACCAAACCTAAATTGATTCCATCTTCAAAGTCAATAATAGTATAGCAAATATCATCTGCGGCTTCAACTAGATATGCTAAAGGATGTCTTTCGAAACCAATATCATTTCCAGATTTATTAGCAATCATTCCCATATCTTTGGCCACTTCTTCAAAGAATAATTTATCAGATTGAAAGAAACCGTATTTTTTATCGGCGATATTATTGGTTGGTTTTTTCGGAAGACTTTCTTTCGGATATTTCATAAAAGCGCCTAAAGTAGCGTACGAAATACGTAGTCCGCCCTCTATTCCAGGACGGCTTGCGGTTAAAACCGAAAATCCGTTGGCATTTCCTTCAAAATCAATCAAATCTTGCCATTGTTTATCGGTTAGCTGGTTTCTGTATCTCTGACCATTTCCGATAGAAAAATATTCTCCTATGGCTTTTTCGCCAGAATGTCCAAAAGGCGGATTCCCTATATCGTGCGCCAATGAAGCCGCCGCCACAATTGCGCCAAAATCATTCATATGGTAACCGTGAACTTCTTTCAGGTAAGGATATTTTTCGATGATCTTTTTTCCAACCAAACGCCCAAGCGAACGTCCAACAACAGAAACTTCCAAACTATGCGTTAAACGTGTGTGCACGAAATCGGTTTTGGAAAGTGGAATAACTTGTGTTTTATCTTGTAAACTTCTAAAAGCGGCAGAAAATATAATTCTGTCATAATCGACTTCAAATCCTAAACGCGTATCATCTTGTTCTACACGTAATCTTTTGCTTGTATCGCCCTGACGTTTTAATGATAAAAGTTGTTCCCAGTTCATTTTTATATTTTAGATTTCTGATTTTAGATTTTAGATTTGGATCCAAGCTTCAAAAATACGTTTTTATTTTAGGATAATATTCAATAAATATAAGCCGCAGATTAATTTTGATTCGAAAGCTTAAATAATTTTTTTTGCCACGAATTTCACGAATTTTCACGAATTAATTTAGACGCAATGATTTGTGTTAATTAGTGAAATTCGTGGCAAAAAAACATTAAAATTCTAAAGCGGTGCTGTGTTTGATTTCGCCCATTACAAAAATACTGTTCGTATTTCCTATGTTTTCTATGGTCGACAGTTTATTCATTACAAAATCCTGATAACTAGCCATATCTTGCACTAAAATCTTGAGCATAAAATCGTAATCGCCAGCAATATTATAGCATTCTATAATTTCTGGAAGCGCTACAATATCTTTCACAAAGTTGCTTCCGACATTTTTGGCGTGCTCTTTTAAACGTACGTTACAAAAAACAGTCATTCCGCGATTCATTTTCTTCTTATCTAAAAGCGCCACATATTTGGTAATATAACCGTCTCTTTCCAATCTTTTAATTCGTTCATAAACGGGCGTTACCGTCAAAAATAATTTGCTGGCAAGGTCTTTTGTATTGATATTGCAGTCTTCTTGAAGATATTTTAGGATGAGCAAATCGGTTTTGTCTAAATTTTCCATAGTTTTTTTTACGGCTAGAAGTTCATTTTAAACCATTTCAAAGTAATTAAATCTTTAAAAATAGGTTTTAAAAACACATTTTACTGAAATAAACCTCAAATATAAGTTATAAAAACCAAGAACGTAAATTTGTTCAGTAAAAAATACTGAATCAAAAATGAAAACAAACAACTTAGGTTACCCAAGAATTGGCAGCAACAGAGAGCTCAAAAAAGCATCTGAATTGTATTGGGCAGGGAAAATTTCTGCCGCAGAACTTATAGATGCCGGAAAAGAAATTCGTCTTAAAAACTGGAAATTACAAGCTGAAGCAGGGGTTGATTTAATTCCTTCTAATGATTTTTCTTTTTATGATCAAGTTTTAGATTTGACTTTAACTCTTGGAGCAATTCCAGCACGTTACCACGAATTGGCAAAAAGCAACTCGTCTCTCGATTTGTATTTTGCAATGGCAAGAGGATCTCAAAAAGACGGACAAGATGTGGTGGCAATGGAAATGACAAAATGGTTTGATACCAATTACCATTACATTGTTCCTGAATTCACAAAGAACCAAAAGTTTGAATTGTTTTCTGAAAAAATAATCGATGAATTTAAAGAAGCCAATGCGCTTGGTATCAAAACAAAACCCGTTTTAATTGGGCCAGTTTCGTATTTATTATTAGGAAAAGAAAAAGAAGAGGGTTTTAATAGAATTGATCTTATCGATGCTTTACTTCCTGTTTATTTCGAAATTCTTGAAAAATTGCAAGCAGAAAATGCCGAATATATTCAGTTAGACGAACCTTTCTTGGCTTTAAATTTAACTGATAAAGACAGAAGCGCTTTCACGAAAGTGTACAACGAAATCAACAAACGTTTCCCAAAACTTAAAATTGTTTTAGCAAATTATTTCGATTGTTTTGGCGAAAATTTAGAAACGGCTTTGGCTTTGCCTGTTGATACCTTCCATTTAGATTTAGTTCGTTGTCCCCTTCAATTAGATGATATTTTAGAATCAGGAAAATTGGTTTCAAACGTAAATCTTTCTCTTGGAGTGGTTGACGGAAGAAATATCTGGAAAAATGATTTTAAAAAATCTTTAGAATTAATCAAAAAAGCAACTAATGCTTTAGGCGAAAGCCGAATTTTAATTGCACCTTCTTGCTCTTTAATTCATAGTCCGTGCGATTTAGATTTGGAAACAAATGATGAAACGCTTACACCAGAAATCAAACAATGGCTGGCTTTTGCTAAACAGAAAATCAACGAAATTGTTCTTTTACAACAATTTGCTTCTAATGAAGTGAATATCGAAAACTCAGCCGAATACAAAGAAAATGTTCTGGCAAATGAGAACCGTAAAACTTCAAAATTAATTCATAATAACGAAGTAAAAGCACGTGTGGCAGGAATTACAGCTTCTGACAACCAACGAAAAAGTGCTTTTGCAACAAGAAGAAAAAGACAAATTGAAGCTTTAAAATTGCCTTTATTTCCAACCACAACTATTGGATCTTTCCCTCAAACAGCAGAAGTGAGAAGCTGGCGAGCAAAATTCAAAAAAGGCGAATTAACAGCTCAGGAATACAACGATTTAATCGAAAAAGAAACCGAGGCAACAATTCGTTTTCAAGAAGAAACCGGAATCGACGTTTTAGTTCATGGTGAGTTTGAACGCAACGACATGGTGGAATATTTCGGCGAACAATTGGCAGGATTTACTTTTACCAAAAATGGTTGGGTTCAAAGCTATGGAAGCCGTTGTGTGAAACCGCCAGTTATTTACGGAGACGTTTCTCGTCCAAACTCAATGACGGTAAAATGGTCGCAATATGCACAATCTTTAACTCCGAAATGGGTAAAAGGAATGCTGACAGGTCCTGTAACTATTTTACAATGGTCTTTTGTTCGTAATGATCAGCCGCGCTCTGAAACTTGCACGCAAATCGCTTTAGCCATTCGTGATGAAGTTGCCGATTTAGAAAAAGCAGGAATCAAAATCATCCAGATTGATGAACCGGCAATCAGAGAAGGTCTTCCATTACGAAAAGAAGAATGGGCAAAATATTTAGATTGGGCGGTTCGTGCTTTCAGAATTTCGGCAAGCGGTGTAAACGACGATACGCAGATTCACACGCACATGTGTTACAGCGAATTCAACGATATTATCCAAAACATTGCCGATATGGATGCCGATGTTATTACAATCGAGTGTTCTCGTTCGCAAATGGAACTTTTAGATGCTTTTGCTAACTTTAAATATCCAAACGAAATTGGTCCTGGAGTTTATGATATTCACTCTCCTCGTGTTCCTTCGAGTACCGAAATGGTTCGTTTGCTAGAAAAAGCTTCCAACGTAATTCCGTTAGATCAGCTGTGGGTAAATCCAGATTGCGGATTAAAAACCCGCCATTGGGACGAAACCAAAAAAGCACTAATAGAAATGGTTGCCGCAGCCCAAGAAATGCGTGCAGCTGTAGAAAATCCAGTGACTTAACACCTTAAATAGTTTTTGTTTTTTATGCTAACAAAGGAGGCCGAATATTAGTTATGATTCGGTTCGGCTTCATTTTGTTGGTATTACTTTTTTAGGAGCGGAATATTTATAAAAGCATTCTTTTTTTCTTTAGCATTTCTGTCCTCTCTTTTTTCAATGAATTTAAAAAATTTGCATTTACAAGCATTATCAAAAAATGCCCTATTCATTACCAGAGATTATTGTTCCTTTAAATCAACATTATAATTCCAAATTTTTACTTTACCTTTTTCGTTTACTAATATAATTGTCTCAATAGTTTCCAATCTATCATATTTTACATTATAAATCAATAAATACTCTCTTCTACTATCCGTTCCAATTGCTCTGGCTGTTTTCCATTCTTTTAAATTATAATCTTTAAAATCTCCTACTTTTTCCTTTTTCTGAATCAAAAACAGTTTTAATTTTTCTTTCTCAACTGAATTTTTATAAAGTGAATCACTAAATAATTCTATAGCAGTTTCAATTTTGTTACTACTTATTGCAGAATAAAACAAAGCTGCTGTAGATTCTGCATTATTTTTCTCTTCTCTTTCATCTTTAAAATTTACGTTAGCATTAAAATTACAACTTGATAAAAATATAATTCCTACTGCAATAATCAATTTAAAACTTCTCATTTCTTTTTTTATTATATACCTTTTCACCACATTCAAAATTAAAACTCAAAACAGCTGGCGTTTGTTGGTGCTGTTGTAATTTTTTAAAGATATCCTTTAAAAACATCAAAAAGAACCTGTAAAAGATTAATTTAAAACATAATAAGCCAAAAAAACATGTCCTATTTTGATACACTTTATTAAATGCAGCACTGTTTTTGACGTTATAAATAGCCTAAAAACAGTCATATTAAAAAATGACCTATTCTGATACATTATCCATTACCCTATTGTTCATCAATTGATACTGCTTTTAAAGGCAATTGACTTAATACTTTTTTTCAAATTTTTTTTCTATTTCTCTCCTTTCAAACCACCATAAATCTCTCAGATATAGCCATCTTGGCTTATTGTCCACCATTCTAAAGACAGCCCGTACTGATGCTCCAGGATTTTTATTAAAATTTTCCTTTGGAGGGATAACTGATACATAATACATTTCATCATCATTTGAATCTTCCTCTCTGAGATAAAAAATCTTTCCTTTTAGAAAATTATAACCTTTTTGTTCCCAATTATCATACTTCTTCCACTTTTTTGGAATTCTTAAAGATAAATTATGCTTTTCAATATTATCTAGATAAAAATTTAACTTCTCCTCTGTACAGTTAAATCTATGTATATTCCCTCCTCCTAAAGTTCCTGAAAACCCTAAATCACAGGAGGTCAAAATCATTAAACCAAAAACTGTAATTGCTAAATACTTTTTCATAATTATTTCCCTAATTCAATTATTTCAAATGCCTTAACCATATTTACAGCAGCATCAAGTTTCCGTTTCCAAAAAGGTGTAGTCCCGCTATCCGCTGTATCTTTTGCGGCCAATCCTGCCACAAAGGGTGCCGCTTCTATCGTGGCTAGAAAAGAAATTTTCGATTTTTTAAAGATCTTCTTTCAAAACGGCAAAAACAACCTGCAAAAGTTTAATTTAAAACACAATAAGCCCAAAAACAAAAAGACAACCAGAAGGCTGTCTCTTTTTTCAATGAATTTTAAACTTATCTTATTATTTCTTTCATATTTACTGGCGTTATTAAAAAATGCCCTATTCTTATACATTACCCGTTTTTATTTAAATTCATTTAACTTATAGGCCAATGAATCTCCTCTTGTAAAAACAACTATGACTTTGTTTTTATATAATTCAAACTTTTCAACTTTAGCATTAAAAAAACGATCCGGTAATTCTTTAGAGAATATTTTTTTGCTCTCCATATTAAAGAAAAAAAACTTATGTCCTTTTTTAAAAAACAGAAACTCCTTTCCAGAATTTTCTACAATCTCTGTTTCAAATTTAGTAACATCAATTTTACCTAACTTATTGTTTGCATTACATATTATTAAATATCTATAATCAGTACTTGAGCCTTGTGATAAAACAATATAGTCCGTTTTGAACAGTAGCTTTGGAATCATGCCATTATAAGAATTACAGTCAAACGAATAATTATCAAGAATATCAGTAATATCATTCAATTTTATTTCAATACCATAACTTTTATTATTAATTGGTATAAATTTGACATAATCTCCATTTTTGAAAACTGTATCTTTAGCTGTGGTACACTTAAAAAAAGCTTCTTTGCTTAAACTCTTATTATCATTAATTGATGTTTTACTTTCATTTTGCTGTAATCGATCGTTCTTTTGACAATTAAACAATAAAGCACATATAAGCAATAGGCTATAGTGGCTTAGCTGTTCTACCTTTAATTTTTTCATAATTTAAATTGGGGCTGAAATTTATAGCTTTGATTGAAAAAGATGGTGTTGCTTTCCAAAAAATGGTTCCTCCATATGCTGCTGAAGAATTAAGGAGAACCATTCCATTGAAATATCCTTGGCTTGCAGGCGAATATGTCAATAATCTTCCTGTCATTTTAAAATCTGGATTAAAAACAGCATTCTTATTACCTGAATATTTAGCCAATTTATCGTCAGTCCAGAATCCTTGAAATGTGTTAAAATGTGAAGTATTAATTCCTAATCCAAGTGTTCTAGATTTAATATGATCCCATCCTTTAGTTGCTAAATCAAAACCATCCCATCTCGTTGCACCATTTGAAAAATCATTTCCTCCTATCACAGCATTGATAGCCGCTTGCATTCCATACTCTGAATTATTATTATATTTTGTAGAATTACCGCCGTTACCGTAGCCATATATCCCCTCGGTTTGTAAAGTTGAAGATATCGTTTTGACTTTGTAATTTGCTAAGTTAACGATTGAAGATGCTAAAGCATAAGATTCTTGTATCTAGCTCCGTAATAGTACAATCCTGTCTCTTTATCGAGCTCTTTCGAAGTAAACAAATACGGAGTATTCCACTTGGCATTCTTCTCTTCTAAGAAACCCTCCCCGAAAGGCACGTACTCAATATGCTGCACCACTTCGCCGTCTAAGTTAGTGATATAAGATGTACTGCCCAAATGATCTGGCAATGCCCTATTTTGATGCATTACCTATTCTGATACAATACCAAATTATTCATTACAAAATTTTATATCTGACTCTATTATACCATTGGAAGCAAGTGTCATTTCATACTCATCTACTTCTCCTCCTTCTTTGAAGTACCTTTCTTTTTTATCTCCATGCATATTAACTTCAATATATTTTACTTTTGCTTCGTTTTGCATAACAAATCCAATCGACATAATAGCCTTTCCATCTTTTATTTTCAAACAAGCCGATTCATTGAAAACATAAAAATTATCTATATTAGAGTAATCTAATTTAAGGCATACAATTCCATACTGCCTTCCCCCATGTTTAACAATTTTCGAATCCATAACGGCTCCCTTAAATTGAATCTTTTCAATATTCTTACCTGTATGTTCAAAAACGTCTTTATGCTGTTCTTTAATATAAAATTGACTAATTATAATTACACCTATGAAAGCTATTATAATAATCAAAATAAATAATAGTTGTTTCGTTATTTTTTTCATAATCAATTATTAAAAAGGAAGTTTTAATTTTTTATACCAGTTAGATATTATATCTGCCCAACTACGTTGTTTTGTAGGGACTGGCTTTGTAAGTAACATCGTCGTTCCCATATGTGCTTCTCCCCCTATATTTCCTCCTGCAAAAATTCCTCCTGATGGACCTATTCCAACAGAAGCTCCTAAACTGTAAACTGTCCATGATTTATCTTTTGCTACTGATACTTGGCCATTTACAGCTACTTTCCCTAACAAAGGCTCATAAGAACCATAAACTCCTCCTCCTGTATATTGACCAGCAAATGCCTCGGGATTATTAGTATTCTTAACTTTAGGATCATGAACTGCCAAAAACCAACTTGCTCCTGCATTCGCTGAAACCGAAAAACCTGTTTCTGCGTTTAATTGACCTTCAACTCCCATATAATCGTACCAATAGCCCGAATATTCATTTCCTAAAAACAGTGTGTTTATTTTAGAAATACTTCCACTTGTACCAGTACCTGCTACTGCTGTAACTGATCCTGTTATTTGATAGCCAATTGCTAAATTAGTTACGTCAGAAATTGTATGATTCCCTTTAAAATCTCGATCTGAATTTAAAGTAATGTCTATTGCGCTTGTTTTTATGGTTAGGCTTGAATTATTTTTCCCTTTTATGATAATATCATCAGGTTCATTACCATCAGGATCAATAAACTTAGCAGGATTATTAAAGGCATAATTGTATGGTGACCAATTCGGATATTTTTCAGCCATTTGGTCAACAGATTTCATGAGTCCGAGCTTCGGATCAAAATATCTAGCTCCGTAGTAGTAAAGACCTGTTTCTTTGTCAAGCTCTTTACTTGTGAATAAATACGGCGTATTCCACTTGGCATTCTTCTCTTCTAAGAAAACCTCCCCGAAAGGCACGTACTCAATATGCTGTACAACCTCGCCGTCTAAGTTAGTGATATAAGATGTACTGCCCAAATGATCTGGATGATAATAGAATTGTTGCAATTCAGCATTGTCGTTTTTAGCCATTTTTCCTGTTGAAGAACTAGAATTAGTTTCTCCAGAAGGATTGCAACAAAAACCAAGACCGTTTACATAATCGTTATTGTCCACACCATAATACGGCACTTCAAACGTATCATAATTAGATTTCGTTATCTCTAATGCTTTCTTGTATTTCGCATCATAATTTACTTTTACGCCAGAGAATGACTCTCCTGCTTTTTCCACACGTCTTGGGTCAGCGCCATAGCTTTCAAAATCACCTATTTTAGAAACAATTCTTTGGCTTCCAATATAGATATGCTTGGTATATCTGCCACCATTTTGTGCAACCAAATATGGGTTTACATAAAGGGTAAAATCTGAAGTCGAAGTTTTGCCTCCTGCAAATACAGAATTCACAAAAATACCTTGTCCTCCGCCTGATAGTTTGGTTACCCTTTCTCCACCTGCGTCATAAGTATAGTTAGAAACGTAACCGTTTATGTCAATAGCCTGTAAACGATTCTCTTCGTCCCAGATTAATTTCTTTTCCTGAGCTTTTTCAACCACTTGATTATTAAGTTTGACCTCTTCAGTATTCACGTAAATCATGTTACCGTTTTTGTCGTACGTGTATTTGTTGTTTTTCTGCTTATCGACTTTTGGGTCGGTATTTTTAGTTCTGTATTCTGTTTCGGCTATATTATCCAGCAGGTGTTTGTTGGTGCTGTTGTAATTATAATTCAGGGTATAACCTGCTTTTAAAGCGCCTGTTTCGGTCACTTTGTTCTGCGCCACGTTTTGTGTTTTGCTTATAATGTTATGCAGGTTATCGTACTTCATTTCTAAATTATAGTTTGCCGTTTTCTGGTCGGCACCTGTATAGACTCCATTTGCAGAAGTCAATTGATACAGGTTGTCGTAGGCATAATTGTGCGCCATGCTGCCTCCCATTTTATTGGTTACGCCAGCGGCACTATTGGTTACATTGAGTACGTTGCTTACTTTGTCGTACTGGTACTTATTGTTCATAAACGTCCTTGGCGTATTATTGCCCTGATAGCCTGTTCCGGAGGCTACAGTCATATTGTCGAGTCTTCTTCTCAAAGGCTCGTAATCGTATTTGGTTTCGGTTCCGTTACAGTATTTCAGGTAGCTTCGCTGCTCAAATTTGTCATAGCCTATTTTGTTGACATAATTGTAACTGTAGGCTTTTTTTCCTGCCACTGCCTGCAACAATCCGCCAGAATTGTAGGTATAGCTTATTTTTTCCTGATCAGGATAAATCATTTCCTGCAATCGGTTCCAAGAATCGTATTTCCAGTTTGTAACATAAGTGGCTATGGCCGAGTTGGGCACAATCACGGTTCTTTTAATGCTCTCGATCTCACCCATAACGCCGTATGAGAATTCTTGCGCTCCTGTGGCATCTTCCAACAGGATTAATCTTCCTTTGCGGTTCTGGCTTTCGTTTTTAGAGCCATAGACATAACGTACATCGTTCTGAGGGTTTTCAGGATAATGTATGTTGGTTAGTCTGCCGTAATCGTACTCATAAGTAATCTTTTTGCTTTTAGCTTCTAGATTTGCTGTCTGTCTTTCTAAGAGGTTTCCTAAAGCATCATATTTAAAGGTGCTTTTTCCTGCATCTGGCTGTATAACCTGCGTGCGTCTGTCGCCCATATCGTAAGTGCTTAGGGTTTGTTGCCCTTGTGCATCCGTCACGGTGGTGTTTCTTCCTATTCCGTCATAGCCAAACTGTGTTGCAACATTATTGGCATCTAGCGTTTTTACGGTTTTTCCTGAACCGTCTGCATAACTTGCATTTATGTTGTTTAAGGCGTCTGTCACTTCAGTTTTTAACATACTTCCTTCTATGGTGTAGACCATTTTTGTGGCTGCTCCGTCAGGCAGAGTGGTTGTAATTGGTCGATCCAGAACGTCATAAGTTGTTTTAGTTGGCTCAACGGCATCAAAACTGTCCATAAATTTATTCCAGTCGCCAAGTGACGAAGTCTGCGGATAATAGGCTTCTTTGACACGCCCAAAAGCATCAAACTTCGCACGGCCAGAAACAATCATAACATCGCTCTGCTGGTCTGGTTTCTTATTGTCAGTAATAGCAGCGTCTTTTTTGACCTGAATGGCTCTTCCTAGTCCATCTACAAAAGTGACTGTTTCTATAGGATCGTTAGGGTGCTGTGCATCAAAATGTTTGGTTTTGGCATAAGCGGTTCTAGTCAGGTTTCCGTTAGACACTTCAGTCTTCGGGAAATACTCCATCATAATGGTATAAGGCTGTCCTACAGCTGCCTCTTTTGGCCCTTGAACTTTGGTCAAACGACCAAATTCATCAATTTCTTTCTTGATTACATAACCGTTTATATCCTCGGTTTCTAATGGAATCCCGTAACGGCTGTCGTAATTTCTGTTGTAACTTCTGTACTCAAACTGGTCTGAGATTTCTTCTACATACATCTTGAAAGTATCATCGTAACGATACTTAAACACAGGACGTTCTTTTTTATAATTCTCAGGCAATGTTTTTTGAGTTATGTTTCCGCAACTATCATATTTTAAATCGGTAATTGCCCATTGGCTATCATTAAGTTTCTGGCTAACTTGGGTAATATGATTGGCAAAATTAGGATCTGCATAGGCTGCCCTAAAATCACGAACTAATGTTCCCCCTATAAATACTCTGCTATTTACAGGCAGTCCTAAAATATGTTTGCTCAAATTTGCCGAATAAGAAATTTCGGTTTTATAATTCCCTGAGGAATTATCTTTGTAGGTGTAGCTCTTTAAATCTCCAAAGGTTCCTGAACCTACATAGTATTCATAGTTTATTTCGTTTAACTGAAGCGGATTTGTACCGCCTTCGTAAGCTAATGAAACGGCTTTTTTAAGGGGAGTAAAGCTTACCCCTCTGTCTGAACATATTTTGGTTATAGGAGTAAAGTCGTATTGGTCTCCAGTTGCTTTTACTGCATAGGTATAGTAATCCTGTGTACTCTCTGTATATTTTGCACCAGAATTTGTTGAACTGTCTACACCTTCATTACTCTCTAAAATAGAGCTTAATAATTGTCCGCTATTGTAGTAATCAGAAACATCAAAGTTTTGAGTTAAGGTACGATATACTTTATCCCCATTTTCGGTGTCTATGTTTTGTGTTTTTACTTCACCAAAGCCAAGGAATGTTCTTTCGTGGCGTTCGTATTTTCCTTTTGCATAGGCAAATTGTGTTTTCATGTCTACACCATCACTTGCAATTCCGTCTTTTACTACAACACTCTGCATGACCCATTTCCCTCCCGGATGGTCATAAGTAGGCTTACTTCTAGTATAGTCTACAATAAACTCTCCGCCAAGTGGTGTACGCACTGCTTTTAGTTTATTGGTGCGGCCAATAGTAGAGCGCTTTACTTCTATGGCATTATCTACTGTTGAAGTTAAATAATCTGGGAATCCGTCACCATCTATATCTTGCAATTGGGTTTCTACACGGTTACTTGAAAGCGCTACGTTTGCTCCTGGGTTTATGGCTACTTTTACCAAAAAAACGGGAAAACCTACTGTAAATGCTGCATTGAGCGATTCCGCTGTAGAGGATACTTGCCCTAAAGTACCAAGTCCATTCCATGGAATTGGTGCGCTAAACTTATCTCCCAGATTAAGTCGCACCAAATCGTTTTTAAATACCTGGTCTACAAGTCCGTCTCCGTTAACATCCTGTAAAGTAAAGTCGTTCCAGCTAATATTTTTAGTTACTCCATATCCTGCTGTAATTGATGAAGAACCAAAATCTACCCCTAATCCAAAACTTGGAAAAATAGATTCTCCTTTACTGATATCTTCTAGTCCATAATCAATTGGATCAGTAAAACCATATCCTAAATTAAGTTGTACTTTTTTATCACTCAATATTTTATCCGGAAGTCCATCACCATTAATATCAGTCCAAGTTTGCACCGTTGCCTCGTTATTAGTAGCAATTCCTCCACTGATGGTAAGCGAGCTGCTTGCATTTTTAGCATTATTTAATGCTGCTTTTGCCGCCATGTTTGATTTATCTTTTTTATAAGTGGCTCTAGCAGTAGCTACAGCAGACGAAAAGAAAGCTTGCCCTCCATAAGATACAGACTTAGCCTCATGGCTACTGGTATGAATTCCTGAAATTGCAATATTTTCTCCTTCAAAACCTCCGCTACTATTGGTCATTTGAATATTTGATTTTGAAATAATATCAGGGAAACCATCACCATTCATATCCTGAAAATCGGTAATTACCTCCGTATTACCTGTAGCATTGCTAGCTGTAAGACCTCCAATTCCTGTTTGTACTGATGTACTTGTTGATTTAGTGATTTTATTAATTCCAAATGCTCCAGTTCCTTCTGTACAATAAGGCTTGTTTGTAGTTGGAGTTCCAATAGCTAATCCGTCCAGCGGATTTGTTAATACTACATTGCTCTCGCCTAAACGTGAACTTGACATGAATGTATTGTTTACATAAATCTGGTTATTGGCTCCAGACCAGTATTTTTTGGTTGTTACATCAGGATTCATAACCATAAAGATCATTTTTCTAGGATCAGTTTCAGCTTTGTCAGAATCCGGTAATATCAGTTTGCTTTCGTCTATAGGCTGGTTGTAGCGTCCGTTCATGCTATTGTACACAAACTGCCCCCAATGTCGTTGCATTGAACCAAATTTTTCTGAATCTGCCATTGCTGGAGCAAATACTGCCGCTGTAAGTGTTGTTCCGTTTATGTTTACTGTAGTTACAGGCGGAGCAATTGTTCCCAATGCCGCACGGTCAGAAATGGTATATTCAACCCAAATTTTGTCGCCTACAGCTGCTGTTACTGCTAAAGGAGTAATAGAAACAAGTGCCCCATTCTTCATGGTATAATTGCTCTTGCCCAGTAAAACACCGGCACTTGTTTTGGCTGATAATGTTACCTTGTAAGTGATGTTATCTGTATTTGTTGCCGTAAAAGTAGGTGTCAAACTAAGAGCTGTAGTTGCTGCAGTATAGACATTCCCTTCGATTAAATGACTGGCAAAAATGCTGTAGTCTTTGAAAGGAACCACTTCGTAGTCTGATGCGCCTGTGATGTTTGCTTTGTTTATTCCTGCACAATTAGCATCAGATGTATTTATAGCTGTAAATGTTCCCGCAGGATAATGCGTTAACGTGGCATCCCAGGTTATTTTGTCCCATGCTACATTGGTTTCACTAGTTACATCAATTTTTACTTCCTGATAATCTGCTACAATGGCCGACAGAATTGTTTGGGCTGTTAATGTCCCATTAAAAGTTTCGGTTCTGGCAAATGTTCTACACCAAATGGTTTCAAAAACTCCTGAACTGTCTTTTCCTGAAATGCTAACCAAAACAGCATCACTTGTCACCGGTTTTGTAAAAACTCCTGTTACCCTGATGGCTCCTGTTTCATTTGTTTTTTGAGGAACGGCATTTGTTGTACTGTTTTCAACCACAAAACCTTCGCTGGCTTTGTAACTAAAACGCTGCTGTCCTTCAGGATTTGTTGGCAAACCGGCTCGGCTTACATCGGTGTAGGTAATAACTGGATTCCAGTCTACCTGATCAAAAGCGCCATTGGCCAAATCTGTACGTCCGGACTGAACCCTGAAATATATTTTTTCGCCTTTTGCCACTGTTTGCGAAGCTACCGTAAGATTTAAAGAAGGAGTTATTTTTGTCAGCGGTTGTTGTGCCACAATTTGTGTACCTGCTTTTTGTATTCCTACAAAAACTCCATCTGCCAGTGCATATTCGGCCTCGTCATAAGTTCCTGTAGGCGCTTTGAGTGTAGCGATACCGTCAATTTTTACAGTACCTGCAAAAGGTGCTTCCCATACACGCACTACATCCTGCAATGGTGAATTTGCAATGGCTTCTGCCTGCTCGGCAGGATCAACTGCCGTAACCGTTTTATCTATAGTACCATTCCCTTTCATTGGACTGGCAGTGTCAGAACTTGAAGTGGTAAAGGTAGGAATGGCATTTCCGTTCAGATTAACGATATGATTAAAATAAACCACCCCATCACGAACTAAATCGACCAGACCATCGTTATTTATATCCTGAAAATATGTACTTGTGGTACTTTTGCTATTTTCATAACTGGTTCCTAAGGTCACTATCATATTACCGAATCCAGGTTTAGTTTCAGCACCGAAACTAGTCGACACCGTTTTATTCATCAAAATTGCCGAAATCCCGTTTATTTGATAACGATCGCCAAAAGTTTTATCTCCAAGATTTGGCCTGTAATAAATTTTTCCTGATTCTCTAAAAACTTTATCTACCAAACCATCTCCGTTAATATCAACCAAAGCCAAAAACCCTTTTGACTCTGAAGAGGAATATGAAAAATTTGCACCTGCAGTGTTGCTTGTTGAATTTATACCTCCGTCATTAGGCCCAACTCCTACATAGAGAGAGAATCCACCCGAAGTAGAAACTCCACCGCCTAAGGCTGATATTTTATCATTGAAAATAATACCGTCTTTACTAATATCGGCTTTTGTTATTACAGCGTTTCCTGTTACATTATCTGCTCCTGTATTCCAATCTTCTTTTGCTTTAAAAGGTACATATCCTTCCGAAGCTTTCACATCATCATAATAATCAAAAATATGTTCATTGAATTTTGATCCAGCCGCATCGTTCTGCACTACTTTTTCTAATAGCGTTTTCTTAAAAGCTCCATCACCTGCCTTATAGACAAAATCGTAACTGCGAAGTGTTTTCCCCAAATGGTTTACCGTTACTTTAGTCAACAATTTCTGTTCAGAAGTCAGGAAACCGTAACGTCCGCTGCTAGTTTTTACTGTTTTCTCACCCGCGCTTGTAAAGGCAATTGTACTGTGTGCATTGTCGTCTTTATTTCCGTATTCTATTTGTGACAGATATACAGCTTTTGCTGTGATGCCGCCGCCTACTGTTTCGTTTGTAGAAGTATAATTATATTTAATGTAATCCCCATGCAATTCTGTTATACTTGTTAAGTACCATTGTGCTATATTGCCATTGTCTCCTTTAAGGGTTTGTTGATACTGGTATCTGGTTCCATTTTTATCGGTTACTTCCCATATATAATTTTTAGGATCGCTACCTTTTCTGATTATTTTACTAAAACTTCCTTCTGTTCTTGGATAAAACTGAACGTCGCCCGACTTACGGGCTATTTTTTCTCCACGATGGGCTACTATAGGTTTTTGGTTTTCCATCACAGCGAGCATTGTTCCACCCATAGTATAGGTTTCTGTTTCCTGTGTTGTACTATAACGTGGCACTCCCCAGCGTGTGTCTACACTGATGGTTTGCAATTGCATACTCCAACCTTCTCCAAGCCAGCCGTTGCTAACATCACTATTATAATTAATAGAAATACTGGGCTGCATACCGTTACGCGCAGGGGGCACTTCAATGCTATACCTTAAATCTGCTGTCCCGTGTTGATTTGCAGTTGGTGGCTGTATAGCCTGAATTGCTGCTGTCGGATCTGCTGCCTTGATATCGTTCATCATTGTAGCTGCAAAACCCTGCGTATCTGGAGATTCTGGTGTTTTGATAACACCATTGATCATATCGGTAAAATGGGTGGTTTTTGAAATGATTACTTGGTTTGCAACATCAAGACTATCACGTTCTAAGGCTTCCCAATGTCCTGTGCTTTTATCAAAGTAAAAAGTTCTAATGTCTTCTTCAGTATATCCCTGAGGCAGTAATTCTTTCTTATATCCTAATTTTACCAATGCTCCTTCAGCAAAATGTTCGCCATGTGGCAGAAAACGATATCCATTTCCTAATGTAAGGTTTGTCATTGTCGGATCTAATGCCGGCAAATCGATCGCTCGTAACGGAGTTATGCTTAAAGTCTTATTTTGCAACAAAGCCGAAGCATTTACCTCTAAACTTGCCGCTCCTACACTCAATGCCATTTTTTGGCCTTTTATAAATGCTTTTGACTGTCCTGCAAAAACCGCTGTTAAAGGTTCTTTGTAAACATTATTTATGATTTCTAAAGCGATTGTCTTTTCTAATATTTGCCCTTTCGAATGGATCTTTACCGTTGCTTTTGAATTATTTCCTGCAGGCAGTATTGTTTCAAAAAAGCCATTGTAATGTGAAATTGTTTTTCCTTCAACTGTAATTTGGCTATCTGCTGGTAATCCCTGAACAAAACCACTAACATAACCTTCTCCTTTGTAATTCAGTCCTTTTAAATTGTCCATTCTTAAAGAGCCCGATTTGCTTTTTTCTATTATTAAAGACAAATTACGAACCTGATATCCATAGGTTGCATTTTCTGGAAGCGAAAACTGAAGCGTATTTTCACCTCTGCCTAAACTAGCTGCATTTATGTATTGTTCCTGTTTGCTCCATTGATCGCTTTGTTGCACCCAAGTTCCTCCGCTAGAAAATTCATCGTTTACACTGATAGCTACCCCCTGATGATCCGCAACGCCTTGCAGTTCATAAACTAGTTTTACTCTGTCGCTAGGTGCAATATTTTGCTTAATTTCAAAATGAAATAAATTATCTGCTGGATTATCTAATAATTTCCCGCCATATGCCCCAATAGTACCTTCTTTTTCTACTGCGCTAATGATAATTTGATTGGATGCACCCACTCTTTCTACGTGCGATTCTTCGTTATTTTTTTTGGTTTTAATAGTTTTTAAGCTATTACCTTCAGTATTTAAAACAGAAGTTGGAGTAACATTATTCACAATTTTGCTCTCCGATTTAAAATTATAAGCAAAAGCAGTTTGTCCAAAAATTAGAACAGCCAAAATACTTGCTGTAACTCTTTGAATTGCTAATTTGAAATTTTTCTTCTTTTCCATGGTTTTCCTAAAATTGGTATGGATTACTTATTATTGTTGAATTTTCACTAAACAGCAAAACTCTAGTTGATAATTATCGATTTAGAAAATTCTCCCGCTGTTGTAAGCACCTTTATGATGTAAACCCCTGCTGCAGGAAGGCTTGTCGTAAAAGTGCTTGTCTTTTGGTATTCGGGATTTCTCAGCTGTGTAATCAATGTTCCTGAAGTATTAAATATTAAAACCATCACTTCTGAAGGTTCATTTAATTTTACATTGATTGTAAAACTTGCTCCTACTTTTGAAGGAATTGGAGCAACTATAAGATTATCTGTTACTTCTGGTGTTGGCGGCACTATTTCTTTGCATTCTGGTGCTGTAAGTGTTATTTGCTGCACTACTTTACTTGTAGTTCCGTCACCTTCTGCAATAGTTAGATAACCAGCTGTTCCCCATGTTAATTTAGTAGGACTGATTACAAAACCGGTACTAACTAGATTGTAAATGCCATTATTTGCTCCGTCTAAAGCCACAAATGCATAATATGCAATTCCAGTATCTGGAGCATTAACAACTTGACTGCCTACGTTTTTGCCATCAACAGAGCAACTAAAAACATTTCCTTGTAAATCCAATTTTATCTGGCTCCCTTTTGTTAAGGATGCTAGGGCCGCCGACATTGTTCCTTTATTCCAGAAATACAATTGATCTTGCTTGATGACAACGCCATAATTAAGCAAGGCTGTATTTACTGTTTTTTGACTAATAAACCCGACATATTTATCTGAAACAAAATCTGTTACTGCCCATACCAAACTTCCATTAGTTCCTGCTGGAAGCGCTGTACCTGAAGTAACTGCTGCCAAGGGAGCTCCTGTTTTTTGGAAATTGGTGCCTAGCATTTCTAAAGTAAGGTTATAATCTCCTGCTTCTAAGTTTTCGATTTCTTTTTTAGAATCATAGAAAGTTCCCGTTTGCAAAACTGTAGAACTTGCCGTTTTAGTAAGTGTATATTTGTAGCCAGGAAGTCCTTCTTTTACTTCAATTTTAATTTTTCCATTCTGCTGCAAAACCTCATCTTTACAAGTTGGTGCAACTCCTTCTTCGAGAGCAATAAGTTTCACGGTCGCATCTTTATATCCAAAAGAAAATACATCTTTGCCATTGCCATCTGTATCCCAGATTACATTATTGAAAATGATTTTTTTTCTGGTATTGTCAATGTCACTTACCGGATAGTATTCGACATTTTCAACAGCAAATTCTCCTGTACCCGAACGGTCAATGATTAAAAAGCTTCTGTCTGTATTATTGGCGAATTCTGCTGCTCTTGATGCATCAAATGAGAGCTCTACTCTTGAGCCTGTAGGAACAAAACCACCGTGGGCTACTGTTAAGGATACATCTGCATTTTTTTTCTGTAATGCAACAACTCCATAAAAGGCTTTATCCATATCTGCCGGTGCAATGGTCAGTTTTTTTGTTGCAAGATCTTTCGTTCCGTCAGGATTATAAATGTTTATGTATATCTCATTTTCTTTTTTCTCGATGCTTAGAGTGTGAATAGTAGCAGACATGGTTCTCCAATATTCTGGCTTCTTTGTGTTTTCTAAAATGTAAGTAGCTCCTGTCGCGTCTATTTTTATTCCGTAATCAGATGTACCCGCCACACCGCTTTGATCTCCAAATTTCACTTGAATTTCAGTTCCAACCGGTATTGATTTAAATTCTAAATATCCGTTCTTGCCTTGCAAAGGAATTTTGGTAACACTTGTTCCTACAGTAGAGGCTGTTCTATTTGTAAAAGTGCTTCTGCCAAATTCTGAGTCTACATCCAATCCTGTAGTATTAAAAAGCAACATTTTTTGTTCTGCTGTCGGAGGAGATACATTCGTAACTAGTTTCCACGTTCGCTGCATTCGTTTTATTCCAGCAATACCACCACTATTTTGAGTAGCTAAAGCGCCATTGTCGTCGCCCCATAAAGTTGCGTTTTTATCTAGGAGATCGTTTCCTGGAAATTGTCCCATAACCAATAATCGGTAACGGGATGACTGATCTCTATAGTTGGTATCGTAGTAAGAATCGTATGCATCCGAATGATACGGTGTTTCTTCATAACTTGTCGTTGAAAATGGCTGATTTAAACCACTAACATCATCACGCATTATTCCGGTAATGCGATTATTGTATTTTGCATTTGCATTCCAGTCCCATATTAATTTATCATCACTTGCGATGTACGAATTACCCAGGCTGACTCCATATTTTATTGCAAGATACGTTTCGGCTTTTCTGCGTTCAAGAGGGGTCAGGACTCTACTGTATACTAACAATTCAGGAACGTACCCATAAAAATTATTAGCAAAGTTGGTCATTGAATAAGTTGACAGACCATTAGCCGTATTTAAATAGCCATATCCTAGAGTAAGATTAGCTTTTTGATCTTCTCCCCAAACTGAACTGTTAGGCTGTTGATATTGGTAATAGGAAACTATTTTTAAGGAACGTTCTCGATACTTTGCATCAATTCCTTCGCTATTATCTTGCTTGCGATACAAATCTTCACCAACACTGCTGCCATAATCTAAAATTTCAGCATCTCTTTCTTTGCTATTGACAATTTTATCATTACTAACTAAAGCACCCTCATTTGGACGCCCAGTAATCCCAAACAATATATTTTCATAATTAAAATAGGTACCTGAATGGCCAAATAGCCCGATTATAGTTCCTTGCGATAAATTGGTATTATTTAAAAAAAACTGACGGCTGCCACCATCTAAATATAATGATGGATTGAAATTGAAGTAGCGCCCTGCATTAGTATATTCAGTATTGGTATTCCAGTTGTTTAACTTAGAACCGTCTCCACTGTAATCTTGCCATCCAAAATTACCATTTGAAAGACGATTTGATTTGAACCATACTTGAGCTCCTGAAATTCCTCCTGGCGATTGGCCACGAACGGAGAAGTGAAAACTTAAAACTAAAATACAAATCAACAAAGTAATTATTCTTCTCATTGCCACATCGATATTGGTTAGTAAACTTTACTTTTTAAAGTAAATTTCTTACAATTTTAATACATTATTCGGAAACAAAAAAGAAAAATATAAAAATTAACTTGTTAATTTTTTTTAAACAAAAGAATAAACCACCTAAATTAGATTTATAAAGAAGAAGGAAATTCTATTAATTAAAATACTTTAAAATCAGATTAAAAAAATTAAAGCACAAAAAAAGCGCTCCAATTGGAGCGCTTTCTGAAATTGAATATAAAAACTAAGATTAGAAGTTTTTAGAGATTCCGATGTTTAATGTTTTACCAAAGTTGAAGTAGAAATTGCTAACATCTGGTCCGTTATTGTCATAGTTTAAAGTTTCGTATCCTAAACCTCCAATACTGAAGTTAAGACCAAAACCTTTTTGCATGTTGATGAAAAGCGCTGGAGTTACACCAATGTACATTCCGTCTGCTTTAGATTTTGCATAGTTTGCTCCAATATAGCTTTTGTCTGTTTGATTTTGAAAACCAGCTCCTAAATCTGCGAATACAGCAAAAGTTTGGCTCAATGGTTTTGTATAACGTACAAATGCACCAGCTTTGAAACTGTTTGTTTTGTATTCGTTTACTCCTTGATCGTCTTTTGAAGAAGCAACAGTAAATTCACCTCCAACAGTCCAGTTTTCGTGAAATTGGTAACCTACTTTTGGAGAAAAAGAAAATTCGTTTGATTTTCTTTCAGCATTACCATAATCTCTTGTTTCAGAAGAATAACCAATGTTTCCACCTACTAATACTGTTCCTTTTTGTGCGTTTGCAAAACTGCAGATAGCTAAAGCAGCTACCACTAACATTTTTTTCATTTGGGCTTTTATTTAAAATTTATGTTTCCCTTAACAACAACAGTGCCGTGAATTAAGGTTTTTATATTTTTTTTAAGAGATACTTTAAAAGCCAAAATGTAGCAATCGACAGTATTTCTAATTACTTTTGTACCAAATAAAAAATCTATGTCGATAGTAGTAAACAACATATCAAAAAGTTACGGAACACAAAAAGCATTAAATTCAATTTCTTTTTCGATTGAGAAAGGAGAAATTGTTGGATTTTTAGGTCCAAACGGAGCTGGAAAATCTACTTTAATGAAAATTTTGACCACATATTTATTGGCAGATGAAGGCTCAGCCCTTGTAAACAGTCACGATGTCATGACGGAGGCCAAAGCGGTACAGCGTTCGATTGGATATTTGCCAGAGCATAATCCGTTGTATTTAGATTTGTATGTTCGTGAGTATTTGGCATTTAATGCCGATGTTTATAACATTCCAAAATCAAGAATTGAAGAAGTAATCCAACTGACAGGACTGACACCAGAAAGCAATAAAAAGATTGGACAGCTTTCTAAAGGATACCGCCAGCGTGTTGGGTTGGCAAATGCTCTGCTTCATGATCCAGAAGTTTTAATTTTGGACGAACCCACTACTGGTCTGGACCCGAATCAGTTAATGGAAATTAGAAATGTGATTAAAAATGCAGGAAAAAATAAAACTGTTTTTTTATCTACACACATTATGCAAGAAGTTGAAGCAATTTGTGATCGTGTCATAATTATTGACAAAGGACAGATTGTTGCAGACAATAAATTAGACCATTTGGTTACAGCAGATAAAGAGCAAGTTATTGAAGTTGAGTTTGATTACAAAGTAGAAGAACAGCTTTTGGCTAGACTGGAAAATATTTCTTCGTACATAAATACTCATGACATGACATGGGAGCTGACTTTTGTTACAGACAAGGATATGCGTCCTGCAATTTTTGATTTTGCCAACGAAAACGGATTAAAAACATTGCAGCTAAATCAGAAAAATAAAAACCTAGAGGCTGTTTTTAGAGAAATTACGAAATAAGTATTCGGTCTCTCCCGATAGCTATCGGGACAGTTTTTAGTTAGAAAAGCGGTTTGTTTTATTTAAAAACAAACCGCTTTTCTTTTTTATTTTCTCTTCTTTTTCCTGCTAATCAGTAAAATAGGATTTCATTTAAAAAATAATTATTATTTTTATTTAGACTTGTTATAAATAATATTATATTTGGGCTATCAAATCTTAATGCTCTGTTATGTTAAACTAATAAAAAGATTTGATCTGAATAATTGCATTTTAGATACCGTCTATAAAAATTTCGTTCTTTAAACCTTGTTTTTGTTTTTTTTTGTGTTAGTCAAGAGCCTGTTCCTTCAAACAGGCTCTTCTACTTTTATAAAATTTATAGATTAGAAAGCACTTCTCGCACTTCTCGCATTTCTTGAATTACAAGTTTTACATCATTTTCTGTGGTTCGCCAATTTACAAAAGAAGCTCTGATCCCTTTTTTGTTTTGATACACTGTCGGCGTCATAAATACTTTCCCCGTGTCGTTCAAAGCAGATAAAAATTGGCTTACTTTTTCTTGATTGTGTTCACCCTTTAGTGTAAAGCAAACATTATTTAAACGAATTGGCGCTAATAGCTCAAAATCATTCTCTATCAAAGCATTTCCAAAATGTAGAGCCAATGCTATACTGCTTTCAATAATATCTCTGAAACCTTCTTTTCCATACGCTTTAAGCGAAAACCAAGCTGGCAGTGCACGCAAACGGCGTGAGTTTTCAGGAAGTACATTTAGATAGTTGAAATTTTCTAATGCATTTCCTAAATATGGGGCGTTAGAATTTTGAAACGTTTCAATCTGGAGATTAATATGTTCTTTTTTAGTTAAAAAGAAAGCACTTTCATAAGGCACATTCATCCATTTATGGCAGTCAATCGTAATACTGTCTGCTTCTTCCCAGCCTTTTACCAAATGATTGTATTTATCCGAAACGGCTGCAAATCCGCCAAAAGCGCCATCAATATGCCACCAGAAATTGTATTTTTCTTTTAGGGCTACAATTGCTTCAAAATCATCAAAATCTGCAGTATTTACAGTTCCTGCACTTGAAATCAAGATAAAAGGTTTTCCGTCTAATTTCTTAATATTTTCTTCCAAATCGACAATATCTAAAGCTTCACGATTTCCTTCAACTGTTTTTACCACGGTATAATTTTGGCTCCCAATTCCTAAAAGCGATAGGCATTTTATAGAAGAAGAATGCGGTGTTGCGGTTAAAATATTAACTGTTTCTGAAATTCCATTTTTAGCGTAATCTTTTCCAAATTGTTTTCCAAACCATTGTCTGGCAACGGCCAAAGAAGTAAAATTTGACATCGTAGCACCAGTAACAAATCCGCCTAAAAATGTATCGGGAAGGTCTAAAAGCTGTAATAGCAAATTAATTGTTTCAAACTCTATTAATGCCGATGCCCCACCTTGTGCTTTTATTGCTTGCGTATTTTGATCGTAAACAGATGCAAGCCAATCACCTACAATAGATGCCGGAGTTGAACCTCCTGTGACAAATCCCCAATATCTTGGCCCAGATGACGAAACCATTAAAGGAGCCAATCTTTCATTAAATTCTTTTAGAGCATCAATAGAGCCTAATCCTAATTCATTTAAAGTTGTTTTTGGATCAATTGTATACGTGTTTGAAGTTGGAACATTTTCTATATCATTCAGAAAATCAACTCCTTGCTTTTTTGTTTTTTCTAAAATATTCTCAAAATCGTCGAGATCTTGCTGTAGTATTGAATTCATAAATTTGTTGTATTAGTTATGTTGCGCAGATTGCGCGGATATAAAAAGGTTAATAAAAAATGTGTTTAAAAAATGGCTTTTACCATTTCGTTTTCTCCGAAAATCGAGAAACGAGCATTGACGAAATCACATCGCCATTGGCATTTAACAAAGTGGCAATCGGGTCAACCAATGTTCCTAGAATCATAGCAACTGGCAAAGCTTGCTCCATTGGAAAACCATAAACGGTAATGGCTAAAACTTCTCCAATGTACCCTCCATTCGGAATTCCGCCTTCTACAATGGAAACAATCACCGTAATTCCTAATGCCAAAAGAATGGTTGAAGGTTCTGTGAAATCTTTTCCAAACATGGCAAACAGAAAAGTAATTTTTAAGATGGATGACATACTCGAACCATCTTTGTGCAGTGGAGCACCAAGTGGAATTACAAGATTCCGCACATGTGCTGGAATTCCCATTTTTTGTGCTGCTTCCAAATTTGCAGGAATGGTTGCGATACTGCTGCAAGTTCCTATTGCTGTTAAAGAAGGTGTGATGTTATTGCTCCAAAAGACTTTAAAAGCTCGTTTCCCTCCAGCAATAACTGCGTATAAACTGAAAAATGTAAAGAAATAAAAGATACACGCCGCGTAATAAACCCCCATCGGTTTTGCATAAACACCAAACAATTGTGGTCCGAAAATACCAACCTGATAAGAAAAATAAGCTCCTAAACCTATTGGTGCAAATTTCATAATAATATTTAGCAATTGTTTCATGACCTCGTTTCCTGAATCAAGAAAACTCTTAAAAGCACTACCTTTTTCACCAGATTGTAACGTGGCAAAACCAATTAAAAACGAAAATATAATAAGTGCCAGCATGCTTTTTCGAGACAATAATTCGAAGAAATCATTTGTCGTAACCAGTTTTGCAATTTGATCGCCTACAGAACCAGATTCTATGTTTTCAAATGGAACTTTCGTAATGGCAATATCCTGATGAATTGGGAAAAGATAAACTGCAAAAATCATCACAATTGCAGAAATTAAAAGTGTCGACAGAAAAACCAGCAACATTATAACAAATAGCTTTCCGAGCTTTTCAGTTCGCTCCAAGTTTGCAATCGAAGAACCAATTGTAAAGAAGATAAGCGGGATAATTGCTGTAAAAAGCAAATTCAGAAAAATATCTCCAATTGGTTTTATAACTAGAACTTTTTCTCCAAAAACTAATCCAAAAATACTCCCAATGGTGATACCTCCAAGAAGCAGAAGTATACTGCTGTAACTTTGCAGAAAATTGATTTTTTTAGTTTCCATAATGATACAATTGGGTTAGGATTCTGTGCTAATAATTTTAAACACATAGAAACATAGTCCTCTTTGTCTACAAAGGCGTTTCACTTGTTTAAATGCACATAGCTATGTGTGAAAAAATGTGTTTTTTCTCTTAATTCTTTTCGATTAAAATCAAAATAAATCTATGTTTCTATGTGTTTATAAAATGTATTGATTTTTTACTTCTCCAAAACTATTGTAGTAAAAGCTCTATCGACCAATTCACCTGTTTTGCTTTTTACTTTTTCGGTCTGAGTTTCGGTGTAAACAATTTTGAAAGCTGTTTTCTCAATTAATTTCTGTGCTTTTTCGGTGCTGTAAAGCTCAAATCCAAATTGAGTAAATGGCAAGGTTTTCATGAAATCTTCTTCAGCAAATGTTAGACAGAAATTTCCATTTGAATTTAAAACTCTATAAATTTCTGAGAGTAACTCTTCAGGCTTCTGCCAAAAATAAATGGTATTTACTGTAAATATTTTGTCGAAAGATTCGTCTTCAAACGGAATTATATTTCCCTCGTAAAGTGAAAAGAAAGCCTGTTTTTGAGAAACAAAATTTCTATTGGTTTGGCGCGCTTCCTTAAACATCAATTCAGACATTTCAAGTCCGTAATACTTTAGACTTTCTGCTTGTTCAAAAAGAAATTCAACATGCCCTGCATTTCCGTGCCCGAGTTCCAGAATTTTATTTCCTTGAGATATATTAAGATTTTGGATGGAATGCTTGGTCATATTGATGTTTGTTTCGTTCATCATATTTCCCATTTCAATTCCTTTCTCTCCCGTTGGATTTTTTAATTGAGAGGCTATGGCTTGTAATTCTTCATTTTTCATGGTGTGAAAATTTTAAGCTTCTAAATTAAACAATTCCACGTTATGTTGGTCATTGCGAGGAACGAAGCAACCACATTTACAAAATCACCAAAGATATACTTCGTGAGATTGCTTCGTTCCTCGCAATGACAATTAAGGCCGATCCTTAAAAAACCTGACTCGCAATCTGACGGATATTCTCTGATTTACCCATTGAATAATAGTGTAAAAACGGAACTCCAGCTGCTTTTAATTCTAATGACTGCTGAATTGCCCACTCGATTCCCACTTGTTTGATTTCAGCGTTATTTTTGCATTTGTCTACCGCATCAATTAAATCTTCTGGCAAATCGATTCTGAAAATTTGTGGTAAAACTTGTAAATGTCTTTGAACGGCAATTGGCTTAATTCCAGGAATAATCGGAATTGTGATGCCCATTTCTCTTGCTTTTTCTACGAAAGCAAAATATTTAGCATTATCAAAAAACATCTGTGTTACTACATAATCAGCTCCGGCATCTACTTTCTCTTTTAATCTTTTTAAATCTGATTGCAAAGAAGGAGATTCTAAATGTTTTTCTGGATAACCAGCCACTCCAATACAGAAATCGGCTTTGTTGTCGGCATCAATTACTTCATGCAGATATTTTCCGCAGTTTAAGTCTTTAATTTGTTTTACCAGATCGATTGCGTAATGATTTCCACCCGCTTTTGGCACAAAAGATTGTTCGTCTTTCATCGCATCGCCTCGAAGAGCCATTACGTTGTTGATTCCTAAATAATGACAGTCAACCAGCATGTATTCCGTTTCTTCTTTGGTAAAACCGCCACAAAGCAAATGCGGAACCGTATCAACATTATATTTATGTTTTATAGAAGCGCAAATTCCAAGCGTTCCCGGACGCATACGGGTCAATTTTTTATCCAAAAGTCCGTTACCACGGTCAATGTAAATGTATTCTTCACGAGAAGTCGTTACATCAATAAACGGCGGATTAAACTCCATTAACGGATCAATATTATCGTATAATTCCTGAATACTTTTCCCCTTTTGAGGCGGAATAATTTCAAATGAGAATAATGTTTTTCCTTTGGCGTTTTCTATATGTTCTGTTACTTTCATTATTTGCGTTATGAGTTATGAATTAAGAGTTTTGAGTCTGTTCGTGTAAAAAATCTGAAATCAAAAACTTAAATCAATCATTTTTTGTTTGTTTCAAAGTTTCAGGTTTCATGTTCCAAGTTTCAAGCTATGCAAACTTGAAACCTGAAACTTGAAACAAAAATAACTTCGTTAATCTGCTATATTAGGGTTTAACCATTTCATTGCGTAATCAAGCGGTACATTTCGGCGTTTGGCGTAATCTTTTACCTGATCTTCTTTTATTTTTCCTAGCCCGAAATATCTACTTTTTGGATTTCCGAAATAGTATCCTGAAACCGAAGAAGCTGGCCACATCGCCATACTTTCTGTCAGTTTCACGCCTATTTGTTTTTCAACATCCAAAAGTTTCCAAATCGTTGGTTTCTCCAAGTGATCCGGACAAGCTGGATATCCTGGCGCAGGACGGATTCCTTTGTAATTCTCTTTAATTAATTCTTCATTAGTTAAAGATTCTTCAGAATCATAACCCCAGAAATCTTTACGCACTCTTTCGTGAAGATATTCGGCGAAAGCCTCTGCAAAACGATCTGCAAGCGCTTTAACCATAATCGAATTATAATCATCCAGATTCTTTTCATATTCTGCAGCCCATTCGTCTACACCAAAACCAGTAGTTACACAGAAAGCTCCCATATAATCTTCGATACCACTTTCTTTAGGCAGAATAAAATCGGCTAGAGCGATATTTGGAGCGCCTTTCGTTTTTTGTGACTGCTGACGAAGCGTTAAGAATTTCTCCAAAACTTTTCCATTTTCATCACGCAATTCGATATCGTCGTCATTTACCTGATTCGCAGGGAAAATTCCGTAAATACCTTTTGCTTTTAGTTTTTTCTCTGCTAAAATGACTTTCAGCATTGCCTGAGCATCATTAAAAACAGAAGTCGCTTGTTCGCCTACAACCTCATCCGTTAAAATTGCTGGATATTTCCCATACAATTCCCAAGTTTGAAAGAATGGCGTCCAGTCAATGTACGGAACCAAAACATCCAATTCTACTTCGATGGTTTGTGCACCAATTACTTTTGGTTTCACTGGAGTATATTCGCTCCAATCCAACGGTAGTTTATTTTTACGAGCATCTTCGATCGTTAAGAAGTTTTTGTCTCTTGAACGATTTAAGAACGTTTCTCTAAAAGAATCGTATTCTGCACGAATATCTGCTGCATATATTTTTCGGTTATGATCTAACAGGTTTCCTGCAACAGTAACAGCTCTTGAAGCATCGTTTACGTGAATAACAGTTTCTCTATATTGAGGTGCAATTTTCACGGCGGTATGCGCGCGCGAAGTTGTTGCCCCACCAATCATAATCGGGATTTTAATATCTTGTTTGTCTAATTCTTTGGCTAAATACACCATTTCGTCAAGCGAAGGAGTGATCAGTCCGCTTAATCCGATAATATCTACATTATGCTCAATTGCAGCCGAAATAATTTTCTCTGGAGGAACCATTACTCCTAAATCGACAATCTCGTAATTATTACAAGCCAACACTACCGAAACAATATTTTTTCCGATATCGTGAACGTCACCTTTTACAGTCGCCATCAAGATTTTTCCGTTTCCTTGTTTGTCGCCTGCTTGTTTGCTTGCTTCAATAAACGGCAATAAATACGCCACTGCTTTTTTCATTACACGAGCCGACTTAACTACCTGAGGAAGGAACATTTTTCCGCTTCCGAATAAATCTCCAACGACATTCATTCCAGCCATTAAATTGATCTCGATAACTTCAATTGGTTTTGTAGCTGCTAAACGCGCTTCTTCAACATCCTCTTCAATAAAAGCATCGATTCCTTTTACCAACGAGTGCGTAATACGATCTTGGACCGATCCTAAACGCCATTCTTGAACCGCTTTTTCATCGCTTTTTACTTCTCCTTTTACGTTTTCTGCAAAATCTAAAAGTCTTTCTGTAGCATCGTCACGTCTGTCTAGAATTACGTCTTCAACGTGTTCTAATAAGTCTTTCGGAATATCATCGTAAATCGTCAACATCTCTGGATTTACGATTCCCATTGTCATTCCGTTTTTGATTGCGTGATATAGAAACACCGAGTGCATCGCTTCGCGAACCACGTCATTTCCTCTAAAAGAAAACGAAACGTTACTCACACCACCGCTAATATGTGCGTGCGGCAAGTTTTCGCGAACCCATTTTGTTCCTCTAAAAAAGTCCAAAGCATTCAGGCGGTGTTCTTCCATTCCTGTTGCCACTGGGAAAATGTTCAAATCGAAAATAATATCCTGTGGTGGAAAGTTTACTTTATTGACCAAAATATCATACGAACGCTGACAGATTTCAACTCGGCGATCGTAATTATCGGCCTGACCTACTTCGTCAAAAGCCATTACAATAGCAGCCGCACCGTAACGTTTGATTAATTTTGCGTGATGAATAAAGGCTTCTTCGCCTTCTTTTAGCGAAATCGAGTTTACAACACTTTTTCCTTGTACTACTTTCAGACCCGCTTCGATGATTTCCCATTTCGAACTGTCGATCATAATCGGCACTCTCGAAATATCTGGTTCTGCAGCAATCAAGTTTAGGAATTTGGTCATAGCAGTTACACCGTCCAACATTCCTTCATCCATATTAATATCGATGATTTGAGCTCCTCCTTCTACCTGCTGTCTTGCAATATCAAGTGCCTCGTCATATTTCTCTTCCTTGATTAATCGAAGGAATTTTCGTGAACCCGTTACATTCGTACGCTCACCAACGTTTACAAAAACGCTTTCCGGCGTAATAATCAAAGGTTCTAATCCTGATAATACAAGGTCTCTTCTTTTTTCTGTCATTTCTTTCAATTTTCAACGGAATGAATTCCGTTGCTACCAATATTTAGTTCCTATCGGAACTTATTTTCATTCTCTTGCTTGTCCTTGCGACGAACAAAGCAATCTCACATTTTATTTATCTGTCCTGCAAGGTTTTCGAAACCTAGGTATTTATGTTTATTGTTTTGGGCGTGTCCCTCCGGGTCGGGCTATCCGCTCTTAGTCCTCGCTCTTCCTTCGTCAGGCTGTGGGCTAACCGCTTCTATCCCTCACGCGAATAAAACTGCATTTTTATAATTTTAAACCGTAATATTTTATAGCTCTACTTTTTATAGAGAAATTTCGTTTAAAGATCGAAGTAACTCAATTATATTATTTTTTGCCGAAACTTCATTCGCTAATCGCAACCTTTTTACTCCTAAAATAGCATCTGACATTGTAGCACTTCCGGATTGTTTAATATTCTTGCTAAACCTCAATTTATTTTGATAATACAATTTATATTCTATTGTAGTTTTGACCGTAAAGGTCATTCCAAAAAAAGGTTGATCAACAGAAATCAAATTAATTTCTAGAACCCAATTCTCATCATTTGCAATCGAATCTATTTTCGAAAATACTTCAGATTCGATAACAGACTTTTTAAATGCTTCTTCAAAATTTTCATTAGAAATCTTAGACGTCCATAATGGATTTGTTTTTTTTCCACCTGTAACAGATTTAATAAAAATTTTATCTCCAACTTTTTTTTCGGTTTTATAATCTTTAACCGTCATTCCTTCAATGGTTGCTGACGAAGCACATCGCGCAAGTAAAGCTGAAAGAAAGACTAATAAAACTAGATGTTTAATTTTCATTAATTTTTTTAAAAAAATTTACACATTAACCGTCGCAACTCTCGGCTTATAATCCTTCGCCACCTCCGCAATTAATCGAATATGATCTGGAGTTGTTCCGCAACAACCTCCAATGATATTGATTAAATTATCTTCTAAATATTCTTTTATGAAAGCTTGAGTCTGCTCTGGTGTTTCATCGTATTGTCCAAAAGCGTTTGGCAATCCTGCATTTGGATGCGCCGAAACGTTAAAACTTGTATTATGTGCTAATGTTTTTAAATATGGTTTCAATAAATCGGCTCCTAAAGCGCAATTGAAACCAACACTTAATAACGGAATATGCGAAACTGAAATCAGGAATGCTTCAACCGTTTGTCCAGAAAGTGTTCTTCCCGAAGCATCGGTAATAGTTCCTGAAACCATGATCGGAATATCGATATTGCGTTCTTCTTTTACTTCTTCAATTGCAAAAAGTGCTGCTTTTGCATTTAGTGTGTCGAAAATCGTTTCTACTAAAAGCAAATCGCATCCTCCGTCCATTAAAGCTTCTACTTGCTCTTTGTATGCAATTCGCAAATCATCGAAAGTTACGGCTCTGTAACCTGGATCATTTACGTCTGGAGACATACTTGCCGTACGGTTTGTTGGTCCGATTGAACCTGCTACAAAACGTGGTTTCTCCGGATTTTTTGCTGTGAATTCATCCGCAACTTCTCTTGCCAGTTTAGCCGATTCGTAGTTTAGTTCGTAAACCAAATCTTCCATATGGTAATCGGCCATACCAATTGTCGTTCCCGAGAATGTATTGGTTTCTACGATATCTGCTCCTGCTTCGTAGTACGCAGCGTGAACATCACGAATGGCCTGTGGCTGCGTTAGGGATAATAAATCGTTGTTTCCTTTTAACGGATGCGGGAAATCTTTGAAACGTTCGCCACGGAAATCTTCTTCAGAGAAGTTGTAACGTTGTAACATGGTTCCCATTGCTCCGTCAAGGATTAGGATATTTTTCTTTATTGCTTCTTGAATTGTAATCGACATCTTTCTCTTGCCGCTAAGGCGCTAAGGCGCAAAGCTTTTTTTAATTATAGTTTTGAAGGCTCTATTTAAACCCGACAGGTTTTTAAAACCTGTCGGGTTTAGTCTTCGATATTTTTTCTCACATTAATTCCAAAAGTGCACTATTGCTGGCTCATTAGCCCCGATTGAAGTGGAAATCCTTTTGTTGGCCGCGGCGAACAAAAGATTGCAACGAAAAGCGGGAACTATTGACTGCAAAAATGCGCCAATGATTCGCTCCTTACCGAAATTCCTTTCAGTAAATTATTTGTATGTTGTCTGGAAAAGTTTTGAGAAATACGAGAATGTATTTGTGTTATCTATCTTAAATACCGTGTGTTTACGATACAAAGTAGAATTTAGCACCTTCTTTATAGTAAAGGGTTGCTAAGGTTTCATCGGGTCTATCCCTCCGCCTTTCGTGATAACGAACAATAATTTTTAAGAACAGTGCAAAGGTATGAAATGGCAATACGATTTGCAAATGTTTTTTTTTAAGGCTCTGAGGTTCTAAGTTACTAAGCCTCTAAGTTTGTTTTTTATAATGGTAATGATTAGTGCTTCTAGTGAATTATTTTTTTTTACTAGCTTTTGCAAGCGGATTAAAATCTAAACAAAACTGTAACCATAATTCTAAATCCTTATTTCTTTGCCAGCCGTTTTCCGTGACGAAAATATAGTTTTTCATTGGTCTTTCAGAGCTTGACATTGGTATTACATCGTCTCTTTCTAATACACTTAGATATGTACTATCATCAATTCTGCAAAGCAACAGATTTTCTCCTGTTTGTTTGTCAAGTCGGGTTCCACAACACATTTTATTGTCTACCATAAAAACAAGTCCACCAAACATTTTCTTTTCGAAAAAATCAGCTTCTTTGAACTGAAGGTATGTTCGGATTCTTTGTGCATTATTTTCGTCGTAGGCCATTTTTAAAGATTCAAGATTCTGAGCTACTAAGTTACTAAGTTTTTATTCTTGAATTTAATCTTTAACTTTTTGAGCTCCAGCGGAGCGCAATATTTATAGAAACAATAACCCAACAACAAAAGCTCCATCGGAGCGACATATATTTCGCTCCGATGGAGCTCTTTTACAAACACATGATTTCTTTTCTACCAATATTTCATCCCTCTGGAATTTACCTTGATGAATAAAAAAAGCCCAAACTTTTAAAAGTTTGGGCTTCATAATATTTAAAAATCTTAGTAGCTTAGAACCTTAGTATCTTAGCATCTTTAAGACTAAACAATCGCTTTAACAACTGCCTTAGGAGCTTCTTTACGAGTTCCGTCGAAACCGTCTACTCCAGATACTGTTGTATATTTCAATACGTATTTTTTACCTGGATTGATGATTTGGTAAGCAGCCTGACACATTAATGTTGCTTCGTGGAAACCACAAAGGATTAATTTTAATTTTCCAGGGTATGTATTTACGTCTCCAATGGCGAAGATTCCAGGAATATTGGTCTGATAATCTAATGCATTGTTTACTTTAATGGCATTTTTCTCGATTTCTAATCCCCAGTCTGCAATTGGACCTAATTTTGGAGTTAATCCGAAAAGTGGAATGAAATAGTCACACTCGATTTTACGGTGTGCTCCGTTTTCTTCGATGTCTAACGATTCTACGTGCTCAGCACCATTAATTCCGATAACTTCTGCAGGAGTGATTAATTTAATTTTTCCAGCTGATTTTAATTCCTGCACTTTTTCTACAGAATCTAAAGCGCCTCTAAATTCGTTTCTACGGTGAATTAAAGTTACTTCTGAAGCTACGTTTGCCAAGAAAATTGACCAGTCTAAAGCTGAATCTCCTCCTCCAGCAATAACAACTCTTTTATCTCTGAATTTCTCAGGATTTTTGATGAAGTATTTTACTCCTTTATCTTCATAAAACTCGATATCTTCGATAAGTGGTTTACGAGGCTCGAAACTTCCTAAACCTCCAGCGATTGCAATAACTGGCACGTGAAATTTAGTTCCTTTATTAGACGTTACAATAAAAGTTCCGTCTTCTTGTTTTTCGATTGTCTCTGCACGCTCTCCTAAAGTAAAACCTGGCTCAAATTGTTTGATCTGCTCCATCAATCCGTCTACAAGATCTCCGGCTAAAACTTCTGGGAACCCAGGAATATCATAAATTGGTTTCTTAGGATATAACTCTGAAAGCTGTCCTCCTGCTTGTGGTAAAGCGTCCAGGATGTGGCATTTTAATTTCAATAATCCTGCCTCGAAAACGGCAAATAAACCTGTTGGTCCTGCTCCAATTATAAGTATATCTGTTTTAATCATTATGGTTGTTGTTTATAATCATTCTTAATAATACAAAGAAACGAATAATTTATTCTACTGACAATGATTTTTATCATTTCGTTTCTATGTGGTATTTGTTACTCTTTATTTTTTAATGAAGAGGTAATCTCATTCATTCTTCTAACCTTATCTTCAAAATTACCTTTAAGCGTTTTTCGGTATTCGTTCAGATTCTCAACCATTTGATTGATGTCTTCTGGAATTACTTCTTCAAAAAACTCTCGAAGCCTTTTGGCTGTTGTCGGTGATTTTCCGTTGGTCGAAATGGCAATTTTTACATTTCCTTTTGTTACGATTCCGCCCAAATAATAATCGCATAAATCTGGCGTATCGGCTATATTGCAAATCAAATAGCGTTTTCTGGCTAAATTGTACACTCTTTTATTGACTTCAAGATTATCTGTACAAGCAATTACCATGTGGCGCTTTTTGAGCATTTTCTTTTTGAACTTCGATTTGGTCAATGTAATCGAAGGATGTTTTTCAGCTAGAACTTTTATTTCTAAATGAAATTCTTTTGCTACTACCTCAACATTAGCATTCGGACTTGACTTGAGCAAGAATGAAAGCTTTTCCAAACCTACATTTCCTCCACCTACAATCAATACATTTAAATTATGAAGCTTTAGAAATATTGGATATAATTCGTTTTGTTCCATGTTACCAATATGTAGTTCCTATCGGAACATTTTTTTTTACAACATTTTTTTATCTACCAATATTTAGTTCCTGACGGAACAATTCTATGTAAATATCGGTTTTAAACCTGATGTTGCAAAATCGGTCGTTCCTTGGGAACTTATCTTATTATTTCTTTTGATAAAAATTCTTCGTAAAATCCTTTTAGTTTATGGCTTTCTTTTACCACTTCGCCTAAAACGATAATGGCTGGAGAACCTAATTCTTTTTCTTTTACGATTTCTAAAATCGAATCTACTGTTCCTACACCCATTTTTTCTTCTGCTGTTGTTCCGTTTTGAATGATCGCAACTGGCAGATTTCCTTTGTTTTCTTTTTGAAACAAATCGATAATCTGCGGCAGTTTGTGCATCCCCATCAGGATTACAACTGTTGCAGAAGATTGCGCCGCCAAAGCTACGTCTGAAGATAATTTTCTATCGGATGTAGTTCCTGTAATGGCCCAAAAGCTTTCTGAAACTCCTCTTTTTGTAATGGAAATTCCCTGACTTGCTGGAACTGCCACTACAGATGAAATTCCGGGAACGACAATCGTTTCAATTCCGAAACTTTCTGCGTATTCTATTTCTTCGCTTCCTCTTCCAAAAATAAACGGATCTCCACCTTTTAGTCGAACTACATTTCCATACGTCAAAGCATTATCTACAATCAATTGATTGATTTGATCTTGCGTGTAGGCATGGTTTCCAATTCTTTTTCCAACAAAAATTTTAATCGCATTTTTTGGTGCGTAATTCAGAATTTCTTCGTTGGCTAAGGCGTCGTATAAAACCACATTAGCTTCAGCCAGTGCTTTTACAGCTTTTAGCGTAAGTAAATCGGGATCGCCCGGACCTGCACCGACTAAAGTTATTTTGGGTTTTATATTAAGCATTTGCTAATTCTTGTGCTCTGAATGTTTCAATTTTATCAAAGAAAACGGTCGCTTGTGCAATGTAATCTTTAGCGAAAGCTTCAGATGGTTCATTTTTATTGATTTGGTAAACCAAGTCTTTAAAAGTTGAATTCAATTCGATTTTATTGGTATCGATAAAAACAGTATCAAACAAATCAACGATTCCTGCGTGATGGTTTGTTTTTTGGTTTTCTGCCAACAATAAAGCTTTTGCTCCATTTACAAATCCTGCATAAGCATGATAAATTGCGTCTGACCATTTTTTCTCGTCAAAAGATTCTTGAGCCAATATTAATTTCTCTTTAGCTTCAAACAATAAAGTTGCCACTAAATCGATCACAACACCAGCACATTCTCCAACTCCAACTGCTTTTACGTAGTTATCTGCGTTACCCCAATCCACAAAATCAGCTTCTGTTAGATTCGTTACATCAGATAATGGTTTTAAGATTTCGTAGAAGTATTTCTCTCCTTTTGTATCATAATAGTTTAGGAATTTTTGCCCATTCGCATTAGCGTCAAAATCATTTAAGATGGTACGCAATGCATCCGGACCTCTACGGCTAGGCACTTTAATTACTTTATCAGCAAAACGTCCTTCTCCGTTTCCTAATCTTCCTCCACCCAACAAAACTTGTAAAGCCGGAGCTACTAATTTTCCTGAGTTGATAGACATTCCTTGAAATCCAATTGCAGACATATTATGTTGCCCACATGCATTCATACATCCCGAAATTTTAATTTCAATTTCGCGGTTGTTTAAATACTGAGGATATTCTGCACTTAAAACTCTTTCTAATTCTTCTGCAATACCGGTACTACTTGCAATCCCCAAGTTGCAAGTATCAGTACCCGGACATGCCGTAATATCTCCAACCGAATTATATCCTAAATGAACAAAGTCAAGTTTGGCTAATTCTTGATAAAAGAAAGGAAGATTTTCCTCTTTTACGTGACGTATTACAATATTTTGACGCAATGAAAAACGTAATTCGTTTGCTGCGTAATTTTTAACTAAATCTGCTAATAATCTCGCTTTATCAGTATAAAAATCTCCTAATAAAACTTTGATTCCGATAGCGTAATATCCTGCTTGTTTTTGTGCAATTACATTCGATTTTTTCCAAGCTTCATAAGCTGCAGCATCTTCGATTGTAACTTTCGGCACTTCTAAAACTGGCTCTGGAATTGGACCATCAAAAGCAGTGGTATCAATTTCGTATGTTTCAAAAGCGATTGCTTTTTTCTCTTTTTCAACTAAATCAAGGAAAACATCTCTTCCCATTTCTTTGATTAAGAATTTCATACGTGCTTTCATTCTTTTTGCACGCTCACCGTATCTATCAAAAATACGAATGATTCCTTCTGCCGTTGGAATGATTTCGTTTACTGGAACAAACTCAGAAAGTAATTCTGCATGCGCTGGCTGAGATCCTAAACCTCCACCGAACATGATTTTAAATCCTTTTTGCCCGTCTTTGATTTTTGGAATAAATCCTAAATCGTGCAAATAACTCAGCGCCGTATCTTCATCTGAAGAAGAGAACGAAATTTTAAATTTACGTCCCATTTCCTGACAGATTGGATTTCTCAACAAGTATTGGAACAAACCGTGTGCATAAGGAGAAACATCAAATGGTTCGTTTACATCTACACCTGCTAATTCGCTCGCTGTAATATTTCTAACGGTATTGCCGCAAGCTTCACGCAAAGTAATATCGTCTTTTGCCAATTCTGACCAAAGTTCAGGTGTTCTGTCCAAACTTACGTAGTGAATCTGGATATCCTGACGTGTTGTAATATGCAGACGTCCAGTAGAATATTTATCGGATACTTCCGTAATTCTTCTCAATTGCTCGCTGGTCACTTTACCATAAGGCAATTTGATACGAATCATCTGAACACCTTCCTGACGCTGACCGTAGATACCACGCGCTAAACGAAGGCTACGAAAACGCTCATCATCAATTTTTCCTCCTCGGAATAAATGAATCTTTTTTTCTAATTCGATAATCTCTTTCTGAACTACCGGATTTTCTATTTCTGTTCTAAAACTTTCCATTTTGTCTTTAGTTGTTGGTTGTCTGTTGTTGGTTGTTGGTTTGCTGGCAGAATAACTATCAACCAAAAACCATCAACTATCAACTAGCGAATAAATCCTACTCCTGCTGTTGTATTGGTTGTTGTATCAATTAAGATAAAAGCTCCGTTTGATTTGTTTTCGTTGTAAGCGTCAAAATATAAAGGCTTGCTTAGTTTGATGCTCACTTCTCCGATTTCGTTTATCGCTAATTGTGAAGCTTCTGTTGTTCCTGAATAATCAGTTGCAATCGTGTTTTTAATGCTTTCTACTTTTGCTAAAACTCTGTTCGTATTGTGCTGTACAAGATATTTTGTTCCTGGAACCAGTTTTTTACTGTCCATCCAGCAAACTGTCGTTGTAATATCTTTTTCAATTCTTGGAAGCTCGTCTGATTTTACAATCATATCGCCTCTCGTTACATTGATATCATTTTCTAATTCGATAGTGATTGAAGAACCTGCAGAAGCTTCGTCAAATGATTTATCGAAGAAGTGAATTTTTGAAACTTTTGATTCTGTTAAAGAAGGAAGAACTGTTACAGCATCTCCAACTTTAATAGAGTTTCCGTATAATTTCCCTGCATAACCTCTGAAATCGTGGTATTCTTCTGTTTTTGGACGAATAACGGTTTGAACTGGAAAACGTGCTTTTCCTGCCTCATAAACATCATGAGAATGCAATCCTTCTAAATGTTCTAAAACAGTTTGTCCTTCATACCAAGGCATATTTTCTGACTTGTCCACAACGTTTCCACCGTTGATTGCGCTTAACGGAATGTAGCTTACATTTTGCTCTTTGAAAGTGCTTTTTGCGTTTAATGCCTCAAAATCAGCTTTGATTTTATTGAAAACTTCTTCTGAGTAATCTACTAAGTCCATTTTGTTGATGGCAACGATTACTTCTTTTACTCTCAATAAATTGTTGATGAAAAAGTGACGATACGTTTGCTCGATAACGCCTTTTCTAGCATCGATTAAAATGATAGAAACCTGAGAAGTCGAAGCTCCTGTAACCATGTTTCTTGTATATTCTACGTGACCTGGAGTATCGGCAATAATGTAACTTTTCTTTGCAGTAGAAAAATAAATATGCGCAACGTCAATCGTGATTCCCTGCTCTCTCTCTGCTACTAATCCGTCAGTTGCCAAAGAGAAATCTAAATAATCGTATCCTTTTTGTTTACTACTTTTTTCGATTGCTTCAATTTTATCTGTAGTCAATGATTTTGTATCGTACAATAATCTTCCGATCAAAGTACTTTTTCCGTCATCTACACTTCCTGCTGTTGCTATTTTTAAAACGTCCATTCTGTAATATTTTGTTTCAGGTTTAAAGTTTCATGTTCTCGCGAAACTTAAATCTGTATGTTTTTGTTTTCTTGATTTTTACTTTTAAAGGTTCTGAATTGTATTAACAATTCATCATTAACAATTATTAAAAGTATCCTTGTTGTTTTCTTTTCTCCATTGCAGCTTCAGAACGTTTGTCATCGATTCTGGCACCTCTTTCAGAGATAGTTGATGATCTGATTTCTCCAACCACTTCTTCGATTGTTGCTGCATAAGATTCAACAGCGGCTGTACAACTCATATCTCCAACGGTTCTGAAGCGAACAATTCTTTCTTCGATTTGTTCGTCTTCTTCTTGGTACACAAAAGGAGAATGCGACCAGATTAAACCGTCTCTCAAAAAAACTTTTCTTTTATGTGAGAAATAAATAGACGGAATCTCGATTTTTTCTTTTTCGATATAACTCCAAACATCTAATTCTGTCCAGTTTGAAATTGGGAAAACACGAACGTTTTGTCCATTTTCAATTTTTCCATTCAAGATATCAAACAACTCAGGTCTTTGATTTTTTTCGTCCCATTGTCCGAAATCATCACGAACAGAGAAAATACGTTCTTTAGCTCTTGCTTTTTCTTCATCACGACGCGCACCACCAATACAAGCATCAAATTTAAATTCTTCAATTGCATCCAAAAGTGTTGTAGTCTGCAAGCTATTACGGCTTGAATATTTACCAGTTTCTTCAACTACTTTTCCTTCATCAATAGCATCCTGAACATTACGAACAATCAACTCTAAACCTAATTCTTCTACCAATTTATCTCTGAAAGCGATTGTTTCAGGGAAATTGTGTCCCGTATCAACGTGTAATAGAGGAAACGGAATCTTAGCAGGGAAAAATGCTTTTTGTGCCAAACGCACTAATGTAATAGAATCTTTTCCTCCTGAAAAAAGTAAAACCGGTTTGTCAAACTGTGAAATTACTTCTCTGAAAATATATATCGCTTCACTCTCTAAAGCGTTTGTTTTTAATACTGAACTCATTGTTTTTTTGTTTGATATTTTTGTTGTAAAAATTTTGTTTCAGGTTTAAAGTTTCAAGTTTTCTGCCTAATCTAAAATCTCCACTCTTTATTCTATTCTCTTTAACCTCACCGGATTAAAATCCGGCGCTACAATATGAATCGTTCCTCCGGAACTAAAATCTATATTCTTTATTCTTTGTTCTATTTTCTATTTTCTTAAACAAAGTCTTGCCTCTTGCCTCTTTCTTCTAAAAAAATCTATTCTTTCTTGGCACTATGCAAACCACACTCTTTATGGCTTGATTCCCACCACCATCTTCCGGCTCTGATATCTTCACCTGGAAAAATGGCTCTTGTACAAGGTGCACATCCAATACTTACGAAACCTTGTTTGTGTAAAGCATTTTGAGGAACATTGTTTTCAGAAAGATAGGTTTCAACTTCTTCTAAAGTCCATTTAAGCAACGGATTGAATTTGATGATTTCGAAATTTCCATCGTATTCAAATAAGCTTAAATCGTGTCTGTTTTCTGATTGTTCTGCTCTTAAGCCTGTAATCCAAACTGAATTTCCTGCTAACGCTTTTCTTAACGGAACTACTTTTCGAATAAAACAGCACTCTTTTCTATTTTCTACTGAATCGTAAAAGCTGTTTGGTCCTTTTGTTTTCAAAAGATTTTCAACTGACGCCGCTTCTGGAAAATAAACCTCAATTGGCCTTTTGTATTTTTTTAATGTTTTATGAAAAACATCGTAAGTTTCCTGAAATAATCTTCCTGTATCTAAAGTAAAAACGGCAATATCAGTGTTACTTTTTGCAATAAAATCTGTAATTACCTGATCTTCCTGACCGAAAGAAGTCGAAAAAATTACTTTTCCCGGAAATTTTTCTGCTAAAAAAACTAAGGTTTCGTCAAGCGAAAAATCTTTAGTTTTCTCTAATAATTCTTGTACAATACTCGCACTCATAATCTCTTCCTTTCTAAAATTATCTTTTAAAATAATTTAGATAATGTTTTTAAACTCAATAATATAATTAGAATTCCAACCGCAACCATCATAGGTTTTCTTTTAATTTTATTAACCAAATAAGCTGCTAATGGCGCCGAAATAACTCCTCCTAAAATCAATCCGATAATTACCTGCCAGCCGTGGATTCCTCCAAAAAGCATGAAAGTGATACCGCTCGCAAATGAAATTGCAAACTCAGCTGCGTTTACAGAACCAATGGTATATCTCGGATTTCTTCCTCTTCCTAATAATGTTGAAGTCACAATTGGCCCCCAGCCTCCTCCTCCAACAGAATCCATAAAACCTCCAAAAACAGCTAAAGCGCCCAATTTTTTAGTTTTCTTTTTTACGATGCTCTTTCTCAATGCTTTTTTAATGATAACAACTGCCAGAACAATCATATAAACTGCAATAAATGGCTTAATAATATCTCCATTGATTACATCAGACAACAAATAAGCTCCTGTAATAGAACCTAATACTCCAGGAATCAACAAATGTTTTACCAACTTCTTGTTGATGTTCCCGAAACGATGGTGCGAAAGTGCCGATGCTCCCGTCGTAAACATTTCTGAAACGTGAACTGCGGTACTGCTTATAACTGGCGGAACTCCATAAGCCAATAAAAATGAGGTTGAAGTTGCTCCGTAACCCATTCCTAAAGTCCCATCAACTAATTGAGCGAAAACTCCAATGGCAAAAAATACTAAGAACTCTTCATTAAAACCATTTACAAATCCATCCCACGTAAATTCAGCGTGATGATTGTATATTAATACAGATAATAAACTTGCAAGCAAAACGACAGGTATGACAACCCACAAATTTCCTTTTGATAAAGCATTAGACTTGATCGCAGTGTTGTTCAATTTAAGTTCATTTTCCATATTTCTAAGATTTTTTACTCTTAAAAATCTATTATCCTATCGGCTTAGTAGATTACTTTGCAAATGTACTATATATTTTGAAATATCAAAACAATATATTTAGTTTTTTACAGAAGCTATCCTACTATAAACCAAGACAAAAGAGATTTAATAAAGGATTAATAATTTATTTAACAAATTAGGCACTACTTCGTTAGATTGTAACAGCGTACTTTAATTTTGTGATTTGTAAAAATACACATTTAATCTCTACCAAATCCATAGGATAATTATAAAATTGTTATTATTTTAGCGGCAAATATTTTTTCATGGATTTTCAGATCGGTCTTGTAATTGCGGGTTTAACAGTAGGCTTTATTGTCGGGTTAACAGGTGTTGGCGGTGGTTCTTTAATGACTCCTATTTTATTATATTTTGGCATTTCTCCAACAACCGCAGTAGGAACCGATTTACTTTACGCCGCTTTTACCAAAGCCGGAGGAGTATTTGTACATAACAAGAAGGGAAACATCAACTGGAAAATTACAGGCTGGCTTACTTTAGGAAGCGTTCCCGCCGCCTTATTGACTTTATGGATTTTAAATAGCATTAAAACCGATATTGAAACTATAAATCGCGTTATTAAATACAGTTTAGGATGGGCCTTATTGTTTACTTCTGTAGCAATTATATTTAAAAAGAAACTTTTGGCTTTTTCTCAAAAGCATGCTGGAGATAAGTTTCATAGCGAAAGCACGACTCAAAATATGCTGACTATTGGAATTGGCGTTTTATTAGGAGCAACAGTAACCTTAACATCTATTGGAGCTGGAGCACTCGGAACTGTTACTTTATTTTTTCTTTATCCATTATTACCGACTCCTCGTTTGGTTGGAACCGAAATTGCTCATGCTGTTCCGCTAACTCTTGTTGCCGGAATTGGTCATGCTTCAATGGGAAATCTAGATTTAGGATTATTGAGCCAATTACTAATGGGATCGCTTCCTGGAATCTATATGGGAAGTATGCTAAGCGGAAAAGTGCCCGATCAGCTTCTTAGAAACGCAATCGCCGTAATGCTTTTCATGGCTGGATATAAATTGATATTTTAAGGCAATTTTTTAAACCATATAAGTCATATTTAAACCATATAAGTCATATAAGTTCATTTAACAAGCTTTCTGCAAAGACTAAAAGAACTTATATGACTTATATGGTTTATTTTTTTTAGAATGCTATATCTGCCAAAGAGTTGCTTTCTAATATTTTAAGTGTGTTATCACGAACTTCTGTCATTAAACGTCGTGCTGCGCAAGTGGATTCATCATCGCAGTCATCGCATTTTTCGTAGAAATTATGGCTTGCACAAGGCAATAACGCAATTGGTCCTTCCAGAATGCGGTATACTTTGGCCATACTGATATCTTTAGGATCTTTTATCAGGTAATAGCCTCCGCCTTTGCCTTTTTTTGCTCCCAGAAAACCTGAATTTCTTAGCAATAACAAAATACTCTCTAAAAATTTAATTGAAATGTGCTCGCTTTTTGCAATTTCTGCAATTTGCACAGGCTCATTATTCTCACGTCTCGCTAAATAAGTTAAAGCTTTAATTCCGTATTTTGTTTTCTTTGAAAGCACTATTTTATGTTTTAAATTGTAGAATGCAGATTCTAGATTTCCTAAAAATGAACAAACTCCATATTATTCTGCAACAAAAATAGACTTTTTAAATGAGAAAAATAATAGTTAGATAGTTAAATTCTACTAATTCTATCAAATTACTTCGTTAGTCCCGATTAAATTGAATTCATGAAACATTCTCATTTCTTCTTCCAAAGCTTTTTTGTTAACTACATAAGTATGAGAGATAGAATCATGCCAACCTCGCGATCCTCCCAAAAAAGTAAATGCATCAAACGGAATAAAACGGCACAAGCTTCTTCTAAAAATAGTAGCAAAACCTGGTTTTTGCCCATTTTCATCTACCACAACAGTCCCCGTGATAAATTTTGCGATCGATCTTGCAAACAATCCTTCCATAACCAGATAATAAGTAAACGAAATAATAATGGCAATAACATTCCATCCGAAATCTCCCAGATTATCCATCCAAACTCCAAGCTCTGTAAATCCTAAACCAATTAAAACTCCCAGAAAAACGGTAACCATCATAAAGACGACAATAGAAAAGAACAGATCTATGAGGTAATTTAAAAAACGTGCTCCGCTGGAAGCTAGCAATTTATCATCTAGAATGTAAGTAGTGTTGCTCATATGCTAATTGGTTATTTTTACTAAATATAGTTTGTTGGTTACAACAAAAATATACTTTTTACATCAACAACCATAAAAAAGAATGACGATTTTTAACAGTAATAAATTTACAGTTAAAAATCGTCATAATATAATTCAGAAATCTAAAAATCTGAAGTCTAAAATCTTAAATTAAGAAAGCGCTTGCTTTAAATCTGCGATTACATCTTCTACAGTTTCCAAACCAACAGAAACACGAACCAATCCTTGTGTGATTCCAACTGCTAATTGATCTTCTTCAGATAATTTGCTGTGCGTTGTAGACGCTGGATGTGTAACAATTGTTCTTGTATCTCCAATATTTGCTGATAATGAACAAAGCTTAATTGAATTCAAGAATTTTCTTCCCGCTTCGATTCCACCTTTAATTTCAAATGCAATGATGTTTCCACCCGCTTTCATTTGTTTTTTGGCAATTTCGTATTGTGGGTGCGATTTCAAGAACGGATATTTTACACTATTTACATTTGGATGGCTTTCTAAAAATTCCGCTACTTTTAAAGCATTTTCGCAGTGTCTATCTACGCGAACAGCCAATGTTTCTAAACTTTTTGACAATACCCAAGCATTAAATGGCGCTAAAGCCGGCCCTGTATTTCTAGAAAACAAATAAATCTGTCTGATTAAATCTGCGTTTCCAACAGTAACTCCACCAAGAACACGTCCTTGTCCGTCGATTAATTTTGTAGCTGAATGAATTACTAAATGTGCTCCAAACTTAATTGGCTGTTGCAAATAAGGCGTTGCAAAACAGTTATCGATAATTAAAATCAAATTGTGTTTTTTAGCAATATTGCCCAACAACTCTAAGTCAATTACATCTACTCCAGGATTTGTTGGAGACTCAGCGTATAATATTTTGGTGTTTGGCTTAATGAAACTCTCGATTGTCTCCGGTTTGTTAATTTCGAAATAAGAAGTTTCGATATTCCATTTTGGAAAATAAGTCATAAACAAAGCGTGAGTAGAACCAAAAACACTGCTCGCAGAAACAATATGATCTCCAGAATTCAATAACGCAGCGAAAGTAGAATATACTGCGGCCATTCCAGTTGCAAAAGCATAACCCGATTCTGCACCTTCCATTTTGCAGATTTTATCTACAAATTCTGTTGTATTTGGATTGCTGAAACGGCTGTAAATATTTCTTTCCTTTTCTTCTGTAAAAGAAGCTCTCATGTCTTCTGCATCTTCAAAAACGAAGCTTGATGACAGGTACAAAGGCACCGAATGTTCTAAATATTGAGATCTTTCTAATTGTGTTCTAATGGCTTGTGTTTCAAAACCAAATTCTTCTGTATTCATTGTGTTGTTATTTTTTTTTGTTTTTTTGTTTCAAGTTTCAGGTTTCAAGTTAAAACTGAACTTAAATTCAAATGTTTAGAATTAATTATCTAATTGTCTAATTAACTCATTTTCTAATTTACAAAGCCTCGTTATTTAAAACTACTTTGTATTTTATTGTAGCTGTTGGTTCAACTGTTTTGGCAACTGAGCAGTATTTCTCGAAAGAAAGTTGCGCCGCTTTTTTTGCTTTTTCTGGATTGATTTCCCCTTCTAAATAGAAAACCACATCGATTTCTTTAAAAGGTTTTGCTTCTTCGATTTGTACGCGTGTACCTTCAACCTCAGCATTAAAAGAAGTGATTTCCTGACGTTGTTTCTTTAAAATTGAAATCATATCGATAGCGCTGCATCCTGCAACTCCCATTAACACTAATTCCATGGGGCTAGCGCCCAAATCGCTTCCGCCAAACTCGGCTCTGCTGTCAACGTCAACTACGTGTCCGCGTTCATTTTTTACTTTAAAATGAAATGCGTCATTTACTCTGTTTAAAGTTACTTTCATTGTGTTGTTATTTTTTTGTTTTTTGTTATTCTTGTCCTTGCGAGGAACGAAGCAACCTTACTAACAATCACACAAAGCTTGATTCTGCAAATGTGATTGCTTCGTTCCTCGCAATGACAAACTAGGCTTTTTACCCTTTATCAGATAATCTCAAAATATCTCCAAAAACTCCTCTAGCTGTTACTGCAGAACCTGCACCGGCTCCTTGAATAACGATTGGACGATCTCCGTAAGATTCTGTGTAAATTTCGAAGAAAGAATCAGAACCTTTTAGTCCTCCAAGCGCTGTGTCTTTTGGAACTGAGACTAATTTTACTTCTAAATTTCCTTTATCATTCTGCAAATCTCCAGACAATTCACCAATGTACCTTAACACGTGATTTGGCTGTTGTTCTGCTTTTATTTTAGCATAAATTGGATCAAATTCTTTCAGTTTTGTCAAGAAATCGGCTGCGCTTCCTTCACGCAAGTGTTCTGGAATTAAATTCTGAATAGAAATTTCTTCAAATTCATTTTGCAAATCTAATTCTCTAGCTAAAATTAATAATTTTCTACCAACATCATTTCCGCATAAATCTTCACGCGGATCTGGTTCTGTATATCCGTTATCAATTGCTTCTTGCAAAATTTCACTAAACGGAGCATCTTTAGCAGAGAAATTATTGAATAAATAACTCAATGTTCCAGAGAAAACGCCTTTAATTTTAGTGATGTTTTCTCCTGAAAGGTGCAGCAATTTAATGGTGTCGATTAATGGTAAACCTGCACCAACATTGGTTTCGTACAAATAATTCTTTTGATTTTCTGCTAATGCTTTTCTCAATTCTTTATAAAAACCGTAGCTTAACGTATTGGCCACTTTATTTGAAGAAATCAAATCGAAACTGCTTTCTACAAGCGGAATATAGTTTTCTACGAAAGCTGCACTTGCCGTATTATCGATTGCAATTAAGTTTTCCAAATGATGTTCATTCGCATAAGCGATAATATCTTTTATGGTATACGCTTCTCCTTTTGTCTGAATATCGTTTTTCCAGTTGTCTGTAACTCCGTATTTGTTTAAAAGCAGCTTTTTTGAATTCGCTATAGCGAAAACATTCAGCTTAATATCTTTACGTTTTTCAATTGCTGAAGCCGACTCCAAAATTTGGTTGATCAAAGTTCCGCCTACTAATCCGTGACCGAAAATCGCAATGTTGATCTTTTTAGAAACCCCAAAAATCTCACCGTGAATTACGTTTAATGCTTTGTTTAGTTCTTCTTTTTTAACAACCAAACTCACGTTTTTACCCGTAACAGTGTTGTTGAACAAAATTGGAACAATTTTATTTTTGATTAAAGCCGTATAAGGCTTGTGGAAAGTGCTCAAATCTTGACCAATAATCGAAATTACTGATACATTATCTGTTACCGTAATCTGATTTACATCTTTAGAATAAAAGTCATTTTCAAATTCTTTTTCCAATTCTACAACTGCAGTTGTTGCTTTATCAGTTGCTACCACCAATCCGATTCCTCTTTCTGAAGAACCTTGCGAAATGATGCTCACGCTGATATTGTGATCGCCCATTACTTTAAAAATTCGAGCGTCAACTCCAGCTTTTCCAAGTAATCCGCGTCCTTCAAGATTTACTAATGATACATTTTCTAAAACAGAAAGCGTTTTAATTCCTTCTTTAGAAGAATCTGAAGTGATTAAAGTTCCACGGTTTTCGTGGTTGAATGTATTTAAAATTCGCAACGGAATATTCTTTTCCAACAAAGGAATAATCGTTTTGGCATGAAGAATCGTTGCACCGAAATTTGCTAATTCATTTGCCTCGTTAAACGATAAATATTCGATTTTCTTTGCATCTGCAACCAAGTCTGGATTTGCAGTGTAGATTCCGTCTACGTGCGTGAAGTTTTGCAGTTCTTCAGCATTAAGATAATTTGCAATTAACGAAGCGGTATAGTTACTGCCATTTCTACCTAAAGTAGTTGTGTCGTTGTTGTTATTAGATCCAATGAAACCTGTAACTATATTAACCGTTTCTCCGTTATGCTCTTTAAAATAATTGACTACGTTTTTCTTTGAAAGCTGCTCTAAAGGCTGCGCATCACCAAATTTAGAATCGGTTTTTAACAATTCTCTTGTGTCTACAAAATTGGCTGGAATTCCTTTTTCCAATAAAATAGCCGTCAATAATCTGGCTGAAAGCAATTCTCCTTTTGACAAAATCTGATCTTTGATTTTTTTGCTGTAATCGCCAATTAAGCTTACACCTTCAAAAAGTTTGTCTAAGACATTAAATTCTTCCGACAAATCCACTTGTGGGTAGTCTGATATTTGGTATTTTTTAAAATTCTCTAATAATTCTTTGTAACTGCCGTTTTTAGCAGCAATGCTTAAGATAAATTCAAGCTCGTCTGTCGCATTTCCGCGGGCAGAAACTACAACGGCAATTTTTTCACCTTGATTTACTTTATCAGAAATGATAGAAACAACTTTGTTAAGTCCTTCTCCGTTTGCTAATGATTTACCTCCAAATTTTAATACTTTCATTTTATTTCTTTATTGTTTCTGCCTTAAAAATGTCGGCAAGTAAATGATCTAATTGTTTGTACTCGATTAAAAAAGCGTCATGTCCGTGAACCGAATCAATTTCGCTATAGAAAACATTGTCTTTAAACTTCTTCAACTCTTCGTAGGTTTCTACGTTTTCTTTTGCTGTAAAAAACAAATCTGAATTGATTCCGATGATATGAATTGAAGCTTTTGTTTGAGACAGTAAGTTTTCAAAACTTTCACTATTTCTAGTAATATCAATTGTTTTAAGCAACTGATTCATTAATTTATAAGAAGACAATTGGAATCTTTTTTGCAATTTTTTTCCGTGGTGCGCCAGCCAGCTTTCGATATTAAAAATCAGCAGCTCTTGGTTGATGGTTCGCTGAAATTTTTCTTTGAATGATTCTGGCGAGCGGTAACAAAGCATTGCATGTATTCTTGCATCTTCGATTGGTCGGGAAGAATTGTTTAGAATTTGTTCCTGAAGAAAACAGTTTGCGATAAGCCAATCTGTAGATTTCCAGTCGCTCGCAATCGGAATAAGATTTTCTGTGATGTTTGGCGCTAGAGCTAAAATTTCCCATGCAATTCCTCCACCAACAGAACCTCCAATAATTGCAAAAAGCTTTTCGATATGTAAAGCTTTTACGCCTTCGATAAAGATTCTCGCAATGTCTCTGGCTGTAAAATCAAGATAATTATCGATTAAGAAAGAGTTGCTTCCATTTCCTGGAATATCAAAGGCCAAAATGGTATAAACAGCAGTATCGATCGTTTTACCTTCGCCAATTAAGTCATTCCACCAGCCATTTTCTCCCGTTACTTGCGAGTTTCCTGTTAAGGCATGATTAACCAAAACAATAGGCGCACTGTACAGCGATTGTCCTGCAAGCGTAAAATTTAATGGTATAGAATGATAAGTTGCACCACTTTCTGTGATGAAATCTTGAATTATAATGGGATTTGGTATATTTTCCAATTTCAAATCTGTTGTATTATTGATTTGTATATGGAAATATTAAAAAGAAAAACTAGGTTTAACTAGAAAAAATCTTGTTGTTATCTTTCCACGTTTGGCGTGGTAGAATGTAGCACCTTCTTCGTTTTACCGAAGGGTTGCTAAGGCTTCATCGGGTCTAATCCCTCGTCCTTTCTTTATAACATTTCAATACGTGTTTGAACTTAACGAGTGCAAATTAACTACTAATTTCTCTAACAAACAAATTTTATCTAAAAGTGTTTGTTAAATTTCTGAGACTTACTTTAGCAAAAACTATTATACGCAAAAATTTACCGAACAAAAATGCCCAGTAAAATTAAGCAGGTTTTACCCTAGTTTATGATACTTTTCCGTTTAGATAAAAAGCGTTTCATTTTCTTTTGAATACATCAAAAACAATAAAGAATTGGGTGCTTTTTTTTCAGCAGCTTTACCCTCTTCTGTTGTTCCAGCCTCTATTCCGAATCTTGGATGAGCCAATTCGTTTGTTGGCGGCGGGTTATTGTTTTTTCTTGTCCTTCTGTTTTTCAAATCTGAAATTTTTCCTGCTAAGTAGTTCAATGTGCTCATGGTATTAAGTTTTAGTTAAGTTGTGTTTTATAATCTTTATTTCTCGTTTATCATTTTGTTAAATCCTTTTTTGGAATAAAAAAACCCTTTTGGATTTTTAGATACCAAAAGGGTTTAAGTTTTACACTTACATATACTTTTAGTATCAACAGACGTATGCGCAAATAAGCGCGACAGTAAACATCTTGTTCATCTGTACGGATTTATTCATCTGTGATTTATATTGTATTTTATTTAAATTCTGCATTTGCATTAAATTAAAAAGCCTCCTAATATTTCTTAGGAGGCTCTTACTATATTATTATTGTATTCTTACAATTTTTTCTAAGCAATAGACACCCCAGCCTCGGTCTTAACCGAAATGGCACAAAACATTTTGTTGACTTTTAAGTTCATTTGATTTCTAGTAGTTTTTGGGTATAACAAATATGCAAATATTTTTTTTATTACACAAATAATAATCAAGAATTTAATTACAAAATTCGTTGAAAATGTGTTTTTTAACGTCAAAAAACATCTTACAAAAACGAAAACGAAATAATACGGGTAAAAAACCTACAAAACAAAACCGTTTTTCTTTATAATTCCATTTGACAAATCAATTTATCAAAGAACTTCTTCTCTTTTTTTTCTTATTAAGCCAAAAAATTACAGCCAAATAGCTTCTTTGGCCCTAATTCTTTCTGCAATTTTTAGAATATCAGTTATTATTCCTCTAGAAATTGCTTGTTTGCATGGCGGAGCGCTCTGAATTACAATCGGAATATCTGCGTAAGATTTAGTGAAAATTTCAAAAAGCGTGTCAGAACCTTTTAATTGTCCGATTGGAGAATCTGCTGTTTCCGAAATCAATTTGGCTTCTAATGTGCCTTTTTCTACATCAAACTCACCAATATAACGAAGCACATGATTTTCTGCCTGAGTTATTTTGGCTATCTTAAAAGATTTATCAACGGCTTCCTTATTTAATACTCCGTTTTTCTCCAAATGCTCTTCGGTTATAAAAGGTTTGATTTTAATATCTGAAAGCTCAAAATCTTTTCCAATTTCTCTGGCCAATATCAAAAGCTTTCTGGCAGTATCATTTCCCGACAGATCTTCTTTAAAATTTGACTTCATTAAACCTAAAAGGCTCGCATCTTTCAAAACAGATGAAAATGTAGCCTCTTCTCCTGAAAATCGATTAAAAATATAGCTCAGATTATCAGAGAAAACACCTCGAATCTTGGTGATTTTTTCTCCTGAATAATACAAATCTCTTAAAGTCTGCAGCACAGGAATTCCAGTTTCAACCGATGTTTCATACAAAAACTCCTTGTCGTACTTTTTAAGATTGGCTCGCAGCTCTTTATATAAGTCAATCGGGAGCGTGTTGGCTTTTTTGTTTACTGCTACTATATTAAATCCGTTTTTGATTAGCGTATTATAATGCTTTACCAACTCATCGCTGGCAGTTGCATCTACGGCAATTAAGTTTTCGAATTCATTTTCTTGCGCAAACTCGACAATATCTTCTATTTTAAAAGGAACAGCCAACTGTCTGAAATTAGTTTCCCAAGCATAACCTACGCCTTCTTTCTCAAAAAAAGCAACCGTAGAATTGGTTATAATTGGAAAGTGAAAATCAACATTTTTGCTTTCAAGAAAAAACTCTTGACTTTCAACAATCTGATTAATCAAAGTGCTTCCGATATTTCCAATTCCGAAAAGGATAATGTTTATTTTAAGCTTTGACATAATTTCTAACTTTTTAATTTTTTAAACCATATAAGTCATATAAGTTCATTTTAGAAGAGGCGAATCTCTGTGCGCTTAAATTTCAACACAACGATTTAAATAAACTTATATCACTTATAGGGTTCAATTTTTTATAGTGATGCTTTTCATAAAAAATTACCTTTAGCACAGAGGCTAAAGGCAATCTTTCAAACAAAAAACAAAAAAACCTAATTTTTATTGATGCTGTATTGAGAAAGCGAAACGCTCTCAAAAACAGTTTGCAGATCGGCAATTAAATCTTCAATATCTTCAATTCCCACAGACAGACGAATCAAGTCTTTAGAAACTCCTGTTTCTACTTGCTCTTCATCTGTTAATTGCTGATGCGTAGTACTTGCTGGGTGAATAATCAGTGATTTTGTATCACCAATATTTGCTAGCAGAGAGAATAATTTGGTGTCGTCTACTACTTTTTTCGCAGCGTCAAAACCTCCTTTTAATCCGAAAGTGATAATACCGCTTTGTCCTTCTGGCAAGTATTCTTTGGCCAAAGCATTGTATTTACTAGATTTTAAACCTGGATAATTTACCCAAACTACCTCATCTTGTTTCTCTAACCATTCGGCTAGAGCCAAAGCATTTTCACTATGTTTCTTAATTCGGATTGGAAGTGTCTCTAATCCCTGAATAATCTGGAAAGCATTAAATGGACTTAAGGCAGAACCAAAATCACGCAGACCTTCAATTCGAGCTTTTGCTATAAAAGCTGCATTTCCTAAGGCTTCATGATATACTAATCCGTGGTATCCTGCAGATGGCTCGGTAAATTCAGGAAATTTTCCGTTTGCCCAGTCAAAGTTTCCAGCATCAATGATAACGCCTCCTAATGAAGTTCCGTTTCCTGCGATATATTTAGTTAAGGAATGAATAACAATATCGGCACCATATTTAATTGGGTTTAATAAATAAGGTGTCGCAACTGTATTATCTACTATAAATGGCACTTTGAATGCTTTGGCTTCTGCCGAAATTGCTTTTAAATCTAGTACGTCTAATTTTGGGTTTCCAAGAGATTCAACAAAAAAAGCTCGCGTGTTTTCTTTGGCTGCTTTAGTAAAGTTTTCAGGTTGTGAAGGATCAACAAAAGTAGTTGTGATTCCTAATCTTGGCAACGTAACTTTCAGAAGGTTGTAAGTTCCGCCATACAAACTGTTTGACGCCACGATATGATCTCCTGCTTTTAATAAAGTTAATAATGTTGTAGAAATTGCCGATGCTCCAGAAGCCGTAACGACTGCTCCAATTCCGCCTTCAAGCGCTGCTAGCCGCTGTTCTAGAATATCGTTTGTTGGGTTATTTAATCGGGTGTAAATAAATCCAGCTTCTGCAAGTCCGAATAAATTGGCTGCATGATCTGCGTTGCTAAATACATATGATGATGTCTGATAAATTGGCACTGCTCTTGTTCCTGAATTTTTAGTAACGTCGTGCCCTGCGTGTAATGCGTTTGTTGCAAATTTTTGTGTACTCATGATTTCTTAGTTTTTTAGGTATTGTTAATACGTTATATATTGTAATTTGAATTTTGAAACTGTAACTGAATTTTAGATTTATGCCAAAAACTCTTCTGCTTCTTCCTCTAGTTCATACATTTGAAACAGCAGCGATTTTTGATTTATGTTCTGCTCTTTATTTATTCTTGTGATTCTCTTGTAATCTCTTCTGATGTATTATCGTTATTTTGAGAATTGCTTCTTAACAAATATTCTACTGCAATTGAGTTTAGCGTTTTCATAATTTTTAAATTTAAATGAGTAAAAAAAAGCCCTTTCGGATGGCGACCAAAAGGGCTTATAGTTTAACTATAACAAAGATTGTCTCTTTCACTTTTGGCAACAGCAGGTTTGGATGCACATTTGCATCATCTTACAACACATCATATCTCTTTTTGCTATTGCTTTCATTTTATTTTAAAATTGAATTTGACTATTTTTAAACTCGACTAATTCGATAGAGTAAATGTAATAAGTATTTTTCTAACGACCAAATTAAAATTGAAATTTTGTATTATTTTTTTTAATATTTCTTTCAAGCCTTTTGTTTAAAAGGCCTGAAAGAAATTGTTTTAATTAGAATTTAAAGCTCAAACGGGCAAAGCCAAATCTTCCGTTCAGTCCGAATTGAGAAACGGCTCTTGAATACGCAAACTGATTTGCATTTGTCAAATCTGTACTTGGCGCTGGTGACAAGGTTGGAGTTGTGTTTGTAAATGCTGGAGTTGCAGGATTATTTCTATCTGGATATACATCTCCTATATTATTAACTCCAATTGTTGCTCTAAAATGTTCGTTGATCTGATATCCTAAAGATAAATCGGTAACCAATTTTGCGCTGTATTCTGGATGTTCGTATACAGAAGAAAATCCGTCCAAATTAACATCTGTTGCTCCTGGATCTGTCACTTTTCCGAAATAACTGTTTCTTAAATAAATATCCAGTTTTTTAATACTGAAAGTCGTCATCAAGTTGGCTTTCAATTTTGGAATTGCTTCTTCTAAATATACTCGGCTTGATTCTGGGAAGAACGAATAAATATAAGGATCTCCACCTGCATCAACTATAGATTTTGGAATATGAAGATCTCCTACTCTTTTGGTTTCGTTGAAGCTTAATGCAAAATCATTTCTGATGGCAAAATCTTGAATCACATCATACTTTTGTGAAATTACCAAATCAACTCCTTTTGTTTCAGAATCAATTCCATTTGTCCAGAAAGAAGCTCTTTCTACTCCTTTTAAATCAAATGCTTGTTGAAATAAAGTCAATGCTTGTGCTTGCTCTGGCGAAGTTGCCGCAGCAATTTGCGCATCTGTCGGTCTTGAATATTGTCCAGACAGCACAATTCTGTCGTTGATTCTTGTAAAATAAGCATCAGTTGCAATGGTTATGTTAGCTTCAGGAATTTTGAATGTAAATCCTGTACTGATGCTTTTTGATTTTTCTGGTTTTAAACTTTCAATTCCGATGCTTTTTGCCGCTTGCGAATCGTTTGTAAAATATCCCACTTGGTATGGTGCACCGTTTATAAACTGTGTTGAACTTGCTTCAAAATATCTTTGCTGCAATGAAGGCGCTCTAAATCCTGTTTGCCCAGAAATTCTCCAATTGATATTATCGTTTAATTTTAAAAGCGAAGCCAATTTGAAAGTCACTGTATTTCCAAAATCTGAATAGTTTTCATAACGAGCCGCTCCGTTTATTAGCCATTTTTCTGTAGCATTCAATTCTAAATCTACATAAGCTGCACCACTTTTTCTGTCTTTCTCTTTAGCATCTGAAGGCTGAAATCCAGAAAATCCTTGTGCTCCTGCCCCACGTTTGTTTCCAAAAAAGTCGGTTACGATTAATGGCGAATTGCTTGGCAAAATTCCCGAAACTAAATTTCCGTTTACATCATACAAACCGTAAGAAGCTTCTTCACCTGCTTTAATTTGGTAATTTTCATATCTAAATTCACCTCCAAAAGCTACGTTTAATCCGGCAAGAACATCATATTTTCTGCTAAAATCTAAATTGGTTGTGCTTTGCAAAAACGAAACTTTTCCTGCATCAAAACTAAAAGGAGAATTTGTTCCTAAAGTTGCATTAATAGTATTGTTTACATCATAATTAAAAGAGTTTGTTCCTAAATTGGTGCTTAAATCGGTATCAAAACCAAATAATTGCGTATTTATTCCAACTGCTCCAGAAGCATCTAAAATTTTTGATTCGATTTCTGGTAAAAATCCGTTTTCATACACTTGCGTGAAAGTTCCAGAACCATTTGGCAATCTGTTGAACGCATACGATTTACCGCCTCTATAAGAAACTCCTCCAAAAGAATATAAAGAAGTGATCTCACTTAAAGGATATTTAGCATTAAAATATACTTGCCCAGCAGCCAATTCTGACTGTCCAACACTCATATTATAATCGCTTCTCTGCTGACCTCTATAAGCCAATTCGTTATTGGTCACGTCAAAATTTAAAGCCGTCTGCATTTGTGCAATCGTCGATGCCGATGCAATAGCATTTTGCTGTGCCGGTGTAAAATAACTTACTTGTGGTGCATATTGTTTTAAAGAAGACAAAATCTGAGCTGAATTTGGAGTCGTATTAATATTGCTAAAGAAAGAGTTGATTTCGACACCTGCTTGCGCGGCTCTATTTTCTACCGCATTGTATGCATTAAAAATCGCATTGCTTCTAATTCCTGCTCTGCTCGTTGCCTGTCTTGTTACAGCTGTTCCTGTTACATTCAAGAAACTTCCCGGTTTTCCTAATGAAGTTCCGTAATTTAAATCGACTTGAGCGGTTTGTCCGTCTGCTCCTCCTTCAAAGTTGTTTGAACCCGAAGATAGATTTGCTCCGTACTGAATTCCTCCTGTCAAATAATTAGCATTCTTCTTCAGAACAATATTGATCACTCCAGCAATGGCATCAGAACCGTATTGCGCCGCAGCTCCGTCTCTTAAAACTTCGATCCTCTCGATAGCAAAAGACGGGATGGCATTTAAATCTGTTCCAACAGATCCTCTACCTGGCGATCCGTTTATGTTTACTAAAGCACTGGTGTGTCTTCGTTTTCCGTTGACTAAAATTAAAACTTGATCTGGTCCTAATCCTCTTAATTGTGCTGGATCTACGTGGTCTGTTGCATCTGCTGTCGAGGTTGGGTTACTCGTAAAGGACGGAGCAACATAATTTAAAATTTGAGTCACGCTGGTTTGCGGCGCTCCTTTTGTTATTTCAGATACGTTAAAAACATCTACCGGAACTGGCACATCTGTTTTTACTCTGTTTTTACTTCTTGATCCAATAATAGTAACTTCAGACAGTTCGTTGTTTTTTAAACTATCCTGCTCTTTTTTGTTATCTTGAGCATAAAGTCCTGAAAATGTCACAAGACCTAAAACGATTAGTACATTTTTCTTCATTTCTTCTTTACTGATTAATTAGTGTTTTGGCTTAAAAAAAATCTTACATCTTTCTTTTTATAATAAAAAAAACCTCTGCGTTTCGGCAGAGGTTCTATTTATATTTTATTGAAAAATAATTACAATAGCATCTCTGCGGATAACTCCGGCATCTTACAAGACATCATATTGCAAACTGTAAATTTCATTTGTTTCTTTTGTTTTAACGTGGGCAAAGTTGCAAACATTTTTTTAATCAGCCAAACAAAAAACCAAATATTTTCTATTACCCTATCAAAATAGTATGTTATTGTTAAATTTCTGCTAGAAAAAATAAAAAAAGTTGAACTTTAATTTGCAAATCAAAATGGTTTCATACCTTTGCACCCGAAACAGAGGAAAAATTTGAACTGATTGCAACCTCTTCATAATGAAATGGTTTCGTTATGAATGCTGAAAGATTCATTTCAGTAGTAAAAAATGCTAAAGCAGGAACTCTCCTTTAGCCCTTTTTAGCAATTACTTTTTCCCGCTTAATCTTAAATTAAAACATTATTTTTACATTATTATGGCTTATTTATTTACGTCAGAATCTGTTAGTGAAGGGCATCCAGACAAAGTTGCAGATCAAATTTCGGATGCATTAATTGACAACTTTTTGGCATTTGACGCTGACTCAAAAGTAGCTTGTGAAACATTAGTTACAACTGGTCAGGTGATTTTAGCAGGAGAAGTAAAATCGAATACTTATCTTGATGTTCAGCAAATCGCTCGTGAGGTAATCCGTAAAATTGGATATACTAAAAGTGAATATATGTTTGAGGCAAATTCTTGTGGAATTCTTTCAGCTATTCATGAGCAATCTGCAGATATTAACCAAGGTGTAGACAGAGCTAAGCCAGAAGAGCAAGGTGCTGGTGACCAAGGAATGATGTTTGGTTATGCTACAAACGAAACTGAAAACTACATGCCATTGGCATTAGATTTATCTCATAAATTATTACAAGAATTAGCAATTTTAAGACGTGAAAACAAAGAAATCACTTATTTACGTCCAGATGCTAAATCTCAAGTAACTTTAGAATACAGTGACGATAACAAACCAACTCGTATTGATGCGATTGTTATCTCAACTCAACACGATGATTTTGACGAAGAAGCCGCAATGTTGGCTAAAATCAAAAAAGATATTATCGAAATCTTGATTCCAAGAATTATCGCTAAAAACCCAGAGCACGCTCATTTATTCAACGATAAAATCAACTACCATATTAACCCAACAGGAAAATTCGTTATTGGAGGTCCTCACGGAGATACTGGTTTAACGGGAAGAAAAATCATCGTGGATACTTACGGTGGAAAAGGTGCTCACGGTGGTGGTGCATTCTCTGGAAAAGATCCGAGTAAAGTAGATAGAAGTGCTGCTTATGCAACTCGTCATATCGCTAAAAACTTAGTTGCTGCTGGTGTTGCTGACGAAATCTTAGTTCAGGTTTCTTATGCAATTGGAGTTGCTGAGCCAATGGGAATCTTCATTGAAACTTACGGAACTTCTAAAGTAAACTTAACTAACGGTGAAATCGCTAAAAAAGTAGAAGCTATCTTTGATATGCGTCCTTACTTTATCGAGCAACGTTTAAAATTAAGAAACCCAATCTACAGCGAAACTGCTGCTTACGGACACATGGGACGTAAACCAGAAACGGTTACTAAAACTTTCTCTGCTCCAGGCGGAAACGAAAAAACAGTTACTGTAGAATTGTTTACATGGGAAAAACTTGATTTTGTTGACCAAGTAAAAGCTGCATTTGGATTGTAAATTTAGATTTATAGACTAACTTAGATTATTTTAGACATCTTAGTTGGCCAAACATAAAAAAAGCCGATTTCTAAATTAGAAATCGGCTTTTCTTTTACAGTTACTTTACTTAATATGTTCCGTTACTCATCTTTGTTAGAACTTCTTTCATTTGGCTGGATGTTTCTTCATCAACATCCGGAGTGATGTATTTTACAGCTAAAACTTGCGTTTCGATAGCTTTTTGTTTTTGCCCGTCTTTATAATACAATTGAGCCAATGTATCTAAATAATAAGGATTGTTTTTGGTTACAATCAAACTGTATTCCGACCATTTGATGGCATCTTTTAAGAAGTTTGCATTTTCAGGTTTAAGTACAACAGTCCAAGCTGCACTATTGCAAATATCAGAATGGTAATTTTTAAAAGAGTTCCATCCATCATAAGAATAGCTTGAGCTTGAATCTAACCCAGAAAAAATAGCATCTAGTTTTTCTATAGGACTTGGACCCGCTAAAGTGGAATCAAAATAGGTATTAAACTCTCTTAAGTACGTTGTATTCGAACCATCTTTTTCTTCAATTTGGCCTAAATAGTAAAAGTAATTTTTGTAAACATCAAAATTACCTTTTCCAGAAGCAATGATTTTCTTGTAAATTGAATTGATTTTTTCTTTATTCATTTCTCCAGAAACTCCATCTTGAGAAAGATAAAGATTTTGCTGCAGTGCACTAGATATTTCAGAAACCACATTTCCAACAGTGTGAAGCTCTCCATCTTTATTATTAAAATCAGTACGGTTATTTTCAATATCCTCTGAATGTTTCAACAAATAATCAATCGCAAGAAAATCAGTATCGTTTAAGATTCTGTCGGTATTAAAAAGCTGTTTTGTAAATCCCTGATTCTGAATTTCTTTCAAAATAGCTTCTACCAGATACATGTTTGGTTTTGCATCTTTTTGGTGCGCTTCAATCAATTTTTTCCAAGTTTGAGCCACTACTTTTTGATCTAAAGCCGTTTTTGTAATTACAAATTCAGACGAATTAGAGTCACTTACCCAATAGTCTGAATCATAAGATGTTTCTAACAAAGATGCTTTATTAAAAGCGGCAATTAGATCTGAATCTGTAGCTTTTTTGTTCTTTAAAACCTTATCTATAAAAAGAAAAGCGTTTGCTCTCTGAAGCTTTTTATATAAATCACCATAATAGCTAAACTGATATTGCTGTGTTGCTAAATCTGATTTTGCAACAGCCAATTGATTTCCTTCTCCGTTTAAAATAATTATACTTGGATCGCTAATTTTATTGTTTTTCAGCCATTTTTTATCATCGGCTCCAGCCAAATAATAATTATAGGTATCGTATTGCGCATTGTATGCATCATACATATTATATCCCGTTTGCGTTTCCTGCTCTTTTATAAATGCATCAAAACTTTCCTTGGCTGTTTTATTCTTGCTATCAACTACAACAACCAAAAATTTATTGCTAACTGTTTTTGTAGCTTCTATTGCCTTTTTTAGATTGTTTTCGATTTTTAATTTAAAATCGTATTTCGTATAAGTAGCAGCCGTAGAGTCAACTGCATAATCTGCCACAGGAACTGCTGCTGCATCTACTAAATTATATGTCGCACTATCTACTGCAGTTCCTCCGTAGATATCATCATAAGAACTTTTACCAGGATAGGTCCAGTTTTTAATGACTTGCGTTTCTAACGCGACAACCTCAGGAGTCTTTGCTGGTTTCTCGTCTTTTTCATTGATAAACACCAAAAGATCTTTTCCATGTTGCTCAGAAATTTTTAATTCTTTTGTTTTTTGATCAAAAAAACCAACAAGATTTAAATCATTTAAAACTGCCAAATCATAGTTAATTGTTACCTCTGAAACATCTTTTGGCAGTGCATATTTACTTACATCACTTTTTCCGTCATAATCTTCGTAAACCAAATAAAGGAAATCCGCTTTTTCTATTTCAAAATCTAAATCGGTATTTGTCCATTCAGGGTCAACTTTTGTTTTTATATCTGAAAGTCTCTGGTATTGAACTGTCTCTGTTCCTTTTTGAGTTCCTATATAAAATGAATTGTAAGACGGATTTAAAAACTTAATCTTAACTTTTTTTGCTTTTTTATCTTTAACAAAAGAAAGATCAAATCTATTTATTGTAGTATTGGTATTTTTTAAGAAAACTAGCGAATCGCCTTTAATTTCATAACCTCCAGAATAAAAAACCAATTCATATTTATTATTGTCTAATAAATTTAACTTAATCTTTCCTCCTTTATTTGTAGATAAATAAGTTCCTTTTTCGATGCCTTTTGTTTGAGAGAAAGCAACAAACATTCCGGCAAAAAAGAGTAGAAAACTCCATGTAAAATTGCGCATGATTACGTTTTTTGTCATTATTAATATAACACAAAGATATTTGATTCTTCATTAAACAAATCACAAAATTAGCAACGAAAATACTACAAATTATATTTCATCGAAAATATGATGTAACGCGGCTGAACGGTATATTGGGAAACTCTTGTAGAGAACTGTGAAAAACTGTCGTCGTTTAAATATGTGGTATTTAGCAAATTGGTTGCCGAAATTTTATATTCCCATTTGCTGTTTTTTTTCTGGTAAACCAAACTGGCACTTAAGAAATCATATTCGTTGTCGACACTTTTATCCGCATTATAATAATGATAGAATTCATATTCCGACACAAAAGAAAAACTATCTAAGAAATAATAGTCTAATCTTGCAAATGGTTTATCGGTATAAAAAGTTGAACCACTGTATTTATTAATCAAAAGATTATATCCAAATTCGATATTGGGAAGGTTCTTATAATTTGTTGAAGCTTTTACGGTATAACTTTGACTAAAACTTTCTGTGGTCGACAATTGGTTATTCTGAATATTATTAAATTTTGACCAGTTAAAACTAGCATTTGCAGAAGCTTTATAATTCTTTAAAAACGAACGCCCGTAATTTCCCATTCCTGTAAAAGTCTCATCGGCCAAATTAGAATTATACGGAACAGAAGATTGATTAATTCCGTCAAAATTGGCTTTTGTTTTAATGGCATCTACTTTTCTTGTATAAGTGGCATTGGCAAATATGTTTTCAAAATTGAACATATTATATTTAAAATAACGAAGCGAATGCACTTGTGAAGTGGCATTTTCTAAGAAACGATTTCCACGAAACAAACTGCTATAATCTGATAAAATATAACCCGCAGCCAACTGATTAATATCGGTAAAATCGTTGGTTAGAGAGAAATTATACGTAAGCGTTTCCGATTTTTTGATTTGATATAAGGCAAAGAAATCCGGCAATACTTTTACAAAATTCTGAGAATAATCAGTTCCCAATTGCCCGTTTGTCATTTGATAGGTGTGCAGGCTTACTCCAGGAGTAAACGTAAATTTTCCTGTTAGAATTTTATAATGAAAACCTAGAAACGCGTCATTAAAACTATAATCGACATCATTATTATTTTGAGCATCGTTCAAATCATTTTTTGTTCCATTGTCCAACATTTGGAAAATATGAGAATTAAAGTTCTGATACGAATACGTATTTCCTAATGTAATGTTGATATTGCTTTTTGGAGTTACCATATAATAGTAATCCAATTTGGCATCTAGTTTATTGGTTTTCACAAAACGATCCTGATTTAAATCGTTTCTGTTCTGCCCAGAAATATATCCTGACAAATCAAAAGGCTGTGTCCTTAAGTTGGCATTGTAAAACGGATTTTCGTCTTGATACAAATGCTGCATTTCAAAAGCAAAAATATTTTTACTGCTCTGCGTATAATACAAACTCAAATTTTGATTGATCGAAGTTGGATCTTGTTTCTTTTGAGTTAAAATAGTTTCAACTGCTGAAACATCATTTACAACCGATTCACGAAGCAAATCTGTATCTTCATTCTGTTTTGACAGCTTGGTTAAGATGTCATAATCAAACTGAAATTTATCATTTGGTTTGTAAGTCGAACTCAGTTTAAAAAGTCCTAAATTATTCTTTTGATTGGTATTTTCATCACGTTTCTGTTGATCTCCAGAATCTAAAATCGTAGTTTGAGATTTGGTTTCTAAATCTGTTTTTGACGTTGAAAGAATTCCGAAACCGCTAATATTCCAAGCTTTATTGACAGAATAAGCAAAGTTTGTTGCACCAAATTTGGTTTCGATTTCTTTTGCTCTATTATTACGCAATAATGAAATTCCTAAATCATTTGAAGAAACATTAAAATTGCTTCCTCCTTTTTTCATCATGTTTTTAAATCCACCCGTGAACTTAAAATAATCTTGTGCAGTAAGCGGAAGCTCTCCAATATTATTAAAATTGGTAATTAAATTAATACTGTATTTTGGACTGTAATAGAATAATTTTGGGTTAATGATATAACGGCTGTCCAATTCTGCAACGCCAATTCCTGCGGTAACATCGCCAAACCAAAAGTTCTTTTTTCCTTCTTTCAGTTTGATGTTCATCGCTACATTATCCTGATCGTTTTCAAGACCTTTCAGTGCACTAACTTCATTATAATTTCGCAAAACCTGAACTTTATCAATAGCATCTGCTGGAATATTTTTAACGCCTAATTTGGTGTCTCCGTCAAAAAAGTCTTTTCCCTCCACCATCAATTTGCTCACTTTTTTTCCTTCCACTTCGATTTCTCCGTCGGCATTTACCTCAACTCCAGGCAATTTTTTCAAAACATCTTCCAGCTTTTTTTCAGTTCCCGATTTAAATGAATCTGCATTATAAACAATTGTATCTCCTTTTATCGAAACAGGCATTTCACGGACAATTTCAACTCCTTCCAATTCTATTCCCGCACCATCCAAAACAACATTCTGAGTCATGTTTTCAGATTTGGTAGCAATTGCGATTTCCTTAGATTTCATTCCCAAATAACTCACCTTGATCGTATAAGCGGTATTCGGTTTTAAAGTCAGCTGAAACTTTCCCTTATCATTCGTAATTCCGTACGAATCCATTGCTTTTGTGCCGTTATTAATTGCCATAATATTAGCCATTTCCAATGGATTTTTCTGCCCATCCTGAATAAAACCATCAAAACGGACACTTTGAGAAAAGCATATCGAAGTAAAAAGTAAGGCAAATACAAAGAGTATCTTATTCATTAGTAAGAATATTGAAAGTTTGGACCCGAGCGAAAGCCAACAGGTGAAGCAATTTGGAATTTGGATTTTGAAAAATTGGAATTTTGAAGATATTATCTTCCCATTGGTGGCGGTCCGCCTGCACGACCACGGTTCATTTCTCTAAATTCCTCCATTTTCTTAATTACTGTTTCATCATATTCTTTCTGAGAAACCACTTTTCCTTTTTTAGAAGGTTTTATTTCGACTTTATCTTTTGCATTCAAAACAATTTTCGAACACAAAATGGTAGTTGTTCCATCATTGATTTCTAAAATTAACCCCGGAAGTCCCCAGTAATTTTCTGGACCTTGATTAATAGGAATTTCTGGAGTATACCAGGCAGTTACTACAATTTCTTTTGGGATTTCGAAATTGTCTGTAAAATTAGTTTTAGTATCCCCTGAAGTCTTTTTAGCTTCATCCTTTTTATCATCGTTGTTTTTAGGTCTGAAGTTTCTAAAATCGGTTTTACTGGCCTGCTTTACTGCTGTGGCTTTAAAGCAATTGTAACCGCCAATTTGTTTGGTTTCTTGTTCTAATTTCCAATTTAATTTTGGTAGCGAATCGACAACGAGAAATTCTTTACCCATAAACTCTTTATCTACGGTATATGTTTTTGTTTTTACATCTTTATAAAAAGTCCCTCCGCCACCTGTGAGCGAACCAAACATCATTCTAAAACCTCCTTGCTGCTGCCCGGGAGCTTCTAGTTTTTCTTCTTCTTTATAAATGGATGCTGCTTTATCGAAGTTTAAAATGAATGTTTTTTCGAGCATTTTTTTCATACGCTCTTCCATATTTTTCTGCATTTCTGGAGTGATATCTCTGTTTCCGCGCATTCCTTCAAACTTTGGCGCTTGGGTTTTTGACTCGTAAACAGCCATTCCCTGAAAATCTTTTTGTGCTTGAATTTGAGTAGAAACAAGCATTAAGGTCATATAAAAAAATATTTTTTTCATTCTATTTTCTTTAAAGTGAGTATATCCGACAAAACTTACATTCAAATGTATTATTTATTTTAAAATTCAAGAAACTAAATATATTAATGGGATTAAGACATAGATAGAACTGCCTATTTTTTAGACTACTAGATTTAAAAAAGGTTTAATTGCCAAAATTGAAATTTTAAGGAGAGTTTTTGTAATTTGGTGCTCTTGTAAATCGATTTATAATGCATAGAACCATGCAAAAATTTTTATTCTCCTTGTTTCTTTGCTGTACTTTCTATGCGATTTCAGCACAGGATTTGAGCATAAATCCGTCTTTAATCTCACAGTATAAAAATACTTCTGATGAATTTTTAGGATATGACGCTTTCGGATATTCGTATCAGATAACTAATAATGTTTTTAGTAAAGTTAAAGGGAAAGAAATTTTAGAATACAAGAATGTCTCTTTAGGAAAAATTACGAAAGTTGATCTTCAGAATCCGCTAAAAATTGTTTTGTTTTACGAAGATTTCAATAGTGTTGTTTTATTGGACAATCAATTAAATAAAATGACTGAGATTAATTTTTCACAGAATACGACTCCAATTGTGGTTAGTGCAATCGGAATGTCTACTCAAAATCAGTTATGGATTTATAATGCCCTAAATCAGCAAATTGGTCTTTTTGATTATTTAAAAAATGAATACAAAACGGTTTCAATTCCGCTCACAGAAACCATTCAGTATTATCAGACCGATTTTAATACTTTCTATTGGATTGACAAGAAAAACAACGGATTTTCTTGTGACATTTTTGGAAAAATAACGACATTAGGAAAAGTAGCCGATTTTGATAAAATTGCAATTGTTAGTCCTTCGCAATATCTTTTTAGCAAGAATCGTTTGCTGTATTTTAAAGGTATTAATAAGTCAAACCCAGAGGTAATTTCTGAGATTAAAATTTTAGAAAAAACCTTTGACAATTTTTATTACAAAGACCAAATTTTATCTATTTTTACAACTACAGATATATCAAATTATAAAATCGTAACACCGTAATGCACATAGCAATAGCAGGAAACATAGGCGCAGGAAAAACTACTCTGACCAAATTATTGGCGAAACATTTCAAATGGGAACCTCATTATGAAGATGTAGTTGATAATCCGTACTTGGATGATTTCTACCATCAGATGGAACGCTGGTCATTTAATCTTCAGATTTATTTCCTTAACAGCCGTTTTCGTCAAGTGCAGCAAATTCGCGAAAGCGGAAAAAAAATCATTCAAGACAGAACGATTTATGAAGATGCGCATATCTTCGCTCCGAACTTATATGCAATGGGATTAATGACAAGCCGTGATTTTGAAAATTACACGTCTTTGTTCGAATTAATGGAATCTCTGGTTAAAGCTCCAGATTTATTGATTTATTTAAGAAGTTCTATCCCAAATTTAGTAGGCCAGATTCACAAACGCGGACGTGAATATGAGAACTCTATTTCTATCGATTATTTAAGCCGTTTGAACGAAAGATACGAAGCTTGGATTCAGACTTATACTAAAGGAAAATTACTAATTATTGATGTTGACAATATCAATTTTGTTGACAATCCTGAAGATTTAGGAAACATCATTAATAAAATTGATGCCGAGCTAAACGGGTTATTTTAAACACAAATTGCACAGATTTATACGAAAATAAAAACAAAGCCTCTAAAATAATTTTTAGGGGCTTTTTTTGTAACCTTAATAGTAAATATAATTATTTTCTTACTTTTGCACAGATAAATCGTTTTTCCCGTTTTGGGAAATTTTTATTATATTTGCCGAAGTAATTATGAGAATAATAGCCAAAAGAACATTGCAAAATTTTTGGGAGCGATTTCCAAATTCAAAGCAACAATTGTTAGCTTGGTATCAAATCTTTGATAAAAACAATTTTTCAAATTCAAATGTTATAAAATCTTTTTTTGGTACTGCAGATTTTGTCGGAAACAATAAAGTTGTATTTAATATTTGCGGAAATCATTATCGCTTAATTGTAAAAATTAATTACGACACGCAAATCGTTTATATTCTTTTTGTTGGAACACATAGTGAATATGATGATTTAAAAGATATTAAAAATTGGTAATTATGGATATAAAACCTATAAAAACAGAAGACGATTATAATAATGCGCTGGAAAGAGTTAATGTTCTTTTTAATGCAAAACCAGATACTATTGAAGGAGATGAATTAGATATCTTAGTAACGCTTATTGAAAAATATGAGCAAATTCATTATCCAATCCCAGATCCAGATCCTATTGAAGCGATTAAATTTATGATGGAGCAAAATGGATTGACAGATGCCGATTTAGGAATTATTTTAAATAGCCGATCAAGAGTTTCTGAATTGTTCAATAGAAAGAGGGCATTAACTATAAAACAAATTCGTGTATTGACAGAAAAGCTCCATATTCCAGCTTCAATTTTGATTAAAGAATATGCTTTAGTTCCATAAAAAAAGCCTCTAAAAATATATTTAGAGGCTTTTTCTTTTAAGAAGCTTTGTCAAAGTTTTAAACTTTGACAAAGCTATTATTTTGCAGCTTCAACTTTTGCTAAAACCTCTTCTTCAGTTCCTTCAAAAACTTCTGTTGTAGTTTTGCCATCAACTGTTTTAGTGACGGTTCCAGTTGTTTTTCCGTTAATGTTTTTAACCTCAACACGAACCGATTCGCTTTCTGAATGAGCGTATTTTCCAGTTGCATCAAAGTGTGCAAGACATTTTGCTGTTTCTTCTTCAGAACAGCCTTTTTCTTTGCACATTTTAATACATTCTTCTTTTGTCATTCCAGACATATCGCCGCATTTAGCCATTCCTGCATGCATTTCTGTTTTAGCACAGCAAGAAGCTTTTCCTGCAATATCTGATGGTGCATGGCCTTCTCCTAAAATTGGCGCAATTACCAATCCAATCAAACAAGTTAATTTAATTAAGATATTCATTGAAGGACCAGAAGTATCTTTAAAAGGATCTCCAACAGTATCTCCTGTTACGGCAGCTTTATGGGCATCTGAACCTTTGTATGTCATTTCTCCGTTGATCATTACTCCAGCTTCGAAAGATTTTTTAGCATTATCCCAAGCACCTCCAGCATTGTTTTGGAAAACTGCCCAAAGTACGCCAGAAACGGTAACTCCAGCCATATATCCTCCTAACATTTCAGCAATTAACTGATTGTTGTCTGAGTAAACTAATTTCCCAATTAATACAATTGCAATAGGAAAACCAATCGTTAAAATTCCTGGAAGCATCATTTCGCGTAAAGCAGCTTTTGTAGAAATCTCAACACATTTTCCGTATTCTGGTTTTCCTGTTCCTTCCATAATTCCAGCAATTTCTTTGAACTGGCGACGAACTTCGTACACCATATCCATTGCTGCTTTTCCAACAGAATTCATTGCCAAAGCAGAGAAAACAACCGGAATCATTCCTCCAACAAATAGCATTGCTAAAACTGGTGCTTTAAAAATATTAATTCCGTCGATTCCTGTAAAAGTTACGTAAGCTGCAAATAATGCTAATGAAGTTAAAGCCGCAGAAGCAATTGCAAATCCTTTTCCTGTTGCTGCTGTCGTATTTCCTACTGAATCTAAAATATCGGTTCTTGTGCGAACTTCTTTTGGCAATTCGCTCATCTCTGCGATTCCTCCTGCGTTGTCAGAAATTGGTCCGAAGGCATCGATTGCCAATTGCATTGCTGTTGTTGCCATCATTGCAGAAGCCGCCAAAGCTACTCCATAGAATCCTGCTAAAACATAAGAAATCCAGATTGCGATTGCGAACAATAAAACGGTTGGAAAAGTAGAAATCATTCCTGTTGCCAAACCTGCAATTACGTTTGTTCCTGCTCCTGTAGATGATTTTTGAACAATTGCCAAAACTGGTTTTGTCCCTAATCCTGTATAATATTCTGTTACAGATGAAATTGCTCCACCAACAACCAATCCGACTAATGTGGCATAGAAAACACGCATTGACGAAATGGCTTTAGAACCTTCTCCGAAGAAAGTCATTTGCATCGTTTCTGGCAACATGTGTTGAACTAAAAAGAAACAAGCCACAGCGGTTAAAACAATAGAAACCCAGTTTCCTATATTTAATGCTTTCTGAACTTGCGCTTCTTTCGCATTGTCATCTGTTATTTTTACTAAAGTTGTTCCAATGATTGAAAATAAAATTCCGAAACCGGCAATTGCCATCGGAAGTAAAATTGGTCCAATTCCGCCGAAAGCATCGTTAATACTTCCGCCCATATCTTTTATTACATAGTTTCCTAAAACCATTGCCGCAAGAACGGTCGCTACATAAGACCCGAATAAATCAGCTCCCATACCCGCAACATCTCCTACGTTATCACCCACGTTATCTGCAATTGTAGCTGGATTACGAGGGTCATCTTCAGGAATTCCTGCTTCAACTTTACCAACTAAATCTGCACCAACATCGGCTGCTTTGGTGTAAATTCCACCTCCAACACGCGCAAACAAAGCGATTGATTCTGCTCCAAGTGAAAATCCTGCAAGAGTTTCTAAAACAATAGTCATAGTATCTGTATCTTTCCAAACTCCGCCAGAAAAAAGATTAAAGAAAATGATAAAAAAGGATGTTAATCCTAAAACAGCCAAACCTGCAACACCAAGTCCCATTACGGTTCCACCGCCAAAAGAAACTTTTAATGCTTGTGGCAAACTTGAACGAGCTGCTTGAGTGGTTCTAACGTTTGTTTTAGTGGCTATCTTCATTCCCATATTTCCTGCTAAAGCAGAGAAGAATGCACCAAAAATAAATGCTATTACGATTAATAAATGAGTTTTTACTCCTGGAATAAAAGTAATTCCTGCCAAAGCCAAACTGGCAATAATTACGAAGATGGTTAACAGTTTATATTCGGCTTTTAGAAAGGCTAAGGCTCCTTCGTAGATGTAATCTGAAATCTCTTTCATCTTTCCGTCTCCGGCATCTTGTTTTAAAACCCAACTCCTTTTTATTCCCATGAAAAGTAATCCTAAAACTGCCATAACAATTGGCAGGTAAATCATAAATGCATTCATAATATTTTAATGGTTTTGGTTAATAGTCAACAATCTAACTAAAACGAATTTAAACAAAAAAGCAATACTCCTGACGGCAGTATTGCTTTTTTTATATTAGAATGCGGTTAAAATTATTTAATGCTAAATAATCCAGCCGGTTTATTTTCAATATCATCAAAACGTTTTGTACACTCAGCGATGATCTCGTAAGCTTCTTTTACGTCTCCCCATCCTTCTACATCTACTTTTTTGTTTTCAAGATCTTTGTAAACTTGGAAGAAGTGCTCGATTTCTTTTACTAAGTGAGGATTGATATCAGAAAGATCGTTTAATGAATTCCAGATTGGATCTGAAACAGGTACACAAATAATTTTTTCGTCTGGTCCTTTATCATCTGCCATGTGGAATACACCGATTGGTTTAACTTCCATAACACATCCAGGAAAAGTTGGTTCGTTTACCAAAACTAATACGTCAAGAGGATCACCGTCTAAAGCTAAAGTTTCTGGAATAAATCCGTAATCTGCTGGGTACATCATTGAAGAGAATAACATTCTATCAAAACGCATTCTTTTAATTTCAAAATCGTACTCGTATTTATTTCTGCTTCCTCTTGGTATTTCGATTAATACATCGAAAGTCGTTAATTTGTCTGCGGTCATTTTCGTTTTTTATTGTTTCTATAATTTCGGTTGCAAAAATAACTAAAGAATCTAGTTTTACAATAAAAAACAAGGTTAAATTATTTGCATTAAAGTTTAAAAAACAAGCATTTAATAGGTAATTGTTCGATTTCTTTTTTTCAAATAATAATGCCAAAGCAAATAGGTAGCATAAGATCTATATGGACTCCATTGTTGTGCATGGGTTTCCATCTCCTGTTTGTCATGAATATTCAATAATTCTTTGATCGTATTGATTACCGCAATATCGCCAAGCGGAATTAAATCGGGCTCTTGCAAACAGAACATTAAATAAATATCGATTGTCCAATTTCCAATTCCTTTTAATTTGATTAGCTCTTCGCGAACTTGTTTTGCCGATTTTGTGGCTAGACCATCAATATCCAATTCTTTGTTTAAAACCGCTTCCGCTAAAATTTTAATGTATTTTGTTTTCTGACGGCTTACACCGAGATTTCTAAATTCTTCATCAGACAAAACAGCCATGTTTTCAGGATTGCAAGTTTTGTATGCTTTGATTTTTAAAAATGTGGCTTTCGCAGAATCTACAGAAACTTGCTGTTCGAGTATAAGTAAAACCAAAGTTTCAAAACCTGGCGGGCGTCTCGGAATTGGCGGTAACCCGTACTTCTCAATGATTTCTAGAAATATTGGATTTTTGGATGAGAGAAAATCTATGGCTTCTTGCATGATTATAGTTTTCGAAAGTAAATCAAATTTAAGAAAAATGGAGTTAGTTCTCGCAAAGTCGCCAGGTCGCTAAGTTTTTTTATCTCTCGCAGATTTTGCAGATTTAAGCTGATAAATTGCTGATTAAAGAAATCTGCTCTATCTGCAAAATCTGCGTGAACAAAAAAGTCGCAAAGATTTGAAACCTTTGCGACTTTGTTACTATGTCACTTTGAACCTTAAAAATAAAATCCAAAAGATCCTTTTACTGCAAATTTGTGAGCGTCTGGCATATCTAGGTAATTTCCTCTCCAAGAAAAATCAATACGGAAAACTTTAAATATATTTCCAATCCCTGCATGATATTCATAATATACTTTTTCAGGAGCATTATAAGGTAATCCCGAAGCATTAATGGCGCGGTTAGCATCAGAAATGGTTCCGTGCACTGCTCTTATTCCGATATATTCTCTCCAATTCAGTTTTCTCATAAATGGAACTCTGGCGAACAATCTTCCTCCGAAATCATGATTCCATTGTAAGGTTGTATATTGATCTGTAACAAACTCGTAGAAGTTCAAGTTACTAAACGTATTTTCAATTGTAAAATAAGTCTGGTTACCCGGAATTACGCTCATCAAACCTAACGGAATGGTACCGAAAGTTTTTCCTGTTTCAACAATAATATTCGATCTTCCTAAAGGCCCTATAATGATAGGTTGCTTGTAGAAAACTTGAATTTTTTCGTAAGCGAAATCACTATCAAAAACACCCTTCAATCCATAGCTGAAATTCACAAAGAAATGGCTAAAAGGACTATCTACTAAACTTCTTTCTACGCCATAACCAATAGTTTTTCTGTTTGGCATAAACTCAAACTGAATATTGGCTTCTGATTGTTTTACCGCACTTTCTACAACTCCTGCTGGATTTTCGGGAGTTGGCAAAGTGGTATAGTAATCTAAACTAAATGTTTTTGAGGCCGATTCTAATGTTCTGTATGAGAGACCTGCTTGTACTATAAAGTTCTTTTTAGGCTCCATTTCGACAGAAATATTGCTCAAATTGATATTGGTTAGTTTTCCATTACTTCCTGTTGTAAACAAGGCAGAAGACGCAAAGCTTCGTCCTAAAATATCATTTGTAGTTGTTAAACTCGCTCCAATTTGCTCAATATCACGCCTATTCCCTCCCGAGATTATAACACGGTTTTTCTTGTCAACCATCCATTTTCCAGAAACTCCGTATTTGAATTTGTTATCATCAAATCCATAAGCTGTATAAGCCTGAATACGCCATGGATCGTTTGGTCCAAAATAGGTTCTCCCGCCCACTCTTAACCTTACACCTTCAACTTCATTATATCCAAAAGTTGAAAATATAGGTCCGTAATCAAAGTTTTTAAATTCGATATAACCGCTTCCTAAAATCGAGACGAGATTATACAGCTGCTTAAATCGTTTGACTGTCTGCAAGGTATCAAGCATTTTATAAATTCCCTGTTCGTCTTTGTTTAGTTTTTCAAAACGATTTTCCTCCCAGAATTCGGGCGGTCGTTCATAAACGGAATTGTCTATAAAATTGACTTCTTCTTTATAAAACTTCTCTGGTTTCTGAATATTGAATTTATGATTGCGATATAAAGTGGTTCTTTTTCCATACACTCCTTTTGATTTTTCCTTTTTATTCAAAGCAAAATCAGACATCATATAATCGCGAGTCAGAAGAAAAACAGAATCGTTCTCTACCTCAAATTCCTGTTCGATATAAATATCTTTTACCCAATTAATATTGGCACTTTTAGTAACGCCCATATTAATTTTCTTGATGGCAAAAGTCGTATCATTAACCCAGAAATCTCCTTTAAAAGTCAATTCGTTTTTACGTCTTGGGTAAAAAACAATATTATAACACCATTTTTTATCTACAAAGGCACTATCTTTTAAAACATAGTTGTAAACGTCGATTCCCGTTCTTGAGAGCGGACTTGTAAAACTTTTGTCAAAAAATTTAAGGTGATTGTCGTAAATGTTATAATCTGAATAAAGATCTTTTACAAAAGATAAAATCTGCTGATTTCCGTTAAAACCAGACATTTTATTTCCTGTTAGATTTTCTTTTACTTTCTTTAATTTGTTGTCTCCATAAACATCATAAACCGATTCGTTAATGAAAATTGGCAAATATGTTTTTCCAGTAACTTCAGAAGTATCAACATGTTGAAAGATAAACTCCATTCCTTTAAAAAGTTTGTTTTTCATGAATGCGCTATCAATAGTATTCATATCAAACTCCACTTTTTCGTACTTCTGCATCTGGTATTGATTAAACTGGTACAATCCGTTTTTACGTTTTCTTTCCCAGATTTTTCTCAAAATATCCAATGCAGGATTGTTCTTCTTAGAAGTTTTACCTGTATAAATTACAACTTCGTTAAGCACTTGTTCTTCGAACAAAACAATTTTAAAATTATAATTAACCGATTTTTCTAAAGGAATTTCTTTATCTGAAAATCCTGCCGAAGTAACAATAAGTGCCGTGTATGTATTTGGCGATTCTAAATAAAAGCGGCCGTCTTCATTAGAAACGATTCCGATATTAGAACCTTTAAATACCACATTTGCAAAAGGTATTGGCTGATTTGATTTGTCCAAAACAATTCCACTCACCTTAGTTTGTGCAGTAGCAACATTGGCAAAAGCAAATGCAATATATAAGAGAAGTAGAGTTAATTTGTTCATTTTAAAGTAAAAAAAAACTTCACCAATCCATGTTGTCTGATGAAGTTTTATGAGTATTTTGTATTTGTATTATTTGTATAATACTTTTTTAACTGCTTTTACTACATCACCTGCATTTGGCAACCAGTCTTTTAGCAATACTGGAGAATAAGGTGCAGGAGTATCTGCAGTTGTAATACGTTGAATTGGTGCATCAAGGAAGTCAAAAGCTTGCTCTTGAACGATATAAGTAATCTCAGAAGAAATACTAGCCACTGGCCAAGCTTCTTCAAGAATTACTAAACGGTTTGTTTTTTTAACCGATTTAAGAATTGCATCTTTATCCATCGGACGAACTGTTCTTAAGTCGATGATCTCACAAGAGATTCCTTCTTTTGCTAATTCATCAGCAGCAATAAAAGCTTCTTTGATGATTTTACCGAAAGAAACGATAGTTACATCTGTTCCTTCACGTTTAACATCAGCAACACCAATTGGAATTGTGTATTCTCCGTCTGGCACTTCGCCTTTGTCACCATACATTTGCTCAGACTCCATAAAGATTACAGGGTCATTATCGCGAATTGCAGATTTTAAAAGTCCTTTTGCATCGTAAGGAGTTGAAGGAACAATAACTTTAAGACCTGGAGTGTTAGCAAACCAGTTTTCTAAAGCTTGTGAGTGAGTAGCTCCTAATTGACCAGCAGAAGCTGTTGGTCCGCGGAAAACGATAGGCACATTAAATTGTCCTCCTGTCATTTGACGCATTTTAGCAGCGTTATTTATAATTTGATCAATACCAACTAAACAGAAGTTGAATGTCATATATTCTACAATAGGGCGGTTTCCATTCATTGCCGAACCAACTGCAATTCCTGAAAAACCAAGCTCAGCAATTGGAGTATCGATTACTCTTTTTTCACCAAACTCAGCAAGCATTCCTTTTGAAGCTTTGTAAGCTCCATTGTATTCTGCAACCTCTTCTCCCATTAAATATATGGATTCATCGCGACGCATTTCTTCGCTCATTGCTTCACAAATGGCCTCTCTAAATTGTATTGTTCTCATATTTTTTATTGTATGTTGAATTTTCTGAAGAGCAAAAATAAATATTTTAAATAACTTAAAAGCATAAATTGAATTTAAAATCGCATGAACTTCTATCTGTTCTCCCGTTTTAACTTTTTAAGCTTTATTGTGATATTTACGAAATCGATATAATAACGTATAATATACACTTAACGGCCTTAAAAATATTTTTCGGACAAACTTTTATCTATTTGTTTAATTCTTGTTCCTCCAAAATTCCATTCATCAAAACGGAAAAAGGCAAAAATTAGTATTTCTCAGACAAAAAATAATTTGCTGCAGAGATGTCATTTGTTGCAAAATTCCTAATAATCAGCCAAAATGCATGTTGTTTTGTTTTTAGATTCCGATGAAAATCACTAAAAACTACACAATCAGCGAAATCGTAATAGCTTTAAAAAATATTATGCACGCATAGTATAATTATTCCAAATTAAATTCTAAATTTGTAAAAGCATATTACAAATTCAAAATATATACTTATGAAAATACTGGTTTGCATCAGCCATGTGCCTGATACTACTTCAAAAATCAACTTTACCAACGGTGACTCAGAATTTGACACTAATGGTGTACAATATGTAATTAACCCTAACGACGAATTTGGTCTTACACGCGCTATCTGGTTTCAAGAACAACAAGGAGCAAATGTAACGGTTGTAAACGTTGGAGGTCCTGATACTGAACCAACATTGCGTAAAGCTTTGGCAATTGGTGCAAATGAAGCTATTCGTGTTAACGCAAATCCAACAGACGGATTTTTTGTTGCAAAACAATTGGCAGAAGTTATTAAAAATGGCGGTTACGATTTAGTAATTGCTGGTAAAGAATCTTTGGATTATAACGGAGGAATGGTTCCTGGAATGATTGCTGGAATCTTAGGATACAACTTCTTAAATTCTTGCACCGCTTTAACAATCGACGGAAACAGTGTAAAAGCTGTTCGTGAAATCGACGGCGGAAAAGAAACAGTAAGCACTACTCTTCCTTTAATTATTGGAGGTCAAAAAGGTCTTGTTGAAGAGAAAGATTTGCGTATCCCGAACATGAGAGGAATTATGACAGCAAGAACAAAAGCACTTACTATTCTTGAGCCAGTTGATGCTGCTGTAAATACTAAAGCAGTGAAATTTGAAAAACCAGCTCCAAAATCAGCAGTAAAATTAGTTTCTGCAGATAATTTAGATGAGTTAATCAACTTATTACACAACGAAGCGAAAGTAATCTAGTAATCAGTTTTCAGTCGCGGTTTTCAGTTTGAGAACTTGAAACCTGAAACTTTAAACTTCAAAACAAAAAAATTATGTCAATATTAATATATGCAGAATCTGCAGAAGGAAAATTTAAAAAAGTGGCTTTCGAATTAGCTTCTTACGCTAAAAAAGTAGCCGAATCATTAGGAACTACCGTTACAGCTTTAACTGTAAACATCAGCGATGTAAGCGAATTAGGCAAATACGGAGTAGATAAAGTTTTAAAAGTAAGCAACGACAAATTAGCTGGTTTTAATGCAAAAGCTTATGCTGATGTGATTAAACAAGCTGCTCAAAAAGAAGGTACAAAAGTAGTTTTACTTTCTTCTTCAACAGACAGCATCTACCTTTCTCCACTTGTTGCAGTAGGCTTAGAAGCGGGTTTTGCTTCAAATGTGGTTGGATTGCCTATTAGCACTTCTCCATTTCAAGTAAAAAGAAATGCTTTCTCAAACAAAGCTTTCAATATCACTCAAATCGATACAGATGTAAAAGTTCTTGGCTTGGCTAAAAACTCTTACGGACTTTTTGAAAGTGCTGGAGCTGCTGCTGCAGAAGATTTTAACCCAACTGTTGGAGACAATGATTTTGGAGTAAAAGTAGAATCTGTAGAAAAAGTATCTGGAAAAGTTTCTATCGCTGACGCGGATATAGTGGTTTCTGGCGGACGTGGATTAAAAGGTCCGGAAAACTGGGGATTAGTTGAAGATCTTGCTGCTGTGCTTGGCGCTGCAACTGCTTGTTCTAAACCAGTTTCAGATTTAGGATGGAGACCTCACAGTGAGCACGTTGGGCAAACGGGAAAACCAGTAGCAACAAACTTATATATTGCAATTGGTATTTCTGGAGCTATTCAGCACATCGCAGGTATCAACTCTTCTAAAGTAAAAGTAGTAATCAATAACGATCCTGAAGCTCCTTTCTTTAAAGTGGCTGATTACGGTGTTGTTGGAGATGCTTTTGAAATTGTACCGCAATTAACAGAGAAATTAAAAGCTTTTAAAGCTCAGCATTCTTAATTCAAAGAATTCTCTTTAAAAAATATTGCTGCCTAAAAACAAGATGTTGTATCTTTGTTTATAGGCAGCTTTTTTGTTCAATTTTTTTTGATTAAAATTGCAGCTTTATTTTTCAATCAAAAACAGTATTAAAATAAGGTGCTAAGTGCCTTTTTTACAAACATATATGAGTCTAGTAAAATTATCCATAAAAGGAATTTCATACAGTCAAACTCAAAATGGCGCTTATGCCTTAATTTTGAATGAAGTCGATGGCGAAAGAAAATTACCGATTGTTATTGGCGCTTTTGAAGCCCAGTCAATTGCTATTGCTTTAGAGAAAGAAATAAAACCGCCGCGTCCTTTAACTCACGATTTATTCAAAAATTTTGCTGAAAGATTTGACATCGTGGTTAAACAAGTTATCATTCATAAATTAGTTGATGGCGTTTTTTATTCAAGCTTAATCTGCGAAAGAGATAAAATCGAAGAAATTATCGATGCCAGAACTTCTGATGCAATTGCTTTGGCCTTGAGATTCAACGCTCCTATTTTTACTTATAAAAACATCTTGGACAAAGCCGGTATTTATTTAAAATCAAATACTGCCGAAACCGATTCTGGAGCTCAGGAAATTGATGATGTGCTTTCAAATCCAGAAACCTTCGGACATGAAGAAGAAAGCAATCAATCTGGAGACGTTTATGCAAAACATTCTTTACAGGAATTAAACGAACTTTTAGATCAAGCCGTTTCGCAGGAAGATTACGAAAAAGCCGCAAAAATTAGAGACGAAATCTCTAGAAGATAAATTCAATGTTTAATCGTTGAACCGTTTATTCGTTAAATCGATTAAACAATTAAACGAATAACCGAATAAACAAAACAAATGAAACAATACTTAGATTTAGTAAAACACGTTTTAGAAAACGGCAATCAAAAAGGAGACCGAACAGGAACCGGAACAAAAAGTGTTTTTGGCTACCAAATGCGTTTTGATTTAAGTGAAGGTTTCCCAATGGTTACAACAAAAAAATTGCATTTAAAATCCATTATTTATGAATTGCTTTGGTTTTTAAAAGGGGATACAAATGTAAAATACCTTCAAGAAAACGGAGTGAAAATTTGGGATGAATGGGCAGATTCTAATGGTGATTTGGGACCAGTTTATGGCCACCAATGGCGCAATTGGAACAGTGAAGAAATTGATCAGATTTCTGAACTAATTAAAGAATTAAAAACAAACCCAAATAGCAGAAGAATGCTGGTTTCGGCTTGGAATCCATCAGTTCTTCCAGATACTAAAAAATCTTTTGAAGAAAACGTTGCCAACAACAAAGCAGCATTGCCTCCATGCCATGCCTTTTTTCAGTTTTATGTAGCAAGTCCAGATCTTGAAAAAGGAGAAACAAAAGGAAAATTATCTTGCCAATTGTATCAGCGAAGTGCCGATATCTTTTTGGGAGTTCCTTTTAATATTGCTTCTTATGCATTGCTAACAATGATGATTGCGCAAGTATGTGATTTAGAGCCGGACGAATTTATTCACACTTTTGGCGATGCACATATCTACAACAATCATTTTGAGCAATTAGAATTGCAACTTTCGAGAGAACCAAAACCATTACCAAAAATGATTTTAAATCCAGAGATTAAAAACATTTTTGATTTTGATTATGGTGATTTCACTCTTGTTGACTATGATCCGCATCCTGCTATAAAAGGAAGTGTCGCTGTATAAAAACAAAAAATCCGCTTTAAATTAAAGCGGATTTTTTTATACAACTAAAACACTGTTTTCGCTTCCAGCAAAATCATTCCATTTATAAGAATCAGCTTCTGGATCATTTACATAATTTCCGTCAATCAGATACTTAAATTCGTATATAGCATCTTTAACCAAGTCATAAGTTGCTTTAAAAGTTCCATTTTTCAATTTACTTAAAGTTCCTTCTTCGGCATTCCAATTATTGAAATCTCCAACAACTGCTGCCGTATTTGCATCTTTAGCATCTATTGAAAACGTCACTTTACATACCGGTTTCGTTTTCACAAATTGTTTCTTCAAAGACATAACTATTTCGTTTTTAGATTTATACATCTAAAATTAATTAAATTCAACGAAACACTAGCAACTGCTAGAACCGATTTATGATAATACCAAAAACAGCATATTATTTTCGCTTTATCTGTAATTTAAAGCAGTTAAAATTTTGTTTTTCAAATTCTTAGATCATTTAAAAGCAAATATTCCATATCCAAAATATGGACTTTCGAAAATAAATTTTAATTTTATGATCTCATTTTTAGCTTTATGGAAAAAGAAGTACACGAACAATACGAATACGCTAGACGCCGATTAAGACAAAAAAAGATCTTATATTTTCATTTTGTTCTTTTCCTCCTTGGAAGTTTATTTTTATTTGTTGCTAATAAATTTTTTGGATTTGGAGAAGGCACAACTCAAAATTGGTGCATCTGGGGTGTTACAATTTGGCTTTTCATTTTTATTCTGCATTTTATAAAAGTGTATATAACTGACCGTTTTATGAATAAAAAATGGGAAAGAGAACAAATTGACCGATTAGTTGCTTTACAGCAAAAAAGAATCAGTCAGCTCGAATCTTCTATTAATGAAGAAAATGAAAATAAAATTTAGTTAGTATACGATGATTATAATGATAGCGGCTGCAGCCGAAAATAATGCACTTGGAAAAGACAACAAATTAGTATGGCATTTGCCAAATGATTTTAAAAGATTTAAATCGCTTACTACTGGTCATCATATTATTATGGGAAGAAAAACTTTTGAGAGTTTCCCTAAACCATTACCAGACCGTGTTCATATTGTAATTTCTCGCCAAGAAAACTACAAACCAGAAGGATGTATTGTAGTAGACAGTATTGAAAAAGCTATTGCTTTGTGCCCTGAAAATGATGACAGTTACGTGATAGGCGGTGGCGAAATTTACAATCTCGCTCTTCCATTTACGGATATTATAGAATTAACCAAAGTTCATCATTCTTTTGATGGAGATGCTTTTTTCCCTAAAATAAATAAAAGCGAATGGATTTTGGTAGAATCTGAAGAAAATTATAAAGACGAAAAACATCTTTACGATTATTCCTATGAGACTTACATTAGAAAATAAATAAAAAACATCCTCTTTTTAGGGAGGATGTTTTTAAATAATTGATTTCTGAAGCCTAAACTCGCTCAAGAAGGATTTTTGTTTTAAAAAAAATCACAAATGTCAAGAAACATTTGTAAAAACTGAATAACATTTAATGTTATTTGAGACCTAAATCTCAAACGCCTCTAATAACAAATACCACTAAGATATTAAAGGCAGAAAATTAAAATTTCCAAAAACAAATTTAATCCTAAGAACGTACTTTGCACTTAAATATAGTATTTCCCCCAAGAACAATACTTTACAAAACCCTTTCAAGAACAAATGAATTACCAGCGCAAAAAAAGTAATCATCTGTTTAAGTCATAGCGACATTATCAATCATTAAAACTTTAATCATTTTTACTTTAGCAAAGTTGCTCATAATAGCGCTATCAGACAATACCGTGATTTAGGGATTTTGGCAAAATACCTAGATTTAGGGATGGCAGAAATACCCTTGTTATTTGCTTTAAACAAATCCTGTAAAACATTTATTTGACAAATTAAAAAACTCAATTACAGTTAGACTAGATTGTTTATATTTGCCTAAATAAAAAAAATGTCTGAAAAAGTAACTCCGTATAAAGACTCTACCTTAGGTAAAAAAGAGCAAGTAACCCAAATGTTTGACACCATTTCTGGGAATTACGATAATTTGAATCGTGTAATTTCTTTTGGAATTGACGTTAAGTGGCGTAAAAAAGTATTAAAGATCGTATCAGACAAAAAACCAAAAGTTATTCTGGATATTGCAACAGGTACTGGTGATTTAGCTATTTTAATGTCGCAAACCAATGCTGAAAAAATCATCGGACTGGATATTTCTGCCGGAATGCTAGAGGTTGGGAAAAAGAAAGTGGAAGAAAAAAATCTTTCCAATATTATCGAACTCGTTTTAGGCGATTCTGAAAATATGCCGTTTGAAGACAATTACTTTGATGCTATTACTGTTGGATTTGGTGTGAGAAATTTTGAGAACCTAGAAAAAGGTTTTGCAGAAATCTTAAGAGTCTTGAAACCAAATGGAGTTTTTGTTATATTAGAAACGTCTGTTCCAGATAAATTTCCTTATAAACAAGGTTACAATTTTTACAGCAAAAATATATTGCCATTAATCGGAAAATTATTTTCTAAAGATAATGATGCGTATGGCTATCTATCCGAATCTGCTGCCGCTTTTCCTTATGGAGAAGCCTTAAACAATATTTTGAGAAAAACTGGGTTTATAGATGTTGTGGCAATGCCTCAAACTTTTGGTGTCGCAACAATTTATTCTGCATCTAAAAAATAGTATGAAAAAAATTGTAATCTTATTTTTATTGGTCTTAACGACAAAAGGACATTCTCAATTTGCTAAAAACATGTTTAGCAAAGATCCTATTATCAATCTAGAAAACTGGCAGAAGCAGCGCATTTACTTTGGCTATTATTTAGGCTTTAATAGTTTTGACTTTAAATTTGATTACAAAAGCCCTGTAACACAAGATATTCAGGTTAAAAAAACTACCGGTTTTAATGTTGGTGTTGTAGCCGATTTAAGACTTCAGGAATATATTAACTTGCGTTTTGAACCAGGTTTGTACTACACTAAACGCGATCTTTATTTTCCAGGCATAGGAAGTAAAGAAAGCGATTATCTAAGAGAAGTAAACAGCACCTATATCCACTTTCCTTTGTTATTGAAATTTTCTGCTTTACGCACGGGAAACATACGCCCATACTTAGTTGGCGGTATGTCTACAACTTTAAATTTGTCGAGTAATGCTAAGTCTCAAGATGACAACTTTGAGCAGAAATTTAGAGTAAAACAATGGACAGCAGCTTACGAGCTTGGTTTGGGTATTGATATTTTTACCGAATACTTTATTTTCTCTCCTTCTGTTAGGGGAATGTTTGGTATTACAAATGAATTAATTAAAGACAATCCTGAAAATGGCCCAAGTCCATGGACAGACAACATCGATTCGATGAAATCCAGAGCGATTTTAATAAATTTCACTTTTCATTAAAACAAAATATCAACTATTTCGTTTAAATTCACTAAGAATAATTGCTGTTGCAGTAGCTACATTTAAACTTTCCGTTTTTTGAAGCTCTCCAAATCTAGGAATTGTAAGACGGCTGGTTACTATTTTTTCAATTTCTTCTGAAATTCCGTTGGCTTCATTACCCATAATAATGATTCCTTCCTGAGGCAATTGAGTTTGATAAATATTTTCTCCGTCCATAAAAGTTCCAAAAACTGGCAGTTTAGTTTGAGCAAGAAAAAGTTTTAAATCAACATAGCTTACATTTACTCTGGTAATTGACCCCATTGTAGCTTGTACCACCTTTGGATTATAAATATCTACTGTTTCTTTAGAACAGACAATCTGCTTAATACCAAACCAATCGCAAAGACGCAAAATAGTTCCTAGATTTCCAGGATCTCTAATATCGTCTAAAGCTAAAATTAGACCCGAATTGATTGTTTCTTTGGGAGCTGGAATTTTAAAAACCGCCAAACAAGAATTTGGAGTAGACAAAGCACTTATTTTTTTCAGTTCTTGTTCATTAATAAGAGTACGTTTTGAAGCTTGAACCGTTTCAAAATCATTTAATGTGGTGTATAAATGTTCTAATTCAAAATTGGATTGCAGCAATTCTTGAATTACTTTTACTCCTTCAGCAAAGAATAATTGATTCGCAAAACGCTGCTTTTTTTGATGCAAACTAGAGATAAGCTTTATTTGGTTTTTACTAACCATAAAATAATGTACTTTTGAATTAAATATTAAAAAACACTTGAAAAATAATTCCACAAAAATAATAGCATTTCTTCTAATTGCAATATTAATTTGCGCTTGTAATGCCGTAAAAAGAGTTCCCGATGGAAAAAATCTTCTTGTAAAAAATAATATTCTTGTTAACGGAAAATCTACAAATGACGAAACTGCTTCTAACCAAATGTACCAAAAACCAAATGGTAATTTATTAGGCTATAAGCTTCGATTAAATTTATACAATTTAGCCAATTTAAACCCAGATTCTACTTATCAGGCAAAATTTAAAAACAATCCTGGAAAGTATGAGCGTATGTCTAAAATATTCTCAGCAAAACAAGTAGACCGTCTTGGCCAGTCTTTTTACTATAAAGGAATTCATGAATTTCTAAAAAACACAGGTGAACCACCAGTAATAATTGACACTTCAAAAACTAGAAAAACCTTATTACGTTTAAAATATTATTATTTCAACAGTGGCTATTTCAATGTACAAACCGATTATACAATTGACACCGTTGGGAAAAAGAAAGCAGAAATTAATTATAATATCACTACAGGGCCGGCTTATAAATTGGATACTATCAGAACCAAAATAATGACGCCTGCACTAGACTCTTTATACAGAACTAATAATGAGCCTTCTTTATTAAAATCTGGGAATCAATACAAGACTTCCGATTTTGAAGAAGAGAAAAACCGTATAACAACATACTTTAGAAATCACGGAGCTTATTTTTTCCAGCCTACTTACGTGACTTTCGATATTGACACCATTGGAAAAAAAGCCAAAGCAGATGTTACTCTAATTATTAACAACAATAATATTCAGGAAAAAGATTCGAGTCGCACGGAGCCTTTTAAATTATATAAAATTAGCGACGTAAACATCTACACGGATTATTCTGCTGCCAATGCTAAGAAAAAGCCAACAGACAGCGTAAGCTATAACAATTTTAACTTATACAGTTACAGAGGTTTAAAATACAGACCGCGCGCTATTACCGATGCTATTTTCATTTCTAAAGGAAGCACTTTTGCCGATTTCAGGACAACGCTTTCTTCTCGATCTTTAAATAATTTAAGAATCTTCAACTATCCATCTATTCAATACGAAGTAGACAAAAGAGATTCTACCGCTCAATCGCTTATTGCAAATGTGTATTTGACTCCAAGAAAAAAATACAGTTTTGGAGCAACTTTAGATGTAACACATTCAAACATTCAAGATTTCGGAATCGGAGCCAGTGTTTCTGAAACGATTCGAAACGTATTCAATCGAGCAGAAACTCTTGAGATTTCGGCTCGTTTAAATATTGGTTCGTCCAGAGACATGGCCAACCCAAACAACAATTTCTTTAACGTTTCGGAATATGGTTTGGATATGAAATTGAATTTTCCGAGAATTTTATTGCCTTTTGGAACCGAGAAAGTCATTCCGAAAAGTATGATTCCGTATACCTCTATATCTTCTGGTTTTTCGAAACAGCGAAATATTGGTTTGGATAAAGAAAACTTCACAGGAGGTATTTCATATAACTGGACACCAAAACGTCATAATACAGCAAAACTGGAATTATTAAATGCTCAGTTTGTCCGCAACCTTAACCCAGACAATTACTTCAATGTTTACACGTCTTCTTATGATGATTTGAACGGAATTGGAAAAGATTACAACGTTAATCCTATAAACTGGGGAACCACACCAGAAGAACAAGCAAGAAAAGACTTAACTATACCTCAAGGAACAACAGGTTTTACAAAAGACGTTTTAACTGGACAAACTGCTCTAACATCTGCCGATGCTCAATATAAAGAAGTTGAAAGCATTGAAGAAAGAAGAATTCGTTTAACTGAAAATGATTTCATTCTGGCCACCAGTTTTTCTTTTACCAAAACAACAAAAAAAGATTTGGCCGACAACAATTTCTACCAATTCAGAACAAAAATAGAATCTGCAGGAACTTTATTATCAGCCATTTCTAAAATAGGAAATCTTCCAAAAAATTCAAGAGGCAATTACGAGATCTTCAACTTGGAATACTCGGAATATGCGAAGACTGAATTTGATTATATCAAGCACTGGGATTTTGGAAAAGAAAAAGTTCTGGCGGTTAGAAGCTTCTTCGGTATTGCAATTCCGTTTGGGAACTCAAACTATATTCCGTTTTCACGAAGCTACTATGCTGGGGGTTCCAATGACAACCGTGCTTGGCAACCTTACTCACTTGGTCCTGGAAGCACAAATGCTTTAAATGACTTTAATGAGGCTAATATGAAACTTGCTGCAAGTGCCGAATTTCGTTTCAAAATTTTCGGAGATGTAAAAGGAGCGCTCTTTGCAGATGCCGGAAATATCTGGAATGTACTCGATAATGTTATAGATCCAAAAGCAAGATTCGACAACTTAAACGATTTAGAAGAAATTGCTTTGGGTACCGGGTTTGGTTTAAGATACGATTTGAGCTTTTTTGTGATTCGTTTAGATTTAGGCTTTAAGACTTATAATCCGGCACATGAGAAGGGAGACCGATGGTTTAAAGAATACAATTTTGGACACTCGGTTTTAAATTTTGGTATAAATTATCCGTTCTAATGCTAATTAATTCTTATTTTTGCAACCTAAAAACTAAAAACAACTATAAAAAAAATTAAAATGGCACACAACATTAAACCAGGAGTAGCTACAGGAGATCAAGTTCAAGAGATCTTTAATTATGCGAAAGAGAAGGGTTTTGCTCTTCCAGCAGTAAACGTTACTGGATCAAGCACAATTAACGGAGTTCTTGAAACTGCAGCAAAACTAAACGCGCCAGTTATCATTCAATTTTCTAACGGAGGAGCACAATTCAACGCTGGAAAAGGATTATCAAATGCAGGTGAAAAAGCAGCAATCGCAGGAGGAATCGCGGGAGCAAAACATATTCATACTTTGGCAGAAGCTTACGGTGCAACTGTAATCTTACACACTGACCACTGTGCAAAAAAACTTTTACCTTGGATCGATGGTTTATTAGATGCTTCTGAAAAACACTTTGCAGAAACAGGAAAACCATTATTCAGTTCTCACATGATCGATTTGTCTGAGGAGCCAATCGAAGAAAACATCGAGATCTGTAAAGAATATTTAGCTAGAATGAGCAAAATGGGTATGACATTAGAAATCGAACTTGGTATTACAGGTGGTGAAGAAGATGGTGTTGATAACTCTGATGTTGACAGCTCAAAATTATATACACAGCCAGAAGAAGTAGCTTATGCTTACGAAGAGTTATCTAAAGTGAGCCCTAAATTTACAATTGCTGCTGCTTTCGGAAACGTTCACGGTGTTTACAAACCAGGAAACGTAAAATTAACTCCAAAAATCTTAAAAAATTCTCAAGATTTCGTACAAAACAAATTCAACACAGGACACAACCCAGTTGATTTCGTTTTCCACGGAGGTTCAGGTTCTACACTTGAAGAAATCAGAGAAGGAATTAGCTACGGAGTTATCAAAATGAACATTGATACAGATTTACAATTTGCATACACTGAAGGAATCCGTGACTATATGGTTAAAAACCTTGACTATTTGAAATCTCAAATTGGTAACCCAGAAGGTCCAGATGCTCCAAACAAAAAATACTATGACCCAAGAAGATGGGTACGTGAAAGCGAAGTAACATTCAACGCAAGATTGGAACAAGCTTTTGCAGACTTAAACAATGTGAATACACTATAATTTTAGATCTATGATTTTAGATTTTAGATTTCTCTCTGGAATCTAAAATCTAAAGTCTAAAATCTTAAATCTTAAATTTTAAAAAATGGCTTGGTTTAAAAGACAAGAAAAAGGGATTACGACCGCTACAGAAGACAAGATGGACGTTCCGAAAGGATTGTGGTACAAATCTCCTACTGGAAAAATTATTGATGCTGACGAATTAGCGAGAAATTTGTTCGTAAGCCCTGAAGATGATTTTCACGTTCGAATTGGAAGCGCAACCTATTTTGAAATTTTATTTGACAACAACGAATTTGTTGAGTTAGACAAAAACATGACTTCTAAAGACCCTCTGCATTTTGTGGATACAAAAAAATATGCAGATCGTTTGAAAGACGTAATGGAAAAAACTCATCTTAAAGACGCTGTACGTACGGGAGTAGGAAAATCTAAAGGAAGAGAACTTGTAATCTGCTGTATGGATTTTGCATTCATCGGTGGATCTATGGGAGCTGTTGTAGGTGAAAAAATTGCAAGAGGTATTGATCATGCTATCAAAAACAAACTTCCGTTTGTAATGATTTCTAAATCTGGTGGAGCTCGTATGATGGAAGCTGCTTATTCTTTAATGCAATTAGCAAAAACTTCTGTAAAATTAGCTCAATTGGCTGAAGCAAAATTACCTTATATCTCTCTTTGTACAGATCCAACAACTGGAGGAACAACAGCATCATACGCTATGTTGGGAGATATTAACATCTCTGAGCCAGGTGCATTGATTGGTTTTGCTGGTCCGCGTGTTGTACGTGACACTACAGGAAAAGATTTGCCAGAAGGTTTCCAAACTGCTGAATTTCTTTTAGAGCACGGTTTCTTAGACTTTATCACGCCAAGAAAAGAATTGAAAGATAAGATCAACTTATACATCGATTTGATTCAGAATAATGATATTAGAAAATAAGTTTTACACTTCTTTCTAAAAACACAAAATCCCAGAAAATAACTTTCTGGGATTTTTTTATATCTTTATTTTAAATCTTATTCTTTATGGTTAGAATTTTTATTGGTTTTATGCTTTGTTTTCTTCTTTTGAATTGTGCTAAAAAAGAGGAAAAAGCTGTTATTAAAAACAAACCTTACATCATCTCCAATGAAGACAAAGAACTTGAAAAATATTACAATTCATTAGCAGTACCACCTCCATCAACAAAAGGACTTTTCTATGGAGAAAGCCAATTAATAATTGACAAAAAAGGAAATTTATATTTTTATCAAAAAAGATACATTCAAATATTATGTAGTTATGGCAGTGAAAAAGATACACTTCCACATTTTCTTGATTTACAACCAAAAGACATTGTCAAAATTCCGAAAAAGTGTCTAAAAGATTTTCTATCAGAAAATATTTTAACAAAAGAGAAAAGGAGACAAATTTTAATAATAGGCTCCCAAAGCGATACAATTAAAAATCCTTACTTTTTGGATCTTTTAAAAAGTAACATCATACAAACTTACTACATAAGAAGAACCACACAAGAAGAAGATACTGTTTTAAAATACAAAGCCAATAGTGATTACTATTACTCTGATTCTATTAAATGGGATCGAACAAAAATTAAGTTTCCTAGTAAATAACACAAGTAAATCCCAAAAACATTCTTACGATTTTTTTATATCTTTATTTTAAATCTGATTCCTTATGGCTAGAATTTTTATTGGTTTTATGATTTGTTTTCTCCTTTTGAATTGTAGCAAAAAAGAAAATCACGAAAAAGATATCCCTTATATTATTTCACAGAATAATAAAGAAAAAGTTCAAGGCAAGGATACAATTCCCCCTCCTCCACCTATTCCTGGTTACTTGTATTATGGAACCAACACTTTCATCATTGATAAAAATTCAAAGATCTATTATTCTCAAAGAAACGAAATAGGACATATTTGCGGAAATTGGGAAAGAAACGATACAATTCCATACTTTATTAATTTGCAACCAAAAGATTTAATAGAAATACCTGCTAATAATATATCCGATTTAATAAAAGCAAATTACAAAGACAATTTCAGAAATATAACTTTTATAGCTTCAAAATTAGACACATTAGATTCAAAAATTTATTTCGATTTAATTAATGCGCTTAAATCATCATTAAAAGAAAATGATTTGTATTTTATACGGAGAACAACTCAAGAAGAGGACACAGTTTTAAAATATAAGGAAACAAACGGATATTATAATTCCGAACAAATTAAATGGGATAAAAACAGAATTACATTTCCTTTTATAAAACCAAAACTGGAAAAGATAAAAGATTAAATCAACTCGCTTTTCTCAAATCCTTTTTTAATTCTTTTTCAGCAATTTTATATGCTAGTTTTTCGCGCCATAAAGCATAACGCTCTCTAAAAACTACTTTTATACCACTATCTACTGCTCCATGCATAAATAAGCTCCAAACACTCGCTATTTTTCGTGACCATGATTTATCCCATGCCCGAAGGGTAAGTGAAAAAGAACCGTCGACATAACGCATCCAATGCCACATTCCTGTTGGCATAAATAACGTATCGCCATGTTCTAAGAAAACTTCGTAACCCTCTACTCCTTTTAAAGCAGGAAATTTTTCAAAATCAGGATTCGCAACATCATAATCTTCTAGCGCGTAAGTTGTATTTGGCAGACAATAGAGCCTTTTCTTCCACTTATAATCGAACAATATGATGTGTTTTCTTCCTCCAAAATGGGTATGAAAAAGATGAGGCAAATCAATATCGTAATGTAAAAATGTAACCGCTTTAGAACCGCCAAAAAACATAGCTGGCATACTTTCTATAAAACCTCCCATTAATTCTTTTGGAACTTTTACATCATTAACCAATTCTGGCCTGTGTTTGAAAAGATTGAAGAAAAAAATACGCAGTTGTGTAGGCTCTCTTTTTATGAGGTCTAAGTACTCGCCAAATTTCATAGTGGCGATAGAAGCATTAATTACTTTTGAAGGATCTGCTTTAGAATTATCGACTAATTTCACCTCAATATCACCAGCAATCTCCTTAAAGTATTCCGTCGACCATTTCTCTTTTGCAGGCCAATCATTTGTAAGGCCTTTTATAATTAAAGGCTTTTTTTTGTCTAAATAATTCTTTTTGAAATCTTCTCTAGAAATAGACTCAACAGTATCAACAGATCTAAGGTTAAAGCTCATTGTTTTAATGATTTAGTTTCTTGCTCTATAAAAATATCTAATTATTTTGAGCCGTCAAAATTTACAGTAAAATAACACAAAAGTAATATTACATTCCTGTACGAATCGCTTCGACCGGATCTAAATTTGCAGCCGAAACTGCTGGCAGAATTCCAGAAACTAAGCCAATAAAAGCAGCTAGACCAGTTCCTAAAAGAATGTTTCCTAAACTTAAAACAAATTCGAAATCTAGTACTTTTGTCAGAATCATAGCAATTCCCCAAACCATCAGCAGCCCTATAATTCCTCCAATAACAGAAAGAATAATCGCTTCAAACAAAAATTGGAATAAGATGAATTTATTTTTTGCTCCCAAAGATTTTTGAATTCCGATAAGATTGGTTCTTTCTTTTACCGAAACAAACATAATATTAGCAATTCCGAAACCGCCAACCAAAAGAGAAAATCCGCTAATAACCCAACCTACTGCATTCATCTGACCTAAAATTCCGTCAATAAAATCGGTAAAGCCAGAAAGCACATTAATGAAAAAATTATCCATTTCTCCCGCTTTCATTCCGCGAATTGCTCGAAGTTTTTGAGCAATTTCCGCCTTATAAGCGTCCATATCAACACCTTTTTCAGGTTTTAAGACTATTACGGGCGTCATAGAATCGCTGTCGCCATACATTCTTCTTAAAAAATTGGCTGGAAAATAAACCGAAGTATCATTGCTGTCTCCAAAAAATCCAGCTCCTTGTTTTGCAATTACCCCAATAACCGTAAAACGCTGTCCGTATAAACGAATGTTTTTACCAATTGGATCGCTCGAACCAAAAAGTCCGTCAGCAATGTCATATCCCAAAACTATAACAGCAGTTCCTGAATTAGATTCAGATTCATTATAAAATCGTCCTTTATCAAAACTCAATCCGTCAATATCGACCATTTCGCTTGACGACGGAATTACATTCACATCACTAACTGTTTTAGAATCGTATTTTAAACTTTCTCTGTTTACAAAAAGCTGGTATCCGACTTGGGCGGTGTTATTCATCGAATTTTTCAGTCCAATATATTCATCATATTTTACATTCGGAAACTGTTCTCTCTTCCATTGTGGAATTTCAGACGGTCCAAAGCAATATTTCATTAAATAAATCGTATTTTTATCTAAGCTGCTTAAATCTTTAGAGATTTTTTTGTCCAAAGAGTCAACAGCTGCCAGAACAGCGATAATTGAAAAAATACCAATCGTTACACCTAAAAGCGACAACAATGTGCGTAATTTATTATTTCGCAAAGCATTGATGGCGAAGCTGAGACTTTCTTTTAATAATCTTAGATAAACGATCATATTTTTGTATTTTTCAATAAAGTAAAATTCAATAATTTAAATTCAAAAACCTAATAAAAGTTAACTTACTCATCAGTAGATTTTTTTAGCATTTTGTTACACTAATTTTTTTTAATTTAAGATATAAAAAAACTACTTTTGCAGTCTCAAAATCATAACTACACAATGAGCACAACTAAAAAAATACAATCGGCATTAATTTCTGTTTTTTCTAAAGATGGATTAGAACCAATTGTTAGAAAATTACACGAACAAAATGTAACACTTTATTCAACTGGAGGAACAGAAGATTTCATCAAAAACCTTGGTATTCCGGTAGTTCCTGTTGAAGATATAACTTCTTTCCCTGAAATTCTTGGCGGAAGAGTAAAAACTTTACACCCAAAAATCTTTGGTGGTATCTTGAATCGTCAAGACAATGAAAGCGATGTTCAGCAAATGAAAGAATTTGATATTCCTCAAATCGATTTAGTGATCGTTGATTTATATCCTTTCGAAAAAACAGTTGCTTCTGGAGCTAGCGAACAAGATATTATTGAAAAAATTGATATCGGTGGTATTTCGTTAATTCGTGCTGGTGCTAAAAATTTCAAAGATACTGTAATTGTTGCTTCTGTTAACGAGTACAGCTTACTTTTGGATTTGATTACAGAGCAAGACGGAGCAACAACCTTAGAAAACAGAAGATTGTTTGCTACCAAAGCATTCCACGTTTCATCTCACTACGATGGAGCTATTTTTAATTATTTCAATACAGACGAGACTATTTACAAAGAAAGCATTGCAAACGGTCAAGTTTTAAGATATGGTGAAAACCCTCACCAAAAAGGATTTTTCTTTGGAGATTTTGATGCAATGTTTGACAAACTTCACGGAAAAGAATTATCATACAACAACTTGCTAGATGTTGATGCTGCAGTAAATTTAATTGCTGAATTTAAGAATGACGGACCAACATTTGCAATTTTAAAACACAACAATGCTTGCGGATTGGCTTCTAGAAAAACTATCAGCGAAGCTTATTTGGCAGCTTTAGCTTGCGATCCTACTTCTGCTTTTGGCGGAGTGTTAATTTCTAATACTAAAATTGATTTAGAGACTGCACAAGAAATCAACAAACTATTCTGTGAGGTTGTAATCGCTCCAGCTTATGATGATGAAGCAGTTACGGTTTTACAAGAGAAGAAAAACAGAATTATTTTAGTACAACACGATGTTGAATTGCCAGCTCGTCAAGTAAGAACTTGTCTTAACGGATTGTTAATTCAGGACAGAAATAATATTACGGATAATAAAGAGCATTTAAAAACCGTTACAATTACAGAACCTACTGCTCAAGAGATCGAAGATTTGATCTTTGCTTCTAAAATCTGCAAGAATACAAAATCAAACACTATTGTATTTGCTAAAAACGGAACATTGATTTCATCAGGTACAGGTCAGACTTCAAGAGTTGATGCTTTAATTCAAGCTGTTGACAAAGCAAAAGCTTTTGGATTTGATTTAAATGGAGCTTCGATGGCAAGTGATGCATTTTTCCCATTTCCGGATTGTGTAGAATTAGCTAAAAAAGCAGGAATAACTGCTGTAATTCAGCCAGGAGGTTCGATAAAAGACGAATTAAGTATAAATTATTGCAACGAAAATAATCTTGCAATGGTATTTACAGGAACTCGTCATTTTAAACATTAATTTGTTTAACTTTGTTCGATAAATAATTTATAACATTTTAAACCCCTAAAAAACTTATGGGATTTTTTGATTTCATGACCGAGGATATTGCGATAGACCTTGGAACCGCAAACACTTTAATCATTCATAATGATAAAGTTGTCATTGATAGTCCGTCTATCGTTGCACGTGATAGAGTATCAGGCAAAATCATTGCTGTTGGTAAAGAAGCCAATATGATGCAAGGTAAAACACATGAAAACATCAAAACTATAAGGCCTTTGAAAGATGGTGTAATCGCTGATTTTGATGCGTCGGAAAAAATGATCAATATGTTCATTAAAAGCATTCCTGCATTGAAAAAAAGAATGTTTACTCCAGCTTTACGTATGGTTGTATGTATTCCTTCTGGTATTACTGAAGTGGAGATGAGAGCGGTGAAGGAATCTTGTGAGAGAGTAAACGGAAAAGAAGTTTACTTGATTCATGAACCAATGGCGGCGGCAATTGGTATTGGTATCGATATTATGCAACCAAAAGGAAACATGATTGTCGATATCGGAGGTGGTACAACAGAAATTGCTGTAATCGCATTAGGCGGAATTGTTTGTGACAAATCTGTTAAAATTGCGGGTGACGTTTTTACAAACGACATCGTTTATTACATGCGTACACAGCACAACCTTTTCGTAGGAGAAAGTACTGCTGAGAAAATTAAAATTCAAATTGGAGCGGCTATCGAAGATTTAGACGGACCGCCAGAAGATATGTCTGTTCAAGGTAGAGATTTGCTTACTGGGAAACCAAAACAAGTAGATGTTTCTTACCGTGAAATTGCAAAAGCATTAGACAAATCTATCCAGCGTATCGAGGATGCGGTAATGGAAACATTATCTCAAACTCCACCTGAGTTAGCAGCAGATATCTACAACACTGGTATTTATTTAGCTGGTGGTGGATCAATGTTAAGAGGTCTTGACAAACGTATTTCTCAAAAAACAGATTTACCGGTTTATATTGCCGAAGATCCGTTAAGAGCAGTTGTACGAGGAACAGGAATGGCTCTTAAAAATATTGCTAAATTTAAAAGTATCTTAATCAAATAAGATTCAAAATAACAATCAATTTATTTTTATGAGGGTCGGATTTTTAATATTTGACCCTCGTAAAAACTGAAACCTTTAAGCATCCTGAAACAAAATAACCAGACAAGAAATGCAGCAAATATTTAATTTCCTTATAAGAAACAGTAATCGATTGCTGTTTTTGCTGCTTTTAGGTATTTCGTTGACGCTTACAATTCAATCGCATTCCTACCACAGAAGCAGAGTAATCAGTTCGGCTAATTTTTTAAGCGGAGGTGTTTATGAAAGAATTAATCGTGTAAACGAATATTTGAATTTAAGAGCCGAAAACGACGAACTTGTATTAGAAAATGCAAGGTTAAAAAGTCTTTTGTTTAACAAAGAAGATACTACCAAGGCTCCATTGCCAGACAGCATCAAAGGGGTAAAACCTGCTGATATCGTTGTATCAAAAGTAATTCATAACACTTACAACACACACGAAAACTATATCACTCTAAATTCTGGAAGCAAAGAAGGAGTTAAGCCTGATATGGGAGTTATTAACAGTTTAGGTATTATCGGAGTTGTTGATAATACTTCTGCAAATTACTCAACTGTTGTTAGTATCTTGAATACGAAGTCGCATATTAATGCTAAAATCAAAAAATCGAACCACTTCGGTTCTTTAACTTGGGACGGAAAAAGCACGGGATTTGTTCAGCTAGAAGATATTCCAAGATTAGCATCAATTAAAAAAGGCGATACTATTGTTACTGGTGGACAATCTGTAATTTTCCCTGAAGGAATTAATATCGGAACAGTAGACGTTGTTTACAAAAAGGATAACACAAGTTTTTATGTTATAAAAGTTAAACTGTTTAACGATATGACAAACTTGGGCCATGTATATATTATCAAAAGTAAAGACAGAGAAGAACTTATTAATTTAGAAAACAAAAACAAAGAAAAAAATGAATAGCGCTCTGTTAGTCAATATTTTTCGATTTATTATGTTACTGGCAGTTCAGATTGTTATTTTCAACAATATGAATTTCTTAGGATATATAAGTCCTTTTCCGTATATCTTGTATATCATTCTGTACCCTGTAAACAGCAATAAAGCAGGACTAATTATTTCTAGTTTCCTTCTCGGACTTACAATGGATATGTTTTGTAATTCTGGAGGAATACATGCAACAGCCTGTGTTATTTTAGCTTATTACAGACCCTATATTTTTAAATTTTCTTTTGGTTTAAGCTACGAATATCAAACCATTAAACTGAACGAATCTTTAACACCAGAACGATTTTCATTCATTTTAGTTTCGGTCTTAATGCATCATATTGTATTATTTGTTTTAGAAGCATTTCAATTCAAATTTATCTGGGACATTTTGCTCCGAACCTTATTTAGTTCTATCTTTACTATAATCACCTCAATAATAATAATTTATCTTATTAAGCCCAATAAACGATGAGAAAAGCTTTGCTGCCCACTATAATTATTATTGCAGCATCTTTGCTAGTGATTAGGATTTTTTACTTGCAAATTATTGATGATTCTTTCAAACTGAAATCTGAAAATAATGCAATAAAAAAGGTTTACGACTATCCAGAAAGAGGCTACATCTATGACCGTAACGGAAAACTTCTTGTTGCGAATCAAGCTTCTTACGATATCATGGTTATTCCGAGAGAGATAAAAAAAGACCTTAATGTTGCTGAATTTTGTGCACTTTTAAATATTACGGAAGAAGAATATCATAAGCGTATTGAAAAAGCAAAAGTATATAGCCCACGACTTCCTTCTGTTTTCTTAGCTCAATTAAATAAAAACGAATTTGCCGCTTTTCAAGAAAAAATCAGAAAATATGATGGTTTCTATTTCCAGAAAAGATCTTTACGCGATTACGAAGTAGATTACGGCGCAAACATTTTCGGTTTCATAACGCAGGTTAATGAAAAACAGATTGCAAAAAACCCTTATTATAACAGTGGGGATTTAATTGGTAAGCAAGGTGTAGAAGAAAGTTATGAAGAAATTTTACGCGGTATTAAAGGTGTAAAATACATTCAAAAAGACAAATACAACAGAGAAATTGGCCCTTATAAAGAAGGAAAATACGATACAATCGCCGTAGCTGGAGAAGATGTCAACTTAACTATTGATGCCGAGCTTCAGAAATACGGAGAAGAATTGATGATAAATAAGCGAGGCGGAATTGTCGCGATTGAACCTAAAACAGGTGAAATTTTAGCATTAGTTACCGCTCCTTCTTATGATCCTGGAATTTTAGTAGGTCGCCAAAGATCTAAAAACTATACGCTTTTATATCGCGATTCTATTGCAAAACCTTTATATGACAGAGGACTTTTGGCGGAGTACCCTCCCGGTTCTCCATTCAAAATTCTTACTGGTTTAGTTGCACTGCAAGAAGGAGTTATCAATGAGCAGACTACTTTTATGTGCCATCATGGTTTTAGCTATGGAGGTGGTCGTTTTATGAAATGTCACGGTTTTGGTCCTCATCAATTACATAACGGAATCTATAATTCTTGTAATACTTATTTTGGTCAAGCATATATGCTTACTATCAATAAGTACAAAAATCCTGGACAGGCTGTAGATGTCTGGAGCAGTCACGTAAAAAGTTTTGGTTTAGGGCAATTTATGGGCTACGATTTACCTACTGGAAAACGAGGCAATATCCCGACTTCTAAAACATATAAAAGAATTTATCCTAATGGAGGATGGAGAAGTTCAACCATTGTTTCTAATGCAATTGGCCAAGGAGAGGTATTAATGACACCTATTCAATTAGCCAACATGATGGCTACTGTAGCAAATCAAGGGTATTATTATACTCCTCATATCATTAAAAAGATTGAGGGAGAAAAAATTGACGAGAAGTTTACAACAAAACACGTTACAACGATTGATCAAAAATATTTTCCTCCTGTAATTAGCGGATTATTTGATGTTTATAACAAAGGAACGGCTTATGCCCTTAGAGTAGAAGGAATTGACATTTGCGGAAAAACAGGTACAGCAGAAAATTTTGCTAAAATAAACGGTAAACGAGAAAAACTTAAAGATCACTCTATTTTTGTGGCTTTTGCTCCAAAAGACAATCCGAAGATTGCGATTGCCGTAATGATTGAAAATGGAGGTTTTGGTGCAACCGTTGCAGGACCTATTGCGAGTTTAATGATTGAAAAATATCTTAGACATAAAATCACAAGAACTGATTTAGAAACTAGGGTTTTAAACAAAAGCTTAGTAGCAGAATATGCTAAATTGGGAGGAATAGGAGATGCGGCTAAAATTGAGTCTGTTCCTAAAGATTCTGTTTTACAAGCAAAAATTGTAAAACCAAAAGCGCCTGTTACAACAGCAGCACCAACAACTGAAGTTAAAAAAACAGCAGTAGACACAACTAAGAAAAACTAAGAAGAGGATTATTTCAAATGAAAAATCAAAGTGTAAAAAATAATATCGATTGGATAAGTGTCTTTATCTACATTGCGCTGGTAACTTTAGGTTGGCTTAATATCTATTCGTCTTCTTTATTATCAACAGATGGAACTTACCAAAAACAGCTTATTTTCATTGGCTGTACTATTCCGTTGATATTTGTTGTTCTTTTTGTGGATGGTAAATTCTATGAAAAATACGCCAGCATTATATTTGGAGTATCTCTATTATCGCTTGCAGGACTATTTCTTTTCGGAAAAACAATTGCCGGACAGCGATGCTGGTATGCTATAGGAAGTTTTACGCTGCAACCTTCAGAATTTGCAAAGGCTGCTACATCATTGGCTTTAGCCAAATACTTAAGCGACACACAAATCAACCTTAAAGAAACCAATAGGCAGATTCAGGCTTTGGCTATTATGCTATTACCTGTAATGCTTATTTTACCACAGCCAGACCCTGGGAGTGCTTTAATTTATAGTGTCTTCATTCTTGTTTTATATAGAGAAGGCCTACCTTCTTGGTACGTTTGGACCGCTTTTATAACTATAGTTCTTTTTGTTCTTACTCTGGTTCTAGAACCATACGTAGTTATTATTATGGCTTTTGTTGTATTGGCAATAATACATTTTAAAGGCCGAGTAGTAGACAGAAATATAATCTTAAGCGGCGTTTTATTAGTCTTAATCTCTGGATTTGTCTTTTCTGTTGATTATGTTTTTGATCACGTTTTTAAGCAGCACCACAGAGACCGTTTCAATATTTTACTTGGTAAAACTGTAGATATGAAAGGTATTGGATACAATACCAACCAATCTGAAATTGCAATTGGATCTGGCGGTTGGATAGGAAAAGGTTTTCTTGAAGGAACACAAACTAAAGGAGGATTCGTTCCTGAACAGCATACTGATTATATCTTTACAACAGTAGGCGAAGAATGGGGATTTGCAGGCTCTTTGGTCGTAATTTTACTTTTTGTAGGGTTATTGCTTAGAGTCATTTATTTGGCAGAAAGACAAAAAACAAAATTCAGCCGAGTTTACGGATATTGTGTCGCAGGGATTCTCTTTATACACTTCTTCGTAAATATTGCCATGGTAATTGGAATTTTCCCAACAATCGGGGTTCCTCTGCCCTTCTTTTCTTACGGAGGTTCTGGACTCTGGGGATTCACGATTTTACTGTTTATTTTCCTTAAAATGGACGCCAACAAAGTGAATGAGTGGTAAATAAATCACAAATTATCCTTTTTAAAATTTCCATCTGAAAACGAATATTCTGATCGTTCCATTCTAATTAAACCTTAACTAAAAGCACAAAGTTTAATTGAACAATTTAGATAGGCATCACAATAATAAAAACAAAAAAGTCCGAAGTTTAAACTTCGGACTTTTTTGTTTTTTATTTCTTTAATTATATTTCTTCGCTTGGCCTCTTTTTCAGAAGTTTTAATACAACTGGGAAAGTTGAGATGATAATGATTATTATAATGATGTATTCGATATGTTTCTTTAAATCTATTCCTTGTTTTAAGAAAACGCCGTATAAATAGTGTCCAGCGAAAATTAGAATAAATGACCAAAGGAAAGAACTCAAAATATTATAAAACATAAACTTTTTTTTATCCATAGAAACGATACCGGCAACAATTGGAGCAAACGTTCTGAATATCGGAAGGAACCTTGCGTAAATAATTGCTTTTCCACCATATTTTTCAAAAAAGTCTTTTGATTGCAGCAAATATTTTTTCTTAAACCAGAATGTATCTTCTTTTTTAAACAAATAATAACCGCTTTTTGCACCAAACCAATAACCAGTCATATTACCTAAAACCCCCATTATAGCAACTGCTGTAGCAAGCAGGAACACATTTACAAAATCATTTGGAATATAGGCAACATTTTCAATTAGATCACGACTGTAAATACCTGCTAAAAAAAGCAAACTATCTCCAGGAAGAAAAAAACCTGCAAAAAGTCCTGTTTCAGCAAAAACTATAAACAGAACAATAAACAACCCAATCTGAAAACCTCCGACGCTTAAAGTAATATAAAATTCAGGGTTTAATAACTGGGTCCATTCAAAATTATTCATAAAAGCAAAATTGGTTATCTTATAAGTCCGTGAAAGTAACAATAATTTACCTTAACCACAATAAAATACGGTATTTTAAACATAAATTAACTATTAAAAAAAGCCCAGACTAGTTGTCTGGGCTTCTCTTAGCGTTATTCTCTTACATACTTGCAACAGCTGTGTAGATTATCATAATCTGCAGTCGTTGCTTTAACTTCTTTAGTATCATGACCTGCCTTTGCAATCGCTTTGTTTAAATCTGAAGGAGAACATTTCTCTTCGTTTAAAATAACAGAAAGCTGATGCGAACTTACATCCCAGCTTGCCGTTTTTACTCCTGGAACACCGTAAGCTGCTTTTTCAATTCGTTTCTTGCATTGTTCACAGTTTCCGTTTACTTCTGTTGTGTATTTTAAGTTCTTATTTTTCTTAGTTTGAGCTTGAGCTGAAAAACCTAAAAAAACCATCATTGCTATTAAAACTATCTTATTCATTTTTGCTATTATTTAATGTTACTGAAATTTATTTTTACTTTTTATTTAATTTTAAATCTTAATCCTGCATAGTACATCTGCCCAAAAATTGGAGCGTATGCTATCGATGCATCAAAATTAGGTCCAAAAGAATCATTTGCGCCTAAAATTGCTTTTTGCTGTTTGTAATTTCCAATATTCTCCCCTCCTACATATACTTCAAAAACAGGTGAAAAAACACGAGTTACCTGTGCATTCATCACCGCATAAGCTGGCGAAAAATCTGGAAATTGATCTTCTACAGGATTAGTTGCCGTATAAGGCAATTGCTGTTTTCCTGACCAATTATATGTAAAATCAAACTTCCATTGCTTATCATTGTTCATCGTTGTTTCGTATTCTAAATTTCCTAGGAAACGATGTTTAGCTTGAAGCGGACGCTGGAATGTTCCTCTTAAATAATCGGTTTGAATGTCGTAATATTTGTAAGCTGTTCTTAAGTTTAAGTTACGAATCAACTCATAATTAAACTCAACTTGAAGACTGTTTGCAAAAGAACTTCCCTTCAAATCATAAAACAAAACCTGTTGCGGACTTTGCATGACGTCTACAACTGCCTGATTTTGAAAATCTGTTCGGTAAAGATCAAAACCCGCATCGGCATTTCTATTGAAAAGTTTGAATTTCTGCGAAAAACTCACTCCATAATTCCATGCTATTTCTGGGTTTAAACCGTATACTTTTCCGCTAGAGTCTAAAATCGAGAACGTTCTTGAGCTAGCAAAAAGCTGCTGATTCTCTGCGAAAATATTAGCAGAACGTTTTCCTCTTCCTGCAGAAAAACGAATTACTCCATTTTTCCAAGGATTATATCTCATGTGCAATCGCGGCGTAACAAAAAATCCTAATCGGTTATGATTGTCTACTCTTCCACCTAAAATCAAACTGAAATTATCGGTGTTATCATAAGTATATTCGAAGAAAGCACCAACCGAATTATCAATTCTGCTCACATCGGTTAGGTTTACAAACTCCTGATATTGATCGTAAGTAAAATTCAACCCAGTCGTAAATTTGTGCATTGTATTATTAATAATCGAATTGAAAATCAAATTCGAATAAAAACTGTTTTGCTTAATATCGTATTGATTTAAACCATAATAAGAATCTTGTTTGTGGCTATTAAAAGCATTTTGAAATCCGATACTTTGATAGGGCATATCTTTAAATACGTATCCAATTTTTGTTGAAACATCAAAACGTTCTGTATTAATTTCAGAACCCCAGTGATTGGTCGTTCCGCGATCACGATCTTTATCAAAATCCACTTCTCCCGTTTGTTTTTTATCATTCATGTATCTGAAATTGATAAAACTAACCAAACCGCTTTCTGGATCATAATATTGATAACGATTTAAAACATTGATTTGTTTCCCCAATGGATTGTCTAGAAAACCATCATCGTTCATATCGTTTTTGGCTACACGGGCATTTCCGTGAACAAACAAGCTTGTCGCCCATTTATCAGACAGTTTTTTATTGAAGTGGGTATTCAATTCAAAACGAGAATCGGTTGAACCGTAAGCATTCAAGAAAAACGGAATATCATTTAACGGTTTTAAAAGTTCCGTGTTAATTTGACCTGAGATACTTTCGTAACCATTTATAACACTTCCAGCTCCTTTGGTAATTTGAACGCTTTCAATCCAAGTTCCAGGAGTAAATGATAATCCGTAAGCTTGAGAAGCGCCTCGAACAGAAGGAATATTTTCTTCCGTAATCATTAAATACGGACTCGTCAATCCAAGCATTTTAATCTGCTTGGTTCCTGTTAGGGCATCAGAAAAATTGACATCAATTGATGGATTGGTTTCAAAACTTTCTGCGAGATTACAGCAAGCAGCTTTTAGCAATTCTTTACTGGTAATTACAGAAGTATTGGCTGTTAACGTATAGGATTTTTTAATTCCTTTTTGCTTTTTAGTGATTTTTACTTCTTCTAGATCTTCTTGCGAAAACATAGATACAGAAAATAAAAACGCTACAAAAAGCATTATATTTTTTTGCATAAAAAATGATTTTAATGTTGAAATAGAATTACATTCTTGCATTTTGCGGAAAGCAAAAAACAAGCAAAATGTAAATGCGAAGCCCTAATTAAGGCTTGCAGTGCATCTTAACATTAAAATCAGGAATAGAAAATATACTGATGGTATAACTTGAATAAGGGGGGCGCATTCGCATCAGCATAATACGACAGTACTTCTTTCTTTTTGAAATTTTGAACTTCTAAAAAGACAAGAGGTTTGTAATCTTGTATAACAGCTGGGAAAGCAAATTGAAAAAAGAAGAATTTGATTGTTGCGTCATCTGATTTCTTTTCAAAATGAACCACTTTGTCTTTGCAGCAAGAATTTTTTTTCTCTTTAGAACCGCAACATTTCTTCTCAATTACAAGTTCTGCCGTAGTTTTTAAAGAAACAGAAGCAATTTCTCCGCCGCAATAATGCACATCAAAAGCAAACCCAATATTGGAAACCAATAAAAGGAGCGCCAAAAACAGACCTGTGCACTTTTTCAAATTCATACTGCAAAGCTATTCAAAAACTGCCGATAAAAAACTAAAACAAATGTTATTTTTTAACCTTTTGAAGCTGATAGTAAAAACCAGGAATAAACAAAAGCACCAGAATAGGCTGAATTATAAATCTTCTGACATAAAAAAGAAGCCACGCGCCATCTGGAAAAAAATGAAGTATTATATAAAATGAGCTTAATAGCACAACCAAAAAACAGGCATATACAAAAAAGCTAAATTTAAAAATATCGCGATCTTGAAACAAAGCATAAATCAGTAAAAGAGATAATGCCGAGTTTAAAAAGTAACGCAAGAAAAGCGACCAAAAAAGCTTTAAATTCTCAACTTCTGGATAAGGTATCGAGTGAAAATCGGCTTCAAAATATACTAGAAATGGATCATAAAACAATTTTCTTTCAAATGTTCTAATCAAAGCAAAACCTGTTACTACAAGAATTGCAATCAAGATTTTAAATTTATTCTCTTTTAAATTATTTAGCATATTTTGAAAATCTATTGATCCAGAAAATCCATAAAATAAAAACATATCCGTAGATCATCAGAGGAAAGAAAGTTCCGTGCAGAAATCGGGTATATTGAGGAAAATTATACGATAGAACAATTAAAATACAAATTCTAATAACATTCAAAACATAAATAGAAATAAGTCCTAAGATTATAAACAGCAATGTCTTTTTAAAATTTCCTGAAAAAGCAGCAACAAACGACACAAAAAGTATCATCACGCTTAGCGCATTGCATCCTTCGGTTATACGCGCTATAAATTTGCCGTTTAAGATAATTTCTTGCCATGGGTTTTGCGAGCTTTTCTGAATTATAATATCATAATTAAAAAGCTTTAGCAATTGCTCTGCATTTTGTCCAGCTGCAGTTGTCACAGCATCAAGTTCCTCAGCCTGATAGCTATTTAAATAAAATTTGTAAAGCAGTGTAAAGACAATATAAGTAAGAAAAAAGATGCTTACAAAAATCAGGAAAGGCTTAAACTGCACTAAATATTTTTTCAAGAGATTTTTTTTTCAAATTTATATATTTTTTGAGTTCAGCTTTAAATACTTTTGTATAAAATTTTACATTATGACATTTCAAGAATTACAACCAAAAATAAGTGCAATTGTCGCTGGCAATGAAACAGATAGAGACGGAAAATTATTGACAATATGCCAGCTTTTAAACGAAAACGTAGAGTATTACAACTGGGTTGGGTTTTATTTTGCTAATCACGAGGCTAAAACTTTACATTTAGGCCCTTACGTTGGCGCAGAAACAGACCATACTGTAATTCCGTTTGGAAAAGGAATTTGTGGCCAAGTAGCAGAAAGCAACGCTAATTTTGTAGTACCAGATGTTAAAGCACAAGACAATTATATTGCCTGCAGTTTGACTGTAAAATCTGAAATTGTAGTGCCCCTTTTTGTTAATGGAGTAAACATTGGTCAGATTGATATTGACAGCCACGTAATTGACCCTTTTACAGAAGCAGACGAAAGATTTTTAGAATTTGTAAATCAAGAAGTTGCTAAATTATTCTAGAAGAACTATTTTTAAGATAAAAAATAGCACTGAATGAAAAGACTCCTGCTCTTTTTGCTTCTGATAATTTCAGTCCGTCTGTCTGCACAAATTAATATGGTTTCTAAAAAAATCTTTTTAGACTCCTTAAATCGCGAATGCACTCCAAAAAATTATGCTTACACAAGAGTAATAACCAATTATTCTCAAAAAAGCACACGCTATGTTGTAACCGATTTTTACAAAAACGGAAGAAAAAGAATGACTGGCACAACACTGGATCGTGATATTTTAAAGAAAGACGGAGAATTTATTTATTATTATAAAAACGGAGCAAAAGAAACCGTCGTTAATTATTCTGAAGACCATAAAAACGGAAAAGAGATTAACTGGTACGATAACCAAAGTAAAAAATGTGAAAAACAGAATCTTTGGGATCCGAAAACCAAAAAGACGCAAACGTTGGTTCTGAACTGCTGGGATGAAAACAAAAGCCAAACTGTAGTGGATGGAAATGGAGATTATGAAGAAACCGATCAATTTGTAACACAAAAAGGAACTCTAAAAGATGGACTAAAACAAGGTGTTTGGGAAGGAAATGATTCGCTTAAAAAAATCACATTTGTAGACAATTACGATCGTGGAGTTTTAATTTCGGGCACAAGCATTGATGCCAACAATGTCAAATTCTCCTACTCTTCTTTAAGCGAAAAGCAATCGGGCAAGAAAACTCAAAAGTCAAAGTAGAAAAAACAACCGAAATAAGAACCAAAAAAACGATTGTAAATCATTAAAAACAAAATTCTTACCCCTTATTTTTAGATTCTTTTATTTTTTTTTGATTTTTCTGTTTTTTTAATCTAATTTTGCACCCGTCTTACAAAAGTTGTATGACATACATAAAAATCATTAAAACAATATTGGAATGTATTTAACTAAAGAAAAGAAAGAAGAAATCTTCGCTCAACACGGTGGTGCAACAAACACTGGAAGCGCAGAAGGTCAAATCGCATTGTTCACTTACAGAATTTCTCACTTAACTGAACACTTGAAAAAAAATCGTCACGATTACAACACTGAGCGTTCTCTTGTACTATTAGTAGGTAAAAGAAGAGCTTTGTTGGACTACTTGAAAAAGAAAGATATCAACAGATATCGTGAGATTATCAAAGTATTGAATATCAGAAAATAATCAATATAGAAAAGAGGTGCGAGAGTGCCTCTTTTTGTTTTTACATCAGAGCTATTTATAATAAGCATATTACAAGAAAAAAAGTTTGGTTTTTCATTGGGTTTTAGATAACAACAACTACACACAACAACAACTACAACACAACTAAAACCCATTGTATAATCAAAAAGGAAAATTTATGATTCCACAAGTTTCACAAGAAATTATCGATTTAGGAGATGGAAGAAGCATCTCAATCGAGACTGGTAAATTAGCAAAACAAGCCGATGGTTCAGTTGTTGTACGTTTAGGAAACTGCATGCTTTTGGCAACTGCAGTTTCTGCAAGAACATCTAACCCAGGTGTTGACTTTTTACCTTTAACGGTAGATTACCGCGAAAAATTTGCTGCTGCAGGACGTTTCCCAGGAGGATTTTTCAAAAGAGAAGCAAGACCAAGCGACAGTGAGGTATTAACAATGAGATTAGTAGACCGTGTATTGCGTCCGCTTTTCCCAGACGATTACCATGCTGAAACTCAGGTTATGATTCAATTAATGTCTCACGATGACAATGTTATGCCAGACGCATTAGCTGGTTTAGCTGCATCTGCTGCATTAGCTGTTTCTGACATTCCATTTTACAACTTGATTTCTGAAGTGCGTGTTGCTCGTATCGACGGAAAATTAGTAATCAACCCAAGCAGAGAAGAATTAGAAAAATCTGATATTGATATGATGATCGGAGCTTCTATGGATTCTGTTGCAATGGTTGAAGGTGAGATGAAAGAAATCTCAGAAGCTGAAATGGTTGAGGCAATTAAATTTGCTCACGAAGCTATTAAAGTTCAAATTGTTGCTCAACAAAAATTAAGAGCAAAATTAAGCTCTCAAGAATACAGAACTTACGAAGGTGAAGTTGAAGACGAAGCTGTTTACGCTAAAGTAAAAGCTGCTGCTTACGATAAATGTTACACAATTGCTCAAGAAGCTTCTGGAAAAGCCGAAAGAGGAGAAAAATTTGCTGCTGTAAAAGAAGAAGCAAAAGCTTTATATACAGAAGAAGAATATGCTGAAAATGCAGATCTTGCAGGTTTAGTTGGAAAATATTTCTACAAAACAAACAAAGAAGCAGTTCGTAACGTAATTCTTGAAAAAGGAATTCGTCTAGACGGTAGAAAAACTACAGAAATCAGACCAATCTGGTGTGAAACTGATTATTTACCATCTGTTCACGGATCTTCTTTATTTACACGTGGAGAAACTCAAGCTTTGGCTACAGTAACTTTAGGAACTTCTAGAGAAGCGAACCAAATCGATTCTCCATCAGAACAAGGTGAAGAAAAATTCTACTTACACTATAACTTCCCTCCTTTCTCTACTGGTGAAGCAAAACCATTAAGAGGAACTTCAAGAAGAGAAGTTGGTCACGGTAACTTAGCTCAAAGAGCTTTAAAAAATATGATTCCTGCAGATTGTCCTTACACAATCCGTGTTGTTTCTGAAGTTTTAGAATCTAATGGTTCTTCTTCTATGGCAACTGTTTGTGCTGGAACAATGGCTCTTATGGATGCTGGAGTTCAAATGACAAAACCAGTTTCTGGTATTGCTATGGGATTAATTACTGATGGTGAGAAATTTGCTGTATTGTCTGATATCTTAGGAGACGAAGATCACTTGGGAGATATGGACTTTAAAGTAACTGGTACTGCTGACGGTATTACTGCTTGCCAAATGGATATCAAAATCGAAGGATTACGTTATGACATTATGGAACAAGCTTTAGCACAAGCTCGTGATGGACGTTTGCATATTTTAGGAAAATTAACTGAAACTATTGCAACTCCAAGACCAGATGTTAAAGCTCACGCACCAAAAATCATTACCAGAACTATTCCTGGAAACTTCATTGGCGCATTAATCGGACCTGGAGGAAAAGTAATTCAAGAATTACAAAAAGCTACAGGAACTACAATCGTAATCAACGAAGTAGACGAGCAAGGAGTTGTTGAAATCTTAGGAACTGATCCAGAAGGAATCAAAACTGTATTGGCTAAAATTGACGCTTTAACTTTCAAACCTCAAGTGGGAGAAGCTTACGAAGTAAAAGTAATCAAGATGCTTGATTTTGGAGCTGTTGTAGAATATACTGCTGCACCAGGAAACGAGGTATTACTTCACGTATCTGAATTGGCTTGGGAGCGTACAGAAAACGTTGCTGACGTAGTTAAAATGGGAGATGTTTTTCAAGTGAAATACTTAGGAGTTGACCCTAAAACTAAAAAAGAAAAAGTGTCTAAAAAAGCACTTGTTCCAAGACCTCCACGTGAGGATAAAAAAGAGTAATCAGATCTTAGTTTACTAAAGGTTTATTCATAGAAAACCCCAATTCTTAACTGAATTGGGGTTTTTCAGTTTAAAGAAAATCATTAAAAAATAAAAAGTTCTCGAGTTAATTTGGTTTTCTAACTTAAAATATACCAAGAATATACTTTTTACCTGTTTTGAGGTATTTTTATATCACTTTTATTACATTTTAACAGTATTACGTGATTTTCATAACATTTTTTTAATACTTTTGGCACCAATCAATCCAAAATCAAAAAAAATCACACTTCCTTGAAAAATTATCAAAAAAAAGCGATTTATCTTTCGCTATTTGCAAGCCTATTGAACATATCGCACATGTTTTCACAATCTGCTGAAAAATTTTCATTGTACGATTACTTCGACCAAGCAGTGGGCAAAGACAATTTAAATATTAATAATGGAATAGTTCATAGCGAATCTTTCCGTCCATTAGAAGGCAAAAACAGATATTACATTGATGAATTCAATCTTGGAAACATTAGTTTTGAGGGTCAGATTTATTCTGATGTTAATCTTAAATATGACATTCTTGAAGATCAAGTCATCTACAAACAGAATGGCTCTTCAGAAAATGTACCTATAAACCTTATTACCAATAAGGTTGATTATTTCTTTATTAAAAACAAAAAATTTATTAACCTAAAGGAAGAATCAGTAAAATTTCCATCTATCATAAAAGGCATTTACGAGGAAACATACATTGGAGAAAATGTTTCTCTTTACATTAAGCATACCAAAGAAAAAGCAAAGTCTTTTCAGGCAGATGTTATCTACTATGACTTCATTTATAAAATAGGTTATGTATTAAAATACAACAACTACTTCTACAAGGTCGAAACAGAAAGGGATTTCAAGAAAATTTTTCCAAATTTTAAGAAAGAAATAAACAGTATTTACAATACTGATAAAAAATTAGAACGCTCCAACAAGCCTCAATTTATAGAAAATCTCACAAAACAAATCAATGGTCTTTTAAAAAAAAGTTCTAATTAAATGAAAAAAATTACTCTTATTCTATTTCTAATTGCCTTTCAACAAATCATATATTCTCAAGTAATCAGTGACAAAATATCTGTTGATTTTAAAAATGCCAATATAAAAACCGCTATTCAAGACATTGAAAAAGTATCTTATTATAAATTTTATTTTGATGAAAAATGGTTTGAAAATGACAGCACTTCTATAACCAAACAATATAAAGAAGTTAGAATTGGCGAAGTTTTGGAAGATGTTTTTCAGAACACGAGCTTTAACTTTTATGTTTCTGAAAATAAAGTTATAGTTACAAATAATAGTATAATCTACAACCAATTGCCAGATGATTACTTCGGAATTCCTCTTGAAAGAGACGAAAACGGAATGATCAACCCAATTTTCTATCAGCAATATGATTCTATTAAAAAAACCAACTCAAGAAACCCAAATAAAAACATTCGAGATATTGTTTTAATCGGTAAAGAAGTAAAAAATCAGAAAAAAAAATCTACTTATACATTATCTGGTTTTATAAAAGGGGGGAAAAACAATTCTGGTCTTGCTAATATTGTCGTAAAAACACCAAATTCTGAGTTTTCAGCTGTAACAGACAAAAAAGGATTCTACAGCATGCAAGTTCCAGGAGGATTAAACGTCGTAGAAACCGAAAGTTTCTCCTATAATAAGGTCAGTAAAAATATAATGGTTTATAATGATGGCGTATTAAATTTTTCTTTGACAGACAATATAAACCAGCTGGACGAAGTGCTTATTAAAACCAATAAAAGCAAAAGTGCAAAAGCAGCAATTACTGGCGTAACGACAATTGATTCTGAAGGAATTAAAAACGTTCCTTTAGTACTAGGGGAACGTGATATCCTTAAGGTTGCTTTAACTATGCCTGGAATAAAAAGTGCAGGAGAAGGTTCTGCAGGTTTTAACGTTAGAGGTGGTAAAGAGGATCAAAATTTATTCTTATTAGACCATGCTACTTTATACAACCCGTCGCATTTCTTTGGTTTTTTTACGGCGCTAAATCCTTATACAACTAAAAAAGTAGACATTTATAAAGGTAGCATTCCTGCTGAATTTGGAGGTAGGTTATCATCTGTTTTTGACATTTCATCAAAAATCGGAAATGTAAACGAATTTCAAGGTGAAGGCGGTATTGGTCCTGTTACCAGCAATTTAATGCTATCTACACCTATTGTAAAAGGAAAATCAAGTCTAGTGGCTGGAGGAAGAGCAACTTATTCGGATTGGATTTTAAAAAGTCTGGATGATGAAAATTTAAAAAACAGTCAGGCTTCTTTTTATGATTTTATCCTAAAATACAATCACAAAATAAACGCAAAAAATGATATTGAATCTACGCTTTATTACAGCCACGATAAATTCAGTGTTTCATCAGATTCTTTATACAAATACAGCAATCGTTTAGCAACTCTAAAATGGAATCATACTTTCAATGAGAAAAACAAAGGGTCTTTGATTGTTACGAATAGTGAATACAAATTCAACATTGATTATCAATCTGAAGGAGTAAATAATTTTGATTTCGGCTATAAAATCAACGAAACTCAAGCAATGATCAAAATGAATTATTTATACAATGAAAAGCATAGATTTAGTTATGGTATTTCGACAAAATTATATTCTGTAGATCCTGGATATTTGAATCCGACAAATCCACAATCTACATTGGTCCCGATCGATGTTGAAACCGAAAAAGGATTAGAATCTGCGGCCTACATTGGAGATAATTTTAAAGTAAACGACAAATTTTTGCTTGATTTTGGTTTACGATATTCTACTTTTTCGGCTTTAGGAAAATCTACTCAGCGAATTTACGAGGACAATGCCCCTATTAGTGATGCAACGGTAATAGATACCAAAACATATGGTAACAATGAAGTAATTAAAAGATACGGAGGATTAGAACCAAGATTTGCTGCCAGATATTTCCTTGCAGATGATTTCTCTGTAAGAGCAAGTTATGACAAAACCTATCAATACATTCATTTGCTATCAAATAATACGACACAATCTCCAACAGACATTTGGAAACTTTCTGATTTAAATGTTAAGCCAGAAAGCGCTCAGCAAGTTTCTTTGGGATTTTATAAAAATCTTAAAGGTGGCGATATAGACCTTAGTGTAGAAGGATATTACAAAAGATCTAAAAACATATTGGACTATAAGGTGGGAGCCGAATTATTATTGAATGAAAATATAGAAACTGAACTTTTACAGGGAGAAGGAAAAGCTTATGGTGTAGAATTTTTGGTTAAAAAACAAGTTGGTAAATTAAACGGATGGCTTGGATATACATACTCGAGATCTTTAATAAAACTCGATAGCCAGTTTAATGAAGAAAAAGTAAATAATGGAAAATATTTTCCATCAAACTTTGATAAGCCACACGATTTTAGTGCCGTTTTAAACTATAAAATTACCCAGCGTTACAGTTTTTCAAGTAATTTTATTTATCAAACAGGAAGACCAATTACATATCCGATCGGAAAATACGATTATGGCAACGAACAATATACCGTTTATAGTGATCGTAATAAATTTAGAATCCCTGATTATTTCAGACTTGACATTGGCCTGAACATTGAAGGAAATCATAAAATAAAAAAGTTAGCTCATAGTTTTTGGAATATTTCGGTATACAATGTTTTAGGCCGTAACAATCCATATTCAGTATTTTTTGTTACAAAAGAAGGACAAATAAAAGCTTACAAAACATCTATTTTTTCTATTCCAATTCCAAGTATTACTTATAATTTCAAGTTTTAAAATCATGAAAAAACATCTATATAAAATATCACTATTACTAATTCTTACAGCCACTATTAGCAGCTGTACGGAGCAATATGTTTTTCAAAATACAGATTTTGAAAGTGCTCTTGTGGTAGAAGGAACTATTACGAACGAACTTAAAAATCAAACCATCAGACTTTCTCAAGTTTATCAGCTTGAAGAAACAGGTCCAAGACTTGAAAAAGGAGCAAATGTATCTGTTTCAGACGATAAGGGAAATGAATATCAGTTTACAGAAAAAGATACGGTTTACGAATCTATCACACCATTTAAAGCTGAGCCTGGAAGAAAATATCAATTAAAAATTAGAACAAGTGCAGGAAAAAACTATACTTCTGACGAGCAGGTTCTAACTACCGAAACCAAAATTGACAATGTAACTGCTACAGTTGAAACAGTGAATGGACAAAGAGGTGTACAAATTAATGTCAATAGTTTTGATCCTTCCAACACCTCAAAATATTATAGATATGAGTATGCTGAAACCTATAAAATTATCGCGCCAAGATGGTATTTTCAGGAAACTAGTCTACTAACGATACCTGCAAACCCTGGAAATCCTATTGAAGGAACACCCCCTTCTCCTCAACAAGAAGTAATTTCAGTAACGCCTCGAACTAAAGAAACTAGAGTTTGTTTTTCTACCAAAAAATCAAACAGTATAATTTTAAACAACACAAGTGGACTTAGTGAAGACCGGGTACATTTTCCTGTGCGTTTCATTAGCGACCAAAATTACATTATATCACATCGTTACAGTATACTTGTAAAACAATATGTTCAAAATTTAGCTGCATATACTTTTTATAAAACATTACGAGATTTATCAACCTCCGGAGGTGTTCTTTCACCAAAACAACCTGGATTCTTTTATGGAAACATAAAATCTGTCGAAAATCCTGAAGAAAAAGTAATTGGATTCTTTGAAGTTTCTTCAGTTTCTACAGAAAGAATTTATTTTAATTATGCTGATTTGTTTCCAAAAGAAGCTTTACCTCCTTACTACGAATCTGACTGCGAGCCCGAAGAATTCAAAGACTGTGATGGCGATCTTCCTTGCAAAAGAGCAATATTACGTTCTTATATTCGCACAAATGTTAGAGCATTGTTTTCATGGACCTACGGTGACATTTATTTTATGGTAAAAACACCATGTGGAGACTGTACTTCTTTTTCATCTAATATTGTTCCTCCTTTTTGGGTAGATTAATCTTTTTTAAATCCATGAAACACTTTTCTATATATAATAAGACTAATGTTCTAAGCAGAATTAAACATTTGGCGCTTTTGATATTTTTATTAACTCAAAGCGGATTCAACTATGCTCAGAGTTCACAAAACAAAAACGATATCCCGACCATTTCAACGCAAGAAACTATCTTTATTCATTCGAACACAACTAGCTTTTTGACTGGAGAAACATTGTATTTCAAACTGTACTGTTTAAATCCTTTAAACAATAAAACTAGTCAAGTAAGCAAAATTGCTTATGTTGAATTAATTGACAGTGAGAAAAAATCGCTTCAAAAAAATAAAATATATCTTGATAACGGAATTGGAACTGGAGAATACTTTATTCCAACAACATTAAAAACTGGAAATTATAAAGTCATTGCTTATACAAAATGGATATTGAATAATCCTAATTCGCAAAAGCATGAAATAGATATTTTCATTATCAATCCGTTTCAAACTCAGGAGCCAAATGACAATATTACATTTGATCTTGTTAACCCCAAAAATACTGCAACAGCGATTCAAACCATAAATTCAAATACCGGAAACGATAAAAGAATCGATTTTGAATTTGACAAAGAAAGCTATTACACAAGAGAAAAAGTAAACTTGAAATTGAAGTCTTTGACGAAAACCATTGAAAAAGGCAATTATTCTGTTTCTATTAGAAAAATAGATCAAATTCCAACTCTAAAACAACTTACGCCTGCAGAATTTGCTAAGAAATCGGCAGAAAACTATGTTAATTCTACACCAGCTTCTTTTACTTATATTCCAGAAGTAAGATCGGAACTTATTACAGGCTATATCACATCAAGCAGCAATCAAAACTTGGCCGGCAAATCGATCGCCTTATCATTGCCCGGAAAAGAATATGTTTTGAAAATCGTCAAAACAAATGCACAAGGAAAATTTGCCTTTTTATTAGATCAATTTCCTAATTTTCCTAATGCAATTTTGCAGGTAATCGATGAAAAAAGAGCTGATTATACAATCGTGCTAGATGCTTTTCCAAAATTTGATACTTCTTCATTACAATTTACTTCAAAATTTAATCTGTCTCCAGAACTAAAAAATGATATTGAAGAAAGATCTACAGCAAGCCAAATTCAAAACGCTTACTATCAAATCAAAAAAGATAGTTTAGTTACTGAAGCTGTTATGACCCCATTTTTCAGCACAATCGAAAAAACTTATGTTCTAGACGACTATACAAGATTCCCCACTTTAAAAGAAAATATTGTCGAGATTCTGGTTGAACTTTATTACAGAAGAAATAATGGGAAATATGAACTTCATATTAGAAATGATCAAAAAGACCTACAAGTATACGGTCCGCCTATGGTGCTAGTTGACGGATTATTAATTCAAGATCCAAGCGACCTTTTTGAATACAATATGGGAAATGTAAACAAAATAAGCCTAATTTCGGAACCTTATGTGTATGGACCTAATCTGTATGGAGGCATGATTAGTTTTGAAACTAAAAACAATGAATTTTCAGAGAATTATGCAAAGAAATATTTGAAAACAATGGAAATCCAGCGTCCAAACCCTCAAAAGGTATACAATAATCCTGATTACGCTCCTGGAAATAAATTACAGCGAATTCCAGATTACAGATATCAATTACTATGGAAACCGGATGTAAAATTAGAAACTAAAGAAGATCAATTATCTTTTTATACATCAGATCTTAAAGGAAATTTTGAAGTTATCTTAGAAGGTTTTACCGAAAATGGGCAGCCAGTCTATGTTTCAAAAAACATTACAGTAAGATAATCATTTTTCATTTATAACATATTATCAGCCTTGATCGAAATATTTTTTGATCAAGGCTTAATTTTTTTATTCAATTTGTACGCAACCTTTTTTATTTCTTGAGACTATTCTTTAGAACCGAATTTAAAAAGCAGATATAATGAAAAACATTCCGAAAATACCAACTGGACTTCTACTATTCATTTTTATTGTTTGCGGATGCGAATTTCAAGACAATCTACATGAAGCTGTTAATTTAGAAACTGGAAAATTTGGAAAACTAATTAAAAAAGATTCCGAGTTATATCATACATTAGAAAACACAACTTCCAAAAAAGCGCTTGAAGAAGGAGAAACACCTCCATGTGTAGAATTTATTTATCCTTTAGCTTTAAAGGTTTACGACAGTAATCAGAATCCGATTGGAATACAGTATATATTGAGTGACGTGCAATTCAGTAAAATTTTAGAAAATCTTTCTACTGATCAATCTTTAAGCATTAGCTACCCTATTTCAACAACTTTAGCAGATAACACTATTTATTCTGTAAATAGTAATTCAGAACTGAACATTGCTCTTAAAAACTGCACCAGAGAAGACATCATAGCGTATTGTAACGGAATTATTTCTCCGCCTTTGGATAAACCATTAGATTATTATTGGAAAGTAAGTTATGCTCAAACCGATGACAATACTTATTTAAGCGGTCGATTCTTGATAAACTCAGATGCAACTTTAGTTTTTTATTTTAATAATCAAGAATACAGCGGAACATGGTTCTTTTTATTTGTTGACGATAAATTACATCTAAATATAAAACTAGATGGTGCATCTGAATTAGCTAAATATTGGAGTATTGATGGAGAAGTTGAAATGTACGGTACAAATGTGACCATAAAAATGCTAGACAAAAACATAAAACTCGAGCTCTTATATGAGACTAAATATCCATATAAAATTGGTGACAGAGGACCAGCAAAAGGAATTGTTTTTTATGATAAAGGCAAATATAGTTTGGGATGGCGTTATATAGAAGTTGCAACAAAAGATTTAAAAGATTTAGAATGGGGTTGTGTGGCTTCATCTATCTCAAAAGCAAGAAATAACGAAATTGGAAGTGGCTATTACAATACAGCACAAATTGTAATTTATCACGACAATCTAACCAATTTCTACACGAATCCATCAGTTTGCAGCAATTTAAACAACGGAACTCTTTTGGCTAAAGATGCTATATCATTTAATCAAGATGTTTATAACGATTGGTTTTTACCATCATCAAATGAATTAGAACTAATATATAAAAATCTATATTTAAAAAATTTAGGCAATTTTACAGATTCAATTTATTGGAGTTCGACAGAAATTGATCAAAATGCAGTTTCGACAATCAATTTTAAAACAGGAGAAAAAACTTCTACATCAAAAATTCCAGAAAAAAGCAGTACCAAAGCTAGAGCTATAAGATACTTCTAGTTTATTGAAAAAAGGGCTTTTGATTCTTATATTTAAACAATACAAAAACGCTTCATTTTTGAATTTAGACCAAATCATAAAAGGCTGCATCAGGCAGAACAGGAAATCACAAGAAGAACTTTACAATCTCTATTATAAAAGTCTTTTTGTGATAAGTCTAAAATATTGTCAAAATAATTCTGAAGCCGAAGACACTCTCCATGATGCTTTTATTGAAATATTCACCAACATAAAAAACTTTAAAGCAACAGGAAGTTTTGAAGGATGGATGAAACGGATTTTGATAAATAAAGCAATCAGCAGATATAAAAATTCCTTTTTTCTCACATCAATTAAAGATGATAACATCCCTGAGATAACAATTAATGATTCTGAAATGGACTATCCTATTGATTATTTATTATCATTAATACAAGAATTGCCCCATCAATATCGATTAATTTTTAATCTCTACGAACTTGACGAATACAGCCACAAAGAAATTGCCGGAATGCTTTCTATAAGTGAAGGCACATCAAAATCTAATTTGCATAGAGCAAAATTAATTCTAAAAGAAAAGATCACTTCAACAAAGTCGTTCCATAACTATCAAGCAAGCCATGGAAAATAAAAAAGAAATAGGTAAAATATTTAAAGATAAATTAGAGCTTTTGGACAAAAGTCCAAGCAACAATTTATGGGCTTCTATTGAAAGCGATTTAAACAAAAAAAGGAAAAGACGTCTTTTATTCTGGCTTATTCCAAGTGTATTGCTAATGGGAATTGCCAGTTCAATTTTCATTTTAGAATTAAACCAAAATCAAAATAAACCATTAAATTTTGAAGAAGATAAAACTGTTATCGATAGATCTGAAACAACAAATGACCAAAAGAAACCATTGGTGATCAAAAACAATACCTCACAAGATTCTGTGAACAAAACAATTTATACAACGAAATCAACAGCAAAAAAAACAGTTGAAACTCCAAGTGAGACCAAAACAACAATTAAAAAAAGCAGGACAGAAAAATTAATCAAACAATCTTCAAAATTGGTAGCTACAACAGACGAATATGAAGAATATGAAGTGGTAAAAAAATACAAAGTAATCATTAGAAAAAACAAAACTGTTACAACTTCTAAAAAGCCTAATTCTGTTTCAGAAAAACCAGAAAGCGCTCCAAAGAAATCAAATAGTACTGCTAAAAAAGCATCTGTAATTTCAAGAAAACCAAGTGCTAAAACCACTTTAAAGAATCCAAAAAATAATATTTCAAAAAATAGCACTTCGAAAAATAGTGTTGCAAAAAGCAAAAAGAAGAAATCGACAATTCAAGAAAGACAGAGTGATTCAGTTGTCTCTCAAGATAATCAGCCTATAAAAACTGAAGATTCAGAAAAAAGTAATACAAAAACCACCAAAGAGAGTTTAGAAGATTCAGACAATCCAAAGACAATTAAACAATATAGTATTATTCCTCAACAGAAGAAAAAAACAACTCCAAAAAGAGAATATATTGAAAGAGAATATCCTGAGCAAACGAGTGAAAAAGAACCCGAATTTTCAGTTTCTGTCTATTACGGACCTGCTATTTATGGTTCGTTATCAGGAAAATCAACAATAAATGAATCTTTTGATGATGTTTCAAAAAGCCATTCGATAACTTCTCATTACGGAGTTTACTTTAAAACTATGTACGGGAAATTTGGATTCAAGGCTGGTATTTCTAAAATAAATTTAAAAATATCCAATCATTTAAACAATCAATCGCAAATCAATTATGAAAATATGGTTCTGACCAATAATGATATTTATAATGTTATTGCGAATGATGAAGATATTCGGCTGGTGCAAAAAATATCTTATTATGAAATTCCCTTTGAATTCATTTATGCGATTAAAAAAGATGAAACTCCATACGGCATTGAAGCTTTTAGCGGATTTAGCGCTATGATGTCAGATGCAAATGAGCTTTATCTGTCTTCTAATAATTTAAAAAACGAAAGAATAGGCTCGACTAAGAATTTAAACAAAATGAATTTATCATTTAATTTAGGAATGGGTCTTTATTATAAATTAAATGATAAATTTCAATTGGATTTCAATCCTATTTTTAAATATTATTTAAGCACTTTCAAAGATTATAGTGCGCCAAAACCTTATAGTTTATCGCTTCAATCTGGGGTCACCTATAAATTTTAGAAAAAAATAAATAATTATTGTAACTTTATTGATACTCCTTACGTATAACCATTTGTACACTTTAAAAATAGGGAGACAACAACATGAGACAACTTAAAATCACCAAGCAGGTAACTAATCGTGAAACTGCATCGTTAGATAAATATCTACAAGAAATTGGAAAAGTTGACCTAATTACCGCTGATGAAGAGGTAGAATTAGCACAAAGAATAAAGGCTGGTGATCAAAGAGCTTTAGAAAAACTAACAAAAGCCAACCTACGTTTCGTAGTATCTGTGGCTAAACAATATCAAAATCAAGGATTAACTCTTCCGGATTTAATTAATGAAGGAAACTTAGGTTTAATTAAAGCGGCTCAACGTTTTGATGAAACTCGTGGTTTCAAATTCATTTCTTACGCTGTATGGTGGATTCGCCAATCGATTCTTCAAGCATTAGCTGAACAATCACGTATTGTGCGTTTACCATTAAATAAAATTGGTTCTATCAATAAAATCAACAAAATGTATGCGTTATTAGAGCAATCTAACGAGCGTCCGCCTTCTGCTGAGGAAATTGCAAAAGAACTTGACATGACTGTTAACGACGTAAAAGAGTCTATGAAAAACTCTGGACGTCACCTATCTATGGATGCGCCTCTTGTTGAAGGAGAAGATTCTAACCTTTATGACGTATTGCGTTCTGGCGAATCTCCAAATCCAGATAGAGAATTAATTCACGAATCTCTTCGTACTGAAATCGAACGTTCTTTAGAAACATTAACTCCAAGAGAGGCAGATGTTGTTCGTTTATATTTTGGACTTGGCGACCAACACCCAATGACTCTTGAAGAAATTGGTGAAACTTTCGACCTAACTCGTGAGCGTGTTCGTCAGATTAAAGAAAAAGCAATCCGTCGATTGAAACACACTTCTAGAAGTAAAATCCTTAAAACATACTTAGGATAAACAATATTAAATTTCAATATTTAAAATCCCAAATTACAATTGGCTTGGAATTTGGTTATTTTAAATTGGAATTTTCCCGCAAACAACAGTTTGATTGACTGTTCGTTTTTTGATTGATGATTGAAACTCCGGCTGATTACCGGAGTTTTTTATTTTTTACTGAAAAGTTTTTTTACCGCAAAGACACAAAGGATAACGCAAAGTTCGCAAAGTTTTTATCTTAAAAGAAAACAGGGGACACAAAGCTTTGTGAACTTCCTATTCTTGAATAATCTTAAATAAAAAACTTTGCGTACTTTGCGTAAATCTTAGCGTACTTTGCGGTTAAATTATCCCATTCATCATAAAAAAATTATCTTTGCAATAAAACAACACACAAACAAATACAATGAAAAATACATTTATAGCTCCTTCTGTCTTAGCTGCAGATTTTGGTAATTTACAGCGCGATGTCGAAATGATTAACAACAGCCAAGCCGATTGGTTTCATATCGATATTATGGATGGAGTTTTTGTACCCAACATATCTTTCGGAATGCCCGTTTTAGAAGCTATTTCAAAACATGCCAAAAAATATATCGATGTACATTTAATGATTATCGATCCAGATCGTTACATTAAAACTTTTGCCGATTTAGGAGCGAATGGACTAACGGTACATTATGAAGCTTGCACGCACTTACACAGAACACTTCAAGCAATTAAAGCTGAAGGAATGAAAGCTGGAGTTGCAATGAATCCACATACCAATGTAGATTTGTTAGAAGATGTTATTAATGATATCGACGTAGTTTGCATTATGAGCGTAAATCCTGGATTTGGGGGACAATCATTCATCGAGAACACTTATGACAAAATAAAGAAGCTAAAAGCGTTAATTACACGCAAAAATGCTTCAACATTAATCGAAATTGACGGTGGCGTGACAAGCAAAAATGCAAAACAATTAGTACAAGCTGGTGCTGATGTTTTAGTTGCTGGAAGCTTTGTTTTTAAAGCTGAAAAACCAACAGAAACAATTGCCGAGTTAAAAACTCTTACTAGTTTTTAATTTTTCATCTAAACACATAAAATCAAAAAGTCCTAAAAATTATTTTTAGGACTTTTTGATTTACCACAATATATTAATTTTTATTTGGCTCAATCCAATATGGATTTACCTTAAGCTGTTCAACAATATATTGAATCGCTTTTTGCGCCTTCAAACTGTTTCCAAATTTATCTAAAGGAGGCGAAATAACAGCGATTCCAAATTTACCTGGACATACTGCCAACATTCCTCCACCAACACCACTTTTTGCAGGAAGGCCTGAATTAAATAACCAAATACCTGAATTGTCATAGAGTCCTGCAGTTGCCATTACTGGCAAGGTATACATAACTGTAGCTTGACTTACAACTTTTTCCTTAGTAACCGGATTAACTCCACCATTTGCAAGTGTGGCAGCCATTGTTGCTAAATCTTTTGCATTAACATTCAATGCACATTGCTTTGTATAAATATCTGTAGCCTGAACAGGATCAAAATACATTTTGCCATAAGCTAATAATAAATGTGCAATAGCTTGATTACGCAAATTATCTCCTGCCTCACTAATATAAACAGGACGATTTATAGAAAGTTTTCTTCCTGCAAAGTCGCTTTGGATTTTCATAATTTCTTTCCATTTTGCTACAGAATCATTCCCCTGTACAAGGCTTGTTGCTGCGATTGCGCCTGGATTTACAAGAGGATTAATTTTATCTCCTTTGTGCATTTCTACTGCAACAATAGAGTTAAAAGGCAATCCTGTCGCATCTACACCTATTTTATCTTGCAAAACTAGAGGACCTTGTTCTTCAATAACTTTGGCCATCGTAAACACTTTCGATATACTCTGTATGGAAACCATCGAAGTTATATCACCTTTAGTATATACCGTTCCGTCTGTAGTTATGAGTGCAATTCCAAAAATATTAGGATCAACATTGGCTAGTTCTTTAATGTAGTCGGCATTTTTTCCTTCTTTTAAATCTTTAAATTTATTAAAGGCGTTATTAAGAACATTTTCTATATTTTGCTTTGTTAATGTTGTTTGAGAGTAACCCCGATTTATGATAAAAGTAATCATCAGAACAACAAAAATCATTTGTTGCTTTACTCTAAGAAAAATGTAATGCATGATATTTTTGGTCTAAAATTAGTCTTTTAAACAGGCATATAAAAATTACCTTTTATTTTTCATGGCAACACATTTCTTTCAATACACTTAAAGCGTAGATAATCAATACAGTATTTAAATTAAAAATTTTTATCGCTTTTCAAATTTTTCAGATTCGGGAAGAAATCAATTCCAGTCATTTTTTCTAAAGTTTCAATTGGAACCACAAAATCATAAATCGATTGATCGCTTTTTTCATTCGGAACCAAGAAAGCAATGGCTTTATGCTCATTACCTTTATTAGCCAAAACGATTTTATAAAAATATTTAGGAACAGCGACTTTTTCCATTCCTATTTTTTTGTCCGAATCTTTCGCAATTCCGCCAGTTACGACATAAATATTATTGTATTTTCCTGCCCAATAGCGCGTTTTTTGCTCTATTCTGTTCCAAATTCCGGCATTAAATTCTTTTTTCTGAGGAGAAATATTCGACGTATAAAAAGTGTCATTGTAAGCATCTTTGCTAAATTCCATATCTCCGGCAGGGCAAAGATGTCCTTTATCATAACCTGATTTTTTATAATTTCTCCAATCTGCAGAACACGTAGTTACTTTTGGATCTTCAATAAAATAAGGTCTTTTATAATCATGATTCTTTAGATATTCTCTTTTCAATTCGTAAGCCACCCATTCTGCCTGTTCAAACTTTTCGTTGTACGATAAAGTATAATACTGGTGTTTTACAATCTGTTTTGTCGTTGAAGTTGGCAAATAAGCAACTGTATACAAAGAGTCGGTACTTGTAGAATTTCCTTTAAAAGAAACCGCTTCACTACCTGCCTTTTCTTCTCCTAAATTTCCCTTTTCTAAGTTCTCTTTTTTACAAGAAAACAGTACACAACTCATTAAAATCAAACTTAAACAAACTTTCATAATTCTATTTTTATGAGTTAAACTTACAAAAAAACGCTCCATAAATTCAAAATTTATAGAGCGTTTTTAAACAAATTAAATTCTTTTCGAACTTAAGACTTCACTAGTTTATCCTTTTTCATTTTAGGATTAACTGTATTTTTTACCAAACCTTTTGTCTGTAAATCATCTAGTACGTTTAATGCTTCTTCTACATAAACATCTTTAGATAAAGCTTGGTGCCATGCATCTCTTTTCTCTTTTAAAGAAGCATCAGCTTTCATTTCGTCTTCTTCATACGGAAGTGATTTAAAGATTAAATCGTTTTTGTAATCAGAAATCGGTTTGTATTTTTTTCCTTCGTTTTCAACTTGTTCCTGAGTTTCTTTAAAACTCTTAATATTCAAGCTGTATACGTTTTCTTTGTTCTTTACATCAATCCATTTTGCATTATCATCAATTAATTTAAATTGAGGATTTTGAGCAATTCTGTTTTTACTATTATTGATGGCTTTAGTAAAATTCTCATTAGAAGTCCAAGTGCTATAATCTGCTGGATCAATTTTGTCCCAAGGCATTGCATTGTCAATATCTCTCTCACCCATTTTTAAGTAAGCATAACGATCTGGCATCACCACATCACTATGAACACCCTCTAATTGAGTAGAACCACCGTTAATTCTGTAGAATTTTTGTCCAGTAATTTTCAATGCTCCAAGATCTCCATAATTTGCATTACGCACAAACTGATTCAAATCTAATACGTTTTGCACCGTTCCTTTACCATAAGTTTGTTTGCTTCCGATAATTACACCACGTTTGTAATCTTGAATTGCAGCCGCTAAAATCTCAGATGCAGAAGCAGAAAAACTGTTCACCATGATAACCAATGGTCCATCCCACTCGATTTTTTTGTCTTTATCGTATAAAACTTCTTTCTTTTTACCAGCAGATTTTACTTGAACAATTGGTCCTTCTTCAATAAATAAACCGGCAATGTCAACAACCGTAGAAAGAGATCCTCCACCATCATCACGTACGTCTAAAACAATACCGTTGATGTTTTCTTTTTTCAATCTCTCTACTTCTTTTGCAATATCTTTTCCTGCATCACGTCCGTCTTTGTTTTCAAAATCGATGTAGAATTTAGGAAGATAGATTACTCCATATTTTAAACCGTTTTTCTCTACAACACTAGACTTCGCATACGTTTCTTCAATTTCAACAACATCACGAATGATCGAAATTACTTTAATAGAACCGTCAACTTTCTTAACTGTCAGTTTTACTTCAGTTCCTTTGTGACCTTTAATTTTTTTCACAACATCATCCAAACGCATACCCACAACATCTACGGGCTCTTCATTTCCTTGAGCAACTTTCAAGATCAAATCTCCTGCTTCAAGTTGTTTTCCTTTCCAAGCTGGACCTCCAGAAATCAACTCATCAATCTGAGTAAAATCATTTTTCTTAGTCAAACGAGCTCCAATACCTTCTAGTTTCCCACTGATATTTACATCAAAACGATCTTTTTCTTCTGGTGCAAAATAGCTTGTATGCGGGTCGAAACGAGCCATGATAGAATTCAAATAAACAGAAAACCAATAGTCTCTATTCAAATCTTTAATTACGCTAAAATTATCATCTAAAGATTTTAAAGAACTTTCGCGAGTTTCTTTTTCTAAAGTTTCAAAAGATTTTTCTTTGTAAGCTGGATCTTTTTTCTTCTTTTCTTCTTCTATTTTTTGTTTGGTAACCAAAGAAGAAAGAGTAGACAATTTGATTTGTTTTCTCCATCTTTCATTAATCTCTGTTAAGTTTTTTGCATACGGAATTTTTTCATAATCTGCATCAAAAGTCTCATCTACATTATAGTTAAATGGCTGACTCAAAATCGTTTTGTAACGTTTTTTACTTTCTTCCATACGCTTCATCAGCCTTGTATAAGTAAGATTAAAAAACGTAATGTCTTTATTCAAAAACTGATCATCCAACATCAATTCATATTGTTTGAATTCGTCGATATCAGACTGCAGGAAAAATCTTTTTGAAGGATCTAGAGCTTCAATATAATCTTTAAAAATACCTTTAGAAAATTCGTCATTTATTTCTGCTGGGCTATAATGTCCTTTTTCAATAACAAATGCTAATAATTCTAAAAGTGTCTTGTCTCTGTTCGGATCTGGGTCGATTGTCCTATCGGCATTCATCTTAAATGCAAATAATGTAAGCGATAAGCACAATACGGCTATGAGTATCTTATAATTTCTTTTCATAAACTTTATAATAGCATTCATCAATTTTTTTATCTAAGTTACGTTAAAAACTATGCCACGAGAGCTAACGTCACGATAATTTTTTGTTAAAGATATAAAAATGTTTAATTCGCAAAAAAGTTCTTTACCTTAGTTGACAAATTTTGCTTTTTTTGTGACTTATCCCAAAGAATATGCGACTAAATTTGTTTTTAAAATCTTACAATTGTTAAAACTACACATAATTTTTATTAAATGAAAGCGGAAAAACCACTAATATTAGTGACTAACGATGATGGAATTTTGGCTCCCGGAATTAGAGCCCTTATTAGCGTTATGGAAACGATTGGCGATGTGATTGTCGTTGCACCAGATAAACCGCAAAGTGCCATGGGACATGCCATAACTGTCAACAACACCTTATTTATTGACAAAATTTCCAAAGACAATGACGCAATTGCAGAATACAGCTGCTCTGGAACTCCTGTAGACTGTGTAAAACTGGCAGTAAACGAAATTTTAAAACGTAAACCCGATTTATGCGTTTCTGGAATAAATCATGGTTCAAATTCTTCTATCAACGTCATCTATTCTGGCACCATGAGTGCAGCCGTAGAAGCTGGAATTGAAGGCATTCAGGCAATTGGATTTTCTCTTTTAGATTTTGACTGGAATGCTGATTTTGAACCTATAAAATCTTTCGTAAAGAAAATAACTTTAGAAACCTTGGCTAATAAACTGCCTCCCGGAGTGGTTTTAAACGTGAATTTCCCTAAATTGAAAGAATCTGAAATAAAAGGCATTAAAGTTTGTCGTCAAGCGAAAGCGTACTACGCACAGAAATTTGATAAAAGACAAACTCCTTTTGGGAAAGATTATTACTGGCTTGCCGGAAAATTTGTAAACGAAGATAAAGGCGAAGATACCGACGAATGGGCTTTGGCAAACGGATACATTTCTGTAGTTCCAGTACAATTTGATTTGACTGCCCACCACTCTATTCAGCAACTTAACACTTGGAAATTAAATGACTAAAGAAATACTAATTGGTTTTATAATCGGAATTTTTACGGCTCTTTTAGGAAGCTATTTGTTCATCACTTTTTTTACAACATTTGATATTTCGTCAGGATTTCAAATGATTAGAGAACATGGATATCTTGGAAAAATAATCACTCTTGGAACACTTTTAGATCTTGCCGTGTTTGCAATTTTACTAAAAAGAAACAAAGAATATATGGCTCGTGGCGTAATTTTAGCCGTGATTGTACTGGCAATTTCGACATTAGTTATTTAAATCTTATCTTTGCTAAGTTACCGTTCAGAATTACAATTTTAGCACATTTACAAAAAAACCAACATGAAGTATTATATCATTGCAGGAGAAGCCTCAGGAGATTTGCATGGTTCCAATTTAATGAAAGCATTATATGTTGAAGATCCAGAAGCAGAAATTAGATTTTGGGGTGGCGATTTAATGCAAAAAGTGGGCGGAACTCTTGTAAAGCACTATCGAGATCTGGCTTTTATGGGCTTTATCGAAGTGATTTTTAATTTAAATACCATTTTAAATAATATTAAAATCTGTAAAAAAGACATTTCTGAGTTTAAACCAGACGTGATTATTTTTATTGATTATCCTGGTTTTAATATGCGAATTGCAAAATGGGCAAAAGCATTAAACTACAAAACCCATTATTATATTTCTCCGCAAATTTGGGCTTGGAAAGAAAACCGAATCAAAGCAATTAAACAAGATGTTGATAAGATGTATGTTATTTTGCCTTTCGAGAAAAGCTTTTACGAAGACAAACATCACTTTCCTGTCGATTTTGTTGGGCATCCGCTTATTGATGCTATTCAGAATCAGCCTGCTTTTGACGAAGCTTCATTTAGAAAAGAAAATAATTTAGGTGAAAAACCAATTATTGCCGTTCTGCCAGGTAGCCGCAAACAAGAAATCACCAAAATGCTTAGCGTGATGCTTAGCGTTGTGGATGATTTTCAAGATTATGAATTTGTAATTGCAGGCGCGCCAAGTCAGGAATACGAATTTTATCAGCAGTTCTTAAAAAATAAAAACATCGCATTTGTTTCGAACAAAACATACGACTTGCTTCGTTCTTCGACAGCAGCTTTAGTGACTTCTGGAACTGCAACTCTTGAAACTGCACTTTTTAAAGTGCCTGAAGTAGTTTGTTATAAAGGAAGCGAAGTTTCGTATCAGATTGCAAAACGCATTATCACTTTAAAATACATTTCTCTTGTTAATTTAATTATGGATCAGGAAGTTGTAACCGAATTAATTCAGGGAGATTGCAATAAAAAACGAATTAAAGAAGAACTTCAAAAATTATTAGAGCCTGACTATCGCAATAAAGTACTGCATAATTACGATATATTAGAACAAAAATTAGGCGGAGTTGGCGCGAGTAAAAACACAGCAAAACTCATTGTTGCCGATTTGAAACAAAATAATTAATTGATTTTGAAAAGAATAATCCTTTTTCTGCTTTTGGCAATTGCTTTTACTTCTTGTAAATCGACTTCAACAGCGGTATCAAAAAGTGAATCAAAAAACGAGTCTAAAAAAGAAAACAGAGCTTTGGTTAATAATTTAATCGAAAAAGCAACTGATAATATTGGCGTTCGCTACAAAGCAGGAGGAACTACAAAAAACGGATTTGATTGTTCTGGACTTGTTTATACCACTTTTGAAAGTGAAAATATTCAACTTCCGAGAAGTTCCTACGATCAGGCAAAAATAGGAAAAGTCATTCCGCTAAATGATGCTCGAAAAGGCGATTTAATTTTCTTTAAAACCAACAAAAGCAGACAAATTAACCATGTCGGATTAATTACAGAAGTCAATTCTGATGAAATCAAATTTGTACATTCTTCCACATCCAAAGGTGTTATCGTTTCTTCTACAAAAGAACCTTATTATAAAAACTCTTTTGAGCAGGTAAATCGGGTTCTTCCTTAAAAAAAATATTTTTTTTATTATTTTTCTTACAAATATTTAATACTTTTAAATCATGAAAGTATTAGATTTTCCGTTAGTAAAAATTGCAATTGCCTTTATACTTGGCATTATTGCTTCGTACTATCTTCATTTTCCTATTTCAATAGTTACTTTTTCCCTTTTGCTTAGCTTCATCGTATTTTGTGGAGTTTTCTTTTGGACTTTTAAACGCAATAGGAACTCTATCCTATTTGGAATTTCAACTTGTGTTCTATCCTTTTGCATTGGAACTTTTACGCTTTTAAGCCACACAGAAAGTCTTCAAAAGGATCACTATACACATTGCAAAGCGGCATTTGAAAGTAAACAGACGATAACTTTAATTCTACGGGAAAAATTAAAGAGCAACGATTATAGCGATCGATATATTGGACTTGTAAAAACAATCTCTAGAAAACCTTATTCAGGAAAAGTAATTGTAAACGTTCAGAAAGACAGCAGCAACAACCAACTGATCATAGGAAATAGCATTAAACTGCAAACGGTTTTACAGCAAAACAAGCCAAGCAAAAATCCGAATCAGTTTGATTACAGCAGATATTTGGCCGATAAACAAATCTACGCCCAGATTTATTGCCAGAAAAAAGAAATTCTGGTTAGCAAAACCATCCAAAAAGACATCTGGTATTATTGCGCCAAACTGCATTCTAGAATAATCCGTAATCTCGAAAAATCAAAATTCAATCCAGATGAAATGAATGTCGCATTGGCATTAATTTTGGGCCAGCAACAGGAGATTTCGCAAGAAATAATCCAAGATTACCAATATTCTGGAGCTACACATATCTTATCTGTTTCAGGGCTTCATGTTGGGTTTATAATGCTTTTTATCACCTTTATCCTCAAACCAATTCCGAACACCAAAAAGGGCTCGTTCTTTAAACTAGCCTCAATTCTTGTTTCTTTAGCTGGTTTTGCCATTATTTCTGGTTTATCTCCTTCAGTTCTGAGGTCTGTCGTGATGTTTTCTTTTCTTGCAATTGGAAATCATTTACGTCGAAATGGAAATATTTATCATACTTTGCTAGTTTCAGTTTTACTGATATTACTTTTTGAACCCTATTTCTTGTTTGATGTTGGTTTTCAATTAAGCTATATCGCATTGTTTTTCATTCTTTGGCTACAGCCTATTTTGAAGAACATTTACAAACCAAAGAACAAATTAATAATTTACATTTGGGAAGCCTTAACGGTTTCTTTCGCCGCACAAATTGGTACTTTACCTTTATGCCTGTACTATTTCCATCAATTTCCAGGCTTATTTTTTGTCACCAACATCATCATACTTCCCATTTTATCTTTCATTATGATTGCTGGAATTGTGGTTATGATTTTTGCCATTTTTACCAGTCCGCCACTATTTGTGACCGTGGTTTTTGAGAAAAGCATTTATCTCCTAAACTTCATGATTCATGCTGTTGCTTCTGTAGACTCATGTGTCATTCGCGACATCAGTTTTAATTTGTATCATTTATGGGCATTTTCATTCTTTATTATTGGGTTCATTGTTTGGATTAAAAAACCGAGTTTTCATAAACTGCTGTTTGTTTTTGCATCCATTATAATGATTCAGCTTTCTTTTATTTTAACCAAAATCAAAACGGAAAACGAAGAAGAATTAATTGTTTACAACGAAAAAAACAACACACTTGTTTCTGAGCGTTCAGGAAAAAATCTAGTCCTATTTACGAGAGATAACATGATTAAAAATAATAGAAATGTAAATTCGTATCTCGTCGGAAATTCAATTGCGTTATCTAAAATTAAAGAGGTTAAAAATGTGCTTTATTTCAAAAAGGCCAAAATTTTGATAATCGACAGTACCAAAAGTTTTTCAGAAAAAATCAAACCTGACATTTTAATTCTTACTCAAAGCCCAAAAATAAATTTGGAACGATTGATTCAAAATCTTCAGCCCAAAATTGTAATTGCTGATGCATCAAATTCAAACTCAATCCTGAAATATTGGAAGAATAGCTGTCTCAAAAAAAATATCCCTTTTCATTCAACAAAAGAAAAGGGATATTATAGATTATAGTTTTATTCTGGGTTTAAAATCGAATCGGATTCTGAAATCCATGATTTAACACCAGATTCTTTATAGCCAATAAGGCCTAGTTTATTAAAATTGGTTTTCCCTTTTCGGCTGGTGACTTCAGAAAAACACACTTGCGGAATTTCTTCAATGCCAAAAGCATTTTTTAATAGTAAATTTTGTTCCTTAGTTGCGTCTGGAATAGTAGGATCTGACAGATCAAGCTTGACCAAAATAACATTTTTGCGTGACCATTCTTCGAAATCACGAGTAGAAAAAATTTCATTCTGTAATTGAGGGCTTGCACCTTGTCCAGTAAAAAAAATCAGTAATGGCTTTCTCTTTTCTGCGCTCACAGCTACAGCATCATTAATATCTGTTTTCCATATTATATTTTGAGAATTCATACAAAATGGACTTAAAAGCAATAGTAGGATAAGTAGTTTTTTCGGCATATAATTTTAGTTTGGGTTATGTTAATAAAAACTAAAATAATATAAAAATAGAATCCGATGAAGAATTTAAGAGATTAAAAACCAACTTCTAAGCATTAAAATCAAATTGACAATAAATAGCTTATTTTTTAATAAATGTTAAATAAACACTACTGAAAATAATCAAATTCTTGGTGTTTGTTTTTTAGAATAAAAAAATCCCCTTTTGCAAAACAGAAGGGGACTAAAAAAAATTAAAATAAAAGTCGAATGAAATCGTTTATTATTCTGATGGATGCAAAATTGCATTTGATTCTGCAATCCATGCTTTTGCCCCTCCAGGCTTGTAGGCTAGTTTACCTAAAGCACTAAATGTGGTTTTGTTTTTTCTTACCGATGCCATTGCAAAGCATACTTCTGGAAGATCTTGAACTCCAAATGCATTTTTCAATTTCACATTTTGTTCGCGGTCACTATCCGAAGCATTCATATCAGACAAATCTAATTTTACTAAGACCACATTATCACGTGACCAAACAGCAAAATCGGGCGTTTTAAAGATTTCATTTTGAAGATTTTCTGGTACACCTGAGGCAGTGAATAAAATCAACATTGGTTTTTTCTGGTCGTTACTTATCGCAATAGCATCTGTCATGTTTGTTCTCCATGCTAGATTATTTTGTGCTTGCGTCATAAATGAACCTAAAAAAAACAGTAGGATAAGTAATTTTTTAGTCATATAAATTGGTTTTGGTTAGATTAGCAAGACGAAATTAACATTATATTTTAGTTATCCAAATTTTATTGGCACAAAAAATACAGGATATGTTTTTTTACATATAATAAAATACCAAATACTCAATTACTAGAATTATTTTTAAGAATTTTTCCTACTAAATAAAAAAAGGTCTCTTACAGTGTAAGAGACCTTTTCATTATTTTGTATTAAACTATTATAATTTTTTCGGATGCACTATTCCTTCTGCAACAGTCAACCAAGCAGATGGTCCGCCGGCTACATATCCAGTTTTTCCGAGTCCTTTAAAATTGACTCTTCCATCTTTTGTTTCGGCACTTGTAAAATAAACCGTTGGAAATCCTTGAATACCGAAAGCTTGTTGCAATTCGTTATTTTGATTTTTAATTTCTGGAGTCTGTGCTACAGCTCTAGGATAATCTAATTCAACTAAAACCACATTATCTGTAGCCCATTTTTTAAACTCAGCAGTCTTTAAAACTTCATTTTGCAAACGAATACACCAACCACACCAATCACTGCCCGTAAAAAACATTAGCATTGGCTTTTGTTCTTTATTACTTACAGTAATTGCTTCTCTAACATCTGTATACCATTTTAATTCTTGCGCTTGAAGATTAGTGGCACCAATTAAAAACAAAGCAATAAGTACTATTTTTTTCATAATGGAAATTTTATACAAATTTATGCAAAATGTGATTACAATGTAATTATTTAACTTCTTGCATTAATTTTCTAATTACTGGAGTTAAAACAATTAAAACAACACCTGCGATTAGAGAATACAATGCCAATTGATAATATCCGTCAGTATAGGCAATAAGTTTAGACATCAAAGTTGTTCCCGTATTGGCATCAGATATTTCAGCTCCCAATTTTCCTGCAGCAAACTGGCCAAATGCACTTGACAAGAACCACAATCCCATCATCATTCCAAATAATCGTTTAGGCGATAATTTTGTAATTACCGACATTCCAATCGGACCAATACACAATTCTCCAAGTGTATAAACAAGATATCCTAAAGCAAAAACATCTAAAGAACTTAATCCATTTTCATCTACAAAAAATCTTGCGCTATAGAAAATAAAGAATCCCGCTGCAAGCAAAATAAATGACAAACCAAACTTAATAACCGTATTCGGCTCGATTTTTTTCTTAGCCATCAATATCCATAACAATCCTACCAATGGACTGAAAATAACAACATACAATGAGTTGATACTATTATTTACGACATTTGGATCAATATGAAAAAACAACATCTTGTTAGATAAATTATCTTTTGCAAATAAAGACAAGGATCCTCCTGATTGTTCAGAAATTGCCATGAACATAAAATACCCAAAAATGAATACGAATGCAGCCAAAAGTTTTCGCTGCTGTTTTCCATCTTTTAACATTATCAGCTCGTAAGCAAAATACCCTAATGCTACTATTCCCATAGTATACATAAAGTACTCTGTAAAATCAGAATTGATAACCATTATATAAACCAATGGAATTACAACAAAAGAACCTACATAAACCGCAATTTCATAAAGGCTACGTTTTTTAGGCGCATGATTTTCTAATGGAGAATTTCCAATTGGCGCTAAATGTTTTTTCGTCAAAAGAAACGTTATAACTCCGATTATCATAACAATTGCCGCAGAAAGGAAACAAAGACTCCAAGAATAGTTCTTTCCTAAATAAATAGGAATTGCACCTCCAAGCATTCCGCCTATATTAATTCCCGCATAAAACAATCCGTAACCCGCATCTCTGCGTCCGTCGCTTTCATGATACAATTCTCCTACCATTGAAGACACATTCGGCTTAAAAAAACCTGTTCCGATGATAGAAAGCGTTATTCCGTAGTAAAAGAAATCATGCGGTGAAGCTGCGATAAGCAAATTCCCAAGAATCATAACTATTCCTCCAAAGAGAAGTGATTTCTTAAACCCTAAAATTTTATCTGCAAAAATTCCTCCAATAAAGGTAAAAGCGTAAACAAAAGCCTGAATCGCTCCATATTGAAGATTTGCTTTTCCTTCCAACAAACCTAATTGGTCTACCATAAAAAAAGCTAAAACCCCTCTCATTCCGTAGAAACAAAAACGCTCCCACATTTCAACCAAAAACAAGTACCACAATTGCTTTGGGTACTTGCCTTTAAAATTTTGAATTTCTTCTAAAGTAATATTGTTTTCCATTTATCTAACACCATGCATTAATTTCTTCAATAGTGGTGTTAAAGCAAATAATAAAATTGCTGCAATACCCGTCAAGACAACAAAAACCATAAAGAACTCATATAAATTATGGATTTCGAACCCTGCAAAAATCGGATTTTGCGCACTAATTTGATGATGGTCTAGCAAAGCCAATTGGTCTGCTGTAAGTGTTACTTTTTTATCTAAAACTGCCTGTAAGTCAATTCCAAGCTCTTTTGCTTTTGCAAATTTATCACCAGTTGCAGGTAAGATAGAACCTAGAGTTCCTCCTAACGCATATCCAGATGCATTAGACAAAAAGAATACTCCGTATAATAATGATGCAAAACGTTTTGGAGATAATTTACCAACCAATGATAAACCAATTGGAGATAAACACAACTCTGCACATGTATTTAAGAAATATAGTAAGATAAGCCATTTTACCAATAAAAGCCCCGAAGTTCCAATGTAAGAAACTTGAGTTGCAATCATTAAGAAACTCATAGAGATGATTACTAATCCAGCTGCAAGTTTTACTGGAGAAATTGGCTCTTTTCCTTTAGCTCTTAAAGTATCCCAAAGAATACTAAAAGGAACTGCTAAAAATACAACAAACATTCCGTTAAAAATCTGAACCATCGATGGTGGCATTGCCCAACCAAAGAAATGTCTGTCTGTTTGGTTATCGGCAATAAAAGTCAAAGATGAACCTGCCTGCTCAAACGCCGCCCAGAAGAAAATAATAAAAAACGAAACAATGTAAATTACAATAATTCTGTCTCTTTCTACTTTAGTCAAAGAAGTATCAGAAATAATTAATCCTGCTAAAGCCAAACCACTTGAATAAATCAAAGTATAAATCAAGTTCTGCCCTACCACATAATGGAAAAAGAATCCTAAAGCAACAAATGCAATTCCCGCTCCTATTAACGCTTTTGTAGAAAAATTTGCTGTTTGCGCTTCTCCTTCTTCAAAATCTGAAGCATCATTTTTAGAAGGCAATCCTCCTAATGGTTTCCCTTCTGGAGAAACAACGTATTTATTTTTTAAGAAGTAAAAAAGAATTGTTCCTAACAACATAGCAACAGAAGCCGCCATGAATCCCCATCTAAAAGCGTGGATATCCCTAATTCCTCCCGCATCTTTAACATCTCCTAATAAAGGACAGATTGACTGCCCCAAAAAAGCTCCGATGTTAATACCCATATAGAAAATAGTAAAGGCACTATCTAATTTTGTTTTTTCTTGTTTTGGATATAAACTTCCAACCATACTAGAAATGTTTGGTTTGAAAAATCCGTTACCAAAAACAATTACTCCTAATGCAGAGTACATAATGATTTTTGCCAGACCTAAATTAGATTCAAAAACACTTCCGCTGGTAAACAAAAGCATCTGTCCAATTGCCATTAACAAACCTCCTAAAAGGATACAGTTTCTATTTCCTAAATAACGATCGGCAACAAAACCTCCTAACATCGGGGTTAAATAACAAAGCCCAAGGAAACCTCCATAAATTAAAGAAGCTTCTTCTTCCTTCATTAATAATGAATTCACAAGGAATAAAGTCAATAAAGCTCGCATTCCATAAAAATTGAACCGCTCCCACATCTCCGTTCCAAACAATACCCAAAGTCCTTTTGGATGCGCGGTTTTTACTTGTGTTTCTCCCATATTATTCACTATTTAATTAGGTTTATATTTTTAGATTATAGATTTTCTTTGATGAAATTGGTCATTTTTGTGTAAAGCTGAACTCTAGTGTTTCCGCCATAAATACCGTGGTCTTTATCTGGATAAATTTGAGAATCAAACTGTTTATTAGCTTGAATTAAAGCTTCCATCATCTGCATCGAGTTTTGAACATGTACGTTGTCATCTCCAGAACCATGAATCAATAAGAACTTCCCTTTTAATTTACTTACGTGATTAATTGGAGAATTTTGATCGTATCCACTTGCATTTTCCTGCGGAGTCTGCATATATCTTTCTGTGTAAACGCTGTCATAAAAACGCCAGTTTGTAACTGGAGCAACCGCGATTGCCATTTTAAACACATCATTTCCTTGGAAAATACAGTTAGAAGCCATAAATCCTCCGTAGCTCCATCCGAAAATTCCAATTCTTGAAGCATCAACATACGGATAAGCACCAATTACTTTTGCTGCATCAATCTGATCTTCAACTTCATATTTTCCTAATTCTTTTTGAGTCACTTTTTTGAAATCAGCTCCTTTATAACCTGTACCTCTTCCGTCAACACAAGCAACGATATAACCTTGCTGAGTCAATGAAAGGAACCAGTAGTCATTAGAATTATTCCACTGATTATTTACCTGTTGAGATCCTGGTCCAGAATATTGGAACATGAAAACAGGATATTTTTTTGAAGGATCAAAATCTTTTGGTTTTAAAATCCAAGCATTCAATTCGTTCCCTTTGGCTGTTTTTAAAACAAAATATTCTTTTGAAGGAAGGTTATACGCTTTCAATTTATCTGCTAACTCCTGATTGTTTTCGATAACCTGAATTTCTTTTCCTGTTTTAGCCTCGTTTAAAGTATAAGTTGTAGGCTGTGTATTACTTGAGAAAGTATTAATAAAGTATTGGAAATTTGGACTGAAAGTTGCTTTACTTGTTCCCACTTTAGAAGACAAACGCACTTTATTTTTTCCGTCTAAACCAATTCTGTAAAGGTCTCTGTTAATAGAACCGTTTTCTGTAGATTGGTAGAAAATAGTTTTTGTTTTTTCGTCGAAACCGTAGTATGAAACAACTTCCCAGTTTCCTTTAGTAACTTGATTTTTAAGTTTTCCGTTTTTATCATACACATATATATGATTAAAACCATCTTTTTCGCTAGTCCAGATAAAACTGTTATCTTTTAAGAACGTTAAGTTATCTGTAATATCTACGTAAGCTTTATCTTTTTCGTTTAAAACTACTTTTGCAGCAGCCGTGTTTCCATCAATAAATAATAAATCCAAATTATCTTGGTGACGGTTTAAAACCTGAGCAGAAAGCACATTTGCATCGTTAGTCCACTGCATTCTTGCAATGTAGAAATCATTGTAATTTCCTAAATCTACTTTTTTAGAAGCATTTGCAGCAGCATCATAAATATGCAATGAAACTACAGAGTTTTTTTCTCCTGCTTTTGGATATTTGAAAGTTTCAATGGTTGGATATAAATCTTTGTGGAAAATTGACATAGAAAATTCCGGAACCTGGCTTTCATCAAAACGGATGTAAGCTAGTTTTTTACTGTCTTTACTCCAATCAAATGCGCGCACAAAAGCAAATTCTTCTTCATAAACCCAGTCAGTAATACCATTTATAACAGCATTTTTCTTCCCGTCTGTTGTTACAGCAGTCGATTTTTTTGAAGCAACATCATAGATATACAGGTTGTTTTCTTTCGCGTAAGCAATTTTAGTTCCGTCAGGTGAGAATGTTGGTTCCTGAATTTGAAAATCAACAAGTTTAGTTAGAGATTTAGCTGCGATATCGTAAAGGAAATAATCGGCAGTAAAAGAGTGACGGAAAATTTTAGATGAATTACAAGCAATTAAGATCTTTTTTTCAGAAGCATCAAAAGTATAGCTGTCAATTCCGTCGGCAAGTTCTTTGTAGTTTTTTGTATCAATAAGGTTCGATACTTTTTTCAGCGTTGCAAAATCGTATAAATCAATCTGCATGCTTCTGCTCGCCATATCAACATTTAAAACAGTATATTGATTCGTATTTTTTAGCGATTGCAGCTCATCCATTCCTTTGGCCCGGAAAGTGCCGCTAAAAACATTTTCGACAGTTATTTTTTGCTGTCCAAAAACGACTGCAGTTAAAAATAAAAGTACTGCAGTAAATTTACTTGTATTCATTAGAATTATTTTAAATATAAAAAGAGCCCAATTTTAGTAAAAAAAATAAACATAATACACATTTTAAGTGTTAAATGTTAAAAAAAATAACGATTGCGTACTTTGATGTCTAAAATAGATTGCAATCAAAACTCTTAAAATAGTATCTTTGCCGCAACATTATTATTTAATATATTGAGAATGAACAACGCTGTTGCTGGATTTTCTAAATTATCCAAAAAAGAAAAAATTAACTGGATTGCAAATGAATATTTTTCAAATTCTGAAGAAGCGCAAAATATTATAAGAAATTACTGGAATTCAGACGAAAAGCTTCAACAGCTGCATGACGAATTTATAGAAAATACCATAACGAATCTTTATATCCCACTTGGGGTTGCGCCTAACTTTTTGATTAACGGAAAGTATAAAACAATTCCTATGGCCATCGAGGAAAGCTCTGTAGTTGCAGCAGCCTCTAAAGCAGCAAAATATTGGTCTACAAGAGGTGGATTTAAAGCTACGATTATCAATACAGAAAAAATTGGCCAAGTCCATTTTACTTATAGCGGAGACGCAGAAAAACTAACTCAGTTTTTTGACCAAATCAAACCTAAATTCTTCACAGAAACGCAAGGCATTACCAAAAACATGCAGCAGCGTGGCGGTGGGATTTTAGATATTAAACTAAAAGACAAAAGAAGTTTACTTGAAAATTACTATCAGCTTCATGCCACTTTTGAAACGAAAGACAGCATGGGAGCCAATTTTATAAATTCTTGTTTAGAGCAATTTGCCACTACTTTAAAAGAAGAAGCTCAGAATTCTGACTTGTGCCAAAATGGTGAAAAGCTAGAAGTCATAATGAGTATTCTATCCAATTATGTCCCGCATTGCCTTGTTAGAGCCGAAGTTTCATGTCCGATTGAACACTTGGCAGAAAAACACATTGCCAATCCGCAAGAATTTGCAGAACGCTTTGTTCAAGCTGTTCAAATTGCAGAAGTTGAACCTTTTAGAGCGGTAACGCATAATAAAGGAATCATGAATGGTGTCGATGCTGTAATTCTGGCAACAGGAAACGATTTTAGAGCAGTTGAAGCTGGTGTTCACGCTTATGCGGCCAGAAATGGCCAATATGCTAGTTTATCTCACGCTAAAATCGAAAACGGAATTTTTACTTTTTGGCTTGAAATTCCGCTAGCCGTTGGTACCGTTGGCGGTTTAACTTCTCTACATCCATTAGTAAAATTGTGTTTGGAAATTTTAGAAAAACCTTCTGCATCAGAGTTAATGGAAATTGTCGCTGTTGCAGGTTTAGCGCAAAATTTTGCTGCATTACGCTCGCTAACAACTACAGGAATCCAAGAAGGCCACATGAAAATGCACCTTAACAATATTATCAATCAATTTGAAGCTACAGACGAAGAACGCCATTTAATTAAAGTGCACTTCAAAAAAACAGCTGTTTCTCACAGTGCGGTAGTCGAATTTATTGAAAATCTAAGAAAATAAACAATCTCGTAAATTCCAATATTTTAAATCCCAAATTATAATATTAGGATTTGGAATTTTAGGAATTGAAATTTTAGAATAACATATGCCAACAACCTTTTACAGTAACGGAAAACTTTTTATCGCAGGAGAATATCTAGTTTTAGACGGTGCAGATGCTTTTGCTTTACCTACAAAATTTGGCCAAGATTTAGTCATTGAGGAATTAGAAGGCAAAAAAATCGAATGGAAAAGTTACGATTACGACAAACATTTATGGTTTGAAGAAACCATTTCTTTTGATGAAGTTATAAAAGGTTCAGATCCGCAAATCGATACTGTAAAATCGACTTTAGTCAATATACTGCACGAAGCTTATGTCTTGAATCCAAAATTTATCGATACGGCCAACGGCTATAAGGTAAGCACTCATTTGAGTTTTCCAAAAAACTGGGGACTAGGAACTTCTTCCACTCTTATAAATAATATTGCGCAATGGGCCGGGATTAATGCTTTTACTCTACTCAAAAACAGCTTTGGCGGAAGCGGTTACGATATTGCTTGTGCACAAAACAATACTCCTGTTTTGTACCGAATAAAAGATAATTTTGTAGAGCAAGTTGAATTTAATCCAGATTTTAAGGAGCACCTTTATTTTGTTTATTTGAATAAAAAACAAAATAGCAAATCTGCCATATATTCGTACAACAATCACAAAGGCAACCATTTAGCAGAAAGCATTGCAGAAAATAACAAAATTACAGCTGCAATTATGCACGCCAAGACATTAAAAGAATTTGCTTCTGCGATTCAGAAACACGAAATTCATTTAAGCAGAGTTTTAGAAATGCAAACCATTAAAGAAGCAATATTTCCTGATTTTAATGGCGTAATTAAAAGCCTTGGAGCTTGGGGAGGTGATTTTATCTTGGTAGTTTCTAAAGAAAATCCGAAAGAGTATTTCTTCAATAAAGGATACGAAACAATTCTAACTTATGAAGAAATGATTTTATAATCGTTTCTTCTAATTTATTAATTTACTTTCTTCCCTTTAACATGTTTTGTCTCCAAACGGCGAACCGATTTATCTTGTTCATTTGACTCTATAAGTCTATTATGCAAGCGTTCAGCCATTTTTTCGATGCTGTTTGTAATAGAATCATACACCACTTCCATTCGTCGGTGTTTTTCTTCTTTTACAGCTCTTAAAACATCTTCTACAAAAACTTTATCATATTTTTCGGCAACCGAGTCATGTGTATTGGTTAACCTAATCACATTATCGTTGCTCAAAATAGTAACTTTAAAATGTTGTTCTTCGTTACTTAAATAATACTTCCCACCCAATTCATCAACATTGATGTCGGTGCTGCCCACTTTTAAAAGCTCGATAATAATACCATAAATATGACTTTCTATTTTGGTATATACCCTTGGCTTTCTTCTAAAAAATTTAAAAGTAAAAAACATTTAAATAATTAATTATTAAGCATTTGTTTATTGGATTCGAATTCTTTCTTTATTTTCTATTTCTGGCAAAAGCCAAAAATATGTTAAAATGAAAAAACGAGCAAATTAACTGTAATAATTTGAAAGTCACAAATTTTTTAAATTAAATTTCGATTATTCCTATATACTTTTAGAAAATTAACAGAAAAAAAATACAAAATAGGATTATTGATATTACAAAAAAAGAAAAACCCGAAACACAAAAGCGTTTCGGGTTTTTATAAGATGAATTACTTTCTAATTAGTAATTAAATTGTAATCTGTTATCTTCAATTTTAGCATTGTTTTTTAACGCTGGCAATACTCTGCTTGCATCATTAGCGCTTTGAGCTTTTACTTTCTCTACATAAGCAGCGTGATTTGCAATTGCAGGAGCTTTTACAGTTTTGATGTTTTTAACCACATAAACACCTGTATTTCCTTCAATTGGAGCAGAAATTTTGTTTGCTGCTAAAGCAAATGCATTACCTACTACTTTTGGCTCTTGTCCAACTCCTCCAGGTAAAACTGGATTGTCAAGAGTTACATCTGCAGCTTGCTGAACAGCAACTCCTGCAGCTTTAGCAATAGCTTCAATGCTTGAACCTTGCATTTTAGCTTTTAATAATTCTGCTTTTTTCTTGTTTTTCAAGATTGGCTCAACATAAGGTCTTGCCATATCAACAGAAACTAAACCAGATTTATTTTCACCTTTATATTGCGCAATAACGTGTCCGATGTTTGCAATTTCAAAACGTTTTACGTCTCCTTTGTCAGTTTCTTTATCAAAAGCCCATCTTACAATGTTACGTTGGTTTCCTAATGGTCCGAACGCTTCATCCATTGCTTTTGCATTAACAGGCTGAGCCACTTTTAAACCTAATTCTTTAGCTGCTGCATTAAAATCTTTATCAGCAGCATCCATTTCGAATTTAGTCGCTAATGTAAATACTTTATCAGAAGTAGCTTCAGAAGGCTCGATTTTTTGAGCAATTGTAGCCAAACGAATTCCGTCTTGTTTGTCTGTAATTTTGATAATGTGAAATCCGAAAGGAGTTTCTACTAAACCAACTTTACCAATTCCGTTGCTGAATACAAAATCATTGAAAGGTTTTACCATTTGGTTTGGCCCAAAATATCCTAAGTCACCACCTTGCTGTGCAGATGAATCATCAGAACTAGTAAAAGCCAACATCATAAAACTATCTGGATTAGCTTGAACTTGTGCTAAAATTTCTTCAGCTTTAGCTTTTGCTTCTTCCTTAGTTCTTTTCTCTTTTGGGTTTGGCGTTTGAGATCCTTCGTAAGCAATTAAGATATGACTTGCTTTTGCATTAACTCCAGCTTTAAATCCTTGAGATTTAGAAATTGCATAGTATCTTCCGTACACGTATGGTCCGTAGATTGCTCCAGCTGGCAAGCTGAATAATTTGTCAGCATCAACTGCTGGCAAAGCATTTTTAGGAACATAAGTAGAATCGTAAGGAACATCAGAATTTGCGTTTACAAATTCAGCAACGTTTGTAGCATTTTTAAATCCAGCCAATGTATCGTTTTTACCAGTTTTTGCGTTGTAAACAACACTTCCTGATAATAATGCAATCAATTTAGCTTTAATTTCAGCCTCATCTTCTTTAGAAGCTTTATCTTCAACTAAAACGTATTGAATTTCGCGCGTTGCATCTGCTTTGAATTTTTTCTCATTTTTCTTCATGTAAGCAACAATCTCATCATCAGAGACTTTTACTTCACTATCTTTAATAGAAGAGTACGGAGCAGCTGCATAAGCAAAACTTACTTTGTTCGCTTCCATTTCATACTTTAATTTTCCTTCACTAGCAGTTGTGTAAAGTCCTGATTTAATTAAAGTATTATAGATTTGAAACTTCGCGTTCAATTCAGCATCTTTCTCTTTTTGAGCGATGTATTGCGCTGCTTCTGGGTTTGATTTAAAATAATCTTTGAACTTAACAACATCAAAAATTCCTGCTGCGTTTAAGAACATTGGGTTTTTACCAATGTTTGGATCTGATTTCAAAACCTCTAAAATGTGTTTTTCACCAACTCTCAATCCTAATTTATCAAATTGTGATGACAATAAAGCGATTGAAACTTCTTGATCCCAAACTCTGTTTGCAGCTTCAGTGGAAGTTATACCTTGCCCACTTTTTTCAACATTACTAACTTTAACTCTAAAGTCTTCAAATGAAATATCTTTTCCATCGATGCTTCCTACATCTTTTGAACTTTGACCGAATGTTCCTCTTGTAAATAGATCTTGTATTATAAATGCAAATAATGCAAGTGCAATAACTCCTATCAATAAAGCGGAACGCTGTCTAATTTTTGCTAAAACTGCCATTTTATTATCGTTAATTTTATATTCAGTTTGCGAAAATACAATTATCTAGTTAATAACAATACAACTAGCGTTTTATTTTACACATTTTTTTTTATTAATTTAAAAAATCAGTCTTTAATTGTCAATTTGACTAGTTCTATTTTCTTATTTGACGCCTCTTTTATAAAAAAATGGAACTTATCTATTACAATTTTATCTCCTTTTTGTGGGATTTCTTTTGTGTGATTGACAATAAAGCCTCCTAATGTGCCATAAGAATCTTCTTCTGGAATCATTAATTTATAGGTCTCATTCAAATATTCGACATCCAAACGGGTTGAAAACAAATACTTGCCTTCTCCTATTTCCTCTTCGATCAATTCTTCATCCAAATCGTGTTCGTCTTCGATTTCGCCAAAAAGTTCTTCTACAATATCTTCAATGGTAATAATTCCCGAAGTTCCTCCATATTCATCCAAAACTACCGCGACATTTTTACGTTTTTTAATCAATAAATTCAAAACATCTTTGATCAAAATGGTTTCTGGAACAAATTCGACTGTCATCAAAACCGATTTTATAGTAGCTGGCTTTTTAAACAAATCAAACGAATGGACATAACCTACGATATCATCTAATGAATTTTGGCTTATAATTATTTTAGAATAACCCGTCTCAATAAACATTGCTTTAAGATCATCGACAGTATCAAACAAATCTACATCTACAATTTCTGTTCTGGGCGTCATGATATCTCGCGCCTTAACATTGGAAAATTCTAATGCATTTTGAAAAATCTGAATTTCAGAATCTACCTCTTCGTCTTCCTCAACCGTACTCATTTGTTCTGTTATATAATTTCCGAGTTCAATTCGGCTAAACAAATGAATCTGACTTCCTTCTGTTTTGAAAAATTTACTTAGCACAAAATCGGCAATCCAAATAAAAAAAGTCGAGATATAATAGAATAATCGGTAAAATAAATATGCCGGAAGCGCCAGAATCTTAATTAAAGAATTGGCATAAATTTGAAAAAAAACTTTCGGAAAAAATTCTGATGTCAATAAAACAACAAATGTCGCAAGAAGCGTCTGGATTAAAATATTCCACCAATCAGAAAAGACCAAACCAAAATAAGCCATCCAGTTTAAGATTAGATCGCCCATAAAAAAACCGTAAATTACCAAAGCTACACTATTGCCAATAAGCATGGCAGCAATAAATTTGGATGGATTTTCGGTTAGTTTTGTTAAGATTCGAGACAAGAAATCGTCTTGTTTCTTTTCTATTTCGAGATAAATTTTGTTGGCGGATGTAAAAGCGATTTCCATCCCAGAAAAAAAGGCGGCTAGTATTAAACAGATTATTATAATACTAATTTCCATTTTTTATTGGTTTTTATTTCGGTCATTATGCCTATTAAGAAATCTTCTCCTAAAGAAAAACATAAAAATAGCCATTCCTGCAATTACAAAATAAAAAGGATAGCTTTCATCTCCTTCATTTAGCTTTACAATACCATCATAAGTAAAGAAAACTGCAAAAAGGATGTAAACGTATTGTGTGTATTTTAAATAACCCATAATATTATAATTCTTCGTTTGATTCAATTTCACCGCTTATTCGCTGCGAATTGATCACTTTAAAATCTTTGCTAAAATCTATTCCCTGACCGTAAGAAACTCCTTTTGTATCGGTCAGTTTAAATTTTCTTTCTGTATAAAACCATTCGTTTTTCTGATCGAAATACAATTGTTCTGTTTCTAGAACCTGTCCTGCTTCTGAAGTGATTTTTACCTTTCCGATCAAATCTATAATTCCTGTGTTTTTATACGAAACTGCATAATTGCCTCGTATAAAGGTACGCTTTTGCTTTTTATCGTATAAAGTAACATCTATTCCTTTAGGAAATTCTGTGAAAGGAAAATCAAGATTTGAATAATCTAACATTTTCGGACTTATTAAAATTCCTGTAATGCGCCCAGAATCTGTATACTTAATATTTACAGTATCGGCATCACTGGCAGGAACAAATTCTGAGAAGTTAATTTTCTGAACTTCTTTAAAATTACTTTCGCATCCAAAAAACAGTGTCACAGCAACAACTGTGACCACTATTAGACTATATCTTTTTGGTAAATTCATTTGCCAAATGTAGTAAATTGTAATGAGCTTCTAAAAGATAAAAAATCTCTTTATTGGTATTTGCTCTTCACAAACCATTTATCATTGAAAGAGAAGCTTAGGCTGAAATTAACATAATTTTCCTGCACTAAATCTGCTGATGTTGTACCACGCTTACCAAATTCGATTCCGAAATTCACATTTGAGAAAGATCCAGGAATCGGAATTCCAGCTCCCAATGACATTCCGATATCATTAATAGATTGATTATTTACAATCAGACCAATTTTTTCGTATTTCAAACCAGCTCTATAGGTAATTCTGCTCATGTAGCTTGTAAAAGAAGCATAATTTGGAAGATAATAACCTCCAACAGCATATTTAGAGTAGCTCTCGTATCTTACATTATCGGCTGCATTATAATAATTTGCTAACTGTCCGTCTCCTTGAAAAGTCATGTTTGCTCCCACAAGCCATTTTCTAGCTTCACCAATACCAAAACCAATATTCAATTTGTTTGGAAGTTTTAATTTTGTTGTTTGCGTTGGAACTACATAAGGATTTGGATCTCCTTGTACCGAAATAACTCTTGTATTGTCTGAATTTAAATTGCTTGCAAAAGAATAGCTTAAACTAGAAAATATGCTCCTTTTTTTATCGATTTTTTTCTGATACATTGTCCCAAAGCTGAATGCCATACCAGAAAGCTCAGAAGTATTAACCTCCGCCGTTCCGTTTTGAACTCCAGTAATAGCTTCTACGCTCGTGGTTGTAATTTTTCCAAAATTATATTGTGCGTCTGCTCCAATATTCCAGCCTTTCATTATTTTGTATGACAAACCAAAATATACTTTGTTTACGCCACCTTTTCCGTCAAGCTGGGTACTTGTTGCTCCTTCTATTGCCGAATTGTCTTCGCGAATTTTATATCCTACTGAAGTTACAGGAATCAACCCAAATGAAGCACCAAATTTTCCCATCGGGATTCCTAATGCCAAATAATCAAAAGTAGAGCGTTGTGCTTTTTCTGACTTAGAAGTCGTTTTTAAATTAGAAGTTGCAAATGTTCCTCCAACTGTAAAAGTTGTCTGAATTAAGCTGGCATAACTTGCCGGATTTTCTAAGTTTAAGTGAATCGTATCCTGCTCTACTGCAACTCCTGCCATAGATCTGTTTTCAAGTGTTCCCTTGAATCTCACATCTCCTATTCCGAAAAAAGAATAAGGCGAAGCTGTACCTTGTTGAGCGAATGAAACGAACGATATAAGCAAACAAGCGCTTAGTATTACTTTTTTAATCATTGTCGATTTTATATTGATATGTTTGGCTCAAACTCTCCAGAAGGAAATTTGAATTGGCAAATATGGTATTTTTTAATCGTTTAGCCAAAAAATCTGCATCGCCTCCCGTTAAAATTATGATAAAATTTGAAAACTCTTTGCGATATTCATCGATAAAACCGTCAATCTCATAGACGAAACCATTGACAACACCAGAATGTATGGCTTGTGCTGTAGAGTTTCCTATATAAGAATCGGGTGCTTCTAAGGTTAGTAACGGCAGTCTGGCAGTAAAATTATGCAGCGCTTCATAACGCAAACGAAGGCCTGGCGATATGGCTCCTCCTAAATAATTATCGTTTTCGTCGATAAAATCGTAGGTAATGCAAGTTCCGGCATCTATAACTAAACGATTTTGTTTTGGAAATTGAAGTGTCGCCCCAGCAGCCAAAATCATTCTATCTATACCTAAAGTTTTTGGTGTTGCATATTTATTATGGAAAGGAAAAACATCTTCGTGTGTAAAAAAATGAACTTTAAGCCTGTTTTCGAAAGTCAAAAAGGATTGTTTTTCGATATTTCCAACCGAAGCAACAACCAAATCGGAGCATTTTGGAAATTTTTCTAAAATATTTTCAATTTTTTTTTCGATTTCTTTTTTATCAAAAACAAAATTTTCTAGAGAAGTATTACCCTCAAATACAGATGCTTTAATTCTGGTATTGCCAATATCGACCGTTAAAATCATATTTCCTTTTTTGCTTTTGCGAAGATACGAATAGATTTTTTCTAAAAAATGTTTTGCACAAACCAAAAATGATTATATATTTGCACCCGCAACAAGCACGGTACCTTAGCTCAGATGGTAGAGCAATGGACTGAAAATCCATGTGTCCCTGGTTCGATCCCTGGAGGTACCACGAAACCCACTCAACCGAGTGGGTTTTTTGTTTTTTATACTTTTCTGTTTTTAATTGTGCTAATTTTTTTCTGCCACGAATTCACGAATTTCCTCTAATTAAATTCTTGTGTGAAATACTAGCAAAATAATTTCTCGAATTTTTAGTGCGTAAACTATAAAGCACATTGTTTTGTCATTTCGAGGAACGAGAAATCTTCGCGAGTAGCTCCTCATAGTAATTCGTCAATCTTTGTAGAGTTACTCGCGAAGATTTCTCCCTGCGGTCGAAATGACAAAATGAGGATAAAACATTGTAAATACAGGAAAAAATTAGCGGAAATTAGTGGAATTCGTGGCAAAATAATTTCTCTTTTTTTTAACCGCAAGGTTCGCAAAGGTATTTTAAACTTTGCGAACCTTGCGTTTTTTTTCTTTGTGTCTTTGCGGTTAATCCTTTTTTTTACTTCGAAATCAAATGTCAACAAATAAATAGTTTTTGTTAAAAAAGTATTAAGTGAATAAAAAAATATCTTCTATATTCGTGAAAGTGTATTTTTATATTTCATTCATTAACAAGATCTCAAATCAGCTTTATGAGCAAAACTTCTACTAAAGGCATTTGGAAAGTAATTTCGGCCTCTTCTATGGGCACCATGATCGAATGGTACGATTTTTACATTTTTGGCAGTTTGGCTGTTGTTATTTCTACTAAATTTTTTCCTAGCGACAATCCAACCGCAGCGTTTTTATCTACTTTGGCCACATTTGCAGCTGGATTTGTTGTTCGCCCATTTGGAGCTTTATTCTTTGGAAGGCTTGGTGATATTATTGGACGTAAATATACTTTTATGGCTACCTTATTATTAATGGGTGGCTCTACTTTTTTAATTGGCTGTATCCCTAGTTACGAAACGATTGGTTTTCTAGCTCCTTTATTAGTTTTAATTTTGCGTCTGCTTCAAGGACTTGCTCTTGGCGGTGAATATGGCGGAGCCGCCACGTATGTTGCCGAACATGCGCCAGCAGGCGAGAAAGGTTATTGGACCTCTTGGATTCAGACTACTGCTACCGTTGGTTTGTTTATTTCTCTAATGGTTATTCTAGCAACTAAAAGTGTACTTTCTGCAGAGGCTTTTGACTTGTGGGGATGGCGTGTTCCTTTCTGGGTTTCAATTGCAATGGTTGGGGTTTCTTATTTGATTAGAAAAAACATGGATGAATCGCCTGTTTTCGCGAAAGCTAAAAAAGAAGGAACTACAAGTACAAATCCGTTAAAAGAAAGTTTTGGAAACAGATACAATTTAAAGTTTGTTCTTTTGGCTTTATTCGGAGCTACAATGGGACAAGGTGTTGTCTGGTATACAGGTCAATTCTATGCGATGAGTTTTATGAAAACGGTAATGAATGTTGATTCTTCACAAGTAGACGAATTATTAGGTATTTCTCTTTTAATTGGAACTCCGTTTTTTATTGCTTTCGGATGGCTGAGCGATAAAGTTGGCCGCAAATATATTATGATGCTCGGAATGCTATTTGCTATTTTCTCATACAGACCTATTTATAAAGCGATGTACAAGACTACAGACATTAGCCTGAAAACAGAAATTGTAGAAAATCCGAGAGAAACAACTGAAAAGAAAGCTGATGGAAGTTCTGTCACAATCACTGAAAAAAAATACACTGATGGCACAACCGTGATCGAGAAAAAAACGTACATGGATAAAAAAGATGTGCAAACAAGTGTTTCAATTCAAATAACTTCAACTGATAAATGGGCTTTAATTTTTCTGGTTTTTATTCAAGTGCTTTTCGTAACCATGGTTTACGGCCCAATTGCAGCCTTTTTAGTAGAGATGTTTCCAACCAAAATTAGATATACTTCGATGTCTCTTCCTTATCATGTTGGAAATGGAATTTTTGGAGGTTTACTTCCTGCTATTTCTACCTATTTTGTATCACACGCCAAAACAGCAGGCAAGGCCGATTTTTATCTGGACGGATTATGGTATCCGATAATTATTGCTGGAATCTGCTTTGTTATTGGAATGATTTATATTGACAACAAAAACAAAATTACTCACCTTTAAAATTTACAAAAAAAATGAATGCGATTAAACAAGTTTTAGGGGCGTTATGGATTGCTTTGGCCGCAGCTGCTGCCTATTTTTGCGTGTTTGAATTTGGTTTGCCGAAACTGCTTTCAGACCAACAAGACGATTTGGTATTTGGTGTTATTATTTTATTTATACTGACTCCGCTTATCGTTATGGGATTAGGAACATTTGGATATTATTCTTTAATTGGAGAATATAATGACCCTAAAAGAAAAAACAAATAAGAGACTTTATATAGTGCAAAAAACTACTAAACAAAAAAAAAGGCTGTCCATTTCTAGACAGCCCTTTTTCATTACTAACCAAACCTAATTTTTAATAAACTTCGCCACGCGAACTTTATTATTCTCGTCAAACGTTTTTACGAGATACAATCCAGAAGTTAAACCACTAACTGAAAATTGATAATCTGCATTTCCGTTTGTATTAAATGTTTTTACTAATTGTCCTGTGACAGAATAGACATCTACTTTTGAAGTTTTAAAACCTAAAGTAAAATAATCGGCTACAGGATTTGGATACAAAGTAACTTGGCTTCCTTTTTCAAAATCTTCTATCGCCAAATTTGCCTGTTTATTACCGTAAATTCTATATTCTCCTGGAGCCAGACTAATTGGCGCATTTACATCTGCAACGTTAATTGTTGAATTATCCATTAAATTATACCAAGCCCCAGTGTATTGAAAACCTGGCACCATGTTTTGTGCAGTTGTATCGAAATTCGCCAAAATTACGACATCTTTAAGTTGAGCTGAAGTCAAACTGCTATTGGTAATTTTGATATTTACTGTCAAAGTAGTCGTATTGGCCATTGTTGCTGTACCCAAAAACACTGGCTCTGTTTTTTTAAGCGTAATCATCTTAGCCCAATCGTTGTAAATTTTACTTCGATTTGGGTCGCCAAGCCAATTTTCTGTCCATTGTGGCTGCGGTTTTGTATCTAATTTACAATCTCCGGGAGTTGTAGATGTTTCATCATTTACAGTTCCGTTATTACAGCTAAAAATAGAATCATCCATTCCTAATTCTCCAAAATGCCAAATCATTTTTGGTCCAGGAATCAACAAAGAAACTGCTCCAATTGCAGACATTCTTGATAAAGCTGTATTTAATGTTTTTACATTATAACTTCCGTTTGAAGCGCCATACTGTACATTTTTATACATTAAACGTTCTTCGTCATGGCTTTCTGCATAACCCATTAAACGATTGGCAGCAAATCCGCGGTTTGCACTATTCATTCTAAAAATATTGCTTTCAGAAACATATCCCATTGACAGTTGATTGTATTCTTTTGTCATTTTCCCCCACATCATTACACCTTTACTTGGAGTTTCTGTTACTCTATAATTGGCCCATTGCTGCTCCTCAGCATCAGTACCTAAATGTTCAAAAATAGTATAGTGCGTTGGATCTATTGCCCATGAAAAATCAGCATATTTTTTCAAAATATCAACACGATCTTGTTGGTACGAATCTGTACAAGCATTATCGCTAGACGTACATGATTGCGTAAATCCTTTTGTCAAATCCCAACGGAAACCATCAATTTTATATTCTTCAATCCATTGTTTGATAACACGATTTACATAATACTGTGTTTTTAGCGATTGATGATTAAAGTCTTCCCCTACACTATAACTGTGTTTTGCAACTGTATTGAAATATGGATTTTCTGCTGTTGGAGATCCAAAACCATCTCCATCAGGATCATTCATCCACATTCTAATCATTGGATTTCGTCCAAAAGCATGATTTAAAGCTACATCTAGTATGACAGCAATTCCGTTCTGGTGGCATAAATCGATAAACTCTTTTAATTTATCCGAAGTTCCATAAAACTTATCCAAAGCCATATGAAATGAAGTGTTATAACCCCAGCTTTCATTACCTTCAAACTCCATTACCGGCATTAATTCAATCGCATTGATTTTTAGATTTTTAAAATAATCTATTCGATCTATTAAACTCTGATAGCTTCTAGCCGCATCAAAATCGCGAACCAAAACTTCATAAACTATTAGTTTTTCTTTTTCAGGTTTTACAAAATTTGTCACCTGCCAATTGTAAGGTGTCTGTCCCGTTTTTAAAACGGTAACCTCAAAATTCTGTCCCGCAGGATAAGCAGGCATATTTGGGTATTTTGACGCCGGAATAGAAGGATCGTCATAAGGCGACAATACCAAAGTCGAATACGGATCTGCTGTTTTTACCATTGCTGGCGAATTTGCAAGTGGAGTTGTGTCTACAACCCAATATTGATACGTATTGTTTTCGCCCGAAACCAAACCCGTTATTTCTAACCAAAATTTCCCAGAGGATGGATCTTTTTTCATGGCATAAGCCGATGTTGGTTGCCAATTATTAAAACTTCCTGCAACATAAACAAAGTCTTTTAAAGGTGCGTCTAATACCAAAGTCGCTTTTGTAAAATCGGAAGGATTATAATTAATTCCATCAACCAAACCTACAGGCATAGCCTCAGAAACTGTATTTGGATTTATAACTACTGTAAATTTCTTTGAAACTGTAGTTGCGCCCTGAGTTGCAATAAGCTCATAACTTTGATTGCTGGTAATATTAGTATGTGTATAAGAATAACTTGAAGTACTAGCGTTTGTATTTATAATTGCTCCGTTGGCTTTTAATGTATAACTTCCAGCTCCTCCGGTATTGGTTGCTAAAATATTAAAATTGGAACCAGAAGAAATAATTGAAGTGCTATTTTCTGTTGGAGAAGTTAACGTAACTTGGAAAGAGCCTACATTAAGAAAAAAATCGGAGCATGACGGTGCAAATTTTAGCGTCTGACTTCCGTTAGCATTTCTAAAAACTATTCCCATTTTTGTTGCTGCGGTTTGCTGTCCAGAAGTTAATCCGAAGTAAACACTTGGAGTAATAGTAATACTCCATGTTCCATTTGCATTTTTAGTCATTAGACCAACACCATCATCAGCTCCCCAATTTCCTTTGACAACTTGCCAAGGATTTGCATCTGTACCTATTCCAGAATGCATATAAACCTTTGTAGGATTGGTTCCCATTGTGTTGCATGTACTTGACGCAAATGATGCCGTAATAGTAATAGGTTCATTGACTTGAAATACAGCTGGCGATACCGTTATCTGTTGACCATAAGTAATAATCGACAGCAAAAAGAAAATAAAAAGTAATGTTTTTTTCATAATCTCGTGGTTTGTGTGGTTAGTTAGTTTGATTAAAAAAGGGCTATCTGGAGATAGCCCTTTTTAATATTTATGCTAAAAATTAGTCTAATGTGATCTTTTTTGCACCATTATCGATTGTTAGCACTCTTGGTCCAGTTGGTCCAGTATACTTAAAGTTACTGTCACCATCTCCTGCATTTACCAATTCACTATCTATTGTATAACCTAAGTTTGAATAATAAGTATAGTTATGACTTGCATCCCAGTTTCCGTCACTTGTAAAGTTATTACCTAAGAACTCTCTAAAAGCCTCTCCACTTTTTAGAACAATTGTTACTTTATAAACATTTGTTGTACCAACTACTAATGGGAATTCAGTTTCAGCATCACCAGCCCATGTCCAACCTCCTGGAGTAGCTGCACCAACTAACCAGTGAGAACTTGCTAATGGCACGTGATATGGAGTAGCTGTAATGGTATAAAAGTTAGAATATTGAGGAAGTCCTGAAGCACCAACAACAGCTTTGATACGAATATCAACTTTGTTTGCCTCTTTCTCAACAAAACCACCATTTACTAATGCTGAATTTAATTCAGATACCGTTAAGGCTACAAATTTTTCTGTTGTATTTGTTACTGTGATAGGAGCTGCAAATTTTGTTCCTGCTTTAGCTATTTCAACAGTATAATTTACTACAGTTTGCATCCCAGTATATGCGGCATTATCCCACACAACAGTTGTTGCAACCTCATTTTCAGTCTCTTTTGAAAGAACAATAGTAAAATCAGATTTAGGATTCAATAAAACTGGAGCTGTAGCTGGTTCAATTACTGGTCTTTCTTCTACATCATCAGCATTACATGAAACTGCCAATACACCGATGAAAGCAATTAAAATTTTATATATATTTTTCATTTTTAATATTTTTTATAAGGTTAGTTAGTATCCTGGATTTTGTTTTAAAGTTGGGTTTGCCTGTATAATTCTAGAAGGGATTGGCATTAAATCTCTGTAAGATTCAGTTGCAATTCCATTTATAGAACCACCTTTCCATTGCCAGATTTTTGATCCTCCTGTGAATTTACCAAAACGAATTAAATCTGTTCTTCTATGGCATTCCCAAAACAATTCTCTCCCTCTTTCGTCCAAAATAAAATCAAGATTTAATTGTGATGCATTAATCGTTGAAGCATTTGCTCTCGTACGAAGCTGATTAATATATCCCACTGCTGTTCCTGTATTAGCAGACGAAGCTCCTCTTACAGCTGCTTCAGCATACATTAAGTATACATCTGACAATCTAAACATTGGGAAATCAGTATCAGGAATGTCATTTCTTTGCGCCGCAGATCCATCAGATTTTTTATTAATGTATTTCGTTACAGCATAACCATCTGTAAAGGTTCCAACATTATTAATATCTTTTGATTGACCATTTGTATAAAAAGTTCCTCTTTTATCTCCAGTAGCAGTTTCGTCAGGAAACAAATTCACAAACTCTCTACGAGTTCTAATTCCCTGCCAACCACCATCCATACCTCTTGAAGCAGCATCCATACTACCTCCAATAGATGCATGAAGAATAAAACTCATTCCTCCTCCTGTAGCTCTAATAGCATTACCATCACTTATAACTGGAAAAATGAATTCTGTTTGAGCACCATTTACATCATTATCTGCAGAGAATAAATAACGATATGGCACATTTGCAAACGTATACCCTGAATTATTAATAATATCAGCACACAATGTACCAGCATCGTTAAATCTATCAGTTCCTGTATACACTTTTGCATTTAAATAAATTTGTGCTAATAAAAACTTAGCAGCTGTTTTATCAACTCTACCATATTCATTTGTTCTTGAAGCAGCTAAAGTTTTATCTAAATCTTTTAACTCCGCCTCAACAAAAGCAAAAACTTCAGCTCTTGATTTTTGCACAGGATAAAAGAATCCTACTGGATCAAGCTCAGTTGTAATTGGCACGTTTCCAAACAAATCCATTAAATTAACATAAGAAAAAGCTCTTAAAAAACGAGCCTCCGCTCTAAATGTAGCAATATCAGCTTTCAAACTGGCATCAACACCTCTTGCATTTAGTTTTTCTTCTGTCGTTTGTCTTAAAAATTCATTAGCCACACTAATTTCATAGAAAGCTCTTGAGTAAGTTCCTGCTAAAAATTCATTTGCAGGAGACCAAGTTTGAGAATTTAAAGTTGGCAATGTTCCATCAGCCCAAGCAATAATAGCCTCATCTGTAGTGAATTCTTGTGTTACAAAAAGCAAACGCAAATAACTACTAAAATCTCCTCCAATTCCAGAAATATCTGGCTGACCGTCACCATCATTACCTCCAACATACAAACCAGCATATAATTTCGCTAAGACTTGTTTATATGATGCTGGATCTTCAAAGAACTTTTCAGATAAAAATTCATCATCATCAGTTGGAGTAACATTCAAATCATTCGTACATGAAGTAAGCGTCATATTCAATCCTAAAACAAGTAGGAAAAAATAAGATATATATTTAAATGATATTTTCATTTTATGTTTTTTTAAATTTATTTTTCAATAATCTACTAGAAGCTTGCGTTCACACCAAACAAGAAAGTCCTAGCTCTTGGATATACATTGTTATCAATTCCATTGAATCTCTCAGGATCTAAACCATTGTATTTTGTTAATACAAATACATTTTGAACTCCCGCTGTAAATCTTAAAGAAGCAGCTTTTAATAAATTTTTATCGAAAGTATAACCTAAGGTAATGTTGTCTAATTTGATAAAAGAAGCATCTTTAATATAATAATTAGACAGGTAACGTTGTGTACCGTTATCTTCATATTTAAAACCTGTGTTCAAATAATCAACGCTAACATTAGATAAGTCTGTATCTCTTCTTAAAGCAGCGTCAGAGTATCCTAAATTTGAGCTTACGTTATCGAAAATATAATTTCCTAAACTTGCTCTCCAGTTCATTGTAAAATCAAACTTTTTATAATTTAAAGTAGAAAACAATCCAAATGTGTAATCTGCAGCAGGCTTATGGAATCTGTAGCGATCTGATGCGTCAATTTTACCATCACCATTTCTGTCTACATAAGCACCTGCGATTGGTTTTTTGTTTGAGTCATATAATTGCTCATAAACCAAGAATGATCTCGGAGCATAACCTACAGAGTTTACTTGTATTTTATTTCCTGCTCCTCCAGCAATGTCATCTCCTGTTAAATAACCTTGAAAACCAGGAACGGTAGTACCTAAATTATCAATTTTTTGATCAAGATAAGTTGCGTTAAAAGCAACATTCCAAGTCAAATTATCATTTTTAACAACATCTGATTGAATGTTAAATTCAACACCTCTAGTTCGTACACTTCCAATATTATAAATTCCTGAGTTTCTAATATTTGCTCCATCAGGCACCACTACATCTGCTAATAAATCGCTAGATTTTTTATCAAAATAGTTTATGGTTCCAGTAATTCTGTCATTAAGAAATCCAAAATCAATACCTAAGTTCATTTCTGCCAATTCTTCCCATTTAATATTTTCGTTGTAACCTTCTGGTCTTGCAGTAGAATAAACTTTGCCTCCAAAAATATACTGTGTATTAATTGTACCTAGAGTTACTCTTTTTAGGTAATCGTATGCAGCTGTGGTAACATCTTGTTGTCCAGTTGTTCCGTAACCAAATCTTAATTTAAGACTTGATAATGTTTCATTATCTTTTAGAAAAGCTTCTTCAGCCACATTCCAAGCTAAAGCAACTCCTCCAAAATTACCCCATCGGTATTTTTCAGAAAAACGAGAACTTCCATCTCTTCTATAATTTACAGTTAGCAAGTATCTACTGTCATAACCTAAATTAACACGACCAAAATAAGATTGCAAGTTAATATCAGGGCTTGTATTAACATCAGTATTAGGATTTGGCTGTCTTAATTCACCAGATTGATATCTTTCTCTCTGGAATAATTGATAATTGTAACCTGCCGTTGCATCAATTTTAAACTTCCCTAAATCCTTAACATAGTTAAAGTAAGCATTTAAGTTTTTGTTTTGAAGCATATCTGTATACTTAGAATAATTTCCGTAGTTTACATAATCAGGACCATTAAATGGTTTTGGCTGATATCCTAAAATACTCTCTGTACTTACCGTAGTATTTCCATTACTATCAAATCTATCAATACCAGCTTCCACAACAGCTCTTAAATCTTCAAAGAAGTGAAATTTGTAATCTAATCTAACATTACCCCATTTTCTAGTAGAAGTAGCTCTTCTATCATCTTGATTTAATCTAGCAACAGGGTTTCTTGCTGGTAATAATGGTACGTTACCATTAGCTTCTAACCACTCAAAATATCCTCCATAACGAGATCCTGTTTGATAAACTGGTTGTGTTGGATCAAATCCAATAGCACTTCCAATAACAGCATTTTCATCTTGAAATTGATTTTTTCCGAAAGCTAAGTTTCCGTTAATGTCAATTTTTAAATGATTATCAAATAAAACTGGATTTAACGATATCGATGTCGTAGTTCTTTCAAAAGAAGTATTTCTTAAGATTCCTGGATTATCAACATTTCCAACAGATAAACGTACAGGCAACTTATCAAACAAAGCACCGCTAACAGAGATATTATTATTGGTTGTTAAAGCAGTATGGAAGATCTCATCCTGCCAATTTGTATTTGCAGTTCCTAATAGTGCTTTTTGTGCAGCATCACCTCTCTCGTTAACTAGCGCACGAAATTGATCAGCATTTAAAACATCTACTTGATTAGCAACAGTATTTATACCAACCTGAGAACTAAAATTAACTTTTACTCCTCCTTTTGATCCTTTTTTAGTAGTAATAACAATTACACCACTAGCAGCGCGAGATCCATAGATTGCAGCAGCTGAAGCGTCTTTTAATACTGTAAATGACTCAATATCATTTGGATCAATTGTAGATAAGATACTAGTAGCTCCATTAGGAACGTCATTTGTTAAAGGAAGTCCATCTAATACAATTAAAGGCTCATTTGATGCCGTTAAAGAAGATCCTCCACGAATTCTAATATCTGCTTTAGCTCCAGGAGCTCCACCTCCAACAACATTAACACCAGCAATACGTCCGCTGATTAATGTTTCTGGAGTTACGTTAATCCCTTTATTAAATTCTTTAGCAGAAATTTGAGAGACAGATCCTGTTGCATCTTTTTTCTTCACAGTACCGTATCCAACCTGCACTACAACTTCTTTAAGCTGGTTAGTGTCTTCCTCTAAAGAAATGTTTAATGTGTTTTGTCCGCTAAAATCAATCGTTTGCGTTTTATAACCAATAAAGGAAACAACTATTTTGCTTCCGCTTTTAACATTTGACAGCTGGTAATTACCATCAAATCCTGTTGATGCACCATTTGGAGCACCTTGTACATTTACATTTACCCCCGGTATTGGCTGACCTGTCGTTTTATCAATAACAGTCCCTTTTAAAGTGTTCTGAGCCAACACTGTAAAAGGCAACAATAGGAATAAAAATAACAACTTTTTGTAAATTGTTTTCATACTTTTTGTTTAAATTAGTTTTGAGTTTTTGAATGTTAGTTAAGTTTTTAATTTTACTTCGAATTTCAAAATTATGAATTTATTAACATGCTCAACCAGAGACAATTTTTATTGCTTTACGAAAACGTGGTAGTGTTGAAAACTTTCTATATTTTGTAATCTTTTAGCGTTAAAATTGTCAATTATAAAAAATTCAGATACCTTTATTACTAATTAGATTTTTTTTAGATTACCATATGAAACGCAAAATAACCCTAAAACAGATTGCAAAGGAACTTGACGTATCCATCTCAACTGTCTCAAAATCACTTAGAAACAGTCTAGAAATTGGTGAAGAAACACGACTAAAAGTGCAGGCTTTTGCGAAGTTTTACAACTATAAACCCAACAACATTGCCCTTAGTTTAAAAAACCGAAAAACGAAGAGTATCGGGATTATTATTCCAGAAATCGTACACTACTTTTTTTCGACTGTTATCAACGGAATAGAGCAAGTAGCAAACGAGTATGGATATAGCGTAGTAATCTGTGTGTCAGACGATTCTTTTGACAAGGAAGTTCTAAATATGGAAATGTTGGCCAACGGAAGTATAGATGGTTTTATCATGTCGCTTTCTAAAGAAACCCAGTATAAAGGAGACTTTCATCACATAACAGAAGTTATCAATCAAGGAATGCCCGTTGTTATGTTTGACCGTGTTACCAATGATATTTTATGTGATAAAGTTATTATTGATGATAAATCTGCAGCTTATGAAGCTGTTCAAAGTTTAATTGACAATGGCCGAAAAAAGATTGCTTTGGTAACTACAGTCGATTATGTAAGCGTTGGAAAATTAAGAACTGACGGTTACGAAAAAGCTTTATTGGATAATGGATTGCCTTTTAATGAAGATTTAATAATAAAAATTGAAGATGTAGATACCTGCGAAATCACGATCAGTCAGCTTCTGCACGATAGAGCTTTTGATGCAGTTTTTGCTGTAAATGAGCTTTTTGCGGTAACTATTATCAAAACAGCCAATAAAATGGGTTTAAAAGTTCCTGAAGATTTAGCAGTAATTGCATTTACTGACGGAATTATCTCCAAATACTCTACTCCAAGTATTACAACTGTAAGCCAAAGCGGTGAAAAAATGGGCAATAAAGCAGCCAAAATGCTTATTGAAAGACTCGAAGCAGAAGAAGACGACGATGAAGAACATACCGAAAATTACACTACAGAAGTAATAGAAACTCATTTAATAAAAAGAGAATCTACTGACTAAAATACTTAAAATCAACACCTTCTAAAGCCATAAAAAATATTTATGGCTTTTTTATTAGTTTAAATAAAAAAATAATTTATACTTTTACGCCCGTCAAGGCTTTTAGTTTTACTTCGAAAAGAACAAAGTTTTGATAAGCAAAGCGCTTATCGTATAATTTTCATAATTACGATATGGAAAAGCGTAAATTAAGTTTCTGGGAAATTTGGAACATGAGTTTCGGGTTCTTAGGAATACAATTCGGTTTTGCACTACAAAATGCAAACACTTCTAGAATTTTTGAAACCCTTGGTGCTAAAATTGACGAGATTCCAATTTTATGGATTGCAGCTCCTGTATCTGGTTTAATAATTCAACCTGTTATTGGTTATTTTAGTGATCGCACTTGGACACGTTTAGGAAGACGTCGCCCTTATTTTTTAATTGGAGCAATTTTGTCTTCGGTGGCATTATTTGTTATGCCAAACTCTCCAACATTGTGGATTGCGGCAGGAACTTTATGGATAATGGATGCCTCGATAAATGTTTCAATGGAACCTTTTCGCGCCTTTGTGGGTGATAACTTGCCCGATGAACAACGAGCATTAGGTTTTGTAATGCAGAGTTTCTTTATTGGAACTGGCGCCGTTGTTGGTTCTGTTTTGCCTTATCTTTTCACAAATGTCTTTGATGTAAGTAACGTTGCTCCTAAAGGAATTATTCCAGATGCAGTAAAATGGTCTTTCTACATTGGCGGAATCGTTTTTCTGCTTTCCGTTCTATGGACTGTTTTTAAAACATCAGAATATACTCCCGAGGAACTTCATGCTTTTGAAGCCAATAGCAAAAAAGATTCAGAAAACAACACTCTAAATCCTGAAACCGAAACAGGTGTTACGACCAAAAAACAATTGACTTTAGGAATTGCATTTGCTGCAATTGGTGGAATAATTTCATTTTTGATTTTTGAAAATAGTTTAGCCAAAGAATTATATATTTTATTTGTTGGACTTATTTTCATGGGCGTTTTATTCGTAATTGCATCTCAATTGCGAACCAAAAAAGTTCAAAATGGTTTTACCATAATCATGACTGATTTATTGAACATGCCAAAAACAATGCAAAAATTAGCTTGGGTTCAGTTTTTCTCTTGGTTTGCGCTTTTCTCCATGTGGATTTATACTACACAAGCTGTTACACAACATATTTTTGGCACAACCGATACTACATCAAAAATTTACAATGATGCCGCAGACTGGGTTTCTGTGCTCTTTACTGTTTACAACGGAATCGCAGCAGCAGTAGCGTTCTTATTGCCAATTATTGCAAAAAAAGTAGGCGTTAGAGCAACACATTTATTAGCCTTGTGCTCTGGAGGTGTTGGTTTAATTTCAATTTATTTCATTGGTGACAAACAAATGCTGATTCTGCCAATGTTGGGTGTCGGTATCGCTTGGGCAAGTATTTTATCCATGCCATATGCCATGCTTTCTGGTGCTTTACCGGCTGCAAAAATGGGTTATTATATGGGAGTTTTTAACTTCTTTGTAGTGATTCCGCAAATTGTTGCGGCAACAATATTAGGATTTATAATAAAACAATTCTTCAACAGTGAACCTATTTACGCTCTGATTATTGGAGGAGCATCAATGATACTTGCCGGATTGCTGACGCTGAGAGTAAATAACAAAACTAAAATTGAAATTCATGAATAACAAAAAAGCATTTATCTTCGATCTTGATGGAGTGATCGTCGATACCGCTAAATACCACTTTTTGGCCTGGCAAAAAATTGCTCAGTCATTAAATATAAATTTTACACACGAAGACAACGAACTTTTAAAAGGTGTTAGCCGCGTTCGTTCGTTAGATATTATACTTGGATTAGGCAATGTTGAGGCTTCTCAAGAAGACAAAGACAAGTGGCTGATTCAAAAAAACGAAGATTATTTATCTTATTTAGTACACATGGATGAAAGTGAGGTTCTTCCAGGAGTTTTAAAAATTCTACAGCTACTAAAAGAGAAAAATCAAGGAATTGCACTGGGTTCTGCCAGCAAAAATGCAAGACCAATTCTAGAAAAAACAGGAGTTCTATCTTACTTCGATGTTATTGTTGACGGAAACGACGTGAGCAATGCAAAACCAGATCCTGAAGTTTTCTTAAAAGCGGCTCAATTATTAAACATTGATCCAAAAAATTCAATTGTATTTGAAGATTCTGTTGCTGGAATTCAGGCAGCAAATATTGCAGAAATGGTAAGTGTTGGAATTGGTGAGGAAACAATTTTACATGAAGCTGATTACATTTTCAAGGACTTCACCCTTATCGAGGAAAGTTTTATCCAAAAGTTAATCAATTAGAAAATGTGTCAATTTGATAATTACAAAATAGATAATTATCAAATAATAAAATAGTATAAATCATCAATTAACAGATAAAATCAAATTAGAAAAAACAGTCAAATAATTATCAAATTGACACATTTTCTAATTATCTAATTAAGAAAGAAATGAATCAAGATTATATAAAACCAGACAATTGGTCCATAATAGAAGAAGGATTTGATGTCGAAAGAGTAAAATCGTCTGAAAGTCTTTTTAGTATCGGAAACGGTGCTATGGGACAGCGTGCGAATTTTGAAGAAACATATTCTGGCGAAACTTTTCAAGGAAGTTACATTGCAGGTATTTATTATCCAGACAAAACAAAAGTGGGCTGGTGGAAAAACGGTTATCCGAAATATTTCGCCAAAGTTTTAAATGCCCCAAACTGGATTGGAATTGATATTGAAATCAACGAAGAAAATCTTGATTTACACAATTGTGCCGAAGTTAGAAATTTCCGAAGAGAATTGAATATGAAAGAAGGATGGTACAATCGTTCTTTTGAAGCTGTTCTAAAAAACGGAACTGAAATCGCAGTAAATATCCGTCGTTTTCTTTCCTTAGATTTAGATGAAGCGGGAGTGATCAAGTACGATATTACACCTTTAAATAAAGACGCAAAAATCGTTTATAAACCGTACATCGATGCTGGTGTAACGAATGAAGATGCCAACTGGGAAGAAAAATTCTGGGAACCTCTTGAAGTTAAAAAAGGTACAAATGAAGCTTTTGTAACCGCTCAGACTTTCAAAACGCATTTTAAGGTTACGACTTTCATGCACAATACGATTTTGGCAAATGGCGAAAACATCAATGTTTCTCCATCAACAATCGACTCAACTATAGATAAAGTTCAGTACACTTACGGAACTATTATTGCAAAAGGACAAACCTCAACAATTCAAAAAATTGGAGGTTATACGGTTTCTTTAAACCATGAAAACACCTTGGCTGGAGCAGAAAAAGCAATTAAATCTGCTGTGGCGCTAGGTTACGAAACCTTGCTCCAAAACCAAATCGATGCTTGGGCAAAAATTTGGGAAATGTCAGATATTACGATTGAAGGTGATGTTAAGGCACAACAAGGAATTCGATTCAATATTTTCCAATTGAACCAAACCTATTCAGGAAAAGACAGCCGATTAAACATTGGTCCAAAAGGATTTACTGGAGAAAAATACGGCGGATCAACTTATTGGGACACTGAGGCATATTGTATTCCGTTTTACATGGCGACAAAAGATCAGCAGGTTGCAAGAAACTTATTGACGTACCGTTACAATCAATTGGACAAAGCGATTGAAAACGCAAAAGACAATTTAGGTTTCAAAAACGGTGCGGCTTTATATCCAATGGTAACCATGAACGGTGAAGAATGTCACAACGAATGGGAAATCACACACGAAGAAATCCATAGAAACGGAGCGATTGCTTTTGCGATTTACAACTACTACCGTTATACAGGAGATTACTCTTATATTCCAGAAAAAGGTTTGGAAGTTTTAATCGGAATTGCCCGTTTTTGGCACCAGAGAGCTTCTTTTTCTAAAGATAAAAATCAATACGTAATTCTTGGCGTTACAGGTCCGAACGAATACGAAAACAATATCAACAATAACTTCTACACGAATTATATTGCAAAATGGTGTATTGATTTTGCTGCTGAACAAATTGAAAAAGTGGCTTCAGAATATCCTGCAGATCACAAAAGAGTAATGGAGAAAGTTAATCTTTCATCAGAAGAAATCAAAGAATGGAAAAAAGTGGCAGACGATATGTACTTCCCTATTTCTAAAGAACTTGGAATCTACTTACAGCAAGATGGTTTCTTAGACAAAGATTTAGTTCCGGTAAAAGATTTAGATAAATCACAGCGTCCGATCAATCAAAAATGGTCTTGGGATCGCGTTTTACGTTCTCCATATATCAAACAAGCCGACGTTTTACAAGGTTTCTATTTCTTCGAAGATCATTTTTCGAAAGAAGAATTAAAACGCAATTTCGAATTTTACGAATCATTTACAGTTCACGAAAGTTCGCTTTCACCTTGCGTACACTCAATTCAGGCTGCAGCGTTAGATAAAATGGACATGGCATATACCTTTTATTTAAGAACTTCTCGTTTGGATTTGGATGATTATAACAAAGAAGTGGAAGAAGGTTGCCATATCACATCAATGGCCGGTACATGGATGAGCATTGTAGAAGGTTTTGGTGGAATGCGCGTCAAAAATGACCAACTTCATTTCTCACCAAAGATTCCGAAAGAATGGAAAGGGTATTCGTTTAAAATCAATTTCAGAAATCAGATTTTGAAAGTAACTGTAAGTCAAAACGAAACAACTTTTATTGTAGATGGCGATCAAGATTTAACAATTGTAGTTAACGGAAATCCTGTAATTGCAAGCAAATTTGTACAAATTAATTAAATTACAATACACTAAAAACTTAAAAAACATGAAAAACTTATTTTTCGCCAGTTTAGTTTTGTTTGCGGTTAGCACGATTGCTAAAGCGCAACAATTAAAATCTCCCGAAGGCAAGTTCGTAATGGAATTTTCGCTTCAAAGCGACGGAACTCCAACTTACAATTTAAAATACAAAAATAAAGAGGTTATAAAAACCAGTAAACTAGGTCTTGAACTTAAAGATGATAAAAAATCTTTGTTGAATGATTTTACTGTTGTTGATACAAAAACTTCAACTTTTGATGAAACTTGGAAACCAGTTTGGGGAGAAGTAGATCAAATCAGAAATCACTATAATGAATTGGCAGTAACTTTAAACCAAAAAAGCACAGACCGACAAATCGTAATTCGTTTTCGTTTGTTTGATGACGGTTTAGGTTTCCGTTACGAATTCCCAGCACAAAAGAATCTTACTTACTTTGTAATCAAAGAAGAAAGATCTCAATTTGCCATGACGGGAGATCACACTGCTTTCTGGATTCCTGGAGATTATGATACTCAAGAATACGATTATACAAAATCTAAATTATCAGAAATTAGAGGTTTATCTCAAAAAGCATATACCGCAAACGTTTCTCAAAAATCTTTTTCACCAACAGGAGTTCAAACTTCTTTGATGCTAAAAACGGCAGACGGAATCTACATCAATTTGCACGAAGCGGCTTTGATTGACTATTCTTGTATGCACTTGAATTTAGACGACAAAAACTTAGTTTTCGAATCTTGGTTAACGCCAGATGCAAAAGGAGATAAAGGTCATATGCAAGCGCCAAATCATTCGCCATGGAGAACGATTATCGTAAGCGACGATGCTAGAGAAATCTTAGCTTCAAAAATGACTTATAACTTAAACGATCCATCAAAAATTGATAATACTTCTTGGATTAAACCAATAAAATACGTTGGTGTTTGGTGGGAAATGATTACAGGAAAAAGCTCTTGGTCATACACAAACGACTATCCAACAGTTCAATTGGGTGTTACAGATTTCGCGAAAGCAAAACCAAACGGAACGCACGGAGCAAACAATGCTAACGTAAAAAAATACATTGACTTCGCAGCTGCAAATGGTTTCGACGCTGTTTTAGTGGAAGGATGGAACGAAGGCTGGGAAGACTGGTTCGGACATTCTAAAGATTATGTATTCGATTTCTTAACGCCTTACCCAGATTTTGATGTTAAAGGGCTTCACGAATATGCAAAATCTAAAGGTGTAAAAATTATCATGCACCACGAAACTTCAGGATCTGTTCGTAACTACGAGCGCCACATGGATGCTGCTTACAAATTCATGAAAGACAATGGATACGATGCTGTAAAAAGCGGTTACGTAGGTGACATTTTACCTCGCGGTGAAAACCATTACAGCCAATGGATTGTAAACCACTATCAATATGCTATTGAAAAAGCGGCTGATTACAAAATTATGGTGAACGCTCACGAAGCTGTTCGCCCAACAGGAATTGCAAGAACGTACCCTAACTTAATTGGAAACGAAGCAGCAAGAGGAACAGAATACCAAGCTTTTGGAGGTTCTAAACCAAATCACGTAACGGTTTTACCTTTTACAAGATTAATTGGAGGTCCAATGGATTACACTCCAGGAATCTTCGAAATGGATATCAGCAAAATGAATCCGGACAACAAATCGCATGTAAACAGTACAATCTGTAACCAATTGGCTTTATACGTAACAATGTATAGCCCATTGCAAATGGCTGCTGATACTCCAGAAAACTACAACCGTTTTCCAGATGCATTCCAGTTCATTAAAGATGTAGCTGTAGATTGGTCAGAAAGTAAATATATCGAAGCTGAGCCAGGAGATTTTATCACTGTTGCCCGTAAAGCAAAAGGAACAAACAACTGGTTCGTTGGAAACGTAAACGGAGAAACTCCACGTACTTCAAACATCGATTTCAGTTTCCTTGAAAAAGGTAAAAAATATACCGCTACAATTTATGCTGATGCAAAAGATGCGCACTACAAAACAAATCCGCAAGCTTATACCATCAAGAAAATTGCCGTAACTAATAAATCAAAATTATCTCAGTTTTCTGCTCCTGGAGGAGGATATGCAATCAGCATTATTGAAACGAAATAATTTAAATTAATCATATAAGAAATGTAAGTCCATTTAAATAGAAATCCCCCAGTTTTTGTCTTAAATGTTCTTACATTTCTTATATGGTTTAAATTCTACTTCACTATGAAAAACCAAAAAACATCACTTATCTATAAACTAGTCCTATTGGTTTTGTTGTTTTCTGCTTCCGCGAAAGCGCAAATCCAAAAAGTAGAACCTCCTTTCTGGTACACAGGAATGAAAAATTCAGAACTTCAGATTATGTTCTACGGAAAAAACATTTCGCAATACGAGGCTTCGGTTTCGAATAATGTTGCAATTAAAAATGTCGAAAAAACAGAAAATCCAAACTACCTTTTTGTAACCATTAATACAAAAGATGTAAAAGCTTCTGAATTGGTTTTCTCTTTCAAAAACAATAATAAAGTTGCCTTTAAACAAAAATATACGCTTAAAGAAAGAAGAGCAAATTCTGCCGAAAGAAAAAGCTACGATGCATCAGATTTAATTTACTTAATCATGCCGGATCGTTTCGCTAACGGAAACACTAAAAACGACAGCGACGCTTCTTTAACTGAAAAAGCAAACCGTCAAGATCCAAGCGGACGTCACGGCGGTGATATTGAAGGAATTATCAAAAACCTAGATTATATTTCGTCTCTTGGTGCAACAACCATCTGGAGCACACCTCTTTGCGAAGACAACGACAAACAGCATTCGTACCACACTTACGGACAATCTGATGTTTACAGAATTGATCCGCGTTACGGAACAAATGAAGATTACGTTCGCCTTTCTTCTGAAATGCACAAAAAAGACATGAAATTGGTTATGGATTATGTAACCAATCACTGGGGAATTACGCATTGGATGGTGAAAGATTTGCCAACAAAATCATGGCTGAATCAATTTGAGAACTACACACAAACACATCATAGACGTGAGGTAATTACAGACATTCATGCTTCAAAAATCGATCAGGAAGTTTGTGTTGACGGCTGGTTTGTGCCTTCAATGCCAGACTTGAATTTAAGAAATCCGCTTGTTGCTAAATACTTAACTCAAAATGCTATTTGGTGGATTGAATATGCAAATTTGGATGGTTTTCGTGTAGACACTTATAATTATTCGGATAAAACGGCAATGGCAAATTGGGCAAAAGCAATTACAGACGAATACCCAAATTTTAATATTGTGGGTGAAATCTGGATGCACAATCAGGCAAATTTAGCTTTTTGGCAAAAAGACAGTAAAATTGGAGCGATTGAAAACTACAATTCGAATCTTCCAACTGTAATGGATTTTACGCTTCAAAGCCAGATTACTTCTGCTTTCAACGAAAATGAACCAAGCTGGGACAACGGATTGATTAAATTCTACAACAATTTTGCAATGGATTTTTTATATCCAAACCCAAACAACATTTTGGTTTTTGCCGAAAACCACGATACAGATCGTATGAATCATAATTTCAAATACGATTTGCCAAAATACAAACTGGCAATGACTTTATTGGCTACAGTTCGCGGAATCCCACAGATTTATTACGGTTCAGAAATTGGAATGGGCGGTGATAAAGGCAAAGGCGGAGATGCCGATATTCGTCAAGATTTCCCAGGCGGATGGGCTGGCGACAAAAACAATGCTTTTACAAAAGAAGGAAGAACTCCAGAACAAGCTGCGTATTTTGATTTCAGTTCAAAATTATTCAGCTGGAGAAAAACAAATGAAGCAGTTCATTTCGGAAAAATGACACATTATATTCCTGAAAATAACACCTACGTATATTTCAGATATACTGATGCTAAAACGGTTATGGTAGTTTTCAATAACAATGCAAAAGAGCAAGTTGTAAAAACAAATCGTTTCAAAGAAAGCATCAAAAACTTCAAATCAGGAAAAGATGTTATCACAGGAAAAACATTCGATTTAGCTTCTGAAATTACATTGGAACCAAAATCAGCCTTGGTTTTAGAATTGGAATAACAATATTTTTATTTTTTTTCCGCCACGAATTCACGAATTATTTTTTGACAATCACTGAGAATAAAATTCGTGAATTCGTGGCTATTTTTTTACCTAAAAATTTCCTAAATAATGAAAAAATACACTTTCCTTTTTTTATCTTTAGTATTCATAATTACGGGTTGTTCTGGCTCAAAATCAGTTACAATGAATAACGACAATACTTCGAAAACACCTTTCGTTTGGGAAGGAGCAAATGTTTATTTTTTACTAACAGACCGTTTTTACAACGGCAACGAATCAAACGATTTAAATTTCAACCGAAACAAAACTCCTGGAAAACTTCGTGGATTTGAAGGCGGAGATATCATCGGAATCACTAAAAAAATCGAAGAAGGTTATTTTGAAAAATTAGGAATCAATGCCATTTGGCTTACGCCAATTGTAGAGCAAATTCATGATGGCGTTGATGAAGGAACTGGATTGAGTTATGGTTTTCATGGCTATTGGGCAAAAGACTGGACAGCTTTAGATCCGAACTTTGGAACAAAAGAAGATTTAGCCAATTTGGTAAAAAAAGCACATGAACGAGGAATCAGAATAGTTTTAGACGGTGTAATCAATCATACAGGTCCAGTAACCCCAGAAGATCCAGTATGGCCTTCTGATTGGGTACGAACGGGCGTAGTCTGCGATTACAAATCATTTGAAAACACTACAATGTGTACTTTGGTTGATAATCTTCCTGATGTAAGAACTGAAAGTTCTCAAAACGTAGAACTCCCTCCTTTTTTAATTGAAAAATGGAAAAAAGAAGGACGTTACGAAAAAGAAGTCGCTTCGTTAGATGAATTCTTTAAAAGAACAGGTTATCCAAGAAGCCCTAAATACTACATTATAAAATGGCTTACTGATTATATTCTAGAATTCGGAATTGACGGTTACCGCGCCGACACTGTAAAACACACCGAAGAAGGCGTTTGGGCTGATTTCAAAAAAGAATGTGATTATGCTTTTGAAACTTGGAAAAAACACCATCCTTTACAGGTTTTAGATCAGAATCCGTTTTATACGATTGCCGAAGTTTACGGTTACGGAATCAGCGGCGGTCAAGATTACGATTTTGGAGATCGAAAAGTCAATTATTTTCAAAATGGCTTTAACAGCTTGATCAATTTTGAGTTTAAATGGAATGCTGCTCAAAGCGATTACGAAACTTTATTCTCGAAATATTCCAATCATCTAAATAATGAATTAAAAGGATATTCGGTTTTGAATTATGTTTCTTCACACGACGACGGCCAGCCTTTTGATGCGAATCGTGTGAAAGGTTTTCAAGCAGGAACAAAGCTTTTACTTTCACCAGGAATGTCACAAGTGTATTACGGAGACGAATCGAATCGTTCTTTGGTTGTTGAAGAAACTCAAGGCGATGCAACATTACGTTCAAACATGAATTGGGACGATATTGAAAACAATCCAGATACAAAATTCATGCTTTCACACTGGCAGAAATTAGGTCAGTTTAGAAGAAATCACCCTGCAGTTGGTGCGGGAGTTCATACACAATTAAGTAGTCAGCCGTATCTATTTTCAAGAATATATTCTAAAGGATCCTATGCTGATAAAGTCTTAATCGGTCTAGATTTACCCGAAGGCAGAAAAGAACTTTCTGTATATTCCCTTTTCGAAAACGGAACTAAATTACGTGATGCATTTTCTAACCAGAAAACAGAAGTTGTTGATGGAAAAGTGATTATTGACAGCGAATTTGGGATTGTTTTACTAGAGAAGATTTAAAATTTTTTCCGCCACGAATTCACGAATTTATTTTTTACAATCTTTGAGAATAAAAATTCGTGAATTCGTGGCTATTTATTCTAATAAATCTTTGCGACCTTTGCGGTTAGAAAAAAAACTCAGAAAATGCTAAAAATAGCTCATAGAGGTGCAAAAGCATACGAACCTGAAAATACACTTCAAGCGTTTCAAAAAGCCTTAGACTTACATTCAGACGGAATTGAACTTGACGTTCACCTAAGCGCTGACGGACATATTATCGTAATTCATGACGAAACCATAGACAGAACAACTAACGGAGAGGGTTTGGTAAATACTTTTTCATTATCTGAATTAAAATCTTTTCTGATTGATGAAAAATTCCAAATTCCAACTTTAAATGAGGTTTTTGATTTGGTTGACAAAAAATGTCTGATCAATATTGAATTAAAAGGTTTAGGAACTGCTCCTAAAGTTGTTTGGATAATTGAGCAATATATTTCAGAAAAAAAATGGAATTACAATAACTTTATAATTTCAAGTTTCGATTGGAATATGCTTCAGGAAACTTCAAGTTTAAATCCAAATATTCCGATTGGCGTTTTAACCGAAGAAAATATTGAAACTGCTTTGGCTTTCGCCGAATCGATAAAAGCAAAAGCAATCAACCCTGATTTTCAGTTATTGAATAAAGAAAATGTGCAGCAAATTCAAGAAAAAGAATTCTTGGTTTTCCCTTGGACAGTAAACTCAGAAGAAGACATTCAAAAAGTAAAAAGCTATAAAGTAAACGGAATTATCTCTGATAATCCAGACAAAATATAGAATAGCCACAGATTACACTGATTAGAAGGATTTTTTTTCGCCACGAATTACACAAATTTCCACGAATTAATTTATTCATATTTAAATTTGAAAAAATCTGTGTAAATCATTTTAATCTGTGGCAAAAAAATTAGTGCCAATTCGTGTAATTAGTGGCAACCAAAAAAAATATGATTAAAAATTTCGACATAATAATCGTTGGCGGAGGCGCTGCAGGTTTTTTTACCGCAATCAATATTGCTGAGAAAAATCCGAAACTGAAAATCGCTATTTTAGAAAGAGGAAAAGAAGTTCTTTCTAAAGTCCGCGTTTCGGGTGGCGGACGATGCAACGTCACGCACGCTTGCTTTGAACCCAACGAATTAGTAAAATTTTACCCTCGCGGCGAAAAAGAACTTCGCGGACCCTTTCACCAATTCTGCTCAGGAGATACAATCGAATGGTTTGAAAAACATGGTGTTGAATTAAAAATCGAAGAAGACGGCAGAATGTTTCCAGTTTCCAATTCGTCACAAACTATAATCGATTGTTTTTTAAAAGCAACTGAAAAATTAGGCATAAAAGTACTTACGGGACAAAGTGTTCAGTCGATTTTCAAAAAAGAAAATCACTGGAAAATTGATACGCAAACTGATAATTATGCTACTGAAAAATTAGTAATGGCAACCGGAAGCAATCCCAAAATTTGGGAAATGCTTCAAGAGCACGGTCACGCCATTGTAAGTCCTGTTCCTTCCCTATTTACTTTCAATATCAAAGATTCTAGAATAAAAGAATTGCCAGGCGTTGCGGCACAAGTTACCGTAAATGTAAAAGACACCAAATTAGAATCAACAGGACCTTTGTTAATTACGCATTGGGGAATGAGCGGACCCGCCATTTTGAAGCTTTCGGCTTGGGGCGCACGCATTCTGCACGATAAAAATTATCAGTTTACCATTTTTGTAAATTGGCTAAATGATGTCGATTATGAAGATGCTGAAAAAATCTTAAAAGACTTAAAACAAGAACACGCTAAAAAAGCAGTTTCTAAAAAATCACCTTTTGACTTCCCAAATCGTTTGTGGGAAAGTTTGGTTTTGGCTTCGGGAATTGATGCAGAAATGAAATGGGCGGATTTATCTAAAAATCAATTGCAGAATTTAACTTCACAATTAACAAAATCTGAATTTAAAGTCAACGGCAAAAGTACTTTTAAGGAGGAATTTGTAACAGCTGGCGGAATCGATTTAAAAGAAATCAACTTTAAAACCATGGAAAGCAAAATACACGAGAACCTTTATTTTGCTGGAGAAATTGTCAATATCGATGCCATAACAGGAGGATTTAATTTTCAGAACGCCTGGACAAGCGGGTTTATTCTGGCTCAAAATATTTAATACAACATGAAATTTAAAGGAATTATTTTCGATTTAGATGGCACATTAGTCAATTCGTTAGAAGACATTTCAGATGCGATGAACAAAGTGCTTCAAGGTCTAAATTTCCCCACTCATACTTACGATACGTATCAATATTTTATTGGAAGCGGATTGCGAAATTTGGTTAGCAAAGCACTTCCTGCAAGCAACAATTCGGACGAACAGATTGAAATTTGTTTTGAATGTATGATTAACGAATATCGTGAAATCTGTACGCTGAAAACCAAACCTTATGATGGAATTGTGGAGTTGTTAGAAAACCTGACTTCGCAAAACATTAAAATGGCGGTTTTCTCAAATAAAGCCGATGAATTGACAAAGAAAATAGCATCTGAAATATTTCCAAATCATTTTGATACAGCGATTGGTTTAAGCACAGAAGCGCTAAAAAAACCTAATCCATTTGAAGCGTTAGCAATTGGCAAAAAATGGAATTTAAAACCTGAAGAAATTCTTTTTGTCGGCGATTCTGATATCGATATGCAAACAGCTGTAAATGCCAATATGTTTCCTGTAGGCGTTACTTGGGGCTACAGAACCGAAAAAGAATTAAAAAACAGCGGTGCAAAACTGGTTGTGAATACGGCTTCAGAATTAATTGAGATTTTATAATCAAGTAGTTTTACCGTAAGGATTCTTTCAAATACTTTTCTATATTTGTCGCTTTAAACAAGACCTCCCTTACAAATAAAAACTAAACAATTAATGAAAAAAATACTCTTGGCAACTATTCTACTTTTTACGGTATTTGCCTGTGATTCTACTGATTCGGAAAATATTAAAGAAAGCAAAATATTGCTAAGTACAAATGTAATTGATGCTGAATATTCAAAAAAAACGGATCAATTAGTATATGTTTCATCAAACCCTTCACAAGTAAATATTTTTGATTCTAAGACAGAATCATTTAAAAAAATATCATTGGCTTATCCTCCTAAATGTATTTCTATTTCACAAGATGGCATTACAGCTGTAGTAGGTCATGATGGCCACATCACACATGTTAATTTAAAAAATCCATCCATAATCCAGACCTACGATATTTCTTGTTCTGCGCTTGATATTGTTCTTGGAAAAAATAAATGGGCGTATGTTTTTCCTGAAAAAGATCAATGGACGTATTTAAGAAGTGTTAATATGAATTTGGAGTATAATTATGAAATGCCTGAAAGTATGTACAATCAGACATACGCAGGAACTAAAGGAAGATTACATCCTTCAGGCAAGTATATCTATGCACAAAGTCCGTCATCAAGATCTAAAGTTCAAAAACTTACAGTTAAAAATGGAAATATTGATGATAGATATGAATCTGATTTTGAAGAACAGAGCTATACTATTTCTAACGTATGGTTTTCAGAAGATGGTAATAGGCTTTTTACAAGAAATAGAAATGTTTTAAAGACTTCTGAACTTAATAGTTTAGATGGTGTATACAATGGCCAAATTCCTTCTGAAAACAATTATATGGTCAATTGGCTAGATCATTCTTCTTCAAAAGCCAAATTATATGTGATTTTTTCAAATGATGATGATTGGAATCCGATAAAACTAAACAACATTTATGTTTTTAACGATTCAGATCTTAGTTATGTAAAGAAATTTGATTTGGAAAAATATTTCAATCAGGCAGAAAGAAATAGTGTAGAAACTTATGATGCTGCACCTTATTTTGTTTTTAGCAACTCAACAGAAAATCGTTTGTTTGTGATAACAAAAGCCGTTAATTCTGACTTAGTCAAAGAATGGGCAATTCAAAAAATCGATATCAACTAACAAATGTTTTTTTTTAATTAAAACCAATTAATATTCACCTTTTCTTTTTAATATAATATGAAAAAAATTGTATTAGCATTAATCACATTGTTAACAATTATTGGCTGTTCAAGTAATGATTCTAATGAACAAACTAAAGAAGCAACTTACTCAGTGCCAGACACCTTAAATTTTACAATTTTCAACAACAAACTTGTTCTTAATATTGAAAATCAAGGTGAATCAATTTTAAATTATACGTTGACAAATTCAAAAAATTATGTAAATCTTTCTAAAAAAGATGGAGTTGTAACTGCTCTAAATCATGATGAAATTACGGTTACGGTTGATAAGCAAAACTTACCAAATGGCAAATCGTACTCAAAATTATATTTAAATATTAATAATAAAAAAGATTCAATAGTTGTAAGTGTAACTAATTACGTAGAACAAAAGGTAATTTTAAATTCTGATGTTGTCGATGCAGAGTTTTCTAAAGTTACCAATCAACTTGTATATGTCTCTGCAAGTCCAGCCGCAGTAAATATTCTATCTACAAATACAGGCTTGATTGAAAGTATACCTTTGTCATACGCCCCTACATGTATTTCATTATCTCTAGACGGAAAGACAGCCGTTGCTGGACATGATCGATACATTTCTTACATCGATTTAATTAACAAAACTATCACAAAAACTTATCCTATATCTTGTTACGCTAATGATATTGTTCTTGGAAACAATAAATGGGCATATGTTTTTCCTAAGAATGGACAATCAACTTTTATAAGATCCATCAATTTAAACTTGATAACTGATAATGAGTACGAACATATTGGCGAGAAAATTTACGAAGGAAATAAAGCACGATTACATCCATCAGGTAAATACATATATGGCGCAGAAAACAATTTATCTCCATCAGATATAGAAAAATATGATATTCAAAATGGAAATGCAGAATATGGCTATGATTCTCCTTATCATGGAGATTATATTATGAACGGAAATCTATGGTTTTCTGAAGATGGTAATAGAATATTTACTAGAGGAAAAACTGTCTTTAAAACTTCGGAACTTAGAAGTCAGGATATGATATATAACGGCACAATCAATACTGAAACAAACCCATACTCACCTATTCAATGGTTAGACCATTCAGCAGCCAAAAATAATCTTTATCTACTACTTGTAGCTGATGATAGTTGGATTCAAAAGAAACTTCCTTACGTTTATGTATATAATGACACAAATCTTGCTTTTAAAAACAAAATATCATTAGAGCAATTTTTAGTTTCTAAAAATGAATCAGAAAAAGTATTTTATGATGCTGAACCATTTTTTGTGTTTAGTAATTCTGCTGGAAATAATTTATTTGTAATAGTAAAAGCAACTGGAGCAGGTTTAAACAAAGAATGGGCAATAGAAAAAATTAGTATCCAATAAAAAAATATACTGTTACATAATAATTGGCAAATAAAAATCTTTCACTCCAAAAACAGATCACAGCAATTGCCTCTTTTTCTGAAAATGAAATTGGGACAATTGCCTCTTGTTTTGAATATCAAAAATTTAATGCCAAAGAATATCTTTCGTCAATGGGAAAAATCAGTAACAAGATTTTCTTTATTTTGAACGGATTGGCGAGGGTCTATTACTTAAAAGACGGAAAAGAAATTACGACGTATTTAAGTACTGACGAAGGTTTTATTGCTTCTTATTCCAGCTTTATCAACCAGACGGCATCTTTTGAGAATATTCAATGTATTGAAGATTGCGAAGTGCTTTCGATTTCTTTCGAAAAAATGCAATTTCTCTATAACGAAATTCCAAATTGGGATCGTGTCGGAAGAATTCTGGCCGAGCAGAATTACCTCTGCATGGCAGATCGCGTTTTAAAACTGCAAATGATTCCTGCCAAAGAAAAATACCAGACTTTTTTAGCTTCGGCTCCAGCCAAAATAATCCAGCGAACGCCTTTAATTTATATCGCTTCTTTTCTCGGAATTACTCCAGAATCGCTGAGCAGAATCCGCCAAGACATTTCTTAACATTTATCAAGTGGATTAAAAAGCCAAATTCGAATCTTTGCCAAAACAAAATTTGAAAAGATGAAGAATATTGCCAAAGACGTTTATCAAATCCCTTTATTTCCTAGAAACGCTATAAACTGTTATTTAATTGAAGATGTTTTAATTGATGCTGGAATTAGAAGTTCTGCCAATAAAATATTAAAAGTCCTTAAAGACAAAACCGTTACCCAACACGCACTAACGCATGCTCATGCCGATCATCAGGGAAGCAGCAAAGCAATCTGCGAAACCCTGAATGTTCCGCTTTTATGCAGTGAACTTGATAAAGAATTTGCTGAAAACGGAAATGTAACTACAGAATACCAGAATCCGAATCATATTATTTCAAAACTTCAGAAAAAATTTTGGGCAGGAAGAGGACATTCTGTTTCTAAAACTCTAAAAGAAGGAGATCAAATCGGCGGATTTATGGTTATTGAAACCCCTGGACATTCAAGAGGTCATTTGTCTTTTTTTAGAGAAAAAGACGGGGTTTTAATTGTTGGTGATGCCATGGTAAATATGGATTTACTCACTACAAAAGTTGGCTTGCATGAACCTCCTTACCTATTCACAACAGACCAAGAAATCAATAGAAAATCAATATTAAAGTTGGTGTCATTACAACCTAAAATATTGTGTTTTGGACATGGGCCTGTTCTATTTAATAAAGGTGAATTAGAGAAATTCAAAAACTCGATTCAATTTAATTAACAAGAATTTACAGATTCTGTAAGTTTTCGTTAAGACTATTCTAATAATTTTACTCTCAACTAATTAATCCTATATGAGAGTAAAATTACTTACCACAATTTCTATTTTCACTTATCAAATCAGCGTTTCTCAAAATGAAAAAGTGTTGAATGGAAAAGTTCTTTCGCAAAACATTCCGCTTAGTAAAGTGGAAGTAATTAATAAAACTGCCAAAATCAGCACAAGAACAAATACACTAGGAGAATTTTCGATTCTAGTTCGTTCAAACGACAGTGTACTTTTCTTCTCTAAAGACTACTTTTTTAAAAGGTTGAAAATATCTCAGGAAAATATCGATCAAAATAATATTGTGGTTAATATGATTTTGAAGCCTGAAGAATTGGAAGAAGTTTTAATTACGAATATAAAATTTCCAAAAGTTAATACTCCTCAAGAAGTTTCAGACTCAATTGCGTTATTGAAAGCTTCTCAAAGTTTAGAAAAATATACTGGTGTCAATGACGGATCTATTGCCAATGGAATGAATTTTATGGCAATGGGGAAAGGTCTTGTAGACTTATTTAAGAAAGAAGACGCCACAAACAAAAAATCCAAAAAGAAAACTTCCGAATTAGATTTCAAAACATTTGCGGAAGCAACCTGCCCTCTGGATTTCTTTACAAAAGACTTAAAATTAAATCATGATGAAAAAACTCTTTTTCTAGAATTCTGTACAGCCGATCCGCACTCGGAAGTTATTCTAAAACAGAAAAATCTACTTTATACAATGGATTTTTTATATGCTAAAAATGAAGAATTTAAGAAACTGAAAACGGAGATTAAAAATTAAAAAACTACTTGTTTAACCACCAAATACTTGCATTCAAAACCGTAGCAAATCCAACCCAAGCCAAATACGGAATTAATAAATATCCTGCTGTTTTGTTGATTTTGATAAATTTCAGGTATGTCTCATAAATCATCAGCCATAGCAGCACAATTTCGATTAGAGCTAACATTGGATTTTTCAATCCGAAGAATAAATATGACCAGATTGAATTTAAAATCAACTGAATGATGAAGAAAAGCAATGCTTTTTTTACTTCTTCCGTATTTTCTTTTATTCTATCCCAAACCAAAGCAGCTGCAATTGCCATAAAAATATAAAGCACTGTCCAAACCGGCATAAAAATCCAATTCGGCGGATTAAAAACAGGTTTTTCTAAAGTTACATACCAAGTCTCAATACTTGGTCTTGTAACCAAACTTGCAGAATATCCTACTGTTAAACATATAACTAAAGCTATAGCGATTTTTACGAACTTATTCATTTTATCAAATTTTGAATTCAAAAATAGTCAAAAGAAAATTTAAACCATATAAGTCATATAAGTTCATTTTAGCAAAGCGGCTTATATTTCTTATATAACTTATATGGTGAAAAAATTTAAAAGTTATCTTTGCCAAAATTTTATAATTCATGTATTCAGCAGCTGATTTTATACCAACTTCATATACTTCAACAATCGAAAACGGAAACTTCGAGTGGAGCGCGCCAAGCAACATTGCATTAGTGAAATACTGGGGAAAAAAAGACAATCAGATTCCGGCAAATCCGTCAATAAGTTTTACACTTAACAATTGTAAAACGATTACGAAACTGGCTTTTTCGAAAAAAGATACTTCAGCTTCGACAAATGGTTTTTCATTTGATTTGCTTTTTGAGGGAAAACCAAAAGAAGATTTCAAACCAAAAATTCAGAAGTTTTTAGAAAGAGTTGAAGCTTATCTGCCGTTTTTGAAAGATTATCATTTTACAATTGATACTCAAAACACATTTCCGCATAGCTCAGGAATTGCTTCTTCGGCTTCTGGAATGGCTGCTTTGGCAATGAATTTTATGAGTTTAGAAAAAAAACTAAATCCAGAAATGACAGAGGATTATTTCTATCAGAAAGCTTCATTTTTGGCTCGTTTAGGTTCTGGAAGTGCTTGCAGAAGCGTGAAAGGAAATGTTGTAGTTTGGGGAAATCAGGCTAATATTGAAGGAAGCACCGATTTATTTGGTGTTGAATTTCCGTATACGATTCACGAAAATTTCAAGAATTACCAAGATACTATTTTATTGGTTGATAAAGGCGAAAAACAAGTTTCGAGTACAGTTGGACATGATTTGATGCACAATCATCCATATGCCGAAAGACGTTTTGCCCAGGCACACGAAAATCTGGATAAATTAATCGCCATTTTTGAAAATGGAAATATAGACGAATTCATTAAAGTTATAGAAAGCGAAGCCTTGACTTTGCACGCCATGATGATGACTTCTATGCCTTATTTTATTCTGATGAAGCCCAATACACTACAAATCATAAATGCGATCTGGAAATTCAGAAACGAAACGCAGATTCCAGTTTGTTTTACGCTTGATGCTGGTGCAAATGTTCATGTTCTTTATCCTGAAAATGTTGCGGCAAAAGTGCGTCAATTTATTCAAGACGAATTAGTTGTATTTTGTCAGAATAGTCAGTACATTTGCGACGAAATTGGAAATGGCGCGATTGCATTGTAATTTTGCGTATCTTTATATATTTTAGAATAGTTTTTTGATTACATTTATGAATACAGCTGCAATAAAACTTTACGATTTATTTAGAAAAGAACTTAATCTCGATGAGAGTAAGGCTAAAGAGTTTGTTGAAGCGATTGACAGAACTATTAGTGAAGAAATCAGACAAGATAAAAATGAAATTGCCACTAGGGATTTTGTAAAAAAAGAAATTGTAGACGCGAAAAACGACATGATAAAATGGTTTGTCGGTTTGTTTTTTGCCTTAGCAATGATGATAATTGGCTTGTATATTAAAGGCTAAGATCCACCCAAATAAAAATTACTTTTAAAAGAAAGACATAAAATAAATCATGAAAGGACCCTTATTTTACTCAAAAATATTACTCTTTGGAGAATACGGAATTATCCGCGACTCTAAAGGACTTTCTATTCCTTATAATTTTTACAACGGCGCTTTGAAAAAAAGCGAAGAACCTACTGAAGAAGCAATCGCATCAAACAGAAGTTTACGAAGTTTTGCAGCTTATCTTGAAGTTTTGCACACGCAGCAGCCAGAATTGGTCACTTTCGATTTAGAAACGTTAAAGAATGATGTTGAAACTGGAATGTATTTCGATTCTAGTATTCCGCAAGGATATGGCGTTGGAAGCAGCGGTGCTCTTGTAGCTGCTATTTATGATAAATATGCTGCTAATAAAATCACCGTTTTAGAAAATCTGACTCGTGAAAAACTATTACAGTTAAAAAATATATTTTCTCAAATGGAAAGCTTTTTCCACGGAAAAAGTTCAGGTTTAGATCCGCTAAACAGTTATTTGAGTATTCCAATCTTGATCAATTCAAAAGACAATATTGAAGCAACTGGAATTCCGACTCAAAGTTTTGACGGAAAAGGTGCTGTATTTTTGTTAGATTCAGGAATTGTTGGCGAAACGGCTCCAATGGTGAGCATTTTTATGGAAAACCTAAAAGATAAAGGCTTCCGCGCTATGCTTAAAAATCAGTTTGTAAAATACACCGATGCCTGCGTAGAAAACTTCCTGCATGGCGATATGAAATCGTTGTTTACCAATACTAAAAAACTTTCTAAAGTTGTTTTAAATCACTTCAAGCCAATGATTCCAGAACAATTTCACGGAATCTGGCAACACGGAATTGACACCAATGATTATTACCTAAAACTTTGCGGTTCTGGCGGAGGCGGTTATATTCTTGGTTTCACCGAAGATTTAGAACGTGCTAAAGCTTCTTTAAAAGATTACAAATTAGAAGTTGTTTATCAATTTTAATTTCCTAAAAACGATACTTATTTGAATAGACTTTCCTAATATTTAACCTAAAAAAGTTACTGAACATGAATGGTATTTTAAAGATTATCAAAGCAACTTTTTTAGGAGGAATTCTTTTTTTAGCGCCATTAATTTTGTTATTGGTTCTATTTGAAAAAGGATATCATATAGTACAAAAAATTACAGTCCCAATTGTAAGTTCTCTTCCAAGAGTAAAATTTATGGGGTTTGCGTTACAGGAAATTATTGCTGTAACCATTATTATCATAATTTGTTTTGCAGCAGGTTTATTAGCGAGAACTGTTTATGCCAAAAAGCTCATCCAAAAAATTGAAGACAATGTTTTGAGTTTGGTTCCAGGTTATGCATTTATCAAGAATATGAATGAAAGCATAATGGGTTTTGAATCTAAAGAAGATTTAAAAGTAATTATGGTGCCTACAGATGCAGGCTGGCAATTTGCTTTTTTAATTGAACAAATAAACGATAATGAATTTACCGTTTTTATTCCAGATGCGCCAAATCCTTGGAGCGGATCGGTGGTTTTTGTAGAAAAAAAGGACATTAGAGAAATTGAAATCACTCAAAAACAAGCTTTGGCTTGTATTAGAAAATTGGGCTATGGTTCTAAAGAATTGTTAAAAAACAAACTCTAAATTTTTGAATTAAAAAATATCTTTTAACTTCCCTAAACTAATCTCCACAAACAAAACTTTATGTTAAACAGACAGCAAAAACTTTTAATAATGAAAATTGTTAGTCTGTTCTCTGTGGTTAGAGGTTATAACATTCCAATAATAGTTTTAGCGCAATATTTATCGGCGATCTTTATACTTGCTCCAGAAATTAGAGCACTAGATATTCTGCTAGATTTTTATTTATTTCTAATAGTTTTTGCCTCGGCTATTACAATCGCTTCTGGATATATTATCAATAATTTTTACGACAGCCAAAAAGACTTAATCAACAGACCTAACAAATCGATGCTGGATCGTTTGGTTAGCCAGAAAACAAAACTGAATGTTTATTTTGGTTTGAATTTTCTTGCTGTGTTAATGGCTGGAATCGTTTCTTGGCGCGCATTTTTGTTCTTTTCTGTCTATATTTTCATGATTTGGTTTTATTCTCATAAAATCAAGAAGTATCCAATTATCGGGAACCTAATGTCGGCATTGCTTGCAGTAACTCCGTTTTTTGCCATATTACTATATTTCTATAACAAGATTTCATTTGAAGAAATAGAAAATCACATGAGTCATTTTGTTGTGATTTCGGCACATGCGGTTTTCTTATTTTTACTTTTACTGATTCGCGAAATGATCAAAGATTTAGAAAACCTAAAAGGTGACTTAGTTACAGATTACAGAACAATTCCTGTTTTGTATGGAGAAAAAATCTCTAAGCAAATCATTACTGCTTTGACTATTTTGACGATTGTTCCTGTTTACGTTTTGGTAAATATTTATGATGTAGGCTACATGGATATTTACTTTTATGTTTGTTTTGGAGTTTTACTTTTTTTCCTGATTTATTTATGGAAGTCCAATTCTAAAGAGCAGTTTTTAAGACTTCACAATGTTTTAAAATTCCTGATTGTTTCTGGCGTTTTTTGCATTGTCTTGATCAATCCTAGTGTTTTATGGCACGGAAAGGAATTGATTTCTAATTACTAATTTTTTTTTATTCCACAGAGATACGCGAAGGATTTCTCAGAGATACACAAAAGATTCTTTGTGAGACTTTGTGATCAGCTTTGTGGCTCTTTGTGAAATAGCCAAAAATATTTACTGTTAAGTTTTTTATATTCCACAGAGATGCGCGAAGGATTCCGCAGAGATACACAAAATTCTTTGAGAGACTTTGTGATCAGCTTTGTGGCTCTTTGTGAAAGAGTCAAAATATTTACTGTTAAGTTTTTATATTTCACAGAGATGCGCGAAGGATTTCGCAGAGATACACAAAAGATTCTTTGAGAGACTTAATGTTTGTGCTCTTTGTGAAATAGCCAAAATAATTAAAAGAAGCCAATTGTTTGAGATTAGCCCCGATTGAAATGAAAATCCTTTTATGGTGGGGTTCACCATAAAAGATTGTAATGGAAAGCGGGAATCCATGTTTGAAAAAAAGCCAATTGCGGTGATTCTAATGTATCTGAAAATTACTGCTATTAATCTAAGAACATAGAACTTAAGATTTATTAGCAGGAAAAAACTATCTTTGCACAAATTAATGATTCTATGAACAACAAGGAAGGCAAAAATAAAAGAGGCGGATCTAGACCAAATAGCTCAAGATCAAACTCTAGTAAGCCAAAACCTCCTATGGCTAAGCGCGCGCAAGGGCCTAAAAAAGTGAAACCTGAAGTTAAAGCGGCACAGGAAGCAGCAGCAGAAAAATTTAGAAAACAAAATCAGCCTGCAAAGAGACAAAAGGCTTCAGATGAAATTCGTTTGAACAAATACATCTCTAATTCTGGCGTTTGTTCTCGTCGTGATGCTGATATTTACATTCAGTCTGGAAACGTAAAAGTAAACGGTAATGTAGTTACCGAAATGGGATATTTGGTAAAACTGAATGATGTTGTAAACTTTGACGGCGTTACGCTAACTCCTGAAAAGAAAGAATATATTTTATTGAATAAGCCTAAAAACTTTACGACTGCTTTTGACGAAGGTCAAGAATACCGTAACGTTCTAGAACTTGTTCGTGGTGCTACAAATGCTAAAATTGCTGCTGTAGGGAGAATGGACAAAAATACAACCGGTTTGTTGTTGTTTACAAACGATACTGATATGATTCGTAAGTTTACATTGCCGAATCAGAAATCTTCTAAAATCTATCAGGTTTCTTTAGATAAAAACTTGAAGTTTGAAGATTTGGAAAAAATCAGCAAAGGTTTGGTTCTTGACGGACACCGCGTTTTTGTTGAAGAAGTAAGCTATATTGATAATGAACCAAAAAGCGAAGTTGGTCTTAAATTGCGTACTGCTAACGTAAAAGTGGTGCGTTCTATTTTTGAATCTTTCGAATACAATGTTTTGCGTATTGACCGTGTTTCTTTTGCAGGATTAACCAAAAAGAACCTGCCTCGCGGAAACTGGCGCTTTTTGACCGATCAAGAAATTATCAATTTGAAAAACACATAATTGTTTTTCAAATTGAAATCCTAAATGAATCCTGTTTTCTTATAGAAAATGGGATTTTTTATTTTTAAAAACTAAAGAAATTATGTCCGAAAAGGGTAAAAATAGATCTTCCGATAGATTGGTTTTTGTCTTCTACTGTTTCGAAATTTGAAAAACCTAGGATGATTTTAATTCCAGGAGGAATGCTGTTTAAAATATCTCTTTTTTGATCTTCTAAAAGGAGCTTTAAACTTTCTATTAATTGGAGATTGTACCGTAAGTAAGACATTACAAGTAATGCTGAAAAGTTAAGTATTTCTCTGGCTGTTTCGCTTTTAATACCAACTTCGTTAGAAACCATTTCTGAAATCCTGCCTTTTTTGTTGGAGAATAATTCTTTCAGTAACACATTTCCTTCTAAACGGTAACAGTCGTCAACTGATAAAATTCTGCCGGCATTAAAATCTACTTCTTGGTAAAAAGTAGAATCTTCTTGGATCAATGAAACAATTTCAGAGTAAAAATCAGATTCTTCGGCTTTGTTGTAGAGTCCCATCAAAATTGTGCCGATCGAGACGTCTATTCCCTTTATTAAAAGTGCATCATTTTCAAAATAAAACTTGTTTAACTTGGAGACAACATTAGAAGAAATAAAGCGTCTAAGTTCAATTTGTAGGTTTGGGGTCATACTCATAACTTAAAAAATGATTATTTATACTGATTTAAAATAAACGATAAAGTGAGGCTTTTTATCGTTTATCGTGATAAAAATATAAAATATTTTAACATTTCCAAAAATTAAGTTAAAAATTTACAGTCTTAATAACCAGCCATTAACACTAAAAACTCTGCAACACTAGTAAACACAACCCTTTAGTAGTCAAACAAAAAAGAAAAAAAGCTTAAGAAAAGTTTGATAATTAATTTTAAGCAACGTTAAAAAGCTTAAAATGTTACAGAATTAAAATAAAATATTACGATATTCCCACACAATATTTAAAAATATTCCCAAATACACGACTGCAACCACAAAGTTAACAAAGCTCGATGCAAGAAAGCCTAATAGCGATCCAGTAGCTGCTTTTAAGGCTCTTTTATGATTTTGAGAATCGAAACATTAATTCGCCGATTAAAGCTCCTAAAAAAGGTCCAATTATGATTCCAAACGGAATTGGAGCAAGAATCCCAACAATCAACCCAATGTTAGTTCCCCAGACTCCGTAAGAGCTTCCTCCGAATTTTTTTGTTCCTTTTGACGGAATAATATAATCTAATATGGTAATGATGACCATGAGCACAAAAGTAATTCCCAAAACCCAATAATTATTTTCGACTGCTTTGGTAAGGTACAGCAAAAGCAATCCCACCCAAGAACTGGACAATCCGGGAAGAATAGGAATAAAACTTCCGAAAACACCAACAATCATACATATAAAACCTAATAATAATAAAAATAAATCCATGTTGTTTTTGTAAATTTGCACTTACATTTTTAATTAATTCCAATGCGTATACTTATCAAAATAATTTTTGCATTACTGTTTTTTTCAGTTTTTGAAGGTTCTTATGCACAACCAAAAAAACTTTCAACCGACGACAGGATATTGCAAGACAGCCTTTATAAAAGTAATAAGAAAAAGGTATTAAATTTTTCTATGAAAGAATTTGATGCTCTTTTTTTTGATTTCTTCAGCAAGAAAAATAATCCTGATATAGTGTTAACCAAAACAGAATTCTATAATTATACGGTTCAAATTGCTGCTTTTTCAGATCGACTGGCCAAATTATATCCAAATCAAAAGGAAATTGCTGAAAAAAATAAAGAAAATTGGCTTTCAGAAAACTATGAAGATTATCTAGAATACAAAGCTTCTCAAAAAAAATAATCGTATTTTTATATTTTAAATTTGTTCATTTATCCAATATCAAAAACCTTGAGGCAGTTTTTTCTTCTTTTTATATGCGTGACTTTTCATTCTTGTCAATATTTTGAGAAGCAGGTTCCGTCTGAAAAAGAGTTACTTCAGAAAGAATTAAAATCAATTAATTGGAAAGAAGTTGATGAATATCCTTCTGTTCCAGATTGCGATAAAATTGCCGACAAAAAACTTCGCCAGCAATGCTTTTTTGAGGTGATGTCTAGCCTTGTTCAAGAAAAATTGAATGTTGACACTTTGTCGATTTTATACCCGGAATTAGATACAATCGAAGTAAAAGTAACTGTTTTTCCTAACTCGACTATGAAGTTTGAACCACAGTTCCCGAAAGATTCTGTTGCGTACGACACCATAAAAATTGACAGTATACTTCATGTGCGTCTTGTTGATTTCCCGAAAGTAAATCCTGCCATAAAACGCGGAATTCCAGTAAAAACACAGTTCATTCTGCCTGTTATTATAAAAGCAAAAGAATAGTTTTTTTACCATATAAGTCATATAAGTTCATTTAAATTAACTGAGAAACAAAAGAGATTTGCAACTTAAATTCCTTATATAACTTATAATGGTTTTAATTTATTTTCTAAATTGGCGATCTTTCCATTCATAAGAACCGAACAAACTGTACACTGCCACCGCTGAACTAAAAAACGGATAAAACAAACTGCTCAGCAAAAGACTTTTAATTCTCGTTTTCGTCAAAAATTGATTGGTGACTGAAAGCAAAAAAAAGTCAATTGTAAACTTAGAAAAAGCAAAAATCACAAAAATTGGATATGGCCAAATTCCGAAAAGAAGCAAGAAAAATCCAATTACAAAACTCAGATTTCCGAAGAAAACTATTAGTCCTAAAAACTTTCCAAAAGTGCTTTTATACGAACTTGTTTTCGCCGCCCAACGCACTCTTTGATGAAACAATGCTTTCCAGTTTTCGGTTGGTTTTGCGGTTACAATGGCGTCATCAGCTTTTAAATAATGAACTTTGTTTGGGAATTTTTCAATTGCTTTCTGGACTAAAAAAACATCATCTCCACTGGCAATTTTATCATTTCCTTCAAAGCCATTTAAGCTTTCAAACAATGATTTTGTATAAGCAAAATTGGCTCCGTTACACATAAAACCTTTATTCAAACCAAAACTTCCAATCGTCGCGCCCTGCAAACTCGTTAAATCCAATTGCTGAAAATGATCAAGAAAAGAATTTCCGCATTTGTATGATACAGCACCTGCAAGCATAGAAACTTTATTCTCTTGAATGTAATTAGCAAACGTCAAAAGCCAGTTTTCTGGAACAATGCAATCGGCATCGGTTGTAATGACCCAATCGGTTTTTACATGTTGCATTGCAGTTGTAATAGCATCTTTTTTAGGAGATTTGGATGCCCGAATATTGTCAATTTGTAAGACGTCAAATGTGAAATGTGAAATGTGAAATTTCTCGTCTGAATTATCGTCTACAAGAATTACTTTAAATAAATCTGTCGGGTAATTTAAATTCGAAAAACCCTCTAAAAGTATCGGCAGATTTTCTTTTTCGTTTCGAAACGGAACTATAATCGTAAAGCTAGTTTTGGGTTCCAAATCCGTTTTTTGATATCTTCTAACTTTGAAAAAACCATAAATCAGTAACGCAATGCTAACGACATAAATGGCTAATATTGCGAATAAACCGGAAATCATTTTACAGTTTTAGTTTTAAAATTCAGTACAAAATAACTTCCTAAAACTACTGGAAGAACGACATTTAAAAACCACATTAAAGTGCTAATAAAAACTACGATCCATTCGTTTACTTTCAGAATTCCGAAGAAATAAATCGCTACACTTCCTTTTACTGCAAAGTCCAAAAATTGAAAAGTTGGCAATGATGACGCCAAAAAGTAAACCGAAGTGATGGCCGCCATTAAAGTTAAATAAGGCAAATCGACATCAAAAGCTAAAAACAAAAAATAATATTGATGCGAAAAAACCAAATAACGGCAGATTCCTAAAAAGATGTTTTTCTGATGAACCGATTTCGGAATTTCATTGATTTTATGAATCAGTTTCTCAATCGAATATCCTTTTACTTTGATCTTTTTAATTGAAAATAGTATAATTAGAATCAATACAAATCCGCCGAAAAGGATTAAGACTGTTTGGGTTGTAATTACGTTGAATTGTGCGTTGAAATACAACAAGCCGAAAATTCCAAAAATGATCGTTAAAATCATTTGGATTCCGTTGCAGATTAAGTTTAAGAAAACAACTCTTTTGGCTTCAGATTTTGGATAATACAACGCTTTTCCTGCGTACTCTCCTACTCCATTTGGCGTAAAAATTCCAGCTGTTAAAGCGGCCAAAACCTGTTTTGTAGATTCATAAACCGATATTTTATGAATGACTTGCGCCAGATTCTGCCATTTCAAAATCTCAAAATAACGATTCAAAACGCTCAAAAGCAAAATAAATCCAATACCCAAAACCGACTGGTTTTTCTTGAATAAAACAATAAACTTCTGCCAATCTAACTTATCGTTGTTAGCCAGCTGATTGTAAATAAAATAAAATGCGCCACCAACAATCAAAAGTTTGGCTAGAAGAACTAGGAATTGCTTAGCTTTGTGTGGAATTGAAGTCATGCCGCAAAAGTAATTGAATTTGAGAATGTGGCAATGAAAATGTGCCAATTAGAAAATGAGTCAATTTTCTAAACTTGACCCGAGGCTTTAGCCGAACTGGCGAAGCAAACCTTAAACTTGAAACAAAAAACTCTTGACACAAGAACGCATCATATTAGGTATTGACCCCGGAACCACGATTATGGGTTTCGGATTGATTAAAGTAACCAATAAAAAAATGGAGTTTTTGCAATTGAACGAATTGCAACTTTCCAAATACGATAATCATTACCAAAAACTAAGAATCATCTTCGAAAGAACCATCGAACTTATCGAAACACATTGTCCTGACGAAATTGCAATTGAAGCGCCTTTCTTTGGCAAAAACGTTCAGTCGATGCTGAAATTAGGCCGTGCGCAAGGAGTTGCGATGGCTGCAGGACTTTCAAGAGGAATTCCGATTACAGAATACGAACCTAAAAAGATCAAAATGGCCATTACCGGAAACGGAAATGCCAGCAAAGAGCAAGTTGCTAAAATGCTGCAACAGCTTTTAGGCTTAAAAGAATTACCCAAAAATCTCGATTCAACAGACGGGTTGGCAGCAGCAGTTTGCCATCATTTCAATTCTGGAAAAGTTGTTGCAGGAAAGAGCTATTCGGGTTGGGATGCTTTTGTGAAACAAAACGAAGATCGAGTTAAAAAATGAGGCAATTAGAAAATTAGATAATGAGATAATTCTATTCGTTGTCTATAAAATTATCTAATTATCAAATTGACACATTATCTAATTAAGAAATGAGCGGCATCTACATCCATATCCCATTTTGCAAACAAGCTTGTCATTACTGCGACTTTCATTTTTCGACTTCGATGAAAAAAAAAGACGATATGGTTTTGGCTTTGGCTAAAGAAATCGGTATGCGTAAACCCTTCGACTCCGCTCAGGATGACAATATCATTGAAACGATATATTTTGGCGGAGGAACACCTTCGGTTTTAAGTAACGAAGAAATTAACTTCCTAATTTCAGAAGTCTACAAAAACTATAAAGTTGTTGAAAATCCGGAAATTACGTTGGAAGCCAATCCAGATGATTTGTCTACAGAGCGAATTTTAGAATTGTCTAAAAGTCCAATAAACCGTTTAAGCATCGGAATTCAATCTTTTTATGAAGACGATTTGAAGATGATGAACCGCGCTCATAATTCGGCGGAAGCCAAAAAATGCCTGGAAGAAGCGACTAAATACTTCGACAATATTTCGTTGGACTTGATTTACGGAATTCCAGGAATGAGCGACGAAATGTGGAGACAGAATATTCATACGGCTTTAGATTTTGGCATTCCGCATATTTCGAGTTATGCTTTGACAGTAGAACCAAAAACCGCTTTAAGCAAATTAATTCAAACTGGAAAAATTGCCGCACCTCAGGATGAAGTGGCTTCAAATCATTTTATGATTTTGGTCGAAATGCTTCAAAACAACGGTTTTATTCATTACGAATTATCAAATTTTGGAAAAGAGAATTATTTTTCCAAAAACAATTCGGCCTATTGGCTGGGTAAAAAGTATATCGGAATTGGTCCTTCAGCACATAGTTATGATGGCGAAAAAAGAGGATGGAATATTGCGAATAATTCACTTTATATAAAAGCAATTCAAAACAACGAACTTCCAATTGAAACGGAAATCTTGACTATTTCTGATCGTTATAATGAATATATCATGACAGGATTACGAACGATTTGGGGCGTTTCTCTAGAAAGAATCGAAAAGGAATTTGGTTTGGAATATCTAAATTATCTAAAAAAACATTCTCAAAAGTTTTTAAATGATGATCTGCTTTCAGTTGAAAACAACATTCTAAAACCAACTCTAAAAGGAAAATTTTTAACGGATGGAATTGCTTCAGATTTATTTTATCTAAATTTGGATGAATAAAAATTAGCCACGAAGGCACAAAGGCTCAAATCAGTTAATCTTTGTGACTTAGCGTCTTTGTGGCACAAAACCCAAACTTGTGTTAGCAAAAATCAACAACTTCGAAATAGACCTATCAAAACCCATTGATATCTCGATTCCATTAACCAATACAGACGAAAATCCGATTGCTTGGTATATCGAAAAACCTTCGATCGAACCTGTTGTTTTTGGCGATTGGATTGGAAAAGTTTCTGAGGGAAAATCATCTACAAATTTCAATAATATTTTCTTTAACCCGCACGGACATGGTACGCATACGGAATGTTTAGGACATATTACCAATGATTTTTACAGCATTAATCAATCGCTGAAACAGTTTTTCTTTACTGCTAAATTGATTACAATTGAACCCGAAAAAATTGATGACGATTTCGTTATTACCAAAGATCAAATTGTAAACTTACTTACTGAAAAAACAGAAGCTTTAATCATCAGAACGCTTCCAAATGAACTGGATAAAAAATCAAGAAAATATTCCAATACGAATCCGCCATATTTGGCTGAAGATGCTGCAATTTTCATCCGCGAAAGCGAAATTCACCATTTATTAATCGATTTACCAAGTGTTGACAAAGAACATGACGAGGGAAAATTATTGGCTCACAAAGCTTTTTGGAATGTAAAAGACACTGTAAATCTAAATCAAGATGCGAGATTAAAAGCCACAATTACGGAGATGATTTATGTCTCAGACGAAATTGAAGATGGAAATTACATACTAAACCTTCAAATCACTTCGTTTGAAAATGACGCAAGTCCATCGAAACCAATATTATATAAAATTTATTAGTTGCCACTAATTACACGAATTCGCACGAATTATTTTTTGCCACAGATTAAAAAGAAATTAGTGAAAATTTGTGCAATTTGTGGCTAAAAAACTAAACTCTAATGATAGAAGTATCTACTGATAAAACAAAACTCGACGTTCCGTTTATACAAAACTTTTTAAAAGACATTTATTGGGCTGCGGGACGAACAATAGAAGAAGTGCAGCGCACAATAGATGCTTCGGTTTGTTTTGGAATTTATTTAGATGACAAACAAGTTGGCTTTGCACGTGTGATAACCGATTATGTGGTTTTCGCCTACTTAATGGACGTTTTTATTACTGAAGAACATCGCGGAAAAGGGTATTCTTCTATTTTAATCGAAGCCATGATGAAAGAACCGCAATTGCAGGAAGTCAAAATCTGGCGATTGGCAACAACAGACGCTCACTTTTTATACGAGAAATTCGGATTTACTAAACTCAATCATCCTGAAAAGATGATGGAAAAAATAGTCAAATGAAAACAGTCTTACAACTCGAAGAAGCCGCTCTATTCATTCTCGGCATTTTTTTATTCAACCGTTTAAATTATCAATGGTGGTGGTTCCTAGCTTTAATTTTAGTTCCCGATTTATCGATGATTGGTTATGTTTTTGGCAACAAAGCCGGAGCATTTCTCTATAATGTCTTTCATCACAAAGGCATTGCACTTTTAATTTATGGCGTTGGCTGTTATTTAAGCATTGAAATTGTGCAGTTAGCGGGAATTATTTTATTTTCACATTCTGCAATGGATCGTATTTTTGGTTATGGCCTTAAATATGAAAAAGGTTTTAAATACACGCATTTAGGTGAAATTGGTAAATAAACAAGTATGAATTTAGAAACGTTTTACGAATATTGTCTTTCTAAAAAAGGTGCCAGTGAACATTTTCCTTTTGATGAAGATACTTTGGTCTTTAAAGTGGGCGGAAAAATGTTTGCTTTGTCTTCTCTTTCTCAATGGGAAAAAAACGAACAATCGGTTAATTTAAAATGTGATCCAGACCACGCGCAAGAACTCAGAGCAGAATATGACGAGATACAACCAGGTTTTCACATGAGTAAAGTGCATTGGAACACCGTAGCTTTAAACGGAAATCTGCCTGATAAATTTGTTAAAGAACTCATAGATCATTCGTACGACTTGGTTTTCAAAAGTTTGACAAAGAAAATTCAAAATGAAATTATCTAATTAGAAAATTAGGCATTACATTTGTAGCGTCTGTAAAAAACTCAGCAACTTAGAAGCTCAGTAACTTAGCAACTTAAAAAAATGAAAGAACAATTTAAAAAATTTCTAAACGAAGAACAAGATCCAAAAGCGATTGAAAAAATCACTTCGAAACTTACCGATTTATTAATGAAAGGCGAAGAAGTTGGATATATCGCAGTGCAAAAAAAGCCTGCAATTACTGTTTTTCCAGATAGTATTGTATTAACAAACAAACGTATCATTATCTGCAAGCCTAAAAATTTAGGTCTTTCTATGGATTTTACAGATTATACTTGGGATGATATTGCAAGCACTTTTGTAAAAGAAAATATTTTAGGTTCTGAATTTTCATTTGGAACAAAAACAGATTTAGCGGTTTCTATTGATTATATTCCGAAAATTCAAGCTAGAAAAATTTATACGTATGCTAAAGAGCAAATGGATTTATTGAAAAATCCAGTTTCTGCTGCAGCTCCGATTCAAGAAACTATTCAAGCCGAAGAGCCTGTTTTTGAAGACGAAGATGAAGTTGAAGAAGTAGAAACAGAAGAAGTAACAAGCTTTGCTGAAATTTTACCAGCTGCTCCTGCTGTTACAGAAACTTTTGAACCGCTTCCGACTCAGCCTGCTGGAGAGCGTAAATTAAGTGATTTATCTAAAGAAGAACTTTTTGATAAACTACAGAATTACAAAAAACTTCTTGATAATGGTTTAATCATGCAAGGAGAATATGACGCTTATAAAAAAGAGATATTGGGCTACATGTAATTTCTAAAGTACAAAGTTCTGAGTACAAAGTTCTGAGTACAAAGTACAAAGATTATTGACTTTGTCTAAAATAAAAAAAGCCAGAAATAGAAGTTCTATTTCTGGCTTCTCTTTTTAAGTCTTTATTGAGACTTCTAACTTTGCACTTAGAAGCTTAGCAACTTTGAACTTACAATGTAGCCTTTTGTTTCTCTACAAATTTATGCGATTGTAATTCCAGCAATTCTTTTGCATTCTTTCGCTGAAGGTCAAATAATCCTTTGTCTTCTGCGATATCAGCGTACACTTTATCGTGCATTTCGGCGCTGGTTTTCACTAATAAATCGCGTTGGTATTTGTTTTGAGCCAAAGTTGCTTTCATGGCAGTTTCGGCTTCTTCTTGTTTGAAATCAAACTCTCCTTTTGGCGCTAATAATTTGGCAATAATTGGAGAAGTTTCAATTGCCAAGAATAACAGCATTATGAAAAATGATGGTAGCCAAGGCAGTTTATTCAATGCATTAATACGCGCCATTAATCCGTCAAAACCTTCAATGATGGGCTGTGTTTGCGAAACTTTCTTATCTAAATCGGCTTGGAGTTGTTTTCCAGCTTTTTCTTTTTCGGCGATTTTAGCTTCGTTTGTCGTTTTAAGAGTTGCAAATTCTTTTAACGCTGCATCGTGTTTTTCTCGCTTCTCTTTATAAACCGGACCTTTTCCTAATTTCTTGGTTCCAGCAGTTCCTTCGGCTTCAGTAATATAAACAGAATACAGATCGTTCACTTCTTTCTCTTTCCTTACAATATCGGCTTTTAGCGCTGCAATCTCCGCTTTATTTTTATCTAAATCTGTTTTAAAATAAGTGCCAATTTGTTTTTTATTAGCCAACTCCATTTCGTTTTTCTCTTTCAATAAAACCGTATTGATTTCTTTTTCGAAAATTTTAATTTCCAAAGGTTTAGAAATTACAATAGCAATAATAATCGCTAAAGCAATACGAGGCGTTGCTTGAAGAAATTCGTCCAGAAAACGGTCTCTTTTTTTAATGGTTGAAACGATAAATCGGTCCAGATTAAAGATCAGTAAACTCCAAACAAATCCGAAAATCAAAGCGGGATAAATAGAATCGAAAACGGTAAAAAGTGCATAAGCACTAGCCAAAAAGGCCATAACTGCTGTAAAAAATACGGTGGCTCCAATACCTACATATTTGGTTTGTTCGCCTTCTGAGCAGTCTTTCAGAATGTCTCGGTCGACACCTGAACATAAGATAAAAAATTGTTTTAACATGATTGATGATTTTTGATTGATTGATACGGCAAATTTAACGCCAAATTTTCAAATACGGTCAAATTATCCTTTTTCTTTTTAATTGTAAATCAATTATTTGTCCGCTTAAGTGTTATTTAAACATTAATAGATTTCAAATTTCAATAGGCAATCATAACACTATTTTAATTTTTTTTCAAGGCTCTAGTAATATAAGGGCTTTAGTTTCGCAACCGAAAATAAAACTAAACACACACAATGAAAAATTTCTATCTATTAACAGCATTCTTTTTATTCGCCTTTACAGGTTTTGCCCAGAAAGCGATAATATCTGGAAAGGTATTAGACGCCGACGACAAACTGCCACTTCCTGGAGCTATGGTTCAAATTGTAGGCGAGAAAAAATACACCGTTTCTGACTACAACGGTCGTTTTGAATTATTAAATATCAACGAAGGAACGTACCAAGTTGAAGTAAAATATATTGGATACGCTACTTTAACGCAAGAAATAAAAGTAGAGCAAGGAAAAAATAATGTAATCGACTTTGCTCTTAAAGCTTCTGAAAACGAATTGAAAGAAGTGATTGTTGGAGACATCTTAAAAGGTCAGGCAAAAGCACTCAACCAACAAAAAAACAATAAAAATATCGGAAACGTAATTTCTTCAGATCAAATGGGGCGTTTTCCAGATGCTAACGTGGGAGATGCTTTAAAACGTGTTCCTGGTATAACTATGCAAAATGACCAAGGGGAAGCTCGTAATATCATTATTAGAGGTTTGGCGCCGTCTTTAAACTCTGTAACTTTAAATGGCGACCGTATTCCATCTGCTGAAGGAGACAATAGAAACGTGCAAATGGACTTAATTCCGTCTGATATGATTTCTACAATCGAAGTAAACAAAACGTTGACATCAGATATGGATGCTGATGCGATTGGAGGTTCTGTAAACTTAATTACAAGAGCAACTCCAAACGGAGAAAGGATTTCTGCCACACTTGCAGGAGGATATTTGCCAATTCGTGACCACGCTTCTTACACTGCTGGTTTGGTTTATGGTAACCGTTTTGCGAATGATAAACTTGGAGTAGTTTTTAGCGGATCGTACAACAATGTAGATTACGGTTCTGATAACGTCGAAAACGAATGGGTTAAAGATGAATTTGGAAATGAATACGTACAAGCTTCTGAAATTAGAAAATATGACGTGCAACGCATTCGCCGTAGTGCCTCTGTTGCTTTAGATTATAAATTCAACGACAATAATACTATTTTTGCAAATGCGATCTACAACTGGAGAGACGATCGAGAAAACCGTTTCAGAACCACTTACGATGATATTGAGCCTCTTTATAATGGTGAAGAAATTGTTGGTTTTGAAGGTCGTGTAAAACGCCAGACAAAAGGTGGTTTAGACAATAGCAGAAACAAAAACAGAAGATTAGAAGACCAGAGAGTTCAAAATTATTCTATTCGCGGAGAGCATTTACTCAACTCTACTTTAGATTTAGACTGGTCTGCAAACTATGCAAAAGCCAGAGAATACCGTCCGGGAGAGCGATATATCGAATACCGTCAGAAAGGTTTAGAAATGTTCGAAGATTTATCAGATATCAGATTCCCTTTAATCACTACTGTTGGCGAGTCTGTTGACAAATTTAAATTTAATTCTGTAACTGAAAACACAGATGAAACAAGCGAAAGCGAATTTGGTGCAAAAGTAAACATCCGTTTCCCATTCTCTGTTATTGCAGGCGAAAAAGGAAGATTAAGAACGGGGCTTAGACTTCGTTTGAAAGAAAAAGAAAGAAACAATAATTTCTATTCTTATGAGCCCCTTACTGATGATATGGGATTATTATCTCAAGTTCCAACATCTTATTTTGATGGAAAAGATTTTAATCCAGGAAGTAAATATGTGCCAGGAACTTTTGCTTCTGCAGCCTATTTAGGAGGTTTAGATCTAAACAACCCAACTTTATTTGATAAAAAAGCAGATCCAGCAGAATATTTAGCGGTTAATTACAACGCAAAAGAAAGCATTTATGCCGCTTATGTAAGATGGGATCAAGATTTTAACGATAAACTTTCTATGGTTTTAGGTTTCCGTTTAGAAAATACGCATATCGATTATACAGGAAATCGCGTATTAGACGAGGAAGAATTAGAGAGCAAAATCAACAACACCAACTCTTACACTAATTTACTGCCAAGCATCTCATTACAATACAATGCAACAAAAAATTTAGTTTTAAGAGCTGCTGCGACAACAGCTTTGGCAAGACCAAACTATTACGCATTGGCTCCCTATGTAAACAATATTGCGGCCGATAAAGAAATTACGGCTGGTAATCCAGATCTTAAAGCTACTTATTCATACAATTACGATTTTATGGCAGAGAATTATTTCAAATCTGTTGGTTTAATTTCTGGAGGTGTTTTCTACAAAAGATTAAATGATTTCATTTACAACTACAGCGACAATCAATATACTGATGCGAAATTTGCTGCAGATTTCCCTAATCAGACAAACCCAATTCCTGCAGGAGAAAACTGGTCGTTTCTACAGTCAAGAAATGGAGAAAATGTAGACGTTTACGGATTTGAAGTTGCTTTTCAACGCCAGTTAGATTTCTTGCCTGGCAAATTCTTAAAAGGTTTTGCCATCTACTTAAACTATACTTATACGCAATCTAAAGCAAAAGGAATTGCCGATGAAGACGGAAACGAAAGAAACGACATTAGCCTTCCTGGAACAACTCCGCACATGTTTAACGGATCTTTATCTTGGGAAAACAAACGTTTCTCTGCGAGAATCTCAACCAACTTTACTTCTGATTATTTAGATGAATTAGGTTCTGAATCTTACAAAGACAGTTACTACGACAAGCAATTTTTCTTAGATGCAAATGCGTCTTACAAAATCACTCCAAAATTGCGCTTTTTTGCAGAAGCTAATAACTTAACCAACCAACCGTTACGTTACTATCAAGGAGTTGCCGCGCATACCAAACAAGCTGAATATTACCAGCCACGTTACAATTTCGGATTGAAATTAGACTTGTAATCTGCGCTTTTTTAAAATTCTTAAATTAGACAGCGTTTACTGCTCTGTCTAATTGCATTAAAAAATAGATAATGATAATGAAAAATAAATCTTTAGTTGCTCTTTTACTTTTAACTGCTTTATTCATAGCATGCAAAAAAGATACTTTAGCTCCAGTTCTGCCAAATGCTTTAAAACCAACAGCAGTCACAGAAGCTTTGCCTCACGATACAGATGATCCTTCTATTTGGATCAATCCAACAGATGCTTCAAAAAGCATAATTGTTGGAACAGATAAAGATACAGATGGCGGTTTGTATGCTTTTGATTTGAACGGAAAAATTCTTAAAAAATCAATTCCGTTAAAACGTCCAAACAATGTTGATATCGCTTACGGATTAATCATTGACGGAAAAAAAGTAGATGTAGCCGTTACAACAGAACGTGAAGAAAATAAAATCAGAATTTTCAGTTTGCCAGATTTAGAGCCAATTGATAATGGCGGAATTCCTGTTTTTGAAGGAGAAACGCAACGCGACCCAATGGGAGTTTCTCTATACACTCGCCCATCTGACGGAAAAATCTTTGCCATTGTTGGAAGAAAAACGGGTCCGACAGGAAGTTATTTATGGCAATATGAGCTTTCTGGAAACGGAAAATTCGCAACAGCAAAAGTGGTTCGCAAATTCGGTGCGTATAGCGGTAAAAAAGAAATTGAAGCTATTGCAGTAGATAACGAATTAGGTTTTGTCTACTATTGTGACGAACAGGCAGGAATTAGGAAATACAAAGCAGATCCAGCTTTAAACGATAATAAAGAATTGGCTTTCTTTGGTCAAAAAGATTTTAAAGCAGATCACGAAGGAATTGCAATCTACAAAAAAACAGATTCTACAGGATATCTTTTAGTATCAAACCAACAGGCCAATACTTTTATGGTTTATCCAAGAGAAGGTGCCAACGGAAACCCAAACAAACATCCCTTATTGGCAGAAGTTCCAACTTCTACAATTGAATGTGATGGTGCAGATGCAACTAGCGTAAATCTTGGCGGAAAATACAAAAACGGACTTTTCGTAGCGATGAGTAACGGAATGACTTTCCATTATTATGCTTGGGATTTAATCCAAAAACGTATAGACGAAGCGAAGAAATAAAGATTCAGTGTTGATTTGAAATTGCAGTTTTTCAGTACTTTCCTTTAAACTGTGCTGAAAACTGCGTTTCAATGTCTTTAAAAAGTATTCATTGTCAGGCTGAGCGAAGTCGAAGCCCAGTTTCCAATTGTAGCGCCCTTCGACTTCGCTCAGGGACAACAAACAGTATCAGACAAACACAAAAAAACAAAAAAGCTGTTCATCTCTGAACAGCTTTTTTATTTGAATTAATTCATTCCTTTTATTCTGTAATCGGCGCTCCTGCTAAGATTTCAGCATTAGCAAACTCTTCGAATTTCGCAAAATTAGCTTTGAATTTATGAGCCAATTCTAACGCTTTTTTATCGTATAAATCTTTGTCTTCCCAAGTGTTTCTAGGATTTAAAATTTCGTTTGGAACATTTGGACAAGATTCTGGCTGTGCAATTCCAAATACTTTGTGATCTACAAATTCTACATTATCTAGTTCTCCTTTTAATGCAGCTGTAATCATAGCGCGAGTATATTTCAGTTTCATACGGCTTCCTGTTCCGTACGCTCCGCCAGTCCATCCTGTGTTGATTAACCAAACTGTTACTCCAGCATCTTTCATTTTTTTGCTCAACATTTCAGCATAACGCGTTGGATGTAAAGGCATAAACGGAGCACCAAAACAAGCAGAGAAATTAGGTTGAGGCTCTGTTACACCAGCTTCTGTACCAGCAACTTTTGCTGTATATCCAGAAATAAAGTGGTACGCTGCCTGACCTGGAGTTAATTTTGAAATTGGAGGCAGGATTCCAAAAGAATCGGCCGTTAAGAAAAATATATTTTTAGGATTATGTCCAATCAAACCTGGTTGTACATTATCGATATGTGTAATTGGGTAACTTACACGAGTATTCTGAGTGATCGAAATATCATCAAAATCTACTTCGTTTGTTCCAGCTTTAAAAACCACATTTTCTAAAAGCGCTCCTTTTTTGATTGCTCTAAAAATGTCTGGTTCATTTTCTTCTGTTAGGTTAATTACTTTAGCGTAGCATCCGCCTTCGAAGTTGAAAACTGTGTTTTCATTTGTCCATCCGTGCTCATCGTCTCCGATTAATTTACGTTCTGGATCTGCAGATAAAGTTGTTTTTCCTGTTCCAGATAATCCGAAGAAAATTGCCGTATCTCCTGCTTCACCAACATTGGCGCTACAGTGCATTGGAAGTGTATTTTTGAAAACTGGAAGAATAAAGTTTAGAGCAGAAAAAATTCCTTTTTTCATTTCTCCCGTATAACCCGTTCCTCCAATTAAAGCGATTTTTTTAGTAAAATCTAAAATAGCAAAATTAGATTGTCTTGTTCCGTCTACAGCAGGATCTGCCATAAAACTTGGAGCACAAACTACTGTCCATTCTGGAGTAAAATTAGCCAGTTCTGAATCTTCTGGACGCAAGAACATATTGTAGCAGAACAAGTTTGACCAAGCTGTTTCTGTTACAACACGAACATTTAATCTATAATTTGGATCTGAACACACATAAGAATCGCGAACAAAAACTTCCTTGTCTGATAAAAATGCTGTTACTTTATTATAAAGCTTTTCAAAAGCTTGAGGCTCAAACGGAATATTTACATTTCCCCACCAAACTTGATCTTTAGTTATATCGTCTTTTACGATAAAACGATCTTGTGGAGAACGACCTGTAAATTCACCTGTATTAATTGCCAACGCTCCGGTAGAATTCTCAACACCTTGTCCTGACTGCAAAGTAATCGCATGTAATTCATCTGCAGATAGTTGATAACGAACTTTTGCATTTTCAATTCCTAACTCTTTTAACGAAATCGATTGCGCGAAAACTGTATTAGTGCCCATAAATTTTTAAGTTGTGTGTGATTTTTTATTTAAAGCAAAATTACAGATTAATTTTTATTTCTTTTAAAATACTTAAATTTCACTCTAACTTATGCGAAAAAAGAGAAATTTCACTTTAAAAATTACAAAAAGAAAAAAATAATCGCTTCTAATTTGTTTAATTACAACCTAATGCGTGATTTTGTTATATTATTTTTGTTTAACAATAGAAAATACAAAAAAGTCACACAAATAAGATCATATGTTATTTATGTGACAAAATTAAAGATTAATTCTTAGACAGAATTTTTTTTTCGAGATTTTATGATTTTCTCTTCAATATCGTAAAGAATAATAGCGCCCAGGCAATAATTAATAAGAAACCACCCAATGGAGTTGCGAATATGATAATTTTAGACTCAAAAAGAGTATAGTCTTTTGTAGCCAATAAATAGATCGAACCGCTAAAAAGAAGAACACCTGCAACAACCAAATTATAGATTGTTTTTAAGGTTTTTTCGGCAATGTCTTTTTGTGTAGATAAAAATAGAAGAAATAGAGCATGATACATTTGGTAGCGAACACCAACTTCAAAAGTATTTAACTGATCAACCGAAAGATATTTTTTCAATAAATGAGCACCAAAAGCGCCCAAAATAATAGCTAACATACCAATAAAAGCTCCCGTTAGAACGATTCTTCTTTTCATAATTATTTCTTTTGAAATTTAAAACAAAAATACTTCAAACGAACCAAAAAACCGCCTTTTTTTTGGGATTATTTAGAACTAAATCAAATTCTTTTTTGGGTTTTGCGAAAAAAATAATTCAATTTAATTTAATTTTAATTGTTATATTTATAACAATTAAATATATTTGTGTTAAATATTTGAGACATGAGAAACATTTTAATATTTGGAGCAGGAAGATCTGCATCATCTTTAATTCGATATTTATTATCGAAATCTAATGAAGAAAAACTACACTTAACAGTAGCTGACCTTTCATTGGATCTTGCAAAAGCAAAGACGCAGAATCATCCAAATGCCACTCCACTTGCCTTAGATATTTTTAATGCCGACGAAAGAAGAAAAGCTATCGCAAATGCTTCGACAGTAATTTCAATGCTGCCTGCGCATTTGCATATCGAAATCGCCAAAGACTGTTTGGAGTTTAAAAAGAATCTTGTTACAGCATCTTATATTAGTGATGCTATGCAAGCTTTAAACGAAGAGGCCATCAAAAACAATTTGATTTTTATGAACGAAATTGGTCTCGATCCAGGAATCGACCACATGAGTGCCATGAAAGTTATTGACGAAATTAGATCTAAAGGAGGCAAGATGCTTTTGTTTGAATCATTTTGCGGCGGACTCGTAGCTCCAGAATCTGATAATAATTTATGGAATTATAAATTCACTTGGGCGCCAAGAAATGTGGTTTTGGCTGGACAAGGTGGCGCTGCCAAGTTTATTCAAGAAGGCACCTATAAATATATACCGTACAGCGCTTTGTTTCGCAGAACCGAATTTCTAGAAGTGGAAGGCTACGGAAAATTTGAAGCCTATTCAAATCGCGATTCTCTTAAATACCGTTCGGTTTATGGTTTAGATAACATTCTTACTTTATATAGAGGAACAATTAGAAGAGTTGGCTTTTCGAGAGCTTGGAACATGTTTGTACAGCTCGGAATGACTGATGATAGTTATATTTTAGAGGGGTCAGAAAATATGAGTTATCGTCAGTTTATCAACTCTTTCCTTCCTTATCATCCAACAGATTCTGTAGAGATTAAAACAAGATTGATTTTAAAAATCGATCAGGACGATATTATGTGGGATAAGCTTCTGGAACTGGATTTGTTTAACCCACACAAAATGGTAAATCTTCCAAACGCTACTCCAGCGCAAATTTTAGAAAAAATATTATCTGAAAGCTGGGCCTTAGAGCCAGATGATAAAGATATGATTGTGATGTATCATAAGTTTGGTTACGAACTAAACGGCGAGAAAAAACAAATCGATTCTAAAATGGTTTGCATTGGCGATGACCAAACTTATACGGCAATGGCCAAAACAGTCGGACTTCCTGTTGCGATCGCTACATTATTGATTTTAAACGGGAAAATTACAACTCCAGGCGTTCAGCTTCCTATTAAAAAAGAAGTGTACGAACCAATCCTGAAAGAGTTAGAAGAATATGGGGTTATTTTTAACGAACAAAAAGTACCTTATTTTGGTTACAATCCAGACTTATTTTAGTCTGGGTCTGCATTGTTTATTTTTTAGAATTTTTTTTTAATTAGTTTTTTGATTTTATCCGCTTCCCTCCATCAGAAGCGGATTTTTTCTTTTAAGGGACAGAGGGGCAAAGTAACAGAGTGACAAAGTTTTTTACTTTTCAATAAAATTAATTTGCCTCCAGCTTTAGCTGGAGGTTTTAGATTATAAAGTAAAAAGGCTTTAGCCAAATTTTCTTATTTCTGAAATATTCGGCTAAAGCCAATTAAATCATATAAAAAACCTCCAGCTAAAGCTGGAGGCAATTAGGAAACCTTTGTCTCTCTATCACTTTGTCTCTTTGTCACTTTCCTACTTTGCATCTTTGCTACTTTGAATAGTAATTGGCAAAGAATACAGTACTCTAACCGGTTTTCCGTTTTCGCTTCCTGGAATCCAGTTTGGAGAAAGTTTTAAAACACGAATTGCTTCTTCTCCTAGTCCGTATCCTGCATCTTTTACAATTGTAATTTCAGATAAACTTCCGTCTTTTTCGACCATAAACTGCATGTATATTTTGGTATCGACATGATTTTTTGAGGCCTCTGCCGGAATTTTAAAGCGCTGGCCTACAAATTTGTAAAACTCCATCACTCCACCTGGAAATTCAGGCTGTTTGATTTCTGAATCACCAGCTTTATACACCTTATCATTCATTAGATTAGCTTTCTGGGCTACAGCTTCAGAACTGAAAGCAAATAATAACACGATACAAACGGCAACAACTGTCAATACTTTGAATCCAGCTTTTGCAACAGACTCTTGTTTAGTCATCATAAGTAAACGTTTTTTGGTTATTTGATAATTGATATTGCTTGCCAACGGAACAGTTTGTTTTTTTGAAGCAAATTCCAGAAGTAGATTCTGGTAATTGCTTACTTCTCCAAATTGTTTATTTACAGCCTCATCGGCTAAAAATTCGTGATTGAGCTTAATTGCTTTTATAAAATAAGGCAAAATAGGATTGATCCAAAACACAATTCTTAGCGCTTCAACAAAAAGAATATCCAGCGTATGTTTTTGTTCTAAATGGGCTTTTTCATGCGCGATTAATTCTGATGGAATTTTACCCATCTCAAACTCTGCTTTGTTCACAAAAATGGCATTCCAGAAAGAATGAGGCAAAACCGCTTCATCAATTAAAACAACCTTTACGCCATTTATTAAACGGGTTTCTTTTCTTTTTAATTTCAAGAAAAATGAAATTATGTTTAAAATAAAACGAAACCCCAGAACTAATAAAACAAAAACATAAATGCGAATTAAAAAATAGAAAATATTTTGCATAATGTCGCTTTCATTCAAAGGAGCACGACCGGTTCGAATCACGATTTCTTCCAACTGAATAGTGTTTATTCCCGTTTCAAACATGGTTTTTATCGAAAACAATTGCAACGGAATTACAAAACTAAAAATCAAAGTTCCGATAAGGTACGCACGATTAAAACGAAACATTTTTTCGTTTTCCAACAATAATTTATAGACTGCATAAAAAACAAAAAGCAGTATTCCTGATTTTAAAAGATAGGTTATCATTTTTTCTTTTTTTGAATTTCTGAATCGATTATTTTTTTAAGATCTTCCAATTCGGAAGCACTCAAATTGGTTTCGGTCGTAAAGAATGAAGCAAATTGCGATGCCGAATTATTAAAGAAATTGCTAATGAGTCCTTTTACGTGTTTAGAAAAATAATCTGTTTTTTTCACCAAAGGATAATATTCTCTCGAATTTCCAAACTCGTTGTATGCCACAAACTTTTTGTCAATCATTCGTTTTAAGAGCGTAGCAACCGTTGTCGTTGCCGGTTTTGGTTCCGAATACGCTTCGAGCAAATCTTTCATAAAAGCCTTTTCAAGCTTCCATAAATGCTCCATCAATTGTTCTTCTGCGTTTGATAATTGTGTCATTTTTTACTGTTTTCAAGTTTTTCTGATTCAGCCAATTCTTTTTTATAGGCCTCCAAATTCCATTCAATATTCAATTTTGCTGCATATTCAGCCATTGTGCCAAGTCCGACTTCTGCGCGCCTTTTATCCACATTATCTGGATCTATCATTGGCGCTATGCAAATTTTATTCGTCTTTTTATTCTTTGAACTCTGACTGCCATAAATCTGTTTTTTCCCTTCTCTTAAAGCAACTCGATCTTCTAAATATGCCAAATTTCCTGGATCTGCATTGCCGTTTACAACCGCTTCTCTCATCATCGGTAAATATTTTTGCTGGTATTTTAAATCGGCATGCTGAATAACCAAAAACAAAGTTTTATTTCCCTGAGAACCTACTACATTTTTTCCTAACCAGCCTCTTTCATCCAGTATTTTCATCACCTTAATGAGGTTAATACTGTCTTTCGTTCCCATAATTTTACCTATGCTGTCCAATTTTTTCTTATCAGGATTTGAAGTTTTATAAATATTCATAAATTCACCGCGAATTTCTTGGTCTTCGGCATAAATCAATGCAAGTTCTTTTTCTAGCGCCTTATCGTAATTTGCCCCAATAATATCCAATTTCTTCTGCAATTTATCTATTGTCTTTTTCCATTCTTTTTCTGAATGCAGACGTTTTAAATCCTGATCAATTTGAATATGCGCCATGTTTTCATATCCTTTATCAATAGATAGATTCAACCATTTAAAAGCTTTTTTATTTTCTTCTGCCTTAGACGCGGAACAGCCCGCATTATAGAAGTCTGAATATGATTTCTGTTCTATTTTAAAAGCCTTAGTATAATAAGCAACAGACAATTTATAGTTTTCTGCCGTATAGCAAGAATCTGCTTTGTGAACCCATTCTTTATAGGTTTGCGCTTCCGCGAAAGCGAAATTGGTTACTACAAAAAAGTAAGCAAGTAATTTTTTCATAAATTAAAGTTAGTAGTATTATTTAATAGTATGTTCTGAGACTAATTCTCCTTTATCGTAATTTTTGATGTTTTTCAATTTCCCGTTGTCTGAATAAAATTTCCATTCTCCAAAATAAAACCAATGCGACTCAACCGAATTGGTTTCGAATTTTGTTTTCCCTTTCGATTCTAATTTTCCGTTTTCGTAGTAACTCTTTACAACACAAATTCCGTTTTTGTATTTCTCTGTTTTGTAGATTTTGCCATTAATGTACGTTTTCCACTTTTTTACAGGAAGATCACTTTTATAATATTCATACGATTTATAGGTAGTGCCATCCTGTGCATAACTGTCCATCCAAACCCCTTCTTTTTTCTTGTCAATCTTCTGATTAATCGGTTTGCTTTTACAGCCCAAAAGCAGTAATCCCCAAAACAATACTAAAAAAAGGTTCTTCAAACTCATTTGCTCTACAATTATAGATTTGTTTCTACAAATGTAGAATTAAATTTCAAACGAACAAGTTTTTTCTTATTTTTTTATTTCCTGCGATTATTTTTTAACCGCAAAGCACGCAAGGATTTTTCTACTGTTACGCTCATAAACGCAAAGTTCGCTAAGCTTTATCTAGAAAACTTTGCGAACTTTTTATAATTCTTACTTAAAAAAGCTTAGCGACCTTTGCGTATACCTTTGCGCTCTTTGCGGTTAAACTTTACTTAGAAAGCTCCACAAAATACTTATAAAACAACGGAATAGTCTCAATACCTTTCAAGTAATTAAAGATTCCGAAATGCTCGTTTGGAGAGTGAATAGCATCGCTGTCTAATCCGAAGCCCATTAGGATGGTTTTGCTTTTTAGTTCTTTTTCGAATAAAGCCACAATCGGAATACTTCCTCCTGAGCGAACCGGAATTGCAGGAACTCCAAAAGTCTCAGTATACGCTTTGTTAGCAGCCTGATACCCGATGCTGTCAATTGGCGTTACATAACCTTGTCCTCCGTGGTGAGGCGTTACTTTTACCGTAACTCCAGTTGGAGCAATGCTTGTAAAGTGTTTTGTGAAAAGTTCTGTAATCTCTTCCCAATCTTGATTTGGAACCAAACGCATTGAAATTTTAGCAAAAGCCTTACTCGCAATAACCGTTTTAGCACCCTCTCCCGTGTAACCGCCCCAGATTCCGTTAACGTCTAATGTCGGACGGATAGAGTTTCTTTCGTTAGTTACATAACCTTTTTCACCATAAACATCAGCGATGTTTAAAGCATTTTTATATTTTTCTAAGCTAAAAGGCGCTTTTGCCATTTCGGCTCTTTCTTCTGCAGATAATTCCTGAACTTTATCGTAGAAACCTGGAATTGTAATATGATTGTTTTCGTCGTGAAGAGAAGCAATCATTTTTGCCAAAATATTAATTGGGTTTGCCACAGCTCCACCGTATAAACCAGAATGCAAATCGCGGTTCGGACCTGTAACTTCCACCTCAACATAACTCAAACCTCTTAAACCAGTCGTAATAGACGGCTGTTGATTTGAAATCATTCCGGTATCTGAAATAAGAATAACATCATTTTTCAGTTTTTCTTGATTGCGTTCTACGAACCAAGCCAAACTTGCAGAACCTACTTCTTCTTCTCCTTCGATCATGAATTTTACGTTACAAGGCAAAGTATTGCTTTGCACCATTAATTCAAGCGCTTTTACGTGCATGTACATCTGACCTTTGTCGTCGCACGCTCCACGCGCAAAAATCGCTCCTTCTGGATGAATATCTGTAGTTTTAATAACAGGTTCAAATGGTGGTGAAGTCCATAATTCTAATGGATCTGGCGGTTGCACATCGTAGTGTCCGTAAACTAAAACCGTTGGAAGATTTGGGTCTATTATTTTTTCTCCGTAGATAATTGGGTAACCTGGAGTGTCGCAAGTTTCGACATAATCGCACCCTGCTTTTGATAAACTTTCTTTTACAGCCTCTGCTGTGTCAATAACATCTTGAGAATATGCAGTGTCGGCACTTACCGACGGAATCTTTAATAATTCGATCAATTCGTTGATAAACCGATCTTTATGTTGTTGAACGTAGGACTTAATATTTTCCATTTAAATAATTTTTATAGAAAACCAAAAGTACAAAAAAGAGAATTAAAAAAAATTTTCAAAAAACGCTTTGATAATTGGAAAGTATGCTTATCTTTGCACCCACAATTACCGCGGATATGGCGAAATTGGTAGACGTGCCAGACTTAGGATCTGGTGCCGCAAGGCGTGTAGGTTCGAGTCCTATTATCCGCACAAAAAAAGCTTCTGAAGATTTTCAGAAGCTTTTTTGTTTTTAGCGCATAATCAAAAAACCTATTTTCAAGACAAAAACTCTAACTGTCAAACAATTAACCGCTCAACTAAATCAATCAAGGCAATTATTCCGTAACTTTGATAGTCAAAAAATCTGCTTATAAACCTTCTCTTTGCCTACTGCAGAACAAATTCCCCAAATTTTGTTTTGGTTATAAAATTCACTTTTCAGCAACCTAACAAAAAACAAAATGGAAACACAACTTCAAGAAATTCGGGAACAGCAAAAAGCATCTTGGAACAAATTTTCGCCAGGCTGGAAAAAATGGGATTATGAAATTCTAGATTTTATGAGGCCTTTTGCCGATGAAATTATTCGTTCGATACATCCAAAAGGTTCAGACAAAGTTTTGGATGTCGCCGCTGGAACGGGCGAACCGGGTTTGAGCATCGCCGCGATGCTTTCTGACGGAAAAGTAACTATTACAGACCTCGCCGACGATATGCTCACCATTGCCCGCGAAAATGCTTTTAGAAAAGGAATTACCAATGTCGAATTTCAAGCGTGCGATGTAACCGAACTTCCTTTTTACGACAATACTTTTGATGCCATAAGCTGTAGAATGGGTTTTATGTTTTTTCCAGATATGCTTTTGGCAGCAAAAGAAATGTTTCGAGTTTTGAAACCTGGAGGCCGAATCGCAATTGCGGTTTGGAGCACAGCCGATAAAAATTTCTGGGTTACTGCCATTGGCGGAACCATTAATAGAAACATGCAACTCAATCCTCCGCCGCCCGAAGCTCCGGGTATGTTTCGTTGTTCGAAAAGCGGTTTAATGACCGATATTTTCAAACAAGCAGGATTTAAAAACACTACCGAAACCGAACATATTGGCAAATTAGTTTGCGGCACTCCAGATGTGTATTGGAATATGATGACTGAAATTGCCGCGCCTTTTGTTGCCGCGCTCAGCAATGCCGACGATGCCATGAGAGAAAAAATAAAACAAGAAGTTTTCTCACAAGTAAATGAAAAATTCCCCGATGGAAATGTAATTATTGATGGAAGTGCGCTAGTCATTTCTGGGGAGAAATGATTTTAATCATCAATATTTACACGTCTAGTTGTGTCATTTCGACGTAAGGAGACTCGAGCGATAGCGAACGGACGTAGTAAATCTCCACGAGAAGCTCCACAAAGATTGATATTCGCAACGGAGCTACTTGCGAAGATTTCTCCTTACGTCGAAATGACAAACTTTGTGGAAATCTTCACAATCCACCTTGACGAAAGAAGATTCCCAGCATCACCAACAGGTTGTACACTATGAAAAAAATTGCGGAAATCACTCTGGAATTTTTTGTTGGTTTTGCCTTTGGTTTCTCCTTTCGTTGAGATAAACTATTTAATTTCTTTTACTCCACTTCTAAATACGGATCCAAAACCTCTGCTAATTCGTTTACCCAATAAAAGAAATTTTCAAGGTTCATTTTTCCCATTGCATCTTTTTCTTTCATTACGTTCAACATTAAGAGATAATTTGTTCTTCGCAATGCTTTCGCCATATCTTTTGGGTCGATAACATCTTTAAAAAAACTTTTAGTCTGATTTCTAAGTCTTTTGAAATTTGATTTGTACTCATGATTTTAGAATTAAAATATTTGCAAAAATCTTTAGAACTTAATTTCATTTGAACCCATATATGCCTTCAATTCTAATAATTATTTTCTTATACGAAATCTATTTTTAATTTTACATCAAAACCAAAAAGCAATAATGATTAAAACCAAAAAATTTCAACTTACCCAAAAAGAATACTTTTCATTTATTATTAGAATTCTATTAAAAAAGATAGGCTGGCTATTCGCTTTAATGATTTTAATTTCTATCGCACTAATCTTCAAGGATAATAAAAATTATACTCAAAATTCCGTTATGGTCTTTGGCTTTTTCTTACCAGCTGTATCATTATTTCAACTTTGGAGATTTGCAAATTCAAAAGAAAACAGAAATTTTTTTGTAGAAATACAATACGAAGTTTTTACAGATAAAATTTTTTCTACAGTTGGTGAAACATCTGAAAGCACAATTGCAATACAGAATTTTATTAAAGCTTTAGAACTAAAAGACCTTTACCTTTTATACATTTCAAAAGGTCAATGTTTTTACTTTCCAAAAAGAATTTTCGAATCTCAAGAAGATGAAAATTGGTTTAGAAATGAAGTGTTTTTAAAGATTAAGAAGAAATAAATTCGGCCAAAGCCTATTTCCAATAGAATCAAAAAAAAACCTCCAGCTAAAGCAGGAGGCAATTCATAAAACTTCATGTCATAAGTGACTATTGCTTCTTTTTGTTATATCCTTTTTCGTCAAAAGGTTTTATTTCATCCAAAAACATTTGCTCGAGAAGCTTCAAATCTTTCTGATCAAATTCTACTTTATCATTTTCTTTTACTTCGCTCAGAATTTCAAATTCAAATTTATTACCTCCAAGCTCTTTCCAATCTTTCTGAAGTTCTACCACGGGATGATTTCCGCAGTTAAGCTGAAATTTTTGGCGTTTAAAAATCGCATCAAGATCAGTATTGCTGTCTATATAGACTTTTCCGTTTACAGTATTTCGTATCTGAAAAACACCTTTTTTAAACTTCATTTCCTTGTATTCGTCTCTAAGCTCTTTTTTAGTTTTCATGCGGTTATTTTTTCATTGCTTTTTCTATCTGCGATTTTAAATTTTTACTAAAATCAGCATAATCAGACGGGTAATTTCTATTTAAATACAACATTAAAATTCCCGTAATTAAGTAGTTAAGTTCTTTTATTATTTCCTGAATTTCTGTTACTGTAAAGCTTTTTTCATCAATACAATATTGAAATTCTTCTTGACAAAGTTTTTCAAGAAAGGAGAAAATTAGTTCTGCTATTTTGGCATTTTCAGCCGAATTGGGAAGTTTTTCGATAAAAAAGATTTCAAAAACACTAGGATATTGCACAAAATATTCGGCGTAGGAAGTTGCAATTGCAACAATTTTCTTTTCTCCTCTTTGCGCGTCTTTCGTTTTATCTTCGACATATTCCTGGCACTCCTGCTGAAAATCTTTCACACAAAGAAAAATGAGCTCTTTTACATCTTTAAAATAATTATAAAGTGTAGCAAACGAATATCCCGCTTTTTCGGCTATGCTCCTTACGCTTAAAGCTTGAATGCCTACTCCTTTTAAAATTTCTTTTGTGGCTTGAATGAAATAATCTTTCATTCGCTGCTCTTGTATTTCTTTTTTACCCATCACTTTAAACACTATTAAAAAATATAAACACTGTTCATATTTTGAACAAATGTAAAAATAATTAATGCAAATGCAATATTTTCAGCTATAAAAAAATGTCAATTCAATTTTCAAAACAAAAAAAGCAGAACGGCGAATTTTTATTTTAACCGATATAATTATTTTTACTTTTTATAAATCGTCAATCAAACGAGTCTATCGTTTCAAACTTATCGTTATGTTTCAAAAATCAGTTTTTGCAGTTCTTCTTGTTTTCATTTTAAATTCTTGCGTTGTGCAGCGAAAAAGCTTGGAAATAAACGATTGGTATGCGTTTACCAAATCGAATACGACCAGACAAGAACCTTCAAAAGTTTATGAATTCACAGACGGAATGATTCGCATGTATGGAGAAGATCCAAGTTGTTTGATGACTAAAGAAAGTTATAAAAACTTTGAGCTGGAATTGGAGTACAGATGGAATATGGAAGAGAAATACAAAATGAAAGGAACAAAAAACAGTGGTGTTATGTACAATATTCCGCTGGATGCATCTGACAAAATTTGGCCAAAAGGAATTCAGTTTCAGATAAAAGAAAACACCACGGGAGATTTTATCTTTCTAGATCAGGTAACGGCAAAAGTAAACGGAAAATTAATCGAAGCTGGCGCAAGTGTGGTTTCTCCTAAGTTTTTGGAAAATGAGAAACCGTACGGCGAATGGAATGTAGTTGTAATTAAATCTTTGAACGGAAAAATCACGCAATATTTAAACGGAAAATTAATAAACGAATGCACAGAGGCTTCTTCTACTGAAGGAAAGATTTCTTTAAACTACGAGCGTTCGCCAATTGATTTTAGAAACATTCAGATAAAAAGCATTTCTAAAGAGTAGGCAAAATCAGCCTCCTATTGGTGTCGAATCCCGCGTGTGATTCCTCCTTCGTCGGAATGATAAAATTGAGATAATTGAGCTGCATAAAAAAACCTTTGTCAAAGTTTAAAACTTTGACAAAGGTCGCTCGTTTAGTTTGCGATTAGAATTTGGAATTTGGGTTTTATTTATTGGAATTTAACAACTCAATAATCTTCCCAACGTTGACTTCGCTATAATCATTAATATAAAAATCGCATGGTGGCAATTCTTCTTTTTTATGAGTGCTGAGAACGCCAACTACTTTCATTCCCGCATTTAATCCTGCTGTAATGCCCGAAAAAGAATCTTCGAAAACGACACAATCAGACGGGGAAACGCCAACGCGCTCTGCCGATTTCAGATACACTTCTGGATTTGGTTTATGAAACGTAACATCTTCGCTAGACATCATCGAATCCATTTTTTGGTCGAGTTTCAAAAAATTGGCAATCAAATCTAAATTGGCACGCGGAGCCGATGTGGCAACCGCTGTTTTGAATCCGCGGGATTTTAGCTCTTCTAAAAACTGCATATAATGCGGAATCGTTTCGACTTTGTCTTTGTAAATCTCACGAAACATTCCTTCTTTTTCGTCTTCCAATTTCGTTAATTCTTCTCCCGAAATTGGGCGCTTGAAGAAATGCGTCATGATATAACTATTGTGTTTTCCGTACATATGTTCTTCAAATTCTTCATTGGTGTACGGAATATTATATTTATCGAAAAACTTCTCAAAAGCGACTACATGATGCGGATTGGTGTGGCAAATCACGCCGTCCATATCAAAAATTACACATTGCTGGCTCATAATTTTATTTGTTTTTTAAACGGGTGCAAGATAAGGCAATAAAGCGGTTATTACACAGAGATTCACAAAGGTTTTTCGCGGAGATGCGCTAAGATTTTTTAGTCTCGCAAAGGTGCTAAGACGCAAAGTTTTATTTCACGCAGATTTAAAAAAGATTTAATCAGATATGCGCAGATTATTTGAATCTCGCAAAGGCGCTAAGACGCAAAGTTTTTTTCACGCAGATTTAAAAAGATTTAATCAGATGTGCACAGATTATTTATTTCTAAAATCTCAAAAATTAAATCTGCTAAAATCTGCAGAATCTGCGTGAAACAAAAAATCCCCTTTAATCTTATTATCCCGATAGCTATCGGGATAATAAGATTAAAAGACAAAGATTAGCAAAACTTGAAACTTTAAACCTGAAACATGAAACAAAATTTACCCTATCCAAATTTTACTTTTTACCAAAGTCATCGTCTGTCTCAAATGTTGATTGCAGGCGATTAGAATAATCAAAACCACTAAACCGTAACCTACAATGGTATAAATCTCCATATCGGCCAATAAAGTCGATTGTTTGGCGATTGTGTCGAAAACCTTTTTCATTGCTAAAACATTGGCATTATCTGCCGAATAACCTTTGGCCATAAAACTTTGCGTTGTGCTTGCAATGGCTTGCTGTGCTTCTGGATTTTCGCCTGTTACAAATTGGCTTAGCTTCAAGAAATGTTTTTTATTTAAGAAAACCATCGCATTCTGCATGACGCAGAAACCAACTGTGCTTCCCCAGAAACGGCCCGAAACTCCAACAATTCCTGAAGAAACTGCCATATTTGCCGGAACCGATGATGTGGTAAATAAGATGAGCGGAACAAATAAAAACCCAACACCGATTCCTTGCAAAATATACGGAATGATAATATCGCTCAACGCAATATCTGGCACAAAAAGAAACGTAAACCAGAAATGGAAAATAGCAATGAGCGTAAAACCAATCAGGAAAATAATTTTAGTCGAAACAGATTTCATCAGGAAGAAAGCAGCCAGAACAAGTCCGATTACGTTTCCTAATCCGTTTATGTACTGCACGCCTGCCACACGCGACGGATCCCAATTCCAGATGGAAAACATCGCCGAATGACAAAGACTCAACGTTGCTCTGCTGATATAGAAAAGGAAAAACAATAAAAATCCTATTCGCAGATTGGCGTATTTTATCACTTCAAAATCAAAACTTGGTCTTTTTACCAAACGTTCTTTAAAGATAAACAATCCGCCTGTGATAAGGGAAATCATCAACGCCAAAACCATTTCTGACGATTGAAACCAATATTTTTTCTCGGCATACACAAAAAAGTAGGCACCGCAAAGAATCGAAATTAAAACCAAAAAATAACTCATCCAGTCGATTTGATACAACGGAATCTTCTTTGTAATTCGGTGCCCCCTGAAAGTAACTAAGATTAAAAAGACGTTTAAAACCTGAAGTCCGCCCGAAACATACAGCATGTATTTCCAATCGTAATGATCGAGAAACCACACAGCAATATTCATAATAAAAGGCGTAGACAATAATAGTGAGCCATAATAAAATGAAAATCCTATAATAATGGCGTTTTTAGAATTGAATTGCTGAATAATCAATTGTCTGATTGTAATGGCAGGAAGCGCCATAAGAACACCTTCTACAATTCTTAGCAATAAAAAAACCGAAAAATTGGTAACATAACCCGATAAAACAATCGTAATTCCGATTAGAGAATACACGCCCATCAGATAATTTTTGGTTGGGAAAAAGCTCGAAAATCGGCTTTCTATCAAAATAGTTGCCAGCAAAGTTCCGTAGGTAACGCACATAGCGAACTGCAAATCTTCGGGCTCAATATCCAGAAAACTTGCCGCATACGTTACGTTTGACGTATAAACTCCCAATAAAATCATGGAATGCAGCAAACAAACGAACAAAATAGTTATGATCGCCCATTTTGGAACCCATGATTTAAATATACTTTTATCTTCCATTTTATTTGTGCGCAGCAACAACCGTAATGTTCATTCCTGCTCTTAAAAAATCGGTTTGTTTATCTTGTTCTTTTAACTGAATTCTAACTGGAATTCTCTGTTCGATTTTCACAAAGTTTCCAGTTGCATTATCTGGAGGAAGCAATGAGAATCTCGCACCGCTCGCAGGCGATAACGAAGCAATTGTTCCCACAAAAGTTTTGTCATTTATAGCATCAGCTTTGATTTCTACTTCTTGCCCAACGGTTAAATACTGCAATTGCGTTTCTTTAAAATTGGCTGTAATCCATTTTTCTTTACTTACAATAGAAAGCAAAGACTGCCCTTCTTTTACCATTTGTCCTGGCTGTAAAGTTCTTTTTCCAACCCAACCATCGTAAGGCGCTGTAATTACTGTGTACGAAAGAAATAATGCCGCATTATCTGCCACCGCTTGCTTTGAAGCAATATTAGTTTGCGTTGTTGGAACATTCGCCTCGGCAACAGAAGTGCTTAAAGAAGCCGAATGAATTCTGTTTTTCATTTCTGAAAAATGTGCCTGAGCCGATTCGTAATCTGCTTTTACTTTTTCTAATTGCTGAGAAGTTGCCGCTTCTTCGGTTACCAAAGCTTTATATCTTTCGTATTCTAATTTTGTTTTCCAAAGGTTCGCTTTCGCAGCTTCCAATTGCGCTTCGTTAATTGCCGTTGCACTTGCTGTATTGACTGCATTCTTTTGAGCCACAACACTATTTTGCTGCGCGTTTTGAACATCGGCAAGAGCCACATTCAATTTCGATTTGTATTCTCTGTTATCAATCACGACCAAAGTGTCTCCTTTATGCACAAATTGGTTTTCGTCAAAACGAACTTCCTGCACATAACCTGTAATTCTAGACATAATTGGCGTAACGTATTGTTCTACCTGAGCGTCATTGGTTTCTTCGTGGTTTCGGTTAAACACATAAAACCAAATTCCCAAAATAACCCCGCTTATAACCAGCGTACACGCAATAATTGTTATCAGTATATGAAACGTCCTATTTCTTTTAGTTTCATTTTTTATCTTAACCATCTTTTTATCTCTTTATCTTAGTTCTTTAAGTCTTTTCTCTTGCTTCTATTCAAGTCTTGCTTCTTTCTTCTTTCATCTAAGGCTTTAGCCTAATCTTTCACGTCTAGCATTTAGCTCTGAGGCATAATCCCCGCCGTGTGCATCATTTCGTAATGTTTCAAAACAGCATCCAAATGCGTAGCAATTTTGTTGTATTTCGCTTGAAGCAAAGCATTATCAGCATCGACCATTTCGGTAATTAAAACCAACTGATTTAAGTATTTCAGCTTTACAATTCGATAGTTTTCTTCGGCTAAATCCAAAGCTTTGTCAACCACAACAAACTTTTCAAGGATTTCCTGATATTGCGTATGCTCTTTGTACAACTGATCCTGAATTTCATCTTTTATGATTTCATTCTGCATTTTCTGCATATCGATTTTAGTACTCGCTTTGGCTACTTTCGTTTTGTTTTTGTACAAAGCCGAAAGGTCAAAACGCGCCTCGATTCCCACCTGACCTAAAGTGTACAAATACGGATTTGGCGGAAAGAATTTGTAGTTAGGATAATAAAAACCATAATTCCCGAAGAAGTTTACACTTGGCAGATAATTCCCTTTTACCATTTGCAGTTCAGTTTTACTGATGTTTAATTCCTGACTAGCCATTCGCATTTCTTCATTCTGCATGGCTTTGTTCAAGTAAAAATCATACGGATCTACACCGTTCATTTCGTCCAGATTTGCAGTGGTGTCGATTGCAATTTCTTCATTTTCCGGAATCTGAATCAACGTCTTCAGATCGTGAAGTGCGATTTTAATGTTTTTGGAGTTTGTAAGCGCATTCAATTCACGATCTGAGAGTTGTAATTCGGCACGTATAACTTCATTTTTGGTTACCGTTCCGTGTTTCTGAAGTGATTGCACTTCTTTTAATCGGTTTTTTTCTTCTTTGATGTTTTCTTCAAATATTTTTTGAAGTTCCATCATTTTATAAATCGCCAGATAATTAGCCACAACTTGCAGTTCAATATCATTTTCTGTTTTTTCCGATTTTATTTTTGCTATTTCGTTTTCTTGATTCGCAATTTTAATCGCGTTGTTAATTTTGTTTCCAACGTAAATTGGCATTTTAAAAGTGGAATTCACCTCATAGATTTCAGGAATTGCAGGTGTAACTTCTTTGTCTTTTAAGAAACCGCTTCCTTTAAATTCTGTAATGTTGGTAATTCTAGAGTACATCCCGTTTAGTTGTACATCTGGCAATCTAAGTTCTTTTCTTTCTTTGATGTTTTGCTCAGCGAGCGTAATCTCCAGTTGAGATTTAAGGACTTTTTTATTGTTTTCCTTCGCCAGTTTCATCGCTTCTTGTAAAGAAACCGTATGAACTTCCTGAGCCTGTAAACTATTGAATACTAACGCCATTAGTAAAATCAATAAGCTTCTGGGAAAACAATCTTCTTTAGAGTTTGTTTTTGTAAGGAACATGGATATTTGAATAATTTATGCTGCAAAGTTCCTTCATTTTTTCCTTGGCAGAAGATTCTAAAAAGTCAATAACATATTCATTTCGGACAAATGTTAAAATTCCATTTCGCGAAAACGTTATATTAAATTACTGAAAAACAAATAGTTGAAGATTAAAGTTATTTCACGCAGATTTTATTTTTCTCTCGCAGATTTGGCAGATTTGGCAGATAAAATTTTAAAAATCTCCAAAATCAGCTTAGATCTAAACAAATCTGCGTGAAAAATTTAGCACAATCCAAAAATCCCCTAAATCTGCGGAATCTGCGAGAGAAATCAATTAAGCACTGTATGAAATATACTATTTAGATCTTTCCAAAATTTCCTCTCCATTTAAATAATCAGAAGGTCTTTGTCCTAAAATTTTGAAAAAAGTATTACTGAAAGTTGGAACACTATTATAACCAACTTCCAGAGCTACCTCTTTTACAGAAAGCTTTCTTTCTAACAAAAGTTCGATCGCTTTAAGGATTCTTCGAATGGTATAATATTGAATAAACGACATTTTGAGATCTTTCTGAAATAAGCGATACAAAGAACGTTCGCTATATCCGAATTCATGCGCCACATCTGCAAAAAGAATCGTTTCTCCGAGGTTATTTTCAATATATCGAAGAATCTTTCCCAAACGCGCATCTTTAGCCTGAGGCAATTCTAAAGGTAAATTGGTATGGCATATCTGTGGAAGAATCGCTTTTATCGCCTTTGCAATAACAAAACTCGGGCTTCCTTTTTTCAAATCACCATTCCACTGATTGGTAAACATCATCATTTGAAGCAGTAAATTGTTCACTGGATAAATACCCTCGCTTTTGTAGAATTCATCTTCATCTTTTTCAACCGGAAAATAGAGATTTCGCATCATCACCTGCTCAGACTTCGGGTGAATGCTATGCTCCACTCCACTCGGAATCCAAATAAAATGCCTTGCAGGCAGAAAATAAGATTTTGTTTCTGTTGTTACAAACACCACATCTCCTTCTGCATAAAGCATTTGAGCTTTGTCATGTTTGTGTGTTGGAACCAGTAATTCGCCCATTATATCATGATGACAATAAATGCTTTTTTTATCGGCATCTACTTTCTTGATGTAATATTTGTCTACTTTGAAAGGCTCTTGTTCCATAATATAAAGATAGGAAAGAAATAAATTCTAATAATTAAAATCCCAAATTCCAATCACCACACAGTTTGTCATTCCGAGGAACGAGGAATCTCACTAGAAATTCCGCAAAGTAATTCTCCAATCTATGTCGAATCCCGCGTGAGATTCCTCGTTCCTCGGAATGACAAATTAGACCGAGTAAAACCTTTGCGAACTTTGCGTAAAATCTTAGCGTGCTTTGCGGTTAAACTTCACTAAGTGTATAAAACAAAAAAGCTTCTCATTAAGAGAAGCTTTTTACAAACTTAGGCGGTCTGGACGGGACTCGAACCCGCGACCCCATGCGTGACAGGCATGTATTCTAACCAACTGAACTACCAAACCCTGCGTTATTGTGGGTGCAAAAATACAACAGAATTTCATTTCTGCAAGCGTTTTTATGAATAAAATTTGAGAAATTTTTAATCGACTAAAATCCAATATTTTAAAAATTTAGGTTTTAATCAAAAAGCAGGAATTTTCTTTTACTTAACCGCAAAGACACGGCAAAACAAAAACATAAAGTCTGTAAAAGCTTTATTAAATTACAGTTTTGCGGACTTTGTATCCTTAAAAACATCTTTGCAAACTTTGCGCATCCTTTGCGCTCTTTGCGGTAAAATCTTTGTAGAATTTCTTGCGGAGATTCCTCGTTCCTCAGAATGATAAACTGTATGATCAAATTGGAATTTGGGATTTAATTTTAAGAATTCAAAATCATTGGAATTTACCTTTTACAAAAGGTCTTAAATCAAAAAAGCCATCCACAAAAGTGGAAAGCTTTTCATTGGTCTAACTACTAAACCAGCTACGAGTTACAAAGTCGTAGCAAAACAACACAACTAATCTTAGATACCGTTTTTGGGCAAAAAAGCCTTTCTTAATAGAAAGGCTTCTCCCAATATTGCGGTCTGGACGGGACTCGAACCCGCGACCCCATGCGTGACAGGCATGTATTCTAACCAACTGAACTACCAAACCTCTGCGTTATTGCGGTTGCAAAGATATAACAGAATTTCGTTTCTGCAAGTGTTTTTATAAAAAAAATTAAAAATTTCTTTAAAATATTATCCAAAGTTTTGTTTTTCAACCAAATAAGTAGTCAATATTTTTTCAAAATTATCGCCCACATTTACCGGAACGTACTTAATTTGGTTCTTGGCACAGGTTAAAGCCAAGTTTTTAAAATAGGCTTCTACCCTTTTTTCATATTCTTCTTTTACATTATCAGCAAAAATAGAAACCTCTTCTCCCGATTCTAAATCAATGAACTTTCTGGGCGCATTATCAAAATCAAACTTTAATTCGGTTTGATTATCAACCACATGAAACAAAACCACTTTATGTTTGTTGTGCTTCAAATGCTGCAATGCATTGAATAGTTTCTCGTCATCCTGCGTTTGAAACATATCGGTAAACAAAATAATCATCGAACGGCGATGCATTTTCTCAGCAATCTGATGCAGATACGTAATCGTATCGGTAGTTTTCTTTGCCTTAGGCTGTTCTAACAATTGCTCCAATTTATTCAATAGCATTCTATGGTGGCGATCGCTTCCTTTTTCTGGAGCGTAATATTCGTAATGATCAGAGAAAACGCTTAAACCAACGGCATCACGTTGTTTCTTTAGAATATTCATCAAAACTGCCGAAGCCAAAACCGCAAAACCAATCTTCTTTTCATAAAAAGGCTGATTCGATTTCAGTTCAGGATAATGCATCGAAGACGAATTATCTACAATAAGATGACAGCGTAAATTGGTTTCTTCCTCAAAACGTTTCGTGTACAAACGATCGGTTTTAGCAAATAATTTCCAATCGATATGTTTGGTGCTTTCGCCTGCATTATAGACTTTATGCTCGGCAAATTCGGCCGAAAATCCATGAAACGGACTCTTGTGCATTCCAGATATAAAACCTTCCACAACCTGATTTGCCAGCATTTCGAGATGCTGAAAACTCGAGACTTTCTCTATTTCCGATTCAATTTTCATTCGGTTTCTTTTTTAATATTTTGTGCTTTATAAAGCAAATCTGTCGCCATGAATAACTTGCGTTTCAAAATCGGACTAAAATTAGGGTTTTCTTTTAAGAATCGCTGCACTTCATCAAAAGCATATTTCGACGAATATTTCCCTACAGTGCTATCTAACCAATCTTTCGGAAAGAAAATATCTCCCGTACGCTGAATTTCGTCTACCAAATCTAGTGAAAATCTAATATATTTTTTCGCACTTTCTTGTCGAAGCGGATGATTTACATTGGCCAAACCAACCGAAACCCACGATTCTTTTTCTCGATTAGAATCCTCTTTTAAAGATTCTATAAAAGCATTTCGAACCGATTCATTTTTTGATAATGACGGAAGCAGAAACTCAAATCGTTTCTTTTTATCTGGGTTTGAAATTGAATTTCTAGTTCGCTCTAAAATTTCATCGGCCTTTGGATGTTTGAAAATAGCCAGATTCATTGCCATATTGGTGTAATCATCTTCATTTAATTTTAAACCTGAAATCGAAATTTCCCTATTCCAAACCTTATACAAACTCGCCTTTCCAGAATCTGAATAAGCAACCGAACTAAACAAACCAAACAATGTCTTTTTAATATTCGAAGATAAATTAGCTTGTAAACGATCATATAAAATAGCAATCAACTGTTTTTGTACTTTATTTTGCTGTTTCTCACTCAAAAATTTCCAGTAAATCGTATTCAGATTATTAGAAGCAATTCGTAAAACCAATTCATTTTCTTCAGTTTGAATTGCTTTTAAAAAACATTCGAAAGCTTGATTTACAGAAACATTTCCAATTAAAGTATTTTCATAAAGATTGCTATACGTCGAAGCCCTTGCTACCTCATCTTTTAAACTTGCGATATAATTTAAATTATTCCCGTCAAGCGGAAAAACTCCGTATCCAAAACCATTATAGTTGTAAATAATAAAAAGCGGTTTTTCAAGTCCTACAGCTTCTTTTAAAACCAAATTTTTATCTGTAATATTTGCCGTTAGCACTTTTACATCGTTAGCATACACTAAACCAATTTGAAAAATCTGTGGCCACACATTCTCTGATTTATCTTCGGCTTGCTGAATGATTTCAAATTTTTTGATTCGGTTTTGAACGTCGTATTCAATTTTATCTGAGAAAATAGTTCTTCCCGATTGGTTTACCCAAACCTCACTCCATTTCTTCATGTCCAAAGGCGTTTCGGCATCTAGAATTTCTACGAGATTATTCCAATCGGCATTGTCATTGGCGTATTTCTGAATGTATTTTTGAATCCCTTTTTGGAAAGATTCTTTTCCCATCGAAGCTTCCAATTGACGCATCATAATGGGGGCTTTATTGTAAATCATAGCGCCATAAAGCGAACCCGCATCTTTCAAATTTTCCAAATGCTGTCTTATTGGGTGTGTGCCCAAAGACCGATCCTCCGCGTAAGCGCTAGGATAATGCGCCGTAAAAAACTGCAAATTATGATTGACTTTCGGGAAAATCGGATTCATAATTTTATCTGCCATGAAGTTCGCAAAAACCTCTTTCATCCAAACATCATCAAACCATTTCATGGTTACCAAATCGCCAAACCACATATGTGAAGTTTCGTGTGCAATGAGTTTTGCTCGGTTTAATTTCTCGCTGTCGGTGGCGCTGTTGTCCAAAAATAAAGTCGATTCTCGGTACTGAATTGCACCAACATGCTCCATTCCACCATATTGAAAAACAGGAATCGAAGCAAAATCTAACTTCTGAAACGGAAATTTATAATTGGTATATTTTTCTAAAAAATCTAAAGATTGCTGATGCAAATTGAAAATTGTATCAACACTGCTTTCTATTTTTCCTTTATCATTTTCTCGATACAGCATTGTCATTTCCATATTTCCAGGCTTTTGCGTCACGCTATTGAATTTTCCTACTACAAACGAAAACAAATAGGTACTCATTTTGTCTGATTCTCCGAAAGTGTACGACGTAAAATCGCCTTTTTCAAGTTTCTCTTTTACATCGGCTCCAGCCAAAACTTTCCAATCTTTTGGAACCGAAAGACTCAGTTTGTAAGTTGCTTTTATATCGGGTTGATCAAAACAAGGAAATAAAGTGCTTGCGCGATCTGGAACCAGCAAAGTATATAGAAAATCATCGTTTCTATTTAAAGATAAATTGCCTGCAATGAATGAAATCGCAATAGTATTTTTTCCTGAAATCAAACTTCCGTTAGGAATTACAATATGCCCTTTTTCATGAGTAATACCAATCGTTTCTCCATTTGCCGATACCGATTTTATGTTTTGTGTTTTCTCTTTAAAATCTAAATATAACGACTCGCTTAAATCTGATAAACTTAAATTTAAAACCAAAATGGAGCTAATATTTTCTGCCTTTTGATTAGGAATACTAAAATCCAAAATGTATTGAACATTAGAAATCTGCTGTTTTCTAAACTGAGCCAATTGCTCTGAAACACCATTTTCTAAAATAAGATTTCCTTTTGTTTTAGATTGCGAAAATCCAATCGTAATCATTGTGAAAAAAGTAAGAAAGGAGTAAAAAATTTTCATTTTTCGAAGGATATAAGATTCGTAAAAATAAAAATTCCGCCACGAATTCACGAATTATTTAAAGCAAAAATTCGTGAATTCGTGGCGAAAGAAATCCAAATAAAAAAGGCTTGACTTTCGTCAAACCTCCTTTATATAAATTGCAATCTAAGATTACAATAAAGCATCTAAACTATCTGCGTAGGCTTGTTTCGGAGCTACTCCTACTTGTTTTCCTACTACTTCACCATTTTGAAACACCAAAACGGTTGGTATGTTACGCACACCATATTTTGCAGCAAATTCTTGGTTAGCATCTACATCTACTTTACCAACAACTACTTTACCAGCATACTCTTCGCTTAATTGGTCAATGATTGGACCAACCATTCTACAAGGACCACACCATGCTGCCCAAAAATCTACCATTACTGGTTTATCTGATTTTAAAACTACTTCATCAAAAGTAGCATCTGTTATTGCTAATGCCATAATATATTAAGATTAAAATTAGGTTTGAATATTTAACTTTCAAACTACAGTACAAATTTAAAAATTTAAAATAAATCAAACACCATTACTAAATTAGTTTTCATTATAAATGTATTGTCAATAATTATAAACTGTATAACGTTAAATTTACAATTTATTTAACTGAAAATCAAATCAGTATATATTTTAGCATTTTTTTAGTATCTTTAGTATATCCATAAATTCGATTAACATGAAAGAAACTTTAGCCAAAACAAAATCCTTTCTGCAATCTGATTCTTTTAAAAAATATGCCAAACGATTTGGTTATTTTATCCTAGGCTTAATCGCAATTCTTCTGCTGGCTTGCGGAGGTTTATCCATTTATTTCCACCAACATAAAACAGAAATAATTGCCAAAGTCAATACCAAAATCAACGAAAACATAAATGGCAAGTTTCATATAACCGATTTCCATTATAAGTTTTTAACGGGTTTTCCGTACTTCACACTTGCGCTTAATGAAGTCGAAATAAAAGACAATAAATGGCCAAGCCACAAACATACTTTGCTGAGAGCAAAAGAAATCGAAGCACGTTTAAACATTTGGAGCCTGTTGCATCATGAAATTAATATTCATAAAATCTTGATCAACGACGCCGATATCTACATTTACAAAGCCGCAGATGGTTATTCTAATGCGAATATTTTCAAGCCTAAAAAGAAAAAGCCAAAAACCGACAAAGAAAAACCCGAAACTACAATCGATCAAGTAAGTCTCTCAGAAGTTCATGTGATTATCGACAATCATCTAGGCCATAAATTGTTTGATTTTGATGTGGCAAGTTTAGAGTCTAAAGTCAATTATGATGGTGACAATTGGCAGACGAATTTGTTTTTGAAAACGAAAATCAACAGTCTGGCTTTTAATACCGTTCATGGAAGTTTTGCCAAAGACAAAGTGCTCGAAGGCAAATTTGATATTTCGTATGCTGAAGCCAAACAGAAAATAGACATTAATACTGAAGGCCTTAAAATTGGTTCTGATGCTTTTGATATTGTGGCTTTCTTTAATATCGGGAAAAACAATTCGCTTTTCGGAATCAATATTGGAACCGATATTTTATGGCAAAATGCTTCTAATTTATTGTCTGGAAATATCAGTTCGAAACTGAATAAATTTGGCATCAAAAAACCGATTAAGGTAAACTGCGACATTAAAGGCGATTTGAATGTAGCAGGCGACCCGAAAATTGTTGTACAAGCAGATGTGAGAAATAACGAGTTGAGCATTCCGGATGGTTTGTTTACCAATTGCAGTTTTAAAGGAATTTTTACCAACACATTTAAACCCGAAAAGGAATCCAGCGATCCGAACTCGGCTATTATTTTGACCAATTTTAAAGCCGAATACGAAAATGTGCCACTAACTATTGCACAAGCCGTGATTAATGACCTCGAAAAACCAATTGCAACTGGAGTTGTAAATTCTGACTTTGATATTTCGAAATTGAACGGAATGATGAACGAGAAAATCCTTCGTTTTGATAGCGGTCACGCCAAAGCCAATTTGAAATTTCAGTTTGATATTGTCGATTTGTACATCAACAAACCTCGTTTTACGGGCGATGTTGATATTGATAATGCCACTTTCGATTATCTTCCAAAAAGCATTCATGCCGAAAATACAGCCGTTCAGTTGTCTTTTACGCAAGAAGCGCTTTACATCAAAAAAATTGCCTACAAACACAAAAAGAACGTCATTCGCATTGACGGAAAAATCGATAATTTCCTGAATCTGTATTACGATGCACCCGAAAAAATGGTTGTAAACTGGAATATTTATTGTCCAAGTATTGATGTGAAACAGTTTATGGGCGTTTTAAAAAATTCGCCAAAACAGAAAGTAGCCGAAAAAAGACCTGCAAAAAAGAATGTCAATTTTACGAATCAATTAAGATCGGTTATCGAAAAATGTACTGCCGTGATCAATCTTAAAGCCGATAAAATCACGTACGGCGCGCTCACGGCCACCAATACACAAGCAACGCTGCAAATGCTAAATTCTAAAATCCTGCTCAAAAACGGAACACTGCAAACTTCTGGTGGAAGCATTAATTTTAGCGGTTCTGTTCAGCCAAGCGGGAATAATTATGTTTTTACTTCAAACGCTCAAATAAATCACGTAGATATTTCCAGTTTTTTAAAATCTTTTAACAACTTCGGAATCAAATCTTTTAGTCCGAAAAACATTCGTGGCCGATTAACCAGTACTGCCAATGTTGTAGGCTTAATGAACAGCAAAGGCGATTTGATAATGAATTCAACAAAAGGGAAATTAGACTTCAATGTCAATCAAGGCGCCTTAATAAACTTTGAACCCATTATGAAAGTCGGCAAATTTGCTTTTCCGTTTCGCGATGTCGAGAATATTACTTTCAGCGATTTATCGGGTTCGCTCAACCTTCGCGGAGAACAAGTCGATGTCAACAAACTCACCATAAGTTCGAGCGTTCTTAACCTGGATGCAGAAGGCGTTTATTCTTTCGGCCGAGGCACCAATCTAGCACTTACCGTTCCGCTAAGAAATTCTAAAAACGACGCCAAACTCGCCACCAAAGAAGAACGCAAAGCCGTTCGCGAAAAAGGAATCGTCCTGCATTTGATCGCTTATGATAATGAAGGAAAAATGAAAGTTAAGTGGGGGAAGAAGGAGAAATCGTAGTTTCTTTCTTTAAATAAACTCTCATTTTTTGTCATTGCAAATTAAAATACTATGAGTATATTTTTTCCAAATCGAAGTTACAAAATTGAAAAATAAATCATTTTAAAATTTCATAATATTTCCTTAACCTGCTTGTCTTTTAGCTTTAAAATCGATAAGTTTGAGAATGAATCATTAAATATTATGCGTTATGAAAGTACAAATCAACACAGACAAAAACATTGATGGACACGCAAGATTAGAAGCTTACTTTTCTGCAGAAATTGAAAAAAGCTTAAATCGTTTTGAAGATAAAATTACTCGTGTAGAGCTTCATTTTGGAGATGAAAACGGGGAAAAATTCGGATTGCATGACAAAAAATGTGTGATTGAAGTCCGTCCTGTAAAATTACAGCCAATAACCGTGACAGAGCATGCCGATACTCTTGAAAAAGCTTTCAGCGGGGCATTGGCCAAAGTCAAAAAATCGTTGACGAGCACTTTCGAGAAAATAAAAGAATATTAATCTATTTTTTTAACCATATAAGTGATATAAGTAAATTTAAGATCTTTACTTAATGTTACTCCTAAAAAAAGTGAAGCCGCAAAGTAATATACTTTGCGTTTTTTTGTTTTGAGATCAATTCTAAAATGAACTTATATCACTTATATGGTTTAACAAACTATTTAGGCAGTGGTGCTCCTACTGCAATATCGCAACGGTGACCTGGTTTTCCGTGTGGCGGATTCATTCCATCAGCAACCGTAGCTTCGTTTCCTTCTGTGCTTAACAATGCAGGAACTGGGTTTGATGCAGGAGGTGGCGTTACTGAAAAATTTTGTGTAACGGTTCCGCTTTGCGCTGTATTTGTACTTGTTGCCGTTGTCTTTGCAACAGGAGAATTTAATGGTGCTCCAACAGGAATATCACATCTATGACCCGGTTGTCCGTGAGGCGGGTTCATTCCTTTAGCCACTTTAACTGGCGTTGTTGTCGTAGTCACTACTTGAGGCTGGCCTACCTTTACTGTTTGCCCAGCTTGTGCCGTAACCTGACCTTGCTGAGGTGGTGCCGAATTTAATGGCGCGCCAACTGCAATATCACAGCGGTGGCCTGGCTGTCCGTGTGCAGGATTAATCCCTTTTGTATCGCTTAAAACCGTATTTGGGTTTGCCGCAGGATTTTGCACCACTGGCGCAGCAGCTTTAGTTGTATCTTTTGCAAGTCCTAACCTTACTAATTCTGAGGTTGCTGTACTTTCTTGCGGCTCTAATTCTTTTTTACAAGAAATAAACAATAAGGAAGTGATGGCTAACGAACTGATAAGTATTTTTGGATTCATTGGGGTATTGTTTAAAATCTCTCAAATATACTCGTTTTTTCGCGATTACACCACATAAGTCATATAAGATAATTTAAGCTTTACGTACACTTGCCACAAAGGCTCAAAGGCACAAAGTTTATTTTAAAATCTTAGCAACTTAGTGTCTTTGTGGCAATAACTTCTTTAATTTCCTTACATCACTTATATGGTTCAAAAAAATTATACCTTTAAACTCAAATCATACTACTCATGAAAAAAACACTTTTATTTCTTTTATTCGTTGTTTCTTTTGCGAATGCACAAGCAGACAAAACCAAAATCAATCAAATCTTAGACGCTTGGCATAAAGCTGCTGCTGAGGTAAAATATGATGCTTATTTTAGTGTCTTAAATTCAGATGCCATTTACATCGGAACTGATGCAACCGAAAATTGGACCAAAAAAGAATTCGCAATTTGGGCAAAACCTTTTTTTGATAAAGGAACAACTTGGAACTTTAGAGCTTTAGAACGTCATATCTTTTTTGACAAAAGCGGAAAAATAGCTTGGTTTGACGAGTTGCTAGATACGCAAATGAAAATCTGTCGCGGTTCTGGAGTTTTGGTAAAAGTGGGGAACGAATGGAAAATTCAGCATTATGTTTTATCTATGACTATTCCGAATGACGAAGTAAATGCTGTAACCAAGATAAAAGCTCCAATTGAAGACGCTTTGATCGCCAAGCTTCAGAAAAAATAAAACATTTTCAGGTTTTCTTATTATAAACGTAACTTTTTGAGCACTTTACCAATGTGATTAACAGATTAATTTTAATTAATTCGTTAAAAACAGTGCTTTTTTGTAACTTTAGAATAAGATACTGTCAAAAAAACGTACCGTATTTTACAAAATCAATCAAAATAAAAACCTATACCTCTATTTTAACAGCCTTTAAAACGAGAATCTGTATTTTTTTCTAACTTTGACCCCAAAAAAAATAGGGTTAAACAAAGTATTTTAAAAATGAAAATAGAAAAACGCTGGATTATATCCTTTATTATGATCAGTGTCGTATGTACGATCGGTGCATTTTGGCCTACAGTAACAGAAAATAATTATGTTTTATCAGAATTTGGAACTATAGACCACATTGTTCCTGCCGATGTCGCTTGGATGCTAACTTCAAGCTGTTTGGTTTTAATCATGACACCAGGATTGTCTTTCTTTTATGGCGGAATGGTAGGCAAGAAAAACGTTATTTCTACCATGCTTCAAAGTTTTATCTGTTTGGGTGTAGTAACACTTTTATGGGTTGTTGTGGCGTTTAGTTTGGCTTTTGGAGAGCCAGTTGGTTTTGGCTCTGGAGATCATTTTTATAGCTTTTTCGGAAATCCAACCACTTTTGCTTTTATGGATTATGTGGGCGTTCTTCCTCATAAACAATTGGCTACTACAATTCCGTTTATGCTTTTTGCTTTGTTTCAAATGAAATTTGCCATTATCTGTCCAGCGATCATTACAGGTTCGTTTGCAGAACGTGTTCGTTTTATTTCTTATTTAGTATTCATTAGTTTATTTACGATATTCATTTATGCTCCTTTGTGTCACGCCGTTTGGTACCCAACTGGAGTTTTAGGAAGCTATTTTGGCGTTAAAGATTTTGCTGGAGGAACAGTGGTGCACATGAGTTCTGGCTTTGCAGCTTTGGCGGGAGTTATTGTTTTAGGAAAAAGAAAAAACAGCCAACATATTCCAACCAATATTCCGTTTGTTTTATTAGGAACAGGAATGCTTTGGTTTGGCTGGTTCGGATTTAACGCTGGATCTGCTCTTGCGGCCAACGGAACTGCTGCTATGGCTTTTGCCACAACCACAACCTCATCGGCTGCGGCGATGTTAACTTGGATTTTCTTTGATAGAATGAACGGAAGAAAAGTTTCTGCTCTAGGAGCTTGTATTGGAGCCGTTGTTGGTCTTGTTGCCATTACGCCAGCTGCAGGATTTGTTTCTGTACCAGAAAGTATGTTCTTCGGATTCATCACGGCTTTGGTTTCTAACACGGCTGTAAACTGTAAATATTCTAAAAAATTCGACGATACCCTTGACGTTTTTGCCTGCCACGGTGTTGGTGGAATTATGGGAATGATCTTAACGGCTATTTTTGCTCACGGCGAAAATGCAAGTTTGCTTCATGGCGGATGGAATGTTTTCGGACATCACATGATGGCGTTGCTTCTAGTATCAATCTTTACTTTCTTCGGCGCTTATTTCTTGTTTAAAGTAACTAATTTCATTATTCCGCTGAGAGTTTCAGAAGAATCAGAACACATCGGATTGGATTTATCACAACACGATGAAACATTAGATCCAAAATCAAAACCAATTACAGAACCGCATTACGGTTAAATACTATTTTTTTTCCGCCACAAATTCACGAATTATTTTTAAAATAAAATTCGTGAATTTGTGGCGGAAGACATTTTGAATATGTAGTCCCAATGGGACATTTTTCATCTATATATTATTCTACTACCGATATTTTATTCCTAACGGAATAATTATAAAAAACACCTCATTCCTTAATAAATCTCGTAGAGATCAAATATTGGTAAAAACAGATAATCTTCAACTTCAAGCTGTCCCGTAGGGACTATACTTCCATAAACATTGAAAAAAATCTTTTTAATTCGTGAATTCGTGGCGGAAAAACATTTAAACAGCATTTCATTCGTTTATATTCCTTAATTTTGCGGAAAATTTTTGTAAAGTGGGAAGTAAAAATAAACTAAAAAGATTCAGAGAAAACGAAACATTTCAAAACGTTTTTCAACCAACCAGAGAAGAAGTTGTAGGCGATTTAATGCCTTTGAAAGGAAAATGGAATTCTGATTTCTTTAAAAATGATAATCCATTAGTTTTGGAATTGGGATGCGGAAAAGGAGAATACTCTGTTGGATTAGCAGAAAAATACCCTGACAAAAATTTTATCGGAATCGATATAAAAGGAGCGCGTTTCTGGAGAGGTGCAAAAACTGCTGTAGAAAACGGTCTTCACAATGTTGCTTTCGTACGTACGCAAATCGAATTGATTGATCATATTTTTGCTGAAGGCGAAGTAGACGAAATCTGGATTACTTTCCCAGATCCGCAGATCAAATACAAGAGAACCAAACACAGAATGACGAATTCTGAATTCTTGAAATTGTACAAAAGAATCTTGAAAAAAGACGGTGTGGTAAATCTTAAAACCGATAGCGAATTTATGCACGGTTATACACTTGGATTACTTCACGGAGAAGGACACGAGGTTTTGTATGCTAACCACAATGTCTATAAAAACGAAGGAAGTCCTGAAGTTGTGACTTCTATCCAGACTTTCTACGAAAAACAATATTTAGAGATTAATAAGGCAATTACGTATATTCGTTTCAAAATTAAGGACTAACTTTAATTTTGAAACCTTTATCTAACCGATTTAATAACTAAATGACCTACCTCACTCCATTACTTTCAGGCTTTATTGCCGCAGCCATCGGGACTATTCCGCCAGGATTGCTCAACATGACAGCTGCGAAAATAAAAATGAAAGAAGGAAAAAAAAATGCTTTGTCATTTGTAATCGGTGCTATTCTGGTTATTTTTTTTCAGGCGTATGTTGCAGTGCTATTTGCCCGTGTTATAGACAATCGGCCAGATGTTGTTACGTTATTGCGTGAAGTTGGTTTTGTCATTTTTTCGATCTTAACGATTTATTTTTTATTTTTTGCTAAAGATCCAATAGCAAAGAAAAAAACAAAAATTAAAAAGAGTAGTAAAAAAAGTCGTTTCTTTCTCGGAATGCTACTTTCTGGATTAAATTTCTTTCCTATTCCCTACTATGTTGTAGTGAGTGTAACATTGGCCTCTTACCATCTTTTTGTATTCGAAAACTCGATTATCTTAACCTTTGTACTAGGCGCTGTCCTTGGTGCTTTTGCCGTTTTATACAGCTACATTGCTTTCTTTGGAAGAATAGAAAAAAAAACCGACTACTTCATGCGCAACATGAATACCATAATCGGGACAATTACAGGATTGGTTGCTCTTGCGACACTTTTTAATATCTTGAATTATTACTTCGGATAAATAAAACGAACCATTAAGCAATTAAGAAAAATTAAGTTTTTATCTTTATTACCTTCATTTCTTAATGGTAAAAATATTTTTTTAATGGCTGAGGAAAATTTTTTCGAAAGGGTTTATGTAATCGCTAGACAAATTCCGTTTGGGAAAGTAACTTCTTATGGCGCTATTGCAAAAGCTTTGGGAGCTGCACGTTCTGCAAGAATGGTAGGCTGGGCAATGAACGCTTGTCATAATATGGATGATATCCCCGCTCACCGAGTTGTAAACCAAAAAGGACTTCTAACAGGAAAACATCATTTTGACGGAACTAATTTAATGCAACAGCTTTTAGAGAATGAAGGCATTAAAGTCGTTAATAATCAGATTGTCGATTTTGAAAAACATTTCTGGCAGCCGGAAATTTCCACCATATAAGTGATATAAGTTCATTTTAGCTTGACTTGATTATTTTACTTTCTCCCGCAGATTTTGCAGATTTAGGAGATTTACCATCGTATAAATAATTTAGAAAAAATCTGCCGAATCTGCGAAATCTGCGAGAGAAAAAGACGCACTGCAGTTCCTTTACAATAAAATCTTTGCGACTTCGCGTCTTTGCGAGATTAGACCATTCAGAGTACTTGCTCTCTTTGCGTAGACGCACTGCAGTGCGTCTCTACAATACAATCTTTGCGCCTTTGCGAGATTAAATAACAAAGTAAAACTTTAAATGAACTTATATCACTTATATGGTTCATTTTTTAGATCAAGCAAATAACAAAACTCGTTTGATCTTCGTCGGTTTGGTAACTTAAATAACCTCCGTGAGCTTCAATAATATTTTTGGAAAGCGTTAATCCGATTCCAGCGCCATCTTTTCTTGTCGTGAAAAACGGAAGGAAAACTTTATCTCTAATTTCAGCATCTACTCCCTTTCCGTTGTCTGAAATCACAATAAAAAAGCGATTGTTTTCGGTATAGCTCGAAATAATTAGTTTCTTTTCTTCTTTTTCTTTTAAAGCATGAATACTATTGGTAATCAAATTGATAATCACTTGTTCCATCTGATTTTTATCAATCAAAATCGAACGAGAACTATGAATTTCATTGATTAACTCAATTCCCTCATCTTTCAAAATCGGACTCATAATACGCAAACAATCTTCAAACAAAGCGTTTATTGGCGTCGCTTGTTTGTTTGGCGTTGGAAGCATTGCTAGTTTTCGATAATTCTCTACAAAAAACTGTAAATGATCGCTTCTGTTAATGATGGTAGAAATACTGCTTTTGATGTCTTCAAAATCATCATCTTCCAGTTCTTCTTGATCTACAATTTGAAGCAAATTCTGCGAAAGCGCACGAATTGGCGTTAGCGAATTCATTAATTCGTGCGAGATAATCTTCATTAGATTTATCCAGGCTTCTTTTTCTTTTTTCTCAATAACACGCTGAATACTATCCAAAAGAATAATAAAATATTCCTTGTTGTAAGTCTGCGTGCGAGAAGTCTGAAGCATAAAAGTCTGTAAATCCTGATCTTCAATTTTAATTGAAATTGCTGTTTTCAGTTCGCCAAAATCTACATTTTCTATTTCAGTGCAAAGTGCAGGAAGATAGTTTTTAAGGTATTTCCAATGGCTTACTTTCGGCACTTTAAACAGATTCGAAAAACAATCGTTCATTATAAAAATTGACCAATCATCATTTTCTTTTTCTAAGATTAAAGCAGCTGTATCAATACTGTTCAAAATCGAACGATAAATCAATTCTTTGGAAATTTGTTCCTGTTTCTGAACCTTTAAAGCATTGTATAAAAGATACAAACTATTGAAATTGTCTTTTTTATATTCTTCTGGAAAATGAGTCGAAAAGTCGTCATGCAGAATGGAATTTATGGTTTTATCATAAAACAGCAATTGGTTTTTGACAAAAAAATACATTTCGAAAAGAAAAATCAACACAAAGACTCCAACTAATAAAGCATTAAATCGAAATCCTTTATAAAATAATAAAGCACTGCAGAGGGAAAGAGCCATTACAAAAACGACCCTAACAAACAACGCGTTATAAAATTTCCAACTCTTCATTATTTTGTTTGAATTGCCTCTAGCTTTAGCTGGAGAGATAAAATTATTTATAGAAATGGGCTTTAGCCAAATGTTTAGGTTTGGCTAAAGCCTGAAATCTTTACTTATTATTGACATCCAGCTAAAGCTGGACGCAACTTATTTTCTTTAATTCTTTAAATCGTATTTTTCAATTCTTCTATAAAGCGCAGCGCGTGACAACCCTAATTCTTCAGCGGTTTTGCTGATATTTCCGTTATGTTTAAAAAGTGCTTTTTCAATCGCTCCTTTTTCCATTTCAGATAACGGATTTTCATCATTTTCCTGAATTTCTTCAAAATCTAGAATATCCAAATCCATTACAGAAATGGTGCTGTTTTCTGCCAGAATCAAAGCGCGTTCTATTTTATTCTCCATTTCACGAACATTTCCTTTCCATGGATATCTTTCTAAATAAGATGCCGCATTATCTTCAAATCGCCAATTATCCTGATTGTATTTTTCGGCAATTTGCTCCAAGATAAAGTTTGCCATTGGTACAATATCATCTTTTCTTTCTCGCAAAGACGGCAGATTAATTTCCATTGTATTGATTCTATAAAGTAAATCTTCACGGAAAGTTTTGTTCTTTACCTCCGTTTTAATATCGCTGTTTGTCGCCGCAATAACACGCACATTCAGCGGTCTTGGTTTGCTTTCGCCTAAACGAGTTACGGTTTTGGTTTGCAAAACATGAAGCAATTTTGCCTGAAGATGCAACGGAATATTCCCAATTTCGTCTAAGAAAATAGTTCCGTTCGATGCGTTTTCAAAACGGCCTGGAGTATCGATTTTGGCATCGGTAAAAGCGCCTTTGGCATAACCAAAAAGTTCGCTTTCAAACAGATTATCGCTCAAAGAACCTAAATCTACATGCACAAAAGGCTGATTTTTTCGTTCAGAATGCTGATGAATGTATTCGGCAAAAACATATTTTCCTGTTCCGTTTTCACCCAAAATCAAAACATTGGCATCGGTTCGGGCCACTTTTTCGGCAATAGAATACGCTTGCTTTATTTTGGCTGAAGTTCCAACGAAATATTTCTTTTCGGTTTTTTCAGCTTTGTCAGCTGGCTTTTTAGTATTTTTTCTACTTTCTGCAACTGCTTTATCAATAGTTTCAAGCAGTTTTTCGTTATTCCAAGGTTTTAGAACATAATCAAAAGCTCCAATTTTAATGCCTTCTACAGCAGTTTCAATTTTCCCAAAAGCCGTCATTAAAATCACAATAGTGTTTGAAGAAAGCGTTTTGATTTCTTTTAGCCAATGAATTCCTTCTCGCCCATCTTCAAAACCAATTCGGTAATTCATATCCAGCAAAACCACATTTATGTCATTTTCGCTTAAAATTGAAATGATTTTTTTGGGACTATTAGTTGTAAAAATCGTCTCGAAATGCTTTTTGAGAATCATTTTTGCAGAAAAAAGAATTTCTTCCTGATCGTCGACAACTAATATTTGAGCTTGTTTTTTTCTCATGTGGCGTTTTTTCTGTCCGCTTCCGAACGGTCAACTGTTCATTATCGAACACTTCGTTTTTGAGGTGGTTTTTAGAGCCCTTTTAAAATCAGTGCTTTACAAATAATAAATTTTATGGCACAGTATTTACCTATTGATTATCAGTAAAATATTAAATAAAATGGACACGGTAATTCCTCGTAAAAATAAAAAATTTAGATATCTCGCAATAGCAATTGCTGTTTTTTTAGTTTTGGTTACCATCTCGGTTTTTGCTTTTAATACCAAAAGAACTTTAAACGTAAAAGCAGATGAATTGGTAATTCAGAAAGCAGAAAAAGCTTTTTTTGAAGATTTCGTGGTTTTCCAAGCAAAAGTAGAACCTCTAAATGTTATGCTGGTAAATGTTACCGAAGGCGGATCTGTAAAAGAGATTTTTGTAGAAAACGGCGCAATGGTGACGAAAGGACAATCGCTGGCTCGTTTGTACAACCCCAATACAGAATTGAACTACTTAACTCAAGAAACAGCTATAATTGAGCAAATCAACAATTTGAATACAGGAAAACTGAACATCAGAAATCAAGAATTAACCTTAAACAAGGATTTGGTTTTGATCGAGCATGATTACAACGATGCTAAAAGATTGTACGATATGAATTCTAAGCTTTACGAAAAAGATGTTATTTCTAAAAATGACTGGAATACTTTTAAGGAAAGTCTTCGTTTTCAAGAAGAGCGCAAAAGAACGATCCAACAAAGCATTCAAAAAGAAAAACAAAGCAATCAGGTTCAGATTTCACAAATAAACCGTTCGATCCAGACCATGGAAAAGAGTTTGGATATTCTTAGAAACAATAAAAAGAACTTCTTGATTACAGCTCCAGAAACGGGCCGATTGACTTCTTTTGAACCTGTTTTAGGGAAGACTTTTCAGGCTGGAGCAAGCATTGGAAAAATCGACGCTAATAAAGGATATAAACTGACTGCAGACGTGGATGAGTTTTACTTGGAAAAAGTGAGAGAAGGTTTGAAAGGTCAAGTAGAATTTAAGGGCAAAAATCTTGAAGTTATCGTTACCAAAGTAATTCCAGAAGTAAAAGGCGGACGTTTTACTGTAGAATTGGCTTTTGCTTCTAAAGAAAAAATTGCTCTTCAGGACGGACTTAGCTTCGGAGTAAAACTAATTTTATCTGAAAAGAACAAAACCCTAGTAATTCCGAGAGGTGCTTTTAATCAGGAAGCTGCAGGAAAATGGATTTTTGTTGTCAACGGAAATAAAGCTGTAAGAAGAAATATCAAATTAGGACGAGAAAATCCTTCTTATTATGAAGTTCTAGAAGGTTTAAAAGAAGGCGAATCTGTAGTCACTTCTTCTTATACCGACTATAAAGACATTGAAGAGCTTTCGCTTAATAAGGAATAGTTTCAGGTTTCAAGTTGATTCGTTGCGTTAACTTGAAACTTAAAACTTGGAACTTGAAACCTGAAACTTGAAACAAAAAAATAAAATCATCATTTCAATCATCAATCAAAAAACGAATTTAATAACATTTCAAAACCTTAAAAAATTATGATCACAATTCAGAATTTAACCAAAGTTTTTAGAACAGAAGAAATAGAAACTGCTGCATTGAGCGGTATCAATTTAGAAATAAAAAAAGGAGATTTTCTAACTATCATGGGGCCTTCGGGCTGTGGAAAATCGACTTTACTGAATATCATTGGTCTTTTGGACAGTGGAAGCAGCGGAAGCTACAAACTGTTAGATCAAGAAATGATTGGTCTAAAGGAAAAAGGAAGATCAAAAGTGCGAAAAGAAAACATTGGTTTCATATTTCAGAATTTCAACTTAATTGATGAGCTTTCTGTTTACGACAATATCGAATTGCCTTTGCTTTATAATAATGTAAAAGCTTCTGAAAGAAAACAGAAAATTGAGGCAATTGCTGAAAAACTAAATATCTCTCATCGTTTGAAACATTTTCCGCAACAGCTTTCTGGAGGACAGCAGCAGAGAGTTGCCGTTGCAAGAGCTTTGGTAAACGACCCGAAAATTATTTTGGCCGATGAGCCAACAGGAAACTTAGACAGTAAAAACGGTAATGAAGTAATGGAACTCTTAACCGATCTGCATGCTAAAGGCGCTACTATTTTGATGGTTACCCACTCTGATTACGATGCTTCTTTTTCGCAAAGAACCATTCATATGAAAGACGGAGTTATATTTTCTGAGAAATTAAATCAACGCAATGTTGATGTTTTTATGGACGCTAAATAATAAAACGATGATTAAAATTATTATTACTGCACTTGTAGTTCTGGTTGAATTAGTGTGCAAAATATTTACCATGATCTAAGACCGAAAGGTTTTACAAAACAGCCATATCAACTATAAAAATATAATCAAAATGATTTTTAACTGGTTTAAAATATTTATATACCATTTAAGACAAAACAAACTGTTTTCGTTTTTAAATGTTTTAGGATTAAGCATCGGAATTGCTTCGGTTATTTTCGCGATTCTTTACTGGAACAATGAAAATGCTTACGATCAATGGAATCCTGAAAAAGAGAACTCTTATTTGGTTCTTAATAAAATTGGTTCTGGAGATATTTGGGCTTCCAACTCGATTCCGTTTGGAGAAACTTGCAAAGCCAGCATTCCAGAAATTGAAGAAATCTGCATAATGAACAACTGGTACGACCAAGAAGTTATCAAATATAAAGATCAAAAACTGTTGACCAAAAACATCATGGTTTCTGATGAAAATTTCTTTGATTTTTTCCCTTTCGAAATCGTGAAAGGCGCTAAACAGAATATCTTAAAAGAAAAAAGCAGCGTTGCTATTTCTAGCGAACAAGCCGATTTGCTTTTTAAGAACGAAGATCCTATTGGAAAATCTATTTCATACAAAAACAACATCTATACTGTTAAGTCGGTTTATCGTTTAATTAAGCCTTCATCTATTGAGCCAACTTATGTTTTTAGCGGTGTAAAAAGAGAGGGCGATCTAAACAGCTGGGGAAATTTTAATTATGGCTTAATGGTCAAAATTAAAAAAGGTGTAGATCCTGCTCTTGTTTTAAAGAAAATGCAGAATGTAGTTTATGTAAATAGAACAGTAAAAGATGCTAAAGAAAGCGGACAAACTGTCGAACAATATATTAAAGAAAATGGTGAAGTAAAAGTAATTATAGACCAACTGAAAACATCTCGTTTGCACGGTACAAAAAGTTCAGGAGGAAAAAACTTTCCTGAAGGTTATGGCAATTTAAAGTTACTTTACATCATGGCAGGTTTATCTCTTTTGATTTTAGTTTTATCATTGGTAAACTATATTAATTTAGCAACTGCATCGGCAATAAAACGCGCCAAAGAAGTTGGAGTTCGCAAAATCGTAGGCGCCTCTAAAAACCAGATTATTGCTCAGTTTATTTTTGAAACTGCGATAATTGTAACCTTGGCTATTTTATTTGCTTTGGCTATTGTTGAGCTTTCATTGCCTTACTACAACAACTTCCTGAACAAAACACTAACTATAAATGGCAGTGAATTCTACCTGCAGCTTATTTTAATATTTGGATTAGTAATCATTTTTGCGGGTATTTTCCCTGCCATTTATATTTCAAACTTTGAGACTCTAAAAGTTTTAAAAGGTAATTTTTCTAGAAGTAAAAGTGGCATCTGGATTCGAAATTCAATGCTTATTTTCCAATTTGGTATTGCAGCATTCTTTATTATTGGCGCATTAATTGTCAATTCTCAGGTTAATTATATGATGGAGAAAGATTTGGGTTTCAACGGAGATCAAGTAATTTCAATTCCCTTTAATAGCTTAGATAGACTTAAACGAACAGACCAATATTTAAGCGCAAAACAGGAAATTAAAAAAATACCTGGAGTTTTAGACATTTCTGCTTTTGCAGGGTCATTTGGAGGAAGTACCAATTCTAGTTCTGGTTTTAAACACAATGGCATTTTTGTACAGCCAAGAAATGTAGAAATGGATTTTGGTTTCTTAGATATGATGAAAATCAAAATTGTAAAAGGACGCGATTTATCTCCTAAATATGCTTCAGATACGATAAGTGGAATGCTTATGAACGAAACATTGGTGAAAGCCCTTAATATTAAAGATCCAATAAACACGATTATAACATCAGGATGGGGAAATGAAAAAGGAGATCTGAAATTCAAAATTGTGGGTGTCGTAAAAGATTTTAACATCACTGGATTGCAAGATAAAGTCCCTCCGATGGTTTTCATCAACTTAAAAACTTTGAAATGGAATAACTTTAATCATGTATTGGTAAAGGTTTCTCCAAATAATTTAACAGAAACGTTAGAAAAATTGAAATTATATTGGGAGAAAAACGTAAATCCAGACTATCCATTTGACTATGAATTTGTTGACAAAGGATTTGCTAAGACTTATGCAGAGCAAGTAAAGCAAAAAAACCTGTTTTTTATCTTAAATCTGGTTGTAATTATAATTGCAATCTTCGGATTATTCGCTTTGGCATCATTTTCGATGGAGAGAAGATTGAAAGAAATCGCCATTAGAAAAACTTTAGGAGCTGAAACAGATATACTCTTAAAAGAACTTTCGAAACAATATATTGTTTTCTGTTTTATAGGATTTGGAATCGGAATAGTTCCTGCTTACATATTATTACAGAAATGGCTTGAAGATTTCGCTTTTAGAATAGGAATATCATCAGTTCCTTTTATAATTGCCCTGATTTCTCTTTTGCTTTTAACACTTGTGATTGTTTTAACAAAAGCGTTTCAGGTTACCAAAATAGATGTATTAAAATATCTAAAATACGAATAAGCTTGTAGACCATTTTTTTTAAAGAAGCCCGACAGATTTCAGTAAAATCCGTCGGGCTTGTATTTTATTTCATCGTAACAGAATCATTGTAAATTAGCTTGTCCAAACTCTGGTCACGCTCGTATACATCTGGAAAAAAGTTGACTTCTCCATTATCCTGAACCCAGCAAGTAAAATAACCTATATAAACCGGAATCTTTCGTTTAAGCATACAGGTTGTTTCTTTTTCGCCACTCATTGCACTCTCAATTTTGTCTACCGGCCAGTCTGGATCATCTTTTAAAATATGAAGAGCGAGCTGTTTGGCTTCTTTTACATTTATACAACCGTGGCTAAAGGTGCGCTTTTCAAATTCGAACAAACTTTTTGCAGGCGTATCGTGCATATAAATATCATTCGGATTGGGGAACATAAATTTTACTAATCCCAAGGAATTCTTTGGTCCTGGTTTTTGCCGCACTTTTCCACCATTCCATTCCATATTGTGTTCTGCCAGATAGTTTTTGTCACTTGCGATCTGAAGTTTCAATTCATTTTGAATAATACTGGTCGGCACATACCAATACGGACTAAAGACAATTCGATCCATATTTCCGCTAAAAATTACCGTTTCGCTAAGCCTGTTTCCAACAAAAATATCCGAAACTAAATCATATTTTCCATCCTTAACATAAAATAGCCTAAAAGAAGGAATATTTACCATGACATATTCTTCCGCTTTGGCTAATTTAGTCGGAATCCATCGGCATCTTTCCATATTCAGCATAATGGTTCTGATCCTTTTTCCAATTGGCTCGTTCATCTGGTTGATGTGGTCTCTGGTTATAGCATAATTTAATTTCAAATTATACCTTTTTTTATAATTTAAAACACCAGCCATAAGCTCTTCATCATAAATATCGCTTCCAGAATCTCTTTTTAAATCTCCAACCACAAACAAGCGATTTCTAATTTGTTTAATGGCAATTGCAGTATCATCTGGTCTTAAGTCTTTGTAAGTAGCACTGTCAATTGTAATTTTTTGCCAGAGATTATCGGTTTCAATTTTACGGTATTTTTTAAGCGCATCTTTCAATCTGTAGTATTGGCTAAATAAAAGATTATCATCTTTATCCAATCGATCAGAATCTACCATTAAAGAATCTAGAATATGAGTATACGAAATAGATTTTGCAGGCAAATACCATCCTATTTTTTTCAATGTCGCGGGATCAACTCCAGAATATACATTGCTGGCATAAAATACATACATACTGGTCAGCAGTAATTCGGTATCAAGCTGGGATGGTTTGTTTGAAGAACTTTCGTTAAAAGCCTCATCAATTTGTTCTTTATAGGGCATTTTTTCTTCAATTCCCTGATCTTTCAGAACATTAACTTTTTGATATAACAGCGATCCAAACTCGGTAATACTTTTATCGTCATACCAAATAGATTTGTATTGTTTGGCTTTATAAATATCCTCAACATCTTTCTGGTATTTTTTAAGCTTAGGATATTTTTTAAAAAAGGCATTAATCGAAGCAGCATCGATAGTAATAATCGAAAAAGCTTTTCGATTTGTCAAATCAGTCTTGCTTTTGACATTGTTAGACAATGAATTAAAAGAAAATGCAAAAAAACTGATTGTAATAATAATTAAAGAAAAAGTAAAATTTCGCATATTTTTAAAGTTTAAAATTGGTAGAAATAACTTTAAAAAAAACACCGAAAACCCAAATAAACACTTCAAAAAACCTTAGTTTTCATCTATTTTTTTTATGTCTGGCAATCATCGATTTGGGCTATCAAATATAACGAAGTTTTGTGAGAATTTTAATTTATTTGGAAGAAAACTTACATAAAAACACTGTGCGGAACCCTAAAAACTTTCTCAAAAGTTATGTTGAATAATTTTGAATAATCTCAATATCAATAATTACAATTCAAAAACGCTAAATTTCCAAACTTAATCTGTTATCTTTGCACCCTGAAATCAGTTTAAATAAAGATAATCTTATAAGGCTGGTTTAAGAATAAAAAATAGCCCATTACAATGAAACTAGATAGAAAAGAAATTCTAAAGGCCTTAGAGACAATCACTATTGCTGGAGAAGGAAAAAATATGGTTGAAAGCGGTGCTGTAACCAATGTTATTACATTTGGAGATGAAGCTGTTGTAGACCTTGTATTGCATACGCCTGCTATGCACATCAAAAAAAGAGCTGAAGATGATATTAGAAAAACAATTCATGATTTAATATCGCCAGATGCTAAAGTAAAAGTAAATATTAAAGTAGAAACTCCAGAGAAAACTGAAATTAAAGGTCGTTCGATTCCTGGAATCAAAAATATTATTGCAGTTGCTTCTGGTAAAGGAGGAGTAGGAAAATCTACAGTAACTGCAAACTTGGCCGTTACGCTTGCAAAAATGGGCTTTAAAGTTGGTGTTTTGGATGCTGATATCTACGGGCCTTCTATGCCAATTATGTTTGACGTTGAGAACGCAAAACCGGTTTCTGTAACCGTTGACGGAAAATCAAAAATGAAACCTATTGAAAGCTATGAAATCAAAATGCTTTCAATCGGATTTTTTACAGCGCCTAGTCAAGCGGTAATCTGGAGAGGACCAATGGCGGCAAAAGCATTAAACCAAATGATTTTTGATGCAGATTGGGGAGAATTAGATTTCATGCTTCTGGATTTGCCTCCTGGAACTGGAGATATCCACCTTTCGATCATGCAATCGCTTCCAATTACTGGAGCTGTTGTAGTAAGTACGCCGCAAGCGGTAGCACTTGCAGATGCTAAAAAAGGAGTGGCAATGTTCATGCAAGACAACATCAATGTTCCTGTTTTAGGAATTATTGAAAACATGGCTTATTTTACACCAGAAGAATTACCAGAAAATAAATATTATATCTTCGGACAAGAAGGCGCTAAAAACCTTGCTGAAGATTTAAACGTACCATTTTTAGGAGAAGTTCCTATTGTACAATCTATTCGCGAAGCAGGAGATTACGGCCGTCCAGCAGCATTGCAGACCGCTTCTCCGATAGAAAAAGTCTTTGAAGAAATTACTCGAAATGTGGTGCAAGAAACAGTAAACAGAAACGAAAGTTTGCCAGCAACAGAAGCGATCAAAATTACAACGATGGCGGGTTGCTCTGCAGTTAAAAAATAATTAGATAATTGAGATAATGTGGCAATTAGATAATGCAATTTAATTATCTAATTAACAAATTTTCTAATTGGCACATTTTCATTAATTGACACATTAATAAATTGAGATAATGAGAGAATTAGACAATTTTAAAGAATTTTCTAATTGACACATTTTCTAATTGACACATTAATATTATGACAACAGAAGAATTAACAAGTAGTGTTTTATTGGCCTTAGATGAGATAAGACCATTCTTAAAATCTGACGGTGGAGATATTTCATTAATTTCTATCGAAGATGACAAACATGTAAAAGTTCGTTTGGAAGGGGCTTGCATTAGCTGTAGCGTAAATCAAATGACGCTAAAAGCAGGTGTAGAAACAACGATAAAAAAATATGCACCACAAATTGAAACTGTGGTAAATGTGTAATGTAACAAAAACAGCTTTTTTTCAAAATAAAACTTTCAGAGTTTAACAAGAATAGTAGGTGATTTATTGTTTGATTAGAAAAATGATAAAATAACTGTAAAAAAAAAGATGTTTTTTGCCACATTCATAAAAAACAACGCAAAGATTTAAGAGTTTCTGTTAAGGAATTGTTACATTTTTAACTTAAATTTGTCACAAAACCCTTAAATCTTAAACTATGAGAAATTTTTACGCTCTTTTTTTATTATTTTTTATAAGTGCTGCAAATGCACAACAGGGCCAAACACTTTTTGCTGACAAAGCTTGGGTAAATGAATCTGAAGAATGGTCAGATTTTCAATATTCGGGACAAATTATTTTTTCTACGAATGGGAAAACTGAAGAAGGCGCTTTGCGAATTGGCAATTATGATTTTTTATATGACCTTTGCGGCGGAAATGCAAGGTTTAAAAATAAATCAACTTATAGTTCTGCCGATTTTTCGCATCCAAGAAAAGTTAGCGCACAAACAGACAAACAAGGAATTTTAAACTCTACTTACGAAGGAACGCTAATTTTCCAGTCTGACACAGATTATTATTCTGTTATTTCTCTTGTGACGATATTAGAAAAAGGAGGTAATATTATTGGTGTAAAAATGCGCCTTAAGGATGGCAATCAAAAAGAATATGCTTTTAGCTTAAAAGAAAAAAGTTAAAATTAAATAACAGATCGAACACGTTTTCAGATCTGCAACAAAATTCCAATAATTAAAATGGATGTATTAATTAAAATTAAAGATCGAGAAGGAGTTATACACGAATTACAGGCTCCAACTGATATGGCAATGAATATAATGGAGTTATGCAAAGCATACGAACTTCCTGTTGAAGGAACCTGCGGAGGAATGGCCATGTGCGCTTCTTGCCAGTGTTATGTTCTAAATGATGTTGCATTACCAGAAATGGGTGACGATGAAGAAGCCATGCTTTCTGAAGCATTTTATGTTAAATCTAATAGCCGTTTAGGCTGTCAGATTCCAATTACTGAAGATTTAGAAGGATTGGAATTGGAATTGGCACCAGAATACTAAAAAACACAAAATCCAATATTAAAATTCCAAATTCCAAGATGCATTTTGTGCTATTGGAATTTGGAATTTTTTATTTGGAATTTATACTGAAAGCTCGTTTGGATCAAAAGGCTCAAATTCTCTTTCAGAAAATGCTTCTGTCAAAATTCCAGCCGTACAAAGCCAAGAAATGGTTTCTTCTAGCGAATTTCCTGCTTTATAAATCATTTCACTATATCGAGGCAAAATATAATACTGGCTGTTTAAAAAAATAATTTCGTCGCCATCAAAAGTATCTCCAATTCTGATGGATTCCAGTACTTCTTCTTTTGTTAAGACCTCTTTTCCTTCATCCCAAAACCAATATTCCGTTATGCGGTTTTTCCATTCTTCCAAAGTCAAAATAATCGTTTCTGGAAGATAAACTCGTATATAAGTTCCTCCTAGAATTCCGCATCCGTATGTTTGAACATATTCTTTATAATCTTCATCAAATACGACATTCAACGTCTTTTCACAAGCTAGAATTTCTTCTTCATCGGCCGTAAATAAGTCGGTTTTATTAGTATTATAGTTCGGAATTATTTTGTAGTTATCGAAATTCATAAAATATAAGTTTTAACTGCTAATTTACTTATTTAACAGCCACGCCAAAAGTTTTTGATACGAAAAAGCCGTAATCACTTTCGCAATTACGGCTTCTTCTCTTTATAACAATTTTATTTAATCTCTAGATTATACCAAACCTGCTTTAATTAAGTATTCAGCAATTTGGATAGTGTTTGTTGCAGCTCCTTTTCTTAAGTTATCAGCCACGATCCACATATTTAATGTATTTGGCTGGCTTTCATCACGACGGATTCTTCCAACAAAAACATCATTTTTACCTTCTGCATATAATGGCATTGGGTAAGTAAAAGTATCTAAATTATCTTGCACCACTACTCCATCAGTGTTGTGTAAGATTTCGCGAACTTCGTTTACATCAAAATCATTTGTAAACTCAACGTTTACTGCTTCACTGTGTCCGCCTACAACTGGTACACGAACGGCAGTAGCTGTAACTCTAATGGTATTATCAGATAAGATTTTTTGAGTTTCACGAACTAATTTCATTTCTTCTTTAGTGTATCCGTTTTCTTCAAAACTGTCGCAGTGAGGAATCGCATTTCTGTGGATAGGATATTTGTAAGCCATATCACCTTGAATTCCAGCGTACTCATTTTCTAATTGTTTTACCGCTTTTACACCAGTTCCTGTAATAGATTGGTAGGTAGAAACAATGATTCTTTTAATATTGTATCTTTTATGTAAAGGAGACAAAGCCAAAACCATTTGAATTGTAGAACAGTTTGGATTTGCAATAATTTTATCTTCTTTAGTCAAAACATCAGCATTGATTTCTGGAACTACAAGTTTTTTTGTAGGATCCATTCTCCATGCAGATGAATTGTCGATTACAGTTGTTCCAGCAGCAGCAAATTTTGGAGCCCACTCTAATGACGTATCTCCTCCAGCAGAAAAAATAGCGATATCGGCTTTCAGATCAACAGCTGTCTGTAATCCTACTACTTTATATTTGGTTCCTTTATATTCTACTTCTTTTCCTACTGATCTTTCAGATGCAACAGGAATTAATTCTGTAACAGGAAAATTTCTTTCCGCTAAAACTTTAAGCATTACTTCGCCAACCATTCCGGTAGCACCTACAACTGCAATTCTCATTTTTATATTTTTAAATAAATCAATTAATCAAATTTGTACCGCAAAAGTAAGTATAATAAAAGTCTCTGCAAGGCGATTCACAAAAAATAACAAATTGTTACAAAATAAACATTTTGTAAAAAAACCGCCTCTTAGAAGGCGGTTAAATTAGACTTAGTGTAGCGGTATTGTATTTTTATTTATTTTTTAATAAATCTCTAATTTGTGTAAGCAATTCTTCTTGAGTTGGTGCTGCAGGAGCTGCTGGTGCAGGAACTTCTTTCTTTTTAGCGTGGTTTATTCCTTTAATGATTAAGAACAAAACAAATGCAACGATTACAAAGTTAATTACTGCCGATAGAAACATACCGTACTTAACTCCTCCAAAAGCAGTAAGCTCTTCAATTGTAGATAAATGCGCAGCATCTAAAGCTGGTTTCAACAATAAAGGAGTGATTACATCCTCGATAAATGAACTTACAATTTTACCAAAAGCAGCTCCAATGATTACACCGACAGCCAAATCGACTACGTTGCCTTTCATTGCAAATTCCTTAAATTCTGAAAAAAATCCCATATCTGATTTGTTTTAGTTTTACGTTAAATGAATATCGAAAATACGCAATTTTCTTTAAAAAACCATATCTAAACGTCTTTTGAACCATATAAGTCATATAAGTTCATTTTAGACAAACCTTATTTCTTTTTTTTGCTTAACTATACATGGGCAGTTAAGCAAATCTTATAATTCCTTATATCACTTATATGGTTCAAAAATAATCCTATCGAAAAAATACGCGCTTTACTCGTTGCGAAATACTCGTCATGATCTCATACGGAATGGTTTTCAGCGCCTCAGCCATCTCAATAACAGTTGGGCTTTCGCCAAAAATAATTACCGAATCGCCTTCTTTGCAATCTATATGACTTACATTGACCATTAGCATGTCCATGCAAACGCTTCCGACAATTGGAGCTTTTTGGTTTTTAATCGTGACAAAACCTACTTCATTTCCCCATAATCTTGCAATTCCGTCTGCATATCCAATCGGGATTGTGGCAATTTTGGTTTCTCTATCTGCCATAAAACGACGCCCATAACCAACACTGTCGCCAGCAGGAATGGTTCGAATTTGAGAGATTATAGATTTTAAAGTTCCAACATTCTCTAAATATTTTTGTTCCGCCGGATCGTTTGAAACTCCGTATAAGCCAATTCCTAAACGCACCATATTATATTGTGCGTCTGAAAAATTGCTAATTCCAGAGGTGTTCAAAATATGTCGAATTGGATTAATATTTAATGCTGCCATTAGTTTGGAAGACAATTTTTCGAACAATGCAATCTGCTGTCTCACAAAATCAAAATGTTTCGGATCATCGCTAGTTGCCAAATGCGACAAAATACTTTGCACACGAACAGTTGAATTGCCTTTTAAAGTAGCAATGAGTTCGTCGATGGTATTGTTTTCAAAACCTAAACGATGCATTCCTGTATCCATTTTAATATGAATTGGATAATCTTTTAGGTTCTTTTCGCGAGCAATTTTCAAAAAGGCATTTAATCCTTTCAAACTATAAATCTCGGGTTCTAACTGATATTGAATGATGGATGGAAAACTGGTCGATTCGGGATTTAAAACCATAATTGGAAGTTTTATCCCGCCACTTTTCAACGCGATTCCTTCATCGGCGAAAGCCACACCCAAATAATCTACTTTATGATGTTCTAGTAATTTCGCAATTTCTAATCCCCCGTTTCCGTAGCCAAATGCTTTTACCATAACCATCATTTTGACATTTGGAGCCAGTTTTGATTTGAAGTAATTAAAATTGTGACTAATAGCATCAAGATTAATTTCTAAAATGGTCTCATGCGTTTTTTCTTCAAGAAGTGAAACAATTTCTTCAAACTGAAAAGATCTTGCTCCTTTTATTAAAATCGTTTCGTTATTGAAATTTAGATTGTCAATTTCTGCAATAAAATCGGCTGTGTTATCAAACATGGTGCTGTTCGGAAACTTAGCTTTAAAAGAAGAAATTGTTGGTCCAATACCAATTACACGATTTATTTTATTGTCTGAAATTAACTGAGCTACTTTAGAATACAGTTCTTCATTGGTAAATCCGCTTTGGAAAATGTCGGATAAAATAACTGTTTTTGAAGCGCCTTTTTTCTTCTGACTTTCTAAGAAATCCAAAGCAATTTTAAGCGACTGAAAATCGGAACTATAACTATCGTCGATAATACTGCAATTATTCATTCCGTTTTTGACTTCCAAACGCATACGAACGGGATATAGCATTTCTATTCTGTTCTGAATCGTTTCCTGGTCGTAGTTAAAATATAATAAAACCAATAAACAAGAAATCGCATTTTCGATAGAAGCAGAATCGTTAAATGGAATTTCTAAATTGAAGTTGTCATTTTTGTAGTGATATTGAATAAAAGTATGATCGTTTTTATGTTCTCTTTTTTCAATAAAAACATCAGCCGTTTTATCTATAAAACTCCAAGAAAACAGTTTTCTCGGATGATGCATATATTCAGCTACAAATTGAGACAAACAAGAATCAACCACTTCATTTTTTTGATAAATAATGATCGGACAATCTTTGAATAAAAGTAGTTTTTCATCAATTTTCTCCACTAAATTTAAAAACCCTTCATCGTGCGCAGAACCAATGCTCGTTAAAACACCAATATTGGGTTTAATGATTTTTTCGAGATTTACCATTTCGTTAACCGTCGAAATTCCCGCTTCGAAAATTCCTAGATTATGTTTTTCATTAATGGCAATTACCGAAAGCGGAACTCCAACTTGAGAGTTGTAACTTTTTGGACTTCTAATAATATTATAATCAGGACTTAATAAGAAATTAAGCCATTCTTTTACAATCGTTTTACCGTTGCTTCCTGTTAATCCGATAACTGGAAAATGAAAAAGATTTCTGTAATATGCTGCAAAATCCTGCAAGGCCTGAAGCGTATTTTCGACAACCAAAAAATTAGCTTTATCTGCGTAACCTTCTGGAATATATTGAACAACAAAATTCTGAACCTTGTTCTCTATTAAATCTGGAATGAATAAATGGGCATCATTGTTTACGCCGGCCAGAGCAAAAAATAAAGTCTGTGATCCGTTTTGAAGCGAACGGCTGTCAATTGAGATATGATCGATTAAAATAGCAGCATCTGAGCCAATCCATTTGGCGTTAAGAACTGAAACTAGGCTTTTTAAATTTATGCTCATTTAGAAATTTCTTTTTTCAAATTTAAAAAAAGGTTTGCCACTAATTTCCCAAATTTTCACTAATTATTCAATTTATCTGAAAGTGTTGGTTTGCCACGAATTCCGCAAATTCACACGAATTAATTTCAAAAAATAATCTTCTAAATCGAAGCGAAAAATTTCGGCCATATAACCTTTATTAATTCTGAAATCTATAGCAAAAAAATAATTCGTGCGAATTCGTGTATTTCGTGGCAGAAAACATTTATTGATTATATTTGTTTTTACACCACAAATTCAGGCATTTTGAAAAAATTACTTCCACTCTTCTCCTATATATTGCATCCGATTTTCATATCGCTGTACGCTACGATGTTTTACTTATTTTACAAAGACGATATTTTTAGCACACAAGAGAAGTATTTTGTTTTAACCCAGATTTTAGTCATTAACATAATTGTTCCAGTCTTATTTTATTTACTTCTAAAATCGACTGGACATGTAAAATCAATCATGCTGAGCCAAACTTCAGAACGAACGATTCCGCTCATACTGCAATGCTTTTTGTATATTTTATTGGTTAAAAGAAGTATTGTAATTACACGTTATCCAGAACTTCATTTCTTTTTTCTTGCTGCCTTATTCAGTACGATTTTGGCATTGGTGTGTGTTCTTTTCAAGATAAAAGCAAGCCTTCATATGGTGGCTATTTCTGGTTTAACGATTTTTGTTATCGGATTAAATATTCATCTTCAGCTCCATAATCCGTATTGGCCGGCTTTGCTTATTTTATTGTCGGGAGTCGTGGCTTCATCACGCTTAGAAATGAACGCGCATACGCCTAGAGAAATATTAATTGGATTGTTTATTGGAATAATGCCACAGCTTTTATTTCTATATCTGTGGTTATAAAATGTAAAAGATCAATCCTGCATTTAAGGTTTTCATATTGATTTTTTCGCCAGAAAGAGTGGTAGCCGATTTAAACAGAGGACTTAAGCCGTAATATATATACACGTTCCAAGTGTTGTATCCTGCCGAAAGATAGGGTCCGTATTGAAATTTATTGATGTCTGAATTATTATTAATTCGATATGTTGTTTCTCCATTATCCAAAATAGAGGAACTTGAAAACACATAGCTCAATTTTACGCCGCCATAAATACGCCAAAATTTAGTGCTTTCGTAAGTCGAATTTCGCCATCTAAACTCTATCGGAAGGTCTACAGAATATTGTCTGTATCGGTTAGAAACAAATTCTCCGTAACTATTAACACCATAAATAATTGCCCCCGATGCGTCTTCAGAAATGTTTAAGTTCTGATAGTAATTCTGATAGCTCAACCCTAACCCAGCCGCAATGGCAATTGTTCTAGTTTTATTAACAGGCATATCACGCAAGAAACCTCCCGAAAGTCCGAGAGAAAATTTATTTTGTTTAAAATCAACAGGAATATCAGTAAACATATTATAAGTAACCGAAAAATAGAACTGATCTTCACGATACAAAGAATCTATTTTTACAACTGGTTTTATCTCAGGCTTAACGTCTGCTTGCGCAAAAGAGTTAAAAAAAGAGAGTAAAAATAAACAGCTAAAAATAATTCGCATATCTTGGTTTGGGTTTTAAGAGATGATTTCAAATAAACGCTTTTCTGCGTCCATTTATTTCACCTACAAATATAATATAATGCTTTCTGTAGTAAAGATACAAAGTAAAAATATTCTCATTTTGACGGCGAATAAAATTAATTGCTGCATTATTTTCAATAAATCCATTCGATGAAACAAAAAATTAATACATTTTCTTTTTATCTTTTATACCTTTGTGGTGTATGAAAAGAAAGCAGCTCATATTAAGTTTATCTTTTGCTGTCACAATATTGTTCTCAATATTGTTTCAGTCCATACATAGTTATGAGCATATCGTAAAACAGCTTTCAGAAAAGCAATGCCATCACAATTACAATGACCCAAGTGGCGAAATAACGCATCAACATCATGATTATGATGTTTGTTTTGTTTGTCATTTTGCTTTTGAATCTTTTATTGTACCGCAAAATTTCTCTTTTGAATTTCATTCCTTTGATAGAGAAACACCGTATTTCTTCCCGTTTTCAGAAAAGATTTTTTCTGTATCAAACCCTTCGTATTTCTTACGGGGACCACCTGCCGCTGTAGTTTCTTAAGTTTCGATTATTCGAAAAACATCATATTTCTTTTATTTTAAAATTCAAACAGCATTGAGTTTCCTAATCCTATTTTATCAATTAGGATCAGAATGCTTTATAGTTGGCTTTGTTTTTTATTAGAAGAAAAAAACTCAATTTAACTATAGCATCATTTTCAAATGAAAAAATTTATAATTGCCCTTATTTTAGGGTTCTCGAGCATACTTACTGCTCAAAATTCGGTTTCTGGAATTGTAACCGATAACCAAAATAAACCATTACCTGGTGTTTCTGTTTATGCTCCAGAATTGCATAAAGGAACCACAACAGACGCAAACGGAAAGTACGAGTTGAATAATCTTCCAAACGGAAGCCTACGCGTTGCTTTTACTTATATTGGATATGCCACTCAGAATAAAACAATTGCTAAATTATTGAAGCAAAATACACTTGATATTGTTCTTGAAGAATCTATTTTAGAAATGGATGAAGTCGTGGTTTCAACGCCTTTCAATAAATTGCAATCGCAAAACGTAATGAAAATTGAGCACGAAAGCATTAAAACATTACAGCAGAAAGGAACTTCAACTTTAATTGAAGGTTTGGCGACAATTCCTGGAGTTTCTCAGATTTCTACAGGAACTTCTATCGGAAAACCCGTTATTCGCGGACTTAGCGGTAATCGTGTTTTGGTTTATTCTCAAGGTGTTCGTATCGAAAATCAGCAGTTTGGAGACGAGCATGGTTTAGGTTTAAACGATGCTGGAATTGAAAGTGTTGAAGTTATAAAAGGTCCAGCGTCTTTATTGTATGGTTCTGATGCTCTGGGAGGTGTTTTGTATTTTAATCCTGAAAAATTTGCTGATGCTGGTGATTTCAAAGCCAATTTCAGTCAAAAATATTTTACGAATACAGAAGGAAGCAACTCTTCTATTGGCTTAAAAACCTCTACAGAAAACTGGAAATTCTTAGCTCGCGGAAGCTACAACACACATTCTGATTACAAAATTTCTGGCGGCGATCGCGTAACTAATTCACGTTACAACGAAACTGATTTTAAAACAGGTATTGGCTACAGCAATTCGAGTTTCTCAAGTGTTGTACGATACAATTTTAATAAACTGGATATTGGAATTCCAGAAGATGGAATCGCCGAACAATCTTCAAGCAAAGACACTCAATTTCCGAGACAAGGCATTTACAATCATTTATTGAGCTTAAACAATGTCATTTTCTTTGAAAACTCAAAACTAGATGTTGATTTAGGATATATCTCGAATGACAGAAGCGAGTTTGAAGACAGCAACGAAGCTTCTTTACATATGAAACTGAATACTTTCAATTATAATGCAAAATACCATTTTCCAAAATTTGGGAAAATCGAAACTATTTTTGGTGTTCAAGGAATGCATCAAACCAACAAAAATTCTGGTGAAGAATACTTGATTCCAGATGCTATAACAAATGATTTTGGTGTTTTTGGAACTGCCAATTACGAATGGGACAATAGCGTTATTCAAGCTGGATTGCGTTTTGACAACAGAAACATAACTTCAATCGCGCACGGAACTGAGGGTGAAGAAGGCTATTTTCAAGCTTTAGATCGTTCTTTTGACAGTTTTAATGCTTCATTAGGATACAAAACAAAATTTGCAGAACCTTTGACTTTCCGTTTAAATGTAGCAACTGGATTTAGAGCGCCAAACTTAGCAGAATTAACTTCAAATGGTGTTCACGAAGGGACAAATCGTTACGAAATTGGAAATGCTGATTTGAAAACCGAACAAAACGTTCAAACCGATTTGAATTTAGAATACAAAAACACACACTTCGAGTTTTTCGTAAACGGATTTTACAATCATGTAAACAATTACATCTACACTTCGCCAACTGGAGAAGTTAGAGATAATAATGATGTTTTTGCTTATATTCAGGATAATGCGCAATTGTATGGTGGTGAAGTTGGCTTGCACTTTCACCCTCACCCATTAGATTGGTTGCATTTTGAAACTAGTTTTGAAACGGTTACCGGTAAAAAACAAAACAAAGATTACCTGCCTTTGATTCCTGCAAACAATTGGAACAATACGCTTAGAACCGAATTTAATATCAAAAACTGGCTAAGTGAAGGTTTTGCTTCTTTGAATGTTTCTTCGACTTTCAATCAAGATAATGTAAGCGGTTTTGAAACAGCTTCTAAAGGATATACTTTGGTGAATTTAGGACTTGGAGGAACAGTGAAACTAGGAAAAACTGCTTTTGACATTAACCTAAACGGAAACAATTTATTTGATAAAAAATATATTGCGCACCTTTCTAGATTAAAAACAGATGGAATTCCGAATATTGGAAGAAACATCGTTTTGGGCGTAAATTTCAATTTGTAAAATTCACCATATAAGTCATATAAGTTCATTTAATTTAGCCTGCGCTGATATTTACTTATATGACTTATATGGTTTGCCTTTTTAAAACAAAAAGCATTATTTTTGTTACAACAGATAAAAACTAACTATGAAAAAAACTTTTTTATTAATGGCAATTACAACCGTAGGAATTTCGTTTGGACAAGGCAAAATGCAGTATCCGCAAACTAAAAAAGGAGAAACTGTTGATGTTTATTTTGACACCAAAGTAAGCGATCCGTATCGTTGGTTAGAAGATGATAAATCTGTCGAAACTGGTGCTTGGGTAAAAGCTCAAAATGAAATTACTTATGCGTATTTAAATAAAATTCCGTTTCGTGACGAACTAAAAAAACGAATGGAAACACTTTGGAACTACGAAAAAATTGGAGCTCCATCTAAAGAAGGAAAATTTACATACTATTCTAAAAACAACGGACTTCAAAATCAATCTGTAGTTTACAGAAAAGATGAAAACGGAAAAGAAGAAATTTTCTTAGATCCGAATACTTTTTCTAAAGACGGAACTACTTCGCTTGGTGGCTTAAATTTTTCTAAAGACGGAAACAAAGCAGCATATTCTATTTCTGAAGGTGGAAGCGACTGGAGAAAGGTGATTATTATTGATGCGCTTTCTAAAAAAGTTTTAGAAGACACTTTGGTCGATGTAAAATTTAGCGGGATTTCTTGGCGTGGAAATGAAGGTTTCTACTACTCTAGTTATGATAAACCAAAAGGAAGTGAACTGTCTGCCAAAACAGATCAGCACAAACTGTATTTTCACAAACTGGGAACTTCTCAAAAAGACGACAAAGTAATTTTTGGAGCTGACAAGAAAAGAAGATACGTTGGCGGATATGTTACCGAAGACAATCGTTATTTAATCATCACGGCTGCAAATTCTACTTACGGGAACGAATTGTACATCAAAGATCTGACTAAACCAAACAGTCCGATTGTTACTATTTTAGACAACTTTGACAGCGATAGTAGCGTCATCGAAAACCAAGGCAGTAAATTATTTATCGAAACCGATCTTAATGCTCCTAACAAACGTGTTGTTAATGTTGATGCTGCAAATCCGAAACCTGAAAATTGGAAAGACTTTATTAAAGAAACCAAAGATATTTTATCGCCTTCAACTGGCGCTGGCTACTTCTTTGCTAATTATACTAAAGATGCCGTTTCCTTCGTACAGCAATATGATTACAGCGGAAAATTAATTCGCGAAATTAAACTTCCTGCTGTTGGAACTGCAGGCGGATTTAGTGGTAAAAGAGAAGATAAGATTTTATACTACAGCTTTACCAATTATACAACTCCAGGAAGCATTTATTCTTTGGAACCAAAATCTGGCAAATCTGAAGTCTATCAAAAACCAAAAGTAGATTTCAAAAGTGAAGATTACGAATCGAAACAAGTTTTCTATACTTCAAAAGACGGCACAAAAGTTCCGATGATTATTACATATAGAAAAGGAACAAAATTAGACGGGAAAAATCCAACAATCCTTTACGGTTACGGCGGATTCAATATCAGTTTAACTCCAAGTTTCAGCATTGCCAATGCAGTTTGGATGGAAAACGGAGGTGTATATGCTGTTGCTAACTTAAGAGGTGGTGGAGAATATGGTAAAAAATGGCACGATGCAGGAACAAAACTTCAAAAACAAAACGTATTTGACGATTTTATTGCAGCGGCAGAATATTTAATTGCTCAAAAATATACTTCTTCTGATTATTTGGCTATTCGTGGAGGATCTAACGGAGGTTTATTGGTTGGCGCAACGATGACGCAACGTCCTGATTTGATGAAAGTAGCTTTGCCAGCTGTTGGAGTTATGGACATGCTTCGTTACAATGCGTTTACAGCTGGTGCAGGATGGGCTTTTGATTACGGAACTGCTCAAGACAGCAAAGAAATGTTCGAATATTTAAAAGGCTATTCTCCTGTTCACAATGTAAAACAGGGAACTCATTATCCTGCGACTATGGTCACTACAGGAGATCATGACGATCGTGTAGTTCCAGCGCACAGTTTTAAATTTGCATCTGAATTGCAGGAAAAACAAACAGGAGAAAATCCAGTTTTAATTAGAATTGATGTAAAAGCGGGACACGGAGCAGGAAAATCTGTTGCGGCGTCTATTCAAGAAAATGTAGACATTCAAGCTTTCACACTTTATAATATGGGCTTTACTTCTTTACCGAAAAAGTAAGACTTTAAGCTTAATTTTTTTATTAGCCACGAATTCACGAATTATTTTTCTGAATATCGTGGCTATTATTTTTTTGTTTCACGCAGATTTTGCAGATCTAAGCAGATTTAAATTGATTCAATTAAAAAAAT
>NZ_JAGIAV010000001.1:864957-866068 GCF_017744675.1 Flavobacterium sp. | reverse complement strand
AAAATAATTCGTGAATTCGTGGCAGAACTTTTTTAAAACAATCCATTTCTCTTAAATTTGAGAAACTAAAAACTTAAAGAATGGAAATTATAAAATGGGGAATTATTGGCTGTGGAAATGTAACTGAAGTCAAAAGTGGACCTGCTTTTCAGAAAGCTCCCAATTCTGCTTTGGTTGCCGTAATGCGAAGAGATGCTGCTCTTGCCGAAGATTATGCAAAGCGCCACAATGTTCCTAAATGGTATTCTAAAGCTGAAGACTTAATTAATGATCCAGAAGTAGATGCTGTTTATATTGCCACTCCGCCGTCTTCTCATAAAGAATACACCATTTTATGCGCCAAAGCAGGAAAACCTGTTTACGTTGAAAAACCAATGGCTTTAACTTTTGAGGAATGCAACGAAATGATTAGCGCTTGCAAAGAGCATAATGTGCCACTATTTGTTGCTTATTATAGAAGAGCTTTGCCTCGTTTTTTAAAAATAAAAGAAATAATCGATCAAGGAAAATTAGGAAACATTAGGCATGTCAATTGTGTTTTGTATCATCCTTTTGAGCAACGTTATGATGACGAAATCAATCTTCCATGGACTGTTTTGCCTCATATTTCAGGTGGCGGAATCTTTGTTGATTTAGCTTGCCATACGTTAGATTTTTTAGATTTTGTTTTAGGTCCGATCAAATCGGTTCGCGGACATGGGACTTCTCAATTACTAGCTTATCCTGCTGAAGATTCGGTTTCAATGTCTTTTTTATTTGAAAACGGAATTCATGGATCTGGAATTTGGAATTTTGCCAGTTTCGAACGTTACGACAATACTGAAATTGTTGGAGATAAAGGAAAAATCTCTTTTTCTACTTTTGGAAATGATCCGCTTCATATTCAATATGCAAATGGAGAAAAAGAAACCATTACAATAGAAAATCCACTTCATATTCAACAGCCGTTTATAGAAACCGTTATTGCTGAATTGCTAGGTAATGAAGGCGCTTCTCCATCAAAAGGAACTTCTGGCGCCAGAACAACTTGGGTTATTGATCAAGTTTTGAAGGAGTTTAGAGAAGCCTCGAAATAATACTTTACAAAGTCATTGCGAGGAATGAAGCAATC
>NZ_JAGIAV010000001.1:695402-864906 GCF_017744675.1 Flavobacterium sp. | reverse complement strand
AGATTGCTTCATTCCTCGCAATGACAAGCAAAAAAAAATAAAAAAGGATATTCTCTCGAATATCCTTTTCTTCAAAAAACTATAAAACTTCTATAAAAAAATTATAGACTGTATTTGATACCTAATGTTAATCCTAAACCAGAAATACCAACGTAAGAGCTTAACTCATCCATTGGTTTACTTTGATCAACACCATTTGGATTAGTCAAAGCATTGTTTGAATTTGTGTCTAAGCGATCTACATAATGAGTATGATTTGAAGCCGTTGAACCAACTCTAAAGTTTGTATTAGTATTTAATTTATCCACACCGTTTTCAGTATATTCCGTTGTTTCTTTCGTTTTACCATGTACTGTAAAGTTACGGTATTCTAATTCAGCAAAAGCAGATAGGTTTTTTCCTAATTTATAAGAAGTACCTAAAGCCGCCATAAAACCAATTGTAGCATTAGGTTTCACCACATCTTTTGAGTATGCATCAGTTTTAGCAACTTGATTTGCGCCGACGAATGTTGTATATTCTCTATTTGTTTTAATATCCAATGTCCCATGTACAGGAACAATAACTCCAACTTTAGTGTAAGGTTCAAAACCATGAGCCTCTCCTAGAAACATTACAATTGCAGGAGCCAAATCAAAAGCTTTAATTTGTCCCTCTGCTGTAAAACTCACATAGGTAGCTGGAGTAGTTGCACTTGCTGTAGTTGGATTAGCAAGTCTATTTGTTGTTTGAGACATTGTTTTCTCATTACTAACATAATAGTTAGCAGACAATTCAACTCCTAAACGTGTAGAAAAACGGTAACCTCCAGTAATTCCACTTCTAAAACCTTGTCCAAAAGAACCTGTTACACTTTCTCTTGAAACCAATCTATTATTAGCTAAAGTACCTTCATAAACATCCCTATTTGGTAGTTGACCACCAACAACTGGAAATTCTGTTGAAGCTGTTTGATTGAAATATGATGCTCCTAATTTGAAATACCAGCTTTCTGGTTTTTCTGCTTTTTCTGTTTGCGCCATTGTGGTCATTGAGCAAACTAATAATCCTAATAATAATAGGTTCTTTTTCATAATTTTGATTTATTGATTTATACAAACTTAGACTATATTTAACATATTCTTATAGTTTGCAAAGTTAGACTTGGAACGAAAACGTTGTAATTTTGGGCAATATTACTAAAAAAGTATTATGCATGCATATTTTTAACACAAAAATTTAACATGTGTTTAAAATTTAACTGTTAATTTTTTAGTTCAATTTAAAATTAATCTGCATTTTCTCCAGTTCCTGCAATAATTCAGCTGAAATTTTAACCTTCAAGCGACGGCTTGGCATTGTCAATTTGGTTACTACTTTTATCTCTTCTACTTCATTTACAGCCTGTATTTTTGTATCCTCTAGTGCGACATCTTCATTTTCATCATCTCCATCAAAAACAGCATCTTCAGAATCTTCAAAGTCTGTTGGTGTTTCTACCTCAACCAGTTTTTTTATTTTTTCTAATTCCATGATTTCAAAAGTCACAGAATTCTCTCCTTTATTTTCATTAAATAAATGACTCAGTTTATGTATAAATTCAGGGTGAAGGTCCTTAATATTTAGTAAAACAATTAGTTTCTTGGCGAATGCTTCTAGAATATCCTGCAATTGGCGAATCTCTACAAACTGCATTCTAGGATCAGACTTTTTACCTGTATCGTGATTTACCCAACCATCTTTGATCAATATTTTCAAAAAGGCAAAATTGTTCTGAATTAAGAAATGGCGGAATTTTAAATATTCTTCCCCAAAAATCTTAAACTCATAACTTTCATCATAACCCTCTAAATTGAAAGCTGCCCAACCTTTTCCGTTTTTGGCAACACGATGCTGCACGTTATTGATAATTCCGGCAAAATGTAAATTCTTTCCAACATATTCATTCATGCTTTTCAATGCTTCTAATCGGGCATTGCAGAAGTATTTCATCTCAAACCTAAAATCATCAAGCGGATGCCCAGAAATATAGATTCCGACAACCTCTTTTTCTTTAGCCAGTTTTTCCATTGTACTCCAGTCTTCACATGGCGGCACCACCGGTTCTGCAATTTGCACTTCACTTGTTTCTCCAAATAAACTTACCTGAGATGAGTTTTCATTTTCCTGAAATTTCGATCCGTAGCGCATTGCTTTTTCATAGAAAGTGATTCCGTCACCATCATCATGGAAATATTGCGCTCTGGTAGTTCCTTCAAAAGAATCAAAACCACCTGCTAATGCTAAATTCTCAATCGCTTTTTTGTTGGCTGCACGAAGGTCAATTCGCTTCGCTAAATCAAAAATCGATTTATATCTTCCGTCTTTTCTGTTTTCTACTATAGTCTCTACAGCTCCTGCTCCTACTCCTTTAATAGCTCCCATTCCGAAACGAACAGCATAGTCATCGTTTACCGTAAATTTATAGTACGATTCATTTACACATGGGCCCAAAACCTGCAATCCCATACGTTTACATTCTTCCATAAAGAAAGAAACCTGTTTGATATCGTTCATGTTATTTGAAAGTACTGCTGCCATATATTCTGCAGGAAAATGCGCTTTCAAATAAGCCGTCTGGTATGCAATCCATGCATAACAAGTCGAGTGCGATTTGTTGAAGGCATAACTCGCAAAGGCTTCCCAGTCTTTCCAAATTTTTTCCAGAATCTTAGCGTCATGACCTTTTGCAGCAGCTTGCTCAACAAACTTCGGCTTCATTTTATCAAGTACATCTTTCTGTTTCTTACCCATCGCTTTACGCAAAACGTCGGCCTCACCCTTTGTAAATCCTGCCAAAGACTGAGACAAAAGCATTACCTGCTCTTGGTAAACTGTAATTCCGTAGGTTTCTGATAAATATTCGGCACACGCATCTAAGTCATATTTGATTTCTTCGTCACCATTTTTTCTTCGAACGAAAGACGGGATATACTCTAAAGGCCCTGGACGATACAAAGCGTTCATCGCAATTAAATCTCCAAATACCGTTGGTTTCAGATCTTTCATGTATTTCTGCATCCCAGGCGACTCGTATTGGAAGATTCCAACAGTTTCACCTCTTTGGAAAAGCGCATACGTTTCTTCATCATCAATTGGAAAGGTATCTGGATCCAGTTCGATTCCTGTTCTGTATTTTACCAGTTTTACAGTATCTTTTATCAGTGTAAGGGTCTTCAGACCCAAGAAGTCCATTTTCAGCAATCCGGCACTTTCTGCAACCGAGTTATCGAACTGTGTTACATATAAATCTGAATCTTTTGCTGTTGTAACCGGAACATAGTTTGTAATATCCGACGGTGTAATGATTACACCGCAGGCGTGAATACCCGTGTTACGCATCGATCCTTCAAGGATTTTTGCCTGCTGAATGGTCTCTCCTGCCAAATCATCTTCATTGGCAATCGCGATTAATTCTTTTACATTGTCAAATTCGTCAGAACGAAGCGCTTTTTTAACCTCTTCTTCACTTTCTGAAATAAAACGCGCCAAATTCCATTTTGACGGCATCATTCCCGGAATCAGTTTTGCAATTCTATCGGCTTCAAATAAGGGTAAATCCAATACACGAGCCGTATCACGAATTGCCGATTTGGTTGCCATTTTACCATACGTGATAATTTGTGCTACCTGTTTTTGACCGTATTTGTTGATTACGTATTCCATTACACGTCCACGACCCTCGTCATCAAAGTCGATATCAATATCGGGCATCGATACACGGTCAGGATTTAAGAAACGCTCAAAAAGTAAGTCGTATTTAATGGGGTCAATATTGGTAATTCCGAGACAGTAAGCAACCGCAGATCCGGCTGCAGAACCACGTCCTGGCCCTACCGAAACGTCCATTTTTCTAGCTTCGGCAATGAAATCCTGTACAATCAAGAAATAACCTGGATATCCAGAATTCGAAATCGTCATTAACTCAAAATCCAGACGTTCCTGAATCGATTCGGTAATTTCACCATATCTTCTCTTAGCTCCTTCCATGGTGAGATGACGTAAATAAGCGTTTTCACCGCGAACACCATTATCTTTTTCATCTTCTGGATCAACAAATTCGTCTGGAATATCGAACTTCGGAAGCAATACATCACGATAAAGTGAATATCCTTCCACTTTATCTATAACTTCCTGAATATTTATAATCGCTTCTGGCAGATCGGCAAAAAGCTTTTTCATCTCGTCTTGCGACTTGAAATAATACTCCTGATTTGGAAGTCCGTAACGGTAACCACGACCACGACCAATTGGCGTAGCTTGCTTTTCACCGTCTTTTACACACAGCAAAATGTCGTGTGCATTGGCATCTTCTTTATTTAAATAATACGTATTGTTAGTTGCAATCAGCTTGACATTGTGCTTTTGAGAAAACTCAATCAAGGTTTTGTTAACACGGTTTTCATCTTCCTGATTGTGGCGCATCACTTCCAGATAGAAGTCTTCGCCAAATTGTTCTTTCCACCAAATTAAAGCTTCTTCCGCCTGGTTTTCACCAATATTCAAGATTTTACTCGGAATTTCTCCATATAAATTCCCAGACAAAACCATGATATCGCCTTTGTATTGCTCAACGATCTTTCTGTCAATTCTAGGAACATAATAAAATCCGTCAGTATAGGCAATCGAAGCCATTTTGGCCAAATTGTGATATCCTGCTTTATTCTTAGCCATTAAAACAACTTGATAACCGTTGTCTTTTTTGCTCTTATCTAAGTGGTTGTCACAGATATTAAATTCACAACCTACGATTGGTTTGATTTCAGTTTCTGTTGGCTCTTCTCCAGCTTCAACCAAAGCTTTATTTTTAGCGGAAGCTCCTTTATTGTGGTTCATAACAGCACTCACAAAATGGAAAGCTCCCATCATGTTTCCGGTATCTGTCATTGCCACGGCTGGCATTCCGTTTTTAGCGGCAGCTGCCACAATATTTCCAACACCGATTGTCGATTGAAGAACCGAAAACTGGGTATGATTATGTAAATGTGCAAATTTTGCTGCTTTGAAATCAGCTTTATCTTCTTCTGAAACAACAGTCTGCTGACCTTCTCCCGCTAAAGCTTTCAGCTGTTCTCTGATTTTATCAGAAGCCGCTTTTAGATTAATATGCTTTAAACCAATAAGCTGAAATGGCTGCGGATTTCTTTGTTGAAAATCTTTGAAATACTCCTTTGGAACATCCAGTTCTTCTTTGGTGAAAATTTCTCTTCTAACCAATTCTAAGAAACAACGCGTAGTTGCCTCAACGTCGGCAGTTGCATTGTGCGCTTCCGCGAAAGGCTGATCGAAAAGATAGCTGTGCAACTCCGTTAAAGTTGGAAGTTTGAATTTTCCTCCACGACCTCCAGGAAGCTGCAATAAAGAAGCAGTAACTTCGGTACAGGTATCCAGAACGGGAATTGAAGCCATAGTAGAATCTACTCCCATTCTATGGAATTCGGCTCCCATAATATTAACGTCAAAACCTAAGTTCTGACCTACAATAAATTTTGCTTTTCCTAATGCAATATTGAATTTCTCTAAAACTTCAGCCAAAGTGATTCCGTCGGCTTCAGCCAATTCAGTCGAGATTCCGTGAATACGCTCAGCATCATAGGGAATATTAAATCCTTCTGGTTTTACTAAATAATCCTGATGCTCGACAAGCTGTCCCATTTCGTCATGAAGCTGCCAAGCGATCTGTATACATCGAGGCCAGTTATCAGAGTCAGTTATTGGGGCATCCCAGCGTTTTGGTAATCCGGTGGTTTCGGTATCGAATATTAAATACATAGAATTATAAAAAGTCAAATTTTAAAGCTCCAAATTTCATATCTTTCACATTGTAAACTATTGACAACATGAAACATAACAAAATACGAAATGAAAAATGGAAGAAATTCAAATTTACGCTTTTTTTGGAGAAATAACGAAACGAAAGTTGTTAACAAAAACGTTAAATGAAATCCGTCAAATGCAATTCTTAAAATTTTAAACACAGAGAAACATAGATTTTAGTTTTGTAAAAAAGAAATTTTAGAAAATCTAGATTTTCACACATAGCTATGTGTATTTAAATTGAGTGAAACGCCTTTGTAGGCATAGAGAAACTATGTTTCTATGTGTTTAAAACAATTACACTCAAAGTTTTTTAATCCAAAAAACTCCGATTATTCATTTTGAACACTCATTGCTTCAAAATGAACACTTTTAAACTGCAGTGTATACTGAACTTTGCTTCATCAAATTATAACAATAAAAAATAATAATCATGAAAACAATTTTTATCACAGGCGCATCATCAGGTTTAGGAAAAGCAACAGCAAAATTATTCCACGAAAAAGGATGGAATGTAATCGCAACCATGAGAACTCCAGAGAAAGAAACAGAACTTTCTCAATTAAAGAATGTAACGCTTTTACCTTTAGACGTTACCAATTATGACCAAATACAATCAACCGTTCAAAAAGCACTTGAAATTAGCGATATAGATATTGTTTTCAACAATGCTGGCTATGGTTTAATTGGCCCTTTGGAAAGCCTTACAGATGATCAAATTACAAAACAGCTCAACACTAATTTATTAGGAGTAATTCGCGTTACAAATGCTTTTATTCCGTATTTCAGAGAAAGAAAAAGTGGTTTGTTTATTTCTACAACTTCTATTGGCGGGCTTATCGCTTTTCCTTTAAGCTCAATCTATCATGCAACAAAATGGGGACTTGAAGGCTGGAGCGAAAGCATGGCTTACGAATTAAATCCGTTTGGAATAAACATTAAAACAGTTTCTCCAGGCGGCATTAAAACTGAATTTTTACACGGTTCTCTCGACACAGGAATTCAGCCTGAATATGAAACATTGTCAAATAAATTGTTTGCCAATGTTGACACGATGTTTGAAATGGCGTCAACAGCAGAACAAATTGCCGACGTAGTTTACGAAGCCGCAACCGACGAAAAAAAACAATTAAGATACGTTGCCGGAGAAGATGCAAAAGCAATGTACAAACAAAGACTAGAAGTTGGAGACGAAGTTTTTCGTACTGAATTTAGCAAACAATTTTTTGGAGAATAATAATTCTTATCAAGCTCCAGCGGAGCAGAATATTTATAGAAATCCATCAGATTCAAAAAGCTCCAGCGGAGCGGAATATCCACTACAATACGGACATATTTCACTCCGCTGGAGCTCTGCTCTTAATAATAAAAACGGTTTCTATAAATATTATGCTTCTCCGAAGCTGACTTTTCAAAAGCAAAGAAACTGTTCAATGCTTTTCGGAAAGGCCTCATTACTTTTTAAAATTTCATACTTTTATATCATGGAAAAGAAAAACAATACTCCAGCAAAAATCTCTTCTATCTCACAGTTTCATGACTTGCTTAGATTGCCAAAACCGCTTCATCCAATGGTGAGTTTGGTCGATAATACACAGTTGGTTATCAATGAAGATATAGCAAACCATGCTTTTTTATTTGATTTTTATAAAATCTCCTATAAGTTTTCTACGAAAGGGAAAATGGGTTACGGTCAGGGCTATTATGATTTTAATGAAGGCGGACTCCTATTTGCTTCTCCTAGCCAGTTAATTTTTACCGAAAATGAAGAAGGAGCTGAATACGGAGGTTATACGCTTTTGTTTCATTCTGATTTTATTAGAAATTATCCTTTAGGAAAAAGCATCAAGAAATATGGCTTTTTTTCTTATGACACCAACGAAGCGCTGCATCTTTCAGACAGCGAAAAAACAATTATCATTGGGTTATTAAAAAGCATCGAAAACGAACTCAATACCGCAATTGATGAAATGAGTCAAGATGTGATTGTTTCTTATATTGATGTACTGCTGAATTACAGCAATCGTTTTTACAAACGCCAATTTATTACCAGAAAAACGGTCAGTCACGATTTATTATTAAAAGTCGAAGAAACGCTGGACAACTACATTAGCAATGCTGAAACCTTAAAAAGAGGATTGCCAAGTGTAGAATTTTTAGCTTCTCAAATTAATGTTTCAAGCCATTATCTGAGTGATATGCTTCGAAACTTAACAGGACAAAATGCGCAACAGCACATTCATTCCAAACTCATTGAAAAATCAAAAGATTTCTTGATTACAACCAATCTTTCAGTGGCAGAAATCGCTTATCAATTGGGTTTTGAATATCCGCAATCGTTCAGCAAATTATTCAAAAAGAAAACAAACTTGACGCCTTTAGAATTCAAAAATTCTTTAAATTAAGTCTTCCAAAATCTTCTAAAAAATGTTTTTCTAGGACTTTAATTTTCGTGTTAAAAGTCATAAATTTTTATAAAATTTCACCTCTTGGATGTCGTAGTCTTTTGCTGTTTTATTGATTCTAAATAACAGCCTAAATAGAGAATTAAAACCTCAAAAAAAGCACAAAAACAGCCATTTTAAAAAGAAATCAAAACTAATAATTATTACTATTTTTATTTAATTTGTTACATATTTTCAAACAAAACCCTGTATTTTATAGTGCTTTTGAGATAAATTTGCAAACTATTAAAACAAAAACCAATTAGACAAAATTAGAAGTTAAAAAGAAAAACAAAATCAGTTTTTAAATCATTTTTCGGTCAAATTTGAAGTCGCAAAAGCCAATTGGCAATTTGTAATTTAGTTTGGGCATCGTATATAATGAAATATTGAAATTGACGCTTTTTTATCTTTTTTTACTTTTGTTTTGCTATTATAATGAACAGGAAATTGCTGTGGTTATAGAAATTACAATTTAAAAAAATAAAAAATGAGTAAGACATTATTTGACAAAGTATGGGATTCACATGTTGTGCGTAAAATTGAAGATGGGCCAGATGTGTTTTTTATTGACCGCCATTTCATTCATGAAGTTACGAGTCCTGTTGCTTTTTTAGGATTAAAATCAAGAGGCGTTAACGTTTTATACCCAGAACGTACTTTTGCAACTGCAGACCATAATACCCCAACCATAAACCAACATTTACCAGTAGAAGATCCTTTATCGGCAAACCAGCTGAAAGCTCTTGAAGACAATGCGAACGAATACGGAATTTCGCACTGGGGATTAGGTCACCAAAAAAATGGAATTGTACACGTAGTTGGTCCTGAAAACGGAATTACTTTGCCTGGTGCTACTATTGTATGTGGAGACTCGCATACGTCTACTCACGGTGCTTTTGGCGCTATCGCTTTCGGTATCGGAACATCTGAGGTTGAAATGGTGCTTTCTACTCAATGTATTATGCAGCCTAAACCAAAGAAAATGCGTATTAACGTAAACGGACAACTAAGTAAAGGTGTTGGCCCAAAAGACGTTGCGCTTTACATTATTGCTCAATTAACTACTTCTGGAGGAACTGGTTACTTTGTTGAATACGCTGGTGATGTTTTCGAAAATATGACTATGGAAGGTCGTATGACAGTTTGTAACTTAAGTATCGAAATGGGTGCTCGTGGAGGAATGATCGCTCCTGACCAAACTACTTTTGATTTCTTAGAAGGAAGATTATACGCTCCAAAAGGAGAAGCTTGGACTAAAGCTGTTGAATATTGGAAAACACTTAAAACTGATGCTGATGCTGTTTTTGATGCTGAATTAAACATCAAAGCTGAGGATATCGAACCAATGATTACTTATGGTACTAACCCAGGAATGGGAATTGGTATTACAAAACATATCCCGAATGCAAAAGAAGTTGAAGGCGGTGAGGAAACTTACAAAAAATCTTTAGCTTACATGGGCTTCAACGAAGATGATGTAATGATTGGAAAACAAATCGATTACGTTTTCTTAGGAAGCTGTACAAACGGACGTATTGAAGATTTTAGAGCTTTTGCTGAAATTGTAAAAGGAAGAAAAAAAGCCGATAATGTTACGGCTTGGTTAGTTCCCGGATCTCACGTTGTTGAAGCACAAATTAAAGAAGAAGGAATTTTAGATATCTTGACAGAAGCTGGTTTCGTATTACGTCAGCCTGGATGTTCTGCTTGTTTAGCCATGAACGACGATAAAGTTCCTGCTGGAAAATATGCAGTAAGTACTTCAAACAGAAACTTTGAAGGTCGTCAAGGTCCTGGTTCTAGAACTTTATTAGCGAGTCCAATTATGGCTGCTGCAGCTGCTGTTACAGGAAAACTAACAGATCCAAGAGAGCTTTTTTAATTTTAGATTGAAGATTTTAGATTTTAGATTGCTGATGTAACTGAATCTAAATGTCTTCAAATGAAATTGACTAACATTATTAAAACAAAATATTTTAGATTCAAAGTTTTACGTTTTCAAAAGAAAATCTAAAATCTAAAATCTAAAATCTAAAATTCCAAAAAATGGCATACGATAAATTTAATATACTTACAAGCAGCGGTGTACCGTTGCCAATTGAGAACGTAGATACAGATCAAATCATTCCAGCTCGTTTCTTAAAAGCTACAAAACGTGAAGGTTTTGGAGATAACCTTTTCAGAGACTGGAGATACAATGGAGACGATACTCCAAAAGCAGATTTCGTTTTAAACAATCCAACTTACAGCGGAAAAATCCTTGTAGGAGGAAAAAACTTCGGTTCTGGATCTTCTAGAGAGCACGCTGCATGGGCAGTTTACGATTACGGATTCCGTGCTGTAGTTTCTAGTTTCTTTGCTGATATCTTCAAAGGAAACTGTTTAAATATTGGTGTTTTGCCAGTACAAATCAGTCCAGAATTCTTGGAAAATATTTTCAAAGCAATCGAAGCTGATCCTAAAACAGAATTAGAAATCAATCTTCCTAACCAAACTATTACTTTATTGTCAACTGGCGAGCAAGAATCTTTCGCTATTAACGGTTACAAAAAGAACAACCTAATTAATGGTTTTGACGACATCGATTATTTACAAGATATGAAGGAAGATATTAAAGCTTTCGCTGATAAACTTCCTTACTAATAGAAATATCATTCAGTCTATTAGACCCGAAAGGCTTCAAAACCTCTCGGGTCTTTCTAAATTAATAATACAAACCCGCTATCATTTCGAAATTAAGGAAATATAGATTGTCAATATGGAAAAAAGAAAAATTGAAATAATGGATACGACGCTTCGTGATGGTGAACAGACCTCAGGAGTATCATTTTCTGCTGCAGAAAAACTGACCATTGCGCAATTGTTGTTGGAGGAATTGAATATTGATAGAATCGAAATTGCTTCGGCGCGTGTGAGCGAAGGAGAATTTCAAGCCGTAAAGGGCATTACTTCTTGGGCTGAAGAAAAAGGATACATCAACAGAATTGAAGTCCTAACATTTGTTGATGGAGGAGTTTCAATCGATTGGATGAAAAAAGCAGGTGCTAAAGTTCAAAATTTATTGACAAAAGGTTCAATGAATCACTTAACGCATCAGTTAAAAAAAACGCCCGAACAGCATTTTTCAGAAATTGCTCAAATAATTGTTTTAGCCAAAGAAAATAACATTGAAACCAATGTTTATCTAGAAGATTGGAGCAACGGAATGCGAAATTCTCCTGAATATGTCTTTCAATTTTTGGAGTTTTTATCAACTCAGCCAATCAAAAGAATTTTACTTCCTGACACTCTAGGAGTTTTAATTCCGTCTTTGACTTTTGAATTTATTTCTAATATTAAGGAAAAATATCCGCAGATCCATTTCGATTTTCACGCACACAACGACTACGATTTAAGCGTTGCCAATGTAATGGAAGCCATAAAAGCTGGAATTAACGGACTTCACGTAACGGTAAACGGAATGGGAGAACGTGCCGGAAATGCACCTCTTGAAAGTACAGTTGCGGTTATCAACGATTATTTGCCACAAGTAAATATCAACGTAAAAGAAACTTCATTGTATTCTGTAAGCAAATTGGTTGAAACGTTTACGGGTTACAGAATTCCTGCAAATAAGCCAATTGTTGGCGACAACGTTTTTACACAGACAGCTGGAATTCACGCTGATGGAGACAACAAAAACAATCTTTATTTTAATGATCTTCTTCCAGAACGTTTTGGAAGAAAACGTAAATATGCTCTTGGAAAAACTTCTGGAAAAGCCAATATTGAAAAGAATCTTCAGGAATTAGGTTTAAAACTAAACAACGAAGATTTGAAATTGGTTACTCAAAGAATTATCGAATTGGGCGACAAAAAAGAAACCGTAACTAAAGAAGATCTTCCCTACATTATTTCTGATGTTTTGGACAGCCATACTTACGAAGAAAAAATCAAAATCGAGTCTTATATATTAGTTCACTCAAAAGGAATGCGTCCGTCTACTACTTTGTCCTTAAATCTTAATGGAGAAATAATTGAGGAAAATGCTCAAGGAGACGGTCAGTTTGATGCTTTTATGAATGCTTTATCTAAAATTTACAAAAGCAAAAAGCTAACACTTCCAAAATTGATTGACTATGCCGTGAGAATTCCGCCAGGAAGTAGTTCTGATGCCTTGTGCGAAACCATTATTACATGGGTCAACAACGGTAAAGAATTCAAAACCCGCGGATTAGATTCAGATCAAACTGTTGCAGCGATTATTGCAACGCAAAAAATGTTGAATATTATTACTTAAGGTACTAAGAGGCTAAGGTTCTGAGGCTCTAAGATTTTTCTTTGACCTTAGAACCTTAGTCACTCAGAACCTTAGAACCTTAAAAAAACTAAGCTACTAAGATTAAAAAACTTAGAACCTTAGCAACTCAGAACCTTAGAACCTTTTAAAAAATATAGAATGAAATTAAACATAGCCCTTTTAGCCGGAGACGGAATCGGACCAGAAGTAATCGATCAAGCAGTAAAAGTATCAGATGCTGTTGCGCAAAAATTTGGACATGAAATTACTTGGAAACCAGCTTTAACAGGTGCTGCCGCAATTGATGCAGTAGGTGAACCTTATCCAGATGCAACACACGAAATTTGTAAAAATGCTGATGCCGTTCTTTTTGGAGCTATTGGCCATCCTAAATACGATAACGATCCTTCTGCGCCAGTTCGTCCAGAACAAGGTTTGTTAAAAATGCGTAAAGCTTTAGGTTTGTTTGCAAACGTAAGACCAACTTTTACATTTCCATCTTTATTAGACAAATCGCCGCTAAAAAGAGAAAGAATCGAAGGAACTGATTTAGTTTTCTTAAGAGAGCTAACAGGCGGAATTTACTTTGGTGAAAAAGGAAGAAAAGACAACGGAGATACAGCTTACGACAATTGTGTTTACACAAGAGCAGAAGTACAGCGTTTGGCTAAAAAAGGTTTCGAACTGGCAATGACTCGTTCTAAAAAACTTTGCTGCGTTGATAAAGCAAACGTTTTGGAAACTTCACGTTTATGGAGAGAAACAGTTCAAGCAATGGAAAAAGATTATCCAGAAGTAGAAGTGAGCTACGAATTTGTTGACGCTGTTGCTATGCGTTTGGTTCAATGGCCAAACTCTTACGATGTATTAATTACGGAGAACTTATTTGGAGACATCTTAACAGATGAGGCTTCTGTAATTTCTGGTTCAATGGGATTAATGCCTTCTGCATCTATGGGAGCTGAAGTATCTTTATTTGAGCCTATTCACGGTTCATATCCACAAGCTACAGGATTAAACATTGCTAACCCAATGGCGACTGTTTTATCTGCTGCCATGATGTTCGAAAACTTCGGATTGATGGAAGAAGGAAAAGCAATGAGAGATGCTGTAAACAAAGCTTTAGAAGCTGGAGTAGTTACCGAAGATTTAGCTAACGGAGGCAAAGCATACGGCACCAAAGAAGTTGGCGACTGGTTAGCTGCGAATGTATAAAAGTTAATTTTGTTTCAGGTTTCAAGTTTCAAGTTGTGGAACGTGAAACCTGAAACTTGACCCGAGGCTTTAGCCGAACGGGCGAAGCAAACAAAAAAAAGGGACCAACTTTCGTTGATCCCTTTTATATTTTAGAAAAAAAACATTAATATTCTCTTCTGTTTCCGCGATCTCCACCACGGTTGTTTCCGTAACCTCCACGATCGTTTCCTCCGCGGTTGTTATTAAAACTTCTTCTTTCGCCTTCTGGTTTTGGTTCAGATTTGTTTACAACAATTGTACGTCCTGAAACAACAGCTCCGTTTAATTCGTCAATTGCTTTTTGAGCTTCAGCATCATTTGGCATTTCAACAAAACCGAATCCTTTACTTCTTCCAGTAAATTTATCAGTAATAATTTTAACAGAGTCAACTGCACCATAAGCCTCAAAAGACTCTCTTAAATCTGCTTCCTCAATACTGAATGGAAGGCTTCCAACAAAAATATTCATAGATATTTATTTATAATAATACACAAATGTAATCTTATTTCTATCTAATCCACCATGTTATGAGTTTATTTAAGTTTTTATTTTGATTTTGAAGGCTTAACTCAAACAAAAGCTTAGTTGACAGGAACAAAATTTCCTTGTGGTGTTATTGGAATTTTATAAAAAACGCCTTCCGAAAAATACATTGTTTGTTTTTCGGAAGTAGGATCAGTATTAACTGCCGTAAATTTAAACGTTCCAGAAATAGTATTATCTTCCTTATTATATTCAGTCACAACAATCTGTCCGTTTCCTTTACCAGTTCCCGTACTAAATTCTGCTTCTTGTCCTTTATATGTGTTTTTATAAGTCGCTTTTGTAACGTCGTCTACACCCAATACAAAGGTTTTTTCAGATGGTTCAGCAAGCTGAAACCGTATTTGCTCATAACCTAACGATCCTTCGATAACAAAAGTCCCATTCGATTCTGTTTCGCTTGTGTAAACTTGAGCCCGCCAAAAATTGTTATCTTTTAAAGTCTGAAAAGCTGGATTATTAAATCTTATATCCTCTGTACAAGATACAAACAGCAGTAAAAATGACAAAAAGTAAAAGTATTTTTTCATATTTAAAATGAATTTGATGCAAAAGTATCGCATTAAGCGCTAAATACTTAAATTAAAAAGTCAAAAAAATGCTAAAAAAACAACTTAAATGTATTTAATCTTTTTTAGAAACGTCTTTTTCATAAAAAAATTATATCTTTGCGCCCTTAATTAACAGAGGTCGAGTACCTCAAAATTTAATCAATAAGATTATGTCAGTAAAAATTAGATTACAAAGACACGGTAAAAAAGGAAAACCTTTTTACTGGGTAGTAGCTGCAGATGCACGCTCAAAAAGAGATGGTAAATACTTAGAGAAAATCGGTACTTACAATCCAAACACTAACCCAGCAACTGTTGAGTTAAACCTTGACAGCGCAGTTCAATGGTTACACAATGGTGCTCAACCAACTGATACTGCAAGAGCTATCCTTTCTTACAAAGGTGCTTTATTGAAACACCACCTTGATGGAGGAGTTCGTAAAGGCGCTTTAACGCAAGAGCAAGCAGATGCTAAATTAGCTGCTTGGTTAGAAGCAAAAGCTGGTAAAGTTGATGCTAAAAAAGATGGTTTATCTAAAGCTAAAGCTGATGCTAAAGCTACAGCTTTAAAAGCAGAGAAAGAAGTTAACGCTAAACGTGTTGCTGATGCTGCTGCTGCACAAGCTGAAGCTGCTGCCGCTGCACAAGCTGCTGAGGCTACTGAAGAAGTTGCTGAAGTTGAGGCTGCTGAAGAAGCTCCTGCTGCTGAAGAGAATAACGAAACAACTGAAGCATAATTTTTATTTAGCGATAATGCGTAAAGAAGATTGTTTTTATTTAGGTAAAATCGCTAAAAAATTTAGTTTCAAGGGTGAAGTTTTGGTCTATTTAGACACAGACGAACCTGAGTTATACGAAAATCTGGAATCAGTGTTTGTTGAACACAACAAACACTTGGTTCCTTTTTTTATTGAAAATAGTTCTTTACACAAAAACGACTTTTTAAGAGTTCGTTTTGAAGATGTAAATACCGAAGAAGATGCCGATGCTATTGTAGGAAACGGCGTTTATCTTCCTTTAACTATGTTGCCAAAACTTTCAGGCAACAAATTCTACTTCCACGAAGTTATTGGTTTTGAAATTGAAGACAAACGTTTGGGTGTTTTCGGAAAAATAACTTCTATAAACGATTCAACTGCCCAGCCTCTTTTTGAGGTTTTAAATGGAGAAGTTGAAATCTTAGTTCCAATGATCGATAATTTCCTTGTAAAAATCGATCGCGAGAACAAAAAAGTAATCATGGATCTTCCTGAAGGATTGGTAGAAATGTACCTTTAAATAGACTTCTTAGAATATTAGATTTTTAGATTTAATTCTAGAAAAATCAAAAATCAGCACTCATTAATCTTAAATCTTAAATTAGTGTTTCAGTTTAAACAATTTTCTGTCAAGCAAGACAAAACCGCTATGAAAGTAGGAACAGATGGCGTTTTACTCGGCGCTTGGGCTCCTATCCATCACAATCCGTTTAGTATTTTAGATATTGGAGCTGGAACAGGAATTATTGCTTTAATGCTGGCACAGCGAACAAATGCCGAACAAATTGATGCATTGGAAATTGATGAAGATGCTTACGAACAAGCAGTAGAAAATTTTGAATCTTCTCCTTGGGGCGATCGATTATTTTGCTTTCATGCGGGTTTAGATGAATTTATTGAAGAGCCAGAAGACGAATATGATTTGATTGTTTCAAATCCGCCTTTTTATGCTGAGAATTACAAAACAGAAAGCGAACAACGTGATTTAGCTCGTTTTCAAGATGCAATGCCTTTTGAGGAAATTGTTGAAGCTGCCGATTTGCTGCTTTCTGAAAACGGAATTCTAGCTGTTATTATTCCTTTTAAAGAAGAAGAAAAATTCATTGCTTTGGCTAAAGAATTCGAATTATATCCACTAAAAATAACTAGAGTTAAAGGAACTCCAAAAACTGAAATCAAACGTAGTTTATTGGCTTTTAGCCGAAATGAAGTTTCTGAGATTGAAATTGATGAACTAATTATCGAAATTGATCGTCATGTTTATACTCCAGAATATATTGAACTGACAAAAGAGTTTTATTTGAAGATGTAAAAAACATCTTTGTCAAAGTTTTAACCTTGACAAAGATTCTATTTAAATTTTTTATTTGCCATTTTTAGCAAAAAGAATCGCTCTTTCCAAAATTTCGTCTCTTCCTTGCTGGATTCCCAAAATAGTTGGTTTTACTTCAATATCTGGAACAATCCCAATTCGTTGTGTTTCTTTTTTATTCGGATAAAAGACACCATAACAAGTAAATGAAGTATAAAATCCTTTTATAATTGGAAAACCATAATTTGCACCATCTGCACCGCCAGTTTGGCTTCCAATCACTTTAACTTTTGGAGCTGTTTGTAAACTCATCGCATTAAATTCTGCATGGCTCACTGCTTTTTCATTTATTAAAACAATTACTTTTCCTTTGTAATATTCTGGATTATTTTTACCACACTTTAAAGTTTCATTTCTCCATAAGTAACGTCCTGGATAACTTACATCTGGATCTAAGAACTTCACAAACTCTTTCTGTTCAGGGTTAAGCCAATCTGAAATTGCATACATAACATCATGAGGACGCTCTCGATTATCGAAAATAACAGCACTTGTATTATTCAATGCTGATATGAGAGCAGGAACATCCCTTTCTTCTAAAGCATCGTAATTAACATAACCGATATTGCCTTCTAGTATTTTCCATTTTTCACGATCTGGAAACTGAATTTTTAAGTCTTTATACTTGTAACGTTTAATAGATTTTACTTCAGACTTTCCATTTCGAATAAACTCCACCTCTACTGCATCTGATTTTCCATTAAAAATAGTCCAATAAGCATTTCTTAAAATAGATGGTTCATTGGATCCCTCAACATACTTTCTGTTTTCTTTTAAAAGTTCTGCTACCAATTTTCCGTTAACTTTTGTAAATACATCTCCGATTTTAATATCGCTGACTTTTGCCAAAGAATCATTTTTCAAACCAACAACAATTGCTTTCTCATCTATAAAACTGACATCGGCTGGAATAAATTTATCCCCAAAATATTCGAACAATTGAGGCATTTGAGTTGAAGCGTGAGTGTCATTTAACTTTATAGAGATTTCACGCATTGCCAAATTAAAATCCTTTTCAGATTTTGGAGCATAAAACCTCGGCAACATTTCTGTTAACACTTTATCCCAATTTTCATCCATTTGATATTTGTATGGAAAGAAATATTCAATATAGTTCCAATATCTAAAAAGAGCTAAAAGGCGCATTTTCTCATCTTCCCATTTAAACTCTGTGTACTTTACTTCATTTTTGAACTGCAAAGGCATTCCTCCACCAAGCTTGAAGTCAACGTAGTATTGTTTATCTTGAATCCTGTTTTCTTCAATAAACTTTAATTTCTTCGAAAGTGATTTCGAAAACAAATCATTTTTATTGAGCCAAGACAAATCAAAATTTTTATCAAAGTATTCTTTTTTAGTTTTTGTGTTTTCCTGCTTTTTGATTTCGCCTAAAGAAACAATCCAATTTTCTATCACTTGAGAAAATGCTTCAGAAGTTTGGGCTTCTTCAACTTTTGGTAAGATTTGAAACAATTGTTCGTCCCAATTTTTACTTCCATCAGTAACATTTGGATGATAATATTTTAAAAAGCCCCAAACTTTGCAAGTTGCGGCTAACTTTTGAGTTTCAGTTATTGGTTTAGAAAAAGAAATTTGAAATAATAATACAAAAGTAATAAGTAGTGTTTTTTTCATTTAAAATTTGTGGCTTGGGTTATGGTTAGATTAGAATTACTTTTAAACTTGTTCAAATATGCTTTTAAACTGATACAGAATCCTTTCAATTAAGCGGAGATCTTCGGTTACAATTTCTGCGCTTCCTTTCATTTCCTGCTGAAAAGTAATCTGTTTATCGTAGGATGTTTTTAAACCATTTGGAAGAGCAACATCTATAAGAAGATTGCCATCTTTATCTGGGACTAGCGAAATATTTTTGATTTCGCCTTTTAGAACGCCAAATTCTCGATCTGGATAATTGGCCAAACGGATATTGACTCTCTGCCCTATTTTTATCTTTCCAGAATTTAAAGCCGGCGCTTTCACTTTACCGATAAAACTATTTTTTGCATCTGGAATTATCGAAAATACATTATCTCCAATAGTTATAGTCTGGTTTTCATTCCAAACTTGTAGAAAAGTAACCTTTCCGCTAATCGATGATTTCAAAGCATAAGCCAGCTCCCAATCGCGTATTACTTTTTTTAACTGATAAAAAGACTGCGAAACGCTGCGCCCAAGGTTAACTTCTTCTTTGGTGCTGTTTATCTGCAGGCTCTGGCTTGATTTTGCATTGTCGATAAGAGAAGATTTCAATTGGGAAATCGACGATAATAAGCTTCTGTAATTCTTTTGCGCTTGAAGGAAATTTAGCTTTTTCACTTCCATTTCCTGCGCAGAAATAATTCCTTTATTAAACAGCGTTTCAAAACGGGCCACTTCATTTTTCTGAAGTTCCAATTCTCGTTCGTTAATCAATTTCTGCTGCTGCAAAATTTCTATCCTTTCCGTTATCTGAACTTTTTCAGACTGCTGCGCTCTAGTTTCGACTTGAAAAGGATGCAGGTCTTTATTTAGTTCCTGCGCTTGATAATCCTTCTGAAATGCCGCATATGCGCTTTCGATTTCGCCCAATTGCGTGTTTTTTAAAAGCCCAAAAGGAAACTCTTTTTTAGAATTGTTTATATCATATTGCTCTACAATATCTTTTAACAGAAAAACATCTTTGTAATTGGCTGTGTTTTCAATTATGGCCAGCGTGCTGTTTTTAGCAACAAACGTTTTATTTTTAACCAAAATAGCTTCAATGCGCCCAGACGATTTTGACACTATTTTCTCTGGCGGAATATTGGTGGTAATTACAATTTCAGTTTTAACAACATCTGGGTATTTGACAAACCAAGAGACAAAAAAGAGCATTACGATAATAGAAAATATCAAAACTGTTCCCCATCGTATCATCCAATGCGGCACTTTGGTGAGTATATCCTGTACTTCTTCACTTCTTAATTCAAATGTATCGTTATTTTCTGCCATAATTAATTGCCTAACTGTAATTGATTTTTAACCAATTCAAAATAATTTCCTTTTTGCTCAACGAGTGCGGTATGGTTTCCAATTTCGATGATTTTGCCTTTGTCCAAAACCACAATCTGATCTGCATTCATTACCGTACTTAATCGATGTGCAATTACAATCACTGTTTTGTTTTTAAAGAAAATATCCAATTTCTGCATAATTTCTTTTTCGTTATTGGCATCCAAAGCTGATGTTGCTTCATCAAAAAACAAAATTTCAGGATTTTTATACACTGCTCTGGCAATAAGCAGACGCTGTTTCTGTCCTGTACTCATTCCTAATCCTTCTGCACCGATTTTGGTATTATACCCCAAAGGAAGTTCGCTAATATACTGCTTGATATTTGCCACATCTGATGCATAAACCAACCTTTCTTTATCAATTTTGTCTACTCCAAAGGCAATATTGTTGGCAATCGTATCGCTAAAAATAAAACCTTCCTGCATTACAGAACCGATAGCAGACCGCCAGGCCTTTTGCGAAATATTTTTAAGCTGCGAATTTCCAATACTTATTTCTCCTTTTTCGGGTTCGTAAAATTTTAGCAGGAGTTTCATAAGCGTCGTTTTGCCGCTGCCACTTACTCCTACTATTGCCGTCACTTTATTGGCTGGAATTTTTAGGCTTAAACTATCTAAAACAGGGGTATCTGAACCTAAATATCTATAAGAAACATTTTTTAGTTCGATATCCGAATCATAAGGCACATCATTAGACTGGTGTTCTTCTTGCTGCGTTTCATCTTCTTTTTCGTGAATCTCAGAAAGTCTTGCCAATGAAATTTTAGCATCCTGAAGTTCCCTCACAAATTGAATAAGCTGTGTAATTGGTCCGTTTAAGCTGCCTACTATCGAACTGATCGCCAGCATCATCCCTAAGGTGATCGAACCGTCGATAACCAGCTTTGCAGATAAGAAAGTGATAAAAATATTTTTTAATTCATTTATTACTGACGAACCTATAGTTTGTGACTGTTCTAAAACCAGTCCTTTTATTGAAACTCTGAAGAGTCTTGCCTGAACATATTCCCAACCCCATCTTTTTTGTTTTTCTGCGTTATGAAGCTTAATTTCCTGCATCCCGTTTATGAGTTCCATTACCTTGCTCTGCTCATTAGAAACTTCAGCAAAACGTTTGTAATCTAAAACTTCTCTTCGTTTTAAAAACATGGTTATCCAGCCAAAATAAAGAAGGCTTCCTGCAAAAAACACCAAAAATATCTTAAGGTTAAAATAAGCTAGAACTGCTCCCAATACGAACATATTAATAATAGAAAACAGCACGTTTAAAGACGATGTGGTAAGTATCTTTTCGATTCTATGGTGATCATTTATCCTCTGCATGATATCACCGGTCATTCTTACATCAAAAAAAGAAATCGGCAGATTCATTAGCTTGATAAAGAAATCTGAAATTAAGGAAATATTGATGCGCGTGGAAAGATGCAGCAATATCCAGCTTCTTATGAGTTCCAGACCTGTTCTTCCAGCAAAAAGAAACAGTTGGGCAAATAATATCAGATAAATGAAATTAATATTCTGATTCTGGATTCCGACATCGACAATACTCTGAGTCAAAAACGGAAAAATCAAACTGAGCAAACTGCTTGCAAGGAGCCCTATTGCAAGTTGGATAAGAAAAGATTTATAACGAAGCACATATTGTGACAAAATTCCAAATCCTAATCCCTTATTATCTTCTTTATCAAATTCAGACTGAAAAAATTTTGGTGTTGCTTCAATCAATAGCGCAATTCCTTCCTTTGTTTCACCGTCAGCATTATTGCCAATCCAGAATTTTAAAAAATCTTCTTTACTGTATGTAATAAGTCCAAAAGCAGGATCAGAAATATAGTAAATTCCTCTTTTTATTTTGTAGAGCACCACATAATGGTTATTGTTCCAATGCAGGATGCATGGCAGAGGCGCTTCTTCCAGCCTTTCTAAACTTAATTTTACTCCCAAAGTTCTAAAACCAATTTTCTCAGCAGCATCGCTCAGAAAAAGCAAATTACTTCCCTCACGAGTTGTTTCGCTAAAATCTCTCAACTCCTGAATATTGATTGTTTTGCCGTAATGTTTTGCAATAATTTTTAAACATGTAGGGCCACAATCTTTATGATCTGCCTGTTTGTAATTGGTGAATTTTTTCAACTATAATTGGGTTTATCTTACAACAATATTATACAAAAATTCTTAAAAAAACAGTTCAATGTTTAATTAATTGGTTAAAAATTCAACTTTCAATTGATTTAAGCAAATTCTAAAAAGGAAACTGAAAAAAGAAAGGCTTTGTTAAAACAACAAAGCCTTTCTTTTTTCAAACTTACTTTAAATTAGTGGTCCAGCAAACAGCCTTCTTCGATAACCGACTGGCAAGTCTCACCTTCGTTTACATGTATAATTCCTGCAAAAGAACCATCAGGGCAATAGCATGCCTCAACACCGCCTCCACCACCAAAAATATTTTTCTTTTCAATAACACCTAAAACTTCAACTCCAAATAGGTCTTTTAATTTTTTCATAATTTGTTTTTTGATTTGTTATTGCTTCAATCCTTTTAAGACATTTGAAGCTTCTGTCTTTTCTGTTAAATCATATAAAAAAAAGCAGTAAGAAAAGAATTTCTAACTGCTTATAATTATTTCAATTATTTGACATTTAATTTCTCTAGGATCTGCCACTGGTTAACCCTAACCAATTAAAATTAACACAGCGGCCAACTTCCTGAGAATCCCGACACCAATCATCAATGTTGGGATAATTGCTCAATGTTCCACGATCGAGCGCCTACGAATTAAAAAAAACATGACTAAATTTTAAAAAGGCTTTATTTTTATATTACTATTATAATCTTCAAATCAACAACAAAGACGACTTGTATCACAAATACCAGATGACGTATTTAGCGGACAAGTTTCGCCTGGTGGTATTAAAAAGCATCCTGCTTCTAAAGCATAAACCCAACATTCTGGAATTCCTCCTTGCATGGTCTTCTGTTCACTTTTATTAATGAGCTGAACATCTTCTAAGCTTAAAATTTTCTTTAACATCTTAATACCGTTTTTATACAGCAATAGTTCTACTACTGCTTAAACATAAAATTAGCAAGCATATTTTTCGACAGCAGCATCGTTACAATTGAATTCTTGCGAATATTCACTAGCCAAAATGTTTTTCTGCTCTTTTTTTGTCAGCTTTCTCGTTTCTTTGCTTTTTAAAATTTTTTCTAACATAACTGGTTATTTACATTTTTTGAGTTTAAGCCTCAAATCCCTAATAACTTGATACTTAAAAATTTCTTCCTTTAGCAACTTCCAACATAATTATTTGGTATACAATCCCAGTGTGCTGGCACTGTTCCAAATTCTGTACATCTTTTAGCCTTAAATCCATCTTCACAAATAGGAGGATAATCTCCATTCATTGTTTTCTGCTCATTTGCAGTCAATTCTACTGCACCTTTCAATTTCAAAATGTTCTTTAACATTATTGCAGGTTTAAATTGGGGTTAACCGCTTGTTTTGACATAAAAGTCAAAACTTATTTTTAATTTATGCTGTTTTCTCTAAAACTTGAACTTCCTCTACATAATCATTTAAGAAATATTTCAATTCATTCAATTCATATTCATTTGGAAACAGCCTTTCATTTACAATTTTAATGGGTGTATAATTAAAATTGTTTACCGAGCACCAATCATATTGCTTCTGAATTTCTTGATTTATCATCATGCTCACAGAGTCAACATTCCATTTTTTAAGCCATTTTTTGTGTGACATTCTTTTAATATACCAATCTGAAATTGCTTCGACTGTTTTTCCAGGCGTTGTTCTATTAATTGTTAAAAGTCTTTCTACAACAGCTTTATATGGATTATCATTATTTTCTGGATTAATATTAAAAAGAACGTTCAAAAATATTTTATCTGGAAACTTCAATACCAAATCAAAAGCCTCTTGAAAAGTTTTATAACAATGTCCGCAACTTGGACTAAGAATTACAGAAAGTCTAACTCCTGCGTTTTTATTACCAAATGTCAAACCTCTTAAATCTTCAAATCCTTTGTTATATTTAACTTTTTTAGACAAGAAATTTAATAGCGAATAATTTCTTTTAAACTTCTTTAGTTCTTTTAAAGAGTTTTCATTATCAAGCATTTTTCTAATCATTACCTTAACTGCTGCCCAAATTGGTATTAAAAGCAATAAAGAAAAAACGTATGGAAAAACTGTATTAAAGCTAAAACTTAGTGTAAAGAGGTCTGAAGAAAACCAGACAACACTCTGAACCAATATTAAAAATGATATTGCCAAACACAGTATACACCATTTTTGAATCTCGAATTTTTGAATCCAAATCGAGCAAACTATTATTGGAATGGCTAACAGACTTAAAAATCCAACAAAAACAGATGAACTTAAAGGCTGTACCAATATGGCAATTATACTTGAAGCAAAAAACAACAATGGTAAATCTGAAAAACTAATCCATCTATTTGCGATATCATCATTGAAACTAATTACAGATTCACAAGAAGAACTAGAACTTAGATTACAGAATTTTGAAATCACCGTGTTTTTAACTCCCCATCTCTCCTGTACAATAAATATACTTACAATTAAACCCAGAACAGATGTTACCAAAAATGAACCGCTAAACAAATCAAAACGATTATAGAAAAAAGATAATCCTGCTAGAAGTGCAAGAGGCAGAAAATATTTTAACCAATTGTATTCTATTTTCAGATTCTCTCTTGCGACTACGTTGTTTGGCTCAATGGCAACAATTACTCCGTTCCAGTCTAAAAGGAATTTATCATAAGATAATTTTTGCGTTCCTTTTTTTGTGGTTGTAATTCTAACACCGCTTTTAATCTTTTCTACTAATATTAATTCATCTTTAAAATACGCCAAAAAGTTAGCTGGCAAATCTTCTATCTGTTCTTTCGAAACTCTCACTGCTGCATTCTCTACAGAAAGCAAATCAAACGAGTCTGTAATGGCAAACAAACTCGGATAATTTGGATGAGACAAAAACAGATCCTTAAACTCAGTTTTGATATCTGAGTAGCGATTAATTTGTAGAAATTTTTGGACCAGTTTTAACATCGTTTTTGATCGTTTTTAAATCATAATTACACTGCAAAGATTGGAGTTTTTATTGATAAAAATCACACCAACACACACATTTTATTAATTATACCACATACAATTTATAAATTATACCAAGTATAGTGCTTCACACAAGTTGTTGTATTACAAGACTTTACATGTTTATTTTTCATACAAAAAGCCTCAAAACCCTATTTTCGATTAACGGTTTTGCTTTTTATCTAGTTTTGGATAGGCAATAATCTAAACATTAAAAAATATGAAAAATAGACCCCTAAAAACAGATGATTTTTGAAGAAAAAAATCATAGAATAGGCTTGCAAAAGAGACATAAAATAGCCAAGACTTAAGCCAAAAAAAACTCCGAAAAACAATCTGAGCAGTATACTTTTTAATAGAATTAACTTACAAAAAAATATCTCTACTGCTTTTAAACCAAACAAAAATCTCACGTAAAAATCCATTTTTTATACGCTTTTATATATCAATAAGACTCACAAAAATTTTACAAAGGGATTTATAGTACTAATTTTTTTTTAATTCAAATAATTCAAGTCATGAAAAATAACAAATTAACATTCGAAGATTTTCAATTAGATACAATTTCTAGAAAAGAGCAAAAAACAATTAAAGGAGGATCGTTCGAAGATCCAACAGATTCAACAGATCCTAATAGATATAAAGGTGGTGGAAATAATTAAGCAGAATTTAAAACTTTTAAAATAAACCCAAAAAATCAAGTCATGAAAAATAGCAAATTAACATTGGAAGATTTTCAAGTAGAAATAATTTCTAGAAAAGCAAAAAAAACAATTAAAGGAGGAGATGAAGAGAAACCTGAAATAAACGAGCCAAAAAAATTGCCTGGTGGTGGAAATACATAAGACACGAATTATCCTTGCTAAATATTATTCGCAAACTGAGCTGGAGATACTCCAGTTCTTTTGCGAAATGATTTTGCAAAAGAAACTGCATTTTTAAATCCCACGCTTTCTGCAATTGCCTGTGTAGAATATTTACGATATAAATGATTAGTAATCATTTGATTAATAACATAATTAATTTTCAACTCATTAGAATATTCACTAAAAGATTTTCCAAATCTTTTATTCACCACATAAGACAAATAAGTTGTATTGGTTTTAATTTTTTTAGCTGCATATGAAAGCGTAAAATCGGCATTTAAGTATTCTAGTTTTTCTTCTAGAGCAAGTAATTTTTCTACAATTTTATTTTCCTTAGCCTCATCAATGCTCAAATTCGCATTTTCCTTTTTCAAAGCAACATCTTCATTTTCTAGAACTTCAACAGTTATTTCTTCCGCAGGGACTTTCTCTATGTCTGTTTTTCCCAGCTCTTTTCTTTCTAGATTAGCTTTAAACTCTTCAATTAAAGCATTCATTTTCTTTTGAGCTTTGTTTTTATCCCTAATATTTTTGATAAGGAAAAATACAATTCCGATTACCAGAATTACATAAAATATTTTCAATGCTTTATTCCAAAAAACCTCGTATTTATAACGTTCCTGAACGCTTAGCATCTCTGCACCAAGATCTGCCGTACCTAGTTTATAGTTAACCTCCAAAGTTTCTTCTCTTAGATTTCCTTCATATTTTTCATAAGAATCTAAGTACATCTTAGAATGCTTATAAGCCAGTTCCGGCTCATTTTTTATACTGTAAATTTTGGCTTGTATATAGTTAGACTTAAAAAAACTATTATCAATCGTTTTATTTTTTTCGCTAATAGAATCTACCTTCTTTAAAAATACAAGTGCTTTATCATATTTTTTAATTGAATAATAAAGATCTGCTAAATTATAACTGGCAACTTGATACAGCGACTCATTATCAGCCTGTTTAGCATAAAAAACTATATCATAATAAATCTTTTCGGCATTTATAAAGTCCTTTTTAAATAGATAAATATTACCCAAACTAAGTTTAGCAGTAATTTTATTGTCGATAAATTTATCCGAATAAGCAATACTTTTTTTATAAAAATATTCTGCAGAATCTAATAAATAGGTCTTTTCACGATTTTTATTGTAATATCCTTCATAAGAATTTCCAAGATTGCTATAAGTATTACTTTTAGCATTTTGAAACTGCTCTTTTTCATATAAACTCTCATTCTTATCAAGAAATAGCTCATTTTGCCTTAAGATTTTTATCGATAGCTGATAATTACCAACACTTTCATTTAGTAAAGCAATATTTGCTTTGAATTTTATAATTTGAACAACATCATTTATCTTAGAAGATAACTTAACTCCTTCCTGATAACTGCTAAGGGCTTTACCATAATTAGATCTCTTCCAGTAAGTAAGGCCTCTATAATTGCATAAATAGGCCTGTAATTTTGTTTTATCATTTGACTCTGGGATCTTATTCAAATATTTTACTGCTTCATTATACATTTTTTCAGACTTATCTGAATTTCCTTTTAATTGATACAAATAGGAACCCGCTCCATAGGCAAAAGCCATATGGATCTCATTTTTAGACTTAAGCATCTGATTAACATAAGTCAAACCTTCATCATAACTTCCGTTTACACTAAATCGGATTTTATTCTGTAATTCTAAGTACTTTTCTTCTGTAAGCTTTCCATTAGTCTGTGCGACTCCATTGCCTAACATAAGTAGTAAAAAGAAAAAAGAGATAATCAGCCTCATTAAAGTTTATTTTTGGTATTCAAAAATAGTTCATAAATTATCAAAAAACTACAATTAATTTCCCAAATTCCTATTAATTTTATTTTTATCATTTATAAATATAACAATTATACATCTATTTGTTATATTTTTATTATGTAAATTTGCTTTGATAAAATTAGACAACATGAAACCAGACCTATTTCAATCTCCAGATTACTATAACTTAGACGATTTGCTAACAGACGAACACAAATTAGTTCGCGAATCTGCACGTGCATGGGTTAAAAGAGAAGTTTCTCCAATTATAGAAGAATATGCTCAAAAAGCAGAATTTCCAAAACAAATTATTAAAGGTCTTGGCGAAATAGGCGGTTTTGGCCCTTATATTCCGGTTGAATATGGCGGAGCTGGATTAGATCAAATTTCTTATGGACTGATTATGCAAGAAATTGAAAGAGGCGATTCTGGTGTAAGATCGACCTCATCTGTACAATCTTCTTTGGTAATGTACCCAATTTGGAAATACGGAAATGAGGAACAGCGAATGAAATATCTTCCAAAACTGGCTACAGGTGAATATATTGGGTGTTTTGGTTTAACAGAACCAGATCATGGCTCGGACCCTGGGAGCATGATTACCAATTTTAAAGATATGGGCGATCATTATCTTTTAAATGGTGCCAAAATGTGGATTTCAAATGCACCTTTTGCCGATATCGCCATTGTTTGGGCTAAAAATGAAGAAGGCCGTATTCACGGTTTAATTGTAGAACGTGGTATGGAAGGCTTTACAACTCCAGAAACTCACAATAAATGGTCTCTTCGCGCATCTGCAACAGGCGAACTGATTTTTGATAATGTAAAAGTTCCAAAAGAAAACCTTTTACCAAATAAATCGGGACTAGGAGCACCTCTTGGATGTTTAGATTCAGCTCGTTACGGAATTGCTTGGGGAGCAATTGGAGCGGCTATGGATTGCTATGATACGGCGTTAAGATATGCAAAAGAGAGAATCCAGTTTGGAAAACCAATTGGAGGAACTCAATTACAGCAGAAAAAACTCGCAGAAATGATTACCGAAATCACAAAAGCGCAATTATTAACTTGGCGTCTAGGTGTTTTAAGAAATGAAGGCAGAGCAACAACTGCTCAGATTTCTATGGCAAAACGCAACAACGTAAACATGGCCATTACCATTGCGCGAGAAGCAAGACAAATGCTCGGAGGCATGGGAATTACTGGCGAATACTCTATCATGCGCCACATGATGAACCTAGAAAGCGTTATTACTTATGAAGGAACTCATGATATTCATTTATTGATAACCGGAATGGATGTAACAGGAATTCCTGCCTTTAAATAATTGATAATTATTAAAATATACACAAAATCGATACAAAAAGCTTCTTCTAACAAAGAAGCTTTTTATCTTTGCATCAAAATTTTTTAAAATGAATATCGAAGCTATAAACAAAAGCATCCAACCACAAAAAGATCAACTATTAAACCATTCTTTATACAATAAGATTCAAACCATAGATCACTTACACAGCTTTCTAGAAACTCACGTTTATGCTGTTTGGGATTTTATGTCTCTTTTAAAAGCTTTACAAGCCAAACTTACTTGTACAACAACACCTTGGTTTGCTACTAAAAATCCTGAAACTCGTTATTTAATCAATGAAATTGTTCTTGCAGAAGAAACCGATTTAACAATTGACGGTAGAAGACAAAGCCATTATGAAATGTACTTAGAAGCAATGGAAGCTTGCGGAGCTGATACAACAGGTGTTTTAAGCTTTTTATCAGAAGTGCATTCGCTTCATAATATATTTGTTGCCATCAAACAAAGTTCATTGCATCCGAATGTCAAATCATTCTTAGATTTTACGTTTAGAGTTATCGAAGAAGGAAAACCGCATGAAATTGCAGCTGCATTTACTTTTGGAAGAGAGGATTTGATTCCGAGTATGTTTACCCAAATATTGAAAAATTTCCAGAAAAACCTTCCTGATACAGATTTAGCAAAATTGCTTTACTATTTTGAAAGACACATCGAATTGGATGCTGACGAACACGGTCCAATGGCCATGCAGATGATTACAGAACTTTGCGAAGAAGATGCTCAAAAATGGAAAGAGGTTGAAGACGTTTCAATTCTTGCACTAGAAAGACGTATCGCACTTTGGAATGCCATTGAAGAAGAAATTCTTTTAAAAGCAGAAATGGTCTAAAAATGTTAACGAGGTATTTTTTACCTCGTTTTTTATTTTAAAAATAACCAAAAATGTTTTCCGTATCTTTGATATTCATTGATTGTAAACTAAATACAAAATGAAAATTATAGATTTCAGTCCGACAGAATCACTAAAACCTTTTGTAAAGACTTACAGAATTATCGAAAGTCAAGATGAATTGGTTAATCGGGTTTTGCCGGGCACTTCTCTTACAATCGCTTTTAGATGTAAAGGAGAAGTCAATTATATTAAAGAAAACCTTCCCGACAAATTACCCGTTTCTACAATTTCTGGAATACGTAAATCTGTACGTTTAATCCAATATTCTAAAAATACAAGCAGTCTGGTTATTCTATTTAAAGAAACCGGAGCAACTGCATTTTTTAAAGAACCTCTCCATGAATTGTTTGAAGAGAGTGTTTCATTGGACAATTTTTTTCCGCAGCAAAAAATAAAACTAATAGAAGAACTCCTAGCCGAGGCAAAAAACAACAATCAAAAAATTGACATTATAGAACAATTTTTATTATCTAAGCTATACAACTACAAGCCTGACAAATTAATTGCTGCTGCTATCGCAATCATTCAGTCCAAAAAAGGAATTGTCAAAATAAAAGAACTTGCTGATATTCTTTTTATAAGTCAAGACGCTTTCGAAAAAAGATTTAGAAAAACAATAGGATCATCGCCAAAACAATTCTGCAATGTGATCCGAATGAAAGCAATTATCGACCAAAAACAACAAAATAAAAACCTCATCGATCTAGCAATTGATGCAGGATACTTTGATCAGCCTCATTTTAATAAAGATTTTAAATTATTTACAGGACAAACTCCAACAGAATTTTTCAACTTTCCTTCTTTTTGGTAAATCAATGATTTTTTACAATGATTTAGTTTTAGCAATTCTGAATTTTACTTCAACAAAAATGAAGAAATATGAAAACAAATCTTTTAATCGGAATCTTCTGCCTGACCTTGTCTGGTTACAAAACAATTGCACAGACAACAGGAATCAATTCGCAAATAGAAACCAAAAAATCGGAAAACATGAAACAGATCTTTATTGATAAATTTACAGTGCCCCAAAAATCAAAACAGGAATTTCTGAAGAGAGTAAGCATTAATAGAAATATCATAAAACAATTAAACGGATTTATAAAAGATGATGCTTACGAACGTACAGATGAAAAAGGAAATTTAATTTATATGACCATTGCCGTCTGGCAAAACCAAACTGTTTTAAAAAAAGCAAAAGAAATCGTTCAAGCCGAATATAAAAAAGAAGGTTTTGATATAGCTGAAATGTTTGCAAGATTAAACATTACTATGGAAAGAAATACTTATAACGAAACTGAAAAACCATAACAAGTTATTTAACGTAACTATTTGTTTAAAGCGACTAGAATCTAATTTAAACAAATTATGAAACCACATTTTAAACAAATAGTTATCGTTATACTTTCAGTATTTCTTCTAAGCTGCAGTTCAGATGACACCTCTACTCCTGCTACCACAACTCCCCCAGTTTCAACACCTCCAACTTCTTCAAATCCGCCCATTGCGAGTTCCGTAAATTATTTAGCCTTAGGCGACAGCTATACCATTGGTCAAAGCGTTTGTGCTACATGCCGTTTTCCAGAGCAATTAAAGACAAGTTTAAACGTAATGTACTCTAGTGCCATTTCGCTTAAAATAATCGCTACAACGGGCTGGACAACATCCAATTTACTTTCTGCAATCAATTCCCAAAACCCAGAGCCTAATTACGATTTGGTAACACTTTTAATTGGCGTAAACAATCAATATCAGCACAAAAGTTTCTCCATTTACGAAAAAGAATTTCCAGAATTGGTCAACAAAGCAATAATGCTAGCAAAAGGCGACAGAAAAAATGTTGTGGTAATATCTATTCCAGATTACGCCTACACTCCTTACGGAAAGAGTCTATTTGGAACTCAAAGCAGCACAATTTCAGCAGAAATAGACCAATACAATACTTTTGCCGAAAAATACTGCGAAAATAATCAAATCGCTTTTGTATCTATTACAGATATTACCCGTCAAGGACTTAACAATCCAAGCTTGGTTGCCGCAGACGGTTTACATCCTTCAGAATCTGCCTATAAAATGTTTGTTGATAGAATGATGCCTAAGATTAAAGCAGCTTTACAGAATTAATTTTGCTCTTATTTAGAAGCAGAACATTCATTTTTCAAAACAACCTTAGTCCCGCTATTCACTATATCTTTTGTGTCTCGTTAGAAAAAAACGAGACACAAAAGGATGCCGTTACTATCGGGGCTAGATTAGAAGTTTTATTTTTCTGAAGAATAAAAATCCAAACCTTACTTTTTAGATTTCCAAATAAAACCATCCAACAAATAATGTGTAAACTGGGGCACCGTCAACAAAGGAACCAATAAAATCTGCCAGCTCGAAAAATCAAAATTCGTTATGCTGATGTTTTCATTCCAAACAAAAAGCTCCCAAAGAAATTCTTCTGAAAAGGCAATTATTAAAAGAATTCCAATATAAATTAAAAGCCCTTTATATTGTTTTAAAAAAGATAAACGTCCTAATTCTGAATCTGATTTTCCGTCAATTTCTTTAAAATAAACTAAGGCCATATACGGAATTCCGTGCGAAACGACATTCAGTAAAGTAAAAATCAAATCATCGTTAAAATAAACAATTCCAAAATACCACGAAAGCGCCGTTCCGAGAATAATGCTGTTTTTGGGAATATTAAAAAATTGATTTCGGATAGATTTTACAGCTGTATAAACCACATACAAAATCAAAATTCCAATATAAATCCAAAAAAGAATTTGTAAAATCAATTGACTTTCAAATCTAAAAAATTCATTTTCGACAAACCAGTTGAACTTTCGCTTAGACGAAAAAAACCAATACAACATTGGATATCCGGTTGAAGCATAAATCACTAGATTATCCATCCAAATCGAAATTTTATTTTTAACTTCTTTTCTGGCATACAATCTCATGAACCCGTATTGCTGTCTGATGAAATGAAAAACGGCCACATAAGCCAAAAACGACCAGAAAACTAAACTCCCAAAAGAGAAAAGAATAATTCCGGTGACAAAGCAAAAAAGAGGTAAAAGAATTAGCCTTCGTTTCTGTTTCTGAAATTCGTCGGCAACAAAATAAGTTTTGAACAGCGTTGCATAAACATGTGCCACATCTATAAAAACAATCAGAAAAAGCCAGGTATAAAAAGAATAATTTTCTTCAATTGTAGCAATATAATCCTGAAAAATAAAGATGATCGCCAACACAAAAAAGGATGGTCCAATAATAAAACCTAAATCGGTTTTGGCTTTATGAATCCATGGTTGTTCCATCTAAAATCTCATTTACAACGCTAATTCCCTGATGAAAAGCTTCTTCAAAAATCGAAATTCCAGACAAATCGCTGTGAGCGAAATAAATCTTCTTTTCAATATTTTGCTTAGCTTGCTTTTTCGCATTTCCAAAAATAAAACCTGGCGCAGGCGAAATCATTCCGTGACCTAAAAGAAAAATCTCAATGTCTTCTGTATATTCCTCAATATCTGGATGAGCAATTTTCAAATCATTCAACACAAACTGTTTCCAATATTCTTTGTCTTTTTTATAAAGTTCTTTTCTAGTTTTCTTCAAATCTCCAGACGAAAAACTAAAATAATACGTAATCACTTTTTTATCCTGAACCTGATTTAAAGTCTGATGCTGATCGTAAACATAACCCAAACCCTTAGAACCGTAAATAACATTATCCCACGACAATGGAAAACTATTGTTATCAGGAAGTTCGTCTACAATTAAAGTTGCCAAAAGCCATGGCGTGTAATGAAAATCTTTTGTAAATGCCTTTCGATTTGGCATCAAATACTGATTTACAAATTGCGGAGAGGACATAATTATTTTGTCTGCAATAATCTCAACTGAAGTTTTTGTTGCATCGTCAAAAGCTTTTGCCACAACTTTTCCGTTCTCCATTTTCACTTCATAAACCAGATGATTTTTAAGAGATTTATCTGTAGTATATTTTTTCAAATGAGTAGCAAGACGCGCATTCCCTTCTGGCCAAGTCAAAACGCTGTCGTGTTTTTTGGGCGTGCTGTCTTGTTTTCTTCCGGCAAAATAATGAATTCCAGCCCAAGCCGAAACGTATTCAATTCCTAAACCAAAATCGTCTTTACAACAGTAATCGATATAATTGAACAAAGGTTCAGAAGTGAAATTGTTTTCCTTAAACCACTGCTTCATTGTTATTTTATCTAAACTTCTTATTGCTTCGTCTTTAGAAGAAAGGTAAATTGGAATATCAAATAAGTACTTTTGATCTTCACCTTTTCCAGATCTAAAAATATCCATTTTTTTGAAAAATTGGTCAAACTCCAAATCATCAGTAATCAGATTTCCATTTTTCGGAACTACGCCTTCCTGCCAGTTATTTTTATAAAACAAACGTTCGTCTGGTGCAAAAGTCAATTGCAATTCATCAAAAATGGGGAATCCTTTTTCGTTATAGCCCAAAATTATTTTTTCTTCTTCTAAAAATCGAAGCAATTCTTTGTCTTGAAAATTCGGCAAAGGCAAATAATGCGCCCCCAACGGATATTTCGAATATTTGTTTTCGCCGTTTGATGAATTTCCTCCTAAATGATTTTCCAATTCTAGCATTAAAAAATCTGAAATTCCTCTTTTTTGAAATTGTCTTGCAGCGCTCAAACCCGAAATTCCTCCTCCAACAATCAAATATGGAATCTGGATTTGTTTGGTTGGTTTCGGAAAATCTTTAATCCATAAACGATGTCCGAGCAAATGTTTGGTTCCAGATAAACGAATCATCAGCACCGCAATTTTATCAGAACAAAACTGCAGAAACGGAACGAGAAGCAAAGAAGCGCCAACTCCTTTTATGAAATTCCTTCTCGATTTATTGCATTTTTCCCCACTCTTCATCAAAATAGCGTACTAAAATCTGGTTGTCTAAACGATTAATTTCAATTTCATTCGAAATCATATCGTTTGTAAAATAATTGAAACGGTCAAATTGATAATTGTAGAATTTCAATTTGTCTGCTTTTCGGTTTACGGAATTAAAAGTCGTCCCAAAACCGTTTATAGCAATTGTATAACCCCATTCTCCAAACGACGGAACGTACGCGTGATATGCATCGACCTGCGGAAAAGCTTGCATTACGGTTTTATTGATACACCAAAAAGATTTCGGCGCAAAATAAGGCGAAGTAGTTTGAATTACCACCGCCGCATCTGGCTTTAAAATGGTTTTTATGGTCTGATAAAAATTTAGCGAATACAATTTCCCTAAACTATAATTAGACGGATCAGGAAAGTCGATTATAGCAGCATCAAACTGCTCTTTACAGCTTTTTGCCCAAATGTAGGCGTCTGTATTGATTACAGTAACTTTTGGATTGTTGAGCGAGTTTTGATTGAAATTGGTTAAAACTGTATTGGTTTTAAACAATTTCGTCATTCCTTCGTCTAAATCAACCAACGTTACTTTTTCAACGTCTTTATATTTCAGGATTTCGCGAACTGCCAATCCGTCCCCTCCTCCCAAAACCAAAATATGTTTAACGCTTTTTGCTATCGACATAACGGGATGCACTAGAGCTTCGTGATAACGATATTCGTCCGCGGAACTGAATTGTAGGTTATTATTCAAATAAAGCCTGTAATCGCTCTTATTATGCGTTAAAACGATACGCTGATAAGGTGTTGAGTTGGTATAAATGATATTTTCTCCGTACAATTTCCCTTCTGAATAGGCTAGAATATCATTCGAAAAAATAAAAACGGCCAATAATAGCACAAACGAGAAAATGGCTTTTGCTTTCAAGAAATAAACATTCTTTAATTCTCTCTTCAGTAAAAAACACAAAACAATGGCAATGCTCACATTAATCATTCCGAAGAAAAGAGAGGTTCCCATGATGCCTAATTTCGGAACTAGAACTAACGGAAATAAGATTGAAGCCAACAAAGCTCCTATGTAATCAAACGTAAAAACATTCGAGACAAGATCTTTAAATTCGACTCTGTCTTTTAAAATGTTCATTAAAAGCGGAATCTCCAATCCGACCAAAAACCCCGTTACAAAAACGAATAAGTATAAAATGAACTGAAATGACCCAACATTTTCGAATAAGAGAAATAAAACCACCGAACTCAGACCTCCAATAAGTCCGACCAAGATTTCTATTTCTACAAAAGTGTTGAGAAGATTTTTATGAAAAAACTTTGAGAAAAATGAGCCTATACCCATAGAAAATAGATATACGCCAATAATAAACGAAAATTGTTTTACTGAATCTCCCAATAAATAACTCGCCAAAGTTCCTGCAACCAATTCGTAAATTAGTCCGCAAGTAGCAATTATAAATACGGCAAAAAGTAAAAGAAATTCAAACCTAAGAAACTTTTTACCCATGAATTGCGGCACTAATAATCATTGAAATTCCAATAATAAATGCTGCCAGGACAATCGCAACAGCAACATTATTTTTTTCTACAACTTCTTTCCAAGTGTTTTCTGGAGTTAGTTTTTCAATAATGTAATAACCGATTAAGAGAATTACAATCCCTAAAAAAGAATAGATAATCGAGTTTACTATTGGCTGAGCATGAAATAATTCCATAGTGATAGTTTTTATTTGTGGTAAAAATGATTGTATGATGAACGGCTTCCGCTCGTTGTTGATTTATAGCTTTCTGTAGTTTCACAATCACAGATTCTATTTCCTGCGAGAGTAAAATACATATAAACGCCAAAGCAAAAAACTCCAATTATGAAAGGAGGTAAATTTTGCAGTATAAAATCAGATATTTTCTTCATGTTAATTTTCAGGATAAGGAGAATAAGAGCTGTCTGCCCATCGGCTTTTTTCAGATTGGTACTTAAAGAAATAGATCACCGCAAATATACCCGCCATAAAAAGAATTACAAACCAAGCATTACGGCTAGAGGGCTGATTCCAGACTGCTGTAACCTGCATTTCAGTATTGGTCAAATCTTCAGGTGCTTTAAGAGGTGTGATCAAAAGATGATATTTACCAGATTTTACACCGCAAATATTAAATTTTTCAACAGAACTTCCTTCTGTCCAAGATTCGCCATCAGAATAACCGTGGTAATATTCGATGTCTTTATTGGCATAAATTTCGTCATTTGTTTCTTCGTTGATCAAAGCCACATTTACATTTGCCCAAGAATTATCAACACCTGTAGAAACTTGTATTGTCATAGGCGACGAGCCTCCATTAAGCACAAAACTTTCGCTAGTAATTTCTTTATTATCAAACTCAGTAAATTTCATAGTTTTCGAAAAAACCTGCTGTTCTACCTGATCTCTGTAAATAAACCAATTCGTAATAAGAATCAACAAAGCAATGAGACAGAAAATAATAGCTGTATTTTTCACATGAAATGGAAAAGGCTGGATCATATTTGTCCCCGTCTGATACGGAAGCACCGCCCTTGGAAATGCTTTTTTAATCTCGCTTTTATTAACATATTCTCCATAATAGGCTGTTTCAACACCATTCATTCTTTCAACAGAAATGATGTTTGGAGGATTGATATATTCAACTAAATGAATTAATTTGTTTTGAGGAAGTTCAAAATCAAAAAATCCTTTTGCATTTATAATTTCGGCATCAGAATATTCAAATATATCAAAATACACTCCTTCGTGGTCTAATACTTTAGGATGGTCATGAACGACAAAAGTTTCCTCCATTTCTCTTAACATCATCCAGTGTCCATTAGAAACCGAAAGATAGATAAACTCTTTAGCGTCGTTTTGAAGTATAAATTCAATCCAATCAAAATCGGGATGAATGTTCTTTCTTAGAATTCCAGTAACTTTATATTCGTTCCCTCTAAAGTTTCCAACTTCGCCAATTACGAGTGGACATGCAAAATAAATATTTTTATATTGAGATCTTTGGCGAAACTGTCCATCTTTATCAGCAACATATAAAGTCTGGCAATGTGGACAGACAAAATTGACTACTTCAAAATCAACATCTAATTCGGTTTCGATATCACAGATATAACAAGGAATCTTCATATCTTATCGGTTAATTTCAAAATCCTTAATAATTTCTGCTTCAAAATAAGCCACATAATCAGCCATTACAGCACGCACTTTTGCTGTATTATCTTGGAGATAATTGCACAAATAAACGTCTAAAGTAAGCTGATTGTATTCTGGCCAAGTGTGTATACAAATATGCGATTCTTTCAGGCAGTACGAAATCGTAAAACTATCATTTTCAAAATCGTGAACCACTGCCCCAACCTTCTCCAATTCGTATTTTTCTAAAATAGAATTGGTAACCGCAACAAAACCTTTACTATTGGTAAGCTTCGAAGTTTGAACGACATTTAGAGTAACCAGTTTATGCAATCCTGGCGAATAAGGAGGTAAATCCATCAAGTTATTTATATTACGCAGGAGCCAAATATATAATAATTCTAGAACAAAATAATGTGGAAAACCGTATTCAAACAACTTTTTACGACTATGTATTTGTGCTTTTTAATCAAAAAAAACAGCTAATTTTGTTTAAATGGTTTCGTCAAATATTTAATCATGCAGGTTTTACCATCAAAAGAATTAGCTCCCTATATTAAACATTATCTATTTTTAGAAAATACGGATCGTGCTATTCAAAAACTTCGACTATTTTCTGATGGCAATACCGGAATTGTATTTTCTTTCCAAAACAGGCTTATCTCTGGCATTAATAAAGAAACAAAAGAATATTTGCCGAGCTCTTTTTTATACGGACAACTAGATGGTTTCAAGGATATTTACTCTGACCATGAATTTACTCTAGTAATTGTAGTTTTTCAGCCCAATGGTATGAACCAGCTGCTTCAGATTCCTGCTTACGAATTTCAGAATTCAATTCTTAACTTGGAAGATATATTTGATCAAAAAGGCTTAGATCTTCAGGAAAAACTATCAGAAGGAGTTAATTACGGGCAAAAAATCGAACTTCTAAATCATTTTTTCAAAACACTTTTAGACAAAAAAACCTTTTCAAATCAGCTCATAATAAACACTTCTTTAGATTTTATTCTTGCTCATAAAGGATACTTTTCTTTAAAACAATTAGCAGGCTATACCAACTACACGGAAAGACATCTGGAACGAAAATTCAAAGAATGTGTCGGGCTAAGTCCTAAAAAATTTGGCAGTGTTGTACGCCTTCATCATTTTCTAAAACTGCTTAAAGACAAAACATCAGATGTCAATCTAACATCTATCGGTTACGATGCAGGGTTTTCGGATCAATCGCATTTGATAAAAGAATTTAAAAAACATACCGGAATAACTCCAAGGGAATACTTGTACAGCACCAAAAAATTAACCAACAATCTGATCAAGACCTCTTCTTCTCTTGTATTTTAAAATGTCGGTTTTGTACAATTTTTAAAACACCGTTGCTACTATTTTTGGTCTACATTAATAGTATCAATATGAAAAATCTAAAAATAGCCACCGCTCAGTTTGAAAATAAAAGTGGCGATAAAAACTATAACTTATCTGTAATTGAAAAACTTTCTCAAAAAGCATCGTTAGAAGGCTGCAATGTGATTTCTTTTCACGAATGTTCTATTACTGGATACACTTTTGCAAGAAAGCTATCAAAAGAGCAAATGTTAGACTTAGCAGAAATAATTCCGAGTGGAGAAAGCATTCAAAAATTGATCGAAATTGCGAAGAAAAATAATATTGTAATATTGGCTGGACTCTTTGAAAAAGACGAAAATGATAATTTGTTCAAAGCCTATGTTTGTGTTGATAAAAATGGTTTAGTGGCCAAATATCGCAAACTACATCCTTTTATCAATCCGCATTTAACTGCTGGAAACCAATATTGCATTTTTGAAATAGAAGGTTGGAAATGCGGTATTTTAATCTGTTACGACAATAATATTATTGAAAACGTGCGAGCTACAAAACTTCTGGGTGCCGACATTATTTTTATGCCACACGTTACAATGTGTACACCTTCTACTCGCCCAGGTGCTGGTTTTGTTTCGCCTCAGCTTTGGGAAAATCGAGAAACGGATCCAACTTCGCTAAGATTAGAATTTGACGGAATGAAAGGCAGAGACTGGTTAATGAAATGGCTTCCTGCAAGAGCTTATGACAATGCGATTTATGCCGTATTTTCAAATCCGATTGGAATGGACGATGACCAATTAAAAAATGGCTGTTCTATGATTATTGATCCTTTTGGAGATATTCTCGCAGAATGCCGCACTTTTGAGGATTCTTTTGCGACGGCCGTACTTACTCCCGAAAAATGCATTCAAGCTGGAGGAAACCGATATTTAAAAGCTAGAAGGCCAGAACTATACAAAGACATTATTGGCCAAAATCATAAATCTGAACAAAATGTAGTTTGGTTAAACTCTGATAAAAAAAATAAATTAAGCATTTCGATTCCTTAAAGCTGCTGAAAGATTTATCTTTGAAGATTCATTAATTTACAGAATAAAGCCCAATAATGGAATTTTTTGAAACTACAATTCAAGATATCGATGCCGTTTTCGATATTTATAACCAAGCTACCTCATATCAAAAAACGGTAAACAACAAAAGCTGGAGAGGTTTTGAAAGAGCATTAATAGAAAAAGAAATTGCGGAAAACCGTCATTTTATAATCAAAGAAGAAAAAGAAGTTGCCTGCACATTTGTACTTACTTTCAACGATTTAATTATCTGGAAAGAAGCCAGCAAAGATCCAGCAGTTTATTTGCATCGCATTGCTACAAACCCAAAGTTTAGAGGACAATCATATGTTAAAAAGATTATAGAATGGGTGAAAGAATATGCCAAAGAAAACGGCAAAAAATATATTCGACTTGACACACACAGCGGAAACGAAAGAATAAATAAGTATTACACCAGCTGCGGTTTTCAATACAAAGGAATAAGCACTATTGAATGGACAAACGAATTACCAGAACATTATAAAGAAGGCTCTTTTAGTTTATTTGAGATTAAATTGTAAATACATGAACGTTTACTGCAATCTGAAAAAGATAAAAATGAATATTTAGAGAAGTTGATTAAAGGGAAACAAATTCTTTTGATTTATAAAAATTCAAAAACCGCGATTCCATTTTGATGAAATTGCGGTTTTTTATTTTGCAGAAAGGAAGAAATTCGAACGCCACTACAAAAGGATACCGCTACTATCGGGGCTAGATTAGAAGTTTGTTATCTATTATTAAATTCTAAATATTAGCTTTACCATTATTTTTTCTTTGGATTTAGCATTTTACTTGTTTCTTCTATATTTTTTATAAAATGTTTTTCAGCTTCAGAAAGATCGTTTTTAGTCTGCTCTTTGAATTTTACATATTCATCATTCGCCTTATCTAAAGCTTTTTGATGGCTTACAGAACCATTATGTTGTAAAATTTCATTACCTGTAATTTTAATAAAGTCGTCCAGCTTATCTATCCAAGTTTTCATATACATTGGCTTTCTATTTAAAGCTTGTATTTCAGCAAGATCCAAATAAGCCGTTACCATTCGATTTAAAATATTTAGTTCATCTTCATTCAAATAATTTTTAGCTATCTCTGTTTCTTGTTTCGTTGGCTTTTCACCTCTAAAACTGGTCAAACCTAAATTTGGTAATTGGGCATTTATACGTTCATAAATAATTTCGGCTGCTGTATGCCCGTGAGCTGCCCAGTGCATTTTATTCTGTATAGTTTGAAAAAACAATTTGCTGCTTTCGGCTTTAGGATCATAATCAATACTTGTTGCATAAATATCTAAAACCTTTCTCCAAAATACTTTTTCAGACGAACGAATGTCGCGAATACGCGCCAATAGTTCTTCAAAATAACCATCTTTATCTGTTTGTTTCAGCATTTCGTCGTTCATTGTAAATCCTTTTACAATATATTCACGAAGCCTTGCGGTTGCCCATTGACGAAATCGAGTTCCTTGAATACTCTTAACCCTATAACCTACTGAAATTATAACTTCAAGATTATAAAACTTAACTGGTTTGTCTGAATTTGCAATGTGCAAAATTTGCACATTGCTTTTTTCTTCTAACTCACCTTCCTTAAAAACATTTGCAATATGTTTGCTAACGACACTCCTATCTTTACCAAAAAGCTCTGCCATTTGTGCTTGCGTAAGCCAAACAGTATCATTTTCTAATCGTGTTTGAATCTTAATCAAACCATCAATTGTACTATATATTAAAATTTCACTTTTTGTCATTTTTCTTTTTATTAATTTCTACAAAATCAATCATTCTAAAAATTACTCATTTTTTTTTAGTCATCAGACAGTTAAAAAAGTAATCTATTAATTTAAAAGAAAGTTATAAAAAAACCTCGAAATCTTCATTTCGAGGTTTGGTATTATCTTAAATTAAAATTTCGCAGAAAGGAAGGGATTCGAACCCTCGATACAGTTACCCATATACTAGCTTTCCAGGCTAGCTCCTTAAACCACTCGGACACCTTTCTATTGTGGTCTGCAAAGAAACAAAAAAAATCGAGTTTACAAAGTCAAAATTCTACTTACTTATATGCTTTTTTTAAATTCTTCCATAAACAATTTTACGGCTTTTTTCTGGTAACCTCCCATTGTCAGCATATACGAATCTCTTTTGGTAGAAACACCTGTAATCTGTATTGCTCTAAGTTGATCCCAATCTTTCAAAGCCATTTCGGCTACAATAGTAGCCCAATCGCTGTTTTCTACCATTTGCAATAAGGCATGAATAGATTGAAGTTCTATCGAAATTTTAGGTTTCATATTAAATTTCTTAAACAGCTCTTCGACATACTCTCGCGAATTGGATCCTTTTCCGGGCAATATCAACGGAATCTCTTCTATTTTCTTAAAAGCAATTTTATCCAAATGTGCCAAAGCATGATTTTTAGAAACCACCAAAACCATATTTGAAGTAAATAGAGGCACTTTCTGTATCAGGCCCTCAATTTGATGTGAGGAAATAACTAATACCAAATCCAATTCGTTATCGATCAATTTTTGTTCAAGAGTTTCTGTTGTTCCATATTCTACAATGATTTTAAGGCTTTGATATTTCTTAGCAAATGCATTTACAACTGGCAGAATCAATAAACCAAAAATATAAGTCACACCAATTCGCAATTCGCCGCCAATCATTTCGTTTAAATCCTCGATTGCCTGTTTTCCGTTTTCTACATTTTCTACCACTTTTTTGGCATGAATTAAAAAAACCGAACCCGCTTCTGTCAATTGCACTTTTTTTCCAATTCGCTTAAACAAAGGCAAACCGAGTTCTTCTTCGAGTTTTTTTATTTGCTGCGAAAGTCCCGATTGTGTCACAAAACACAATTCGGCCGCTTTTGTAAAATGCAAAACCTCAGCTGTTTTAATAAAATACTGCAGTTGGTAAATTTCCATGTTGATAAGTTTTATTACTTATTATCAGTAAAATTATTAATTTTTCTAATGCTATCATAATCCCGACCTTTGTATAAAATATTTAGGATTATGTTCAAGGCGTTAAAATCAAAAAATTTCAAGTTATTTTTCTACGGTCAATCTGTATCTCTCATCGGAACCTGGATGCAGAAAACAGCAGTAAGCTGGATGGTTTACAGCATTACAGGATCTGTATTTTTATTAGGTTTAGCCACTTTCTTAAGCATGATTCCGTCTTTGTTTCTAGCACCTTTGGCAGGAAGTATCATTGGGCGTTACGACAGACACCGCGCCATGATAGTATTGCAATCTTTGGCAATGCTTCAGGCAGGGACTTTAGCTTTGCTTATTTATCTCAAAATTTATAATATCAATTTTATTCTGGCATTGAGCCTTATTCAAGGAATTATCAATGCTTTTGATATGACCTGTCGTCAAACCATGATGATTGATATTGTAGACAATAAAGAAGATTTGCCAAATGCCGTGGCACTGAATTCAACGCTCAACAATTTTGCTCGAATTGCAGGACCTGCCCTTGCGGGAATTATTCTGCATCAATACGGAGAAGATGTCTGTTTTATTGGAAACTTCGTCAGTTATGTGCCTGTTTTGATTTCATTAATGATGATGAAAATTACGCCACACATTAAAGCCGAAAACAAACTGAATATGCTAGACGATCTTATCCAAGGTTTGGATTATGTGAAGAAAGAAGCAGAAATGGCCAGAATGCTTTTGATGCTAACTTGCAGTAGTTTGTTTGTAATTTCTTTTAACACTTTGATGCCGGTTTTTGCAAAAGACATTTTTAGCGGAAACGCTCAAACTTTCAGCTGGTTTGAAAGCGCTGCCGGAATTGGTTCTATTTTATCTGCGATTTATCTAGCCAATCTAAAATCTGCCGAAAATATGAGCAAACTAATGATCTCAGCAAGTTTACTTCTTGGTTTCAGTGTGATTATTCTGGCTGTTTCAAACAGTATAACCATCGCTCTAATTTGTATGACATTAAGCGGAATCGGAATGATGGGACAAACTTCTTCTATCAACATTTACATTCAAACTCATAGTTCTGTTCATATGCGTTCCAGAAGTATCAGCTATTACATGATGGCTTATCAAGGAATGATTCCTGTTGGAAGTTTGATTATCGGTTATGTATCTCACTTTTTAGGCGTAAGAGCTACAGTTGCCATTCAGGGAATTATCTGTATTATTTCTGTGGTTGTTTATTTGCATTACAAAAAAAATAAAGCTATCGAGGATTTGGAGACTTGCCCGGTGCCCTATCGAAATTCCAAAAATTAAATTCCAATTCTAAGAAAATTCCAAAATAAAAAACCCAAATTCCAATATTGGAGTGGAAATGACAAACTGAACGTGTTCAACTTTGTCAAAGTTTGAAACTTTGACAAAGTTCTTACCATTCCAATTATCCACAATCTTGTCATCCTGACGAAGGAAGGATCACACTAGTAATTCCGAATGTAAAAGATTCAATCTTTGGCGAGTTTCTGGTGTGATCCTTCCTTCGTCAGGATGACAAACCAAACGCTAATTCTTTAAAAAAAATCCAAATTCCATCTTTTGTTTTATACAAAGTATTGGAATTTGGAATTTAAAAAATTGGAATTTTTATCTACGAAATTTCTCCGCGAAGAGCCGTTTCAAAAATATCTTTAAACTCATTTTGCGGAATATCATGTCCAAGCAAATACATCAGTTTTGTAATTGCGGCTTCTGTCGTAATGTCTTTTCCAGAAATCACGCCTAAAGATTTTAGGGCTGTACTGGTTTCGTATTGTCCCATATTCACACTTCCGCCTGAACATTGTGTTACGTTTACGATATACATTCCCGATTTGATGGCTTTTTCGATTAGGTTTAAAAACCAATCTTCGGTTGGTGCATTTCCAGAACCGTAAGTTTCTAAAACGATTCCGCGTAAGCCTGATGTTGCCAAAATTGAAGCGAGAACAATTTCGCTCATTCCTGGAAACATTTTTATGATCGCAACATGATTGTCTAAGTTTTTATGAACGATTAGTTTCGCATCCTTATTTACAGGAAGAAATAAATGTCTGTTTAAGGTTAAATGCACTCCAGATTCTACCAATTCTGGATAATTTGGTGCCGTAAAAGCTCTAAAATGTTCTGCATTTACCTTAGATGTTCTATTTCCTCGGTATAATTTGTATTCAAAATACAAGCAAACTTCAGTAATAACTGGTTTTCCGTTTTCTTGAAGAGACGCAATCTGAATTGCTGTAATCAAGTTTTCTTTGGCATCGGTACGCAAATCTCCAATTGGCAATTGCGAGCCTGTAAACACAACTGGTTTTGCTAAATTCTCCAGCATAAAACTCAATGCCGAAGCCGAATACGACATGGTATCTGATCCGTGAAGAACTACAAATCCGTCAAAAGAAGCGTAATTTTCCTCAATCATTGTGGCAATTTTGGTCCACATTTGCGGATTCATATTCGAAGAATCAATTGGATGTTCAAATGAAATTGATTCAATTTCGCAGTCCAATTGTTTGATTTCTGGAATTTTCTGAATTAATTTACCAAAATTGAAGGCTTTAAGTGCTCCAGTTTCAAAATCTTTGCTCATACCGATCGTGCCTCCGGTATAAATCAATAATATTTTTGCTTTAGATGACATCTTGGTATTTTAATTTATTGACAACAGGATTCGCATACATAGCTAAAAATCCTTGTCTTGTCACAGGATTATCGCTTCCGATACGCATTTCTAAACGGCGTTCAAAAAGCTGTTTTTCGCTCTCTTTGTATTTGTGAGCGAACTTGTCAGTTTCGTTTAAAATATCGTAAGCAATAAAATTTGTTGGCCATAACTGATAGTTTTTCAAAATAACATCATCAATAGTTTGTGCCAAAGCCTGAACTTGTTTGTTTGCATTGTCATTTTCTGCCACAATCTGATCGATTTCTGCATCTAAAACATCGCCAACAGAAATGTGTATTCTTTTCTTAGTTCCCATGATACCGCTTAAAATGGTCATGAAATCTTCGTTTTTATCTTTTACGTAAACTTCGTTGTTTGCTTCTGCCATTAATTGTGGCATTTTCAAGACATCGGTAGGATCATATTCGTAAGAAATAGAAACCGGAACGATTTTTAATTTCTTAAAATAATCCATTAAGTTTTCTTCATCAGAACCCATTCCAATCATTTTTAAAACTCCTGGATTGGTTTCATCGTTTCCGTCTTTTGTTCTTCCTTCTCTTTGTGCAATCCAAACCGAACGGTTTTCGCGAAGCAATAATTGTCCCATATATTCAGACAATAATTTTGAGCTTTGCAACATTTCTCGAGGCGTTAATCCTCTTAAAACCAAAAAGTTTCGGTTTAATTTTGCTAAAGTCGCCAAGAAAGCTTTCTTTACCAAATTGTCTCCAATTGCCGAAGCTGTCATTACCAAACCATGCTCAAACAAGCAAACATTCAATAATGTGGTATCCAAAAGAATATCTCTATGATTGGAGATAAACAAATAAGAAGTATTAGGTTCTAATTTTTCAAAACCTGAAGTCGTTAGGCCTTCAGAGCTTTTTTCTAGAACTTTCTGAATGGTATGGTAAATAAAATTGCACTGAAAATCACGAATAGAATGTGTTTTCTTCAATTGTTCCTTCCAAACCTCATCTTCTACATCCGGAAAAGTAAAGTTCATCATGGTTTTCATCATTGGATGATTTACCACACCATGAAGTGCTTCGTTTATTTCGGAATCATAAAACGGTCGAATGGCATCAAATTTCTGCATTATTTATTTGGGTTTAAGTGGGCAAAAGAACAAAAAAAAAATTAAAGTTTTGTAAGGTACAAGTTAAATCCCGAAAACGTCTTTGGAATTTTGGGTTGTAATTGCTGCAATTTCTTCTGCAGAAACGCTGTATATATCGCTTAATTTAGCAATAACATTTACCAAGTAACTGCTTTCGTTTCTTTTTCCTCTATACGGAATTGGTGCCAAATAAGGAGAGTCTGTCTCGAGAACGATGTGCTTTAAATCGATTTGATTTAAAAACTGATCGATTTTTCCGTTCTTAAAAGTAACCACTCCGCCAATTCCTAATTTCATTTTGTAAGAAATCGCACGCTCTGCTTGTTCTAAAGTTCCGGAAAAACAATGAAAAATCCCAAATAAATCTTCAGATTTTTCTTCTTCCAGCACTTCAAATATTTCATCAAAAGCTTCTCGGCAATGAATTACGATTGGCAATTTGTATTGTTTTGCCAGCTGAATTTGTCTTTTAAAAGCGATTTGCTGTTCTTTCAAATGTGTTTTATCCCAATATAAATCGATCCCGATTTCGCCCACTGCATAGAATTTTCTTTTAGACAATTCTGCTTCTACATGTGCCAATTCGTCCAGATAATTATCTTTCACGTAAGTGGGATGCAACCCCATCATTAAGAATATATTTTCAGGATAATTTTTCTCTAAATCGTACATAGATTGTGTTGCGGCAGCATCAATGGCAGGAATAAAAAAGCGTGTAATTCCAGCATCAATGGCGCGCTGAATCATAGCGTCGCGATCCTGATCAAATTCTTCAGAATATAAATGGGTGTGGGTATCGGTAATAATAGGTGTTGAATTCAAGGCTATAATTTTAAAGCGCCAAAATTACGACAATATTAAAAGAATAGCAATTCTGTGCGATTGGCACGCGGATGCAACGGATTCACTTCGTGAAAACGCGGATTGTCACGGATTTTTTATTCCGGTTTTGTCAGGCTGAGCGAAATCGAAGCCCATATAGCTAATCACTAAACTTTGTCGATTCTCAACGCGATCCTTTCCTAAAGCGTTGGATCGCTCAGGATGACACAAAAAAAACCTTTGTCAAAGTTGTAAACTTTAACAAAGGCCAGAATAATAATCACCTAATGTCATTCTGAGGAACGAAGGACCTCACAAGAAGCTTCGAAAAGAAAACCCCCATTTTTTCTCTCGATCAGCTAGTGCGATCCCTCGTTCTTCAGTACGACCAAATAGGTTTTATTTTCCATTTTCTATATATAGCAAAGCCCGTTCCAAAACTTCATCTTTGCCTTGCTGAATGCCTAAAATTGTTGGTTTTATTTCAATATCAGGTACAATTCCTACACGCTGTGTCTCTCTCCCGTCTGGGTAGTAAACGCCAATTCCTGAAAAACCTGTATGAAATCCCTTGAAATCAAATTCAAACACATTGCCATCTGCTCCAGCAGTTTGACTTCCTATAATGGTAGTATTTCCAGCCGTCTGAAAACACATTGCAGTCCATTCTGACTGACTTATAGAATCTTCATTCAGCAATACAACGACTTTCCCTTTATAATAATCTTTATTTTCAAATCCTGTACTTCTTCCTTCTGTCCAATAATACCTTCCTGGATAATTTAAATAAGGATATGTATAAATGACAAACTTCTTTTCCTCAGGATTCAAAAAATCTGAAATGTCTTTATAAGTTCCGTTTGGGTAATTTCGCATATCAAAAACTATTGCTTTTGTCGATTTAAGAGCTTCAATCATATCGGGAACATTTTTGGGTTTAATAACACCCATGTTTACATAACCAATATTATTATCCAAAAGTTTAAATTTATCTTTCTTTTTCTGAGCTCCTTTTTTATACTCATTTCGATGCGAATCGTGATAATTAAACCAAGTCATTGATTTTGTTTCGTATTTTCCGTCTTTTAAAAATTCTACTTGAACCTTATCCGATTCGCTCATTAGAATCATACCTATAACTTTGTCCAAATAAGAAACCTCATTTGAAGCAGGAATCAATTCTCTTTTCTCTTCAATAATTTCTTTGATGCTTTTATCGTTAATTTTAGTAATAACTGTACCAATTTTAATATTATCTGCTTCTGCTAAACTGTCTCCTAAAATCTCTGTGATAACAAGCTTTTCTTCCATTATTTTGCCTGTTGCTGGAAAATAATAGAAACTCTTTTTTAATGTTGATGAAGTTGGATATATGTGAAACACAACATGGCTATCATCGAGTTTTACAACTGCTTTTCGTAATATTTTATAAAAATCTTCTGAAGTCTTTGACTGAACAACAGAAGGTAAAATCTCATTTAAAGTTTGATCCCATTTCTGGTCCATTATATATTTATACGGAAAATAATATTCTACTACATTCCAATACGCGTAAAGCATTAAAAGCTTTGAATTTTTATCAGTACACTCTAGATTAAAATAATTTTTCTCGTTTTTAAAACCGTCAAAGTTTGGTCCAAATTCTTCATTACTTTGAAACCTGTTTTCTTCAATAAATTTTAATTTCTTAGAAAGCTTTTTAGAAAACAGCTTATTATTAAACCAGCTTAAATCAAAATTCTTGTCAAAGAACTTAACGTCTTTTGGCACAGCTATCAGTGCAATTTCTTTTACTGGCCCTAGATCATCAATCCAATTTTCTAAGATTAACGAAAATTCTTCTTTGGTTTGCGCCTTTTCTATTAATGGCAATTTCTCCAAAAGCTGATTGTCCCAATTCAACTCTCCACCGGCAACTTTCGGATGATAATATTTCAAAAATCCCCATACTTTACAAGTTGCCGCTAGTCTTTCAGTTTCAGTAATTTTATTGAAACTAAAAATGGTTTGCGAAAAAACAAATAGAAATAGTAGGGCAACTTTTTTCATTTTGGGTTCATTCGGGTTCGGTTAGTTTGTTTTTTGGGCTGATCTTTAAAAAGAAAATCGAATTTAGAACTAAAATTCCAAATTCGATTGAGGTTTCCCGTAAAGCGAGAAAATTTTTTCTTATTAACTACAGTTTTAGTCCAATTCTTCCAAAAGCTGTTCTACGTCATCATAGTCTTCGTAGTCCTGCGAAATGGTCTGTAAAATGGCTTTACATTCGTTATATTTTCCTTGTTTTAGCTTAGACAAGGCCAGATTCCATTTTGCTTTTTCTTTGTAAACCGAATTTCCAGCTTCCAATTCTTTAAAAATAGTTTCTGCTTTTGCGTATTTGCTTACCTGCAATAACGAAACGGCATAGAAATATTTAATTTCGTCTGAATTGTTCTGTTTTAAAATCATTTCAAAAATCGGAATCGCAGTTTCGTATCTTTTTCCGTTAAAATTATTCTCTGCTTGTTTTAAAATTGCTTCAGAAACGCCTCTTTCTGTAAAATAAGCGCTTTCTGGATGGTTATAATCGTCAAAAGAAGGATTATGCCTGTAATCGAAGAAAAACAACCCGAACATAATAATTACAGATGCTGCCACGGCAAAATACCAAGGTTTAAGAGATACTACTTTATGATTGTTTTTATTGAAGTATTTATCCGAAATTCGAGTCAGATTTTCTTCAAAAACTGCTCGTTCCTGTTGTCTTCCAAATTTATTTTCCAGCTGAAAATGCATTTCCTTGAAACTTTCAAACTCAGAGGCCAATGCTGCATCTTCAGATAATTGTTTCTCAAAATTGTTTTTTTCATCAACGGTCAGTTCGCCTTGAAGATATTGGTCAAATAATATATAGCGTTCTTCGTTCATGACTAATTGTTTTTTAAAGAGTTAAAATTTTTCGCTTCCCGAATCCACTGCGTTAGCTGACCTACACACAACGATTTCTTTTTTCGGACATATCCGTAAGTTACGTTGAGCTTTTGAGCTACTTCTTCCATCGATTTTAAAGAAAAGCTGAGTTTCAAAACTTCTTGGCATTTTTCTCCCAGTTTTTCAAACATGGTTTCAAAAAGCTTCTGTTTTTCATCAAATTCTTCGGCTTGTGCAATCAATTCGTGAGCAGATTCATTTATAGATACCACATTCTCATAAATTGTTACCCCTTTATTGGCAGAATTTTTCAGCTCGTTCAGCCAGCGTCTTTTGCACAACAAGAAAAAGTAAGCATCAAACGGACAGGTTAAAAGAAGTTTTCCGGCTTTTGCCTGATTAAAAAGCAAAATCATGATTTCCTGAATCACATCCTGAGCTTGATCTTTATCTCCAGAGTTATTGGTGATAAACTGGACCACTTTGGGCGCAAATTTCTTATATATCATTTCAATCACTAACGAATCATTTGCAGCAAGTCCGTCGATATATTTTTGATCAGGATGAATTTTATTTAGATCCATAAAAAAACATTTTACAGCTAATTTAAAAAAAGAATCTTAAAAATTTTAAAAAACAAGAGGTAACAATATTACAGTCAATTGTATATATCCAAACAAAAGTCTTTTAAAAACCTTTAAAAAATTAAAAGAAATGGAAAGTTACCAATTTATTACTGAAAAAAACCTAGATCGATTTTACGAAATAATCGCCGCCAAAACACGCAACGGTTTTGTTATTACAGAACAAAATGAGAAACTGCCTTATGTGGTTTTGTCTAAAGAAAAGAAGACCATCAATCATAGTTTTCATTTCTTTTTGACCATCGCCACCCTGGGTTTCTGGCTGATTGTTTGGATTTATCTTATTGTGAAATTTTCCCGTAAAAAAGACATTTTGGTTGCTGTTGACGAAGACGGTAATCTGTTTGAAGACAAATGCATTTCTATTTAAGGGGTAACAAATTTTAAAGCCTGCTGATATACTCCTATAAAAACTTTTAAAAATATTTCTCAAACCAAGGGTAACAAAATCAAACCCAAATTGATTTACGATTAAAATTAATTAACCAAATCTGAAATTGCCTGAAACATTCAGGTCAGATTTTAAAACTAAACATTATGAAAACAAATTTTAAAAAAATCGGACTTTTAATACTAGCAATGACGGTTTTTGCAAGCTGCGATAATACAGACGGAGACGAAATCAAACTTTCTCCACCGACTTCTGCAGCATTTAAAAGCATAAGCGAAAAAGGAGTAAAAAGAAATACCCAAAATTTTACCATGACCGCAGGAAATGGCGTTGTAACCTTAACCTCTGCAAAGGGTGTAAAGCTTTACATTAATGGAGATTGTTTGACCAAAAACGGAAATCCTGTAACAGGACAAATTGATATTGAATATATTGAGCTTTTTGACAAAGGAAATATGCTGGTAACCAATAAACCGACAATGGGAATTACAGCAGACGGAAAGAAAAATCTTTTAATTTCTGGAGGAGAATTCTTCATCAAAGCAACTCAGGGAGGAGTCGAATTAAAAACTTCTTGCACAATGAACATGATTGTTCCAACGGCACTTACAAATGGTTTTGATAATTTAATGACTTTATGGACTGGAGTTATAGATGAAAATGGCGAATTGGCTTGGAGAGAAGCAAAAGCAAATGCAGACGGAACTGGCGGAAAAGGCGGTGTACAAGGCGAAGGAAACAATTATTATGTGACTTTCGGAAATTTTGGATGGACCAATGTAGACCGTTTTTACAGTGATCCAAGACCAAAAACAACTCTTTTGGTTGATGTTCCTGACGGATACAATAATACGAACAGCGCCGTTTATCTTTCTTATGATGGAGAAGGCACAAATGCCCTTGCCAAATTGGACACTTATACTGCTGAAGGATTGTTTAGCGAACATTACGGTCAAATTCCGATTGGATTAGCGTGCCATATCATTTTTGCAACAGAAGATAACGGAAACTGGCGTTATGCGATAAAAGGCGTGACAATTTCTGCAAATGCGGTTTACGAATTTAATTTGGCCGAAACAACAGTCGGCACAGAAGCTCAACTGGTTGCTGCTATTAATGCCATACAGTAACTTAATAAATGCTTTTTTTGAGAAAAAGTGGTGATTTGCTCATCACTTTTTTTTACATTTAATCTTGTTTTAAAATTGATTTTGATGATTTTAAGGCCAAAAACTGTCTAGTTATGAAACCACAACTGTCTATTTTCTTTATTTTATTTTCTATTCTTGCAATAGGTCAAACCAAAGTAAAAGACACCATAACCCGAAGAGCCAATATTGGTTTTACTCAAAACGGAAATCAGGTTATTTTTAAACCCGAAACTCCGCCTTTGATTCCTATTGCGGGTGCGCCAAAACCAAGTTATTCTTATTTATGGGAACTTGGAGATGGGCATTATAGCAAAGAAGCCGAACCTAAACATGTTTATAAAAACAAAGGCACATACACCACGAGACTTGCCGTAACCAATAATTATGACAACGGAAAACCTCCTGCGACGCGTCCGAAAAAAGTGGCTGTAAATGATCTTACCGATACCAATTATAAAGATATTGCTTCTATAGCCGACCAGAACGGTTTTGCCATTATTAAAAACTGTGATCCGATTCCAGAACAGGAAATGGTAGTTGTGGTAAGTTATCAGAATTTGGAGAATTATGTTTCAAGCGGTAAGCTGTATCTTTTTTACAACGAAAAGCAATTTAAACACAATAACTTTGAATTAAGCGATTTTAGAACGTATGCTGGCGAACGAGAGGTAAAAGAAAAACTAGTTGCTTCTGTTGATGATCTTAACGATTCAAATACTTTTTTGGCTTCCGCCGAAGCGAACTTCAAAACCAAGAAATACCGAAATACTACGACCGAAGAAGATTTGGATGCCTCTCTTTTAGATGCCAATAAAACGTATCATAATGTGTCGATTTTAGAATTTGATGATGCCAATCCTGGCGAAACCCGAAATGTCTTTTATACCTTCAAAACAACTCCAGAAATGATAAAAGACACCAGTGCAACAGTTACGATGCGCGGTATTTATGTTCCGAATCGAAGTTATAAAAACCACAAAGTAAAAAATCTTGAAATGGAAATTGTGACTTCTCACGATCCAAATAAAATGGGCTCTAATGGACGTTTCATGAATTACAGGTTGGTTCGTTTTAAACGCGTAAATTTTAAAACCCGATTTCAGAATAATGGCGAAGGTCCAGCACGAAAAATCCGTTTAGAAACTGATGTTCCCGATATGTTCGATAAAAAGACTTTCCAGATAGAAAGCATGTATCCTGAATGTCCGATTTGTCCAAAAGGCGAAGAACCAACGACAAGCTGTCTCGATACGATTATCAAACAAAAACAGATTATTTTCACCTTTAAAAACATTTATCTTCCAGGAAGCGAGCAGAAAAATGTGCAGGAAAAAGATTCTACAAAAGGTTTTGTAAAATATTCGATGAAATTTGGCGAAGATTTTCATAAAGTAAAAACCAAAAGTAGAACAGCAATTATCTTTGATAAAAACGAACCCATAATTACCAATTATGCCACTACACGATTCCTTCCCGGAATTTCTATTGGTGCAAAAGCGGGTTATAATTTTTATCCGGATTTAGATAAGTCGACGAGTTATTTTGTTGGTGCGACAATTTCGCCTTTTAAATCCTACCGCTTTTATTGGCAGGTCGAATGGGTAAATGCTTTAAACCATTACAACAGCGAAACCACCGTTACAGAAGAGTTTTTAACAAATGCTAACGGAACTAGGCAATTGCAGCGGACAACCACCAATATTGAAAACAAAAATATCAATTGGGAAGTTCCTGTTTTAATTCGCTATAACATTAATAACTATATCGGAGTTGGTGCGGGAATTCAAGCCAATATAAACGTTGCTTCAGAACAGAATAAAAATGTGCAAGTTGATCTTTACGAAGGTGATAAAGGAAACTTTTTAATTAGTTCAACAACAGATTCGAATACGGCAAAAAATAGTTTTTCGGGTTTCAAAACAGGGCTTTTATTTGATTTAACAGCTGGCTTTGCTAGAATCGGACCAAGTTTGGGTGCGCGTTATGTGATTAACTTTGAGCAGAATTTTAATTATATTCAGGTTTATGGAATCTGGAAATTCTAATGGCTATACCGCAGAGATGCACAAAGGCTACACAGAGATACGCTAAGTTAATTTTAATCTCTGTGTGTCTTCGCGAAAAACTTTATGAATCTCTGTGGAATATATAATTGAATAAAATGTTACGCAAAGATGCACAAAGGTTACACAGAGATACACAAAGTTAATTTTAATTCTTTGTGTGTCTTTGCGAAAAACTTTGCGAATCTCTGTGGAATATATAATTGGATAAAATGTTACGCAGAGATACACAAAGGCTACATAGAGATACACTAAGTTAATTTTAATCTTTGTGTGTCTTTGCGAAAAACTTTGCGAATCTCTGTGGAATAAAAAAAACAGCTTAATATGAACTTATATCGCTTATATGGTTTAATCTTTTTCCTGAGTCTAAATGTTTTTGGACAGCATCAGGCTGAAAAAATCTATAATGCTATTGATAGTTTTACTGCTAATCCTTCCGCAGAAGCGTTACAAAATTTAAAAAATACAGAAAGTGATTTTTGGAAAACCGCGAACCCTAAAACTAAAGACGAATTACTGGCCATTGTTATTTTAAACTGCAATAAAGCTTATTATGAAAATCAGTTTGGACAGAATTTAGAAGCGGTAAAAAGCTACGAAAAAGCTTGGTTGCTTTATCAGAAAAACAAACTTTCTAATTACGATATTATTGAATTCTGCCTGAAGCCTTTGGGCAATTTATATACAATTTTGGGCGATTATGAAAACGCAGAAAATATTATAAAGCAGTATTATTTTATTGCCAATCTGGAGAAAAACCAATTGCAAAAAACAGCTGCAATTCTCAATCTTTCTAACGTTTATCAAAATACAGGAAACATCTATAAAGCAATCGACTTAATAGAAAAAACAATTCAAACCGAAAAACTTTCTGCTGTTCAAAAAGGTGTTTTACTCAATAATTTAGGAACAAATTATGTTTTGTCAGCCAAAAAATCAGAAGCCGAGAATTCTTTCTTGAAAGCCGTTTCTTTACTAAAAAATGACAAAACGCAATCTGAAACCTTAGCCAATGCGTATCGAAATCTAGCGCAATTAAAATTAGATCAAAACGATTTTAAAAAGGCTTCTGAATATTTCGAAAAAGCTAAAACTGAATTCAATAAAAATCCGAAACGAGAACCTCGAAAAATAGGACAATTTTATTATGAAGCTGCTTTTATTTCTTTTTCTGAAGGTGATATAATTGACGCGCAGAAAAATCTAGAAATAGTATATAAAACGCTTCTTCCTAATTATTCTGTTTCAAAAAATAGGCTTCCAAACGAGAATTCGCTTTATGCAGAAACGGTTTTATTAGATGCTTTAGATTTACAAGCTTTGATTTATTTATCCGAAAATCAGCCTAAAAATGCTTTGAAAAGTTATGGCTTTGCTTTTAAGATTGAAGAAATGATTCAGTCGCTTTTGGTTTATGAAAATTCTAAAATTATATCTCAGGTTAGAAACCGAAACAGAACCGAAAAATGCATTGAAATTTATCTTTCTTTATATGAAAAAGAGCGAAACGCAAATTATATCGAAAGTGCTTTTCTGCTTTCAGAACAAACAAAATCTGCTGTCTTAAAAAAGCATCTTAAAAATATTGAAACTATTTCAAGAGAAGAAAAACTGATTTTACAGCAGCTTCAAAACTGGAGTACTACGATTCTAAAAGAGCAGCAAAAATTGGAAGCCGCCGATATTTCTAAAATCAATGAAGCTGTTAAAAAGCAAAATGAATTGATGTTGCTTTTAAAAACAAAGCAGAACAAAACCAATCAAAACACAAATTCTAAATTGGATTTGGCTAAGCTTTATGAAAAGCTGGAAAAAGACAAAGCGGTATTGATCGAGTATTTTTTTGGAAATCATTGCATCTACAATTTCACTCTTGAAAATAAAAAAATTACATTGCATAAGATTGATACAGATCATAAAGCTTTTCCAGAATTGCTTTCATTTATTGAACTTTTCAAAGATCCGTCGGCAATTTCCAGCAATCCTAAAAAGTATAATATCCTTGGAAATAAAGTTTATCAGAAACTTCAAATTCCAAAAATCGGAAAGCATAAAAACTTAATTATTGTTCCTGACGGAATTTTGTCTTTTTTGCCTTTTGAAGCGCTAGTAAGCGAAACTTCCAACACGTCTAACTTTACTAAAATGCATTATTTGTTGGATAAATTTGACATTGCATACAATAACTCTGCAGAATTATATTTGAATGCAAATGCACTTTCAAATGGAACAACGAATGTTTTAGGCCTTTTCCCTATTTTCGAAAAAACCAATTATGCTCTACGTTTTTCTAAAAATGAGTTAGAGTCTATAAAACATAATTTTGATGGCCAATTTTTTGAGAATGGAGATGCTACTTTTCTCAACTTTAAAAACAATGCCATAGGAAAATCGATTATTCATCTCAGTACGCATGCTTCTTCGGGAGATCTTGAAACTCCTGCGAGTATCAAATTTCATGACGGAGAAATTCTGTTTTCTGAATTATACAGTTTACAGCTCAACCCCGATTTGGTTGTATTAAGCGCCTGCGAAACTGGAATTGGAAAATTGTATAAAGGTGAAGGAGCAATGAGTATTGCCAGAGGTTTTCAGTTTGCTGGAGCACAAAATCTGCTCTTTTCTTTATGGAACGTCAACGATTATACGACTTCTGTTTTTATGGATTATTTTTATAAAGAAATAAAACACGATTCTTCTTTTGTACAGGCAGCAGCAAATGCAAAAAGAGCATTTTTAAAAGATGAAAACATTCCAAATGCAAAGAAATCGCCTTATTATTGGAGTGCTTTTGTATACTATGGCACTCTTGAACAACCTGAAAAGTCTTCAAATTATATCTATTACATCATTAGTTTTTTGGCTGTAATTGGTTTATTTTTGGGTTTCAATCAGTACAGGAATGGAAAATCTTCACGAAATTCTCAAAACAGAGAACTACAAAAAAATAAAGTTTAAAATAACCAAAACACAGCATTTGCAGATTAAAGCCAAGATTAATGGCATTTCTGGAAATTTCATTTTAGACACAGGCGCATCCAATACTTGCGTAGGTTTTGAATGTATTGAACGTTTTGAACTTGCTGCAAAAAATTCTAAAACAAAGGCTTCTGGAGCCGGCGGAACTGGAATGGCAACACAGATTTCATCTCAAAATAAACTGCAATTAGGAAGTTGGAAAAGCAAAGATTTTAGTATCGTAATTTTTGATCTTTCCCATGTAAACGAAGCTTTAGAATCTTTTAAGGCAAAAGCTGTTCACGGCATTATCGGTGCTGATCTTTTATTGGAAGGAAAAGCAATAATTGATTATTATAATTATTATTTGTATTTAAAATAATGAAATTCCAAATTCCATCCCGAAACTTCGGGACCAAATTCCAAATAATAAAAAAGTCTTCATTAAAATGAAGACTTTTTAGTTTTATAGTATTTCTTGACTCTCGATTTCAGTTTTTGCAACGGCATGTTTTTTCAATGAAAAATAAGCAACAACTGTACTTAGCAACATTAAAACTCCACCCAAAATAAAAGGTGCTCCTGCAAATTTGAATGGTGCATCATCATGCGTAAAAAAGTAAAATGTATTGGCCATCATTGGCGGACCAATTATAGAAGAGGCACTCATTAAACTGGTCAAAGTTCCTTGAATTTCTCCTTGTTCACTCGGTGCAACTTTACTTGCCACAACAGATTGTAGGGCTGGTCCTGCGATTCCACCAAGACAATACGGAATTAAAAACACAAACATCATCCAACTTTCTGTTGCAAAAGCAAACAGTAGCATTCCGATTGTATATAAGGCTAAACCGATGTAAATGCTTTTTTCATTTCCTATTTTTGGATTGATGTAACGTACTAAACCACCTTGCACCACTCCAACCAATAGACCGATAATTCCTAATGAAATTCCGATCATTCTTTCATTCCAATTAAATTGGTAAATCGTGAAGAAACTCCAATTGCTTTGAACCGCATGCGAACCTACATATAAAAGAAATATAGCTACAATTAAACCAATCAATGTTGGGTGTTTTCTTAAACCTAAAATAGCTCCAATTGGGTTGGCGCGTTTCCAATCGAAAGGTCGGCGATTTTCTTTTTTAAGCGATTCTGGCAAAATGAAAAATCCGTAAAGAAAGTTTACCATACATAAAATGGCAGCGGCGTAAAAAGGAACACGTGATCCGTATTGACCTAAAAGTCCGCCAATAACAGGTCCGATAATAAATCCTAATCCGAAAGCGGCACCTACTAATCCGAAGTTTTTAGCTCGGTTTTCGGGAGTGCTGACATCCGCAATATAAGCTGAAGCAGTAGTAATACTTGCGCCAGTAACTCCAGCGATAATTCTTCCTATAAAAAGCCAAACAATAGTTGGCGAAAATGCCAATAAAAGATAATCTAATGAAAATCCGAAAAGGGAAATTAAGATGATTGGCCTTCTTCCGAATTTATCGCTTAAATTTCCGATTACGGGAGCAAAAACAAATTGCGTGATCGCATACGCGAAAGTCAACCAACCACCAATTTTTGCGGCTTCGCTGATATCTCCGTGAATCAGTTCTTCAATTAATTTTGGTATTACAGGAATTATAATTCCCCATCCTGTAATGTCTATTAACATGGTTATAAAAATAAAACCAATCGCTGCAGATTTGTCTTTTTGTAGCATAATGTTTTTTTGTAAGGTGATGCAAATAAACAGATTTTTCAATTAACTATAAAAAAATCCCAAACTCCAATTTGAAGAACTTTAGTATAGAATTTATTAAAACTGGTATATTTTTTCACGCAGATTTAAAAAAGATTTAAGTAGATCAACCCAGATTTTTTCTAATTAAATCTGCTAAAATCTGTAAAATCTGCGTGAAATATTTTTAGCCTTGATTAAAAAAATCCCAAATTCCTCCCGAAGCATCGGGATTTGGAATCTGGGATTTTTCATTTTGAAATTCCGATTTCGGACTTCGGAATTTCTATCAAAAATTAAAACTATTAATGGGTATGTTTTGGATTAAAACCGTCATCGCTTAATTCGGCATGAACATAATCGGCATGCATTTCAGCTTCGTAGTCGATTTTTTCTCCTTTAGAGAATTTTCTAATGATTTTCTCCATAATATCATAGATTACAGGAACCACAATTAACGTAAGGAATAATGAAGAGATCAAACCTCCAATGATTACCCATGCTAATCCGTTTTTCCATTCAGCTCCAGCTCCAGATGCTAATGCAATTGGGAACATACCGAACACCATCGCAATGGTTGTCATCAAGATCGGACGCAAACGAGCGTGGTTGGCTTGAATCAAGGCATTTCTGATAGACTCTCCTGCTGCTCTACGCTGATTGGTATAATCGACAAGCATGATCGCATTCTTACACACCAGACCAATCAACATGATTACCCCTAAGATGGTAAAGATATTTAAAGTATTGTTTGTTAATGCAAGTGCAAATAAAACCCCAATGAACGAAAGCGGAATAGCGAACAATACAACAAACGGGTGAACGAAACTGTCATATAATCCAACCATTACAAGATAAACCAAGATAATAGCCGCTAATAATGCGATTCCTAAAGTACCAAATCCTTCAGATTGGTTCTCTTGGTCACCACCCCAGATGTAGTTAACTCCAGTTGGTTTTTGCAATTTATCTAATTTTGCTTGCCATTGCTGAACGATTGTTCCTGCTGGCACCCCAACATTCTGTCCTTGTACGGTTACAGAAGCTGTTTTATCTCTACGCTCTAATTTACTTGGTCCAGAACCTTCGGTAATTGTTGCAAATTGATTTAATTTAATTTGCTGACCTGCATTGTTGATGAAAATCAAGTTACTAACGTCTGTGATGTTTTTTCTATCAAATTCGTTGTATTTGATGTTGATGTCATATTCGTACTCACCAGCTCTAAATTTACCATCAGTATTACCGCTATAAGCTGTCTGCATCGTTAAACCAACTGTTTGAAGCGTTAGTCCTAAAGCAGCCATTTTATCTCTGTCAACCTGAACGTTGATCTCTGGGTTTCCATCTTCAACTGTTAATTTAATCTCAGTTGTTCCAGGAATAGTACGTAGCTCTGCTTCAGCCATTTTAGCAAATTTCATCGCGCTTTCTACGTTAGGACCTGTCACGATCAAACCTAAGGTTGCATCCTCAGCAGTACCTAAGATACCTACAGGAACTGTTTTTACTTTGGCTCCAACTAAAACTTTTTCTAATTTACGTTTTACTTTTGCAGCATATACGTTGGCGTCGTCTGTACGATCTTTTTGATCGATCATTTTAACGTCAATCTCCGCTTTATAAGCCGTTGCCTGAGCTGCTCCTAAACCTTCACTGGTTTGTCCTACAGTTGTAATTTGGCTGAAAACATACTTCTCTCCTTTTAAGAAAGCTTCTGCTTTTTGCGTCATAAAGTTAGTCTGCTCTAACGAAGCATCTTTTGGCATCTCGATTTGTACTAAGAACTCTCCACTATCAGATGACGCGAAGAACTCTCCTCCAATATATCCGCCTCCCATTAACCAGAAGATCGTACCAAAGAACATTACGATAATAACCACCATTGTTTTAATATAGTGATCTAAACACCAGTTCAATAAGTTAGAAACCCAGTTAGTAAAACGAGTTAAGTAGCTTTCAAATCCTAAGATAATTTTTCCGAAAAGGTTTTTACCTTCAATGTGCTCTAGTTTTCCAAAACGAGAAGATAACCAAGGAATAATAGTAAACGAAGCCAATAAAGAGAACATCGTAGAGATAATTACCGTAACACAGAATTGTGTAATAATATTCGATACCAATCCTGTACTCATTGCAATTGGCAAGAACACCACCACAATTACTAATGTAATCGAAGTTACGGTTGCACCAATCTCGGCAGTACCATCATAAGCTGCACGAATTCGGCTTTTACCCATCTCCATGTGTCGGTAAATATTCTCCAATACCACAATCGCGTCATCCACAAGAATACCAACTACAAGAGATAAACCAAGTAAAGACATTAAGTTAAGCGTGTAGCCCAACAAATAAATACCAATAAATGTAGCAATCAAAGATGCTGGAATAGACACCATTACGATTAAAGAGTTTCTAATACTGTGCAAGAAGAACAACATTACAAATGCTACCAGAATAACCGCAATTAATAAATCGTGTACAACAGAATCTGCTGCTTCAAGAGTAAAGACAGTACTATCTTTGGCTACTTCTAATTTTAATTGAGCCGATTTGTAATCGTTCTCTAGAGTTTTAATCGTTTTAATCAACTGCTCACTTACCGCAACGGCATTGGCATCTGATTGTTTTACAATTTGAAGTACAATTGCACTTTTTTGATCTACACGTGCAATTTTCTCTGCGATTTTTTGCGTATCCTGAACATCGGCAATTTCACCTAAACGAATTTGGATTCCGTCTTTAGAAGAAACTACTAAGTTTCTTAATTCGTCAACGTTTCTATATTTACCTGCTAAACGGATCAGGATTTTTTGATTACGAGTCTGAATGTTTCCTGTTGGGAAATCTAGATTCGAAGTTAAAATAGTCTGCTGCACTTGCGGAACAGAAAGTCCGTAACCTTGCATTTTTACTGCATCAAGGTTTACTTGAATCTCACGCTCTTGACCACCAATAATATTTACCTGAGCAACCCCTTGTACACGAGATAAAACGGGAGCAATCTTTTTATCGATCAAATCGTAAAACGCTGCTTCGTCCATTTTTCCATTCGCACCAAGTGTCATAATTGGTAAATCACTCAAAGAGAATTTAGTTAATGACGGCGGATCTGCATCGTCTGGAAGATCACTTAAAATGGCATTGATTTTACGCTGAGCATCGTTCATCGAAATATCAACATTAGCATTTGAAGTCAATGTAATCGATACAATCGAAAGACTCTCGTAAGATTTCGAATCGATTTTTTTGATATTTTCAAGAGACGCAATCGCATCTTCAATTTTCTTTGTTACTGTATTTTCAACCTCACTTGGAGAAGCTCCAGGATATACAGTTGAAACCGTAATAACGTTGGTTTCAAATTTTGGGATCAGCTCGTAGCCCAATTGGCTGTAACTGAACAATCCACCAAGAGTCAGAATTGTAAACAATACAATTACCAACGACGGACGTTTTATGGATATTTCGGCTAATTTCATATTTTTTTAATGCTATAAGCTTTAGGCTGTATGCTTTAAGCTTTAAGGTTTAAATTCATTTTTTTCACAATGCTATAGGTTTTGGCAATAAGGCTTATAGCCTATAGCTTAATGCTTAAAGCTTACTTGATAATTTCTACTTTATTTCCGTCTTGTAAGTTGATTTGACCTGTAACAATTACAACTTCTCCGTCATTCAAACCACTGATGATTTCAACTTTATCACCTAAAATTCTTCCAGCTACCACTTTTTTCAATTTAGCAACGCCATTTTCTACAACAAAGATTTCATTGCTGCTCACACTTCCAACAAAAGCATTTCTAGGAACCACTTTTAAGTTTTGTTGTTGGTTTTTAGCACCAAAGTTTGCTGTTCCGTACATACCTGCTTTTAGGTCGTTGTTAGCGTTGTTTGTAATTTCGATTTCAACAGGGAAATTTAAAGAAGCATCTGCTTTTGCAGCGATGAAAGTAATTTTTCCGCTAAATGATTTATCAGGATAAACACTTGCAGTAATGTCAACTGTTTGGCCTAATTTTAAACTAGCAACTTGAGTTTCGTTTACCGTAACTGTTAATTTTAATTTAGAAACATTTACAATATCAAATAAAGCAGTTGCAGGCATTCCAGCTAAAATAGAACCTGGCTCAATATATTTTTTATTAATGTATCCATTAATTGGAGCTTTTACTCTTGTATCTCCAACATTAATTTTAGCTTGAGTATAGTTAGATTGAGCATTTGTTAAAGCTAATTTTGCTTGATCTAATTGTTGTCTTGTAACACCGCCTGTTTTAAAAGCATTTTCATATCTCGCATAATCAGATTTTGCATTTTGATATGCTGCTTCAGCTGCTTGAGCGTTTACGTTGATAACATCGCCTCTTACTGTTAAAAGAGTTTGACCTACTCTTACATAGTCACCTTCTTTTACTAAAACACTAATTACTTTTCCAGCTTTCTCAGCAGAGAATGTCAATTCTTGAATTGGAGCGAAGTTTCCGTTTGCAGTAAAGCCTAAGTTAACATCTTCTGTTTTTACTGTAGCCACTTTTACAGAAACCGCTGCATTTTTTTCTGCTACGATGGCAGTTTTCGCTTCGTTTTCTGCTTTGTTCTTATTTAAAATGTAGCTAACTCCAAAAAAAGCTACAATTATGATTACGACTGTTATAATTATTTTCTTCATTGTAATAAATTATTATTTAGTAAGAGATTTTAGTTCGCCTTTCGATTTGATTAGAGATACTTCGGCAATTTTATAATTTAAAACTGCTCTTGTAAAGTTATTTTGTGCTTCAAGTGATGCATTTTGCGCGTCTAGCAAATCGGTTAAAGATGCTAAACCTTGAAGGTAATTGTTTTTGGTATTTGATAAAATATCAAGCGCTAAACGCATGTTTTCTCTCTGGTTTTCAATAGTCACAAGGTTATTATTGATTTGCGCCATTGCATTTCTATAATCTAAATCAAGAGAAAGTTTGGTGTCTTTAATATCTTCTTGAAGTTCTCTGATTTGAACATCTGCTTGTCTTACTTTTGCACGAGTTCCAAAACCTGTAAAAATTGGAACGTGTAAGTTTAAAGCAACTGCTGAGAAATCAGACCAATAAACTCCTTTATCTGGTTTTGTAAACCAAGGCATTTCTGGTCCTTGTCCGATATAATTATAACCTGCAGATAGAGAAAGTGTTGGGTAATACCCAGCTTCAACCGCTTTTTTATTGAAAACTAAAAGTTCTTCTTGTTTTTTCAAAAGCAGATATTCTGTTCTGTTTTCAATATTTGGCTCTTGTGTTAAAGCTGCAGGAACTACTTCAAATTCTTCTTTTGGCATTACGATTTGAGTTTCAATTGGCATACCCATATAAAACTTCAATGCATTTTCCTGCAGTTCAATTTGATTTTTAACCTGTTGGCGCTCTGTGTCAATATTAGACATTTTTACGATGATACGGTCTAAATCTATTTTTTTAGCTAACCCGTTATCAAACTGACCCTGAACGATCTCGCGAACTTTTTCAGTATTCACATAGTTACTGTCTAACAGCACCAATCTTTCTTTTTGTACATAAACTGAATAGTAGTTATTTGCAACTCTTTCAATAACTTGTTCTTCAGTCAATTGATCATTAATTTGATAGAACTCGCGTGTTGTTTTTGCTGCTCTTAAACCTGTAAAAACCGATTGATCAAACAAAGCCTGAGTTAGAGAAACTCCAGCAGTTGATGTCCATTTTTGACCAAAAGCCGCTTGAATTGTGGTTCCTGGCGCACCAAAAGCTGCTCCATCAATAACGGTTGTCTGAATTACTGGATTATAAGTAAGACTCCCGTTTGCACTAATTTGAGGCAAAGCTCTCGAACGTATTTCTTGAATTTGGTACTCACTATTTTCAACCTGAAGTTTTGCTTTTTTTGCATCAGCTTTATTTTGAAGTGCATAATTGACCGCGTCTTTCAGAGTTAAAGTAGTGGTTTGTGCGGCGGCCGATAAGCCTATTGTACACAAAACAATAAGAAAGATTCTTTTCATAAGTAGTTAATATTTATTTTAAAAATTTGAGATGGCATCGTCATTTTATCTTTTACAACTCTCCCAGAAAAATGACGACAATTTGGATAATAATTAATTTCTAATTTTTTTTAATTGCTTTTCTAATTCCTCTACTCCCTTTTCAGTCGCCATTGCACGAGTATGATACTCTAAGGCTTCCAACTCTATTCTTTGTGCTTCACTTTCAGAAACCGTATTTTCGTTTATATGAAAAATTAGTGTGTAATAAAACTTAACATAAACCTCTATATTTAGACTGCTCCTATAAAGTCCTTCACGAATCCCTTTTTCGATATTCTCTCTAAAACATTGAGTACATTGTTCAATTTCAAAAGACAAAATGTTTTGATAAATCTCTGGATAATGTTTTTTTAACTGATAAATTGGCGAAGTGTCCATGTTGTTTTTAAACATATCACGAAACATTTCTCTAATCTCAAAATTCTCATGAATAGCATTATAATTTTTAGCAATAATGGTATCCATGATTTCGTGCACTTGACCATGGACTAACGAAGTACTCTCTTCAATCAGAACTTCCTTATTACAGAAATATTTGTAAATCGTTTTTTTCGAAATACACATTTCACCTGCAATATCGTCCATTGTAACACTCTTAAAACCAAGCTTTAAAAACAACTCGCTTGCTTTTGCAATAATCTTCTCTTTCATTTTAAATACTCGAATTGCCTTACAAATATACTTTGGAAACTAAAATCAAAAAAATAGTTTCCGATTTATTTGTAATAATTTTACATTAATTTATTTATTCGGTAAGATTTATATGCCAAACTCTAAATTGGCAATAAGCTTAATCTCTTTACCTAAGGCAGTACCCGAAGAATGATTAAAAGAGTTGAAATCTAGGCCAAAGTCTTCGCGTTTGATATTTCCTTTAATCTCAAAAGCTACTTTCTTTTCTCCGTTATAAATATTTTCTCCTAGAAATTCAGCATCCAATTCAACTACTCTTGTAATATCTTTTATAGTTAAATCACCTTTGAAAAAATTAATGTTCTGATTTACTTTTTGAAATGAAGTCGATTTAAAGCTAATAATCGGATGCTCATCTTCTTCAAAAAAATCTTGAAGTTGCAAATAAGCATCTATAGATTGGAAACTCTCATTTTTGTTATTGATATCTAATGAGAATTCAACAGAAGCATCTTCAATCTCATTGTCTTCAATATTCACATATCCATCAAATTTATTTGCATCTCCTCCCAAATAAGCAGTTCTTGAACGTCTCATTTTCAATAAAACATCTGACTGGCTAGAATCTAAAGTCCATTTTGTTTTCATAAATACTTGATTTAATTGAGTTTATTAATCTTTAAAACTCTCAACGGAAACTTTTTCAGTGTTCTTAGTTTCCATTATTACGCTGCAAATATAGACAGGAAACTCTGAATACCAAAAAAGTTTCCAAGTTTTTTCTAAAAAATTTTAACATCTTAGAAATGAGAATGGTTAAAAGCCGTTTTTAGGTGATTAAAGCGGTTTTAACATTTCATCCTTAGAAATTCATATTTGAATTGTATCTTTGAGCCTCGAAATCAGAATTTATTATGCACGATATAAGTCAGTACCAAGATTTTTTCATCAATTATCTCCAAAGCCAAAACATACATAAAGAGCCTAAAAATCTTTACGAACCTATAGAATACATTTTAGGACTTGGCGGAAAACGCATCCGTCCTGTTTTGACTTTAATGGCCGCAGAAGTTTTTGACACTGATTATTCGATGGCGCTTCCGGCAGCAATGGCGGTTGAAGTTTTTCATAATTTTTCGTTGGTTCATGATGACATTATGGATGATGCGCCTTTAAGAAGAGGACAAGTTACCGTGCATGAAAAATGGAATTTAAACACGGGGATACTTTCTGGAGATGCTATGCTGATTTTAGCGTATCAATATTTTGAACAATACGAACCGACTGTTTTTAGAAATCTTGCCAAATTATTTAGCAAAACAGCGCTTGAAGTTTGCGAAGGACAGCAATGGGATGTAGATTTTGAAACTCGTAAAGATGTTACGATTCCGCAATACCTAAAAATGATTGAATACAAAACAGCTGTTTTGGTTGCTGCTGCCATGAAAATGGGCGCGATTGTAGCCAAAACTTCTGACAAAGAAGCCGATTTAATTTATGATTTCGGACTGAATTTAGGATTGGCTTTCCAACTTCAAGATGATTATTTGGATGCTTTTGGAGATCCTGAAACTTTTGGAAAACAAGTTGGTGGCGATATTATAGAAAACAAAAAAACGTATTTATATCTAAAAGCTTTAGAATTTTCGACTCCTGAAAAAGCTGCCGAATTACAAAAATTATTCAGTTTGCAACTAGAAGATAATACCGAAAAAATAGAAACTGCCAAAGCAATTTTTAACGAATCAGGCGCTTCAAAATCAACTCAGGAAGCAATTGAAATGTACACTTTTAAGGCTTTTGAAACGTTGGATAAAATGGATATTAACGCTGAAAAGAAGGATATTTTGAGAACTTTCGGCGAGAATTTAATGGGAAGAAAAGTATAGTTTATAAAGGGCTTCGACTTCGCTCAGCCTGACATTTCGAGTGTCATACTGAGCGAAGTCGAAGGCTCGTTTAACTAAAAAAGTTCATCAGGATCAGCTAAATCTGACAATTTTTGTTTTAAATCGTCTTTTAAAATCGTTAATCCATATTGATACGAAGCGTTCATCCAGCCAAAACCTTCTTCGGTTATGTAATTAAATTCGGTTCCTACGTTTCCGTATTCGGCGAAAATTTTGTGTGAGCTTATCGATAAATCAAATTTCTCCGGAATTGTTCCGTTATAATCCACCGCGTTTCTGGTAATGAGCCACAGCCATCGATAGACCATTTCCTGCGCTTCTTCATTAAAATTATAATTCAATAAACCCTCCCACAAAAGCATTTGATGCGGTGCCCAGCCAAACGGATAATCCCATTGGCGCATTGGCGCATTTTCATCTATGCCTGCAATCGATTCCTTGGTACTTCCCGCAATTCCGCCTTTCATTTTAAATTTCGGAAGTGTCTTTTTTACCAAAATTTCAGCTTGTTCTGGCGTGCTTATTTTGGCCCAAAGTGGATAAAAAGTAGTCGCAGCATCAAAAACATGTTGTTTTTCATTCACAAAATCATAATCGAAATAAATTCCGTTTTCAGAATTCCATAACAATGTGTTTATTTTTTCTTTTCTCGAAGAAGCTTTTTGCAGCCAATATTCGCTTGAAAAAGATTTGTCTTCAAAATATTGAAATTCATTTTTAAAATATTTCTGAATCAAAAAAGCAATATCCGTTTCGTATTTATAGAGCAGACTATTGATTGCAACTGTGTTTAAATTGGCGCAGATTCCAACTAATCTATTGGTGGTATCATGACCACTTTCGCGCATGCTTCGGTCGTGAATAAAGTATTTATCGAGTTCTTCATCTACCACTTCTCTTTCCAGATATTTCTTTTCAAACTCACGAGTAGACAAATTATATTTTGGTGCAAACTGTTCCAGAATATCATCAAAATGTCCTTCTTCGACCTCAAACGGAAGTCCAATTCCTTCCGCTTTATAACGATTTAAACCATTTGCCGTAAGTCGTTTTCCTTCTTCCATCCAAACGGTTTGATACTCTTTTATAGCCGTTTTTAAATGTCTTTCTATCCAAAAAATATCCGGATTTGATTTTTCTAAAACATCTATAATAAGCGATGTATACAACGGTGGCTGTGTGCGGGTTAAATAATAACTTCTATTCGCATTTAGAATTTTTCCGTAATGATCGATTTGGTATTTAAAATTTTCGGCAATGCCTAAAGCAAGTTCAATTTTATCATCAATCAAAAGTCCTTTGGCAATAAAATAACTGTCCCAGCCGTACATTTCATTGAATCTTCCGCCGGGAACCACAAACGGAACTCCCGAAATTTCATTGTTTTTTATTTGAAGTGCCAATGCCAGAATTCCCGGTTTTTTGTTGAGCGATAAAACATATTCGGGAGTAATATTTTTAGGCATCTGCACAACTTTTAACTTTGGCGTTGAAGCTTCTAATTTCTTGAAATAATCAAAAACAATTTCATCTCCAAATGGCACGTACAAATAGGCAAATTCGTTTTCTATTTTATCGTCTTCCAGAATTTTCTTTACGCCAATGGCATCAATTGTTCGGGTAAGACCATTCCAATACAAATCTTTAATTTTTCTTGAAATTCTTTTTACAGGATCTTCGGTGATTTCATTTAAATCTATTGAGGCAAATTCAGTATTGTTTTTCTTAGCCAAAGCCAGTTCCTGCAATAAATTCGAAAGCTGATAAGTTCCTTCAATTACTGCCGAATTTCCGTTTTCATCATTCAATAAAAAACTTTTAGGACCGTTGTCATCTATTGTAATTTTTTTATCACCGTCAGTATCTTCCTGAGCCAATAATTTTTCGATGGTTTGATTTATATGGAGTTTAAATTTCATCTTTTGCAGTTATTTTTTTAAGAATAAAAAAGGAGATCAATAATAAGGTCATTGGTATTAAAGTAAAATAAAAAGCTTTTTCAGGGCCTTCATTTTTAAACAGCCAGCCTGTTATTCTGGAACCCAAAGTTCCGCCAAGAGCAGAAAAAATGACTATTAATCCGGTCATGGAACTTTGTAAATTCTTTGGCAAAGCACTTAATACTATGGAATTTAATAAGGGATAAATGGGCGCAATAAACAATCCTATTAAAGGAAATGCGAAACCAATTAACGGAATATCCGAAAGTGTATTGATGCTTTTTACTTCTAATCCTACTGTTTTTGGAAGTACAAAAGTTACGAGAAGCATGGCAGAAATAATGCAGAAACTCAACACCCAAATCCAATTTACTTTTTTGGTTACAATACCGGCAATCATTCTTCCAATGGCTAATGAAATGGCCAAAATACTGGCCATCATAATGCTGATATTTTCCGGAAGATGAAGTACTTTTGTATTAAATGTGGGCAACCAGGAAAGAATTCCCTGTTCGATCATGACAAATAAAAAAACGCTGATCACGAAAATAACCGTCAGCAGTTTTGCCATTAATTTAAACATCTGCAGGAAATCATCCTTGAGGTTTGCTCCTACTGCAACTTCGGTTTCTTCAAATTTTATAAAAAGTAAAAACAGAAACGATACAAACGATAATCCCGCCAACAGCCAATAAACATTTAACCATGAATTGGGATCGTTTTCGTTATTAAAAGCCGGAAATAAAAAATAAGCCAGCGCAATTCCCACCATAAAAAAGCCTTCAATACTGCTCATTAAAGCGTTGTGTTCTTTTTTGGTTTCGGTTACGGTTCCTATTAACGAATAAACCGAAACTTTTATCAGGGCAAACGAAACACCAACGGTGGCAAAAAGAATTTTAGCATTGTCGAATGAGTTTCCAAAATACATAGAAATACAGGCTAAAGTAACCAGACTTAATCCTATTAGCATCGCTTTTCTATAGCCTATTCTTGGTAAAAAAGAGGCTATAAAAAAGGATACAATTGCAATTGGCATGTCTTTAAAAGCTTCTAAAATACTCGCCTGAACTTCATCGACTCCGTAATTTTTCTGCGATTTTAAAATCACAATGCCTACGCTGTTTAACAAAATAGCGAAGACAAAATAATTAAGATAGAGCGAGATTTTAATTCCTATGTTTTTCATTTTTTATTTATTTGCCTGTGCTTTGTGACTACGGTGCAGGAGACGCACTGCTGTGCGCCTCTACAATCCGTATATTGTGTAAAGACGATTAATAACGTCTTTTATAAATTTAGAAATTAATCGCTACCGAAAATCTAAAAGCACGTCCTAAAATAGGTCTTGCCATAAACACATCGCTTGCTGCAGATGTTGTTTGTCTTGGATCTCCTTCTGTTAAACCAATTTCATTAAATAAATTCGAAGCATCGACTGCAAAACGAAGATTGTTATACTTGTAACTTAATCCTGCCCCCACTTCTTTGTAAGCCGGTAAAACTTGTTTGTTATCCTGATTCGTGAATTTTTTATCGAAATAAGAAAACTGAACATACGCTGTAAAATCTTTTGTAATATCAACTTCTGGTCTTAGGTTACAGAAAAACTTAGGGATTCTTCTTGCTGTATTTCCGTTAAAATCAAAAGTAGAACCATCTGCATTTGTTCCTGTAAAATTGTCGTATTCTGGTTTTTGAACGGTAAATGTAAAGTTTAGTTTTACCATTTCGTATCTCGCATTGGTTTCTACTTCAAGACCAATATTGTTTACATCAGCAAATTTATTTTCTGAAGATCCATCAGATAAAATATCCGTGAAAGCTACGTTTTTCAAATTCATGTGAAACAAATTCGCATTTACAGAGAAGAAAGAACTTGCATATTTATATCCTAATTCAAACTGATTAACTTCTGTATTTTCTAATTTACTTAAATCGGCAGCATTATCATAAAACGATTCTTCAATTGGAGATCTAAATCCGTGACTGTAACGAACATACGAAGCCATATTATCGTTGAATTTGTAGTTTCCTGCAGCAGTATACGACCATTCGCTTACATCATATCTCCAGTATGTATAAGGATTTCCTTTTACAGTTGTAACCTTATCATCAGCCGTATTATTATCTAAAATTCCTAAATCTTCAGCAAAAAATCTGGCGTTGTCTCTGTATCCTGAATATTTGTCTTTATTGTATCTTAAACCAGCATTAAAAGTTAATTTGTCTGTAGCTTTAATTTCGGCATCAGCATAAACATCATTCAAAAGACCTTTTGTCTGTGCATCTCTTTCTAACCATGTAATTCTTTCTATACCATTCCATGTATGATTAATTCCAGTTGTATTGTCTTTTACGTTTAATAATCTCGGATTGTCTGAAACCCCTACTAAATAAGAATTCCAGTTCCAATATTGATTTGATTTCCAGTTAGAATAGTAGTAACCTGCTGTTAACTGCACCGGATCTAAATCAAAAGAAAAAGAGAAATTATTAGCAAAGTTGTTCATCTTTTTCTCAATGTGCCAAAGATCTGCTCTCATAATTAAAGCGTTTGGATCAAGCGTCGCACCATTGTCTACGTAAGTATAAGCTAAGTTTCCTGCCGTTGTATTTTGAACGCTTGTTGCATAGGCATCTTGTGTCCAAGGTCCGCCATTTGGAAAAATCGCATTGTAATTTAAATCGATATTGGTGTTTTTAAACGAATTCTTAAACGTTACTTTATCCGATATTTTCTTTTTGAATTCAGCTCCAATTGAGTTAATAATTGGATGTGAACCATCTTCTAAATCTGCGCTAAAAGTACCGCCTCCATATTGAGGTACATTTAAATGACTTAAGTTTACTGAAGTCAACGTTCCGTAATTTGGATTAAATCCTGGAATCCCCTCAATTTTTCCGTTATTGCTTTTTAGTGGAATTGGTAAATAGAATGTGTTTCTGTCGTCAAGATGTTTAAAATTCACTCTTAAATAATCGTTGTCGTCAAATTTATAAGTAATGTTTCCTTTTATTTGTCCACCTTTATTGGCTGTAAAACCTGTATTTCTTACGCCATTATCGGCTCTGTAAAATCCACCGACATTAAAAAATAATTTATCCTGAATTAAAGCACCTGATAAATTAAGATCGGTTCTGAACATTCCGTAATCTGAAGTAGTGAATTTTGCTCTTCCCTGAAAATCATTTTGTCCTGTTTTAGAAATAAAGTTGATGATTCCACCCGGAGCATTGTTAGCAAAAATTGAAGCAGAACCTCCTCGAACGGCTTCCATTTTACTTACTGTTTCGTCTAGTCTGTAAAAAGTATCAGCATTGGCAAATTGTAAAGCTCCATCTTCAAAAACCGGTAATCCGTCTTCCTGAATTTGTACATATTCATAAGCTCCCGCAGACGGGATTCCTCTTGCAAAAAGATTGTTTCCAATTTCTCCTCCAGATGCTTCAACAACAAATCCCGGAATGGTCTGCAATAAAGCTGCCGTACTAGATGGCGCTCTGTCTTCGATTGCTTTTGCTCCTAACGTGGTAATGGCAACGCTGGATTCCAGTTTAGATCTTGGAGCAGACGAACCTGTTACTACTACTTCTTTTAAACTTTGCGATTCTCCTTCAAGAAGTAAATTTGCTTCGACTGATTCTCCTTCTTTTACAGCAATCTTTTTCTCGAAAGTTTTATACCCTACGCTCGTTGCAATAATAGTGTATGTTCCTGCTTCGATGTTTGAGAATGAATATCCTCCGTTTTCATCTGTAACGGTACTTTTTCCTGTTTCCTTAAGCGTTACATTTGCTCCCGGAACTGTAAGCCCGCTATCGTCGAGTACTTTTCCGGAAACTTTCGCTGTATTTTGGGCAAACAGATTATTTGGTAAAAAAAATAGGCAAAACATTAAAAATAATGTACCTAAATAATGGTGCAGCTTTTTCATTTTTTTGTTCGGTTAGTTAGTAATTATGGTTATCACTGTCAAACTTAAAAACAAATAATAAGGAATATAAGAATTAAAAATCGAAAACGTTTTCGAAATCACCTAAAACGTTTTCGAAAATTAATTTTTCGTCAATGAAGTTTATTTTTTAGTACATTTATTTCATGAATGACACAAAATTAATAGATATAGCCTCAGCATTAGGAATATCGGTTACAACGGTTTCAAAAGCGTTAAAAGGATATACGGACATTAGTAAATCGACCCGCGCCAAAGTTATCGAAATGGCCGAAACGATGAACTATATGCCTAATTCTGTAGCGGTTAATTTAAGAACGAACGAAACCAAAACTATTGGTGTCATTATTCCTGCGACTGTTCACCACTTTTTTTCTAGCGTATTAAACGGAATCTTAGAAGAAGCCGAAAAGAGAGGTTATCTGGTTATTATTCTTCAGTCAAACGAAAAATATGAAATGGAGAAAAAACAGCTTGCTTTACTAATTCAAAAGCGGGTCGACGGTGTTTTAATGTCACTTTCGAACGAGACCGATGATTTCTCTCATATTAATGAAGCCATTCGCAAAAACACGCCTGTTGTTTTATTTGATAAAATTGCCAAAAGAGTAGATTGTTCTAAAGTGGTGATTAATGATGCCAAAGCAGCTTTTGATGCTGTTTCATACCTTATTAATAAAGGTTACAAAAGAATTGCACATTTTAGGGGTTCGTATGTACCGCAAAATTCGATTGATCGTTTTCTTGGCTATAAAAGAGCCCTTGAAGCACACGGAATTGAGTATGATTCGAAGTTGGTTTATGTTTGCGACAACAACACTGATTTTGAAGACGGCTACGAAAATGCCCAAAAAATAATGACTGAAAATCCAGATATAGACGCTATTTTTGCGATTACTGATTTGGTTGCCATTGGCATTATAAAATATTTTAATGAAGCAGGAATCAAAACACCGGATCAGGTAGCTGTTTTTGGGTTTAGCAACTGGTTTATGAGCACCGTTATTTCGCCTAAATTAACCACAATCGATCAGCCTGGATTTGAAATGGGGCACACTGCAGTTTCTATTTTAATTGATGAAATTGCCGATATAAAAGAACATCGCCCAATAACGCATCAAATTATAGAACTTCCAACGAGAATCATAGAACGAGAATCGACTGTTAAATGATTTTTTAGTTTTAACTTTGCCTCAATTCTTAAAAAGCATCAATGTTTCCGATTCCTGAAAATACCGATTATTTATTGGCTGATGCCGAGAAAGAAAATTTATACTTAAGCTTGATTGAGCAAATCAATAAAGATTTTAATCTGGCCAATGAAGGAATTGATTTTCCATTGAGCATTTCGCCTGACGAATTAAAAATCCAGCTTCACGAAAAAATTTACCGAATGATTCAGTACAAATTTGCTGAATATTTGAATCTACTTTATATAATTGACGTGCCAGAAAATGACATAAAAAGTCTTGACGGATCTGATTTGGTGATTCTAGCCGAACAAGTGGCTTTCTTGATTTTAAAGAGAGAATGGCAGAAGGTGTGGTTTAGGAATTATTATAAATAAGGTTCTGAGATTCTAAGAAGCTAAGGTTCTAAGTTTTTTCAATACTTATATCTCATCCCATACATATAACTTTTCATCTTCTTTTACATCTATCTCATCATTTTTATCTAATGGAATATATTTACCATCTTCCAAAATAAAAACCTGTTCGTTATTTAAAATTTTATTGAGTTCTTTAGTCAATAGTTCTAGCTCTTCATTTAGGCTATTTCCTCCTGAAGCTCCAATGTGAAAATGCCAATCACATTCTTTATTATGATTTTCAAAACCAATGGTTATTTCCAAATCATAAGTCGCTACCCACAAAAATCTGTTTCCTTGGATACTTTTAATAAAACAATCAAAAGATTGATCTTTTTTAAAATCAATATTTCCTACAAAATCAGGATAATTCTCTTTTAAATATTGCAAGGTTATTTTAGAAAATAAAGCTTGGTCCACTTAAATATTTTTTTTTTACAAATTGAAGACTTAGAATCTTAGCATCTCAGAACCTTAGCAACTTAAAAATAAACCCTCACAAAAGGCATAAATCCAGAGCCGTACAAACTTTTATTAGGATCATACAAAACATCATAACGTGCTCCAATTGTTACATTTTTGGTTCTGTAACCTGCCCCAAGATACAAAGCTGTATTCCAATAGCTATCAGAATACGAAGGGTAATAATTTTGATAAACATCATATCTTGATTCGTATTGCGTATCAACTCTTACTTGTTCTAATTCAGCGGATAACTGGATTTCTGGAATTGGATTTATTAAACCGATAAGGCTTCCTCCCCAAACGAAAGATTCGTAATAATTTTTTTGATATAAATAACCAAATTGAAGACCTGCTCCAACGGCTACAATTTCGTTAACATTGTAAATGGCACTCGGCATTACCGAAATATTGGTATATCCTGAACCGAATCCAAGACCCAAACCGCCTCCAAATTGAACTTTATCCCAAAAATGATTGCTGTTGTCTATAACATATTTTTGTTGTGCACTACTATAACTTGAAAATAAGACCGCCAAAATCACAAAAAAATATCTGCAATCGATTGAAAATTGAATTTTATTCATAGTTAACGTTTATTTTAACAAATTTTTACGTAAAAGTACGTAAAAAAAAGATTTAAATAAATGCGATTGTTGTACTTTTGCCTTTCTATATAACAAAAAAGTATATTCACTCATATTATGGATAGGTTTTCATTTTTAAACGCAGCGCATACTGAGTTTTTTGCACAATTATACGATCAATATTTAGTTAACCCAGACAGCGTTGAGCCTAGCTGGAGAAGTTTCTTTCAAGGTTTTGACTTTGGGCAAACGACTTATAACGACGAAAATCCGGTGCAAACGATCGTTGAGTACGTGACTAGCGATAACACAGATTACAGTCAAGTTTCAGAAAAACTAAAGAAAGAATTCAACGTTCTTAAATTAATTGACGGATACCGTACGCGCGGGCATTTATTCACGAAAACAAATCCTGTTCGTGACCGTAGAACTTCATCTCCAACTTTGGATATCGAAAACTTCGGATTATCTACAGCTGACCTTTCAACTGTTTTTGATGCTGCTCAAACAATCGGAATGGCACCATCTTCTTTACAAGATATCGTAAACCGCCTTAAAGCTATTTACTGCCAGCATATCGGTATTGAGTACATGTACATTAGAAATCCTAATGTAGTAAAATGGATTCAAGACAAATTATCTGTAAATACAAACCAGCCTAATTTCTCTACTGAAGAAAAGAAAACAATCTTAAATAAATTAAACGAAGCTGTTTCTTTTGAAAACTTCCTTCACACTAAATATGTTGGACAAAAACGTTTTTCATTAGAAGGTGGAGAATCTATCATTCCAGCTTTGGATGCTTTGATCGAGCAAGCTGCAGAAAAAGGTGTTGAACAATTCGTAATGGGAATGGCTCACCGTGGTCGTTTGAACGTTTTGGCAAACATCTTCGGAAAATCTACTCAAGACATTTTTGGTGAGTTTGACGGAAAAGATTACGATCAAGAGTATTTTGACGGTGACGTAAAATACCACTTAGGTCTTACTGCTGACAGAAAAACAAGATCTGGAAAAAGCATCAACATCAATTTAGCACCAAACCCTTCTCACTTAGAGACTGTTGGAGCTGTAATTGAAGGTATTACAAGAGCAAAACAAGAAAGACATTTCCCAGAAAATATCTCAAAAGTATTGCCAATTGCTGTTCACGGTGATGCTGCTATCGCTGGTCAAGGTATTTTGTATGAAATCATTCAAATGTCTTTATTGGACGGATACAAAACTGGAGGTACAATCCATATCGTAATCAACAACCAAGTTGGATTTACAACAAACTACTTAGACGCTCGTTCTTCTACTTACTGTACAGACGTTGCCAAAGTAACGCTTTCTCCAGTATTGCACGTAAATGCTGATGATGCTGAAGCTGTTGTACACGCGGTATCTTTTGCATTAGACTACAGAATGCAGTTTGGGCGTGACGTATTTATTGATTTATTAGGATATAGAAAATACGGACACAATGAAGGTGACGAACCTCGTTTCACTCAGCCTGTTTTATATAAAATCATTGCTAAACATAAAAACCCAAGAGACATCTATGCTGAGAAATTACTTTCAGATGGCGTAATTGATGCTTCTTATGTAAATGCTTTAGAAAAACAATACAAATCTGCTTTAGAAGAAAACTTAGAGGCTTCTCGTAAAAAAGATTTAACGATCATTACTCCATTCATGAAAAACGAATGGGAAGGTTTTGTTCAGGTTACCGATACGCAAATGCTTCAAAAAGTTGATACTTCTTATCCAAAAGAAAAATTAACTCAAATTGCAAATGCAATTTCTAATTTACCTGAAGACAAAAAATTCATCAGTAAAATTCAAAAATTAATCAACGACAGAAAAACAATGTTCTTCGAAACTAATCTTTTAGATTGGGGAATGGCTGAACATTTAGCATACGGATCTTTATTGCAAGAAGGTTTTGATGTTCGTATTTCTGGACAAGACGTAGAAAGAGGAACTTTCTCTCATCGTCACGCTGTAGTTAAAGTTGAAGATTCTGAAGAAGAAGTAATCTTGATTAATAACCTTGAAGATAAAAAAGGAAACTTTAATATCTACAACTCTCACTTATCTGAGTACGGAGTTTTAGGTTTTGATTATGGATATGCATTGGCAAGTCCAAACGCTTTAACAATCTGGGAAGCACAATTTGGAGATTTCTCTAACGGAGCCCAAATCATGATTGACCAATATATTTCTTGTGGTGAAGATAAATGGAACAACCAAAATGGTATCGTTCTTTTATTGCCTCACGGATACGAAGGACAAGGTGCTGAGCACTCTTCTGCAAGAATGGAGCGTTACTTACAGCTTTGTGCAAGACATAATATGTATGTTGCAGACTGTACAACTCCTGCAAACTTCTTCCACTTATTAAGAAGACAATTGAAAACGAATTTCCGTAAACCATTGGTAGTATTTACTCCAAAAAGTTTACTTCGTGACCCAAGATGTGTGTCTCCAGTAGAAGATTTAGTAAACGGAAGTTTCCAAGAAACAATTGATGATACTACAGTAAACAAAAAAGATGTTAAGACTTTAGTTTTTGTTACTGGTAAATTCTACTACGATATTACTGCAGAAAGAGAAAACAACGGAAGAAAAGACGTTGCTGTTGTTCGTATCGAGCAATTATTCCCTTTCCCAGTTGAGCAGATTAAAGCAATCATTGCACAATATCCAAATGCAGACGATTATGTTTGGGCACAAGAAGAGCCTAAAAACATGGGTGCTTACAGCTATATGTTAATGAACTTTGATCTAGTGAAATGGAGATTGGCTTCATTAAAAGCATATTCTGCTCCTGCATCAGGAAGTTACACACGTGCAAAACGCCGTCACGCAGATGCAATCAGAATGGTATTCGATAAAAATTTATTTAGATAATTAAAAAAATAATTGTTTCAAGTTTCATGTTCCAAGTTTCAAGTGTCACAACCTGAAACTTGAAACCTGAAGCCATAAAAACCTTAAACAAAAACAAGATGATTTTAGAAATGAAAGTCCCATCACCAGGGGAATCAATAAAAGAAGTTGAAATTGCAACTTGGTTAGTAAAAGACGGAGATTATGTAGAGAAAGATCAGGCTATTGCTGAAGTTGATTCAGATAAAGCTACTCTTGAATTGCCTGCTGAAATGAGCGGTGTAATTACACTAAAAGCGGAAGAAGGTGATACAGTTGCAGTAGGTGCTGTAGTTTGTTTAATTGATACAGATGCTGCTAAACCAGCAGGAAGCGGATCTGCAGCTCCAGCAGCAGAAACGCCTAAAGCGGAAGCACCGAAAGCAGAGGCTCCAAAGGCTGAAGCTCCAAAAGCAGAACCAGTACAAGCTCCGGCAGCTACAAGTTATGCAGCAGGAACTCCATCTCCAGCAGCAAGAAAAATTTTAGACGAGAAAAATATTGCTCCAGCAACAGTAACTGGAACTGGTAAAGGCGGAAGAATTACTAAAGATGATGCTGTAAATGCAGTGCCTTCTATGGGAACTCCAACAGGAGGAAGCCGCGGAACTGAGCGTACAAAATTATCAATGTTACGTCGTAAAGTAGCAGAAAGATTGGTTTCAGCTAAAAATGAAACAGCTATGCTTACTACTTTCAACGAAGTAAACATGACGCCAATCAACCAAATTCGTAATGAATACAAAGATGCTTTCAAAGCAAAACATGGTGGTCTTGGTTTAGGTTACATGTCATTCTTTACAAAAGCAGTTACAAGAGCTTTACAATTATATCCAGATGTTAACTCTATGATGGATGGTGATTACAAAATCGCTTACGATTTTGCCGACATCTCAATCGCAGTTTCTGGGCCAAAAGGATTAATGGTTCCTGTTGTTCGTAATGCTGAACTTTTAACTTTCCGTGGAATTGAAGCTGAGATCAAAAGATTGGCTTTAAGAGCTCGTGATGGTCAAATTACAGTGGACGATATGACTGGAGGAACTTTCACAATTACAAATGGTGGTGTTTTCGGAAGTATGTTATCAACTCCAATCATCAACCCTCCTCAATCAGGAATCTTAGGAATGCACAACATCATCGAGCGTCCGATTGCTGTAAACGGAAAAGTTGAAATTCACCCAATGATGTATGTGGCTCTTTCTTACGATCACAGAATTATCGACGGACGTGAGTCTGTTGGTTTCTTGGTTGCTGTAAAAGAAGCTTTAGAAAACCCATTAGAATTATTGATGAATGGCGACGCTAAACGTGCTTTAGAGTTGTAATTTCAAGTAGTTTTCAACAATATAAAAGCCTGTTCTTTCATTAGAACAGGCTTTTTTTTGCTTAAAACTAGCTTAAGATTGGCTTAAGATGTTAATTTTTTGAATTAATTAAAATTTTAACCTATAAAAAATAATTTATTTAGAATAAATAAAAACAACTTGTTTGATTGCGCTCCAGCAATTAAATTTGCACTATCAAAATTAATTCTAAATAAAAATGAAATTAAAATTTACGATTTCTGTTTTAACTTTTTGTCTTTTCTTTTTAATTGGCAATACGATTAATGCACAAGAAAAAGCAACTGTAAAAGGTAAAATATCTTTAAATAATAATGAATCTCCTGAAGGAATTTCTTTAGCCCTAAAAGGTACCAGATTTGGAACAACTACGGATGAAGAGGGTAATTATAAAATTAAAAATGTGAAGCCGGGAACTTACACCTTAAAAGTTTCTGCTGTTGGTTATAATACCGCCGAAAAAAAGATTACCATTACTGAAGGACAAGAATTGACTCAAAATTTTAATCTTACTTCCAATTCAGAAGAATTAACAGAAGTAGTTATAAACGGTCGTAAAAATAGTTTCGTACGCAAAGACAATCAACAAGTTTCTAGATTGCCTCTTAAGAATCTTGAAAATCCACAAGTGTATACTACAATTACGGGATCAGTTTTAAAAGAACAAGTGGTTACAACATTTGATGATGCCTTAAAAAATGCTCCCGGCGTAACACAACTTTGGGCTTCAACAGGTCGTGGCGGAGATGGAGCTAGCTACTACTCGCTAAGAGGATTCCCGGTTCAAGCAACTATTGTAAACGGTGTACCAGGTTTAACAAATGGTAGTTTAGACCCTGCAAACATTGACAGAGTAGAAATTATTAAAGGTCCTTCTGGAACTTTATTTGGAAGCAGTTTAATTTCATACGGAGGATTAATCAATACTACAACAAAAAGACCGTACAAAGGATTTGGCGGAGAGGTAAATTATACTGCTGGAAGCTACGGATTAAACCGTGCAACTGTAGATCTTAACACATCTCTTAACGATACAAAAACACTTAATTTCAGAGTAAACTCAGCATACAACAAACAAGAAAGTTTTCAAGATGCTGGTTTCGTAGAATCATTTTTCATTGCTCCATCATTATCTTACGAAGTGAATGACAGATTATCATTCTTAGTCAATACCGAATTCATGAGCAATGAAACCACAAACCCAACAATGTTGTTTTTAGACAGAGCACATCCGTTGAGAGTTCATAACATTGCTGAATTAAAATACGACAACAACCGTTCTTATACAAGCAACGAATTAACAATTAAAACGCCTTCTTATAATATTCAGGCGCAAATGAACTACAAGCTTTCTAGCCAATGGACTTCTCAGACTATTTTCTCTACAAGCAATGCTAAGTCAACTGGAAATTACGCTTATTTATATGAAGGAACAGCTTATACAACAATGAAACCTGGAGACGGAATTGTTTTGGGAAGATATTTTAACTATCAGGATAATAAAAACACCACTTTTGATATACAACAAAACTTCGTTGGCGATTTTAAAATCGGAAATATGAGGAACAGACTTGTTGTTGGTTTAGATTACTACAACAGAGTCGCTCTTGATCGCGGAACAGGATATTTTGCCAATGGAAATGTTTATGTTGGAGATAATTTAGCCGCATTTAATGCCATTTTCGGACCTTCAAATGGTGACACAGGAGATTTAACAAAAGCTGGTTCTGATGCAATTGTTGGAAATGCTCCAAGAAACAACAACAAAACAAAACAAGAAGTTTACAGTGCTTATTTCTCTGATGTAATCAACTTCACTCCTGCTCTTTCTGCAATGGTAAGTTTACGTGCAGATCGTTTTATAAACACTGGAGATGTTTCAACAGATGCTGACAACTACAATCAAACTTCTTTCTCTCCAAAATTCGGATTGGTTTATCAGCCTATTATTGACAAGGTGTCTATTTTTGCCAACTACATGAATGGTTTCTCAAATGTAGCTCCAGGCGAAAACGTAAATGGAACAGTTAGAACTCCTGTTACATTCGACCCTGAGCACGCCAACCAAATTGAATTTGGTACAAAATTGAACATCTTTAAAGACAAAATTTACGCTACTTTAAGCTACTACGATATTAAAGTTTCAAACATGGTTTATAGCGTTAGACCAAACGCAACTGATGTAACAAATTATCAAGATGGCGCTCAGCACAATAAAGGTTTTGAAGCAGAATTTATTGCTAATCCAATTACTGGTTTAAATATTATATTGGGTTACAGCTATAATGACGCAACGCTAACTAAAGGAGATGCTGACTTTGTAGGATTTAGACCAGAAAGCGCTGGAGCGTATAATTTAGCAAACTTATGGGCAAGCTATAAGTTTACTAACGGATTATTAAGAGGATTTGGCTTAGGCTTCGGAGGAAATTATGTTGGAGATAACAAAATCATGAATAGATCTGTTGCTGGAACATTTACAATTCCAGAATACACTGTACTTAATTCTTCTTTGTTTTACAACACTGAAAAATTCGGAATCACACTAAAATTAAACAATATCGCAAACAAAGAAATCTATGACGGATGGTCAACAATACATCCAAAAGATCCTAGAACTTTTGCTGCAAGTTTCACTTATAGATTTTAGTACAAATCAAACAAAACACCTTTCTTTATCTAGAAAGGTGTTTTCAAATTTCATCGATTATGATTACAACTGCCAGTCTTATCGTTTTTTTAGCTTTTTACACGCTTTATTACACTTCAAAAAGAGCGGTACTATCTTATGATTTAGGTTTTGAAAAATGGATGCAGAAAAATCCAAAGCAAACTAAAATCATTGGATTAATGCTTTTATTATCGGCTTATATGATGTGGCTTTTTACACAATCATTAGGATGCGGGACCTTGATGTTTTTCATTCAGCTTATGACAGTCGGAAGTTTAATCATCATTCTTACTCCTTTAAAAAAAATAAACAGCAAGTTGCTTTTGGCGCTACTGGTTTTTATTGCACTAACAGAATTCTACTACCAGTAATCCGTATCAAATTATGCCGGCAAATTCAAAATATCTAAATCCCTCTTTTTGGCCTCGTTTTTCCAAAATTACTGCCGCAATTCTAGGCGGATACTTTGTTTCTGTTACTTTCCATTTAGCTCTTGCTTCTTGGTTGAACCGTGCGAACGTATTAATTACAATGGCTTTCAGCGGTTTTATTCTATGGGTTGCTTTAATGATTATTGCTTTTTTAGCCAAAAGCGGCTGGAAAATATGGGCAATCTACATTCTTCTTTCTTTACTTTTTTGTCTTTTTATTTATTTGGGTCAAACCTTTAATACGGCACAATAATATATGAACAACCGTCATTACAACATCTATTTTCATACCCATACTGTCAGCGGAATCGTTATCAGTGTAGTACTATTTGTAATTTTCTTTGCTGGATCTTTTTCTTTTTTTAGAGACGAAATTGTCAATTGGGAAAGAAGTGAATCTACACCTCAAACAAGAGAACTTCAATTAAACTTTAATGATGCACTGCAGTATCTGGACAAAAAATATGTTTTGCACGGAAGAAATATTACCATTTCTAAACCATCTATAGAAAATCGAGTTGCCGTTTATATGGAAGGAACCAAAGACAAATTGGCTCCAAAAAAACAACAAGCAGGAGATTTTTTTTATTTAGACACTAAAAACTACAAGACTCATACTTACGAAGCATCATATTCGTTAGGAGAACTTTTATACCGACTGCATTTTCTAGCTCAAATTCCATATCCAGTAGGATATTATTTGTCTGGATTTACAGCTTTATTTTTCCTATTTGCAATCATTACTGGAGTTTTATTGCATTGGAATAAAATTGTCTCTAACTTTTATATGTTCCGTCCAAAAGAAAAATTAAAAACACTTTGGACAGATGCGCACACTGCATTAGGAATGATTGGTCTTCCTTTTCAGTTTGTTTATGCAGTTACAGGCGCTTTTTTCATGATTAAACTTTTAATTGTAGCTCCAGCTGTAATGGCATTATACAAAGGCGATCAAGATAAATTATATAAAGAATTAGAATACACTGATGCTGATTATAAATTTGAAAATAAAAAACTAGCCAATCCATTTGATATTAATGAGCTAGTTTCCAAAACTAAAAAGAACTGGGCCGATTTTGAAATCACTCGCGTTTTTATTCAAAACTATGGTGATGCCAATATGCACGTTTTAGTTGAAGGCGAACTTTTAAGCCACAAAAAATTTACTGGAATCGGAAAAGTAGTTTATCGAATTGCCGATGGGAAAGAAATTGCTAAAAAAGATCCCGTTGCACAGACCAGTTATTTAGATGTTGTAAAAAATGTTCTCTACAGAATCCATTTTGGAGATTATGGCGGATATGCGCTAAAAATCGTAAGCTTCCTTTTAGGAATCATAACTTGTTTTGTAATCATTTCTGGAGTTATGATCTGGCTTGTTGCCCGACAAAAAAATAATATGCCAGAAAAGAAAAGACGTTTCAATAATGCCGTTGTACGCATTTATCTAGCAATTTGCTTAAGCATGTATCCTATTACAGCATTAGCCTTTATTGGAAGTAAAATTTTCTATCCTTTAAGTCAGTCTGGTTTATATGCTATTTATTTTGGCGGATGGCTAATACTTGCCATTTTCTTTATCCTTAAAAAGGATGATGCTTTTACCAATAAATTCTGCTTGATTTCTGGAAGTATTTTAGGATTCTTAATTCCTATTACAAACGGAATCGTTTCTGGAAATTGGTTTTGGACTTCTTTCCTAGAAAACAAATTTCAAATATTCTTTATTGATGTTTTCTGGATTTTCTTAGCAGCAATTTCATTATACACGGCCTATCATTTAAAACCTAAAAAAGCAGTTGCTTAAAATTGCCCTGCTCCTTTTCTCGCAGTTATTTTTTTTAAAATCTCGCAAAGACGCAAAGTCGCTAAGTTTTTTTTATATTTCTTTGCGCCTTTGCGTCTTTGCGAGATTAATTTCCTTTTACCAACACTATTCTTCAAAGTCTTATCCACAAATTATTTGCAATAGCTTGTCCCTTATAAATTTTGAGCATACTTTTACGCTTTTAATCAAAAATGGGATTCAAAACCAAAATACGTTTTCTACACAAATGGCTCGGACTAATTTCTGGGCTTATTGTTTTTATAGTTTGTATTACGGGCTGTATTTTTTGTTTTCACGACGAAATAAAAGACATCACCAGAAAAGAATGGCGTTTGGTCGAACCTCAAAACAAACCTTTTCTTTCACCATCTGAATTGCAGCAAAAAGCAAAAGAAGTTGCTCCTGCAAACAAAGTCAGTATGGTTTCGTATTACGGAAAAAACAGATCTGCGATTGTTTATACGTATTCAAATTCAGGAAATCTTTACTTGTATTTTAATCCGTACACCGGAAAACATCTGAAATCTGAAAATCCTGAAACTGATTTCTTCATTATTGTAGAATACATTCATTTGTATCTGCTTCTGCCTGATTACATAGGAAAACATATCATTGGCGGCGCAACCATCGTTTTTATTTTATTGCTTATTTCGGGAATTATACAATGGTGGCCCAAACGAAAAAGCGACATTAAAAGAAGTTTTACCGTAAAATGGTCAGCAAAATGGCGTCGCGTTAATTATGACTGGCATAATACATCTGGATTTTATATTGCGTTAATTGCTCTAATACTTGCCATAACCGGACTTACTTTCACTTACGAATGGGTTGGCGAAGGAATTTATAAATCTTTCAATTTGGGCGGAGACAAAGCTGCTGAAACAAAAACACCTTTAATTGATACTACTGCTTTCAAAACAAATTCGATTACTGCAATTGACAAAGCATTTGCTCAAACCTTGAAATTAGAGCCAAAAGCAGAAATGTTCTTTGTAATGATTCCGCAAAAAAAAGGTGATATTGTGAGCACGGGCTCTTATCCACATGCCTTACGATACGATCAGCAGAGCAATTATTATTTTCATCCGTCAAGCGGAAAATTGATCCAAAGCCAAACATTCGATAAAAAAACCTTAGGATTAAAAGTTGTCGAAATGAATTACGGAATACATACAGGACAAGTTTTAGATCTTCCAGGAAAAATCATAGCTTTTACTGTAAGCTTAATTGCCGCGGCACTACCTGTAAGCGGATTTTTAATTTGGTTTGGAAGAAGCCGAAAATCTAAAAAAAGTAAAAGCATAAAAAAACCGTCTCGTTTTTAACGGGACGGTTTTTTTATAATTAGGTTTCTGAAATTATGTGATTAATTTCTGTTTGCTAAAGCATTTTTCTGCAAGTTTTTAACCGAACTTACTTTGTTGTCAACATAAGCAACTTCTTTCAAGCTGTCTTCATTAAAATAAATCCATTTTCCAGTTTTAACTCCGTCTGCATATTCTCCTACGGCTTTTTTGTTTCCTTTTTCGTCATAAGATACCCAGACACCGTCTAATTTACCGTCTTTAAAAAAGCCCTCTTGCTGCACTTTACCATTTTCATAGTAATAAGTTGCTTTTACCTTGTTTCCAGCAGCTTCTAATTCAGGCTTTCCTTCTTGTGCAACTACAATTCCAGAGAACAATATTGCAGCTAAAATTACACTCTTTTTCATATCTTTAGGTATTAATGTTAAGAAATCTTTATCAAATATAGTTAATTGTTTACATTAAAAAAACTTTTACTTAACAATTTGGTAACATTGAATAAAAACTTAACATTGGAAAAATCCATAAAGTAAGAAAACCAGCGCTCAAGCACTGGTTTTACTGGTATTTTAGAAATATTTGTATTTTACGATAACGTTATAAATTTCGTAAACAAATTAGTTCAATAATGCATTTAATTGCTCTTCAAGCTTCGGATCAGATGGCCTAGAAGCATCAGAGCTTACCACATTGCCATTTGGATCTATCAAAATAAATCTTGGAATTCCTGTTACGCCGTAATTAACTACAAACTCAGATTCCCAATCTTTATCAGCAAAAAGCTGCGTGCCTCCTAGCTGTTTATCGGTTACGAATTTTTTCCACTTCGGATTGTCTTTCGCTTTATCAATAGAAATACTTACAAATTCAATGTTTTTTGCATGATATTTTTCTTCAAGCTTTTGCAAATATGGAATTTCTGCTCTACAAGGTGCGCACCAAGTCGCCCAAAGATCAATGTAGATATATTTACCTTTCAAATCCGTCAGTTTTGTTTTTCCTCCTTTAAAATTTTCATAGTCAAAACCTGGAGAAGCTTTTCCAACCATTTTATTTGCTTTTGAAACTCTTTCATATTCTTCAGATGCATATTGGTGGAAACTCTCAAAACTGCGTTTCAAAGCAGCTTTAAATTCTGAGGCATAATTCCCTTTTTCCAAATTCTCTGTATCTGCTTTCAATTTATTATCTAGCAAAGTATTAAATTCATTAGATTCTTTAGCAAAAGCATCTTTCTGAAAAGTTTCATCCTTTAATGCCTGTTGCGCCAAAAAATTACTTTCTTCTACACCTTTACCTTTATATACAATCGTTTCATCAAATTCTTTAGCATCCATAGTCAAATTAACTTCAGAATTTGGCTTTAAATAAAGATTCGAAGATTCTGTTCCGTCCGAGAAAACATAAAATCCTTGTGGAGCATCAAAAGTCGCGGCAAAAACTTGTTTTTTATCAATAGGAATTACTTGCTTGAAGTTGTCTCTTCCTTTTATTACTAAAGTATCACTATTTCTGTTCGTTATTTTAGCGGTGAACTTAATAGAACTCTTACTTTGAGCAGTCCCGTTTAAAGCAGTAAAAATTACTAAACCTGCAACAAAAAGTTTCTTCATAGGTATTAATATTAGTTTTTAGAGAATCAAAACTAAAGAATTAATGCTTCGGAATTTCACAATTAACAATTTATTTGAAATTATTCTGAATCAACTTCTCACTTTACTATATTATCTTGAATTTTGTATTTACTTTTGCAATCTAAAATTTTGATTATGTATAGAAGTCATAATTGTGGCGAATTAAACGCTTCAAATATTAATACCGAAGTTACACTTGCGGGCTGGGTTCAAAAATCACGTGATAAAGGATTTATGAATTGGGTCGATTTACGCGACCGTTATGGAATTACACAGCTTATTTTCGACGAAAGTCGTACTGATAAAACCGTTTTTGAATTGGCTAAAACTCTAGGTAGAGAATTTGTAATTCAGGTAAAAGGAACTGTAATTGAGCGTGAAGCTAAAAACAAAAATATCCCGACTGGTGAAATCGAAATTTTAGTTTCAGAATTAACGATTTTAAACACTGCACTTACTCCTCCATTTACAATTGAAGATGAAACAGACGGTGGAGAAGACATCAGAATGAAGTACCGTTACTTGGATATCAGAAGAAATCCGGTAAAAAACAGCTTATTATTCCGTCACAAAGTGGCAATGGAAGTTCGTAAATATTTATCTGATTTGGATTTCTGCGAAGTCGAAACACCTTATTTGATCAAATCAACTCCAGAAGGAGCAAGAGATTTCGTTGTACCAAGCCGTATGAACGAAGGACAGTTTTATGCATTACCACAATCTCCGCAAACTTTCAAACAACTTTTGATGGTGGGCGGAATGGATAAATATTTCCAAATCGTAAAATGTTTCCGTGACGAAGATTTGCGTGCAGACCGTCAGCCTGAGTTTACGCAAATTGACTGCGAAATGGCGTTTGTGGAGCAAGAAGATATTTTAAATATTTTCGAAGGTCTGACAAGACATTTACTTAAAGAAATTAAAGGTATTGAAGTAGATAAATTCCCAAGAATTACCTACGACTATGCTATGAAAACATACGGAAACGACAAACCGGACATCCGTTTCGGAATGAAGTTTGGAGAACTAAACGAATTTGCACAACACAAAGAATTCCCTGTATTTAATACAGCTGAATTGGTTGTCGGAATCGCTGTTCCTGGAGCTGGAAACTACACTCGTAAAGAAATCGACGGATTAATTGACTGGGTAAAGCGTCCGCAAGTTGGTGCGTCTGGAATGGTTTACGTAAAATGCAACGAAGACGGAACATACAAATCGTCTGTAGATAAATTCTATGACAATGATGATTTGGCAAACTGGGCAAAAGCTACAGAAGCAAATCCTGGCGATATGATTTTTGTTCTTTCTGGACCGGCAAACAAAACACGCGCGCAGCTTTCTGCTTTACGTATGGAATTGGCTACTCGTTTAGGATTGCGTAATCCAGAAGAATTTGCACCTCTTTGGGTAACTGATTTCCCATTATTGGAATGGGATGAAGAAAATAAAAGATATCATGCTATGCATCACCCTTTTACATCTCCCCATGAAATCGTTAATAATAAATACACAAATGAAATACTTAAAACAGCTGATGTATTAAGAAATGGCGCAAAACTTATCGGAGAAAGAGACCCTTTAATTGACCAATTAAATGCCAATGCATACGATATGGTTTTAAACGGAAACGAAATTGGCGGGGGATCTATTCGTATTCACAATAAAGAAACTCAGCAGTTAATGTTTCAACTATTAGGATTTACCGAAGAAGAAGCAAAAGCACAATTCGGATTCTTAATGGATGCTTTCCAATTTGGAGCACCACCACACGGAGGTCTAGCTTTTGGTTTGGATAGACTTGTGGCAATTTTAGGAGGCCAAGAAACAATTAGAGATTTTATTGCGTTCCCTAAAAACAATTCAGGACGTGATGTAATGATCGATGCTCCTGCCGCAATTGACGATGCACAATTGAAAGAACTTCGAATTAAAGTAGACATTGCTTAATTTGAAATAATTTATTCATAAAAATTTAAAAAGACGTTTGAAATTTCAGACGTCTTTTTTGTTTAACAAAATGTTAGGAAAAATCTTAAAGCGTTGTTTTTTCAAATTATCAAATTCTTACAAACGGGTCTTTTTTATATTCCTACAATTAATGATTCGCAAATTATGGTATTTTATAAGCAAATTGATGCAATAAACCGCGTAAAAACACTGTAAATCAATAATTTTTACAAAAAATTAACACGTATTTGTCTTTTGTATCACTTTATATATTACATTTGTTTTATTATAAATTATTATTACAATTACAATGCGTACAGGTACAGTAAAATTTTTCAATGAATCTAAAGGTTATGGATTCATTACAGACGAAGAAACAGGAAAGGACATCTTCGTTCACGCTTCAGGAATTAACGCGGAAGAATTACGCGAAGGTGACCGTGTAAGCTACGAAGAAGAAGAAGGAAGAAAAGGGAAAGTTGCTGCTAAAGTAGCAGTAATCTAAGAAAAATATAGCAATTTATTTTTTTTGCCTCTGAATGGTCTAAGAAGACGTCCCGAAGTATCGGGACGTTTTTTTTAACCCATTTCTTAAAAAAATATTAAAATAACACATTGTTATTTATAATGAATAAAAATTAGACATAAACGCACTTTCATACCCTACTTAAATCCTTTTTTAACTTGTGTTTTACAGACTTCCAAGTTATCTTTGTGGCTCATTTTTTAAGTATAAAATCGAAGTTTATGCAATCTGATCAATACAGTTACATTCCTATTTTAATGCAGTTTATTTTAGCTGTTGGTTTTGTGGTAGGAACAATCATTATTTCTGGAAAATTAGGACCAAGAAGAACCTCTGAAGTAAAAGATAAAAACTTCGAATGCGGTATTGAATCTGTTGGTAACGCCCGTATTCCATTTTCTGTAAAATACTTCCTTGTTGCCATCTTGTTCGTATTATTCGACGTAGAGGTTATTTTTCTTTACCCATGGGCAGTAAACTTCAAAGACTTAGGAATTGAAGGAATGTTAAAAATGTTAGTTTTCATGTCTTTACTTTTAGTTGGTTTCTTTTACATCATCAAGAAGAAGGCATTAGAGTGGGAATAATCTTGAGATTTTAGATTTTAGATTTCTGATTTTAGATTAACCGATTTAGAACTTAGATTTAAAATTTAATCCTCGAATAAAAATTGATTTAAAAAATTGATTTTATTTTTTACGATTCAAGAAATCAAAAATTTAAAATCAGAAATCTAAAATAAAATGAGCGATTCAAAAGTAAATATGGTTGCACCGCCAGAAGGAGTTACGGGTGAAGGTTTCTTCGCTACAAAACTTAGTGATGTTGTTGGTTTAGCAAGAGCTAACTCATTATGGCCGCTTCCTTTCGCGACTTCTTGCTGTGGTATCGAATTCATGGCAACAATGGCATCTCACTATGACTTAGCTCGATTTGGTTCTGAGCGTGTTAGTTTCTCGCCAAGACAAGCCGATATGTTATTAGTAATGGGAACTATTTCTAAAAAAATGGCTCCAATTTTAAGACAAGTTTACGAGCAAATGGCAGAACCTCGTTGGGTAATTGCTGTTGGAGCATGTGCTTCTTCAGGAGGAGTTTTTGACACTTACTCTGTTCTTCAAGGAATTGACAAAGTAATTCCAGTTGACGTTTATGTACCAGGATGCCCGCCAAGACCAGAACAAATTGTTGATGGAGTTATGAGACTTCAGGACTTGGTAAAAAGCGAATCTGTGAGACGAAGAAGCTCACCAGAATACCAAGAATTATTAGCTTCATATAATATCTCATAAGATGGCCTTAGAAAACACCCAAATTCAAGACAAACTTGTAGAAACATTTAATAACGATGTTTTTAACTTTCAGCAAGAAAGAGATATTTTTTCTTTAGAAGCTTCGGCTGATAAAATTACAGCCTTGATTCTATTCCTTAAAAACGATCCAGAATTACGTTTTCACTTCTTAACAGATTTGTGCGGCATTCATTATCCAGATAACGAAACAGAACGTCAGTTTGCAGTTGTTTACCATTTACACAATTGGTACGAAAACAAAAGATTAAAAATCAAAGTTTTCTTAAACGGCGAAAAACCAGAAATTAAAACAGTTTCAAATATTTTCTTGTCTTCAAACTGGATGGAAAGAGAAACGTTCGATTTCTACGGGGTAAACTTTATAGGACACCCTCAATTGAAACGTATTTTAAATATGGATGAAATGCAGTCTCACCCAATGAGAAAAGAATTTCCATTAGAAGACAGCGGAAGAACAGATAAGGATGACAGATTCTTCGGAAGAACAACATCAAATTGCTAAAAAATAATTCAACATTATAAAATGTCAGAACTATTATTACCACCAGAGCATCGTTATGCTAAAATAATTAAGGAGAGACTAAACGAAGACGGAAGCGAACTTTCTGTACTAAATTTAGGTCCAACTCACCCTGCAACTCACGGTATTTTCCAAAATATCTTATTGATGGATGGTGAAAAAATTCTTGAGGCTGAGCCAACTATTGGTTACATCCACAGAGCATTCGAAAAAATTGCCGAAAATCGTCCTTTTTATCAAATCACACCTCTTACAGACCGTATGAACTACTGTTCATCTCCTATTAATAATATGGGATGGTGGATGACAGTAGAAAAACTATTAGGCATTGAAGTCCCTAAAAGAGCTCAATACTTAAGAGTTATTGTAATGGAGCTGGCTCGTATTACAGATCACATTATCTGTAACGGAATCTTAGGTGTAGATACAGGTGCGTATACTGGTTTCTTATACGTATTTCAATTTAGAGAAAAAATCTACGAAATCTACGAAGAAATTTGTGGAGCTCGTTTGACTACAAATATGGGAAGAATTGGTGGTTTTGAAAGAGACTGGTCTCCAGAAGTTTTCAAAAAACTAGACAAATTCTTAGAAGAATTCCCACCTGTTTGGCAAGAATTCCAAAACCTATTCGAGAGAAATAGAATTTTCCTTGACAGAACTGTAAACGTAGGTGGTATCACTGCTGAAAAAGCAATGGCTTACGGATTTACAGGTCCAAACTTACGTGCTGCTGGGGTTGATTACGACGTACGTGTAGCACAACCTTACTCATCTTACGAAGACTTTGATTTTATAGTTCCTGTTGGAAAATCAGGAGATACTTACGATCGTTTCTGTGTTCGTAACGCTGAAGTTTGGGAAAGTTTAAGCATTATTCGCCAAGCATTAGAAAAAATGCCTCCAGGAAACGAATACCATGCTGAAGTTCCAGATTACTACCTTCCTCCAAAAGAAGATGTTTACACTTCTATGGAATCTTTAATTTATCACTTTAAGATCGTAATGGGAGAAGTTCCTGTACCAGTTGCAGAAATCTATCACCCTGTAGAAGGAGGAAATGGAGAAATCGGTTTTTATTTAGTAACAGACGGAAGTAGAACTCCATATAGATTACATTTCAGAAGACCATGCTTTATTTACTATCAAGCATTCCCAGAAATGATTAAAGGTGCTATGCTTTCTGATGCAATTATTATTCTATCAAGTTTGAACGTAATTGCAGGAGAATTAGACGCCTAAGAAATTGTAGATTTTAGATTGTAGATTTTAGATTGCTGATTGAGGATTCAGATTTTAGAATTTAAATTTAAAATTATAATTAAGAATTGAAAAATTCAGATTGAAGAATCTAAAACTTAAACAATGATTGAAGAATCATAGATTATAGAACAAGATTTAAAAAATCTAAAATCTAAAATCTAAAATCTAAAATTAAAAATGGAACGTAAACATTACAAACAAGAAATAAATATGACCGAGGCATTGATGAACCGCATCAATGAATTGATTAGTCATTATCCTGAAGGCAAACAAAAATCGGCTTTGTTGCCTGTTTTGCACGAAGTTCAGGATGCACATAACAACTGGCTTAGTATTGAATTGCAAGATAAAGTTGCCGAGATTCTTCAGATCAAACCAATTGAGGTTTATGAAGTGGTTACTTTCTATACAATGTTCAACCAAAAGCCAATTGGCAAGTACATGTTTGAGTTTTGCCAGACTTCTTGTTGCTGCTTAAGAGGTGCCGAAGATTTAATGGATTACACTTCTGAAAAACTAGGCATTAAAATGGGAGAAACTACTCCAGACGGAATGTTTACTATTGCTGGTGTAGAATGTTTAGGTGCTTGCGGATACGCTCCGATGATGCAGTTGGGAGATTTCTACAAAGAGAAACTGACAGAAGAGAAAATCGATCAGATTATTGCTGATTGTAGAGAGGATAAAATAATATTACACGATAAATAAGATGTCACAAAAAATATTATTAGATAAAATCAATATTCCTGGAATTAAAACCTACGAAGTATATCGCCAAAATGGTGGTTATGCATCTGTAGAAAAAGCTTTAAAAACACTTACTCCAGACGAAGTTACTGAAGAAGTAAAAAAATCAGGATTACGTGGCCGTGGTGGAGCTGGTTTCCCTGCGGGAATGAAATGGAGCTTTATTGACAAAAAATCAGGAAGACCAAGACACTTAGTGTGTAATGCCGACGAATCGGAGCCTGGAACATTCAAAGATCGATTCTTGATGGAATATATTCCTCACTTATTGATCGAAGGAATGATCACTTCTAGCTACGCTTTGGGCGCTAACCTATCTTACATCTACATTCGTGGAGAATATATGTGGGTTTTCAAAATCTTAGAAAGAGCAATCGCCGAAGCAAAAGCTGCCGGTTGGTTAGGAAAAAATATATTAGGAACAGGTTATGATCTTGAACTTCACGTACACTGTGGAGCTGGAGCTTATATCTGTGGAGAAGAAACAGCATTAATCGAATCTTTGGAAGGTAAAAGAGGAAATCCTCGTATCAAGCCACCTTTCCCAGCGGTTTCTGGTCTTTGGGCAAATCCAACTGTGGTAAACAATGTTGAAACAATTGCGACTGTGCCTTGGATTGTAAACAATTCTGGTGATGATTATGCTAAAATTGGAATTGGACGTTCTACCGGAACTAAATTAATTTCTGCTTCAGGACACATTAAAAATCCTGGTGTTTACGAGATTGAATTGGGTTTAAGTGTTGACGAATTCATGAATTCTGATGAATACTTAGGAGGAATGTCTTCGAGCAGACCTTTGAAAGCATTTGTACCTGGAGGTTCTTCTGTGCCAATTTTACCAGCTGAATTAATTTTCAAAACAGCAAATGGAGAAGATCGTTTAATGACTTATGAATCTTTAAGTGATGGTGGTTTTGCTACCGGATCTATGTTAGGTTCTGGAGGATTTATCGTGTACAACGACACTGCATGTGTGGTAAGAAACACTTGGAACTTTGCTCGTTTCTACCACCACGAATCTTGCGGACAATGTACTCCTTGCCGTGAAGGAACTGGATGGTTAGAAAAAATCTTATGGAGAATTGAAAACGGTCAAGGCCGTGAAGAAGATATCGAATTATTGTGGAGCATTCAAAGTAAAATTGAAGGAAACACAATCTGTCCTCTTGGTGATGCCGCTTCTTGGCCTGTAGCTGCAGCGATTCGTCACTTTAGAGATGAATTTGAATATCACGTTCGTTTCCCAGAAAAAATTAAAAATAGAGATCACTTTGTTGCCGAGCCTTTCTCACAAGTTAAGCATTTAGTAGGCAAACAAACAGTTTAAAAAATAGTTTAAAGTTTCAAGTTTTTTTAGTTTCAAGTGAAAACGCGAAACCTGAAACCTGAAGCTAAAAAAACAAAATAAGAGATGAAAGTAACCATAGACGGTCAAAGTATAGACGTAGAACCAGGAACAACAATCCTGCAGGCTGCACGTATGATTGGTGGAGATTTAGTTCCGCCAGCCATGTGCTATTACTCAAAATTAAAAGGCAGCGGCGGTAAATGTCGTTGTTGTTTAGTTGAAGTTTCTAAAGGTAGTGAAGCTGACCCACGACCAATGCCAAAATTAATGGCATCTTGTGTAACAGGATGCATGGATGGCATGGAAGTAAACAGTAAATCGTCTGCAAGAGTAACTGAAGCTCGTAAATCTGTAACAGAATTTTTATTAATCAATCACCCGTTAGATTGCCCTATTTGCGATCAGGCTGGAGAGTGTGATTTACAAAATTTAAGTTTCGAGCACGGAAATCCGAAATCACGTTACATTGAAGAAAAAAGAACATTTGAACCAGAAGATATCGGTCCAAATATTCAACTTCACATGAACCGTTGTATTTTATGCCAAAGATGTGTACAAGTTGCAGATCAATTGACAGACAACAGAGTTCACGGAGTATTAGATCGTGGAGATCATGCTAATATTTCGACTGGTATTTCTAAAGCTATCGATAATGAGTTCTCTGGAAACATGATTGATGTTTGTCCTGTTGGAGCTTTAACAGATAAAACTTTCCGTTTTAAATCAAGAGTTTGGTTTAACAAACCTTATAACGCACACAGAGAGTGTACTACTCCAGGATGTTGCGGTAAAACTACAGTTTGGATGTTTGGTGGAGAAATTCAACGTGTTACTGGTCGTAAAGATGAGTACCATGAAGTTGAAGAATTCATCTGCAACAGCTGCCGTTTTGATCACAAAAATGTAAATGACTGGGTAATTGAAGGGCCAAGAGAATTTGAAAAAGACTCTGTAATCAACCAAAATAATTACACTCAAAAATTAGAGAAAGTTGAAATCGATACAGAAAAGAACATTCTTTTAGGTAGAGATATTGACCGTAAAAAAATTAGTATGGCAGCAATTCCATTAACTGATAAAGACAAAAAATAGTAAGAAATGGAAAGTGCATTTATTATAGAAAAAAGTGTTGTTATTGTTGTCGTTTTTGCGGTAACAATGATTATGGCAATGTATTCTACTTGGGCAGAACGTAAAGTTGCTGCTTTTTTGCAAGACCGTGTTGGACCAAACCGTGCTGGATGGGGAGGTTTATTACAGCCGCTTGCAGATGGTATGAAATTATTCTCTAAAGAAGAGTTTTTCCCAAATACACCAAATAGATTTTTATTCGTAGTTGGTCCTGCCATTGCAATGAGTACTGCCTTAATGACTAGTGCTGTAATTCCGTGGGGAGATCGTTTGCATCTTTTTGGTAGAGACATTATTCTTCAAGCTACTGATGTAAATATTGCTTTATTATACATTTTTGGAGTTCTTTCTGTTGGAGTTTACGGAATCATGATTGGTGGATGGGCTTCAAACAACAAATTCTCTTTGATGGGAGCTATTCGTGCTGCTTCTCAAATGGTTTCTTACGAGGTTGCAATGGGATTATCAATAATCGCTTTATTGATGATGACTGGAACAATGAGTTTAAAAGAAATCTCATTACAGCAACAAGGAATGAACTGGAATGTTTTTTATCAGCCATTATCATTCTTAATTTTCTTAATCTGTTCATTTGCAGAAACAAACAGAACTCCTTTCGATTTAGCAGAATGTGAAAATGAGTTAATTGGAGGTTACCATACAGAGTATTCATCAATGAAAATGGGATTCTATTTATTTGCTGAGTATGCGAGTATGTTTATCTCTTCTACTATTATTTCTGTATTGTTCTTTGGTGGATACAACTACCCAGGAATGCAATGGATGGTAGAAAATGTAGGTGTAAATGCAGCTAACTTATTAGGAATCGCGGCATTGTTCGTAAAAATATGTTTCTTCATATTCTTTTATATGTGGGTACGTTGGACGATTCCAAGATTTAGATATGACCAATTAATGAACTTAGGTTGGAGAATTTTAATTCCGCTTTCGATTATTAATATCATGATTACGGGTGTTGTTATTTTAAGACACGAAATCTTAGCCGCTTTAGGATTCTAAGAACCGTAATGCCCTAGCCCTGATAGAAGCGGCATCCTTTTGTGGTGGGGTTCACCACAAAAAATACAGCGGATAGCAGGATTAAGCTTCAAATAAAAAACAAAAATAGATTTTGAATTTGATTGATGTCAAATTGTAAGTCATAAACTATAATAGTAAAAATGTCAATAGAAACTATATCATTATCGGGTAGAAAAAAGGTGGTGTCAAATAAAGACATGTCTTTTGTTGAACGATTGTATCTTGTGGCGATTGTAAAAGGTTTGGTCATTACCGTAAAACACCTTTTTAGAAAAAAAGTTACCATTCATTACCCTGAGCAGGTTCGTGAAATGAGCCCAGTTTATCGTGGTCAGCATATGTTGAAACGCGATGAACAAGGTCGTGAAAACTGTACTGCTTGCGGATTATGTGCTTTGTCATGCCCTGCTGAAGCGATTACAATGAAAGCTGCAGAGCGTAAGCCTGATGAAAAACACTTGTATAGAGAAGAAAAGTATGCTGAAATCTACGAAATCAATATGCTTCGTTGTATTTTCTGCGGTTTATGTGAAGAAGCATGTCCAAAAGACGCTATTTACCTAACAGAATCTAAAGTATTGGTTCCAGCTAGTTACAATAGAGAAGATTTCATTTTCGGGAAAGATAAATTAGTAATGCCTTTAGAAATGGCTATGAAAAACGCTCAACTTAAAAACGCTAACTAAATGATACATATTCCTAATTTTGCACACGCAACAACTGTTCAAGTTATCTTTTGCTTTTTAGCGTTTATTACCGTTATTACTGCTTTCTTGACTATTTTCAGCAGAAACCCGATTCATAGTGCCATCTATTTGGTAATTTGTTTCTTCTCGATTGCTGGTCATTATTTACTATTAAATTCTCAATTCTTAGCTGTTGTTCATATAATAGTCTACTCTGGGGCTATTATGATTCTGTTCCTGTTTACGATCATGTTGATGAACTTGAACGAACAACGAGAAGTTCACCGTCCTAGAATTACACGTCTAGGTGCTATTGTTTCTTTCTGTTTAATATTGATTGTTTTGATTACCATCTTTATTAACTCAAAACCAATTGTGGGTGAATACGATTCTACTGGAGAAGATTTCCAATCAATTAAAGTTTTAGGTAAAATTTTATTGGACGAATATATGGTTCCTTTCGAATTTGCTTCAATCTTACTTTTGGTTGCTATGATTGGAACAGTTCTATTGTCTAAAAAAGAAAAATTAAATAAATAATGGGTAATATATTAAATCAAATAGGTATTGAAAACTACATCTTTTTGTGTGTTGTACTTTTCTGTATTGGTATTTTTGGTGTATTGTACAGACGAAATGCTATTATCGTTTTCATGTCTATCGAAATTATGTTGAATGCGGTAAACCTTTTATTTGTTGCTTTTTCAACTTATCATCAAGATGCGCAAGGACAAGTTTTTGTGTTCTTCTCGATGGCGGTTGCTGCAGCCGAAGTTGCGGTAGGATTGGCCATTTTAGTTTCTATCTTTAGAAATATCGGCTCAATTAGTATCGATAATTTAAAAAATTTAAAAGGATAATCAGAAATGGATACCAATTTAACTTTAATTTTAGTTTTAACTCCTTTACTAGGTTTTCTAGTAAATGTCTTTTTTGGAAAAAGCTTAGGAAAAACAGTTTCTGGTGCAATCGGAACTATTGCCGTGGCGATTTCTTTTGTAGTTTCTCTTTTACTTTTTAATCAAATAACTTCTACTGGAAAAGGAATTCAGGTTACTTTATTTGATTGGATTCAAATTAGCAACTTAAAAATCAATCTTGGATTTTTATTAGATCAACTATCTGTTCTTTGGTTACTTTTTGTAACTGGAATTGGATCTTTGATTCACTTATACTCTATCAGTTACATGCATGATGATGAGAATATGCACAAGTTTTTTGCCTATTTAAATCTATTCGTATTCTTTATGATTACGCTTGTAATTGGAAGCAACTTATTAGTTCTTTTCATTGGATGGGAAGGTGTTGGACTTTGTTCTTACCTATTAATTGGATTCTGGCATAAAAACCAAGATTATAATGATGCTGCGAAAAAAGCTTTCATCATGAACAGAATTGGAGATTTAGGTTTATTAATCGGAATGTTCATCATCGGTTCGATGTTCTCTACATTAGATTATGCAACTTTACAAACTGCAATTGCTGGAGCTACTAATTTAAATTTACCATTACTTTCTTTAGCTGCTTTATGTTTATTTATTGGAGCTTGTGGTAAATCTGCTCAAATTCCGTTATACACTTGGTTACCTGATGCGATGGCTGGTCCAACTCCAGTTTCTGCATTAATCCACGCGGCTACGATGGTAACTGCAGGTATTTTTATGGTAACGAGATTAAACTTTGTTTTCAACCTTGCAACAGATGTTCAAACTGTAATTGCGATTATTGGAGCTATCACTTCATTAGTTGCTGCTACAATTGGATTGGTTCAAAACGATATCAAAAAAGTATTGGCTTACTCTACAGTTTCTCAATTAGGTTTAATGTTCTTAGCATTAGGATTTGGAGCTTATGAAGTAGCTGTTTTTCACGTAATCACTCACGCTTTCTTTAAAGCTTGTTTATTCTTAGGATCTGGATCTGTAATTCACGGATTACACGGAGAGCAGGATATGCGTAACATGGGAGGTTTGCGTAAAGTAATGCCAATTACATTCTGGACAATGTTGATTTCTTCATTAGCCATTTCTGGAGTTCCATTCTTCTCAGGATTCTTTTCTAAAGACGAAATCTTATTGACAGCTTTCCACCACAGTATTCCATTATACGTTGTTGGATCGGTTGCTTCAATCATGACAGCTTTCTATATGTTCCGTTTAATGTTCTTAACTTTCTTCAAAGAATTCAGAGGAACTGAAGAGCAAAAACACCATTTACACGAAAGCGGTTCTTTAATTACCATTCCGCTTATCATCTTAGCTATTTTAGCAACTTTTGGAGGATTGATTAGTTTACCTGGAAACAGCTGGTTAAACGAATATCTTGCTCCTCTTTTTACAAAAATGGCTGGAGAAGAACATCACTTAGGAACAACTGAATATGCTTTAATGGGTGTTGCAGTTCTTGGCGGATTATTAGGAATTTTAATTGCTTACATCAAATACTTCAAACAAGATAATGTTCCAGAATCTGACGAAAACATTACTGGTTCAAGCAAAGTGTTATACAACAAATATTATGTAGACGAAGTTTACGATGCTGTATTTGTTGCGCCAATTAATAGTTTGTCTAAATTCTTTAGAGACTATATCGAGACAGGATTATCTGCGCTTGTTTTTGGATTAGGTAAGATAGCAAACGAAATTGCTTTCCAAGGAAAAAAATTACAAACCGGAAGTATAGGATTATATCTATTTGTTTTTGTTTTAGGACTTTGTGCAATTGTTTCCTATATATTTTTAGCTCAATAATATTATAACTATGAACGTTTCTACTATATTAATTATACTTTTAATTGGTGCATTTGCCACTTATTTTTCTGGTGACAAACTAGCTTCAAAAGTTGCTTTGCTATTTAGTTTGGCAGCTTTAGGATGTTCAATTGTATTATTGAATAATTATAACGCTGGCGAAAATATCAGCGTAATCAATAGCTGGATTACTCAGCCAAAAATTTCTTTCGCTTTAAACGCTGACGGACTTGGGCTTGCAATGGTTTTATTAACTGCAGCTTTAACTCCGATTATTATATTTTCTTCTTTCGGAAATGAATATAACAATTCAAAAAGTTTTTATGCTTTGATCTTGTTTATGGCTTTTGCTATGACAGGAACTTTCTTAGCATCTGATGGTCTTTTATATTACATTTTCTGGGAATTAGCTCTTATTCCAATTTACTTTATTGCTTTAATTTGGGGTAATGGCGATGCTGAAGAGCGCAGAAAAGCAGTGGTTAAATTCTTTATTTACACACTTGCTGGTTCATTATTCATGTTAACTGCTTTCATTTACTTGTACCAAAAAGCGGGTTCTTTCTTAATTGAAGATTTATACAAACTAAACTTATCTGCTTGCGAGCAATTCTGGATTTTCTTGGCTTTCTTCTTAGCTTATGCTATCAAAATTCCAATTATTCCTTTCCATACTTGGCAAGCAAATGTATACCAAAAAGCACCAACTGTTGGAACAATGCTTTTATCTGGTATCATGCTTAAAATGGGATTGTACAGTGTAATTCGTTGGCAATTGCCACTTGCACCAATCGCTGCAAAAGAATACCTATACATCTTTATCGCTTTAGGAATTGCTGGAGTTATCTACGGTTCTATTGTAGCTTTAAGACAAAAAGATTTAAAGAAATTATTAGCTTATTCTTCTCTTGCTCACGTTGGGTTAATCGCTGCGGGATCTTACACTCTTACTCTTGATGGTTTAAGAGGAGCCGTTCTGCAAATGATTGCTCACGGTTTTGTTGTAGTGGGATTATTCTTTGCTGCTGAAGTAATTTTCAGAAGATATGAAACTAGAGAAATTGAAGCTTTAGGAGGAATTCGTACTCAAGCTCCAAAATTCACATCGATGTTTTTAATCTTAGTCTTAGCTTCTGTTGCACTACCAAGTACATTTAACTTTGTTGGAGAGTTTACAGTATTATACAGTTTATCTCAAATCAATATCTGGTTTGCTATTCTTGGCGGAACAACGATCATTTTAGGAGCTTACTATATGTTGAGAATGTTCCAACATGTAATGCTAGGCGAAACAAATTCTAAAACATTTGCTGATGTTACACTTAATGAAGGAATTTCATTTGCGGTAATCATCGCTGTTTTATTATTCTTTGGTTTCTATCCAAAACCAATCACAGATTTGATTACACCAAGCTTGGAAACTATTTTACAAGTTATCAATAAGAACTAATATTTTAAACAAAAAATAAATTAGGATTACACTTAAAAATTGAAATCCTAAATCAAAAAGATAAAAATGAATACATTAATAGCTATAACAGGATTGGGTATTTTCTGCCTATTGTTTGAAATTCTTAATTTAAGAAAGGCCATCATTCCTATTACCATTCTAGGTTTAATAGGTGTATTGGCACTTAATTACTGTGAATTTGGAACAGAACAAAGTTATTACAACAATATGATCGCAGTGAGTAAGTTTTCTACAGCTTTTTCATCATTGTTTATCGTTTTGACTATTTTCCTTGTAGCATTAAGTCATAATTTTTACCACAATCACCCAACGAAAATTTCAGATTATGTGGCAATTAAAGTTTTCTTACTAGCTGGAGCTGTAGCAATGGTTTCTTTTGGAAACTTAGCCATGTTCTTTTTAGGAATTGAAATCTTATCTATTGCTTTATATGTACTTGCTGCAAGTGATCGTTTAAATATTAAAAGTAACGAAGCAGGTATGAAATATTTCTTAATGGGATCTTTCGCATCAGGAATTATCTTATTCGGGATCTGCTTGATTTATGGTGCAATGGGAACTTTTGACATTAGTGAAATTCACGAAATTGCACTTTCTGCTGAATTACCAATCTGGTTTCCAATTGGATTAATTTTAATGATTATTGGAATGTTATTTAAAGTTGCCGCAGTTCCTTTCCATTTCTGGGCTCCAGACGTTTACGAAGGTTCTCCTGCTTTAACAACTGCTTTAATGAGTACATTAGCAAAAGTAGTAGCTATTGCAACTTTATTTAAATTGATTTCTGGTATGAATGTAATTTCTTCTTTTGAAAATCAAGATCTTTTACACACATTTGAAGTTATCGTAGTTATCATTTCTATTGCTTCTATGTCTGTTGGTAATATTATGGCATTAAGACAAGTAAACGTAAAACGTATGCTTGCTTTCTCTGGAATCTCTCATGCAGGTTTCATGTTAATGACATTATTAACAGTTTCTGCATCAGCTGGAGTTTTATTATACTATACTGCTGCTTATGCATTAGCTGGGATCGCTGCTTTCAGTGTAATTTTATATGTGTGCAGAGATCGTGATAACGAAGACATTACAAACTTCCACGGTTTAGGAAAAACAAATCCGCTATTGGCTGCAATTCTTACAGCTTCATTACTATCAATGGCCGGAATTCCTATTTTCTCTGGATTCTTTGCTAAGTTATTTTTATTCAACCAAACTATTCAAGCAGGATATATTGGTTTAGTAATCGTTGCGGTAATTAACTCTATTATAAGTGTTGGATATTATTTCAAACTTATTATTGCAATGTATTCTAAAGAACCTAATCAAGAAAGAACAGGAAGACCTTTCCTTATTTATGCTACAGCTGTAGTATCAATTGTTTTAAACATTGCATTAGGTTTATTTCCATCATTAGTTTTAGACTTATTGAAATAAGAAAAAATCTCTTAATTTAAAATATTCGAAAATCCATTAAAGTTTATTTAATGGATTTTTTTTATGCTATCAATACAGAACAGAAATTCATGTTAAAAAATTCTTTACTCAGATTGCACTTCAAAAAATCTCCATATATTTGAGTTCAATTAAATGTATTACAACATGAACTTTAATTCAAAAAATCCATTTTTAAACAGTAAGCGTTTTTCATCAAATGCTGAACCTAGAACAGAAGTGCACCAAGCTCAAATTATTGATTATAATCAAGAAATGACGGTGTCTGGAACTATCAACAAAACAGCCATCTTATTCCTAATTTTATGCGGTGCTGCTATGGTGACATGGTGGATGACTTTTAATGGAATGAACCCAATGCTTCCTACAATTGGAGGTGCAATTATTGGTTTTATCCTTGTATTAGTTTCTTCATTTAAACCACAGGCCTCTCCTTACCTAGCGCCAGGATATGCTTTATTTGAAGGATTGTTTATAGGAGGTATTTCTGCAATATTTGAATTGAAATTTCCCGGAATTGTAATCAACGCCGTTGGAGCAACTTTGGTTACTTTCTTGGTTTGTCTTGGTCTATATAAATTTAGAATTGTTAAAGTTACAGAACAATTCAAATCTGTTGTTGTTGCTGCAACCTTGGCAATTGCGACTTATTATTTAATTTCTTGGATTGTATCATTGTTTACAAGCTGGACGCCTGTTCATTATGGAAATTCTATGATGAGTATTGGTATTAGTGTTTTTGTAATCATTGTAGCGGCTCTTAACCTTTTCTTAGATTTTGACTTAATTGAAAAAGGCGCAAGAGAAAAAATGCCAAAATTTATGGAATGGTACGGAGCAATGGGATTAATGATTACATTGGTATGGTTATACATCGAATTCTTAAGACTTCTATCTAAATTTGCAAGCAGAGACTAGAGTTTGTCCTTATATAAAATTGAAGCCCCTTTGAGTAAAATCAAAGGGGCTTTTTTTATTTCATTTATTTATTTTTTTCCATCGCAAGTACTACTTATTATTCACAACTTCTAAGAATAATCTGTTTGTGGAAACTAAAAAAGAATCTAATTCTTACAAAAAAGTAAAATGTAATTTATGTAATTAAAAAAAATTACAAATTCTTTATAAGTACCTTCTTCAAATTGTGAAATTGCTAAAAGCTAGAAAAATACGGCATTCCGTAATCATAAAAAATGTGTAATAAATTACAATTCATGCAATTAATTACATTTTTCACACTTAAACAACTAAAAAATTACATTATGATATATTTTTTAGTAAAAAAATTACCGTATTAAAAATTAATATATAATTTTGTGTAATCGATTACAATTAAACCACTTGGAGTCGAAAGTAAAACCACTTACTTATTATTAACTATCTAAACAAAACACTTATGAAAAAAAACCTACTTTTCGTGGCTGTATTTCTTATGACAGTCCAATTATGGGCCCAAACTATTAATGAAGCTTCGGGCTGGCTAGAATCTGCTTTTGTAAAATGGCAACCAGTCAGTGGTGCCCAGACCTACAATGTTTACTACACTGGAAATGGACTTACAGACAAAAAAATTGACGACCAGCTTATCCGAAGTTATGGTTCTTATTTTCGTGCTGATATTCCAGGACTTAAAGCCGGAACTTATACTGTAAAAGTAAAACCTGTTATAAACGGTACTGAAGGAACTGGAACTACAACAAGCAGTTTAACGGTCGTAGCACATGACCGAAACGGATTTGCTTTTGAAGGTGGCCGCGTTCCTGGAGGATACAAAGCAGACGGAACACCTAAAGATAATGCCGTAATTCTTTACATCACTCAAAATACCAAAAATACAATTTCGATGAATATTACTGGAGCAAGTGCAAATCCATGCATTGGTTTACAAAATATTCTCTATGCCATTAAAAAAGGAAAAGACACTCGTCCGTTTATTATCCGTCTAATCGGAAATATTACAGACATGACTGTAATGGAAGGTGGCGATGTGGTTATTGAAAATGCAAACAATGCTTCAAGTTACGTTACAATTGAAGGTATCGGCGACGATGCTGTAGCAAACGGATGGGGAGTTCGATTAAAATCGGCTTCAAACATAGAAGTAAACAATCTAGGATTTATGAACTGCGACAGTACTGCAGGCGACAACGTAGGAATGCAGCAGGACAATGATCACGTTTGGGTTCATAACTGTGATTTATTTTATGGAAACGCAGGAAGCGATGCTGACCAAATAAAAGGTGATGGAGCATTAGACAATAAAACTTCGACTTACATCACCATGTCTTACAACCACTTTTGGGACAATGGAAAAGCAAGTCTTTTGGGGTTAAGTGAAGGAACAACCGCTGGTTTATATGTAACGTATCACCACAACTGGTTTGACCATTCAGACTCTCGTCATCCTCGTGTACGCTATTACTCGGCACATATTTACAACAACTATTATGACGGAGTTTGTAAATATGGCGCAGGATCGACTATGGGATCTTCACTTTTTGTTGAAGGAAACTATTTTAGAAACAGCAAACACCCAATGTTAACTTCTCTTCAAGGTTCTGATATCTGGGACGAAGCTAATCAAGTAAATAATGCAGGAACAATGGGAACTTTCTCTGGTGAAGCTGGAGGAAGCATTAAAGCTTATAATAATACTTTTGACGCTTCTAACGGAACAAATAATATGCGTTTTGTAGCTTATAATGATCCGAATCCGTTGTATAATATTTCAGGAAAAATAAGCTCGACAACAGATTTTGATGCTTACGTAGCTGCAACAAGAGGAGAAGTGGTGAGCAGTTCTGTAAAATCTAAATCTGGCGCTAATATCTATAACAACTTTGATACAGATGCTAGTTTGTATGTAAAAAATCTAGTTGTTGATACTCCAGCGGCGGCAAAAACAAAAACGACTCAATATGCAGGACGTGTATCTGGAGGAGATTTAAAATGGACTTTCAACAATGCTACAGATGATACTTCTTCTACAGTTATTACAGCTTTAAAAACTGCGCTAACTAACTATACAGGAAATTTAGTGTCTGTACAAGGAGAAGGAAATCCTCCAGCTGGAACACAGACTTTAACTTTGACTTCTGCTTCAAACAACAATCAAACTGTTGCAAGCGGTACTGCAATCTCATCAATTGTATTTACTTGGGGTGGAGATGCAACTGACGCAACTGTAACAGGAATACCTGCTTCTGGATTGACTTTTGTAAAAAATACTACAGCGAAAACGATCACTATTTCGGGTACGCCAACTACAACAGTTTCGTACTCTATTGCAACTTCTGGAACTAGTGGTTCCCCAGCCACTGGCTCAGGAACTGTAACTGTTACTGCTGCAGGTAATCAAACTTTGACTTCTACTGGCAACAACAGCCAAACTGTTTCTTCTGGAACTGCTATTGCTTCAATTGTATTTACTTGGGGCGGAGACGCTACAGATGCAACTGTAACTGGATTGCCAGCTTCTGGATTGTCTTTTGTAAAAAACACTACAGCAAAAACAATAACAATTACAGGTACTCCAACTGCAAACGTATCGTATTCTGTAACAACTTCTGGAAGTGCCGGGTCTCCTGCAACAGCATCTGGAACTATAACTGTTACAACAAGTTCTAGTGGATCTGAAATTCATAATTTTACAACTTCTGGAAAAACAAGCGCATTTTATACCATTACTGGAAATATGAATTCAACTCCAGGTTCTGTAACTTACAATGGATTAACACTTACCGAGCGTCTAAAAATAGAATCTAGCACATCGATAACATATACCACAACCAGTGCATCGACCTTGACATTAGTTTTTGATTCTAATTTTACAGGAAGCATTAAAGTAGACAATGTTTCGTATACGGCATCTGCTGGTATTGTAACCGTTTCTGTTGCAGCAGGTTCTCATTCTATCACTAAAAATTCTGTTGCCAACTTATACTATATCAGCACCGTTTATAGCGGAAGCACTTTAAAAATGGCTGCAGTAGCAGATTCAGCAACGACTGCAGAACCAGCAAAAATAGTTCTATATCCGAATCCTTTTTCAAGCACTTTATACTTAGCAGACCCTGAGCAAAAAGTACAAAATGTACGTATTTATAATATTTCTGGAAACTTAGTAATTAACTCTGGAAGCTCTGAAAGCATTGACACGAGCAGTTTAATTCCTGGAACTTATCTAGCAAAAATAACCACTGTAGACGGATCAATTAACCAAACACTTATTAAAAAGTAAAACTAACTTACCTAAACTGAAAGGGCTTCCAAATTTGGAAGCCCTTTTTATTTCAGATTTTGTAAAATTACAAATCAAACTTAATTCCCTGCGCTAGCGGAAGATTTGTTGTATAATTGATGGTATTGGTTTGTCGTCTCATATAAATTTTCCAAGCATCAGAACCTGATTCGCGTCCGCCACCTGTTTCTTTTTCACCTCCAAAAGCGCCACCGATTTCAGCACCAGAAGTTCCAATGTTTACGTTTGCAATTCCGCAATCAGAACCAATTGCCGACAAGAATCTTTCAGCTTCACGTAAATTATTGGTCATAATTGCAGAAGATAATCCTTGAGCAACACCATTTTGAATTTCGATTGCATTTTCAACTTCGCCAGAATATTTAATTAAATACAAAACTGGAGCAAATGTTTCATGCTGTACAATTTCAAAAGAATTCTCAGCTTCAGCAATTGCAGGTTTTACATAACAGCCACTTTCATAACCTTGGCCAGAAAGCACTCCTCCTTCTACAAGAATTTTTCCTCCTTCTGCCACTACTTTGTTTAAAGCTGCAGTGTACATTTCAACAGCATGAGTATCAATTAGAGGTCCAACATGATTATTTTCGTCAAGCGGATTTCCGATTCGTAATTGTTTGTAAGCTGCAACAAGAGCATCTTTTACTTTATCATAAATGCTTTCGTGAATAATCAATCTTCGAGTTGAAGTACAACGCTGTCCAGCAGTTCCAACAGCTCCAAAAACAGCTCCGATAACCGTCATTTTTATATCTGCATCTGGAGTCACGATAATAGCATTATTTCCTCCTAATTCTAACAACGATTTACCTAATCTTCCTGCAACAGTTTGCGCCACAATTTTTCCCATTCTAGTCGAACCGGTCGCAGAAATAAGCGGAATACGAGTGTCTGCAGTTAGCAACTCCCCTATTTTGTAATCTCCATTTATTAAACACGAAATTCCTTCTGGAAGGTTGTTTTCTTTAATAACTTGAGCAATTATATTTTGACAGGCAATACCGCAAAGAGGTGTTTTTTCAGAAGGTTTCCAAACGCAAACATCACCGGAAATCCAAGCTAAAGCCGTATTCCAAGACCAAACTGCAACTGGAAAATTAAATGCCGAAATAATTCCAACAATTCCCAACGGATGATACTGTTCGTACATTCGGTGACCTGGTCTTTCAGAATGCATCGTTAATCCGTGAAGCTGACGAGATAATCCGACCGCAAAGTCGCAGATGTCAATCATTTCCTGAACTTCTCCAAAGCCTTCCTGCAAAGATTTCCCCATTTCATAAGAAACCAATTTGCCTAAAGCTTCTTTATTTTGTCTCAATTTTTCTCCAAACTGACGTACAATTTCACCACGCTGTGGCGCAGGAATCAACCTAAAGGTTTTAAACGCTTCTGCAGCCGTTTGAATTGCTTTTTCATAATCTTCTGCTGTTGACATTTTTACCGAAGCAATTAATTTTCCGTCAACTGGAGAATAACTCTCTAAGATTTCCCCAGAAGAAAAATTATTGATTCCCGTTGATGTACCATCATTTATCGTCTTGATGCCCAATTTTTCAAGAGCTTCCTTCATTCCAAATTGCGATGCTATTGTTGTCATTGTAACTTTTTTGGTTAAAATTGTTATATTTTTATGTAAAGATATTGTTTTAGAATTAATTTCCGATTGAAGTTAATTTATAAATAAACGTAAATTTAAGTTTATTTTATAGTATTAACAGAAACGAAACTTTATTATTGAATTTATTTAATGAAATTTGCAATACTTAAAATTCAAAATATGACTCATTTCAGTAGGCTTCTGCTTTGTTTGCTTTTAGTTTCAACCCAAATATTTTCTCAAAAAGCTAAAACTTCTTTTTCTGTAGTTCCTCTAGGTGTAATGGGCGGTATAGACGAAAAAAATCTTTCGGCTTATTTAATAGCTCCATCAAACACAACCGATTATATCTGCCTCGATGCCGGAACTGTAAACGCCGGAATTGAAAAAGCAATTGAAAAGAAAACTTTTAAAGTTTCGACAAGCGAAGTTTTACGAAAATACATCAAAGGATATTTGATTTCCCATGCGCATTTAGATCATGTTTCGGGATTAATTATCAATTCTCCTGCAGATTCTTCAAAGACGGTTTATGCAACTAACAAATGCATGGAAATGATGGAAAACCATTATTTTAACGATCAAACTTGGGCCAATTTTGGAGATGCAGGGCCTGGTTTTCATATCAAAAAATATCATTTTCAGACTTTAGATTTGGCAAAAGAAACCCTTTTGACTAATGCTAGAATGACCGTTAAAGCATTTCCTTTAAGTCATGTTAATCCGTTCGAGAGTACCGCTTTCTTAATTAAAAACGATACTGATTATGCTTTGTATTTAGGCGACACAGGACCAGATGAAGTAGAAAAAAGTACTAATCTTCGTGATTTATGGACAGCTATTGCACCATTGGTTAAAGAAGGGCAATTAAAAGGAATTTTTATTGAAGTTTCATTTCCGAATGAACAACCAGATAAATTTTTGTTCGGACATTTAACTCCAAATTATCTAATGAAAGAGCTTCACGTTCTAGAAGACTTATCAGGAAAAGGTTCTCTGAAAAACTTTAAGATCATAATCACTCATTTGAAACCTCCTGCAAAGAATATTGCAAAAATTAAAGAGCAATTAAAGAAGCAAAATGATTTGGGAGTACAAATTATTTATCCTGAACAGGGGAAGAAGTTTGAGATGTAAGCAATAAATTGTAAGTTATTTTTTATATTTTAGCCAAATAATTAAATTTAGTTGATGGAAATTATTTGGTCAAAGAGAGCCAATTATACTTTTTATAATATCCGAAATTATCTTGAACACTTTTGGTCTCCACTTGTAGCTCAAAAATTTATCAAAGAGGTTTTACATATAATTGCGCTTTTAGAAAAAAATCCTATGCTTGGCAAATACAATTCAGATTTGATATGTAGAGAAATCTTAATTTCAAAACATATCACTTTATATTATAGGACACAAAAAAATCAAATAGAGTTAATTACATTCTACAACAATCGCCAAAAACCAATAAAAATGTTTATATAAGGTTTTTACTTTTTAATTCTGCCAACATCTGTTCATGTGTTATAAAATCTCCATTGTCTAAATCACGTTTCCCCTGCTCAATATCTGCTTTTAGTTCAAGCATAAAATTTTCTTCTGGAGAAAGGATCTTAGCAATTGAAAGAACTTCATCAGGAGTAAATGTATGCGTCTTTAGTTTACGATAAAATGTTGGCCTCGAAATACCAACTTTCTCAATAATGTAATTTTTTTTAAAAGGAGATTTACTCATTAAATCTTCTATGTCATCAACTATTTTCTTATATGCTATAATTTCCTGTATCATAATTGATTTTCTATAGTTTCATTTATGATACAAATATATTAAAAAAATAAAACATTATTTATTTTGAACGAAAATACATCAAAAATAAAACCCGACAGGTTTTTAAAAACCTGTCGGGTTATTGCTTATATAAAAAAATTATTTCTTCGCTACAAATCTCGGATCAGTTTCCATAACCGTTCCGCAATTATCGCAAGTTCTTAATTCTTCTGAATTGTAAAAATGTTCAAAATGAGGAAGAAAATCTTTCTCTATATTATGAAGTTCAAAATACACTTCGTACAATTTATGATTGCAGTTGTCGCAATGCCAAAGTAAACCATCTGTATAACCGTGTCCAGCGCGCTTTCTTTCAATAACAAGACCAATCGAACCTTCTGAACGAACAGGAGAATGCGGCACTTTGGCAGGATGCAAATACATGTCACCCGCATTCAATTCCATTTCTTTACGTTGCCCATCTTCCTGAATTACAACCTTAATGCTTCCTTCTAATTGGTAAAAAAGCTCTTCAGTTTCATTATAATGATAATCTTTTCGAGCATTCGGCCCTGCTACAATCATCACAATATAATCTCCAGAATCTACATATAGATTTTTATTTCCAACAGGTGGTTTAAGTAAATGACGATTTTCATCAATCCATCGGGTTAGGTTAAAAGGTTTTGCTATAGCCATTTTTTGAATTCTAATTTTATGAATAGCTAAGGTAGTGAAATTTGTAGAGACACACTGTAGTGTGTCTTAGATTCTATTAGATCATTTCAAAACGAAAATTTAGATGCACTGCAGTACGTCTCTACTTAAATTCTTTTATCAGATAAACATAAACCGGAAAATGATCACTAAAACCAGCTTCTGACAATGTATTTCGCAATGGATAACCTTTGTATTGTCCTGAACTTTGAATAAGATAGGGTTTATTGAAAATACCTGCTTTCCAGAAACTGAAAGTTGAAAAATCAGCTTTAACCAGAGATTCTGTTAGAATGATTTGATCAAAAATATTCCAAGAATCGCGATAAGCAATAGTTCCTAAACCTTTATTAGCAAGCTCTTCAAACGGATTAAAAACTCCGAACTCTGCAATTTCCTCTTTTACGCCTTTCGCTCCCAATCCTGTTTTTATACTTTTATTAAATGGTCCGTCGTTAAAATCTCCCATTGTCAAAACTTTTGCTTGAGGATTAATTTGTTGCAAGGAATCTATAATTTTTCTATTCAATTTCCCTGCTGCTTCACGAAACAAACTAGTTGCTTTTTCTCCACCAGATCTCGACGGCCAATGATTGACAATAATATGAATTTCTTCCTCTTCCAAAAATCCCGACACCAAAAGCTGATCTCTTGTAAAAATCCTATTCTTATTTTCTTTTTTAACTTCCGTTTCATCATCCAAAACTTCCATTTCTTCTTCTTTCTTAAGATTTTCTTTTTTATAAATAATTAATGGAATATTCGAATAAGAAGTCGGTCTGAAATACTTTTTCTGATACAGCAACGCCACATCAATACCGCGTTTATCTGGCGAATCAAAATGAATGATGCCTAAATCTAAAGGATGTAGTTTCGGTTGTTGGATTAAATTTTCTAAGACATTTCGATTTTCTACTTCTGCGCACCCGATTAGAGTGGGCGCACTTGGATTTTCTGGTGTTCCAATCTCAGATATCACTCTCGCCAGATTCTTTAATTTCTGCTCGTATTTCTCTACTGTCCAATGCTGTGCTCCATTTGGCGTCCATTCGTCATCATTCGTAAATGCATCATCTACAGTATCGTAAAGATTCTCAAAATTGTAAAAGGCTACAGTATGTATCTTATATTTTTTGGATTGACCAAAAAGAACTGATAGAGAAAGAAAGAAAAGTAAACAAAAACTAGATTTTAATGGCATATAGAGAATATTTAAAAAAGCAAATCTACTTAAAATTTGTAAGTTTTTTACCCTTTAATATTTTTAAAATATTACATTTGTTTCTAATAAAAGTCTTGTACCTTGTTGAAAAAATCTCATCATTTCTAACATGAAAAAAATACTGTTTCTTACTTTCTTCTTGAGCTTTCTAAACCCATTTTACGGACAAGAAAATAGTTCTCGAGCAGAAGAAATAAGAAAACAATATAAAATTCCAGAACTTGCCTATGCCGTTGTTTCTTCAGATTCTATTTTTGAAATTCAAGCATTGGGTTTTAAGCGTCTTAACTCTTCATTTAAAGCAAATATTAGCGACAAATTTCGTTTAGGATCTATAACAAAAACTATAACAAGTTATATCGCGACAACTTTAGTTAGAGAAGGAAAAATAAAATGGGATACCAAATTCTTTGATTTATATCCGGAGCTAAAAGCAGAAAGTAATCCAGAGATTTATAATGTAACCTTGCAAGATTTCTTAACATTTAGAGCACCGATTCCAACGTGGTCTTATGGAAATGAAACTCCAAATCAAAAGGAAATAAAAGGAAACAATCAGGAACAGCGTTACGAATTTATAGCTTGGTTTTTTAAACAAAAGCAAATTATTAAAGAGAAAAAAGATTGGTACGGTTCCAATCCGAGTTATGTGGCTGCAGGATTGATGCTTGAAAAAGCAACAGGAAAAAGCTATGAAACTTTAGTAAAAGATTTGGGTAAAGGCCTCAATATTGACTTTGGTTTTGGACAGCCAAATTTTACGGATATAAATCAGACGTGGGGACATGATGAAGAATTAAAGCCCGAAAAACCAGCTTTAAATTACAAACTAAACTGGCTTTCTTCAGCAGGAAATGTAAATTGTAGTTTGCCTGATTATTGCAAATTTACGCAGATGCAACTTAAAGGATTATTAGGAAAATCAAAATTACTGACTGCCGAAGAATTTAATTACATGCATTTTGGTTTTCCAGAATTTTCTTTTGGATGGTATTCTGAAATAAACGAAAATTCGGGTTTAAAATATTCTTTTCACTGCGGAAATCCAGGAACTTTTTTAACCAAAGTGTATATTTGCAAAGACATCAATAAGGCTTTTATACTATTTGCTAATGTGCAATCTGAAGAAGCCGATAAAGGCCTAATGTTGCTTTTGGCCGAATTGCAACAGCAATATGGAGGTTAAATGACAAAGCCTAAAAAATTAATTTTATAAATTTAAGCAAAAGAAAAAATGAATAAAAACTGCTTTCACTATATAAAGAGACATTTTGTCTTTTGTAAACTCGCATTTCTTATTTTTGCTTTACAATCATTCAACTGTCAATCTCAACAAAACATGATAACACCGCCTTATTTACAAAAAGGAGATACTGTAGCGCTTTTAGCAACTGCCAGAAAAAATATCGACGACAATTTAAAACCAACAATCGATTTATTGCACAGCTGGGGCTTAGAAGCGGTAATTGGATCTACGATTGGATTAGATTATAATCAATTGGCTGGAACAGACGAACAGAGAGCTGCCGATTTTCAAAAGCAGTTGGACAATCCAAATGTTAAAGCGATTTGGTGCGTACGAGGCGGATATGGAACTGTTAGAATGTTAGATTTACTGGATTTCACCAAATTCAAGCAGCATCCAAAATGGGTTATCGGCTTTAGCGATGTAACCGTTCTACACAATCATTTGAACACGATGGGTTACAAATCTATTCATGGTATTATGCCTGTAACGGTTTCTAGAGCAACCCCAGAAGCTGTAAGTTCATTAAAAGCAGCTTTATTTGATGAGCCTATTTCGTACTCGATTAGTCCAACTCCTATGAATCGTTTAGGAAGCGCAACAGGAGAACTTGTTGGCGGTAATTTATCTATCTTATATAGTCTACTTGGATCTCCATCGGCAATTGACTGCAAGGATAAAATTTTATTTATAGAAGATTTAGACGAATATTTGTATCATATTGACCGTATGATGATGAATTTAAAACGAAATGGATGTATCGAAAATCTAAAAGGAATTATCATCGGAGGTATGACAAGCATGAAGGACAATGAAGTTCCGTGGGGAAAAAATGCTTTGGAAATTGTTGATGATGTAACCAAAAAATACAATATTCCAGTAATTTTCAATTTCCCAGCTGGCCATATTAGAGATAACAGAGCTTTAATTATGGGAAATACCGTTACTATAGAAGTTACCGATTCTGGAAGTACGGTTACTTTTAAAAAATAGCACTACTCTATTCCTTGTTTAAGGAAATCTAACAATACCACATAAAATCTCGTAAAGACGCGAAGTCGCAAAGTTTTAAATATTCTTTGTGCCTTCGCGTCTTTGCATGCAAAAAACTGAAACGTGAAACTTAAAACTTGAAACAAAAAGAAAATGGCAGAACATAATGATTTAGGAAAGCTTGGCGAAGATCTCGCAGCATCGTATCTTGAAGAAAATGGCTATACCATTCGAGACCGAAACTATGTTTTTCAGAAAGCTGAAATAGATATAATTGCACAAAAAGAATCTATTTTAGTGATAGTGGAAGTAAAGACACGTTCGAGTTTAGATTTCGGTTCTCCACAGGATTTTGTGAAACAGAAAAAAATTCAATTGCTTATAAAAGCAGTAAATGCCTACATAAACGATAGGGAAAAGGATTTTAAAGAAGATTTAGAAATCCGTTTTGACATTGTTGCGATCCATAAAAACGGGGAATCATTTGCAATTGAACATATTACCGATGCTTTTTATCACTTTTAACATATTTTTTTATTGTTATAATTGTAACAATTTGTTTTTTTATTTATATTTGCAAAGAATTATAACATCGCAATGTTAAATTAACTACCAACTCAACTGTTACCAAAAAAAAAAGAATTATGAAAACTGTTTCTTCTATTGTAGAAAACTACATTAAAACAAAACCATTTTTATTAAATGCTTTGTCGCTCGGAATTATTAACCTCACTTCACTTTCGCGAAATATTATGACCGAATTAGAAAGTGAATTTGGAAAAGAAGTAAAACAAGGCGCTGTTGTAATGTCTTTAAAACGACTCACGGAAGAATTAGATTTTAAATTGAACCACAAAATCAATAAAGTCATTAAGAATATTGGGGAAATCACCGTGCGTTCTGAACTTACAGATTACACGTTTGCAGCCTCTGAAACTGTTTTAAACAAACAAGCAGATTTAATTTCCGATATTAATGCTTTATCTGATATTTTTTATACCTCATCTCGTGGTGTAAACGAAACCAATATCGTTGTCAGCAGCAGTGTAAATCACTTAGTTGAAAAACACTTTATGAGAGAAAAATTAATCCAGAAATTAGATAATTTAGCTTCTATTACAGTAAAATTACCAAAAGAAAACATTGTTGTTCCTGGTATCTATTATTTCATTTTCCAACGTTTGGCTTGGGAAGGAATCATCATCAATGAAGTAATTTCGACTTCTAATGAATTTACTATTTTAGTTGGAGAAGATCAAGTTGATGTCGCTTTTAAAGTAATTAAAGACTTGAAAAACTAATTATATAAGAATCGATTTTGATTCTCCTTTGCACCCAAATCCTTTTATCTTTCCTGAAGATAGAAGGATTTGTTTTTTTATAGAATACAAACATTCATTTTTAAATAAGAATATTCGCAAAAGACAAATTCTTAAGGAAATTTATTTAGGAAAAGCGTCAATATGACACTTACTTGTAAAAAGCCACTTCACAATACACTTTACATCTTTTATATAAAAAACTAACAAAAAATCCGAATTAAGTTTTTTTAAATATAATTTATTACGAATAATATTTTTATATATTTGCTAACGCATCAAAAAAACAACACCTGTTTTTTGATAGTACACCAAAACAAAGAATGAATTAAATTATTTTGAAATAAGTTAATTTTAAGATTCAAATTGAATATTGCTTTTTCAAATTGACGATACAATTATCTAACCAAAACCACAATAATGCCATTAAAATCACTCTTCGGAGTGATTTTTTATTTTAAAATGTATAATTTAGGGCAAATCCAAAATTGTTTTTTGATGTTAGGTCATTGCTTATTAGCGAAGGTTTGAAAACTAAATTTTCACTTACATTAAACTGAGATAAAGCTGCATCGACATTGGCATCGATAATATTTAAAACATAAAAACCAACCATAAACAAGGCTGATAAATCCCGGTTTCTTTGATAGCCTTTTTGAGCTGTAATTAATTGGCTTTCGCTTAATCTTGCTAAAAATTCAGAATCGCTTTTTTTACCTTCAAGTCTGTTTTTGTATTCGTTTCTGTAAACATTGTAATTTTTCTGATTGTCGATATACAAATAGGCACTCGTACCAATTGCACCATAAACCAAAGGAAGTTTCCAGTACTTTTTATTGTAAATCTGACCTAAACCAGGCAAAACAGCAGAATAAAATGCCGCTTTTGCAGGTCGAAGCGGATCTATAGTTTCAGATTTTAAAGAATCTTTTAAAATGATTTTGCCTTTTCCTTGGGCGAAAATTGAAGTAAATCCAAGAAGTAAAAAAAGAACAAGAAGTTGATTTTGCATAAAGTTGGCTTTGAAAATTTTGATTCAAAGAAAACTTTTTAGTTCTAAGGTTTTTCCTAAATAAAAGGTAAATAAAACTTAATTTTTTTATTTTTTTTTCGCCACGAATTCACGAATTAAATTTTTTTTAATAATTTGTGAATTCGTGGCTATTATTTTTACTCCTCAAACAATTCCATTAACTCCAGTGCGCGTTTTATTGACTTCACATTCTCGAAAGTCAATAATAAACGTAATCCGTTTACGGTTTGTTTTTCTTTCATTTTGCAGAGATTGCTATGCTTTTGAACAAAATTTAAAACGTTTCTGAACTTCACTGATTGATAGTAATCAGATTGTTGATCGGATACGAAATAACCAATCATTTTGCCTTGTTTTAGGACTAATTTTTCAATTCCGACTTTAGTAGCAATCCATTTAATTCTGATGCTGTTTAATAAAGCAATAGCAGGTTTTGGCAATGGTCCGAAACGGTCGATTAGTTTTTTCTCGAATTCCTGTAAACCAGCTTCGTCTTTTATCGCGCCTAATTCGTTGTATAAAACCAAACGTTCCGAAACATTATTGATATATTCATCTGGGAATAATAACTCGAAATCGGCATCGATTTGAATATCTTTTACGTATTCTTTCGTATCAATATCATTTTCTTCAGGATACAAATCTTTGAATTCGTTTTCCTTCAATTCCTCAATCGCTTCGTTCATTATTTTTTGGTACGTATCAAAACCAATTTCATTAATGAAACCGCTTTGTTCTCCGCCTAATAAATCTCCTGCTCCACGAATCTCTAAATCTTTCATGGCAATGTTGAAACCACTTCCTAACTCGCTAAATTGCTCCAACGCCTGAATACGTTTTCTAGCATCTTCGGTCATTGATGAATATGGCGGACAAATGAAATAACAGAATGCTTTTTTATTGCTTCGACCTACTCGACCGCGCATTTGATGTAAATCTGATAATCCGAAATTATTGGCATTATTGATGAAAATCGTATTGGCATTTGGAACGTCCAATCCGCTTTCGATGATGGTGGTTGCGACCAAAACATCAAAATCTCCGTTCATAAAACCTAACATCAATTCTTCGAGTTTTGCACCGTCCATTTGTCCGTGACCAATTCCGACTCTTGAATTTGGAACCAAACGCTGAATCATTCCTGCCACTTCTTTTATATTTTCAATTCGGTTATTGATAAAGAAAACCTGTCCGTTTCGTTGAATTTCATACGAAATGGCATCACGGATAATCTCTTCATTAAAACCAACCACATTCGTTTCAATCGGATAACGGTTTGGCGGAGGCGTTGTAATTACCGATAAATCTCGAGCTGCCATTAATGAAAACTGTAAAGTTCTCGGAATTGGCGTTGCTGTCAACGTCAGTGTATCGACATTTGCTGCTATGGTTTTTAATTTATCTTTTACATTTACTCCAAACTTTTGTTCCTCATCAACAATCAATAAACCAAGATCTTTAAAAACCACATTTTTGTTTACCAATTGATGTGTTCCAATTACGATATCTAGTTTTCCTTCGGCTAGATCTTTTAACGTTTGTGCTTTTTGTTTCGCCGTTCTAAATCGGTTTAAATAACCAATTGAAACCGGCATATCTTTTAAACGTTCCGAAAAAGTTCTGTAATGCTGATATGCCAAAATGGTTGTCGGAACCAAAACGGCTACTTGTTTGCTATTGTCAACTGCTTTAAAAGCAGCACGAATTGCAACTTCCGTTTTACCAAAACCAACATCTCCACAAACCAAACGATCCATTGGACGATCGCTTTCCATATCGGCTTTTACTTCTGCTGTCGATTTCATTTGGTCTGGCGTATCTTCGTAAATAAACGAACTTTCTAATTCGTTTTGAAGATAACTGTCTGGCGCAAACTGAAAACCTTTTTCTAAACGACGTTTCGCATACAACTGAATCAAGTTGAACGCAATATGTTTGACGCGCGCTTTGGTTTTCTGTTTTAAAACCTTCCAAGCGTTCGAACCCAATTTATAGATTTTCGGAGGCGTACCGTCTTTTCCGTTGTATTTCGAGATTTTATGCAGCGAGTGGATACTCACATACACAATATCATTATCGGCATAAACTAACTTTATAGCCTCTTGCGTTTTGCCTTCCACCTGAATTTTCTGCAATCCACCAAACTTCCCGATTCCGTGATCGATATGCGTTACATAATCGCCTACAGAAAGTGCTGTTAATTCTTTTAAAGTGATATTCTGCTTTTTCGAATATCCGTTTTTGATGTTGAATTTATGATAACGCTCAAAAATCTGGTGATCGGTGTAAGCTGTTATTTGATTTTCTTCATCAATAAAACCTTGGTATAAAGGCAGTACAATAGTATGATATTGTTTTCTGATGTTTTCTGAATTGGCTTCATCCAAACTTTCAAAAATATCATGAAAACGTTTCGCCTGCGTATCATTCGAACAAAACAGATAATTTACATATCCGTTAAAATGATTATCGCTTAAATTATTCAGCAATAAATCAAATTGTTTGTTGAAGGATGGCTGCGGCTGAATATGGAATTCGAATTTTTTAGTTGTTTTATAAACAGGTCTTGAAGCCAATTCTACAACTGAAAAATCCAAAGATCTTTTTATAAACGACGCCTGATTTAAAAACAGTTGTTCTGGCGTGGCATGTTTTATCTCTTTCGACAATTTCTCAAAAGCTTCTTCTGCTCTTGCAAATTGTTTGTCCAACTGACTAAAAAGTCCTTCCGTATTTTGAATGAAAAGAACTGTTTTTTCGGCAATATAATCTAAGAAACTCTCACGGTTTTCCTGAAAAAGTTTGTTTTCAACATTCGGGATAATCGTGATTTTTTTATGTGTTTCTACAGATAATTGCGTTTCAACATCAAAAGTTCTGATGCTGTCTACTTCGTTTCCGAAAAATTCAATTCTATAAGGATGATCATTTGAGAAAGAAAAGACATCGACAATTCCTCCACGAACTGAAAATTCTCCAGGTTCTGTAATGAAATCTACTCTTTTGAATTCGTATTCGAACAAAACTTCGTTGATAAAATCAATCGAAATTTTATCGTTCAAAGCTACTTTTAACGTGTTTTTATCAAGTTCTCTCCTCGTAACTACTTTTTCAAAAAGTGCTTCTGGATAGGTAACAATTACAGCAGGTTTCTTTCTGGAATTAATTCTATTTAAAACCTCAGCTCGAAGTAGGACATTGGCATTGTCGGTTTCATCAATTTGATACGGACGACGGAATGACGCTGGATAAAACAATACATCCTGCTCACCAATCATCTGCTCCAAATCGTTTAGATAATAGGCCGCCTCTTCTTTGTTGTCTAAAACAATCAGAAAAGGCAATTCTGTTTTTCTGAAAACGGAACGTATAATAAATGAAACAGCAGATCCCAACAATCCGCTGATGTTCATTTTTACCTGATTCCCTTCCAGTAAACTTTTAGCAATCTGCTCTGCTTTTGGCAGATTATCGTATGTTGTATATAAGGCGTTTTTACTCAACTTTTGGTGCGTTTTGATCTATTTTTTGTATAGGAGCCACAGGTGCACTCGAACTAGGAATCGCGCGTGTCGTGTCTAACATTTTCAGAAAATCTGCTTCTCCTTCTTCTTTCGGAATTTTAGCTCTTTCGACAATTTTGTCCATTTGTCTTTCTAGAGAAATCAGCTCTTTATTGATTTCTTGTATCAAAAACACGACTTTATCATCTGGAATAGTGCTTAAATGAATAAACAAATCCAACATTCTAATTTTAGTAATTAAAATAGAAATTCGGCTTTTTATCTGTGGCTGATTAAACTGGGCTGGAATATTGTTGTTTAAAGCCATTGCTTTCCTCGAAATCGCAGCCGATTTTTTCTGAAATGCTCCTATGGTCTTTCTTGGCTTTTCGCCAATTTCTTTCATAAATTCACGCCACTCTGACCAAGAGTTCAATTGCGATTCTGAAATTTCATTAATTGGCTCATCTAGAAAAGTCCAGCCTTTATTTATATTATTAAAAATAGCTTCTTTCTTTTTCGCTTCTTTTGCATTTTCTGCAAGTCGTTTTTCATTTTCATTTTGGCAAGAAAATAATACAGTTGTCAGAAGCAGAAAAAGAGATATTTGATATTTCATTTATTAATAATGTTAGGCTGCAAAGTTACGAAGTAAATTTACAATTATGAATTCTGTTTTTATGCTAAAGATTCTATAAATCAAGGTTATTATTTTGATCATCTTTCATGTGAAATAAGACGTTATTTTTTCTTTTTTTTCGCCTTAAAAAGGAACTTTATTCTTAAAAATGAAAAGGCACAAAGACACACCCTTGTAAAAGTGAATAATCCAACAAACAAACTTTTAAATTATTGAATTAATAATTTATTCTTCAAAAAAGCGCATTTGATTACGAAAACGTTATATTTGTCTCTCTAAAAATCATGAAAAAATGAATCCAAAAATATTGATCATTGGCGCTTGCGGACAGATTGGAACAGAGCTGACTCAAAAGTTGCGCAAGATATACGGAACAGAAAACGTAATTGCTTCTGATATCCGAAAATTAAATACTGATGTTGTAAATTCAGGGCCTTTTGAAGTGGTCAATGCTTTAGATTTTAATCAGATCGAACATTTGGTAGAAGTGCATAAAATTACCGATGTTTATCTGATGGCAGCGCTTTTATCGGCAACTGCCGAAAAAAATCCAGCTTTTGCTTGGGACTTAAATATGAATTCTCTTTTTCATGTCTTGAATTTAGCTAAAGCAAAAAAGATTCAGAAGATTTTCTGGCCTTCAAGTATTGCCGTTTTCGGACCAACAACTCCAAAAGAAAACACACCTCAATATACCGTAATGGAACCTTCTACAGTTTACGGAATCAGTAAACAAGCTGGAGAAAGATGGTGCGAGTATTATCATAATATTTATGGTGTTGATGTTCGCAGTATTCGTTATCCAGGTTTAATCAGCTGGTCGACTCCTCCAGGTGGCGGAACTACAGATTATGCTGTTGACATTTTCTACAAAGCGATTGCAGATAAAAAATACGAATGCTTCTTGTCGTCTGAAACTAAAATGCCAATGATGTACATGGATGATGCAATTGATGCCACAATTAATATCATGCAAGCTCCAGCCGAAGATATCAAAATACATTCTTCGTACAATTTGGCTGCAATGAGTTTTACACCAACAGAAATTGCTACTGAGATTAAAAAACATATTCCAGAATTTGAGATCACTTATAATCCAGATTTCCGTCAGAAAATTGCGGATAGCTGGCCAGCAAGTATTGACGATTCTTCTGCTAGAGAAGATTGGGGTTGGAATCATAAATTTGATTTAGAAACCATGACAAAAGATATGATTGAGCATTTGAGTTAAATCTCAAAAAAACAGAAAAAAGGCCTTGTTTAAAGTAAAATTAAATGAGGCTTTTTTATTTGAAATAAATTCAATTTTACCTTCCTCAACTTTATTATTTTCAAATTTGATTTATTTATATTTTTCTTACATTTGACTTCTTACAACCACTATTAAAGACCAAAAACATTAAAAAAAACAAACCAAACTTATGACAAATTCATTCCAACCAATTGAAGAGAATAAACGAACCGCAATTGTTGACATTTTAAGAGGCTGGGCGCTATTAGGAGTCGTAATTGGTAACTATGTCGATTTTAGATACATTGGTCTTGAGAAATGGATTGTAAAAAAAGGTATTTTTTCTCAGGTTATCAGTTATACTAATTTATATTTCTTTTCTGCAAAATCTTGGACTTTGTTAAGTATTTTGTTCGGATACGGATTTGCCGTTCTTATTAATAATGTGGCAGAAAAAGGCAAAAATCCTGTTTCTTTTTTTTGTTGGAGAATGTTTATTCTATTTCTTCTAGCTTTTATAAATTCTGCTTTTTGGCTTGGAGATATTTTAAAAGATTATGCCTTATTAGGACTATTTCTTTTATTGTTTTATAGAAGTTCGGCTAAAATCATTTTAATATCTTCTATTTTAATCTTCTTGGCTATTCCATTCATTAATGCTTACGTTAATACTTTTAAACAGGATTTGCCAGACGTTCAATCGACTGCGACTTTTTTAAAACTATTTTACTCTGGAAACTGGATTAGTTTCTTTCAATTTAATTTAATGGGCACTTACTTTCAGGAAATGATTAATCTACCTTATGCTGTTACTGTACATTTTGTGATGTTTGATTTGATGCTTTTTGGTTTTTATCTGCAAAAGATAAATTTCTTTAATCGCCTGCCTGAGTTCAAAAGACTTTTAAAACAAATTAGTATTGTATGCTTTATTCTGGCAATAATTTCTGGCGTTCTTTTTGAAATTGCCATCAATCAAAAATTTGTTTTTACGTATTTTCATCCCGTTTATTGGATCATTATCAATACTATGTTTTTTATCGCTTCAGGAATATGCCTTTTGTACACAAATGGAAAGCTCAAAACAATTTTTAATCTTTTCAGAGTTAGCGGTAAAATGACATTAAGCAACTATATGGCTCAAAATATTTTAGCAGCTTTTATCTTTTCGGGAATAGGTTTGAAAGTTTACAACAACCTGCCCTATTGGTTTTACTTTTTCCTTGCCATTTCAGTATTTATTGCTCAACTATTCATTAGTAAATGGTGGCTTTCTAAATTCAATTATGGACCAGTCGAATGGCTCTGGAGGGTATTAAGTTATAGAAAAATGTTTCCTCTTAAGAAAGAAAAAGTTTCAAATAACATAATTTCAAAAGTAGAGTCAACATTATAAAAATCAAAAAAGCCTCTGAAAACATTTTCAGAGGCTTTTCAATTGAGGTATATTTGAGAATTACTTCACTTCAAAAACATTATTGGTTTGTTTTACATCAGCCATTAATCCGCTTGGATCGATAGTGATTTTTTTGATTGACGTTTTGTTTTTGTCAATTGTAAAACTATAGTTTTGTTGCGCCCAAGTCCAGTCTTCCAAAACTGTTCTTTTCTCATTTGGATTTGGATTTGGCTTAATGAAATTCATCATTCTTAACGGAATGTAGAATGTTTCAGAAGTTCCGTCTGTGTAATCCACTTTTAAATCGATTGGCATTGGCATTCTTCCAATTCTTTCTAAAGAAATTGTTGTTTTTCCTGCGTTATCTACCACGTCTTTAATTCCGTAATCAATTGTATTAGTGGTTTGCGTCCAATCAATTAAATACCAATCTAACTCAGCCCCAGAAACTCTTTCTGCTGTTCTCTTGATATCGTTTGGAGTTGGATGTTTGAATTTGAAATCGTTGAAATATCTTTTTAAAGTTGCATCAACATTCTCTTTTCCAATTACATATTCTAATTGAGAAAGGAAAAGACTTCCTTTAATATAAGACGAAATACTGTATGGACGGTTTTCATCGTAACGATCTCCATGAGTAGTTTGTGGCTGTTCTTTTCCAGAATTTACTAAACTATAGTAAGCTTTGTAATTTCCTGCAAAAGGATTCGCTTCTTTTTTGTCTCCTTTTAATTCATTCAAAGCGCTATCTTCGATGTAAGTGGTAAAACCTTCGTCCATCCAAGGGTGTTTTGATTCGTTTGAAGCTAAAATATGCTGGAACCATGAGTGCCCTAATTCGTGAGTAGCTGTTCCTAGAATTCCTTCAAGAGTTCCGTTTCCTAACATTAAAGTACACATTGCATACTCCATTCCGCCATCTCCACCTTGAATAAATGAATATTGTTTGTATGGGTAAGCGCCAACTCTTTGGTTGTAATAATCCATTACTTTAACCATTAGAGGTTCTAACTGTTTCCAGTTTGCCGTTGTTTTTTCGTTGTTTTTGTAGAAGAAATGCAAATCAACATCATTTGGTCCTTTTACAATATCATGGTTGTATTCTTTATCAGCAGCCCATGTAAAATCGTGAACATTTGGTGCAATAAAATGCCATGTTAATGTTTTTGCTTTTTTAGGATATGTAACCGTTACACCAGCATCTTGGTAACCATGTCCGATAGAGTTTTTGTCTTGCAAATATCCAGAGCCACCAATTGTGTAGTCTTTATCGATTGTGATTTTTACATCAAAATTACCCCAAACTCCGTGAAATTCTCTCGCGATGTAAGGATCTGCGTGCCATCCTTCGAAATCAAACTCAGCTAATTTCGGATACCATTGTGACATAGAAAGCTCTACACCTTCAGAGTTATTTCTTCCAGAACGGCGAATTTGAACTGGAACTTGTCCATCAAAATCTAATGTGAAAGTCGTTTTAGAATTAGGCAAAATTGGCTTAGCCAAAGTAACTTCTAAGATTGTCCCTGAAACTCTAGTTTGAGCAACAGCACCATCTTGTTTGAAATTTGCGATCTTTAAATAGCCTATTTCGTTTGGTTTTAGAGTTTCAATACGGCTTTGCTTTACTTCTTTTCCGTCAGCTCCTTTAACTTTGCTTACCATTCTTCCGTCTGGATCTTTAATAAAATGAAGACGTGCATCCATTTCGCTTCCTGGCTGAAAAGCATTTGGATATAAATGATAGAATACTTTTTTTAGAGTGTCGGAAGAATTATTGGTATAAACCAATTCTTGTTTTCCTTTGTACTGATAGTTTTTTACATCCATCGAAACCTCCATTTTATAGTCAGCGTGCTGTTGCCAATATGGAGCGCTTTGTGCAAAAGCTGAGTTAAAGCCTAAGCTTAGGAAAGAAAGTAAAATAATTTTTCGCATGTTTATATGTAATAGAAAATGGAAGAGCGCAAGCCCTTCCATTGGATTAATAGTGTATTATCGTTTATTTTTTAGACATTTTTTCTGCCATTAATAAAGCATTGTAAGCATTTACCATCTTAGCTGTTTTTGATGATTCTACAGAAGAAACAGCTGCTGGTTTTTCTCCAGGGTTTTCGCTTGTACCCAAAACAACCTTTGAAGGAAGCGCTACTCCAGAGTCCATTAAAATCTTTTTAACTTGAGCTGCTTTCAATTTTGGATAGTAAGAACGAATCAAAGCTGCAACACCTGCTGCATTTGGAGACGCCATTGATGTTCCTTGCAAATATTTGTATTTATTGTTTGGAACTGTTGCATAGATTTCTTCACCTGGAGCAAAAACGTCTACGTTTATTTTTCCGAAGTTTGAAAATGAAGCCACAACATTTTCTCCGTATGATTTATTGATCGCTCCAATTGTAATTAAATTATCTGCAAATTCTTTTACGTTGTCTTTAGAATCGTTTGGATAGTTGATGTTTTTTGCTTCATCGATATTGTAGCCATCGTTACCCGCAGCATGAACAATTAAAACGTCTTTTTTAGCCGCATAAGAAATAGCATCGTAAACCCATTGTTTGTGAGGAGAGAAGCTTTTTCCAAAACTTCCGTTGATTACTTTTGCTCCATTGTCTACCGCATAACGAATTGCTAAAGCAATATCTTTATCGTACTCATCTCCATCTGGCACAGCTCTCACAGTTAGAATCTCAACATTTGGTGATGCTACTCCGTCTCCGCCTAAATTATTTCCTCTAATTTGAGCAATAATTCCGGCAACGTGAGTTCCGTGAAGTGCTTTTTCTTTATCTGGTCCAAAAACAACATTATTACCATAATGATTGTCTTTAATATCTTCTGGATTATCTCCGACGATTTTTCTTCCGTCAAAATCTTTATTTAAGTTATAATCTATCTGATCATATACTTGTTCTTTGTATTCTCCAAAATCAGCTTCAGGATCAAAAGTCGGTCCAGCGTTTGTAAAAATCTGAGTCATAATTGCTTTACTTCTCAAAACATCAGGATCAGTAGAAGTTATAGATTTTAAATCTTCCACTTTATAGGTTGACTTGTTAAGTTCCTTTTTAATGGTGTTATGAACACCAAGTAAAAAATCTACTTGTTCTTTATCTTTTAAAGCTTCTTGGTATTTCTCTGTATATTGTGCTAAAGCAGCTTTATATTCTGCAGAACCGTCATCTCCTTTTCTGACAATACGAGTCATTTCTAGATTTTCGTGAACTGCATTTCCAAGGAAATTCCATCCGTGAACATCATCGATAAATCCGTTTTTATCATCGTCAATTCCGTTTCCTGGAATTTCTTTTTTATTTGTCCAGATCATTCCTTGTAAATCCTCATGTTCAATATCAACACCAGAATCTACAATTCCTACAATTACTTTCTGCCCTTTTTTGCCTTGCAGTAATTCAGCATAAGCTCTATCCACACTCATTCCCGGAATTGAATCTTTTATTAAATCAAGATGGCTCCATCTTTTTAATTCATTTTCGCTAAGAGGAGCTTTTTTTACCACTGCCGCCGGCGCTGTAATAAACTCTTTTGATTTAGAAACCTGCGCTTGAACTGTGGCGCTACATCCTGCTAAAACAAGCAATGCAAAAGCAGATAATTTAAGAGGTTTTATATGATTCATGTATCTGTAAAATTTAAGTAAAGTTAAATGATGGGTCTAAATTATGCTTTTTTGTTACAAAAAACTAACAGTTAACACTGTGTTATGAAATTTTCATTATAGTCAAACAAAAAATATTTTTCTTTTTACGTCTTTCCGTAAGGAAGAATACTTAAAATTTGTTACACTTGTCTGTTAAATTCTAATTTTTTTTTATGAAAATAAAACTACTCTCGTTACTTTTAATTTTTTCATATTTTCCTAGTAAAGCTCAGTGCTGGCAGACAGTAACTTCTGGATACAGCTATAATGTAGCCATGCAGGCAGATAATAGCTTATGGAGCTGGGGCAGCAATAAAGATGGGCAATCAGGAGATGGCACTTTAATAAACAACTCTTCACCAAAAAAAATAGGAACAGATACTGATTGGAAAACAGTAGTTACTGGAACTAATCATACGGTTGCTCTAAAAAAAGATGGCTCTTTGTGGGCTTGGGGCAGCAATAAAAATGGGCAATTAGGAGACGGTACCAGCGTAAACAAAAGTATTCCTACACGAATAGGTTCTGCTACTGATTGGCAAACAATTGCAGCAGGAAATCAATATACAGTAGCTTTAAAAAAAGATGGAACTTTATGGGCCTGGGGAGATAATTATTTTGGACAATTAGGCAATGGTACCAGTTCAGGACCCGGCATCCCGAAACAGGTTGGAACCGATAAAGATTGGAAAACGATAACGGTGGGTTATCATCACACAATTGCTTTAAAAACAGATGGCAGCTTATGGACTTGGGGAAGTAATGACGATGGAAAATTAGGAGATGGTACTACTAAGAATGGTTATTCACCAAAAAAAATCGGAACAGATACCGATTGGAAGACGATCTGCGGAGGAGGGAGTCATACTCTTGCTATAAAAACAGACGGATCTTTATGGGCTTGGGGACAAAATACATATGGTGAGTTAGGAAACGGTACAACTATAGATAGCTATATTCCAATAAAAATAGGAACATCCACAGATTGGAAAACTTTAGGTGCGGCGGGAGATCATTCAATTGCAATAAAAACTGATGGCTCTTTATGGACCTGGGGATATAATTCACACAACGAATTAGGAAATGGTAAATATTCAAACAGCCTTACACCAGTACAAATAGGAACTGGAAAAAGCTGGCAGGCGATAACCGCAGGCTGGTACTACACATCTGCAGTGAGTACTGATGGTGTTATGTGGACTTTCGGAGATAATGCAGATGGACAATTAGGTGATGGCACAACTGTTAATAAAAATGCAACTGTAACTGTTACTTGCTCCGATATGTTGAGTCTCAATATAAATGTAGTGAATGTAACTTGCCTTGGTATGCATAATGGTTCTGCAACTGCTATTGCAGGAGGAGGAACCGCTCCTTACACTTATTTATGGTCTAACGGAGGAACAGGTTCTTCCGTAAAAGATTTAGCACCCGGCACATATACATGTAAAGCAACAGATGCGTCTTCATTAACAACTATAATTGCGTTTACAATTACTGAACCCAATCTTATCTCTTTTACTGCAACAAGCATTGATGCGTGTAATGGTAATAACGGAAATATCACCATTATCGCAAATGGAGGAACAAAACCTTATCAATATTCTATTTCAGAGGGTAGGGATTTTCAAAATTCAAATATCTTTAATAATTTATCTGCAGGAAATTATACTGTAATGGTAAGAGACGCCAATGGATGTATAACGTCAAATATTATAATAGTTAACCCAAACACTACTCAACCGCCAACTGCAAATTCACAAATATTTGATGAAGGCGCAACCGTTGCCGATTTAGTAGCCAACGGCACAAACATTAAGTGGTATGCTGATCATGTATCGTCGAATGTTTTAAGTTCATCAACTGTTTTACAAACAGGTACATATTATGCATCGCAAACGATCAACGGATGTGAAAGCTCTTCAAGATTAGCAATAAGTATAACTATTAAGCCAATTCAAATTGATGCCAAAATACCTACAAATGGATTGATCGCTTATTATCCTTTTAGTGGTAACGCAAATGATGTTAGTGGAAATAAATCAAATGGATCTGTTGCAGGTGCTGTTTTAACAACTGATAGATTTGGAAACAGCAATAGCGCTTATAGTTTTAACGGAACCGGCAGTTATATTGATGCTACTATTACCAATATTCCTCAAGGCAATGCTGCAAGAACAATTTCTGGCTGGTTTAAAACAAATACTGCAAATCCAGGTGAAAATGGAGATGTATGTATTTTTAATTATGGCGCATTATCAAGACTACAAAGATTTGGACTTACTATTTATTCGAAAGGTTATCTTGAAACTTCAACTGGGCCAAATGCCACAGACGATGATTTTTATGTAAACAACTTTAATTACTTAAGTAATGACTGGTATTTTTTTACACTTACCTATAACGGAACCAAAGTATCATTATATGTAAATGGTGTATTTGTCTCAGAAAAAAATGCTGCCATAAATACTACGAATAATCTTTTTAGATTAGGAAAACGAATTTCAGGAGATACAACTAATGAGTATTTTAAAGGAGAAATCGATGATATTGGCATCTGGAATCGTGTTTTAACTCCAGAAGAAATTTCAGCTATGTATACCCCTGGGGAGCAATCTGCTTATACTTTAATTCCAGATTTCAATTTTGAACAAAAATTAATCAATTTAGGATTAGATAAATTTCCACCTGATGGAAAAATCCACACATCTAATATTAACACCTTAACTTCCTTAGATGTTAGTAAAAGTAACATTTCAGATTTAACAGGAATACAAGACTTCGTATCATTAACTAATTTGAATTGTAGTCAAAATTCATTAACAACATTAAATATAAGTAAAAATACCGCTCTAACTACTCTAGATTGTAATACCAATAGAATAACCTCTTTAGACGTAAGTAATAATATTGCTTTGCTTAATTTAAGTTGCTATTCGAATCAATTAACATCTTTAAATGTTAAAGCAAATACGGCATTAACAAAATTAGATTCAGGTTCAAACCAATATACTACTTTAGATGTAAGCTCAAATACTGCTTTAACATTTTTGGGATGTAATACCAGTCAATTAACTAGTTTGGATGTGAGCAAAAATATAGCTTTAAATCTGCTAGATTGCCGCGAAAATAAATTAACCTCACTGGATGTTTCTAAAAACACTACTTTAACAGAATTGTATTGTCAATCTAATCAATTAACAAATTTGAATTTAAATCAAAATAAAGTTTTAGAATTTGTAAACTGTTCAAAAAACCAACTAACGACTTTAGATGTTAGCGCAAATACTTCCTTAGTTGGATTATATCCTAATTCAAATCAATTAACGAGTCTAAATTTGAAGAATGGAAATAATGTTAAACTTATCTATCTAAATTTTGTAAATAATCCAAATTTAACTTGCATTCAGGTCGATGATGCAGCTTATGCAAATACAAACTGGTCTGCCAAAAAAGATCTTGTTGCTAACTTTAATACAAATTGCAATTACGGATATACCTTAATTCCCGATCTGAATTTTGAAAAATTCCTAATTACAAAAGGAATTGACTCAGGAACTCCAGATGGAAAAGTTCTTACCTCAAAAATATCTTCGATAACGGAACTGTATATTAGCCCGCAATCCATTAGTAGTTTATCTGGAATTCAAGACTTTAAGTCTCTGAAAACCCTTTTTTGCGATGAAAATAAACTTACCACCATCGATGTTTCTAAAAATATTACTCTTGAAGATTTATCTATAGGCAATAATCAGTTAACAGCTCTGGATGTTTCTAAAAATATTGCTTTAAAAAGTCTCTATTTTCACAACAACCAAATAGACAGTATAAATGTTTCAAAAAATATAGCTTTACGATGGTTACATATGCCAGGAAATAAGATAGCTAATTTAAATGTTTCAGAAAACATTGCTTTAGTATACTTGGCTTGTAATTCGAATTTATTAACTAGGCTTGATCTTTCTCAGAATAAAGCTCTTGAAGATTTAATTTGTGATCATAATCAATTGACAGAATTAGACATTTCTAATAATATTTTACTGAACGGTTTGTATTGCAACAGCAATAAACTAACAGCTTTGAATACTTCAAAAAACACTAATCTAGTCAGAATCGAATGTGATTCTAATAAGATTAGTCATTTAGATACTTCTAATAATTCTTTATTAAATGGTTTGAACTGTAGTTTTAATTTATTAACGACTCTTGATATTTCAAAAAACACTGCTATAGATTACCTAAAATGTGCTTCAAATCAATTAATTAGTCTTAATTTAAAAAACGGAAACAATACCAAATTTATCAATACCACTATGGTTGATAACTTAAAAAACAATCCGAACTTAACCTGTATCCAAGTTGATGATGTAGCTTATTCAAATAAAAACTGGATGAATGCAAAAGATACTTGGGCTACTTTTAATACTTCTTGTACAGCTGAATATGTGATGCTTCCAGACACTAATTTTGAACAAAAATTAATTGATCTAGGAATCGACACTGATGGCCTTAACGGAAAAATTACGGTTGCAGATGCAAGTTCGATAACAAGTCTAGACCTTTCAAACAGCAATATTAAAGACCTAACTGGAATTGAATATTTTACTTCATTGACAACCTTAGACGTAAGCAACAATCAACTTACTTCTCTCGACGTAAGCAACAATTTGCTCCTAGAAACACTAAACGCTTCTTCAAATCAGCTTACTACATTAGATTTATCTAAAAATACTAAGCTCAAAATTGTATATGTAGTTAATAATCCTTTGGTTTATTTAAATCTTCGAAACGGAAACAATGCAAATTTTATTCTGCCAACAAATACTGGAAGAAAATCTGCTTCTGTATTGTATACCAGTTTCTTAGGACTTACAACTCTCAGCTGTATACAAGTTGACGATGAGAATTATTCAAATGCAAATTGGTCAAACATCAAAGAATCGACTACTACGTATTCTAATACTTGTAAAAGTCTAGGGGTTGAAGGGTCTATTTTTGATAAAATCGCAATCTACCCCAACCCAACAAAAGGAGTTATAAACATCAATAATATTGCTTTAGACAAAGCAACAGTTTATAATTCGCTAGGACAATTAGTAAAATCTTTTACTTTAAACAATACAAACACAGATAACACAATAGATTTATCTGGCTTGCCTAGAGGAGTTTATTATGTGTATTTAATAAACGGAGATGCTGCTTCCGCGAAAAAAGTTATAGTAGAATAAGCATCACTTCTTTAAAAATAAAAATCCCATTTTCAGTCAGTTGAAAATGGGATTTTTGATATTTAATATTTCGTCTAAAAAATCTCTTCACAAGTAAAAACATCTTTCAATCTCACACCTTTTTCAGTATGCTCAACCGTTATAATTTGATTGTGAGCATCGTGTTCTAAAAACAAATAATGGTTCTGATCTGCTGCTAGATTCAAAAATTTCGATTTTTCTGGCATGGTCAACAAAGGTCTTGTATCGTATCCCATAACATATGGAAGCGGAATATGTCCAGCTGTGGCCAATAAATCAGCACAAAATACAATGGTTTTATCTTGGTATTTGATATACGGAATCATTTGTTTTTCGGTATGACCGTCAACATAATAAATGTCGAAACCTAATTCTTTTGAGAAACCAAAATCGGATTCTGGCCTTTCAACAAAATTCAATTGTCCGCTTTCTTGCATTGGCAGAATATTTTCAGACAAAAAAGAAGCTTTTTCTCTGGCGTTGGGTTTTGTTGCCCATTCCCAATGATTTTCATTAGTCCAAAATTTAGCGTTTTTAAAAGCGGGTTCGTAACCCGTTTTATCCGAATTCCACTGAACGCTTCCGCCACAATGATCAAAATGAAGATGCGTCATAAAAACATCGGTAATATCATCTCGATTGTATCCGTATTTTGCTAAAGATTTATCTAAAGAATGCGAACCCCAAAGCGAATAGTATCCAAAAAACTTTTCTGATTGCTTATCGCCCATTCCCGTGTCAATTAAAATAAGACGATTTCCGTCTTCAATCAGCAAACAGCGTGCGGCAATATCAATAAGATTATTAGCGTCGGCAGGATTGGTTTTATTCCAAATGGTTTTAGGAACAACGCCAAACATTGCGCCTCCATCTAACTTAAAATTTCCAGATTCTATAGGGTAAAGTTTCATGAGAGTGTTTTTCTAAAAGAACAAAGCTAGAAAATTCAAACTCCTTTTGCTAAAATTTAGGATTAAAAACTTCAGATTATTCTAATGTAACCGAAGTGCTTCCCATTATTTCCTGCTTATCAAAATAGTTTACAAAATAAGTTCCCTTCTTAAACTGATCTGCATTTAAAATTCCATACGCGTTTGAAGACTTGCCTTGAAAATCGGCGCTCACAATAAAACTATAAACTAGTGCTTTGTCATTTCCAAATTCGATCAATTTATTATCTCCTAAAACTGTGTTTTTTTGATCTAAAACCTGAATATAAAAAACTCTTTTACCTGTTTTTGCAACAGCATTTCCGTTAACGGTAAAACTAATTTTAAGTTTCTTTGTGTTCTTTGCTTTTGTAGTCTCCAACTCAGCCCCAGAGCTTTTTTCGCGAAGCGCAACTGCTTTAAAATTGCTTAAAGAAAGTTTCGAAGCATCTTTTAAGGTCGATTCTAATTTCTTTTGTTTAGAAATCAGCGTATCATTCTCAACCTTTTGCTGATACATGACAACATTCTGACTTTCTATTTCGGTCAATAAATTTTTATTTTGCGACTTTAGTTTTTTAATCTCCGTTACCTTACTATCCAATGAAGATTTCAGTCCAGAAAGCTGGCTTCTGTAAATTCTAATTTGTTCAGCCGATGGATTTTGCGAAACTTTAATGATTTCCATTAAATTTTCAACATTCTTGCGTTCCAATTCCAGCTCTTTAGATAAAGCTGTTTTTTCAAGAATGGCAAGATCGTATGCCGCTTTCAAAGTATTTAACGAATCTAGAATATTTTTCTTCTCAGCGGTTTCATTAGTAGCAACTAAAGCTTCACTTTTTTCGGTTTTATCTTCTTTTTTAATTTTATCAGATTCACTGCTAAAAACCAATACTGCAGCACCTAATCCAAAAACAAAAATTACTGCCAATAAGGGTTTTAGCCACTTATTTTTGTGTTGTTTTTTCATAATTACTCACAATTTTCTGCAAAAGTATCGAATAAATAATGGCTATAATCAGTAGAAATACTTGTTTTTTAACATTTAGGAGCGATATTTGCAGCTCGATTCTAAAAACAAATTTCGTTTTAAACTTTTTGATATCAATTTGTCAAAATAAGTATTATCTATTTTTACATTTGTTATAATAATGTGAACCGTTATGGAAAAAGGTTTTTAAGTCGTATCTTTGCCGATAATTTCATTTCAGCATTGACAGACAGTACTTTAAAATGTAATAATTTGATTACTTTTTATTAAATTAAGGAATGTTGAAAAAGATAAATACTATAAAACAATGATAAAAGTTTCTGATACAGCCAAAAAGAAAATCATCGACCTAATGACTGATGATGGTTTTGATGCCGCTCATGACTACGTACGTGTAGGTGTAAAAAGCGGTGGATGCTCTGGTTTGTCTTATGATTTAAAATTTGACAAAAACAAAGGAGAAGACGACAAAATATTCGTTGACAACGACATACAAATTGCTGTTGAAAAAAAATCATTCCTTTATTTAGCTGGAACAATTTTAGAATTCTCTGGCGGATTAAACGGAAAAGGTTTCGTTTTCAATAATCCGAACGCGAGCAGAACTTGTGGTTGCGGAGAATCATTTTCTTTATAGTCAAAAGCCGAAAGTCATAAAGTCTTAAAGACTGCAAATTGACTTTCAGCCTTTAGACTTTAAAACTTTTAAGACAACATTAAAATATAATGAGCAAATACACAGAAGACGATTTAAAGATCGAACTCGAAACTAAAGAATACGAATACGGATTTTATACCAATATAGAATCTGAAACATTTCCTGTGGGTTTAAGCGAAGAAATCGTCCGCGCAATTTCTCTTAAAAAAGAAGAACCTGAGTGGATGACTGAATGGCGTATCGAGGCTTTCCGCGCTTGGAAAGAAATGATTGAACCAGAATGGGCAAATGTTCACTACGAAAAACCAGATTTTCAGGCAATTTCATACTATTCAGCTCCAAAAACTGTAGATCCTAATAAAACTTTGGATGATGTAGATCCTGAATTATTAGAGATGTATAAAAAGTTAGGAATCTCTGTAGACGAACAGAAAAAAATGAACAATATCGCTATGGATATTGTTGTAGATTCTGTTTCTGTTGCTACAACTTTCAAGAAAACTTTGGCAGAAAAAGGAATTATTTTCTGTCCGATTTCTGAAGCAATTAAAGAACATCCAGAATTAGTAAAAAAATATTTAGGTACTGTTGTTCCTCAGAAAGATAACTTCTATGCTGCTTTAAACTCAGCTGTTTTCTCTGACGGAAGTTTCTGCTATATTCCAAAAGGTGTAAAATGTCCGATGGAACTTTCAACCTATTTCAGAATTAACCAAGCAGGAACTGGACAGTTCGAAAGAACTTTGGTTATTGCCGACGAAGGAAGTTACGTTTCTTACCTTGAAGGATGTACAGCTCCAAGTCGTGACGAAAATCAATTACACGCTGCTGTGGTTGAATTAATCGCTTTGGATGATGCTGAGATCAAATATTCGACAGTTCAAAACTGGTTCCCTGGAAATAAAGAAGGAAAAGGTGGAGTTTACAACTTCGTAACGAAAAGAGGTTTATGCGAGACAAATGCTAAAATTTCTTGGACACAAGTTGAAACAGGTTCTGCTGTGACTTGGAAATATCCTTCTTGCGTCTTGAAAGGAGACAATTCAGTAGGAGAATTTTATTCTATTGCTGTTACCAATAACTTCCAACAAGCAGATACTGGAACAAAGATGATCCATTTAGGAAAAAACACTAAATCGACTATTATTTCTAAAGGTATTTCGGCTGGAAAATCACAAAATAGCTACCGCGGTTTAGTGCAAATCTCGCCAAGAGCAGAGAATGCAAGAAACTTTTCTCAATGTGACTCACTTTTAATGGGTAACAATTGTGGTGCGCATACTTTCCCCTACATCGAAAGTAAAAATCCATCAGCTAAAATCGAGCACGAAGCTACTACAAGTAAAATTGGAGAGGATCAAGTATTTTATTGCAACCAAAGAGGTATTCCGACTGAAAAAGCGATTGCCTTAATTGTAAACGGTTTCAGTAAAGATGTATTGAACAAACTTCCAATGGAATTTGCGGTTGAAGCTCAAAAATTATTAGAGATTTCTTTAGAAGGTTCTGTAGGATAATTTGAAGATGGAAAATAAAAAAGTCATCATTTTAGGTTCTTCTCGAAAAAATGGAAATACAACAAAGATTGTAGATCTCCTTTCAAAAGAACATGACGCGGATGTCGTTAATTTAAGTGATTATAATATTTCATATTACGATTACGAAAGCAAAAATATTAGTGATGATTTTTTGCCTCTAATAAAAGGAATAATCGAAAAGTATGACACTTTAATTTTTGCAACGCCCATATATTGGTATAATATGAGCGCAATCATGAAAGTCTTTTTTGATCGTTTCTCAGATTTGATCCGAATTGAAAAAGAAACCGGAAGAAAACTAAGAGGAAAGAAAATTGGAGTGATATCAAACTCACACGATGATGCAATTGAAGATGGTTTTTACTTTTCTTTCAAAAAATCAGCCGATTATTTAGGCATGGAATATTTAGGACACGCGCATTTTAATGCTGACACCCTAAACCAACAAACAAAAATAGAATTGACATTTATATAAAATAAAGAACAATGTTATCAATAAAAAACCTTCACGCCGCGATTGGTGATAAAGAAATCCTTAAGGGAATTAATATAGAAGTTAAAGCTGGAGAAGTTCACGCGATAATGGGACCAAACGGTTCTGGAAAAAGTACACTTTCTGCTGTTATTGCAGGAAACGAAAACTATGAAGTTACAGACGGAGAGGTAATTCTTGACGGAGAAGATCTTGCTGATTTAGCTCCTGAAGAAAGAGCACACAAAGGTGTTTTCCTTTCTTTTCAATATCCGGTAGAAATTCCTGGAGTTAGTGTAACTAACTTCATGAAAACTGCCATCAACGAAACTCGTAAAGCAAACGGACAGGAAGAAATGCCTGCAAATGAAATGCTGAAAGTGATTCGTGAGAAATCTGAATTGTTAGAAATCGACCGTAAATTTTTATCTCGTTCTTTAAATGAAGGTTTTTCTGGAGGAGAGAAAAAAAGAAACGAGATTTTCCAAATGGCAATGTTAGAGCCAAAATTAGCCATTCTTGACGAAACCGATTCTGGTCTTGATATCGATGCTTTAAGAATTGTGGCTAATGGGGTAAACAAATTAAAAAGCGACAAAAACGCAATTATCGTTATCACGCACTACCAACGTTTGTTAGATTATATCGTTCCAGATTTCGTACACGTTCTTTACAACGGAAGAATCGTAAAATCAGGAGGAAAAGAATTGGCTTACGAGCTTGAGGAAAAAGGATACGATTGGATTAAAGCAGAGAATTAATTTGTTTCAAGTTTCATGTTTTTTTAGTTTCAAGTTAAATTACATTTTGTAAGTTTAAACTTAAAATTTATAAAATAAGAAATGGCAACAATTACGAGGTTTGAAGATTTAGAAATCTGGAAAGAGGCAAGACGATTAGCAAAAGAAATACATTTTATTTCGGTTGAAACAGAGTTAAGATCCGATCTCAGATTTAAAAATCAAATAAAAAGTTCTTCGGGTTCAGTGATGGATAATATTGCTGAAGGTTTTGAAAGAGATGGAAATTTAGAGTTTCGACAATTTTTATCAATCGCAAAAGGTTCAGCCGGAGAAACAAGATCTCAATTATATCGAGTTTTTGATTTTGAATATATTTCAGAAGAAAAATTCGAAGCTTTAAAAAAGGATTATGAAAATTTAAGCGGTAAAATAAAAAACTTTATCACTTATCTAAATAAAAAAGATTTCAAAGGAAATAAGTTTCAAAAAACCTGAAACAAAGAGTATTAAGAAAAACAAGTTCCAGCAAGTAAACATGAAACTTGAAACCTGAAACTCCGAAGGAAACAAAAACAAGAAATGGATTTAAAAGAAAAATTAGTATCGTCTTTTATGGCTTTTGAAGAGCGTGTTGATGTGCATTCAGATTTGCATGACATCCGTACAAATGCTATAAAAAACTTCGAAAATAAAGGTTTCCCAACCAAAAAGGAAGAAGCTTGGAAATACACATCGCTAAATGCCATCTTAAAAAATGACTTTACGGTTTTTCCAAAGCAGGAAAATGCAATCGAATTCAATCAGGTAAAAAAATACTTTTTACACGAAATTGACACTTATAAATTAGTTTTTATTGATGGTGTTTTCAGTTCGCATTTGTCTTCTACAACTCACGACGGAATCGATGTTTGCTTGATGTCATCGGCATTGACCAAACCAAAATATAAAATGATTATTGATACCTACTTTAATCAAATTGCAAGTAAAGATGACAGCTTGACTTCATTGAATACTGCTTTTGCAATGGAAGGTGCATTTATCAATATTCCAAAGAAAAAAGTAGCCGACAAACCAATTGAAGTAATGTATTTCTCAACTGGTGCAGAATCTGCTTTAATGGTTCAGCCAAGAAACTTGATTATTGTGGGCGAAAATTCACATGTTCAAATTATCGAGCGTCACCAAAGTTTGAATGAAAATCCTGTTTTAACGAATTCAGTTACGGAGATTTTCGCTCAAAAACGTGCCATTGTTGATTATTACAAAATTCAAAACGACAACAGCGAGGCAAACTTAATTGATAACACTTACGTTTCTCAACAGCAAGAAAGCCACGCTTATGTGCACACTTTCTCATTTGGAGGAAACCTTACACGTAACAACTTAAACTTCTACCATTTCGGAGAAAGATTAACAAGCACGCTTAACGGAATTTCTATCTTGAATGACAAACAGCACGTTGATCATTACACTTTGGTAAACCACGCACAGCCAAACTGCGAAAGTTTCCAGGATTATAAAGGAATTTTCTCTGATCGTTCGACTGGAGTTTTCAACGGAAAAGTTTTGGTTGAGAAAGAAGCTCAAAAAACAAACGCTTTCCAAAAAAGCAACAACATTTTATTGAGTGATAAAGCTACAATCAACGCAAAACCACAATTGGAAATTTTTGCTGATGATGTAAAATGTTCTCACGGTTGTACAGTTGGACAATTGGATGAAACAGCAATGTTCTACATGCAATCTCGCGGAATCCCGAAAAAAGAAGCTAAAGCTTTATTGATGTATGCATTCTCAAATGCCGTTATCGAAAGCATTAAAATACCAGAATTAAAACAAAGAATTACTAAAATCATCGCTAACAAATTGGGTGTGAATTTAGGATTTGATTTGTAGTCGAGGTTTTACCGCAAAGACATAAAGGTTACGCAAAGTTCGCAAGGTTTAATTTTAAACTTTGCGAACTTTGCGAACTTTGCGCTTTTTACTTAGCGTCTTTGCGGTTAAATTTTTATTTCCCAACAGAAGCAATAACCTCCTTCAAAAACTCATTAAAATCAAATCCAGGTTCTTCTTCCCTTACTCCCATTCGTACAATTACCATATCGTTTGATGGAATAATCGCCACCATCTGACCTTGGTAACCGCTGCAATAAAACATATCACGAGGAACATCTGGGAATTTTCCGCCAGCGTTTAACCAAAACTGAGCACCGTATTTTCCTTCAGAAGTATTGGTTGGCGTTGCCGTGTATTTTACCCAGCTTTCGTCAAGAATTTGTTCGCCGTTCCAATTTCCTTTGTGAAGATATAATAATCCAAATTTTGACCAATCGCGCGGTGTTGCCCATCCGTAAGATGAACCAACGAAAGTGCCACTCATGTCTTGCTCAACGATCATGGAGTTCATTCCGATTTTGTCGATTACGGCGCTGTACCAAAAATCAAGATATTCTTGTTGTGTTTTAAATTGTCTTCTCAAAATCAGAGACAATAAATTGGTTGTTCCAGAAGAATAATTCCAATGTGTATTGGGTTTAAATTGCGCAGGTTTTTCTAATTGCACTTTTCCCATATCTTCGGCCTGAAAAAGCATTTTTGTTGCATCGGAGATCGTGCTGTAATTCTCTTCCCATTCTAAACCAGAATTCATGTGAAGCAAATCATTAAGCGTTATATTTTTCCGTTCGTCATTTTTCCATTCTGCAACTGGAGCAGGTTTATAAATATCAATTTTTCCTTGTTTTGCTAAAACTCCAAAAGCCGAACTTGTGATACTTTTTGTCATCGACCAGCCTAAAATTTTACTATCTTTATTAAATCCTGCATCATATTTTTCGGCAATTAAATGATCTTTATACAAAACTACAACGGCACGAGTTCTTTTAATTCTTCCTCCAGTTTTATCGAAAGCATTATCAACGGCTTTTTTCAATTTCGAATAATCAACATTTGAAAAGGCAGTATCTTTTGGCTCATTATTTCCGTAAGGAAAAGGAAGATTATTTTCTAATTTTGTTCTTTTTGGAAGCAGATACGGTTTGGAAACATCAAAATTATCATCAATCAAAGTTGCTCCAAGCCCTTCACGATAGATTGCTTTTCTTTCTTTTAATCCATAAACCGAAGAAATAGCAAATTTCCCAGCATCATCAATTGAGTTTTTAGCCAAATCAACTAAATTGATATCATTGTCGGTTTTCTGAATCAAATCTAACGGACGATTATCTATAAAATGTCCAGAGGCGACACTTTTTGCAGAGAAACCAGAAATCAAATCAAGTTTCGGATACGTTGTAAATCCGAAATATAAAAAAGCAAGAACCAAAACCAAAAGGAATACTTTGAGAAATTTTTTCATAGTGATTAGATATTTTTACTGCAATATAAATAATTTATGTTCACGATTTTAAGCATCAAAACAGAAAACCGTTTCATATAATTCAGAAAACCAAATTGATTTTTACGGAATAAACATTTACAATCTCAATCAATGGCGCCATAAAAGGAAATTATAGATTTGGCGTATAAAACAATTTAGTTTTAGTACTTTTGTAAATAGATTTTTTCTAAATAAGACATGCTAGATATTCAAAAAATAAGAGCTGATTTCCCGATACTTTCTCAAACTGTAAACGGAAAGCCATTAGTATATTTCGACAACGGAGCTACTTCGCAAAAACCACAAGTTGTAATTGATGCAGAAGTAAAATATTATCAAGAAATCAATGCCAATATTCACCGTGGCGTTCACACTTTAAGCCAGTTAGCAACTGATGCTTACGAGGTTGCGCGTGGAAAAGTAAAAGAGCATATCAATGCAAAACATGCTCACGAAGTGCTTTTTACTTCGGGAACTACACACGGAATTAACTTAGTGGCAAACGGATTTGCTTCTATTTTAAAACCTGCTGATGAAGTGGTTGTTTCTTCTTTGGAACATCATAGTAACATTGTGCCTTGGCAAATGTTATGCGAGAAAACTGGGGCAATCTTAAAAGTTATTCCAATCAATGACAATGGAGAATTGATTATGGAGGAATTTGACAAGTTGCTTTCAGACAAAACGAAAATCGTTACTGTAAATCATATTTCAAATGCATTGGGAATCATTAACCCAATTAAATATATCATTGACAAAGCTCATGCTGTTGGCGCTGCAGTTTTAATTGATGGTGCTCAAGCGGTTCCTCATTTAAAACCAGATGTTCAGGAATTAGATTGCGATTTTTATGCTTTTTCTGGTCATAAAATGTGCGGTCCGACTGGAACTGGAATTCTTTACGGAAAAGAAGCTTGGTTAAATAAACTTCCTCCTTATCAAGGTGGTGGCGAAATGATTAAAGAAGTGACTTTCGAAAAAACAACATACGCCGATCTTCCTCATAAATTTGAAGCTGGAACTCCAAATATCGCGGGCGGAATTGTATTAGGAACTGCAATCGACTATTTAAATAGTGTTGGTTTTGAAAATATTCAACAGTACGAACACGAACTTTTAGAACACGCTACAAAACGTCTATCTGAAATTGAAGGCATCAGAATCTACGGAACTGGAAAAAATAAAGCTTCTGTTGTTTCGTTTAATATTGACGGAATCCATCCGTATGATGTTGGTTCTATTATCGATAAATTAGGAATTGCGGTTAGAACAGGACATCATTGCGCACAGCCAATCATGAATTTCTTCTGTATTCCAGGAACAATTCGTGCTTCTTTCTCTTTCTACAATACAAAAGAAGAAATCGATGCAATGGTCGAGGCCGTGAAGAAAGCACAAACAATGTTAAGCTAAAAAAAACGAAAACTATGCGAATATTATCAATACTACTCTTAACTGTTTTTATAGCAGGCGGATGTTGCAGTCAAAAAAAGGCAAATATGAAATCAACTCAAATTGAATATTCTGCTCTTTCAAGAGGTTATTATAAAGTGATAACTGTACAGGACAAAAGTGTTTTGGTTGTTAAAGAACGTAACGCACAAGCTGTTAAAAGCATTATTGATGATGCAAAATGGAATAAAATTGTTGACGCCTTTTCAAAAGTGAATTTGGAAGGTCTTAGCACTTTAAAAGCGCCAACTGACAAACGAACTTATGATGGTGCTGCAATTGGAAATTTAAAAATAGTAAAAGACGGAAAAACGTATGAAACTCCAGGTTTCGACAACGGTTTTCCGCCAAAAGAAATCGAAAAATTAGTTAATTTACTAGTTGATTTTTCTAAAGAATAATTATGACGATAAAAGAAATACAAGACGAAATAATAGACGAATTTTCAATGTTTGATGACTGGATGCAGCGTTATGAATACATCATCGAACTAGGAAAAAGTCTTCCGTTAATCAAAGAAGAATACAAAACCGACGATAATTTAATCAAAGGCTGCCAGTCGAAAGTTTGGTTGCAAGGTGAACAACAAGATGATAAAATTGTTTTCACGGCAGACAGCGATGCTATTTTGACAAAGGGAATAATCGCAATTTTAATTCGTGCTTTCTCTAATCAAAAAGCAAAAGACATTTTGGAAGCTGACACCGATTTTATTGACGAAATCGGATTAAAAGAACATTTATCTGCAACACGCGCCAACGGTTTGGTTTCGATGGTAAAAAACATCAAAATGTATGCTTTGGCTTTTGATGCTAAAAACAAAAATTAAAAGATTAAACCATATAAGTAATATAAGAAAATTTAAGTTTTGCTTTAAATGAACTTATGTCATTTATATGGTTAGAAAAAATTCAAGTAAGTTTTATCTTTCTTTTTATTTGTATTATTGCTAAAAAAAGTAATGATTACAAAGAAATATTTGACTGATTTAGTTTACAAGGTAAATGGAGCGGCGATTGAAGTTCATAGAAAAATTGGAGCAGGACTTTTAGAAAGCATATATCATCAATGCATGATTAAAGAACTTTCTATAAGAGGAATTAATTTTGAATCCGAATTGAAAATTCCTGTTGAATATAAAGGTTTGCAATTAGAATCAGATTTAAGATGCGATCTGTTTATAGAGAATTGTTTAGTTCTTGAATTAAAAGCAGTCGATCATATAATTCCAATTCATGTTGCTAAACTAATGTCTTATATGAAACTTCTGGAGTCTCCAATAGGATTAATGATAAATTTTAATGTAACAAATATTTATCACGAAGGTCAAAAAACATATGTCAACGATCTATATCGCTGGCTAGAAGAATAAAAATAAATTTATTAAACCATACAGCAATATAAGAAAATTTAAGTTTTTGCTTTAAATGAACTTATATTACTTATATGGTGAAAAAAAACAAAAAAATGGAACAAGAAATAGACACAAACGAATTAGGAGAATCAATTGTAAAAGTTTTAAAAGGCATTTACGATCCTGAGATTCCTGTAGATATTTACGAATTAGGATTAATTTACGATGTAATGGTAAATACTGATTACGAAGTAAAAATCTTAATGACCCTTACTTCGCCAAACTGTCCGGTTGCCGAAAGTTTGCCAAGAGAAGTAGAAGAAAAAGTAAAAACAATAGAAAACATTAAAGATGTAGACGTTGAAATTACTTTCGATCCGCCTTGGAGCAAAGATTTAATGAGCGAAGAAGCAAAATTAGAATTAGGAATGCTTTAAAAATATTTTGTTTCAGGTTTCAGGTTCCAAGTTTCACGTTTTGTATGTTAACTTGAAACCTGAAACTTTAAACTTGAAACAAAACTTTTCATTATGGAAGAAATTATCAATAAAGTTGCCAATAGTGCTTTAGAAGTTTTTGATCTTGAGGATTATTATCCAAAAGGAATTCGTGCACAGATTGACATTTCACAATGGCTTTTGGAAGGATTTTTATTGAAAGAAAAAGACTTTAGAGAGCATCTTAAAAACCACGATTGGTCGCAATATCAAGATCAATACGTAGCTGTACATTGCAGTACAGATGCTATAATTCCTGCTTGGGCATTAATTTTAGTAAGCGTTCATTTGGCGCCTTTTGCCAAAAAAGTCGTTAACGGAACTATTGAAGATCTTGACGCAAGCCTTTACGAAGAGATTTTAAGTACAATCGATTATTCTGCCTACAAGGGCAAACCAGTTATTGTAAAAGGCTGTTCTAGAAAACCAGTTCCTATGAGAGCTTATATTTTGGCGACAAATTACCTACAGCCATTTGCAAGAAGTATTATGTACGGAGAAGCATGTTCTGCCGTGCCATTATACAAAGAATCTAAGAAATAACCTGCAATAATAGCATAGTATCCCTCAACTTTCCATTGGTTTTTAGTATATTTGATTATACACTCTAAACTAAAAACCATGAGAAAGCTGATTTTATTACTTTTCATTTTAGTAAACCTCACATTCGTACAAGCCCAAAACACAGAAAAAGAACTTGCGCAAAATACCGAAAAAGCCGTAAAAAAAATCAATGATACCATTGAAAAAGAAGGCTGGAAGGCAAAAGGAACCGTATCACTTTTATTAAACCAATCAAGTTTCAATAACTGGATTGCTGGAGGTGAAGATAGTTTTTCTGGAACACTCGGAATCAATTACGACTTCAACTACAAAAAAGACGATTTAACTTGGGACAATAAAGTTCTCGCATACTATGGTTTGCTTCAAACCAAAAATGCCGATTTCGAGAAAAAGACCGATGACCGTTTCGAATTCAACTCAATCGTCGGAAAGAGAGCATTTGGAGAATGGTACTATTCTTATTTCGTAAACTTCAGAACGCAATTTACCACAGGGTACATTTACGGACAGGATGCAAACGGAAAAGAGATTAGAACCGAAAACACTAAATTCATGTCTCCAGGTTATCTAACAACGGGCCCTGGTATTTATTGGTCAAAAGATGAAAATCTTAAGATAAACTTTGCTCCGCTAACCTCAAAATTCACTTTTGTAGACAAAGCATACACCACAGCCATCAATCCAGATACAGGTTTACCTTATCCTGATGGATACTATTTTGGTGTGGACTCTGGCAAGAGCATGCGCTACGAACTCGGATTTTATGCTTCGGTATATTACAAATTGGCCATTATGACCAATGTAACAGCCGAAAATACTCTGAATTTATATTCTAATTATTTAGAAGACCCACAAAACATAGACATCAATTATTCCTTAAACATTGTCATGAAAGTAAATAAATTTCTATCGGCAAATTTCTCTTTCCAAACTATCTATGACGACAATGCTTTTCAAGGATTCCAAACCAGAGAAGTATTTGGTTTAGGAATTAATTTTGGATTTTAATATCAGAATCTAAATAAAAAAGCGCTCCAATTGGAGCGCTTTTTTATTTTATTCTTCATCTTCTTTTTCAACTGCATCCTTATAGTCAGGATACAAGAAATTGTTGTACGGGAATCTCGTTATGTGAATCTGGCGAACGGCTTCATAAACCGTTTCTCTAAATTCCTCAAAGTTTTCTTTATTTCTGGCAGAGATAAATAATGCTTTGTCCTCGCCTACATTACTCATCCACGTTTGTTTCCATTCGTCAAGAGTATAATGTTTACGAGTTCTTTCGGTAATCAAATCATCCTCGTCAATAGTAAGGTGTTTGTAAGCATCGATTTTATTAAAAACCATAATAGTTGGCTTGTCGTTGCTTTTTATCTCTTGCAAAGTCTTGTTTACAGACTCGATATGATCTTCAAAATCTGGATGCGAAATATCTACCACATGAAGCAATAAATCGGCTTCTCGCACCTCATCTAATGTACTTTTAAACGAATCTACCAATTGTGTTGGCAGTTTTCGAATAAATCCAACCGTGTCAGAAAGTAAAAAAGGAAGGTTTTTAATCACCACTTTTCTAACGGTTGTATCTAAGGTTGCAAATAATTTGTTCTCAACAAAAACATCGCTTTTACCAATCGCATTCATCAAAGTTGATTTTCCAACATTGGTATATCCAACTAGAGCGACACGAACCATTGCGCCGCGATTGCTTCGCTGAATACTCATTTGCTTGTCGATCGTTTTGATTTTATCTTTCAGCAATGAAATTCGGTCGCGTACAATACGTCTATCGGTTTCGATCTCCGTTTCTCCAGGTCCACGCATACCAATACCTCCTTTTTGACGCTCAAGGTGTGTCCATAAACCCGAAAGTCTTGGCAATAGATATTGACATTGCGCCAATTCTACCTGCGTTCTTGCGTATGAAGTTTCGGCTCTTTGCGCAAAAATATCCAGAATCAAGTTAGTTCTGTCTAGGATTTTGCAGTCGATAATTCTTGAGATGTTTTTTTGCTGTGATGGCGTTAATTCATCATCAAAAATTACAGTCGATATTTTATTTTCTTTTACAAAAAGATTGATGTCGTCAATTTTCCCCGTTCCCACAAAAGTCTTTGGGTTAGGGCGTTCCATTTTCTGCGAAAAGCGTTTAATAACTTCACCTCCAGCAGTAAAAGTCAAAAACTCCAATTCGTCTAAATATTCATTTAGTTTTTCTTCACTTTGATTCTGAGTAACAATACCAACGATAACTGTTCTCTCAAAATTTATAACTTCTTTTTCTAACATAGTCTTGAATAAGCTGCAAATTTAATCATTTGTCTGCTACAATCAATTATACAATTTTGTTTTTACATTTATATCAGGAGAATAAATGCCAAAAAAAATGGAACCCGTCGAGATAAACCCAACTAAAGTTCCACTTTTCAAATGAATGGTCTAAGTTTAAAACCTTTATTCGTAAATAAACGTTTTTTCCGTTTTCACAATTCCGTTTTCTTCTATTTGAGAACAAGAAATTGGGTAATTTAATTTGTTATATTTGTATTTTCTGCTCACCGCAACCAAAGCTGTAGATGATGGGCTGAAATTCATTTCGTTATTATATGAGATTGATTCAAACTCAAATTCTTCTTCGTGATACGAAATCATTGGTACGATTACCTTGTAATTATCACCAAAAAGACTTTGAACAATTAACTGATCAACCGATTTTTTATCATCGTAAGTATATGATTTAGAGATCTTATCTCCAACCAATCCTCTATGTCTTGATACGTTATCGTTTACATAAACATATTCTAGTTTTCCAATAATTGCCTTGTTTCTATCTCGTGAAGTACGTCTTACAATAATTCCGTTTTCAACAAGATATTCAATATCATCTACTAAATTCTGATGATTCGTGCTCTTTTTCGTAGTTACTTTTATCCTTGCGCCTTCATATACAAACGAAACAACTTTTGTAATATAGTTTGGCCCTTCCTGATATTTTTTTACAAATTTGGTAATATTATTATCCGCATCGTAAGTATAATTTATTACTTCTTTCCAATCACTTCCCACCTTATCTTTTACCGTCATATCCAGCAAACCGTTTTTGTTGTAATAAAAATGCTGAACAACATCTGATGTAGTAATGGTTTGAAGTTTACCCTCTTTAAAAGCGAATGTCTTATTAACAATTTCGCCGTCTTTAGAATTTTGGTAATTTGTTTTTACAATGTTAATCTGCTTTAGTTTAACGTTGTCTTGACTGTGCATCAAGAAAGGAAACACCATCATAACGATGGCAATAAAGTAGGTTCTCATATTTGTTTTTGTATTGATTTGGGGTGACCAAAGTACAAAATTCAATTAGATTTTAACAATTTGAAATACAAAAACTACAAACTTTTCAATAATACTTTAAAAATCAACACATTATTTCCATTATTCCAAATTAGTTTCTATTTCTCTCCAAAAATCTTAATATCATCGACCATAAAAGCGCCATTTAGTGTTTTATCTTTTCCAGATCCTATGTATTTAAAAGCAACATTGATGTTTCCAGAATAAGCTGAAAGATCAATTCCGCCAGAACTTATAAACTCTCGGGAAGGTGTTGAAAGTGTTGGCACTTTTGCTTCCACTTTGGTCCATTTTGCTTTGGTTACGCTTGCGCCATCAAAATTGCTCGAAATATATACTTCTAGTGTATTTAATGGCGAATCTACTTTTAAATCATGCTGGGCGCTTCTAAACGAAAGAACCGCATTTTTATACCCTGTGAGATTTATTTTTGGCGAGACTAGCCAAGCCACATTCTCAGCAGCTGTTGTGCTTGTTGTATTAAATTCGGCATAACCGTTTCCAGAATAAACCATGCTTTTCCAAAGTTTTGATGCTTTTTCTACAATGTTGCTCCAGCCCGGAAGTGCAAAATTGACGTTGTTTTTAACCGACTGAAAATCTTCAGAAAAAACGGAGTATTTCTTTTTCCATTCATCACAATATCACTTTCGTAACGAACCATAAACTGATAATCTGAACCAAATTTGGTCAAAATTCCCCTTGCTTTTCCGCTTCCTTCAGGCACAAAATGATCGGCAAACTTGGCGTAAGCACTTGTTCTAAAAATAACTTGATTACCAGTTTTATCTCTCAAATACCAATTGGTCGATCCTCCAACATTATTAGATTCTTCAAAATAATGACGTCCTAATGCTGCTTCAGTAAACTCGACATCATTTAATTCAATCAGAGTATTCAATTTAGCATCTGAAAGTGCTTCTTCTACAGAAAGCGATTTTACCAACAAACTCTCATTTATAGTTGTACACGAAGCACTTAATACATTTCTATATTCATTTTGAGAAATTCGTCCAATTGTTGGATCTCCCGTATTGCTTACATACAAACTTCCAATTCTTAAACCTCCATAATACAAATCTGTAAACTGGTTTTTGAGTTTTACATATACTTTATTCCCTACACGATAATCAATATAAGTATTTGTGGCATCAATAGAAGCACTAAATCCAATAGCAGGTATATTTTCGGTTGCTTTAGTTTGCAATGAAATTGTTTTGAAAAAATTACCACCTTCATCACTAGAGACTACATAAGCTTCTATAACATCATCATATAAATATTGCTTGGCTGTCGTTCCTGAAAGTTCATATACTTTTTCGACTGTTTTGTTTACTGTAAGATTGGGCTGTGTGCAAGCTAACGTAGGATTTTCAACTTCTTTAGCACAACTAGATAACAACGCCAAAACAAAAAATAAAATTAGTTTTTTCATAACAAATAAATTTTCAGTTTATAAACCGATTGTAAGATTTAGAAAATAAGTTCGACCATAACCATAATAATATCTTGACCCAAAAGAGGGTGTTCCGCTAGACATGTCTTGATTTAAAGCTCTAAAATTGGCATTTCTTGCTTGTTCAAATCCGCCTGTTTTATACGTTAAATCCAAAACATTGTTTACGCTCGCAAAAAGTCCGACATATTTTTTATGAATGCGCCAAGATTTGCCTGCGCTCAAATTCAGCAATGTAATGGGCTCAAATTTTTCTTGTTTTAATAATTCATTTCCCCTTTCGGAAGTTGCTTCTGGAAAAGGAAAACCATTTGCCGGATTGATGTAAAATTGAGATGTTCTAGAAATTGGCGAAACATCGATATAGCTATCTGCCAAATAATTGATATTCGCTCCAATCCACCAAAACTTCGGATCACGATATTCTAGTCCAAATGAAAATGCTTGCTGTGGTGTTCCTGGCTGTTTGTAATTTTTTAAAAAAGCTTGCCCAAATTCAAAAGTGGTTTTTACGCCGTCTTTGGCTCTGTTGGCGTCGTTGGTAATGGTAACATTTGGATTACTGTTATAAAAATAATTTCCAAATGCTGCCGATAAAGTGGTTTTTAGTGTTGATGAAATTTGATATTCAAAACTTAATTCTGCTCCTGTGTTTTTCTTATCTATTTTTGTCAAAGTCTGACTCACAAATGCATTTGTTGGATCAAACCCAGATCCATTCTCAAAAATTCCTTCAGCGTAGAAATAAGAAGTCTTGGAAGTATTTTTAATTAAAGTATAATAAGCAGTTAAACGCAATTTAAGTTTTGAAGAACGGTATACATAATTAGCTTCTGCACTGCTTATATTTTCACTTTCGATTCCGTCAACAACATTATTATTTAAACGTGCATTCGAAAAAGTATTCCTAAGTGAAGGTGCTCTGGTAAAATGTGCGGCGTTAAAAAACAGTAATTGTTTCCCTGAAATTTTATAGGTGAATCCGCCTTTGAAACCGAAATTCTCAAAATTAACTTTCTCACTTTTTCCCAATGAAGTTGTCAGATAAAGTCCGTTTTGATACAATCCTTTTCTCTCATAATCTGACATCGAATAAGATTGCGACAAGAAGAATTCTGTTTTGTTGTAAGCAAATTTAAATTGCGCAAAAACATCTAAGGCATTAGCCAGCAAATTATAATTATATCCGTAAATATCCCCTTTTCCAACTTTACGATTTGGATGCTGTAAATCTGATTGCGAAAGATTTCCTTTGTAAAACGGATCAATATCTTCGAAATACGCTCCGCCCAGAAGATCCAATAAATACTGAAAATTATGTGATTTTAAATTCTTAAAAGTAAATCCGCCATCAAAAGAAATATTAGGAGTAATCTGCGTGTTTAAATTTGAATTTACAGCAAAAGCATGATCGTCTGTTCGGTCTTGATAAAGCACATAATGGCTTTGCGCAGGTTCGTAGCCATTAGGTCCAAGTTTCTGATTGGCAAAATACATTTCGTTCCAATTGATCTGCGGATTTGCCAAAAAAGCTGTTTTATTCTTTTCTGCATTTTCATAATCTGGAGTAAACGCACCCAAAAATTCGCCTTGATCTTTCGCGTAAAGCGAACTAAAATAGCTTGGCATTTTTCTGTAATAAACTGGATCTGGACTATTGGCATTTTGATAATCAATATTGCTGTTTCCCACTTTTCCAAATTGGCACATTACACCCGAATTCAGATTGGTTTTATCATCAATTTTAAAATAATGATTGAGCATAAACAGCGGTTCTTCTACATTCTTGACCTTAGCATTTCGCTTTTCACCGTTCTGAAATCCCCAATACGAATTGTATTTTTCGCCCATTAAATCAGTAACTTCATTGGTATTGGCTGAATTCTTCCCACGTGAATTTGGCGTATAAAATCCTGTGAAATTGATAGAATGTTTATTGCTTAATTTCTTTTCAACACTCAAAAAGAAAGAATCTGCATCGAAATTTGTTCCTTCAAAATAACCTTCGTCTGCCCAGCGTTTTCCTGCCGAAATCACAAAAGCCCATCCAGAAGCATTCATTCCCGATGCATAAGTGCCAATTGCTCGCCATAAATAAGTGGTATTGCTTCCAGAAAAAGTAAGTGATGCTCCTTTTCGATACAAAGAAGCCCGAGTAAAAATCTGCTGAGTACCTAAAATGCCCCCAAAGGTGTAATTGGAAGCTGCGGTTCCAGCTGAGAATTCTTGATTGCGAAGCACATTATTTAGACCACCCCAATTGCCCCATTGCGGTCTGCCGTCGTAGATTTTATTCATTGGCATTCCGTTGAGCATTGTGATTGCATTTTCGCTATCTAAACCACGGACACGAAATCTAGCTTGCCCCCAATTGAATGCAGAAGCTTGCATAAAAGCATCTCTTGAAGATTGTAAAAGTCCAGATGTCATTTCAGACGAACTATTATCATCTGAAAAATCATTGTCTGATAGTGTTATCACTGCAGCAGGAACCTCATCTGAATAGGTATCTTCCAATTGTAAAATTCCAAGATCTATATTTTGTCCTGAATTGGAGAGTACCTTCAAAAGAAAATCTTTATACCCCTGACTTCTCAATAAAAGCAATTGTTCTTTTTGGGGAAATATATGAAGTTCGAATTTCCCTGTTTTGGATGTGAGCTGCATCACAGCAGTATTTTGTATGGTTACCACTACACTCTCTAGCGGACTTTGCGTTCGAGCATCAATAACAATTCCTGTTACCGTAATTTCCTTCTGCGAAAAAGCAAAATTAAAAAACCATATAAAAAAGAAGAGCGCGTATTTTTTTACCATTAAAAATTCCAATTTACTTTGAAAATAATCTTAGGATCTAGAAATCCTTCATTCAAAAGATAAAATTGGTTTTTGGAAAAAAGAGCGTTTAAAACTAAAGCTATCGCTTCAATTCAAATATAGACAAAATATTTAAAAACTAAATAAAATCTTACAAAATTATTTGATTTTAATAAATATTAATCAAGAAAGAGTTAGGCCGAAGTTCTAATTTTAGAAACCATAAAGGCAATTAGAACACCAAAAATTCCGATAAAGGCAAAAGAAAACTGTAATCCGAAACTTTGTGCAATATGTCCAATTACTGGAGGCCCCATTAAGAAACCTAAGAAACTCACACTCGAAACAATTGTTAAAGCTTCACCCGCAGGCACTGTAGGGTTCTTGCCCGCAATGCTATAAACCGTAGGAACGATCGTGGCAACACCCAAACCTACAAACATAAAGGCAATCGTACACGGAATAATATAAGGAAGAAAAACAGCTGTAAAAAGTCCTGCCGAAATCATTACACCACTAATTTGCATAACACGCTCGCGTCCAAATTTGTTGATTAATCCGTCGCCTAGAAATCTTCCGCTGGCCATCATAATCATAAAAGAAGTATAACCTAAAACTACCAATGGTCCTGGCGCTTTTACTATATCTTTAAAATAAACACCACTCCAGTCAAACATTACACCTTCACTAGCCATGCTGCAAAATCCGATTACTCCTAGCCAAAGCAGAGCGGTATCTGGTTTTACAAATAGTTTTTTGCCTTCTGGTTTTGGCTTTACTTTTTCTTTGGCTCTAACCAAAAATTTAAAGTTAAAGGCCACCATTAATAAAACAATTCCGGCTACAATCATAAAATGATGCAATGGACTTAAATCTAAAGCCAGCATTCCTAAACCTACCAATGCGCCCGTGAATCCAGCGAAACTCCACATGCCGTGAAAAGATGACATAATTGTTTTTTTGAACAAAACTTCGGTATAAACGCCTTGCGTGTTTACGGCAATATTGGCAAGGTTTCCAAACACTCCAAACAAAAATAATCCTAATGACAATTGCAAAGATGTTGTTGCCAAACCTAAATTGATTAAGCACAAAACATACATGATTAAAGAGAAAATCAAGACGCGGTGGCTGCCAAATTTGGTAACCATTTTTCCTGAAAAAGGCATAACAATAAGCTGTCCAACTGGAAGCGCAAAAAGTATAGAACCTAAATCGCCTTCCGTTAAATGCAGTGCAGTTTTGATATCTGGAATTCTACTGGCCCATGTGGCAAAACTCAAACCCATTCCGAAATAAAACATTCCAACAGCAAAACGAATTCGGTTTAAATACGAAGCTTTGGCTTCTCTAAATACTTTCTTGATTTTGGCTTTGGTCTGAAAAAGCGATAATGGATTAATGTTTATCAGCATATTGATTTTGTATTGGAATATTGTCAAAAATACTAAAAACGCTCGTCAAAGTGCATAAAGGCTGAGCTTATATACAATATACAACGTTATTGTTTATAAATTCAAAGGTTTTCATTTGAATTCTGCTTATTAAAATTACAATTTTTCGGGTTTAGTAGAATTATAATCTGCTTCATTTTTTATTGAAACAAAAAAGGAGCATTCTAAATTTTAAGATTGCCCCTTTTTTTATATGAATGTACGCTTGTTCCGTAGAAACATTTGGTTGGTAACAGATATCGTTCGCAATATTTTTACGTTCCGTGGGAGCGTTTGATATTTAATGCTAAAAAATGATGTTTAATCCAAACGTTCCTATGGAACGTATATCTCGATGGGCATTTGCTACCGACGAAACATTCCTAACGGAATGTTGTTATGATATACCTATTACTTTTTGTTGTGCATTACTCGCAATTGCGGCTTCTATTACCTGCATTACTTTTACGCCTTCGTCTGCCGTAACAGGCTCTTTTTTATTGTTGGCAATCGAATCATAAACGCCATCAAAGAAACTAAAATAATTACCTTGTAACGTTGGGATTTTTTCTCTCACAATTTTACCGTCAATTTCGGTATGCAAAAGCCCTTGAAGACTTTCGTCTTCTGTTCCCCAAGAGTCTAAATTGGGTTTCTTGCCTACTTTCAACTCGTCTTCCTGAACATCTCCACGCGGTTTTAAGAAAGAACCTTTTTTTCCGTGCAGTGTATACGCAGGATTGGCTTCGCGTACAAAAAAACCTGCTTTTAAACGGACTCTGAAATTGGCGTAAAACAATGATAAATCGATCCAATCGTCTACAACCGAATTTTCTCTGGTTACACGAATGTCTCCAAAAACGGCTTTCGGACAGCCAAACAGACTTATCGCCTGATCTATAATATGAGGCCCTAAATCTTTTAGAACTCCTGCACCATCGTTTGCCGTTTCTTTATGCGCTTTTGGACTCAATAACGGATTGTATCGGTCAAAATGAAATTCAGCTTCTACTAAATCTCCTAAAACACCATCATCAATTACTTTTTTTACGGTTTTAAAATCGCTGTCCCATCTTCTATTTTGGAAAACAGCCAGTTTTAAATTTTTTTCTTTGGCAATTTTAGCCAACTCTTTTGCTTCAGCCGCCGTTGTGGTAAACGCTTTTTCGACAACAGCATGTTTGCCTGCTAAAAGCGCTTTTTTTGCATATTCGTAATGCGTTCCAACTGGCGTGTTTACAATTACCAAATCGACATCGTCGCTTAATAATTCGTCTAGCGAGGCATAACTTTTTACGTATGGATAATCTTCTTGAATTAATTTTTTGCTTCTCTCCCAAGAACCTAATAATTCAAATCCTTCGTGAATATCCAAAAACGGAGCGTGGAAAACCTTTCCCGACATTCCATATGATAATAATGCTGTTCTTATCTTCTGCATTGGTTTAGTTTTTTTGTTTGCCACGAATTGCACAAATTTCCACGAATTAAAATTTTATACTCATTGATTTGTGTTAATTCGTGCAATTCGTGGCAAAAACATTTTAAAGTTTAGCTCTTTCGTATTGTTTTGGCCATTGAATATCGTCGTTTAATGCTTTGGCGAAATCTAGAGGCAAATTCGGATTTCTCAAAGATTCTCTTGCGAATAAAATTAAATCGGCTTGATCCAAATTTAAAATTTCCTCCGCCTGTTTTGCTTCCGTAATAAGTCCAACAGCTCCCGTTGCAATATTAGCTTCTTGTTTTATTTTTTCTGCAAAAGGAACTTGATACCCAGGACCCAATGTTATTTTTTGATGCGAAACCAATCCGCCTGACGAAACATCTATTAAATCTACTCCTTTTTCTTTTAATATTTTAGAAAGCTGCACAGATTCTTCTGGATTCCAACCATTTTCTGCCCAATCGGTCGCTGAAATACGAACAATTAACGGCAAATCTGAAGGCCATTCTGACTGAACTGCTTCTACAACTTCTAAAGTAAAACGAATTCTGTTTTCAAAACTTCCTCCGTATTCGTCTGTTCGTACATTGGTTAAAGGCGATAGAAATTGGTGTAATAAATAACCATGAGCGGCATGAATTTCTACAACCTGATATCCTGCTTCGACTACTCTTTTGGTTGCAGTTTTAAAATCTGAAATTACTTTTTGGATTCCGTTTTTGTCCAAAGCTTCCGGAAGAAATGGTTCTCCTTCATGATACGGAATCGCACTTGGCGCAACAGTCTGCCATCCGCCTTGAGCGAAATCTAATTTTTTATTTCCCAACCAAGGAGCCGAAACACTTGCTTTTCGTCCAGCATGAGCCAACTGAATTCCAGGAATCGAATTCTGAGAAACAATAAACGCATTGATTTGTTTTAATTTTTCGATATGTTCGTCTTTCCAAATTCCAAGATCGGAAGGAGAAATTCTAGCTTCTGGAGAAACCGCAGTTGCTTCCTGAATAATAAGTCCTGCGCCACCTGTGGCACGACTTCCTAAATGAACAAGATGCCAATCGTTTGCAAATCCGTCAATTGCAGAATACTGACACATCGGCGAGATCGCGATTCTATTTTTTAAAGTGATTTTTTTTATGATGAGCGGAGAAAATAATTTCGTTGCCATAGACTTGTAACTTTTAGTGGATTTTTAATGCTCGAAATGAGCAAAATTTTATAAAAAGTAAAGTTACGGTATCTTGCTAAAACGAGAAATCGAAATGTTTATTTATTAACAAACATTTAAATCACATTCTATTTTAAAAATCAGCTAAAAAGTTTTTTCTCTATTTGTGAAAAGTCCTTTTTTTCAAACGCCTGTACGTTTTTATCTTTCAAGAGAAAAATTTTATCGCAGTCTTTATATAGGATTTCTAAAATATGAGAAGAAATTAAAACGATACTAATTTTCGAAAGTTCTCTAATGTAATTCATTAACAAATAATTCGATTGTAAATCAAGCCCGTTAAATGGCTCATCAAAAATATATACATTATAATTTTTTTGAAATACAGCATTCATATATGCTTTCTTTTTCATTCCAGTCGAAAAGGTTTTAATAAGTTTGTTATTAGGAACGTCAAATAAATCAATTTTATGAGTGGTTTTTAGATCTAGCAATTCTTTATAAAAAACAGAAAATTCATTTGCTGTCAATTCATTATAAATTGGCACTTCGGTTGGGATAAAAGCAATATCATTGTTTTTCAATGGAAAATTATTATAGACTATTTTTCCTTGAAAATTCGTAAGCCCTACAATACATTTAAACAACGTAGTTTTTCCTTCCCCATTTTTGCCTACAATGCCATATATACCACTTTCCAAAATATGTAAATCAACATCCTGCAAAATAATCTTCTTTCCAAAAGATTTTTCTTTTATACTAATCTTCAACATTCTTCAAATTATTTATTGTTTTTATAGACTTATAATATAAAAAAGGTAAAACCAAAAATGGCAATCCTGTTTGTGCAGTTCCAATAAAAAAAGCAAAAAATATTTGTTGCAATAATGGATTAGAAAAAAAAGTATATTTGAATAAAATGCTTATCAAAGGAAAAACAAAAACAATTGGTATGAATAGTAATAAATTCCACTTTTTAAAAATGATGAAGCAAATAATTAAGGCGATATTTAGAATAAAAGTGTTTGTTAAAGTAGCTTGAATTTGTTTTAGCAAATATTTTTTTGGGTTAAATGTATTCATTTTTAAATGTATATGTTCTTCTCTATTAAATGATGACCAGGAACTAACAATAGATACAATTAATAAAGTTGAGATATTCAGATTTTCATTATGGTATTCACTTCCCAAAAAATTAAGGAAAATAACAAGCGGAATAAAAATAATGAGTTTGTTTTTTCTAAAAGAAATATGCCAAAACGGATCAATTAATCTAAATGGGTATTTAAAAGTTCCATACTCAACTTTTGGTAATAAAATCAACAAAAGAAGTATTGAGAGGTGAATAAAAAAAACATCAAATCTTTTATTTACGAAGTAAACTAATAGAAAAGGAAAACTATATATCAAATATTCAAGAATTAATAAAAGCCTATATTTTCTATTTTTTTTTAATAAATCAAAATCCTTTCTGTTTTGATGAGAAAAAACCAACTCTAACGCAAATACTAAAAACAAATAAGGATATTTTGGAAAAATTCTATTTAAAAAATATACTACAGTAGCATAAAAAAGCAAAAGCAAGATAATTCCTAAATGATCATCTTTAGGTAGAATTTTTCTAAATCTTATTAAAATTAAATATTTGAGAATTTGTATCATTGATAATTAAAAACAAGCAGGGACTTAATCCCTGCTCTTTATTGCTAATATGCATTTGTAGAATACAATAACAATCCTATTAAAATTATAGGCCATATTCCGCCTTCTACTTCTTGCGACTCTTGTATACTTAGCTCAGCTAAGCCAAGATCTTCTAAATTTACTACTTCTAAATTCATAATGTAATGTTTTAAAAAATTAATTAAATGTTTTAAACAAAACCATTTTCTCGAGAATCATTTTGTTATAACAAACTTATCATAGTTCCGTCTAATAAAATTGGACGGAAGTTGAAAAACATTATTTTTTCTTCGAATCTTATAGCAAATTCTGTTTATTCCACAGATTATAATATTCTGATTTTTGTTCCAATAAATCAGAATGATTTCCAGACTCTACAATTGTTCCGCTTTTCATTACCAAAATAGTATCAGCGTTTGCAATTGTACTCAAACGATGCGCTATAACAATTATAGTTTTTCCTGATAATTTAAAATTATCGATAACCTCTTTTACAATTTTCTCTGAATGTGTATCGAGTGATGATGTCGCTTCATCCATTAATAAAATTTCAGGATTTTTATAAAGTGCTCGGGCAATTGCAATTCTTTGTTTTTGCCCGCCAGAAAGCATTGCTCCATTCTCGCCAATTTGAGTTTCAAAACCATTGGGCAATTTTTCTACAAACTCATAAATTCCAAGCTGTTTTGAAAGCTCTAAAATTCTTTGAATATTAGGAAAAGATTCCCCTAAAGCAATGTTTTCTATAATATTTCCAGAAAACAAATTAAGCTGTTGGGGAATAACACCAACAATTTCTCTTAAACTCTTGTAATGAACAAACTGGAGATCAAAATCTCCTATATTGATTTTACCTTCTTTTATCGGATAAAGATTTTGCAACAATGAAATTAAAGTCGTTTTCCCGCTTCCACTTTCTCCAACAATAGCCGTTGTTTGATTTTTCTTGAATACCGCATTAAAATTCTTAAAAACTTCTACTCGAGATCCATAGCGAAAAGAAACATTTTCAAATTTTATATCTCCTAAATTTTCTTTTGTCAGTTCTATTTTATTTTCTGTTTGCTCTCTTTCTAAATCCATGATTTCAAAAAGTCTATCTGCAGCAATTAATGCATTTTGAGCTGTTTTGTTCATGTTTATTAAAGAGGCTACAGGCGAAGTAAAATAGCCAATAAGAGCATAAAATGAAAACAACTCTCCAGGCGTAATTGTTCTGTCTATGACATAACCCGCTCCAGCCCACATTAAAATAACTGTAAATATGGAAGCCAAAAATTGTGTTGAAGAACTGGCAAAAATCGTATTCAAACCCGATTTGTAAGTTGTAAATAGAAGCTTTACAAACTTATTTTCTGTTTTTAGATTTGAAAACTCCTCGATTCCAAATTCTTTTACAGTTCTTACATGAGTAATACTTTCTACCAATTGTGTTTGCAGTTCTGCCATGTTTTCCATAATGTTTCGCTCCACTTTTTTATTGAATTTATTCAGAGCAAAATAGATTAAAGCATAAAATGGAATTACAAGAAGAATGATCAAAGCAAGTTTCCAATAATAAGTGAACATTAACGCAAATGAAAAAAATACGATAAAGACATTTACAATCATCTCAATCGCTACTTCATTTATAAAAGAGCGAATTTTTACCGCATCGTTTATTCTCGAAATAATTTCACCAATCTGCATCGTATCAAAAAAACGCTGAGGAAGATGCAGTAAATGTTTATAATAACCCAAAATTAATTTAGCATCTATCAGCTGTCCTGTTTTCATCACAAAAATGCTCTTTTGAGAGCCAATGTAAACTTGCAGTAAAATAATGGCAACCATCGAAATACTTAATAAATTCAGCAGGTTTTTATTGCCGTCTACCAAAACATAATCTGTTATTTTTTGTATATAGATTGACATTGCCAAACCTAGAACAGTATATAAAACTGCTCCAACTAAAGCCTGAATCAATATAGTTTTATGTGGCTGAATTAAATCCCAAAATCTTTTAACGGCTGATGTTTTTTCGTTTACTGTTTTAAAATCATCATTTGGTGCAAAGAGAATTAAAACTCCAGACCATACTTTTTGAAATTCCTCCAAAGCATAAACTTCCATTTTGCCAAAACCTGGATCCATCACCGTGATTTTAGCTTTTTCGACTTTGTATATTACCACATAATGATGATATTGCTCTTTGATTACAATATGAGCAATTGCTGGAAGCGGAATTTTATTTAAAGAATCTAAACCGCCCTTAACTCCTTTGGCTGTGAAACCCATCTTTTCTGCAGCTTCAATTATTCCTAAAACATTAGTGCCGCGTTTATCCGTATGGGCAAATTGACGAATTCTCGCTATAGGCAGATTAACTTTGAAATAATTTCCGATAGAAGAAAGACAAGCAGCGCCACAATCTTTAATATCATGTTGTTTTACTTTTATTGAAGCCATTTTTATGCATTATTTGAACTTTGCTTTGGGTTTAACCAATTGTCTACTTTATCAAATAATAAATCGAATAAACTTCTGCGAGTTATTATATATCTAGAGGTTAAAGTCATTCCTTTTGAAACATCAGTTTTGTATCCAGATTTCAGTTTTAAAGTTTTAGAGTCTAAAGAACAGCGCACTTTAAAAAAATTCTTTTCACCTTGAATTGTTATGTTTTGATCTATATCTATTACTTTTCCTTCCAATAATCCCCATTGATTGTAATTGAACGCATCTAACTGGAATTTTACTTTTTGATTTTTCTTAATTAAACCAATATCATTTGGAGAGACAATATTTTCTACAATAAGATGATCTGCCGAAGAAATTGTTGCAATTGGTTGAGATGCATTTATAAAGGATCCTTTCTGAATACCCGAAAAATTCTCTATAGTGCCAGAAATAGGTGCTAAAACAACATAATTATTTGACTCTGCATTTATTTTAGCAACAGTTCCATTTAGATTTTTTAGTCGTTCTTCTAAATCTCTTTTTTGGTTTTCCCAAGTTGTTTTTTGCTGGCTAATGAAACTCTGCAATGCCTGTTTTGCTAGGCGAAGTTCATATTCGAATTTCTCAAAATCTGCTTTTGCAATAATATCTCTATCGAATAATGTTTTATTGCGGTCATAATTAATTTGCGCTTGCAAAATTTTGCTCTGTAATTCGTTTCTGCCCGATTGAAATTTGAGTAAATCTTCACGCGCAACGGCTGTCAACAAGCCGGAAGTCTTGTTTTGCAAAAGATTTGAAATGTCTTTTAATAAAACTGAAGCTGAAGCCGATAATTCACCTTGTGTCGTCTTATCGCTTTCCAGATTTTCAGTAGCTATTTTCAAAAGCGTATCTCCCTTTTTAACATACACATTATTTTTTAACGCTATTGCTATAATTCTACCACTTACCATTGCAGAAACTGGAACATTATCAGTTTTACTTTTAATTACACCGCGGCTCTGACTGCTGATATCTATTTTTATCACTGGCAACAACGTCAAAAAAACAATTAAAGCCAGAAGAATTATCAAATAAATAGAAATGCTCCTAGTCTTGTTTTTTGAAATAAGATTTTCGAGAGTATTAATAGGATCAGAACTGAAATTCATTTTTATTATTAAAAAGAATATCCTCTTTATCTAAAGAGAATATTACTAGATTATTGATGCAAAAAGTGTCCACTTTCTAAAAAAAATATTCTTTCTACTTTTTAATGCTGCTTTTAACATTAATCATATAAAGAAAAAACACAACTGTTAGTCCAGAAGAAATTCCAATTAAAAAGGAACAAATATGGTTTTCGGGATATTTTCTTAATACAGTAATTGTAATGAAATATATTGTTCCTGAAATAAAGAGAAGTTTTTTTTTCATAACCAATTCTAAATAAAATTAGAATAAGCTCTAATACAAATTGAAAAGAGGTTATTCATAAAAATTAAATCAATATTTTACTTAAATAACCTACAGTATAGCCTATTGCATAAAAAGATATACATATAAATAAACCCAATCTTAGTTGTTTTAAAAATTTAGATGATTCCATAATAAAATATTTTTTCTAACTTGTTAATGTGTTGCATTATAATACCCCAAGGCGAAACAACCAGGTGCAAACCCAACCATAAATGCCGCAACAACCATCCATTTTTCCATTTGTCCCCCTTCAATTGATATCATTTCTTCAAACGACAATTCAATTATTTCATTTTCTTTTTTTTCAATTAAACTTTCCATAATATTAATTTTTAATGTTTCATAAAATAACCTACTGCGTAACCAGCAGCATAACATGCTCCAGCTATTTCGATTGCTGCAAGAAGTACTGGTAAAATACCTCCTTCAATTTCTTCCATTTGATGAGCATTAAGCTCAACTAAATTCAAACTTTCTAAGTTCATTACTTCTAATTCCATAATGTTTAATTTTAAAATGTTAATTAATAAATCCAACAAAATTCATTTTCTCGAGAAGTATTTTGTTAGAGCAAACTTATTATAGTTCCGTCCAATAAACTTGGACGGAAGTTAAACACTCTCTTATTTATTTGATTTTTTAATTCTAAATCATAAAAAATGAACTTAATTTTATCTCTACTCCATATATGGTAAATAATGTACGATTTAGAAAGTCTTCCATTCCATCCCATAATAATAAAAAATACATGAGAAGGAGAAAAAAAGTGATTTTCAAAGCATTTGTTTTTAGTTTTTTTATATCTAGTTTTAGCATTAATGATTTGTTAATTGTATTTTTTTTACAAAACGATAGCTATGAAATTAAATAATGAATGCAATAAAAGACCCCAAAAAAAACCATTTTTTAATCTTAAATTAGTAATAAAATAGCCCATAATTGATTGAGGTAAAACAAAAAAAGGATAAAACAAGATTAATTCTGGGTGTATTATTTTAATATTTGTGATATGCAATAACCCAAAAGAGATTATTGAGAAAACAATTAACCACTTTTTCTTTTTTTGAATAGAATTTATGATTTGCGGAGTTAAATATGTCCACGCGAGGATAAAGCTAATAACGGTAAGAACAATAATATAGAAATACAATACATTCTGAAAATCTAGTTTTATAAAACTTCTTCGCAATATTTCATGCACGAGAATACTTAGAAAAATCGAAATGTTTTTTTTGTTTACTACTAAACCTAACCGAAATAAAATTTCCTCAATGAATGGTCCAATAAAAACTGTTAAATAAATTGGATAATTATCATATCTATTTTGTGTTTGGTGTATTAAACCTACAATGGATTCAAAATGAAGATACCTTGTCACTATAAAATCCAATGGCAAAATTATTACCATAACAACAATAATAATGAGACCTATACCTAAAAAATAGGATTTTAATAACTCTATAACCTTTTTGAACAAGTTATAATTTATCAAATTGAATTGCATTTTTAATCTTCAAATATTTAAATCATGAACATAGAGGTTGCTCATCACAACCTCTAAAATCTTAAATACGCAATAATATTGTCCAAGCAACGTCTATCATTTCTCTCAATCTTCTACCGTTTTCATAACAACTTTCGCATCCTCCATTAATTTCTCTTAATTCCGTCTCTTTCAATTCTTCTAACATAACTATATTTTTTTAATATTATAAATCAAATAATCCTCTAAAAAAATCTTTAACATGAGGTTCACATTCTAAGTATATACAAACTGGGCATCCCCCATCAACTTCCTGCACTTCATAAGTACTAAGCTCAACTAAATTCAACTCTTCTAATTCCATAATGTTTAATTTTAAAATGTTAATTAATAAATCCAACAAAATTCATTTTCTCGAGAAGTATTTTGTTATAGCAAACTTATCATAGTTCTGTCCAATAAACTTGGACGGAAGTTTGAACCTCCAAAAATCTCTCTGGCTTCATCGTCCTTTATTATTTGTAGAGAAAAAATTAGAATCAATTCAAATGGAGATTCATAATAAAATGTCTCTCTCTCTTTTTACAATACCTTACAGGAGCATCAAGTTCTTTTATAAGATCTAATTCATTGTAAAATTGGCTTCTACTCACACATAATTTTTTTGCAAATGCTAAAGGAGAACCTGTTTTTTCTCCACAAATTAACTTGTGCATTTTTTTTATTCTTTCAATTTGTCTAATAAAATTCATAATCTCACGGTAAAAAATTAACAAAACAAAACATCCATTAAGAATTTTAAAACAGTTGTGTTAACTATTTAAGAATATTCTTAATTAATTTAAAAATTGAAATTAGAATTGAAATTTAAAAAAACACTCCTTGAAAAGTTTTAAAAATGTCACAATACGACATTTTGTAACATTTTCCTGCTATGAAGTACTAATAACTAGTAATTTGGATTTACTTTTTTGTTTAATAAAAACTAATATAATTATTAACAAACATTTAAAACCTTAAACATTATCTTGCACACTTATATTAAAATAGAAAACGCTACTTTTGTGCGTTAAATACGAATTAAAAACAAAAAATGGATATAGTTATCAAACTCTCTCAATTTCTATTGAGTTTATCTTTACTTATTATTCTTCACGAATTAGGGCATTTTATCCCTGCTAAATTGTTTAAAACTAGAGTCGAAAAATTTTATTTGTTTTTTGATGTTAAATATTCTCTTTTCAAAAAGAAAATCGGAGAAACAGAATACGGTATCGGATGGCTGCCGCTTGGTGGTTATGTGAAAATTTCTGGAATGATTGATGAAAGTATGGACAAAGAGCAAATGGCTCAAGATCCTCAGCCTTGGGAATTTCGTACTAAACCAGCTTGGCAGCGTTTAATTATTATGCTTGGCGGTGTTACGGTAAACTTTATCTTGGCTTTTATTATCTATATCGGAATGGCATTTGCTTACGGAGATACTTATATTGCTAATGCTGACTTAAAAGATGGTGTTGCAATCGAAAATCCTGCTATGCTTAAAGCTGGTTTTAAAACAGGAGATAAAATTATTTCTATTGACGGTAAAGCTGTAGAAAATTTTGACAGTGATATGAACATGAATGTCATCATGGCAAAACACGTTTTGATTGAAAGAAACGGACAACAGCAAACGATTACAATGCCGACAGATTTTGTAGATCAACTTTCTAAAACAGAAAAAGGAATGCTTATCGACATCCGCCGTCCTTTTGCAATTGGAAAAGTTGGAGAAGACTCTCCTAACCAAAATTTAAAAGCAAAAGATTTGATTCTTTCTCTTAACGGACAAAAAGTTAAATATTTTGACGAGGCAAAAGCAATTTTAGCTGCGAATAAAGGAAAAGAGATTTCTGCAGTTGTTTTACGCGACTTAAAAGAAACACCTCTTACTCTGAAAGTTTCTAAAGAAGGAACTTTAGGCGTTCTTGCGGGCGGTTTAGACATGAAATCTTTAGAAAAACTAGGATACTATAAAATAAGTACAAAAGAATACGGTTTCTTCGAATCTATTCCGGTTGGTCTTGAAAAAGGAAAAGATCAATTGGTAGGTTACGGAAAACAATTGAAAATGATTTTTAATCCAGAAACCAAAGCTTACAAACAAGTGGGTGGTTTTGCTGCGATTTACAACATTTTCCCGAGTTCTTGGAGCTGGGAAGTATTCTGGTCAATCACTGCTTTATTATCAATTATGCTTGGAGTTATGAATTTATTGCCAATTCCGGCTCTTGATGGTGGACATGTGATATTTTTATTGTACGAAATAATTAGCGGCAAAAAACCAAGCGATAAATTCTTAGAGAATGCGCAAATGGTTGGTTTTGTTTTACTTATTTCACTACTACTATTTGCTAACGGAAACGACATTTACAAGGCAATTGTAGGCAAGTAAAAAAAAGTCAAAAAAAGAGTGAAAATGTTTTTGAGAAACTAAAAATAGTTTTATATTTGCACTCGCTAAAAAGAGCAACAACTTCCTCCTTAGCTCAGTTGGTTAGAGCATCTGACTGTTAATCAGAGGGTCCTTGGTTCGAGCCCAAGAGGGGGAGCAACTTTTTTTAGCAAACATATTTACCTTTAAGGTGATTCCTCCTTAGCTCAGTTGGTTAGAGCATCTGACTGTTAATCAGAGGGTCCTTGGTTCGAGCCCAAGAGGGGGAGCTTAAAAAAAAGACGATCAAAATTGATCGTCTTTTTTTTTGTTTAAATCCCAATGCTGAAAATTCCAATATTAAGGACGTTTTTTAAACCGCAAAGGGCGCTAAGGTTTACGCAGAGG
>NZ_JAGIAV010000001.1:521665-695272 GCF_017744675.1 Flavobacterium sp. | reverse complement strand
ACCTTAGCGCCCTTTGCGGTAAAAAAAACACAGCAAAAAAAAAGTCCGCAATAGACACAGCTTTGCGAACTTAATCTTTAGATTCCACTCAAAATAACCTTTGCGTACTTTGCGTAAACCTTAGCGAACTTTGCGGTTAAAAAAAATATGCGGTCAAATAAAAAACCTTATTTCATTGTCAAAGTTTCGCTTTTAAACCTTTTCATTAAAGTATTTGCTTTTTCATTTTCGTTTATTGCTTTTAAGGACTGAGCATATCTATAATAATAAATAACATCAAGATCTTGGGTTTCATCAAACAATTTAGCGTAATACCCTACTGCTGCGCTTAAATTGCCTTCAAAATAAAAACGGTCTGCGACTTTTTTAAGCATATCGATAGATTTATAGCCTTTATCAATCACTTTTTCATAAGTGTCGACCATATTTACGGTAATATATTTTGAAGTCGAAGGAGCAGGAGCCGTAACTTCTACCTTTACAGGCGATACAGAAGCAGACGAACTTGCCACGATTGTTTTTGCTTCTATTGCATTTGGAGCTACTTTCGGTTTTCTTTTTACGTAATTCGGAATTACCGTTCTTGTATTATTAGGTCCAAGATCGTAGGTATCGATCAAGTCTAATTTTGAAACTTGGTAAGTAATAATTCTACCTCCAAAAAGTTTATTTATTCTTTCCTCTACATAATAAGATTGTATTACAAAATCATCATTAGAAAGACTATCCGTCAACAGTGTCGTTTTTCCTGGTGCTGGAGAGGCAGAGGCATTGTTTGTGCGCTGGGCAAAACAGCTCAGAGAAAATACGAACGCAAGTGCAACCATAACTGCTTCATACTTTTTCATGATTCCTGAATAAAATTAATGCTCCAATTAAAAAACTCACCTTAAAGATACTGATTTTCTTTTACTTAGCTTTTATTCTGACTGCAAATTACCCAGAAAACCGATAAAGTACTTCTTTTTACGAATTCACCATTTGAACGCAGGCTTTTTGAATTTCTTCGTCTGAAAATGGATGCAATGTTTTTGCCAGCATGGCACTTATTCTAATACAGCTTAACATCTTAATTCGCAAAGAGAGATCGTTTCCTTGTTCTGTTTCTAGAAGGTATTCAAAAATTTCGGTTAAGTATTCGGGATGTTTTCTAAATTCTCCGTCAAAACAAATATCCGATACCAATTTAGATACCGATTTTATCACTCTCTTTTGACTTGCATTGCTTTCGTTTTCTGTTTTCATGGCGTTTAGTTTTTTGGTTTTTGAATTGAATATTATAAGAAAAATTGTATTTTTATTCCATGCAATTACGCAATAGATTGTTTAGTATCAAAATAAGCCAGCTTGGTATATCACCAATAAACTTTGTAATTTACTATAGACCTAATTTTTAAGGATTTTTAATATCTTTGAAGTATGAGCACAGCAACAAAACCAAAACATATCGGGAGAAACATAAGCCGAATTAGAGAGCTTAGAGGAATGAAACAAGAAGCACTTGCCATTGCCATTGGCTTGAGCCAACAAACGGTTTCTAATATTGAAGGAAGCGAAACGATTGATGACGAAAAACTAAACATAATTGCAGAAGCTCTTGGAGTTTCAGCTGAAGCAATTAAGAATTTTTCTGATGAAGCCGTTTTAAATGTTATTGGGAATACTTACACCAATAACGACATTGTTAATGCTGGACTTAATTATAACTGTACTTTCAACCCAATTGATAAAATTGTAGAACTTTATGAGCGTTTGGTTCAGGCTGAAAAGGATAAAGTGGAGTATTTGGAGAGATTGATGAAGGGGAAGTAAATTACATATCATCTAAATATAAATCTATCCAAGTAATTTTTTTTGAAATAATTTTTTTCCCATTATAAATTCCAATAAAAAAAGATTTAGTTCCAAAAATAATCATAACGATAAAAGGCTCATTTAATATGTTTTTCTCAAACTGTTCTTTAATCATTTTTATATCTTGAGAGGAAGGATTAGGCACCTTTTCCGGATGTGTATGCCATTCTCCTAAATAAATAGTCTTGCCTTCACTTTCCTTAAACTCAAAGTCTATTATTTTTTGAGCATTTTTAATGTCTCTTTCAAATGAATATCTTTTAGATTTATCATCCCTACATGGCACGGAATTTTTCAATATGTAAATATTTTTTATAAAAACTTGCCCTAATAAAATTCCTCCAGATTCATTTTTAAATATTTTATCCTGCTTGTAATTTACAAAATCACTTAAAACCCTTTTTGATAAAAAAATATTAAAATCTCCAAGTTTTATTTCAATCATAATTTTCTATTATGGACCCAAAAGTTTTGTTATTTGCAAAATCAGAAAGATCAATATTATTTTCTTTTAAAAAATCTACATCTCCAATCCATGTAAAAATTTTACTATTTAAATCTGAATTTACTATTATTTTTGCTAAAAGAGGAAAAATTGAAGATAAAAAAAGCATGAGATTTTGAGAAGAATATGGAATATAAGTTGTTTGGCAACCCGCTTCTTTCAGAGCAATTACGTTTTCAACCGAATTATAATGCTTACTATCAATAACATTATATTTATAATTATTTTCGTCAAACAAATTTGGATATTCAATCAAATTGTTCGGATTTACATATACAACATGCCCTCCTGCTAAATATGGTTCGACCCAAATAAATATTAGAGGCTTCACTATATCTCTTTTTTTTAATGAATTAAATAACCAGTTATCTATATTATCTTTTCCTGTCGCAACAAATATGTAATCTGTATTATTCAAAAAAGAAACATCATCTTGAATAACTTTAACTATAGAATCTTCAATTGTTTTAATTTCTTGCAAAGGATTCAATTCAATTAAGTAATCTTTCATACCTAAAGTTTTATATTTCTTGACACTATTAAATCCTAAAAAATGCCTTCCAATATTTTCAACTTTTAATTTATCATGATCAATCAATTTAAATTCAGAAATACCCATTGAGTTTAAAAAATAAACTAAATGAGAACCTACGCTTCCAACGCCACAAATTAAAAATTTATACATATTAATTTTATCCAAACCAGCTGTACGCATTCTCAATCTATTTGGAGTGTAGGTTTCCAAAGAAACACGTCCAATTTTATCTTTTTTTTGATACTTAGATATTGCGTCAAATGGTTTTATTTTATTTATACGAAACCCTTTCTTATTTATTTCTACTGATTTGTTATACCAACCTATTAAGATTTTTTTACTAGGAGTTACATAATTTGTTAAAACAAAATAAATAGATGTAGAATGATTATTTACGTAACGTCTATACTTTTCAAGTAAATTTTCATTAATTGATTTCAGCATTAAAATTATATCTTCATTACTAAAATTATAGGGAGGATAAAAATTTTTACTATTAATTTCAAAATAAAAAACTTCCTGTTCAGAAAAGTGTATTCGTTTATATTTCAAAAATGATTTAAGTTTTATTGAAATTTCATTATTATTATGTACAATATAATTAAAACCAGCAACATTAGTTTTCAAATCCAACAAATATGGTGTTTTTATATCTTCTTCAGAATTAATCAAACACAAGACATTTTTTAGTACAGAATCCCCCGCAGAAAAACTACATTCCCAGTAAGATAAAAACTCTTCTTCAAAATCTTTAAAATTTTCTTTTCTAATTCCCTCTTCAATAATTTTTTTTGCTCTTTCAATACATTCAAATACAATTTCAAACGGTTTAGACACATTCGTTCTAGTAATTTCCGAATCAAACGTACAAATTAACCTATTATCATCTATATGGGGAATATATTTTAGATTTTCATAGTCAGAAAAAGATAGGTATAACTTTGGCAAAGACAGAGGAAAATCAAACTTAAAACAAATATCAATATTTATCTCTTGAATTTTATTTTCATGACTAATTTCAGTTCTTAATTTCCAAACCTCACTATATAAATCAAGTTTATAATATTTACATTGATCTTTATTATAGATTTCAACAGATTCAATTTGCTTTATACCATTGAAAGCAATTAATCTTGCCTCTTCAAATTCATTCATTTTGCACTTTTAGCTGTAGCTCCAATAATCGCTTTATTTTCATATGTATTTGAATCATCAATTGTATCCTTCGCCATTGAACATGGGAACCTATCTCCAAAATGTTTTTGCCATTTATAACACGCATCTTTTTGATTTGGATGATTTATTGCCTGCTCTCCTGATTCAATAAAAGTCTTTAATCTATCTAAAAAATATTGTTTTTTACTTTGAGAGTAGTTTTCAAATAAATCTTCATTGATAGGAGGTGTTGGCCTTAAACATTTACAATTATTACTATCAAGGTAATTTTTTATTTTGATTAATGTATCTTTTAAAGCAATATCATCGCGCTCATTTGGTACATAATTCTCTCCAGCAAGTATTGTCATTACAATACCAGGAGGCATCTCTCCTCTTAAATTATCCGCCCATCCTTTTAAATATCTTACAATTCTTCTTAGTTGAGCATCTTTTTTTCTAATATCGTCTAACCATACTCTATATTCTTGGGAAAACATTTTCTTTTCAGAAAGAAATTGTTCCTTAAAACCAGATCCTACCTTTTGCTCAAACCAAGCAATAAACTTAATCGGATTACTTAATATCCATCCTTCTTTAGTATGAGCCAGTTCTGGATTTACTTTACTTGCATAATAAATAGGAAGATCAATATGAAACTTTTCCTTCACATATCTAACTCGCACGCAAGTTTCTTTATCAATGATTTCTGCATAATTCTCATCTTCCCCTATAGCCAAAATGACACCATCATGAAATTCTTGTGGCATGGGTCTTTTCTCCTTTGATAATGCTCCTATAAAATATACTCCATCATCTAAATCATAATCATCATCAATAGGAGTTATTATTGTATCCATTATAAAAGAACCTTGGCTTTGAAACTCTAATTTATGATTGTCAAGATTTCTAATCAAATTAAATCTTGAGTTCATTTTCTCGCGAAGAGCATTCCTGACAGATTTCAGGATTACTCTTTTTTCTTCTTTCAATTTAATAGTTGAATTGTAAATTTTAAAAAGTTCATTACAGTTTGCCATATTATTTCACTTTATATGTTTTTTGTATTGTAAATATTTTTTTAATCTGTTCTTCTTTTTCAAATTCTAATGCTTGATCATTTGCTTTTATTTTCATGAGGTTCAAAGCATCCTTTGTTGCAATATCTAATTGAACTAAACTTTCTTGTTCTTTAGAAATTTTTGCACTTGGTATCCTTAAATACTTAATATTAACATTACACATTTCCTTAATTTTAGTTAAAAAAAAGTTTGAAAAATGACTCTGCCCATTCATTGAAGTTTCAAACAATTCTGCTCCCCAATCTACAAAAGATCGTTCTCTTTTTAATCCCACTTTTTTCCCTCCCGTTAATGATAGGCTACTTAATGAAAGTATTTCAATGGAATCATATTCTTTGTTTACTCCAACAAAATAATCAAGTGCTTCTAAAAGTCCAACTAATGTGGGATTATTTGCCCAAACACCTCCATCAATAAATTGTTCATTATTATAGTACTCAATTTCTGCTAATGGAAAATATGTTGGCGCAGCTGACGTAGCTAATGCTATATCAACAATGGGAGCTAAATTATCTCTTGACAATTCTCCATCAACATGATCGAACTTAAATACTTTCGGTTTAGCTTCAGTTATTGAATAACTTGGTATACACAGTAAGTTATTACAATCTTTAATTTTTTTATCTCCAAAAATTTCAACTAATGATTGTTTTAATCCTACATCTGAATATTTCCCTCCTTTTAAAGTTTGTTTAAAAAAGCCATAATCCATTATTTTTAGAAAAGGTATTTTTATTTTTTTGTGAGTCGGAAATATAATTTCCCCTTTTTCTTCGTAAAAATTACAAATATCTTCAGCAGAAATTTTTAATGATAATGCAAGAGCAATTAAACCTCCTGTTGATGTTCCACAAATCATGTCAAAATGATCACTTGTGTAACAATTAAATTTTTCTTCAAACTTTTTTAAGATCGTTGCAGAATATAAACCTTTTATACCTCCACCATCTATTGACAAAATCTTAAAAACCTTTCCCATATCAGATTATTAAATAATACGTTACATTTTAAGAAAAACAAAAATTAATAGCTCTGTTTTTCAATAATTTATTTACAATATTAGAAAAAATCTTAAAACCTCAATTACTGTTTTCCGTAAAAAAAATGAAAAATTACGCACAAAAAAAGCGCCGTAATCTTTTGGATTACGGCGCTTTTCTATTTTCTGTAAAACTCTAGGATAATTAAACCCCTAATTTCTTAGCAATTTCAGCAGGAATTCCTCCTTTGTTTACTAGTAATGCAGTAGTTTTATATTTTACGAAGTTCTTAGTTACAAACAAGAAACCTTTGTAGTCGTTTGTTTCTCCCCAAGAATTTTTTACGATATAGTATTCTTTTCCAGTTTGGTCTTTTGCAAGTCCGATAATGTGCATTCCGTGGTCGTCTGTTGTAGTGTAGTTATCAAACGCTGCTTGGCGCATTTCTGGAGTAATTTCTGGTTCTGCTTTTGGTCCGTTAAACATGTCTGCTTTTTCTTCAGCCGTCATATCGTCGAATTTTTTAGATGCTACATAAGCAACACCGTTTTTCCAGCTAAAGCTTTTCTCGCTAACATCTGTTGCCCAAGCTACAGTGTATCCTTTTTTCAAGGCGTTGTCGATAACATCTGTCATATCGTTCAATTTTACGTTGTAAACTTGATCCAATGACCAGTTGTCTGGCACCATCATCGTTGTTTTTTGGTAGTAAGGCGCATTGGTAAAGGATGACATTTCTACGTAATCATCTGGGTTAATTCCTACTACTTCTTTAGCAAAAGATTGTGGCGTATAGTTTTTTCCTTTGTATGTAAAGTTATCTGGCACTTTTCCTAAGTAAGAATCAATAACTGCTGCGTATGCTTTTTGCCAGTTTGGAGTTAATTCTCCGTTCGGGTTTTTCACCACTGCTGTAAGAACACCTTCGATAAGAGCACCCATTTCAGCAAATTTGTTTTTGTCTGTTCCGTAGTTTAATCCTGTATAAACTTCTCTTGGCACAGTTCCGTATTTTTTATACATATTAATTACATCGTGCAAAGCTCCACCGTCTCCAAGAGTAATTGCTCCGTGCATACGCACATAGTTCACCCCTTTTTCAACATATACGTTTCTTGCAGAATAAATTTGAGATAACTCAACAGGCTGTTTTCCTAAACGAATCATTTCTGACTCTAAGAATGAGTTTGTCGAGTAGCTCCAGCAAGTTCCAGATGATCCTTGAGATTTTACCGATGTTGTTCCTAGGTTAATTACTTCTGTAAATTTGAAGTTTTCTTTGCTTTTGTCGCTCGCATTTAGTTTAAGTGAATTTACTAAAATGTCTTGCGCAAAACAGCCTGCAGTTCCAGCCAAAAATACTGAAGCGGCAAACACTGATTTGAATGAAAATGTATTCATAATTTATGTTTAAGATTTAACAAAATTAGTCTTCAATGTTTCCAATTTGTTACAAAACAATTAAATATTATACAATTTGTGTAATGTTTAGTTGTTAATGTTTTCTTAACGGCATTATTTATTAAGATATTTAACGCAAAAAAGCCCCGATAAGGAGTATCAAGGCTTTTTAAATGTATTATTTTATAAGTTAACTTCTTACAAGTTTTTTGCTCAAAGATCTATCGTAACCAGTTGCTTCCAAAAACGATATAATATGCCCATTCTTCTGGTCCTTTGGCAACGTCTACACCCATACGGAGTTTAAATTTTCTAGCAATAAGGTATCTAAAACCAGTTCCGTAACTGTACACAACGGGTTTGGCAAAAGCTTGATCCCAATCGTTAAAAGCGCTGGCGAGACCTCCGTATCCCATAAGACTCCATCTTCGGTACAAATCCCATCTAAATTCTAGTTCGCTCACAATACTGGTGTTTCCCATATATCGCGCTGCTGGAATACCTCGCATATTGATTCCCGGTTTTAAATAAAAAGGCGGACTCCCCAACGCCTGCTCCCCTTCAATCCTTAGTCCGCCAATTAAAGTTTTCGCCAACGGATAATATCCTATTGCCGATAAATTAATACGCCATGCCTGATAATCGCTCCCCAATGCTTTATCAGACCAGAAAAAATCGGACTGAATCCGTATTCCTTTATCTGGCGTAAATATATTATCACGTCCGTCAAACTGCAGCGCAGCTCCTAACTGACTTATGGTACTTTTAATATCTTTCGGATCGACAAATGGCGGCGGAAGATTAAAATCGGGCAGGTTTATTTTTGAATTTAAAAACAGATATTGCGGTCCTGCGCTCCATTTTGCATTTTTAAATTGTTTGAGCCACTGCGTATAAAATATAGTCGATTTGAAATTAAGCTTAAATTCCTGATCTGCCTGATTGGGCAGATTGTTGGCATAAAATGATAAATTCATGTCGCCATAAGCGGCAAAAACACGGTATAGAATTTTAGGTTTTACCAATGTTGCAGAACGAAATGCTCCTGCCATCCAGCTCTTGTTTGCGGTATACATTCCTAATCCTCCTGTTATATCTGGATTTACGAGACGTTTGGTTCCGTCTGCTTCAATAACAGGTGCGCGTTTTTTTAGGAAAACTGGAGCAACAGCACCTCCAAATCCTCCAAGAGCAGGTTCTGTAACAATAGTGGGTACTACTAAGAATCCGTTTGCGTAGATAAGAAAATCGCTTAAATCGAAGGCTCCGTCTATAGAATCTTTAAAAACTACTTGATGTTTTTGTGCGCTTAGAAAATTAAACGATAAAGTAATCAAAAGCAAAAATAGGATGTTTTTTTGTGTCGGTTTTTTGTTTTTCATATAAGATTTGATCATTTATATTTAAAATTTCACCTCATCTCCAAAACCTGAAATTCTTAGAAAAATCATTTTTTCTTAAAACTGAAAGTATGTGCCAGCGTGATAAAAAAGGTGTTTCCTTGAAATCTATTTTCAGCATTTACTTCTCCAATCCATCTAAAACCTGCAGTGGTCATACTTTTTATATGCAAGTAATTAACCTCTGCGCCAAGTCCAGCAACTTTATCTTTGTCCGGTTCAATAAAAATGTTGTTTGTTACAGGAATCTTATCGTCTGACACTTTATATTGCAGATAGTAAATTAAACCTGCGTTGAATATTCCTTTAGGAGCTGTTTTTTCGGCATTCATGCTATAAAAAGTTTTTCCTAGACCGCCTTCAATACTTAAAATGTCTCCCGTTTTGATGTCGGTATCTTTTTTCTTTCCATTGATTTCATAAGAAGCTAAAACCGAAAAATGAAATGTTTTTTTGTCGTTAAAAAAGACTGTAGTTCCTGCTGAAAACTCATTCATAAACATTCCTAAACCGCTATTGTCACTAGCTCCAAGCTCATATTTACCTGTTGGAAGATACATTTGATAGCTGAAAACAAAATCGGCTCTTTTATTATGCCAACCCAATTGAAGAGGCACAATGTACATATCGGTAAATGCAAAATCGCTTTTGGTATCGGTATGACTTCCTTGAATGGTATTGGAAGCTCCAGCCAATAAAATTCCAGCTCCATAATTGGCTCCCAAAATTTTAAAATCGCTTACATAAGATGCGCCTACACCTGTAATAAACATAGTGATATCTGGATTTCCAACTTTATCTCCGTTAGAATCTCTTAAAGAAGAGGCACTATAAATGTATCCTGGAATGTATACGCTTAAGGTATTTTCTGGAGCCTGAGTCCCAGATTGAAGTCCCATTGCTCCCAAAATATGCCCTCCTTTTAATTGGGCATTCATATAGAAAGAAAATAATAGCAGGATTGCTGTGACAACCGATTGGGCTATCTTTTTAGAATGATGAACTGTTGCTTTCATGCTGAAATATTTTGAATGGATTAAGGCTCTGTAACAGCCATTAACAATTTAATTTTGCAGAAAGAATTACTTAAAATAATACGCTTCTGAACGATCAGGATTTATACGGATCGTTTTAAAATATTCTGAAGGAGATTTTCCGGTGTGTTTTATAAATGCTCTAAAACAAGTTGTTCGGGATTTAAAACCAGAACCCCAAGCCATGCCTTCTAATGATAAATCTTTCCATTCTGGATCGTTTATTTTATCTTTAAAATATTCAATCCTTTTAAGATTTACATAATCCTGAAAATGAAGATCAAATTCAGAATTAATCAAATTAGATAAATGATGCACGGATATTCCCGTCTCGTCGGAAAGATCTCTGATTACGAAGTCTTTTTTTAAGAATAGGTTTTTAGAATTTAAAACGTGATCCAGTTTTAAAAGGTATTCTTCTCTTTTTTCGAGCGTAAGTTCGTTGGTTATCGGAATTGCAGTCTTTACTTCTTTGGTTTTTACGACAAGCGTATTGTCTACCACAAAATCGAATGTTTCTTCTTCATCGTGAAAAATTTGCGGTCTGAAATAAAGCCAGCCTACCGTAAAAAACAATACCGAAGAAATTAACACATAGCAGGAAAGATCGGTTGCATCTACTTTTCGCAATAAAAAGTGATGAACAAAAAGCGCCGAGAATAAAAATAGAATCATCAAGTTATACACTCTAATCCAGTTTATTACTTTAGTATGATGAAATTGGTTTCCTTTAAATTTTTTCAGATCATAGTTTAAAATCAACATGGTTTGAAAAAAGACATAGAACAACCAAATCGTCAATGTTAAAACAGAAAACGGATTTTTGATTAATTCTGCAATATAATCGACAGCTTTTATATTAGTGTGGCTTCCAATATAAACTACTAGCGTTAAAAAGAAATAAATAACAAAAGGCACAAAATGCAGCCAGTCGTATTTTCTGAAACTTTTATTTAAGGATAAAATGTTTCTCACGTACAAAAAAGAGCATGGAGCGGTTAAAAATATAAACGCTTTGGTAATGGTAAAGAGATCTGGGAAATTTTTAAATAAGTTGGCCGACAAATAAAAATTATAGATACTCACCACCGCCAAACTCAATAGAAACATTCCCAAAAAGAAACTCTTAGAGTAATTTTTCTTGGAAAATAACACCATAATTGAAGTTGCCAAACCTGCAATTGTGGCTACAAAAAAGAATAGGGAAAGTAAAATATCGATCATTTTTTAAGTTTAATTAGTGGTATTAGAAATTTTCTTAAAATCTTAAAAATAGAATGCGAGAAGGGGCGTGTAGTTATAAAGTATTGTACTTGCCGAAGTTTGGCAAGTACAAAGACTTTATTTCAGTTTTACTTATTTTTTAACTGCTCCCGGAGGGAAACCAGCTAGTATTTTTTTAATTGCGTCATTAATAAATTGTTCTGGATTATCTGGTCTGCTGTCAATTTCAGCATTTCCGATTCCTTGCCAAAGCAGCTTATCTGTTTTTGTAGATACGATATCTATAACCAATGAGCCATCAACATAATCGTAAGTATTAAATGTTGTATTGGCACCACCCATCATAGCACCGCCTCCCCAATATCCGTAAGGACGATACATTCCTCCGTACCCGTAAAAGTCAGTATTGGCGCTAACAGATGTTTTGTTTTTTAGGATAGAAACAGCATTTACTTTTAAATCTGGATTGCTAGATTCTGTAAATCCTTTTGCCAGCATTTCGTTTCGAATCGCTTTTGCAACACGATCAACATTTAGTTGATTAACCTGTCCTTGCTGCGCTTTTAAGTCGTAAACCGCAAAGGTTTTATATTCGCTAAAGTTAGCAGCATGATCATAATCGGTTGTAACTTTTACAGTTGGAGAGCAGCTGTAAAATAAACCCAAAACTAAAATTGGGATTATACGAAGACTTGTTCTTTTAATATTCATGTTGTGTATTTATTAAATTAATAATTAAATCTGTTTAACTCGAATGTATTAAAATCGTAAAAATCTTGAACGAAGGGCGTATAACATAATCAATAATCGCTCATACAACACAAACCACTACTAAACAATTACTTAGGTCACTATCAAAGATAAATCATTTTATTTAATTAACACTAATAAATAAATAAAATCTTACGTTGTTGTTTTTTGGTCTTGTTATAGCCAAGATTTTTGTTTTTTTAATATTCTATTTACCTTTTACATCTCGGTGATTGCCACATTCTTTTTTTTTGAAGAAACTATTTACAAAACGCATTAAAACACAAATTCTCCTAAAAACTTTAATTGATTACAGAATTTAGATTTCGGCTGCTATGGGCAGTTTTCCGTGTTTTATTGCTTCTAACATTTTATTGTAATCCGATTCGTTTTGAGCGGCATATAAAATCGAAAACTCAGAAATTGCATCGGCAAAATCGTCTGATTCTCCAATATAACCAGAAATGATGGAAGGATCTCCCGAGCGTGCGTGTGCCCTTGCTAGCGCCCATCCGCAGGCTTTGGCATAATCTGCCATATTTTTAGGTTTCATAACTTCGAGAACTGGCTTTATTTTGGCATCTCTAAGCTGACGAATATAGAAAAACTTATTTTTACTGTCGTTTGTCCAACCCAGAAACATATCAGATGCCGACTGCATTAATTTCTGTCCCATCACAATGCGTTCGCCCTGATGTGTATATTTGCCTTTGATTTTTACATTTTCTTCGAGCACGCTTTTTCTGGCTTCTTTAAACTGTAAAAAAATAGGTTCGCCAGAAGCAGACATCAATAAACTAATGCCGCAAAGGGTTCCAACACTTCCTACGCCAACCACTTTGATGGCCACATCATGCACCATATATCGGCTTAACAAAACTTGTTTGTCTTCTGAAAGAGATTCTACATATCTTTTGTGAATGATTTCTCCTTCTTGTGCGATTTGTTTTTCGAGATTCCCACTTGGATGAAATATCAAAGGCGGATCGTCTTTTATACGCGCTCTGGCTCCATCAAAATACGTCATCTTTGCAAACTCCTTTTCGTGAGCAGTATACTCTGATGCTTTTTTTATTCTTTTCTGATCAAATTCTTTAAGTTCTTTATCATGTCCCAGATCAATCAGTTCTGCAAAATCAATATCGGCATACCAAATTTGAAGCGCCGATAATTTGCTGTACTCTATCATGTGCCGTTTGTAACTGTCGGCAACATGCCAAGCAAATTGCTTACAGTTTTTATTGGTGAACTTTCGCCATTGTCCAGCAATAACAAAACTGGCGGCTAATCTTTTTATATCCCATTCCCAAGGCCCAGGAAATGTTTCGTCAAAATCATTAATATCAAAAACCAATTTTCGTTCTGGGGTTGCAAAACCGCCAAAATTCATTAAATGACAGTCTCCGCAAAGCTGCAGATTTATTCCCGATACCGCAGTATGAGCCAAATCTGCCGCCATAATTGCTGCAGCTCCTCTATAAAATGCAAAAGGCGATTCCATCATTCTTCTGTATCGAATTGGCAATAAACTTTCAACCCTTCCTATACTGGTCTGAATTAAAATGTCTACCGGATCTTTTCGGTTTTTAAAAGAATTCCAGTCCTGATGTTTTTCCAAAGGCACTTTTTGTCTAATAGAAGCTCCTTTTTGATAGCGCTCTGCCTTTGATACGACTGGATCAAATATGGTTTTGTCTATATGTTTCGATTTTTCAGACATCTTTTGATTGTGCTTTATTACTCAGGAAATACAAAAGCAACAACGGCTCTTAATCCCCAATCTGGTCTTATGTCTTGATGGCCGACAATTGGAATTAATGGCTGTACAGAAAACTGCACCACTTGTTTTCCAAATTTGGTTATCCCTCCCATCATCGGATTCAAAGAAATTAAAGTCGTATTGCCTTGCCAGTTTTGGGTAATTTCGGCATTCACACCCCAAGATGCTCCACTTTTATAACTATGAGAAAGAAATATCTGAGTGTAAAACTGATTAAAATCGGAACGATCGCTTGCCCCTGCTACCGACCAAATCTGATTGGCAATAAAACCAACCGACAGGCCTTTTCCTTGGTGCATCAATAATACACTTGGCCCGATTCCAAATTTTTCTGTTCCTAATAATTTATCTGTCGCCGTTGGCACTAAAAATGCGGGTCCAACACCATAGATTAGTTTTTTGCTTTTTGGAGCAAAAAATGCTGTAACGGTAGCATCACTCAAGCCAAATTCGTGAGTATTAAGTCCTGTAATATTTCGTTGATCGACAACCGGAAGAATCCATCGGCTTATTAAATTTAAGTTGTCACTTAGTTTAAACGGAATAACAGGTTGTACATTGATGGTATACTTCACACCATTGTACGGCCCGATTCCGTAGTTTAAGTTATTTTGAAGTGGCACACTAATTAAATTTGCCACTGGGTTGGCCAGTTTATCGGCAAGTTCTTGCGGACTATTGCCTGGTTTATGCTCTTCTTCCTGAGCGTAAGCGCTAAAGCCTAAAACTAAAGAGACAGCAAATAATAGTGATTTGATGACATTATAAAACTTCATAGGATGGCTCATTTTAAAAATTTATAAATGCTCTTTTTAAAATTAAAATGAAACAGCCCAACCAAAAAAGCTGTTTCATTTTTAATCATAACTAACTCAACCTAATTGTCGGAAAAAACTTTTTTCCAGTCTTTTTGCATATCCACAACATGCCATTTGTTTTTGGCGGCAGCGTTTAAGGATGCATTATCTTTTTCTTGATAGCTATATTCTCGTATAGAATCATTATGGTTTACTAGCAATTGAAAAGAAGGATATTTGTTGCCTTGCGAGTAAGTTAGCATGGCAATATCTCCCGCTCCGCCTTCGTTTCCGCAGGCAAAAACAGGTCGCTTACCAATGTGCAACTGAATGCCAACCGGTTTTCCTTCCTTATCATTAAAATGATCTAGAGCAGCTTCTCTCTGCACCGCATTTTTAGCCGCATCATATTTGTATTTGAAAGATGTACCCACAACCTGATCTTTTGGAATTCCGTAAAAATCCTGAGATATTCCTCTCACGACTTCTATTGTTCCTCCTGTTACGATAAAAGTTTTGAATCCGTTGGCACGGAGGTAGTTCAGCAATTCCAATTGTGGCTGATAGCGTATCTGCTTTACTGGAACATTTTTGCCGGGATATTTTGCGTCTTTAAAAAAATCTGCAACCGAAGCTTCAAACTCATCTTCGGTCATTCCGGTATGCGTTGCCGCAACGAGTTCTATCAATGCTTTATCGCCTCCTTTTTCAAAGAAAGTTTTGTCTTTTTCTATTACTGCTTTAAAAGGTTGTTTTTTTGCCAATTCAGGCTTCGCTTCAACCATTTTTTGCACTCTATAAAAAGCAAAAAGTTCCTGTACATAAGGTCTTTCGGCCCATAAAGTTCCGTCATTGTCAAAAGTGGCAATTCTATCTTGCTCCGGAATAAAGTCTGGACTTCCTTGCTTGGTTACTTTTTCGACATAAGCAATAATATCGCTTTTTAAAGCTCCATCATTCCAGCTCGGCAAAGGATCGCCGCCTGCAGCAGTTTCTGTTTTTTTACTCTCTGTTGTTGGGGAAGTTAACGTATCAGATTTTTTACAGGAAAAGAAAAACAAAACTACTAGAGACAAAAAGTATATATTCTTTCTCATGTGTTTTTGTTTTAAATAAAGAGATTCAGATCCTTAAATCTGAATCTCTTTGTGATGATTTATTTTTTCTTTTTTGAAGCTGCCGCCTCTTCTTCTTTTACTTTAGGCAAAATATTTTTCTCCACATATTGCTCTGCTTTTATTCCTTTCATCGTTTGCTGAAGAATTGTAGTTGGGTTAAAGCTTGGCGGAATAGAACGTGGAGGATATTCTTTGAACGACTCTGCAAAAACAAATACATCATTCATAACTCCATACATAGTTTGAACATGGTTTAACTGCCAATCCCAGAATGTATTAGAAGTAAAATCAGCTCTTTCATATGGATCTTGGAATATATTGAATATCTTTTGTAGACGAAGTTCTGTAAATGGTTCTGCCCAAACACCCAAAGTACCAGGACTGCGTTGTTCTGCAAAAACATATTTGTAATCTCCCTCTCTTAAACCTACCAAAAGCCCATCGTCATCAGAATAAAAGAATTTATCTCGTACGCTTTTTCCACCTTCCAATAATTTGGTTTGATCAAAGCCGTCTAAATGCACTTTATAACTTTTCCCATTTGCATTATACCCTTTTAAAAGTTTATTAATCAAATCTGGTTCTCCTGCAATTGAAGCAAAAGTTGGCATCCAGTCATTATGACTCATCAATTCATTAGTTATAGTTCCTGGTTTGATATGACCTGGCCATCTTACAATACAAGGAACACGGAAAGCCCCTTCCCAGTTTGTATTTTTTTCTGAACGGAATGATGTCATAGCACCGTCAGGCCATGTATTCATGTGAGGACCGTTATCTGTAGAATATACTACGATTGTATTGTCAGCAATTCCTAAATCGTCAAGTGCTTTTAAAATACTTCCAATAGTTTCATCATGTTCGATCATACCATCGATATATTCACTATCGCCGTGAGTATATCTTCCTCTATGTTCTTTTCTTACGTGTGTACGAAGGTGCATACGAGTAGCGTTAAACCAGCAGAAAAATGGTTTTCCCGCTGCGTGCTGTCTTTTAATAAAATCAATAGCAGCTGCAGAAGTTTCGTCATCTACCGTTTCCATTCTTTTTTTAGTAAGTGCTCCTGTATCTTCGATTTTTTGTTTTCCAATTTTACCAAAACGAGGATCAACAGTTGCATCATCAACATTTGTTGCGGTACATTTTAAAACTCCTCTTGGTCCATATTTTTTCAAGTATTCTGGATCTTTAGGATAATCTGGCAATTCTGGCTCTTCTTCAGCATTTAAGTGATATAGATTTCCAAAAAATTCATCAAAACCGTTTACTGTTGGTAAACTTTCGTTTCTATCTCCAACGTGATTTTTACCAAATTGACCTGTTGCATAACCTAGGTTTTTCATGATTCCTCCAATTGAAGGATCCAACTGGCTCATTCCCATTGGTGCTCCAGGAAAACCAACTTTTGTAAGTCCGGTACGAATACCGTGCTGCCCTGTTAAAAACGCTGCACGGCCTGCAGTACAGCTTTGTTCTCCATAATAATGTAGAAATCTCATTCCTTCATTAGCCAAACGATCGATATTGGGTGTAGTATATCCCATGAGTCCATCACTATAAGCGCTAATATTAGTAATCCCGATATCATCACCCCAAAGCACCAAGATGTTTGGCTTTTTGCTTTGCGCGGTAACAGAAACACCAGATAAAAATAATACTGCCAATACCTTAATGGTATTTGTAAATCCGCATTTTAATTTGATTTGTTTCATGATAAAAAAATTCGTTAATGATCTTGTATATATGAGTTTGAAAATCCAAAAAAACAAATGGGAAAATTGCAAGCTTTCAAAAAACACGCTCAATGCAGGTTGCATATTTTTGATATGTTTCAAATTCATTTTATCTTAAAATTTGAAACAGAATATTTTTAACTTTTTATTAAGTATCTCAAAATTAACTAATAAATAAGCGAACAATAGTATTTATTCGGCATGAGCTTGTTTCATTTTATAAAATGAAACAACAAAATTTGAGAATTTGCACCAAAATGTTTCATTTTATAAAATGAAACATTTCAAAACGTCAGAAAATTAAGCAGTTATGTTTTGTGTTTACTTGTGCGAAAAAGAAGTAAAAATTAGTTAGAACCGATTTTTTGCATGCCTATTTTCTACCATTTTAGTAAAATGAAACAAGAAAATCATTCTTTTCAGTAAAATTTTTATCAGATCATCAGAAAATTAGACCTAAAAAAGTCCTCAAAAAGACAAAGTGCCAAATCTGGAATGTAAACTGATTTTTACAAAAAGTGCTAAAAACAAAAAAGCCGCTTAAAAATTTAAGCGGCTTTTTCGAAATTATTTGAAGTAATGTGTTACTCGATTTCAGAAACTCTCATCGTGTTAACCATTCCTTTATCTTTAATTGGCATTGCAGCAAGATTGATTAAGTAATCTCCTTTTTGTGCATAACCTTTATTGATTGCAATTTGATTTACATCTGTTACAGTATCGTCTGTGCTTTCTTCATTATCATAGTAGAAAGATTTAACTCCCCATAATAAATTCAATTGCGTTAAGATTCTTCTGTTTGAAGTAAATACTAAAATATGAGCTGTAGATGGTCTCCAAGCTGAAATTTGAAAAGCAGTGTAACCACTGTTTGTTAAAGTACAAATTGCTTTAGCTTCGATTTCGTTAGCCAATAAAGCTGCTTGGTGGCAAACTGTTTTCGTAACAAAACGTTTCGTTTTAATTTGTGGCGTATTTTGTGGAACTTGAATAAGTGGTGAGTTCTCAACAGCTTCACAAATTTGTGCCATTCTCTGAATTACTTGCACTGGGTAGTTTCCTGTTGCAGTTTCTCCAGACAACATTACAGCATCTGCTCCATCCATTACAGAGTTGGCAACGTCATTTACTTCTGCTCTTGTTGGAGTTAAACTTGTAATCATTGTTTCCATCATTTGTGTAGCAACGATTACCGGAATTCTAGCCGTTTTAGCTCTTCTAATCAAATCTTTTTGTACCAATGGAACTTCGTGAGCAGGAAGCTCCACACCAAGATCTCCACGAGCAACCATTAGACCATCGCAATATGCTACAATTTTGTCCATGTTCTCAAGAGCTTCTGGCATTTCAATTTTAGCAATAATTGGAATTTTAACATCTGAGTGCTTCGCGATTAATTCTTGTAAATCTTGTAAATCGCGAGGAGTTTTCACGAATGAAAGTGCGATCCAGTCTACTTTTTGCTCAATTGCGAAAATCGCGTCAGCAATATCTTTTTCTGTTAAAGCTGGTAAAGAGATTTTTGTGTTTGGAAGATTAACCCCTTTTTTAGATTTTAATTCTCCACCTTGAATAACTTTAGCAACAACCTCTGTATTTTTATCTGTAGAAACAATTTCAAAAATTAGTTTACCATCATCAAGCAAGATACGTTCTCCAACATTTACATCATTTGGGAAATTTTGATATTTCATGAATGCTTTTTTTGCATCCCCGATAATATCTTCTGCTGTAGTGAAAGTGATTTCGTCTCCATCGTGAACTACTGTTCCCTCTTCCATTACACCAACTCTAAGTTTTGGTCCTTGCAAATCTCCTAAGATTGCTGTTGTGTAACCAAACTCTTCATTTAATCCTCTAATGATGTCGATTTTTTCTTTTACTCCTTCGTAATCTGCATGCGAAAAATTGATTCTAAACACATTAACCCCAGCATCGATCATATCTTTAATGATCTCTCTTGTACTACAAGCGGGCCCAAGTGTAGCAACAATTTTGGTTTTCTTGTTTGTTAGCATTTTTTTTAAAAAATTAGATTGTTTTTTGATTTTATTTTGTCTGTATCAACGGCATAAATAGCCGCAATACTTTCTATGGTATTTAATTTTTGTTGAATTTCTGAAAAATTAAGCGCCTCTTCGCTATTATCAATTTTCAGGAAAAAATCGACTTTTTTAAATTCAGGAAGTAAATGAATTGTTGTCGAAACCTCACTTGTTTCATTAGAAAACAAATTCTGGAAATCATTTGTACTCACAGAAATGATTTCATTTTTATTCTGAATTAAATTCCAGGAAACAGCTTTTTCTTCATCATAATAATAGAATCTCGAAAAATTTGCTTCACCTTCCTTAGTTTGAGCATGGATCTCGTTTTTGCTCTTACTTAAGTTGATCGGAAGGATTTTATTGATAAAATAGGCCAATCTATAATCTTCTAATGAAGTATGAATTGCCATTAAATAATAATCAATTTCGTCAAATTCGTCTAAATCCAATTTATGAATAGCCATGTCTTGAAAAATCAAGTTGTAAATATACTATTTCTAAGCGGAGCATCAACAGTTATGACATGCTTGTTTTGTTAAATTATAAACGAAAACGTTATAGCCTTATGATAATTACTTCATTTTTGCAGCTATTTCTTGTCAATTTTTTCTTGAAACGCAAAATAAGCTCTTTGAGATGCTTTTTCTTCTGCTTTCTTTTTTGAAGTTGCTCTCGCTCTTGCAACAACTTTATCATCAATACTCAATTTGACACCAAATAAACGCTGGCCGTCTATACCGTTGTCTTCAAAAATGTCATAATGGAAAACTCTTTTTTCCTTCTGGCACCATTCGATAACAAGGCTTTTATAACTTATCACTTTTCCTTCTAGTCGAGCAATATCGACATAAGGAGTAACTACTCTTTTTTGGATGAATTTCTCGCAAAAAGAATAGCCTTTATCTAGATAAATAGCTCCAATTAGAGACTCAAAAATATTACCGTGAATGTTTTCTCCAAAGTGCTGAATTGGCACTTTACTTTCTACAAACTGCACTAAATTTAAATCTTTCCCTAACTCGTTCAAATGTTCACGACTCACAATTTTTGAACGCATTTTGGTTAAATATCCTTCGTCGCCATTTGGTGCTTTATTAAATAAATGCGCAGCAATTACGGCACTTAACATAGCATCTCCTAAAAATTCTAAACGCTCATAATTTATAGGATGCCCATTCTGATCTAATTTATTAGAAGAGCGATGCGTGAAAGCCCTTCGATAAAAATCAACATTTGTTGGCGGAAAACCAAGAATTTTTTGAATAGTGTCAAAAAAAATCCCGTCTTCTAGAGAACGGGATTTAGAAAATATTTTTTTGAAAATATTCATATACAGAAAATTAATCAGCTAGTTTTTTAAACAATACGCAAGCATTGTGTCCACCAAAACCAAATGTATTACTCATGGCAACATTTACTTCTCTTTTTTGAGGTTTGTTTAGAGTAAGATTCAAAGATGGGTCAATGTTTTCGTCTACAACTGTATGGTTAATCGTTGGAGGAACAATTCCGTGTTGCATTGCCAAGATCGAAGCAATAGCTTCAATAGCTCCAGCAGCTCCAAGTAAGTGTCCTGTCATTGATTTTGTAGAGTTGATGTTGATGTTTTTAGCATGATCGCCAAAAACTTTACTAATCGCTTTTAACTCAGCAACGTCTCCTAATGGAGTAGAAGTTCCGTGAGTATTGATATGATCTACTTGATCAGGAGACATACCAGCATCTCTCAATGTGTTTTCCATTACTGCGATAACGCCAATTCCTTCTGGATGTGGTGCAGTTAAGTGGTAAGCATCAGACGACATACCGCCACCGCCAATTTCGCAGTAGATTTTTGCTCCTCTAGCTTTAGCATGCTCATACTCTTCAAGAACTAAAGCTCCTGCTCCTTCTCCTAAAACGAAACCATCTCTGGTTGCATCAAAAGGTCTTGAAGCTGTTTCTGGGCTTTCGTTTCTTGTAGATAAAGCGTGCATTGAGCTAAATCCTCCCATACCCGCAATTGTAACAGCAGCTTCAGAACCGCCAGAAACAATAACGTCGCACATTCCTAAACGAATGTAGTTGAAAGCATCGATTAATGCATTTGCAGAAGATGCACAAGCAGAAACCGTTGTATAATTTGGTCCCATATACCCGTTACGCATAGAAATATGTGCAGGAGCAATATCGGCAATCATTTTAGGAATAAAGAAAGGATTGAACTTTGGAGTTCCGTCACCTTTAGCATAATACAATACTTCATCTTGGAAAGTCTCTAAACCTCCAATTCCTGCTCCCCAGATAACACCAACTCTTTGTTTGTTTACGTTATCATTTGTGATTCCTGCGTCTTTAATAGCTTCATCACTGGCAGCAACTGCGTATTGTGCAAATTTATCTAATCTACGAGATTCCTTGCGATCCATGTAATCTTCAATATTGAAGTTTTTTACTTCGCAGGCAAATTTCGTTTTGTGTTTCTCGGTATCATAATATGTGATTGGAGCGGCTCCGCTAACTCCATTCACAAGTGCATTCCAATATTCCTGGATATTATTCCCGATAGGAGTAAGTGCACCTAATCCTGTTACAACAACTCGCTTTAATGCCATAAATATGTATTTTGTACTTTAAACAAATAAAACCCACGCTTTCTTAACTTATTTGTTACTTAAGAGCCATGGGAATTACAATAAAATATATCTTGTATGATTGAAAATCAATCGAAATTTAAAATTTAAAAAAATAATAACACCCGATTTCTAGAAATTCCAATTTTTTAAAAAACAAACTCCAATTTTTGGAATTTTGATATTTTAAATTTTGATATTTTTTAGAATTCGGGTGTGGTATTATTATTTTTTTGCTTCTTCGATATAAGAAATAGCTTGACCAACAGTAGCAATGTTTTCTGCTTGATCGTCTGGAATTTGAATATCAAATTCTTTTTCGAATTCCATAATAAGCTCAACAGTGTCTAATGAGTCAGCTCCTAAATCATTAGTGAAGCTTGCTTCTGTTACAACTTCGTTTTCGTCAACACCTAATTTGTCTACGATAATCGCTTTTACTCTTGATGCAATGTCTGACATAATCTTTAATTTTAGAATTTAATTTGTTGGCAAAAATAAAAAACTTTATTTTAAAACAACTATTTAGTTTATAAATGTGACACTAAATTATAAAATTAATTTCAAGAAAGGTCTTTTAAAGCTATTTATTTTCGATTTTTATTCCGTTTTTTGCAGTCTCAAAACACACAACTTTATGAAAAAAATTATCGTTTTTGCCTCAGGATCAGGAACTAACGCAGAGAACATTATTAAATATTTTTTGAACACCGAAATTGCAAGAGTCGTTTCTGTCTTTACAAATAATGCTTCAGCAAAAGTGATTGAAAGAGCAAAAAATCATCAAATTCCAGTCGAAATCTTCTCAAAAAACGAACTTTTAGAGCGTAAAGTACTACAAAAAGTACAAGAAATCGACCCGGATTTGATAATCTTGGCTGGTTTTTTACTCAAATTTCCAGAAAACATAATCGAGCAATATCCACATAAAATAATCAACATCCATCCTGCTCTTTTACCTAATTATGGAGGCAAGGGAATGTACGGAATGCACATACATAGAGCAATTGTAAATAATAAGGAAAAAGAAACTGGAATCTCGATTCATTATGTTAACGAAAACTACGATGAAGGCGCTATTATCTTTCAAGCAAATGTTGCTCTAACGGATGAAGACACTCCAGAAACCGTTGCAGAAAAGATTCATGAACTGGAGCAAAAGCATTTTCCAGAGATTATTCATAGATTATTAGAAGCTTAGAAATTAAACCATATTAAGGACATAGAAGATCATTTAAGTGTAATGTAGAATAAATTAAATGAACTTATATAACTTATATGGTGAAGAAAAATAAAGAATGACTCACGAAGTACATATATATACAGACGGCGCAGCAAAAGGCAATCCAGGAAATGGGGGTTACGGAGTCGTAATGGAATTGGTTGGAACGCCACATAAAAAAGAATTTTACGAAGGTTTTCGTTTGACTACTAATAATAGGATGGAACTTTTGGCTGTAATTGTAGGTTTAGAAAAACTAAAAAAGCCAAATATGAAAGTCCTTGTAGTTTCTGATTCTAAATATGTTGTAGATTCTGTCGAAAAGAAATGGGTGCTTGGATGGGAGAAAAAAGGTTTTGCAGGAAGAAAAAATGCCGATCTCTGGAAACGCTTTTTAATTGTGTACCGAAAACATCAAGTTGATTTCAAATGGATAAAAGGGCACAACAATCATCCGCAAAACGAACGATGTGATCAATTGGCGGTTATGGCATCGATGCAACCGAAACTCTCAATTGATTCTTATTACGAAAACACCGATTCTAAATTGCTATAAAAAATAAACGTATCGAAAACTAAGTTCTCGATACGTTATTCAATTACTAATCAAAAATCTTTCTTATTCTTTGTCCAGATCTTTAGCTGTTTTAAATCCAACTAAAAGTCCAATACCTGACATTATAAATATTATTGAAGGATAAACTGCTCCATCATTCAACGAAGTATAAGTTGTAATTAATAAAGCAACAAATATACCTACACCGCTTCCTATTAATAAGAAAGCCACATTTACAACAAACACTTTCCAAGCAGGAACTCCGCTTCCTTTTCCTTGTAAAAAGATACTCGCGTCTACACCTTTTTCTATAAGAGCCAAACGCTCTCTATTTCTTGTTGAATAAATTAAATAAACGATTCCGAAAATCATTAAGAAAAGGCTGATTGGAATTAAAATTTTTGAATCCATGATATTTACGTTTTTAATTGATTGATATATCCCATATGACGACGCTTTTAAAATTGAGGTTACAACTATTTTGAAAAAATTTCAAAGTTTTAAATTCCAAATCCCAAAACTCACTGATAATCAATTAATTTTGATACTCGAAAACTTTGTCAAAGTTTAAAACTTTGACAAAGTTCACTATTCTACTTTAATATATATAAAGATTGGAATTTAAAGTTTTGGAATTTCCCCACCATTGGAATTTGAGATTTAAAAATTTTGGAATTTTATTTTAAAAAGTTGTAACCTAAACAGACAACTTGTCGTCCTATATAATATGAGCACAATACACGATCAAAATTATATCGATAAAATTCTGCAAGGCGAGACCAATGCGTTTGCCGTTCTTGTAGATCGCTATAAAGATATGATCTTTACTTTGGCTCTAAAAATGGTTAAAAATCGAGAAGAAGCAGAAGAAGTTGCGCAAGACACCTTTATAAAGATTTACAGTTCGCTAACTAAATTTAAAGGAGAATCTAAATTTTCGACCTGGATTTATAAAATTGCCTACAACACCTGTCTGGATCGTTTAAAGAAAAATAAAAAAGACGATTTAAATATTTCGATTGATGATTTTTCATCTCACTTAATTAAAACAATGGACAATGCATTGAGCGCATTAGAAGAAAAAGAGCGAAAACAAACCATCCAGAAATGCTTAAATTTATTGCCAAGTGACGAGAATTTCCTTTTAACCTTATTTTATTTTGACGATCAGAATTTGGAGGAAATTGGAAAAATCATGAATATTTCGGCCAATAATGCCAAAGTAAAATTATTTAGGAGCCGACAGAAATTAGCTGTAATTTTGAGACAGCAGTTAGAACCAGAAATAATAGAATGTTATGAAATCGGCAAGATTCCAAAACAAAAACAAAATGAAGAATGCCGATAACATATTCCGTTAAAAAACAAAAAATACATTCGTATGAAAGAGAGCGATAAAAATATAGAACAACTTATAGACAAGATGATGGCAGAAGAAAAACTGCAGTCTCCATCACTAGATTTTACTTCTAAAATCATGGCAAATGTTCAAATTTTAGAAGAAAAAAAATCGATTGTCTACAAACCTTTAATTTCAAAACCTGTTTGGATTGCCATTGGAGCAGCTGTTGCTTTACTAGTACTCTATATTTCTCTTTTTTCAGGTTCAGAAAACAATATTGAAATTGACGAAATCGGAAAACTATACTACAATAAAGTTTCTACAGCTTTTTCGGGAATTCATTTTTCTAAGAATATCTTTTATGCAATTCTGATTGTTCCTATTATGATATTGGTTCAGGTTGGAATTTTGAAGAATTATTTTGATAAGAAGTATCAGTTATAACACCATTGTAAAGAAATGAAAAATAATATATTGCCAAAAAATCTTAAAGCGAAGACGTATTTCTTCTTAATCCTATTGTTTTGCATTTCTAGTCATGCATCGGCAATTTCGTCAAACTTTACTACTAAAGAAATAAAATTTGTTAGTGAGGGTGTTTCTCTCGCCGGAACTATTTTTACACCTAATAATATACAGGCAGCCGTTGTGATTGTTCATGGATCCGGACAAGAAAAAAGAATGATCGACTTTGCAACAACTCTAGCCAATAACGGAATTGCAGTTTTAACCTATGACAAACGCGGAGTTGGAGAATCTGGAGGCGTATATGCGGGTCCGGAAGTTGGAACTAATAATGTTGATTTTGCAAACCTAAATCTTTTATCTCTGGATGTTAGCGCTGCTGTAAATACTTTATCTAAATCTTTATCAAATAATCAAATCTCAATTGGTTTAACGGGAGGCAGTCAAGCTGGATGGATAATTCCATTGGCGGCACAAAAAAATAAGAAAGTCAAATTTATGACAATATTTAGCGGAGCACTTATAACTGTTAAAGAACAATTGAGATTCCAATTTTATACAAATGGAGACAAAAATTTTTGGGATACACACTCAGAAGAAGAGGCACGAAAACATGTTTTCAATGATCCAGACAAATATGAGTTTATCGATACCAATCCTAATGATGTTCTATCTACATTATCAATTCCTGGATTTTGGATTTTTGGCGGTAAAGACATTCAAGTTCCCGTGAAGCTATCAATCGAATATCTTGACAAATTAAAATCTAAAGGAAAACGTTATGAATATAAATTGTTTCCAGACTTAGGACACAATACAGCTTTCTCCAAGTCTGAAGAACCTATGAACGACGCTATTAATTGGATAAAAAGTATTAATTAAAAAAGCAATTTTAAGAAGCTCATCTTAAAAAAGTACGAGTTGTAAAATAATCGCATTTTTTTTCAAAAAAGTTGCAACTTAACTCTAGAAAACATATCTTAAGCATTCCCAAAAAATCAATTTTAACCAATTCATTTACAATAGTTTCCCTTCGAAATCGTTGTCATTTTTTTAAGAAAAATTTGAGAACCTAAACCGTTGCAATATTGTAACTTATGAAGTATCTTTGCACCCTAATTCGAAATTCATAAAATGAATAAACTATTGATTGTTGGAACAGTTGCTTTCGACGCGATTGAAACTCCTTTCGGAAAAACAGATAAAATTTTAGGTGGTGCTGCAACCTACATCGGATTATCAGCGTCATTTTTTAACTTGCAATCGGCCATTGTTTCTGTAGTTGGCGACGATTTTCCTCAAGAACATTTAGATTTATTGACTTCAAAAAATATTGATATCTCTGGTATCGAAATTGTAAAAGGAGGAAAAACCTTTTTCTGGAGCGGTTTATACCACAACGACCTAAATTCTAGAGATACTTTAGTTACTGAATTGAACGTTTTAGCTGATTTTCAGCCAAAAGTTCCTCAAAACTACAAAGATGCTGATGTGGTAATGTTAGGAAACTTACACCCATTGGTACAAAGCAGTGTTTTAGATCAATTGGAGAAAAAACCAAAATTAGTGGTTTTAGACACCATGAATTTTTGGATGGACTGTGCTCTTCCAGAATTACTAGACGTTATTAAACGTGTAGATGTTATTACAATCAATGACGAAGAAGCAAGACAACTTTCTGGTGAATATTCATTAGTAAAAGCCGCTGCGAAAATCCAAGACATGGGACCAAAATATGTGGTGATCAAAAAAGGAGAACACGGAGCACTTTTATTCCACAACAGAGAAGTATTCTTTGCACCAGCTTTACCATTAGAAGATGTTTTTGATCCAACTGGAGCAGGAGACACTTTCGCAGGTGGTTTCTCTGGATTTATTGCGCAGAGCGAAAACATTTCGTTTGGCAATATGAAAAACGCAATTATTTACGGTTCAAATTTAGCTTCGTTCTGCGTAGAGAAATTTGGGACTGAAAGAATGGAAACATTAAGCAAGGCCGAGGTGGCGATTCGATTACAGCAATTTAAGTCGTTAACTCAGTTTGATATAGAAATATAATGCCTAAGAGCCTCGATAAAACGGGGCTTTTTTATTACGTTAATACACACAACTTACAACAACACACAAATAACAAAAAACAATGAGCGACGCTTTAAAACACGAATGTGGGATAGCTTTAGTTAGACTACTTAAACCGCTTGAATATTATAAAGAAAAATACGGAACTGCGTTCTACGGAATTCAGAAGATGTATTTAATGATGGAAAAACAGCACAACCGCGGACAAGACGGAGCTGGTTTTGCAAGCATTAAATTTGATGTTGATCCAGGACAGCGCTACATCAGTAGAGTTCGTTCTAATCACGCACAGCCAATACAAGATGTTTTTAAACAAATTAACGAACGCATTAGCGAAGAGTTAAAAGCGCATCCAGAACTTGGTGACGACATGAAAGAACTAAAAGCAAACATTCCTTATATTGGAGAATTGTTTTTAGGTCACGTTCGTTACGGAACTTTTGGAAAAAACAGCATCGAGAGTGTTCACCCATTTTTACGTCAAAGTAACTGGATGCACCGTAACTTGATTTTGGCGGGAAACTTTAATATGACCAATGTTAAAGAACTTTTCGAAAATCTTGTTGAACTTGGTCAGCACCCTAAAGAAATGGCTGATACTGTTACAGTAATGGAAAAAATTGGTCACTTCTTAGATAAAGAAGTTATGCAATTGTACCAAGACTGTAAAGCCGAAGGTTACTCAAAAAGAGATGCTTCGCCAGTAATTGCAGAGCGTTTGGATATTGCTAAAATCTTAGCCCGTTCTGCTAAAAATTTGGATGGAGGTTATGCAATGGCTGGTTTATTAGGACATGGTGATGCTTTTGTCTTTAGAGATCCAGCAGGAATTCGTCCAGCTTATTTTTATCAAGATGACGAAGTTGTGGTTGTAGCTTCTGAAAGACCTGTTATTCAAACTGTATTTAATGTTCCTTTTGAAAGCGTTCAGGAAATTGATCCAGGAAATGCTTTGATTATCAAGAAAAATGGTAAAGTTTCTATGAATCAAATTTTGGAGCCAACAGTAAAAAAAGCGTGTTCTTTTGAAAGAATCTATTTCTCAAGAGGAAGTGATGCTGAAATTTACCAAGAGCGTAAAGATTTAGGTAAATTAATTTTACCAGCGGTTCTTAAAGCAATTGACAGCGACACAGACAATACTGTTTTCTCTTATATTCCGAATACAGCCGAAACATCATTCTACGGATTAGTTGAAGCTGCTCAGGATTTCTTGAATCAGAGAAAAAACAATTATATTTTAGAAAATAGAAATACCTTAACTGCTGAGACGCTTCAGGAACTTCTTTCTGTAAAAATACGTACAGAAAAAGTAGCGATAAAAGATGCTAAACTTAGAACTTTTATTACCGAAGACAGCAGTCGTGATGATTTGGTTGCTCACGTTTACGATGTTACTTATGGTGTAATTAAGCCAGAAGACAACTTGGTAATTATTGACGACAGTATTGTTCGTGGTACCACATTGAAAATGAGCATCATTAAAATGATGGATCGTTTAAAACCAAAACGCATTGTAATTGTTTCTTCTGCTCCGCAAATTCGTTACCCAGACTGTTACGGAATCGATATGGCAAAACTAGAAGGTTTGGTTGCTTTTAGAGCAGCACTAGCTTTATTGAAAGAAAGAAACTTATACCATATTGTAGACGAAGTATATGCTAAATGTAAAGCACAAGAAAACTTCCTTGATAAAGATGTTGTAAACTACGTAACAGAAATTTACGACCAATTTACACAAGACGAGATTTCAGATAAAATTGCAGAAATGTTAAGCTCGCCAGAAATCAATGCCGAAGTAAAAATTATCTTCCAAACCGTAGACGATTTGCATAAAGCATGTCCTAAAAATTTAGGTGATTGGTACTTCACAGGAGATTATCCAACTCCAGGTGGAAATCGAGTTGTAAATCGTGCTTTCATGAATTTTTATGAAGGAAAAGACGCTCGAGCTTATTAATAAAATACTAATAAAAGGTTAAATAGTGCATTTCATCGGTTTTTTTTGCCGTTCATCCTATTTCTTTGGTGAAATTGAAAAGCTATGATACTTTTGAAATACCATAACATTAGTAGGTTAAGTTTATGGTAGATTTGGGGCAAAAAGGGTGGAAGCAATTCCACCTTTTTTATTGGAATAAACTCAAACTATTTATAGTCAACCAATTATATCCTTTCACCGAATACCCTTTCTTTTATCCTAAAATTTTTCGTCACAAAAAGAATTGAGGCCATAGCATTAGTAGATTAGTTCATGATAGATTGGGGACAAAAAAAGACAAAATAAGTTCTGCTTTTTTTATTTTACACATAATTTACTGAAAAGCAACCCATTAAACGCAATTTGTCGAATATAATTGCTATTCATCTAAAAATTTTTCTTCGAATAAATAACTGCCATACCTTTACTAGACCATAACATTAGTAGGTTAGTTTATGGTAGATTTGGGGCAAAAAAGGTGGAAGAAATTCCGCCTTTTTTATTGAAATAAACCTCTAAATTTTCAAGAACCTTCATTATAGGTCTTTTATCGGATATAGTTGCCTTTCATCTGATAAGTTTTCTTCAAAAAAAGATACGCCATACCTTTACTAGACCATAACATTAGTAGGTTAAGTTTATGGTAGATTTGGGGCAAAAAAGGTGGAACTTCTTCCACCTTTTTTATTTTTTCTTTTAGAGCAAAGAATATAGATGAAAGAATTTAGATAAACAAAAAAGACGAGCACTTTTCAGTACTCGTCTTTTTTCTATGTTCTTTATTCTATTTTCTCTTAGACTATTTGTCTAAAGCAAATCTTCTAGCAACTTCTGTCCAGTTAATTACGCTGAAGAAAGCTTCAATATAATCTGGTCTTCTGTTTTGGTAGTTTAAGTAGTAAGCGTGCTCCCAAACATCCATTCCTAAGATTGGAGTTCCACCGTGACCAGCAACTTCTGGCATTAACGGATTATCTTGATTTGGAGTTCCTACAACTTCTAATTTTCCGCCTTTTTGAACTGTTAACCAAGCCCATCCAGAACCGAATTGTGTAGCACCAGCTTTAGCAAATTTTGCTTTAAATTCTTCGAAAGATCCAAAAGAAGACTCAATTGCAGCTAACAAATCACCTGTTGGCAAACCTCCTCCGTTTGGAGACATTACAGTCCAGAATAAGTTGTGGTTGTAAAAACCTCCACCATTGTTACGAACTGCTGCGTTTGACTTATCTAAGTTGATTAAGATATTCTCGATCGTTTTTCCTTCCAAATCTGTTCCTGCAATTGCTGCATTAAGATTTGTAGTATATGCATTGTGGTGCTTAGTATGATGGATTTCCATTGTACGAGCATCAATATGTGGTTCTAATGCATCGTATGCATAAGGTAATTGTGGTAATTCAAAAGCCATGGTATTATGATTTTTATGGTTTATAATAATTTATTCCAAATTTAGACATTTAACTTTGGAATTGAAAATACTATTTCGTTATAATTGAATTAAATTCGCTGATAATTTACATTTTTAGAATATAAATACCTGAAAATCTTTATTTTCCATTAAACGTAGTCATGGTATTTTCTAAACCGGCCGTTCCAAAAGTTCTAATTATTTCTGCAGAAACTTCTAAGCGTTCTTGTAATTTTGCTTCTTCCTCGGCATTCCATTCTCCTAAAACATAATCTACCTGCTGTCCTTTTTTAAATTGGTCACTAATACCAAATCTGTAACGGGTGTAGTTTTGTGTATTCAGAACCAGATTGATGTTTTTAAGTCCGTTATGACCGCCGTCGCTGCCTTTTGGTTTGATTCTAATAGTTCCGAATGAAAGATTTAAATCGTCTGTAATGACCAAAATATTTTCTAGCGGAATGTTTTCTTTATCCATCCAATATTTTACGGCTTTTCCGCTTAAATTCATGTAAGTATTTGGTTTTAAAAGAAAAAAGGTTCTTCCTTTAAATTTATACTCTGCCATCGAACCTAGTTTTACAGTTTCGAATGAAAGACCTTCTTTTTTGGCTAAAAAGTCAAGCACTTTAAATCCGATGTTATGTCTGGTGTTTACGTATTCGGCTCCGATATTTCCTAAACCTACGATTAAGTATTTTTTCATATTGTCTTCTGCGTTCTCTTCTTTTGGTGTTGATGAAAACAGTTTTGTTATCCATTTTATCATTTGGCAAAAGTAAACTTAATTAGATAATTTGGCAATTTGTTAATTAGATAATTTGAAAATGTGGCGATTAGATAATTGTGAATTGGTGCGTTATTTTTAACCGCAGAGCTCATCTTTAGAATTAAATGCTTAAAATCTCAAAACCCTAGAAGCTTAGTACCTTATAAAAAAAGATTTTTCTCGCTAGCCCTGACAGGAGCGGTATCCTTTTTCTGGTTTCTTTAACCAGGAAAAGATTTAGCGGATGGCAGGAACATCACATCTTTTGAAAGCAAATACTTTCTGCTTCTAAAAAAACTTAGCATCTCAGCACCTTAGAAACTTAGAAGCTTAAAAAAAAAAGCCCCAATCGTAAGATTGAGGCTTTTTGTATAGTTTGAAAAAAATTATTTTTTCTTTCCTTTTGCAGGAGCTTTTGCAGCTTTTGCAGCCTCTTGAGCAGCTTTCATAGCAGCACGAGAGATTCTCACTTGACAAACAACTGTGTTGTCTGGGTGCATAATTTTGTACTCTGGTTTTCCAACTTTAGTAACATATAATTTGTTACCCATTTCAAGTGGAGTGATGTCAGCTTCAACGAAATCTGGAAGATTTGCTGGTAAAGCTTTAACTTTTAATTTACGTTGGTTTAAACGTAAAACACCTCCCGCAAGAACACCTTTAGATGTACCAACGATTTTCACAGGAACTTCCATTGTGATTTCTTTATCATCAAATAATTGGAAGAAGTCGATGTGTAAAATTTTGTCAGTTACTGGGTGAACTTGGATATCTTGCAAAATTGCATTGAATGATTTTCCTTTTCCAAGCTCAATCACAACTGTGTGTGCATTTGGAGTGTAAACCAAGTTTTTGAACGCTGCAGCGTCTGCTGAGAAGTGTACTGCTTGATTTCCTCCGTATAACACGCAAGGAACCGCTCCAGCATTACGTAAGGCTTTAGTTGACACTTTGCCCACGCTTTCTCTTTCTGATCCTTTAATTGTAATCGATTTCATTGTAAAAAAATATAGTTATTAATAAATAAATTATTCTAATTTGCTGTAAGCTTTAAGCAATATGCTTTAGGCTTTTATGCAAAGTAATTAAGCTTACGGCTTAAAGCCTAAAGCTTACTGCTTTTACATAATAAATTTTCCACTGATGGAATTGTTGTGGTGAACCATTTGCATTACCTCAGCAAATAGAGGCGCGCAGCTTACCACTTTTATTTTCTTTGATTCTCTCTTTAACGGAATAGAATCTGTTACGATTAATTCTGTTAGTTTCGAGTTTTCAATTTTCTCGTACGCACCTCCAGATAAAATCGCGTGTGTACAAATTGCTCTTACACTTAGCGCTCCTTTCTCGATCATAAGGTCTGCCGCTTTCGCTAAAGTTCCTCCTGTATCGATCATGTCGTCTACTAAGATTACATTACGACCTTTTACTTCACCAATAAGTTCCATAGTATCGATAATGTTGGCTGCTTTTCTTTGTTTGTAACAGATTACTACATCTGATTCTAGAAACTTAGAGTAAGCATATGCTCTTTTTGAACCTCCCATATCTGGAGATGCAATTGTTAGATTTTCTAACTTTAAACTTTCTACGTATGGTAAAAAGATAGTAGATGCAAATAAATGATCTACCGGTTTTTCAAAGAATCCTTGAATTTGGTCTGCATGCAGATCCATTGTCATGATTCTTGTTGCTCCTGCAGCTGTTAATAGGTTTGCTACTAATTTTGCTCCAATCGGAACTCTTGGTTTGTCTTTTCTATCTTGTCTTGCCCAACCAAAATAAGGCATAACAGCTGTAATGTGTCTTGCTGAGGCACGTTTTGCCGCATCAATCATTAACAACAATTCCATCAGATTATCTGCACTTGGAAAAGTTGAACATACGATAAAAACTCGTAACCCTCTAATTGACTCTTCGTACGATGGCTGAAATTCTCCATCACTGTACGTTGACATCGTTACTTTTCCTAACGGAATCCCGTAGTCTTTTGCAATTTTTTCTGCAAGATAAACACTTTGTGAACAAGCAAAAATTTTAGCTTCTGGTTCTAGGTGCGACATTATAATGTGTTGTTTTATTCCGTTACATTTAATAGAATTTTACTCTATCATTTCTGTAAAGCTCGATGCGCTTAAATGTCTCGGATGTAGTTAGTTGTGTGTGCTTCGTTTTAACGAGCTGCAAATTTATAAAATTTATTGAAGACTGAAAGCAAAAATTTAAGTATTTTTAGTAGTTCGTTTAATTTTATTTTTTACATTTGCACCGTGTTAAAGGAATGACGCCATTTATGACTTCATTCTATTGCGTTAAAATAATCGCTTTGGGTTATTTTTTCGTCTGCTAAGCCCGGATGGCGGAATTGGTAGACGCGCTGGTCTCAAACACCTGTGGGAAACCGTGCCGGTTCGACTCCGGCTCCGGGTACTTAAAAACCTCTTCTTAACGAAAGAGGTTTTTTTATGGCTTTTTTTTAAAACCATATAAGACATATAAGTAAATAAACTTTACGCTTAAGTCTTCTAAATCTTCATTTTATTAAATGAACTTATATCACTTATATGGTTGCAACCTCACAACTCGGATTATGCAAAACAGGAAAGTTGCAAGAATTAGCAATAAAACATAATTGATTTGCTTTTTGATGCAGTTCTAAAGCCAATTCTATTTTATCTGCGTTCACAATTGTAACTTTTGGATTTAATCGAACTTCTGTAAAACGTCCGCTTCCGTCTGGATTTACTTCTAATGTTGCTTCGGCATTGTCTGAATAACTCAGAACCTCTATCCCGTTTTGAGAGCAAACGTATAAGTATGACATCATGTGGCAGGAAACTAAACCGCTTAACAATAAATCTTCTGGATTGTATAATGCTGGATCGCCTTTGAAAGCTTTTGCTGCTGAAATATCTAAAACGGGTTTTCCTTCGATTTGAATTTGATGGCTTTTGCTGTAAAATCTTTTGGAAAAATCTATTGGAGCTTGTTTAGAAGTCCAATTTAATTTTGCTTTGAATAAATGTTTAAATGCCATAAATTACTGTATTGATTCTATTTTCTCAATAAACCATTTTGTTCCTATCTTTTTTAAAGAATACTTATAACCTCCAGATACAGGCAGAACAAACTTTACTTCTGAATTAAAGTCATCTTTTTGATTTACAAAATATTTACTTTTATCAATATTCAGTAGATCTTCCTCAAAAGCTTCTTGAGTAAGAAAGAAATGATCATAATCAAAACCATACGGCGGACTATCATTGTCCGGGTTTTCTTTATAATATTTGTCCGCTTCTAAAAACGATTTTTCTTCCTTTTTAAGAAGGTTATCAGTTAAAAAACCACTTCTTTTCAATTCCGAAATATATTTTTCAGCCTCTTTAAAATTCACATAATAATTTTCTAGCTCTTCATTCTCTTTTAGATCTGCTGGCCCTCCGCCAATGACATCAAATTCACCTAGAATATCCATGTTTTTAATATACCATTTCATAAAATCTTTAACTAATGCCACCTGCTCCTTACTATCGTTCGATAAATCTGATCTTTTATGTGAATCTATTTTATCAATAGAATTGTTTTCTTGTTGGCTTTTATCTTTATTTTGGCAACTTTGAAGAAATAAAATAGAGAATAAAATATAAACAACTTTTCTTTTCATATTGCAATTTTTCAGTTTCCTAAGATGAATTAAGATCGCTAAGTTAATCTTTTAACAGCAGTGAAATCAATTAAAAATCATTCCATTCTAAAACAAAAAACCTCGAAAGCTACAACTTTCGAGGTTTTTAAAAATTACTAAACTAATAAACAAATCCTAAAACTATTTCTGCACAGAGAATTTAAACGTAGTTCTAGTCTTATAATTTTCTCCCGGGTTTAAAACCGTTGTTGGGAAGTTTTTCTGGTTTGGAGAATCTGGATAATGTTCTGTTTCCAGACATAATCCTGTTCTGTGTGCAAAAGTTCCGCCGTTTGGCATTGGTAAAGTTCCGTCAAGGAAATTTCCAGAATAAAACTGAATTCCAGGTTCGTCTGTTGTCATTTCCATAACTCTTCCGCTTGCTGCGTGATACACTTTTGCAATGATTGTTTTTCCTTTTTCAGGATTGTTCAGTACCCAGCAATGGTCGTAACCTTTTCCTCTTTCTAACTGCTCGTTTTTAGCATTGATGTCTTTTCCAATTAATTTTGGCTGTCTGAAATCGAAAGGCGTACCTGCAACGTCATCTAATTTTCCTGTTGGAATCAAAGTTGCGTCTACAGGAACCAATTTATCTGCATTTAAAGTCAACTCGTGATCTAAGATTGTTTTGGTAAAATCTCCAGACAAGTTGAAATAAGAATGCTGCGTTAAGTTAACCACTGTTTTCTTGTCGGTTGTTGCTTCGTACAACACTTCTAATTGATTGTCATTTGTCAAGGTATAAGTCACAAAAACTTTAAGGTTTCCTGGATATCCTTCTTCCATATCCTTACTTACATAAGATAATTTTAAAGAAGCAGTTTCTCCAGATTTTACCTCATCTGCTTTCCAAACCACATTAAAAAATCCTTGTGGCCCTCCGTGCAAAGCGTTTGGTGCATTGTTAATTGCTAACTGATATTCTTTTCCATCTAATGAAAATTTACCTTTTGCAATTCGGTTTCCGAATCTTCCGATCAAAGCTCCAAAAAATGGATTTTCTTTTTCGTATTGCGCTAAAGAACTAAATCCAATAACCACATTTTCTGAAACTCCAGCTTTGTTTGGCACTTTTAAATCAGTAATTCTTCCTCCAAAAGTGATGATGTCAACTTCCATCCCATTTTGGTTTTTCAGTTTGTAACTCTCCACTTTTTCGCCTTTGGCAGTAGTTCCGTACTCTGATTTTGCTATTGTAACTAAAGCTTTTTGATCAGTTGTCGCTTTTTCTGTATCCATTTTTTTTTCGTTTTTGCATTGAACTGTAACTATAGCAATACCGAGCATACTTAGTATGAAAAGGGTGCGTTTTAATACATTCATAAATGATAGTTTTTTGGTTTGTAAAAGGTTAAATGTTTAGATGTAAAATGTCAGATGCGAAATTTAATCATTTTAAAAATGTAAAATTTACCTTTTAAGCTTTTTCACATTTTACATCTTACAAATTAAATTTTACTGGCTTACAGGCCGTGTTGAAATAAATGATAATAGGCTTCATTAGCATTGATTTTATCTTTGAAATCTCTTACTGTAGTTTTTTCATCAATAACCAATAATTCGATTCCTGCGATGTCTGCGAAATCTTCCATGTATTCTGTTGTAATTGACTGGCTGTAAACGGTATGATGCGCTCCTCCAGCTAAAATCCAGGCCGTTGCTGCCACTTCTAAATTTGGCTTACAATCCCAAAGAACGCGTGCCACTGGAAGTTTTGGCAATTCTGCCATTGGTTCTACTGCTTCCACTTCGTTCACGATTAAACGGAAACGAGTTCCTATATCAACCAATGAAACGTTGATTGCATCGCCTGCAGGAGAATTAAACACCAAACGCGCTGGATCTTCTTTTCCTCCAATTCCTAACGGGTGCACTTCACAAGAAGGTTTTCCGTCAGCAATAGATGGGCAGATTTCCAACATGTGAGAACCCAAAACATACGATTTTTGCGGAGTAAAATGGTACGTGTAATCTTCCATGAAAGAAGTTCCGCCTTCTAAACCAACACACATTACTTTTAAAGCTCTTACCATTGCAGCGGTTTTCCAGTCTCCTTCTCCACCAAAACCATAACCATCGGCCATTAATCTTTGTGTAGCGATTCCTGGCAATTGTTTCCAAACTCCAAGGTTTTCAAATGTATCTGTAAAAGCTCCGAATCCTCCTTCTTCAAGGAAAGCTCTTAATCCTAATTCGATTTTTGCTGCTTCAACTAAAGAACTTCTTTGCGCTCCACCTTCTTTTAAAGAATCAGTTAAGCTGTACGATTGCTCATAAACTGCTAATAAATCGTTTAATTCTTTATCTGTTACTCTCTCAATATGTTTGGTAACGTCTGATGAATCATATCCGTTTACAGAAACTCCAAAACGAATTTGAGCTTCTACCTTGTCGCCTTCTGTAACGGCAACTTCACGCATATTATCTCCAATACGAGCCACTTTTAAGTTTTGAAGTTCGTCCCATCCAAGAGCAACTCTAGACCAGATTCCTAATTGTTTTTGAACTCTTTGATCTTCCCAGTGTCCTACAACAACTTTACGTTTTTTACGTAAACGAGACATGATGAAACCAAATTCACGATCTCCGTGAGCCGATTGGTTCAAATTCATGAAATCCATATCGATGCTTCCCCACGGAATTTCAGCATTGTATTGTGTATGCAAGTGGCATAATGGTTTTTTAAGGATATTTAATCCGCCAATCCACATTTTTGCAGGAGAGAAAGTGTGCATCCAAGCAATAATTCCTATACAGTTTTTCGCTGAGTTTGCAGCTAAACAAACATCTAAAATCTGCGAAGGAGATTTTACCACATCTTTATAAACCACTTTTACCGGAATTGAAGATGAAGCATCTAATCCTTTTGCAATAATTTGAGAATGTTCTGCTACTTTTCTAAGTGTTTCTTCACCATATAATTCCTGGCTTCCTACTACAAACCATACTTCTTTTTGAGAAATGTCTATCATTGTTTTTTATTTTGTTTCAAGTTTTCTTTTGTTTCAAGTTTCAAGTTCTCAAAATGCCGAAAATCTTATTGTTATGTTATTATTTTTGTTTTTGTCTGTTTCACGTTCCAAGTTTCACGTTCCAACAACTTGAAACTAAAAAAACCTGAAACCTGAAACAAAAATTTTTACTGTCCGTAGTACGAATCTTTTCCGTGCTTACGGTTGTAATGTTTCTTTATTAACGAATCTTTTAATCTTGGTGCGTTCGGATTTATTTGTAAAGTCAGGTACGCCATTTCTGCCACAACTTCTAATACTTTGCTGTTGTAAACCGCTTTTGCCGCATTTTTTCCCCAAGCAAACGGACCGTGATTTCCAATTAAAATCATTTCTACTTCTTCATAAGAAAGATTTTTTTCTTTGAAACAATCCAAAATCTGAATTCCAGTATTGTGTTCGTAGTTTCCTTCTATTAGATGATCTGCCATTGGCGGTGCGCACGGAATATCAGCCGTTAAATGATCGGCATGTGTTGTTCCGAAAATCGGAATATCTCGCTGCGATTGTGCCCAAGCTACAGAATAAGTTGCGTGCGTATGCGCCACTCCGCCAATATTTGGCCAGTGTTTGTATAAATAAGCATGCGTTTTTGTGTCTGAAGACGGACGCATCGTTCCTTCGATAACATTATTATCAAAATCGACAATTACAATATCTTCAGGTTTTAAATCTTCGTAAGGAACACCGCTCGGTTTAATGGCGAAAACACCATTTTTTCTGTCCACGGCACTTACGTTTCCGAAAGTATACACCACCAAGTTCAATGCATTTAACTGCATGTTGGCTTCGTAACATTCTTGTTTTAAATCTTTATAAAGAGAACTCATTTTGAGAAATTTTAATAGTTGGATCTGCAAAAGCACTTAATTGCTCATAAGCTAAAAGCAGTTTATGGTACGCTGCCACTTTATCTAATTGAGGGAAATATTCTCCGTCAAAATCACTTCCAATTTTTTGGCTTGCTTCGATTACGTTTGGATAAATTCCGGCTGCAACCGCTGCATAAATTGCGGCACCTAAAGCAGGTGTCTGGTCTGAAGCCGCCACTTTAATTGGCTTGTTTAAAACGTTGGCCAAAGTCTGCATAATAAAAGGAGATTTACGAGCCACGCCACCAATTCCGATAACACTGTCGATTTTTACGCCTTCTTCTTCAAAACGATCCACGATTTTCTTCGCTCCAAAACAGATTGCGTTTACTAAAGCTTTGAAAATATGAGGCGCTTTTGTTCCTAAAGATAAATTTGAAATGGCGCTTTTCACTTCCTGATTGGCATCTGGAGTTCTTCGTCCGTTGATCCAGTCTAAAGCAATTGGAAGACTTTCTGAAACAGGGATTTTCTCTGCTTCTTTAGTTAATTCAATAATCAATTTATCGCTGAATTCTTCTCTTAATTGTTCTTTTTGCGCATCATTTAAAGTTGAAGAAGAAGCTAATAAATGTTCTGTTGGCCACATTAGCAATTCTTTGTACCAAGCCAGTAAATCACCAAAAGCCGATTGTCCTGCTTCCAAACCAATAAATCCTGGAATTACAGATCCGTCCACTTGACCGCAGATTCCGCGAACGGTTTTTGTTCCCACTTCCTCATAAGAACCAACTAGGATATCGCAAGTTGAAGTTCCCATAACACGGACTAAAGTGTTTTCTTCAATTTTAGCTCCAACAGCACCAGAATGTGCATCGAACGTTCCAACAGCCACAACCGTTTCTGTAGAAAGTCCTAAACGTTCTGCCCATTCTTGGCTTAATTTTCCAGCAACTAAGTCTGAAGTATAGGTTTCATCGTATAAATTGCCACGCAAAGTCGCCAAATACGGATGTAATTTTTCTAAAAATTCAACTGGCGGTAATCCGTTCCAGTCTGCATGCCACATGGCTTTATGACCTGCTGCACAACGGCTTCTTTTAAATGTTTTTAAATCTTTATCTTCAATTAACAAATACGTCATTAAATCGCAATGCTCCATCCAAGTATATGCTGCATTTCTAACTGCTTCATCTTGTCTTGCAATGTGAAGGATTTTTGCCCAAAACCATTCTGAAGAATAAATTCCTCCAACGTATTTTGTCACATCTTCTCCACCCCAGCTTACTGCCAGTTCGTTGATTTCGTTTGCTTCATTTATCGCAGTGTGATCTTTCCATAAAACCATCATTGCATTTGGGTTTTCTTCAAAACCTTTTGTCAACGCCAATGGTGTTCCATCTTTTGTAACTGGAACAGGAGAAGATCCCGTTGTGTCAATACAAATTCCGCGAACCAATGACGGATCAACCTTACTTTCTTTTACTACATTTTGAATTGTAATTTCCAATCCCTCAATGTGATCCAAAGGATGTTGGCGAAACTGGTTTATAGAGGCATCACAATACTGCTTGTTTTTCCATCTTTTGTAATGAGAAACATTCGATGCCAGCTCCTGTCCATTCTCAGTATCAATTAGCACCGCGCGAACAGAATCTGTTCCGTAGTCCAATCCTATTACATAATTTTTCATTCGTATATTATTTTAAAATATTGACAAATATAGAGATAAATATTTTATAAGTGTACAAAAAACACTTAATTGAAATTGTATAGTTAATTTTTGCTATAAATGCATTAAAACAGCATTTTAGCCTTAAATCAAAAAATAAATGTTACCTACACATTTATAATGTTGCGATTATTTCATTCGCAAACAGAAATTCTTTCTTTTAAAAATGCATTTCGTTTGTTTAAGCTGTAAAAATCCGCTCTTTGAAGAACGGATTTTCAGATCTCTTTCTATTATTTTCCTTCTAAAACCAATACAGAATAAGGAGGCAATGTTATTTCAAGTTTTCCTTTTTTGTTTTCAAAACCTTTGAAAGCAACAGGAACAATTTTATTCGGATTCTCGAAAGAATTGTAATCTTGCAGTTTCGAAGCAGTAATTATATTTCCTGAAAAACCTTTTACACCAAGATCTTTTACATCAATTTCTATTTTATTCTTATTTACCGGATCAATATTTACTAGCGAAATATGAACAGAACCGCTCTGATCTTTTGATGCCGAAGCAGACACGGCTGGAATGCTTTGACCATTGTAAGTATATAAAGGCGATTTAAAATCTATTGGCAATAATTTTGCATCCTGATGCACGCTGTACATTTTCATGACATGATAGGTTGGCGTCGTGATCATTTTTGCTTTGTCTGTTAAAATTACAGCCTGAAGCACATTAATACATTGGGCTAAATTGGCCATGCGAACACGGTCTGCATGGTTATTAAAAATATTTAATGTTGCACCTGCCAAGACAGCATCTCTCATTGTATTTTGCTGATATAAAAATCCTGGGTTTGTTCCTTTCTGAACGTCATACCAACCTCCCCATTCATCTACAATCATGGCTACTTTTTTCTCTGGATCATATTTATCCATTATTGCAGCATGTTTGGTAACAAGCTCTTCCATTATTAAAGCAGACTGCATAGTAAGGAAATATTCTTTTTCTGTAAAGTCAACATCCGAACCTTTTTTGGCCCAATCGATTACAGCATAATGATGCACGCCAACTCCGCCAAGCATACTTAAAGGAATGTTTTTCATTAAAACTTCTGTCCAGTTGTAATCAGAGCTGTTGGCACCAGATGCGATTCTTGTAATTCCTCCTGCATTTCCCCAATCAGACATAAAAGTGGCGAATTTTTTATATTCGTTTGCATAATAATCTGCCGTCATATTTCCGCCGCAGCCCCATGCTTCATTTCCAATTCCCCAGTATTTCACTTTCCAAGGCTCTGTTCTTCCGTTTTTCTTACGAAGATCACTCATCGGACTTTTCCCTCCAAAATTGGTGTACTGAACCCAGTCTGCTAATTCTTGAACTGTTCCGCTTCCAACATTTCCAGATAAGTAAGGTTCTGCTCCAAGCAATTCGCACATATTTAAAAAGTCATGCGTCCCGAAACTATTATCTTCTGTAACACCTCCCCACCATTGGTTTACAATTGTCGGGCGCTGTTCTTTTGGACCTATCCCATCTTTCCAGTGATACGTATCTGCAAAACATCCTCCAGGCCATCTTAAATTCGGAATTTTAAGATCCTTCAATGCTTTTACAATGTCGTTTCGAACTCCCTTTGTGTTTGGAATTTTAGAAGTATCTCCAACAAAAAATCCACCGTAAATGCAACGTCCTAGATGTTCTGCAAAATGACCGTAAATATTTCTATTTATGGTTGGCGCCGAGGCATCATTTTTTATTGAAATAAGTGTGGATTCTTTTTGTGCAGATATTGTTTGGATGCCAAGTACAGCAAACGATATCAGTAATAGCTTTTTCATGTTTCTTGTGGTTTTTTGTTTTTAGGAAAAAGAGCATTCTCTATTCCCTATTGCTTTTTGGTTTAAATTTATAAGTGTCTGTTTAACATTTGTAAATTTAAATAAAAAAAAGCCACATAAAAAAATAAAAACATCAAAACAACTGGTTGTAAAAAATAGATTTCGCAATTATCCCTTAAAAATCAGCATAAAAAAAGATTTTGATAAACCTTATAAATGTAAAATCCAAAAAAAATCGACAAAAAACCTGCGAACAGTGGCATTTGTAACAAAATTTCAAAAAAAATAATTTTTGATCGCGAAATAATAATCCTCAGATTCATTCTCTTATAAAAATGTTTCTACCTTTGACTTCATAATTTTTATATATAATCGAGAAAGAAAACAGAACAAAGCGTTTCATGATCATTATCCAAATTGTATTATTTTATTGCCTTTTAATATTAAGTGTAAAATCGACATTATTAAATTATGATACGTTTTAAGAAGTTTATATATTTACCATACAAATTAATTATATATGTTAGATAGTTATAGCTCTGCCGATAAAGTTTTATTGGCGGTTGACTGCATCATTTTTGGGTTCGACAATGAAGGGTTGAAAATCCTTTTGATTCAAAGAGATTTTGAGCCTGAAAAAGGAAAATGGTCCTTAATTGGAGGATTTCTAAAACGCGATGAAGTTTTAGACGCTGCGGCAACCAGAATCTTAAATACCTATACAGGTCTTAACGATATTTATATGGAGCAGCTTTATGCATACAGCGAAATTGATCGTGACCCGGTAGAAAGAACCATTTCGGTTTCTTACTTTGCCTTAATTAATATCGAAAACCATAATGCAGAACTGATTCAGAATTATCATGCAAAATGGTTTCCAATTAATGATGCGCCAAACTTAATTTTTGACCACAATGAAATGGTTGAAAATGCCATTAAGAGACTTCGCTACAAAACTTCTATCAAACCAATTGGCTTTGAATTGCTTCCTGAGAAATTCACAATGCGTCAGCTTTTAGAATTGTATGAAGCTATTTTGAGCAAAGAATTAGACAAAAGAAATTTCATTAGCAAAATAAACTCTTTAGAAATTTTAAATAAACTAGACGAAAAAGACATGCAGTCTTCTCGAAAAGGTTCTTATTTATATACTTTCAACAAAGAGAAATATGAAGAAAAACTACTAAATAATTTTGTGCTCAATTTATAATTGACACTATTATATTATAAAGAATTTCTAACTATGAGAGCAGATTTATTTTCGATCTGCTCTTTTGTTCCTTTCAGAACCATATCGGCTAGAATCTTGCCCATCAATTCAAAATTGGTTGAAATGGTCGTAATTCCGTTTGCTGCAATTTTCTTCAATGGCGTCTCATTATAAGAGATAATTCCAAAATCTTCTCCTAGCTTTAAATTTCTGCTCATTGCATTTTCTATTACCAAAAGCAAATCCCGATCGTGCGGAATAATGTACAAATCTCCTAATGCAATAGATTGATTGCCAAAATCTGAAATCACTTCGTAATCAAAACCATAAGTTTCGCAAAACGATTCAAAACCCAATTTCATTCCTGGCGGCTCTCTAAAACCTGGGAAAATTAAAATTAGTTTCTTGTATTTTGCCAATCTGGATTTCCCTTTCATTAAACCTTCGTAAATATCTTTTTGATGGTTTTGGTAAATCGCTGGAAACATTTTTAAATCTGGATTGGTCTGATCCAAAATAATTACATCACTCACTGGTAGGGTTTTTATCGAATCGGCAATATCGCTTAAATTCGTCGGCATGATTATGTATTTTGTATAATTTCCGTTACTGTCGTGTATCAGCTTTTTAAAAACCTGAACATTAAAATGATGAAAGAAAATATCGACCTGCACATTTTTACCAATGTTTTTTAAAAACGAATTATAAATATCTTCCTTGAAAATATTCAACTCATCAAAAAGCAGGAAAATCTTCTGAGTTATAGTGATTTCAATACTTTTAACGTAATATCCTTTACCGGGAATGGCATAAATAATGCCTCTTTTCTTCAATTCATCATACGCCAACAAGACCGTATCGCGAGATAATGAAAATGCCAAACAGACTTTATTAACAGATGGAAGTCGGTCTCCTTTAATTAAATTTCCTTCTTCAATCGCTTTTTCGATTGAGAGAATAATCTGCTTGTATTTTGGCAAACCAATATTATTTTGAATTGAAATCATGCTCATGATAAAGTCATTTTGACTATTAAATAATTAGAAACTGGTAGGTACTGGTATGCAAATATAAAAAATGTTTCTACTTTTGGATTTCATTTTTGGTAAAAATTATATGAAAATAAAACACATATCGCATTTAAAAGAGATTCATAATTGCAAATTGTTTGGTTTAATGCCCAATAAGGAAGAAATTTATTCTTTTGATTTGGTTAATAAAAACGGAATGAAAGTGCAGATTATCAATTATGGAGCAACTGTAACTTCGATTCAAATTCCAGTTAACGGAAAACAAGTAGATGTTGTTTTAGGCTTCGATAATTTAGATGCGTATTTAGAATCTTATAATTTGCCGAGCGCTCCTTATTTCGGAACCACAGTGGGCCGCTATGCAGGACGCATTCATAATGCAACTTTTAGTCTTAATGATAAAAAGTTTCAGTTGGGCGGAAACAATAATGGCAACACACTTCATGGCGGAGAAATGGGATTTGGAAGAAAAGTGTGGAGCGTAGTTAATGCAAGTTCTGGCGAAAACCCATCTCTTACTTTTGGCCTTTTGAGTGAGCATTTAGAGGAAAATTTCCCTGGAGAAATGACGGTTTATTTAACGTATACGTTGACTGAAGAAAATGAATTAAAACTAGAATATAAAGCGACCTCAACAGAAGATACTATTATCAATCTGACGCATCACAGTTATTTCAACCTTGATGGACATGACGGAAATGTTTTAGAACAGCAAATGTTTATCAAATCGGCTAAAATATTGGAAACAAATTCAGACAATATTCCGACAGGAAATTTTACCGATTTAACCAATCATGATTTTGATTTTAGAACACCTAAAAATTGTCCGTTTCCTATTGACAATTCGTTTGTCGTGAATTCTAAAACTGAAATTGTCGGACAATTGATCAGCTTAAAAAACAAATTGAGAATGAATGTCTATACCGATCAGCCAAGTGTGCATATATATGTAGGCGGAAATTGTTTCGGAAAACTAAAAGGAAAAGAAAATGTAGATTATAATGCGCAAAGCGGAATTTGCTTTGAAACTCAAAATTTCCCAGACGCTCCAAATCATGCTCATTTTCCAAATGCGGTTTTGAAAAAAGGCGAAGAATACACGCAGAAAACGCTTTATAAATTTGAAAGTTTAAATTAATAATTCCAAAAAACACCATACAACTAACTATAATGAATGATATTTTAATACAAAATACCGTTGCTTTTTTTGAGAAATCTTTCGGGTCTTCTCCTCAAAAAACGGTACTTTCTCCAGGTAGAATTAACATCATTGGAGAGCATATTGACTATAATGATGGTTATGTTTTGCCTGCCGCAATCGACAAAGTGATTTGTTTTGCTTTTGAAAAAAACAACACCAAAACTTCCAAAATAATTGCTATCGATTTAAACGAAGAATTTGAAATCGATCTGACTCAAGAAGTAAAACTGAGCGATGTGGTTTGGACCAATTATATTCGTGGCGTAATTAAACAATTGCAAGACAACGGATTTTCTTTTGACGGTTTCAACTGCGTTTTCAGCAGCAATATTCCGGTTGGTTCTGGATTGTCTTCTTCAGCAGCTTTAGAATGCGGAATGATTTTCGGAATCAAATCTCTTTTTGATTTAAAAATCGAGAAAAAAGACATTTCATTATTAGGACAAAAAGCAGAACACTGGGTTGGCATCAACTGCGGAATTATGGATCAGTTCTCAAGCGTTCACGGTCTTGAAAACCAAGTAATTCAATTAGACTGCAACACTTTAGATTTTGAATATCACAATGCCGATTTCAAAGATTATTCTCTGATTTTATTTGATTCTAATGTAAAACATTCGCTTTTTACATCAGAATATAATACTAGAAGAATCGAATGCGAAGAAGGTTTATCTATTATAAAAAGCTATTTCCCAGAAGTAAAAAGTTTTAGAGATGCGACCGAAGAGCAAGTTATAAGCTTGAAAGACAAAATGACCGAAAAAGTTTTCAGCAGAGTTCATTTTGTTGTAAAAGAAATCAATCGCGTTATTAAAGCCTGCAAAGCTTTAGACCAAGGAAACATTGAACTTTTAGGCGAATTGCTTTTTGAAACACATTACGGTTTATCTCAAGAATATGAGGTAAGCTGCGAAGAATTAGACATGCTTGTTGACACCGCAAAAGAAGATAATGCCATTATTGGTTCAAGACTTATGGGTGGTGGTTTTGGAGGATGCACTATCAATTTAGTTAAAAAAGGACATGAAAATGAGGTTAAGCGTAAGTTTTCAAAGCTTTATTTAGATACATTTGGAATTGAATTAAAATTCTATGATGTAAAAATCTCTAACGGAACAACGCTACTTTAAAACCACACTGTACAATGAAAAATTTTGACATTAACGAAGATCCGCACAGACGCTTTAATCCATTAATCAACGAATGGGTTTTGGTATCTCCTCACCGTGCAAAACGCCCTTGGCAGGGACAAAACGAAACTATTTCGACTGAAGAACTTCCTAAATACGACCCAACTTGTTATTTGTGTCCAGGAAATGTTCGTGCCAACGGAATGAATAATCCACAATACGAAAACAGTTTTGTTTTTGAAAATGATTTTGCAGCCATGAAGCAGGACGAAATTATTTTTGAAGAGGATATTAAACATACTTTTTTTAAGGCAAAACCAGAACAAGGCATTTCGAGAGTAGTCTGCTTTTCACCAAGACACGATCTGACTTTGCCAGAAATGGAAATTGCAGATATCGAAAACATCATTAAAACTTGGCAGAAAGAATATACCGATTTAGGAAATATTAAATTCATCAACCACGTTCAGATTTTTGAAAACAAAGGAAGCGTTATGGGCTGCAGCAACCCGCACCCGCACGGTCAAATCTGGGCTCAGTCTTCATTGCCAACTCAGGTTGAAAAAACACAAAACAGCTTAAAATCTTATTTCGATAAAAACGAGAGAACCTTATTAGAAGATTATGTTAAAGCTGAATTGAAAGTGGGCGATCGCATCGTAATCGAAAATGATCATTTTGTGGCATTAGTTCCGTTTTGGGCAATCTGGCCATACGAAACCATGATTATAAGCAAAAGAGCCGTAAACAAAATCACCGATTTTACTGCTGAAGAAAGTACCGCTTTCGCGAAAATCTTAAAGCAGCTTACAACGAAGTATGACAATTTATTTAACACTTCATTTCCGTATTCTTCAGGAATTCACCAATCTCCAACAGATGGCTTATTACATCCAGAATGGCATTTCCACATGCATTTCTATCCGCCGTTGTTAAGATCGGCAACTGTAAAGAAATTTATGGTTGGATATGAAATGCTGGGCGAATCGCAACGTGATATTACACCTGAAAAAAGCGCTGAAATTTTAAGACAGCTTTCAGATGTACACTACAAAAGTCTTGTAAAAGCGTAGTGTTCTAAATGTGGCAGTAAAGCCAAAAAATAAAAATTTAACATAATAATCAAACAATAAATGTAAAAAACACATTTCATAATGGTTGATTTCTAAATTTTTATTTTACATTTGGCTTCTGCTTTTATTTTCGCAAAAAAATAACAGAAATAAAACACATCTTGCATTTTTAACAAGATTTAATAACACAAAAACTGATTTAAACCACATAAACAAACAACCCTATAATAATTATTTAAAATACTACTAACAATGAACCAAAACCTCGCTTTCGCAGACTATGCGGTTTTTATTATTTATTTTATCGTAGTCTCGGTCTATGGCTACACTGTTTACCGCAAACGTAAACAGGACGAACATGATGCCAAAGCTTACTTTTTGGCTGAAGGAAATTTAACTTGGTGGGCAATTGGAGCTTCTCTTATTGCTTCTAACATCTCTGCAGAACAATTTATCGGAATGAGCGGTGAAGGTTTCTTCTTAGGAATCGCTGTTGCTGCCTACGAATGGCTTGCTGCCGTTGCTCTTATTATTGTTGCCGTATGGTTTATTCCTGTTTATCTTAAAAATAAGATTTACACGATGCCACAATTCTTAAAAACACGTTACAATGAGTCTACTGCTCTTATCATGGCAGTTTTCTGGCTGTTTTTATATGTTTTTGTAAACTTAACTTCTATTTTATATTTAGGAGCTGTTGCCATTAACGGTCTTGCAGGAGGAGAATACCTTCACGTAATCATGATCGGATTAGCTGTTTTTGCGTTATTTATTTCTCTTGGAGGAATGAAGGTTGTGGCTTATACAGACGTTATTCAAGTTGCGGTATTAATCATTGGAGGTTTGGTAACTTCTTATATTGCTCTTACAACTGTTGGACAATATTTCGGTGTTGGCGAAAATGCAATTGCTGGTTTCAAAGTTTTAATGAAAGAAGCTCCTGAGCATTTCAAAATGATCATTCCAAAACCAACTGCAACTTCTTCTCAGTTGGAAATCGATAAATATTTAACCTTCCCTGGATTGTTATCTTACGCTGCTGGTATCTGGATCATCAACTTGAACTATTGGGGATGTAACCAATACATTACACAAAGAGCTCTTGGAGCAGACTTGCAGACTGCACGCACAGGAATTTTATTTGCTGGTATGTTAAAATTATTAATGCCATTAATCGTAATGCTTCCTGGTATTGCTGCTTATGTTTTATACACAAACGGACACTTGCCACAATTAGTTGGAGGAAAAGATGGAGCTTATTCTGCTGTATTGACATTCCTTCCAACTGGATTAAAAGGGCTTTCTGTTGCCGCACTTACTGCTGCAATTGTTGCGTCTCTTGCTGGAAAAGTAAACAGTATCTCTACAATCTATACATTAGACGTTCATAAAAAATACATCCAAAAAGAAGCTGGTGAAAAACAACAAGTAAACATCGGTCGTATTGCCGTTTTTGTTGCCATGCTTTTAGCAGTTCTATTTACATGGAATGATATCTTAGGAATTGGTGGTGTTGGAGGATTTACATACATCCAAAAATACACTGGATTTATTAGTCCTGGAGTTTTTGCGATGTTCTTCTTAGGTATGTTCTGGAAAAGAACTACTGGAACAGCTGCAATCGTTGGGGTAATTTTAGGATTCTTATTATCAGTTTTATTCAACGAATACGCTCCAGCTTTATTTGGAAACGACACACTTTTATATACAGCTTATGCTAACGGAAAAGGAGCTTTCGAAATTCCTTTCCACATCTGTATGGGATTATCGTTCTTATTTACAATGATTGCCATGATTCTAATAAGTTTCGCTGGACCAAAAGTAAACCCTAAAGCATTCGAGACAGAACCTGGAATGTTCAAAGTTAAACCGCAAACAACAGTTTTAATCGTAATTACATTATTGATTATTGTTGCGCTTTACGTTAAGTTCTGGTAATAAATTATCAGTTCAATTCTCTCTTTTTACAGCTGTTGTTTGTCATGAACAACAGCTGTAAATTTTTAAAGTATATTCGTTGAAAAAAAAGTAGCCACAGATTAAAATGATTTCATGATCTACGTTTTTGTCAGGCTGAGCGAAGTCGAAGCCCACGTCAAATTGGAGCGCCCTTCGACTTCGCTCAGGGTGACAATCTAATTCATAAATCCTTCTAATCCTTTAAATCTGTGGCAAAAAAAATTAAACACATAGAACCATAGATTTTAAAATGAGCTGAAAAGAGAAAAAAAACAAATCTAGATTTGAACACATAGAACTATGTGAATTGAAGTAAAATGAAATGCCTTTATAGATAAAGTAAAGCTATAATTCTATGTGTTAGAAAAATTAAACAATATTTAAATTAAAATAAAAGTCATGCAGTTATCATTAACCCAAAAAATCATTATCGTTACGGGAGGTGCAAAAGGAATTGGTTTAGGAATTGTAAAAGTACTAGCCGAAGAAAATGCAATTCCGTTTATCGTTGGTCGTAACGAAAATGATAACATCAAAGCCGTAGAAGAATTAAAAGCCATAGGAAAAGAAGCACATCAAGTTGCTGCTGATCTAACAAAACCTGAAGACTGCAAAAAAGCCGTTGAAGCCGTAATCGCCAAATTCGGCAGAATTGACGGATTGGTAAACAATGCCGGAGTTAATGACGGCGTTGGATTAGAAAACGGAAATTATGAAGATTTTGCTGCTTCTCTTCACAAAAATTTAGTGCATTATTATTTAATGGCGCAGCATGCTCTTCCGTATTTGAAAGAATCGAAAGGAGCAATTGTAAACATTGGTTCTAAAACTGCCGAAACGGGTCAAGGTGGAACCTCAGCGTACGCTGCTTCAAACGGAGGAAGAAATGCCTTAACCAGAGAATGGGCTGTTGAATTATTAAAATACCGCATTCGTGTAAACGCCGTAATTGTGGCAGAATGTTATACACCTCTTTACGAAACCTGGATTAATACTTTCGAAAATAAAGAAGAAAAACTAGCCGCGATTACCAAAAATATTCCGTTAGAAAACAGAATGACAACCGCAGAAGAAATTGCGAATATGGTTGTTTTCTTGTTGTCTGAAAAATCAAGCCACACTACTGGACAGATTATTTATGTAGATGGCGGTTACACGCATTTAGATCGATCTATCTAATTTTTTTTGCAAATTTTTTCGCTACGAATTCACGAATTTTTACAAATCGTAATTTGTGAAATTTACAGTCCTTTTTGATGCAAATTTCACGGATTTTAATCATTTTAATTCGTGAATTCGTGGCTATTTTTTTTCAAAATTATATAGCACTATTTTTAAACTCCGAAGGCGTAATTCCTTTACACTTCTTGAAAAGTTTATTAAAGTTAGATGCCGTTTTATACCCACAAGCATAAGCGATTTCAGACATGCTTTTATCAGTTTCCAAAAGCAATTTGCAAGCATTCGAAATCCTGATTTCATGCAGATAATCCACAAAATTCTTTTTTGTTTTTACTCTAAACATTCTGCAGAAAGAAGTCCGTGTCATATTTGCCACAGCGGCAATTTCTTCCAAGGAAATATTCTTCTTGTAATTTTTATTGACATATTGAAAAACCTCCGAAAGTCGGTCAACTTTCGAATCTTTCTGCATCAGAGAATAAATTTCGTCATTAATATAAATCTTATCCTGACTATCAGAGAGAATAGACAAAATTTCAAAAAGTCCAACAATTACTTCGAAGTCTTTTTTAGAAACTAATTTTTCCAGTTTTTTAGCAATCTGTTTATTCGTTTTTCCAATAATCGAAATCCCTTTTCCTGCCTGAAAAAAGAGATCGTTGATTTTTTGGGTTTCTTTTAATTCGTAAAAAGTTGGTCCGAAAATGTCTTTATGAAAATATACGACTATAGAATTGGCTTTTAAATCTTCAATTCCCTGATAATATTTTTCATCATTCAACCATACATGCGGAATATCAGAACCCAAAAAAACCATATCTCCAGGCTCAAAAGGCATTACCGAATTTCCGATAATTCGTTTTCCAAAACTCTCTTTCACATACACCAACTCCAGTTCTGGATGCGAATGAAAAGGCGCCTGAAAAAATGGTTCAATCCGATTCAGGACCGAAACTTTTGTGTTGAGATAAGACGTTATTTTAGTTTGTTCCAATTTCATACTGCAAAGATAATTAAAGATTATACACAGATAATATTAGACTAATATTGAATGCATAAAAAAGCTAATTTTATTTTTCGTTAACTGCCCAAATTCTATAGAAATCAAAGTGTTAATTTGATTTTTAAAATGAGGCGGCAACATCAAAAAAAAAAAGAAAAAACAACAGCACAATGTTAGAGAATACAACAAAAAAACTGGTCGTAAAACTGCATCCAGATGATAATGTATTGGTTGCCTTAACCGATCTTCAAAAAGGCGAATCGATTCATTTTGAAAATGAAACTTACGTTTTGCAAGACCTTATCAAAGCCAAACATAAATTCTACATGCAGGACATGAAGCAGGGCGAAGAAGTGAATATGTATGGCGTTTTGGTCGGAAAAGTGCAAAACGATGTGGCAAAAGGAAGTTTGATGACAACCGAAAACTTAAAACACGCCGCAGATCCTTACGCTTACAGAAACGCTTCTTACGAATGGAATGCGCCAGATGTTTCGAAGTTTGCAAACCGAACTTTTAAAGGGTACAAAAGAAAAGACGGACGCGTTGGAACAGCAAACTACTGGCTTTTTATTCCGACTGTTTTTTGTGAAAACCGAAATCTTGATGTCATCAAAGAAGCATTGCACAAGCAATTGGGTTATGCGGTGACAGACAAATACAATCAATTTACGCACGAATTGCTGGAAAGTTATTTGAACGGAAATGATATTAACGATATTAATATTGAATTGAATCCGACTCCGAAAAACAAACGTGTTTTTGAAAATGTCGACGGAATTAAATTCTTAAATCATCAAGGCGGTTGCGGCGGAACACGTCAAGATTCATCTACTTTGAGTGCTTTATTGGCTTCTTACGCCAATCACCCAAACGTTGGCGGAATCACACTTTTGAGTTTAGGATGCCAGCATTTGCAAGTTCAGGATTTTGTAAATGATGTAAAAAGACAAAATCCAGAGTTTGACAAACCGTTGTTTATTTTTGAACAACAGCAAACAGAAAGCGAAGAAGTTCTGATTACAAACGCCATCAAAAAGACTTTTGAAGGTTTAATCGAAATCAACAAATACGAAAGAACGGATGCTCCTTTAAGCGATTTATGCATTGGCGTAAAATGTGGGGGAAGCGATGGTTTTAGCGGTGTTTCTGCAAATCCTGCTGTGGGTTATACTTCAGATTTAGTGGTTGCTTTAGGCGGAAAAATTCTTTTGGCTGAATTCCCAGAATTATGTGGTGCTGAACAAAACTTAATCGACAGATGTATTACAGAAGATAACGCTAAAAAATTCATCCATTTAATGGAATCTTACGACGAACTGGCTCATAAAGTAGGCTCAGGTTTCCATATGAATCCGTCTCCTGGCAACATCAAAGACGGTTTAATTACCGATGCTATAAAAAGCGCGGGAGCGGCCAAAAAAGGAGGAACTTCTCCTGTCGTGGATGTTTTGGATTATACCGAATTGGTTACAAAACCAGGTTTAAGTTTGGTATGCACGCCAGGAAATGATGTGGAAGCAACAACAGGAAAAGCAGCTTCTGGGGCAACTCTAATTTTATTTACAACAGGTTTGGGAACTCCAACTGGAAATCCGGTTTGTCCTGTAATTAAAGTCGCTACAAACTCTGTTTTGGCGACTAGAATGAAAGATATTATCGATATTGACTGCGGACCAATCATTAGCGGTGAAAAATCTATTGAAGAAATGGGCGAAGAAATTTTAGAATATTGCATCAAAGCGGCAAGCGGAGATATTATTCCGAAAGCAGTCCAATTAAACCAAGACGATTTTATTCCGTGGAAACGCGGAGTATCTTTATAATCTAAATTTTAAAATAAATCATTAAACACATATAAGTATGTTTTCATTACAAAATAAAAAAGCAATTATCACAGGAGGCGGAAGCGGAATTGGAAGAGCGATTTCTGTTTTATTTGCTAAACAAGGAGCTGAAGTTCATATTTTAGAATTAACAGAAGAAAGCGCAAAAGAAACGGTGGAAGAAATCAAATCAAACGGAGGAACTGTTTTTGCTCATGCTTGCGACGTTTCAAACCACGAACAGGTAAAATCTGCTTTCGATAAAATCGGAAATATCAATATTTTGGTAAACAATGCGGGAATTGCTCACGTTGGAAAAGTAGACACTACTTCTGAATCTGATTTTGACAAAATCATGAATGTAAACGTAAAGGGAGTTTACAACTGTCTTCATGCTTCGATTCCAGCTTTAAGAAACTCTGGCGGAGGCGTTATTTTGAACTTAGCATCAATCGCGTGCTGGGTCGGAATTCCTGATCGTTTTGCTTATTCGACTGCAAAAGGTGCTGTTATGGCAATGACTTTGTCTGTTGCAAAAGATTATTTGCACGATAAAATCAGATGTAATTCTATTTCTCCTGCGAGAGTTCACACGCCTTTCGTAGACGGATTTATTGCTAAAAACTATCCAGGAAAAGAAGAAGAAATTTTCGAAAAACTATCTCAATCACAGCCAATCGGCCGTATGGGAAAACCAGATGAAATCGCAACTTTGGCTTTATTTTTATGCAGCGATGAATCTTCTTTCATCACCGGTTCTGATTACCCAATTGATGGAGGTTTTATTAAATTGAATAACTAAAAAAAGAAATAGCCACAGATTAAAGAGTTCAAATCTGTGCGAAAAAATAGCCACGAATTCACGAATTAAAATGATTGAAAAATCTGTGAAATCTGCGTAAAAATAATTCCAAATTTCACGAATTATAATTTGTAAAAATTCGTGAATTCGTGGCGGAAAAAAATATTACTAAAAAATATAAAGATTATGAAACTTATTAGATTTGGAGAAGAAGGAAAAGAAAAACCAGGCGTTGTACTAAATGATAAAAGATATGATGTTTCTTCTATCGTAACAGATTACAACGAAGCTTTTTTTGAAAATGACGGATTAAAAAAATTAGAAGAAGCCTTAAAAAACAACCCTGCACTTCCAGAAGTAAGCGATTCAATTCGTTTAGGTTCGCCAGTGGCACGCCCTTCAAAAATTATCTGCATCGGATTAAACTATGTTGATCACTGTGAAGAAACTGGTGCTGCGATTCCGACAGAACCCATTATTTTCTTTAAGTCTACCACTTCTTTATGCGGACCAAATGACAATTTGATCATTCCAAAAAACAGTGAAAAAACAGACTGGGAAGTAGAATTGGCATTTGTTGTAGGTAAAAAAGCAAGTTATGTTTCTGAAGAAGATGCGCCAAACTACATTGCTGGATATTGCCTTTTGAATGATTACAGCGAAAGAGCTTTCCAATTGGAGCGTGGTGGACAATGGGCTAAAGGAAAAGGAAACGACACTTTTGCTCCGCTTGGGCCAATTATGGCAACTCCAGAAGAAGTGAGTGATGTAAACAATTTAAAAATGTGGCTTACTGTAAACGGAAAAACGTTCCAAAACAGTAATACTTCAAACTTGATTTTCAAAATTCCATTTTTAATTCATTACTTAAGTCAGTTTATGACATTACTTCCTGGCGATGTAATTAGTACAGGAACACCTCCGGGAGTTGGTTTGGGAATTAAACCAAATCCAATTTACATTAAAGCGGGCGATGTAATCGAATTAGGAATTGAAGGTTTGGGCACAAGCAAACAAACTGCTGTAGCTTACCAACAAAAATAAAATTATGGCAACTCAAAAATTTTATCTTGCGTTAGACTTAAAAGATGACGCAGATTTAATTGCAGAATACAAAGAACTGCACGAAAATGTATGGCCAGAAATTAAAAAAAGCATTAAAGATTCTGGAATTGAAGTTCTGGATATTTACTGCACAGGAAATAGATTGTTCATGATTATCGAAGCAGATGCCGATTTTACTTTCGAAAAGAAAGATCAAGCCGATGCTGCAAACGAAAAAGTTCAGGAATGGGAAACTTTAATGTGGAAATTCCAACAAGCGCTTCCTTGGGCAAAACCAGGACAAAAATGGATTGTAATGGATAAGATTTTCGGATTGTAAAGTCCAATGTTATTCAAATTTTAAAAAAGGGATTTCAATTTTGGAATCTCTTTTTTTGTTTTTGAAGCAAAATAAGGAGAAACTTTAATATGAAATAAATTATATATTCATCGTTTTGATTACTTTTAGAGCCTAAAAAATAAACCTCAATTAACCAAAAAATGAAAAAACTAATTATTGCGTGCTTCTTTATTTCAGGAGCAATGTTTGCTCAGGACATCAATATTGTTCAAGGCAATTTTGACTTTTTAAAAGATCAAAAAGAAATCAATACCGTATTTGATTATAGTAATTTTACTATGATGAAAGAAAAAAAATCTGAAGCACAATATGTAAAAGAACACAAAGCAGATCTAGACGAGAAGGCAAAAGGAAATGGAAATCTTTGGGAAAAAAGATGGATTGTGGCAAAAGATCAAATATGGACTCCAAAATTTTTGGAAATTGCAAACATTGTATTGACTAAAGAGAAGAAAGAATTAAACTTTCAGGAAGGATTAAATACTCCTTATACTTTAATTGTACAGGCAGTTTGGATTTATCCAGGCTGGGATGCTGGAATTATGAAACAGCCAGCAAAAGTAACAACCAATTTAAAATTTGTTGAAACAGCTAACAAATCAAACGTCTTGTTAGAAATTAACAGTGAAGAGGCTCCAGGAGATCAATGGGGAAGCAATTTTAATAATGAAACTCGAATTGGCGAAGGATTTGCAAAAACAGCGAAAACAATGTCTAAACTTATAGCGAAAAAAGCATATAAATAAAAAAAAGCCCTGATTATTCAGGGCTTTGTTCTTTTTGCATATTCAGTAAATACGCCATATTAGCAATTACGTGATCGTGTTTTTTGACGAATGAATTTTCTTCGTTCCAAACATAACCGGCTAAAACCGCACATATTTTTTCCTTCACTTCAGGATTCTCCGGCTGATGGAAAAATAACGTCTGTAGATTTCCAGTATACCATTCTTGTACATAAGTGGTAAAAACTGCAATTCCGCGTTTCATATATTGGGTAAATTCTACTTCCCAGTCAACAGGGATTCCTTGCGATTCTTTCAAATATAATTTAGCTGCCAGCATTCCAGATTCGGTTGCAAAAGCAACTCCTGAAGAGAAAACCGGATCTAAGAATTCAGAACTGTTTCCTGTTAAAGCAAAACCATCGCCGTACATTCTTTTTACGGCTCTAGAATAGTTTTCTAATTTAACTGGCTCAAACAAAAATTCTGTTCCTTTAAATCTTTTGATATAATAATCCGATTTCTGAATCGCATTTCGTAAAGCCTCAGCATTGTCTTTATTTTCAGAAAGCGAATTGATGAAATCTGTTGGTCCCACAACCCCTAAACTAGTATTTCCGTTTGAAAATGGAATTACCCAAAGCCAAACCTCAGTTTCTAGAATATCAAATGAAATTTGAGTTCCCTCTACTCCTTCTTCTCTATTAATATCTTTAACATGGGTAAAAATAGAAGAATGCGGATCTAATTTTGAAGGCGTATCCAAATCTAAAAGTCTTGGCAATACGCGTCCATATCCGCTTGAGTCGATGATAAATTTAGCATGGATTTCTTTTAGATTTCCGTCTTTATCTTTTACAATAGTTTTTGAATTTTTCCCTTCAAAAGAAACTTCCAAAACTTCTGTTTCAAATTCTAGGTCAATTCCTTTTCTAATAATTTCCTGAGCCATTGTATTGTCAAAATCAGCTCTTGGAACTTGCCAAGTCCAATCCCAACCTTCTCCAAATTTTACGCTGAAATCAAAATTGCAGATTTCTTCGCCTCTAATAAAACGTGCGCCTAATTTTTTTTCGAAGTTCATTGCATCAAGAGCGTCAAACAATTCAGCCTCTGCAAAATGATCCATTACACGCGGAATAAGGCTTTCGCCTACCACAAGTCTCGGAAACTTCGTTTTTTCTACAACTTTTACCTTAACATTGTTTTTAAAAAGATACGATGCCGAGACACATCCAGACGGTCCTGCACCAATCACTAAAACATCAACAAACTCCTTTGTCATATTAGAATTATTATCATTAATTAACCTACATTTGCCATCATCAAAATAACTACATTTATTTTGATAAATAAAATTAAATTAGCACAACCAAAATTGATTTGATGAATACAATAAATGAATATTTAAGTTTAGCCGAATTTGAAGCCATAATCTTCGGAAAAAGCAAAGTTGCGATAAGCGATGTGGTTTTAAATCGAGTAAACGAAAGTTTTAATTTCTTAAAAGAATTCTCAGGAAATAAAGTTATATATGGCGTAAACACAGGGTTTGGTCCAATGGCTCAATATAGAATTAAAGAGTCAGATCAAATTCAATTGCAATACAATTTAATTAGAAGCCACTCATCTGGAACAGGAAAACCTTTAAATGCTGAGTGTGCAAAAGCTGCAATTTTAGCACGATTAAATACACTTTCTTTAGGAAATTCAGGAGTGCATTCTTCTGTTATTCATTTAATGGCAGAATTAATCAATCGAGACATTACACCTTTAATTTTTGAACACGGCGGTGTGGGTGCCAGCGGAGACTTGGTACAGCTATCACATTTGGCTTTGGTTTTAATCGGAGAAGGCGAAGTTTTTTATAAAGGAGAAAGAAGACCAACTGCAGAAGTTTTCGAAATTGAAGGTTTAAAACCAATTCAAGTAGAAATTAGAGAAGGTCTGGCCTTGATCAACGGAACTTCTGTAATGACGGGAATTGGAGTGGTAAATGTGCATTATGCAAAAAAATTATTAGATTGGTCGGTAAAAGCTTCTTGTGCAATTAACGAATTAGTTCAGGCTTACGACGATCATTTCTCTGAAGAATTAAATCAGACTAAACGTCATAAAGGACAACAGGAAGTTGCAGAAAGAATGAGAAAAAATCTTTCTGACAGTACGTTGATCCGTAAAAGAGAAGACCACTTATATTCTGGCGAAAACACCGAAGAAATCTTCAAAGAAAAAGTTCAGGAATATTATTCATTACGTTGCGTTCCTCAAATTCTAGGACCAGTTTTAGAAACAATAAATAATGTAGCTTCTATTCTAGAAGACGAATTTAACTCGGCAAACGATAATCCAATTATTGACGTAAAAAACAAACACGTTTACCACGGCGGAAATTTCCACGGAGATTATATTTCGCTTGAAATGGATAAACTGAAAATTGTTATTACCAAATTAACAATGTTGGCAGAACGTCAATTGAATTATTTATTGAATTCAAAAATCAACGAAATTTTGCCTCCTTTTGTAAACTTAGGAACATTAGGATTTAATTTCGGAATGCAAGGTGTTCAGTTCGTTGCGACTTCAACAACTGCAGAAAACCAAATGTTATCAAATCCAATGTACGTTCACAGTATCCCGAACAACAATGACAATCAAGATATTGTAAGCATGGGAACAAATGCGGCGGTGATTACATCAAAAGTGATCGAAAACTCATTCGAAGTTTTAGCTATCGAATTAATTACAATTGTTCAGGCAATTGATTATTTGAAACAAAAAGATCAAATTTCGTCTACGACAAAAAAATGGTATGACGATATCAGAAATATAATTCCAGAATTCAAAGAAGATCAGGTAATGTATCCTTTTGTTCAAAAAGTAAAAGATTATCTGATAAACAGTTAAAAATCTTTAATTTAAGTATTAATATTGAATCTTAAAACCATGAAAAAATCACTTGTATTTTTATTGCTATCCTGCATTCAATTTGTTAATAGCCAAGAACTAGCATTAGTTAAGAAAAATTCCAAAATTGGATATCTTTCTAAAGACGGATCTTTTAAAATAGAACCTCAATACAAATCTGCCAGAAGTTTTTCTGAAGGTTTAGCTGCTGTTGAAAACGGCGGAAAATGGGGATTTATAGATGCAAAAGGCACTTGGGTAATTCCAGCAGATTTTAAAGATGCTAAAGACTTTAATAACGGAATCGCAATTGTACAAAAAGACAAAGATTGGGTTTACATTAATACTAAAGGAGAAATTCAAAAAGCACCAGCTTCTGAAAAATTATTTGATTTTAATGATGGCGTTGCTTTTATCAGACAAAACAATAAAGTGGGTCTGATCAATAACAAAATGGCGATTGTTTTAGAACCAAAATACGATCAGATCAAACCTTTTGAAAATGGTTATGCTAGAGTAGAACTAAACAAAAACTGGGGAATCATCAATACCGAAGGAAAAGAATTGGTAGAACCTGTTTATGCAGAAGTTGGAAATTATTTTAAAGGTACAACTTGGGCCAGAAAAGATAAAACTTTTGGCCTTGTGAGCGGAGGAAAATTTATTCCGGTTGATGGTGCCGAAAAAATTTGGGATTTTGAAACTCAAGATTTGACTTTCGCCAAAAAGAACGGAAAAATCGGATACATTGATTTAAAAGGAAATTGGGCTATTCTTCCTATTTATGATAAAGGAAAAGCGTTCTCAAAAAATCTGGCTCCAGTTTTGGTTGGAAAAAAATGGGGATTCATCAATCCAGAAGGAAAATTTGTTATTGAACCAACTTACAATGATGCAGAAGTTTTCAGTACAAACGGTCTGGCTCCAGTAAAAGAAAGCAATTGGGGATTTATCAATGAATCTGGAAAACTGGTAATTCCAACACAATACGGCATAACGACAAATGCCATTATCGCAATGTTTACACAACAAGATAAAGGATTTATTGATGGTGTTGCGAGAGTAAAAAACGAAGGGAAATGGGGATTTTTAAAACCTGACGGAACTGTTTTAGCCAACCAATGGTTTGAAAATGCGGAATTATTCTCTAAAAACACAGAAAAACCTCAACCAGTGGCTGCTGTTTCTGCCGAAAAACCAAAACAAGAAACCAAGTCAGCGGCAAAACCAGCACCGAAAAAAAAGAAATAGTATTTATTCTCCGAAATAAATTATAAAATTTGCAAGATGAAATCGCTCTTTAAAATGTGATTTCATCTTGCTAATAAATAAAACCAACCTTATAAATGAAATGTGTATTAGTAACAGGCGGTTCTAGAGGAATTGGAAGTGCGATTTGTAAAAAACTAGCCGTAGAATCCGATTATCATATTCTGATTAATTATCATTCGAATAAAACAGCTGCCGAAGAAACATTACAAGAAGTGCAAAAATTAGGAGCAACAGGAGAAATCTTAGGTTTTGATGTTTCTAATTTTGAAGAAGTGCAAAATGTTTTAACCGCTTGGCAGGACGCCAATCCTGAAAAATTGGTTGAAGCAATTGTAAACAATGCCGGAATCACAAAAGACGGTCTTTTTATGTGGATGACTCCAGAAGATTGGAACGGCGTTATGAATACTAGCGTTAATGGTTTCTTTAATGTTACTCAGTTTTTCATTCAAAAAATGTTACGCAACAAATATGGCCGAATCGTAAACATGGTTTCGGTTTCTGGAGTAAAAGGAACTGCAGGACAAGCCAATTATTCGGCGGCAAAAGGGGCGATTGTAGCAGCAACCAAAGCTTTGGCTCAAGAAGTTGCGAAAAGAAATATTACGGTAAATGCTGTGGCTCCAGGTTTTATTAGAACCGACATGACAAGTCAGCTGGACGAAAAAGAATTGCTGAAACTAATTCCGGTAAATCGTTTTGGCGAAGCCGAAGAAGTGGCAGATTTGGTAAGCTTTTTGATTTCTAAAAAAGCAAGCTATATTACAGGAGAAATTATTAATATAAACGGCGGAATATATTCTTAAGAATTTCTCCAATGTTTGCGAGGTTCAATAAAGTTTTTACGTCGAAAATTGCTCGCAAAGACGCAGAGTCACAAAGTTTTTAAGCAAAAAGACTTTAAAGAATATACTTTGCGCCTTTGCGAGATTAAAAAAATAAAAACTTTGTGCCTTTTGATTAAAAAATTACACTTTAAGGATAAAAAATTACTTTTGAAAGACGATGAATAGAAGAGTTGTAATTACTGGAATGGGAATTTATTCTTGTATCGGAACTTCTTTAGACGAAGTAAAAGATTCGTTGTATGAAGGAAAATCTGGTATTCAGTTTGATTCTGAACGTAAAGAATTTGGTTTTCAATCAGCCTTAACAGGAATGGTTCCGAAAGCCGATCTTAAAAATTTATTGACTAGAAGACAACGTATGAGCATCGGCGAAGAGACCGAGTATGCTTATATGGCCACTATAGAAGCGCTTAAAAATGCCAACATCGACGATGCTTTTTTTGACAATCACGAAGTAGGCATTATGTACGGAAACGACTCTGTTTCTAAAGCCATCATTGATGCAACAGATATTGTTCGAGAGAAAAAAGACACTGCCCTTATTGGTTCTGGCGCTATTTTTAAATCAATGAATTCTACGGTAACGATGAATCTTTCTACGATTTTTAAACTTCGCGGCATCAATCTTACCGTTAGTGCGGCCTGTGCGAGCGGTTCTCACTCTATTGGTTTGGCTTACTTTTTAATTAAAAGCGGTTTTCAAGACATCGTTATTACAGGCGGAGCTCAGGAAATCAACAAATATGCGATGAGCAGTTTTGACGGATTAGGTGTTTTCTCTAACCGTGAAGGCGATCCAACAAAAGCATCGAGACCTTTTGATGCTGATCGAGACGGATTAATTCCGAGTGGCGGCGGGGCAACTTTAATCTTAGAAAGTTATGAATCTGCCATTGCTCGTGGTGCCAATATTATTGCAGAAATTGGCGGTTACGGATTTTCGTCAAACGGCGGACATATCTCAACTCCAAACGTAGAAGGCCCTGCAATAGCTATGAAACGTGCATTAGATGATGCCCAATTACAAGCATCAGATATCGAATATATTAATGCTCATGCAACTTCAACGCCAGTTGGAGATGCCAATGAAGCAAAAGCTATTTTTGAAGTTTTTGGAGAAAAAAATCCTCCTGTAAGCTCTACAAAATCAATGACAGGCCACGAATGCTGGATGGCGGGAGCCAGCGAAATCATTTATTCTATCCTAATGATGCAGCACGATTTTATCGCGCCAAACATCAATTTGGAAAACCCAGATGAAGATGCGTCAAAATTAAATTTAGTTAAAACTACGTTAAACAAAAAATTTGACATATTTTTGTCCAATTCTTTCGGGTTCGGAGGAACCAACTCTGCGTTGGTGGTTAAAAAGTTTAAATTGAACAATGAATAAAGAAGAGATTATAGCAAAAATTAATGGTTTTTTAGTTGATGAATTTGAAGTTGATAATGATGACATAGAACCAAATGCTAATTTAAAAGATACACTTGGGTTAGACAGTCTGGATTATGTTGATTTGGTGGTTTCAATAGAGGCAAACTTTAGTGTAAAACTAGTTGAAGCAGATTTTGTTGGAATTTCTGATTTTCAAAGTTTCTATGATTTAATCGAAAACAAAATCAAAGCCAAGTCAGCTTAATGAGTCAATGGGACGGCAAATCAAAAGGGACTGTTTTAGGTTATAGAATATTCGTTTTTTTGATTAAAAAAGCGGGTGTAAAAGCGGCTTATGTCTTACTATATTTTGTTGCTTCTTATTATTTTCTATTTCTAAGAAAAAGCAACAAAGCCATTTTCTACTATTTTAAAGAACGGCTTCAACATTCCTATTTCAAATCCAAAAAAATGGTTTTCAAAAGCTATTATACTTTTGGACAGACCATTATTGATAAAGTTTCTATTTCTGCTGGAATGCGAAACAGATTCACCTACGAATTTGACGGAATCGAAACGCTTAAAAAACTGTTAGCTGAGAAAAAAGGCGGCGTGCTGATTAGTGCGCATGTTGGTAATTTTGAAATTGCTGAACATTTTTTTGGAGAAATCGATCTTGATTTCCAAATCAATCTTGTTACAACAGATTTAGAACATTCTGCTATTAAGAATTATCTGGAAAGCATTTCTCAAAAACCTACCGTAAAATTTATCATAATAAAAGAAGACCTTTCTCATATTTTTGAGATCAATGCCGCATTGGCCAATAATGAATTAATCTGCTTTACTGGCGATCGTTATTTTGAAGGAACAAAATCTCTTTCAGAAAATCTTTTGGGCAAAGAAGCCAACTTTCCTGCGGGTCCGTTTTTAATTGCTTCAAGATTAAAAGTCCCAGTAGTTTTTGTTTATGTAATGAAAGAACCAAACTTGCATTACCACTTATATGCAAGAGAAGCTGAAGTAAAACATCGCGACGAAAAAGCCCTTTTAAAAGAATATGTAAAAAGTGTCGAAAGCATTCTGCATCGATATCCGTTGCAATGGTTCAATTATTTTGATTTTTGGAACGATATAAAGTCTTAATTTTTTTAGCCACGACCCGAGCGATAGCGAACTGGCGAAGCAATTCACGAATTTTATCTAACTATTTGGGGCGAATATTTTTGTCTCTTAATTTCACTAATTTTTTCTTAATGTAATATCCTTTGCATAAATAATAATTCGTGAAATTAACGACGGTTTATAATTTCTTCAAAATCATCAGTACAGTATTTAAAATAATTCGTGAATTCGTGGCGAAAAAAATTTCAGCAAACCATCATCACCGCAATATTTTGAATAATTCGTGATCCCGATAGCTATCGGGAGTGGCTAATAAAAAACCATTGGTCGAAATAAGAAAATTCGTTTAAATAAATTTACTTATTTTTGCTGACCACCAAAGCCAAAAAACCTAATGAAAAATGTTCTCGTAATTTATTATTCTCAGTCTGGACAGCTAGAATCTATTGCAAGAAATATTGCAAAACCATTTCTAAATTCGGAGGAAATAAATCTTACTTTCCACGAAATACAATTAGAGAAACCATTTCCTTTTCCGTGGAATAAAGATTCTTTTTTTGATGCTTTCCCAGAATCTTTTTTACAGATTCCGACTGCATTAAAACCAGTTCCAGAAGAAATTTTAAATACAAAATTTGACCTGGTATTATTTCATTATCAGGTTTGGTATTTGTCGCCGTCAATTCCGATTAATTCATTCTTGAAAAGCGATGATGCCAAGAAAATTTTAAACAATACTCCTGTTATTACCATTAGCGGATCTAGAAATATGTGGATCATGGCACAGGAAAAGATTAAAGTTTTATTGCGAAAAGCCAATGCCAATTTGGTTGGAAACGTAGCGTTGGTCGATCGCGTTGGAAATTTAATCAGTGTTATAACCATTGTAGAATGGATGTTTTCTGGAGTAAAGAAAAAGTATTTAGGCATTTTTCCGCTTCCAGGAGTTTCAGAAAAAGATATAGAAGAATCAAGCCAGTTCGGAGAAATCATGCTCGATTCTTTACAGCGAAACAATTTAGCCCAATTACAGCCAAAATTGGTCAATGCTGGTGCAGTAAAAATAAGTTCATATTTAGTGACTGTTGACAAAACGGCCAATAAAATTTTCAATAAGTGGTCAAACATCATTTATAAAAATCAAAAAAACCGAAAACAGTTACTTAAAGTATTTAATGTTTATTTATTCCTTGCGATATGGTTAATTTCGCCAATAGTGTATATATTGCACCTTATTACCTATCCGCTTAAGTTAAAAACTATAAAAAAGGAAACTCAATATTATCAGGGAGTTTAGAAGACGAAATTTAGATTATGTTTGAAGTATATATTACAAAAGCTGCAAAATATTTGCCAAACGAAGCCGTTTCTAATGATGAAATGGAAGCCTACTTAGGCCTTATCAACGATACTGCTTCTAAAGCAAGACGCATTATTTTGCGCAACAACAAAATTACAAGCCGATATTACGCTGTTGACAAAGAAGGAAAAAGCACGCACAGCAATGCCGAATTGACAAGAAATGCCATTTTACCATTATTCGACGAAAATTTTACGCCTCAAGATGTAGAAGTACTTTCATGCGGAACCTCAACTCCAGATATTTTTCTGCCTTCGCACGCTGCGATGGTTCACGGTCTGCTAAAAAACAAATCGGTAGAATTAAACTCTTCAACGGGAGTTTGTTGCGCTGGAATGAACTCTCTTAAATTTGGCTTTCTTTCTGTTAGATCTGGAAATTCAAAAAATGCAATCTGCACAGGATCTGAAAAAGTTTCGACTTGGCTGAATGCCCAAAAATACAATCACGAAGCTGATAATTTAAAAAGCCTGGAAGAACAGCCAATTATTGCATTTAAAAAAGATTTCCTTCGCTGGATGTTATCAGATGGTGCTGGAGCTTTTTTATTAGAAAATAAACCAAGAGGACCTATTTCGCTAAAAATTGAATGGATGGAAGCTTTTTCGTATGCTTACGAATTAGAAACTTGCATGTATGCTGGAGGCGATAAATTGGAAAACGGAGAAATTAAAGGCTGGAGTGATTATTCTCCAGAACAATGGCTAAACGAGTCTGTTTTCTCCATTAAACAAGACGTTAAATTATTAGACGAATTTATCCTGACAAAAGGTGCCGAAAGCATGAAAGATGCCATGGATAAAAACAATATAAAATCGGAAGACATCAATTTCTTTATTCCTCACGTTTCTTCTAACTTTTTTGTGGAAGGACTGAAAAAAGGATTAACTGAAAAAGGTATCGGAATGAGTGATGACAAATGGTTCATGAATCTTTCTAGAGTTGGAAACGTAGGCTCTGCTTCTATCTACCTAGCTCTTGAAGAATTGATGAATTCAGGGAAGCTGAAAAAAGGAGATAAAATTTTATTATCTGTTCCAGAAAGCGGAAGATTCTCTTTCGCGTATGCATATCTAACAGTTTGCTAATGGAGACAATGGCACTTCTAGAAAAAGAAATGGTAGAAAATTTACTGCCGCAAAAATTCCCTTTTGTGATGGTAGATGCTATGCATTCTTATTCCGAAACTTCTTTGGTTTCTGGTTTAGAAATTAAGAGCGATAATATTTTTGTTGCTGAAAATACTTTTCTGGAAGCAGGATTAATAGAACACATGGCACAATCTGTGGCATTGCATACGGGTTATCAATATTTTTTGAGAAACGAAATTGCTCCAACGGGCTACATTGGTTCTATTAAAGAAATTGAAATTAAAAAGCTACCAAAAGTAAACGACAACATTCAGTCTGAAGTAACGATTCTACAGGAATTTGCTGGAATTACTTTGGTTGATATTGTGACGACTTTAAATAATGAAGAAATTGCCAGAGGGCAAATGAAAACCGTTTTGGCAAAATAACAACAATAATGAAAACAACTTCTGCTGTCGACATACAAAATTATTTACCGCACCGAGCACCAATGCTTATGGTGGATTTGATTTTGAATATCGATTCAACTTCAGTAGAAACTGTTTTTCTTATTAAAGGCGACAATATTTTTGTTCAAAAGAATGTTTTTAATGAGGCTGGCTTAATCGAAAATACCGCTCAGACATGTTCGGCAATTGTTGGAAAAAAATACTTTTTTGACGACAACGGACTAGAAAATGAAAACGTAAATGTAATTGGATTTATCAGTGCTTTGAAAAATGTAAAAATTCATGCATTACCAAAAGTCGGTGATTCTATTATAACCAAAGCCGATTTGGTTTCTAAATTTACCGGAGACGATTACACTTTATGCACCATGAGCTGCAAAAGCTTACTTGGAGAGCAGATACTCTTAGAATGCGAAATTAATTTGTTCATTCAGAAAACAATTTCGGTTTCTTAACAATTCCACTTGAAAATAATAACTAGGTAATGGAAAAAGATAAAGTACCTCAGGATCAAAGCAACTTAACGAAAAATAACGTAAAAGAGCTTTTGTACGCAACTGATGAAAATGGCAATTATACCACAACATTAAGTACGGGATGGGAACCTAAAACAATAGCGCTTTCAAATTCTATTGACGAAATAAACGAAAGAATTGCCGATGCCAAACAACAAGTTTTGGATGGCGAAGTGAGTCCGATTGTGTACTTTATGGAAGTCAGCAAAATGGATCTTACTATTCTATCCAGTTATGTCGGATTTTGGAAATGGCGTGTAAAAAGACATTTTAAACCGAATGTTTTTGCGAAACTAAACGACAAAATCCTTAAAAAATACGCTGATGCTTTTGGAGTATCAATCGAAGAATTAAAAAACAGCATTACCAAATAAATGGAATTAACTTTCACACATCATCAGTCTGCTCATTGCGAGAATGGAGTAGCGTCGAATCTGCTAAAAAATAGCGGACTAAACATTAGCGAACCGATGGTTTTTGGTATTGGCTCTGGGTTATTTTTTGTATACCTGCCTTTTATAAAAGTTAATCATGCCCCAGCAATTAGTTATAGAACTTTGCCTGGACAGATTTTCAATAAAGTTGCCAATCGTTTACATTTAAAAATAAAAAGACAAAAATTTTCTTCTGTAGCAAATGCGAATAAAGCTTTAGACGAAAATTTAAAAAATAATATTCCAACAGGATTGCAAGTTGGAGTTTACAATTTAAGTTATTTTCCAGACGAATATCGTTTTCATTTCAACGCGCACAATTTAGTCGTTTACGGGAAAACCGAAACCGAATATTTAGTGAGCGATCCTGTTATGGAAACCGTTACGACTTTAACTTACGAAGACATGAATAAAGTACGTTTTGCCAAAGGAGCTTTTGCGCCTCGCGGACAAATGTATTATCCAATTCAGATTCCACAAAATGTTGACCTAAAAAGCGCCATCATTAAAGGAATCAAAAATACGTGCCGAGACATGTTGGCGCCAATGCCAATAGTTGGTGTTCGCGGCATTAAAATGGTTTCTCGCCAAATTAGAAAATGGCCTAAAAAGCACGGAGTCAGAAAAGCCAATCACTACTTGGCCCAAATGGTTCGTATGCAGGAAGAAATTGGTACTGGGGGCGGTGGTTTCCGTTTTATTTATGCGGCATTTTTACAGGAAGCTTCTGTTATTTTGGGTAACGAAGAACTGAAAGAACTTTCTAAAGAAATGACTCAAATTGGAGATTCATGGCGCGATTTTGCTGTTGAAGCTTCGCGTATTTATAAAAACAGAAGTGCCAAAGAAGATGCTTACAACACTATTGCCGATGAACTTTTGGACATTGCTAATAGAGAAGAAATCTTTTTCAAAAAATTAAAAAAAGCGATTAGCTAAAATCATATTTTGCAGTCTATCATTCAAATAGAATCCCTTTCGAAAAAGTACAAAAATGCAGAAATGTATTCTTTGAACAATGTTTCGCTCCATATAAATGAAGGTCAGATTTTTGGTTTGCTTGGTCCAAACGGCGCTGGAAAAACCACTTTGATTTCTATGCTTTGCGGATTGGTAAAACCAACATCAGGACATTTTACAATTGATGGTTTAGAATATCAGCATCATTCCTCAAAAATCAAAAAAATCATAGGCGTTGTTCCGCAAGAATATGCCTTATATCCGACTTTAACAGCCAGAGAAAATCTGCTTTATTTTGGAAGCATGTACGGTTTGAAAGGTTCTGATTTGAAAGACAAAGTGATTGAAGCTTTGGATCTTTTGGGTTTATTGAAATTTGCCGACAAACAAGTTCAGACTTTTTCGGGCGGAATGAAACGCCGTGTCAATCTCATCGCAGGAATTCTTCATAATCCGAAAGTTTTGTTTTTGGACGAGCCAACTGTTGGGGTCGATGTGCATTCTAAAGCTGCCATTATCGATTATTTAAAAGCTTTAAATCAAAAAGGAACGACCATTATTTATACGTCACATCATTTGGCTGAAGCCGAAGATTTCTGTACGCAAATTGCGATTTTAGATCAAGGACAAATTTATGCGCAAGACACTCCGTCGGCATTAATTGAAGCTACAAAAGATGCCCGAAATCTCGAAGATGTTTTTATTTCATTAACTGGTAAAGCGTTGAGAGATGATATATAAAATTTGGATGTCGGTAGTAAAAGAATTCCTTTTGCTAAAAAGAGATTTAGGCGGACTGATTATTTTATTTGTCATGCCGTTGGTTTTGGTCATCGCTGTAACCTTAATTCAAGACAGCACTTTTAAAGCCGTAACCGATTCTAAAATTCAGATTCTTTTGGTCGATAAAGACAAAGGATCTGTTTCTAAAACTGTTTTTGAAAATTTAGAAAAAAGCAAATATTTTACCGTTGTAACACAAATTGACAACAAACCGATTACCGAAGAAGTTGCCAAAGAAAATGTATACAAAGGAAAATTTCAGTTGGCAATTATAATTCCTGAAAATCTAAGTTCTGATTTACAAGCTAAAGTCGATCAGAATGTAGAAAAAATCGTCAGCAATTTAGGTTTGACTGATAGCACTGCAACTGCCGAACCTCGACGTGTTATTAAAGAAAAAGAAGTAAAACTGTATTTTGATCCAGCCGTTCAAATGAGTTTTAAAAATGCAGTGATGAGTTCAATCGACAAAATGATTTCGCAGATTGAAACCAAATCGATTTATTCGACTTTTCAAAAACAATTAGGAGAAGAAACAATCGATTTTGAACAGAAAAACTTCATTACTTTCAAAGAAATAATTCCGAGAATCAACAACAAAGAAGTTCGACCAAATTCGGTGCAGCATAATGTTCCGGCGTGGACACTTTTTGCGATCTTTTTTATTGTGATTCCGTTATCGATCAATATTGTAAAAGAAAAATCACAAGGAACTTTTGTTCGATTGAGAACCAATCCTGTTTCTAATTTAATTGTGATTATTGGAAAAACCATCACCTACTCGATCATTTGTATGATTCAGTTTTATATGATGGTTGCCGTTGCCGTTTTCTTATTTCCATCCATCGGATTGCCTTCTTTAAATATCGAAGGACATTTCTTTTTGACCAGCGTTGTGGCATTATTTTCAGGTTTTGCAGCAATCGGCTTCGGAATTTTACTAGGAACCGTCGCAAGCACGCAAGAACAATCTGCTCCTTTTGGCGCCACAAGTGTCATTATTTTGGCTGCAATTGGAGGCGTTTGGGTTCCTGTTTTTGCCATGCCAAAAATCATGCAGTATATCGCAAAATCGTCTCCAATGAATTGGGGATTAGAAGCTTTTTACGATGTATTGCTTCGAAACGTTTCTTTCCTAGAAATCATTCCAAGAATAACTTTATTATTTTTGTTTTTCATTATTACAACTTCCATCGCATTATTTTATGATAAAAAGAAAAGAGCAGTTTAAAGAAGCTACAGATCTAACCGTTTCTCACGAAATTAGGATTCGTTTTAACGAAACAGATCCGCTTGGAATTGTTTGGCACGGCAATTATATCACGTATTTCGAAGATGGACGAGAAGCGTTTGGCCGCCAGCACGGACTTACTTATTTGGATATTGCCAAAACGGGTTACACCACGCCGATTGTAAAATCGACTTGCGAACATAAATTGTCTTTGCGTTATGGTGATGTGGTAACAATTGAAACAACGGTTGTGGACACACCAGCCGCCAAAATGATTTATCGTTTTAAAATTATTGATGATAAAGGAGAAGTGGCCTGCACAGGCGAAACAACTCAGGTTTTTTTAGATAAAGATGGAAATTTAATGCTGACGAATCCTCCTTTTTATGAGGAATGGAAACGAAAAGTTGGGTTGTTGAAATAGTTTTTTTAGCCACGAATTCACGAATTAATATTCCTAAAATTTTAGATAATTTGAATACTAAAAAAGAAGTAACAGTAAAAGGATCTCTATTAAATTCAATTTTTGCAATAGTAATTTTTACTGCTATTCCATTTTTTATTTTTTGTAGTTTTTCAAATGAACTTCTTCATTGGAAGAAATTTAATTCAAATATTTTATACAATATCATCTTCTTTATATCCATTTTTATTGCTTTTTTAAGTTGGATTAATCTTTTTGACGATGATCCGATACTAAATTTTAATAGTAAAGGAATCTGGATGCGAAAATCAATCTTACCATTTTCTCCTTTAAAATTTTGGGATTGGAATCAGATTAAGTTTGTTGAATTAAGTACACGAAAAGAAAAAAGAGGAAGAAAAACGACAATTTTAGTTATTCACAGAAATGATTCAAAAACAAAAACAATAAATTTGGATGATCTAGATTATCCATCTGAAGAAATAATAGCAGTAGTTCGGGAGTTTTCTAATTTTCTAAACTATAAAGACAGAATGGAAGTTAGACAATAAAAGTAATTAAATCTGCCTAAGTCTGTAAAATCTGCGTGAGACCTTTTTTCAGATAAAGCTTAAAATAAACATACCTACAAGGTTTTAAAAACCTTGCAGGAGAAATCGAAATTTAAAATGTTAAGAGAAATATACATTACAGAAACGAATTGTGTTACGCCTTTAGGTTTTGATGTTCAATCGAACATTGAAGCGATTCTTCGTGGAGATTCTGGAATTCAGCTTCATAATGATATCTCTTTGATGCCAAATCCGTTTTATGCTTCGATTATCAGCGATGAAAAAATAAACAGTGCTTTTGCAAAAATCAGCACTGAAACAAAATATTCCCGTTTAGAAAAAATGATGATTTTGGCTTTAGAGCCGATTATCAAAAATTCTAAAGTCGAATTAAACTCAAAAACTGCTTTTATACTTTCTACTACAAAAGGAAATGTAACCGCTTTACAGCATAATTCAGAAGAAAGTTTTAACAACGCACATTTAGATGTTTTGGCAAAAAACGTTGCCGATTTCTTCAAGTTTAAAACACAGCCAATTGTCGTTTCAAATGCTTGCGTTTCTGGAATTTTAGCAGTTTCTGTTGCTAAAAGAATGATTCAATCTGAACTTTATGATAACATTTTTGTTGTGGCTGGCGACGAAGTTTCTGAATTTGTTTTGTCTGGTTTTAACGCTTTTCAAGCGATGAGCGAAGCACCTTGCAAACCGTATTCTAAAAATAGAACCGGTGTAAGTTTAGGCGAAGCGACTGCAGCTGTTTTAGTTTCGGCGAATCCGGCAACTGCTAAAATAAAAGCGATTGGCGACAGTTCGATAAACGACGCAAATCATATTTCGGGTCCTTCAAGAACAGGCGAAGGTTTGTTTAGAAGTATTCAGAATGCTTTGAAAGAAGCTCAAATTGAAGCGAACCAATTAGATTATATTTCAACCCACGGAACCGCAACTCCTTATAACGACGAAATGGAAGCGATTGCTTTAAATCGTCTGGATTTGCAAAATGTTCCTGTAAATAGTTTAAAAGGATTTTACGGTCACACCTTAGGCGCTTCGGGATTATTAGAAACAGTAATTGCGATAGAATCTGCCAATCAAAATATGCTTTTTGAATCAAAAGGTTTTGATGAAATCGGTGTAAGCGAATCTATCAATGTAATTGAGAAAAATGGAGAAAAAAATATTGAATATTTCCTGAAAACAGCTTCTGGTTTTGGAGGTTGTAATACGGCTGTGGTTTTTGAGAAAATGAAATAGATAATAACAAAACTATTTATTAAAGAATGCTGAACCATTTAATTCTCTTTCTTTTAAAATAGTATCAACAATTTTAATGATTTTAATTTTTGAAACATTTTGATTCTCTAAATTCATGGTAGAATATACAGTATCAACAAGCACTTTTGATAAAAAGCCTTTTTGTTTTAATACTGGATATTTTTCGTAGAATTTCATGAGATATCAAATCTATAAAATTTAATTCCAACTTGTAAATAAATCTTACAAGTTCAATAGTTAATTAAAAAATGAAGCTATCAAAATTCATATTTATAACACTCACCATTCTTTCATCTTTTGGATGTAAGAAGAAAGAAGTGCCTAAATCTGAATTTGAAAAAGAGGTTTTAAATACTGTTTTTGTCGAAATTGTGGATTCCATTTATATGGATCGGAGAATTATTTCTCCTCCACCTCCACCAAAATTCAATGAAAAAACAAATAAAGAAGACACAACAGGACATACTGCAGAATTAAAGAAGTACTGGCGTTATACAGACAGCATAAAAAATGACAAAAAAAGAATCTTATTAGGTGTTTATGATCATATTGGAAAGATTAGTTCTTTCGAAACAGAAATGATTTCTAAAGAAGTTGAGCTTTCAAAATTTTCATATGATACTTTAAAAGAAGGTGAAGAATTTAAATTTGATTTAAAACCATTTAAGAAGAATAAAAAGTTTCGTTTTGAAAGTACTTCCAAGTATCTTCATGAAAAAGAATGGAACTTAAACGATAACAGTAATTCTTTGATACCTGTTGGAACTATTTTTATATCCAGAATTCAATTTGATAAAACAAAAAAATCAGGAATTTTATCAGCTGGTGCTTCTTGTGGTGGTGGAAGATGCGGAAGAGGTTTTCTTATTTTAATAGAAAATAAAACCGGAAAATGGAGAGTAAATAAAATTATTCAAACTTGGGTTTCATAAATGAATCCATTATCAAAACAAATGACTCAAAACAAAACCAACATACAATCCTACATCAAAATCGAAAACAACGAAATTGTTTTGAACGGAACTTCTATTTTCAAAATTGAACCAACCGATTTTGCAGATTTTGCCAAACAAGCGTATCGTAATTTTGAAATGCAATATCCAAAGTTTTTCAAAATGGATGCTTTAAGCAAACTGGCTTTTTTAGGTTCAGAACTGCTTTTGAGTCCGATTACCTCAACGGAACAGGAAAATAATATCGCATTGGTTTTGGCGAATAAGTCTTCTAGCCTAGATACCGATGTAAAATACCAGGAATCCATTTCAGACAAAGAAAACTATTTTCCGAGTCCGGCAGTCTTTGTTTATACACTGCCAAATATTTGTTTGGGCGAAATAAGTATACGCCATCAGCTAAAAAGTGAAAATTCTTTTTTTATATTTGATGCTTTCAATTCTGAATTTTTGTTGAACTATTCTAGAATTTTGTTAAACACAAATAAAGCAGATTCAGTTCTTTGTGGTTGGGTAGAATTTTACAATGACAATTATAAAGCGTTTCTTTGCATCATCAGTAAAGAAGAAAACGAGAAATATACAAACGAAACTATCAATACATTATACAATAAATAAGCATGGAAGCATTAAAAGAAGAATTAAAAAATAAAATCATAACTACTTTAAACCTTGAAGATATCGCAATTGAAGACATTGCAGATAACGATCCTTTGTTTGGAGACGGTTTAGGTTTAGACTCGATTGATGCACTTGAATTGATCGTGATTTTAGATAAAGATTACGGAATTAAATTGGTTGACCCAAAAGAAGGAAAATCAATTTTCCAATCAATCGAAACGATGGCGGCTTACATTAGCGCTAACAGAACTAAATAAATTTTAGATTTCAGACTTTAGATTTTAGATTTCTTAAACCGAAATATTAAAATCTAATTCAGATACAACATCAACTTTGTCAAAGTTTTAAACTTTGACAAAGTTCAAGAAAATCTAAAATCATAAATCTAAAATCTAAAATGACAAGAGGTGTTGCAATAACGGGAATGGGAATTATCTCTGCGATTGGTAATTCGGTTGAGGAAAATTATATTTCGTTGATCGAAAACAAGATCGGTATTTCTCGTATTCAAAATATAGCTACTGTTCACGCAGATGTAATTAAAGTTGGCGAAATCAAAAAAACCAATGAAGATCTTGTTGCTGAACTGAAATTAAATGAGGATAACAATTTCTCCAGAACTGCTATGATTGGCACTTTGGCAGCAAAACAAGCTGTTGAAAATGCTGGCATTACCGATATAAATGAATTTAGAACCGGACTTATCTCTGCTACAAGCGTGGGCGGAATGGATATGACGGAAAGACATTATTACGATTATTTCGAAAAACCAGAATTGGTTAAATATATCACTTGTCACGACGGCGGCGATGTTGCTGAAAAAATTGCCGAAGAATTAGGTTTAAAAGGAATGGTGACAACCATTAGTACCGCTTGTTCTTCTGCAGCCAATTCGATTATGCTGGGTGCAAGATTAATCAAAACGGGGAAATTAGATCGTGTAATCGTGGGCGGTGCCGATGCTTTAGCAAAATTCACCATCAACGGATTTAAGACTTTGATGATTTTATCAGACGATTATAACAAACCTTTTGACAATACCAGAAAAGGATTAAATCTTGGAGAAGCAGCTGCCTTTTTGGTTTTAGAATCGGATGAAATTGTTGCGAAACAAAACAAAAAAGTTTTGGCAAGAGTTTCTGGTTACGGAAATGCAAATGATGCTTACCACCAAACTGCCTCTTCAGAAAATGGAGACGGAGCATTTTTGGCTATGAAAAAAGCATTTGATATTTCGGGTTTAAAACCTTCTGAAATTGATTACATCAATGTACACGGAACAGCAACGCCAAACAACGATTTATCAGAAGGAAGAGCTTTGCTTCGAATTTATGAAAACGAAAAAGTTCCAGATTTCAGTTCCACAAAACCTTTTACGGGACATACATTGGCGGCTGCGGCTGCGATTGAAGCTGTTTACAGTGTTTTGGCGATTCAAAATAATGTGGTTTATCCGAACTTGAATTTTGAAATTCCGATGGAAGAATTTGATTTGAAACCGCAGACTACTTTAAAAAACAAAAACATCGAACACGTTTTATCCAACTCTTTTGGTTTTGGAGGAAACTGCTCAACCCTTATATTTTCAAAAAGCTAATGAAAAAAACATATATAAATGGAGTAGGCTGTATTTCGACTCAAAAAACATTTGATACTGTTTTTTTGGAAGAAGCTGTTGTAAATCATGACGAAAATGTACTGGCAATTGTTCCGCCAGCGTACAAAGAATATATTTCGCCAGCTGCCAGCCGACGTATGGCAAAAGGTGTAAAAAACGGCATCGTGGCTTCGGCTTTGGCTATGAAAGACGCAAACGTAGAAAACGTTGATGCCATTATTACTGGAACGGGTTTAGGCTGTATCGAAGATTCTGAAAAATTCCTAAAAAGCATTTTAGATAATAACGAAGAGTTTCTAACTCCGACTTCTTTTATTCAATCTACTCATAATACGGTTGGTGCACAGATTGCGCTACTACAGCAATGTAAAGGCTATAATTTTACGTATGTAAATGGTGCAGTTTCTTTTGAATCGGCCCTTATTGATGCTAAAATGCAGATTGAAGAAGAGGAAGCCAATTCAATTTTAGTGGGCGGAGTTGATGAAAATGGCGATTATACTACTGCTCTTTTCAAACTAAACGGACGCATTAAAAAGGATAATTCTAGTCCGTACGATGTTCTGACTTCTACTACAAGTGGAGCGGTTTATGGTGAAGGCGCCAGTTTTTTTGTTTTAGAAAACGAAAGAAAAGAAAATACGTATGCTGAACTTCTTGATGTTTCTATTGTAAATACTTTAGAAGAAAACGAAATTGAAACAGCGACCAAATCTTTTCTACAAGCAAATAATTTAGACATTTCAGATATCGACGTTTTGGTTCTAGGTTTTGACGGAAATGCCAATTTTGAAAATTATTATAAAAATCTTGCTGAAAATACATTTGCTCAAATTCCTGTTTTGTATTACAAACATTTGAGCGGCGAATATGATACCGCTTCGGCTTTTGCTTTTTGGATAGCGTCTAAAATTTTAAAAACGCAGGAAATTCCAGAAATCGTAAAAGTAAATGCTGTTGAAAAACCAAGCTATAAAACGATTTTATTATACAATCAATTAAACGGGAAAAACCATAGTTTTACGCTGCTGTCAAAATGATAACGCATAAAAACATATCGCTGTTTTTTATCTTTTTATTGCTTTTATTGTTTCTTCTGAAGCTGCATTACGCAATTCATTTTCTGTGGTTCGTAGTTATAATTCTAATTTGGATTGGAATTAATGCTTTTGGTTCTGCTAGAATTTCTTCGAATTATCATGTAAAGGCGTTTTGCAATAATCCATTAGAAACAGAAAATAAAATTGCACTTACTTTTGATGACGGTCCGAGCGTTTATACTTTGGAGGTTTTAGAATTGCTGAAAAAATACAATGCCAAAGCGACTTTTTTCTGCATTGGAAAAAATATCGAAACACATCCTGAAATTCTTCAAAAAGTAATTTCTGAAGGTCATTTGGTTGGAAATCATTCGTACTCCCATTCTACCTTTTTTGATTTTTATAATGCCAAAAGAATAACCGAAGAACTTCAGAAAACAGATGAACTTCTGGAGAAATTCACTTCCAAAAAAATCAACTTTTTTCGTCCGCCTTATGGAGTTACGACGCCTTCGATTCGAAGAGCTTTAAAAATAACGGGACACACAGTTATCGGTTGGAATATTCGTTCGCTTGACGGAGGAACTACAGATGTGGAATTAATTTTGAATCGGATTAAAAAACGCGTTTCTCCTGGTGGAATTGTACTTTTGCATGATTCAGGAGCACATTCTGTTTTGGTCTTGGAACAGTTTTTGCAATTTTTACAACAAAATAAATATCAAATCGTTTCAATTGAAGAACTTTTGAATCTTAAGGCTTATGATAATTGAACTCGGATGAAACGGATTCGCTTGCGCGAAGACGCGGATAAAAATGGATTTTAAAATATTTAATCTGTGGAAATCATTTTAATCTGTAGCAAAAATTTAAAAAAATATGAAAACTAAAATAGCTCTACTAATTCTTTTTATTTCAGGCAGTTTGTTTGCTCAGGAACAAAAAATGACTGACGCAGAAATCGCTGCTTTTAAACAAGACGTAAATGTGGTGGCGAAAAAAATCAAAACTTTGACTACTGATTTTGTCCAGTATAAACATTTGGATTTTCTATCGAAAGATATTGAGACTTCAGGAAAAATGATTTTTAAAGAGCCTGCGCTTTTGTCTTGGCAATACAAAAAACCATACAATTACAGCATTGTTTTCAAGAACGGAAAAATCCTAATTAACGACGAAGGAAAGAAAAGCGCTGTTGATATTGGGAATAGTAAAATCTTTGCTCGAATCAATAAACTGATTGTGGGAAGTGTGAGTGGCAATATGTTTGATGATAAAGAGTTTACCATTTCATACTTTAAATTGAAAGGTCAGAATCTGGCGAAATTTATTCCGAAAGATGCAACGCTGAAAAAATACATCAAACAAATCGAACTGACTTTTGATAAAGAAGAGGCAACCGTTGTTCAGGTAAAATTGTTAGAATCATCTGAAGATTATACCCGAATTGTACTTAAAAATAAAGTGATCAATGCAAAAATCGACGATTCAGTTTTTACTAATTAATTGCTTTTTGGCAATCGTATTAATTTCTTGTGGCTCGGTCACCAAAAATTATACGCCCAAAAAATTAGACAAAACGTCTTACACGGTTCCGTATTTCACAGATTCAAAAGCCGATTATGTTTATAAAACCAATATCAGTGTTTACGGAAATGAATTGTCTGGAATTTTCATTGCCAAAAAAATAAACGAAACTACACATCGAGTAGTTTTTACAACCGAATTTGGAAATAAATTAATGGATTTTGAAATCTCAGAAACCGATTTTAAAGTCAATTCTATTGTTTCAGAATTAGATCGAAAAATATTGATTAATACTTTAAAAGAAGATTTTAGAGTGCTATTAAAGAAAGAATATCAGATTCAGGAACAATTCGAAAACGAATCTGATAACATTTACAAATCGGAAGATGGCAAACGCGACAATTATATTTTTATCTCCAAAAAAGATCAAAAACTAGAAAAGATCGTTCATGCCTCCAAAACAAAAGAAAAATTTACACTGCTTTTCAATTCAGAAAACAATATTTTTGCCGAGAAGATTCAAATAATTCATCAAAATATTAAGCTGAGAATCGATTTACAGCAGTTACAATCAGAATAGAAAATTAAACTAATCATAAACTTTAAATCAATTAGAAATGAAAAAATTTGCTGTACTTGCATTTGTTTTATTTATCGGAATCCAAGCAAATGCGCAGGTAAGAGTTAGCCCTGGACTTAGAGGAGGTTTGAATGTCTCGACATTAACCAATATTGACGACAATAGTTCTAAAACCGATTTTTATATTGGTGGGTTAGTCGATATTAAATTCAATAAATTTTTCTCGTTACAGCCAGAGATAAATTATTCTAGACAAGGAGATAGAGGAAGATATTTTGAAAATGGCCGTTACTATTCTGAAAATTATGAGCTGAATTATGTAACACTTGGAGCGGTTGCAAAATTTAATTTTGGTGGTGGAGGTTTTCATATATTGGGCGGACCATCTTTAGATTTAAAGGTTAGCGATAATTATATTAATACTGATCCAGAAGATGTTGATCTTGCATTTGTTGGTGGTTTGGGTTATACGCTGCCAAATGGTTTAACATTTGAAGCTCGATTCAAACAAGGATTGTTAGATATTTATGGTTACGAAGGTATAAATGATGGCTACTATTATGATCAGGTAATTTTAAATCAGGTTTTCCAGATTGGTATTAGCTATACTTTCAAGACAAAATAAAAAGTAACGATTAGTATCAAAACGACTCCAATAATTATTATTTATTTGAAGATTGTAAAACAAACATTAATTCAATTGGGAAATAAGCTTCTTTTAAATAAAGAAAAATAAAACATGACTAAACAGAATTTAGCGATAATCGCATTAACTTTTTTTGCATTTATAACAACACAAGCACAAGTAACATTTAAACCTGGTATTCATGCCGGAGTTAACATTTCTAAACTAACAAATACTGATCTTGGCACCAAAACAGATTTTTACATCGGTGGTTTTGGAGCTTTAAAACTTGGAAGAGTTTATACGTTACAACCTGAATTAACATATTCAAGACAAGGTGGAAAAGGAACAGCCGATATGGGCACAACAAGTGTTTATAATCCGCAAACAAATACATATACAACAACTTCTGTTAGCGGAACAGTAGATGCTTCATTACAATATATTTCAGCAATTACTATAAATAAGTTTAATTTTACTGAAAATTTGTATGCACTAGCGGGACCTTTTGCTGATATTTTAATTGCTGATAACATAAAAGTAGAACCTAAAGAAAAAGAATACAATTTTAATAAAGGTCAAGATATCGACTTAGGAATTATTGCAGGCTTAGGATACAGCTTGAAAAATGGTATTGCATTTGAAGCGAGAGTGAAAAAAGGATTTACGAATGCTTTTATTAATTATTATGATGAAAGTAGTGATAGCAATAACTTAGTGTTTCAATTAGGTGCTGCTTATACATTTGGAAAACAAAAAATATGATTTTACAAGATTTTTATAAAATTCTATCAGAAGAAAAAACATCTGATTCAAAATATACGATTACAATTTTGGTCAATGCTAAACATGAGGTTTTTAAAGGGCATTTTCCTGGAAATCCTATTATGCCTGGTGTTTGCATGATTCAGATTATTAAAGAACTTACAGAATCTATTACTAAAAGTTCGCTGATGATTCAGTCTTTGGCAAATGTAAAATTCATGGCGCTTATTAATCCTGAAGTTACCCCAGAATTAAGATTGGAACTAGATGTTACAACAACTGAAGACGGTTTGGTAAAAGTGAAAAACACGACGTACTTTAATGACACCATTGCTCTTAAACTGAGTACGGTGTACAAAAAAATATAATTATGAAATTCTTACTGACATTACTTTTATGGGTTAATTTATTCGGAACGCCAGATTTGACTTCGATTCGAAAAATGTATGCTGATGTGGCAAAATCTGAAAATAATGCCAAAGAATTTGTAGCAAAACTTTCGGGAGTTTCCAATAATGATGATAAAATTTTAGTGGCTTATAAAGCCGCTTCAATTTTAGTGGATTCTAAATTTGAAAAGAAATTAGGCCAGAAAATGGATCGCTTTAAAGAAGGTGCAAAATTACTTGAGGCAACCATAAAAAGTGATCCAAGCAATATCGAAATGCGAATGATAAGACTAAGTGTTCAGGAAGATGTTCCTGGCATTACGGGCTACAAGAAAAACATTAAAGAAGATAAAAAATTCATCACGACGTATTATGCATCGCAAAGTGCGGCTTTGAAAGATTATCTTAAAGACTTTGTTTTGCAATCTAAAAGTTTCTCTGAAAAAGAGAAGCAGTTTGTAAAGTAAGTTCAAAAAATACCACATGAAATCACAGCAGGAATTACTTAGTTCGACTAACTTTTGCGTTATTGTACCAACGTACAATAATCAAAAAACGCTGAAAAAAGTATTGGATTCTATTTTAGATTTCACGACAAATGTCATTATTGTCAATGACGGCTCTACAGATTCTACAAGCGAAATCTTAAAATCATATTCTCAGCTCACTCAAATTCAACATCCTAAAAATCTAGGAAAAGGAAGAGCACTAAGAAACGGATTTAGAAAAGCACTAGAACTGAATTTTGAATACGCCATTACAATCGATTCTGACGGACAGCATTTTGCTGCTGATATTCCTGTTTTCTTAGAAGCAATTCAAGAGGAGCCAAACGCACTTTTGATTGGGAGCCGAAATATGACTCAGGAAAATGTTCCAAAGAAAAGCAGTTTTGGAAATAAGTTTTCTAATTTCTGGTTCAAATTTGAAACCGGAATTAAACTAGACGACACGCAATCTGGATTTAGATTATATCCGCTTCGACTGTTGCCAAAACGTTTTTATACCAATAAATTTGAATTTGAAATCGAAGTTATTGTGCGCGCTGCATGGAAAGGAGTTGTCGTTAAAAATATTCCGATTCAAGTTTTATACGATCCGGCAGAAAGAGTTTCTCATTTTCGTCCCTTTCAAGATTTTACCCGCATTAGTATTTTGAATACCGTTTTGGTAACCAATGCTTTGCTGTACATAAAACCGAGAGATTTTTTTAGAAGAGCAAAAAAAAAAGGTTTTAAGAGATTTTTTCTAGAAGATATTTTAGAAAGTAAAGATTCTAATTTTAAAAAATCTGCAGCAATCGCTTTAGGTATTTTTATTGGACTTTCGCCTTTCTGGGGATTTCAAACTGTATTGCTTTTTACTTTTGCTGCTCTGTTCAGACTTAACAAAGTGATTGCCTATCTTACGTCAAACGTAAGTTTCCCGCCTTTTATTCCGTTTATTATTTATGCTTCACTTCAAGTTGGGAGTGTGTTTGTAACCAGCGATGCGCCATTGGTTTTAGACAGTTCGATTACGCTCGACGATATTCAAAAAAATGCTACACAATATATCGTAGGAAGTCTTATTTTAGCATCCGTTTCTGCACTAACAGTTGGTTTGATAAGTTATTTACTTTTAACGACTTTTAGTTCTAAAAACAAAACAACTATTTAAGTTATGTTTCCTTCGAATTTCACAAATTAGCACAAATTAATTCGTGAAAATTCGTGAAATTCGTGGCTTAAAAAACTTAAGCGATAATCATGCATCAATATTTCTATGCCATTCATTTGTTTGTAACCCGAAGAAAAACGCTATCGGTGCTTTTGGCTGTTTTGATGCTTGCTGTTTTTGGCTTCTTTGCTTCAAGATTGAAATTTGAAGAAGACATCACCAAACTTATTCCGACCAACGATAAAGCTGATGTTACCGCCAAAGTTTTAAAACAATTAAACTTTGCCGATAAAACTACCGTAATTTTTAGCTTGGATAAAAACGGTTCTGCCGAGGATTTAAAAGAAATGGCAACCGTATTTTCAGACAGCGTTTCTAAATCCTGCAAACCTTACATAACTGGAATTCAAGGAAAAATTGACGAAGAAAACATTCAAGAAACTATCGATTTTGTTTACAATAATCTACCGCTTTTTCTAGATGATAAAGATTATGCTGCTATCGAAAAGAAGCTGCAAAAAGACAGTATCGAGGCAACCGTTCAAGGAAATTACAAATCGATTATTTCTCCGTCTGGATTTATCACAAGAGATTTTATTCAGCAAGATCCGTTTGGGATTTCTTTTATCGCTTTAAAAAAATTACAGCAATTAAATATTGGCGACGATTTTACGCTGGAAAATGGTTTTGTAATGACAAAGGATAAAAAGAAATTGCTGCTTTTTATCACTTCGAATATTCCGTCGAGCGAAACAGAAAAGAATACCATTTTTGCCGAAAAACTAAAATCGATTCAGGAAAATCTAAATCAGAAATTTAAAGGCAAAACTTCGATCAGTTATTTTGGTTCGGCTTTAATTGCTGTTGCCAATGCCAATCAGATTAAAGGAGATATTATTCTAACAACATCCATCGCGATGTTTACCTTAATGCTGATCTTGATTTTATTTTATAGAAAACTTCTTGTTCCGTTAATTATTTTTCTTCCAACGGTTTTTGGAGGTTTGTTTGCCGTTGCGTTTTTATATTTTGTTAGAGAACAGATTTCTGCCATTTCATTAGGAATTGGCTCCATTCTACTCGGAATCACAATTGATTATTCCATTCATATTCTCACGCATTACAAACATAACAGCGATGTAAAAACCTTGTACAAAGACATTACAATGCCTGTAATCATGAGCAGTTCTACAACTGCGGTTGCCTTTTTATGCTTGCTTTTTGTAAAATCGGACGCGCTGAACGATCTCGGAATTTTTGCTGCTGTAATTGTTATGGCAACTGGAATTTTCTCGCTTTTAATTGTGCCGCATTTATACAAACCAAAAGAAAATCCCGAAGAACACAAGAAAAATGTCATCGATAAAATGGCTCATTTTTCTTTTCACAACAGTAAAATCTTAATCGGACTTTGCGTTATCATCACTATTATTTGCTGTTTTACGTATAACGATGTTGGTTTCAATAACGATTTATCACAGCTGAATTTTATTCCGAAAGAAATTAAAGCGGCAGAAAAACAATTGGAAGAAAGCACGAGTTTAACTTCCAAAACCATTTATGTAGCTTCTTACGGAAAAACGATGGAAGAAGCTTTACAGCATAATAGTCGTCTTTTCGAAAATTTAAATCAGGAAAAACAACAGCATAAAATTTTAAATTTCAGTTCGGTTGGCGGAATTGTGCTTTCTCAGGCGGCACAACTACAAAAAATCGAGAAATGGAATTCGTTCTGGACTCCACAGAAAAAACAATTCGTAAGATCAGAATTAATTGCAGAAGGCGCTAAACTTGGTTTTAAACCTTCAACATACAATTTGTTTTTTGACCAATTAGATTCTGATTTCAAACTGATTTCTGCCAATGATTATCTTCAAATAAAAGCACTTCAATTACAAGAATTTATAACGGCAAAAAATGGTTTTTACACCATTTCTACTTTAGTAAAAGTGGCTCCAGAACAGCGAGATGCTTTTGTAAAATCAGCATCAAAAACAGAAAATGTAATTGCTATCGATCGTCAGCAGATGAACGAAACATTTTTTAGCACTTTAAAAACCGATTTTAATTCGCTTGTCAATTATTCTTTCGTAGCCGTAATTTTAATTCTATTTTTCTTTTTCCGAAGAATCGAATTGGTTATTATCAGCTGTATTCCAATTGCTTTAACAGGAATTGTGACAGCAGGAATTATGGGCCTTTTTGGCATTCAGATGAATATTTTCAGTATGATTGTCTGCACCTTGATTTTTGGTCACGGAGTCGATTTTAGTATTTTCATGACGAGTGCATTACAAAAAGAATATTCTAATGGAGTCAACGAAATTGCTATTTACAGAACCTCAATCATCTTGGCGGTAATCACGACCATTTTAGGAATCGGCGCCATGATTTTTGCCAAACATCCTGCGCTTACTTCAATTTCACTGGTTTCATTAATCGGGGTTTTTGCGGCATTGATTATTACATTTATTTTCTATCCAATTTTATTCAAGCTCTTTTTATCGAATCGTCCGAAAAAAGGAAATCCGCCCTTTCAATTGCGCACTTTTATTCATGGCGTCATTTCGTTTGCTTATTATGGTTTGGGCGGAATCGTAATGTCGATTTTCAGTTTTACCATAATGCCGATTTTGCCTTTCAGTAAAAAGTCAAAAATGAAAGCTTTCCGATATGTGGTTTCAAAATTCATGAAGTCGGTATTGTATTCAAATCCGTTTATTCGCAAAAAAGTCGTTAATAATTTCAATGAAACTTTCGAAAAACCAGCGGTAATTATCGCCAATCATTCTTCGTTTCTAGACATTTTAGCCATCGGAATGCTAAGCCCGAAAATCATTTTCTTGGTAAGCGACTGGGTTTACAACTCTCCTATTTTTGGAGGTGTGGTGAGAAAAGCGGGTTTTTATCCTGTTTCTGAAGGTCTTGAAGGTGGAGTTGAACATTTGCGTAAAAAAGTAAACGAAGGATATTCGCTGATGGTTTTTCCGGAAGGAACCCGCTCAGAAAACAATGTCATTAAGAGGTTTCATAAAGGCGCGTTTTTCCTTGCCGAAGAATTTAAAATAGACATTCTGCCTGTGGTTATTCATGGCGCTTCAGAGTTAATTCCGAAAGGTGATTTTGTCATTCATCACGGAAAATTGACGGTTACTATTTTAGAGCGAATTACGCCAGAAAATCTTTCATTTGGAACAAATTATACTGAAAGAACGAAACAGATAAGTAATTTCTTTAAAGCCGAATATCGCAAAATTAGACAAGAGCTTGAAGGTCCAGATTATTTCAAAACGATGCTTATTAACAGTTACGATTACAAAGAGATCGAAATTGGAAATAGCGTAAAAAAAGATTTAAAACAGAATCTTGAAACGTATTATAACCTAAACAAATACATTACGCCAAAAGCAAAAGTGCTGCATTTAGGAAACGATTATGGCCAATTGGATGTTTTGCTGGCGCTGCAAGAGCCACAGCGAAAAATATTTTCTTTTATAAATGATGAAGAAAAATTGCTCGTTGCCAAAACGAATTATATCATTTGTAAACGAAAAATATATTATCTCGAAAAATTAGAATCGGCACTTGAGAATCATTATGATATTCTTTTAGTTTCGGATGAAAGCGATTTAGAGAAAATCGAAAAGTTAATTTCAACCGTTTCATCTATAATTTTAGTGAATTGTTCTAATGTGAAAAATCAGCTGAAAGATTTTGAAGTGGTTTCTGAAGAACATGCTTTAATCGTTTTAAAGAAAAAATAAATGAAAAAACAATACGATGTAGTTATAATTGGCAGCGGTTTAGGCGGATTGGTTTCTGCTGTTATTCTGGCAAAAGAAGGCTACAGCGTTTGTGTACTCGAAAAAAACAATCAATATGGCGGAAATCTACAGACTTTCGTAAGAGATAAAACCATTTTTGATACGGGAATTCATTATATCGGAGGTTTAGGCGAAGGCCAGAATCTTCATCAATATTTCAAATATATTGGAATAATGGATCATTTGAATCTGAAAAAATTGGACGAAAATGGTTTTGATATTATTTCTTTTGATGATGATAAAACCGAATATCCGTATGCGCAAGGTTTCGAAAATTTCATTGAAAAACTAACTCAATATTTTCCAGAAGAAAAAGAAAATATAGAACGTTATTGCCAAAAAATAAAAGCGGTTTGCAAAACATTTCCTCTTTACAATTTAGAATCTCAAGGAAAATATGATGATGAAATTTTAACGCTTAACGCGAAAGAAATCATCGATTCTTTTACTCAAAACGAGAAACTAAAAGCGGTTTTGGCTGGATCTAATTTTCTTTATGCCGGCATAGCCGAGAAATCGCCTTTTTATGTGCACGCACTTGTGGTCAATTCCTACATCGAAAGTTCATGGCGATGCGTAAATGGCGGAAGTCAGATTACGAAACAGCTTCTGAAACAGCTGAAAAATTTCGGAGGTGAATTCTTCAAACATAAGGAAGTAACGCAATTTGAAGTTGAAAATCAAAAGGTAAATTCGGTTAAAATGAAAGACGGAACAGAAGTTTCTGGAACGTATTTTATTTCGAACATTGAACCGAAAACGACTTTGAAAATGGCGGGGCAGGAAAATTTTAGAAAACCATTTTTCAATAGAATTCAGAATCTAGAAAATGTCCTTTCTGCCTTCAGCTTGTATATCGTTTTTAAACCAAAGACTTTCAAATACATCAACCATAATTATTATCATTTTAAAAGTGCCAATGATGTTTGGACTTCTCATGAATATGACGAAAATTCTTGGCCGAAAACTTTTATGGCGTCTATGAATCCGTCAAAAAAAGACGAAGAATGGGCAGATGGAATGACTTTTTTAACCTACATGAAATATGATGATGTTAAAGCTTGGGAAAACACCTTCAACACCACCTTTGAAGAAAATGAGAGAGGAGAAAGTTATGACGAATTTAAAGCTAAAAAAGCAACAAAATTTTTAGAAGAAATCGAAAAAAAATTTCCTGGAATAAAAGATTGCATCAAATCAGTGCATACTTCTACTCCACTTTCTTATCGAGATTACATTGGCGGAGACGGCGGAAATATGTACGGATATGTTAAAGATTCAAATAATCCGATGAAAACTATGATTCCGACTAAAACTAAGATAGAAAATCTTTATCTTACAGGCCAAAGTATTAACATGCACGGTGTCTTAGGAGTTACGGTTGGAGCAGTCTTAACTTGCTCAGAAATTGTAGGAAAAGAATATCTGCTCGAAAAAATTAAAAAAGAATCACAATAAGCCATTATGAAAAACCGAATTTTTTACCTCTTCCTTATCGGTTTTCTAAGCTTGCTGACTTCTTGCGGTACTTCAAAATCAAAAAAACATAGACCTGATATTACCGCTTACAACAATACAAAACCTGTTGTTGAGAAATTATCAGATAGCGTTTTTCTTTCTGGAAAAAATTCATTCTTAAAAAATAAACAAGGACTTTGGGAATTGTATGTTGAAGGCGATCCGCTTGAAATCGGATTTTCAACTGGCGCTCTAACCGATTCGCTTTTGCAAAAACAACAGCGTATTTTTTTCTCAAAAATAACCGATCTAATTCCGTCAAAATTCCAGCAGAAACTGCTTCGCCAGTTTCTAAAATGGTACAATAGAAAATTGTATTTAAATGTTCCTGACGAATATCAAACCGAGATTTATGGCATTTCTCAGTATTCTTCAAATGAATTTGACAATATCGCACCGCAATATCAGCGCGGTTTATATCTTCACGCGGCACACGATATTGGTCATGCTTTGCAAGATTTGGCTTTGGTTGGCTGTTCTTCTTTTGCGGCTTGGAACGAAAAATCGGAAGATGGAAATTTAATCTTGGCTCGAAATTTTGATTTTTATGTCAATGACGCTTTCGCGGAAAATAAAATAGTTGCCTTTATAAAACCTAAAGAAGGTTTTCCGTTTATGATGGTGACTTGGCCTGGGATGATTGGCGCGGTTTCTGGAATGAATCTGGAAGGTTTGACTGTTACGATAAATGCTTCCAAATCTAAAATTCCGCTTAGCGCGAAAACTCCGATTTCGATTTTAACTCGCGAAATTTTACAGCACGCCAAAAATCTAGATGAAGCAATTGCTATAGCTAAAAAAAGAAAAGTATTTGTTTCGGAATCGATTATGGTTGGAAGCGCCAACGATAACAAAGCAATTTTAATTGAAGTTTCTCCAGATAAAATGGATGTTTACGATGTTCCAAACAGCGATCAATTAATTTGTTCCAATCATTTTCAAGGCGAAGCTTTTGCAGCAGACAAAAGAAATCTGGAGCAAATTGCCAATAGTCATTCAGAATACCGTTATGAAAGAATGCAAGAACTTTTAGCCGAAACTCCAAAAGTAAATCCTGAAATCGCTTCAGAAATTCTTCGAAATAAAGACGGTTTAAAAAATGAGGTTTTGGGTTTTGGCAACGAAAAGGCATTAAATCAGCTTTTAGCACATCACGGAATTATCTTTAAACCAAAAGAAAAATTGGTCTGGATTTCGGCAAATCCGTTTCAATTAGGCGAGTTTGTCTGTTATGATTTAAATTCGATTTTCGATGAAAACCAAAATACCGCAAAATCATTTCAGAAAGAAAATCTGAATATTACCAAAGATCCATTCTTAGAAACCGTTGCTTTTCAGAATTTTAAAAAGTTTAAAATTGAAGATCATAAACTAGATTCCATTTTAAAAAAGAAGGAAACCGTTTCTACTGAGTTTCTGCAGCATTATCAAGCGTTAAACCCAAATTATTGGGTTGTATATTATAAGACAGGATTGTACTTTTACCAAAAAAAGGAATTTCTTCAGGCAAAGCTAAATTTTGAAAAAGCTTTAAGCCACGAAATTACTACGGTTCCTCAAAAAGAAGAAATTGAAAAATATTTAAAAAAAGTCAAAAGAAAATTAAAATGATTCCAGCAATAGAAAAAGATTCTTTAGAAGAAATTAAAATTTTTCAAGAAAAAAAATTAGCCGAACTTTTAGCTTATATCAGCGAGAATTCTCCTTTTTATAAAAGACTTTTTGCAGGGCAAAATATTGATATTTCGAAAGTAAAAACCTTAGAAGATTTACAGCATTTACCTGTTACAACCAAAGAAGATTTACAACAATATAATGATGATTTTTTGTGTGTTCCACAACATAAAATTATCGATTATGCCTCGACATCTGGAACTTTAGGCGATCCTGTAACTTTTGGCTTAACCGATTCTGACTTGGATCGATTGGCTTATAATGAAGCTATTTCGTTTGCCTGTGCTGGAATTGCAGAAGGCGATGTCGTACAATTGATGACGACAATTGACAGAAAATTTATGGCCGGTTTGGCTTATTTTTTGGGTCTTCGAAAATTGAAAGTCGGCGTAATTAGAGTTGGTGCTGGAATTCCAGAAATGCAATGGGATTCTATTTTAAAATACAATCCGAGTTATCTAATTACGGTTCCTTCTTTCCTTTTAAAATTAATTGAATATGCCGAAATGCACGGAATCGATTATAATAATTCGAGCATAAAAGGTGCCATCTGTATTGGTGAATCTTTGAGAGAACAGGATTTCTCCATGAATATCCTTTCGAAAAAAATCACAGATAAATGGAACATCAAGTTGTTTTCGACTTATGCTTCTACGGAAATGAGCACTGCTTTTACAGAATGTGAGCATGAAAAAGGCGGACACCATCATCCAGAATTAATCATTGTTGAAGTTCTAGACGAAAATAATATGCCAGTTAAAAACGGTGAAACGGGCGAACTTACTTTTACAACTTTAGGAATTGAAGCGATGCCTTTACTTCGTTTTAAGACTGGAGATATTGTACAGTTTCATGACGAGCCTTGCGCTTGCGGCAGAAATACTTTACGCGTCGGACCAGTTGTTGGGCGTAAAAAACAAATGATTAAATATAAAGGGACAACCTTGTATCCGCCAGCAATGAATGATGTTTTGAGCAGTTTTGATAATATCGAAAATCACTTAATCGAAATTTCAACAAACGATTTAGGAACAGACGAGATCTTGATTAAAATTGCTGTGAAAAACCAATCTCCAGAATTTTTACAAGAAATAAAAGATCATTTTAGAGCTAAATTGAGAGTAACACCAAAAATAGAATTTGTTCGAAAAGAAATTCTAAATCCAATCGTTTTTAATCCGATGAGTCGAAAACCAATTCGATTTTTTGACTACCGATAAACCATTACATAATTTTTTTCACCATTTAAGTAATGTAAATTCATTTAAAACTTTGTGTAAATACGAATCGCAAAACTATGTGAATTAAACTACTGAAACACCTTTTTTGCTTTTGCAAATATCTGTGCTTCTATGTGTTAAAATATTACATTCCATTTAAATGAACTTATATTACTTATATGGTTTAATTTCAGCTTCTTAAATGTTTTGCTGTGAATTAAACTAAATGTTGTAATTTTGCAAAAAATTATGAAGATGGTCAAGATTGGCAACATAGAATTACCCGAATTTCCTTTATTACTAGCACCGATGGAAGATGTTAGCGATCCGCCGTTTCGCAGATTATGCAAAACGCACGGAGCGGACATGATGTACTCTGAATTTATTTCATCAGAAGGATTAATTCGTGATGCTATAAAAAGCCGCATGAAGCTGGATATTTTTGATTACGAACGTCCTGTTGGAATTCAGATTTTTGGTGGAGATGAAGAAGCAATGGAAATGTCTTCTAAAATTGTTTCTACTGTAAAACCTGATTTAGTGGATATTAATTTTGGATGTCCGGTAAAAAAAGTGGTTTGTCGTGGTGCTGGTGCTGGAGTTTTAAAGGATGTTGATTTAATGGTACGTTTAACGCAAGCGGTTATTAAAGGAACTGATTTGCCTGTAACTGTGAAAACCCGTTTAGGCTGGGATGAAAACTCAATTAATATTGATGAAGTTGCTGAAAGACTTCAGGATATCGGGGTTCAAGCTCTAACCATTCACGCAAGAACTCGTGCCCAAATGTACAAAGGCCATTCTGACTGGTCGCATATTGCACGCGTAAAAAACAACCCAAGAATTACAATGCCTATTTTCGGAAATGGCGATATCGATAGTCCAGAAAAAGCATTAAAATATAAAAACGAATACGGAATTGACGGTATCATGATTGGTCGTGCTGCGATTGGTTATCCGTGGATTTTTAATGAAATCAAACATTATTTCAAAACTGGTGAGCACTTACCTTCTCCAACGGTTATTGATCGTGTTGAAGCGGCCAGAAATCATTTGCAATGGTCTATGGATTGGAAAGGTGAACGTTTAGGAATTGTAGAAATGCGTCGTCATTATACCAATTATTTCAAAGGAATTCATTCGTTTAAAGAATTCAAACAAAAATTAGTTACAACTGATGCACCCGAAGATTTATTTGCTATCATGAAAGAAATCGAACAGGTTTATGCAGGATATGAGTTTGTTTAAAACACAAAAAACGACCTTCAATCTTGAAGGTCGTTTTTATATATACACATATCTTTCTTTTAAACGAAATTTATTCTAAAGCACTTTTTGTAGAATTTCTTTTAGCCAAGTCAATAGCTAATTTTAATTCAGAAAAGAATAATTCAGCTTCTTTTTTATTTCGAATTGATTTAGAGAGATTGTCAACACTATTTGACTCTGCATTTCTCTCATCTGCAATATTTCTATTCGAAGTTGAAGCTAAAGCGATTTCCTGAATTTTATTAATTTTATTTTGAATTGATTCTTTCATAGAGCAAATTTAAACATTATTGATTTAAATTAAACATATAATATCTGTAAAGGTCATTAGTTTTTCTTTGGAAATCAAAAGGTTCTGGTTTTGGTTTAAAAAATGGCAGTCCATTATCATCTAATTCAATTGTTCCATTTCTAAGTAATCTAACATACCAATCTACTCCAATAATTACTAAAAAATCTTGTAAATCTTTTTGATTATATCTAAACATCCGATGATATAAATTAGCTCGTAAATCATCTGAACCATCAATACCAATTGTCTTATTAGAATTGTTTTTTAGAAAAGTTATCGAAAACAAAATTATTGTTGAAAAAACTTTATTACTATCCTTATGTTTCAGGTTTATAGAATCATTTATTTTTCCATTTTCATCAAATGGGCCAAAAGCTAAATTGTAAACGTTCGGTAATAATGACTCTGCGATATTTGTAAACTTAACCTTAAGTTGAATTATTGTATCATCTTTTAGTGCGGATTCAAAAATATATTGGTCAAAATTGGCGCTTACATATGTTGCTTCAAAAGTGTTTTCTAAGTTAATTTTAATCATAAGAAATATTACATTTCATCAAAACAAAAAACAAAATTAGTATAAATTTCTTACATAAAAAAAGACCTTCAAAATTGAAGGTCTTTTTCTTTTATTAAACTTGAACTCGTTTCCATTTTCCTCTTTTATAGAAAACGATTCCCGCTAAAGTAATTGCAGTTTCTGCAACTGGAATGGCAATAAAAACTCCTGTTGGTCCCATATTAAAATGTTTAGCCAGGACAAAAGCCAATGGAATCTGGAACAGCCAAAATCCGAAGAAATTAATTCCTGTCGGTGTCCAAGTATCTCCTGCTCCGTTGAAAGTGTTGATGAGAACCATTCCGATTCCGTAGAAAATAAATCCGATGCTCATAATTTGCAATGCTTCAATCGCAACAGTTTTTACTTGTTCATCATTCGTGAAAAACGAAATAATATATTGCCCAAGACACAAAGTAATAATCATAATAGAAGCCATGAAAATCACATTATATCTTGCCGTTGTATAAACCGATTTTTCGGCACGTTCGATTTGTTTAGCGCCCAAATTTTGTCCAACCAAAGTTGCCGCAGCATTACTTAATCCCCAAGCTGGAAGAATGAAAAACATCATAATTCTTAATGCCGTCTGATATCCTGCTGAACCGTGATCGCCTCCTGTTGTTGCGACTAATTGTGCTAAGAAAATCCAACTGCAAGATGCAATTACAAATTGTAAAATTCCTGGAGCGGCAATTTTTACTAAGGCTTTTATTTGAGTAAAATCTGGAGCGAAATACGGAATCTTGATTTTTAAAACTCCGTTACCAAAAAACAAATGATACACTTGATAAACAACTCCAATACTTCTTCCGATTGTGGTTGCCAAAGCTGCACCAACTAAACCGAAAGCTGGAACTGGGCCAAAACCATTAATTAAAATCGGACATAAAATGATATTGCAAATATTGGCAATCCAAAGACTTTTCATGGCGATTGCTGCATTTCCTGCTCCACGGAAAATTCCGTTGATTAGAAATAAAAGCATAATACACAAACTCGAACCAATCATAATTTGTGTAAATCGATAACCATGTTCGGCTGATTCTATTGAAGAACCCATTAAAATCAAAATATCTTTTGCATAAATAATTCCGAAAATGCTCAATAAGCTATTAACTGCAAAGGCGATAATAATGGCTTGCATTCCTGCTTTTGCAGCAGCTACAGGATCTTTTTCTCCAATACGTCGTGCTACAACTGCTGTTGCCGCCATACTCATTCCAATCGCTAGAGAATAAATTACAGTCAATACCGATTCGGTCAAACCAACGGTCTGAATGGCAAAACTGCTATGTTCCAAATGCCCAACAAAATACAAATCGACTAACGCAAAAACCGATTCCATCATCATTTCCAAAACCATCGGAATAGCCAATAGAATTACGGCTTTTTTTATACTTCCAGAAGTATAATCAAAAGATTCGTCGCCTTTTAGGGCTTGTTTTAAAGTGGTAAAAAATTTAGAAAAGAAGCTTTTCTTTATAGTTGTTTCTGTCATGATATTTTAGGATAAATGATAATATTGGTCCAAAATGCAGTTGCAATCTGAACTAAAAAAGTAAACGTAAGTATCCTAATTATTCTAAAAAATAAAATAGGATTAGGCAGAAACAATCATATGCTGTAGTTTTTTAAGGCGGTAAATATAATTAATATTTCTTAAGAAATTATTAATCAAGTAGTTTTTTACTTACGCGACTGCTTGCAATTAAGGAAGCCACGAAACCTAGAGAAATAATGGTTGTCATTACGATTAGAACATTCTCTACGGTAAAAACAACTGGATAAGCCAAAGTTGGCGTAATCATAATAAGCTCAAACTTCTGCTGTAAAATCACTAAGATTATACCTAAAGCAAGTCCGATTAAGCCTCCAAAAACACTTAATAAAGTTCCTTGAAGCAGAAATATTTTTCGAAGGCCATTGATATCTGTTCCTAAATTGAAAAACGTTTTAAGATTTCCTTTCTTTTCTAAAATCATCATAATCAAAGCTCCGATCAAGTTAAAAAGAGCCACAATGATAACTAATGTAAAAATCAGATAAACTGCAATGTTTTCGGTATTTAGCATTCTATACAAAGATTCATTCAGCTGTGCTCGATTTTTTAAAGTGATTTTGTTTTTAAAGATAGAACTGAGCTGTTTCTTTATTGCTGCTTCATCTGCATTTTCTTTTAATTTAAATTCGATTCCCGAGATTTGATTGTGTTTGTACATTAATAATTCCTGCACTAAACTTAAATCTGCAAATACATATTTTGAATCTAAATCTTCGCTGATGGAGTAAATTCCAACAGGTAAAACATCCGTTTTTGTAAAAGCATCTTCTGGGTTGTCGATTGCTCCTTTTCCTGGTTTAGGAGCAAAAACCTGAAGCGGGTTTTCAAAATCAAGAATTCCCATGGAGAAGTTTTGAGCTAAACCGTAACCAATTACAACCTGATAACTGTCTGGTTTTAGCCACTGTCCATTAAATAGTTTTTTCTTGATATCGTTTACAACGGGATAAATGCTGTCAACTCCTTTTAAGTACGTAACTTGCTGTTTGTCTTTAAACAAAAACAAAACACGTTCTTCTATTATTTTGGTGTAAGAAGCAACACCATTTATTTTTTTTATCTGATTTTCTTGATCGGGAGTAAGCAGAAAAGACTTTCCGTAGGTACTTACCAATTTTAAATCGGGATCAATTTCGTTGGTAAATGAAAGACTAAAAACTTTCAGTCCGCTAAAAACAGATAAAACCACAAACAAAGCCATCGTCCCAACAATGATTCCCATGCTGGCAATACGATTGATAATATTAATAGCATTGTTTTTACTGCTGCTAAAAATATAACGTTTGGCTATGTATAAGGGAAAATTCAAATTACGACTTTCTTCTTTTTTCTAAAAGATCACGATTTTCTATTGGGTTTTCTTTTCCTGCAAGCGCATTGTCGATTTTCTCTATATAATCTAAAGAGTCATCAATAAAGAATACCAAATTCGGAACGCGACGCAATTGCAAACGTACACGCTGTGCCAAATCATGTTTGATTAAAGTTGTATTGGTTTTAATTGCTTCTAAAGTTTCCTTAGCTTTTTCTTGCGGAAAAATACTTAAATATACTGTTGCCACAGATAAGTCTGTAGTTACGCTCACTTTGGATACAGAAATTACCAAGTTTGTAATTCCGTTTTTTCTCACTTCACCTTGCAAAATGTCAACCAGATCTTTCTGAAGAACACCGCCTATTTTTTTCTGTCTATTTGTTTCCATGATGCAAAAATACTAAAATTTAGTGGCATTTTCTGCTCTTTTAATTGTTTAAAAGCTGATAAAAATCATATTTTTCGAGGGAATTATTTTACATATTTGATATAAATATAAAACTAACTATCATGAAAAAAAGAGAACCAATTAGTCATATCATGACTAAAACTGTTGTAACAGTAAATCAAAATGATGATTTGAGGAAAGTAGTTGAAAAATTAAAAACAAATTCTATCCGCCATATTCCAGTTGTCAATGGTAAAGAAGTTGTTGGCATAATTAGCCGTACAGACATTAACCGCTTAACTTTTGGCGCTTTATTTGACGGACAAGAAGGCGTTGATGAGGCAATTTTAGATATGCTGACTATTCCGCAAATTATGACCTCTAAACCTAGAACTCTTCCTTCTGATACAATTATTAAAGATCTTGCCACAACTTTTGCAAAAGAAGAATTTCATGCATTACCAGTTGTCGACAATGGAGAATTAAAAGGAATTGTAACCACAACAGACGTTATCAAATACTTTTTAGAACAATATGATTAAATAAAAAAAGGGAGCTAAATGCTCCCTTTGTATTTTTATCTGCTTTGCAACCATCCTTCCGGATTGTTATTTGATGTATTTTGTAGAATCAAAAATTTGATGATTGTTTTTCCTGTATCACCGCTTGTTCTAACTTTTCCAATATTTTGTTTAATTGTTACCTTATCTCCCTGACTAACCGAAACTGAACTTAAGTTTTGATATACCGTGAAAAAATCTCCATGCTGAATCACAACTGCTTTATTTACTGGTGATAAAACGATTACTTTAGAAACTTCTCCAGCAAATACTGCTCTAGCACTTGCGCCATCTTCTGTCGTGATCTCAACCCCAGAATTATGAACTGTAATTGATGGATGCAATGGGTGCGGCTGATCTCCATATCCAAGAGAAATAAATCCTTTTTCTACCGGCCAAGGCAATCTTCCTCTGTTTGCTTTAAAATCTGCGGCAAGAACTTTATCTTCTGGAGTCATCGCAATTTTAGAAGAAGAAACTGGAGCCGTTTTTGTTTCTGTTGAACCTGCAGCTTTTGCTCTTTCAGCAGCCGCTTTTCTGTTGGCTTCTGCAATGGCTTCACGAATTAAACGGTCGATTTGTTTGTCAATACGTTTCGCTTCATTTTGTTTTGATCGAATATCGGCAGCGATTTTGTTTTTATCCTTTTTAAGTGCATTAACTAATTTCTGCTGCTCTTTTTTCTCCGCTTCAAGCGTAACTTTCTCTTTTTGATTTTCAGCAATAATCTTCTTTTTTACTTGTCTCTGACCATCCAATTTTGCATTAAAGTCTACTAATTGAGCTGTTTTTGACTGAATTTCAAGACCTTGATTTTTTCTAAAATTTGTGTATTGCTTTAAATATTGTGCTCTTTTATAGGCTTGCAAGAAACTTTCAGAAGATAAAATAAACATGGCACGACTTTGCTCAGAACGGCTTTTGTATGATTTTAAAATCATTTCCGCATAATCTTCTTTTAGAACTTTTAGCTCTTTTTTAAGTTTATTAACCTGAACTTGATTAATATACATGTCGTTACTAATCAGTTTTTCTTGTTTGGCTGTCGTATTAATTAATTTCTCTTTTAGCTTGATTTTGTTGGACTGAATTAAATATTCGCTCACAGCAGATTTCTCTTTTTTTCGAACCGATTGAAGCATCTTTTCGTTGTCTCTGATTTCCTGCTGAATTTGAGCTTTACGCTGCTCCAGTTTTTCTTGCTGCGAATCTTGCGCCCATACAAATGTAGTGGCACAAACTAAAACTAGGCTTAGGAGAAATTTTGGCATGTTTATATTTTTATTTTTGCAAATTTACTTAATTGTAACTTTTTTATAACCGCTTGGAACACTATACGGAAAAGAAAGTTCTTCATTAAATGAAATATTGTTGTAATTCAAGTTAATACTTGTTTTGCCTTTTGGCTGAACGGCATTGATTTCGATACTCGTTGGCAATGTTCCTTGATCAAAATTTTTAGTATCTGAATAAGCAATTTGTAAGGTTCTGTTTTCTGATGGCTGAGAAATCTCTTCTTTCTGAATTAAATATTTCTCTCCGTCTAAGAAAAAGGTTTTCTTTAAATTGGCATCTTTTTCTTCATCTAATCTAAATAGATTATCTACAATAGTCTGCGTATATTTTCCTTTTCTTAAATCATCAAAAGCTTCTCCAACTAATAGATTCTGAACTTTTGTATAATCTAAATCTGTCCCTAACCATTTGCTCAAACTTGTAAAATCGCCTTCGTAATAAGTTCCATTCATTTTTTCGTAGTAACTTACTGCAGAAGGTGTTATTAAAGCTTTTGCCATTGTGATTCCTAAGAAACGTACGCTTATTAAAATCTGTTTGTCTTTTTCGATTCTAATCTCAGCTGTAACATTTTGGCTTTGTTTTTCATCGGCATATTTTGCACTTGCTTTTATGTACAAAGTAGAAAAATCTAACTTATTGTTATAATGTTTTTCGATTACTTTTTTATCTTCTTTTGGTGCAATTATTTGGCTTGTATTACCTTGCACCGCTACTGCTTTTGATTTACATGAAATTACAGCAATAGACAATACTAGTATTGATATATATTTTTTCATTTGAATTCTCTTTTATTTTTTCTTTTTTAATAATTCATTTGCCTTCAAAATGTATTCCTCTTTTTTCTTTGCATCTCCTAGTCCATTGTATGCCTCTCCTAACTGAATATTAAAATTGGATTCTAATTTTACGTCATCTACTACATAATCAAGACCCATTTCTAAGACGGTTTTTGCATTTTTAAATTGTTTCTGCTGATTGCTTCCCAAACCAGCATAGTAATAAAACTGAGCCTGACTCGGATAAACTTCAATCAGCATCATGGCTCTTTTGGTCATTGGTTCAAATTGTTTTGCCTGCTCGTATGCTTCTAGCAATAACATATTGGTTTCAAGATCAGTATCTGAGTTTTCCTTTAAATCTTTTTCATAATATTTAATGGCATTTTCAAACTGTCCTTTGCTATGATAAAATTTTCCAATTTCTTTGGGAACGTCAACATCTTTATCGTTATCAAAATAAGAAATGGCTTTTTCTAAATCGGCTGAATATTGTGGATTCTTATTAACATAAATCAAAAACTCATTCAAAGTTCTGTGTTTGATTTTTGAATCGATTTTTGAACTTGCTAAAATCACATTCATCGATTTAATAGCTTTATCTGCTTGATTGGCATCCAAATATCCTTTAAACAAACTTACTTGAGCCCATTCTGAATTTGGAATTTCTTTTGCCAATTGTTTCGCTACTTCCAGCGATTTTTCGTTTTCGTTATTCTTTGAATATAAAAAAATCAGATTTACATAATTGGATTCTTCTTTGGGATTTTTTTTAATCTGATCCAAAAGATTATCAATTTCAGCATTCTGATATTTTCCTTGCGATAAAATCTGAGCTTTGTAAATCTCGCGATCAGACGATTTTCCAAACTTATCGTTCATTTCGTTTATCGCCGTTAATGCCTTGTCATACTGATTGGTAATCATGTATAGCGAAATCAAATCGTCTTTATATTCTTCGTCAAAAACAATTATTTTTTGAATAATTTCAATTGCCAACGGATAGTTTTTTGTCTCGTAGCTTACGTCGTAAATTCCAAGCCAAAACCATTTGTTTTTAGGATCAAGCTGTGTCGCTTTTTCAAAAGCTTCTTGCGCATTCTGATATTGTTTAAGCGACAAGTAATTCTTTCCTAATTCAAAATAAGCTACTGCATCATTGGGTTTTAGTTTGATACATTTCTCCAATGATACAATGGCTTTATCATAATTTTCAATTCCTTTTTGTTTTAATGATTCATAGAAAGAGTCTTGATATTCGTCTGTTGCCATAGCAATATCTTCGGGTTCTGTCTGAGCAAAAACCGAAAATGATGTGCTGAATAAAGCAAAAAACAAAACCGTAAAAACTCTTTTTTTCATCTTTTGTAAAAATTACATTTTAAACAAAACGAAACTCCGCTAATTTTTATTTTACTCTAAAATAGCATAATCTCCAATACTAATGCTTGTAAAATTACCATCATAACTTACATGATTTCCGATCATTGCATTATCAAGATTAGCATTTTTTATTTGAGAATAAGTCTGAATCAAACTGTTTTGGATTGTACTGTTGGTTACATGGCATCCTTTTCCAAGAGAAACATTCGGACCAACTGTAGTGTTTTTCAAAACCACATTTTCTCCAATATAACAAGGAGGAATAATTGTTGAATTTTCTAAAGTCACGCCGTAATCTACCAAATGCTCTCCGTCGTTATGAAGGAAACCTAGCATTCTTGTGTTAGTTTCAACAGTAACATCTTTGTTACCACAGTCCATCCACTCGTCAACACTTCCAGTTTTGAAAACTTTTCCGTTTGCCATCATGGCTTTGATACCGTCATTAATCTGATATTCTCCACCATTTTGAATGTTATTATCTAAAACATTTTGAAGTTCGTTTCTTAAAATTCCAACTTCTTTAAAATAGTAGATTCCGATAACAGCTAAATCGCTAACAAATTCTTTTGGTTTTTCAACCAATTCTATAATTTCATTATTCTGGTTTAATTTTACAACACCAAAAGCTTCAGGTTGCTCTACTTGTTTTACCCAGATTACTGCATCTGCTTCTGGATCTAATTCGAAATCTGCTCTAATTAATGTATCAGCATAAGCAATTACAGCGGGTCCAGACAACGAATCTTTTGCACACATAATAGCATGTCCTGTTCCTAGCGGCTGGTCCTGACGATAGATAGAAGCTTTTGCTCCTAATCCTTTAGCTAAATCTTCTAAACTTTCTACAACATCTGCTCCAAAGAAAGCTTCGTCTCCTAAAATAAAAGCAACTTCTTCAATTGGTTCTTTTAATATTTTGGCAATATCTTCAACTAAACGGTGTACAATAGATTTTCCTGCAACAGGAATTAACGGTTTTGGAACTGTTAAAGTATGAGGCCTCAATCTTGATCCGCGGCCTGCCATTGGCACAATTATCTTCATTCTTTATTTGATTTTTATGGGAAGATTAAAATCTTCATTGGGTTTGGTCTTTCTTTTCTATTATTTTACGCCAGTACTTCCAAAGCCTCCTTCTCCTCTTGATGTTTCAGAAAGTGTTTCAACTTCAATCCATTCTGCTCTTTCGTGTTTTGCAATAATCAGCTGTGCAATTCGCTCGCCATTTTCGATTACAAAATCGTCATTAGATAAATTTACTAAAATTACTCCTATTTCTCCGCGGTAATCTGCATCAACAGTTCCTGGCGAATTTAAAACGGTTACGCCTTTTTTTGCTGCCAGCCCGCTTCTCGGTCTCACCTGTGCTTCGTAACCAATTGGCAATTCAATAAAAAGACCCGTTTTAACAATGGTTCTTTCTAAAGGTTTTAACGTAATTGGTTCTATAATATTGGCACGTAAATCCATTCCTGCAGAAGCAATCGTTTCGTAATTTGGTAAATCGTGCTGTGATTTATTGATAATTTGAATTTTCATTTTTAAATATAATTTTTCTTAAAACGTCTTATTTTCTTTTCATTATTCCTTTTATCGTATCTTTTTCAAAGTGGTAAACCATATACATAAAGACTAAAAGAAGCGGAATTCCAACATAATATTTTTCTCTAAATCCATAAAATGAGATTATTGAAAATAGTATTGAAACGCCTAAATAAGCACCAATTTTGTTCATATCATAAGGAATAGGATAATATTTATTTCCTAAAACATAAGAAATAAGCATCATACTTCCGTAAGCCGAAATAGTCGCAATGGCAGAACCATAATAGCTATATTTCGGGATTAATAAATAATTTAAAATCAAGGTAACAATTGCTCCTACGATAGAAATGTAGGCTCCAATTTTTGTCTTATCTGTCAATTTATACCAAACCGATAAGTTGTTGTAAATACCCAAAAAGAAGTTAGCCAAAATAATTAGCGGCACAACTTTCATTGCTTCCCAATACGATTTGTTATCCAATAATAGATATTTTAAAACGTCTGCAAAAACAATTACACCCAATAAAATCAATGATCCTAAAATCACGAAGTATTTAGTAATAACAGCATAAGTTTGCGGAGCGTTTTCATTTTTAGCATGACTGAAAAAAAAAGGCTCAATTCCTAATCTGAAAGCTGTTGCGAAAAGAACCATAAACAGTCCTAATTTGTAACAAGCAGAGTAAGCTCCAACTTCAGATTTAGCTAAATTTTCTGGGAGTAAATAACCTAATAGAATTTTATCGAAATGTTCGTTTACGGCAAAAGCCAATCCTGCAACCAAAATCGGAAGTCCGTATTTCATCATTTTTTTCCAAAGCACAGGATCGAATTTTCGTCCAAGTGAAAGATAATTTGGAGAAAGCACAATAAATGTTGCCAAACTTGCTAATAGATTTGCAATGAAAATATAAGCAATCTGGAAATTCTGCACATATAAATTATCCCAAACAGAATTCGGATTTGATTCTGCTAGTTTTGGAAGATAGATCAAGAAAAATATATTCAGCAATAAGTTTATAACCACATTTCCAATTTTAATTGCGGCATAAACCATTGGCCTTTGATTCGCTCTTAATTTAGAAAACGGAATTAAAACCAGAGCATCTAAAACTAAAATCCATACGGTATAAGTTATATACTGAACATCAACTTCTGCTAAGTTTGCTAGTGTATTTCTAAAAATCAAACCAGCAAAAAGAAATAGAATCGAGGTCCAAAATATTGAAATAGTTGAAGTTGCAATTACGTTTTTCTTATCCTCTTCGGCACTGTAAAATCTAAAAAATGCCGTTTCCATTCCGTAAGAAAGAACTACGTTAAAGAAAACCATCCAAGACAATACGATCGAAACTTCACCATACTCAGCTGTAGGCAAAATTCCTGTATATAATCTCACTAATAAAAAACTCAGCATTCGCGGTAAAACTGTCGCCAGTCCGTAAATTGCCGTTTGCTTGAATAGATTTTTATATAATCCCAAAATATAATTCTAATAATGTTTGTAAGACAAAAATAACCATTTCTTTTGTTTAATGGCTCTTTTGTTGATGCAATAAAGAAAACTTCTATTGTTTTTAAACTGTTAATTTTTTTTCGTCTAAAATTTTCACAAAATGAAATCCTTTTGGTGCATAACCCTGATTGTAATAAAAACGATGCGCCGCAAAATTTCCTGTAAAAGCATCCAAAACTATACTGCTGCAATTCAGCTCGATTGCTTTTTTCTCTATATAATCGGTAAGCATTTTTCCTATTCCCTTAGATCGGTATTGTGGGTTAACAACAAAATTGTCTATTTCCAGATATTTCCCGGTCCATAATTTTGTAGCCGACCAACAGCCAGTCAGACCGAGACAAATGCCATCTTCAAATACTGCAATCTGGATATAATTGTGCGGAAGCATCTCAGAAAGAAATGCTTCATATTTTTCTAGAGCTATATTTGGATATAAAAATCGAATCGTATCTATTTGAGCCACCATGTCTTGAATGGTAGTAAGTTCTTGTATTTGTAAAGCCATTGTTTTTAAAAGAAATAGAGCTCAAAAATACTTAAAATATAAGGTATAGAAAGAGCATTTTTTGCTTGAAAAATAAATTTTAACAAAAAATAAAGAATTATTGTACAAAGTATTCATAAAATACTTATCTTTAGATCATTATAAAAGATGTTTTTAACAAAACATGTGAAATATATAAAATTTAGTTAAAAATTATGTAACATTTTTTTTACATTCTTTTATTAAATTTGTTTCAAAGGGAATGAGAAAGCTAGTACAACCCTTAAAAAAAAGAAAAGCACTGGGACTAATAAAGCTTGTTTGTTCCCATAAAAGACAAAGCATAAGGGATTGATTCAGCTGTAGTAACCCTAAAAAAAACAGAGCACTGGGACTAATAAAGCTTGTTTGTTCCCATAAAAGACAAAGCATAAGGGATTGATTCAGCTGCAGTAACCCTAAAAAAACAGAGCATTGGGACTAATAAAGCTAGTTTGTTCCCATGAAAGACAAAGCACGCAGAGTTATCTCTGTCTATTTTTATAAAATGGTAGTGATTCTCAACTTATAATTATAATTTGAGAATCACCATTTTATAAAGTTATTTTTAAAAAAGAATAGAACTTCCAATAAAAAAGAAAAGCCAGCTAAATGCTGGCTTTCTTTTTATATATTATGGAACGATTATCCGTTCAAAGCTTCTGCTCCACCTACAATTTCTAAAATCTCACTTGTAATTGCAGCCTGACGAGCTTTATTATAAGTTAATTTCAATTGGTTTCTTAGAGCTGTAGCGTTATCTGTTGCTTTGTGCATTGCAGTCATACGCGCTCCATGCTCAGAAGCAAATGAATCGCGAATACCTTTATACAATTGTGTTTTTAATGACTTAGGAATTAAAGCCAATACAATTTCTTCTTTTCCTGGTTCATAAATATAATCTCCAGAAACAGCAGGTGCGTCAGTTTTAATAGGAGCCAACGGTAAAAATTGCTCTACTTGAACAATCTGAGTTGCAGCATTTTTAAACTGATTGTAAACCAACTCGATTCTGTCGTATTCTCCAGTTAGAAACTTTTGTGTTAAATCTTCTGCAATACCAGCAACATTTTCAAATGTTAAATGATCAAAAATTGCATTATGATGACCGTGGATTTTATGCGTTTTGATTAAAGCATCACCTCCTTTTTTACCAATGGCAAAAACGTCAACTTGCTTTCCAGCATAAAAATCAGTACGATTTTTAATCTCTTTAATAATATTTGAATTGAAAGCACCGCATAAACCTCTATTTGAAGTTACAGCTACCAACAATACTTTTTTTACTTCACGTTGTGTAGTGTAATCTCCTCCAACTTCACCTTCTAGTGTCGCAGAAAGATCTTGCAATAACTCCGTTAATTTCTCGGCATAAGGACGCATTGCAGTGATTGCATCTTGTGCTTTCTTAAGCTTTGCAGCAGAAACCATTTTCATAGCTGATGTAATTTGCATCGTCGATGAAACGGAAGTAATTCTATTACGGATTTCCTTTAAATTTGCCATCTATTAATTAGAAAATGCGACAATTTTAAAATTAGATAATTAGAAAATGGAATCATTCTCTAACTATCTAATTTACCAATTATCTAATTAGTTATATTTTGCTGAAACTTCTTTTGCTGCTTTTTCGATAACGTCTGTAATAGCGTCATCTAATTTTCCAGCTTTCAAAGCGTTAAGTGTATCTTTATGTTTGCTGTTTAAGTAAGCTAAGAAATCTGCTTCGAATTCTTTTACTTTATTCACAGGAACATTTTTTAATAAGTTTTTAGAACCAGCATAGATAATAGCTACTTGGTTTTCAACTGTATAAGGATCATTTAAACCTTGTTTCAAGATCTCAACGTTTCTTTTACCTTTTTCAATTACATTTAAAGTAACAGAATCTAAGTCAGAACCGAATTTAGCGAAAGCTTCTAATTCACGGAACTGAGCTTGGTCTAATTTTAAAGTTCCAGAAACTTTTTTCATTGATTTAATTTGAGCATTACCTCCAACACGAGATACAGAGATACCTACGTTAATTGCAGGACGAACCCCAGAGTTGAACAAATCTCCATCAAGGAAAATCTGACCATCTGTAATCGAAATTACGTTTGTTGGGATATATGCAGAAACGTCACCAGCTTGAGTTTCGATAATTGGTAAAGCAGTTAATGAACCACCACCTTTTACGATAGACTTAATAGAATCTGGTAAATCGTTCATGTTTTTAGCGATACCATCATCAGCGATTACTTTACAAGCACGCTCTAATAAACGAGAGTGTAAGTAGAAAACGTCTCCAGGGTAAGCCTCACGTCCCGGTGGTCTTCTTAATAAAAGAGAAACCTCACGGTAAGCAACAGCTTGTTTAGATAAATCATCATAAACGATAAGAGCTGGACGACCAGAATCTCTGAAGTATTCTCCAATTGCAGCACCAGCGAATGGAGCGTAAACTTGCATTGGAGCTGGATCAGAAGCATTAGCAGCAACGATAACTGTATAAGCCATTGCTCCTTTTTCTTCTAACATTTTTGCGATTCCTGCTACAGTTGAAGCTTTTTGTCCAATTGCAACATATATACAGAATACAGGTTTTCCTGCATCGTAAAATTCTTTTTGATTTAAGATTGTATCGATACAAACAGTTGATTTACCTGTTTGACGGTCACCAATAACAAGCTCACGTTGTCCACGACCAACTGGGATCATAGCATCAACTGCTTTTACACCTGTTTGTAATGGCTCAGTTACTGGTTGACGGAAGATAACTCCAGGAGCTTTTCTTTCCAAAGGCATTTCGTATAAATCACCACCGATTGGTCCTTTTCCATCAATTGGGAAACCAAGAGTGTTAACAACACGTCCTACCATTTGCTCACCAACTTTAAGAGAAGCAATACGCTGAGTTCTTTTTGCTGTAGATCCTTCTTTAATTCCTGTTGAAGGCCCTAATAATACAACACCAACATTATCCTCATCAAGATTCAATACGATACCTTCCATACCGTTATCAAATTCTACTAATTCTCCATATTGTACATTAGACAACCCGTAAACACGAGCAATACCGTCTCCAACTTGAAGTACTGATCCTACTTCCTCTAGCGTAGCGCCAGATTCAAAACCTTCTACTTGCTTTCTTAATATTGCTGAAATTTCAGCAGGTTTAATTTCCGCCATCTTAATTTATAATTTAGACACTTTTTGTGTTATAAAACTAATTACTTAACTCTCTTTTTAATACTTGTAATCTGTTAGCAACTGAAGCGTTGTACTGATTATCTCCTATTCTCAAAATAAATCCGCCAATAATTGAAGGATCTACTATATTTTCAATTGTAATTTTTTTATCTGATAAAGTTGCAACTTTAGCTAAAACTTTAGCTTCTAAAGCAGCATCCATCGGAATTGCTGTAGTAACTTTTGCTACTTCAACTCCTTGATTTTCATCAAATAATTTATTGTATCCTAATGCAATTGCATCTAGAATTTCAAATCTTTTATTTTCGTATAATAAACGGAATAATCCTTTTGTTACTCCATTTACATTTGGGAAAACTTCTAAAAGAGCACCTTCCTTAACTTCAGCTTTTGTAGTTGGGTTTAGAATAAATGTACTCAATTCTTGATTCGTCTCAATTGCATTTGCAATTGATTTCATATCGTTATTGACAGCTTCGGCAACACCTTTAGAGTTTGCTAAGTCTAGAATTGCTTTTGCATAACGAATTGCTGCTCTTGTACTTGCCATAATCTTAGTTTAACTTTACGTCACCTAACATTTTCTCAACCAATTTAGTTTGAGATTCTTTGTTAGATAATTCTTCTTTCAATAATTTTTCAGCAATACTCAATGATAGAGAAGAAACTTGAGATTTCAATTCTGCCATTGCAGCATTTTTTTCGCTTTCGATAGCAGCTTTAGCTTGCTCAATCATTTTTTGACCAGCTTCTTGCGCTTCGTTTTTAGAATCAGCAATCATTTTCTCTTTCATTTCGCGAGCTTCTTTCAACATCGCGTCACGTTCTGCACGAGCTTCATTCAAAATTCTTTGATTGTCAGCTTGTAAGTTCTCCATTTCTCTCTTTGCGTTTTCAGCAGAAAGCAATGCATTTTTAATACCTTCTTCTCTTGCAGTAATAGATTCCATAATTGGTTTCCAAGCAAATTTTACCAAAAGCAAAATTAGTATTACCAAGATTAAAGCCTGCCAGAAGAATAATCCGAATGAAAAATCGTTAATTAACTTATCCATTTTATATAACTATATTAAATATTTAATTTCTTTTTTAAAAGTAACAACATCTTTAACCAACCGTTAAAGATGCTGTTATTTCTCTCTTTATTATTTTCCTAAGATTAAAGCAGCGAATGCTAAACCTTCTAATAAAGCCGCGATAATAATCATCGCAGTTTGAATTTTACCAGCAGCTTCTGGCTGACGAGCAATAGCGTCCATAGCAGATCCACCGATTTTACCTAAACCTAAACCTGCACCGATTACTACTAAACCAGCACCTACTAAAGTTGGAATTGTTCCCATAACTATTTATATATATAAAATTAAACTTCTAAATTAAATAATTGCTGTTTCGTCTTCGTGGTGGTGAGCATGATCATGATCTTGAACTGCCATACCGATAAACAATGATGATAACATTGTAAAGATGAACGCTTGCAAAAACGCAACTAAAATTTCAATAACAGAGATAAACAATGTCAATCCTAATGAGATTGGCAAATCTGCTGCTAAATTTTTTCCAACAAAAATCATTGCAATCAAACTCATAATTACTACGTGACCTGCAGTAATGTTTGCATACAAACGAATTAATAATGCGAATGGTTTTGTTAATGTTCCTAAAATCTCAATTGGAGCTAAGATAATTTTCATTGGAACTGGCACTCCTGGCATCCAGAAGATGTGTCCCCAATAATCTTTGTTTGCGCTAAATTGAGTAATGATGAATGTAAAGGCCGCTAAACAAACAGTGATAGCGATGTTTCCTGTTACGTTGATTCCTAGTGGAGTCATTCCTAATAAGTTCAAGATCCAAACAAAGAAAAATACAGTTAATAGGTAACCCATATATTTACGGTATTTTTTCTCTCCAATATTTGGAACTGCAATTTCATCTCTAATGAAAATTACAAGTGGTTCTAAAACTCTACCAAATCCTGTTGGGATTGGTCCTTTTTTATATGATTTTGCTAAACCAGTAAACATTAAGAATAATAATACTGATACGAAAAGCATTGATACAACATTTTTAGTAATCGAAAAATCTAATGGTTTTTCGTTTGATGGATGACCATGCTCGTCAAAGTTGATTGTTCCGGCAGCATCTGTTTTGTAAATTTTACCGTGAACTAATTTGTAGAAATTTCCATCAACCTCTGCAACTTCTTCTCCGTGGTGTAATTTTGAAGAAGAGAAAACTTTTAAACCACCATCAATTAAAATAACTGGTAATGGAAAACCGTAGTGTTTATTTTCTTTTTCATCTGAAAAGAAAACAAAATCGTGAGAATCTTGTAAGTGGTGATCAATAAATGCATCCACTTTTGCCTTTGGATCTAGAGCAACATGCTCTCCTTCTTCGTGAGCATTATGTGAAACTACTTTCTCTTCGTGAGTCGTTTCAGTTTGAACATGCGTCGAATCATTCTCTTGATTTGCAAAACCCATAATAGGTAGAGAAGCTACAAAAGCTGCAAGAATAAAGCTGAGTGGTTTGTTTGAAATCACCATATCGTGGAAAATCTTATTTTTTTACGTTTCTAAAATTTGGTGCAAAGGTACATTTTTTATTAATATTCAAAAGGATATGAAAAATTATTTTTAAACCTTGTTTTAAAGAATTGTTATTTTAACGCTTTTCATTTAATAATCGGACAGTTAAAAGGGTCTGAAATAACAAAAACAGCACAAATGTTACAAAAAAACTAACTTTTTCAACATTGCTTTCTCCAGCTTTGTCTTTTAAGATTGGCTGCAAAACTAAATAGGCTAATAACATTTGTGCAAAAGTTCCAAATAAAAACGTCATCCCGACGATTTCAAAATTCTTCTTTTTTACTATTAATAATATAAGGTATAATAAAGACGAAATTGCAAAGAAAAATATATACAGTAATTCTAAACTGTAATGAAAATTCTCTGTACCAATTTCACTAAAGAAAAAAACTGCTTTATGAACAATATAAGTTCCTAAAGCAAGACATAACAAATAAAAAATCGGTTTGTAATTTTTTGAAAGCATTTGAAATAATTTTTGTGCAAAGATGCAACTTTTATCTCAAGGCGTTTTTATTTACAAACTACTTTGTTTTATTGATATCATTTACTTGTCGGATTACATTGTACAATGCAACTCCAACGCCGGCTAATACAAATATGGTGTTATAATATACTTCTGGACTTGGATGCTTCTCGTCGAGCCAGGTTCCGAAATAAGAGAATACAAAAATAATTACTCCCATTTGAAATGGAATATTAATAAATGCCATCCATTTATTTCTCCTATTATTGTTCGGCTCCTTTTCCATCTTCTAACATTATTACTGTGTTTGAATGGGCAAGCATAGTGCAGGTTGCTGTAAAGTCGGCTCCTGGTTCTATTGAAAGTTTTCCCACTGCTACATCTCCATGTATTTGAGCGGTAGATTTAATATTAAGGGTTTCAAGAACCTTTATTTTTCCGTGAAATTCGCCTTCGATGTCTGCATTGTTACAGATAATTTCTCCTTTAACAACCCCTTTGGCCCCAATTACAATTTTGCCCTGCGAAGTAAAATTTCCGATCAATTCGCCGTCTAATCTAAAATCGGCTTTAGAGACTATATCTCCTACTATTGAGGTTCCTTCAACTATTCTATTTGTTTTTCCTAATTGTTCAGTTCCGTTTTTTTTTACTTTTTCAAACATGGCGGTTAAGATTTAAGGGGTTTTTGGGGTAAGGTATGTATCTAGATTCTTTTTAATCTGAACAATTTTGTAATTATCGGCTGATATAATTATTGCTTGATCTGGGATTCTATATTTTTCATCATTTTTGAAAACACCAGCAACATCATTTGCATAGGCTTCAGATTTTAAACCATGAATAACTACAAAACTTTCTGTTTTATTGTATTTATCCAGAGATGTTGTCAATCTTTCGTAGTTTTCAACTAATAAAAATACTCGAATTGCTTCTTCAATTCTTTTAACTGTTTTGGTGTCGTTATTAGCAACTCGATATAAAATTTTCCAGTTTTTATTATCGGTTGTCGTAAAGTTAAGTTTCTCTAAAACAGGAACTTGTTTTTCTAGAATTTCTCTAGCGTTTCTGCCCTCTTCACTATTCGGATAATTAACTGCTACATTCTCAAGACCTTTTTTATAAGCTTCTAAACCATATACTTTCCCTAAAGTATTGGCTTTTAGCAATTCGTATTTCGAAACAATATCGTCTCCAGAATATTGGTTAATTAAATTATCAATATTTGCCAAGACTTCATTAAAATGTTCTTCTTCAAAAAGTTTATACCATTTTTGATATTCTTTGTCTGGACTAGAATTTGGATCGTCTTCTTTATTGTTTAAAATGTGAGCATATCTAGAATCTGGATATTTCGAAGAAATCTCTGCTTTTATAGCTTCAGCTTTTGCCGGATTTGTAATCTGATATATTTTGTACAAATTATACATCGACGGCAATACTAGTTTTTCTTCAGGATTATTCTGAAGTAATTGCTCTAGTTTGTTACTAGCCAAATTATATTCTTTAAACTTCTCCTTATATATAAGTCCTAATTGGTAGTATGAAAAATTACGCTCTTTACCAATACTATCCATCGCCGTTTGCGAAGTCGGAAGCTGTTTAACATAATATGCTACAGTATATTTTTCTGGTACAATAGTATCTTTCAGTGCGTTTGCAACTTCTTTAGTAACAATTGTATCATTCATTGCTTCATTATTAGCCGCTTTAATTCCTGCCAATCTCCAGTTTCCTGCCATAGTTCTGCTACCCCACATTTTCTTGAATTGGAGTTTTCCGTAAGCAACCGTTGTTGGATTATAAAAATAGAATGAACTTGCAATATCATTTCCGCCGGGAGGCATTCCTAGACCTTCTGGTTCTGATGGTTTACCCAAAGACTGCGGATTTACCGCTCCGTTTCCTGGAGTTTGTGCCTGAGAGTTTCGATCTATATTGGCCAATCGTTCTTTTTCTTTTTCTTCAAAAAGTTTTTTGGCTTCATCTTTCTTTTTAAGTTCGGCAATATAATTTTCGAAATAATCTTTCTTTTCGTTTGGCGGAAGATTGTATACCTTAATAATACTATCGTTGCGTTTTGCAATAGCTTCGTATTTAATTACGTCATCAAGATTTTTTCTGTTTTTTTCTATAAAGGCAAATTCTCTGGTTTTAGGATCCAGTTTTACTAAAGTACTGTCATAATACTTTGCTGCCATCGAATAATCTGTATTTTTAAAATACATGTTTCCAATGTTTCTATAAGCAGAAGCCATCAAATATGGATCTTTAGATTTTCTTCCTAAAGATTTATTATAGAACAGCAATGCATTTTCTTGATCTTTATTTTTATCAAAGAAAACTCCCATTTCATAAAACAGCAGATCATAATAAGGACGGTTTTCTCGATCTTCCACCAATTTATTATAGGCTTCGATAAACATATTTTTATCTCCGTTTTCATAATCAAACATCTGTGCTTTTCTGGCGTAAGCGTGCATCATGTACTTACGATCTGCTTTTCTGTTTAAATCTATTACGGCGTTATAAAAATAAATGGCGCTGTCTCGCTGTCCTTCTGCCTGATACATTTGGCCAAGAATAAAACGATATCTTGCGCGCTCTTCATTGCTTCGTGTAAATTGTTCTGCAATTCTAAGTTTAGAAACGGCACTGTCTTTCTCTTCCAAATTCAGATAAGCTTCTGCCAAAAGAGCATTGGCATCTGCAAAAGTCTGCTTGTTTAGATCTGTCTTTTTAAGTAAAATTTTGATGTTCTTAAGAGCAATGGCATCATTGCCTAAACGCATATTGGTTTTTTCTCGCCAGATTTTTGCCGTATAAATATTGTTGCTTTCCGGATATTTGTATAAAATATAATTGAAAGCCTCAATTGCTGGAATAAAACGCTGATCGTAATATCTTGCTTTTCCAAGCATAAGATAAGCTTCGTCAATCTGCCAGTTTCTTTCTCTTCCACCAATATTCATGGAATGTTTCTGAATGGCTTTTGTCGCTTTTGTCTCTGCTTTTTCAAAATCAGGATTTTTAGCTTTTTCGCCTTCAGAAAAATTTTCATCAAACTGCATTTTTTCAATTGGAAGCAGTTTCCAGAAATTATCTTCGTTATTGGCTTGAATAGACTTTAAACCTTTTTCAAGACCAATTCCCCCGTTGTATAGAATATTATACTTTGTTCCAATCGAATGGGAACTTCTAGCCAAAAAGGTATTTTTTTTGGTAGAACAAGCTATCAAAAAGAATAAAAAAACGAGAGTAAAACTATATTTAAGAGTATTCTTTTTCAATAGAAAAGAGTTTAAAACAGATAACTACTAAAAATCGGTTTTAGTATATTCACTTGTAAAAATACGCTTCTTTTTGAAATATAGAAATTCTTACACAGCAAAAAATAATTCTAGTTCTTGTAAGGTTTCTTTTGAGGTCTGAATATCTTTGACAATTTCACCTTTATTAAGAGCAACAATTCGATTGCAAACCTCTACAGTATGCTGTAAATCGTGACTTGAGACCAAAACGGTTACATTTGGATCATCGGCCAATTCTTTAATTATTTTTTTTAATCGGCTTACCGTTGTTGGATCTAAATTGGCAAAAGGTTCGTCTAAAATAACAACTTCTGGATTTCCTATAAGTGTGGCAATAATACCCACTTTCTTCTGATTTCCTTTAGACAAATCTCGAAGGTATTTTTTGTTCTTTAAAATTTCTCCGTTAAAAAACTCTTCATGTTTTGCCAGCAATGCATCAATATCTGCCTTGTTCTGATTGCGTAAATCGCCGATAAAATAAAAGTATTCTTCTGGAGTTAAATATCCGATAAGGAAATTTTCGTCTAAAAATGATCCTGTAAAAGATTTCCAGTTTTCGCTTGTATTTACTTGAATATCATGACTTTTTATATATCCTGTTGAAGGTTGGATAAGATCTAATAGCAAACTAAAAAAAGTTGTTTTTCCAGCTCCGTTATTTCCGACCAAACCAAAACTTTGTCCTTTTGGGATTTCTAGATTGCTGATGTTTAAAACTGTTGTTCCGTTATATGTTTTTGAAAGCTGATTTACTTGTATCATGGTGTAATTTTAGATTGTTGATTTAAGATTTTAGATTAATTATCTAATTGACTCATTTTCTAATTCACTAATTAACTCTTTTGTTTGTAAGCACTTATCGTGCTGTACTTTTCTTTTTTGTACCTCTTTTCTATTAATGAAAACACTTTTTCTTTAAAGATAAAACCTAAAACTCCAGCTCCTGCAACCAAAATTAATGCTACGGTTTTATCTGCAAAATGAAGTCCGAGCCAATATAATAATAACGGAAGAAATATTTTTGGCAAAGACAACAGCATGGCACTTACATTAAATGCTTTTTTGTCTCCAAAAGCTCCACCAGCATTGCTTAAATCGATTGGTGTTTTGGTAAATGCTCCACCTAAAAGAACTAAATGAGAATTTACTCCAATATTGTAAATCGCTCCTACAACGATTGTTAGGTAAACTTCCCATCCGTAAAATAAATAGAATGATGCCAAAATTGTCGAAATGAAAGTTGCAATAACAACAAGCCACCATTTAGATGTAATATAACCTCTGTACGGAATATTTTGCGTCATCATTAATTGATAATACGAACTGTCCCAGCTTGGTACAAATTGTCCAAAGACAAATAGAAATCCTCCCGATACAAATATTCCCGCAAAAATATGCATGGCTGGCGGCTGATGTGTGTTTCCGAAAAAAATCAATCCGTAGAATAAAAAGATCACACTCATAACAATAGTAGTTTTTGATCTTTTATTTCTTTTGATGAGTTTAATGTCGTTTTTAAGAAAAGTCCCCAAAGTTCCAAACTGATTCAGCCAAGCCAGATTTTCTGTTGATGCAATATCTTGTTTTACAGATAGACCTGCATCTAGATATAAATTCTTTTTGAAGTATTTAAAAGTAAAAATATAAAGTCCTATTAATATTAAAATCGGAATTAAAAATACTCCGTCAAGATCATAGAAATTCTGAAAAAATGGAGTTGTAAATATCGTGATATCAAATAACTTGTAATATTGCGCTCCTCCCAAAACTACAATCAATAACACAAATACAACAAACAATTTGTCAATATTACTCAAGATAATATTCAGGAAATTGTTGATGTATATCATGGCCATTATTCCTAAATGCCAGAAAATGATTTCGATAACATCATATCCATTTAAAATTAGCACGACTGAAAACGGAATAAAAAATAGAGCATGTATCCAGTTAAAAAAAGATAAAGCCGTTTTGCCTAAAGAAAAATGAACGATTGTTGGTTTCTTGAAAGGGAGAACCAGTAAAGGCTTGATATTCAAAACAGGAATTGACTGCAATAGCAATCGAATTACTAAATCGAATAAAAAATAATAAATCAGAAATTTGTTTACTGTTACCAATGGTTCCAATTTCATTTCCTTCAGCACATAAAACGCTCCCACTCCCATGCCAATAAAAATTAATGAAAAATAGATCATCAAAAATCCCATTATAATTTTCATTGCCAGGTTTTTACCGAAAGATGCCGACCTAATAAAAGCCTTCCATTCGAGATAAATAAACTTCTTAATCATGGTTTATGGTTTTAGTATTTTTGTAGTAAGAGACCAAATGTAGGAAAACGTTACAAAAAAAGTTAAAAAAAATAATTTCGTGCTAAACTTTTAATAGTCGTTTGCTACTTTTGCATAAAAATTTTATCATGCCTTCATTCTTAAAACTTATAATTAAAGAGGTTAAACGTGAGACTGCAGATGCGGTTTCTATTCTTTTTAATGTTCCTGAAGAACTAAAATCTGACTATAAATTTATAGCAGGCCAATATATAAATTTAAAACTAACTCTTGACAACCAAGAAATTAGACGTGCTTATTCTATTTGCTCTGCACCAGATAGCGGCGAATTAAGAATTGCTGTAAAAGCAGTAAAAAACGGTCTTTTTTCTCAGTTTGCCAATACTACATTAAAGGCAGGAGATGTTCTTGAAGTAGGTCAGCCAGAAGGAAAATTTACTTTTGAGCCAGATGCTGAGAGACAAAAAAACTATGCTGCATTTGCTGCTGGAAGCGGAATTACTCCGGTTCTTTCTATTATAAAATCGGTTTTAAAAAATGAGCCAAAAAGTTCATTTGTATTGGTTTACGGAAACAAAACTCCTGAAAGTACAATATTTCACCAAGAACTTCACGATTTACAGCTACAATATGTAGGCAGATTTTTTGTGCATTATGTATACAGTCAGGCAAAAGCGGAGAATGCTTTGTTTGGAAGAATTGAAAAATCGGCCGTAAATTTTGTTTTAAACAACAAACACAAAGAGCTTCAATTTGATAAATTTTTCCTTTGCGGACCAGAAGAAATGATCAATACTGTTTCTAATGTTTTGAAAGAGAAAAATGTAAAAGAATCTGCTATTAAATTTGAGCTTTTCACTTCTTCTTCTGAAGAGCATGCGATTCAAGGTTCACAAGAAGGTCATACAAAAATCACGGTTTTAGTTGATGACGAAGAGACTACTTTTGAAATGTCTAAAAAACAAACGATTCTTGATGCTGCTTTAAAACAAGGTGTTGATGCACCTTATTCTTGTCAAGGAGGAATCTGCAGCAGCTGTTTAGGACGTGTGACAAAAGGAAGTGCAGAAATGACAAAAAATTCTATTTTAACAGATGGTGAAATTGCTGAAGGTTTAATTTTAACTTGCCAAGCGCATCCAACTTCAGAAACGATTTATGTAGATTATGACGATGTTTAATCGTTAAAAATCCTAAAATATAAAATTCCAAATTCCAATTTTACCGTTGGGATTTGGATTTTTTTTTTGTGTTTATCTTTCCTTCATAGCATTTCCAGGTAAATTCTTCGATTTAAAAAAGTGTCGAAAAAGCGTTTATATTTTTGAGTATTTTTTAAAAAATGTCCTAAAAATTTATTAAATTAGTAGCACGCTCAAGACTGATATATCTTTTATCTACAAAGATAAATTTTGTAAAGCTGCATTTAATTGTTAACACGTTTAAAACATTAAATATCATGGAAATGCACCACTACCTCCGTCTAACTTTTATTTTGCTTTTTGTAATAACTGCTCTATTCTGTGGCTATTTTATAATTAAAGCAGGAAAAAAAAGAAAAACGCCTAAACTTCTTTCAAAAGAAGAATACAATTCTTCAACTGCTAAAGGAATTAAAGAAGTATCAATCTCTGATAATTTCTTTAATATATGGCCTTATGTAAGCGAATTAAAAGCGGCTAAAATTTTATCGAAAAAAATCAAAGAATCTGAACTGGTGCATAAAGTTTACCGAAATTCAGCTGAAGATAGAGAATACATTTTGCTGGCTACCGAAAAAGAAAATCAATTTGTTGAAGTGGTAGTTGACAAAAACAAAAAGAAAGTACTAGGATATCTCTTCTTAAGTATGTAAGATATAGTCTTACAAAGTAAAAAAATTAGATCTTTGTCAAAGTTTAAAATCTTGATAAAGATGAAATCAATACGTGAAATATTTAAAAATAACCCATCACTTTTGGAAGAACCAGAAGTCATTCAGCTTGTCGATTATTGCTCAGAATTGCAAGATGAAATTGTAGAATTTAAATTTCAAAAGACAGATAATAAAGAACTTCCGATGCTGGATATGATTAAGGAAGTTATAAAAGGCTGTGAAGCCTTAGAAAAAGAACAAATGGAACACGAACGATTTGGTTATGATGCTCCAGATTATCAAGCTACAATTGCAAATCTTAAAAACTATATTTACCGCAGATGCCGTGATGAAAAGATTTGGCTTTAAGCGAAATTCCAATAAAAAAAATCCAAATTCCAACTTTTAAATTGGGATTTGGATTTTCTATTTCTATTTCTATAAATCTTTGTCAAAGTTTAAAACTTTGACAAAGAGAATATTCATTCTCAATTTTGGGATTTGGAATTTGGAATTTTTAAATTGGAATTTTAAATCAATTTATTGATTTTAGAAACCACATCTTCTGGAGAAATTGTTCTCATTGCATCTTCATATCCTTCAACAATTTTGTTTCCGTAGACTGAAGTTGGCAATTTAGGGTATACATTTCTATCTGAAGTTAATGCATTTTCTAAGCTTTGATTGAAAGGCAAAAATCCCGCATAAGGATGTGTTGCACCCCAAAGCGTAACTACTTTTACACCCAGCATTGCAGCGATATGTGCATTGCCAGAATCCATAGAAAGCATGACATCAAGATTGCTTATCAATTGTAATTCTTGCTGAAATTTAATTTTTCCAGCCATATTAATTACATTTTCAAAAGGCTGCGCAAGAGCATCTAAAATTTCAATTTCTTTCTTTCCTCCACCAAAAAGTAAAACTTTATTCGATGAATTAGCAGCCAATTTTTCAATTACTTCTTTCATCAAATCTACAGGATAAACTTTAGAATCGTATTGTGCAAAAGGCGCGATACCAATTAGTTTTTGATAATTCTCTCCAATTAAATTGGTGATTTCCGCGCTTAAAACTGCTTTTTTAGGAAATTGAGGATGAGATAAATCTACCGAAAAGCCAAGTTCTTCAAACACTTTTGCATGTCTTTCAAACATAGTTGGCAATTGTTTAAAAATCTTATTCTCAGCTCTTGTCAATTCTTTTTTTCCTTCACGACCTTTATCAACAGTTGCTCTTTTTTTTCCGCTTAAAGCGAAAAGTAAGCTCACTACCTTAGATCTTAAAACGTTATGAAAATCTGCAAAGGCATCAACCTTTAGCTTTTTTACATCACTATATAAACGCAAAAGTCCCAAAAATCCTTTATGTCTTTCTTTTTCATCAAAAGCAAAAAAATCGAGATTAGGAATTCCGTCAAAAAAAGATTTAAAAAACGGGCGAGAAATAATGGTAAGTTTTACCTCTGGATATTGTTTTACAAAAGCGCGTAAAACAGGAACCGTCATGGCGACATCTCCCATTGCGGATAGTCTCATGACGGCTATATGCTTAATTTTGCTAGACAAGTCTGCCAAATTATTATTTTTTATTTTGATATAAAACTGGGTTCAACTCATCGTCGTTGTACATTTTCATTTGTTTGTACACTTTCATGAATTTATCACCGTTTTCGATATCTGTCAGTAATTCTTCAATTGCTGTAGATAAATCTGTTCTTTGCTCCAAAAGAACATTTAATTTTTCTTGACATTTATCTCTGTGCTCTTGAGAAGCTTCTGCACGATTAGCTTCTTCATGCATGTGATAAATTTTTAAAGCCAAGATAGACAATCTGTCAAAAGCCCAAGCTGGACTTTCAGAATTGATTTTTGCTCCGTCTTTTACTTTTACATCGCTATATTTCTGCAAAAAATAACTGTCTATATATTCCACCATATCAGTACGTTCCTGATTTGATGCATCAATTCTTCTTTTTAAAGTTAATGCCGCAACTGGATCGATCTGCGGATCACGGATAATATCTTCAAAATGCCATTGAACGGTGTCAATCCAATTTTTTAGATATAACAAATGCTCGAACTTATCTTTTGGATAAGGATTATTAATCGGCTGATCAACATTATCAAATTTATGATAATCTTTAATACTTTGCTCGAAAACAGAATATGCTAATTTTGAAAACATGTTTTTATTTTTTTATGAAACAAAGATACTTTTTATACTTTTATACTGCGAAAAAAAGCTATTATTTTTCGTTTTTATATTTTATTCGTTAATAAACTTAAATTTCACCATGAAAATTCATTATATCTCTGAAAACAACAGTGTTCTTAACCATTTCCTTGGACAAATTAGGAATGTAAATGTTCAAAATGACAGTCTGCGTTTTCGCAGGAATATTGAACGCATTGGAGAAATTATGGCTTACGAACTGAGTAAAATTTTACCATACAAAGAAGTTGAAATTCAGACACCTCTTGGAATTAAGAAGACTACTGAAATTGATACCGATTTAGTATTGTGTCCTATTTTAAGAGCTGGATTGCCTCTTCACAATGGTTTTCTCAATTATTTTGATCACGCAGAAAACAGCTTTGTTTCTGCCTGCAGATATCATCCAAATAATGATGATGAATTTGAAATTCGGGTTGAATATCAAGCGATTTCAGATTTAAATAACAAAACTGTTCTACTTCTTGACCCAATGTTGGCAACTGGACAATCTATTGTTGCTGTTCACGAGAAATTAGTAGAAAATGCTACTCCAACAGAAATTCACATTGTTGTCGTTATCGCAGCACCAGAGGGAATTGCTTACTTAGAAAAAAATCTTCCAGAAAACTGCCATTTATGGGTTGCTTCTTTAGACGAGAAACTAAATGAGAAAAACTACATTGTTCCTGGACTTGGAGACGCTGGCGATCTTGCTTACGGAAGTAAATTATAATTGAGAGAAAAAAGTAAATAAACTACACGCAATCAAGGTGTAGTAAACAATCTCGTTGTTCAATTTCTGCTGCATATATTCGACATGGCTTGTTGCCATAATAGTCAGCGGAGCAATGCTAAACAATAACAAGTCATTACTTTTATTTGGCGAAACGATGTAAACAAAAGCGGCTATAAAAAAGCAAGCTACAATTTTCTTGTAAGAAGAATGTACAATTTGTGGTCTGTTTGATAGCGTCATTAACATTGAAGTAACAAAAAATAAAGCAACTGCAGTGTATATCGAAAGTGCGGCATTTTCGTAATTATTCTTAAAATAATCAATTCTAAAATCGATTACAGCTCTTTCCTGAATAAAAGCTACAGCATCGAGATTTATAATTAATGAGGTCATATAGAACAAAATCGTTACGGCCAAAAGTGCAATAAAAGGTAGAACCCAGTTTCTATAATCTCTTGAAACGTGAAAAATAATCGAAATGTAGACCAATATAATGAAGAGAATACTCCAAAATTGAAATAAAGAAGCTACAAAAATCCAAAATGCAGCATCAAATATTTTTTCTTTGGATGCTTTTAGAGATTGTAACGAAACCAATCTTCGAAGTGCCAATAAAATGAAAAAATTGGCATAAATAACATTGGAATTATTGAATATCGTTGGAAAAAATAAAATAAACAATAAGTAAAAAAGTATCGCGTAACCATTGTCTTTACTGAGTCCGTTCTTTTTTACGATAAAATTAATCATAAAAAAAGAAGCCAAAATAAAGCACAATAAACTCACTTTTTGAAAAGCCAAAAAATAAGAAGTAACCCAAGTTGGGTCTTTAATTTGGAAGATGAAAAAGAAAACCAGTATTAAAATTACAACCAAGGAATAATTTAATGGTGTAGATTTTTTAAAAACACTTGTTATCATAAGGATATTTTATACTTTTGTGATTGTAAAGATAATACTTGTTTAAAAGGAAAGTCCTAACAAGTTGAAAAAAAGATTTGGTTAGCCGAATTTTATCTTCAAGGCATTACACAACAATAAATAACATATAATTTTTAAAATTATGACAGCTTTTTTTGAAGGAATTCAATACCTATTCGTTAACATTTTGTTTGCTCCTCTTGACTTTTTACGTCATTTAGAATTAATTACATGGTTTGGTGCAAACACTATTAACTGGATTTTTATGATCATCTGTGCATGCGCAATCGTTTATTGGATTAAACAATTACGTATTTTTGATGACGCTGGAACAGAAAACCAAGATACAACGGCTCATTCATTTTTAAAATAAAAAACCAAACCCTTTAATTAAAAAGGGCTGGTGCATTTATTTTTAGATTAAATCGAATCCGATATCTTTTCTAAAATACATCTTATCAAAGCTTAGTTTATCTATGTTTTGGTAAGATTTTTTTATGGCCTCTTGGAAATTATCTCCATAAGATGTCACAGCAATTACACGCCCTCCATTAGTAACGACATTTTCGCCATCTAATTTTGTTCCTGCGTGAAAAACTATCGAATCTGTTACATTTTCTAAGCCAGAAATTACTTTTCCTTTTTCGAAATCTTCAGGATATCCGCCAGAAACTACCATTACAGTTGTAGCGCTTCTTGGATCAACTTCTAAATTAAAGTCTCCTAACTTTTGGTCTGCAACAGATAAAAACAATTCAACTAAGTCAGATTTCAATCTCGGAACCACAACTTCAGTTTCTGGATCTCCCATTCTTACGTTGTATTCAATAACGATTGGTTCGTTTTTCACGTTGATTAAACCAATGAAAACAAAACCTTTATATTCGATTCCATCTTTTTGGAAACCTTCAATAGTTGGTTTTACGATACGAGTTTCAATTTTTTCCATTAAAACAGCATCAACATAAGGAACTGGAGAAACTGCTCCCATTCCACCTGTATTCAAACCTGTGTCTCCTTCTCCGATACGTTTGTAATCTTTTGCTGTTGGAAGAATTTTATAGCTTTTTCCATCAGTCAAAACGAAACAGCTTAATTCGATTCCGTCCAAGAATTCTTCGATAACCACTTTTGAACTTGCTGTTCCGAATTTTGCATGAACCAGCATGTTTCTTAATTCAGTTTTTGCTTCTTCAAGATCTTGAATAATCAAAACGCCTTTTCCAGCTGCCAATCCGTCTGCTTTTAAAACGTAAGGAGGTTGCAAAGTTTCTAAAAATTCACATCCTTTTTCAACTGTTTCAGCAGTAAAACTGTCATAAGCTGCAGTTGGAATGTTGTGTTTCATCAAGAATTCTTTTGCAAATTCTTTACTTCCTTCTAGTTGTGCACCTAATTTAGATGGCCCAATAACTGGAATATGTTTTAAACTTTCATCGTTTTTGAAATAATCGTAAACTCCTTTTACCAACGGATCTTCTGGTCCTACGACTACTAAACTTATATTTTCTTTAAGCACTAATGCCTTTACTGCTTCAAAATCAGTTGGAGATATGGCAACGTTTTCAGCAATTGCAGCTGTTCCTGCATTTCCAGGTACTACAAAAAGTTTTTCGCAAAGCGGACTCTGTGTCATTTTCCATGCAAATGCATGCTCTCTTCCGCCTGATCCCAATAGTAAAATTGTCATGGTGTTGTTGTATTTAGTTGTGGTGCAAAAATACTTGCTTTTGTACTTAAAAAATAATTAAATCTTCAAAAAGTTGTTTGTTATATACTGTTAGTAATTCCTAAACATTATTTTTGACGAAAATTATTCTGAAAATGATTCGCCTTTTTGATCTTTCGCTGCAATTAAATGGTTTTCCTATAAGGGAAGCCAAAGCCGAATTAGATAAAATTGTTCATTTGTCTGAAGAAGAATTTGCTACATTTCTTGAAAACAAAAAAACAGAAATTGTTGATTTTCATCTGAAAAACAATTCTTTTTACGCAGCATTAGCTGGAAATGCAACTGCTCTAAATTGGGAAAACCTTCCAATCTTAAATAAACAGAATTTACAAAAACCATTGGAAGAAAGACTTTCAAAAGGTTATTCGAAAAAGTCAGTTTACCTCAACAAAACATCTGGATCAAGCGGAACTCCTTTTGTTTTTGCAAAAGACAAATATTCACATGCTTTAACTTGGGCTTCTAATATTATGCGTTTTGGCTGGTTTGGAATCGATTTTAATCATTCGTATCAAGCACGTTTTTACGGAATTCCGATGGATTTTATTGGATATCAAAAAGAACGTTTCAAGGATTTTTTAACACATCGTTTTCGTTTTCCTGTATTTGATTTATCTGATGAAGTTCTTGAAAAATTTCTGCAAAAATTCAAAACCAAAAAATTCGATTACCTCAACGGATATACCAGTTCTATTGTTTTATTTGCCAAATATCTGGAACAAAAAAATATTGTTTTAAAAGAAATATGCCCAACTTTAAAAGCCTGTTTTGTTACTTCGGAAATGCTTTTTGAAATGGATAAAAAGCTTCTGGAAACACAATTCGGGATTCCGATTATCAGCGAATACGGCGCTTCTGAACTGGACTTGATCGCTTTTGAAAATCCGAAAGGAGAATGGCAAGTAAATTCAGAAACTCTTTTTGTAGAAATTTTAGATGAAAATAATAATCCTGTTCCACATGGAACAGAAGGAAAAATTGTAATTACATCTTTATTCAACAAAGCAAATCCTTTTATTCGATATGAAATTGGCGACATCGGAATTTTGGATGAAAAAAGTACACCTAAAAAACCAATTCTAAAAAAGTTAATAGGAAGAACAAATGATGTTGCAATTTTACCAAGCGGTAAAAAATCGCCTGGTTTGACCTTTTATTATGTAACCAAAAGCATAATTGAAGATGATGGAAATGTAAAAGAATTCATTATCAAACAAACCAAATTAGACGCTTTTGAAATTGAATATGTTTCTGAAAATGAATTAACTTCAGAGCAAATCGAGAAAATAAAACAAGCAATCGATTTATATTTAGAACCAAATCTAAACTTCACATTCACCCGAAAAACAGTTTTAGAAAGAACCAACCGCGGTAAGCTAAAACAATTCAAATCTTATTTATAATATAAATAAAGTCTTACATTTGTTTTTTTTAAAAATTAAACTTATGGACAATCATTCTCTGCTTTCTGAGGAAACAATTTCAAATAAAATATATTTTATTCGTGGGCAAAAAGTGATGTTAGATAGTGATTTGGCAATGCTTTATGAAATAGAAACTAGGGTATTAAATCAAGCCGTTAAAAGAAACATTACTAGATTTCCAAAAGATTTTATGTTCGAATTATCTCAAACTGAATTTGAAAACTTGAAATCACAAATTGTGACATCAAGTTGGGGAGGAACAAGAAAATTGCCCTCAGCCTTCACCGAACATGGAGTTCTAATGTTATCAAGTGTCTTAAAAAGTGATAAAGCCATTCAAACCAATATCCAAATCATGAGGATTTTCACGAAAGTGAGAAAAATGCTCTTAGATACAACTGAAATTAAAGTTGATATACTTCAGATTCAGAAGAAGTTAGAGAATCATGATAAAAATATAGAATTAGTATTTTCTTATTTGGATGAACTAACTGAGAAAAAAGAAAACGAAACTGAAAGAATAAAAATCGGATATAAAAAGTAATTCTTTAAGGTCACAAATTGTGACCTTAAAGAATTTGAAGTCGCAAATTGCGACTTCAAATTCAGTATAAATTCCAATTTGGAGGTCACAAATTGTGGCCTCCAATTTTAATCGACATTCTTCAAGGTCGCAAATTGCGACCTTGAAACTTGAAGTCACAAATTGCGACATCAAGTTTCAATTAAATTCAAAAAATGGAGGTCGCAATTTGTAACCTCCATTTTCTAAATCTTCTCTATGTATTGTTTTTTTACAATCAACTGAGTATATAAAAACCGAATCATCAACAAAATAGAAAACACAAAATTGTATCCGTGAAATTGTCTGTAAACACCAAAGTTGTGTTTGATTAATTTGAATTTTGAAGAAGAAACAGAATCTTTTCTAATTCTGTAAAAAGCCAAAGGTTCTGGAACTGGTTTAGCTATTTTAATCTGTTTTAAAATCGTAAGCCAAATTCTCCAATCTTGACGTTTTTGTGACGTTTCTAGAATGATTTTTCCAAAGTAATCTGAATCGTAAATTGCTGTCAAATTGCCTACATAATTGCAGAAAAACAATTGTTTATAGGTCAATGGATTTGGTGATTCTACTCTTCTGTTCAAATCATTTCCTTCTTCGTCAATAGAATCGTAAAAGCTAAAAGTAAAGTGTAAGTTACTTGCTTTCAAAAACTGAATCTGCTTTTCTAATTTTTCAGGAAACCATAAATCATCAGCATCTAAATAAGCAATATATTTTCCTGTGGCTTTTTCTAAAGCGGTATTTCTAGCAAAACCATTTCCTTTATTTTCAGGTAATTTGAAGAGTTTTATTCGATTGTCTTTTTCAGCAAATTCTTCAATTATTTTGACTGTATTATCTGTCGAACCATCATCAGCCAAAATCATTTCCCAATTGGGATAGGTTTGATTTTGCACCGACTCTATTGTTTGTCTAATGAACTTTTCGGTATTATATGTGGGTACAATAATAGAAACTAATTCGTTCATCTGATAATAACTGTTTTTGGGGATTTATTAAAAACAGCTCGAATTAGATTTAAAATTCGAGCTGTTTGAAGTATTATTTTATATAACTAGAAAAATCTTTGTGTTCTTCTTTGGCAAGTTCTTCAGGAGATAATGATTTAAAATACTCGTAAGTAATTTTCATTCCTTCTGCACGAGTCACTTTTGCTTCCCAACCTAGCAATTCTTTTGCTTTTGTCGTATCTGGCTGGCGCTGTAAGGGATCATTTATTGGCAACGGGTGATAAACCACTTTCTGGTTTGTTCCTGTCAGTTTTATAATTTCTTCTGCAAAATCTTTGATTGTGATTTCATCAGGATTTCCAATATTTACAGGATATACATAATCTGAATGCAGTAATCTGTAAATACCTTCAACTTGGTCATCTACATAACAGAAAGAGCGTGTTTGCATTCCGTCTCCAAAAATGGTCAAATCTTCTCCGCGAAGCGCCTGTCCAATAAAAGCAGGAATTACGCGTCCGTCGTTTAATCGCATTCTTGGTCCGTAAGTATTAAAAATACGCACAATTCTGGTTTCTACGCCGTGAAAAGTATGGTACGCCATTGTAATAGATTCCTGAAAACGTTTTGCTTCATCATAAACCCCGCGCGGACCAATTGTGTTTACATTTCCATAATATTCTTCCGTTTGTGGATGCACTAAAGGATCTCCATAAACTTCAGATGTTGATGCAATCAAAATTCTGGCTTTTTTCACTCTAGCTAATCCAAGCAAATTGTGCGTCCCTAAGGATCCTACTTTTAATGTCTGAATTGGAATTTTTAAATAATCAATCGGACTTGCCGGCGATGCAAAATGCAATATATAATCTAACTCTCCTGGAACATGAACAAATTTGGTAATATCATGGTGATAGAACTCAAAGTTTTCTAACTTAAATAAATGTTCAATATTTTTAAGGTCTCCTGTGATCAGATTATCCATTCCGATTACAAAGTAACCTTCTTTGATAAATCTGTCACATAAATGCGATCCTAAAAATCCTGCCGCTCCAGTAATAAGTATTCTTTTCATGATATTTGTTTGTTCAACGCAAATGTAGTTGATTTGAAAAATATTTTTAAGTTATATCCTTAATTTATCTTTCTTTTAATGATTGCTGATGTGCTTTAAATTTTCTTTCGACAAATTCTTTGATTTCTTTTTCAAATCGTTCTTTTGAAAATTTAACCGCATGTTCGCGAATTATTTTAGGATCAAAGGTTTTGGTCTTAAAATTCAATATTGCTTCTTTAATTTTTTGTGAAGATTGTTCTTCAAAGAACATTCCTGTTTGATTATCAACAACTGTTTCAAGAGTTCCACCTTTTTTAAGTGCAATTACGGGAGTTCCGCAGGCTTGTGCTTCAAGTGGAATGATTCCAAAATCTTCTTCTGCCGCAAAAACAAAAGCTTTCGCTTTTTGCATTAAACTTCTAAGTTTTCTGTTTTCTACAAAACCGACAAATTCAATATTGTCTTTGGCAATTTTTTGAAGTTTTTCTAATTCTGGCCCTTCTCCTGCGACAATCAATTTTAAATGAGACAATTCATTAAAAGCTTCAACAATCAATTGTGTTTTTTTATAGGAAACTAGTCGCGAAGCTGTCAAATAATAATCTTCTTTGGTTTCTTGCAAACTAAAAAAATCAACATCTACTGGAGGATAAATAACAACAGAATCTTTATTGTAAGTCTTCTTTATTCTTTGAGAAATGTGTTGCGAATTCGCAATAAAGTAGTCTACATTTTCTGAATTGTAAAGATCCCATTTTTGAATTTTATCTAAAACTGATTTTGCATAGAGTCCTTTCAAACCTTTGGTCAATCCAGCATCTTTTAGATATTGTTCTCTTAAGTCCCAAGCATAACGCATTGGTGAATGACAATAGCAAATATGAAGTTGGTTCTTATTAACCTTAATTCCTTTCGCCACTGCTGAAGAAGAACTAATGATAAGGTCGTAGCTGCTTAAATCAAATTGTTCTATGGCAATTGGAAATAACTGCAAAAATTTACGATGGTTTTTTCTTACGGTTGGCAGTTTTTGAATAAAGCTTGTTTTTGCTTTTTTGCCATTTAGAATAAACTCGCGATCTTCATCATTCAGAAAATCAATAAGGGCAAAATGATCAAAATTGTCCCATACTTTGTTTATTGAATGAATGACTTTTTCAGCTCCTCCATTTACATAATACCAATCGCTGATTAGAGCTTTTTTCATTTACTTATTGCATTATTTTTCTTGTAAGATAATAAGCATAATATGCTTTTTTACCAAAAGTGCGGTTTAACAAATACAATGTCTTTGGAATCCAATGATCAAACAAATTTATTTTTTTTAATTCACATTTAAGTTCTTTTAAAGTTTCTTTTGATGCTCCTACATTCATTTCGAAAACATGAAATGACTGTCTAATCATTAATTCTTGTCGCAATTCTTCTTGAATCTCAATATTGTATAAATTGCCTACATCTTTACCAATGTCTAAAACTCCTTTCCACATAGAAGCTCTTCCTCTTGCAGAATACGTTCCGGGAATATGTAAATGGCCATCTTTTTCAGAATTGCCAAATAAAGGCGGATTTCCAGCTCTTCCTCCTACTGAAGGATTAGCCAAATAACCAATTCCTGTTGTACAAAACGCATTTGCTGCAAGATATATCTGGTAGAAAAGTGTACCGTCATATTTATTGGTGGCTAGATTCTTCGCCCATTCTTTATTAATAACTAATCCTCCCACAAAACCACACATTCTGAAAATAAATTTAGCAGAATCTCCCTTACCAATAATAACTTCCGTGGGTAAAACTCTAGAAATGCCAAGTGGTTTATTTATATTATTTTCAAATCGAATGAAAGGTCTGGAAACCATTGCAATCGATTCATTTTTTTTGCAAAATACGTCAATTTCCTTTAGACCATTTTTCAAAAACAAATCATCATTTCCAATTAAAACCACCCATTTAAATTGGGCCAAATCAATCAATTTTCTAATGTTAGCATCATAACCTAAGTTTTTTTCGTTTTCTATATAAGAAACAATAACCTTTTTGGTATTAAAAGCAATTTGGTATTCTTCTGCAACTGCACGAATTTCGTTTCTTTCTTTCGAAAAATCTTCACAAATAATAATTTCATTAGGCAACATGTCCATTTCATAAATAGACTTTAATAAATCATCAAATTCATGTGGCCTGCCGTAAGCGGGAATTGCGATACTATATCCTTCTGTCATTTTTACATTAAAAAAACATGCATTTTCTAATTTTTTCAAAAATATAATTTTAATTTGTATTTGATTGAAATTAAAAATCAAGTTTAGGTTTAAAATCTAATAACAATTAAATAGTGCTTAAAAACATATCATTGAGCTTTGGAATAAATTTTATTAATTTATTATTTCCTCTATTATTAATCCCATTTTACATTAAAACTTTTGGCATTGATACTTATGGTTTAATTGCGGTATCAATGGCATTTATTAATATAGTTTCTGTTTTATATGATTATTCCTGGTATGCATTTGCGCCTGTAGAGCTCCAGACAATAAAAGGGAATTTTAATTTGATTAGTAGATATATTTCAAAAATCATTAATTGTAAGATTGTTATATTTCTACCTTCTACAATCTTATTACTTATATTTATTTTATGTTCTGAGATAAAATACAATCTTGTATTTTCATTTTCATTGTTAGTTTTCTTGTTCTCAAGATCGCAAAATAACCTTTGTTTTTTTATTGGATTAGATAAAGTTTTTCCTTACTTCTTAATAAATTCAATTGTCAAAATAGGTTGTATCGCATTGATTTTAATCACTCTCGTTAAAAAAAATGATTATCAATTTGTCTTTTACTATTTAGGAATCTCAGATATTCTTATTTTCATTTTTTCTACTTTATATCTGCTTAAAAAAATCGATTTTAAATATAATATTTCTTCAATAAAAGAAATTTATGCTGAACTTATTTCTGGTTACAAATTGTTTTTAACTAATCTTACTATTTGTGCACTGATGAATTCCAGCACCATAATTCTAAGCATATTTTTTGACAATACTATTGCAGGTATTTACAATGTTGCAGAGAAAATTATAATGCTTTGTAAACAATCAATCAGCGTACTGTTTCAGGGTGTTTATTTTAAAGCCTGTCAAATTGGAACCTCAAAAATAAAACAACTTAACGCCTTTTTAAAATCTGTATTTTGGTCTTATTTTTTAATGTATAGTTTAGGAGGTTTGATTTTAATGATTTTACCGAATTTGATTATTAGTATTTTAAGTTCTGAATTTACTTCAAGTTCATCTTTATACTTAATTTATATGGCTCCAATTCCGCTCATTGCCGCATTAAATCAGCCTGCTTATATGTCGTTATTATTGCATCATCAGAAAAAAAACTACTTTAAAGCACACCTATTAGGATTAATTATTAATATCGTTCTTTCGTTTATATTGTGCAATTTTATGAATGTTTATGGAATTATATTGTCTTTAGTTTTAACCGAAATATTTATAACAACATCTCTCAATTTTGCAATCATAAAAAATGGTGAATTGAATTTTTTTAAGAATATAATCAACTAAAAATGAATTTTTCAAAAAAACTTATTGTTCCAATATTTTATTTATTGATTTTCTCTTCTCTTATATATTTTTTAGAAGCTTTTCAATCTATAATGATGATCATAACTGCTTTGTTACTAATAAGTTTTTCTAGATTTGAAGATTTCAAAATTTCTAAAAAAAATGTTCCTTTTCTCTTTTCTTTTGTCATTTTAGCTTTTTACTATACATTGTTTTTTAGCTCAAAAAGTTTAAAACTTATTGGGGAGAGTTTATTGTTATTTGTAATTCCGCTGTTAAGCGCTTATTTATATCAAACAGAAATATTTATAAAAGATCTTAAAAAGATTCAATTTGCTTACAGTATTTCCTTGAGTTTATTGTGCTTCTATTTTTTATCATTTTATATTTTAGATATACATAATCATCACTTTGACTGGTATTTGGCCCGTTACAATTTAGAATTTTACAATAAAATACATGGAACATACATTTGTTTGTGGATAGCAATTGCAATTCTATTTTTAGCAGATCTAGCCTCAAACTTTACTTTCTTTTCTATTTACAAAAAAGCATTGTTTTTTATAATGTTTGTGCTTTTGTTTTCAGGATTAATTATTTACAACTCCAGAAATATTATCGTTGGACTTATTATTATAGCAACAATTCGATTTTTACTGTTAAAAAAACAAAATAAAGCGATTTCTAAAAAGCTAATTTTCCTTATTCTATTTACAATAATAGCCGTTGTTCTATTATCGAGAAGATTTATAGAAGACATCTCTTTTCTTTTCGAAAATTCGTTTAAAAATTCAACTCGATATGCAGCTTGGTCTTGCAGTTCAAGATTAATTTACGACTCTAATTTTTTAGGAATGGACTTTAATTTAATTCAGGAAAAATTAAATGAATGCTATAAGCCTTTTCATAATCCAGAGTTGGTTAAATTCAAGATTAATTCACATAACCAATACCTTGATTATTTATTAAAGGGAGGAATTTTGATGCTTTTAGCTTTTATTTCGACTTTATTTATAAAAATAAAATACGCTATTAAAAACCACAATTACTTATATTTATCTATAACAATCTTATTTCTTATTTCATTTATAACAGAAAATATTCTGGTACGACAATATGGAATATACAGTTATTTTTTATGTGACATACTGTTTCTCGGTTCTATTTTTGGAAATAAAAATCATGGTAGAAACGAAATAAAAAAATACTAATGTCGGAATATACAACATACAACCATCACTACAACAAACAAAAAGATAAGTCATACAGCCAACTAAATAAAGATAATTATTGTTTTTGGTTGTAATGGCAACATAAACAGGCATAAAAAAGGAAAGAGAAAATAAAAGTATTCCAACAAAACCAAGCTGTTTAAAAATAGATAAATAAACAATTTCTTCAATAAACTTAAAAGTCTGGCTTCCAAAAAAACTTAAACTGCTAAGCTGCCTGATTTGCTCAATTCTTCCTCCAAGTTTTGAATCTAAAATAAATCCAGATAATGATCCGTATTGAAAATATCGATTCATTAACAATGTTCCGATTACGATTAAAATTAGTCCTAACAAGGCATAAATTTTTATCAATCTAAAAATACTGTCTTTGTAAATTAATACAAAATAAAACAATAATCCAAGCCAAACGGTTCTAGATAAAGTTAGTATTAAAGCCAAAATCACGAGTCCTAGTTTTATTTTAGAACTATTTTTTTTATGAAAAATGGGGAATAGCATTAGAATACAAACTCCAAAAATATTTCCATTATTATAAGTCGAAATCAACTTATAGAGCGAACCTCGCATGTTGTATTTTCCTTCTAATGTTCCCAAATCTCCAGCATTTACTGTTACATAAGGAACTTCAATATAATGACCTGTTACTTGTTTGAAAATAAAAAGCAAAACGCCATACAAAGAAACTAAAAATACTGCCTGAGAAATCTTTTCTTCAATGTAAAAAGAATCTATTTTCTTTAAAAAAGGACTCAAAAAAAGATAAAACAATAACGGGAGAAATGCAAAACTTACATAGAAAGCTACAAGATTTCCTAATGATCCCGTATATCCTCTAAAAATGAGATTTAGAGAAAAATAGAAAACAAATGGCAGTGTAGCCAGATAACATATAAAGTGTTTAGATTGAACTAAAAAAGTTCGCTTTTCAAGCATTGCCACTATTAAAAGAACAAAAAGAAAGCCTAAATACAGATAACCCCAAGTAAACGGTACACCTGCTATTTTGAAACCGCCTTTTGGCAAATAAACTAATAACAACAAGGCAATAAAAAAAAGATACTCTCTAATTTTTTCGTTATTCAAAATAAGTTTAAAATTAAAACGCATCTTTTTAATTGTTGTTGATATCTATCTATTTAATACTTAAGTCTTTGAAGTTCATCCTTTAATTCGTTATTACCCATTAAAAAAGGATCATATTGATTATTGATGGTGCTTAATTTATATCCGAAGTAATTTGGATCCCAAGTAACAAATTCATTGCTGTAAAAGTACTTTTGGTAAGCATTAAAATCTCCATTAATTATTTTTGAATTGTGTTTAATAGAAATATTTTTTATCGTAACATTTTGTTGCGTAGTATTATACCCCAAATCTACTCTAATGTTTTCTGGAAAAACTTTGTCCGGAAAATTGATTACAATCTTTTGCATTTCATTTGAAGCATAAACTGGTCTAAAAACAGAATTTGCATCTTTCCATTCTCCCCCTTCCACTAAATAAAAAATCTGCAATTTATCATTTTTAGCAAAAACACCTTCAATAGTAACTGTAAATATATCTTTTTGCTTAATTATATTTTCTTCTTTTTTGCCACAAGAAGAGAAAAATAAAGCAACTAAAAAGCAGATTGAAATGATTTTAAATTTCATTTTTTAGATTAATAAGTTATTAGATTTTATCGTTTTCGGCTAATATTTGTTGTTTTTTATAAAATGCTTTAAATAAGTTTATAAAGACAAAAAGAATAATAAACAAAATAGGAAGATAGAATTTCAATTTACTATTAATAGATTTCTTGCTTTCAACATTAATCGTTTTGCTTATTTCTTTGATCGTTTTGTTATAACTGATCAATTTTAGTCTGTTTCTTCCTTGTTCTTCAATTAAAGCTTGTTTCGTTTTTATAAGATCATTCAGCTGTGTATTCTCATTGTAATACATGAGTTTATCATTACGAGTTCCTTTTGCAACATTCGAAAAATTACTTAAAACCGTATTAATCTGCTTAATTATCGAATCGTTTTGAACAATATTTTCCTGTAAATTTTTTAATTCTATTTTCTGAACCGAATTAAAATAATCTGAGTTGTTTAAAAAATTTAAAATGGGTTCAGCAAAATCCTGATCATTTCCTACTTCATTTGTTGTGAAAGAAATAGTATGATATCTGTAATTTTTACTTGTTATCGTGTCTACCAAAATCTTGTTAATGTCACCATTATCAGCCATTAACTCTAACAATTCAAAATTTTTATCTTTGCTGTCTATGAACTTATAAATTTCAACAATGGGTCTAATTTGAATTTTTTTAATCCATTTCGGTCTTTTAACGCCAACAATATTTTTTATAAAAACAGTATCATTTGAAATTATCTTAGATTGCAGTAAATCAATTTTGGAATACAAATAATCAACACTTTCAAAATTTGGTTCCACAATAATTTGATTACTGTACGTTTTCCTTGCTGAGTCTAAATACCATCCAATAGCAAAACCAGAAACAATCAAAATCAAGACAATAACCCAATTCTTAATGAAAAACTGAATACTCCTAAAAATAGAAGTATTCAATCTCGCAAAAAAATGGTTTATCTTTTTAGAAATTACAACTAAATCAATCTCTTGATCTTCCGCATTTTGAGGTACTTTTGTACTCATTTACAATTATTTTATATTGAAAATCTGTTCTAAAATTTTAATCGTAATCAAATAAGTTGGCTTTACACCAGTTGTTCCTAATCCGCCTGAAGCTAAAGTACTGCCTGTTTCAAGAGGATTATCTGAAGCATAGTAAGCGTAACGAACCTTGATATCGTGTGGCACGCTTTTTCTAATTTTTGATGCCGACTGAATCGCTTTTTGATAGTAAGAACCCTCCATTTCGAGTCCGATTACGCCCCAAGTCGATTCGTGGAAAAACTTCAATAAATCTCTGTTTTGCAACGACGTCCCTAAAACGGTCACCATTGCTCCTTCGTAAATATCAATATCATTTCCTTCGAACATTGCTCCTGTTAGTTCATTTTCAAAGAAATAATTATCTGCTGTTCCTTCGTTGATATGTGCCGTAGGAATCATAATATCTCCTTTTCCTCCTTCTAGGATTCCTGCTTTCCCCATAATAGAAACCGATTTCACGTTTAGTAAGGTTTCTTTTTTATACGGTTTCAACAGTTCATCGATTGTTTCGTAAGCCTGCTCTCCAAAAGCATAATCCATTACGATAATAACCGGTTTTTCTTCGCCTACATTGGCGTGCGAAAAGGCTGTTTTTGACCAATCAATTTTGGCTGTATCAAAAATCTGAACATCAATATTGGTTCCTGAACCATCTGGCAACGAAATCATTCCGTTCTTTAAAGCCAATTCTTCAACCTGGCCTCTGATTTCTTTCGAACCAGAACCGCTTAATTCTTCATAAATAAAGAAATCCGTTTTTCCTTTATATTTTGTTTTTAACAAAGGCGTTGCAAAGATCGAATTCATTACACTGTGCATATTGGCACTAATGACATGAATTGGTCTTTTCAATAAATCGTTTGCTTTTAAAACTTCTTTAATGTTTGTCGCCCAGATTTCGCCGTGAATATGGTGTCCTAGACGCTCGCGTAAAACCGGACTAAAAGTAATTGTACGTTTATTGTTTTCAACAATTTCTTCGATTGCTAATTTTCCTAACCAATAAATAACGTGCAAGAAACGATCTGGCGCCGTTTCTGAACCAAAAGCATCGTAGATGTCTAAAACTTCTTCGAAAGTTCTGGCCAAAATATTTGCAACGTGGGAAATCGCTTTTTCTTTTTCTACCAAAGAAAGCTTTTTGGTCTGCATAACCGCCTGCTCCAGTTTCTGCCAATCGCGAGATACTTCTCCCCCATCATCTATTAAAACTCTATTTTTGATCTTATGAGATTCAATGAAAATGAAAGTGAGATGTGTCAGAATATCGTAAATATCTGAACGTCCGCGAGTGATTTCGACATTCATTTGCTCTTCGTCAATTCTGTAGCAATTTCTTCTTCTTTTTGGAGGAACAATTGGCTGAAAATGCGATTTAGAATAACCTTCATCTGAAGTTAAATTGATAAAACGGCATTGCTCAATTCCAATTGGCAAACGCTCAATAACGTATAAAAGACCGTTCAATTCTACTTTTTCTTCGGCAATGTTTCCGTAGATTTCTGGACGCAATGCCAATAATGATTCTCTTAAACTATCGCCCGAAACTCCCATTGGTTTGTAAAAACCACGGTTGAATAAATGGCGCATTGTAATGTACATTTTTTCTATTGCCGCAGAAGATTCCTGCGCTCTAGATCTTGATATATGTTTAGTTTCTTTCATTCTAATTTTATTTATAACTCAAATGTAAGCAAATACACGGCATACGTTGTATCTACAATATTATTTTTTAAAAATCATTTTATTTTAATTTATCTTCTCTTTTAAATTTATCCTTTGCCCAATTTTTCGGATTTGAAACAATGTAATCAGAAATTCTTTGATATTGATTGTTGTCTCTAATGATATTATCGTAAAATAATTTTTGCCATTGATGCGGATATCCTAATCTGTTTGCATGTTTGGTTACCGCAGATTTATATGATCCAACAATGGACGAAATGGTGTTTTTTCCAATGTTTTGAAAACGTTGCGAACCTGGTTTTTCAAATTTGGCAATTGATGGTGATGACACCAATGGCGGTGGTGACGATAACAATGGTGGTAGATACAGGGCATGCCCTGTATCTACGTTGTCCATATTATTTCTGTTATTCCCATTATCCACATCACCAATATTTAATTGTTTATCAATTATCAAAATTCCGTGAATATGATTTGGCATGACAACAAAATCACCCAATTCGACATTTTTATGATGCATCGGAATTTGATGCCATAATATATCGGCAATAATACCAACCTCTGATAAAACCATTTTATCATTTTGAATTTCTCCAAAATAATGTTTTCTGTCTTGTGTACAGATTGTTATAAAATAGGCTCCATTCCAACCATAATCCCACCATTGCGCTCTAATTGAAGAAATACGGTATTTATTTTGAAACTTTCCTTGACTCATTTAATTTTCATTTACTTATCCATCCTAATTCATATGAATAAATAACTGTTTAATCTTGGAAATATTATTTTATTTTGTAAGATTATCCGCAATATCTCTATTGTTTGATAATCTAGGAATTTTATTCTGTCCGCCCAATTTTCCTTGCGATTTCATATAATCTTGAAATCCGTTTTTAGAAACTTTAGTAATTACTACTTTTCTTAAAACATTCCCTGTAATTAAATCGTCGTAATAAATGTTTTGTTTTCGCATTGAATTATCGATCGTTTCAGCAAAAACTTCCATGTTTTCAGGTTCTTTTTCAAATTCGATCAGCCATTCGTGATAAGGTAATCCACTGGCTGGTGTTATTTGTGGAGCTACAGTAAATTCGTTAATTACAATATTAGTTGAATTTACGGCTTCTTTCATCGCATTTTCGACTTCATTGGCAATAACGTGTTCGCCAAAAGCCGAAATATAATGTTTGATACGTCCAGAAACTATAACACGGTATGGAGCCAGAGAAGTAAACTGAACAGTATCTCCAATATTATAACGCCAAAGTCCTGCATTAGTAGAAATAATCAAAACATAGTTTACTCCTACCTCAACTTCACCAATTGTATATACTTTCGGACTTTCGTTAAAAAACTCATCTGCTTTTATGAACTCGTAGAAAATACCCGAATTCAACAGTAACAACATTCCTTTTTCTTTCTGCGAATCTTGATATGCAAAAAAACCTTCAGAAGCCGGAAACAACTCGATGCTGTCTACTTTTCTGCCAATCATTTGTTCAAATTTGGCACGATATGGCTCGTAATTAACACCTCCGTAAATAAAGAGATTGAAGTTTTTGAAAATTTCGCCGATCTTTTTTCCGCCGCTTTTCTTTTCCAAACGTTCAAAATACATCTGAACCCAAGACGGAATTCCAGAAATTACAGACATGTCTTCTTTTATAGTTTCATCGACAATGGCATCAACTTTGGTTTCCCAATCGTCAATACAATTGGTTTCCCAAGACGGCATTCTGTTTTTCTGCAGATATTTTGGAACAAAATGTGCTACAATTCCAGAAAGACGTCCAAATTTAATTCCGTATTTCTCCGTCAAAATTGGACTTCCTTGCAAAAAGATCATTTTTCCGTCAACAAAATCAGCTTTTCCAGTTTCGTTAATATAATGAAGAATCGCATTTCGAGCTGCTTCTATATGGTAAGGCATCGATTCTTTGGTAAGCGGAATAAATTTTGCTCCCGAAGTTGTTCCAGAAGTTTTGGCAAAATATAATGGTTTTCCTTTCCAAAGAATATCCGCTTCGCCTTTTACAACCTTTTCAACATACGGTTTTAAATCTTCGTAATCTCTCACAGGAACTAAATTTTGAAAATCTTCGAAAGTTCTTATCTGATCGAAATGATGGTCTTTTCCAAATTCGGTGTTTAGTGCATTTTCAATCAAACTTTTAAAAACCTTTTGCTGAGTTTCAACTGGTTTTTCTGCCCATCTAAGCGTTTGTTTATATATTTTTCGGGCAAAAATTTTTGCCGCAATTGACTTAATTGACATTTTTAGTGGTATTATTTTTTATCACTTTTCTTTTTGTCTTGAGATTTTGCTTTCAGCTCTTTTTCAGTTTCAGCGACATCTTCTCTCAATTTTATCTCAGCATCAGATGCTTTCATATTTAAATCTGAAGCATCATCGGCAGACTCTGTTTTAATAGAATCTTTATTAAATTTTGAATATTCTAATTCTCCCCTTAAAACTTTCTGAATTCCTTTTATATAAGCATCATTTTGTTTTAAAGCCGTTTCTAAAGAATCTGATTTAATTGCCAGTTTTGTAGCATTTCGTTTCAATTCTGTCGAAGAATATCCAGGAATAAATTCACGAAGCGGTGTAAAAGCAATTATGAAAGTAGTAACCAAAATTAGAAATATTCCGCCTAAAGTAAACGTTACGAATACATTCATTAAAGTAAGCCTAAAAGAAAATATCTCTTCAAAAGTGTCTTCATTTAAAATTACCAATCGATTTTTAATGAATAGTTTTTTCCTAAAATTCTTTTTCTTTTTTTTAGTCATTATCCTTCTTTATGCTAGCAAATATAGTAATTAATCATTACGAAATTTGTTTGAAAAATTTCATGAAGAGCTATAATTTACGATTTTATAAAATATTTAACGTGGTCCGATACAAATATTTTAAACTAAAAATACTTCTATTTCGTATATTTCTATATACCTTTGCGTAATAATTAAGAAAAACAATTTGCTTCGGCATTAAATATATTAGTCATGGGAAGATTAGGTCTTACAGAAATCCTTGTAATAGTAGGTATTGTGATTTTACTTTTTGGAGGTAAAAAAATTCCAGAATTAATGAAAGGTTTAGGAAGTGGAATTAAGGAATTTAAAAACGCTGCTAAAGACGATCAACCTGCTGCTTCTAAAAAACAAGAAGAAGAAACAAAATAAGAAATTCGAAAAACTTATTAAATCCCAAATTACATTTGTAGTTTGGGATTTTTTTTAGCTTTTTTTTCTAGCGTAGAAAGAAATACCAAATTCTAAAAATTTTAGAATTTGGTATTTCAATATTTGAATTTTATAAAATCATCGTCAACTGAATTCTCTTTCTATCTTCATCAACCTCTGTCACTTTCACATCAACATGCTGGTGTAACTTTACCACTTCGTTTACATCGCTTACATAACCCGATTTTAACTGTGAAATATGCACTAAACCACTTTCTTTAATTCCGATGTCAACAAAACAGCCAAAGTTGGTGATGTTATTAACAATACCTGGCAAGATCATTCCCGTTTTTAAATCTTTGATTGATTTTACGTTGGCATCAAACTCAAATACTTTCGCAGACTTTCTTGGGTCTAATCCAGGTTTTTCAAGCTCTTTAATGATATCTTTTAGCGTAAGTAAACCAATTTCAGGCGTTACATATTTTTCTGGCTTAATAAGCGCTGTTTTCTCTTTGTTGGCAATTAAATCATTTAGAGAAATATTCAAATCTTTCGCCATCTTTTCAACAACCGGATAAGCTTCTGGATGCACCGCCGAATTATCCAGCGGATTCTTAGCATTTGTAATTCTAATAAACGCTGCTCCTTGCTGATAGGCTTTATCTCCTAAGCGAGGCACTTTTTTCAGCTGTTTTCTATCTTCGAAAGGTCCGTTTTCAGAGCGGTATTGTACAATGTTTTCTGCCAGCTTCTCCCCGATTCCACTCACATAACTTAGTAAGTGCTTGCTTGCGGTGTTGATGTTAATTCCAACCGAGTTTACGCAACGAATAACCGTATTATCTAATTCTTCTTTTAATTTCGTTTGGTCAACATCATGCTGGTACTGCCCTACTCCAATTGCTTTTGGATCGATTTTTACCAATTCAGCCAACGGATCTGAAAGTCGACGACCAATAGAAACCGAACCACGAACAGTTACATCATAATTAGGGAATTCTTCTCTCGCAATTTTTGAAGCTGAGTAAACTGAAGCTCCTGCCTCAGAAACTATAAAAACTTGAACTGGTTTGTCAAACGCGATTTTTTTGATGAAAAATTCAGTTTCGCGAGAAGCCGTTCCGTTTCCTATTGAAATGGCATCAATTTGATACGCATTTACCATTGAACGAATTTTTTTAATCGCCATTGTTTCCTCATTTTGAGGTGCGTGCGGATAAATCGTTTCGTTATATAATAAATCGCCTTTTTCGTCTAAACAAACTACTTTACAACCACTTCTAAATCCTGGATCGATTGCCAAAATACGTTTTTCTCCCAACGGTGGAGCCAATAACAACTGACCTAAATTGTTAGCAAAAACCTGAATAGAATTGGCATCGGCTTTTGCTTTTGCTTCTTGCAGTGTTTCGTTTCCAATTGCCGGATTCAATAAACGTTTGTAACTGTCTTCAATTGCCAGCTGCAAATGTGCTGTTGAATTATTTTGTTTTTTAATGATGATTTCGTCAATTACATCATATGCATCGTCGATATCAACATCAATTTTCATTTTTATAAAACCTTCATTTTCTGCGCGAAGCATTGCTAATAAACGGTGTGCTGGAGCTTTCGTCAATGGTTCTTCCCAATCAAAATACTGGCTGAATTTTTGTGCTCCTTCTTCTTCTGCTTTCTTTTTAACCACTTTTGTAGCAATAGTCGCTTTTCGCTGAAACAGTCTACGAAGCTGTTTACGAACATAAATGTTTTCGTTAATCCATTCGGCTACAATATCTCTCGCGCCTTGAATAGCGGCTTCTTCGTTAATAACATTTTCATTAATATATTGTGTCGAAATAAAATCGATATCAGCATCACTTTCAGAAATGATCAGTTTTGCCAAAGGTTCCAAACCAAATTCGCGCGCAACATCTGCTTTTGTTTTTTTCTTCTTTTTGTATGGAAGATAGAAATCTTCTATTTCCTGTAAATCAAAACTGTCTTCAATCTTTTTCTTCAATTCTGGCGTAAGTGCTTTTTGCTCTTCGATCGATTTTAAAACTGCTTCTTTACGTTTTACAAGCGTATCGTATTCTTTCTGCAATTTAGCAATCAACTCAATAACAGTTTCATCAAGATTTCCGGTTGCATCTTTTCGGTAACGCGAAATAAAGGGAATTGTACAGTCTTCCTCTAATAATTTTACTGTGTTTTGAATACTGACTGCGGGAGCCTGAACAGACTTGGCAATGAATTGAATATTAGTCATACTTTTAATGAAATGATTTTCTTACTTAAAAATGATATAATTTACTTGTTAAAGCGTTTCTGCAAAATAGTAAATCATTCGGCTAAAATAATATCTTTGTTTTTAATTTTGAGCCAATGGAAATTTTATTACTGTATTTTTTATTTATAAATATCGTTCTTTTTATAATTGCTGGTTATGATAAATATCAAGCCTTAAAAAACAAAAGAAGAATTCCTGAAAAAACCTTGTTTTTCATGGCTTTAACGGGTGGCTCACCAGGGTTATTAACAGCCATGTTATTATTTAAACATAAAACGAGTAAAACTTCTTTTATTGTGAAGTTTGAAGTGATTTTAGTTATTCAAACTGCACTTATAATTGCCTTTCTTAATTATAAAAAGTAACTATTAACATTGTTGATAACTCGAAAAACACTGTTTTTACATTAATTTAACCAACTGAATTTTAATTACTTAAATAAAAAACCGGGCAAATTAAAAAATCGGCCCGGTGTGTTTATGAATTGGTGCGAAGCACCGAAATTTTTTTTGACTTTTTACGAACAAGCAATTTTATTCACTCTATTTTGGTGTCTTCCGCCTTCAAAAGCTGTATTTAAAAAAGTTTCAACGATTTCAACAGCTTGATGAATAGACGTGAATCTTGCTGGAATACTTACAATGTTGGCGTCGTTGTGCAAACGAGTTAAATACGCAATTTCTTTAGTCCAACATAAACCAGCTCTCACTTTCGGATGTTTATTTACAGTCATTGCTATTCCGTTACCGCTTCCACAGATTACAATTCCAAAATCGGCTTTACCTTCAGATACATCATTGGCAACTGGATGCCCATAATCTGGATAATCTACAGATGCATCAGTATCTGTTCCATAATTGGTTACTTCATATCCTTTTGCTGTAAGCCATTCAACAATTGCTTTTTTATATTCTGGACCTGCGTGATCGTTTCCTATCGAAATTTTCATTTTTATATTATTTAGTTGTGTACTGCAAATTTAATTAAAGAATACGGAAGTAGATATTTTTCGAAAGGAAAATCCATATTTTGGCCATGAATTCACGAATATTCACCAATTTCAAAAATCTATAACTTTAATTAGTATAAAAATTGAAAAAATTCGTGAATTTGTGGCTAATCACAACTGTCTTACTTTCAAAACCTTATACGGTTATCAACAATTTTGATAACTTCATAAGTATCTCATAATCAATAAAGAATAAACAGAATATTTGTTAAAATTTTGAGGTGTTAATACGAGTTCGTAATTCGTTGATATTCAGTTAACTTTAAATTAACAGAAAATGTTAATAAGTTCGAAAAGAAAATTAGAAGTTTTTTTTGGTTGTTTTCAAAAATTTCATAATCCAAAAGTGAAATTAAATATGCAAGAAAAGTTTCGTGAATTTTTGGAAAAGTTATCAATATCAAAAATACCATTTTCAACAGAAATCAACATATCAACTTATCTACAAAATCAATTCAAATTTGGTTGTCAACCGTTGTTAATTAAAATACAAAAAGTCTTATAAATTAATAATTTAACCAAAAATAACTATGTTAATAACTCAGAATAAATAAGTAAAACGAGATTTCAATGGCTCCAAAAAAAAAATTATTCGACATATTAACAAGCTATAATAACCATAAATTTTTTTTAAATTTTTAAAAATCTTTTTTGTTGTATTTAATATATGTTGAAAACTAAAAAAGTTGAAATTGAAAAAAATTTGAGTTGAATTGAATTTTACTCTGATTTGAGTTTGTTTTGAATTTTTGTTTCAGACGATTTTGAGAGGATTGTTGAGATTGTCGAGGATTTCCTGAACTTGCTCGAAATCGTCTGGGTGAACTTTGAGTTTGATGCCACCGAGCGCGTTGGAGTAAAACGGCATAACAGAGAGCGTCATTTCGTTTTCGAAAAAATAAGGGATTCCTTCTTGTTCCAGTAAGTGTTTGAGAACTACGGTTTCGTGCAGATAATTGAATACGGCGATCGTTTTAAAGCTTTCCATTTTTGGTCTTTTTGTAAATGTACGAAAAGTTATATTTTTAATAATTCTATTTGTTAAAAAGTATTATCTGATATCTTATTTGTAATTTTAAGCCTTATTAGAAAAGATATATGAGTAAGAAAATTAGAAAGCCGATAAAAAAAGAGAAAGATTTCTCTGGAAAAATACTTAAGATTTTATCGCAAAATGCTAATAAACCTTTCAATTACAAACAAATAGGAGCTAAGCTAGAATTAGACGATACAAAAAGCAGAAATCAGATTATAAAAGATTTAAAGATTCTTGCAGCTCAAAAGAAGATTATAGAAACAGAACCTGGAAAATACTTAGTAAAAGCAATTAGCCAGGATTACTACGAAGGAACAATAGATATGACGAGCAGAAAAACGGCATATTTTATTTGTGATGAGTTTGAAGAAGATGTTTTTATTCCGACCAATAATTTGAATCGTGCATTAGACAAAGACAAAGTAAAAGTTTACGTTTATAACAGAAGAAAAGGAAAAAGACCTGAAGGTGAGGTTATTGAAGTTATCGAAAGAGATAAAACAGAGTTTGTAGGTGTAATAGATATGCAGCCAAACTTTGCTTTTGTGTCTACTGCCAATCCTAAAATGTATACCGATATTTTTATTCCGAAAGATAAAATTGGTGAAGCAGAAAACGGAGATGTAGTTTTAGTGAAGATTGAAGACTGGCCAAAGAGAGCCGATAGTCCGTTCGGATCTGTAATTCGAGTACTTGGAAAACCTGGTGAGCATAATACAGAGATTCACGCCATTTTAGCAGAATATGGTTTGCCAGCAGATTTCCCTGTAGAAGTAGAGGTTTTTGCACAAAAACTGGATACTTCAATTCAAGAATCTGAAATTGCAAAACGTCGTGATATGCGTGATACGCTTACGTTTACGATTGACCCGAAAGATGCCAAAGATTTTGATGATGCCTTGTCTTTCAAAAAGTTAGAAAACGGAAACTACGAAATCGGAATTCACATTGCCGATGTTTCCTATTATTTAGAAGAAGGTACAATTCTCGATGATGAAGCGTACCAAAGAGCTACTTCTGTGTATTTGGTAGATAGAGTAGTGCCAATGCTTCCAGAAGTATTGTCTAACTTTGCCTGTTCGTTACGTCCGAATGAGGAGAAATATACTTTCTCAGCAGTATTTGAAGTTTCTCCGACAGCTCAAGTTATTAACCAATGGTTTGGTAGAACTGTAATTTATTCAGATCAGCGTTTTGCTTATGAAGAGGCACAGCATATTATTGAAACAAAAGGAAATAATACCATTCCGGTTGATATTTCAATTACTGGAGATTCTTATGTTGTTTCAGATGAAATTGTTGAAGCTACTTTAAAACTAGATGAATTGGCTAAGATTTTAAGAAAGAAAAGAATGCAGCAAGGTGCTATTTCTTTTGATAAAGTCGAAGTGAAATTCAATTTGAATGAAGAAGGAGAACCAGAAGGCGTTTATTTCAAAATATCAAAAGATGCCAATCATTTGATTGAAGAATTTATGCTTTTAGCCAATAGAAAAGTGGCTGAATACATTGGAAAACAAAAGAAAACGTTTGTTTACCGTATTCACGACGAACCAAATGAAGATAAACTGGTTGCGATGCAAACTGTTATCGCTAAGTTTGGTTATAAGATTGATTTTAGAACAAAAGGTGATATAGCAAAATCTATCAATGCTTTGATGGAAGAAGTAAACGGTAAGAAAGAACAAAATCTTATTGATACTCTTGCCATTAGAAGTATGAGCAAAGCCAAATATTCGACTGATAATATTGGTCATTATGGTTTGGCTTTTGATTATTACAGCCATTTTACATCGCCAATTCGTCGTTATCCAGACGTTATGGTACACCGTTTGCTGCAATATTATCTAGATGGGGGAGCTTCTGTAGATGAAGAAACTTACGAAACCAAATGTCTGCACTGTTCAAATATGGAAAATTTGGCAACAAATGCGGAGCGTGATAGTATTAAATACATGCAGGTTAAATACATGCAGGATCATCAAGATGAAGAATTCCTTGGAGTTATTTCTGGTGTTACGGAATGGGGAATTTATGTTGAAATCGTTTCTAACAAATGTGAAGGAATGGTAAGAATCAGAGAGATAAAAGAGGATTACTATACTTTTGACGAAAGGCAATATGCATTGGTTGGAGCTACTTCAAACCGTTTATTGCAATTGGGAGACGAGATTTATGTGAAAGTAAAAAATGCCGATTTAGTTAAAAAACAACTGGATTTTCATTTTTTACGACGAGCAGAATAAGTAATTAATTTAAAAATAAAAGTATGAGAAAGCTAATTATTGGAGCAGCAATTTTATTTGTACAAATGTCTTTTGGTCAAGTTACCAAAGAGTTAGGAGATTTTGATACCGTAAAGGTTTTTGATAAATTAAGCGTAAAAGTAGTTCAAGCAGATCAAAATAGAATTGTAATAAAAGGCTCAAGAGAAGCAGAAGTTGAAGTTGTTAACAAAAATGGTATTTTGAAACTAAGAATGCCTTTTCCAAAACTTTTATCAGGAAATGATCTTAGTGTTACATTATACTATAAACACATAGAATTGATTGATGCTAATGAAGGAGCAACCGTAACAAGTAATGAGGCTATTAAAGCAACTTCGTTTAAAGTAAGTGCACAAGAAGGCGCAGTTATTAATGTTGATTTAGATGTTGATAAACTTAAAGTAAGCTCAGTATCAGGAGGTTCAATTACATTAACTGGTAAAGCTACAAATCAGGATGCTAGTTTAGGAGCTGGAGGTTATCTCTTAGCAAGCAAATTAGAGACATCTCAGACTACTGTGAGCGTTTCTGCGGGCGGAAAAGCAGATGTTAAGGCTTCTACTCTTGTAGATGCAAAAGTGAGCGCAGGAGGCTCTATTTACATTTATGGAAAACCAAAACAGATAAACCAAAAAACAGTTTTTGGAGGTAAAATTGAAGAAGTAAAATAAGTCGTATTTTGATGATAAATGATATTTTGGCTGGACTGCCTTGGGGACTTTTTTTGAGCTTTATGGTAGGTCCAGTATTTTTTGTACTATTAGAAACCAGTATCACCAAAGGATTTAGAGCTGCATTAGCTTTTGATTGTGGTGTGGTATTAGGTGATATTTTTTTCATAGCAATCGCTTATCTAGGAAGTTATAGATTAATTTCTAGCCTAAAAGATAAACCAGCACTGTTTATTTTTGGAGGTATAATTATGCTGGCTTATGGTATAATCTCTTTTCTTAAATTAAAAAAAGGAGAAAAAATAAACGATGAAGAAATTGATCGTGATATTATTAAAAGAAATTATGGAAGTTTATTCGTAAAAGGTTTTTTACTGAACGTTATTAACATTGGTGTTTTAGGTTTTTGGTTGGCAGTAATTATTTCAATTGGTCCGAAACTACAAATGCAGACTCCAAGAATGATGACCTTTTTTGTTTCCGTAATTGTTGCCTATTTATTAGTTGATTGCATTAAAATACTTTTAGCTAAACAGTTAAAATCTAAAATGACACCAACAAACATTCTAAAAATTAAAAAAGGAATTAGTATTGTTTTAATGGTTTTTGGAGTAGTGTTGATCACTCAAGGATGGTTTCCTAAAGAAAAAGAAATGGTTAAAAATGCTTTCGAAAGAATAGATAAATAGTTGTTAATAACTCAAAAATGTAAAATTAAACCTCTGAATTTCAGAGGTTTTTTTGTGTTTATAAGTGTGAATTGTCATTGCGAGGAACGAAGCAATCTCATTACGTAAATCGATATTTGCAAACTTATAATAGTGAGATTGCTTCGTTCCTCGCAATGACTTAAAGGCATAAAAAAACCTTCAAATTGCTTTGAAGGTATTGAAGCATCGTCTGGATTCGAACCAATACCTTTAATTAATTTTTTATAAAAATTAAACAAAAAAAAAGAGACACATTTCTGTATCTCTTTTTGAGACATCGTCTGGATTCGAACCAATATCTTTAATTAATTTTTTATAAAAATTAAACATAAAAAAAAGAGACACATTTCTGTATCTCTTTTTGAGGCATCGTCCGGATTCGAACCGGAGTAGGAGCTTTTGCAGAGCCCAGCCTAGCCGCTCGGCCACGACGCCATTACTTGAACGGTTGGCAAAAGTAACTAAAATCTTTAAATTTCAAAAGTTTCCAAGAAACTATTTTAAAAAAATAGAGATTTAATTGTAGCAATTACTTTCTAATTTCGGTCATTTTTATAGTAACTGACTCAACATCACCGCCAATAGGAGGATTAATTTTAGAAACCCAAACTGTTGTTTTTTCTACTGTTTCTATCTCTGCCAGCACGCGAATATTGATTCTTTTAGCTACATGTTCTAATAAATGCGAACGAATTGCCATTTCTTCCGTCACAATTTTGTTCAAATGAACATAGTCTACCGTGTCTAAAAGATGATCTGTTTCGGCTGATTTCTGTAAATTGGTTTTAATTTTTAGATCAACAGTATAATCAGATCCAATTTTTCCTTCTTCAATTAAACATCCGTGGTAAGAAAATGTACGGATATTTTTAAGTTTTATAACTCCCATTTTTATGTTGTTTCAAGTTTAAAGTTTCAGGTTTTGCGCTAGTTAAACAACTTTAAACCTGAAACCTGAAACCTTTTTTTTATCTTTGCTAAAATTACTATAAAATAATGGCATCAGAAGAGAAATCACTCAATTTTATTGAACAAATCATAGAGGAAGATGTAAAATCAGGTCTTCCAAATACTAAACTTCGCTTTCGTTTTCCACCAGAACCTAATGGATATTTACACATTGGGCACGCAAGTTCTATTGCTTTAAATTTTGGTTTAGGAATTGATTATCAATCTCCTGTGAATTTACGTTTTGATGATACAAACCCTGAAAAAGAAGAGCAGGAATTTGTTGATGCTATTAAAAAAGATGTAGAATGGTTAGGATATACTTGGGCAGAAGAATGTTATGCTTCAGATTATTTCCAACAATTATATGACTGGGCAGTTTTATTGATTAAAAAAGATAAAGCTTATGTTGATAGTCAGACTTCTGAAGAAATGGCAATCCAAAAAGGAACTCCAACAACTCCAGGAACTGATAGTCCATACAGAAATCGTTCAGTTGAAGAAAACTTAGATTTATTCGAAAGAATGAAAAACGGTGAATTTGAGGCTGGTACACATATTCTTCGTGCAAAAATTGACATGAAATCAACAAACATGTTAATGCGTGATCCTATCATGTACAGAATTTTGCACAAACATCACCACAGAACTGGCGATGCTTGGAAAATCTATCCTATGTACGATTGGGCACACGGACAAAGTGATTATTTAGAACAAATTTCACACTCATTTTGTACACTAGAATTTTTGCCTCACCGTGAATTGTATGATTGGTTTTTAGATCAAATTTTTGAGGATAATAAATTACGTCCAAAGCAAAGAGAATTTGCTAGACGTAACTTATCACATACTGTTGTTAGTAAAAGAAAATTACAGCAACTCGTTAAGGAAAAGCATGTTAACGGTTGGGATGATCCTAGAATGTCAACTATTTCTGGATTAAGAAGACGTGGTTATACAGCTGCTTCATTGCGTAATTTTGCTAACACAATTGGTATTGCCAAACGTGATAATTTAATCAATGTTTCGGTTTTAGAATTCTGTATTCGTGAAGATTTGAACAAAATTGCACCTCGTGTAATGGCTGTTTTAGATCCTGTAAAATTGGTAATTACTAATTATCCAGAAGGAAAAGAAGAGTGGTTAGAAGCTGAAAATAATCAAGAAGATGAAAATGCAGGTTTCAGAAAAGTGCCTTTTTCTCGTGAATTGTACATTGAAAGAGAAGACTTTTTGGAAGAAGCGCCAGCTAAATATTTCCGTTTGACTTTAGGAAAAGAAGTACGTCTTAAAAATGCCTATATTATTAAAGGAGAATCAGTTATAAAGGACGCTGAAGGCAATATTACTGAAATTCATGTTACTTATGATACCGATTCTTTAAGCGGAAGCGGAACAGAAGCAAGCCAAAGAAAAGTATCTGGAACTTTACATTGGGTTTCTATTAAACATGCTTTGGAAGCAGAAGTTCGTTTGTACGATCGTTTGTTTACAGATGAAGCTCCGGACAGTTATAAAGAGAAAAATTTCTTAGATTTTGTAAATCCAAATTCTCTAGAAATTGTGACTGGATATGTTGAACCAAGTTTATCAACAGCTCAAAATGAAGATAAATTTCAGTTTCAACGTTTAGGATATTTTACTGTTGATAAAGACTCAACTCCTTCAAAATTAGTGTTTAACAAAACAGTTGGATTGAAAGATGCTTGGGAAGAAAAAGGTAAAAAAGAAGAAAATAGCATCAATAATTCTTTAAAAGAAATCAACAAATATTTTAAAGTTGAAACAAAAGCAGAACGTATTGCAATTGAAAGTGCAATAGGGGAGAACATCAAAAATGTTTCCAGTTTCTCTTTGATTCAGAATTCATTAAAGAAAAATATCAACAATAATAAGGCTTCACTGTTGTTTTCTCAGTTTATTTTGAAGTATTCAAACTGGAAATCTACCGATTTTGAAGAAGAAGATATTAAGAAATTATATTCAATGTCTTTAAAAAGTGAATCGACCTATGTAAGATCAAAAGCACTTTTAAACTTAAGGGATATTGAAAGTGAAAATCTGAGAGATCAGTTTTCTGATGAAATTTTGAAATTATATTCAAATCCACCAAAAAATGCTTCGGAAAGAGAAATTGAAATTCTTTCTGAAATGGTTAAGAAATAATATCAACTAAATTTATGAAAAGCGCTTTTATAAGCGCTTTTTTTTATTATATAAATTTACTATCGATAATTTAAATTTCATAATTTTTATAGATTGAAAGTGACTTTTATAAATTGATTTTAATAGAAAATAAAATTTTAATGGATAACCAATTCATTTTTTAGATTTTGATTTATTAGAAGTCTTTATTTTGATTTTTTGCATTTTTTAGTTCCTTATTTTACTATCAAATTTTATAATATAGTTTTAATTGATTTAAAATTTAATTATAAATCATTTTATTTATTATTTATAAAAACTATTGTTTTAAAATTTTAATTTATTTTATAGATTAAAAGTGACCTCCATAAATAAGATTTGAGATAAAATAAAAATTAGTCGAGTAGAGAAGACCTTTTTTTGTTTTTCATTCATTAAAACTCTTTATTTTAATTTTTTACTTTTTTGACTTCAATTTTCATCTCAAAAAGTTTAAATTAAAGTTTTTTCTTATTTTTTTAATTTTTGATCTCAAATTTGTAATTATAATTTTAAGTTATGAATTTTTTTTAAAAATTAGTTTTTAATTATTATTTATGAAATTGACTATAAAGTTTAAAATCATAGTTTTTTATTATTTTTTTAAGTTTTTGATTTCGATTTTATCTTTATAAATTTTGATTATAATTTTTTATAAAATTTAGTTTTTAATTATTATTTATAAAAATGATTATAAATAATTAAATAATAGTTTTTGTATATTAATTTTAACCTTCATAAATTGATTTTAAGACGTTTTTTTAATTGATTTAATATGTAACTCATTTTTTGAATTATTGTTTATTTATGGTCTTTATTTTAGTTTTTACTGTTATTTTGGTCAGTTTAACGGCTTGTTAACACACAATTGTTTATAAAACTGCTATTTTTAACTCAATACCAAAAGTCAGAGATGATTTTTGTAAAAATTAAAATTTGCCATAAAGAATCTAAGCTGGAATTTATTGTTTTTAGAAACTCGTAATTTTTATCACAATAGATTTTCAAAACTGATTTCCCAAAAAGACAATTTTATGTTCTCATTTTTATTATGATGTAATTTTGATAATATTTCCCGTAAAAAGTATTTTTCAAATTGTATTGTAATGACAAAATTCCATAATATTGAATTTGAGTGAAAGTTTAGTTTTTAAATTTCAAGTCTGACAATTTTTAATTTAAATCTAATTATCATGAAAATTTTATATTTCACAATAGCATTATTATTTGCAAACGTTGCAATTTCACAAACACATCAAATTACAAAACATAACGGCGAACAACTTGATGTTAATTTCATTAAAACAGAAAATGGTTTTGTGTACTATTCTTTAAAAGGAAGTTCTGAAGAAATCAAAATAAGCAAGTATGCTGTTTCTTCTATTACAAACAAAGAAACAAAACAAACTCAGAAAGTTTCTGATAAAATAGTAGTTGATTCAAAAGACGATTACAAAATGGTAACGGTTCTGCCACAAGAAAAAACAATAGGACTGAAACAAGCTGCTAGTTTTACTGGTGTCTCGACAAGGACAAAAGGTGAACCACCAATTGCAAATCAGAAACAGACAGCTATGAGAATCAAATCTAAATCGGCTTCAAATGGTTACCCTTTTGTTAGCATTATTGAAAAAGCTGATGGTAAGTACGAAGCTGTAGCTTATGTGTATTAATTATATTGTTAATTTTTTGTAAATTGCGATTAACCAAAGTTTTATCATTTCAAAAAAGAGTATCTTTATTAATAATTTTAAATTGTAATTATCATGTCTAAAAATTTAAATACAGCGGCAGCAATTCTAGCTGCAGCAGCGGCTGGAGCGGCAATAGGAATTTTATTTGCACCAGATAAAGGATCTAAAACTAGAGCAAAATTAAAAGAAGGCATAGATGATGCTAAACATAATATAAAAGATTCTTTTGATGCTAGTTCTGAAGTTTTGCGTGAAAGATTTACAAATGCAACTCAAAATCTTGACGGAACGTTAAATGATTTACTTTCAAATGTAAGTCATAAAACAGAAGAAGTAATCACTTTTTTGGAAACTAAGTTAGCTGAGTTAAAAGCACAGAACGCTAAATTTCAAAAATAATATTTTTATAAAGCACATTACTTGCTTATTTTTATAAGAAAGTTTTGTGCTTTTTTTATTTAAAATTATAATTATGGCGTTTGAAGAATTAAAAGAAAACACTGATAAAGTTCAAGATCAAGCTAAAGAATACATTGAAAGCCATTTAGCTTATTATAAACTTTGGGGTTTTAAGGTTGCTATGAAATCGACAACTTTGATCTTTAAGTTTACCTTGATTTTATTATGTTTCAGTATGGTTTTGATTTTCGGATCTTTTGCCGCAGCGTATGCTTTTGGTTCTTTGTTTGAAAGTAATGCTCTCGGATTTTTGGCAGTAGGAGGGATCTATCTTTTCTTTACCATTTTACTTTTCTTTGTAAAAGACAAGTTTGTTGAAGGACCAATTTTGGAGAAATTTTCAGAAATCTTTTTTAATGATTAATTATGGAAAGAAAAAAATACTCTTCGTATGCTGAGATTGAAAGAGATCTAGAAATTCTGAAACTCGAAAAAGAAATTAATTATCAGAAATTGGTTTTGAGTTTTCAGAAAACTAAGGAAAGCATCACACCGCAAAATATTGTAAATGGTTTCATTTCATCTTACACCGGTTATGTCAAGAAATCATTTCCAGAAATTTTACAATCTATTTTACCATTTATAATCAATTGGTTTATAAATAAAAAAAGAGGCAATTAAGCCTCTTTTTTATTTTGAAATTATTATTGAACATCTGGTTGAATGTCATCTTCGTAACCTGATTGTTTAGGTGTTTGTTTTGGTTTTTCAATTTTCTTATTGGTCTTTTTCATCATTTCTCCAACTTGGTTAGAAGCTGTAAAAGAAGCAACCATATTATTCAGCATATCGCTTCCAGCTTGTGGAGAATTTGGAAGGAGAATTAAGTTTGAATTGGTATCAGATCCAATAGATTGTAAAGTATCATAATGTTGAGTAACTACAATTAGGGCAGAAGCTTCTTGAGAATTAATGCCAACATTGTTCAAAACTTCAACACTTTCTACAAGACCTCTTGCGATTTCACGACGTTGATCTGCAATACCTTGTCCTTGTAAACGTTTACTTTCTGCTTCAGCTTTTGCTTTTGCAACAATTCTAATTCTTGAACTTTCAGCTTCAAATTCTGCAGCTGTTTTTTCTCTATCAGCAGCATTGATTCTGTTCATTGCATTTTTTACCTGGATGTCTGGATCAATATCAGTAACCAAAGTGTTGATGATATCATAACCATAAGTAGACATTGCTTCGTTTAATTCGCGTTTTACTGCAACAGCAATATCATCTTTTCTTTCAAAAACATCATCCAATTTTAGTTTAGGAACTTCGGCACGAACGACATCAAATACATAAGAAGTAATTTGATCGTGTGGATATTCTAGTTTATAAAATGCTTCGTAAACTTTATCTTGAATCACTTTGAACTGAACTGAAACTTTCATTTTGATAAAAACGTTGTCTCTAGTTTTAGTTTCGATGATAACATCTAACTGCTGAATTTTAAGATTTACTCTTCCGGCCAATCTATCAACCATCGGAATTTTAAGTTGTAATCCTGAATTTCTAACACTTTGAAATTTTCCAAAACGTTCAATAATTACAGAAGATTGTTGTTTCACAGTAAAGAACGACGACATAAAAATGAAGAATGCCAATACTAAAATGATAATGAATGCTGTACTCATGGTTGTATAATTTATATTTATGAATTTGGTAATTTACGAAAATTCTTCTAAAATAAAATTTTCAAACATTAAAAAAACGCTAAGAACATTTTTGAGATGTTACGTAGCGTTTAGTTTTTATGAACCATTAAGTTCATTTAGAAAATTAAGATCAAATCTAGTTAAGCTTAATAAACTTAATATCTTAATGGTAAAATATATTTACAACGTTGAAATTGCTTTCTGGATTCTAGAAATAGTTTCTGTCTTTCCAATAATTTCTACAATGTCAAATAGGTGGGGACCTTTTAAAGCTCCAACCAAACTTAGACGGAAAGGTTGCATCACTTTACCCATTCCGATTTCGTTTTTGGTTAACCAATCTTTCACCACTGCTTCAATATTTGCTGAAGTAAAATCTTCAATGTTTTCTAAAACAGAAATCAATTCTTGCATTAAAGTTGGAGTTTCTTCTTTCCAATTTTTGCTTGCTTTCTCATCGTAAGATGTTGGACCTTGGAAAAAGAAATCGGTCAACTCCCAAAAATCAGAAACAAAATTGGCTCTTTCTTTAATTAGTGATACAATTCTAGTTGTCACTTCGAGCGGAGTCGAGAAGCCTTTTTCTACCAAAATTGGAGAGAAAGTTTTTGCTAAATCTGCATCATTTTGTTTTACTAAATATTGGTGGTTGAACCATTTGTTTTTCTCAGGATCAAATTTTGCTCCAGCTTTGTGAACTCTGTTTAAGTCAAAAGATGCTGCCAATTCTTCTAAAGAAAATAATTCTTTATCTGTTCCATCATTCCATCCAAGCAAGGCAAGGAAGTTTACAACTGCTTCTGGGAAAAATCCTTTTTCTCTGTAGCCAGATGAAACGCCTTCTTCTGTTTTCCATTCTAGCGGAAATACTGGAAATCCCATTTTATCTCCATCTCTTTTTGATAATTTACCATTTCCAACTGGTTTCAAAATCAACGGTAAGTGTGCAAATTCTGGAGCTTCCCAACCAAATGCTTTATACAATAAAACGTGAAGTGGCATAGATGGCAACCATTCTTCACCACGAATTACGTGTGAAGTTTCCATTAAATGATCATCGACGATATTAGCTAGATGGTACGTTGGCATTCCGTCACTTTTGAATAAAACTTTATCATCCAAAAGATTAGTTTCAAACTTAACATCACCACGAATGATATCTTTCAAATGTAAAGTTTCATCAACTGGAGTTTTAAAACGGATTACATAATGTTCGCCATTTGCAATTCTCTTTGCAGTTTCTTCAGCAGAAATTACTAACGAAGTATCTAATTTTTCGCGATTATGGTGATTATAAATAAATGTTTTCCCTTCAGCTTCGTGTTGTTTTCTATGTGCATCCAAAGCTTCTGGAGTATCAAAAGCATAATAAGCCCAACCAGAATTTATTAATTGATCGGCATATTGCTGGTAAAGATTTTTACGTTCGCTTTGTCTGTACGGACCAAATTTTTCATTTTTTCCAACAGTTTCTTCAGGAGCAATTCCTAACCATTCAAGAGCTTCCATAATGTAAGCCTCTGCACCAGGAACAAAACGAGTCTGATCTGTATCTTCAATTCTTAGATAAAAAACACCGTTATGTTTCTTCGCAAATAAATAATTAAATAAGGCAGTACGAACTCCGCCAATATGTAATGGTCCAGTCGGACTTGGTGCAAAACGCACACGAACTTGCTTTGACATTTGTTTAAATTTTGATGCAAAGATACGACTCTGAATTAGAAAATTAGACAATGAGAAAATTAGATAATTCGTCGTGTTAAGCTTAATTGACTAATTTTCTAATTGAACATTATCTAATTAATAATTACTACTTTTATAGGTTATAATTAAAAGAGATTTATTTTGAAGACATCATCTGCAATATATCAAAAGCTAGAGGCTTTCATTAAGAAATATTATACCAACGAATTAATAAAAGGGATCTTACTTTTTACCGGTTTTGGTTTGTTATATTTTTTGTTTACGCTTTTTGTGGAATACTTTCTTTGGCTAAAACCATTAGGTAGAACTTTCCTTTTTTGGATTTTTATTGCTGTTGAAGTTTTCCTTTTGGTACGTTTAATTTTGTTTCCAGTATTCAAATTATTCAAACTTCAAAAGGGAATTGATTATACTCAAGCTTCAAAAATTATCGGAAATCATTTCACAGAAGTGAGCGATAAGCTGACAAACTTTTTGCAATTATCTTCAGAGAATAATCCTGAAAGTTCAGAATTAGTTTTGGCTTCAATCGAACAAAAAGCAAATTCTTTGCAACCAATTCCGTTTGGAAATGCCATCAATTTTAAAGCAAATAAAAAATATTTGCCATTGGCTTTAGTTCCAATTTTGCTTTTTGCCGTGTTTTATATTTCTGGAAATAGCAATGTAATTTCTCAAAGTTTGAATAGAGTAGTGCATTTCAATTCTGCATTTTTGCCACCAGCTCCTTTTAAATTTGTGGTTTTGAATTCTAATTTACAAGCAGAACAAAACAAAGATTTTGTGATCAAAATGGAATCTGTTGGAAATGTAGTTCCAGAAAATGTGATGATACATATTGGTAACGAAAGTTATTTTATGGAATCTTCTCAACCTGGAAAGTTTGAATTTAAAGTAGAGAAACCGGCAGAAGATATTCGTTTTTCTTTTGAAGGAAATTCAGTTGTTTCAGAAGAATATGATTTGAAAGTTATCACTGTTCCGTCAATTGCAAACTTCGAAATGGTTTTAAATTTTCCTTCTTATCTAAAGAAAAAATCAGAAACAATTCAAGGAACTGGAAACGCAATTGTACCTGAAGGAACAACTGTAACTTGGAAAATGAACACCAAATCTACACAAGAAGTAACATGGAAAAGAGATAACGAACTATTCAAGTTCAATAAGGTAGAAAATGAGTTTAAATTGGCTAAAAATATTAGTCAAAATACAGAATATCAAATTCTTACGTCTAACGATAAGGTTAAAAACTATGAGAAATTAGACTATCAGCTATCTGTGATCAAAGATCAGTATCCAACCATCAATGTAGGGCCTGCACCAGATAGTTTGAAGCTAGATAAGAACTATATTTTAGGAAGATTGGGTGATGACTACGGACTTTCAAAACTTCAAATTGTATATTACGAACGTAACAAACCTCAATCTGCTAAGCGTGGAAACATTCCTGTAAAGGCTGGAGTATTTGATCAGTTTGTTTTTAATTTTCCAAGTAATCTTCCAGTTGAAGAAGGCGTTTCATACGAATACTATTTTGAAGTTTTTGATAACGATGCACCGCACGGATTTAAGAGTACAAAGTCTTCTACGTTTTCAGATCGTGTAGCTACAACAGATGAAATTCAAGATCAAGAATTACAACAGCAAAATAATAATATCAATAGTTTGTCTAAATCTTTAAAGAACCAAACGAAGCAGATTTCTGAAATGGATAAGCTTCAAAATACAGGAAAAGAAAAAGACAATTTAGAGTTTAAAGATCAGCAGAAGATTAATGATTTTATCAAACGTCAGAAACAACAAGACGAAATGATGAAACAATTTTCTGAGAAAATGAATCAGAATCTAGATAAGTTTAAAGACGATAAGAAAGATAAAACAGCTGAAGATTTACAAAAGCGTTTAGATAATGCTCAGAAAGATTTAGAAAAGAATCAGAAATTATTAGACGAATTGAAGAACTTGAATGATAAATTAAACAGTGAAGAGCTGTTTGATAAAATGGAAAAGTTCAAACAAATAAGTAAAAACCAATCTCGTAATTTAGAACAATTGGTGGAGTTAACCAAGCGTTTTTATGTTTCTAAGAAAGCAGAACAAGTTGCTGAGAAATTAAATAAACTGTCAGAACAACAGGAACAGTTATCAAATAAAGAGAAAGAAAATACTAAAGAAAAGCAGGACGAAATAAATAAATCTTTTGATAAGATTCAGGAAGATCTAAAAGATTTAAAAGAGGAGAATAAAACTTTAAAGAAACCTTTGGATATTCCGTCTGATGCTTCTAAAGAGAAAGATGTAGACAATGATCTTAATAAAGCTTCTGAAGAATTGAGCAAAAAGAATACTTCTGGAGCTAAGCCAAAACAGAAAAGTGCGGCTAAGAAAATGAAGAATATGGCTCAAGATATGCAGAGCGAAATGGAAGGTGGAGAGCAAGAACAATTGGAAGAAGATGTAGCAATGCTTCGTCAGATTCTTGATAATCTTTTGGCTTATTCTTTATCGCAAGAAGATGTGATGAAACAATTCAAAGCAATGAAATTAGGTTCGTCAACCTTTACAAAAAACATCAAGATTCAGCAGAATTTGAAACAACAGTTCAGACATGTTGATGATAGTTTGTTTGCACTTTCATTACGTAATCCAAAGGTAGCAGAAGATGTAACTAAAGAAATTGGAAATGTACAATACAACATGGACAAGGCCATTGAAACTTTAACCGATGTTCAGATTCCTAGAGGAGTTTCACACCAGCAATATGCCGTTTCATCTGCTAATAAGTTAGCCGATTTCTTAAGTGATTTATTGAATAATATGCAAATGTCAATGTCTAAACCAGGATCTGGAAAACCAAAACCAGGTGACGGACAAGGAATGCAGTTACCAGATATTATTCAGAAACAAAAAGGTCTTGCTGATAAGATGAAAGACGGAATGAAATCAGGACAACAACAAGGTGATAAACCTGGTGAAGGAAAAGATGGAAAGTCTGGACAAGGACAAAGTGGTCAAGGAAAAGAGGGGCAGGGCAAAGAAGGGCAAGGAAGCAAAAGTGGCGATAAAGGTTCTTCTGGTAAAGACGGAAAGAATGGTAAAGGAGAAAAAAATGGAAGCGATGGTGAAGATGGAGAAGGAGATGCAGAAGCTATTATGGAGATTTACAAAGAGCAAGTTAAACTGAGAGAAGCATTGCAAAAAGAATTAGCAAAGAAAGGTTTGGACTCTCAAGGTAAATCTGTAATTGACCAAATGAAGCAATCTGAAAAACAGATTTTGAATAAAGGTTTTAAGAATGAGAACCTACAGCGCATATTAAATATCCAACAAGAACTTTGGAAATTAAACAATGCAGTTCAGCAGCAAGGTCAAGATACACAAAGACAATCTGAAACAAATAAGGCTGAATTTACAAATCGTTCGAATGCTTTGCCAAGTTCATTATTGGATTATTTAAACAGTGTAGAGATATTAAACAGACAATCACTACCTTTGCGCTCGAATTTTAATCAAAAAGTTCAAGAATACTTTAACACAAAATGATAAATTTTAATTACGAAACAGATTTTACTTTAGGAGACGAGCAGGCTTTTAGCGACTGGTTAAGTGCTGTAATTGTTTCTGAGAACAAGAACGAAGGAGAAATCAATTATATATTTTGTGATGATGAATATCTTCATAAAATAAATATTGAATATCTGGATCACGATACACTCACAGATATTATCAGTTTTGATTATACTGTTGGTAACGAGTTGAATGGAGATATTTTTGTTTCTGTAGAACGAGTTGCAGACAATGCTAAAGACTTCAATGTTTCATTTGCTGAAGAACTTAAAAGAGTATTATCTCATGGTATACTACATTACTGTGGATACAAGGATAAAACAGATGAAGATGCTCAATTAATGAGAGCAAAGGAAGAAGAGAAGATGAAGATGTTTCACGTGGAACAGTAATTAAAACTCTTTAAAAAAAATGAAAATATGTTCCACGTGAAACCTTTTAGGTTTTGTTTTTTTAGAACGTTCCACGTGAAACATATTTTAAATAATGAGGTTAAATAATAACGTTCCACGTGGAACGTTATGTTGAAAATTGAATAAAAGATTAAATCGTTCCACGTGGAACGATTTTTTAGGTTTGATTTTCGTGAAAATAATATGAAGTTTCACGTGGAACGATATTGGGAAACTTGAATTTTTTGAATTGAAAAATCAAAACGTTTCACGTGGAACATGGTCTGAAAGTTCTGATTTGAAAGTTCTGATTTGAAAGTTTAGAATGGAAGTTTAGAATGGAAGTTTAGAATGGAAGTTTGAAATGGAAGTTTAGAATGGAAGTTTAGAATGGAAGTTTGAAATGGAAGTTTGAAATGGAAGTTTGAAATGGAAGTTTGAAATGGAAGTTTAGGAATGGAAGTTTAGGAATGGAAGTTTAGGAATGGAAGTTTAGGAATGTTTCACGTGAAACATTCCGATTTGAAGATTTGAAGATTTGAAGATTCCAGTTTGAAGATTCCAGTTTGAAGATTCCAGTTTGAACTTGAAATATGAAACCTCAAACCTGAAACAAAAAATATAGTTCCACGTGGAACAAGAAAAATATAAATGTAATTCTAGAAACCGCGTTAGCGGTTTTTGGAGAATAATAAAACAAAATGTTTTTAGAAGAATATGATGTAATTGTGGTTGGTGCTGGCCACGCTGGTTCTGAAGCTGCGGCTGCGGCGGCAAATTTGGGATCGAAAACTTTATTGGTAACAATGAGTTTGCAAAACATTGCACAGATGTCTTGCAATCCTGCGATGGGAGGAATTGCAAAAGGACAGATCGTTCGTGAAATTGATGCGCTTGGAGGATATTCAGGAATTGTTTCAGATAGAACTGCAATTCAATTCAAAATGCTGAATAAATCAAAAGGACCTGCAATGTGGTCGCCGAGAGTTCAAAGCGATAGAATGCGTTTCGCAGAAGAATGGAGAATGATGTTGGAGAAAACTCCAAATCTTGATTTTTATCAAGAAATGGTAAAAGGGTTAATTATTGAAAACGGAAAGATAAAAGGAATTAGAACTTCACTTGGAGTGGAGATTCGTTCCAAATCTGTGGTTTTGACAAATGGTACTTTTTTGAATGGTTTAATTCATATTGGAGAAAAACAATTCGGAGGAGGTAGAGCAGGAGAAAGTGCTGCAACCGGAATTACAGAAGATTTGATCAAGGCAGGTTTTGAAGCTGGAAGAATGAAAACAGGAACGCCACCTCGAGTAGATGGACGTTCTTTGGATTATTCTAAAATGAACGAAGAAAAAGGAGATGCAAAGCCAGATAAGTTTTCATACTCAGATTTGACAACTTCGTTAACACATCAACGTTCTTGTTACATGACGTACACGTCGTTGAATGTTCACGATATTTTGAGAGAAGGTTTTGATCGTTCCCCAATGTTCAACGGAAGAATCAAAAGTTTAGGGCCAAGATATTGTCCATCGATTGAAGATAAAATAAATCGTTTCGCAGATAAAGAGCGCCATCAATTATTTGTGGAGCCAGAAGGATGGAATACTTGCGAAGTTTATGTAAACGGATTTTCAACTTCACTTCCAGAAGACATCCAATTTAAAGCGCTTCGTTCTGTAGCAGGTTTTGAGAATGTAAAATTCTTTAGACCTGGTTATGCTATAGAATATGATTTCTTTCCACCAACACAATTAAAGCATACTTTGGAAACTAAGTTAGTTGAAGGATTGTACTTCGCTGGACAAATCAACGGAACAACAGGTTACGAAGAAGCAGCTTCTCAAGGTTTGATGGCTGGAATAAATGCACACTTGAAAGTTCACGAAAAAGATCCATTAATTTTAAAACGTGACGAAGCATACATCGGAGTTCTTATTGATGATTTGATTACGAAAGGAACAGAAGAACCATATCGTATGTTTACATCTAGAGCAGAATACAGAACATTGTTGCGTCAAGATAATGCCGATTTCAGATTGACTCCAATGTCATACGAAATTGGTTTAGCTTCTGAAGATCGTTTGCGAAGAATGGAAAAGAAACTAAACGAATCTGAAAAGATGGTTTCGTTCTTTAAAGAAACAAGTGTGACAGTTGCTGAAACAAATCCGATTTTGGAAGCCAAAGAATCTGCTCCAATTTCGCAAGGAGATAAAATGTTTAAGATTTTCTCTCGTCCGCAAATTGAGCTAGAAGATATGTTGAAGTTTGAAAAAGTTTCAGCTTACATTGAAGAGAACGAACTTGACGAAGAAATTGTAGAGCAAGCCGTAATTCAGGTAAAATATTCTGGATATATCGAAAAGGAAAGAAACAACGCAGATAAGTTAAATCGTTTGGAAGAAGTAAAAATTCCAGACAATTTCGATTATAATAAAATCAAATCAATGTCAATTGAAGCAAAACAGAAATTAAGCAAGATACGTCCTGTTACTATTTCGCAAGCTTCAAGAATAAGCGGAGTATCACCAAGTGATATTTCCGTGCTTTTGATTTATATGGGAAGGTAATTTTGGTTTCAAATTTAATGTTTCAAGTTATCTTGATTTAAACTTGCAAACATGAAACTTGAAACAAAAAACAATTGTTCCACGTGAAACCTTTTAATAAAAAAAGAAATGATATTTAGAAAATAAGTATCATTTTTAATCTTTCATAGAGAAAAAAAGAAAGTTGAAGCATGAACTATTTTGCAGAAAATTATTAAAAAAGAAGATTTGCAGAAACGTTGAATAATCAAGTTTTGATAAAAAGAGATTAAAAGAAGAATAAAAAGAAAAAGACTAAAAATCCTAAAAGCGATAAATTTCGTTTTTAGGATTTGCTATAAATTAAACCCAATATCTATAAATTTAAAAAATGAACGTTTTAAACAAAAAACATTTTCTTACGGTAAAAGACCATTCTGTTTCAAAAGAAATTTTTAATTTGTATTATGATGAAGAATTAGATATGCTAATTACTTCTCCACAACCCGAACTTGAAAATTTGGGAAGATATTACGAAAGCGAAGATTATATTTCGCATACAGACAACAAACGTTCGTTATTTGAAAAAGCATATCATTTCGTAAAAAATATTGCACTTCAAAACAAATTGAATTTAATCAATAGTCAGCAACCGCAAAAAGGAAGAATTTTGGATATTGGTGCTGGAACAGGAGATTTTCTTTTAACAGCAAAAAATAATGGTTGGGAAACAATTGGAGTAGAACCAAGCGACCGAGCAAAAAATATTGCCAAACAAAAAGGAATTTCATTTGTAGAAGAAATTAGGGCTTTAGAAAATCATTCATTAGACGTAATTACGATGTGGCACGTTTTAGAACACGTTCCAGATTTAGAACACCAGATCCAGGAATTGAAGCGTTTATTAAAGCCAACTGGAACATTAATTGTTGCGGTTCCAAACTACAAATCGTTTGATGCAAATCATTATCAAACATTTTGGGCAGCCTATGATGTGCCAATTCACTTTTGGCATTTTTCAAAAAAATCGATTCAATTACTTTTTGAAAAAGTAGACATGAAATTAGAAAAGATCCTTCCAATGAAGTTCGATTCGTTTTATGTGAGCCTTTTGTCTGAAAAATACAAAACTGGAAAGATGAATTACATGAAAGCTTTTTTCATTGGTTTAAAATCAAACTGGAAAGCAAAAAGCTCAAAAGAATATTCATCGCATATCTATGTTTTAAAAAACAAATAAATAAACTAAAAAATATACCCAAAAAGCTATTTTGTCCTTTCGTGGCGAAATAGCTTTTTTCGATTAAAAAAAATAGACAAAAAACAGTCGATTTTATGTTATAAAGTTGAATTATTGCTATTATTTTTTCGATAAATAAAAACAATATCATAAAATTTACGCATTTTTTAAACTTTATGCTGATGCTATTGATTTTTTTATATTTTTGTCTTCAATACTTAAAAAAATAGAATTAAAAAAAATGAAGAAAGCATTAGTTATTATCGCACTTTCAGTTTTCGCAGTTTCTTGTAACAAAACAGCAGAGGTAAAGGAAGTAAAAACAGCTTACGTGGATACTTCGGTTTTGATGAAAGAATACACTGAGGCAAAAGATTTAGAGGCAAAGTACAAAGCTCAAGCGGAAGAAAAAGGTAGACAATTACAAGCTGAGATTTCACGTTTTAAACAAGACGCTGCTAATTTTCAAAGCCAGGCACAAGCAAACGGTCAAGCTTGGGCGCAGCAAAGAGGTGCTGAGTTGCAAAAAAGAGAGCAGCAATTAGGTTATGCACAACAAGCATTAGCACAACAATTGCAACAAGAAAGTGGTGTTGAAATGGATTCTCTTGTTAGTGGAGTTAAAAAATTCATTAAAGATTACGGAAAGAAAAACGGTTACTCTTACATCTACGGAACAGGAGATGCCGCATCAATTTTGTATGCTGAAGATAAATACGATATCACAAAAGATATTGTAAAAGCATTAAATGACAAATACAAGGCAGAGCCAAAAGCAGATGCAAAACCAGCAGCTGAAACAAAAGAAGGCGAAGCTAAAAAATAAAACTACCAAACTAACTAAATTACTGAAAACCTAAATCCACTGCGATTTAGGTTTTTTCTTTTTATAAAAATGCGGTAATTTTAGTTTTTAATACAAGCCCAATGCAGAACGTTTCAGAAGCGGCAGCTTACACTTTACAATTCATTAATCAGACTCAAAAATCTATTTTCCTTACGGGAAAAGCAGGTACTGGAAAAACTACGCTCTTACGCGAAATTATCGCGACAACACACAAAAATACTGTGGTCGTTGCACCAACAGGAATTGCTGCTTTGAATGCAGGTGGCGTAACGATTCATTCCATGTTTCAGCTTCCGTTTTCTGCGTTCATTCCGTCGTACGATGCGAGTGCGCAATTTACAGAAACAGTAAAGTTTGAAAACAAAGAATCGCTTCGTCGCCATTTCAAAATGAATAATGTTAAGCGAAATGTAATCAAAAACATGGAGCTTCTGGTGATTGATGAAGTCAGTATGATGCGTGCCGATTTGTTGGACGCGGTCGATTTCATGATGCAGACCGTTCGAAGAAATACACAGCCATTTGGCGGAGTTCAAGTTTTGTTCATTGGAGACTTGCTTCAGTTGCCGCCAGTTATTCGTGATGAAGAATGGCGAACGCTGAAAAACTATTACCGCGGAAAATTCTTTTTCCATTCTCATGTTCTCCAAACGTATCCGCCGATTTATATCGAATTGTCAAAAATCTATCGCCAGACAGATGATGCTTTTATCTCGGTTTTGAACAATCTTCGAAATAATCAGATCACTCCAGAAGACATAGCCATTCTAAATCAGTATGTTAAGCCAGATTTTGACTTCAAGGAGAACAAAGGATACATCACACTCACAACGCATAATGCGAAGGCTGATGCTATCAACTCACAGTCAATCAGTGATTTATATGGTAAAGAATACGTTTACACACCATTTGTGGTGGGAGATTTTCCAGAAAAGATCTTTCCTGTCGAGGAAGAATTGAAATTGAAAGTCGGCGCGCAAATTATGTTCGTCAAAAATGATTTGTCTTTTGAGAAAAGATATTTCAACGGAAAGATGGGAATAATCAAATCGCTTTCTGATGAAGAAATCTTTGTTCATTTTCCAGAAGAAAACATGACACTCGAAGTAGAAAAGTACGAATGGAAAAATATCCGATACAAAGTCAACGAGCAAACGAAAGACATCGAAGAAGAAGTTTTGGGAACCTTTGCGCATTATCCGATCAAATTGGCTTGGGCGATTACGGTGCACAAAAGCCAAGGTTTAACTTTTGACAAAGCAGCGCTCGATGTATCGCAAGTTTTTCTGCCTGGGCAAGCCTATGTAGCACTTTCGCGTTTGCGTTCGTTAAACGGGCTTATTTTGCTTTCTCCGATGCAGATGAATGGTATTTCCAACGATCAAGACGTGATGGATTACGCTTTGAACAGAGCGACGGAAGAAACTTTAGAGAAAGCGCTTCACTTCGAAACCAAAAATTTTATTCATAACTATTTGGTTAACAGTTTTAATTGGGGAGAATTGGCACAAGAATGGCGAAACCATCGTTTTAGTTATAACGAAAATGCGGCAGGTTCTGAAAAAACGAAGCACGCAGTTTGGGCGCATAAACGAATGGAAATTATGGAGCAGCTTTTAGATCCTTCACAGAAATTCATTTCTCAACTCAATAAAATCTTCATCAAAGAAACGGTCGATTTGTTTTTTGTGAAAGAAAGGGTAGATGCTGCCTACGATTATTTCTTCAAGCCGATGGACAAATTGGTTGATGATCTGATTTATAAAATGGCCGAAATTCAAAAATTCAAAAAAGTAAAAGAATTCTACGAAGAGCTTAACTTTTTAGAAGATTTGCAGACCAAAGCTGTTTTGCGATTGATGAAAGCCAAACTATTGATCGAAGTTGTTGTTGCTGGCGAAGAAATCAGTAAAGAAAAACTAACGTCGCCAAATATTAAAAATTACAAAAGCAACAAAGCAGAAAGGATTCGCGAAGAGCTTAAAACGACAAATACAGACATTTTTAGAACCGAAGAGCCCGTTGCTCGATACAAATCGCCTAAGACGGAGAAAAACGAGCTTAAAACGGCTAAAAAAACGACAGTTGAAGAAACCTACGATTTGTGGATGGACAAAAATTCGGTAGAAGAAATTGCAAGAATGCGTAAATTGAACGTTCAGACTATCGAAGGGCATTTGATCAAATTGATTCAAGCCAAAAAAATTGAAATTGCCGATGTTCTGCCGTATGATAAAATTTTGGCTTTGCGGGAAGCTTTTCAGTTTTACCAAGAAGAATCTCTGAGTCCTTTGAAAGAAAAATATGGAGATGAATTTACTTGGGACGAGCTAAAAATGTTCAAAGCAAGTATCAATTAATTTTTGAGCGTCCTACGTGAAACATTGATTTCTACTTTTCAAAATTCTAATTTCTAACGCCTTAAATTATTTTTGATATGAAAACATTTAAAATTTTGCTAACAATTTTGGCCTTCAATTCTTGGTTTTTGAATGCTCAAGACTTGAAACCAGAATATCAAAAGTTCATTTCGAAATTTATTGAAGAAGTAAAAACTAGCGATAAAGAGGCCGTTGCAAAACGAATCAAATTTCCGTTTAAGCGAGATTATCCAATTCCTTCGGTTAAGGATAAAGCCGATTTTGTAAAAAGATATAATCAAATTTTTGATAAAGTTTTGATTCAAAAAATAACAAAATCAGATCCTGCAAAAGATTGGTCAGAAGTGGGATGGCGCGGCATCATGCTAGATCGAGGAGATTTGTGGATCGATACCGATGGAAAAATTATCAGCATCAATCACCAATCTGATGAAGAACTGAAATTGAAAAATTCGCTAATCGCGGAACAGAAGAAAAATGTAAACACTTCCATTTCAAAATTTAAAGAACCTGTTGCAATTCTTGAAACTACTAAATTTAGAATCAGGATTGATGATTTAGGAAACAACAACTACCGCTATGTTTCTTGGTCAATCAAAAAGAAAATGACGGATACTCCAGATCTTGTAATGGAGAAAGGAGTTTTTGTTGCCGATGGAACGGGTGGAAATCATCATTACGAGTTTAAAAAAGGCAATTTCAGATATGAATGTCATTTTATCGTTTTGGGCGAAAAAAAATCGGCGCCTGCGGCGTTAATCGTATATCAGTCGGGAAAGGAAATTCTATCGCAAGATGCAAAGATTGTTTCACGATAAACAAAACATAAGCCTAATTCGTTTTGAATTAGGCTTATGTTTATAACGTAGAAATGACTTTTTCAAGTTCTTTTCCCTGATCTAGTAAAGTCAGTTTCAGTTTCTGTATAGAAACTTCATTTTCTTTAATTTTGATTTTTTGTTTTTGAATTTCTTCTTCGGAAGTAGAAGAAGTTAGAATTTTGCCTTCAATTTTTTGGTTGGCAATTTGAAGCTTTTCAATTTTATCTTTTGTAGATTTTAAATTGTTTTCAGATTTGACAAGACTTCTTTTTTTGGTTTCAAATTCCTTTTGCTCTTTTTTTAGCAAAGCTATTTTATCGTCCAATTTTTTGTGGTTTTCTTTCAAAGTGAGCTGCATTTGCGCTTCGGCTATTTTAAGATCCATGTCCTGTGAAGAAGTGTCTTGAACTTGTGCAAAGAAAGATTGAGAGCTAAGAAGCATCAAGAAAATCAGTGTTTTGAAGATTTTATCCATGATTTTTTAAATTTTTATGAGAGCTAAATTATGGGTTGGGTTTTAGAAATTTTGTCTCATAAATTTTTAAAAACAACAGAATAGGACAAAAGTTTATTGCTGAAAGTAATCGCTTTGTAATAAAATGGTTTTATGTTGAACAATTTTATTTACAATATTTCAGCCTTCAAACTTTATCCCTTTTGAAGAATTTCATGTAAATTGTTTTGTTGCTAATGACAACGGATATTTGGATACGGATGTTTCGCGTGGAACTTGTAAACGTTGAAAGAAATAATATGGCCAAGTTGATTTAATTCTATCGAAAAAAGGCCAAAAAAAATCCTGCTCTTTCGAACAGGATTAAAAGTATTTTATAGATTTTCAACTAGAATCCAAGCTTGTGGATTTTCGCCTTTTTGGATTTCTTTTTGAGCTTGTTCAGCCTCTTTCATCGTAGCATAACTTCCGTACAAAACAGGAAATAAACCGTGTTTGTTTTCTTTCAACATTCTTGCTTTATAACCATCTTTAAGTAATTGGTTGTAAGCTTTTCTAGCATTTTGCTCGCTTCTAAAAGCGCCTGCCATAATATGATATGGCATTGTTGGTTCAACAGTTTCAACAGCAGCAGAATCTACAGAAAGAGTTACAGCCGGAAGCGGACTTTTGATAAAGAAAGTAGCTTCTTGTATTTTGTTTTGCACTTTTTTCTGAACGGCTTTTTCTACAACAAGTGTTTGGTTATCAATTTGATTTTGATACAAAGGATAACCGATGCTTCCTGTAATTCCAAGTCCTAAAACTAGAATTGCAGCATAACGTAAAAACGGATTTGAAGATTTTGTTTCTTCTTCATTTTCGTATAATAAAACAGCATCTTTTTCTTTTGCCGCAATCTTTTCGATTTTTTTCTCGAAAGCTTCTTTTTTCACCATCGGAGAAACAAAAGGACTTAATCCAAAAGAAGTTGCCAGAAAATTAGTCTGGTCATTTGGTTTGAAAACAATGTTGCTCTCAGAATTTAAACGCAGTTCTCCAATATTTTTTAAAAGAATAACGCCACCTTCTTCCAAGGTTTTTTTCCAGTTCAAAACATCAAAAGCAATTGCACTAACAGCAAAACCATAAGATGTTTTTTCAGCTTGAGCAATATGATTTGCCAACAATCCATCGTTATTTTTGATACGGCTGTTGAAAGAAATGGTTTTTTTTGGAGGAAAAAACGAATTAGTGCTTTCATTCAGCTGCGCTGAGTGAGTTTCGGTTAAAAATGCACCAAATCCTGGAACCGTTACGCACTGATAACGATACAATAACTGTGAGATATATACTTCGATTTTCATATTAACAAAGTTATGCAACACGTATAGTTATCAAAATTTTATTCACAATTTTTATTAACAATTCAGAATTATTTTTATATAATTCGTTTTCAATTATTTAAGTCCTTTGTTTTCTTAGGTTTTATCTGCTTTCCAAAAATATACTTTTATTTTATTAAGAATTTACTTTGTTTTAATGATATTTGCGGTTCAAAAAAGTGAAATTAATTTTTCTATTTTACATAATGTTTTAAAAGTATGAGCGATCAAGATTTATTTAGTTTACTTGCCTTGTTGAAAGTTGATGGAGTGGGAGATATTTTGGGAAAGAAATTGCTTCATACTTTTGGATCTGCCACAGAGGTTTTTAAAGCGAAAAGTTCTCAGCTAGCTGCGGTTGACGGTATTGGATCTGTTTTATTGAAAAATTTGAAAGACAAAAGCATTTTTGAAAAAGCAGATCGAGAGCTGTCTTTCATAAAAAACAATACGATTCAGGTTTCTTTTTTTCAAGACGAAAGTTATCCAGAAAGGCTTAGACATTGTTTTGATGCTCCGATTTTACTTTTTACGGCGGGAAATATAGATCTTAAAAGCAAAAAGATAATTAGTATTGTGGGGACCAGACAAATCACTTCTTACGGAACAGATTTCTGCAGAAAATTGATAGAAGAGATAGCTCCTTTAGATCCCGTGATTGTTAGCGGATTTGCGTATGGAGTTGATATTGTAGCTCATCAAGCAGCGATGGATTTTAACTTGCAAACAATTGGGGTTTTGGCTCATGGCTTGAATCAAGTGTATCCTCGTACCCATAAAAAATACATGGCAAAAATGGAAGAGAATGGCGGATTCATAACAGAATTTTGGAGCGATTCAAATCCTGATAAAGAGAATTTTGTTCGCAGAAATCGTATAGTTGCTGGAATGACAGAAGCTACAATTGTTATTGAATCTGCAGATAAAGGCGGTTCATTAATAACTGCAAATATTGCCAATGAGTACAATCGAGATGTGTTTGCAGTGCCTGGAAGAGTCACAGATAAATACAGTCAAGGTTGTAACAATTTAATTAAAACCCAGAAAGCAAATGTATTGACAAGTGCCGCCGATTTGATTTATATGCTGAATTGGGATATTAAAGAAAAATCAAAAAGTATTCAAAAACAGCTTTTTATAGAATTACAGCCTGAGGAACAAAAGATCTACGATTTTCTTCAAAAAAATGGAAAAGAATTATTAGACCTCATTGCAATTGAATGCGAAATTCCAATTTTTAAACTATCTGGAATTCTGATAGGAATGGAGTTAAAAGGCGTAATTCGGCCACTTCCTGGAAAACTTTTTGAATCAATTTAACGCAGAAAATCCTATTTTTATTTTTTGGTAAAATGTTTGTACAATCGATACAAAATATAAATCAGCAATAAGCCGAAAATTATATTTAGGACTTTAAATAGATACGGAACATTGTAATCTTCAATATACTTATCCATCTTTTGTTTTTTAAATAGTTAATATTCTTGAAGTTACGAAATTAAAAATGGATTGAAGAATTATAAATCATAAAAAACGCTGATTCAATTCTGATCAGCGTTTCTATTATTTGATTATCTAAAGATCTATTTATTTCTCAAATCCAAGAACATTACGAACTTTTGCTAAAACTCCATCGGCAATTACAGAAGCTTTTGAAGCGCCTTTTTTCAATAAAGCATCTACTTCTTCAAGGTTGTTGATGTAGTAATTGTATTTTTCTCTTTCTGTTTTGAATTTCTCTGTAATCAACTCAAACAAAGCTTGTTTTGCATGACCATAACCATAATTTCCGCCAAGATAATTGGCTCTCATTTGTGCAGTTTGTTCTTCGTTTGCTAACAGCGAATAAATAGCAAAAGCATTACAAGTATCTGGATTTTTTGGAGCTTCAAGCGGAGTACTATCCGTTTCAATGCTCATAACTTGCTTGCGCAAAGTCTTATCATCCAAGAAAATGTTGATGATATTGTTGGCAGATTTACTCATTTTTCCTCCGTTTGTTCCAGGAATAAGCATAATATCTTCACGAACTTTTACCTCAGGAAGCACAAAAGTTTCTCCCATTTGGTGATTGAATCGAGAAGCAACATCACGTGTAATTTCTAAATGCTGCATTTGATCTTTCCCAACAGGAACAAATTCAGCGTCATACAATAAAATATCTGCAGCCATTAACATCGGATAGGTGAAAAGTCCAGCATTAACATCGTCTAAACGATCTGCTTTATCTTTGAAAGAATGTGCTAATGTCAATCTTTGAAATGGAAAAAAACAACTCAAATACCAAGTCAATTCTGTAGTTTGAACCACATCAGATTGTCTGTAAAAAGTAACTTTATCAGGATTTAAACCACAAGCAAGCCAAGCTGCAGCTGTGCTATACGTGTTTTCTCTTAAAGTTTTTCCGTCTTTAATTTGAGTGATTGAATGCAAATCGGCAATAAACAAAAAAGATTCATTTGCTGGATCGTTTGATAATTCGATTGCCGGAATAATTGCTCCTAATAAATTTCCTAAATGCGGTGTTCCTGTACTTTGAACACCAGTAAGTATTTTTGCCATTCTCGTTTTTTTCTGAAATGCAAATGTCGGAATGTTTTTTCTAACGACAAAGCTCGTCAAGATTTAAGCTTTGTTTTGGTGCCGATGTTACGCGGAGATCGCAGAGCTTTTTTCGCAGAGTGCGCTGAGTTTTTTGAGAGA
>NZ_JAGIAV010000001.1:521002-521660 GCF_017744675.1 Flavobacterium sp. | reverse complement strand
CCGATGTTACGCGGAGATCGCAGAGCTTTTTTCGCAGAGTGCGCTGAGTTTTTTGAGTTTTTTTTGAAGGTCGCTGAGCTGTTGCCTTTATTTTATAGATTGTTGGCAACTCTTCTAATACCATTTTTTAATAATTCTTCGTTAAAGTTTATTAATAAACCGAGTTTGTAGTTTCCTAGTTTCAAATAGGTTAAGGTTTGTGCTAAGTGATTAACTGTTAATGCTTCAACGGCTTTAACTTCAATGACGAATTTGTTTTCGACTAGTAGATCAATTCTATACCCGCAATCTAATGTTATTTTTTCGAAGATTAAAGGCATTGTTTTTTCTTTTTCCACGTGAAAACCTCTCTGTTTGATTTTATAAAACAAACATTCTTTATAAACGTTTTCCAGCAAACCTGGCCCAAGTTTTTTGTGGATTTGAATTGCAAGCCCAATTACAATCGTTGAAATTTCATTTTCGCTCATTTCATAATTTTAACGCAGAATTTCGTATAAAAATAACAAATTTATCACAAAGGTCAAAGAGTTTTTTGCAAAGTTTTAAAAGATAAGAAGAAAAGATAAAAGTACGAGCTCTGCGACCTCATGCAAAGCATTCTCTCAAAAAACTCAGCGCACTCTGCGAAAACCTCTGCGCCCTCTGCGTTACAAAA
>NZ_JAGIAV010000001.1:374497-520994 GCF_017744675.1 Flavobacterium sp. | reverse complement strand
TTTCTCAAAAAACTCAGCGCACTCTGCGAAAACCTCTGCGCCCTCTGCGTTACAAAAGTTCACAGAGTTTTCGTAAAGTTTTAAAAATGAGAAGAAAAATAGAGCATAAACTCGGCGCACTTATGCAAAGCATTTTCTTAAAAAACTCAGCGCACTCTGCGAAAAACCTCTGCGATCTCTGCGTTACAAAGTACAAAGCTAGTTTTACATCACAATAAAAATTATTTTGAGAAGAATTGATTTCTCTTTCTTACTTTTGAAACTATGAAAATATTTAAGATTGCTTTTTGGATTATTTGGCGCGTTTGGTTTTATGTCTTGATGGCAATTCCAATACTTATCATGCTGCCTTTTTTATTGATTTCTATAATCTCTGAGAAAGGTTATCCCTATTTTTTTAAAATGGCTCGAGTTTGGGCTAAATTCATCCTTTTCGGGATGGGGTTTTATTATACCGTAAAACGCGAACAGAAGCTCATTAAAGGCAAAAGTTATATGATTGTGGCCAACCATACCTCGATGACCGATATAATGCTTATGCTGGCTTTAATTAAAAACCCTTTTGTTTTTGTTGGAAAGAAGGAGCTGGTGAAGATTCCGCTTTTTGGATTTTTCTACAAAAGGACTTGTATTCTGGTTGACAGAAGTTCATCTAAAAGCAAAAATGAAGTTTTTAAAAGAGCTCAAAATAGATTGAATCAAGGTTTAAGCATTTGTATTTTCCCAGAAGGTGGAGTTCCAGATGATGAAAGTATTTTACTGGATGAGTTTAAAGACGGTGCATTCAGATTGGCAATAGAGCATCAGATTCCGATTGTACCTATTGTTTTTCCAGATAACAAAGACCGCTTTTCATATACCTTTATGAGCGGAAGTCCTGGGAAAATGCGAGCTCGAATTTTACCTTTCGTAGAAACAGAAGGATTGACAAGCGATCACAGAAAAGAATTGAGAGACCAAGTAAGAACTATGATTTACAATGGTTTGATCGATTTTCAGAAATAACCATAAAAACATTATGTAAAATACAAAAGCCGGCAGATTGATTTGATCTGCCGGCTTTTCTTTGAATTAAAAACCCCCTATTTTTATTCAAAAGTTATTATCTGTGAATTATCTTTTCTGAAATAAAACGCAATACTTTTTTAAATTTCAATTTGGTTTTTCTTCGGTTTTTATTGTACAACAATTCCATTTTTTCTTTCATGATTCAAAATATTAATGGTTGATAATAAAGAGTTTGGTTTAATAACTCACGTTAATGTCACATTATTATAGATAAAGAAAAATTAAAAAGGTTGCGTCCGAATTTAAAAATAATAATAACAAAACCCGTTAGATGAAGATGACTAACGGGTTTTTACTCAAATAACCAACCAACGTAAATTCTAAAAAAAGCCAAATTGGTATATGGCAATACCAAATTGCAAACTGTTTTTTTAATAGATGGAGGTTTGGTAAAAAGGTTGCGTGAAAATTTCAATTTTATTTTTAAATAAAAAAAACCGAACGATTTTTGAGAATCATTCGGCTCTTAAATTGTCTTTTTTTGACTTATGTTTAGGCATTTGCCAATTCTTTCATGTGTTCTTTAATTTTAATTTCCAGTTCTTCAGCAAGTTCTGGATTATCTTTAATTAAAGCTTTTACCGCATCACGACCTTGACCTAATTTTGTATCGCCATAGCTAAACCAAGATCCTGCTTTTTTAACGATGTCGAATTCAACAGCTAAGTCTAAGATTTCACCAGTTTTAGAAACACCTTCTCCGTACATAATGTCAAATTCGGCAGTTTTGAAAGGTGGTGCTACTTTGTTTTTAACAATTTTAACTTTAGTTCTGTTACCAATTACGTTTTCGCCATCTTTAATTTGAGCAGAACGACGAATATCTAAACGAACTGAAGCGTAAAATTTAAGTGCGTTACCCCCAGTTGTAGTCTCTGGATTTCCGAACATAACACCAATTTTTTCACGAAGCTGGTTGATAAAGAAAACGGTACAGTTTGTTTTGCTGATAGTTCCAGTAAGTTTTCTCAAAGCTTGAGACATCAAACGTGCGTGAAGACCCATTTTAGAATCTCCCATTTCACCTTCGATTTCACTTTTTGGTGTCAAGGCAGCAACAGAGTCAATTACCACAATATCAATAGCTCCAGAACGAATTAAGTTTTCGGCAATTTCCAAAGCTTGCTCTCCGTTGTCTGGCTGAGAAATGATTAAGTTCTCGATGTCAACATTCAATTTTTCGGCATAATTTCTATCAAATGCGTGCTCGGCATCGATAAAAGCGGCAATACCGCCTGCTTTTTGAGCTTCTGCAATAGCATGAAGTGTCAAAGTTGTTTTTCCAGAAGATTCTGGACCATATATTTCGATAATTCTTCCTTTTGGATATCCGTTTACTCCAAGAGCTAAGTCAACACCTAATGAGCCAGAAGAAATCGTTTCTACTTCTACAATGGCTCTATCGCCCATTTTCATTACGGTTCCTTTTCCGTAGGTTTTGTCAAGTTTATCAAGCGTTAATTGTAGTGCTTTTAATTTGGCTTCTTTCTCTGAACTCATTTTTTCTAAATATGTAAATTATTATTTTGTCTTTCTGGATAAAAATAAGAAAAACCTTCTATATTTTATTAATCTATTTTTTCAATTTGTAAAATTACTTCTTTTTCTGAAGTTTGATTGTTCCAAATTGTCACAAATTTGATCTATAAAAAAAGGGCCTTTAATTCTGTAGCATCAGAAGGTTTAATTTTCCCAGCAAGTAGCAAACTCAATTGTTTGCGACGTAGTGCGGCATCAAAACGTTGAATTTCAAGTTCGGTTTCTGGAATAATTGCAGGAACTTCAACAGGTCTTCCGGTGTCGTCTACTGCCACGAAAGTATAGATTGCTTCGTTGGCTTTTGTTCTGTTTCCAGATTCGCGATCTTCTACCCAAACGTCAATAAAAACTTCCATCGAACTTTTGAATGACCTTGAAACTTTTGCTTCTACGGTTACAACGCTTCCAAGCGAAATGGCTCTATTAAAAGCAACGTGATTTACAGAAGCCGTTACCACAATTCGGCGCGAATGTCTGCGAGCTGCAATACTTGCTGCACGATCCATTCTGGCTAATAACTCACCGCCAAAAAGATTGTTTAAAGGATTTGTTTCGCTCGGTAAAACTAAATCAGTTAAAATTGTTAAGGATTCTGAAGGATGTTTTGGATTCATTTTTTTGATAATAAATTTATTTTTTGCCACTCCCGATAGCATCGGAATCAGAGATTAAAAGATTAAAAAATCGGTATAAATCTGTGAAATTGGTGACTGATTTTTTTAATAATTAGGTCGACTAATTCAACCAATAAACAGCCATAATGGCTGGGATATAATAGATAACAATGGTTCTCGCGCCATCGTAATCTTTTGCAAGCCTTTGTCCGAAAAGCATCATTAGCAAACTGATACAAGAAAAGATAGCTCCATAAAAACCAAATTCTCTTCCGTTATTTGTAAATAATTGGATTCCCCCAACAACGCATAAAATTCCAGAAATTAACTCCAAAATTAGTAAATGCAAAAGAGCCAGCGGAACTTGATTTTTTAATGGAGTCTTAGCGAAATGTTCTTTTAGCCAAGTTACAGTATCTTTCCAGTAAAAAATTTTTTCGTAACCCGATTGTAAAAAAGTTAAAGCTAGAAAAGCTAAAAGTAAAATTGAGGCAACATTGTTCATTATAAATTATTTTTTATGAATTAAACGAGTCAATTTGATCGATAAATCGGTGAGGATTATTTTTGCATTTCCATTTCTTTCAATATGATACATGGCATCTGAAAGTTCTTTGAATATTTCGTGAATGTTATTTCCGTTTACGAAAGGCGCAAAATTCTCCAATTTAAATTTGTCCACTTTCGGTTCAATGTAAACCAAACTCGGAGTTTGATAATTCAGCATAAGAGCTTGTCGGAACATTTCGATGCAATACTGAATAAATTTTTTCTGGCTTTCGCGTCCCAGCGCAGCAATCTGCTCACTCCAAGAAATTAAATCCTGAATGGCTGCCGCATTTCCTTTTGCTCTAAAAGCGGCGCGAACCCAATTGACGAACCATTGCTCGAATGGAAGATCGTCATCATCTTCTTTTAAGAGATGCAGCGCTTTATTAAAATTTCCTTGAGCTTGATGGGCAATTTTTTTAGCCAGATTTGAATCTATATTTTCTTGAGCAACCAAAGCTTCGGCAATTACTTTTTCTGGAAGTCCGTTAAAGTGGATGACCTGGCAACGCGAACGTATGGTTTGGATAATATCTTCTTCGTTTTCAGAAATCAGAATAAACATCGTTTTATCTGATGGTTCTTCCAAAAGTTTTAAAAGTTTATTGGACGCGGCGATATTCATTTTATCGGCCATCCAGATAATCATAATTTTGTAGCCGCCTTCGTAAGATTTTAGCGAAAGCGATTTTAAAACTTCCTGCGCATCTTCAACACGAATTTCTCCTTGTTTGTTTTGAACGCCCAGAATTTTGTACCAATCGAATAAGCCACCATAAGGCATTTCTTGAATAAAACCTCGCCAATCCTGAATAAAATCTAGACTCTTTGGTTTTGTTTTTACATCTTCGGTTGTAACAGTTGGATAAATGAAATGAAGATCGGGATGAGAGATGTTGTCAAACTTAAGATTGCAGGAATCATTTCCGTTTGAATTTTCGTCACCCGTATTATTGCACAAAATGTATTGGGCGTAAGCAATGGCAGTTATTAATGTACCGCTACCTTCTGGGCCAACGAATAATTGTGCATGAGGAATTCTACCAGAAGCAGCACTTTTTATCAAGTGGCTTTTGATGTAATCTTGACCTAAAATTTGAGAAAATTGCATAGGGCAAAGATAGAAGAAAAAGTGTAGTCAAAAATTTTAGAGATGAGATAATTTCGATGCCTTAATTTTGAAATTTAGCACTTAACTCTTAAGGCTGTTTTTTTGAATTTTTGGAAGCATTTTCGACAGAATTTTGTTAATAAATATCTTCAAGTGAGTAAATATCAAGGTGTTTTTGTTAATATTTTTTTTCAAAAACCGACAAACGTATGTATTTTTTGGTTATTTATTGAGTCAATTTTTTATTTTTTATAGTTAATATCTTACGGTTTTTTCATTAACATTTTTAACAAAAAGCACGTTAAAACGCACATTTTCTCGACATAAGGCTGGTTTTTAAGGTTTTTTTAAGGAAATTTTTTGAAAAAAAAATCTATTAAAGTTGTAATTTAAGTTAATTTATATATTTTTGTTTTTATCAACAACCAATTATAAAATAAGAATCTATGAAAGGGAAAATTATTCTATTTAGTGCTTTTTTTATCTTAACTACTGCAGCTGTTTCAGCACAAGCTAAAAACGCACCGAGAAGTATTATCAGTACAACTGCTCTTATCCGAAAATATCATGACCAAAAAGAATTAAGTGGTATGCAAAAGGGTGAACTTTTGGAACTATACATCGAGCGTATTAAAGTATTAGTTAAAACTCTCCCTTACATTGCTTTGGTTACTAAGCCAGGTGTTACTATGGCAGACTTAGGTATTCCAGACGATAATGAACACAAAAAAGTTTTAGATGCTCAGGCAGTTGGTACAACTACTTTCTTAGATACTACTGTAGATTTTCAAAGAAAAATGATGCCTTACTCTGATAAAGGGAATCTAATCGCTGCAATTTTGTTTTACGAAAGTACATTGAAATCTTTACACGAGTTCAACGATTTGAACGAAATGTAATAAAGTAATTTTTTAAAATCTTTTTTAGGAAAGCCAAAGTAAATACCACTTGGTGCTCTTAGGAAACAAAATAAAAAAAACAACTCACTCTCAAAGGATCCTGAAAATTTCGGAAAACTTGAGAGGAGTTTTTACATTTACGCATACCCAAATTTATTATTAACCGTAATACCCCCTTATCATGAAAAAAATTACTCAATTAATCTGCGTTCTTTTGACGGTTGCGAGTATGAGTGCTCAACAAGAGAAAGGAATTATGGGCTACACCAATTGGTTAAACAACTGGACCGAGTTTAAGCCTAATAAAGTTGACTATGGAGAAGCAAACCAAATTTTGGCAGGAAATATTTCTGTTAATACTAAATTGCTGAAAAAAAATATCTACGTTCTACAAGGAAACGTTTATGTTACAAACAATGCAGTTTTAACTATCGAACCTGGAACTGTAATCATTGGTGATTTCGAAACAAAAGGAACATTGGTAGTTACAAAAGGTGCACAACTTGTAGCTGATGGTTTAGAAACAGATCCAATTGTATTTACTTCAAACCGAAGCATGAAAAAAGCGGGAGATTGGGGTGGAATTGTAATCCTTGGAGATGCACCAATTAATAAATTCGGAAATGTAGGTTCTTATAACCTAGACCTTGATCCTACAATGACTACTTACGGTGGAGACAATGTAGCTTCAAACTCTGGTATTTTAAGATACGTAAGAATTGAATTTGCTGGTAAAAAAGTAAAAGGCTTAGATACTTTCAATGCTTTAACTCTTGCTGCTGTTGGAAACAAGACAGTACTTGAAAATGTAATGGTTAGTTACGCTGGCGGAGATTCTTTCGGAATCTTAGGTGGTGACTTAAATGTTACAAAATTCGTTTCATATAAATCAGTTAACGATGACTTTAAATTCTCTCAAGGAGTTCAATGTCGTTTCTTCAACTCTTTAGCAGTTAGATCTTCTTACTTCTCAAGTACCAAAGACGGATCTCGTTGTATGGAGGTAAGATCTTTTGAAAAGAAATCTGAAACAGATTTCACTAAAAAACAAACTTTAGTAGTTGCTAGCAATATTACAATGGTTAATGACAGTGAAAATATTAACGCTGACATTCAAGCAGGTTTAGTAAAAGAGGCTGTTTATGTAGCTGAAAATGCTTCTCTTGAAATGAAAAGAAGTGTAATCTCTGGATTCAACCCTGCAGTATTATTAGACAGCAAAACTGAAATCAATGATGCCAACCTTAAAAAAATCAAATTTGAGGAAATGTATTTCAACTTATGTAAAGGAAACATCTTTACTGAATACAATTCTAACAATGAAGATTTAGAGAGCTGGTATGGAAACAGTGTTTTCTTTAATGTTTACTCTCAAAGCGATAACAAAGAAACATTCATTGATATCTTCAATCCTAAAAAACCAGATTTTAGATTACAATTAGGAAAAATCACAGCTTCTAGCGGTAATAGATAAATAGTTTCGATTTTTATTTCCCACGCGTAAATTTTATTAATTAAGTCCCCAGACACAATTTATGTATCGTCTTACGGGCCCAAATAAAGATCAAGACATAATGGTATCTACGAAAAAATATTTTTTATATATAATATTTTTGGTTTCGCCTATATCGTTAACTCTATATGCACAGAATACAGCAGAAAAACCTACAAAGGCTGCTGTTTCTGAGTGCAGTTTAACTTTGGCTTGCAATAACCAAAACAACAATAACAATGCTGTTGAAAACAGCAATTTTGATCAGTTTATAGTAGGGATGTCCAACCCCAAGGACAGCCTTACTATAGTCGCTGAACCTAATACAATATCTAACGATTGTGAAGACAATTCAACACTTGCTGCAACTTCAATTCTTGCAAAAGAAGTAATTGAAAACTACAAGTATGATTTCTCTGAAACATTCATTGATATCTTGTTTTTTGAGCGTATAGATCTAGCAAGAAAACGCACTATATGATTCAAAAAATTACTTTATCTTTTTTTAAAGTTTTAATTTTATTTAGCATTTTATTATTTGCTAGATCGAATTCCTATGCTCAAACGATAGTTCCTCAAACATTTGATGGATTGGAAAAACTTTGTGCTGGTAATTCTTTCAACGAATTTTATGCTACCTTTAGTTATATAGATTTTCCCGCAGGTACTACTTTTGTAGTTGAGCTTTCAGACGCTGCGGGAAATTTTACTACTCCTGTTGCCACAACTCTTCTTCAGACTATTGATGTTTCTGCAACTCAAAAAACAATTAAGTATGCGGTGCCTACCAATTTAATTGGTTCTGATACCTATAGTCTTAGAGTAAAAAGTTCAACAGGTGTAACGAGTACAAGATTTAGAAACTCTTTAGGAAACACCTCATTTCCTGCATACTTCAAGCAATACGAATCATCTTTCTTTATTAATAATAAGAGTGATACTGCTATGCTGTGTTCTGGCGGTAGTTTAACTCTTTCTGTTAGTACAGAAACTCCATCTCCAATTGATATTCCTAATATCAAATATAAATGGTATAAAGATGATGTTGTTATTGCAGGACAATCATCAAAAGAAATAGTTGTCAATAGTACAGGAAAGTATTATGCAGAAATTGATTATGGCCAATGTTCTGATGTGAATTTTAGCTCTAATCGTGTGAATGTTACTTCTTCTTCTAGCGGATCTAGCGTAACTATTAATTCAAGTTTAGGAAACCCTTTTTGTGCTAGTGGTACAGGCACAGTTTTAACAGCAACATCTGGAAATAGTTATACTTGGAAGAAAGATGGAGCTGTGATTGCTGGAGCAACAAATCGTACGTATTCAACCAACGAATCTGGTGTTTATACAGTAGAAGTTGATTTTGGCGGATGTAAAGCTACCGGGTCTATTAATCTTCAAAGCAATGGTTTTGAAGCAAGTATTGATGCTCAGGACGGATACAAATTAAATGAAGGAGAAACAATAACTGTACATGTTACAACAGATGCTTCTGCACCAACTTTTGAATGGTATTTAAACGACAATTTAATTTCTGGTGAAACATCAAGCTCGTATGTGGTAGCTGTTAAAGGTAATTATAAAGTAAAAATTTCTCAAGCATCTGGATGTATAGCAACTAAGGAATTTTCATTTAGAATAAATGGAGATTCTGGTCCAGCGAGCGTTATTCCAAACATTATAAAATTAAGCGGAATGAATCCGTATTGGAATATTCCAGATGAGTATAAAAATGCAAACACAAAGGTAATGATCATTAGTTCAAACGGAGATATGGTTTTGGATGTAGTGAATTACCAAGGCGATTGGCCTCAAAACAATATAGATTTTAAGAATGTAAATCCCGTTTATTACTATGTCATTCAGTCCGACACAGGTGAAAAAAAAGGATCAATAACCGTTATAAAATAATATGAAGAAACTGTTACTATTCATCACGTTATTTTACGGTTTGTCAAATGTACTCTATTCTCAAAACGCTTCTGAGGATGGAGTTGTTTCGTTTTCATTACCTATTCGAAATTCTTTAAAGTTTAATAGATATTTAATCAACCCAACATTCAGTTTTGTTAGAGAATCAAATCCATACGTAAGTTTCTATAACAAAAGACAATGGGTTCAATTTGATAATGCTCCGCAGACGTATTTGGCCAATTATTCTGGGCGCTTTAGAGAAAATGAAGCATTTGCAGTTGGGTTATTTCAACAAAATTATGGTCTTATGACTGTTTTTGGCGGAGTTGCCAATTTCGCTCATAACATTGTTCTTGAACAAGATAGTAACTTGACTTTTGGTTTAAATTTTGGTATTTACCAAAGCGGTATTAATACAGGAAAAATTATATCAGATGACTCTACTATTTTAACAGGAGATTTTCCAAAAAGTACATTACTGACCGTAAATCCTGGGATTAATTATGGTACAGAATTTTTAGATTTCGGATTAGCTATTAACAATTTAGTGTTATACAATTTTGGATCTGGAATGGTAAAAGATGATCCGGAAAGAGCTATTCAATTACATGCCATGTATACTGGATATATTGACAGTTATGGTTTCTTTGACAGAAGTAAATTTTCTGGAATCGTTAGAACAGAAATAAAAAAAGATAAGACGGTTATTTCAGGACTTGCCATGCTGGCACTTCAGCAAGGAGTATGGGCACAGGCTGGATATAACACATTATATGGTGTTTCTGCTGGTCTTGGAGTTAACATTACTCCGAGCATTGCTATAGAATATAATTATGAAAGAGGAATGGGTAATTTCTCTAATCTAGGTGGTTCACATGAATTTGCGATTGCCTATAAGTTTAAAAATAGAAATTACTATTACGGTGATGATGATGAAGGTTCTTTGGTTGATCCATCAAAACCGAAATCTGTACCGGCAAAACCGAAATCGGAAGCGACTCAGGTTAACAGAGCTGAAATTGCTGAGAAGAATAGATTGATTGCCGAAGAAAAAGCAAAAGCAGATGCTCAAGCAAAACAAGCGAGATTAGCGGCTGCTGAAAAAGTTAAGGCCGATGCCGAAGCAAAAGCAAAAGCTAAATTGGAAGCTGATAACAAAGCGAAGGCAGATGCTGTAGCTGCTGCAAAAGCAAAATTAGAAGCAGATAATAAAGCCAAAGCAGATGCTGAAGCTGTTAAAATAAGATTAGCTGCCGAGGCAAAAGCAAAAGCTGATGCCGCGGCTGCAGCAAGAGCACAAACCGCTGCTGCGAATAAAGCAGTAGCCGAAACTCAAAAAACGCAAGCACAACTGGCTGCTGATAAAGCTAGAGCAGATGCTGAAGAACGCAGAATAAAACTGGCTGCTGATAATAAAGCAAAAGTTGATGCCGCTGCCGCTGCAAGAGCACAAGCCGCTGCAAATAAATCTGCAGGAGTGCAAAAAACTCCAGAGCAGTTAGCTGCTGATAAGGCTCAAGCAGATGCAGAAGCATTAAAAATAAAATTAGCTGCTGACGCTAAAGCTAAGGCAGACGCAGAAGCATTACAAGCTAAAATGATTGCTGCTGATAAAGCTAAAGCAGACGCAGAAGCTGCAAAAGCTAAAGCCGCTGCAGCAAATGCAGCTACACCAACACAGCAAAAAACAGCTGCGCAGCTAGCAATAGAAAAAGCAAGAGCAAATTCTGAAGCCGCTGCAAAAATGAGATTAGCAGCAGCTGAAAAAGTAAAAGCAGATGCAGAAGCAGCAAGACAAGCAAGATTAGCAGCTGCAGAAAAAGCTAAGGCAGATGCAGAAGCTGCAAGATTGAAATTAATTGCAGACAATAAAGCAAAAGCTGATGCCACAGAAGCAAAACGTAAAGCCGATGCTAAAGCAAAAGCTGAAGCTGCAGATATGCAGTCAATATTAGCTGCCGATGCAAAAGCAAAAGCAGATTCAGATGCTTTGCAAGCAAGATTAGCAGCAGAAGCAAAAGCTAAAACGGCGGCAGAAGCCAAAACAAAAGCTTCTATTGATGCCGCTAATAAAGCTAAAGTAGCAGCAGATTTAAAAGCAAAAGCTGCGGAAGAAGCTGCACTTAAAGAAAAATTAGCAACAGAGGCAAAAGCAAAAGCAGACGAAGAAGCAAGACAAGCTATTATCGCAGCAGAATTAAAAGCGAAAGCTGATGCTGAAGCACTGAAAATAAAACAAGCAGAAGAGGCTCGTCAGGCACAATTGGATGCAGAAGCAAAAGCGAAAGCCGATGCAGAAGCACTTCAAGCTAAGCTTGTAGCAGACGCAAAAGCCAAAGCAGATGCCGAAGCTGCAGCTAAAGCGAAATTGGAAGCAGATGCAAAAGCAAAAGCTGATGCTGAAGCAGAAAAAATAAGATTGGCAGCCGAAGCAAAAGCTAACGCTGATGCAGAAGCGGAAAAAGCAAGGTTAGCGGCAGATGCGAAAGCAAAAGCCGATATGGAAGCTTTACAAGCTAAACTTATAGCTGACGCAAGAGTGAAAGCAGATGCTGAGGCTACAGCAAAAGCAAAAGCCGAAGCTGAAGCGAAAAAATTACAAGAAGAGGAAAATGCTCGTCAAGCGAAATTGGCAGCAGATGCAAAAGCAAAAGCCGATGCTGAAGCAGAGAAAGCAAGATTAGCGGCAGAGGCAAAAGCGAAAGCGGATGCAGAAGCAGAAAAAGCAAGATTGGCAGCCGAAGCAAAAGCAAAAGCCGATGCTGAAGCTCTTCAAGCGAAACAAGCAGCACAAAAAAAAGCTAGAGTAGAAGAGGAAGCTCGCCAAGCAAAATTAGCAGCTGATGCGAAAGCAAAAGCGGATGCAGAAGCAGAAAAAGCAAGATTAGCGGCGGAAGCAAAAGCAAAAGCCGATGCGGAAGTATTACAAGCTAAACAAGCAGCTGAAGAGAAAGCTAGAGTAGAAGAAGAAGCCCGTCAAGCAAAATTAGCAGCCGATGCTAAAGCGAAAGCGGATGCTGAAGCAGAAAAAGCAAGATTGGCAGCCGAAGCAAAAGCAAAAGCCGATGCTGAAGCATTACAAGCTAAACAAGCAGCTGAAGAAAAAGCTAGGGTAGAAGAAGAAGCTCGTCAAGCAAAATTAGCAGCAGACGCCAAAGCGAAAGCGGATGCAGAAGCACTTCAAGCTAAGCTAGCAGCCGATGCAAAAGCAAAAGCGGATATGGAGGCTCTTCAAGCAAAATTATTAGCTGATGCAAAAGTAAAAGCAGACGCAGAAGCTACGGCAAAAGCGAAGGCAGAAGCAGAAGCTAAAAAATTACAAGAAGAGGAAGATGCACGCCAAGCGAAATTGGCTGCAGATGCCAAAGCAAAAGCGGATGCAGAAGCATTAAAAGCGCAACAAGCAGCTGAAGAAAAAGCTAGAGTTGAAGAACAAGCTCGTCAGGCGAAATTAGCGGCAGATGCAAAAGCAAAAGCAGACGCGGAAGCATTACAAGCTAAACTAGCAGCAGATGCCAAAGCAAAAGCGGATGCTGAAGCATTAAAAGTGCAGCAAGCGGCGGAGGAAAAAGCTAGAGTTGCAGAAGAAGCTCGTCAAGCAAAATTAGCGGCTGACGCCAAAGCGAAAGCAGATGCAGAAGCATTACAAGCTAAACTTGCAGCAGATGCTAAAGCAAAAGCGGATATGGAGGCTCTTCAAGCTAAACTTTTAGCAGACGCTAAAGCGAAAGCCGATGCAGAAGCAACAGAAAGATTGAAAGCTGAAGAGGAGACGAAACGATTGAAGGAAGAAGAGGAGCGTCAGGCGCGATTAGCAGCTGAAAAAGCGAAAGCTGATGCAGAAGCAGCAGCAATGGCTGCAAAAGCAAAAGATGATACTGGAAAAGCTATTGAAAACTTAACTCAATCTGTTGAAAGTACAAGTAAAGTACAAACAGATTTGTTAGATCAATTTAAAGCAACGGTTGCGAATAAGCAAAAAGACTTGAGCGATTTAAAAGAGGAGAATGATTTAAGTGAAAAAGGGATTTATAGAGAGCCAAAACCATTTAAGAGTGTAGCGGCAGAAAATAGTCAGATTGAAGCTTTAAAAGTTCAGATTGCTGATGCAAATAACAGCATGAAAAATGAAATAGCGAAGTTGACAAATCTTTATAACGAACGACTTAAAAAGTTCCCTAAAGACGATCCTTTGAATAAAGCTTATCTAGAGAAGATAAACGAATTAAAAGCGGCTCAGTTGAAAATGGAAAGAGAAGGCGCTGCCTTAATTGCCGATTTAGAGCGTATTAAAACAGAGACCGAAATTGAGCGCAAGCGTAGAATTAAACGTGCGGCTTATGAGAATGACGAAGGAAGATATGCACAGGATCTTGCCTCTCTTAAGAGAATAAAAGAGACAACCAAATTAAGTAATACACCATTAAAAGCAAGTGATTTTGATTTTGGTGAAGAGCAGTCAAATATGCAGATTATTAAGAATATTAAAAATTCTAATAGCGGTTATTATATGATTATTGCGGTTCATAACAGTGTAGAGAAACGCGATGAGTTCTTAACAAAAGCAGTTGCTGCAGGACGTTCAGATATTAATTTCTTTTATAATGTAACCACAAGTAAGTATTACATCTATTATGAGAAATTTGATGGTTTACAAGAAGCTACAAAAGCTTTAGAAGCAAAAGGCAATAAACCGTATAATGGAAGAATGGCCATTGTAAAAGTGGAGAATTAGTAAAATAAAAATTAAATAAAGAGTATATGCTGTTGTTTAAACGCCCCTTTAAAAACAGCCGTTAAACAGAAACCATAGAAACATGAAGAAACCTACTACTTTAAAATTAGTTTTAGCTGTATTACTTTGTATTCAAAGTTTTGTTATTAACGCTCAAAAGAATTTTACCCCTCGTTTTGATACGAGTTTAAAAGGTGATATGCTTTTGATTGGTAATAATATCTTGAATAGAGATAATAATAAAGCCAACGAAAGACCAAATGATGCTTACAATGTCTATAATCAAAACAACAATGATCTTACAATGGGATATGTTGATGTTGATAATGATGCCAGTACATTCAGTTCAAGTTCGGCTACGTTAAGTATTCCTAGCGGAAGTAGGGAATGTTATAAAATTGTCTACGCAGGGCTTTATTGGGCAGGTATTTATAGCCAAGGATCTATAGATGATAAATCGGTTAATAGAAGTAATTTAGGCTCTATTAAAATTAAACTGGCTAATCAGACTTCTTATACAGATATTAATGGTCAGCTGATTTATGATTATTATCCTTCGACTTCAAATGGGGATCAAATGCCTTATGCCTATTATTATGATTTGACGTCATTAGTACAAGGTTTGGCAAATCCTGAAGGAGAGTATACCGTTGCCAATATTATTTCGGCTAGAGGTAAAATTAATGGAGGTTTTTCTGCGGGTTGGAATTTATTTGTGGTTTATGAAGATCCTAAATCTTCAGCAAAATATATTACGACATTTGATGGTTTAAGATGGATTCAGGCAAGTAGTGGTCCTGTGACGTATACTATTTCTGGATTTAAAACAATCCCTACAGGAACTGTAAAAGCAAAATTGGCATTTGCAGCTTTAGAAGGAGATGTTAATATAACTGGCGATAAGTATTCGATTAATAACACCGATATTTCTACTGCTGAACGTCCAGTAGATAACTTTTTTAATAGTACAATTAACGACACTAATGGGCCGTTTACGAATAGAAATCCGGCCAGTGGTAATACGCTAGGTTTTGAGGCGGGTATTTTGAATGTGCCAAACCCGGCGACTAAAGCATATCCAGGTGGAAGTGTCATTAAAAATAATGATACCTCTGCAACGTTAAAACTTACCACAAGCGGGGATGGTTACGGATTATTTTTTAATGCTTTTAACGTTGAGATTATCGAACCAAAGATTGTCTTAACCAAAATTGTAAAGAATGCTCAAGGGGTAAATATTGGAGGGCAAGATGTTACATTAGGCCAGCAATTGAATTATGAAATTGGTTTTAAAAATACAGGTAATGATAACGCGACTTCATTTACGATTAGAGATCAATTGCCTATAAACATCATTTTTAATTATCCAACAGATATACTTCCATTGCCAGCTGGAGTAAGTATTCAAAGTTATGACGCAGCTACAAGAAATATTGTTTTCAAGGTTAATAATAGTGTAGTTAAAGTTGGTGATCCTGAAAAAATAATTAGCTTTAAAGTTCAGGTTGTACCAGATTGCCATATGTTGAGCGAAGCTTGTTCTAATAGTATTGATAACTCTGCATATGCAACTTACAAAGGAACACAGAACACCTCTTTTACAATTTCTGATGATCCGAGTGTTAACACAAATACAGGATGTATATTAGTTCCTAAAGCTACAAACTTCTTAGTGGGAGTTGATGGATGTAAGTATACAGACAATGTTACACTTTGTGGTGACAGTATTAATTTGACTGCTGCTAATGGTTATACAGATTATACTTGGTATAGTGATGAAGCACGAACAAATCAGATAGGTAAAGGACAAACATTGAATGTACGAAATCCGGGTACCTATTATGTATACAATTTAGCCGCAGCTCCATGTAGATCAATTTATCAATCATTTGTTGTAACAAGATTTGGTAGTACAGTAGACAACCCTATAATACCTTTTGCAGATCAAGTTGTAACTTGTTCTAATGATGGAAAAAAATTGCCTAATATTTTCTTATGCGGTAGTAATGCTTCTAGACAGATTACATTAAATATTTCTGATGCAACGAGTATTGTATGGGAGAAATTAAATGAAGCAAGCTGTACAGCTGTAACAAATCAAAACTGTGCTAACGAAAGCGCTTCTTGTACTTGGACTCGTGTTACAACAGGACAAAGATATACGGCAAATCAGGCGGGACAATTCCGTTTGACATTAAATTATGCGGGAGGATGTTTCAACCGTTTTTACTTTAATGTATATACCAACTCTTTAACACCAACAGAAACTCACAAAGATATAATATGTGGTGCCCCAGGAAGCATTACAATTGGAGGAGTTCCTGCTGGTTATGAATATGCAATTAGTACAGATCCTAACGGAGCATTAAGTGCATATCAGACAAGTAATGTATTCCCAATCAATTCTCCAAATTCATATACTGTCTACATTAGACAAATTGGAGTAACAACAAATCCTTGTATTTTTACTGTACCTAATATATTGATTAGAAGTAGAGATTTAAATATTAGCACAACAGTTACACAACCAACATGTAAAAATGATAAAGGAAGTATAAAAGTTGGTGCTGAAAATATCGATCCTCAATATTATTATTACATCTATACAAGTGGTGGAACTTTAGTTAATAGTTTTGGACCAACATCCAGTTCAGATTATACATTTGCAAATTTATCATCAGGAGATTATAGAGTTCGAGTTACAAATGGTCCATTAGGATCTACTCCAGCTCCAGCCTGTGACAAAACTGTCAATGTTACGGTAAACCCAGTTCCTGCAGGCTTAAATCCGACGGCTGCTTTAACAGTGCCATTGACTGCATGTCAGAACGGAAAAATTGTTATCACAACAACAGGAGGGACAGCACCATATTATCATTTTATAAATGGATCTACGACGTTCCAATTATCAAATGAGATTGTAGTAACAGCACCAGGTAAGTATGATATTACAGTTGTTGATGCCAATAACTGTAGCGGAACAACATCAATTACAGTTACTGCAAATCCAAAGCCTGTTTATACAGTTACTGCGGCAGACATAAACTGTAGTGGAAGCACTTCTCAAATAAATGTAAATGTAACAAATACAAATGGCTATACTTTAGAATATAGTATAGACAATGGCGCAACTTTTAGCAATAGTCCAGTATTTCCTAACGTTGCAGCAGGCTCTTATAATGTTGTAGTACGTTATACCATGTCGGGAGTAACTTGTACCGATCCAGCAACTCCAATTACAATTACTCAACCAGCAAACGCTTTATCTGCGTCAGCGGGTGTTTCTGAGTTGGCTGGTTGCGACCCTTCTGGAAACGGATTTGGTAAAGTAAGAATCACAAACCCTCAAGGAGGAACAGCTCCTTATACTTATAGTTTTGATGGAGGTATCAATTATGGAACCTCTAATGAAGCTTATGTTGCTCCAGGAACATATACACTTTATATCAAAGATTCAAAAGGCTGTATCTATAGCATGCCAGGTGTTATCTTAGATCCGAAACCTGCTGATCCGACTATAGCGGTTGCTCCACCAGTTTTTAACTGTAACGGAACAGCAACGAGTACGGTTACGGTAACTAGTGGCGGAGGAAATAATTATGCTTACGAGTACTATTTAGATAATGTAAAGAATACAAATACACCGCCAAATGTTTTTGTTAATGTTCCTTCAGGATCTCATACAATTTCAGTAAAATATAATTTGACTTCAGTACCAACTTATAGTAATTTATTAATTGAAGATTTTGGTTCGGGAGCCCCAACGACTACTCCCGGTATTGCATCTGCATACTGTTTCAATGACCAGAGAGTTAATCCTCCTTATACATGTTCATTAAATGGAACACCAACTCGTTCTGTAGAAGATAACCAATATTCTGTTGCTAGTTTCTTCTGGAGAGATAATACTGCTTGGTACCACTTTAAAGATCACACTACAAATGGAGCAGATGCAAATGGAAGATATTTATTAGTAAATATTGGTTCTGCAGCAGGGCCTTATGGAATTTTATACAGTAAACCGATTGTTGATGTTATACCAAATCAGCCTGTAATGGTTGATTTATACGTTGCCAATTTATTAAATACAGGTGTTAGCGGTGCAGCTCCTATTGTTAGATTTGAATTAGTCAATTCAGCGGGACAGGTTGTAGCTACTCAAGATACTGGAAAAATTGCGGAAGCGGCTAATGATCCAAACAGAACTAAATGGGTGCCAATTAACATCTCGTTAAATCCAGGAAACAACACCAATTTAACATTTAGAATTCGTTCAGGAAGTACAGATTATGCAGGAAACGATATTGTTATTGACGACATTTGGGTACGTCAGATTCCTAAATCATGTATTACTCAAAAAGATTTCCCAATTGTAATTGATAGCAATAAAGCTTTTTCAGTATCTGATCCAGTTATTGATAACTTGACATGTAGTAATAGTTCTGATGGACGTATTTCTATTGACGTTGCAAATTTTAATACTACTACAGGATACAAATATTCTTTAAACAATGGTGCAACTTGGAACACTGCTACAGTTTCTCCACTTGTAATTACCGGATTAACTGCTGGTACTTATAAAATTATTGTAAAAAGCGATGATGCTGGTACATGTTCAAGCTCTTTCACTAAAACAATTACAGCTCCAGTAGCCCTTACAACTACAGCAAACGTAACGGTTCAGCCAACTTGTACTATGGGGGCTTCGATTACTGCTACAGCAAGTGGTGGAACTCCAAATTATAAATATGAGCTTCGTCGTACAGATGGAACAGTTGTAGTTGGCTTCCAAAATAATAACGTATTTACAAATGTAGCAACAGGGAATTATGTAGTTGTAGTACAAGATGCAAGTTCTTGTTCTTCTCCTGCTTCAAGTACTGTATCTGTTGTTGCACCGCAAATTCCTACAGCAACATTGGCAAGTAGCTCTGACCTATGTTACGATACAACTAATCGTGCCACTTTAGTGGTGACTGCTTCTGGAGGTAAATCACCTTATTCTTATAGTTTAGATGGTGCACCAGGCCAGCTTTCAGATACATTTGCAAATGTTGGTCCAGGAACACACTCTATTGTTGTAACTGATGCTAATGGTTGTACTGCTCCTGCAATTTCTAATATTGTTATTGCTAACGAATTAAAAGCAGAAGGAAATATTACTAAACCATTAGATTGTATTACAAATAATGCAGAAATAACAATTACGGTTACTGGCGGTACAAGTGCTTATACTTATGCTGTATCAGTAAACGGAAGTGCTACTTATACAACTATTCCATCTAATGTTTATACAGCATCTTCAGCAGGAAGTTATGTGTTTAGAGTAACAGACTCAAAAGGATGTATTGTATTTACAGATGCAGTTGTAGTAGATCCTATTACTAACCCAACGGCTTCTGCTAATGGAACAAACCCTAGCTGTAATAATGGAACTGATGGTCAGTTTACCGTTATACCAGCAGGTGGTGGTGGAGCGCCTTACACTTATAGCTTTAACGGAAGTACTACTTTCGGTACAAGCCCAACAATTACTGGTTTAAATGCTTTTGTAGGTGCAGTAAATTCTAGAACTTATACTTATCAAGTAAAAGATAATAAAGGTTGCGTTTCTCCGATATATACTATAACATTAAATAATCCTACTCCAGTTGTTGCAAGCGCAGTAGCAGCTGCTAATACATCTTGTAGCCCAACTACTGTAATTACAGTTTCTGGTGCTGGAGGTTCAGGAACTTATAGTTATAGCTTCAACGGAAGTACAACATATACTGCCACAAATACACTATCTGTAAACAATACAACTAGTGCACAAAATATTACATACTCTGTAAAAGATTCAAAAGGATGTATTGATACAAAAACAATCAATATTCCTGCGTTTAATCCTCCTACGGGACTTACTATTTCGACACCTGCTGCTATTACATGTAACACTACATCCACTAGTCTTACTGTAACAGCTAATGGAGGTGTTGCACCATATACTTATTCTGTAACTGCAGGTCCAACTTCTCCTGCAGCAAATAGCACAGGTGTGTTTACAGGATTAGTTCCTGGAACTTATTCATTTAAAGTTACTGATAGTAACGGATGTACAGCAACAGGTTCTAAAACTATTGATGCTGCTCCAGCTATTACGGTTTCTGGATCAAAAACAGATGAATTGTGTTATAATGCAAAAAACGGTACTGCAACTTTCAACATTGGTAATCCAAGTAGTTCAGGAAACTTTACTTATACATTAACTCCAAATTCAGGTACAGCTACTAAAACTGGTAATACTGTTACAGTAACTGGTTTAGGTGCCGGAACATATACTTTGGTTGTTAAAGACATTACTACAGGTTGTACTTCAAATACAGCTTCTGTAACAATTGGTGCTGCTACAGCTATAACTTATAATGTAACAGCTACAAAGATCAATTGTAAAACAACAAAAGCTACTTTAACATTTACAGGATTAACAGGAGGAACTCCTGGATATCAATATGCTTATGCTGCAAGTCCATCAACTGTTCCAACAACAGGATATGGTTCAGCTGTAGAAGTAGATACAGCAGTTCTTACTACTTCAATTGATGTTTATGTTAAAGATAATAATGGTTGTATTGTAAAAAGAACAATTTCAATTTTACCTGAAGATGCTCCAACAATTGATACACCTGCATCACAATGTTATACAGGCTCACCAATTAATATTACAATAACAGGTACTTATGTAGGAACTCCAACTTTCAGTAAAGATGGAATTTTCTATCAACAGTCACCTAACTTTAGCTTAACTCCTGGAACTTACACTTTACATTTAAGAGATGGTTTCGGTTGTGATGTTCCAACTACTTATGTTGTAGCTCCTCAGTTAACTATTACTCCGACAATCGTACCAGATGTTACTTGTACACCAAATACGACGATTAGCTTAGCATCTTCTGGTGGTACTGGAACTCGTAGTTATCAGGTTTCATATAATGGAGGCGGGTACACTGCAACTACAAGTCCTTTCGTAGCAACAGCTTCGGGTACTTATAAATTTAGAGTAAGTGATTCTGCAAATCCAGTTTGTTATGCAGAAACAGCAGACATTACTGTTACATTAAAACCAACTACATTAACAATTACAACTGCTAAAGTTGACGTTCTATGTAATGGAAATAATACAGGATCAATTACGATTACACCAACATCAGGAAAAGCTCCTTATACTTATAGTGTAACAAGAGGTGGAACTGCAGTCTCAACTACAGCAACAACTACAGGTTTAACAGCGGGAACGTATGATATCTTAGTTACAGATGCATTAGGCTGTACTAATGCTGCAACTTCGGTTACGATTTCTCAACCGACAGTATTAGATACAAATGCTACTGCGACAAGTTTCAAGTGTGATACTAATAATGCAAAACAATCTGCAGTAGTAACTATTACTGTTCCAACAACAGGAACAGCTCCATATACGTATAGCTTTAACAATGGATCATTTACATCGTCTAATACATTTACAGTTGTAGATAATGGTAATAATCAAACTATTTACTATGCTGTTAAAGACGCAAATGGATGTATAATGCCAACAAAATCCATTGTTGTAAACAAGCTTAACCCTCCAGTAATTGCTTCTGTTAATGCGAGTCTAATTTATTGTGCTCCTGTTGCTAGTACTACAAGTACAGCAACAATTACAGTTACAGCTGGAACAGGTATTGCACCATTTGTATACCAAATTGTTTCTGGCCCAACTTCGGCGCCATCAAACGGAACAGGTTCATTTAGTAATTTAACGCCTGGAAATTATGTATTCAAAGTAACAGATGCGAGCGGATGTTACGATACATTCCCATTAAATATTGCTCCAGCAAAACTTATGATTGCTTCAGCAACTAAATTAAATGATGTTTATTGTAACGGTGATTCAACAGGATCAATCCGTTATAATGTAAGCGGATTTACAGGTACTTATAGCTATTCACTAAATAGTGGAACTCCAGTTACCGGTCAAACAGCTCCTGTATTTACAATTTCTAATTTAGCTCCAGGAACATATACTGTTGTATTTACAGATGAGACTACACGTTGTGATGTTGCAACAGCAGCTATTATAATTTCTCAGCCAGCCGCTCCACTTTCTGGAACAGTAGCTTATGTGAATGCAAATTGTAATATTCCAACTGCTAAAGTAACTATTACAGCTGCAGGAGGAACACCTGGATACCAATACTCATTCAGTAATAGTAGTACCGTTCCAGGAACTTACGATACAGCAAATTCAGCTAATCTAAATCCAGCGCTTACTTGGTACGCTTGGATTAAAGATTCAAATGAATGTACGGTGACTTTACCATTAACTTTAGTAACAGACACTCCTCCAAATGTGAGCGCTTCTGTTACGAATCAATGTACAGCTTCAGGAAATACATTCCAAATTGTAGCTGTAGGTTCAAATGGAGTTGCTCCATATACTTATTCGATTAATACAGGTGTAGCACCAAGTCCAGCGAATACTTTCACAGTATCAGCAGGTACTTATACTATCACTGTAAGAGACGCAAATAACTGTACTAATACAACAACTGTTACAGTTAACGCTGCCATGATAGCTGACGCTATTTTAACAAAAGACTTAACTTGTTCTTCTCCAACAGATGCTACAATTGCAGTTTCTGTAACTGGTGGTGCAGCGCCATTTGGTTATAGAGTGAAAGTTGGTGCAGGTGCTTATACTGGTTCCCCGATTGCTTTTGCAGGTACTTCATTTGTTTACACTACGTCAACTGCTGGTGTATACCAATTTGAAATTACAGATGCTAATGGCTGTCCAGTACAAACAAAAACGGCAACAGTAAGCGATTATGTACCAGTTGCTATTACTATGGTAAAAGTTGACCCAACGTGTAACGGTTCTACTGATGGTACAATACGTTTTACAAATCCAATGGGACAAGCGCCATTTCAATATAGTATAGATAATGGAGTTACTTTCGGTAATTTAGCTATTTACGGAGGTTTAGCTTATGGAACTTATAACTATGTTGTAAGAGATGCTAAAGGATGTGAGTACCGTAATAGTATTACCTTAAATAACCCTCCTCCAATAGTAGCAAATATTGTTGAAAATGGAATTACTTGTAAATCAACTACTCCAGGTAGTTTAGATATCAACGTAGTTTCTGGAGGTACAGCTCCGTACACATACTATTTGTATAATAATGCAATGACACAAATTGCTACCTATACAGAAAGCGGTGCAGCAGGAACTCCTGTACATAATTTCGGAGGATTAATGTTTGGGAATTATTATATCACAGTAGTCGATGCGAATGGCTGTAAATTTGAAAGTAATAGACTAAGAATTGCGCCACCACCTTATTTAGCTTTGACTAGTAATATTGCCGGAGCAACTTGTGCAGATGGTGTTTCTGTAACAGTTAATGTAACGGATGGTACACCAAACTTTGTTTATACTATTTATGGTGTAGGAACAACATCTGGACCAACTAGTGCTACTTCTTATACCTTTACAGGTTTAGATCAAAATACAACTTACGTTTTCGAAGTTGTTGATGCTGGTGGTTGTCCTTCTTATTTAGAAGTATTAACTCCAACGATCTCACCAATAGTTATTAATGCCGTAACAACTACAAACGTTACATGTAATGGTGCTGCTAATGGAACTATCAATTTCACAGTATCTAACTATAATGCAACAAGACTAGATTTTGAAGTTAGAGATAATGTTACAAACGTTGCAATTGTTCCACCAGTAAATGGTTCTGTAAGCGGTTTAACAGGTGCTCCGTATTCGGGAACACTTACAGGATTAAGACCTGGAAATTATACGCTTTATGTTAAAGAGTATGACGGATCATTGTGTTCTAATGTCACAGTTTTCAGAATTACGGAACCGGCTCAACCACTTGACGCAAGTATAACAAGTAATGTTAATGCAAACTGTGATGATCCAGCTCAAGTAACTGTTAAAGTTACTGGTGGAACAGGACCTTACACATTTGCTTCAGCAGTAGCTCCAGCTACTCCATCAGTTTTTGCTGCTGGAAATGTATTAAGTTTAGATTCAGGACCAACAGGTGCAGATGTAAACTGGAATATTATTGTTAAAGATGCTCAAAATTGTGAATTCCCTTTAAGCGTAACAATTGCTAAAGATCCAAGCCCTGTAATTAGTTTAAGTGTAGCAGACAATTGTGCTGCTGAAGGTGCTTTTGGAGTTGTTGTTAGCGAAACTGCTGCGGGAGTAGGTCCTTATTCAATTAAAGTGGATACTGGAGTATTTGTAAGCATTTCAGGATTGCCTTACCCTGTTACTAATTTAAGTTCAGGATCTCATACAATTACCATTAAAGATGGAAATGATTGTACAGATACTAAGACTATCAATATTAATGCGCCATTAAAATTAACTCCTGCAATTACGGCATTGCCAAGTTGTGTGGTTAACAACGGTGTAGTAACATTAACTCCATCTGGAGGAACAAACGCTTATAGCTATAGTATTACGCCAATGCATCCAAGTATTGTAATTTCAGGAAATACAATTTCTGGACTTAGAGCAGATACTTATACTATTACAATGACCGATAACGGAAATCTTTGTACAACAACAGCAGAGGTAACTTTACCAGCAGGTACTCCTGTAACATTTGATGCTGTTGTAACTAATGTTTCTTGTTTTAACGGAACTAACGGAAAAATTGTAGTTAATTTATTGCCTTCAAATGACAATCCAACTTACACATATGCGATTTCGCCTACGCCAGCTGGATATGTACAAACAGGTAATGTATTCTCTAGTTTACCACAAGGAGTTTATGATATAACGGTTACATCTGGTAGAGGTTGTACTTTAACAAAACAATATACTGTTGGTCAGCCAGCAATTTTAGATGCTACGCCTGCAATTACAGCTTACGCATGTAATCCTAGCAATGTTGCTCAGCCTGCTGTTGTAACAATTACTGCGACTGGAGGAACAGGACCATACAGATTTAATTTTGATGGAGGTGCAACATACTATACTGATAATACAACTCAGGTACCAGTTAGTACATCTGCTCAAACAGTTAATTATTATGTTATTGATGCTAATGGATGTCAATTCAATGGTAACGTTGTTGTTCCTGCATATCAACCATTAACAGATATTACATTTGCACTAACAACAGCTCCAATCTGTCCAACAAATGTGGCTGATGTTACGTTAACAGTTACTGGAGGCTATACTCCTTATGCGAAATATGAAATTATTTCACCAATAACTTTAGACAATGGAAATAATGCCACTTTCATAGGATTAGCTCCAAACACATACTTATTTAAAGTAACAGATAACAATGGTTGTTCTATCGAAAGACCATATAAAGTAGAGCCTGTTATTCCAATCGATATTGTTCGTACATCTTCAAACAATGTAAGTTGTAATACAGCAAACGGAACTGATAATAACGGTTCAGCTACTTTCACAATTTCAGATTTTAGCGCAAGCGGAAATTATAATATTTCAGTAACAACTAACCCAGCTGGATTATCATATAATGTGCCAACTGTTGCGGCAGATGTTATTACATTAACTGGCCTTGAAGCAGGTACTTATACAGTAACAGTTAGTGATATTACAACGACTTGTTCAAAATCTGCGGATGTCACTATTACAATGCCAGCACCAATTACATTCGCTGCAAGTGCTAGCAAAGTATTCTGTTCTCAAGACAATTCTACAATTACAGTTACAAATGTAGCAGGAGGAACTCCAGGTTATACTTATGCTGTAGTTGCAAGCGGACAGACGCCAACTACATTCACAGATCCTTCTGTTGCTCTTGTAGTAGATACAAACTTAACAGACCTTACTTGGGATGTTTATGTTAAAGATGCAAATGGTTGTATTTCAGTTGCTGTACCAGTAACAGTAATTTCTAATGCTGCGCCAAATCTTAACTTACCAGCTCAACAATGTTTTGTTGGTGCAAACTTAACAGTAGATTTGAATGCTTTATCTACAACTTATAATGGTGTAAAATCATTTACAGTTAATGGTTTAGCAATTACAGGAACTACAGCTACGTTTACAGCTGCAGGAACTTATAAAATTATTTTAACTGACGATAATGGGTGTACTGATGAAGTAGACTATATCGTTCAGCCACAATTGCTCGCAAGTGCTTCAGTAACTAAAGATCTATATTGTGCTGCTCCAATTGATGCAACTATTGATGTTGAAATCAGCGGAGGTGTAGGACCTTATACATATCAAATGTATCATAATGGAGTTGCTACGGGACCTGTAACAGCTGTTGCAGGAAACTTTACAGCTTCTGTATCAACAGATGGAGATTACTATTTTGTAATTACAGATACTAACACACCATCTTGTTCTGTAATAACAACAACTGTAACGGTTAATCCAACAGTAATTCCGACACTTACGAAGTCACAAATCGATGTAAGCTGTTATACATTTAATGACGGAAGTTTAACTGTTGTTCCAACAGGTGGTCGTCTTCCTTATACATTTGTATTGACAGGACCAATCGTTAACACGACTGGAGATGCAACAGGAACTTACACAGGATTGATTGCAGGAACATATACTGTAGTTGCAACTGATTCTAAAAACTGTGCTTCGGCGCCAGCGACATTTGTAATTACTGAACCAGCTGAATTAACAGCTATTCACGCCATTACTCGAAATACAACATGTAGTACAACTACTTCTATAGTTGTAACTGCAGCAGGCGGTACTGCGCCATATAGATATAATTTCAATAGTTTAGGTTATGACACAACTGATACTTTTACAGTAGTTAATGATGGATCAATTGCATCAGTTACTTACACTGTACAAGATGCTAACGGATGTGAAACCGCTCTAGTAACAGTACCAATTGTACCGCTAAACAAACCAACAGATTTAACATTCAATGCTTCTGTTGTAACTTGTATTGCTACGACTAGTACAGTTGATGTAACTGTGACAAACGGTGTAGGTGCTTTAACATTCGAGATTATTGAATTTAACGGAGCTCCAACAGCAGCTTATGCCCCAGTGAATACTGCTGATAATACAGTAGCAGCGACCTTTACAGGTTTAGTTCCTGGAGATTACATGTTCAGAGTAACAGATTCTAACGGATGTATTTACGAAGAATTATTACCAATCGCACCAGTTACAAATATTGTTGTAAACGGTCAATTGATTGCTGATATGACTTGTAATACAACAAATGACGGTCAAGTAACTTTCACAGTTTCAGATTTTGCTGGAAGTTATACGTATACAATAGATAAAGATGGTGCTAATTTTGTTCCATCAACATCTACATCAGCGGCAACTATTCCTTTAACAGGTCTTGCTTTTGGTCAGTACACGATCAATATTACAGACAATGCTACAGGTTGTACTGCAACTGCAATGGTAGAAGTGAAACAACCAACAGTAGTCGTAGTTAATCCTATCAGTAATGTAAATGCAAACTGTAAAACAGGAGCAATAGTAACGGTTGGTGCTACTGGAGGAAAACCAGATTATACATACTCATTCGTTCACGCAGGTGATCCTGCAGGAGCATTTGATGCATTAGCAACAAGAGAATTAGACGCAACTGTACCAGCTTGGGATGTTTATGCAAAAGATGTTAATGGATGTATTTCTGTTCCATATAGAGTGAATATCATAACAGACCCACTTCCGGCAGGATTTACAGCAGCAGCGGTATCTCAATGTCCAAATGCTACTACAGGAACTTACGATATCGTAATTACACCTGGAACTGGTATGGGACCATTTGAATACAGTATTGGTTCAGGATTCCAACCAGGACTTACATTTACGGTAAGTGTTCCTAAAACGTATGATCTAACAGTAAGAGATAGATTCGGATGTGAATTCATATTCAACGCAGCTGTAACTATTTTAGAGCCATTAGACATTCAAAATACAATCGTAGACTTAACAACTTGTGCTAACTTTGACGGAAGCGTAAGTGCTACAGCTACAGGCGGTACAGGTAACTACAGTTATACAATTGACGGAACTACAACTGTAACAACCACTCCAGCTTCATTCTCTGGTTTATCAGTTGGTTCACATACAATTGTGGTTACAGATTTGACAACAGGTTGTACAAAAGACGTAGAGTTTAAATTAGATGCTGCAACTTTAGTTACAGGATTTGATGCGACATCTACACCTGTAACTTGTAACGGAGGAAACAATGGTACTATTACAGCTACTTTAGATGCTCCAAGTTCAGGGGTAAATGATAATCCAATTTACACGTATACATTAACAGGAACTACTGTGTTAGGAGTTGCTGTAAATAGACCATCTCAACCGCAAAACGTATTTGAAAATCTTGAAGCGGGAAGCTACACGGTTACAGTTACTTCTGGAAGAGGATGTTCTGACAGTAAATTGGTTCAAGTTATCGAGCCAGCATTAATTGTTGTTCCTAACCCAGTACCTGTTCAATATGGATGTACTTCTGATAATACTAGCAATTCTGCGACTATTACAATTAGTGGTGTTACAGGTGGTTCAGGAACTTATATCTACGAATTCATCAGAAATGGTGCAGTAGTTTATAAAGGGGATAGAAATGTTTACACAGAAACCGATTATTTAGGTGGATCATATACAGTTAATGTTTATGATAACAACGGATGTATGGGTACTAACGCAGGAACTTACGTAATTAATCCATTTATTAGTTTAGATGATATTACAATCAATGTTACAAAAGCGATAACTTGTACCAATAATGAAGATATTACTGTGACAGTTGCTACAACTGGAGGAACACCTGCAAATTTACAGTATGCTATTACAGATGCATCTGGAAATACAGTAGCAGGTAATCCAAATAACGCAACAGGTATCTTTACTAATTTATCAATTGGAAATTACATAGTAAGTGTAACTAACCTAGATACAAATTGTATCATTAAAGAAGTACACTATGTTAACGATCCAAACACTTTTGAAATTAAAGCAGTACCAGCAAGTGCCCAAATCTGCTACGGAACTGCTGATGGACAAGTGACATTAACTTTTGTTGATAGACAGCCAACTCCAACGGACGAAGCGGGTGCATTTAATTATGTAATTACTGGGCCAGTTCCAAGTACTGGAACAACAACAGGAGCTGTAACTACAATTTCTAGTTTAACTGCAGGTCAGTATACTGTTACCGCTACATTGGTTAACAATCCATTCTGTACCGTAACTACTCTGTTTACAATAGAGCAACCTGCGGCGCAATTAGCAGTGACAGCTACGAAATCTGAAATTACTTGTAAATCGGGTAATAATGACGGTGCAATCTATGCTTCTGCAACTGGTGGATGGGATAGTAACTACGAATATCAGTTAGTTCTTAATGGTGCAACTGTAGTAGATTATTCTACGCAATATAGTTTCACAGGATTATCTGCTGGTACTTATACGATCAATGTAAAAGATGGTAAAGGATGTATCGCAACAACAACTGCTACATTGGTAATTCCAACACCAATTGCATTTACTGCGACTCCAAGTGCTACAATGTTATCTTGTTATGGAGATAAAACAGCAACTATAACTGTTTCAACACCAACAGGAGGACAAGGAAGCAATTACATGTACACATTAAACACTGTGATTGGTTCAACAATAGTATCTTCTGGCCCTCAACCATCAAATGTATTTGACGGACTAGGTGCTGGTACGTACTCAATAACAGTAACAGACGGATTTAATTGTGCGGCAACGTCTGCAGATATTATTATTGCAGAGCCAACAGAAGTTACACCAAGTTTGGTATTAGCTTCTTCACAAACATGTAACACACAATCAACGCTTACATTAAGTGCGACAGGAGGAAAAGCTCCATATAGCTACAGTACAGATCCTAACTTTGCAACAACTATCGGTACATTTGCTTCATCGGTAACATTTGCTGTACCGGTAGGAACACATCAATACTATGTAAGAGATACAAATAACTGTATTAGTTTTGTTTCTAATGAAATTAAAATTGATCCTCTAGTTCTACTAACAGTAGAATTAGATATTACAAATGCGGTTGTGAAATGTACGGGCGAAGCTACAGGAGTTATTGTTGCTGAGGCAAATGGAGGTTTAGGAAACTACATCTATACTTTGCAAGATGCTGCTGGCAATACAGTTAAAGGGCCTCAAAATAACGGAAGATTCGAAAATCTTTTAATAGGAACCTACAAAGTAAAAGTAGATAGTGGAGATTGTTTCACAACTTCGACAAATGCTACAATTACTGAACCAGCAACAGCTTTAACGGCAATTTTTACACCAACAAACGTTTCTTGTTTCGGCGAAAACAATGGTAAAATTGTCATTACTGCAACAGGTGGTACAGGAACTATCAAGTATGCAATATCTCCAGATTTAAATCAGTTTGATTTCGCTACTACATATGATAGACTTGCTCCAGGGAAATATACAGTAATTGCTCAAGATGAAAATGGTTGTTATGTAATGCAAGAAGTAGAAATTACACAGCCTAATCCAGTTATCGTTACAGAAGTTCCAAACTCTATGATTCCTGAAGTTTGTAACGGAGATAAAGATGGTGCATTTAGTATTGAAGTAAAAGGTGGTACATTGCCTTATAGCGTAAGCTTAGATAATGCAAAAGGACCATTTACTCAAGGTGGAGCTACACAGACAATATTTGATTTTACTAATCTTGCTGGTGGAACACATACAGTTTATGTGAAAGATGCAGAAGGTTGTCCAGTTGATTTTGTTGAGAATATGCCAGAATCGGTAGTTCTTAATCCAATTGCTGAGGTAACTTATGACTGTGTGAACAATGCACAAGCAAACATGGTGACAGTAACAGTTGATGCTTCGATTACAAATCCTGCTGATGTTGATTACTCATTAGACAATAACGGAGTATTCCAGCCTAGCAACATATTCACAAATGTTCCTGCAGGTAATCACTTCATCGTTGCAAGACATACTAACGGATGTGAAGTTCCAACTCCAATCTTTACTGTTGATGCTGTTGCAGAAGTTGGTCTAATCGACATTACAAACCAAAGTAAAGACATCAACACAATTGTGGTTCAAGCTTCTGGCGGTGTTGCTCCTTACGAGTACAGTTTCAATGGTGAACCATTCTCATCATCTAATAGCTATAGAATCTACAAAACAGGAGATTATGTAGTGGTTGTGAGAGATAAAAATGGTTGTGAGAAAACAATAACAGTTCATGGTACATTCTACGATTTCTGTATGCCAAACTACTTTACGCCAAATGGTAGTACAGGTACAACAATAGGTCCAGATTGTGGTGCATTAGCATACAAAGAACTAACATTTGATATCTATGACAGATATGGTAGAGTAGTAGCGAAATACCGTGTTGGTGGAAAATGGGATGGTAGATATCATGGAAATGAATTGCCAACAGGTGACTACTGGTACGTTCTTAAATTAAATGATCCGAAAGATCCAAGAGAATTTGTTGGACATTTCACTTTATACAGATAACAAAATTATAGCCCCAATGATGTTATCTAAAAAAATTATTACAATGAAAAAGTTTATTTTATCCTTAGTACTCATGGCTGTAACAACAAGTTACAGCCAAGAGTTAAACCTACCAGTGTTTACGCAGTATTTAGCTGATAACCCTTTTATTCTTTCTCCTTCTTACGCTGGTATTGGAGATAATCTCCGTATTAGAGCCAATGGTTTAACGCAGTGGGTCGGAATTAAAGATGCGCCAGATAACCAATCATTGTATGCAGATTTTCGTGTTTTAGATCGTTCAGGAGTTGGTATATCATTGTATAATGACAGCAATGGTAACACTAGGCAAACGGGAGCTAAAGTTTCTTTTGCGCACCACTTGATTTTAGATTATCGTACAGAACAGTATTTGTCTTTTGGTATTTCATACAACTTTAATAGTTTCCGTATTGAAACTGGAAATTTTAATGATGGAAGCAATGGAAACCCACCAATTGGAGGACAGCAGCCTACAGATAATCGCTATAGCGGAAATAATAACTTTGATATTAGTGCACTATATCGTAACAGAGGATTTTATTTTAGTTTCAATGCCAATAACGTATTGAAAAAGAATATCAGTCTTGAAAGAGTAAACGAACCAGATCTTTTATCTAACTTTCAGATATATTCTGGATTCACTTTCAAAGATGCTGAAAACAGACGTATAGAATACGAACCATCGGTTTTTCTTCAATATTTTTCAAGTGACCAGCGTTCTACAACCGACTTTAACTTCAAATATAGACGTTACAATCGTTACGAAGATTACTATTGGATTGGAGTTTCTTACCGTTTCTTAAACGACCAGTTCCCAAAACCATTAGCAATGGGACCAATGGCTGGTTTTATGAAATCTAAATTCTATTTTGCATACTCTTATCAGTTAATGTTTAATGGTCTTGGATCTTATAACTCAGGAACACATTCAATCACGATCGGATTCGATTTCTTACAATCTATCAGTAACTGTCCTTGTACACAAAGTCCTGTTCACGATTAGGCAAGTAATTTTTATCATCTTTAAGAATTATTTTGTTTGTTTTCATAATTTACAACGTTTTCGTTTTTATTATTGGATTATTTTTGCTTTTTTGAAATTTAGAGTACTGTAAAAGTTCTATATTTGTTATTCTTTCAAAAAATTAAAAAAATTAGCAGATGAAAACTTTAAACGATTTCGATTTTAAAAATAAAAAAGCAATTATCCGTGTTGACTTCAACGTGCCGTTGGATGAGAATTTTAATGTAACAGATACAACACGTATTGAAGCGGCAAAGCCAACAATTGATACTATTTTAGCACAAGGTGGAAGTGTAATTTTAATGTCACACCTTGGAAGACCAAAAGGAGCAGAAGAGAAATACTCTCTAAAACATATCTTAAAAACAGCTTCTGAAATTTTAGGAGTTCAAGTAAAATTTGCTGAAAACTGTGTTGGTGAACCGGCTCAAACAGCAGCAAAAGATTTAAAACCAGGCGAAGTTCTTTTATTAGAAAATTTACGTTTCCACGCAGAAGAAGAAGCTGGAGATGTAGCTTTCGCTAAAGAATTAGCTTCACTTGGAGACATCTATGTAAACGATGCATTTGGTACTGCTCACAGAGCACACGCATCAACTACTATTATTGCAGAATTTTTTCCAAACGATAAAACTTTTGGAACATTATTGGCAAAAGAAATTGACAGTTTAAATAAAGTTCTTAAAAACAGTGAAAAACCTGTAACTGCTGTTCTTGGAGGTTCTAAAGTTTCTTCTAAAATTACCGTTATCGAAAATATCTTAGATAAAGTAGATCACATGATTATTGGAGGAGGTATGACTTTTACTTTCATTAAAGCTCAAGGCGGAAAAATCGGTGAGTCTATCTGTGAAGATGATAAATTAGATTTAGCACTTGAAATTTTAAGATTAGCAAAAGAAAAAGGAGTTCAGGTACATATTCCTGTTGATGTTATTGCTGCAGACGATTTCTCAAATAATGCAAACACTCAGGTTGTAGATGTAACTGCAATTCCTGATGGATGGCAAGGTTTAGATGCAGGTCCAAAATCTCTAGAGAACTTCAAAAAAGTAATTTTAGAGTCTAAAACAATTCTTTGGAATGGTCCATTGGGAGTTTTTGAAATGGAAACTTTCTCTAAAGGAACAATTGCATTAGGAGATTATATCGCAGAAGCTACAGCAAATGGAGCATTTTCATTAGTGGGTGGCGGTGATTCTGTTGCAGCAGTAAAACAGTTCGGATTTGAAGATAAAATGAGCTATGTTTCTACTGGTGGTGGGGCAATGCTTGAAATGTTAGAAGGAAGAATTTTACCTGGAATTGCAGCGATTTTAGACTAAAATATCACAATTAACATTTTTTTAAACACTTTTCTTCGATAAAGGGCTTAAGTTTGCAAAAATACAACTCTAGTAATTGTTTGAATTACAGAATTTTAAAAAAATGTTATATGATTGTAAAAAAATTATCATTAGTGGTTTCTGTTTTCTTTACGTTGGCTGTCTCTGCACAGGAAACGGCAAAGACAAACGTAGAACTGAGGCCAGAGGTTAAGCTTTCATATTTAGATTCTATTAAAAGCACATTCAAAAAAGACAATCTGGCTACAAAAGTGGATAGTCTTTGGATGAACGAGTTAGTGAGTCTGGATATTTATGATGATCTAACCAAAGACATTCAAACCATTAACAAAGATGTTACTGTTGATGAAGAACTCCCAACCGAACTGCTAAAACAGCGTTTGGCGGCGATGAATCAGAAATCACCTTTTGAAATTCAATACAATCAAGGTTTAGAAAATATAATAAAGTCATTTCTTAAGAACCGGAAAAAATCGTTTTCTCGATTAATGGCTTTATCAGAATATTATTTCCCAATCTTCGAGGATGCTTTTGCTAAGCAAAACGTTCCTTTGGAAATAAAATATTTAGCCGTTGTAGAATCTGCTTTAAACCCTAAAGCAGTTTCTAAAATGGGCGCTACGGGACTTTGGCAGTTTATGTACGGAACCGGAAAACAATATGCTCTAAAAATCGATTCTTATATCGATGAAAGAAGCGACCCTCTTAAAGCTACAGCCGCAGCTTCAGAATACATGACCAAAATGTTTAATATTTTTGGAGACTGGGAACTGGTTTTAGCTTCTTACAATTCAGGACCAGGAAATGTTACCAAAGCAATTCGTCGCTCTGGCGGAAAAACAAAATATTGGGACATTCGCAATTATCTTCCAAAAGAAACTCAAGGTTATGTTCCTGCTTTCTTAGCAACAATGTACCTTTTCGAATACCACAAAGAACACGGAATCAATCCAGAAAGAGCAGTGGTTAAAAACTTTGAAACGGATACGGTTTGTGTAAAAAATCAAATGTCCTTCAAACAGCTAGCAGATTTATTAGACATGCCACAATCGCAAATTCAGCTTTTAAATCCATCATACAAAATGGGAGTTGTTCCATTTTATCAAGGAGAGCAGCACTTCATCCGTCTTCCAAAAGACAAAGTAGCTACTTTTGTTTCAAACGAAGATCAGATTTATGCTTATGTGAAATATGATGCCGAAATGAAATCTTCTAATTCAAGATTGGCGGTAAAGTATGCTCCTAAAGCGAAACCGGCAGCTAAAGCAATTCTTAAACCAACAGAAACGGATAATGCCGACTTTGAATTCTATAAAGTTAAAAAAGGAGATAACTTAGGAGCAATCGCTTCTAAATATAATGTAAGTATTAGCGAAATTAAAAAATGGAATAATATAAAAACAAATGCCGTAGCAATTGGCAGAAGTTTGAAAATTAAATCTGAAGAACCTTCATCTTCAGCTATTAAGGCAAATGCAGTTGTAGATAAAAAAGAAGAAGCAATCGCATCTGCTGATGAAAAAGAGAAATCAACAGCTGTCGATATGGACTATGTTGTTGTTGCTGGAGATAATTTAGGTAGCATTGCAAAGAAATTCGGTACGACTATTGCGGAGTTAAAAGAACTTAACAATTTAACTTCAAATAACATTGGTTTAGGAAAAACACTTATTATTTCTAAAGCAGCAATAGTTATAGAAGAGCCGACTTCAACAGCAATTGCATCAAACTCGGTTGATACATTCAAGAAAAAAGCGCCTTCTAAAAACGTTAGTGAAGATTATTACGTTAAGAAAGGAGATTCTTTATATAGCATTTCTAAAAAATATCCTGGAGTGACAATTTCAGATATTAAAAAATGGAATGGTATTAAAGATGAAGATATTAAACCGGGAATGAAACTTAAAATAAACGGATAATAGAAAAATCTTATTAAATTTGGGTTTTATTTCATAAATTAAAAAAATGAATAAAACCCATTTTTTATTGCTATTAATTCCATTTTTCCTGACTGCTTGTTTCAAGACTGAAAAACAGAATGAAACAGTTTCTGGAAAAACCAATACTATTTCTGTCATAATAGACGACCAGTTATGGTATGGTGAAGTGGGCGATAGTATCAGAAATAAATTTGCTTCACCGGTTCTTGGACTTACTCAAGAAGAACCTCTTTTTACCATTAATCAATATCCGGCCAGATTGCTTGAAGGTTTTGTTACAGACAGCCGAAGCATTATTGTGGTTAAGAAAGCGACAGCCGATAAATTCGAAATCATTCGAAGTAAAAACCTTCCGCACAATACTTTTCGCATTTACGGAAAATCGGTAGACGATATTATCTGCAGTCTTGAATTGAATTCTCCGCAAATAATAAAAATCATTCACGATTCCGAAATTCAGAAAATACAAGAAGATAACAGTGCTTCACTGCTGAATAAAGCCATTATAAAAAACAAGTTCCATATCAATATTCAGATTCCAACAGGATATGAATATATGCTGCATAAAAAGAATTTTATTTGGCTTAAAAAAGAAATCATTAGTGGCAACACGAGTTTATTAATTTACCAAATTCCGCTTCACAATTTCAAAAAGAAAAAAGATGTCGTAAACGCAATCGTCAAAATGCGCGACTCAATTGGTAAATACATTCAAGGACGTGAACCCAATACACAAATGATTACCAGCGATGCCTACGCACCGTATTTCTCCAAAGTATCACTAGACAATAGAGAAGCCTTTGAAACTAAAGGAACTTGGGAACTGAAAAACGATTTCATGACAGGACCATTTATCAATTACGCCATATTAGATCCAACTTTTAATCGCGTTTTGGTTATAGAAGGATTCTCTTATTCACCATCACATCAAGAACGTGACTTAATGCTAAATCTTGAAGCTATTATAAAAACATTCAGAATCGATAAACGATAGGGTTTTTTGTTTCAAGTTTGAAGTTTGAGGTTTCAAGTTAACGTTGCGTAATAAATCTGCATTGCTTTGAGGACTTTGCCTTCTTTAAAAATATCCTCAGCGTACTTTGCGAAAAATCCTTTGCGAACTCTGTGGTTAAATCCACAAAGCGGGATTTTGTTTCAAGTTTCAGGTTTGAAGTTATTACAGTTCCACGGTTACATATGCGCATTTCTCTGAGGACTTTGTCTTCTTAAAATATACTCACTGTGCTTTGCGAAAATCCTTTGCGACTCTGCGTTAGAACAGACAAAGCAATCAACTTCAAACCTGAAACCTGAAACAAAATAGAACAACCAAAAATTTTTCGTAATTTTATTCATAACAAACATAAAAACAATTAGTTATGAAAAAATTAACCACAACCTTAGCAATAATAGCCTTGTGTTTTGTTTCATGTAAAAAAGAAGCAAAAACAGAGACTGCTACCGCAAAAGACTCTCTTGCTGTTAAAACGGAAGAACCGCTTATTGAAGAACCATTAGATTCTGCAGCTCAAATGAAAGCTTGGGCGGCGTATGCAGCTCCAAGTGAAGCGCATAAATTAATGGCCGACGAAGTTGGAACATGGAACTGCGATATGACATTCTGGTCTGAACCAAACGGGAAACCAGAAAAATCTACGACCACAGCAGAAATAAAAATGATTTTGGGAGGACGCTATCAAGAAGCAGTTTATAAAGGAACGATGATGGGACAGCCTTTTGAAGGGAAAAGCACTTTGGCCTACAATAATGCAAGTCAAGAATATACCACAACCTTTATCGATAATATGGGTACTGGAATGATGGTTGCTATGGGAAAATATAACGAAGCGGCAAAGAGTATGGAATTCAAAGGAGAAATGGTAAATCCTGTCAACGGCGAGAAAACGCCATATCGCGAAGTTTACACAATTGTTGACCCGAAAACGAGAAAATTGGAAATGTTTGATGTAAAAAACGGATCAGAATATAAAAGCATGGAAATCGTAATGACGAAAAAATAGTTTTTTCTAAGGGACAAAGTTACAAAGTGACAGAGGCACAAAGTTTTATTCTAACGAAATAAATTTTGTGTCTTTTCGATTTTTATAAGAAACTTTAGCGGAGCAAAAAAAATATATAACTTCGCGTTTTTGCGCCGTCGTGGCAAAACATAAAGTAAGAATGGAATTAAAATGGAAAATAAAGCCTTTTGAGGCATTAACTGTTTACGAGTTATACGATTTGCTCAGATTGCGAAGCGAGATCTTTGTAGTCGAGCAAAATTGCGTTTATTTAGACCTTGACAATAAAGACAAGAAAGCATTGCACTTGATAGGAGAGTTTGAAGGTAAAATTGTAGCCTATTCGCGTTTATTTGATGCTGGAATTAGTTTTGATAATGCTTCTATAGGAAGAGTTGTCGTAGACGCAAATTATCGTGATCGCAAATGGGGACACGAATTAATGCGTGAAGCAATTGCTCAAATCAAATCCAATTTTGGAAAAGATAAAATAACCATAGGTGCACAATTGTATTTGAAGAAATTCTACGAAAGCCACGGTTTTGTCCAAACCAGCGAAATGTATTTAGAAGACGATATTCCGCATATACAAATGGTTAGGGAGTAATCATTACATTTCTATCTTAAAAAAATAATTATATAGCGACTGAAATATTTAGTCGTTTTTTTTGTTGGTTCTTTTTATCAGTTTGATTTCTTTCTTTAATAAAGAGTTTTGCTCTTTTAATAATTCTATTTTATTTTCTAAAGAGATAATTAAGGTGTCTGTATTTGAATAATTTATGTCTTTTCTTTCAATACCTAAGAGGACAATAACATCCACACCCAATGCTTTAGCTATATTATTTAAAGTTTTGATGTCAATTTTACATCTATTATTTTCAATTTTAGAATATGTCGATTGGCTTATTCCTATTTTCTCAAATATTTCCTCTGCTTTTATATCTTTTTCTCTTCTGCACTTTCTAATGTTTTCTCCTATATTCATAAATAATAATTAAATTATTCACAAATATATAAGAAAATTCACACATTTAAAACAATATTCCTTTAAAGAATTATTTATTCTAATTATGCTCTGTGCTTATTAAAATAAAATACACAAATTTGAAACATAAAATTATTCTTACTTTAATACAGGGTTAACTGCAGTAACAATGTCTAAGTAACGATTAAATTTTTATTAATCAATTAAAACAAGCAAAATGAGTAAATTAAGTTTAGACGCTCTAAAAGAAAGAGCGGAAGCAAAAGCTTCAGAAGAATTGTTAAATGAAATTAAAGGTGGAAATGCAAATGGCTGTCACAGTACGTTAGAGCAAGCCGCAGAAGCAATCGGGACTTATCTTTTCGAAACTGGTTTCGGACGTTAGTAATTAAACCTATGAAGTTGTTATTAACTTTTTAATAGTTTTAACTTCTTCATAGGTTAAATTTTTATTTAAATGTTCAAAATCTTTAAAAGTGATATAAAAGATATATTAGTATGCCCTCGCAATATTGTATATGTCGGTTTCTTTAGAAAATCATTATTTTATTATTTTATTGCCTTTACATTAATGTTAATTCTTTTTTCGTTTTTTATTGGAATTCTAGTGCATGAATTTTCTAATAAATCTGAAGTTGTTATACCAAAAAACATTACTTTTTTTAAGGTAGCTATTATATCTCCAATTATGGAAGAAATTTTGTTCAGATTATTAATTATAAAAAACAAGTACAATCTAGTCTTATTTTCTGTCTTTTTCTTGATTTCATTTCTATATGAGAAATTTGTTTTATCAACCGTATTATATTATGTATTTAATATTTCTTTTTTACTGCTTTTTGTTTCTAAAAAGTTTAATTATAAACTAAATATTTCGGATGATAAAAGCTTAATGTTACCAATTATTTATTTTTCATGTTTGCTTTTTGGAGTATTTCATTTGTCAAATTTTAATAATTTAAATACGTTAAATATTGTAATAGTATTATATATATTTTCTAAAATCATTTCGGGCTTTATTTTTTCTTTGCTGAGATTAAAATTTGGAATTGCTGCATCTATCGCTCTACATATTTTCTTAAATTCATTTTCCTATATATTAATTTCCTAATTATCTGTTTTATAGCAATATATTAATTTAAATTTAATCGGTAATAATAAGTACAATTAAAAATTATTCAAAAATGAGGGATATCAAGGCTTGCCAAACAGAAATGATAAATACTATCAAATTGCTTATTTATAAAGAAAATCCAGATTTATTAGAAAGAATCGATTTTGATGACGATAATTTATTTCTAGAACCACTATTGTTCTTTTATTTTAATCATAAAATTGAAAATTATTTCTCTAATGAACTTTTAGTAGAAATCATGCAAGGTTATTTTCTGGACAAACAAGATTTGGAGATTAATCATTCTTTTAGTAGCACTAGTAGTATTGCTTACCTTCCAAAATTAGGATATTTTAATAAAGAAGAACCCATTCCTTTTGATAAGATACAAATGATAGAGAATACTAATATTGAAGTGTTTATACATCCAGTTGATTTACTTCAAAATATTTTTAAAAATATTTCTGGAAATATACTAGATTATAGTCAGATAGATTGTAGTAATAAGTTGTTCAATAAAAATATTAATTATTTAACAAATGCACTTTCTCTAATTAAGGAAAACTCAAAGGAACATTTTAATCTAATTGAACTTTGTTGTCAAAAAATACTAATTTTTAAGACGGATACTAACAATACCAATTCTTTTGCATCAATAAATGCTCATGGTATAGTTTTTTTAAATGTCTACCAAGATGATTATGATGAAGTCTTTTTTGTTGATGATATTGCCCATCAAACCGGGCATATTATTTTAACAACATTATTCTATAACAGAAAGGCTATTTTTAAAATTAATGAAGAACAAAATGTAGAAGATATCATAAAATTAAAAGATCATAGAACAGTTTATATACTTTTTCATGCACTTTATACATATTATGCGACATTTTTATGCTTAGATGATTGTCTAAAAAATAATAAATTCAAAGAAAAACAAAGAAAAGAAGCTATAGCAAGAATAGGTTTTTATTTAATTAAATGTTCTTTTGATTTGTCAAGACTTGAAGAAATAAATAAGTTTTATAATGGAAAAGAAAATGTGTTGACACTTGAAGGAATTGAGATTTATAATCTAATTAGAAAAAAGTATTTAGAAATTTCAAAAAAATGGCATATTACAACGAAATATTATAATTATAATAATCAGCCATACAACTTCACAATGAAAAATTTTGATCAATCAAATTTTAATTAATTATGATAAAAATAATTATTTCCCTTTTCTTATTAATGTTTTCGTGGTTAAACTATTCACAAGCAAAAAATCAAGAGATTATAATACAAGAATATGCAACTAATTGCGCTTTAAGATATAATTACAATTATCAAATGTCAGAATGGCAAAGCTGTTTAGATAATGGTCTTAAAAAAGACAGTACAGTTGCATATTTATGGCAACAAAAAGCTATGCCGTACTTTAAAGCTCGGAAGTATGAAATGGGGATGCAGTATATTAGTAAAGCTGTTCTATATAATTCAGAAGAGTGGCTGCCATATAGAGCTTTTATAAAGTGCATTTTTTCCAAAACATATGAAGAAGCTATTTTGGATTTCGAAGAGTGTATAAAAAAGTATGGAAATAACTACGTAATGGATCATACCTATAGTTTTTATATTGGTATATGTTACCTACAATTAAATAAGTTTGATAAAGCCGAAAAAGTATTAAAAGAGTATAACGATGATATTTTTTTGAATAGACAGCAGTTGGAGCATCCTACCGCTTTATTTTATTATGGAATTGCGAAATATGAATTAAAAAAATGGGATGAAGCAATTATATTATTTGATAAAGCATTAAAAATATATCCAAATTTTTCAGATGCTAAATATTATAAATCTATATGTATGGCTAGGTTAGGATTTTCATCAAAAGATAGTAATAATTTATTTAATGAAGCAAAAGAAGATGCAAAATTGGGATTTACAATAAATGAAGATAATACAATATATGAAATTTATCCTTATCAGGTAAGATGGAATTTTAAGTAGCAAATATTTATATATTTCTACATAAGGATTCAAGATTACAGAATTAAAATATAAAAGTTCGCTAAAAGTATAGATTATAAATGATAAAAAAGAAGTTTCCACATTTTAGACAATTAGATAATAAAGATTGTGGGCCCACCTGTTTGAGAATGGTTTCCAAATACTATGGTAAAAATTTTTCGCGAGAATTTTTAAGGGACAAAGCTAGTATTACCAAACAGGGTGTAACAATGGCAGGAATTGCAGAAGCAGCTGAAGCAATAGAAATGCGCACTCTCGGTATGCGAATTTCTTTAGAAAGTTTAGTAAACGAACTACCAACTCCTTTTATCGTGCCATGGAGACAAAAACATTTTGTTGTTATATATAAAATTACTAAATCAAAAATATATGTAGCTGATCCAGCTCAAGGGTTACTAATTTATTCTCAAAAAGATTTTAAATCAGCTTGGACTGATGTTTCGGATGAGACAGGCTATGTTTTAATATTAGAACCCAATGCTAAATTTTACGAGCAAGATGATGATAAAGAAAAAATGCAGGGATTTTCATTTATATATCCTTATTTTAGACCATATAAAAAATTAATCTATCAAGTTTTTATAGGTTTATTTATCGCTACTATTATCCAGTTTATTTTGCCTTTTTTAATGCAATCTGTAGTAGATATTGGTGTTAATAATAAAAATGTTTCGTTTATATATTTAATTCTTATTGCGCAGTTTGTTCTAATACTTTCGCAAACTCTAGTGACTATATTTAGAGAATGGATTTTGATACATATAACAAGTAGGTTTAATATCAAAATAATTTCAGATTTTTTATATAAAATGTTGAAATTGCCAGTAAATTATTTTGATACAAGAAATTCTGGAGAACACTTACAAAGAATTACAGATCACACACGCATACAAAATTTTGTTTCTTCTTCTAGTGTGAATATGATATTCTCAATAGTGACTTTTGTAATATTTAATGGAATTTTAATATATTATAATCTGATTATCTTTTTGGTATTTATAATAGGCTCTATTTTTTATATTAGTTGGACTTTCTTTTTTTTAAAAAAAAGAGCAGAATTAGATTTTAGGAGATTTGATCAACTATCACAAAATCAAACTTCACTAATTCAAATTATTAATGGTGTCAAAGAAATTAAGATTAACAATTCACAGCGGAAAAATCGTTGGAAATGGGAATATAATCAGATTAGTTTGTTTAAAACTTCCCTAAGCACATTAAAATTAGCACAATATCAAAATATTGGAGCTAATTTTATTAATGAACTAAAAAATATTATCATCACTTTTCTTTCTGCTAAGGCAGTGGTAGATGGTAATCTAACAATTGGTATGATGACGTCAATACAATTCATTGTAGGACAACTTAATTTGCCTTTGAGTAGTTTTGTTCTTTTTATACAATCATGGCAAGATGCAAAATTAAGTTTGGAGAGATTGTCACAAGTTCATTTAAAGGATGACGAGGATATAATTTCAGCTGGCAAAATAAAAGAACTGCCTAATGATAAAACTATAATTTTAAAAGATTTAACTTATAGATATGGTGGTAAAACTTCAGCAGTTGTTTTAAGAAACATTAATTGTACTATTCCTGAAGGAAAAACGACAGCCATTGTTGGTGCTAGTGGTAGTGGTAAAACTACTTTGATGAAACTATTATTGAAATTTTATGAACCGACCGAAGGAAGTATTAGTGTTGGAGCAGTAAATTTAATAGAGATAAACAATGATTTTTGGCGTTTAAATTGTGGAGCTGTCATGCAAGATACTTTTATTTTTAATGATACTATAGGTGGTAATATTTCTGAGTCAGAACAAAATGAAATTATAGACAGGAATAAATTAAATAACGCAGCATTTGTTTCAAATATCGAATCCTTTGTAGGGAGATTACCTAATAAATATAATACGGAATTAGGAACGTCAGGAATTCGTTTAAGTGGCGGACAGGAACAGCGAATTATGATTGCTCGAGCCGTATATAAAAACCCATTATATTTTTTGTTTGATGAAGCGACAAGTGCTCTTGATGCTAATAATGAAAAAATAATAATGAAAAATCTTAGAGAGTTTATTTATGGAAAAACTGCTATAATTGTTGCGCACAGATTAAGTACGGTAAAAAATGCAGATAATATAATTGTTCTTGAAAATGGAGAAATTGTAGAGCAGGGCAATCATAATGATTTAACTAAATTAAAAGGAAAATATTTTGAATTGGTTAAAAATCAATTAGAATTAGGAAGTTAAAATGGAAGAAATTAACAATAGTCTTAAAATTTATAGTGAAGAGGTAAGAGATGTTTTGTCTAGTCCCCCAAAGGCTATTCAAAAATGGGGCAATAGCATTTTATTATTATTTATTATAGTACTTTTTTTAATATCATGGTTTGTAAAATATCCTGATATTATAACATCCCAAGTTGTAATAACCACTAATATGCCACCTCAGAAAGTAGTTGTTAATATTTCAGGCAAAATTGATGCAATTCTAGTAAAAGATAAAGAGATTGTAAAACCAAATGCAGTTTTAGCTGTTTTAGAAAATTCTGCAAGATCACAAGATATTTTTTTATTAAAAAATATCTTGGACACAATAAATATTGAGAAAGTTAAGTTTCCGTTTGCAAAATTTAATTCTGCTCAATTAGGCGATGTTGAAAGCTCTTTTGCAAATTTTAGAAAAGAAAGTTTAGCGGACGAACTTAATTTAAGACTAAAACCCTATCGAGTTGAAGATATAGCTCAACGTTATGAAGCAAATCAACTACAGGAAAGACTAAGTTTGTTACAATCTCAAAAAGATATTAATCAAAATGAATTACTTCTTCAAAAAAATGATCTCGATCGTTATGAACTTTTATTTATAAAGGGAATATACTCTTCTCAAGAAGTAGAGAAACAACGATTAATTTATTTGCAAGCTCAAAAGGGTTACAACACTTTTTTAAGCACTATCTCTCAACTAAAATCTTCATTAAATGAATTAAGACGCAATAATCAAACTACACATATTAATGAAAGTAAAGAAGAAATCAATTTGGAAAACAACAAAATGCAGGCTTTTTTTCAATTAAAAAAAGCACTGAGAGATTGGGAACTTAATTATATTTTAAAATCTTCTATTAATGGAAAAATAAGTTTTTTACAAATCTGGTCTGAGAATCAATTTGTAGAAGTTGGTTCAGCAGTTTTTGCAATAGTTCCAATTTTAGAAAAAGATTATATAGGCAAATTGAAAGCGCCAGCATTAAATTCGGGTAAAATAAAAAAAGGTCAATTTGTCAATATAAGATTGACAAATTTTCCAGATAATCAGTTTGGTATGTTAACAGGAAAAGTCAATAATATTTCATTGACACCTGATAAAGACGGGAATTTATGGATTGATGTATTATTGCCTAAGAAGTTAGAAACATCATATCATAAAAGAATTCCGTTTAAACAAGAAATGTCGGGATCTGCAGAAATTGTTACAGAAGATTTGCGTTTAATCGAGAGATTATTATATCAATTTAGAGATATTTTTAAAAGATAACTAAACCTTAATAACGACAAATAAAATTTTTATACTTATTATTCTAAAGAAAATAAAAGAATAATCAAAAGCAAAAAACTTAGAATCTTAGTGACTCAGAACCTTAGTAGCTTAAATTAAATTTTGGTAATCACAAATTCCACCCGCCGATCGTAATTATCGCCTTTTCCTAAAGGATATTTATTGCCGCAGCCTATGTAGGTCATGCGGCTTTTGGACACTTTTTTGGAAATTAAATAGTAAAAAACAGTTTTTGCTCGGTTCCAAGAAAGTCTTCTTTCTTTCGTATCTCTATCAATTCCGTCGCTATAAATATCGGGTGTGCAGCAGACGTGCCCGCGTATTTCAAAATAGAGATTTCTGTGGTTTTGTAGTGTAATGGCAATTTTGTCTAGTTCTTTTTTGGAATTTGGAGTCAATTTAGCACTTCCAATATCAAATAAAATAGATTCCAGATAAACTTTATCGCCAACTTTTAAATCGTCTTTAAAAGAAGTAAAAATCCCTTTTCCGAAACTATTCTTTTTTACGACAATTAAGTCAACCCGCCGATTACGGAGACGCGTCTCGTACAGATTTTCTACCGTATCTGCTTTTACGACAACACGCCCTTTTCCTTCCAGAATAACGATTTTACTTTGATTGAATCCTCTTTCGATCAATAGATTCTGAATTGTATTAGCCCGATTATTAGACAATCTGAAGTTATACTCATCATTTCCGCGATCATCACAATAGCCATAAATCTGTATAGACTCTACTTTAGAAGTGTCTATGCTTTTTATAAAGTTAGAAACCACATCGATTTGCTTTTCTGTCAAATCATACCTGTCAAATTCAAAATAAATAGTTTCAACTGGTTTTTGCTGTGCGTTTGCTGTATAAAATGAAAAAAGAATCAGGGCTAGAGTTATCTTCATTCACTACATTTTTAAAATCGTTTTATATTCTGTCTGGTTATTTAATACACTAACTGCTCTTTTAATTTCTGAATTGTTTTTTAAGTAATACTGATACAAACCTTCTTGATATTGATATCTTTTAATCAACTCTTCCAAAATCATGTTTTTAATTTCTTTTTGGTTTTTATCTAGTAAAGTTGTCTCGCTTTTTTCTAAAGCATTCAACAATTGCTGATATTCGGCAGTGATGGTCTCGTCTATTTTTTCTTTTTTAGCTGCCGCTAAAGTATTTTTCAAAGCTACTTCGGTGTCGGTATCAAAAGTAATTTTATTCGTTTTTAAGTATTGTTTGAAAGCCGTATAATCCGCATCAGTAAGAGTTGGAATCTTATCACCTAAATTTGGATTTTTGTAATAGTAAGCAGTTGCGTAATCAAAAACACCGTCATTTTTAATTAAAGCAGTTGCGATCGCACTAGTTTTGGTTTCTTCCAATTCGATATCTGGCAAAACGCCGCCTCCATCATAAACCGTTCTTCCTTTTCTAGTTTTAAAAGCATTGAAATTTTTAGCGTCTGTTTTTTGAGCCACACCATTTTTATCTTTATGCGCATAATCCAAAGCTTGAATACAACGGCCAGATGGCGTGTAATATCTAGAGATCGTTACTTTGAGCTGTGTTCCGTATGTCAAATCAACAGAACGTTGCACCAAACCTTTTCCAAAACTTCTGCTTCCTAAAATTACGGCACGATCCAGATCTTGTAAAGCACCCGATACAATTTCAGAAGCCGAAGCACTTCTTCCGTTTACTAAAATCGCTAGCGGAATTTCAGTATCAACTGGTTCTTTCTGTGTTTTATAAGTATTATTGTGTTTTTCAATTCGCGATTTAGTCGTTACAATAACTTCATTTTTCGGAACAAACAAATTACAGATATCAATTGCTTCGTTTAATAATCCTCCAGGATTTCCGCGTAAGTCCAAAACAATCTGTTTAGCGCCATCAGCTTTTAATTTTTCAAGAGCTTCTTTTACTTCAGCAGAAGCTTTTCTGCTAAAATGTGCCAAAACGATATAACCAGTTTTGTCATCAATTTTTCCGTAAAAAGGAACCGATTTAATATCTACTTCATCCAAAACCAAAACAGTAGTATTTGGTTTTCCTTGACGAAGATATTTGATGTTGATTTTTGTGTTTTTTGTTCCTTTCAATAATTGCGAAGCGTCATCTTTAAAATCGGCAATTAAAACATCTCCAATCTGAATAATTTCGTCTCCCGCTTTAAGTCCCGCTTTGTCAGCTGGATAATTTTTATAAGGTTCGCGAACAATCAAGCGATCGTTTTTTCTAGAAATCAAAGCTCCGATTCCTGTATATTCTCCCGTATTATTGATTTTAAAATTAACCACGTCCTGTTCGTTAAAATAAACCGTGTACGGATCCAAACTTCCCAACATGCTTTTGATCGCTTTATCCATCAAATCTCCCGGATTAGTTTCATCAACATAATTGGTATTTACGGCTTTGAATAAAGTCGTAAAAATTTCGATCTGTTTGGCAATTTCAAAAAAATCTTCTTTAAAACTGGTTCCAACAAACAACATTCCCGCCGCAGCGACTGGTATAATAAATCTTTTTTTGAAATACGGATACATGATTATTCTTTTTTTCTTCTTTTTAATCTTTTTCTAATAAAATAGGCTAATACAAAAAATATAATGACAAACGGCCAAACGCTAATTAACGAAATTAAAAAATCGGATAAACTGAAAAACCCTGATTTAACAGCAGTCAACAGTTTTGAACCGTAAGATATTTTGACACCTTCTTTTTCAGGTATTGTTTTATAAAATTCAATAGTAATTGTACTTTCAGAAACGCGGCTTTCTAGGTATTTCAGTTGACCTTCTTTGGCTTCGATTTCTTCTCGAATAGTTGAAATTTGCTGTTCGATTTCTAAAATTTCACTGACTTTGTTTGCTTTCTTTAAAATTTCAAGATAACGTTCCTCAAGTTTTTTCTTGGTTTTTAATCTAGAAGTTAGATCGATATATTGTTCTGTAACATCTTCTGCAGATATTTGTTTTTCATCAAAATAAGAAACGCCTTTTGAAACCGCATCGATAAAACGGTCAAAATTTTGGCTTGGAACTTTAATTACCAAAACTCTGCTGACATTATTGTAATTCTTCCCTTCAGTATCATTAAAAATATTGCCATTATTTTCAATTATAGCTTTTTTAATTTGATTGAAAGTGTTTTCAAGATTATCAGTCTCGAATCTTAAGCTCGCTTGTTTTATGATCTTTTGTTCAATTTCTTGTTTCACTTTTGGAGCTACTGGATCAAAATTTTTATCATCAGAGGCAGCTTCTGCTTTTGGAGGCAGTTGTACTGCTGCAATAGACATATTTTCTTCTGCTGAAGCTGAAGATTTGCTGCAGCCTGAAAGAAGTAAAACCAAAATCGATAAAAAGAAAAGTTGACGCATAAAATTTCAATTTAGAGCTAAAACTACGATTTTTTTGCCTAACTTGATTAATAATCTTACGTTTTGAAATTTACGCTTCCGTTTTTGGTTCAGAATCTTGCGGTTTGTTGATCTGCGTTGTAAATTTCTCAAACAGCTGAATCATTTTAGTATTGATTTCAGCATAAGACAAACGGTCTTTGGTTTGATAAAAAAGCATAATCGAATACGGACGATCCAGATTATCCAAAAGCAAATGTTTGTTTAATCGATAGGTTTCACGTAGAACCCTTTTGAAGTAATTTCGATCTACGGCTTTCTTGAAGTATTTCTTAGAAACCGAAACGCCAATCTTGGTTTGTTCTTCTGAGTTTGCTTCCGCTTGACGGTAAACCAAACGAAGCGGATATTTAGATACCGATTTTCCTTCAGAAAATAATAATCCGATGGTGGTTTTGCTTTTTAAACGCTCGTTTTTAGGGTAATTAAAGTTCATTTAACTCAGAAAAGATTTGCAAATTCTAGCGCAAAGGTACAATTAAACCAGAAAAACAGTTATTGTTTTCAATTTTAATAAGTCTAAAAATTTATTTACTACTTTTGCGCATTAATTTTTGAAGCATGGAAAAAATTATTTCTTATCCAATATCGGTAATTTATTATTTATTATTTGGTTTATGTTTGGCTGTTTTTCATCCAATTCAGTGGATTTGTTTAAATGTATTTGGCTACCAGGCTCATAAAAAAAGTGTCGATTATTTAAATTTCTGCCTTTTAAAATGTACCAATCTTGTAGGAACAAGATATACAATTGAAAATGTAGATACGGTTCCGAAAGGTGTGCCAATTATTTTTGTGGCGAATCACCAAAGTATGTACGATATCGTAGCAATGATTTGGTATTTTAGACGTTTTCATTGTAAATTTGTAAGTAAGAAGGAGTTAGGCAGCGGAATTCCGAGTGTTTCGTATAATTTGAAACATGGTGGATCGGTGCTTATTGACCGAAAAGACCCTAAACAAGCCATACCAGTTATTAAAGGCTTGTCTGAATATATCGAAAAAAACACAAGATCTGCCGTTATCTTCCCAGAAGGAACAAGAAGTAAAACGGGAGTGCCAAAAGAATTTGCACAGAGCGGTTTAAAAATCTTATGCAAATATGCTCCATCTGCATACGTTGTACCAGTGAGTATCAATAATTCTTGGAAAATGGTAAAATTTGGTTTTTTTCCTGTTGGCTTAGGAAATCATCTGAAGTTTACAGCTCACAAAGCTTTGGCTGTTAAAGATTACAAGTTTGAAGAGCTGATGGAGATTACTGAAAAAGCAGTTAAAGAAGGAATAAATGAGTATAAACAGGTTTAAGTTTTAGTCCGAGCTAAAACCTAAAACCCAAATTTAAAATAAGTAATGTCTATAAAAAACATTAGATTAGAAGTAATGCAGTTTTTGGAAAAAAACGTGGATAGCTTCGTTGAACAGTATTTAATTCCAGTGGAAAAAATTTGGCAGCCGTCGGATTTCTTACCAGATTCTCAAGGAGAAAACTTCTTTGAAGAGGTAAAAGAATTACGCGAGATTGCTAAAGAACTTCCTTACGATTTCTGGGTTACGCTTGTTGGTGACACCATCACCGAGGAAGCTTTGCCTACATATGAGTCATGGTTAATGGATGTAGAAGGAATAGATCAGCAAGAAGGAAGTCAAGGTAATGGTTGGGCCAAGTGGGTTAAACAATGGACGGGAGAAGAGAACCGTCACGGGGACCTTTTGAATAAATACTTGTATTTGTCTGGTCGTGTGAACATGCGTGAAATCGAAATGACAACACAGCACTTAATCAACGACGGTTTTGATATTGGAACCGGAACTGACCCATACAAAAACTTTGTATATACTAGTTTCCAAGAATTAGCAACCTACGTTTCGCACAATAGAGTAGCACAGATAGCTAAGAAATTTGGCGATAACAAGTTGTCTAAAATGTGTAAAATGATTGCTGGAGACGAAATGCGTCACCACCATGCTTATAGTGAATTTGTAACGAGAATCTTCCAAGTGGATCCAAGCGAAATGATGTTGGCGTTTCAATACATGATGAAACAAAAAATCGTTATGCCTGCTCATTTCTTGAGAGAATCTGGTCAAAAAATCAGTACCGCTTTTGAGCAATTTTCAGATTCAGCGCAACGTATTGGCGTTTACACGGCAAACGATTATGTTGAAATCATGCAGAAATTAATCAGCAAATGGGAAATTGACAAAATCACCAATTTAAGTGATGAAGCAGAAAAAGCGCGTGATTATTTAATGAAACTGCCAGCTCGTATGGCTAGAATATCGGAAAGAATTGTAATTCCGCAAGAATCTCACATCTTCAAATGGGTTGAACCTGCGAGACTATAAATTTTAGATTTTAGAATGTAGATTTCAGATTTTTGATTGGAGTTTGGAATTTAAAATATTTGGAATTTGAAAAAAGCAACAATGTTGCTTTAAAACATATTTGTTGATTGTTGAAGGTTTATAATCTTTGACAATCAACTTTTTTTATAAACCGTAAAAACTTCTGTATGAGCGATTCAGCATTAATTATTAAAACCATAGCTTTTGTAAAAGAGAAACTAAACGATGCCGAAGGCGGGCACGACTGGTTTCATATTGAACGTGTTTATAAAAATGCCATTTTGATTGCTAAAGAAACCGAATGTGATTTAACGATTGTACAATTGGGTGCTTTATTGCATGATATTGCGGATAGTAAATTTCATAACGGAGATGAAACTATCGGCCCAAAAACAGCAAGAGCGTTTTTAGAGGCTCAAAATGTTTCTGAGGATATCATTGCCCATGTTGTCAATATCATTGAAAATATCTCTTATAAAGGCGGGAATTTTGAAAGAAAATTTTCTTCGGTCGAATTGGATGTTGTTCAAGATGCTGATCGCTTAGATGCAATTGGTGCAATTGGCGTTGCAAGAGCTTTTAATTATGGAGGATTTAAAAACAGAGCTTTATACAATCCAGAAATTGCTCCTATAACCAACATGACAAAAGAAGAGTATAAAAAAAACAATGCTCCAACAATAAACCATTTCTACGAAAAGCTTTTATTGTTAAAAGACAAAATGAATACCGAAAAAGGGAAAGAAATTGCAGCTGAGAGACATCGCTTTATGGAAAGTTTTCTAGCTCAGTTTTATGCAGAGTGGGAAGGGGTGAAATAGTATTCAGTTTTCAATCTGAATTTTCATCTCGCTTCTTTTTAATCTAGAAAATCTAAACTTTTCAGGATATAAAATTAAAACGGCTCTATTAGAGCCGTTTCGTATTCAAGTTTAATTATAAATTATTAGAACAGGTACAAATTACAATTTGGATTTTAAAAGACACATTATTGCAAAGGCACATAAAAAACCAAATGAAAACCAAAGCAGTCTAGTAATGACATTACTTCTGATAATTTCTTTTTTTTCAAATTTTGTCATTTTGAATGTGTTTTGAAACAAATCAAAAGTAATTTGAAAGAGATAACAATTATGCCTAAAAAGGTTTTTAAAGTACTAGAATAAGACAATTTTTACTTGCAATTGATCTGCATTAAATTTTGCTTATCTCTCTTTGGAAAGTCTTTCCTCTTTATTTTCTAGCAAGAACAAACCCTTCAACTGTATCCTTGAACTCTTTATTCTGTTCATAATACAAAATATGTCCTCCGTCTATGATTTTAACTTTTTGGTTAGGAAATTTAAACAGTTTATAATGTTCTGGACCAATGTTATTATCTTTTGTTCCTGAGATTATAAGTGTTGGCACTTTAATGGTCGCGGTTTCTTTTGTGAAATCGCTGAAATACAACGGACCGCTCAACGCGTGTTGCGCAAAAGAAGAGTTTCTTTTTTCGCTGCTATCGATACTGTCCAGTTTTTCGACATTTGCTCTATTGTCAGACAATATTTTATAATCTAAATCAGCTTTTTTAATTTTCGTTTTGGCTTCAAAAAAAGTATTTAAGATTGATTCTTTGCTTTTTATTGGAAAATCTTCGCCCAAAGTTTTGCCCATAAAAGCAATTTGATTGAGAAGCGAATCATTAATATCTAGTGTAGAATTCAATAGAATTAGACCTTTTACATGCTGAGGATATTTTTCGGCATATTTAGTAGCCAAAATTCCTCCGAAAGAATGACCAATTACAAATACTTTTGAAGTTTTAAGAGAAGCACGGATTTCTTCAATATCATCAATCATTCTGTCCATGCTGTAATTGTTATTAACGGGAGATCCAGATCGTCCGCATCCTCTTTGGTCGTAATAACACATCTTTAATTTATCTTCTAAAACATTTCCGCCAAATTCTTCAAAAGACTTACTCCAAGCGCCTGGACCGCCATGTACAAAAATGCAGACTTCACCTTTTCCTGAAACTTTCAAAAATAACGGAACTCCATCTGAAGTTAGAAAAGTGTTGTCGGTTTTTGGTTTTGCATTCGTTTTTGTTTGACTGATGATTGAACTTTGTACGAAAAACAATAATAGAATAGACAGAAAAGGGATTTTCATTTTGTAAGTTTTTGATGTTTTAAAGACATAAAAGTATAATTAAAACAGCACAGAAAAAACCTATATATTGTTTTTCATTACCAAGTAAGTAATAATTGTAGCGCAGAAAAAACCTATTGTAAACCAAAGCAATCGAGCAACTCTATTGTCTCTTATTATTTCCATTCTATCTTCTGGTGTCATTTTTAATGAGTTTTAGAAAACAAAAATAATTTTAGAAAATATACAAATAGGGCACTTTCAGGTTTTAAAATAACATAATAAGACATTTTAATAGAAAAAGCTTCAAATAGAATGAAATTCTACTTGAAGCTTACTTTGTCACTTTGCCTCTCTGTTACTTTGTTACTCTACTAAGAACATCCGCAATTCGTTCCTCCGCCACAATCTTTTTTCTTTTTAGATTTAAAAAAGAATTTTTTGATTAGAAAGGCAATTGCTATTCCTAATATGGCAAAGGCTATAATCTCTTGAAACATAACTTTTTATTTTAAAAGTTGATACGCAATTAATGCGGTTAAATAAGCCAATCCGCTCATGAAGACTAACTGCATTGCAGGCCATTTCCACGAATTGGTTTCCTTTTTAGTAATGGCCAATGTACTGGCGCATTGCATGGCAAAAGCATAAAATAGCAGTAAAGAAATTCCGGTTGCAAAGTCAAATACTTTTTTGCCTGTATCTGGGCGAACTTCTGCCTGCATTTTGCTTTTTATAGTCGATTCGTTGTCGGTATCTCCAACGCTGTAAATAGTTGCTAAAGTTCCAACAAAAACTTCGCGCGCCGCAAACGAACTGATTAAGGCGATCCCGATTTTCCAATCGTAACCCAACGGCTGAATTACAGGTTCGATTGCTCGTCCCATTAATCCGATATAGGAATTCTCTAGTTTTTGAGAATTAATTTCGTTTTCAAACTGCGTTTCGCTCAAAGTAGTATTGGCAAATTTTTCTTTTACGATAGTTTCTGCTTCATTAAACTCTCTTCCAGGGCCGTAAGAGGCTAAGAACCATAAAATGACTGATATTGCTAAGATGATTTTACCTGCACCAAGAACAAATGCTTTTGTTTTCTCTACCACATTAATACCAACATTTTTTAAAAGTGGCATTTTGTAGCTTGGCATTTCAACCACAAAATAGGTTTTAGATTGAAGTTTTAAAACTTTATTTAAAATATAGGCCGAAAGAATTGCCGTGAAAAATCCTAAAATATAAAGAGCCATTAAGGTTAATCCTTGAAGATTTAAAACTCCAAAAACGCGTTTGCTCGGAATGACAAGCGAAATGATAATAGCATAAACAGGCAATCTAGCAGAACAAGTCGTGAATGGCGTTACTAAGATCGTAATTAGGCGTTCTTTCCAATTCTCGATATTTCGAGTGGCCATAATTGCAGGAATTGCACAAGCAGTTCCAGAGATCAATGGCACGACACTTTTTCCTGAAAGACCAAACTTGCGCATGATTTTATCCATCAAGAATACAACACGGCTCATATAACCGCTTTCTTCCAGAATGGAAATAAATAAAAATAAGAAAGCAATCTGCGGTATAAAAATAATAACACCGCCAATTCCTGGTATAATTCCCTGCGAAAGCAAATCGGTTAAGATACCGCTTGGGAGTTCTGCTGCCACCCAGCTGCTCAAGGAAGCAAAAGTGCTGTCAATGAAATCCATTGGAATAGTTGACCAGCTGAAAATCGATTGGAAAATCAAAAACAGAATCGCAAAAAAGATCACATAACCAAAAACTTTATGCGTTAATATGCGATCAATCTTAGCGCGAATGTCTTTCGCCATCGAAGCATCAACTTTTAAACCTTCTTTTAAAACATCATTTATAAATTGATATCTTTTAATGGTTTCTTTCTGCTGTAGACGTTTTAATTCAGAATGCGATTTGGTAAATGTGCCACGTATTTCGTTTCGGTCTAAATTTAAGAAATTAACATCTTGCGTAATTACCAGCCACAATTTGTACATCAATTGGTTTGGAAATGCTTTTTGTAATTTTTCAAAATAATCGGGATCAATTACTGAAGCGTTTAAGCAAGGTTCGTGTGTAATATTTTTATAAGAAACAATAAGTTCTTTTAACTTTTCAATTCCTAACCCTTTGCGCGAACTTACTAAAGCAATTTTTGTTTTTAGTTTATCTTCTAAATAAGGAATATCTAGTGAAATCCCTTTACGCTCCATACGATCAGACATATTGATGACCAATATCGTCGGAATTTCTAAGTCTTTTATCTGAGTATAGATCAGTAAATTTCGTTTCAGATTTTCAACATCGGTTACAACTACTGCTACATCAGGATATAATTTGTCGTTTTTATTTAGTAAAAGTTCGATTACCACACTTTCGTCCATTGAACTGGCGTTTAAGCTGTATGTTCCTGGTAAATCTAGAATATTGGCTTTTACGTTGTTTGGCAATTTGCAGAATCCTATTTTCTTCTCAACTGTAATTCCAGGATAATTTCCGACTTGTTGGTTCAGACCTGTTAATTGATTGAAAACAGAAGTTTTTCCGGTATTGGGATTACCGATAAGGGCAACATTAATATTCTGAACACTCATTACAAATCGGTTTTGATAAGTTCAACTTCAATTTCGCGAGCTGTTTCAATACGTATTGCAACATGAGAACCATTAATATCTAAATATAACGGATCGCCAAAAGGAGCAACCTGCAGTAATTCAACTAAACTGCCCGGAAGACAACCCATTTCTAATAATTTCAGTGGAATAAGTTCGATATCAAAATCTTTGATAATGGCTTTTTCGCCTTTTTTCAGAGTGTGTATTGTATTTTGCAAGCTTATTTAGATTGAATTTAGATTGCAAAAGTAGGCAATTATTCTTTATTTCAAGGCATTTAACACTTCTACAAATGCTAAAAGTTTCTAAAAATAAGGGATTTTACTCTTGAGATAAGAATTCAATGTCTTCAATAAGGCGTTTTACGTCTTCTTTGTTTGTTCCGTCATAAAAACCTCGAACGCGACGTTTTTGATCGACCAAAACAAAATTCTCTGTATGAACCATATCGTAAAGCTGATCTGGTCTGCCTAATTTAACAGCTAGATACGATTTTCTGGCCATGGTGTAGATCTCTTTTTTGTCTCCAGTAACCAAATTCCATTTGCTGTCTACCACGCCATATTTAATCGCATAAGCTTTTAAAACAGAAACGCTGTCTACTTCTGGAAAGACCGTATGAGAAAGCAGCATAACTTTTGGGTTATTTAAAACAGCTTTTTGTACATCAACCAAATTGGTTGACATTTTTGGGCAGATAGATCCACAAGTTGTAAAGAAGAAATCGGCTACGTAAATTTTTCCTTCGTAATTTTTCTGGGTAATCGTATCGCCGTTTTGGTTTATAAAGGAGAAATCGGCGATAGTGTGGTATTTGCTTTTATATTGAATCGTACTGTCTACCAACTCAGGATTTACATCAGAAGGATTGTAAATTGGAAGTGTCTTTTTTGGTTTTAATGCCGAGTAAAACAGAGATATCGTAACAACCGAAAATACTATTAATACAATAAAGAATTTGCGGTATTTATATAAAAGCGATTTCATAAAAATAATTTGGCGCAAAAATACAAAAAGCAGATTTTAAAAACTTTACTGTATTATTTTTTTAACAGCCTTTTGTAACTTTTATTGAGGTTAAGAGACATATACCCTAAGTGTTTAAATTCTATTTGTGAAATTTATTCGCCTTTTTGGCTTTACAGTTAGAATTTTAACACAATTTTTGAAATAATAACAATATGTTTGTATTTTCCCTTAAACTATAATTTTTTATGAAAAAACAATTAGTTAAACCTGTGTTTGGTGTTATTTCTGCAATGTTTGCAATAACAGCAGCTCAAGCTCAAAACGCTCCAAAGGAACCAGGTATCAATGTTTCGTATATGGATACGAAAGTAAGCCCTAGTCAGGATTTTTTTAAATACGTAAACGGAACCTGGCTGGATAAGACAGAGATTCCTAGCGATAGAACTTCTTGGGGAAGTTTTAACGAGCTGATTAAAAAAACGGATAAGGATGTAATGGCTATTCTACAAGAGGCCGCAAAAAATCCAAAGTATAAATCAGATACAGATCAAGGAAAAGCGATTAACCTCTTTAATACTTACCTAGATTCTATCGGCAGAAATAAAAGAGGAATCGAGCCATTAAAACCTTATTTGAAAAAGATCGATGCCATTAAAAATATTGCTGATGTTCAGAAATATTTGGTTGAAATGGAAAAAGAAGGAAATGCTGGCTTTTTCGGAATTTACATTGGAGCTGATGATAAAGACAGCTCTAAAAACTCTGTAAATCTAGGACCAAGTAATTTAGGACTTCCGGATAAAGATTACTACACTTCTGACGACAAGGATTCTAAAGACAAACGTGCTAAATATGAATTGCATGTAGCGAGAATGCTTCAGTTTATTGGAGAATCTCCAGAAAAAGCAAAACAAAGCGCTGCTGAAGTTTTGGCTCTTGAAACAGAATTGTCAAAACCGAGATTAAACAGAGTTGAAAGAAGAGACAGTCGTTTGCAATATAACCCAATGACAGTTGCAGAACTTCAAAAGTTAACTCCAGCTATCAAATGGAACGAATATTTTGCTGGTTTAGGAATTACAAAATTAGAAACTGTAATTGTTTCTGAGCCTAAATACATGACAGCTTTAGAAACTGTTTTCAAAGAAAATAAAGTTGCACAATGGAAAGAATACCTTAAATGGGATCTATTAAATGGTTCTGCAACTAAATTAACATTAGCAATTGATGATGCTAATTTCGATTTTTACAGCAAAACATTAAGAGGTGCAATTAAACAGCTTCCTGCTGACGAAAGAGCACTTTCTGTTGTGAACCGCAGTGTTGGAGAAGCTCTTGGTAAATTGTATGTAGAGAAAGTTTTTCCTGCAGAAGCAAAAACCAAAGCTCTAGATATGATTCATAATGTTATCACGGCTTATCAAAACCGTATTAACAATTTGACTTGGATGTCTAAAGATACTAAAGTAAAAGCAATAGAAAAACTGAATAAGATTACCATAAAAGTTGGATATCCAGACAAGTGGAAAGATTATTCTGCTTTAACAATTAAAAGTGTTGCCGAAGGAGGAACTTACTTTGATAATACTAAAAATATCTCAAGATGGAATTTCCAAAAAGACATTGAAAAACTAAACAAGCCAGTTGATAAAACAGAATGGCATATGTCTCCTCAAACGGTAAATGCATATTACAATCCATCGTACAATGAAATTGTATTTCCAGCAGCAATTTTACAGCCGCCTTTCTACAATTACCAAGCCGACGAAGCAGTTAATTATGGAGGAATTGGAGCAGTAATCGGTCACGAAATCTCACATGGTTTTGATGATTCTGGTGCTCGCTACAATGCAGAAGGAAATTTGGTTGACTGGTGGACAGAAGAAGATTTGAAACAATTTACGGCTCTTGGAACAGATTTAGCAAATCAATATAGCGCTTTGGAGCCTCTGCCAGGAATTCACGTTGATGGTAAATTTACTTTAGGTGAAAATATTGGAGATTTGGGCGGAATCAATGCTGCTTTTGATGGATTACAATTGTATTTGAAAGCTCATGGAAATCCAGGTTTAATTGACGGATTTACGCCAGAGCAGCGTTTCTTTATTTCTTGGGCAACAGTTTGGAGAACTAAATCAAGAGACGAAGCGATCAAAAATCAAGTGAAAACAGATCCACACTCTCCAGGAATGTACAGAGCATATGTGCCAATTCAGAATGTTGATGCTTTCTACAAAGCTTTCGATATTAAGAAAGGAGATAAAATGTACGTTGAACCAGAAAAACGAGTTAAAATCTGGTAATCAACTAGTAAATAAAAAAGGGGCGGTTTCGAATTTCGAAACCGCCCCTTTTTTATACTATTTTGAGATATCAAGTATCATTCCGTAGGAATGTTTCGTCGGTAGAAAAGGATATGACGCCAGATTTATTTACGTTCCGTAGGAACGTTTGATTTTGATCTAAATTTTTAACCAATGGGCATATCAAACGTTCCTACGGAACGTAAATGCAAACCATATAATTTTTTTTCAACCAATGAAATGTTCCTACGGAACATAATACGATTATTTCAACTGACTGTAAATGTAAGCTTCAATTGCTTTTAATTCGTCCTCAGACATTGCTTTAGTAATGGCAAAATTGGTTTTCATAACCTCAAACTGACTTGGGTCAACAATTGGTTCTGCATTTCCTTTTAAGAAAGTCACGATATTGCCATTTTTGTCTTTGTACATTTTGGCAATTTCTTTAATGCTTGGTCCAACCACTTTTTGATCGGGCTGATGACAGGCAAAACAATTTCCGGTGCTTTCAAATATTTGTTTCCCTAATTCTTCTGGGGTTTGGGTTTTTGCCGGTTCTCCTTCAGAAACAGATTCGGTTGTTACGTTTGTAGGTTCAGAATTTTCTTTTTTGCAAGAAGCAAAAGCTAAAAATGCGGCTAGAAATAATACTTTCTTCATATTTTTTTAGATGTTATTCGATGGTAATTCGGTCGTTATTGGTTGATGGCTGTGATATCACCAAAAAATCCAATTGTTCTTGGCTTTCATTGGCAATATAATGCTGTGTTTTTGCCTCAATCAACAAACCCTTATTTGCATTTACAATTTCGATTTTTTCTCCCTGATAAAAAGTCGCAGTGCCTTTTAGAATAAAAAAGAACTGATTCGCATGATTATGAAAATGCAGTTTTTCTTTGGTTCCGCTTGGCATGCTTTCTTGTTTTACAGACAAACCTTCTGTATCTGCCAAAACCCAGCTGTCGCAATTATCTCCCCACAAATAATGAGAAGCGTTTTGTTTGTCGATAACCATTTTATTTCTTTAAAAGTATCGCAGCTTCTTTTGCAAAATAAGTAGAGATCAGATTGGCACCTGCACGTTTAATGCACATTAATTGCTCCATCATGATCTTATCGTTATCTAGCCAGCCTCTTTCAGATGCTGCTTTAATCATCGCATATTCTCCAGAAACCTGGTAAACCGTTACAGGAACATTTACGGTATTTTTAATTTCGCGAACAATATCCAAATAAGCAATTCCAGGTTTTACCATAACCATGTCTGCACCTTCTTCAACGTCAGACAAAGCTTCTTTGATGGCTTCAATGCGATTGGCATAATCCATCTGATAGGTTTTTTTGTCTTTTGGAACAGCAACATCAGCATCTTTTGGTGCAGAATCTAGAGCATCTCTAAACGGACCATAAAATGCAGAGGCATATTTAGCAGAATAACTCATGATTCCAACATTTTGAAATCCGGCAGCATCTAAACCTTCGCGAAGGCGTAAAACACGTCCGTCCATCATATCGCTTGGCGCAACAAAATCGGCACCAGCTTCTGCATGAGAAACTGCCATTTTTACTAAAGCATCAACAGTACTGTCGTTTTCTACATCACCATTTTTTATAATTCCGTCATGACCATAAATAGAATAGGGATCTAATGCCACATCAGGCATAACAATCATTTCTGGGCAAGCTGCTTTTATGGCACGAATGGCTTGTTGCATTAATCCGTTGGCATTCCAAGCTTCTTTTCCAGTATTGTCTTTTAAATTCTCACTAACTTTTACATAAATATTAACCGCGCGAATTCCTAAATCAAAAAGTTCTTTTACTTCTTCAACTGTTAAATCTATCGATCTTCTAAAAATTCCCGGCATTGACGGAATTTCGACTTTTACATTTTCGCCTTCAGCAATAAACATTGGAAACATAAAATCTGACGGACTTAAACTGGTTTCGCGAACTAAAGAACGAATGGACTCATTTACTCTTAATCTTCTGCCTCTTTGTAGTGGGAACATATAATTTTAGATTTTAGATTTTAGATTTTAGATTTGGATCTGATTCAATAAAAAAACAGATTGATGAATCTTGATTTCTAAAACTGTAGTTGTTTTTTATTTTTTCTTGAAGTTGTGTTACTTTTTATAAGTGGCGCAAAGTTAAAGAAAAAGGAACAAAATAAGGCGTTTAGCTTGTGGTAGAATCCGTTAATATTATCTAAAAATTTAGTTTTTTCAAGAGTTAAACTTAGAGCTAATCAAGCATGGTTTTTAAGAATATTCCATCTAAATTTGTAAAATGAAGAAAATTCTCGCTTTATTATGCTGTTTGCTCTTAACGAGTTGTTTTGAGATTACAGAAAGAATCAAACACCACGATGATCAAAGTGGCGAATATACTTTGATGATTGATTTTTCTAAATCATGGTTCAAGACCAAATCGGCTATCTGGTTGGAAGAAGTGGATGGTGTCAAAATTCCGAACGAACAGGAAATTACAGCTAAACTAAATGATTTTAAAGAGAAAGCATTGAAGATTGACGGAATTTCAAGTGTTAGCACCAAAACAGATTTTCAGAATTACGTTTTCATTATCAAACTTAATTACGCAAATCTAAAGGCTCTTAATGCGGCTGTAAATACCATAAACAATCAGCGCGATCTGATTCACTTTAGCGGAAGCGGCAAAACTTTCGAAAGAATTGCTTCGTATCCTGTGCCAGAAAAAGTGGTAAACGACCCTAAGAAAAAGAAAGATTTAGAGGAAGCCAGCATTATTTCTATTTATACTTTCGATAAAGATGTTCTGGCTGTGGATAATATGAACAGCAAAATTTCAAAAAATAAAAAGACGGTTTTTTTAAAGCAAAGTATGTACAGCGTATTTAAAAAATCGACATTAATGAATAATACAATCCAATTAACGCCTTGACTTTATGAAGCATTTTTACACCTTAATTTTTCTATTCGCCGCGTATTTTTCTTTTGGCCAAACCATTCCAGAAAAATACGACTATTTTGTACAGTTTAACGGAAACCAGCTTTCTAAAAAAGTCAGCATTGATGAGGTTTTAAATCATCCGATTTTAACCAAGTACATCACTAAAAAACCAGATTTTGATCTTCGTAAATATGTTGATATTATTAAGTTGAATGAAAAAATTACCATTCATGGCAATTTCTTAGATTCAGTTCCTTTTTACCAAGTTACGATTCCGGTAAAAAGCAAAGATGCAGTTAGAAAATATTTAATTGAAAAGCAGGGAGCAAATGGAGCGAACGGCTCAATTGAAAATTTCGGAAAATACGAAGTTTATACACCAAATGGAGTAAAAAGATCATTTGTTTGGAACGATAATTATTTGGTAGTTATTGAATTGACAAAACGACTTCCTTCTAAATTTTATGATGTTGCAGAAACTTCAACAGCAATGGATTCTGTTTCAATATCAGAGCCATATGATGAAACAATAATTGAAGCCCCGGTTTATGGTGTTCCAGTAATGGCCGATACACTAAAAATTGAAGAACCTGCGGCAAAAAATACAGATCCAATAGTATTTAATGAACCTGCGGAAAGCGATCATTTGTATGATGGAAATCCGTATGAAGAATACACGGCAGAACAAGCTGAATTTGATAGAAAATTGGCCGAGAAGCAGCGCGAAATTGTAAAGGCATTATTCGAAAACGGATTTACACCGCCAAGTTCTTCAAAAATAAATGTTTCTGCTGATATTTCTTCTTGGGTAAATTATGGCGGCGTGATGTCTAGTTTCTATTCGTTATACAATTATCCGCTGTCACTATTTGGCGGTTACGATAAGTATTTGCCAATGCAAAAGAACTTTGGGAATTTTGTAAAAGGAATCAATCTGGATTTTTATTTTGATAATGATAATGCCCGAATCGAAGAAGTGGTAGAGTATTCTCCAGAGATTGCCGATGTGGTAAGCAAAATCAGCAATAGGAAAATCAACAAGAATATCTTTAATTATTTCCCTGCCGAAAAGCCTTTAGGTTATATTTCTTATCATGCCAATACCAAAGCAGTTCTTGAAAACTTTCCGTCATTAATGACAGAATTATTCCAAAGTCCAAAACTTGCCAAAGAAGATATTAGCCTTATTACAGACTTGATTTCTACAATTGTTGACGAAGATGCTACAGCAAAGCTTTTTGATGGCGATTTAAGCGCTTTTTTGTACGATGTGAAAGACGTTGAGGTATTGACCAAAAAATATGGTTATGATGAAAATTATGAAGAGAAAATAACAGAGGAGAAAGTGAAAAAAGAAATTCCGCTTTTTTCTGTGATTTTTACTTCAACGCATCCAACATTTGGAGATAAATTACTGCAATTGGGCGTTCGCAAAAAGGTATTAGTTCAAAACGGAAATCTTTATACGATTGTTGGAACTCAGGACTACGACAACATTTTTATTCTTAAAGATAAAGATGTGGTAATTGTTGCGAATACAAAAGAGTACTTTGGAGCAGGAAATGGTTCTTTTATTAAAGAAACCAAGAAAAATTTGAGCAAAAATTATATCTCTGGAAAATTGAATATTGCACAAACGATAAAAACATTTGGCAAAAAAGCAAAAGATTCAGAATTGGATCGAATGACTAAAATCTCTTCTCAATTTTCTGATGTTTCAATTGAATCGCCTAAAAAGCTAATCGATAATAAATTGAAATTCGTTTTTAAACTGAGCTCTTTCAAGTCTGATAAAAATATTATTTTGCAGACTTTAGATTTGGCCGAAGAAATGACTTCTAAATAATGGAAAACAAAATCCCTGAAAGACTTCAGGGATTTTTTTATGATTTTATTGAACGGAAGCTTCGTAAATCTCTTTAATCGAATTGCCGAGTTCTGTATTGAATTCCTCATCAGATTGCCCAGCGCTAAGTCCTTCTGATAAAGCTCTAGAAAAACTCGCAATCAATCCGTGATTTTCGGCAAGTTTCTGATTGGCATCTTCTCGAGAATAACCGCCAGAAAGCGCTACAACTCTCACCACATGAGGATCTGACATTAAATCACTGTAAAAATTATTTACCGTTGGAATAGAAAGTTTCAGCATAACTTTCACGTCTTTATCCAAAGAATTCAGTTGTTTTTGAATTTCCTCTTTCAAAATCTGTTCCGATTTTTCTTTGTCTGCACTATAAATATCAACTTCAGGTTCGATTATCGGGATAAGGCCTTTTTCAAATATCTGCAATCCAACTTCAAACTGCTGTTTTACTACTTCTTGAATCCCTTTCAGATTTGCTTCCTTGATAACAGAACGCATTTTGGTTCCAAAAATCTTACGTTCGACAGCGCGATCAAGCAATTCGTTAAGATTAGAAATCGGTTTCATCAACTGAACGCCATCTGCAAGTTCTGCAAGACCTTTATCTACTTTTAGGAAAGGAATGATATGTTTTTGTTCCCATAAATAATCTGCCGTCCACTGTCCATCGATTTTACGATCCATTGTGTTTTCAAATAAAATGGCACCCAAAATATATTGACTGTCAAAGGCAGGACTTTTAATAATTCTAGTTCTCATTTCATGTACAAGAGCGTACATTTCTTCTTCGTTTGAATATTGATTTTCCTGAACGCCATATTGCGATAATGCCTTTGGTGTACTACCGCCGCTTTGGTCTAAGGCCGCAATAAAGCCTTTTCCAGAATGCATAAGATTTAACTGTTCGCTGTTTATATTTTTCATAACAATGAATTTTAGTTTTTTATAAATCTCTGTAATTTAAGCATTTTAATTGGGCTTCGTGCCTATTTCAAGTTAAGATTTCTTACAAGCCTATTTTTTTATTGACATTGTCGTAGACTTCTTTTACTTTTTTTGGAGGATCAAATCGATAACCAACAGACAGTTTTACAGTAGCGATATTGTCATTTAATCTTGGGTCAACTTTTTCATCTTGAGCAAAACTTACGGTATTAAGACTTGCAAAACCAAAAAAACGATCTCTATTATAGGCCAGTTTTAAATTGAAATCGGCTTGGTATAATGCTGAGGTTTCACCATCAATATCATTGATTCCAGCGCCTAAAGCAAGTCCAGCGCCAATTAAAACTCGATTACTGATTACAAAATTGTAAAAGTACGCTGGAGCCAGAGTAAATACATACATATCGCTAGGGGACGAATCGGGGGTATTTAAATCTAGATTGGTGTAATAAAAAGAGAATGACGGAATGAAACTTCCCGAACTTTTAGTCTGCCACTCGTTTTGGCTTACCAATGTTTTAAAAGAAAATTTATTATTGAAGACATAAGAAGTCGATCCGCCGATTTTGGTAGTGCGCATGCTGGGCAATTGCGCCGTTATGTTATCATCACTGATATAAAATCCTTTTTGATTAATGAAGGTAAAAGATTGCATCCATTTTTTATAGTAAAAACGGGTGTTAAAATTAAAGTGTTTGGAGTCGGAATCTCCTTTGTTTCGGCTCAGAAATTTAGGGGCAAAACCAATGGTTACATCAATAATTTTATAATTCAGGTTGAAACCAATCTGCTCTCTTCGATTGGGAATAAGATTGAGATATATTTTCGGGTCTTGAATATCTGATGCTATTACAAAACTATTGGAAGTATCTAGATAATAAACGCTGGCAGTAATTTTATCTCGATAAGATTTAAAATACGGATTCTGCAAAGTGTCATTTTGGGCAAAAGACCCAAAAATGTTTATAAAGAATGTGGCGTAAATTAGTTTTAAATTCATGAGCAATAATTTTTAAAATGCTCCAGCGGAGCAGAATATTTCTAGCAATTAAATTGCCCGAATGAATAAAGCTCCAGAGGAGCGACATAAAATCAAACTTCTTCAAAAAGATATTCATATTTATAATCAATATTGAATAACTTTAAAAACGCAATATATTCTTCTTTGAATGTTCTTATTTTATGATGTTCTTCTTGATTTTCTATATATTCAATAACATTTGTCAATTGTGAATGGCCATATGAAAATGCACCAAAACCAGTTTGCCATTCGAATTTCCCATTAATCCATTTTTGTTCATTTATAAATTTTGATGAACTAGATTTGATGTCCCGTACTAAATCTGATAATGAAATGTCTGGCTTTATTCCAACTAATATATGAATATGATCTGGCATTCCATTTATTGCGATCAGTTTTTGTTTTTGATTCGTGATAATTCCAGTGATGTATTTATACATTTCGTCTTTCCAATTTTTGGAAATCAAGTTTTGCCTTCCCTTTACGGCGAAAACAATTTGTATATACAATTGAGAATAAGTGTTTGCCATTTTTTAATCGAAATTACTAAACGACAAAACTAATTAATAATTTTAAATTTGTAAGATAAGTTTTCTTTTTTTATGGGTAGATATGTCACCCCGCTGGGGCTCTTGATGTAAGAGGTAATTGTTTCTATAGATATTTCGCTCCGCTGGAGCTTTATACGTAATGTTGGTATTTGAATTCTATAAATATGCCGCCCCGCTGGGGCTTTTGTTGGAGAGATTCAAAATGGTTCTATAGATATTTCGCTCCACTGGAGCTTTATACGTAATGTTGGTATTTGAATTCTATAAATATGTCGTCTCTCTGGGACTATTTTGTATGAAAAATGCTCCAGCGGAGCATAATATATATAGAAATTGAATCGCCAACCCCAAAAAAGAAGCCCCAGCGGGGCGACATATTAATTAAGAAACCCACTCACGTGGATTTGCCAAAACGTTGATCAATTTTTCTTCTTCGCTTCCCGCTTCTGGATGATGATCGTAGACCCATTGCACATGAGGAGGCAAACTCATCAAAATACTTTCAATTCTTCCGTTTGTTTTCAATCCGAATAAAGTTCCTTTATCGTGAACCAAATTGAATTCAACATAACGACCGCGACGGATTTCTTGCCAGTTTCTTTGTTCTGGCGTGTATAACAGAGTTTTTCTTTTTTCTACAATTGGCACATAAGCTTCTAGGAAACTATTTCCAACTTCGGTTACAAAATCGTACCAGTTTTCCATAGACATTTGCTCATTTGCTTTGCAATAATCAAAGAATAAACCGCCTAAACCACGAGCTTCATGACGATGTGCATTCCAAAAATACGAATCGCATTGTTTTTTATATTTTGGATAAAACTCTGGATTGTGTTTATCGCAAGCTGTTTTACAAGTCTGATGAAAATGAATGGCATCTTCTTCAAACAAATAGTAAGGCGTTAAATCTTGTCCGCCACCAAACCATTGTTCGATTACATTTCCTTTTTCGTCATACATTTCAAAATAGCGCCAATTGGCATGCACCGTAGGAACCATCGGACTTTTAGGATGAATTACCAAGCTTAATCCGCAGGCAAAGAAATCGGCTTCGCCAACATTGAACATTTTTTGCATCGTTTCTGGAAGTTTTCCATGAACAGCTGAAATGTTTACGCCACCTTTTTCGAAAACATTTCCGTTTTCAATAACGCGTGTTCTTCCACCGCCGCCTTCTGGACGTTTCCATAAGTCTTCACGAAATTTTGCAGTTCCGTCAACGGCTTCTAATCCAGCGCAAATCTGGTCTTGTAAATTTTGTATGTAGGCGTAAAATTTGTCTTTCATGATTTTATGTATTCTGATTTAAGAAGTCCGAAGTAAACCGAGTTCTGCAAAGTACCGTCTCCGTTTCTAAATTCGTCTCTTAAAATTCCTTCTTGTTTGAAATTGTGTTTCAATGCAACTTTCTGGCTTGCGATATTGATTTCTGAAGTGCAAATGAAAACTTTGTTCAGCATTAATTCGTTGAAACAAAAGTCAAGTGCATTAGAAACCATTTTAGAAGTGATTCCTTTTCCCTGATAATCTTCATCAATAAAATAACCAAATTCACATTTCGAAACGCGATAATCGATAGTTTTTATACACAAATAACCAATTAAATTATTCGTTTGGATGTCTCGGGCATAAAAATGAAAACCTTCTTTATTTCTCTCTTTATCGGAACTTAGCGATAAAAAATTTTGTGCTTTTTCTAGAGTATCAGAATTGGAAAGAGTGACAGGAAAAGTTTTGGCAATGTGATTTCGATTCTTGTCAATTAACCTGTAGAATTCTTCAGGAAGAATAGTATCAATTCGGTTTGTTTTCCAATCTGTAAAAGTCATTTTTATTTGTTTTTAAGAGATGAAATTTTCGAATTTATTCCAAAAGAAAACACTTTGCTTTCAGATTGGATATATTGATAAAGAGCCAAAGCCTTATCTTTAAAATTATAATTTTCTTCTTTTGAAAGTTCAATCAGGATATCAGCAAACTGTTCCAATTGTTCCCAATCAAAATGAAGACGCATCAATAATGTTGTCAAATCTTCATTAGAATAATCGATCAAACTTTCAAAGTTCAATCCAAATTCTTTCAGTTGGTTTTCAAGATCTGATTTTTGTAAAGCATTCAAAGGATAAGGTACATAAACAAGAGTTCGTAACGTTTTGAGAACGTTATCAATTCTTATTTTTTCTTCATCTCTTAAACCTTTGTTGAGCATTTTTTTGGTTGTTGGTTGTTGGTTTATGGTTGATAGTTATAATCTAACAACTATCAACCATAAACTATCAACTATCAACTATTATTGCCCGTATTCCTTCACTGCGTCGATAAACGCTTTTGCGTGGTCTACAGGGATATTCGGTAAAATTCCGTGACCTAAATTTACGATATATTTGTCTTTTCCGAACTCATCGATCATTTCGTGAACCATTTTCTTGATAGTCGGAATTGGAGAAAGCAATCTTGAAGGATCAAAGTTTCCTTGTAAAGTAATATTTCCGCCAGACAAATAACGTGCGTTTCTTGCTGTGCAAGTCCAGTCAACTCCAAGAGCTGATGCTTTACTTTTACCCATTTCGCCAAGAGCAAACCAACATCCTTTTCCGAAAACAATAACAGGAGTAATATCTGCTAAAGCATCTACAATCTGATTGATGTATTTCCATGAAAATTCTTGATAATCAACCGGAGAAAGCATTCCTCCCCAAGAATCAAAAATCTGAACGGCATTTACTCCCGACTTTACTTTTTCTTTTAAGTATAAAATAGTCGTATCTGTGATTTTTTGCAATAAGATATGCGCCGCAACTGGATTTGAAAAACAGAATCCTTTTGCTGTATCAAAGCTTTTAGAGCCTTTTCCTTCAACAGCATAGCAGAAAATTGTCCAAGGTGAACCTGCGAAACCAATTAAAGGCACTTCATCATTCAACATTTCCTTAGTCAATTTCACAGCGTCAAAAACGTAACCTAAAGTTTCATTTACATCTGGAACAAAAACTTGATTCACTTGTTCCATTGTACGAATTGGATCTGGAATAATTGGACCTAAATTGTCTTTCAGTTCTACGTGAATTCCCATTGCGCGTGGCACTACCAAAATATCTGAAAATAAAATAGCAGCATCTGGAGCAATTCTGCGAATTGGCTGAACGGTGATTTCAGCGGCTAATTCTGGAGTTTCGCAACGTGTAAAAAAGTCATATTTATCGCGAAGTTCTCTAAATTCTGGTAAATATCTTCCCGCTTGACGCATCATCCATACTGGCGGACGCTGAACTGTTTCTCCTTTTAATGCTTTTAAAAATAGGTCGTTTTTTAACATTGTTTTTTTGCTTTAGGCTTTAAGCTTTAGGCTTTAAGCTTGTTTTTAACTATAGTTTTTTGCTTACGGCTTAAAGCCTAAAGCATATTGCTTATCTATATTCGTGAATTACATCTTCAATCACATCTTCAATTGTGGGCTGATCTGCGACGATGATGTTTTTAGTGATTTTTGACAAAGCTTCTGCGGTTGTATCACCAATGCAGAAACAGATTTGTTTATTTATCGTGTTGTGTTTCAAATAACTCTTAACGCCAGATGGACTAAAGAACAAGATCGCTTCTGGATTTGCTTTTATTTTCTGAGGCTGTAAAGTAGTTTCGTAAACCTGAATTTCATTGAATTTAATTCCGTTTTCTTTTAAAGCTTCGGGTAAAGTGTCTCGTCTTAAATTTCCGCTGAAAAAAGTATAACTTTCATTTCCATAAATCAACGTGATGATTTCAGCTAAATCTGAAGCGTAACCTGTGTAAGCCACAACATTAAAGCCATTATCGCTTAAAAGCGTTTTGGTTTTAAGTCCAACGCAATACACGTTTTTCTTTTTCAGTTCTTCTGATTTTGGATTTGATAAAACACTATGAACGGCGTTCTGACTTGTAAAAATCAGACTTTCGTTGAGGTCTTTTAATTCGAAAGGTTTATTTTCGGTTTTAATGAAATCAGCTTCGATTAATTCAACGCCATATTTCATTAACTCTTGCTTATGAAGAGGAGATAATATTTTAGTAGATAATATCTGAACTGGATTTGCCATTATTTTTTCAGGGATTCTTTGATTTTTTGCATTAATTCCGTTCCGCCATTATTCAAAATCTCCTGAGCTGAGTTGAAACCTAATTTTTTCCATTCAGAAATATCAACTGTTTTGTCGATTTCAAGTTTTTGTTTTCCATCAATAGAAAGCAAAACTCCTTGAAAATGTAATGTGTCTTCGTCCTCATTATAGGTAACCAAAGCTCCAATTGGGGCAGTACATCCGCCTTCCAGCGTTCTTAAAAACTGACGTTCGATATAGGTGCAAATTTCAGTTTCGATATCATTTAACTGAGAAAGGGCATCCAAAGTATAATTATCATTTTCCATTCCCACCACTAGCATTGCGCCTTGTGCAGGTGCAGGAATCATCCAATCTAAGTTAATGTAGTTTTCGGGTTTCAGATTAATTCTCTCCAAACCAGCAGCGGCAAAAACAGCTCCGTCCCAGTTGTTATCTTGTAACTTCTGCATACGAGTGTTTACATTTCCACGTAAGTCAACGACAGTATGATTAGGATATTTATTGAACCATTGTGCTTGGCGACGCAAACTTCCGGTTGCAATGGTGCTTGGATTTGAAAAATCAGGATTGCCTTTATGGACTAAAATATCTAAAACATTGGCTCTTTCTAAAACAGCACCTTGAACGATACCTTTTGGTAAAGCTGTTGGAACATCTTTCATCGAATGCACCGCAATATCAATATCGCCATTGATCATGGCAATGTCTAAAGTCTTGGTGAAAATTCCCGTAATACCAAGTTCGTAAAGTGGTTTATCCAGAATAATGTCACCTTGAGATTTTACCGCCACAATCGAAGTTTTGTAACCTAAATCGTTTAGTTTTTTCTCTACAGTGTGTGCTTGCCAAAGCGCTAACTCGCTGTCACGCGTTCCTATTCTGATTGTTTTTTCAGCCATTTTTTTTGTTTTGAACCATATAAGTTATATAAGTAAATTTAAGCGGTTTGAGTAAAACACATTTTAAATAATCTAATACAACTTTTGTTTTTGCTTTTTTAAACCATATAAGTCATAAAAGTAAATTTAAGTTTTGCACACGGCAATTTTAAATGAACTTATATGACTTATATGGTTTAAACTAAGATGCTTTTATTTTGAAGACTTTTTCAATCCATTCGATGCTTTCATCGACCATGGTATCGTCGTCTTTTAAATGATTTGCAAAATGCGTAGTGATTTTTTGAATGATTCGGTTACTGATTATTTCAGCTTGCTCTTCATTAAAATCGGCAATTTTTTTACTTTGAAAATCTAGTTCCGAAGCTTTAATGGCGTTTAGTTTTTCTTTTAAAGCATTAATTGTCGGAGCGAATTTTCTTCCTTTCATCCAAGTCACAAATTCTTCTTTGATTTCTTCGATGATTGCCTCAGCTGCAGGAATGTGCAGTTTTCTGTTTTCCAAAGTTTCATCTGTCAGTTGAGACAAATAATCCATGTGAATTAAAGTTACGCCTTCTAATTCCTCCACATTTTCATGAACATTTTTCGGAATAGATAAATCCAAAATCAATAAAGGTTTTTTCAGATTTAAAATTGCTTTGTCAACTGTTGGGTTTTGTGCGCCTGTCGCTACAACCACAACATCGGCTTTTTGAAGTTCTAAGTGTAATTCAGAGTAATCTTTAACAATCAAATTTAATTTTCCTGCCAGTTTCTCTGCTTTATCTTTAGTACGGTTTATTAAAGTGATATGTTCGTTTTTAGTATGTTTTACTAAATTCTCACACGTATTTCTTCCGATTTTTCCAGTTCCGAAAAGCAAAATGTTTTTATTGCTGATGTCTTCTACATTTTTAAGAATATATTGTACCGATGCAAATGAAACCGAAGTTGCTCCAGAGCTGATCTCAGTTTCATTTTTAATTCTTTTGCTTGACTGAATAACTGCATTTACCAGTCTTTCCATAAAAGCATTCGCTAAACCTAAAGATTTTGAGTGAATGAAACTGGTTTTAATTTGAGATATAATTTCAAAATCGCCTAAGATCTGACTATCTAAACCAGTTCCTACGCGAAATAAGTGATTAATTGCTTCTTGATTTTTGTAAACGAAACCAACTCTTTGAAAAGCGTCAACAGAACCATTACTGTTATCGCAAATCAATTTGATTAATTGAAATGGGTGTTCTGCAAAACCATAAATCTCGGTTCTGTTGCAGGTTGAAGTAACTAGTAAACTTTCTATTCCTTCGCTTTTAGCTTGCTCCAGCAGACGAGTTTTCGCAACAGCATCCAAACTAAATTGACCTCTGACCTCAGCATCAGCTTTTTTATAACTCAGACCAACTGAGTAAAAATAAAGGTGTTTCGGTACGTTATTGTTTTCCATAAATTCACTTTCATAAAAGTGCAACAAAATTATTACTATACCATCGATAAAAATAACGCTAAAAGTACTTTTTATGTCGCTGTATGTTTTTTTGAACCTAAATGGGTGTTTTTGAGTAAAAAGGACTACTTTTGTAGCAAAATCAGCTCCTTTGAAGTGATTAGTTTAGAGTGATTCTAAATAACGTTTGAAATTTGTTTTGATTTTCGTTTCAAAAAAATATCGCTATGGGTTCTCAACAAATTATAAAAATTGAAGACGACTTTACGCTGATCCGTTTTCAGAATGACGGCACCGAACCTTTTTTTGCACAGCATGAAATTATAGGTACTGGTCTGATACAGTTTCACTTTGGGATAAAAGGGAATGCAAAATTCTTGTTTAATCAAGGCACTTATGCTTTAGAGCTGAAAGAAGAAAAATCGCTGCTTTTATACAATCCGCAGAAAGAATTGCCACTTCATTTAGAACTTGCTCCAAACTCGTGGGTGATTTCGGTAATTGTTTCTATCAAGAAATTTCATGCATTGTTTTCTGCTGAAGCCAATTATATTACTTTTCTAAGTCCTGACAATAAAGACAAGAAGTATTATAACGAAGGAAATATAAGTCCGTCAATGGCAATTGTGTTGAGTCAGCTGTTTCATTACAATCTTCATCCTTCGATCAAAAACCTTTATTATAAAGGAAAAGGATACGAATTGTTGAGTTTGTATTTCAACAGAACCGAAGATCCAAATGCAGAACAATGTCCGTTTTTGATTGACGAAGACAATGTTTTGAAAATTAGAAAAGCCAAAGAAATTGTAATCGCTAATATGGCCGAACCGCCAGGATTGCAAGAATTGGCAGATGAAATTGGTTTGAATTTGAAAAAGCTAAAAATGGGTTTTAAACAAATTTATGGCGATACGGTTTACGGTTTTCTTTTCGACTACAAAATGGATTTCGCTCGAAAACTATTAGACTCTGGTTCTTATAATGTAAACGAAGTAGGGTTGAAAATTGGTTACAGCACCGGGAGCCATTTTATAGCAGCATTCAAAAAGAAATTCGGAACAACACCCAAAAAATATTTGATGTCGATTAATGCGAATGTTTAAATTTTTTTTCGCCACAAATTCACGAATTAGCTTAAAATGAAATCTGCTAAATCTCCTGAATCTGCGAGAGAAAATTTCACGAACGATTTAAAATCAATTTTGAATATTCAACAATAATTAAAAAGTAATAATTATCATATTTCGAAAAAGTTCCAAGCGCTACTTTTGTCGAAATTTTTAAAAAACAAATTAAAAGCTTAAAGCCTAGAGCTTAAAGCCTAAAGCAAAAAAAACAATAATGAAAGGCGTATTATTAGTAAACTTAGGTTCTCCAGAAAGTCCAACTCCAAAAGACGTAAAACCATATTTAGATGAATTTTTAATGGATAAATATGTGATCGATGTTCCATATTTATTAAGAGCACTGTTAGTTCGTGGTATTATTTTAAGAAAAAGACCAGAAGAATCGGCACATGCTTACGCGAAAATTTGGTGGGAAGAAGGTTCTCCTTTAGTCGTTCTTTCAGAAAGAATGCAGCATAAAGTACAGCCTTTAGTAAATGTTCCTGTTTCTTTAGCCATGCGTTACGGAAGTATGACAATCGAAAAAGGACTTCAAGAATTAAGCGATAAAGGAGTTACAGATGTTCTTCTTTTTCCATTATATCCGCAATATGCAATGGCTTCTACTTTGACGATTTTGGTTAAAGCAGAAGAAATTCGCAAGAAGAAATTTCCTCACATGAAATTTACCGATGTTCCAGCGTTTTACAACAAGCCAGATTACATCAAAAATTTAGCAGATTCAATTCAGAAACACTTAGTTGGATTTGAATACGATCATTTATTGTTTTCATATCATGGAATTCCAGAGCGTCATATTCGTAAAACTGATGTAACAAAATCACATTGTAAAATTGATGGTTCATGCTGTAACACACCGTCGCCAGCACACGAATTCTGCTATCGTCACCAATGTTATGAAACGACAAAACAAGTTGTAAAATTATTGGGACTTCCAGAAGACAAATACAGTCTGACTTTCCAATCTCGTTTAGCAGGTGATAAGTGGCTAGAACCGTACACCGACGTAGAAATTGACAATATGCCTGCGAAAGGAATCAAGAAATTGGCAGTTGTAACACCAGCCTTCGTTTCAGATTGTTTAGAAACTTTGGAGGAAATCGCAATGCGCGCGAAAGAAGATTTCGAAGCAAAAGGAGGAGAAGAATTTTTAGCAATTCCTTGCTTGAATGACGACGACGAATGGTGCCAAACAGTGGCAAATTGGATTAATGATTGGGCTAAATAAAAATTAGATGGATAAATTAAAAAGCATTTTCGTTTTATTTTTTGTTTTGATAATTCTTGCAGGTTGTAAAAAAAGCGGTTCACTTGCAGACAATAATTTTTACGATAAAACATTCAATTGGCACATTTCTGTTCCAGATGATTACGAAAAAGTAGATTTAAAAGAGAAAGCAGACATTAAAGGAGATACTGCTTTAGCAAAAAAGAAACATTCGATTGTTGTTTTTAAGAAAGATGAAGCCAATTATTTTTCGGTAAATTATGATGATTTTTATGGGAATGATGTTCGATCGCTTGATCTCAATATGAAATTAAAAGATTTTCTTCTTTTAAAGGATATTGGTAAAATTTATCCAAAAGGTAAAATGGGAGATTACTCAGTAAGTACTGAAAATATTTCAGGTTTGCCATTTAGAAAAGCTAAAATAGAAATCACTGAAGGAGAGAAAAAAGTAGCAACATTAGTAATTTTTTCTCGAGGTTTTAATGGTAAAATCTTCGTCAATTCTATAGTCTATGAAGATGAAGATGATGGTAAAGAAATGATCGACCTTTTTAAAAAATCTACATTTAAGAAGTAATGGAATACTACAACTATTTAAAATCACTGCACCTTATATTTGTAATTACTTGGTTTGCAGGTTTGTTTTATATTGTGCGTTTGTTTGTTTATCAAATAGAAGCTAGTGAAAAACCTTCTCCTGAAAAAGAAATTTTACAGGCGCAGTACAAAATTATGGCCTACCGTTTGTGGTATATTATTACATGGCCATCGGCGGTCTTAGCGAGTATTTTTGCTTTTTGGATGCTGTTTTTTACAGACGCAGGTCATGTTTGGATAAAAATGCCTTGGATGCATGTAAAATTATGCTTCGTTTTCCTATTGTATTTATATCACGGAAAATGCCATCAGATATTTAAACAATTGCAAAACGATGAGGTAAAATATTCGAACAATTTCATGCGCTTATGGAACGAAGGTGCAACGATTATTTTGTTTGCCGTTGTTTTTTTAGTAGTTTTAAAAAGTGCCATCAACTGGATCTTCGGCGTAATCGGAATTATTTTATTCTCGGTTTTAATTATGCTGGGGTTTCGATTTTACAAAAGAATTAGAGAAAAGAAATAGTTTTTTAGTTTCAGGTTTCAAGTTTCAAGTTGCCAACGCAACATAACCTGAAACTTGAAACCTGAAACAAATAAAACAAAAAACATGCTAAACAACTTCAAAATGTCAATGCTTTCGCTTCGTACCAGGATTTTCCTGTCGATGATTGTATTGATTGTAGTGGCATCTTTTTTATTGGCTTCGATTTCTATTATTCAGTTTAAAACGGAAGCCAAAGAATACCATCAAGAACGTTTAGAACGAAAAGAAAATGCCGTAAAAGAACATATTAATTATGTTTTGGCAACTACAACGTATCCGCTGAAAACCCAAAATCTGGATTTGATTTTTAAAGATAAAATCCACGAGCTGGCGCAGATTCATAAAATTGAAATCAATATTTATAGTCTTGACGGAAAACTTTTAAAATCTTCAAAAGAATCTTTTGCCGTTGATAAAGCGCCACCGCCAATTCCCGAATACATCTTAAAATTGGTTCGTTCTTCTATAGAAAAGCGATTTGTAGACATAAAAACAATCGACGGAGTCAAAAACCGATCTTCATACAGTTTAATTAAAGACGAAAAATTCAAGCCACTCGGAATCTTAAATCTTCCGTATTTAGAAGATGATGGCTATTACGACAATGAGCTCAATACTTTCCTGATTCGTTTGAGTCAGGTGTATTCTTTCATGCTGATTGTGGCTTTTGCATTAGCGTATTTCCTTTCCACCTATATCACAAAATCACTAAAAACAATTTCGGAGAGATTGGAAGAAACAAATCTAGATCAGAAAAATGAGAAAATTGTTTTAGAGGCAAATAGTAAAGAAGTCAATTTCTTGATTAAAGCCTATAACGGAATGGTAGATAAATTGGAAAAAAGTGCCATCAAACTGGCGCAAAGCGAACGTGAAGAAGCTTGGCGCGAAATGGCCAAACAAGTGGCGCATGAAATTAAAAACCCGCTTACGCCAATGCGTTTGACGGTTCAGAGTTTTCAGCGAAAATTTGATCCTTCCGCTCCAGATGTAAAACAGAAAATGAATGATTATTCGGAGACTTTAATTCAACAGATTGATACCATGACAGCGGTGGCATCCGCATTTTCGAACTTTGCTTCGATGCCTGCACAGCAAAATGAAACGCTGAATGTAGTTGAGGTTGTCGAATTGGCTTTGGATATTTTCAACGAAGATTATATTGTTTTTGAAAAAGAAGAAGAAGAAATCATTTCAACAATGGATCGTACACAATTGATTCGTGTCATTACCAATTTGGTTAAAAATGCTACTCAGGCCATTCCCGAAAGTCAGTTTCAGAAATCAATTGTCGTATCCGTCAAAAGGAGCGACAATAATGTAGAAATTGCTGTAAAAGACAATGGAATTGGAATTCAGAAACAAGATATAGAAAGGATTTTCGAACCAAAATTCACTACCAAAACCAGCGGTATGGGACTTGGACTCGGAATTATCAAAAACATTATCGAAAATTACAAAGGAACGATTACCTTTGAGTCAACTTACGGAAAAGGAACAACGTTTATCGTTTCTTTGCCTATCACCAACTCATAAAAATAGTGTCATGATTTACGAAAATATTTTGATTGCAATAGAGGAGAGAATTGCAACCATTACGATTAACAGACCAGCAAAATTGAATGCTTTAAACAAGGAAACAATTAGCGACTTGAGTAAAGCAATTCAATTACTTAGCAAAAATGACGATGTTCGCGTTATAATTTTGACTGGAAGTGGCGAAAAAGCATTTGTGGCTGGAGCCGATATTTCAGAATTTGCTAATTATACTATTGTTGAAGGCGCACAGTTGGCTGCTGAAGGACAAGAATCTCTTTTCGATTTAATTGAAGGACTTAAAAAACCGGTTATTGCCGCTGTGAATGGATTTGCATTGGGCGGTGGATTAGAACTGGCAATGGCTTGTCATTTTAGAATTGCTTCAGACAATGCAAAAATGGGACTTCCGGAAGTTACTTTAGGATTAATTCCAGGTTACGGAGGAACGCAGCGTTTGCCTCAATTGGTTGGAAAAGGCCGTGCCATGGAAATGATCATGACAGCCGCAATGATTTCTGCTGAACAAGCAAAAGATTACGGTTTGGTAAATCATGTTGTGCCTCAGGAAGAACTTTTGTCTTTTACGAATGTAATTGCGCAAAAAATCATTAAAAATGCTCCTTTCGCTATTGCGAAAGCTATAAAAGCAATCAATGCTAATTTTACAGATGGTAAAAATGGTTTTGATGTAGAAATAAAATCATTTGGAAAATGTTTCGGAACTGCCGATTTCAAAGAAGGAACAACAGCATTCTTAGAAAAACGTAAAGCCGAATTTACAGGAAAATAATTTTTCTTAACCGCAAAGACACAAAGATTTACGCAAAGCACGCAAAGAAAAATATAAAACTTAGCGGACTTCGCGTAAATCTTAGCGACCTTTGCGGTTAAATAATTACACAAAGAGTATAAAAACTTAGTCTCTTAGTATCTCAGAACCTTAGCACCTTAAAAAATGTACGAACCAATATTTGCCCTTTTTTGTGAACGAGTTAAAGAAAGCATCCAATCTGGAACTTTCGCAAAACTGACTTTGGCCAAAACTATGGGCGATACCGATCTTAAAAATGTTTATTTCCGATTGGTTCTTAATGAAGATAATACCTTTTCAATTTCGCTGACTTTTAGATACAAAACGGAAGAAGTAGAAAGTATTCATACCTTAGACGAAGCTTTATTAATTTTAGGAACGCACATTAAAAATCCGTTTCTAACGGCACTTTTATTTACAACAAATGATGATGTTACCTTCAAAGTAAATAAGAAGAATGCAGGAAGTATTATTGAGCAAGCGCCGACTTTTAAAAATGCTTCTCCTGTAATGCTGGAAATGATTGAAAAAGGAATTGTTTAAATAGAAAGACATTCCGTTCCTAGGGAACTCAAATTCTGATAAAAATTTTCAAATTCAACGGATTAAAATCCGTTGCTACAATATATTTTGTTCCTATGGAACTTTGGTTTAAAGTTTCTGTGAATTCCTGGAAATAAAGAGCCATCGGCTCGATTCATTTTGTAGAGACGGATTTTAATCCGTCCTTAGCATTAATTTTTGCGTGTCTTTGCGAAAAATCTTCGTGTATCTCTGCGGAATCTCTCTCTCTCTCTTAAACAAGCTTCACAAACAAATTAGAAGCAATTTTATTCGAGATAGATAATTCTCTTTCGTTAACTTTAATTCTCACCGATAAATCGAAAGATTCTTTAGAAAGAAATTCAATTTTAGAACCCAAAGCAATTCCTTGTTTGTCCAGATATTTTAAAAACTCCGAAGAAGTATCTTTTACGCCCACGCAAACACCAGTCTGATTTTCTTCTAATTCAGACAAAAGCTGTTTTTCGATTTTAATAATTCGTCCGTTCGCATCTGGAATTGGATCTCCGTGCGGATCTTCAGTCGGATTTCCAAGAAAATCATCCAAGCGGTTAATCAATTGTTCCGATTTAATGTGTTCTAATTGTTCAGCAATATCGTGAACCTCATCCCAACTGAAATTTAGCTTTTCAACCAAAAACACTTCCCAAAGACGATGTTTTCTCACAATCATTTTTGCGGCCAGCTTTCCATTTTCAGTTAAGGAAACACCTTGGTATTTTTTATAATTTACCAAATCTTTCTCTGCCAGCTTTTTAAGCATATCGGTTACAGAGGAAGCTTTTGTTTCCATAATTTCCGCAATGGCATTGGTGCTAACTTCTGTCTCCGAAGCAGCTGTCAAGTGATAGATCGATTTTAAGTAGTTTTCTTCTGAAAAGGTCATTTCTTTATTTTAAGTGGCAAAGATACAAAGTGACAGAGGTGCAAAGTTTATAATCTTTGTCTCTTTGTTACTTTGAACCTTTGTATCTATTTCATTTAACAATCAACAAAGGTATCGAAATTTTATGTCTCAATTTGTCTACGGTTGTGCCAAAAAGAATATCTTTTAAGCCAGTGTGGCCGTGGGTTCCCATAACGAGAATGTCAAAATTGCCATTATTGATGATTTCTGGAATTGTTTTGTTTGGTTTTCCAAAACCAAGTTCAGTTTCGATGCTAAATCCCTTTTGCGAAAGCATTTCTTTGTATTCCAATAATAATTTTTCATCAATCGTGGTTTCGTAATCGTGAATGTGAGTGCCGTACATTAAAGCACCAACTGTTTCCACAATATGAATAAGCGTATATTTTGCATCCATTCCGCCCAATTCGAAAGCGTGATTCAGTGCCGCTTCATCAGCATTAGAAAAATCAACAGAAATGGCAATGTTTTTTACTTCTTGGGTTTTCTTTTGAGCAAAATGAAGTTTAAGGTTATGCGGGGAATGATTGATCGTTTTTGACTTGAATTTAGCAATAAAAGGTTTTAAAATGATGTACAATAATAATGCTGCAAATCCAAAAGCAAGAGGAACAACCGTAAGCCAAAGAACTGTCGGATGATTGGAGCTTTGTAGCCAAGAAGTGATTTCGTCATAAACCAATTTGGCATTCAGCGAAACAATGATTGAAGCAATAATCCAAGAAACAATCTGTGTGGTTCTGGAAATATGAAAACCATTCATTTTTGACTTGTCACTCACGAAATGGATTAGCGGAATAATGGCAAACCCAAGTTGCAGACTCAAAATGACCTGACTTAAAATTAAGAGCTTTCCAGTTACGCTTTCGCCATAAATTAAAATCACAATTACGGCAGGAATAATGGCAATCAAACGTGTTATAATTCTACGAACCCAAGGCTGAATTCTAAAATGCAGATAACCTTCCATTACAATTTGTCCAGCAAGCGTTCCTGTTACGGTCGAACTTTGTCCTGCGGCGATCAAGGCGACTGCAAATAATATTGGCGCCCATTTGGTTCCTAATAATGGTTCGAGAAATTGATGTGCATCTTGAATTTCGGCAACTTCAAACATTCCGTTTTTGTGAAAAGTAGCGGCGGCAAGAATTAAAATCGCAGCATTTACGAAGAAAGCAAGATTTAGAGCAATGGTTGAATCGATCAAGTTATATTTTAGAGCTTGTTTGATTCCTGCAGGAGTTCTATCAAATTTTCTCGTTTGCACTAAAGACGAATGCAGGTACAAGTTATGTGGCATTACAGTCGCTCCGATAATTCCGATAGCAATGTACAAAGCAGCAGAGTTTGGAATTGAAGGAATAAGTCCGGCTAAAACTTTGTGGACTTCCGGTTCAGCAAAAATCATTTCGAAAATGAAAGAAAAGCCAATAATTGCCACTAAAGCAATAATGAAGGCTTCCATCTTGCGAATTCCTTTATTGATCAGGAAAAGCAATAAAAAGGTGTCTAGAACAGTAATTAAAACGGCTTCGAGCAACGGAATTCCAAAAAGGAGGTTAATTCCAATCGCCATTCCGAGAACTTCTGCCAAATCGCAGGCCGCAATCGCAATTTCGGCAAGAAAATATAAAATGTAGTTGATGTATTTCGAATAGGTTTCTCTCGAAGCTTGTGCCAGATCGCGCTGTGTTACAATTCCGAGGCGGGCACTTAAACTCTGCAAAAGCAAAGCCATTAAGTTACTCATTAATAAAACCCAAACTAAAGTGTAGCCGAATTGGCTTCCGCCAGCAATATCAGTCGCCCAGTTTCCTGGATCCATATAGCCAACACTTACTAAATATGCAGGGCCTAAGAAGGCTAAAATTTTTCTAAAACCTTTTTTTTTATTTTCTGTAGAGACCGATTCGTGGACTTCTTCTAAAGATTTGGTCATTGTAAAAGTATTGTTTTCACAAATATAGAGAAAAATTATATTCGCGAAACAATATTTTTAGACGAGTCTAAAAGTTAAATGTTAGAATTTAAACAATTCGGACACAATCCCGACAAGGTAAAGTTGATTTCGTTCACTTTGTAATTGTGTGGCATGATGTAACTCGGCTTTACCGTTTCGAGGCAAGTAATCTCATGACAATTTTCGCAACTGAAATGTGCATGGTTATGAATGTGTACACGCTGGTGCGAATGATTGCATTTGGCATACTTTACAGTTCCGTCCAAATTCGAAATTTTATGAATAACGTCTTCATTGATTAATCGATCTAGAATTCTGTAAATGGTAACGCGATCGCATAAATCGTTTAATTGTTTATGAATTTCGGTATGCGAAAGAGCCGTTTTAGATTTCTCAAACACCTCTAAAACAGCCGTTTTTGCTGCGGTATTACGTGTAGTTTTCATTTTTACGGAATTAAAAATTAAACGCAACAATGTTGCAATTGATAAAATTATATATATTTGCAACAAAATTGCATTAAGCAAAAGTACACGAAATGAAGAAAATAAGCACACCTTTTTACGATATTTTAGGAATTTCAAGCGCGACTATTTGTCTGGTTCATTGTTTGATTTTTCCTCTTTTAACGATTCTTCCTTTGGGGTTGAGTCATAATCCGATTATAGATTTGCTCTTTGCTTCGATAGGTCTATTTGCAATTTTCAAAATTATAAAAAAATCATCTCTTTTGGTATCGTCAATTTTAGTTGTTTCAATGGCGTTGATTTGGATTAGCATTTTGACAGAACTCTTTTTCGAAATCCATCTTGATCTGATTTATTTCGGAGGAATTGGGATGATCTTAGGGCATTTAATTAATTACAAATTACATAGAAAGCAAAATCATTAAAAATAGAAATATGGAACAGAAGAATTTTGAAGTGATTATCGTTGGTGGAAGTTATAGCGGACTATCTGCAGCAATGAGTTTAGGACGCTCTTTACGTCAGGTTTTGGTTATCGATAGCGGTTTGCCTTGCAATAGACAAACACCGCATTCTCATAATTTTATTACACAAGATGGTGAAAAGCCAGCAGTTATTTCGGCGAAAGCCAAATTGCAAGTTGATATCTATAAAACCGTTCAATTTTATAATGGACTTGCTGTAAAAGCACTTAAATCAGAAAATGGTTTTGAAATTACGACTGAATCTGGAGAGATCTTTACAGCGAGAAAAGTATTGTTTGCAACAGGTGTTAGAGATTTGCTTCCAGAAATTGAAGGCTTTGCTGCATGTTGGGGAATCTCGGTTTTGCATTGTCCGTATTGTCATGGTTATGAAGTTAAAAATGAAAAAACGGCTATCATTGCCAATGGAGAAATGGGTTACGAATACGCCAAACTAATTTCAAACTGGACGAAAGATCTAAGATTGTGCACCAACGGAAAATCAGAATTGACTTTAGAGCAAACACAAACACTTAAAAATCATGGCGTTTTGATTTTAGAAGAAGAAATAGATTCTTTGGCACATAGTGAAGGCTACGTTTCGGATATCATTTTTAAAAACGGAGAAAAAGTTCACATAAAAGCCATTTATACAAAGCCTCCGTTTGAACAGCATTGCAATTTGCCACAAGAAATAGGTTGCGAAATCAACGAACAAGGATATTTGAAAGTTGATTTTATGCAAAAAACAACTATTCCAGGTATTTTCGGAAGCGGCGATGCGACAACTCAAATGCGTTCTGTGGCATTGGCGGTTTCTTCTGGATCTTTCGCGGGAGCGGTAATTAATAAAGAACTTATCGATGAGAATTTTAAATAAGCTCGTGAAAAATGCTTGCAAAGTCGCGAAGGCGCAAAGTTTTTTTAAACCATATAAGTTATATAAGATAATGTAAGTTTGATTTTAATGAATTGCCCCTAGCTAAAGCTGGACGCTATTCAATTTCTAAATGTATTGGTTTTTACATATAGATTTAAATCCAGTTTTAAATGAACTTATATGACTTATATGGTTTAAACGATTTGCCGAAAAACAAAATCCTAACATATTGAATTCAATACGTTTGAAAAATTTTCCTTTGAGAATAATTATTTGTCAAATTTAATTTTTAGATTTGTCTAAATTTAATTTTACAACAATGAAATATTTATTTTTGACAATATTAATAATTTCAGCTAAAAGCCTTTACTCGCAAAATATTTCAGGAAAAGTAGAAGCATCAATTCCTGTTGATCAGTATATTACTATTAGTTTATTAAATACAAACTTTAAAACTCAGGCAGATTCTCTAGGAGTTTTTCAACTTCAGAATATTCCAAAAGGAACTTATAAAATACAAGTGACCTCGACTGGATTCAAACCGATAACCCAAAAGATTTCAGTTTTAGAAAATGAAAATTTGAATTTAGATTTTGAATTGGAAGAAGACCAAAACGAATTGAATGAAGTTGTGGTTTCAGGAACTTTAAAACCTGTAAAGCGATTAGAAAGTGCCGTTCCTGTTGAGGTTTATTCTCCGGTTTTCTTCAAGAAAAACCCAACGCCAAGTATTTACGATGCGCTTCAAAATATAAATGGCGTTCGTCCACAGCTCAATTGTGGTGTCTGTAACACGGGAGATATCCACATAAACGGATTGGAAGGTCCATATACTTTGGTTATGATTGACGGAATGCCAATTGTAAGCAGTCTTTCTACGGTTTATGGTTTGTCTGGAATTCCGAATTCTTTGGTTGAACGAATTGAGATTGTAAAAGGTCCTGCTTCGTCTCTTTACGGAAGTGAAGCAGTTGGCGGTTTGATCAATATAATTACTAAAAATCCAACTACTGCACCGACTTTTTCAGCCGATTATTTTACGACTTCTTATTTTGAAAGCAATCTCGATTTGGGAACCAAGTTTAATGTTGGGAAAAAAGCGACTTCGCTTATCGGAGTCAATTACTTCAACTACGATCAGGTTATTGATAAAGACAAAGACAATTTTACCGATGTGACACTTTCTAAGCGAATTTCGGTTTTTAATAAATGGAGTTTTAAGAGAAATTACAATCGCCTTTTTACGATTGCAGCGCGCGGAATGTACGAAGATCGTTGGGGAGGAGATATTCGTTGGGAAAAGAAATATCGAGGTGGTGATGAAATTTACGGCGAAAGCATTTATACCAAAAGAGCCGAATTAATTGGAAGTTATCAATTGCCTTTTGAAGAAAAACTGATGCTTTCGTTCTCTGGAAACGTTCATTATCAAGACAGCCGATATGGCACAACATCGTATATTGCCAATCAGAAAATTGGATTTTTGCAATTGACTTGGGATAAAAAAATCGGAAGAAACGATTTATTGGCGGGAGTTGCGAGCCGATATACGTATTATGATGATAACACGCCCGCAACGAAAAATCCTGAAAACACTTGGCTTCCTGGGATTTTTGTTCAGGACGAAATTACATTTTCTCCCAAAAGCCAGATTTTGCTCGGAATGCGTTACGATTACAACTCTATTCACGGCTCTATTTTTACACCGAGATTTGCGTATCGATTCAAAGCCAGCGAAAACACAATTTTTAGATTAAATGCAGGAACTGGGTTTCGCGTTGTGAATTTGTTTACAGAAGATCATGCTGCTTTAACGGGTTCGCGAGATGTTATCATTAAAAACGATTTGAAACCAGAACAATCTGTAAATGTGAATTTGAATTATATTCAGAAAATAAATTTCGGAAATGGAACGTTTATGGGAATCGAAACAACGGCTTTTTATACCAGATTCAGCAATAAAATCATTTCAGATTATGAGTCGAATCCAAACGAAATTATATACGATAATATTGATGGTTATGCGCTAAGTCAAGGAATTAGCACTAATATTGATCTTAACTTTCCTTCGGGATTAAAATTTATTGTGGGAGCAACGGTTTTAGACAACAAAAATGTGGAAAACGGGATTTCAGAAAGACCTTTTTTGACCGAGAATTTTACGGGAACTTGGAGCATTTCATACAAAATCCAGCCTTGGAATCTATCGATGGATTATACGGGAAATGTTTACAGTCCGATGAAATTGCCATTGTTGAGTGAAACCGATCCGAGAAGTCCGACATCGCCTTGGTACAGTATTCAGAACATTCAGTTTACGTATTCGGGATGGAAAGATTTTGAAGTCTATGGCGGAATCAAGAATTTGCTGAACTTTACCCCAATGCAGAATAATCCGTTTTTGATTTCGAGAACAAATGATCCTTTTGATAAGAATGTTCAATACGATTCGGCTGGAAAAGTTTTGGTTACGCCTGATAATCCGTACGGTTTGACATTTGATACGACTTATGTTTATGGACAAAACCAAACTATCCGTGGTTTTTTAGGATTGCGATATACTTTTAGGTAATTTTATATTAGCCACGAATTCACGAATTATTTGTTGAGATTCAACCAAATAAAATTATACGAATTAATTTTGATTAATTCGTGTAATTTCTCTTTCAGTTGTGTTGCTTTATAGACAATTTTTCAAATAATTCGTGAATTCGTGGCTAAAAAACAGAAAACAATGAAAAAGCTATTTCTATTTATTCTTTTCTTCGGAATAACTTCAACAGGATTCTGCCAGTTAAAAAGCAGATCTTTTGAGGAAATAGATAGCTTGCAGCAAATTCAAAAACGAAAAATCATTGTCTTTATTCATGCCGATTGGTGCCAGTTTTGCCAGAGAATGAAAGCTACAACATTTACAAATCAGGAAATTATAGAGAAATTAAACTCTGATTTCTATTTTATCAGTTTCAATGCCGAGGAAAAACGGGATATTAGGTTTGCTAATCACACTTTCAAATACCAGCCTTCGGGAAATAATGTTGGCGTTCACGAATTGGCTTTAGAGCTTGGAATGATGAACAAACAAATCAGTTATCCCATTTTATGTGTTTTGAATGAGAAGAATGAAATCATCTTTCAGTACAACAATTATTTGGCGATGAAAGATTTTAAAACTCTTTTAGAAAATCTGGAAAAGTAAATTTTCTTATTTTTGAGAATGAATTCTTCGCAAATCCCACACTTCGACTATATTTTTACAGGAACTGGCCTCGCATCTCTGATGACGGTTTATAAAATGATTTTGTCTGGAAAATTCTCCGATAAATCGATTTTACTTCTAGATCAGGATGCAAAGAAAGTCAATGACAGAACTTGGTGCTTTTGGGAAAAAGAGCAAAGTGTTTGGAATTCTGTTATTTCAAAAAAATGGAATTCGGCTTTATTTGCCAATGAAAATTTCAAACGCGATATGGATCTTAAACCGTATTCGTACAATAAAATCAACAGTTTAGATTTCTATAATTTTGTTTTTGATGCCATTTCAAATCAATCGAATATTACATTCCTAAACGAAAAAGTAACCGACATTAACGAACTCGAAACGCATGTTTTTGTTGGGACAGAAGAAAATCGATACACCGGCAACTATCTTTTCAATAGCATTTATACTAAGGCTTTCGCCGAAAGGCAAAACAAATATCCCGTTTTGCAACAGCATTTTGTAGGTTGGTTTGTAAAAACTAATGAAGAAGCTTTTAATCCAGAGGAAGTTACTTTTATGGATTTTTCGGTAGAACAAAGAGGAAATACAAGATTTATGTATGTTTTACCGACTTCAAAAACAGAAGCTTTGGTGGAATATACTTTGTTTTCCGAAAAACTCCTTTCAAAAGAAGAGTATGAAAAAGAGATTGAAATTTATCTGAGAAATCTCGGAATTGAACAGTGTGAGATTTTAGAAAAAGAGCAAGGAAGTATTCCAATGACCTGTTATCCGTTTTGGGAAAAGAACACCAAACGTGTGTTGAATATCGGCACGGCAGGCGGCTGGACAAAAGCGAGTACAGGTTATACCTTTAAAAGCTCAGATAAAAAATCTTCCCACTTGGTAAGTTTCATTCAACAAGAAAATTTTGAAATGAAGAACTTTCATAAAAAATCTAGGTTTTGGTTTTACGACTTACTGCTTTTGGATATTCTACATCGACACAACGAATTGGGAAGTTCTATTTTTTCATCACTATTCAAAAAAGGAAATCCAGAATTGATTTTCAAATTTTTGGATGAAGAAACGAGTTGGGTGGAAGATTTAAAAGTGATTTTGAAATGTCCTAAACTACCTTTTATAAAGTCTTTGATTAGGGTTTTACTTAAGTAATTTGGCTTTGCACCTCTTTTTCTTTCAAATCGCCAAAAATAGTTGATGTCCTAAAAACATTAGACTGTTTGTTAATAAAATGGCTTATTTTCTTGTTATAATAACTTTTTGAGACAGTATCGCTTAACTAATAGCATTTAAATTTGCGGGATCAAAACTAGATTTTAGATTTTGAAAGAATCACTGAAAAAGAATAATCGCGTAGTAACGATAATGAATTATGAAATGGACTCTGACTTAAAATTTGATGCGGAAATAGAAGCAGTAAGTGAAATCTGTAAAGCACTTGGTCATCCTACTAGAGTTCAGATTATGACCCTTCTTTGGAAAAGAGATAAAAGGACTTGTGGCGAAATTGTTGAATTGATTCCTTTGGCACAATCTACAATATCAAAACATCTCTTAGAATTAAAAAAAGCAAGTTTGGTTACTGTACGATATGAAGGGAAGAAGACAATTTATTCTATTGAGCTAAAGACGATTAAAATTTTAAAAAAATATTTGAAAAGCTATCTTTCTACGATTGAAATTTCTGAAGATAAAAAACGAACAGTTTTGACAACGAGTCAGAGAGCACGAGGAAGGAATAGCCATTTGAAGCAATACAATTATCAATTTCCCCATAAAATGACAAAACAAGAGAGCTTAAATAGTGCTCAAAAAAATGAGTAAGACTTCTTAATACATTTTCATATAAAATTTAATATCTAACTATAACAAAACTTTATACTTGAAAGTAACTAGTTGCGAGTAAACTTTGTAACTTTGCAGTTCAAAAAGTACAATTTAAAATAAAAGAATATGTATCCACTAGAAATGGTAAAACCAATGGAGGCTGAATTAACAGCTGCTGGTTTTCAAGATTTACATAGTGCTGAAGCTGTAGATAATGCTATCAAAGCTGAAGGTACCACTTTAGTTGTTGTAAACTCTGTTTGCGGATGCGCTGCAAGAAATGCACGTCCAGGAGCAAAAATGAGTTTGGATAATGCTAAAAAACCAGATCATTTAATTACTGTTTTTGCAGGAGTTGACAAAGAAGCTGTTGATGCTGCAAGACAACACATGTTTCCATTTCCTCCATCATCGCCATCTATGGCTTTGTTTAAAAACGGAGAATTGGTTCACATGTTAGAGCGTCACCACATTGAAGGACGTCCAGCTGAATTAATCGCTGAGAATTTACAAGATGCGTTTAACGAGTTTTGTTAATTCCTAAGTCTCAGAGTAACAAAGTAACAAAGAGACAGAGATATAAAGCATAAAAAAAGCACTATTTAAAAATAGTGCTTTTTTATTTTACAGTGAGAAAACTTTGTCTCTTTGAGACTTTGTCCCTTTGTAACTCAAAAAATTAATTCCATCCCCCGCCAAGTGCTTTATACAATTCGATCATCGAGCTTAATTGTCTCTCTGATAATTGAGATAGGCTTAATTGGGCATTAAAGAGGTTGGTTTCTACATCTAAAACTTCTAAGTAAGAAACGTAACCGCTGTCATATCTTTCGTGAGATAGTTTGTAATTGATCAAAGCCGCTTGAACTTGTCTATTGCGAGCTTTCCATTCTTCTTGGTATGTTCTCACATTTTGTATGGATTGTTCTACTTCAGAAACAGCTCCAATATAGGTTTTTTGATAAAGGAATTTGAATTGTTCTGCCTGTTGTCTGTTGATTTCAACTCTTCTTTTGTTTTTTCCGAATGCAAAAATAGGACCTGCAATTCCGCCAGAAGCATTTTGCATATAAGAACTGCCTAGAAATAGATTGCTTAAATCAGCACTGGCAAATCCGGCAATGGCCGCCAAATTAATAGAAGGAAAACGCATCGCTTGAGCAACGCCAATTCTTTCATTTGCCGCTGCATATCTTAATTCGGCAGCTTTTACGTCTGGTCTATTTTCTAATAAGGCAGACGGAATTGACAGCGGGATTTGACTAACGATCTGCAGTTCTGTATTGCTTTTTCCTCTAGGAATTTGAGAAGGAAGCTGTCCAGTAAGCAATGCAATTGCATTTTCATAATACGTTATCTGTCTTTGAATGTTCGGAATTGCGGCTTCGGCAATGGCAACCTGCTGTTCAATCTGTGCTTTGTCGACTTCAGAGATGTAGCCTTTTGCAAATCTTTCACTTATGATTTGATAGTATTTCTCTCTAGTTTCAAGAGTGTGCTTGGTTATTTCAAGCTGATCATCAAAATTTCGCATCTGGAAATAGGCTGTGGCAATATTAGCAACAATGTCTGATAATACTACTTTACGAGCTTCTTCTGTAGCAAGAAGTTCGTCTTTTACCGCATTGTTTTCATGACGAAATTTTCCCCAGAAATCGAGCTCCCAAGACATACTGGCTCCAGCTGTAGATGGAGTAATATATTTCTCATTGCTGTTTATAGTTGCTCCATATTGGAAACTTGGAAATAAATCGGCTTTAGCATAACCCAACTCCGCACGAAGCTGATCGATTCTTGAAACTGCAATTTTAAGATCATAGTTATTCTGAAGTCCTTTTGTTATCAGATCTTTCAAAACATCATCATTAAACAGATCAAACCATTTTACGTTGGTTACCGAAGCGAGACTGTCTAAATTTCTTTCGTTTATATAAGACTCTGATTTTAGCTGCTCGGGTTTTTTATATTTTGGTCCTACCATACATCCGGCTGGAAATAAGGAAATAACCAATATAATAACGATTATTTTATATTTCTTACTCATGGTCTGTAGTATTTGATTCTACATTATTTTCTGTTGTTGTGATTGTTTCCTCTTTCTTATGTCCGATTTTTTCAATCATAACAAATAGACCAGGAACTATTAATACACCTAATATTGTGGCGATTAACATTCCGCTAAATACAGCCATTCCCATTACAATACGGGCTTGCGATCCTGCACCTGTAGCAGTTAGTAACGGAACCACTCCAAGAATAAAGGCAAAGGCAGTCATCAGAATCGGACGAAAACGAAGTCTCGCCGCATACATTGCCGACTCGTAAAGCGGTTTTCCTTTCTCGTATTCTTCTTTGGCAAACTCAACAATCAGGATGGCATTTTTAGCTACCAATCCGATGAGCAGAACGAGTCCGATTTGCGCAAAAACGTTGTTGACATAAGCATCACTTCCAAATCTTGCCAAAAGAAGCCCTAAAAACGCTCCAAATACTGCAAAAGGAGCTCCAAGGAGTACGCTAAAAGGTAATTTCCAGCTTTCGTATTGTGCGGCTAGGATTAAGAATACAAAAACCAATGCCATGATGAATACAGATGATCCTCCAGGAGAATGTTTTTCCTGATACGATAAGTTGATGTAATCGAAACTCATATCTGCTGGCAAGGTCTGTTTGGCCACTTCTTCTAAGGCTGTCAGCGCTTGGGCACTACTATAACCATCGTTCGGACTTCCTCCAATCTCAGCAGATCGGAATAAGTTTAAACGATTGGTAAAATCGGGACCAGATACTTTGGTTGCCGTAACTAGTGTAGAAACAGGAAGCATGTCACCTTTATTGTTTTTGACATAAATCATGTTAAGATCTTCTGGTTTTACACGATTAACGGCTTCTCCTTGCACATAAACTTTGTATTGGCGTCCGAAACGGTTAAAGTCATTTACATAACTTCCTCCCAAAAATGCTCCGAGTGCTTCGGTGACTTTAGAAACAGGTATTCCTAATTTCATAGCTTTATCGTTGTCGATATCCAACTTAATTTGTGGAGTACCAGCGTTGAAAGTAGTGTAAATTCGTTTTATTTCAGGTCGCTGTTGTGCAGCTGCAATAAAGTTCTGAGTTTGTTCAGCCAAATATTGAGGTGTATTTCCTCCTCGGTCTTGCAGCATCAAACTGAAACCTGCGGAAGCTCCTAAACCTTGAATTGCGGGTGGACCAAATGAAAAACAAGTCGCCGTTGTAATTTGAGTGGCCAGTTTTTTATTGAATCGGTCTACAAATTGTTTAGCTGTTTCAGCTCTTTCTTCCCAAGGTTTTAAAGAGATAAAAATAAAAGCATTGTTGGGCTGATAAGAGTTGGTAAGCATACTAAATCCGTTGATCGTGGTATAAGAAAGAATAGATTTTTCTTCTTTAAGGAAACTATCAACCTTTTTAGATATTTCATCTGTACGCTGTAACGACGATGCAGGCGGCAAAGCAATATTTACTAAGACATAACCCTGATCTTCTTCTGGAATAAATCCTAGCGGAATTTTTTTGCCTAAAAGTACAATTGACACAAGTATAACCGCTAATAAAACAATAATGCGCAGAGCTTTTTTAGCAAAAAATGTAGCTCCGCCGATATATTTTCCTGTTACATTTTCGAAAACTCTATTGAACCAAGAAAAGAATTTGGCAAGCCAACCTTTTTGCTGATCAAGAGGTTTTGTTGGTTTCAAGAGCATGGCACAAAGCGCGGGACTTAAAGATAAGGCACTAAATGCCGAAAAAGCCACCGAGACGGCAATGGTTATGGCAAACTGCTGGTAAAAACGTCCCGTAATTCCGGGAGTCATCGCAACCGGAATAAAAACAGCACACAGAATTAATGCAATGGCAATTACAGGTCCAGAAACTTCTTTCATGGCCTGGATTGTTGCTTCACGAGGATTTTTCCCATGTTCAATGTGATGTATTACAGCTTCAACAACCACAATTGCATCATCGACCACAATACCAATTGCCAATACTAATCCTAAAAGAGAAAGGGTATTAATTGAAAAGCCTAACATCGGGAAAACTGCTATGGTACCAACCAATGAAACGGGAACTGTAATTAATGGGATTAAAGTAGCACGCCAGTTTTGCAGAAATATAAACACTACTAAAATTACGAGAATAATAGCTTCAAAAAGCGTATGAACAATATCATCAACTCCAGCAGTAATGGCTAGAGTGGTATCGAGAGATTCTTGGTAGACTATATCTTGAGGGAATTTCTCAGCCAATTGTTTCATAGTGTTTTTTGCGGTTTCTGCTACATCAAGAGCATTACTTCCAGGCATTTGGTAAATAGCTACAACCGCACTTGGCGAACTGTTTCTTCTGGCTGATGAACTGTAGTTCTCCGTTCCTAATTCGATACGGGCAATATCAGCCAATAGTACCTGAGCACCATCTTCTTTACTTCGAACCACAATGTTTCCGAATTCTTTTTCGGTTACTAATCGGTCTTGAAGCGTAACTCCGTAAGTGAATTCCGTATTAGGAGGTGCTGGTTCAGCTCCAAATTTACCTCCAGGACTAATCATGTTTTGAGCATTCAATGCATTTTTGACATCATCAACTGTTACACCGAGTTTACTCATCATATCTGCTTTTAGCCATATACGCATCGAGTAATCACTTCCTCCAAATAGAGTTACCTCTCCAACTCCTTTTATACGAGCCAATTGATCTACGATATTAATACTGGCGTAGTTATTTAAGAATTTAGCATCATATTTCGGATTCGTAGACGTAACTGTAAAAAGCATCATCGGGAACGATAAAGATTTTTTTACCACAACCCCTTGCTGTTTTACACTCGAAGGCATAAATGGAGCAGATTGGTTTTGTCTGTTTTGGGTTAGCATATTGGCGTTGTCCAAATTGGTTCCCACATCGAAAGTAACTTCTATGGTACAGGCACCATCAGAAGTATTGATCGATTTCATGTATAGCATATTTTCAACACCATTTACTTTTTGCTCAATAGGAGTTGCAACGGCTTGTTCTACGTTGAGTGCATTTGCTCCAGTAAATGAAGTAGTAATTTTTACAACGGGCGGATTAATATCCGGATATTGTGAAATAGGTGTTTTTTGTAGTGCCAGTAATCCAAGTATCACAATAATAATACTAATTACAATGGCAACAATCGGTCTTCGGACGAAAAATTCTCCCATAATAGTATGTGATTTAGATTACTTTGCAGCTACAGTTTCTGGATCGCCCAATTGCCATTGAACGATTTTAGGAGTGATGACACTTCCATTTTTCAATAACGAAGTACCTCCCATGGCTATCTTATCGCCAGGTTTTAGCCCTTCTTCAATAATATAACCGTTTTTAATGGAAGGACCTGGTTTTACAATCTGCATTTGTACTTTATTGTCATTGCCTACTACGTAAACTTGATAAATACCTTGTACTTCTATAACGGCACGCTGCGGAATTACAATTGCTTCTTTACGAATATCGGTAAGCAGTGCTACTTTTACATATTGGCCCGGACGAAGTAATTTGTCAGGGTTTGGAAATGCGGCTTCAAAAGTAATGGCTCCAGTAGAAGGATCAATTTGTCTGTCGGCAAAGCTTACTTTTCCGGTCTGTGGATAGATGGAACCGTCTGATAATTTTATTGTAACAGTTGCACCAGAGCCTTTTAAAGCAGAATTGGGTTTGTTGAACTCTCTATAAAGGCGCAGAAATTCCTGTTCGCTAATCGTAAATCGTACTCTCACATCTCCTAAATCCGAAATCGTGTTTAAAATTGATACAGCACCTGGTCTTACATAATCCCCAACGCGAACTTTAGAAATACCGATTAATCCTGAAATTGGAGCTAAGATTTGACAATAGCCCAATTCGATTTTAGCATTTTGCACCGAAGCATCAGAAGCTTTTATTTGAGCCAGTGAGGCATTATACGCTGCCTTCGCCGAAACCAATTCTCTTTGGCTGACTGCATTCATTTTTGCTAATGGCGTGATCATATCCAAATCTGATTTCGTTTTAGACAATCTCGCTTGCGATTCTGCGGCAACTCCTTGAGCTTCGTTAAGTTTGGCTTTGTACGGTAAAGGATCAATAGTGTAGAGGACTTGTCCTTTTTTTACAAAACTTCCTTCTTTGAAGTTCATACTTTCGATAATACCATCAACTCGCGGGTTGATTTGTATATCAGATTGACCAAAAGTCTGCCCCGTATATTCAGATTCTAATTTTACATCTTGTTGTAAAACTGAAGTAACTGAAATTTCTAGAGGTTTGGGGCTCGGCGGTGTCTCTTTTTTGCAAGAAAAAAATAAAAGACTTAGTAATAATGCGGAGGAGTAGATTTTGTTCATTGTTAAATTCTTTTAGGTAAAATTCATTAAATACAACTAACTAAAAACCAATTGAGTGCATTAGCTAAGTTAGCGTTTTTTTGGTTAAATGGATAAATATTGTCGGGATTTTGTTAATTTTAGTTAAAATTTTATTTATCTGTATATCAGTAGGTAATGAAAAATCGGATAAAACACCCTATAATGTCGCTCAATTGCATTTTTGTAAGAATAACTTATTCCCCAAACTAGTACTAATAATTCAAAACTTTTATGATTATGTCAAAAAATAACAAGAAAAAACACAAAAAGACAGATGAAGATGGCAGTGATTTAAAAAAAATCACCAAGAAAGAATTATTGCACCGAGCCAAAAAATTTTCTGAGCAATATTGCGTTGGCGATGATAAAGATTTTACTTTAAAAGACAAGCCCACGACTTATACAGGCGATGAAGACAAGGCATTGATTCAAAAAACATTACAAATGGGAGTCAAAGCTCTTGCTGCCATGCAGGATATTTTGTATGCCCAAGATAAGTGGTCGGTTCTTATTATATTTCAAGCTATGGATGCTGCTGGAAAAGACGGCGCCATCAAACATGTAATGTCGGGAATAAATCCGCAGGGCTGCCAAGTTTCTTCTTTTAAAGGACCAAGCTCAGAAGAGTTGGACCATGATTATTTGTGGCGTTGTCAAAAACATCTTCCCGAGAGAGGCCGAATAGGAATTTTTAACCGTTCTTATTATGAAGAGGTATTGGTCGTTCGTGTTCATGAGCAGATTTTGAAGGGCCAAAAAATACCTGAAAAATTAATTACCAAAGACATTTGGGAAAACCGTTTTGAAGACATTCGCAACTTTGAAAAATACCTTACCAGAAACGGAACCATTGTGATTAAATTTTTTCTGAATGTTTCTAAAGAGGAACAAAAAAGAAGATTTATAGAAAGAGTTGACAATCCGGATAAAAATTGGAAATTTAGCGCGGCCGATGCCAAAGAACGAGGCTATTGGAACGATTATATGCATGCTTACGAAGAATTGATTAGAAATACATCGACTAAAAAATCACCTTGGTATGTAATTCCAGCTGATAATAAATCGTATGCTAGAATTGCAATTGCTTCGGCAATAATTCATGCCTTAGACGAAATGGATTTAGAATATCCTAAAGTAAGCCCAGAAAAAATTGCAGAACTAAATGAGGTTAAAAAAGCATTATTAGAAGAGAAAGATTAACCTTTTGCAACTATAAACAATGATTTATTGCTTGTGAATTACTAATAGTATAACTTTTTCGAATATGATTGCTAAACTTTTGCCTGTAGGAGACTGGATTAAGAACTATCAAAGGGAAAACCTTAAAAAAGATTTTCTTGCTGGAGTAACATTAGCGGCATACGGAATTCCAGTATCTCTTGCTTATGCAACCCTTGCAGGCCTTCCGCCGCAATATGGAATTTATGGCTATCTCATTGGTGGTATATTTTATGCTCTTTTCGGAACTAGCAAGCAGCTTGCGATAGGTCCGACATCTGCAATTTCTCTATTAGTTGGCACGACCATAGCGGGCATGGCGAATGGCAATGTTGAACGCTGGTCGGAAATTGCATCGCTCACGGCACTGGTATTTGCAGGAATGGCTATTATTGCCTATTTGCTGAGGTTAAGTGGCATTATTAATTTCATAAGCGAAACCGTTTTGGTCGGATTCAAAGCAGGAGCCGCTATCACTATTGGTCTAACGCAGTTGCCTAAATTATTTGGCGTTGAAGGAGGAGGTTATAATTTCTTAGAAAGAATTATAACGCTTTTCCATCAGATTCCAGATATGAATACAGCGGTATTTATTTTTGGAATGATAGCTATTGTAATCTTAATAGTTGGAGAAAAAATAGCTCCTCAGTTGCCTGTTGCCATTTTAATTGTCATTTTGTCGATTATTCTTATTTCGACTACATCTTTAAAATATGCAGAATTCAATACAGTCGGAGTTATACCAAACGGACTTCCTGAATTTCATCTGACTTCTCTCCGAATAAGAGATGTTGAAGGAGTTTTGCCTCTTGCTATGGCTTGTTTTTTATTATCTTATATAGAAAGCGTTTCTGCTGGCCGAACATTAGCACAAAAAAACGGATACGTTATTAATCCGCGTCAAGAACTTTTAGCATTGGGAGTAGCCAATGCTGCTGTTTCGTTCGGACACGGATACCCTGTTGCAGGAGGCTTATCGCAATCTGCTGTAAACAATGCCGCTGGTGCCAAAACACCGTTATCGCTTTTATTTGCTTCGGCTGCCATTGCTTGCTGTCTTTTATTTTTAACCGAACACCTTCAAAATCTGCCAACAGTAATTTTGGCTGCGATTGTTTTGGTTGCCATAAGAGGACTTTTTGATTGGAAAGAAATACGCCATCTTTATAAAATAGACAAACAAGAATTTTGCGTGGTTATGATTGCACTTGCAGGAGTATTAATTTGGGGAATTCTAGCTGGAGTTTTATTGGCGACATTGGTTACTTTGCTATTGTTATTGAAAGCAGCCTCGAAACCACACGTAGCTTTTTTGGGAAGAGTTCCTGGAACAAGAGTTTATACCGATTTGAGAAGACATCCTGATAATGAGAAAATAGAAAATATACTGATTGTCAGAGTTGAATCTTCGATATTTTATTTTAATGCTGAATACATTAAGGAACAAATCTTAGAAAAAATTTATAGCGAACCAAACTCTTTAAGAACTGTAATCTTAGATCTTAATTCTTCACCTCGTATTGATATTGCAGGCGCACGCTTTTTAAAAACCCTTTTTGTCGATTTGCAAAGTAAGGATATTACCTTAAAAATAGCCGAAGCCCGCTCTGATGTTAGAGATAGTCTTCGGGCAGAAAACCTTGAAATGCTCTTTGGACATATTAGCCGTTCTGTTTCTGTAGACGATTTGGTACAGCGTTCGGCGCACGAATAATGCTGTAAATCAATGGGAAAAAGTTTAAATTACAATGTTGCATTAACTTTCTAAGATGTTAAAAAAAACAGATAATTAGAGCAAGACCATTTTTAATCTCAAAATAAACTCTAAATTTGCGCCAGATTTTAAGGAAAATCTAATAAAAACATCAATTTCTTACTTAAAACTGTTTATAGCATGCAACTGTACAACACTTTGAGCGCAGAAGAAAGAGCCATCATGATCGATGATGCAGGTAAACAACGACTTACGTTGTCTTTCTATGCGTATGCCAAAATTCAAGATCCACAAAAATTTCGTAATGATTTATTCGTAGCCTGGAATGCCCTTGATGCATTAGGCCGAATTTATGTTGCCAGCGAAGGAATAAATGCTCAAATGAGTGTTCCTGCCGAAAATTTTGAAGCTTTTAGAGAAACTCTTGAAGCTTACGATTTCATGAAAGGCATCCGATTGAATGTTGCTGTAGAACAAGATGATCATTCGTTTTTAAAATTAACGATCAAAGTACGCCACAAGATCGTTGCCGACGGTCTAAACGACGAAACTTTTGATGTTACCAATATAGGCGTTCACTTGAAGGCCAAAGAATTCAATGAAATCCTTGATGATCCAAACACAATTGTAGTGGATTTTAGAAATCACTACGAAAGTGAAGTAGGACATTTTAAAGGTGCCATTACTCCAGATGTGGAGACTTTTAGAGAAAGTTTGCCCATCATCAATGAACAGCTTAAAGATCATAAAGACGATAAGAATCTGGTAATGTATTGTACCGGAGGAATTCGTTGCGAAAAAGCGAGTGCGTATTTCAAACACCAAGGTTTCAAAAATGTCTATCAATTAGAAGGTGGAATCATCAACTATGCGAAACAATTGAAAGAAGAAGGTTTAGAAAGTAAATTCATTGGTAAAAACTTCGTATTTGATAATCGTTTGGGCGAAAGAATCACAGATGATATCATTTCGCAATGCCACCAATGCGGAAAACCTTGCGATAACCACACCAACTGCGAAAATGATGGATGCCATTTATTGTTTATTCAATGTGACGAATGTAAAGCGGCAATGGAAAACTGCTGTTCTACAGAATGTCTAGAAATCATTCACATGCCTTTGGTTGACCAAGTTCGTTTGAGAACTGGAAAACAGGTTGGAAATAAGGTGTTCAGAAAAGGAAAATCTGAAAACTTGAAATTCAAACATTCAGGCGAATTGCCAGAAACTGCTTTAGCAACGGCACAAAAACCTGTTGATATCCGTCAGAAAGTAAAAGTAAAGAAAGTGCTTCTTGGAAAAGCGGAACATTATTATGTAAAAGCGCAAGTGGGTCAATTTACGGTTGAAAATCACGAATTAAGTAGTGGAGACAGAATCTTAATTTCTGGTCCGACTACAGGAGATCAAGAATTGGTTTTAGACAAAATCATTGTGAACGGAGCAGAAACTCAAACCGCTAAAATTGGTGACAAAGTTACTTTTGAAGTTCCTTTTAGAATTAGATTGTCAGATAAGTTGTATAAAATTGTAAATTAGCGGTCTTTAACGCTAGTTTACAATGTCACATTCTTTTGCCAAATTATGGATTCACGCCATTTGGTCAACCAAAGACCGTAAAGAGTTAATTGACTTTTCAATTGAAAAAAAGGTACACGATTATATTCACAACGAATTAATTGAATTGGGTTGTCCGGTTAGAATCATAAACGGAATGCCTGATCATGTACATGTTTTGTTTTTATTGAATCCCCAAAAATCTATTTCGGATGTCATTCGTCAAGCGAAAGGAGTTTCATCTCATTGCATAAATAGAGAAAATCTAATTCTTGAAAAATTCGCATGGCAAAAGGGCTATGCGGCTTTTGCTGTCAGCGAGTCTCAGCTTGATCTTGTTTTTAATTACATTAAAAATCAAAAGCAGCATCATCTCAAAAAAGATGCTCAGCAGAATTTATAAAATTGCATGGGTTTGAAAATAAACCCCAAGGGGATTAAATGCAAAAAAACACCAAAATCTATAAAAACATAGCCCACGGTTTCAACCGTGGGTACATAATGTGTATCCACATGGTTTTGGAAATTCAACCAATCTGTAAGAACAAAAAATACCCCAATTTATATAAAAACATTTCCAATGGTTTCAACCGTGGGAAACGTATTGTTGCGTAACGTTACGGATTTGCATTGCGTTCCCACGGTTGAAACCATGGGCTATATTTGATAAAGATTAACGACAATTATGGGCATAGCAAATGGTCTATCATTGGGCCGCTATGAAATAATTTTTAAAATATAGACCATGATAAAAATCATAGGAATCTAATCTATACCCATATTATTTTTGCCAATTGTTAAACGACTAGAGTCGAGAAACATATCATTGGAAAAATAAAATCAAAAATGACAAATAACAATGCAATCGAACTCATGGCTCCAGCTGGGAATTTTGAGTCGCTTCAGGCTGCCTTAGATAATGGCTGTGATTCCGTATATTTTGGTGTTGAGCAACTCAACATGCGTGCAAGATCGACAGTTAATTTTACTATCGAAGATTTAAAAGAAATTGCCAATCGTTGCGAAGCTAAAAATGTTCGAAGCTATCTTACTCTAAACACGATTATTTACGATCACGATTTATCAGTCGTAAAAACATTATTGAACAAAGCCAAAGAGGCGAATATTACCGCCGTAATCGCATCCGATCAAGCTGTAATTGCCATGGCACGATCGATTGGAATGGAAGTTCATATTTCGACCCAATTGAATATTACCAATATAGAAACCATTAAATTCTATAGTTTATTTGCCGATACCATGGTTTTAAGCCGTGAATTGAGTTTGCGACAAGTAAAGAAAATCACAGAACAAATTGAGAAAGAACAGATTAAAGGTCCGAACGGAAAATTAGTTGAAATCGAAATTTTTGGTCATGGCGCTTTATGTATGGCAGTTTCAGGAAAATGTTATTTGAGTTTGCATTCGCATAATTCATCCGCAAATCGCGGGGCGTGCAAACAAAACTGCCGAAAAAAATATACCGTTATCGATCAGGAAACTGGTTTTGAAATCGAACTGGATAACGAATACATGATGTCGCCTAAAGATTTATGTACCATCGATTTTCTAGATCAGGTAATTGATTCTGGAATTCAAGTTTTAAAAATCGAAGGACGCGGACGTGCGCCAGAATATGTGGCAACCGTTATTAAAACCTATCGCGAAGCTATCGACGCCTATTACGAAGGCATTTTCTCGAAAGAGAAAACCGCAGTTTGGATGGAAGCTTTAAATACCGTTTACAATCGCGGTTTTTGGTCAGGATATTATTTGGGACAAGAATTAGGAGAGTGGAGCGACATTCCAGGATCTGCAGCAACTCAGAAAAAGGTTTATGTGGGAAAAGGAACACATTACTTCCCAAAAGCAGAAGTCGGACAATTTAAAATAGAAGCTTACGATATTAAAGTCGGAGATAAAATTTTGATAACAGGACCAAGTACAGGAGCTCAGGAAATGATTATCGACGAAATGTTTGTGAACGATCTTACAGCAGAAAAAGCAACAAAAGGAGACGATTGTACGTTCAAACTTCCGTTTAGAATCAGAATGTCGGACAAATTATATAAAATCGTTGACGCATAATGGTTATCATCACTTTACAAAGAGATAAATGCATTGGCTGTAATTACTGTGTTGAGATGGATCCTGTTCATTTTCAAATGTCCAAAAAAGACGGGAAATCGGTATTGCTTCATTCACAGAATGCAAAAGGCTTTTTTACATTAAAATCGCCAAATCATGCGATTGTCGAAAGTTGTGAACTGGCAGCAAAAGCTTGCCCAGTTAAGATTATTACGGTTAAAGAAACTTAGAATAAATAAAACCCTATTTTGTATGATGGCAAAATAGGGTTTGTTTTGTTTGTAGAGAGCAGAATTTTAAATCCCAATTTTAGCATTTATATTATGCTTGTCTACATATGCTTGTGCAACAGTCATTAGTTTGGTAAATTTAGCATCTATATCTTTTTGAGTAGAAGCATCAAAATCGGCAATTGCTTTGTTTATTTGTTCTGGTGAAGTCTTTTCGTCTTTCAGTTTAGCAATTGGCAAGTAACCTTCTTTTTGTTTGGCAATCGCATAAGAAAACAAGTCTTTTGAAGCCTGAAGAAGTTCTTTGTTATCATCATCTTCTGGTATATTTTTAATCGATTGAAAACGCGTTTCCAGATTGCTAATATCGTATTTAAAAGCATCGTAGTAAGTAGAAGGAATCATCTTTTTTTGAGTTTCATCATAAACTTGTGCTTCTGACTGCAGTTTTTCACTGAGTTCTTTACTTCCAAAACGAGATAATAAATTCGAGTTTAAAGCGGCTACTTCAAAAGTCTTTTCTGGTGAAAGGTTGGTACAAGAAGTAAAAGTTAGACTTGTAGCAATTAAAACTAAAAATAGGGTTGTGGCATTTAAGATTCTTTTCATTTTTGTGTTTGATTATTATTTATCCTTTTAAAATTTTACTTTTTTCAGCATCAAATTCTTCCGAAGTCAAGATTCCAGCATCTAGAAGTTCTTTCAAATCTAACAATGCTTTTTTCTTAGCTTCCATCGAATTTGAAGAGTCTGTTGATGCTTGAGCTGGTTGTGCTGTTTGAATCGGATTTACAACAGTTCCCGAAGACGCATATTTCAGAATCAATTCTGTGATTTCATTAAATCCTTTGACATTCGAGTAATCAATTGCTTTTTGCTCTTTCACATTTACAATTGAAGCATCGGCTTTGTTATCCAATAAATATTTTACAACATCTTTTTTTCCGTTGGCGGCGCTGTAGTGTAGAGGTGTGTTTCCAGATTCGTCTTGAATGTTAATGTTGGCTCCAGCTTCAATCAGCAGTTTTACCATACTCAAATTGCCTTTTTTGGTTGCAACGTGCAGTAAACTTTCTCCGCCGTAAGTATAAGAACTGTTTAAAGTAAAACTTGATTCGTTAGAAATATTAGTCGCGCTGACAATCCAATCTAGGTAATCATTCATCGACGAAGTATCGCCTGCGACAGGTTTGCTATAGTTTACGTCAACTCCGTTTTCTAAAAACAAAGACACAATTTCCTTTTGATTATTCGCGCAAGCGTACCAAATAGGAGAATATCCGTTATTGTTTGAAGTAAATACATTGGCTCCTCTTTCGACCAATAATTTGGCAAGCATTCGGTTGGTTTCATAACAAGCAATCAAAAGCGCATTTTCACCAGAATGATTTATGTGGTTTATGTCTGCACCATTATCTAAAAGCAAGGTCACCATCGGGATTGACTTGGTGTAACAAGCATAAATAAGTGGTGTATTTCCTTGTTTGTCGGTTACATTGATATCAGCTCCTTTGTCTAAAAGCAATTGAATAATTTCACGGTTTAGTTTTGCAGAAGCTAAAATTAAAGGAGTTTCTCCATTGTTATTCAGTAAATTAACATCAATTCCTGCTTCAAGCAACTTTGTTGCAATTTCAATTTGAGCAGTTTGAACGACTAAATGAAGCAGACTATTTCCGTATTTATCGTTTTTGGTAATTTCGGCACCATTATCTAAAAGATACAGCGCCGTTTGTTTCTGTTTTTGGAGGCAAGCAAAATACAAAGGCGTTTCGCCTTGATGATCTTCGTAGTTAATATCAGCTCCATCCTCCGTTAAGATTTTTACAATATCCAGATAACCTCTGTGTGCCGCATAATGTAGCGCGGTTCTTCCTTGTTCGTCGGTATATTTTACGTCTACTTCTTTATTCTGAAGCAGCAATTCGGCTATTTTTCGGTTCCCGTTTTCGCAGGCCACTATAAATGACATTGACATGTGTATTGTTTTTTAAATAGATAATCGTTTTATTGTTTCATTAAAAGTTCAACGGTTTTAATTTTCAGGTTGTCACCAGAAGCAAGCATTAAGGCCGTTTCGTCTTTATCATTCTTAATCGAAATATCAGCGCCTTGATCTAACAGCAGTTTAACTTTTCTGTAGGTTTCTTTTGCCATTTCAGCATCGTAATTGACATTGTAGGCGCAGACTTTATGTAAAATGGTATTTCCTTGATTGTCTTGCTCATTAATATCCAAAGACACATTCTCTAAAACAGATTTCAAGATATCCGATTTTTTTTCGACAATAAAATCAATTCCCGATTTGGGCTGTCCGTAGTATTGAGCACAGAAATTTACGTCGGCGCCATCGGCTAATAATCTTTCTAGAAAAGTTATATTATTTGGCGAAACAGAAAGAGAACTGATAAAGTTAGTAAACAAAGTGCGTCCGTCTTTATTCACAATATTCAAATCAGGCGATGAAACAGAAGCCAAAGCGTCGTACATATCATACGAAAGCTGTTCGGCAACAGCATAATAAAAAGCAGTATTGTTCTGATTGTCGGTTTCGTTGGCATCGGCACCATTTTCTAGCAAAAAGGGTAAAAGCTCTTTTCGGTTTCTTTTAACAGCACAAATTAACGGAGTAGTCCCAACAATATTTTTCTCGTTGATGTCAACACCATTATTAATCAAAATGGTGATATATTCTTTTACTTTTTCGGCATCTAAACCGTAAGTGTTCAAAACAGTATAAATTAAATTTTCACCTGCATTGTTCTTATACTGTGTATTAGCCCCATAGTCATCAACTAAAACTTTAACTACTTTTGGCGATATGCCTTTTTCCAGAAAATAGCCAAGCAAAGTTTTATCGCTGATTTCGTCGTTAATGTTGTCCATTTTCGACATCAATTCTTTAAAAAAAGCAATCGATTCTTCGTCATCTTTTAAATATGACGTCAGCGATTTAAAAATAGATTGATCAAAACTATCCAATTCGTAAATATCTGTTTCAATAAAGCCCGCTTTGATCAGTTTTTCGATAAAATCGACTTCTTTTGCGTCGATAATTTTGCCTGCGATTTGCGAAAAGTTGTTTTTTAGATATTGTTCGTTAAATTTTTCCCCATTATTTAGGCATTCTCTGGCCTCGTCAAATTTTCCGCTAAAAAGGAAACTTTCAATCTGGTTTTGTGTTTGCATTTGAAATATATTTAAAATAAAAATGATAAGTTTTGAGCAAAGCTTGGTCTGAATTTATTGACTTGGCAAACGATGCTGTAAGATAAAACATAAAAATCGTAAATATATTTTAGGATAAAAAGTTAAAAAGACCAATTGCAATTTAAAACAGACAGAGAGCCTATTTATTTTAAAAATTTTACCGATTAGTGAGAATAAACTTAATTTTTTTGAAAGATTTGGTTTGCAAAAAACGCATGGTTTTATTTAACAGCGCTTTAATTTTTATCCATAAAAAGCAAAATAAAAAAAATACTATCTTTACCGATCAAACGTTTATGAACTTAAGCTGCATTTTGGCAGCACTACATATAGCATTATGGCATGTACAAGTTGTTCAACCTCAGATGGTGGCGCACCAAAAGGTTGTAAAAATAATGGGACTTGCGGCACCGATAGCTGCAATAAATTGACTGTTTTTGACTGGCTTTCGAACATGAGTCCGTCCAATGGAGAGGCGATTTTTGATTGCGTCGAGGTTCGTTTTAAAAACGGACGTAAGGAATTTTTTAGAAATTCGGAGAAATTAACTTTAAGTATTGGTGATATTGTAGCAACTGTTGCTTCACCAGGACACGATATTGGAATTGTGACTCTTACAGGCGAATTGGTAAAGATTCAAATGAAGAAAAAAGGAGTGAATTACGAAAGTAATGATGTTCCAAAAATTTACAGAAAAGCATCTCAAAAAGATATCGATATCTGGTCTGTGGCGCGTGATCGTGAAGAACCAATGAAAGTTCGTGCACGTGAATTGGCAATTCAGCATAAATTGGAAATGAAAATTTCGGATATTGAATTTCAAGGTGACGGATCAAAAGCGACTTTTTACTACACAGCAAACGATCGCGTCGATTTTAGAATGCTGATTAAAGATTTTGCAAAAGAATTCAGTACGAGAGTCGAAATGAAACAAGTTGGTTTCCGTCAGGAAGCAGCTCGTTTAGGTGGAGTTGGTTCTTGCGGACGTGAACTTTGCTGTTCTACTTGGCTGACAGATTTCAGAAGTGTCAATACATCGGCAGCACGTTATCAGCAGTTGTCATTGAATCCTCAGAAATTAGCAGGTCAATGCGGAAAGCTAAAATGCTGTCTAAACTATGAGTTAGACACATACATGGATGCCTTAAAAGATTTCCCTGATTACGATACCAAATTGATCACAGAAAAAGGAGATGCAGTTTGTCAAAAACAAGATATTTTTAAAGGATTAATGTGGTTTGCTTACACAAACAATTTTGCAAACTGGCATGTTTTAAAAATCGATCAAGTAAAAGAAATCATTGCCGAAAACAAATTGAAAAATAAAGTTTCTTCTCTAGAAGATTTTGCCGTTGAGGTTACTTCAGAGCCTGAAAAAGACTTCAATAACGCGATGGGTCAAGAGAGTTTAACTCGTTTTGACCAGCCGAAAAGAAAGAAAAAACCAAATCGCAAGCGCAAACAAAATGCTGAAACGGCTGGCGTTGCAACTCCAGCAAAACCACAGCAGGAAAAAAATGCAAACAATGCTAAACCAGCAGGAAACAATAATCCTAACAATGCTGGAAATGCAAATAATGGCAATGCAAATAAGCCAAATAATCCGAACAAGCAAAATCATAAGAAGAAGCATAATTCGAATAAAAACAATCCGAATAAGCAGAATTCAAATGAGAATAAACCTGCTGAACCTAGAAAACCAATAACGAATACTAAAAATGAGAATAAAAAATAGCGGAATTCTTCTTTTGGCAGCTATACTTCTTTTTTCTTGTGATAAAAAAAGAGTGTTTGATGAGTATAAATCTGTTGGAAGTGCTTGGCACAAAGACAGTATTGTAACTTTTGATCTGCCTGTTTTAGATTCTACAAAAAAGTACAATCTCTTTGTAAACATACGAGACAACAACAATTATCCGTTTAATAATCTGTTTTTGATTGTTGCTATGGAAATGCCAAATGGATTTACAAAAGTGGATACTTTAGAATACCAAATGGCTGAGCCAGATGGAACTTTATTAGGAAATGGGTTTACTGACATAAAAGAAAGTAAGCTTTATTATAAAGAAGATGTGAAGTTTAGAGGAAACTATAAAGTTCATATCAAGCAAGCTGTGAGACAATCAGGTAAAATTCCTGGTGTTGAGGCTTTACAAGGAATTACAGACGTTGGTTTTAGAATAGAACAAAAAGATTAGATAAATAATTATGGCTGCTAAAAAAAACAATCAATCCAATAGCGTTAAGGATATTAATTATTACAAAAAGAAATTTTGGCGGGTTTTTGCCTACTCTTTACTAGGAGTTTTAGCCTTCTTTTTATTTGCTTCTTGGGGTTTATTCGGATCTATGCCTTCATTTGAAGATTTAGAGAATCCAGATTCAAACCTTGCTACTGAAATTATCTCTTCTGATGGAGTTGTAATTGGTAAATATTTCAAAACCAATAGATCTCAGCTTAAATATTCTGATTTGCCTAAAAACTTAGTTGAGGCACTTGTGGCAACTGAAGATGCGCGTTTCTACGAACATTCTGGAATCGACGGACGTGGAACTTTAAGAGCTGTTTTTAGTTTAGGGACAAATGGTGGAGCAAGTACATTGACGCAACAGCTTGCAAAACAGTTGTTTCACGGGGAAGGGTCTAAATTTTTGCCTTTTAGAATTGTACAAAAAATAAAAGAATGGATTATCGCCATTCGTCTGGAAAGACAATATACAAAGAATGAAATCTTGGCGATGTATTGCAACGTTTACGATTTCGGAAATTATTCTGTTGGGGTAAGCTCTGCAGCTCAGACTTATTTCTCTAAAGATCCAAAAGATTTGACAATTGACGAATCGGCTATTTTGGTTGGAATGTTCAAAAACTCAGGTTTATACAATCCGGTAAGAAATCCGCAGGGAGTAAAAAACCGTCGTAATGTGGTTTTATCTCAAATGGCTAAAGCAAAAATGATTTCTGAAGCAGAAAAAGAAAGACTTCAAGCTTTACCAATTACATTGAAATTTAAACTAGAAAGCCACCGTGAAGGTATGGCAACTTATTTTAGAGAATATCTTCGTGATTACATGAAAAAATGGGTTACTGAAAACAAAAAACCTGACGGGTCTGAATATGATATTTACAAAGACGGACTTAAAATTTATACTACAATAGATTCTAGAATGCAAACGTATGCTGAAGAAGCGGTTTCTGCACACATGCAAAATCTTCAGCAGCAGTTTTTTATTGAACAAAAAAACAATAAAAATGCACCTTTCGTAAATATCACGCAGGCTGAAACAGACAGAATCATGATGCAAGCCATGAAAAATTCTGTTCGTTGGGCGCAGATGAAAGATATGGATAAAAGCGAAGATGACATTATTGCTTCATTCAAAGTAAAAACAAAAATGCGTGTCTTTACTTGGAAAGGGGAACGAGATACGGTAATGACGCCACTTGATTCTATTCGTTATTACAAACACTTTTTACAATCTGGTTTAATGGCAATGGAGCCTCAGACAGGAGCAATTAAAGCTTGGGTTGGAGGTATCAATTACAAATATTTCCAATACGATCACGTAGGACAGGGAGCTAGACAAGTAGGTTCTACTTTCAAGCCTTTCGTTTATGCAACGGCAATCGAAGAATTAAATATGTCTCCTTGTGATTCTATCTTAGACGGACCTTTCATGATTCATAAAGGGCGTCACCACGTAACAGAAGATTGGGAACCTAGAAACTCTGATTACAGATATAGAGGAATGGTGACTTTAAAACAAGCTTTGGCAGCATCTATCAATACGGTTTCAGCTAAATTAATTGATAGAACAAGTCCAGAAGCCGTTGTAGAATTGACTAAAAAATTAGGAGTAAAAACAGAAATTCCAGTTCAGCCTTCAATCGCATTGGGAGCGGTAGATATTACGGTAGAAGATATGGTTGCCGCGTATAGTACATTTGCCAACCAAGGAGTTTATGTAAAACCACAGTTTTTAAGCAGAATTGAAAACAAAAGCGGTGAGGTAATCTATGAGCCAATTCCGGAATCTCATGACGTTTTAAATAAAGATATTGCTTTTGCAGTAATCAAATTGCTTCAAGGGGTTACAGAAAGTGGTTCTGGTGTACGTTTACGTACTCAAGGAGGCGGAAGCGGAGACAATCGTTGGACAGGTTATCCGTACATGTTTACAAACCCGATTGCTGGTAAAACAGGTACCACACAAAATCAATCTGATGGTTGGTTTATGGGTATGGTTCCGAACTTGGTAACTGGAGTTTGGGTTGGATGTGAAGACCGTTCGGCTCGTTTTAAAAGTTTGACTTACGGACAAGGAGCAACTGCAGCGTTGCCTGTTTGGGGGTATTTCATGAAAAAATGTTATGCCGATAAAAGTCTTCAAGTTTCGAAAGGAGAATTTGAGCGACCTGCAAACCTTTCTATAAAAGTAGATTGCTATCAAAGGCCAGCGGTTGTAAAAGATACCACACAGACCGAACAAAATACGGATGAATTCGAATTGTAACAATGTTGCAATAAAACGCATCTAACTATATTTCAATCCCTTTACAGCTCTTTTAGAAAGATAAGTAAAGGGATTTTTCTTTTGGTTTTATTTTTACGAAATCGTTATAATTTCATCTAAAAATCTTATTTTTATCAAAAATATTCAGCAATAAAGATAGTTTGTTATGATAACAAAAAAAATAAATAGCGTTCAGGAAGCTATTGAAGGAATTAAAAGCGGTATGACCATCATGTTTGGCGGTTTTGGATTATGCGGTATTCCTGAAAATACAATTGCGGCATTGGTTAATACATCCATTTCAGATTTAACTTGTATTTCTAACAATGCAGGAGTAGATGATTTTGGTTTGGGATTGTTGCTGCAGAAAAAGCAGATCAAGAAAATGATTTCTTCTTATGTGGGAGAAAATGCCGAATTCGAACGTCAGATGCTTTCTGGAGAATTAGAGGTTGAATTAACTCCACAAGGAACTCTTGCAGAACGTTGCCGTGCGGCTCAGGCAGGAATTCCGGCCTTCTTTACACCAGCAGGTTACGGAACAGAAGTAGCAGAAGGAAAAGAAGCACGCGAGTTTAATGGAAAAATGCACATTATGGAAGAAGCTTTCAAAGCCGATTTTGCTGTAGTAAAAGCGTGGAAAGGTGATGAAGCCGGAAACTTAATTTTTAAAGGAACAGCTAGAAACTTCAATGCTTGTATGGCAGGTGCTGGAAAAATCACAATTGCCGAAGTGGAAGAATTGGTTCCAGTTGGAACTTTAGATCCAAATCAGATTCATATTCCAGGAATTATGGTGCAGCGTATCTTTCAAGGAGAAAAATTTGAAAAGCGAATTGAACAACGCACAGTGAGAACTAGAAATTAGATAATGAGAAAATGTGACAATTAGATAATTAAATACATCGTGTAAAGAATTATCTAATTATCAAATTCTCTAATTGACACATTATTATGGCACTTAGTAAAGAAGATATAGCAAAACGAATTGCAAAAGAAGTAAAAGACCGTTATTTTGTAAATCTTGGAATTGGGATTCCGACATTGGTGGCGAATTACGTTCGAGAAGATATAGCAGTTGAATTTCAAAGTGAAAATGGCGTTCTCGGAATGGGACCTTTTCCTTTTGAAGGAGAAGAAGATGCCGATATTATTAATGCAGGAAAACAAACCATTACCACGCTTCCAGGTGCGAGTTTTTTTGATTCGGCTTTTAGTTTTGGAATGATCCGAAGCCAAAAAGTAGATTTGACGATTCTTGGTGCAATGGAAGTTTCGGAAAACGGAGATATTGCCAATTGGAAGATTCCAGGCAAAATGGTAAAAGGAATGGGAGGTGCAATGGATTTGGTGGCTTCTGCCGAAAATATCATTGTGGCCATGATGCATGTGAACAAAGCAGGAGAATCAAAAATCTTAAAAAGATGCACTTTGCCATTAACGGGCGTAGGATGCGTAAAAAAGGTCGTAACTGAACTTGCAGTTCTCGAAGTAACAGAAAAAGGTTTTAAGCTCTTAGAACGAGCGCCAGGTGTCTCAGTTGAGCATATCATCGCTTCAACTGAAGCCGATTTGATAATTGAAGGCGAAATTCCTGAAATGAATATCAGCTAAAAAAGTATTTTTTTCTTAAAACCAACAAAGGCCAGCTTTTAAAAGAGCTGGCTTTTTTTGTAGGAATTGATTAGAGGGCTTTATTGGTTTAATTTTAAAAAATGATAAGATTTAAAACTTATTTTCTAATATAAATAGTTGTTAATCAATCAAATAATTGTTTTTCGGTATGTTTTATTACGAGATTGGTATAGTTTGTTAAATAAAAATGTAATTAATGCAAAAAACGTTGCATTTTATCGATTAATGGCAATTTTAATCGATAATATAACATAAATAAAATATTTTTACATCAAAATAAAGTATTTACTTACATTAAATATTTTGTTTGTAATCCATTTAACCAAATTTAAATACCACATTATTATGGAAAGAAAATTACCTAAAATTATGGCGTCAGCCATTATTATTCTTACATTTTCAACGCCTGTATTTGCCCAAAATACAGACAAGCGGGTAAGTCAGAAAAATTTATCAGAAAATGGACAACCAAGTCTAATCACTTTTAGTGATAAATCTACCTACAAGGAAACAGATTTCAATACTGTTTTTAAAGAACAACTCGGATTAAAAGAGAACCAGTCTTTTTTGAAAGTTAAAACCGAATCAGACAGAGAGGGTTTTACTCATGAAAAGTTTCAATTGTACGAACAAGGAATCAAAGTAGAATTTGCCAATTATTCATTACATTCTAAAGAAGGCAAATTAGTTTCTATGAATGGTGAGTTTTATGCATTCAATAATGTAAAAACTACTCCAAAATTATCAAGTCAGGATGCATTTGCTAAAGCGATTGCCTACACGGGAGCAAAAGAATACTTATGGGAAAAGCCTGAAGACGCTGCTGCGATGGATTATGAAAAACCAAAAGGGGAATTGGTTTTATTGCCAGATATGGAAGAACAAGGCCAGGATAGAAAATCAGATAAAGTTCGATTGGCTTATAAGTTTGATATCTATGCTACAAATCCGCTAAGCAGAGGTGATCTTTATATCGACGCTGAAACAGGAAAAGTCTTGTTTTATAATGCGACCATAAAACACCTTGGAGAATATAGTCACGGAGCGAAATTGGAATCTACCAAGGTAAATCAAAAGGAAACATCTAATGCTAAAGCGGCCATTGTTTCAGCAAATGCAGCGACACGCTATAGCGGAACTCAGACCATTCAGACTACTCTAAGCGGATCTTCTTATATTTTATCTGATGGAACTCGAGGGAATGGAATTCAAACTTATAATTCTGCTAGAACAGCGACATACCCAACAACCAATTTTACAGATGCCGACAATAATTGGACAGCTGCGGAGTATAATAATACAAATAAAGATAATGGAGCATTAGATGCACATTGGGGGGCTGAAATGACATATGATTATTGGTCTATTGTTCATGGAAGAAACAGTTATGACAATGCCGGAGCAAAAATTAAAAGTTATGTTCACTACAATTTAATAGCGGCAGGATATTCAAGTAATAATAACGCATTCTGGAACGGAAGTGTTATGACTTATGGTGACGGAAGCGGAACTGGCGGATTTGATATCTTGACTTCAGTAGACGTTGCTGGACATGAAATAGGACATGCAGTTTGTACTTATACAGCAAATCTTGCTTATCAAAAAGAATCGGGAGCAATGAATGAAGGTTTCTCTGATATTTGGGGAGCTTGTATCGAATATCGTGCTGCACCAACAAAATCAACATGGTTGGTGGGAGAAGATATAGAAAGAAGAACGGGGCATCTTGCTTTGCGTTCTATGAGTAATCCAAAATCAGAAGGGCAGCCAGATACTTATGGAGGAACCAATTGGGTGAGCCAAAGCTGTACACCAACAAGCAGTAACGATTATTGTGGTGTTCATACCAATTCAGGAGTTCTGAATCATTGGTTTTACATTTTATCAGTTGGTAAATCAGGAACAAATGATATTGGAAACACATATAACGTGACAGGTATCACTATCGATAAAGCAGCAAAAATTGCCTTTCGTTTAGAGAGTGTGTATTTAACGGCAAATTCTACTTATGCAAATGCAAGAACATCAGGAATACAATCTGCAATAGATTTGTATGGTGCAGGTTCAGCTGAAGTTATAGCAACAACCAATGCATTTTATGCAGTAGGTATTGGTGCTGCTTATGTAGGATCTAGCGATACTGTTGCGCCTACAGCTCCAACAAGTCTTGCTGCTTCTGGAACTACAGGTACAACGACCAATTTATCTTGGACAGCATCAACAGATAATGTAGCTGTTACAGGTTATGATATTTACGAAGGAACAACATTAAAAGGTTCGTCTACAACAACAAGTTATACAGTAACTGGTTTAACAGCATTAACAGCTTATAGCTTTACTGTAAAAGCTAAAGATGCTGCAGGAAATGTTTCGGCAGCTAGTAATGCAGTAAATGTTACAACTACTTCTGCTGCGATAACATATTGTACCTCTCAGGGAAATAATACCGCAGACGAAAAAATTGGTAAAGTTGTATTTGGAACAATCAATAATACATCTACAGGAACAGCGGGTTATGAAAATTATACTTCAATTTCGACAAATGCAACCAGAGGAACTGCATATACAATTACGATTACACCGAGCTGGACATCTACGGTTTACAGCGAAGGATATGCTGTATTTATAGATTATAATCAAGATGGTGATTTTGCAGATTCTGGCGAAACGGTTTTTACAAAAGCTACATCAACAGCATCAACAGCATCAGGAACTATTACAATTCCAGCAACGGCAACTCTTGGAACAACAAGACTTAGAGTTTCTATGAAATACAATGGAGTGCCAACATCTTGCGAAAGTTTTTCTTATGGACAAGTCGAAGATTACTCAATAAACATAACAGCTTCAGGAGCAGTTGTGAATCAAGAAATTGTTGCTGGTTTGCTTGAAACTACAGAAACATCAAGTTTTGCATTATATCCAAATCCAGTAGAAGACGAACTGAATGTTTCATTATTGGATAGTGCAGGATTTACATTTAGAATCACAAATACGTTGGGTCAGCAAATTAGCACGGGACAAATTTCTGGTAGCCCAATAAATGTTAGCGCATTAAGTACTGGAGTTTACATTATCGAATTAAATAAAGGAAGTAAAAGAGTTGCTAAGAAATTTATTAAGAAATAAGAAGTTCTTCTTGATCTTTTTATAACAAAAAAACCGCTCATTTGAGCGGTTTTTATTTTTTGAAACTTTGTGACTTCGAGCCTTTGTGGCAAAACACAAAATATTGATTATAGGTTGAAAGAAGCTCCTAAACTGAAAGTAGCTTGATTGTTCAAATGATAAAAAGGATCATTGTTTGAACCGTATTTTGCAATAGGAAATCCGATTTCTGTGAAAACACCGAATCCGTCAGTAAAGAAATAACGACCACCAACGTGTCCTCCAAAATTGTGCAAACCTAAGCTTAAACCAGGGTAAACGTCTAATTGTTCAACACCAATTACGCTAGATAAGTTAGCATTCATTCTTGCCTTCGCATCAAAACGATCTGAGAAATCTGGTTGTGCATCATTATAAACAGAAGAACTTCCATGGTAGAAACCATTAAAATTGTCAACGCCTAACAAATAATTAGCAACCAATCCAACAGAGAAATTTTCTCCTAAACCAAAATCGATAGAACCTTGAATTCCAGATCCACCATCTTGTAAATTAGCACCAACGTTTACTCTTGTATCGCCTTTACCTGTAAAAGCATGTTGAGCATTAATAAATCCGAATGATACTAAAAACAAGAGTGTAAAAACCTTTTTCATAAAAATTTAATATTAATTATTTTGGCAGCAAATTTAATCTTTTAAATAAATTAATTCCTACCTTTTTCGTTAAAATAGAGTTCGTTAAGTGGTTCGCTTTGCCAGTATTCCTTGGTGTCGACGTCTAAAATAGTAAGCGGACCTCTAAATGCTGCTCCCGTATCTACATTCCAGACGCAAGCTTTGTTTATAGGAACCGTCTCGCCGATTCGTGTAACAGGAGTGTGGCCAATATAAACTTCCTTATAAACGGTAAATCTTTTAGGATAGTGTACGTCGTCTTCTTTTAATTTTGGGTCTAAAGAGAGAGCAGTTTCCCAAAGAGTTCTGTCCCAATAAAATAGCTTCGAAAAATATTCCCATTTTACGCCATTTAAATTGGTAAAACCAGCATGAACAAACAAACGATTTTGATCATCAAGGTAATAATCTTGAAGATTTTCTAGAAATTCGATATGAGCTTTCTTTTTCTCTTCCGAAATTTTGGCATAACCTTCAACAGTTGCTTTTCCGCCATGTTTAAACCATGTTTCTTCGTCTAAATCATCGTGTCTGTTTTCAAGCCACTCTAAAGCAAGCTGATCGTGATTTCCTCTTATGCAGATGCAGTTCTGTTTGCTTTTTAAATCAATCAAATAGTCAATTACTTCAACAGACTGACTCCAGCCGTCAACATAATCGCCCAAAAAAATTAGAGTATCTTTAGTAGTAACTTTGGCTCTCTCGAGCACTTGTTCAAGTGCAAGTAATCCGCCGTGAATGTCACCTATAACAAATGTTCGCATTATTTAATTTTTCGAGTAGAAGAACAAAAATAGAAAGAATAATTGGTTTGAACTCATCGAATTCAGATTCTTTAAAAATTGATATGATTTATAACTACTTACAGTACTTTTTTATTGTTTTTCCTCAGTAAATTTGCAAAATGTCTGAAACTCCAACATATCGAAAAATTATTCATATTGATATGGATGCCTTTTACGCATCGGTAGAGCAAATGGACAATCCAGAATTAAGAGGAAAACCTGTCGCTGTTGGAGGTTCTGAGAATCGTGGTGTGGTTTCGGCCGCAAGTTACGAAGCCAGAAAGTTTGGTGTTCGAAGTGCCATTAGCGGAGTTTTAGCCAAAAAATACTGCCCAGACATTATCTTCGTAAGACCAAGATTTGATCGATACAAAGAGATTTCGTCCAAAATTCATAAAATCTTTCACGAATATACCGATTTGGTTGAGCCTCTTTCGCTTGACGAAGCTTATTTGGATGTTACACAAAACAAAAAAGGAAATCCAAGCGCAAGCCTTTTGGCGCAGGAAATTAGACAAAGAATTTTTAATGAAGTCGGATTGACGGCTTCTGCTGGAATTTCAATCAATAAGTTTGTAGCCAAAATTGCGAGCGATTACAACAAACCCAATGGACAGAAAACAGTTAATCCTGACGAAGTAGAAGCTTTTCTGGAAGATTTGCCCATTCGTAAGTTTTATGGGGTTGGAAAAGTTACCACTGAAAAAATGTATCAGCTCGGAATTTTTACAGGTACCGATTTGAAAAGCAAATCTCTAGAGTTTTTAGAAAAGCACTTCGGAAAATCTGGAGCATTTTATTACCACGTTGTTCGCGGCATTCACAATAGCGAGGTGAAATCATCACGAATTACCAAGTCGGTAGCGGCAGAACATACTTTTGATGTGAATTTGTCTTCTGAAATTTTCATGATGCAACAATTGGAACGAATTGCAACTTCGCTCGAGAAACGCCTGCAAAGGCATAATATTTCTGGAAAAACAGTGACACTAAAGATAAAATACAGCGATTTTTCGCAACAAACAAGAAGCAAAACATTGCCCTATTTTATTTCTGATAAAAGTTTGATTATGGAAAATGTTGAGGAGCTATTGTATCAGGAAAAAATGAAAGATTCGGTACGACTGCTTGGAATTTCGTTGAGCAACTTGAATAATGAAGTGAAAAAAGCGGTTGCAGTTCAGTTAAAATTTACATTTTAATGATGTTTTTTAATCGTATATTAAGATTCAAGACTTTATATAACAGGATTTTTCTGTTATCTTTGAGTAAAAAGATTTATCTGTCTTGTGAATTATTTTTGTATGAAAAATAAAAATTCCGAAGATTCGCAACAGCGAAATTCAGTTCCAATTCTCTCTTGGGATTTTCATTATGAATATCTGAATGAGCTTAAAGCGTTTAGTGTTGATTTGAAAAGGGTAAATAAAATCTCAGATGAATTTACCTGGGACGAAACGATGCTCAATATTCAGGAAAGAATCAAAAATGAAGTGGTTTTAATAACCGATTTAGATTTGAAAATCGTTTTTGCGTCAAGCGGAATTAAAAAAATGACAGGTTACAGAGAAGAAGAAATCTTAGGAAAAACACCAAAGATGTTTCAAGGCCCAGCAACTTCACAAAAAGATTTAAAAGAAATTAGAGAAGCGGTAAAAATGAAGATTCCTTTTGCCAAAACCCTAGAAAATTATAGAAAGAACGGTCAAACTTACAAATGCAAAATAGATGCTTCGCCGATTTATAATCTAAAAGGCGAAATATCACATTTTATAGCCTTCGAAAAGCAGGACATGAGCGCTTGATTTGTTTAACCGCAAAGGCGCTAAGATTTACGCAAGGTACGCTAAGTATAAAAAACAAAAACCCGTCCATATTGGGCGGGTTTTGTTTTTTATAAATTTTCTTCGCGAACTTCGCGTAAATCTTCGCGTTCTTTGCGGTTAAGATCTTTTATAAGTCAGCAAAGAAATCATTTCCTTTATCATCGGTAATAATAAAAGCAGGAAAATCTTTAACAGTGATTTTACGAACCGCTTCCATTCCTAATTCTTCAAAATCAACAACTTCTACTTTAAGAATGTTATCTTGAGCTAAGATAGCCGCAGGACCACCGATAGAACCCAAATAGAATCCGCCGTATTTGTTGCAGGCATCGGTAACTTGTTTGGTACGGTTTCCTTTTGCTAGCATGATCATACTTCCGCCATTTTTCTGGAATTCATCCACATAAACGTCCATACGTCCTGCCGTTGTAGGTCCGAAACTTCCAGAAGCCATTCCCTCAGGAGTTTTTGCAGGACCAGCATAATAAACAGGGTGATTTTTAAAATATTCTGGCATTGGTTTTCCAGCGTCTAACAATTCTTTGATTTTTGCGTGAGCAATATCTCGAGCAACAATTACAGTTCCGTTTAGTTTTAAACGAGTCTTAATTGGATATTGAGACAGTTTTGCCAAAATATCTGCCATTGGCTGATCTAAATCAATTTCTACAGGAGCTTCCAAATGTGGAGCTGTTTCTGGTAAAAATTGTTTTGGGTTTGTTTCTAACTGCTCAACAAAGATTCCGTCTTTGGTAATTTTTCCTTTGATATTTCTATCTGCAGAACAAGAAACTCCTAATCCAACCGGACAAGAAGCCGCGTGGCGAGGCAAACGGATTACACGAACGTCGTGTGTGAAATATTTTCCTCCAAACTGCGCGCCAATAGCACTTTCTTGGCAGATTTTCTGAACTCTCTCTTCCCATTCAAAATCACGGAAAGCTTGACCAGACATGTTTCCTGAAGTTGGAAGATGATCGTAATATCCAGCAGATGCTTTTTTAACAGCGCTTAAGTTCGCTTCTGCAGAAGTTCCACCAATAACCAAAGCTAAGTGGTATGGAGGACAAGCAGAAGTTCCTAAATCTTTGATTTTGGTGCGAATGAATTCGTCTAACGATTTTTCATTCAACAACGATTTTGTCTGTTGGTATAAGTATGTTTTGTTTGCAGATCCTCCGCCTTTTGCCATAAACAAAAAGTCGTAAGAAGATCCTTTTTTAGCATAAATATCAATTTGCGCAGGTAGATTTGATCCTGAATTCTTTTCTTCAAACATCGAAATCGGAACAATCTGAGAATAACGCAAATTTCTTTTTTGATACGTATTGAAAATACCTCGGCTTAACCATTCTGCATCATCAACACCAGTAAAAATGCTTTCGCCTTTTTTTGCCATTACAATCGCAGTTCCAGTATCTTGACAGCTTGGCAATTGCCCTTCGGCAGCTACAGAAGCATTTTGAAGCAAGTTGTAAGCTACGAAACGATCGTTGTCTGTTGCTTCTGGATCGTCTAGAATTTTTCTTAGTTTTTGCAAATGGGTCGTTCTCAACATAAACGAAACATCTGTCAAAGCTTCTTCAGCCAATAATTCTAAAGCTTTTGGATCAACGGTTAAAACTTCACGTTCTCCAAATTTTTCCACTTTCACAAAATCAGAAGTAATTTTGCGGTACTGCGTATCATCCTTTAAGATCGGATAAGGATCTTGGTATATAAAATCAATCATTATTTTGTTTTTTTACAAATTTAGAAATTATTTACCTAAGAAAGAATTTGAATTAGGACTGTTCTGCAGCTATTTTTATTCTGCGGCATTAAATTGGTCAAACGTCATCTTTTTTTCAAAGTAAGGTTTGTCTTTGGCAGACAGCAACATCTTTTTCCATCTATTGTCTTTTAATTCGAAAGAGATTGAGTCTGAATGCGAAAGAACTCCCATGTCTAGGTTTTCATCTTCATCTGCGGGCACAAACGCAACAGTTTTGCAATAAAAGGATTTTGGATCAGATTTGGTAGTAGGATTTACTATTTCAACCCAGCTACCCCAGCCACTGTCGGTCATAGAGCTCCACTGATGTACCAACTGCAAGTCACTGTTTTTTAAATAATAAAGATAGTTGTCATGTGCATAACCGCATGCAGGATATCCAACGGTGATTTGTATAAATGGAGAATTTTTAGAAGTCTCAGATGTTAGTCCGTAAGATGCCATCCATTCAGAGCCTTTTTGAAAACCTTTTATGGCAATTTTAGAAGATGCTGTTTTGGTTTTATTCTGATAAAAATCCAGTCGGTATTTTACAGTTACGATACTGTCTTTGTCTGCTTGCTGATCTACCAAATGGGCCAGAATAAAATCTGTAGAAGATTCTGTTCCGTCAGTAGAAATAGTTAGCGTGTCTGTTTTAATGATTTTTTCATTTGCTGAAACCTCCAAAGTTTCTTGCGGTTCTATAATTTCTGCTGTTGGTGGTGCAGCATCTGTAGGTTTTGTTTTTTGACATCCGACAAAAATAAGAAGGGAAAAAAGAAGGGTATGGATTTTCATCTTGGGGAGATATTTTAATTTGTTTTTTTATTTCTAGAGAAACCTCTAAAATATAAAATTATGGGAATTTTTTGAAGAAAAATAAAAAAGAAGAGCATGAATTGTAAATTTAATTACTCTCATGTCTTCTTTTAAAACTTTAATTAATTTGTTTTTATTCTTTGTAATAAAGGTATTTAGGAAGATATTTTGTTGAAGAAATATTGATCTTTATTTTTTAAAAAAACCAAGTCGCAACAAAAATCGCTGTAATCACGCAGATCAAATCTACCAAAAGCATGGTGCCCAAAGCGTAACGTGTGTTTTTGATATTTACAGATCCAAAATAAACCGCAATTACGTAGAAGGTGCTTTCGGCGCTACACTGGAAAATACTGCTCAATCTAGCGGTTAAAGAATCGGCTCCAAATGTGTTCATAGAATCGATTAGGAAACCTCTTGAACCCGCAGAACTAAACGGACGAAGCATTGCAACTGGCAAGGCATTTGTAATTTCTTTATTTACTCCCATATTCGAGAAAACAAAAGCAATTCCGTCGCTAATAATTTCGAATAAACCGCTATTTCTGAATAACGAAATCGCAACCAACATTCCCAAAACATAAGGGAAAATCGTAACTCCAGTTTTAACTCCGTTATTGGCACCAACAACGAAAGTATCGAAAACAGTCGTTTCAGCTTCTTTGAATTTCCTTTCATGGCGGAAAGAGAAAATCAAGGTAAAGGCAATAATTGCAATTAAAATTAATCCAGACAGGTTAGAAGTGAAATAGTTTTTTCCGATTAAATCTAAATGATTGACATACATCAGCAAACTTACAATAGCCGCGATCAAAACCATTAAGCCAATAAGAAGCGAAGCACTTTTAAAATTGATTTTTTGTTTGATTCCCACAATCAGGAAAGCGGCAATAGTTCCGATAAACGAAGTTATGATACAAGGCAGCATAACATCGGCGGGATTACTAGCATTTGCTGCGGCACGATAACCAATAATTGAAGTTGCGATTAAGGTCAATCCAGATGCGTGAAGGCACATAAACATGATTTGCGCATCACTAGCTTTGTCTTTTTCGGGATTTATTTCCTGCAAACTTTCCATGGCTTTCAATCCAAACGGAGTTGCAGCCGAATCTAATCCCAAGAAATTGGCAGCAAAATTCAAAGTCATGTAAGAAATCGAAGGGTGGTTTTGTGGAATACTAGGAAACACTTTCACAAATACAGGACTTAAAGCTTTTGCTAATTTTCCAGAAGCTCCAGAAACGATTAAAAGCTCCATCAATCCGCAGAAAAAAGCTAGGTAGGCGATAAGAGGCAGAATTAAATCAACCAAAGTGCTTTTACAAGTTGGCAATAAACCATCAGATTTCTGAAGTCCGCTATAAATTTTTACGGTTTTGTTTTTGTAAACGTAAGTCGTGTCGGCATTTAGCGTATCACGATTGATAATCATGGTCTGATCTGGCGCTTTTTTAATGCTGTCTTTTAAGAAAGCAGGAAGTTCTTCAACGTATTTTTCTGAAACCAAAATCGGATCGTCCTTCTTTCCATTCAAAATAGAATCAATGGTATACGTGTTGGCAGTAAACAAACTCACCACAATAAAAACAATCGAAGAAATAAAAATCGCTAACCAAAATCTGCTTAATACCATAATTGTAATTTTTTGTAAATGTAAATAAATCAATTGCAATGACAATTACAAAAGTAAATTTGATATTTCAAGATATACTCAAGCCAGTTTGAATTTGTTTTTTGATTTTACGATGTAAAACAAAAATAATATTTGATGAAAAGCCATTAGATAATATCCAAAAAGCAAATCATTCCTTGAACTAACGAAAGAGATAGTCATTAAGATTAATGTTATGACAATAAGAAAAATAGAAATTCTGATTTTATTAAATAAAAATAGAATCGAAGAAAAAATAAGTGAAAAATAAATAATAAGAATAAGGAAGACTTCAATTATATCGCTAAGATTCAGTGTTCTATTAAAGAATTCTGTAATGAAATTTATAAAGCTATTATGATAATATTCTTTTGAACTGAAGTTTTTGCCACAAGCAATTACAATATTCTGATTATATGGAAGAAATAACGAAACGATTCCTAAGAATGAGAAAATAAGGGCAATAGTTTTTTTATTCATTTAATAATTTTTGATTTTTTTAAACCTTTAAAAATTTTATTCAATCACAATTTTGCTTTCCAAATAAGTTTCAAAAGATTTAATTCCTTCAAATAAGAGCTGCTTTTTATCTGTCTCGAATTCCTTAAAAAATTCTGTTTCTATTTTAGCGTGATCTTTTTTGAAGGTTCTTTTCCAAATGCCAACCACTTTTCCATTCTCTAAAATTATGGGTTTGAAAATGCCATTATTAGTAAAAACTTTCGATTGATGTTCTGTATTAAAAGAAGCTTCACGTGTTTTATACGAAATTAAGATCTCATCAAAAGCGGGAAGAAAATGTACGCTTTCGCGAAAGGTATCCTCATTTTTAAGGTCTTTTTTAAACCAATAGTGCTGATTGTCAATGGTTATACGGTTCAATTGCAACTCTATTGCGTTAATTGCTTTTTGACAAATTGTTGGTGCAAAACCTGACCACCACGAAAAATCGAGTACCGTTGCTGGACCGTGACTTTCAAAATAACGTAAAGCGAGTTTTACTAACGCTTCTTCTTTGGTAAATTTAGAAATTGGTTTAGAAACTCTTTCTTCAAGTAAAGCATACGTAATTTGTTTGCCTTTCATTTTTCCATTACAGACCAAACCATCCAATTCTGCATTCATCATAATCGCTGCACTTAGAAAGTCTTCTTTTGAAGTTTTCTTAATGCCAAGTTCCTGCATAATTTCATCACGAGTGAGATGATTATTCCCTGTTAACAATTTTTCGATAGAAGCATTCGTCTGATTTAGCTTTTTCTCATCATAGCCAAATTTTTTAGCGGCAGAAGCAGTGAAACGTTTCACTTGTGGAGCCGAAATATCAAGCATCCAGTAAATATCATCAGGAGAAACAAAATGCCAGGTTGGACGCAGAATATGGGTTCGGATAATTTTGGCTGAATTTATCGCTTCTTCTATCTCTTTTTCGCCAGCATCGCAACGAGAACCAATTGCCCATTTTGCCATAGCATAATCTTGAGCCTGCATAGCACCAAAATGCTTCACAATTTCTTGTGGCAAACAAGCACTTGTTTTGTAAAGCTTTTGCGAAACCAAACGATAATGTGAAATTTCCTCGTATGTCATTTTTTAAACCATATAAGTTATATAAGTTCATTTAAAACTTTGTCTCTTTGTTTCTCTGTCCCTTTGTTACTTTAATTAGACATGAATAATCTCTTCCTCAATCAACAAATCTTCTCGGCGTAGGCGCAAGAAAATTTGAGCTACGGCAATTGTATCTTTTTCGCAATAGGTAATGATTCGGTCAATATCTTTTTCGACATAATAGACATGCGCGACCTGACTTCCGTCGATATCACCTTTTGGGGAAGGAACGCCAAGAATCTTAGTTAATAATTTTAGCGAAGTAAAATGCTTGTAATCGCCAAACTTCCATAACTCTAAAGTGTCTAAATGCGGAATTTCCCAAGGTTTTTTTCCAAATAAATTCAGTTTGTCTGGAATTGGCATTTGGTTGATGATCATTCTTCGAGCAATAAAAGGAATATCAAACTCTTTCGAATTATGTCCGCACATCAAATGCTGAGGCTGATTGAAATGATTGTTAATCAGATTCGAAAAGTCTTTTAGGATTTTCTTTTCTTCACCAAAGAAAGAAGTCACTCTAAAATTACGAACATCGCCTTTGATGGTAAAAAAGCCAACCGAAATACAGATTATCTTTCCAAATTCAGCCCAAATTCCAGCACGTTCGTAAAATTCTTCTGGTGTAAACTCGTCTTTTCGCTGATATTGCGTTTTTAAATCCCAAAGTGATTGCATTTCCGCGTCAAGCGAATTGAAATTCTCTTCTTCAGGAACGGTTTCTATATCAAGAAATAAAATGTTATTGAGGTTTATTTTTTCAATCATAATGTTGTTGCCACGATTTCACGAATTTACACAAATTCTTTTTATGGATAAATAAAGAATTAGCTGAATATGGAAGAAATTTATTACTTTAAAAAAACATAATTTAAAAGTATTAAATTTAATTAGTGGAAATTAGTGAAATTCGTGGCAAAAGACTAAAATAAACTTTGCTGTTGAGATGGCGATTCATGTTCCAAAAGCCATTTTTTGCGAGACAATCCGCCGGCATATCCTGTTAAAGATCCGTTTGTGCCAATAACGCGGTGACAAGGAACCACAATCCAGAGCGGATTTTTACCATTTGCCGAGGCTACGGCGCGAATTGCTTTTACATCGCCAAGCTTTTTGGTTTGGTCCATGTAGCTTACTGTTTTTCCGTATGGAATTTCTAATAACGATTTCCAGACTTTCTGCTGAAATTCTGTTCCTTGCGGATTCAGTTTCAAATCAAAATCGGTTCTTTTGCCTTCAAAATATTCATTTAACTGCAAAACGGCATCTTGTAAAACTTCAGGAATGGTTTCTGAAACTTCATTTGTGCCCACATCAGAAACAGAAATTACCGAAATACCATTTTCATTCCCAATAATTTTGGTGATTCCAAGAGGCGAATTGATATAAACTGTTTCCATACTTTTGGTTTAAAAGCAAAGTTCGCGAATTTTTTTTGAACCATATAAGTTATATAAGTTCATTTAATCAAAGCGTCGAAACTTAAATTTCTTATATAACTTATATGGTTTAATATTCGTCCAATCTAAATTTATAGTTTAAAATGGTTTCAATTTTTTCACTTGAAATAACCTTTTTGAGGTTTGACTTTTCTGAACTGAATTTCGGTTCTGGCAAATTCATTTTAATCGCCTTTTGGGAATAAAACGCCTCTCTTGTTGGATGAAAAGGAGCAACGGCATTGAAAATGTCATTCCATTTGGATTGATTTACAATTTCCTCAATTATTCCGATGCAATCGTTTAGGTGAATCAAATTTATTGGTGCGTCTGGATTTTCTAGATTTTCTTTTCCTGCTAGAAACTTAACAGGATGGCGATCTTCACCAATAAGTCCGCCAAAACGTAGAATAGTGGTTTCGAAGTTTTGATTTTCTTGCAGCAATTTTTCAGTTAAAACCAATTGTTTCCCACTCTCTGTATCTGGATTTGGAATTGTTTCTTCCGTAATTATATTGCTATCATCGCCATAAACCGATGTTGAACTTACAAAAAGAACTTTCTTTACCGTTGATTTTTCTATGAACGGAATTAAGTTCTTGATTTTTTCGACAAACGCTTTTTTCCCAGCATTGGGATCAACTGCTCTCAATTTTGGCGGAATATCGATAATCAAAATGTCGCTTTCCGCTAAAAAATCGGCAATGTTCTTAGAAATACTTTCGCTTTCAATGGTTCCTTGGACTTCGCTCAGGATGACAAGAAATGGATTTATTCCAGCATCTTTTAAAATCGAAAGTTTATTTTCTGAAGTTGTGGATCCGTTTATTGAAATACCTTTTGCAATTAATGTTTTTGCTAAAGGAAATCCGAGCCAGCCGCAGCCGAGTATACTTATTTTTGTCATTTTTTTATTTTGAGGTTAAGTAATAATCTCGCAAAGTCGCAGAGTCGCAAAGTTTTTTGTTTCACGCGGATTCGACAGATTTTTTACAGATTTATTTGAAATAATTATCTGCGTTTATCAGCTTAAATCTTGTAAAATCTGCGTGAAATAAAATATCAACTTTGCTAGATTATTTTTTTACAAAGTTAAAGTAAAACGCACTTTGTCTTTTCCTTTTGCTCCCAATCTGTTGTAAAATTTAATCGCTCTGGTATTGAATTCTGGCGTTTGCCATTGTATGTTGACGCAATTGTTTTGTTTCCCGATTTCTTTTAATTTTTCGATTAAAATTTCGCCAATGCCAAAACCTCTTGTTTCTTCTTCCAAAAACAAACAGTCCATGTAGAGAAAGTTTTGAGCGTTCCAAGTTGAAAAATCAAAAGTATAAGAAGTGTAACCGACAATGGTTTCTTTTGTAGCCACAACCAAACAATGTAATTTGGGATTTGGACCGAATAAAGCATTTTTTAAACCTTCTTCCTTCCCTTCGGGAGAGAATTCGGCTTTTTCAAATTCGGCGTGTTTTTCAATTAAAACGAGTAGTTTAGGCAAATCTGCAATTTCGCAGTTTCTTATTGAATATTCCATTGCAAGTTGATTTCGTTTTGTAAAAAGCTGATAAAGTGATGAAAGTAATCAGGATAATTTTCCTTGGCACGAGTTGCAATAAAATGTTTTCTCTTCAGTCCGTTTTTTCCAATTTTAACTGCTCGCAACGAAGTGGTTTTTAAATAAGGTGTAAACGCCCATTTTGCCATAGACATAACGCCCATGTCGGCTTTTACCATTTCGAGAGAAGCTTCGGTTAAGGGCATTGGTGTTATTTTTTTCGGACTTACTTTGGCTGGAGCCAAAAGAAACTGATGAATGGTAACGGTTTCCAGCGGAAGCGAATGAATAATCAGATGTTCGTTGATGAAATCTTCTGCAACAATATATTTTTTATCGGCCCAAGAATGATTTTCTGAAACCACCATTACCATTTCGTCCTGAAAAAGCTCTTGATATTTGATATTGCTGTCTTTTATCTGATCGCTTACAATGGCAATATCAATAGTATTTTCTAGCAGTTTTTGCAACGGAATATGAGTGGCTTCGGCTACAATTTTCAGTTCAACATTTGGATATAAAAGATGGAATTGCTTTAAAACCGAAGGAAGCCAATGGTAACTCGAGAAACATTCTGTACTGATTCTGATTTCGCCATGTTCGCCAAAAACCATTTGTTTGATTTGAGTTTCGGTTTCAGCCAGCTTGTTTAGGATTTCATTAGCAAGTTCGTAGATTTTTTCGCCTGCTTTTGTAAGCACCAGTTTTTTATTCGTTCTCAAAAAAATGGCAGTACCCAATTGATATTCTGCTTCTTTGAGCTGATGGCTCAAAGCCGATTGTGTCAAATGAAGTTTGTCGATCGCTTTGGTAATGCTTCCTTCTTCGACAATTGCTTTTATCAATTTTAAGTGGCGTATTTCCATTTTTGAAGATTAATACGCAAAGTAACAAAATTTTAGATTGGCTTTTGTATGAAAAAAAGTAATGCTCTTGATGAATTCTTTTCGTTTTTCTGGTGTTTTATGTTCTGCTACTTTTGGAAAAGTAAAAACATCAAAACTCAAACAACATGGAAGCACAAATTAAACATTATGAAAACAAGTTAGCTTATGAAATGGATCCTTCAGATTTATTTGAAGCTTTAAACAACGGCGAAAATATCATCGTAATCGATGCCAGAAGAGCTTTTGGCTACGATGAAGAACATATTCCGAATGCGGTTAATATTCCGCATCGCGAAATGAATTTAGAAACGACACAGCATTTAGATAAAGATGTTTTGTATGTGACTTATTGCACCGGAATTGGCTGTAATGCTTCTACAAAAGGAGCTTTGAATATGACCAAGTTAGGTTTTAAAGTAAAAGAGCTAATTGGCGGTCTAGAATGGTGGAAAATTGACGGATATGCAACCGAAGGCACAAAAGGTGAAAAGCAAGGCTTGAAAATAGAATGTGCATGTTGATTATTGAGGTGCCAGAGAAACAAAGTGACAAAGATTTCTGTACTTATCTAAAAAACTAAAGCACTATTTTCATAGTGCTTTTTTAATCTTTGTCGCTTTGTTTCTCTGGCACTTTGAACCTGTCTTAAGCCTCAATTACAGCTTTCAAACCTTGAAGAATTGGATTTTCTTCGCCTTGCGGTTCTTCCTGAACAGCTCCTGGACGATTATCTTCCTGAATTATTTCGAGTTTTGTTTTCTGATTTTCTTCACTCAGAACATAACTCATTATAAAATAATTTTCTGGTTTGTCTTCTAATCCTGGTCGAGGGAAAAATAGAGAATATTTAATTTTCTGATTTGGAATAACTTCTAAAACGGTACCCCATTGCTCAAAAACTTGGCCTTCCCATTCATTTCTAAATCTGATTTCGGTACCCGTTTTCCAAGTCGTAAGCAATTCGCTTCCGTACTGCCATTGTTTCACCAATTCTGGTTGTGTTAATGCGTTCCAAACTTTTTCGGTTGGGGCATCTAAAACGATTGTAGAAATGTTTGTTGCCATATTTATTCTATATTAATGTTGTTTTTTGCAGCAATTTTTTTGAATAAATCCTCTTTGTTCTCTGATTTCATTTTCTGATAAAGAGCTCCAATGAGCTGTTCAGAATCTTTGGCGTAATCTGATTTTTCGTTAGTGTAGATAATGTGAGCAAGAAAAAGATTGTTTAATGCTTTTTCATCATCTTTCAGTATAAAATAGTTTTTTCCAGCTCCAAAATAGCCTTCAGCATTGTCTGGATGATACTGAATCAGTTTTTCATAATAACTGATTGCCGTTTTGTAATCCGATTTTAAAGTGTAGACAACACCAATATTCATTAGAGCAAAATTACCTTCAGGATAAATCTCTAGAGATTTGCTGTAATATTTAATGGCATTATCATAATCATTTAACTGTCTGTAGCAAACTCCCATATCGTCTAGGGCAAGAACAAAAGTAGGATCTTCTTTTATAGCCAGCTGAAAATTTTCGAGAGCCAATTTATGGTTGTTCTGACGCATCAAATCTTTTGCGATTGTATAAGAATTCTGCGCGTTTTTGTTTTTTGATTCGCTATAAAAAACATCGTCTTTGTTTTGATTTATTTCTGGAATCAAGTTCGGACATTTTTTTGTGATGACACCTTGAACTCTTACAATCATACCTTGAATGCCTTCAACTGTATTTATTGATTCTCTAATTTTCGGGTCTTTATCTGTCAAAATCAATTCGCCCATTGGCTGAGTCAAACAGCCTCTAAAAACATCTTCTGTAATTTTAGAACTTTTTTCTAGGCATTCGCATGCTTTTGCAGCTATTTTTTCTTCGACAGTTTGAGCATTAAGTGCTAAAAAGCCGCTAAAGATTAAAAATAGCGAAAAGTTTTTTTTCATTTTAATAGTTTAAGGTTAGGTTGGTTTATTGTTGTACTGGTTTAATAGCTGCCGGTTTTAAACTATCTTTTGAAACAGCCAAACTATCTACTGGCACAACAGGTTCAATTGGTTTTACCGGTGGCACATATCTTTTGATTTTCTGCTGTATTAAAACGGCGTCATTCAAAACAAAAGGCGTTGGCATCATCCAATCGCTTCTTGGTTTAACCTTCAACAATGGATTGCTCATTAAATCGAACGAACTTTCTAATAAATCCATATCAAAAACCGACGATTTATTGATGTAGAATTCCATTTCAAGCGGTTCGTTTCCAACCACATAATAGCATAAAATTTTTGAACCTTCACGTTCAAGACGATTGGTTTTTTCTCCCGAAGTGGTAACTCCATTTGCCTTAAAGTTGTAAAAAGTCATTTTTGGATTGGCAAAAATGTCGTAACGATTTACTTTTCTGTTTGGAGTAATCTTAATTTTCAAGTATCTATTATTTCCAATTACGCTATCTCTTAAAAACTGAATCGTCGGTTTTTGAATTTCAACAACTGGTGCAATAGCGCTGTATGTAAATGTTGTATTGTATTTGCTTGTTAGCGGAAGCGTATTTAATCCAACTGCTTTTTGATTGCTTTCGCCTAAATAAGATTTAGTCCATTCGTCCAAATTAGTATCATAAGTTGTCCAAACCGCAGAATTGTTATCGGCATTGTAAACATATAACAAGCTATTTGATTTGGCTTTTCCGTGTTCGTAACCAGAGTTATATCCTGCGTAAACGAAAAATCCGATCGAAGTAAGGAAGAAAACCACAATCCAAGCTCCTTTTTTAGCGAAAGCTCCAAATATTGGCAATAACAATCCGAACAATAAAACGGTTAGAACTGCACTTCCATATAATATTTTAAGTCCTAAGCCAATAGGAAACATTACAATAAAAGGCGCCACAATTGCTAGGGCAGGAATAGAGAATATTAAATTCATTCCTAAACTGTAATGTTGAGTGAAAACAAATATTCCGAATAATAATATTCCGAAATAAACCGGAATAATTAAGAAACCTGCTCCCGTTAAGCTATTCGCTAAAAATGCATTGATTATAATCCAAAGCAGCAAAGGCGCCACAAAATGGTTCATGGTTGTTTTAGCTTCAGAAAAATGGTGATAGAAAGCAAAACAGATCGCGATGCTCAGAGTAACAAAAGCACCAATATAAGCGTGTCCGTTGTAGGTAAATCCGTTTAAAAGATCAGAATATTGAGGGTAAATTTCAAGAATTAATTTCCAGCCTAAAAACGTTACCAATCCTGCAATTATAATAGATCCAAGAAGCGGAACAAATCCTTTAAAAATTTCTGTAAAAGTGATGATTCGTTTTACTTTTCCAACAAAAATGAAGATAACCAATAAACCAAAAGCTATAAGTGTCATTGGCATTACCCAAGTAAACGGATAACTGATGAAGGTAAAAGGAGCATTGAAGTAAACATCGTCTTCTGTAGACTCGGTCTGGTTTAAATCAATATTAGAGAAGTATTTTAGCAAAGGCATAATGTAAGTGCCTTGATGTGCCAATGTAGTTTTATTTAAATGCTGAACGTCGTCCTGTTGTGTGTGATAGTTGAAATGGCCATCAATAAAAGCGAAGTTGAATCCCTGAATATTGCCTTGTTCTCTAAAAACAGTTAAATCGGTATCGTTGGGAAGCATTTTGTAAATACTGTACATCAACGAATTTGAAACAGGATGCGAAGGCTTTGCTTTAGTAAATTCTTTGATTAGAGCTTCGTTTCCTTTATTGGTCTCCATCAGCATGTAGCTTGGTCCAGAAGTTCCTCTTGCTTCGAAGTTTAAAACCAAACCTACGTCTTTTGCCCAAGGATGTTTGTTTACGAATAAAGCAGCACCGTTTAATCCTAATTCTTCTGCATCAGAGAATAATATGATAATATCGTTTTTTTGAGGGTGTTTAGAGTATAAAAAGGCGCGAATGCCTTCTAAAATTGTAGCGACACCAGAAGCATCGTCGCTTGCACCTTTTGAAAAAGAATGCGGTGCACTGTCATAATGAGAAAGAAGTAAAAGTGCTTTTGTATTGTTTGTTCCCTTAATTCGAGCCAAAATATTTTTTGACTTTACCAAAAGACCTTTATCATTTAGAGTAAAACCTTCCTGAATGCTCGTTTCTAATCCGATTCTGTTTAATTCTAGCTTTAAGTAGTTGGCTACAAGTTCGTGATTGGTCGATCCGACATAATGCGGTTTCTGCGCAATAATTTCGACTTGATTTAAGGCTCTTTCGGTCGAAAATTCAGCTAGCGCTTCGTCATCTTTAGAGATGCCTTGCGGCATCATCGTGGCATATATAATGCCAAGTAAGGCTAAAACGCAGACTATGGCTAGAATTGAGGTGGGGTTTTTTCTCATGGTGAATAAATACTAACTATATTTCTTTTTTAACAAGCATAAAATAATCATTGTCCAAGGAGCGATATCCTTGATCGTACAAGAAATAATATGTATTTCCTGTCTTGGTCTGTAAAATGTTTGTAAAGAATTCAAAATCAAAGCCTTTTGTCAATAATTTGTCTCTGGAAGCTTTCGATTTTCCATCTACATTTAACTCTGCCAAAATACGGTAATTTTTGCGTAACTTGTTGTTTATATTTCGCATGAAATTCGTACTATCTTTATTTATTTTATTATTGTAGGCATTTCGGCAACTATCAGAGCAGAATTTCTTGTCTTCGCGGCCGAAAATTTTAGCTGAACATTCGAGGCATGTTTTCATTAATTCAATTTTTTAATTTCGTAAAGGTCAGATCTTCTGTCTTTTAATGTTTTTACACTTCCATGTTCGTGAAGTTCTTTCAATAAATTCAAATCAACATCAACAATAAGCGTCATTTCGGTGTTTGGAGTAGCTTCTGCTTTGATTCCATTACTCGGAAAGGCAAAATCAGACGGTGTAAACACAGAAGACTGCGCATATTGAATATCCATATTGTTTACTTTCGGAAGATTTCCAACGCAACCTGCTATGGCTACATAACACTCATTTTCGATGGCGCGTGCTTGCGAACAATGTTTTACACGAGTATATCCGTTTTGAGTATCCGTTAAAAATGGAACGAATAAAATATCCATTCCTTCATCTGCCAAAAGTCTCGAAAGTTCTGGAAACTCGACATCATAGCAGATCAGAATCCCTATTTTACCACAATCGGTATCAAAGGTTTTAAATTGCGATCCGCCTTTCATTCCCCAATGAATAACTTCATTTGGTGTGATATGAATTTTGGTATACATTTCTGAGGTACCATCTCTTTTGCATAAAAAACCGACATTGTACAGATTTCCGCTTTCTACATAAGGCATACTCCCCGTTATAATATTGATGTTGTATGAAATGGCAAATTCCTGAAAACGCTTGCGAATCGGATCTGTGTGTCGTGCGAGTTCGCGAATGGCTTCTGCTTCAGATAAATGATTGTAATCGGCCATTAAAGGCGCAGTGAATAATTCCGGAAACAAAGCAAAGTCTGATCCATAACCAGAAACGGCATCAATGAAAAACTCAGCTTGTTCAAAAAGGGCTTCAACATTATTTAGCGGACGCATCTGCCATTGGATTAATCCTAATCGAATGATTTCTTTTTTAAGATTAATCAGTTTCGGACTCTCTTCATAATAAATATTATTCCATTCCAATAGAACCGCAAATTCTTTCGATTCTTCGTCACCTTCCAAATAATTTTTAAGGATTTTCAAAACGTGAAAGTCATTACTTAACTGAAAAGAAAGAACAGGATCGTACAATTCTTTGGTGCGAACTTTTTCGATATACGTTTTAGGCGACATCTTTTTGGCGTGTTCCCTATAATTCGGAATTCTTCCTGCAAAAACAATCGCTTTTAAATTCAATTGCTCGCAAAGCTCCTTTCTTGCATCGTATAATCGGCGTCCTAAACGAAGACCTCTATAATTGGGGTGAATAAAAACATCTATTCCGTATAAAATTTCGGCATCTGGATTATGAGTAGAGAAGGTGTAATTACCGCTAATTTGCTGATAATTGTGTCGTTTCTCTACCAATTTTTCATCGATAATAAGAGATAGGGCAGAGCCAACGACTTTTCCGTCAACCAAAATCACCAACTGTCCCTCTGGAAAAATAGAAAGAAGTCTTTCTATATCATCAGATCCCCAATACGAATCGGCCATTTCTGGATACGATTCGATCATTGATTTTTTCAATTGTCTATAGTCCTCTATTTCAAGGTTTCTTAACTCTACTTTTTTGATTTTTGCCTGCATATCGTAAGATTTATCTCAAATATACAAAAAACAATTTCCATTTACAAACGCTTACAAACAGTTACAGTCGATAGTAAACAGTTAATAACCGACTGTCGGTGCTGAGGTTTCGCATCTTTGTCCTGTTGAATTTGAAAAACGATTCACTTAATACTAACATTAAATATTATACGCCATGAAAAACAGAGTACAATTAATCGGGAATGTAGGAAACGATCCAGAAGTTAAAACATTAGAAAACGGTAAAAAATTAGCACACGTTTCTATCGCTACAAAAGATTATTATAAAAATGATAAAGGTGAAAGAGTCGAACAAACCGAATGGCATCGCATAACAGCCTGGGGAAAAACAGCAGAAATCATCGAAAAGTTTGTTGTAAAAGGAAAAGAAATTGCTGTTGAAGGAAAACTGACGCACAGAAGCTACGATGATAAAAACGGTGAAAAGCGTTATATAACCGAAGTGGTTGTAAATGAAATTTTATTATTGAGTAAATAATTTAGAAGCTTTGTCAAAGTTTTAAACTTTGACAAAGCTAATTAAAGACAAACCCGACAGGTTTTTAAAACCTGTCGGGTTTAATGTTTACATATTCCGTTAGGAATATATGGTTGGTAGAAAAAAAAATGATGTTATTTGCGTAGTGTCCTGTAGGGACACCTGTTTTGCGTGATAAGATATGCGTTTTATTAATCAAACGTTCCTATGGAACGTAAAATCATGATCAAAATCGATTTTTACTACCGACGAGACATTCCTACGGAATGAATTGTTTTTAGTATTGAACAGCGATAAGTTAAATCCGACAGATTTTTAAAACCTGTCGGGTTTACTATTTTATCGAAAAAGGTTTTTATAAAATAGAAACGCCATTAGCATCGGTGGTCAGCACTTCACTCATATAATCAAAAAACGGTCTCATGTTTTTAAAAGCATCCAAGGCCAATTCTAAAAATTGCGGACTCAATACTTCTTTGTCGGTGAAACGTTTTATGACCAAAAATTGTTTAAAACGAAGTAAATCAATAGCAGGATGATTGACATCAAAACCTTTTGGTTTTGTTTTAAGCTGTTCGCCTTGTAAAACTCCAAAATTGCTTTTAAAAGATTCCGAATTCAATATTTTCTGAAACGATTCTGGATCGTGTGCAAATTCAGTTCTTATTCGTTTTAAATCGGCTGCATTTGGCCCCCAGAAACCACCCGCGAAAAAAGTGTTTCCTTTTTCCAGATGGAAATAATAACCGCCGCGTCTTGCAGCAGTGGCGCGAGTGTAGCTTCCGCCCCAAAAAGTCTTAAAAGGAGTTTTGTCTTTAGAAAAACGAATGTCACGATAGATTCTGTAAACGCTTTTTTTGCCCGAAGTATTTTCTAGAACATCTGTTTTGGAAAGTTCTTTTAATAAAGCACCAGCAAAGTTTTCGATATGATTAAGTTCGATTAAATATTGTGGTTTGTTGGCTTCAAACCATGGCTTATTGTTGTTTTGTTTTAGTTCAACCAAAAAATCAAGGCTAGATTGAGGTATTATAATATCGTTTTTCATAGTAGTATTAAAATCGAAAGTTGACTGCAATTTAAAACTAAAAAACCCACCAGAGAAATCGGATGGGTTTTTCTATATGCTTTAAGCAGTTTTTTTAAATAAATCAAACATAGGACAGCGTGAACAGCGTTTCTTTTCGCTCTTTTTATATTTCTCGCAGCAAGAAGATTTACAGTTTTCAATCTTCTTAATTTTATCAAGGATATCTTTGTTTTTCTTTTTCTTTTTATCCTTTTTTTTGTCCTTGTCTTTTTCTTTCTTGCTCAATTTTCCTCTGTATTATAAAAACAGAGACAAATATAAATCAAAAAAGTTATTTTTAAGTGTTCTAAATAAACTTTAACTTTTTTATTTAGGATTAATAGCAATTGAGCTCGTAACTGTTAATTGCTGAATATCACGATCAAACAAGTAAAGACCTCCTTTGTCATCGCCAATTAAGTTGATTTTGTCTAAGATAGATTTAGCTGTAGCTTCTTCTTCGATTTGTTCAGAAACATACCATTGTAAGAAATTGTGAGTAGCATAATCTTTTTCTTCAAAAGTAATATGTACCAATTCATTGATCGATTTCGAAACAAAAAGTTCATGATTATAAAGTTCCTCAAACATTTCTTTAAAAGTAGAATAACTTGTTTTTGGTGCTTTTAGATCTGTAATTTGAGCATGTCCTCCGCGTTCGTTTACATACTTAATCAATTTAAGCATATGTGCACGCTCTTCATCTGACTGTGTATACATAAATTGCGCAATTCCTTCCAATCCGTGCACTTCAGCCCAACAAGCCATAGAAAGATAAGTTTGTGAAGATTCTGCTTCTATACGGATTTGCTTGTTTAAAGCCGATTCAATATTTTTTGCTAACATAATAAGTGTCTTTTTTGTAAAATTAAGAAAAATTATTCATTTCATTTTTTCGAAACCTTGAAAACATTAGAGATGTCAATTAATTATCAATAAAATTATAGAGAGCAATTTTTTTAAAAGTAGCAGGGTTTTAATGTGGAGTTGTTTTTTAATATACATGCTATAAAAAAGCCCTTAAGAAAAAATCCTAAGGGCCTTTTAAAATCAGTAATTAAAAAAAAATTATTTTACAATAAAAGTAACTCTTCTAGCTAATCTTCTAGCTTCGTCAGAATCTTTTTGGATTGATGTATCAGCGCCTTCAGCTACAACATTTAAACGTGAAGAAGCAATTCCAGCTTTTTCAAAAATAGTTTTAACATTCGTTGCTCTTGCGTATGATAGTTTTTCGTTGTACTCTGCTTTTCCAACTTGATCAGCATAACCAACTAAGTCAAGAGATGCTGAAGGGTTTTTTCTCAAGTAATTTAAAACAACATCAATTGCTGCAGTTGAGTTTTCGATAGGCGTTGTTTTGTTGAAATCAAAATAAACACTGTAGTATTTATCATTGATCATTCTCTTAATCAAATCACTATCTGTAAGTTGAGGAGTAGTAACCTGTTTTTCAACAACCACTTCTTTTTGTGCAGGTATTTTCTTGATTTGATTTTCAAGATCTGATACTTTGTTTTCTAAAGCAGAAATATCAGTATTGTTGTTGTTTTCTAATACGATCCAATCTGCATGTTTGGTATTTTTTCCTAAGTAAATGTTTAAACCAACAGTTCCATTAAAAATCAATCCAGAAAAACCTCTGTTTTCAGGTACATATGCTCCATTAAAAGTATGATCTTGGGTAGCATTTAAAATAGTAGAGAAATCACCAGTTAAAGCTACTCGATTTGATAGTCTTATTTGTCCAGTTATACCAGCAATAAAATTTCCTACTTCATCTGCTCCTTTAAAACTATCACTTCTTAATTGACCATAACCAAAACCAGCATGACCTAATAAACCGAAAGTATTAGTCCAAGTTTCAAAATTCATGATGCGGCCTAAGTTAGCAACAGCTTGTAAATCTACTCTGTAATATTTTGAATCAAAATCTAATGAACTGCCTTTTGCAGTAAAACTGTTGTATCCAAAATCTGCTTTTAAACCAAATTTGTTGTTAAACATGTAACGAACACCTAAATCACCAGTCCATGGGCTTATCGTGTTTGTAGAATATCCGCTATTAAATGGTCGTTGCGGTTTGTTAAAACCTGCGCCTAAATCTATAGACCATTTATTATAGCTGTTATTGTTTTCTGTTTGCGCATGTACTCCAGTCAACGCTAGGGCAAATGCGAGAGTCATTACAACTTTTTTCATTATTTCTTAATTTTAAATTTTTGTCCAAAACAACGATAAATTGTAAGTAAAATCTTTCCTTAAAAGTCAAAAAAGTATTAAAATAGGATTAATTGCAAAAATCTAAAGATTAGAAAATAACAAGTAGATAAGATGTTTTAATGTAAGTTATTGATTGCGAATCTGTTTAATTGAATCCGTCGGTAAATTTGCGAAGCACAAGCTGTTTGGCAGTAATATCATAATAGCTTAAAATAGTGTAATTATTTAGCTTTAGGGTATTATAAAGGACTGCTTCTTTATGAGAATCTAAAAAGAAGAAAATCTTGTCGGTTGCAAAAGGTGCATGCGTTTCTTGAGTAAGTTCGAGCTTTTTGGTCCATATACTTTCAAGAAATATAGAGTAATTGGTTTCAAAATTGTAATAACTGTTGGATGGAAAATCACCAAAAGGGTTGTTAAAATTAACACTATTCATAGATATTGAGTTCAAATCTACTCCAGTTCCTCCTAGAGTGATGAATAGATTTTTGTCGTTTTTATAAACCGAAAGTCCTGCATCGAGAGAAGACAATGCTTTTAAAAATTTGGCTGTATTCTTTATTTTTCTCGGTTCTCGGTCTTCGATCTGCATCAATAGAGGCGAATTACTAAAACGAATGGTATCTTTTTTTGAAACAGCAAAGTTTTTTACCAACTCACCCGATTCATAATCTTTGATATCAAATAGAAGTTCATCAGGATTAACACTGATTTGATATAATTTATTTTCATGATAATACGAGTTGGTCGTTTTTGGATTTTTATTCCCAACAGGTTGTAAAAATGTCTTTTCTTTTATTTCAAGACTTTCCAAATCAATATCGAATAATTGTGTTTTTCTGAAATTTTGATCTAAAGTTAGAATCAAGCGATTCGGAAGAATGTAAATTTTGCTTTTGGCAGTAACTTTATATAACGGATTATATTCTCCAGATCCCATTTTTTCTATAGGATTTTCAAATAAAATCTGATGGAATGTTTTAGGCTGGCTTTTCTGATCTATAAACTTGAAAGAACTGAAATCTAAAAATTTCTCTTGAGCCATTCCGTTTTTGAAAATAAAAGCGGTCAAAGCTTCTTTTGTTTTATCTTTCATCAACAAATAAAAATTGTTGTCTTTCTGATACTGTGTTATTAAGGAATAATCTTCAAATGGAATCTGTAATTTTAAAGCCCGTGAAGTTTTATTTTCGAGATAATACTTGATTACAATTATTGATTTCTCTTCTTTCGAAAACCAATATAAAGTAGGATTTCCGTCTTCGCTGAAACTATAGCCCATCAAGGATCTATTTTCTGTGTATTGACGGTTTGTAACAAATTTATCTCTTAAAAATAAAGCGCTGTTGTATTTTAATATCGAAAGGCTGTCTGCCCTTGCAGCAAAAACAAATACATCATGAGTAACTGTGTTCTCGCCAGTCATAATTTCAGATTGGGCGATTTTGTTTTTTAAATCGAATGCATAAGAAGTCAGTACTGTCTGGCTTAACAAAACAGAACTGGAGATTAAAAACAAAAAAAGAAAAATTCGTCTCATATGTTTTAGGGCGCAAAAATCATTCCGCTTATTTATTGATTCATAAGCTCTTGAAAAAGATCTACAAATTGGCCAACGTGCATGCCGTCCATTAAACCATGATGTACATAAACCGCCATCGACATGGTTCTTTTTCCAGTTTCAGAAACCATCATTTTTCCAAACGAAATTTTCGGACAGCTGTCTGGATAGGTAAAACTGCGGGCATGAGTTATAGAACTGAAATTCAACCACGGAATTGCCGAAAAATGAATCAGATTATCATAATCAAAAGATCTTGTGAAAAGTCCGGTTGTGCTTTGAATGCGTTCTATTTCGCTTAATGCTATTTGTTCGAATGTTTTAAAATCAGGATCATATTCAATTAAAGAAAATCCGAAAGTGCCATCTTCACGGCCAATTGTTGCCGATGCATCAATGCGGTCGTTAATGTAAATTTGGTTTCCTGAAATGCGATATCTAAAATTTTCGATGGCATTTACCGCCGCCAAAGTTTTATGCAAATAGAAAATGAAGAAAGAAGCATTCAGGCTTTTTGCGGTTTGATACGCTTTGGTGCAATCGATTTCTACTGTGGCGCCAAAAAAAGGTTCTTCCATTTGTTTAAAATGGGCAAAATGCTCTTTTCTATTCCAATTTTCTAAGTCTAAAAGTGTTTTCATTATAATAAATTCGGAACTACTTCTGCAATAGTTTCAAATGAACTAAAGTGCTCGTGTTCTATAGTATGATTAATTTTTTCGTGTTCCCAAGTAGTGTGAAACGGAATATGAACGGCATAACCGCCAATTCCTAAAACTGGGAGAACATCTGATTTTAATGAATTTCCGATCATCAAAAACTCATGCGCCTGAATGTCTAAACGTCCGAGCAATTTTTGATAATCGATTTCTTGTTTGTCTGACATTACCTCGATATGGTGAAAATAATGCCCCAAACCAGAACGGTGCAATTTGCTGTGCTGGTCTTTTAAATCGCCTTTTGTAGCTACGACCAATTTGTATTTGCCTTTTAAAGCTTCAAGAGTTTCTTCAATTCCGTCTAGCAATTCAATTGGTTTTTCAAGCAGTTCTTTTCCGTATTGGATGATTTTCTCAATGACTTCAATCGGAATAGTATTGTTCGAAATGTTCATTGCTGCTTCAATCATCGAAAGGATATAACCTTTTATTCCGTAGCCGTACAAAGGCAGATTGGCAATTTCGATTTTGAATAATTCTTGCGAAATGCCTTGATGCGAAAGATAATCTTCCATCAAAGCACAAAATTTATGTTCGGTTTCTTGGAAGTATGGTTCGTTTACAAACAAAGTATCATCGGCATCAAAGGCGATTACTTTTAAGTTTGGTATTTTAGTTTTATGTAACATAGTGTTTTTTTGTTTCAAGTTTCAGGTTTTCTTTGTTTCAAGTTTTTTAGCCACGAATTCACGAATTATAGCTAATTGGATAAATTATTTTGAAAACAGTAGAAGTAATTTCACTAATTTTTGGTTACTGATTAATTTCGTTAAGATAAAAAAATAAATCTGCTCAATCTGCGTAATCTGCGGGAAATTTTATTTAACCACTCCCGATAGCTATCGGGATAAAATGATTTTGAGGATTTTTAAAAAATCTGCTCAAATCTATTGAATCTGCGAGAAACTTTTTAATCTCGATTCTTAGAAAACAATCTTTTCAAAGAAATCGTTTTATCGTAAAACGTAATTCGGATTCCGAAAAGGAGAATGATTCCGCCGATAATCATTTGTAAAGTTATTTTTTCTTCCAAAAACAACCAAGCCAAAATCGAGGTAATTACAGCTTGACTTAATAAACTTAATGAAACTCGGGTTGCTCGCATGTGTTGCGTTGCATAACTAATCGAAAGCCAGGCACACAATTGGCAAATAACAGCTTGTAAAACCAAAACAAACCAACCCGTATCTGTAAATCCTGTGAAAGGTTCGTTTAACGAATAGCATAAAATTCCTAAATAAATGCTCGAAGCCGTTAAACTAATTGTCATAAACGAAAGAACATCAACTGTAGAAAGCACATTTTTGCTGACCAAAAGATAAATCGAATATAGGATTCCCGATAAAACCGCGAATAGAAATGCCTGATCGAAGTTTAAATCGATAAAAAACTCAAAACCGACCAAAGTGATCATTCCGAATAAAGCGACCAAAGTACCGATCCAGAAATTCGTTGCGGGTTTTGCTTTCAAAAAGAAAAAAGAACCCACTCCAACCCAAACGGGAGATAAATTCGTCAAAAGGGAAGCCTGAGTCGCGCTTGATTCCTGAATGGCGATATTCCAAACGGCAACATCAGACGAGAATAAAACACCGCAAAGTGCAGCCAAAAGAGCAAATTTTAAACTTGGGAGTTTAAAATTTCCACTTAAAACAACATAAGGCAGTAAAAGTAAGACAGCAAAAAACATTCGGTAAAAAGCCGAAATTAATCCTGGTGCTAAACGTAATTTTACCAATATCGGAAAAATAGATATGCAGAGTATACCGCAGATTAGGGCTAATCTTGGTTTGGTGAGTTTCATTTAATGTATTTTATTCTTGTATTATTTTTTCAAAGATAATCTACAAAAACGAATAGTTTGAAAGCAAAAAGCGCGAATTGGTTAAAAATTAACTATTCGCGCTTTTTGAAGTTATATGGACTTGTTGGTTTGAGCTTAATCAACAAATTTTCTAATAATGTATTCTTTTGTTTTATTGTCGTAATAACCTAAATAATATGATGATTGCATTCTGAATAATGTTTGGGAAGAAACGTCTGTAGTATCATCAAAGAAAGTTCTGATTTTATCGAAAGCTAATGGCTGTAATTCCGTTTTTAGATGATTATTATCTTTATCAAATAAACATTCTATTTTTACTACTTTTCTATTTGAATAAGAATTAAAATTATTCATTGTCGAATTATAATATGCCATTGTTGCTCCAGCGACAGCCGAAGCGGCAATTCCTACCAATCCACCGCCAATAAATATTGGAGAAGTTCCTTGTTTTAATTCAGAAACACTTCCAAGTGTGATTAATGTATTATCACCAATATTATAGCATGAAATTCCAGAATTTAGTTTGTTTACTTTTCTAATAAACTGCGAACTGGTTTCTAAAATTCTTTTTCCTCCAAAATCACCGCCTTCTTGATAGATTTCTGAATTTTTGAAATCAATAGGAGCATCTGGGGTTACATTATATTCTTTCAGAACATTTCCATCTAAATCTTTTATCGTAAAGAAAAAAGAATTAGGGGAGCTTTTCATCTGATATAATTTTTTAGCAAAATAAAAGGAATTTGAATTTAAAGTTTCGCGGTTTTCATTTATAATAATGGTTTTGTTTATGATTTTTTCTTTCGCCGTGTAGTTTTTTAAATCTATTACAAAAATTTGTGTGTAATCTACATTAGAGTCAAGTGTTATAATCAGTTCGTTATTGTCGACATAACATTTTCTTTTTTTGGCTCCATCTGTAATAGAAGTTGGAGTTTCTGAATTAATGTTTTGTAATGAAAATGGAGCTTCGAACGCTAACAGACTTTCTTCGAAGATACCATATAGGTTCGTTTTTGTATAATCTTTTTTATAAAAACGGAAATTGCTTAAGTCAATTGTTTTTGTTTCGTGATATCCATCCTGATCAAAAACATGAAGCTTTAAGGTACTGGTTTCTTTTACTATTGTTAAGATAAAAAAGTTATCATTGGAACTAAAACCTTGCAAAACCTGCTCGTTCTGAATAAGTAGAGTTAATTCCTGCGTTGAGATCTTTCGGGTTTTAAAATCATAAAATTGTGAAAGGACTAAGCTTCGGTCTTTAGATGCCCAAAACAGCCTTGCATTAGAATTAGTTGAGTTATATCCAATCATTTCAGCAAATTTTTTCTTATCAGGTCTTTCGCTAGAAATACTATCAATAACTTGCATTTTTTCATTTAAACGTATGGCTTTTACTTTGATCTTGTCGCTAACAAATAAAGTCACTTCTTTATCATTGTTTACGATTGGAAGAACATCGCGATGTTTTTTTAATTCAAGTGGAGTGTAATATACAAGTTCCTGTGAAAATGAAATTAAACTAAAAAGTAATAGCGTAGCAAGGAGTAGTTTTTTTGGCATTCGCAATTATTTGTAATGTATTAAAGATTTTTTGTACAAATCTAAATACTTTCTGTTATTTTAAAAGCAAAAAGCGCGAATCAATTAAAATCTTAATTGGTTCACGCTTTTTTGTTTTAAACTACAGCAAATTTACTGCAAGCTTTCTGAATTTGTTTATCCGAAAATGGTTTGAGCGTTTCGGCTAGCATTTCACTGGTTTTGATGCATTCCATCATTTTTGATCGTAGATTTTTGTCATCTCCCAAATCTGTTTCAAGAATTCGCTTGAAAATTTCAGCTAGATAACTGGGCTGTTCTCTAAAATCTCCTTCAAACCAAAGATCTGAAAGGAATTTTGCCATTGATGGCATCACATCGTGTTGTGTCGGTTTTTGATTTTCTTTTGTCATATACGAAAATATTAAACGCACGAAACTCTCGCTTTAGATGTGACAAAATATCCTTACAGATAGATTTTCCCGAGTTTCCATAGGGTCATCATGGCGAGAGTTCGCTTATTTTAACTTTTATTAAAGTTTCAATATTATATGTAAGGTTTTTTTGTCAAGACAAACTTATAAATTCAAACTTATATAAAAGTAAAAAACATGAGAAATTTCTCATGTTTTTAATATTTCGAATTTTGAAATAGAATCTTAATTTACAGTCGCACCATTCGGTGCATCAGCATCTGGATTTACGAAAACTAATTTTCCTTCTGCATTGGTTGTCATCAAGATCATTCCTTGACTTTCAACACCGCGCAAAGCTCTTGGCGCTAAGTTGGCTAATACAGAAACTCGTTTTCCGATGATTTCTTCTGGAGAAAAACTTTCAGCAATTCCCGAAACAATCGTGCGAACATCGATTCCAGTATCAACTTTAAGAACTAAAAGCTTGTTTGCTTTTGGCATTTTTTCAGCTTCTAAAATAGTTCCGATACGAATATCCATTTTCGCGAAATCCTCAAACTGAATTAATTCTTTTTGCGGATCTGGTTGTTTGCTTTCAGCAAGATTTGCTGTTTTTGTTGCTTCCAATTTATCTATTTGTTTTTGTATTTCTTCGTCTTCGATTTTAGCAAAAAGCAATTCTGCTTCACCAATTTTGTGTCTTGCTGGCAATAAATCTGAGTTTTCAGAAATATCATTCCAACCCAATGTTTTATCCAGAATAACATCTGTAGAACCAGGATGGTTTTCTTTCAAATATTTACTAAATCCTTTAAAGTGTTCTTTAAGATCATTAAGATTTAAGATTTTTGACAATTTAGCCGCTGTAAACGGTAAAAATGGTTCCGCTAAAACGCTTAACGCAGCAGCAATTTGCAGCGCTACATACATTTGAGTTTTTACACGCTCTGGATTGTCTTTCATCACTTTCCAAGGCTCTTCGTCTGCTAAGTATTTATTTCCTAAACGAGCCACATTCATCAATTCGCCCAAAGCTTCACGGAATCTATAACGCTCCACCGAACTTGCAATTACAGCTGGATACGCTTTTAATTCGTTTAAAGTAGCTTCGTCAATTTCTGTAAATTCGTTTGGAGTTGGAATAACGCCATCGTAATATTTGTTGGTTAAAACTACAACACGATTTACAAAATTTCCGAAAACGGCAACCAATTCGTTGTTATTTCTAGCTTGGAAATCTTTCCAAGTAAAATCATTGTCTTTTGTTTCAGGCGCGTTTGATGTTAAAGCGTAACGCAAAACATCCTGTTTGTCTGGAAACTCTTCTAAATATTCGTGCAACCAAACCGCCCAGTTTTTAGAAGTCGAAAGTTTGTTTCCTTCCAAGTTCAAGAACTCATTTGCTGGAACGTTGTCTGGCAGAATGTAGCTTCCTTCTGCTTTTAACATTGCCGGGAAAATAATACAGTGGAAAACAATATTGTCTTTTCCGATAAAGTGAACCAATTTTGTTTCTTCATCTTTCCAATACGGTTCCCAATCTTTTCCTTCGCGCGCTGCCCATTCTTTTGTAGAAGAAATGTAGCCAATTGGCGCATCAAACCAAACGTATAGTTTTTTGCCTTCAGCACCTTCAACCGGAACGTCAATTCCCCAATCTAAGTCACGAGTTACGGCGCGAGGTTCTAATCCAGCATCGATCCAAGATTTTACTTGTCCGTAAACATTGGTTTTCCAATCGTTTTTATGTCCAACTAAAATCCATTCTGTTAAGAAATCAGAATATCGGTCTAAAGGTAAAAACCAGTGTTTTGTTTCTTTTAAAATCGGAGTTTCTCCAGTAATTGTCGATTTTGGATTAATCAAATCCGTAGCGTTTAAGGTAGATCCGCAATTTTCGCACTGATCTCCGTAAGCTCCGTCATTACCACATTTCGGACAAGTTCCCACAACAAAACGGTCTGCCAAAAACTGATTTGCTTTTGCATCGTACAATTGTTCGGTTACTTCTTCGATAAAATCTCCTTTATCATATAATGTTCTAAAGAATTCCGAAGCCGTATCGTGATGAATTTTTGCCGAAGTTCTAGAATAATTGTTGAATGAAATTCCGAAATCTTCAAACGACTTGCGGATAATTCCATCATATTTATCAATAACTTCTTGTGGTGTAATTCCTTCTTTTTTGGCTTTCATAGAGATTGCAACTCCGTGTTCATCGCTTCCGCAGATAAATGCTACATCTTTTCCTTGCAATCTTAAATATCTTGAATATATATCTGCAGGCACGTAAACCCCTGCCAAGTGACCAATATGAATAGGTCCGTTGGTGTAAGGCAATGCCGCCGTGATCGTATATCGCTTTGGATTCTGTGTCATTAATATGAATTTTAGAGTGCAAAAATAAGCAATAGAATTGAGATTTCGTTATTACGCAGAGATTCACAAAGAAAAAGCGCAGAGATTCGCTGAGATTTTTTTGAAAGAAGTGAAAATTAATCTCGCAAAGGCGCAGAGTCGCAAAGTTTTTTGC
>NZ_JAGIAV010000001.1:312256-374361 GCF_017744675.1 Flavobacterium sp. | reverse complement strand
AAAAACTTTGCGACTCTGCGTCTTTGCGAGATTACTTTAATTTTAATACAGAAAAAAACTTTGTGCCTTAGCGCCTTCGTAGCAAAACTCAAATAAAATAGAACCAGTTTAAACTACGTTTCGCGCTTATAAATGACAATATATTTCGCAATCTTTGCACCCGAAAAAACAAAATTTATGAGCAAGACTAAATTAATCATCAATAAAAACGGTTCTATCAAAATCGAAGGAGATTTTGAAATCATGGATCCAGAAGGAACACTTTACGGTTTACAAGGAAGATCTGCATTGGGTCTTTGCCGTTGCGGACATTCTGCAAACAAACCATTTTGCGATGGAGCACACAGAAACAACTTCGAACACGATTCTAAGGCTTTTGATTTGCCGCCAATGAAAACGAACTAAGAAGTTCTATAGTTTTAAATATCTAAAAACCGCATTCTGCCAGATGCGGTTTTTTTATATATAAAGTTCGCCCTTCATTGTAATGATCGAAGAACCGCCAACTAGGATATCTTCTTCGCGATTCATTACTTCAATCATAGAAGCCTGTTTTAATTTTACTCCTTGAAGAATTTTATACTCTTTGTCTGATTTGGTGAATTTCTTTTGGGTTAAAAAACCAATTAAAGGCCCAGCAGCCGTTCCTGTTGCAGGATCTTCATTTATTCCGATTATTGGGTTAAAGAATCTTGTTTCAACTATATGTTCCTGACCTTCATCTGCTGGAGTGAAACAATAAAAACCTTCAGAATTGTATTCTTTAGAAATTTCGATTAAGAGTTTATTGTCTGGAATACAGCTGTTCAGTAATTGGCTGTTTTTTATAGGAACCATAGTGTGTGCGACTTCTGTTTTAACAATTGTCGGCACAAAAGAATTGACATCCAAATCTTCAATCTTTAGACCCAAAGCCACGGCAATTCTATACGTTGGAATTTCTTCTTTGATCACTGCCGATTTTTGGTGCATTTTAACTACTGGATCAAAAGTGACAGAATCAAAACTTACCGTTACTGGAATTGCCGCATGGTTCATGATAACAAAAGGTTCGCTTTCGTTCTGTTCGTCAAAAATGGGCATTCCTTTTAGTAAAGCACCGCAAACTGCACCCAATAAATTATGGCCAGCACCATCGATTTCGATTCCGATTGGAGTAAAGGAACGAACCATAAGCGCTTTTTCTCTTGGAGAATAATAGACAAAAGAGGTTTCAGAATAGCCAAATTCTTTAGAAATATCCTGATACGTTTCTAGTTTTAAATTTCCGTCTGTAAAAACAACAGAAAGCGGATTTCCTTTGTAACTTTCGTTTGAGAATACGTCTAAAACGTAATATTCTAATGCTTTTCTTTTTTCCATATTTTTCTATTTTACTGCTAAAACGATTCTGAACGGAATAAAATTACGGTTTATTCTTGTATTTTAAAGAATGGTTTTGTCTTTCATGATTATTTTAATAGTACTTTTTTAATGAAAATTTGCTTTCAGAACTAAAAATAGCATTGGAAAAAGTTAAAAATCAAGGAGCAAACATTTTATTTTGAATTATTCTGTTAATTTTAAGCATTCAAAAATATGTTGTCGTTTATGAACTTTAAAAGGCTTTCGGTAGGATTCTTTTTTCTCGTTTTAATAAATGAAGGAATGGCTCAAAATAAGATTAATCTCTTTTCTGAGATTAGTTATAACTCGATTCCAGCTGTTGACCTAAACGAATACAAATCGGTTCAGGATCGCGACAGCCAGCTCCAAAATCCTAATATCGCTTTGGGGGTTGCTATTTCTGGCGGCGGATCGAGGGCACAGTTTTTTAGCATGGGTGTTCTTTTGGGGTTAGAAGAAATCCAAGAAGACAACTCGAATCGTAATTTTTTGAATGAAATCGATTATTTTTCGGCTGTTTCTGGAGGCTGTTATTCGGCAGGATATTATTTGACCATTCTGAAAAATAAATTGCAATACGACAATTGCAGCTTCAACGAATTTTATTTTTCTAAAGCTGATGCTTTCAAATCAGATGTCAATAAATCGGCCAGTATTTTTTCTCTTTTAAATAATAGCAGAAACGAAAAAGGAGAAAAAGTTTCGATGGCGCAACGTCTAGATTTGGAAGTTTTGCAATATGACAGCACTAATCCAGAAAATCAGAATAAGTTTAAGACTCAAATGCTTTTGTCTGATTTTTTTATTCCGAAAGACAGCAAACTTAATCCGCAATTGCCAATGTTGGTAGCAAACGGAACGGCTTACAACAACGGAGAGCGTTTTCCTTTCATGCCACACATTATTCGCGGTTTAAAAATCAATTCTTCTCTAGCACCAAATAAAGCGTCACTTTCGCTTGACGAAAATCATATCAATAACGGCTACAATTTTCCGCTTACCTATGCTATTACGGCAAGTTCGGCTTTTCCTGGAGTTCTTCCTAAAACCAAATTCGGAATCCAAAATCAAGATAAAATTTTATGTGTGATTGATGGCGGCGCGTCTGATAATATGGGTTACGAAACTTTGATAGAACTGCTTCATAACGATACAAGAGTGAAAGACAAAAACAAAAAAGCACTTTTTATTGATTGTTTGGGGCAAGGAAAGAAAGCGCCTTTTATAAATGATGGCAAAATAGGATTGCTTTCTTTGTTGGAAACGGCTTCTTTATACACTGTTCAAACCCGATACATAACTTTTGAAAAAGATGTAGAAAATGTGCTGGACAAAAACAAAATTCCAATTTCAAACTATCAGATTATAGGTTTTACAACTTTACGTGATTATTTATTAAAGTTGAAAAAAGATCAAACATACGAAGATTTAGTCGCACAATTGAAAGACACTGATAACGATGCGGCAAACTGGCTGAAATTGTATACTAATTTTAAAGCAGAATTGGTGGCAAAATTTGGCGCAGACAGTTTTAAAAAAGACAAATATGGCGAACCGCTGCTTTCTAGCTTAGACAAAGAAAAGTTTAAAGATTTTGATGCAAGCGAACTTTTAATGCTTTATGAATACGCTTCGCATGTTGAAACCAAATTGAAAATAACTCCAGAAGAAAAAGAAATGTTGTTGCTTTCTGGACGTTTTGCCACTTATTTGAAAACCAATGAGCTGAAAAGTTTATTGGTGGAGAATAAAGGGATTTAAGATGTCAATGTAGCTTTGTCAAAGTTTCAAACTTTGACAAAGCTTAAAGCGTTTTTAGCGGATAAATTGCCTCCTGCTTTAGCTGGAGGTCAGAATAAGACAATAAAAAAGGCTTTAGCCAAACTTGTGTGTTTCTAAAGCCTTTTCTTTTAAATTCTTAGAAACCGCCAGCTAAAGCTGGAGGCAATTCAAAACTGATTTATTGCTCAAAAATAACCTTTTTGTCTGTTTTATCGGTTTTGATAATATCGTATGGTCTTGATAGTTTTAAAGTGCTATTGCCATTTTTTAGTTTCTCGACTTTTACGATTATGGTATTTCGATTTTCGGTAATTTCAACAATATCTATCGAATGCCCTTCTGTATTTTGAGTTTTGTCGATTACGGCAATGACTTGGTACCTGCTAAAATCAATATTGATTTCTTTAAAATCTTTAGACAAATCGGTAGAAACATTCATTTCTGCAATTAATTTATCCCAAGCTTTTTGGTCTTTAATAATGATATGTCTTGGCGCAAGACTTTGGTCATTAGGAAAAGAATCTCCTTTAGCTATTAACGAATATTGCACATCTGAGTTTGGTAAATCTTCATTCTCGCAACTTGTTAAAGCTAGCAATATGCTAAATATTAGGATAATCCTTTTCATGGTTTTGGTTTTGGTTGCAAAGACTTTTGTATAAAATCTTCTCTATATAAACAGATGCATTTATGTACAAATAGTTGCGTAAAAGGTGTTTAGTTTTATTAGCATCTTTTATTAGATAAAGATAACGCTAATTTTGATGAAAGATTGTAATTGGCAACGATAAATGTGATAAAAAACGATTTATGTTATTTCGTTGCCATTTTTGTCGATTAGAATTTGTTAATTATTGACATAATTTATTCGTCAAGTTCTTTCCAGCAAATATCTATTTCGCGTTGTACTTCTTTTTCTAATTTAGGTAATTCATTAGAAATCCAATCTTGACTTTCTTTGCTTAAATAGTATTGATTTTCGTTTAGTTTATATTTCATCGCTCCAGTAACCACGTCTATCATTTCTCTGACATCCGAAGTGCCGTTTACAAAGTTAGGTGCTATTAAATATTTTAAAATCTCTTTTTCGTACTGAGGTTTGTAATGCAAAATATGAGTGACCAGCGGAAAATAGAAGTAAAAATAACTATTTGTGTTAGACGCGAATTGTATTTTGTGTAATTCTGTTATCAATGATTCTGATTCTAAATCTGTAGTTTGAAAGTTTAACTTTTTTAAAAGATCAAAACAAATTTTGGAATGAGGAAGTATTTTTCCAATCTCTTCAAGATAATTAAAAGTCTTTATAAAGTTAGTGTGGTCACTGTTTCCAAAAGAACTGAAAAGGCGTTGTGTCTTCTTTTTCATTATAAATTTATTATTCGTTTAAACTACGCATTTTTTGAGTTCTGTTTGTGTGGAAATTTGAATCGAGAAAGAATTTGAGATCGGGCTAAAATACAATTTTTCTATTTTGCAATGACAGAATTAAAGCCCGATAAGTAAGGAAACGTGCAAAAAAAATGTGATTTGTATGATTATTTGCCTCAACTTTGCAGCACAATCCTTTAATAAAGACTCAAATGGAATTCGGTAAAATCATAATTTCAGAAACTGCGGCGAAAAGTGAAAATCCGCAAGACATTGTAAATTCGAATATTTCGGTAATCAATTTAATGCGTGAAGAAAAAATAGACGATGATTTGATTCATGAAGATGCTCTGATGAGTTACTATTTAGATTTTTATGCTTCAAAATATGCTGAGGGGAACTTTTCCAAATTCGTTTACGATTCGGGATGGAATAAAGAACTGAACGAATTAATCGAAGAAGGTTTGGGCTTGATTGGCGCAGAAAAACATTTGGAATTGTTTAAAGAGCAATCGCGTAAACTGCGTTTGCAAAGCAATATCAAGTTGGGGAAATTTCTAAAAGAGAAATACGATACTCCAAACGCTTTTAAAGATTTGCTAAACAACAATGCTTATTTTGAATTGGATGAAAATCTCGTAGAATTGAATGCTGCATTCTTAAAATTGCATCCCGATACAGAAGTTCTTTCGGTAGAAGAAATGTTTAAAACACTGGAAGAGTTTGTAGGACACGAAATTAAAAGAGATTAAGTTATTATTTTTTTGTTTTGGTTTGTAAGAAAATTATATATTTGAAATGCCCTAAAATTTCTAACAAATCTAAACCTATGAAAAAAACAATTCTTTTAAGCAGTGTTTTAATGCTTTTGTTTTCCTGTGGGAAAAACGAAAAGCTTCAAGACGACGTTCAGAATCAGGAACTGCTTTCACAAACTGAAACCGATCTTGGTGTCAGCAAAAAACAACTAAAAAAGCTTATTTTTAAAAACACCGATGAATTTGAAGATTCTAAAGAAATGAATCTGCAGCTGCTCTCAAAAGTAGCCTCAAATCTCAAAATTAAATATTCGGATATCAGAATTGCTGAATCAAGTTCGATCAATTACGATGATCAAACTGCATTTTTTGTTCTCACAACTGTTTCTCACGATAAAAAAGCATTTAGAACCAGTGATGATGACGAAGAACTTGGAAATTATTTTCAGCGTAAGTATTTGTTTGTAAATCGTGAAAACGGAACTGTAATTGCCGAAGAATTTGATGAAAATCTTGGTTATTACGATAATGAAGCCATTCAGTTTTCAAAATCGCACATTTTGAAAGATTTGGTATATCTAAATGAAAAAACGCCTGCGATTGCTTTTTACACAGAAGCCAGTGCCAGCAGCCGAATTGTATTGTATTCTGAACAAAAATTCACACTGATTACTTTGGTGGACAACGAGATTCAAAAGGTTTTGTATGAATACCCAATTCGAATGACCAATGGCGATTCTAACGGAAGCGGAACTTTTCAAATAGAAACCTTAGAGACTGGAATGAGTTTTTCAGATCAGAAAACAAACGGTTATTTTGATTTGATAATCACCAAAAACTTTTCGTATGAAGAAGCAGTTGAAGACGATTCAGAAAACGGAATTTCAGAAAAAAGCGATCTGAAAACCAAAAGAGAAATTGAAAAACTTAAGTTTAACGGTAAAGATTATGCTTTTCATAGAGACGATAGACATCGTTTTTTGGAATAAAACCATATAAAATTCAAATAATAGCAAGAGCACTTTTATGGTGCTTTTGCTGTTTATAGGAGATTTCGGTTTTACTGCAAAACTTTGACCTATTGTTAACAAACATTTCCTTAAATTTGCTTCCGTTATAAAAAATACAATAGTTATAAAAAACAAGCTATGTTACAAATTGCATTTATTAGAGAAAATCAAGAGAAAGTAATCAAGGCTTTAGCAAAACGTAATATCGATGCTAAAAGCGTTGTTGAAGAGGTGGTTCAATTAGACGAGAATCGTCGTGCTGCACAGGTAGAATTAGACAATACTTTATCAGAATCTAATAAATTGTCCAAAGATATTGGTGAATTGATGAAAGCTGGCGAGAAAGCTAAAGCAGCAATCTTAAAAGAAAAAACAGTTTCACTAAAAGAAAAAAGTAAAGAACTGAGCGAAAAAGCAGAAGCTTTGGCTGTTGAGTTAACCAATAAATTATACACTTTACCAAACCTTCCGGCAGATATTGTTCCTGAAGGAAAATCGGCAGACGATAACTTGAATGTTTTTCAAGAAGGAGATATTCCGGTTTTACACGAAGACGCACAGCCACACTGGGAATTGGTAAAGAAATACGATATCATCGATTTTGAATTGGGTGTAAAAATCACTGGAGCAGGATTTCCGGTTTATAAAGGAAAAGGAGCAAAGCTTCAACGTGCTTTAATCAACTACTTTTTAGACAAAAATACCGCTGCAGGATATAACGAAGTTCAGGTTCCACATTTGGTAAACGAAGCTTCAGGATACGGAACGGGGCAATTGCCAGACAAAGAAGGGCAAATGTACCACGCAGGTTTAGACGATTTATATTTAATTCCGACTGCTGAGGTTCCTGTTACGAATTTATTCCGTGACGTTATCTTGAACGAAAGCGAATTGCCAGTTTTACAAACAGCATACACGCCATGTTTCCGTCGTGAGGCAGGTTCTTACGGAGCACACGTTCGCGGATTAAACCGTTTGCACCAATTTGATAAAGTTGAAATCGTTCGTATCGAGCATCCAGACAATTCTTATGCAGCGCTTGACGGAATGGTAGAGCACGTAAAAAATATTCTTCAAGAATTAAAATTGCCATATAGAATTTTACGTCTTTGCGGAGGCGACATGGGATTCACATCTGCTTTGACTTATGATTTTGAAGTGTTTTCTACAGCACAAGATCGTTGGTTAGAAATTAGTTCTGTTTCTAACTTTGAAACTTTCCAGGCGAACCGTTTGAAATTACGTTTCAAAGACAAAGAAGGAAAAAATCAATTGGCGCACACGCTTAACGGAAGTTCATTAGCGCTTCCGCGTGTTTTGGCCGGAATTATTGAAAATTACCAAACTCCAGAAGGAATCGTAATTCCAGAAGTTTTACGTCCTTACTGCGGATTTGATATTATAAACTAATTTTTTTAAGGTTAAAACCGACAGGTTTTTAAAACCTGTTGGGTTTCTTAAAAAGTAAAAAACAACAAATGAAAAACGGTATCTTAAACTGGAACGTTGATCCCGTTATATTCTGGATTACAGATAGTTTTCCTTTAAAATATTACGGAGCACTTTTTGCCTGCGGACTTCTTCTCGGGTTTTATATCGTAAGAAACATTTATAAAAAAGAAAATCTTTCTTTAGACAATCTTGATTCTTTATTGATTTATGTTATCGTTGGAACCGTTTTAGGCGCTCGACTTGGACATTGTTTCTTTTACGAACCAGACTATTTCTTCAAACATCCGATAGAAATTCTTTTACCAATCCAGAAAATAAAAGGAGCTTACCAATTTGTGGGTTATCAAGGTTTGGCAAGTCACGGAGGTTCGATAGGAGTGATTACGGCAATGATTTTGTACTGTCGAAAATACAAAGTTCAGTTTTTAGGACTTTTGGATAAAATGGCCGTTGCGGTTCCTGTAACAGGTGCTTTTATCAGAATGGGAAATTTTATGAACTCTGAAATCTATGGAAAGCCAACCAATGGGAATTGGGGAGTAGTTTTTCAGCGAGACGATTTGATTCCGAGACATCCCACGCAATTGTATGAAGCTTTTGCTTATTTATTGATTTTTGGAATTCTGTTTTACATGTACAAATCAGAAAAAATCAGAAATGCGCAGGGATTAATCTTTGGAACTTTCTTAACTTTATTATTCGCAGCTCGTTTTATAATCGAATTTTTCAAAGAAAATCAAGAAGCTTTCGAGAATAATATGCTGATTAATATGGGACAGATTTTAAGTATTCCGTTTATTTTAATTGGCTTGGGTCTGATTTTTTGGAAAACAAAAAAAGTCACAGTTGATAGTGACAGTTTGCAGTTTTAAAGACTGAGAATTGCGAGTGTGACTGAAAACTGAAAACGGCTGAAAACTAAAAAATATGAAAAACATATTAATCTGTATCGTTTTGTTATGTTCTGGTTTTGCGTTTAGCCAAAACGAGCAGTTGGCTCAATACTACTATGATAAAGGCGATTTCGATAAAGCTAAAATCAGTTATGAAGAGCTTTTAAGAGCAGCACCTTCCAATACCCAGTATTTTTTAAGAACAGTCGATTGCTATCAGCAGCTGCAGCAATATGCCAATGCCGAAAAAGCAATTCAAGATCGCTACAATCGTTACAAACAAGGTGTTTTTCTAGTTGAATTGGGATACAATTTTCAATTGCAGAAAAACGATTCGAAAGCCAAAAACTACTACGAGCAAGCAATTGAAAAAATAAAAACAAATCCGAATGATGTTTACGGAATTGCAAGTTCGTTTGAGAAAAAAGTATTGCTAGAATATGCCTTAAAAGCCTATCAAACGGCAATGCAAGTACAGCCAAACTTTAATTTCAATTTCCAAATCGGAATGTTGTACGGTCAGTTAGGAAAAACCGACTTGATGATCGATTTATTGTTGACAGAATCCTATGCAAATCCACAAAACACAAATTTGATTCAGACGCAATTGTCTCGATTCATGAATGGCGAAACCGATAATACGGCTTTTAAAGATGCGATGCGAAAAGCATTAATCTTAAAAACGCAGAAAGATCAAGATGTTTTTTGGAATCATTATCTAAGCTGGTTTTATGTGCAGCAGAAAGAATTCGGAAAAGCGTTTATTCAAGAAAAAGCCATTTACAAGCGCGAACCAGAATCATTGATGAGTATTGTCAATTTGAGCCAGTTTGCAATGAATGAAGATGACGACGAAACTGCAGTTGAAATTTTGAACTTCATTCTTCAAAATACTAAAGATCGAGATTTACTGATTCAGAGTAATGCGTATTTAATGCAGATTAAGATTGATAAAGCACAGGAAAAAGATTATCCGGCTCTCAACGACGAATTGCAGCAATTACTGGCCACTTACGAAATCAATCCTTTTACCTTATCTTTGCAAATCATTCAAGCTCATTTTTTGGCTTTTAATTTAAAGAAACCAGAGGAAGGAAAGGCAGTAATCAAAAAAGCCTTAGAATTGAATTTAAATGAATATCAAAAAGCCGATGCAAAAATGGAATTGGCCGATATTTTGCTTTTGGAAGAAAAGTACAATCAGGCGTTGATTTACTATTCGCAGATTCAATTGGATTTAAAGAATGATGTCATGGCGCACGAAGCAAGCTTGAAAGCCGCTAAAACAAGTTATTACAAAGGCGATTTTGAATGGGCCAATAAACAGTTTAAAGAATTAAAAGCAGCAAATACGCAATTAATTGCCAACGACGCTTTGGAATATTTCTTATTAATTAATGATAATACCGCTGCAGATTCGACTCAAGTGGCTTTGAAGCAGTTTGCAAAAGGAGATTTTTTAATTTATCAGAATAAAAAACAAGAAGCGATAGCACAGTTTCAGAATATTTTAAAAACCTATAAAGGACAAGAAATTGAAGCAGTGACTTTACTTCGTTTAGGAAAAGTTTACGAAAGCCAGAAAGATTTTGCTTCGGCTTTAAGCCAGTATCAGCAAATTATTGACAATCACAGCGACGGAATTTATGTAGATGAAGCACTGTTTTTCTCCGCTGAAATTTACAACGACGAACTAAAAGATCCAGAAAAGGCAAAGCCTTTATATGAAAAGGTAATTTTTAACCATCAAGACAGTATCTACTTCGTCGATGCCAGAAAAAAATACCGAGAATTGAGAGGGGATAAGAATTTATAAAATTCTAATTTTTAAATTCCAAATTCCAAAATACAAGAATTAGTAATATGAGAGTTGGTTTTTAAGTTTCAGAAAAAAAAAACTCAGAATCTTAGCATCTCAGAATCTTAGAAAAAAATGATTATTTACAACGTTACCACCAATATACACGAAAGCGTTCACGACCAATGGTTAAAATGGATGCAGGAAAAACACATACCAGAAATTCTGGCAACTCAGAAATTCTCTTCGGCTCGAATCGTAAAAGTTTTAATTGAAGAAGAAATGGGCGGCATTACCTATTCAGTTCAATATGTAACGGATAGCAAAGAAACTTTGGAAAAGTTTTATATCGAAGACGAGCCAGAATTTCATAGAGAAGCTTTGAGTCTGTTTGCAGATAAAATGCTTTCTTTCAGAACAGAATTGGAGGTTGTTTCGGAGCACTAGACAGATAAAGTGATCAGTGTTTAGTAATAAGTGTTCAGTTAGGATGAATAAAACTTTGCGTCTTTGTCCGATAGCTATCGGGATTGTGGCAAAAAAGAGAAATTAAATCTGTGTCTTGAAGCCTTTGTAGCAAAAAAAGAATACTTTTGCAGCCTCGTGACAAACAAGAATTGAAATGGAAAAAGTAAAAGCAAAAAAACATTTAGGACAGCACTTCCTTAAAGACGAAAGTATTGCAAAAGCGATTGCAGATACGTTGACTTTTAAAGGATACGATGAGGTTTTAGAAATAGGACCAGGAATGGGTGTGCTTACTAAGTATTTGCTTGAAAAACCAATCAACACGCACGTTATTGAAATCGATACCGAATCGGTAGCGTATTTGGATGCCAATTATCCAAAATTAAAAGATAAAATTATCTCTCAGGATTTCCTGAAGTATAATATAAATGAAGTTTACAAAAATAAACAGTTTGCCATAATAGGTAACTTTCCGTATAATATTTCTTCTCAGATTGTTTTTAGGACATTAGAACTTAGAGACCAAATTCCAGAATTTTCTGGAATGTTTCAGAAAGAAGTGGCTGAGCGCATCTGTGAAAAGAAAGGCTCAAAAACATACGGAATATTATCAGTTTTAGCTCAGGCTTTCTATGATACCGAGTATCTGTTTACGGTTAATGAAAACGTTTTTATTCCTCCGCCCAAGGTGAAATCGGGTGTGATGAGAATGACCCGAAAGGAAGATTACAGTCTTCCTTGCAGCGAAAAGTTGTTTTTTACAGTTGTAAAAACTGCTTTTCAGCAGAGACGAAAAACATTACGTAACAGTTTGAAAACATTAAATTTATCAGACAATTTGCGAGAAGACACTATCTTTGATAAACGTCCCGAGCAATTAAGCGTTGATGAATTTATTGAACTAACTCAAAAAATAGAAACCGATGGAGTTCAAAGTTAGTAAAGAATTTATACACCAGTTAGAAGAGCTGATCAATAGTAAAAACGACAACGAGCTTGAAGTTTTACTTAATGATTTGCACCACGCTGATATCGCCGAAATCTTAGAAGAACTTGATTTTGATGAGGCGACTTATATCTTTAAGGTTTTAGATAGTGATAAAACGGCTGAAATTCTTCTTGAACTAGAAGAAGATTTGCGTGAAAACATCTTAAGCCGACTTTCACCAAAGGAAATCGCGGAAGAGCTTGATGAGCTTGAAACCAATGACGCTGCCGATATTATCGCCGAACTTTCGCAAGAAATAAAAGCGGAAGTAATCTCGGAATTAGTAGACGTTGAACATGCCAAAGATATTGTTGATCTTTTGCGTTACGACGAAAACACAGCCGGTGGTTTGATGGGAAAAGAGCTTGTAAAAGTGAATGAAAACTGGAACGTTTTGACCTGTGTTAAAGAAATGAGAATTCAGGCAGAAAATGTTTCTAGAGTGCATTCTATTTATGTAGTGGATGATGAAAACCGACTAAAAGGAAGATTATCGCTGAAAGATTTATTGACTTCTTCGACCAAAACACAAATTGGAGACGTTTATATCCGAAAATTAAATTTCGTAAAAGTAGATACCGAAGATGTTGAGGTAGCTCGTATCATGCAAAAGTATGACTTGGAGGCAATTCCGGTTGTGGACGAATTAGGCCGTTTGGTGGGAAGAATTACTATCGACGATATCGTAGACGTAATCAAGGAAGAAGCTGATAAAGATTACCAATTAGCAGCGGGTATCACACAAGACGTTGAATCAAACGACAGCGTTTACGAACTTACAAAAGCACGCTTGCCTTGGCTTTTGATTGGAATGGTAATAGAAATTGTAGCTTCTTTTGTTTTGAAAGGAAACGAAAGCACATTTCAAAAATATTCTACCTTAATCATTTTTGTGCCTTTATTGTCTGCAACTGCAGGAAATATCGGAGTTCAAGCTTCGGCAATTGTGGTGCAAGGTTTGGCAAATGGAACGTTAAAAGATTTTAGCCGCGGTTATTTTACTAAAGAAATTACCGTTTCTATGATATCGGGAACTATTATTTCTTTGCTTTTATTAGGCTATCATTCCATCATGTACCAACAATATTTGGTAGGATTTGCGATTTCTATTTCTATGATTGTGGTTATTCTTTTTGCGGCAACTCTAGGAACTTTAGTCCCGCTTTTCCTAAACAAAAACAAAATTGACCCCGCAATTGCTACAGGTCCGTTTATCACTACAACCAACGATGTCTTTGGAATTATGCTCTATTTTGGAGTAGCTAACTTGATCCTAGGATTCTAGATTTTTGCCACAAATTAGTTTATTACAGTGATTTAAGATCTCTAAAATCTGCGTAATTTGCACGCGGAAAATGCTATTTATCAACCAGAAATAAATTAAATCCAACCAAAATGAAAGTACACATTATTGGAGGAGGAAACCTTGGGGTTTCTATTGCCTTGGGGATTGCTAAATTCTCGAAAAACAACCAGGTTACTGTCACAAGAAGAAACATTGCTAGTATTCAATATTTATCAGAGTACGGAATTACGGTTTCTAACGATAATAAACACAACATCGAGGAAGCTGATGTTGTAATCTTAACTATAAAACCGTATCAGGTAGATACAGTTTTGGCTGAAATTCTGCCAGTTATAAAAAACAAAACGATTGCATCTGCAGTAAGCGGACTGTCTTTGGATGTGTTTCAAACTAAAACAAACTACGAATATCCTGTAGTTCGCATTATGCCAAATATTGCGGCCCAGTTTGGAGAGTCGGCGACTTGTATTTCGTTTCCAGAAAAATACAAAGAAAACGCGACGCCAATTGTAGATTTATTTCAAGATTTAGGAACAGCTCCAGTAATCGATGAAAAATTGATGGATGCAGCTACGGTTTTAGGAGCTTGCGGAACAGCTTATGCATTGCGTTATATTCGTGCTTCTATGCAAGCCGGAATCGAAATCGGATTTGATTCTAATACTGCTTTAGCAATTGCTGCGCAAACGGTAAAAGGAGCTGCAAAAATGCTTTTAGAAGAGCGAGTGCACCCAGAACAATTAATCGATCGTGTAACAACGCCACAAGGCTGTACAATTGTCGGTTTAAATGAAATGGAGCACAATGGTTTCAGTTCATCATTAATTAAAGGAATCAAGACTTCTTTGAAACAGATTAAAGGTTAGATTACTTAAATTTCAATATTTAAAATTCCAAATTCCAATTTTAGCGTTGGGGTTTGGGATTTTTTGTTTTATGAAAATTAAGGAGCTCAATTTGTCATTCCGAGGAACGAGGAATCACACTAGAAATTCGCCAAAGTATTTTTTTAGAAATTAATAATCACGTTCTCTCGAACAATATTCAATTATTAATCCTAAGTCTTTTTCTTTTACATATTCAATAAACATTGTTCGATGATAATCAAGCCCTAATTTTTCGATGTTTGTAGTATCGATTTTATGATTTTTACGAATAATCCATTTCACAAAAACTAATGAATCAACACCGCGTAGTGCTGGCCCTGTGCTTTTTGCGTCTAGCTTGTGACAAGCTGCACAATTGGAATTAAATATTTCTTTTCCCTTTTCTTGATTTTCTGATAAATTTGGTGTTCCACAAAAGAGTGGGACAGGTGTTGCACAGTAAAAATCTGAAGAAGGAGTTTTATATGTTATAATCTGATATAGAATAATACCAACAAACAATATTAAAAGAGATATTGATATGGTAAGTACTTGTCTAATTCTTTTCATTTATTGAACGCAATAATTGGAATTTGGAATTTCAGTATTGGAATTTAAAAAATTCATTTTTTACTAAGGGTGTATTTCAAATAAACAAATCCCATGAGTCCGGCTAAGAAAGAAGCTATTAGAATTGCTATTTTAGAAAAAACAATGATTTCAGGATTTTTGAATGCTAAAACAGTAATAAAAATGGACATGGTAAAACCAATTCCGCCAAGCATTCCTGCGCCTAGTATGTGTGCCCATTTTAAATTTTTAGGCAAAATACACAAACCTGAAGTTACACCAACCGATGAGAAAAGTAAAATTCCGAGCGGTTTTCCAACTACAAGTCCAAGAATGATTCCGTAGGTATTGACGTGATTAAGGCCTTCATGCCAATTGTCTGAAATTGTTAAAGCGGTATTGGCAATTGCAAACAAAGGCAAAATGAAAAATGCGACGGGTTGATGAAGAAAATGCTGCAATCTGTAGGATGACGTTTTCTTTCCGCCATCTCCAAACGGAATAACAAAGGCTAAAATTACGCCAGTTATAGTTGCATGAACTCCAGAATTGAGCATAAAATACCACATTACAGCTCCACCAATGAGATACGGAATCAGATTATGAATTTTCATTCGGTTTAAAACGAAGAGAAAACCCCATATTCCAAGTGCGATTCCGAGATTTAAAAAAGAGATTGAGGTAGTATAAAAAACAGCAATCACAATAATAGCTCCAAGGTCGTCAATAACGGCAAGCGCTGTTAGAAAAACTTTTAGCGAAGCAGGAACTCTGCTGCCAAGAAGGGACAAAATTCCGATTGCAAAAGCGATATCGGTCGCCATAGGAATTCCGGCACCGTTTTGTGTCGTTGTTCCGTAGTTTAATGCTAAAAAAATAGCAGCCGGAACCAGCATTCCTCCAAAAGCGGCCATTATAGGGAGCGACGCATTTTTTATATTTGATAATTCTCCGTGGTAAATTTCTCTTTCCAGTTCTAAGCCAATCAAAAGAAAGAAAATGGTCATCAATCCGTCATTAATCCAATGGGTAATGGAATGTCCTGCAATTTCTTTTTCCCAAAAAGCAACATACGGAATTTGAAGAGATGAATTGGCAAGAAATAGCGACAAAAGAGTGACACAGAGCAAGATAATTCCTCCTGATTTTTCGTTTTCAAAAAAGGCTTTAAAAGTCTTGGTTAATTTCATTGTGGAAGATTTTCTTGAGTATTGAAGATGGAATTTGAAAATTCCTAATCTTTCAAAGTTAAAAAAAAATCTGGGCAATAAAAAGGATTTGCCATGTAGGCTCAAAGTAGGCAAGCTTTTTTAAGTTCTTTAGTATTGAATTTTTCTTCGCGACTTTGCGACTCTGCGAGATTAAAACATTAAGCTTGAAATGAAATCTTAAAGAATTCCCGTATTTTTGTGCTTTTAAAATTCAACACAAAATGAGCATAAAAATTCTTCATATCGACAGCAATAATCCAATTTTATGGAATCAATTGGAAGAAGCTGGTTTCGAAAATCACGCCGATTTTAAATCTTCAAAGGAAGAAATAGAAGCAAAAATTCAAGACTATAACGGAGTTGTAATTCGCAGCCGTTTCAAGATTGACAAGACATTTTTAGATGCTGCAACAAAGTTGCAATTTATTGCGAGAGTGGGCGCAGGCCTTGAAAGTATTGATTGTGAGTATGCTTCTGCAAAAGGAATTCATCTTATTGCTGCTCCAGAAGGAAATCGCAATGCTGTTGCAGAACATTCGCTGGGTGTAATTTTATCCTTATTCAATAATTTGAATCAAGCCGACGCCGAAGTTAAAGCGGGCCATTGGAATCGAGAAAGCAACCGAGGCCACGAATTGGATTTGAAAACGGTCGGAATCATCGGTTACGGAAACATGGGTAAAGCTTTTGCTAAAAAACTAAGAGGTTTTGACACAGAGGTTCTTTGTTACGATATTTTGGATAATGTTGGCGACGAAAATGCCAAACAAGTTTCGTTAGAAGAATTACGTGAAAAAACAGACGTTTTAAGCCTTCACCTTCCTTGGACACCAGAAACGGATAAAATGGTTAACAGCGACTTTATAAATGCATTTAAAAAGCCGTTTTGGATCATTAATACTTCTAGAGGGAAAAATATAGTAACGGCAGATTTGGTTGAAGCTATGAAATCGAAAAAAATTCTAGGAGCAGGTTTAGATGTTCTAGAATACGAGAAGCTTTCGTTTGAAACACTTTTCCAAGAAAACAATACACCAGAAGCGCTTCAATATTTAATGGAAGCAAAAAATGTATTGCTGACGCCTCATATTGCAGGTTGGACTTTTGAGAGCCATGAGCGTTTGGCTCAGGTAATTGTAGATAAAATCAAAGCCATTTACAGCAAAGAATAGCCTACAGGCTTTAGAATTTAATAACGAGTTTTTTCCTGTAAATTTTATTTGGCAAGATTAGTTTTATTTCTTATTTTTTAATAATATTGTTTCCGAATTTTAAAAGAATGAGTCTAAATAGGTTCTTTTCTGAAGTTCGGAGAAAACCGAAAATCCCAAGAGTAGGCCAAAAACAAACGATTAAAATTATGATTGAATGGTATAAAACGGCCATGTTTGATAACTATGCAAACTTTAGCGGTAGAGCTAGAAGAAGTGAATATTGGTATTTTCGTCTTGCGACAACACTTTTATTTTTTGCATTTGTTTTTGTAGGACTGCTGTTAACTGCAGTTTTAGGCACAGAAACGGGAATTTCAATTGCAGTGGGATTATTTTTTCTTTATGCAATAGCATCTATAATCCCATCTCTGGCTGTTTCAGTTAGAAGAATGCATGATATTGGTAAAAGTGGCTGGACTATTTTGGTTTCTTTAATTCCGTTGGCAGGACCTATTTGGATTTTGGTTTTGTTAATAACAGAAGGCGAGCATGGAGAAAATTATTATGGGCCAGATCCAAAAAGTACTGTTCAAGAAATTGATGAAATAGGAATTAATAATTAACTAAATAATATAAAAATGGAAACTACAAAACCAGAAAGCTGGAATACTCCATCTCAACCAAGACAGGAGAATAAAAAAGTATTAGCAGGACTGATGGGTATTCTTTTTGGATCTTTAGGGATTCATAAGTTTGTCTTAGGTTATACTCAAGAAGGAATTATTCAAATCGTAATTAGCATAGTTACTTGTGGAATTGGAAGTATAATCGGATTCATTGAAGGAATTATCTACTTGACAAAATCAGATGAAGAGTTTTATCAAACTTACCAAGTTGGTAAAAAAGGCTGGTTTTAATAGAAGAATAAATATATTGTCTAAATCTCATTCAGCATTGAATGAGATTTTTTATTTAATGAAATGACCTTTTTTTGACATATTAATAACTTTTTGATCCCATTAGTAACTTCCAATGGAAGTAATTTTGCACACTATTAAAAAAGAGGATAAGACCAAAAATTCCTAACCTAAAAGTATATTTAAATAGATTTATTATGATTGAAATGTTTAAGAAAGTAGTTTTTGAAAACTACGCAAATTTTGAAGGAAGAGCAAGAAGAAAAGAATACTGGATGTTTATTTTAGCGTATTACATTGCGATTTTTGCATTAATCTTTATAGCATCTGTACTTCCAGAAATGATCGGAGGTTTGTTATTTGCTGTTTTTGTGTTGGCTATAATAATTCCTACCATTGCGGTAACTATTAGAAGAATGCATGATGTTGGTAAAAGCGGTTGGTATTCTCTAATTCCTTATTATAATCTGTATTTATGCTGTATAGAAGGTGAAAAGGGACCAAACCAATACGGACCTGATCCTAAAAATCAATTAGAAGAGATTAATGAAATAGGAAAAGAGTAAATTTTCTAATTTTAATGATATAAGAAAGCCGTTTCAATTGAAACGGCTTCTTTGTTTGTGTTAATCTTCTTTCTCGGATAATTTCTTTTCCAATTCGATCTGAAACTCTTCGATAACGGGTTTCATAGTGCTTTCTGGAATATCTGCAATTCTAATGTACATTAAACCGTCAATTGCATTGTTAAAAAGCGGATCGACATTGAAAGCAACCACTCTTGCATTTTGTTTGATGTATTTCTTAATTAAAACAGGCAAACGTAGGTTTCCTGGTTCTAGTTCGTCAATGATTTTATCAAACTTATTCAAATCAGATTCAGCTTCGTCGAAGATAAAATCTTTATCGGCGTCTTTCAGTTTTACTTTGTACGCTTTTTTCGGGTGAATATATTGCGCGATATACGGATCGTAATAGTTTGATTTCATAAACTCAATCATCAATGATTTAGAGAAATCTGAAAATTGATTGCTGATACTTACACCACCAACTAAATATTTATGTTCTGGATGACGCAAAGTCGTATGGATAATACCTTTCCATAACAGGAACAAAGGCATTGGTTTTTGCTGATAGTCTTTTACGATAAAGGCACGTCCCATTTCGATCGATTTGTGCATCATATCATGAAGTTCTGGCTCAAATCTGAAAAGATCTGTCAGGTAAAAACCTTCAATTCCGTATTTTGGATAGATTTCAGAACCTAATCCCATACGATAAGCACCGGCGATCTTTTTGGTTTCATCATCCCATAAAAACATGTGGTGATAATATTGGTCGTATTCGTCTATGTCAATAGATTCATTTGTTCCTTCACCAACTTCACGGAAAGTGATTTCGCGTAAGCGTCCAATTTCGTGCAAAATGTTGGGAATTTCTTTTGCGCTTGCAAAGAAAACCTCATAGTTTTTGCTTTGTAAAAATCGGCTGTCGCTATCGCGTAAAGCCTGAACTTCATCAATTAGTTTTGATTCGTTTGCTGGCGTAACGATTTTTTTAGGTGCTTTTGGTATTTTTAAACTTGCAGTATCAATCAGTTTAGTGTCTTTCTCAAACGGATTGGCAAGCATATAGGTTTTCTTTCTTAAGAATTCTGAATATTCTTCAAAAGATTCAATTTCGTTTTGCTCAGAAACAGAAATTGGTTTTCCAATACGAACTTTAATTACACGATCTTTTTGCGTTAAAAGCTCAGAAGGTAATTTTGCTGTACGTAAGGTGTCATCAATTTTAGAAAGCCAGTAGAATAATTTACTGTTTTTAGCGTGAAAGTAAATTGGAACAACAGGAACTTTAGCTTTTCTGATTAATTTCAGCGCGCCTTCTTCCCAAGGTTTATCTACCACTAATTTGCCATCTTTATAAGTCGAAACTTCACCTGCAGGGAAAATACCCAAAGGTTTTCCGTCGCTTAAATGACGTAAGGTTTCTTTAATTCCAATTACGCTCGATTTTGCATCCTTATGATTTTCAAAAGGATTAACCGGCATAATGTACTTCTTCATCGGAACAATTCTATGTAATAAGAAATTGGCAATGATTTTGAAATTTGGCTCTCTTTCAAGCATCAATTTCAAAAGCAAGATTCCGTCAATTCCTCCAAGCGGATGATTGGAAATGGTAATATACGCACCATCTTTTGGCAGACGCTTTAAATCTTCTTCAGGGATTTCGAACTTAATTTCCATTTCGTCCAAAATTCCATTCAAAAAGTCAAGGTCTTCCAAATGTTTGTTACGATCGTAAATTTTATTAAGGGTCGAGATCTTAAGAACCTTCATAAGAATCCAGCCAGAAAAGGTACCGAAAACTCCGTACTTTTCAACATTTATTGCCTTTGCAACTTCTTTCGCGGTAACTAAACCCATGTACTACTTTTAATTTATTAGAACAGCGAACAAAGATAACAAAAAAGTCTACTTTTCATTGTTTCCAAGATAAACTTTGCACTTTTTTATTACATTTGGAATCCTAAAAAAATCACTGATGAAAATTATTTCTTATAACGTAAACGGAATTAGAGCGGCAATAAACAAAGGGTTTATCGAGTGGCTACAACAAGCAAATCCTGATGTAATATGTCTTCAGGAAATAAAAGCAACACAAGATCAAATTCCGGTAGACGATATTACAGCAGCAGGCTATCCGTTTCAATATTACTATCCTGCGACTAAAAAAGGGTATAGCGGAGTGGCGATTCTTTCTAAAACAAAACCCAATAATATTGTTTACGGAACAGGAATTCATCACATGGATTTTGAAGGCAGAAATCTGCGTGCAGACTTTGACGACGTTTCTGTGATGAGTTTATATCTTCCGTCTGGAACAAACATCGAAAGGCTGGATCATAAGTTTATGTTTATGGATGATTTTCAAACATATATTAATGAATTGAAACTTACAATTCCAAATCTAATTATCTGTGGTGATTATAATATCTGCCACGAAGCAATCGATATTCACGATCCTGTGCGTAATAAAACAGTTTCTGGATTTCTTCCGGCAGAACGCGCATGGCTAGATGCTTTTATGAAATCTGGATTTATCGATAGTTTCCGTCATTTTAACAAAGATCCGCATCATTATTCTTGGTGGAGTTACCGCGCAGGAGCAAGAGGAAATAACAAAGGCTGGCGTATAGATTATAATTTGGTTAGCAATGTGTTAGAAGACAGGTTAAAAAGAGCTGTTATACTACCAGACGCGATGCATTCAGATCATTGTCCGATTTTAGTCGAGATTGACTAATTTTTGGTATTGTTCTTGTAAAGTAAAATGCAACTTAAATTTCAAGCATGAATTCAGATTTTTGGAATTTGAATTTGGAATTTAAAATGGTTTAGATATTAAAAGCCCAAAATAAAACCAATTAAAGATGATTAAAAAAGCCTCCATCGGATTACTAGCGTTAGCTTTGTCCACAACGTCATGTGTTTCTAAGAAAATTTACAATGATCTAGAAACAAAATATTCAGATTTGAAGAAAGAGAATCGTTCTATTGCTGATGAAAATGAAAATTTAAAGAAAGCAAAGAACCAATTAGAAGTCGATCGTGATAAACTGACTAAAGATTTAGCAGCTGCTAATGATGATTTGGCAAAACAAAAAGCAGATTTAGCCGCGGCTCAAAATAAATATAAGGTTTTACAAGATTCTTATAATGCATTGGAGAAAAACAGCAACGATGCGCTAGAGAAAAACATGGCTAAAAACCGTGAATTGTTAGCGCAATTGGAAGCAAAAGGAAAAGCGCTTGCAGACGAAAAAGCGAGTTTGGACAAAACAGCAAATCGTTTGAAAGAATTGGAAGCTATGATTGCCGCGAAAGAAGAAGCGATGCGTAAACTGAAGGAAACTTTATCTAAAGCGTTAAACGGTTTTGAAGGTAAAGGTTTAACAGTGGAGCAGAAAAACGGAAAAGTATACGTTTCTATGGAAAACAAATTGCTTTTCAATTCTGGAAGCTGGGCAGTTGGAACAGAAGGTAGAAAAGCGGTTGTAGAACTTGGAAAAGTTCTAGGGGATAATCCAGATCTTTCTGTTTTAATTGAAGGACATACAGATGATGATCCGTATGCTGGTTCTGGACCAATTGCAAACAACTGGGATTTATCGACTAAAAGAGCAACAGCAATTGTGGGAATTTTAAGCGAAAACCCAAAAATCAATAAACAAAAATTAACAGCAGCAGGAAGAAGTGAGTTTTCTCCTTTGGCAAGTAATGCAACGCCAGAAGGAAAAGCTAAAAACCGAAGAATCGAAATCATCTTAACTCCAAGATTGGATGAGATTGCTGAGATGTTGAATAGCATAAATTAAAGTTGCAAAGTGACAAAGAAACAAAGGCTCAAAGGTTTTTACTTTTGAGCCTTTTTTAAACTCCAATTCTCAAATTCCAAATTCCAATTTTTGAAAGCGTTTGGAATTTGGGATTTTATGACTGGAATTTAAAATTTTGTAACTTTGGTTTCTATAAATTAAAAATTATGGGACTTCCAGAATTAAAAGAGAAAATAAAAAATCAATTAGATTTGGCTGATGAAAGAGTTCTACGAATTGTTTCTTCTGTATTTGATAATTATTTAAATGAAGTGGTTTCGTATGATGCAAAAGGAAATCCTGTGACATTAACTGACTACCATAACAAAGTGGAGGAAGGTTTAGAGGACATCAAATACAATCGAATAATTTCAAGTGAAGATTTGCCTAAAGAAATGAAGGATTGGGATAATTAATAAGGAACAAAGGTTCTAAGGCTCAAAGGTTTTTGCTTTTGAGCCTTTTTCTATTCTGTAAGGTTTCTAAAATCTTGTACTTTTTTTAACCTTTATCATTTTTCGATTTGAAAAATCACTTTGTACCTTTGTTACTTTGCAACTTTGAACCTAAAGAAAAAATGAAATACACTACATTACCTAACACCGATATAAAAGTTAGTAAAATCTGTTTGGGAACGATGACTTTTGGTCAGCAGAACACAGAAGCAGAAGGACACGAACAAATGGATTATGCTCTCGAAAGAGGAGTAAATTTCTTTGACACAGCAGAAATGTATTCGGTTCCTGCAAGTGAAGCGACTTACGGAAGTACAGAAAAAATTATTGGAACTTGGTTTAAGAAATCAGGAAACAGAGATAAAGTTATTTTGGCGTCTAAAATCGCTGGTCCGAATCCGAATTTTGGATATATGCGCGAGAAACTGGATTTTTCTCCTGCAAGCATTAAATACGCAGTTGAAAACAGTTTAAAAAGATTGCAAACTGATTACATCGATTTGTATCAAATGCACTGGCCAGAAAGAAAAACGAATAATTTCGGACAGCGCGCTTTTCACGGACATGATGATGTTTGGGAAGATAACTTCAGAGAAATCCTAGAAACTTTTGATGGATTAATTAAAGAAGGTAAAATCAAACACATTGGGGTTTCGAATGAAAATGCTTGGGGAATGATGCGCCTTTTGGAAGAAAGCAAATACAACGATCTGCCAAGAATTAAAACTGTTCAAAATCCGTATTCTTTATTGAACCGTTTGTTTGAAGTAAATTCAGCAGAAGTTTCAAAATATGAAAATGTTGGTTTGTTAGGTTATTCGCCTTTAGCCTTTGGAGTTTTGACTGGAAAATTCTTAACAGGAGAAAATCACCCAAAAGCAAGAATTAACCTTTTTCCACAATATAAACGATACAATAGCGACCAATGTACCGAAGCGACAAAATTATATCAGGAAATCGCTAAAAAACATGGTTTAACATTAACGCAGCTTGCAATGGGGTTTGTTTTGCAACAGCCGTTCTTAACAAGTGCCATTATTGGTGCAACAACTTTAGAGCAATTAAAAGAAAACATCGATACAGTTGATGTGGTTCTTTCTAGACAAATCTTAGCAGAAATTGATGCTGTACAGGCTATAGTTCCAGATCCTGCACCTTAATTTTTTTGCACGAAGGCACTAAGACACGAAGTCTAAAAATAAAATAACCACATAAGTAATATAAGATCAGTTAAGAAAAGACTTAAATCTCTTATATTACTTATATGGTTTAAAAAAAATACTTTGCGGCTCTGCGACTTTGCGAGATTAAATAAAAAACTTCGTGTCTTAGTGCCTTTGTGGCAAAAAACTATAAATCAAATTCATCATCAACAGCCAAAGAATCTGTTTTGATTGCTGTAGAATCTGGCACTTTAATTTTTATGAAAGAACGTGCACTTCCCGAAATATAAACTGGCAATTGCCCGATTGTGTCTTCTGGAACCAAAAGACCTCTTCTAAACATCAAATTCTTTAAGAATTTTTGGTTTTTGATGGCGTAATCTTTCAAATTGCCTTCATCGTTAAACTGATACATGAATTTTCTTGGTTTCGGAATAATCGTCGCCAAGTATAAGCATTCATCAACATTTAAAGCTGAAGGACTTTTTTGGAAATAGAAATGACTTGCTTCGCCAATTCCATATACATTCGGTCCCCATTCGATAATGTTGAAATACACTTCCAGCATTCTTTCTTTGCTTACAATTCGGTTATTCTCTAAAATGTAAACCAATAAGATTTCTTCAAGCTTTCGCGAAAGCGTCTTTTCACGAGTTAAAAAAACATTCTTAATTAACTGCATGCTGATTGTACTTGCGCCTCGTGAGAATTTTTTGGTTCTAATGTTTTTAAGAATCGATTGTTTGAACGCTTCGTTAATGAATCCGCGATGAGAGAAGAAAGAAGGATCTTCTGTCGTTAAAACACATTTTCTTAAATAAGGAGAAATTTGATCCAAGGGCGTATAATTCGGATTTGCATTTCCAACCAAAACGGGTCTTTGCAATACATTTTGAATAATCGCGCGATACACAAATTCACCGTTTAGTTTATTTAAATCGGCTTCTCCATATTTAGTGATTCGTAAATCTTCTTTGTTGAGTTTACTATCAAAAACAAGTGTATTTGGTTTGTTTTTATTGAATTTGAAATCCAATTTATAATCGAAATTTCCCGTTGCCTGCATTCCTTGAAAATGCGTGAATAATCCGTCTGGAAGCGAAACGATAAAATCCTGCGCTTTCATTTTCGGAATATCCATTTTCAAAGTATAAATAGTGTCTTTCTCAGTATCGTAAGAAATGTAAGGACGAACTTTGATCTTATTTAGTTGCATGGTTGACGAACTGTCGATCGAAATAAAACTATCTCCTAATAAAAATCGATAATCAAAGCGCGCATTTTTTATAACTACATCTTTACTGGCAATTTTAGGATGATTGATTTTAAGATTGGCGATAGAAGTGTAACCGTCAATATGAAGTTCGCTGCCGCTTTTGTCAATGTTTTGAACATTCAGACGAATAGAATCAAAACTTGCTTTTAGATTATAACGCTGATCCAAATATGGAACACGAATAGCACCAGTGTCTAAATTGAAAAAACGGATATCAGCTTTTTTATTTCTTGGGTCGGCAAAGCCTTTAATGTTCCAGCGCTGATCAAAATCTTTTGCTTGAACATGAAGATTCGTTTCAAGCTGTTTATTGTTTAAAACAAGTTTGTCAACATCAACAGATGTCTGTTTTCCGTTGTCATCGATTTTCAATTGGAAGTTTTTCAAATCCATATCGGTCGGAACCAAATTCAGTACTTTTGAAATAATTCTATAAGCGAAAGCAGCATATTTTCGTTTTTCGTTTGATTCTGTTTCTTCTCGATCTCTTTTTAGAAAAGCATCAAAGTTTCGTTTATTGCCTTTTTTGACTAATTGAATGTAACCATTGTCAACTTTTAAAGTTCCAACTTGAACATCTCCAATTAGTAAATTGCTTAAACTGATGCTGGTTTCTACATTTTTAATTTTGCAAAGTGTGTCAGCATTTATCGGTGCCAAAACAACATCTGTCAATTTTATGGTGGATAAACCATCAAAAGAAGCTGATTTCACAGAAAAGTTGCTTTGATATTGCACAGCCATTTTGTGAGTAACTTTTGCAATGGCTTGTTTTAAAAGAGAATCACGGAAATAATAAAGTCCGATGCAAATCACAACAATTACTATTCCTAGTATTTTTAATGCTTTGTATATTTTTTGTTTTGGAAAATTCATAGAGTTGAATTTACAATGTTTAATGTTTTGAGGGTAGTTTTTCTGCCACGAATTCACGAATTATATATAATATTAATTTGTGAATTCGTGGCGAAAAAAAATCAGCCAAAAAGTATGCTTGCAACATCTTCAATTTTTGCTACAAGCTCAATCTTAATTCCGGTATTTTTTAAAGCAATTTTGTTGTATTTAGAAACAAAAATAGTATCGAAACCTAATTTTTCAGCTTCCTGAATACGCTGGTCAACACGATTCACAGGGCGAATTTCGCCAGAAAGTCCCACCTCGCCGGCAAAACAAAATCCTTTTCCAACAGGAATATCTTCGTTTGAAGATAAAATTGCCGCGACAACCGCCAGGTCAATAGCAGGATCATCAACAGAAATTCCGCCAGTAACATTCAAGAAAACGTCTTTTGCGCCTAAGCGAAAACCAGCTCTTTTTTCTAGAACTGCCAAAATCATGTTTAGTCTTTTGGCATTGTAACCAGTTGTGCTTCTCTGTGGTGTTCCGTAAACAGCCGTACTAACCAAAGATTGGATTTCGATCATTAACGGACGCATTCCTTCAAGAGTTGTGGCAATTGCAGTTCCAGAAAGTTCTTCGTCTTTATGTGAAATTAGAATTTCAGAAGGATTGCTAACTTCTCGTAATCCGCTTCCCAACATTTCGTAAATTCCAAGTTCTGATGTTGAACCAAAACGGTTTTTTAGCGAACGTAAAATTCGGTAAATATGATTTCTGTCGCCTTCAAACTGCAAAACAGTGTCGACCATATGTTCCAAAATTTTTGGACCGGCAATGTTCCCGTCTTTTGTAATATGGCCAATCAATATTACTGGAATATTGCTTTCTTTGGCAAATTTGATTAATTCTGCTGTTGTTTCGCGAATCTGAGAAATGCTTCCAGCAGTCGATTCGATGTAATCGGTGTGTAAGGTCTGAATTGAATCAATAATGACCACTTCAGGCTGAATGGTTTCAATTTGTTTGAAAATGTTCTGCGTTTTGGTTTCGGTAAGAATGTAACAGTTGTCGCTGTTTGGTGTAATTCTTTCCGCACGCATTTTTATTTGTTTCTGACTTTCCTCACCCGAAACGTATAGCGTTTTATAAGGTAATTTTAGAGAAACTTGCAGTAAAAGTGTACTTTTTCCGATGCCAGGCTCACCGCCCAAAAGCGTTAAAGATCCAGGAACAAGTCCGCCGCCCAAAACACGATTCAATTCGCTATCAGTCGTGTCCATTCGAACTTCTTGAGCAGAATCAATTTCGTTAATTTTTAAAGGTCTTGGCGCTTTGCTTGTTGGAGCAGATTCTGTTTTCCAAGCTACTTTGTCTTGTTTCTGAATGATTTCTTCGGCAATCGTATTCCATTCTTTGCACGCATTGCATTGCCCTTGCCATTTGGCATATTGAGTTCCGCAGTTTTGGCAAAAAAAGGAAGTTTTAACTTTTGACATTATTTGGTTTTTTTAGCAAGCGTATTCATTTCGTCAATTTTCTCATACATCAAGTCTTTGTTCAAATCACCAATTGGCTCCATTTGCGAAGCATTTTGGTATTTTTTTGAAGCGTGTTTTGGATCGCCCATTTTTTCGTACATCAAACCTAATTCATATTCTCCCAGCATGGCTTTCGGGTAATTCACATTTCCAATTTCAGCCATTTTTCCTAATTCATCGTAGGCGTTTCTTTTTAAAATAAGATTTTCCATTACTTTAAAATCACTCATTCGAACAGGAATTTGAACTCCTAAAACTTCAGACATTGCCGCGTATTTTTTTTCTAAATATTCTGCATAACCTGTTTGAAGAACCGCAATTTTTTCGTTGTATTCGGCAGAATTTATAGGTCTGTAAACTTCAAATATCTGGTACAATGCGCTTGGTATAGAATGCAATACTTCTGTATAATGTGTTGCGCCTTTAAATACGTCATATTTATAATTCACTAACGGATTATTAGCAATTTTAATATTGCTGTTTAGTTTCTCTATTGGTTCTTTTATTTTTTTAATATCACCTTCTCCAGCAGAAAGATAATAGAAAACAGGGCTTTTTATTTTGGCAAATTTCTCTGCAATACGCACTTCCATTTTTGGCGCAAGCTCTGGGCTTAAACAGATGTAGGCATTAAAAAGCGGAAATTCTTTATACAAATAAAAATTAGCAAAACTTGCCGTTAAATCATGACCCGCAATAAGTCTGAAAGGCGAGGTGCGGTATTTTTTTTCAATGTATGGCACTAATTCTGCTCCAATAAATTCGAAGAATTTTGCTCCTTTTTCAAAAGGAAGTCCTTCGTTTTGGTCTATTGTTGTATCATCAAAACGTTCTCCATCTTTATTTTGGTGAATTCCGATGATGATCATTTCTGGAATATCATCCCAATAAGTTCCATAACTTATGGCTCCAGAAAACGGATCAAATAAATAATCTCCATCCAATAAATAAAGAACTGGATATTTTTTGTCTTTGTTGGTTTCATAAGAAGCAGGAAGTCCGATCGTAATTCTGCGCTCTTCTCCAAGCTTTTCTGATTTAATGTTATCGAACGTTTTTTGGGCAAACGACGAAAACGAAATTAATAAAAATAGTAGGTAAACTTTTTTCATGATTTGTGGCATTTCAGTAAATTAAAAAGTATTGAAAATAGTGTAGCAATATACTATTTTATTTGCTTCTTTGTTAAGTAGGTTGAAAATTGAAGCAGAGTGTTTTAGTGTCGAAATCATTTTCGATTAAGACAAAAGAAGAGTTTTTTTGTGCAAAATGACTTTGACAAAGTAGGGTAATTCGGTAAGAAAAAGAAAACCTTAGGTTAAAGAATTGTCGTTTTCATTTGGGAAAATAATCCATGGTTTGAAGGTTTTTGCTTCTTCAAAATCCAATGTTGCATACGAAATGATGATGATGATATCATCTTTTTGCACTTTTCTAGCAGCAGGACCATTTAAAGTAATTTCGCCAGAATTTTTTTCACCTTTAATAGCGTAAGTTTCAAAACGTTCGCCATTATTAATGTTAACAATAGATACCTTTTCGCCTTCAATAATGTTTGAAGCCTCTAGTAAAGTTTCATCAATAGTAATGCTGCCAATATAATTTAAATCGGCTCCAGTTACTTTAACTCGATGAATTTTTGATTTTATAACTTGAATTTGCATGCTGCAAAGTTAGATTAATTTAATGAAATGGTATCAATCAATCTTATAGAATTAACAAATACCGCTATAAATGCACGATATTTTTTATCATTCTCTTTCTGATCGATAGATAAAAGTGTGGATTCGTCAGCAATAACAAAATACTCCAATTCAAATTCTTTGTTGTCTTTGAAAGAATTTTCTACAAATTGGATGGTTTCTTGCGGAGTATGGTTTTGGAAAATCTCTTTTGCTTCGGTCAAAGTTTTGTAAATAATTGAAGCGTCTTTTCTTTCTTGAGAACTTAAACGTTCATTTCGAGAACTCATAGCAAGTTCATTTTCTTCTCTAAAAATTGGGCAACCTACAATATTTACAGGTAATCCCGTTTTTTCTACTAATTTTTTAACTATTTGAAGCTGCTGAAAATCTTTTTCTCCAAAATAAGCATTTGTTGGCGTTACGATTTCGAAAAGACGTTTTACAATTGTTCCAACACCGTTAAAATGGCCAGGACGGAATTTTCCTTCCATCTGGTTTTCTAATCCGTCAAAATCAAAAGTCTGCGAAACCGTATTTCCTTCATAAATATCATCGACAGAAGGTGCGTATAAAATGATTTTGTCACTTAATGTACGCATTTTCTTAACATCCTCTTCGAGAGTTCTCGGATATTTTGCTAAATCTTCGGCGTTGTTAAATTGGGTTGGATTGACAAAAATACTTACTACGGTATCGTTGTTTTCTTTAAGCGAACGCTGCATTAAAGCCAAATGTCCTTGGTGTAAAGCGCCCATTGTTGGTACAAATCCGATGGTTGAATTTGCGGTTTTGATAGTTTTAAGATAGGCTATCAACGCTGCTTTACTGTAGAAAATATGCATTGAGGTATTATTAAAATTTATGCAAACATAATATATTAGTTATAAACTGCATAAAATTTTGTAATTTTGCGACGTTTTTATTACCAAAATTAAGTAAAATACTATTATGAAAGATAAGAGGATATTATATGTATCATCTGAAGTCGTGCCTTATTTGGCTGAAAATGAGGTTTCTTTAATGTCTTATGACGTTCCGAAAATGATTAATGACCAAGGCGGTCAGATAAGAATTTTCATGCCTAGATATGGGAATATCAATGAGAGAAGACATCAATTGCATGAAGTGATAAGACTTTCAGGGATGAATTTGGTAGTGAATGACTTAGATATGCCATTGATTATTAAGGTAGCATCAATTCCTAAAGAAAGAATCCAAGTTTACTTTATTGATAATGATGAATATTTCAAACGTAAAGCAACTTTTACAGATGAAGAAGGTGCGCTGTATCCAGATAATGACGAGAGAGCGATTTTCTTTGCAAAAGGAGTTGTAGAGACTGTAAAAAAATTAAACTGGGTTCCAGACATTATACATGTTCACGGCTGGCTTGCAGCAATGCTTCCAATTTATATGAAGCATTATTACAAACATGAAGCTTTGTTTTCTGAAACTAAAATTATTACTTCTGTTTACGGGCAGTCGTTTGATGAAAATTTAGATTTAGAAATGATCAATAAAGTTAAATTTGACGGAGTTCCTCATGAAGCGGTGTCAGATTTAGAAGTGCCAAATTATGAGAATGTTTTAAAAGCTAGCATTTTACATTCTGATGGTGTAATCATTGCGTCTGAAAATGTTTCTTCAAGTTTAACAAAATTTATAGAATCTTCAGGAAAACCTTTTTTACCTTTCGCCGGGAAAGATGGATTTGCAGACGCTTATACTAATTTCTACAGAACATTTGGACTTTAAATTTTAATTTTATTATTAGACATGTATAATACTTCTTTTATTAAGAGAACTCTTTTGGCTTTAATGGCTATTTTTCTATATTCTTGTGACAAAGATTTTAATGCAATTGGAGATGGGTTGGTTGGAGATGATCATTTTGGACTTGCGCCTGAAAAATATGATGTTTTAGCTTTTAATCAAGAAGTTACCCCAATTCAGTCAAATAATATGACGCCAAATGCTCTTGGTATTTTTGATAACCCGCTTTTTGCAACTACGACTGCGAATTTTGTAACTCAGGTAGGACTTAGCTCTTATGCTCCAACAATTGGAGAGTCGCCGGTTATTGATAGTGTTAGAATACAGATTCCTTATTACAGTCATGTTACCGCTACTGATAAAGATGGAAACAGTACTTATGTACTGGATTCTATTTATGGAGATACAAACGGAAAAATTAAATTAAGTGTTTATGAGTCTGGTGTTCAGATGAGAAATAGTTATTTTAGTGGAGGTAGCCAGTTGCCGCAATTTTATTATACGGATCAAAATAGTGACTTTCTTAATAATAAAAAGGTTTGGTTAAACGACAGCTCTAATAGATTTGAGAATGAGGAGTTCTTTTTTAGTGCGAAAGAATACAAGGATAGTATTACAACTGATGGTAAAAAAACACTTACAAGAGTAAAACCTGAAATGCGTTTGCATTTAAATAAGCAGTTTTATCAAGATAAAATATTAAAAGCCGATGCTTCAAAACTTGCAGCTGAAGATGTTTTTCAAGAATATTTTAGAGGTTTATATTTTAATGTTGAAAGGTCTGGGTCTAGTCCGAGTAATATGGCATTGATGAATTTTAGTGACGGTAAAATTACGATTTATTACAAAGCTAAAACAGAGTCTACGACAGATGCTGATACCGCTATGGAGAGTAAAACAATTGTTTTGAATTTGAAGGGTTCGACTGTGGGTACATCAAATACAGCTAATTTTCTTCAAGATGCTCGAAATGCAGACTATGCGAATGCAATAACCAATGTGAATAAAACGGAGGGAGATGAACGGCTTTATTTAAAAGGAGGTCAAGGTTCTGTAGCAATTTTAAGACTGTTTAATCAGACAGATGTATTAAGTTATAATGCTGCAGGCGAGCCAGTAAGCGGAGCAAATGGAGTTCCCGACCAATTAGATGAAATTAGAAGCAATGTTCTTATTAAGAACTGGAAAGTTAATGAAGCTAATTTAGTCTTTAATATTGATGCTGATAAGATGGCTGGTACAAGGGAGCCAAATAGAGTGTATTTGTACAATTTGACAAATAACTCTGTTTTGGCCGATTATTCTGCAGATCCTGCATCAGCTTTTGGAGGACTAATAAGTTTAGGTTCCGATAAAAGAGGAAAAAGTTATAAAATTAGAATAACAAGCCATATTCGTAACTTGATAAAAGACGCGACGGCTAAAAATGTTGATTTAGGACTGGTTGTTTCTCAGAGTGTAGCTGTAAATGCACTAAATGCGCTAAAAAATAAGATTCAAATTCAAGATAATCCAGTTGAATATTTTTCAGCAGCTCCAAGAACATCCTTAATGAATCCTTTAGGTACAATCATTTACGGAGGAAAATCTTCTGTTCCAGATGATAAAAGATTGAAACTTGAAGTCTACTACACGAAACCAAATTAATAAATATATATGTGTGGAATTGTTGGATATATCGGTCATCGAGAGGCTTATCCTATTGTAATAAAAGGATTAAAACGTCTTGAGTATAGAGGATATGATAGTGCCGGCGTTATGTTGTATGACGAAGAGTCGGGCATTAAAGTTTGCAAAACCAAAGGTAAGGTTTCTGATCTTGAAGCTAAAGCCAATGAAGGTTTTACAATAAATGGTAATATTGGAATTGGACACACTCGTTGGGCAACTCACGGTGTTCCAAATGACGTGAATTCGCATCCTCATCTTTCTAATTCTGGAGATTTAGCAATTATCCATAATGGAATTATAGAGAATTATGCGCCTTTAAAAGAGGAGCTTATCAAAAGAGGTTACACTTTTAAATCGGATACAGATACAGAGGTTTTAGTTAATTTAATAGAAGAAGTTCAAAAGAAAGAAAATCTTAAATTAGGTAAAGCAGTTCAGGTTGCGTTAAACCAAGTTGTTGGTGCGTATGCAATTGCTGTTTTCGATAGAAAAACTCCAAACGAAATTGTAGCGGCAAGATTAGGAAGTCCGTTAGCGATTGGAGTTGGAGAAGGTGAATATTTTGTTGCTTCTGATGCTTCTCCATTTATTGAATATACTTCTAATGCGGTTTATTTAGAAGATGGCGAGATGGCAAATATCAGATTGCACAAGCCAATCAAAATTAGAAAAATCCAAGATGACTCTTTAGTAGATCCTTATATTCAAGAACTTCAAATGAATTTGGAGCAGATTGAAAAAGGTGGTTATGATCATTTCATGCTTAAAGAAATCTACGAACAGCCAAGTGTAATTAAAGACACCTACAGAGGAAGGCTTCATGCAAATGAAGGAATCGTTCAGATGGCTGGAGTTGAAGATAATCTGGAAAAATTCTTAAATGCAAAAAGAATTTTAATTGTGGCTTGCGGAACTTCTTGGCACGCAGGTTTAGTGGCGGAATATATCTTTGAGGAATTTACCCGTATTCCTGTAGAGGTAGAATATGCTTCTGAATTTAGATACAGAAACCCGATTATCAATAAAGATGACGTAGTTATTGCGATTTCACAATCTGGTGAAACTGCAGATACTATGGCAGCTATTAAATTGGCTAAAGAAAACGGAGCTTTTGTATTTGGAGTTTGTAACGTTGTTGGTTCTTCTATTTCTAGAGAAAGTCATGCAGGTGCTTATACACACGCAGGACCAGAGATTGGAGTAGCTTCAACAAAAGCTTTTACTACTCAAATCACAGTTTTAACTATGATTGCTTTACGTTTAGGAAAAGCTAAAGGAACGTTATCAAATACAGATTTCCACACTTATCTTCAAGAATTAGAAATTATTCCTGAGAAAGTATCTGAAGCATTAGAAACCGATGCTAGAGCTAAAGAAATTGCTGCTGCTTTTAAAGATGCGCCAAACTGTCTTTATTTAGGTAGAGGATATAATTTTCCTGTAGCATTAGAAGGAGCTTTAAAATTAAAAGAGATCTCTTATATTCATGCTGAGGGTTATCCTGCTGCAGAAATGAAACACGGTCCAATTGCTTTAATTGATGAGCATATGCCAGTTATTGTTATTGCGCCTAAACAAGGGCATTACGATAAGATTGTAAGTAATATTCAAGAGATTAAATCTAGAAGCGGTAAAATTATTGCTGTAGTTACAAAAGGTGATGTTCAAGTTCGTGAATTGGCAGATTATGTAATCGAAATTCCAGAAACTTCAGATGCATTATCACCATTGGTTACAACAATTCCTTTACAATTGCTTTCTTATTACATTGCTGTAATGAGAGGTTGTAATGTGGATCAACCGCGTAACTTAGCAAAATCTGTTACAGTGGAATAGGTTTATTTTTCGAAATAATAAATAGGTTAAAAAAGCGAGATTTAGGTCTCGCTTTTTTTATTTGTTAATAATTTTTTTGTGTGCATGAATTTTTGTGAAATTTTCAGTTTTTTGATAAAAATTTATATGTATGCATAGTACATTGGTTTTTCTTCTTGTTTTATTTGTTTTTATTTTAATAAATTCAATTAGTGAATAGTTAAAATATTGTAAATAAATGTGATAAATATTAAATTTATTTAACATTTTTTTATGTATATTAAAATATTTCCTTATTTTGGCTATATACTAACAAAAAACTAACCCAAAATGAGAGTCTACTTGCTAATTATGTTGTTATTCAGCGGAATATCCTTTGCGCAGAATACAATTACAGGTTCGGTTACAGATGGTAACAAGCAATCTATTCCTGGTGCTAATGTTGTTGTTGTCGGAGAAAACAGCGGTGCTTCTACTGATTTCGACGGATCGTTTAAACTAACTACTAATGCAAAACTGCCTTTTTCAGTAAAGGTCTCCGCAATAGGATTTGAATCTAAAACGATCAGTGTTACTGCAGCAAATCAAAAACTAAATGTAATTTTGAAAGATGAAGAAACTAAATTGGACGAAATTGTAGTTTCGGCATCTAGAACGCCTGAACGTGTAATTGAATCACCTGTTACAATTGAACGTATGGGGTTGCAGGAAATAAAAAATACCACAGCTCCAACTTTTTACGATGGTTTGGAGAATTTAAAAGAGGTGAACTTCAATACAAGCAGTATTTCTTTTAAATCTATAAATACTCGTGGTTTTGCTACCGTGGCTAATACCCGTTTCATGCAATTGGTTGATGGTATGGACAATTCTTCACCGGCATTAAACTTCGTTTTAGGAAATCTTATAGGGGTTTCAGATATTGACGTTGCAAGTGTAGAGCTTTTGCCTGGTGCATCTTCGGCGCTTTATGGTGCAAATGCTTTTAACGGAATTATGTTTATGACCAGTAAAAGTCCTTTTACAAATGAAGGAATAAGCGTTTACTACAAATACGGACAAACTAGCCAAGATGCTGCGGGAACAAATGATTATAATGATTTTGGAATTAGGGCTGCAAAAGCTTTTACTAAGCATTTTGCAATGAAAGCTAATTTTACATACATGGAAGCGAGCGAGTGGATTGCTAATGATACTAGAAGTATGACGGGAGGTTCGGTTGGACATGCTATGAATCAGAATTATGACGGTTTGAATATTTATGGTGACGAGGTTACTACTTTTATTCCAAACGTAGGGCAGGTTAGTAGAACAGGTTATCGTGAGCAGGACTTAACAGATAATAAGGTTCAAAGTATGAAAGCTGATTTTAGTGCTCATATAAAACCTTGGGCAGATGATACAGAATTTATATTGCAATATAAAATTGGTACGGGAAGTACAATTTATCAGGGGGCAAACAGATATGCTTTGAAAGACTTCTTAATGCAACAAGGGAAGTTTGAGGTAAAAGGGAAAAACTTTTTTGGCAGAATATATTTTACAAGCGAAGATGCTGGAAATTCTTATGATATGAGATTTGCCGCTTGGAATGTTAATAGAGCCGCTAAGTCTGATCAGGAATGGTTTACCAATTATGCTACTGCATATCAGTATGCGGGAGCTGTTATGGGAACCAATGCAAACGAATCTGCACAGATTGCACGTAATTTTGCAGATTATAATGTTTTGCCAGCTGCAATCTCATTTATTCCAAAGCCAAAGGGTTCGCCAAGATTCGAGCCAGGAAGCGCTCAGTTTAATAGTGCTTTGGCAACAGTAGTGTCAAATCCAGATTTGACTCAGGGAGCTAAATTTATAGACCATTCTAAATTGTATCATTCAGATGTGAATTATAATTTTAGAGATGTTATTAAGTGGGCAGAAGTTCAAGTTGGAGGTTCATGGAGAAAATATGTGATGGATTCTCAAGGAACTATTTTTACAGACTACGATGGTCCTATTGAATATAAAGAATATGGAGCTTATGCCCAATTACAGAAAAAATTCTTAGACGATAGATTGAAGTTTACAGGATCTTTACGTTATGATAAGAGTCAGAATTTTGACGGAAATGTTTCGCCTAGAATTTCGTTTGTATATTCAGCCGGAGCATCAAAAAATCATAATTTCAGATTGTCTTATCAAACAGGTTTTCGTAATCCTACTACACAAGATCAATATATTGGTTTAGACTTGGGACCATTTGCGTTAATTGGTTCGGCACCAGAAAACTTAGACCGTTTTCAGGAAACTGTAAATGTAAGTGCTGCAGGACAAGCTGCAGGACAACCAGCTACGATTGGTATGTCGGGACAAAATGCTTATCATAATGCATATACTGTAGCATCTGTTCAGGCTTTTGCAGCATCTGCTAATCCTGGAGATCTTCAAGTTGCAGATATCGGTTTGGTAAAACCAGAACAAGTTCAGGCTTTTGAGGCAGGATATCGTACGGTAGTTCAGAATGACTTGTCTGTAGATTTGAATGCTTACTATAACATTTATAATGATTTCATGAATACTGCGAGAGTTATTTCTCCTTATTATGGAACTGTTGGAACAGATCCAACAAATCCTGCTGTACAACAAACTTACCAAGCCTTGGCATTTGGCGATAGAAGAGTGTATCAAGTTTATACTAATACAACTGCTCGTATTTCTTCATTTGGTTTTGGAGCAGGATTATCTAAAAAAGTATATAAAGATTTTGAAGTTGGTGTAAATTATAATTATTCCCAATTTGACTTCAATCAAGCGGATGACCCAGATTTCGTGGCTGGATTCAATACTCCAAAACATAGAATCAAAGCTTCTTTAGGAAACGCTAAAGTGATTAAAAACTTAGGGTTTAATGTGAATGTAAGATGGAATTCTGAGTATTTATGGGAATCTTCTTTTGGAGATGGTATGATTCCTGAAAATACAGTTCTTGATGCTCAGGTAAATTATGCGATTCCGAAATGGAAATCGGTTATTAAAGTTGGAGCAACAAACCTTTTCGGATCAGATTATCTTCAAGTTATTGGAGCGGGTATGATTGGTCAAATGTGGTTTGCGTCATGGACAATTAATCCATAAGGGTAATTATTTATGTGAAATTGGTGTGACTCTTTGAAGTCACTTGAAAAATGAAGGGGTAATAATTTAAAAAGTACTAACATGAAAAAAAATATAAAAATGCTATTGCTGGTTTCTTTAACCTTTATGGCAGCTTGTAATAATGACGATAATAATAATGCTCCGGCAGAAGTTCCAGTAGTTCCAGGTTCTGCGGTTTTAACTAAATATGTAGCGCTGGGAGATTCTTTTGCGGCAGGTTACAGCGATAATGCGCTTTTTAAGAAAGGTCAGGAGAATTCGTATGTAAATATTTTGGCTCAGCAATTCGTGGCAGCAGGCGGTGGAGCTTTTACGCAGCCATTGATGAATGATAATATCGGAGGGTTGTTGCTGGGAGGCAATGTTGTTGCGGGAACCAGACTTTATTTTAATGGTCAAGCTCCAGTAAATGTTTCGGGAAAACCGACAACAGAAATAACATCGCACTTAACAGGAGCTTTTAATAATATGGGGGTTCCAGGTGCAAAAAGCTATCATTTGGTTGCTCCAGGTTACGGAAATGTGGCTGGTGTTGCTACAGGAGCGGCAAATCCTTATTTTGCAAGATTTTCTAGCTCAGCCACTACTACTGTTTTGGCAGATGCTTTAGCTCAAGCCCCAACATTCTTTTCTCTTTTTATTGGAGGTAATGATGTTTTGAGTTATGCTACTTCTGGTGGTATTGGTAAAGATCAGACTGGAAATATGAATCCAGCAACTTATGGAAGTAATGATATCACAGATCCAACAGTATTTAGAACTATTTATTCTAATTTGGTTACGGCCTTGACAGCTAATGGAGCAAAAGGTGTTGTGGCAAATTTGCCATATATTACAACTTTGCCTTATTTTACAACTGTCCCTTATAATCCTGCTCCTCTTACTGCAGCTTTGGCTACCCAGCTAAATGCGGGTTATGCGGCTTATAATGGTGGCTTGCAGCAGATGGTTGCTAATAAGCTATTGTCGGCAGATGAGGCAGCTCGCAGAATAATAAACTTTAAAGCGGGAAACAATGCAGTTGTTCTTGTAGATAGCTATCTTACTAATCTTTCAGCATACGGTCTTCCATCTTATAGACAAGCTACAAAAGAAGATTTGGTTGTCTTGTCTGCGAGAACATTTATTGGAACAACAGTAGGTGGAGATCCAACAAAGGTTAATGGACTTTCTGTCCCTTTAGCAGACAACTGGGTTTTGACAAAAGACGAGGTTGGTGAAGTAAAAAAAGCAACAGATGCCTATAATTTGGCTATTAAAGCGATTGCTGATGAAAAAGGTCTGGCATTTGTAAATACAGTTAATACTATGACACAATTATCAAGTGGAGGAGTTAGATTTGGAAATTTTGTAATGTCTTCTACTTATGTAACTGGAGGAGCGTTTTCTTTAGATGGAGTTCATCCTAGTGCAAGAGGTTACGGATTGATAGCTAACATATTTATTGATGCAATAAATGAAAAATATGGTTCAACGCTTCGTCATGTAGATTTGGCCCAATATCCTATTCAATATCCGGCGACACTTCCATAAAAATATATATTTTAAAGTTCAAAAAACCGCTCATTTTTGTCAATGATGCGGTTTTTTCTTTTAGTGAAAAAAATGCCGTTTTTGTTGTTTTTTGGTCAAGTTTTATGAATCAAACAAAATCGTGCTATTTTTTATGAAAAAAAAATTGATTTTATATTTTAAAAAATTATCTTTGCGCTCTGAAAAAAGAGGTATTTTCGATAAACCTAAATAGCTATTTAATAAATACATAAGTAATGTCAAAAGTAATAGGAAAAGTTGCTCAAATCATTGGACCAGTAGTAGACGTAGTTTTCAACGGTAAAGATGTTGAACTTCCAAAAATTTATGATTCGTTAGAAATCACTAAAAAAGACGGAACTGTTTTAGTTCTAGAAGTACAATCTCATATTGGTGAAAACACTGTTCGTACCATTTCTATGGACTCAACAGACGGTTTAAGCAGAGGATATGAAGTAGTTGGAACTGGAAGTCCAATCCAAATGCCAATCGGTCCAGATGTATATGGAAGATTATTTAATGTTGTTGGAGATGCCATTGACGGTTTGGGCGAATTGCCAAAAACTGGAGAAAACGGTCTGCCAATTCACAGACCTGCACCAAAATTTGAAGATTTATCAACTTCATCTGAAGTTTTATTTACAGGTATTAAAGTAATCGATTTGATCGAGCCTTACGCAAAAGGAGGTAAAATTGGATTGTTTGGTGGTGCTGGTGTTGGTAAAACAGTATTGATTCAGGAGTTGATCAACAATATCGCAAAAGGTCACGGTGGACTTTCTGTATTCGCAGGAGTAGGTGAAAGAACACGTGAAGGAAATGACTTGCTTCGTGAGATGTTAGAGTCAGGAATTATTAAATACGGTGATGATTTCATGCACTCTATGGAAAATGGAGGATGGGATTTATCTAAAGTAGATATGCCAGGAATGAGAGAGTCTAAAGCTACTTTCGTTTTCGGACAAATGAATGAGCCACCTGGAGCTCGTGCACGTGTGGCACTTTCAGGATTATCTATCGCTGAGTACTTCCGTGATGGAGCTGGATCAGACCAAGGAAAAGATGTATTGTTCTTCGTTGATAACATCTTCCGTTTTACACAAGCAGGTTCTGAGGTATCAGCACTTTTAGGACGTATGCCATCTGCGGTAGGTTACCAACCAACATTGGCAACTGAGATGGGTGCTATGCAAGAGCGTATTACATCTACAAACAAAGGATCTATTACATCTGTACAAGCGGTTTACGTTCCTGCGGATGACTTAACTGACCCGGCACCAGCTACAACTTTCGCGCACTTAGATGCAACAACTGTATTGTCTCGTAAAATTGCTGAGTTAGGTATCTACCCTGCGGTTGACCCACTAGATTCTACTTCAAGAATTTTGACTCCACACATCTTAGGAGATGAGCACTACAACTGTGCGCAAAGAGTAAAAGAAATTCTTCAAAAATACAAACAATTACAAGATATCATCGCGATCCTTGGTATGGAAGAGTTATCTGAAGAAGATAAACTTGCAGTAGCAAGAGCACGTCGTGTACAACGTTTCTTGTCTCAGCCATTCCACGTAGCAGAGCAATTTACAGGTATTCCAGGTGTATTAGTTGATATTAAAGATACTATCAAAGGATTTAACATGATCATCGATGGTGAGTTAGATCACCTTCCAGAAGCAGCCTTCAACTTGAAAGGTTCTATTCAAGATGCAATCGAGGCTGGAGAGAAAATGTTAGCTGAAGCATAATAATTTGGTTGTTAGTTGTTAGTTGTCAGTTGTTAGAAAGCAACCATCAACCATCAACCATCAACTATTAACTAAAAAAGACATGATTTTAGAAATAGTATCACCAGAAGCGAAATTATTTTCGGGAGAGGTAACATCAGTTAGCTTGCCAGGAGTTAATGGAAGCTTTCAGATTTTAAATCATCACGCGCCAATTGTTTCTATTTTAGAAGAAGGAACAATTAAAATTGCAGCTCCAAGCTTCAATTTTTCTAAAGAGGCTGCTGATAAATTTACGAGAGTGAATGACCAAATTTATACTTTAGGAATTAAGTCAGGAACAATCGAAATGAAAAACAATAAGATTATTGTATTAGTCGACTAAGACAATTTCAAAATAAGCAGAAAAGCTAGACAGTATTGTCTGGCTTTTTTTATTTTCTTATTTTTGAAGTATTAAAATCGCTTTATAAAATATTTGATCAATAGTGAAAGCTAAGTAAGCTCTCACGTTTTTGCTTCATCTTGTATGATGGAGCATATTTACTTATGTCAAATTTTATAAAGAATATATATGAGAAATATATCAAAAGTTGCTGTACTTGGCGGCGGCGGAAGAACTGGAAAGTATCTTGTAAGCCAGTTATTAGAAAACGGATTTAGTGTAAAACTTCTTTTAAGAAATCCAGACGATTTTACCATTCAGAATTCAAAAATAGAAATTATCAAAGGCGATGCTATTGATGAAGAAGCAATAAACTTATTGCTCAAAGATTGCCAAGCGGTTTTGAGTACAATTGGTCAGCGACCAGGAGAACCTATGGTCGCAAGTCAAGCGACAAAGAATGTTTTGAATGCTATGAAAAGTTATAGCATCCAAAGATATGTTTTATTAGCAGGTTTAAATATTGATACTCCATTTGATAAAAAAAGCGCTAAAACAATTATGGCGACCGACTGGATGAAAACCAATTTTCCTGAAATTCAAAAAGACCGACAATTGACTTATGATCTTTTAACAGAAAGTAAGGCAGATTGGACGCAAGTTCGCGTTCCTTTAATTGTTTTTTCTGATGAAAGTGCTGAAATCTCGGTAGATCTTGGAGATTGTTTAGGAGATAAAATTACGGCATTGGATATTTCGAAGTTTTTAGTGAAAGAGATGATCGAATCCAATTATAATAAACAATCACCTTTTATAAGTGCCATTTAAATTTAGAAAACAGCGGATTTCGTATAATCCGCTGTTATTTTTTTCTAAACTGAATTGCCTAACTTTGTTTTTATGAAGCTTCCAGAAAATCTTAATCGAAAAATAGAGCGTTACAAGCAGGATAATCTGTTTAGAAAACTTCCTGCGTTTAATAATCTCATCGATTTTTCTTCAAATGATTATATCGGATTTTCGAAATCAGAATCTATCTTCAAGCATACTCATGCCTATTTGGTAGAAAATGAGATTTTTCAAAATGGAGCTACAGGTTCTAGGTTGATTTCGGGAAACCATTCTCTTTATCAAATTGCAGAAAGTTTTATAGCTGAATTTCATGAGGCAGAAACAGCTTTAATTTTCAATTCGGGCTACAATGCCAATTTGGGATTTTTTAGCGCTGTACCGCAAGAAAACGATGTTGTTTTGTATGATGAACTGTGTCATGCTTCTATTAAAGATGGAATTGCAATGTCGCGAGCTCAATCACATCATTATGTTCATAATGATATTGAGGATTTAGAAAAGTATATTCTTAAATATCCACGAGCCACGATTTACATTGTAACCGAAACTGTTTTTTCTACGGATGGAGATAGTCCGAATTTAGAAGAATTGGTACAGCTTTCCGAAAAATACAATTGTTATTTGATTGTTGACGAAGCACATGCTTTGGGTGTTTTTGGAGAAAAAGGAGAGGGAATGGCTCAATACCTGAAACTTCACCATAAAATTTTTGCTCGAATTGTCAGTTTTGGTAAAGGGTTAGGATGCCAAGGTGCGGCAATTTTGGGAAGTGTTGATCTTAGAGAATATCTTGTCAATTTTGCGAGAAGCTTTATTTATACAACTGCTTTATCTCCTCATGCTGTCGCGACAATTTTTATGGCTTATCAGCAGTTGGAAGTCGAAAAGAAATCAATTGAAAAGCTTCGTCAGAATATTGTGTTTTTTAATCAGCAGAAAAATTTGTTGGGATTAAAACCAATGTTTGTTCACAGTAAATCTGCTATACATTCTGCCATTGTTCCAGGAAATAGAAAGATTAAAGAATTATCAGAGCAACTCCAAGATAAAGGATTTGATGTACAGTCTATTCTTTCTCCCATTGTTCCTGATGGCCAAGAGCGTCTTCGTTTCAGTGTTCACAGTTATAATTCGCAAGAAGAGATTAATAAAGTTTTAGAATTGGTTAGGGATTTTGTTTTTTAAAATTCCGAATTGTTGTAAAATAAGAAAACCCATCTTTACGATGGGTTTTTATTATTAATTAAATATGATTTTCTTGGTAACTACGTGGCCATTTTCTAAAATGACTTTCACCAATAAAACTTGACTGCCAGAATGTAAGTTTTCAATCTTTAATTCTTTAGCCTCAATTTTACTTTTGCTATAAAGCAATTGCCCGCCAATTGTATAGATTTGTGTCTCTTTAATGTTTTCAGTTCCACTAGTTACATTTACAACTTTTGATTTTACGGAGACTAAAAGACCATCTTTTGCATTTTCAAAATCATCTGTTCCTAGTGTTTTGTTTGTGTAGCGGAGAACAAAACGATCTGTAAAAGTTCCAATAGTTGTTTTGAAAGTATAATTTGAAGCGCGCAAATCTGTTATAATGCCTGTGCTTTTATCTTCCAGATAAACGGCTTGTTGGTTAAAAAAACCATCAGCGTGATCTATCGAGATTGTTAATTGGGTTTCGGCAGTTGATTTATAACCAAGCGGAATTGTTTCTGTCTTATCAAAAGGTAGAGCTCTTGCTTGAATAGTAAGTTTTTTAGCTTCATTTATAGTGTAAAAATCAATATAAGAATTACCAGCCAATGTCGTTGCATCATAATTATAATCGAAGTTGTTTGTTGCACCTTCTACATATCCTATCAATAATTGCTTAAAAGCATCTTCATTATTACTTAGATTTAGCCATAAGCGATTTATCTCAATTGAAGCTTCTTTTGCTGTTGTTTTAAAAAATTGCGTATTCTGTGCTTTTACACGTTGGCCATTATTAAATGTGATAGAAACAACTTTTGGTTTTATAAAGAAACCTTGTCCTACTCCAATATATCCTGAAGGGGTCTCTCCTCCGGTTGTAGCTCTTGTTGATCCAAATAACGTAAACACTGCATAATCTGGGCTACTGTATGTGTAAGTATTACTGCCAATTTCTTTTTTTGGAGGTGAAACATGTGTCCAGAAATACAGGGGGCCAACATCTCCATTGTCTGTAATGAATTTTCGGCCATCAATGGCAGATGGATAAGGGTTTCCAATAAGATGAAATTTATCTGCTGTAGTCGGAATTACAATATTGCCATTGTTTGGTTTTCCATAAAATTTTCCAGTAAAGTCAGCGGCTATTTGAGTGTCAAAAGACTGTGGTCCTCTAATACTGTATCCTTTTCCAACTTCCATTGTCATTTTTCCGTACAAATCCGTAGCCCATTTGAAATCTGAAGTCCAATAAAAATACTTATCAAATAATGTTTCTGGAGATAAAGTATTCATTTTAAAATCTGGGTTATCTACAGGTGTCGACCAATAAGTCAAATCAAAACGACGTATTTTAGAAGTCCTTTGTATTTCAAAAGCGTTGGTGCTTCCTATAAAATTTGTTTTGCTGGTAGAAGTTTGTAACAATGATCCGCCAGATTGTACAAGCAATTTTCCTCCAGTTCCAACAGTTATATTTTCATCGACTGTCAAAGTGATATCCTTTGGAACTGTTAATGTAATATTCGGATTGATAGTGCACGAACAAACATTAAGATCTGTACTTACTGTAGTGTTAGATTTAATTACTATCGAACTGTTAGCTCCAGGATTTCCTGTTCCATTGTAATCTGTTTCCACTTTAATGAAATTTAAATTCAGTCTAGCGCTTTGTTTGTAATCTTTTAAACGAATTTCAACTTTAGAATCCTTGCCTAAAGCTCTTGGAGTAGTTAATATATTGTTTGCAGGGGCGTTGTCGTTAATGTTTCCTGGTGATGTATAAACTGGTGTTGTCGCGTTCTCATCATCAATGTAAATCTGTACTAAATCATCACAATTTGTAATTTGTATTTGATAGGTTCCGCAAGGGAATCCTTGTCTTTTGTAAACCAAAGTAAAGTAATCTTGAGGCACAGGGGCTCCTTGCCAGCCAGATACAGTAGGATTAAAAGAAGGCGATTCTGCAAGAGCAAATGAGTCTGTAGTATTAATATTCACTGGGGTAACACTATAATATCCAGCGTAGCTGTTTTGTGGAATTGTAAAATTATTACCACTATCAGCGGTAGTAAACCCGTAAACTTTCCACAAATTATCTCCAAATGGGTAAGGTGCAGTATTGCTTCCTGCTATTAAACCCATTGAAAACTGTATTCTTGAATCGGTTGTTTTTTCATAATATTCCAAGTCAAAAGTATAATCAACGCCAGCTGTCAATTGCATATTTACTGCCTGTTGCGAATAATTTACGCCAGACCATTGTTCAATTTTTTTCGTGGTAGTAGAACCAGTAGTTAAATATAAACGATAATAATCATCACCTCCAACGGTAATATTGTAAGTGCCTGTCACATCAACTTTTGTTTTCATTTTATAACGAACAAAGAAATAGTCGGAAGGAGACTCACACAACTGCGGATTTAACCCAGTAACAGTTCCTTGTATAACATCGCGATTAAATAGTTTGTTTTCTTCAACTTGTCCAACATAGGTCATGTTTGAAATTGGAATGGTCGTAGGCGTTGCAGGATTTGGGTCTGCAGGACTGCCAGATGGTGGCAAAGTTGTTGTTTTATACACATATCCGATCCATTTATTATCTCCGTATGTAATTTGGTCACCTGGATTACAAACAGGTGCTGTAGCATTAACAGTTACAGTAGCGGAAGAATAATTAGAATTGGTATTTTTAAGAGTATATGTAAAAGTTGCAGATCCAGTAAAATTTGCTGCAGGCGTAAAAGTGATATTGTTAAGGCCGTTTACAGTTACAGTGCCATTAGTTGGTTGTGTCACTGTTATGGCTTCTAACGGATAGCCACCAATAACATCATTATCTAAAATAGGGATTGTTATGGCCTGATTTGATGGAGTTGAAACAATATCATTCTTTGCTGTTAAAGTAAAAACATCTTCGATTGTTCCTGTGATTACCGGGCCTTCTGGACTTCCATTACCATTTTTAATTTCAAAAGTATTGTTGCTAGCATAAACATAAAATCTAATGTACAGGGTTTCTCCAGGCGATAAAGTGTTTAGGCCCGATGCGATATTATTAGTTAACGGTGTCCATGATGAAGCGGCATTACTTTCTGGTATTAATGTCTGAGCACCACTTGTAAAATCTGGATTCTTAGAATATTTTACAAGAAACTTTTGATTCTTTCCTCTGTAAGTAAAATTAAATTGTTTAAGATTTAATTTGTGTTTAGAATCGGGTGCGATTTTAAATTGAATGTACTTAGTTTCGTCTGCTGTATTTACAATATTAGGGTTGTTAGAAGGAGTAGGCCAGCCGTTAGTTTGAAAGAATGCATTATTTTGGTTTTGAAATATATAATCTAAACTTATGTTAGTGCCCGCCTTTGTAATTGGAGAGTTTGGGTCTACATATTGTTTGGTTACGGGATTAAAAGTGTCATCGGCTCCATCCCAAAGTGATAAAAAGTCCGTTGTGTCTTGATTTACTGTCACTTTTATGGTTCCTATAGATGTTTCTGTTGCGTTTGAGATGGTGTAGTTGAAAACAGAAGTACCAATAAATCCAGCAGCAGGATTAAAAGTTATAGTTTTATCAGGATTAATTATCGCAGTTCCTTCTGCAGCAGATGGTGGTGTAGAAATAACCAAAGTGTTTACGTTGGCTTTGTTTACGTCATTGCTTAGTGGATTTATATTAACTGCTACATCTTTTGTAGTGGTAACGTAATCGTTGATAGCTAATATTTTGGTAGCATCAAAACTTAATACTTCACCATTGATGGTAGGTACAATATTTCCGCTTCCAGTTCTAATTTGGAAGTCGTTATTAGTGTAATAGGCGTAAATTCTAACATAAACTTTTTCAGTAGGTAAAACAGGGTTTATTTCTTCAGAAAAATTCAATGTGTATTGTATCCAATTACTAGTGGCCGCTGTTGCTGTAAGAAGATTAAAAACACCAGACGAGAAATCAGATTGTTTGGAATATTTAATTGTATATTTTTGAGAACCTGGAGATTTACATTCAAAAGTGAATGTGCTTAAATTTACCTTGTTTCCTGTTTTAGGCCCCAGAGAAAATTGTATATATTTTGTCGGATCATATTGTCCGCCTTTGTTTAGAGGTGTTGGCCAGCCGCTACTATAAAAAAAAGTATTTGCAGCATTGTTAGAGATATATTTATTGGTTACAGTTGCTGATAAATCAGAAGCGTTAATTGTTCCTATTGGAACAGGGGCAAAGCTATTACCAGAATTTGCTGCGTCCCATTTTACCAAAACAGTTTGAGCAAATCCAAAAAAAGGCAATAATAAGAATAAAAGTAGAGTTTTTTTCATGTTAAATGTTTTTTATCAATTTGTTATGCTGGCATAGGACTTCCGAACCAAACAAAGGTACTTACATTTACGAGCTGAATGTTGGCGCGGTTTTGCGAACCCCCATATAATCGATGAACTAAAAAAATACTCGATGAAGCACATTAAAAATTTTAATGTTAGATAAATATTCTTATAAAAAAACCAATATTATTGTAAGAATAATATTGGTAAATAAAATTTTTCAAGACTATTTTTTGAAGTTTTAGACTGAAAAACGTCTAGTTTGCTATAAATTCCGAAAAAATGGAATATTTTATAACCAAAAGTTATTTGAATTATCTAGTAATTTTTGATGATTTTTGGGCAAAAATCGAAATGGATTGGAAAAGATAAAAAAACTCTTTTTTAAGGAATAAAAGGAATTTAGTTTTCTTCTAGTTGTTTAACTTTTTCGTAAACAAGATTGCTTTCATAACCTCTACGCAACATATAGTCACAGAACTTTTTACGCTTTTTAAGAAGATTGTTTTCTGAAATACTATTCCAACATCTTTCTGCTAGATTTTCAAAAGTCTCAAAATATTCTTCGGCTGAAATTTCCTTCAAAGCCAAAGTAATATTTGTAGAAGAAATATTTCTTGCTTTAAGTTCGCTGGTAATCCTGATTTTTCCCCAATGCTTAATTCGATGTTTGCCTCTGGCGAAGCTGCATGCAAAACGGGTTTCATTTAGAAAATTTCCTTCAATGAGCTGTACGACTATACTGTCAATCTCATCACGGGTCATTTTCAGGCTGTATAACTTATCAACTACTTCATCATGACAACGTTCTTGATAGGCACAAAAATGCTCTAACTTTTGTAAAGCTTCCTTGAGAGTAAAAGTATTATTTATCAGCTTTTTCATGCGTTTTAACGTTTAGATTAAATAATGGCCCAATAGTTATAAATTAATTCTGAAAATTGTTAATATTTTATAAAAAGAAATAAATTATAACCTTGTGTATTAGGCTAATTTAAATATTTTTGTACGGATTTTTAACATTTTTAAATTTTGGCTAAAACGCCAATATTTAACATTTTGAATTCCAATGTAATACCAAAAAGGCCATTCATTTTTTGAAAGGAATTGCCTTTTTTGCTTTTTAAGCAAACCAAAAACAAATTTAAAACAAATACCTACTCTTATATGATGAGAAAATTACTTTACTCGTTTTTATTTTTTATTTCTAAATCTTTCCCCAGAAGATTAAGCACACCTAGTTTAGGATTGCTTTGTGTTTGGATGTTTTTTGTTTCTACTTATGTATTTTCTCAAAGTGCTTATATAGCACAGCGAGGGACTTCTACAACTGCTCAGACTGCAAATACTTCTTTGACAATAGATAGACCAAATGGTGTTGTAGCTGGAGATGTGATGTTAGTTAATATTGCTCAAATTGGTAGTGGTGCTTTATCCAATCCTATTTCAACAGGTTGGACTTTGATTTCTGGTGCCAATCTAGGTACAACTACTAGATGGGGAGCGGTACTGTACAAAATAGCTACTACAAGTGAACCGACTTCATATACTTTTACATTAAGCTCCAATATTACTGGGGGAGTAGGGTCTATAGTTGCATTTACGGGAGTTGATGTGTCTGGAACAGACCCTTTTGATGTTGCTTCACCAGCTATTCAAACAACTAATAATAGCACTAATGTTAATGCTGCACAAATTTCAACAGTAACAAACAATGCCGCTGTGATTATGTTTGGGCAAGTAGCTAATTCATCTCCTACATGGAATGACAATGCCTGGCAAACAGCTACCTCACCTGGAGCTTTGAATGAATTATACGATGATCGAAAAACAACTGGAGGGAATGTTTCAGTTGGAGCTGCTTGGGCCATCAAAACCAATGCAGGTGCAACAGGAGCAGGCAAAGCAACTATATCTAGCTCTCAAAGAAATGGTGGAATTTTAGTTGCATTAAGACCTTATACTTATAAAAGTCAAATTATTGGTGTTAACACTGGATCTACAACTTGGTGTCCTGGAGAAACAAGAAATGTAAGTGTGACTATAAAAAATATTGGTACAGCTACTTGGTCTGATGGTCCATCGAGAGATTTTAATATTGGAATAAAGTGGAACACTAATGGTACAAGTTGGGCTGATTATAATGTGAGAGTTGATGCTGAAAATTTGGCTCCTGGTGATAGCAAAACATATAATTTTTCAATTACAGCTTCTAATAATACAGGATCGTACGAAACTCCTTTGGCCGCAGGAACAAATAATCTTACATTTGATGTTGTTTATGAAGCCGTTGCGTGGTATGGAAATAATAATAATGGTGTTGGACCAGGGAATTCTGTTTATACAACACCAAATCAGACAATATTAGCGGCACCGTCAAACAAAACGGTTGCAGCGAGTACTTCAACTGTTTGTTCAGGTTCGGCGACAACTATTACAGTTGCGTCTTCAGAGCTTGGTGTTAGTTATCAATTAAGAAATGCAAGTAATGTCAATATAGGAACTCCGGTTGCTGGTACTGGTGGAACGATCAGTTTGCCAACAGGGAATCTTACTGCTAATACTACATTTAATGTCTTGGCTACTTCTTGTACGAATTCAACGCAAATGAGTGCTACACCAACCGTCACAATTAGTACGTTGGCTTCAGGTGGTTCTGTAGGAACTTATACATTTTGTATCGACAACACTAACTCACAAACTACAGCATCAACAAATGCAGGCCAGTATGCTCTGATTAATGTTATAAAAGGTTTTACTTATAATTTTAGTGTTAGTAATGTTTTTAGTGGATTAAATGAGTATTTAACCATATTAGATGCTTCTAATGACGCTGTTATTACTAGTAATAATGGAGCTAATGGTACCAGTTTAAATGGTTGGGTGTCTACACTTTCTGGCCAAATTAAATTGGTTTTATCGGCGGGAGCCAATTGTGCAAATAATGGCACTGCCGGCGGTACAATGTCTATAAACTTAGTTGGACTTAATAATACGCAAGAAACTCAAAATGAATTTGGCACAAATACATGGGTAGGTCATATTTATAATGCTGGAGGTTCTACTCCAGAACCGTTCACTAATGCTAATTATGCAGGATATTATAATGTAAGTTCGGAAACAATTAATGAAGGTTTTGGAGGAGATGCAGCTTGCTTTCCAGTTTATTCAAATGGTATTCAAAGTGCAAATATTTATACAGAAGGTTTTGCAGTAAGATATAAAATGAATAGCACAAAATCTGGATGTTATATTGTTACAATAACTGGAGATGACGGTGTTAGATTGTCTTTAAATGGAACACAAATTTTTGATAGATGGGTTCAGCAAAGTTCTACAACTTATAGTAATGTTTTAGTTCGTTTAACAGGAAATGATAATTTTGTTTTAGATTATTACGAAAATGCAGGATCAAATGTTGTTGGGTTTTCTATGGTGCCATTTGATTCAAATGCAAACACAATAACCGCGCCAGCTACGATTAATTTTTGTTCTGGCGGTGATCCCGCAGTAATTGGAGGTTCTTTACAGTATAGTTCTAGCGATGCCAATTTACAAAATACTCAATTAAATTTTCAATGGCAGATTTCTACAGATGGCAGTCCTTTTACAGATATAGCTGGGGCAACAGGACGAACTTATGATCCTCCTGCGACAACTACATCAGTAAACGTTGTAAAACGCTATAAAAGAGTTGTAACATTTTCTAGTACAATGCCAGACGTTAATGGTGTTAAAGCTGGCTGTACGTATGCAGATAGTAACATAGTTACTATAACTACAAGTCCTGGTCTTCCAGTTTTGCAATCGGCAGCTACTAATGGAATTACTACACAGTGTCCAAGTCTTACAGGACAGGTTTATTCTGTAGCCGCAACAAATGCTTTATCATATTCGTGGACAGTTCCAACAGGATGGACTATAACAGCTGGACAAGGTACCAATAGTATTACAGTGACTACAGGAACTGCAGGACAAAATGGAAATATTGGCGTAACGGCTACAAATGCATGTGGTACTACTGCAGTTAAAAATTTAGCAGTAACTGTTGTAGCATCACCAAATATAAGTAGTAATCCTTCTACAGCTACTCAAATCGTTTGTATAAATGGGACAGCTACAGCTTTATCTGTAACTGCAACGGCGGGAAGCGGAACTATATCAAGCTATGCTTGGTATAGTAACACAACTAATTCAAATACAGGTGGTACATTAGTAGGAACGAATGCTACTTACACACCATCTACCACATCAGTTGGGACGTTATATTATTACGTTGTTGTAACAAATTCTAATGGTTGTTCTTCAACTAGCGCAGTTTCTGGAGCTATAACGGTGAATCCGAATCCTATAGCCAATGCAGGAGGAGCTTTAGCTGCAATCTGCCAGGGAGCGACATCAGCTCAGATGGGCGGGTCAGTTGGGGGCGGAGCTACCGGCGGAACATGGACAGGAGGAGCAGGAACATGGGCTAATGCAACGAATCCAGCAACGGCAACATACACGGCTGGAGTATCAGAATCAGGAAACATCACTTTGACATTAACCACTTCAGGAGGTTCGTGTGGAACTGCAACGGCTAGTAAAACTATTACAGTAAACCCAAAACCAACAGCCAATGCAGGAGGAGCTTTAGCTGCAATCTGTCAAGGAGCGATATCAGCACAGATGGGTGGATCAGTTGGGGGCGGAGCTACCGGCGGAACATGGACAGGAGGAGCTGGAACATGGGCTAATGCAACGAATCCAGCAACGGCAACATACACGGCTGGAGCATCAGAATCAGGAAACATCACTTTGACATTGACAAGTTCAGGCGGTTCATGTGGTACTGCATCAGTTACTAAAACTATTACAGTAAATCAAAATCCTACAGCCAATGCAGGAGGAGCTTTAGCTGCAATCTGTCAAGGAGCGATATCAGCACAGATGGGTGGATCAGTCGGAGGCGGAGCTACCGGCGGAACATGGTCTGGAGGAGCAGGGACATGGACTAATGCAACAAATCCAGCAACGGCAACATATACTGCTGGAACGTCAGAATCAGGAAATATCACTTTGACATTGACAAGTTCAGGAGGTTCATGCGGAACTACATTTGTTACTAAAACTATCACAGTAAATCAAAATCCGACTGTAAATGCAGGAGGAGCTTTAGCGGCAATCTGCCAAGGAACTGCATCAGCACAGATGGGCGGATCAGTTGGGGGCGGAGCTACCGGCGGAACATGGTCTGGAGGATCAGGAACATGGGCCAATGCAACGAGTCCAGCAACGGCAACATATACGGCTGGAGCATCAGAATCAGGAAACATCACTTTAACATTGACCACTTCAGGCGGTTCATGCGGCACTGCATCAGTTACTAAAACCATTACAGTAAACCAAAAGCCTACCGCTCCATCAATTACAAAAAACAACGATGCGGCGTGTAATACTTTAGGAAGCATAACCCTTACAGGTTTATCAGGAAACTGGACCGTTAATCAAACAGGTGCAGGTATTGGTACCTATTCTGGCACAACTTCTACTTTGCCTATTCAAAATTTGATAGCAGGAAGATATTACTTTACAGTTACAGATAATGGTTCAGGTTGCACTTCAAATACTGTGTTTATTGATATAAATGACATTAGTTCTTCAACTACATGGAATGGTTCAGCGTGGTCAAATGGTAATCCAGATGGCAGTAAAAGCGTTATCGTTTCAGCAGTTACACCAAATCAGCCTTTTACAACTGCTACACCAAACATATCGGCATGCTCGTTAACGATTACAGCTCCTTCAGATGTAAGTATTCCGTCTGGGGTAACTTTAACAATTTCAAATAAAGTAACAAGTAACGGTAAATTGGTATTTGAGAGTGGCTCAAGTTTAATACAAACAACCAATGTGCAAAATACTGGCGACATTGTTTATAAAAGAGCAACTTCAATACGTCGTTTCGATTTAACTTATTGGTCAAGTCCAGTTACAAAAGTAGGAGGTTTCACAATGCATGATTTTTCGCCAACTACTCTCGGAGATAAGTATTTTTATTTTAGTCCAAATTCAGGCTGGGTAACTAATATGAACGGAACAATGGCAATGCAAGTAGGAAACGGTTACAGCATTAGAGGCCCACAGGAATTTGATACCGTAACTCCAAGTACATTTATAGGAGCATTTATTGGAGTGCCAAACAATGGTGATATAACCGTAACATCAGTAGTTTCAGATAAATTCTTTTTATTTGGAAATCCTTATCCTTCAGCGATCGATGTAGCCGCATTGTGGGATGCTAATCCTAATGTATTAGGGGCACTTTATTTCTGGACGCATGTTGCGCTTCCGCAGAAAGCTCCTGGAGACAATACCTATCGCTATAGCAGTAATGATTATATAGTTTACACTGCTACAGGAAGTATCGATGTGAGTGGAACTAATCCTAGAACATTTGGTGGCTATATTGCTGCAGGTCAGGGATTTTTTGCTAGACCTAAAACAACTCAAATACATTTTAATAATGGGATGCGTAAAGGCGCCTCAGTCAATAGCGATTTCTATAAAACAGCAAAAAGCAATAGCATTGAGAGAAATCGAATTTGGTTGAATATGATAAATGCTGAAGGTGCTTTTAAGCAAATACTGGTTGGTTATGTTGAAGGAGCTACTAATAATGTAGATTTTAATTATGATGCTCCCACAATGGGAGGTAACTCATTCGTTGATTTTTATAGTATAAATGAAACAAAAAAATTAACCATTCAAGGACGTGCTTTGCCATTTGATAATACTGATGTGGTTCCGTTAGGATATAAAACTACTGTACAAGGTGATTTTACTATCGGAATAGATCATGGTGATGGATTCTTTGATAAGCAAGAAGTTTATTTGGAAGATAAAACTACAGGAAAAACAACTAATTTACGTAATGAAAACTATACATTTAATACATTAGTTGGAACTTTTACAGATCGTTTTGTTCTTCGTTATACAAGTAAAACATTGGGAACCGGTGATTTTGAAAATCTAGAAAGCAGCGTTTTAGTTTCGGTAAAAAATAAAGTAATAAATATTGTTTCTTTTAAAGAAACGATCAAAGAAGTTAATGTTTTCAATATTGGAGCTCAGCTATTATATAGCAAAGCTAAAGTGAATTCTCAAGAGTTGCAGATTAGTAATTTGCATTCTAGTGATCAGGTCTTGTTAATTAAAATAACTTTAGAAAACGGTTCAATCATTACCAAAAAAGTGATTTTTTCTAATTTAGAATAAAAAATTAACTCCTCAGGAAAAGCCCATTCTTCATAAAAGAGTGGGCTTTTTTTTGCTATAAAATATCCCTAAATCTAGGTATTGAATTTTTAATTAATACTTTTTAATTTTAGTTTAATTCTTACAATTTTAACTTTAATTATACAATTTTGATTAAAAATATATTTTATTCGTTAATCATAGTATTGCTATCGTTTCAGACAATTTTTTCACAACAAGGTAAAGTCGATAGCTTATTTAACGTTCTTGATGATGGACAAATTGGAGATGGGTTTGATAATACAGTTCGAACCTTGCTTCTTGAGAAGAATGGAACTCTAATTGTTGGAGGTGACTATCAGAGTTTGAATGGTACGCCGGCTTCGTATCTTACCCGTTTAAATACAGATGGATCTATAGATGAAAGTTTCAATACTGGGACTGGTTTTAATGGTAAAATCTATGCTTCTTGTTTACAATCTGACGGAAAAATTATTGTTGGAGGGAATTTTACAAGTTATAACGGAATTAGCGCTGGAAGAATAATTCGCCTAAACGAGGATGGTTCTTATGATTCCAGTTTTAATACGATGGTAGCAGCAACTACAGGAATTGTTTATGATATTGCCTTACAGCCCGATGGGAAAATAATTATTGTTGGGAGTTTTACAAAATATAATGCTATTACGGTAAATAGAGTAGCACGCTTATTGTCAAACGGAACACTTGATTCTACATTTCTCACTGGCTCCGGATCCACATTAAATATTACGCATGTAAAGGTTTTATCAGACGAGAAAATACTCCTCACCGGCAATTTTACAACATTTAATGGAATTGCAGCTAACCGTATAATTCGCTTAAATTCTAATGGGACTTTTGATTCTGGTTTCAATACTGGTACAGGCTTTAATGATGATGTTAATGCTATTGCTTTGCAGTCTGATGGTAAAATGGTTTTAGGAGGCAATTTTACCCTTTTTAGTAATAGTATTGCCAATAGAATTATTCGTTTGAATGAAGATGGAACTATAGACGAAAGTTTTGTAAGTGGCTCTGGTTTTAGTAAAGAAGGTGTTCAAACGATAAGAATCAATGCTAACGGTGAAATAATGGTGGGAGGTTCCTTTACAGGATTTTATAATACAACTGAAGTTACAAGAGTAATTTCTCTTCAACCTGATGGAGCTGTAAAACCTAATTTTGATATTGGTTCTGGACCCGCATCGGCATCTGTGTTTGCCTTAGAATTTGATGAGGAGGACAATTGGTTTATTGGAGGTTCTTTTTCTGTTTTTAATGGGCAAAATCAAGGTAGATTGGCAAAAATTAATAGAGAGGGTGAGCATGATATTTCTTACTTGGCTTCCGGAATTGGTTTTGATAATTCTGTTCTAAGCATTCTGCCTCTTCCAAATAAAAAAACAATTGTTGGTGGTAATTTTAAAAAATTTAATGGAAAGGTCGCTCCCAAAATAGCTTGCTTATTAGAAAATGGAATGAGCGATCCTGTTTTTAAAGCTACCAATTCAGGAAGTAATAATGTAGTAAAAGCTAGCATATTGCAGAATGATGGAAACATTATTTTAGGAGGTAATTTTACAAAATACAATGATCTTACTTATAATCGTTTGGTTAGAATATTTCCAGATGGGAAAATTGACCATTCCTTTAATACAGGTGATGGATTTAATGCGCAAGTTTATAGTTTGGCAATCCAATCAGATCAAAAGATAATTGTGGCTGGATCATTTACAAAATATAATGGGTCAACTATTAATGCAAATAGAATGGTTAGGTTACTGCCAGACGGAACAAAAGATCCTAGTTTTAATATTGGCTCAGGGGCCGATGGAACTATAGAAAGTGTAGTCTTGCAATCGGACGGAAAGATTCTGGTAGGCGGTCATTTTAAAACTTTTAACGGAATGCCTTTTGCAGGTTTGCTAAGATTAAATTCAGATGGAAGTATTGATGGAAATTTTAGAATAGGAAATGGCTTTGATAAATATGTTTATGCAATAGCTCTTCAATCTGATAATAAGATTATTGTAGGTGGTTCTTTTCTAACCTTTGATGGCATTTCACAAAAACGGATTACTAGATTAAATAGTGATGGGAGTCTAGATAAAGCATTCGCTTCAGGTTTAGGTTTTAGTAAAGGAGATGTTCGCGTTATTTTAGTACAGCCAGATGATAGAATTTTGGTAGGAGGAACTTTTTCGGGAACTTATAATACTATTTCTTCTTCGAGATTGATTCGTTTATTGGCTTCAGGATCTTTGGATAATTCTTTTGTAGCGCCATTAAATAACACGCTATTAGCAATGAACTTTACTGCTGATTACAAATTGATAATTGGCGGAAATTTTAATTCCGTTTCAGGTATTTCAAAACATAGAATAGCTCGTTTAAAACTTTGTGTTAATACTACAATTTGGGACGGAGTGTCTTGGTCAAGTGGTTTTCCTTCAGAAGGAAAAGATGTTTATTTTAAAGAAAGCTTTCCCAGTTTAACAACAGCTAATATTTGTGGATGTAATATTGAACAAGGTAAAACGGTAACATTACTTGAAAAAAATACGTTAGGCATCGAGTTTGCCTATACGGGGGAAGGAATACTTGTTTTAGAAGATGCTGCTAGTTTATACCAAGCTGATAATGATATGGTAAATACTGGAATTGTTCATTTAAAAAGGAAAACAAAACCAGTAATTCGATTTGATCTTACTTATTGGTCATCGCCAGTAGCTGATGTGAAATTATTTGATTTCTCTCCTGAGACACTTTTCGATAAATATTTTTGGCACGATCCAATTTTAGGATGGAAAACCGATCTAAATGGGACTATGACGATGATGCCAGGGCATGGATATAGTATAAGAGCTCCGCAAAGTTTTTCTACTACTGATAGAGCAGTATTTGAAGGCGTTTTTAAAGGAATTCCAAATAATGGTAAAATAGAAGTGGAGTTGATTGCTACAGATCGGTTTTATTTAGTAGGTAATCCATATCCATGTGCAATAAGTGCAGATGATTTCTTGAGAAACAATGCTCCAAAAACAAAAGGAGCGCTATATTTTTGGACCCATAATACACCGCCTAGAATAATTATACCTGGAACCAATACCTATCGTTATACCAATGATGATTTTGCAGTTTACAATTTATTGGGTGGTGTTGGCACGAGTTCGGCTTTAAGTTCTGGAATAAACAATAATGTGCCAGATGGTATAATAGCATCGGGACAAGCCTTTTTCGTAAAAAGCAATCAGACTGGTTATTTAGAGTTTAATAATAGTATGAAAGTTCGAGACCGAAACACCTCTTTTTTCCGGTTAGCTTCTAATGAACCATTTAAAACTGCTAAAGAGAAGCATAGATTTTGGCTGAACATTAAAAATAATGAAAATGAATTGAAACAGATTTTACTTGGTTATGCAACTGATGCCTCAAATTCTTTGGATTTAAATTATGATGCAGAATATATAAGTTCAGGCTCAACTATCGATTTTTATAGTATAATAGAAAATAAAAAACTGGTAATTCAAGGTCGTGAATTGCCTTTTTTAGAAAGTGATTCAATTTCTTTAGGTTACAAAACTAATATTGGGGGTAATTTAAAACTTGAAATAGATCGTCAAGATATTTTTTTTAATGGCAAACCCATTTTTTTAGTTGATAAAGAGTTAAAACTAATTCATAATCTTTCTGATAGAGCATATGAATTCGATTCCGAAGCGGGGACTTTTGATAATCGATTTTCAATAGTTTACAGTCATAGCGCATTAGGAAATAAGACCTTTGATCACAATTCTGAAGATCTCATTGTATTTGTTAAATCAAGGAACATAAATATTGTATCCAATAATGAGAGTATTAAAAAGGTAGTAATATTTGATGTTTCAGGAAATCAAGTATACAAAAAGAATAATCTTGAAACTAAAAATATAAGTATCCAAAATTTGTTTTCTTCTCACCAAGTTTTAATAGTTAAAGTCACTTTTGAAAATGGCAAATCAACTTCAAAAAAAATCATTTTTTAAAAACAATTAAAATTCTGTTTGTAATTCTTTATAAAAGACAAATGTCGATGTAATTTGCTTATTATCGGTTCTCATGTATTGGTTTTTCTATGTTTTAACAGTTTTTTCTTATTTTTTGTGTTTTTCCCACAAATGGTGTTAAAATTAAGTGGCTTGAACTATATTGTTGATTTTAAAGTAAATAAAATCGTATCTTGTAGTTGAGTTTAATCGATTAAATACAAATTAAATCGATTAACTGTTTTTCTATAAGCCCTTCTATAAAAATTTTTTCTTCAAAATCACAGTTTTAACACTGTTGTCTATCTGCCTTAAGTTGATTGTAAAATTGGAGTACTTCTTTAATTCGATATCAAAACTTAGTCTTGTTTATACGACTTATAAAGCATTTGCCTTCTAGATTTTGCAATTAATCTTGTTTTGAGTTTGAATTTATTTTTCAATTACTAAAATGCCACAAGATGAAAAAAGAATTACTTACTACGCTGAGTTTCTTCAGCCTTTTATCTTTCGTAACTTTTATTTGGAAACCATTAAATTTCAATAGGGAATTTAGATTTTTGGTTATTTTATTTTTCTCAATTTTTTATACAACTTCCAATGCGCAAATTTCGCATCCAATTACAACTAGCGGATCTTTTCCTCTTCCTGCTGGGATGGATGTTGTTACTGTAGAAGCATGGGGCGCGGGAGGCGCGGGAGGCGCAGCGAACTTGACACCGTTAACGGGAAGAAGTGGCGGCGGTGGCGGTGGCGGAGCTTACGCGAAAGGAACAATTACAACAACAGGATTGTCGAGTTTGAATGTTGTAGTTGGAGCAACTGCTTCAGGAGGAACTGATAATGGGATTTCAGGAGGAGATTCATACATAACAGGATTTACAAGTGTTTTCAATGCGCCTGGAGGTAAGGGAGGAAATGCTAATATTGCAACGAACTCTACTCCAACTGGTGGAGCTGGCGGTACTGGCGCTATTGGAAACCTAGCCACTGCTAATGGTGCAAATGGAGGAACAGGCGGAAGTGCCGCATTAGGTTTGCTTCTTACTTCTGGTGCTGGAGGAAATGCAGGTAACTTTGGCGCTGGCTTAGGAGGTGCTGGAGGAGCTGCAAGAAGTACCGTGGTATTGACAACAAATCCAGGAAACCCAGGGGACATATATGGAGGTGGAGGCGGTGGTGCTATAAGTGCTTCTACATTGCAAAATGGTGGAAGTGGTGCAAGGGGGCAAGTTAACATTACCTACACTTGTAAAACTTATAGCATAACATCATTATCAGCTACGAATGTTTGCACAGCTATTGGAAATGACTCTGATGTACAATTGACAAGTACACCTGCCAATTTACCAGTCGGAACGTATACAGTAACTTATCATAGAAGCAGCCCTGTAGGTAATAATTTGACAGCAACAATGATTGTTACGACGGCAGGATCGGGAACTTTTACAGCTACTGGATTTACTAACACAGGAAATAGTAATATTGTAGTTGATTCTTTAACATCAGTAGATTGTACTTCTTCAATAGGTATGTCAACTCAAATCGTAGTAAGAGCTCAGCCAACAATTACTTTGGGAGCTAGCGCGACTGCTGTATGTGCAAGTGCTAGCATACAAACAACTAATTTGACTTATAGCGCAACAACAAACTCACCAACAACCTACAGTATTACATGGAATGCTTCACCTGCAAATAGTTTCTTGCCGGTTGTAAATGCTGTTTTATCGACAAGTCCAATAAGTATTACTGTCCCGGCAGGAACGGCTGCAGGAACTTATACGGGATTACTTACTGTTAGCAATGGTGGATGTGTATCTGCAACGAACAGCTTTACAGTAACGGTAAATCCACTTCCAACAATAACACTAGGCTCTGCAGTTTCAGTCTGTACAAGTTCAAGTGCGCAAAGCACAACACTGCCTTACACCGCAGTTTCAAACTCGCCAACGACTTACAGCATCACTTGGAATGCCAGTCCTACAAATAGTTTTCTGCCAGTTACAAATGCGGCTTTGCCTGCCAGTCCGATTACTATAGCCATACCTGCCAATACCGCAGCAGGAACATACACGGGCACTTTGACGGTAAGGAATGCAAACGGATGCATATCTGTGGCTAATAATTTTACCGTTACAGTAAGCGGTCCCCCAACTATTACACTTGGTACGGCAACGTCAGTCTGTTTCAATGTTTCGGCTCAAACGGCCAATCTAAATTATACTGCAACAACAAATTCGCCAACGACCTACAGCATTACTTGGAATGCCAGTCCGTCAAATAGTTTTCAGGCAATTACAAATGGCGTATTAACCTCCAGTCCAATCAGTATTGCCGTTCCTGCTGGAACCGCTGTGGGGACATATACAGGATCTCTAACCGTAAAGAATGCGACTGGATGTACATCTGGAGCAAATAACTTTACGGTAACAGTAAATCCATTGCCGACAATAACACTGGGCTCTACCGCCGCAGTCTGCACAAGTTCAAACGCACAAAACACAACGCTGCCTTATAGTGCAACCACTAATTCGCCAACGACCTACAGCATCACTTGGAATGCCAGTCCAGCGAATACTTTTGTGCCAATCACAAATGCGGCGCTGCCTGCAAGTCCGATTACTATAGCCATACCAGCCAATACCGCAGCAGGAACATACACGGGAAATCTGACCGTAAGAAATGCAAACGGCTGCGTATCTGCGACAAATAATTTTACGGTAACGGTAAATCCGCTGCCGACAATAGCATTGGGTTCCACTGCCGCAGTCTGTACAAGTTCAAGCGCGCAAAGCACAACGCTGCCTTATAGTACAACCACTAATTCGCCAACGACCTACAGCATCATTTGGAATGCCAGTCCGGCGAATAGTTTTCTGGCAGTCACAAATGCGGCTTTGCCTTCAAGTCCTATTACTATAGCCATACCGGCCAATACCGCAGCAGGAACATACACGGGAACCCTGACGGTAAGCAATGCAAACGGATGCGTATCTGCGACGAATAATTTTACGGTAACGGTAAATCCGCTGCCAACAATAGCATTGGGCTCTACCGCTGCAGTCTGCACAAGTTCAAGCGCGCAAAGCACAACGCTTCCTTATAGTGCAACCACTAATTCGCCAACGACCTACAGCATCA
>NZ_JAGIAV010000001.1:258065-311714 GCF_017744675.1 Flavobacterium sp. | reverse complement strand
CTGCCTTATAGTGCAACCACTAATTCGCCAACGACCTACAGCATCACTTGGAATGCAAGTCCAGCGAATAGTTTTCTGGCAGTCACAAATGCGGCTTTGCCTGCAAGTCCGATTACTATAGCCATACCTGCCAATACCGCAGCAGGAACATACACGGGAACTCTGACGGTAAGCAATGCGAACGGATGCACATCTGCGGCGAATAATTTTACGGTAACTGTTAATGCGGTTCCCACAATCACAACGACAGGGAATCTAACTCCAGTTTGTCAAAATTTATCTGTGCAAACAGCTTCTTTACCATATTCTGCAACAACTGGTTCGCCGATTAGTTATTCAATAGATTGGGCAGTATTAAATGATCAAGGAACTACTACTTTTTCTTTCAATTCAGGAGGAGGAAACATCAACAATATTACTATTCCTGCAAATGCACCAGCAGGAACTTATAGCGGAGTAATGACTATTTTTACAACAAACGGCTGCCAAACGACACAATTAATTTCTTTAACTATTAATAGTGTTCCAACTATAAGTACTGCAGGAGTTTTTGCTCCAGTTTGTCAAAGTTCATCGGCTCAAACTACTACTTTAAGCTATAATTCAACAACTGGTTCTCCAACTAGTTATGCTATTGATTGGATTGCTTTAACAGATCAAGCATCCACACCATTTCCTTTTAGTTCAGGATCGGGAGATATTATTAATGTGAATGTTCCGGCAAATGCTTCTTCAGGAACCTATAATGGTGTAATGACAATTACAACTTCAAGCGGTTGTTCGGTAAATCAGAGCGTTTCCTTAACTGTAAATCCAGTTTCGGCTGCTCCAACAGCTTCTGTGACACAACAGCCAAGCTGCGTTAATAATACAGGTGTAATTACAGTTACTTCACCAGCACCAGGATCGGGATATACTTATAGTATAGATGGAGTAGATTTTAGCAATACTTCAGGAATATTTGCAGGATTATCTTTTGGGGTTTATAATGTACAAGTAAAGAATGTTGCAACGGGTTGTGAATCACCATCGACATCACTTCCAATAAATCCTTCAATTACTAAAGTATGGAATGGAAATGTTGATGCCAATTGGGGGAATGCAGCAAATTGGACACCAGCAGGAGTACCTATTGCTTCTGATTGTATAGATATTCCTGACGTAGGTGTTGATCCTATTATTTCTGGAACTGATTCAAACGTTTTTGCCAGTAGATTAACGATTCAGAATAATGGATCTCTAACTGTAAAAGAAACAAATTCGATAACTGTGACTAACGAAGTAAGTGTTCTTGGTAGTGGAATTTTGATTTTTGAAAACAGTTCAAGTTTAGTTCAAATTGCTGATGTAGATAATGTCGGTAATATAACATATAGAAGAAAAACATCGGTACGACGATTTGATCTGACTTATTGGTCTTCTCCAGTGACAAGAAATCCAGTTTTTACCTTACACGATTTTTCACCAAATACATTGGGAGACAAGTATTTTAAATTTACTGCCGCAGGGGGCTGGGCAACCGTTTATAATGGAGCAGAAGAAATGGTTAAGGGTCATGGTTATAGTATTAGGGGACCCCAATCTTTTGATACCGTAACACCTAGTGTTTTCAATGGTGAATTTGTTGGAGTGCCAAATAATGGAACAATCCAAGGGCCACCAGCAATTGCTGAAAAATTTTGCTTATTTGGAAATCCATATCCTTCGGCAATTTATGCAGATCAATTTATCCATGATAATGCAGCTAATTTTTATGGTACATTATTTTTCTGGACTCATAACACATCTCCTAAAATAACTGACCCAGGAGGTAACACTTATAAATATACCAATGATGATTATGCCATTTACAATTTATCGGGCGATACGACAGTTGGTAATCTAAGCGGTATTGGTGCACCTTCACCTGGAAATCAGACACCGTTAGCTGGTTATATTGCTGCAGGACAAGCTTTTTTTGCTAAATCAAAAACAGGACAAAATGGGGTTTTCACAAATTCAATGCGAGTACCTAGTCGTAATAGTCAGTTTTATAAAACTTCGGTTACTCCGGTTGTAGAAAAACATCGTGTATGGTTAAATTTAACAAATACAGAAGGAGCTTTTAAACAACTGCTTATTGGATATGTAACTGGCGCGACAAACTCTTTTGATTTTAATTACGATGCTATTACTTTGAATGCAAATCCGTATGTTGATTTTTATAGTATTAATGAGGGACAAAAATTAGTTATCCAAGGAAGAGCAGTTCCTTTTGTTGCAACAGATACAATTCCGTTAGGATATAAATCTACTATTCCAACAGGCAAATTTACAATTGCGATAGACCATACTGATGGAGATTTGACCAATCAGGATATTTATTTGCAAGACAATGTAACCAAAACTATTCATAACCTTAAAACAGGAAGTTACACATTTACGTCAGCACCGGGAACTTTTTTAAATCGTTTTGTTTTGCGCTATAAAAACGCGAATGAAGGAAAACCATTAGCTAATGAAGATTTTGAAAATCAAGATCAGAAAATTTTCGTTTCAGTAAAAGATAAAAACATTAAGCTGCAATCTATTTCTGAACTGGAGAATCTCGAAGAAACAGCTATTTATGATACTGGAGGAAAATTGTTATATCGCAAAAAACAAATTGGAAATAGGGAATGGGTTATACCAAATTTTCAGTCTGGGCCTCAAGTTTTATTGGTAAAAATAACTTTAGAAAACGGAAAAACAGTAATTAGAAAAATAGTCTTCAGATAAAATAAAAAAGCGGTTGAGAATTTTGAGACTCAACCGCTTTTTTATTCAATTAATGGTACGCTGTAAATTTTGATGCGTATTGGTAATTGCCTTTTCATTTTTATAGTCAATCCATTTTTGACCTTGAATTTTTCGCATCATGATATCAAAGTGACGCATAATAAAAACATTGTATGCTGCTTTGGATAAATTGACAATATTTTTTGGAAATGATCTCAAGCTCATAGAAAATCCTGGCGTTAGATATTTCATATAATGCCAATAGCCTTCTGGCATATAAAGCATTTCACCATGTTTCAGATTGGTAATGTAACCTTCAACATTCTTGAGTGCAGGAAACTTTTCATAATCTGGATTGTCAAAATCAATGTCTTCTCTCGAAATTAAAGCATGAGGCACTTTGTACATAAATTTTGATTGGTTTGGAGGGAAAATCATACATTGTTTTTCTCCGTGGAAATGAAAATGAAGAATATTAGAATAATCAATATCATAATGCATAAACACTTTCGAATTTTCTCCTCCAAAAAATAACATTGGCATTTGCTTCACTAATTTTAACCCAATATCAGGCCATAAGAAGTCATTTTTTAATGAAGGAACCTCTTTCATTAGATTGTAAAGAAAAATGCGGTAATTGGTAGGTTTTTCTTCTAATAAGTCGATATAATCGCTCATTTTCATTGTGGTATGCGCTTCGTTGAATCCGTCTTCATGATTTACAGGTCTGTCGTCGTACAAAGGCACGATCGAATCTCCTGCGATTTCTTTTATATAAGATAATTTCCATTTGCTATAAGCTGGCCAATCTTCGGTCAATTCTTCGATAACAACAGGAACTTGCTTTTTTACATATTGGGAAACAAAATCGTCTCTTGAGATTTTTTTTACCCTTTCAATTTGTTTTAATTCCATTTTTATAAATAAAAAAATTGCTTATAAGTTATAAGCAATTTAAAAATATTTGTTGAGAATTAAGATCTCTTTTCGCTAAATTTTTGATCTGATCGATGCCCAAAAGGTGCATTTAAAAAGTATTTTCTTAAGATTTCTGCAGATTAATCGGCTGCATATTTGTTGCTCCAGATTAGCATCATCATTAAAGTAACAATTACAGAAGAAGCAATTCCTTCAAATAATAGACAGATGCAATAAGTTGGAACTGATGGATTTCCTCCGAACATGAAAGTTTGAGACAAAGTTTTTACATAAGCATCTCCGCCTCGAGCATAACTATAAACCAATAAGCCAAATACACTCATGCATACACCAACTACAGAAGTAGTCATTGCAGAAATGGCATTAGATAGAAAATCAGTTTCACCTTCACGAAGATTCATTTGCATGGTCCTGTTAACCCCCCAGAATATAAAGAAAACGTTGAGTGTTCTCAAATAAAACAAATCTGCTAAACCTAGTACATTCATTAATAAAAAATAAATGCCAATTCCGAGGAAAATCAAAAACCCATTGGTAATTTCTTTAGGTAATTTCATAGTGGTTATTTTTTAGAAGTTAATAGTAAATGTTTGAGAAACAATGCTCTATCAAATTTACTAAAAAATTAGCTACGAAGATTTAAAAACAGTAAAAACTATGCTGTCAGGTTTTTTAAAGAAGAGTTTATAAAAGCCAAAGAATCAATTTTATCTTGATCAAGTTGGACTTTTAAAGCATCTACAGAACTAAATTTTTGTTCTTCGCGAATGTAATGCAGTAAAGAAACTTGAATATTCTGATCGTAAATGTCTTTATTGAAATTAAACAGATGAACTTCAATAGTTTGTTTCTCGCCATTCACAGTTGGATTAAAACCAATATTCATCATACCAAAAATAGTTTCTTCGTTTACAGTTGCTTTTACCACATAAACACCAATTTTTGGTATGAGCTTGTAGTCTTCTTCGATGTGAATATTTGCTGTAGGAAAACCAATTGTTCTTCCAAGCTGTTTTCCTTTTACAACTGTTCCATTCAAGAAATAGTTGTATCCTAAATATTCATTGGCCAAAGCCATGTTTCCTTCATTTAAAGCTTTTCTAATTTTAGTCGAACTAACGGAAACATCTTGAATTTCTTCGGCTGAAATTTGTTCTACTTCAAATCCGTATTCAATTCCAAAAGCAATCAAATCATCAATATTAGCAGTTCTATTTCTTCCAAAACGATGATCGTGACCAATAATAATTTTTTGAATCTGAAATTTCTCCACCAAAATAGTGCGAACAAATTCTTCGGCCGTTAATCTTGAAAAACTTTCATTAAAAGGATGAACAACTAAGTTTTCTATTCCAGTTGCTTCCAAAAGCTTTATTTTTTCATTAATAGTATTCAGCAATCTTATTTCCGATTTTTCTTGAAGAACCATTCGCGGATGCGGGAAAAAGGTAAGTACTAAACTTTCATATTTTCCGTTTTCAGTATGTTGCGTAATTCGCTCCAGAATTTTTTTATGACCGATATGCACACCATCAAAGGTGCCAAGAGTTAAGATAGTTTTCTTGATTGACTGGAAATCGTTTATAGAATGAAAGAGCTTCAAAACAAATTATTTAAGATGCTGCAAATTTATACTATTCTCTTTTAAATTTAATGCTCTGCTAAATCGAATTTTAACGTATAATCTATCTTTTTATAAAAATAAGCCAACTCGTCGATTAAAAAGCAATAATTGTCTTATAGATAATTTGATTTCTAATTAATTCAAGTAATTTTGATGTTATATTTTAAGAGTATGAAAAAACAACTACTTTGTATATTTTTAATTTTTTGTTTTGCCAATGTTGAGGCACAGGATGTTTTGTGGCAAAAAGTGACTTCGTCATCTCTTTTGAGAAAAGCTAATGGAGAAAGTTCCAATAAATTATATTACAGGCTTAATGCCAATCTTCTTGGTTCAAAATTGGCTTCGGTAACAAGTAAAACTGCAAAAAGTGCAGCATCAGAAATTACAATTCCAAATACTGATGGAAATCTAGAGCGTTTTGCGGTTTGGGAAGCGTCTAATTTTGACCCAGAATTACAGGCAAAATATCCAGAAATAAGATCTTATGAAGGTCGCGGAATAGACGATAAAAATGCTCGAATACATTTTAGTGTTGCTCCAATGGGAATGCAGACAATGGTTTTTAGAACAGCAAAACCAACAGAATATATTGAGCAAAATCCTGAGAATAAATCGGAGTATGTTGTATTTAAATCGGCAGACAACGCAGACTCAAAAATGCTTTTGAATTGTAAAACAACCAATTTATTTCTTGAGAATAAAACTTCAATTACAGCAAAAACAGCTTCTAATGCTAAACAGTTTAAAACACTTCGATTGGCATTGTCTTGTACAGGAGAATATACCACTTATTTTGGCGGAACAAAAGCAGGGGCTTTGGCTGGAATGAATGCCACTTTAACTAGAGTAAATGGTATTTTTGAGAGAGATCTTGCAGTAAGATTGATTTTAATAGCCAATAATGATGCGGTTGTATATACAGATGCCGCTACAGATCCTTATTCTGTGGCATCAGTAGGTGCGGCAGATGGCGGACCTTGGGCAAAGGAAGTGCAAACTACGTTAACGAACGTTATAGGTGAAGCAAATTATGATATTGGTCATTTGTTTGGCGCTTCTGGCGGAGGAGGAAACGCAGGATGCATTGGTTGTGTTTGTGTGAGTCCAACATCTAGTCAGCCTATAGGAAAAGGAAGTGCTTTTACATCTCCAGCTGACGGAAAACCTCAAGGCGATAATTTTGACGTTGATTTTGTCGCTCATGAAATGGGACATCAGCTTGGTGGCTCACATATTTATTCATACACAAATGAGGGATTAGGAACTTGTTACGAACCTGGAAGTGGTTCTACTATTATGGGATATGCGGGAGTAACAAAGGGATATAATATTCAAGATCACTCCGATGCTTATTTTTCTTATGCGAGTATTAATCAAATACAGAATAATCTAGAGGGAAAAACTTGTCCAGTATCAACGCCTATTGTTGATAATAATCCTCCAGTTATAAATGCGGGTTCAGATTATACAATTCCAATTAGCACACCATTTATTCTAACAGGAACAGGTTCAGATCCTGAAGGAAATTCTATAACGTATACATGGGAACAATACGATAGCGCAACAACAGCTTTTGCAGGAAATAGTTTTACCTATGCCACAAAACCAGATGGGCCAATGTTTAGATCCTTCTTGCCAACAACTTCGCCTGTTCGTTATATGCCAGCCTTAAGCTCGGTGCTAAATAATCAGCTGACTACAAGTTGGGAATCTGTTTCTTCTATTGCAAAAACAATGAATTTTACGCTTACAGGAAGAGATAATGCTACACAAGGAATTCCGCAAACCAATACAGATGCAATGGTGGTAACTGTTACTGCCGCAGCAGGACCGTTTGCAGTAACTTCGCAAGCAGACGATAATTTAGGGTGGGCAAAAGGTTCTGCACAAACGATTAATTGGAGTGTAAATAATACTAATATACTTCCAGGGTCATCCAATGTGAATATTAAATTATCTCTTGATGGCGGCGCAACATTTCCAATTGTTTTAGCAAGTAATACACCAAACGATGGTACAGAAACCATATTGATTCCGTCAGAAATTGAGGCGTCTACAAACTGTAGGCTTCTGGTTGAACCTGTTGGCAATATTTACTATGCTATAAATAGTAAACCATTTGCTTTGGGTTATACGGTTTCAACATCTTGTTCTTCTTATGATTTTCCAGGTGGTTATTCAATAGGAACAAGCACTTCTTTTATTAATAAAACGGTAAACGTGTCTTCTACAGGAACTATTTCAGATGTAAATGTTTCTGTTAATGTTACCCATGAACGCTTTCAAGATCTTGAAATCCAAATTGTAAGTCCGAGCGGCACTGTTGTATCTTTATTTAATAAAAGTTGTGGCTCAACAAATTCAACACTTGCACTTCAGTTTGATGACAGTGGATCTGCATTAAATTGTGGCACAACGACCAGTCAGATTGTAATTCCTGCTAGTGCCTTAAGCGCGTTTAACGGAGAAAATCCTCAAGGCAACTGGGGTTTTAAAGTTCGTGATGCTGTTGTTGGAATGTTTGGAACTATAAATTCTGCTTCGGTAAATATTTGCAGTAAGACATTTACATTAGGAAATTCAGATTTTGATAACGCAAGCTTTGTTGCCTATCCAAACCCGAATAAAGGAAGTTTTACTGTACAATTTGATAGAGATTCAGTAAGCGAGATTAAAGTGTATGTGAATGATATTACAGGGAAATACGTTTACGAAAGAACTTTTCAAGGATCAGGTTATTTTATTCAAGATATTCAATTGCCAGATGTTCCATCAGGTCTTTATTTTGTAACAGTTACTGATGGAGATAGGAAAGAAGTCAAAAAGATTTTGGTAAATTAATTTTAAAGTGCTTAAACTTTAATGTGCCATAGCCATACAAATCATACTGATTTTTGCTCCAGGAATTTTTAATAAAGCTCTGGAGCAAGCTTCAATTGTGGCGCCAGTTGTAAGTACATCGTCAACAATTAAGAAATGTTTGTTATGATCGGATTCGGTAAATTGGGCATCAAAAATGTTTTCGATATTTTCAGATCTTCCTAAAAGATTCTTTTTAGATTGTGTTTTAGAATAAATTTTTCGAATTAAAATATTTTCCTCAAAAGGAATTTCAAAACCAGAGGCAATCGCTTTTCCAAAAGTAGTTACTTGATTATAGCCTCGTTCCTTAAATTTTCTTTTATGGAGAGGAACTGGAATTATGGCATCAAAAGGAATTTCAAATTGAAGTTCTTTTAAATCCTCGACATACCAGCTTCCTAAGACAGTACCAATTTCTTGATGACCTTTGTATTTTAAATTATGAATTAATTCCTGAACGATTCCTTTTTTATTAAAATACAAAAATGCCGAGGCGAATTGAATATCAATCTTGCCGTAAAATTTTTTAATAGCTTCGTTTTTTGGATCTAAATGATAGTAAGTTAGAGGCATTTCATGTCTACAGATAGTACAGAAAACAGTTTCGTTTTGAAGTAAAAGAGCTCTGCATCCGCTACAGACTTTCGGGAAAAACAGATTTATTAGATAATTAATCACAAAAAGAGAGATTTTATTTACAAAAGTAACAAAATCGGCACTTCAAACTTCATAATTTTTCTTTTTTATATAGGTACTTTTTATATTTTTGCATCACTATGGCAAAACAAGAAGATATATTTAAGAATGTGGTTTCGCACGCAAAAGAGTACGGATTTATTTTTCCGTCAAGCGAAGTTTATGATGGTTTAAGTGCAGTGTATGATTATGCACAAAACGGCGTTGAATTAAAAAAGAATATCCGTGAATATTGGTGGAAATCAATGGTTCAGATGAATGAAAATATCGTCGGCCTTGATGCTGCAATATTGATGCATCCAACAACTTGGAAAGCTTCTGGTCACGTTGATGCATTCAATGATCCATTAATTGATAATAAAGATTCTAAAAAAAGATATAGAGCAGATGTTTTGGTTGAAGATTTTGCTGAAAAAATTCACCAAAAAGCGCAAAAAGAAATTGAGAAAGCAAAAGCTCGTTTTGGAGATGCATTCAACGAACAAGAATTTGTAACTACAAACGCTCGTGTAATTGAATATTTAGCTAAAGAAAAAGAAATTAGAGAGCGTTTAGGACGTTCTTTAGGGGCTGGAGATTTAGCTGATGTTAAAGCTTTGATCGAAGAATTAGAAATTGCTGATCCTGAAACAGGCTCTAAAAACTGGACAGAAGTAAAACAATTCAACTTGATGTTCGGAACAAAATTAGGTGCATCTGCAGAAAATGCTATGGATTTATATTTGCGTCCAGAAACAGCTCAAGGTATTTTTGTTAACTTCTTAAATGTTCAGAAATCAGGTCGTATGAAAGTTCCTTTCGGAATTGCTCAAACGGGTAAAGCGTTCAGAAATGAGATTGTAGCAAGACAATTTATTTTCCGTATGCGTGAGTTCGAACAAATGGAAATGCAATTTTTTGTACGTCCAGGAGAAGAAATGAAATCATACGAATACTGGAAAGAAACGCGTTTAAAATGGCATTTATCTTTAGGATTAGGAAAAGAAAATTACCGTTTTCACGATCACGAGAAATTGGCTCACTATGCAAACGCAGCAGCTGATATCGAATTTAATTTCCCATTCGGATTTAAAGAATTGGAAGGAATTCACTCTCGTACAGATTTCGATTTAAAAGCACACGAAGAGTATTCTGGAAGAAAATTACAATATTTCGATCCTGAATTAAACGAAAACTATGTTCCTTACGTAGTAGAAACTTCTGTAGGTTTAGATCGTATGTTCTTGGCTGTTTTTGCAACTTCATTAAAAGAAGAAACATTAGAAGACGGTTCTACAAGAACAGTTTTAAAATTGCCAGCAGTTTTAGCGCCAACTAAAGCAGCAGTATTGCCATTGGTTAAAAAAGATGGCTTGCCAGAAGTTTCGAGAAAAATCATCGAAGATTTGAAATGGGATTTCAATGTGGCTTATGATGAAAAAGATGCTGTAGGACGTCGTTACAGAAGACAAGATGCTCTTGGAACGCCTTTCTGTATTACAGTAGATCATCAAACACTTGAAGATGAAACGGTAACAATTCGTCATAGAGATACAATGAAACAAGATCGCGTAAAAATTACTGAATTAAGAGGTATTATCGAAAACGAAGTTTCGATGAAAAACTGGTTAATGAAAATGTAATCTTTACAAGTTATACAATAGATCCCAAATTCCGTTAAGGAGTTTGGGATTTTTATTTTTTAAAATAGGTATTTTATCGGCTTTTTTTGCATTTCATCCTTATGTATTAACATTCGGCTCTAATGTGTTAACAATGAGTTTTTTGAGATATTTAAATCCGTAATTTTAAATTTATAATATCAACAAGAGTAATTTTTTCTTCATTACCGCAAATTAAATGTAATTTTTTGATTATGATTGTGTAGTGAGAAAACCAACAAAAACCAAAATTGAAAAAGTATTCGTATATTATAATTGATGATGACGCTGAGAGTATTTTGAGAACCCAAACAACCGCTTCAGGTTTTTCAGAATTATCTTTTATGGCATCGGCATCAAATTTTCAAGACGGTTTAGATTTGGTTTTAGAACATAAACCCGCTTTGATTTTTCTCGAAATCGAACCTAAAAACCTGTCAAGTCATTTATCACTGGCTTTTATAAGCGAGCTTCATCGCTTTTTTCAGCAGATTCCTAAGATTATCGTTACCACCAAACAAAAAGACAAAGCTTTTGAAGCCATTCAATACGGCGTTTTCGATTATCTATTAAAGCCTGTTGCACCAAACGATCTCTTAAAAACAGTTTTGAAACTCAATAGAGCCAATTTAGAGGCTCAAATGAGTTCGTTTAGAAAAGAACCGATTTCTGTTATGGTAGATGCAGAAACCATTCCGCAAAATATTCAGAAACCATTAACGATCTGTATAAAATCGTATGGCGATTACCGGTATTTGAATGCTGATGATATCTGCTATTTTCAGGCCGATAATAACTCGACGGATATTTATTTGAATACGGGTGAAATGATTACGGCATTTAAAACGTTAAAGCATTTTGAAGGAGTTTTGACCTATCCTTTTATTCGAATTCATAACAGTTATGTCATTAATCGAAATTACATTTCAAGGATTCATAGCGGAAACTCAATCTGTTACATAAAAAACTCTACCAAAAAGATTCCTTTTTCTAAAACCTACAAAGCAAATGTTGAGCAGATTATTGCCGATTTTGCAGCAGGAAATTATCTAGAAGTCTAAAAATTAGATATTTACATCAATTTGCTATCCATTGACTATCAATTGGGTATGATTGACTATAAACTCTATTTTTTGTATAAACTTTTTTTCATACTGGTGTTAGTTTTACACTCTGATTCGCACGCAAACAGCGAATCATCTCCAAAAATTAATACAAACATTAACACCTCAGGTCATGAAAAAAACAGCTTTAACAATCGGATTATTTTCTTTAATAGTAGTAGCAACTTCTTTTGTAGCTCCAGAAGTTTCTAATAAATTATCAGCTTCAATGACGGAGATTAATCCTCCTGTTTTAGGTGGCGGTGCTACAAATGGGGGAAGACAAAAAGTTGATTTTGCCTCATTAGAAAATAAAGCAAAAATAAATTCTAAGCATTTAAGTAGCTTTGCCGCAGATAGTCAATTTAAAAGAGTAACTGTAAAATTAGATTAAGAAAAATAGATATAGACAAAAAAAAGGCTGTCCAAAAAAGGGCAGCCTTTTTTTTGTGTCTATAGTTTTACTATTTTTGGTAAAACTCTTAAGCGATATTGAAAAAAAATTGCATAATATTATTCCTTTTTTGCTTTGTTTTGAGTTGTGTCAATAACAAAGATTCTAAAAATATAGACTTGCAAAAAGATAGTCTTGCTATTTACCTATCTAAGGCTAAGGATGTGAATCTGTCCTTGGAATATAAAAAAAACTACAATAAGAAAGCCCTTGAAATAATTTTAGATCAAAAAGATGATTCTATCAATAAAGTAAATCTTTTTAAAGTTGCTAACAGATATTATAACATGAGTGGCTGGAAGGAATATTTTCTGACTACCAAACTAATTTTGGAAAGATCTATAAATTCTAAGGACTCTGTTAATATGGCAAAAGCTTATAGTTATTTGGGAGACTACTATGTTTCTAAATCAATATCTGACAGTGCTTTTTTGAACTATTTCAAAGCAGAAAAAATATATTTAAAAATAAACGATAAAATTAATTTAGCGAAGATATTTTTGAATAAAGGAAATCTTCAGTTTAACGGGGGAGATTATTTTGAAAGTGAAATTAGTGTTTTTAAAGCATTACGAATTTTAAAACAGGAGAAAAATGTAAATGATTTGCTTTACGATTGTTATAATTTATTAGGACTTCTATATAACGAACGTGAAGAATACCAAAAGGCGTTTGAGTTTCATTATAATGCTTTAAATATATTAGATGATAAATCCATTCCTACAGAATTTCAATTGAAAGCAACATCTCTAAATAATATTGGTTATGTTAACTTAAAAAAAGGGAATTACAGGAATGCAAAAATTTATTTTCAAAAAGCATTAGATGAAGAGAATTTATATAGAGAGAATAAGGAGTTGTATGCCATTATTTTAGATAATTTGGCCTATTCTAAATTTAGATTAAGAGAAACGGGAAATCTATTTGTTGAGTTTGATAATGCACTAAAAATACGAGATACACTTGGGCTTAAATCGGGAGTCGTGTTAAGTAAATTACATTTGTCTGAATATTTTGCTTACAAAAAAGATACTCTCGTTGCCATTGAATATTGTAATCAGGCTTTGATTTTGTCAAGAAAATCTAACCAAATAGCTAACACATTAGATGTACTTAAACAAATAGCGCTTATTGATCCAGAAAATGCATCAAAATATTCTCGAGAATATATTAAGCTTAATGACCAAATGCTAAAGGCCGAACGCAAAATGGGAGAAAAATTCTCTCGCATCGAGTACGAAACCAACGAAATAAAGGATCAAAATTCCAGTCTTGAGGAAAAGAATAAAACCTTGATTTATGTATTTAGCATTTGTACATTGATCGGACTGTTCTTTTATGTTTACAAAACACAGCAAGCCAAAAACCGCGAACTTATTTTTAAGCAGCAGCAGCAGATTGCCAATGAAGATATTTACAATTTGATGATTTCGCAACAGAATGAAATTGAGCTAACACGAATAAAAGAAAAGAAAAGAGTAGCACAAGAATTGCATGATGGCGTTTTGGGCCGCATGTTTGGTATTAGAATAAGTTTGGACAGTTTGGAAAAATTAGACGAAGACGAAGCGATTTCTAAAAGAAAAAAGTATTTGACCGAACTGAAAAATGTTGAGCAGGATATTCGAGAAATTTCACATGACCTAAATAGAGAAAAATCAGAATTAATTAATAATTTTGTTTCGATTTTGAATAAACTGTTTGAAGATCAGAGAAATACGTATAGCTCGAAATTAATTACGTCTTTCGATCCTGAGATTAAATGGGATTTGATAAGTAATATTGAAAAAATCAATTTGTATAGAATTGTTCAAGAAGGACTCCAAAATTGTAATAAATATGCGAATGCTGATATTATTAAAGTAGAGTTTAAAAACGAAGGCAATAATTTGGTTTTAATCATCGAAGATGACGGAATTGGATTTAATACCAAAAGAACCAAAAACGGAATTGGTCTGCAAAACATAGAATATAGAGCAAAAGAATGTAAGGGTACAGTTACTATAAAATCTGCCAAGGGAGAAGGAACCACTCTCACAATAAACATCCCAATAGACCCAAACTCTAACCTGCATAATAATGACATTTGATTTAAAAGCCTCAGTTCCACAATTAATTAAGAAGAATGTTTTAATAGTAGACGACCATCCGTTTATTATTGAAGGATACAAAAATGCCATAACTCGATATAATCCAAAAAAATATGAGTTTTTAATTTCGCAGGCACACGATTGCAGATCGGGCTACGATATCATAGAAAACGAAAATACACCAGATTTTGATATTGCTTTTTTAGACATCAGTATGCCTGCTTACGAAGAAAAAGAGATTTTTTCTGGAGAAGACCTTGCTAAATTGCTTTTGAAAAAAATGCCTTCATGCAAGATTGTTCTTCTTACCATGTATACAGAATTGCTAAAAATAAAAACCATTATAAGAACAATTCAACCCAACGGATTGATTATCAAAAATGATCTTACTTTTGATGAATTGCTTTTGGCTTTTGACATGGTAATGAAAAATGAAAAATATTACAGCCAGTCGGTTCTAAAAATGCTGAATCAATCAACGCACAATGCAATAGAGATTGACCAGTACGATAAACAGCTATTGGTTCATCTGGCAAAAGGAACTTCAATTCATGAAATGCTGCAAAACATTCCGATTTCCTTAAATGCGATCGAAAAACGAAAAAAACATTTAAAAGAATTACTGAAAATAAGAAGCGGTTCTGATTTAGATTTGGTAAAAGAAGCAAAAAGCAAGGGACTCTTTTAGTATAAAATTCCAAAAAATAAAAACCAATAAAAAATTCCAAATTCCAAAGCTTTAATAGCGTTCTTGGAATTTGGAATTTTTTATTTGGAATTTCTTTCCCTTATTCAGTCAAAGCATCCCATCCGCGTGCTTTTAAAGCAATTTTTGTGTTGGCGCGGGTTACAAGGTGTATTCCTTCATTTTCTTCCGTCATATGTCCGATAATAGAGAAATTCGGATTTCCTTTTATCTTGTCAAAATCATTGATGTCAATTGTAAATAAAAGTTCGTAATCTTCGCCGCCATTTATAGCAACGGTTGTACTGTCGATATTAAATTCTTCGCAAGTAGAAATAAACTGCGGATCTAGCGGCAATTTATCTTCATACAAATTGCATCCTACTTTAGATTGTTTGCAGATATGAATAATTTCAGAAGACAATCCGTCTGAAATATCAATCATAGCCGTTGGTTTAATTTCTAAAGCATGAAGCAAAGTTCGAACATCTTTTCGCGCTTCAGGTTTTAGTTGGCGTTCTACCAAATAAGTATAAGGATCTAAATCGGGCTGATTGTTTGGGTTAACTTGGAAAACTTGTTTTTCGCGTTCCAAAACCTGCAATCCCATATAAGCCGCACCAAGATCTCCAGTTACCACTAGTAAATCGGTTTGTTTGGCCCCGTTTCTGTAAACCAACTCATTTTCATCAGCTTCTCCAATTGCGGTAATGCTAATAATCAAGCCTTTTTGAGATGAGGTTGTGTCTCCGCCAATAACATCAACTTTGTATTCTTTTGCAGCAAGCGTAATTCCTGCAAACAATTCTTCTAAAGCCTCAAGCGGAAAACGATTTGAAACGGCAACCGAAACTGTAATTTGTGTCGGTTTTGCATTCATGGCACAAATGTCAGAAACATTTACTACAACTGCTTTGTAGCCTAAATGCTTCAATGGCATGTAGGCCAAATCAAAATGAACACCTTCAATTAATAAATCGGTCGAAACTACTGCTTTTTTGTCTTTAAAATCAAGAACAGCAGCATCGTCGCCAATACTTTTTAAAGTAGACTCTTGAGTAACATCAAAGTTTTTGGTTAAATGATCAATTAAACCGAATTCGCCTAATTGCGCTATACTAGTTCTCTGCTGATTTTTATCTTCAATCATTTCTGTAAAGTTCCAAAGTTATTAAGGTGCAAAGGTACAAAGGATTTTTTTAAAGATGCTAAGATTCTGAGATGCTAAGGTTCTAAGTTTTTTTATGCCATGTTTATTCTGTACGGACGCACTGCAATAGGCATAAAAAATATTTGAATAAAATTGTGTGTATTATAAATTGTAGAGGGGCACTGCAGTGCGTCTAACGCCCTGTATATCCTCATTGTTTTGTACATGCTTTGTGTAGACGCACAGCAGTGCGTCTCTACGTTTGTCAGCAGCAAAAAATAATTTAAAAATTATTTTTTTGCTGCTGACAAACTGTTGTCACCGGCCCATTCTACTTTTGAAGTATTAAAAATATTTAAACTTTAAAACCATGAAAACATTAGAAGCACAAGTTATTACTTCAGAAGATTTATTGAAACATTGGCAAGGGCACAGAGCACTTACGCGTCGTTTAATTGAACTTTTTCCAGAGAAAGATTTTTTTGAGTTTTCAATTGGCGGTATGAGGCCTTTCTCAAAATTAGTGGATGAGCTTTTGGCAATTGCAGTTCCAGGTTTAAAAGGAATTGTAACAAAAGAAACGGCACCATTTTCAGAAGGAGCAGAGAAACTGATTTTTAAAGCACAATATCTTGAAAAATGGGATGAAGCTACAGAAGAAATCAATAAATATTGGGAACAATTATCTGTAGAGGATTTTGGTGAGACTTTTAACCTTTTTGGGCAATATGAATTTCCTGTAATTCAGAATATCTTGTATTTTATTGATAATGAAGTGCATCACCGTGGACAAGCTTATGTGTATTTAAGAGCTTTAAATATCCAACCGCCATTTTTCTGGGAAAGATAATTGATAATTTTTTACTATCTTAATATCACATTCTAAAAACCAAGACTATGAGTTTAAAAAGAATAATGTCCAATTATGCAGATTATAATTTATGGGTAAATCAGCAATTTGTAAATTGGCTTTCGCCGAAATCAGATGAATTGCTTTATGCAGAAATGCCTTCGAGTTTTTCTACTATTATGAAAACACTCGATCATATCTGGTCTACTGAAGAATATTGGTTTTCTGTCATTTCCGAATCTTCATTGTCTGAAAAGAAGGAGGAAAGCGAATTATCAAAAGAAGAAATATTTGCTGGATTATTAAATTCGTCTACAAAATTGAAACATCTTATAAACTCCTTATCGGAAGAAGATTTGATGAAAGAAGTTAAAATCGTTAATTCATGGTTTGAGTGCGAATTGCCAATTTCTGAATATTTAATTCAGGTTATCAATCATGGTACCTATCATCGTGGTCAAATTGTAACGATGGGAAGAAATATCGGAATTACAGATGCTTCAAACACCGATTATAATTTTTATAATGTTATAAAACAGAAATAAATAAAGAACTCCTGAGGATAATTTTTCTCAGGAGTTTTTTTTATAAAAGCCTTTTTCGATTGATTTCTAATAATTCTAAAACTCTCGTTTTTAAAGATTCGGGTTCGAGAATTTCAGCATAATCGCCAAACATTAAAAACCAACGAGGAAAACCATTTTCTATATCTCGGCATAGAAAAGTCATTTCTAATTTATCACCGATTTCTTTTTCAGAAACAAAACCATGATATTTTCTATCGAAAGCTAGATATCGGGCTATTTTCTTTTCTACCAAAAGACGGACTTTTACAGTCGGAATTGTTTCTGTTTTGGTCAAATAAGTTTCCAGAGAATCATGTTCGATTGTAAAATCTAAATCTGTTTTTTTTAGGTTTTGAATTCTGTCGGCCCTAAACTGTCTGTAATCTTTTCTCAAGTGACAGAAACCAAGAAAATACCAATTGTTATTATCATGAAAAACGCCAACTGGCTCCAAATTACGCTCAGTTAATTCATCTTTTCCAAAGGTTTTATAAGAAAGTAAAATCTGTTTCTTCTCTGCAATTCCTTCAAAAAGAACAGCCAAAGTATTGGGCGAATTTTCATTAAACATGGGTTCTGCTTCCTGCATGACAATTCTCGATTCGATGTTCGAAAGGTAATCTTTATCATTGCTTCTTAAAACCGATTTCAGTTTGTACATCGCCGATGCATAATGTGTTCCCAAAGAAGGATCGGTAAATTTCTGCATCAGTTTTTCTGCGGCAATAAAACTGCTCACTTCTTCGCGCGTAAACATAACTGGTGGAAGACGATATCCGTCCATTAAAGCATAACCAACTCCAGCTTCACTATAAATAGGAACACCAGAAGCTTCCAAAGTTCTAATGTCTCGATAGATAGTTCTTAAACTGCACTCAAAACGATCGGCTAATTCTTGTGCCTTTACAATCTTTTTAGATTGCAATTGAATAAGAATGGCAACAATACGGTCAAATCGTTTTGGAGTTTCGTCAAGCATTTTTTTAAGATTCTAAAGTTCTGAGTTACTAAGAGAGTCAAAGATACAAATGTAAAGACTAAGAGAAATAAAAAAAGCTGTTCCAAATTGAAACAGCTTTTCGATTATTAAATCGCAAAAAAAAAAAATTAAAATCTATACAGAAGTCCGAATTGTGGCTGGTCGAAGATATTTTCAAACAAGTTAATGTTTAACTGGAAAGTATCAGATGACGGGCCATTCTCTGGCGAAACGCTGTTGTAAGCCAACACATTTGCTAGAACAAAAGTCACAGCAATATTTTTGGTTACAAAATAATTCAATCCAACATTAAGATCGGCGGTTATACTATTGCTAGTGTCACTTACCGTTGGACTTTCGTATTTATTTCTTCCATAACCTAAACCAACTTCAGCGTAAGTTTTAAAACGTTTTTTGTCTAATTCTAAAAAATAATAGCGAGCAAATGCACCAACTCCAAACACATTTGTTTTTTCATCGGTTGCTTCTATTTTATTGCTTGAATAATTTAGTTTAGCTCCAACTGCAAATTTATCATTTAACAAATAGCCAAACTTTGGGCTAAAGCCATAATAGTCTGCGTCGCCACCTGTACTAATTTTGATTGAACCTTCAAGAAACATATCGCCTTTCTCAAAAGTTACGCCTTTTGCAGAGTTCATTTCAGAGTCAACTTGGTCTTGCTGAGCATTTGCGAAACAAAATGCGAAAAGGGCTAAAATAACAGAAAATTTGGTTTTCATAGTCTTATAATGTTAAAGTTGTAAGATTAAAAATACATTTTCTGCTATAAAAAGACGCGTAGTTTATTTGATTGAGTTAAAAAACGATTTTTTGGGTTAACAATTCAGTGTTTTTGTAAGTTTTAACGTTGTAATTTATGAACTCGAAACAAACAAAAAACCCGACAACATAAGTCATCGGGTTTAGTCTATATTCTTTGTTCTTTCTTCTATTCTCTAAAAAAAAACTAGTCGTTCAATTTCAAAACGGCCATAAATGCTTCTTGCGGAATCTCAACGTTTCCTACTTGACGCATACGTTTTTTACCTTTTTTCTGTTTTTCAAGCAATTTACGCTTACGCGAAATATCTCCACCATAACATTTTGCGGTAACGTCTTTACGAAGTGCTTTAATTGTTTCACGAGCGATAATCTTAGCTCCAATTGCAGCCTGAATCGGAATATCAAATTGCTGTCTTGGAATAAGTTCACGTAATTTTTCGGTCATTTTTTTACCGATATTATACGCATTGTCTTCGTGGATCAATGCAGAAAGCGCATCAACAGTTTGAGCATTCAAAAGAACGTCCAACTTAACTAATTTTGAAGTTCTCATTCCGATTGGAGAGTAATCGAAAGAAGCGTAACCTTTAGAAACGGTTTTTAAACGATCATAAAAATCGAATACAATTTCAGCCAAAGGCATATCAAAATTCAACTCAACTCTTTCTGTTGTCAAGTAGGTTTGGTTGGTAATCAAACCACGTTTTTCGATACACAAACTCATAACGTTTCCAACGAAATCAGATTTTGTAATGATGGTAGCTTTAATAAAAGGCTCTTCAACTCTGTCTAGTTTTGAAGGCTCTGGTAAATCTGAAGGGTTATTTACAACGATTGCCGTTTCTGGGTGTTTCTTAGTGTAAGCTAAGTAAGAAACGTTAGGAACCGTAGTAATTACAGTCATATCAAACTCACGCTCTAAACGTTCCTGAATAATCTCCATGTGAAGCATTCCTAAGAATCCGCAACGGAAACCAAAACCTAATGCCGCAGAACTTTCAGGAGTAAAAACTAATGAAGCGTCGTTCAATTGTAATTTTTCCATTGACGAACGTAAGTCTTCGTAATCTTCTGTGTCAACAGGATAAATACCGGCGAATACCATTGGTTTTACATCCTCAAAACCAGTAATCATATTGGTTGTTGGTACTTTTGCATCTGTAATAGTATCACCAACTTTTACTTCACGCGCTTCTTTAATTCCAGAAATCAAATAACCAACGTCTCCTGCAGAAACGACATTTTTAGGAACTTGATTTAATTTTAAAGTTCCGATTTCGTCTGCAAAATATTCGTTGTCTGTAGCCATGAATTTAATTTTCTGGCCTTTTTTGATTTCACCGTTTACAACTCTAAAGATTACCTCGATTCCACGGAATGGATTGTAAACTGAGTCAAAAATCAAAGCTTGCAATGGTTCTTCTGGATTTCCTTTTGGAGCAGGGATTTTTTCGATAATGGCAGCCAAAATATTTTCAACACCAAAACCAGTTTTTCCAGAGGCATGAATAATATCTTCTAATTTACAACCTAATAAATCGATAATATCATCACTTACTTCTTCTGGATTAGCACTTGGTAAATCGACTTTGTTTAAAACAGGAATAATTTCCAAGTCATTTTCAAGAGCTAAATATAAGTTTGAAATCGTTTGTGCTTGAATACTTTGAGCAGCATCAACAATCAAAAGCGCACCTTCGCAGGCAGCGATCGATCTTGAAACCTCGTATGAAAAGTCAACGTGCCCAGGAGTATCAATCAAGTTTAAGATATATTCTTCGCCTTTGTATGTGTATTCCATCTGGATGGCATGACTCTTAATGGTAATTCCACGCTCGCGCTCCAAGTCCATGTTGTCAAGCAACTGTGCTTTTTCTTCACGGGCTGTAACGGTTTGTGTCGCACTTAGTAATCGGTCTGCTAATGTACTTTTACCGTGGTCAATGTGTGCAATAATGCAAAAATTACGTATCTTCTTCATTTGTATATATCAGTTCTCTAAAACGAGTTTAAGTATTTTTGGGTGTAAAAACAAGCTAAAGCAATTGCTTTAAAGCATGTTATTAAGGCGCAAAGATAGCGCAAAGTTTTGGATTCTGGAATCTAGATGTAGGATAGTTGAGCGGAAAGAATTAAAAATAGCATTAAAATTCGAAATTAAACCCTTTTTGTGTTAATTTCTTATACATTTCGGGGTCAAATTTGTAAAGTTTGGCCGCTCTGTGCGATACATCTTTTTGCTTTTCGTCTAATGCGGTAAGCAGTTTCATGTGCAGAAATTTTCTTCTAAAATTCGATTTGTCCAATTCGATTCCTAAAATTTCTTCGTACAAATGCATTAATTGCAATAAAGTGAATTTTTCTGGAAGAAGGTTAAAACCAATTGGCGCTTGGCGAACGCGGTTTCTTAATTGCAATAAGCTGAAATCAAGAATTTCGTTATGGTCAAAAATCAGTTCAGGGATGTCTTTTATTTTATACCATTTTGCTTCTATAACCCGTAAACTGGCTTTAATGTTGTAATCTTCTCTATTTACTAAAGTATAATAACCAATTGTAACCACACGTCTTTCCAGCACACGCTGCGGATTTGTAAATGCTTTCAGCTGTTCGAGATAAATATCTTCTAGTCCGGTAAGTTCTTGCAAAATACGCTGTGCGGCATCATCGGCACTTTCATCGACTTGAAGCCATCCGCCAAGTAATCCCCATTTGCCTTTACTTTCGCCTTGAGCGTGCTGAACCAAGAGAACTTCGAGGCTCTCTTTGTTAAATCCGAAGAAAACACAGTCAATCGTTATTCCGTCAACGGCTGGTTTGTGATGGTTAGAAGTAATTTCAGTCAATTTAGTATTATCGTGTATTTAATTTATTATCGAGATCAGAATTCAAAATTAAATCCTTTTTCAGTTAATTTCTCATAAATTTCAGGATCAAACTTATACAATTGGGCGGCGCGATGAGAAACGTCTTGCTGTTTTTCGTTTAAGGCAACCAAAAGTTTCATGTGCAAAATTTTTCGTCTGAAATTGGGCTTGTCCATTTCGATTCCTAAAATTTCTTCGTACAGCTGCATCAATTGCAGTAAAGTGAATTTTTCTGGAAGCAGATTAAATCCAATTGGTGTTTGGCGAACTCTACTTCTTAGGTGTTTTAGGCTGTAATCTAAAATTTCATTATGATCATAAATCAAATCTGGAATGTTATTGATTTTATACCATTGTGCATCAGAGGCTGTAAAACCTGCTTTAATATTATAATCTTCTCTTTTTACGAGGGCATAATATCCAATTGTAATAACACGTCGCAGCGGAAAACGATCTGGATCTCCAAATGCTTTCAGCTGTTCTAGATAAATATTGTCAAGTCCCGTAAGTTCGTTCAATAAACGATGGGCGGCATTATCAGTACTCTCTTTTTTATAAATCCATCCACCTGGAAGTCCCCATTTTCCTTTACTGATTCCTTCAGCATGCTGTATCAAAAGCACTTCAAGACTGCCTTTGTCAAAACCAAAAATGACACAGTCAATCGTGATGGCATTCATCGGGCTGTTTTCATTTTTTAGAGCAGTTTTGTCTTCTACATTTTCAACCATACGTGAGATAAATTTTGACAAATTAAATAAATAAAATCATTATTAACCTTTTTAAAGCCCTTATATTTTTTTTAGCAAAACAAAATTTTGGCAATCAGTCGTTTAAAAGTCCATAAAAAAAGTGTGCCTATTAGACGAAATCTTAAACGACTGATTGTCAATTTTATAAAACGCTGGTTTTATTTCAATTTTTGTTTCGATTCTTGTTTAAATTTTATGGCATTAATAAAAAGAAGTTAGGATTAATCAGAATCGAAAAAAAATAACCCTAATATTTTGTTAATATAGAAAATTTGTTTTACACTTGTAGTCAAATTTACCATAAGATAGATTCAAATTGACTATAAGTAAAAAAAGAACAAAACTACACTTGACTTAAACTACCACAAATGTTTTTTTTTGAAATTGATTTTAATCGCTTTTTTGATGAGATTATCATCATCAGATTTTGCCCAAAGAATCGATTTTGATGTTGCTTATAGTCTGCAAGCACTAAATGTTAGGAATGAGATTCAGGCCCTCATTTCTGGCATGACCTGCTTGGGAAGTTTTTCCGGAGTTTTCTTAGGGTAAAAAAACACTAACTATAACTTAAACTTAATCAATTCTTATTATGAAAAGCAAAAATTGTATTAAAACAACAAAGCTTCCATATTTTATGGCGGTGCTGCTTAGCGTATTTATGATGCAGTTTGGATTTGCTCAAGAGTCCAAAACTGTAAGTGGGACCATTACCTCTTCTGAAGACGGATTTGGGGTTCCGGGAGCAACTGTACTTGTACAGGGAACAAAATCGAGTACGGTTACCGATTTTGATGGAAAATATAAAGTAGAGGCTAAAACAGGCGATGTTTTAGTGATCACTTTTGTGGGTTTTAAAACAGAGAAAATTACGGTTGGAAATCAAAAAACAGTAAATGTAGCTTTACAGCCAGAAGCTGCAGAACTTAAAGAAATCGTAGTAATTGGATATGGCTCACAAAAGAAAACTCTTGTAACTAATGCTGTTACGCAGGTTAGCGGAGAGAGCCTTGCTAAAACAAATACGACAAATGCTCTACAAGCACTTCAAGGACAGGCAGCTGGTCTTCAGGTTACATCAACTTCAGGACAGCCTGGGGAAGGTTTAAATGTGGTGATCAGAGGAGCTGGTTCTACAGGGGGAACTTCTCCTTTGTATGTTGTAGATGGAATATTGACAGGTGATATTTCTTATTTAAGCAACTCTGATATTGAATCTATTTCTGTTTTAAAAGATGCTGCTTCGGCTGCAATATATGGATCTCAGGCTTCAAACGGGGTTATTTTGGTAACAACAAAAAAAGGAAAACGTGGAGCGAGTGGTCAAATTACATTTGATCAATATTATGGTGTGCAATCTGTAGCAAGAAAAATGGATATGCTAAATGCAACAGAATATGCTACGATATTAAACGAAGCAGCTGTAAATTCTGGGAAAGCTCCTTATTTTACAAGTGCTCAAATTTCTCAGTTAGGCGCAGGAACAAACTGGATAGATAAAGTGATCACTGATAATGCCGCTACTAAAAATTTCGCTTTTGGTGCATCAGGAGGTTCTGAAACGTCGGTTTACTCCACTTCATTATCTTATTTAGGGCAAGAAGGAGTTGTAGGAGGAGCAGATTTGTCTAACTATGAGCGTTATAATTTTAGATTTAATTCAGAACATAAGCTTTACAAAGATGTTGTAACATTGGGAGAAAACTTAAGTTTTGCATACATTAATAAAAACGGAATTGGTGTTGGAAATCAATACAACAATTCCCTGAGAGGTGCTTTTCAGGCTTCTCCATTAATGCCAATGTATGATGCCAATGGGAATTATTACGATACTACAAGTAATGCAGAACCTTGGTTGGCAGGTCAGGCAAATCCATACGCATTGATGGTTTACAATAATCAAAATGAAAGCAACAACCAAAAATTGCTTGGAAATGTGTATTTGCAAATTGAACCAATTAAGAACTTAACGTTCAAAACAACATTAGGCCTTGACTATTATGCAGGAGAAGGACACTCTTATTCTCCTATATATCATTTGTCAATTTATGCAAATAATACGACTAACTCAGTTAACCAGAGTATGAACAAAGGAAAAACACTTACTTGGGATAACTTATTGACATATAAATTTAATGTGGCCAGTAATCATCATTTCGAAGCCATGGCGGGTACATCATCTATTAATTATGACGGAACTTCAATTGGTGCAACTAATGCAGATATCATTTTTAATGATTTGCAGCATGCCTGGTTAGATAATGCTACCAATAAAGACGGAGCCAAAATGTCAATGAATGGTCAAAGAAGTGAGACCAAAAGAATGTCTTATTATGGAAGGTTAAACTACAATTACAAAGAAAAGTATTTGATAAATGCCACTTATAGAATAGACGGATCTTCTGTTTTTTCTCCAGAAAACCAATGGGGTTATTTCCCATCAATATCTGGAGGTTGGGTAGTGTCAAATGAAGAATTCTTGAAAGATAAATCAGCACTTAGCTTTTTAAAATTAAGAGCAAGCTGGGGACAAGTTGGAAATCAAAATGCAAGGCCTTTCCAATATTTGTCAACTATAAAATCAAATAATACCAATTATACTTTTGGTGACAAAGAAGGTGTTCTTACTCCTGGAGCTTATCCTGACAGATTATCTAATTTGGATTTAAAATGGGAAACATCAGAACAGATCGATCTTGGTTTTGATGCCAGATTTTTAGACAACGCGCTTAGTGTAACTTTTGATGCGTACAAAAAAACAAATAAAGACTGGTTGATTTTGGCTCCAGTATTAGCAACAGCGGGTGCCGATGCTCCATATATTAATGGTGGTGATGTAGTTAACCGAGGATTAGAGCTTTCATTGCAATATCAAAATAAAATAGGCGACTTTAATTATAGCATTAGTGCAAACGGTGCCTATAATGAAAATAAAGTGGGACAAATACCTACTTCAGATGGTATTATCCATGGTTTAACTAATGAACTTTATGCTAATGCTGGTGAATTTTATAGAGCAGAAAACGGACAGCCATTAGGTTATTTCTGGGGGTATAAAACAGCGGGTGTTTTTCAAAACCAAGCTCAAATTGACAATTATAAGTCAGCAAGCGGTGTTGTATTGCAACCTAATGCAACTCCAGGAGATGTTATCTATGTGAATACTAACGGAGATGATAAAATAAACGCCGATGATAAAACCAAAATAGGGAAACCAAATCCTGACTTTACTTATGGATTCTCCTTATCTGCAAATTATAAAGCTTTTGATTTCTATCTTAATGCAAATGGTGTAGCAGGAAATGAAATTGTACAATCTTATAGAGATCAATCTGGAGCTTATGGCAATTATAATTCTTCAATCTTAGATCGTTGGCACGGAGAAGGAACTTCAAACACTACTCCAAAAGTAACAGAGGACAACAGAAACTTTACGCAATTTTCAGATTTATACCTACAGAATGGAGATTTCTTAAGAATTAGCACGGTTACATTAGGATTTGATTTGGCAAAAATGAAACAATCAAAACCATTCTTTGCAAGCCAGTTTAGACTTTACTTCTCAGTATTGAATCTTTACACTTTTACTAAATATAATGGTATGGATCCCGAAATTGGATTTGGTTCTTCAAATAATGATCAGAAATTTTCTTCAGGTGTGGATATAGGATACTACCCAAGACCAAGAACATTTATGATGGGATTGAATATTAAACTTTAATAATTAAAAAAATGAAAAATATCTATTTATATATTTTCTGTTTGAGTTTATTATCTCTTGGTTCTTGCAGTTTAGATACAGAACCATTGACTCAAAAGACAGACACGAATTTTTATAAAACTACAGATGATGCTTTTTCAGCATTGGTAGGTTGTTATGACGGTTTACAAGTTGCAACTGGCGCTGGCGGTAGAGGAATTCCTGTAATGAGTGAAGTAATGTCTGATGACTGTTTTGGCGGAGGTGGTGCTTCTGATGGTTACGATTTGGCAGCTGTAGATGAGTTTGATATTGCCCGTTCTCCTGCAGATGTAGATTTATATAACAGCAACTGGATTGCTTATTATAAAGCGATTTATCGTTGTAATGTTTTCTTGTCTAAGATGGATCAGATTGATTGGAAAGGTGATACAGTTCTAAGAAATACTTATGAATCGGAGACTAAATTTATCAGAGCATATATTTATTTTGAAATGGTGCGTTTATGGGGCAACATCCCATTATTAACGGCACCGTCTTCTGCAAATATTCCGCAGGCAAATCCAGATGAGGTTTATAAAGTTATAGCAGAAGATTTAGTATTTGCTGCAAACAATTTGCCTGCAGTTGGGTATAGTGCTACAACAAGTGGACATGTTACTAAATGGGCAGCAAAATCTTTATTGGGCCGTGTGTTTTTATATTATACAGGATACTACGGAAAAACTGATTTGGTAGGAGTGGTTACAAAAGCCCAAGCTTTAGCACATTTAGAAGATGTTATTGCTGGAAGCGGGCATGGTTTAGTGGATGATTTTTCTGCTTTATGGCCAGCAGCATCAGTTGATAAATATGCAGGAGAAGATAATAGAGAAACAGTATTTGGTATAAAATACACCTATACTAGTGATTACAATGGAAATACTGATGGTAATGCTTGGTTAGTAATGTTCGGAATGAGAGAGTTCTCCTCTTACCCTTACGGACATGGATGGGGAGTTACTGTAAATTCAAAATTATGGAATATTTACGATGCTAATGATACAAGACGAGATGCAAGTATAATTGGAATCGCTGAAGAAAATATTCCATTTGACAAATTGAACAGTCAAAGAGAGTATACTGGATATTATAATAAAAAATATACTCCGATGGTTGATGAAAACGGATTAGAACTTCCTATTAAATTGGGTAGTAAATTCTGGGATATAAGTCAATTTCAAGATTATGTGGTTATAAGATATGCAGACGTATTATTAATGGCTGCCGAATTAGAAAGCGGAAATGCTCAGGCTTATTTCGATCAAGTGAGACAAAGAGCTTACAAAGCCAATTTTACACCATTACCAGTAAGTAAAGAAAACATATTGAAAGAAAGACATTTAGAATTTGCTCTAGAAGGTGTTAGATATTGGGACTTATTGCGTCAAGGAATTGGAACAGCTTCTTCAACTATCGCAGAAACTACAACTTTGCTAAGCGGCGGTGTGGCTGGAACAAAAACAATCTCGGCGGCTAAAATTCAAGCTACAAAAGGATTGCAGCAAATTCCTAATACACAAATAACATTATCTGGTGGAGTTTTAAAACAAAATGCTGGTTGGTAATATTAACTAAAAAATGAAAAAAATGAAAAAGACTAAATTAGTAATTACATCATTTTTGATGTTAGTGGTACTATTTCTTATACCTTCTTGTTCTCCAGAATCCTATTCTTTAGATGGTATAATGGATAAATCGGATGTAAAGTTTGAGGTTACTCAGGATCTTGTAGCAAAACCAGGTGGAAACGTAGTAAAACTAAAGAATTTGACTCCAGGCATTATTCCTTATTTTAGTTATACAGATAGTAAAGGCAATGCATTAGGGCACAGTAATTCGAACGAAACTACTATTTCACTGCCATTCTCAGGCACTTACAACATTAGCCTTACTGCCTTTGGACAAGGAGGTTCAGTAAGTTCGACAAAAACAGTAACCGTTACAGAAAATGATACGAGTTTATTTAGTGATCCAAGATGGAATTTACTAACTAATGGAGTTGAAGGCAAAACATGGGTATTGTACATGACTGCACCTCTTGAGTTTATCGGAAAACCAGAATCTTATCAGAATATTGCCGTTAGTGGTCATGGTTGGTGGCCAAATTTATCTGATATTTCTTGGGCAGGTCTGGAAAATAAAGATTGGGGAGAAATTACATTTGATCTTAATGGAGGTTATAATGTTACGGTAAAGCAAACTAATTCAGCGCTAGGAAATACTACACAGCAAACTAAAATCGGAACGTTCAATTTTAGCCTTACAGCAGGTTCAACAAATGATAGGCTTGGTTTTAACGGAGGAACAGAAATGCTACATCCAATGGTTGCAAGCTATTATAGTTCTGCTTTTAGTTTTACTAATGTGCAAATTGTAGAACTTACCGAAACAACCTTAGCTTTTATAGCGATCAGGGCAGATGGTGATTACTTAATTTATCACTTGGTGGCAAAACAATAATAGTTTAATTTAGTAAGTCTCAGCTTTTTAAAATAGTAACTATTTTTTAAAACTGAGACTTACTACTTGTTTTAAGCGGTGGAGAAAATATAATTTTAGTTCTAACTTAATTTTTCAAACAAAAAACAATGCTCATGAATAAAAGAAAAAGTTTTAGGAACAGATTGTCCTTACTAATGTTAGTAGGAATCACAGTATTCAGTTCTTGTAACAAAAAACAAGATGCATTTGTAAGCCGAAAAGTTTCTTTTAATGCCAACTGGAGCTTTCATCTTAATGATAGTATAGTCGATAAAGATACTATCGGAGTTTCAACAAAATGGAGAACTTTAGACGTTCCTCACGATTGGAGTATTGAAGGAAAATTTGATGAAAAAAGTCCTGCGGGTTATGGAGGAGGATCTCTTAGCGGAGGTTTAGGCTGGTACAAAAAAATATTTAAAGTCGCTGTAGAAGACAGTACAAAAATAACTTCAATCACTTTTGATGGCGTTTACAGAAACAGCGAAGTCTGGATAAACGGCCATTATTTAGGAAAACGTCCAAACGGATATATTGGTTTTCAATATGAAATTTCTCCATACTTAAATTACGGAGATAAAAACAACGAAATAATTGTTAAGGTTGACAATTCAAAACAACCTAATTCACGCTGGTATTCGGGTTCAGGAATTTTTAGAAATGTTTGGATCGAAACAACAGATAAACTTCACGTTGGACAATGGGGAACGTATATTACAACTCCAAAAGTTACGGCTGAAAAAGCTTCGGTGGATATTGAAACGACGATTAAAAATCAATATGCTGAAAGTAAAAAAGCAACGGTAACCACAACTATTTTTAAAGAAGACAAAAAAGTAACATCGGTTACTCAAGATATAACAATCAACGCCAATGGAAATCAAATCTTGAAGCAATCGGCTGAGGTTGAAAATCCTGCATTATGGTCAGATGAAAAACCAGAATTGTATACGGCAGTTTCCGAAATTTCGCTTGACGATAAAATCATTGATCAATACGAAACTACTTTCGGAATCAGAGATTTTAAATTCGATTTGAACAAAGGTTTTATTTTGAATGGCAAACAAGTCAAAATAAAAGGAGTTTGTATGCACCACGATTTAGGTCCGTTAGGTGCTGCAATCAACACTCGTGCGATAGAACGCCAATTGGAAATTCTAAAAGAAATGGGTGTAAACGGAATCAGAACTTCTCACAATGCTCCCGCTCCAGAACTTTTACAGCTTTGCGACAAAATGGGTTTCATTGTAATGGATGAAGCTTTTGATATGTGGAAAACGAATAAGACAAAATACGATTATGCCAATGATTGGGAAAAATGGCATAAAAAAGATTTAACAGATCAGTTGCTTCGTGACCGTAATCATGCCAGTATTTTTATTTGGAGCATTGGAAATGAAATTCCAGATCAGTGGAGTGAAACCGGAGTACAAATTGCAAAAGAATTAGCTGGAATTGTACGCCAATATGATAAAACACGCCCGCTTACTGCAGCGATGAATCCGCCAGTAAATATGAATATGAACGAGGTAACGTTGCAATTTGAGAAGAAAAATGTTCAAATTAATCCAATTGCAGCTTCTGGAGTTTTAGATTTAATAGGATACAATTATGCGCATCAAACCTATTCGCATCATCAGGAAAATTTTCCTAAAACACCTTTTATCGCAACTGAAACTACTTCAGGTTTGCAGACAAGAGGATACTATGACGCTGTTTCCGACACGATTAAAAAATGGCCAGTAAGATGGGATCTTAAATTTACAGAAGGAAATCCTGGAAACACCGTTTCGGCTTACGATCAAGTGCAGGCGCCTTGGGGATCAACGCACGAAGCCACATGGAAAGTGGTTAAAAAATACGATTTCCTATCTGGAATGTACATCTGGACAGGTTTCGATTATATCGGAGAACCAACACCGTACGAATGGCCATCGGTAAGTTCCTATTTCGGAATTGTCGATTTAGCCGGTTTCCCGAAAGACGTATATTATATGTACCAAAGCGAATGGACTAACAAAACGGTTCTTCACATTTTTCCGCATTGGAACTGGAAAGCCGGACAAACAGTTGACGTTTGGGCATATTACAATAATGCAGATGAGGTAGAACTTTTCGTAAACGGAAAATCTGTTGGGAAAAGAGCTAAAAAGGGAGACGATTTGCATGTAATGTGGCGAATTCCATTTGAAGCAGGAACGCTAAAAGCAGTTTCTCGCAAAGGCGGAAAAGTGGTTTTAGAAAAAGAAATCAAAACCGCTGGAAATCCTTCGCAATTAAAATTAACGGCTGACAGAAGTACCATCAAAGCAGACAAAAATGATTTGTCTTTTGTAACCGTAGATATTTTGGATGCGAACGGAATTTTAGCACCAAACGCAAACAATGAAATCAACTTCTCATTAAATGGAAACGGAAAAATTGTAGGTGTTTGCAGCGGAGATCCAGTAAGCCATGAATCTTACAAAGGAACAAAACATACCGCTTTGGCAGGAAAATGTTTGGTTATTGTTCAATCTGGAGACAAATCTGGAAGATTGGAATTGACCGCAAATGCAAACGGATTGAAATCATCAACAATCGTAATTACAACAGAGTAAGTTTTCTAATTTTTGAAATTTTAAAAATAACCACATACTAAAAATATTTATACTCTCGCAGATTTAGCAGATCAAGCAGATTTATTTTTCCAAATCTTTTTAAAAAGATAGCCACAGATTAAAGAATTAAAAAGATTAAATCTGCTCAATCTGCAGAATCTGCGAGAGAAAAGAAAAATAAAAATCCTTTCTAATCATTTTAATCTGTGGCAAAAAAATAACTAACTAATGAAAAAATCACATTTAAAAACCTTGTTTTCGATTTGCGCTTTCGGACTTCTTACAGTTCCAAATGCTTCAGCACAAATCCAAAATGCAGACGTATTAAACGCACCTATAGACATCAGTAAAGATTTTCAGAATTACCTGAACACTTTTTATTTTGCAGATGAACTAGTTTCTTTTGATCCTGCAACAGCAAAAGGAACCGTAAAATATTTGCGATACAATTATAAAACGCGTCAGGCTTTCAACAACATGATGATGAAACCTGATGTAGAGAAACCAAACGAATTCCCGACAACAGAATATGCAGAATCTCCTGTATTGCCATTCGAAATTCAGTTTGTTTCAGACAGAACTCTTCGTATTAAAGCGACTTCTGGTCCACAATTTAATCCGCAGGCAACATCGTTAATGTTGGTTGACGGAGTGGCGCCGAATCATCCAGAATTATGGAAATATTCAAAAATTGAAGGCGGTCACAGTTACACAAGCAAACATGGAAAAGTCGAAATTTTGACAAAACCTTGGCACATAAAAATCTACGATGAAAAAGGAAAACTGCTAACAAGCACGCTTCACGATACTGATTTTAAAAACACCTATACGCCAACACTTCCGTTTTCTTATGTTCGCAGAAACAGCGATTATTCAAGAAGTATGGGCGCTGCGTTCAGCTTAGAACCAGACGAAAAAATATTTGGTTGTGGAGAATCATTCACACAATTCAACAAACGCGGTCAAAAAGTAGTTTTATGGGCGGATGATGCAAACGGAATCCAAAATGAGACGATGTACAAACCAATTCCGTTTTACATGAGCAGCCGTGGTTACGGAGTTTTCATGCACCATTCAACACCAATTACAGTTGACTTTGGAAGATATTTTGGAAGTGCAAACGAAATGTATATTGGAGACGATGAAGCCGATTTGTTTTTCTTCATCGGAGAACCAAAAGACATTTTAGATCAATACACCAATTTGACTGGAAAAGCTGCCATGCCGCCGCTTTGGTCATTTGGTTTCTGGATGAGCCGTATTACCTATTTCTCAGAAAAAGAAGGCCGTGATGTTGCTAGGGATTTACGTAAATACAAAATTCCAACCGATGTAATTCACTTCGATACAGGTTGGTTTGATGTAGATTGGCGAAATAATTACGAGTTTGCAAAATCTCGTTTTCCAGACGCTACAAAAATGATGTCTGATTTGAAAGAAGACGGTTTTCATGTATGTCTTTGGCAATTGCCCTATTTCACACCAAAGAATACTTTGTTTCCAGAAATTATGGACAAGAACTTGGCGGTAAGAGATAGAAAAGGAAATCTGCCTTATGAAGATGCAGTTCTAGATTTCTCAAACCCAGAAACGATTTCTTGGTACCAAGCAAAATTGAAAAAATTATTTGATCAAGGTGTTTCTGTTTTCAAAGTAGATTTTGGAGAAGCTGCACCGCCAGACGGAATTTACCATTCTGGAAGAACAGGTTTCTATGAGCACAATTTATATCCGCTAAGATACAACAAAGCAGTTGCCGAAATCACGCAGAAAGAAAAAGGATATACTTTAATCTGGGCAAGAAGTACTTGGGCAGGATCTCAGCGTTATCCGTTGCATTGGGGTGGAGATGCCGAAACTTCAAACGGAGCAATGTCGGCAGAATTGCGCGGCGGACTTTCATTAGGTCTAAGCGGATTCAGTTTCTGGAGTCACGATGTTGGAGGATTTGCAACTAAATCTCCTGAAAACATTTACAGAAGATGGACGCCATTCGGAATGTTTACATCTCACGTAAGAAGCCACGGAGAACCTCCTCGCGAACCTTGGTTGTACAGCAAAGATTTCTTGGAAGGATTTAGAAAAGCAGATAATATGCGTTACGAATTAATGCCATATATCTACGCGCAAGCAAAAGAAAGTTCTCAAAAAGGATTGCCAATGATGCGTGCATTATTTGTAGAATATCCAAACGATCCAGGGGCTTGGTTAGTGGATAATCAATATTTATTCGGATCAAGTATGTTGGTTGCACCGCTTTTTGAAGAGGTTGAAGAAAGAGACGTTTACCTTCCAGAAGGAACTTGGATCGATTATCAAACTAAAAAAGTCTATCAATCTGGCTGGCATAAAATCAAAGCGGGCGAAGTGCCAATCGTAGTTTTAGTAAAAGACGGAACTGCTTTGCCACACATCGGTTTAGCGCAATCTACAAAAGATATGGATTGGAGCAAACTGACTTTAAAAGTATTCGCTAGCGATAAAACAACTTCGGCTTCAGCCAAAGTTTATTTACCAAACGGAGATACTGTACAAGAAATAAAAGTGACCAAAAACGGAAACAGTTTTGATGTAACAACAAATCCATTAAACGGAAAAACCACTTTCAAAACAGAGTGGGCAAAATAAAAGTTAGTACGCCACGACCCGAGCGATAGCGAACGGGCAAAGCAATTGCACGAATTTCCACGAATTTAATTTGTGATAATTTGTGGAATTTGTGGCAAAAAAATATAGCCACAGATTAAAGGATTAGAAAAGATTAAAGTAAAATCTGCTCAATCTGCAAAATCTGCGAGAGAGAAAAAAAATCCTTTCCAATCCTTTTAATCAGTGGCAAAAAAAATATAATACAAAAACATGAAAAATTATCTAATTCTCCCTGCTGTACTGTTTTCAATTGCCGTTGGATACAGTCAGAAAACTAAAAACACCTACGAACTGGCATCGCCAAACGGACAAAACAAAATCAAATTTGAGCTGGTAAAAAACGCTCCAAAATATGCAGTTTCTCACGGAAAAACCGAAGTGATTTCTCCTTCAGAAATGGGATTTGTATTGAAAGGAAACGAAGATTTGAGCACCAACTTTGAAATCAAAGGAGCAAAAACTTCTACGTTTGATGAAACTTGGGAACAAGTTTGGGGAGAAAAGAAAAACATTAGAAATCACTACAATCAATTGATAGTCGATTTACAGCAAAAAACAGGAAACAAAAGAAAATTACAAATTCAGTTCCGTGCTTTTGATGATGGAGTAGCTTTTAGATATGTTTATCCAAAACAAAATGTAAAAGACAGTATTTTCATCATGGATGAAAAAACGACTTTCAACTTAAAAGAAGACGGAAAAGCATGGTGGATTCCTGCCAACAGAGAAAACCGCGACGAATATTTGTTTAAAGAAGCTCCAGTAAGTACATTGGATACGGTTTTAACTCCACTAACAATCGAAAGCAAAAGCGGATTGGCTTTAAGTTTTCACGAAGCAAACTTGTACGATTTTGCCAGTATGACTTTGGTCAACACAAAAGGAACAGAATTAAAATCAGATTTGGTGCCGTGGGCTGATGGAGTAAAAGTTCGCGTGAAAGATTCATTTACTTCTTCTTGGAGAACCATTCAGATTGGAGAGAATCCGGGAGAATTAATTACTTCGTATTTGGTTTTAAACCTAAACGAGCCAAACAAACTAAAGAATACAAACAGCTATTTCAAACCCTACAAATATTTAGGAATTTGGTGGGGAATGCACATCGGAAAATATACTTTCTGGGAGAGCGACAAACAAGGCGCAACTACAAAACACGCTGAAGAATATATTGATTTTACAGCAAAAGAAGGTTTCCACCATTTATTGATCGAAGGATGGAATAAAGGTTGGACGCCAGGCTGGTATGAAAACCGCATGCACATGTTCAGTTTCACGAAAAGTGCTGACAATTTCGACTTAGAAAAAGTGGTTGAATACGGAAAGAAAAAGAACATAGAGTTAATCGGATATCACGAAACAGGTTCGAACTTAATTAACTACTTAAAAGAAGTTGATGAAGGTTTTGCTTTATACAAAAAACTAGGAATTCACACCGTAAAAATTGGCCACGTTGGTTCTAAACTGAATATGAAACAAATGCACTTCGGACAATTTGGAGTGAATTATTTCAGATACATTTTAGAAAAAGCAGCACAATACGATTTAGCGGTTTTATACCACGAATCTATTAAAGATACAGGCGAAAGAAGAACCTATCCAAACATGGTTTCGAGAGAAGCAGCTCGTGGACAAGAATACAACGCTTGGAGTGAAGGAAATCCGCCAAATCACTTAAGCATTATTCCGTTTACAAGATTGCTTTCTGGGCCAATGGATTTCACACCAGGAATTTTTGATGTTGAGGTAAAACAAGGTTACCCAGGAAAAAGAATTCAAGGAACAGTGGGGCAGCAGTTGGCATTGTATGTTACGATTTACTCTCCAATTCAAATGTTAGCCGATCTTCCTGAAAACTACGAAGGAAAACCAGCTTTACAATTCTTAAAAGACGTTCCGACCGATTGGGAAGACACGAAAATCTTAGAAGGAAAAATTGGTGAATACATCACAACAGCAAGAAAAGATAGAAATAGCGCAGATTGGTATCTAGGAACTTTGACCAATGAAAATCCAAGAAATGTAAATGTTTCATTGTCATTCTTAGATCCAAATGCAACTTACGAAGCGCAGATTTATGTGGATGCCGAAGGAACAGATCAAAAACACAATCCAGAGGCAGTGGCTATCTCTAAGAAAACAGTAAAATCTACAGATTCTCTAAAATTGAATTTAGGAGGAGCTGGCGGTGGAGCAGTGAGATTTAAAAAATTGTAATTATTAATTTCTAAAACCCGACAGGTTTTTAAAACCTGTCGGGTTTATAAACACAATAAAAATTAGTCCTTCTTTCAAAAATGAAAAACAGTATTCTTTATATCTTTTTTCTTTTATCTGCTAATTTGATGTTATCGCAGCAAAAGCAATATCCTTTTCGGAACCCGAATTTAGATACTGAAAAGCGTATTGATAATTTGCTGTCTTTGATGACGCTAGATGAAAAAGTGCAAGCTTTAAGCACAAATCCGTCAGTAAAAAGATTAGGACTTATAGGTACAGGTCACGTTGAAGGATTGCATGGTTTGGCTTTGGGCGGACCAGGAGAATGGGGAGGAAAAAACAAAAAGCCACTACCAACAACCACTTTTCCTCAAGCGTATGGTTTGGGAGAAACCTGGGACGTTGAGCTACTTCAAAAAGTGGCAAATGTAGAAGGTTATGAAACGCGTTTTGCTTTACAAAAATACAATCGCGGCGGATTGGTCGTTCGTGCTCCAAATGCCGATATTGCAAGAGATCCGCGTTGGGGACGCACCGAAGAAAGTTACGGAGAAGATGCATTTTTTAACGGAACTATGACCGTAGCTTTTGTAAAAGGCTTACAAGGGAATAATCCGAAATATTGGCAAACGGCTTCGTTGATGAAACATTTTTTGGCAAACAGCAATGAAGACGGGAGAACCTATACATCATCTGATTTTGATGAAAGACTTTGGAGAGAATATTATGCACTTCCTTTTCAAATGGGAGTTGTTCAAGGCGGTTCGCGCGCTTATATGGCTGCCTACAATAAAGTAAACGGAATTCCGGCAATGGTGCATCCGATGTTAAAAAATATTACCCAAAAAGAATGGGGTCAGAACGGAATTATTTGTACCGATGGAGGCGCTTTTAAACTGCTGCTTTCAGATCATAAATATTATGCAGATAAATATCTAGGCGCGGCTGCTGCTGTAAAAGCGGGAATCAACCAATTTTTGGATGAATTTGTGGACGGTGTTTATGGTGCGCTTTCTAATGGATATTTAAAAGAAAAAGATCTTGATGAAGTGTTGCGCGGGAATTACCGAGTGATGATAAAACTTGGAATGCTCGATGCTTCAAATGAAAATCCATATTCGAAAATTGGAAAAGACAAAGATACGATTGATCCTTGGAAAACAGAAGCGCATAAGAAAATCGCTTTAGAGGCCACTCAAAAATCTATTGTTTTATTGAAAAATGAAAATGGATTTCTGCCTTTGCAAAAAGAAAAGATAAAAACACTCGCCGTAATTGGACCTCGTGCCGATGAAGTGCTTTTGGATTGGTACAGCGGAACGCCTCCGTATGTGATTACACCTTTGGAAGGAATAAAAAAGAAGCTAGGGAGTAATGTCGAAGTTCTAGTCGCAAAAAATAACATTGACGGAAAAGCGGCAACCATTGCAAAAAAAGCAGATGTTGTAATTGTAGTTGTTGGAAATCATCCTGTTTGTAATGCTGGATGGGCAAATTGTCCCGTTCCAAGTGAAGGAAAAGAAGCGGTTGACCGCCAATCTCTGACTTTAGAACAAGAAGATCTGATTAAGGTAGTTTATCAAGCAAATCCGAAAACGGTGGTCGCATTAATCAGCAGTTTTCCTTATGCAATCAATTGGACTCAGGAAAATGTTCCAGCAATTGTACACATGGCGCAAAACAGTCAGGAAACAGGAACGGCATTGGCAGATGTTTTGTTTGGCGATTACAATCCAGCAGGACGTTTAACGCAAACTTGGGTAAAAGATATTGCCGATCTTCCAGAATTATTGGATTACAATATCAGAAATGGAAGAACCTATATGTACTCCAAAAAGAAACCATTATATGCTTTTGGCCACGGATTGAGTTATACGACTTTCAAATACAATTCGGTTGAATTGAGTTCTGAAACTATTTCGAAAAATGAAGAATTAAAAGTCACGGTTTCCATTACAAATACGGGAAATAAAGATGGAGATGAAGTAATTCAGCTTTACGTAAAACAATTAGAATCGAAAGTAGAACGACCAGAAAAAGAACTGAAAGCATTTAAAAGAGTTTTCTTTAAAGCTGGAGAAACCAAAAATGTTGATTTGGTTCTAAAAGCAAAAGATTTAGAATATTGGAATACAGCAAAACAAACTTTTGAACTTGAAAAAAATACAATCGAAATTCAGTTAGGAAGTGCTTCGGATAACATACTTCTGAAAAAGAAAATTGCAGCGAAATAATTGTAAAAGAATAAAATTTAAACATGAAAAAAAGTCTAATTATACTATTTGTTTTTGTTGGCTTAGCGAGCTTTAAATCATTCGCGCAAGCAACAAACACAAATTCTCAAAACCGAATTATAAAAGTAGATTTCAATAAATCTGCTGGTAAATTAAACACCATGTTCAAAGAATGCATCGGTGCAGGAAGAGCAAATGAAGGACTTCGTGCCGATTGGCAGCAGCAATTGGCATTGGTAAAAAAAGAATGTGATTTTAAATACATCCGTTTTCATGGTCTATTGTCTGATGATATGGCAGTTTACCGCGAAGACGAAAAAGGAAATCCAGAATACAATTACCAATACGTTGACGTTTTGTTCGACTTTATTGTAAGCCTGAAAATGAAACCTTTTGTAGAATTAGGTTTTATGCCGAATGCTTTGGCAAGCGGAAAAGAAACTGTTTTTTGGTGGAAAGGAAATGTAACCCCTCCAAAAGATTATAAAAAATGGGAAGATTTAGTTAAAAATCTTACGGCGCATTTTAAAGAACGCTACGGAGATGAAGAAGTAAAAACATGGTATTTTGAAGTGTGGAACGAACCGAATTTAACACCAGGATTTTGGACAGGAACTCAAGAAGAATATTATAAATTATACGATTACGCAGCTCGCGGTATAAAAGCTGTAAACCCAGCTTATAAAGTTGGCGGACCAGCAACTGCAGGAGCGGCTTGGGTTCCAGAAACGATTGCTTTTTGCACTAAAAATAATCTTCCAATCGATTTTATTTCGACACATGCTTACAGTAAAACATGGCTATTTGGACGAATTTGGAACTTCGGGAACAATATTGAGCAAAGATGAATTTAGTGTAAGCGGAGAAGTGATTAACTCACGCAAACAGATTGCAGAATCGGCGAAACCAAATTTGGAACTGCATTATACAGAATGGAGTTCTTCATACACGCCAGCAGATCCAATTCACGACAGCTATCATTCGGCAGCTTATATTTTGCAGAAATTAAAACAAGTTGGTAATGCCGCAAACTCAATGTCGTATTGGGTTTTTACTGATATATTTGAAGAACCGGGGCCAAGATTTACGCCTTTTCACGGCGGTTTCGGATTATTGAATACGCAGGGAATTAAAAAACCTGCCTATTTCTCTTATTATTTACTGAATAAATTGGGAGAAACAGAACTTCAAAATTCAGATAAAGCTTCTTGGACTTCTAAAAATGCAAAAGGCGATGTCCAGGTTTTATTATGGGATTTTACCAATACACATCCGGGCGATAAAGAACGGAATCAGACTTATTACATTAAAGATCTTCCATCAAAAGAAAAAGGAAAAGTCAAAATTGAAGTTGATGGAATGCAAAAAGGAAAATATGTACTAGAAATATATAAAGTTGGCTATAAAGTAAACGACGTTTATGCAGATTATTTGGCCTTGAATAAACCAAGTCAGTTAACACGTGATCAGGTAAATGCCATGAAAAAGAAAAATAACGGAGCGCCAATTTCAACAGAAAAAATTACAATTGATGCAAAAGGAATTTTTAGCAAAGAATTCAAAATCAATGAAAATGATGTTGTTTTTATAAATTTGATAAAACAATAAATTAAAAACAGAAACCACAAACATAAAAATAGTATTAACTGGATTTTAAAGATGTGTGAGAAATCAAAAATCTTTAAGTCTAAAAAACACCTAACTATCTATGAAAAACAAAATGATATACCTTTCGGCAGCTTTGGTTTTTGCATTTTTTGCTTCTTGTAAAAATGATGCGAAGACTGCGGTTTCAACTTCAAGTTCGACGGAGACTGAAGAATATGTTGGAAAAGAAATAAGCACAGACCACGATGCAGAAATCGACAAACTGATTTCGCAAATGACATTGGAAGAAAAAGTCGGAATGCTTCATGGTAACAGCATGTTTGCCAATGCAGGTGTAAAACGTTTAGGAATTCCAGAATTAAAAATGGCTGACGGTCCGTTGGGAGTTCGTGAAGAAATTTCGCGTGACAATTGGGCTCCAGCTGGATGGACAAACGATTTTGCCACTTATTATCCAGCAGGTGGTGCTTTGGCAGCAACGTGGAATGCTGAAATGGCACATACTTTTGGAACTAGTTTAGGAGAAGAATTGCGTGCAAGAGATAAAGACATGCTGCTTTCACCAGCAATCAATATGGTGAGAACACCGCTTGGAGGAAGAACGTACGAATACATGTCAGAAGATCCGTTTTTGAATAAAAAAATCGCCGTGCCATTGGTTGTTGGTTTGCAGGAAAAAGATGTAATGGCGTGCGTAAAACATTATGCGGCAAACAACCAAGAAACCAATCGTGATTTTGTAGATGTACAAATTGACGAGCGTACACTTCGCGAAATTTATCTTCCAGCTTTCGAAGCTACTGTAAAAGAAGCAAAAGCATACAGCATCATGGGAGCTTACAACAAATTTAGAGGTGAATATTTATGTGAAAACGATTATATGCTGAACAAAATTCTTCGTGACGAATGGGGATTTAAAGGTATAGTCGTTTCAGATTGGGCTGCGGTGCATTCTACAGCAAAAACATTGAAAAATGGTTTAGATATTGAAATGGGAACTCCAAAACCATTCAACGAATTTTTCTTAGCAGACAAACTAATCGCAGCAGTTAAATCTGGAGAAATTTCAGAAAAAGAAATTGATCTTCACGTAAAACGTATTTTAAGAGTTTTATTTCAAGTAAAAGCAATGGGCGGAGGCGAGCGCGCTAAAGGAAGCATCGCGACAGAAGCACATTACCAAGATGCTTACAAAATTGCAGCCGAAGCAATTGTATTGTTGAAAAATGAAAACAATGCGCTTCCACTAAAATTAGACGGAGTAAAATCTATCGCGGTAATCGGAAACAACGCAACCAAGAAAAATGCTTTGGGCGGATTTGGAGCTGGTGTTAAAACAAAAAGAGAAGTTACACCTCTTGAAGGGCTTAAAAATAGACTTCCTTCTTCAATCAAAATCAATTATGCAGAAGGATATTTAGAGCGTTACGACAAAAAGAATAGAGGGAATTTAGGAAATATTACGGCAAACGGTCCAGTTACAATCGATCAGTTGGATCCTACAAAAGTAAAAGAAGCAGTTGAAGCAGCTAAAAACTCTGATGTAGCCATCATTTTTGCGGGTTCAAACCGTGATTACGAAACTGAAGCTTCAGACCGTAGAGATTTGCACTTGCCATTTGGACAAGAAGAGTTAATCAAACAAGTTCTAGCTGTAAATCCAAAAACAATTGTAGTTATGGTTGCGGGTGCGCCATTCGATATTAACGAAGTAAGCCAAAAAACTTCTGCTTTGGTTTGGAGCTGGTTTAACGGTTCTGAAGGAGGAAATGCTTTAGCAGATGTGATTTTAGGAAAAGTAAATCCATCAGGAAAATTACCTTGGACAATGCCTAAACAGCTTAAAGATTCTCCTGCACATGCTACAAACAGTTTCCCTGGAGACAAAACAGTAAATTATGCAGAAGGAATTTTAATCGGATACCGTTGGTTTGACACTAAAAATGTTGCGCCATTATATCCTTTCGGTTACGGATTATCATATACGACTTTTGCTTTAGAAAATGCAAAAGCAAGCAAAGATTCTTATGCTCAAACAGAGGTAATCGAAGTTTCGGTTGACGTTAAAAACATAGGAAAAGTAGACGGAAAAGAAGTTATTCAGTTATATACTTCAAAATCGGATTCTAAAATTAGCCGTGCTGCTCAGGAATTAAAAGGATTCAAAAAAGTGGATGTAAAAGCTGGAAGTTCAGAAACAGTAACGATTAAAGTTCCTGTAAAAGAATTGGCTTATTATGATGTTGCTGCTAAAAAATGGACGGTGGAACCAGGAAAATATACTATCAAAGTAGGAACTTCTTCAAGAGACATCAAAAAAGAAATTTCAGTAACAATTAAGTAGTCTTTTTTAACCATATAAGTAATTTAAGTTCATTTAATCAAGCTTCAAATTAATCTCGCAAAGACGCTGAGACGCAAAGTTTGAATGAACTTAAATTCCTTATATGGTTATTTTTTTAAGCCTTCGATACACATATTAATCGACGGATTAAAGTAAAAAAATGTTATGAAATCCTATAAGTGATATAAGTAAATTTAAGTGCAACGAGAATTAAAAACTTAAAATATCTTATATCACTTATATGGTTCAAAAAAAATAAAATTAGAATAAATGAAAAAGTTAATAGTTTTTATTTTATTGATAATTAGCGCAATATCTAGCGCTAATGTACGAATGCCTATACTATTTTCTGACGGAATTGTGCTGCAAAGAGACAAGCAAATTCCGATTTGGGGTTTTGCAGATGCCAATGAAAGTGTAGAAATTCATTTCAACAAACAAATCAAGAAAACCACAGCCGATAAAAACGGAAAATGGACGGTAAATTTAGCTGCTGAAAAAGCCGGCGGACCATTCGAATTGGTTGTAATCGGAAAAAATAAAATCACCATCAAAAATGTTTTGGTTGGAGAAGTTTGGATTTGCAGCGGACAATCGAATATGGAATTTCAAGTTTCCAAAACTATCAATGCTGAAAAAGAAATTGCAGACGCCAATTATTCAATGATTCGTCATTTTGGTGTAGCGCAGGATTTAAGTGGAACTCCAAAAGACGATTTAAAACAAGGGAAATGGCAAGTAGCAAACAAAGAAAATGTAGGCAATTTTACAGCAGTTGGTTATTATTTCGCTAGAAAATTATATTCAGAATTAAAAATTCCAATTGGAATCATCAATACTTCTTGGGGCGGAACTAATGTAGAAACTTGGACAAGCCGTGAAGCTTTCGAAAAAAGCAACGAATTCAAATCGATGATTGCCAATGTGCCAACGGTTGATATCAATGCCATTTTCGAAAATTATAAAAAATCAGTTTTAGACAATTTGAAAAAGGTACAAGGATTTGATGTTTCGATGGAAAATGAAGATCAGTTTAAAAATCCAAACTTCCAAGACAAAAGCTGGCCAGAAATCAAAGTGCCTTCACTTTGGGAAAATCAGCAAATCGGAAATATCGACGGAATTGTCTGGATGCGAAAAACCATTGTTTTAACAGCTGAGCAAGCCAAAAAACAAGCCGTTTTGCATTTAGCAAAAGTAGATGACGAAGACAAAACCTATGTAAATGGAGTTGAAGTTGGAACTAATAATCTTTGGGATAAAAAAAGGATTTACGAAATTCCTGCAAATGTTCTAAAAGAAGGAACAAATGTAATTGCCGTTAGAATTACAGATTACAGCGGTGGCGGTGGAATCTACGGCGATCCAGAAGATCTAAAAATCGATTTTAAAGATTCAAAACTTCCGTTGGAAGGACTTTGGAAATTCAATGTTATCAAAGTAAGAATCGAAGTTTCGCCAAACAGTTATCCTTCACTATTGTATAATGCTATGGTAAATCCACTGGTTCCTTACGCGATTCAAGGTGTTCTTTGGTATCAAGGAGAGGCGAATGTTTGGAGAGCAAAACAGTACAAAAAAGCATTTCCGTTACTGATCAACGATTGGAGAACAAAATTCAAACAAGGCAATTTTCCGTTTTATTTTGTGCAATTATCAACTTTCGACGAATTTGGCGGCAACAGTCAAAAAGGAAGCCGTTGGGCAGAACTTCGCGAAGCACAATCTGAAACTTTAAAACTACCAAACACAGGAATGGCAGTGACAACTGACATTGGAAATGCAAAAGACATTCACCCAACCAACAAACAAGACATTGGTTTGCGTTTGGCGGCGATCGCAATGAACAATATTTACGGTAAAAAACAAGTTCACAGCGGGCCAACGTATAAATCTCAAGAAATAAAAGGAAACCAAATTATCCTTACTTTCGATAACGTAGGCAGCGGATTATCAACGCCAAATAACGATGAATTAAAAGGCTTCGAAATCGCAGGCGCAGACAAAGTTTTTCATTCCGCGAAAGCGATAATCAAAGACAACAAAGTAATCGTTTCTAGCGATCAGGTTCAAAATCCAGTTGCAGTGCATTACGGTTGGGCAGACGACGATACGGCGATCAATCTTTTCAATAAAGAAAAATTCCCTGCATCGCCTTTCAGAACCGACAATTGGGAAATGATTACGGCAAACGAGAAATATAGTGTAAGTAAATAATATTTGGGCGTGACCGTATCCCGATAAGTGGGCAGACAATCTTAGCGCTTATTCGCCCACTTATCAGGATACGGTCGGGCTATCCGCGCTACTTTGGTAGCTAGCTCCTATCCCTCACGCGAACAAAGTATTAATTAACGTTTCGCTTGTCATTCCGAGGAACGAGGAATCACACTCGAAATTCCGCAAAGAAAATCATCAATCTTTGTAGATTTACGAGTGTGATTCCTCGTTCCTCGGAATGACAAAATAAGAGACGATAAAATAAAAATCAAAAACATAATCCCATGAATCCAACCTTCATCAAAAAAACATTTTTCATCTTACTTCTCACATTTTACGCCAAAAACATTTCAGCACAATCCAAAAATGTTTTGTGGTCCAAACAGCCCGCAGAATTTTTTGAGGAAAGTTTAGTTTTAGGAAACGGAAAAATGGGCGCAACTGTATTTGGCGGAGTGAATTCAGATAAAATTTATTTGAATGATATTACGCTTTGGTCGGGCGAACCTGTAAACGCCAATATGAGTCCAGAAGCTTATAAAAATATTCCGGCTATTCGCGATGCATTAAAAAACGAAAATTATAAACTAGCAGAGGAACTGAACAAAAAGGTTGAAGGGAAAAACTCGGAATCGTATGCTCCTTTGGGAACATTAGAAATCAACAATTCAGAGAAAGGGAAAGCGACCAATTATTACAGAGAATTGGATCTTGCCAACGCAACATCAAAAGTTACGTATGAAATGGACGGCGTAAAATATACGCGCGAATATTTTGTTTCGGCTCCAGATCAAATCATGGTCATTAAATTGACGAGTAGTGAAAAAGGTGCGTTAAACTTCGATATTAGTTTAAAAAGTTTATTAAAATCGGAAGTTTCAGTTCGAAACAATGTTTTGGTAATGAACGGTACAGCACCAATTCATGAAAATGCGGGATATAAAGTTCAAGACAAATATTTGCAGATTCCAGAAAGAGGAACAAGATTTACAACTTTACTGCAAGTAAAAAAAGTAGACGGACAGCTCACCAGTTCGAGAGCAACATTAACCATAAAAAATGCATCGGAAGTATATATTTATGTTTCGACCGCAACCAGTTTTAACGGCTTTGACAAAAATCCAGCTACCGAAGGTGTAGACGATGTATCAATTGCTTTGCAAAACCTGAATAAAGCTTATGCTAAACCATTCGAGAAATTAAAAGAAAATCACATTGCCGATTATCAAAATTTCTTCAATCGTGTGGACTTGAATCTGGGTAAAACAACCGCTCCAGATTTACCAACGGACGAACGTTTATTGCGTTATGCAGATGGAAAAGAAGATAAAAATCTGGAAATTTTGTATTTCAATTTCGGGCGATATTTGCTAATCAGTTCTTCACGAACTTTGGGTGTTCCTGCCAATTTACAAGGACTTTGGAATCCGTACGTAAATCCGCCTTGGAGCAGTAATTATACGATGAATATTAATCTGGAAGAAAATTATTGGCTGGCAGAAAACACCAATCTTTCAGAAATGCACCAATCTCTTTTGAGCTTTATAAAAAAACTTTCGGTAAACGGAAAAATTACAGCAAAGACTTTTTATGGAGTAAACGAAGGTTGGGCAGCGGCACATAATTCAGACATTTGGGCAATGACCAATCCTGTTGGACAATTTGGAAAAGAAGAACCAATGTGGGCATGCTGGCCAATGGCAGGCGCCTGGTTGATCACACACATTTGGGAGCACTATACTTTTACTCAAGACCAAAATTATTTAAAAAAAGAAGGTTATCCGTTAATGAAAGGTGCGGCAGAATTTTGTTTGGGCTGGTTGGTAACCGATAAAAATGGCAATTTAATTACGTCGCCTTCAACTTCGCCAGAAAATCAATATAGATTAGCAGATGGTTTTGTTGGCGCAACAATGTATGGAGGAACTGCCGATTTGGCTATGATTCGTGAATGTTTTGATAAAACGATAAAAGCTTCAAAAGTGCTGAATACGGATGCCGCTTTCAGAGATAAATTAGAAAAAGCATTGGCGAAACTTCATCCGTATCAAATTGGTAAAAAAGGAAATTTACAGGAATGGTATTTTGATTGGGACGATAATGATCCAAAGCACCGTCATCAATCGCATTTATTTGGACTTTTTCCTGGCAATCATATCACGCCTTTGAAAACACCAGATTTGGCAGAAGCTTCTAAGAAAACTCTAGAGATAAAAGGAGATGAAACCACAGGTTGGTCAAAAGGCTGGAGAATCAACCTTTGGGCAAGACTTTGGGACGGAAATCGCGCTTACAAAATGTACCGCGAATTATTGCGTTACGTTGATCCAGACGGAAAAAAAACAGACAAACCCAGAAGAGGAGGAGGAACGTATCCGAATTTATTCGACGCACATCCGCCATTTCAAATTGATGGAAATTTTGGAGGAGCCGCAGCCGTTACAGAAATGTTAATTCAGTCAGACGAAAACGAAATCCGTTTGCTTCCTGCTTTGCCAGATGCTTGGGAAGAAGGTTCTGTAAAAGGAATTTGCGCTAGAGGCGGTTTCGAAATTGAGATGGAATGGAGTAATAAAAAACCGCAAAAAGTAATTATCTCTTCAAAAAATGGAGGAAAAACAACTTTGATTTTCGGTGATAAAAAACAGGAAATTGTTTTGAAAAAAGGAGAGAAGAAAGGGGTTAATTTTTAATAACAATATTCGTTTTTAGAATAAGCTCCGGAGGAGCGAAATATTTATAGAAAACAGACATCCACAACAAAACAGCTCCAGCGGAGCGACATATAAATTTATAACTAATATGTCGCTCCGCTGGAGCTTTTCTGTATATGCGGAAATGATATCTATAAATATTTTGCCTCTCTGAGGCTTTTTTATATTTAATTGAAATTGTTTTTTGAAAACGAATGTCATCCTGAGCGAAGTCGAAGGACACTCCAATTGGGCTGTAGCTTCGACTTCGCTCAGCTTGACAAACAATACATAAAACCCGACAGGTTTTTAAAACCTGTCGGGTTTATTATTTGCATTATTATTTTTCAGAATTCTCTTTTTCTTCAGGTTTCTCAGAATGGTCTTTTTTAAAACTTTCGTACCATTTCTCGATTGAGGGATAAACAAAAGCAGCGACTTTTTTCACTGGATTGTAAAAAATAGACTTATCCAAAGTTTCTTGTTTGACAAAAGTGTTGTTGAAATTGATTTTTTCGAACAAAGCAATAAAAATACTCAGAATCAGAATGGTTTTTAAGACTCTGAAAAATCCACCACCCAATTTATTCATCCAACCTAACATGGCAAAATCGGCAATTCCAGTTAGAATTTTGGCCAAGAAATAAACACCAATTACAACCAGAATAAAAGTTAAGATAAAAGCCGTGATCTGAATATTAGTCGGATTCCAAGAAACATGTTTTGAAATCATTCCCGTCATTAAAGAAGAAAATTTAATCGCAAGATAAATGCCTAACAACAGCGAAATAAAAGAAGCAACTTCTACAAAAAGTCCGTTTTTAATGCCTTTGTATAAACTGTAGCACAAAAGCGCACCGACGATAATATCAAAAAAACTCATTTTTAGGTTTGGTGTTTAATGAGGCGCAAAGATAGATCTTTTTTTGAGTGGCAAAGGTTCAGAGAAACAAAGTGACAAAGGTTTTATGCTTACTCTATTATTAAATATTTAAAAACGAATAGTAGAATATATTCTGTTTATGTGAAAAAGGTGTTTCACTGTTTTAACAACATACTTGTATATAGAAACTTGTTTTTTTAACCTATGATTCTATGTGTTTAATTTTTTTAAAACTATGTATCTTTGCAACTCTAATTTTAGATTTAGATTGCGATTCTGCCCCCTCAGAATTATATTTTTATATCAGCAATCTAAAATCTACAATCAAAAATCATAAATTAAATGTCTAGAGATACACAATTAAAAGAGCGATGGGAAAAGCTCGTCGATATACTTTCCAATCAATTTTCGCAAGGCGAAGATTTAGATTTGGATTCTATAATTTACCTAATCGGAGTTCAGGAATACGGAAAAGTGCACCGCGAGTACAAGAAAGACGAAAAACTGAATTTAATGCACATTGCAATCTGTCGATTGCTTGAACCATACGGATTTTATGAATTCGAATATTTCGACGAAGAAGGTTGGCCACATTATAAAATAAAAGAGCAATTGCCTCCGTTAAAGGCAGGTGAACAGTCGGTTTTAATGAAAGAAGCGATTGTAAATTATTTTTTAGAAAGAAAACTTATTGAATAGATTTTTTTGGTGTTCAGTATTCAGGTTTTTAGTGCTCAGTGCTGTAAACTGTGACTAAGTAAGCGGAAACTGAACACTAAAAACCTGAATACTGACTACTGAAAAAATGTGTAGATACGCAATGACAGCTTATAAACCTCATTATGCTTGTTTTAATTGTCGAAAGACATTTAAAAGAAGATTGATGGGAGATATAAAAAAAGGAGAAAAATCGGTTTTTGAAGCCAAATGTCCTGAGTGTGGAGAATTAATGGCTAATATGGGACTGGATTTTGAATCGCCAAAAAAAGACGATTTAAAGAAATGGGAACATCTGAAAAGTTTATATTCCGTTGGCATTACTTTTCATTCCTGTGGTTGCGGCGGTCCAGGTTATATTCCGAATTCGAAAGAAAAGCTAATTGAACATTTCGAAGAGATAAAAAAAACGTATTTTAAGAATATGGAATTTTGGCGCAATAGAGTTGAGCCTGAGACTAAAAAAGAAATAGAACGTGATGCAAATAAAAACTGGTATGAATTAGGAAGGGTTTCTTCTAATTATAAAAAAGAAGCAGTTCTAAATCAGGAAGGTTTAGATTATTGGCATGAAAAGATTAAAAAAATAGAAGAAAAACTAAGTCTTATAAAATAGTTGTAAAGAGATTTAGATACAAATAATTTTTACAGATTTAAGGAGCTGTATGCTGGTTTAAAGATTCTGTTTTACAGTTCTGAAGGAAACTTTGAACTTTTGACATTAAACTTTAAACAAAATACTTAAATTTGTATTCTCAGAACTGAATGAAAATGATAGATAAGATAAAACAACATATAGAGGAAGCCAAAGCCTTTAATGAAAAAAACAAAGAATCTTTAGAACAATTTCGTATTAAATATTTAGGAAGTAAAGGTTTATTGAAAGAACTTTTTACTGAGTTTAAAAATATTCCAAACGACCAAAAAAAGGACTTTGGACAAGTTATAAATACTTTAAAAGCTGTTGCTGAAGAAAAAGTAAGAGTTATTCAGGAAGAACTTGAGAGCAAAGAAGAATCAAAAGGTATTTTTGGAGATTTAACGCGTGCGGCAGAACCAGTAATAATTGGTTCTCGTCATCCGATTTCTATCGTAAAAAATCAGATTATAGATATTTTTGCTAATATCGGATTTAACGTTTCTGAAGGTCCAGAAATTGAAGACGATTGGCATAACTTTACAGCATTGAACTTGCCAGAATATCACCCAGCGCGTGATATGCAGGATACGTTTTTCATTCAGACCAATCCAGATGTGCTGTTGCGTACGCATACATCATCTGTTCAGGTACGTTATATGGAAAATCACAAACCGCCAATCCGTACGATTTCACCGGGACGCGTTTTCCGTAACGAAGCAATTTCATCTCGTTCGCACTGTATTTTCCATCAAGTGGAAGGATTGTACATTGATAAAGATGTTTCTTTTGCCGATTTGAAACAAACGTTACTTTATTTCACAAAAGAAATGTTCGGAAAATCTAAGATTCGTCTTCGTCCGTCTTATTTCCCATTTACAGAGCCAAGTGCTGAGATTGATATCTATTGGGGATTAAAAACAGAAACCGATTACAGAATTACAAAAGGAACGGGCTGGTTAGAAATTGGAGGTTGCGGAATGGTAGATCCAAACGTTTTGAAAAACTGTGACATCAACCCAGACGAATACAACGGATTTGCTTTCGGAATGGGAGTAGAGCGTATTGCAATGCTTTTATACCAAATTGGAGATATCCGTATGTTCTACGAAAATGATGTTCGTTTCTTAGAGCAATTTAAAGCAAATATATAATTTAAGTCATAAAGTCGTAAAGTCGAAAGTTGAAAGTCTCAGAGTAGGCTTTTGACTTTCGACTTTATGACTTTCAAACTTTCGACTAATATGAAAAAAGATATAATTATTCCAGAAGTTGAAAACGTGTTTCTAGCTGCAGTGCAGGAATGGAGCGACGATTTTATGGAAAAAGTGTGGTATGCTTATTTGGTTAACGATAGCGATTTTAACTTAGACAGCGTAATGGTCGTTTCAAAAGCATTTGGAACAATTGATGGCGAGATGAAAAAAACGTCTATTTTGCGTCACGCTTTTGTTGAGGTTCCTTCTGTTTCTGTTGTGAAGATAGAATTGGTAGAAAAGAGCCTTTTAGCGCTTAATAATGAGTTTATGGTAACTTTCTTCATCGGAAACACTTTGTACGATAAGAAGTTCATTTTTAAAGCCAATTCGCTTGACGAAAACAAAACAGAAGAAGTGCCGATTTTGTTTGTTGAAGGTGTGATGGTGAAATAAGAAAAGCCAATAAATTATATTAAATCACGATCAATTACGATCGTGATTTTTTATTTAAAAAATAGTTGTCAATTTTTCGGTTGCAGAAGGCTTTATATCAAAAGTACTTTTGTCTAAACTAAAAGAAGAAATTATGACAATAAGATTTGAAGAATTCAGAAAACTGCACAATAACCAAACCCCATTGCTGCTTGCAAATGTTTGGAATGTCCAGAGTGCATTGCAATATGAAAAATTAGGTTTTAAAGCTCTTGGAACTTCAAGCGCTGCAATTGCTTCTGATTTAGGATATGAAGATGGAGAAAACATGCCGTTTGAAGATTATTTTTTTATGATCCAAAGAATTAAATCGGCTTTAAAAATTCCGTTAAATGTAGATCTAGAAGCTGGTTATGGAAATAGTGCTGAAGAAATATTAGCCAATATTTCAAAATTGTATGAAATTGGAATAGTCGGTATTAATATTGAAGATTCGGTTGTTATTAACTCTAAAAGAGAAATAACAGAAACGAAATCTTTTACCACAAAACTGAGAGCAATTGTAGAAAACCTAAAAAAGAGAAACATTGATATGTTTGTAAATGTGCGTTCTGATGTATTTCTTTTGGATTTGCCGAATAAAATTGAAGAATCTAAGTACAGATTAAAACAATATGAAATGGCTGGGGTTGATGGTGTTTTTCTTCCATGCATTACGAACGAAGATGATATAAAGGAAATTACTGAAACGATAAAACTGCCTCTAAATTTGATGTGTATGCCTAATCTTCCTAATTTTGAAAAGTTAAGAGAATTGGGAGTAAAGCGTATTAGTATGGGAAATTTTGCAAATGCTTTTCTAAACAAACAATTAGAAAAAGTTACTTTACAAGTACTTGAAAGTAATAGTTTTTCTCCCATTTTTGAATAATTGATTATGGAGCTTACAGATGATATAATGTACAAAGCAGCAGTAAATAAAGATACTTCTTTTGAAGGAGTCTTTTTTACTGCGGTTAAAACAACGGGTATATTTTGCCGGCCGACTTGTACTGCGAGAAAGCCAAAAAAAGAAAATGTAGAATTTTTTACCAGTTCAAAAGAAGCGATTTTAAAAGGTTACAGACCTTGTAAAGTTTGTTTTCCGCTAGAAAAATATAATGAAACACCCGATTTTATAAAGGAGATTTTAAAAGAGCTTTCAGAAAATCCGTCTTTAAAATTCAAAGATGCTGATTTAATTCAACGCGGAATTGAACCCAGTAAAATAAGACGCTGGTTTTTAAAAAATCATAAGATTACATTTCAAGCCTATCAGAGAATGTTTCGCATTAATAGCGCTTTCAAAAAGATAAAAGAAGGTGAAAGTATCACTTCAACAGCTTTTGACACGGGTTACGAATCTTTAAGCGGTTTTAACGATTCTTTCAAATCGATATTTGGCGTTTCTCCTAAAAATAGCAAAGCACAAAATATAATTGATCTTAAAAGAATAGAAACTCCGCTTGGAACAATGTATGTCTGCGCGGTAAAAGAAGGAATTTGCCTGCTTGAATTTACAGACAGAAAAATGCTGGAAACAGAATTTAAGGCATTAGCTAAAACGTTGAATGCTACTATTATTCAAGGAGATAATGGACATTTTGAAATTTTAGAAAAACAATTGAGAGAATATTTTGAAGGAAAAAGAAAGGATTTTACAGTACCGCTTTTCTCTCCAGGATCTGATTTTCAAAATAAGGTCTGGACTGCATTGCAAAATATACCTTATGGCGCTGTACGATCTTATAAAGAACAGTCTAGTGCCATTAATAAACCAGAAGCAATTAGAGCTGTGGCAAATGCAAACGGTGCAAACAGAATTTCAATACTTATACCGTGCCATCGTGTTGTTGGTTCAAATGGAGAACTCACGGGATATGGAGGAGGTTTATGGCGGAAGAAATGGCTTTTGGAGCTGGAGAAGAAGAATGTTGAGAATTAGAAGAAAGAGGCAAGAGGAAAGACTCGATGCTTTTGAGAAAATAGAAGAAAGAGGCAAGAGAAAAGACGAGACTTAAATAGAATAAAGAAGAAAGAGCCAAGACTGAAATTTCAGTTTGGCTCTTTTTTTTTCGACACAAAGAAAAAAGTCTTTCCTCTTGCGTCTTTCTTCTATTTGGTCTAAAAAGATTAATCCAAAGACTC
>NZ_JAGIAV010000001.1:0-258059 GCF_017744675.1 Flavobacterium sp. | reverse complement strand
CGAGTCTTTCCTCTTGCGTCTTTCTTCTATTTGGTCTAAAAAGATTAATCCAAAGACTCAGTCAATTTCTTGAAAACCGTTTTAGCATCTTTTCCTTCATATAAAACTGCGTAAACAGCATCGATAATTGGCGTTTTAGCTCCATAGCCTTGATTTAGTTTATAAGCACTTTTTGTGGCATAATAACCTTCAGCAACCATGCTCATCTCCATCATCGCACTTTTTACCGTGTAACCTTTTCCAATCATATTTCCGAACATTCTGTTTCTAGAGAAAACCGAATATCCTGTAACCAATAAATCGCCCAAATAAGCCGAGTCATTAATGTTACGTTTCATTTTATGCACTTTTCTAATGAATTTCTTCATTTCGCGAATAGCGTTACTCATCAAAACCGACTGGAAGTTGTCGCCATAACCTAAGCCATGAGCAATTCCGGCAGCAATAGAGTAAATGTTTTTCAGCATTGCCGCATATTCTGTTCCGATAATATCGTCTGAAATTTTAGCTTTAATATAATTTCCTGAAAGAGTTTTAGCTACCGTTTTAGCTTTATCAGGATCGCCGCACGCAATGGTTAGATAAGAAAGTCTTTCTAGTGCCACTTCTTCAGCATGACACGGACCTGTAATAACTCCAATATTGTAATAAGGAATGTCGTATTGAATATGGAAATGTTCGCCAACAATTAAACTCGTTTCAGGAACAATTCCTTTAATAGCAGAAAAAATAATTTTATCTGATAAAGAAACCGTCATGTTCTTTAACTCGGCATCTAAGAAAGCAGAAGGAATTGCAAATATGATATAATCTGCATATTCTATAGCTTCGTTTATATTGCTTGTCAGTTTAAGTTTGTTGGTGTCAAATTCAACAGAACTTAAATAATTTGGATTGTGTTTGTATTTTTGAAGATGTTCAATTGCAGATTCGTTACGCATATACCACGCAATTTCTGAAAGATTCACACATAACATTTTAGCAATTGCCGTTGCCCAACTCCCTCCTCCAATTACTGCAAATTTTAACTTTTCGCTCATTATTTTATTAATTTGAAACAAAAGTACTTAATAATGTGCTAATAAAGCAAAATCTGTTTTAAGAAATTTGGCAAACCGCTTTAATTGCAATGACTTTCAAGAAGTTTAAGCGTAAAAATTTTTTTTAATCGTTCAACAATAAAATGATCTAGACTGCGTTATAACAATTTATAAATTAGAATTTTAATGAATTTGAATAAAATTGAGTTAGTTAGTTTTGTTTTAGTATTTTGAAAAGGCGTTCCTAAACTTGTTAAGAACGCCTTTTTTATTTAAAGTACAATTTCTAAATCCCAAAATTTAGAAAACCTTGGAATTTGGAATTTAAAAAAATTGGAATTTATATTTTAGTAACTAAGCTCAACAATAGATCTTACTTTGTCTAAAGTGATCAGTTGTTTTTCTCCTAAACCTTTCCAACCTCTTTCTTCAAAACGATTTACGATAAAATCAGCTGTTTTAGAATAATCTCCGGTGTATTGAGAAAGTTTGGTGTCCATTCCCATTGTATGGAAAAATTCTACGGTTTTGTTGATTGCTTCTTTTGCAACCTCTTCGTCAGAACCTATTAAGTCGAAGATTCTTCTTCCGTATTGAGCCAGTTTTTCTTTTTTAGTTTCAAACATCACATGGTACAAATTTGGACCAATAATAGCCAAGGTTCTAGCATGATCAATTTCGTAAAGCGCAGTCAATTCGTGGCCGATCATGTGTGTCGCCCAATCGCTTGGAACACCTTTTTGAATCAGTCCGTTTAAAGCCATTGTACAGCTCCACATAAAATTAGAAGCCAAAGTATAATCGGTTGGATTTTTTACCACGCCAGGGCCAACTTGAATTAAAGTCTGTAAAATTCCTTCGGCAATTCTATCTTGAAGAAAAGCATCAGTTGGATACGTTAAGTATTGCTCCATAACGTGTGTGTAAGCATCTACAACACCATTTTCGATTTGTCTTTTTGGTAAAGATGAAATTACAGTAGGATCACAGATTGAAAACTGAGGAAATAAAGCACTTCCGCCAGAAGATAATTTTTCCTGAGTGGCTTCAATCGTTACCACATATCCAGAATTCATTTCGCTTCCTGTTGCAGGAAGTGTCAAAACAGTTCCGAACGGCATTGCATTTTCTTTAATCAAGATTCTTTTTTGAAGAATGTCAATTGGGTTTCCGTCAAAATTAACCGCTGCCGAAATAAATTTCACGCCATCAATTACAGATCCGCCGCCAACAGCCAAAATAAAATCTATTTTTTCTGCTTTGATCACATCAACGGCTTTCATCAAAGTTTCAAATCTTGGGTTTGGCTCGATCCCACCAAATTCTACAATTTCAAAACCTTTAAGATTGTTGATTACTTGATCGTAAATTCCGTTTTTAAAAATACTTCCACCTCCGTAAGCCAAAAGCACTTTTGCATTTTTTGGCACTAAAGTCGAAAGTTTATCAATTTGTCCTTTTCCGAAAACTAAGTTCGTCGGATTGTATAATTCAAAGTTTAGCATTTTTTTTTAAGTTGCTGAGATGCTAAGTCTCTAAGATTCTAAGTTTCTTTTAAACTTATTCTCTTATAAAGTTAGTATCAATTATTATTTTTTTTAAGTTGCTGAGTTTCTAAGATCATAAGCTACTAAGTTCTCTAAGTAAAAAAACTTAGAATCTCAGTGTCTTAGAATCTTAGTATCTTTTATTTCAACTCTTGTAGCAATTTCCCCGCTACCAATTTAGACGAAGCTGGGTTTTGACCTGTAATTAAAAGTCCGTCTGCTACTGCGTAAGGTTGCCAATTTGGTCCTTTAGAAAAAATTCCTCCGTTTGAAGCTAGAGCATCTTCCAATAAAAACGGAACTACTTTTGTTAATCCAACCGCTTCTTCTTCCTCGTTTGTAAAACCAGTTATTTTTTTGCCTTTTACTAAATATTCACCATTTACTTTTACGTTTTTCAAAACTGCTGGAGCGTGACAAACAAAAGCTACAGGCTTATTGTGCGTGTAAAAAGATTCGATTAAAGCAATTGAGCTTTTGTTTTCAACCAAATCCCAAAGCGGACCATGACCTCCTGGATAAAAAACAGCGTCGTAATCTTTTTGGTTAACGGTAGAAAGTTTCAAAGTGTTTTTTAATTTTTCTTGTAAAACCTTATCTGCGTCAAAACGTTTTGTGTCTTCTGTTGCCGAAGATGGATCGGCACTTTTTGGATCAATTGGCGGCTGACCTCCAAGCGGAGATGCAATCGTGATTTCAACACCTTGATCTAATAGTTCATAATAAGGCGCAGCAAATTCTTCTGACCAAAATCCTGTTTTTTCTCCTGTATTGCCCAGTTTGTCATTACTGGTTACAACAAATAATACCTTTTTCATATTCTTTTTGTTTGATTTTTGAGCCTCAGCAGAAATGCTTACGGCAGTAAATGCAGTTATTGCGAATAGTGCTATTTTTTTCATAAATATTAAATTTTGAACAAATTTACGTCTAATGTGATATTAGTAAAAATAAAATAAACTATGTTTGTTATAAATATATTTATATCATGGTAAATCTAGAATGGTACAGAACTTTTAAAGCAGTTTACAAAAACGGTAATTTTTCAGTGGCTGCGAAGGAATTATTTATGAGTCAGCCTGCGGTTAGTCAGCAGATTTCAATGCTTGAAGCACACGTGGGAAATAAATTGTTTAATCGGAAATCTAAAGGAGTAGAACCAACCGAATACGCTAAGTTACTGAATAATTTGATAATAGATGCATTAGAAAGGCTTGAAAATGTGGAAACTAGCTTTAGAACAAAAGCCGAAGATGCAGATCGCCTTATTTCGGTTGGCGTTTCGCAACACCTTTTCAGCTGTATTGGCAATCTTTTGATCTCGAAGTTTGAATTAATCGATTTTACTTTTGCCGAAAACGACACGCTTTTCGATTTGGTAGATTCTAAAAAATTGGATTTTGCCATTGTTACAAAAGGCTATGAAACCTTTGACACCAAATATGAAATTGTTGGGAAAATCAAACTCATCATGGTGGCTCCGACAAGTTTGGATGTAACGGACTTTCGTCAGAAGTTAAAAGCAGACAATTATACGGAAATTGAACAATGGCTCAATGAACAGAAATGGTACAGTCACGATGCTAGAATTCCGTATATAAAATTATTTTGGCTGCATGCATTTAATAAAAAGAGACCATCGATGGTGCCTAATTATATTATTCCGTCAGAATCTGAAATGCTGCGATTGCTTTCTAAAAATGAAGGAGTCGCGGTAACTTGGAATTGCAATGCTCGAAATCTCATTAAAGAAGACAAATTGCAATTGCTGTGGAATAGTTTTCATGTACCAGAAGAGTTTGTGTATCTATTGACGGCGAAGAATAACAATACCAATTCGTTTTTTGACACTATTTCTAAAGAATTGAAACTGTTTTTTGGAAATAGATTATAATGACCATTTGCTTGCATTAAACGGATGTTAAATAATACGAATATTCGCTGTATTTTTTTTCTTTGCCCTTTTAATCAGTTATCTTTAGTTTATATATCACTAAAGTTTCCAATTATGAAAAAGATTACCACGATTTTAATCTTGACAGTAGCATTTTCTATTATTACTTCATGCAGTAAAAGTGATGAAGAAAATATAGTGGACTGTTTTGGCGATTCTATTCTGACTGAATTAAAGCATCCTGTAGATGAGACTAATCCAAAAAAGATAGATTTTTCAATTGAATATTTTGGAAGCGATAGAACATTAAGCAATGTAAAATGGACTTTTGGCGATGGGCAAACTGCGACTGGTATATCTGTATCACACACTTATAGTGCAGCAGGTTCTTATACAGTTAAGGCTGAAGTTACAACAAAGAAAGGAAACTCATCAGAATGCACACACGATAAAACCAAAACCATAACGGTGAACTAGAAAAACTGAAAATCGATTTTTGGAGAGTCAATTTTATAATTTATTGCTTGTGCATTAGATTATAAAATTGACTCTCATTCGTTATATTTGTTTGATATGATTTACGATTATGGAAAAATTGCAAAATATTAGAATTGCTGTTGATGCGATTGTTTTTGGTTATAAAAACAATGGTTTATATGTTTTATTGATTGAACAAAAGTTTGGTTCTGCAGATAAATATTGGGCATTGCCTGGAGGTTTAGTGCAGAATGATGAATCTTTAAGCGATGCCGTGATTCGTGAATTGCACGAAGAAACCAGTGTACAGCTGACTTTTATGGAGCAGTTATATACTTTTGGAGACGATATTTATAGAGATTCCAGAAATCGTGTTATTTCCGTTGCCTATTATGCTTTGGTAGATGCTTCGAATCTAGAAATTAAAGCCGATACCGATGCTGAAAAAGTGCAATGGTTTAAAATAGATGAAATTCCGCCTTTGGCATTCGATCATAATTTGATTTTAAAGAAAGGAATAGAACGATTAAAAGCCAAATTGACTTATGAACCAATCGGCTTTGATTTACTTCCCGAGGAATTCTTATTCTCAGACCTCGAAAACCTTTATTGTACCATTTTAGAAAAAGAAATCGATCGTAGAAACTTCAGAAAAAAAATATTGAGTTACGGTATTTTAGAAGAAACCGATAATTTTTCTCCGATAAGAAGCGGAAGACCAGCAAAATTATTTAAGTTCAATAAGCTGAAATACAATGAATTAATTAGTAAAGGCTTTCACTTCGAAATAAAGTTTGCGTAATTTTTACACAAAATAAATTGTTTATTCAAAATTAAATTCTACATTTGCGTATAATTAACGCAAACTAATAGACTATGATACTAAATCTCGACCCAAAATTCGCTCCATTTCAAAATCAGGAAGAAATTAAATTTCAAAGTTTTACTTTCTCTGGAGGAGAACCACACATCAAAATCGCTCCAGGTTTTGATCCAAATAGAAAAGTTACCATTACACACCGATTAAATTCTTTCAACGATTTAGGTTTGTTGTGTGTTACAGTTGATGCTTTACGCAGAATGGATGTTAAAATCATTGATCTATTTATCCCGTATTTTCCGGCTGCAAGACAAGATCGTGTTATGATTCCTGGTGAACCTTTATCTGTAAAAGTATACGCAGATATTATTAATGCACTGCAATTGAACAAAGTTTTTGTTTTTGATGCGCATTCAGAAGTAACTCCAGCTTTGTTGAATAATAGTACGGTAATTCCGAACTATACTTTCATCAAAGAAGTTTTAAATAGAATTGGCGAAAACGTAAAACTGATTTCTCCAGATGGTGGCGCTTTGAAAAAAATCTACAAAGTATCTGAGTTTTTAGGTGGTGTAGAGGTGGTAGAATGCAGTAAAAGCCGCGATGTGAAAACAGGAAAATTATCTGGATTCAAGGTTTACAATGATGATTTGCAAGGAATGGATTGTTTAATTGTAGATGACATTTGCGACGGAGGAGGAACTTTCGTAGGATTGGCTGAAGAACTAAAAAAGAAAAACGCTGGAAAATTATACTTAGCAGTAAGCCACGGAATTTTCAATAAAGGTTTTGAAGTTTTAAACTGCTTCGACGGTATTTTTACAACCAACTCTTTCAAAGATTTTGAAGGTGAAAGTGTTCAAGTAATTGGACTAGATCAATTAGTTTAAAAGTTTCAGGTTTCAGGTTTCAAGTTCCAAGTTTCTTTTGCAAACCTTTAAAAAAATCTATTAACTGTTTCAAGTTTCAAGTTCCAGGTTTCAAGTTCGTGCAAATAACTTGAAACGTGAAACAAAGAAAAACCTGAAACAAAAATAAAAACCAAAAAATTATGAGCGACGATTTAAAACCAAGATTTATTGAATCTTTAAGAAGAAACAATGATCAGATAAGAGAAGACAGAGCCAAAGTAATTGGTGAAGATTCTGAATTAATTTACAGAAGAAGAGTTGAGGATATTGAATTAAAAATCAAAAGACTCGAAAGAGAACAAGAAGGATTAATTGATATTAGTCCGCTGGATAAAAACAGTTTGACTTTTGCCGATTTTCAGCCGGAAGCCTTTGTTCAGAAAGACATGGAACTTTCGTTGACGATTAGAAATTTAAATATCCAGTTTGAGGTTACAAAAAAGAGATTTGAATATTTATTTGGTAAAAAATATTAATCATGGGAGGTACAAGATACGATATAAGCGCTCGTTTGAGCAGAGCAGAAGCAGCAGGTTACGGGAAAAAATCAGCTAGCGAGATATTTACACAGAATGCATTGCATAAGGCTCACGAATCTATGAATCCGAATGGAGTGATTTTTAGAGAAGCGAGAGATTCAGATGTTCATCCAAACACGGTTCCGATTATTCTAGGATTGGACGTTACAGGAAGTATGGGACATATTCCGCACGAACTGATCAAAGACGGACTTCCAAAATTAATGGGAGGAATTATTCAAGGTGGCGTTCCAGATCCAGCACTTTTATTCTTAGGAATTGGAGATCACGAATGCGATCGATATCCGTTACAAGTCGGACAGTTTGAATCTGGTGACGAAGAATTGGATATGTGGTTGACAAGAACGTATATCGAAGGTGGAGGTGGAGGAAACGCTGGCGAAAGTTATCTTTTAGCATGGTATTTTGCAGCATTTCATACCAAAACTGATGCGTTCGAAAAAAGAGGACAGAAAGGATTATTGTTTACAGTTGGCGATGAACCAGGTTTGAAAACGCTTCCAGCTTCGGCAATTAAAGAAATTATGGGTCAAGGACAACAGACTTATACGCATCTTGAATTATTGGCCGAAGTGCAAAAGCGATACGATGTATATCACATTAGTGTTTTGCATTCAGGACAAGCCATCGACGCCGATGTAGAATGGAAACAATTGCTGGGACAAAACTGTTTATCTATTGAAGATCACAGAGAAATTCCAAACGTAATTAAAAAGATCATCTGCGATAAACATAAAAGTTCTGGTTTAGGAACAATACCCGTTTCTGATACAACAAACACAGGTTTAGACAATATCGAGATGCTTTAAAACTTAGCGACTCTGCGCCTCTGCGAGATTAAAATGTAAAGTTTTTTTCTTAGCAATGAGAAATTATGCTCGCAAAGTCGCGGAGACGCAAAGATTCTTGTTAGAAAGTTAAGTTAAAAGAAAAACTTAGCGACTTAGCGCCTTTGCGAGATTAAAATAACAACAAAATGAAAACAGCGAAAATAGTTATAGGTTTAGGATTTGGCGATGAAGGAAAAGGCATAACAACAGATTTTCTGGCAAGACAAAACCCTGAATCTATAGTTATTCGCTTTTCGGGAGGACAGCAAGCCGCGCATACCGTCATGATCGGCAACAGAAAACATGTGCATTCGAGTTTTGCAAGCGGTGCACTTCGTGGTCTTCCGTCTTATTACAGTGAGCACTGCACGATTCATCCGCTTTTTTTGTATAACGAAAGAGAAGAATTAAAAGAAAAAGAAGCTAATCTGGATTTGTACATTCATCCTTTAGCAAAAGTTACCACTCCTTTTGATGTCTGGCACAACAGAGGAAATGTGCGAAACATTGAAAATGGAACCTGCGGAAAGGGTATAGGTTCAACCATGAAAAGAAATGAAGGTCCGTATAAATTGTTTGCCATCGATTTGATTGCGCCTCGTGAAATGCTTTTAGAAAAACTAAATCAAATTGCATATTACTATGGTTTTTTAAATGAAAGCGAAATCGACGAAGAAGTCAATCAATATCTAGGAGCAATCGATAAAATACAATGGAATATTGTCGATTATGCGTTTCTCTCAAAATACGAAAATCTGATTTTTGAAGGAAGTCAAGGAATTCTGCTTGATATGGATCACGGCGTTTTTCCGAATGTAACGTATGCCAATACCACCTCAAAAAATGCCATTGAAATTTGTAATAAACTAAAGATTGAAGATGTAGCCGTTTATTACGTAACCCGAAGTTATTCAACCCGCCACGGACATGGCTGGATGGCTAATGAAGGAGAAATTAAATTAGTAAACAACGAAGAAGAAACTTGTGTTTTTAACGAATACCAAAAACATTTGCGTTTTGGAAGTTTGAATTACGAACTTCTTAATTATGCTCTAAAACTCGATTCAGCTTACAGTCCAATGGCAAAACGAAATTTGGTTGTAACCTGCATGGATCAGCTGGAGCAGGATTATGAGTTTGAAAGTCTCACGACAGAATTCAATGAAATCTACGGATCGTTTTCACCCGATTCAAAAGATTTCAAAAACATTACTTCTTTGTTTCAATAAAATAGAAAAATGAAATATAATATAAATACTATAGCTCCAGAAAGTAAGTTTTTATTTTTCTGGGGACACCAACCGAGTAAAGACGGAAAAATTCTTAAAACCTGTTTCAGTCAATGGTGGTTAAGTTCTTTTAAAGTAGATAAAGTAACCTACAAAACCGCAGAACATTGGATGATGGCCAAAAAAGCTGAATTATTCAACGATCAGGAAATTTTAGAAAAAATCCTTAAAGCCGATTCTCCTGCAGAAGCCAAAAAACTAGGCCGTGAAGTTAAAAATTACGATGACAAAATCTGGTTAGAAAACCGCTATGAAATTGTTAAACAAGGAAACTACCACAAATTCAGTCAAAATGCCGATTTGAAAACGTTCTTGTTAAACACTAAAGAACGAGTTATTGTCGAAGCAAGTCCGTTAGATCCTATTTGGGGAATCGGAATGGCAGAAGATCACAAAGATGTTCTAAAACCAGAAGCCTGGAAAGGATTGAATCTTTTAGGTTTTGCTTTGATGGAAGTTAGGGATGAATTGAGGTAAAATGAATATGAAAACAACAAGATTATATCGCCCAGTTGGATTAAAAGAAATGGAACTAATCGCAGATAATGGTTATAAATTATTTCCGCCAAGATTAGAATGGCAACCTATTTTTTATCCAGTAACGAATCAGCAATATGCGGATCAAATTGCTTTTGAATGGAATACTGTTGATGAGTTTTCGGGATTTATTGGAATTGTAACTGCTTTTGAAGTGAAAACAGATTTTTTAGAAAAATACGAAATTCAAAATGTTGGCGATAATAACCATAATGAACTTTGGATTCCTTCAGAAGATTTGTCTGATTTTAATTCTAATATAGTCAACGGAATTCAGGTTATAAATGTTCATTTTACAGACCATTCTTTGAAAAGTGAAAACAAAGAACTTAATGACAAATTAGATAGTTTTAGAAAATGATTTTAGAATTATTAAAAGCAGATATAACAGAAGTTGAGGTTGATGCAATAGTAAATGCAGCGAATACTTCTTTGCTTGGAGGCGGTGGTGTAGATGGAGCGATTCATCGAAAAGGAGGTAAAGCAATTTTAGATCAATGTGTCCAAATTAGAAATAAACAAGGAGGATGTAAAACAGGCGAAGCTGTAATTACAACAGCTGGGAATCTTCCTTCTCAATATGTTATTCATACGGTTGGGCCAGTTTGGAATGGTGACAAAGAAGAAAAATCAAAATTGCTGGCAGATTGTTACAAGAACAGTTTGAATCTTGCTGTAGAAAACAGAATCAAAACGATTGCTTTTCCAAATATTAGTGCAGGAATTTATCATTTCCCGAAAGATAAAGCGGCTGAAATTGCAATAAAAGCAGTAAAAGGGTTTGATAGAATTTCAGAAATAGAAAAAGTACTATTTGTCTGTTTTGATGATGAAAATTATCAAATTTATAAAAGCATCCTTTAGTTGTTCCGCTAGGAACATCTGGTCGGTAGAAAAAAATAGATTAATTGAATTTACGTTCCGTAGGAACGTTTTATTATCAATAATTAAAAATAAAATAAACACAATCATTGTTATTGTGTTCTAAGAAAATGAAAATAGAATTAAAAAAATATAGCGAGCAATTACAAGAATGGCCGAAATCCGGTTATCATATAATGGCTCAGTATGACGATGAAAAAATAATAGTTTATCAGTCATACCGAAAAGAAATAGGTGAATTTGCTGTAAAAAATCAGTTTTTTGGGGGCGCTTTCAGCCTTGATCGAATGACTTGGATTAAACCCAATTTTCTATGGATGATGTATAGAAACGGCTGGGGAACAAAAGAAGGTCAAGAAGTTGTTTTAGCAATCCATTTGAAAAGAGAAGCATTCGAAAAATATCTTCAAAATGCAGTCTATTCTTCTTATACAACAGAATTGGAAGTGAATTATGAAGAATGGCAGTCACAAGTGAAATCTTCTTCAGTACGATTGCAATGGGATCCTGATCACGATCCGTATGGAGGAAAATTAGAAAGAAGAGCAATTCAGATCGGTTTGCGAGATGAATTTACAAGATCTTATTCCAAAGAAGATGTTCTGTTAATTGAGGATATTTCGAGTTTTGTAAAAGATCAATATGAATTTGTTCAAAAGAAAGAATTGGAGAATCTGCTGATTCCTGCTGAAAAGCCTTTTCTTTTTGAAGATGAAAAATTGAATAAAAAATTAAGACTTACATAAAAAAAATGAATGAAAAAATAGCAAAAAGCGTCAGCAAATTTTTGAGTCTGGTACTTAGACATTCGCCTGAAACGATCGGATTAAAATTAGACGAAAATGGATGGGCAGATGTGGAGGAATTAATTATAAAATGTAATAAAAAAGGAGAACGTCTCGATGTAGAGCTTTTAGATTATGTTGTAGAAAATAATGATAAAAAGCGTTTTGCTTTTAATGAAGATAAAACTAAAATCCGAGCAAGTCAGGGGCATTCTATTTCAGTTGAATTAAATCTGGAAGAAGCAGAACCTTTGGAATATTTGTACCATGGAACGGTTGGGAAATTTATGGAAAGCATTCGTAAAGAAGGTTTGAAAAAAATGAGCCGTCAGCATGTACATTTAAGCAAAGACAAAGAAACGGCGACAAAAGTAGGAAGCAGAAGAGGGGTGCCGCAGATTTTAACCGTTAGAAGCGGAGCGATGCACAGAGATGGATATACATTTTATTTATCCGAAAATAATGTCTGGCTGACAGATGAGGTTCCCGCAAAATATATTGAATTTTAAAAATGAAAAGAACACTTGTTTTTGGAGATATTCATGGAGGATTAAAAGCTCTGGTTCAGTTATTGGATCGAGCTGTTATATCTGAAAATGACCGATTGATTTTCTTAGGAGATTATGTGGATGGTTGGAGCGAATCGGCAAAGGTAATTGAATTTCTTATGGATTTATCTCAAAAACACGAATGCATTTTTATAAAAGGAAATCACGATGCTTGGTGTCAAGAATGGTTGATGAACGATGTTGTAAATGATATTTGGTTTTTGCATGGGGGAAAATCGACTATAGAAAGTTATGAAAATATTGATTTTTCCAAAAGACAGAAACATCTGGAATTCTTTAATCAAATGAAGGATTATTTTGTAGATGAAAACCACAATCTTTTCATTCATGCCGGATTCTCATCTATTCACGGACCAGAAAAAGAACATTATCAAACCAATTTTTCGTGGGACAGAACGTTGTGGGAAATGGCGCTGACTATGGATAAACGAATAAAAAAAGATTCGCTTTTATACCCGAAAAGATTATTGCTTTATAATGAAATTTATATCGGACATACACCAACGCTAAATTATGATGTAGAAATTCCAATGCAAGGCTGCAATGTTTGGAATATTGATACGGGAGCCGGTTTTTATGGAAAATTAACCTGTATTGATATTGAAACGAAAGAATTTTGGCAAAGTGATGCTGTACAGAAATTTTATCCCAACGAAAAAGGAAGAAATAAGTAAGTAAATGTAAATTTGATAATTATTATAAATAAAAGAAATATGAACCCATTACTATTAACTGACGGTTACAAAGTTGACCACAGAAGACAATACCCAAACGGAACTACAATTGTATATTCTAACTGGACGCCAAGAAAATCAAGAATTGAAACCGTTGATGAAGTAGTCTTTTTTGGATTGCAGTATTTTATCAAAAAATATATTATTCATGACTTTGAAGAGTACTTTTTCAAAAAGCCAAAAGAAGAAGTAGTTAAGAAATACGCTCGCAGAATCAATAATTATTTGGGCGAAAATCAAGTTGGAACTAAACATATCGAAGATTTACACGATTTAGGATATATTCCGATGGTTTTTAAAGCTTTGCCAGAAGGGGCAAGCGTTCCGTTGAGAGTTCCGATGTTTACGATGTACAATACAATTCCAGAATTTTTCTGGCTGACGAATTATTTCGAAACGTTACTTTCTGCGGTAGTTTGGTTGCCTTGTAATTCTGCTACAATTGCAAAAGAATACCGAAAAGTATTAGACAAATATGCAGCCGAAACTTCTTCTACTCCAGAATTTGTGGACTGGCAGGCGCACGATTTCTCAATGAGAGGAATGGGCGGAATTGAAGCGGCTTTAACTTCGGCAGCCGGACATTTATTGAGTTTCACAGGATCTGATACGATTCCAGCAATTGATTTCTTGGAAGAATATTACAATGCCAATTCAGATCAGGAATTGGTGGCAGGTTCAGTAGCGGCAACAGAGCATTCTGTTATGTGTATGGGAACAACTGAGGGCGAGTACGAAACTTTCAAAAGATTAATTACAGAAGTGTATCCAAAAGGAATTGTTTCTATCGTTTCTGATACTTGGGATTTATGGAAAGTTCTAACCGATTATCTTCCAAGATTAAAAGAAGAAATCGTTTCAAGAGAAGGCAAAGTAGTAATTCGTCCTGATAGCGGTGATCCGGTAGATATTATCTGCGGAAATCCAAACGGAAAAACAGAACAAGAGAAAAAAGGGGTTATCGAATTGCTTTGGGATGTTTTTGGTGGGACTACAAACGCTAAAGGATTCAAAGAATTGGTTCCGCAAATTGGAGCGATTTATGGAGACAGTATTACAGTAGCAAGAGCAACTCAAATCTGCGAAAGATTAAAAGAAAAAGGATTTGCTTCTACAAACGTTGTTTTAGGAATCGGATCTTTCACTTATCAGTACAATACAAGAGATACTTTTGGTTTTGCGATGAAAGCCACTTACGGAGAAGTAAACGGAGAAGGAAGAGCAATCTTTAAAGATCCAATTACAGACGACGGAACTAAAAAATCGGCTAAAGGATTGATGAAAATCGATTTAATAGATGGTAAGTATCACTTAACTGATAATGTTTCTTGGGAAGAAGAAAAACAAGGAGAATTGAAGGAAGTTTTTAGAGATGGAAAACTTTTGGTTGATCAATCGCTAAGTGAAATCAGAACTAGAGTAAAAAGTGATGTAAGCATCGAAGCTTAATTATAGCAAAAAGCCTGAATTTTAAATTCAGGCTTTTTTTATGATTTGTTTTTACATTCTGTTTGTCATTCCGAGGAACGAGGAATCTTCGTTGCTAAATCGACAAAGATTGACATGCTTTGTGGAGCTACTCGCGAAGATTTCTCCTTCGTCGAAATGACAAGATTCTGTAAACTGTACAGAAAATTACTTCTTATAAAAGTTATTATGATCAATATATTCCCAAACCTTTGGCGGAAGTAAAGGCTGAATATTTTTCCCTTCTTTAATATTATTTCGAATAAAAGTTGAAGAAATCTCTACGATCGGTGCATCAATCACATGAATTTTTGGATGCGATTTTAATTCCATATTTTCAGGTTCATCAGAAATTCTTGGATACACATAAATATCATGATTTTCTAGAATTACTTCATAGTTCTTCCATTTATGAAGCGTTTTCAGATTGTCTTCGCCCATAATTAATGAAAATTCATGATTTGGGTATTTCTCCTGTAAATGAGCGAGTGTAATAACCGTATAACTCGGCTGGGGTAATTTAAACTCGATATCAGACGGTTTTATTTTCGGATAGTCTTCTGTTGCCAGAAAAACCATTTGTAAGCGCTGTTGATCGTCTAATAAAGTTGCTTTCTTTTTTAACGGATTATGAGGTGTAACCACCATCCAAATCTGATCTAAACCAGCATACTCTGCCATATGATTGGCAATGATTAAATGACCAACGTGAATTGGATTATAAGTTCCGAAATAAAGACCTATTTTCATTTTCTAGAGTTTCACATAGAGTCGCTAAGATAGCACAAAGATTCGCAAAGTTTAAAAAACCTTTTGCGAATCTCTGTGTTTGTCTTTGTGAATCTTTGTGTAATAAAATTACTTATTTACGAATTCTTTCACTAATTGATATGCTTCTTCTTTAGCAGTATCTAAATCGTAGTTTTTAATAATGGTATCAAATTGAGGAGCAGTTGCCAATTCAACCGATGCCTTAGCAATACGCATATTAATTTTGTCGTCGCTTTCTGTAGAACGCTGTTTTAATCTGCGTTTTAATTCGTCAACACTTGGGGGTTTTACAAAAACCGCTAAGGTTTCTTCTGGAAATTTATGTTTAATACGCAGACCTCCAGCAACATCAATATCGAATATTACATTTTTTCCTAAAGCCCAGATTCTTTCAATTTCCGATTTTAAAGTTCCGTAGAAATTGTCACGGTAAACTTCTTCCCATTCCAAAAATTCTTCGGCTTTAATATGCTTTTTAAATTGCTCTAGCGAAATAAAATAATAATCTTTTCCATGCTCTTCTTCTCCGCGCGGATCACGTGAAGCAGCCGAGATCGAAAATTCTAGATTTAAATCTTCTTTCCCTAGTAAATGTTTTACGATAGTTGTTTTTCCCGATCCTGAGGGAGCTGAGAAAACAATTAATTTTCCTTTGTTCATTGTGTGTTTATGTGTGATCTGTCTTTAAAAGCTAAATTCTTTTTCTAGGACAGATAGTAATTCATTATATGAAATTAATTCATCGACTGTTGGGTAATATCCTAAATATGTTTTTGGATTATCGAAAGAAAAGCTATTTGTATTCTTTCCATTTCTAACATATACTTTGTATCCGACTCCATCTAGGACATGTTTTTTTGTTCGAGAGATTAATCGTTCTCCTCTATCTGAATCAATTTTTGGTTTACCAAACTTATATCTTATGGCTTCCATATTTGGAAGGAATTCAACATTTGTAATAAGTAAATTAAGCCAAATTAATTCTGGATCTTTTGGTTTTAATTTACCAATACTTTCTTTAGGAAAACGTATTTCATCAATTTTGGTAACACTTTTAATGTTTTTAGAATACCAAAATTTCTGAGCAATCCATTCATTTATCTGATTTTTGAATATTCTTAAAACTACAGTTTTACTTTCAATAGAATCTTTATAAATGCGTATTTCTTGCTTATACTCTAAAGTATTTGGTATTTCTAAAATTTTATTTATTTCAGATGCTTCTTGACTGAAACAATTCAATATTACGAAAAAGCAAAAGACGAAATAATATTTCATCTTTAAAGAACATTCAATACTTGCTCCTTAATCTTCTCCAATTCATCTTTCATCATTACGACTAATTTCTGCATTTGAGCATGATTCGATTTAGAACCCATTGTATTGATTTCACGTCCCATTTCTTGAGTGATAAAGCCAAGTTTTCGTCCGTTGGCTTCAGTGCCATTTAAAGTCTCTAAAAAGTAATCTAAATGATTTCCTAAACGTACTTTTTCTTCTGTGATGTCTAATTTCTCTAAATAATAGATTAATTCCTGCTCAAAACGATTTTCGTCTACATTAACCTGCAATTCTGAAATAGCAGTTTGTAAACGATCTTTTATAGCTTGTATACGCTCTGGATCAAGTGCCAGCGTATCATTCATGTACTGACGAATATTTGAAATACGAAGATTGAATTCTTTTTCAAGAGACTCGCCTTCGTCTTTACGGAAATTTAAAATATTTTGAAGAGCTTCGTCTATAATAACTTGAATTTGCTCCCAATCATCTTCGTCAATTTCTTCGCGTTCTGTTTTTAACGTATCTGGCATACGAACGGCCATTTTCATTAATTCAGTTTCATCGGCATCAGCGTAAACCTCTTTCAATTGTGCAATGTAGCTTCTTACAACAGGTACGTTTACTTTAGTTGAAGTTTGTTCTGCAGTGCTTTCTACATATATTGCAAAATCAACTTTTCCTCTTTCTAGTTTTGTTGAAATTTGAGTTCGTAGTCCAAGTTCCATTTCGCGGTAAAGCGATGGCATTCTTACATTCAAATCTAAACCTTTACTGTTTAGGGATTTTACTTCAACGGTAATTTTCTTTGTAGGCAATTGCAAAGAAGCTTTGCCAAACCCTGTCATAGATTGTATCATATAATTGAGTATAAAGGCGCAAAGATAATTAAAAGTTTGATGCCTTGTGTTGTAAATTGTGAATCAGTTTTGTAGGTCAAAATTTATGGTTATTCTTACGATAATGCATTTATCACTTCAGCTACATTTTTCTGGCTGTTGCCAATGTAGATTTTTCCATCGATAATAAAAACCGGACGGCTCAGGAAAGTATAATGTTCTAAAATATATTTTTTAAAATCGGCTTCTGTCAAAGATTTGTCTTTCAGCCCCATTGACTTATATAATTGAGCTTTTTTGCTAAACAACGCTTCGTAGCTTCCAGAAAGTTGGTGCATTTCTTCTAGCTGTTCTTCTGTAATGGGGTCTTGTTTAATGTCTTGAAAAACAAGATTGTTTTCTGGAAGGCTTTTAATGATTTTGCGACAAGTGTCGCAAGAAGCTAAGTAATATATTTTGTTCATAATTTTATGAATTTGTTAGAATGCAAAGAAAATCCATTTGAAGCTTAAAAATGACTAATTTTAGAAAAAAAAATAAATTATGAGTTCAGTTTTTGATGTTCACAAGATAATTAGAGAAAATCTCTTAAAATTTTTAGACAACCATTCGTTAGAACAATTAAATAAAGTTCCTGATGGTTTTAGTAATAATATTATTTGGAATATAGGTCACTGCATTTCTTCGCAACAGCTTTTGGTTTATAAATTGTCAGGGCTTCCAACAATGGTTTCAGAAGATTTCATTAACAAATACAGAAAAGGAACCAAACCAGAAGGTGATGTTTCTCAAGCAGAAGTTGATGAGATTAGAACATTGCTTTTCTCAACATTAGAAAAAACAAAAAATGATTTTGAAAGCGGACTTTTTGTAGGCTATAATGAATATACTACAAGTATGGGGTTCACGCTCCGTAATGTTCAAGATGCTTTAGATTTTAATAATTATCACGAAGGCATTCATACAGGAATTATAATGGCATTGAGAAAATTGGTTTAAAAAAAATCCCGCATCAAGCGGGATTTTTTTATTCTATTATGGTTTCAATGGTAACCTTCATTGCTCCGGCACCTTTGCTTTTAGCGATATCCATAAAAGCTCTTTTAGACAAATCGATTTCGCGGGTTTTTACAAATGGACCACGATCGGTGATTTTTACGATAACAAATTTGCCATTGGCTTCATTAGTTACTTTCACTCTAGTTCCAAAAGGTAGTTTCTTATGGGCTGCAGTATAGTTATTGTTGTTAAATCTGCTTCCATTAGCGGTTCTTTTTCCATTAAAACGATCTGCATAGTAGGAGGCATGAGCGTTTTTCTTGTATGGTCTAAGTTTTAAACCTTTGTCAGTAAAAACAGAATCGGGTAGTGGAACAAGGACTGGTTTTATATTTTTAACAGTATCTTGAATGATTTTAGGTTCTGTTGTAGGTTTGGTTTGGCTTATAACATACGTAAAGCCGCTAATTAAGGTTAAAGCAATTGTGGCGAATAAAATGTTTTTTTTATTTCTCATGGGTTATTTCTTTTCAGACTTGGGGGGAGTTTGTACAAATAATATGCCGAGATAAAAAAAGCCCTGTAGAAAGGGCTTTAATTGGTATTTTCTAGAACCAAAGGTTCCAAGGAATTCTACTTAAAATAAGCAATAATCCTAATCCGTAAAAAATAGCAAAGGTTTTAAATTTAGCTTCGCTATTGATTAATTTTTTATGTTTAGACCATCCGATAGTAATTAGGATGATAGCAATAATGTTAATTAGAGGGTGCTCTAATGATGTTAATCTTAATTCGGCATTAGACATTTGTCCAAATGCTGCTTTTCCAAGCGGAGAAACAAAATATAAGATTAAGCCAATTAATAATTGAGTGTGTGTGCCAATTAAAGCAAATAAAGCGATTTTACGATCTTTACCAGTAAATTCTTTTTTTGAAGTTACTCCGATGATAGCGTTAACAACTGCAACCACTAAAAGCAGTATAGCTAAGTACGCCCAGCCGGAGTGAAATTTTTGTAGAAAATTATACATAAACTGTGTTTTTTGTTCAAAACAAATATAACAAAAAAGGCTATAAAAAAACGGCATTAAACTTAAAAGTCAATGCCGTTTTTATTATTTATTTAGATTCTAAATTTTAGAAATCGTAACGTAAACTAAAGTTCCAAGTTCTTCCGTAACCAAAGTAAACTCTGTTTGCTGTAGCAACTCCATTGTAAACTTCCCCAGCCTGTGCATAAGTTACACCAGCAGGGTTTGCTGTAGAAGGAGCTGTTTTGTAATCACTTGTAAAGATGTTAGTAAATGATTCGTTGATGAATACTTTATCAAACACGTTGTTTACATTTAATCTGAAATTTAATGCCCCAATTTTAGGAGCGATGTTCCATTTGTAAGAGATACCAGCATCTGTAGTTGCGAAACCTGGTAATTCCATTGCGCCTTTGTTATTTGCAACAGAAAATTTAGATACATCGATATTTCCGTATAATTTTTCTGAGTAGTTAAGGTTAGCGTCAACATTAAGACCATCTAAGATTTCGTAAGCCGCACCAATTGCCATTGTTGTTTGAGCGTTGTTTCCAACTTTTACGCCATCAAGATATAAAGGTTGATCTCCACTAATTGGATTATTTGCAACATCAAAACGACTGCTAGTAGCATTTCCGCTATATTTCCAGTCACCTACAGAGATCATTCCGTTTAGTTTTAATTTGTCAATTAACTTAGCATTAACATCTAATTCTATTCCCTTATGTATTTCATTAACACCTTGGAAAGTATAGTATCCGCTTGGGTTAGTTGGCGCTTGGTCTGTTGCAGTTGTAAATCTGTCATCCCAAGTAGTGTAATAAGCATTTAAGTTTGCATTAAAGATTGCAGAACGGAAACCGTAACCAAGTTCGATTGCTTTGATTTTTTCGTTTGTAAGGTTAGGATTAACAATTGAAGCATTGTTAGGGTATACTGCGTTGAAAAACGGTTGTTTTGAGTATATTCCTCCATTTACAAATACATTGTGGTGTTCGTTAATGTTGTAGTTGGCTCCAGCTTTAACATCTCCACCTGTAATAGTTTTGAAACCTGTTTTAGCAAGTGGGCTATCATAAGCATACTTGAAATGGTCAAGTCTTTGGTAAGCCTGTTGAGATATAGCTCCTTGAAGGAAAGCTGTTAAGTTACCAGTAGTATATTCCAATTGAGTAAAAGCTCCGTAGTAATTAACTTTACTGTCGTTCCAGTAGTTTATTCTTTGTTGGTAGTCTGTGCTAACAAATGGATTTCCATTTGGTCTTGGAGCATAAGTAGTGTTAAAATAGCCAGGATTGTTATTTACGTCAGCAACGTTTTTGTAAACATCAGCTCCAAGCAAATCAATTAGGTTTTGGAAGTGAATACCTTGATACATTCTTCCTTCAACTCCAAAATCGAATGTAAGATTTTCAGAGAATTTTTTATCTAAATTGATTACTGCACCATACCAGTTGTGTGAGTTTACAGAAGCAATTTGAGACAAACCATTAGTTAAGTTTGTTGCATTACCAGTTGATGAAACGTTCTCATATTTACCATTAACAGGAGTTCTTGTTCCTAATGTTGTTGGTTTTCCAGAGTTCCAATTCTCAATTAAGTCAAAATTGATTGTTCCGTCAGCATTTCTTAAAGTGTTGCCATTGTATGGTGTGCTACCTTTAATACCACCGGTTGAATTAGTACCTCCTCCACGTCCCCATGAAGCATAACCTACTGTAGATAATTTTGTAGTTTCGTTGATATCGTAATCCCAGTTAAGAGACATTACAGGTTTGTGGTAATAATTTGTTTTAAAATTATATTCCTCACCATTTCTCATTCCCCAATCAGCGTTGTATTTGATGTTAGGGTCAGTGCCATTACCATATTTTATGTAATCACTTAATAGAGGAGATTGAGTTCTTTGGTCGTGCCATTGAGGTGCTCCTGTAAATGTAAATTGGAAGTTATGTTTATCGCTAGCTTTGTAACCTAAAGCGATGAAATAATTGTATCCTTCAAATTCAGTACCGTTAACGTATCCGTCTCCAGCTGTTCTACTAAATAAAACAGAAGCCGAAAGGCCGTTTTTCATAACTCCTGTGTTGTAAGAAGCTTGTGCTTTTATGTAATTGTTGTTACCAAAAGAAGAAGATACAGATCCGCCTTCTTTCATGTCAGATGTTTTTGTAATGATATTGATTGTTCCTCCTACAGAAGAAATCGCCAATTTAGAAGCTCCAAGACCTCTTTGAACTTGCATTGCAGAAGTTACGTCAGAGATACCTGCCCAGTTGCTCCAGAATACAGCACTGTTTTCCATATCGTTGATTGGAACTCCGTTAACCATAACAGCAATATTTTTTTGGTCAAATCCACGAATCGCAATTCTTGAATCCCCATATCCACCTCCTGCTTTTGAAGCATATACAGATGGAGTGCTTTTTAAGATTTCAGGAAACTCTTGTGAACCTAATTTTGATTGAATTTCAGCAGCTTTAATTGTTGAAACAGCAACCGGAGTTTTTCTGTCTTTAGCAACGTCAATAACGCTACTTTTTACTACAACTTCGCTTAATTCGTTAGAATTAGAAGCTACCAAAGTAATAGTTCCTACGTTTGTAGTTGCGCCGTTAGACACATTAAATTTCACAGTTTGGTTGTCATAACCTAAAAAAGAGATAACAATCTCACCTGTGCTTGATGGTGAAGTAAGGGTGAATTTACCATCAAAATCTGTTGAAGTTGCTGTAGTAGATCCTTTGATCACCACATTTGCTCCTGGTAACCCACCTGTTCCGTCGGTAATTTTACCAGTAACTTTTCCTTGAGAAAATACGGTTGAAACTATCATAAAAAATAGTCCGGTCAGTAACCAATTTTTCATTTTCTTCATTTTGTTATTGAGTTTATTGTTTTTGGCAAAATTATAACAAATAACTCAGATAATGTTATCGAAATGTTAAGAAAAGTAAGTTTTGTTTTTTGTGCTGCGCATTAAAATGAATTTTTAGCTTTTCTTTACTTAAAATATTGTTTTATTGAATTTAAACAATGGTTTTTTGTTAAAAATGTAATTATTCTGTTAAGGTTGTAAGTTGGCTTTTGCAACTTGCCGTTTATTTCTGCTTTTGGTCGGTTTTAAATGTAAAAAACGTCCTAATTTTACTCGTAATTAGGACGTTTCAAAAGTTATAGAATATTTAAATAAATGTTTTTATTTATTCTTTAGAAAATGATTTAACAAAAATGAAGTTGAACTATCATGACTTTTAACAGTCTTAGAGTTGATTTCATCTAAGATAGAATTTGCCAATTGTTTACCCAATTCAACTCCCCATTGGTCAAAGCTGAAAATGTTCCAGATAACACCTTGAACAAAGATCTTATGTTCGTATAACGCGATTAAAGATCCTAAACTTTTCGGAGTAAGTTTTTGAATCAAGATAGTATTAGTCGGTTTGTTTCCTGTGAAAACTTTGAAAGGTCTTAAATAAGAAGCTTTTTCAGCTGAAAGTCCTTGTTTGTCAAATTCTGCTTGTACTTGTGCTTCTGTTTTACCATTCAGTAAAGCCTCTGTTTGAGCGAAAAAGTTTGACATTAATTTATCGTGATGATCTTCGTTGCCATAAAGTGGTTTTACAAATCCGATAAAATCTGTTGGGATTCTTTTTGTTCCTTGGTGAATCAATTGGAAGAAAGCGTGTTGAGAGTTTGTTCCAGGCTCTCCCCAAATAATTGTTCCCGTTTGATAGTTAACTGGTTTTCCGTCGCGACCAACGCTTTTTCCATTACTTTCCATAAAAGCTTGTTGCAAATAAGGAGCAAGCTTGTGTAAATATTGGGTGTACGGAATTAGAGCTTCACTTTCGGCACCATAAAAATTATTGTACCAAACGCTTAATAAAGCTAAAATAACTGGGATGTTTTGATCAAATTCTGCCGATTTGAAATGCTCATCCATTTCATATGCGCCATTTAATAAATCATTATAATTATCAAATCCAACGGCCAAAGCTATGCTTAAACCAACTGCACTCCATAAAGAAAATCTTCCTCCAACCCAGTCCCACATAGGGAAAACGTTATTTGGGTTAATTCCGAACTCTGTTACTTTCTGAATGTTTGTGGAAACCGCTACGAAGTGCTTTGCAATATCTTCTTGAGAAGCCGATTTTAAAAACCATTCTTTAATAGTTTCTGAATTTGAAAGCGTTTCTTGGGTAGTAAAAGTTTTAGAAACAATTACAAAAAGTGTCGTTTCAGGATTTAGTTTTTTGATAACTTCATTAACATGATCACCGTCAACGTTTGAAACGAAATGTGTATTTAAATGGTTTTTGTAAAACTGTAAAGCTTCAACAGCCATAACAGGGCCAAGGTCAGAACCGCCAATTCCGATATTTACGATATCAGTAAAAGCTTTTCCAGTGTATCCTTTTCTCTGTCCAGAAATTACTTCTTGGGTAAAGTTTTTGATTTTATTTTTTACTTCGTAAACCTCAGGAATTACATTTTCTCCGTCAACTTTAATTACTGCCGATTCTGGAGCGCGCAATGCCGTATGTAAAACAGCACGATTTTCTGTCTGATTGATTAATTCTCCTCCAAAATATTGTGCAATTGCATCTTTCAGTCCGATTGAATTTGCTAATTCTAGTAAAAGAGAAACAGTTTCCTGACTGATATTATTTTTTGAATAATCTACTAAAAAGTCATTCCATTGCAAATTGAATTTTTCAGCACGAGCACTATCTTGTTGAAACAATTCTTGTATTGTGGTTTCGTGAATTGCGTTATAGTGGTTTTGTAGATTTTTCCACGCTTCAGTCCCAGTTGGGTTTGTTGTGTTTAAAGCCATTTTTATCTATAATTGAGTTTGTTTTTTGAAACACAAAAATACTGAAATAACTTTTAAAAGGGTAACGGTTCACGATTATATAACAATTAGTTACGAAAACGTTTTATGTAAACCGTCATAATTTTTTCCAGACAACTTCAGCTGTTACGGACTTTCCGCCTTGAGTGGTATTGGTTACAGTATATTTGAGTTCATTGTTTTTCAAAGTATACGATCTCTTTTGAATTGTTTCTTCCCAATTTGGAAACGTTGCTGTTTTTATATTAAAAATGATCGTCTTATTTGCTTCGTTAATTTCATACATTCCAAAATGCGCATTACTTCCTTGAACAATGGCGGCATTTTCTTCGGGAGTACATTTATTTTTGTCTCCCGAAACAATTTTTGCGCGGTCATTTTTGTATATCTGAATGGCGTAATTTCCTTGTTCATCAAAAAACAAAAAACCTTTAGGATTTACATCATAAGGAAGGTTCTTCGTTCCGTCTGAATTTATATTTTCTACCGAAACCAAAGTCCATGAGCCTAAAAGTTCGGTCTTCTTCTGTGCACTCATCGAATTTGCGATCAAAAGCAGCAGCATCAAAAGGATGTTTTTCATCTTCAAAAATTTAATAGTTTACTTTAATAATTTCTCCATTTATAGTTTCTTCAATGCTTTTTGTATAAGCATTTATTAAATCTTCGATTGGAATGTCGGCGACTTTGGCTGGACTTATTGCATTTATTCGAATTCCTCTTTCTAATTCTAGTGAAGTAGCAAGAACAAAACTGTTGATGCCACCATTTACAATTGCTTTAGCGATGTTGTTTTTTACAGGTTTATCGGCCATTTTTCCTGAAGTGAGAGTAAAAGATCCTTTTTCGTTTAGGTATTTCTGACCAATTAAAACGAGATTGATTTGTCCTAGCAATTTATTTTGAATGCCGATATTTAATTTTTCTTCGTCAAGCGAAAATAAATCTCCCGTATAGCAATCGCCTGCAACACAAATGCAAGAATCGATGTCCTTAACTTTTTCGAATAATTTTTCGATCGAATTGGAATCGGAGAGATCGACTCTAAAATCACCGCTGTTTCTTCCAGCCGAAATGACTTCATGATTTTTGGATAGAGCTGGTTCCAGAATTTTACCAATTGTTCCATTTGCTCCAATTATAAGAATTCTCATTTTATATATTTTTAGTTTGTTATTTATAACAAAATTAGAAGGTTAGCCCTTCTGAAAAATTGTATTATTTGGTACTAAAATTGTATTTTAGCAAAATGACAAATATGAATTTATATCATCCTTTTGAAGTTGATTTTAAAGAATTGGAGCAGTTTCCGAAAACAGTTCGGAAAAACAATTTTTTTGAGTTGATTTATATTGTCAGCGGAACCGGAATTCAGGTTATTAATGATAACCAATTTCAGTACCAAAAAGGGAATTTGTTTCTAATAACGCCGCAAGACATACATTCATTTGAAATTACAACGCGCACGAAATTCTTTTTTCTTCGGTTTAATGAGTATTATATAAAAGAAAATTCTCAAAACGGACAATCAGATAATATTCTTCGAATGGAATATATTCTTCAAAATGCAAGCCATCGTCCAGGATGTATTCTAAAAAATCAGATTGACAAACCTTTAATTGCGTCATTGATCGGAAATATAATTGATGAGCAGAACAATCAGCAAATTTATCATCAAAAGATTACAGAGCAGATCGTAAACACTATAATTACAATTGTGGCCAGAAATATTGCTTTGAAACTTCCGAAAAATATTAAGGAAACAACAGGAGAATTGGTTCTTGAAATATTGCATTACATTCAGGAAAACATCTACGATCCGAAAGAATTAAAGTCTGAAAGAATAAGCGGACATTTTAATATCACGCTTAACTATTTGGGAAAATATTTTAAGAAACAAACGGGTGAAACACTGCAAGAATATATTGCAAATTATAAGTTGAGATTAATCGAAGCGAGACTTTTAAACAGTGACATGCGGATTAATGAAATTGCGGATGAATTAAATTATTCGGATGAAAGTCACTTGAATAAGGTTTTTAGAAAATACAAAGGAATGAATCCGTCTGAGTTTAGAAAAAAATATGCTAAATAACTGAAATTTAGTTTACCAAATTTTCCACCACGGTTTCTTGTTGATTTCGATCACTTTTTTCGTTACATCAACATCAATTCTTTTTGGAACTTCGGTTTTAATTTTAGAATCATCAAAAAATAGTTTTCCATTTTCGTCCATTCCGAGCGGAAATTTTGTTCTTTCTTTCCATTCTTCGGTTTGTAATTCTGGAATTAAATCAGCATCGATTTTTTCGCGAAAGCGTTTTTGAGCTTTTTCAATAATTTCTTCTTCTAAATTAGAAGATGAATTTTTAAAAAGCGAAATCGAATTGTCTGGAATGTTCAAAAGGAAAATTTGAGTTTTATCTTCAATTTTTTGAATGTCCAGTACTTTGAAATAAGCAATTGAGTCTAAAAGATAATGACCAATTCTTGCCGAATCAGGGTTAAATTTTGACAAATCTTTGGCATGCGCACTAGCAATTAGATATCTAAAATTGCCTGAAATTCCTCCGCCAATCGAAGTCATGTCTGTAAAACCTTTTTCTTGAATAATTTGCCCGACTTTATAATTTGAAATTAAATTTTCAGCCAGATTGGTGTCTCTGTAAAATAATTTTAAACCAGAAAAAGTTTCATTGTACATGGTTTTAAGACGTTCATTTTTCATGATTTTAGTGCAGAATAATTTTCAAAAATGATTATTACAGATTTCCAATGCTGTCCAATTCTCTTTTTAAAGGCTCGATCTGCTTCATGAAACGAGTTCTGTCGCTTCCTGTAAGAGATTCTCCAGTTGGAAGATTTAATCGAAGAGCATCCACTTGAACTCCATTTTTCCAAAAACGGTAACAAACATGAGGGCCAGAAGCTAAACCTGTACTTCCAACTAAACCAATAGTCTGGCCTTGAGTAACGCGCTGTCCGCGGCGAACTAGGATTTTAGACATGTGTAAATATTGGGTAGAGTAGGTTCCGTTGTGTTTTACTTTTACAAAGTTTCCGTTTCCTGCGGTATATCCCGTAGCTTCTACAACGCCAGAAGCTGTTGTTGAAATTGGTGTTCCTGTTGGAGCGGCATAATCGGTTCCTTTGTGTGCTTTCCAAGTATGTTGCACCGGATGGTATCTGTTCATGGTAAATCTTGAAGTGATTCGGCTGAATTTAATAGGTGTTTTTAAGAAGAAGTTTTTAAGTGTTTTTCCTTCATCATCATAATATTCAATCTTTCCAGAAGTAGTGTCTCTTTCAAAAGGAAAAGCGTAGATGATTTTTCCTTTATATTCAAAGAATGCCGCTTCAAGATCCTCAACTCCGTCATACGTTTTTCCGTTAATGAAACGTTCGGTGAAAATTAGTCCGTAACGATCTCCTTTTTTAAGTTTAAAGAAGTCAATAGACCAAGAGAATACTTTTGTGATTCGGCTTGCCAAAGCGGTTTCGACACTTTCGTTTCCTAAAGTTTCTGATAAAGAGCTTTTAAGAACGCCGCCAATCATTTTTCTTTTAAAAGTAACGGGTTTTATTTTTTTGTAAGCTTTTGCAATGCTGTCTCTTAAATCTAGAACATAATAGCTTAAAGCATCTGGCTGATAAATAAAAACTTGAAGATTGTTCGTTTTGTTTTTAGAACGAAGCAAAGTAAAAGGTTTGCCGTAACGAATATTTCTAACATTGAAAGAATCTTTTACCTGTTCGACAATTTCATTTACTTTTTTGTCTCCAATATTTTGGCTTTGCAAAATAGAGCCAAAAGAATCTCCTTTCGAAATAGTATCGTTAACAACATTAAAGTCTGCGTAATTAAAACCGAATTCTATTTTTTTGGTTGCTGGTTTAGTAATTTTGGCTTCTACTTTTTCTTCTGCTTTTTTACATGAAAAAATAGAAAACAAGACAATTAAAATTACGACTGCTTTTTTCAAACTTTATAAATTTTTGTTGAGAAATTAAACTTCGGTTTCATTTCCCCAATTGGACAATTCTTCTTCGGTCCACAATTTAGGAAAAAAGATGCGTCTTTGGTATTTTGGGTGCATATATTTTTGCCAATCGCTTCCGCCTGTTGCTTCGCCATTGCCTTTTCCGCTTTCAAGTATGTATTTTCTCGCTGTATTAAGGTGCTGCATTACCCAAGTAATATTTACCGTTTTGTCGTAATGGCGCATGGCATCGATCAATGCTGCATTTTGCTGATCTTCAATAGGTAGTTGAATGAATTTTTGCCAAAGATTCTTGGTTTTAAAAGTAGCCATTTGTCTTAAAAACGGCTCTTTGTATTTTTTCTCAAACTCATTCAGCAAGTATGATTTTTCGCCAGTGTGATAATCTTTTCCAGCAGCTTGCCAATAAAGATGTTCAAAGCTAGTTTCTAAGTCTGTATTTTCATCAAAGTTTGCTTTGTATCTGCGATCTGTTAAATTAATAACATCTGTCGAAGCAAATTCGATCATTCTATACTGTGCACTTTGGAATCCGCTGGCTGGAGTTAGTGTGTTTCTGAATTTCATGTATTGATCTACTTCCATACCATTTTCCATGATGCTGAAAGAGTTGGTAAGCATGTCAAAATATCTTGTAATTCTGGATAATCTCTCGCTGAAAAAGTCGACTTGAATGTTTTCTGTTTCGGCAATCTGATCAATTTCCCACAAAATCATTTTAAAAATCAATTCGTTTACCTGATGGTACATGATAAAAACCATTTCGTCAGGAAGTGTAGTACGCTGAATTTGCAGGTTTAGAAGTGCATCGGTTTGGATGTAATCCCAATAAGTAATTGGTTTGGCCCAAAGCAATCCTTCCAATTGAACATCAGTTTTTTGATTTATGGCTTGAAATTTAAGATCAATTTCTTTTAAAATTGCTGCAGAATTATCTGTAGGGTTCATTATTTTTTTGCTTTAAGTGGACTTTGCAATCCTTTATATTCATCGAGATCAGCTTTAAGAGAACCTACGGCTAAATCTGCTTTTATTCTTATCGGAACTTTATTTACATCGTCTGTTATCCAGAGTGTTAAGCTCTCTTTTTCTTTAAATACTCTACCAGTTTGGACCAATGGCTTAAAAACCATTGTAGAAACGGTTCCAAATTTAGTCGTAATATCTTGACGGCCTACATATTTTAACTTAAATTTTGTGATTTCATCATCAAAAAACATATCAATTGTAATGGCTTCACCAGATTTAAGTTTGTTGATGTTGGGATGGTTTCTTAAAAAGTAAAATGCCGATACAATATCTTGCACTTCTTCAGATACCATAATTGTTTTTTCTGAATTACGCTTGTAGTCTTTTACCAAAACTTTATTTTCATTTTGATTAAAAAAACCTTCTTGATTTTTGGTGTAGCCGCCTTCGTCAATTTTCCTAACATAACGGTATGGTTTTCCTGTTTCTTTATCAAAATAACTTTCGTATAAATCTTCTACTTTAAAGAAAAATTTGGACATTCCGGTTGTGTAACCTTTTCCAATAGAGTGAAATACCTTTTTATTGTTTATGGTAGCATCTTTAACTTCAAGAGTGGCATATCCTGCGTTTACAAAACCATAATGTATTCTAAATTTGAAATATTCTCCAGTATCGAAAGCGTCTTCTTTTTGAGGCGCAAAAGAGAGTATAGTTAGTGCTAATATAATGAAGATGAGCTTTTTCATAGTATAATCTTTACGTTTTATTATAAAGGTAGACAAATGCAAATTCTATTCCAAATGTACCAAAACAAAAAAACTCAGTCAAAGATGACTGAGTTTTTATGCTATTAACTAACCAAAAAACTATAAATTATGAAATTTATATCAATTCGGAAGGAAACCACCCCTTCCTTATTTGCGGTGCAAAGATAGATAGAAAGTTCAAAAATAAAATAGCAAAAGTCAAGTTTAACATAACATTTGCAAAAAAAGCATCGTTTTTTGGAGAATTATGCGGTTTTCTATATGAAAATTAACATTTTATAGCGTTCCTCTCAATTCTTGCTCTCTTTCGATAGACTCAAAAAGGGCTTTAAAGTTACCTGCACCAAACCCTTTTGCACCCATTCTTTGAATAATTTCGAAGAAAAGTGTCGGTCTGTCTTGAACAGGCTTCGTAAAAATCTGTAATAAGTACCCATCTTCATCAGCATCGACCATGATCGCCAATTTTTCGATTTCGTTCAAATCTTCTTTCATCATATCCATGTGAACACCCAATCTTTCAGGAATTGCTTCATAATAAGTATGAGGTGGAGCTGATAAAAATTCAACACCGCGAGCTCTTAGTTGTGATACTGTTTTAATAATATCATCTGTAGCAATAGCGATATGCTGAATTCCAGGCCCGCCGTAGAAATCTAAATATTCTTCAATTTGAGATTTTTTCTTTCCTTCAGCTGGTTCGTTGATTGGGAATTTAATTCTTCCGTTTCCGTTAGACATTACTTTACTCATCAAAGCCGAATATTCTGTAGTGATTTGTTTGTCATCAAAAGATAAGAAGTTTACAAATCCCATTACTTCTTCGTAAAATTTCACCCAAGTATTCATTTCGTTCCAACCTACATTTCCAACCATATGGTCGATGTATTTTAATCCAGTTGGTTCTGGGTTGAAATCAGATTTCCATTCTCTATAACCTGGAAGGAAAACACCATTATAGTTTTTTCTTTCTACGAAAATGTGAACGGTTTCTCCGTAAGTGTAAATTCCAGAACGAACCACTTGGCCAAATTCATCTTCTTCTACAGTTGGTTCCATAAAAGAGCGAGCTCCACGTTTCATTGTTTCTTCATACGATTTTGTAGCATCTTCAACCCAAAGCGCCGCCACTTTTACTCCATCACCATGTTTTTTCAAATGTTCGTTTATTGGAGAATCTGCTGTTAAAGGCGTTGTTAAAACAATTCTGATTTTGTCTTGTTTCAAAACATAAGATGCTCTGTCTCGTACTCCAGTTTCCAATCCGGCATAAGCCAATGACTGATATCCAAATGCAGATTTATAATAGTGAGCAGCTTGCTTAGCATTGCCTACATAAAATTCTACATAATCTGTTCCTAATAATGGAAGGAAATCTTGTGCTCCTTCAAATATTTTCTCTAATCCGTATTCTACTGATTTTACTTCTTTACTCATAATTAGATAATTTGATAATGAGAAAATGAGATAATTTTTGAAATGTAATAATTGGAACAATTTTCTAATTGACACATTTTCTAATTTCCTAATTCCTCTTAGATGTTGATATTATTTTATTTAAAATTTTTAAAATTTCTGAAAGATCATTTAATAAACTTTTGCAATTTGGATATTCACTATGGGCATCACATAAAAACAACCAATATTCAGTTTCGTCTGCTTCTTTAATCGCTATTTTTAATTTATGAATAAAATCGGCTTTGCTTTCTGCATTTTGGGACTCTTTCGAATTAGCTCCAATTGATGTTCCGCTTTTTAATAATTGATTGGCAATAACAAACTTTTTTTGTTCTTGAAGTTCTGTAGTGTAATCAATAATGTTTAAGGCGAAATTGAAAGTCTTAATTAAAAGAGCGTTGTCTTTGTATTTTTCGTTAAAAGTCATTTGGGCAATTAGATAATTTGAAAATGTGTCAATGAGATAATTTATTTTGTAAGTTTAAAATTACAATAATTATTTAATTTATACGCTTTTCAAAGTATTATCTAATTGACAAATTGCCATATTGCCACATTTTCTAATTATTCAGTCCATGACTTATAGTACTGGCCATCGTCTAATCTCATAGCTTCTTCAGTAACCATTAACGGACGGAAAGTATCTACCATAACAGCTAATTCCTGAGTTTCTTTGTGACCGATGCTGCGTTCCATTGCTCCAGGCGCTGGTCCGTGCGGAATTCCTTTTGGGTGTAAAGTAATATGACCTTGCTCAATATTATTACGGCTCATAAAATCGCCATCTACATAATATAGTACTTCATCTGAATCTATATTGCTGTGATTATATGGCGCAGGAATCGCTTTCGGATGATAATCGTAAAGTCTTGGGCAGAATGAACAAACAACAAAAGTTGCCGTTTCAAAAGTTTGATGTACTGGTGGCGGTTGGTGAACACGTCCCGTTATAGGTTCGAAATTGTGAATTGAAAATCCGTAAGGGAAATTGTAGCCGTCCCAGCCTACAACGTCAAACGGATGTGTGGCATAAACCACTTCGTGAAGCATTCCTTCTTTTTTGATTTTAATTAAAAAATCACCTTTTTCGTCATGCGTTTCCAATTCGTTTGGCAAAATAAAATCGCGTTCGCAAAATGGCGAATGTTCTAAATGCTGCCCAGATTGGTTTTTATAACGTTTTGGAGTATAAAAAGGAGAGTATGATTCTACGTAAAAAAGTCTATTGTCTTCTGTTTCGAAATCAATCTGATAAATAATACCACGCGGAATAATTAAATAATCGCCATATTCAAACGGAATATTTCCTAACATGGTTCTTAATTTTCCTTTTCCTTTATGGATGAAAAGCATTTCATCGGCATCGGCATTTTTATAGAAATAATTTCGAAGTGACTCTTTCGGAGCAGCCAAACCAATAATACAGTCCTTGTTGACTAACATGGCTTTACGGCTGTCTAAAAAATCGTTTTCAGGTTTTAGTTCAAAACCTTTGAAAAGCAGTGATTTTATGTTTTTTCCGATTGCAATTTTAGGCTCAACCGAATAAGAGTTTAAAATTTCTTTAACCTGTGTTGGTCTGTGTACGTGATAAGACAGAGACGAATGTCCGTGAAAACCTTCGGTTCCAAACAATTGTTCGTAGTAAAAACCTCCGTTTGGTTTTTCAAATTGGGTGTGTCGCTTTTGAGGAAAATCCCCAAGTTTATGATATAGTGGCATGGCTTTTTCAATTAGATAATTAGTAAATTAGATAATTCGAAAATTTGAATTGCAGAGATAATAACCAGATCAATTTTTGCAATTAACTGATTATTTCAATTCTATAGAGCCATTACTCAGGATTTCTCTTGATGAGGAATTGAAGATACTCTAATAAACCTGTCCAATTTGTTTTCATTATAACAAATGTCGTAATTTTTTCGGAGTAAAAATAAAAATTATATTATTTATAACTATAAAATAACTTAGTTTTTTTGATTTAATTTTTATGATGTAAAAAAATAGATCGATTTTGTTGAAGTATTCTCGGTTATACTACTAAAATTGAAACCCAATGCTAAACCATGTGAAACTTTTGGACATTTCTGGAGACCACGATTGTTTGATTTCGATAGGACCGATAATGGTTTCTAAGCCATAGCCCACAGCATAACCAGTATATTTTGGCATCGAAATCCAATCTACACCAGAAAAAATATCATCACCAAGATTCGCAAAATTAGCAGATAAGTTAACGTGGTTTCTCTTTAAAAATTCATAATCCAATGTAACTCCTGTTTTGATGTAGCTGTTTCCGGCAATACTTAAAAAGTCATATCCATAAAAGTAATTGAAGTTGTTGATTTTGCTATACCCGTAACCTCCTAAAATAAAATCAAAAAACGGAACGCTGGTATTTCCAAAAGTGAAACCAGCATCGGCATCAATTTTAAAAGTAGCTTTTCTAAACAAAGTATTTACATAAGAAATCTCTGCTTTAGCAATGGAAAAAGGCTTAAAAGTCTTGGTATAATCTGAAGAAGCCATATAGGTCTGAAGATCTGTAGAAAAATACAATCCAGAATTTGGGTAATATTTTTCATCGAGCGAATCGTACTTTAAATAAGCAAAAGCACTAAAATAACTGCTTTTGTCTATAATATTGTCTTCGTTGGCAAGTGTTGGCGAATTTATTTTTAAGTATTTATATTCGAGACCTCCGCCCATTAAAAATTTCTGAACAAAAATGGTCTGGAAATAAGCCTGATTACTGAGATCCATAAAGTCAACATTAATCAAGTTAACATTCGGATTTTCGTTCAGAACACTACTAAGGCTAGTGGTTACATTTCGATTAAACTGATTCAATCTAGAACGGAAACCAAAACTGATATTAAAGCCGTTTTCTACATAATAATTTAAATCATATCTGAAATTATCTCCCAAAATAATATCCAGAGAAGTAACATCATTTTTTACAAATGTCTTTTTATGGGTAAGGTTTAATAAAATACCACTTTTATAAAGTCCGTCATAATGAAGTCCAAGTTTTAAATAAGTCTGTGTTGGATTTTCTCTTAAAACCAGATCCAGATTGTCTTTATCGCCATTTGGCTGAAGGCAATACGAAATTGTGCTAAAGTTTTGTGTAGCATTTAGGTTGTTTATTCCAGCTTTAAGTCCGTCATAAGTTATAGTGCTTCCTGGTTTAAAACGAAGTTTACCACGAATATACTCTTTGGTGTAATTTTCTAGTTTATCTGTATTTATATCCTGAATATGAAGCGTATCTGTTGCAACTTTTAATTTTGGCTTTTTATAAAAGTCGCTTTCGTTTGTTAAAGATTTGAGTTTTTCGTAGACAGCAAAAGCGGCTTCTTCTCCTTTTCTAATGATTTCTTCTCCGCGATCAAACGAAATAACACCAAAGTCACGAATGTCTGGTTTGATATAAATATCGGTTTCCTTTCTTTTGCCTTTCATTTTTTCAATTGATTGCAGATTTGTAATCTGAACCAAAATTCGAGTGGCATTTTTTAAACCTTTTCTATTTTGTAGATCGTCTTGCACATCTACACCAATAACAATGTCTGCACCGAGATCTCGAACTTCTTGAATAGGGTAATTATTTACCACACCGCCGTCAACTAAAAGTTTTCCGTCAATTTCAACTGGTGTAAATAAGGAAGGAAAAGCAGCGCTCGCCATCATGGCCTGAACCAAATTGCCTTTGTTGAGTAACACTTCCTCTCCAGTTTCAATATTTGTTGCAATACATAAAAATGGAATTGGCAAATCGTTGAAATCGCGAACATGACGCACATTTCTGGTTAAACTGGTTAATAAATTATAATTGTACATTCCTTTTGAAAGCGCTTCTGGAATTCCAATTCTGAAATTGCTGAAAGGCAAAGTAATGGCATACAATTCGTCATTCTTCTTACCATAAAAATTCTTTGAAGAACGCGGAATATAATCGTTTATTAATTCGTCAAAATTGGTTTTTTTGAAAATAGAGTCAATTTGAGAAGCGTTGTAACCAGATGCGTAAAGACCGCCGATTACAGATCCCATACTAGTTCCACCGATATAGTCAATTTTGATTCCAGCTTCTTCCAGAACTTTCAAAACTCCAATATGCGCGAAACCTTTGGCACCTCCGCCACTTAAAACTAATCCGATTTTTGGTCTTTTAACGCTGTCTTTTTTTACTTCTTGCGAAAATGTTTTTGATGAAAACAAAAATGTGCTTAAAAAAACAAATAGGAATACGCGCCAAGAAACTCCTTTTTCGGATTTAGAGCAAAATCCTTTTGACCAAATATTTAAAATGTATAATTGGGATGGGCGCATAAATTTTTAGTTGGTTTTGTAAAAGTCGACAATTTTTTTGGCTTTAGAAACACCAATAACTTCTGAAATTTCTTTTTCTGTGGCTAATTTCAATCTTTTAACACTTTTGAAATGTTGAATTAACGCGAGCATCGTTTTTTCTCCAATTCCTGGAATGCTTTCTACAGAAGAATTAAGCGCCGACTTGGATCGTTTGTCTCTGTGAAAAGTGATTCCGAATCTATGCGCTTCGTTTCTTAAATGCTGAATGACTTTTAAAGTTTCCGATTTCTTATCCAAATATAACGGAATCGAATCTCCAGGATAAAAAAGCTCTTCAAGACGTTTTGCGATTCCTATTATGGCTACTTTGCCTCTCAACCCTAAATCGTCTATACTTTTTAAGGCTGCAGAGAGCTGTCCTTTTCCACCGTCAATAATAATTAATTGCGGAAGAGGTTCATTTTCATCCAATAATCTTTTGTAGCGGCGATACACAATTTCGGTCATCGAAGCAAAGTCGTTCGGGCCTTCAACGGTTTTAACATTAAAATGGCGGTAGTCTTTTTTGCTTGGCTTTCCATCTTTAAAAACTACGCAAGCCGCAACAGGATTTGTCCCTTGTATGTTCGAGTTATCAAAACATTCAATATGTCGAGGTTCAGACGGAAGACGTAAATCTTTCTGCATCTGAGCCATAATTCGGTTAACGTGACGATCAGGATCAACAATTTGCAATTGTTTCAATTGCTCAATTCGATAAAATTTAGCATTTCGAATCGACAAATCTAGAATCTGTTTTTTATCTCCAAGCTGCGGAACAGTTGTTTTGATGTTTTCGCCCAAATCCATTTCAAAAGGCACAATAATTTCTTTTGATAATAACTGAAAACGTTCACGAAGTTCTACAATGGCCAATTCTAATAATTCTTCGTCGCTTTCGTCCAGCTTTTTCTTCATTTCTAAAGTGTGTGAACGAATAATCGAACCATGAGAAATTTGAAGGAAATTGACAAAAGCTGCACTTTCGTCAGAAACAATAGAGAAAACATCAACATTGGTAATCTTCGGATTAATGATCGTCGATTTGGATTGATAGTTTTCTAAAACTTCAATCTTTTCCTTTATTTTTTGAGCCTCTTCAAATTGTAGATTCTGCGCATAAGTGTTCATCAATTTCTTGAAATCCTTTAAACTTTCTTTGAAATTTCCTTTTAAGATTTCGCGAATAGCATTGACTTGCCTTTGGTATTCTTCTAAAGGCTCCAAACCTTCGCAAGGGCCTTTGCAATTGCCAATATGATATTCCAAGCAAACTTTAAACTTACCCGAATTAATATTCGATTCACTTAAGTCGTAATTGCAAGTGCGAAGCGGATACAATTCTTTGATTAGATCTAAAATGGTATGTACTGTTTTAAAATTGGTGTACGGACCAAAGTATTCAGAGCCGTCTTTGACCATTCTTCGAGTAGAAAATATTCTCGAAAAAGGTTCTTTTTTGATACAGATCCACGGATATGTTTTATCATCGCGAAGCAAAACATTGTATCGTGGCTGAAGTGTTTTAATTAAATTGTTTTCTAATAAAAGCGCATCGGTTTCGGTAGGAACTACGATGTGTTTGATAGTCACGATTTTTTTTACCAGAACATTTGTTTTGGCAGTATCGTGAATTTTATTGAAATAAGATGAAACCCTTTTTTTTAAATTTTTGGCTTTGCCGACATACAAGATTTTTCCATCTTTATCATAATACTGATAAACACCAGGATTGTCGGGCAAGGTTAAAATTTGAAGATCTAAGGCCGGTTTTTGCATTCTATTGTGTTTCTGAAGAGGTTCGAGAAGCTTTTCAAAAACCATTCTGATTTCTGAAAGAAGCTTAACATTGAATTAGTTTCAAATTTACAAAATCAAAAGAATAATTTCTATATTTAGATTTTATAATTCTACATGAAAAATAGTGCCCCATTGGTTATTTTTGGCGAATCGATTTTGCCAGGAGAACATAGAACCATAAATGTCGAAATTGCCAGACTGCATACTACAACCAAGTTGAATATTCCTGTTATTGTGCGCCGTTCCAAACAGGATGGCCCAACAATTTTATTTTCAGCAGGAATTCATGGTGACGAAATTAATGGTGTTGAAATCGTTCGTCAGATTATCAGTAAAAAAATAAACAGACCCGCTCGCGGCACAATAATCTGCATTCCGGTCATCAATATGTACGGATTTGTCAATAAATCTCGAGAATTTCCAGACGGGCGTGACTTAAACCGAGTTTTTCCTGGAAGTAAAAAAGGTTCGCTTGCCAGCCGATTTGCATTTCATATAGTCGAAGAAATTTTGCCGATTTTAGATTATGCGGTTGATTTTCATGCAGGTGGAGCAAGCCGTTTTAATGCGCCGCAGATTCGAATTACCGAAAACAATCCTGAATTGAAAGTCTTGGCCGATATTTTTAACGCGCCATTTACCCTTTATTCTAAAAATATAAACGGCTCTTTTAGAAAAACTTCTGAAAATGCCAATGTAAAAATGCTTCTTTTTGAAGGCGGAAAATCTTTAGATATCAATAACGAAATTGCCAATCAAGGCGTTTTAGGCACTAAACGTTTGCTTCATTATTTAGGAATGCTCGATTCTAAACAAATTATGGAGCCTGCATTAACACCTTCCATTTACATAAAACAGTCGGTTTGGCTTCGAGCAAAATGTTCGGGTTTGCTGCATGATTTTAATCTGGTTGGAAAATTTGTAGCCAAAGGCACTATCTTAGCGATTATTACAGATCCGTTCGGAAAATTTGAGCAAAAAGTCAAAGCACCGCATGAAGGTTACGTAATTAATGCCAACCATTCGCCAATTGTTTACGAAGGCGATGCCATTTATCATTTATCTAAAATTCCCGACGATAATGCCGACGAGTAAAAAAGAACTTCGAATAGAATATAAAAATTTCAGAAAAGCACTTTCTTTTGATGAAGTAGAAGAGAAGAGCTTGGATATTGCCAACCAATTGATTCAAATGCCAATTTGGGACAAAACTTACTATCATGTTTTTCTTCCTATCGAAGAACAGAAAGAAGTCAATACAGAATATGTCCTGCATTTGCTTTCTGGAAAAGACAAGGAAATTTTAGTTTCGAAAAGCGATTTTGAAACCAGAAAAATGACTCATTTCCTTTTGACCGATAATACTAAAATCAGAAAGAACGAATATAATATTCCAGAACCAGTTGACGGAATCGAAGTGCCATCTTCTAAAGTTGAAGTGGTTTTTGTACCGCTTTTGGCTTTTGATATTTTTGGAAATAGAATCGGTTACGGAAAAGGTTTTTACGATAAATTCCTAGCCGAATGCAAACCCGAAACCATCAAAATCGGACTTTCTTTTTTTGAATCTGTATCTCAAATCGATGATGTTTTTGAATCGGATATCAAATTGGATTATTGCGTAACCCCAGAGAAGATTTATCAATTTATTTAAATTTCCAATTTTTGCCGATATGCTGGATGTAGACGCACTGCAGTGCGTCTCTACGATTCTGTATGGACAAAATACAGAATTACATTTTACGTTTCACATTTTTCATTTTTACAAAAATCAAAAAAATATTTCCAGACTAAATGCCTCATAAAACAAGGGTTTCCAAATTTATTTTCTCGTAAGAAAAACATTTTAAAATTTTTGGCACGATTTTGCTTACTCGAAAAATTGCAAATAATCGCCTCTAGTACATCCGGAATGCTAGTCCTTATTTGAAGCCAATAACCTTTTATTAATTTTTAAAAATTTACTTTATGAGAAATCTTAATTTCTTTATGATGGCATTCCTCGTACTTACTATTTTCAGCTGTAAGAAAGCTAATTATGAAACTGCAGAAACTGCAGATTCTACAGCTGTTGCGGTAACAACGACCGATTTAACTCCAGAGGAAACTTACATTCCCGAGACGAATACAGAAAGTTATGCAGGACTAGAAGAAAATCCGTTTGAATCTCCGCTAAAAGAACCTCTATCTACTTTTTCTATCGATGTTGATAATGCATCGTATACCAATATCCGCAGATTTATAAATGAAGGGCAAAAAGTTCCAAAAGACGCTGTTCGTGTTGAAGAGATGATTAACTTTTTTAAATACCAATATCCGCAACCAGAAGGTCAGCATCCGTTTTCTATCAACTCAGAATACAGCGATTGTCCGTGGAATAAAAACAGCCGATTGCTAAAGATTGGTTTGCAGGGAAAAAACATTCCAATGGCAAATTTGCCAGCTTCTAATCTTGTTTTTTTAGTGGATGTTTCGGGTTCTATGGACGAGTAGAATAAATTGCCACTACTGAAAGAATCAATGAAAGTTCTGGTAAAAGAACTGAGAAGCATTGATAAAGTTTCGATCGTCGTATATGCAGGATCGGCGGGAGTAGTTTTAGAACCAACTTCTGGCGATAATAAAGATGAAATTATAGATGCTTTTGATGATTTGCACGCAGGTGGAAGTACAGCAGGAGGAGAAGGAATTGAATTAGCTTACAAACTGGCACAGCAAAATTTTATCAAGGAAGGAAATAATCGAGTAGTGATAGCTACCGATGGTGATTTTAATGTTGGCGCTTCGTCTGATGATGATATGTTGAAATTGATTGAGCAAAAAAGAGAATCTGGTGTTTTCTTGACTGTTCTTGGATTTGGAATGGGCAACTATAAAGATTCTAAAATGGAAATCCTTGCTGATAAAGGAAATGGAAATTATGCTTACATCGATAACATTCAAGAGGCAAATCGTTTTCTTGGGAAAGAATTTAAAGGTTCTATGTTTGCTATCGCGAAAGATGTAAAAATTCAAATTGAGTTTAATCCGAATCATGTTCAAGCCTATCGATTGATTGGTTATGAAAACCGAAAACTGAATGCTGAAGATTTTAAAAACGACAAAATTGATGCGGGCGAATTAGGTAGCGGACATTCGGTTACGGCTTTATACGAGATTGTCCCGACTGGAGTCGAAAGTGATTACGTTCCGTCAGATTTAAAATACACTAAAACGCAGAAATCTACCGAAAATCATAGTGATGAGTTGGCAACAGTGAAATTTAGATATAAAAAACCTGATGGCAATAAAAGTATTGAAATTATAAATGTGATTGCAGATAAGAAAACAGACTTAGAAAACAGCTCTCCAGATTTCAAATTCACTACAGCCGTTTCTTGGTTCGGATTAAAATTACGTGATTCAAAATATATCGCAAATAGTTCAAGCTCGGATATCAAAAGATTGGCAAAATTGGGTTTGTCCAATGATGAAGATGGGTATAGATCTGAATTTGTACGATTGGTTGATGCAGTGAATTAATTCAAATTCCAAAAATGAAAAATTCCAAATTCCAATTTTACTTTGGAGTTTGGGATTTTTTTATTTGAAAATATGTTATTGTAATTTAAAATATTTTAATTGTGGATTACTACAGACCAATTCTGATATTCCATTTTCATTTTCTTCTCCAATGTAAGTAGCAATCAAATTTCCTGAATTTTCATCAACAAAATATTGCCAAACCTCTTTGTTTGAATAAACCATTAGCAACGGATTAGAAGTTAAATTTTCTTTATCTGAAAAAATGATTTTTTCCGTTTTGACTAAACTCCACTTTTTTACTTTCGGATAAAGTTCCAAAAACGATATTTGACTTGGCTCGATTGTGATCATTTTTCCAACCACACTATCCGAAGGTTCTCTCAATGCCCAAGACTCAGTAGTAAGCATCTTCCAATTGCCAGTAATTTCTCGAACGTGTTTTTGTCTTTTAATGATTTTTAATGAATCTGTCTTTTTTTCTGGTTGTTCAAAGGAATATTTTTGTTGGTTTTCAAGACTTAATTTTTCTTGTTGAGCCAATAGTGAAAAAGAGAAACCAAATAATATAACTAAAAACAGTTTTTTAATCATTTCAATGTTATTTAAGTGATTTCAATTCCGTATTAAAAAAACTATTTCACTTCTTTAATCGTTGAAGAATCTATCCAACCTTGAGTTCCATCTGTTAATTCGATTTTTTTCCAGCCTGCAATGCTTTCCAAAACATAAACTTTTGCTCCTTCGTGCAATAAAATAATTCCATTCGAAGATTTTTTAGGTTCATGTCTCACTTGGCTTAATTCAGAAAAAACTACGGCAACACGATCGTTTTCAAAATGGCTTTTCTCAGACATTCCGGCTGAAATGCTTAAAGCAAAAGCAACCAAAATAATGAACATTCCAACAAAATAAATTCGTTTTGCTAATGTAGCGTTTGAGAAATAATAACCAATAAAACTCAGTAAAAACACAAAACCAAGCGCCACAGAAATTTTGGCCCAAGTATTATAATCAAAAATAGAAGTAAAGTTCTGAATCAGTTTTGCAAAACCTACTTTAGGAACTTCTTTGATTTCGTCAATCGTTAATTTTTTGGCGAATTTTAAATTATTTAAAGTTTCGGGATCGTGCGGTTTCAAAACCAAAGCCTTTTCATAATTGTAAATCGAAGGCGCAACCTGATTTAATTTGTAATAACAGTTTCCTAAATTAAAATACAACTCTGCAGAATGTAATTTATCTTCTTTTATGATGTTTTCATAAACCTGTGCCGCTTCTTTATATTGTCCCTTTTGGTACAACGCGTTAGCCGATTCAAAGCGCCCTTGCGCAAAGAAAACCTGCGAGATTAATAAAAAGAGATATAGTATGTTTTTCATTTTCTTTATAATAAGATTTTCAACTTTGCGAACTTAAATTCGACTCTATCTAAATCAATTTTCTTAACGAACTTTGCGGTAAAAAATTAAACAATCTGTTTTTCTAATTCAGAAATAATCACCACAGCCTTATCATAATCTTGCTGAATTGAAGCGCTTGATGCTGGTGCATAACGTGCAAATTCGCAGTTTTCAGTCAGCACAATAAAATTCTGCACCGTTTCAGCATTTGCATTTCTAGACAACAGCAATTCTCTAATATTATCTTTACTCATTTCTGAAGTTTCGATATGCAGTTTTGCTTTCAAGAAATTATGCATTGCTTTCTCCAATGCGATATAGAAAGGCTCTTTGTTATTAAGATGTTTTTTCGCTTGCGATAAATATTTCTTCGCCAGCTTGTTGTTCATTCTAATTCTATTTCCGGTAACATCACTATCCATAGCTTCTTTTTTCTTTCTAGCTAAAATGATGATCGGAATGATGATAAATGGTGCAAACAGCAATCCTAGATATAAATTAGAATCGTAAAAATCATTTTTAGCAATCGGAATCAATGCTGTTTTAGATTTGATATTCTTGAAATGATCTGCTGTCGCGACAGCATTTTTAGACGCTGATGCTCCTGTATTTGCCTCTGCAGGTGTTGGTCCATCCAGAACATCAACCATAATTTCTTTTGATGTGATCGTTTTGTAAGTTCCTGTGCTCAAATCGAAATACGAGAACTGCATTGGTTTTATGGCATATTTTCCTCGGTATTGTGGCACAATTGTGTATTTGTCTGTGATTCTTCCAGACATTCCGCTTAGCGAAGTAGTAACTTGTTCGTCATGAACAGGATCGTACATTTCTAATGCATTTGGCACAACAGGTTTTGGAAGCGTAAATAACTTCATGTTTCCAGTTCCCTGAGCACTTACGATTAAGTCAAGACCCTCACCATTTTTAAGTGTTGTTTTTGATGGAGTAACGGTAAAATTCAATCTTCCTACAGCTCCAGTAAATCCTTCTGGTTTTGTGCTTTCAGGAAGAGGTCTTACGTTGATTGTTTTTGCTCCAGCAGAAACTACTTTATTGTCTTCTGTAATAATCATTTGGCCAAACATATCACGACGGTTTGTTGGCAATTGTACGCCAATATCTAGCGAAAGTGGTTCAATTGTAAGTCTTCCTGATTTTTGAGGATATAAAATGGTCTTTTTCAGGATTACATAATAACACCTTTGGCCTTGGAAACTTCCTTCTTCGATAGCCAATTGTTTAATATCGATATTTTGATTCCAGAAATCATTGTATTTCGGCTTTGCTAATTCTTTAAAACCGGTAACTCCAATATTATTGAAATACAATTTGTAAACCGCTGTAATAGGCTCGTTTAAGTACGGATTTGTTTTTGAAATCTCGGCAACAAGAGTCAATAACTCATTTCCAGATCCTGGAGGTCTGTCGCTTGGATCTCTTTCTTGAGCAACGGCATTGGTTACCGTAACCTTGATCGGATTGGTTTTGTAAACTTGACCATTGAATTCTATTGCGGCCTGCTTAATTGTGATTGCTCCCTTTCTTTCAGGCTGCAGGATATAAGAATATATTTTTTGAAAAGAGCTTCGCCCATTTATCCAAGACTGGCTAATCTGCTGGCTTGGTCCCGCCACCATTCTGAATCCTTCAAAAGAAGGTTGCTCGAAGTTGTCTCCGTCAACATTCATAATGAAATCTATACGAAGTCTTTCGTTTAGTCCAAGGGTGTTTTTGCTAACTCTGGCTTCAAATTGAACCTGAGCCATAAGTCCTTGAAAAGTGATTAGAAATAGAATTAGATATCTTTTCATTATTTGTTTAATCGTTTTTTTTAATGTTTAATCGTTTAATCGTCATTTTGTTTAATCGTATTGTTTGGATCAAATAAACAAATTAACGGTTAAACGATTAACCAAATTTTACCAGTCTTTTTCTGTTTTCTTAGGATTAGCTTTTACTTTCTGAGCGTTTACTTTGTCTTGAATTTTCTTCTCTTCATTGTTTACCGCGTCTAGCAAATTCTGAACACGCTCTTTTGATATTCCGCCAGGTTGTGGTTTTGGCTCTCCTTGATTGTCTGACTTGTCATCTTTCTTAGGATCGTTTTTACCATCTTTTTTGTCTTTGTCCTGGTCGCCTTTATCGTCTTTTTTATCCTTGTCTTTGTCTTTATCCTTATTGTTGTCCTTGTTCTTGTCTTTGTTTTTATCCTTATCCTTGTCTTTGTCCTTGTTTTTATCTTTATTCTGATCGTTTTTAGGAGGATTCTCTTTTAATTTTTGTTTGGCATAAGCATAATTGTAACGCGTTTCTTCATCGGTTGGGTCATTCCGAAGTGCTTGTTTGTAAGCTTCAACTGCCTGCGTATAATCTTTCTCTTTCATGAAAGTGTTTCCAAGATTATGATAAGCTTTGTGCTTTTCAGGCCTCGTTTTGGCATTTTTTATGGCTTTCGCGTAAGCAAATTTAGCTTCCGAAATCTGATTTTGTCTATAAATGGTATTTCCTAAATTATATGCCGCAGCTGATTTTTTAGGAAATTTTGATTCCGAAATTCTATAGTTTGCCTCAGCATCAGTAAATTTATTCTGTTTATATTCTTCATTCCCGGCAGGCAATGTTTTGTCTTTTTCTTGAGCAGAAACTGCAAAAGAAACTGTTAGTAAAATATAAAGGAGTAAATTTTTCATTCTAATTTTGTTTTTTGTTTGCCACGAATTTGCTTCGCCTGTTCACTATCGTTCGAGTCACCAATTGTCACTAATTAATTCGTTACTTATTATTTGAATTTCACAAAACTTTGCTGTTTGTTTTCGCGTGAATTTGAGTAATTAGTGGCTAACTTTTTTATTTCTTTTCATTAAATAAATCCAATTCTTTGATCCAGCTTGTTTTTCTTTCCAATAAGAAAAGATCTAGGAAAAGCAATAAAAATGCAAATCCGATAAACCATTGAAACTGCGATTGAAATTCGGCCATTTGTGTAGCTTCAAATTCAGTTTTCTGAATATTGTTTAAAGCATTTTTTACATATTCTAAAACTTCTTTGGTGCTTCCGCCGTAAACATAACCGCCTTTTGTTGCTTTTGCAATAGTTTTTAAACCTTCTTGATTTAATTTGGTGATTACCGTTTCTCCATTTTGATCTTTCTGATATCCTCTAACAACACCATTTTCTTTTAACGGAATTGTGCCTCCTTTTTCTGTTCCAACACCAATTGTTATGATTTTCATTCCTAATTTATTGGCTTCTTCTGCAGCAGCAGCGGCACCTTCAGAATGATCTTCACCATCAGAAATTAGGATTAATAATTTGCTGGTTTTACTTTTTTCGTCAAAGTAAGTCGAAGACAATTTAATCGCTTCATCCAAAGAGGTTCCTTGAGACGAAACCATTCCTGGACTCATACTTTGCAAGAACATTTTGGCAACACTGTAATCGGATGTGATAGGTAAAACTGGGAAAGCGCTTCCTGCATACGCTACGATTCCGATTCTGTCACTTCCTAAATTATTAATAATTTGAGAAACCAGCTGTTTGCTTTTATCCAAACGGCTAGGAACGACGTCTTCTGCAAGCATACTTTTAGAAACATCGACAGCAAAAACAATATCGATACCTTCTCGTTTTACGGTTTCCATTTTGGTTCCAATCTTCGGATTTACCAAACCAATAATCAAGCAAGTAAGCGCCAGAAGAATTACTACGATTTTTAAAATAGGTTTAAAAACCGATTTCTCTGGGCTCAATCTTTTTACCATTTCCAAATCACCAAATTCGCGCTGTGTTCTTCTTTTCCAATAAAGATTGAAAAGAAAAATACATACCACAATTGGGATAAGTAATAAGAGATATAAATATTTTTTTTCGTCTAATTCCATAAATGTTTTAAAATTCCAATCCCATCTTTGTCGGGATAAATTCCAAATTCCAATTCCCTTTTTAATCTTCAAATTCCAAATTCCAAATTGTTATTTGGTCCCTATAGTTATCGGGAGGAATTTTTGGATTTTGAAAAAATCAAATAAAACTTCTGTAAACCGTATTTCTTAATCCAACTTCTAATAATAGCAAGAACCCTGCAAACAAAACAAAAATTCTGTATTTTTCGTCGTAATCGTAGAATTTCAATTCTTGAATTTCTGTTGTTTCTAGTTTATTGATCGAGTTGTATATTTCTGCTAATTTATCGTTGCTTGTTGCTCTAAAATAAGTTCCATCGGTTTTTCTAGCGATGTTTCTCATCAACTTTTCATCGATTTCAACTTTTTGCATTTTGAACAAGAAACCGCCGTTTGGAGCGTATGCGTATGGTGATTCTGCCATTCCGTTGGTTCCAAGACCAATCGTATATACTTTAATTCCGTATTGTTTTGCAATATCAGATGCTGTTTCTGGTTCAATAAAACCTGCATTATTAACTCCATCGGTAAGTAAAATAATAACGCGGCTTTTTGCTTTACTGTCTTTCAAACGGTTTACGGCAGTTGCCAATCCCATTCCGATGCCTGTTCCATCTTGTAAAACAGTATCATATTTAATGCCTTTTATGGCTTCAAGAATAATGGCTTTATCGCTTGTAACTGGAGTTTTAGTATAAGCTTCAGAAGCATATAAAACTAATCCGATTCTATCATTTGGTCTTTCTTCTACGAAATCGGCGGCTACTCTTTTTAAAGCCTCCATACGATTTGGCTTTAAATCTTTTGCTAGCATCGATCCAGAAACGTCAATTGCCATTACAATATCAATTCCTTTTGTTGTTTTAGTCTGATTGCTGATGTCTACTGTTCTTGGTCGTGCCAAGGCAATTATTAGCGAACTTAAAGCAAGAATTCTAAAAACGTATAAGCAAGGTTTTAATTTCGTAAGTAAAGATTCGCTGTTTTGGAACCCAGCTGTCGAACTCATTTTTAAGGTAGCCGACTGCTGGTTGCGTTTCCAGAAAAACCAAATTATTGCAATCGGGATTAATAGAAACAACCAAAGAAATTCTGGATTTAAAAAACTGATATTGCCCATTAGTTGCTTGCTCTTTGAAGTTCAACAGAATTTAATACTCGGGTTGTAATGTCATTCGCATAAGTATCACCTTCTTCATGTAAAATCATGATTTGCTGTAAACCTTGATCTTGTTTGAAAAGCAATAATTCGTAATATGCTTTTGTACTTGTTTTGGTTGCTGGATTTAGAATCGACATTGTTCCGTAACCTTTTACTCCCTGAATACCTTCATTAGTTTGAAAATCTTCTTGTTTTACAATAATATTTTGTCCGCCTTGCGCTTCGATTACTTTTAAAGATCCTTCTAGAGCTTTAGATAAATCGATATCAGTTGGCTGTTTGAATTTTGTTGTAGAAACCGTAATGTAAAAATTGTCGATCATGCTTCCGTATGCAAACAGCTGCATTTCTTTAATTAATGCCATGGTTTCTTTTGGAAGTACTTTTTCGGCATCCATTCTTTTTAAGACCTTTGGAGTTTCAATAAGAACGGCTGGATTTCCGTAAGCACTTTTTACCCATTCTCCTTCTAATAATTCTTTAGACGGATGTCCAATGATGTTGTCTTTTACGTAGTTGAATCCTTTAGTAACCACAAAGAAAGTCGTTGTTGCAAACAATAAAAATATGATAGCCGCAACTGTGTAACCAATTCTAGCATTACGTTTTTTGCGCAGTTGTTCCTTAATTTGTTTTTGTCTTTGCGCTTCGTTCAATAACTGATCTTCAATATTTTCTGGAACTTCAGTTGGGATAGCATTGTCAAGTGTTAAAATGACTTTCTGAATTTTATTTCTATCTTCAGTAATTTCAAATTCAAGCGGTTTCGATTTTGCAAATTTTACCAAATCGGCCTGACGTAAAACGCGCTCCAGATTCTCAACTGTTTCTGGCGTAAGGGTCATTTTCTTTTTGGTAGAAGCTTCTCTAATTGCGGTAATTAATTCAGAAGTCGTACTTTCCATTGCCGGAATGTGAATGGCTTCTTCGATATAATTTCTAGCAATATCTGTAAGTTCGCTATAGTATTCTTTAATTTCTCCTTTTTGTACAAGTTCTTTTTGTTCTAGGTTGTTTAATAAACTTGTTGCTTTCTCGATAGGCGTTTTATAAACTTCTTCTTCGATTTTTTTCAGCTGGCGTTTTTTAACATACCAGTAAACGAAAGCGCCAACACCTAAAATTGCTAGAACTATTAAGACATAAATCCACCAGTTTCCAATTCCTTCATCAACAGAAGAAATATCTTTGATGTCGTACATTTTCTGCTGTAAAGTATCGACTTTCACAGCGGCAACTTCAACTTTTAGCGAATCAGAATAAAAAGCTTTTTTATCGATTAAAATTTTAATGCTAGGAATTGTATAACGGCCAGAATCAAATTGTGTTAAACCATATTTTTTGATAAGTTCGTAATTGGTAGCATCTTTCTTAACCGTATCAATTGGATAAGATTGAATTACTTCTAACGGACCAATATTTTTAAGTTTAGGAAATTCAACTTTTGCTGTTGAAGATACAACTGTCTTAAGCGTCAGTTTGAACTCAGCACCAATTTTGTTTTTGGTGGTATCAATACTTGTTTCTACTTGTTTTTGAGCAAAAACAGTAGAAGTAAGTAAAAATAAAAATATATAAAGTTTAAATTTCATTTGATTAACGATTGAAGATTAACGATTTCTGATTTTTGATTTTTCCAAGGATTGTCAATAGTTTCTAAAATTGTAATCTTTAATTTTTATGAATTGATTTTTGATGTTTTAATGCTGGATACAAAAATTGAAATTAATTGATTTGCTTCTATTTTTACTTGCATTAAACCTTCACGGTCTGTTGATAAATTTGCTTTTTCTATAATTTTTAAACATACAAATGTTTCTCTTAATTCTTTTAAACAAATTCCCATTTTATGAATAAAATCTTTTTTGCTTTCTGCACTTTGCGCTTCTCCGTAATTCAAAGCTGGCGATGTTCCTGATCTAATTATTTGTCCCGACAAATGATTTCCTGCATAATTTTTCTCAAACTTACTTGCTATAATTATAATTGTTGCAGCAAAATCAATCAATCTATTTTCTAATTCTTGTTTAGTCATTTTTAAATACTTCCTTAATCATAAATCATTCAATATCATAAATCAAAAATCGTTAATCAAAAATCAAAAATCTCTATCTCGATTTGAAATAGCCTAATAGTTTAGTTACATAATTTTCATCAACTCTGGTGTTGACAATTCCTGCTCCTGATTTACGAAACGTATCTTTAAAGTAATTCAGCTTTTCTTGATAATGTTTCTCGTAATTCATTCGAACAGTTTTTGAACCGGTATCGACCAATTGAATTTTTCCTGTTTCGGCATCCAGCATGTGAACCATTCCTAAATTTGGAATTTTTTCTTCACGAATATCGTACACACGAACTCCTGTGATGTCGTGTTTTTTAGAAGCAATTTTTAAAGTATGCTCATAAGAATCAGACATAAAATCGGAAATCATAAAAACGATCGCTTTCTTTTTTTGGGTTCCAGATAAAAACTTCAAAGCTTGTGCAACGTCTGTTTTCTGGCTTTTTGGTTCAAATTCGATCAATTCACGAATAATGCGAAGTACGTGCGAACGTCCTTTTTTGGGCGGAATATATAATTCTACAGTATCAGAAAATAATATTAAACCAATTTTGTCATTATTCTGTGTAGCCGAAAAAGCCATCGTTGCCGCAATTTCGGTGACGATGTCTTTTTTGAATTGATTTTTAGAACCAAAAGATTCCGAACCCGAAATATCGACCATTAAAACCATGGTTAATTCGCGTTCTTCTTCAAATACTTTTACGTGAGCTTCGTTGTAGCGTGCGGTTACATTCCAATCGATGTTACGAATATCATCTCCGTATTGGTATTGACGCACCTCGCTAAACGTCATTCCTCGTCCTTTAAATGAAGAGTGGTATTCTCCCGAAAAGATGTGATTGCTCAATCTTTTGGTCTTGATTTCTATTTTCCGTACTTTTTTTAAAAGCTCTTTTGTATCCATTTTTTTGAGTGTTCAGTGATCAGTTAGAAAGTGATCAGTATAGTTCAAATCCTAAAAGTCATTCTGTCTTTTATAAGTGTTCAGATATTTAGGGGCAGCAATCACTGAACACTAAAATCTGAACATTGAGCACTTTATTTAAGGTACCTCAATCTCGTTAACGATTTTGTTGATAATGTCTACAGAAGTAATGTTTTCTGCTTCTGCTTCGTAAGTGATTCCAACTCTGTGACGTAACACATCGTGAACAACTGCACGAACGTCTTCTGGAATTACATAACCACGACGTTTGATGAAAGCATAACATTTTGCAGCATTAGCCAAGTTGATACTTCCACGAGGAGAAGCTCCAAAACTGATAAGCGGTTTTAAATCGGCTAATTTGTATTTTTCTGGGTAACGTGTAGCGAAAATAATATCAAGGATATATTTCTCGATTTTTTCGTCCATATAAACTTCACGAACAGCTTCCTGAGCACGTAAAATCTGATCTACAGATACAACGGGATTTACTTTTTCGAATGAACCTTTTAAGTTCTGGCGAATTACAAAACGCTCTTCGTCAATTTTTGGATAATCGATAACAGTTTTTAGCATAAAACGGTCAACTTGTGCTTCAGGAAGCGCATATGTTCCTTCTTGCTCCACTGGGTTTTGTGTTGCTAATACTAAAAACGGACGGTCTAATTTGAAAGTAGAATCTCCAATAGTAACTTGTTTCTCCTGCATTGCCTCTAATAACGCTGACTGAACCTTTGCAGGTGCACGGTTAATCTCATCGGCAAGTACGAAATTGGCGAAAATTGGTCCTTTTTTAATTGAGAACTCATTTGCTTTAATATTGTAAATCATGGTTCCGATAACATCGGCAGGTAATAAATCTGGCGTAAACTGGATACGGCTGAAAGATCCTTGAACCGCTTGAGAAAGCGTGTTAATGGCCAAAGTTTTTGCCAAACCAGGAACTCCTTCCAATAAAATATGCCCTTGTCCAAGTAATCCGATCAATAGACGCTCGACCATATGTTTCTGACCCACAATAACTTTGTTCATTTCCATTGTAAGAAGGTCTATAAAAGCACTTTCTCTTTCAATTTTTTCATTTATCGCTCTAATGTCTAAAGTCGTTGTATTTTCTTCCATATAAATATTTTTAAAACCTTGATTTTTACGCCTAATTTTTGAGAGTGCAAATTGAATATTTTTTGAGAAGTAAGATGTTAAAGAATGGTTAAAAATTCGACCAATGACCTAATTTTAAGGACTAATTGTGAATCTATTTTTATATTTTTAAGAACTTTGATGATTATGTTTTATTAAAGCATAATTATTACCAAAAATAACGCATAATTATTATGAGCAAAACAGTCTTATCGCCTATAATTTCGGGCACTATGAATTGGGGAGTTTGGGATAAAAACCTTACAACTAGCGAAATGGAAAACATGATACAGGTAAGTATCGAAAACAAAATCACAACTTTTGACCACGCGGACATTTACGGTTCGTATACAACCGAAGCCGATTTTGGAAAAGCCTTCCACGCTAGTAAAATCGATCGCGAAAAATTACAATTAATTACCAAGTGCGGTATTCAGATGATTGCTGATAAACGCCCCGAAAACAAAATCAAACATTACGATTATTCTAAAGATTATATTATTAAGTCTGTAGAAAAATCTTTGAAGAATTTAAAAACTGATTATGTTGATGTTTTTTTACTTCATAGACCAAGTCCGTTAATGCAGGCTGACGAAATCGCAGAAGCTGTAGAGAAATTAAAAGGAGAAGGAAAAATTATTGATTTTGGACTTTCTAATTTTACTAGTTCTCAGACAGAATTAATTCGTCAAAAAACAGAAGTTAGTTACAATCAAGTGCAATTTTCGGCAACACATTTTGAACCAATGCTAGACGGAAGTTTAGATTATATGCAAACTCACGGAATTCGTCCTTTATCTTGGAATCCGCTTGGAACTGTTTTTAGAGAAGATACAAAACAGACTCGCCGTTTGAAAAAACTGTTTTCTACTTTGTTAGAAAAATATCATTTAGGTGCAGATACGCTTTTATTGGCTTGGATTCTAAAACATCCGGCAAAAGTAATTCCTATTGCAGGAACTGTTAACGTTGCTCGAATTCAATCTTTATCAAAAGCGGTTGAATTAGAAATGGAGAAAGAAGATTGGTTTGCGATCTGGACTGAAAGTATGGGCAACGATGTGCCTTAATTCAAAATTAAAATAATTTGTTGGGCGACATGAATAAATGTAATTTAAACACATAGAAGCATAGATTTTTATTGCTTTTGTTTAAGATTACCGAAAAAGCAAGCTTTAACACATAGCTATGTGAATTAAAATTAGTGAAACGCCTTTTTTAAGTTTACACAAGCTATGTTTCTATGTGTTAAAAATAATTTCACCCAACGAGTTAAAATAAAAAGAGAATACGATTTTACGATCGTAAACATTAAAAAGTAGGATATGTTGCGTATCCTACTTTTAAACAATCAAATTTAAAGCAATGCCACAAATAAAGTTATTTCCTCGCATTGAGGAAGTATTTGAAAATCCTTCAGAGTTTCACAAAATTGTTTTTTTTCCACTTCTTACGGTTGAATTAAGTTCTATAAATAAAGGGAACGGAAAAGTCCATTTCATTACATTATTTGGAAATGGCGATCCCGAAGTTGAAATTTTAGACAGTAATTTTGATTACAATTTTGTTAAGTTTCAAAGAGTCGGAGACAAGTATAAGTTTGAAGGAGATTTTTATCAGATTCCTAAGTTTGAAAAAGCTATTGAATGGTATAAAGAGGCAGAAACTATTTATAAAGAACATAAAGATAAATACATAGTAAAAACAGAATTTGTCAAAGAAGAAGATCAACGAAGAAGAAAAATAAATTTTGATTATTACTATTATATAAAAGGAGTGATTAATTATTGGCTAACTAGAGATATGTACCTTGAAACGGGTAAATTTATACAAGGAAATAGTTATTCAGGCGGATATAGCAATCATGAAAGAGAGAAATATGAATCTTTAGGAGATGATCACGAATATGATTTTGAATACCTGCAACCTATCTTAGATTATTTGGAAATGGATTTAGAAAGCTTAGATTTTATTGGAAATCTGACAGGATATAATTATTCAGAATTGGGTGAAGACAAGATTTTCCTATTTGTAGATGAAAAGAAAAATGAAGTCCTGCAATATTTTGCCTGGAGTTAAATATTTTGAAGCTTTGGTTTCGTAATTTTTGAAAAATGATACACTTAGAAAAATTTGAGAAAAAAGATTATTCTGAATTGATTAATGCTGTCAAAAGTGCAAAAGATTTAATGCAATTTGGCGGACCAGAATTTACTTTTCCCTTAACAGAAAATCAAATAGACAAGACGCTTTCTGATGAAAATAGAATAGCTTTTAGGGTTGCAAATGCTTCTAACGGCAATACGATCGGACATTGCGAAATTTACTTTTACGACGGTTTTGCAAAATTAGGACGAATCTTGATTATTGACGAGAACCAGAGAGGAAAGGGAATTGGCGAGCAAATGGTAATTTTATTGCTGCAATATATTTTGGAAAACAGAAAAGAAAGAAACATTGAATTGAATGTTTTCGATTTTAATATTGGAGCCCAAAAGTGTTATGAAAAAGTTGGGTTTATTTTTAATGCTAATAAAAAATACTTAAGAGAAGTAGACGGAGAAACTTGGACAGCGCTTAATATGGTGTTGAATTTGGACGAATGGAAAAATAAGAACGTAGAATCGTTTCCATTTGAGTGATAAATATAGAAGAGTTGTGACTTAAATTCTTAAAACGAGTCATAAAAAAAACAGCTATCTTATTTTTAGGATAGCTGTTTTTTTTAGATCTAAAGATTTATTGTAAAGTAAGTGTGTTCATGTTTGAGATTTGCCCATTTACCACAACCACATTAGGAACCACTAACGCTGGTAGTTTTGAACTTGCATCGGGTGTAATGGTTACAGAGTAAGTTCCTGCCGGGATACCATTTAGCTGAAATACTCCTGTTTCGTTTGTATAAGTTGAAACAGTTGTATCTCCAACTTGAACAGATACTAAAGATTGGAAAGAGAATGGCGTTACTATTCCTTTAATTATTCCAGATGTGGCAGTTGTAGACACTCTAATTACAGGATGTAAATTGAAGTTGCCAGAATTGCCAGCTTCTACAACAACAGAATGTTCCACATCAAAATCTAATAAAAAATCATAAGTTGCACCAGCTGTTAAGGTTTGATTAACTTTTAATTTTAAACCAGATTGTTGCGCGCTTGGCGTTTTTAATGGGTAAGTTACACCACCTTTAACAACAGTATTATGCTCTCCAAGAATTAATCGAATCTGACCTAAAAAACCAGAAGGAACATCGTTATCTGCTAAAAGCACATTTACACCGCCAGTTAAATCCAATAAATTATATACTCCAGGTTTTATATTTCCAATACTAACCCAGCCGTCTTCACTAGTTTCTGCATTGCTTTTAATTTTAACGTCTAAAACTTCAACATTTACCTGATCGTAATCACCAGGCGCATCAGTCATTCGTACACTAACTTTTGAAGTTTGTGTGCCATCATTACCATCGCTACTGCTACAGCTTGCTAGTAATAAGGTGGATAATGAAGCCAAAAGAAAAATTCTAAATTTGAGGTTTGGACTTTTCATAAATTTGTTTTTTAAAAAATTAGTAAATTAATAACGAAAAACAGAATTCATTTAGTGTTCTTATCAGTAATTTTGCATTGATATTAATCAAATCTTAAGGAAAAGGTTAAGAAAGAAAAATGGATACACTGCTTTAAATCTGTGGAAAAATAATTAGAATAGTTGGCTTCATATTTCACCTGTACAAGTACGTGTATCGGTTTAAAATAAAATGCCTTTTTTAGATAAAGTAGAACGATGGTTCTATGTATTAAACAAAATATTTGCAATGAAAAAAACAGTTTTAATTACTGGTGCTACAAGTGGAATCGGAAAAGCGACCGCTCAGATTTTAGCAAAAAACAATTATAAAGTGGTGCTTTGCGGAAGACGTAAAGATCGTTTAGAAGAACTTGAAAAAGAACTTTCGGCTTTTACAGAAGTACATTCTTTGGCATTTGATGTTCGTGATAAAGAAGATGTGCTGCAAAAAATAGGTACTTTGCCAAACGATTTTGCCACAATTGACGTTTTAATTAATAATGCTGGAAATGCTCACGGTTTAGATCCGATTCAAAATGGGAATTTAGACGATTGGGATGCAATGATCGACATTAATGTGAAAGGTCTTTTATACGTTTCAAAAGCGATAATTCCGCAGATGGTAGAAAGACAATCTGGTCACATTATTAATATTGGTTCGACTGCAGCAAAAGAAGTTTACCCGAACGGGAATGTCTATTGCGGATCTAAACATGCCGTTGATGCCATTACTGCTGGAATGAGAATCGATTTAAACCCGTTTGGAATTAGGGTTGGAGGAATTCACCCCGGAATGGTGGCAACAGAATTTAGCGAAGTTCGTTTTAAAGGAGATGTTGAAAGAGCTGCCAATGTTTACAAAGGATTTGATCCGTTGCAAGCTGAAGATATAGCCGATATTATTCATTTTGTGGTTTCTAGACCTTATCATGTAAACATTGCAGATTTGGTCGTTATGAGTACGGCACAAGCTTCATCTACGATTGTTAAAAAGAATATTTAAAAATTAGAGCATTAGACTTCTTAGAAGTTAGATCTTTAGATTATCTTAGGAATCTGAAAATCATAAATCTAAGAAGTCTAAAATCTAAAAAGAATTTAGTTGCTGAGTTGATATTCTAAGTTGGTCTAAAATTCTAATTTTCTAAGTAAGTCTAAAAGAAGATGATTAATAAGCGCCTTTTAATTAAAAATCTCCTCGCTCATAATGACGAAAGCAGTTTTTATGATAAGAAAAGGCAATTGAATCTTCATTCGCGAGAAGGGAAAGGCAAATTTCTAAAACACATTTGTGCATTATCCAATTCTAACCCGAATAACAATTCATATATCGTGGTTGGAGTAGAAGATCAAGACAATGAAATTGTAGGCGACGACTTTTTTGATGATAGCCGAATTCAGAATCTGGTTAATGCTTTTTTAGAAAATCCTCCAAAAATTCAGTACGAAAACGTTCCTTTTCCCAATCTTCCAAAAGACAAAGTAATCGGTTTGGTTACGATAAAGCCGAAAAGTAAAATCTCTTACTTTAAAAAAGGAATCCATACCATTTTGGCCAACAGTGTTTTTATAAGACGTGGCAGTAATTCAATCCCTCTGGAAGAACACGAGGAAATTGAAAAAAACAATCAGAATACAGAAACAGTAATCGGAATTGAGAATAGCTCTCGAAACAGCATTCAGTATACTTTAGACGGCGTTATCGATTTTATGAATTTCAGGCATAAAGATATGTCTCCGAAATATCGCGTTTTCAAAGAATTATTTGTGATTTGCTGGGCAGGTGTACCCAAAAAAATGCGAGATAAAACCTTTCTCTCAAGAGTTGATATCGAATTAATCAACGAACAGATCAAGCTTTTTTATTCAGCTCAAGATGTGGTTACGATCGAATATAACGATGATACTTTTACCATTACAGAATATGTTCCGCTAGGATTAAATGACAAAACGAGTTATTATCCGTTAGAAGAGCAAACCATTCATTTCTTTGACAACGGTTATTATAAAATCGACCGTCAGATGCTTTTTCAGCCGCCAGAATTCAATAGAAAAATGCTTCATCATATTTATAACTCCAATATTGTACTGCTTCGGAAATTGGAGAAAGAGATTTCTTTATCTGATCGAGAAATGAAAGATCTGGAAAATCTGCCTTCTACTTTTATGATTTGTTATTTGAATGGTTTTGAAGATGCCAGACAAAAACTAATTGATGCAAAATTGCTTTTGAAACCTTATAAAAATGTGTATTCTTCTTTTAAAGAAGCATTGAGGGTTTTGCGTAAGATGAAGTATGATGTGCAGTAACCTAAGGTTCTGAGTTGCTGAGACGCTAAGATTCTGAGTTTTTTTATGTAGAGACGCACTGCAGTGCGTCTACGTCCAGCATATCGACAAAGATTGTGTTAGACGCACTGCAGTGCGTCTCTACGATATACAGGGGTCAAATTAAATGGCTTAATTTATTTTTTCTATTGAAAATTCAAATATTTCTTTACTTCTTCGTATGGAAATAATAATTCTTTTGGACCGTCTGCGTACGATGCCGCTTCATATGAGTTGTAATATAAAAGCAAGCCTGCAGAGGTGTAAAAGATATTTTGAGGAAGTTGAAATGTATCGTTTTCAAACATTAAACCTGTAGCATTGATATTGGCCCTTTCTGGAATTTTATATTTGGATCGGAATGTTTTTTCAGCGAAAGCTTTAAACTCTTTTTCGTTTTTAAATAGCTGTTTATTGAAGATAGTTTTTCCTGTTTTTTTATCGAATAATAAAGAACGATAGCCTTGATAGCCATGAGCGCCTCCTGTAAAAGTATAATGGTCAATTTTAAGGTTTAGAACCTGATCCGATTCGAACTCAACGTTTCCAACTATTTTAGCTTCCCAACCAAAAGTGTCGTTTGGGAATTTTTGATGCATTTCTTGGTATGAAGTAATAAAAGATTTTGCCAATGATCTGTAATCATCAACTTTTACCGAATCTTCTTCAAAAAATACCATCTCTTTAATTACAGCAAAGACTTTTTTATTGATGCTGTCTGACGTTACTTTAACATTTTTAGCAATGGGGACTTTAATTGAGATTTTTGGACAGTCTTTTGTGCAAGGCACAGTAGATTTTTCTTCAAACGTTTCATTCTCAAATGAAAGCTCTTTTTTGCAACTTGTAAAAATCAAACACAAAAAGATTATAAATAAGTAATTTTTCATATCAAAAAGTGTTAATTATCTACAAAGGTAAGAAGTTGTGTCGCGATAAAATAAATTAAGCGGTAAATTTGTACAAGAATTTAGAAATTAAAATTTATAACTATATGAAATTCAATACAAAAGTTATTCACGGAGGACAGCATCATGATCCAAGTACAGGAGCTGTTATGCCGGCAGTGTACCAGACTTCAACATTTGTGCAAACAAGTCCAGGGAAACCTTTGGCAGATTACGAATACAGTAGAGCTTCAAACCCAACTCGTACGGCTTTGGAAGAAGCGCTGGCAAGTATTGAAAACGGAACTCGCGGATTGGCATTTTCGTCTGGTCTTGCAGCAACAGATTGTGTTTTAAGATCTTTTAAAGCTGGAGACGAAATCATTGCAATGGATGATTTGTATGGCGGAACATACAGAATGTTTTCTCGCGTTTATAAAGATTCGGGTATTAAATTTCATTTTGTTGATATGACGAATATCGAAAAACTGAAAAGTTTAATCAACGAAAATACAAAGTTAATCTGGGTAGAAACTCCGACCAATCCGTTAATGAAATTGGCAGACATTCAGGAAATAGCTAAAATTACTCAGGAGAAAAAAATTCTTCTTGCAGTAGACAATACTTTTGCAACTCCTTATTTACAAAAACCTTTAGATTTAGGAGCAGACATCGTAATGCACTCGGCAACAAAATATTTAGGAGGACATTCTGATGTTATTGCAGGAGCATTAATTGTAAAAGATACTGCACTTGGCGAACAATTGCATTTTCAGCAATTTGCAACAGGAGCAACTCTTGGGCCAATGGATAGTTTTTTGGTTTTGAGAGGAATTAAAACTTTGGCTTTAAGGGTTCAAAGACATTGCGAAAATGGGGAAAAAGTGGTTGAATACTTGAGTAATCATCCTAAAATTAAAACCGTTTATTATCCAGGTTTAAAGAATCATCCGTTTCACGAAATTGCTAAAAAGCAAATGAAAGCTTTTGGAGGAATGGTTTCTTTCGATTTTAAATCAGGTAAAAAAGAAGATTCTATTGCATTTTTAGAAAAACTGAAAGTGTTTACATTGGCTGAATCTCTTGGTGGAGTAGAATCATTAGCTAATCATCCTGCTTTAATGACACACGCTTCTATTCCTGCAGATAAAAGAGCAGAAGTTGGTATTACTGATGATTTAGTTAGATTAAGCGTTGGTATTGAAGATGCAGAAGATTTAATTGCAGATTTAGAACAAGCTCTTTCTTAACGAAAGAAATTCCAATAAAAAAATCCCAAATTCCAATTAATAGTTTTGGAATTTGGGATTTTTTATTTGGTAATATTTTAGATTTAAAATTCTAAGTAGTAGATGTATCCAAAGTTAAACCAAACCTGCCAATCGTTAGATTTGTTTTCTTTGTAAATATCTTTATTTGGGTTTAATCCGTCAATCCAATCTGTGCTATACATCTGGAAACGAGTTTCAAACATTAAATCACTCATGGTAGTTAATTTGTAATGAACTCCGATAGCCGCTGTTGCAGATAAAGCTATACCTGTTTCTGTAGAAAAACCATGTGCTCGTCCATCAGATGGAGTTAAGTACTTTCCTGGAGTATTAGCAGGAAGTGTAATGTCTCCTAAATGTGATCCAACTTTTGCTGAATAATAGCTTGCCTGAAACCCTACAGCTCCATACGGACTAAGGCTACCAACTGAGTTTTCGAAGTCGTGAATTTTCATAAAAGGAGAAAATTCGAACTGAGCTCCTAAACCTAATATGCTAGAACTTGCGTGCATGTTTTTTAATTGCTGTGCAAATAGACCATTCGGCTTATGTTCGACCCATTGTCCAAAATGTTTTAAAGTAGTTCTGCTAAAAGATAGATCAGTTCTAACTTTAAAATGTTCTGTGAAATAATTTTCTCTATTGTTATTGGCAGAGAAGTTAATAAAGTGCATAATTCCGACACCAAAACCAGTGTTTCCTACGTTGGTGTCAAAGTTATGTCTTTCACCAAAATCAGATTGTAATGTAACGGGGCCGGCGTAGATTCCGATCTCTTGAGCTAATCCTTGAGCTGATACAGCACTTGTTATGCCGAATAAGGCAAGTAATGTGATAAATAGGGGTTTAGACATTTTTTGGGGGCTTACAAATCACGGCAAATATATAAAAAACATAATCGATTCAAAATATTAAATCGCTGTATTGAAAAATAAGTATCAAAATACTTAATTTACTAACTTTTAAAAGGTAATTTGCATGTAAACACCTACATGTAAAATGTGTTTTTTTGGAATGCTTGAAAAAAACACAAATCGTTTCAAAAAAGTGAAAAATGTAACATCGAATCATTATTTGCTATATCTTTGTCTGTTAAAACGAAAACGTTTTCTTAAACATGATTTCTTAGTTTATAAGAACGAAAACTAAATCTAAATTATCTGAAAAATTTATTTCAAAGATGGAACAAAAAATAAATGAATTTATGGCTCTAATTGAGTCAAAAAATCCAAACGAGCCAGAATTTCTTCAAGCTGTTAGAGAATTTGCTGAAACAGTTATCCCGTTTATAGCAGAGCGTAAAAAATACGATGGAAAAAATCTGCTTTTAAGAATTGCAGAACCAGAACGTTCTATCATTTTTAGAGTTCCGTGGGTAGACGATAAAGGAGAAATTATCGTTAACAGAGGTTTCAGAATTCAAATGAACTCTGCAATTGGACCTTACAAAGGAGGAATTAGATTTCACCATTCAGTAAACCTGTCTGTTTTAAAATTCTTGGCTTTTGAGCAAGTATTCAAAAATAGTTTGACAACACTTCCTATGGGAGGTGGAAAAGGAGGTTCTGATTTTGACCCAGAAGGAAAATCAGATGCTGAAATTATGCGTTTCTGCCAGTCATTCATGACAGAATTATGCCGTCATATTGGTCCAGATCTTGACGTTCCTGCTGGAGATATTGGTGTAGGAGCTAGAGAAATTGGTTACTTATTCGGGCAATACAAAAGAATTAGAAATGAATTTACAGGAGTTTTAACTGGAAAAGGTTTGGCTTACGGAGGTTCATTAATTAGACCAGAAGCAACAGGATATGGAGTAGTTTACTTTACAGATCAAATGCTTCGTACAATTGGTCATGAAATTAAAGGAAAAAAAGTGGCTATTTCAGGATTCGGAAACGTGGCTTGGGGTGTTGCTTTAAAAGTAAATGAATTAGGAGGTAAAGTAGTTACTATTTCTGGTCCTGACGGATACATTTATGACGAAGAAGGTATTTCTGGAGAAAAAATCGACCATATGGTTGAAATGAGAGCTACTGGAGATAACAGAGCAGAAAGATATTTGGAGAAATATCCAAATGCTATTTTCCATAAAGGAAAAAGCCCTTGGGAAGTAAAAGTAGACATCGCTATTCCATGTGCTACTCAAAACGAATTGAACGGAGATGATGCTAAGAAGTTAATTGATAATGGCGTTTTATGTGTAACTGAAGCTGCAAACATGCCTTCTACTTTAGATGCTATTAAACTTTTCTTAGATAATAAAGTGTTATTTGCTCCTGGAAAAGCGGCTAATGCTGGAGGAGTTGCTGCTTCTGGATTAGAAATGACTCAAAACTCTATCCGTTTAAATTGGACTAGCGAAGAAGTAGACTTAAGATTGAAAGATATCATGGTTGGAATTCATAACCAATGTAAAAAATACGGTGCAGAAGAAGACGGATATGTTAACTATGTAAAAGGAGCTAACATTGCAGGATTTGTAAAAGTTGCCGATGCTATGCTTGCACAAGGTGTAGTTTAAAATTTGGCTGCAACAATTAAAAATGCCCTCGTTATCTTCAAAAGATATCGGGGGTATTTTATTTAGACTAAAAATTAAATAAAATCCCGTTTGTAGTATATTTGTCTATTCGAATATATGAAATGATGAAAAAAATATTTTTCTGCGGTTTATTTTTACTTCTCATTCAGCTTTGTGGAGCGCAAAGCAAATTGTCTTGGCAGGGATATTTTTCATTTAACGAAATAAAAGATATATCCGAATCGGCAACGACTGTCTACGCCGCTTCAGAAAATGCCTTGTTTTCAAAAAATACAACTACAAATATCCTCAAATCGACTACTACAGTTGACGGACTTTCAGGCCAGACCATTTCGGCAGTTTATTATAGCGAAGCATTCAAAAAAACAATAATCGGTTACGAAAATGGTTTGATGATTTTAATAAATGAACTCGATGGAAGTATTCTTAAAGTAGTAGATATAATTAATAAGCAACTGCCAGCAAATACGAAAAAGATCAATCATTTCATGGAAAATAATGGTTTGGTATATGTGTCTTGCGATTTCGGAATTGTTCAGTTTAATCTTAAAACGTCTCAATTTGGAGACACGTATTTTATTGGTGATAATGGAGTCGAAATAAGCGTAAAGCAAACCGCATTGTTTAACGGATTTATTTTTGCAGCAACATCAAGCGGTATAAGAAAAGCAGATAGTGCAAATGGCAATCTTATTGATTACAAACAATGGTCGGTTGTAAATGCAGGCGATTGGTCTAGTGTTGAGACTCTCGATACAGAACTTATTGCAATAAATAGTACAGGATACATTCATAGATTTAATTCAAATACTTTTGTAGGCTTTTTGCAACTGCCTCAAGCGACTGTTGACACAAGAGCAAAAAATCATAATTTATTTGTTACAACTCCAAATACTGTTTATGTGTATAATAATCAGATGGTGCTCAATCGCCAGATTACAAATAGTCAGGTTTTGGACAATACTTTAAATTTTAGCTGTGCAACCGTAGTAGGGAATCAGATTTTTATTGGAACAAAAGAAAAAGGATTGTTTGTTTCTACTTTAAGTAATGTTTCTGCTTTCGAAAATAGCACGCCTAGCGGTCCAGTTCGCAATAATATTTTTTCTATAGATGCTGGGGCAAATACTTTGTGGGCAGTTTATGGCGATTATGACGTTTCGTATAATCCGTATCCATTAGACAGTTACGGAGTTAGCCGATTTAATGCTTCTGGATGGCTGAATGTTCCTTATTCTAATGTTTTTGATGCAAAATCAACAACTAGAATCTGTATAAATCCAAATAATGAAAAACAGGTTTATGCCAGTTCTTTCTTCTCTGGGCTATTAAAAATTCAAAATGAGGTTCCAACTCTTTTGTATAATGAAAAAAATAGCGGTTTGGAATCCATTTCTACAGAAGGACCAAATTATATAGACGTTCGAATTAATGCAACTGCTTTTGATAAATCTGGCAATCTTTGGGTAACCAATAGCCGAATCAATAACGGATTGAAAGTACTAAAAACAAACGGGCAGTGGGGGAGTTATGAGATGACTTCGATCTTAGACGATGCAGAAAAAGATAACTATTCAAGTATAGCTATAGATCGAAATAATGTAAAATGGATTGGAACTTTTAAAAGTGGAGTTGTCGGATTTAATGAAAGTACTAATACATTCAAGAAAATGACTTTTGGTGTTGATGCCGGTAATTTGCCAATTGCAGATGTTAGGGCGATAGCTCTAGATACAAAAAATCAGCTATGGATAGGAACAACAAAAGGTTTAAGGGTTTTGTCTAATATTTCGAGTTTTCAAACAGAAAGTCAGTTAAAAGCCAATCCGATTATTATAACCGAAGACGATTTGGCTCAAGAATTATTATATGAACAGTTTATTACTTCAATTGCAGTTGACGGAGCAAACAATAAATGGATAGGAACTGCCGATTCTGGCATTTTTATGGTTTCACCAAATGGTCAGGAAACAAAATATCATTTCACGATAAACAATTCGCCATTGCCGAGCAATTATGTAAATGATGTTAAGATAAATCCGAAAACAGGAGAAGTGTTTATTGCAACCAACAAAGGATTGGTATCGTTTGGCGGAATAGCAACAGAACCAAATGATGATTTGAATAATGTATATGTCTACCCAAATCCAGTTCGTCCAAATTACAACGGAACAGTGAAAGTTGCTGGATTAATTGATAAAGCCAATGTTAAAATCACTGATATTGAAGGAAATTTGGTTTACGAAATAACTTCCTCTGGAGGAACAATCGAGTGGGATACTACCGCTTTTGGTAAATATAAAGTAGCTTCTGGAGTTTATATGGTTTTTATTTCTGCGCAAGACGGAGGAGAAACTAAAGTTAAGAAAGTAATGATTATTCGATAGAAATTAGTGTTCAGTGTCTAGTTTTTAAGTGTTCAGTTTGATAAAAACTTGAAACTTGAAACTCGAAACAAAAAAAACAAAAATCTTTTGCAAGTCAAAACCAAAGCCATAGTAATTTCTTCTTTAAAATTTCAGGAAAAAAGCTTGATCGTAAAATGTTTTACGCTTTCGAGCGGACTGAAATCTTATTTTGTGCGTGACGCTTTTTCCAGCAGAAAGGCCGGTCAGAAGATTGCTTATTTTCAGCCATTTTCTATTTTGGAAATTGAGGCAGTTCATAAGAACAAAGGGACTTTAGAAAATTTCAAAGAAATAAAAACCGCCGTTCCGTTTCAGAGTATTCATACCGATATAGTAAAAAGTACGATGGTTATGTTTCTTTCCGAAATGTTGCATTATTCCATTCAGGAGGAAGAGAAAAACGAACAGCTTTTTCTGTTTTTAGAAACCGCACTTACCTGGCTGGATCATCATGACGAAATTTCAAATTTTCATTTAATTCTACTTTTAGAAATTACAAAATACCTCGGGTTTTATCCCGATCTTTCAGATATTAACCTTCCTTTTTTTGAAATGAATGAGGGAGTTTTTACGTATTTTCAAAAGACAAATGTCCTTTCAGAACACGAGACAAGTTTGTTTAAAAAACTATTGGAATTAAAATTCGATAACGTCCAAAAAGTCTTTCATGTTTTAGAAAGGCAAATACTTCTTAAAATTTTAATCGATTATTATAGTCTTCATTTGGAGGGATTCAAAAAACCTAAATCTTTAGAGATTTTAAAAGAAGTTTTCTCTTAAATCGATAAAATGAGTGTTGTTTGTTGCGGAATGTACTCAAAATTTCCTGAAATCGGTCTTTTTTCCGTTATCTTTTATCTATTTCCCTCAAAATTCCTTACTTTCGCACCTCGTTTAAGAAAAGGATAAAATGAGTACAAAATTTACTGAATACAAAGGACTTGACTTGCCAACTGTAGCGTCTGAAGTTCTTGATTTTTGGAAGAAAGAAAATATATTTGAAAAGAGTGTAACAACTCGCGAAGGTGCTGAGCCTTTCGTATTTTTTGAAGGCCCGCCTTCAGCAAACGGATTACCTGGAATTCACCACGTAATGGCACGTGCGATTAAAGATATTTTTTGCAGATATAAAACTCAAAAAGGTTTTCAAGTAAAAAGAAAAGCTGGATGGGATACTCACGGTTTGCCTGTAGAATTAGGTACCGAAAAAGAATTAGGAATTACAAAAGAAGATATTGGTAAAACGATTTCTATCGAAGAATATAACGAAGCGTGTAAAAAAACCGTTATGCGTTATACCGACGTATGGAATGATTTGACCGAAAAAATGGGATATTGGGTTGATATGGAAGATCCGTATGTGACTTATAAACCAAAATATATGGAATCTGTTTGGTGGCTTTTAAAACAAATCTACGATAAAGGTTTGTTGTACAAAGGATATACCATTCAGCCATATTCTCCAAAAGCAGGAACAGGATTATCTTCTCACGAAGTAAATCAGCCTGGAGCTTACCGTGATGTAACGGATACTACAATTGTAGCACAGTTTAAAACGCTTCCAGAAACTTTGCCTTCATTCTTGCAAGGTTTTGGAGATATTCACATTTTAGCTTGGACGACAACTCCTTGGACACTTCCGTCAAACACCGCTTTGACAGTGGGGCCAAAAATCGATTATGTTTTAGTTAAAACTTTCAATCAATATACTTTTGAGCCAATCAATGTGATTTTGGCTAAAAATTTAGTTGGAAAACAATTCGGAAAAGGATTTTTCTTAAGTGAAGACGACGCTGATTTTGATAATGTGAAAAACGGCGACAAAAAACTTCCGTACAAAATCTTAACCGAAGCAAAAGGAGCAGATTTAGTAGAAATCCGTTATGAGCAATTATTGCCTTACGTATTGCCTTATGAAAATGCTGAAAACGCATTTAGAGTAATCTCAGGCGATTTCGTTACAACAGAAGACGGAACCGGAATTGTGCATACAGCTCCGACTTTTGGTGCAGATGATGCTAAAGTAGCAAAAGAAGCAAAACCAGAAGTGCCGCCAATGTTGGTTCTGGACGAAAACGGAACTCCAGTTCCATTAGTAGATTTACAAGGAAAATTCACTTCTCATTTAGGTGACTTAGCTGGTAAATACGTTAAAAACGAATATTACGATGCCGGACAAGCTCCAGAGAAATCTGTAGATGTTGAAATCGCTATTCGTTTAAAAGAAGAAAATAAAGCTTTTAAAGTTGAAAAATACGTGCACAGTTATCCACACAGCTGGAGAACAGACGAGCCGTTATTATACTATCCTCTAGATTCATGGTTCATCAAAGTAACCGATGTAAAAGATAGAATGTTCGACCTGAACGAAACTATCAATTGGAAACCTAAATCTACTGGTGAAGGACGTTTTGGAAATTGGCTTAAAAATGCCAACGATTGGAACTTATCTCGTTCTAGATATTGGGGAATTCCGTTGCCAATTTGGAGAACAGAAGATAAAACAGAAGAAGTTATTATTGGTTCTGTTGAAGAATTGTACAATGCAATCGAAAAATCGATCGAAGCAGGTTTCCAAAAAGAAAATCCATTCAAAGGATTTGAAATTGGTAACATGTCTGAGGCCAATTATGATTTAATCGATTTACACAAAAATGTGGTTGATGGACTTACTTTAGTTTCAGCTTCAGGAAAACCAATGAAGCGCGAAAGTGATCTAATCGACGTTTGGTTTGATTCTGGAGCAATGCCATATGCACAATGGCATTATCCTTTTGAAAACAAAGAAAAAATTGATGACAACAAAGATTTTCCAGCAAATTTCATTGCAGAAGGAGTAGATCAGACTCGTGGATGGTTTTATACTTTGCATGCAATCGGAACTTTGGTTTTTGATAAAATAGCCTACAAAAACGTAGTTTCAAACGGTCTTGTTTTGGATAAAAATGGAATTAAAATGTCTAAGAGTAAGGGAAATACAATAGACCCATTTAAAACCATTGCAGAAAACGGTCCAGATGCTACACGCTGGTATATGATTATGAATGCAAATCCGTGGGATAACTTGAAGTTTGACCTTGAAGGAATTGCTGAGGTTAAACGTAAATTCTTCGGAACACTTTACAATACCTATTCATTCTTCTCGTTATATGCTAACATCGACGGATTTAAATACGAAGAAGCTGAAATTCCGTTAAACGAAAGACCTGAAATCGATCAGTGGATTATTTCTGAATTACATACGTTGATAAAATTTGTTGACGAATGCTACGAAGATTACGAACCTACAAAAGCAACAAGAGCGATTTCTGACTTCGTTCAGGAGAATTTAAGCAACTGGTACGTTCGTTTATGCCGTCGTCGTTTCTGGAAAGGAGAATATGCAAAAGATAAAATTGCAGCTTACCAAACGCTTTATACTTGTTTGCTTACAATCAGTAAATTGAGCGCTCCAGTGGCTCCATTTTTTATGGACAAATTGTACCGCGATTTAACAACTTCTACGGGAACCGAGGATTTTGCTAGTGTTCACTTGGCTGAATTCCCAAAATTTGTCGAAAACTTTGTTAATAAAACGTTGGAAAGCAAAATGCAGAAGGCGCAAACGATCTCTTCTTTGGTGTTATCACTGCGTAAAAAAGAGATGATAAAAGTTCGTCAACCTCTGCAAAAGGTAATGATTCCAGTACTTGACGAGAATCAGCGTGCTGAAATCGAAGCTATTTCTGACTTGGTAAAAGCGGAGGTAAACGTGAAGGAAATCGAGCTTTTAGACGATGCTTCAGGTATTTTGGTAAAACAAATTAAGCCTAATTTTAAAGCTTTAGGGCCACGTTTTGGTAAAGATATGGGGCTGATTTCTAAGGAGATACAAGGTTTTTCTGCAGATCAGATCAACCAACTGGACAAGCAAGGGTCGCTAGATATTGTTATTGCAGGAAATAGTGTAACTTTATCATTAGAAGATGTGGAAATTACATCACAAGATATCGAAGGATGGTTGGTTGCTAATTCAAACGGAATAACAGTTGCGCTTGATATTACTCTTACCGAAGAATTAAAAAATGAAGGTATCGCTAGAGAATTAGTTAATAGAATACAAAACATCCGTAAAGATTCAGGATTTGAGGTTACGGATAAGATTAAAGTTCAAATAAAACGAGACGGTATTTTAGAAAATGCAGTTTCAAAAAATGAAGACTATATTAAGTCTGAAACATTAACAGACGAACTGGTTTTTGCTGACACGTTAGAAAACGGCACAGAAATTGAGTTTGATGATATTAGAACCATTATATTAATTTCAAAATAGTAGAAAATGATAGATGAAATTACAAGATACTCTGATGCAGATTTAGCAGAGTTCAAAGAAATAATCCAAGCAAAAATTAAAAAAGCACAAGAAGATCTTGATTTGATTAAAAGTGCCTATATGAACGATTTGAATAACGGAACTGACGATACTTCTCCAACTTTTAAAGCTTTTGAAGAAGGAAGTGAGACCATGTCAAAAGAAGCAAACTCACAGTTGGCTATCAGACAAGAGAAATTCATTCGTGATTTAAAAAATGCTTTATTCCGTGTAGAAAACAAAACATACGGTATCTGCAAAGTAACTGGTAAATTAATTAGCAAAGAAAGGCTTAAAATCGTTCCTCATGCTACAATGAGTATCGAAGCTAAAAACTTGCAAAGATAAACTGCGTAGAAATACGTAAGAGAAAAAGCGCTCCTTTAGGGGCGCTTTTTTTTGTTTAATGTTTAATGATAGGCGAGTTTGCTACTAATATCGCGCTTTGAAAGAAATTATCTATAATTAATCAAAATAATTTTAATCAAAAGGTGTTTCTTTTTGTAAGAACTATTTTGATTGGCTTGTTTTTGTTTTTTGAGTGCTTTTAATAAAAAAAACCGCCTTAAAAGGCGGTTTGTAATACAATTGAATTCAAGAAGCTTATGCTAGATTTTTTTCAACTTCAGCTTTATGTTTTCTTAAAATAGCTCTTGTCATACCTAAATTAGCTTTAGAAGCATCGGCAGCCAAATAGATCATGAATTTTTTGTTTGGAGAAATGTCGATAATATGAATTTGATTAGAAAGTGTAATCAAAATATCTTCGATATCCTGGTTTAAATTTAGGGCCTTTACAGCGCTTAATTTAGCTTTTACAACTTCGAGGTTATAAGCGGCAGCAAGTTCAGGATCAAAACTTGGGTCGATAGTTAAATTTCCGAAACTTAATCCAGATTCAATTTCTGTTACTGCTACAGCGATAAAGCCGTTTACGTTGCTTTTCATTTCATTTAAAAACACGTTTAAAAAATCATTGCTCATAGTTCATTTGGGTTATTTGTTAATAGAATTTTTGGTTTATTTCAATAGAGAATTTTTACTTAATTCGGCAGAAACTTCTTCTGTAGATCGCATTAATAATGCTAGATTGCTTCCTTCTTTAGAAAAAGCAACAATAAAATTAGAACCGCTTATTTTGTTTCCAACAATTACGCCTTCGGCGCTTTTCAGATACAATTGCTTTAAAGAGCCTTTTTCTAAATCAATTAAGAATTTTTCGCTCATCGATAAAATTGCAGCACTCATTGCAGCAATACTGTCTCCGTAATCCAGATTCAGTGAAGTAATAAGTTTGCCTTTTCCGTTTAATATTAAAGCTGCAGTAGATTTGGTGCTGACAAGAAAGTCATTAAGTGTGGTTGTGATTTCATTCATGATTTTGTAGGATTTTGGGAGGAATGTTAAATTGAGTTCATTTTGGTATTCATTTTCAAAAATTATTCACACTTATCCTAAACAAGTGTTAATTTTTATTAACAAATATAAATTAAATTATGTATCATTGTAGTACCAAATCAGTAATAATTTAAATTATTTACGACGAAAAACTTACATTATGGCTAAAGTATTGAAATTCAAAGAAGTAAACTCTGATACAGAGCGTAGAATGAAAGAATTTGAAAAACTGCGCGTGAAGTTTAAAGCTGATGTAAAAAAAGGAGAAGCTAAGAAATTGGCGGCCGGAAAAGAAAACAAAGGAATCTTTAAATCAATCTCTGATTTCTTCTCAGACAGTCCAAAGACACCAGCAAAAGCTGCCGTGAAAAAGTAAACTTTACAAGGTTTAGATTGGCAGATAAACTTGTTTAGTTGGTTGCAAAACAATTAACGCTCCTTTGGGAGCGTTTTTTTTGATTAAATTGTTATTTTTGCCCATCAAAAAATCATAAAATGTCATTACGAAAAGCGTACTTCCTTATATTCTTAGTTTTAATTGTTGATCAGCTTTCTAAAATTTATGTCAAAACAAATTTCGTTTTAGGCGAAGAGGTTGTCATTGCAGATTGGTTTAGAATTCACTTTATTGAAAATGAAGGAATGGCTTGGGGAACAAAAATACCAGGAGAATACGGAAAATTGATTTTGACAGTCTTTAGGATCTTTGCTGTAGTTGGAATTGGCTGGTGGCTTTCTGATTCGGTAAAAAAACGCCATTCAACTTATTTAATAGTTGCTATTGCATTAATCTTCGCAGGCGCAGCAGGAAATATTATCGATTCTGTTTTCTACGGAGTTATTTTTGATGACAGCACACATAATCTTGCAACAATTTTTTCTCCAGTGCCATACGGAACCTGGTTTCATGGTTTAGTTGTAGATATGTTTTATTTTCCTATTTGGGAAGGTGAGCTTCCGGCTTGGCTGCCGATATTTGGAGGAAAGCACTTTGCTTTTTTTAACGCCATTTTTAATGTTGCCGATGTAGCAATTTCTACTGGAGTAGGTATACTTTTGGTTTTCAATAAAAGAGCTTTTCCAAAACACTAGTTTTATCGATTTCTCAATTTTTTTTGATTTTTTAATTAATAGTGCGCTAGAAGTGCTATTTTTACGATATAAAAAATCAAAACTATGCAAAGTCCGTCTTTTTCCATTTATGATGCTTCTGCGGGATCAGGAAAGACATATACTTTGGTAAAAGAATACCTGAAAATTATTCTTTCTTCTCCAAAAAACGATGCATACCGAAATATTTTAGCCATTACCTTTACCAACAAAGCGGTTCATGAAATGAAAAGCCGTATTGTTGGAAACCTCTCCGAATTTGCAAAAGACGATCCGTCTCCAAAGGCATCGGATTTAATGGAAGATTTGTCTCGAGAAACAGGACTTTCAATTATTAAAATCAAGACCAAATCGCAACAAATCATTAAGCACTTAATTCATAATTATGCTGCTTTTGATATTTCTACCATAGATAAATTTACGCATAAAGTCATTCGCGCTTTTGCGCATGACCTTAATCTTCCAATGACTTTTGAAGTTACTTTGGATACCGAAAATTTATTGGTCGAAGCTGTTGATGCCATTATTGCTCAAGCCGGTGAAGACGAGACATTGACCAAACTGCTTATCGATTTTACAATGGAAAAAACCGATGATGACAAAAGTTGGGATGTTTCGCGCGAAATTCTTGATACGGGAAGATTGGTTTTGAATGAAAACAATCGAAATGAAATTCTGCATTTTCAAAACAAAACAATTGAAGAGTTTGTCGAGATTAAAAAGAAAATGCAAGAGCTCTGTAAAGAACTAGAAGATATAAACGAGGTTCTTGCAACAAAGGCAATCGAATTAATCGATAAAAACGGAATCGACCCAAAATCATTTTCAAGAGGCACTTTTCCGAATCATTTGCAAAGTATTCGTGACGGAAAATTCAATCCAAAAAATAAAACTTTTCATGAGTTTGACGATATTGCGATTAACAAAACGGCAAAAGATCGAGCGTTAATAGAAAATATTATTCCAGAACTGCTTCAGATATTAAAAGAGGTTTATCAAAACTTCGAAAAAAGAGATTTTTATAAAGCCTTTCTAAAAAATATTACGCCACTTTCTTTATTGAATACAGTAAGTAATGAGCTTGCCAAGATTCAGTCGGAGCAAAATATCCTATCGATTTCAGAATTTAATGCGATCATTCATCGTGAAATTCAGAATCAACCCGCACCTTTTATATATGAACGTTTGGGTGAGCGCTATCGTAATTTCTTTATTGACGAATTTCAAGATACATCAGAAATGCAATGGCAGAACTTGATTCCGCTTATTGATAATTCGCTTTCTGGCTTAGATGATTATGGCAATAAAGGTACTTTGATGATTGTTGGAGATCCAAAACAATCTATTTATCGCTGGCGCGGAGGAAAGGCAGAGCAATTTATTGAATTAAGTAAAGAAGAAGTTGCATTTTTTCATCATGAGAAAAAAGTAAAACACTTAGATACAAACTATAGAAGTTATAGTGAAGTTATTGAATTCAATAATGCTTTCTTTAAGTTGATTTCGGATGAATTTACAAACAAAGATTATAAGGATTTATACGAAAATCATAGTTTTCAAAACACCAATTCGAAAAAAGGCGGTTATGTAAATATTTCTTTTCTTCCGATAGCAGAGAAAAACGAATCTGTAGATGAGGAAGAAGTTGTAGAGAAGTCAGACTTGTATGTTTTGGCAACTTTAAATACAATTCAAGAAGTAGTTAAACAAGGTTTTGAATATAAAGATATTGTAATCCTGACCAGAAAAAGAGATCAAGGAATTGCTGTTGCCAATTATCTAACAGAACAAGGTATTCCGTTGCTATCTTCAGAGACTTTGATGATTAAAAACGCATCAGAAGTTTGTTTTATAATTCATCTTCTACGATATCTAAACAACAGTGCTGACTTAGAGTCAAAGGCTAACTTTTTACATTTTCTTTCTTCAACAAAAGATTTGTCAATGCCTGTGCATGATTTTATTGCATTAGGGATGAGTTATAGATTTGAAAAAGAATTTGAAGAATGGCTTACAACTTTCGATGTTTCTTTTTCTTTTGAAGATGTTAGAAAAAAGTCTTTGTATGAAGCTGTAGAGATTATCATTTCTAAATTTATTCTTCCGTCTGAAGGAAATGCTTATGTGCAATTCTTTTTAGATATCGTTTTAGAAAGAGATATTCGAAATCAGTCTGGAGTTGCAGACTTTTTGATTTTCTGGGATAAAAATTCAGAGAAATTCAGCATTCCATCCCCAGAAGGAAATAATGCAGTTCGAATAATGACTATTCATAAATCTAAAGGATTAGAATTTCCAGTGGTAATTATGCCTTTTGCAGACGAAGATTACAATCGAAAACCAAAAGATAAGTTATGGCTAGATACTGAAGAAATGGATTTAGGAGTTCCAAAAGCTTTGGTTGATAATAGCAGTGCAGTTGAAAGTTTTGGTGAAAATGCATCGGCAGTTTTCAATTTGAAAAAGCAGGAAGAACTTTTAGATAATATAAATGTGCTGTATGTGGCACTAACACGTGCTGAAGAACAATTGTATGTGATTTCCCAATCATTAAAAGCGAAAAACGATGGCGAGTATCCGAATAACATGGCTTCTTTTTTTATTAAATTCTTAATTCATGAGGGAGTTTATGAAGAAGAAAAGCTGAATTACGAATTTGGAAATAAAACTCGATTGTCAAAAATCACTAGAACAGTTGATACGGTTAAATCTATTCCGGTTGTGAGAGAGGTTTTAAATCCAAAAAACATTAAAATAGCACAGCGTGAAGCTTTAATGTGGGGAACGCATCAGCAAGAAGCGATATCATATGGAAATATTGTTCACGAGATTTTGGCTTTTGTTAAAGATAAATCAGATGTTGATCTGGCAGTGACCAAAGCGTTGGAAAATGGTTTGATAACGTATGATCAGGTCGATCAGGTTTTGCAGACTTTAAAAGAAATTGTAAATCATCCAGAGCTGAATCTTTGTTTTGATGGGAAAGATACTGTTTTAAATGAACAAACCATAGTTCAAAAAGAAGGAAGAATTTTAAAACCAGATCGGGTTGTGTTTTTAGAAAATAAGCAAGCCTACTTATTGGATTATAAAACAGGAGTTGCTAATGCTAAATATCAGCAGCAAATTCAGGAATATCAAGATGCAATTGAGGATTTGGGTTACAATGTTTTGAAAAAGGCTTTGGTGTATATTGGAACAGAAATCGAAGTAGTAAATTTGTGATAAAATTAATCAGATGTTAAAGAAAAAACGAAGCTATATTTTGGTTAAGTTGTTAATTTTTAACGTTTTAAATAAATAAAAAATGTACGGTAAAATAAAAGAGCATCTGCAGAAAGAATTGCAGACGATTGAAGAAAATGGAATTTTTAAAAAGGAGCGTATTATTACATCTCCACAAGGTGCGGAAATCAAAATCTCGACTGGAGAAACGGTATTGAATTTTTGTGCTAATAATTATTTAGGGCTTTCGTCTCATCCAGAAGTGGTGCAAGCAGCTAAAGATGCAATGGATACACATGGTTTTGGGATGTCGTCTGTTAGATTTATTTGCGGAACACAGGATATTCATAAAACATTAGAAAAAAAGATCGCTGATTTTTATGGTACAGAAGATACTATATTATATGCAGCAGCTTTTGATGCTAACGGAGGTGTTTTTGAACCTCTACTAGGAGAGAATGATGCAATTATTTCAGATAGTTTGAATCACGCTTCTATTATTGATGGAGTTCGTTTGTGTAAAGCAGCTCGTTATCGCTATGAAAATAATAATATGGAAGATCTGGAGCAGCAATTAATAAAAGCAAATGAGGCAGGAACTCGTTTTAAATTGATTGTGACAGATGGAGTTTTTTCTATGGATGGTCTTGTAGCGCCATTGGACAAAATTTGTGATCTTGCTGATAAATACGATGCAATGGTAATGGTAGACGAATGTCATGCCGCAGGTTTTATAGGAGCAACAGGAAAAGGAACTCTTGAAGCAAAAGGAGTTATGGGAAGGGTAGATATTATTACAGGTACCCTTGGTAAAGCCTTAGGTGGAGCAATGGGAGGATATACTACTGCCAAAAAAGAAATTATTGAGTTATTGCGTCAAAGATCTCGCCCTTATTTGTTTTCAAATTCATTAGCGCCAGCTATTGTTGGGGCTTCTATAAAAGTATTTGAATTATTAGAAAAAGATACAACGCTTCGTGATAAGCTGGAATGGAATACCAATTATTTTAAAGAAGGTATGAAAAAAGCAGGTTTTGATATTATTGATGGAGATTCTGCAATTGTTCCAGTTATGTTATACGATGCAAAATTGTCTCAGACAATGGCAAATGAACTTTTGAAACAGGGAATTTATGTTATTGGATTTTTCTTCCCTGTTGTTCCAAAAGAGAAGGCAAGAATACGCGTACAGCTATCTGCAGCACATGAAAAAGAGCACTTAGATAAAGCTATAAATGCCTTCACAGTTGTCGGTAAAATGTTAAAAGTTATATAATTACCACTTCTGTTAAATTTTTGTAGGTTTTTTTTAACATTTCATTTTGTATTTAAAAAATTTGGTGTTACTTTTGCTTGTAATTAACTAAATTGTAATTAAAAAAATTAAGTATGAAACATCTTAACAAACTTTTAGTTGCTGTATTGATGGCGATGGGTTTAAGTTCTCACGCGCAAGACAGTAACAATCCATGGGCGATCTCTTTCGGGGTTAATGCTGTGGATACTAGAACAAGTTCTGGTGCTGGTCATGGGTTTTTTGACCAACACTTTTCTCAGCCATTCGCTGTAAAAGACAACTGGAATATTCTTCCATCTCTATCTTACATTGGAGTAAATAGATATGTAGGACATGGTTTCTCAGTTGGTTTACAAGGATCTGTAAACAAAATTGATAAATACGTTGTTTTTGCTCCTACTGCTCCAGGGCATGACGGAAGAGGAAACATCGTTTACAACCCAGGGGATTTAATGTACTACGGAATTGATGCTACTATCAAATACAGCTTCCAAGAATTAATCAAATCTAAAGTGGTTGATCCTTCGTTATCTGTTGGTGGTGGTTATACTTTCTTTGGTGATAGTAGTTTTGGAACTGTTAACCCAGGTGCTGGTGTTACTTTCTGGTTTACAGATGCTATTGGTCTTGAATTAGGTACAAAATACAAATGGGCAGTAAGTGGTGACAGACAAGAAGCTGATGGAAGAACTCCTAACGCTGTTTCTCACTTCCAACACACTGCAGGTTTAGTTTTCAAATTCGGAGGTAAAGATACTGACGGAGACGGAATCTATGACAAAGATGATGCTTGTCCAGATGTTGCTGGTTTAAAACAATTCAACGGATGTCCTGATACTGACGGTGACGGAATCGTTGATGCTTCTGACGCTTGTCCAGATGTATTTGGTTTAGCTGCATTAAACGGATGTCCTGATACTGACGGTGACGGAATTGCTGATAAAGATGACGCTTGTCCAGATGTTGCTGGTTTAGCTGCTTTAAAAGGTTGTCCTGATACTGACGGAGACGGAATCGCTGATAAAGACGATAAATGTCCTACAGTTGCTGGTCCTAAAGAAAACGGTGGTTGCCCATTCTTAGATGCTGATAAAGATGGTGTTGCTGATAAAGATGATGACTGTCCTACAGTTTATGGTCCTGCAAGCAACAGAGGATGTCCAGAAGTAACTTCTGAAGCATTAGAAGATCTTAAAGTTCAAGCTAGAGCGGTATACTTCAACTCAGGAAAAGCTACTTTCAAAACTGGTGACAAAGAAACTCCAGCTAGATTAGATGCTATTAAAGAAATCCTTAAAAACTATCCAAACGCGAAATTCTCTATTGAAGGACACACAGATAGTACAGGTTCTGCTAAGATCAACCAAAAACTTTCTGAAGACAGAGCTAAAGCTGTAATGAACGCTTTAATTGAAAGAGGTGTTAATCCAGAGAATTTAGAGTCTAAAGGATTTGGATCTAGCCAACCAGTTGCAAGTAACAAAACTGCTGCAGGTAAAGCACAAAACAGAAGAACTGAAATTAGACACATTGGTTCTAAATACCAAGGTAAACTATAATTAGTTTTCTAAATAAATAATGAAAAGCCATTCTTAATTGAATGGCTTTTTTTATTTTTATGCTATGGTAAACACTTCTTTTCTTCAAAAAATTGCCTCTACTGTAATTCAGAACTTTGCAGAGAAACTTCCTGAAATAACAATAATCCTTCCTAATAAGAGGGCAAAAGTTTTTTTGATCGAAGCTCTTAGAAAAGAGACTTCAAAGACTATTGTTGCTCCAGAAATTACTAGTATAGAAGATTTTGTTCAGAATGTTGCTTCAATTCGGGCGGTTGATTCGATAGAGCTTTTGTTTGAATTTTATGAAGTCTATTTATCCATTACAGAAAAGAAACATCAGCAATCTTTTGAGCTGTTTGCAAATTGGGCTAAAACTCTTCTTCAAGACTTTAATGAAATTGATCGATATCTTCTGGATCCCTCGCATGTTTTGTCTTATTTAAAGGATATTGAAGATATAAAAAAATGGGGATTAGAAGTTGATCAAAAAACTAGACTTCTGGAAAATTATATTGATTTTTGGAAATTACTTCCGTTATATTATGAGTCATTATATAATCATTTGCTTTTCAAATCAATTGGATATCAAGGGTTGATTTATAGAGAAGCAGTAAATAATCTGAATCATTTTTCAAATACGATTGGAAACCGCACTTTTATTTTTGCAGGTTTTAATGCTTTGAACGCTGCAGAGGAAAAAATAGTGCAACATTTGCTTGCTTTAGATCAAGCTAAAATCTACTGGGATGCTGATCAAGCTTTTTTAAATGATCCGTATCATGATGCTGGGCTTTTTTTGAGGCGATTTAAAGAAAGTTGGAAACACTATAAATCAAATATTTTTGAATGGATTGTCGATGATTTTTCGCAACCCAAAAATATTCAGATTATAGGAACTCCAAAAACAATCGGACAGGCAAAACTTGCAGGAAGTATCATTGAAGGCTTGATAGATCAAAACCCAGATGCTTCACTTGATAAAGTTGCAGTCGTACTTGGTGAAGAAAACTTATTGGTTCCTGTTTTATATTCGCTTCCTTCATCTGTTGGAGCTCTTAATATTACAATGGGATATTCTGGAAAAAATAATCCGTCGCAGATTTTTGTTGCCAAATTGTTTAAAATGCATACCAATGCGATTTCTCGTAAAGGTGGTAGTTATGTTTTTTATTATAAAGACGTGCTTGATATTTTGACACATCCGTTGGTTGAACCATATGCAAATTCGCACAGATTGGTAAGAATTATAAAAGAGAATAACTACACTTTTATTACTCATCATAAAATTTTAGAACTTCATCCTGAACCTTCAAGTTTTTTTAATTTATTATTTGAAAAATGGGAAAATGGTTCTATTGCAGTTTTAAAAAATATTTCCACTTTATTAATTGCAATTAAAGATCATTTTAGTAATGATAATGAGGAAGAAAAAATTGCCAAAGCTTTTGTTTATGGAGTTTTTAAAGTGATTAATAAGCTTATAAATTATTATTCGAAACACCATCATATTGATAATATTGACACGCTTCATTCAATTTACAAGCAAATTATCGATTTGGCTGAAGTGTCTTTTGAAGGTGAACCATTACGCGGTTTGCAAATTATGGGAGTTTTAGAAAGTCGTGTTTTAGATTTCGAAACCGTAATTATCACTTCGATGAATGAAGGTAAATTTCCGGCTGGGAAGTCACAGAATTCGTTTATTCCTTATGATGTAAAAAGGGAGCTTGGACTTCCGACTTTTAAGGAGAAAGATGCAATTTATACGTACCATTTTTATCATTTGTTGCAGAGGGCCAAAAATATCTATTTAATTTATAATACTGAAAATGATGGGTTAGATGCTGGAGAACGAAGCCGTTTTATAACCCAGCTAGAAGTCGAAAAGAAATCACGGCATAATATTACATTTGATATCTACAATCCAGATCTTCCAAATACAGCTTACGAGCCTATTTCTGTTCCGAAATCTGAGCTAGTAATGGAGCGCTTGAAAGAAATTGCGGTTAATGGTTTTTCTCCATCGGCATTAACTAGTTATATCCGTAATCCGATTGAGTTTTATTTTCAAAAGATATTGAGAATTCGTGAAGTAGAAGAAGTCGAAGAAAACATCGCCTTGAATACTTTAGGAACGATTATCCACGAAACATTAAAAGCGCTTTATGAACCTTTTATTGGTAAGTTTATTTCTGAGAATGATCTTTTAAATTGTTTTAAATTATTGGATGATGAAGTTCTTAAACAATTTAAATTGGTTTACAAAGAAGGGGAAATCAAGAAAGGACGAAATCTTTTGGCTTTTGAAGTGGCAAAACGAAATGTCTCGAATTTCCTGAAAATGGAATTAGAGTCTGTTAGAAATAATGAAGCGATTCAGATTGTTGCTTTAGAGCAAACTTTCGAGCGAGAATTTATTCACCCTAAATTGCCATTTCCTGTTTTAATTAAAGGAAATGTCGATCGTATAGAACGTAGAGACGGAAAAATTAGAATTATCGATTATAAGACTGGAAAAGTAGAAAAAGCTAATGTTGTATTGAAAACTTGGAACGGATTGACTCAGGAGCTTAAAAACGATAAAATCATTCAGGTTTTGGCGTATGCTTTTATGTTTGAGAAAGAAGCGGGTGGCCTTCCAATAGAAGTTGGAATTATTTCATTCAAAAACTTAAAGTCTGGATTCTTGCCTTTTGGTTTTAAAGAAGAAAAAGATTTAGACGTTATCGTAACGCCTCAAATCTTGAATTCTTATTTGGAAGAAATTGCCAATTTGCTAAGTGAGATTTTTGATATTAATATTCCTTTTGAGGAAAAAATCTAGAAATCTTATCAGAAAGTTTCGAAACATATTTGAGTTTTATAAGACAACTTTGATTGTAAATTTGGCAGTTTCTGCTATTGCATTTCTTTTTGGAGGAGTTGGTTATTTTTTGGTAATGATAGTTTCGTTAGGTTTTGTGTTGAGTATTGGGTTTAAAGAAATTTATCGTAAAAACGAGTATTTGTTTTATAGAAACAATGGTTTTTCAAAAAGATGGCTTTTGTTTTATAGTTTCTTACTCAATTTTGCTTTTGTGTTTTTGTTTCTGATGGGACTAATTTCAATTCAGAAAATATTTTGAAAAAACACATTCTAGAAATAAGTGGTATTCAAAAAAGCTTTAACGATAAATTATTGCTTTCAGATATTTATTTGAAATTGGAAACAGGGCAAATCATTGGTTTGCTTGGCAGAAATGGCTCTGGAAAATCTACTTTGTTTAAAATTATATGTGCGATCATATCAGCTTCAGATAGAAGTATTTTTATTGATGGAATTTCGAAGAATAAGTCTCATCTTTTATTAAATGAAATTTCGTACTTGTATCAAAACCAATTTGTTCCCAATCATTTTTCGGTTTTGCAGGCAATTCAACTTTCTATCGATAAACAAAATGTGGTCTTTTTTTGTAGTGATTATTTTTTAAAGCCTCTTTTAAATCAAAAAATTAAAAATTTATCTTTTGGAGAATTGCGATATCTTCAGGTTAAGTTGATACTTTTTAACCAATCAAAATTTGTGTTATTAGATGAGCCTTTTACTGGGTTGTCTCCAAAAATGATTGATATAGTACATGAATTGATCAAAGAAAATTCTCAAGAAAAAGGAGTAATCATTACCGATCATAATTATGAAAAAGTAATTGAAATTGCCACAGATTTAAGATTATTGAAAAACGGCAAATTGCATACGATCAATAAAAGGGCAGAACTTATTCAAAAAGGTTATCTGAGAAGTTTGGACAATTTTTAGTTGCTTTTGCCTGAATATTTGTTGGAAAGTTGCTGACTTTTTTTCAAAGTTATTTTGTTAAAACGCAATTCGTAAAAGGTTTTTTTTCGAAGAATTTTTCAAAAATAACCTCTTAATAACTGCAATAAACAGTAAATGTTAATTTTAGAAATGAATTTTATCAAGTAAAATGTTACGATTTTAATGTTGTTTATTTTTTATGTTAATTTTTTTTGCAGATTCTCTGAAAAAAAATAAGATTAATTATGTGATGAATAAAACTGCATTAATACGTTGTAATGCATCTTTTTTTAACAAGTGTTTATCGCACAATTGCTAATATTAAAATATCTTTGGCGCTTCTAAAGCATAACAATCTTGGTAGGACAAGAGTGGCTTTATCTAAATATAGAAAAGTGATTATTTCAAAGTTATAATGATATTTTGCCCCCAAGAATGAGAAAAAGGCTGTTTCAACTTAGGTTAGAAATGGCCTTTTTCGATTCTAATAGTTTGGTTCTATTGAAAGAAATCTAACAAAACAGTTTTTAGCTCTTCATTATTTTCAATTTGGCTCATGTGTCCGTCTTCAAACGAAACCAATTCTGCGGTTGTATCTTCAATTTGCGAAAGGCTTTCTTCGTAGTTTAAAACGGGATCTTTTTTGCCTAATATCAATATAATCGGAAATAAATTTTTACGGACTAATTCTTCTCGATCTTTTCTAATTTTCATTCCTTCCTGAGAGGCAATAATTCCTTGTAAAGGTGTTTTTAAGGCTTCTGTTTTTACTTTTTCGATTTCTTCTGCCAATCGAGTTCTGTTGTTTTCACTAAATAAATTAGCTATGGCCAAACTCACAAAGCTCACATAATTTTGTTTTACCGCTTTAATGGCGCGGGTTCTATTTAGTTTTCTCTCTTCGCTGTCTTCTTTGGAAGTTGAATTCAACAAAACTAATTTTTGGATTTTTTCTGGATGCAATTCGGCGAAAGCCAAACCAACATAACCGCCCATCGAATGTCCGACAATGATAGCTTTTTCGATATTCAAATTTTCTAAAACTGCATTTACAGCGTTGGCATTATCTTCCATTGTATGCACATAGCCTAAACAATCAGAATCTCCATGTCCGAGTAAGTCGATTGCTACAACGCGATATTTTTCTGAAAACAGTTCAATATATTCTGCCCACATTTTTTTGTTTTCGAGAAAGCCGTGAAGTAAAACAATTGCTTTTCCTTTTCCTGAATCTGTAAAAGAGATATTGGTGTTTTTATAAAGAATATTTTTCAAAATGATGTTTTAAATGTAAAATGCAAAGATAAAAAAGCTGAAAGCATCTAAGAAATATAAGTTCATTTGAGTTAAAAATAGTAATCGTTAAGTTCAATATTTAGTTTTAAACACCTAGAAAATAGATTTTTATTCTTTCTAGTTTAAGATTGTAGAAAAAGCAAGCTTTAAAACAAAGCTCTATGTGAATTATTCTAAGTAAAAAAATGATTTCACATACAGAGGTTTGTAATATTAAATGAACTTATATAACTTATATGGTTAAAAAAAACGGCTCTCATTTCTTGAAAGCCGTTCCTAATTATTTAAAACCGATTATCACCATCCAAAAGGTTTCCTAATCCGCCGAGCAGACTTCCTTCTTCACGGCTGTTTCCGCCAGATCTTGGTGCCGATGCAATAATACGATCTGCTAATCTAGAGAAAGGCAATGATTGTATGAAAACCGTTCCTGGACCTTTTAAAGTGGCATAAAATAAACCTTCGCCTCCAAAAATAGAGTTTTTAATTCCGCCAATAAATTCAATATCATAATCTACATCTTTGGTAAAACCAATAATACAGCCAGTATCTACTTTTAAGATTTCGCCAGGAGCCAATTCTTTTTTAGCCATTGTTCCTCCAGAATGTACAAATGCCATTCCGTCTCCTTCAATTTTCTGCATGATAAAACCTTCACCGCCAAATAAGCCTCGGCCTAATTTCTGAGAAAATTCTATGCCAACAGAAACGCCTTTGGCAGCGCATAAAAAAGAACTTTTTTGGCAGATAAATTTTCCTTGAAATTCGGTCAAATCAATCGGAAGGATTTTTCCAGGATAAGGTGATGCAAATGAAACTTTACCTTTGCTATTGCCTTGATTTAAAAATGCCGTCATAAACAAGCTTTCGCCAGTAAGCACTCTTTTACCAGCATTTAAAAGTTTGCCAAATAAGCCAGATCCTTGTTGCTGCGAACCGTCTCCAAATATGGTTTCCATTTGGATGTTGTTTTCCATCATCATAAAACTGCCCGCTTCGGCAATTACAATTTCCTGCGGATCTAATTCTATTTCCACATACTGCATTTCTTCTCCAAAAATCTGATAATCTATTTCGTGTGCTTGCATAATTCCTAAGTTATTTGTTTTGAAAATTAGTCGAATTATGCTTTAGAATGTTACAATTTGATTGTTTTTATGGTAGATTTAAAAATATAAATGGAGTTTGTTATTTTAAATTAGTCTTAATTATGTATTTAATTGGTTGAAATTCTATACTTTTGCATTGTTATAATTTTTATTAGAATGGCATTAGTTAGCGATTTGACTACAAAAGTATTATTTGAAACAGAAAAAGGATACAGTTACCAATGTGATTTGACCAATAGCATCATTATCAATTTTGTTGATACAGTGTCAAGTTATAAAATTCATGATTTTTTGATTTTTCAAAGAAAGGTTAACAACGTTGATATTCTTAATATGCTTTATGATCTGTCTGACCAGTCTGATGCGCAGCTGATTGAAACTACCAAAAGAAATTTTTCCAGAAATCTTACTATCTGCGAAATAGTACAGTTGAGAGAATTATTAAACGGAACCAAATTTATTCTCAGCCTACATTCTATGCTTTGCAGTGTTGCAAACGTGGAGCTAATTTAGATTCTTACTTAGATTAAATCCAAATTCTCAGGCAGTTAGGATTGCGTCCTTTAAATTTTGTAATTTTACAAGTACTAAAATTTAAGGTTATGAAAGATTTACTAAGAACAAGCACTTCATTAACTGAAGGCGTAGAAAATATATTGAATTTACAGGCAAAGATAGAAAGTGACGCTTCAAATAAATATTTGGCTATGGCTGCATGGTTGGATAGAAACGGTTATGCACATTCGGCAGAGTATTTATATAAACAAGCGGAAGAAGAAAGAGAGCATTTTCTAAAAATTTTCAAATTCATTACAGATATGGGAGGGATTGCCGTTACGCCATCTGTTCCAGAAGTGCAGCAAGAATTTGCTTCTTTTAGAGAAGTATTTGAAATTGCTTTGCAAAACGAAATTGCAGTTACTCAAGCAATCAATAAAGTAATCGCAAAATGCAGAGCTGAAAATGATTATGCTACAGAAGATTTTATGATGTGGTATGTGGCTGAACAAAGAGAAGAAGAGAAAAATGCAAGAAGAGCATTAGAGCTTTTTGACTTGATTAATGAAAATGAAGCTACTGGCAAATTTGAATTAGATGTTCAAATATCAAAAATCGGATAACGAAACGATTAATTAATAAAATTTAAAAAGCCCTTAATAATTCAGTTTATTAAGGGCTTCTTTATTTATGAGTTCATCAAAGTTTCAATTTCATCTGCTTCAATAGGAATATTGCGCATTAAATTAAAAGGTTCTCCTTTTTCCTGAATCACAACGTTGTCTTCTAGGCGGATTCCGAATTTTTCTGCTGGAATATAAATTCCTGGCTCAACTGTAAAAACCATATTGGCTTTCATTGGTTCGTGTAGCAATCCGTAATCGTGTGTGTCCAATCCTAAATGATGAGACGTCCCGTGCATGAAATATTTTTTGTAAGCAGGCCATTCTGGGTTTTCGTTCTGAACATCAGCTTTGTCAATTAAACCTAAACCAAGCAATTCAGAAGTCATGATTTTGCCCACTTCAACATGATATTGTTTCCAAAGCGTTCCTGGCGTAAGCATTTTTGTAGCTTCGTTTTTCACTTTTAAAACAGCGTTGTAAACTGCTTTTTGGCGATCTGTAAAACGTCCAGAAACCGGAATTGTTCTCGTCATGTCGCTAGAATAATTGGCATATTCAGCTGCAACGTCTAACAAAATCAAATCTCCGTCTTTACATTGCTGGTTGTTTTCGATGTAGTGTAAAACATTTGCATTGTTTCCAGAAGCGATAATTGGTGTGTAAGCAAAACCTTTAGAACGGTTACGGATGAATTCGTGAGCCAATTCAGCTTCGATTTCGTATTCGGTAACATTTGGTTTTACGAATCCTAATAATCTGCGGAAACCTTTTTCTGTAATATCACAAGCATGCTGAATCAAATCGATTTCTTCGCTTTCTTTTACCGAACGAAGTCTTTGTAAAATTGGGTTGCTTTTTGCAACATTGTGTGCTGGATAACGCTCTTTCCACCATTTTACAAAACGAGCCTCACGAGTTTCTGTTTCTACAGAAGCGCGGTAATGTTCGTTGGTATTGATATACATCGTATCCGCATAGGTCATCATTTCGTTCAAAACTTTATGAAAATCTTGCAACCAATAAACCGTTCTAATTCCAGAAACCTGAAAAGCACGTTCTTTAGTCAATTTTTCACCTTCCCAAACTGCGATATGATCGTTTGTTTCTCTCAAGAAAAGAATTTCTCTTTGATGCTCATAAGGCGCATCAGGAAACAAAAGCAAAACACTTTCTTCTTGGTCAACACCACTTAGATAAAAAATATCTCTGTGTTGTGCAAAAGGTAAAGTACTGTCGGCACTAACTGGGTAAATGTCATTTGAGTTGAACACGGCAACAGAATTAGGTTTCATTTCTGCCATGAATTTTCTGCGGTTTTTTACAAAAAGACCACTGTTTATTTGATGATATTTCATAATTATTTCGTTTTTGAACTTCGAATTTCAAAATTACGTATTTTAAATATATCGCGTGAAATTGATTTATTAAAGTTTTCTTATTTGTTGGTTTTTTGCTACGAAGTCACGAGGGCACAAAGTTTTTTTTAACGCAAAGGGCGCTAAGGTTTTTCGCAAAGAAAGCAAAGTATAATTTTTGTTGGAGGAGAAAAAGAACGCAAAGTTTTTGACATAATCTGTCATTTCGATGCAAGGAGCCCCGAGCGATAGCGAATTGGCGAAGCAAATCTTCGCAAGTAGCTCCGCATAGTTTTGTCATTCTGAGGAACGAAGAATCACACAAGAAACTCTACAAAGACTGGTGATTTAGTTTCACGGAGATTCTACAGATTTAGATTTCAATATCTTTAAAACGATTTTGTATATTGGCTAATAATAATCTAAATCTAAATGGGGATGAAAAATCTTCTTATCCTATTATTTATCTCAAATATTTCATTTGCTCAGACTGATGTCTTAAACTTGAAATTCCCAAAAGAGTCAAAGCTTACTCAAAAATTCCAAAATGCAATTAATGAACAAAAAAATCAATCCAATTGGATCGATGAAAGCAATAAAGAAAAGATAAGAAGTTATACAATGGAATTTATTTTAGATAAAATTGATAATAATCGGGAGTTTTCCTATTTGATTGATGCTGAATATTGGATAGCTTTAAATTACCAAAAGATAATTCCGCAATTAATTGAGCGAATAACAAATGAAAAAGAAGTTGGTCTTGTTAATAGTACCGATTTAATGATATTTGAAAGAATAGAAAGTGGAGATTTGAAAGACTACGGTCATGGATTTATAGTAAATGATGATCTGTTTACAGTTGCCGGAAGGGCAAACAGATTACTAACACGTGTAACAGGAGAAAATTTTGGCTCCGTTTCTATGAAATCAACCCCAAAAGATTTGAAAGTCCTTCAAAAGAAATGGACCGATTGGTTAAAAAATCTTCAATAAAAAAATCGAAGCAAGTACAAGACTTCGGTTTTGCTTTTATACAAATAATTCTTTTTCTCCTTCAGCATCTTCTCCAAAAGAGCCACTTTCTCTTTTTCAGCTTGAATTAACGGTTATAGAGTTTTTTATTCTCTTCAAAAGTCTCCTGATCCCCATGCTGAGAGGGGAGAGGATTAGGAAAGAGTTCTGATTTTTACTATTGTGATAATGAGGAATACATTTGCGGTAATTTGAATCAAAATAATAAACATTGACCCCTAGAAAATCTATTTGATAAGAATACGGTTTCCCGTAAAGAAATGATGTCATAAATTATAATATTTGCAAGCAATAACTAACCTTTAAATTCATGAAAACTAAAGTAAAACTATTTTCAATCTTTTTTCTAATTTCTCTTTTAATGGCTTCCTGCGTTGCGGAGGTAAGTTCAAGTAATCAAAATACAATTCAATCTTTTACTATAACAAATGGAAGTGTTACCAAAGAATTTGCAATAGAAGAAAACTCAATAAGAGGTATTGTTGAAAGCACATTTGAACTAGAAGATGTAAGTTTGGATGTTTCAATTCCTAAAGGAGCAACAATAAGCCCAGATCCAGCAACGATTAAATCTATCAACGGACCTTTGACTTTTGTAGTTACGGCAGAAAATGGAGACATCAAAAATTATAATGTAGATATAAGAAGAGAACCAAGTGCTGATAATTTCATTTTAGAAGTAAATGTAAATACTCCAAATTTAGTATTAAATGGAGACATTGATGCTGAAAAAGGATTAGTAACAAAAAGAATTCCTGAGAGTAATGACCTTAAAGGTTTAAATGTCGAAATTAAATTTTCAAAATATGCAACAATATCTCCAGATCCTAAAACGATTAGAGATTATTCTGAGCCTGTGAATTTTACTGTTACATCTGAATCTGGTGTAGAAAAGATTTATCAAGTAAAATTAGAGCACATGGATTTTGCAGTGTCGAGATCATGTACGGACTCAAATACATCGAAATGGTTTGGAGGTGATAATAGAACTGATGCTCCAGATATTTTAGCTTTTGACAGAAATGTAGGGACAGGACAAGCTGTAATAGTTGATAAAAGTTTAGTGCCTTCAACTTTTAGTATTCGTTTTCTGGAAGGATTTACTTATTATGTTGGCAAGCAAAAATATAACAAGCCAGTAACATTAAAATTAATTATCAAAGATGCAAGTCTTAATGTTTTAGCAACCACAACTACAGAGGTTTCAGAGAATTTTAATGGAGGTTTAGTTCCGTTTGATTTGCAAAGTCTAAATCTTTATTTAGAAGCAAAGAAGGCTTATACTTTTTATTGGTATTTAGTTGATGGGGATAAATTGGGTGTTTCTTCAGGTAGTGCAGGTAATACTAATGCAGGAAGTGGCTTTTGTTATAATAGTGGTTATTCAGGAGAATCTAGGATTAGTAGAAATAACAGTCTCGAAGATGCAAATGTTTGGTATGAACACGGATGGCATTTTAACATAGGATTAGAAGGTAAAGAATAATTGAAAGTATACATATAAAAGAAAAAAAAAACCGAAGCCCATAAGACTTCGGTTTTTTTATTATTATATAAAATAATTATTTCTCTTTCAACAACTTTTCCAAAAGAGCCACTTTTTCTTTTCAGCTTGAATTAACTGTTGATATAGTTTTTTATTTTTTCCATATTAGAAATAGATTGATGTTTCTAAAATATTTCAAAAAGTAAAAATACAATTTTTCTGACTATCGAATTGGTTTTGGTTTTAGAATTGTGTAATCTTGGTATCAGAAAATGTAAGCCTAATAAAATGAATACTTCCAAATTTAAGTTAATTACCATAGCCGAAATCAAAGCAAAATATCCTTTTTTAACTCAAGATGAAAAGTTTGATTATTTTGATGATTGGAGCAATGAAGATTTTTTTCTTTCTGCTGAAGAAGATGTAAATTTTGATGGACATTTTTATTTAGATCTTTATGAGAATAAAGAGAAAAAATGGCTCGCCAATTTGTTAGATATTCCAATAAAGAAAATTGAAGAAATAAGAATTGAAGGGATTTTAATTAATGGAAATTTGACTGTAAGTGGGGCAATTATAAATGCCGAAGGCGATTACGGGCCATATATTTTTATTAATGGAAATGTAAATTGCCAAAGTCTTTTACTCGGAGGAACAAATGTCGAAATAAAAGGAAATGTTATTGCAAAAGAAGTGGTAATGGCCTATTATAATCATGGTAGTTTTAATTGTACAGGTTTAATCGAAGCTCCAGTTTTTATAGCGACAGATCATAACACAACATTTGGAGCAAGAAAAATTGATTTCTTTTATTATAATGATAGAGATGAAATTGATCCTAAAAATGAATCCGAATATGATGATGAAACAGACGATGAAGTTATTTCAAATGAACTCAGAAAATTATTAGATAATCCGTTAATCGAAACTTTTGAAGAAATAGAACGAGAGCTTGGAAGAGGCGAGTTGGTTTTGAAACAAAATAATCCGCCTGCTAAAACTTATGAATATTGGCGTGAACGTGTTAAATCAAATTACAGAGATTTAAAATTAGTTCCAAAAGAATTTAAAACCGAAGAACTTTGCCATCTCGCACTAGATTTTACATTTCATGCTTTACCGTTTGTAAATAAACAATTTATTACGCCAGAACTTTGTGAAAAATTGGTTCTAAAGGATGGTTTTGCAATTCAGGTAATTCCAGATTATTTTATAACAAAAGATCTTTGCGTTACAGCAGCTGAAAGCGGTACAATGTTACGGTTGATTCCAGAAGAATATTATTCTGAAGAACTAATAACACTAGTTTTTAAAAATGGAAAACATGAACCCGATATAAACGATGTTCCGTCTAAATTTATTACTGAAAGCCTTCTTGTGGAATACGTGAAACTTGGAAAAGGATTATGGCTTGATAAAGCCTGTAAACTAAAAGGAATTGATAAGTTGCATATTCTAAAACAAGTGATTGACTCAGGAATTGAATATCTGGAGAATATTTTTGGAAATCATTTTAGCCAGGAAACGGCAGATTATGCGGCTTCGATTTATAATATTGAAACTCATAAAGCGGAATGGGATAAGTATGTTCAGAAATATAAACATAAATTTGAGAGACTTGGAAAATGAAAGAACTACTAATTGAAAGCAAAGGAATAAAAACGGATCATTACTATATACCGCCTTTTGAAGTAAGAGAAGGGGATTTCGTTTTTATTCATCTTGAAAATCATATCGCCTCTTGTGATGTCGAAGAAAAAGTAATTGCAATTTTTACTGGAAAGGAGAAAAATGGAAACGTTACAATAAACAAACCGCATACTTTTGTAAAACAAGTAAGGGAATCTGAGTTTAGAAGAAGATTTTTTCCGACAACTGTGGGAGAATATCTTTTTAGAAACATGAAACGAGAAAGTAAGTTTGCCAAAAGAATTTATGAAATAGATTGGATAAATAAAAACACGCAATTAATTAGATTGCCAGGAAACCCCAGAAAATTAATTTCGTTGTATTCTGTATTGTCAAAAACAAACCATATAATTTTTGATTTGGTAGCACAAGATTTTGAAGGAATTGAACACGCCGCCAAAATTGTAAAAGACGAAATAGGAGGTAAAGGATCGGCTATACTGGTGGATAGATGTGATGTTTTGAAGAAGTTTTGTACTCAACATATAAGAATAGAATGGTTTATAGATTTGAAAGAGGATGCTAGAAAGTTTAATTTCTAAAATGAATAACTTTTAAAAAGATGTCAATAAAAGTAAAGAAATTGCGATCGCGATAATTATTTTGTAAATGCAGATGAACTCAAACATAAACATAAGAAAAATCCAAAATCACGACTTGGATTTCGTCTACAAATCAATATGCGAACTCGAAAATGAAGTTTTTGATTTTGAAGTTTTCAGCGAAATATTCAATACAAACATTTCAAATTCAAACAACCTTTATTTGATTGCAGAAGATGAAAATGAAAGTTTAGGTTTTATTAGTTTTCATATTCAAAATTTATTGCATCATTGTGGTTTGGTCGGTGAGATTCAAGAATTTTTTATTGATAAAAACCACCGCGGAAAAGGAGTTGGCAGAAAATTGGTTGATGAAATTCTAAAATATGCAGAAGAAAATAATCTAAAAAGCATAGAAGTAACAACAAACAAAAAGCGAATAGAAAACGTTGCAATTTATGAAAATCTAGGTTTTGCTTTGAGTCATAATAAGTTTACGATTTCTAGAGAACAGTATAAATAGATTAGATTTTTTTCTAATTAGAAAATTACTAATACTTGAAACTATGCGGTTTTACCTTTGTCAAAGTTTTAAACTTTGACAAAGTTTTTTTGTGATTTCGTCATTGCGAGGAACGAAGCAATCTTATCACGCGTGACTTTTGGTAGTGTGGTTGCTTCGTTCCTCGCAATGACACGCTATGTGTAAATAAAAAAACCGAAGCTATTGCTTCGGTTTTTTGTGAGTTTTGGAATTTGGGATTTCAAAAATTGGAATTTAATCCACCCATTTATAATATCTTGCTCCAATCAAAACAGGAATCTCTTTTTCAATTCTGTCTAAAACCCATTCGTTTTTCGGAGTTCTGATGCTTGTTTTTTGTTCTTTTTTATGAAGGCTTTCGTAAGTATTGAAATCAATTTCTACGCTTTCAGCTAAATTTTCAAAAAGCTTCACATTTGCCAAAGCCGATTGCCATTCTGGTTGAATTGTTCCTTCAAAAACTTTCGATTTAGAACCGCTTCCATAAGCTAGGAAACCGAATTTAGTTCCTGCAACTTCTTTCTTTGTATCGTAAAAATGAGCCAAAGTCGACAATAATCCCATGAATATAGAACCTGTGTAAAGATTTCCAATTAAAGAAGATGCTAATTCAGCAGGTTGTAGTTTCTCGGTTACAAATGTTTTGTAATCATCAGATTTTGCTACTTCTTTGATTTTTGTCTGATAATCTGCAGGTGCGATATCATCAGCAATAATTTTCTCGGCACTGTCTAAAGCGTAAATTTCAGACAACATTCGGCGTCCTTGGAAAGAATAAGGCAAGTGCATAATAATGCTTGTCCAAGTATTGTATAAAGTCTCTGTAGTGTTTTTTAATTTTTTGAATGAAAAGTAGGCATTGCGCGTACGATCCATATAACATTGGTTGGAATACTGACCGTCAAAAACGGGTTGGTCTTTATGAATTTCGATTTCAGCTTCCAAATTGTCAAACCAAGAATCGTTGTTGGTGTTTTTAGTAATGTCGCCTTTAGAAATAGTTCTGTAAGGTTTGAAGAAATCGAAAACACCTTTTGTGCTTGTTGCCCAATTGTCATCAAAAGCAATGATTTTTGGATTTGCTGTAATCAGCATTGCAACAGCTCCAGCTCCTTGTGTGTATTCTCCGCCAGAATTTAAATCGTATTTTGCAAAATCACTTGTAACCACAATTGCTTTTTTCGTCGGATTCAATTTTACAAAATCAAGACAGTTTTGCATCGCATCTACACCGCCAATACAAGCGAAAGTGAAATCTACAACATCGCATTCAGCCAAAACATCTTCGCCAAATTTTTGCTCCATTAAACTAATAAGGTAAGAAGCAATAGGTTTCGAACTGTCGATGCCGCTTTCGGTACCAACATAGATTCTGCTTATTTCGTTTAGGTTTATTTTATTATCAATGATAAGTTTTGTTAAGGCATTTGCTCCAAAAACTACAGCGTCTTGGTGAACGTCTGGAAAGGTCATTTTTAATAATCCAAGACCTTTTTCTAATTTTTCTGGTTCAATATTTCTGGCAACAGCCAAAGTTTTTATGGGTAAATGTATGTTTGCTACATCAAATGAAATAGCATCAATTCCTGTTTTCATTATTAATTTTTTGAGGCGCTAAAGGTAAAACTATGTTGCGGAATGGCAATTTTTTACTTAGACAAAATTTCTGCCGACTAGCACTTTTGAAGAAAATAAATCAAAACTTTGAATAAAATAACAATATGATAAATTTTTGGTAATCTACTTAGAGGCTAATTTCTTCTTTAAAGCTTAAAAAGCAGTGTTTTGAAGTTTCTTATAGTGAATTATTTTTTAGCAGCTTTCTTTCTGTACGTAAAAATACGTAGAGAGAGTCTATTTTAAAATCATTATAAATAACAACGAAATGGTTGTAGTTCTTTTGTAATTGAGTTATTTTTGTCTAATTTTTTAAAACAAACTACTTAACACTTATGGCACAATCTGCACTATTGAATGCTTCCATTTTAAAGAAAGTAGCTATGGCTCTTTCGGGAATATTCTTAATCACGTTTTTAGCGCTGCATGTTTCCTTAAATTTTATTTCTATTTTTAGTGAAGACGTTTTCAACGAAGCTTCTCACTTTATGGGATACAATCCGCTGATTCAGTATGTAATGCAGCCAATTTTGGCATTTGGAGTAATTTTCCACTTTGTAATGGGATTTATTCTTACGGCTCAAAACAGCGCGGCACGACCAATCGCATACGCTAAATACAACGGAGCTGCAAACGCTTCTTGGAGTTCTAGAAATATGATTATTTCTGGATTGGTTATTTTAGCTTTCTTAGGATTGCACTTCTATGATTTCTGGTTTCCTGAAGTTACCTACAAATATATTGCGGGTACAGCACCAGATGCTACAAGGTATTATGGTGAGTTAGTTCACAAATTTCACGACCCAATTCGTACAGCATTGTACTGTGTGTCATTCATCCTTTTAGGATTTCACTTATGGCACGGGTTTGCATCTTCTCTTCAATCTGTAGGGATGTACAACAAATACTCTAGATTTTTAGCGAAAGTAGGTTACTGGTTTGCAGTTGTAGTTCCAGCGCTTTTCGTAATTATCGCTTTATTTCATCATTTCAATAATTAATATCAATTATAATGGCATTAGATTCAAAAATTCCAAATGGTCCTATTGCGGACAAATGGACAAATTATAAAGATCATATTAATTTAGTAAACCCAGCTAACAAACGTAACTTAGATATTATTGTTGTTGGTACAGGTTTGGCTGGAGGTTCGGCTGCGGCTACTCTTGCTGAGTTAGGATATAACGTAAAAGCATTTTGCTTCCAAGATTCTCCACGTCGTGCGCACTCTATTGCGGCACAAGGAGGTATCAATGCAGCAAAAAACTATAAAGGTGACGGTGACTCTATTTACAGATTGTTTTACGATACTGTAAAAGGTGGTGACTACCGTGCACGTGAGGCAAACGTTTACCGTTTGGCTGAAGTTTCAGGTAATATTATTGACCAATGTGTGGCTCAAGGAGTGCCATTGGCTCGTGAATACGGCGGATTATTAGATAACCGTTCTTTTGGAGGAACTTTGGTTTCTCGTACATTTTATGCACAAGGACAAACTGGGCAGCAATTATTGTTAGGAGCTTATTCTGCAATGAACCGTCAGATTGGTCGTGGAAAAATTAAAATGTACAACCGTCACGAAATGCTTGATTTAGTAATCGTGAACGGAAAAGCGAGAGGTATTATCGCCCGTAACTTAATTACAGGAGAAATTGAAAGACATTCTGCTCACGCGGTAGTAATTGGATCTGGAGGATACGGAAACGTATTTTTCCTTTCTACAAATGCTATGGGAAGTAACGCAACAGCAGCTTGGAAAATTCATAAAAAAGGAGCGTTTTTTGCAAATCCTTGCTACACACAAATTCACCCAACATGTATTCCAGTTTCTGGAGATCACCAGTCTAAGTTGACTTTGATGTCTGAATCTTTACGTAATGACGGTCGTATTTGGGTGCCAAAAAAATTAGAAGATGCTCAGGCAATTCGTGAAGGAAAGAAAAAAGCAACTGATTTATCTGAAGACGAAAGAGATTATTTCTTAGAAAGAAGATATCCTGCTTTTGGTAACTTAGTACCTCGTGACGTTGCGTCTCGTGCAGCTAAAGAAAGATGTGATGCTGGTTTTGGAGTTAACAAAACGGGAGAAGCAGTTTACTTGGATTTCGCAGCAGCAATCAAACGTTATGGAACTGAAGATGCTTATGTAAAAGGTTTAGACGATAAAGATGCTGCTTTGGTAACTAAATTAGGAGCTGCAATCGTGAAAAGTAAATACGGAAACTTATTCCAAATGTATTACAAAATCGTCGATGAGGATCCTTATACAACACCAATGATGATTTATCCAGCGGTTCACTACACAATGGGTGGAACTTGGGTTGATTATAACTTAATGACAACAATTCCAGGATGTTTCTCAATCGGAGAATCTAACTTCTCTGACCACGGAGCAAACAGACTTGGAGCTTCTGCTTTAATGCAAGGTTTAGCTGATGGATATTTCGTATTGCCATACACTATAGGAGATTATTTAGCTCCAGATATTAAAATGGGACCAATTTCTACAGATTTACCTGAATTCGTTGAAGCTGAGAAAGCGGTAAAAGATCAAATCGAGAAATTTATCAATAACAACGGTAAACATTCTGTAGATTACTTCCACAAAAAATTAGGAAAGATTATGTGGAATAAAGTAGGAATGGCTCGTAATGCTAAAGGTTTAACTGAAGCGATTGAAGAAATTGCTGCTTTACGCGAAGAGTTTTATAGAGACGTAAAAGTTCCTGGAAGCGCTAACGAATTTAATCAGGAATTAGAAAAAGCAACTCGTGTTGCCGATTTCTTAGAATTAGGAGAATTGTTTGCGAAAGATGCTTTACACCGTAATGAATCTTGTGGAGGTCACTTCCGTGAGGAATACCAAACAGAAGAAGGAGAAGCGCTTCGTGACGATGAAAACTTTGCATACGTTGCAGCTTGGGAATACAAAGGAAAACCAAGTGATGCAGTATTACACAAAGAACCTCTGAATTACGAAAACATTAAATTAGTTCAAAGAAGTTATAAATAAGAATTTGGTCGAAAGCCCAAAGTCTTAAAGTCAAAAGGCAAAATGTGCCAAGCGACTTTCGACTTTCGACTTTATGACTTTCAAACGAAAAAGGTTATGAAACTTACATTAAAAATATGGCGTCAAAAAAACGCACAAGATAAAGGAGGGATTGTAGAATATCCTATCGATGGAATCGAACCAGACATGTCTTTCCTTGAAATGCTTGATGTTCTTAACGAAGAACTAATCAACAAAGGAGAAGAGCCTGTAGCATTTGATCACGATTGCCGTGAAGGAATCTGCGGAATGTGTTCATTATTCATCAACGGTGAAGCGCACGGACCAGACAGAGGTGTTACAACTTGTCAGTTGCACATGCGTATGTTTAAAGATGGTGATACGATTTTTATCGAGCCATTTAGAGCAAAAGCTTTCCCAGTAATTAAAGATTTAGTTGTTGACAGAAGTTCTTTTGACAGAATTCAACACGCAGGAGGATTTATCTCGGTAAATACTTCAGGAAATACAATCGACGCGAATACTATTCCAGTTCCAAAAGACGATGCAGACAAATCATTTGATGCTGCTGCTTGTATTGGTTGTGGAGCTTGTGTGGCAACTTGTAAAAACTCTTCAGCAATGTTGTTTGTTTCTGCAAAAGTTTCTCAATATGCATTATTGCCACAAGGTAAAGTTGAAGCAACAGACCGTGTATTGCACATGGTTCACCAAATGGATTTAGAAGGTTTCGGAAACTGTACTAATACAGGAGCTTGCGAAATTGAATGTCCAAAAGGAATTTCGCTTGAAAATATCGCACGTATGAACCGTGAGTATTTAGCAGCAAGCTTAAAAGGATAAGAATACAATTTAGTATATTTGAAAAAACGCATTCATTAATTTGAATGCGTTTTTTTTGTTGTTTTTGCGCTGTGTGAGCATTTTGCTGTTTTGGCTTAATTCTTTTCTTAAACGAGTATATTTTGAGTTTATAATGTGTTTTTTTTAAGATCAGAGGGCTTCGCAGGCTATATTTAAATTCATACTTTTGTAAGTAGAAAAAAATAATTGGCATGAGCACTGAAAATGAAGTTTTAAATTACAGTAAAGAAGAACGAAAAAATCATATTCTAAAAGAGATCAACCTGCACACGCGTGTAAGTTTTGAAACTCTTTCGGCTAAACTTGGTGTTTCCGAAGATACTGTTCGCCGTGATATTAATGAACTTGATGCCGATTCGCTTTTAATTAAAGTGAAAGGAGGAGCCATGACCAAAGGATATCACTATTCTTCATCGAACCAAACTTATGCAGTAGAAGCCAAGCAGATTATTGCGCAAAAAGCCGTTGGACTTCTTCATGACGGAATGGTCTTGATTGTAGACGGGGGAACAACTATTCGTGAGTTCATACGATTAATTCCAAACGATCTTAATCTGACTGTTTTTACAATTACAGCTTTAACTGCGGTACAGCTTTTAGATAAACCCAATATTAAAACCATTATGATTGGCGGAAGCATTTCGTCTTACAGTCAAATGTGTGTGAGTGGGGAAGCTTTTCATCAATTGGCCAATATAAAAGCAGATCTTTTGGTTTTAGGAACAAATGCTTTAGATGTAGACGGAGGTTATTCAGATTCTGATTGGGAAACGGTTCAGGTGAAAAAAGCAATGATTCAGGCTTCTAGAAAAACAGCGGTTTTGACTATTACAGAAAAACTAAATACTGTTCTTAAAATGAAAATTGCGAGTTTGTCTGATGTTAATTATGTAATTACAGAAGAAGATCCAAATCATGAAAAATTGCAGCCGTATAAAAGTGCTGTTCCAAGTCTTGTAATAATATAGTTTTAAACTTTCGTTGACTTTCATATTATTGTAAAAATGAAAATTGCTTTAATTCAAACCGATTTGTTTTGGCAAGATGCCAATAAAAACCGAGAAAACTTCGATTCTAAAATCGATGAAATTCAGTCGGAAGTAAATCTAATTGTGCTTCCAGAAATGTTTTCGACGGGATTTACAATGAATGCTTCTGAAGTTGCCGAAACAATGCAAGGAGAAACAATCGAGTGGATGAAGTTGAAAGCAAAGCAGAAAAAAGCAGCCATAACAGGAAGTGTTGTCATTACAGAAAACGGAAAATACTTTAACCGAATGTTTTTTGTTTTTCCATCAGGCGAAATGCAATATTACAATAAGCGACATTCGTTTTCTCTGGCTGGAGAAAACAAGGTTTACACAAGCGGAAACCAAAAAGTGATTATAGATTACCTAGATTGGAAAATATGTCTTCAAATTTGTTATGATTTGAGATTTCCAGTTTTTGCGCGAAATGTAGAAAATTACGATCTCATTTTGTATGTGGCCAATTGGCCAAAAGTTCGTACTAATGCTTGGGATGCTTTGCTAAAAGCTCGCGCTATAGAAAATCTTTCTTATGTAGTTGGAGTGAATAGAATTGGTTACGATGCTCACGATTATGAACATGTTGGGCATTCGCAGGCATTAGACTTTTTGGGCAATTATATTTTGGAGCCACAAGAAAAAAATGGTGTCTTTGTCGTAGAACTAGACAAAAACACCATGTATGAAACGCGTAAAAAATTAGACTTTTTAAGCGATAGAGATCAGTTTGAAATTAAACTTTAAAAAGCTTTCCGTTTCTTTTCTGCCTCTTTTTTCTTTTTATCGTCTTGTTTTTTCTCGACTTCTGGATTAAACGGAATACTTAAATCGATTGTTTCGATCCGATCCCAATTGGCACGGACATCAAATTCTTCCTGATTGTAAAACACTTCTTCAGAATATCTTTTTTCTAAGAAACTACCGGTATCGTATTGTTTGTTTTTATTGTCATCATAAATAATGCGCACCGTAAAGACATCAGGTTGCAGTAAATTAAATTCTAATGTGGTTGCGCCCTCAGAATATCCTTCGGCCAAAACAACATCTCCTTTTTTGTTGGTCAATTCAACAATGATAGGAAAACGCTTTACATTTTTCAAATTCAATATAATATTTCCGTAATCTGCGTATTCTTTAGTGCTGAGTTTGTATGATAAGGTGTCGTTTGACTTTTCGTAAAAATCGGTCAAAGCGCCTGGGAAGAAAGTAAAACTATACTTGTCTAAAGGCTCTTTTTTGAAATCAATATACAATTTCTGATCAAACTCGTCGTATTCTGTTGTATACGGAACAGCCACAGAATCTTTGTTAACCAATCTGATTTTAGATTTATCAAATTTTACCAATGGTGTCTCGCTTTCTAAGGTAAAACGTTCTCTAAAATTAATCTGGCTGTTTTGTACCGCTTTAATATTTAGAGTGTCTTTTTTCAAGGCTTTAATCTTGAAAGAATACTTTTTTTTGTAATCTCCTTTTTCAACTTCCATAGCTAATGAATCGGCTTTTATTGGTTTGTACCAAACCTGAAGCGAGTCTTTTTTAGGAAATTGTGTTACAATAGTTTCTAGAACCTCATTGCCGTTTTTAAGAACAATTTTTGGTTTTGAATTCTTGAAGTTTTGTTTTCCTTCGTAAGGAAGATACAAACGGTTTCCAGAAGCTTGAATTGGTTTGAAAGTTTTTAAAGGCAATATTTCTTTAAATAACTCTAACTCATAAACAGTATCTGTCGGAATGGTGATGTAATTTTTTAAAAAGCCAATTTTATCATCCTTCGGATTAAATTTATTGTTTGATCCTTTGTCTTTAAGGGCAATCAAAAGATATTTTCCTTCTTTTAGATTTTCAAACTGAAAAGTTCGCATGCTATCCAAAGTATTTGTAATGTAGCGAGGAAACTCTTTGTAAATGGTAGAATCTTTAAATTTATCATTTACTTCATATAACATTACAGAAACAAAATTATCAACATATTTTCCATAAGCGTCTCTGATTCTTCCGTTCAATTTAAGTGAATCAATTTGAGGTCCTGTTGAGAAAACATATTTAAACTGGTTTAAAGGATTTCCTTCGTTATTATCCTGAATTGCTTGGCCGAAATTTAAACTATAAGTTGTGTTTGGCAGCAAAGTGTCTCGAATTTCAATCTTTATAAATTTGCTCACATTCGTAGGCGAGATTAAAGGCTCATTTTTTAAAGGCGGAGAAATAATCAGCTGTTTGTTGGTGTTTTTAAGTTTGACATATTCGTCAAAATTTAAAGTAATCGTGTTTCCTTTAAAATCGGTTGTGAAATTTTTAGGAAAGCTAGATATTAGAACGGGAGGTAATGTATCTTTTAAACCGCCGGTAATGCTGCCTCTTTTGGCACAGCTTATCATTGATATTAAAATTATAAATGCAATATATTTTAAAGTGTTTTTCAACATAACGGTTTTTCAATTTGATTGCACAAAATAACGATTATATTTGCTTTAATTGAAATTTTTTATCCATTTATTAGGATTTGAAGTTTTTAAGAATTCTCAAATTTTCTTGTCTAAAATGTTTTAAAACGGCATAATTTCTTACTTTTGAGCTAAAATGTAATTTCCTAAGTTTTGTTCAAGCGATTTTTTCCAGTTTTATTTCTCTTTTTAATGTTGTCATGCGCTAAAAGCGAAAAACCTATAATCTCTTTTTATTACTGGAAAACAATTTTTAAATTTTCAGAAATAGAAAAAGAAGCATTGATTCAAAACAATGTTCAAAAATTGTATGTACGATATTTTGACATTGGACTTCATCCTGAATCCAATTTTCCAATTCCTATAAGTCCTGTTCGATTTGAAGAAAATCCAAAAGAATATACAATTGTTCCAGTGGTTTTTATTCAAAATAAAGTCATGCTGCAACCTAATCTTGATGTACATGATCTGGCTCAAAAAACTTTTGATTTTATAGAACAAATCAATTCTAAAAACAAAATTGCCTGTCAGGAAATCCAAATTGATTGTGATTGGACATTAAAGAGTAAAGAGAATTATCTGAAATTTATAGAGGTTTTTAAAAAACTTTCGAAGAAAAAACTTTCAGCAACGATTCGATTACATCAGGTGAAATATTTCAAAAAAACAAAAATTCCAAATGTCGATTCTGGAGTTTTAATGTATTATAATATGGGATCTATTGCTCCCGATTCGCTCAATTCTATTTACGATCAGAAAGTCGCGGCAAAATATCTTAAAAGTTTAAAAAGATATCCGCTTCATCTTGATTTTGCTTTTCCAATTTATTCTTGGGGAGTTCATATTAGAAACAATAAAGTAATCGGACTTCGATCAAAAATAAATAGTAAAGCACTGGAAAAGGATTCCAATTTTGAAAAAACGAATCCGATTTTTTTCAAGGTAAAAAAGTCCAATTATAAAAATGGTGTTTTTTATGAAGAAAATGATCTTTTGAAAATAGAGGAAATAAAACCAGAAGATTTGAAAGAAATGGCAGAAGATTTGCAAGATAATCTTGTCGAAAAGCCAAACGAAATTATATTTTACGATTTAGACGAATTCAATTTAAACAATTATGAGAAAAATACTTTTAAGCAGATTATTTCTTGCTTCTAGTGCCGTTTTGCTTTCTGCATTCGGAATTATATACGCCTGCGCAGACGGAGATTGGGATGATTTTGGAGGTTATAATTCTAATTTTACTCCAGAAACTTTTGCCGACAAATCGTATTCGCCTTTGTTTTTGTCGGGTGGAATTTTCTACGGAATTGGTTTTGATACTCAACATAATTCTCGTTTTAATAAAAATATAAAATCAGATTGGGCAGATTATCTGAAAGGAAAAGCCGATACCACAACGGTTAATTATTTTTTGATTGGCGATGAAAAGCCTAGATATTATTCGGATAAAAAAAATGCAATCAAAAACAAAGAGGAAATTGAAGATTTGCATGTTTATTATAAAACAAAAAAAGAAAATAAAAGCACTCAAAAATGGGGCAAAAAGCTTAATCTGAAAGATGATAAGATTAAAAACTTTGTCGAATTTTTGTATTTAGCTCAGAAAATAGAAACCGTTTCTATTGGTGAAGATTATTGGAGCTACGATCCAGTCGTGGCAAAAACGTTTAATGACGCCAAAATGATTCAGTCAATAGAAAATGTCTACAATACTTTGTCAGATCCGTTTTTGAAAAATAGATATTGGTTCCTCACGATGAAAGCTCGTTTTTATAGTAACGACAAACAAAAAGCAATTGACTTTTTTAATAAAACAGAAAGTTCGGTTGCCAAAAACACTTTGTATTACCGTGCTTTGGCTTATGTTGCCGGAATTAATTATAAGCAGAAAAAATATGCTACTTCAAACTATTTGTACGCTCAGGTTTTTGATAAATGTCCAGAACTGCGCGTAGTAACGGCTTATAGTTTCCATCCAAAAAATGAATCAGATTGGAATAAGGCTTTGGCTATGGCAAAAAGTAATAAAGAAAAAGTGGCGCTTTGGGCAGTTCACGGCTATTACAAAGATGAAAAGCAGGCGATTGAAAAAATCTACGAATTAGATCCAAAAAGCGAACACTTAAATTATTTAGGCACAAGATTGGTAAACAAACTTGAGCAGTCTATTAATAATTCATTTAAACAAGAAAGTACAGATTATAGCCAGCCAGCGAAACCGCAAACTATTGCCGAGAACAAGACAGGAAACAAAGCAAAAGTTGACAATAGCGCCGTTGATTTAATTGCTAAAATTTCTGCGGCAGGAAATACCGAAAAACCGTATTTATGGGATATTGCACTTGGATATCTTCAAACGCTAAAAGGAGATTATGCCAATGCAGATAAGAATTACAATAAGGCAGAAAAAACACTTCCGAAAACAGAATTGGCGGGAATGCAGCTTCGTTTATTGCGTTTTGTAAACAACCTAAGCAAGATTGATAAACTGACAGATAAAAATGAAAAAACAATTCTAGCCGATTTGAATTGGTTGTATTATGAACTGCCTAAAAATTACAAGGGACAGGAATTCCGCTATCAGAATGCTTCTTCATGGAGCAGAAGTTATTTGTCGAATTTATATAAAGAAAGTGGCAATTTGGTTATGGCAGAGATCTACGGCGAATCTCGTTATAGCTATTGGAATGATGGAAATGCATTTTATGATAACGAAAAGAATTTATTAGGGATTAAAAGCTTTTTGGAGAAACCTAATAAAAATGAAATCGAGAAAATTGGTGCTGGAATTTATAGTTTAAAACTGAAGGATATTAATAATTTTCAAGCTATTCAGGCAACTTTCAAAAACAAAATTCCAGAAGCTATTGAATTTATGAAGAAATCAGATTCGGTTCAATATGTTAAGTTTTTAGGAAATCCATTTAATGGAAGCATTAAAGATTGTCATGATTGCGATCATGTGGCTTATCAAAAGAGAAAATATACGCAGCTGGATTTTCTAAATACAATTAAGGAAATGCAGGATAAACTGGCACAAAAAGAAGATGTTTATACAAACAGTCTTTTATTAGGAAATGCGTTTTACAATATTTCTCATTTTGGAAATGGAAGGACTTTTTACGAAATGAGTATTGTTGGTTACGGATCAGGTCCGTATTCATTTAGAGACTCGATGAAAGAAATGATAACGAATAATTCGGTTTCTAAAATGTATTATCAAAAAGCTTTTGAAGCGGCTTCAAACAAAGAGCAGAAAGCGAAATGTTTGTACCTGATTTCGAAATGTGAAAGAAATGAGTACTATAATAAGAAATATAGCGCGATAAATAGTTATTGGGAAATTCAAGATGATAAAGTTAATTTTATTGCTTGGAACTCATTCAAGGCTTTAAGAAAAGACTATTCGGATACGAAATATTATCAGGATGTAATTGCAGAATGCGGATACTTTAGAACATACCTAAACCAATAAATTAAAAAAGATGGTAAACAAAATAGAACATATCGGGATTGCAGTAAAAAATATGGACGATGCCAATGTTTTGTTCGAAAAAATGCTTGGTGTCCCTTCATATAAAATGGAAGCGGTAGAAAGCGAAGGCGTTCTGACTTCTTTCTTTCAGACCGGAAATAATAAAATTGAACTTTTGGTGGCAACAAATCCTGAAAGTCCGATTGCTAAATTCTTGGAGAAAAAAGGAGAAGGAATTCACCACATCGCTTTTGACGTTGATGATATTGAAGCTGAAATTATTCGTCTAAAAAATGAAGGTTTTGTCTTGATTAACGAAGTTCCGAAGAAAGGAGCCGATAATAAATTGGTTGTTTTTCTGCATCCAAAGAACACAAATGGTGTTTTGGTCGAGCTTTGTCAAGAAATTAAATAAAAAAATGTCATTTTAATTTTTAAATAAGATGTTGAAAATCAATTTCGTTTTTGAGATTCGAAGAAAGTTTTACAATTAAATTGAAATGATGTCTTAAAATATTTGGAGTGAATGAAAAATAGTAGTAATATTGCATCCTCTAAACCGGTCCTATAGCTCAGCTGGTTAGAGCACCTGACTCATAATCAGGTGGTCCCTGGTTCGAGCCCAGGTGGGACCACTCTTTTAGAAACACAAAGCCTTTGCAGAAATGTAAAGGCTTTTTTGTTTTTTGATACTTTTAAAAATGTGAAAATTGAAATTTTTGCATCGCTATAATTAAACTTCTATTTTATAAAATGCCTTAACTTTATCCATCCGAAACAAATTTAATCTTCAGATGGATAGATTGACTCCAGAACAAAGGAGGAAAACTATGCAGGCGATAAAAAGTACTGCTACGAAAGGGGAAGTAAGGCTTGCAAAAGCCTTATGGAAGTTAGGTCACAGATATCGAAAAAATAATAAAAAGATATTTGGAAGACCTGATCTTACTTTTGCCAAATATAAAATTGCCATTTTTGTGGATAGCGAGTTTTTTCATGGAAAAGATTGGGAAACTGAGCAACTCAGAATTAAAACGAATCGAGAATATTGGATTCCCAAAATTGAAAGAAATATACAGCGTGACGAAGAAGTAAACGCTTTCCTTGTTTCTGAAAATTGGACTGTTATGCGATTCTGGAGTAAAGAAATTGAAAAGAATCTAGAGGTTTGCCTCGCTAAAATTGAAGGAACAATAATGCTTTTGAGCATTTAAACTTTTTCGGCTTTTAGCAGTCTAGTTTCTGCTTTCTCCATACATTTTAATATTTCTGAAGCAAGTCTTTCTATAACGGGCATGCTTACGGAGTTTCCTACTTGCTTGTAAAGACTGGAATTTGAAATTTTAGGCAATTTGTAATGGTCGGGAAAACCTTGAAAACGAAAACATTCTCTTGGGGTTAATTTTCTAAAACCAAATTCGGTTGTAATAATTGGAACATTATGGCCGCCAGTTCCCATATTGGCGGTTAAAGTAGGGCAAACTTCCTTTTTGTTTTCACGCACATATTGTCTTCGGAACTGATAAATTCTGTCTTCTCTTACAACCGCTTCTTTGAGAATGTTATACATGTATTTGTCTTCAGTGTAGTAGAATTTTTTATCGACTTTTTCTTTTGTAATCAAATCAGTAACCTTTCTGGTTAGTTCTTCTTTTTTGGGAAAAATGAACTTGAAGCCTTTTTTTACAAAGTCTTTGTCAAAAGCAATCATAAAAATCCGTTCTCGATTGTGCGGAATGTTTCCGAAGTCTTTAGTGTTTAATATGGCGCTGTCAAAAGTATAATTGCGCTTCTTGATTTCACGCTGAATTACTTTCATGGTATTTCCTTTTTCATGTCCTTTTAGGTTTTTGACATTTTCAAGAAATACTACTTTCGGTCTCATTTCGTCAATAAAATCTAATATTTTAAAAAAATGATTTCCTCTACTGTCTTTAAAGCCTTTTCTATGTCCCGCAAGAGAAAAAGGCTGGCAAGGAAATCCAGCGGTAAGGATGTCGATTTTGTTTAATGTTTTTACATCAATTTGCATTACGTCTCCTTCAATTAGAGTATGCTCAAAATTGTTTCTGTAGGTAACGCAGGCTTTTTTGTCAAATTCATTTGCCCATTCTAATTTAAAACCTGCATTTTCAAACCCCAAGCAAATACCGCCGACACCTGCGTATAAACTTCCGACTGTATATTGGTTTTTCATTTGCTTGATTGCGATTGAGATAGACTTGAGTTTGAGTTGCAAATATATTAATTTGATAATATTCTTGTTTATGCAATTAGATTGGAATTTAAACTTCTTTTTTTGTAAATTGTGATATGAAAATTTGATCACCAAGAATGATAAATTGGTTTTGGTAAATTAAATTGGTTTTGGTAAATCAGGAAATTCCTATAAGCTTGCGAGTTTTATGGATAATAGTAAAAAGAATGATTTTGTACTCCAGAGCGTTTTGTGAAAAGGATTAGAAGAATCTTGAAAAAAAATGTTAAAATTTGTTTAGTCTTTTTGGGTTTAAAAGTTGGTTTTCTGCAAAAAACTTATACTTTTGTCCAAGATTTTGGAGGTAGAAATTTCTTTATGCGAAATTTCTATCAATAAATAGTTGTCAATAATTATCTAGAATTGCAGTTTGCAATAGCTTGAATTTATGAAAAATCTAAAAGCCCCATTTTTAGTAATTGCCTTATTTTTGTTAAATGTTTTAGTAGTATCTGCGGAAACTTCTTCGCATCCGCCAAGTCCAACAGCGCAAAATGCCAATACAACGACTGCTGCTGATTGTGAGGATCCAAGCCTTCCTAGCTGTAACCCTGAGGCAGGTTTTCCAATAAATCAAAACATTGTTTTTTTGGTAATCAGTGGCTTAGCTTTAGGGATTGCCGTAATATATAAAAATCAAATAAAAAAAGCTTCAATTTAAATTGAAGCTTTTTTTATGGAAAAAGGAAAATAGCTATTTGTTTATAGAATAAAGTCTAGAGATATATTTTCCAACTACATCAAATTCAAGGTTGGTTTTTGTGCCAACTTTGAAATCTTTAAAGTTAGTGTGCTCATAAGTGTATGGGATAATTGATACGCTAAATTCGTTTTCTTTAGAATTTACAACCGTGAGGCTCACTCCGTTTACGGTAATTGAGCCTTTTTCAATTGTGATGTTGTTTTGGTTTTTATCGTACTCAAAAGTATAATTCCAGCTTCCGTTTGCTTCTTCAATCTTGATGCAGGTTCCGGTTTGATCTACATGGCCTTGTACGATATGGCCGTCTAAGCGGTCTCCAAGTTTCATTCCTCTTTCCAGATTTACGATATCGTCAACCTTCCATTCACCAATATTGGTTTTTAGAATGGTTTCATCGATTGCAGTTACGGTGTAAAGAGAATCTTTAATTGCAACAACCGTAAGGCATATTCCATTATGGGAAACGCTCTGGTCTATTTTTAATTCGTGTGTTATGGATGAGTCAACTGTTATGTGAAGATTGTTTTGGTCTTTTTGAATTTCGTGAATCCTGCCAAGTGTTTCTATAATTCCTGTGAACATTGTGGTTTTATTTTACTAAATTTGCACATCAAAATTAGTAATAAATAAACTGAGCTCATGAATAAAAAAGCAGAAAATATAATTGTTGGAATTTCGGTAGGAGATTTAAACGGTATTGGAAGCGAAGTTATACTAAAGACATTCGAGGATTCTCGTATGTTGGAATTGTGTACGCCGGTTATTTTTGCAAATGCTAAAATTCTTTCATTCGTTAGAAAAAGCTTTACATCGACAATTCAATTTCATGGAGTTGATAAATTGGAGCAGGTTATACCTGGAAAAGTGAATGTTTTAAATCTTTGGAAAGAAGGAGTTGATATAAATTTTGGAGTAAATGATCCAAAAATAGGAGAGTATGCCATAAAATCTTTTACAGCAGCAACAAAAGCATTAAAAGATGGCGAGATTGATGTTCTAGTAACAGCGCCTATTAATAAATACAATATACAGTCAGAGGATTTTAAATTTCCGGGGCATACAGATTATTTAGATCGGGAGTTAGAAGGCAATGCGCTTATGATGATGGTTCAGGATAATTTAAGAGTGGGATTAATTACTGATCACGTTCCCTTGAATGAAGTTGCGTCTCATTTAACAGAAGAATTAATTACAAAAAAAATTGAAACTATCAGGAAATCTTTAGTTCAGGATTTTAGTATAGTAAAACCAAAAATTGCAGTTTTAGGTATAAATCCTCATTGTGGAGACGGCGGTGTTATCGGGAAAGAAGATGATTTGATTTTAAAACCTGTTTTGAAAAAAATATTTGATTCTGGAACAATGGTTTTTGGCCCGTTTCCCGGAGATGGCTTTTTTGGAAGTGGCCAATATGAAAAATATGATGCGATTGTAGCAATGTATCACGATCAAGGGCTAATTCCGTTTAAGACGCTATCTTTCGGAAAAGGAGTTAATTATACAGCAGGTTTAAATAAAGTTAGAACTTCTCCAGATCATGGTACAGCCTATGATATTGCTGGAAAAGACATGGCAGATTACAATTCATTTAAAGAAGCAGTTTATCTTGCGATCGATATTTTTCGCTCGCGTAATCAGTATGAGGAGATTAGCCAAAAACCTCTTAAAATAAAAGAAAAACAGTTATAAACAAAAAAAGGTGAATAAGATTATTAGATTTGTAATAATTTTATATCTTTGCACCCCAATTCAGATATCTAGTTTGAGAACTGAATTGTTCAAATTGATGTTGAAATGAGCAAAACAAAAGAATTTTTAATTCCTTTCGTAGGATTAAAACTAGGAAAACACCATTTTGAGTATCAGATAAATAACGAGTTCTTTAAGAATTTTGAGTACGATGAGTTTCAAAGTTCGGATATTAAAGTCAATTTGCTTTTCGAAAAGAAGAGTAATATGTTAGAATTAGAATTCAAACACAAGGGGACGGTAAATGTGCCTTGTGATCTAACAGGCGAAGATTTTGATTTACCTATAAAAGGGAAAATGAAGTTGATAGTTCGCTTTGGAGAAGAATTTAACGATGATAATGAAGAATTGTTGATTTTGCCGCATGGTGAACATGAGATAGATATAGCGCAATATGTTTATGAAATGATCGCGCTTTCTGTACCTCAAAAAAGAATTCATCCAGGGGTTAAAGATGGAAGTCTTCAGACAGAAGCTTTAACAAAGTTGAATGAGCTGAGTGTAAAAGAACAAAAGGAAGAGAGTAACAAAGAAGAAGATATTGACCCGCGTTGGGAAAAATTAAAGAAACTATTAACGGATAAATAATATAGTAAAATGGCACATCCTAAGAGAAAAACCTCGAAAACAAGAAGAGATAAGAGAAGAACACATTACAAAGCTACTGTAGCTCAAATCGCTACATGTCCTATTACAGGTGAGGCACATTTATACCACAGAGCTTACTGGCATGAAGGTAAAATGTACTACAGAGGGCAAGTTGTTATCGATAAATCTGAAGCGGTTGCTTAATACGTTTTTGTAAATTATACTAGAACTCTCACATAGTGAGAGTTTTTTTTGTTGGTTATAATTTTCGTTTTTTAGGAAAATATAGACAAATTCGTTACGTTTTTTTTTGTAATTTTCGGGTCTTTTAAAAATTTTTCAAATTATTGTTAATTTGAAAGGAAAATAATAGAATATAATGAATACAATCACAGCCGCAATTACCGCTGTTGGAGCTTATGTTCCTGACTTCGTTCTTTCGAACCAAGTACTAGAAACAATGGTTGATACCAATGATGAGTGGATTACCGCTCGAACAGGAATTAAAGAAAGAAGAATTCTTAAAGATGCTGATAAAGGTACATCGTATCTAGCTATACAAGCAGCAAAGGATTTAATTGCAAAAGCAAATATTGATCCGCTTGAGATTGATATGATTATCATGGCAACTGCAACACCAGATATGATGGTAGCTTCTACAGGTGTTTATGTTGCAACAGAAATTGGTGCGACAAATGCATTTTCATACGATTTGCAGGCTGCATGTTCAAGTTTCTTATACGGAATGTCAACTGCTGCTGCATATGTTCAGTCAGGACGTTATAAAAAAGTACTTTTAATTGGTGCCGATAAAATGTCATCAATTGTAGATTATACAGACAGAGCAACTTGTATTATTTTTGGCGATGGAGCTGGTGCAGTTCTTTTTGAACCAAATTATGAAGGCTTAGGTTTACAGGACGAATATTTAAGAAGTGACGGTGTAGGACGCGACTTCCTTAAAATCCCTGCTGGTGGTTCTTTGATTCCGCCTTCAGAAGACACTGTAAAAAATAGACAGCACAATATTATGCAAGACGGTAAAACTGTTTTCAAATATGCTGTAACTAATATGGCAGATGCCAGCGAATTGATTTTACAAAGAAATAATTTGACAAATCAAGACGTTGACTGGTTGGTACCACACCAAGCTAACAAACGTATTATTGATGCTACCGCAGGAAGATTAGAATTAGACGATTCTAAAGTTCTAGTAAACATCGAAAGATACGGAAATACTACTTCTGGAACTTTACCATTAGTATTATCTGATTTTGAAAATAAGCTTAAAAAGGGAGATAACATTATCTTTGCCGCTTTTGGTGGAGGGTTCACTTGGGGATCTATCTATTTAAAATGGGCTTACGATAAGAAATAAATTAAAACTAAAAACGAATCATTATGGATTTAAAAGAAATTCAAAACCTAATCAAATTTGTTGCAAATTCGGGCGTTGCAGAAGTGAAGTTAGAAATGGATGATGTAAAAATCACGATCAGAACAACTTTAGAAACAAATGTAACTGAAGCAACTTATGTACAGCAATTGCCAACTCAGGCAGCTTTACCTCAAGCAGCAGTTCCACAAGTTACAGCTCCAACAGTTGTAAGTGTAACTCCAGAAGCACCAGCTGCTAACGATTCTAAATATATTACTATAAAATCTCCAATCATTGGAACATTCTATAGAAAACCATCTCCAGACAAACCAGTTTTCACTGAAGTAGGAAGCACTGTATCTAAAGGTGATGTTCTTTGCGTAATTGAAGCAATGAAATTATTCAACGAAATCGAATCTGAAGTTTCTGGTAAAATTGTAAAAATTCTAGTTGACGATATGTCTCCAGTAGAATTTGACCAACCTTTATTCTTAGTAGATCCATCATAAATAAATTTAGATTTTAGATTTTAGATTTTAGATGATCTGCAGAATTAATATCAGACATCTAAAATTATCTAATTATCAAATTGTCTAATTATCTAATTAAAATAAGATGTTTAAAAAAATATTAATTGCGAATAGAGGAGAAATTGCACTACGTGTAATTCGTACATGTAAGGAAATGGGAATCAAAACTGTTGCAGTTTACTCTACAGCCGATGCAGAAAGTTTACATGTTAAATTTGCTGACGAAGCGGTTTGTATTGGCCCTCCTCCGAGTAACTTATCGTATTTGAAAATGTCAAATATTATTGCAGCTGCAGAAATTACAAATGCAGATGCAATACATCCAGGTTATGGATTTCTTTCTGAGAATGCTAAATTCTCAAAAATCTGTCAAGAGCACGGAATTAAATTTATTGGTGCTGCTCCAGAAATGATCGACCGTATGGGAGATAAAGCTTCTGCAAAAGCTACAATGAAAGCGGCAGGAGTACCTTGTGTACCAGGTTCAGATGGATTATTAGAATCTTACGAACATGCACAAAAAGTAGCTGCTGAAATTGGTTACCCAGTTATGATGAAAGCTACTGCTGGTGGTGGTGGAAAAGGGATGCGTGCAATCTGGAAAGAAGAAGAGCTTTTAAAAGCTTGGGAAAGTGCGCGTCAAGAAGCTGCTGCAGCGTTTGGAAATGACGGAATGTACATGGAGAAACTTATTGAAGAGCCACGTCATATCGAAATCCAAGTTGTTGGAGATTCTTACGGAAAAGCATGTCACCTTTCTGAAAGAGATTGTTCTGTTCAACGTCGTCACCAAAAACTTACTGAAGAAACCCCTTCACCTTTCATGACAGACGAACTTCGTACAAGAATGGGAGAAGCTGCTGTAAAAGCTGCTGAATTCATTAAATATGAAGGAGCTGGAACTGTAGAATTCTTGGTTGATAAACACAGAAATTTCTACTTCATGGAAATGAATACTCGTATTCAAGTAGAGCACCCAATCACAGAACAAGTTATAGATTATGATTTGATTCGTGAGCAAATTATGGTTGCTGCCGGAATTCCAATTTCGGGTAAAAACTACCTTCCACAATTACATGCTATCGAGGTTCGTATTAATGCTGAAGATCCTTACAACGATTTTCGTCCTTCACCAGGAAAAATTACTACGCTTCATATGCCAGGAGGACACGGAGTTCGTTTAGATACTCACGTATATTCAGGATATAGCATTCCGCCAAACTACGATTCTATGATTGCTAAGTTAATTACAACAGCGCAATCTCGTGAAGAAGCTATCAGCAAAATGCGCAGAGCTTTGGATGAATTCGTAATCGAAGGTGTGAAAACTACAATACCTTTCCACAGACAATTAATGGATGATCCAAAATATATTGCAGGAGATTATACAACTGCATTTATGGATACATTTAAAATGAATAGTCCAGAATAATTCAAAGGCCGTCAAATATTGACGGCCTTTTTTTTATAACCTTCAGATCCCAAACTCCAAATTCCAAACTCCAAATTCCAAACTTGGAACATGAAACTTTAAACTTGGAATTTGGAATTTCAAAAAATTTGGAATTTATCTTCAAGGTAACACTAAAAGTGTTTACTTATTACACACCTTTTTTCTCTTTTACACACCTTCTAAGTTGTCTCTTTTTTTATTATATTTGATGTAAAACCTTTAAATACAGGTTTTTATGATCTTTGGCACAGCTCTTTTCTTTTACGGCATAATAATTTCATTACTTAAAGCGTAAACAACTATTAATTTAAATATATACGTTATGAAAAAATTATTTTTATCAGCCGCAATTGTTTTAGGAAGTTTAACTTCATTCGCTTCAACTTCACCAATTACTAATACAAATGTAAAAGTGATTTCTATCGAAGACGAGTATACAGAAATCAAATTAGAAGAAGTACCAGCTGCTGTTACAGAAGCTTTGAAAAAAGCATATCCAGAAGCAGTAATTACTAAAGCATACAAAAATGAAAAAGCACAGTATAAACTTGACGTAACTGTAGGCGACAAAGTTGGAAACTTATTTGCTAATGCAGACGGAACTTGGATCAAACAATAATCTAAACATGAGATTTTGTGAAAATCCAGATCAAGAATACTAAGATCAAATTAACTATATTAAAAAACAACTATCATGAAAAATTTATTTTTATCAGCCGCAATCGTTTTGGGAGGTTTAACATCATTTGCTTCAACTTCGCCAATTTCAAATACAATCGTAAAAACAATTTCTATCCAAGATGATTATACAGAAATTAAATTGGAAGAACTTCCAACAGCAGTAACAGATGCTCTTAAAAAAGCTTATCCAGATGCTGTGCTTACTAAAGCATTTAAAAACACAAAATCTGAATACAAGCTTGAAGTAACTGTTGGAGATAAAACAGGAAATCTTTTTGCTAACGCAGATGGAACTTGGATTAAAAAATAATTAAGTCTAACCCTAAAAAGCTATTACTATGAAAAAGTTAATCTTATCGGCAGCAATTGTTTTAGGCAGTTTGTCGATGAACGCAGAAACCCCTGTTGCAACCAATCAAATGGTGCAGACAGTAAATGACCAGGATGGATATAAAGAAGTAGATGGAGTTCCGGCAGCCGTAAAAAAAGGCTTAGATGAAGCTTATCCTGGTGTAGTGCTTGAAAAAGCATGGGTTAATGATAAAAAGGAGTACAAAATTGAGATAACCGTTCGAGGCGAAAAGTCGATCGTTTATACAGATGCTTCTGGTAACATTCTTAAAAAATAATTTAAACCACTAAATATTATGAAAAAATTAATCTTATCAGCAGCAATTGTTTTAGGAAGTCTTTCAGTAAATGCTGCAGTTCTTCCAGCAGTTTCGATTTCTCAATCAGTACTTGTTCAAAGTGAATTTACTGAAGTATCTGCAGACGCCGTTCCGGCAGCTGTAAAGTCTACAATTGAAAAATCTTTCCCGAACACTAAGCTTGAGAAAGCTTATAAAAACGAGAAAAATGAGTACAAACTTGAAATTTCAAGCGGAGACAAGAAGTATACTATTTTTACAGATGCTTCTGGAAACATCATTAAAAAATAATTTAAAATCAGCATCATGAAAAAGCTAATCTTATCAGCAATAGTAGTTTTCGGAACCATGTCAATGCATGCCAATGTTTTGCCTGTTTCGCAAAATGCTAAAGCAACTGTAGCTATTCAATCAGAATATACAGAAGTTACAGCAGATGCTGTTCCTGCAGCTGTAAAAACAGCCTTGCAGACTGCTTATCCAGGAGCAAAACTGGAAAAAGCATTTGTAAACGATAAAAAAGAGTACAAACTCGAAATATCAGTTGGAGACCAGAAGGCTACTGTTTATTCAGATGTCAATGGTAACTGGTTGAAGATATAAATTAGGTGAATTTAGATTTATGTTTTTGGTGAAAAAGAGATTGCGTCGTGCAATCTCTTTTTTTTTACATATTTTACATAAATTTATGAAATAACAAGTTTAATAATATTATTTTAGCAAAAAAGTCCCTAAAAGCAAATGCCGAAGATATTACTGATAGAAGATGATATTGCGTTCTGTAAATTATTAGAAAAATTTCTAATCAAAAAAGCGTTTGAAGTAACAACTACTTTTTCTGCGACAGAAGCGCGCGAAGCAGTTAAAAACGAATCGTTTGATTTGATTTTGACAGACCTTCGTTTGCCTGATTCTGACGGTATTGGACTAATGTCTGAATTTAAAAATTCTCACCCGCACATTCCTGTTATTTTGATGACAGGCTATTCTGATGTAAACACTGCTGTTAAAGCCATAAAAAATGGAGCAGCAGATTATATTTCAAAACCTTTTAATCCTGACGAAGTGCTGCTTGTAATTACTAATGCATTACAAGCCCCAAAAGAGGAAGAAGAAATTCCTGTAAAAGAAAAGAAAACAGCTAAAAAGCAGATATCTTCAGGAGAAAGTGAATTTGTTCGAGGAATTTCTGTTGCATCCAAAAAACTTTTAGATCACATTCAGCTGGTAAGTCCAACTGATATGTCGGTTTTGATTATTGGTGAAAGTGGAACAGGAAAAGAAATCATCGCAAAAAGCATTCATCAGCAAAGCAGAAGAAAAGACAATAATTTTATTGCAGTAGATTGTGGGGCAATTCCAAAAGAACTGGCAGCGAGTGAATTTTTCGGACATTTAAAAGGATCTTTTACTGGAGCAATCAGCGATAAAAAAGGATATTTTGAAGCGGCAAATGGCGGAACCTTATTTTTGGATGAAATTGGAAATCTTTCATACGAAAATCAAATTCAGTTACTGAGAGCACTTCAAGAAAGAAAAATTAAGCCTGTAGGAAGCAATAAAGAAATAAACGTCGATATACGCATTATTACAGCTACGAACGAAGATTTACGCGAGGCAGTAAAAAACGGCGATTTTAGAGAAGATTTATACCATAGAATCAACGAGTTTTCGATTCAGTCACCATCTTTAAAAGATCGAGGAGAAGATTTAATGGTTTTTGCCGATTATTTCTTAGAAAAAGCCAATCAGCAATTGCATAAAGATGTTATAGGATTTTCTCCAGAAGTGGTTACTATTTTTCAGAATTACAATTGGCCAGGAAATTTAAGAGAATTGCAAAACTGTGTAAAACGTGCGACTCTTTTAACTCGCGGTGATTTTATAGAAAGTGAAGTCTTGCCGGCAGAATTTTTCCAGATTCAAAATCAAACGACAGCAAATGAAGTTTTCTCATTGTCTGAAAATGAAAAAGAAACTATTATTAGTGCCTTATCAAAAACGCAGAACAATAAATCTGAAGCCGCAAAATTGCTGAAGATTACCAGAAAAACACTTTACAATAAATTGAAACAATATAATATCGAATAAAAAAGCAGCTCAAAAGAGCTGCTTTTTTTATTAGTCCCAGCGGATGAAATATTTATAGGAATATAGATGTTCAATCTTCTTCAAACATAACCCAAGGTTTCAACCTTGGGAAACGTATAGAAGATCATTGCGTCCAATGGTTAAAACCATTGGTAATGTTTTTAAATGGTTTATGAAAAGTGTTCTTTAAATCTCTTGTTTCAATTCGTCAAAAAGAACTTGAATTTTTTCGTTTAAATCTGCATAAATAGCTTTTATATCTATGGTATTTAAGTCTTCTTTTTCTAAATCCTTTAAAAGTTCTCCGATTTTATTTGCTTGAATTTGTTTGAACATCGGAGCAATACGATGCGCAATAGATTTTATTTCATCATGATTTTTCTCTTGAACTGCTACTTTCAAAAAACCTAAATTTTCTATTGTCGTTTCTATAAAAGACTTCAAAACTTCTTTCAAAGCCGATTCGTCCTGACCAAGAAAATCTTTCAAGGTTTCTAACGAATAGATTTGAGAATCATTTTTGTTTGAATTCTCGACAGATTCGGTTGCAGGAACTTCTTCATGATCCAAAATATGCTGAATAGTTTCTAAAAGAATCTTTGGAGAATAAGGTTTCTTGATAACAGTGGTAAAACCAGCATTTTTATAAACCGAAAGATCTAAATCGGTGCGACCCGTTAAAGCAATTACAGGCTGGTTTTTGAAAACGCGATCTGGAAGCTCGCGAAGTTTTTCTAAAAACAGAAACCCATCAATTTCTGGCATTTGAATATCAGTAATGACAAAATCAAAAGGTGTGATCTGAATCGTTTCTAAAGCTTTAGCCGGATTAGTAAACGAAAAAACCTGATGTTGTTCTTGTTTTAAAACACCACTTGTAAGATTCAGAAGATTAATGTCATCATCCACCACAATAAAAGTTTGTTTTTTGGTGTTTTTTGCGGTTTTTGGTTTAAGTTCTATAACAGGAGCATTTTGGCTATTATCAAATAATAAAGGCAATTGAATAGTGAATGTGCTTCCTTTTCCAAAAATACTTTCTAAACTTAAACTTCCGCCCAAAATAGAAATAATCTTCTGGCAGATAGACAAGCCCAAACCTGTACCGCCATATTTCTTTTCGATGTTTTCATTGGCCTGCGCAAATTCTTCAAAAACCAATTTCTGATTCGCTTTTTCAATTCCGATTCCGGTATCTTGAATAGAAATCGTGAAAGACTGATCGTCATTCGCGTAAGCAGCAATTCGAATATGTCCTTTTTCGGTAAACTTATAAGCATTACCGATAATGTTAGTCAGGATTTGTTTTAAACGAAATGGATCGCCAACAATACGTTTCTGAAATTGCTCATCGAAATTAATAATTAGATCAATATCTTTCTGCTTGTAAACCGTTTGAATGTTTCGGGCAACATCTTCAATAATTTCTGGTAATGAAAACGGAACTTTTTCTATCGAAATTTTTCCTGCTTCGATTTGCGAAAAATCCAATAAATCCTGAACGAGTTGTGTAATGTATTCAGATGAATTTTTAATATTTTTAATAAAATACGACTGTTTGGTATTGACATCTGAATTTCCTAAAAGTTCAGAATAACCAACAATTGTACTCAAAGGTGTTTTCAAATCATGGCTAACAGTCGAAATTAATTGCTCACGGCTTTTCAGCAGATTCTTGGTTTTGAAATTAGCAATTTCTAACTGTTTTTTATACAACTGAGATTTAGAATAATCGCTAACAATTAGAATAGAGAAAAAAACTGTCAGCAATAAACCGATCACCGCAGAAGCGGTTACAATCTCGTTGACTCTTTTTAATGATTTTTCTTTTAATGAATTGTTTTTTATCGAATTGATGATGATTTCACGCTCGATAATTCGAAGTATTTTTCTAAGCTGATCTGAAATTGCAATTTCATTTTGAAGCAGTTTGTTTTCTTCAAAATTCAAAGATTCTTTCTTTTTTTCCGCTTTTATTTTTACAGAACTTAAAAGTTTTTTAGAATTGGCCAAAATAGAATCTGAAGCTTTTTTGCTCAAAGTATTAGTGCTGTCATCAGGAATATTCGAATTCAGGTAATCTACATATCGCTGTAAAACACTTCTTTGGTAACTTCCTAACTGATTTGGATTTTTGGTGAAATCCTGAAGCTCGAGTTTTCTTAAATTAAACTCCATTTTCGTGATTTCGTCAATCGCATTATTTACAGAAGTCTCGTCGTCTGCTTTATTTTTGATTTCTCTTAACTGCTTGATGTTTTTTGTCTTTTCAGACAAAAAATAAGTCACACTATCTAAAAGTGTTTTTTGATAGTCGGTAGTAACAATCTGCTTTAAAGTATCAATACGTTTGCGAAGCGAATCGGTTTCGATCAGATAATTTTTAAAATCTTTTTCAGAGTTGTTCTGAATCGTTTGTCTTGCTAAACTTTCGGTTTTGTAAACATTAGAATACAATCTGCTAACTCTGATTATTTTAGTTTTTTCCAAAGCAATTTTGTCTTCAAGCTTGTTGTAAACTACATTTTCAGAGTAAAGAAACCATCCAACTGTAACAACCAAAGCCAGTAATGCAACGTAACTGAATAAAACTTTGATTGCGGTGTAACTTCTTTTGGTCTCCATATTTTGCTAATAGATTGAGGGAATTTGGTTCCGAAGCCTCGGGATTAAAACATTGCAATTTATCTAAAAAAATCTGTTTTCGGAATAGCAAAACCTTCAATGTCTTACATAATTCAAATGTCACTAAATAAAAACAGCCGTAGATTATGTAAATCTACGGCTGCTAAAAAGTTGGTCTTTTATAAATTATAAAGTTTCATCTAACCATTTGAAGAATTCGCCTTGCCAAACCTGAGCATTTTGTGGTTTTAAAACCCAGTGATTTTCGTCTGGGAAATACACAAATCTACTTTTGATTCCTCTTAATTGAGCCGCTTGAAAAGCTTCTTGCCCTTGTCCGATTGGCACACGGAAATCTTTTCCTCCCTGGAAAATTAAAATTGGTTTGTTCCAGTTCTGAACCAAAGTTGCAGGATTAAAAGTAGTGTATGCTTTTTGTGCTACAGCATTATCTTTTTCCCAATATGGTCCGCCAAAATCCCAGTTATTAAAGAAAACTTCTTCTGTTGTTCCTAACATTGAAACCGTATTGAAAACACCATCATGAGCGATAAAAGTTTTGAAACGGTTTTTATGGATTCCAGCTAAATAAAATACCGAATATCCTCCATAACTAGCGCCAACACATCCTAAACGGCTTTTGTCAACATAGCTTTCTTTTGCCACATCGTCAATAGCAGAAAGGTAATCGTCCATAACTTGTCCGCCCCAATCTTTACTGATTTGTTCGTTCCATTCAACACCATGTCCTGGCATACCTCGACGGTTTGGAGCAACTACTACATAACCTTTAGCCGCCATTAAAGAGAAATTCCAACGGAAAGAATACGATTGTGTCAATGCACTTTGAGGTCCGCCTTGGCAGAATAACAAAGTTGGATATTTTTTTGAAGCATCAAAATTTGGAGGCAGAATTACCCAAACCAGCATTTTTTTGCCATCAGTTGTAGTAACGTAATGTTTTTCTGTTTTGCTTAACGCTAAAGTTTTATATGTATCTGTATTTACATTTGAGATTTGTTTCCAAGTGTTTTTCTTCAAGTTGAAAGAATAAATCTCAGCAGCATGATTCATGTCTGTTCTTGTAACAATAATATCATCGCCAGCAAAACCAACTAAATCATTTACGTCAAAATCTCCATTTGTCAATTGGCGAACGTTGATTGCGATTTTGGTTAGACCTGGAAAATTAACAGAGAAAAGCTGTTTTGTTCCGTCAATTGGTGCCACAAAAAATACTGTTTTTCCGTCTTTGCTCCAGATAAAATTATCTACAGTTCCGTCCCAGTTTGCCGTTAAGTTCGTTTTGATTCCTTTAAACTCAACAATAATGTCGTTTTTGTCAGACTCATAACCGTCACGTTTCATTTGCAGCCAAGATAAATTTCCTGTTGGAGAAAATTGCGGAGCTGTATCGTAACCTAGATTACCGTCCGTTTTATTAGTTGTTTTTTGAGTTTCTAAATTGTACTCATAAATATCGGTGTTAGTAGAAATAGCATAAGCAGTTCCCGCTTTTTTCTTGCAAACGTAAAAAATGCTTTTGCTGTCTGGCGACCAGATATAATCTTCGTCACCACCAAAAGGTTTTTGCGGAGAATCGAAAGTTTCACCTTTCATGATGTCAGTTCCTTTTGCGCCGTCTTTGTTTTCTTTATAAAAAACGTGATTAAATTTTCCTTCGTTCCAAGTATCCCAATGACGGTAATCTAAACCATTATAAATTTGAGCATCAGATTTGCTAAGACTTGGGTAGAAATCTTTCCCTAAAACACTTTCAAGTTTTACTTCTTCATTATAAACGACAAATTTTCCGTCAGGCGAAATGTTTTTGTCTTTTAAAACATCTTTCGTGTCTTTAATTTCAGTGGCATTACCTCCGTTTACTGGAATCGTATAAAGTTTAGAAGTCGATTTGTTATCGGCTACAGAAGGCGTTGAAACCTTGTAAACAATATTTTTTTCATCTTTCGAAAGTCCGAGTGCAGTTACTCGTCCTAATTTCCATAACAATTCTGGAGACATTACATTTTGTCCGATAGCATTTAAACTCATCATTATTAAGGTTGCTACTACTACTTTTTTCATAATCTAATTTATTCTTTTTTTGTGCGCTAAAAATACAACTTTTAAATCCCAAATTGTTAAATTCCAAATTCCAAAATTGTTAAAATTCAGGTAAGTTTTTCCGCCACGAATTCACGAATTATTTTTTTGACAATTTTTTTCGCCTGTTCGCTATCGCTCGAGTCGTGGCTATCAAAATTTTGAAGTTAAAGCTTGGAATTTGGAATTTTCAAATTTGGAATTTTATTTAGTAATTTAACCCAAGATTGGGATTTGGAATTTTAAATATTGGAATTTATCAAAATGATGGAACTAAGCTACTGGGAACTAAAAAACTGGTTCGCAAATATCGATTATACTATTGTAGGAAGCGGAATTGTAGGTTTGCATTCTGCATTACGCTTGCGCGAAAGATTTCCTGCTGCTAAAATTCTGGTTTTAGAACGCGGAATGTTGCCACAAGGCGCAAGTACAAAAAATGCTGGTTTTGCCTGTTTCGGAAGTTTGTCTGAAATTATGGATGATCTCAAAACACATTCAGAAGATGATGTTGTGGCATTGATTGAAAAACGTTGGAAAGGACTTCAACTGCTTCGAAGGAGGTTAGGAGATCAGGCAATAGATTTTAAACCTCACGGCGGATATGAATTATTTTTGAAAGAAGATGAATTTGGGTTTAACGAATGCATTTCTAAAATTCCGTTTATCAATGATATTTTAAAACCGCTTTTTAAAGCTGATGTTTTTTCCAAAAAAGTAGATCGATTTGGATTTGAAAATATCAACGAGTATTTAATTTTTAATCCGTTTGAAGGACAAATTGATACTGGAAACATGATGCAGGAATTATTAAAGCAAGCAGTTTCGGCAGATATTTTAATCTTAAACCAACAAACGGTAAAATCGTATGCCGATGCAGGAAATCATGTAGAAGTTGCAGTGAACGATTTTAGCTTTAAAACACAAAAACTGCTTTTTGCAACCAATGGTTTTGCAGGCGAATTAACAAAAGGAGCTGTAAAACCCGCAAGGGCGCAAGTTCTTATTACAGAGCCAATTCACAATTTAGATATTAAAGGAACGTTTCATTTAGATCGCGGTTATTATTATTTCAGAAATATCAACGATCGCATTTTGTTAGGCGGAGGCCGAAACCTTGATTTTGAAGGCGAAACCACAACCGAATTTGGACAGACGAAAATTATTCAAAATAAATTGGAAGATTTACTGAAAAATGTAATTTTACCAAATCAGGATTTTCAGATTGCGCACCGATGGAGCGGTATCATGGGAATCGGAAATAGTAAGAATCCTGTCGTAACCCAACTTTCTGAAAACGTGTTCTGCGGAGTGCGTTTAGGCGGAATGGGAGTGGCGATAGGAAGTTTAATAGGAACAGAATTAGCAGATTTAATATAATGGCAGCAACCAAAAAACCAGCACCAAAAACTACGACAAACAAACCAAAACCTAAAACTTCATCTTCAAAAAAATCAAATCGTTCTTTTGGAGAAAAAGTAAAATGGTTTTTTATCAAAGCTGCTTTATGGTTTTTTGGACTTTCAATTGGTTCGGTTGTATTTTTTAAATATATACCTGTGCCTTTTACACCATTAATGCTCATTCGTGCCATCGAAAATAAAATGGCTGGCAAGGAAGTTTATTTTGATCACGATTGGGAACCGCTAGATAAAATCTCAATGAATTTGCAAAAAGCGGTTATTGCCAGTGAAGACGGAACTTTTTTAACGCACAACGGTTTCGATTTTAAAGCCCTGCAAAAAGCCTATAAAAGCAACGAACGCGGACGCCGAATTCGAGGCGGAAGTACCATCTCACAGCAGACGGCCAAAAACGTATTTTTATGGCAAGGCAAAAGTTATTTGCGTAAAGGTCTAGAAGCGTATTTTACTATTCTGATAGAAATTATCTGGGGCAAAGAACGTATCATGGAAGTTTATTTGAACAGCATTGAAATGGGAGACGGAGTTTATGGTGCTTATGCTGCAACAGAACATTGGTATAGAAGAGATGCTTCGAGTTTAACGCCAATGCAGGCGGCAGGAATTGCGGCAATTCTTCCGAACCCGAGAAAATTTAAAGCTACAGGATCTTCAAGTTATATCAATAGAAGAAAAGAACGAATTGTGCGCGAAATGCGTTATGTTGGAAAAATCAATTACAATGGAAAAGAAGAAAAGAAGTAAAAAAATACTTCTTGCTTTTCTGATTTTGACTGCAACGCTCACTTTTGGACAAGGAAGAACTAAAGAAATCGGTTTTATATCAGATAACGATTTATACACATCGTCTAAATACGATATGTATTATACCAATGGTCTAGAATTTTTTTTTCGGTATTTATCTAAAAACGACAATCCGAAGATCAATAAAGAAATTACCGAATTTAGAATTGGACAATACCTTTATAATCCGCGATTTTTAAACAAAGAAGCGGTAACCATAAACGATCGCCCTTTTGCGGGTTATCTTTTTGCAGAAGTAGGGAAGAACTTCTTTTACCAAAGTGAATCGGTTTTAAAAACCGATTTTCAAATTGGCTTTCTTGGTCCAAATGCATTGGGTGAAGAGCTCCAGAAAGGTTTTCATAACATGATTGGGTACAAAAAAGTGTATGGCTGGGAAAATCAGATCCATAACGCTTTAGGAATTCAGGCTCATGCTATTTATTCTAAAAAACTATTTCCTTCAAAACATAATGATTTTGTAGATCTACATTGGCAGTCAGAAGGCAATTTGGGAACGATTTTTACGGGAGTTTCAACAGGATTTATGGCTCGATTTGGATTTAAAAAACTGCTTCCGATTTACGATTCCAATATGCACGATGCTTCGATAAGTGCACAAGCGCAACCAGAAATTAGAGAGTTTTATTTCTATATCGCTCCAAGTGTCAATTATCAGTTTTATGACGCCACTATAGAAGGAAGCATGTTTAACGATACAAGTCCTGTTACTTTTGATTTGGAGCCGCTTCGCTTCAATGGTGAAGCAGGGTTAAAATACCGACACAATAACTTCAATATTTCTTATTCTTTCCTTTATCGCGGAAGAGAACTCAAAGATCCAGGAATTGATACCAATTCGGGATATTTTTATGGATCGATAAGGATGGGGTTTTTGTTGAAGTAAAGTTATTAGCCACCGAAATGCTAAGGATTAAAAAAAAGAACACATTCTGGATTACTCAGATTAAGATATTTTTTCAATTGCCTCCAGCTTTAGCTGGAGGTTTTTTGTTTACAGCAAATAGGCTTTAGCCAAATAAGGATATTTTGGCTAAAGCCTGTGTGATGGCAATATTTTTACCTCCAGCTAAAGCTGGAGGCAAATCATTTCTTAAAAAAAAACACCTTTGTCAAAGTTTTAAACTTTGACAAAGGTTGTGAAGTAGTTTTGAAACAAAAAAGCCGTTCCTAAAAATTTCAGGAATGGCTTTTTATATTATAATTAAATCGAAAGATCTATTTCTCCTTTAATAATTTTTCTAAATACTCCACTTTATCTTTTTCCGCTTGAACCAAACGTTCGTAAAGTTCTACTACTTTATCAAGTGGGTTGAAATTACAAGTTGCTCCATTTGCAAAACTTCCAAAATTTCCAGGACTGTCATTAAAAGTGTTGAAATATGTAATCATGTTTTCTTCAGAAAAACTTTTTATTGCTTCTGCGGTTACGCCAAGAGCTTTTGCTATTTCTGCAAGTCTATCATCATCTATACTTTCGCTATTTTCTATAGTTGATATAGTTTGCTGACTTGTCCCCAAAGCTTGCGCCAAAGCTTCTTGCTTCATATCGCGAAGTTCACGGATACGGCTTATTTTTCGCCCTATATGGTTTGGTCTTGTTACTGTGCTCATAATTCAAAGGTATTTAAAATTTGGTTACAAAATAACTTCTCGTAAAAAACAGGTTTTTTGGAGTAAATTACTGTTTTAATTTACGAAAGATTAATCCATTTCCATGTCTTTGGCCATTTCATTCCATTTTTTGTTTAAAAATGCTTTGGTTTGTTCAACAAAATTCGAATCGACATCTTTTAAAGTCTGCACTTTCGGACTTAAGACTGCTTTGCCATTTTCAAAATATACGTAAGCATTTACATCATCATCTCCCCAAAAGAAAGGGAAAACAATTGCTTTGTTTTCTGCACTTTCGCTCACATATTTTTCTAAACTAATGATAAAAGCAAACATCGGAATCATCTCTACATAATTTTCACTAAAAAACATCATTCCCCAATGCCACTCTTCTGCGGTTTCATCATAATCGGAAAAAGCCATTGCTTGAGGGTATTCGATCCATCCATCAATTACTCCTTGATTGTTATGGTCTTTATAAGTATAAAGATTTTCTTGAGTTAAAACAGATTTTGAATACATCTTTCGGCTTTCCCAAAAATTCAACCAATTTTCATTGAGCTTTGGTTCTTCGACCGGGCTGTTTAGAAATTTTTCGAGCTGCGGTTTTGTAATCTTGATTTTGCAGTATAATGAGCTTAATTCAGACATGAATTTTGGATTTTGTTAAAAGTTGTTTTTAGTACAAATGGTTTTTGTTAAATGTTTTTTTATATCATTTTACTCCCATCGGCTTAAATTTCCTTCAGCTCTTTCAAAAAGTTCTTCCAAGACATTTTCTAAAGATCTTTCAGGAATACCAGTTTCTAAAAGCTTAAGTAATTGATTTTTAGTCTTTACAAGATTATCCTGATGGCTATACAAATTCATGAAATTTCCGTTTTGGTCGAAAATTACATATTCGCCGCTTTCATAATTATCTTCTTCAGCCACAATCCAGCCAATACAGGAGAAAGCCTTGTTTATTTTTTCAGTTTCCTCTTTAGTAAACAGTTTATATTCCTGAAATTCGGGTCTATCATTTCCCCAAAAGGCAATAATCATATCGATAATTCCAGTTGAATTATGTTCTAATTCTTCTCGTTCTTGAATTTGATTAAGAAAATTTTCAGGCGAAAAAATACGGAAGATTTCATCTGATACTATTCCTCCAACGGTTTTGTAAAAGGTGATTAATTCTTCTGGAAGTGGCTGTGAAAAATAAGTTGCTAATAATTTTATCGTTTCATCTTCTGCCGGAATTGATTCCTGAATTTCATCATATTCAAGTTCACATGCTGCGATGAGTGTTTTTATATTTTCCATATTTTACAGATTGATAAATTTTATGTTTTAACTAAGTTTTGTCTCTTCCAATTTAATTACCCAGAATGATCAACATACAAATACCAAACACCATTTATTTTTCGCATTATTCCTGAAAAGTGGCCGGAACTGTTTTTGCCATTTGGAGCCTCGACACTAAATTTTGCACTTACAAATGCATCTTTTTTTGAAAGTGGTTCAACAACAAAATCAGTCATAGTCAATTTTCCCATTCTTTCTTTTGGCCAGTATTTTTTGAAGAAATCAGCGATATTGTTTTTTCCATATACAACACCGCCACTGTAAATCATGCGTACAGAATCTACAGGAGCATAAAAATTGAGGTAACCTTCAAGATCACCATTATTCCAGCAGGTTTGCTGGGCTTTTAAACGATCCAGCACTTGCTGTGAAATTTTATCTTGACAGATACCTTTAAAAGAAAGCATTAGTAAAAATGCAAGAAAGAGAAATTTTAAGTAACGCATATAGATAGTTTTTTAAGTACTAAAATTAGTTGTTTTTTATTTGCAGTATGTTTCCAGTGTCTTTATTGAAAGTTAAAGTTTTATTTGGCCCTCCGTAGAAAAGTGTAAGCGTAAGTGTGCTGTCGGTTTCATTCTTAAAAATGATGTCTTTTGCCGTTCTGATTTTCATATCAAGATTGTTATTCATAATTTGATAATCGGTGCAATGAAAGATTCTTTTTTCTATCAAGCCTTTTTTTTCAATTACTTCAAACCAAGGCGGAGTCATAGCACTGTATCCTACAATCTGAGCCCGATATTTTTCATTTAAATCTTTGTTTTTGTACAAACCCAAAGATGTAGTAGAAAGCACTATTGCAAAAAAAGGAATCATCATAGCTACAATGCTTAAAACTAATGTAACAACTATTGATGCTAATAGTAATTTGGCTAAAAGTTTCTTCCAAAAAATAATAATTACCACAAAAGACAGGATAAGCCAAAGCCAAAACACAACAACATCACTATAATAGCCACGAAAACTAATTTCTTTAAAAAAATAGAGAAGGCAATCTAATGCAAATAACAAACAGATAATTAGATAAAATCTCAGCATTGTTTTTTTATTTAAAATCATATTTTCTTTAATATGTAATTTAAACCAAATACAGTTGCGATGGATAAAATTAGAATTGGAAAGAAAGATAAGGTGAGTGTATACAATATTTCTTCTCTAAAAAGATAAGTGCTCCACGCCGATTCGCGATCTACAAAAATGCTGTAATTCCAGAAAAACCAAAATACAATTAAGCTGATTAATTCTAATGCCGTTTTAAGATATCTGCTTTTTATTAAAGTAAACAGCAAAAATGCAATCGTTAATAAAATGGTTGTGAGAACAGATAGTAAATAAGCATCATCAAAAAAATGACTATCAGGATTTCCGCTAGATAGTTTTTCTGAAAAACTTCCCATTGACCAATAGATTTCTATAAAAGTCGATACGAAAATGAGTATAGAAAATGTGATAAGTTTTTTTAAGAGTTGGGAAAGATTAGTTTTTAAAATTGGATTCATCTTAAGGCGTATAATTATTTATGCCATTCATTTTTCTTTTGAAAGGCATTTGAGAATTACAAAAATATAAAAGTTTTGTAAATAATAACTTTCAAAGGATATCTCCGTAAATTGATTGTTTTTTTGATAATTAAAATTCTTAACCTTTTGATAATGTGATAAATATTTAAAAAATTTATTTTTAATTAAAAATTAAAACTATGGATGTTAATTGGAATGTTATAGCTGTTGTTGCAATTTTGGTTCTTATTTTGGTTGTGCTAACCATTAGAAAAAATCTGCGTGAAAAAAAGAAATTGGAAAACTTGCTGAACAACGACTTTAAAAAAGCGCAGAAAGACGATGTTGATGCTGATGATGCGGCAAATGAGAAGTAAAACGTGATAATTTATAATAAACCCGACAGGTTTTAAAAACCTGTCGGGTTTAATTTTTAGTAGAGAATATCGGATCCGAACCGGTCGCCTTCCCGACGTATATATAAAACATAAAATGTGTATTAAAAAAAATACCCAAGCAGAATCAATCTGTTTGGGTATTTTTGAATTATTTGTGGAGAATACCGGATTCGAACCGGTCGCCTCTACGCTGCCAGCGTAGCGCTCTAGCCAAATGAGCTAATCCCCCAAAGCGTTAACAAATAAAGTCAATTAATTCGCAAAAAACAAATTTCCAGAAGTTTCGAATGAATTATTTTTCAAAAGCGTAACTTTACCTTAAATCTAATTTTTATGTGTTTAGAAAATGCAAACGGAAGCTTAGAAACTTCCCTTCAAAATACAGTTGCAACAGTACAATTTGGGCATCCTGCTAGCAATTCTTTTCCACGCGAATTGTTAAATCGGCTAACAGCTGAAATTAATTCTTTAAGCCGAAATGAAAATGTTTCGGTTATTATTTTGAAAAGCGAAGGTGCCAAAACATTTTGTTCAGGAGCTTCTTTTGATGAACTTTTGAAAGTGGAGAATGAAGAACAGGGAGTTGAATTCTTCTCGGGTTTTGCTCATTTGTTGAATGCCATGCGAAATTGCAGCAAAATCATAATTGGACGCGTACAAGGAAAAGCTGTTGGAGGCGGTGTCGGAATAATTTCGGCTTGCGATTATGTTTTTGCAACGTCAAAAAGCGACATTAAATTATCAGAATTAGCAATCGGAATTGGACCATTTGTAATTGAACCATCTGTTTCTAGAAAAATTGGAAAAACGGCAATGACTGAAATGACTTTGGCGGCGCACGAATGGAAATCGGCAGATTGGGCTTTTCAAAAAGGACTTTTCTCCGTTTTATGCGAAACTGAAAATCTTGATGCTGAGGTCGAAAATTTTGCTTCAAAATTAAGTTCATACAATCCAGAAGCTTTACAAGAAATGAAAAAGATTATCTGGGAAGGAACAGAAACTTGGGAATCGCTTTTGTTTGAACGTGCCGCAATTACAGGAAAATTGGTTTTGTCTGATTTTACAAAATCGGCATTATTACAGTTTAAAAAATAAATTATATGACATGAATAACTTTGACAAAGTTGAAATGATAAAGATACTTGCAAGGTTTTCGAAACCTTGTAGGTTTAATCATTAAGAGTAGAAAATAGAATATTTTACAATACCTACAAGGTTTTGAAAACCTTGCAGGATTAAAACCAATTTTAAAATGAAATTGATTTCCTTATTCCAAAAAGTAGATGTTGCCGAAAAAATGAAGGACGCTCCAGACAGTGCTTATCAAATTGGTGTGGTGATCGGATCTTTTATTCCGTTTCTGGTTTTAGGCGGAATTGCTTTGTGGATGTATAACCGTGCTAAAAAAAGAGACAAAAACGGTTATTAATTTGTAAATTTGCAAGCTTAAAATTAAAAGTCGATGAGTAATATCAGAATTACAAAACAATTTAGCTTCGAAACTGGCCACGCTTTGTACGGTTACGATGGAAAATGCAAGAACGTTCACGGACACAGTTATAAATTATCGGTAACGGTTATTGGTTCGCCAATTACAGACCGATCGAATGTAAAGTTCGGAATGGTGATTGACTTTTCTGATCTAAAGAAAATTGTAAAAGAAGAAATCGTCGATCAGTTTGACCATGCCACTGTTTTCAATCAGACAACGCCGCATGTTGAATTGGCAAATGAATTGAAAAACCGCGGGCATCACGTTATTTTGGTAGATTATCAGCCCACAAGCGAAAACATGGTGGTAGATTTTGCTGAAAGAATTGTGGCAAGACTTCCAGAAGGAATTTCTCTTTTCTCATTAAAACTTCAGGAAACAGAATCTTCTTTTGCAGAATGGTATGCTTCTGATAATCTGTAAATAAGTTAAATGTGAAAAGTTAAATGTAAAGTGCTTTTTCATTTCACAACTCACATCTTACATCTCACAATTCACATCTCACAATAATGAAAAAAATATATTTTGCTTCAGATCAGCATTTTGGTGCGCCTAGTCCAGAATTGAGTTTTCCGCGCGAAAAGAAATTTGTGGCTTGGTTAGATGAGGTTAAAGAAGATGCTGAAGCGATTTTTTTGCTTGGAGATTTATTTGATTTCTGGTTCGAATATAAAACCGTTGTTCCAAAAGGCTTTGTCCGTATTTTAGGCAAACTGGCTGAAATTCGTGACAGCGGAATTCCGATTTATTTCTTTGTTGGAAATCATGATCTTTGGATGAATGATTATTTTGAAACCGAATTGAATATTCCGGTTTATCACGATAATAAAGAATTTACTTTTAACGGAAAAACCTTTTTAATCGGCCACGGAGACGGAAAGGGTCCTGGCGATAAAGGGTATAAAAGAATGAAAAAGGTATTTACAAATCCGTTTTCAAAATGGCTTTTCCGTTGGCTGCATCCCGATGTTGGTGTTAGCCTAGCACAATATTTATCCGTTAAAAACAAATTGATTTCAGGTGCTGAAGATGTGAAGTTTTTGGGAGAAGAAAACGAATGGCTGGTTTTATATGCCAAACGAAAACTTGAAACCAAACATTACAATTATTTCATCTTCGGACACCGTCATTTGCCAATGATTATTCCTATTGGCGAAAATTCTGAATATGTAAACCTAGGCGATTGGATTGGCTATTTTACTTATGGCGTTTTTGATGGTGAAAAATTTGAGCTAAAGAAATTCGAAAAATAGTAAAGAAGTTTAAAGTCAAAAGTCAAGAGTTGAGGTTAATGTCTAAAACCAAAAGCTAGCAATATCTTATTTTTTATTTGTTGGATAGATTCCGATTTTATGCGTTCGCAGAATATATTCTGAAAGCTGTTTGCTGTTTGAAAGCTGAAATTTAATGGCTCCAGATGCTTGTTTTGGCATATGGCATTCTACACAATTGCTAGCCAATAATTTCTCAGGCATTATTTTAAGCGTAGTTTCATTGTGTTTTAATCCTTGGTGGCAGCTCATACAGATTTTTGAATACGAAGCCATGTTTTTAGATGCATTTTCATGCGGATTATGGCACGTAATGCAATCCATTTTTTGGCTATTGAAACATTTGCTTTGTGCCATCAATCGATATTGATTGCCGTGAACATCAAATTTTGCCGTATCGGTAATGCTTTTAGTTTCACGAAAAAACTCCGATAGATTATCCCCAGGTTTAAATTCAAATCGAGATTTTAATTTCATACCATCGTTCCCCGCATGGCATAACGCGCAGGCATCCAACCTTTGTTGTCTGCTTAATGTTTTGAAACTGGTAATGCTATTGGCAACTTTTACGTTTGGATTTTTTAAATGAAATTCAACATGTTTTTTGGCTGGCCCATGACAGCGTTCACAGTCAATTCCGTAAACAATAGTCTTTTTGTTGATTATGTCTTCAACATCCATAGACATAAAATTTCTATCTGCAGAACTCTGGTCAACAGTTCGCGAACTAATATTGGAGCTATGGCATGAATAACAATCTTTTACCACCATACGGTCAAAATAAGGTTTGTCGGCAGGAAAACCTGGACTTGTAGCCCAATTGTTTATAGAATGATAAAAAGATATCGGAAGTTCGTAGGTATTGTTGTTTTTCCAGTAAACAGAAGTTTGCGCGTGTTTGGTTCCAAAAACGATTTCAAATTTATATCTCGCTGTTTCTTTTCCGTTTTTGTATAAAACCTGATACAAACTGTCACCATCTTTTTCCATGACTAGTTTGGTGCCTTTATCGTAAATGAAAGTATGATTTTTCGAATCGAAATCGCCAGAAACATTTCCTAAAATAGCTGGTGCCGTCGCTTTAAAATGCGAACTTTTGAAAGCCATTTCAGATTGCACTTTATGGCATTGAATACAGCTTTCAGATCCTGCATAATCGGTTCCACGCGGATCAATGTATTCTTCAGATTTGTTATTGCAGCTGACAACGAGAATTGCCAGAAGTGCTAAGGTTAGTAGAAATACAGCTTTTTTCATTGCTGTAAATATACTTTTTTTTGAATGGAATCAAAATATATTTCAATAATGAAAAAAATGCTGTTAAAATATTTAGAATGCTTCTTAGTTCATGCCAACTCCGTAAACATATTCATCTAGCTCGATTTTGAATAAAGAACCTTCAACCAAATCTTTAATCGATTTTAATTCGGTCATATTTACAGCCAAATCTATCGAATTGCACGGCGTTTTCAATAAAAATTTATGGCAAGAATATTTCATTTCGCAAGCTTCGCAACAAGAATTTTCAATCATACTATCTTCAATCAAATCGCAAAAATGATTCAATTCTTGAACGGTGAAGTAAAAACCGGTTTCTTTAAAAACCAACTGCACTTTGTCTGAAATGGTAGTGTTGTGATCTTTCCAGTAAAAAGCTATTCCAAAGTTATTATGATATATTTGCTCAATTTCTCTCATCGTAAATCCTTTAATTTCAACAAATATAAATATTATTTATATTAATTCTAAATAAAAAAATCATAAAAGTTTGAAAAAACTTTTCATTCGCCGACCACATTGTGAGGGGTAAAAAAGTTTGGATTTGTTGTGTAAGATGAGGTAGAAATGATTTAGTTCATTCCAGAGCCGAAAATATATTCGTTGAGATGAAGTCGAAATAAAGAACCATCAACCAAATCTCTTATAGAGTTTAACTCATTCGGTGATATTTCTAAATCTATAGCAACATAGGGTGTCTTCAATAAAAATTTATCGAATGCACGTTTTACACCACTTGTATCGTAATCATTGTGGTCTGTTACGCAGTCTTCGATTAAATCGTGAAATTCGTTTAATTCTTGAACTGAAAAATAAAATCCCATTTGTTTAAAAAGCAACTGAATTTTATCTGATATAATTTCGTTGCCTTCTTTCCAGTAAAATGAAATTCCAAAATCGTTTCGGTATATCTGTTCAATATCCTTCATGGCATTTTTTTTAGGCTACAAAGGTACAGCCTGTTTGTATTAATACTTGATTAATAAAAGCATAAAAAAAAGCTAAAAAATGTCATTAGTAATTGGTTTCTAGTGGATTAGAAAATATCTTGAAAGCTCACTTTGTTAAATGAACTTATATTTCTTATATGGTTTAAAAAAAGATTATTTCAGCCAATTTTTTAGGTTGGAAAGAAACGCTGTCTGTTGGTCAACAAATAAATAATGGGAGCAATTATCAAGGAAAGCAAAGTGTTTTTCGCCTGTTATTGCTTTCATAGAATTAATTTGTGCCAATGAAAAAATGCCATCATCCTTTCCGTAAATTCCATAAATAGGAACGCCAGCAGATTTGATTTTCTTTAAAAAAGGTCTGCTGTCGATATTGTTTTGCTTTTCGTTTTGATAAAAAACTAACGGCGCGTTTTTATTTCGAATATTGGTTTTGTAAAATTCTCCAGCTTCGTAATCTGCATATAGTTTTTTAGATGCTACAGTTGGATTTGGCATTTTAAAAAAGCCATTTTCTCCTGCAAGTTCGTAACATCCTTTTCTATATTCGGCAGAATTTTTATTTAGATTCTCTACAATACTGATTTTCTTTAATTGTTCAGAATCAGTATTATATTTTTTCTTCAATGTATTTAAAATATGATCGTAAGTTTCTTGTTGCGAAAACAAAGCGCCAGCCAAAACCAAAGCGCTCACATTTTGCGGATATTTGTGCGTATAAAGTGTCGCAACCAAACCGCCAAAACTATGACCCAATATAATTGCTTTCTTTAAATGATATGTTGCATAAATCGAATTTAAATCCTGAAAAGCTTCTTCGAAAGTAAATTTCGCATCTGGATCTGTAGATCTTCCTTCGCCTCTTCTATCGTAAGCAATTACATAAAAACCTAAATCGGCTAGTTTTTGAGCTGTGGTTCCTTCAAACAAAGTAGCATTGCCGCTTGGTCCGCCATGAATGAAAATTATAGCTTTATTCTTTTCGTTTCCGTAAGTTTTGATGTAAAGGTTTTGCGCCTTTGCGAAAAGCGAAATAGTAAGAAATAAAACGGTTGCTAATAGTTTCATTTATATAGACTGAAATTCTTTGATAAATTTATTTGAGTTAACTCGTTGGGTGAAATTTTTTAACACATAGAAACATAGCTTTTAGGGGATCAGTAAAGGCATTTCACTTAGAATATTACACATAGCGCTATGTGTTAAAGCTTGCTTTTTCTATAATTTTAATCAGAAGCAATAAAAAATCTATGTTTCTATGTGTTTAAATTAAAATTTTGTTCCATTTCACCTAACGGATATGGTTTAATAAAATTAATTACTCCAATTTATGGTGTTCATCCATATCTCTTTTTAAATCTAAATTTCTAAAAGTTGGCGATTTTAAGGCAGTAACAATTACTGTTAAAAGCGTAATACTTCCTCCAAAAACAACTGATGTTACAGCGCCCATTAATTTGGCAGTTGCACCACTTTCAAAAGCACCTAATTCGTTTGAAGATCCAACAAAAATGGAGTTTACGGCACCAACGCGTCCGCGCATATGATCTGGAGTTTTAAGCTGTAAAATAGTCTGACGGATAACGACAGAAATTCCATCAGCCAATCCGCTTAAAAATAAGGCGAAAACAGAAAGCCAGAAATAAGTCGATAATCCAAATAAGATGATTGATAAACCAAAAACAAAAATGGCAATTAAAAGTTTCTTTCCAGCATTTTCATACAAAGGCACATAGGCCGAAATTAACATCGTAATAAAAGCACCTACAGCAGGAGCGGCTCTTAAAATTCCGAAACCTTCAGAACCCACTTTCAAGATGTCTTGTGCAAAAACGGGCAATAATGCAACGGCACCTCCAAAAAGTACCGCAATCATATCTAGTGATAATGCACCCAAAACAATTTTGTTTTTGAATACAAATGTCAAACCTTCCATAAGACTATCTTTTATAGATTCTCCCATTTTCGGATTTATAATTGGTTTTTGACTGATTTGTGATAAGGCAATTAACGAAAGAATTGAAAATCCAAAAACCAAACACATCGACCAATGAACACCAATCCAGTTGATAGAAAATCCGGCCAAAGCTGGGCCCATAACTGCTCCGATTTGCCAAACCGAACTGCTCCAAGTTGCAGCATTTGGATATACTTTTTTTGGAATAATTAAGGATAAAAGAGAGAAGATCGTTGGTCCCATGAAAGAACGTACGATTCCGCCAAAGAAAACTAAAGCATAAATGGAATACAAAATAAGATGCGTAGACCAGTCTCCAACTACTTTCGGCCAAGTCAATAAGAAAAGCCCAAAACTAATTACTGAGAATCCTAAAATACATTTTACCAATAAGCTTTTCTTTTCTCTTTGGTCTACAATATGTCCTGCAAACAAAGACATTGAAACCGCAGGAATAATTTCCATTAAACCAATAATTCCTAAAGAAAGTGGGTTTTTGGTTAAACTGTAAACTTCCCACTCGATTACAATAAACTGCATTGACCAAGCAAAGACCATTGCAAAACGCAATAATAAAAAGATGTTGAATTCTCTATAGCGAAGTGCCTGATACGGATCGGGCTTATTTGATTTAATTTCTTCCATTTGTTCTAATATCTTTCAGCATAAGCTGTGTTGAAACAGTTCCGTTCCATTCGTTTTCAGCAATGCAATATGCCAGCTGAAACGGGTTTTGATTTTTTACAATATTTAATTTTTTTCCTAATCCGAAACCAATTGCTGCGATTCCGTCTGAGTTGTTTTGTTTGGCAAAAAGCCTTAGATGTTCTTCTTCTGCGCCTAAGGTTTTGGCGTAACCTGTATCTATTGCATTAGAAGTCATAAAAACAGGCGTCATATTCTGAGGACCAAAAGGTTCGAATTGTTTTAAAATCCGAATTAATTTAGGCGTTATATCAGAGAAATTGATTTCGGCATCGATCTCAATTTCAGGAGTAAGCATTTCTGGCAAGATGGTTTCTGAAACTTGTTTCTCGAAAGCATCTTTAAAGTTTTGATAATTTTCGGCTTTTAAAGTCATTCCTGCAGCGTACATGTGGCCTCCAAATTGTTCCAAATGTTCGGCACAGGCGTCTAAGGCATTATAAACATCAAAGCCTTTTACAGATCGGGCAGAGGCGGCATATTTGTCGCCACTTTTGGTAAAAACCAAAGTCGGACGATAATAGGTTTCAATTAATCGTGAAGCTACAATTCCAATTACGCCTTTGTGCCAATCTTCTTGAAAAACAACCGTCGAAAAACGTTCTTCTTCTTTATTTTCTATAATCTGCTGAAAAGCTTCTTTGGTGATTTTTTTATCTAAATCTTTTCGGTCGGCATTGTATTGTTCAATTTCTGAAGCAAATTGCTGTGCTTGTTCAAAGTTGAATTCCGTTAATAATTCAACGGCATGATTTCCATGTTTGATTCTTCCGGCAGCGTTTATTCTTGGCGAAATAATAAAAACGACATCCGTAATATCAAGCACTTTCTTTTTAACCTGATGAGTCAAAGCTTTAATTCCAGGTCTTGGATCGCTGTTGATTACTTTCAATCCGAAATGCGCTAAAACACGATTTTCTCCCGTAATCGGGACAATATCGGCTGCAATTGCTGTAGCGACCAAATCCAGATATGGAACTAAATCTTCTACCGTTTCATTTCGATTTTGGCCTAAAGCCTGAATCAGTTTAAAGCCAACTCCGCAACCGCACAATTCATCGTAAGGGTAGGAGCAGTCTTCTCTTTTCGGGTCTAAAACCGCAACAGCATCAGGAAGAATATCTCCTGGGCGGTGGTGATCGCAAACTATAAAGTCGATATTTTTTGCTTTCGCGTAAGCGATATGATCAATGGATTTGATTCCGCAGTCAAGAGCGATGATTAAAGAAATTCCGTTGTCGTCTGCATAATCAATTCCTTTATATGAAACGCCATAACCTTCGTCGTAACGATCGGGAATGTAAGTGGCAACGTGAGGATAATGTGATTTTAAATACGAAGAAACCAAAGAAACGGCTGTTGTTCCGTCGACGTCGTAATCGCCAAAAACGAGAATATTTTCTTGATTTTCGATGGCTTGCTCGATTCGGGCAACGGCTTTGTCCATATCTTTCATTAAATACGGATCGTGCAGATGTTCTAATGACGGACGAAAGAAAGTTTTCGCTTCATCAAAAGTTTCAATTCCTCGCTGAATTAAAAGCGTTGCTACAAAATCTTCTACATTTAGAGCTTGTGCCAAATGTTTGACTTTTTCTTCAGAAGGTTTTGGTTTTAAAGTCCAGCGCATTTTTAATTGTAGATTTTAGATGTTAGATTTCAGATTTTGGAAATCGTTTAATCTAAACTGGTAATTTTTTTGTTTTGCCACAGATTAAAAGGATTCGAAAGGATTTTTTAATTTGTGGACGAATATCTGGTTTCAACTTTGTCAAAGTTTAAAACTTTGACAAAGTTTGCTGAGTTCAAGATGTAGAATTTAAAATCTACAATCTGAAATCTAAAATTATTTCGCTTCTAAAGCATTTCCTTCAAACTGAATCCCATCCCAACCTAAGTTGATAAAGTTTCTAATGTTTTGGTGGTTTGTTCCATTTGGATCGCCTAAAACTTCTTCAAAGTAAAAAGCGCCAAAACAAGCTAATGTTTCTTCTTTGCTTAAGTTTTGCAGTTTTGCGAAAGAAAATAATTTGCAAGAACCTGAATTTTCGCCCGCTGCGTTATGTTGAGTTCCGTTTTGAAAAGCAGTTGGAGTAAAGTTGTAGTTTTCTTCAATTACTGCAATAGTTTCTGGAAATGTGATTTGTGTTGGAGTTTGTTTTACTTTTTCTAAAAAGGCTTGAATGCTCATATTGTGGGTTTGTTTTTTTTGCCACGAATTTCACAAATTTCCGCTAATTCAATTTGTGAAAATTTGTGAAATTTGTGGTTTATTTTTTAAATCTGCATGATTTTTAATTCGTGGCTGAAATAATTATTTATTCTTCTTCGTCTTTTGAATATTTACTCTTTTTGGCTTCTTTTTCTATTGTTTTCCCTGCAACAACTACGACGATTTCTCCTCTTGGAGCTGTTTTTTCGAAATGCGCTAAAACTTCTTTGGCAGTTCCACGAACATTTTCTTCGTGTAGTTTTGATAATTCGCGCGAAACGCAAACTTGTCTTTCTTCTCCAAAATACTGAATGAATTCACTCAAAGTTTTAACGAGTTTATGCGGAGAAACGTATAAAATCATCGTTCTGGTTTCTTCGGCTAAAGCCAAAAAACGAGTCTGACGTCCTTTTTTGTCAGGCAGGAAACCTTCAAAAACGAATTTGTCGTTTGGGAGTCCGCTGTTTACTAGAGCGGGAACAAAAGCTGTCGCTCCAGGAAGACATTCTACCTCAATATTATTTTCAACGCAAGCGCGTGTCAAAAGAAAACCAGGATCTGAAATGGCAGGAGTTCCAGCATCTGAAATTAAAGCAATAGTTTCGCCGGCTTTCAAACGAGCAATTAAATTCTCAGTTGTTTTATGTTCGTTGTGCATATGATGGCTGTACATGTGCGTGCCAATTTCAAAATGCTTCAACAATTTTCCGCTAGTGCGGGTGTCTTCCGCCAAAATCAAATCGACTTCTTTCAAAACCCGAATGGCTCTAAAAGTCATGTCTTCAAGATTGCCAATTGGCGTTGGAACGATGTATAATTTTGACATATTTTTTTATTCGTGAAAATGTAAAATGTAATTTGTGAAAAGTGAAATGTTAAGAGAATTTTTTCTCGATAATTCCCATAAAACGCTCTGCATAATCGTCTTTTCCTTCCCAGTCGTTATAATCTGGTTTTACCATGTTTTCTATAAAATCTTTTGCTTCGCTATACGAGTCAAAAGTCATTAATTGGTTCAAGACACGGCTGTAATCTTCTGTACTGTTTCCAAAAAGATTTTTGGTAAAAGCAATTCTGTCATTCAAATCAATATGAAAACCTCTTGCGAGTTTTTCATTTAAGCTTACCGATTTTGGTTGTGCAGGAGTTTCAAGAATCGCAGTTTCTACTTTTTTCTCTTCCTTTTTTTCTTCTTTAAAATCGTTAATTGAAGGAGTTTTTACAGGAGGAACAGCTTCAAAACTATCCACTTTTACAAATTGAGCATCGGCATAATTAATTCCGAAATCTTCAAATTGTATAGTTGGAATCGAAGAAACTGGAGTTTTTGGCTCTTCTTTAACTTCATCTTTAATTTCTTCTACTTCCAACTCGAAAGCAGGTTTAAAATCAGGAATTGGTTTTGACTCATTTACAGTCGTAAACGAAAGTTCATCGATAGTTTTTTCAGTCTCTTCTACCTTTTCAGCAATTGGCTCAACAGTTTCTTCAACTACTGGTTCTTCGATGACAGCTTCTTCATTTTCAGCTGCAACTGGCTCAGGAGTCTCTTCAACTATCGGCTCTTCAATTTCAGCAATTGGTTCTGCAACTTCAACAACTTCTACTGGTTTTTCTTCTGAGATTTCAGGTTCGTAAGATTCTTCAAGCGCAATTACGTTCTCTGCAATTGGAGCTTCATTTTCTATTGCAATTGGAATTATTTCTTGTTCTTTTTCAAAAATAGTTTCCAATTCAGAAGTAATATCGCTTTGTCCGATTGTTGGTTTTGCAGAATCAAAATTCTCTTCTACAAATTTTAATACCGCTAATTTCTCGTATAATTTCTGAGTTTCAAGGTACAATTGATTGATATCGGATTTGTTTTTAAGTTTTAAAATTCGATGTGCAATGCTAATTAAATCAGCTTCCAATTTTTTTTTCATAACTGTTGAAAATTATAGTGAATAAGGTATTTTAGTGTATTTTGATGTCTGAATGTCTCTATTCTCAAGTAAATTCAAAAGATAATTTTTTATTTCTGTTAATACGCTGTTGCGAATTTAAGGTTTGATAAAAATTTTCTACTTTTGAAAAAATGTAAAACAGCACATTTTTACATCAATTTATTGCCAGTACAAAGTAATAAAAACTATTCATTTTTAAAGGTAGAAAAATACAAAATGTTTCTCGAAAATACAGTAAATCACAAAGAACAATTTGGTTGGATTGAAGTTATTTGTGGATCAATGTTTTCGGGTAAAACCGAAGAGCTTATCCGCAGATTAAAGCGCGCCCAATTTGCTAAACAAAGAGTCGAAATCTTTAAACCTGCTATTGATACCCGTTATCATGACGAAATGGTCGTGTCTCATGATGCCAACGAAATTCGTTCTACACCCGTTCCTGCTGCGGCTAATATTTTGATTTTAGCGCAAGGCTGTGATGTCATCGGTATTGACGAAGCCCAGTTTTTTGATGATGAAATTATTACGGTTTGCAACGATTTGGCAAATCAAGGAATTCGCGTAATTGTGGCAGGATTGGATATGGATTTTAAAGGAAATCCGTTTGGACCAATGCCAGGCCTTATGGCAACTGCAGAATACGTAACAAAAGTTCATGCTGTTTGCACACGCACGGGAAACCTAGCCAATTACAGCTTTAGAAAAACTGCCAATGATAAATTGGTTATGCTTGGCGAAACCGAAGAATACGAACCGCTTAGCCGTGCAGCGTATTTTAATGCCATGAAAAAGAATCAGGAAAAATAAATCTAAAACCATTTATAAAGCCTCCTAATGAAAATACAAAGCATGAGAAAACAGAATATTTTATTGTTGATATTGATTGGAATTGCAGTGGCTTTTGTAGCTTATTTTCAGTTTTATCTCGCCAAAAATGCAGATAAAGTAAATACTGAAGTTGTAGAGTTGGTGGCAAAATATAATAAAAGTTGTCCGTTAAATATTCAGGAAGGAATAAGGTTAGACAGCGTGAGTTTGCCTGAAGATCGCGTAGTTCAATACAATTTGACATTGTTGAATGTGACCAAGGAAACTGCTGAGGTAAATGTGATTCAGGAAGAAATAGCGAAAAGTTTAATCAGTACTGCAAAAGCAAATCCTGGATTAAAGGTTTTTAGAGATAATGATTATGATTTGATCTATCATTACAGCGATAATAAGAAAGCATTTTTATTTGATGTGAGAATACAGCCAGATCAATATAAATAAATCAAATTTTAGTGATATTAAAAATAAACCCGACAGATTTCTAGAATCTGTCGGGTTTATTTTTTTTTCGCTAGGAATGTTTCGTTGGTAGAAAAAATTTTTCGTTTTTCATTGTGTCCTGTAGGGACAACTAATTTTACACAATCTAAATATTTATCCGTTAATCAAACGTTCCTACGGAACGTATGGACTGCGATTCTTTATTAATTTCTACCAACGAAACATTTCTGTCGGAATGAAAAATGATAAATAACAAGAAAGCCCACAAATTTTAATTTGTCGGCTTTCTTGTTTAAATGACCTTATATTTTTTATATGGTTTAAAAAAGAAAATTAAATCTTCTTTCTCATTCTCGCTACCGGAATATCCAATTGTTCACGATATTTAGCAATTGTTCTTCTAGCAATTGGATACCCTTTTTCTTTTAAGATTTCTGCCAATTGATCGTCTGGAAGCGGTTTTCTCTTATCTTCTTCCTCAATCGTATTTTGAAGAATTTTTTTGATTTCAAGAGTTGAGACATCTTCACCCTGATCGTTTTTCATTGCTTCAGAGAAGAATTCTTTTATCAGTTTGGTTCCGTATGGCGTTTCAACATATTTGCTGTTGGCGACACGCGAAATCGTCGAAATATCCAAACCTACCATATCTGCAATGTCTTTTAAGATCATTGGCTTTAGTTTGGTTTCGTCGCCGTCTAAGAAATATTCTTCCTGATAATGCATAATCGCATTCATGGTTACAAAAAGAGTTTCCTGACGTTGTCTGATGGCGTCGATAAACCATTTTGCCGAATCTAGTTTTTGTTTGATAAACTGAACCGCATCTTTCTGAGCAGTCGATTTATCACGAGATTCTTTATAGGTCTGCATCATTTCCTGATAATCTTTAGAAACGTGCAGAGAAGGAGCATTACGGCCATTTAAAGTCAGCTCTAATTCTCCATCTACAATTCTAATCGCGAAGTCTGGAACGATATTTTCTGTTACTTTGTTATTTCCTGTAAAAGAACCGCCCGGTTTCGGATTCAAACGTTCAATTTCATGAATTGCTTTTTTAAGCTGTTCGTTCGAAATGCTGTATTTCTGTAATAACTTATCGTAATGTTTTTTCGTAAAAGCATCAAACTGATTTTCGATAATGTCAATTGCTAAATCAACATATTCAGTTGGCGTTTTATGTTTTAATTGAAGCAGTAAACATTCCTGCAAATCACGCGCTCCAACTCCCGAAGGTTCCAGCTCATGAATTACCGTCATCATTTTTTCGACCATTGCTTCGTCAGTATAGATGCCCTGAGTAAAAGCCATATCGTCTACAATATCTGGAATGCTTCTGCGGATGTAACCCATGTCATCAATACTTCCAACAAGGAATTCAGCGATTTCGCGCTCCTCATCATTCAAAATAAAAGTATTCAGCTGATTGATTAAATCCTGATGAAAACTAATCGGAGCCGCAAAAGGTGTCTCGCGTTCCTCGTCATCACTGTAATTGTTTACCTGAGTTTTGTAGTCAGGCGTATCGTCGTCGCTTAAGTATTCGTCAATATTAATATCGTCTGCTTCGATTCTGTCAGATTCGCCATCATCATAATCGTCGTAGTCGTCATTAGCATATTCATCAGCTTCGTAGTCGTCTTCTTTTCCAGCTTCAAGAGCCGGATTTTCGTTCATTTCTTCTAATAAACGTTGTTCAAAAGCTTGCGTAGGCAATTGAATTAACTTCATCAGCTGAATTTGCTGTGGAGATAATTTTTGGGATAATTTTAAATTTAAAAATTGCTTTAGCATGATAAGGCGCTATTTTTTAGCCACTAAGGCGCGAAGGCGCAAAGTTTTTTATTTTTTTTATTTGCCCTTAGGCTTCTCTTTGAAATTTTTTAAAATATTCTCTTCGTGTTTATAAATCTTCTAATACCGCTTTTGATTAGTGGCACATTAAAATTAATTAAATAGCCTAAATCTTTATTGAGTAATTTTAACTGACTTATAATTTGCGCTTCCCAAACTGGATTTATTTGTTCCACTGCTTTTATTTCTATTATTATAGAATCTTCAATTAATAAATCCAATCTTAATCCTTCACTAAATTCAATTCCGTCATAAAAAATCGGAATATCAACTTGGCGTTTTACCTCAAGACCTGCTTTGGTAATTTCATGGGCTAAACAAACTTCATAAACTCTTTCTAATAATCCTGGTCCAAGTTGTTTGTGAACTTTAAAAGCTGCGTTTACAATTATTTTTCCAATTTCTTCAGTCCTTTTAGAGAGCATTTTTTTTGGGTTTTGCCACGAAGGCGCAAAGACGCTAAGTTTATTTTTTTAAACTGGATAAAGACTCAAAAAAAAATCAAAATAATACCACGAAAGCAATAATTCACAAGTATTATTTTAATTATTTATTGAAACTTAAAAAAATCTTTGTGCCTTTGCGCCTTCGTGGCAATAATCTTATTTCTTAAAATTCCGCGCTACCAGGAGTTCTTGGGAAAGGAATTACGTCTCTAATGTTTGTCATTCCTGTTACAAACAATACTAAACGCTCAAATCCTAAACCGAAACCTGCGTGTGTTGCAGAACCAAATCTTCTTGTATCTAAATACCAGTATAATTCTTCTTTGTCAATTCCAAGCGCTTCCATTTTCTGAACCAAAACATCGTAACGCTCTTCTCTTTCAGAACCACCAACGATTTCACCAATTCCAGGGAAAAGGATATCCATCGCACGAACAGTTTCTCTTCCTGGTTCTGTGTTGTCGTTCAAACGCATGTAAAACGCTTTAATGTTTGCGGGGTAATCGAATAAAATTACCGGACATTTAAAGTGTTTTTCTACTAAATAACGTTCGTGCTCTGATTGTAAATCAGCTCCCCATTCGTTGATTAAGTATTGGAATTTTTTCTTTTTATTTGGAGTTGAATCTCTTAAAATGTCAATTGCCTCCGTATAAGAAACACGTTTGAAGTTGTTTTCTAAAACGAAGTTTAGTTTTTCTAACAACGCCATTTCGCTTCTTTCAGCCTGTGGTTTTGATTTTTCTTCCTCAAGAAGTCTTCCTTCTAAGAATTTCAAATCATCTTTACAGTGGTCTAAAGCATATTTAATTACGTACTGAATAAAATCCTCAGCCAAATCCATGTTGTCATCCAAGTCGTTGAAAGCAACTTCAGGCTCGATCATCCAGAATTCTGCCAAGTGACGAGAAGTGTTTGAGTTTTCTGCTCTAAACGTTGGTCCAAAAGTATAAATCTGACCCAAAGCCATTGCAAAAGTTTCTCCTTCTAATTGTCCAGAAACCGTTAAGTTGGTATGTTTTCCAAAGAAATCTTTTTTGAAATCGATGTTTCCTTCTTCATTTTTAGGAAGATTGTCAAGCGGTAAAGATGTTACTTGAAACATTTCTCCAGCACCTTCAGCATCAGCTCCTGTAATAATTGGCGTGTTTACATATACGAAACCTTTATCCTGAAAATATTTGTGAACCGCATAAGACAATACCGAACGCACACGCATAATAGCACCAAAAGCATTTGTACGCACGCGCAAGTGAGCGTTTTCACGTAAAAATTCTAAAGAGTGTTTTTTAGGCTGCATTGGGAATTTCTCCGCATCAGAATCTCCAAGGATTTCCAATTTAGAAACCTGAATTTCATATTTCTGACCAGCACCTTTACTTTCAACCAAAGTTCCAATAACAGAAACTGCAGCTCCAGTCGTGATTCTTTTTAAGGTCTCTTCTGGTGTATTTTCAAAATCAACAACACATTGAATATTATTAATTGTAGAACCGTCATTTAAAGCGATGAACTGATTATTTCTAAAAGTTCTCACCCAACCTTTTGCATTCACTTCCTGTAACGTCGTCGTACTGTTTAATAAGTCTCTAACTTTTGTGTGTTTCATTTTTATATATAATTGATATTAAATAATATTCATTTTGAACAACTGCAAATATAATCGATAATAATTAATTTGTAAAGCTGTTTTGTTTTCCTTTTGTTGTTCGCATAATTGTTCGTGTAAATTATAAGCCACGAATTCACGAATTATTTATGTTTTATTCGTGAATTCGTGGCGGATAACTTAAGAGTATAAAAATTATTTCTCTAAACTCTCCAATTCCTCTTTTCTAGTTTTCTTCTTTTCGAAAGTTAAAACCAGCGATGGTAAAACCACCAAGTTAGCAAACATCGCAAAAACCAAAGTGCAAGAAATTAATCCTCCTAAAGCAATTGTACCGCTGAAACTTGATAAAGTAAAAGTGGCAAAACCTAAAATCAAAACGATAGAAGTATAGAAAGTGCTTACTCCAGTTTCTCTTAAAGCGCTGAAAACAGATTTTTTTACTCTTCCTTTATTTTGAGTCAATTCGTCTTTGTATTTCGCCATAAACTGAATCGCATTATCAACCGAGATTCCGAAAGCGATACTAAATACCAAAATCGTTGATGGTTTTAACGGAATTCCGAAATAACCCATTAATCCAGAAGTAATGCAAAGCGGTAAAATATTTGTAATCAAAGAAGCTAATACCATTTTGAAAGAACGGAATAAATACAACATCAAAAATGCAATAGTTGCAATTGCAAAAAGCAACGATTCGATCAAGTTATGAGCCAAGTATGTTGTTCCTTTCTGGAAAACCAATGCCTTTCCAGTAATCGTAACTTCGAAACGGTCTTTCGGGAAAATTTCGTCAATTTTTTTGCGAAGTTTTTCTTCTACTTTTGCCATTTCGTCTGTTCCGATATCTTTCATGAAAGTTGTGATTCTAGCATATTGTCCAGTTGAATCAACATAAGCTTTCATTAAATTTTCTTTGCTGTTTTTAGTCGCATTTTTAGCATAACTCAAAATAAAAGTCTGCTCTTGCGAAGTAGGCAATTGGTAATATTCTGGGTTTCCGTTGTAGAAAGCCTGTTTAGAATATTTTACCAAATTCACCACAGAAACTGGTTTTGCCAATTCTGGAATTTCAGAAATGGTATTCTGCAATTCGTCCATTTTACGAATGGTCGAAGCCTTCATAACTCCTTTTTTCTTTTTGGTGTCTACCATAATTTCAAGAGGCATTACTCCGTTAAATTCTTTTTCGTAAAATAAAATATCTTTAAAGAAGGAAGCGCTTTTTGGCATTTCACCAATCAAACTTCCTGAAACTTTCATTTGTCTAACTCCATTCAAACTCACAAGAAATAGAACCGCGTAAATACAGTAAACAATTGTTTTCTTGCCTTTAACGATGATTGTAACAGTGTTTAAAAGCGTTGAAATATACGTTTTATCCAAATGATATAAATGTTTTGCTTTTGGCAAAGGCATGAAACTGTAAATGATTGGCACGATAAAAAGTGTCAATGTATAAACAGAAAGCACGTTGATTGAAGTCACCAATCCGAATTCAAAAAGAAGCTCGTTTCCTGTAATCATCAAAGTTGCAAAACCAATTGCAGCAGTTAAATTGGTCATAAAAGTCGAATGTCCAATTTTTGAAATAACGCGCTGTAATGCTTTTGCCTGATTGTTATGGATTTTAATTTCCTGCTGATATTTATTAATCAGGAAAATACAGTTTGTAATTCCGATTACGATAATCAGTGGCGGTATAATTGCTGTTAAAATCGTGATTTTATACCCAAATAATCCAAGTGTTCCAAAAGACCAAGTTACGCCGACAATTAAAATACAGATTGAAATAAACGTAGCTCTATACGAACGGAAAAAGAAAAAGAAAATCAAAGAAACGGTCAGTAAAGATGCTCCAATAAAAAGTCCGATTTCGCCTTTCATGTCATTCGCATTGATCGTTCTGATGTATGGCATTCCAGAAACTTTCAAGTCAATTCCAGTTGTTTTTTCGAATTTATTGATTTTTGGAACCAGATTTTCGAGAATAAAAGTCTTTCTGTTGGCCGTGTTTACTAGATTTTTGTTGATGTAAACCGCAGAACGAATACTTCCGCTTTCTTTATTAAACAAAAGACCTTCGTAAAATGGCAAATTATTAAACAATTCATGTTGAATACCTTTTAAATAAGCAGGATCTAGAACTTTGCTTTGATCAATAAAAGGGGTTAAAACAAATTTTTCGTTTACGGTATCTTTCTCCAGTTTTTTTAAATCGTTTAAAGAAACGACTAAATCAACTTCTTTAGATTTTTTCAAACCGGTCATCAATTCATTCCAAGCTGCATAATTTTTTGGAGTAAAGAATTTAGGGTCTTTAAAACCAATAACGATAAGATTTCCTTCCTCTCCAAACTTGTTTAAGAATTTTTCGTAGTCTTTATTGGCAATATGATCTTTCGGAAGCAAGTTGGCTTCTGTGTAAGTCATAGCAAGATTTTTCCACTGGTAACCAAAGAAAATAGTTAAAGCAGAAAGTATAACCAGAATGGTAATTCGGTTTTTAAGTATAATTCGGGCCAGTTTTTCCCAAAATCCAACTTGAGTAGCGTTTTTCATAACATCATTAAAAATGGATGCAAATGTAGTGAAAAGTGCTCGAAATCATAAATATTCCGTTCTATTTTACTTTAAGTTAACACAAAAAATAGGAACTTTAAAATAGTATAATTTACTTACTTTTTGTCGTTTGGTCATTAGCTTTTGCCATATTTTCAATTACTTTTACAGTAAAAAGGACTGTTATAGTAATTTTACAGTTTAAAAATAGATACATAACAATGCAACAAAATAACACAACAACTTTTATTTTTCTCGCCATTCTTCTGCTTCTGGTTGTTATTATTTGCTTTATGATTTATCAATTAAAGCAAACCAAGAAAGCAAAAGAAGATGCTGAGAAAAGTTTCTATGCTTTAGAATCTAAAGTAAACGATTTGCAGTTGGAAAACTTAGAATCTAAACTCAACCCGCATTTGTTTAAAAATATACTAAATTCGATTCAGTCGCATGCTTATCAAACGTATTTTGCTTTGGATAAACTGGCCAATGTTCTGGATTATATTCTATACGAAAGCAAAAAGAAGTTTGTAACGGCAAAAGAAGAAATTGATTTTGCATTGAATTTAATCGAAATCAATAAAATTAAAATCAGTCCGCTTTTTGAACTGAAAGTCAAAACAAATATTAATCAGGAAGACAAACTGTACGAACAGCCTCTATTGGCGCCTTTAATTTCGATTGATTTAATAGAAAATGCTTTTAAACATGCCGATCTTCAAAGTGCAGATGCTTTTATTTCGGTAGTTTTTGAATTTAAAAACAATGCTTTTTTTATGACGGTTTCAAACAAAATCTCAGATAAAAAAGTGCTGAAAAAAGAACGAAGCGGTATTGGCCATACAACGCTAGAACACCGTCTTCGCATTATTTACAAGAATAATTTCAAACTCGATAGGTTTGTAGAAAACGATATTTATATTGCCCATCTAAAAATTGATTTGCTTGAATACAAAACTGAAATGCTTGCTTCTGGACGATGAACTTCCAGGATTGACTTACCTAAAAATGCTTTGCGAACAGATTCCAGAATTGGAAATCGTGAAAACATGTAATGATCCAGGAAAACTTCTGTCTGATTTTTCGAACCTTGATTTTGATCTGCTGATTTCGGATATTGAAATGCCCGGAATTGATGGACTGCATCTGGCTGAAAAACTGCAGGACAAATTGGTTATTTTTTGCACGGCGTACAAAGAGTATGCTGCCGAAGCGTTTAATATCGATGCGGTCGATTATATTACAAAACCTGTAAAATTGGAGCGTTTGCAAAAAGCAATTGATAAAGCTTTGGAACGTTTCGAAAAATCAAATTCAGATAAAAAATTCATTCAGCTCAATACCGATAAAGGAAAAACGCTGCTTTATTTCAATAAAATTCAATATATAAAAACGGCAGTAAGCGATAGTCGAGACAAAACGGTTTTGCTTACAGATGGAAGCTTTTTGAACTTGAAAAATGTAAAATTCGATACACTTTTAAACGAATTGCCAGATACCGATTTCTGCCGAGTGAATAAAAAAGAAATTGTAGCAGTAAAAGCAATCAAATTTTTTAACCATAACGAAATTGCACTTCATCATTTAGAAGAAAATAATAGAAACACAACGCTGATTTTAAGTGAAACTTATCGCGCCGATTTCTTAAAAAAAGTGAACCTTTAGGAACTTATTACAATTTTTTTCGGACTTGTTACATACGATTGAAATTAACATGTGAATTACTTTTTCACTAAATTCACAGTGCTGATATTTGCGGTAATTAAATCTAACAGAACGAGTTTATGAATAATATAAAGAACTCTTTATTCTATGTAACAGTTATTGGCGGTTTCACAGCGCTAATATATTGGATAATTTCAAAAGGCGCGACATTAGAAGTCGGACGCAATATTGTAAAGAAAAGTGTAGAAAGCAATCATTGGAAAGACTTTCTTCATTCGATGGTCGAAAACCTTCAGCATCCATTGGCCATTTTATTGGCACAGATCGTGACCATCATTTTAGTTGCCCGTTTGTTCGGATGGTTTTTTAGAAAAATAGGACAGCCGTCGGTAATTGGCGAAATGATTGCCGGAATTGTTTTAGGGCCGTCTTTGGTCGGAATGTATTTTCCAGAGTTTTCAGCAGCTTTATTTCCAAAAGAATCTTTAGGTAATTTACAGTTTTTAAGCCAGATCGGTTTAATCCTTTTCATGTTTGTTATCGGAATGGAATTGGATTTGAAAGTGCTAAAAAACAAAGCCCACGATGCTGTTGTAATTAGCCACGCCAGTATTGTAATTCCGTTTGCTTTAGGGCTATCTCTTGCTTATTTTATTTATGGAACTTATGCTCCTTTGGGGGTTGAGTTTTCTTCTTTCGGATTATTTATGGGTATTGCCATGAGTATTACAGCTTTTCCTGTTTTGGCAAGAATTGTTCAAGAACGCGGCATGCAGAAAACCAAATTAGGAACCATTGCAATAACTTGTGCAGCTGCAGACGATATTACGGCTTGGTGTATTTTGGCTGTTGTTATTGCTATTGTAAAAGCGGGTTCTCTTGCTAGTTCTCTTTACGTAATCGGAATGGCAATTTTGTATGTGATCATCATGCTAAAAATCGTTCGTCCGTTCTTGAAAAGAGTTGGAGATTTAAATGCTACACGCGAAAGTTTAAATAAACCGGTTGTTGCCATTTTCTTTATTACACTTTTAATTTCGGCTTATGCATCTGAATTAATTGGAATTCACGCTTTGTTCGGAGCTTTTTTGGCTGGAGCAATTATGCCAGAAAACAATAAGTTCAGAAACATATTTATCGAAAAAGTAGAAGACGTTTCTATTATTGTTTTATTGCCTTTATTCTTTGTATTTACAGGTTTGCGTACACAAATTGGGTTGTTGAATGATCCTGAATTATGGAAAATTACAGGTTTAATCATTTTAGTTGCTGTAGTTGGTAAATTTTTCGGAAGTGCTTTAGCAGCCAAATTTATGGGACAAAACTGGAAAGACAGTTTGGCCATTGGCGCTTTGATGAACACAAGAGGTTTAATGGAGCTGGTAGTTTTAAATATTGGCTACGATCTTGGAGTATTGTCGACAGAAATTTTTACGATGATGGTAATTATGGCATTGGTTACCACTTTTATGACGGGGCCGGCTTTGGACTTTATCGGATTTATTTTTAAAGATAAGATAACAGCCATTCCGCAGGAAATTGGAAGCAAAAGCAAATATAAAATCCTGCTTTCGTTTGCGACTCCAGAAAAAGGTAAAAAGTTGCTTAAAATTGCCAATAGCCTGGTAAAAAAACAAACAGACAATTCGATTGTAACAGCAATGCATCTTTCTTTAAGTACAGAAGTGCACTCTTTTGATATAAAAGAGCATGAGAAGAAAATGTTGCTTCCGGTTATCGAAGAATCGCATACTCTTAATCAGGATATGGTGAGTTTGTTTAAAGTTTCGAACGACATTGATTCGGATATTGTTGATACAGCAAATCAGGGCGAATACGACTTACTGCTAGTTGGTTTAGGACAATCTATTTTTGACGGAACTTTACTTGGAAAAATACTTGGTTTTACAACTAGAATTGTAAATCCAGATCGTCTGATTGACAAGTTTACCGGTAAGGAAGGATTGTTTGAAAATTCTCCTTTTGACGAAAGAACCCGCCATATTATTGCAAAATCTAGAATGCCTGTCGGAATTTTTATTGATAAAGATCTCCAAGAAGTCAATCAGGTCTTGATGCCTGTTTTTAGTAAAGATGATGCTTTTCTGATTGATTATGCCAAAAAACTAATCAACAATAACGGTTCTCAGATTACAGTTTTGGATGCTGGCGGAGAAGTGAAAAACACGAGAGAAATTCAGGAAACTATTCGTTCTATCGAGCAGATTGCTCCAAACCATATCATGATTATGCATGATAAAACACTAAAGAAAGAATTTTTAGAAAGTCAGGATTTAATGATAATCAGTTTAGACAGCTGGAAAAAACTGATAGAATCACAAAGCATTTGGCTTAATAATTCGCCTTCAGTTTTGATTCTTAAACCATAAAGTTTTTAAATTCCAAAATTTTAAAATCCCAAATTCCAAACCTTATTGGAAGTTGGGATTTTTTTTGCCACGAATTCACGAATTTATCTGCTTAAACTAGGCGAAAATTTCACTGATGAATTTCATGAATTTTCACAAAGTTAATCTCCCTGAATTTGTGCAATTTATTGGACAAGAACCGCGCAAAAAAATCATTAAAATTCGTGAATTCGTGGCGGAAAAAAGAAATTTCCCAGTCTTTAAGATTGGAATTTGGAATTTTAAAAATTTGGAATTTAACTTTTATAATCCCAAATCAAGCATATAAGAAATCTTAACCGCGATATTGTCTTCAAACCTCGTTAACTGATTTGGTCCATATCTGTAAAATCCGCCTAAACCGAAACCTTTAAAAATTCGATTTAGTTCTATTCCTGATTCAAAGTAACCTTTATCTAAAGTTTTGTATGCCGGGCCAACATGCTGTTCTGGATTTTCCATGCTTCCCCAAGCCATTCTAGTTACTAAAACCAATGATGGGCGAACTTTTCTCATGATTCTAATTCGGTCAAAACCATGTTTAATTTGAAACATTACGTATTGGCTTGAGAAGAATTCATTAAAAAACATGGTTTCAAAAGCATTTCTTCCTGCAAAAGTAATACGCTGAAAGACAGTTTCCTTTGTTAAATTATTAGGCGCTGTGTTGTACAAATGTGTAATTGGGACGTCTCCCATTGCCAAACCTCCCTGTAAAAGCAAACTTGTTTTCTGGCGGTTTAGATATTGTTTTTCATATTCGGCTTTAAAATCTATTTTGCTAAAAGTAAAATCATTATCAAAAACATTCGGCAATGACTGCGTATATTGAAAAGTAAACCTCGGAAACTTTTTATCGCTTTCATTTCTTCCTGTTGGAGTTTGCATGTAATTGCTGAAAGGTGCCCAAACAATAGAAAGCATTGCCGTGGTCATGATATAATTCGAATACAATTTTCCGTCTAGATTAAAAAGATAATCAAATTTTGGCTCAATGTAATTTCGTGAAAGTTCCAAAATAGCTTCGGTTTTCGGAATTAATTTGCTCTGAACATTAGCGCGCCAACCTTTGTATTCATAAAAAGTGCTAATGTTTATCGGACGCGGATCGTAAATTTTGAAAACGCGTTTATCAACAGAAAAAACAGTACTCGCAATTTCTCGTACATCGTCAGTATAATAGCCATTAAACCAAGTATTGGTATGTTTGTCTAACAAGACGCCTCCACCAGCACTGTATTTAAAAACCCCATCTTTTGTTCCGTAAGCGGTGTAGCCTTCAAGACGGAAATTTTTAGACAGGCGGTCATTTGTAATTCCGCCAACGCCAAGACGAAAACCTTCGTAATTATTGTAACTGATTATTTTTTTTAAATCTAAGTCAATCGGGCCAATTGGGTAGAAACCATTAATGATTTTTCGGCCAATTCCTAAACGTTTTTCAATACGATTTCGAATAGAAAGGCTATCCAACAATAAATAGGTTTTTTGGCTTTTTAAATCAAGATTTTCCTTTCGATAAGCTTCCCAGAAACTTTCGGGTTTTTTCGCCGCATCGTCTTTAATTTCGATATAAAGCGAAGGGTTTTTTATAGGAGTATTGGTGTTTACCCGAATGTCAAAACTATTACTTTCGGAAAGCAGATAGGTAAAATCTGAAGCGACTTTTTTTCTGCGTTCGAAATTCTCCTCAACATCTCCGTCAAACTGAATCGTTCCGCCCAAAATTCGAATATCATCATCATTTTTTCCTTTTACGATTTTAAAAGTAGTATTGCTCTGAAACCATATTTTTTCTTTCGGAATATATTCAAATTCATGAATGCCGCTAATGTCCAGAACACCTTTAATTCGCATTACGGCTTTCGCGACAGCAAAATTTTCTTTATCGATATATAAAACTCCTTCCAACCCAGAAGCCCTGTGTTTTGATTTGTTTTTAAAATAAATCATATAAGCGTCACGACCTTTAATGCTTACGGTATCTAACAGCTTGTAATTGTAGCTTGAAGGAGCATTTTTAGAAATTGGGTTTTCGTATTTGGTTTCAAACAATTCGTATTTAGGATCGTAAATTGAAATAGATTGAAGATTAAAAGCTAAAACTTCATAAATTGGCTGTTTGAAACCCGCAATTTTTGTTCCCAAAACGGTTTCTTTTAGCTTGTTATTTCCAAACTGATATTGAGAAACTTTCTCAGTCTGAAACAAGTGTTGTTTGCTTACAATTTCTTTAAACTTATAATCGGAAGAATCGATATTAATGATTCTTTTGTTTAAATCTTTATACGCCGCCGAAGTGTCGATGCGTCCGTCAATCGAATCAGGATTGGCAGTTACAATAAGTTTGTTATAGGTTTTGTATTCAAAATTATTGAGCTTTTTCTGCGGATCGTTTGCCGATTTATTTGCGATAACTTTTTTAATTATGGTTAAGGCAGGGTTTTCATTAGAAACAACAACTTCTTTTAAATTATCAGTTTGCTGTAAAAGCGCTACAGAATAAAATGTTTTGTTATTGATTAAAGCAATTGTTTTAGCCTGGAAACCGATGTAAGAAACAGTTAATGATGTAGCAGAACTGCTAATTTTAAAAATAAATTTTCCATCAACATCTGTAATGGTATTATTGTTTTCTGAGGTGGTAATGGTGGCAAACGGAAGAGGTTTGTTGTTTGAATCGGTTACGATTCCGTTTATTTGAATTTGCGCCTGAAGGGAAAGCGTAAAAAACAAAGTCAAAAAACAAAATAGCTTCATACTGAGTGATATAGTTTCAAAAACGAAAAGGATTTAATTTTCGTATGCAAAAATAGCAATAAAAAAATCCGTCTAGTACAATAAACCAAACGGATTTTTTATTTTATTTCAATCTCAGGTTACACCTTCATGATTTCGGCTTCTTTTGCAGCCAATAACTCATCGATTTTTTTGATGTAAGAGTTGGTTAAGTTTTGAACTTCTTCTTCTGCAGATTTACAGATATCTTCTGAAGTTCCTTCTTTTTCTAATTTTTTGATGTCAGTATTAGCATCTTTACGAGAATTACGAATACCAATTTTAGCATCTTCTGCCTCAGATTTTGCTTGTTTTGCTAAATCGCGGCGACGCTCTTCTGTTAATGGCGGTACGCTAATAATTACCATATCACCATTATTCATTGGGTTAAAACCAATGTTGGCAATCAAGATTGCTTTTTCAATTGCTTGCAGCATATTTTTTTCAAATGGCTGTAATGTAATTGTTCTAGCATCTGGAACACTGATTTTAGATACTTGAGAAAGCGGTGTTGCAGATCCGTAATAATCTACAAAAACACCTCCAAGCATAGCTGGAGAAGCTTTCCCTGCACGAATGTTAAGAAATTCTTTCTCTAAGTGTGCAATAGTACCGTTCATTGATTCCTCAGTACTTTCTAAAATAAAGTCTATTTCTTCAGTCATTTTGTTTAGATTTTTAGATTCTTAGAAGATTAGATTTTTAGACTTTAAAAATGATTTCTTCTAATTTACTAACTAATATTATTTTGTTTTTAGATTGTCTTAATGGATTGTAAAGAAATTTTAAAATTCTAACAATCTAAGCTAGTCTAGATATTTACTACAGTTCCAATGTTTTCGCCTGCGCAGATTTTCAAAAGGTTTCCAATTTTATTCATATCAAAAACTACGATTGGCAATTTGTTTTCTTGGCTTAATGTAAATGCAGTGGTATCCATTACGTTTAGGCCTTTTTTGATTACATCGTCAAACGAGATAAAATCAAATTTCACTGCAGCAGCATTTTTCTCTGGATCAGAATCGTAAACACCATCAACGCGAGTTCCTTTAAGGATAACATCTGCATTGATTTCGATACCTCTTAAAACGGCTGCCGTATCAGTTGTAAAATATGGATTTCCAGTTCCGGCACCAAAAATTACAATTCTACCTTTTTCAAGGTGGCGGTCAGCTCTTCTTTTAATATAAGGTTCTGCAATAGATTCCATTTTCAAAGCCGTCTGCAGACGCGTTTTCATTCCTTTATCTTCAAGAGCGCCTTGCAAAGCCATTCCGTTAATAACAGTAGCAAGCATTCCCATATAGTCACCTTGCACTCTGTCCATTCCTGAGCTTGCTCCGGCAACGCCTCTAAAAATATTTCCTCCTCCAATAACAATAGCAATTTCTACTCCTTTGTCGTGAATCTGCTTGATTTCATCTGCATATTCGCCTAATCTTTTCGGGTCAATACCGTATTGTAAATCACCCATTAGGGCTTCGCCGCTAAGTTTTAGAAGAATTCTTTTATATTTCATGTGTGTGTTGCGTTAATTTGTGCAAATATAGACATATTCTGATTTTTAAAAATAATGTTTGCAAAAAATTAATTCTTGATGCCATTTAAGCTTTAAAACGGCTTTTTGGCTATTTAATTTTAAATCTGATAAATGTCATTTCGCAGTTTTTCTAAAATTCGTATTTTTATTGTATCCTAAAAATGAAACAAATATGAAAAGCATCGTAGCCAAAGCATTATTCAATAGCCATTCTTATGCTGAATATAGAAAATTAGTAACTGATTTATTGACTGAGGGAAAATCAACAGGAAATGAACAATCTGAAAGTCTTACCAATTATTCGAGATTGAATGAAGCGAGAATGAATAGGCTCGAGAAAACGATAACTATTTCAGAAGCTGTTGCAGATAAACTCCAAAATTTAGATAATCATTATATCTGGCTGGTACTTTCGGAAGGCTGGTGTGGAGATGCAGCACAGATTCTTCCCATTTTAAATAAAATGGCTTTGGCATCTCATAAGAAAATCGACTTAAGAATTGCGTTGCGCGACGAAAACGACGATTTAATGAGCCATTATTTGACCAACGGCGGAAGAGCAATTCCTAAAATAATCGTTATTTGTAAAGAAGCTGGAATTGTACGTGCCGATTGGGGACCAAGACCAAAAGGAGCGACCGAATTAATGGATAAACATAAAAGAGAGGTTGGCGCTATCGATGAAAAAATAAAAACCGACCTGCAGTTATGGTATTTGGCAGATAAAGGAATTTCGGTTCAGGAAGAATTGGTCGAAATTATGGAAAATATTAAGTATAATCGCCTTTAATCGGATTAATGTGTTGATAAACAGGTGATTTGTTAATAAAATTGTCTTAAAGTCTTTTCGACTTCAAAAGAATTTTGTAACTTAGTGATGTTAACCCACTTCTATTATAACTTTCTGATTTACTCTTTTTATTGGTGTTTATTTAATGTTTCACAATTAAAAAATACACTATTATGAAAAAGTTATTCGAAAGATTTTATGATTTCTTTTCTAAGTTTTTGTTTGGAGGGAAAAATGTGCCTCACTATTAAATCAAGATGAGTATGGAGTAAAATTACTTTTCTTAAGAGCTTTGGCACATTACTTTTTCAACAATGTAATGTGCTTTTTTTTATTTTGTTATTTAAAGCTTTCTTCAAACAGAGTAATATCGATTGCATTTTTTACATCGTAATCGCCAATTTTAGTTCGGCGCAAAACGGTTAAATGCGAACCAGAATTCATTGCTTTTCCAAAATCGTAAGCTAGAGAACGAATGTAAGTTCCTTTAGAACAAACCACTCTAAAATCTACTTCTGGCAATTCAATTCTTGTAATTTCAAATTCGTGAATAGTTGTTTTTCTGCTTTCAATTTCGATAGATTCTCCTGCGCGTGCATGCTCGTACAAACGAACGCCATCTTTTTTTATAGCAGAAAAAATAGGCGGTTTTTGGTCGATTTCTCCTAAAAACTGTTTTACCGTCTCATGAATCAAATCTTCATTGATGTGATCGGTTGGGAAAGTCTGATCGATTTCAGTTTCTAAATCGTATGATGGAGTAGTGGCTCCAATATAAAATGTACCCGTATATTCTTTTGCCTGACCTTGAAGTTCTGCAATTCTTTTTGTAAATTTTCCTGTGCAGATTAATAAAAGTCCAGTCGCTAAAGGATCTAAAGTTCCAGCATGGCCAATTTTGAACTTTTTAGGAAGTCCGACTTTATTAATTAAAAGGTATTTTAGTTTATTGACTGCTTGAAATGAGCTCCATTTTAAAGGTTTGTCAATCAATAAAACTTGTCCTTCTAAATATTCTTCAGGTGTCATTATATAATAGTAAGCGGATGAATGAAAAAGTGAATCAATAATAAAATGATTCCTGCGATAATTCGGTAGTAGCCAAAAACTTTAAATCCATTTTTAGTCAAAAATCCGATGAATGTTTTGATGGCCAAAAGTGCGACCGCAAAAGCAACAATATTTCCGATAACCAGCATGTTTACTTGGTCATGAGACAATTCGAATCCAGCTTTGTAATAGTCGTAGCATTTTTTTGCCGTTGCGCCCAACATCGTTGGAACCGCTAAGAAAAATGAAAATTCTGCAGCAGAAGTTCTAGTCAGCTTTTGAGCCATACCTCCAACGATACTTGCACCGCTTCGAGAAACTCCAGGAATCATAGCCAAACATTGAAATAATCCAATTTTTAGCGCTTTTGCATAAGTGATTTCAGTTGAAACTTCTGGATCGTTTGGTTTGTTGAACCATTCGTCTACTTTCAATAAAATGATTCCTCCAATTAAAAGAGAAATGGCAACAGTGACTGGATTCTCCAACAAATCGTCGATAAAATCACTTAATAATAATCCGAAAACAACAGCAGGAATAAAAGCAACTAGAAGTTTAAAGTAAAAATCAAAAGTTTGAAAGAAACGTTTGAAGTATAAAATTACAACAGAAAGTATCGCGCCAAGCTGAATTACGATGGTAAAAAGTTTAGTGAAATCGTCGTGAGCGATTCCGAAAAATGAAGAGGCGATAATCATGTGACCTGTTGAAGAAACAGGCAAAAACTCTGTAATACCTTCAATAATGGCAAGAACAATAGCTTGTAATGTGTTCATTTAGAATTTTAGATTTCAGATTTTAGATTTCAGATTGCCCTTCGACTTCGCTCAGGGTGACAAATGATCTTAAATCTATTTATTTTGATTTTTTAAATATAGAATAAATCGTGATTCCGAAGCCGATTAAAACAGTTGTTGGAGCTAAACGAATGCGTCTAAAGCTGAAAATATCTTCGTTAAAAACATTCGGATCTTTACTTCCTCCACCAGACATTAAGATAAATCCAAGTGCTATTACCGCAATTCCGATTAAAAGAATTTTATAATTGATGCCGTCAAAAAGGAATTCCTGTTTTTGAACTTGTTGTTCTTCTTTGTTGTTTTTCATTTTTATCTTTTGTTAAACCAGCAAAGCTGAGTTTGTTTATTTGTAACCTGGGCAAAAGCGAAGGCTTTATAATCTAAAATCTAAAGTCTGCAATCTAAAATCAAAAATTAATAAAGATCGTCAGTTCTTAAATTCAAGAAACGTTGTGTTGCAAAGTGCGTACTTACCCAAGTAATTAAAACGCCTAATCCGAAAACGGCAACCAAAACCAAACCGGTTAAGAGTTTGTCTTCTAAGATTCCTAAACCAGGGAAATTAGTATCTACATATAGTAAAAGTGCTATTAACGCAATAATTGCCAAACCAGCACCAAGCATTCCAAGTTTTACGCTTCGCATTACAAACGGTTTGCGGATAAATGCTTTTGTAGCGCCAACCATCTGCATGGTTTTGATAATAAAACGATTAGAATGTATAGATAAACGCAGCGAGCTATTGATTAATAAGACCGCAATTACAGTTAAGAAACCGCTGATAATTAAAATCCACATACTCACTTTTCTGATATTGTCATTTACTAGATTTACCAATTGTTTGTCGTAAACAATATCTGAAATCATAGCATTTTTGCGGAAACGGCTTTCGATTTTTACGATACTGTCTCTTTCTACATAATCTGCTTTTAAGTGAATGTCGTACGAATTCAATAACGGATTTTCTCCCAAAAAGGTCAAGAAATCCTCTCCGATAATATCAGTATGTTCTTTTGCCGCTTTTTCTTTGCTTACATAAACGAAAGATTTAGCAAAAGGCGCTCTTTTAAGTTCGGTGTTAAATGCTTTGATAATACTATCGTTTGCTTCATTTTTAAAGAAAACCGTCATTGCGATTTTTTCTTTAAAGTCGTCAGCCAACTGTTTAGAATTAATAATGAATAAACCTAGTACTCCCAAAAGGAATAAAACCAAGAATACACTTAATACTACCGAAAAATAAGAGGAAATTAACCTGCGCTTTTGAAATTTATCAAAGTTAGAACTCATAGTCTGCTTAAATTATGTGGTAAAAATAATAAAGAATTTCTTTATTTAAAGTTAATAACAAACTTTTATACTATAAATGTACGATTCGTTATCGAATAAAAGTTTTTATTTAACCGTAAAGTGTGCAAGGTTTTTTAGATCTGTAACTTTAGAATAGCGTAAAGTTCGCAAAGATTTTAATGTTTGCTTTTTTACTTTCGTAATGTCAAATGCTGCTAGAGTTTAAATTCCATAGGAATGTTTGATATTGTAGCAACGGATTTTAATCCGTTGAATTAAGATCGGCATATTTATATGCGCCGAACCTATGGTTCTTTAGATTGTATGGTTAATATGTGGTCGGATTAAAATCCGACGCTACAATATTTTGCGAGCCCATGGCTCTTTTTTAAATGAATAAAAACGCGAAGTTCGCAAAGCTTTATCAAAAAAAGTTTTGCGAACTTCGCATTTGTCAGCATTTTTGTTTAGAAAAACCTGCGTGCTTTGCGGTTAAAGGTTAAAATTCAAATTTTGTGTTTCCTTTTTAGCAAAATCTTTAATTCGCTTTTCTACTTCATAAAAAACTTCAATGGCTCTTTCTCCAGCTTCGGTTAATTTGGCCCCGCCTCCGCCTTTTCCGCCAAGCAATTTTTCTACTAATGGTTTTTCTGCGTGTTGATTCATTTCTTCAACCAATTGCCAAGCTTGTCTGTATGCCATTTTCATTTCTTTGGCAGCATTGGTAATCGATCCCGTTTTCTTGATGTTTTCAAGAAGCCAGATTTTTCCAATGCCAAGAAATGCTCCTTCAGCTTCTTCAATCCAAACTCGGACTTCGACATTATATTTCTTGTTTTCTGCCATTTATATTTCAATAAATAAGTATTAGATCCTTACAATAATACGTATTTTTACGTAATCGTGAATACGTAATTAGTTATTTTATTTGTTTGTCAGTGAAATAGCTTTGGTACAATGCGCAATAAATGTAAATTTGCGGCTTAAAACTTAGAACCTTAGTTACTCAGTAACTTAGCAACTCAAAAATAAAAATGAAATACAATCCAAACGAAATAGACGCCAAATGGCAGAAGTATTGGGCAGAAAATGAAACTTTTGCTGCTAAAAACAATTCTGAAAAACCGAAGCATTATGTTTTAGACATGTTTCCTTATCCGTCGGGAGCAGGACTGCACGTTGGGCATCCGCTGGGGTATATTGCTTCAGATGTTTATTCTCGTTTCAAAAGACATCAAGGATTCAATGTTTTGCATCCGATGGGATACGATAGTTTCGGATTGCCAGCAGAGCAATATGCAATTCAAACAGGTCAGCGTCCAGAAGATACAACTCGCGTAAACATTGACGGTGGAGTAGATAAAGAAGGAAAACAAATTGCTGGTTACAGAAAACAATTGGATAAAATTGGTTTTTCTTTTGACTGGGGGCGTGAAGTTCGTACTTCAAATCCAGATTATTACAAACATACACAATGGATTTTTATTCAATTGTTCAATTCTTGGTACAATAAAAATTCAGATAAAGCCGAAGATATTGCAACATTAATTTCTGTTTTTGAAAAAGAAGGAAATGCGAATGTGAAAGCAGTTTCTGATGATAATATTGCCGTTTTCTCTGCAGACGAGTGGAACGCACTTTCAGCAGACGAACAAGAAAAAATCCTTTTGCAATATAGATTGACTTATTTAGCAGAAACAGAAGTTAACTGGTGTCCTGGTTTAGGAACTGTTTTGGCAAATGACGAAATTGTAAACGGAGTTTCTGAGCGTGGAGGATTTCCTGTTATCCGTAAAAAAATGACACAATGGAGCATGCGTATTTCTGCTTATGCTGAGCGTTTGCTTGACGGTTTAAATACGATTGACTGGAGCGAATCTATTAAAGAATCGCAAAGAAACTGGATCGGAAAATCGGTTGGTGCGATGGTTACTTTCAATGTGAAAAATCACGATGAAGTAATTGACGTTTTTACTACTCGTCCTGATACTATTTTTGGAGTTACTTTTATGACTTTAGCACCAGAGCATGATTTGGTGGCTAAAATTACAACTCCAGAACAAAAAGCCGAAGTTGAAGCGTATATTGAAAAAACGTCTAAACGTTCTGAGCGCGAGCGTATGGCTGATGTAAAAACGATTTCAGGTGCATTTACAGGAGCTTATGCGGAACATCCGTTCACAAAAGAACCAATTCCGGTTTGGATTGGCGATTATGTTTTGGCAGGTTACGGAACAGGAGCGGTTATGGCGGTTCCTTGTGGCGATGAGAGAGATTATGCTTTTGCTAATTTCTTTAAAGGTCAAAACGGAATGCAGGAAATTAAAAACATTTTCGCCAATGTTGATATTTCTGAAGCGGCTTACGGATCTAAAGATAACGTTGAAATAGCAAATTCTGATTTCTTAAACGGATTAAATTATAAAGAGGGAACTAAAAAAGCGATCGAAAAATTGGAAGAAATTGGTCAGGGAACTGGAAAAACCAATTACCGTTTGCGTGATGCTGTTTTCTCTCGTCAGCGTTATTGGGGTGAGCCATTCCCGGTTTATTATGTGAATGGACTTCCAAAAATGATCGATTCTCAACACTTGCCAATTATTTTGCCAGAAGTAGAGAAATATTTACCAACTGAAGACGGATTGCCACCATTAGGGAATGCTGCAGTTTGGGCTTGGGACAGTGTTCAGAATTCAGTGGTTAGTACTCAGTTGATTGACAATGTCACTATTTTTCCTTTAGAGTTAAACACTATGCCAGGTTGGGCGGGAAGTTCATGGTATTGGATGCGTTACATGGATGCACACAATGAAAATGAGTTTGCAAGTAAAGAAGCTTTAGCTTATTGGGAAAGTGTAGATTTATACATTGGAGGAAGCGAACACGCAACAGGTCACTTATTGTATTCTCGTTTCTGGAACAAATTCTTAAAAGATAAAGGTTTGGCTCCAACCGAAGAACCATTCAAAAAGCTGATCAATCAGGGAATGATTTTAGGAACGACTGCTTATGTTTACAGATTAGAAGGAACCAATACTTTTGTGTCTAAAAATAAGATCGCAGATCAAAAAGTACAGCCAATTCGTGTTGATGTTAATTTCGTAAATTCTTCGGATGAATTAAATATCGAAAAGTTCAAAGCTTGGAGAGAAGATTTCAATACAGCTGAATTTATTTTTGATGAAAACGGAAAATACATTGTAGGACGTGAGGTTGAAAAAATGTCGAAATCATACTATAATGTTGTAACTCCAGATGATATTTGCGCAGAATATGGTGCTGATACATTACGTTTGTACGAAATGTTCTTAGGGCCATTAGAGCAGGCAAAACCTTGGAATACTGCTGGAATTTCTGGGGTATTTGGTTTCCTTAAAAAATTATGGAGATTGTATTTTGATGACAATGGTTTAATCGTAAACAACGACGAACCAACAAAAGACAACTTGAAATCGTTGCATAAAACCATCAAAAAAGTAGCTGATGATATTGAGAATTTCTCTTTCAATACTTCGGTTTCTCAGTTTATGATTTGTGTTAACGAATTGTCTTCTCAAAATTGTCATTCAAGAGCGATTTTAGAACCATTAGCCATTTTGGTTTCGCCTTACGCACCGCATATTGCTGAAGAATTATGGTCGCAATTAGGACATACAACTTCAATTTCTGATGTTGCGTTCCCAATTTTTGAAGAAAAACATTTGGTTGAAACCAACAAAGAATATCCAGTTTCTTTCAACGGAAAAATGCGTTTCACAATCGAATTGCCTTTGGATTTAACCGCAGCGCAAATCGAAGAAATCGTAATGAAAGACGAAAGAACACAAAAACACTTAGACGGAAGAACTCCAAATAAAGTGATTATTGTTCCTGGGAAAATCATTAATTTGGTAGGATAACCAAATTAATTTTCAATATAAAAATTCCAAATTCCAATTTTACGATTGGGATTTGGGATTTTTTTTATGTTTTTTTTTGCCACGAATTCATGAATTTTTATTCTCAAAGATTGTCAAAAATAATTCGTGAATTCGTGGCGGAAAATTACCCGAATCAGTTTGGAATTTGGAATTTTAATATTGGAATTTCCCTTTCAATCATTGGGATTTAGAATTTTTTTATTGAAATTTTAAAAAAAGTTGTAACATTTTAATAGTTGCCGTATCAAAAGCATGGATCCGATTTAATTAACAACTTAAAAACTATTAAAAATGAAAAAGTATATCATCTTAATTATCGCATTCTTATTTTCAGCTTTATGCTTAAATGTTTTTGGACAAACAAAACAATTTCCGTTTGAAATTTTAAAAACCGGAAACGGAGATCAATCTATTATATTTATTCCTGGCTTTGCTTCTTCTGGCGATGTTTGGAACGAAACCAGAGCCACATTCGAAAATCAATTTACTTGTTATACACTTACAATGGCTGGTTTTGCCGGTAGAAAACCACAGCCAAATGCTTCTTTTGAAAACTGGAAAAACGGAATTGCTAATTATATTAAAGACAATCAAATTGAAAAACCAATTTTAATTGGCCACAGTATGGGTGGTGCGCTGGCACTTGCCATTGCAGCAGATTATCCAGATTTGGTTAGCAAGATTGTGGTTGTAGATGCGCTTCCTTGTTTGGCGGCTTTAAACGATCCTGCTTTTAAATCTAAAATGAATAACGATTGTTCTTCGACTGTAAATCAAATGACAGGAATGAGCAACGATGAGTTTTACGATATGCAGAAAAAGACCATGCCAAGACTTTTGGCCGATACATCAAAACTAGATATGGTAGTAGATTGGAGCGTAAAATCGGATCGAAATACTTTTGGGCAAATGTATTGTGATTTTTTCAATATTGATTTAAGAGAAAAAATCGCACAGATTAAATGTCCGTCATTAATTTTATTAGAATCTTATTTTATAAATTTAAAACCAGCTATCGAGGGTCAGTATAAAAATTTAAAAACGGCTAATTTTCAATATGCTACAAGCGGTCTGCATTTTATTATGTATGATGACACTGCTTGGTATTTAGGTCAATTAAGCACTTTTTTAAAATCGTAAGAATGGAATTTGAACAAATCTACAAAACGTATTGGGATCGAATTTTCAGGCTTTGCATGGGTTTCGTGAACGATTACGATGCAGCGCAAGATTTAGCTCAGGAAACTTTTATAATTGTTTGGCAAAAACTGGAAACCTTTAGAAACGAATCGTCTATTGGAACGTGGATTTTTAGAATTGCTTCTAATAATTGTCTGAGACAGATTGAAAAACAAAAGCGTTTCCCGAAATCAGAACTTCCCATTCATCTTTCAGAAGAAAAACAAAATTCTATAGAACCTCAGATTCAATTCTTGTATAAGTGTATTGCTGAGCTTCCGGAAACCGATCGTATCATTATTTCATTAGAATTAGAAGATATCAAGCAAAATGAAATTGCTAAAATCGTCGGACTTTCGGAAGCCAATGTTAGAGTGAAAATTCACAGAATTAAAGAAAAACTGACTCAAAAATTTAAAGACAATGATCAACGATAATAATATAGATTTTAAAGATTTATGGAAAAAACAATCCGTAAGTCAGCCAGATATGAGTGATTTGCTGGTGCGATTAAGTAAGTTTAAAAAAACAGCTTTGCGCTGTTTATGGTTGACCAATATTATGCTTCTAGCCACAAGTGCTATTATAATTTTTATCTGGATACATTTTCAGCCTCAGTTTATTTCGACTAAAATCGGAATTATTCTAATAATCTTGGCTATGGCGGTTTATATGTTTGTCTATAATAAATTACTGAACGATTATAAAAACATCGATGCTACGCAAACCAATCAGGAATATTTGCAGAAACTGATTCTGATAAAAAAGAAACAGCAATTTTTGCAAACCAAAATGATGACTTTTTACTTTATTGCACTTACGCTTGGCGTTTGTTTGTATATGTATGAATATGCCGGCAGAATGAGTGTTTTAGGAGCAAGTTTAACCTACGGAATAACCTTGTTTTGGATGTTGTTCAATTGGTTTTACATTCGTCCAAAACAAGCTAAAAAGCAGCAGGATAAAATAAATGGACTTATCGAAAAGTTTGAAGAAGTTAATCATCAATTAGAGGAATAAAAAAAAGCTTCGTGCAATACGAAGCTTTTTTTACCAAAAACCCAAAATTTAAATTCTAAATTTTATCAATTATTGTCCAAAAACAAAAGGCGTAAGTGATAATACAATTATTCCGTCATTATTTGCTTTTGCAGTTAATTCATTTTCTAATTTTCCTCCGATATACATTTTACCAGTTAATGTTTGTCCAGCAACACCGCCATATCCACTTGCGCTTAAAGATGCACCTATAGATTTTGCTTCTGCTGTAAATTCTTTAGTCCAAGGAAGTTTAGTAATGTCTTCATTCAGTACATTGCCTCCTTTTTCAAAGAAAGTAGTAGAAAGAGTTCCTGTGTAATTTCCAGTTATTTCATATTTAACTTCTCTTGAGTTGTTTCCTGAGCCTTTATCATCATCACTGCTGCAAGAAACCGCTGTAAAAGCAAGAGTCAATACAATTGCTAAAGTTTTCAATATTGATTTCATAATATATTTTTTTAATTAATATTCAGATTATAACAAAATTAGACCCTTAGCTTCGGGCGGTCAATACCTGATAAAATGTATTTTTTATTACCTGATATCAGGTAAAAGCAAGCTGTTTCTTTTTGAAAGTCGTTAAGCTTTAATAACTTTGAGTAAATGCCACACTTATGAAGAAACTTTACGCCTTTTTATTTTTTTTATTTTTTACCGCAATTTCCAATTCACAAGTAATTCTTTCATTAGATGACGATAGCGTTTATATCGATAGTATTGTTAAAATCACAAAAAACACAAAATCCGATAGTGTCAAATGTTTGAATAGTTTTAGGCTTTCAAAACTGTTTTTGATGGCACAGGATGCTAAAAAATCTAAAGAATATCTGGAACAGGCCAATCGGTTGAAAGTAAACTATCCTTTTTTAAAAGATGCTTCTGTTTTTTATAATGCTTACAGTTTTATAGAAAAAGGCGATATAGAAGGTTTTGAAAAGACGTTACTTGAGGCAAACGACAAACTCAAAAAATATCATAATAAAGAAGCTTATAAACTTCGTGCCGTTATACTTCAGAACTATGGCATTATGCAGCAGCGCAAGAATAACGAAAATGCTTATATGAAGTTGCTGGTTAATGAAGCAATTCCGATTGCTAAAAAAAGTGGCGATTATGAATTAATAAGTGCTCTCAATAAGGCAGTTGCCATTATTTTTATGAATAATGACGAACGCAAAAAAGCCGCCGAATATCTAGATCAAGCTCAGAAATATATTGAAAGCGCCACGAAAAAATCGGCAACTTTAGCAGAGTCTAAGATGGAAACGTATATCATAAATGCAGAGAATCTAGTTGAGCTTAAGCATTTTTATGATGCCAAAGAAATTCTGGATAAAGCCTATTCGACTTTAGAAAAATATCCGTCATCAAATTTAAACGATTCCTATTTTTATTCGGAAGGGATTTATTATGCCAAACAAAATAGGCATACTGAAGCCTTAGCGAGTTTTGAAAAAGGAATTAAATCGGCAGAAAGCCATCAGAACGCTATTGCGGTAAATCGTTTAAAATTTGCTGAATATGAAGTGCTTTTTAAACTTAAAAATTACGCTAAAGCCAAAAGTAATTTAGAGTATTTGGTAGAAAATACTCCCTTTATTGTAGATAAGAAAAACTATTATAAGGAATTGTCAAAAGTATATGATGCTACTAAAGAATATCCGAAAGCTTATTTTTATTCAAACAAATACAATGTTATTAATGATAGTTTGAACGATGCCAAGCTGAAAAACGAAATTGTAGAGCTTGAAGCAAAATATAAAAAAGTGGAAAGCGAAAAGAAAATTGGTTTGCTGCAGTCTGAAAATGAAAAAGCAGTATTGCAGGTAAATAACAATCGTTTGAATATGATGCTTTTTGCGGTGCTTTCTTTTGTTTTGTTTCTGACGGTTTTGTTTTTATGGAGTTGGAATAATTATCAGAAAAAGATAAGTTTTCAAAAAGAAGTCAATCATAAGCAAGAACTTGAAGCATTAGAAAATCAGCAGAAATTATCGATTTCCAATGCTTTGATTGAAGGTGAAGAAATTGAACGCAAAAGAATTGCAAGAGATCTGCACGACGGACTTGGAAGTATGCTGTCTGGGCTTAAAATGCATTTGAATCTCGCTGAACGCGAAAACAAGGAAAACGAACCGAATATAAATGCAATGCTCAACGATTCTATAAAAGAGCTGCGCAATATCTCTCAGAATTTAATGCCTGAAAGCTTAGTGAAATTGGGACTTGAGCACGCTCTTCGAGATTTATGCGCTTCGCATTCTACACCAGAAACGGCAATCGAATTTCAGTATCTGAATAAAAAAACAACTTTGCCACAGCATTTTAAAATCATGATTTTCAGAATTATTCAGGAACTTTTAAATAATGCGTTAAAATATGCCAAAGCCTCTCAAATTCTAGTTTCCTGTTCGCTAAATAAAGATGTATTTTTTATTACGGTAGAGGACAATGGAATTGGTTTTAATGTTGAAGATGCAGAAAAGAAAGACGGAATGGGCTTGCGTAATATTAAAAATCGCGTGGCTTTTTTAAACGGAAAAATAGAAATAGATTCTGTTCTTGATAAAGGAACTTCAACTTATATAGAATTAAAACTATAACCCAATCGTGATTATGAAGTATAAAACGGTAATAGTAGACGACCATCCTATTGTGATTTCTGGAATTGCAGGTTTGCTTTCAGATTTAGAAAATATAGAAATTGTGGAAAAATTCGGGTCGGGAGTGGCACTTTTGGATTATATCGAAGATCATAATGTCGATCTAATTTTAATGGATATTTTTCTTCCGATTATAAATGGAGTTGATTTGTGTAAAATAATCAAGCAAAAATACCCGAAAATAGTGATTTTGGGTATGAGCAGCCAATCTGAGAGAAGTTTGGTGATGCAGTTTATTCAGAACGGCGGAAACGGTTATATTCTTAAAAATGCCTCTTTTGATGAGTTTAAAGAATGTATCTATAAAGCCATTGATGGCGAAATTGTTTTTAGTGAAGAAGTAAAAACCATAATCAGCCAGCCTTTGTCTGAAGATTTAGAAAGAATTCCAGGTTTAAGCCGAAGAGAACGCGATATTGCCTTGTTGCTTTCTCAAGGAAAATCGACTCAGGAAATAGCCGACGATTTATTTTTAAGCTTTTTAACCGTTCAAACGCACCGACGCAACATTCTTCAGAAATACAAAATGAAAAATGTGGCAGAGCTAATTGCGTTCCTGCTCAAAAACAACATGCTGAATTAAGTCAAAAATGGTATAAAAATGTCAAAATGGCATTTTGTTAAAATGGTTCGCATTTTGCAGTTTGTTTTGTAAATTTAAAAATCAATCTTAAAACAGAAAGAAATGGGATCAGGATATTTAATTATTGCTGGAGCTATAATGTTGTTCAGCTGGCTGGTAAGTTCGCAGCTGAAGAGTAAATTTGAATTGTATTCGAAATTGCAGTTGAGAAACGGAATGAGCGGCCGTGAAATCGCCGAAAAAATGCTTGCCGATAACGGAATCACAGATGTTCGCGTTATCTCAACTCCAGGTCAGTTAACAGATCATTATAATCCATCAGATAAAACAGTAAATTTAAGTGAGGCGGTTTACAACCATCGCAATGCAGCCGCGGCGGCTGTTGCGGCGCACGAGTGCGGTCACGCTGTACAGCATGCAATTGGTTACGAATGGCTTACAATGCGTTCTAAACTAGTGCCAATTGTAAGTGTTGCTTCCAATTATGTACAATGGATATTGCTTGCAGGAATTTTAATGATTAGAGTTTTTCCTGGATTATTATTAGTCGGAATTGTGATTTTTGCAGCAACGACTTTATTTTCGATTATTACGCTTCCAGTAGAATACGATGCGAGTAACCGCGCTTTGGCTTGGTTAGAAAACAAACATATGCTTACGCAAGAAGAACAAGCAGGAGCAAAAGATGCTTTAAAATGGGCAGCAAGAACTTATGTAGTAGCAGCAATTGGTTCTATTGCAACGTTGCTGTACTATATATCAATTTATTCTGGAAGCAGGAGGAATTAATTAGTTAATTGAGATAATTAGGCAATTAGATAATTTATAGCAAACCCGACAGATTTTTAAAATCTGTCGGGTTTTTTGTTTCTTAGGAATTATCTAATTATCAAATTGCCGGATTTTCTAATTGAATAAATTATCTAATTACCAAATTGGCACATTATCTAATTCTAAAGCTGAATCTGTCTATCAATCTGCTGATCTAACGAAATAAAAGTTTCTGTTCTAGAAACTCCTTCAATAGCTTGAATTTTGGTATTCAGAAGTTGCATTAAGTGTTCGTTATCGCGGCAGATGATTTTAATTAGAACCGACCAGTTTCCTGTTGTATAATGACATTCTAAAACTTCGGGTATTTTTCTGAGTTCTTTTACGGCTTCTGAGTTTCTCGAAGCTTTGTCTAGATAAACCCCAACAAAAGCCATGGTGTTGTAACCCAAAACTTTTGGATTTACCGTAAATTTAGATCCGGAAATAACTCCAGACTGTTCGAGTTTTTTTAGTCTCTGGTGAATTGCGGCTCCAGAAATTCCGATTTTATTAGCGATTTGCAGGATTGGTTTTCGGGCATCGTCCATTAAATAGCGAAGTATTTCCTTGTCGATTCCGTCAATTTCAATTAAAAGGGAGTTGATTTTCATAACTTATAATTTGAAACTATTTTTGAGATTTGGGTTATCAATAGAAATCAAATGTAGTTAAATTGCTGTAGAAAAGAAAATTCCAATTTTTTAAATTCCAAATTCAAAAAAAAAATACAAATCTCAAATTCCAAATTCCAAACTCGAAGCGATTAATTTTAAACCCAAAAATAATTCTCGTAAAAAAGAAAAATTCCAAACTCCAAGTGATTAGTTTGGAATTTGGAATTTTAAAAATTTTATATTTTATAAATAAGGTTATTTTCCTTTGTTGGCTTCTGCTACGTATTTTTCTAAAGCCATTGTCATAGAAGGAGTTTCAGGAGTTGGAGCAAGAATATCAATTCTTAAACCATGATCTAAAGCTTCTTTTTGAGTTGTGCTTCCGAATACGGCAATTCTGGTGTTGTTTTGTTTAAAATCTGGGAAATTCTTAAACAATGATTTAATTCCTGTTGGGCTGAAAAAAGCTAAAACGTCATAATAAACATCTGCTAAATCAGATAAATCACTCATTACAGTTCTGTAAAAAATAGCTTGTGCCCAATCTACTTTTAGACTGTTTAATGTAACAGGAGCATCTGCGTTTAATTGGTCAGATGCAGGAAGCAAGAACTTCTCATCTTTATACTTCTTAATTAGCGGAGATAAATCTGCAAAATCCTTTGCTCCAACGTAAATTTTACGTTTTCTGTACACAACATACTTTTGAAGGTAAAATGCAACAGCCTCAGATTGACAAAAATACTTCAATCCTTCAGGAACTTTGTAACGCATTTCATCGGCAACTCTAAAAAAATGATCTACAGCATTTCGACTTGTTAAAATGATCGCAGTGTAATGATTAAGATCGATTTTTTGTAATCGAATCTCTTTTGCGCTAACCCCTTCTACATGAATAAATGGTCTGAAATCAATTTTTATTTTGTGTTTTTGTTGGAGCTCAAAGTAAGGAGAATTCTCCACTTTAGGTTCAGGCTGTGACACCAAAATTGTTTTCACTTTCATATTATAAATATTTTCTAAGCACTCCCTTTTGTAATCCAATAATAAAGAAAATAATAAGGGGCTATTTCAAGAGCGCAAAGATACAAAATAAAATAAAATAACTTGCCGATAATTACGTTTTGATACGTTTTAATTGAAATAAAGTAAGAGTATACGCTAATACACAGTGAAATACCTATGATTGCTAGTGGTACAATTTTTGGAATATTGCTGTAATAAAACAAAACAGCATTGATTGGAAGGATTAAAACGCCAATATACGTTCTATAAGTTACTTTTTGTAGGTTAAAAAGTTCTACAAAATCGTCGATATTGAATGAAGTAGCTACAATTTTTTCGATTAAATACTTTCCTAAAATGAAATAAAGTAGAAAAGTTGCGATTTGAATAAACAAAACCCAGTCGGTTTTTGAGGCATAACCAAAAATATTCATGGTAAGCAGAATAAAAAAAGCAAACGATACAATCTGCACAAAAAATAACCCAACCGTAAAGCTGTTTTTCATGTGGCTGTTATCGCGATAAATTTTAGCGTATTTATCAGAAAAAATAAGTTTACTAAATTCACTAAATCTTGTTTCGTACGCAGATTTTGTCATGGCAACAACGGCAAAGGTCAATACAAACAAAAGTGTTGCCCAGTCTTTGTTTTCAATTATTCGAGGATGAAGTTGTTCAATCATAGCGATACAAAATTAGTAATTTTTTGATGCAATACTTTTATTATATATTTATTATGAATCAAATGCTATAAAAAGTTTACTTTTGCGGTGAAATTACCGAGAAAAAATGAATGATAGCATTGTCATAATTCCCACATATAACGAAATCGAAAATATAGAAAGTATAGTAAGAGCTGTGCTTTCGCAGCATAAACCTTTTCATCTGCTCATTATTGATGATAATTCTCCAGACCATACTGCTAAAAAAGTGATCGCTTTACAGGAAGAATTTCCTGGAAAATTATTTTTAGAGCAAAGAACAAAAAAATCAGGATTGGGAACTGCATATGTTCATGGCTTTAAGTGGGCTTTGGAGCGCGACTATCAATTTATCTTTGAAATGGATGCCGACTTTTCGCATAATCCGAATGACTTAGAAAAATTATATGATGCTTGCCATTTTGGTGGAGCAGATTTAGCTATCGGATCTCGTTATGTGACTGGAGTAAATGTGGTAAACTGGCCTTTAAGCCGAGTTCTGATGTCTTATTTCGCTTCTGTTTACGTAAAATTTATTACCGGGATGAAAATTCATGACGCGACTGCAGGTTTTGTTTGTTATAAAAGAGAGGTTTTAGAAAAAATCAATCTCAACAAAATAAAATTTGTTGGATACGCGTTTCAAATCGAGATGAAGTACAGAACTTATTGTGCCAAATTTCAAATTACCGAAGTCCCAATTATTTTTACAGACCGAACAAAAGGAGTTTCTAAAATGAGCAACGCTATTATTAAAGAAGCTATACTTGGAGTGATTTCGCTTAGATTAAGAAAATTAGTCAATTCATTATAAACCAACCGAAATGAACAGGATTCTAATAAAAAATGCCAAAATTGTAAACGAAGGGACAATTTTTGAAGGGGATGTTTTAATTGAAAACGATCTGATTGTTGAAATTGCCGACAGCATTTCATTAAAAACTTCAGATTGTATCGTAATTGATGCTGAAGGAAATTATTTAATGCCGGGCGCGATAGACGACCAAGTGCATTTTAGAGAACCGGGTTTAACACATAAAGGCGATATCGAATCGGAATCTCGTGCTGCCGTTGCGGGCGGAATTACTTCTTTTATCGAACAGCCAAATACAGTTCCAAATGCGGTTACTCAGGAAATATTAGAAGATAAATATCAAATTGCGTCTCAAAAATCATTTGCGAATTATTCGTTTATGATGGGAGCAACCAACGATAATTTGGAGGAAGTTTTAAAAACAAATCCAAAAAACGTTGCTGGAATCAAGATTTTCTTAGGTTCATCAACTGGAAATATGTTGGTTGATAATGAAGCTGTTTTAGAAAAGATTTTCTCTAGCACGCCAATGTTAATCGCAGTTCACTGTGAAGACGAAACTACGATTAAAAATAATCTTGCTGCTTTTAAAGAGCAATATGGAGACGATGTTCCAGTAACCGCACATAATTTAATTAGAAGTGCTGAAGCTTGTTATATTTCTTCGTCAAAAGCAGTGGCCTTAGCAAAACGTACTGGAGCTAGATTGCATATTTTCCATCTTTCTACTGCGAAAGAAATGGAATTGTTTACGAACAAAATTCCGTTGGAAGATAAAAAAATCACAGCTGAGGTTTGTGTGCACCACCTTTGGTTTACTGATGAAGATTATAAAACAAAAGGAAATTTCATTAAATGGAATCCTGCCGTTAAAACTGCCGAAGATCGTGCAGAACTTTGGAAAGCATTAAATGATGGAAGAATTGATGTAATTGCAACAGATCACGCACCTCATACGAAAGAAGAAAAAATGCAATCTTATTTGAATGCGCCTTCTGGAGGTCCGCTAGTACAGCATGCAGTTGTAGCAATGTTTGAAGCGCATCATCAAGGAAAAATTACGGTGGAGAAAATCGTGGAGAAAATGTGCCACAATCCCGCTAAGATTTTCAAAATCGAAAAAAGAGGTTTTATTAGAGAAGGTTATCATGCCGATTTAGTAATCGTAAATCCAAGCTTGCCTTGGAGTGTGAAACCAGAAAATATATTGTACAAATGCGGATGGTCTCCTTTTGAAGGATATACTTTCAAATCGAGAATTACACATACTTTTGTAAACGGAGAATTGGTTTACAACAACTTCAAAGTAAAAGATACTAGAGCAGGTAAAAGATTATTGTTTGACAGATAAAAAGCAGCTATGAAGAATTTTATAGTAATAATATTGGTTTTGTTTCTTTCTATAAGCTGTAAAAACAATGTCGTAAAACAGCCAGCTAAACTTATCGAGAAAGATAAAATGGTTGATATTATGTATGATTTGTCTCTTTTGGAGGCAATGAGATATCAAAAACCATTGTCTTTAGATTCGATAGAAAATGATCCGACGAAGTTTATAATGAAGAAATACAAAGTAGACAGTCTTCAATTTGCTCAAAATAACATGTATTATGCTTCTGATTATGATGGCTACAAAGAAATGTTTGATGAGGTAAATAAAAGAATTGCTGTAAATCAGAGAGCAGCAGATTCTTTGGCTAAAATTGATGAGAAAAAAGCGGCGAAGGAAAATAAAAACAAGCCTAAAGAAGCTCTAAAAGATTCGGTTAAAAAAACAATTCCAAAGATCAATATCGATTCTCTAAGAATGGCACAGAGAAAACATAGAAGAGAGTTATAATTTTGAACTTTCTTTAATATATTGATGAATATCAGTAAAAACCGTTCCTAGAGCGGTTTTTATTTTTTCATTACTATACAAATTCTTTGAATAGGAAGCTTTTGCTGTTGCTTTTGTAATGCTTCTTTTTCTAAAAAATAAAGTAGAAAATACTCCATCTGCAATCCACAATATGTTCATCAGGAAAGGCTTGGCGTGAAGGTGTGGTCTTTTTACTTTTAAGGTATCGGCAACCGTGTCTAGAAGATCTTTAAAAACAATATTATCTGCGATAAGGGCGAAACGTTCGTTTTTTATTTCACTTTTCATCAATTCGTAACTTGTTTTTACCACATCATCAACAGAGATGAAACCAGTACTTCCGAGTGTGTAGAACGATAGACCTTTAGAAACTTTTCGATAGATTTCGCTGCTGCCTTCGCTAAAAATATCCATCATTTTCGGCGGACCTAAAATAACTCCAGGATTTACAATAATAACATCTAAACCTTCTTGATGTCCGCGCCAAACTTCCATTTCGGCACCATATTTAGAAATGGCGTAATCGCTATGCGGTTTCTCAGGATTCCAATCTGTTTCTTCGGTAATTTGCGTTTCGTGAGGAGCAATATCTCCTAAAGCAGCGATCGAACTGATATAGCAAAACTTTTCAATTTTTTTATCGATGGAGAAATTGACCATATTGGCAGTTCCTTCGATATTGGTTTTTCTAAGGATTTCTTCGTTTTTTGGTTCAAACGAAATAAAAGCAGCACAGTGATATACTTGTTTGATGTCGATAAAAGCAGTTTCAAGTGAAGGTATATCTAGAATATCGGCTTCAAGCCAATTAATCTTTTCAAACAAATGGGGTTTTTTATATAAATCAAAAACCGATTTTGTTTTCTGTATATTGTTTTGGGTTCTGTAAATTGCCCGAACATTTTCTCCATTTTCGATTAAATGAAGCAATAAATGTGCGCCTACTAAACCTGTTCCTCCAGTTACTAATATCATGTTGTAAAGATAAGTTTTTGCTTTAAAGGTGCAAAGGTGCAGAGAGACAAAGTTGCAAAGGTTTTTTTGTTTTTTTGCCACTAAGGCGCGAAGGCGCAAAGTTTTTGTTTTTTTAATCTTTGTGTCTTTGCGCCTTAGTGGCAGAAGTTTTTTGCCATTGCCATTCACATTGATTACATTTGCGCAAATTATTTAAAAAAATGAAGAATCTAGTTGAAGAATTAAAATGGCGCGGGTTATATCATGATAGTATGCCTGGAACGGAAGAACAATTGCTAAAAGAAGCAACCACTGCCTATATCGGTTTTGATCCAACGGCAGATTCACTGCACATCGGAAGTATGGTTCAGATTATTTTATTGGTTCACTTAAAGAATTTCGGACATAGACCGATAGCTTTAGTTGGTGGAGCAACAGGAATGATTGGTGACCCTTCTGGTAAATCTGATGAAAGAAACTTGCTTGACGAAGAAGCTTTGGCTAAAAACGTAGCTGGAATCAAAAGCGTTTTGTCTCGTTTCTTAGATTTTAATTCAACCGAAGCAAATGCACCTGTAATGGTGAATAACTACGATTGGATGAAAGAATTCTCTTTTATCGATTTTGCACGTGAAGTTGGAAAAAGAATCACTGTAAATTATATGATGGCTAAAGATTCTGTAAAAAAGAGATTTAGCGGAGAAGGTGAAGGAATGTCTTTTACAGAGTTTACATATCAATTAATTCAAGGTTACGATTTTTATCATTTATATAAAAACAATAATTGCATTCTGCAAATGGGTGGTTCTGACCAATGGGGTAATATTACCACAGGAACGGAATTAGTGCGCAGAATGGGAGGTGAAAATGCTAAAGCTTACGCCTTAACAACGCCTTTGATCACAAAAGCAGACGGATCTAAATTCGGAAAATCTGAAGGTGGAAATGTTTGGTTAGATGCTGATAAAACTTCTGTTTACAAATTCTACCAATTTTGGGTAAACACTACAGATGTAGATGCTGAGAAATATATTAAAATCTTTACTTTCTTAGATAAAGATACTATAGATGCCTTAATTGAAGAGCACAAAACGGCTCCGCATTTAAGAGTTTTACAAAAGAAATTAGCAGAAGAAATTACTGTTTTTGTTCACAATAGAGAAGAGTTAGAGAAAGCAATTCAAGCTTCAAATATTTTATTTGGAAATTCAACAGCAGAAGACTTGAAAAAATTGGATGAAGCGACTTTCTTAGAAGTTTTTGACGGAGTTCCGCAAGCTGAAATCGCAAAAGCAGATTTAGAAAGCGGATTGGATATTATTACGGTTCTAAACGAAAAAACGGGTTTTTTTAAATCAAACGGAGAGGCGAGAAGAGCTTTAACAGCAAACTCAATTTCTGTAAACAGAGAAAAGATAAAAGAAGATTTCGTTTTAACGGCAAATGATTTAATCAATAATCAATTTGTTTTATTGCAAAGCGGAAGGAGAAATTACTTTGTGATAAGAGTTGTTTAACTGTTTAATCGATTTTACAAATCTTTTGCAATAAATATATAAATCCCAATGTTCGAAAGAATATTGGGATTTTTTTATTGAAAAAAACATTCCGTAGGAATGTCTCGTCGGTAGTAGAATTAAAATTTGTTTTGCAGTTATACGTTCCGTAGGAACGTTTGAACAATGCAGTGAATTTAAGATTCGATATGATCGATTAAACGATTAACCAAATCAACGATTAACCGAATTAACGGTTAAACAAAAATGCGATTAAACGATTAACCAAATCAACGGTTAAACAATTTTAAAGAACCATCAAATTGCAGCCACGAATATCAGAATTGTCAAAACGTCCCAACACTTCAAAAGAATTGTTGGAATATTTTTTACCTAAATCTTGTGTGGCGATAAAAGAGCAGGAATTAATATTAGCTAAATCAATTACGTTAATTCCGCCAGTTTTTCCATCATTTACGTATGTTAAGGCATCTTCTGGGTCGCGAATTAAAATATGCATCCAAGAAGGACATTCGAAAATACCTTCGCCAAGAGAATAGGCTTGCGCCAAAAGCTCGGTCATTCCGTATTCTGAATGAATCGATGAAACACCAAAACCTTTACATAAAATGTCGTGCAATTCTTCGCGAATCATTTCTTTGCGTTTTCCTTTCATTCCTCCCGTTTCCATAATGATGGTATTTTGAAGATTGAATTGGTGTTTTTCGATCAAATCTAATAAAGCGTACGTAACTCCAATTAAGATTACATTTTGACCTGCTTCATCCAATTCCAGAAGTTTTTTGATTAGGTCATCATGATTGTGCAAATAAAACCCACTTTCAGGCTGATTGGACAGTTTTATCAAATCTTCTACCATGTATATTAACGAAGAACCTTCGCGTTCTAAATAAGACGGTAAAAGGGCTAAAACAACGTAATCTTCGATGTTGCCATAAAATTGAGAAAAGCCTTTGCGGTAACTTTCCTCATATAGGGAAATATCGGTCACTAAATGCCTGCTTGTAATCATTCCAGTTGTACCGCTGCTGGTAAAAGTTACTTGCGCCGGATCGGTATTAGAAACGACATCATGACTTTTGAAAAATTGTATGGGTAGAAAAGGAATTTGCTTCAGTGATTTTACCTGCTGAGGATTAACCTTTAAAAAATCACAAAAATCGCGATAGACTTTGTTGTTCTCGTGCTGAAAACGAAACACTTTTAGTGCTATTTTTTCAAATTGTTTCTGACTTGAAATGGTAAAGATATCGCTGGCTGTGATCAAAATGTTTTTTTTGCAAAGATATTTATTTTTTAGTTTTCTGTCGTAGTTTTCAGTGGCAGTTTCTAAACTGAGAACTGCGACAGAGTACTGTAAACTAAAAAAAGCTCCAAAGGAGCTTTTTTTATCTTATAATGAGTTTTCGGGTTGCTGATGCATTTTGTTCGCTTATTTTGATGATATAAACACCTGGAGGTAGTTCTGAAACGCTTAGTTCTCGTGAAACCAAATGCGCTTGCAAAACTTTTTTTCCTAAAATGTCAAACACAATAATTTCTTTCTCTAAATCGTTTTTAGAAGAGATATAGACTTTTCCATTTGTCACTGGATTAGGATACAAGCTTAGCCCCTCAATAGAAGTAGATTCCTGAGGTTTTGGTAATTGCTTGCTGTCTTGCGCTGAAACGCTTACAGTGAAGAAAAATGCCAATAAGAAAGTAATATAAAAGTAGTTTTTTGCCATCGCATGTATTTGATTACCGTAAATATACAAAAAAAAATACAAAAAGTAGGCCAAAAAAAAACATCCTAAATATTTAGGATGTTTTTAACAATTTATGTTCGAAGTAAATTATTTGATTAAGCTAGCGCCATCAACTGAAGCCCAAGCTCCCGCTGCTAATGAAGCTCCAGTAGCTGTAGTGCTTGTTGTGAAAGTTCCAGCTGGGAAAGCTACTGTAAAACCAGCAGCACCTGCAACAGGGATTACATTTGTTGTGTTAGAAATTTTTACATTTAAAATTTTGATTTTAGATGTATTTACTTGGTGAGTGTTAGTTGCTGCATCTAAGATGCTAACTACAGAACCTTGGTAAGTTGTAGATCCAGTTGTGAAGTTTCCATAACCATCAACAATGATGTTGCTGAATTCTCCGTTTCCTTCTCTTTTGAATTGGAAAGCATCAACTTGGTTGTCTCCAACTTCAGGAACGTTTCCAGCTTCTCTTTTTAAAGTAATGTTAGAAACTTTTGGTCCAAAAGCATTGTCATTTGCAGATGCTTCGATTTCCATTCCGTAGTTTCCTTTTCCAGTTTGGTAAGCATACCAGTTTGTATTAGCAGTACCTTGCCATCCATCTTGCCAGTCAAAAGCATCATCATAATTACCATAAGAAATTGCATTTGTCATACTTACAGTTCCTCCGAAGAATTCGAATCCATCATCAGCACCTTTGTAAGCTACTAAGTGGTCTAAAGTTGTTCCTGAACCTACAGAGTAGAATGTGAAAGCGTTGTTTTCTTTTTGTCCGTCAGCTAATTTAGATCCAGCGTATTCAACTCTAACGTAGTTTAATGAACCTCCATTGTGAGTTGGATTTGTTCCTCCATAAGAGATATTATTTCCATCTTCAGAAGTAGAAGAAGTTCCTCCTCCAGCAACTTTTGCAGGTGCATCACCGTACATGATGATACCTCCCCAAGAACCAGGAATTTTAGATTTCTCTGTAAATACAACTGGTTTATCAGCAGTTCCGTTGATGATTAGTTTTCCTCCGTTTAAAACAACTAAAGCGTTGTCTCCGGTAGCTTTATCTATAGTGATTGTAGATCCTGCATCAAAAGTTACAGTTACACCAGAATTAATTTTCACAATTCCTTTTAAAGTGTAGTTACCGTAAGCATAAGTTTTGTTTGCAGTGATAGGACCTGTAATTTCGCCTGTAGCAGGTGGTGTAACAGGAGTTGTGTCGTCGCTGCTTGAGCAAGAATTAAAAAATAAACCTGTAGCAAGTGCTAGAGCAAGAATTTTAGTTTTCATAGTTTTTGTGTTGTATTATTCATTTTTATTTTTGTCAAAATTATGAGGTTAATCTTTTTAGGGTGTTATCTGAGTATTACATTACAGTTATTAAAAATTGACTAAAACGTGAAGAAAATGTTAAGGGAATCTATGCAAATTGCAGCTAAAAAAAAGCCCCAGAATTTCTGGGGCTATTGATTGTATATATTGTTGGTATTAGAAAGTGTAACCAAGTTTTACTGAGAATCCCACTCCTTTTTTATAGCTGTTTGCTAATAATGATGGTTCATCAACTTTTACGGTTCCGTTGTTTCCAAATTCTAATTGTCTTGCTGGATTTAATAAATTGTCTGCTGTAAATTTCACGTCAAAATGCTCTGAGAGTTTGCTTCCCCAAACAAAGTCTAACTGAGATACAGGCAATTCATAAGTGTTGTCCTGACCGTTTGTTCCTACTGCATAGATTCTTTTTCCAAATACTCCATAAACAAGTGACATAGTATTTGTCCAATCTTTGCCTAAATTAAATTCATATTTCAAATCAGAATTTACTAACCAGTCTGATGCACCTTGCAATGATCTTGTTTGATGTGTTTCGATAGAGTTTTTGATAGTAACAACTCCATCCTCATCCTGAGATTCGTAAGTTTTAGCAACGTTTACTTTTGTCGACATTAAAGAAGCGTTCAATCCGAAAGAGAAATGCTCTAGTTTGTCACTAATTCTGTTTAGTCCTAAAAGGAATTCAACTTCTGCCCCAAATAAGGTAGCATTGTCTGAATTTAAGAAAGTAGTTACAGTTCCAGAAGTTGCGTTTGCGATAAATGTTCTTTCAATTGGATTATCAATATATTTTCCAAAAATCCCAAAAGTTACCATTTCTTTTGCAGTTGGAAATAATTCGTATTTTAAATCAACATTATAATTATCACTATTTTTTAATAATGAGTTACCTTGTGTAGAAGTATTATCAGCATTGATGTATGAAATTGGGAAAGATTCCATTACAACTGGCTTTGTATATGTTTTACTTGCCGCGAAACGAATATTAGATGTTTCTGTCATTAAGTATTTCAAGTTTACAGAAGGCAAAACGTAAAGGTTGTTGTATGTTTTCTTTTTGAATGGATCATCAAAAGAACCTAAAGTTCTGAAATAAGTTTCTTTGATAGTGTTTTCGACTCTCACACCTCCATTAAGCTCGAACTTATCGGCAAATTTCCAGAATAAGTTTGCATATCCTGCATTTGCACTTTCGTTAAGCTTCACTTTGTAAGTTGTGTTTGAGCTTTCGGCAAAAGAAACTGCATTATTATTGATGTCGGTAGTAATTTTAGAATCTATATTGTTGATATCATCTGATGAAAAAGTGCCACCGTAACTTGCTACAAAACGATAAGAAGATTCCATTTTAGAAGCATTTCCGTTATAGCCAACGGTCAATTTATTTTGTTTGTCTTTTCCAAATTTCAAATTATATTCTAATAACCCAGAAACATATACATTTCCGTCTACAGACAAATACTGACGTAAGAAGTTATTACCACCGTATGAAGTGTTGATTTGGTTATCTGCTTCTTGAGTACCAGTGTAGAATTTTCTATCTGGCTGACCATATTTTGTATTTGCATAAGATACACCTCCTTTTAAAGTTTGGTTTTTATCTTCTGTCAAATTGTATTCGCCTAATAATTGGGCATTCAAATAGTCCGTTTTGTCCAATTGATTGGTACGGATAAAGTTGTTGTTAACACCATTATTGCTTAAAACTCCATATTGATCTAAGATCGAGTTTAATGTTGTTTTTAGGTATAAAGTGTTAAATGACAGTTTGTATCGTTCAGCTGAATAATTTACACCAACTAAAGCAGAAGTGCTGGTTTTGAAACGGTATTCAGTATTGATGAAGTCGTTGTTATATTTATCACCAAGTGTTTGTAGTGTTCTGTTAACACCTTCTCTAACAGCAAAGCTATTATCAAAATTAAGAGATAATAAATAGGAAACGTTGCGATTGTTGCTCAAGTCAAATTTTTCTGCGTGTAGAAAATTAAAACTTGAGTTAAGAGGGCTTTTGCTTTTGCTTACATTAAAACCTTTATCTCCGCTTACAGAATTCAATGCCTGATCTTTTGAGAAAGTTGTTCTTCCAGCAGTTTCACCTAAGAAACTTGGTAGTTCTCTTTCTTTTCCATTAAATCCGAAGAAACCTGCAGCTGTATCTGCATCTCCAGAAAGCAAGAAATCCTTAAAGCTGTTTCCAGTTGTATATCCTGCCCCAATATTTATTTTAGTAACGTTTTTTGTAGGTTTCGAAGTCTGAATATTAAAAGTTCCTCCAGCAAAATCTCCATAAATATTTGGATTAAACGTTTTGTAAACATCAATTACGCCCACAATATTTGTTGGGAACAAGTCTAAGGGAACGATTTTTGAATATGGGCTATTAGAAGGAGCAGCCAGATCATTGATCAATAAGTTGTTGTAACGATCTTCAAGACCGCGTACAAATATTCCTCTTGAACCTACTTTTGTGATTCCGGTTACTTTTGTCAAACCTTCTTCAACATCACTTACACCTTTTCTTGACATTTCCTGTGCACCAATACTTTGTTTGATTACCACAGCATTTTTTTGATCTAAAAGCAAAGCGGTTTCTTTTTCCTTATTTGCTGTAGATTTTACCACTACATCTTTAAGAGTATAACTTCCTGATGAAAGTCCTTTATTAATGGTTAGAGTTTCGCCTGCTTTTACAGCAACTGGAGCTTCTATAGATTCATATCCTAGGAAACTAAAGATTAAAGTATAACTTCCAGGATTTACGCTTAAGGAATATTTCCCGTCTACGTCGGTATTTACGCTAATATTTGTACCTTTAACTAAAACATTAGCAAATGGCAGCGCTTCGTTGTTCATATCTTTGTCAGTTAGAACTCCAGAAATCGTACCTTTGTTTTGTGCGATCGAGATCGTACAGATAAATAATGCAATAAAGAGAAATCTTAAATTGAATTTCATTTTTTCAGTGTTGTGTTTGTGTCTTAATTATTTTTGTGCAAAGAAAGAACCGCTCTGTGAAGTCCATGTTACCGACTTGTTATGTTTTTGTGTTGTTAAGATTATCAAATTGTTATGAGATTAAATTACGGTTAACACCATTTTTTAAAGGTTCTTTTGTTAGTATATTTACCCTGTGAAATAAGAAATATCGAATGTTTAATGAAGAAGTTTCGATATAAAAATCTCAATTTTTGCTATTTATGAAAAAAACACAAACTAAGATTTTATTAGTTGACGACGAACCAGATATCTTAGAAATCGTTGGCTATAACCTTGCTCAGGAAGGCTATCAGATTGTTACAGCTTCAAATGGAAAAGATGCTATAGCAAAAGCACAGAAAGAGCTGCCAGAATTGATCATTATGGACGTGATGATGGCAGAAATGGACGGAATGGAGGCTTGCGAGCATATTAGAAAAATTCCAGAATTAAATAATGTTATCATAACATTCCTTACAGCAAGAAGTGAAGATTATTCTCAAGTGGCTGGTTTTGACGCCGGTGCTGACGATTATATTACTAAACCAATAAAACCAAAATTATTGGTCTCTAAAGTAAAGGCGCTGTTAAGAAGATTAAAAGAACAAGAAGTTGTTACAGATACTTTGAATGTAGGCGGAATCGAGATTAACCGTGAGGAATATAAAATCATAAAAGGCAATGTAGAAATTGCTTTGCCAAGAAAAGAATTCGAATTATTTTATCTATTGGCTTCAAAACCAGGAAAAGTTTTTAAAAGAGACGAAATCTTGGATAAAGTTTGGGGTAACGAAGTAGTTGTTGGAGGAAGAACCATCGATGTTCATATCAGAAAACTGCGCGAGAAAATAGGAGAAGATCTTTTTAAAACCATAAAAGGAGTCGGTTATAAATTTGAAGTTTAATAACTCACTATAAAGTTGAACCATATAAGTGATATAAGTTCATTTAATTATGGTTTGCTTTCAAAATAAAAAAGCTCATTTTTGTTAAAGTATTAACTTTGATAAAGATGGGCTTTTCAAAATTATTAGTTGTTCCAAAAAAAAAGCTATTTTTAAATGAACTTATATCACTTATATGGTGGGAAAAGAGTTTTAATGGTTTATTATTTTAAATATTTCAATGAAAATCAATTTTAAAAAAACATACAAATTTGCTATTAAATCAGCATTGTATATCAGTCTATTCGCGGCAGGTTTTGTGCTTATACTGATGTCTTTGTTTTATAAAAACCAGCTAAAACATCAAGTAGCATTTGGAATAATTTTCATTATTGCCATCTATATCTTCTCTTTTTTGGTTTTGCAATATCGTGTAGAGCGTTTTATTTATAGAAGAGTAAAGAAAATTTACGATGAGGTTTCGTTATTAGAATCGACTACATTAATTAATCAGCCGATTAATACCGATATGGAAACGCTTTCGCGTGAAGTAAAGAAGTTTGCGACTGATAAAAAGCTCGAAATCGAAATGCTCGAAATTCGAGAACAATATAGAAGAGAGTTTTTAGGAAACGTTTCGCACGAACTAAAAACACCCTTATTTACCGTTCAAGGTTACGTTTCTACTTTATTAGATGGGGCAATGGATGATAAAAATATTAGAAAAAAATATTTAAAACGTGCCGAAAAAGGAGTAGAGCGATTAATCTACATTGTAGAAGACCTCGATATGATTACCAAATTAGAATCGGGAGATTTAGATTTGAATATGACTGATTTTGATATTGTTGAATTGATCGAGAATGTTTTTGAATTGTTGGAAATGAAAGCCGACAAAAAGAAAATCAAATTGGCGTTTGAAAGCAAAAACGTGAAGTCGGTTATGATTAGAGGAGACCAAGATCGAATTCAGCAAGTGCTAGAAAATTTGATTGTAAACTCTATCAAATACGGAAAAGAAGGCGGTCTAACAGAAGTTGGCGTTGTTAACCTTACCAAGAAAAAAGTCTTAATTCGAATTAGCGATAATGGAGAAGGGGTTGAAAAACAAAATATTCCAAGGCTTTTTGAACGTTTTTACCGAGTGGATAAAAGTGGAACAAGATCTGAAGGAGGTTCTGGTTTAGGATTGGCGATTGTAAAGCATATTATTGAAGCTCATAAAGAGAAAGTTTATGTAGAAAGTGAGTTCGGAATTGGCTCTGAGTTCTCTTTTACGCTTGAAAAAGCAAATAAATCGGTAAAAGCTGAGGTTAAATAAATGTAATCTCAAATGAGCTAAAAGCCCTAGAATAAGGGTGTTTAACGATAAATCAACATACGGATTTGCGCCGTAACATTAAATTTTTATTATAGTAACATCTGGTTAATGATTTCTTAACATAGGTGCTCCATCTTTGCATCCTGAAATTAAGGGAATTACAGAACTAATGATAAAAAGAAAACTATTAGCCGTTTTATTACTGCTAACCTGTGCAGCCAATGCGCAAGAAACAAATAAACAAGAACTGAATAAACAGGATGTAAAAAACGAAGTAATGCGTATTTTAGATTCTATAAACAAAGCAAAACTTCCAGAAACAAAATCTGGTGGAGGTGTTGAAGAACATTGGTATGACAGAATCTCTTTGAGAGGTTATGCACAAATCAGATATAATGGTTTGCTTTCTACAAATGATAAAGTTTCTTGCGAGCAATGCGATAGATCTTGGGGAACAACTTCTACAGCTCCAGATGCAAAATCAAACAACGGACTTTTTATTCGTCGTGCCCGTTTAGTGTTTTCGGGGCAAGTACATCCAAATGTATTTTTCTATTTTCAACCCGATTTTGCGAGTTCGCCAATAAGCGGAGTTAATAACTTTGTACAGATTCGTGACTTATATTTTGATCTTTCTTTCGATAAGAAAAAAGAATATCGCGTGCGTGTCGGACAGAGTAAAATTCCGTACGGATTTGAAAACATGCAATCAAGTTCGCAGCGTTTAACTTTAGATCGTGCAGACGCCATCAACTCTTCAATCTTAAACGAACGTGATTTAGGAATCTTCTTTTACTGGGCTCCAGCTGAAATCAGAAAACGTTTTGAAATGTTGGTTAAAGACGGTTACAAAGGTTCTGGAGATTTTGGGGTATTTGCTTTTGGGGTTTACAATGGTCAGATCGCAAACAAGCTAGACGGAAACAGAGATTTAAATGTTGTTGCCAGAGTTACGTATCCTTTTGTTATTGGAAGCCAAATTATAGAACCGGGAATTCAAGCTTACACAGGTAAGTGGGCATTTACAGGAGAAGTTTCTCCTGGAGTTATTGTCAACGATCCGCAATATGTAAAAGATCAGAGAGTTGGAGCGACTTTCGTTTTGTATCCAAAACCATTCGGAATCCAAACAGAATACAACATCGGAACAGGACCTCGATACAATCCAGCTACTAATAGAATTGATCAAACCGATTTGAATGGAGGTTACGTTTTGTTAAACTATAAATGGGATTTAAAAAAGCAGCGTATTTATCCTTTCGCCAAATTCCAATATTATGACGGAGGAAAAAAATACGAAAAAGACGCTAGAAGTTATGTCGTGAGAGACTACGAATTTGGTATCGAATGGCAGCCAATCAAAGCATTCGAATTTACAGCTGAATATGTTGTAGCAGATAGAACCTTTGAAGATAGTGCGCTTCCTGTAAATAGACAGCAAGGAAATGTACTTAGAATGCAAGTCCAATTTAACTTCTAAAAATCAGGACGCAGATTAGACAGATTCGCTTTCGCGAAGACGCGGAAAAAAACTGATTTTTATATAAAATTTTGAATTGCCTCCAGCTTTAGCTGGAGGTTTTTTAATTTTATCAAAAAGGCTTTAGCCGAACTGGTTTAGGTCTTTCTTATTTTTATAATGACCCGCTTCATCCGCGTTTTTGCGAAAGCAAATCAGTTTCATCCGCGTTCAATCACGCAGTTTTGTCTTCAAAAACCTTAAATAACAAATCCCAGTCGATGTTGTTTTCAAAATGGGATAATCCTTTAAATGTCTCTACTTTGGATAAATCTTCAATGGTAAAGTCATCTTGCATGGCATACGGTACAAGATTTTCTTCTTGAAGTTTAATCGCCAGATATTCCTGCTCATACTGGCCAGGAGTCGGAATAAAAAAAGCTTTTTTACCCAGTTTTGCCAAGTCCATCACAGTCGTATAACCCGAACGGCAAAGAACAAATTCACTTTCGTTAAAAGTCTGTTCCAGCTGTTTAGAATTCATGAAATTATAATACGTCACATTTCCAGCCTGCCACTTTTCTTGCGATTTTTCTACTTTCCCCTGTACAAAAACCACCTTTCCAGGAAAATTTGCTGCTTCTTTCTGCAGTTTTTCATCCAAGAAAGTACGCTGAGGTTCTGGTCCAGACAATATAATCATCAAATCATATATTTTCGGAGTATCCTTTTTCTTCATGCGGCTCAACGGACCAATATATTTTAGATTTAGTTCATTCGATTTTAAATGGCCTAAATCTCCTGTTAGATTTATTGTTCCATTTGTATCAGGAACCCAGCACTCATTATATTTTTTAATAAAATATTGATGGCACTTGCTCGTAAACCAAGTCGTGTTTCCTGTCATGACATTCAATTGGTGCGTAATGAAAACAGAAGGCACTTTTTTGCTGATTACGCCCAATCTGTTGTCTGAGATAATACCGTCAATGCCATGTTTTTTAATCCAATGATTGACCATTTTTTTCTCATCCAAAATAGCAGTGATCATTTTAGGAAGATTTTTAATCAGCTTCCATTTAAAGTTTTTGCCATTCTTTGCATATTCAATATGATAAGAAGGCAATTCTAGAGTCTGTATATAAGGAAATTCTTTTCGTAATAAAGCCAATGCAACTCCATCAGATGCAATGATCGGAATATAATTATTCTCCTGAAGAGCCTTGATAATAGGAATGCATCGAGTGGCATGTCCAAGTCCCCAATTTAATGGAGCGATTAAAATAGTTTTATTCGCAGAATAATCTATGCTCATTTTTAACACGTTTTAAAAACGAAGATAGAAAAATATGTTTTTTATGTTATTTCGAAGGTATTACTAAATTATTAACTATAATTTAAGCTTCTAAGTTTCTGAGATTCTAAGATGCTAAGTTCACAGATTTTCTGTTTAGAAAACAAGAAAGCCGAACTATAAGTTCGGCTTAATTTGTTAATCTTAGAAACTTAGCACCTCAGTAGCTTAGCATCTCAGAATCTTAATCTTGAATATACGTTTTATTACCATTTTTGTTAATATAGTATTTACCGCCTCTTGGTCCAGTATATACTTTTTTGCCATTGTATTCGCCAGTAACTTTATCTGGTACAGAAGGCGCTTTTTCGTTTGTTTCTTTTAAAGTTTTAGTTGCTGATTTCTTAGCTGCTGTGGCATCTTTCTTAGTAGCGTCAGCTTTTGCTGTTGTGGTTTTGGCATCGGCTTTGGCTTTGTCGGCAGAACTCTTTGCTTTGTCAGCAGTTTTTTTTGTTTTGTCAGCAGTGCTTTTTGCTTTATCAGACTCTACAGTAGCTTTTTTTGCATCAGCTTTAGCTTTTGTAGCCTCTTTGTCGGCAGTCTTTTTTGCTGCGTCAGCAGTTTCTTTCTTTGCTTTAGACGAGGCAGCTTTTGCGTCATCTGCCGCTTTTTTAGATTTTGTAGCTTCTTTTTTGGCATCAGCCGAAGCTTTGTCTGCAGTCGTTTTTGCTTTTTTTGCTGAAGCTTCTGTTTTACTTTTCGTCGTTTTTGCAGTTGTTTCTTGTGCATAAAAATTAGAAGAGAAAACAACCATCAAACAGAACAATACTAATTTTTTCATAAGGTTATACGTTTAAATTTTAATTAAAATTACGCAATTTATTGTCATCTTTTTCGCAACCCATTAAAAATATGCGCGAAGCTGGACATTTCCCGTATGAACGGTCGATCCAGTCTCGCTTTTGCGTCCTTGGTAATTTAAATTAACATCCAAAAACGACGTAATGTTCTTCTGTAGAAGCAGTTTCCAAACCAAATTTGAACCTGCTTGAAGTCCTTCCAACATCTGAAAACCTACCGATGAAAATTCATTTCCGTCAAATTTATTCTGATAAAAAGAAAATTCTCCATTTACCGTTACCTTCTTTTCGCCAGCATAAGAAAAAGAAGTTCCGATTCTGTTTTGGTCTAAAGTTTCGAAATTTCCAATTTGGTTTTTCTTGTTTTGAAGTTCATAGAAGAAATCCAACTTGGTGTTTTTAGAAAACAAATAACTCACTTTTGGCGCCAATTGCCAGCCTTCAATATCATAATTTTTCTCTGTAAAATCTTTAGAAACCAAATCCGTTTTTATGGTTTTGGTAAAGAAATTAAACAGCCAGCTTTTTTGATACAAATGGGTATACTGAATTTGATGCGAATAATTCTGCACATTTTGCGACCCAATAGAAAGCAGACTTTTTCCTTTATTTATCAAATAAGAATAGGTAACCGAATGTTTTTGCTTTCCTCGATTGTAAAACAAACTATTTCTAAAACTCGAATTCAACCCTAAAATATTCTCTTCTGATGAATTAAACGGATTAAGTTCTAGTTTTTCGCCCTCGCTTTTCACCTTTCGATCCATTATAAAAGAAGTCTGATTGTAGAAATAAGATAGCAGTTTTTTGAAACCTTTTTCATTCTGCCATTGCAGCGGATTCAAGGTCAAAGATTGCGAAAACTTGTTTTGATTGGTTTTAATGTAAACCTGATTCGGCAGAAAAACTCTCACGTATCGCGCCTGATCTTGGTAAACGGCAACTTCAAATTCTTCTAGTTCCTGAATACCATTTCCGTTATAATCGTTCCAAGTGTACACTCCTTGTCCAGTTGGCACTTCTACGTATGTAAATTCTTGTTGGGCAATAGTTCCAGAACTGGTTTCGTAAGCGGTTCCAATCTGCATTAATTGATTAAAAAAACGGTCGTTGTATAAAACTCTCGAATTTAAAGAAGGTTCATTTTGTCTCGAATTATCCGTAAAATCCAAATTTCGATAACTTGCATAAACGGCCAAATCGGTTTTTTTGGTCTGAATTAATTTTGATCTTAAATAATAGGTTTGTGAATTGTTTACGTGTTGCAACAATCCGTTTTGCAAACTATCGTTGCGCCTTTGCAGAAAACCAACTTCCACAAAAACTTTGGTGCTGTCGCCTCGCCCGGTAAAGACCCCATATTCTGAAAATCTTTGGCTTAAGGCCGAAAACTGATTGGTAACTTTATCTTTTTGTTGATTGTCTTCTAACTGCATGCTGCCGCCAATCCAGTTTTTGCCAAAATGATATTTGGTTCTGGTTTGATTTCTAATGAATTTTGAAGTCGATGTTGTTGCATCAGAATTAAGGAAACTTCCGTTGTTTTCAATTGTCCAATTCTTTAGTTTAAATAATGCATTGGTCGTATGTCTGGCGCCAGAATAGCTTTCGCTAAAATCTAATTTTTCGAATTGATATGTTAGCAAACCAATATTGGAAGTTTTATTTTTCGAAAATAAATCAAAGTTTAAGCCTGTAACTAAAAGGCTCTGATTGCCGAAAAGTGTTCCCGTTAAATTCCAATCGCGATTAAACTCAATATTATACAAACGCTCAACCGATTTAAAATTCTGTTGCACGTATTGATAGTTTGCGAAAGCATCTAAACTCCAACTTCTAGAAAAAAGACGTTTTTTAAGATTGGTTTTAAAAGCTATGCCTTCATTATTAGAATCATCAATAGTAGAAAATAAATTCTGGTCATTATTGCTGACCGCCAATTCAAAGTCAACCAATGTTTTCTCATTCGGATTGTATTTTCCTAAAAATGTAGCGACCTGAAGTTTTATTGGCGCAACCAACTGAACAATCGGTTCGTAGTTTCCTTGCAGAACGCCATTTATTGGTTCAACATATTGATAAATACGCTCAACTGAATTGTTGTTCTGAATAATGTAATTTCCAGAATTTGCTCCAACTTGACTAAATCTGACATTATATAAAACATCAGACGGATTATTGGAGTATTCGTAAGCTTCAACCGAATTGACGAGTATTTTTTTATACAAAATTTTATTCGCGGCATAAGTATCTTCATAAGCAGAAGGCGCTTTCATCAAATTGACATCATCGCCTGCTTGGCTTAAAATCTGAACTTGTTCTGGAGAAAGATTCTGCTGCAAGGGCTGATTTTTCATATCATTTTCAGAATATAAATAACCGCCAAAACTCCAATTTTTGTTCTCGTGCGTCGCGCCTGCGTAAGTCACTAATCGGTTGTAATTTCTTTCGGAATATTGGTACTCGACATTGATACGCATTTCTGAAGTGATGGTGAAAAGCGAAGTAAAAACAATTTCTCCTGCATTATAGTCAATTACATAATCGTTGTTTTCCCCACGTTTCAGCAAAACGCCATTTACGTAAACACGTTCTGAACCTGAAATTACGAGAACATACAATTCGCCATTTTGACCTTTCAGTTTGTACGGACCTTGATTTCCTTCTTGACCTGTAAAAGTACTTTTGGCGTATTGGCCTTTTACAAAAGCAACCGAAGCGAAAACATTGGTTTTGCTAGTTTCTGTATCAAAATCGAAGTTTGCTGAAAGTCCTTGAACTTTTTTATTGAAGCTTAAAAATTGTGTTTTCCTGTTTTCTAAAAAGACATCGCCGGCGCGAATGTTCCAATCGTTGCTAAAAAGTTCGATGAAAATATTATCAAACTGATCGAGTTTCTGCGAATAACCGCCATCTTGCAGCGGAATATTATTATCCTGCAGCGAAGCTCTCAAACTTACTTTGTCTGAAAGTTTTCCTGTAATCTGCAAATCTAAATTGGAGTTCAAAACCGTACTCTGATTATTACCAACTGTAACGCCTCGAGTAATGCTTCCAGAAGTTTCGAGACCGTCAAAAGGAGTTACTTTTTTAGCATTGGAGCTGTTGTCGATTCGATAGAGTTTGTCTGTCCCGACATCGCCGCTTACAATTTGATCCGATTTGTAAAGACTGTATTCTTTGGTTAAAAAATCAGGATAATTAAGATAATTGACAATTAAGGTATCTGAAACCGATGGGTATTTTTCATTAAAAAGCAAATATCCTTTTTGAAAATCTACCTTGTAAAAAGTCGAATCGATGGGCTCGTTTTTAGTATTCAGAATTTGGAAAAATCCAGAATTGATGCACATTTTTTCAAGCCGAATAGTATCTTTTGAAACGATTACTTTTTTGGTTTTGTACAGCGATTCGGTTTCCTGAGCCTGAAGCGCAGAAAACCAGAAGAAAACCGTCAAAAACAGTAATTTTTTCAACATAAATACTTTAACTCTAAAAAGTCAAAAGTAGTATTTATAATCAAGAAATTACGACGCTTTTCTTTATTGAAAAACGAAGCTGTTTTCTCTTGATTTTCTGCGTTTTAAAACTTTAAATTAAAAATAATTGAATAAAAATTCTCTTAATAAGCCAATCTTTTTTTTAGCTTTGTTTAGGATATAACGAACTTACATTATGGATACTAGCAAAGAACTTTTATTCTTTTTTAGTGCTTTAGGAGCTTTCAACGGAATTATTCTCGGGGTTTATTTCTTCTTTTTTACTAAGAAAAAACATCTGACGAATTATTTTCTGGGTGCGCTTTTGTTTGCGCTAAGTATCCGAATTGCAAAATCTGTTTTTGTTTATTTTCATCCAGAACTGCCAAAAATGTATCTCCAGTTTGGACTAACAGCTTGTTTCTTTATTGGACCTTGTTTGTATTATTTCGTCAAATCGGCAGTTGATGAAGTTCAGATTATGCCAAGATCATGGAAGTTTATGTTGGCATTTTGGGGAACTTTAATTGTGGTGGTCGGGGCTTTATATCCGTACGAAATATATCCAAAACTTTGGGGAGGCATTTTTATAAGAATCATCTATTTGCAATGGTTTGTTTATATTGTGTTTGCGGGTTATAAACTTCGTACAGTTCTCCAGAAAGTCCTCGGCAGAAAAGAAAAAACGACTCCAGCCGAAATATGGTTCTCGATGCTCTACTTTGGAAATTTTCTGTTGTTTCTATTTTATTTCTTGGCGATTATGGGAGCGTCGGCAGCAACTTATATAAGTGGCGCAGTGGTTTTTTCGTTCATTTTATACTTAGGAATTTCCATTCTTTTGTATCGAAAAAAAACAGACGATTTGTTTTTATTGAACGGAAAGATTTCGAATAAAAAAATAGATTCGGCAGAAGCTGTAATATGGTCTGAAAAATTAGAAAATGCGATGTATGAAAAGAGTCTGTATAAAAATCCGAACTTGACACTTCAAGATTTGTCTCAAGAAATTAATATTTCGAGCCACCAACTGTCGCAGTTTTTGAATAATAACTTAGGAAAGAATTTTACCAGTTTTGTAAACGAATTTAGAATCAACGAAGCTTGCAAAATTATTGCTTCTACCGATAAATTAACGCTAGAATCTATTGGCTACGATGTGGGATTTAATTCCAAATCGACCTTCTTTGCGGCATTCAAAAAACATACGGGAACAACGCCACTAAACTATCAAATCCAAGCTTTGCAGTCTTAACATGAATATTGGAAAAGAAATATTGTTCTTTTTCGGTGCTTTAGGCGCTTTCAACGGATTTCTTTTAAGTCTGTATTTTTTCTTTTTTACTAAGAAAAAATTCTGGACCAATTATTTTTTGGGTGCCATACTGTTGGCATTAAGTACCCGAATTGTGGTCACTGTTTTTGTATATTTTAATCGAGATTTGGCTAAAATTTATCTTCAAATTGGTCTTTCAGCGTGTTTGCTAATTGGGCCATTTCTCTATTATACTTTAAAATCAGGAATGGAGAAATTTAATGTTAATGCTATAAAATGGAAATTGCATCTGGTAAGTTGGTTTATAGCAATTGTACTAATCGGTCTTTTATTTCCTTATGAAAAATACCCTGTTTTATGGAATGATTATTTTGTAGTTGCTATTTTCTTTCAATGGTTTACTTATAGTTTTGTTTCTGGTTTTGAAAGCAGATTTCTACTTCAGAAAATAACTAGTGATTATCAAAATTCAAGTGCGTCAGAAAAATGGTTTGGCGCAATTTTTCTAGGTAATGCTTTGATTTTTCTGTCTTATTTTCTTGGTTTTTCGCGAGTGCCTTTTGTTTCCTGCATAATTGGGGCAATAGCTTTTACTTTTATTTTATACCTGATCATTTTAATTTTGCTGCACAGAAAACAAGCGAATGATTTATTTGTAATTGATATTCAAAAAGAGAATAAATTAAACAAAAAAGAAGTCGAAATTTTATCTCAAAATCTGAAAAAAATAATGTATGAAAAAGCATTGTATAAAAATCCGAATTTAAGTTTAAGAGATTTATCTCAAGAAATTAATATTTCAAGTCATAAATTATCACAGTTTCTTAATAATAATCTAGGAAAGAATTTTACCAGTTTTGTAAATGAATTTCGAATTGAAGAAGCCTGTGAAATAATTACTTCAAACGATAAGCTAACTCTAGAATCTGTTGGCTACGATGTGGGATTTAATTCCAAATCGACCTTCTTTGTGGCATTCAAAAAACATACAGGAACAACGCCACTAAACTATCAAATCCAAGCTTTGCAATCTTAAAACAGAGTGTGAATTTATAAATCCGTACTCCTGATTTCGCTTTCGACGACCTTATAATCTGATTAAGAACTGACATTTGTTTCATCAAAGTCAAACTTAATCGTTAAAATTTATGAGGTTTTTAATTTTCATTTTTATTTATTGTCTGATTTTTTCATCAATCGAAATAAAAGCGCAATCTGTCAAAAATCGGGATAAATCCCATGTTGAAGAGGATAAACTATTAGAAAAAACAACATTCTCAGAGTCTGCTACAGATTCCATAATCAAGAAGCAAGATCATAATCAGTTAAATGAAGTCGTTATTAAAAGTCAGCCTTCATTAGTAAAATATGGCACAAACGGAAATATCGATGTCAATGTAAATGGAACGGTTCTGGCAACGAGCAGTTCGGTAAGCGAATTATTGTCGAGAGTGCCCAATGTTGTGGTTGCCGACGGAGAAATTAGTGTTCTCGGAAAAGGTGAGGCGATTATTTATCTCAACGGAATTTTGATTAATTACGAAAGATTTGCAGCAATTCCAGTTTCGCAGATTCAGAAAATTGAAGTCATTTCTAATCCTTCTTCCAGATATGACGCCGAGGGAAAAGCCGTTATTAATATTATTACCAAACAAAATCTAGAAGGCGGTATGACGGGAACGGCCAATCAGCATGTGTCGGTTTCCAAATTTGGCGGAACGAGTTACAATACGCTTTTAGATTTTAGCTATTCTAAAGGTAAATTTTCTTTTATAACCAATTACGGTTTGCAGTTAGGAAGAAACCGCGAGTTATTGTACACGACAAGAACGCGCCCAAATCCTGATGAGTACATGAAATCAGAACTGACAACCGACTGGAAAAGAAGATTTAATAATTATTCTAATTTTGGAATTGGACTTCAATATAGTTTTTCTCCAGATAATTATATTTCGTTGGCGTACAGTGGTAATGTAAATGATTTAGGAGGAACGGTGGAAAGCCGAAATTCAATTGATGATAATTCTGGAAGCAGTTTTTATGCAACCGATATTGATAAAAATGATGTTTTGCTGAATCAGTTTGTCAATTTAAATTACAATATGATAACCGATACAAAAGGTTCGACACTATTTATTGGTTCGCAATATTCCAATTACAATCAGACTATTAGAGATTTTATTGAAGAAAATAGCGTAGTCGAAGAAATAAATGAGGAGAGGTATTTAAAAAATAATGTCGGAAGCCGAATTAACATCATCGCTGTGCAAGCTGATTATTCGAAGAAAATAGATGAAAAGACAAAAGTGGAAATAGGAGCCAAGTTCAGCCACGCCACCATAAAATCGGAGACAGATTTCTTGATTGCCAATGTCGATGATACGGATTATGAATTGGATGACGACCTTTCTAGCGATTTTGAATACAATGAAAAAATTGCTGCAGCTTATTTAAATTACGTAGGATCGTTAAATGAAAAAGTCAATTTCTCGCTTGGAGCAAGAGCTGAAAATACAAGTTACAATCTGTTTACAAATGCCAACGGAATTCAGAAATTTGAAAAATCGTATGGCAATTTTTTCCCTAACCTACTTGTAAATTTTAATTTTTCGGAAGATTGGAAAGGGCATTTCTCGTATGTTTCTAGAATATCGAGGCCAAGATACCAGGCTTTAAATCCGTATGTGATTTATCAGGATTCCTTCACCACAATAGAAGGAAATCCAAATCTGCTTCCAGAAAAAACACATGCTTTCGAAATAGGTGCGATGTACAAAAAGTTTGATTTTAAGATTGGATATACCTATAAGATTGATCCAATTTCTGCGGCTGCTTTACGTGGAGACACGCCAAATAGTTATGTTTTGAGAGCTTTAAATCTGGAAAAAGGACACGCTTTTTTTACCTCACTTTCGCGATCTTTTAATCTCAAATGGTGGAATTCGACTAACACTATCAGTATGAGTTTAACCAAATCGGTAGACAATTTTTATGCCTATGAATTTAGTCCAGTAACGCCACAGGTTTATCTATATTCCAATAATACCTTTACGATTCCGAAACTTTTTAAATTGCAGCTTTTGGCTTGGTATTTAGGAGAAAGAGGCTATGGTTTAGGAAGCGATAACAGCCGTTCGACTGTAACGTTAGGAATAGAAAGAAACTTTTTTAAAGATGCTTTAAAACTCAATTTTTCAGCCAATGATATTTTTCACAAGTTTATGGTTTCTGGAGATTACAATGTGGGGCAAACCCAAATTTATTACCACAGAACCTATACGAGCAATTATTTTAAACTCACAGCGACTTACAGCTTTGGAGATTCAAAAAAGACCACTTATAAAAAATCTGAAATTGAACAGTCGGAGAATAATAGGGCGAGATGATATTTATCTGCCGAGTTTCATTAAAAGCAACAATAAATAATTGAGGATCTGTATTTTTTATAGTTGATATAATTTAATGCATGTTTAAATAGATGTATTATTATGTTTTTCTTTTTTTATTTCTGCTCTATAGCTTAAAAAGACGGTAATAAAGGTTAAGGCAGGACCAATCGAAGACCTGAAATCTGAAAATGATATATCTTTTGGACTTTCTCTTTGAAAAAGTGAGTATAAATTAAAACCAATAAATACTATAATTAGAATTAAAAGAAGCAAGATTAAGTTTTTGCGAGCCATCGTGTAATTATTTATCAATAAATTATCTTTTTATACTTTCACCTAGAATCATTAAAACAAGAATAAGAACAACACAAAGAAAAACAGAATTTGGGTTGGCAAAATTAATTGTCCAGCCCAATTCTTTTATTTTTTTGGGAGGAAACATTCTTTTGTCCTCTGCGTTATAATAGAAAATTCCCCAAATCCAGTTTTTGGGGTCTTGGTTCCAATTGTCTTTTTCTTCTTCGGATGGTTCTTGATTGTAAGACATTTTTTAAAGATATAAATTTTAGAATATATAATAAAAGAAGGGGATCTATTTTGCGTTTTTGTATTGCATCAAAGAAGTATAAATTATAAAGTCAAATTATATTCTCCTTTGTTGTAACTGCCAGTTTAATGTATGAATATTGCTATAGGAAAAAATGAATTAGGGTCTTGGATAATCTCAAATTTAGTAGATGAATTTACTTTAAAATCTTGAAAATATGTCTCCACTGAATAAAACTCCCAATAGCTAATAATAGCATAGCTAAAGTGTTAAATAAAAAATAGAAGTCATTAGTTTCTAGATATCTATAAATATGGTAGCCCGTTAGCCCACACGCTGTAAATAAAATAACAAAGTATAGCCATTTTTTTAATTGTAAATTCATTTTTTTAAGTTTTATATTATTCTTCTAACATCATTAAATGTTCAATCATTTTGATCTATTTTCAATTGCTTAAGCTATTAAAATCTTTGTAGTAATTCTGGTTTTTTCATGTCATCTAATAATTTAATATCTTTTCAAATTTATACTATTTAGGGAAAAACTCTTAGTCTAAAATCGGTTATTAAAAACCTAAATTCGAATAATTGTAAAATAATTCTTATGTTTATATTTGTTTCTAAAATGTTAATTATGAATAAAATTGTAGGAGATAATCTAAAAGCTTTGAGGAAATCAAAAAATATGTCACAAGAAGAGGCAGCAGATCATTTACAAATTTCACAATCGGCATATGCTCGGATGGAACGCGGGGAGAGTACATCTTGGGCTATCCATTTTAATAAAATATGTCAGATTTTTGAAATAACTCCAGAAGAATTGGTGAGAAAGGGATTAGGAGATTCTGTATATGACAGTTTGATGAATACAGAAAGGCAAACAGAAATTGCAATGCTTGGTGTGTATAGAAAAATTATACAAAAATACGAGTTGCAAATTCAAGATTTGAAAACAATTATAAGGCACATTAATAAAGGTAAAAACTAAAATAATAGTGGAGTTAGTTTTTCCTTCTTTTCAATTGTGTATAGGTTATAAGTATTCCAACGGTAGATAAAAACGGGCCAATTACTAATCTAAAATCCGAATAAGAAATGTCTTGCTTGTCTTTGGTAAGCAACGGACTTAAAGATATACCGATGTATAATATGCCAAGAATAATAAAAACGAGTAAAAAAGTCTTTTTGGTCATTTTAAATATATTTTGAATATAGCTTTTCAAAAAATGGAGAAGTAAATATAAGCAAAAAAGAAATAAGTAAAGAAAATTCTCTCGAAATAAAAAAGGCTCCACTTAACTAAGTGAAGCCTTTTCAATAATTTTTGAATTAGATAATTACCTTTTATAAAGCAATATTAGTTTAATTCTTTAGTCACAATCTGCATCGTTTCACGGCTAACTTGTTTCAATAAAACTTCTTTATTAGCTTCGACTGTTTGAGCTGCTTCTTCAGTAAAGTGACGGATCGTATATAAGGTTACATTTTCGCTGTATTCTACTTTGAATTTTTTAGAAAGAATGGCATTCAATTCTGGGAAATTTCCAAATTTATCTTCTACGCAAACAGAGAAACTAATCGCAGAATTCTGAATTAAGTTTACTTTGATTTTAAATTCATGGAATAATCCGAAAATCTCGCTGATGTTTTCTTCCATAATGAAAGAGAAATCAATAGAAGAAAGCGAAATTAAAAGCTGTTCTCTTTTTACAATAAAACAAGGATATTGTGGTTCTAAATCAACACCTTTAGAAACGCAAGTTCCTTTTAATAAAGGATTCACAAATGATTTTACGTACAAAGGAATTTCTTTTTTCTGTAAAGGCTGTAATGTTTTTGGGTGAATAACGGTTGCACCGTAAAATGCCAATTCGATTGCTTCACGATATGAAATTTGGTTTAATAAACTTGCATTTTCAAAATAACGCGGATCGGCATTCATAACTCCAGGAACGTCTTTCCAGATTGTTACGCTTTCCGCATTTAAGCAATAAGCAAAAATACCAGCAGTATAATCAGAACCTTCGCGGCCAAGCGTTGTCGTAAAGTTGTTTTCGTCTGCACCTAAGAAACCTTGCGTAATGTTTAATTGTTTTCTTGGTACATTTTTGCTGATGTTTTGCTGAGTTGTTTCCCAATCAACTTCTGCATCTCTGTAGTTTGCATTGGTTTTAATGAAATTACGAACATCAAGCCATTGCGTCTGAATTCCCATGAAATTCATGAAGTGGCTTAAGATATTAGTCGAAATCAACTCTCCAAAACTTACAACCTGATCGTAAACAAAGTTATAATTAGGAGATTTGTTATGCGCTAAGAAATATTCTAATTCATCAAATTGCGCATTTACAGCAGCGAAAACTGCATGATTTTCATCTTCAAACAAATCCAATAAGATTTGATTGTGGTATTTTTTGATTTCCTGAACAGAAGAATTCAGTTCTGTCGATTTTTCAAAGTAATTCTTGATTACAACTTCAAGAGCATTTGTTGTTTTTCCCATAGCCGAAACTACAAGAATCACGTCTTCGTAACCTACTTTTTGTAAAACGTCGTATACGTTTTTAATTCCATCTGCATCTTTTACAGATGCTCCTCCAAATTTAAATACTCTCATTATTAATTTATAGATTTTTAGATTTTAGATTTCAGATTGGGGCGAAATCTTATGTTTTTTATTTTTATAATTTTTCTAGAAATGCATTAACGCCTGCTTCATCCATATGAACAACTCTCCATTCGTCAAGAATTTTGGCACCCGAATTTTCATAGAATTTTACTGCCGGTGTGTTCCAGTCCAAAACATTCCATTCAACTCTTCTTACGTTATCTCTTTTTCCTTGTTTCATGATTTCAGCATAAAGTGCAGAACCCAAACCTGTTCCTCGCATCTTTTCTTTTACAATCAAATCTTCAAGATGGATTGTTTTTCCTTTCCAGGTAGAATAGCGATAGTAATACAATGCAATTCCAACAATTTCTTTTTGTTTTTCTTCGTTTTCAATCTCTGCTACAAAAACGTGAAACAATGGTTTTTCTCCAAAACCGTCACGTACTAAATCTTCCTCTGTAATGACAACCGCATCAGGTTCTTTTTCGAATATTGCCAGCTCCTGAATAAGCCCTAACACCGATTTCATGTCTTCAGGATTTCCTTTTCTAATATTCATATAGATAAACTTTAATTTTTTTTGGTCCTATATGGTATTGCCTTTTCTTTTATGGAATTTGCTTCGCAAAAGTTTATTGTGGCAATTTCATATATTCCTATTTTTAACTATTTAATATCTAAAAAAGCTTCATTTTATGAGATGCTTTTTACAGATTATTAGCAAATATACAATAGTAACAAACTAACAAAATAATTTTTGAATCATTCTCACAAAATAAGCGATATTTGTGACTTAAAAATAAAACTATAACGATTTAGAAATGGAAGAACGCAATAAAACACTGGGAGAGTTTATTATTGAGAACCAAAAAGCATTTCAGTATTCGTCGGGAGAACTCTCGCGAATTATCAACTCTATACGTTTGGCGGCCAAGGTCGTCAACTATAAAGTAAACAAAGCAGGTTTAGTAGACATTATTGGCGCCGCAGGCGAACAGAATGTTCAAGGAGAAGACCAGCAAAAATTGGATGTCTATGCCAACGAAGTATTTATCCAGACGTTAATAAACCGTGAGATTGTCTGTGGTATTGCTTCTGAAGAAAACGACGATTTTATAACTGTTCAGGGGAGCGACAACAGTCATAATAATAAGTACGTGATCTTAATGGATCCGCTTGACGGATCTTCAAACATTGATGTGAATGTTTCTGTCGGAACTATTTTTTCTGTTTTCAGAAGAATTACTCCAATAGGAACCCCGGTAACTAGCGAGGATTTTTTACAGCCGGGAATCAATCAAGTGGCAGCAGGCTATGTAATTTATGGCACTTCAACTATGCTTGTGTACACGACTGGACATGGGGTAAATGGTTTTACACTAAATCCGGCGATTGGTACATTTTACCTTTCGCACCCCAACATGAGATTTCCAGAAAATGGAAATATTTACTCAGTAAACGAGGGAAATTATGTTCATTTTCCGCAGGGAGTAAAAAATTACATCAAATACTGTCAGCGTGAAGAAGAAGATAGACCTTATACTTCAAGATACATTGGAAGTTTGGTAGCCGATTTTCATCGAAATATGATTAAAGGCGGAATTTATATTTATCCAACAAGCTCAAAAGCACCAAAAGGAAAATTGCGTTTGCTTTACGAATGCAGTCCAATGGCGTTTATAGCAGAACAGGCGGGAGGAAAAGCCACAGATGGTTTCAACCGAATTATGGAAATCCAACCGACAGAATTGCATCAAAGAGTGCCATTTTTCTGTGGAAGTTATAAAATGGTAGAAAAAGCCGAAGAATTTATGGCTGAAGCGAATTAATTTTTTTGTTTCAAGTTTTAAGTTTCAGGTTTGTTTAACCTATAAAAATAAAAACCCGACAGTTTTTCAAAAACTTGTCGGGTTTATAATTTTAGTTAAGTTTCAATTTTTTGAGTTTCAGTGAAAACTGACCACTAAAAATCTGACCACTGAATACTATTTATGCATATTCTGCATTTCGTAGATAAAAGTATCAGCATCTACTTTTTTATCCACTAATGATAAAGCTTTTGCAATAATATAATCTACGTTGCTAGGTGTAAATCCAAGGGCAACACTTATCTTTTTTAGAAGCACTTCTTGTTTGTCTTCTAGATGATGGTCAACATGTACCATACGAGTTAGGTCATATAAACGCTCCAAACGCTGTACATAAGAGTAAGGCGGATTAATAGGATATTTTAAAGGATCGCTAAGAATTTCTTCGTACTCAGACTCTGTAATTTCTAAACGAGAAGCCAATTTGTCTAAGAACTCTTTTTCCTCTGGATATACAACACCGTCGGCCAATGCTACACGAACAATAGCAGAAAAGTGTCCTTTGTTTCTTTGTTTAAATTCGCTATCAAATAATTCTGAAAATGACATAATTGTAAAGTTTTTGTTAAACAAATATAGCCTTATTTTTAAATTATCAATTTTAAAATTCTCATAAAATTTAACTTATTTTTATTGCAGGATTTAGTATCACGAATCTTTAAGTATGAAAATTAATCGTAAGTTTACAACCCCTAATTATTTAATTGCAATACACCTATGTCACAATTTTGGATTTATTTTCAAATAGGATTAAAACACGTTTTAGATATCAATGCTTACGATCACGTTCTTTTTTTAATCGCCTTAACTGTTCCGTATCTTTTTAAAGACTGGAAAAGGATTTTCTTATTGGTTTCTCTTTTTACAATTGGCCATACCTTGGCTTTAATTCTTTCCGTTTATGGAATTATTGCCATAAAAGTAAATATTGTAGAATTCCTGATTCCGATAACAATTCTCATAACAGCTCTTTATCATCTGTTTACGGCAGGGAAGACCTCAAAAAATGATGGCGTAAATCTGGTATTTTTCATAACTTTATTCTTTGGAATTATTCACGGACTAGGTTTTTCCAATTATTTCAAAACAATTTTAGGAGGTTCTGCAACCTCAAAATTGTTACCTTTGGGAGAGTTTGCCTTAGGAATAGAAGCTGCTCAGCTAGTAGTGGTTTTTGTTGTCCTGGTAATTTCATATATAGTGCAGACCGTTTTTCGTTTTTCAAAACGTGACTGGGCACTTGTAATGTCGGCTTTTATTATTGGAGTTGTAATTCCGATGATTATTGAAAGCCCAATTTGGAACAGATAAATTTAAATGGAAGTAAAAAAGCTGAATAAATACGATAAAGCATATCTGCGAATTGCAAAAGAGTGGAGTCTGCTTTCCTATTGTAAACGTAAACAGGTTGGTGCCATTATTGTAAAAGATAGGATGATCATTTCTGATGGCTACAATGGAACTCCATCGGGATTTGAAAATTGCTGCGAAGACGAAGATGGGCTAACGCGCTGGGATGTTTTGCACGCTGAAGCGAATGCTATCCTGAAAGTGGCCAGATCAACGCAATCTTGTGAAGGCGCGACATTGTACATCACGCTTTCGCCTTGCAAAGAATGCAGTAAATTAATCCATCAGTCTGGAATAAAAAGAGTGGTTTATCATAACGGATACCGTGACGATTCGGGAATTCAATTTTTAATAAAAGCAGGTGTAGAAGTAGAACATATTCCTGTTTTAGAAGAGTAATGAAATTTAATTCAAAATATTTGCCAATAGTAATAGGAGCGACTTTTGCTCTTGGAACAATTGCCGGAAGCTTTATGAATGCTCCCGCAAGTGACCAGCTTTTGGCTAAAAATTACTCAAAAACCAAACTTAATAAACTGATTGATTTTATCAATACCGAATATGTTGATAGTGTCAATACCGATTCGATTGTAAATCTTACGGTCGATAATATTCTTTCCAAACTAGATCCGCATTCTGTTTATATTCCGCCAAGCGAGCAAGCTGAGGTTGCCGAAAGCATGAAAGGTGATTTCGTCGGAATCGGAATCAATTTCTACATGTATAAAGATTCGGTGGCGATTATAAAACCAGTTGAAAACGGACCTTCAGCAAAAGCGGGAATAAAATCTGGCGATCGCATTTTATTCGCAGGAAAAACTAAATTATACGGGCGAAAACTGCCTTCAGATAGTTTGTTTTCTAAATTAAAAGGGCTTCAAGGTTCAGAAATCGAGTTGACTGTATTTAGAAAATCAGAACAAAAGAAATTAAAGTTTAAAGTAAAGAGAGATATTATTCCAATTAAAAGCGTTGACGCTTCCTTATTAATTGGGAATAATGTTGGCTACATCAAAATAAACCGTTTTGCAGAAACGACTTTTAACGAATTTAAAACCGGTTTAACGAGACTAAAACAAAAAGGAATTCAGTCGCTTGTAATTGACCTTCGCGATAATGGAGGCGGTTATATGGAAGAAGCGATTGCTATTGCCGATGAATTTTTGAAAGACAAACAATTAATCGTTTTCACCAAAAGCAAAAACGGTTCTACTGAAAAAACATACGCAACAAAAGCAGGAAGTTTTGAAACTGGAAAAGTGTATGTTTTAATTAACGAAAACAGCGCTTCAGCGAGCGAAATTTTAGCTGGAGCCATTCAAGATAATGACCGCGGAACTATTGTTGGAAGACGTTCTTTTGGAAAAGGTTTGGTTCAGCGTGAAATGGATTTTAATGACGGATCTGCAGTGCGATTAACTGTGGCGCGTTATTATACTCCGACTGGAAGATCAATTCAAAAACCGTATAAGAAAGGAAATGAAGAGTATTTTAAAGAATCAGAATCTAGAATTGCTACTGGCGAATTGTATGCAAAAGACAGCATCAAAGTGGCCGATTCATTAAAATTTAAAACTCCAAAAGGTAAGATTGTGTACGGAGGAGGCGGAATCGTTCCTGATGTTTTTGTGCCGATGGAAGCGGAGCATGGAAATGAAAATGTGGCCTATTTACTGCAAACAGGAATTGTGGGACATTTTGTTTTTGAAGAATTAGATAAAAATAGAAATGCTTTTGCAGGCGATAGTTTTGCTGCATTTTTGGCCAAAATGAAAACCTCAGATTTATATTTCAAGAAATTCAAGAATTACATCTTGATGACAGGTTTAGATTTGAAATTGGATAAAACAAAAGCGCTTGTCAATCGTTATATCATGGCTGAATTTGCCCGACAGCTTTATGGAGAATTGTATTATTATGATGTAATCTTAAAAGAAGATGCCATGATAAAAACAATTCTGACTCCGAAGAAATAACTTCAATCTTTATATCATGAAAATAGAAACCGTTGTTGATGCAGAAATCGAACTTTTAACTGCCATTAAAAAATCGGATGTTTTGGCTTTGGAAACCATCCTTCATGATGATTTATTATTCAACATGCCAGATGGACAAACGATAACCAAAGAATTTGATTTGCAATCGTATCGTTCAGGAAAACTGAAAATAAATTCCTTGGAAGCATCAGATCAAATTGTGAATATAATTGAAGATTCGGCTGTGGTTGCTGTTACAGTAGCTTTAAAAGGAGCTTATGACAATAATCCTATTGAAGGAGTTTTCAAATACATCAGAGTTTGGAAAAAGGCAGGCAAAAATTTGAAAGTGATTGCAGGAAGCTGCGTTCAGCTGGCATAAAGTTTGACGCTGAAAAAATAATATTAACTTAAAACAAAATTGAGCTATAACTATTAAAGTGAGCTTAATTTGCGCTTCAAATCAAATCATATGAAAAATTTAAAAAGAATAAGTCTGCTAGCAATTTTAATGGCTTTTGTAATCTCTTGTAAAACGATGAAAAACGATGTGAACGCTGTAGTTTCTGGTAAAGTAGATGCTATTGAAGCAGGAAAAGACGGTTACACGGCAAAAATTACTACAGACGCTAAAGAAGTCTATTTTGCTACAATAAGTATTGTAAACGTTGGCGGACCTCAAAACTACAAACAATTAAAAATTGGAGATGTAGTATCTGTAAAAGGAGAAAAATGGAAAAGTGAGGACGAAAATCACATTAAGGTAACAGAAATCGTTTCGGTTAAATAGAAACCAAACTGTATAAAAAATAAACCATATAAGTAATGTAAGTTCATATATGCTTTGCGCATAGATTAAATGAACTTATATCACTTATATGGTTTAATAATTTTATGTGGTAATCTCTTATCGAATACTATCGTGAGAGTGAGTTTGCACTCCGTTATTCCATAAAGTAAGAATATCTGTGGCTACGGCAGCGCCGCTTCCGGCAGCAATGGCCAATTGACTTCTCCATCCAGCCAAAGTTCCGATTACATAAATGCCGTCAGCAACTTTATGATCTTCGTTTTTAAGCTGAATTCGTTGTTTTTCTGGAAGTGCTTTTTTGTGAGGCTCAACAAATTGCATTAAGCCTTCAATGTCAAAAGTATTGGCAGAACCAATTCCGACCACGATATTTTTTGTTTTGTATGAGTTTTTGTTGGTCACTACGGTAAATTCAGGATAACTGCCCTCAATTTTCATTACTTTCTCATTTGGAATTTGAGTAATATGGGGGTATGTTGCGGCTAAATCCTGTGTGCTTTCAGTTAAAAGTTCAGAGCCTAATTTTCCTGGAGTAATTCCGTAAGCGTTATAAAAGATTGCTTCTTGTAAAGAAGAATTTTTCTGATGGGTAAAAATTCCGATTTTTTTGTCAGTAACAAAAGTTTTGTTTTTTGCGGATCCTAAGACAAGAGCACAAGACATTCCAGATACTCCTCCGCCAATAATTAAAACATCAAACATATTATCTGTTGTCATTCATTTTTTCTTCAATTCTTTTTGAAATTCTAAAAATCAAAAGAATCAAAACAGCGCAAAATGAAGCGGCGATTCCAATAAAAGCTACCATACTATCACCTTGAAAAGGGTTTTTGAAGTCTAATAGCGTAATATTAAAAACGATTAAAGCTAATGCCAAAAGCACTAAGATTGAAGTGAAAATTTTCATACGATTGTTTTTGTTTTTGTCTAAAATAATAAAGTAAAACTTTATGGGGAAATAGCCTAAAGTTGTATTTTAGAAATTTTACGGGGTAAATGTATAAAAATAAATTTTAGACAAACAAACCTTTAACATTAGCAGCGAATAATTTAACAGCAATTGCTAAAAGTATTACTCCAAATGTCTTGCGAACTACTCCAAGTCCGTTTTCTCCTAGCAGATTTTCAATTTTTTTAGAAGACTTTAAAACAATGTAAACCAAGATAATATTTAGCAATATTGCGATAATAATATTAATGGTATGAAACTGAGATCGAAGGGATAATAAAGTCGTCATTGTTCCTGCTCCAGCGATTAAAGGAAAAGCTAAAGGCACAATTGATGCAGATCCTGGTTCTTCGTCACGGTAGATTCTGATTCCTAAAATCATTTCTAAAGCAAGGAAAAATAAAACGAAAGATCCCGCAACGGCAAACGAGTGAACGTCGATACCAATTAAGTTCAGTAAACCTTCTCCAACAAAAAGAAAAACAATCATTATGGCACCAGCAACAATAGAAGCTTTTTCAGATTCGATGTGTCCGACTTTAGCTCGTAAATTCACAATAATCGGAATCGAGCCAACAATATCAATTACGGCAAAAAGCACCATACTAACGGTAATGATTTCTTTAAAATCGATTTCTAACATATCGCTTTGATTTTTAGGGTTTAAAAAACTGCTGCAAAAGTAGTTAATAAAGTTAGGTGTTTTTTCGTTACAATGTATTTTTGTTATAAAAACATGTTTTATTGGTTAAAAAAGTGATATTTGTAACAATTGTGTTTTTTGACGCCGAGTTTCACAAAGATCTACCGCAAAGATTCACGAAGTAATATTTTTTAAAATGCTTAAAAATCTTTGCGAAACTTTGTGTTTACTCTGCGAATCTTTGCGGTATATTTTTTATGTCTATTCTTTGACTATCTTTGCACTTTAAAAACAACAGTATTAGAATATCATGTTTCAGTTAGGTAAAACTATTATTTCAGAGGACATTCTGGAAAAAGAATTTGTGTGCAACTTGTCTGCTTGTAAAGGAGCTTGTTGTGTTGATGGAGATGCGGGTGCGCCTTTGAATGAGGCTGAAACTAAAATCTTAGAAGAAATCTATCCTAAAGTAAAGCCTTTTTTAAGAAAAGAAGGTATAGAAGCAATCGAAGCGCAGGGAACTTGGGTAAAAGGAACCGATGGAGATCTTGAAACGCCGCTTATTGACAATAAGGATTGTGCTTATGTAATTTTTGACGGAAAAACGGCGCTTTGCGGAATCGAGCAAGCTTACAACCAAGGAGTGGTTGATTGGAAAAAACCTGTTTCTTGTCATTTATATCCAATTCGAGTAAAAGACTTCACAGAATTTGCTGCGGTTAATTATGACAAATGGGATATTTGCGATGATGCTTGTTCGTTAGGAAAAGAATTAGAAGTTCCGGTTTACAAATTTGTGAAAGAGGCGCTTATTAGACGCTTTGGCGAAGATTGGTATTTGGAACTCGAAAAAGTAGCAGAAGAGCATAAAAATTCATAAAAAAAATCAGCCTATTTAGTAGGCTTTTTTTATGCGCTTTTTTGACTCAAAAGAATAAAGTTTTGACCCAAAAAAAACTTTGTAAAACTATTCAAAATTTCTTGTTTTTTATATTAAAAAGTCTATATTTTACGGGCTGTTAGATTTAATTATTTGATATAAATAATTCATTTACAGGAAATTGATTATTGTATGAAAAATGTTTCAAAAAATTAGCGTTGTTAAAAACTACAGCAAATTGTGAATAAGTTTGACTTTCATTTTTGGCGTTAATTGACAATCTTTGTAGTCTATTGAATTAGCAAAAAATTCGGTATAAAAATTAAATAAAAATTGTCATGTCTCAAGTAGAACCAATCTTACAAGAAAATAAAAATCGTTTCGTTATTTTTCCTATCAAACATCATGATATTTGGGAATGGTATAAAAAAATGGAAGCTAGTTTCTGGACTGCTGAAGAAATCGATTTGCACCAAGATTTGACAGATTGGAATAATAAATTGAATGACGATGAAAGATATTTCATTAAGCATATTTTAGCTTTTTTTGCGGCTTCTGACGGAATCGTAAATGAAAACCTTGCAGAGAACTTTGTAAACGAAGTGCAATATGCTGAAGCTAAATTTTTCTATGGTTTCCAAATCATGATGGAAAACATTCATAGTGAAACCTATTCTTTATTAATTGATACTTACGTTAAAGACGAAGCAGAAAAAACAGAATTGTTTAATGCTTTGGAAGTATTTCCTGCAATTGCTAAAAAAGGAGAGTGGGCTTTAAAATGGATCGAGTCAGATTCGTTTGCTGAAAGACTTATTGCTTTTGCTGCAGTTGAAGGAATCTTTTTCTCAGGAGCTTTCTGTTCAATTTATTGGTTGAAAAAACGTGGATTAATGCCAGGTTTGACATTCTCTAATGAGCTGATTTCTCGTGACGAAGGCGTACATTGTGATTTTGCTGTTCACTTGCACAATCACCACTTGGTAAACAAAGTGCCAAAAGACAGAATTAAAGAAATCATCGTTGATGCTTTAGACATCGAAAGACAATTTGTTACAGAGTCTCTTCCGGTAAGTTTAATTGGTATGAACGCTGCTTTAATGACCCAGTATTTAGAATTTGTTGCCGACAGATTATTAGTAGAATTAGGTTGCGAGCGTGTTTATGGATCAGCGAATCCGTTTGATTTCATGGATATGATTTCTCTTCAAGGAAAAACTAATTTCTTTGAAAAACGTGTTGCAGAGTATCAAAAGTCAGGTGTGATGAACAATGACAGCGATGCTCAAAAAATTTCATTCGATGCAGATTTTTAGACAACAAAAATACTTTTAGTGTCTATCTTCAAGAGACACTAAAAAAAGATTACAAGAATATTTTAAGGTTGAATCTCTTTCCCCAAGTCGCAGATTCAATAGCAATTTTTGACGCATTTAAATTCGATTTTCGAATTTGAAACCAGTAACTATTGAGAATTTGGTAATTCTCTAAAATTAATTTAAAAACACGCAATGTTTAAGTGCTAGAATTCGTTTTCTAGTTACTTTCATTTTTTCAATAACTATAAAAGGTAAGCTTATGTATGTAGTAAAAAGAGATGGCCACAGAGAGCCCGTAATGTTTGATAAGATTACAGAAAGAATCAAAAAATTGTGTTACGGCTTAAATGAGCTTGTAGATCCAGTGAAGGTAGCCATGAGAGTTATCGAAGGATTGTATGATGGGGTTTCGACTTCTGAGTTGGATAATCTTGCGGCAGAAACAGCGGCTTCTATGACAATTGCGCATCCTGATTATGCTCAATTAGCAGCTCGTATAGCTATTTCTAATCTACATTCAAATACTAAAAAATCTTTCTCAGAAACGATGAAAGATATGTATCACTATGTAAATCCGAGAAATGGACAAGATGCTCCATTAATTGCAGATGATGTTTACAAAGTGATTCAGGATAATGCTGCTTTTTTAGATTCTCATATTATTTATACAAGAGATTTTAATTACGATTACTTTGGTTTCAAAACCTTGGAGCGTTCTTATCTTCTTAAAATAAACGGAAAAATCGTTGAGCGTCCGCAGCACATGTTAATGCGTGTTTCTGTTGGTATTCACTTAGATGATTTAAAATCAGTTATTGAAACTTACGATTTAATGTCTAAAAAGTTCTTTACGCATGCAACGCCAACGTTGTTCAATGCAGGAACTCCAAAACCTCAAATGTCTTCTTGTTTCCTTTTGGCAATGCAAGACGATAGTATTGACGGTATTTATGATACATTAAAACAAACAGCAAAAATCTCGCAATCAGCAGGAGGAATTGGACTTTCTATTCATAACGTTCGTGCAACGGGATCTTATATTCGTGGTACAAACGGAACTTCAAACGGAATTGTTCCGATGTTGCGTGTGTTTAACGATACAGCTCGTTACGTAGATCAAGGCGGAGGGAAACGTAAAGGTAGTTTTGCGATTTACATCGAAACTTGGCATGCTGATATTTTTGATTTCTTGGATTTAAAGAAAAACCACGGAAAAGAAGAAATGCGTGCAAGAGATTTATTCTTTGCGATGTGGACTTCAGATTTATTCATGAAACGTGTTCAGGAAGATTCAACTTGGACTTTAATGTGTCCAAACGAATGTCCAGGATTATATGACGTTTATGGAGATGAATTTGAAGCTTTATATACTGATTACGAATTTCAAGGAAAAGGAAGAAAAACAATCCGTGCTCGTGAATTATGGGAGAAAATCCTAGAATCTCAAATCGAGACTGGAACACCGTATATGTTGTACAAAGATGCAGCAAACCGTAAATCGAACCACAAGAATTTAGGAACTATCCGTTCTTCAAACTTGTGTACAGAGATTATGGAGTTTACCTCTAAAGATGAAATTGCAGTTTGTAACTTAGCTTCAATCTCATTACCGATGTTCATCGAAAACGGAAAATTCGATCACCAAGCACTTTACAATGTTACAAAACGTGTAACTCGTAACTTGAATAAAGTAATCGATAGAAACTACTATCCCGTACAAGAGGCTGAAAATTCTAACATGCGCCACCGTCCAGTTGGATTAGGAGTACAAGGTTTGGCAGATGCGTTCATTATGCTTCGCATGCCATTTACAAGTGACGAAGCTAAAGCTTTGAACCAAGAAATCTTCGAAACATTATACTTCGCAGCTGTAACGGCTTCTATGGAAATGGCTAAAGAAGAAGGACCATATTCAACTTTTGCAGGTTCACCAATGTCACAAGGAGAGTTCCAATACAACATGTGGGGATTAAAAGATGAGGAATTATCAGGTCGTTGGGACTGGGCTTCTTTAAGAAAAGAAGTAATGGAACATGGAGTTCGTAACTCGTTGTTAGTTGCGCCAATGCCAACAGCTTCAACTTCTCAAATTTTAGGAAACAACGAAGCTTTCGAACCATATACTTCAAACATTTACACGCGTCGTGTACTGTCTGGAGAGTTCATTGTAGTAAACAAACATTTACTAGAAGATTTAGTAAAATTAGGTTTATGGAACGAGTCATTGAAACAGGAAATTATGCGCCATAACGGATCTGTCCAAAACATTGACATTATTCCACAAAACTTAAAAGATCTTTACAAAACAGTTTGGGAAATGTCAATGAAAGATATTATCGATATGTCTCGCCAAAGAGGTTACTTCATTGACCAGTCTCAATCGTTGAACTTGTTCATGCAAGATGCAAACTATTCTAAATTAACGTCAATGCACTTCTACGCTTGGCAATCTGGTTTAAAAACAGGAATGTATTACCTAAGAACAAAAGCGGCTGTAGATGCGATTAAATTCACATTAAACAACGATAAGAAAGAGGAAACAGCACCTTCTTTAGTTCAGGAAAGTGAAGCAATTAGTGTTGAAGATTACAAAGCAATGTTGTTAAAAGCACAAGCAGCAGATCCTGAGGATTGTGAAATGTGTGGATCTTAATTATTTTAGATTTTTGATCTGAGATTTTAGATTTTAGATTTGATATAGAAAGCAGTTATCGTTGATAGCTGCTTTTTTTGTGGTTTTTAATGGCATCGAATTTAAACATAGCCCACGGTTTCAACCGTGGGAGACGTATGATGACCCTCTTTGCGTTCCCACGGTTGAAACCGTGGGCTATGATTGATTATGATTGTTTAATTTTGTAAACAATATCCACAAAAAATCTCCGTTCTAATTAATACCAACCAACATATTTCAGACTTAGAATCTTAGTGACTCAGAATCTCAGAATCTAAAAATTAAACCTTTACAGTAAACACAAGTCTTATTGTAATACTTTCTGAATTATGAAAAAAAGCAATCTTTGGTCATTACGATTAGGTTTTTCAGGAAAACAAGCAAATCAAATTGAAAAGTTAGGATTAGAAAAGTTTCTAAAGCATTCTTATAACTCCAAATTTGAGAAACAACTTCCAGATTTTCTTCAGGATCAGCCTAAAACTACTTTAGAATTAAAGGAAATTAGAGAACAAATAAAAATCTCAGATCCCGAAACCAAAAAAGAATTTCAGAAAAAAGAAAACCAGGCAAACGCCGAATTTAAAAAATGGTGGATTGCCAAAATGCGTACAGATGAATTTCCTCTACGCGAAAATATGGTTTGTTTTTGGCACAATCATTTTGTGTCGACTTCACAAAAAGTAAAAATCAACTATTGGATTTATCAGCACAACATGATTTTGCGAGAAAATGCTTTTGGCAACTTTAAAGAATTGACCAAACAGATTCTGAAATCAAATGCTATGGTTCGGTATCTGGATAATGGCGATAATAAAAAGGGGAAAGTCAACGAAAATTTAAGCCGTGAATTACTCGAACTTTTCACCATCGGAATTGGGAATTATACTGAAGGCGATATTAAAAATGGTGCAAAAGCTTTAGCAGGTTTAAATATTGGCGATGACGGAGCAGTTTACCGAAACAATTTAGAAGACAACAGTGATAAAATCTATTTCGGAAAGACGGGAAACTGGAAAGTAGATGATTTGGTCGATATTATTTTCGAACAAAAAAACATTCCGTACCTCATTACCCGAAAAATTTTGAAATGGTTTATTTATGATAATCCGCCTGAAGATTTAGTGGTGTATTACGGAGATTATCTTCGAAAGCAAAAATTTGAAATCGAACCTTTATTGACTAAAATTTTTACGGAAGAATTTAAAAAAGAGAATTCAGGAAATAAAATCAAAAATCCGCTGGTTTATATTTTACAGCTTTATGATGAATTGCAGATCGATAATGTTGATGATGCTGCGATTATGGCATTCATAAAACAGCAGGGAATGGATTTGTACAATCAGGTAAACGTGAAAGGATGGGACGGAGGAAATTCTTGGCTGACTTCGCAAATCTATCTACAAAGGAATAATACAGCCGATTTATTATGCAGTGGAAAAAGCCTAACTCGAAAGGTTTTGAAAACGATGATGAATGGAGTGGAAAAAGAAAAATCAGAATATGAAAAAGTTGAAGTAAAAGTCGTTTTTGATTCCAATGGAAATAATAAAACCATTATTTCTGAATTGTCAAACAGATTGTTATTCGCGGTAAGCGACTCTGCTCAAAAAGACATGGAAAATCTTTTGAAATACGATTTCGATCCGAAGGAACCTCACGCTGATTTTGCAGTTGTCCGCGTATTTAATTACATCACAAAACTGCCCGAATATCAATTAATTTAGAAAACAAGCACCATGAATAGAAGACATTTTCTAACATTGACAGGAACTTTTACAGGTGGGATGCTTTTATTGCCTGATTTTTTACACGCTTTTGGTTCGCAAACCAATTTAGTTGTTGGTGAACAATGCGTTGTTTTTGTGCAATTGAATGGCGGAAATGACGGATTGAATACTTTTATTCCATACGATGATCCGTTGTATTATGATTTGCGAACTAAAATTGCTTTAAATAAAGACGCTGTTGTTGGGAAAAATAAAGGAATGGCTTTTCACCCTTCGTTGAAAGATTTTGCCCAAATGCAGCAAAATGGAGATTTAACAGTAATTCAGAATGTCGGTTATCCAGAACCTATTCGGTCGCATTTTAGAAGTCAGGAAATCTGGCAGACCGCAACCGATTCTAATAAATATATTAATGAAGGCTGGTTAGGAAGGTTTCTGGATGTGCAATGCAACGGACATCAAGCAACTGCTGGAATAAATTTGGATTCGATTGACAATTTGGCTTTAAAAGGTGTTGAACCTAATTTTATTACGATAAAAGATCCAGATCGATTTAAGGTGAAGTCAAAAGAAGAGAATGTGACTTTGTCGCAGAATCCGCATTTAGATTTTGTTCGAAAAATTGCCAATTCGGTAACAGAAGGTTCAGATGAAATCCAGAAAGCATTAGCCAAATCGAAAAACGAAATCAGTTATCCGAAAACAGAATTATCTAAAAACCTAGAATGGATTTCAAGATTGATAAAAGGAAACTTAAATTCAAAAATCTACTATACTTCTCTAGGCGGATTTGATACTCACGATAATCAGCTTGCCATTCACGAAAAAAGATTGGGAGACTTAAATGATGCGTTATACAGTTTTTACAGCGATTTAAAACAAGCTCAATTACTACAAAACGTAACGATAGTAGTTTTCTCAGAATTCGGACGACGTGTAAAAGACAACGGAAACGGAACAGATCACGGAACCGCTGCGCCAATGTTCATTATTGGAGGAAATAATAAAGGAACCATTTTAGGGAAAAATCCAAATTTATCCGACTTAGACAACGGAGATTTAAAATACGAAATAGATTTTAGAAGTGTGTACGCCTCATTATTAAAACAAAAAATGGATTTTGATTATTCTAAAATCGGAATTTCGAATAAACCAGTTTCTGGATTGTTTTAAAGATAGCCACGAATTCACGAATTTATTTTTGATAATCTATACGGTTAATTAGTGCAATTTGAATTGAATTATCACAACAATTTGGGCTAATTCGTGAATTCGTGGCAAAAAAACTTAGACGCTTAGCATCTCAGAACCTCAGAACCTCGATTTAATATTCTCATTTTAGGCCGATTTTTTTATATTATCATACAAAACCTGCCAAATTTGTTAAGAAATCCTTTTTTGTTTCATAAAATGCAATCTTTTTTTTGGTGCAGTAAAAATAATTTATACATTCGCAAAGAATTTACAAAATAACACAAACAAAATGGCAACTAACCGTTTTTATTTTAGCAACAATTTTTATTTCTTCTTTAGTAGAAGTCAGGATTGTGCTATGGTTATTTGAGATCGAATTTTAAGACAAATAAAACTAATATACAATCCTGATGCAAATCAGGATTTTTTTTTGACTATATGACAACGAAAATTGCAATACAAGGTATTAAAGGATCATTTCATCATCAGGTTGTAAAAGAGTATTTCTCTGAAAATGTGGAAATTGATGAGTGCTTATCTTTTGAAGAATTGATCGACAGCCTTATTGCCGGAAAATCTGACCAGGCTGTAATGGCGATCGAAAACTCGATTGCGGGCCCGATTATCCCAAATTATGCCTTGATCGACAAGAATAATTTGCACATTATTGGAGAGCATTATTTAAATATTCAGCAGAATTTAATGGCTTTAAAAGGTCAGAAAATTGAAGATATTAGAGAAGTTCATTCGCACCCAATGGCACTTTTACAGTGTATGGATTTCTTGAAACAATATCCAAATATCAAATTGGTTGAGGATAAAGATACAGCAGAAACAGCAAGAAGAATTCAGGAAAAACAATTAACAGGAATTGCGGCAATTGCAAGTGAAACAGCAGCTGAAATGTACGATCTTGATATTATTGCACCATCGATTCAAACGATCAAAAACAATATGACTCGTTTTGTAATCATTAAAAAACAAAATTCATTTTTGCCAGAAAGCGAAATCAATAGAGCTTCGGTAAAATTTGAATTAGATCATAAAAGAGGAAGCTTAGCAGCGGTTTTGAATGTAATGAGCGACTGCAAATTGAATTTGACAAAAATTCAGTCGCTTCCAAAAATTGAAACACCTTGGAAATATTCATTCTTTGTTGACGTAACATTCGAGAAATACGAAGATTTTGCAAAAGCCAAAGCGTTATTAAACATAATGGCAGAATATTTTAAAGTGTTGGGAGAATATAAAAATACTAGACCATAAAGGAATTATAAGTTAAGAGTTATAAATTATAAGTGAAGGCTTAAAGCTTACGGCATAAAGCCTAAAGCAAAAAAATAAAAAAATGATTACAACAGCAAAACGATTAGACACAGTTGAAGAATACTACTTCTCATCAAAACTAAGAGAAGTGAGACAACTGATGTCTGAAGGAAAATCGATCATCAACATGGGAATTGGAAGCCCTGATTTGAGTCCGTCGAAAGCAGTAATTGAAGCGGTAGCTTCAGCAATTCAGGACGAGAATGGGCATGGTTATCAGAGCTATCAGGGATTACCAGAAATGAGGCAGGCGATGGCAGATTTTTATCAAAATCAGTTTGGTGTTGAAGTGAATCCGAATAACGAGATTTTACCGCTCATGGGTTCAAAAGAAGGAATTATGCATATTTCGCTGGCATTTTTAAACCCGGGCGATCACGTTTTAATTCCGAATCCAGGTTATCCAACTTATACTTCGGTAACCAATTTGGTAGAAGCATTTCCGGTTTATTATGACTTGAAAGAAGAAAATGCATGGGAACCAGACTTCGAAGCTTTAGAAAAATTGGATCTTTCGAAAGTAAAATTAATGTGGCTGGGCTATCCGCATATGCCAACAGGAGCTAGAGGAAGTTTAGCGTTATTTGAAAAATTGGTCGCTTTTGCTAAAAAACACAACATATTATTGATTAATGACAATCCGTATAGTTTTGTTTTGAATGATAATCCGATGAGTTTATTGCAAGTTGAAGGTGCGAAAGATGTGGCTTTAGAATTGAATTCATTGAGCAAAACTTTCAACATGGCAGGCTGGAGAGTCGGAATGGTTTTGGGAAATCCTGAAATTATCGATGCGGTTTTAAAAGTAAAAAGCAATATGGACAGCGGGATGTTCTACGGAATCCAAAAAGGAGCAATTGCAGCTTTAAAATGTGATAAATCTTGGTTTGAAGATCAAAACAAAATTTATAAACGCCGTAGAGAATTGACTGAAAAACTTGCAGAAAAATTAAACTGCAAAGTGTATAAAGAAGGAGTTGGATTATTCGTTTGGGCGAAACTTCCAGAAGGAATAGAATCAGCAGAGAAGTTCATTGACGAAATATTATATGAGAAACATATTTTCATTACACCGGGAACCATTTTTGGAAGCAACGGCGAAGGATATATCAGATTCTCATTGTGTGTAAAAGAAGAAAAAGTACAAGAAGCGATAGATCGATTTTAGAAGTCATTGCGAGGAACGAAGCAATCTCAGTTGCTGAATCATTGTTAGTGTGGTTGCTTCGTTCCTCGCAATGACATAGCTTAATAAAAAAATTATGAAAGTATACGTAATAGGAATAGGGTTAATAGGCGGTTCGATGGTGTTAGACATCAAAGGACGTTATCCTGATGCGACTATTTTAGGAATTGACAGTAATGAAAAGCATTTGCAGGAAGCACTTGATCTTGGAGTTATCGACGAAGCCGGAAGTTTTGAAGATTTACAAAAAGCAGATTTTGTAATTGTTTCGGTTCCTGTAGATGTAGCGCTGACGGTTTTACCTAAAGTTTTGGATGCAGTAGGAGACAAAACGATTGTTTTTGAAGTAGGCTCTACTAAAAAGCCAATTTGTGAAGCAGTAGCCAATCACCCGAAAAGAAGAAATTTTATTGCAACGCACCCAATCGCGGGAACAGAGTTTTCGGGACCATCGGCGGCAATAAGAGGTTTGTTTCAAGGAAAGACAAACATTATATGCGAAGTAGAAAAGACCGCTTTTAAATTACAGGAAAAAGCATTGAATCTTTTTACTTCAATCGGAATGAGAATTCGATACATGGATCCTATTTCACACGATAAACACATTGCTTATGTTTCGCATTTATCGCACATTAGTTCGTTTATGCTTGGAAAAACGGTAATGAATAAAGAAAAAGACGAACAGGATATTTTTGATATGGCGGGAAGTGGATTTGAAAGCACCGTTCGTTTGGCAAAAAGTTCGCCAGCAATGTGGACGCCAATTTTTAAACAAAACAAAGAATACGTCCTAGAAACATTAGAAGCATACATTTCGAACCTAAGTCGGTTTAGAGATTTGCTGAAGGAAGAAGATTATAACGCCATTTTTGAAGAAATGGAAAGCACAAATAAAATAAAAGAAATACTAAACGGATTAACAACAACTAAAAAGTAAATTAGAATAAAAATGGAAAATAAAAAAGAAATGAGAAAGTGGTTAGAAGATTTCAATTTAAATCACCCACTTGTGATAGCTGGACCTTGTAGTGCAGAAACTGAAGATCAAGTTTTGAAAATCGCTCACGAATTAAAAGATTCAAAAGTTAGCGTATTCAGAGCTGGAATCTGGAAACCAAGAACGCGTCCAGGAGGATTTGAAGGTGTTGGTGAAATTGGTTTAAAATGGTTACAAAAAGCAAAAGCTGAAACTGGTTTATTAATGGGAACTGAAGTTGCAACAGCAGCTCACTGTAAATTAGCTTTAGAACATGATATCGACGTATTATGGGTTGGTGCACGTACAACTGCAAACCCTTTCGCAGTGCAAGAAATTGCTGATACATTAAAAGGAACTGATAAAATTGTTTTGGTGAAAAACCCAGTAAACCCAGATTTAGCTTTATGGTTAGGTGGTGTTGAACGTTTACACATGGCAGGTATCGAGAAGTTAGGTGTTATTCACAGAGGTTTCTCTACTTACGAAAAAACAAAATACAGAAACATTCCAGAGTGGCAAATCGCGATCGAATTGCAAAATAAATTCCCTGATTTACCATTAATCATCGATCCATCTCACATTACTGGAGATCGTAAAATGATTTTTGAAGTAACTCAAGAGGCTTTAGACTTGAATTACGATGGTATGATTATCGAAACGCACTTCGATCCAGACAACGCTTGGTCTGATGCTGCTCAGCAAGTAACTCCAGATGCTTTGAAACAAATCATTAAAGATTTGACGATTAGAAAAACGGATGATACTACAGATGAGTACAGCCAAAAAATGAAAAAACTAAGAGCAAACATCGACGTTTTGGATGCTAACTTATTAGAGTTGTTAGGAAAACGTATGAAAGTAGCTGACGAAATTGGTCAAGTTAAAAAAGATGCAAACGTTGCCATTCTTCAAAACAACCGTTGGAACGAAATCTTAGGAAAAATGATTTTAGAAGGTGAGAAAAAAGGTCTTACAGAAGAGTTTGTTTTGAAATTATTCAAAGCAATTCACCAAGAAAGTATTGGGCACCAAGAGAAAATTTTCAATGCATAATTTTTTCTAAATCATATAAGTGATATAAGTTAATTTAAGTTTTTATAAACTGCATTTTAAAGTTTTCTTATAGCATTAATTGAAAATAGATTGTTTTTTAAAATCCTCATCACTTTGTAAAAGAAGTGTTGGGGATTTTTGTTTTTTTAAAACATAGCCCACGGTTTCAACCTTGGGAACGCTATCCATATCCCAATCTTTGTCTCCCACGGTTGAAACCGTGGGCTATGTTTAAAAATATTCATTTATCTTTGCAGAGATTTAGGCTAAAATCTAAAATCAGAAATCTAAAATCAACAATTTGAATTGAATGACAGGAACCGTTTATAAATCTACAGGAAGCTGGTATACCGTAAAATCTGAAAATGGAGATTTTGTGGAATGCCGTATGAAAGGGAAATTCAGAATAAAAGGTATTAAAAGTACCAATCCTATTGCTGTAGGCGATATAGTCGATTATGAATTGGATGAAACTTCAGATGCCGTTACGGGAACGATTCATAATATTCACGAAAGGAAAAATTATATTGTTCGTAAATCGGTTAACTTGTCTAAGCAGATTCACATTATTGCTTCTAATATCGATCAGGTTTTCTTGTTGATTACAATTGATAATCCGCCTACAACTACCAGTTTTATTGATCGTTTTTTGGTTACCGCCGAGGCTTACGGAATTGAAGCAATCCTTGTTTTTAATAAAATTGATACTTTAACAGAACAGACTTTAGACGATCAGCTTTATCTGCAGCACATTTATTCTGAAATTGGATATAAATGCCTTCGAATTTCTTCGACAGAAAATAAAGGTGTTGACAAACTGAAAGAAATGATGATTGGTAAAGTGAGTATGTTTTCCGGACATTCTGGTGTTGGAAAATCAACTTTAGTAAATGCTCTTGAGCCGAGTCTCCATTTAAAAACTTCGATAATTTCAGAACAAAGCAAACAAGGTCAGCACACAACTACTTTTGCCGAAATGTACGATTTGTCTTTTGATGCCCGAATTATTGATACTCCAGGAATTAAAGGTTTCGGAATCGTAGATATGGAGCCATCAGAAATAAGCGGTTACTTTCCAGAATTTTTCAGACTGAAAGATCAATGTAAGTTTAACAACTGTTTACATAAAGAAGAACCTCATTGCGCCATAAAAGCAGCTCTCGAAAAAGATGAAATTGCTTGGTCACGTTACAATAGTTATCTCAAAATCCTAGAAGGAGACGAAGAACATTATCGTACCGATATTTATGGCGAAGATCGTGCGGCGAGTGATGAAACAAGGAAGTAAAAAAAATAAATTCCAATTTTTTTAAATTCCAAATTCCAATTTCAACCTTTGTCTAAAAAAACAAATACCAATTGAATCGTGCAACGTTTAGATTGTAGAGATGCACTGCATTGCATTTAACGCATCGTAAAAAATCTTTAAAATCCTTTAATCGGTGGCAATAAACCACAATTCTCATCATAATGAAAGTAGTAATCCAAAGAGTTTCAGAAGCATCCGTTACCGTAGAAGGCCGAAAAACAGCAGATATTAAAAAAGGTTTACTAGTATTAGTCGGGATAGAAGATGCTGATACGCAAGAGGATATTGATTGGCTTGCTGGGAAAATCGTAAAAATGAGAATTTTTGGAGACGAAAATGATGTGATGAACTGCTCTATTCAAGATATCGACGGCGATATTATTGTTGTAAGCCAGTTTACGCTTCATGCTTCAACTAAAAAAGGAAATCGTCCTTCTTACATAAAAGCTTCAAAACCAGACTTCGCAATTCCGACTTACGAGAAATTTGTTCAAGCAATAGAAAAAGAACTTGGAAAGAAAGTGCAAACGGGAATTTTTGGTGCCGATATGAAAGTCAGCCTGTTAAATGATGGTCCTGTTACTATTGTAATGGACAGTAAAAACAGGGAGTAAAATATTATTAAACATTTGTTAAGGATTTCGCAAAATAATATATATTTGGCGAAAATACCTACTAATGAAAAACCTCTTTATTGCATTATTTTTACTCACAACCTGCCTTAATTCATTTGCCCAAGAAAGTACTTACGCTATACTTTCTATTCCTGATAGTTTAAAACAGAATGCTAATACTGTTCTTCGTTTAGACCAAATGGATATTGTTATTGCTTCACAAAGAAGTATGAATATCAAAACTCAAAGAGTCGTTTCTGTTTTAAATGAAAAAGGCTTAAATAATATCGATGCCTTTCAGCATTACGATAAAACAACTTCCATAAAAAATATCGAAGCCGTTGTTTATGATGCATTAGGAAATGAGATAAAAAAAATCAAAAGAAAAGACTTTAGAGATCAAAGTGCTGTAGGAGGAAGTACTCTTTTTTCAGACAGCCGAGTTCTTTATTTAGACTATACTCCAATTTCATATCCTTTCACGATTGCTTACACAAGCGAAATTGAGACCTCGAATACAGCATTTATACCAAAATGGTATTTTATCGGAGGGTATAACGTGAGTGTAGAAAAATGCGTTCTCAATGTTACTTTTCCAAAAGGATTGGGCTTTAAGAAAAAAGAGTTCCAATTTGCTAACTTCAACATAAAGAAGACAGCGGATACCGATACCAATTTAAGCTATACGGCAACAAACATCGTTGCGCAAAAGCAAGAAGATCTTAGTCCTTCTCCTTCAGATCTTTTTCCTAAAGTTATGATGGGATTAGAAAACTTCCACTTAGAAGGAGTAGACGGAAATGCTACTACCTGGGAAGCATTCGGTAAATGGTATGGAGATAAAATCTTAACAGGTACAACTGTTTTGCCCGAAGAGACAAAAATAAAAATCAAAGCTCTTGTTGGAGATGAGAAAGATCCCGTAAAGAAAGCCAAAATAATTTATGATTATGTGCAGAAAAAATCTAGATATGTAAATATTGCGATTGGAATTGGAGGCTGGAAACCTATGCTAGCCAATGATGTTGATCGTTTAGGATACGGAGACTGCAAAGCTTTGTCTAATTATACAAAAGCACTTTTGCAGGTGGTAGATGTTCCATCATACAATACTATTTTATATGGAGATCGTTACAAAGAAGACATTCAGTCTGATTTTGTTTCGATGCAGGGAAATCACATGATTTTGGCAATTCCCAATAAAGATAATTTTATCTGGTTGGAATGTACGAGTCAAGACGATCCGTTTGGCTATCAAGGCACCTTTACCGATGATCGTGATGTTTTAGTTGTAAAACCAGAAGGTGGAGAAATTGTACGCACTAAAATTTACGATGACAAAGGAAATACGCAAGACGGTAAAGGAACTTATACGATTGACGAAAATGGCAACTTTTCAGGCATTTTAAAAATAGCTTCGCAAGGAAGTCGGTATGCTTCTAAATCTCGAGTGGAGAATATGCAACCCAATGAAAAAGAAGAGCACTACAAAGAGTATTGGGGTAATATTAACAATCTGAAATTGGGCAAAATTACTTTTACCAATGATAAGGAGAATATCCGTTTTACCGAAGATGTTCAGCTAAGTGCTGTAAATTACGGAGCACTTTCTGGAAACAAAATGATTTTTGTAGTAGATGCTTTCAATCAATATACAGGAAGTGTAAAGCGAATTAGAAATCGTAAAAATCCATTTCAAATTCAACGTGGTTATTTAGATACCGACGAAACTGAGATCAACCTTCCTGCTGGATATAACATCGAATTTGTGCCTTCAAATTATGAATTAAAAGGAAAGTTTGGCGAGTACAAAACCGAAATCATAAAAAAAGACAATAATAAATTGACTTATAAAAGGTCTATGTTTCTTAATAAAGGAAAATATTCGAACAAAGAATATGATGAATACCGCTTGTTTATGGAACAAGTTTCTAGAAATGATAACGCCAAAATAATATTGACCAAAAACTAACCAATTATAACCTAAAATAAACCAAAAATTACCAATGAAAATTATTAAACTATTTAGTCTGTCTGTGATTTTATTAATCGCTCCCAAAGCGGTTTCACAGGAATTTAAATTAGGAAAAGTTTCTGTTGCAGAATTAGAGCAGAAAGTGCATCCGAAAGATACTTCTGCAGTAGCGGCAGTTCTTTATAAGAAAGGAGTGTCTAGAATGGAGTTTGATCAAAATGATGGTTTTTATATGATGACCGATGTAGAAACCCGTATTAAAATTTACAAAAAAGAAGGTTACGACTGGGCCAACCAGCAAGTTTGGTACCGAAACACTACAAACTTAAAAGAACGTGTATTTTTTTCAGATGCAGTTACTTACAATTTGGTTAATGGCAAAATAGAAAAAACCAAATTAAAAAGTGATGGAACTTTTGATGAAATTATTTCTAAATATAGAGGCCAAAAAAAGATTGCAATGCCAAATGTAAAAGAAGGATCTGTAATCGAATTTCGCTATACCATAAAATGTCCAAATCCAGGAATAATTCGTGATTGGGATTTTCAAATGTCAATACCTGTAAATTATTCTGAACTAAAAGTGGCGTACCCAGAATATTATGTTTTTAAACCAAGACAAAAAGGATACATTTTTCCAAAATTTACAACTTTAAAGAATCCTAAATCGATAACTATAAATAGTAAAGAAAGAAGTTCAGGACGTGTTTCTCAAACTGAATTTTCTTCAGATAAAATAGATTATATAGAGACAGAAGTGACTTATGTTGCACAAGATTTTCCGGCTTTGAAAGATGAGAACTATGTAAATAACATTGACAACTATACTTCTAGCATTCAGCATGAATTGTCATTGACTCATTTTCCAAATAGTCCAATGAAAGAATATTCTACAGATTGGAATTCGGTTGTAAAAACAATCTACGAATATGATGATTTTGGTCCTGAGTTGAACAAAACAGGATATTTTGAAGACGATTTGAAGAAGGTTCTAGCTGGACTAAATGGGCAGGATGAAAGAATTTTGGCTATTTTAAATTACGTAAAAGCTAACATCAAATGGAATAGCTACACAGGTTATAGCTGTGATAATGGGGTTAAAAAAGCGTATAAAGAAAAAACGGGAAATATCGCTGATATCAATTTGATGCTTACAGCAATGCTTCGTTATTCAGGCCTAACAGCAAATCCAGTTTTAGTAAGCACACGTTCTAACGGAATTGCATTATTTCCAAATAGAAACGCTTTTGACTATGTGATTGCCGCTGTCGAAACGCCAAACGGATATATTTTATTAGATGCAACCGATAAATATTCAATTCCAAACGTTCTTCCTTTTAGAACATTAAATTGGCTTGGAAGATTAATCAGAAAAGACGGTTCTTCTGAAGAAATAGATTTAATGCCTAAAAAGACATCTAATGATTTTGTTTTTATGAACTATGATATTAGTCCTGAAGGAAAAGTTACAGGAAAAACAAGAAGACAATGCACCGATTACAATGCAATGATTAGCAGAGGAAACTTCGAAAAACTTAAAGAAGAAGAATATTTGGAGAAATTAGAAAATAACTATGGTAAAATTGAAGTAAGCGAATATTCTAGAACAAACGAAAAAGAGTTGCTTTCTCCAACCATTGAAACTTATTCATTTACAGGAAACGATTTGTGTGAAATGATTGGCGGAAAAATTTATGTGAGTCCAATGTTGTTTTTTACTCAAAACAAAAATCCATTTAAGCAGGAATCACGCGAGTATCCAGTAGATTTCGGATATCCGTTTATGGATAAATACAATATCACAATTAAAATTCCAGAGGGTTTTGCTGTAGAAACATTGCCAGCAGCTGTTGCTTATAGCATGGAAAATAACTTGGGCAGCTTCAAGTTTAATATCGCGGCAAATGACAATGTTTTGCAATTGATGATCATTAATCAGATTAATGAAGCTATTGTGAATACAGAACAATATGAAATGCTTAAAGAATACTACAAAGGAATGATCGCAAAAGAAACAGAAAAAATTGTTTTAAAAAGAATATAGTAAAATTAAGTTTGCCTTATTTTTGCCTAAAAATAGAATCATGGATTTAAAAAATGCACAGCTAGCTGTTGATACTTGGATAAAAGAACACGGAGTTCGTTACTTTAACGAATTGACCAATATGGCACAGCTTACAGAAGAAGTTGGCGAGGTTGCCAGAATCATTGCGCGCCGTTACGGAGAACAATCTGAAAAAGAAAGCGATAAAAACAAAGATTTAGGAGAAGAATTGGCAGATGTTGTTTTTGTTGTACTGTGTTTAGCTAATCAAACAGGAATCGATTTGCAGGCTGCTTTTGACAAAAAAATGGATCTAAAATCGGTTAGAGATAAAGATCGCCATAAAAACAATGATAAATTGAAATAATTGTGAAATATCAATGGTGAATTTTGATTTACGGGCAAGGAGTGGTAAATTGCGCGATCGAATTTAGAAACTCGTAATTCGCTAATCCTATTTACTATCATGAATTTAAAATTAAGCACGAATTCACAATTCACCATTGATAATTCGCAACTAAATATTACCGGTTCTAAAAGTGAAACGAACCGTTTACTGTTATTAAAAGCATTATTCCCAAATATTACTTTAGCCAATACGTCAAACTCAGACGACAGCGAAGTAATGCAAAAAGCGCTGGTTGGAAATGATGAAATTGTAGATATTCACCACGCGGGAACAGCAATGCGTTTCTTAACGGCTTATTTTTCGGTTAACGAAGGCAGAGAAGTAGTCTTGACAGGTTCTAACAGAATGCAGGAACGTCCGATTAAAATTTTGGTTGAAGCTTTAGCGCAATTAGGTGTTGAGATTTCATACGAAAAACAAGAAGGATATCCGCCAATTCGAATTAAAGGAAAAAAAGTTACCGCTTCAAAAGTAACTTTGGCAGCCAATGTGAGTAGCCAATATATTTCGGCACTTTTATTAGTGGCTTCAAAACTAGATAACGGTTTAGAGCTTACTTTAGAAGGAGAGATTACTTCAATTCCGTATATCAAAATGACTTTGGCTTTGCTTAATGATCTTGATATTAAAACAAGTTTTGAAGGAAATGTAATCAAAGTATTCCCTAAAGAAGCAGTTGAAAGTAAAGAAATGGTGGTAGAATCAGATTGGAGTTCGGCTTCTTATTTCTTTAGTCTTGTTGCTTTGTCAGATGCAGCAAAAATTACGTTAAGCAGTTATAAAGAAAACAGCCTTCAAGGAGATTCAGAATTAGTTTCGCTGTATGAAAAAATGGGAGTGAAAACAACTTTCCAAAACAATAAAATGACTTTAGAGAAAGTTGCTGGATTCAACTACGAAGATGTGAATTTCGAATTGAATAATACACCAGATATTGCTCAAACTATCGTAGTGACTTGTTTAGGTTTAGGAATCGGATGCCATTTAACAGGACTTCATACTTTAAAAATTAAAGAAACAGATCGTTTAGAAGCTTTAAGAATTGAGTTGACAAAATTGGGAGCTAATATTTCTGTGACCAATGACAGCTTGACTTTATTGCGTTCTGGAGCTATTAATCATGATGTGCATATTGCAACATACAACGATCACCGTATGGCAATGGCATTTGCTCCCTTAGCAATCAAAGTGCCAATTATTATTGACGATGCAGAAGTAGTTTCAAAATCGTACCCAGATTTCTGGAATGATTTAAAAGCGTTAAACTTCCAGATCTCAGAATTATAATTTTTTTTGAACCATATAAGTTATATAAGTTCATTTAATTAAAGCTTAACGCAATGTTTATAAAATATAGCCTCTGGTTTCAACCAGAGGTTTTTTTTATGGATTAGTTTTAATCGCAAAGTAAACCCGACAGGTTTTTAAAACCTGTCGGGTTTAAACATTACGTCAATATTCCCGTTTTAAATGAACTTATATGACTTATATGGTTAAAAAGATAGTTTTAATGGTCTTTCAAGCCTCAGTAAATCAAGGACTTTTGAAAATAATAGCCAAAACACTTGACAACGCCTATCTCACAATCGTATATTTGCAATCGATTTAAAATTTTAGATAAGTAAATCTAAAATCTACACGCTAAAATCTACAATTCAAATATGAAATTATCACACTTCAATTTCAACTTACCGAAAGAACTTTTGGCTGAATTCCCAGCAGAAAATAGAGATGAATCTCGTTTAATGGTAATTGACCGTAAAAAAAATACTATCGAACATAAAATGTTTAAAGACGTAATCAACTATTTTGATGACGGAGACGTTTTAATTCTAAATAATACAAAAGTTTTCCCTGCGCGTTTGTACGGAAACAAAGAAAAAACAGGAGCTAGAATTGAAGTTTTCTTATTAAGAGAATTAAATTCTGAGCAACGTTTATGGGACGTTTTAGTAGATCCAGCTAGAAAAATCCGTATTGGTAACAAACTTTATTTTGGTGATGACGATTCATTAGTTGCTGAGGTAATTGACAATACAACTTCTCGTGGTAGAACTTTACGTTTCTTGTACGACGGATCTTACGAAGAATTCAGAAACAAATTGACAGAACTTGGAGAAACTCCAATTCCTAAATACATCAACAGAGAGGTTACTCCAGAAGATGCTGAAAGATACCAAACGATCTACGCAAAAGAAGAAGGAGCTGTAGCGGCACCAACTGCTGGTTTACACTTCTCTAAACACCTTTTGAAAAAATTAGAAATCAAAGGAGTGAACTTTGCTGAGGTAACTTTACACGTTGGTTTAGGAACTTTTAACCCAGTTGAGGTTGAAGATTTGTCTAAACACAAAATGGATTCTGAAGAATTGATCATCACACAAAAAGCTTGTGATATTGTAAATGAAGGAAAAGCAAAGAAAAAACGTATTTGTGCTGTTGGAACAACTTCTATGCGTGCAATTGAAAGTTCAGTTTCTTCTGCTAATACTTTAAATCCTTACGAAGGATGGACAAATAAGTTTATTTTCCCTCCTCACGATTTCAGTATTGCAAACTGTATGATTACAAACTTCCACACACCAAAATCAACATTATTAATGATGATTTCTGCTTTCTGTGGACACGATTTAATGAAAAAAGCATACGAAGAAGCAATCAAAGAAGGGTACAAATTCTACTCTTACGGAGATGCAATGTTAATTCTTTAATCGGAATTAATTTTCAATATAAGAACCCGATAGTTTTTAAGAACTGTCGGGTTTTCTGGTTTTTAATGGTTTCAAGTTTCATGTTCCAAGTTTCATGTTTTACATTCTTTGTGAAATTTTTTACCGCAAAGTTCGCAAAGATTTCATTTTGCAAAGATTATGCAGATTAATATAGATTTAAAAATCCCCTTAATCTTTTAATCTGTGGCTAACTTTTCATATGTCATTTCGCAATATATTCAGAACATAGCCCAAGGTTTCAACCTTGGGTACACAAAGATTGGAACACGATACGTGTCCAAGGTTGAAACCTTGGGCTATGTTTTATATAGAGCTCACAAAAATGTTTTTAAGACAAAGCTTTGCGAACTTAATAATAGCTTCTGCTTAAGTCTCGCATTTAAAATTTCTTAGCGAACTTTGCGATAAATCAAGTACAGAATATCAACATGAAACTTGAAACTTGAAACCTGAAACAAAACAAACAAAATTTGTTATTTTAGCAAGCAAAATAAAAAACAATGATTTTTCAAAATACACGCGAATTTGCACGAGAGCTAGATTCGAAAGACGCATTAAAACAGTATCAAGAACAATTTATCTTTCCTAAAGTAAATGATAAACGAGTTATCTATTTTACAGGAAATTCATTAGGCTTACAGCCAAAACGCACCAAAGCTTATGTTGATGAAGTAATGAACGATTGGGCCGAATTGGCAGTTGAAGGTCATTTTTATGCCGAAAAACCATGGTGGGATTATCAAGAAAGATTTGCCGAACCGTTGAGCAAAATTGTTGGCGCGCTTCCGTCAGAAGTTACGGTGATGAATACTTTGACTGTAAATCTTCATTTGCTGATGGTTTCTTTCTATCAGCCAACAAAAACACGTTATAAAATTATCTGCGAAGAAAAAGCTTTCCCGTCAGATCAATATATGTTTCAGAGTCAGGTAAATTTTCACGGTTACAAACCTGAAGATGCTATTGTAGAAATCAAACGTAGAGAAGGAGAGCACAATATTCGCTTAGAAGATATTTTAGCAAAAATAGAAGAAGTTGGCGATGAGTTGGCTTTGGTTTTAATTGGCGGAGTTAACTATTACACAGGACAAGTTTTTGATATTAAAACTATAACTGCTGCTGGACAAAAAGCAGGAGCAAAAGTAGGCTGGGACTTAGCGCACGCCGTTGGAAATATTAAACTAGAACTTCACGATTGGAATGTAGATTTTGCCGCTTGGTGCAGTTATAAATATATGAATTCGGGTCCAGGAAATGCTTCTGGATGTTTCGTTCACGAAAAACATCATAATTCAAATCTGCCAAGATTTGCAGGATGGTGGGGACATAATAAAGAACGCCGTTTTAAAATGGAACCCAACTTCGATCCGGTTCATGGTGCAGATGGCTGGCAGATTAGTAATCTTCCTGTTTTATCTCTAGCGCCATATTTGGCTTCTGTAGAAATGTTTGCTGAGGTGGGCATGGATGCTTTAATCGCAAAACGTGATCATATTACTTCTTATCTAGAATTTGTGCTTCACGAAATTGATAAAGAAGTAGAAAGTACTTTTGAAATCATCACACCTTCAAATCCAGAAGAAAGAGCTTCGCAATTATCTGTGTTTTTGCACGGAGAAGGAAGAGCCTTATTTGATTATTTAATGAAAAACGGAGTAATTACAGATTGGCGTGAACCAAACGTGATTCGTCTGGCACCAGTTCCGTTATATTGCTCTTATGAAGATATGTATGACTTCGGACAAATTCTGAAAAAAGGAATTTTAGGGAAATAGAAAATAATCTCTCGCAAAGGCGCTAAGCGCAATTTTTTTGAACCATATAAGTAATATAAGATATTTAAGTTTTTTCTTAATTGAACTTATATTACTTATATGGTTGTTTTTTATTAAACCTTGCGTCTTAGCGACTTTGCGAGATTTTTTTTTGGGCGGAGATAATGGTAAAACTGGCATGAAAGAATATTCCTTAGCGTAATTTTATAAACTTTCAAAAAAATTCTGTAACAACTATCCTAACAGATATTGCTTATTTTGTAATGTATAATTCTAAAATTACAAGATCATGAAAGGCTTATATATTTTATTGACCGTGATATTTTTAACTTCTTGCCAACAGCAAAACAAAGAAGATATAAATAAAGCCAAACAAGCCAGCATTGATTCAATGAAAGTTGAGATTAACAAACAGCGAGTTATCGATTCAATGAAGACAGAAATGGCCAAATTAAACGAAGAAAAGATCGAAGCTCAAAAAGAGAAAGTCGTTGTTGTGCATCAGCAAGACGCAACAGCCGCTGCACCTGCTAAAAAGAAAGGTTGGAGTGCAACTGCTAAAGGTGCTGTCATTGGTGCGGGAGTAGGTGCTGCCACTGGAGCAATTGTCAGTAAGAAAAAAGGCGAAGGTGCTATTATTGGTGGTTTAGCCGGTGCTGCAGTCGGAACGGGAACTGGAGCTGTTATTGATAGCAAAAACAAGAAAAAAGAATAATTTTCTATAAATAAAAACAAACCCCAAATTAGAAATAATTTGGGGTTTTCAATTTTAAACCAACTCTGAAACGGGAATTTTTATACCAACTAATTCTGATTTACAAGAATCGAGTTGATTTAAGTCGCCTTTAAAGACTGTCGTCGATTCAAATAAATTTTTATAATACTCAATTCCATCTAAGAGATTAGATTTAAAAGAATTCCATTTTTTAAGCTGAGCCGTTGTAAATTCTCCAGAAACAGATTGAATTTCGTTTCTAAAGTATTCAATATACATTTTAAGCTCTTTTATAAACAAGTTTGGGCGTTCGGTTCTAATAATCGATTTGCCGTGATAAATATGATGAATCATATCTTTCAGAGAAACTTCCTGATCAAAATACGCCAAGTTTGGTCCTGGGCAAATTACAACACCTTGCGCTTGGCCTTTTACTTTTATATCATTTTCCAGATACGAAGCATTGGCTAAACCAACACACAAACATGATTTTTCGGTAATTTTGATTTTGCTTTTTTCAAATTCGTCAATAGATAAAGAATCTTTTTTTGCTTCTAATTCTTCCAGTTTTATATCCTGATATTTTTTAGAAGCTGTACAAATTCCGTGCGGGTCGTATTCTTTGCTCAACGCTAAAAATTTCTTTGGGCAAGAACTACCGGCTTTATTTTCATGAATTCGTTTTTGCTTTAAGAATTCATTTGTAGTTCCTTTCAAAGTATTAAACGGAATTCCCAAAGGTGAAATATTACTTAAGTAAAAATCATCTTCTTTGGCTTTCATCAATAAATTGCGAGTTTCTTGGTCTACAGAAGTAGCTTCGGGAACCAATAAAAACGGAGAACCCCAACCCACAGAATCAACATTGTATTTGTCTAATAAAAACTCATGTTCTGCCGCCGTTCCAACGCCACCTTGAACGGTAATTTTTAATTCTAAAGGATTTTTTGGAAAATGCTGATTTTTTGCCCGTAAAGCTTTAATCATTAATTCGTGGGCAGATTGTATCAGTTGCTCTTTTTTCTGCTTGAATTCCTCTAAAATAGTGCCCAAAAGTAATCCGTCAGTTGCAAAGGCATGCCCACCGCAGTTTAGTCCCGACTCAATTCGATATTCAGAAACCCAAAGCCCTTTTTTAGCCAAGAAATTGCCCTGAATCATGGCCGATCTAAAATCGCTAACTTTCAAGATAATTTTTTTCTTCAGCTCATCATTTTCATTCGGAAAAAAATCTTTGAAGTTTTCGAAATATCCAAACAATCTCGGATTCATTCCTGCAGAAAGTACAATAGAAGATTCTAGATTACTTTTGGCAAAACCTCTTAAAGCAGCGTGAGCATCATTAAATTCAATCGGAAGTTGTTCATTTTTAATGAAATTATCTTTGTCTAATTTCGTCATGATGTTCACGTCGATTTCTCCTGGAAAAAGATGCGATTCGATATAATTCTGAATGTTTTCTTTAAAAGCAATTCCATCATCCAGTAAATTTTGAAATCCTTTTTTAATATCAGACGTATTTGGCAGCATCGACATAAAATTTTCTAAAGCGGTTTTGCTTTCTGCCAATTCTGTTTTGAAGTTTTCAAATTTTTCTTTTACAATTTTATCGACTAAATTTAAATAAGAGGTAATTCTTTCAGCACGGTAATCATGAAATTTTTGAGTAATCTCTTCGTATGGAATGTTGAATTTCGTGCTGTAAAAATTACGCATCTTTTCAATCAAATCATCATCGGCAAGAGCAATAACTGATGAAATTCCGTACTGCGCCACACGAATCGGACTGTCTATGGTATAAGCCAATCCCATTACCGGAATATGAAAAGTATGCAGATTTTTGTTTGTCATTTGTATTCGGATTAAAATAGAAACAAATGAAAAAAAATATTTTCTCCTAAAACCTGATAAATGTCAGGTTCGGCATTGGGGAGATGTTTTTCCGCCACGAATTCACGAATTTTATTCTTTTAATTTGTGTAATTTGAATTAAATTGCCAAAAAGATTTGAGCTAATTCGTGAATTGCTTCGCCATTTCGCTGTCGCTCGGGTTTTGGCGAAAAAAAAAACTAAATCAAAATCTTCTTCAAAGATTCTACAATACTTCTCCACGATTTTTATTCTTTCAATTTGTGTAATTTGATTTAAATAACGACAAAGATTTGAGCTAATTCGTGAATTCGTGGCGAAAAAAAATTATATCAAAATCTTCTTCAAAGACTCCGCAATACTTCTCCATAAAAGATTGTAGAATGATCTGTCTTGAAGTCGTTCGACTTCGATTTCTGCGGTTTTGGCTCCGTCTTTTGAATCGTTTTTAACTAATAAATTGGCGACGGCCGTTTTAAGTTTGGCTTCTTTTTCAGGCTTTTTCTTTTGGTATAATTTCACTTTGAGATCATCATAATCTAAAGAAGCATTTCCTTTTGAACCATTATCGTTTCCGTAGAAATTAAAACGATATTTATGAAAAGTCCCAGTAAAGGTAGTGTTGATATAGGGTTTCGTGAATCTTGTCATTCCTTGCACATTAAAATTAGAAATCACACCTTGAATATGAAATCCGTCACTTTTATCCAAAACATTAAAACTCCAATCGACATCGAGAGGAGAGCTTTTCATGAAAATGCATTTGACTTTGATTTTCACATCATTCGTTTTTTTCAAACCAAAACCGCTTCTCAAATTAGTTGCCTGTAGATTGAATTTATCAAAAGTTAAAACTCCTGGTCCTTTAGAAAAGTCGAGTTCTTCTTCGTAAACCAATTTGGATTTCAAAACCTGCAAAGTGTCGATTTGAAGCGGAAATTTCAAGTTTCGCAATAAATGATTGTAAAGGTATTTTTTGCTCGGATCATCCTTCAACATTTTTCCGCGGTAAATATTGGCATCAAAATGATTAATGACCAAAGAATTTGCTTTAAAATAGAATTGATTGTTTTTAAAACCCCAATCCATTTTTGCAACCTGAGCAGAGTCGAATTTTAAATGGTAAATATCTTTTTCTTTGTCTAGACGTTTTACAAAATCATATCGCTCAAATTGAGGCAGATTAGAGAAATTATTAATCTTTAAAAAATTCTTTTCGGTACTAATTTTTCCAATGTTGATGTAGTAAAAACCATTGGGTCTGTAAAATAAACTATCGCAAACGAGCGCATATTTTTCATATCGAAGAGGAATTTTTTCTTTCAGTGTAGCATCGGTAATTAAAATGCCTTCTAGTTTTAAAAGGATTTTTTTAATGCTGAAAATAGGTTTTTCGGTGTCTAAAGAAACCACATCAACCGATCCTTCGTTGAGGTAAATATTAGAAACGGCAATAATTTTTCGAAACGGATCAACAATTTCTTTTTCGATGCTTTTGCTATTATTGATTAATTTTTCGCCTTTTTTATATAAAATAATTTTCGGCTTATTAATAATAATACTTTCTGCCTGAATGATATCCCGAAAAGCCAAATCCCAAATATTGAAATGTTTTATAGTGATGGATTCGATTTTTGAGAAAAGTCCATTTTTGCTGTCTTTAGGTGCATTTTTCGGACTTACCAATAAAGTCTGTGCATTGATATTTCTGGAAAAAAGAGAGACTTCAATTTTTTCGTAATTGATATTGTAAGCGGTTTTGTTTTTTTCGTGAATAATAATCGGAAGCTGTTTTTTTATCCAGTAATTCAAACCAATATTGGCAAGAATTACAATGGCAAGCAGAGAAATTACTGCAATCGCTATTTTTTTATAGATTGACATTTATAGTATTAATTTTAAATACATAAATTTAGACTTTTAAAGAGTGTTTTCTTTTATAAGATTTTAGAGAAAAATTATATCATTTTGAATTTTATCCTTTTTTAAAATATGAGAATAATTAAAAAAATCCTGCTGGCACTGCTGGTTCTTATTGTGATACTTGCGATTGGTTTGTGCGCTTATATTTTTCATTTAAAGCCGAAATATGAAGGTTCATTAGAACTAAAAAATCTCGAGAAGGAAACGACAGTCTATTTTGACGATTTTGGAGTTCCCCATATTTATGCAGATTCTGAAAAAGATGCTATGACTGCACTTGGTTATGTTCATGCACAGGAGAGACTATGGCAAATGGAGTTGTTGCGCCGAATTGCTCCTGGACGCTTGTCTGAAATTTTTGGCGGCGTTGCGCTAAAAAATGATAAGTTTTTTGCTGGAATCGGAATTGAAGAAGCTTCGGCAAAAGCCATTGCAAAATTGGATAAAAACAGTGAAAGCTATAAATTGACTCAAGCGTATCTGGACGGAATTAACCAATATTTGGAGGAAGGAGTAACGCCAATAGAATTTACTTTGGTTGGCGTAAAAAAACAAAAATTTACGATAAAAGACGTGTATAATATTTTCGGATATATGTCTTTCAGCTTTGCGATGGCGCAGAAAACAGATCCGTTGTTGAGTGATATAAAAAATAAATATGGTGTTGCTTATTTGAAAGATTTAGGCATTGAAGGAGAATTCAATAACACCAGAATTAAAATCTCGAAAGAGAAAACCGAAGAATATACAGAGATTTCAAAATCTATTTCAGCAATGTTGGATCAATCTCCGATTCCGCCATTTGTTGGAAGTAACAGCTGGGTTGTTGGTCCACATAAATCGAAAACAGGAAAAGTTATTTTTGCCAATGATCCGCATATCGGATTTTCGCAGCCAGCAACTTGGTACGAAGCTCATTTGGTAACACCACAACACGAATTGTACGGCTGTTATTTGGCTGGAACTCCGTTTCCGCTTTTGGCGCACAATAGAGATTATGCTTATGGCTTGACTATGTTTGAAAATGATGATATCGATTTTTACCAAGAAAAAAATAAGGCAGATGATACTTCTCAATATCAGACGCCAACAGGTTTCAGCAAATATGAAATCAGAAAAAAAACGATAAAAGTAAAAGATTCTTCAGATGTTGTGTTGACAGTTAAAATTACGCGTCACGGACCAATTATGAATGATTTTATAGATCGTTTAGATAAGAAAAATCCAATTGCGATGTCTTGGACATACACAAGAGAACCAATCTTAATTCTAGATGCTGCTTATGGACTTTCGCATGCTACAAATACAACCGACTTTAAAAAAGCTGTTTCTTTAATTGCTGCGCCAGGACTAAATGTAATGTATGGCGATGCAAAAGGAAATGTAGGCTGGTGGGCGAGTGGTAAATTGTACCGACACAATGAAGGCGTTAATACGCATTTGATTTTAGACGGCATAAGCGGAAAAGATGATATTACCAAGTTTTTAGATTTCGAACAAAATCCATCAGCCGAAAATCCGTCATGGGGATATGTTTATTCTGCCAATAATCAGCCAGAAGCTATAGACAATGGATATTTGTATCCAGGATATTATCTGCCAGAAGATCGCGCTAAGAGAATTTCGGGAATTCTAGATGCCAAATCAGATTGGGATAAAGAAGCTATCAGTAAAATGATTTATGATAATACTTCTGATGTTGCGGTTGAAACGACCAAAAACTTAATGGCAAGTTTAGATAATAAACCGCTTTCTAATAACGAAAAAGAGGTTTTGGGAGTTTTAAAATCTTGGAAGGGCACCACCAATCTTGAAGATGTTGCTCCAACGATTTACAACAAATGGATTTATTTGTATCTAAAAAATACTTTTGAAGATGAAATGGGAAAAGATAATTTTAATTTGTTTTTAGGAATTTCTCTTGGAAAACAAGTTATCGCCAATCAGATAAAAAATGAAAATTCGGTTTGGTGGGATAATTTCAAAACCAAAAATGTAAAAGAAACGAGAACCGATGTTATTTCAAAATCGTTTCATGATGCAGTTGTTGCTTTACAAAATCAGTTAGGGCAAAATATTTCAGATTGGAATTGGGGGAAAGTGCATACTGTAGAACATGAACATCCATTAGGGAAAGTGGCTGCGCTTCGTAGATTATTCAATGTTGGGCCATTTAATTCGCCAGGTTCAAATGAAGTAATCAATAATTTATTCTTTGGATTTAATGACGAAGGAAAATACTATGTTAAAGGCGGACCTTCAACCAGAAGAGTAATTGATTTTGCTGATGTAGAAAATAGTTGGAGCATTTTGCCAACAGGTCAATCTGGAAATCCTTTTAGCAAACATTACAGCGATCAAGCCGAAATGTACAACGCAGGAAAGTTCAGAAAAATGAAACTAAACAAAGAAGAAATCATAAAGACTTCTACAAAGTTGGTTTTGAAACCGAAAAAATAGTTTTTGTTTCAAGTTTCAGGTTTCAGGTTTCAAGTTATTGCAGTTAGTGTAATCTTTGTCAAAGTTTGAAACTTTGACAAAGAAAAGCTTAGGGCCTTAGCATCTTAGCAACTCAGAACCTTACTTAAAAACATATTTCCCTTTCACAATATCATCAGCAAAAATGCTCAGATTATTAATAAGTACTTTGTTGTTAGTCATGACATTTTTGGTCTGATAGGCAGTGTCTTTTTCGTAAGCTTTCAATAAAGTTTCCAGTTCTACTTCGTCAAAAACAACGAAGCTATTGTAAATGGCATCCCTGAAATTTTTATAATTGATGCTTTGCGTAATTTCCATAGCTTTTTGCTCGTTCCAGCCTTCTTTTGCCGAAGCTTCGTTTATTTTAGATAAGCAAAAATCAATTACATAGTTTTTATAATTGGTAGCTTCTACAATTTTGTCGATTATAATTTTGTTTTGCTGGGTTGGCATTAACGGCTGATTGTTTTGCGATGCAGCTTTAGAAGAAATTAAAAAGCATAATAATGCCAGTAAACTGTAATTTTTTAGATTTTTCATAGGTTATTCAGTTGTTATGGGAAAAGCTAAAATAGTATTTTAGAAAAATAATTTCCCAAATTTGAATGTCCTAAGTTGTAACAAAAAACTCCGATAAAATAGACTTTGCGTCTACCTTATCAGAGTCGTTTTTTAAAGTTTTCTAAAAAAATCTCGATTTATTTCTTAGAAAGTTCTTCTAATACTTTTTTACCGTTTTCATTTGTCGGATCCAATTCAACCGATTTTTTATAATTCGCAATCGCCAATTTTTTGTCTCCGTCTGCCAAATAAGCTTCGCCCAAACTATCATAAACATTTCCAGATTTAGGGAAAGCTTCTACATTGATTTTGAAAACTTCAATAGCTTCTTTCTTTTTTCCTGTTTGAAGCAATTGATATCCAACTTGATTCATATCGTTTTCTTTAATGGCATATGTTGGATCATTTTTTAGCTTTTTAAAAGCATCAGTTCCTGCAACGGCACCTTTTTCTGCGTAAACATCTAATAAGTCAAGAGCTAATGATTTTTTCGGCTGATTAAAAGGCTGATTGTATAAAATATTACGAATTGCAGTATTCATTTCGCCCAAAATAGTTCCTCCAGTATTGTTCAGTAAAACAATAAGGTTTTTGTCTGCAGGAATGCGGGAAATGACAGTATTAAATCCGTTGATGCCTCCGCCATGTTCAATAATAGTTAATTTATCGTTTCCGTTTGGTACCTCATAAGTCGACCATCCGTATCCGTAAAAACCATCCCAAGCTTTGATATAAGGTTTGTATAAAGATTCCGTACTTTTTGCAGAAAGCAATTTATTGGCGTAAAGAGCCTGATCCCATAAGTACAAATCTTCTACAGTAGAATACAAAGATCCTGCAGCATACGGAATGCTCATATCAATGTAAGAAGCATTGACAATTTTCTTTCCTTCTTTCTCATAACCGGCAGCTCTGTTTTTTATAATTAAATCACTGTGATCGTAGCCAGAATTAACCATTTTTAGCGGTGTGAAAATGGTTTCCTGCAAATTCTGCTTATATGTTTTTCCTGTGATTTTTTCGATAATATAGCCTAGCAAGAAATAACCCGAATTGCTGTAATTGAACTTTTCGCCAGGAGTAAATTCAAGCGGCAAACTCCAAAATGTCTTTATAAAAGCTTCCGGAGTATAAGGATTTTTTGCTTTGTCTCTCAGGAAATTAGGCGTATTAGTATAATTTGGAATTCCAGAAGTGTGAGTCAGCAAATGATGAATCGTGATTTTGCTGCCATTTTCTTTCGGATAATCTGGAAGATAAGTCGTAATAGGAACATCTAGTTTTATTTTTCCTTCTTCAGCTAATTTTACAATTAAAAGCGCTGTAAACTGTTTGCTGATAGAACCCAATCTGAATTTGGTGTCTGGCTGATTCGGAATGTCCCATTCCATATTAGCAGAGCCAAAACCTTTTTTGAAGATTACCTTTCCGTTTTCGGCTACCAAAGCAGAACCATTAAATTGTCCATATTCGTTGTATTTGCTTAAAAGCTGTTCAATTTGTTTCGCTTTGTCTTGCGCAAAAGTGCTGAATGCTGAAAGTTGAAAAGCAACAAAGAGTGCAATAAGTTTGATGGATTTTTTCATAATGGATTGATTTGGTTTTAAGATTAATGAAATGATTCGTTTTTTGATTGATGATTGAAACTTTGGTAACAAAAAGATATTCAGAAAGTTAAATCGAAAGTACGATTTTTTAATGAAATAAATTGATGCTCTTAAAATCTTAGACGATTGATTCTCGATTTGGTTTCACGAATAATCCATTTTTTTTAGAATATAAAAAAGCAGAGCATAAACCATAACTTTAAAAGTAGGCCTATGCTCATAACTAACAAATATTTTTGAGTACTATTAAGCTGTTAAAACTTTACTGATATATAGTAATAGAAGGATGAATAATTTTAACATGTTTTCAGATTAACGTTAATATCCGATTGAAGTGGAAATCATTTGGTTTCGATATCGACTATTTTTCTGCCATTTTCTCCAAGATAATGAACTACAATGTTTTCATAGATTTTATAACCATCATCTACATTTGTAAAAATGACTAAACCTTGTTTTGTTTTTGGAAGTAAAATAAAAATAGTCTGAACACCTTGGTCTGCGCCACCGTGAGAAAGAGCGTAGTTGCCATTTCCTAGGTCATAAATTTCAAAGCCTAAACCAAAATATTTGTTCTTTTTGGTCTGAACTTGATGGGAACTCATTTCTTCGAAAACCTTTTTACTTAACCCTTCGCCATTTATAACACTCGATAAAAAATTGCTATAATCTTCAATAGTAGTCAATAAGTCATCAGCTGCATTTGCAGATTTGTTTTTGGTTGGTTCGTAAGCATTTCCGTCTTTGTCATAATTAACCGCATACCTCGAAAGATCAATTTTATCATTCCAGATTAATTGAGAGTCAGTCATTTTCAACGGTTCAAAAACCAATTCTGCCGCCAATTGATCCAATGATTTATGGAATTTTTTCTCCAAAGCTCTTCGCAGATATTCAAAACCTTCTCCAGAATATTGGTATTGTGTTCCTGGCTTAAACTTAAAATCCAATTTTTTAGACTCGTTGAGAGACCCCCAGTTTGGGAAACCGGTTTGATGACTCAGAATAATTCTAGTTGTCAATAATTTATGATTCGGATCTTTAGCAATGTCTGGATCAATCCAATATTTATCTAGTGGTTCGTCCAGATTCCATTTTCCTTGAGAAACCAATTTCAGGGTGATTATGGCGGTCACAGGTTTTGTTAGCGAAGCAACATTCCAAATCGTATTATAAGGAGCAGACACGTCTCTTTTTAATTTGCCAAAAGTCTTGATTTGTTTCAGTTTTCCATCTGAAATAATACCCAATCCTAAAGCTGGAATATTATTTTGTTTTAGCCATTTTTCAGTTTCTTGATCATTGTCAAAAAGGTTCGTGATGCCTGCTGTAGAACTTGTCATTTGATGATTGTAGCTTAACGATCTTGCTAGTTTCCAATCTTTATTTTTTAGAAGCCAAAGATGTGTGAATTTGGCAAAGCTTCCTGCCTGTTCAGTATTTCCAGCAGAACTTTCGTAAAAACGATGTGTTCCCATTTGAATCGCGCCATACAAAGTTCCATTTTTGTATAAAGGATAAATTTCGGTGCTTCCATCAATTAATTCTCTGCGATAATTATATTTTCTGGTGGGAGAACAGATGCCGCTTTTAAAAGTTTTTAGAAATCGCGCTTTATCCGAAATGCTGTCTTTATCATGATAAAACTCAAAATCTTCAGTATATAAGTTTTCGAATTGAGTGATATCGCAAGTATTAAAACCAATATTAAAAAGAAGACTGTCCTTTGCCATAATGGTTTTGTACAATTGCGAGCCTTTTTCTTCTTGAGAAAATCCAGATTGGATTTGAAAAAGTAAAATTCCAACCAAAATAATTTTGAATTGAAACGAAATGCGATTGATAATTTTCATGTTGATGATTGATTGATGATTATTGATTCCGCAATAGTAGTTCAATCGATAGTGTCAAAATTGTACAAAAGCGAAAATTTATCTTTTTTGTGAAAGAAAATACAAATCAGGATTGAACATTTTGGGAGTTGTTTTGGTCACATCTTTAAACTTTCTGATAAAATGCGATTGATCGAAATACTTGTTGTAAAGTGCAATTTCTGTTAGGCTTAGTTTTCCTAAATCGGCATTGAGCATTTGATCAACCGATTTTCTGAATTTTAAAATCTGAATATATTTTTTGATGGTAAGTCCGGTAGCGGTTTTAAATTTCATTTGAAGCAAACGCTGCGAAGAATTTAATAGCTTGCTTATTTCCGAAACCGAAATCTCATCTTCGTGAAGCCTTATTACTTCGCAGATTTTTTCAATTGTATTTTCTTTCGAATTTAAATTAGATAATCCTTCAAAGTAAACATTAATAATTTGTAATAAGGTTTCAATATCAAATGGAATCTCGACTTTAAAAGGCAACTCAGCAGCATCAATTTTGATAATCGAATCGGAAAAATTGCTCAAATCATATTTCAGAAACATAGAAAGTGTCCAAGCGTGGAGCTGTATTATGGTAATTTTTGTTTTTGGCCGAATATTCACCAGAACCTTATTGGTCATTTGAGAGCAGAAGTAAATTCCGTTATTCATTTCATATTTATTTTGGCTCGTATGAACTTCAATTGAATTGCCGCTCACAATTGCCAAATTAAAACAGCCATTTGGTAGAACCAGTTTGTTTTCAATTACACTTTCGCCAATACTATTATCCAGACACCAGATTTTATTGACAAACCGCTCCGATTTTTGACTAACGTAATGTTCTGAGTATAGTTGCATTTTTGAGTTAACTGAATAGTATTTTAAAATCTTAAATTATAGACTAAATTAAGATTTTTTCAATTACTATTAAATATATAGGAACTCGCCAAAATATTCTTTTTTAGTTTTTTTCCATTCTTCTGATATAATGCTAAAGTAAACATCGGTTTTACTTTTTCCTTCAGAATCGACGTAATTATTTCTAAAAAAACCTTCTTTTATAGCCCCTAATTTTTTAATGGCTTTTTGGGATCTTATATTTTCAAAGTCTGCACTGAATTGTATTCTTCTAAATTGAATTTGTTCGAACCCAAAATTCAAGAGCTCAAATTTGCATGCTTGGTTTAATCCTGTTCCCTGAAATGCTTTTCCGTACCAAGTCCATCCAATTTCGCATTTTTGGCTTGCGTGATTTAAATAGCCATAACGGGTACTTCCGGCAACTTTATTGGTCGCTTTATCAATAATTAGGAACGGATAACAAATTCCGTCTGTTTTTTGTTTTAGTGTACTTTTTATATAGTTTTCGAAATCTTGATCACTTCGAATATACATTCCCATATATTTCCAGATCTCATCATCAAAAATAATTTCTTTGAGTTCTATATTTCTTTGACTTTCAAAAGGAATCAAAAGTACTTTTTCGTTTTCTAATATAATATCTGATTGTAAAATTTCGCTATTCATAAAATTTTTATTTAACTAATGAAGTAAATCTTAAGCAAAGCTAATTGTTTAATTTCTGTAAATAAATCAAATAAAATAACAATTTGTTATAATTTTAAAACAGTGAAAATTCCAATAATTCTTTCGAATCACTATTTGCAAACAATTTGTTCATTTATTTTACAGCTCATGTACAATTATTAGTTATTTTTACGACCCAATATTAGATTATCCCTCGATGCAAACTTCATTAAAAATTGCTGTTGTTGGTTCAGGACTTGTAGGGTCACTTCTGGCAATTTATCTTAAAAAAGCGGGTCATGCTGTACATGTTTATGATCGTAGCCCCGATATTCGAAAAATAAATTTTTCTGGACGTTCTATTAACTTAGCAATGTCCAACCGTGGCTGGAAAGCTTTAGATGCAGTTGGCGTTGGTGATTCAGTTCGAGAAATCGCAATTCCGATGGATAAGCGCGCCATTCATTTGGTCGATAAATTGAATTTTCAAAACTACGGTCAGGAAGGAGAATCTATTTATTCTATTTCGAGAGGAAAACTAAACAGAAAAATGATCGATCTTGCCGAAGAAGCTGGAGCCGAGTTTCATTTTGAACAGAAAGTTTGGGACGTTACTTTGAACGATGCAACGCTTCACATTGGAGAAAGCGAAAGAGGTGAGTGGGAAGAAAGAAAATTCGATATGGTTTTTGGTGCCGATGGCGCTTTTTCGAGAATCCGACACAGAATGCAGCGTCAGAGCATGTTCAATTATTCTCAGGAATTCTTGAATATGGGATATAAAGAATTGAATATTCCAGCAAATCCAGACGGAACGCATAAATTGGATAAAAATTCATTTCATATTTGGCCAAGGGGCGAGTACATGTTAATTGCGCTTCCTAATCTTGATGGAAGTTTTACCTGTACCTTATTTATGCCTTTTGAAGGAAATAATTCGTTTGAATCATTAACAGATCGCAAAATGGTTGAAGATTTCTTTGAGAAAAACTTCCCAGATTCGATTGAGGTAATTCCAGAATTAGCAAATGATTTCTTTAAAAATCCGACAAGTACTTTGGTAACCATGAAATGCTTTCCTTGGACTTACGAAAACAAAATTGCCCTTATTGGAGACGCTTGTCATGCCATAGTTCCGTTTTACGGACAAGGAATGAATGCGGGTTTTGAAGATATCACCGTTTTGAGTGAAATGATTGAAAAGTACCAAGACGACTGGAAAAAAATATTTACCGAATATCAAATCTCCAGAAAACCAAATGCAGATGCCATTGCAGAGCTTTCTTATCGAAATTTCTTAGAGATGAGCACCAAAACAGCAGATGAAAAATTCTTGCTGCAAAAGAAAATAGAAAAGGTTTTCTCAGACAAACATCCAGATAAATGGATTCCGCTTTACAGCCGAGTTACTTTCAGCGATCGTCCGTATGCTGAAGCCTTAGCAATCGGAGATTATCAAAATGTAATTATGGAAGAAGTTCTTCGTATGGAAAATATAGAAAACATTTGGGATGGCCCAGAAGTAGAAAACAAAATTTTAGCTTTGTTAGAAAAGGCCTAATTTTTTACCATATAAGTTATATAAGTAAATATAACTTTTCTTAAATAGAAAACCCGACAGGTTTTTAAAACCTGTCGGGTTTATTTTTTTAAGACAAGTTCAGTATACCTATATTAAATGAACTTATATGACTTACATGGTTTAAAATAGTAGTTTATTTTTTTAAGAATTTTGATAAAACTCCAAAAACACCTCTTATAAAAGTAGCGCTTGTTACAACTTTCAAAACAGATTTGGTAACAACCTCTGTAGTGCTTGGTTCAGATTTTGATGATTTTGCTGGAGCTTGTTCTTCTTGTTGCGCCGCAACTTCCGCAGCTTCTGATAGTTTTTTGTTCAAAATTTCAAAAGCACTTTCACGGTCAATTTCTTCAGCGTATTTCTTAACCAGCTTTGATTTACCGTTTATTTCATCAATTTCAGATTGAGATAAAACGTCCATTCGGCTCGTTGGCGCACGCATCATTGTGGCAACAAGAGGAGTTGGAATACCTTTTTCGTTAAGAGCTGTAACCAAAGCTTCCCCAATTCCTAAACTCGTTAATAGTTCGTCGGTTTTATAATAAGGAGAAGTTGGATAGTTGTCAGCAGTCTTTTTAATAGCCTGACGGTCATTTGCGGTAAAAGCTCTAAGAGCATGCTGAATCTTTAATCCTAACTGAGCTAAAACTCCGCTTGGAACATCCATCGGATTTTGTGTAACAAAATAAATTCCCACACCTTTAGAACGGATTAATTTGACAATCGTTTCAATTTGTTCTAAAAGCGCTTTGCTAGCTTCATTAAAAATTAAATGCGCTTCGTCAATAAAGATAACCAATTCAGGCTGTTCCGCATCTCCTTTTTCTGGCATCTTCTGGTAAATTTCAGCCAAAAGACTTAACATGAAAGTCGAAAATAACTTCGGTTTATCTTGAATATCCGTCAAGCGCATGATGTTAACGTAACCTTTTCCGTTTTCATCAATACGCATCAAATCATCGGTTTCAAAAGATAATTCGCCAAAAAACAAATCACCGCCTTGCTGTTCCAATTCTATAATTTTTCTAAGGATTGTTCCAGTTGTCGCAGTTGATATTTTCCCGTAGCTAGCTGCAATTTCATCTTTTCCTTCCTCAGTAATATAATTGATTACCTTTTTTATGTCCTTCAAATCCAATAAAGGCATTTGATTATCATCGCAATATTTAAAGATTACTGCCACCACTCCAGCCTGTGTGTCATTCAAATCTAAAATTCGAGAAAATAAAACGGGACCAAACTCAGAAACAGTAGCGCGCAGACGTACCCCATTCTGTTTAGAAAGAGACATCAATTCAACAGGAAATGCGGCTACATTATAAGGTACATTTATTTTAGCATGACGTTCTGTAATAAAACCTTCTTCTTTACCTTCTTTGGCTATACCACTAAAATCACCTTTAATATCCATCATTAAAACAGGAATTCCAGCATTAGAAAGCTGCTCCGAAAAAACCTGGATTGTTTTGGTTTTTCCCGTTCCAGTCGCCCCAGCGATTAATCCGTGTCGGTTTAAAGTTTTCAGCGGAATTTTGACATGTGCTTCTGCAATTGGCTCACCGTCAAGTATTGCCCCTCCAAGTACAATGCTGTCTCCCTTCGAAGAATACCCTGTATTTATATCTGCAATAAAATTCTCTTTTTTATTCATGTTTTTATTTGTAATTTAGATTGTTATATGAGTATTTGTTTGTTTTTGGACGTTATTTATGTGGTTTTTTTTAGTAAGAAAAAGCTTTTTTTGATTGAAAATTTAATAAAAAAAAAATTCTCAGCTTTTTAAGAAGATATCAAAGGAATCTTTGAATATTTACTAAAACGTTGTAATTTTTCTAATTATCGTCCTTTTTTTTGTTTTATTTAAAAAATGATGTCGGCAATTTAATGAGATATTTTTTAAATTGAAGTTAAATTTCGGTCAATTAAATTAAAAAAAGTTTTTTTATTTAAACTAAACGTATAAATTTGCTCCTCTACAAGTTAAATATAACTAAAAAATAAAAATTATTTAAAACTATTAAAATTAAAAAAAATGGCAAACGTTAAAGTTAAAAAAGAAAGCACTTCAAATGGGGGAGGAATGATTACTGGAATCATTATTGTTGCGTGTATCTTAGTAGGGGTGTTTATTTGGAAAGTAATCATGGGGGACTCTGCGAACTTCGAAGGAGGTAATCCAGAAACTGGACATCCAATCAATACATTAGGACAAGTTTATAAAGGAGGTTTCATTGTACCTGTATTATTAGGTATGTTTTTAATGGTTGTTGTTTTTTCTATTGAAAGATTTATTGTTATTGGTAAAGCTGCTGGAAAAACTAACCTTGACAAATTCATGAAAAGCGTTCAAGGAAGTATTAAAGAAGGAAACATCGAAGCTGCTATCGCTTCTTGCGACAAACAACAAGGTTCAGTTGCAAATGCAATTAAATCTGCTTTGGTAAAATACCAAGATGTTAAAAAAGAAGGATTCAACAGCGAAGAAGCTTCAGAAGTAATCCACAAAGAAATTGAAGAGGCAACTTCATTAGAAATGCCAATGTTAGAGAAAAACATGACTATTATCTCTACTTTAGTATCTTTAGGTACATTAGGAGGATTATTAGGAACTGTATCTGGTATGATTAAAGCGTTTGGTGCGTTAGCTTCTGCTGGTACTCCTGACCAAGCTGCTCTTGCAACAGGGATCTCTGAAGCACTTATCAACACTGCTACAGGTATCTCTACTTCTATCTTAGCAATTGTTTCTTACAACTTCTTTACTGCTAAAATTGACGATTTAACTTACTCTATCGATGAGGCTGGTACTACAATCGTGAATACTTACAGAAAATTCAGAGGAAGTTTAAGACAATAATTAATTTTTGATTTTATATCAAAAAAATAAAATAAAAGATAATGGCTAAAATAAAAATGAAAAAAAAGTCTACATCGACAGATATGACTGCGATGTGTGATGTAGCGTTCCTTTTGCTAACGTTCTTTATTTTGACCGCTACTGCTAAAGTGCCTGAGGCATTGCCTGTAGATATGCCTGCTTCTGTTGCGATAAGTAAACTGCCAGATACTGATTTGGCTATTATTACAGTAGGAAAAGGGAAAGTGTTTTTTGACATCAAAGGAAGAGAAGTTCGTAAAAGAACTCTTGAAGGAATGGGCGCAAAATATGGTATTGAATTTTCGGAAGAAGATAAAACCAAATTTGCTCTTATGGATGATTTTGGTGTGCCAATTACAGGTTTAAAGCAAATCATTGATATGAAAGCGGCGGACAGAACCAAAGCAAACCAGCCTGGAATTCCTTTGGATTCATTAGATAATCAATTGAAAGAATGGCTTCTAATTTCTAGAAGAGCGACAATTGATTTGGATGACAAAGAATTGCAGATTGCGATTAAAGGAGATGCTAAAGAAGAATATCCAAGAATTAAAAAAATTATGGATATTTTGCAAGATCAGAAAATCAATTCCTTTAACTTAGTTACAGGTAAGAGAGGAAGAGACTTTTAATTAAAAAATATACACTAAGATGGCTGAATTAAATACCGGCGACGGCGGTGGTGGTAAAGGTGGTAAAGTAAGAAGTAAAAAGCAGAATTCGAAAGTCGATTTAACAGCGATGGTGGATTTGGCATTCTTATTGATCACATTCTTTATGTTAACTACTTCGTTGTCAAAACCTCAATCGATGGATTTGTCATTGCCAAATAAAGATGATGATCCGAATAAGAAAACTGAGGATACCAAAGTAGACGAGAATCGTACTATGACAGTAATGTTAGGTGCTGATAATAAAATGGTTTACTATATGGGGTTATTGGCGACACCAAAAGTGGGGCCAAAAGATATTGCATATGGTAAAGATGGTATTCGTAGAGAATTGTTAAAACAAAAGAAAAATGTTTTGGCTTATTCTGCAGCTTTAGGGAAACCTAAAAACGGAATCATTGTGATCATTAAACCAACTAAAAAATCAAATTACCGTAATTTGGTTGATATCTTGGACGAAATGGCTATCACTGGAGTTGATACGTATGCGATTGTTCCTGAGTTTACACCAGAAGAAACAAAAGTGATAGATAAAAAATAAGAGCAATCTTAGATTTTATCGACTTAAAAATCAAGAAGTATGAAATTAGATATTATAAAAAATCAGTGGCTTGATATCGTATTCGAAGGACGTAATAAGATATATGGAGCATACGAGCTGAGAAAATCAAACGGAAAAACAACTGTGAAAGCACTTGTTATTGGTTCTCTTATCTTTAGTGCTGCTGTTGCTGCTCCTCTTATCGCGAGTTTGATACCGGACTCTGCAGATGAAGAAGAGGTTAAAGAGGTTAAGATGGCTGCGGTAAAATTACCTCCGAAAAAAGAGGAAGTTAAGCCTAACATGCCACCGCCACCGCCACCGCCACCAAAAGTGGATCAGGTTAAATTCGTTAAGCCTGTGGTTGCAAAAGCGGAAGAAGTAACTGAAGACCCACCAAAAATTGTTGATTTAAAAGACAAAAAAGTTGGTGCTGAGACTATCAAAGGAGATCCAGATGCAGTTTTAACTGTTGATGAGCCAGTTGGAAAAGGACCAGTAGCAGAGGTGGTACAAGAAGATAACACTGTATATAATACAGCTGGTATCGAAGTAAAACCAGATTTCCCAGGAGGTATTGATAAGTTCTACAAATTCGTAGGAAACAATTATAAAACTCCAGAAGAAGAAGGTTTAAAAGGTAAAGTTTACGTTACGTTTGTAGTTGAAAAAGACGGGTCGTTAACAGATATTAAAGTATTAAGAGATATCGGTTACGGTACAGGAGCAGAAGCAATTCGTGTTCTTAAAAAATGTCCAAAATGGATTCCCGGCGAGCAAAATGGTAAAAAAGTTAGGGTATTATACTCTCTACCTATTACTATTCAATCTGCAGAATAATGTTAAAAGATATGCTTAATAATATTCAGAAGAAATCGCTCAAAGAGCGATTTCTTCTTGTTTTAGGAATACTGTTTTTTTTAATTTATCTTGTGCTCGGTTTAATGATTATGTTCTGGGAAAAACTCCCGCTTAATATGGAACCTAAATACAGATATGCCTTTGGTGGATTGCTAATCGTGTATTCTGGAATAAGATTTTTAAGATTAATTAATTCAAAAGAAGAATAAAATTATGTTGAAATATAGTAAGGCTTTAGGTTTGGTTGTTTTTGTCTTTTTGTTTGCCATGTGCAACCAAAAAAGCAAGAGTGAAACTGAGAAAGAAACCATTTTGAAAGGATCACTTGATATTGCAGTTGACGAAACGGTAAAGCAAATTGTAGACGATCAGGTTGCTGTTTTTGAAGGCACTTACTATGATGCAAAAATTACAGTAAAACCAAAATCAGAAGCTGAAGTAATTAATGATTTATTAAATCAAAAAGCTAAAGTTGCAATTACAACTCGAGATCTTACTGCAGAAGAAGTAGCTCGTTTTGACAAAAGTAAAATTAAGCCAAGGGTAACTCCTTTTGCTCATGACGCTATTGCTTTTATTTCTAACAAAAGCAATAATGATACGTTAATTGCGTTGAAAAGTGTGATTGATTTCATGCAGGGTAAAACAGATGGTAAGATTAAAGGTCTTGTTTTTGATAATCCAAATTCTAGTACGGTTCGTTACATGAAGGGATTAGCGAAGGTAAACGAAATACCTAAATCTGGAGTTTTCTCATTTAAAACGAATAATGAAGTGATCAAATTTGTTTCGGAAAACGATGGAATGATTGGTGTTATTGGTGTTAATTGGTTTTATCAGCCAACTCCTGATATGACGGAAACTATTAAGAAGATCAATGTGCTTTATGTTAAAGGTTTGGACAGTAATGAATATTATAGTCCTACTCAAAATGACCTAGAAATTGGCAAATATCCTTTGGCACGTGATTTGTTTATTATAAATTGTCAAGGTTATTCAGGACTTGGAATGGGCTTTGCTTCATTCATAGCTGGAGATATCGGACAACGTATTGTTTTGAAATCTGGATTACTGCCATACAAGACTCCAGGAAGAAAACTTAAAATTAGAAGTGAAATAATAAAAGATAAAGAATAAATTAATTACAATAAAGATGAATAAATTTAAAATTTTTAGTCTTGCAATAGTTGTCTCGGCTACGGCGGCAAAAGCGCAAGATATCAACCAAGCAAAGAAGGCAATCGATGCCGAACAATTTGATAAAGCAAAAAACATCCTTAAATCAATCATCAAAGCTAAACCTTCAGATGGAGAAGCAAATTTTGTTTTAGGAAATGTTTATTTGAATCAATCTGTTGTCGATTCTGCAAAAATCTATTACAATAATGGATTGCAAGCTTCAGATAAGAAAAACTTAAACTATATTGGTTTAGGTCAATTAGATCTTGATGCAAAGAATACAGCAGCTGCTCAAGCTAATTTTGCTTTGGCAACTAAAGACATGAAGAAAAAGGATGTAAATGAATTTATTTACATCGCTAGAGCTTACATGAATTCTGAAAATCCAGATTATAAAAATGCTATCGAAGTTTTGAAAAGAGCTTTATTAGTAGATCCTCAAAATGCACAGGCATTACTTGCAATTGGAGATGCTTACTACGGAGCAAACAACCAAAATGATGCTTACAAAGCGTATCGTGATGCTTTTACAGCTGACAACACTTTGTTAAGAGCTAAAATGCAATTAGGTGTTTTATTAAAAGGAGCTAAATCTTACGATGAAGCAATTAAATCTTTTAATGAAGTTATTGCTCTAGATGCTAACTACGGACCTGTTTACAGAGAGCTTGCTGAAACATACTACAAATGGGCTAGAAATAAACCTTCTACAGCTAAAGTTAATTTGCAAAATGCAATTACAAACTATGAGAAGTATTTAAGTTTGACAGATTACTCTCTTGATTCTAAAATGCGTCATGCAGATTTCTTGATCTTAGTGAAAGATTACAAGCAATTAGAAACAGTTGCAAACAAAATGATTGCTCAAGATAAAGTAAATCCTAGAATCTACAGATATTTAGGATATGCAGCTTACGAAAATGGAAATGTTGATGTTGCAATTAAATCTATCGAAGATTATATCAAAGCTCCAGGAAATAAAGTTATTGGTAGAGATTACTACTACTTAGGATTAGCTAAGATTAAAAAAGGAACTGCAGCTGACGGTAAAGTAGATCAAGCAGCTTTTGACGCTGGTTTAGCTGATATCAAAAAAGCAATTGAATTAGAGCCTCTTGTAGTTGAAGAATTTGCTGACTTTGGAAAAGATTTGTTTGGTAAAAAACAATATGCACAAGCAGCAGCTATTTTTGAACTTGGAGCAGGAAATCCTGAATCTAAAAATTACTTAGACGACAGTGTTTATTATGGAATTTCTTTATACTACGGTAACGCTAGTAAGCCAAAAGAAAGCCGTGATGCAGCTGCTTTAGGAAAAGCGGATGCAGTTTTTGATAAAATTTTAACTACTGCTCCTAACTATGATGAAGCATACTTGTATAAAGCAAGAATCAACTCTTTATTAGAGAAAGATGATTTGATCATTAAAAATTATGAAGAGTATGTTACTAAAATTTCAGCAAAAGGTGCAGAAGAAGTAGCTAAGCCAGCTGTAGCTAAGAAATTTGTTGAAGCTTACAATGGTATAGGTGCAGCTTATGCTAATACAGATAAAGCGAAAGCTATTGAGTATTTCAATAAAACTTTAGTATTAGATCCTGCAAATTCATATGCTACACAATCTATAAAAGCTTTAAAATAATCTAGATTCTAGAAAATAATAGAAAGCCGATAGTTCAAAAAACTATCGGTTTTTTTTGTTCCGTATATTATTGACTATCTTTGCACTCTTAAAATATTAAAATGTTACCAAAAGAAATACAATTAGAAGTAAATAAAGGAGCAATGCTTCCTTTGATGGAAGAATTTTATACCATTCAAGGAGAAGGTTCGCATACAGGAAGAGCTGCTTATTTTATTAGAATTGGTGGGTGCGATGTAGGATGCCATTGGTGTGATGTGAAAGAAAGTTGGAATGCAGAGCTTCATCCTCCAACAAGCGTAGATTTAATTGTTGAAAATGCTGCTAAATATGCCGATACAGTTGTTGTAACTGGAGGAGAACCTTTGTCTTGGGATATGACACTTTTGACCCAACGCTTAAAAGAGAAAAATTTAAAAGTACATATTGAAACTTCTGGAGCTTTCCCTTTATCAGGAACTTGGGACTGGATTTGTCTTTCGCCAAAAAAGAACAAACTGCCAACACAAACGGTATATGATAATGCGCACGAGTTAAAAGTAATTATTTATAATAAACACGATTTTATTTTTGCAGAAGAACAGGCGGAGTTGGTAAACGATAACGCAATTTTATTTCTCCAGCCAGAATGGAGTAAAAAAGAAGAAATGACGCCACTTATTGTAGATTATGTTATGAATAATCCAAAATGGAGAGTTTCATTACAAACACATAAATACCTTAATATTCCATAAAACAAAAAATCTCTTCAACCGAAGAGATTTTTTGTTTACAGAAGTATACAATATGTATAAAAAATATACGGATTTGAATTATTGCCAGTTTTTGTAATTTTTCAAAGCGGTAATGTGTGCCAAATGATGGTTTCCATGCCAAGCATACATTCCGATTATCTTTTTAAGTTTGTTTTCGGAATTATCTGAAGGATGTATAAACGTTTTCTCCAAATCAGATTCAGTTAAACTTCTCATAATATAGCCTAATCTAAAATGCAGTCCTTTCAATAAATCCAAAGTAGGCTGAATGGGCATTGTTAAATTATCATTCAAATCAGACCAAAGAACTTCATCATAAGCTTTAATAACGGGATTATTTTCTGTCAGTGCCCATTTAATTCTTATAAAACAGTGGATATGACTTTCGGCGCAATGGTGAATTACTTGTCTTATAGTCCAACCGTCAGGACGATATGGCGTATCTAATTGTTCATCGCTTAAATGAATGGTTTCTTTTGCCAGCTTTTCAGGAAGCGTTTCGATTTCTTTGATTTTTTCAGAAAGATATTCTGCCGAGTAATTATCTGGAGCAATAAATTTTCCAATGGGATATTTTAATTTCTCTAAATCCAATTCGTTCATAGTTTTTTATGGTTTGTTTTAAATGGAAAGTCTAGCTAAATAATCATAATGCTCGCCTTCTAAAATAAGCTCGCAGTTTAAACCGTTGGCATTTGCGGCATTTTGAAGTGTATTGTAATCTAAATACAGCCAATCAAAAGGTTCTTCTTTTTCTCCCTTATAGCTAATGTTGAAAACAAGTTCGCCATAATAATCATTTTCAGACGGAATCCATTTACCGCCATCTTCATCTTCATCAAACATATAAATGATGTCGGAACTGTCAATCAAAATTTGCCCGCCTGGATTTAATAGTGATTTCAATTTGGTTAAATAAGTATTGCAGTTTTTTAGCTGGCCAAAAATTCCCGTTCCATTCATTAAAAGTAGGATAGTGTCAAATTTTTCTCCTTCAAAAGTTAAAATATTTTCAACTGTAGCATTTTTAATTCCGCGAAGGCGACAAGTTTCAATGGCTTTTTCTGAAATATCGATAGCAGTTACTTCTAAGTTGCGTTCGTTTTGAAGTGATAAAGCATGACTTCCCGCTCCGCATCCAACATCCAAAATTTTTCCTTTTGCCAATTGTAACGCTTTCTGTTCAATTTTTGGCATTTCATTATAAGCGCGAAAAAGATACTCAACACTCATTTCATCTTCTTCAGAAATCGAAGTTTCAGTAATAATATCTTCAGGCGAATTTTTGGTGTAAAAATCAAATATCGCTTTTCCAAAAAGATCTTTCATTGTTTTAGTTCAAAGTTTAAGGTTTCAAGTTCAAAGTTGCTTAATTTTGCAGATCAACTTTAAAGATTGAACTTGAAACAGATTTTAAATAACTTAAGTAAGTTAGCCAAAGATAAGCATAACGAGAATAAAAAGTATTTCGATAAGCTTAAAAAGAAACCGCCAAAGAATTTAGATTATATTATGCAGGATTTGCATGATGCTGAATTTAAAAGAACGGATTGCTTAAAGTGTGCTAATTGCTGTAAAACGACAGGTCCGTTATTTACTTTGGCAGATATCGAGCGAATTTCAAAACATTTTAGGCAAAAGCCGCAGCAATTCATTGATCAATATCTGCGAATTGACGAAGATAAAGATTATGTTTTGCAAAGCGTTCCGTGTACTTTTTTGGATAATGAAAACTATTGTATGATTTATGATGTTCGTCCCAAAGCCTGTAGAGAGTTTCCGCATACAGACCGAAATAAATTTTACCAGATTTCGAACCTTACGTTGAAAAACGTTGAAATTTGTCCAGCTGCATTTAATATCGTTGAAGAAATGAAAAAGAAACTGCCATTATAATAAATTGGCAATTGTTTCTAGAGAAATCTTAATTTCCTTTTTTAAGATGTATTTTTGAGAAAGGAATAATAAAATAACCTATAGAAAACTCCTAATTTGAATTTAGAATATTTCATAGCCAAAAGACTTATTACTGCAAAAGATTACAAAAGCAGTATTTCGGCGCCTATAATAAAAATTGCTATTTCGGCGATTGCAATCGGTATTATCATGATGATGGTTTCTGTAGCAACTGGAATAGGATTGCAGAAAAAAATCAGAGAGAAAGTTTCTGCCTTTAATGGCCAGATTATAATTTCTAATTATGATAATAATAATTCAGAAGTTACAACAGTTCCTATTTCAAAGAAACAAGATTTCTATCCTAACTTTAAATCTGTTCCAGAGGTAAGCCATATTCAAGCAGTGGCTAGTAAAGCTGGAATAATTAGAACAGAAAATGCTTTTGAGGGAATTGTCTTCAAAGGAGTGGGTGCTGATTATGATTGGAATAATATTAAAGAATATATTGTTGAAGGCAAACTGCCTGATTTTACAAAAACATTAAATGAAGATGTTATTATCTCTAGATTTCTTGCAGATCGTTTAAACTTAAAAATCGGAGATCAATTCAATACCTTTTTTATAAAAGAAGAACAAGGAAAAATGCCAAATAGTCGTCGATTTAAAATTGCGGCCATATTTAATTCAGGTTTTCAAGATTTTGATGCGACATATATTATTGGTGACATCCGACATATTCAGAGAATTAACAAATGGAGTGAAAATCAAGTTGGAGCATTCGAGATTTTTGTCAAAGATTTTAATGAAATCAAATCGGTAGGAAATAAAATTTACGAAGAGACATCGTCAAATCTTGATACGAAAACCATTGTAGAAAAATACAGTTATATTTTCGATTGGCTTCAGCTGTTCGACTTTAATATTATAATCATTTTAGGAGTTATGATTCTAGTTGCTACAATTAATATGGTAGTAGCACTTTTGGTGCTTATTTTGGAGAGAACCCAAATGATCGGAATTTTAAAATCAATGGGAGCAAATAACTGGTCCGTCCGTAAAATATTTTTATATAATGCTTTCTATCTAATTTTGCGAGGATTATTCTGGGGGAATTTAATTGGGATTTCAATTCTATTAATCCAGCAACAATTCGGAGTAATTCAACTCAATCCTGAAAACTATTATGTAAATCAAGCGCCAGTCTATCTAAACTGGATGTATATACTCCTATTAAACTTGCTTACTATTGGTGTCTGTTTCTTGGTGTTATTAATTCCATCTTATATAATAACAAAGATATCCCCAGTAAAAGCAATTCGTTTCGACTAATTAAAAGAAAAGTCATATATCCAACCCGACGGTTTTCCAAAACCAGTCGGGTTTGTTTTTTTGTTACATATATACAAGTATAAAATGTCAGGTTTAAAAATAGCAAAGCAGAATCTAGGCGCCATAAAACCCGACAGGTTTTGAAAACCTGTCGGGTTTGCTTATATATAATAATATGTAAGGCTGAGCGCAGCGAAGCGCTACAGTTTTGGAATTTAAAAAATTGGAATTTAATAAATGTAAGGAGCTATTTCCCGCTATCCGCTCCAATCTTTTTGGGGCGAACCCCGCCCCAAAAAGGATTTCCGCTCCTATCGGGGCTATGGATTGCGTTTCCAAAAGAAAAATGGAAGTGAAACTCCGCGTCTTGGCGCCTCTGCGAGAGCAAAAGCGGAAGAAGGGAGGCTGTCGGATCTTAAATCCTTCCCGGAGAGCGGGCATAAAATGTGGAAATTCCGCAAAACCGCCGATCCAAAAGCGAGGCAAAATGGGAAAACTTCAATGGGATTCAGAAAAACCCCACACGGATGCAAAAATATTCCAATTGTAAATAAGCTGTTACCAGCAAGTTAAGGGAAAGATCAAGAAAAAGCGAAAAAAAGCCGGAAAAAAAGCTTGGAAAAGCGGAAAAAGGTTCTACTTTTGCACCCGCAACAGCGAAACGCTCATCGAAATACTGCAGGCAATTGAATCGAAAGAAAAGAGATTTTCTTAAAAAAAAGATTCGAAAAAGCTTGCGGGAATTGAAAAAGCTTTTTACATTTGCACCCCGCAAAACACGGAAAGTCCATTGAAATGCTGAAAGGAAAATG
>NZ_JAGIAV010000018.1 GCF_017744675.1 Flavobacterium sp. | reverse complement strand
TGGATTCCTTATAAAGGTCGCTGTTGTATTCCAAAAGCAGACTCAGCCCTTCATCGGATTCCAGAAACATAAAGGTCAGGTCGAACTTGCTCATGCGGGGCATCTCTGCCTGATAGCCGCTTACCTTTAACCCTTCAAGCTCCAGGCCTTTGCCTTTGCCTGAGGAGCGGTTGTCATGGTAATCAATAAGCACATCAAAAAGTACATTGCGGCTTAAATCGCGTTTTATATTCAGTTCTTCTATCAGCTGGTCAAAAGGAAAAACCTGATGCGCATAGGCATCTAAAGTGGTTTTGCGTGCCTCTTGTAAAAGTGTTTTAAAACTAGCATCGCCCCCGAACTGCAAACGAAGCGCCAGGGTATTTAAATAAAATCCGATCTGTCCATCAAGGGCACTGTGTTCACGACCGGCAATAGGACTGCCGATGATGATATCTTCCTGGTGGCTGTAATGGTACAATAATCCGGTTACTCCGGCAAGAAGCCCCATAAAAAGGGTGCCGCCCTGATCCTGGC
>NZ_JAGIAV010000017.1 GCF_017744675.1 Flavobacterium sp. | reverse complement strand
TCGTCGCCTTTCTTTTGAAAACCCTATCCAATCCGGATGGGGTTTTCTGTTTTATGAGCTTTTCTGTTTTTTTTTTACGTAAAAACGTAGTGAAAGGAGCCTCATCCTTTTGCGGCAGACAGCGCCAAGGCTAATAAACCTTTTTCCGAAAAAATTGAAGCGGACAGAAGGTTCGTGGGGTAACGCAATGATACATGATAAATGATAATCTAAAACCTGTAATTATTATATAGTTCTTCACTGCTAAGATTTTGCTCGCTTATTTTTTGGCCACAGAAATTATAAATAATTAGTTTTCCTTTTTCTTTATTTTTTAGAATAATGACTTCATGAATCTCTTCTCCTTGGATAACTATTCTATGAAATTTTCTATACCAAGAATAGTCATTAGTTTCAGATGATTTCATTATGATTTTATTATTACTTTTCCATTTGGATTGATAACCTTGTCAATTCGTTTTGCTTTTTTGTGGCCTGTTCGTTTGAAAAAGAAATATTTGTATCTGTTTTTATTATTATATTTTTTTCTTCACAATGATCTTTGAGAACTGATAATG
>NZ_JAGIAV010000016.1 GCF_017744675.1 Flavobacterium sp. | reverse complement strand
GTTCCGAGGCAATGGGTGGCAAGATAGGCGGTTGTTAAACAACCGTTCATCTTGCCAGACCACGGGAACTTTATGGTCTTAATATCAGGTGTTTCTAATAACGGTAAAATTAAGAAGAAGCGCTTAGCATCAATTGGTTTTCATTCGAAACGGATAAAAAGGTAGCCAAGATAGCGCCAGTGCGTCTGCCGCATGCGCATAACTGGCTCCAGTTCCTTTTGCCAGCCCTTCGGGACTTATAGCACTTCGCATCCTTTTACTTGCGCTTGGCTCTTGCTTTCTTTTTTCCGTTTTTCTTTTGAAAACAGTTTTAAAGGGGAGGCGGCTGTAAAGGGAAGGAATTCAATCATTTTTAGTTAACGATTTTATAGGCCATTTAAATTTTAAGGTTATGGAAATTACAGGAAGGGTTACGGCAGATGCTAAAGTGCGCAGAGTGGGAGAGAAAGAGGTTTTGAACTTCAGAATAGCAGTCAACGACCGCTATAAGTCGGCAGGCAGTTCAGAGTATAAGGAGGTAACGACATTTATCAACTGTTCATATTGGATAAGCTTGAAGGC
>NZ_JAGIAV010000015.1 GCF_017744675.1 Flavobacterium sp. | reverse complement strand
GTTAAAAAGCTTTAAATTTTATTTAAAGTATTAAAAGTAAGTATTTTACATCTTGATGTCAATAAGTATTTCTACCTGTTTTTTGCTTAATTTATTTTTAGTTTTTTATTGGCTTGTAGGTTGGTGAGCTTTGCTTTTTTGATTGGGGAATTAGCTTGCATTTTCCTAATTTATGATTAGTTAGTTAGTTAGTTAGTTAGTTGTATTTCTTCTTTTTTCTTCTTCTCTTAGATTTTTTTTCTTTTTTTCTTTTTTTTGATTTTGGCTGGCTATGGGGGAGTTGGGAAAAGAGTGCAACTGATTTTACTGGCAGATAGATTTGATAGTTGCCCGATTACTGATGGTTTAGTAAGATTGGTGTTGGTAAGATGATGGTTAGAGTCTTGTTCCTGCTACTAAGACAAAGCTTCAGAGAAATCTGGAGCTTTTTTTGTTGGGATTCATAGTCGTCGGACTCATATCCGCCGCGGCGGACACAGGTTCGAGTCCTGTTCCCGCTACTAAAAGAATTAATGAGATATGCAGTAGCGGGAAGCATTCAATTATCTAACCACATCATTGCAGATTATTATGCGATTTTAGCATTCGCATCTTAAAGAAATTTTAAATTACTATAAAGCAAGTAGTCTAAATTCTCAGGCTTTTTATGACTCGCAGATTTGGTGTTTTATTTTAGCTTAAAATAAAACGTCCCATTACTAGAACGGGTCTGAGGCTAAATTAAGATCATTGTCCATATTTGCCAAATCATTTAAAGACAAAACCATTTTTTCTATTAAGGTATAAGC
>NZ_JAGIAV010000014.1 GCF_017744675.1 Flavobacterium sp. | reverse complement strand
GGATTAAATTCTGGAAATGATAGAGCTTATGAAGCAGTTCAGACAACTTTGAAATCCTGTGAGCATTTTGCTACTTCAACAAATAATTCTAAAAGAGAAAAAGTTTGTAATCTATATTTTCCAACAATAATAATAAAAGGTAAATTATTTAATGCTTCAATGCAACCAAACAATGATTTAACCTTAAAAAGCATAAATAAAGAACAAGTACTTTTATCCAGATCATATCACGAATACAATAATTCAATAATTCGAATTTTTAATGATGAAAATTTACAACAAAATATACAAGAGTTAAAAATAAGCTGTGATGATTTTTTTGAAAAATATGAGTTAGAATTGAAAAACAGTTTATAAAGAAACCTCGCCTAACAGCCACTACAAAGGAGTTGAGCAATTAGCTTAATGGAAAGATGGTTTTGTATTTGAATGATTTGGCAAATCCGAAGAATGGGTTTAATTTAGTACCAAACCCGCTGTAGTATCAGAACGTTAGGCGAAATTAATCGAAAATTATGGAAAATAAGACACATATTGATGGAAATGGAAACATTGTTGTACAGAATGTTGATGGTTCAACTATAATTATTAATCCTGACAATACTGATGAAATAAAAACTTTAATTATAAATTTAGGTGATAAATTAAGTAATCTTCCTCAAAATGTTCTAGAAATGATTAATGAAAAACAAGACCTTAATAAACCAATTGAAAAAGGAGCTAATGTTTATCTAACAGTTTTAATAAGAACGACAGGATATGGCAATTCTTATACTTTTCGATTCGGTGTGAATATAACAAATC
>NZ_JAGIAV010000013.1 GCF_017744675.1 Flavobacterium sp. | reverse complement strand
CTGATGAAGAAATGCAAAACTCAATTGAGGCAGTTGTGCACCAGACCCAGACCATTATCAATGGCTCAGTGGTTAAATTAAGGCTTGCCAGTGATATTTTCCTTCAGGGAACGACTATACCCAGAAATACTTTCCTGTATGGCATTGCGGCTGTAAAAGGAGAGAGGCTGGAGGTAAAGATCGCAAATATCCAATACAGCAATTCGATATTTCCCGTCGATCTGGCGGTCTATGATATTGACGGCATTTGCGGCATCTATATTCCCGGAGCGATCAGCAGGGATGTGGCTAAAGCATCGGCAGACCAATCCATTCAGACTCTGGGCCTCACCGGGATTTCAGATTCATGGGGAGCTCAGGCTGCAGGAATGGGCCTAGAGGCAGCCAAAAGCCTTATGGGCAAAAAGGCCAAACTTGTAAAAGCGGTTGTGAAAGCCGGTTACCGTGTGCTGCTTTATGATGAAAAACAAAAGAATTTAAAACCTTAAAACAGCGAAAAATGAAAAGAGCGGAATATTTGTTTTTAATAGGCTGGATGCTGATCTGCGTTTCAGTTTACCCTCAGCCAAAGGCAAAAGGCAATGTCTTTTACGAAGACCAATATACGAATCTGCAGGTTGGCTTCTCCAAAACCACAAGCATCGTTTTCCCTTATGCGATCAAGAGCATTGATAAAGGGAGCGCAGATGTGCTGGTTCAGAAAGCAAAAGGCGTTGAGAATATACTGCTTGTAAAAGCGGCAAAGCAGCACTTTATCCAGACCAATCTGACAGCCGTCACTGCTGACAGCCGATTGTATGTTTTTGTGCTAAACTATTATGATGAG
>NZ_JAGIAV010000012.1 GCF_017744675.1 Flavobacterium sp. | reverse complement strand
GACAGTACGTTGACTTATCAAATCTGCGAAAAGGCGAACGGCAATAACTGTAGTACAGCCACGGTTCACATTTTTGTTGAAGTGCCTGCCGTTTCATTGGTAATGAAGGTGACTTCTGATGATAGCAACAAAAATGGCGCAATAGAAGCAGGAGAGACTTTGAATTACACTTTCACGGTAACGAATACAGGAAATGTAGATCTTAAAAACATCACAATTTCTGATCTTTTACCAGGTATTATCCTTCATGGAGGTCCAATTAATTTAGCAGTTGGAGCAAGTGACAGCACAACATTTACAGCAACGTACACGCTGACACAGGCAGATATTAACGCAGGAATGGTAAGCAATCAGTCAACTGTTACAGCGGCTTCGCATAGCGGAATTACTGTAGACGACAAATCAGATGCCGAGAATGTGGCTGGAGATAATCCAACAGTAATTGAATTTAACGGCTGTGATATTAAAATCTTTAACGCAGTTTCTCTAAATGGAGACAGTATGAACGAGAGATTTTACATCCGAGGTATAGAATGTTATCCAGACAATACGGTTCAGATTTTTAACAGATGGGGAGTTTTGGTCTTCGAAAGAGATCATTACAACAACAATGATGTAGTATTCAAAGGCTACTCAGAAGGAAGAACAACTGTAAAAGAATCAAACGGATTGCCGGAAGGAACTTATTATTACATTTTGAGATACAAAGACAATCAGTCTAAGCCTCAGCAAAAAGCAGGTTATTTATACCTGACTAAATAATATTTCCAAACTAATAATAATGGCTTAGCCATAGGTTAAGCCATTATTTAAAAAACTATATAAATGAAAAAATTAGCTTTAGTTTTATTGTTTTGTTCTGCGGTCAGTTTTGCCCAGCAGGATGCACAGTTTACACAATATATGTACAATAC
>NZ_JAGIAV010000011.1 GCF_017744675.1 Flavobacterium sp. | reverse complement strand
TTTAGAGCAGGCACCATTGGTTAGGGCATCTTTAATAAAATTAAAAGAAAATGAATATGTGTTTTTCTTAACCTTTCATCATATTATTGGAGATGGATGGTCGATTGAATTATTGATTTCTGAAGTAATAAGCGTCTACAATGCTTTAATGCAGAATAAAAAGAACAGTCTTTCTCCTTTAAGAATTCAGTACAAAGATTATGCTGTCTGGCTAAAAGAAGCAGATCAGCAAGAAAAAAATCAGGCATCAGAGAAGTATTGGCTTCAGCAATTTACTGATCTGCCTCCTGTATTGAATTTACCAGGATTCAAAATGCGTCCTTTAGTTAAAACGTATAACGGAGCCAATCTTAGCTATACTTTTTCAAAAGCTTTTTTAGAAAATCTTAAAGTGTTTTCAAAAGAGCATGATACAACATTATTTATGACTCTAATGGCAGGGTTTAATATCTTATTGTATAAATATACCGGACAAGATGATATAATAATTGGTACTCCGATAGCTGGAAGGGAACATCCCGAATTAGAGAATCAATTTGGATTGTATCTGAATACACTGGCAATAAGAACACAGTTTCAGGAAGTACATAACTTTTTAGACTTTACAACCTTACAAAAAGAGATTTTATTAGGTGCCTATGAAAATCAATCTTATCCTTTTAGTGACTTAGTAGAAAAACTAAATTTAAAACGTGACACCAGTCGTTCTGCTTTATTTGATGTATTGATAGTTTTACAAAATCAGGCACAATTAAATAACATAAAAAGCGATGTGGAGCTTAACGGAGTACAGGTTGAAAAATATGATTTCAACAGAAAAACATCCCAGTTTGATCTTAGTTTCATCTTTGCTGAGAATGAAGATTTAGCGCTCACAATAGAATACAATACCGATGTTTTTGATATCTGTTTGATAGAGAGAATGGGGATTCATTTTGAGAATCTGATGACAGCATTGGTACAACAACCGGAAACAGATATAAAAGAAATTGAGTATCTAACCAAATCAGAAAAGGAGCAGCTATTATTTGCCTTTAACGATACAGATATAGATTATCCTAAAGATAAGACGATAACCGAGTTGTTTGAAGAACAAGTTGAAAAAACACCGGATAATATAGCTGTCGCATTTGAAGAATTGAAACTAACTTATCGGGAAATCAATGAAAGATCAAATCAGTTAGCCAATTATCTAAGAACAAATTATACTATTCAACGAAATGATTTAGTTGGAATAAAACTGCAAAGAAGCGAAAAACTAATAATTTCTATTTTGGCAATATTGAAATCCGGAGGAGCATATGTTCCTATAGACATCAATTATCCAAAAGAGAGAGTAGCTTATATCGAAAAAGATATCAATTGCAAAATTGTTATAGATCAGGAAGTAATAGAACAATTAAATAAAGCCGGAGAAAAGTACAGTAAAGATAATCTCGAAACAGTTAATCAACCAGATGATTTAGCCTACGTAATGTACACTTCTGGTACTACAGGTAATCCAAAAGGGGTTATGATCGAGCAAAAAAATGTAGTTAGATTAGTCAAGCCATGTTCATTTTTTCCTTTAAACGAAGAAAAAGTTTTACTCAGTACCGGATCTGTTTCTTTTGACGCGACGATTATAGAGTTTTTTGGAACTTTATTAAATGGTTCAAAACTAATATTGACCAAACAAGAGAACCTGCTGGAATTAGAAAGCCTTAAAAAAGTTATTCAGGATAATAAAGTGAATTCTCTCTGGATGACAGCTTCCTGGTTTACGCAAGTAGTAGAAAATGAGATTGAAGTTTTTGAGCAAATAAGCCAGCTAATTGTAGGAGGTGATATTGTTTCTCCTGCATCTATTTTGAAAGTGTATGAAAAATATCCGGCTATCAAAATTGTAAACGGATATGGACCTACAGAAAACACTACGTTTTCGACAACTTTTGAAATAAAAAATCAAAAATACTTAAACATTCCGATTGGTAGTCCTATACCAAATTCCAGTGTATATATTCTTGATGAGGCATCCAACTTAGTACCTACGGCAGTCGTTGGAAAAATATATGTAGGAGGTGCCGGAGTTGCCAGAGGTTATTTAAATCAATCGGAACTAACGAAAGAAAAATTTATAGAAAATCCTTTCAAAAAAGGAGAACGAATGTACGCCACCGGAGATTTAGGCCGTTGGTTGCCCGATGGCAATATTGAATTTTTTGGAAGGAATGATCAGCAAGTAAAAATAAGAGGTTACCGAATAGAATTAAGTGAGATTGAGAATTTAATACTTGAATATTCAACAGATTTAAAACAAGTAGTTGTTGAAGTAAAGGAAGAAAATAATCAAAAAGTACTGGTAGCATATTTTGTATCTGAAATAGCCCTTGATAAATTGAAACTTCGAAATTTTTTACAGAAAAGATTACCGGATTATATGATTCCGGGTTTCTATATCGCACTCGAAAAGTTTCCCCTAACCCAAAATGGGAAATTAGATAAAAAAGCTTTACCGGATATTTCCGGAGATGATCTGGTAAGAAAAGAATATATCGCACCAACTAATGAGATAGAGAAAAATTTAGTTGCCATTTGGCAGGAAGTCTTAGGAGTTGAGAATATAGGAATTACAGATGATTTTTTTGAATTAGGAGGACATAGTCTTAATGCAATGGTTGCTATAAAAAAGATCATCACAGAGTTTAATATCGAAATTTCTATTAGTGATTTTTTTCTAAATAAAACAATTGAAGGCGTCGCAAATTTAATTGTTGAAAAAAGATGGCTGACAACCGATGTTGTTACCGAAAACGAATTGACGATATAAAGTGTATCAAATAACTAAACATAAAATTTTACCGATTTTTTAATAAAAACAAGCAGTATTAACGTCTCAAACATTTAAAAATGGAAGTGTGAGACGCTAGTTTAAAGTATAATATAAAAGCTATTATGAGAGAATTATTAAGTAAACTAAGGGAAAATAAAATTTACATTTCATTAGAAAATGAAGATCTGAAAATAAAATTTGATCAGCAAATTCCGGATTCACTTCTAAAAGAAATTAAGGAAAAGAAATTGGAAATTATTCAATTTCTAAAAAGCAATACTCAAACCATAACCAATGTCCCAATTGCAAAAGTACCAGAGGCAGAAAGTTATATCCTCTCTTCGTCTCAGCGTCGTATGTGGATTTTGAGTCGTTTTGCCGATAGCAATATTGCATATAACATGCCCAGTGTTTACACATTTGAAGGTAATTTAAATAGTAACGCTTTAAATTCAGCATTCAATCAGTTAATAAAACGTCATGAAATTCTTCGCACCTTTTTTAAAGAAAATGAAAAAGGAGAAACAATGCAATTTATTGTGCCAGAGGATCAGTTTGAGTTTTTGATTGATAACCATGATTTGCAAAATGAAAAAGATCAGGAAGTACAATTAGCAAATCTTATCGAAGAAGAATTATTACGTTCATTTGACTTATCGAGACTTCCACTATTACGCGCTAATTTATATCAGCTTAATCCAAATAAATGGGTTTTTACTTTCGTGATGCACCACATTATTGGGGATGGTTGGTCAATGAAGATATTTATTGATGAATTACTTCAGTTTTATAATACACAGTTAAAAGGACAACACCTTGAACTTCCCTCTTTAAATATTCAGTATAAGGATTATGCAGCCTGGCAGCAAGAACAGTTAAACAGTTCCAGTTTATCAAGTCATCGCGATTATTGGTTAAACCAGTTAGGAGGTCAGCTTCCTGTTCTTGATATTGCAGGCGATAAAGCACGTCCACAAGTAAAAACATACAATGGAGGAAGTATTGTGCGTTTTATAAATAAGGACATTTATAAAAATATTCAAACATTCAGTAAAGACCAGAATGGTAGTTTGTTCATGGGATTATTCAGTGGAGTAGTTGGTTTATTATATCACTATAGTCACCAGGAAGATATTATTATTGGTAGTCCAATAGCTGGACGCGATAATAGCGAATTAGATGGACAAATTGGTTTTTATTTAAATACACTTGCTTTACGCACAAGATTTGAAGGGAATAACAGTTTTAAAACCCTATTGAAGGAAGTTCGTAAAACTACTTTAGAAGCTTATGAACATCAGGTATTTCCGTTTGATCAGCTTATTGAAGAATTGAATTTAAAACGTGATTTAAGTCGTAGCGTATTATTTGATGTATTTATCGATTATCATGACAATCGCTCCACTAATCTGGAAGATAAAGTTTTAGATGATCTGAAGATGAGTGTTTATGAAGGGTATGAAGGCAGCATTCCGAAAATAAGCAAGTTTGATTTAACTTTTATTTTTACAGAATCCGATGAAGGGCTGAGTCTGCTTTTGGAATACAACAGCGACCTTTATAAGGAATCCACAGTTGAGGCTATGTTTACCCATTTTGAGCAGCTGATGCAGGCAGCGGTGAGCGCACCGGACAAGGCCCTGAATGCCTTAGAGTGCCTAAGCGAGGCAGAACGCCAAGAATTAACAGAAGAATTCAACCATACTGATGTACCGGGGCATGCTTATGCCAATATGCTTGATCTGTTCAAAGAGCAGGCAAGAATATCCCCGGAGTCTGCAGCCCTGCATTATGAAGGACTGACCCTTAGCTATCAGGAGCTTGATGAGAAGTCCGATGCCCTGGCGTTTTACCTTCAGGATAGCTGCGGGGTTGAGAAAGGGGAACTGGTTGGCATTATGCAGGACCGCTCCGAGAAGATGATCGTCTCCATTTTGGGGATCCTTAAATCCGGCGCAGCCTATGTCCCTATCGATGCTTCCTACCCGGAGCAGCGCAAGGCATATATCATTGAGGATACCGCCATCAGAATCCTTCTGACCCAGACCGATTATATGTTTGATCTTGCAGGCTACAGCGGACATGTCTTTGCAGTAGATGCCCAACTGGATAGCCTTGAATCCCATACGGTTAAGGCAGCAGACTTGCAGGCAGCAGACCTTGCCTATATCATCTATACCTCGGGTTCAACAGGCCAGCCCAAAGGC
>NZ_JAGIAV010000010.1 GCF_017744675.1 Flavobacterium sp. | reverse complement strand
TTTTGAAAACCTGTCGGGTTTCGCAAGTCAAATATGATTTCAAAAATCATTATTCCGTTTCTTGGCGCTCGGCCTGGAATTCTATAACTTATATATAATGGTAACGAAAGAGAGCCATACTTAAATAATACAAAACAAAAACGTTTACTCATATATAATAAAGTAAACTTGTACATATATATTGTATGTATTTTTGTAATCATGTATATTTGCATTCACAAAATTATAAACAATGATCAAGATTACTTTACCCGATGGGTCAATTAGAGAGTTCGCTCAAGGCGTAACTCCAATGGAGGTCGCTAAAAACATTAGCGAAGGTTTTGCTAGAAACGTGATTTCTGCATCTTTTAATGGTACAACTATTGAAACCGAAACTCCATTGACGACCGATGGTAATCTTATTTTATATACTTGGAATGATGCTGAAGGCAAAAAAGCTTTTTGGCACTCGACTTCGCACGTAATGGCTCAAGCTCTTGAGGAATTGTACCCAGGAATTAAACTAACTCTTGGACCTGCGATTGCTAATGGCTTCTATTATGATGTAGATTTTGGAGATCAGAAAATTTCTGAGGCTGACTTCAAAAAGATTGAAGATCGCATTCTTGAGATTGCAAGAGGAAAATTCGATTTTAAAATGCGCCCTGTTTCTAAAGCAGAAGCATTAGAGATGTATAAAGACAATGTTTACAAGACTGAATTGATTTCTAATCTTGAAGACGGAACTATTACTTTCTGCGATCATGCTACTTTTACTGATTTATGCCGTGGTGGACATATTCCGAATACTGGAATTATCAAGGCTGTAAAGATTATGAGCGTTGCCGGTGCTTACTGGAGAGGTGATGAGAAAAACAAACAGTTGACTCGCGTTTACGGAACTTCTTTCCCTAAACAAAAAGATTTAACTGAATATCTTGAACTTCTTGAAGAAGCAAAACGTCGTGATCACCGTAAATTAGGAAAAGAACTTGAATTGTTTGCTTTCTCGCAAAAGGTTGGTCAAGGTTTGCCATTATGGCTGCCTAAAGGAGCTGCCTTGAGAGATCGTTTAGAGCAATTCTTAAAAAGAGCACAAAAGAAAGCGGGTTACGAGCAAGTTGTTAGCCCTCATATTGGTCAAAAAGAACTTTATGTAACTTCTGGCCACTATGCTAAATACGGAGCAGATAGTTTCCAACCAATACATACTCCTGCAGAAGGAGAAGAGTTTTTATTGAAACCAATGAACTGCCCTCACCACTGTGAGATTTACAATGTAAGACCTTGGTCATATAAAGACTTACCTAAGCGTTATGCTGAATTTGGTACTGTTTATAGATATGAGCAGTCTGGAGAATTACATGGCTTAACTCGCGTAAGAGGATTTACTCAAGATGACGCGCATATTTTCTGTACTCCAGAGCAATTAGATGAGGAATTCAAAAAAGTAATTGACCTTGTATTATATGTATTCGGCTCTTTAGGTTTTGAAAACTTTACCGCTCAGATTTCATTGAGAGATCAGGAAGACAGAGAGAAATATATTGGAACTGATGAAAATTGGGAGAAAGCCGAAAATGCTATTATCAATGCAGCAAAAGACAAAGGTCTTAATACTGTTGTAGAATATGGTGAAGCAGCATTTTATGGTCCGAAATTAGATTTCATGGTAAAAGATGCTCTGGGAAGACAATGGCAATTAGGAACTATCCAAGTTGATTACAACTTACCTGAGCGTTTTGAATTGACTTATAAAGGTGCTGATAATGAATTACATCGCCCTGTTATGATTCACAGAGCTCCTTTTGGATCTATGGAACGTTTTATAGCAATTTTACTAGAGCATACTGCAGGAAATTTCCCACTTTGGCTTATGCCTGAGCAGGCTATTATCTTGTCTTTGAGCGAGAAATACGAAAATTATGCTAAAAAAGTTTTAGATTTGCTAGAAAATCACGAAATTCGCGCCCTAATTGACAACCGAAATGAAACTATCGGTAAGAAAATTAGAGATGCAGAAATGCAGAAAATTCCATTTATGCTTATCGTTGGTGAGGAAGAAGAGAAAAACGGTACGATTTCTATTCGTCGTCATGGACAAGAAGGAAAAGGTAATATCACCGTTTCGATCGAAGAGTTTGCTTCGATTGTAGACGAAGAAATAAAAAAGACATTAAAAGTATTTACAGTTTAACTTAAATTAGAAAGTCATAGCAATAAAAAGTAACAGAGGTTTTCAACCTCGCGTAGAAAAAAAAGATGCACACAGAATAAACAATCTTATTCGTGTTCCAGAAGTACGTCTTGTAGGGGAAAACATTGAACCTGGGGTTTTTAAAATAGCTGATGCGTTACGTTTAGCTGACCAGCTTGAGCTGGATTTGGTTGAAATTTCGCCAAACGCTGAACCACCGGTTTGTAAAATTATGGACTACAAGAAATTTGTTTACGAACAAAAGAAAAGAGATAAGGCTTTGAAAGCTAAATCTTCTCAAGTTGTTGTAAAGGAAATTCGATTTGGTCCTCAAACTGACGAGCATGATTATGAATTTAAAAGAAAGAATGCTGAGAAATTCTTGAAAGAGGGAGCAAAATTAAAAGCTTTCGTTTTCTTTAAAGGACGTTCTATCATTTATAAAGATCAAGGTCAGATTCTATTATTACGTCTTGCTCAGGATTTAGAGGAACACGGTAAAGTTGAAGCTATGCCTGTTTTGGAAGGGAAGAGAATGATTATGTTCATTGCTCCTAAGAAGAAAAAATAGTCTCAGTTTGCAGTTTCAGTATTCAGTTTGAAACCTGAAACTGTAAACTTGAAGCAAAAATATAAGTAAGTAAGAATAAATTAAAACACTAGGAAAAATGCCTAAAATGAAAACAAAATCTAGCGCTAAGAAACGTTTTAAAGTTACTGGCTCTGGAAAGATTAAAAGAAAGCATGCTTTTAAAAGTCACATCTTGACTAAAAAATCTAAAAAACGTAAATTAGCTTTGACTCACTCAGCGCTAGTTCACCAAACAGATATGAGAAGCATTAAACAACAATTAAGAATTATCTAATAATTCTTTAGGTTAAAAAATTATTTATATAACCTTGGAGTATGGCTTTAAGTTCCTTTGATTCAATTCAGGACGCCTGCTACAAAAAAACATTAAAATTATGCCAAGATCGGTAAATTCAGTTGCTAAAAGAGCAAGAAGAAAAAAAATAATGAAGCAAGCCAAAGGTTTCTTTGGAAGACGTAAAAACGTTTGGACAGTTGCTAAGAATGCAGTAGAGAAAGCGATGAGCTACGCTTACCGCGATAGAAAACAAAACAAAAGAAATTTCCGTTCATTATGGATTCAACGTATCAACGCTGGAGCTAGATTAGAAGGAATGTCTTATTCTCAATTCATGGGAAAAGTTAAAGCTAACGGAATCGAATTGAACCGTAAAGTTCTTGCAGATTTAGCTATGAATCACCCAGAAGCTTTCAAAGCTATTCTTAATAAAGTAAAATAAAACGTTTTATAAACTCAATTTAAGATTACTTACTTATTATAAAAAAACCATCTGCCGCGGCAGATGGTTTTTTGTTTTTACTGCGATTCTTAATGAAGTGACCACATAATAAATTACATTTGCTAAAAGTAACTTTCTTAGAAATGGAAAACGCACTTATACATCATATTCAAAAGTTTATCAATCTCGAACTTTCTGAGATCGATTTATTAGAGTCCTGTCTAAGTCTATCAAAAATCAAGAAAAAAGAGCATGTGCTGCAAGAAGGACAAGTATGCAATACAATGTATTTTATTGTAAAAGGATGTGTACGCCAATACATCATCAATTCTAAAGGGGTTGAGCAAACTTTACAATTTGGAATTGAAGACTGGTGGATAACTGATTATTTGAGTTACCACAATCATATACCTTCTCACTTTTATATACAAGCTGTTGAAACTAGCGATGTAATTGCTATGGAAAAATCAGTTCTAGATTCTCTTTTAATTCAAATCCCTAAACTGGAAAAATATTTTAGAATCGTAGCACAAAAAGGCTTTGGCGCTGCACAAATGCGAATCAAATACTTATTTACAATGTCGGCAGAAGAACGATATCATCATTTTAACGATCATTTTCCAGAATTTGTACAGCGAGTTCCTCAATATATGCTTGCCTCCTATTTAGATTTTTCAGCCGAATTTATGAGTAAAATTAGAGCTGGAAAAGTCTAATCTTTATTTCTTGAAGTAGTTCAAGTTTTTGAGAGCATACATTACTAACCTTTGTATTGAACTTTTAAAACATATAAAAATGAACTCAAGAATTGTTATCCCACAAGTTGCCCCAGAAGCATATCAAGCCATGTTGGGCTTAGAAAAATATATTGACTCAACATCATTATCTCCAGTACATAAAGAATTAATTAAAATTAGAGCCTCTCAAGTAAACGGTTGCGCTTATTGTATCAAAATGCATACTACTGATGCTCGAAAACTTGGAGTAAGCGAACAACACATTTATTTACTTAACGCTTGGTGTGAAGCTGATTTTTATACTGAGGAAGAGAAAGCAATATTTGCTTTGACAGAAGAAATAACATTAATAAGCAATCACGTTTCTGAAGAAACCTATCAAAATGCGGCAAAACTATTTGACGAAAAGTATCTAGCAGAAATCATTATGGCAATCATTACTATTAATGCTTGGAATAGAATTGGAATTGCAACAGGTATGCGTGCAGAATAATTTATAAGGATTAAATTTACAACATTTTTACCACTACAGACCCTTCTACAAGAGGGTCTTTTTTTATTCATCTGAAAATCAGCGCGTGAATTTTCTTTTTTTTCAGATTTTGCAAAAACAGGTATTTATACGCTTTCATAGGAACTTAGATTTTTTATTTTTGGCGCATGATATCAAAAAGAATACCCATATTTACCTTTTTAACAACTCTTTTACTGACGTTTTTTTCCTGTCAAAAGCAAAATATTATCAGTTCTAAAAAAACAAAAAGCCATACTGAAACTCTCAAATTAATTAGAAAAGCAGACAATTTTCATAATAACCTCCATAATACAGATAGCGCCTTTTTTTATTACAATAAAGCACGAACAAATTGCAATCCTCAAGAAGATGCTAAAAACTATGTTTATTGCATGTATTACATGTCCGAAATTCAGCAAGACCATGAAGATTTTATTGGAAGTATTTCTACTGCATCAGAAACAATCCCTTATTTAAATAAAATAAAAGATCCAAATTATGTATGGAATATCTATAGTGTGCTAGGAAGAAACTATTATTACACTTATGACTACCCAACTGCTATTTACTATTATTCTAAAGCATTTACCTTAAAAACGGACCAGATAAATAAACTGGAAGCAAAAAATAACATAGCGGTAATTTATATTAAACAACACCAGTACAATAAGGCGCTTCGATTATTTTTATCAATAAGCAAGGAAAAAATTGTACAGCAAAATCCAATTTATCATTCAAAAATACTAGATTATATTGGCATTTGTTATTCCAAACTAAAGAATACGAAAGCTTTGGCCTTTTTTCAGAAGAGCATACAAATAAACTCTGAAGCAAAACATAAAGATGGTTTAGGCAAAACATATTATAATCTTGCTCAATATTACCACAACAATAAGTCTTTATCGATGATGTATGCCAAATTAAGCTACAAAAACTACACATTATCTGACAATACAAATAATCGTTTACTGGCTTTAAAATTTATTATAGAAAACACTAATTCTGCTGCAGAAGCAAAAGAAAAAGCCCTTCTCTACATAAAAGTGAGTCAGGACATTTATTCCTTCAGACAAAAAGCAAAAAATCAATTTGCAAAAATGAAATATGATTCTAAAAGGGAAAAAGAAGAAAACTTAAAATTAAAGGCTCAAAGAATCAAAAACGAACTTCAATTAGAAAAACAGGAAAGCAAAAATATTATTTCATATATCATAATTATATTAGCATCATGCTTGATTGTATTTGTTTATTACTTTTTAACTGCACGAAATAATCGTCAAAAAATTGAAGCAACTTATCAAAGCGAAACTAGAATTTCAAAAAAACTGCATGACGAATTGGCTAATGACATTTATAATACCTTGGCTTTTGTTGAGAATAAAAATTTTTCTGCTGAAGAAAACCGAAATCATTTATTGAAAAAGCTAGATGATATTTATTCTCGAACAAGAGATGTGTCGAAGGAAAACAATCCAATTTTAAGTAATCAAAATTATACAATTTCACTCAAAGAGATGATTTCTGGATTTAATACGCCTAAAATAAACCTATTAATAAATGGTTTAGATGAGATTTCAGGGAATCAACTGGATGAAATTAAAAAAATATCTATTTACAGAATCATCCAAGAATTGCTCGTAAACATGAAAAAACATAGTGATGCTACTTTAGTTGCCATAACTTTTAAAGAAAGAAACAATACTATTATAATTAATTATACCGACAACGGAAAAGGAATTGGTTCAAACAAAATGGTTCACAAAAATGGTTTACATAATATTGAGAATAGAATTCAAGCCCTTAAAGGAGAGGTTGAAATTCATTCTGATTTTGGAAAAGGTTTTGAGGTTTTAATTAAATTCCCTATATAATGATTAACAACTCGTTCCGTTATTTTCAAAAAAAAATTATTCTTTTCTGTTTATTAATCATTTGTTTGATTTTAGCAACTCTTTATTTCGTAAAGTATTCTGAAACACAAAAACAACAAAAGAATCACCTTAAAGCTGATCGCTCAATTAAAATAAAAAAAACATTAGAAAAAGCTAATGCTTTTTTTAATTCAGGAAAATATGACAGTGCCTATTTTTACTTCAACAAAACGCAATTATTATGTGAGCCAAAAGAAGATTATCCAGATGAATATGTTGGTTCATTAAATTCCATAGTCGAAATCTTGCAACGATATGGTAATTATTACGAGGCAGAAACTACCCTTATAAAAGGATTTCCTTATTTAGACAAAACAACCAATATAAAGCATGCTGTTAATGCTTACACTTTTATGGCTTTTAACTATTATTACACTAATGACAATGAAAAAGCAATATTTTATCATAAAAAAGCATTAAAAAAGGCAGTCTCTACTTTCAGGAAATCAAGAATAATATCGGAAATTGCATTTATGTACATGCAACAAGGAAAATTTCAAGAGGCAGTAGATTTATTAGAACCCATAGCTAGACTCAAGATCGAAGACAAAATCACTCCTTCAAACACAGATATTCTACGCAGCGGTAAATTATATAATTTGGGGCTCTGTTACTTTTATTTAGGAAATCATAAAAAAGAAGCATTGGACTGCTTTAACGAAAGTTTGGAAATAGGCCTTACATTAAATAATGATTACGAACTAATTGGCAACTATTACGCTCTTTATCAATACTACAAAAAATACAATAATCCGGCATTAAAAAAAATTAATGCTGAAAAGGCTTATATCTGTGCGAAAAAAGCAAAATCAGTAGCAAATGAGATTACTATGTTAGGAGCTTTAATTGAAGCTGATAACGCTGAAAATTCAAAAAACCATTCTAAGATTTATTTAAGAATGGTTGACAGCCTTACTGTAAGTAGAAAAAAAGCAAAAAATCAGTTCGCAGATATTATATATAATTCACAGAAGGACAAAGACGAAAACTTAGAACTTAAAAATCTTAAAGCCGAAAATGAGTTGAAACTTCAAAGACAAAAAAATAGAAGTACAATATCGTACGTAGTGATTTCTTTCGCTCTCATCGTTTCACTTTTTATAATTTACTTCGTTACATCGAAAGGAAAAAAAGAAAAGGATGAAGCAATTTTTAAAAACGAAATGCGTATTTCTGAAAAATTACAGTTTGAACTTGAAAAAGATATTGATAAAATCGTATTATTTACAGAAAACTATGATCTAGAAAAAGAAAAAAACAAAGAAAAATTTCTATCTCATTTAAACAACATTTATTTAAAAACCAGAAATATCTCTCGAGAGAATAGCGAAATAGTTACTGATGAAAATTTTGAAAAAGCACTTAAAGAAATGATTTCTGGATATACCAACCAAAACCTAAACATAATAATAAATGGTTTACATTCTTTTTCATGGTCCAAAATTGACCGAGTGAAAAAAATTACTGTTTTCCGTGTTCTTCAGGAAATATTTGACCAGATGAAAACATTAAATAATCCTTCATTAGCAAGTATAACATTTAAAAAAGAGAAGAAAAACATTCTAATAACCTATACTGATAATGGTAACGAAATCAGTTCGAAACATGGTATTTTAGAAAAAAGACTACAAAATGTGGAAAACCGTATTAAAACAATAAAAGGAACTCTTAATTTTGACACACAATCCGAAAATGGTTTTAAAATAAGTTTCAAATTTTCAATATAAAGACAATATGTTTAAAAAAGTTTTAGTTGCCGAAGATCTAGATAGTATCAGCCTTTCAGTTGTTCAAGTACTTGAAGAGTTAAAAGTTCCCGTAATTCATCACGTAAAATATTGTGACGAAGGTTTGCTTAAAATAAAAAAAGCATTGGCAGATAATGAACCTTATGATTTGCTGATAACCGATTTGTCATTTAAATCAGATCATAGAAAAGTAAATTTAAATAGCGGCGATGAACTTATCGATGCAGTAAACAAAGTTCAACCAAAAATTAAAAAAATTGTTTTTTCTATAGAAGACAAAAGCTACAGAATTAAAACTCTTTTTAATGAATTGGGCATTAATGCATATGTCACTAAAGGACGAAATAGTATTGCTGAGCTTAGAAATGCTATTGAAAGTACATTTAATAATGAGGAAAAAATACTTTCATCAGATTTGTCATTTAATTTTAATGATAAATCACTAATTGAAATTGAATCATATGACATTTCGATTTTACAACTCTTATCTAAAGGATATATTTTAGAAAGCATTTCTAAAGAGTTTAAAGATTTATCTATTACTCCTAACGGAACAAGTAGTATCGAAAAAAGAATCAATAAATTGAAAATTTACTTTAAGGCCAATAATAATGTGCACTTAATTGCAATTGCAAAAGATTTTGGATTGGTGTAATTTTTATACTCTTTACGGTTTCCCGTAAGGATTACACTTTTTATACTGCTAAATTTGTGATAATCTATTAACTAACCAATGAAACCAAAAAATAAAGTTAGTATAATAATCTCTAGAGTTAATACTACACAAAATAAAATTATTATGAAAACAATGTTACTCTGCCTTTTTTTATCAATAAGCTTTGCTTTCATTTCTGAAAAAACGGGCTGGCTTGAAATTGATTGGAAAATAATATTTATTCCAGCATTATTGGTATTACAAATTATAATTATAGGAACGGCACTAAAAAATAGATATAAAAAACACTAATAATTTTTAAGGAAGGCTTAATTATTGCAGGAAGATGAGATTTATATCTTAGTCCATTACATTTTACATGAAAAAAAATCTCTGCCTTCTCTTATTATTAGTCACTTTTTTATCTTTCGCACAAACCAAAGTGCTATCTTGGAATATTCAGAACTTTGGAAAATCTAAATCTGAAATTGATTTAAGTTATATTGCCAAAGCAGTTTCTAATTATGATATTATTGCAATTCAAGAAGTTGTTGCTGGTAACGGAGGCGCACAAACCGTTGCAAAGCTTGCAGCACTACTTAATCAAAAAGGAAGTAAGTGGGACTATAAAATAAGCGATCCTACTTCTAGCAGCAGTTACAAAACTGAGCGATATGCTTTTATTTGGAAAACTCATAAAGCCAAATTAAAAAACAAACCTTGGCTCGAGAAAAAATTTAGTTTAGAAATTGATCGCGAGCCTTATTTTGTGACATTTGAAATTAATAAAAAGACAATTACGCTTGTCAATTTTCATGCGATAACGCAAAAGAAACAGCCCGAAACTGAAATCAAATATTTCAAATTTTTACCAAACGAATATCCTGATTTGAATCTCGTTTTCTTAGGAGATTTTAATTGTCCAGAGAAGCATTCAGTTTTTAATCCATTAAAAAAAATGGGATATTCTCCTGTGCTGAAAAATCAAAAAACTACTCTTAAACATAAATGCAAAGGCAATATTTGTCTGGCATCAGAATTTGACAATATTTTTTATAAAACATCAAATTTAAAAGTAAGCAATTTCGGAATCATTAAATTTTACGAAGATTTTGATTCTTTAAAGGATGCAAGAAAAATATCCGATCATATCCCAATCTGGTTTGAGTTTTCTCTAAACTAATCTAGGTTTTAAGTTTCTTTTTTCGAGCAGCAGGAAATAAAACATTATTCAAAATCAATCTATATCCTGGAGAATTAGGATGCAAGTCTAAAACCGTTGGAGGATCTCCAACCTGATGTTGAAAATCTTCTGGATCATGTCCGCCAAAAAAAGTAAACATTCCCTTGCCTTTTTCTCCATGAATATACCTTGACTCGCCGTTCAATTCGCATGTTCCCATAATCAAGATATTCGATTTTATCAATGAAGAATCAAATGACGTTGTCTGTCCCATAAAACCTTTCACCAATTGTGTATGATTCTGACACAACATACTCGGGATCGGATCCCATTTTGCAGAAAATTCCATTAAAGTAAAATAATCCTTCTCCATTGGAACTCGTCTTTTTGTTGTCATGTCAATATCCGAAAACTCGTAAACTTCTGGTCTTCTTTCTAAAGTAAAGTTTTTGAAGGCAAATGAATTATTATAATTTAATTTTGACTGATAATTAGATTCACTTGGATCTCCATCAAACATTGCCTCGCAAATATCTACTCCATCTGCCGCAAGTGCAATATCAAAACTATCGGTAGCAGAACACATAGCAAACATAAAACCGCCTCCAATTACAAAATCTCTAATTTTTTTTGCAACCGCTCCTTTTTCTTGAGAAACTTTCGCATAACCTAGTTTGGTTGCCAGGGCTTCGGCATCTCTTTTTTGGTCTATGTACCAGGGAGTATTTTTATAAGCGGCATAAAATTTTCCGTATTGTCCAGTAAAATCTTCATGATGCAGGTGAAGCCAATCGTACATTAATAATTGATCGCTTAATACTTCTTCATCATAAATTGGAGTAAAAGGAATTTCTGCATAAGTTAAAACCAAAGTTACTGCATCATCCCACGGTTGTTTTCCTTTTGGAGTATAAACGGCAATTTTAGGAGCTTTTTCTAAAATTACAGCTTCCATATTTTGAGAAGGACTCGAAATTTCGTTTAATATTGATGCCTGTTCACTATCTGAAATTACTTCAAAACTTACTCCTCTAATTTTACATTCTTTCCTAATCTCATCAGCATCAGGAAGTAAAAAAGAACCTCCTCGGTAATTTAAAAGCCAGCTTGCTTTGTAATCTCTACTTAAACACCAATACGTAATTCCATATGCTTTTAAATGATTTTGCTGCGTTGTCTCGTCCATCGGAAGCAAAATAAAGGAAGCTCTTACATTAAATGTAACCAGTAATATAAAAATATAGAATAAACTCTTATTCATCAGAAAATTATTTTAGTAAAGATATAAAAGCCGTCAGCAAAAAAAGAACACTAGGAATCTTTTCTAGTCTAAAAGAATGTTAAATATAAAAACCCGGAAAAAAAAGTGATTTTAAAACAAACCAAAACAGGTAAAAACACGTATAATTAAGAAGAATATTCTCAATACATTTGCTATCCCAAGTTCACGAAGCTAATCGCTGTAAAAAATAACCACTATGAAGTTTAATGAAAGTAATAACCAGCAAAAGGGTCTGAATATGATTCAGAAAATAGGTTTATGTGTCCTTGTAATCACAATTATACTATATTACGTATTGTCGATTCAATTCTTGACAGCATAATTAGATTGTTAAAACTGCCAATTCATTTTGAATAGCGTATACAACCAAACCAGCAATATTACGCGATTCTGTTTTAAGCAATAAGTTATTTCTATGTCCTTCTATTGTTCGTGGACTTAAAAAAAGACGTTCTGCAATTTCAGCTGTGGTTTTCTGCTGACAAATTAATTGCAGGATTTCGATTTCACGAGGAGAAAGAAAATTAGTCTCTAGACCTACTCTCGTATTTTTAGGAGAAACTATTGTCTCTTGAATTGTTTTTAGGACATTTTCGTTGTAATAAAATCCTTTTTTTGCTACCTCATTTATGGTATGTATTAAATCTTTTGGAGTAGTATTTTTAATTAAGTAAGCTACGGCTCCAACTTGAATCATATTTGCAATAAAAGATTTGGTATCATAACTCGTCAATGCAATAATCTTAATATCAGGGAATAACTTTTTAATAATTTTAGTTGCTTCGACACCATTTAAGACCGGCATCTTTAAGTCCATTATTATGATATCTGGTTTAATTTCTCTTTGATCTAATTGAGAAATCAGCTCATCTCCATTTGATGCTTCAAAAATAATGTCTATATTTTGTTCTCTTTGCAGTAAAAAAGAAATTCCTTTTCTAAACAAAATTTCATCATCTACTAGAGCAATTTTAATAGCAGCATTCATCTTTATTTGATTTTGGTCGTTTAATTGGTTTATCGAAATTACAAAATATGATTTATAAAAAGTCCAAATCACCTGTTTTATTGACCAAAAACCTTAATAAAATTGTTAAATGAAGTCTAAAAAGTAAATTTTACAGCAATTCCTTTATTAATTTCAGAGTTAATTTCTATGGTTCCTTCCAAAAATGATATTCGGCTGTCAATGTTTTTCATACCAAGGCCTTTTTGATTTTCAATTTTAGAACTGTCAAAACCAATACCATTATCCTCATAATCGCAGATATTATTTTCGTCTTTACTGGTAAAAGAAATCCATATTTCTGTTGCTTTTCCATGACGTAGCGAATTGTTCATAAGCTCCTGAAGAATTCTAAAAACATGCAAATGTCTATCTATATCCTTATCGTCAAAATCAATCTCATTTATGTAATGTGTTTTTACCGATTTACTGCTCTCAAATTCTTCACATAATTCTTCTATACCTGCATTTAGCCCAAATTTCTCAAAAACTGGTGGCAATAAATTATGCGCAATTTTTCTAGAGTTCTCTAAAGCTTTTGTCGTTAAATTGATAATATTTTCTGTAATCTCAGCCGTTTCGGACTCGGTAAGATTAGGTGCAGTAAGCAAATGACTGTTTAAAGAGACAATATTTAATTTTGAACTAATATCATCATGAAGATCCTGAGCAATTCTTTTGCGTTCTTCTTCCTGTGTTATAATGATAGCGTGTAATTGCTCTTTCTGATAACGGAGTATTAAATCTATTTTTTCTAATTCCTTCTGAATGATTTTTTTTCTAGAAAAGTAAAAGAATATAATTAATGCGACTGCAACAATAATGAAAAACAAAGAGATGTACAATATTATGGCTACAAGTTCTTTTTCAGGAATATGACCTACATTCATATCTTTATTATATTAAAATTACAAACTAGCTTTGTAAACTTTCTTTTTTGTAAAAACTTTTTAGCCATTCAAATAAAATAATCAAGTAATAAACTATTAATAAAAAAGCATTTAATTGCCAGCTTAAGTATTTTAAGTCGGCGCTCAATCCTGTTGAAAGATTACCAATTAAAAATAAAACCGTGCTCGCCAACAAATAAAAAACCACCCCCATACTTATATAGTAATACTTTTTATTTTCTGTAAGCATATTATAAAAATGAAGTAGTGCAAAAACAACTATAAGCAAGGAAGTTAAAGTAATTTCGAATAAATTAAATTTTAAAAACTGACTTGAATCTATTGCAAATTGCACCAATAAGATCAATAAAGCAATTATTAATGAAGCCTTAACGAATATTTTTTGAGCTCTATTATAAAAAAGTGAATTATAAAAAAGTCCTAGTATGATCATTTGCCCGATAAAAAAAATATTTACTAGAAATAAATTATTCATCCCTAAATGGTATACCAACTCCATTGAAAACTGCAACACAGTTGAAAATGCCAGGTAGGAGACAAAAAAAACATTAGCTTTTTCCTTTTGGAAAAAGCTAAATGTATATAGAACAAGATTAATCAATAAAATCAAATAACTTGAATATATTAAAAAATCATCCATTTTTTATTTCTTTAATTAATATGGAGGACTTGGACGAGCACCATCGTACACTACTTCATCATCTCCTTCGCAACCTTCTAAACCATCTCCCGTTCCATATACATTAATCCACTTCCCTGTTTCTTTATCATATTCGGCCCCAACAAAAAGTAATGTTTTTTCTTTTTGATCATTTATACCTAAATAAGCCCAAACAGCTTCTGTTTTAAGCGCTAATACTTTTTCTAGACTTTCTCTTGGAACAAGGAAGCCTTTTACTTTGTTTTTAGAGTCTTCGACTGTGGTATCATCTTGATATCTTTTTTCCCACTCGTTTGCAGTTGCTACAGGAATCTGAATAGGCCCTGGAAAAGTTTCTTCATTCATAATTTAAATTTGTTTTTGGTTAATAATTTAAAAAAATTAATAGTTTATAATTGGTTTAGCTAAACTACTGATTTTTATTAAAAGATTAACGTCAAAACATAAAAAAAGCCTTAATAATAAGGCTTCTTAATTTTTTAAAACGGAACATCGCTGTCGTCGTCGTCGTCATTAAAATTACTTCCGAAAGCTTCATTAGCAGATGGTAAATTTTTCGTTAGGAAAGGATTATCGTCATGATTCATTTTAGAAGGTAAATCATCGTAGCCTCCTGTAAATTCTTCAAGGTTATCAAATTTACCTAAATGTCCTAAGAATTTAAGACGGATATTTTCTAGACCACCGTTACGGTGCTTGGCTATAATAAACTCTGCCTGACCTTGTGTAGAAGATGCTTCGTCATCGTCCCATTCTTCGATTTTGTAATATTCAGGACGATAAATAAACGATACGATATCGGCATCCTGCTCAATCGCTCCAGATTCACGAAGATCGGAAAGAAGCGGACGTTTACTAGATCCACGGGTTTCAACGGCACGCGATAACTGAGAAAGTGCAATAACAGGAACGTTCAACTCTTTTGCCAAAGCCTTTAAGTTTCGAGAAATAGTCGAGATCTCCTGCTCACGGTTTCCTCCTCCTTTTCCGCTTCCCCCTGCAGTCATCAACTGCAAGTAGTCAATAATAATTAATTTGATTCCGTGTTGCGAAGCCAAACGACGGCATTTTGCACGTAAATCGAATATCGAAAGCGAAGGTGTATCATCAATAAACAATGGCGCTTTTTCTAAATTTTTCACTTTAGTACTCAGCTGTTCCCATTCGTGTTTTTCTAATTTACCAGTTCTTAATTTTTCTGAAGACAATCCTGTTTCAGAAGAAATAAGTCTCGTAATCAACTGCACTGATGCCATCTCCAGAGAGAAAATCGCAACCGCATGTCCAAACTGAATACTCACGTTTCTCGCCATCGAAAGGACGAAAGCCGTTTTACCCATACCAGGACGTGCCGCAATAATAATTAAATCGGAAGGCTGCCATCCAGAAGTAACTTCATCTAACTTCTCAAATCCAGTTGCAACACCACTTAAACCTTCTTTACCTGCAATTTCTTCAATACGTTTCTTTGCCTGTAAAACTAAACTTTGAGCAGTTTCAGAACTACGTTTAATATTTCCTTGCGTTACTTCATATAGTTTAGATTCGGCTTTATCCAGCAAATCGAACACGTCTGTAGTTTCGTCATAAGATTCTTCAATAATCTCCGATGAAATTCGAATTAAACTTCTTTGAATAAATTTCTGAAGAATAATACGCGAGTGAAATTCGATATGGGCAGAAGAAGCAATTTTTTGCGTAAGCTGAATTAAATAAAAATCTCCTCCAGCCAACTCGAGCTTTCCATTTTTCTTTAATTGCGTAGAAACCGTCAGCAAATCGATTGGCTGCGTTTCTGTAAAAAGCTGCAAAATGGCTTCAAAAATATGTTTGTGTGCGTCTTTGTAAAAAGCGTCTGGCTGTAAAATATCAATTACATCATCTACCCCTTTTTTGTCAATCATCATCGCACCAAGCACAGCCTCTTCCAAGTCAATTACTTGTGGAGGAAGCTTACCTTTTTCTAGATTAATTATAGTGGTTTTATCGACCTTTACGGGATTTACATTCTTGAAATTTTCCATATAGCGAAAGTAACAAAATTTGAAAAAAAATTGTTATCTAATTATAACGATTCAGTTGTTTATAAATTTACTTTTTTTGTTGATAACCAAAAAAAAATCCGAAACCGCAGGGCTTCGGATTTTTAATCATTATATATAAATTTACTCTTTATACTCGCCCATATTACTGTATTTGTCCATTCTCTGGGCAATTAGATCGGCTGTTGATAAGTCTTTCAATTCGTTATATCCTTTTGTAATATATTCCGCTACTGTTTTAAAAGTAGTTTCTCTGTCGTAATGTGCTCCGCCAAGTGGTTCTGGAATTACATCATCAACTAATTTTTGTTTTTTCATGTCAGAAGAAGTCAGTTTTAAAGCCTCTGCTGCACGCTCTTTATATTCCCAGCTTTTCCATAAAATAGAAGAGCAAGATTCTGGAGAAATTACAGAGTACCAAGTGTTTTCTAACATGTAAACACGGTCTCCAACACCAATTCCTAAAGCTCCACCAGAAGCACCTTCACCTACGATAATTGTAATGATTGGCACTTGCAAACGGACCATTTCGAAGATATTTCTAGCAATAGCTTCTCCTTGTCCTCTTTCCTCCGCTTCAAGTCCAGGATATGCACCGGGAGTATCTACCAAAGTAAGAACTGGAATTCCAAATTTCTCTGCCATTTTCATCAAACGTAAAGCTTTACGGTATCCTTCTGGATTTGCCATACCAAAATTACGGTATTGACGTGTTTTGGTATTAAAGCCTTTTTGCTGACCGATAATCATAAACGACTGTCCGTTTATTTTACCAAGACCACCAACCATTGCTTTATCATCTTTAAAACCTCTATCTCCGTGAAGTTCTAAGAAAGTATCTCCGCAAATTGCTTTGATATAGTCTAAAGTATAAGGTCTATTTGGATGTCTTGACAATTGTACCCTCTGCCAAGCCGTAAGGTTTTTGTATATATCTTTCTTAGTTTGCTCTAATTTCTTGTTGATTTCCTTGCACGTTGGCGTTACGTCAACGTCAGATTCTTTTCCAATAATAACACACTTTTCTAACTGTTCCTCAAGTTCTTTAATTGGAAGCTCAAAATCTAAATATTCCATGGATTTTTGAATTTTGTTTTTAAATCGAACCGCAAATATAAAAATATTATATCATTGGCGAAGTTAATTGTTATTTAAAGTATAAAAATGCATTTTAAAAATAAGTAAACTATTACAAGTTCTTTTTCTTGTTCTGATAATGTTTGAATACACCATTTAGAATAACTGTTATGATGATTATAACGGCGCCAATATAAAACTCTACACTCATTTTTTCTTTTCCTCCCAAGATAAAATAGGCCAAAACTATCCCGTAAACTGGTTCTAGATTAGTAGTTAGCATTACAGTATAAGGTGTTAGCCTTTGCATTACTTTTACGGAAGCTGTAAAAGCGTAAGCTGTACAGATTGAAGCCAAAATCAATAACAAAATCCAGTTATTTAAAGACAACTTGAAGAAATCTGCAGTGAATTTTCCTTGAAATAAAAAATAAATCGTGATAAAGAAAACGCCTGCTCCAAATTCGTAAAATGTAATCACTGAAGGTTCGTGATCTGAAATTAGTTTTCCATTCATTAAGGTAAACAAAACTCCTAATATGATGGCTGCCAAAGCGTAATAAACTCCTGTAAGATATTTTATTTCCACTTGAAGAATTAATCCTAAACCAGCAATAATGACAAGTCCGAAGAAAACCTCGTACCAAAGCACTTTTCTTCCATAAAATAATGGTTCTAATAAGGATGCAAAAAATGCTCCCAAAGAAAATATGGAAAGCGTAATTGAAACGTTGGATACGTGAATTGCTTTAAAGAAGAAAATCCAATGCAGCGCAATCAATAATCCAACAAATATTAATTTAAAAAATTCTTTTATCGGGACTTGAAAAGATTGTTTTTTAACAGCAATAAATCCGCCGAGAAAAATCATGGCAAGCAACATTCTATACCAAACCAGATTATCAGCATCAATTGTTATTAAAGCACCTAAAATAGCTGTAAAACCCCAGATAAAGACAATTAAGTGAAGATTTAAATAACTTTTTAGATTATCGTTTCGCATTACGTAATAAGTAAACTGCCAAAATTCCAAAAACAATATTTGGAAACCAAACAGCCAATAAAGGTGAGAATGTAGATTTTTCGGCCAGTGTACCGAAGATTTTATCAAAGAATACAAATGAAAACGCGATCGCAATTCCAATAGCAAGATTCATTCCCATTCCTCCACGTCGTTTCATAGAAGAAACGGCAACGGCAATAATCGTTAAAATAAATGCCGACACAGGAATACTATATTTTTTATAAAGAACGACTAAATAGGTATTAATGTTTCCTGAACCTCTTTTTCTCTCTTTTTCGATAAAATCAATCAATTTGCCCAAAGGCAGCGTTTCGGCAATATAAACTACAGGTGTTAAATCGGCCAATTCAAACTTAAAAGCAACATTTTTTTCAGGAGATTTTTCAATTACATCATTCAGTTCTCCTACTGTTCTTTTAGTATAATCGTATAAAATATAAACTTTCTTTTTAGGATCCCATTTTATACGGCTTGCTGAAATTTTATAAGTTAATTTTTCTTTTTCAAAATGCTCCAATGTAAAGTTGAATGCTGTCTTAGATTCTTCATTAAAACTATTTACAAAAATAAAATCGTTATCATTTAACTGTCTGTAAACATTGGTGCTTTCGCCACGCATTTCTGCCTTTCCATTTCCTTTCAGATAGGTATACCTAAAATTGTTAAATCCTTCACTAGCAGCAGGAACAATAAAGAAACCCATGATCAATACAAAAACCGAAACAATACTTGCCCCAATAATGTATGGTCTTAAAAATCTTGTAAATGAAATTCCTGAACTTAAAATTGCAATAATCTCAGTGTTATTGGCCAATTTTGAAGTAAACCAGATTACGGATAAAAATAAAAAGATAGGAAATAAGGAGTTTGCAAAATACACCGTAAAATTGTAATAGTAAATTGCAATCTGTGTAAATGGCACCTTATTTTCTAACATTTTATTCACCTTTTCTGAAACATCTATTACAATTCCAATCGGAATAAATAATAAGATCATCACCGAGAAAGTGGCTAAATATCTTTTTAAAATATACTTATCTATTATCGTCAGCATATATTTTTGTTTCAAGTTTCAGGTTTCAGGTTACAAGTTATACTGAGAAAACTTGTAACCTGAAACCTGAAACAATTTTAAACTTTTTAAAGTCTTTGGCTCATGTTTTTTACCATCATTTCTTTCCATGGTCTAAAATCGCCCGCTAAGATATGTTTTCTAGCTTCACGAACCAACCACATATAAAAACCAAGATTATGAATGGTTGCAATTTGTTTTCCTACATATTCGTTTGCAGCAAACAAGTGGCGTAAATAAGCTTTTGTATATTCTGTATCTACAAAAGTATGTCCCATTTCGTCAATTGGAGAAAAATCTGCTTCCCACTTCTTGTTCTTAATATTAATTGTCCCATTTGCTGTAAACAACATTCCGTTTCTTGCATTACGAGTTGGCATAACACAGTCAAACATATCAATACCTAAAGCAATGTTTTCTAAAATATTAATTGGAGTTCCAACTCCCATTAAGTAACGAGGCTTGTCTTCTGGAAGAATTTCGCAAACTACTTCAGTCATAGCGTACATTTCTTCTGCTGGTTCACCAACAGAAAGTCCGCCAATTGCATTTCCTTGCTGACCAGCATTTGCAATATACTCTGCCGACTGGCGACGAAGATCTTTATAAGTACTTCCTTGAACAATCGGGAAAAACGTTTGCTCGTAACCGTATTTATATGGAACTTTTTCTAAATGATTAATACAACGATCCAACCAACGGTGCGTCATATGCATCGAGCGTTGCGCATAACGGTAATCGCAAGGATAAGGTGTACACTCATCAAAAGCCATGATAATATCAGCACCAATTGTACGCTGAATTTCCATTACATTTTCTGGTGTAAAAAAGTGGTAAGAACCGTCAATATGCGATTTAAACTTTACCCCTTCTTCCTTAATTTTTCTGTTTGAAGAAAGAGAATACACTTGATATCCTCCAGAATCGGTCAAAATATTACGATCCCAATTCATAAATTTATGCAATCCGCCAGCTTTTTCTAAAATTTCAGTTTGCGGACGTAAATATAAATGATAAGTGTTTCCAAGAATAATATCTGGATTAATCTCTTCTTTAAGCTCACGCTGATGTACTCCTTTTACAGAAGCGACAGTACCAACTGGCATAAAAATAGGAGTCTCTATAACTCCGTGATCTGTAGTAATACTACCCGCTCTTGCTTTAGACTGCGGATCTTGTTGTAATAAATCAAACTTCATAAATTCGTTTTTCTCCCGACCGTTCGGGACGGCAAAGATAGTTTAATTTCAGGAAATTTTATTAATTAGAAAATTTGTCAACTAGAAATTTAGATAATGTTTTCTTAATTTTTTGATTCTATGTTTTCGGAATTTGGATTTTCACATTTGAATTTAATCTATTTGGGCGTTACCCGCCGCGGCGGGTCGGGCTATCCGCTATATCTTTTGCTCAAGAACATTCATTTTTAATTTAATAAGAAAAATGTATCGCAAAAGGATGCCGCTTCTATCCCTAACGCAAACAGCCTACCGTATTTCAACTTTAGAACAAAATTGAATGTAAAAACTACAATATCAGCACGATAAAATATAATAGCATGCCGTTTTTATTTCGTAATTTTAAATAAGCAAACAGTGTTACAACTAAAAATTTAAAATCATGATAAACTCTGAAGAAAAATTAGATCAGATTAAGGACGATCAGATTGAAAAAAATCTTGAAAATATGGATTATCCAGCAAATGAAGACATTTACAATCAAGACAACAAACTAGAAGATATAGATCCTGAAGAAATTTCAGGCGAACGTATTATTAATCAGAACAATCACGAATGGAAACAAAACAGTGATAAAATCGGTAATGATCTAGACATTCCTGGTGCTGAACTAGACGACGAGCAAGAAGACATAGGATCTGAAGATGAAGAAAACAATTATTACAGTCAAGGTGATACAGAATAAATCTATTAACAAATTTATAACCTTGCCTAAAGCATAAAAATCTTGCATAACGCAAGATTTTTTTAATTACTTAATTTAAAATTGTAAAAAACACACTTGTAAAAGTTCAAAAGGCAAAACAGCTGTTATATTTTTCTGCTTAATGTAAAAAAAACAGCAAAATTTAACAATTGCTATAAAACTAAAGCAAAAAATCATTTGTCTCCCCGCAAAATAACGTTTACTTTTGCTTCAGTTTAACTTTTACATATAAAATGAAGCCTAACACACAACAATTAAGCGATTTAACGATCCAAGTAAGAAGAGATATTCTTAGAATGGTACATGCTGTAAACTCTGGGCACCCAGGTGGTTCTTTAGGTTGTACTGAATTTTTGGTTACACTATATCAAAGTATCATGGACCGCAAGGAAGGTTTTGATATGGACGGAATTGGAGAGGATATCTTTTTCCTTTCAAATGGTCACATCTCACCAGTATTCTATAGCGTCCTAGCTCGTAGCGGTTATTTTCCAATCTCAGAACTTGCTACTTTTAGATTATTAAACTCTCGTTTACAAGGACACCCAACAACTCACGAAGGTTTACCTGGAGTGCGTATGGCTTCTGGCTCTTTAGGACAAGGTTTATCTGTGGCTTTGGGTGCTGCTCAAGCCAAAAAATTAAACGGAGACAACCATTTAGTTTATACTTTGCACGGAGACGGAGAATTGCAAGAAGGTCAAAACTGGGAAGCTATTATGTATGCTTCCGCTAAAAAAGTAGACAACCTTATCGCTACAGTTGATGTTAACGGAAAACAAATTGACGGTACAACTGACGAAGTTTTGGCAATGGGAAGCCTACGCGCAAAATTTGAAGCTTTTGGCTGGGATGTTTTAGAAATCGCAGAAGGAAACAACATTGATGCTATCATTGCTGGTTATGCTGATGCTAAATCAAGAACAGGAAAAGGAAAACCAGTTTGCGTTTTATTACACACAGAAATGGGTAATGGTGTAGATTTCATGATGCACACTCACGCTTGGCACGGTAAAGCTCCAAATGATGAGCAATTGGCAAATGCATTGGCTCAAAACTACTCTAAAGATCAAGTTGATTATTAAAAAAAGCTTTACGCTTTAAGCTATAAGCTGTACGCTTATTGCTTACTGCCTATTGCACACAGCAAAAATAGAAATGAAAAAATATACAAATACAGGAAGTAAAGATACTCGTTCTGGTTTTGGAGCGGGAATGACAGAATTAGGTCAAAAAAACGAAAATGTGGTTGCATTATGTGCTGACTTAATCGGATCATTAAAATTTGACGAATTCAAGAAAAATCACCCAGAGCGTTTTTTCCAAATTGGTATTGCTGAGGCAAACATGATCGGAATCGCTGCAGGTTTAACTATTGGAGGGAAAATTCCTTTTACAGGAACTTTCGCTAACTTCTCTACTGGTAGAGTTTATGACCAAATTCGTCAATCTGTTGCTTACTCAGATAAAAACGTAAAAATTTGTGCTTCTCACGCTGGTTTAACTTTAGGAGAAGACGGAGCAACGCACCAAATTTTAGAAGATATTGGTTTAATGAAAATGTTGCCTGGTATGACTGTAATCAATACTTGCGATTACAACCAGACTAAAGCTGCAACTTTAGCATTAGCTGACCACCATGGTCCAGCATACTTACGTTTCGGACGTCCGGTTGTACCTAACTTCACTCCTGCTGACGAACCTTTCGTAATTGGAAAAGCAATTATGTTAAACGAAGGAACAGATGTTACTATTATTGCAACAGGACACTTAGTTTGGGAAGCTCTTATTGCTGCCGAAGCTCTTGAAGCAAAAGGAATTTCAGCTGAAGTAATCAACATCCACACTATTAAACCTCTTGACGAAGAAGCAATTTTAAAATCTGTTGCTAAAACTAGATGCGTAGTTACTGCAGAAGAGCACAACTACCTTGGAGGTCTTGGAGAAAGCGTTTCTGGAGTATTAGCTTTAAACAACCCAACTCCACAAGAATTTGTAGCTGTTAAAGATAGTTTTGGAGAATCTGGAACTCCAGAGCAATTAATGGAAAAATACAAACTAAACAATCAAGCAATTGTTGAAGCTGTAGAAAGAGTTATCAAAAGAAAATAATTTAAGTTTTCTTACTTATAAAAAAACCTCGGAATTTACATTCCGAGGTTTTTTATTGCTCGATATTTTAATAATCTAATCACCAGTAGCTTTTTATTAGTTCAAAAATATATCAATATCATCAGAAACCGAACACAATATCATTAAAAA